>NZ_CP082270.1:4765000-4819725 GCF_028752115.1 Stenotrophomonas forensis | reverse complement strand
CAGCAATAATCGTCCGGTGGCCGGGGCGTGGACGCGACAAGGCGCCCAAACACAGGCCGGAAAGGGGGGAAATGGATGGCTCAGACTACCACCGAGCGCCCGCCTTCGGAATGCTTGTCCCCTACTTATTCACAAAAACATCCACAGCTATTGCACAGGGCAGTGAATTGGCGTAGCTGCCAGGGCTTGACTTGGGCCGGGGTACCTCTCTAGAATTTCCGGTTCTTTCCGTCCCATTCATACGAGAGGCCCCCAATGGCCACGAAGCGCACCTACCAGCCCAGCAACCTCAAGCGTAAGCGCGACCACGGCTTCCGTGCCCGTATGAAGACCGCTGACGGCCGCAAGATCCTGTCGCGTCGCCGCGCCAAGGGCCGCAAAGTCCTGAGCGCCTGATTGCCATGCCGCACCTCGCGGCAGACGCAATCCCTTCGACAGTGAATACTGCAGACCCGCGCAAGCGATTCCCTCGCTCTGCGCGGGTTCGCACGCGTGCCGAATACTCAACGGTCTTCAACGGCGCCCGCCGTGTGTCCGATCCGCTGATGACCCTGCACTGGCTGCCGGCTGACCGGCCGGCCAGGCTGGGTCTGGCGGTTTCCCGCAAGGTTGATCCGAACGCCGTCGGGCGTAACCGGATCAAGCGCGTCCTGCGCGACATCCTGCGTCAGACACGTACCGAAATCCAGCCAGGCGACTTCGTCGTCGTGGCTCGTAGTGCTGCGCGTTCCGCCAGCAACGACGAGATCCGCCAGGCCTTCCTGCGCCTGCTGCGTCGCCTGCGTGCATTGCCCACGCCGGGCGTGGACGGCACAATGCCGCCGCCTGATGGCATCGCAACTCCTTCTTTGACCGAGCCGGCATCGCGTCCCGGCCCCGCCGAGCCTGTCCGCTGATGAACCAGACCCGCGTATTCCTCATTTTTGCCTGGCTGATGGTGGCCGTGCTGCTGTGGATGGAGTGGAGCCGTGAAAAGGCTGCTCCGACCCCGGCCCCGACGACCACGTCGGCCCCGGCCGCCGCACAGAGCGTTCCGGGTACAACCCCGGGCGCCATCCCCAGTGCTCAGGTCCCGGGTGCCCCCGGCCAGGCCGCCGTGCAGGCCCAGGCCAGTGCCACCCCGGCCAGCCAGCGCGTGACCGTCACCACCGACGTGCTGCGCCTGGTGCTCGATGGCGGCCGCGTGCTCGATGCCGAGCTGCTGCAGTTCCCGCAGACCAAGGACGAAGGCAGCCCGCCGGTGCGCCTGCTGACCGAAGATCCCGCGCATCCGTACAGCGCGATCAGCGGCTGGGCCAGCGAGGACAAGAACACTCCGGTCCCGGGCGCTGACGGCTTCAAGCTGGTCGGTGACACCAACGACTTCGTGTTGGCCAAGGGCCAGAACGAGCTGCAGATCCCGTTCGTGTGGACCGCCGACAACGGCGTGACCATCAAGCGCACCCTGACCGTCTCGCGCAACGAGTACGCCGTGCGCTTCAAGGACGAAGTCAGCAACACCGGCACCGCGCCGTGGAACGGTTACGTCTACCGCACCCTGGACCGCACCCCGACGATCCTGTCGCGGAGCATGACCAACCCGGACTCCTTCAGCTTCAACGGCGCCACCTGGTACGACAACGACAAGAAGTACCAGCGTCGTGCGTTCAAGGACTACCTGGAAGACGGCACGCTGAACCAGAACATCACCGGCGGCTGGCTGGCGATGCTGCAGCACCATTTCTTCACCGCGTGGATCCCGCAGAAGGACCAGACCGCGCACTACGTGCTGTCGCAGGTGGCCGGTCGTGACCTGATCGAAGCGCGTGGCCCGGCCTTCACCGTGGCCCCGGGCCAGTCCACCAGCACCGAGGCCCGCCTGTGGGTCGGCCCGAAGCTGGTCAACCTGATCGCCAAGGAAGACGTGCCGGGCCTGGACCGCGTGGTCGACTACAGCCGCTTCTCGATGATGGCGGTGATCGGCCAGGGCCTGTTCTGGGTGCTGAACCAGGTGCACAAGCTGGTCGGCAACTGGGGCTGGGCGATTGTCGGCCTGGTGGTGCTGCTGAAGCTGGTGCTGTATCCGTTGTCGGCCGTGCAGTACAAGAGCGGCGCCAAGATGCGTCGCTTCCAGCCGCGCATCGCGCAGCTGAAGGAACGCTATGGCGACGACCGCCAGAAGTTCCAGACCGCGATGATGGAGCTGTACAAGAAGGAAAAGATCAATCCGATGGGCGGCTGCCTGCCGATCCTCATCCAGATGCCGATCTTCTTCGCCCTGTACTGGGTGCTGGTCGAGTCGGTCGAGCTGCGCCAGGCGCCGTGGCTGGGCTGGATCCAGGACCTGACCGCACGCGACCCGTACTTCATCCTGCCGGTCATCAACGTGGCGGTGATGTGGTTCACCCAGAAGCTGACCCCGGCACCGGGCATGGACCCGATGCAGCAGAAGATGATGCAGTTCATGCCGCTGGTGTTCGGCGTCATGATGGCCTTCATGCCGTCCGGCCTGGTGCTGTACTGGGTGGTCAACGGCGGCCTGGGCCTGCTGCAGCAGTGGTGGATGACCAAGCGCCATGGCGGCGATCCGGTCCCGGCCACCACTGCCCCGGCCCCGGTCAAGAAGAAGTAACGCCGACCTGTAGAGTCGACTGTTAGTCGACTGGCGTTGGGGATGGAGCAGTCGACCAAGGTCGACTCTACCCCCCGGTCGATGAAAAGCCCGCCGCAAGGCGGGCTTTTCGCATGCGGCGTTAGAATTCCCGGCACACCGTTCCTCCCACCTTCGAGTCCACCATGCCGCGTGCGCTGTCGTTCCGCCTGTTCCTGCCCTCGCTGTTGTTGACCCTGGCCGTGGCCGGGTGTGGCGACAAGGATGCGAAGGCACCGGCGGCCGCCGTCACCCAGCCCAGCGCGCAGGCCGCCGCCGCCGCCGACCCGGCCGCCACGCCGCTGCTGGCCGCGCTGCAGAAGCAGCTGGACGGCTACCGCCGCATCATCGTGCTGCTGGCCGACGAGGAACAGCAGTCGGCCGCAGACCGCGGTACCTCCACGCGTGTGGGGCAGCAGCTGTTCCACGATGGGCTGGAACAGCGCACGGCCATCGCCGCGCAGTTCGACACCCTGTTGCGCGGTTCCAGCCCGCAGCGCTTCGCCACCCTCGGCACCGTGCTGGACTACATCGAATCGGCACCGGAACTGTTCGATGCCGACCGCCTGGCGTTCCGCGAAGTGCTGCGTGATCTGCACGAACGGGTCGGTACCGATTCGTCGCTGCCGGCGGTGAAACTGCACCAGCGCATCGGCGAAGACCTGGAAGCACTCGATGAAATCGAGCGCAACTACAACCAGGAACTGACCCGGATCTTCAGCCGCTTCGAGCGCACCCGTGCCATCGAACTGAAGCGCGAGAAGTGGGACGACTACATCGCCCACCTGCACAAGGACTACAGCCGCGAAGCGATCCTGCGCGACTACGGGGTGATCGAGCCGTACCCGATGTCGATGAAGGACAGCGACCGCGAGATCTTCGGCCGCGACCTGCCGCCGAAGACCGTGGTGCTGACCTTCGACGATGGCCCGCACAAGGCCTACACCGATGAAGTGGTGGCCATCCTCAAGCGCTACGACGTACCGGGCGTGTTCTTCGAGGTGGGTCGCAACCTGGGCAAGGTCGAGGCGGACGGCAAGGTCAGCCTCGGGCCGATGGCGAAGATCAGCCGCAGCCTGATGGAAGAGGGCTATGCGGTCGGCAACCACAGCCTGACCCACGCCCAGCTGTCGCGCACCACCGGCGACGCGCTGCGCCAGCAGGTACTGGACACCGATACGCTGCTGAAGGACGTCGACAGCAAGCGCGCGCCCCTGTTCCGCTTCCCCTACGGTGCACGCAACGCCGAAGGCCTGCAGCTGCTCAACGAGGCAGGGCTGAAGTCGATCATGTGGAACATCGACTCGATGGACTGGGCCGATCCTGTGCCGGAGTCGATCGTGCAGCGCGTGCTCGACCAGGTGAACAAGGAACAGCGCGGCATCATCCTGTTCCACGACATCCACGACCGTGCGGTGAAGGCGCTGCCGCAGATCCTCGACCGCCTGATCGCCGACGGCTACCAGTTTGCCGGCTGGAACGGCCGCGACTTCACCGTCGCCCGCGCGCGCAAGGGCGCGGCCAGCGACGCCACCGTCACCACCGGCTACGAGAAGTCGTGGGCGATCGTGGTAGGCATCGACAGTTACGCCAAGTGGCCGAAGCTGGAGTACGCCAGCCACGATGCGCAGGCGGTGGCCGACACGCTGACAGGGCAGTTCGGCTTCCCCTCTTCGCAGGTGATCGTGCTGAAGAATGAGCAGGCCACCCGCAACAACATTCTGGCCGCCTTCCACGACCGCCTGGCCGACGACCGCACCGGAAAGAACGACCGCGTGTTCGTGTTCTTCGCCGGCCATGGTGCGACCCGCCAGCTCGCCTCCGGGCGCGACCTTGGCTACATCATCCCGGTGGATTCGGACCCGAAAGAGTTCGCCACCGACGCGATCGCGATGACCGACATCCAGAACATCGCCGAGAGCATGCAGGCCAAGCACGTGATGTTCGTGATGGATGCCTGCTACAGCGGCCTGGGCCTGACCCGGGGTGGCCCGTCGTCGTCGTCGTTCCTGCGCGAGAACGCACGCCGCAGCGCGCGGCAGATGCTGACCGCCGGCGGTGCCGACCAGCAGGTGGCCGATGCCGGCCCGAACGGCCATTCGGTGTTCACCTGGGTGCTGCTGCAGGCGCTGGCCGGCAAGGGTGACCTCAACGGTGATGGCCTGATCACCGGTACCGAGCTGGCCGCGTACGTGGCGCCGGCGGTGTCGGCGGTTTCGCACCAGACCCCGGCCTTCGGCAGCCTGCCCGGTTCGCAGGGCGGCGAGTTCGTATTCCAGGTGCCGGACAGCCAGGAGTTCCTCAACGCCGGTACGCGCCAGCTGACCGCCGATGCGATCGCGTTGAACAACAAGGTCGATGCGGCCAGCGAAGCCAAGGGCAGCCAGGCGCCGGTGACCGTGGCCGACCTGCAGGGCGGCAAGGCCAGGCTGGTGGTGCCCAGTGCCGGCCCGGCCTCGGACCGCCAGCGCGCGCAGCAGGCCAATGACCGTGGCCTGCAGCTGTATCGCGAGAAGCAGTACGACCAAGCCGCTGCCGAGTTCACCGAAGCACTGAAGCTGCGCCCGGACTTCGCGCAGGCGGCGAACAACCTCGGCTTCGTCTACTACCGTCAGCAGCGCTATGCGGAAGCGGCGCGCTGGCTGGAGAACACGCTGAAGATCGACCCGTCGCGCGCGGTGGCCCATCTCAACCTGGGCGATGCCTACTTCAACGCAGGCGACAAAGCCAAGGCCAGGCAGGCCTATACCACCTACCTGGCGCTGCAGCCGCAAGGCAGCGGCGCCGCGCAGGCGCGCGCGCAGCTGGAGAAGCTCTGAGCCATGGACACCACGATCCACACGGACACCATCGTAGCCATCGCCAGCGCGCCCGGTGCCGGGGGCGTCGGCCTGCTGCGCCTGTCCGGCCCGCGCGCGGCGGCCATCGCCAACGCACTGGGTGCGCCTGCACTGCGCCCGCGCCATGCGCATTACGCGCGCCTGCGCGACGCCGACGGTGAGGTGATCGACGATGGCATCGTGCTGTGGTTCCCGGCGCCGAACAGCTTTACCGGCGAAGAAGTGGTGGAACTGCAGGGACACGGCAGCCCGGTGCTGTTGCAGCTGCTGGTCGCGCGCTGCATCGCGCTGGGTGCGCGCCAGGCGCGGCCGGGTGAGTTCAGCGAACGGGCGTTCCTCAACGGCAAGCTCGACCTGGCCCAGGCTGAGGCCATCGCCGACCTGATCGCCGCCGGTGACAACCGTGCCGCGCGCGCTGCACGACGTTCACTGGACGGAGTGTTCTCGCGCCGCATCGAGGCCGTGGTCGAACAGCTGGTGCTGCTGCGCATCCACGTGGAAGCGGCCATCGACTTCGCCGACGAACCGCTGGATACGCTCGGTGGCGCGCAGGTGCGGCGCGGGCTGGAACGGGCGCGCAGCGATCTGGCCCTGTTGCGCCGCGACGCCGAGCGCGGCCGTCGCCTGCGCGATGGCCTGCACGCGGTGCTGATCGGGCCACCGAATGCCGGCAAGAGTTCATTGCTCAATGCGCTGGCTGGCAGCGAGCGAGCGATCGTCACCGACATCGCCGGCACCACCCGCGACACCCTGCGCGAGACGATCCGCCTGGACGGCCTGGAACTGACCCTGGTCGACACCGCGGGACTGCGCGACGGCGGCGATGCCATCGAGCGCGAAGGCATGCGTCGAGCGCATGTGGAAATCGAGCGCACCGACCTCGCATTGATAGTGCTGGATGCGCGGGACCCCACCGCCGGTGAAGCCGCGCTGGGTGACGCCGTGGCCGCGGTGCCGCACAAGGTCTACATCCACAACAAGTCGGACCTGCTGGATGTGCTGCCGGCGCTGGACGATCCGGACCGCGTGTTCGTCTCGGCCGCGACCGGTGCTGGCCTGGATGACCTGCATGCGCGCCTGCGCTCGATTGCGTCGGCCGGTGCAGGGGAGCAGGTGGACGGCGAGTTCTCCGCGCGCACCCGCCACGTCGATGCGATCGAGCGCGCGCAGGAGCATGCGCAGCGCGCCGACGGTGAGCTGTCCCACGAACACCTGGAACTGGCCGCCGAGGAACTGCGGCTGGCCCACGATGCACTGGGCGAGATCACCGGGCAGATGAGTGCCGATGACCTGCTGGGGCGGATCTTCTCCAGCTTCTGCATCGGCAAGTAAGGCCCGGGGCAGATTCCCGAACGGGCTCACGCTCTGGTGGGTGCCAACCTTGGTTGGCACAGGGCATCCGGGGTCATCGACGCCAGCCGGCAGGGCGCCGACCAAGGTCGGCGACTACCGGACGCGTGGGGTCCCCCGCCTGTCACATTGCCGCCGCATACTGACGCTCATCACATACCGCTTGGGGAAGTCGCAGTGAAGTCGTGGGGTTGTGCGTTGCTGTTGTCGCTGGCCGTGGCACCATCGGTGGCCATGAGTGCTGAATCCTCCACCCCGGCCGCACACAAGGTGTCGGTCTATGGCCACCGCGGTGCAAGCGCGCTGCTGCCCGAGCACACCCTGGCCGCCTATGCGCAGGCGATTGCCGATGGCGCCGACTACATCGAACCGGACCTGGTGATGACCAGGGACGGGGTGATGGTCGCCCGCCACGAGAACGAGATCAGCGGCACTACCGACGTTGCCTCGCATCCGGAGTTCGCCAGCCGCCGCACCAGCAAGGTCATCGATGGGCAGAAGGTCGAGGGCTGGTTCACCGAAGACTTCACCCTGGCCGAGCTGAAGACGCTGTACGCGCGCGAGCGCCTGCCGGAACTGCGCAGCACCGCCTATGATGGCCAGTTCCGCATCGCCAGCCTGGACGAGATCCTGGCCTTCCTGGTGCAGCAGGCGGGCCGTGCCAACCGTGGCATCGGCCTGGTGCCGGAGATCAAGCACCCGACCTACTTCCAGTCGATCGGCCTGCCGATGGAAGACAAACTGCTGGCGGCGCTGCGCGGCAATGCCTATACCAACGTCGGCCCGGTCACCATCCAGTCGTTCGAGACCGCCAACCTGCGCTACCTGCGCGGCAAGATCCCGCGCGACAGCAACATCCGCCTGCTGCAGCTGCTGTGGAAGGGCGACACCCAGCCGGCCGACATCGCCAAGGCCGGTGGCAGGCTGACCTACGCACAGATGATGACCCCGGCCGGCCTGAAGGACATCGCCGTGTACGCCGACAGCATCGGCCCGGAGCTGCGCTCGATCATTCCGCTGGATGACAAGGGCGCGCTGGGCACGCCCACTTCGCTGGTGCGCGACGCACATGCGGTGGGCCTGATGGTGATCCCGTACACCTTCCGCCCGGAGAACCACTTCCAGGCCAGCAACCTGCGCAAGGGTGCCGACAATGCACGCAACGCCGAGGGTTCGATCGCCGAGATGCGCGCGTACCTGGCCACCGGCATCGATGCCTTCTTCACCGACGACCCGGCACTGGGCCGGCAGGCGGTGGATGGGATGGGCAGGGCGGGGAACGCGGCCAACTGATCCGTCCGATCGCCGAATGTCGTGCGGTAGTGGCCAACCTTGGTTGGCCCCATGGGAACAGCGCCGACCAAGGTCGGCATCTACCACACCTCAGCCGCGCGGATCGTCCGGCCGCCGGAATGGAATCACCACGTAGTCCTGGCCCTCGCGTGGCTGCCACAGCACCGGCACGCGCTGCGGTGACGGCGGCTCCAGCTCGTCGTCGGCCAGCGCTTCTGCCTCATCCTCTTCGTCTTCCCAGCTGTAGCGCTGGCGCGGCGGCAGGGGGTCGGCATTGCGGAACAGCAACGCGGCAATGATGCCGGCGAAGGCGCCGCCCATGTGCGACTGCCACGACACGCCGTCGGCGTGCGGCAGGACGGTCATCAGCATGCCGCCGTAGAACAGCATGCCGATCAGGCCGGTGGCGATCGCCGCGCGGTCGCGACGCAGCAGGCCGAGGCTGGCGAGCAGGAACATCAGGCCGTGGGTCACGCCACTGGCGCCCAGGTGCACGCTGCCCGGATTGCCCAGCATCCAGGCACCCAGGCCCGAGCCCAGCCACAGCAGGGGCAGGGCGCGCACGGTGGCTTTTGGATAGACGCTGCCGGCCAGGGTGCCGAGGATCAGGATGGCGATGCTGTTGGCGGCGATGTGCTCGACCGAGGCATGCAGCATCGGGCCACCGACCAGGCCGAGCAGGCCCTTGGCTTCCAGCGGCGCTACCGCCCAGGGGCGCCAGTCGAACGTGCCCTGCAGGGCGAACACGGCCACCAGCACCAGCACGGCGGCCAGGCTGACATTGAACGCCCGCAGGATGCGCGAGTGGTCATTGCGGGGGGCCGGTACGTCGCCGGCGGGCAGGGGCGCGTTGTTGTCCATACCTCAGCAATGGCGGTGGTTGCCGCGAAACCAAGGCCGCCGCGGCGGGAGAGTGGAGACGGCCGGCGGGACAATCCCGCCGGCCGTGCCGTTCAGCGATTCAGCTTCAGGCGTGGCCCGATCCTTCCTTCGGCGGGTACTTCAGGCTCAGCACCACGGTGGCGGCGATGATCACCGCGACCACGCCCAGCGACACCGGGGTCGGGATCTTGAACAGGTCGATGATCATCATCTTGATGCCGATGAAGCCCAGCACCAGCGCCAGGCCATACGGCAGCAGGTGGAAGCGGTCGGCCATGCCGGCCAGCAGGAAGAACATCGCGCGCAGGCCCAGCACCGCGAACACGTTGGAGGTGAGCACGATGAACGGGTCGGTGGTGATCGCGAAGATCGCCGGGATGCTGTCCACGGCGAAGATCACGTCGGTGACCGCGATCAGGATCAGTACCGCGAACAGCGGGGTGAACCAGCGCACGCCATCGCGCTTCACGCTCAGCGCGTTGCCGGCGTAGTCCGGCAGCAGGCGCAGGTGCTTGCGCATCCAGCGCAGGGCCGGATTGGTCTCCAGATCGGGCTCCTGGCCGGCGGCGAACCACATCTTCCAGCCGGTGAACAGCAGGAAGGCACCGAACACGTAGAGCAGCCAATGGAACTGGCTGATCAGCACGCTACCAGCGAAGATCATGATCGTACGCAGCACGATCGCACCCAGGATGCCGATGATCAGCACCTTCTGGCGCTGCTCCTCCGGCACCGCGAAGTAGCTCATGATCATCAGGAAGACAAAGATGTTGTCGACCGCCAGCGCCTTCTCGACCAGGTAACCGGTCAGGAATTCGAGGCCGACCTTGTTGGCCACGACCTGGCCGGCGGTCTCATTCAGGTAGTACCAGAGGCCGGCGTTGAACAGCAGGGCCAGCGCGACCCAGCCGATCGACCACCACAGGGCCTCCTTGAAGGTGACCTTGTGCGGTCCACCATGGCGCATCAACACGAGGTCGACCAGCAGGGCGATGACCACCACCGCTGCGAAGCCGCCCCACAACCACACGTTACCGATCGTCTGCATTGGGAATGTCCGTTGGAAAGATGAATGCCAGGCCGGACGGCGAGGATCTGCAACGGAGGATCGGGAGGGGATCCAGGGACAGAGCTTCGCCAGTACGGCGAAGGTCTCGCTCGCAGTTCCAATGGCTGGAACTGCCGTTGCACCGGAGCCTGCGGGCTCGAATTGACGGCGACAACGTCTGGGAGCTACTCCCCTTCTGGCGCCGATTCTGCCGTCTGCCCGGGCCGCCGTCAATTGCCGCGCCCGTGCTGGATTTCCGGCCCCCGCCGCCCCCCGGCTACAATGGGCGGATGAATACCCCCCTTCCGATTGTCCGCCTCAAGAACGCGTGGCGTTCCAGCCACCCGTGGATCTTCCAGAAACTGGTCGAGAAGCCGACCGTCCGGCCCAAGCCCGGTTCCATCGTCGACGTGGTCGGCATCGATGGCGAGTTCATTGGCCGGGGGTTCTACAACGGGCATTCGCGCATTGCCGTGCGCATCCTCGAAACCGACCCGAACGTGCCGGTCGATGCCGGCTGGTTCTCGCGCAAGATCGCCCAGGCGGTGTCGCTGCGCCGTGAGGTGCTGAAGCTCGATGCGGTGTCCGACGCCTGGCGCGTGGTGCACAGCGAAGGCGACGGCCTGTCCGGCCTGGTGGTCGACCGCTACGGCGACCTGGTGGTGGTCGAATTCTTCGCCGCCGGCATGTTCCGCCACCGCGAGTGGATCTACGACGCGCTGCGCGAGCAGTTCCCCGGCTGCCGCTTCCACAGCTTCGCCGACGAGCACGTGCAGAAGCAGGAAAGCTTCGACTTCCACGGCAATACCACCACCGAAGCGTCGGTGATCACCGAGTACGGCATCAAGTTCCGCGCCGACCCGGCCGGTGCGCACAAGACCGGTTTCTTCGCCGACCAGCGCGAGAACCGCGAGTGGCTGAGCCAGCAGGTGGAAGGCAAGAGCGTACTCGACCTGTGCTGTAACACCGGCGGTTTCGCGGTGTACGCGGCCGCGCGCGGCGCTTCTGAGGTGGTCGGCATCGACATCGATGAAGACGTGATCCAGATCGCCAAGGGCAATTCGCGCCTGAACAACGTGCGTCCGAAGTTCATCCAGTCCGACATCTTCCCGTGGCTGCGTGATGCCGCCAACCGCGGCGAGCAGTACGACGTGGTGATCCTGGACCCGGCGAAGATGACCCGCGACCGCGACCAGGTGATCACCGCGCTGAAGAAGTACCTGGACATGAACAAGCTGGCGCTGGGCGTGGTCAAGCCCGGTGGCCTGTTCGCCACGTTCTCTTGCACCGGCCTGGTGGCCGAGGACCAGTTCCTCGACATGCTGCGCCGCGCCGCCTATTTCTCCGGCCGCACGATCCAGATCCTGAAGGTCGCCGGCGCCGGTCCGGACCATCCGTTCATGGCCCATGTGCAGGAATCGCGCTACCTGAAGGCGGTGTTCTGCCGCGTGGTGGATTGATGCCTGCGTGTAGAGTCGAGCCATGCTCGACTCGCGGTGCCTGATCAGTCGAGCATGGCTCGACTCTACAAATCAGCGGGCCGCAGCGCTATGGTCGGGCTCTTCCCAATGCCGGTGAGAGCCCATGCCTTCGTTGCGCCACCTGTCCGTCGTGCTTGCCCTGGCGCTGTGCGCGCCGCTGTCCGCCCACGCCGTTGAGTTCAGCGCGCAGGAGCTGGCCCGTGCCAAGGCGCTGCAACAGCGCCTGGTCACTCTCGACAGCCATCTGGATACGCCGGCCAACTTTGGTCGCAGCGGCTTCGACATCGAGCAGCGCCACGACCGCAATGCGCTTTCGCAGGTGGACTACCCGCGCATGGTCGAAGGCGCGTTGGACGGCGGCTTCTGGGCGATCTACACCGACCAGGGCGACCGCAGCGCCGCCGCACACCTGGCCGAGCGTGACCACGGCCTGCAGCGGTTGCTGGAAATCCGCGAGATGCTGGCGGCCAATCCCGAGCGCTTCGCGCTGGCGCTGACCGCCGATGATGCGGCACGGATCAAGGCCGCCGGCAAGCGCGTGGTCTACATCAGCATGGAAAACGCCAGCCCGCTGGTGGAAGACCCGAGCCTGCTTTCGTTCTACCACCGCGCCGGCCTGCGCCTGCTCAGCACCGTGCATTTTGCCAACAACGAGTTCGCCGATTCGGCCACCGATCCCAAGGGGGCGGAGTGGAAAGGCCTGAGCCCGGCCGGCAAGGAGCTGGTGCGGCAGGCGGTGAAGCTGGGCATCGTGATCGACCAGTCGCATGCCTCCGACGCGGTGTTCGACGACCTGCTGGCGATGATGCCGGTGCCGTTCGTGCTCTCGCACAGCTCGGCCAAGGCGGTCTACGACCACCCGCGCAATCTGGACGATGCACGCCTGCGCAAGCTGGCCAAGGCGGGCGGCGTGATCCAGGTGAATGCCTACGGTGGCTACCTGATCGACACCGGCAAGACACCGGAGCGCAAGCAGGCCGAAGAAGCGCTGAGCAAGCAGCTGGGCGGCTGGGAAGGGATGGGGATCGAGCAGGGTGTTGCCCTGCTGAAGGCCGAGCAGGCGCTGGATCACGAGCACCCGGTGCGCCATGCCAGCCTGGACGACTTCTTCGCCCACTTCGAGCACATTCTCAAGGTGGTTGGCCCCGAGCATGTGGGGATCGGCCTGGACTGGGATGGCGGCGGCGGCCTGAGCGACCTGCCCGATGTCAGCCAGCTGCCGAAGATCACCGCCTGGCTGCTGCGCAAGGGCTACACCGAGCAGCAGATTGCCGGCATCTGGGGCGGCAACCTGCTGCGGGTGATGCGCCAGGCGCAGGATTACGCCGCGGGCAAGTAGAGTCGAGCCATGCTCGACTGCTTCCGGTAGGAACCGCGCGAGTCGAGCATGGCTCGACTCTACAAAGCGGCCCTTATTTCGCGATCAGCGCATGGCGACGGCTGTACAGGAAGTACAGCACCAGGCCGGCCACGTTCCACAGCAGGAAGTACAGCTGGGTGCGGTGCGGCAGGCTGATGAACAGGTAGATGCAGCCCAGCGCCGCCAGCGGGCCGACCACGAAGGCCAGCGGGGTGCGGAAGGTGCGCTCGCGGTTCGGTTCGCGCAGGCGCAGCACCACCAGGCAGATGCCCACCGCGGTGAACGCGGCCAGGGTACCGGCGTTGGCCAGCGCGGCGATCTCGTCCAGGCGCGCCACACCGGCCAGCGCCGACACCACCACCGCGGTGAACAGCGTGGTCGCCACCGGCGTGCCAGTACGGGCGTTGACCTTGGACAGCCCGCGCGGCAGCAGGCCATCGCGGCTCATCACGAAGAAGATGCGGCTCTGACCGTACAGGAAGGCCAGCAGCACGGTCGGCAGGGCGATGATCGCGATCACGCCGATCACCATCGCCGCGGTCGGGTGGCCCAGCTGGCGCATGATCAGGGCCAGCGGCTCGGCGCTGTGGCCGAACACCGCGTAGCTCATCGCACCGACTGCCGCCAGCGCCACCAGCACGTAGACGATGGTGCAGCCGATCATCGAACCGATGATGCCGATCGACAGGTCGCGGCCCGGGTTCTTGGTTTCCTCGGCGGCGGTGGAGATCGCATCGAAGCCGTAGAAGGCGAAGAAGATGATTGCCGCCGCTGCCATCACGCCGTGCTCGACGCCATCGGGGCCGATCGACTTGGCGAAGCCGTAGGGCATGAACGGCTGCAGGTTGGCGCTGTCGAAGGCGGGCAGGGCGACGGCGACGAAGATGGCCAGCGCGATCAGCTTGAACACCACCAGGATGGCGTTGAGGGTGGCGCTCTCCTTGGTGCCGGCCATCAGCATGCCGGCCACCAGCCAGGTGATGACGATCGCCGGCAGGTTGATCATGCCGCCTTCCACGTGCGGGCCGGCGGCAAGCCAGGCCGGCAGGTGCACGTTCCAGCCGAACTGGGTGTGCACCCATTCCAGGAAGCCGACGAAGTAGCCGGACCAGCCCACTGCCACCGTACTCACCACCAGCGAGTACTCCAGGATCAGGCTCCAGCCCACCACCCAGGCGAACACCTCGCCCAGCGCACTGTAGCTGTAGGTGTAGGCGCTGCCGGCGGCCGGCATCATCGTCGACAGCTCGGCATAGGACAGCGCCGCGCAGGCGCAGACCGCGCCGGCGATGGCGAAGGAGATCAGCACGGCCGGGCCGGCCAGGTTGGCGCCGACGCCGATCAGCGTGTAGATGCCGGTACCGACGATGGCGCCGATGCCCAGCGCGATCAGGTGTGGCCAGCTGAGCGTGGGGATCAGACGCCTGCCGGCTTCGTGGACGGTGACGGAATCTAGGGACTTGCGCCGGAACAGGGACATGCAGGCCTCGGAAGGGGTGACTAAGAACGACAAGTTCCCGAGTGTGACCGAACGCAGCGCAGCATTACCACTGACGGGGGTCGTGCATGTGTTGAATGCGTCAGCGATGGTGGCTCGCCATCAGCTGAAGTGACGAAATCAGCACAATTGCGGGCAAAAATCGAATTCGTCCGAGGGCCCTCCGGTCGGCAGAGCCGATTCAGCGGGCGGGCGTCCAGCGCAGTGGGGTCAACGGGTCGGCCGGTTCAACCATTCAGCCCCAGGCGGATACCGAACCCCACCAGGAACAGGCCGGCCACGCGGCGCAGTGCGTCGCTGATCCGCGGGTGCTGGATCAGGCGGCGACGGGCCAGGTTGCCCACGCCGATCAGCATCGAGCAGTAGGCGATGCTGACCACCAGGATGATCCCGGCCAGTGCCGCGAAGGTGGCGATGCCCTGGTGCGCCTTCGGGTCGATGAACAACGGCAGGAACGCCATGTAGAACAGGATCGCCTTCGGATTGAGCAGGCTGACCAGAATGGCCTGCTGGAAGTAGCGGCCCGGCTGCATGCGGATCGGCCCGGCGTCACCCCCTTCGTGCTTCGGGGTCCGCAGCAGGCTGATGCCGACCCACACCAGGTAGGCCGCACCGAGGTACTGCACGGCATGGAACACCAGCGGATTGGCCTTCAGCAGTGCGGCCACGCCGGCCAGGGCCAGCCACATCAGGATCTGGTCGCCGACCAGCAGGCCGGCCAATGCGGTGTAGCCGCCACGCACGCCGCCACGGCCGGTGGCGGTCAGCAGGGTGAAGGTACCGGGGCCGGGCAGGGCGAGGAACACCAGCACGGCGACCAGAAACGTCCACAGGTCCTGGATGCCCATCCACGGCATGGCGGTGTCCTCTTGTTACGGGGGGCCGCCATTGTCGGCCAGCGCCGCGCTTGGCGACAGAGGGCTGGCGGGGCCGCCGGGCATGCCAGACAGCAGCGGTTGCAGGTGCTGGCGCAGCTGCGCGTGCAGCTGCCGCACCGCCGGCGAGAACTGCTTGCGATGCGGGCACACCAGCTGCAGCGGAATGCTGCTGCCAACGCCGTCGAGCAGCAGCTGCAGGCGCCCGGCCTGCACATCCTCGCGCAGGTCCAGCCAGGACTTGTAGGTGATGCCTTCGCCGGCCACGGCCCAGCGCCGCACCACATCGGCGTCGTCGCAGACCAGCGGACCGCGCACCGGAATCACGCTGCGGCGCCCTTCGACGTCGAATGACCAGCGATCGTAGGCGCGGCCACTGAGCTGGTAGACCAGGCAATCATGCTCACGCAGGTCCTCCAGACGGCCGGGTGTGCCGCGCCGCTGCAGGTAGTCGGGCGAGGCCGCGAGCACACGCCGGTTGCCTTCCAGCAGGGGCAGCGCGACGTAGTTGGCGTCGTCGAAGTGGCCGATGCGGATCGCTACGTCGACGGGATCGCGGAACACATCAGCGACTTCGTCGGACAGGCGCAGGTGCAGCCGCAGCCGCGGATGCGCGGCGCGGAAGGCGCTCAGCCAGGGCAGCAGCAGGTTGCGGCCGAAGTCCGACGGCGCCGACAGCTGCAGGGTGCCGTGCAGCTCGGTGTCCTCGCCCTGCACGCGCGCCTGGCCCTCGCGCAGGGTGGCCAGCACCTCCTGCGCATACGGCAGGTACAGCGCACCCTCGCCGGTCAGGCGCAGGCTGCGGGTGGTGCGCACGAACAGGCGCAGGTCCAGCTTGCGCTCCAGCCGCGCCACGGCGGCCGCGACCTGGCCGGGCAGCAGATCGGCCTCGCGCGCGGCCTGCGAGAAACTGCCCAGCGCAGCCGTGCGGACGAACAACTGCAGGTCGTCGAAACGGATCATTTTCATTGCCGGAGTGAAAGTGCTGCCCGATTCTGCGCCTTTCTGTGGGAGCGCGCGCGGCGCAACCTGTCGCCTCCTTCCCCACTGGACCGCTGCCATGCGCGCCATTGCCTACACCCAAGCCGGCCTGCCGATCGATGATGCCCAGGCCCTGATCGATATCGAACTGGAGCTGCCGCAGCCCGGCCCGCGTGACCTGCGCGTCGCCGTGCGCGCGGTGGCGGTCAATCCGGTCGACACCAAGGTGCGCCGCGGCGTGGCCACCGATGGCCCGCGCGTGCTCGGTTGGGATGCGGTCGGCATCGTCGACGCGGTGGGCAGCGAGGTGACCCTGTTCCAGCCTGGCGATGCGGTCTACTACGCCGGCGTGATCGACCGCCCCGGCAGCAATGCGGAGTACCAGCTGGTGGACGAGCGCAGCGTCGGCCGCAAGCCGGCCAGTCTCGACGATGCCGCCGCCGCGGCGCTGCCGTTGACCGCGATCACCGCCTGGGAACTGCTGTTCGACCGCCTGCGCATCGCCGAGGGCGGCGGCGAAGGCCAGACCCTGCTGGTGATCGGCGCTGCCGGTGGCGTCGGATCAATCCTGGTGCAGCTGGCGCGGAAGCTGACCAAGCTGACGGTGATCGGCACCGCCTCGCGCCCGGATACCCAGGACTGGGTGTATGCGATGGGGGCGCACCATGTGATCGACCACAGCCTGCCGCTGGCCGAGGGCCTGGCGCGGCTGGGCATCAGCGAGGTGCAGCACGTGGCCAGCCTGACCCATTCCGATCAGCACTACTCGCAGATCGTGGAGCTGCTGGCGGCGCAGGGACAGCTGGGGCTGATCGATGATCCCGGCCAGGTCGATGTGATGGCGCTCAAGCGCAAGGCGTTGTCCCTGCACTGGGAGTCGATGTTCACCCGCCCGCTGTACAAGACCGCGGACATGCAGCGCCAGCACGACCTGTTGAACCGGGTGGCCGAGCTGATCGACGCCGGCGTGTTGCAGACCACGCTGGGCGAGCACTTCGGGCGCATCGACGCGGCCAACCTGCGGCGCGCGCATGCGCTGCTGGAGAGCCATCGCGCCAAGGGCAAGATCGTGCTGGAAGGCTGGTAAGGCCGGGTCGTTCCCGCGCCCTTGGGGCCAGATCCCTGCCTCAGGCCACGCCGTTGTCGACGTGTTCGGCAAAACCGGGTTGCTGGCGCAGGCGTTCGAACCAGGCCCCCACGTTCGGCAGCGCAGGCGTGCTGCCGGGCGTGCTGCGCCAGCGCTGGGTCGACAGGCCCAGCACGACATCGGCGAGGGTGAAGGTGTTGCCCGCCACGTAGCTGTCCGTAGCGGCGAGCTGCGCATCAAGCACGCCCATCAATCGATTCCACTGCACCAGGCTGGCCTCGGCGCGGGCATCATCCGGGTAGTCCGGGTGTTGCCGCACCCGGGCCATGAACACGTGGCGCCAGGCGCTGTTGAGGTCGCTGGCCTGCCAGTCCATCCACTGCTCGACGCGGGCCCGCGCCTGAGTGGTGGCGGGCAGCAGGTCGTCGCGCCCGGCGCGTGTGGCCAGGTAACGGCAGATGCTGTTGGACTCCCACAGCACGAAGCCGCCGTCGCGCAGTACCGGTACCTGCCGGTTCGGGTTCAGCGTGGCCAGCAGGTCCGGCGCCGGCGCCGGTTCGTGATGCAGCGGCAGGTCAAGCCCGGCGCACAGCCACAGGACCTTGCGGACATTGATCGAGGTGGGCTTTCCGTACAGAGCGAGCATGGTCCTGACGCAGCGGCTGAGACTCGGCCAGCCTACACTTGCCACATGCAAACCGAATTCCTGCTCATCGGCGGCCTTCTATTGGCCGTGCTCATCCTGCAGCTGGTCGCCCTGCTGCGCCGCCCGCCGCATGACCGGCTGGAACAGGCCGTACGCGAGGAGGCCCGCTCCGGGCGCAGCGAACTGCGCGAGCAGCTCGATGGCTTCGCCCGCGCGCTGACCGACCTGTCCACCCGCACCGACCAGCGCCTGGACCTGCTGCGCGAAGCGCTGGGCGAAGACGCCCGCAAGGCGCGCGCCGAGGCCGCCGACAGCCAGCAGCGTGGCGCGGCGCTGATGGGGCAGCGCCTGCAGGAACTGCGCGGCCAGCTGGAAACCTTTGGCCAGCAGCAGGAGGCACGCATCCACGCCTTCGGCCAGCAGTTGCAGGAGCTCACCGCGCGCACCGATACCCAGCTCGGTGCACTGCGCCAGACCCTGGTGGACGACGCGCGCAAGGGCCGCGAGGAAGGCGCGCAGTCGCAGCAGCGCCTGACCGAGAGCCTGGGCCTGCGCCTGCAGGAACTGACCCAGCGCAACGAGCAGCGCATCGCCGAGATGCGCACCACGCTGGAAGAACAGCTGCGCGCGCTGCAGAACGACAACGCGCAGAAGCTGGAGCAGATGCGCCACACCGTCGATGAGAAGCTGCAGTCGACGCTGGAAACGCGGCTGGGCAATTCCTTCAAGCTGGTCTCCGAGCGCCTTGAGCAGGTGCAGCGTGGCCTTGGCGAGATGCAGCAGCTGGCCACCGGCGTGGGCGACCTCAAGCGCGTGCTCACCAACGTCAAGAACCGCGGCAGCTGGGGCGAAGTGCAGCTGGAGAACATCCTCGAGCAGACCCTGACCCAGGAGCAGTACGCGCGTGCGGTGAAAGTGCGTCCGGACAGCGGTGAAATGGTCGATATCGCGGTGCGCCTGCCGGGCCGCAGCAGCGACGACACGCCGGTGTGGCTGCCGATCGACTCCAAGTTCCCGCGCGAGGACTACGAACGTCTGCTCGATGCGCAGGAGCAGGGCGATGCCGAGGGCGTGCGGCTGCAGGGCATCCAGCTTGAACGCGCGGTGCGCGTGCAGGCCAAGTCGATCTGCGACAAGTACATCGCGCCGCCGCATACCACCGACTTCGCGGTGATGTTCCTGCCCACCGAAGGCCTGTATGCCGAGGTGATCCGGCGCCCCGGCCTGGTCGACCTGCTGCAGCGCGAGCATCGCGTGGTGGTGGCCGGGCCGACCACGGTCACCGCGCTGCTCAACAGCCTGCAGATGGGTTTCCGCACGCTGGCCATCGAACAGCGCTCCAGCGAGGTGTGGAGCCTGCTGGGCGCGGTGAAGAGCGAGTTCGGCAAGTTCGCCGGCATCCTCGAGAAGGCCGAAAAGCAGATCACCACCGTCGGCCGCAGCATCGGCGAGGCCAGCCGCAAGACGCGCACCATCGAGCGCCGCCTGCGCGGCGTGGAATCGCTGGCTGCCGAACAGGCGCAGTCGCTGCTGGGCGACCTGGCCGAGGGGGACGCCACGGGAGAGGCCGAGGACGAGGGCAGCGACGGCGAGGAGGCCTGAGCCGCGCTGACACGCCGCCTGCATCGTCGGTGCGTATGCTGGCGGCCTGTCCGTTTCGATCAGGTATCGCCATGCGCCTGCGCTTCTATACCAGTCTTGTCCTGACCGTGCTGCTTTCCGCCTGCAGCAGCGCGCCACCGGTCGTGGCCACGGCGGGGCAGGCCGGCGCGGCCGCCACGCCCGAAGCCACCGAGGCCTACCGCGAAGCACGCGACGTCGACTGCCAGGCCGCCGGCGGCACCCTGCAGCGGCTGGGCCGCCTGCAGCGCGAGCAGTGCGTGATTCCCTATGCCGATGCCGGCAAGGCCTGCAGCGGCAAGAGCGACTGCACCGGCCAGTGCCTGGCCGGGGGGGAGGTGGCCGCTGGCAGCGCCACCACCGGTACCTGCCAGCGTGATGCCAGCCAGAACTTTGGTTGCCGCCAGCGCATCGAGGACGGCAAGGCGCAGGGCACGATCTGCGTGGACTGATCGTAGTGCCGGCCGCTGGCCGGCAACCGCATGAACCGCTGGGAACGATCGCAGCATTGCCGGCCGGCGGCCGGCACTACCGGCATCGCACGGCGCTATGCTGGTGGGCCATTCCCCGCTGTAGCCGGAGCCCCCCGCGTGAGCACTTCGATCCAGGACATTTCCCTCACCACCATCGACGGCCAGCCGTCCTCGCTTGCCGACTACCGGGGCAAGGTGCTGCTGCTGGTCAACGTCGCCTCCAAGTGCGGCCTGACCCCGCAGTACGAAGGCCTGCAGGCGCTGTATGCGGAAAAGCATGCACAGGGCCTGGAAGTGCTGGGCTTCCCGGCCAACAACTTCCTCGGCCAGGAGCCGGGCAGCGAGGCGGAAATCCAGCAGTTCTGCCAGCTCACCTACGATGTCAGCTTCCCGATGTTCTCCAAGATCAGCGTGGCCGGCGACGACGCCCACCCGCTGTACCAGCAGCTGACCGCCGCACAGCCGCAGTCGATCGGTGAAGGCCCGTTGCGCGAGCGCCTGGCCAGCAAGGAGATTCCGATTCATCCAGCACCGGCGGTGCTGTGGAACTTCGAGAAATTCCTGGTCGGCCGCGACGGCAAGGTCGTCGCACGCTTTGCCCCGGACGTGGCCGCCGACGATGCGCGCCTGCGCGAGGCCATCGAGGCGGCGCTGGCAGCTTGAGGGACGCGTGCCAACCAGGGTTGGCACCTACCGGAAAGAAACGTCGCCGGAAAAGAAAAACCCCGCCGAGGCGGGGTTTTTCATGCAGCGATGAAACAACTCAGTGGGTCCACTGCGGCATCGGCATCGCATCGACCGGGATCGGCGAATTGGCATCGTCATGGCCACGGTCGCGCTTGCTGCGCAGGTCGTTCTCGATCTGGTAGTTGCGGCGCTGCATCCACGCATCGCGGACCAGCGAGTACTCGTCCACCGCGGTGTCGCGCAGGTCGTCGATCGCCAGCAGCTGCGCGCGGGTATCGACCAGCTGCAGGCCCTGCAGGCCGATGCGGACCTTGTCTTCTTCGATGCGGCGGATCGGCGACAGCGGGATGTCACCGGCCAGGCCGAACACATCACGCACGGTACGCGGGCCGAAGAACGGCAGTTCCACGTACCGCGAGCGACGCCAGCCCCACACGCCCAGGGTCTGGCCGAAGTCTTCATTGCGACGTGGCACCATCGCCTTGCTGGCCGGATCGAACAGGCCGCCGATACCCAGCGTGCTGTTCATCAGGAAGCGGCCCAGGCTGTCCCATGCATCGGCCCCGCGGCCCTGCAGCAGCTGGTTGGTGATGGTCACCGGCGCACGCAGGTTGCTGAAGAAGTTGCTGACGCCGGTACGGGCGAAGCGCGGCACCACATGGGTATAGGCGGTCGCCAGCGGACGGGCGATGCCGCGGTCGACCGCGTTGTTGAAGGTATGCACCTTGCGGTTGAACGGTTCCCACGGATCGTAGGCCGCCGCGTTGGTGGTATTGCCGGCGCCGCCATAGAGGGCGTCGAAATCATCGTCGCCGCCGGGTGCGGTGGCTGCTGCGGTGTTCGCTGCATTGCCATCAACGGGCGCTGCCGGAGTGGCCGGCGATGGGGCCGTGGCAACCGGCGCCTGCGCCGCCGGAGCGGCCACGGCAGGGTCGACCGTTCCGCCATCGGCAACTGCAGAGGGGGCTTCGGCAGCGGCATTGGCCGGAACCACGGTGCTGGCCACCGGTGCATCACTGCGTGCGGGCTTGCCGGCGCAGGCGGTCAGGGCGGTGGCCAGGACGATCAGGGGGAGAGTGCGTACGACGTTCATGTCAGCTCGCAGCAGAAGTAGCGTTGAAATCCAGGTCGGGCGACAGCCGGTAGGCCGCGCTCAGCTCGTTGTAGCCGGCCGGCGCGCCGGAGATCGCCAGCGGGTGGCCGGCTTTGCGTGCACGTGCCGCCAGTTCGGCCAGCAGGGCCAGGCCGGCGCTGTCCACGCGCTCGACCTCGCCCAGCTCCAGCCGTGCCAGCTGGGCGGGCAGCGCCTGCAGCTGCGGCCACAGTGCGATCACTGCGGCACGATCCAGCACCCCGCGCAGGCGCAGGGTGTCGCCTTCCAGCAGTGCCAGTGCGTTACTTGCCATTGCCCGCGGGCCCGGCCTGCATGCTGCCGCTGTGCAGCTCGCTGGCCACCTGCTTGATGCCCTTCTGGCGCAGCGGGGTGTCGAACTGGTTGCGGAAGGTCTGCACGTAGGAGATGCCTTCGATGTTGACGTCGAAGATCTTCCACTGGCCGTTGACGTTGCGCATCCAGTACTCGACCGGGGTCGGCTCGCTGCCGGCACGCACCAGTTCGGTGCTGACGCGCACGCCGCGGTTGCCCGGCAGCGGGCTCTCGCCCTTCAGGCGGAAGCTCGGCTTGCCCTGGATGTTGAGCAGGGTCGAACCGTAGCGCTGCATCAGGCTGTCGGCCATGGCATCGGCGAACAGCTTGATGTCGGCATCCGAGGCGCCGCGGGCGTGCGGGCCCAGCACCAGGCGCGCGGCGTAGTCGCGATCGAAGGCGCGGTTCAATTCGCTGTCGATGTAGCTGCGCAGGCTGGCCGGGTTGCTGCTGAACTCGCTCCGGCGCTGCTGCAGGGTGGTGAGGATGCGCGTGCTGGCATCGATCACCACCTTGCCGGCCTGGCCCTGGGTCGCGGCTGCGGCAGGGGCGGCGGCCTGGGCCTGGGCGAGGAACGGAGTAGCTGCCAGCAGCGCCGAAGCGAGCAGGGCCGGGATCAGTTTCATCTTCATGGTTGCGGTTCCGTTGCAGGCGCCTGCGCGCCATCGTTGGGCTTCTGACCAGCGCCGCCACCGGCGCCGCCACTGAACATGTACTTGCCGACCAGCTGGATCAGGTCCACGGCGGGCTGGGTGAAGACGATCTCGTCGCCGGCCTTCAGCACGTCCGGATCACCGCCCGGCTGCAGACCGATATAGCTCTCGCCGAGCAAACCACTGGTGAAGATGCCGGCCGAGGTGTCTGCCGGCAGGTCCTTGACCTTGCTGTCCATGCGCAGGGTCACGATCGATTCGAACTTCACCGGGTCCAGGTCGATCGAGGCGACCTGGCCGACGGTCACGCCGCCGATCTTCACCGGGGCCTGCTTGCGCAGCTGGCCGACCTGGGAGAAGCGTGCTTTCAGCTCGTAGCCCTGGCTTCCCCAGCTCCAGCGCTGGTTGGTCGAGGCCACGGCCAGCACCATCAGCGAGGCCAGGGCCAGCAGCAGGAAGGCGCCGACGGAGAATTCGAGTCTGGGACCGCGGATGGCCATGTGGATTACCTGATCGAGTCGTAGTGGCCGCGCGCGCCTGCGCACCGCCGGTGGAGGGGTTAGGTGAACAACATTGCCGACAACACGAAGTTGAACATCAGCACCAGCAGCGAGGCGTTGACCACCGCACGGGTGGTCGCCACCGAGGTGCCCTCGATGGTCGGCTCGGCGTGGAATCCAACGTAGGCGGCAACCAGCGCGGCGGTGCCGCCGAAGATCGCCGACTTCAGCATCGCCACGCCGAAGTCATCCCAGAAATCGACGCTGTTGCGCAGCGCCGACCAGAACACGCCGTTGTCCAGGCCCAGCACATGCACCGCTTCGAAGTAGCTGGCACTGATCGCCAGCGAGCAGAAGATGCCGGTCAGCAGCGGCACGGTCAGCACCGCCGCCCAGAAGCGCGGCGCCACCGCCTTGGCCACCGGATCGATCGCCATCAGTTCCAGCGCCTTGATCTGGTCGGTGGCTCGCATCAGGCCCAGTTCGGCGGCGATGGAACTGCCGGCGCGACCGATGAACAGCAGCGCGGTCAGCACCGGCGCCAGTTCGCGGTACAGCGACAGGCCGAGCAGGGTCGACAGCGCGTCGGCCGCACCGAAGGTGGTCAGCGTGCGGTAGCCCTGCAGGGTCAGCACCAGGCCGACGAAGGCGCCGCCGACGGCGATGATCGGCAGCGAGCGCGCGCCGATCTTGTAGATCTCGCGGGTCAGCTCGGCCAGGAAATCACGCGTGGGCAGCGAACCGCGCAGCACGGTCAGCGAGAACAGGCCGGCGCGGCCCAGCGAACGGGTGGCTTGCACGAACGGCATCAGGCAACCCTCGCGCGCGGCGCGGCATCGAACGGAATGGGGCCGTCGGGCTGGCCATGCAGGAACTGCCGCAGCAGCGGGTCCTGGCTGGACTGCAGCGCCTCGGGCGTGCCCTGGAACACGATGCCGCCATTGGCGATGGCGATCACCTGGTCGCAGATCGGCAGGGTCTCGTGCACGTGGTGGCTGACGATGATGCTGGTCAGGCCCAGGCTGTGGTTGAGGCGCTGGATCAGGCTCATGATCACCCCCGAGGCGATCGGGTCCAGCCCGGTCAGCGGCTCGTCGTAGATCATCAGCGGCGGGTCCAGTGCCAGCGCGCGGGCCAGTGCCACGCGGCGCGCCATGCCGCCGGACAGCTCGCGCGGCCAGGCCTCGGCGGCGGCCAGCAGGCCCACCGCGTGCAGCTTCATCTGCACCAGCCGGCGCAGCACGACCGCCGGCAGGCGGGTATGGGTGCGCAGCGGCAGCGCCACGTTCTCGGCCACGGTGAGGTCGGTCAGCAGGCCGTTGCCCTGCAGCAGCACGCCCACGCTCTTGCGCATTTCCAGCAGCGCGCTGCTGTCGTGCGGGATCGGCTTGCCGAACAGCGTGACCTCGCCGGCGACCGGGCGCAGTTCGCCGGTCAATGCCGCCAGCAGGGTCGACTTGCCGCTTCCGGATGGACCCAGCACGGCGGTGATGCTGCCCTTGGGCACCTGCAGCGACACATCGCGCAGGATCGTGCGCCCGCTCCGGTCGATGCGGACGTTGGATAACTGCACCAGACTGGAGGCGGAAGCCGACATGGGCACCATTAACGTTTTTTAGACATCGAAGGATCGGGCCCGTCGGCTGAACATAAGCAGACTGGACGGTCCAGTATTGTTGCACGACAAGGCTTGGCGCTGGCCGGGACAATCGGTGCGTACCCCGGAACAATCCGTACCGGTGGCGGGCCGACCATTGAATACTGCCTGCCGTCCTGCACACTGTGCATGATGAGTGACCCAGGCAGCGATTTCCGCCTCTACCATTCCAATTCCCTGGACGTGCTGGCCGCGCTGCTGGCGCGCAATGTGCGTGCGCCGGTCGCGGGCCAGCCGCTGTTGGCACCGGAAGTGGTGCTGATCCCGCAGGTGGCGATGCGGCGCTGGCTGCAAGCGACACTGGCCGCCGAGTTCGGTGTTGCCGCCAACCTCGAATTCCTCACCCCGGGCGAGTTCGTGGCCCGCGCGCTGAAGGCCAACGTCAGCGGCGAGCAGGACGACCTGGACGCGGCCGGCCTGCACTGGAAGCTGTACCAGGCACTGCGCGATCCGGCGCTGCTGGCACAGCCACCGATGCGCGCGCTGCAGTCCTACCTTGCCGGTGGCGACGCATTGAAGCCGTGGGCGCTGGCTGGCGAACTGGCCTCGGTGTTCGAGAAGTACCAGGCCTGGCGCCGCGACTGGCTGCTGCGCTGGGCGGCCGGTGCCGATCCGGCCGATCCGCAGGCGATCCTGTGGCGCACCATCACCCATGGCCACGACTACCGTGCGCGCCGCATCCAGGAATACCTGGACCGCTTCGAAGGGGCGGGCCAGCCGTTGCCGAAGGGCTTGCCGCTGCGCATGTCCGCGTTCGCGACGCTCAACATCTCCCCCGACGTGCTGCGGGTGATGGCCACCCAGGCACGGGTGGGCGAGCTGCATTTCTACATGCCCACGCCCGTGCAGTCGTACTGGGGCGACCTGCAGACCCTGGCCGAACGCCTTCGCAGCGGCGCGCCGGATCCGTTTGGCGAGGCCGCCGGCGAGAACCGTCTGCTCGAAGCCTGGGGCGCCGCGGGCCGCGACTTCATGGCGGTGCTGGGCAGCTACGAGGTGGTGCACCCGGCCGGTGAGATCGCCGCCTATTCCGATCCGGAAGAAGACACCCGGCCGACCCTGGACGAAGGCGGCCTGTCCGACAGCCTGCTGCATCGCCTGCAACGCGATCTGTTCCACCGTCGTGCACTGCCTTCGGGCGAACTGCGCGATGGGCTGCGCAGCGACGACCCCAGCCTGCAGGTACACGCCTGCCATACCCGCCTGCGCGAACTGCAGGTGCTGCACGACCAGCTGCGCAGCCTGCTGCAGGACGCGCGTTTCGACCCGCCGCTGCAGGCACGCGAGATCGCGGTGCTGGCGCCGGACATCGATCCCTACGTGCCGTACCTGGAAGCCGTGTTCGGTGGCCGTGGCGGCGAGGAAGAGCACATTCCCTATGCGCTGGCCGACAGCAGCCCGCTGGCCGGCGAGCCGCTGGCCGATGTGTTCGTGCATCTGTTGGGCCTGCCGGTCTCGCGCTTTGGCCTGAACGAAGTGCTGGACCTGCTGGCCAGCGCACCGCTGGCCGAAGCGGCCGGCCTGGAAGCGGTGGACTTCGACCGCCTGCATGGTTGGCTGCAGCAGGCGGGTGCGCGCTGGGGCCTGGACGCGAAGCATCGCGACCAGCACCAGGCACCGGCCGACGATGCCTACACCTGGCAGTTCGCGCTGGACCGGCTGGTGCTTGGCCATGCCACCGGCAGCGAGGCCGACCTGGCCGGCGTGGCGCCGTGGATCGAGCTGGAGGGCGGTGCGTTGGAAGCGCTGGACCGGCTGCTGCGCCTGTTGCGCGTACTGGCGGTCTACCAGCGTCGACTCGGCGAACTGCTGACCCCGGCGCAGTGGCGGCAGCGCCTGCTGTCGCTGCTGGACGCGCTGCTGCCGACCGCGCCCAGTTCGCCCAACAGCCAGCGCGCGCTGGAGCGCCTGCGCAAGCTGCTCAACCAGTTCGCCGAGGACGCTGCCAAGGCCGGCTTCAACGAAGGCGTGCCACCGGAGGTGGTGCGTGCGCACTTCGCCGGGGCACTGGGCGAGGCCGATACGCGCGCACCGTTGCTGACCGGTGGCATCAGCTTCGGCCGCATGGTGCCGATGCGCCTGCTGCCGTTCCGGGTGATCTGCGTGCTGGGCCTGAATGACGGCGATTTCCCGCGTCGCGACCCGGCCGCGGGACTCAACCAGCTCACCGCCGAACTGGATACACCGCGCCGCCGCCCGGGCGACCGCTCCACCCGCGAGGACGACCGTTTCCTGTTCCTGCAGCTGTTTGCCGCGGCGCAGGAGGTGTTCTACCTGAGCTACCTGGGTGCCGATCCGCGAGATGGCAGCGTGCGCGAGCCGTCGGTGCTGGTCAGTGAACTGATCGATGCCGCCGCTGCCTATCACCTGGATCCGACGATGGCGGTGCGCGACTTCACCGTGCGCCATGCCTTGCAGCCGTTCTCGCCTGCTGCGTTCGGCGATGGCGATCCGCGTCGATTCAGCTATCGGCGGCAGTGGCATCCGGCGGCCGGCCGCCTCACCGGCCAGAGGGGTGGCCTGCTGCCCTGGTTCGACGCGCCGTTGCCGCCACCGCTCGACGATGCCGTGGAGGACGAGGTCGCACTCGATACCCTGCGCCGCTTCCTGTGTGACCCGGCCGGGCAGTTCCTGGCGCAGTCGCTGGGCCTGCGCCTGGCCGACGAGGTCGAAGAGGTGGATGACCTGGAGCCGCTGGTGCTGTCCTCGCGCGGCCCGGAAAAGCGCAGCGTGCAGGCGGCGGTGGTACGGGCCACGCTCAATGGCGACAGCGAGCCGCTGTACCCGCGGTTGCGTGCGCGTGGGCTGTTGCCGTCCGGTGCACTGGGTGAGCGCCAGTTCGAAGTGGAGCAGCTGAAGACCCGTCCGTATGCCAGCGCGCTGCTGGGGTGGATGCAGGGCGAACCATTGGAAAGCCGCCGGTATGAAGTCGATATCGACGGCGTGCGGCTGCATGGACGGGTGGCCGATCGGCATCCCGAAGGGCTGGTGCGCCTGCGCGCCGGCACCCTCAACGGCAATGCGGTGATCCGCCAGGGCCTGGACTGGCTGTTGGCCAACGCCGCCGGCGATGCCCTGCCGTTGGTGCAGTTCCACGATGGCGGCGATGCCGGCCCGGGCCCGCATGTGCTGCCGGCGTTGAGCGTGCCCGCTGCACGCGCCGCGCTGCGCGCGCTGCTGCAGCTGCGCCGGCGTGGCCTGCGTGAACCGCTGCGCTTCGCCCCCTATACCGGCTGGGTGCTGTATAACTCGGCCGGCGAGAAACAGCGCAGCGAAGGCTGGAAGCAGTGGCACGGCAGCGACCGCAGCTGGGGTGAATCCAGCAGCGACGCTTGGCAGCTGCTGCTGCGCGGTGCCGACCCGTTCGCCACCGATGCCGGCTATGCCGATCTGCTGCGCAACAGCCAGGTGGTCTTCAGTGCGGTGCGCGAAGGCCGCACCCTGGGCGCCGAGGCAGGCCAGGAGGGCCGCGCATGAACAGCACCATCGCCGACGAGGACATCGACGCCACCGGTCACGACCCCTATCTGGCCCTGCCGCTGGAGGGCATCCGCCTGATCGAGGCCAGCGCCGGCACCGGCAAGACCTTCACCCTGGCCACGCTGTTCACCCGCCTGGTGGTGGAGCAGGGGCTGCGCATCGGCCAGATCCTGGCGGTGACCTTCACCGACGCCGCCACCCAGGAACTGCGCAAGCGCATCCGCGAGCGGCTGGCGCTGGCCGCGCGCCTGGTCGATCTGGAACCGGCCGAGGGCGAGGCGCCGGATGTGCGCTTGACGCGCGAGGTGCTGCAGCGCCATCTGCGGGATGGCACCGAGAGTGCCGCTGCGCTGAAGCGTCGCCTGCAGGTCGCCGCCGACGAGATCGATCTGGCTTCAATCTTCACCATCCACGGCTTCTGCACCCGCGTGCTGCGCGAGCACGCGCTGGAAAGCGGCCATACCTTCGACCCGCCGGAGCTGCTGGCCAGTGACCGCGAGCTGCTGGAGGAACTCGCCGCCGACCTGTGGCGCGTGCACGCCAATGATCCGGCCACGCTGGAGCCGCTGACCTGGCTGTGGTCCACCCCGGACGCCCTGGCGGCCGATCTGCGCGCGCTGCTGGCCGCGCCGCCCTTGCACCCGTTGCCACGGCCGGTGACGCTGGCCGATCCACACCCGGCATTGCAGGCCAACGCCGCCGAACTGCAGCAGGCGCTGCGCGAGCATGGCGAGCAGTTCTTCATCGACCTCTGCGATGCGGTCGACAACAAGTGGATCAACGGCGTGTCCTACAAGCAGGGCTGGCTGCACCCGCTGGGCCGGCAACTGCTGGCCTGGGCCGAGCGCGCCGATCCGCGCGAGCTGCTGGCCAACGAGCGCCTGCCGGCGCTGCTGCCGGAGGCGCTGGCCGCCAAGACCAACAAGAAATTCGCCGAGCGCACGCCGTCGTCGCCATTGCAGGCGCCGTTGGCGCGCCATGTCGCGCTGCTGGCCGAGCGTGATGCCTGGCTGCGTGCCACCGCGCTGAACTTCCTGCACCGCCTGCGCGACGAAGCCACCCAGCGCCTGCAGGCGCTGAAGCGCACGCGCCGGGTGCAGACCTACGACGACCTGATCGATGGCGTGGCACTGGCCCTGGAAGGGCCGCAGCGCATGGCGCTGGTCAGGCAGCTGCGCGCGCAGTACCGCATCGCGCTGGTCGATGAGTTCCAGGATACCGACGACCGCCAGTGGGGCATCTTCCACACCGTGTTCGGCGATTCGCCGGAGGTGCGCGAGCTGGGCCTGGCGCCGGCGCTGTTCCTGATCGGCGATCCCAAGCAGGCGATCTACGGTTTCCGCGGTGGCGACATCCATACCTACCTGACGGCCAAGCAGGTGGCGCAGCAGGCGCCGGTGCTGGACCAGAACTTCCGTTCACGCCCGGCCGTGCTGCGTGCCCTGCAGGCGCTGTACGACAACGGCGGCGAAGACGCGTTCCTCGAGCGCGACATCCAGTTCGAACCGGTGCGCCCCGGTGGCGTGCGCATCGACGCGGACTACCTGCGCGACGGCCGCGCCGCCGTGGCACTGACCCTGCGCGTGCTGCGCAGTGGCGGCGACAAGGCGATGAGTGCCGACGCCTCGCGTGATGCAGCGACCCAGGCCTGCGTGGCCGCGATCCACCAGACCCTGGTCGATGCGCGCGCCGGTAACGCCGTGTTGCGCGGGCGCCCCGTGCAGCCGGGCGACATCGCGGTACTGGTGCGCTCGCATCGCGAGGCCACCCTTGTACAGCGCGCGCTGGCAGCGGTCGGTATTCCTGCCGTGGCGGCGGGCAAGCAGAGCCTGTTCGCCACCAGCGAGGCACGTGATCTGCGCGCACTGCTGCTGGCACTGCTGCAACCGGCCGATGAAGGACGCCTGCGTGCGGCGCTGGCGACCGTGCTGCTTGGCCAGCGGGCGAGTGCGATCGCGGCGATGGAACGCGAGGGCGACCTGCAACGCGGCTTCCAGGCGCAACTGTTGCACTGGCGCGAGCGCTGGCAGCGCGGTGGACCGTTCGCGGTGATCGCCGATGTCTGTGCCGAACAGGGCGAACGCCTGCTGGCGCTGATCGATGGCGAGCGTCGCCTGACCAACTACCTGCAGCTGGGCGAACTGCTGCAGGAAGCCTCGGCGCAGGCGCTGGGCATGCATGGCCTGCTGGACTGGCTGCAGGGCCAGATGGCCAGCGCCGACCAGGATGACGAGCAGCAGCTGCTGCGCCTGGAATCGGATGCACGCCGCGTGCAGATCATCACCCTGCACAAGAGCAAGGGCCTGGAATACCCGCTGGTGTTCCTGCCGTTCGTCGGCATCGACGGCGGCGCACCGAACACCGCTTCGCACTGTACCGTGCACGTGGGTGGGCAGCGCCAGCTGCACTGGAAGCTGGACAAGGACGAGGCCTGGGAAACGGCCAGCGCCCAGCGTGAGCGTGAGCAGCGCGCCGAGGACGCGCGCCTGCTGTATGTCGGCCTGACCCGCGCCGAGCACGCGCTGTGGATTGCCGTGGGCGATCTGGCCGGGCTGGCAAAGACGCGGCTGGCGCCGCTGCTGGGTGACCTGCAGGCGCTGCGCGCGCATGCCGATGTGCACATCGATGACAGTGAGGCACCGGCCGCACTGCCGCAGCTGGCGGCCGAAGTGGAAGGTGAGCTGCCGGCCGTGCGTGCACTGACCCGGCGCGTGCCGCACGACTGGTGGGTGTACAGCTTCACCCAGCTGGCCCATGCAGACGCTGGCGCGGGCAGTGACATCGAAGCCGCCGCCACCGAGCTGCCGGCGCCCGCCGCCGACGAACCGGTGGGCCCGGAACTGCCGCTGGAACCGGCGCTGCCGGAACCCGCCGCGGCCGCCGAGGACAGCACACCGGTCGATCCGCGCTTCATGGGCAGTCGCTTCGGTAACGTGCTGCACGAAGCGATGGAGAACGTCGACTTCGCCGCCTGGGGTGGCTGGCGACCGGGCCTGGAAGCCCCTGAAGGCCAGGCCGAGGTACTGCGCAAGGCGCTGCACGACGAGGGCTACGCTGACGCCGACCTTGGGGATGGCGTGGCCGTACTGGTGCCGCTGGTCGGTCACACGCTGACCGTGCCGCTGCCGGAGGGCGGTGCGCTGCACAGCCTGGATGAAGGCGAGCGCCGTGCGGAAATCGACTTCCATTTCGCCATCGAGCCGACCGCGGTGCCGGCGCTGCTGCAGGTGCTGCACGCACATGGGGTTTCCAGCGCGCGCCGCGGTTTTGGCCAGCGCCGCCGCCTGGAAGGGCTGATGACCGGCATGATCGACCTCACCTACGTGCGCGATGGGCGCTGGTACGTGCTCGACTACAAGTCCAACCGCCTGCCCGGCTACAGCCCGGACCTGCTGGCCATTGCCATGCGCCACAGCGAGTACGACCTGCAGGCGCTGATCTATACGGTGGCGCTGCATCGCTGGCTGCGTTTCCGGCTGGGTGCGGCCTACGACTACGAGCGCGACATGGGCGGCATCCGCTACCTGTTCTGCCGCGGCCTGGATGCCGCCGGCAACGGCGTGCATGTGGACCGCTTCCCGCTGGCGCTGGTCGATGCCCTCGATGCGTTGTTCGCCGGTGGCGAACAGGCCCAGGCCGAACTGGCCGCACGTGCCCGTGGAGCCAGCGCATGAGCCTGCTGAAGGAACTGCACCAGAAGGGCCAGCTGCGCACCCTCGACCATGCGTTGGCGACCAGCCTGCAACGACTGCGCGACGACACGCCCGAGAGCGTGGCGCTGGCGGCCGCGTTGGCCTCGCTGGCGGTATCGCAAGGCCATGCCGCGTTCGATCCCACGCAACCGCAGCGGTTGCTGGAAGGCGTGCCCGAGTGGCCTGCCGCGCAGGACTGGCTGGCGCAGCTGCGTGCGTCGCCGTGGGTGGCGACACCGGAGCAGGCCGATGCCATCGCCGAGGATGCGCCGCTGGTGCTGGAACACGGATTGCTCTACCTGCGCCGCTACCGCGAGTACGAACGCCAGTTGGCCGCCGGCCTGCAACGCATTGGCCGGCATCCGCTGCCGGCGCCGGACATGGCAGCGCTGGCACCACTGTTCGCGCATCTGTTCCCGCAGGCGTCGGGCAGCGAAGATCACCAGGCGCGCGCGGCCGGCGTGACCCTGCGCCATCCGCTGGCGCTGGTCACAGGCGGCCCCGGTACCGGCAAGACCACCACCATCGCGCGCCTGTTGCTGCTGCTGGCCGCACAGGCCCGGCAGGCCGGCCAGCCGGCGCCCGAGGTCGCGCTGGCCGCGCCCACCGGTCGCGCCGCCGAGCGCATGGCCGAGAGCCTGCGTGTCGCCGTGCAGCGCCTGCAGGAACAAGGGCTGGATCCGGCGCTGTGCGCGGCATTGCCCAGTACCGGCACCACCCTGCATCGCCTGCTCGGGGTGATTCCCGATTCACCGCGTTTCCGCCACCACGCCGACAATCCGCTGCCGGTGGACGTGGTGGTGGTCGACGAAGCCTCGATGATCGATCTGCCGATGATGGCCAAGCTGGTCGATGCGATCGCCAGTGGCACCCGGTTGATCCTGCTTGGCGACCCCGACCAGCTGCCGTCGGTGGAAGCCGGCGACGTGCTCAGCGCGATCCTGCGTGCCAGCGGCGATGGCATCGGCACCCGTGCCGACGATGCGCAGGCGTTGCATGGCCTGCTGGCGCCGGCCACGTTGCAGCCGCAGGCCGCACCACGCGCTTTTGCCGGGCGCCGCGTGCAGCTGCAGCGCGGTTACCGGCAGAGTGATGCACTGGACCTGGCACCGCTGGCGCATGCCGTGCGCGAAGGCGACAGCAGTGCCTCATTGCAGCTGCTGCGCAGCGGTGAACTGGCCGGCGTGCGTTTCCACGAGGGCGAGGCCGATCCGTTGCGTGGCCAGCGCGAGCACCTGCTGGGCCACTGGCGTGCGCTGGCGGATGCCGCCGATCCGATACTGGCCCTGCAGCAGGCCGGACGCCTGCGCGTGCTGACCGCACTGCGCGAAGGCCCGCAGGGCGCACGTGGGCTCAACAGCCGCATCGAACAACTGCTGGCCGGCAATACACCGGGCTATTTCCAGGGCCGGCTGCTGCTGGTCACCGAGAACAGCTACCGTCATCGCCTGTTCAATGGCGATATCGGCATCTGCCTGCGCGATGGCAGCGGCGCGATGGTGGCCTGGTTCCCCGGCGACACCGTCGACCAGCCACGCGCCTTCCACCCGGCCGCACTGCCCGCGCACGAAAGCGCCTTCGCGATGACCGTGCACAAGGCGCAGGGTTCGGAGTTCGACGAAGTGTGGTTGCAGCTGCCGCGCCAGGACAGCCGCGTGCTGTCGCGCGAACTGGTCTACACCGGCCTGACCCGCGCCCGCCAGGTCCTGCACGTGGCCGGCAGTGCCGAGGTGCTGCAGGCCGCGTTGAAGCGTCATGCCAGCCGGTTGGGAGGGCTGGCCTGGCGGCTGGGCGCGGAAGAGGTGGCCGAAGAGCCGGCGTGCATCGAACAGCCTACGGTGCAGGGCACGCTGTTCTGACGCGGGCGCGATGCGCTTCCTGTAGAGCCGAGCCATGCTCGGCTGATGGACCCAGGAGTCGAGCATGGCTCGACTCTACAGAAGCGCGCTTTGATCGCTTCGGCGTGGATCTACGCGATCAGCACCAGGCCATCGGGGAACACGATCGCCGCTTCATCGGCGCTCACATCGAAGAAGCCCACGCCGTGCTTCTCGGCCAGGTCCTGCACGCGGCCATGCGCATGCTCTGCCACCGAGTAGGCAAACGCACCGTAGATCACCTGGCGGCCGATGCTGTACTCGGTCACTTCGGCACGGTCGTCATCGTCATTGCTCAGCGGACCGTCCATCGGCGGGAACTCCTGCGCCATCTCCGCGAACCAGGCCTGCAGCGCCGGGCTGCTGACCGCCGGGTCGTCGTACTCGTGGTTCTCGCCCCATTGGGCCTGCTTCTCGAACCAGGCGATGAAGGCTGCCACCTCGCGCGGGGCGGCACTCGCCTCGAAGACCATCATGTCGTAACTCATTGAACCGTCCTGTTGCCATGGCGAAAGGCCGCCGGGAATGGGCCGGCGCTGCCGGGCATTATCAAGCCGATGCAACGCCGGCGTCCGCCCACCCTGGCGCCAATGCCTTCGCCTCCGGGAACAGCGCGAAGCGCAGGCCGATCAGGCCCATCAGGGCCTCGTCGCGCGCCTTGCAGGCGGCCACGCCGCCAACCCGGCCCAGCGAAGTATCCAGCCGCTCGCGCAGCGCCTCGGCCGCCACGATCGGTTTGCGCGCAGCGATCTGCCGGCGGTAATGCACGGCGATCTCTTCCAGGATGTGCTCGACCGCTTCGCGGCTGCGCTCGGGCAGTTCCAGCCGTGCGCGACGCAGTTGCAGGATGTTCAGGCCGATGCGTGCCTCGTTGAGCATGTCCACCGATGCGATGTCGCTGCCCTCCGGTGTCGCCGCCAGGCGCGGTGCGAGCAGGCCCAGCAGGTCGAGCATGCGCGCGGCAAAGCGCTGGCGGTCCTGCTGGCCGCGGCCTTCGGCGGCTTCGGCCAGCGTAGTCCAGCCCTGCCGTACCAACCGGCGTGCGGTCCACTCGGCACCCACCGAACGGAACAGGCGGGTCATCACCACCGCAAAGCCAATGCCGATGAACATCGCGATCGACGAATTGAGGAAGGTCTGGATGTTGGCGCTGTAGGTGTTCTGCAGGCTCAGCAGCGCGGCCAGGTTCACCGTCAGCGGCAGTGCGAACAGCGCGCTCTTCGGGTGATGCAGCATCAGCCCCAGTGGCAGGAACACCACCGCCAGCACCAGCGCCAGCAGGCCGAAGTCATGTACGGCCGGGAACACGCCGAACAGGTACACGCCGGCCACCACCGAAGCGACCATCGCCCACACCAGGAACGACACCATGCTCGGCGCCGGATCATCCTGCGCGGCGAAGAACGCGGCGGTCACCGCGGCCATCATTGCGCCGTTGCCGCCGCCTTCCCAGCCCAGTGCGATCCACAGCACGCAGTAGCTCATCAGCGCCACGCCGGCACTGAGCGCGGAGAACAGCGCCATGCCGTAGTCGACGTGCTTGTCAGCGGCCACCCGTTCGGTGCGGATGCGGTAGTGCGCGCGGTCCAGCGGTGCGGTGCCATGATCGATCGCATGCTGCAGCGTGCGGCAGTCCTGCCACAGGTCCACCAGTTCCTCCAGGCGCAGCAGCAGGCTGGCCAGCTGCAGGTGCTGCAGATCGCGGTCCACCTGCGGTTTCAGCGCACTGATGCGCGCGCGCAGGCGGGCGTACTCGCTGGCGCTGGTCGGCCCGTCCAGCCAGTCGTGGAGGTCGTCGATCAGTTCCGGCAGGCCCTCCGGCAGCGCCTGGCCATCGCTGCGCAGCGCACTCAACCGATCGGCGATCGACGACAGCACCGGCAACAGCAGCAGCATGCGCTCACGCAGGCGCTCCATCGACACCGCCGAACCGGCATGGCGCGGATCATCGCGGCGCAGGAATTCAATCAACGCCTCGAACTGCACCAGGTCGGCGGCCAACCGGTTGCGTGGCGCGTGCGCGCGGCCGCGTTCAAGAATCTGCCGGCACCACTGCGCGGCGTCCTCCATCCAGGTGCCGATGCGTGCACGCAGCATCGGCCGCACCGAGGCCGGGAACAGCAGCGAAGCAAACAGCACTGCCACCACCGTGCCGAGGATGATCTCCTCGCTGCGCGCCACCACGGTGTCGAAGATGGTCTCCGGCGAGGTCACTGCCGGGAAGCCGATGAAGGCGGTGGTGTAGCCGGCCAGCAGGAACGCGTAGCCGCGCGGACCGCGGTTGAGCAGCGCCATGAACAGGCAGCCGGCCAGCCAGATCGACATCGCCGCGCTCAGCACCAGCGGAGTCTCCACCAGCGCCGGCAGCACCAGCAGGGTGGCCAGGCCGGCCACCAGCGTGCCGACGATGCGATACACGCCCTTGGCCCGGGTGGGGCCCAGCAGCGGCTGGCTGACGATGTACACCGTGCCCATCGCCCAGTACGGGCGCGACAGGTTGCCGGCCATGGCGATGTACAGCGCGGCCACCGCGGCCAGGTAGGTCTTGATCGAGAACAGCCAGGCCTGGCGGTCGGTCAGCGCGTTCATGGCTTACTTCGCGGCGGTCGTGGTGGCGGCCGGGGTGGCACTGGCCTGCCAACCGCCACCCAGCACCAGGAACAGGTGGATCTGGTCGCGCGACACCTGCGCTTCGGCCGCGGCCAGGGTGGCATCGCTGGTGGCCAGGCTGCGGTCGGCATCCAGGCTGGACAGGTACGGCGTGCGGCCGCCCTGGTACAGCCGGCGGTTCTGTTCGGCGGCCAATGCAGCCTGTTCCTGCGCGGTGCGCAGCGACTGCAGCCGGCGCAGGTCCTGCGCGTAGCGGTCCAGCGCCGTCTGGGTTTCGCGCAGCGCCTGCAGCACGGTGTGGTCGAACTCGGCCAGCGCCGCATCGGCACCGGCTTCGGCGGCGTGGATGCGGGCGTGGGTGCCGGACGACGGCAGCGTCCACGAGATCAGCGGGCCGATCGACCACTGCTGGGTCATCGGCGTGCCGAAGTCCTCCAGCAGGCCGGCGGCACCGAGTGAGGCACCGAGGCGGATATCCGGGTACAGCTCGGCGGTGGCCACGCCAATGCGTGCAGTGGCCGAGGCCAGCTTGCGCTCGGCCTGGCGCACGTCCGGGCGACGCTGCAGCAGCGCACGACCATCGCCCACCGGCAACGGCTGCGCCAGGGCGGGGGCGTGCGCGCAGTCGATCACGCCGGCCGGCAGCTGGCCCGGGGTCTGCCCGAGCAGCGCGGCCAGCGAATAGGCGGCCGCCGAACGCTGCGCATGCAGCGGCGGCAGTGCAGCTTCCAGCACCGCCACCTGGGCATTGGCGCGGGCCAGCTCCGGCGGCGTGCCACGACCGGCATCGATCAAGCGCTGGGTGACCGAACGGCTGCGCTGCTGCAGTTGCAGCGAATGCTCGGCCACATGCAGCTCGTGGTTGGCATGGCAGATTTCCAGGTAGCTGTCGGCCACCTGCGCAACCACGCTGACCTGGGCCAGGTCGCGTGCGGCGGCCACCGACTGTTCGTCGGCGCGCGCCGCTTCGGCGCCGCGCTTGAGCTTGCCGAACAGGTCGAACTGGTAGCTGACCGCGAACTTGCCGTCGGCCAGGTTGATCACCGGCAGCTCGTGTTCCTGCAGGAACGATTCGGCCGACAGCTGCGCGCGGCTGACGCCGGCCTCGGCCTCGTACTCGAAGCCGCCCGCGTCCAGCGCCTGCTCGTATACGGCGGCGGCACGGCGCAGATGCGCATCGGCGGCCTTAAGTTCCACGTTGTCGCGCAGCGCCTGGGTGATCAGCCCGTCCAGCACCGGGTCGTTGTACAGCGACCACCAGCGGTCGGGCAGCGCCTGGTTGGCGGCCACCTGCGGGTTCTGGGTGTCAATGAAGGCCGCATTGGCCTGCGGGCGCTTGAACGCCGAGTCTTCCGGCAGGGCGTAGTCGGGGCCGACGGTCCTGCACGCGGCCAGGCTGGCCAGCGCGACGATCAGGCCGAGACGGGGCAGGGTGGTGTTCACAGGCCCGCCTGTGTCGGCGCGGTGCCGGCCTTGCCTGCGTGCTTCGTGCTGCTGGTCTGGACGGTCACCGTGGCGGTACGGCCGGCGATCAGTTCCACGCCCTCGGGCACCTCGTCGATGCTGATGCGCACCGGGATACGCTGCGCCAGCCGCACCCAGTCGAAGGCCGGGGTCACGTTCGGCAGCAGGCTGCTGCCGTTGCTGCGGTAGCGGTCCTCGATGCCGGCAGCGATGCTCTCGACATGGCCGCGCAGCGGGGTCGATTCGCCCATCAGGCGGATGTCGACGCTCTGCCCCGGCGCCACGCCGCGCAGGCGGGTTTCCTCGAAGTAGCCATCAATGCGGAACGAGCCGGTATCCAGCAGCGCCAGTACCGGCTTGCCGGCCACCACGTAGTCGCCCACGCGCAGGGTGCGGTCGTTGACCCGGCCATCGGCCGGTGCGCGCACCTCGGTGCGGCCCAGGTTGAGTTCGGCCAGGTCGACTGCGGCCTGTGCGGTGGCCAGCGCGGCCTGTGCAGCCTGCAGCTTGGCGCGGCGCACTTCGGCGTCCTCGGCGGCGACCAGGTCCTGCAGGCTGCGGTCGCGGCCGATCTCGCGGCGCAGCTGCGCCACCGAGGCCTGGCGCTCGGCCAGGCTGGCCTTGGCCTGCTCCAGTGCGATGCGGTAGCGCGCGCGGTCGACCACGAACAACAGGTCGCCCTTCTTCACTGCCTGGTTGTCGGCCACGTCCACCGTTTCCACCAGCCCGGACACATCCGGCGCCATCTGCACCACGTCGGCGCCGACATGGGCGTCGCGGGTCCATGGCTCATCCATGTAATAGACCCACAGCTGGCGCAGCACCAGCAGGGCCACGATCACGGCTGCGCTGGTGAGCAGCACCGGCAGGGTCTTCTTCACGATCTTGTTCACGATTGCATCCAACGCAGGAGGTGGAACAGCAGGCCAAGCACGATCCCGTACAGCGCCAGGTTGAACAGCGCCGGGTGCCATACATGGCGGTAGGCGCCGGCACGCTGCAGCAGCGCGTGCAGGCCGCTGTTGACCAGATAGGCCAACACCATCAACCCGAGCAGGGTCGGGACGAACACTCCGTGGAGACTGAATTCACCGGGCATCGGTAGGGGCGGGGGCGAGGTGGGGGAGGGGAGGGACAACGAAACAACAGCAACGGGCAAAAGCCGCTGGCGTGTGCACGGCAGCGGCGGTGTTCGGGGGCAGCGGTCTTACGTAATGCGGTCGGCGGCCTCGGCCAGCAGGCGCCATGCCTTCAGCACGGCGTGCAGTTCATCCATGGAAAGCTCGCCGAACACGTCCTGGCGCAGGCCGATCAACTGGTCTTCCAGCTCGCTGACCAGGGCCTGGCCGGCGTCGGTCAGCCACAGCAGGTTGGCGCGGCGGTCGCTGGCGTCGCTCTCGCGGCGGACCAGGTCGCTGGCGCACAGCTTGTCCAGCAGGCGCACCAGGGAAGGCCCCTCCATGCCCAGCTGCTGGGCCAGCGCCACCTGGCGGATGCCACCGCCGGAGCGGCCGATCATCAGCAGCGGCATGGTGCAGGCGGTGGAGATGCCGTAGCTGCCCAGGCGGCTGTCGGCCAGGCGCTGCCACTGCCGCCCTGCGTACAGCAGGCCGGAGCTGAGCTGCATCTGCAGCACGGTGCGCTCGTCGAGGGGTCGGTCCATAAGAGATAGATAGGATACTACTAATTTCATTCCTATCAATTGGTTTTTCTGAATGGGCGGGGGTGTAGTGAGGAAAAGCGTTGCGCCACGTTGCTACGGTGGGGCAGCGGGGGTCGGACGGGGCAGGACACGCCGTAAACCCGTCCCTGGGGGCTCGGCCGCGGCATCCATGCCGCGGACGGTCCTGCCCCGTCCGGCCCCCGCTGCCCCACCGTAGCAACGTGGCGCGGTGGGTTGGCTCTTTAAAGGCAGGAGCAGAAGCCAAAGCTGTGCGGACCAGCGGTCCGCGCCCACCACAGCAGTCGCGCAGTCGCGCGCGGTGCTTCCGAAGCCATGAACCCCCGCTTTTGACCCCGCTTTCGGGCGGTCCGGCCGCGCCCGCAGGAAACTGTCAGGGATGGGGAAGGGCGGCAGGGCAGGACCGTGAGGCGCATGGATGCGCCGACCGAGCCCCCATGGATGGGTTCACGGCGTGTCCTGCCCTGCCGCCCTTCCCCATCCAAACCCGTAACAGGCAGGCGCCACCAGACACCCGATGAACCGTCCCAACAGGACGACCCACCCCCCGGTCGGGTACGATGCTCGCCCCCCGTTCGGGACGCTGTACGCAATGAGCAAGAACAACGAAAAGGCCGCCCCGCAGGGCGACGTGACCCAGGACCAGGCCGAGGATGCCGTGCGCACCCTGCTGCGCTGGGCCGGTGAGGATCCGTCCCGTGAAGGCCTGCTGGATACCCCCCGCCGCGTCGCCGAAGCCTATGGCGACTGGTTCAGCGGTTACCGCGACGACCCGCGCGCCTACATGGAGCGGACCTTCGAGGAAGTGGCCGGCTATGACGAACTGATCGTCCTGCGTGACATCGAGTACGAAAGCCACTGCGAACACCACATGGCGCCGATCATCGGCCGCGTGCACGTCGGCTACCTGCCGGCCGGCAAGGTGGTGGGCATCAGCAAGCTGGCCCGCGTCGTCGAAGCCTATGCCCGCCGTTTCCAGGTGCAGGAAAAGATGACCGCGCAGATCGCGCAGTGCATCCAGGACGTGCTGCAGCCGATCGGTGTCGGCGTGGTCGTCGAAGGCGCCCATGAATGCATGACCACCCGCGGCATCCACAAGCGCGGCGTCAGCATGGTCACCTCCAAGATGCTGGGCAGCTTCCGCGACGACGCGCGTACCCGCGCCGAGTTCCTGCGCTTCATCGAAGTGGGCGGCAAGCGCTGAGCCGCTTGCCCGCACCCCGCCGGCCCCTGCGGGCCGGCATGCCCACGGCTGCCCGCGCGGCAGCCGTGCGTGGCGGCTCGTCCCTGTCAGCCCTACAGACCTCTTTCGCTGCATGAAGCATCGCGAACGCATCTCCCGTTACCGTCATCTGCGCGAACAGCCCCAATGGAAGCTGCTCGCCGCTGACCACGCCCCGGAAATCATCGGCCTGCTGCAGGGGCTGCTGATGGACGGCGAGCGCACGCTGTCGTCGTCGGTGCTCAACGAGCGCCTGCAACGCGCGCTGGACCAGCTCAACGGCGACGAACTGTCGCGCGACCTGCCGCGTACCGCGCAGGCCTACATCGCGCACTGGCTGGCCCAGGGCTGGCTGGAACGCCGCCTGCCCGAGGGTGCCGACCAGGAACAGTACGAACTGTCGACCGCGGCGCTGCAGGCGATCCGCTTCGCCGATGGCCTCGAGCAGGCCCGCGTGGCGGCCACCGAAAGCCGCCTGGCGCTGGTCATCGAACAGCTCTCGCAGCTGGCAGCGCAGACCGAATCCGATCCGGACGCGCGCCTGTCGGCGCTGCGCGACGAGCGTGACCGCATCGATGCCGAGATCGCCCGCGTCGGTGCTGGCCGCGTGATCGCGCTGGATGGCAAGCGCGCGCTGGAACGTGCGCGCCAGATCATCGGCCTGGCCGACGAACTGACCGAAGACTTCCGCCGCGTGCGCGACGATTTCGAGCAGCTCAACCGTGATTTCCGCGAACGCATCATCGACGATGAAGGCGAGCGCGGTGACGTCCTGTCGCAGCTGTTCGAAGGCGTGGACGTGATCGGCGAGAGCGATGCCGGGCGCAGTTTCCAGGCCTTCTGGCGCCTGCTCAACGACGCCGAACAGAGCGCCCAGCTCGATGCCGCGCTGGAAGCAGTGCTGGCGCGTGGCTTCGCGCGCCGCCTGGACCGCAACGAACGCAACTTCCTGCGTGGCTTCACCAGCACCATGCTCGAGCGTGGCGGCCAGGTGCACGATGTGCTGCAGAACTTCGCGCGCAGCCTGCGCGGTTTCGTGCAGAGCCGTGGCTACCTGGAACAGCGCCGCCTCAACCAGTTGTTGAAGCAGGCGCAGTCCGAAGCGCTGGCACTGCGCGATGAGTTCCCGGCACAGCGCGGCATCGGCCGCGACCTGCAGCTGACCACCAGCCGCCTGCGCTCGTGGTCGCAGTGGAAGCTGCATGATCCACGCAGTGCCCAGGTCGATGGCAACGTCGAATACAACGACGCGGCCGCGATCAGCCTGGAGAGCGTCGGCGATCTGGTCGCTTCGTCCGAAATCGACTTCCGTACCCTGCGCCGCGACCTGCACGACCTGCTCGATGCACAGCCGCGGCTGAGCATCGCCCAGGCCCTGTCGCAGCGCGAAGCGCCGCAGGGCCTGGGCAGTGTCATCGGCTACCTGTCACTGGGCACGCGCTTCGGCAACGTGGTCGCCGGCGAGCAGGAGCTCGCGCAATGGCGTGGTGGCGACGGCCAGATCCGTCGCGCCCGCATCCCGCTGGTTTGGTTCACCCAGGAGAGACGCCATGAGCTGGCATGAAGATCCGATCGACGCACCGCAGGCCGACGTGGCGGAAGACGCCTACGAGGCCGAGCCGGTGGCGAGCGTGGCGCAGCCCCGCCGTGGCAACGACGTGTACTACCTGGGCGATACCGGGCGCCTGCCGCTGGATGCGCGCCGCGCGCTGTGCCAGCTGCTGATCGGCCCCAGCATCGACCAGCTGCGCCACGCCAAGCTGTGGCCGGCGCTGATCCGCAGTGAAGCCGCCATCCGCTCCGCGCTGGCCGACCTGTTCCTGGAACTGGTGCTGGACCGCGACAGCGGCGTGGCCTTCACCCGCCAGGCCGACACCGAAGACGTTGATGCACCGGTACTGCTGCGCACCTCGCCGCTGACCTTCATCGACTCGGTGCTGCTGCTGTACCTGCGCCAGCAGCTGGCCGAGGCCGACGCGCGGGGCAACCGCGCGGTGGTCGCCGACGCCGAGATGGCCGAAGCGCTGGCCATCTACGAAAAGAACCTGTCCACCGACCGCGCCGGCTTCAATCGCCGCGTCGCCTCGGCGGTGCAGAAGATGAAGGACAACCACATCCTGACCCGCCTCAGCGGCCAGGAAGACCGCCACGAAGTCTCGCCGGCGCTGAAGCTGCTGTTCTCCGCCGAAGACGTGTCCCAGCTTTCGGCGGTCTACCGCCAGCTGCGCGAAACCCCGGCCGCCGAGGCCTGAGAGACCCGACCATCGCATGGCTATCTCCAAGCACACCCCCGCCCTGTTCAACGAAGGCCTGCCGGACCCGCGCCTGCAGCAGTTCCGCATGCGCCGCCTGCAGGTGCACAACTGGGGCACCTTCAACGGTTTGACCGAAGTACCGATCGCCGAGCGCGGCTTCCTGTTCGTCGGCCGTTCCGGCTCGGGCAAGTCGACCCTGCTCGATGCCATGTCCGCGCTGCTGACGCCGCCGGCCATCGTCGACTTCAACGCCGCCGCGCGTGAAGCCGAGCGCAGTGGCCGCGACCGCAACCTGGTGTCCTACGTGCGTGGCGCGTGGGCCGACCAGCAGGACAGCGGCACCGGCGAAATCGCCACCCAGTACCTGCGCAAGGGCGCGACCTGGACCGCGCTGGTGCTGGAGTACCGCGCCGGCGATGGCCGCGTGGTCAGCCTGGTGCGCCTGCTGTGGATCTCCGGCAACGGCACCTCGGCCGGCGACGTGCGCAAGCACTACATGATCGCCGAGCGTCCGTTCGACATCGCCAAGGATCTCGGTGGGTTCGATCTGGACCTGCGCAAGCTCAAGCAGAAGCTGTCCGACCTGCACCATTTCGACACCTTCTCCGGCTATGCCGAGCGCTTCCGCGACCTCCTCGGCATCGACAACGAGATGGCACTGCGCCTGCTGCACAAGACGCAGTCGGCGAAGAACCTGGGCGACCTCAACGTCTTCCTGCGCGATTTCATGCTCGACACGCCGAAGACCTTCGACGCCGCCGAGCGCCTGGTCAGCGACTTCGCCGAGCTCGATGGCGCGCACCAGGCCGTGGTCACCGCCCGCCGCCAGGTGGAAACCCTGCTGCCGGCGCGCGCCTACTACAACGATCTGAAGGAAATGCACCGCCAGCGCGGCGACGACGAAGCGCTGAAGCTTGGCGTTGACAGCTTCCGTGAAAGCCGCCGCCAGGCGCTGATCGAAGCGCGCCTGCGCGAAATGGATGTGCGTGACCGTGGCCTGCTGGGCGAGGAAGCCCAGCGCCGCGCCGCGCTGGACAACCACACCGAGCGCCTGGCCGAACTGGAACTGCAGCGCCGCCAGCAGGGCGGTGAGCGCATCGAGGAACTGGAACGCGAGCAGGGCCGCGCCGAAGCCGAGCGCGACCGCCGCCAGGCCAAGCGTGACCAGGCCCAGGAAGCGGCTCAGCAATTGCAGGCCGAACTGCCCGGCGATGCCCACGGTTTCGCAGAGCTGGTCGAGCGTGCGCAGAACGAACTGCAGGACCGCCAGCGTGCCTCGGCGGCACTGGATGATGCGATCAGCGATCGCCTCGGTGGCAAGCGCGATGACGAGCGCCGCTTCGGCGAAGTGCGCAGCGAGCTGGAGGCGATGCAGCGCACGCCGTCCAACATCCCGGCGCCGATGCAGAAGCTGCGCGCGCGCCTGGCCGAGGAAACCGGCATTGCCGAAGCGGCGCTGCCGTTCGTCGGCGAGCTGATCCAGGTCCGCTCGGAAGAGCAGGGCTGGCAGGGCGCCATCGAGCGCGTGCTGGGCGGCTTCGCGCTGTCGCTGCTGGTCGATGACAAGCACTACAACGACGTCGCCGAGTGGGTGAACCGTACCCACCTGGGCATGCGCTTCACCTACTACCGCGTGCGCCGCAACGATGATGCGTTTGCCCGAGAGCCGTCGGCGAAGTCGCTGCTGCACAAGCTGGAACTGCGCGAGCACGTGTTCGAAAGCTGGCTGCGCCGCGAGCTGGGCAAGCGCTTCGACTACGAATGCGTGGACGCCAAGCAGCTGCGCAACGTCGACCGCGGCATCACCCGCGAAGGCCAGGTCAAGCATCCGGGCGATCGTTTCGAGAAGGACGATCGCAGCGCCGTCGGCGATCGCCGCCGCTGGATCCTCGGCTTCAACAACCACGACAAGGTGGGTGCCTTCGAGCGTGAAGCGCAGGAACTGGCCAAGCGCATCGCCAGCTGCGAAACCGATATCGCGCGCCTGCGCGGTCAGCGTGACCGCGACAACGAGCGTCGCCTGGCCTGCCACGAACTGGTGAGCATCAGCTGGAACGAGATCGACATCGCCGCCCCGCAGCAGCGCCTGAGCGATATCGAGGCCACCCTGCGCGACCTGCGCGAAGGCAACGCCGACCTCGCCAAGCTGGCCAAGCAGATCGACGCCGTGCGCGCCGACATCGAGCAGTCCCGCCGTACCTATGAAGACGTCCGCGTCGAGCGTGGCCAGCTGGTCAAGGAACGTGACCGCCTCGACCGCGCGCGCCAGCAGAGCCGTGCACTGGTGCTGCCGAGCCTGGCTCAGGAGCAGGAGGCCGGCCTGGCCGAGCGCCTGCAGGAGCAGGGCCCGCTCAGCCTGGAAACGCTGGAAGCGCACATGCGCCAGGTCAGCAATGCGCTGAATGAACAGTTGTCGTCGTCGCAGCAGGACCTGAACCGCATCGAGAACCAGCTGATCGGCTGCTTCCGTCGCTTCATCCAGCAGTGGCCGGAGGAGTCGGGTGACTTCACCGTGTCGGTGGCCTCGGCCGAGGATTTCCTCGCCCGTCTCGAACGGCTGGAGCGTGATGGACTTCCGCAGCACGAAGAACGCTTCTTCGACCTGCTGCAGAACCAGAGCAAGAACAACCTGCTGGCCCTGCAGCGGCACAGTGCAGAGGCCCGCAAGTCGATCGGCCAGCGCCTGGACGAAGTGAATGCCAGCCTGGAACAGGTGCCGTTCAACCGCGGCACGCTGCTGACCATCGAGCTGAGCGACCGCCGCCTGCCGGAAGTCGGCGAGTTCCACCTGCAGCTGCGCGAAGTGCTGTCGCAACAGCAGACCGAGCAGCGCGAGCTGGCCGAATCGCAGTTCACCGTGCTGCGCCAGCTGGTCAACCGCCTGGGCTCGCAGGAAGGCGAGGACAAGCGCTGGCGCGAGCTGGTGCTGGACGTGCGCATGCACGTGGAGTTCATCGGCGTCGAACTGGATGCGGAAACGCGCCAGCAGGTCGAGATCTACCGCAGCGGCGCCGGCAAGTCCGGTGGCCAGCGCCAGAAACTGGCCACCACCTGCCTGGCCGCAGCACTGCGCTACCAGCTCGGCGGCGCCGACAGCCAGCTGCCGAGCTACGCCGCGGTGGTGCTCGACGAGGCCTTCGACAAGGCCGACAACGAGTTCACCGCACTGGCGATGAACATCTTCGACAATTTCGGCTTCCAGATGGTGGTGGCCACCCCGCTGAAGTCGGTGATGACGCTGGAACCGTTCATCGGTGGCGCCTGCTTCGTCGAGATCAGCGGTCGCCACGACTCCGGCGTGTTGCTGATCGAGTACGACGAAGAAGGCAAGCGGCTGAAGCTGCCGGAACGCAGCCGCCAGCAGGCCAACGAACCGGAAGAAGCCGAGGCCTGACCCGGCCGATTGAATGGGAATGCCGGCCAGCGGCCGGCACTACCGGGTCATGAACCCGCCCATGGTAGTGCCGGCCGCTGGCCGGCAACCGCATTCACGCACCGCGGAACGTATCCCACGCCATCCGTGCGATCAACACCACCACCAACCCCACGAACAGCTTGCGGATGAACGGCGTGCCGCCCTTCAGCGCCAATCGCGTGCCGACCACCGAGCCGATGATGTTGGCCGCCGCCATCGGCAGCGCGAACAGCCACAGGATGTTGCCGGTGGGCACGAAGAACGAGATTGCCGCCACATTGGTCGCCAGGTTCACCACCTTCGACGCGGCGGATGCACGCAGGAAATCCAGCCCGAAGAAGCGCACGAACAGGAAGATCAGGAAACTGCCGGTGCCCGGCCCGAAGAATCCATCGTAGAAACCGATCGCCGCACCGATCGCCAGCGCGATCACCAGCTCGCGGCGTCCGATCTCCTGCGGCCGGTGCAGCGCGCCGAAGTCCTTCTTCCACAGTGTGTAGGCCAGCATCGCGATCAGCAGCACCAGCACCAGCGGGCGCACCGCATCCTTGGGCAGCAGGCTCACCGCCGTGGCCCCGGCGAACGAGAAGATGAAGGCGGTACCGGCCGCGAACAGCACCGGCTTCCACGGGAAGCGCACGTTACGCGCATAGCGCCAGGCCGCCGCACCGGTGCCGAACATCGAACTGAATTTGTTGGTACCGAACAGCATTGCCGGCGTCTGCTGCGGCAGCACCGTGAACAGGCCGGGCAGCTGCACCAGGCCACCGCCACCGACGGCGGCATCCACCAGGCCGGCGATGAAGGCGATCACCACCAGCCACCACAACTCAGGGGGAACCAGTTCCAGCACGGCGGTCATTCAAGGTGGGGGCGCGACAGCATACGCCTGTCCTGCTGCAACTGACCTGTGCCGCGCGTGGATCAATCCGTGCAACCCGGCGACAATGACGGCATGAGCCGACAACCCGCCGATCCCTGTCCCTGTGGCCTGGCCGCCGACTACGCCGCCTGCTGTGGACGCTTCCATGCCGGCGAAGCCGCACCGGACGCCGAGCGCCTGATGCGTTCGCGCTACAGCGCGTACGTGCGTGGCCTTGCCGATTACCTGCGCCAGACCTGGCACCCGGATACCCGCCCGGCCGAGCTGGTGCTGGAGGAGGCGCCGGGCCAGCGCACGCATTGGCTGGGCCTGACCGTGCACGAGCACACGCCCACCGGTGCGGACAGCGCCGAGGTGCGCTTCACCGCGCGCTACCGCATCGGCGGCGGCAGTGCGGTGAAAATGACCGAGCACAGCCGCTTCCTGCGCATCGACGGCCGCTGGTACTACCTCGACGCGGTCTGAGCCTCAGCCGCCGCGCACGGCCAGCACGCGCTGGCCGGCGTGCGCGCGGACCTGGTTGCGGCCGCCGTCCTTGGCCCTGTACAGCGCCTGGTCGGCCGCCTTGATCACCGCTGCCGGCCGTGGATCCTCACGGCTGTCGGCCAGGCCGATACTCACTGTCACCTGCACCACCTGGCCGTTGCCGCCGCGTCCGCGCTGCTGGCGGCCGGCTTCGTCATCACGGCTGCGGGTACTGCGGTCGCGCAGCTGCATGCGGGTGGCCTCGATGCTCTGCCGCAATGCTTCCACGGCATCGACACAGGCCGCCGCCGGACGGTCCAGGAACACCACGACGAACTCCTCGCCGCCATAGCGGAACGCGCGGCCACCGTCGCTGACCCGCGACAGCCGCGAGGCCACCAGGCGCAGCACGTCGTCACCGGTATCGTGGCCATGGGTGTCGTTGAAGGACTTGAAGTGATCCACGTCCACCATTGCGATGCTGTAGGTGCCGCGTGCCCGCTGCACGGTCTCGTTGAACGCGCGGCGCCCCGGCAGGCCGGTCAGTTCATCGCGGAAGGCCATGTGGAAGGACTCCTGCAGCATCGCACCCAGCATCAGCAGCAGGGCAGCACTGCTCAGTGCCGGCAACAGCACCGGTTGCAGGAAGATCCGCGGCAGCATCCACCACAGACACAGTAGGGCCAGCAGCATCGCGGTGTGCAATGGCCGCGGATGCCGCCACGCCTGCCAGCCCAACGCAGCGGTGGCCAGCAGGAACAGCAGGGCCGGCACCTGCGCCAGCGCGTTCCAGTGGGCGGGAATCCAGCGCCAGTGACGGTCCGACAACAGGTCGTGCATGCCGCTGGGCTGCTGTGCTGCCAGCAGCAGGAAGACGGCAAGCGCCAGGCCGCAGGCCACGCCGCGCAGCAGCAGGTCCTGGCGACGTCGCCCGCGTTCCGGCCACAATGCCAGGCCCGCCAACAGCAGCGGCAACCAGGCCGAGATGGCATGGAAGCGCAGCGGGGTCAGGGCGGTCACATGGCCACTGCGCAGGTAGCCACCCACATCCTGGTGCAGCAGCGCGAACACCACCGCCACCAGCAGCAACAGGCACAGCGCACGCACCTGGTGGTAGAGCAGGGCCAGCCCGGCGCCGAGGCTGGCCAGCAGCCACGGCAGGATGCGCTGGGCCGGGCTGGCAACGTCTTCGTTGCCCAGCGCCGTCCACAGCAGCAGTGCGACCAGCACGGCGGGCAGCACGAACAGGTAATGCGCAGGCTGGCGGAGCGGATGCAGGGGCAAGCAGGAATTCCAGCGCGGTGACGACGCGGCCGCAGCACTGCCGTTAGCGGCGTTCGGGCCCGCTTCTTGAATGCGGGCGGGTCACCCATGTGAACAAAGTGACGCCGAACCATGACGTCGCACTCACCGGCCTGCGCCGATGCTGCCTGCATGGACAGCGTACCTGCCGCCGTCGCTGCCCCGCAGCACGATCTCGCCCACCAGTTCGCGCGGGTGCGGGCCCGCAGCCTGCAGTTGGCCGCGCCGCTCAGCGCCGAGGACGCCATGCTGCAGAGCATGGCCGATGCCAGCCCGAGCAAATGGCACCTGGCCCACACCACCTGGTTCTTCGAGCGCTTCGTGCTGGCAGGCCTTGCCGCCGCACCGGCGCACGATCCTGGCTGGGACTTCCTGTTCAACAGCTACTACAAGAGCATCGGCCCGGCCCACGCGCGGCCACAGCGTGGGCTGCTGTCGCGCCCTTCGCTGCAGCAGGTACGCGATTACCGCCAGCAGGTGGATGCGCAGGTGCAGTCACGCCTTGCTGCCGGCGACCTCGACCCACAGGCGCTGCAGCACCTGCAGCTGGGCCTGCAGCACGAACAGCAGCACCAGGAACTGCTGCTCACCGACATCAAGCATGCGTTCTGGTGCAATCCGCTGCAGCCGGCCTACCGGCAGGACCTGCACGCCATCACCAGCATCGCCACTGCGCAGGGCTGGATCGAATCGCCCGAACGCATCGTTACCGTCGGTGCCGCGGCGTGGCCGCAGCACGCCGCCTTCGCCTACGACAACGAATCGCCGCCGCACCGCGTGCTGCTGCCCGCCCATGCCCTGGCCGAGCGCCCGCTCAGCAACGCCGAGTACCTGGCCTTCATCGAGGCCGGCGGCTATCGCGAGCCGCGCTGGTGGCTCAGCGAAGGCTGGGCGCTGCGCGAAGCAGAGGACTGGCAGCACCCGCTGTACTGGGACGACGCCCTGCAGCGCGAATACACCCTGGGCGGTTGGCGCGAACTGGACCTGCACGCGCCGGTCTGCCACCTCAGTTATTACGAGGCCGACGCCTGCGCCCGCTGGGCCGGTGCACGCCTGCCCAGCGAGTTCGAATGGGAAGCCGCTGCCGCCTCGCAACCGTTACGCGGCCATTTCGCCGATGACGATGGCCTGCACCCGCAGGCCGGGCAGGGCAATGGCCTGCGACAGATGTTCGGCGATGTATGGGAGTGGACCCAGAGCGCCTATGGGGCCTATCCGGGCTTCCGCCCGTTCGCCGGCAACCTGGGCGAATACAACGGCAAGTTCATGTGCGGGCAGTGGGTGCTGCGCGGCGGCAGCTGCGCCACTCCGCGCGGACATGTGCGTGCCAGCTACCGCAATTTCTTCATGCCGCCGGCGCGCTGGCAGTTCTCCGGGCTGCGCCTGGCCAGGGACCTCACATGAGTACGGTGGATGACGCACTGCAGGCGCTGACCGATCTCACCCCGGGGCGCCAGCAGATCCTGGCCGATGTGGTGGCCGGTCTGTCGCGCCCGTCGCGGCAGTTGCCCTCCAAGTACTTCTACGATGCCCGCGGCTCGCGCCTGTTCGAGCAGATCACCCAGACCCCCGAGTATTACCCCACCCGCACCGAGCTGGCCCTGCTGAAGCGCGTGCTGCCGGACATCGCCCGTACCGTCGGCCCGCGCCTGCACGTGGTGGAACTCGGCAGCGGCAGTGGCCGCAAGACCGCGCTGCTGCTGGCCGCATTGCACGATCCGGTGGCCTACACGCCGATCGAGATCTCGCGTGCCGCACTGCTGTCCAGCATCGATCACCTGGCACCGGCGCTGCCCGAGGTCGAGATGCTGCCGGTCTGCGCCGACTTCACCCGTCCCGTGGCCGTGCCCATGCCCGAGCGCGAGCCGGCGCGACGCCTGCTGTTCTTCCCCGGTTCCACGCTGGGCAACTTCGAAGGCGAGGACGCCATCGCGCTGTTGCGCGCGATGCGCCAGACCATGGGCGGTGAGGGCCTGGCCCTGGTCGGCATCGACCTGCACAAGGACCCGGCGCTGATCGAGGCAGCCTACAACGACGCGCAGGGCGTCACCGCTGCCTTCACCCTCAACCTGCTGGCCCGGCTCAACCGCGAGATCGGCAGTGACTTCGATCTCGACGGATTCCGTCATCGTGCGTGCTACAGCACCGCCCGGCTGCGTATTGAAACCGACCTGGTCAGCCGCTGGGCGCAGGATGTCCATCTCGATGGCCGGACCTTCCACTTCGCCGCCGATGAGCCGATCCGCGTGGAATACAGTCACAAGTACACCGATGACAGCTTTGAAGCGCTGCTGCAGCAGGCTGGGCTGCAGGTCACGCAGCGCTGGGATGCCGACCGTCCTGCCTACGGCCTGCGCCTGCTGCGTGCGGTCCAGCCCGCCGGTGGTCCGGGTGCCCTTCAGGTTCGGCGGCATCGGTACCCCTAAGATGGCCCTGCAACGGCAACACGGAGGACGCCATGCCCATTCTCACCACGCTCGGCCTGGCAGCCGCCCTGGTTTCGGCCCCCACGCCTGCGGCAGCGGATGCCAGTGCCGATCCAGCCTTCAGCCGCTGCCTGGCGAACCTGCAGGCCACCGCCGCCAGCCGGGGCATCCGTGCCGAGCGCTTCACTGAGATCACCGCTGGCCTCACGCCCGACCCGAGCGTGCTCGACCTGCTCGATGCGCAGCCCGAATTCACCACGCCGATCTGGGACTACCTGGCCGCGCTGGTCGATCGCCAGCGTGTTGATGATGGCCGCGCGATGCTGCAGCAGCATCGTGACCTGCTCGATCGGGTGTCTGCACAGTACGGCGTCGATCCGGCCACTATCGTCGCGGTCTGGGGCGTGGAGAGCGACTACGGCCGCGTGTTCGGCAAGCGCCCGCTGCTGCAGTCGCTGGCCACGCTGTCCTGCGCCGGCCGCCGTCAGGCCTTCTTCCGCGGTGAACTGCTGGCCCTGCTCACGCTGATCGACCGTGGAGACCTGCAGGCACAGGGCCTCACCGGGTCCTGGGCAGGCGCCTTCGGGCATACGCAGTTCATGCCCAGCACCTACGCACGCATCGCCGTGGATGGTGATGGCGATGGTCGCCGCGACCTGGTCGGCAGCATCCCCGATGCGCTGGCGTCCACCGCCAACTACCTCAAGCGCGCCGGTTGGCGCAGTGGCGAGCCGTGGGGCATGGAGGTGCGTGTCCCCGCCGGTTTCAATGCCAGCCAGGCGGGGCGTACCCAGCGCCGCGCCCTGGCCGAGTGGCGCGCGCAGGGAGTGACTGCGCTGGATGGCAGTGCGCTGGCCCCGGCCAAGCTTCCCGCCGACGCGCGTGCCGCCCTGCTGCTGCCGGCCGGCAGCAAGGGCCCGGCGTTGCTGGTGTTCCGCAATTACGACGCGATCTACAGTTACAACGCGGCCGAGAGTTACGCACTGGCGATCGCCACGCTGGCCGACCAGCTGCGCGGCGGCGCCGGATTGGCCACGGCCTGGCCCACCGACGATCCCGGAATCGGCCGCGATGAGCGCCGTCAGCTGCAGACCCTGCTGCTGGCCCGCGGCCACGATATCGGTAGCGCAGACGGCATGATCGGTACTGCCACGCGTCGCGCGATCCAGGCCGAACAGCAACGCCTTGGCTGGGCCAATGCCGATGGTCGCGCCGGGCAACGCATCCTGCGCGCGCTGCAGGAAGAGGCGGCTGCCGCGCCCAGTGCGCAGAAGGCCTTGCCGGCGGCACGTTGACCGCGACATCATCGCCGCGGTCTTCAAGGAGCGTCATCGCATGCAGTCGAATCCGGACATCAGCAACGGCCTGTATCACGGGCTTGAGGCCTGGCACGTGCGCACGCCCGTCGCCACGGCGGTCATCAGCGTGTTCGGCGGACAGCTGCTGTCGTTCATTCCGCAGGGACAACCGGATCTGTTGTGGTTGTCGCCCATGCGCGCCGAGCTGCCGACGCCGATCCGCGGTGGCGTGCCGGTGTGCTGGCCATGGTTCGGTCGCCAGGGCCAGGGCGCGGATGCTCCTGCACATGGCCTGGTGCGCACCGCACGCTGGGAACTGCTGCACGTGCACCAGGGCGATGACGGCGCAGTGGAGCTGCAGCTGGCCCCGTTACTGCCCGACCCACTCGGCCTGCGCCTGCAGATGGTGGTGCACGTCGGCCATCAGCTGCACCAGCAACTGATCACCGAGAACATCGGAACCGTCCCGGTGACGTTCACCCAGGCACTGCACAGCTACTTCAGGGTGGGTGATGCCAGCCGCGTGGACGTCGAGGGTGTCGACGGACTGCAGTACCTGGACAAGTACGAGGACTATTCCCACGCGCGGCAGCAGCAGGGGCCATGGTCGCTGCGCGACCCGCGCGATCCTGGCCGCAGCGACCGCATCTACAACGGGGCACAGGGCCACTATGTGCTGCGTGATCCCGTGCTGCAGCGGCAGATCGAGATCCACAGCGAAGGCAGCCAGACCCTGGTGGCCTGGAACCCGGGAGCCGAGGCCGCGGCGAAAATGTCGGATGTCGGCGAGGGCTGGCGCGACTATGTGTGTCTGGAAGTGGCCAATGCCGGTCCCGAGCAGATTACCCTTGAACCGGGCGCAAGCCACCGGATGGCACAGACCCTGGCCAGCGCACCGCTGCAGGCCACGACAGGACGTTGAGCGTGATGATGGAACCAGCAGAGGTAGGCAACATGCAGGATGCGCAGTGGTGGTATGCCAACAGCAGGCAGAGCGAAGGGCCGGTCGATCTTGCCGGGCTGCGCCGCCTGCAACAGGACGGGACGGTGACGGCGCGTACGCTGTTGTGGCGGGAGGGAATGCCGTCGTGGCGACCGCTGGCCGAGCTCGACCCTGCGGTGGCCGCAGCCGGGCCGGTCGCCCAACCGCCCGAGCCTGCAGGAGTCGCGACGACCGCCGCCGATCCATCCGATCCCTACCGCGCGCCCACGACGGCCGCCCTGCCCACGCCAGCCACAGGGCTGGAGGGTGACATGGCGCTGTATGCCGCCGTCGTCGGCGGCAACTTCCCGATCTATCGCCAGCGCTGGCGGCTGGATCAGGGCATCGCCACGGGCAGCGGTACCTGGCACTGGCCGGCGTTCCTGCTGGGCCTGGTTTGGATGATGTACCGCAGGATGTATCGCCTCGCAGCGATGTGGGCGGGCCTGCTACTGCTGATCAGCGTGATCGAGACGCTGCTGGATGTGCCTGATGGCCTGTCGCTGGTCATCACTGTCGCGCTCAGCATCACTACCGGTGCCTTTGGCAACACCTGGTACCTGGCACATTGCCAGCGCCTCATTGCCCGGGCCCGAGCGGAGAGCCGTGGCGACGAGACGCGGCTGCACCGTGAGTTGAGCGCGCGCGGTGGCACCAGCGTGGTCGCCACCGTGATCGCCCTCGTCA
>NZ_CP082270.1:340000-4760000 GCF_028752115.1 Stenotrophomonas forensis | reverse complement strand
CAGCCAGGAGGTTGGCTTAGAAGCAGCCACCCTTTAAAGAAAGCGTAATAGCTCACTGGTCGAGTCGGTCTGCGGGGAAGATTTAACGGGGCTAAGCAGTGAACCGAAGCTTGGGGTGCATACTTTGTATGCGCGGTAGAGGAGCGTTCCGTAAGCCGTTGAAGGTGGATTGAGAAGTCTGCTGGAGGTATCGGAAGTGCGAATGCTGACATGAGTAACGATAATGCGGGTGAAAAACCCGCACGCCGAAAGCCCAAGGTTTCCTTGCGCAACGTTAATCGGCGCAGGGTGAGTCGGCCCCTAAGGCGAGGACGAAAGTCGTAGTCGATGGGAAGCAGGTTAATATTCCTGCACCTCGCGTAAGTGCGATGGAGGGACGGAGAAGGTTAGGTGTACCAGGCGTTGGTTGTCCTGGGGAAAGGCGGTAGGTTTGGATCTTTGGCAAATCCGGGATCCTTTAAGACCGAGCACCGAGACGAGCCTTTAAGGCGAAGTCACTGATACCACGCTTCCAGGAAAAGCTCCTAAGCTTCAGCTTACGCAGACCGTACCGTAAACCGACACAGGTGGGTAGGATGAGAATTCTCAGGCGCTTGAGAGAACTCGGGTGAAGGAACTAGGCAACATGGCACCGTAACTTCGGGAGAAGGTGCACCCTTTTTGGTGGCTCGTGCGAGCTATAGCTGAAGAGGGTCGCAGTAACCAGGCCGCTGCGACTGTTTATCAAAAACACAGCACTCTGCAAACACGAAAGTGGACGTATAGGGTGTGACGCCTGCCCGGTGCTGGAAGGTTAATTGATGGGGTCAGCCGCAAGGCGAAGCTCTTGATCGAAGCCCCAGTAAACGGCGGCCGTAACTATAACGGTCCTAAGGTAGCGAAATTCCTTGTCGGGTAAGTTCCGACCTGCACGAATGGCGTAACGACAGCGGCGCTGTCTCCACCCGAGACTCAGTGAAATTGAAATCGCTGTGAAGATGCAGCGTTCCCGTGGCAAGACGGAAAGACCCCGTGAACCTTTACTATAGCTTTACACTGAACGTTGAGTTCGTCTGTGTAGGATAGGTGGGAGGCTATGAAACTGTGGCGCTAGCTGCAGCGGAGCCATCCTTGAAATACCACCCTGTCGTGCTTGACGTTCTAACCTGGGCCCATTATCTGGGTCGGGGACCGTGTATGGTGGGTAGTTTGACTGGGGCGGTCTCCTCCTAAAGAGTAACGGAGGAGCTCGAAGGTACGCTCAGCGCGGTCGGACATCGCGCACTGTGTGCAAAGGCATAAGCGTGCTTGACTGCAAGATCGACGGATCAAGCAGGTAGGAAACTAGGACTTAGTGATCCGGTGGTTCTGTATGGAAGGGCCATCGCTCAACGGATAAAAGGTACTCCGGGGATAACAGGCTGATACCGCCCAAGAGTTCATATCGACGGCGGTGTTTGGCACCTCGATGTCGGCTCATCACATCCTGGGGCTGTAGTCGGTCCCAAGGGTATGGCTGTTCGCCATTTAAAGTGGTACGCGAGCTGGGTTCAGAACGTCGTGAGACAGTTCGGTCCCTATCTGCCATGGGCGTTGGAGATTTGAGAGGGGCTGCTCCTAGTACGAGAGGACCGGAGTGGACGAACCTCTGGTGTTCCGGTTGTCACGCCAGTGGCATTGCCGGGTAGCTATGTTCGGAAGCGATAACCGCTGAAAGCATCTAAGCGGGAAGCGCGCCTCAAGATGAGATCTCCCGGGGCACAAGCCCCCTGAAGGAACCATGTAGACTACGTGGTTGATAGGTCAGGTGTGTAAGTACAGCAATGTATTGAGCTAACTGATACTAATGATCCGTGCGGCTTGACCATATAACCTCAAGTTGCCTTGGCTTTACGACAACGTCGTAAGAGCATCCAAGTGCACGCTACGTCACAAGAACTATGCGAGGCTGGCGCCTTGTCCCTAAGGGACGAGTGCGACTCTCCAAAAGCCTCCCTGGTGAAATTAGCGCTGTGGAACCACCCGATCCCATCCCGAACTCGGAAGTGAAACGCAGCTGCGCCGATGGTAGTGTGGCTCAAGCCATGCGAGAGTAGGTCATCGCCAGGGTTTACACCCGAAAACCCCGCTGCTTGCGCAGCGGGGTTTTCCTTTTTTTGCAGGCACCCGGTTTCGACCTGGACTTGCCGCAACAACTTCACGAAGAGCTTCAAGTTCATTCAACAAGTTGTTGACAAAGCTGAAAGGCCTGCCATAATAGGCGGCTCGCAACGACGAAAGACCTTCGGGTCCAACGACGAAGCAGCATCGGCAACAACGTCCACTCCGGTGAGACGGCCTTGAAAAAAGGTGTTGACGAAGCGGAAAAGCCGGCTATAATGGGCGGCTCGCTACGAAGGAAACTTCGCAGCACACGGGAGCGGCGCTGAGGCCACTTCCCAAGATCTTTGAAAGTATGCGCAGGTATCTTGTGAAGGCGCCTGCAGGAAGGATGATTGTCCATCTTGCAGACGTTTGATCAAGCAACTATTAATTGTTTTAAAGCAAGCGATACGTTGCCAGCATCAATCATCTGCAGCTTTAAATTTTGATCTTCGGATCATGTAGTTTTAAGTGAAGAGTTTGATCCTGGCTCAGAGTGAACGCTGGCGGTAGGCCTAACACATGCAAGTCGAACGGCAGCACAGAGGAGCTTGCTCCTTGGGTGGCGAGTGGCGGACGGGTGAGGAATACATCGGAATCTACTTTTTCGTGGGGGATAACGTAGGGAAACTTACGCTAATACCGCATACGACCTACGGGTGAAAGCAGGGGATCTTCGGACCTTGCGCGATTGAATGAGCCGATGTCGGATTAGCTAGTTGGCGGGGTAAAGGCCCACCAAGGCGACGATCCGTAGCTGGTCTGAGAGGATGATCAGCCACACTGGAACTGAGACACGGTCCAGACTCCTACGGGAGGCAGCAGTGGGGAATATTGGACAATGGGCGCAAGCCTGATCCAGCCATACCGCGTGGGTGAAGAAGGCCTTCGGGTTGTAAAGCCCTTTTGTTGGGAAAGAAATCCAGCCGGCTAATACCTGGTTGGGATGACGGTACCCAAAGAATAAGCACCGGCTAACTTCGTGCCAGCAGCCGCGGTAATACGAAGGGTGCAAGCGTTACTCGGAATTACTGGGCGTAAAGCGTGCGTAGGTGGTTATTTAAGTCCGTTGTGAAAGCCCTGGGCTCAACCTGGGAACTGCAGTGGATACTGGATGACTAGAATGTGGTAGAGGGTAGCGGAATTCCTGGTGTAGCAGTGAAATGCGTAGAGATCAGGAGGAACATCCATGGCGAAGGCAGCTACCTGGACCAACATTGACACTGAGGCACGAAAGCGTGGGGAGCAAACAGGATTAGATACCCTGGTAGTCCACGCCCTAAACGATGCGAACTGGATGTTGGGTGCAATTTGGCACGCAGTATCGAAGCTAACGCGTTAAGTTCGCCGCCTGGGGAGTACGGTCGCAAGACTGAAACTCAAAGGAATTGACGGGGGCCCGCACAAGCGGTGGAGTATGTGGTTTAATTCGATGCAACGCGAAGAACCTTACCTGGCCTTGACATGTCGAGAACTTTCCAGAGATGGATTGGTGCCTTCGGGAACTCGAACACAGGTGCTGCATGGCTGTCGTCAAGCTCGTGTCGTGAGATGTTGGGTTAAGTCCCGCAACGAGCGCAACCCTTGTCCTTAGTTGCCAGCACGTAATGGTGGGAACTCTAAGGAGACCGCCGGTGACAAACCGGAGGAAGGTGGGGATGACGTCAAGTCATCATGGCCCTTACGGCCAGGGCTACACACGTACTACAATGGTAGGGACAGAGGGCTGCAAGCCGGCGACGGTAAGCCAATCCCAGAAACCCTATCTCAGTCCGGATTGGAGTCTGCAACTCGACTCCATGAAGTCGGAATCGCTAGTAATCGCAGATCAGCATTGCTGCGGTGAATACGTTCCCGGGCCTTGTACACACCGCCCGTCACACCATGGGAGTTTGTTGCACCAGAAGCAGGTAGCTTAACCTTCGGGAGGGCGCTTGCCACGGTGTGGCCGATGACTGGGGTGAAGTCGTAACAAGGTAGCCGTATCGGAAGGTGCGGCTGGATCACCTCCTTTTGAGCAAAGACAGCATCGTCCTGTCGGGCGTCTTCACAAAGTACCTGCATTCAGAGAATCACGTCGGCCAGGCCGATGTGAGAGTCCCTTTTGGGGCCTTAGCTCAGCTGGGAGAGCACCTGCTTTGCAAGCAGGGGGTCGTCGGTTCGATCCCGACAGGCTCCACCATGTTCGAGTTTGTTCCGGAGTAACTTCCGGGTCTGTAGCTCAGGTGGTTAGAGCGCACCCCTGATAAGGGTGAGGTCGGTAGTTCGAGTCTACCCAGACCCACCATTCTCTGAATGACGCATACGTTCGATCTTATATACGCATCAGCACTGTGGCTGGTACGTGTTCTTTTAAAACTTGTGACGTAGCGAGCGTTTGAGATGTTCTATCAGACGTGTCGTGAGGCTAAGGCGAGAGACGGAAGTCTCTTTATTGATTGAGTCGTTATATTCGTATCCGGGCTTTGTACCCCCGGGTCACATATATAACCCAAGGCAACTTGCGGTTATATGGTCAAGCGAATAAGCGCACACGGTGGATGCCTTGGCGGTCAGAGGCGATGAAGGACGTGGCAGCCTGCGAAAAGTATCGGGGAGCTGGCAACAAGCTTTGATCCGGTAATGTCCGAATGGGGAAACCCACCCGCTTGCGGGTATCCTGCAGTGAATACATAGCTGCTGGAAGCGAACCTGGTGAACTGAAATATCTAAGTAACCAGAGGAAAAGAAATCAACCGAGATTCCGTAAGTAGCGACGAGCGAACGCGGACTAGCCCTTAAGCTGATTTGGTTCTAGGAAAACACTCTGGAAAGAGTGGTATAGAAGGTGATAGCCCTGTATCTGAAAGGGCCATTTCAGTGAAGACGAGTAGGGCGGGGCACGTGAAACCCTGTCTGAACATGGGGGGACCATCCTCCAAGGCTAAATACTACTGACCGACCGATAGTGAACCAGTACCGTGAGGGAAAGGCGAAAAGAACCCCGGAGAGGGGAGTGAAATAGAACCTGAAACCGTGTGCGTACAAGCAGTAGGAGCTCCGCAAGGAGTGACTGCGTACCTTTTGTATAATGGGTCAGCGACTTACTGTTCGTGGCAAGCTTAACCGTATAGGGGAGGCGAAGGGAAACCGAGTCTGATAAGGGCGCATAGTCGCGGGCAGTAGACCCGAAACCGGGTGATCTAGTCATGCCCAGGGTGAAGGTGCGGTAACACGCACTGGAGGCCCGAACCCACTCCCGTTGCAAAGGTAGGGGATGAGGTGTGATTAGGAGTGAAAAGCTAATCGAACCCGGAGATAGCTGGTTCTCCTCGAAAGCTATTTAGGTAGCGCCTCATATGTATCCTCTCGGGGGTAGAGCACTGTTATGGCTAGGGGGTCATCGCGACTTACCAAACCATTGCAAACTCCGAATACCGAGACGGACTGTATGGGAGACACACGGCGGGTGCTAACGTCCGTCGTGAAAAGGGAAACAACCCAGACCCACAGCTAAGGTCCCAAATTCACTGCTAAGTGGAAAACCATGTGGAAAGGCACAGACAGCCAGGAGGTTGGCTTAGAAGCAGCCACCCTTTAAAGAAAGCGTAATAGCTCACTGGTCGAGTCGGTCTGCGGGGAAGATTTAACGGGGCTAAGCAGTGAACCGAAGCTTGGGGTGCATACTTTGTATGCGCGGTAGAGGAGCGTTCCGTAAGCCGTTGAAGGTGGATTGAGAAGTCTGCTGGAGGTATCGGAAGTGCGAATGCTGACATGAGTAACGATAATGCGGGTGAAAAACCCGCACGCCGAAAGCCCAAGGTTTCCTTGCGCAACGTTAATCGGCGCAGGGTGAGTCGGCCCCTAAGGCGAGGACGAAAGTCGTAGTCGATGGGAAGCAGGTTAATATTCCTGCACCTCGCGTAAGTGCGATGGAGGGACGGAGAAGGTTAGGTGTACCAGGCGTTGGTTGTCCTGGGGAAAGGCGGTAGGTTTGGATCTTTGGCAAATCCGGGATCCTTTAAGACCGACACCGAGACGAGCCTTTAAGGCGAAGTCACTGATACCACGCTTCCAGGAAAAGCTCCTAAGCTTCAGCTTACGCAGACCGTACCGTAAACCGACACAGGTGGGTAGGATGAGAATTCTCAGGCGCTTGAGAGAACTCGGGTGAAGGAACTAGGCAACATGGCACCGTAACTTCGGGAGAAGGTGCACCCTTTTTGGTGGCTCGTGCGAGCTATAGCTGAAGAGGGTCGCAGTAACCAGGCCGCTGCGACTGTTTATCAAAAACACAGCACTCTGCAAACACGAAAGTGGACGTATAGGGTGTGACGCCTGCCCGGTGCTGGAAGGTTAATTGATGGGGTCAGCCGCAAGGCGAAGCTCTTGATCGAAGCCCCAGTAAACGGCGGCCGTAACTATAACGGTCCTAAGGTAGCGAAATTCCTTGTCGGGTAAGTTCCGACCTGCACGAATGGCGTAACGACAGCGGCGCTGTCTCCACCCGAGACTCAGTGAAATTGAAATCGCTGTGAAGATGCAGCGTTCCCGTGGCAAGACGGAAAGACCCCGTGAACCTTTACTATAGCTTTACACTGAACGTTGAGTTCGTCTGTGTAGGATAGGTGGGAGGCTATGAAACTGTGGCGCTAGCTGCAGCGGAGCCATCCTTGAAATACCACCCTGTCGTGCTTGACGTTCTAACCTGGGCCCATTATCTGGGTCGGGGACCGTGTATGGTGGGTAGTTTGACTGGGGCGGTCTCCTCCTAAAGAGTAACGGAGGAGCTCGAAGGTACGCTCAGCGCGGTCGGACATCGCGCACTGTGTGCAAAGGCATAAGCGTGCTTGACTGCAAGATCGACGGATCAAGCAGGTAGGAAACTAGGACTTAGTGATCCGGTGGTTCTGTATGGAAGGGCCATCGCTCAACGGATAAAAGGTACTCCGGGGATAACAGGCTGATACCGCCCAAGAGTTCATATCGACGGCGGTGTTTGGCACCTCGATGTCGGCTCATCACATCCTGGGGCTGTAGTCGGTCCCAAGGGTATGGCTGTTCGCCATTTAAAGTGGTACGCGAGCTGGGTTCAGAACGTCGTGAGACAGTTCGGTCCCTATCTGCCATGGGCGTTGGAGATTTGAGAGGGGCTGCTCCTAGTACGAGAGGACCGGAGTGGACGAACCTCTGGTGTTCCGGTTGTCACGCCAGTGGCATTGCCGGGTAGCTATGTTCGGAAGCGATAACCGCTGAAAGCATCTAAGCGGGAAGCGCGCCTCAAGATGAGATCTCCCGGGGCACAAGCCCCCTGAAGGAACCATGTAGACTACGTGGTTGATAGGTCAGGTGTGTAAGTACAGCAATGTATTGAGCTAACTGATACTAATGATCCGTGCGGCTTGACCATATAACCTCAAGTTGCCTTGGCTTTACGACAACGTCGTAAGAGCATCCAAGTGCACGCTACGTCACAAGAACTATGCGAGGCTGGCGCCTTGTCCCTAAGGGACGAGTGCGACTCTCCAAAAGCCTCCCTGGTGAAATTAGCGCTGTGGAACCACCCGATCCCATCCCGAACTCGGAAGTGAAACGCAGCTGCGCCGATGGTAGTGTGGCTCAAGCCATGCGAGAGTAGGTCATCGCCAGGGTTTACACCCAAAACCCCGCTGCTCACGCAGCGGGGTTTTTCTTTGTGCGCAGGAAAATGCATTGGCCGGAATGCACCGGTAGATCCACGCCACATGTGGAGTGCTGCCGACCATGGTTGGCGGCTACCGATGAGATGGTCCGTGCGGGGTACCTCGTGGTGGCTGTCGGTAGACCCACGCCATGCGTGGCTGTGTGACGTGGGCCTGCGCAATGCGCATGCCGTGGTTGCCGGCCAGCGGCCGGTACTACCGATGGATCGATGCCGTCCTGCGACGCCCATCGAACGGGCCCTTCCCGTGATCCGTCACGCAGAGCACTTAAAAAAAAGACGGCGCCCTGCGGGCGCCGTCTCCAATCGATCCGGTTGCACGTTCCTATCAGGCGACCAGAGCGACCTCGCGCGCTTCCTGCTGGCGGAACACCGAGACCGCCTCAGTCAGCGTTCCCGCCTGTGACTGCAGTTCACGCGCGGCAGCAGTGGCTTCCTCCACCAGTGCCGCGTTCTGCTGCGTGGCCTGGTCCATCTGCACCACGGTCTGGTTGATCTGCTCGATGCCGATCGACTGTTCCTGCGAAGCGGCTGATATCTCCCGCATCAGGTGGCTGACGTTCTCCACGCCACCGACGATGCCCTGCATGTGCTCGCCAGCATCGGCCACCAGCTGTGCACCTTCACCCACCTGGCGGCCGGCTTCGTCGATCAGCTTCTTGATCTCCTGCGCAGCTGCGGCGGAACGCTGGGCCAGCACGCGCACCTCGCTGGCCACCACCGCGAATCCGCGGCCCTGCTCGCCGGCCCGCGCAGCTTCCACCGCTGCGTTCAATGCCAGGATGTTGGTCTGGAACGCGATGCCATCGATGACGCCGGTGATATCGCCGATCCGCTTCGACGCGCCCTCGATCGCCTGCATGGTGTCGACCACCCGCTGCATGGCGGTGTTGCCGTCACTGGCGGCATTCTGCGTGGAGGCGGCCAGCTCACTGGCCTGGCGGGCATGGGCCGCGTTCTGGCGAACGGTGGCAGTCAGTTCCTCCATGGATGCTGCAGTTTCCTGCAGGTGCGCGGCCTGGCGCTCACTGCGTTCGGACAGCGCGCCATTGCCGGCGGCGATCTCGCTGGCGGCGGTACTGATCGAGATGGAGCACTGCTGGATGCGGCCGACCATGCGCGCCAGTTGCCCGGCGGTGGCGTTGGCATCACGCTGGATCGCGGCGAAGGCGCCTTGGTATTCGCCGTGCATGCGCCGGTCCAGATCGCCATTGGCCAGCGCAGAAAGCATCTGTCGCACTTCGTCGACGGTGCTGCCCAACGTATCGAGCAGCTGGTTGATGCCGCCGGTCAGACCCTCCAGGAAGCTGGCACCTTCGCCCGCTTGCAGACGCTGGTCGAGATCGCCTGCTGCGGCCGCGGCAACAATGCCGGCGACTGCGTTCTCAAGCGACAGTTCGTGCGTACGGTCATGCCACTCCACGGCGAAACCGAGGCGCACGCCCTGTGCATCGAACACCGGCGTGACCACCTGGGCGAAATGCACCGGGCCGATCTGCACCTTGCCGTTGTGCGTGACCTGCAGGCCATTGAGGATCGCGCGGATGCGGTCCGGATTGGCGTGGAAACGATGGATGCTGCTACCAACGAGGCGTTCGGCGTCGAAGTCAGGGAAGGCCTGGCGCAGCGTCGCCTGCTGGTTGCGCAGCAGGGCCACCACCGAACGGTTCACGTAGCGGATCACGTGGTCGTTGTCGGCAATCATCATCGCGGTGCGCGAGGCGTCCAGGGCCTGGCGGATCTGTGCGTTCTCGGCATGCGCTTCAGCCTCGCGCCCACGCTGGGCCTGCACGTGGCGCGCGGTATCGGCCAGCGCGTGGGCCAGCGAACCGGATGCATAGGCCGTGGTATCCGCATGCGCGCCAAGATCGGCACCGGTGGCGATGTCGCGGGCCAATGCTGCGAGGCGGCGTGGGCCGTGGCCGAGCGCCTCGGTCTGCTGGCGCAGGCGCAACGCGACCTGGCCGAGGAACAGGGTCAGGCCGGCAAACAGCGTTGCCTGCAGCAGCGTTGGCCCGGCCGCGGCACCTTCCAGCAGCGGCTGCAACAGCGCGAGCGTGCCAACGCCACCGGCCAGCCATACCGGCAGGCGATCACGGTGGCTGAGCAGCACGCCCAGCAGTACCGCGATCGGCAATGCCGGCGACAGGCCGACCATCGCGCACAGCAATGCCAGTTGCAGCGACAACAGCAACGCCAGGCCATTGCGCGCGAGGCTGTGACCCGCCTGTGGGCCGGCCAGCCAGATGGCCGGCAGCACGGCGGCCGCAGCCAACGCGGCACCCGGCACGTGGGGCCCACGCAGGGCCAGAACCAGGCCAGCCACGGCCAGCGCTGCGCTGCCGATCAGCAGTCGGCGATCAGCACGGCGGGCGAGCTGCTGCAGATGCGGCAGGCGGGCGGTATCGGGGGGGCGGGAGGATGCAGCGGACATCGGCGACTCCTGGATCAACAGACGGCAGCGGCCCCGCCGCGACGCACGCATGAGCGCGTGGCCTGGGCGTGGACCGGGAATTCGGGGAATGCGACGTCATCAACGCCGCGGAGACAGCGCGCCGTGACCCCATCCTGTGGGTGACGGTGCAGTAGAGCGGGCATGCGGACTTCCTTGCAGAACCAGACACACGCCGCAGGCCCGACCGGGCCCGCGTGCTGCGGACGCAGGGGCCCGCAACTGATGTATCGGCCGCAAACGCGCGGAGTGAAGCGCGCGGAGGCGCGGACTCAGTCGGCGTTGTCGTTGCTGAAGAAGTGCAGGATCACGTCGGCAACCTGTGCCGGGTCTTCCATGTGCAGGTGATGGTTGCCGGGAAACACTGCCAGCCGTCCATCGCGCAGGTGCCGCAGGCGATCGCTGCGCATGGGCTCGGGGTAATAGGACTGCGCTGGCGTGGCGTAGATCACCTGCGTGGGGCAGGCGATGGCCTGCAGCAGATTGTCGATCTGGCCTTCGCTGAGGCGGATCGCGGTGGGCAGCATCAGCCGTGGATCGCTGCACCAGCGATAGCCGCCTTCGACTGGTTCCACGCCACGTTCGACCAGCAGTCGTGCGCAGCGTTCGCTGAGCTGGTTGGTCATCATCCGTGCGCGGATCGGCGCAGCCAGGTCGGGGAACACGCGTAGCTGCTTGCGTGCGAGCGCACGCGTGGCATTCACATGCTCGCGCAGGCGATGCGCGGTTTCTTCCTCCGGCCCGCGCAGGCCGCCGAGTGCTTCGATCGCCACCAGCCGTTCGATGCGGTCGCTGACCGAGGCGGTGAGGCTGGCGATGCCGGCGCCCATCGAATGGCCGAGCAGGCTGAAACGGTCCCAGCCCAGTGCATCGGCCACATCAAGCACGTGGCAGATCGCGGCGGGCGTGGTGTAGCTGGCGCCGGCCGGCAGATGCGCGCTGTGGCCATGGCCGGGCAGATCGATGGCGACCAGCTGCAGCGAGGACAGGTGCGGGGCGAGTGGCACGAAGCTGGCGGCGTTGTCGAGCCAGCCGTGCAGGGCCAGCACGCGCGGACCCTCGCCGTGGTTGCGCAGGCCGGCGACGCGTGCGCCACCGACCTCGAGTTCAAACGGATGCAGGCTCATGCCAGTGAGGCCACGGCCAGCCGCGCCAGGGCGCGTGCGTGTTCCGGTTCGGCGTTGAGGCAGGGGATGTAGCGCATCGTCGCGCCGCGTTCGGCCAGCGTTTCGGTAAAGCCCATTGCCACTTCCTCCAGCGTTTCCAGGCAGTCGGTGGCGAAGCCGGGGCAGACCACGTCGATCTGCCTGACGCCGGATTCGGCCAGCGCCCACAGGCTGGGCTCGGCGTACGGCTGCAGCCAGCGCTCGCGGCCGAAGCGCGATTGATAGCCCATCTGCCATTCGTCCCTGCCCAGGCCCAGCGCGTTGGCAATGGCCTGCGCGCTGGCCTCGCACCGCTGCGGATACGGATCGCCGCCATCGGCCAGGCGTTGCGGGATGCCGTGGAAGGAGAACATCAGCTTCTGGCCACGGCCGTGCTGTTCCCAGTAACGCTGGATGGAACCGGCAACGGCCTCGACCCAGCCCGGGTCGACCGAATAGTCGCGCACCAGGCTGACCGTCACGCCGGGGTTGCGGCGCTGCCAGGCATCGACGCGGTCTTCGACCGAGGCGGTGGTGGTGGTCGAATACTGCGGATACAGCGGCAGCACCACGATGCGACGTGCGCCTTCGGCGGCCAGGCGGTCGAGCTCGCCAGCCAGCGCCGGTTCACCGTAGCGCATCGCATGGCGAACCCTGAGCGTCGGCAGCAGTGCCTGCATGGCCTGCGCCAGTTGGCGCGTATGCACCATCAACGGAGATCCGTCGGGCAGCCAGACCTGGGCGTACTTGGCCGCCGAACGGCTGCTGCGCAGTGGCAGGATCAGCCCGCGCAGCAGTGGCTGCCACAGCAGTGCCGGAATCGAGACCACGCGGGGGTCGGACAGGAATTCAGCCAGGTAACGGCGTACGGCGGGGGCCGTCGGCGTCTCGGGCGTGCCTAGGTTGACCGCCAGCACGGCGGTATCGGGTGCGTCGAGCATGGGATGTATTGTCGCCGATCCGGTGCCGCGCCGGCATGCAGGGTTCGGATCGCGGGCATAGCGGGCATCTATATGAGCAGGCAACGCTCATTGGCGATTCATGGCAACACTACTAATTTCAGTCACTTGCTATATCTTTCTATGGACTGACTTCTGGAGCCCGCCATGCGTCGCCCGATCCAAGCCCTGCTGATCGCCGCCAGTCTGCTGTCCAGCCAGGCCATGGCCGGACCGCAGGAAGACCAGCGCGCCCGCAACGCCGTGCGTGTGCTGGCCGAAATCCAGGGAATCCCTGAACAGGGCATTCCGGACAAATTGCTCGACGAAGGCCGCGCGGTCATCGTCATTCCCGACACGATCAAGGCCGGCCTGGTCATCGGTGGTCGTCGCGGCCATGGCCTGATGTCGGTGCGCATGGCCAATGGCGCCTGGTCCAACCCGGTGTTCGTCAAGCTCACCGGTGGCAGCATCGGCTTCCAGGCCGGTGTGCAGTCCTCGGACGTGGTGCTGGTGTTCCGCAACGACCGCAGCCTGGACAACCTGGTCAACGGCAAGTTCACGCTCGGCGCCGATGCCGGCGTTGCCGCCGGCCCGGTCGGTCGCAATGCCGCCGCCGCCACCGATGGCCAGCTGAAGGCCGAGATCTGGTCGTGGTCGCGTGCCCGTGGCCTGTTCGCCGGCGTCGCCCTGGACGGTGCGGTGCTGCAGATCGACGATGCCGCCAATCTGGACGCCTACGGCAGCAACACCACGCCGCGCATGATCTTCGAAGGTCGCGCCGGTGGTTCGCCGTCGATGGATGTGGTCGCGTTCCGTGATCGCCTGGAAGAGGCCACCTACGCCGCGCGCAACAACCGCAACGGCAACGGCGGCAATGCGCCGCGTCCGGCAGCCGCCCCGGCGGTCGCCCCGGCGCCTGTTCAGGCAGCGCCGGCCCCGGCAGAGGCCACCACTGCGCCGCTGCAGAACGTGCCGCAGACCCCGCCGCCGCAGCAGCAGGGCTTCCAGCCGGTCAACGACGGCGAGATCCGCACAGAAACGCTGGGCGGAAACTGACTTTCGTCACGCGCGCCGGCTAACAGCCGGTGCGCTATGCTCGACAGCCTGATCACTAACGTAACGAGCGTCTTTATGGGCAGTTTCAGCATCTGGCATTGGTTGGTCGTGCTGGCCATCGTCCTGCTGGTGTTCGGCACCAAGCGCCTGACCAGTGGCGCCAAGGACCTCGGTTCGGCGGTCAAGGAATTCAAGAAGGGCATGCGCGACGAGGACAAGCCGAACGCGCAGCTGGGCGACGAGTCGCGCAGCCAGGACGCCTCGCGCACCGCGCAGGACGAGCACGACCGTAACGCTCGCTGATCCGGAGCGGTTGCGGTGTTTGATATCGGCTTCAGCGAACTGCTGGTGATTGCGGTGGTCGCCCTGGTGGTGCTCGGTCCCGAGCGCCTGCCCAAGGCGGCCCGCTTCGCCGGCCTGTGGGTGCGTCGTGCCCGCAATCAGTGGGATTCGGTGAAACAGGAGCTGGAGCGCGAACTGCAGGCCGAGGAGATCAAGCGGCAGATGCAGGACGTGCGCCAGGGCATGCAGGACACCGAGAACCAGCTGCGTGCCAGCGGCGAAGCGATCCGTCGCGAAGCCCAGCAGGCGCAGCAGCAGGGCGACGATCTGGCGCAGGAAGTCCGCGCGCCGGCACCGGCCGACCTGCCGCCGCACCTGGGCCAGCCGGTTGCCGCGGACCAGGCACCGGCACAGGACGTCGCTGCGGTAGCGCCCAGCGCCGCCACGGCCACTGAAACCACTGCGACGCCGCCGGCGCAGAACACGGAGCGCCCCTCATGAGCGAGCAGGATTTCGGCGAAAGCTCGCTGGTTGAACATCTGGTGGAACTGCGCGGCCGCCTGGTGCGCGCATTGCTGGGCCTGGGCGTGGCGCTGCTGGCGTTGCTGCCATTCACCCAGAAGCTGTACAACGCGCTGGCCGAGCCGCTGGTCTCGCAGCTGCCCAACGGGCAGACGATGATTGCGACCAACCCGGCCGGTGCCTTCTTCGCGCCGTTGAAGCTGACCTTTTTCGTCGCCCTGTTCGTGGCGGTGCCGTGGCTGCTGTACCAGCTGTGGGCGTTCGTTGCGCCGGGCCTGTACGCGCGCGAAAAGCGCCTGGCGGTACCGCTGCTGGTGTCGTCGGTGGTGCTGTTCTACACCGGCTGTGCCTTCGCCTACTTCCTGGTGCTGCCGGCGGTGTTCCACTTCCTCACCACCTTCAGCCCGGACGTGATTGCGATCACCCCGGATGCGAACGCCTACCTGGACTTCGTGCTGGCGATCTTCTTTGCCTTCGGCGGCAGTTTCGAACTGCCGGTGGCGATGGTGATCCTGGTGCTGCTGGGCTGGGTGACGCCGCAGCAGTTCAAGGAAGGCCGCGGTTACGCGATCGTCGGCATCTTCGTGGTGGCCGCCGTGTTGACCCCGCCGGACGTGGTCTCGCAGCTGATGCTGGCCATCCCGATGTGCCTGCTCTACGAGCTGGGCATCCACGCCGCACGCTGGCTGGTGCCGTCGTCGGTAGTGAAGAAACCCGCCGCCTGAAAGAAAAAAGGGGACGGAGGGGATTAAGTCGTTAAAGGCACAAACGACTTAATCCCCTCCGTCCCCTTTTTCCGTCAGGCGTGGAAGATGTCGCTGGAGGTCGGGGTGGTCGGGATCGGCGGTGCGGCGCGGCTGCCGCGGTGCACGAACATCTGCTTCCACGCGGCATAGACCGCGCCGACGTACAGCGGCATCAGTACCGTGGTCAGTACCAGCTGGGCGATGAAGGCCGCGGCCAGCGGGCCGCCGATCAGCATCGCGATCTGGATCACGATCACGAACAGGATGTACATGCAGAACGCGGCGATCAGGCCGAGCACGGCGAACACGATCATCGCGCCGATGTTCTCGATGCAGCCCTGCAGGCTCAGGCGCAGCGCGTGCATGCCGCTCTGCTTGTCGAACACCACCAGCGCCGGCTGGGTGAACATCGCCAGTGACAGCGCGACCGCACTCAGGAACACCAGCAGCATCCACAGCGCGATGCGCTTGGCCGGCAGGTTGGCGACCAGTGCGGCGGCATCGTCCGGCTTGATCTGCTGGCCGCTGCGGCTGATTTCTTCCATCTTGGTCATGACTTCGCTGAAGGCGGTGAAGCCTTCGCGGCCGATCATCATGAACAGCAGCGCTCCCAGCAGCAGCACCGCCAGCACCTGGATCGCCAGCGGCACCAGCAGGTGGCTGACGCGGTGGTCGCGGATCGGCTGCAGCAGGTGCGAGGCCAGGCCCGGGCGGCCTTCGTCGATCTCGCCCACGGCATACAGCATGCCGCCGAACATGATCGGCGAAATGGCCAGGGTCATCAGCTGCACGGCCATGCCGGCAGCGCCGGGAATCAGCGTCGACAGCAGGGTCACCACCCAGCTCACCAGCAGCCAGGTCAGGCCGATCCGGGCCAGCTGCAGCGGCGCACGCCGGTACAGGGAGAACGTATCCAGCAACCACTGGGCGCCCGCCGAAGCCGGCAGCTTGCGAATCTCTTTCATGGACATCCGGGAAGGGACAGGAGGGGCCGGGCGGCTGCCCGTGGCGCCGATTATCCCTGTTTTGCCACCGGCTGGGCTGAAGACAGCCGCGCCTGGCGGACGAAGCGGCGCAACAGCTGGCGGGCCAGCGGTGCGGCGCTGACCGCGCGCTCGATGCTGCGGGCACAGCCGCCGTGGCGGCCGATGCAGTCGGCGCGGGCACGCACGTAGCCACGCATGTGGTGGGTGGCGAATTCCGGATGGAACTGCACGCCCCATGCCTGGCGCCCCCAGCGGAAGGCGTGGCAGCCATCCAGCGGCGAACGCGCCAGCACTTCGGCACCGTCCGGTGCGCGCAGCACGGTCTGCAGGTGGGTGGCGTGGGCGGCGAAATGCTGTGGCAACCCCTGGAACAGCGGGTCCTGCGCGGCCTGTGGCTGCAGTTCCAGCTCGATCGTGCCGGACTCGCGGCCCGCTGGGTTGTAGGCCACCTCGCCCCCGAGCGCGTGCGCCAGCAGCTGATGGCCGTAGCAGATGCCGAACACCGGCAGGTCGTCGTGGGCGGTCTGGCGCAGCCACGCCGCGCTGCGCTCGCTCCACTCGGCGTGGTCGGTGACGAAGGCGGCCGAGCCGGTCACCAGCACGCCGGCGAAGCCGTGCGGATCGGGCAGGGCGCCACCGTGTTCGACATCGACCACCACTGTCTCGTGTTCTTCCAGCCCGGCGGCAACACGGATCCAGTGCGGGAAGCGCCCGTAGCGGCGCAGCGACGGCACCGGGCGGCCGGTTTCAAGGATCAGGAACGGAGCTGGGTTCATCCGGGGGCGGCAGCACTGACAGGACTTCCTCGATTGTAGTCAGCCCCTGCGCCACCTTTTCAAGCCCGGCCTGGCGCAGGGTTCGCAGCCCTTCAGCCCGCGCGGCGCGGGTGAAACCGGCCAGGTCCATGTCGGCGCGGATCTGCCCGCGCAGCCGCGAGCCCAATGGCAGCAGCTCATACAGGCCGATGCGGCCGAGAAATCCGGTGCGCCGGCACTCCAGGCAACCGACCGGCCGACAGGGCGTGGCGGCATCTGGATATGCAGCATGGCTATCAGCCAGCACCGCCCAGTCGGCGGCGCCAAGGCTGTGCGGCTGCTTGCAGTGCGGGCACAGGGTGCGCACCAGGCGTTGGGCGAGGATGCCATTGAGGGTGCTGGCCAGCAGGTAATGCGGCACGCCCAGGTCGAGCAGGCGGGTGACTGCCGAGGGCGCATCGTTGGTGTGCAGGGTGGACAGCACCAGGTGGCCGGTCAGCGAGGCCTGCACCGCCATCTGCGCGGTTTCCAGGTCGCGGATCTCGCCGATCATGATGATGTCCGGGTCCTGCCGCAGCAGGGTGCGCACGCCACTGGCGAAGTCCAGGTCGATGTTGGTCTGCACCTGCATCTGGTTGAACTCGGGCGCGATCATCTCGATCGGGTCTTCCACCGTGCACACGTTCACGTCCGGTGTGGCCAGCCGCTTCAGCGTGGAATACAGGGTGGTGGTCTTGCCCGAGCCGGTCGGGCCGGTGACCAGCACGATGCCGTGCGGGCGCTCGACCAGTGCATTCCAGCCGGCGGCCTCCTGCGGGCTGAAACCGAGCTGGTCGATGCTCTTGAACGCGGCATCCGGGTCGAAGATGCGCATCACGCACTTCTCGCCGAAGGCGGTGGGCATGGTCGACAGGCGCATCTCGACCTCGCGGCCGCCCGGCGAGCGGGTCTTGATGCGACCATCCTGCGGGCGCCGGCGCTCGGCCAGGTCCATGCGGCCCAGCACCTTGATGCGGCTGACCACGGCGGTCATCACCGCCGGCGGCACCTCGAACACCTTGTGCAGCACGCCGTCGATGCGGAAGCGCATGCGTCCCATCTCGCGGCGCGGCTCCAGGTGGATGTCCGAGGCGCGCTGCTCGTAGGCGTACTGCAGCAGCCAGTCGACGATGTGCACGATGTGCTGGTCGTCGGCGTTGACGTCGCCGGCACGGCCCAGCTCGACCAGCTGTTCGAAGCTGGGCAGGGTGGTGCTGGCTTCGCCGCGCGCATCGCTGCGGGCGCCACGCACCGAACGGGTTACCCCGTAGAACTCCATGGTGTAGCGATGCAGGTCCAGCGGGTTGACCACCGCCAGCTCGATGCGGCGCCGGGTCAGGTGCTGCAGGTCGCGGCGCCATTCCTGCACCAGCGGCTCGCTGGTGGCCACCAGCACGCGCTCGGCATCCACCGCCAGCGGCAGGAAGCGGTGGCGGCGGGCATAGGCATGCGACACCAGGGCCGTGACCGCGGCGACGTCGACCCGGGTCGGGTCGATGCGCAGGTAGCGGCAGCCGGTACGCTGCGCCAGCCATTCGCTGAGGCGTTCCAGGGTCAGTTCGCCGCCGCCGGTGGCCGCCAGCTTGAGGTTGGACAGCAGCACCAGCGGATGCACTTCGCTGGCGTTGCGCGCCCCCTGCGCGGAGAACCGCATGCGCTCGCGGTCCTGCTCGGCCACCAGGCCATCGGCGATCAGCGCCGCGGCGATCTGCTCGAAATGCAGGCGGCCCCAGGGCAGCGGAACGCCGCCCGACTCGCCGGGCGTGCCCACCGGCAGCCGATGTTCCATCTGCCTGCTCCTCCCGGGTACGGAATGCCCCGCAGGTCGGCCGTTATACTAGCGCACCCCCCTTGCCGGCCAAGAATCGTCCGCATGTCCGCGACCCCGACCGTTCCGATCACCTTCCAGGGCCTGATCCAGACCCTGAACCAGTTCTGGGCCCAGCAGGGCTGCGTGCTCATCCAGCCGCTCGACCTGGAGGTGGGCGCCGGTACCTTCCACCCGGCCACCTTCCTGCGTGCGATCGGTCCGGAAGGCTGGAACGCGGCCTACGTGCAGCCCTCGCGCCGCCCGACCGACGGCCGCTACGGCGAGAACCCGAACCGCCTGCAGCGCTACTACCAGTACCAGGTGGCGATGAAGCCGGCACCGGACAACATCCAGCAGCTGTACCTGGATTCGCTGAAGGCGCTGGGCATCGATCCGCTGGTGCACGACCTGCGCTTCGTCGAGGACAACTGGGAATCGCCGACGCTGGGTGCCTGGGGCCTGGGCTGGGAAGTCTGGCTCAACGGCATGGAAGTGACCCAGTTCACCTACTTCCAGCAGGCCGGTGGCCTGGAATGCCGCCCGGTGCTGGGCGAGATCACCTATGGTCTCGAGCGCCTGTGCATGTACCTGCAGAACTGCGACAACGTCTACGACCTGGTCTGGACCTACGGCCCGGACGGCCAGCCGGTGACCTACGGTGACGTCTACCACCAGAACGAGGTGGAGCAGAGCACCTACAACTTCGAATATGCCGACGTGGACGAACTGTTCCACCGCTTCGATGCCTGCGAGCGCGAAGCGCAGAAGCTGGTGGAAGTGAACCTGCCGCTGCCGGCCTACGAGCAGGTGATGAAGGCCAGCCACACCTTCAACCTGCTCGATGCGCGCCGCGCGATCAGCGTGACCGAGCGCCAGCGCTACATCCTGCGCGTGCGCGCGCTGGCCCAGGCGGTGGCCAAGGCCTACTACGAGCAGCGCGAGAAGCTGGGCTTCCCGGGCGCCAAGAAGGCCTGACCGCCGCTCTCCCCCTTACTCCGGGGCGCCGGACGCGTCGCGCGCTGCGCCCCCACCACAGGATTGAAACGATGAGCCAACTGTCCCCCCTGCTGATCGAACTGGGCACCGAGGAGCTGCCGGTCAAGGCGCTGCCGGGCCTGGCCCAGGCCTTCTTCGATGGCGTTGTCGACGGCCTGCGCAAGCGCGGCGTCGCGCTGGAGCTGGGCGATGCACGCCCGTTGTCGACCCCGCGCCGGTTGGCCGTGCTGCTGCCGGGCGTTGGCCTGGAACAGCCGGAACAGCACAGCGAAGTGCTGGGCCCGTACCTGAACATCGCGCTGGACGCCGAAGGCCAGCCGACCAAGGCCCTGCAGGGCTTCGCCGCCAAGGCCGGGATCGACTGGACCGCGCTGGAGAAGACCACCGACAACAAGGGTGAGCGCTTCGTGCACCGTGCGGTGACGCCGGGCGCGAGCACCGCCAGCCTGCTGCCGGAGATCCTGCGCGAGGCGATCGCGGCGATGCCGATTCCCAAGCCGATGCGCTGGGGCGACCACGCCTGGGGCTTTGCGCGCCCGGCGCATTGGCTGGTGCTGCTGCACGGTGGCAACGTGGTGGAGGCCGAACTGTTCGGCCTGCAGGCCGGCCGTGTCAGCCGTGGCCATCGTTTCCACCACGACCAGGCCGTGTCGCTGGCACAGCCGCAGGATTACGTGGAAGCCCTGCGCGCCGCGTTCGTGCTGGTCGACCCGAGCGAGCGCCGCGCGCGCATCGTCGCCGAGGTCGAAGCCGCTGCGGCCAAGGCCGGCGGCAGCGCCCGCATCACCGAGGACAACCTGGAGCAGGTGGTGAACCTGGTCGAGTGGCCGTCGGCGGTGCTGTGCAGCTTCGAGCCGGCGTTCCTGGCGGTGCCGCAGGAAGCGCTGATCGAGACGATGGAGATCAACCAGAAGTTCTTCCCGGTGCTGGATGACAGCGGCACGCTGACCGAGAAGTTCATCGGCATCGCCAACATCGAATCGAAGGACGTGGCCGAAGTGGCCAGGGGCTACGAGCGCGTGATCCGCCCGCGCTTCGCCGATGCCAAGTTCTTCTTCGACGAAGACCTGAAGCAGGGCCTGGTGTCGATGGGCGAGGGCCTGAAGACGGTGACCTACCAGGCCAAGCTGGGCAGCGTGGCCGACAAGGTCGCCCGCGTGGCCGCCCTGGCCGAGGTGATCGCGCCGCAGGTTGGCGCCGACGCTGCGCAGGCACGGCGTGCCGCCGAACTGGCGAAGAACGACCTGCAATCGCGCATGGTCAACGAATTCCCGGAACTGCAGGGCATCGCCGGCCGCCACTACGCCGTGGCCGGTGGCGAATCGGCCGAGGTCGCGCTGGCCATCGACGAGGCCTACCAGCCGCGCTTCGGTGGCGACGACATCGCGTTGTCGGCGCTGGGCAAGGTGCTGGCGATTGCTGAACGCGTGGACACGCTGGCCGGTGGTTTCGCCGCGGGCCTGAAGCCGACCGGCAACAAGGACCCGTTTGCCCTGCGCCGCAACGCGCTGGGCCTGGCCCGCACGATCATTGAAAGCGGCTTCGAGCTGGACCTGCGCGCGCTGCTGGCCAGCGCCAACGCCGGCCTGGCCGCGCGCAACGTGCAGGCCGACGTCGGCGAGCTGTACGACTTCATCCTCGACCGCCTGAAGGGCTACTACGCCGACACGGGCGTGCCGGCCACGCACTTCAATGCGGTGGCCGAGCTGAAGCCGGCCTCGTTGTATGACTTCGACCGGCGCCTGGATGCGATCGGCACCTTCGCCGCGCTGCCGGAAGCCGAGGCACTGGCTGCGGCCAACAAGCGCATCCGCAACATCCTGCGCAAGGCCGAGGGCGACATTCCGGCCCAGATCGACCCGGCGCTGCTGCAGGAAGACGCCGAGCGCGCGCTGGCTGAAGCCGTCACCGCGGCCATCGACGACACCGGCGCCAGCCTGCAGCACAAGGACTACGTGGCCGTGCTGGCCCGCCTGGCCCGGCTGCGCCCGCAGGTCGATGCCTTCTTCGATGGCGTGATGGTCAATGCCGAGGATCCGGCGCTGCGTGGCAACCGCCTGGCGCTGCTGACGATGCTGGGTGAGCGCCTGGGCAAGGTCGCGGCGATCGAGCATCTGTCGAGCTGATGCCCGTATCGGTAGTGCCGGCCGCTGGCCGGCATTGCCCCCGCGCATCGGATCGATCTGTGGGTTGCCGGCCAGCGGCCGGCACTACCGGATCACCGCCGGCGGATGTCCATCGGGGTCATTGCCGGCATCGCGGACGATGCCGGCTTCCTCATCGGCATTCACGATGATCGCCACAAAGGCGCGTATTTTGACCGCCACTTAACAACCGATCCCGAATGACGTGATGCATTTCGCATCGTCACCTCCGGTCGGTATGCTGTGCCGCATGCAGCCAAAGAAATACGCCCTGCCGCTGATGGTCCTGTCGTTGGCCGCCACTTCCGTGGCCCACGCGCGCGGCACCATCGACAAGGTGGACATCAAGGGATTGGACAAGGGCGACGACGCCGCAATCATCGAGAACATCCAGGAATCGCTGTCGCTGTACGACACGATCGGCAAGGAGCAGGGCGAGTCGCGCCTGGAGTACCTGTTGTCGCAGGCCGAGCGGCAGACCCGCCAGGCACTGGAACCGTTCGGGTACTACAACCCGGTGATCAAGGTCGAGGCGCCGCGCGTGGACGAGCACGTGCGCGTGCTGATCCATGTCGACAAGGGTGCGCCGGTCACCGTGCGCCGCGAGCACATCGACATCACCGGCCCGGCGATCTACGACCAGTACCTGCAGGACGACCTGGCTGCGTTCAAGCCGCGCAAGGGCCAGCGCTTCGTGCATACCCAGTACGAAGCCAGCAAGATCACCATCACCCGCCGCCTGGCCGAACGTGGCTACTTCGACGCCGACTACACCCAGCGCCAGGTGCAGATCACCCGCGCCGACAATGCTGCAGACATCGACCTGACCTGGGACAGTGGCCGCCGCTACAACATGGGCCCGGTGCGTTTCGAACAGGACTACTTCGTCGACAAGCTGTTCGACCCGCTGGTGTACTGGGACCAGGGCAGCTACTACCACGAGGGCAAGCTGGATCGCCTGCGGCAGTCGTTGACCAAGCTGGACTATTTCAGCGTGATCGACATCCAGCCGCGTCCGGACCAGGCCGACGCGAACGGCGACGTGCCGGTGGACGTGAAGCTGACCCGCGCCAAGCGCACCATCTACACCGCCGGCCTGAGCTACGGCAGCGAGAGTGGCCCGGGTGTGCGCGGTGGCATCGAGCGGCGGTTCCTGAACAACCGCGGCCACAAGATGAACACGCAGCTGGACTATGCGCAGAAGCGCAAGAGCCTGGTCACCAGCTACCGCATCCCGGCGTTCAACTGGCTCGACGGCTGGTACACCTTCGCCGCCAGCGCGTATGACGAACAGACCGATTACATCGACCTGCGCAACTTCAAGCTGATCGCCAGCCGCAGCGGCGAGATCAACGAGCACTGGACCGCGATCGCCTCGGTCAACGCGCTGCGCGAGCGCTGGCGCTACGCCTCCGGCACCGAATTCACCGATGCGGTCTACAACACCTCGACGCTGGTGTACCCGCAGATGGTGGCCGACTACGTCAACGTCGACGACCAGATGTTCCCGCGCAAGGGCATCAGCGGCACCGCGACGCTACGGACCGGCATCGAGGGCGTCGGTTCGGATACCAGCTTCGTGCAGGCCAATGCCGTGCTGCGCTGGTACATCCCGGTGGGCGAAAGCAACCGCCTGATCCTGCGCGGCGAGGGCGGCACCACCTGGACCAGCGACCTGGTGGCGATGCCACCGAGCCTGCGCTACTTCGCCGGCGGCGACCGCAGCATCCGCGGCTACGCCTACCGCGAGGTCGGCCCGCGTACGCCGGCGCCGGACAAGTACGCACTGGGCGCCAAGAACCTGGTGATCGGCTCGGCCGAGTACGAGCACTACTTCAATGGTGGCCCATGGGGCGCGGCGGTGTTCGTCGATACCGGCAGCGCCTTCGACAACACCATCGATCTGCACACTGGCGTCGGCTTCGGCGTGCGCTGGAAATCGCCGGTCGGCCCGGTACGCATCGACGTGGCGCACGGCCTGAACAACCCGGATTCGCAGTTCCAGCTGTACCTGAACATCGGAGCGGACCTGTGAGCACGCCCACACCCACGCCGACCCCGAACACGCCGCCGCGCGTGCGCTTCTACCGCCGGCGCCGCTTCTGGGCATGGTCCGGCGCCGGCGTGATCGGCCTGGTGCTGCTGGCCCTGCTGGCGGTGTACTGGCTGCTGCAGACCGTGGCCGGCCGCGATGTGCTGCTGGCGCAGGTGGTGGCACGGCTGCCGGTCGGCGCCAGCTTCACCTGGGACAAGGTGGACGGCCCGGTGGCCGGTCCGCTGACCCTGTACAACGTCGACTTCCGCTATGACGACATCCATTTCCACGCCGAGCGCGCGCACCTGGAGCCGGACCTGCGCCCGTTGCTGGGCCGCAAGCTGCTGCTGGACAAGCTGGAACTGACCAACGCGACGTTGAACCTGGCCAAGAGTGACGAGCCGTTCAAGCTGCCGTCGTGGCCGGATTCGCTGCCGCAGATCGAGATGCCGCTGGCGATCCAGGCCGACGCCATTGCCATCGATGGCTTCCGCATCAGCCAGGCCAACGAGCCGGTGATCGACATCAGCCGCGTGCGCGGTGGCATCGAAATCGCCAACGGCGAATTCCAGGCGCACAAGCTGGTCGTGGACAGCGACATGGGCAATTTCACCGCCCAGGGCCGCTACATCCCGGCCAAGGACTACGACACCGACGTGACGGTCACGGCGGTGCTGCCGGCCCCGCGTGGGCGCACTGCGGCGACGGTGGGGCTGGTGGCACGCGGCGACCTTGCGCACATGGAGGTGGCGGTGGCCGGGCGTGCACCGAAGCCGCTGCACGCGATGCTGGTGTTCGACGGGCGGACCGATCCGAGCTGGAATGCCAGCATCCGCAGTGACGAACTGGATCTGGCGCTGTTGTCGCCGGCATTGGCCAGCTCGGCGATCGCGCCGCTGGCACTGGACTTCACTGCCGCCGGCAAGGGCGGCAACGCCAACCTGCGCGGCAAGGTGAAGCAGGGCGACCAGGAACTGGAACTGGCACCGTCGGTGGTGTCGCTGCAGGACCAGGTGCTGAAGGTCTCGCCGCTGCTGGTGAAGGGCCTGGGGGGCGAAGCCCGGCTGGAGGGCACCGCCGATTTCAGCCAGGAAGACCAGCAGAAGCTCAATTTCTCGGTGGTCGCGCGGAACCTGACCTATGTGCCGGCCGCGGACCCGAACACCGCCGGCAGCGCGCCGGTACCGGTGACGCTGAAGGAAGCGCGCTTCGGCCTGGCCGGCACGCTGAAGGCGTGGGCGGCGATTGGCCGCGCCGAGGTCGAACGCGAAAAGCAGAAGGCGCAGCTGCGCTTCGACGTGCGTGGCAATGACCAGGCCGCGTCGATCCACCAGCTGCAGGCGCAGACCCCGGGTGGCCAGCTGCAGGTGGAAGGCCAGGTCGCTTGGGCGCCACAGCTGGACTGGGACGCCAAGGCCACGCTGAAGGACTTCGACCCCGGCTATTTCGTGCCGGGCTGGAATGGCCGCCTGTCCGGCAACCTGGCCTCCAAGGGCCACCAGCTGCCGCCGCCGGCCAATGCCGCACCGGGCACGGCCGGCACGCTGGAAGCCACGGTGGATCTGCCGTCGCTGAAGGGCATCCTGCGCCAGCGCAACCTCGACGCACAGGGCAAGTTCGCGCTGCAGGGCGAGCAGGGCCAGGGCGATCTGAAGCTGGCGCTGGGCAGCAGCCGGGTCACCGCTTCGGGCAAGGTCGGTGATCGTCTCGACATCGATGCACGCTTCGAACCTTTGCAGCTGAGCGATCTGCTGCCGGGCGCCGATGGTGGCCTGCGTGGCCAGGTGCAGGTGAAGGGACCGCGCGATGCGCCGGACATCACCGCCGACCTGATCGGCAACAACCTCAACTGGGATGGCTACGGCGCCGAGAGCGTAAGCATCAAGGGCCACCTGCCGTGGCGCGGCGACAGCGGCACGCTGGCGGTGCAGGGCCAACAGGTCAACGCCGGCATGCTGCTGGAACGGCTGAACATCGACGCGCAGGGCAGTGTGTCCAATCTGCGGCTGGCCGCGCAGACCCGCAACGACATGGGCGCGATCGAGCTGCAGGGCAGCGTGCGCCAGCAGGGCGCGCAGTGGCGTGGTGAGCTGGCATCGCTGCGCATCGCACCGGTGAAGGGCGATGCCTGGTCGCTGCGTGCACCGGCCGCGTTCGCGATCAACGGCAGCACCTACACCCTGTCTGAAGCCTGCCTGGCCGCCGCCAGCAGTGGCGCGTTGTGCGCGCAGGTGAACTGGCCGCGCGAGGGCCTGGTGGTGCGCAGTGATGCGCTGCCGCTGGCGCTGGTGCAGCCATGGCTGCCGCCGCAGTCCGGCCGTCGCATCTACCTGCGCGGCGATGTCAGCCTGGACGCGCAGATCCGCCCGCGCGGCAATGCCTGGGAAGGCCATGTGGAAGTGCGCTCGAAGGAAGGCGGTGTGCGCCTGGGCGAGAACCGCACCACGGTGGGCGATGCCTCCCGTGGCGAGCTGGTGCGCTATGACCAGTTCTCGCTGAAACTGGACATGACCCCGGCCAGCATCAAGGGCTACCTGGGCATGGGCTTCCAGGGCAACGGCTTCGTCGATGCCAAGATGCAGACCGGCTGGGAAGCCAGTGCGCCGTTGAACGGCGAGCTCTACCTCAACATGTCGCGGCTGTACTGGCTGGAGCTGTTCTCGCCGGACATCGTGCGCCCGACCGGCCTGATCGAAGGCCACGTCAGCCTGCGCGGCACCCGTGGCCAGCCATCGCTGGGCGGTGACGCGCAGCTGAGCAACTTCAAGGGTGAATTCCCGGCGCTGGGCCTGACCTTCGACCAGGGCAAGGGCAGCTTCGTGGCCCAGCCTGATGGCTCGGCCAGGATCACCGCGCAGGCCAATTCCGGCCAGGGCACGCTGTACGTGGATGGCGGCCTGTCGTGGTTCGGTGATGCACAGCCGCTGCAGCTGAAGATCCACGGTGACAACGTGCTGCTGTCCAACACCAGCGAACTGCGCATCGTCGCCAATCCCAACCTCGATTTCACCCTGGCCAAGGCGGCAATGGAGCTGCGTGGCACCGTGCATGTGCCCGAGGCCGATATCGACCTCGAACGCCTGGACCGCGGCACCTCGGTGTCCGAAGACGTGGTGGTGCTCGATCCGGTCGATCCGGAAGAGTCGCGCACCTCGCCACTGGACATGGACCTGACGGTCAGCCTCGGCGACAAGGTGAAGATGACCGGCTTCGGCCTGAAGGGCGCGCTGACCGGCAAGATGCAGGTCTGGGCCAAGCCCGGCCGCGAGATGACCGCCAACGGTGGCCTGGAAGTGAGCGGGCGCTACAAGGCATATGGGCAGGACCTGACCATCACCCGCGGCAACCTGACCTGGAACTACAACGCGGTCTCCGATCCGCGCATCAACATCCGTGCCGAGCGCCGGGTCGGTGATGTCACGGCCGGCATCGACGTCACCGGGCGTGCGCAGCAACCGCGTGCGGACGTGTGGTCCGAGCCGGCGATGTCGCAGTCCGAGGCGCTGGCCTACCTGGTGCTGGGCCGCAGCCTGACCGGCGCCAGCAGCGACCAGACCCAGCAGGTCAACGCGGCCTCGGCGGCACTCTCTGCAGGCAGTGGCCTGCTGGCCTCGCAGCTGGGCGCCAAGCTGGGCCTGGACGATGCCGGCGTGAGCCAGTCGCGCGCGCTGGGTGGCTCGGTGATCGGCGTCGGCAAGTACATCTCGCCCAAGCTGTACGTCGGCTACGGCGTGTCGCTGGTCGGTGCCGGTTCGGTGATCACGCTGAAGTACCTGCTGCGCCGCGGTTTCGACGTGGAAGTGGAATCGAGCACGGTGGAAAACCGTGGGTCGATCAACTGGCGCAGGGAAAAGTAAGGATGCGGTAGTGCCGGCCGCTGGCCGGCAGCTGCACCGTAGCTCCCGGGTTGCGAGGGTTGCCGGCCAGCGGCCGGCACGACCGTGCACGTCGACCCAACCATCGGCCGTTGCCCCGGCCGCCCCCAGCGGCTATGGTCCCGGGCTGTTCTGTCGTACCGGATTGCCTCATGTCACCACGCAAAGCCCTTCCCACCGCCCTGGCCCTGGGCCTGACCCTCGCCGCCGGCGCCCACGCCGATGAAGGCATGTGGATGCCGACCCAGCTGCCGGAACTGGCCAAGCCGCTGCAGGCCGCAGGCTTCAAGGGCAATCCGGCCGACCTGGCCAACGTCACCGCGCCGCCGCTGAGCGCCGTCGTGCGTGCCGGTGGCGGCACCGGCTCGTTCGTGTCCGCCGACGGCCTGCTGCTGACCAACCACCACGTGGCGATGGGCGTAATCCAGTACAACAGCTCGCCCGAGCACAACCTGATCGACAACGGCTTCATCGCCAACGGCCGCGCCGATGAGCGCCCGGCCAACCCGGACTTTCGCGTGCTGGTCACCGTCGGCTTCGACAAGGTGACCGACCAGGTGCTGGCGCAGGCGCGCGGCAAGACCGGCCGTGCCTACTTCGATGCGGTGGATGCGGCCAGCAAGCAGATCGTGGCCGAGTGCGAGAAGGACGGCAGCGTGCGTTGCTCGGTGGCCAACATGTACTACGGCACCGACTTCTACCGCATCGCCCAGCTGGAACTGAGCGACGTGCGATTGGTCTACGCGCCGCCGCGTGCGATCGGCAACTACGGCGACGAGATCGACAACTTCATGTGGCCGCGCCACACCGGCGACTTCACCCTGCTGCGTGCCTACGTCGGCAAGGACGGCAAGCCGGCCGCCTACAGCAAGGACAACGTGCCCTACCAGGCACCGGCACACCTGCAGATGTCGGTGGAAGGCCCGAAGGAAGGCGACTACGCGATGCTGGCCGGTTACCCGGGCATCACCTACCGCCACCGCACCGCCGCCGAATTCGCCGGCCAGATCGATGCCGTGCTGCCGCGCCGCGTGTCGGTGTTCCAGCAGATGATCGACACCATCGAAGCCGCCAGCGCCAAGGATGCACAGGCGCGTACCCGCTACGCCTCGCAGCTGCAGTCGCTGAAGAACAACCGCAAGCGCGCCGCCGGTGAACTGGAAGGCCTGCTGCGCAGCGATGCCAAGGCCCAGCGTGCCGCCGACGAAAGCGCGATGCTGGCCGCCACCGACCGCAGGTACCAGGGTGATATCAAGGCGCTGCTGGCCAACCTGTCGCAGGGTGCGGCGGTGGGCGAGCGTGACCTGCTGCTGGACCAGATGGCGATGCAGAGCCAGCTGCTGCGCTCGGCATTGCTGCTGGAGCGCCTGCGCATTGAGTCGGCCAAGCCCGACGCGCAGCGCGAGAGCGGCTACCAGCAGCGCGACCAGGCGATGATCGAAGGCGTGCTCAAGCAGGTGCAGCGCCGCTATGCGCCGGAGGTCGAGAAGGCGCTGCTGACCACCCTGCTGACCCGCTACCAGCAGCTGCCGGATGCGCAGCGCGTGGCCGAGTTCGACGCCGCCTTCGGTCGTACCCCGCAGCAGCTGGCCAAGGCATTGGACACCCTGTACGCCGGCACCCAGCTGGGCGACGAGGCGCAGCGCCTGTCGCGCTTTGCTGCCGCCCGCGAAGGCAAGGCGCTGGCCGCCGATCCACTGATCGCCGTGGCCGGCCCGCTGGTGGCCGCGCAGCTGCGCATCGAGAACGAGAGCAAGACCCGCGAAGGCGAGCAGCTGCGCCTGCGCCCGGCCTACATGCAGGCGCTGTTCGCGTGGCGTGCCAAGCAGGGCCGTGCGGTGTACCCGGATGCCAACCGCACCCTGCGGATCAGCTACGGCAAGGTGGAAGCATTGCATCCGCGCGATGGCGTGACCTACTCGCCGGTGACCACCGTGGCCGGCATCGTCGAGAAGAACACCAACGCCTATCCGTTCGATGCACCCAAGCCGTTGCTGGCGGCGATCGCCAAGGGTGACTTCGGCAGCACCGCCGATCCGGCGCTGAAGACCCAGACGGTCAACTTCCTGACCAACCTGGACACCACCGGTGGCAATTCCGGCTCGCCGGTGCTCAACGCCAAGGGTGAACTGATCGGCCTGAACTTCGACAGCAACTGGGAGTCGGTCAGCGCCAGCTGGTGGTTCGACCCGCGCTACAAGCGTGCCGTGCACGTGGACATGCGCTACCTGCGCTGGCTGCTGGCCAAGGTCTACCCGGCGCCCGAGCTGCTGAAGGAAATGGGCGTGCCGGCCCAGTAAGAAGCCGGCCACGACCAACGGTCGTGGCCCGCACCGCGTAGGCCCCCACCTTGGTGGGGGTGGTTGTCCCCAACGAGCCCGTGCACCCGGCCATGCCTGGCCTACACTGCGGGTTCCTCCGACGGAAACACGCGCGTGGTCTCCAGCTGGATCCTGCTGCTGGTCTCGGTTGCCTATGCCGCGCTGCTGTTCGGCGTGGCGTGGTGGGGTGACCGCCGGCCGATGTATCCCGACCGGCCATGGCTGCGGCCGGTGGTCTACAGCCTGGCGCTGGCGGTGTACTGCTCGTCGTGGACCTTCTACGGCGCGGTGGGCACCGCCGTGCGCAATGGCGTGGGCTACCTGCCGATCTATATCGGCCCCTTGCTGCTGCTACTGTTCGGCTGGCGCATCATCGAGCGCCTGGCGCTGATCGCGCGCAGCCAGAACGTGGTCTCCATCGCCGATTTCATCTCTTCGCGTTTCGGCCGCTCGCGGCGGCTGGCAGCGCTGGTGGCGATCATCGCGCTGATCGGCATCATTCCGTACCTGGCCCTGCAGTACAAAGCGGTGGCGATGAGCCTGCAGGTGCTGACCGGCAACACCGGCCCGACCGGCTTCTTCAGCGACCCGGCGTTGTACGTGGCCCTGTTGATGGCGCTGTTCGCCACCCTGTTCGGTACCCGCCAGGTCGATGCCACCGAGCATCACCACGGCATGATGCTGGCCATTGCGCTGGAGTCCGTGATCAAGCTGGTGGCGATGGTGGCGGTGGGCGTGTTCGCCTACGTCTGGCTTAGCGACCGCAACGAAGCGGTGGTGGAGTCGGTGCATACGCTGTTCACCGGGCTGCCTCCGGTGGGCTTCCTGTCGCAGACGCTGCTCAGCTTCCTTGCCATCATCTGCCTGCCGCGCCAGTTCCACGTGGCGGTGGTCGAGTGCGGGGATGTACGCGATGTACGCCGTGCGCGCTGGATGTTCGGCGGCTACCTGGTGCTCATCTCGGCGATGGTGCTGCCGATCGCCACCGCCGGTGTCAGCCTGTTCGGTACCGGCAGTGGCGTGGCCGATGACTCGATGGTGCTGGCCCTGCCGCTGGCGGAAGGGCGCAACACACTGGCGTTGATTGCTTACATCGGGGGCTTCTCCGCGGCGACCGGCATGGTGATCGTGTCCTCGATCGCGCTGGCCACCATGGTCAGCAACGATCTGGTGATGCCGGTACTGCTGCGCCGAAGTGGTGATCACCAGGAAGCCGCCGACGTCGCCTCGCGCGTTCTGTGGATCCGCCGGCTGGCGATCCTGCTGCTGGCGTTGATGGCCTACAGCTACTACCGCAGCAGCAGCAATGACAGCACCCTGGCCAGCTACGGCCTGATGGCGTTCGCTGCCGTGGCGCAGTTCGCACCGGGGCTGATCGGCGGCCTGTACTGGCGTGGCGCCAGCCGCCGCGGCGTCGAGGCGGGCATGCTGCTGGGCTTCGGCACGTGGTTGTACACGCTGCTGCTGCCGGCGATGACGATGGCCGGCTGGATGGACGCCGGCTGGGTGCAGAATGGCCCGTTCGGCATCACCTGGTTGCGCCCGCAGCAGTTGTTCGGCATGACCGGTTGGGACCCGCTGACCCATGGCACGTTCTGGTCACTGCTGGTCAATGCGGCGACGATGATGCTGGTGTCCGCGCGCTGGCGACCGGGCGTGGACGAGCGGCTGCGCGCCGCGCCATTCCTCGATCCGTATGCCGAGCGCCCCTCGGTGGCCGGTGGCTGGCCCGGTCATGTGCACGTGGGCGACCTGCTGGCACTGGCCTCGCGTGTGGTCGGTGAACGCCACGCGCGGCGCGCATTCTTCGAGCAGGCGCAGTCGCTGGGGCGCGAGCTGCAGTCCTCGGCACCGGCCGACCGGCCCTGGGTGCAGTTCACCGAGCGCCTGCTGGCCGCATCGATCGGCGCGGCGTCCGCGCGCCTGCTGCTGACCAGCCTGCTGCGCGGCTCGGGCATGGACCTGGGCGAAGTGGTGGCGGTGCTGGATGAAGCCGGGCAGGAGCTGCGCTTCAATCGCGAGATCCTGTCGACCACGCTGGAGAACATCAGCGCCGGGGTCAGCGTGGTCGATCCGGACATGCGCCTGACCGCCTGGAACCGTCGTTACCAGGACATGTTCGGTTACCCCGACGGCATGCTTTACGTGGGGCGCCCGGTGGCGGACCTGATCCGCTACAACGCCGAGCGTGGCGAGCTTGGCGAGGGCGACATCGAGATCCAGATCAACCGCCGCATCGGCTACATGCGCGCCGGTTCACCACACGTGTTCGAGCGTACCCGCAGCGACGGCAAGGTGATCGAGATGCGTGGCCAGGCGCTGCCCGGTGGCGGCTACGTCACCAGCTACAACGACATCACCGATTACAAGCACGCGGAAAAAGCCCTGCTGGAAGCCAACGAGACGCTGGAACAGCGCGTGGCCGAGCGCTCGCACGAGGCCGAGGTCGCGCAGCAGTCGAAGACCCGCTTCCTGGCGGCGATCAGCCACGACGTGCTGCAACCGCTGAATGCCGCGCGCCTGTTTGCTTCCGCGCTGCGTGACAGTGACCACGTCAGTGACGAGCAGAAGCATCTGGCCGAACGCGTGGATGCCTCGCTGCGTGCCGCCGAGGAACTGCTCGATGGTCTGCTGGATGTATCGCGGCTGGATGCTGGCGGCCTGCACCCGGTGATCGGCGAGTTCGACGTGAGCGCGCTGATGCGCGAACTGGCTGCGCAATACACCCCGGTCGCCGCTGGCCGTGGCCTGCGCCTGGACCTGTTCGCGCGCCCGGCGTGGGTACGCAGCGACCGCCGCCTGTTGCGCCGCGTGCTGCAGAACTTCCTGGCCAACGCGCTGCGCTATACCCGCCAGGGCCGCATCGTGCTGGCAGTACGCCACCGTGGTGACGAAGTGGAGTTGCAGGTGTGGGATACCGGCCCCGGCATTCCCGAGCACCACATGCGGCAGATCTTCGACGAATTCCACCGCTACCAGCAGCCGTTCGACTGGGGCGAGCAGGGCCTCGGCCTGGGCCTGTCGATCTGCCAGCGCATCTCGCGCCTGCTCGACCATCGGTTGAACGCACGCAGCCGGGTCGGCAAGGGCTCGATGTTCTCGATCATCCTGCCGCGGGTGGCGCCACTGCCCGGATACACCGAGTTGGCCACGCCGGCACAGGCCGTGGCCGCACCGGTACGCAGCGATTCGCTGGCCGGGCTGCGCGTGCTGTGCGTGGACAACGACGAGGAAATCCTCGACGGCATGCGCGCGTTGCTTGGCCGCTGGCAGGTGCAGGTGATCACCGCCGCGACCGTCGACCAGGCGCTGGAGAAGATCGCCGAGCGTCCGCAGGTGATGCTGGTGGACTATCACCTGCACGACCGCATGGACGGCCTGGATGCACTGGTGGCCCTGCGCGATGCGGCGGGCTACCCACTGCCCGGTGCGCTGCTGACCGCCGACGGCCGCGATGAACTGAAGCGCATGGCGCGCGAGCGCGGCTACCGCGTGCTGACCAAACCGATCAAGCCGGCCTCGCTGCGCGCCTTCCTGGGCGCGCTGCGCGATGCGCAGTAGTGCCGGCCGCCCGGCAGTAGATCCACGCCATGCGTGGATGTGACGTCTGGTAGTGCCGGCCGCTGGCCGGCAACCACGCAATCGCGGGCGCGTTACCCCACGCCATGCAGGTGTTCGTACAGGATCGTCGCACCGATGATCACCAGGATCACGCCGCCGATGATCTCGGCGCGCTTGCCGACCATGCTGCCCAGCACGCGGCCGAGCATGATGCCGGCAGTGACCATGGTCAGCGTGCACAGGCCGATCACCGCAGCCATCACGCCGATATGCACGTCCATGAAGGCCAGGCCGATGCCCACTGCCATCGCGTCGATGCTGGTGGCAAAGCCGGTCAGCGCAAGCTTCCAGAAGCCGTGGTGCTGCGAAGGATCTTCTTCTTCCTCGGCACTGTCCGGGCGCAGGCCGTTGTAGATCATGTGGATGCCCAGCGCGCCGAGCAGACCGAAGGCGATCCAGTGGTCGAAGGCTTCGACGTACTGCAGGGCGGCACGGCCGAGCAGCCAGCCGATGATGGGCGTGATCGCTTCGATGACGCCGAAGATGATGCCGGCGCGCAGCGCATCGCGGAACACCGGCTTGCGCATGGCGGCACCCTTGCCGATCGCCGCAGCGAAGGCATCGGTGGACATGGCGAAGCCGATCAGGAGGATCGAAACAGGAGACATGGCGGCAGCGGAAGGTCGGGCTAGGACGGACGCACGGCCTGCGCTCGCGCCCAACCTGGTGTTGCGCGCGCGGGCCGCTGGTCTCGCCAACCATCATGGTTGTCCACGCCACGGCGCACTGGCCGAGTATGTTGACGTGGACGATTCCTGCGAAGGAATCCGGCTACTCCCCAAGGGGACGCGAAGCTTAGCACCGCGATCCGCGCGTGGCGCGTTTCCAACGAAACGCGCAGGCAGGGCTGGTTTGTATAGCGATGGCTATACCGCGAGCACAGCGGTGCCTGGTAGTGCCGGCCGCTGGCCGGCAGGTGCAACGTCAAAAGCGTGCCAAGCAAGCTTGGCACCTACCGGAGCGGTTTCATGCGTCTCGCGCGTTTCAGGGAATTGCCGGCCAGCGGCCGGCACGACCGTCAATCCTCTTCCGGCGGCAGCACGATGGCGTCGTCGTCGATCGCCAGCTTGCCGGCCATCAGCACCGCCTGGGTGCGGTTGGTCACGCCCAGCTTGCGCAGGATCGCAGTGACGTGCGCCTTGATCGTTGCTTCGGAGACGTTGAGGTCGTACGCGATCTGCTTGTTCAAGCGGCCGGCGCCGAGCATCTGCAGCACGCGGAACTGCTGCGGGGTCAGCTCGCGCAGGCGCTGGCCCACCTCGCGTTCCTCGCTGCCGGTGGGCGGCACGTTGTGCGCTTCCGGCGGTGCCCAGGTCTCGCCATCGAGAATGGTGCCCAGTGCATGGCCGATGGTGTCCGAGTCGGCCGACTTTGGAATGAAGCCGAGCGCGCCGTGGTCGAGCGCGCGGCGCATCACCGTGGCTTCCTCGCGCGCGGACACCACCACCACCGGCAGGTGCGGGTGCAGCGAGCGCATGTGCACCAGCGCGTTGAAACCCTGCGCACCGGGCATGTTGAGATCCATCAGGACCAGGTCGGCGTCGTTGTGCTGGTCGGCCAGCGCGTACAGCGCTTCCACGCTGTCGGCTTCGAACAACTGCACGCCCGGGATGACCCGCTGCACCGCCCCACGCAGGGCTTCGCGGAACAGCGGGTGGTCATCGGCAATCAGGAGGGTGGTCATGGGTCGAGCTTATCGATCAGGAAAGGGAGCGACGTGATGGCAGGTGCAGGACGGGTCGGACACGGCCGGGTCCCTCCTCCCGGCCACGTCCCTGGCGCGTCCTGCGCCTGCAGTCACGCCATCAGCGCACCTTGCGCTCGTCCACCAGCGACGCCACCACCGACGGATCGGCCAGGGTCGAGGTGTCACCGAGCTGGTCCGGCGCGTTCTCGGCGATCTTGCGCAGGATGCGGCGCATGATCTTGCCCGAGCGAGTCTTCGGCAGGCCCGGCGCCCACTGCAGGTGGTCCGGCGTGGCGATCGGTCCGATCTCCTTGCGCACCCAGGCGACCAGTTCCTTCTGCAGTTCGTCGCTCGGTGCCTCTTCGGCCACCAGGGTCACGTAGGCGTAGATGCCCTGGCCCTTCACGTCGTGCGGGAAACCGACCACGGCCGCTTCGGCCACCTTCGGGTGCGAGACCAGCGCGCTTTCCACTTCGGCGGTGCCGATGCGGTGGCCGGACACGTTGATCACATCGTCGACGCGGCCGGTGATCCAGTAGTAGCCGTCCTCGTCGCGGCGGCAACCGTCACCGGTGAAATAGCTGCCGGGGTAGGTGCGGAAATAGGTGTCGATGAAACGCTGGTGGTCGCCGTACACCGTGCGCATCTGGCCCGGCCAGGAATCACGGATGATCAGGTTGCCCTCGGTCGGGCCGTCCTGGATCTCGCCATCGGCATTGACCAGCGCCGGCTGCACGCCGAAGAAGGGCAGGGTGGCCGAGCCCGGCTTGAGGTCCATCGCACCGGCCAGCGGCGAGATCAGGATGCCGCCGGTTTCGGTCTGCCACCAGGTATCGACGATCGGGCAGCGGCTGTCGCCGACCACCTCGTAGTACCAGCGCCAGGCTTCCGGATTGATCGGCTCGCCGACGCTGCCGAGCAGGCGCAGCGAGGCGCGCGACGTCTTCTTCACCGGCTCCTCGCCCTCGCGCATCAGCGCACGGATGGCGGTCGGAGCGGTGTAGAAGATGCTCACCTTGTGCTTGTCGATCACGTTCCAGAAGCGCGAGGTATCCGGATAGTTCGGCACGCCTTCGAACATCAGCGAGGTCGCGCCGTTGGCCAGCGGCCCGTACACGATGTAGCTGTGCCCGGTGACCCAGCCGACGTCGGCGGTGCACCAGTAGATGTCGTCCTCGCGCAGGTCGAACACCGCTTCATGGGTGTAGGCCGCGTACAGCAGGTAGCCGCCGGTGGTGTGCAGCACGCCCTTCGGCTTGCCGGTGGAACCGGAGGTGTAGAGGATGAACAGCGGGTCTTCCGCGTTCATGCGCTCGGGTTCGCAGGTGGCCGGCTGGCTGTCCACCACGTCGTGGAACCAGCGGTCGCGCGGCGCCTGCATGTCCACCGCGCCGCCGGTGTGGCGCACCACCAGCACGGTTTCCACGGTATTGGTGCCGGGCAGCTTCAGCGCGGCATCGACGTTGGCCTTCAGCGGAATCTTCCGGCCGCCGCGCAGGCCTTCGTCGGCGGTGATGATCAGCTTGCTCTGGCAGTCGCTGACGCGGTCGGCGATCGAGTTCGGCGCGAAGCCACCGAACACCACCGAGTGGATCGCGCCGATGCGCGCGCAGGCCAGCATGGCCACTGCAGCGTCGACGATCATCGGCAGGTAGATGGTGACCCGGTCGCCCTTCTTGACGCCCAGGTTGCGCAGCGCGTTGCCGAGGCGGCAGGTGCGCTCGTACAGCTCGCGATAGGTCACGTGCTGGGCCGGCGCGTCGGGACCATCCGGTTCGAACAGCAGCGCGGTCTTGTTGCCGCGCGTGTCCAGCTGGCGGTCCAGGCAGTTCACGCTGGCATTGAGCTCGCCATCCTCGAACCACTTGATGTGGAAATCGGACAGGTCGTAGCTGACGTTCTTGATCTTCGTCGGCTTGCGCATCCATTGCAGGCGCTCGGCGGCCTTGCCCCAGAAACCATCCGGGTCGGTCACCGAAGCCTGGTACTGCTGTTCGTACGACGTCTTGTCGATGCGTGCCTTGGCGGCGAACTGCGGATCGACGGGGTAGATATCAGCCATGGCACCCTCACTTGCACGTTGACTTTGTATGTGCGGTCGCAGCATCGCGGCGACCGATTCCCCTCAGTTTGCCCCATCCACCCCCGGCCGCGTCACCACCCTGGTTAGACCATGGTCGAAAGTGAGCGCCCAGCAGGGCCGGGTTCGACCAATGGCGAATAGCCGCTGTGCGCGAACGCCCCGCAGTCTCGGCTCGACCGTGCCCCACGCGCGGCATCACCTTGCCACTTGGGAGAGAGGGCAACATGAGCCACCGTACGTTGAAAGCCGTGCGCACACCTTTGGCGGCCTGCCTGTTGGTCGCCCTGGTCGCACCGGGCATGGCGTTCGCAGAGACCGCCAAAGAGAAGGCACTGGAAGCACGCGTTGCCGAACTGGAACGCCAGGTCCAGCTGCTGCTGTCTTCGCAGCAACAACAACAGACCCAGATCAGCCAGACCCAGCAGGCGGTGACCGAAGTCCGCACGGTGCAGGCCGGGCAGAAGCCGGTCGCACAGGTGCCGGCCGGCAAGCAGCCGATCCAGGTCACCACCATCACCCCGGGCGCGGCGCCGGGCACTACGGTCAAGATCGGCGGCTTCATCAAGGCCGACTTCCTGGCCACCCAGACCAGCGATGGCCAGCTGGCCGACGATGCCACCGGCCGCTCGCTGTACCTGCCGGGCCAGACCCCGGTGGAAGGCGCTGGCGGCAGCGGCAAGCGTTCGGGCACCGACTTCAATGCTCATGCCAAGTTCTCGCGCTTCAACCTGGGCATCGACAACGTGAGCGAATCGGGCAACAAGGCCGGTGCGTTCTTCGAGATGGACTTCTTCGGCAACTCGCTGGGCAACCAGACCGCCACCAACACCTATGGCGTGACCCTGCGCCACGCCTACATGTACTGGAACAACTGGCTGGCCGGCCAGACCTGGTCCAACTTCATGGACGCGGCCGCGCTGCCGGAAGCGGTCGACTTCGTCGGCCCCACCGACGGCGTGATCTTCGTGCGCCAGGCCCAGGTGCGCTACACCCAGGGCGGCTTCAGCGTCGCGCTGGAAAACCCGGAGACCACCACCCTCACCGGTACCCGCAACCCGGTCACCGGCGCCTGGACCAACACCAGTGCCAACTCCGATCGCGGCAGCCTGCCTGATCTGACCCTGCGTTATGGCTGGAAGGGCGACTGGGGCACCTTCGGTGTCGGTGGCATCGTCCGCCAGCTGAAGGTCGACAACCAGGCCACCGGCGCCAAGGCCGACAAGGTGGCCGGTGGCCTGACCATGGGCGGCAAGTGGGTGATGGGTGACAGCGATTCGCTGCACTACCAGCTGACCGGCGGCGAAGGTATCGCCCGCTACATCGGCCTGGGCATCACTGCCGACAGCGCCTACGACGTGGCCCGCGACGAGCTCAACCCGACCGGCGTGCTTGCCGGTTATGTGGGCTGGCGGCATGCGTTCTCGCCGAAGCTGCGTACCAACCTGATCTACGCGCGCAGCGACTACGACAACGACAGCGTGCTGGGCCCGCTGGTGACCAAGAGCGTGCAGAGCGTGCGCGGCAACATCTTCTACTCGCCGCTGCCCAAGGTCGATATCGGCGCCGAGCTGATGTACGGCCGCCGCGAGATCGAGAACGGCAACAAGGGTGACATCACCCGATTGCAGTTCACCACCAAGTACAGCTTCTAAGAGCGTGCCGGCCAGCGGCCGGCACCTACCGAGATGGGGTGCCGGTCATGGCCGGCACCTACCGAGATTGAGTGCCGACCAAGGTCGGCACCCACCGAGATTGAATGCCGGCCAAGGCCGGCACCCACCGAGATTGAATGCCGGCCAAGGCCGGCATCTACAGAGGGAAAACGTCCCATGTCCAGCACTGCATCAAGCCCGCACAATCCAGCGGGTACCCTGACCCAGGGCCACAAGAAGGTCATCTTCGCATCGAGCCTCGGCACGGTGTTCGAGTGGTACGACTTCTTCCTGTACGGCTCGCTCGCCGCCATCATCGCCAAGCAGTTCTTCAGTGGCGTCAATGAAACCACGGGCATGATCTTCGCCCTGCTGGCGTTCGCTGCCGGCTTCTTCGTGCGTCCGTTCGGCGCGGCCTTCTTCGGCAGCCTCGGCGACCGCATCGGCCGCAAGTACACCTTCCTGGTCACCATCCTGATCATGGGCATCTCGACCTTCCTGGTCGGCGTGCTGCCCAACTACGCCACGATCGGCTTTGCTGCCCCGGTCATCCTGATCGTGCTGCGCCTGGCCCAGGGCCTGGCGATGGGCGGTGAGTACGGCGGTGCTGCCACCTACGTGGCCGAGCACGCGCCGGACGACAAGCGTGGCCTGTACACCAGCTTCATCCAGTGCACCGCCACGCTCGGCCTGTTCATGTCGCTGCTGATCATCCTGGCCTGCCGCTATTTCCTCGGCAATGAAGCCTTTGAGGCCTGGGGCTGGCGCATCCCGTTCCTGGTCTCGATCCTGCTGCTGGGCATTTCGGTGTGGATCCGCCTGCAGCTGAGCGAGTCGCCGCTGTTCCAGCAGATGAAGGCAGAGGGCAAGGGCTCCAAGACGCCGTTCCGCGACAGCCTGAAGGGCGGCAACCTGAAGCTGATGCTGCTGGTCCTGCTCGGCGCTGCTGCCGGCCAGGCCGTGGTCTGGTACGGCGGCCAGTTCTACGCGCTGTTCTTCCTCAGCAGCATGCTGAAGGTCGATGCCACCACCTCCTACCTGCTGATCGCTGCCGCGCTGGCGCTGGGCGTGCCGTTCTTCATCTTCTTCGGCTGGCTGTCCGATCGTATCGGCCGCAAGAAGATCATCCTGGCCGGCTGCCTGCTGGCTGCCGTCACCTACATCCCGATCTTCAAGGGCCTGACCCACTTCGCCAACCCGGCCATCGAAGAAGCCCGGACCAACTCGCCGGCACTGGTCATTGCCGATCCGAATACCTGTTCCTTCCAGTTCGACCCGGTCGCCGTACGCAAGTTCACCAGCTCCTGTGACATCGCCACCGCCGCGCTGACCAAGGCCGGCGTGCCGTACGACGTGCAGCCTGCCGCTGCCGGCTCGCTGGCGATGGTGAGCGTGGGCAGCAGCCAGGTCACCTCGTATGAAGGCGCTGGCCTGAGCAAGGAAGACGGCAAGGCAAAGGCCGATGCGTTTGGTGCGGAGCTGAAGACCGCCCTGACCACGGCGGGTTACCCGGCCAAGGCCGATGGTGCACGCATCAACATCGCCGGCACGATCTTCATGCTGTGGCTGCTGGTGCTGTACGTGACCATGGTCTACGGCCCGATCGCCGCCTACCTGGTCGAACTGTTCCCGACCCGCATCCGTTACACCTCGATGTCGCTGCCGTACCACATCGGCAACGGCTGGTTCGGTGGCTTCCTGCCGGCGATCTCGTTCGCGCTGGTGGCCGGTACCGGCAACCTGTACTACGGCCTGTGGTACCCGATCGGCATCGCGCTGATGTCGGTGGTGGTGGGTGGCCTGTTCCTGCGTGAGACCAAGAACGTGGACATCACCAAGTAGGAATGATGGTCATCGGATGAAGGAGAGGCCGTGGTGCAGACCGCGGCCTTTCTGTTTATGTGCCGGCGATCGGGGTCGGATCCCTTTCGCATGCGAAAGGGCTCTGACCCAACCGCAGGACGCGCTACTCCGGGCATCCATGGCTGGGCTCAAACTGCCGCATTGAAAACGCTTCGATGCAGAACCGACGCTGCGCGCTCTCATCGCCTGCCTGGCGGATCTGCCTGCGCAACTGGTCGGCTCCCGGGCAACGCGCAGCGCGGACGACAACGAGGTTGCACACAGGAACAAACGGGAAGTGCACCTCATTGCGAGGGATGTTCAGCCTCTCGTTCCAGGCTTCGAACGGAAAGAGCAAGTACAACAGCCCGTCCACCGCTTCATCCTCGCACTACACCCTGCTCTTCAGCGCGTCAGACGCATACATTGGTGGACCTGGAGCCGCTCGGCCATGAAATATGTACGAATTTGCACATCTTCCCATCGCTCTGGAACGAGATGACGTGATTGGCGAGGAGTGGGAGGGCGTTCCTGGTCGAATTCGACAATCTGTGGCGCGTATGGCCCGAATCCGGGCAATGCGTCCACGCGCCAACTAGCATGAAGAAGCCATCCAACCAGAGCAGATCATGTTCGGCCTTCTTCTAGTTGCAGTGTCCGTCGTGGCGGCGTCATCACCGGCGACGCCCGCGAAGCGTGCAGCAGCCGACAAGGTTACTGGTGTGCGAGAAGGCATGGAGTACACACAGGTACGCAGGCTGCTGCTTGACGCAGGGTGGGTCCCGCTGGACGCAGAGTACCTGCGGCCTTGGCCGGCTTATCCGGACTATCCGGAGGTCAATTGTGGCACCGGGTGGCAAGCAACCTGCTCCGCATTCTTCTTTCGCGGTGACTATTACTTCGGGGTGGGGCTGAACCCCAAGGAGTCCCGACGCCATCTGCCCGTGGAGTGGACGTGGAGGTCGCGTGATCCGGCAGGGTTGGCACGCGACCACCGTGTTGTGAAAGCGGTCATCAGCGCGACGCGCCAGGGCAACGTGCAGATCGAGGAAAGGTCACCTGTGATCAAAGCGGCGTGCGGAACGAACAAGGTCTGGCTGTCCTGGAACAACGCAGTACCAAACGCAACATTGGTGACCTGCGACTACGGCGGTACGGCGCATGACAATTGGGGTTGGCTGGTCGAGACCGGATTGGAAGACGATGAGACGCGGGTGCGCCGTTTCTCTCTGGGCAAGGTGACCAGCGTCGCGGAGTTCAAGCGGTTTGGCGCACAGGTGCGGGATGCTTTCAGCTCGCATCCCTGGTGCTCAGGCGCCAAGCCGAAGGTGCCGCTGAATGCGGTCTTTGCAACGTTGGTGAAGACGCCCAGCCAGAGTGGAGATGTGCCGTACTGTTTCATGCCTCACTTCTTCACAGGGAACACTGGCACTCCTTTGCGGAGCATTCCGGCGGTGGACGATGTATCGCCGGACGTTCCGTGGGCAGAGGCCGGCCTGCTCGCGAGGGAGGTCGAGATCCTGCGTGACTGGAGGCGGGAGTTTGCGCCTGAGTAGCGAATCGACGCCCTCGGACACGATATTTGGGCTACACATTCTGGGGTTTCAGTGATGTTTGTTCTGAAGCGCGTGGTGCTGGCATTTCTTGTTGGCCCACCTCTGCTCTCATCTGCTGACGCTGTGGATGCCAGTGCGATCTACGGCGTCAACCACACCCACTGGGCGATCAACCGTTTCAGTGTCGATGGTCGTTCGGCCGTTGACATCATTGGCCCGTATCAAGGCGGGGCTGGAGCCTGCTGCTACGGCGCACCAGAACACTGGTATCCGGGGCTGACGGTGCGGGTTGACTGGGAAACGGGTGCCGGAAGTGCAATGGATTTTCCTGGGACAGAGGATTGGTCAAAAGTTCTGGCTTGGAGAGAAAAAATCCTGGCGCAGAAGCGCAGTCACAGCAAAGTCGTCCCCGTCCCGGATTACACCGGCCAGGAAGTCTGCGGCATCACCGTGCATTTCCTGCCCTGTGATGAGATTCAGGCCACTACCTCCTGTTACGCCTACGGCAGCCCCGAGTACCCGATCAAGATTCCGCTTGAGTTGCCAGAACCGCAGTCATGCCCGGCGGAACGTACCGACCGGCAGAAGGCCCAGTGATGGGCGCGTTCATTGGGAAGGGTGCACGCATGCACGTTGGTGCCGAGGTTCCCGAATGAGGCCATGCGCCACCGCGTGAAGGTTGGCATGCGAGCCAAGCACGGCTCGACCCTACAATCGGCCCATGACCACCCTTACTCCGGCCGATCTCCCCGCCATCATGCACACCCTGCGCAGCGCATGGCAGGCGCAGCGCCCCACGCTCGACCAGCGCGAGAATGACCTGCGCCGCCTGCGCGAGGCGCTGAAGCTGCGCCTGGACGAGATGACGCAGGCCATCGCCGAGGACTTCGGCCACCGCGCCCATGTTGAATCGAAACTGGCCGACGGCATGAGCGTGCTGTCGGCCATCGACCATCTGCGCCGCCACCTGCGGCGCTGGTCGAAGCCGCAGCGGGTCGGTGCCGGTTGGCGACTGTGGCCGGCGCGCGCGCAGCTGCGGCCGACGCCGCTGGGCGTGGTCGGGGTGATCTCGCCCTGGAACTACCCGGTCACGCTGGCACTGGTGCCGCTGGCCACCGCCATCGCCGCCGGCAACCACGTGCTGCTGAAGCCTTCGGAACACACCCCGCGCACCAGTGCATTCCTGGCCGATCTGCTGGCCAGCGTGTTCCCGCCCGATCGGGTGGCGGTGGTGCAGGGTGGGGCGGACGTGGCCGCGGCGGTGTCCTCGCTGCCGCTGGACCATCTGCTGTTCACCGGCTCGACGGCGGTGGGCCGCAAGGTGATGGCTGCTGCCGCCGAGCATCTGGTACCGGTCACGCTGGAGCTGGGCGGCAAATCCCCGGCCATCGTCTGCCGCGATTTCCCTCTGGATAAGGCTGCTGCGCGGCTGGCCACCGGCAAGTGGTTCAACGCCGGCCAGACCTGCATCGCGCCGGACTACGTGCTGATCGACACCGCACGCCAGCGCGAGTTCGTGCAGGCGCTGCAGCAGCAGGTACGCGAGCGCTACGGCGACTTCAGCGATGCCGACGATTACACACGCATCATCAACGAAGGACAGTACCGGCGCCTGCAGGGTTATCTGGCGCAGGCGCGCGAACGCGGCGTGCCGGTCATTCCGCTGGCGCAGGTGGATGAGGCGCGCGCCGACCGCGAGCGCCTGCTGGTGCCGACCGTGGTGCTGGACCCGCCGGACGACCTGGAGCTGATGCGCGAGGAGATCTTTGGCCCGATCCTGCCGGTACGGGCCTACCCGGATCTGGATGCCGCGTTGACCGACGTGCTGTCCCGCGATCGGCCGCTGGCGCTGTATCCCTTCAGCCATGACAAAGCGACGGTGGAGCGCATCCTCGGCCAGGTGGTGGCCGGTGGGGTGACGGTCAACGACACGCTGCTGCATTTCGCGGCCGATGGCCTGCCGTTCGGCGGGGTAGGGGCAAGCGGCATGGGCGCGTACCACGGCCGGGCCGGGTTCGATGCGATGAGCAAGCGGCTGCCGGTGCTGTGGCAGTCGCGCTGGGCGGCCAGCGATCGGTTGCGGCCGCCGTACTCGAAGATTGCCGGGTTGTTGAAGTTCCTCGTGCGGTAGTGCCGGCGGGGGTCATGGGGTTGCCGGCCAGCGGCCGGCACTACCGGTAGGTGCCAACCCGCGCGGCCCCTTCCGGTAGGTGCCAACCTTGGTTGGCACGCGTGAACCCCAAGCGCCAACCAGGGTTGGCGTCTACCAAACCCGGGCCGGGTAGAATGCCCACATGAAGATCGCCTCGTGGAACGTCAATTCGCTCAATGTCCGCCTGCCGCACCTGGAGCAGTGGCTCAAGGCGTTCGGCCCGGACATCGTCGGTATCCAGGAAACCAAGCTGGAGGACCACAAGTTCCCCGATTCGGCGCTGATCGCCGCCGGCTACCGCAGCGTGTTCGCCGGCCAGAAGACCTACAACGGCGTGGCGCTGCTGTCGCGTGAGCCGGCGCAGGACGTGCAGATCGGCATTCCCGGCTTCGAGGACGAGCAGAAGCGTGTCATCGCCGGCACCTTCGGCGACCTGCGGGTGATCAACCTGTACGTGGTCAACGGCCAGGACATCGGTACCGACAAGTACGAGTACAAGCTGCGCTGGCTGGAGGCGGTGCATGCCTGGATCGCCGAAGAACTGCAGCGGCACCCGAAGCTGATCGTGATGGGCGACTTCAACATCGCCCCGGACGCGCGCGACGTGCACGACCCGGAGGTGTGGAACGAAAACCACATCCTGACCTCCACCGCCGAGCGCGGCGCGCTGAACAAGCTGCTGCAGCTGGGCCTGCACGATGGCTTCCGCCTGCACAACGACGAGGCGGGCACCTTCAGCTGGTGGGACTACCGTGCCGCCGGCTTCCGCCGCAACCTCGGCCTGCGCATCGACCTGACCCTGGTCTCCGACGCGCTGAAGCGCAGTGCGGTGGCCTCGGGCATCGACCGCGAGCCGCGTACCTGGGAACGCCCGAGCGACCATGCGCCGGCATGGGTGGAAGTAGCGTCGAGCTTGCTCGACTGATCTCCCATGCAGTCGAGCAAGCTCGACTCCACAGAACGGGGGCCCGACGATTGCCGGGCCCCTTGTGATGCGTCTGCCGGCCAGCGACCGGCACGACCGCCGCGTCAGCGTATGCTCTTGCGGGTGAACAGGTTGACGATCGCCAGCAGGATCACCGCACCGATCAGCGAGAACAGGAAGGTGCGGATGGTGATCGCTTCGTTGATGCCGCCGCCGAACAGCCAGCCGGAAATCAGCGCGCCGACGATGCCGACCACGATGTTGAGGATGATGCCCTGCTGGGCGTCGCGCTTCATGATGATGCTGGCCAGCCAGCCTACGATGCCGCCGACGATCAGCCAGATGATGATGCCCATGATCGAACCTCCGGTGGGAAACTGTGACCAGTTGACGCGCATGGCTGTGAACCCGTCGTGCAATTGCGTGATGGGCGCGTGCGGATGAGCCTGCCAGCCACCCTCGACGGCCCGTGGCGCTTCGGCCCGGTGACGGTCTGGCGGCGCACCCACGTGCCCGGCCACCGCGGTGAACCGCAGGCGCGGCAGGTGCTGGCGCAGGCGCTGGGGGCCGAACCGGAGGCGCTGCCGCTGGTGCGCGACGGCAAGGGGCGGCCTGAACTGACCGGCGCACTGGCCCATTACGGCACCGGCTGGAGCCACAGCGGCGAGGTGCTGCTGGTGGCGCTGGGCGAGGGCGTGCGGCTGGGCGTGGACCTTGAGCTGCTGCGGCCGCGACCACGCCTGCTGGAGATCGTGCGGCGCTTCTTCCATCCCGAGGAAGTGGCCTGGCTGGAACACCTGGACGAGGCCGGGCGCGAGCACTGGTTCTTCCGCGTGTGGTGCGCCAAGGAAGCGATGCTGAAAGCCCACGGCCAAGGCATCTCGTTCGGCCTGCACCGGCTGCAGCTGGCCCCCGGCAATGACGGCGCCCTGCACCTGCGTTGGTGCGACCCGGAACTGGGCGAGGCCGCGCGCTGGCACCTGCACGAATGGCAGGCCAGCGGGCAGTTTCGCGCGGCATTGGCCTGGTATCCGCACTGAAGCGGCGAATCAGCGCGCAAAACCGGCGATAATGCCGGCATGAGCGAACACCCACTTCCCGCCAGCGTGACTGCCACGCTGGAACAGGGCCTGGCCAGCATGGGCCTGGATGCCGCGCTGGCACCGCCGCTGCTGCGCTACCTGGCCCTGCTGCACCGCTGGAACGGCACCTACAACCTCACCGCCATCCGCGACCCGCAGGAGATGGTCACCCGCCACCTGCTCGACTCGCTGGCGATGCAGCCGTTCGTGGCTGATGGCAGCCTGGCCGACCTCGGCACCGGCCCCGGGCTGCCCGGCATCCCGCTGGCCATCGCCTGCCCGGGCCTGCAGGTGACCCTGGTCGAGAGCAACGGCAAGAAGGCGCGCTTCATGCGCGAGGCGGTGCGCCAGCTCGGCCTGGGCAACGCCCGCGTGGCCGAATCGCGCGCCGAGGCACTGGACGAGGCCGGCCGTTACGACCAGCTGACCGCGCGCGCGATGGACACCCTGGCCGGCATCGTCCGCGTTGGCGGCCACCTGCTGCGCCCCGGTGGCGTGTTGCTGGCCATGAAGGGCGTCTATCCCCATGAAGAGATCGCGGACCTGCCGGAAGGCTGGCAGGTGCGTGAGGTGACCCCGCTGAGCGTTCCCGGCCTGGCCGGCGAACGCCACCTGGTCACGGTTACAGGCCCCTGATTACCGCCGCCTGCCCCTTGTGGAACAACGGGTTGGCGATTCACGATTTCCGCAAGGGGCCGGTTGTACGCATAATGACCGGTCCCAGCACACGTCGACGAGGCACACCCGCATGGCCCGCATCATCGCCATCGCCAACCAGAAGGGTGGCGTCGGCAAGACCACGACCGCCGTCAACCTGGCCGCTTCCCTGGCCAACGCACCCAAGCGCGTGCTGTTGGTCGACCTGGATTCGCAGGGCAACGCGACCATGGGCAGTGGCGTGGACAAGCGCGAGCTGGCTGCCTCCACCTGCGATCTGCTGCTTGGCGAGAACAGTGCTGCCGACGTGCGCGTGCAGGCCGCCGAGGGCTATGACCTGCTGCCCGGCAACATCGACCTGACCGCTGCCGAGATCCAGCTGATGGGTGAGAGCGAGCGCGAGCAGCGCCTGAAGCGCGCGCTGGCGCCGATCCGCGACGAGTACGACTACATCCTGATCGACTGCCCGCCGGCGCTGTCGCTGCTGACGCTCAACGCGCTGGCCGCCGCCGATTCGGTGATCGTGCCGATGCAGTGCGAGTACTACGCGCTGGAAGGCCTGAGCGCGCTGGTGGAAACCATCGAAGCGCTGCGCACCAGCCTGAACCCGGCGCTGGAGATCGAAGGCGTGCTGCGCACCATGTTCGATGTGCGCAACAACCTGGCCAACGCGGTCTCGGCCGAGCTCACCGAGCACTTCGGCGACCGCGTGTTCCGCACCATCGTGCCGCGCAACGTGCGCCTGGCCGAGGCGCCCAGCCATGGCCAGAGCATCGTCGGCTACGACCGCGCCTCGCGCGGTGGCGTGGCCTACCTGGGCCTGGCCGGCGAGATCATCCGCCGCAACAACGAACGCAACAAGGCCGCCAAGGCCGTGGAGACCGTCTGATGACCAGCAGCAAGCCGGCAGCCAAGAAGCGAGGCCTCGGCCGTGGCCTGGATGCGCTGCTCGGTCCCAAGGGCGCGGTCAGCCAGGTGCAGGCCACCACCGCGGTGATCGAGCCGCTGCCGGGCGAAGTGCTGCGCAAGCTGGCCGTCGGCCAGCTGCAGCCGGGCAAGTACCAGCCGCGCCGCGAGATGGACGAGGGCAAGCTGTCCGAGCTGGCCGATTCGATCAAGTCGCAGGGCGTGATCCAGCCGATCCTGGTGCGCCAGCTGCCGGCGGGCAACTACGAAATCGTTGCCGGTGAACGCCGCTGGCGCGCCTCGCAGCTGGCCGGGCTGGACGAAGTGCCGGTGGTGGTGCGCGAGCTGGAAGACCGCACCGTCATCGCGATGGCGCTGATCGAGAACATCCAGCGTGAAGACCTCAATCCGCTGGAAGAAGCCGAAGCGCTGCAACGCCTCATCAGCGAATTCACCCTGACCCATGCCGAGGCCGCCGAGGCCGTCGGCCGCTCGCGCGCGGCGGTGTCCAACCTGCTGCGCCTGCTGGAGCTGCCGGTGGCAATCCGCCTGCTGCTGGAAACCCGCCGCCTGGAAATGGGCCATGCCCGCGCGCTGCTGACCCTGGCCCCCGAGCTGGCCGGCAAGCTGGCGCAGGAAGCGGCCGACGAAGGCTGGTCGGTGCGCGAGGTCGAGCGCCGTGCGCAGGCCTTCGCCGCTGGCAAGGTGCCGAGCAACCGCCCGGTGGCCACGCCGAAGGTGCAGCAGGCCGACATCGCCTCGCTGGAAACCGAGCTGTCCGAAGCGCTGGGTGCCAAGGTGGCGATCAACCACGGCCGCGGCGGCAAGGGCAAGCTGATCATCCATTACACCGATCTGGACACGCTCGACGGCGTGCTGGAAAAGCTGCGTACGCGCCAGGGCTGAGCCCGGTGCAGCAACGGGGGACGCGGCCCGTTCCTGCCGTGTCCCGCGAATGACAGGGAACGTACCGCCGCGCGCGCCGTGGGATGTACTGCCTTCCGGCCCGTGGCCTCATCCAGGGAGCAGGACATGAGCAACGCATTCGACGACGTCAGCCCGGGCGGCAGCCCGATCATGGTGCACAGTCGCCAGAAGGACTTCACGCCGGCGCAGGGCGAAGAGCACATCGAGGCCATCGGCGCGCACATCGAGCGCCATCTCGGCCCAGTGTCCGGCGTCTTCCACGAGATCATCTCCGACCTGGTGCACATCGACGTGCACGTGGTGCCGGCCAATGAGCAGTTCCCGTACCTGCGGCTGGTGACCTCCGGCATGAGCGACCTGCCGATGACCGTGCCCGCCGAGGTGGATGCGGACGTGCCGCGCTACATGGAGCTGATGGTGACCCTGCCGGCCGACTGGCCGATCTCGCAGGACGCCTTCGAGGATGAACGCAATTACTGGCCGGTGCGTCTGCTGAAGGGCATGGCGCGGCTGCCGCACGAGTACGACACCTGGCTGGGCTTCGGCCACACCATCCCCAACGGCCACCCCAGCGAGCCCTATGCGCCGGGCGTGGGTTTCGACGGTGCCATCGTGCTGCCGCCGGTGACCACCCCGGAAGACTTCGCCGAACTGGTGCTCGAGGACGGCAAGACCATCGCCTTCATGGCCCTCATGCCGCTGTACCCGGAAGAGATGGACCTGAAGCTGAAAAAGGGCGCCGAAGCACTGCTCGACCGCTTCGATGCGAAGAACATCCAGGACGTGATCGAACCCGGCCGCAGCAATGTGGCCAAGAAGCGTTTCGGGCTGTTCTGAGCCCGCAGCGTATCCTCTGCATCTGTACTCATTGATTTCCAGGCAACTGCAATGACCCTCCTGCTCACCGGCGCTGCCGGCTTCATCGGTGCCTACACCGCCCGCGCGCTGCTGGAGGCTGGCCAGCCGGTGGTCGGCCTGGACAACTTCAACGACTACTACGACCCGCAGATCAAGCGCGACCGCGTGGCCGCGCTGTGCCCGACGCTGGACCTGCGCACGCTGGACCTGACCGACCGCGATGGCCTGGCCGCGCTGTTCGACGAGGTGCAGCCGACCGCGGTGATCCACCTGGCCGCGCAGGCCGGCGTGCGCTATTCGCTGGAAAACCCGCACGCCTACGTAGACAGCAACCTGGTCGGCTTCGTCAACATGCTCGAACTGTGCCGCCACCGTGGCGTGCAGCACCTGGTGTATGCGTCGAGCAGCTCGGTCTATGGCGACTCGGCCACGCCGCCGTTCTCCGAAGACCAGCGCGTGGACCAGCCACGCTCGCTGTACGCGGCGACCAAGGCCGCCAACGAGCTGATGGCCTACACCTACGCTCAGCTGTACGGCCTGCATGCCACCGGCCTGCGCTTCTTCACCGTGTATGGCCCGTGGGGCCGGCCGGACATGGCGCCGCTGCTGTTCTCGCGCGCAGTGCTGGCCGGTCGGTCGATCGATGTGTTCAACGAAGGCCGCATGCAGCGCGATTTCACACATGTCTCCGACATCGTGTCCGGTATCCTTGGCGCCCTCGCGCATCCGGCCGACGGTCCGGTGCCGCACCGGGTGTTCAACCTCGGCAACCATACGCCGGTCGAGCTGGAGCGCTTCATCGGCGTGATCGAGCAGGCTGCCGGCCGCCCCGCGCAGAAGGTCTACAAGCCCATGCAGCCCGGCGACATGGTGCGCACGATGGCCGATACCCGGCGCGCCCATGATGCCTTCGGCTTCGACGCGGTGACCCCGATCGAAGTGGGATTGCCACCCGTCGTGGAATGGTGCCGCGAGTACTTTGGTGATCGCGCCTGAGGACGGATCCTCACGCCGCCGGGTTCATCTTCGGATAACCTCGGTTTCGGAGAATGCGCGGTCTTTGTCCCCCTTTGGCCGAGTGCCTTATGAGCCAACCCGAGCTTTCCGTTGTCGTCCCCGTGTTCAACGAGCGCGACAATGTCACCCCGCTGGTCACCGAAATCACCGCGGCGCTGCGTGGCCGGGTACCGTTCGAGATCGTCTACATCGATGACCACTCGCGCGATGACACCCTGGCCGTCCTGCAGGGCCTGAAGGCGACCACGCCGGAACTGCGGGTGCTGCACCACGTGAACCAGAGCGGGCAGAGCACCGCCGTGCGCACCGGCGTCAAGCATGCGCGGGCGCCGTGGATCGCCACCCTGGATGGCGATGGCCAGAACGATCCGGCCGACATTCCCAAGCTGCTGGCCGCGCGCGATGCGGCCGAGGCGCAGGTGAAGCTGTTTGCCGGCTGGCGCGTCAACCGCCAGGACAGCGGCAGCAAGCGCTGGGCCAGCCGCTGGGCCAATGCGATCCGCGCGCGCATGCTGCGCGATGACACGCCCGACACCGGCTGCGGCATCAAGCTGTTCGAGCGCAGCGCCTTCCTCGACCTGCCGTACTTCGACCACATGCACCGCTACCTGCCGGCGCTGATGCAGCGTGCTGGCTGGAAGACCACCAGCGTGCCGGTCAACCACCGCCACCGTACCGCCGGCGTGTCCAAGTACAACAACCTGGGCCGCGCGCTGGTCGGCATCCGCGACCTTCGCGGCGTGGCCTGGCTGATCACCCGCAGCAAGCGCACCGCGGTGGAAGAGCGGTGATGGGCCTGGCACTGCACTGGCTCGACCAGCCGCTGACCTGGCTGTACTGGACCGGCCTGCACGTGACCGGCTGGAAGCTGATCGGCTATACCGGCGCGCTGATGTTCGGCGGCCGCTGGCTGGTCCAGTTCATCGCCTCCAAGCGCGCCGGCAAGCCGGTCATCCCGCGCCTGTTCTGGTACATGAGCGTGGTCGGCAGCCTGATGACGCTGAGCTACTTCCTGTTCTCGGCCAAGCAGGACTCGGTGGGCGTGCTGCAGAACCTGTTCCCGGCGTTCACCGCGCTGTACAGCCTGCAGCTGGACATCAAGCACCGGGGCTGGAAGCGGGACAGGGCCAGCCACTGAGGCCCCCGGGGCCCCCATCCGGCAGGTGCCGACCCTGGTCGGCACATGTGCATCCGGGCCCGGCGCATCCACGCATGGCGTGGATCTACCACATGCCCGGCAGCCTTGCCGGGTAGCTGCCAACCTTGGTTGGCACACGGGGAAAGCCAGCGCCGACCAAGGTCGGCAGCTACCAGGCACGGCCCAGGCAGGACCTTCGTCCCATGCCACGGGCGGTGGGCGGTGCCATGATCGGGGTCTGCCTTCCCGGGAACCTGTGCTCGTGAAAACCCGTCTTGCCGTTGCCCTGCTGATTGCCCTGTCCGCCCCCGCCGTGGCCCTGGCCGCGCCGCCCGCCACCGCTGCACCTGCCAGCGTGGCCACCGAATCGCCCGCCGACGCCGCCTTCCGTGCGGTGTACGAGAAGGAATGGAAGTGGCGCCAGGACGGCGGCGGTGAGGCCAGTGAGGACGAAGATGCCCCGGCCAATGCCACCCGCATGCCCGACGTCGGCCCGGCCGCGCAGCAGGCACGCCTGAAGGTGTGGGACGAGACCCTGGCCGCGCTGAAGAAGATCGACCCGAAGACCCTGTCGGCCGACAACCAGGTCAACTACGCGATCTACCGCGACCAGGTGTTCAACCTGGCCGAAGAGGTGCGCCTGCGCGGCTACGAGATGCCGTTCAACGCCGACTCCTCGTTCTGGTCGAACCTGTCCTTCATGGCCCGGCGCGAGATGAAGACCGTGCAGGACTACCAGAACTACATCGCACGCCTGAATGACGTGCCGCGCTACTTCGGCCAGCAGACCGAGAACATGCGCGTCGGCCTGAAGCGAGGTTTCAGCGTGCCGCGTGCCGTGCTCGATGGTCGCGAGGTGTCCATCGCCACCGTTGCCGAACTGAAGGACCCGACCGAATCGCCGCTGTACGCGCCGTTCAAGAAGCTGCCCAACGGCATTCCGGCCGCCGAGCAGGCCAGGCTGCAGGCGCAGGCGCGCGAAGCGATCAGTGCCAAGGTAGTGCCGGCGTTCCAGCAGCTGCGCACCTTCTTCGTCAGCGAGTACGTGCCGCAGGCGCGCACCACCCTGGCCGCCGAAGCGATGCCGGACGGCAAGGCGTACTACAAGCAGCAGATCCACGAATACACCACGCTGGACCTGTCGCCGGACGAGATCCACCGCATCGGCCTGGGTGAAGTCGAGCGCATCCAGGGCGAGATGAACGACATCATCAAGCAGGTGAAGTTCAAGGGCAGCTTCGCCGAGTTCCTGACCTTCCTGCGTACCGATCCGCAGTTCTATGCGAAGACGCCGGAAGAGCTGCTGTCGCGCGCGGCGTGGATCTCCAAGCGGGCAGACGGCCAGCTGGGCAAGTACATGACGCTGCCGCGCGCGCGCTTCACCATCGTGCCGGTGCCGCCGGACATCGCACCGTTCTGGACCGCCGGGCGTGGTGGCATGGGCACCTACTGGCTCAACACCTACAACCTGCCATCGCGCCCGCTGTACAACCTGCCGGCGCTGACCCTGCATGAATCCGATCCGGGCCACGCGCTGCAGGGCGCCATCGCCGCCGAGCAGAAGAACCTGCCCGAGTTCCGCCGCAACGCCTACATCTCCGCCTATGGCGAAGGCTGGGCGCTGTACTGCGAGAAGCTGGGCGTGGAGATGGGCATCTACGAATCCCCGTACGAGGATTTTGGCCGCCTGACCTACGAAATGTGGCGCGCCGCGCGCCTGGTGATCGACACCGGCGTGCACAGCAAGGGCTGGACCCGCGAGCAGGCACTGGCCTACCTGCGTGACCACACCGCGCTGAGCGAGCATGAAGTGACCACCGAAGTGGACCGCTACATCTCCTGGCCGGGCCAGGCGCTGAGCTACAAGCTGGGCGAGATCGCCATCGTGCGCCTGCGCGCGCAGGCCGAGAAGGAACTGGGCGACAAGTTCGACATCAAGGGCTTCCACGACACCCTGCTCAAGCAGGGCTCGGTGCCGCTGCCGGTGCTGGAACAGCAGATCCAGGCCTACATCGCCGAACGCAAGAAGGCCTGACCGCTCCAAGGTAGTGCCGGCCGCTGGCCGGCAACCTGCACGCACTGCAATCGTTCGACATTGCCGGCCAGCGGCCGGCACTACCGCGGATCGGAGAACGGGGTCGGATCGCAGGATCCGACCCCGTCATGTTTCACCCCACCGCCCTTGGCTTGGCCACCCGTGCCGCGAAGGTCGGCAGCACCAGCAGGGTCAGCACGGTGGCGGTGATCAGGCCACCGATCACCACCGTCGCCAGCGGCTTCTGCACCTCGGCACCCGAACCACTGGCGATCGCCATCGGAATGAAGCCGACGATCGCCACCAGCGCCGTGGTCAGCACCGCACGGATACGGCTCGATGCACCGTTGATCGCCGCCTGCAGCGGCAGGTCGCCGGCATCCAGGCGCTCGCGGATCGCCTGCATCAGCACCAGACCGTTCAAGGTGGCCACGCCGGAGACGGCGATGAAGCCGACCGCCGCCGACACCGAGAACGGCATGCCACGCAGCAGCAGCGCGAGAATGCCGCCGACCAGCGCCAACGGCACGCAGCTGAATACCAGAATGGCTTCCTTGCCGCTGCGCAGGGCCATGAACAGCAGGCTGCCGATCAGCAGGAACACCACCGGCACCACCGTTGCCAGCCGCTTTTCCGCGCGCTGCAGGTTCTCGAACTGGCCACCCCAGGTCAGGTAGGCGCCCGGCGGCAGTGCCACGTCGGCCACCGCCGCCTGTGCTTCACCCACGAATCCGCCCAGGTCACGCCCGCGCACGTTGGCCTGCACCACCACGCGGCGGCTGCCGTTGTTGCGGCTGATCTGGTTCGGCCCTTCGCTCACCGTGATGCGCGCGACCGACGACAGCGGAATCACCAGTCCCGACGGCGTAGCGATCGGCAACGAAGCCAGCTGGTCCGGATCGTTGCGCGAGGCATCGTCCAGGCGCACCACCACGTTGAAGCGGCGATCACCTTCGAAGATCTTGCCGGCTGCCGTACCGCCAATGCCGGTGGATAGCGCATCACTCACATCCGCCGCGGTCAGCCCGTACTGCGCCGCCGCCACGTGGTCGATGGCCACGTTGAGCGTGGGCAGGCCGGAGATCTGCTCCACCCGCACGTCAGCCGCGCCCTCCACCGCACGCAGCTTCAGTGCCACCTGGTCGGCCACCTTCTGCAGCTGGCTGAAGTCATCGCCGAAGATCATCACCGCCAGGTCGGTACGCACGCCGGAAATCAGCTCGTTGAAGCGCAGCTCGATCGGCTGGCTGAACTCGAAGCTGTTGCCCAGCTGCTGCCCGGCCAGCGTTTCGAAGCGTGCCACCAGCGCGTCCTTGCCCAGCTTCGGATCCGGCCAGTCCTTGCGTGGCTTCAGCACGATCACGCTGTCGGAGATGTTGGTCGGCATCGGGTCGATCGCCGCCTCGGCGGTACCGGTGCGCGAGAACACGGTTTCTACTTCCGGCTGCTTGGCAATCGCCTTTTCCAGTGCCAGCTGCATCGCCAGCGACTGCTCCAGCGAGGTCGACGGCACGCGCAGGGCCTGCATCGCCACGTTGCCTTCGTCCAGCGTCGGCATGAACTCGCGGCCCAGCAGCGAGAACGAACCGATGCCCACCACCACCATCATCACCGCACCGGCCAGCACCGTGCGCGGATGCGCCACGGCCTTGCGCACCACCGGCTCGATGCGTGCGCGCAGCACGCGGATCAGCTTGGTCTCGTGCTCGCCATCATCGGCATGCGCATCGCCGTCCTTCACCTTCGGCTCGCGCACCAGCAGCGCGGCCATCGCCGGCACGAAGGTGAAGGAGAAGATGAAGGCACCGACCAGGGCCAGCATGAAGGTGGCCGCCATCGGGTGGAAGGTCTTGCCCTCCACGCCTTCCAGGGTGAGGATCGGCGCGAACACCAGCAGGATGATCAACTGGCCGAAGGCCGCAGGGCGCGCCATCTTCATGGCCGAATCGGCGGCCACGCGCAGCCGTTCCATCGCGGTCAGCGCACGGCCCAGTTCGGCGCGGCGCTGGCCCAGCATCAGCAGGGTCGACTCGACCACGATGACCGCACCGTCCACCAGGATGCCGAAGTCCAGTGCGCCCAGGCTCATCAGGTTGCCGCTGATGCCGAAGCGGTTCATGCCGATCACCGCGAACAGGAACGACAGCGGAATCACCAGCGCGGTGATCGTCGCCGCACGCAGGTTGCCCAGCAGCAGGAACAGCACCACCACCACCAGCAGCGCGCCCTCGGTGAGGTTCTTGGCCACGGTCTTGATGGTGGAATTGACCAGCACGCTGCGGTCCAGCACCGGTGCCGCCACGATGTCGGCCGGCAGCGATGTGTTCACCTGTTCAAGGCGTGCGGCAGCGGCCTGCGCCACGGTGCGGCTGTTGCCGCCGGCAATCATCAGCGCGGTACCCAGCACGGCTTCATGGCCATTGCGGCTGGCTGCGCCCAGGCGTGGTGCGCGGCTCAGTTCGACTTCGGCCACATCGGCCACGCGCACCACCACGCCATTGCGGGTGGCCACCGGGGCCTGTGCCAGGTCCTCGGTGGTCAGCGCCAGGCCATCGGCACGCACCACCAGGCCTTCGCCGGCACGCTGCACGAAACCGGCACCGGCCTGCACGTTGGAACGCTGCAGCGCGGTGACCAGGTCGGCCAGGCCGAGGCCATGTGCGGCCAGCCGCGCGCTGTCCGGATGCACGCCGTACTCCTTGACGTAGCCGCCGACCGTATCGACGCCGGCCAGCCCCGGGCTGGAACGCATCTGCGGCGCGATGATCCAGTCCTGCACGGTGCGCAGGTAGGTGGCACGTTCTTCCGGCGTGCGCAACAGGTTGCCTTCCGGCGTGCGGTAGACCTCACCGGCCTGCCAGCCGGCTTCACCGGGCTTGGCCAGCCTGGCTGGATCGAACGTGGTGAAGTCCACCGTCCACATCAGCACTTCGCCGAGGCCGGTGGTGACCGGCGACAGCATCGGCGACGCGCCATCGGGCAGGTCTTCCGAAGCCTCGCGCATGCGCTCGGCCACCTGCTGGCGGGCGAAGTAGATGTCGGTGGCATCGGTGAAGATCGCGGTGACCTGCGAGAAGCCATTGCGCGACAGCGAGCGCGTGGTGGTCAGGCCGGGAATGCCGGCCAGCGCGGTTTCCAGCGGGTAGGTCACCTGCCGTTCGATCTGTTCCGGTGTCAGCGCCGGTGCCACCGTGTTGATCTGCACCTGGCGGTTGGTGATGTCCGGCACCGCGTCGATCGGCAGCTTGCCCAGCTGGAACAGGCCCACGGCAGCGATCAGCGCCGCCATGAACACCACCAGCCAGCGGTGGCGCACCGCTGTTTCAATGATCAGCTTGAACATGGTCGCCTCCTCAGTGGCCGTGCTCGGCTTCGCCCTTGGCCAGTTCGGCCTTGAGCAGGAAGGCATTGGCGCCGACGATGCGCTCGCTGCCGGTCAGCCCGCCGAGGATCTCGATGCGGTCGCCAGCACGGCGCCCGGCCAGCACCGGCTGCGCCTTGAAGCCGCCGTCGACGGCGACGAACACCGCGCTGCTGCCATCAACGTTCTGCACCGCATCGGCGGGCACGCTGAGCGAACCGTCCTGGCCCTCGGTAACCACCACCGCCGAGACCGGCGAACCAGCCGGCGGCAGCGCGGCATTCACCGGCGTGGCACGGATCACCGCCACACCGCCCTGCTGGCGCACATCGGCGGCCGAACCGGTGACGGTGGCGGTGAAGCTGCCGCCCGGCACGCTCACTTCCAGCGTCATGCCCGGCGTGACCTGTGCGGCCAGCGCCGGCGGCGCGGTGAACACCAGCTCGTTCATCGCCGGATCGGCGACGTCGGCCACTGCGCTGCCGGCGGCGACCACGCCACCCGGGGTGACCTGCACGTTGCCGACGATGCCGGCCACCGGGCTGGTGATGCGCACGCGGCCACTGGCATCGGGCGCACCGTTGGCGGCGGCCTGGGCCTGCGCGGCGGCGGCCTGGGCCTGTGCTGCCAGCGAGCGGGCGCGCGAGGCTTCCAGCTCCTGGCGGGCGACCACGCCCTGGTCGACCAGTGCCTTGTCGCGGCCATAGGCCAGGCGCGCGGCCTCGGCTTCGGCCGACGCAGCCAGCGCATTGGCGCGGAACACCGCAGCTTCGCCACTGACCACGATGGCCAGCGCCTGGTTCTGCTTCACCGCCGTGCCCGGCGCGACCAGCACGCGTTCGACGCGGCCGGTCACCGTGGAGGCGACCGAGGCACGTGCGCCTACCGACGGTTCGACCCGGCCGGACAGGCGGGTCGAACCGCCACCGCCGCGGCCGACGGCGACCACTTCAATACCGGACGCCTTGATCTGTTCCGGGGTCAGCTGCACCACGCCTTCATCGGCGTCGGCGGGGGCCTTGGCGCTTTCCGCCTTGGCCTCCTTGCTGTCGGCGGCATGGCCGTGGCCATCGTCGGTACCGGCCTTGGCGGCGGTGGCGTCGGCCGCTTCGGGCGTCTGCGCATTGCCGGCGCAGCCGGCCAGGAACACGGTCAGCAGGAGGCCGCCGATCAGGGGGAAGGAACGGGAGAGAGTCATGGGGCCTCCACAAAGGGTGCGCGCCCTTCCAGGCGGGCAAGATCGATTTCGGCGCCGACGCGCGACAGGCGCGCGTCCACGGCGGTGCCGCGGGCGGCGATGAGAGCGCTGCGCGTGCTGCGCAGTTCCAGCTGCGAGATGCGTCCGGCGTCGAAGCCGACGCGTGCGAGGCGATACGCCTCTTCGGCGGCGACCACGCTTTCATCGGCGGCGCGGGTACGGCTGCCGGCCGCCTTCAGCCCGGCCACGGCGGACAGGCGTTCGGCCTCGCTGTCGCGGCGCTGCTGGTCCAGGCGTGCCTCGGCCGCGCGCTGGTCGGCATTGGCGGCGCGGATGCCACCGCGGTTGCGGTCGAACAGCGGGATGCTGAGGCTGACCCCGAGGTTGTAGGCACGCTCGCCACCTTCGCGGAAGCGGGTCTGCGCTGCAGTGACGCTGAGGTCGGGCAGGGCGCGCTTGCGCTCCACCTCGACCAGCTTGCCGGCTGCATCGGCTTCCGCTTCTGCGATACGCACCGCCAGTGCGGCGTCGGTGGCACCGCGCGGCAGCGGCGGGGCACGGTCGAGCAGGCTGTTGTCGATCGACTGCACCGGCGTATCCAGCAACGCGGCACCGGCCAGCCGCGCCAGCGCGGCGTCGCGGAACGCCTGTGCTTCATCCAGCGACGCCGTGGCATTGGCCACTTCGCTCTGCGCCTGCACCGCGCGCAGCTGCGGTTCGCGGCCCTGCTTGACCATCGCGTTGACGGCGGCCGCATCATCGCGGGTCAGGGCGAGCGCTTCGCTGGCGAGGGTGTAACGACGCAATGCACTTTCCGCCTGTGCGTAGACCACCGCCAGTTGACTGGCGACATCACTGCGGCTCTGCGAACCACGCAGGGCAGCGGCTTGTGCCTCGGCCCGGGCGGCACGGACGCGCGCGCCACGCTGGCCCCAGACCTCCAGCGGCTGGGACAGGGTGAGCACGGTGTCGGCCTTGCCCATGCCACGGTAGGTGCCAGAGCCCCAGGCGTTTTCGGCCGAGTAGGAAAGGGAGGGGTTGGGTAGCGCACGGGCCTGGTCGGCGCGCGCATCGGCGGCCTCGGCCAGTGCCGTGCCCACACGGGTGCCGGGCAGCTGGTCCAGGCGTTCAAGCAGGGTGTCGTAGGAGGGGGCGGCTTGCGCCATCACCGATGCGGCCGGGGCCAGGCCCAGCAGCACAGCGACGACCAGCCCGGCCGCGCGCGGCGACCGAGGTGTCAGGATCGACATAGGGGGATTCCGGTTGTGAGTGAAACGGGAGCCCGCAATCGCGGGACGCGCTCAACTCACGCCCGGGGAGGACGCGTCAATTCATCCTGGGCGACCGCATAGGTCGCCGCATCGCCTGCATTCATCCAGCGCGCCGGCAGTGGCGCGCCGAAGGCGGCAAGCGTGTGTGCCGGCAGGCTCAGGTTGGAGTGGTGGCAGTGGTTGTGGCCACAGGCACCGACATGCTTGCCATCGGAATCGCCATCGGCATCCGGCGCGGATTCCACGTGCACCGTGCTGGCGTGCGGTTCCACCGTGCACGCCAGCGCGTCGGCCACCGGCACGACCACGAACGCCGCCATCAGCAGCATCAGCAGGTACGAGCGAAGGTGGCGGGAGATCCGGCGCATGAAGGGGAGGCTAGCAAGCGGTTTTCGCCGGATACAATATCAATGGCCGCTTCGGGAATTCGTCGGAATCTCCCGTTCAGGTGGGCGGCAGGGGGGCCTCCTGCCCTGGTGGGTGCCGACCTCCTGCCCCGGTGGGTGTCGACTTCCTGCCCTGGTGGGTGTCGACCTTGGTCGACACGCCTTTCGATGCTGCCGGCCAGCGGCCGGCACTACCGGTCTGCAGGCAGCTTCGCGATCACCTTGATCTCGAACTGGAACCCGTACAGCCAGGTCACGCCGATGCCGGTCAGGGTCGGGTGTGGCGCCTCGCCCCAGTACTCGGGCACGATCGCCCACGCCTTCTCGAAGTTCTTCTCGGGGTCGACCAGGAACACGGTCACGTCGATCACGTCATCGAACGTGCAGCCCGCGGCAGCCAACACCGCGTTGAGATTCTCGAAGGCGCGGCGCACCTGCGCTTCGAAGTCCGGCTCGGGCGAGCCGTCCTCGCGGCTGCCGACCTGGCCGGAGACGAACAGGAAGCCATTGGAACGGATCGCCGGCGAGTAGCGGTTGCGCTCGTACAGGGCCTGGCGGCCGGTGGGGAAAACGACATCACGCTGTGACATGGGAAGGAATCGGTTGGGAAGAACGCCATCGTCCGCCCCTTCGCTGTCTGGATAAACCGCGATGATCGGCCTAGATTGGTTGCCAATCCCAAACAATAACGGCCTGTCATGGACCGCTTCGAGGCGATGCGGGCGTTTGCCCGGGTGGTGGAGACCGGCAGCTTCACCCGTGCCGCGCTCACGCTTCAGGTCAGCCGCACCACGGTCACCCAGCTGGTACAGCAGCTGGAGGCGCACCTGCGGCTGCGCCTGCTTAACCGCACCACGCGCCGGGTCAGTGTCACCGCCGACGGGGCGGCCTATTACCCGCGCATCGCCCGCCTGCTGGCCGAGCTGGAAGAGGTGGAGGGCGGGCTGGGCGATGCGGCCACCCAGCCGCGTGGGCGCCTGCGCGTGGACGTGCCCGGGCCTTACGCGCGGTTGCGGCTGGTGCCGGCGCTGCCGGATTTCCAGGCGCGCTACCCGGAGATTCAGCTGGATATCGGCGTGAGTGATCGCGAAGTGGATGTCATCGCCGACAACGTGGATTGCGTGATCCGTGGCGGCACCCCGGCCGACCCGGCGCTGGTGGCGCGGCCGCTCGGCGCGCTGCCGATCGGCTTCCACGCCAGCCCGGGCTATGTGCAGCGCTTTGGCCTGCCGGCCGACCCGCGCGCGCTGGAAGGGCCCGATCACCACATGGTCGGCTTCCTCAGCCCGCGCAGTGGCCGGGCGAGAGTGTTCAGCGCGCAGCGCGGCGATGAGCGCGTCGAAGTGCAGGGCCGCTACACGGTCGGCTTCGACGACGGCAACGCCTATCTGGCGGCTGCGTTGGCGGGCCTGGGCGTGGTGGCGCTGCCCAGCTACATGGCCGCGCCGCACGTGGCGCATGGCGAGCTGCTGCCGGTGCTGCAGGACTGGCAGCTGCCACCGATGCCGATGCATGTGATGTTCCCGCCGAACCGGCACATGAGCCAGCGGCTGCGGGTGTTCATTGATTGGGTGGTGGAGGTGCTGGGGTGAGCATCTGCAACGTTTCCGAATCCACTCACGCTGCGGCACGTGCGAAAATCGCCACGGCACGCAACAGGAAACTTCATCACGCATGAGCCGCATCGTCGCACTGGATACCGAAACCACCGGCATCTCCCATCGGCTCGGCCATCGCGTGATCGAAATCGGTGCCGTTGAACTGATCGATGGCCAGCTCACCGGCCGCCAGTTCCACACCTACCTGCAGCCGCAGCGCAAGGTCGACTGGGGCGCACAGCGTGTGCATGGCATCAGCGATGCGATGCTGGTGGGCAAGCCGCTGTTCTCCAGCAAGGCCGCCGAACTGCTGGCGTTCCTGCGCGGCAGCGAAATGGTCGCGCACAACGCCACCTTCGACGTGGGTTTCCTGGACAACGAGCTGCGCCTGTCCGGCATTCCCGGCACGCTGGCCCAGCACTGCCGCATCACCTGCAGCCTGAAGCTGGCGCGCGGGCGCTGGCCCGGCCAGGGCAACAAGCTGGACGATGTACTGCAGCGCCTGCGCATTCCGGGCAACCGCGGCCTGCATGGCGCGTTGAAGGATGCCCATCTGCTGGCGCAGGTGATTCCGCACCTGCGTTGAGGCCCCGCCGGGCGTGTTCAGCTGCGGCCTGTGGGTAACTTGCGCAAGTGCTTGAACCCGTGCATAATGCGCGGCTCGCTGTGTCCGGTTTTCTACCGGGCGGCGCCCCCGGGAGCATGTCCCCGGCCGCCCAACGCCAGCGTAACCCTTTGATTCTCTTGACGTGTGGTGGGCAACCACCGAGGCCGCCGTCTCCCGGGCTACGGGCTGACACAACTTACTATCGAGGTGCGCCATGTCCCGCGTATGCCAGGTTTCCGGCAAGCGAGTGCAGACCGGTAACAACGTCTCGCACGCCAACAACAAGACCCGTCGTCGTTTCCTGCCCAACCTGCACGAGCGCCGCTTCTGGGTTGCCAGCGAGAACCGCTGGGTGAAGCTTCGTGTTTCCGCGCATGCACTGCGCACCATCGACAAGAACGGCATTGATTCCGTTCTGGCTGAGCTGCGTGCGCGCGGCGAAAAGGTCTGAGGAGTAGACGATCATGGCAGGCAAGCGCGATAAGGTCCGTATGATTTCGACCGCCGGTACCGGTCACTTCTACACGACTGACAAGAACAAGAAGAACACCCCGGGGAAGATGGAATTCTCCAAGTACGATCCGGTCGTGCGCAAGCACGTCCCGTACAAGGAAGGCAAGATCAAGTAATCCGCAAGGATTGCTGGTCCCCGCGAAGAAACCCGCCCTTGTGGCGGGTTTTTTCATGCCTGGCATCCAGGTGGTGGGTACTTCCTGCATTGCCGTGGTGGGTGCCGACCTTGGTCGGCACGCTGTCCCCACACCCGGTAGGTGTCGACCTTGGTCGGCACACTGTCCCCCACACCCGGTAGGTGTCGACCTTGGTCGGCACGCTGGTTCAAAGCAGTCGAGCAAGCTCGACTCTACACACCCTGCTGGGCAGAATGGCCCATCACCTCCCGACGGGCGACGCGATGCTGTTCGAGTGGTTGCTGGGTTCGTACCTGCTGCTGATCGACTGGCTGATCCGGCTGGTCGCGCTGTGCTGGATCCCCACCCGCACCACACCGGGGGCGGCGCGCAGCTGGCTGCTGCTGGTCGGCTTCGTGCCGCTGCTGGGCCTGCCGCTGTACCTGCTGTTCGGCCACCCGTGGCTGTCGCGCGAGCGCATCCGCCGCCAGGCCGAGGCCTCGCAGGTGATCCGCGAGGAGCAGGCGCTGCAGCACCGCCTGCGCTGGACCCCGCAACCGGACACCGCCTGCGCCGAGATCGTGCCGCTGGTGCAGCGCCAGGGCGATTTCATGCCGGTGCACGGCAACGCGGTGGACCTGCTGACCGACTACGACGAATCGTTGCACACGCTGATCGCCGACATCGACCAGGCCGAAGATCGCGTGCACCTGCTGTACTACCTGATGTTCGACGACGCGGTGGGCGAGGCGGTGGTCGAGGCGCTGCAGCGTGCGGCCGCGCGCGGCGTGCAGTGCCGCGTGCTGCTCGATGCGGTGGGCGCCAAGCGCGGCCTGCGCGCCTACCGCAAGCGCCTGCAAGCGCGCGACATCGAAGTGCGCGCGATGCTGCCCGGTGGCCTGCGCTGGCGGCGCAGCGGGCGCATGGACCTGCGCAACCACCGCAAGATCGCAGTGATCGACAACGAGGTGGCCTACGTTGGTTCGCAGAACCTGGCCGGCCCCGGGTTCGTGCCCGGCCACCCGAACCGCGAGCTGGTGGCGCGCGTGCGTGGCCCGGCGGTGGCGCACCTGGAAGCGGTGTTCGCCAGCGACTGGTACATGGAAACCGGCCAGCGCCTGGATGTGATCGCCGATGTGCCCGAGTGCAGCGATGACATCGCCACCCAGCTGCTGCCCAGCGGCCCGGCCTATCCGTACAGCAACGCGCGCGATGCGGTGGCAGCACTGATCCACCTGGCGCGGCGCCGGCTGGTGATGGTCACCCCGTACTTCGTGCCCGACGAAGCCACGCTGAGCGCGCTGCGCATCGCGGCGTTGTCCGGCGTGCAGGTGCAGCTGATCCTGTCGGCCAGCAACAACCAGCGGCTGACCTCGTGGGCGCAGGAGGCGTACTACGACGAGCTGCTGCGCTGTGGCGTGCGCATCGCCCTGTACGAACCGCAGTTCCTGCACGCCAAGCACATGAGCGTGGACGAGGACATCGCCGTGCTTGGCTCGATCAACATGGATATCCGCTCGTTCGCGCTGAATGCCGAAATCGGCCTGATCTGCTACGACCGCGCGCTGGTCCAGCAGCTGTGCGCGATCGAGGACGGCTACCTGCGGGAGTCGCGGCAGCTGGACCTGCAGCAGTGGCGCAGCCGCCCGACGTGGCGGCGCAGCCGCGAAGGCATCGCACGCCTGGCCGATGCGTTGATGTGAGGCCGCAGTAACCGCCCGCTTCGGCACGCCGGCCTGTCATCGCCGATGGCCTACAATCGGCCCATGACTGATTCACCGCGTAATGGCGAACTGGACCTGGCGATCATCGGTGGTGGTGCGGCCGGGGTGCTGGTGGCGATCCAGGTATTGCGCCAGGCCCGTGCGCCGCTGGCGCTGGCCATCTTCGAGCCGGCCTCGCAGCTGGCGCAAGGCATCGCCTATGCCACGCCGTGGCCGGAGCATCTGCTGAACGTGCCGGCGGCGAAGATGAGCGCGTTTGCCGACGCGCCCGGCGATTTCCTCGACTACCTGATGGCCGCCAACGCCTACCCGGGCGAGGCGCGCGAGGTGCTGGGCGAGCGCTACGTGTGCCGCCACTACTTCGCCGCCTACCTGCAGCAGCGCCTGCAGGATGCCGCCGCGGCAAGCCCGGCGCAGCTGCAGGTGATCGCGCAGCCGGTGCTGGGCCTGCAGCCGGATGACCATGGTTACCAACTGCAGCTGGGCGATGGCCAGACGCTGCACGCCGCACAGGCGGTGCTGGCCACCGGTAACAGCATGCGCCCGATGCCGGTGACCGGCGCCGATGCGCTGCCTGCCGATGACGTGATCGAGGCCTGGGACTACGACGGCGTACGCACCCTGGCCGGCGAGCAGGCCGTGGCTATTGTCGGGTCTGGCCTGAGCATGGCCGACACCGTGCTGGCGCTGGTCGCCGCTGGCCACAGCGGACCGCTGCACGTGATCTCGCGCCATGGCCTGCTGCCGTTGCCGCACGCGCACGGCGGCATGCCGAGCTTCGACCCGGCCACGCTGCTGCCGATGAACCTGCGCCAGCGCCTGCGTGCGTTGCGCCAGTTTGCCGGGCAGGCACAGGCCGAAGGCATGCCGTGGCAGGGCGTGATGGACCGCATCCGTCCGCACGGGCAGGCACTGTGGTGCAGCCTCGATGAGGCCGACCAGCGCCGCTTCCTGCGCCATGTGGTGCGCTATTGGGACGTGCATCGCCATCGCATCGCCGAAGAAGTGGATTCGCAGTTGCAGGCGCTGCAGGACAGCGGCCAGCTGCGCATTCACCGCAGCCGCCTGCAACGCGTCTGGCGCGAGGGCGGCGCGGTGCAGCTGTCCGGCCGCGATGCCTCGGGCAATGAACAGCAGTGGACGATCGGCGGGGTGATCAACGCCACCGGCGTGGAAACCCGTGCCAGCGCGCTGCGCAATCCGTTGCTGCAGCAGCTGCAGGCCGATGGGCTGGCCCGCCCTGGCCCGCACGGGCTGGGCCTGGACAGCACGGTGCCGGGTGATCGCCTGTGTGCCACCGGCGGCCAGCCACAGGCACGATTGGGCGTGCTCGGCAGCCTGCGCATCGGCAGCTTGTGGGAAAGCCTGGCCGTGCCTGAACTGCGTCAGCAGGCGCACGCACTGGCCACCCAGGTGGTCGCAGGAGCCGCGACGGCGATGCCGTAAAATGGGGGCATGGATGTCTCCCACCTGCTTGATGGCCTGAACCCGGCCCAGCGCGAAGCCGTCTCCGCTCCCCCCGGCCACCACCTGGTGCTGGCCGGTGCCGGTTCCGGCAAGACCCGCGTACTCACCCACCGCATCGCCTGGCTGCATGAAGTCGATGGCGTGCCGACCCACGGCATTTTCGCGGTGACCTTCACCAACAAGGCGGCCGGCGAAATGCGCCACCGCATCGACGCGCAGCTGCCCAACGGCAGCCGCGGCATGTGGATCGGCACCTTCCACGGCCTGGCCAACCGCCTGCTGCGCCTGCACTGGCAGGACGCGAAGCTGCCCGAAGGCTTCCAGGTGATGGATTCGGACGACCAGCTGCGGCTGGTCAAGCGCGTGGTGCAGGCGCTGGAACTGGACGACGGCAAGTATCCGGCCAAGCAGATCGCGTGGTGGATCAACGCGCAGAAGGACGAAGGCCGCCGCCCGCAGCACATCCAGCCCGAACCGAACGACGCGTGGCTGGAAACCATGCGCCAGGCATATATCGAGTACCAGGCACGCTGCGACCGCGCCGGCCTGGTCGACTTCGCCGAGCTGCTGCTGCGCGCGCATGAGCTGCTGCGCGACAACCCGGCGTTGCTGTCGCATTACCGTGCCCGCTTCCGCGAGATCCTGGTGGACGAGTTCCAGGACACCAACGCCATCCAGTACGCCTTCGTGCGCGTGCTGGCCGGTGATTCCGGCCACGTGTTCGTGGTCGGTGACGACGACCAGGCCATCTATGGCTGGCGCGGTGCCAAGGTGGAGAACGTGCAGGGCTTCCTGCGTGACTTCCCGGGCGCGCAGACCATCCGCCTGGAACAGAACTACCGCTCCACCGCCAACATCCTCGGCGCCGCCAACGCGGTGATCGCGCACAACCCCGACCGCATCGGCAAGCAGCTGTGGACCGACAGCGGCGACGGCGAGCCGATCGACCTGTATGCCGCGTACAACGAGATGGACGAAGCGCGCTATATCGTCGAGCGCGCGCGCCAGTGGGTGCGCGACGGTGGCAGCTATACCGAAGTGGCCGTGCTCTACCGCAGCAACGCGCAGTCGCGCGCGCTGGAAGAAGCGCTGCTGAGCGAACAGGTGCCGTACCGCGTGTACGGCGGCATGCGCTTCTTCGAGCGTGCCGAAATCAAGGACGCACTGGCCTACCTGCGCCTGCTGTCCAACCGCAACGATGACGCGGCGTTCGAGCGCGCGGTCAACACGCCCACCCGTGGCATCGGCGACCGCACGCTGGACGAAGTGCGCCGCGAGGCGCGCGCGCAGGGTATCTCGCTGTGGGAAGCGACCATGCTGGTCACCCAGGGCAGCGCGCTGGCCGCACGTGCGCGCAATGCGCTGGCCGGCTTCCTGGTGCTGGTCAACGAGCTACAGGCGCAGACCCTGCACATGACCCTGGCCGAGCGCGTGGACCACGTGCTGGCCCGCTCGCAGCTGCGCGAGCACTGGAGCAAGGAAAGCCGCAACGCGCTGGATTCGGAATCGCGCACCGACAACCTCGACGAACTGGTCTCGGTGGCCTCGCGCTTCGTGCGCCGCGCCGACGACATCGAGGAAGTGGGCGAGGACATGGACGAGCTGGTCGCGTTCCTGGCCTATGCCGCGCTGGAGGCCGGTGAGGGCCAGGCGCAGGCGGGCGAGGACGGCGTGCAGCTGATGACCCTGCACTCGGCCAAGGGCCTGGAATTCCCGCTGGTGTTCCTGGCCGGCCTGGAAGAAGGCCTGTTCCCCAGTGCACGCTCGCTGGAGGAAAGCGGTCGGCTGGAAGAAGAGCGCCGCCTGGCCTACGTGGGCATCACCCGTGCGCGCCAGAAGCTGGTGCTGAGCTACGCCGAATCGCGCCGCATCCACGGCCAGGACAACTACAGCCTGCCCTCGCGCTTCCTGCGCGAGATCCCACGCGAGCTGCTGCACGAAGTCCGCCCGAAGGTGCAGGTCTCGCGGCCGGCCTCGTTGGGCAGCAGCCGGGTGATGGGCCATGCTTCGATCGAGGCACCGCCGCTCAAGCTCGGCGCACTGGTCACCCATCCCAAGTTCGGCGAAGGCATGGTGACCGACTACGAAGGCAGCGGCGCCCACGCGCGCGTTCAGGTCGAATTCGCCGACGCCGGCAGCAAGTGGCTGGTGATGGCGTATGCCAACCTGACGGTGATCTGATCACCGTCAGGGGGCGGGAAGCCTGTAGAGCCGAGCCATGCTCGGCTGCTTCTGGCGGGAAGGCAGTCGAGCAAGCTATGCCGGTCGTCCTGACCGGCACCCTTCGGGCCGTCGCAAGCGACGTTGGCAGCGGCTCCTGCCGCTACCTTGGACTCTACAATGGGGCCTGACATCTTCCAGGAACGCCCCCATGACCGAACCCACGCTGCACGTCACCGTGAAGTTGAACGCCCGGCTGCAGCCGGAGCACCGCCATGAACTGTTCGAGGATCCGCTCGATGCGCTGCTGCAGGCGGCCCAGGTGGGCGAGCTGACCGGCGGCGGGACCGCGATGTCCGACCTGGGTGAGGTCGAGTACGGCGATATCGAAGTGGCGCTGGTCGATGCAGCCGGTGTACCGAAGCTGATCGATCTGCTGGAGCAGCTGGGTGCACCGAAGGGTTCGCAGCTGCAGGGCGCAGGCGAGGCTGACCGCAGCTTCGGCGTGACCGAAGGCCTGGGCATCTACCTGGACGGGCTGACCCTGCCGGACGAAGTCTACGAGCAGTGCGATTCCAACCACGTGTTCGAACAGCTGTCGGAGAGCATCGACGGCCTGGGCGAGATCTGCAGCTGGTGGCAGGGCCCGACCGAGACCGCGCTGTACATGTATGGCGAATCGTTCGAGGCAATGCGTGACGCGATCGCTGGATTCGTGGCCAGCTACCCGCTGTGCCAGAACGCACGCGTGGTGCAGATCGCCTGAACAAAGCAACGGTAGAGTCGAGCTTGCTCGACTGCTTCTACCCGCAAAGAAAGCAGTCGAGCAAGCTCGACTCTACGGCAGCCCGTTAGCGGCCGGCCGCCTGCCGCGCGTTGTCGCGCAGCGCCATGTCCTTGCCGATCTGGTAGCCGCCGAACAGCACCGCCAAGGCGATGATCGCGGCGACCAGGATGGACTTCTGGGAACTCCAGGCGGGCGGTTTGTTGTCCTGCATGTCGGTCGTCCTTGAGCGCGGCAGTGCGCCGCCCGCCGAGCATGCGCCGCACTGACCGGCGCGTGCAAGCGGGCGATGCGCACACGCCGCTGCGCGGCGCCGGATTGATCCTGCTCAAGGCGCGGCCTGCACATCCGGTGTGCAATGGTGTCGTTCCCATCTGGCAGATCGCTACGGAGCCCCACCATGTACAAGCGCATCCTGATTGCCACCGACGGGTCCGAGCTGGCCGACAAGGGCCTGGCCAAGGGCCTGGAGCTGGCCAAGGACCTCAATGCCGAGGTCGATATCGTGACCGTTTCCGAGCCGTGGGCCGTCGGCATGTACGACGCCATGGGCTGGAGCGTGGGCTATATGAACAGCCCCGAGTACAAGGCCGACCGCGAGGAAGGCGCACAGAAGGTGCTGCAGCCGGCGCTGGCCAAGGCGGCCGAGCAGGGCATCACCGCCAACCCGGTGCACGTATTGGACCGCTACGCCGCCGACGGCATCATCGAGACGGCGGGCGAGCGCAACAGCGACCTGATCGTGATGACCTCGCATGGCCGCCGTGGCGTCACCCGCGTGCTGCTGGGCAGCCAGACCGCCGAAGTGCTGGCACGCAGCACGCTGCCGGTGCTGGTCATCCGCTGATCCACACACGCTGATTCAAGCGTTCCCGGGGAGGGGACCCGACGCCGGCCGCAGGATGCGCGCCGGCGTCATCTTTTGTGGGCCCTGAGTGGCGCACGAGCATTCAGATCGATCCATGTGCCGTCGACATCGGCCCTGCAGGGGCGTGTCCGACGAACGGTTACGAACGGCACGCGTCGCCGTTCATTCTTTGTGGCATCCTCCGCGCGGGGTTGTTGAGGTGCATGCATGTCTGGGCCGTGGGCGGATCGCCTGCTGGCTGCCAGCGCGTTCTGCTGCGCCTGTCTTTTTCATGCACTCCGCCCGGGGACTGGCGGAGCGTTGTCCGTTGCCTTGGACATCTGCCGTCATTGGAGGACATCTTGATGCCGTTGAAGCGTTCGTCGTTCGCGTTGCTGCTGTCTGCAGCATTGCCTGTTGCGGCGGCGGCCCCGCCGGCCGACGGGCCAGCGGACACCCGGTTGCCCGACATGGCCGCGCGTACCGGCAGCCAGACTCTGCAGGTGCGCGGTTTCCGCGCCAGCGACGTCGGTGAGCATCCACAACGAGGCATCACGCCCGCCCACGTCCAGGCTGTGCTGGATGCGTACTTCGCGCGTATTGCGCAGGGCGCCGACGTGGCGGTGCTGGACTTCGCCCAGTTGCAGGGGGCGGCGGACGCGGTGACGGCGGCCTATCGCAAGGCGGGTTTCCTGGTCAGCGTCGCTTACCTGCCGCCGCAGAAGCTCGATGCCGAAGGCCGCATCGAAGTGCGCGTGCTGGAAGGCCGCATCGGCAAGGTGGTGGTGCAGGGCAACCAGCGTTACCGCAGCCATACGCTCAGCAACGTGGCCGAACGCCTGCGTGGGCAGCCGTTGCGCCAGGCCGACATCGACAGCGCGTTGCTGTACGCGCGTGACCTGCCGGGGGTTTCCGTTTCCTCGGTGCTGCAACCTGGCGAGAACGTCGGTGAAACCGACCTGGTGCTGGTCGCGCGTGAAAGCGGCCGGCCCTACGAGATCAGCACCAGCGTGGACAACCATGGCACCGCGTTGACCGGGCGCGGCCGTGCCCAGCTGGGTGTGACCTGGAACAGCCCACTGGGCCTGGGCGATGTGTTCGCCGCCAGTGGCACGTATGCATTCGATCCACAGGCCAGCCGTGCCGGCGCACTGTCCTACAGCGTGCCATTGCAGGCGGTGCAGGGACTGTCGGTGCTGGTCGGTGCCAACCGCAGCGAGCTGGAGGTGGACGACGGCATCCTGCGCGGCTTCAAGCTCAAGGGACCGGCGTCGCAGGCCTATGCAGGTGCCGACTGGAAGTTCATCAACCGGCCCGATCTGCAGGTGACCAGCTCGGCGCGCTACATCCGCGAAAGCTCGCGCTTTGAAGCGCTGGGGCTGGTTCTTTCCAAGCAGAAATACGATGTGGCCGAGGTGGGGGCCAGCGTGCGCCACAACGATGCACGCTGGCATGGCATCAACCTGGCGCAGTTGAGCGTGCGCCAGTCGCTGCGCGATCGCTCGGCCGACTTCGATGCGATCAACCCGACCCGTGACAGCCGGTTCAACGTGGTGCGTCTGGGCCTGCTGCGGCTGCAGTACCTCAGCCGCAGCCAGCGCCTGCTGTTCAAGTTCAATGGCCAGTACAGCAACAACTCGTTGCCGGCACTGGAGCAGTTCCAGGTCGGTGGCAACGACAGCGTGCGGGGATACGCGCAGGGCGAGACCCTGGGCGATCGTGGCTGGTACGGGGCGCTGGAGTACCACGTCGACGCGCCGGGATTCGGCGATGTGGCCTCGCCGTTCCGCGGCGTGCCATGGCGCGAAGTGCTGGAGCTGGATGTGTTCGCCGACCAGGCACGGGTGTTCGATGTTGATGGGCTGGAGGCACCGGCCGACCTGGCATCGGTGGGAATGGGCGCGACCTTCCGCCTGCGCCAGTGGAAGAACCTGGAACTGCGCGTGGCGGCGGCCAAGCCGACCAGCGCCCTGCGACCGGGTGACGGCCGCGATGTCCGCGTGTATGCGCGGCTTGGCCTGACCTTCTGAGGAGCGACCATGAACCGTATCTACCGACTCGTCTTCAATCCTTCGCTGGGCCAGGTGCAGGTCGCTGCGGAGCTCGCGCGCGGGCCACGTCGTTGCGTCCCGGAGCGATCACGCACTCCCCTTTGGCTGGCACCGTTGACCGCGGCGCTGCTGCTGACCGGCAGCCTGCAGGCCACCGCGCAGACGCTGCCGCAGAATGGCAGCATCGTCGCGGGCTCGGGAACGATCAACGTCAATGGCAGCACCATGACGGTCACCCAGTTCACACAGTCTGCGCTGTTCCAGTGGAGCAGCTTCAACATCGGCTCAAGCAACACGGTCAGGTTCGATCAGGCGGCGGGCTCGAGGTCGACGGCCATCAACCTGGTGACCGGCTCGTCGGCGAGCATCATCAGCGGCCAGCTGCTGTCCAACGGGCAGGTATTCCTGCTCAATCCGGCGGGCATCACCTTCACCGGCACTGCCAGCGTCAACGTGGGCGGGTTGCTGGCCAGCACTCTGACGCCCGGCGCACAGGGGATTCCGCTGGATGGTGGTGGGTTGCCGCCCAGTTTCGAATTGGGCGGCGCAGGGGCCGGTGCCGCGGTCAGCAACCTGGGAGGTACGCTGACGGCTACGGCCGGCGGGATCAGCCTGGTCGGTGGCTCGGTGTTCAACAACGGTTACATCGCCGCACCGCTGGGCAACATCGATCTGGTGGCGGCCGGTGCGGTGACCGCGGTGACCGGTGTGTCATCGGCCGGCATGCCAAGCCTGGCGTTCGTCACCACCGCAGCGAGTGGCATCGCAGGAACCGGCATCAGCAACGTCGGCACCCTCAGTGCACGCAACATCAGCATGACGGCATTGATGGGACCGGGTCTGTCCGCTACCGGCATCAACGCGGGCGGCACGATCATCGCCAACGCCATCGATGCCAGCGACGGCAGCCTGACCATCCGCAGTTCTGCACCGGTGGCGATCAACAACGCCATCGTTACGGCCACGGCGATGTCCACGGTGGGATCGGCTGTCATGGGGGGGCCGGTCGCCGTCCAGATGACCGGCGGCAGCATCGACGCCACGACCGTGAACTTGAATGGCGGCATCAACGGCGACGTGGTGCTGTCAGGCTCGATCAAGGCAGACTCGATCGGAATCGACGCGAACAACATCACCCAGACCGCGGGTTCGCTGGAGGGCGCGCTGCAACTGGATACGCAGGGCCGAGTGACCCTGGGACAGGCGAGCAATGCCATCAGCCGCGTTGGTGGCCATGTCGGTACCGACCTGACCCTGGCCACCTCGACCAGCCTGGCGAACAGCGGGGCGCTGTCGGTAGGTGGCAATACCACGCTCGACGCAGCTACGGGCAATATCACCCTGACCCATGCCGGCAACAGTTTCGGCAACCGGGTCAGCGCGAAAGGAGCCGATGTCAGTCTGGTCGGCATCGGTGCACTGAACCTGGGCGATATCGACGCGCGCAGCCTGGATGCGCAGGGCGGCAGCCTTGGCCTGAGCGGTACGATCACCACGTCCGGTGACCAGGCCTATCGGTCGGCGGTGACACTGCAGGGCAACGCGACGCTGCAGGGCGGGACGATCCTGTTCGACGGCACCGTCGATGGCAGCTACCAGCTGGGCGTCGACGCCAGCGGAATGGCCACGTTCTCCGGTGCCATTGGTGGCAGCACCGCGCTGCAGGGTCTCAATGTCAGCGCCGGTAGCGGTGCGCGCCTGTTCGGCGATGTCAGCACGCTGGGCACGCTCGGGTTCTCTGGCCCGGTGCGCGTGTACGGTGAGCGCAGCCTGACCTCGCTCATCGGGAGCCTCACACTCGGCGGAACGGTCGACGGTGACGGTGGCGGTCTGAATCTGAGTGCACGCCAGCTCACGATCGGCGGCGAGGTGGGAGGAGCCGGGGTGGTGGGTCGCCTGCACGGTCGCGCCGATACCATCGTGCTGGGCAGCCGCCTCACCAGCACCGGCGATATCCTGCTGCAGGGCAACGTGGTGCTGGACGGCAACACGCAGCTGATCAGCACTGGCGGCGGCGCCCTCACCACCGACGGCATCTCCAGCAACACCGCCGGTGGTTACAACCTGGCACTGACTACTGGCGGCCAGATCCAGGTCAACGGCAACATCAATGCCGCCGATGTCAGCATCACCGGGCTTCTGTTCAACGGTCGAGGCATCGTCAGCAAGCGCAACCTCAGCATCGACTCCGCGATCAGCCTGGTCCAGGCCGGCAGCTACCAGGTCGATGGCCGGGCCTGGTTCCGGAGTGCGGGGAACATCAATCTGATCGATGCAGGCAATCGCTTCGGTGGCGAGGTCGCCCTGGCGGGCAGAAGTGCCCAACTACGCGCGGGCGATCTGCTGTTGGGCAACAGCACGCTGACGGAGAACCTGCGGCTGGATCTCACCGGCGGGCTGCAGCAGGCCGCGGGCAGCATGCTGGACGTCGGCGGCACCACCCATATCGATGCCGGCGGCGCCGTCAACCTCGACAGGACCGACGGCATGGGCCGGCCGGTGAACCGGTTTGGCGACACGGTGTCACTGAAGGGCCGCGGCAGCTACATCTCTGCTGCCGGCACGCTGGCGTTCTCCGATTTCGATGTGGACAGCCTGATTGCGACGGCTGATGTCGTGCAGCTTCCCGCCAGCGGCAGGAGCATCGGCCTGCAGTACTTCCAGGGCGATGTGGCGCTGACCCGCGACAGCGTGCTGGACAGCCAGCTTGGCCAGATCAGTTTTCGGGGGCGCATCGATGGTGGATACGCACTGACGCTCACAAGCGGGCTCAACGTAGTGTTTGCCGGTGACGTGGGCGGCAATCAGGCGCTCGCCAGCCTCGACAGCCGTGGTGCGGGTCCGCTCCAGCTCGGCGGCAACATCACCGCCGACGGCGCGATCCGCCTGGGCAACGTCAACCTGGTGGCGAACACCCCCCGGGTGTTCAGCATCCGCAGCAACAACGGCAACCTGTTGGCCGGTCGTATCGACGGCAGCAGCGATGGCCGCAGCAGCCTGGCGCTCAATGCGCACGGCGCGCTTGAACTGCAGTCCGGTGCGGGTACCACGCCCGGCGCGGGGCTGGCCAATCTCGAACTCAAGGGGTCAAGCGTGATCGCGCAGGCGCTCCGCACCAGTGGCCGGCTTGGCGTCAGCAGCGGCACCGGGTTCACCCAGGGCGGTACGCTCACCGTCGGTGGCGATGCCAGCTTCAGCGCCGGCAGCGGTGGCGACCTGATGCTGGATACAACGGCCAACACCTTTGCCGGTAAGGTCGCGTTGAGCGGCAACCAGGTGCGGATCCGCGCGCAGCCGGGCCTGGCACTGGATGGCGTGACGGCCGCCGCGCTGGATGCCAGCAGCACGGGCGCGCTGTCGTTGGCCAATGCCAATGTTGCGGGCGCTGCGATCGTTGACGGTACGTCCCTGCTGTTCGACCAGGTGAGCATCGGCGGCGCGCTGCTGGCTACCGCGAGTGCCGGCGACATCCGCCAGGGAAGTGGCAGCGTGGCGATCGGCAACAACAGCCAGCTGACCGCCAGCACCGATATCGGGCTGGGCGGAACCGGCAATCAACTGGGCAGCGCACTGCAGGTGCAGGGCCGCGACATCACCCTGTCCAGCAGCACGGCCCTGGACCTGCAGAACCTGCAGGCCACGCGTGACGTGCTGCTCAGCGGCAACGGCGTGCGGTTCGGTGCAACCTCGGTGCAGGGAACACTGCAGGTGAACAGCGCCGCTGCGATCACCCAGTCCGACGCGCTGCAGGTGACGGGCAACAGCCGCTTCCAGGCCGGTTCGGACATCAGCCTTGACCAGGCCGGCAATCGCTTCGATGGCAGCGTCGCCCTGCAGGGCGGCAACATTGCCATCACCGCCCGTGACGGCCTGCTGCTCGACAGCGTGTCCGCCCGCGGCAACCTGGATGCGCGCGCGGGCCTGGGCGGTGTCTCCCAGCAGGCGGCGCTCGAAGTCGGCGGACGCAGCGACGTGCGCACGCAGGGCGCCATTGCACTGGACCGTGCCGACAACCGTTTCACGGGTGCGGTCGGGCTGGACGGCAACGGTGTCGATCTACGCACAGCGGGCGATCTGCAGGTCGACCGCCTCAACAACGGCGGCCCGTCTGATGTGCGCCTGCACGCCGGGGGAGGCCTGCAGCTGCCGGCCATCGATGCCGGTGCCGGCAACCTGACCCTGCTCGCCGATGGCGGTGCGTTGCAGGCCAATGCGCTGCTGGCCGGCAACAACGTGAGCGTGTTCGGCCGCGATGGCGTGCGCCTGGGGGCCGATCTGCGCAGCAGCGGTTCGCTGACCCTGGCCAGCAGCAACGCGGACATCGTGCAGGTCGCCGTGCCCAATGGCGTGGGTGGCAGCGTGCAGTCGGTCGGCGCAGTGCAGGTTGATGCAGGCAGCGGGCGCATCGCGCTGGGCAATGCCGGCAACCGTTTCGGCGGCGCGCTCAACCTGTCCGGCGGTGACATCAACGTAACTGGCGATACGCTGCTGCTGGGCAATGTGGCCGCGAGCGGCCAGCTGTCGCTGGCCAGTGCCGGCGACATCCGCCAGCAGGGTGCTGCGCAGGTAGGAGGCACGACCCGGCTGAGCGCTGGCGGTGACATCGACCTGCAGGCCGCGGGCAACCGTTTCGGTGATGCCGTGGCCGTGCAGGGCCGGCAGGTGGCATTGGCCAGCACCGACCCCCTTCAGCTGCACGGGGTGACGGCGGACAGCCTGATCGCGCGTAGCGGTGGCCACTTGAGCCTGGGTGCCGCCGGCATCGCGGGCAATGCCACGATCGAAGGGGCCTCCCTGCTGCTGGATGGAGCCAGCATCGGCGGCACGCTGTTGGCGACCGCACACGCGGGTGCGATCCGCCAGGGAAGTGGGAGCCTGGCGATCGGCAACAACAGCCAGCTGACGGCCAGCACCGATATCGTGCTGGGCGGAACCGGCAATCAACTGGGCAGCGCACTGCAGGTACAGGGCCGTGACATCACCCTGTCCAGCAGCACGGCACTGGATATCCAGCAGCTGCAGGCTGCGCGCGATGCCGTGCTGGTCGGTAACGGCGTGCGGCTCGGGGCCACCTCCGTGCAGGGAACACTGCAGGTCAACAGCGCCGCTGCGATCACCCAGTCCGACGCGCTGCAGGTGACGGGCAACAGCCGCTTCCAGGCCGGTTCGGACATCAGCCTGGATCAGGCCGGCAATCGTTTCGATGGCAGCGTCGCCCTGCAGGGCGGCAACATTGCCATCACCACCGGTGATGGCCTGCTGCTCGACAGCGTGTCCGCCAGCGGCAACCTGGATGCACGCGCGGGCCTGGGCGGTGTTTCCCAGCAGGCGGCGCTCCAGGTCGGCGGCCGCAGCGACGTGCGCACGCAGGGCGCCATTGCACTGGACCGTGCCGACAACCGTTTCACGGGTGCGGTCGGGCTGGACGGCAACGGTGTCGATCTACGCACAGCGGGCGATCTGCAGGTCGACCGCCTCAACAACGGCGGCCCGTCCGATGTGCGCCTGCACGCCGGGGGAGGCCTGCAGCTGCCGGCCATCGATGCCGGCGCCGGCAACCTGACCCTGCTCGCCGATGGCGGTGCGTTGCAGGCCAATGCGCTGCTGGCCGGCAACAACGTGAGCGTGTTCGGCCGCGATGGCGTGCGCCTGGGGGCCGATCTGCGCAGCAGCGGTTCGCTGACCCTGGCCAGCAGCAACGCGGACATCGTGCAGGTCGCCGTGCCCAATGGCGTGGGTGGCAGCGTGCAGTCGGTCGGCGCAGTGCAGGTTGATGCAGGCAGCGGGCGCATCGCGCTGGGCAATGCCGGCAACCGTTTCGGCGGCGCGCTCAACCTGTCCGGCGGTGACATCAACGTAACCGGCGATACGCTGCTGCTGGGCAATGTGGCCGCGAGCGGCCAGCTGTCGCTGGCCAGTGCCGGCGACATCCGCCAGCAGGGTGCTGCGCAGGTAGGAGGCACGACCCGGCTGAGCGCTGGCGGTGACATCGACCTGCAGGCCGGTGGCAACCGCTTCGGAGATGCTTTGGAAGTGCAGGGCCGGCAGGTGGCACTGGCCAGCGATGGCCCGCTGCACCTGCAGGGCGTGACGGCGAACAGCCTGGTTACACGCAGTGCGCAACGCCTGACCCTGTCGGCGGCCGATGTCACCGGCAATGTGGTACTGCAGAGCCAGCAGCTGCACTTCGGCACGACCCGCGTGGGCGGTAACCTGCAGGCGGTGGGCAGCAACGGCATCGATCAGGACGGCACGCTGCGCGTGGATGGCAGCACCGACCTGCGCAGCAATGCATCGATTGCACTGGGATTGGCTGGCAACGATCTGCGCGGTGCGGTGTCGCTGGCGGGCGCGGGCATCGATCTGACCAGTGCGGGCGACCTGCGCATCGGTTCGCTCGACAGCCACAGCGCAGCGGTTCGCCTGCAGGCCGGGGGCGCACTGGATCTGCCCAGCGGCACAATCGATACCGGCAACGGTGACCTGCAGCTGCAGGCCGGCGGCGCATTGCGGTTGCCGGCGGCGCTGCGCGGCAACAACATCACTCTGCGCAGCGGCCAGGACCTGCAGCTCGGCCAGGATGTACTGGCTGCGGGGGTACTGCAGCTCGCAAGTGGTGGCACGCTGACCCAGACCGGGGGTGTGCTGGCCGCACAACGCCTGCAGGGCAGTGCCGGCGGCAAGGCCAGCCTGCGCGGCGACAACCGTATCGCCACGCTCGGTGACTTCGGCAGCCAGGGCCTGGAGTTGAAAACCATGCAGGGGCTGCAGGTGACCGGCAACGTGCAGGCCGGCGCACAGGGCCTGCTCGACGTGCGCGGTGGTGATCTGCTGCTCGATGGCAGTGTGCAGGCGGGCGGGCTGCGGCTGCAGTCGTCCGGTGCGATCCGCGCCGGTGCCGGTGGCCGCCTGCTGGCTGACCAGCTCAGTGGACGCGCGGCCGGCCCGACGATGCTGGGCGATGCCTCACTGTTCGTGGCCAATGCCATCGGCACCCTCGGTGATTTCCAGTCGCCGGCAGGCTTCAGCCTGACCAACGCCGGTACCCTGACCCTCGCCTCGCTCAACGGCAGCGCATTCAGCGTCGATGCCGGCAACAACGGGTTCCACCTGAAGGTGCAGGGCGGTGACATCCGCCAGCTGGGTACCGCGCCGGTGCTGGCCGGTGCCAGCCATTGGTGGTCCAGCGGTGGCATCGGCACCCAGCCCCTGCCGATCTATCTGACCAGCGCCGGTAGAACGCACACCATCGATTTCATCGGACGCCCGCCGGCCTATTTCCATGCCGTAGGCACGGATGGCCGCCCTCTCGTGGTGGGCGATGGACCTGATCCCGAAGCGATGCGTCCTGGAGTGCTCGCACAGGGCGCGGTGCTGCCGCGGGCCGTCTATGTCGATGCGGCGGCGGCAGCCGTTGAGCAGCGTGCGATCGGCATCACGTACCCTGGAATCCGGCTGCCGGCGGGGACGGCGCGGGCCTGCGACGGTGACGCGGCGGGTTGCGTGCAGTAACCCGTTGAACATGGGCGGAGTGCTGCCACTCCGCCCGGTTCGATGCCGGTCACATCACCAGCTGTACAGCTTCCAGTACACCGGCGACACGCCGTCCTTGTCGTTGTCGAAACGGCCGTCGCCATTCTTGTCGTACATGTAGTACGGCGCGCCGCGCGACGGGGTCACCTTGACCATGCGCAGCTGGCCGGACACGCGGTATTCCTCGATGGTGTCACCGTTGTCCATGGTGCGCTTGGAGACATCGGCGCCCTTGACGTCCACCGGGGGAGCACCTGCGCCACCCATGCTGGCGCAACCAGCGAGCAGGAGCACGGAAGCCAGCATCAGGGTTTTCATCGGCGGGGGCCTTTGCCTGGATAGAGCCCTGATTATGCCCCATCGCCGGGTGCGTGCCGTGTCGTCGCGGTGCAGGCACGGGCGCGTAGAATCGGCGCATGAGCAGATTAGTCCTGATCGACGGGTCCAGTTACCTGTACCGCGCGTTCCACGCGCTGCCGCCCCTGTCCAATGCACAGGGTGAACCCACCGGCGCGCTGTTCGGCGTGGTCAACATGCTGCGCTCGACGCTGAAGGAACGCCCGGCCTACGTTGCGTTCGTGGTCGATGCGCCCGGCAAGACCTTCCGTGACGACCTGTACGACCAGTACAAGGCCAACCGGCCGCCGATGCCCGACGAGCTGCGCAGCCAGGTCGAACCGATGTGCCGCATCGTCGAGGCGCTGGGCATCAGCATCCTGCGCATCCCTGGCGTGGAAGCCGACGATGTGATCGGCACGCTGGCCCTGCAGGGCCTGGCACAGGACCTGAAAGTGACCATCTCCACCGGCGACAAGGACTTCGCCCAGCTGGTGCGTCCGGGCATCGAGCTGGTCAACACCATGACCGGCAGCCGCATGGATTCGGACGCGGCGGTGATGGACAAGTTCGGCGTGCGTGCCGACCAGATCATCGACCTGCTGGCGCTGATGGGTGACACCGTCGACAACGTGCCGGGCGTGGAGAAGTGCGGGCCGAAGACCGCTGCCAAGTGGCTGGCCGAGTACCAGCACCTGGACGGGGTGATGGCGGCAGCGCCGACCATGAAGGGCAAGATCGGCGAGAACCTGCGCGCCGCACTGGAGCGGCTGCCGCTGAACCGCGAGCTGGTGACCATCCGCACCGATGTGGCACTGGACGCCAGCCCGACCACGCTGGCCCTGCGCGAGCAGGACGTGCCGGAGCTGACCGAGCTGTATACGCGCTACGGCTTCACCCAGGCGCTGAAGGAACTGGGAGCACCGCTGCCGGCGCCCACCGCTGCCAGTGAGGCCACCCCGAGCCTGCGCGGTACCGCCGCCGGCTTCGCCCGTGGCAGCGCCGAAGCGCCGGCCGCCGGTACGCTGGACCCGGCGCTGGCCGCGCCCGGTGAATACGAGACGGTGCTGACCAGCGAACAGCTGCAGGCCTGGGTCGAGCGCCTGCAGCAGGCCGACCTGATCAGTTTCGATACCGAGACCGATGCGCTGGACGCGATGCGTGCGCGCCTGGTCGGCGTCAGCCTGGCCGTCGAGCCGGGCAGGGCCGCCTACATTCCGGTCGGCCACGACTACCCGGGTGCGCCGGCCCAGCTGCCGATGCAGCAGGTGCTGGACGCGCTGCGCCCGGTGCTGCAGGACCCGGCGAAGAAGAAGCTGGGCCAGCACGGCAAGTACGACCTGCATGTGCTGCGCCGCCACGGCGTGGACGTGCAGGGCTACCACGACGACACCATGCTCGAGAGCTTCGTGCTCAACTCCACCGCCACCCGCCACGACATGGACTCGCTGGCCCTGCGCTACCTGGGCTACAGCACCATCAAGTTCGAGGACGTGGCCGGCAAGGGCGCCAAGCAGATTCCGTTCTCGCAGGTGGGCATCGACGAAGCCAGCCGCTATGCGGCCGAGGACGCCGACATCACCCTGCGCCTGCACCACGCGCTGCAGCCGCAGCTGCTGGCCGAGCCGGCGCTGGACAGCGTGTACCGCGACATCGAGATGCCGCTGGTGCCGGTGCTGGCCAGCATCGAAGCCAATGGCGTGCGGATCGACACCGACGAACTGCGCCGGCAGAGCCAGGACCTGTCCTCGCGCATGCTGGCCGCGCAGCAGAAGGCCACCGAGCTGGCCGGGCGCAGCTTCAACCTGGATTCGCCCAAGCAGTTGCAGGCGGTGCTGTTCGATGAGCTGAAGCTGCCGGCGGTGGTGAAGACCCCCAAGGGCCAGCCCAGCACCAATGAAGAGGCGCTGGAGGCGATTGCCGAGCAGCACGAGCTGCCGCGGGTGATCCTGGAGTACCGCGGCCTGGCCAAGCTGCGCAGCACCTACACCGACAAGCTGCCGGAGATGGTCAACCCGGACACCGGCCGCGTGCACACCAGCTACCACCAGTCCGGTGCCGCCACCGGCCGCCTGTCCTCATCGGACCCGAACCTGCAGAACATCCCGATCCGCACCGAGGACGGCCGCCGCATCCGCCGCGCGTTCGTGGCGCCGGAGGGCTGCCAGCTGCTGGCGGCCGACTATTCGCAGATCGAGCTGCGGATCATGGCCCACCTGTCCGAGGACCCGGGCCTGGTGCGCGCCTTCGAACAGGGCGCCGACGTGCACCGTGCCACCGCTGCCGAGGTGTTCGGGCGCACGCTGGAGGAGGTGACCCCGAACGAGCGCCGTGCCGCCAAGGCCATCAACTTCGGCCTGATGTACGGCATGAGCGCGTTCGGCCTGGCCCGCAACCTGGGCATCGACCGTGGCCAGGCGCAGGACTACGTGGCGCTGTACTTCAGCCGCTACCCGGGCGTGCGCGACTTCATGGAGCGGATGCGCCAGCAGGCCCGCGACCAGGGCTACGTGGAAACCCTGTTCGGCCGCCGCCTGTACCTGAACGACATTCATGCCCGCAACCAGGGCCTGCGCGCGGGGGCTGAACGCGCGGCGATCAACGCGCCGATGCAGGGCACCGCCGCCGACATCATCAAGCGCGCGATGGTGGACGTGGACCAGTGGCTGCGTGACAGCGGCGCACCGGCACGGATGATCCTGCAGGTGCACGATGAACTGGTGTTCGAAACCGAAAGCAGTTTCGTTGAAGACTTGCGTTTGCAGGTGGTGGAACGCATGTCGCAAGCGGCCAAACTGCGGGTGCCGCTGGTGGTCGATACCGGTATCGGCAGCAACTGGGACGAGGCGCACTGACGGCGTTTCAGGCCGAAAACGACGTGAATTTGTTCATCAGTCGGAGGTTTCTGACTCGATCATGAATGTTCCCCCGATTGAAGTTCATTAAATTGGGCCCCTTCACGAACCGTTAGTGTTCGGAGTGCTTCTATAACTCTCGACAGGCGCAATGCCTGTTGTGGATCTCTCCCATCCCCTGGAGCAGATCTCGGAACGGGGACTCCTCCCCAAGTGCCCGTTCCCCGGCCCCGTTGACCTCCCCCTGGTCAGCGGGGCTTTTTATTTGTGCCGTTGCCAGACGCAATCGTCTGCGCCACGCTGGGCCACCGCTCCGCAGGGAAAGACGATGCCCGATCTGTTCGCGCTGGCAATGCCGTGGTGGGAGTTCATCCTGCGCGCGGTGGTGGTTTACGTCGTGGTGCTGGGCATGGTCCGGCTCAGCGGCAAGCGCGCGCTGGGGCAGATCACCCCGTTCGACGTGCTGCTGATCGTGCTGCTGGGCAATGCCGTACAGAACGCCCTGCTGGGCACCGACACCTCGCTGGGCGGCGGCCTGCTGCTGGCGGCGACCCTGATCCTGCTCAACTACGGGGTGGGCTGGGTCAGTACCCGCAACCGGCGGATCGAGCGCCTGGTGGAGGGAGAGCCGGTGGTGATCGCGCGCGATGGCCGCCTGTTCGACACCGTGCTGCGTCGCGAGCAGGTCACCCGCGCTGATTTCGAGGCTGCCATGCGCCAGCAGGGCTGCCTGGGCGTGGAGGATGTCGAGCTGGCCCTGCTGGAGATCAACGGGCACATCACCATCATCCCCAGGAAGAGCCCCTGACCTGGTAGCGCCGAGCCTGGGCCCGGGTGCACGGTGCATCAGCCGGGCGGGGGACCGCAGCCCCGGTCAAGGCGTGCAGCGGTCGTTGCCCGCCGCAGGCTTGCGCTCGTAGTAGGCGAAGTGGTTGCCACCGTCGATACCAACCAGGTTGCCGTTCTGCAGCAGCTGCAGCACGAAGTCGCTGCCGAGTTCGCGATGGATGAGGATGCGGCCGTCGCGCAGGCTGGCGCGCAGTGGCTGCTCGCGGCCACCGGCTTCGACCACGCCGCCCTGCAGGAAGCGCAGCTGCGACAGCACGCTGCGTTCGGCTTCAAAGCTGCCGCAGGGCAGCGCGCTGGCCGTGACCGGTGCCAGCGCCGTGCCGGGAGCGCTGGCCAGCACGCCGAGGTCCTTGGCCGTACCGCAGGCCGGGGCATCCGCGCGCTGCGCACACGACAGCTGCAGCGCCTCGCGGGCCTGCTGCAGGCGGCCACTGCTCCACAAGGTCTCGGCGGTGTCGGCGCAGAACGTTTCGCCCTGCTGCACGCGGCACAGGGCGATCAGTTCATCCAGCTGTGCCGGCGGCAGCGGCGCATCCACCGAATGCTGCAGGCCGAGCAGGGCCTTGCCCATCATTTCCGACGCGACCTGCCTGGCCACCGCCGTGCAGCCCTCGGCGTCGAACGACGGTGACTCCTCCTTGCAGATCTCGGGCATCGGCGGCTCCGCTGTGCTCGGCGAAGCGTCCTTGGCCTGCTGCTGGTAGGTTTCCAGCAGGCGCATGCAGGCGGCGCCCACGCCCTCGGCGCACCAGGCATGCAGCTTCTGCGGCTCGGCTTCCGGCAAGGCCTCCAGGCACTCGGAGGTGTTCATCACGCAACCGTCTTCGATGGGCTCCGGCATCACCTTGCATGCGGCGGAGCGCTCACGGGTGAACTCGCGGTAGGGCGTGCTGAGGGTGCGGTCGTTGTCGGAGAAGTACCAGTTCTCCAGGCGGCCCGTGGACAGGTTGCCGGTGCCGAGCACGTCGTCCTGGCGGGCGATGCGCAGTTCCTCGGTGGCCTGGTACGGGCCGGACAGGAAGCCGTGGCCCTCGCTTTCAAGGGTCAGCGTGGTGCTGCCGCTGCTGTCCTTGTAGGTGCCACAGGCCATCGATTGCGCGGCGGCCGGCAGGCTGGCCGAGGCCAGCACGAGCAGCAGGGAGCGCCAACCCGCAGCGCGGGGACGAAGGGAAACAGACGCGGGCATGACATCATCCTTGAAGAAAAAAGATGACCTGTCCGGTGCACGACGCACCGCAGGCGTGGTGCCGGAAGATCAGAGCCAGTCGCGCGGCACCAGGTAGTCGGCCAGGCGTGCCTCGGCACTGCCGGCGTCCGGGTTGAAGCCGTATTCCCAGCGCACCCGCGGCGGCAGGCTCATCAGGATGCTTTCGCTGCGGCCACCGCTTTGCAGGCCGAACAGCGTACCGCGGTCGTAGACCAGGTTGAATTCCACGTAGCGGCCACGGCGGTACAGCTGGAACTCGCGTTCGCGCTCGCCATGGGGCGTGTCCTTGCGCTGCTGCACGATCGGCAGGTACGCCTCCAGGAAGCCATCGCCGACCGCGCGCAGATAGTCGAAATCGCGCTCGAAATCGCCATGCAGGTCATCGAAGAACAGGCCGCCGACGCCGCGTGTTTCGTTGCGGTGGCGCAGGAAGAAGTACTCATCGCACCAACGCTTGTGCGCGGCGTAGCGTTCCTCGCCGAAGGGTGTGCACAGGTCGCGCGCGACCCGGTGCCAGTGCTGCACGTCCTCGTCGAACGGATAGAACGGGGTCAGGTCGAAGCCGCCGCCGAACCAGCTGGCCACCACTTCGCCGTCGCGCTGCGCCTGGAAGAAGCGCACGTTGGCGTGGGTGGTCGGCACGTAGGGATTGAGCGGGTGGAACACCAGCGACACGCCGGTGGCGCGCCAGGAGGCGCCAGCCAGTTCCGGGCGGTTGGCCGAGGCCGACGGCGGCAGGCGGCTGCCAGCCACGTCGGAGAAGCCGATGCCGGCCTGTTCGAACACCGCACCATCGCGCAGCACGCGGGTACGCCCACCGCCGCCCTCGGTCCGCTGCCACAGGTCTTCCTGGAAGCGGGCCTGGCCATCGACGGCCTCGATCGCCGCGCAGATGCGGTCCTGCAGGTCGGTGAGGTAGGCGCGCACGCGCTCGAAGTCGTTCATGGCGCGTACTTTACCGCAGGGCCCGGCCGGGCCGTGCGATGCAGGGCGGTCAGCGCCGTGGTGGGCGGCACCGGCCCGCGTCGGTCACTGGCCGGTAACGCTCGTAGGCGGTCTGAATGTCCATGCCGAGCAGGTCGCCATTGCCCAGCTGGCGCAGCACGAACGTTTCGCCGTTCTGCTGCAGCTGGACGGCACCTTCGTGCAGCCGGGCCTGCCTGCCATCACCGAAGTCGAAACTGTCGAACTGGCCACCGTCGGCCTGGTAGCGGCCACACGGCACCCGCTGCAGCGGCACCAGGCGCAGATCGGTACCGAGTTCACGCAGCGGCGCGGTACGTTCGCAGGCACTGACGCGGCCGCCATCGCAGGTGACCTGCAGGGCCTGCACCGCCAATGCGGGCTCCAGCGCGATCAGCTGCTGCGCGGCTACTTCGACGCAGAAGCGGCCACCCCGGTGCTGCAGGCACAACTGCTGCAGGCGATCGCGTGCAGCGGCTGGAAGCGGCGAATCCAGCGTGTCTTCGTCTTCCTGTGCCAGCCGTTGATCCACCCGCCGCATGGCGGTGGCCAGTGCATCGTCGGTCATGGCTTCGCAGGCCTGCCGATCGTGCCCGCCGGTGTGTTCACGGCACGGCGGCGGGCGCTCGAAAACGGCCGGGGCTGCATCATCGGCTGCATTCGCCGCACCACCCTCACGCATCAGCCGCAGCAGCGTCGAGCAGCCCGCACCCACGCCCTCGTCGCAGGCGCGCCGGGCCTGGCCGGGCGAGGCCGTTGGCAGCTGCACCATGCAGTAGCTGCCAGCAGCGCGGCAGCTGCCGGCCACCGCGCTGGGTTCGGCGGTGCAGGCCCGGGACTGGCGCAGGGTGTAGATCACCGTCACGCTGTCCTCGATGCGCTGCCCATCGGCGCTGATCCGGATCGGTTCCGCCACGCCATCATCGAGCATGACCAGGCGGGTCTGTTCCGCACTGCGATCGACCCACAGCGGCTCCGGCTCACCGATGCCGTTGTGGCGGTAGCCGCTGCTGGGGCTGGTGAACACCAGTGCCATGCCGTCATCGAGGCTGCGATACTCGCCGCAGCGCAGGGCATCGGCGCTGGCAGGCAGCGCGGCGAGCAGCAGCAGGGCAGGGAAAAGAGCCAGCAAGCGCATGCGACGGTCCTTGTCGTGCGAGAAGGGGGTGGGGCTCAGCGGAAGCGCGAGCGGATATCGGGCCGCAACAAACGCCAGGCCAGCCAACCCTGCGCAACGAGTATGGCCACGGCACCTCCGAACAAGGTCAGTGATGCCAGGATTCGTTGGACCTGGGCTTCGCGCAGCGTCTGTGGATCGACGATATGCGTCATGAGGTCAGCGAAGATGCTGTCCAGCCACCAGACGACCGCGAAATTCGCCACGGCAGACAACCACAGCAATGCCACATAGCTCCAGAGGCCCCAGCGACGCTGCCGGTAGAAGCCCCAGCTTGAAAGCACGGCAGGTATGCCGGGTAGCGCCAGCCATAATGTGGCGGCGACCGGGCCCTTCAATATCCACTGCACGCTCTGTGGAAACCCCTGCTCAGTGGCCGTCATGATCATCCTCTGCCAGAGCGGACTGTCAGCCAGCTGCGAAAGCAACACCGCTTGAAGTGCAATGAGTACGACGAACCCTGCGCAGACCAGCAGGGAAGCCAAGCCCAGCGGTCGGATGAAATCCTGGGCGGCGACTGCGCTGGGAGGACGGCCTTGGGGCGATTGAAGCGACATCCGATGTCCTGGGCAGCAGTAGGGTAATCAGCGGGCCGTCACCCGGGTGGCGACGGCCGGCAGGATATGGTGTTCGCTCAGCGGTGCCAAGGGCAGGCCGTGTGGCGGCTGCAGCGGCACCCAGGCCAGTTCGGCAATCTCGGCGCGCGCCTGCGGTGTACCGTCCACCTGCACCCACCACGCCTGCGCCCGCACGCGATGGCCGGGCTCGTTCACCGCCCAGTCTTCGAAGGCGCCCAGCGCGAGGGTGGCGTCGGCGCGCAGCTGCACGCCCAGTTCCTCGTCCAGTTCGCGGGCCAGCGCCTGCAGTGGCACTTCGCCGGGTTCGGGCTTGCCGCCCGGCTGGATGAAGCGGTGGGCGCCGTGCTTGCGCACCACCAGCGCCCGGCCACGGTCATCCAGGATGACCGCGGCCACGATCTCTATCGCGGCCGCGGCAGTGCTCACTTCAGGTTCTGCTCGAACAGCTTGAGGATGCGCTTGTACTGGTCCAGCCAGGAATCGGCGCGGACATAGCCGTGGCGCTCCAGCGGGTACGGCGCGATCGACCAGTTGTCCTTGTGCAGTTCGATCAGGCGCTGGGTGAGGTTCACCGAGTCCTGGAAGAACACGTTGTCATCCATCATGCCGTGGGCGATCAGCAGGTTGTCCTGCAGGTTCTGCGCGTACTCGATGGGCGAGGACACGCGGTACGCCTCCGGATCGATGTCCGGGGTGTTGAGGATGTTGCTGGTGTAGCCGTGGTTGTACTGGTGCCAGTCGACCACCGGACGCAGCGCGGCGCCGGCCTTGAAGGTGCCCGGCGAGCGGAACAGCGCCATGAAGGTCATGAAGCCGCCGTAGGAACCGCCGTAGATGCCGGCGTGGTCGCGGTCACCCTGCTGGGTGTCGACCAGCCAGTCCAGGCCGTCCTTGTAGTCTTCCAGTTCCGGGTGGCCCATGTTGCGGTAGATCGCCGTACGCCAGTCGCGGCCGTAGCCCTCGCTGCCGCGGTAATCCATGTCCAGCACGATGTAGCCCTTCTGCACCAGCAGGTTGTGGAACATCTGCTCGCGGAAGTAGGCCGGGTAGCGCTGGTGCACGTTCTGCAGGTAGCCGGCGCCGTGCACGAACATCACGATCGGGTACTTGCGGCCCGGCTCCTTGTTTTCCGGTTCGTAGTACTTGGCCCAGACCACGCCGGCGCCATGCTTGGATGGCACTGCCACCAGCTTCGGCTGGATCCATTGGCGCGCCTTGTAGTCGGCGGTGCGGGTGTCGGTCAGCACGCGTGCCTGGCCACCGGCACTGGGCAGCACCGCCAGCTGCGGCGGCAGGTAGGCGCCGGAGTAGCGCACCAGCAGCTGCTGGCCATCCGGCGACAGCGAGAAGTCTTCCACGCCGTTGAGGCTGGTCAGCTCGCGCACCTGGCGGCTGCCGGTGTCGACCGCGCAGACTTCGTAGTCATGCGGGGCCTGCTGGTTGCACAGGAAGTAGAAGCCCTTGCCATCGGCCGACGGCACCGGCGCCGAGGTTTCCCACTTGCCGCTGGTCAGCGCCTGCGGCTTGGCGGTGCCGGCCTGGGTGTACAGGTGCGAGAAGCCCGATTCCTCGGACAGCAGCCACAGCGTGCGGCCGTCGGCCATCCAGCCGAAATCGTTGAAGCCCCAGTTGATCCAGGCGTTGTCGGTCAGCCGGTGGCGGTTCTGCACGCGGCCGTCGGCGGCGTTGACGCTGATGATCCAGCGGTCCTTGTTGTCGTTGGCACGCAGCATTACTGCAGCCTGCTGGCCGTCGGCGCTCCAGCGGATGCCACCGCCCATGAAATCGCTCATCACCTGCAGGCTGCGCTCGCCCTTCAGTGCGTCCTTGCCGGCCTTGCGGCGCAGTTCGGCCAGCGGATCGGTGCCGATGCCCGGCAGGCCCGACAGCGAGAGCTTCTCGGCCTTGCCGGTGCGCACGTCGACGTACCACAGGGTGTGCGGCTCGAAGCCGTTGCGGCCAACGCGGGTGCGGGTGTCCTCGGTTTCCTCGTAGCCTGATTCGGTCACGTACAGCGGCATCTTGCCGCCGCGACCGTCATCGAAGTCCTTCGGCTTGGTCACCACGATCAGGTGGCCCAGGTCCGGCGACAGCACGCTGTCGGCAATCTCCACATCGGTGCCCAGGTACACCGGGCCGGGCGCGCGGGTCGGGTCGGCCTGGCGCCAGCGCTGGTCCTGGTCCTTCAGCGCCTCGCGCTGGTCGCGGTCGCGGCGCAGTGTTTCCAGCGTACGCAGCTGCTGGTCGCGCAGCACGTCGGCCTTCGGCGGCGTACGCGGGTCCTTCTCGGCCTTCAGGCTGGCCACCTGCTGCACGCCGCTGGCGGCAGTCCAGTGGAACCAGCTCTGGCCGACGCGCCAGATCACACCGTTGTCGGCCGCGAAGTCCACGTTGCCCGCGCGCTCGTTGCTGCGGGTCAGCTGGGTCAGCGCGCCGCTGCGCAGGTCGCGCACGAACACGTCGCCATTGCGGACGAACGCACTGCGGCTGCGGCTGCGGTCGTAGACCGGCTCGGCCACGTCCAGGGTGCCGCGCTGGTCATCGGCCACCTGCGCGGCCACGCCACCGGCCACCGGCTGGCGGAAGGTGTCGCGCACCGGGCTGCCGTTGCGCTTGAGCTGGTACTCCACCTGCTGGCTGTTCCACGACCACCAGGCCTTTTCGACCGGCGGCCCGATCCAGTCCGGGTCGGCCATGGCCTGTTCGATGGTGATCGGCGTCGGCGCGGCATGCGCGGCCGGTGCGGCCAGCACGGCCGACAGCAGGAGGGACAGGGGCAGCACTCGGGACATGGGCGGACGGCACCGGAAGAGGAAACCGGGCAAGGGTAGCAGCCGCCCCGGCCGCGGGCAGGGGCCACAGGTCATGGCAGCGGAATCGGCAAACTGCTGCAACCGGTTGCCGGGCTCGCGCATCCATTGTCCTGAACCCGCATCATCCACCGAACAGGAGCCCGACCATGCAGGAACTGATCCCGATCACCCTCTTCATCTGCATCGCCTATGCGATCCATGCCATTGCCGATGCCCGCGCCCGCAGCAAGCTGGTGGCCCCACACGTGCCGGAGGAAGTGATCCGCTCGCTGGCCGTGCTGGAAGAGGAGCGCCGCCGCCAGGGCGCGCTGCGCTGGGGCATCAGCCTGGTCTGCCTGTCGCTGGCAATGGCTCTGCTGGAAGTCATCGGCGCCCGTGACCTGACCTTCGGTGCCGCCGCCGCGCTGGTTGGCAGCGCCGGCCTGGGCCAGCTGCTGGCCTGGCACTTCACCCGCCCCGCCGCACGCAAGGGCTGAGCCGCCGCATGCCACGGGCACAGGGGGCGCCCCGCAGATGAGCCTGCTCGGCGAAGCATTGTCGGCACTGCGGGGCCGTCGCCGCCACGATGCAGCGGCGACGGTGACGGCGGCACCGGCACCGGCACCGGCACCGGCTGCACCGCTGGATACGGACCAGGCCCTGGTACGGGCCATCATCGACGGCTCGCAGGCGGCGTTTTCGCAGTTGGTCGAGACCCATCAACGCACCTGCGCGCATGTGATCGGGCGCATGGTGGGCGACCGCGACCAGGTGGCCGACCTGCTGCAGGAGACCTTCCTGGCGGTGTTCCGCCAGCTGCACCGGTTCCGCTTTGAATCCTCGCTACGCACCTGGGTTTCGCGGGTGGCCTACACCACTGCGTTGCAGCACCTGCGTCGGCGGCGGCTGGAGGCGCAATGGATGGTGGCGGTGGAGGTGCCCGAGGAGCTGGGCATCGGCGATGAAGGCCCCGGGCCGGCTGAATTCAGCGAATCGCTGCAGGCTGGTCGCCAGCTGGGCGCGGCACTGGAGCGATTGAGTGCGCCGCAGCGATTGATTGTGGGCCTGCACTATCTGGAGGACTTCGATCTGGCCGAGATCGAGCAGGTCACCGGGCTGGCGCGCGGTACCATCAAGAGCCACCTGTACCGCGCGCGGCAGATCCTGAAGCAGGAGCTGACGCGGCACGCCACCGCCGGAGAACTGCTGTGAGCCAATCGACCGACCCTCGCGATGCGGACGAGCGCGCGCTGGCACAGGCGTTGCGTGAACAGGCGCAGCAGGAACAGACGCCGGATGTGAGCGAGGCACTGCAGAAGCGCATCGGAGCCGAATCGCGCGATAGCGGTGTGCTTTACGTGGTGGTGCAGGTGCTGTTGTTTGGCGCGCTGCTGGCTGCCGCGGCCTGGTATTTCTGGCACTGAGGCGCCCTCCGGGCGGTGGGCCTGGTAGATGCCGACTTTGGTCGGCGTTTGGGCGTGTGTGCCAACCAAGGTTGGCAGCTACCAGAGCGGTTGACCCCTGCGACAAAGTGAAGCAGCGCGTCACCCGGTCGCATCCCGGCTTAACCAAATCCTCCTAAAGTGGTCCGGTATCCCACCGGTCGCAGGCAGGAGGCGTCCCTTGGACGCGTTGTTGTTGTCCCGGATCCAGTTCGGATTCGTCATCAGTTTCCACGTGCTGTTCCCGGCCTTCACCATCGGCACGGCCAGCTGGCTGGCCTTCATTGAATGGCGCTGGCTGCGCACGAAACTGCCCGTGTGGCGCGAGCTGTATTTCTTCTGGCAGAAGATCTTCGCCGTGTCATTCGGCATGGGCGTGGTCAGCGGCATCGTCATGGCCTTCCAGTTCGGTACCAACTGGCCGCGGCTGAGCGAGGTGGCCGGCACGGTCATCGGCCCGCTGCTGACCTATGAAGTGCTGACCGCCTTCTTCCTGGAAGCCAGCTTCCTCGGCGTGATGATGTTCGGCTGGGGCCGGGTCTCGCCGCGCCTGCATTTCTTGTCCACCTGCATGGTGGCGCTGGGCACGCTGTTTTCCACGTTCTGGATCCTGTCGTCCAACAGCTGGCTGCACACGCCGGCCGGCTACGAGATGGTCAATGGCATCGTGCACCCGGTGGACTGGTGGCAGGTGGTGTTCAACCCCTCGTTCCCGTACCGACTGGCGCACATGGCGCTGGGTTCGTTCATCACCACCTGTTTCGTGATCGGTGGCGTCGGCGCGTGGTACCTGCGCAAGGGCACGCACGTGGAAGCCGGCCGGCGCATGCTGGTCGCGGCAGTAGCGTTCGCGGCGCTGACGGTGCCGGTGCAGATCTTCGTCGGCGACATGCATGGCCTGAACACGCTCAAGCACCAGCCGATGAAGATCGCGGCGATGGAAGCGCACTGGCATGAAACCAAGGAAGGCGAGGGCGTGCCGCTGGTGGTGTTCGCGCTGCCCAACGAAAAGGAAGAGCGCAACGATTTCGAAGTGGCGATCCCGAAGCTGGGCAGCGTGATCCTCACCCATTCGCTGGACGGCAGCTTCGATCCGCTCACGTCGGTACCGGCCAGCGAACGGCCGCCGGTGACGCCGGTGTTCTTCGCCTTCCGCATCATGGTCGGGCTGGGCACGCTGATGCTGCTGCTGGCCTGGGTCTCGGCATTCCAGCTGTGGCGCCGGAAGCTGCTGGATTCGCCGTGGCTGCTGCGCGGCTGGAACTGGATGTTGCCGAGTGGCTTCATCGCACTGCTGTCCGGCTGGTTCGTCACCGAAATGGGGCGCCAGCCGTGGGTGGTGTATGGCGTGCTGCGCACCGCCGATGCGGTCGGCCCACAGAGCGCGTGGATGACCGCGCTGTCGCTGGGTGTCTACGTGGTCGGTTATGCCTTCGTGTTCGGCTGGGGCATCTGGTACCTGGTGAAGATCCTGCGCCATGGGCCGCAGCCGTATGCCGAGGGGCCGTCGCTGGACCACGGCAGCCATACCCCGGCGCGCCCGCTGTCGGCAGCCGACGAACCGCTGGAGGATCGCTGACATGGACCTGATGACCTGGCTGCCGGTGGCGTGGTTCGCGGTGATCGGTTTCGGTGTGCTGATGTACGTGGTGCTGGATGGCTTCGTGCTCGGCATCGGCATCCTCGCGCCGTTCGCCGAAGACGAGGAACAGCTGGACCTGATGATGAACACCGCCGCGCCGATCTGGGACGGCAACGAAACCTGGCTGGTGCTGGGTGGCGCCGGCCTGCTGGCGGCGTTCCCGAAGGCGTACGCGGTGCTGCTGTCGGCGCTGTACCTGCCGGTGCTGCTGCTGGTGGTGGCGCTGGTGTTCCGTGGCGTGGCCTTCGAGTTCCGCTTCAAGGCGCACCGCTCACGCCGGTTGTGGAGCGTGGCTTTCGCGCTGGGCTCGCTGCTGGCCACCTTCGCCCAGGGCGTGATCCTGGGCACGCTGGTGCAGGGCCTGCCCCTGCAGGACGGCGTCTATCACGGTGGCCCGTTCGCTTGGTTCAGTCCGTTCGCGATGTTGACCGGCGCCGCGCTGGTGGCCGGCTACGCGCTGCTGGGCAGTACCTGGCTGATCCTGAAGACCGAAGGCCGGGTGCAGGCGCTGGCGCGGCAGATGACCCGGCCGCTGGTGGTGGCGGTGATCGCGGCGATGGGCCTGGTCAGCAGCTGGCTGCCGTTCCTGCAGTCGCGCCTGATGGACCGCTGGTTCAGCGATGGCAACTTCTGGTGGCTGTCGCCGGTACCGCTGCTGACCCTGGCGGTGGCGGCCGCGTTGTGGCGCAGCGCCACCCATCCGCGCCGTGACCTGCCGCCGTTCCTGCTCAGCCTTGCCCTGTTCGTGCTCGGCTTCCTCGGCCTGGTGCTGGGCATGTGGCCGTACCTGCTGCCGCCATCGATGACCCTGTGGCAGGCCGCTGCGCCGGCATCATCGCTGGGCTTCACCCTGGTCGGGCTGGTGATCCTTCTGCCGGTCATCCTCGGCTACACGGCGTGGTCCTACCGGGTGTTCCGCGGCAAGGTGCACGCCGACGCCGGCTATCACTGAGCATCGGGCCAAGGCTGAACGCCGTCGCCACATTGCTGAACCTCGTCGGGGAAACACCGTCGATCACGCCGCCATCGTCGGCTGACGGCTTTCCCCGGTGTCGGCTTTCCGACACAATCATGGCTCTTCCCGGGTTATTGTCCCGCGGACATGCACGCCTACGTCTATAAAAGCCAACTCAAGCCGGACACCTACGTCTACGTTCCCCGACGCGAAGATTTCAGCGCGCTGCCTGCGCCGCTGCTCAAATCGCTGGGGACGCTCACTTTCGTGCTGGACGTTGCCCTGGATGCCCAGCGCCGCCTGGCGCAGGCCGACCCGGACAAGGTCCGCAGCGAAATGAGCGAACGCGGCTTCTACCTGCAGGTGCCGCCTTCGGTGGCCAGCCTGATGCCGCGGCACTATGACTGATCCCTCCCGTCCGCGCGCGCTGTCGATCGCCTTCACTGTTGGCGCCGTGCTGGCGCTGGGCGCTGCCGTGGGCGGCGTCCCGGGCGCCCTGCTTGCCGCACTGGCGCAGCCTGCGTTCGCGCTGGGCGTGTCGTGGTGGCGGCGCAGCCGCGCGCTGCTGCCGTTGAAGGTGGTTGCGCGCCAGGATTTGCCCGCGCTGCTGGCGCTGTGGGCGGCCGCACCGGTCCTGCTGGCGCTGCTGCTGGCCTGGCCGCTGGCGGCGCTGCGCGATAGCGGCAGCCTGGCCGCGGTGCTGGGCCTGAGCGTGCTGGTCAGTGCCGGCCTGCTGGCGGCCTGGCGCACCTGGCCGTTGTGGAACGATGTCGAACGCCTGGATGGCAGCCTGGCCCAACACTGGCAGGCGCTGGCCGGGCGCGACCTGACCGCCTGGCGCGGCCTCGGTGTGGCCGCGCTGGTGATCGCGCTGGCGGCACTGGTGGTGCTGCCGGCCTGGCCCGACCTGCTGCCTGAAAGTGCACGATGGCCGGCCGCGCTGGCGGTGGTGGTGCTGTCGCCGCTGCTGCACCTGCTGCTGCAGCGGGTGGCGCCCGCACCGCTGGCGTCGTTGCGTACTGGCGCGTTGAACGCGACCAGCCACGAACACGAACCGATGTTCGCCGCCGCGGCCGAGACCGCGCCGCTGGAGGCGATGGCGCCGCAGGAACTGACCCCGGCCCTGTACGAAGCCGCCCGCCATGGCCGCATCGACCGCGGCCTGCAGCTGCTGCAGGCCGGTGCCGATCCCTATGCATTGCCGGACCCGAACTGGCGCGACCAGCGCAGCCTGGCGGTACTGGCCGCGGTGCTGCCGGACCTGCGCCTGCTACGTGAGCTGATCGCCCGCGGCGTCGACGTGAACGCGCCGCACCGCGGCATGACCCCGCTGCTGGCGGCGACCCGTGACAGCTGGCATGGCCGCCCCGAAGCGGTGATGACCCTGCTCGCCAACGGCGCCGATTCGCGCGCCACCGACAGCGACGGCAACACGCCGCTGCACCATGCTGCGCGCAGTTCCGACCCGGGCGTGGCGGCGCTGCTGCGCGATGCCGCGGCCGAAGTCGATGCGCTGAACAGTGATGGCTGGTCGCCGCTGGCAGTGGCCTGCCAGGTCGGCAACTGGCGCCTGGCGCGTTTCCTGCTCGAACGCGGTGCCCGCAGCGAGCCGGCCGAAGGCACTCCGGTGCTGCTGGCTGCCGCCGCCACCGAAGACGACGATCCGGCCGGCGTGCAGCTGCTGCTCAAGCACAAGGCACGCGCCGACGCGCGTGATCGCCAACGCCGCAGTGCGCTGCACGAGGCGGCATTGGCCGGCCACGTGGAGATCATCGGCGTGCTGCTCGGTGCCGGCGCCAACCTGGAAGCGCGCGATGCGCTGGGCCGTACGCCGTGGCTGGAAGCGGCCCGTGCCGGTCGCGCTGCGGTGATCGAGCACCTGCTGCCACACAAGCCGGACCTGGTCGCCGTGGACGGCGAAGGCCGCAACGCGGTGCAGCTGGCGGTGATGGCCGAGGATGTCTCGCCGCTGCTGATCAAGCGCCTGGTTGAGCTGGGCATCGCCGCCGATGCCGCCGATCCGGTCGGCCGCCGCGCGGTGGACTACGCCGCCGAAGCGGGCCGCTGGGCGATCGTGGCCCTGCTGGACCCGTCCTATCCGTTGCCGGCCGCCGTCAGTGATGGGCTGGCCGAGCGCGGCGAAGCGGCCATGGCCAGCGGCCTGCTGCCGGACCGTCCGCCGCTGACCCTGCTGCGTGAAGCGTTGGGCTTCGGCAACACCGAAGGCATGGCCGCGCTGGCCAGGCTGTGCCAGCCGGAAGAACTGGGTGGCCTGCTGCTCGATCCGGAGCTGGCGCTGGAACCACGTGCGGTCGACTGGCTGCTGGGCCACGGCGCCGATCCCTATGTGCGTGACGCCTGCGCCGACACGCCGATGTTCGCTTTGCTGTCGCGCGGCATTGATGCGGTGCCTGCACTGCAGGTGATGCTGCAGCGTGGCCTGTCGCCGGCCGGACGCGGTGGCCTCGCGCGCTTCCTCGCCGCCTGCGCCCAGCACGACCAGGCCGCCCGAGGGCTGGAACAGCTGGCGCTGGAATTGCTGGAACGTGGCGCCGATCCGTTTGCGGCCTCGCCGGCCGGTGATCCGCCGCTGTCGCTGGCGGTACGCCTGGGTTGGCTGCGCCTGCAGCAGGCCCTGTTGAAGGCTGGCGTCGATCGCGAAGCGCGCGACAGCCACGGCATGACCGCCCTGCATCTGGCCACCGCGCTGGCCCGAGAGGGTGCACTGAAGCTGCTGGTGCAGCACGGTGCCTCGCCAGAGGCACGCGCCGCCGATGGCCAGACACCGCTGGGTGTGGCGCTGTCGATTGGTCGCCGTGACCTGGCCGACTGGCTGGACTGGCGGGTGTGGCCGTTGCCACGGCGCACCCTGCGCGAGGCCGATCTGCCGGCCGCCGCGATGGCCGGTGACGTCGATGCAGTGCGCCGCCTGATCGATCTGGGATTCGCCGTCGACGCCGTCGATGCACAGGGCTGCACCGCGCTGCTGCGTGCGGCCGGTGGCGGCCATCTGGCAGTGACCGACCTGCTGCTGGCGCGTGGCGCCGATCCGCAGCACGCGGCGGCCAGTGGTGCCACGCCGTTGTCGGCGGCGGTCAGCATGCGCCAGGTGGACATCGTCTCGGCCCTGCTCGATGCCGGTGCCAAGCTGGAACATCGCCTGCCGGGCGGAGTGACGGTGCTGATGCTGGCCTCGGCGCTGGGCCTGCCGGACATCGTCGCGCGCCTGCTCACCGCCGGTGCCGACGTGCACGCCGGTGACGCGCAGCAGCTGGGTCCGCTGCACTGTGCCGCGCTGTATGGCTTCAGTGCCCGCGACCGCTCGCGCCTGCTGGCCCTGCTCGACACCCTGCTGCTGGCCGGTGCGGAACCGGACCAGGCTGCTGCCGGTTCGGTTACGCCGTTGCTGCTGCTGCTGGGCGCACGCGCCGAGCCGGGTACCGCCTGCGACGAGCAGGTGGTGATGGCCGCGGTGGAGCGCCTGCTGGACGAGGACGTGAGCCTGGACGTGCGTGACCCGCGCGGTTTCGGCCCGCTGCACCTGGCCGCCCTGCACGGTTTGCCGCTGCTGGTGCAGCGCCTGCTGCGTGCCGGTGCCGATCCGGAAGTGCGCGACAGCCTCAACCGCAGCCCACGCGAGATCGCGGTGATGCGCGGCTTCATCGACGTGGCCGGTGAGTTCGAGCCGCGCGTGCCGGGTGTTTCCTCGATGGCCCGGTTCCTGCGCGACAACGGCTGATCCCAGCGGCCGGCACGACCGGGTTCGCGAACCATCGGGTGGGTGCCGACCTTGGTCGGCACGCCTACGTGTCGTCGCTTTCCGCGTCGGCCTCGAACAGGTGCATCAGGTCGTTGCGCGCATCGCGCGAGGTCTGGATCACCGCGGCCTCGTCGTCGTAGACCAGGTATTGGTCGCGCAGCAACTGCTCGTCGTGTTCGCGGAAGCGCTGCACATGGCGTTCGGCCACGTTCGGGGCCACGCCCAGCGCGGTCAGCACGCGCCCGCTCATTTCCAGGCTGGTGCCGAACACTTCGCGGAACGGCTCGGCCGACATGTCCATCAGCCGCCACGCATGCTGGCGGTTGCGCGCTCGCGCCAGCACCATCGCATCCGGGTACAGCCGGCGCACCATGCGCACCGCGCGCAGGTTGGTCTCCGGGTCATCCACGGTGATCACGAACACATCGATGTGCTCGCCACCGGCCGCGCGCAGCATTTCGGGCCGGGTCGGGTCGCCGTAGTACAGCTGGTTGCCGAAGCGGCGCAGGTCGGCCACGGTGTCCGGGTTCGCCTCCAGCGCCACGAACGGCACCTTCTGCGCGGTCAGCAGGCGCGCGATCACCTGGCCGAAGCGGCCCATGCCGGCGATCAGCACCTTCGGCCGGTTGTCCGGTGCCACCTTGTCAGCCTCGGCGGCCTGGCGCGGTGCGGCCTTTTCCTGGCCGAGCAGCCTGAGCAGCGCGATCATCAGCAGCGGCGTGATCGCCATCGACAGGCCGACGATGGCCACCAGCCGGTCATGGTTGGCGTTGCCCAGCAGGTGCGCGCGCTGCGCTTCGTTGAACACCACGAAGGCGAATTCACCGCCCAGCCACAGCACGCTGCCCAGCAGCAGCGACTGTCGCGAACTGAGCCTTGCAATACGCCCGATCACGTACAGCAGGCCGAACTTGACCACCAGCAGGATGCCGACGCCGGCGGCGATCAGCCACGGCTCGGACGCGATGCGGTCGAGGTCGATGCCCATGCCCACCGCAATGAAGAACAGGCCCAGCAGCAGCCCCTTGAACGGCTCGATCTGTGCTTCCAGTTCGTGCCGGAATTCCGAGTCGGACAACAGCACGCCGGCCAGGAATGCACCCAGGCTGGGGCTGAGGCCGGCTTCCTGCATGAACCAGGCGGTGCCCAGCACCACCAGCAGGGCGGTGGCGGTGAACACTTCCGGGCTGCGGGTGCGCGCGATGATGCTGAACACCTTGCGCAGCACCGGTCGCCCGCACAGGATCACCACCGCCAGCGCGCCCAGCGCCACGGCGGCATCCTCCCAGCGCAGCGTCTCGTTCTTGACCCCGCCCAGCAGCGGAATGGCCGCCAGCAACGGGATCGCGATCAGATCCTGGAACAGCAGGATCGCAAAGCCCAGCCGGCCATGGTCGCTGTTGATCGCCTTGTGCTCGGACAGCAGCTGCAGGCCCACCGCGGTGGACGACAGCGCCAGCGCCACACCCACCACCAGCGCGCTTTTCCACTGGAAATGGTCGAGCAGCAACAGGCCGCCCAGCACCAGCCCGGACAGCGCCACCTGCGCCGCACCGGCACCGAACACCGAGCGCCGCATCACCTTCAGGCGTGCCGGCGACAGTTCCAGGCCGATCACGAACAGCAGCATCACCACACCGATCTCGGCGGCGCCGAGGATGCGGTCGGCGTCCTGCACGAAGCCCAGCCCGTCCGGGCCCAGCACCACGCCGGCCGCCAGGTAGCCCAGCACCGCGCCGAAGCCGAACTTCTTGAACACCGGCACGGCGATGACCGCCGCCAGCAGCAGTACCAGCGCCAGTTCCAGACCGCCGCTATGCATGGGAATACCTGGTCATCGGGGAAACCGGCCGCGCGTCCGTTCGGAGGAGGAAAGACATGGCGAACGCCACCGCGACATTATGCGCGCCGGTGCGTGTACGCACGAGGACACGCGTGCGGGCAACGCTGTCGGCTGGCCCTGGGTTGACCTGCATGCCCGGCAGGTCCAGACTCCCCGCCGCTGGCGGCGCGTCCGCCGGCACACGCATCCCGGAGTCCCCAACCCATGTCCAGCGACAGTAGAAGTCGACCTCGTTCGACGCCAGCGATGGCCACCGCCTGACATCGGGACGGTTTGCCTGCGTTGGCGTTGCGCGAGGTCGCACCCCCACAAGGCAGAACCGATGAACCAGAAGCAATTGCTGCGCGCAGGGGCCGATGCTGCTGCCCTGGCCGCACCCCTGGCGAACTACAACACCGCCGACGCGGTGGAGTTCCTCAATACGCTGGAGCTGACGCGCGCCGCGGACACGCTGGCGGCGCTGCCGTTGCCGCGTGCAGTGAAGATGCTCGAAGCGCCGGAGCTGCACCGCAGCGGTGAGCTGGTGGCCGCGTTGCCGCCGGCGCGCGCCGCCGCCCTGCTCGGGCTGATGGCCGATGACCGCGCCACCGACATCGTGCACGAGCTGGACGAGGACGAGCGCGCGCGGTTGATCCCGCTGCTGGGCACCGATGCCCGCCAGGCCATCCAGAAGCTGCTGAGCTACCCGCCCAACACCGCCGGCGCGCTGATGACCACCGAGTACGTGGCGGTGCCCGCCAGCTGGACCGTGGCGCAGACCCTGCAGCACATCCGCCAGGTCGAGCGCACCCGCGAAACGGTGTACGCGATCTACGTGCTGGACCCGGCCAGCCAGCACCTCCAGCAGGTGGTGACCATGCGCCGGCTGATCACCGGGTTGCCGGAGGAATCGATCCTGGACGTGGCCCAGGTCAACCCGCCGGTGACCGTTGACGCGCTGATGGACCAGGAGGAAGTGGCGCGGCTGATCCGCCGCCACGACCTGCTGGCGATCCCGGTGGTCGATGCGCAGCAGCAGATGCTTGGCATCGTCACCGTCGATGACGTGCTGGATGCGCTGATCGAGGAATCCACCGAGGATGCGCACAAGTTCGGCGGCATGGAAGCGCTGGACAAGCCGTACATGCAGATCGGCTTCCTTGAGATGCTGCGCAAGCGTGCTGGCTGGCTGAGCGTGCTGTTTCTGGGCGAGATGCTGACCGCCAGCGCCATGCAGCACTACGAGGACGAACTGGCGCGCGCGGTGGTGCTGACCCTGTTCATTCCACTGATCATGAGTTCGGGTGGCAACTCCGGCTCGCAGGCCACCTCGCTGCTGATCCGCAGCCTGGCGCTGCGCGAACTGCGCCTGCGCGACTGGTGGAAGGTGGCCCTGCGCGAGATCCCGACCGGCATGGTGCTCGGCGCCATCCTCGGTTGCCTGGCCATCGTGCGCATCGTGATCTGGCAGCTGGGCGGCCTGCACGACTACGGCGAGCACTGGATCCTGCTGGCGATCACCATCGGTGCGGCGCTGGTCGGCATCGTCACCTTCGGCTCGCTGTCCGGCTCGATGTTGCCGTTCATCCTGAAGCGCCTCGGCTTCGACCCGGCCAGCGCCTCGGCCCCGTTCGTGGCCACGCTGGTGGATGTCACCGGCCTGGTGATCTATTTCAGCATCGCCGCGATGATCCTGCACGGCACGCTGCTGTAAGCCGGAACCCCGCGCTGCGGTAGGTGCCGACCTTGGTCGGCACGCAGAACAAAAAGGGGACGGAGGGGATTAAGTCGTTTGTGCCACAAACGACTTAATCCCCTCCGTCCCCTTTTTGGGTACCGTAGGCGCATGAGTACCTACCATCTGCAGTCTGTGTTCCGTCCGCAGTCGGTCGCGGTGATCGGTGGCAGCCCGCGCGAGCGCTCGGCCGGCCGTGCGGTGATGCGCAACCTGCGTGGTACCGGCTTTCCCGGCAAGGTGGCCTGGATCAACCCGCGGCATGCCGAGATCGATGGCATCCGCACGGTCAAACGGCTGAAGGACCTGGACTGGGTGCCTGACCTGGTGGTGATCACCGCGCCGGCGACGATCGTGCCGCAGGTGGTGCGCACCGCGGCCGAACGTGGCGTGCAGGCGGCGATCATCCTCACCGCGCACCTGGGCGAAGGCCCCGGCTCGCTGTCGGCGCAGGTGGAGGCGGTGGCGCGCACGCATGGCCTGCGCATCCTTGGCCCGCACTGCCTGGGCGTGATCGCGCCGCATGCACGGCTCAACGCCAGCATCGCCGCGCATTTCCCGCAGGCCGGCGACCTCGCGCTGATCTCCGAATCCTCGGCCATTGCCGCCGCACTGGTGGAATGGGGCGTGGCGCGCTCGGTCGGATTCTCTGCCGTGGTCTCGCTGGGCGACACGATGGATGTCGACTTCGGCGATCTGCTCGATTACTTCGCCACCGACTACCGCACTCGCGCCATCCTGCTCTATGTCGAGCAGATCAAGGACGCGCGCAAGTTCATGTCGGCCGCGCGTGCTGCCGCGCGTGCCAAGCCGGTGGTGGTGGTGAAGTCGGGCCGCGCCGAACGCGTGCAGCCGGGCAGCCGCGATACCCACGTGCAGGCACTTGCGCGCGCCGACGATGTCTACGGCGCGGCGTTCAACCGCGCCGGCCTGCTGCGCGTCGGTGCGCTGGACGAACTGTTCACCGCCGCCGAGTCGCTGGGCCGGCTGGGCACCTTCCCCGGCCGCCGCCTGGCCATCCTCAGCAACGGCGGCGGTGTCGGCCGCCTCGCGGTGGACCAGCTGATCGCACTGCGGGGCACGCTGGCCAACCTGTCCGACAGCACCATCGAAAAGCTCGACGCGGTGCTGCCGCAGGGCTGGTCGCGCAGCAATCCGGTCGACATCGTGGTCGATGCCGACGGTGACCGCTACGCCTCGGCGATCGAAGCGCTGCTGGCCGACAACGAGAACGACGCGGTGATGGTGGTCAACGTGCCGACCGCGTTCACCTCGTCCGCCGATGCGGCACAGGCGCTGACCCGCACGCTCGGCCTGCGCCCGCGCCATCACCGCGACAAGCCGGTATTCGCGGTGTGGCTGGGCAACGATGACCAGGCCACCGCCACGCTCAACGCGGCGCGGGTGCCGACCTATCCGACCGAGGCCGAAGCCGTGCGTGGCTTCCAGCATCTGGTGCGTTACCGCGAAGCGCAGAACGCGCTGATGGAAACGCCGCCCAGCCTGCCACAGGATTTCAATGTCGATGCGGCGGCTGCGCGCGCGCTGGTCGATGCCGCGCTGGCCAACGGCCAGCAGTGGCTGGACCCGCTGGCCACCCACGAACTGCTCAAGGCCTATGGCATTCCGTCCGCGCCGGTGATGCACGCGCGCGATGCGCATGAGGCGATGGACCTGGCGCAACCGCTGCTGGAGCGCGGCGCCAGCGTGGCGTTGAAGATCCTGTCGCCGGACATTCCGCACAAGTCGGAAGTGGATGGCGTGCGCCTCAACCTGGGCACGCTGCCGGCGGTGCAGAGCGCGGCCAATGCGATCCTGTCGCGGGCCCGCCAGCTGCGGCCGGACGCACGCATCGATGGCCTGCTGGTACAGCCGACCATCGTCCGCCCGAAAGCGCGCGAGCTGATCGTCGGCATCGCCGACGATGCCACGTTCGGCCCGGTGATCGTGGTCGGCCGTGGCGGTACTGCGGTGGAAGTGATCAACGACAAGGCACTGGCACTGCCGCCGCTGGACCTGCGCCTGGCCCACGAACTGATCGGCCAGACCCGTGCCTCGCGCATCCTCAAGGCCTACGGTGACGTGCCGGCCGCCGACGAGCGTGCACTGGCGCTGGCATTGGTGAAGCTGGCCCAGCTGGCCGCCGACATTCCCGAAGTGCGCACGCTGGACATCAATCCACTGCTGGTCGATGGCAAGGGCATCCTCGCCCTGGATGCGCGCGTCGCCATTGCGCCCTCGCGCATCCTGCACAAGGGCCGCGGCCATCCGCGCTTCTCGGTGTTCCCGTACCCGAAGGAGTGGGAGCGCACCATCGAACTGTCCGACGGCGGCCGTGCCTTCGTGCGGCCGGTGCGGCCGGAAGACGACGCGCTGTTCCGCGCGTTCTTCGCCCGGGTCAGCGACGAGGACCTGCGCCTGCGCTTCTTCCAGTCGGTGAAGCACTTCAGCCACGAATTCATCGCGCGCCTGACCCAGCTCGACTACGCGCGCTCGATCGCACTGGTGGCGATTGAACCGCGCAGCGGCGAAATGCTCGGCGCGGTGCGCCTGCACGCCGACGCCGATTACCACCGTGGCGAGTACGGCATCCTGATCCGGTCGGACCTGAAGGGCCACGGCATCGGCTGGCGGTTGATGGCGATCATGATCGAGTACGCCAAGTGGCTGGGCCTGGACGTGGTCGAGGGCCAGGTGCTGCGCGAGAACAGCACCATGCTGGCGATGTGCCAGAGCCTGGGCTTCAAGACGAAGCTGGACCCGGACGACCCGACGGTGATGATGGTGACCCTGCCGGTGCAGCAGGTCGAGGTGCCGGAGGTGCCCCCGGTGGCGTGAATCACGCCCGGCGGCACACCGGCCTCAGCGCAGGGGTTCCACCACCACCGCCGTGCCGTAGCACAGCACCTCGGTCAGCCCGGTCATCACGTCGGTGGCGTCGTAGCGCATGCCGATGATCGCGTTGGCGCCCAGTTGCCGCGCGTGCTTGACCATGTCGCGGTAGGTTTCCTCGCGGGCCTGTTCGCACAGTTCGGTGTAGATGGTGATGTTGCCGCCGAACAGGGTCTGGATGCCGCCCAGGAAGTTGCCGACGATCGAGCGCGAGCGCACGGTGATGCCACGCACCACGCCCAGGTTGCGCGCCACGCGGTGGCCGGGCAGCTCGAAGGCGGTGGTGACCAGCGAATCGTCGAAGCGCAGCGCCGGAGGGGAGGGGATGCCGCTGTTGTAGGGGTCTGCCATGGTCGCGTCCGTGTCGTAGAGTCGAGCTTGCTCGACTGCCAGCCAGACAGTCGAGCAAGCTCGACTCTACGGCGGGAAGCAGTCGAGCAAGCTCGACTCTACAACCCAATGACCCGATGCGGCATGGCTCCGTCACCGTACTGGCGCGACAATACCGCCATGACCGACCGCATTCCCTTGCTGCTGCTACCCGGCCTGCTCAACGATGCCGAGCTGTGGCGCGCCCAGCTGGCCGACCTGGCCGATATCGCCGACTGCACGGTGGGCGACCAGACCCGTGGCGAAACCCTGCAGGCGGTTGCCGAAGACGTGCTGGCGCAGGCACCGGAGCGGTTTGCGCTGGCCGGCTTCTCACTGGGTGGTTTCGTCGCCCAGCAGATCCTGCGTATCGCTCCGGAGCGGGTACTGCAGCTGGCATTGATCGACACCTCGATCCATGCCGATTCGCCCGAGCGCGCCGAACAGCGCCGCAGCCAACGTGCCAGCGTGCGCCTACCGGGGAAATTCCATGGCTTCGGTGACGTACTGATGCGCAGCTATATCGATGCCTCCCGGCTGGACGACTATGTGCTGGTTCAGCGCGTGCGCGACATGACCGCACGGCTGGGCGCCGAAGTGTTCCTGCGCCAGAGCGCGCTGGAGCGCCGCGATGGGCATGACGTGCTGGCGGGTTATCGCGACCCGCTGCTGATCGTGTGCGGTGCCAACGACCGCATCACGCCGCTGGCAGTGAGCGAGGAAATGCACGCGCTGGTGCCGCACTCGCAGCTGGTGGTGGTGCCCGATTGCGGGCACCTGGCGCCGATGGAAAAGCCGGATGAAGTGAGCGCCGCCATGCGTGGCTGGTTGCTGCAGGACGAGGAATAACCCCTGCACTTGGTAGGTGCCGACCTTGGTCGGCACGCTGTGTCATCGACCGATCAGAGGCCAGCGCCGACCAGGGGCGGCCTCTGCCGGATCCGCGCCATGCGTGGCTGGTTGCTGCAGGACGAGGAATAACCCCTGCACTTGGTAGGTGCCGACCTTGGTCGGCACGCTGTGTCATCGACCGATCAGAGCCCAGCGCCGACCAGGGGCGGCCTCTGCCGGATCCGCGCCATGCGTGGCTGGTTGCTGCAGGACGAGGAATAACCCCTGCACTTGGTAGGTGCCGACCTTGGTCGGCACGCTGTGTCATCGACCGATCAGAGCCCAGCGCCGACCAAGGTCGGCCTCTACCAAAGCAACTCCGCGCCCGCCGCTGGGATCAATCCCAGGCCGGGGCGATGCCTTCCGGGTTGGCCAGGCGATGGCCGCGGTCGAGCTTGGCGATCTGCGCCATGTCTTCGTCGGTCAGGCGCACGGCCGCCGCTTCAAGGTTGGCCGCCAGGTTGTCGCGCTTGGTCGACGACGGAATGACCGAGAAGCCCTGCTGCAGCGCCCAGGCCAGCGCAACCTGCGCCGGGGTGGCCTGGTGGCGGCCGGCAATGGCCTGGATCACCGGGTCCTTCAGCACTTCGCCATAGGCCAGGCTCATGTAGGCGGTGATGTGGATGCCATTGTCCTGCAGGAACTTCACCAGCAGGCGGTTCTGCAGGTACGGATGGATCTCGACCTGGTTGGTGGCGATCGCCTCGGCACCGAGGATCTCGATCGCCTTGCGGGTCTGCGCGATGGTGAAGTTGGAGATGCCGATCTCCCGGGCCAGTCCCTGCGCCCTGGCTTCGGCCAGTGCCGGCAGGTATTCCTCCATCGGCACGTCGACCTTGTCGTTCGGCGACGGCCAGTGGATCAGCGCCAGGTCGACGCGGTCGGTGCGCAGTTTTTCCAGGCTGGTGCGCAGGCTGGCCAGCAACGCATCGTGCTTGAACTCGGTGATCCACACCTTGGTGGTCAGGTACAGATCGTCGCGCGGCACACCGGATTCGGCGATGGCCTGGCCGACTTCGGCTTCATTGCCGTAGATCTGCGCGGTATCAACGGCGCGGTAGCCGACCTCCAGCGCGTTGCGCACCGAGTCGATCACGGTCTGGTCTTTGAGGCGGAAGGTGCCGAGGCCAAAAGCGGGGACAGTCATGGAAAGCTCCAAGGGGGGGAGGGACCAGCAGAGGAAAGAGGGTAGGCCACGTGCCGTATGCATGCCGGCAACGGTGCATTGCATGGATCAATGCGCGGTGGCGGCAATGCCGTCGGCGCGCGGGTCGATACCATCGTGACGGTCCAGGCGACCACTGAGCGCGGTCAGCGCGTAGGCGCCAACCACCACCAGCGCACCCATCCACGGCGTATGCATCAGGCCGATGTGCTCCACCACCAGGCCACCCAGCGAGGCGCCCAGGGCGATGCCGATGTTGAATGCGGCGATGTTCAGGCCCGAGGCCACATCGGTGGCCTGCGGCGCATAGCGCTGCGCCTGCTTGACCACGTAGACCTGCAGGCCCGGCACGTTGCCGAAGGCCACGGCCCCCAGCGCCAGCACCGTCAGCAGCATCAGCACGCTGTTGGAGGCGGTGAAGGTGAGCACGAACAGCACGATGGCCAGCAGCGCGAAGATGCGCTTCAACGCCGGCACCGGGCCCAGGCGGTCGGCCAGTCGACCGCCCCACAGGTTGCCGATTGCCACCGACACGCCGTACACCAGCAACACCAGGCTGACCGCATTGGCCGAGAAGCCGGTGACGTCCTGCAGGATCGGCGCCAGATAGGTGAAGGCCAGGAAGGTGCCGCCGTAACCCAGTGCGGTCATTGCATAGACCAGCAACAGGCGCGGCTGGCCCAGCACCGCCAACTGCTGGCGGAAGCTGGCCGGTGCGCTCTGCGGCAGGTTGCGCGGAACGAACAGCAGTGCGCCCAGCAGGGCGATCACGCCGAGGCCGGCCACGGCCAGGAAGGTGGCGCGCCAACCCAGATGCTGTCCGATGAAGGTACCCAGCGGCACACCGGTCACCAGCGCCACGGTGAGCCCGGTGAACATGATGGCGATGGCACTGGCGGCCTTCTCCTTCGGCACCACCGCGGTGGCGATGATCGCGCCGATCGAGAAGAACACGCCATGCGCCAGGCCGGTGAGGATGCGTGCGGCGATCAGTGAGCTGTAGCCCGGCGCCATGAAGGCGATGACGTTGCCGAGGGTGAACAGCACCATCAGCGCCACCAGCAGGGTCTTGCGCGGCACGCGGCCGGTCAGCGCGGTCAGCACCGGCGCACCGATGGCCACGCCCAGTGCATACAGGGAAACCAGCAGGCCGGCCGAGGGCAGGCTGACCTGCAGGTCGGCGGCAATGGTCGGGATCAGGCCGACAATGACGAATTCGGTGGTGCCGATGGCGAACGCGCCGAGGGTCAACGCCAGCAGGGCGAGGGGAATGCCACGGATCATGACAGGGTCCAGCAGGGGAAGAGGCTGCGCAGTCTGCGCCGCCATCTCTGGCCGAAAAACCGGTCTTCACGCCAATCACTCTTGCCGTGCAGTCAATAATGGCGGCATGAAGACGACGCTTGATGAAATGCAGGCCTTCCTGGCGGTGATCGACAGCGGTTCGATCAGCGCCGCCGCCGAGCAGCTGGGGCAGACGCCGTCGGGCGTGAGCCGCGCGCTGGGGCGGCTGGAGGACAAGCTGGGCACCACGCTGCTGACCCGCACCACCCGCCGCCTGCACCTGACCGCCGAGGGCGAGGCGTACCGGCGCCATGCGCGCGCGATCATCGACGCGGTGGAATCGGCCGAGGAACAGATGGCGGCGCGCCGCGAGCGCCCGGCCGGGCGCCTGCGCGTGGACGCGGCAATGCCGTTCGTGCTGCACGTGATCGCGCCACTGGTGGCCGGCTATCGGGAGCGCTACCCGGACGTGCAGCTGGAGTTGAACAGTTCCGACCGCTACATCGACCTGCTGGAGAGACGCACCGACCTGGCGATCCGGATCGGGCCGCTGGCCGACTCCACACTGCATGCACGGCCGCTGGGCCGCTGCAGGCTGCGGCTGGTGGCCAGCCCGGCCTATCTGGACAGGCTGGGCGAGCCGAGAACGGTCGCCGCGCTGGGCCAGCACACCCTGCTTGGTTTCAACGAGCCGGAATCGCTGAACCGCTGGCCGCTGCCCGGGGAGTCGGAGGGATTGCTGCTGGTGCGACCGGACATCGCCGTGTCCAGTGGCGAGACGCTGCGCCGGCTGGCGGTGGAAGGGGTGGGGATCACCTGCCTGTCCGACTTCGTCACCGATCGCGACCGCGCCGCCGGCACGCTGGTGCCGGTGCTGGCCGCGCAGACGCTGGAGGTGTACCAGCCGATCCATGCGGTGTACTACCGCAACACGGCGGTGTCTGCGCGGATCAGCTCGTTCCTGGATTATCTGGCCGCGGCGATGACGCAGAGCGATTACCTGCGCTGAGCGTTGCCGCCGGGTTGCCGGCCAGCGGCCGGCGCTACCGCAGGCTCCGGTGGGTGCGGACCGTGGGTCCGCACCGATCCTGCCGTCGCCCGACCCACGGTCGGCCGACACCCATGTCCGCGTTCCACGGTAGTGCCGGCCGCTGGCCGGCAGCCGGATCAATCAGGCCGCGCGTTGCAGCGCATCCTTCGCCGCCGCCGTGGTCGACAGGTCAAATACATCCACAGCGTCGATCAGGCGGTTCGCCTGCTGCTCCAGGCTGCGTGCAGCGGCGCTGGCCTCTTCCACCAGCGCAGCGTTCTGCTGGGTGGTGCCATCCATCTGGATCACGGTCTGGCTGACCTGCTCGATGCCAGCGCTCTGCTCCTGCGACGCGGCGGAGATCTCGGCCATGATGTCGGTCACGCGCTGCACCGAGGCCACGATCTCGGCCATGGTGTCGCCGGCCTCGCGCACGCGCTGCGCACCGTGCCCGACCTGTTCCACCGAGGCCTCGATCAATGACTTGATCTCCTTCGCCGCAGCGGCCGAACGCTGTGCCAGCGTGCGCACCTCGCTGGCGACCACGGCGAAGCCACGGCCCTGTTCGCCGGCACGCGCGGCTTCCACCGCAGCGTTCAACGCCAGGATGTTGGTCTGGAACGCGATGCCATCGATCACGCTGATGATCTCGGCGATCTGCCGCGACGAGGTCTCGATCGCGCCCATCGTCGCCACCACCTGGCCGACCACGCTGCCGCCCTGCGAGGCGACGCTGTGCGCGCCGATCGCCAGCTGGTTGGCCTGGCGCGCGTGCTCGGCATTCTGCCGAACGGTGGAGGTCAGTTCCTCCATCGACGCGGCGGTCTCTTCCAGGTTGGCGGCCTGCTGCTCGGTACGACGCGACAGGTCGTTGTTGCCGGCGGCAATCTCCGCCGCAGCCGTGTGGATGTTGCCGGAAGCGTGCTTGATGTCGGTGACGATGGTCGCCAACTGCGCGGCGGTGGTGTTGACGTCGCCGGCGATGCGGGCGAACACGCCCTGGAAATCGCCGTGCATGCGTGCGCCGAGGCGGCCATCGGCAATCGCGCGCAGCATGCCGGAGACCTCACCGAGGTTCAGTTCGGTGGCCTGCATCAGGCGGTTCAGGCCGTCGACCATCGCGCGGAAGTCATGTTCGAAGCGCGCGCTGTCGCCGCGCTGGCTGAAGTCGCCGGCGGCGGCGGCTTCGGCCAGGCGGCGGATCTCGCCATTGATGGTGCCCAGATTGGCCTTGGCGGTATCCAGCGCTTCGGTGATCACCGCCTTCTCGCCGGGCAGGCGTTCCATGTCCTGGCTGAGGTCGCCGATGGCATAGCGGCCCATGATCGCGATCGCGCGCATCTTCACCTGGATGTGCGCATCCACCAGTGCATTGCTGTCGGCCACCATTTCGCCGAACGCGCCGGGGAAGGCGCTGGCATCCATGCGATGGCTGATGGTGCCGGCTTCGTGCGCCTGCGCCATCGCGCCCTGTGCATCCAGTACACCGCGCAGCGTCGATTGCACCGCCTGCATCGCCTGCGCGAGGCGGCCGATCTCATCGCGGCTGCTCACCCGCACCACGTGCTGCAGGTCGCCGGCGGCGACCGCGCGTGCGGCAGTTTCCACCGCCAGCACCGGCTGCACCACGGCACGCCGCAACCACCAGGCCAGGCCCATCAGCAGCAGCACCGCAGCCAGCACGGTCAGTGCGGCGCACAGCAGCAGGGTCTGCCGCGCCTGCTGCGAACGCGCCGCCAGTGCCGCTTCGGCCACCTGCGTGGCCTGCGTGCTCAGCGCATCCAGTGCGGTGGCCACCGGACGATCCTTGCCACGCACCAGGGTGTCGCCAGCGGCGGGATCGTAGCCGGCGGCGGCGAAGGCCTGCAGCGCGGCGTGATAGTCCTTCTGCAGCTGCGCATGCAGTCCGATGAAGGCCTGCGCCTGCTCGCGCGTGCGCGCATCCGGGCTGCTGGCGAGGCCCTTGGCCAGTTGTTCGACCAGACGGCCTTCGCTGTCGAAGGCCTCCAGGTGATGCTGACGCAGCGCGTCGTCATGCCCGCGCAGCAGTACGTTCTTCCATTCCTGCACCTGGCCGCGGAACTCGCGCTGCAGGCGCTCGGCATCGCGGCTGTGCGCGACTTCGGGCGGGACATCGGTGGACAGCTTCAACCAGGCGGAAGCAAGACCTGCCAAGGCGCACAACAGGACTACGGCCAGGCCAACGGAAACCGCGCCCAGCAGCTTGGACTGCAGGCGGGGTGCACGGACAGACGCATTCATCGGAAGGGGCTCTCGGGAAGGGGCGATGCGGTATCGACCGGTTTCGATCACCTCTGAAGTGCGACGTTGATCACATTCGCGTTTCGTTTAGCGAAGTGAAGGAAACATTTCATAGGACAAATGTGTCCATATGGAACGAAAGCAGACCCTGGACAGGGGATTTAAATGTAACTATTGTTGTTACATGAAATCCGCGAACCCACTTTCCGATGCCCTGCACGTGATGGCGCACCTGGTCGGCCAGAGCGCACCGCGCACCTCCGAACAGCTGGCGTCGTGCCTGCCGACCCATCCGGTGGTGATCCGGCGCCTGCTGGCGCAGCTGCACAAGGCCGGCCTGGTGCACACCGCACGCGGCCACGGCGGCGGCAGCCAGCTGGCCCGCGACGCCGCCACCATCACCCTGCACGACATCTATCTGGCCGTAGGCGCGCCGCCGCTGGTACAGGTCGGTGCCCGCGATTCCGGCGGCGGTTGCCCGATCCAGCACCTGGTCAACAGCGCCCTGCTGGAGGGCGCGCGCGAGGCCCAGCGGCTGCTCGAACAGCGCCTGCAGGCAGCCACGCTGGACCAGCTCGGTGCCGAATTCGCCCGCCATCTCGCCCATCACCGCTCCCTGGAAGGTCACCATGAATCCTGATGTGCTCATCGTCGGCGGCAGCTATGCCGGCATCGCCGCCGGCCTGATCCTGGCCCGCGCCCGTCGCCCGGTCACCGTCATCGACGCCGGTTCGCCGCGCAACCGCTTCGCCAGCCATTCGCATGGCGTGCTGGGGCTGGATGGTGTCAGCGGCGCCGAGCTGCTCAAGACCGCCCGCCAGCAGCTGCTGGACTATCCCAGCGTGCGCTGGGTGCATGCCGATGCGGTGCATGCCCGCAGCACCCGCGATGGGGTTGAAGTGGAGACCGCCGACGGCCAGGTGCTGGCCGCGCGCAAGCTGCTGTTGGCCAGCGGCATCGCCGACCAGCTGCCGGAGCTGCCGGGCCTGGCCGAGCGCTGGGGCAGCACCGTGCTGCACTGCCCCTACTGCCATGGTTATGAAGTCGGTGGCGGTGCGATCGGCCTGCTCGGCGGCCACCCGATGTCGGCCGCCAAGGCGCCGCTGTTCGCCGACTGGGGCAATGTCACCTTCTTCAGCCAGGGCCTGCCGATCACCGATGACGAACGCGCCGCCATGCAGCAGCGCGGCGTGCAGATCGAGACCTCGCCGGTACTGGGCGTGCAGGGCGACCAGCCGAGCTGGCTGGAAGTGGAACTGGCCGACGGCCGTCGCGTCGCGCAGCGTGCGCTGTTCGTGCCGGCCACCCAGGCGATGGCCACGCCGCTGGTGCAGCGGCTGGGCTGCACGCTGGCCGAGAGCCCGCTGGGCGTGTTGATCGAGGTCGATGCGATGAAGCAGACCTCGGTGCCGAACGTGTATGCCGCAGGCGATGCGACCACGGTCGGCAACATCACCCTGGCCACCGCCGAAGGGGTGCGCGCGGGCATCGGCATGCATCATGCGCTGGTGAGCGAAGACAGCGTGCCGCGCTGATCGGGCTTGTTCTGTAGAGGCCGACCCTGGTCGGCGCCGCTGCATCCACGCATGGCGTGGATCTACTGCAGGGTGGTCGGGCACCATTGAGGCACGGTGGGTGCCGGCCTTGGCCGGCACCGTTCCCTCATCCCTTCACGCACAGCACCTGGCGCAGGGTGTGCACCACGTCGACAAGGTCCAGCTGTGCCGCCATCACGTCATCGATCGACTTGTACGCCGCCGGTGACTCGTCCAGCACGCCACTGTCCTTGCGGCATTCCACGTGCGCGGTGGCCTCGCGGTGCTGGGCCAGGGTGATCTGCTGGCGTGCGCTGCCACGGCTCATCACCCGGCCGGCGCCGTGGCTGCAGCTGTGGAAGCTGTCCGCGTTGCCCTTGCCACGCACGATGTAGCTGCGCGTGCCCATGCTGCCGGGAATGATGCCCAGCTCGCCTTCGCGGGCACTGACCGCGCCCTTGCGCGTCACCAGCAGCTCCTGCCCGTTGTGCGTCTCCTTCTGCACGTAGTTGTGGTGGCAGTTCACCGCCATCGCCGCCAGCTGGAACTTCGGCAGCCGGTGGCGCATCTCGGCCAGCACCCGCGACATCATCGCCTCGCGGTTCTGCCGGGCGTAGTCCTGCGCCCACGACACCGCCTCGACGTAGTCGTCGAACAGCGGCTCGCCTTCCATGAAGAACGCCAGGTCCTTGTCCGGCAGGTGGAAGCCGAGCACGCGCCGGGCCAGCTCCTCGCGCGCCTTCTCGATGAAGTAGGTACCGATCAGGTTGCCGGTGCCACGCGAGCCGCTGTGCAGCATCACCCACACCGTGTCCGTCTCGTCCAGGCACAGTTCGATGAAGTGATTGCCGCCACCCAGCGTACCCAACTGGCGGTCAAGCTTGTCGGTGCGGATCCGGCGGTGCTTGTCCTTGATCTTCTCCAGGCCGGCGGCCAGCCCGGACTGCAGCAGCCGGGTGTGGATGCTGTCGGGCATGCGCTGGTGCTCGCCACCGCGGCCGTTGCCGACCGGGATGCTGCGCTCGATGCTGTTGCGCAGCTGCCGCAGGTCATCGGGCAGGTCGTTGGCGCGCAGCGTGGTACGCACGGCGGCCATGCCGCAGCCGATGTCGACGCCGACCGCGGCCGGGATGATCGCACCACGGGTCGGGATCACCGAGCCCACGGTCGCGCCCTTGCCCAGGTGCACGTCCGGCATCACCGCCACCCACGGCCCGACGAACGGGATCGCGGCGATGTTGCGCAGCTGCTCATGCGCCTGCGCTTCCAGCGGCACCCCGTTGACCCAGCCCTTGATCGGCGTGGTGCCCTCGGCGTGCAGCCATTGATAGTTGTGTTGAGTGTCCATGTCTTCGTGTATGTCCTTGATGGGCCGGTGGCGCGTCCTTGCGCCACCGCTACCCCCTACCTGATCGTCACCAGCTGCTTCAGCACGCCGTCCAGGCCGCCGAACACGGTGAGCGTGTCGATCTTCTCGGTGACCTTCTCCAGCGCCTCCAGCTCCTTCAAGCGCATCAGCACCGGGTTGTCCTCGATCAGCTTTGCGGTATTGAGCTGCGAACGCGTGGCATTGGCCTCCTCGCGGCGACGGATCACGCTGGCCTGGGCCTGCTTCTCGGCCAGCACCACGCCATTGAGGATCTCCTTCATCTCGCCCGGCAGGATCACGTCCTTGATGCCGACGCCGAGCAACCGCACGCCGTGGCCCTCGATCGCCGCCTGCACATGCGCGGCGATCTCGCCGTCCAGTGCCGCCTTGTCGCCCAGCAGCTCGTCCAGGCTGCGCGCGGCGATCGCCTGGCGCAGGCCGAACTGCAGTTGCCGGTAGACGAACTCGTCGGCATTGCTGAGCGTGCGGTGTGCGCGCACCGGGTCAACCACCTGCACGGTCGCGGCCAGGTTCACCCGCAGGGTCACCTTGTCGCGGCTCAGCAGTTCCTGGCCGGACACGTCCAGCGAACGCGCACGCAGCTCCACGCGCTCCACCGACACATTGCCGTTGAAGTTCCAGAACGCGTGCAGGCCGGCGTCCAGCGTCTGCCGCAGCGTGCCATCGATGAACAGCAGGCCGACCGACTCGCTCGGCACGGTACTGATCACCGCTACACGCGGCAGCACGCCCAGCTGGCCCAGGCGCTGCTGCACGTCCGCCGCAATGCGCGGCTCGTCACCCAGCGCCATCACCCGCACCTGGGTGTCGACCGAACCCCGCCAGTACAGGCGGCGGCTGCCCGGCGGCAGGACTTCATCGATGCGGCCATTGCGCAGCAACAGGCCGACCTCGGCAGCACCGACGTTGGCCAGCACGAAGTGCGTGTCCAGCCGTGCGCCCAGTGCCTCGATCAGGCTGTCCTGGTCGCTGCCGGTGTAGGCCGCGCCCTTCGATGCGGTGTGGATGTCCACCTGCGGGCGGCCGCCGAAGGGCGACAGGCGGTGCACGCCCGGCAGCAGGATCTGCTGGAAACGACGGTTGCGATACACCAGGCCGCGCTCGCCGTCGCCGATCACGACCTTGATGGTCCAGAACATGGGAGTCTCTCCTTGTATGGCTCTGGTGGTTCGACCCGATGGGATGAAACGCCATGACCCGGGCCGATCAGGTCGTGGCGTGGCCGGCTGCACAGCGTGTGCAGCCCGCGGAAGAGGGCGGCCATCGCCGGACGGTCCGCACGCGGAGCCTGCGGCGCGTCATCACCCGTGCCATCGTCGTTGCCGGCAGGCAGCACCGGTGCGGAGCGGGGCAATGGGTGGCGACGGGCCAGGGCCCGGCGTGTGGTCCGTTGCCTTCCTGGCCGCGCCCGAAGGCGGTGGCAGGGAAGGCGGCGATGGCCGCTGGGGCTTGCGCCCCGGGTGTTGCTTCAAGTCATGACGTGACAGGTCATGTGGTTGGAGTGGGAATCGAACCCACGACAGACGGAATCAGGATCCGTTGCTCTGACCAAGCTGAGCTATCCAGTTGGGAACCGCGCGGAATCGAACCGCGTACCGGCGAACCGGTGCCTGCGTCCAGCAGGCGATCCAGGCGATGGCCTGTCCGCGACCTCCGGCATACGCCACGGCAACGCCGCGCGCACCAGCCCGTGGTTGAAACGGGACCGTTGGAGAATCGGGGGTGCAGGCCACCGACATTATCGACGAGCGATAATGTTTTGATGCGATGCAGATAATGTCCAGGCGTCGCCGTTCGCGCGAAGTAAATCCTTCGGCGGGGCGGAAAAACCTGGGTCAGTGAGCGGCGGGTTGCCGCGCGGGGTGCAGTTCTGGCATCGCGGGTCCTTGTGCCGACGCAAACGAAAACGCCCCCGGGCCTTGCGTTCCGAGGGCGTCGTCAGGCCTCGGAGATCGGGGTGGCCGATCTCCGCAGGGCGGGTATCAGGCCGTTGTCAGCTGGACTTCCTTGCCGAACGCGCGCGCCAGCACGTCCATGCGCAGGCATGGCAGCAGTTTGGCGGTGGCGACGGAATGCGCGTTCAAGGGAAGTTTCCAGTGGTTGTTGAAACGAGGTGCGCACGATAAACCACGATTTAGTCGTGCGCAACCATTTTGTTCAATTATTTTCTTCGCTGTTGTGCGATGCCGGCCAGCGGCCGGCACTACACCTCAGCCCTCTTTGCTGGCGGCATCGAGTTGCGCGACATCCTGCACGCTCAGTGACACGTTGGCCGCCGCCAGCAGGTCGTGCAGCTGCTCGACGCTGGTGGCGCTGACGATCGGTGCGGTGATCGACGGCCGCGCGATCTGCCAGGCCAGCGCGATCTGCGCGGCGCTGGCGTTGTGCTTGCTGGCCACGTCATCCAGCGCTTCCAGGATGCGCAGGCCGCGCGGGTTGAGGTAACGCTTCACCACGTTCTCGCCCCGCGCCGGGCTCTTGGCCGCGTCGGCCGCGGTGCGGTACTTGCCGCTGAGGAAGCCACTGGCCAGCGCGTAGTAACCGATCACGCCGATCTGCTCGCGCTGCACCAACGGTTCCAGCTCCTTCTCGTAGCCGGCGCGGTCGTACAGGTTGTACTCCGGCTGCAGGGTTTCGTAGCGCGGCAGCTTGTAGTCGGTGGACACCTTCAGCGCATCGGCCAGGCGCGTGGCGCTGTAGTTGGAGGCACCGATGGCGCGCACCTTGCCGGCTTCGATCAGGCGGCCGAACGCGGCCAGCGTGGCTTCCAGCGGCGTCGACTCGTCATCCTCGTGGGCCTGGTACAGATCGATCACGTCGGTCTGCAGGCGGCGCAGCGAATCCTCGACGGCGGCATTGATGTTGTCCGGGGTCAGGCCGGGGCGCTCGGCCCACTTGGCCACCTTGGTCGCCAGCACCACCTTGTCGCGCTTGCCGCTACGGGCAAACCATTTGCCGATCAGCGTTTCCGATTCGCCGCCGGCATTGCCCGGCACCCACGCCGAGTACACGTCGGCGGTGTCGACCAGGTTGAAGCCGGCGTCGACGAAGGCATCGAGCAGGGCGAAGCTGGCCTTCTCATCGGCGCTCCAGCCGAACACGTTGCCACCGAAGGCGAGCGGACGTACATGCAGGCCGGAACGGCCCAGTTCGCGGGTTGCCGTCATGGGCACGGACTCCTTGGGGAAGTGCTCCAGAATAGAACGCGTTGTGTGACCGCGCTGCGGCGGCGACCACAAAACAGTGTTCCGCCGCGCGCCTCCGGCTAACGTTTTGTGAACACCTGGGACGCCGCGACTGCTAGTCTCGCCGCATCTTCCGCTGGAGTCGCCCCGATGATGCCTGCTTCGTCCCTGCGTGGTTGCCGCCTGCTGCTTGCCTGGGCCCTGCTCGCCGCTGTTCCCGCATTTGCCGCACCGGCCACGGTGGCACCGGCGAAGATCCAGGTCTCGCCGGCCATCGATGCGGCGGTGAAGGCGCCCACCCGCGATGCCAACAACGTCAAGCGCGACACCTATCGCCACCCGGCGCAGACGCTGTCGTTCTTCAAGGTCGCGCCTGAAAAGACCGTCATCGAGATCACCCCCGGCAATGGCTGGTACTCGGAAATCCTGGCGCCGCTGCTGCATGGCAAGGGCCACTACGTCGCCGCCGTGGTCGATCCGATGGCGGTGCCCGAAGGCCGTGGCCGGGATTACCAGCAGCGCAGCCGCGACAGCCTGGAAAAGAAGTACGCCGCTGCACCGGCACAGTTCGGCAAGACCGCCGTGGTCGCCTACGATCCGGCCAAGCCGGTGTTCGGTCCGGCCGGTTCAGCCGACGTGGTGCTGACCTTCCGCAACGTGCACAACTGGCGCAAGGCCGGCCAGGCGCAGGGCATGTTCCAGGGCTTCTTCAACGTGCTCAAGCCGGGTGGCGTGCTGGGCGTGGTCGAGCATCGCGCCAAGGCCGATGTGGCCGACGACGATGACACCGGCTACGTCGGCCAGCAGCAGGTGATTGCGATGGCCGAGGCGGCCGGCTTCAAGCTGGATGCACGCAGCGAGGTCAACGCCAACCCGCGCGACACCAAGGACCACCCGAACGGCGTATGGACGCTGCCGCCGACCAACCAGCATGACAAGGCCGACGACGCGAAGTACCAGGCGATCGGCGAAAGCGACCGCATGACCCTGCGCTTCATCAAGCCGTAAGGCGGCACGCCGCATTGCCCGCGCGGAGTGCCCACCATGGAGCCGGGCCCATGCCCGGCTCACCGCGCGCGCCGGGGTTCAATCGTATTCAAGGACATGGACTGTTGAAGAAGATCCTTTACATCGCCGTCGCGGTACTGGTGCTGACGCGGCTGATCGATTTCGTGTTCTACGGCGGCCACGCCCACGACCTGGTCGGGGCCGCTGGTTTCGGAGTGCTGTTCGCCGGCGTCCTGCTGGAGGATCGTGCACGCAGCGCCCGCCCGCCCTCCGCACGCCTGCGGCGCCGCGCCAATATCATCGCGGCGTGCGGCATCGCGCTGGTGCTGGGATCGTTCCTGCTGGAATGGAAGGTGTTCGGCTGAGCCGGCGATGATCGCGGCGGCGGCGCGGGAATGGGACAATGCCGTACCCACCGCCTGCCGCATCCGCGATGCTGATTGCCTTCAACAAGCCCTTCAACGTGCTCTGCCAGTTCACCGACCGCAGCGTGCCGCCGCGGCCGACCCTGGCGGGATTCGGCCTGCCGCCGCGGGTGTACGCCGCCGGCCGCCTGGACCACGACAGCGAAGGCCTGCTGCTGCTGACCGACAACGGCACGCTGGCACACAAACTCACCGACCCGAAGCACAAGGCCGACAAGACCTACTGGGTGCAGGTGGAGGGAACGCCCAGCGACGAGCAGCTGCAGCAGCTGCGCGACGGCGTGCTGCTCAATGACGGGCCGACCCTTCCGGCGAAGATCGAACGCCTCGATCCAGCACCTTCGCTGTGGACACGTGATCCGCCCGTGCGCTTCCGCAAGACCGTGCCCGATGCGTGGCTGGCGATCACGATCCGCGAGGGCCGCAATCGCCAGGTGCGGCGGATGACCGCGGCGGTGAACCTGCCGACACTACGGCTGGTGCGGATGGCGATGGGGCCGTACCGGCTGGACGACCTGCAACCGGGGCAGTGGCGGCAGATCGGCTGAACACACCCGCAGAAACGGAAAGGGCCGGAGCGCCTCCCGTGGAAGCGGTCCGGCCCTGGCAACGCGCAATGCCTCAGGCGTCGCTGCCGATGTCGCTATGCTCGTCAACCACGGTGGCATTGCGGCGGTCACGTGCGCTGATGCGTTGCGCCTGCCCATTCACCACGTGGCCATTGGCGGCCTTCTTCTTCTGCTGCTTGCGGTACAGCGCATAGCCCAGCAGGCCGACACCCACCGCGGCTGCGGCCACGGCCACCGCCGGGTTGCGGCGCACGAACTTGGTGGCGGCCTTGCCGCCAGTCTTCACTGCGCCGATGGCGGCACCGGTCTTGATCCAGTCCGCATTGCGCAGGCTGCCACCGGCGCTCTTCAGGCCATCGCCGGCGGTGTGGGCCAGCTCCAGGGCGCGCTCCAGGGCGCGGTCGGTGATTACAGTCAGCTTGCTCATGCGGGGGTCCTTTGCCTCGGGTCGAAGTCCAGTGTCGCGTGTTGTCCGTAAACGGTATGTCAGGCGGGGCCGTGCGTGGCGTGACCCCAGCGCAGCCATTCAGGATCAGGCAGGGTCTGCAGCCGGCACGACCAGTCAGGTCCCGCGCGGCTTGGCGCGGTGCGTCGCGGTGGCCGTCCATGGATCATCCGGCCACGGATGGCGCGGGTAACGGCCCTTCATTTCCTTCTTCACCTCGGCGTAGGTGTTTTCCCAGAAATTGCGCAGGTCCTGGGTGACCTGCAGTGGGCGGCCGCCAGGCGAGAGCAGGTGCAGGGTCAACGGCACGCGGCCATCGGCGATGCGTGGGGTGTCGGCCAGGCCGAACAGTTCCTGCAGTTTCACCGCCAGCACCGGCGGCAAAGGTTCGCCGCTCTCGCTGTCCAATGCGTAGGTGATCGGCCGCTCCAGTCCGGACGGCACGGTGATGCGGGTCGGCGCATGGCGCTCCACCAGCTGCCGCTGCGACCACTCCAGCGGCGACTTCAGCGCTTCGCCGAAGCTGGCTTCGTCCAGCGCATCCAGGCGGGTCTTGCCGGCAAATGCCGGCTGCAGCCACTGCGCGCGCGTGGCCAGCAGCGCATCATCGCTGCAGTCGGGCAGGCCGAGCTCGGGCATCCAGCGGCGCAGTGATTCCACCCGGGCCTGCCACTGGCGCAGGCCCTCCGTCCACGGCAGCGCGGACAGGCCCAGCTCGGCCACCGCATCGGTCAACGCCTGCGCGGCCTGCTGCGGATCGACCCGGCCGGCCGAGCGGCTGTCCAGCACGATGCGATCAAAGCGGGTTTCGCGCAGGGCCATCAGGGCGCGGCGTTCGCTGTCCCAGCGCACGGCGTCTTCGGTCACGAAGCGCTCCGGCCACGCCTTGCGCAGGCCATTCTCATCCACCGGCGCAGCGCGCAGCAGCAGCGCGTCGCGTGCCTCGAAGCGCAGTTCGCTGGCCACCAGCCAGGGTTCGCCGCGCAGATCGCTCAGTTCGTGCAGGCGCGCGCTGCGGCCATTGGCCAGCAGGTAGCGCAGCGGGTCGCTGGGGTGCTGGAAGGCGATGCGGTCGGGGAAGGCGTGCGCCAGCAGGTCGCCCAGCTCATGCGCCTCGATGCTGGCCGGTGGCGTGGAATCACAGCGCAGGCGTCGGCGCCATTGCCTGGCAGCCGCATCGATGGCGGCCAGGCCGCTGCGGTTGGCATCGGACGGTGCGCGGCCATTGCGGAAGGCGGCCAGCGCACGCCAACGCGCCGCCAGTGCATCGCCGCCCTGGCGCAGCGGATCGCGTGCCTCCAGCAGCGCGGCCAGATCGGCGGCCAGCGCCTGCGCGCGTGCATCGGGTGCGGCCAGCAGCATCGCCGCCATGCGCGGGTGGGTGCCCAGCGCCAGCACGCGACGGCCCAGCGCGGTGATTGCGCCGGTGTCCGACAGCGCGCCCAGCCGCTGCAGCAGCTCGCGTGCGGCAGCCATCGGGCCGGAGGGCGGCGGGTCGAGGAAACGCAGATCACTGCTGCCCCATGCGGCCAGTTCCAGCGCCAGCCCGGCCAGTTCCACCTGGTCGATCTCGGCGCGGCGCTGTGGCTCCAGCCGCTGCGACTGCGGCCACAGCCGCCACGCTACGCCCTCGGCCACGCGACCGGCGCGTCCAGCGCGCTGGTCGGCCGACGCCTGCGCGATGGCCACCACGTCCAGCCGGGTGAAGCCACTGTTGGGATCGTAGCGCGGCTCGCGCGCCTGGCCGCTGTCGATCACCACGCGCACGCCGGGTAACGTCACCGAAGATTCGGCCACGTTGGTGGCCAGCACCACGCGGCGGCGGCCATCGCTGGCGGCCTGCAGCACGCGTGCCTGCTGTTCCACCGGCAGCTCGCCGTGCAGGGCGAGTACTTCGACACCGCCATCGAGCGATTCCTGCAGGCCCGCCTGCACCCGCGCGATCTCGCGCTGGCCGGGCAGGAACACCAGCAGGTCGCCGGGATGGTCGGCCAGGGCCTGCTGCACGGCACGGCGCACCTGCAGTTCCAGTGCTTCATCGCGGCGTGCCGGGAAGTGGCTGATCGCCACCGGGTAACTGCGCCCTTCGCTGCTGAGGCGCGGCGCATCGAGGAAACGCGCCAGCCGCTCGCCATCCAGCGTGGCCGACATCACCACCAGGCGCAGGTCGTCGCGCAGCTGCGCCTGCACGTCCAGCGCCAGGGCCAAGCCAAGGTCGCCGCTGAGATGGCGCTCGTGGAATTCATCGAACAGGATCGCGCCGACCGTTTCCAGCATCGGGTCGTCCTGCAGCATGCGGGTCAGGATGCCCTCGGTGACGACTTCAATCCGCGTGCGCGCCGAGACCTTGTTCTCGAAGCGGATGCGGTAACCGACGGTGCCGCCCACGTCCTCGCCCAGCTGCCGCGCCATGAACAGCGCGGCACTGCGCGCGGCCACCCGGCGCGGTTCCAGCAGGATGATCTTCCGGTCCTGCAGCCACGGTGCATCGAGCAGGGCCAGTGGCACCTGGGTGGTCTTGCCGGCACCGGGCGGTGCTTCCAGCACCAGGCGCGGCTGCGCGGCCAGGTGCTGCTGGATCTGCGGCAGCAGCGGGGAAATCGGGAAGAGCGGGGCGTTCATGTGCAAAGGATAAGGGGCCACGGCGGGCGCAGGTACAATGCGCGGGCACTTTTCCCCCGCGATGACCATGCACCTGATCGATATCGGCGCCAACCTGACCCACGATTCCTTCGACCGCGATCGCGATGCCGTACTGGACCGCGCGCGCCAGGCCGGCGTGGTGCAAATGGTGATCACCGGCGCCAGCCGCGAGCACTCGCCGCTGGCCCTGCAGCTGGCGCAGCAGCATCCGGGTTTTATGTATGCCACCGCCGGCGTGCACCCGCATCATGCGGTGGAGTACACCGAAGAGTGCGACGCCGAGATGCGCGCGCTGCATGCCCACCCGGAAGTAGTGGCGGTGGGCGAGTGCGGGCTGGACTACTTCCGTGATTTCTCGCCGCGCCCGGCCCAGCACCGCGCGTTCGAACGCCAGCTGCAGCTGGCCGCAGACAATGGCAAGCCGCTGTTCCTGCACCAGCGCGACGCGCACGCGGATTTCATGGCGCAGATGAAGAACTTCGAGGGGCGCATCGGCCCCGCGGTGGTGCATTGCTTCACTGGCGAACGCGATGAACTGTTCGATTACCTGGACCAGGACTGGTACATCGGCATCACCGGCTGGTTGTGCGATGAGCGCCGGGGCGCGCACCTGCGCGAGCTGGTGAAGAACATCCCGGCCAACCGCCTGATGATCGAAACCGATGCACCATACCTGCTGCCGCGCACGCTGAAGCCGCTGCCCAAGGACCGCCGCAACGAACCGATGTTCCTCTCGCACATCGTGGAAGAACTGGCACGCGACCGAGGCGAAGACGTGGTGGTGACCGCCGCAAATGCCACCGCCGCCACGCGGGCTTTCTTCCGCCTGCCCGACGCCGGTTGATCGGGTGGTGCCGGCCGCTGGCCGGCAGCAGCATGAACGCCGCAAACATCGCGCGATTGCCGGCCAGCGGCCGGCACTACCGGAGCAGGTCGCGCAGGCCCTCACGGTAGCTGGGGAAGCGCGGCTCCCAGCCCAGCGCTTCGCGCGTGCGACGGCTGTCGATGCGCTTGTTGCTTTCATAGAAGCGCCGCAAGGTCGGGCTCAGCGCTGGGTCGTCCCACGCCACGGCAGGCGGCATCGCAAACCCGCCCAGCTGCGCGGCGAAGGCCAGCACGTCCTGCGGCGGTGCCGGCTCATCATCGGCCGGCAGGTACACCGCATGAGGTGTGGGCCACCGCATCGCAGCGATGACCACCGCCGCCAGGTCCTGCACGTGCAGCCGGTTGAACACCAGGCCAGGCCGCACCACATGGCGGGCACGCCCTTGCGCCAGCTGCAGCAGCGCATTGCGACCGGGCCCATACAGGCCGGGCAGGCGCATCACCGCCGAGGCGATGCCGCGTTCCTCCGCAAGTGCACGCCATTGCGCTTCGGCCTGCCTGCGTTGCAGGCCGGCGACTTCGGTGGCGTCCGCCACGCTGGTTTCGTCGATCCAGCCGCCGGCCCGGTCGGCATACACCGAGGTCGACGACAGATAGCCGACCCAGCGCAGCGCAGGGCTGGCCTGCAGTGCAGGCAGCAACAGGCGCAGTGCAGGATCGCCTTCAGTGTCGGGTGGCACGCTGCACAGCACGGCGTCGGCCTGCGCTACATCGTCGAGCAGAGCCGGTGACAGTGTCGCGTCTGTGCGCAGTTGATGGCGCCGCACGCCGTCGTGCGGCGCCGACGCCGGATCGCGCACCGTGCCGGCCACGTGCACGCCCCGCGCCTGCAGCTGCGCGGCCAGCACGCGCCCGCTCCAGCCCAGCCCGAGGATCAGCACCCTGGTGGGCAAGGCACCCGCAGGCGAGGCGAGGCTCACGCGCTGCGCAGCGCCTGGTAGGCCTGCAGGCTGCTGTAGGCGACCTGCAGCAGCAGGGCTTCCTGGTCGGCCTTGCGCGCGCGCGCCAGCATGTCGCCGACGATCTGTTCGGCCTCCACCTGCTGGCCGGCTTCCAGGTCGCGCAGCATCGATGCCTTCAGCGCTGAACCGGCCTGGGTCAAGGTGCCGCGCGCTGTCTCCTGCGCAGCATCGGGAACCGGCTCACCGGCCGCTTCGGCCACCGCCAGGCATTCGTCGTACAGGCCACGCACGATGGCCTGCCCATCATCGGTGGCGACGATGCTGCCGATATCCGCGCGCAGCAGGCAGGTGGCCGCGGCCAACGCGGTCAGGAAGGTGTACTTGATCCACTGCTCCTGGCCGATGTGCTCGCTGGCCAGATGCTCGAGGCTGGCCTGCGCACAGGCGGCGGCGAAGGCCTGCACGCGCGCGGAGATTGCGCCGCCATCACGCTCGCCAAAGGTGAGCTTGGCCGGCTTGCCCAGGTGCAGCACCGCGCCATCGGGCGCCTTGGTCGCGCTGATGAAGCACAGGCCACCGAGCACGGCGTCGCGGCCGAAGCGCGCGTCCAGCACGTTGTAGTGATGCAGCCCGTTCAGGATCGGCAGCACGGTGGTGTCTGCGCCCACCGCAGGGGCGATGGCGTCAATCGAGCTGTCCAGGTCGTAGGCTTTGCAGCTGAGGATGACCAGGTCGAACGGCTTCTCCGCAGCCAGTGCGGGCAGGGCGTCGGCAGTGACATGCTGCACCGGGAAGCTGGCATCGCCCAGCGGGCTGCGGATGACCAGACCGTCGCGGTCCAGCTGGGCGGCGCGTGCAGGGCGGACCAGGAAGGTGACGTCCACGCCGGCCTGGGCCAGCCGACCGCCGAAGTAACCGCCGGTACCACCGGCGCCGAGAATCAGGATGCGCATTGCACGTTCACCGTTTCTGGGGGAATCAGGCCCGCGATTGTGCCGGAGATTGCAGGCAAAAAAGAGCCGAGCATGGGCTCGGCTCTACGCGCACTACCTTAACCACGCCTGGCGTGGATCCATCGTGTCGACCAAGGTCGACACCCACCAAGAGCGGATCATGCCATCCAGACAGGTTGCGGAGTCATGCCATCCAGACAGATCGCAGAGAACTGTTGAAGGCGGGGTGGGTCCGGTTGCGGGGGTGTCCGCGGCATGGATGCCGCGGCCGGCCCCCATGGATGGGTTTACGGCGTCCCCCGTAACCGGACCCACCCTGCCATCCCGCGGAATGCATGCTGTTGCTTTTGCCGTTGCCGTTGAAGTTGAAGTTGATTCGGCGGGTGCAGGGCCGCAGGCCCTGCGCGCAGAACTCAACTACGCATGCCCACGCCACGGCGCAGCAGCCACAGCGCCAGCGCCGTCAGCACCACCACGAAACCGATCATCAGCCCGTAGGCCATCGGCAGAGGAACGTCGCTGCTGCCCAGCAGGCCATAGCGGAACGCATTGACCATGTAGAAGATCGGGTTCGCGTGCGTGGCCGCCTCGGCCCAGCCCGGCAGCAGTTTCACCGAATAGAACACGCCGCCCAGATAGGTCAGCGGGGTCAGGATGAAGGTCGGCACGATCGCCACGTCATCGAACTTCTTCGCGTATACCGCGTTGATGAAGCCGGCCAGCGAGAAGATCGTCGCGCCCAGGATCACCGTGGTCAGCATCACGATCGGGTGCGGGATGCGCACCGGGGTGAAGAACATCGCGATGATCAGCACGATCACGCCCACCATCAGGCCACGCAGCACGGCACCGGCCACGTAACCCCACAGGATCACCCAGTTCGGCATCGGGCTGACCAGCAGTTCCTCCACGTGGCGGCCGAACTTGGCGCCGAAGAACGAGGAGCTGATGTTGCCGTAGCTGTTCTGGATCACGCTCATCATCACCAGGCCCGGCACGATGAACTGCATGTAGGTGTAGCCGCCCATGTCACCCACGCGCGACCCGATCAGGTTGCCGAAGATCAGGAAGTACAGGGTCATGGTGATCGCCGGCGGCACCAGGGTCTGGCCCCAGATGCGCATGATGCGGGCGACTTCGCGGCGCACGATGGTCATCAGCGCGACGCGGTTGCGCTGGCCGTCGGTCAGCTCGGTGGTGCTCATGCGGAGGTCTCCAGGTTGCCGGTGAGGCGCACGAACAGCTCCTCCAGGCGATTGCTCTTGGTACGCATCGAACGCACGCGGATGCCGGCCTCGTTGAGCGTGGCGAACACGCGGTTGAGATCCATCGCGCGCGGCATGTCGATGTCCAGCGTATGCGGGTCCGGTGCGGTCAGGATGGCACCCTCGATCACCGGCAGCTGCGCGGGCAGCTCACCGTCGATGTCCAGCAGGAAGCCTTCCACGTCCAGCTTGGCCAGCAGGGCGCGCATCGGGCCCTGCTCGACGATCTGGCCGTGGTTGATGATCGCCAGGTGGCGGCACAGGTACTCGGCTTCTTCCAGGTAATGCGTGGTGAGGATGATCGTGGTGCCGGCCGCGTTGATCTCCTTGAGCACGCGCCACATGTCGCGGCGGATCTCGATGTCCACGCCGGCGGTCGGCTCGTCCAGGATCAGCAGGCGCGGGCGGGTCATCATCGCGCGCGCGATCATCAGCCGGCGCTTCATGCCGCCGGACAGCGTGCGGCTCATCACCTGGGCCTTCTCCCACAGGTGCGCCCGCTTCAGTTCCTCTTCGGCGCGCTGCTCCGCTTCCTCGCGCGGCACGCCGTAGAAGCCGGCGTAGTTCACCAGGATGTCGAAGGGCTTCTCGAACAGGTTGAAGTTGATTTCCTGCGGTACCAGCCCGATCAGGCGCATGGTGGCGCTGCGGTTGCGCACCAGGTCGCTGCCGAACACCTCCACCTGGCCCTCGCTGAGGTTGACCAGGGAGCTGATGATGCCGATCAGGGTCGACTTGCCGGCGCCGTTGGGGCCGAGCAGGGCGAAGAAGTCGCCCGGGGCCACTTCCAGGGAAACCCCCTTCAGGGCCTGGGTGCCGTTGTCGTAGGTCTTGCGCAGGTCGCGCACGCGCAGGGCGGGCGCCATATCGTTCTGGGATGCCAAGCTCGAAGCCTTCGCGCCCATGGGCTGGCGCTGGAGAGGGGGCGGGGAGGGGCTATTATAGAAGACCCCGAGGGCTTGCCCCGGCTACACACTGTCCCGAAAAGTCGTGCCTGTTCAATTCCCCCTCAAGCTGGTCGGCCGCCGCATGCTGGCCCCGACCGTCGGCCACTACCAGTTCGTGCGTGATGACGGACAGCCGCTGGATTTTCAGCCCGGCCAGTTCATCCAGGTCCATTTCAGCTACGCCGACGGCACCGAGACCAAGCGCAGTTATTCGCTGGCGACCATCCACGACCACGCGTTGGGCCCGGGCGAGGCGGTGGATATCGCGGTCAGCTTCGTGCCCGGCGGCGCCGCCACGGCCCTGTTCGAGGCACTGGAGCACGGTGGCCAGGTCAGCGCGTCCGGCCCCTACGGCCGCTTCTGCCTGAATCCCGGTGACCACAACGGCCGCTACCTGCTGATCGCCACCGGCACCGGCGTCACCCCGTACCGCTCGATGCTGCCGCTGCTGGAAACGGCCATGGCCGAGCGCGGCGTGCAGATCGTGCTGCTGCAGGGCGCGCGCAGCCCCGGCGAACTGCTGTACAGCGAAGATTTCTACAGCTTCGCCGAAAAGCACCCGAACTTCCGTTATGTTCCGTGCCTGTCGCGCGAACTGCCGGCCGATCCGCATCCGGACGTGCAGCACGGTTACGTGCAGCAGGCGCTGGCTGGCTTCACCCCGGACCCGGCCACCGACATCGCCTACCTGTGCGGCAACCCGGACATGGTCGATGCCTGTGCCGAGCTGCTCAAGGCCGCCGGCCTGGGCAACCCGCAGATCCGCCGCGAGAAGTACGTCAGCAGCAAGTAAGCCAGGTAATGCCGGCCGCTGGCCGGCAACCTCATGGCGCCTTGAAATGCCCACCGGAGGCGGCATCACGCCGCCCCCGGTGCCGTGACTCAGTACTCGATCCAGGCATCACGCCAGGCAGAGCCGGTGCCCGGGCGGTAGGCCTCTGCATTGACGTTGCACCAGGCGCCTTCCGGGAACGGGCGGCAGGCGTACAGCTTGCCGTCGGTGCCCTTCACCACGGTCTGGCCGGGGATGTAGCTGCCAATGCCCGCCGGGTACACGAAGTCGTAGTCGCCCGGCGGCGGATCGACCGGATCGACCGGACCCGGCACCTGGGTCTCGAGCTGGAAGCGGTTGCCCGGCTTCAGGTAGACGCGGTTGTCGCTGGCCGAAGCGACCGGGGTGATCACACCGTTCTTCATCACGCCGACGCGGGCGTGCTGCGCGCTGGCATTGACCTTGCGGGCCAGGGCCAGCGGCCACTGCGTCGCGCCGGTCTGGCCGGCAGCCAGGGTGATTTCCGGGCGTTCGAGGTCGTTGCCGTTGCCATTGAACACGCGCAGGGTCAGGGTGGTGCCCACTTCCAGCGCGCCACGGGCGGTGACCGGGCCGGCGTCCTGCCACTGCGGGGGCGGGGTGACGCCGCCACCGTCTTCAAAGCGCACATCCATGCAGGTGTAGAACGCTTCGGTCGAATCCGAGCGCTGCCAGGTGTTGTAGATCACGTGCTGGCCGCTGCGCTTGGGCAGCGGGCAGTCCAGCTTGTAGACGTCGCCGGAAAGCGGCACGTTGCCCAGCGTGCAGAACTCCTGCAGGTCGGCCCAGCGCAGCGGGCTGCCCGGTTGCCAGCCTTCGCGGGTGACGTAGAACTTCCAGTCGCGGGTGGCGTGGGGGGCCGGCGCCTTGAATTCGAAGGTGTAGCGACCGCGTGCGTCGGCACGGATCGGTGAGGTCTGCCAGTCAGTGCGGTTCAGATCCAGCCCGCGGTACTTGCTGTTGCCACCACTGCACAGCTCGCCATCGGGCACCACGGCCTGGTGGTTGCCGTTGGCGTTGGCCTGGTTGATGCCGGCCCAGTCGTAGAACGGCTGCGCACCCCCGATGGCCTTGGCCGCCGCACAGGCCGGATTGGTCGGGTTTTCGGGGTTGCCCTGGTAACAGGAATAGACGCGGCTGGAGGGTTTGGACATGGTGCCGTGGGCGACCGCGCTGCCTGAAGCGGCTACGCCGGCGATCACGGACAGCGCGAGGACGGCCCGGTGGGACAGATGCATGGAGATCTCCTGTGGGTGGTGGAACCCGCTGAAGTCTCGGTATGCCGACTGCCTGTATCCATCGGATTACTTTGAAAAAAAAACTTCGTGATCTCGAGTGGGAACGACTTCACGCTTGCAAGCCAGTGCATTTCACGATTTGCAGGGAACGGTGCGTCGCCACCGTTCCCTGCATCCGGTCTCAGTATGCGATCCAGGCATCGCGCCAGGCCGCGCCCACGCCCGGCCGGTACGCGTCGGCATTGACGTTGCACCAGGCGCCTTCCGGGAACGGGCGGCAGGCATACAGCTTGCCGTCGCTGCCCTTCACCACGGTCTGGCCGGGCACGTAGCTGCCGATGCCGGCGGGGTACACGTGATCGAAATCGCCGCCCGGCGAGGGCGTGCCCGGGTCCGGTAGCTGGGTGTCGAGCTGGAAGCGGTTGCCGTTCTTCAGGTACACCCGGTTGCCGGTGGCCGAGGCGGCGGGTGTGATCACACCGTTGCTGAGCACGCCCACGCGCGCATGCTGCGCGCTGGCATTGACCTTGCGCGCCAGCGCCAATGGCCATTGCGCGGGCGCGGTCTGGCCACTGGCCAGCGTCGCCTCCACGCGCTCCACATCGTTGCCGTTGGCGTTGAACACCCGCAGGGCCAGGGTGGTTCCGACCGGCAGTTCGCCACGTGCGGTCACCGGGCCGGCATCCTGCCATTGCGGCACCGGCGTGGTGCCGCCGCCGTTGCCTTCAAAGCGCACGTCCATGCAGGTGTAGAACGCTTCGGTCGAATCCGAGCGCTGCCAGGTGTTGTAGATCACGTGCTGGCCGCTGCGCTGCGGCAGCGTGCACTGCAGCTTGTAGGTGCCATCGGCCGACAGCGGCGTGTTGCCCAGCGTGCAGAACTCCTGCAGGTCGGCCCAGCGCAGCGGGCTGCCCGGCTGCCAGCCGTCGCGGGTGACGAAGAAGCGCCAGTCACGCGTGGCGTGCGGCGCGGTCGCCTTGAAGACGAAGGTGAACTTGCCGTTGGCATCGGGCTGGATCGGCGTGGTCTGCCAGTCGCTGCGGTCCAGATCCAGGCCGCGGAAGGTCGGGTTGTTGCCGCTGCACAGCTTGCCGTCGGGGACCACGGCCTGGTGGTTGCCGTTGGCACTGGCCTGGTTGATGCCGTTCCAGTCGTAGAACGCCTGCGAACCGCCCACTGCCTTTGCGGCGGCGCAGGCCGGGTTGGTCGGGTTCTCCGGGTTGCCCTGGAAACAGGCATAGACGCGGCTGACCGGCGTGGTCATGGTGCCATGGGCGAACGCGGTGCCGGCCAGGGCCAGGCCTGCGGCAGCGAATGAGGTGGTCAGCAACAGCGGTGTGGATCGGAATGACATGGCGCATCCTTGTGGTCGTCGAAAGGGAGCGGTGACCGCAGGAACTGCGCTGCGCGGCGGACTTCCGGCGCCACCCCGGCGAGTATCGAGTCGCACTGCAGGGTGTGGAACCGTGGACGTTCCGATCCGTGACTGCGCATGTGAAGCCCTTCCCACCGGCTTCACGTGGGGCTGAACGGATGCGCTGGGCGTCACGCGATCGGCGTGGCGTCGATCACGTCATGTAGGCCACGCTACGCGGCCTGTGCATCGACCCTGTCGGCCTGGCACGAGAAGCAGCCATGCGCGGCGTTGTGCAACTGCACGAACGCCACCGCCGCGTTGGCGAACAGCGCATCCAGCTGCGCGGCGACGTCGCTGCCCGCACAGACCTGGGCACCCAGCATCAGCGCAGACCGGTCGTAGGCACGCACCGAGATCATCCGCCGCTGCACATAGGGAGGCACCACGCCGGGTGGCAGCACGCACCGGGTCACGCCACGCTGTACGAAGATCGGGCCGGACGCGTGATAGGGCGAGTGCAGGGGCAGATGGACATGGGACAGCAGGAGTAGTTCGCTGCCACTGGGCGGGTCGCTCAGGCTGATCCGGCAGGGATGGCCGCCGCCGTCGCCCGCCCAGCGGCGCTGGATGCCCAGCGTGGCAAGCGCAGTGTCGTTCTTCTCGAACAGGTGCTGGAAAGGGCGGTGGTCGAGGCCACCGAGGTACCACGCGTGCATGGGCAGCTCCTTGGTTTTGCGAGGATTCTGCGTGTGCATCGGTGGCATTGCTCGCCGTTTTCCGACCTCGCATCCACGCCAGGCCAAGCAACACCGCAGGCATCGCGCGGCAAGGCGCTAAGATGCGCGCGCTTGCCCCGGCCGACGAGCGCCGCATGTCCCTGGATTTTCCCACCATCACCGTGCTTGGCTTCCTGCTCTGCATCGGCATCGCCGTGGGCTTCTCGCTGCTGCTGGTGGTGCTGCGCGGGCAACCGGTACTGCGGCAGTGGACCATCAGCCTGTGGCTGCTGACGCTGGGGGTGACCCTGCTGGCACTGCGGCCCTACCTGCCGCTGGCGCCTGCCGTGCTGGCCGGCAATGCAGCGATGGCCGGCTGTGGCCTGATGATGCTGCGCGGGGTGGCGCTGCATCTGCAGCAGCCACTGCCGCTGTGGCGGCCGCTGCTGATGGCGGCGGCATTCATGGCCTGCATTTTCGCGTTCCTGGTGCTCTGGCCGGACCTGCACATGCGCCTGCAGGTGTTCAGTGTGTTCGCACTGATCGTCGATGGCTGGATTGCCTGGCTGCTGCTGCGCCATGCGCCCGCGCAGCAACGCACCAGCTGCCGGCTGGCGGCGGTGGTGTTCCTGGCCGAAGCCACGCTGTATGCCGTGCGCCTGTTCCTGCCGGTGGCGCCCGACGCCGGCGAGGACATCATGCGCACCGGCTCGCCGATGTTCGTCACCTACATTGCCGGGGTGATGCTGGAGCTGGCGCGCTGCTTCGCCATGGTGCTGCTGCTGGTCGAGCGCATGCTGGTCGACCTGCGGCACGCGGCGCGTACCGATGGCCTGACCGGCCTGCTCAACCGCAGCGCGGTACTGGCCGATGGCCAGGCGCAGTTGCAGCGCGTCCGTCAGCAGGGCCGCCCATTGGCGCTGTTGCTGGTCGATGTCGACCACTTCAAGCAGATCAACGACCGTTGGGGACACCTGGCCGGTGACCAGGTGCTGCGCCACTTCTCTGCCGTGCTGCAGCACTGCACGCAGGGAAAGACGCACCTGCTGGGCCGCTATGGGGGAGAGGAATTCGTGCTGGTGCTGGCGGGCAGCACGTCGAGCGACGCCGCCACGCTGGCGGCAATGATCCGTACCCGCCTGCAGCGGCACCCGGCGGTGCTGGCGACGGGGCCGGTTGCGGTCACTGCCAGCGTGGGGCTGGCCATGGACGAAGGCCAGGGAGACCTGTCCACGCTGCTGGCCGCCGCCGATGCGGCGCTGTACCAGGCCAAGGCCGCCGGGCGCGATCAGCTGGCCTGCGCACCGGCAGCGGCGATTTCGCCGTTTCCCATCGCCGCCGAGGCCGTGCCCGTGTAAGTTGGGTCACATCTTCCGCGGCAGCCCGTCGTGGTCGACAGGAACGTCCTCCAGGGGAAACGAGCACGATGCAAAGACACCACCTCGCGCTGGCCGGAATGCTGGCCAGCCTGATGCTTGCCGGTTGCAGCCAGCCGCCGTCAGCCGACACCCAGGGCGCCAGCGACGCCCCGAGCCGCCGCTTCGGCGCCATCGATTTCCAGCCCTGCACGCTGTCCACCGAAGGTGCCAGCGCCAATGTCGAGGCCCAGTGCGCCACCCTGCAGGTGCCGGAGGACCGCGCCCATCCCGGCGGCCGCCAGATCGACCTGCGCATCGCCTGGCTGGAATCGGGCAGCAGCGGAGCCGGCCAGCCTGATCCGGTGTTCTTCCTGGCCGGTGGCCCCGGGCAGGCCGCCAGCGAAGTGGCGGTCATCGTCGACAGCGCGCTGCGCCAGGTGCGCAAGCAGCGCGACGTGTTCCTGATCGACCAGCGCGGCACCGGCGGTTCCAACCCGCTCAGCTGCCTCGGCGCGGATGGCAAGGAACTGCAGATGGACGAGGACGCGGCCCCCACCGAGGCCTCGCTGCGCGATTACGCGCAGCGCTGCGCAGCCTCGCTGCAGGGGCGCGCCGATGCACGCTTCTACACCACCGCCGAGGCCATCGCCGATCTGAACGCCGTACGCCAGGCGCTGGGCGTGGACAGGCTGAACCTGGTCGGTGGTTCCTACGGCACGCGCGTCGCCCAGCGCTACGCGATCGCCTATCCGCAGCACACCCGCAGCCTGGTCATCGATGGCGTGGTGCCCAACGACCTGGTGGTCGGCGGCGAGTTCGCCCGCACGTTCGACAACGCGATCACCCTGCAGTCGGCGCAGTGCCGCAAGGATGCCGTCTGCAGCAAGCGGTTCCCGGTCGATACCCGGGAACAGCTGCGCGCCGTGGCCGAGACCCTGCGGCGTGCGCCGGTCACGGTCGATTACCGCGATCCCGGCACCAATGCGCCCCGCCAGGACGTGCTGACTCCGGACAGCGTGGTTGGTCTGGCCTTCGCATTCTCCTACGTGCCCGAATATTCTTCGCTGCTGCCGCTGGTGCTGGATGAAGCGGCGCAGGGCCGATACGCACCGCTGGCCTCGCTGGTGCGCGGCGCGACCCGCAGCATGGATTTCCAGATCAACCGTGGCATGCAGTGGTCGGTGATCTGCAGCGAGGATGCGCCGCGCTTCCAGGCCCCGGCAGAGAGCGATGACGCCCTGTTCGGTGCCGAAGCGGCACGTGCGTTCTTCGCGGCCTGCCCGGTGTGGCCGCACCAGCCGGCACCGGCCGCGCTGACCGCGCCGCTGAAGTCGGACCTGCCGGTGCTGCTGCTCTCCGGTGAACTGGATCCGGTCACCCCGCCGCGCTATGCCGAACAGGTGCTCAAGGGCCTGCCCAATGGCCGTGCGCTGGTCGCCCGCGGGCAGGGCCATGGCACGCTCAACGCCGGCTGCATGCCGCGGCTGCTTGGCCAGTTCATCGATACCACCGATGCCAAGGCGCTCGATGCCAGCTGCCTGGATACGCTGAGCTACGTGCCGGCGTTCACCTCGTTCAACGGATGGACCCCATGATCGTCGCCGACAACCTGCACAAGGCCTTCGACACCCGTACCGGCCGCATCCAGGCGGTGTCCAACGTCGGTTTCCGTGCCGCCGATGGCCAGATCACCGGCCTGCTCGGCCCCAATGGTGCCGGCAAGACCACCACCATGCGCATGCTGTACACGCTGATGACACCCGACCAGGGCAGCATCAGCGTCGACGGCATCGACGCCGCCCGCGACCCGGTGGAAGTGCGGCGCCATCTTGGCGTGCTGCCCGATGCGCGCGGCGTCTACAAGCGCCTGACCGCGCGCGAGAACATCGCCTACTTCGGCGAGCTGCACGGCCTGTCCGCGCAGCGCATCCGCGAACGCATCGAAGTGCTGTCGCATGCACTGGACATGGGTGACATCCTCGACCGCCAGACCGATGGCTTCTCGCAGGGCCAGCGCACCAAGACCGCCATCGCCCGCGCGCTGGTGCACGACCCGCGCAACGTGATCCTCGATGAACCCACCAACGGCCTGGACGTGATGACCACGCGCGCGCTGCGCCGCTTCCTGCTGGGCCTGCGCGAGGAGGGCCGCTGCGTGATCCTGTCCAGCCACATCATGCAGGAGGTGGGCGCGCTGTGCGACCACATCGTGATCATCGCCAAGGGCACGGTGATGGCCGCCGGCAGCGCCGATGAACTGCGCGCGCAGTCCGGCGAATCCAACCTGGAAGACGCGTTCGTGAAACTGATCGGCAGCGAAGAGGGCCTGCACGCATGAGCATGATGTCGACCCTGATGACGGTGATGCGCAAGGAGCTGCGTGACCTGTCGCGCGACCGCCGCACACTGGCGCTGACCCTGCTGTTCGGCCCGCTGCTGTACCCGCTGCTGATCCTGGGCATGGGCAAGCTGTCTGAAAGCCGCGTGCGCACCCAGATCGAGCAGCCGCTGCAGATTCCCACCATCGGTGCTGAACACGCGCCGAACCTGGTCCGCTTCCTGGCCGCCCAGGGCCTGAATGCCACTGCCGCGCCGAAGGATCTGGCCGAGGCCATCCGCTCGCAGGAGATCGACGTGGCGCTGCGCATCAGCCCGGAGTTCGGCAGCAACTGGGCCGACGGCAAGCCGGCGCTGGTGGAGGTGATCCGTGACAGCACGCGGCGTGCCGCGGAGGTGCCCACTGCGCGCCTGCAGGCGGCATTGGCCACCTACAACGGCCAGGTCGGTGCGTTGCGGCTGATGGCGCGTGGCATCGACGCCCAGGTTGCACGGCCACTGGACATGGCCAGCCAGGACATGGCCAGTGCCGAAGCCAAGCGCGGCCTGATGCTGTCGGCACTGCTGCCGATCCTGCTGACTTTGACCTCGTTCCTGGGCGGTGCCTATCTGGTGATGGACACCACCGCCGGCGAGCGCGAGCGGCAGTCACTCGAACCGCTGCTGGCCACGCCGGGATCGCGCAGCGCCATCGTCAGCGGCAAGATCGCCGCCGCCTGCATGGTCGGCTTCGCGTCGCTGCTGCTGACCCTGATCGCGTTCAAGGTCAGTGCCCAGATCGCGCCGGGCAACATCGGCCGCCAGCTCAACATGAACATCATGGCGATGGTGCAGATGCTGCTGGTGATGCTGCCGATGCTGCTGATCGGCACCTCGCTGCTGACCTTCCTGGCCGCTGCGGCCAAGAGCATGAAGGAAGCCCAGAGCCACATGACCTGGCTGATGCTGTTGCCGATGCTGCCGGGTTACGCGCTGATCGCCTATCCGGTGAAAAGCCAGCTGTGGCAGTACGCGGTGCCGTTCCTGTCGCAGAACCAGATGTTGCTGAAGGTGATCCGCCACGAGACCATCACCCCCTCGGTGTGGGCGATCTACCTCGGCGCCAGCCTGGGCCTGGCCGCCGTGCTGTGGTTCGCCGCGGTTCGCCGCTACCACAACGAACGCCTGGCCATCTCCGGCTGACTAGCGACCGAACTGTACCGCGATGCCCTAAAATGACAGGTACAACTGAGGCTGTGAGAACGCTATGGAGTTTCACGACATCCTACATGGTCACATTCAGGTGGATGACCGTGAAATGGCAAGATTTCTCGGAGATCTTCTTGAGAGCCCTGAGGTGCATCGCCTTCGCAACATGAGGCAAATGAACTTTGATGTACCTCTGATTCAGGAGCTCGGTCGGTCAAGGCGTCTTCCCCATTCGATAGGGGTTGCGCATCTTGCTTACCGCCTAACTGTTGGAAAGATGCTTCACCACGGAACGATAAAGTCTCTGGTCGCTGCAGCGTTGCTGCACGATGCGGCCATACCGCCCTTTGGGCATCTTGTCGAGTCGGAGCTGAAAGCAAAAGATCCGACATTTTCCCACGAGCATCGCCTCAAAAATCTCATGTTTGGACTTGATGGAAAGTCCAACAAGTACGGAGACGTTGTTCATGGAAAATCGGCCGGATTGGTCGACATAATGCGCAGGCATGGAGTTGATCCATTGGATGTGCTGAGGGCTGTCTGTCCTGAGCCAGGTGTTGGAAATTTCATTTCTGCAGGCGTTGATATTGATAATATCGACAACGTGCATAGAATGGCTTGCATGCTTGGGTGGAAGGGGGCCGCGCAAAATGTCGACAACATTATGAATGTGTCCCGGGTTCGAGACGATCTTCAGCTAGAATTCGGGCGAGGTTGGCAAGATTATCTTGGGCGGTGGGCTGATTTTAGAAATCGAATTTATACAATGATAATTGCACACCCGCAGTGCATCCCGCACAATGCGCTACAGGCGGATTTATCCAGGGCTGCAGTCGAAGAGGGGATCATAACTTCCGAGGACTGGAGAATGACTGAGCCAGAGTTTGAAGAGGCGCTTCGTAACCACCCGAAAACGAAACGCCTTGCCTGGCAGCTGATATCTGGATGTGAATATGTTCTGGAGGATTACGTGTGGGCCAAGGAGTTGACCAATCCTATCGGGAAAAGCAATAGTGCTATTTTGGAGGAAATGACAGCTATGGGGGTGGCTGTTGATCCTCTTCATAGCCTGTTTATTTGGAACGAGAATGGCTTGATATCTCGCTGCGTTGATATTCACCTGGCTAATGGTGAGAGGGTGAGTTTTGGAGAAAGATCAAGAAGCTGTATGGTCGCATTGATTAAGACTCGGCGGGCTGGGCGAGGTATGACTAAGCGCGACCGTGAGTTGTGGCGCCAAAAGACCATCGATGCTGTGGCAACGATGTCGGGCAGTGATGATTTTTCCGTCTCGTTCCCTGAAGGCTACTCGGGGCGGTATAAATCTCAGGAGCTGGGGTTGGAGCTTGGATATCATTAAAGACTTGCATGGTGTGGACTGGTCATTCCCCGCAGTAGGAAATACCGGTATCCACGCTATGCACTGGTACCCCGCCACCTACGTGTCTGCGATTCCTGGCACCTTGATCGGTCACTTGACTTCTCCAGGTGACACGGTGTTGGACCCCTTCTGTGGGTCTGGTACAAGTGGAGTTGAGGCAATTCGACTGGGGCGAAAGTATGTTGGGATTGATAATAACCCTGTTGCTTGTCTGATATCCTCGGCAAAGCTCTATTTTCCAGCTGTTAGAGCATTCGAGGTGGAGATTAATAAAATCCAGCTAGATGCTACCGCTCTATTGATGGGGGGGCGCGATAAAGATCATCCCCGCATTGATGAACTAATCAAGTGGTATCATCCTGAGACACTGCAGGAAATTCTGGCGGTGCTGTCTTCGGTCGTTGATCGTCCGGATGGACATATCAAGGACTGCCTTCTTGCTGTGCTCTCGAGTGTTCTAAAGAGTACATCTTCTCAAGGTAGGCACTGGGGCTGGGTGTGTGACAATGTTCGCCCAAAATCAGAAGAGATTGTGTATCGTCCTGCGCTGACAAATTTTATAAATTCCTGCAATCAGTATCTGCGCAACTCTATTTCGGCATTTGGCGAGGCCTGCGCGAATGACTCGAGCGTGACTAGGGTTTTGGTGCGCCGTCGGTCAAGAGTGCTGAATGGGGACTCGGTCGAGTTAATGCGAAAGCGTGCAGCAGATAGTGTGAATTTAATTGTCACTTCTCCGCCGTATTTCGGTGTCGCGGACTACGTTAAGTCCCAAAGGCTTACATATCTGTGGTTTGACATACCGGAGCTTGCAGGGAGAAAGCTTGGCTTTACTGACTTCGAAGCGCTGCGGGCGAGAGAGTCAGGCGCAAGATCAAATAGATCTCGCAGTAGTAGCTACTCTAGTTACATTGATTACATGAAGAGTTTTTTTCTGTCCTCTAGCCGAATTCTCCGCGATGATGGTTATCTTGCATTGGTTGTAGGGGAGTCTGCATCTCGACCAAGAACTACGGAGCAGTTGCTTGCGCTTGCGGGTGATGCAGGATTATCACTAAAAATGAGAAAAGAGCGCGATATCCTCAGTCATAGACGTAGATTGATGGCGAAGGTTGCCAGTGAGGATATTTTGATCTTCAGTCTTTCGAACTAAGGATGGGTGCGTGAATTGTAATAACGAAGATGGATGTTCGTCTTACTATTTGTTTGAAGGAAGAATTCCTGTATGGATTGGCGAAGAAGGGGAGCCGCCGGAGGTTAAAGAGTTTTCGGGCGTTCCTTATTACCGCTTCATGAACAAATTCTATGTCTCAAACAAAGAGCTAGATCGCCTGTCGATGGACGAGGTGATCTGTCTCTGCCGCGCCAGGGATAAGCACAGTTCGTCAATTGACACACCGAATGGCAGGGTGAAGCAGGTATTTCGTGCCGTTACGATGAATCTTTCGCCTCGTGCTGTAGTGGAGATCGGTGCGGGATCGCGCCCACTCTATCGCGCTGAAGAGGCTCCTTTTAAATATGCGGTGCTTGACGCAGACTTGGAAGCCCTGGCCACATGCGAGGGAAGTAAGGCGGAGTTTTCAAACGAGATCTTTAGGATCGACGCTTCAGACAGATCCATCGATCTTATCCTCGCTGTCTTCGTATTCCAGTTTGAGATCTACAGGAGTCAGGTTGAAGAGGTGGCGCGAATTCTTTCTGACAATGGCGTGCTTCTCGTCAACATCTATCGTCGAAGTCAGGAATCTAGGCGCGGACTTGAAGCCCTTTTTCAGGAGAGTGGTCTCATCGTAAATGCCCTGGTTGATCCTGAGGGTCTATGCAAAGACCATGAGTACTGGGTTGTTTCGAAGGCCGCCGAGACTGGGGGGCGCGTTATGAACATTATAATAGAGGTGATCGGCCAGCATTGATCACCTTGGTGGGGCTCGCGGCTTCATGATTTCATGAACATTAGCGCGCAGGGCTGCCAAGTTGCCGTTGTTCTGTATTCTGACATGTGCCATTTCCATCAGAAGAGGAACTTGGACTTCACTTCTGGCCCCATCCATTCTCCTTAACGCTTGGAGATTGGTGTGGCCCGGGTCTTTGTCTTCGCCTGACTTCGCATTGATCCTTTGCAGGCGGTCGGCTGGGTGTGACTCCACTGCGATAAGTAGAAAGCCGGGAATAGATGAGTAGGCTTTTATCTCATCCTCGTAACGGATGCCATCAATCACGACTTTGCTGTCTCCGAGCGTTCTAATCCTGTAATGAGCTAAAACATCGTTGCCAAGAACCTCGAAGAGTGCATTTCCCAGCGCTCCCAAGTTTGAGCGGTTTTTCTCTATCTGCATGCCTTCCAGGATTGATCCAAGTAGGGCTGAGTTTGATGCAGCAGAGTAGCCAAAGTCATCTACAAGTATTTGACTAATAGTACTCTTTCCTGCCCGGATGGGGCCTACCAATCCAACTATCCGAGTAAACATGGGGAATGCTTCGTCATGACCACGCAGGCGAGAGTTAAGAAAAGAAGTATCCAGAACCTTCGTTTCTGGTTTGATGTCGGTTGCTGTCGGACGGTTACCCCGCCAATCATCTCACTCGTCATTCCACGCGCAAGAAAGTGCTCAAATGGCTTGGCTGCAATGAAAAGAAAAACCGCGAGAATAAGTGCGGTATCGCCAAAAATAATCTGAGATGGGCTGCCGCCAATAGCTGGCGTCGCTGCTGAAATCAGATATGCAATCGACGCACAGAATAGGGAAACTCCACAGAACGCCAGTACACGACGAAGGTGAAGGAATGGAGTAGAGAATTTCAACTTCTTCCAGTTGAAAGGCCTCAGTACATCCACTAGGTAGTCCCACGCCGCAAAGACCATGAAGACCCAAAGTAGCTGGAGTGCTTCTGGTCTGGCAGACGGGTTTTTGACAAAGGAAGTTGTCAATCCATCTTTCAGATAGGCAGCATAATCAGTTTCGGCTGACTTTGAGATCGAAAAATAGAGCGTAACCAAGAAGATCTCAATCAGGAAAATTATAAACTTCCTGGAGAAGACGGTGTCGATGTCGCTTTTGTGCATGGCGGCTTGCGATCGAGACCATGAGAACCAGCTGACTGTAACCATCGTCAACGCAAGCAAGGCGTGGGTAGTCGCGACAATAAGCAGCCAGCTATCTCCGCGTGCAGCGATCAGCATTTCAGGCGCGCTATTTGCAAGCTTCCAAGCCTTGGTGGCTACGACCAATATTTCACCGAGCTGCTGTGCGACTGTTGCCGCGACAAACGCAAAAAGCATGGCAACAAAGGTCTTCTGAAGCTCCACTCTATAGGTCGGTGGCGGCTCAGCATGCTCGTTATTCACGTTACTCATATACTCTCCTTGTACTTGGCCGAATTAGAAGCGCCAAAACAGCCCAATCAGCCGCCCGGCGCGAACACCAGCGTACGGCGGGTGGTGACCGGGGCGCTGACCGGCTCGAAGCGCCAGCGCTTCACTGCGTTGAGGGCTTCGCGGTCGAACACGCGGCCCGGCGTTGCGCGCAGCACGCGTGCGTTCACCACCGAGCCGTCGGTGCCGACGGTGATCTCCACCAGCACTTCGCCCGAGGTGCCCGAGCGCAGGGCCTCGCCCGGATAACGCGGCGCCGGCGTGCTGACCGGGCGCAGGGTCGGTGCAGCCGGGGCCGCAGCCTGGCGTGCGGCGCTCGCCTGCTGCGCGGCGGCCTGCTGCTGCTTCTGCTCGGCTTCACGACGGGCGGCGGCCTGGCGCTCGGCCTCCTGCCGTTCGTTGTCGCGGCGTGCGGCATCCTGCTGCGCGGCAATCTGCTTGGCGGCATCGGCTTCCTTGGCGCGTTGCTCGGTCAGACGCTGCTGCTCGGTCTGCTGCTTGCTGCGGTCCTCGGCGTCCTTCTTCGCCTTTTCGGCTTCCGCTTCGGTGCGCTTGGCGGCGTTCTGCACGCCCTTGGCCAGGCCTTCCTTCAGGCGCGGCAGGGCCGGCGCGGACGCATCCACTTTCTCGATCAATGCCACCAGGCGCTGCGCCTCGGTGTAATCCTCGCGCGCCAGATGCTGCTCGGCGGCGATCAGGGTGTAGGGCAGCAGGTCGGTCAGCGCACTCTTCACCGAGGCGTCGTCTGGCGTCTTGTCACGCAGGGCGAGGTAGTACTCGATGGCGTTGTCACCGGCCGGCGCGTACATGCGGTTCTCGCGCAGCGCCTGGCTGGCCGATTCGCGCAGCTGTTCGGTACCCATCGACTGCACCTTGGCAGCGACCACCGGAGCGGCCGGTGCAGCAGCGGCCGGTGCCTTGTCCGGCGCGGAAGCCGGAGCTTCCTCCTTGCCCGAGCAGGCGGCCAGCGCCAGTGCCAGGGCAACCGGCAGCCACCGGCGCGCGGCGGTGATCATTGAGACGTGCGACATCCTGCTCCCCTCTAGAAGACGACGTGACGTAAATCATTGATATGCATGGCCGGGACCTGCGGTCCGGGCGCGGCTGGGTGACGTTTCCCGACGCCACCGCCGGCAACGGCGAGGGTGCAATCTAGCATTCCGGCCACCGCCGCGTACAAGGGGCGGTGGCCGGGACAGGCAACGGCGGTCAGGCCGCTGCCGGCGCCGACCTCAGTGGTCGTGCGCCTTGTCGTGTGGCTTGCTGTGGCTGTTGGACATCAGCTTGTCGGTCCAGGCGATGCCGATCGCCGACAGGATGAACACGCAGTGGATGATGGTCTGCCAGAGCACGCCTTCCTGGGTCATCGTCGTGCAGGTCTCGACGCCAGCGCTGTAGAAGCTGGTCGAAGCCGACGACACCGCGGCGGCCCATTGTTCCGGCTTGCACAGCGGCAGGCCCTTCAGCGCGCTGGTGGCGATGAAGGTCTTCAGCAGGTGGATCGAGGAGATGCCGATGATCGCCATCGCCAGCTTCACCTTCAGCACGCTGGCGTTGACGTGGCTCAGCCACTCCGGCTGGTCCGGGTGGCCTTCCAGGCGCAGCCGCGAAACGAAGGTCTCGTAGCCGCCAACGATCACCATCACCAGCAGGTTGGAGATCATCACCACGTCGATCAGGCCCAGCACGATCAGCATGATCTGCTGTTCGCCCATCGAGACGGAGTGGGACAGCAGGTGCCAGAGCTCCTTGCCGAACAGGAATACGTAGACGCACTGGGCAAGGATCAGGCCCAGGTACAGCGGCAGCTGCAGCCAGCGCGAGGCGAAGATCAGCGAGGACAACGGGGACAGGGGACGAGGACTGTGGCTCATGCAGGACAGTGCGTTTCGGGGGAGCCGCGAGGTTACCGACCCGCCATGACGGTGCCAACCCAACTCTCGCACTAGACTCCAGGTTCCTTTCCGCACCCCGAGCCGCCGCCATGATCGACCTGTATTACTGGCCAACCCCGAACGGCCACAAAGTGACCCTGCTGCTGGAGGAAACCGGCCTGCAGTACCGCATCCACCCGGTCAACATCGGCTCGGGCGACCAGTTCAAGCCGGAATTCCTCGCCATTTCGCCCAACAACAAGATGCCGGCCATCGTCGACCAGGCCCCAGCCGATGGCGGTGCCCCGCAGAGCGTGTTCGAGTCCGGCGCAATCCTGCTGTACCTGGCCGAGAAGACCGGCCAGTTCCTGCCCAGCGACCCGCGCGGCCGCGTCACCACCCTGGAATGGCTGTTCTGGCAGATGGCCGGGCTGGGCCCGATGAGCGGCCAGATGGGTCACTTCAATGTGTACGCGCCGGAGAAGATCCCGTATGCCATCGAGCGCTATGACAACGAAGTGCGCCGCCTGCACGGGGTGATGGACAAGCGCCTGGCCCAGCACGCCTTCCTGGCCGGTGATGAGTACACCATCGCCGACATGGCCAGCTACCCGTGGATCGGCGCCTACGACAGGATCCCGGTCGATTTTGCCGCGTTCCCGAACCTGAAGCGCTGGCATGAGGCCATCGCTGCGCGACCGGCCACCCAGCGCGCCTACGCCCTGCGCCAGCAGGTGAACCCGAACGTCGGCAAGCCGCTCAGCGACGAAGAGCGCAGGCACCTGTTCGGCCAGCGTTGACCCGGGACGGCGTCATCCACGCATGGCGTGGATCTACTGGTGGTGGGTGCCGACCGTTGGTCGGCACTCGTCGGCACTCCGTATGGGCAAAAGGTCATGCTGTCTTCCTGCACGGGCTTGGTTAGGATGGGGGACGACCGCCGCGTGCCCACCGCGCGCAGCGGACCTGTCGTTTGCCGGGATACTCCATGCGCCACCTGTTCGCTTCGCTCGCCCTCATGCTCGCCACCAGTACCGCCGCCCACGCTGAAAAGCTGACCCTGGAAGCCATCACCGGCCCGCTGCCGTTGTCCGGCCCGACCCTGATGAAGCCCAAGGTGGCGCCGGACGGGTCGCAGGTCAGCTTCCTGCGCGGCAAGGACAGCGACCGCAACCAGCTGGACCTGTGGACCTACGACATCGGCAGCGGCCAGACCCGCCTGCTGGTCGACTCCAAGGTGGTGCTGCCCGGCACCGAGACCCTCAGCGATGAGGAGAAGGCCCGCCGCGAGCGCCAGCGCATCGCCGCGATGACCGGCATCGTCGATTACCAGTGGTCGCCGGACGCGCAGCGCCTGCTGTTCCCGCTCGGCGGCGAACTGTATCTCTATGACCTGAAGCAGCAGGGCCAGGCCGCGGTTCGCCAGCTGACCCACGGCGAGGGCTTCGCCACCGACGCCAAGCTGTCGCCCAAGGGCGGTTTCGTCAGCTTCATCCGCGGCCGCAACCTGTGGGTGATCGACCTGGCCAGCGGCAAGCAGCTGCAGCTGACCCGCGACGGCAGCACCACGATCGGCAACGGCGTGGCCGAATTCGTCGCTGATGAAGAGATGGACCGCCACACCGGTTACTGGTGGGCGCCGGACGATTCGGCCATCGCCTTCGCGCGCATCGACGAGTCGCCGGTACCGGTGCAGAAGCGCTACGAGGTCTATGCCGACCGTACCGACGTGATCGAGCAGCGCTATCCGGCCGCGGGCGACGCGAACGTGCGCGTGCAGCTGGGCGTGATCGCGCCGGCCGCCGACGCACAACCGCGCTGGGTCGACCTGGGCAAGGAACAGGACATCTACCTGGCCCGCGTCGACTGGCGCAATGCGCAGCACCTGAGCTTCCAGCGCCAGTCGCGTGACCAGAAGCAGCTGGACCTGGTGGAAGTGGCACTCGATTCCAACCGCCAGCGCGTGCTCGCCCACGAGACCAGCCCGACCTGGGTGCCGCTGCACAACAGCCTGCGCTTCCTGGAAGACGGCAGCCTGCTGTGGTCGTCCGAACGCACCGGCTTCCAGCACCTGTACCGCATCGACAGCAAGGGCAAAGCCACCGCGCTGACCCGTGGCAACTGGCCGGTGGACGAACTGCTGGCGGTCGATGAGAAAGCCGGCAAGGCCTACTTCCGCGCCGGCATCGAGACCTCGCGCGAAAGCCAGATCTACGCGGTGTCGCTGCAGGGCGGCGAGCCGCAGCGGCTGTCGAAGGCGCCGGGCATGCACAGTGCGAGCTTCGCCCGCAACGCCAGTGTCTATGTCGACAGCTGGTCCAACAGCAGCACGCCACCGCAGATCGAGCTGTTCCGTGCCAATGGCGAGAAGATCGCCACCCTGCTCGAGAACGACCTGGCCGATCCCAAGCACCCGTATGCGCGTTACCGTGACGCGCAGCGCCCGATCGAGTTCGGCACGCTCACCGCCGCTGATGGCAAGACGCCGCTCAACTACAGCCTGATCAAGCCGGCCGGTTTCGATCCGTCCAAGCGCTACCCGGTGGCGGTGTACGTCTATGGTGGCCCGGCCAGCCAGACCGTCACCGACAGCTGGCCCGGCCGCGGTGATCACCTGTTCAACCAGTATCTGGCCCAGCAGGGCTACGTGGTGTTCTCGCTGGACAACCGCGGCACCCCGCGTCGTGGCCGTGACTTCGGCGGCGCGCTGTACGGCAAGCAGGGCACGGTGGAAGTGACCGACCAGCTGCGCGGCGTGGCGTGGCTGAAGCAGCAGCCGTGGGTCGACCCGGCACGCATCGGCGTGCAGGGCTGGTCCAACGGCGGCTACATGACCCTGATGCTGCTGGCCAAGGCATCGAACCAGTACGCCTGCGGCGTGGCCGGTGCGCCGGTCACCGATTGGGGCCTGTACGACAGCCACTACACCGAACGCTACATGGACCTGCCGGCGCGCAATGAAGCGGGCTACCGCGAAGCGCGCGTACTGACCCATATCGAGGGCCTGCGTTCGCCGCTGCTGCTGATCCACGGCATGGCGGACGACAACGTGCTGTTCACCAACTCGACCAGCCTGATGAGCGCGCTGCAGAAGCGTGCCCAGCCGTTCGAACTGATGACCTACCCGGGCGCCAAGCATGGCCTGTCCGGTGCCGATGCGCTGCATCGCTACCGCGTGGCCGAAGCCTTCCTGGGACGTTGCCTGAAACCCTGAACCACAGCCGGGAAGGAGCCCGCCGATGACCCTGCCACCGCCGATTCCCGCTCATCAGCAGCGATCTGCTGGCTGGTGGTGCCGCCACTGGCGCTGGGCGATGCCGTTGACCGTGGTGCTGGTGCTGGGCACGGTCGGTGGCGTGGTGGCCTGGAGCGTGCTGGGTTGGAGCGAGGCGGCGCGCGAGAGCCCGCCGATGCGCGAAGCACTGCGCCGCGCCGGCTGCAGCATCGAGCTGGTGGACGCGTTCGGCGAGCCGCTGCGTGCCGGGTCGATGCCGCTGGGCAGCATGCAGACCGCGATCAACGGCCAGCGTGATGTCGGCCTGACCGTCTCGCTGGAAGGGCCGCACGCGCACGGCCGGTTGTTCGTGAAGGGCACCCGCAGCGATGACGTGTGGGATTACCCGGTGATGTACGTGCTGGCCGAGGACAAGCAGACCTTCGACCTGACCGCGCTGGATGATGATGAAGCCGCGCACGAATGCGAGCTGCAGGCCTGCCGTGATCGTGGCGAGTGCCCGCTGACCGCCGCATTGTGACCTCCGGCCGATTGTCGCCATGGCCCTGAACGCGTAGGGTGCGGGCAACCCTGTCCTGGAGTGCACCATGAAGCCGATCGCGTTGGCCGTTGCCCTGGCCCTGACTGCCGCCCCGCTGCTGTCCGCACCGCCGGCCTTGGCCGCACCCGCCGCCAAGGCCACCACCCCGGCCAGCCCGGCCTGGGTCGCCCGCAGCAATGCGCTGGCGCAGATCCTGCTGGATGCGCAGGGGCCGTTCCAGCCGGAAGAAACCGGCTTCTTCGGCGTGCCCGGCTACGACGACAAGGTGGCCGACCTGGGCCCCGACAACGGCAAGCGCTACCGCGCCGCGATGGCCAAGGCACGCGACGAACTGAAGGCGAAGCTGGCCACCGAGCAGGATCCCAACGTCCGCCAGGACCTGGAGATCATGATCCATGCCGCCAGCCAGAACATCGAAGGCAGCGAGCTCAACGAGAAGTACCTGCTGCCGTGGAGTGATGCGCCGCAGACGGTGTTCAGCGGCCTCAACCTGCTGTTGTCCGACCAGGTGCCGGCCGAGCGCCGGGCCAAGGCGGTCGACCGCCTCAAGGCCTATGCCGGCCTGCAGCCGGGTGGCACCGCCTTCACTACGCTGGCGCGCCAGCGCTACGAAGAGCGGCTGAAGGACAGCACGCTGCTGCAGCCGACGAAGATCGAAGTGCAGCAGTCGCTGGACAACGTCGAGACCTACATCACCGGCATCGAGTCGCTGCTGAAGAAGTACCAGATCGCCGGTGCCGACGAGGCGATGAAGACCCTGGCCGGGCAGATGAAGGACTATGCGGCCTGGACCCGCACCGAGGTGCTGCCGAAGGCACGTGCCGACGCGCGCCTGCCGGCGCCGCTGTACGCCTACCAGCTCAAGCAGGTCGGCATCGACATCGACCCGAAGCTGCTGATGCAGCGTGCGCAGCTGGAGTTCATGGAAACCCGCTCGGCGATGCAGCAGCTGGCGCCGCTGGTGGTGAAGGACAAGGGCCTGAAGGTGGCCGATCCGAGTGACCCGGTGGCGGTGATCCGCGCGCTGAAGGCCGACAAGATCGCTGACGATCATCTGGAAGGCCATTACCGCAAGGTGATCGATGCGATCGATCCGCTGATCCGCGAGCACGCCATCGTCGACGTGCCCAAGCGCGCGATGCAGATGCGCCTGGGCTCGGCCGCCGAGAGCGCGGCCAGCCCGGCCCCGCACTTCCTGCCGGCACCGCTGGTCAACAACACCGGGCAGCAGGGCACCTTCGTGCTGCCGCTGGGCAACCCGGCCGCGGGCCCGGGCGCGCAGTACGACGACTTCAACTTCGGGGCAGCGGCATGGACGCTGAGTGCGCATGAAGGCCGCCCGGGCCACGAGCTGCAGTTCACCGCGATGGTCGAGCGCGGCATCTCGCTGGCGCGCACCATGTTCGCGTTCAATTCGGTGAACGTGGAAGGCTGGGCGCTGTACGCGGAAGCCGAGATGGTGCCGTACGAGCCGCTGGACGGGCAGATGATCGCGCTGCAGTTCCGCCTGCTGCGCGCCGCACGCGCGATGCTTGACCCGATGCTCAACCTCGGCCTGACCGACCGTGCCAACGGCGAGCGCGTGCTGATGGAGCAGGTCGGCCTATCCAAGGCGATGGCCACCCAGGAACTGGATCGCTACATGGTGCGCATGCCGGGCCAGGCCGGCAGCTATTTCTATGGATATACCCGGATCCTGGAGCTGCGCATGCAGACCGAACTGGCGCTGGGCGCGAAGTTCGACCGCCTGGCGTTCAACAACTTCCTGCTCGACCAGGGCCTGCTGCCGCCGGACCAGCTGGCCGACGCGGTGAACAAGGTGTTCGTGCCGAAGTACAAGCGCTGAGCATCGCCGGGTAATGCCGGCCACTGCCCGGCAATCGCCGTCTGTAGATGCCGACCTTGGTCGGCGCCGTGGGTTTCGTGCCAACCAAGGTTGGCACCTACCAGAACGATGCGTCGTCTGTTGCAGGGGTAGTGCCGGCCGCTGGCCGGCATTCCCTTGGCGCAGGAAGCATTCCTGAGGTTGCCGGCCAGCGGCCGGCACTACCGGCGCTGACCCGGGAAGGTCACCGCTGCGGCGGCGGAGGCGTGATCACCTGCGTCGGCAGCCGTGCCGGCGGCTGCGGATTCGGTACCCAGATCGCGACACCGGCGGCGCGCTTCTGCGTGGTCGGAATGCCGATGCCGACGCCGCCACCGACATGCGAGCCGAACGTACCGGCGCCCACCGACATGCCCACCGGCGAACCGCTGCTGCCCACGCCCACCAGCACCACACCATTGGCACCCAGCGCCGCAGCCTCGCGCTTCAGGCGTGCCACGGCGGCATCGGTCTGGCCCTGGGTGCCGAAGCCCACCGCGGATGCCGATTCCAGCTGCGCGATTTCCTGGGAGCCGGCCGGCGGCGTCGAATAGATCTGCACCTGGGCCGGGTCGATCGGCGCGCGGGCACGGCCCAGCATCACCTTGGACGTACTGGCACAACCGGCGGCGGCCAGCAGCATGGCCGCCAACGCGGCCCAACGAATGTTCATGGCATCACCCCTGCAGGACTGGTTGCGATCATCGGCGGGCCACTCTGAATCGGGGCCAACACCCGGGCCAGGGCACGCTCCACCGAACGCTAGCACGGCCCTGGTGACAGCCCCGCCAATGGCAGTAGGCGGCAGCGGCGGGAACGTCTATGGTGGGCCCAGGAACCAACGGCGGGAGAGCGGCATGGGTGTGATCAGTCTGTTGTGGGGCGTACTGGCGCTGTTGTGGATGATCCTGGCGCTGATTCCGCTGCTGGGCTGGGGCAACTGGTTCCTGATCCCGTTCGCTGCCGTCGGCGCGGTGATCGCCGCGCTGGGCATCCTGTTCACCCACCCGAGCAAGCGCGGCCGGGCCTGGGCCGGACTGGTCCTGAACGGCATCGTGGTGGTGGTCGGCATCCTGCGCCTCGGCCTGGGCGGCGGCGTGATCTGAGCCCGTCCCCGGGTGCGACAGGGCGTCGCAGGCACACGGCCCACAGCCGGGCAGGGGCGTACAATGAATGGCTGCGCGAGCCCCCCGCGTGCCTGTGAATCCGCGCCCGGCGCGGCTGCCCCATGATCATCCGACCCCGTCCCCACGGCTGGCAACTGCTCTACATCCTGCGCGGTTCGATCGTCAAAGCGATCGCCCCCAAAGTGCTGGCCATCCTGGTTCTGTCCATTGCCGTGGCCGCGGTGGTGGAACTGGCGCCACCGACCGGCATCGAGCGCGTTTCGGTCACGCCGTTCACCCTGCTCGGCCTGGTGCTGTCGATCTTCCTCAGCTTCCGCAACAGCGCCTGCTATGACCGCTGGTGGGAAGGCCGCAAGCTGTGGGGCCAGCTGGTCTTTGAATCGCGTTCGCTGGCCCGCCAGGTCAATCTGCTGCTGGCCGATGACCATGGCCGTCGCCGCCGCATCGCCTATGTCACCACGGCCTTCGCCCATGCCCTGGCCGGGCGCCTGCGCGGGCGCATCGTGGCCCTGATGGCCCTGCCGTGGCTGGACAAGCGCCAGCGTGAACAGCTCGGCCAGCGTGAGAACGTGCCTGACGCGCTGCTGTCGATGATCGCCGCCGAACTGGCCCAGGCCCTGCGCGCCGGTGACCTCGACCCGATCCTCTACGCCCAGCTGGAGGAGCGCCTGCACGCGATGTCGTCGATCCAGGCCGGCTGCGAGCGCATCCTCACCACACCACTGCCGTTCGCCTACACCCTGCTGCTGCACCGCTGCGCGTGGATGTTCTGCGTGCTGCTGCCGTTCGGCCTGGCCAGTTCGCTGGGCTGGGGTACGCCAGTATTGTCGGCGGTGCTGGCTTACGCCTTCTTCGGCCTGGACCAGCTGGGCGAGGAAATGGAAGACCCGTTCGGCCTGGAGCCGAACGACCTGCCGCTGGACGCGCTGGTGCGCACGATCGAGATCGACCAGCTCGACGCGCTCGGCGAACGCCCCTTGCCCGAACCCCTGCTGCCGCAGGGCTACCTGTTGCAATAGCCACTCCTCGGAGCCTGCCATGTCCCACCCGCTTTACCGCCCGCGCCGCATGCGCCATGACGAGTTCTCGCGCCGCCTGATGCGCGAGAACACGCTGACCACCGACGACCTGATCTACCCGGTGTTCGTGCACGAGCTTGCCGGCCGCACTGCGGTGCCGTCGATGCCGGGCGTGGAGCGGCTGTCGATCGAAGAACTGCTGAAGGTGGCCGAGGAAGCGCTGGAACTGGGCATTCCGGTGATCGACCTGTTCCCGGTGATCGACCCGTCGCTGAAGTCGCTGGACGCGTCGGCGGCGTGGGCCGAGGACGGCCTGGCGCAGCGGGCGATCCGCGCGCTGAAGTCGCGTTTCCCGGAACTGGGGGTGATGACCGACGTGGCGCTGGACCCGTACACCACGCATGGCCAGGACGGCATCATCGATGACAAGGGCTATGTGCTGAACGACATCACCGTCGACGCACTGGTCAAGCAGTCGGTGTCGCATGCCGAGGCCGGTGCGGACATCGTCTCGCCGTCGGACATGATGGACGGCCGCATCGGTGCGATCCGCCGCGGGCTGGATGCCAGCAACCACATCAACGTGCGCATCATGGCCTATTCGGCCAAGTATGCTTCGGCGTTCTACGGCCCGTTCCGTGATGCGGTGGGCAGCGCGGCCAGCCTCGGCAAGGCCGACAAGAAGACCTACCAGATGGACCCGGCCAACGGCGACGAAGCCCTGCGCGAAATCGCGCTGGACCTGGAAGAGGGCGCCGACATGGTGATGGTCAAGCCGGGCATGCCCTACCTGGACCTGGTACGCCGGGTCAAAGAGACGTTCGGCGTGCCGACCTTCGCTTACCAGGTCAGCGGCGAGTACGCGATGATGAAGGCCGCCTTCGCCAACGGCTGGCTGGACGAGCGCGCCTGCGTGATGGAATCGCTGCTGGGCTTCAAGCGGGCCGGTGCCGATGGTGTGCTGACCTATTTCGCGCCGCAGGTGGCGCGATGGCTGCGCGAGCGCTGACAATGGCGCGACGATAGACGGAGGAAAGCGCGATGGGACCCGAACTGGGATGGATGCAATGGCTGATCTGGGGCATCGGTACGCTGGTGTTCGGCGCCATCATTGTCGGTGTCTTCATCGCGGCCTGGCGGGCTGGCAAGCGCCCGCCGGAGCAGCTGTCGGCTGCCCGCCACGTGGCCCGTGAGCAGGCCCTGCCGGACAGCGTGCAGGCCGAACTGGCCGCGTTGAACCAGCGCAAGGACAACGGCCAGCTGAGCGAGGTCGAGTACGAGCAGCAGCGCGCCAGGGTGTTGTCGCGCTGACGGCGATGCTCTGGTAGTGGCCAACCTTGGTTGGCGGTTTTGCTTCTGTGCCGACCAAGGTCGGCACCTACCAATCGATCATCCACGCTGGGTGCCAACCTTGGTTGGCACCTTCCTGCATGCCAACCAAGGTTGGCATCTACCAGACGGCCATCCACGCATGGCGTGGATCTACTGCACGCACCCGGGCACCGCCGCCACCTTCGGCACCGCCAACCGGTATACATCCACGCCGCCGGCACGCGGCGCCTTGGCCGCGCTGCTGGCGACCAGCATCTCGCCCGGCTTGGCGTTGTCGATCACTGGCGCGCCGGTCCAGCCGCCGGGCTGGTTGAACGACAGTCCGAGCGGCTGCAGCGCCACGCCGCTCCACGCGCAGCCGCTGCTCCAGACCTGCGCGGTCGCGCCGCTGCCACGGCTGAACACCACCGCGCCGTCATGGCCCAGCCAGTCACCATCGGTCTCGTCCTCGGCGCTGTTCAATGCGTCCAGCGCGGTGGCCCGGCCACGCACACCCTGCGCATCCAGCGGCGCCACGAACAGGTCCCAGCCTGCGCCACGTCCCTGCTGGCGGGCAAACAGCAGGCGCTGGCCATCCGCGCTCAGGGCCGGCCCGCGCTCTTCCTGGCGCCCGCCGTCACCGGCCAGCGGCTGCGCCGGGCCCAGCTGGCCGTCGGCGGCCAACGCGGCGCGGTACAGCGCCAGCTTGCCGTCGCGGCCGGCCGCGAACAGCAGCCAGCGCCCATCGCGGCTGAAGTAGGGATCGCGGGCCTCACCGGCCACGCCCACCGGCAGGGGCTGCGCCTGCTGCCAGCGGCCATCGGCCACGCGCGCCTCCCACAAGCCCCAGCCGGACTCGCTGCGGCGGGCGAAAACGATGCGCTGGCCATCGGCACTGATCGTGGCGCGGCCCTCGTCGGCGCGGGTCGAGACCACGCCCATGCCTTCGATGCCGTACTCGTTCAACGCCATCGCCACGGGGGCAGAGAGTAGACTGGCGGCGAGCACCAGCAGGGGCGGGGTGATGCGCATCATCCGGGTCCGTGCACGAAAGAGCATCAGTCTAGCCAGCTTGAGGATTCCATGACCGACCGTTACGCCGTCTTCGGACACCCCGTTGCCCACTCGAAGTCGCCGCAGATCCATGCGACGTTCGGTCGCCAGGAAGGCATCGCGGTGGATTACCGCGCGATCGACCTGGCCCCGGATGCGTTCCTGGCCGGCCTGGAGGCGTTTGCCGCGGAAGGCGGTGTCGGCGCCAATGTCACCCTGCCGCACAAGGAAACCGCGTTCTCGGTGTGCACCACGCTGACCGCACGGGCGCGCCGCGCCGGCTCGGTCAACACCCTGCTGCGCAAGGGCGACCGCTGGCACGGTGACACCACCGATGGCATCGGCCTGGTGCGCGACCTGACCGACCGCCACGGCCTGGACCTGCGTGGCCGCCGCATGCTGCTGATCGGTGCCGGTGGCTCCGCACGCAGCGTCGCCCCGGCGCTGCTCGATGCCGGCATCACCGAGCTGGTGGTGGTCAACCGCACGCCGGAACGCGCCGATGAACTGATCGATGCGATGGGCGAACCGGGCCGCGCGATCAGCCGCTACTGGGAAGACCTGCGCGACCTCGGCGACTTCGAGCTGATCGTCAACGCCACCTCGGCCGGTCGCGACCGCAATGTCGAGTTCAAGCTGCCGCTGTCGCTGGTTAATTCGATGACGACGGCCGTCGACCTGAACTACGGCGAGGCCGCCATCGCCTTCCTGGCCTGGGCGCGCGCGGCGAACTGCCGCAATACCGTCGATGGCCTCGGCATGCTGGTCGAACAGGCCGCCGAGAGCTTCCTGCAGTGGCACGGCGTGCGCCCGCAGACCGACGAGGTCTACCAGTCGCTGCGTCAGGGTGCCGCCGTGCTGGCCGGCGAGGACTGAACCATGGACAGCACCGCCTTGCTGGTGACCGTACTGAGCATGGTCGGCGTACGCCTGCCGGTGCTGATCGCACTGTGCGTGGGCCTGGTCTGGGTGGTCGGCGCGCCGCGCGATGCCACCCGTACCGGCGCGCTGGTCGGCCTGCTGCTGTTGCTGCTGTCCTGCCTGGGCGGCCTGGCCGCCGGCATCCTGCCGATGTGGCTGGTCAGCAGTGGCAACTTTGGTGCCGTGTCGGGCATGGGCGCCGTGCTCGGCGTGCTGCACTTCGCGCTGGCGTTGGTCGAGGCCATCGGCGTGGTGCTGCTGGTATGGGCGCTGGTGCGCCTGCTGCGGCTGCGCGGCAACCCGGTGCAGTGACACCCCGGTGACGGCCCTGGGCCGTCGCCTGTAGCGCCCGGCGTGTTCATCCCGCTGCCCGGCGTCGTCGCTGCCCCGTTCAGGGTGCCAGCGGCGGCGGACGTGGCCGGCCATGCGACAATGACCGGCCTGATCCAGCCACGGTACTTCCCGGCGTGACCGAAACCGTCGCCGCTCCGCGCACGCTCGATGACCCCTTGAAGGACGCGATCCGCAAGGCGTACACGACGCTGCAGGCCAATACCCCCGGCTTCTCCACCCGCCGCTCGCAGAGCCAGATGATCGGCGTGGTGTCGCGTGCGCTGTCGAAAAGCGGTGGCGTCGGCGTGGTCGAGGCGCCGACCGGCGTCGGCAAGAGCCTGGGCTACCTCACCGCGGGCGTGCCGATCGCGCTGGCCAGCAAGAAGAAGCTGGTGATCAGCACCGGCACCGTGGCCCTGCAGTCGCAGCTGGTCGAGCGTGATATCCCGAATTTCCTCAAGGCCACCGGCCTGGAAGCGACGGTGGCGCTGGCCAAGGGCCGTACCCGCTACCTGTGCACGCGCAATGCCGCCGAGGCACAGGGCGAGGGCTCGCAGGGCGGCATGTTCGAGGATGACGCGCCGCTGTTCGACCGGCCGCTGGCGCCGATCGAGATGGACATCGCCAAGCGCCTGACCGATGCCTTCACCGGCGGCAGCTGGGATGGCGACATCGACAACGCGCCGGAAACCATCAGCCCCGGCCTGCGCAGCCGCATCACCACGCCGGCCTCGGGCTGCGCCGGGCGCCGCTGCGCCTATTCGGCGCAGTGCGCGGTGCTGCGTTCGCGCAATACGGTGCGCGACGCACAGATCGTGGTGACCAATCACGCGCTGCTGCTGTCGGCGTTGTCGATTGGCGACAGCGACAATGGCCAACCGCTGATCGCGGCGCCGTCGGACATGCTGCTGGTGCTGGACGAAGGCCATCACATCGGCAACGTGGCGATCGACCAGGGCGCGGCCAGCCTGGCGCTGGACGAGATGGCCAAGCGCACCGGCCGCCTGCAGATCCTGATTGCCGGCGCCTACCGCGCGGTCGACAAGGACCGCCTCGGCAACCTGCTGCCCAACGAAGCGATCGAGGTGGCCAGCAACGTGGCCAAGCAGCTGCGTGCCTTCCGTGACCACATCGAACGGGTGTGGATGCCGGCGCCGGCCGACGAGGAACCGATGTGGCGCGCCGCCAACGGTCGCCTGCCCGAGGCCTGGCGCGAGCCGATCGAAGCGCTGGCCGACGATACCCGCAGCCTCTACAACTGGGCGCATGCGGCCACCGCGCAGGTGGCCAAGGGCAAGCCGGACGATGCCGCGCGCGAGCGCCTGCAGCGCAACCTGGGCATGGCGCTGGAAATGATCGAGCAGCAGTACAACCTCTGGCAGGCGTGGCGCCGCGAGGACAAGGACGGCGCGCCGCCGATGGCGCGCTGGGTCACCGCCACCCGCGACGGCGACCTGGTGCTGCACGGCTCGCCGGTGTCGGCCGCGCACGTGCTGCGCAAGCTGCTGTGGGACGAAGTGGATTCGGTGGTGATGACCTCGGCGACGCTGACCGGCGGCGGCGATTTCCAGTCGCTGGCGATCGACAACGGTATTCCCGAAGAGGCCGAGATGGTCTCGCTGTCCTCGCCGTTCGACCTGCCCAACCAGGCCGAGCTGATCGTGCCCAGGTTCCCGGTCACGCCGGACGACCGCGAGGGCCACCCGCGCGAAGTGGCGCGTTACCTCGACACCGAGCTGGACTGGGCCAAGGGCTCGATGGTGCTGTTCACCTCGCGCTGGAAGATGGAGAAGGTGGCCGGCCTGATGCCGGCCGCGCGCCGCAAGCAGGTGCTGGTGCAGGGCGATATGTCCAAGACCCGGCTGATCGACGAACACCTGCGCCGCGTCGCGGCGGGCGAGGGCTCGGTGCTGTTCGGCCTGAACTCGTTCGGCGAGGGCCTCGACCTGCCCGGCGAAGCCTGTACCACGGTGGTGATCACCCAGGTGCCGTTCGCGGTGCCGACCGACCCGCAGACCGCCACGCTCAGCGAGTGGTTCGAAGGGCGTGGGCTCAACGCGTTCAACCTGATCGCGATTCCGCACGCGCTGCGCACGCTGACCCAGTTCGCCGGCCGCCTGATCCGCACTTCCACCGACACCGGCCGCGTGGTCATTCTCGATTCGCGGCTGCTGACCCGCCGCTACGGCAAACGCATCATCGACGCGCTGCCGCCGTTCAAGCGCGTGATCGGCTGACCGGTAGTGCCGGCCGCTGGCCGGCAAAACGGGGACGGAGGGGATTAAGACGCAAATGGCACAAACGACCTGATCCGTTCCGTCTCCGATGGCTAGCGCCGCAGTGGCAGCCATTGTCCTTCGCTGGCGCTGCGCCACAGCCATTCCACCGGCCCGAAGCGATGGTCGCGCAGCCACCACGCACTCGCCCACAGCTGCAGCGGGAACACCACCGCTGCCACCAGCAGCACCGGCCACAGCCCGTGCTGCGGGCCGATACCCCACCCGAAGCCGGCAAACAACGGCACGCAGATGGCGCTTTGCAGCAGGTAGTTGCTCAGTGCCATGCGCCCGGCCGGGACGAACACGCGCAGCACGCGTTCGGCCCATGGGCGCAGATAGAGCAGGGCGAAGATGGCGGCCGCCGCGATGCCCAAGGCCAGTGGCGCAACGCGGTACGACACGCGCAGCAGGTAGCCGGGAACGCCCGCACGCAGCGCCGGCCATGCCTGCTTGAGCGCATCGGCGTGGGCATCGATCCACAGGAACGCGGCCGTCAACAGCAGCCCACCAAGGGCAATCGAGCGCAGCAGCGGCCGGTGTGCCTGCGGCTGCTGAAGCAGGCCGCGACGGCCGGCCCAGTAGCCCAGCAGGAAGCGGCCGAGCACGAAGAACAGCAGTGCCCAGTTGCTCAGCTTCAGCCATGCCGCCAGCTGCAGGTTGTGCCACCACGCCTGGGCCAGGTTGCCGTGCGCCAGTGCCTCGAGCGCTGTGGCGTTCATCTGCGCGCGCGGTGTGAGCAGGGCCACCCATTCGCGGATCCACGGCGACAGCAGCGGCGGCAGCAGCAGGGCGATGAACAGGCCACTGCACAGCAGGGCACGATCGCCCAGGTGCCGGAACAACGGCAGCAGCAGGCCGACCAGTGCGTACACCAGCAGGATGTCACCCCACCACAGCAGCACCGAATGCAGCAGGCCGATCACCAGCAGCACCGCCATCCGCCGCAGGTGCGCGGCCATGCTGCCGGGCGCATGGCCGTCCATCTGCATCGCCACGCCCATGCCGAACAACAGCGAGAACAGGGTGATTGCCTTCATGTCCACCAGCCATTCCATGCCGGTGCGGATGGCCTGGTCGAGTGCCGCGCTGGGCAGCGCCTGCTGCGCGGCCTCGGTCATCAGCGCATCGAGCGAGAAGAAGCGCAGGTTGACCAGGAACACGCCGAGCAGCGCGAATCCACGCAGGGCATCGATGAGGGGCTGTCGCGGCGGGCGGTGGGTCATGCCCTGCAGCGTAACGGATCGGTAGTGCCGGCCGCTGGCCGGCATGCGCCTCCAAGCACGCGGCAGATGCCGGCCAGCGGCCGGCACTACCAAACAGAGGTCAATCGCCGAGCAGGGCGGTGTTGCGCACGGCGCCCTTGTCGGCGCTGGTGGCGAGCAGGGCGTAGGCCTTCAACGCGCTGGTGACCTTGCGCGGGCGCGGCGCGCGTGGCTTCCAGCCACGCGCGTCGGCGTCGGTGCGGCGCTGGGCCAGGGTGGCGTCATCCAGCAGCAGATCGATGCGACGGGCCGGGATGTCGATGCGGATGCGGTCGCCGTCTTCGACCAGGCCGATGACCCCGCCGCTGGCCGCTTCCGGCGAGACGTGGCCGATCGACAGGCCCGAGGTGCCACCGGAGAAGCGCCCATCGGTCAGCAGTGCGCACTGCTTGCCCAGCCCCTTCGACTTCAGGTAACTGGTCGGATACAGCATCTCCTGCATGCCCGGGCCACCCTTCGGGCCTTCGTAGCGGATCACCACCACCTCGCCCGGCTGCACTTCGTCGGCGAGGATGCCGGCGACGGCAGCGTCCTGGCTTTCGTAGACGCGTGCCGGGCCCTCGAACACGTGGATCGACTCATCCACGCCGGCGGTCTTCACCACGCAGCCATCCACGGCCAGGTTGCCGCGCAGCACGGCCAGCCCGCCTTCCAGCGAATAGGCGTGCTGCAGCGAGCGGATGCAGCCCTCGGCGCGGTCCACGTCCAGCGTTGGCCAGCGCGTGGCCTGGCTGAAGGCCTCCTGGGTAGGAATGCCGGCCGGGCCGGCCTTGAAGAAGGTATGCAGGGTGTCGTTGTCGCTGCGCACCACGTCCCAGCGCTCCAGCGCGTCGGCGAGGCTGGCGCTGTGCACGGTCGGCACGCCGGTATCGAGCAGGCCCGCGCGGTCCAGTTCACCGAGGATGCCGAACACGCCGCCGGCGCGGTGCACGTCCTCGATGTGGTACTTCGGCGTGTTGGGTGCCACCTTGCACAGCTGCGGTACGCGCCGCGACAAGGCATCGATATGGGTCAGGTCGAAGTCGACCTCCGCTTCCTGCGCAGCGGCCAGCAGGTGCAGGATGGTGTTGGTCGATCCGCCCATGGCGATGTCCAGGGTCATCGCATTGGCGAACGCGGCCTGGGTGGCGATGCCGCGCGGCAGCGCGCTCGGGTCTTCGCCGCCATACCAGCGGTGGCAGAGTTCGACGATCAGGCGGCCTGCGCGGCGGAACAGCGCCTCGCGATCGGCGTGGGTGGCCAGCGTGGTGCCGTTGCCGGGCAGCGACAGGCCCAGCGCTTCGGTCAGGCAGTTCATCGAGTTGGCGGTGAACATGCCCGAGCACGAACCACAGGTGGGGCAGGCACTGCGCTCGAAGGCCGCCACCTTCTCGTCGGAGGCGCTGTCATCGGCGGCCACCACCATCGCGTCGACCAGGTCCAGCTTGTGCTCGGACAGCTTGGTCTTGCCCGCTTCCATCGGTCCGCCGGAGACGAACACCACCGGGATGTTCAGGCGCAGTGCGGCCATCAGCATGCCGGGAGTGATCTTGTCGCAGTTGCTGATGCACACCAGCGCGTCGGCGCAGTGCGCGTTGACCATGTACTCCACGGCGTCGGCGATGATCTCGCGGCTGGGCAGCGAATACAGCATGCCGTCATGGCCCATCGCGATGCCGTCGTCCACGGCGATGGTGTTGAATTCCTTGGCGACACCGCCAACCTGCTCGATCTCGCGTGCGACCAGCTGGCCGAGGTCCTTCAGGTGCACGTGGCCGGGCACGAACTGGGTGAAGGAGTTGGCGATGGCGATGATCGGCTTGTGGAAGTCGCCGTCCTTCATGCCGGTGGCACGCCACAGGGCGCGGGCGCCGGCCATGTTGCGGCCGGCGGTGGAGGTGCGGGAGCGGTATTCAGGCATGGCTGGCGGAACGGGCGGGCCGTACAACGTGGGGGTCGCCCGATCATGGACAATTTTTTCGGTTGCTGCTGCAACCACCTTCACCGCTTGCAGCGGCTTGGTGGTCCACGCATTTCCCCTTATCCCCGCGCCTTCGGCGCGCCCCCTTGAACAACAAGGGGGCTTCTCGCCGGAGACTTGGCTGTGCGCGCTGGGCATCGCCGGGCGCCGCCGGGTGTGTGCCAACCCAGGTTGGCACCTACCAGAGCGGTGCGCCGTCCGGAGTCGGATCCCATCGTGGCGCGATGGCCTCTGACCCCAATGCCCGACGAAAATGAAAGTCCGTTCATCTTTCGGACTTTGCCGATTCCGGTTGTTGGCCAGGATTTGGCATCATTGGGGCATTGATCCGTCGACAGGGCATGAGGCCATGAAACGTTCCCGCACCACCGCGCTGCTGCTGATGAGCGCCGCGCCGCTGCTGTTCACCGCCTGCCAGAAGGAGCCGGAGGTGAAGGTGCAGGAAGGCCTGTATACCTCGGTGGAGGCCTGCACCGAGGCCACCGGCGATCCATCCTCGTGCCGCAACGCCTTCGCCGAAGCGCAGAAGCAGGCCGCCGATGCGGCGCCGAAGTACGCCAGCAAGGAAGCCTGCGAGAAGGACTACAAGCCGGAACAGTGCGTGCAGCAGCACACTTCGGCGGGTACCTCGTTCATCGGCCCGATGATGATGGGCTTCTTCATGTCGCAGATGCTGAGCAACCGCGGCGGCCTGCCCCCGCAGGCGCCGGCGGCGTCGCCGGCCTACCAGGACAAGAGCGCTGGTTGGGCGCGCCCGGCCCCGGGCGGTAGCGGTGGCCTGAACACCGCCAGTGGCATCGGCGCGGGCAAGGCCGGCCTGGCCCCGGTCACCAGCGAACCGAACCGTGCGGTCACTGCCAGCCGTGGTGGCTTCGGCAACACCAGCGCGCGCCGCAGCACCAGCGGCAGCTACGGCGGCTGATCGACCCATGCAGCGCATCCGGATTGCCGAGCGTGCCCAGTGGCGGGCACGCGCGGAAGAGGCGGGTTTCCGCTTCCACACCATCGATGGCCAGCCGTACTGGGATGAAAGCGCGTACTACGCCTTCACCCTGCGCCAGATCGAACAGGACATCGAAGACCCCAGCGCCGAGCTGCACCAGATGGCGCTGGACCTGGTCGGCGATGTCATCGCCAGCGAGCGATTGATGGACCAGCTGGCGATTCCGTCGCACTACCGCGACTGGATCGCTGACAGCTGGCGCCAGCGCCAGCCGCATCTGTACGGGCGCCTGGACCTGGCCTACGACGGCACCGGTCCGGCCAAGCTGTACGAACTGAACTACGACACGCCGACCTCGCTGTTCGAGGCCAGCTTCTTCCAGTGGCAGTGGCTGGAAGACCAGCGCAACGCTGGTCGCCTGCCGCAGCACGCCGACCAGTTCAACGCCATCCACGAGGCGCTGGTCGAACGCTTCGGCGAACTGGCCGCGCAGCTGCCACCGCCGCTGTACTTCAGCGCCGTGGGCAGCTCGGATGAAGACCGCGGCACTGTCGACTATCTGCGTGATTGCGCCTCGCAGGCCGGCCTGCATGGCCAGGCCATCGCCATCGAGGACATCGGCCTGTCCGAAGACGGCCGTTTCACCGCGCTGGATGATTCGGTGATCGGCACGCTGTTCAAGCTGTACCCGCTGGAAGACCTGATGGCCGAGGAATTCGGCCGCGCGCTGCCCGGCTCGGGCGTACAGCTGCTGGAGCCGGCGTGGAAGGCGGTGCTGAGCAACAAGGGCATCCTGCCGTTGCTGTGGCAGCGCAATGTCGGTCATCCGAACCTGCTGGAAGCGCACTTCGACGATGGCAGCACGCTGGCCTCGGGCTGGGTGCGCAAGCCGCTGTTCTCGCGCGAAGGCGCCAACATCGAGATGCACCTGGCTGACGGCAGCACGCAGCGCAGTGACGGTCCCTACGATGGCCCGGCGATCATCCAGCGTGCGCATCCGCTCACCCGCTTCGAAGGCGGTTACCCGCTGATCGGCAGCTGGGTGGTGGGTGATCACGCCTGCGGCATCGGCATCCGCGAGGACGACAGCGCGATCACCCGCGACAGTGCGCGCTTCGTGCCGCACGCAATCGTGGACGAGGCGCCGACGCGGATCTACGTTTGAGAGTGCACAGCAGGTGTCATTCGTCCGGGATCACGAGTGGCACCCCTGGAGAACCTGCGTAGAAGACCAGTAGTCGCGCGCCATCGGGACCTGTATGCCCTCGATGAGGAACATTCATTGCCTCAGCTACGGCCTCGCCTTGGCTGAAGTGCTGTTGCAGGCCATCAACACGGCGTTCCACCGTGATCGAACCGTGTTCGACAAAGGCTACGTTGAGCATGGGGTGCTGGTGCCAGCCCAACGTTGTGTATGGGGGGATGTGAAGCCGCAACAGCGTCACCTGTGGCGGTGCGGGCAGGTACGTCCACTCTGAGCCCTCCCAGGCCCGTTCGGCTTCAAGCAGGACTTCCTGCCTGATCTCCGCATGGGCTGGAACGGCGATCAGAGCCAGACATCCCAGAAGGCCGAGATGCAGGAAACGCATGGGCCAAGCTCCTGTCAGCGTAGGAGCGAGAATCATCGTCCGCTCAGTGGGTCATGCACCGTGCAGCGGATCACACTGCAGCTTCGAGATTGTTCGAATGGTCGATCGCAAGCTCGGCGGCGTGGATAGTGCTATGCGTTGAGCGGTCAGGCGATGTGGCGGTTGTTGCAGGGGTAGTGCCGGCCGCTGGCCGGCACCGTTGTTGGTAGATGCCGACCTTGATCGGCGCTGTGGGTTCGTGCCAACCAAGGTTGGCACCCACCAGAGCGATGTGCCGGTAGTGCTGGCCGCTGGCCGGCACCGTTGTTGGTAGATGCCGACCTTGGTCGGCGCTGTGGGTTCGTGCCAACCAAGGTTGGCACCTACCAGAGCGATGCGTCCGTCGCTGGCCGTCAACCGTCATTGGCATCAGAGCAACCCTTCGCGCTTCACCGCCAGGTAGCGCTCCACCAGCGCAGCGGGCAGCGCGTCGGCGGTCACGTCCAGCACCATCACCTTCTCGCTGCGCAGCGCTTCGTGTGCCTTCGCGCGCTGCTGCAGGTACAACGCAGCGGCGCCAGCCTGGGCGGCGTCCTCCAGCGTCTGCACCTCGTCCTCCAGCGCAGCGTCCAGCTCGCGCTCGCGCAGGCTGGCCACGCACACCAGGTGGCGTTGCTGCAGCAGGCGAACGGCTGCCAGCAGGTCCTCGATGTCCTCGTCGCGCACGTTGCTGACCAGCATCACCAGGGCGCGCCGACGCTGGCGCAGTGATACCTCGGTGGCGGCAGCCAGGTAGTCGGTGGCCACCGCGCGCGGCTGCAGGTCGTAGCTGGCGCGCAGCAGGTGCTCGACCGTGCCCATCCCGCGCTGCGGCGCCACCCAGCGGCGCTCGCCACCAGCGGCGAACAGGCCGGCGGCATCGCCCTGGCGCAGGGCCAGGTAGGCCACCACCAGCGAGGCGTTCAATGCATGGTCGAAGTGCGAGAGCCCGCCTTCGCTGGCCAGCATGCGCCGGCCACTGTCGAGCATCAGCAACAGCTGTTGGTTCTTTTCGTCCTGGTATTCGCGCGAGATCAACTTGCGCGCACGCGCGGTAGCCTTCCAGTCGAGCTGGCGCAGGCTGTCACCGACGCGGTACTCGCGCATCTGGTGGAAATCGGTGCCTTCACCGCGGCGGCGTTTGACGTGCGCACCGACCAGCCGCGAGGCCTGGTCGGCACTGAACAACGCAAACCGGGTGAGCGGCACGAAGTTCGGATAGACGCGCACGTCCAATGCCGGTGGCACGGTGCGCTGCTGCCACCACAGCCGCCACGGCGAGCGCATGCGCAGGTGCACGCCTTCGAAGCGGAAGAGCCCGCGCTGCAGCGGTTGCAGGTGGTAGTGCAGGGTGGAGGCGCTGCCGGCCTGCAGCTGCACACGCTGTGGCAGCGATTCCAGCGGCCAGCCACCGGGCACCAGGTCGAACACCTGCACCGTCATCGATGCGTCCGCCTGCAACCGCAGTGCGGCGTCGCGACGTACGCCCAGCGCCAGCGCCTCGGGCAGCTCGCGCTGCACCTGCGGCGAAGGTCGTCGCGCCTGCCGCCACAGGTCCCACAGCGCCGGCAGGGCGATGGCCAGTGCGGCCAGCGCCCAGCCCCCGCGCGGCAGCAGGCCGCCCAGCACCAGGCCGCCCAGCACGGCCCAGGCCAGCAGCAGCACCAGCAGCAGCGGGGACGGCCTCATCGGCGCGGTGCTTCCACCTTGGCCAGCAGTGCACCCAGCACATCGTCGGCGTCCTGGCCTTCGATCTGCAGTTCCGGGGCCAGCGCGATGCGGTGTCGCAGCGCCGGGCGAGCAATGTCGCGCACATCATCCGGAGTGACGAAATCACGACCGGCCAGCACCGCCTGCGCGCGAGACGCACGTACCAGTGCGATGCTGCCGCGCGGCCCGGCACCGACGGCGATCCCCGGCCACTGCCGGGTGGCCGCCACGATCCGCACCGCATAATCGATCACTTCATCATCGACGGTGATCGCGGCAGTGGCGCGCTGCAGTTCCAGCAACTCGCCGGCACCAAGTACGCGCGGCACCTGGCTCAGGTCGAAATCGCTGGCGGCGCGGCCGCTGGTGATCGCAGTCACCATGCGCTTCTCGTCTTCCAGCTGCGGGTAGTCGATCAGCACCTTCAACAGGAAGCGGTCCAGCTGTGCTTCCGGCAGCGGATAGGTCCCTTCCTGCTCCAGCGGGTTCTGCGTGGCCAACGCCATGAACGGCGGCGCCAGGGTGAACGCCTTGCCTTCGATGGTCACCTGGCCTTCCTGCATCACTTCCAGCAGCGCCGACTGGGTCTTGGCCGGTGCGCGGTTGATCTCATCGGCCAGCAGCAGGTTGGTGAACACCGGGCCGCGGCGGATCTTGAAGCTCTCGCTCTTCGGGTCGTACACCGCGTGGCCGCTGACGTCGCTGGGCATCAGGTCGGGGGTGAACTGCACGCGGCCGTAATCCAGTTCCAGGGCCTGTGCCAGCGCACGCACCAGCAGGGTCTTGCCCAGCCCGGGGACGCCCTCGATCAGTACATGGCCACCGGCAAGCAGCGCCACCAGGATCTGGTCCAGCACATCGGCCTGGCCGATGAAGGCATGGCCAACGGCATCGCGGATGGCATCGACGCGTTCGATCAGGCGGGCGTTGGCGGCCGCCGGCAGCTCGGGCACTTCGGTCATAGCAGGGATCTCATCTGGAGCAGCAAGCGGATGCGCTCGCGCAGGGCGGAGGAATCGTGCGGCGGTGGGGGTGTGAGCGCGCTGGCGACGTGGCCCTGCGGCCACTTCAGCAGCTCGGCGATGGCCTGCTCGCGCGGTGCGCCATCGAGTGCGGCGGCGACCGGCGCGCGCAGGCGCAGGCGGTGCAGGAACAGGGCGAGCACGGCGTCGTACAGGCGCGCGCCGTGGCCGAAGCGCAGCAGCAGTTCGCCGCTGGCACGCACATGCTCCAGCAGCGAGCGGCGTTCCAGCAGCGGAGACGGCTGCAGGCTGCCGAAGCGCTGCGAGCGGCCCCACAGCCAACCCAGCAGGGCCAGCAGCAGCGGCACCCACAGCGGCCAGCCATGGTAGAACAGGCGTGCCCACAGCGACGGCGGGCGTCCGGCGTAGACCAGCCAGACCGCACCCCTGCCGTAGTTCGGATCGAGCAGATAGCGGGTCAGGTCGCGGTGGGCCGGATCGTGCAGGCCATCGCTGGGCCTGCCCGCAGCGGCGCCCAGCCGTGCGGCGGGTGTGTCGACCTCGCCACGCATGAACTCCATGTCGGCCAGTACGCTCACCTTGCCCTGGCCATGGCGCAGGCGCGCGAACACCAGGTCGCGGTCACCGCCCCAGCGGCGTTCGGCCTGTGTGCGCGCGGCAAACCCGAGCGTGAAGCGGCGGCCTCCACAGAACTCGCTGTGACCGCTGTCGTCGTCGATATGGAACGGCTGGCAGTCGCTGCGCTGGAACAGGCTGTCCACCCCCAACTGGTCCAGCAAGGGTCCCTGCGTGCTGCCGGTATCGTCCTCCGCCGGGGGCGGTGTGCGCACCAGCAGGTGCCCGCCGCGGTCGACCCAGTCCAGCAGCGGTTTCACGCTCGGTGCCGGCAGTTCGCTGCTGTCCTGCAGCAGCACCACCGTGTCGTGCGGCCCCAGCGTCATCTGCTGCAGGTCCAGCCGTGGTCGTGAATGCACCTCGATGCCGTCGGCGCGCAGGGCCTGGCCGAGCACGTACAGCGGGTTGTAACTGGCCTCGCCCTGCGGCGGCAGGGTGAGCGTCTCGGTCACCCGTTCGTGCGTGCGCAGGTAGAGGATTGTCAGTGGCACGCCGATCAGCACCAGCAGGCCCAGCAGCAACGACCAGAACAGGCGCGGGCTCATGCCTGCCATCCGTACTGCTGGCGCAGCGTGTCGGCCAGCGCGTCGAAGTCGCTGCGGCTGGGCAGGCGGCCACCATAGGCGGCGTACTGCCACATGCGCACGATGCGCGCGAACAGGTCACGGTCGGCGGCCTCCGGCATGCGCCGTGAGGCACGCAGGCACTGCGCCTCGGTGGCGCCGGGGGGCAGCGCGATGCCGCTGCGCTCGCCAACGGTGCGTACGCTGGCGCGGTAGAGCAGGGCCAGCGCCTGCCGTGGCCGGCCCTGGTCCCATAGCAGGCCGGCCTGGGTGGCCACGTCCGGCGGCAGCACCGCGGGCAGTTCCACCGCCTCTTCAACCACCGGCGGCGCGGTACCGGCCTTGCGCCGGCCACTGCCACGCAGCCAGGGCAGCCACATCCGCGCGGTCAGCAGCAGCACCAGCAACAGGATGCCCAGCAGGCCCCACAGGCCCCACTCGGCCAGTCGCGCCAGCCAGGCAATGCCGTCCTTGCGTGCCTTGCGCTCGCCCTTGTTGCCGCTGTCGCCTTGCAGCGGCTTGTCTTCCTTCTTCTTTTCCTCGGCCTGCTCGATCGGCTTCCAGTGCGTGACCTGTCGGGTCGGGTGCTGCAGCGGGTCTTCGTAGGCACGGTTCACCGCCTGGCGGAAACCGGCGGTATCCACCGGTGTGTCGCCGAAGATCATTGCCGGCGTGTTGGCGGGGTCGTTTGCGGCGGTGGCCGGTTCCTCCGCGCTGTCTTCGTCCTCGCCGGCATTGTCGGCGTCGTCGGTGATCGACGGCGCGTCCTGCGCGTCCTGCGCGTGCACCGGTGCGCAGGCCAGTGGCAGCGCCAGGCACAGCAGCAGGGCCAGTGTCGACGCCGCCGGCAGCAGGCGATCGCGCAGGCGGCGCAGGGCGATTTCCACATCCCAGGCTTCCATCTGCGTACGCCGGTTCAAGTACAGGCCGAAGCCGGCACCGACGAAGAACGGACCGATCACTACAGAGGCCAGCCAGCACGCCAGGTTGAAGCCGAAGCGTGCCCACGCCGGCGTGTCCCGGCCGATCATGTCCCAGGCCGCACGCCACGATTCGGACATCAGGTCCAGCGGCATGAACATGAACACCGCACCGATCGCACCGGACACCAGCACCGCTTCGAATGACAGGCAGGTCACCGTCAGCACCGTCGCTGCACCTGCGGCGCCGGCCGCGACCGCGCGACGGCGCGGGCCGCGCTGGTCCGGTGCGTTGCCTTCCAGCAGGTTCACCGGCAGGCACAGGCTGCGCAGCACGCTGAAGCGGCGCCAGCCCAGGTAGCCCCAGAAGCCGGTACCGCCCCAGTGGCGCTGCGCGCGCAGCGCCGCCAGCGTGCCCACCGGTTCTCCAAAGATGCCGCGTGACAACACGTACAACGGCGCGCGTTCGAACAGCGGCTTGCACCACCACATCGCCAGCCACGCCCAGCCGAACGCATCCAGCCACCAACCCAGTGCGTTGAAGACCACGAACAGCGGCACGCTGGCCAGCAGCCAGCTGCCCCACACCGCACGCGCGTGACGGCGGGCGAGGGCGCTGCCCAGCTCCATGGCTTCCCAGCTGCTGCGTGCGCGCAGCACCACGTCCAGGTGGTCAATGCGCATCGCCGGCTCCGCGTCCGCCACGCCACAGCCACAGCAGTACGCCAGCCCACAGCACGCCGGCCACGCTGAACTTGCCCCATGCCGGCACTTCGGCGATCGATGACCAGAACGCTTCGATGAAGGCGGCGACCAGCAGCATGAAGGCTACGCCGAGGCACAGCCGTGCACCGATGCGGCCGCCGTCGACCAGCGCATCCAGCCGGCTGCGCCGGCCCGGTGCCAGCAGCTTCATGCCCAGCTGCAGTCCGGCGCCACCGGCAATAACGATGGCGGTCAGCTCGAACGCGCCATGCCCGGCCACGAAGCGCCAGAACGGGCCGCCGTAGCCGATGTGCTGCAGGTGGCCCGCCACCGCACCGATGGTGACGCCATTGAAGGACAGCACCAGCAGCGTGCCCAGCCCGGCCAGCAGGCCACTGGCGAAGGTGCGCAGGGCGATGCTGATGTTGTTCATGACGTAGTGGCCGAACATCATCCAGTCGGTACCGCTGTCGCGGCCCAGGCGCTCGGCGGCGGGGTCGTACATGCGCTCCATCGCGGCGATCTGGCGGTTGTCCATCAGCATGTGGATCAGGTCCGGATAGACCTGGGCCAGCACGAAGCAGGCCAGTGCCGGCAGCGCGAACATCGCCAGCGCCACCCACATGCTGCGCGCCTGGCTGCGGACCAGCAGCGGGAAGTCGGCCACCAGGAATTCCAGCGCGGCGCGCCAGCGCGTTGGACGCGTGCGGTACAGCACGCTGTGGCCCTGCTGCATCAGCTGCTGCAGGCGCTGCACCAGCTGTGGGCTGTAGCCGCGCTCGCGGGCCAGCGCCAGCTGCTGGCACAGGCGCCGGTAACGCTGCGGGAAGGCAGTGTCATCCAGTGCCAGGCCGCTGGCCTTGCGGCGGGCGCGGCGCGAGGCACCGGCACGCAGCAGCAGCCACTGCTCCAGGTCCTGCCATTCCTGCTGGTAGCGGGCGACGAACTGTTCCTGCTTCATCGCCGCCCCAGCAGCCAATTGGCCATGGCATACAGGCGCAGCACGCCGATCTGGCCCTGCGCACCGGTCAGCGGCTCGGCGATTCCGGCCAGTTCCTGCTGGCGCGCCGCCGACAGCCGCGGCGCGCGTTCGGCGAAGGCCATCAACGCCGCCTGTTCATCCGGGCGCAGCGGCTGCGGCGGGGCCAGCACGCTGTCGATGGTCGGCGGCGGCGGCAGGTACAGCGCCGGCGCATGCACCACCACCGTGCCGGCGACCAGGTCGCCGAGGCGGCGGCCATGGGGGTCGAACAGGCTGCTGACCAGGCCCAGTGCATAGCCGAACGGCAGCATGTCCACGGTACGCAGCAGGTTGCGGGTGATCGATGCCATCCAGCCGACCGGCGCGCCATCGCGCGACAGCACGCGCAGCCCCAGCGCGCGCTTGCCGAGGGTGCGGCCCCACAGCGCCTCGCAGACGATCGGGTAGGCCCAGTAGACCAGGAACATCAGCACCAGGTAGAGGCCGGAACCGAACGTGTCCAGCAGCGCCAGCGGAATCGACATCAGCACCAGCACGGCGACGCGCACGCCAAGATCGACCAGCCAGGCCATCGCCCGCGGCAGCGGGCCGGCCGCCGGCAACTGCAGCAGCACGCCCTCCGGCGTCACCACCTCGCGGTAGGTGTCGAGCATCGGTGCGGCCATCAGCGCGATGGCCTTCGATGTGGGCGCCGGAGTCCTCTCCGGCAGGCAGCCACAGGCATGGGGGTCTCGACAGATCCTGGTCGGGCCCAGACTTTAGCAGAGCCGCATGGCGGCGTTGGCCGCTCAGCCCAGGTATTCGTCCTTCAGCCGCACGTAATGGTCGGCCGAGTAATGCAGCGATTCGATCTCCTTGTCGCTCAGCGTGCGCGCCGGCCGCGCCGGGTTGCCGACCCACAGTTCGCCCTCGCCGACCACCTTGCCCGGGCCGATCACGGCACCGGCACCGACGAAGCCGTGGCGCTCCACGCGGGCTCCGTCGAGGATGCAGGCGCCCATGCCGATCAGGCTGTAATCACCGATCGTGCAGGCATGGATGATGCAGCCATGGCCGACGGTGACGCCCTCGCCGATCAGCGTCGGGTAGCCGGCCTTGTTGTAGGGGCTGTGGTGGCTGACGTGGATGATGGTGCCGTCCTGCACGTTGGTGCGCGCACCGATGCGCACGTAGTTGACGTCGCCCCGGATGACCGTGCCCGGCCAGATCGACACGTCGTCGGCCAGCTCCACGTCACCGATGACGGTGCAGGCCGGATCGATGTACACGCGCTCGCCGAGGACGGGCATCTTGTCGCGGAAGGGGCGCAGCGGGTTCATCGGTGTCTCCGAAAATCAGGGCATTCGCGACGATGATACGCGCGTGGTCCGCACGCCGCGTGCCTGCCACGGGGTAGTGCCGGCCGCTGGCCGGCAACCTCATGGGCGCACCTGGATTTCCGTGGTTGCCGGCCAGCGGCCGGCACTACCCGTTTGCTAGGGTTCGTAGCTGTAACCCATCCCGTACACCGATCGGATCGGCTCGCCTTCCATGCCGGCATCGGCCAGCTTGCGGCGCAGGTTGCGCACATGGCTGTCGACGGTGCGGTCGACCACCACGCGGTGGTCCAGATAGAGGCGGTCAAGCAGTTCATCGCGTGCCCAGATCCGGCCGGGCGTGGCCAGCAGGGTGCGCAGCAGGCGGTACTCCACCGGGGTCAGGTCCAGGCCCTTGCCGTTCCAGGTGGCACGCGCGGCCGGTTCGTCGATGTGCAGGCCGCTGTTGGTGCGCGCGGCCGGGTCCGGCCTGTAGCGGCGCAGCACCGCCACCACCCGCGCCACCACTTCGCGCGGACTGAACGGCTTGCAGATGTAGTCGTCGGCGCCGATCTCCAGTCCCAGCAGGCGGTCGATCTCCTCCACCCGCGCGGTGACCATGATCACCGGCACGTTGCTGCTGGCGCGCAGCTCGCGGCACAGATCCACGCCATCGCGCTGCGGCAGCATCAGGTCCAGCAGCACCAGATCGGGCTGGTAGCGCGCGAAGGCCTCGATCACCTGGCCGCCATCATCCACCCATTCGCTGACCATGCCCGCCGCGGCCAGGTAGTCGCGCAGCACGGCGGCCAGGCGCGGTTCGTCCTCAACGATGAGAATCTTCGCCGGTGCGGCGGGCGATGTGCTGGCGGGGGAGGTGCTCATGCAGGCTCCGGCAGGGTGATGACCACGCGCAGCCCACCCAGCGGCGAGGGTTCGGCGTGGATCTGGCCGTGGTGGGCAAGAACGATGTTGTGGCTGATGGCCAGGCCCAGTCCGCTGCCACCGCTGGCACGATTGCGCGAGCTTTCCACCCGGTAGAAGCGCTCGAACAGCAGCGCACATTTTTCCGCCGGCACGCCCGGTGCGGTGTCTTCCACGATCAGCTGTACGCCGGCAGGCACCCGTGCGGCCTGCACGAGTACGCGGCCGCCGGCATGGGTGTAGCGCAGCGCGTTCTCCAGCAGGTTGGCCAGCACCTGCTGCAGGCGCCGCTCATCGCCGGAGACAGGCAGCGGGCCGGCCGGCAGGTCTTCTTCCAGCGCCAGGCCCGCATTGGCGAAGCGCACGCGCATGCCATTGAGTTCACTGCGCAGCAGCGCCACCAGGTCCAGCGGGGCGAAACGGTAGGCCAGGCCGCCGGACTGGGTCATCGACAGGTCGTGCAGGTCGTCGATCAGCTTGCCAAGCTGGCGGATCTCGCCCTGCAGGGCACCAAGATTGGCGCGGTCCAGCGGGCGGATGCCGTCCTCGATCGCCTCCAGCTCGGCACGCACCACCGCCAGCGGCGTACGCAGCTCGTGCGAGATGTCGGCGATGAAGGCACGGCGGTTGCGCTCGGTGTCGTCCAACGCCTGCGCCATCCGGTTGAAGTCGTTGACCAGTGCATCCAGCTCGTCGTCGCTGGTGCGCTCGATGCGGGTGGCATAGTCGCCGGCGGCGAGCCGGTGGGTGGCCGCCGCGAGCTTGGCCAGACGCTGGCGCAGCGCGCGTGACACCAGCCAGGCCAGCAGCACCGTCACCAGCAGCAGCGAGATGCCGATCACCCACCAGGCGCGCATCTGGGTGTTGTAGAAGTTCAGGTCGTTGGTGGCGATGACGGTCTGGAACGGCACCATGCCCAGCCAGCCCACCGTGTGCCCGTCCACCTGCACCGCGTGCGGCTCGTCATCGCTGGTCGCGTCGGGATTGCCTGCCACGTAGCGGTGCCGTGCATCGAACAGGCCCAGCCGCGACGGAACGCCAGTCTGGTCGGACAGTGGTGGCACCGGCCCTTCATGCCCATGCGCCAGGTCCGGGCGCAGCATCCGCGCCCAGCGATCGCTGTCACCGCGCAGGTGGTCCCAGCCGTCGTGCTCGCGGAATTCGCGCTGCAGGTGCGGCATCAGGCGCTGCATGCGCAGGTCGCCCTGGTCGTTGAGGTAGTCCAGGAAGCCGGTCTGGAACGCCACGCGGCTGGCAATGCCGTTCACTGCCAGCACCAGCAGGCAGGCAGTGAAGATCGCGAGGAAAGTCTTCGCGGTCAGGCCGAATTTGAGTCGAATCTTCGCCATCGCGGGGGCCATTAGCAGCGCATGCGGCGCCGAAAGCAAGCGCCAGCTGAGCCGGTCGCACAATCTCCATATTCTCTGCACAGTTCCACGGCAGCGTGCCCGGGTCAACGCAAGGCCCCCACGCCCCCCATGTCACTCCCGCGCCCGCTGTCCCGTTCTTCCCATCCCCTGCTGCTGCCGCTGCTGCTGGCCCTGGCCGCCTGTTCCGCCGGCAGGACCGAAGCGCCGGCCGCGCCTGAAGTGGGCATCATCACCGCCAGCGCGCAGCCGCTGGCGCTGCAGCAGACCCTGCCCGGCCGCGCAGTGCCGTTCGAAGTGTCCGAGGTGCGGCCGCAGATCGGTGGACTGATCCGCCAGCGGCTGTTCACCGAAGGCCAGCAGGTCAAGGCCGGCCAGCTGTTGTACCAGGTCGACCCGGCGCCGTACCAGGCGGCCTTCGACACCGCCCGTGGCCAGCTGGCCCAGGCCGAGGCCACCGTGCTGTCGGCGCAACCGAAGGCCGAGCGCACCCGCGCGCTGGTGAGCATGGACGCGGCCAGCAAGCAGGATGCCGACGATGCCACCTCGGCGCTGAAGCAGGCCCAGGCCAACGTGATTGCCGCGCGCGCTGCGCTGCAGGCCGCCCGCATCAACCTCGGCTACACGCGGGTAACCGCACCGATCGACGGCCGTATCGGCACCTCCAGCGTCACTGCCGGCGCGCTGGTCGCCGCGGGCCAGGACGCCGCGCTGACCACCATCCAGCGGCTGGACCCGGTGTACCTGGATGTCACCCAGTCCAGCACGCAGATGCTGGCGTTGCGCAAGCAGCTCGATGCCGGCCTGGTGAAGGCCATTGATGGCAAGGCACAGGTGAAGGTCGTGCTGGAGGACGGCAGCACCTATGCCCATGAAGGCACGCTGGAATTCGTCGGCAGTGCGGTCGATCCGGGTACCGGCAACGTGGTGCTGCGCGCGGTCATTCCGAACCCGGACGGCCTGCTGCTGCCGGGCATGTACCTGAAGGCGGTGCTGCCGATGGCCACCGATGCGCGCGCGCTGCTGGTGCCGCAGAAGGCGGTGGTGCGCAATGAGCGCGGCGAGCCGCTGCTGCGCCTGCTCGACGCCAAGGACCACGTCATCGAGCGCCGGGTCAGCACCGGCCAGGTGGTGGGCAACCAGTGGCAGATCACGCAGGGCCTGAAGGCCGGCGAGCGGGTGATCGTCAGCAACGGCAGCGCGGTAGCGCTGGGCCAGCAGGTGAAGGCGGTGGCGGCCACCACCGCGCAGCTGGCAGCAATGCCGGCGATCGACCCGAACGGCAACACCGACGAAAAGTCGCACTGAGGTTGCCGCGCATGGTTCGTTTCTTCATCGACCGGCCGATCTTCGCCTGGGTGATCGCCATCGCGGTCAGCCTGCTCGGCCTGCTTGCGATCCTGATCCTGCCGGTGGACCGCTACCCGCAGATCGCCCCGCCCACCATCACCATCCGCGCCACCTACACCGGCGCTTCGTCGCAGACCGTGGAAAACGCGGTCACCCAGGTCATCGAGCAGTCCCAGCAGAGCCTGGACCACCTGATGTACATGACCTCCACCAGTGCTTCCGATGGCTCGGCGCAGGTCAACCTGGTGTTCGCCACCGGCACCAATCCGGATACGGCGCAGGTGCAGGTGCAGAACCAGCTGCAGGCCGCGATGGCCACGCTGCCGCAAGCGGTGCAGCAGAACGGCCTGACCATCACCAAGTCCAGTGGTTCGATCTTCGAGGTGCTGTCGTTCACCAGCGAAGACGGCAGCATGGACAACTTCGATGTCGCCAACTTCATGGAAGCGCGCATCGATGACCAGATCAGCCGCGTCAGTGGTGTTGGCAACATCCAGCCGATCGGCCAGGAATACGCCATGCGTATCTGGCTGGACCCGGAAAAGATGCGCCAGTACGCACTGATGCCGTCGGATGTCGAGACCGCACTGCAGGCGCAGAACACCGACGTGTCGGCCGGTGAGCTGGGGGGCCAGCCGGCACTGAAGGGCCAGCAGCTGGACGCGACCGTGACCGCGCGCAGCCGCCTGCACACCCCCGAGCAGTTCGCGCAGGTGGTGCTCAAGGCCGATGCCAACGGCAGCGTCGTGCACCTGGGCGACGTGGCAACGATCGGCCTGGGGCCGGAGAGCTACGACAGCATCAGTACCTTCAACGGCAAGCCGTCAGCCTCGCTGGGCATCGAGCTCAATGCCGGTGCCAATGCCATCGCCGTCTCCAAGGCCATCGATGCACGGCTTCAGCAGCTGCAGAAGTACTGGCCGCATGGCTACACCGCCCACGTGGCCTTCACCACCACCCCGTTCGTGACCATCTCGCTGAAGGAAGTGGTGATCACCCTGATCGAGGCGATCATCCTGGTAGTGCTGGTGATGTACCTGTTCCTGCAGAACTGGCGGGCCACGCTGATCCCGACCATCGCGGTGCCGGTGGTGCTGCTGGGTACGTTCGGCGTGCTGGCCGCGTTCGGCTATTCCATCAACACCCTGACCATGTTCGCGCTGGTGCTGGCCATCGGCCTGCTGGTGGACGATGCCATCGTGGTGGTGGAGAACGTGGAGCGGGTGATGACCTTCGAAGGGCTGGCCCCGAAGCCGGCCACGCTGAAGGCCATGGGCCAGATTACCGGCGCGCTGGTCGGCATCGTGCTGGTGTTGACTGCAGTGTTCCTGCCGATGGCGTTCTTCAGCGGTGTCACCGGCGTGATCTATCGGCAGTTCTCGGTGACGATTGCTGCGGCGATGATCCTGTCGGTGCTGGTGGCGATGACCATTACGCCGGCCCTGTGCGGCAGCATCCTGCACCAGATTCCCAAGGGCGGGCATCCGCACGGCGACCACGGCGGCGAACCGAGCCTGCTGGGCAAGTTCTTCATCTGGTTCAATCATCGTTTCGAGCGCACGTCGAATGGGCTGCGTCGTCGTGTGGATGGTTTTCTTGGCCGGCGCGCGCTGGGCATGCTGTTCTACCTGGTGCTGAGCGTAGGCACCGGCCTGCTGCTGTGGCACCTGCCAGGTGCGTTCCTGCCCGATGAAGACCAGGGCATGCTCAATGCGCTGGTGAAGCTGCCGGCCGGCTCCACCCTGGAGCAGACCCGTGCGGTGATGGACCGCCTCAGTGCCGCCGCGGTGAAGGACGACAGCGTGCTCTCGATCCAGGCCACCGCCGGCTTCAGCGTCACCGGCAGCGGCCAGAATGTCGGCCAGGCCTTCATCCGCCTGAAGGACTGGGACGACCGCAAGGACGATGCCGATACCATCGCCGCGCGGCTGACCCGGGCGATGTCCAGCGTGCCCGACGCGCAGGTGTTCATCACTTCGCCACCGGCCATCCTCGGCCTCGGCGATGCCGGCGGCTTCACCCTGGAACTTCAGGACGAGGGCGGTGCCGGCCATGCCGCCGCCGTGGCCGCGCGCAACACGCTGCTGAAGGAGGCTGCCAGGGATCCGAAGCTGGTCAACGTGCGCTACGCCAGCCTGGAGGACGCGCCGGTGTACGCGGTGAAGGTGGACGATGCCAAGGCACAGGCCATGGGCGTGAATCCGCAGGACGTCAATGACACCTTGAATGCCGCGCTGGGCGGCGATTTCGTCAACAACTTCATCTACAAGGGTCGCATCAAGAAGGTGTTCATCCAGGGCACGGCGGAAGCGCGCATGCAGCCGCAGGACATCGAGCGCTGGAGCGTGCGCAACCAGGCAGGGCAGATGGTGCCGCTGTCGTCGCTGATCAGCACGCATTGGACCAGCGCACCGGCTGCACTGCAGCGCTACAACGGTGTGTCGGCGATGGAAATCACCGGCCAGCCAGCGCCGGGTGTCAGCTCCGGCGAGGCGATGGCCGAGATCGCGCGCCTGGCCGACACCTTGCCGGAAGGCTTCAGCCACGCGTGGTCGGACATGGCCTATCAGGAACAGCTGTCGGGCAACCAGGCGCCGATGCTGTACGCCATCTCGCTGCTGTTCGTGTTCCTGTGCCTGGCCGCGCTGTATGAAAGCTGGGCGGTACCGTTCGCGGTGATGCTGGCGGTACCGGTGGGCGTGTTCGGTGCGGTACTGATGATGAACCTGCGCGGCCTCAACAATGACGTGTACTTCCAGGTCGGCCTGCTGACCACGATTGGGTTGGCGGCCAAGAACGGCATCCTGATCGTCGAGTTCGCGCGCATCCTCGAGCAGCAGGGCAAGACCACCCGCGAGGCGATCCTGCAGGCGGTCTACCTGCGGCTGCGGCCGATCGTGATGACCTCGCTGGCGTTCCTGATGGGCGTGCTGCCGCTGGTGTTCGCCACCGGTGCCGGCTCGGCCGCGCGCCGTTCGCTGGGTACCGGCGTGGCCGGCGGTACGGTCGCCTCGATGGTGCTGGGCATGTTCTTCGTGCCGTTGTTCTACCTGCTGGTGCGCCGCCTGTTCCCGGGCCGCGCGCCGGCCGAAGCCACTGCCCCGGAGGCAAGCCCATGAAGCCGATGCTGCTGCGCGCCCTGGCGGCCGCCACCATGACCACAGTGCTGGGAGGCTGCGTGAGCATGGCGCCGCGCTACCAGCGCCCCGAGGCGCCGGTGCCGGCGCAGTTCGGCAATGCTGCAACAGGCGAGGCCGATTCGGGGTTGGCGATGCCGGCCTGGCGCGAGGTGTTCGTGGAGCCGCGCCTGCAGCAGGTGATCGCGCTGGCGCTGCAGAACAACCGCGACCTGCGCGTGGCGGTGCTGCAGGTCGAAAAAGAGCGGGCGCAGTACCGTATCCAGCGTGCGGCATGGCTGCCGTCGGTGGACGCCAGTGGCAGCGTCACCCGCTCGCGCGTGAGCGATGCCAACAGTGAGACCGGGGCCACCCAGATAACCGAAGCCGATGCCGTGCAGGTCGGCATCAGCAGCTGGGAGCTGGACCTGTTCGGGCGCATCCGCAGCTTGAACAACGAAGCGCTGCAGAACTGGCTGGCCAGCGCCGAGAACCAGCGTGCAGCGCGTACCAGCCTGGTGGCCGAAGTGGCGACGGCCTGGCTGGCATTGGCCGCCGATGAGCAGTCGCTGGCATTCACGCAACAGACCCTGGACAGCCAGCAGCAGACCCTGCAGCGCACCGAGGCCCGTCATGCACAGGGGCTGGCCTCGGGCCTGGACCTGTCGCAGGTGCAGACCAGCGTGGAGGCCGCGCGCGGTGCGCTGGCCAGGCTGCAGACCCAGCAGGCGCAGGATCGTGATGCGCTGCAGTTGCTGGTGGGGGCACCGCTGGATGCCGCGCTGCTGCCCAGCGCGCACGTACTGGATGGCAGCGTGGCACTGGCACCGTTGCCGGCCAACCTGCCGTCGGGCGTGCTGCTGCAGCGCCCGGACGTGCTCTCAGCCGAGCACGCGCTGCAGGCGGCCAATGCCGATATCGGTGCCGCGCGCGCGGCGTTCTTCCCGACGCTGACCCTCACCGCCAACTACGGCCACAGCTCCACCGCGTTGTCGACGCTGTTCTCGGCCGGCACCCGTGGCTGGTCGTTTGCACCCAGCATCACCGCACCGATCTTCCACGCGGGCGCATTGAAGGCTTCGCTGGATGCCTCGAAGATCGGCAAGGACATCGGCATCGCGCAGTACGAGAAGGCGATCCAGCAGGCCTTCAGTGAAGTGGCCGATGCGCTGGCCGTGCGCGATCACCTGGCCACGCAGATGGACGCGCAGCGGGCGCTGGTGGCCGCCAGCCAGCGCAGCTACACGCTGGCCGATGCGCGCTACCGCACCGGGTTGGACGGCTACCTTCAGGCACTGGATGCGCAGCGCAGCCTGTATGCGGCGCAGCAGGACCTGATCGCCCTGCAGCAGCAGGAGGCAGGCAACCGGGTGACGTTGTTCAAGGTGCTGGGCGGGGGCGCCGACGCGCGATAACGCGCTAGCGCGGGTGTGTGCGTCTTCCGCTCCGGTGGGTGCCGACCTTGGTCGGCACGAATGCCTTCATCCACGCATGGCGTGGATCTACCGGGGCGGGAGGCCTTGGTAGGTGCCGACCTTGGTCGGCACAAAGGCATGCAGCATCGCGATCAGATGATTCGTGCCGACCAAGGTCGGCACCCACCAGAAGCGGAGGGTGCTGCCTACGCCACCCGGCCGCGGCGGGCGCGTTCCAGGTGCACCAGCAGCAGCGAGATCGCCGCTGGGGTCATGCCCGGGATGCGCTGCGCCTGGCCGATGGTCTGCGGCCGCACGCGCTCCAGCTTCTGCAGTGCTTCGGCTGACAGCCCACGCACCGTGGCGTAATCGAAGGCTTCGGCAATCGGCGTGGCTTCATGCCGCTGCTGGCGCTCGATCTCCTCGCGCTGGCGGTCCAGGTAGCCGGCGTACTTCACGCCGATCTCCACCTGCTCGGCCACCTTGCCGTCGGCCACGGCCGGGCCCAGCGACGGCACCTGCATCAGCTGCGCGTAGTCCAGCTCCGGGCGCTTGATCAGGTCCAGCACGTTGGTTTCGCGGCTGACCGCCACGCCAAGCGTGTCCTGCACTTCGCGGCCCAGCGCATTGGCCGGGGTCGCCCACAGTGCGCCCAGGCGTGCGCGCTCGGCGGCAACCGCGGCCTGCTTGGTCTCGAACGCGTTCCAGCGGCGGTCGTCGACCAGCCCCATCTCGCGGCCGGCCGGCGTCAGGCGCTGGTCGGCGTTGTCCTCGCGCAGCTGCAGGCGGTACTCGGCGCGGCTGGTGAACATGCGGTACGGCTCGTTGGTGCCGTGGGTGATCAGGTCATCCACCAGCACGCCCAGGTAGGCCTCGTCGCGGCGCGGGCACCAGCCGTCCAGCCCGCGCACCTGGCGTGCGGCGTTGAGGCCGGCCAGCAGGCCCTGCGCGGCCGCTTCTTCATAGCCGGTGGTGCCGTTGATCTGGCCGGCGAAGAACAGCCCGTTCACCAGCTTGGTTTCCAGCGAGGCCTTCAGGCCGCGCGGATCGAAGAAGTCGTACTCGATCGCGTAGCCGGGGCGGGTGATGTGCGCGTTGCTGAAGCCGCGGATGCTGCGCACCATCTCCAGCTGCACGTCGAACGGCAGCGAGGTGGAGATACCGTTGGGGTAGATCTCGACGATGCCCAGGCCTTCGGGTTCGACGAAGATCTGGTGGCTGGCCTTCTCGGCAAAGCGCACCACCTTGTCCTCGATGGAGGGGCAGTAGCGCGGGCCGATGCCCTCGATCTGGCCGCTGTACAGCGGCGAGCGGTGCAGCGCGTCGCGGATGATCTGGTGGGTCTGTTCGGTGGTGTGGGTGATCCAGCAGCTGACCTGCTGCGGATGCTCGTCCACTGAGCCGAGGAAGGACATCACCGGGCGCGGCGTGTCGCCGGGCTGCTCGTCCATCACGCTGTAGTCCAGCGAGCGGCCGTCGATGCGTGGCGGCGTGCCGGTCTTCAGGCGGTCCACCTGGAACGGGCGCTCGCGCAGGCGCGCGGCCAGCGTGGTGGCCGGCGGGTCGCCCATGCGGCCGGCGGCGTACTGGGTCGGGCCGACATGGATCTTGCCGGCCAGGAAGGTGCCGGCGGTCAGCACTACGGCCTCGGCGTCGAAGCGCAGCCCGGTCTGGGTGATGACCCCGCGCACGGCGTCGCCTTCGATGACCAGGTCATCGACGGCGGCCTGGAACACGGTCAGGTTGGCCTGGCCTTCGACGATGGCGCGGATCGCCATGCGGTACAGGTTACGGTCGGCCTGGCAGCGGGTGGCGCGCACGGCCGGGCCCTTGGAGGCGTTGAGCGTGCGCCACTGGATGCCGGCGCGGTCGGCGGCATGCGCCATCGCGCCGCCGAGGGCGTCGATCTCCTTGACCAGGTGGCCCTTGCCGATGCCGCCGATGGCCGGGTTGCAGCTCATCGCTCCCACCGTTTCGATGTTGTGGGTCAGCAGCAGGGTGCGCACGCCGGTACGGGCTGCGGCCAGCGCGGCTTCGGTGCCGGCGTGGCCACCGCCGATGACGATGACGTCGTAACGATGGAAGGACGGGTTCATGGGGGGCTGTTCAGCTGGGGGCGGGCGCGGCCGGGGCGGCGCCGGGGTGGCGATTTTAGCGCCATTCGGGGCCGCGGCGCCGGCGCCGGCCGGCCGGCGTCGAAATCAGCCCTAAAGTTGGCAGGATTTTTGCAGATAACCCAATAGCACCCACCGTGGCTGGCGCCGCAGGCGCCGGTGACCGGAATTGGAACAGGGGCCGGTACAGGCGCACGGTGGGGAAGCAGGGGGCCGGCAGTCGGGGGACTGTCCGGCCCTGTTTTTTTGCGGCTGCCGGGAAAGCTCCATCCACGCATGGCGTGGATCTACGGATGCCTCCCCTCCACAAAACAGACGGCCCCGCATTGCGGGGCCGTCTGCCTTCAGAGGTGCCGACATCCGACAGGGCCGGAACAGGGGGGATCCAGATGTTCCTGTCGGATATCGACGTAGAGCTTTTTGCGGCGGCGCGTGTCGTTTTTGTCACATTGTGACGCGGGCCGTCACTGCCCGCGTAGAGTGCGGCTTGGACCGTGTGAAATGCAAGATGGTTCAGCGCTCAACTGTGCGCTGCGTCGCACGATCCATGTTGCGCCAAGGGGAGCCGTTCATCCTCGGCGCACTTGGCGCCGGGGCTGGCCGGGCCTGCGGCGCGGGCGCCGACGGCTGCACGCTGGACTGCGGCGGGCGACGCATCGAGTCCATGTTCCGCCACGGCGAGCCACCGTTGTACGACGGACGCGACGGCGGCGGCGGGCGGTTCTCGCCACCGTTGCCAGGCGGGCGCGGCGGCGGCCGATGGTTGTGCGGCGGCCGGTAGATCGGGCGTGAGTAGTACGGATTGCCATAGCCGCCGTAATAGCCGCCGTAGCCGCCGTAGTACGGGTAACCATAGTTGTAGGGATAGCCGGCCGGGTAGCGGTACTCCACCGACGGCGCACCGTGGTAGTAGCCGCCGCCGCGGCCACCGCCGACATAGTCGTAGGTGGCGCAGCCGGTCAGGGCCAGCATCAGGCCACCGGCAAGCATCAAGCGCATTTTCATGGTGGGTCCCCCCAGAGGACGGGTGTGCAGTCAGCTTCGTGCGCGGGCATTGAATCGGCCCTTAATTCCGCTGGCCAGGATGAATGGAGGTGAAGGGCTGCATGCTGGCATGACGTGTGCCCCGGTCGCCAGCGAGGGGGCATACGTTAATCTTGCGTCATGAGCGATTCACTGTTGCCCCGCGCCGACGATGTCCTGCTTGCTGCCGCGAGGATCGCCCCGCATGCCAGCGTGACCCCGGTGCTGCGCTCGCACACGCTTGACGCGATGGCCGGCGCACCGCTGGCGTTCAAGGCCGAGCACCTGCAGCGTGGCGGCGCATTCAAGTTCCGCGGCGCCTGCAACGCGGTGTGGTCGCTCGATGCCGATCGCGCCCGTGCCGGCGTGGTCACCCATTCCTCCGGCAATCATGGCGCCGCGCTGGCCCTGGCCGCGCGCACCCGCGGCATTCCCTGCCACGTGGTGGTGCCCGAAGGTGCAGTGGCGGCCAAGCTGGCCAACATCGCCCGGCACGGTGCCACGCTCTGGCGCTGCCCGCCGACCATCGCCGACCGTGAGGCCACCTGCGCCAAGGTGCAGGCCGATACCGGCGCAACCCTGGTCCACCCCTATGCAGATCCGGCAGTGATGGCGGGGCAGGGCACTGCGGCCCTGGAACTGCTGCACAGCGATGGCCCGTTCGATGTGTTGGTGGTACCGGTGGGCGGCGGTGGCCTGGCCAGCGGTACCGCGCTGGCGCTGCAGCATGCCAGCCCGCAGACCCGGCTGGTGCTGGCCGAACCGGCCGGCGCCGATGACACCGCACGCTCGCTGGCCGCAGGCGAGCGCCAGGCGGCTTTCACCCCGGACACGATCTGCGATGGCCTGCGCACCCTGATCGGCGCACCCAACTTCGCGCTGCTGCGCGAGGCGGGTGCGGAAGTGATCGTGGTCGATGACGCGGCCACGCTGGCGGCGATGCGCCTGCTGTGGGACGTGCTCAAGCAGGTGGTCGAGCCTTCCTCGGCGACCGTGCTGGCCGCGGTGCTGGCGCAGCCGCAGCGGTTTGCCGGGCTGCGCGTGGGCCTGGTGTTGTCCGGCGGCAATGTCGACCTGCCAGCGCTGCGCTGGGGGACGCCTTGAGCCGTGACCGGCAGCGGCATCGCACCGGCCTGCTGGGCTGGTTGTGGCGGCTGTTCGTGGTGCTGGTGATCTGGCTGCTCGGTGTCACCGCCTGGATCGTCTGGGTGGGTGAGCGCGACCAGGCGGCCAAGGCCGATGCCATCATCGTGCTCGGTGCAGCGGCCTATGACGCCAAGCCGTCGCCGGTGTTCGAAGAACGCATCCGCCATGGCCTGGATCTCTATGAGGCCCAGTACGCGCCACTGCTGATCTTCACTGGTGGCTATGGCGGCACCGGCGCGCGCTTTTCCGAATCGCAGGTGGCGCGGCGTTATGCGCTCAAGCACGGGGTGCCGGACGACGCGATCCTGATCGAGACCGCCTCGCGCAACACCGTGCAGAACCTGGTCGAAGCCAAGCGGCTGATGGACCAGCGCGACCTGCACCGGGTGATCATCGTCAGTGACCCGCTGCACATGGCGCGCGCGCTGCGCCTGAGCAAGGCGCTGGGTATCGATGCACTGGCCTCGTCCACGCCCAGCACGCGCTTCCGCAGCTTCCATACCAGCTGGCGTTTCCTGGTGCAGGAGATCTATTTCTTCCACCGCGACCTGGTGCGCCCGCCGCTGAGTTCGCCGGCCAATACCTGAGCGGCTGCCTGCTTCTGGTGGGTGCCGACCTTGGTCGGCACACGGCCGGCGGCACCGCGATCTGACGGGTTATGCCAACCAAGGTTGGCACCTACCAAAAAGCAGATTCGCGGTCGCGTGATCAGGTCTGCTTGCGCCGGATTGGAATCGCCGACACCGGTACCGAAGCCACGTCATGCCCGCCTTCGCGGATCGGGGCACCCGGGTCCGGCGCCCAGGCGTGGGCATAGATCACTTCCCAGCTGCTCGGCAGCTTGCCGTCGGCGCGGCGCATGGGCTCGTACGCGGCGGCGGCCGCAGCGAAACGGCCACGCCCGGTCAGCGTGTGGCGACGGTCCGTCCGCGCGTTGGTGGCACCCATCGCGCGCAGTTCGCGCATCAGCGAGGGCAAATCGTCGTAGGTCAGGGTGAACAGGTCGCGGTCCAGCACCGGGTCGCGGAAGCCGGCCATCATCAGCGCATCGCCGAACTGGGCGATCTGCGCGAAGCGGCTGACGTGCGGGCGATCATCGGCGGCGGCAAAGGCTTCGTTGAGTTCGACCAGCGTCTCCGGGCCGAAGGTCGAGCACAGCAGCAGGCCACCGGGCTTGAGCACGCGGCGGAACCCGGCGAACACCGCGGGCAGGTCGTCCACCCACTGCAGGCACAGATTGCTGAAGATCACGTCCACGCTGTTGTCGGCCAGCGGCAGCGCGGCCGCATCGCCGCACAGGCGCTGGAACGGCTTCCACCAGCCGGCCTGGCGCTTGGCCTGGTCCAGCATCGGCAATGCCACGTCCAGCGCGATCACCTGCGCCTTCGGCCAGCGCTTCTTCATCAGTGCACTGGCGTGGCCGGTACCGGCGCCGATGTCCAGCACCACCTCGGGCTTGCGCGCCTCCAGGTAGTCCAGCGACTCGATCAGCCGCGACTGCACCTCGCGCTGCAGGGCGGCGGCGGCGTCGTAGCTGTTGGCAGCGCGGGCGAACGCGCGGCGGACGTGGCGGGCATCGAAGTGGGACGGCATTGCGAAAGTCTCTTAGAACGTACCGGGGTAGGCGCCGCCGTCGATCAGCAGGTTCTGCCCGGTGAGGTAACCGGCCTGTGCGCTGCACAGGAAGGCGCAGGCGGCGCCGAATTCATCCGGCGTGCCGAAGCGGCCGGCGGGAATCTGCTGGCGGCGGCGCTCGGCCACTTCGCCGGCGTCGCCATCCTTGCCCGCACTGTGGGCGAAGTTGGCGCGCAGGCGGTTGGTGTCGAACTGGCCGGGCAGCAGGTTGTTGATGGTGACGTTGTGGGCCACGGTGCGGCGCGACAGGCCGGCGACGAAGCCGGTCAGGCCACTGCGCGCGCCGTTGGACAGCGCCAGGATGTCGATCGGGGCCTTCACCGCCGAGGAGGTGATGTTGACGATGCGGCCGAAGCCGCGATCGATCATCGCGTCCACGGTGGCGCGGATCAGTGCGATCGGCGCCAGCATGTTGGCGTCCAGCGCGGCGATCCAGTCATCGCGCTCGAAGCTGCGGAAATCGCCCGGCGGCGGGCCACCGGCGTTGGTGACCAGGATGTCCACCTGCGGGCACGCGGCCAGTGCCGCAGCGCGACCGGCCTCGGTGGTGACATCGGCGGCGACCGCGCGGACATCCGCAGCGCCGGGCAGGGCACGCAGTTCCTGGGCCGCGTGCTGCAGCGCCGCCTCGCCACGGGCCACGATCACCACGTTGACGCCCTCGCGCACCAGCGCACGCGCGCAGCCCAGGCCCAACCCCTTGCTTGCGCCGCAGACCAGTGCCCAGCGGCCGTTGATACCCAGATCCATGCGTCAGTCCTGCGCGGTTCGGAAGGCGCTCATTGTCCGCCATCGGCCGGTGACAGGCCGGCAACGAAGTGTTGCAGGGCAGCGGCGACCTCATCGGCATGGCCGAGGAACGGCGCATGGCCGCCATGGGCAACGGTCAACGCCTGACTCTGCGGGGCCAGCGCCGCAGCGGCCTGCATCGCGGCCGGCGACACCAGGCGGTCGCGCTGGCCGGCGATCCACAGGCTGGGTTTGCCCAGGGTCGGCAGTGCGCCGCGCAGGTCGGTGTTTTCCAGCAGGCGCAGGCCTTCCAGCAGCGCACGTTCGGTGGGCGCACCGCGCTCGACCAGGCGCTGGCGCAGCGTGCGCAGCTCCTCGCGGGCGTGCGCCGAGCCCATCACGTCCAGTGCCAGGAAGCGTTCCAGGGTGCCGCCGAAGTCGGTGGCCAGCTCACGCCCGAACTGCTCGAACACTGTCGGTTCCACTGCATGCGGCCAATCCTCGCCACGCACGAAACGCGGCGTGGCCGCGATCATCGCCAGCCCGCGCACCTTCGGCAGCGTCGCTGCCGCATGCAGTGCGAACAGCCCGCCCAGCGACCAGCCGCACCACACCGCCGGCGGCGTGGCCGCGGCAATGGCGTTGACCACGAACGGCAGGCGCAGCGGCGTGGTGTCGTCGCGGCTATGGCCGTGGCCGGGCAGATCGACCCGATGCAGGGTGAACCGGTCCGCCAGGCGCTGCACCAGCGGTGCGAACACACCGCCCTGCAGGGTCCAGCCATGGATCAGAACCAGGTCCGGCCCACGGCCGGTCACTTCAATATGCATGGGCAACGACGCGGAACTCAGGCAAAGGCGGGCAGCGGTGGCGGGGCGCTCTCACGTGCGGACAGGGCGACGTGGTCACGCGCGCTGGCGATGGCGTCGACCAGGCCGCGCACCTGGTCCGGCGAGTGCAGCGCGGACAGGGTGACGCGCAGCCGCGCCTTGCCTTCCGGTACCGTCGGCGGTCGGATCGCGCCGACCAGCCAGCCGGCCTGTTCCAGCGCCCGCGACATCGCCACGGCCGAGTGGTCGTCGCCACACAGCAACGGTTGGATCGGGGTCTCCGAGGCCATCAGGTCCAGTCCGTGGCGACGCGCTTCGCTGCGGAACAGCGCGATCAGATCAGCCAGTTTGGAGCGGCGCCAGTGGTCGCGGCGCGCCAGGCGCACCGCTTCCAGTGCCGCCGCCGCCATCGCCGGTGGTACGGCGGTGGTGTAGATATAGGGGCGTGCGGTTTCGGCCAGATGCTCGATCAGGTCGTCGCGGCCCAGCACCAGGGCGCCGGAACCACCCAGCGCCTTGCCCAGCGTGACCAGCTGCAGCGGCACATCATCCACGCCCAGTCCGGCTGCCGCGACCGCGCCACGGCCATCACCGACCACGCCTACGCCGTGCGCGTCATCGACGTAGAACAGCGCCTGCTGCAGTCGTGCCACCAGCGACAGTGCACGCAATGGGGCGATGTCGCCATCCATGCTGAAGACGCCGTCGCTGGCCAGCATCGCCGCGCCATCAGGCGCATGCTTGAGTTGGCGCATCGCGCCCTCCGCATCCAGGTGCGGATAGCGGCGCAGGCGCGCACCGGCCAGACGCGTGGCGTCGAGCAGACTGGCGTGGTTGAGCCTGTCCTGCACGCACACATCGTTCTCTTCGCTCAGCAGCGCCTGCTGCACCGCCAGGTTGGCGGCGAAGCCACTGCCGAACAGCAGTGCACGCGGGTAGCCGAGCCAGTCGGCCACCTCGCGCTCCAGCGCATCGTGCATTGCGTGGTGGCCGCACACCAGGTGCGAGGCACCGGCGCCAGCGCCCTCGCGCGCGGCGGCATCCTGCAGCGCGTTGACCACGCTGAACTGCTGGGCCAGGCCGAGGTAGTCGTTGCTGCAGAAGCCGGTCAGCCACTGGCCGTCCACTTCCAGGCGCACACCATCACGACGGCTGACCGTGCGTCGCGGGCGGCGACGCCCCTGGGCATCGCGCAGGGCGCGCTGGGCATGAAGGCGAGCGGTCAGGTCGGGGCGGGCCATGGCGGCTGAATGCGGCGACGGGGCGGCTAGGGTAGCGCGTTGCCGCGACGCCTGCCTGCATCCCGTCTCAGGCCGCGTGAGCGCAGCCGCAGCCGGCCGCATCGGCGCTGATGTCGGCGTGCACGGTGCCACCGTGGTCGTGGCCCTCGGCATCCACCTGCACCGCCATCGGCTGCAGCCCCAGCCGCGCGAACAGGGCCAGGTCGCGCTCGCTCTCCGGGTTGCCGGTGGTCAGCAGCTTGTCGCCGTAGAAGATCGAATTGGCACCGGCAATGAAGCACAGCGCCTGCAGTTCGTCGCTCATGGCCTCACGCCCGGCCGACAGCCGCACCATCGAGCGCGGCATGGCGATGCGCGCCACGGCGATCATGCGCACGAACTCGAACGGGTCCAGCTCGGCACTGCCGTGCAGCGGTGTACCCGCCACCTGCACCAGCTTGTTGATCGGCACTGAATCGGGATGGGCCGGCAGCGTGGCCAGCGCCAGCAGCAGGCCGACCCGCTGCGCGCGCGTCTCGCCCATGCCGACGATGCCGCCGCAGCAGGTTTTCAGGCCGGCGTCGCGCACATGTTCCAGCGTATCCAGGCGGTCCTGGTACTGGCGCGTTTGGATGATCGAATCGTAGTAGTCCGGCGCGGTGTCGAGGTTGTGGTTGTAGTAGTCCAGGCCGGCATCCTTCAGCGCACGCGCCTGCTCGCCACTGAGCATGCCCAGCGTGGCGCAGGTCTCCAGGCCCAATGCCTTCACCCCGGCGATCATCGCCGCCACCTTCGGGATGTCGCGGTCCTTCGGCGAACGCCATGCGGCGCCCATGCAGAAACGCGACGCACCGGCGGCCTTGGCCTGGCGTGCCTTGGCCAGCACCGCGTCGGTGTCCATCAACTTCTGTGCGTTCACCCCGGTGCTGTAGCGCTGCGCCTGCGGGCAGTACGCGCAGTCCTCCGGGCACCCGCCGGTCTTCACCGACAGCAGCGTGGAAACCTGTACCTGCGATGGGTCGAAATGGTCGCGGTGGACCGCTGCGGCGCGGAACAGCAGCTCAGGGAACGGCAGATCGAACAGCGCCTGCAGTTCGTCGTGTTGCCAGTCGTGGCGGATGGCAGCAGCCATGGCGGGACCTTGGGTACGAATGGAGCGAGGGCGGCAGTGTGGGTGGGCGCACCGGGACTGTCAACCGAAATGTATTCAATATAGTTTACAGTGGCCGGTACGCGCAGCTGGGACACGCGTTGAAACTGATCCGGAAGGAGGCGGTGCGCGCTGCGCCGGCGATACACTCAGGCGTGCACATTCAATCGGGCCGCGTTGCAATGGACTCTCTCGACAGCTGGTTGCCGATCACCCGCGAAGAGCTGGAAGCTCTGATCGCGCGGCAATTGCAGGACTGCTCACCGGGGCACCGAGCCATCTTCGAAACGCTGCGTGTGCCATTGCGTGCAATGCCACTGCACAGGCTGGGCACCATCGAGTCGGTGTGGGTGGTCGCACAACTGCCTGGCGGGTTGCTGTACTACGAGGATGTCGAGGAGGGGTTCGAGGTGGGTGCGCCCGGCGAGGACGGGGTACTGCCGGACCGGGGCTGTTCCCAGCTGGCGCTGACCCACGTTCTCCATCGTCTGGCGATCTGAACATCGGCGTTGCAGATCGTTGCATCTATCCGGGTTTCGGGTGCGTTTCCCCGCAGTACCAGTGCATTTCACCGCATCCTGCAAGGCCATCAGCCACAGTAGCCGCTGTCCGCCAGCGTTCGCAGCGTCCAGACTGCCCTGCATGATTGATCTTTACCGCCTTCGCGGCCGTATCACTGCGCTGGTCCTGAGCGAGGCCTGGCGCCGCCGCGCCGCGCTGTGGGGCGGTGCCGTGGCCGTAGCACTGGTGGCGATCCTGTTCGCCAAGGCCAGCGACGCCGCCTTCCACCTGTTCCAGCGCATCACCTCGCACTCGCCGTGGTGGGCCCTGCTGCTCACGCCGGGCATCTTCGCGTTGCTGGCCTGGCTGACCAGTGGTGTGCTGAAGCCCACGCGCGGCAGCGGCATTCCGCAGGTCATTGCTGCCCTGGACAAGCCGGACGCGTCGTTCCGGGAGGCCAACCTTTCGCCCGCCGTTTCGGCTGGAAAGCTGCTGCTGACATCGCTGTCGCTGCTGGGTGGCGCGTCAGTGGGGCGCGAAGGCCCCACCGTGCATGTGGGCGCCAGCCTGATGTACCTGTTCGGCCGATGGTTCGGCTTCAAGGACCCACGCGAGCTCTCGCACTTCCTGCTGGCCGGTGGTGCTGCCGGCATCGCGGCGGCGTTCAACACGCCGCTGGCCGGTATCGTTTTCGCCATCGAGGAGCTCAGCGGCCGTTTCGAGCATCGGTTCTCCGGCACGCTGCTGACCGCCGTGATTGTCGGCGGCGTGGTGTCGCTGGGCCTGCTGGGCAACTACACCTACTTCGGCCATGTAAGTGCGCGGTTGCCGCTGGGCCAGGGCTGGCTGGCGATCCTGCTGTGTGGCGTGGTGGCCGGGTTGCTGGGCGGAGTGTTCGCGCGTGCTGTGCTGGCCAGTGCGGCGGGGCGTCCACGTTGGCTGGGCCAGCTGCGGCAACGGCATCCGGTGCTGCTGGCCGCCGGATGCGGCCTGGTGGTGGTGCTGCTGGCGCTGGTGTTCGGTGAAGGTGCGTTCGGTACCGGTTATGAGCAGGCGCGCAGCCTGGTGCAGGGCCAGGCGCTGGTGGGCCACGAATTCGGGCTGATGAAGCTGCTGGCCAATCTGGCGTCCTATGTGGCGGGCATCCCCGGTGGCCTGTTCTCGCCGGCGCTGGCGGTCGGTGCCGGGCTGGGCCACAACCTGGCGGTACTGATGCCGGGCGTGGACCCGCGTGCGTTCGTGCTGCTGGGCATGTGCGCCTACCTGACCGGCGTGACCCAGGCACCGCTGACCTCGGCGGTGATCTCGCTGGAGCTGACCGACAGCGGCGATCTGCTGCTGCCGATCCTGGCCACGGTGTTGATCGCGCGTGGCGTGTCCGGGTTGGTGTGCCGGGTGCCGATCTATCGCGGGCTGGCGGAGTTGTTGATGGTGCCGAAGACGGTTGGAGATGTGGCTGTCGAGGCGCCCGCTGTGCGATCCTCCCACTCGCGTGAAAATGGAGATGAGTAGGAGCAATGCAGCCAGGAGTCGCAATGTTCCTCCCGCAGGAGGTGTTGGCGCCGTTACGGTGCTACTTCGTCACCGATGATGGTTCGCTCCCGGAAGTGGAGCTCACGTGCTGTGAAGCCGCCGGGACGGCTGATGCGTTCGCCTATCTGTTTGCCTGCGGTGCCCGCGTCGCGGCTTCTGGAAGCGTGCAGCTCTGGCTCGGTGCGGAAGATCGTGGTCAGCCGTTCATGGGGCCGGGCGACGCGCGGCGTGTTCTCCAGGACGAAGTAGAGCCTTTCCATATCAGTCTTGCAGACATCGCCTGCGACGGCGTTCTTCTGCCAGAACTGGGTGTGCTCGTCATGCGCCATGGGTTGACGCTTGACTACCGCATGGGACCGTCGTGGGGCGAGCGGGAGGTACAAGCCTTCCTGCTTCTTCTGCACCAGTTGCAGCAGCGGGGTGCTGTGATGACCGTTCCCTGGTGGGGTGAAGAAGGCCAGCACAGGTTCGAGACCGCGTTGGCAGCCATTGAGATGTGTTGAGCGGGTTCGCCACAAGGCAGGCACGCAACTGATAGACGATATTCATTGCTTCGATCAACGCGATCAATCTTCCTTTCATCTTCACTCCTGCAGTGAAGATGATTCCCCGTTGCACCGTCTACCCGATGCCAGGTGCGCCGCTGAAGATGCACCCACGCCGGGGCTGCACCCGGACCTGCATCGAGAGCAACCATGATCAACTGCAGTATCCGCCGCCTGGCGGCTGCCGTGCTGGCCCTGGCCAGTTCCCCCGCGCTGGCGCTGGCAGGAACGCCTGTGCTGCCCAGCGATCGTAGCATCGGCATCATCGAGCCGGTGGCGCGTTTCGAGGGCGCCATGCCCACCAGCGTGGCGGTGTCCGAGACCGGGAGGATCTTTGTCAACTTCCCGCGCTGGGGCGATGAGGTGCCTTACAGCGTGGCCGAATGGCGCGACGGCCGCGCCGTGCCCTATCCGGATGCGCGCATCAACCGCAAGGACGGTCCCGATCCGGCGGCCCACTTCATCAGCGTGCAGAGTGTGGTGGCCGATGGCCAGGGTCGGTTGTGGGTGCTGGACACCGCCGCGCCCGGGTTCTCTGCACCTCAGGCCGGCGGCGCCAAGCTGGTGGCGATCGATCTGGCCACCAATACCGTGGCCAGAACGCTGGTGTTCCCGGCCAACGTCATCGACGCGCGCACCTACGTCAACGATGTGCGCTTCGATTTCCGTGTCGGTCGCGAGGGCGTGGCCTACGTGACCGACTCGTCGCTGAGCGGCATCGGCGGCATCATCGTGATCGACCTCGCTACCGGCGCCGCGTCCAAGCGCCTGATCGGCCATGTGTCCACATCGGCCGATCAGGCATTCGTACCGATCGTGGAAGGACAGCAGATGCGGCTGCGCAACGCGGATGGTTCCACGCAGCCGTTCACCGTGGCTGCCGATGGCATTGCGTTGTCGCCGGATGGCGCGACGCTGTTCTATACCCCGTTGTCCAGTCGCCATCTGTACAGCGTGCCCACCGCCTTGCTGCGCGACCCCAAGGTAAGTGAGGCGGCGCTGGCTGCGGCCGTGGTCGACCTCGGCGACAAGGGCGCGTCCGATGGTATGGAGATGGACGCCAACGGCCGGCTGTATGCGAGCGACTACGAGCACAACGCCATCCATGCCCGCGATGCGCAGGGGCGCTGGACGACTGTGGTGCACGACCCGCGCATCCTGTGGCCGGATACCTTGTCGATGGGGCCCGATGGCTATCTGTACTTCACCGCCAACCAGCTGCATCGGCAAGCCGGATTCAATGGCGGCGCGGATCGGCGGCAGACGCCGTACATGGTGTATCGCACTCGGGTGGATGCGAAGCCTGCGCCAACGCGGTGAAGTGATCGGGGCAGAATGTGGACGATGAAAATGCCTACGGGTCGTTGAGGGCGCCCCCGATGGCAACGCGCTGACGGCGGCGACATGCTGAAGTGCATGTCTGCCTTCTTCAACCCAGTCCGCCACGTGCAGGCTGCACTTCGTGTGCTGCTACCGCTCCGCTGCCTGGTCTGCGGTGACCCGGGCCACGATGGGCTGGACCTCTGCGCTGCATGCCTGGCCGAACTTCCGTGGTCCGGCCGCGCCTGCCTGCGCTGCGCATTGCCGCTGCCCGACAACGCGTTGATCGTCTGCGGAACCTGCCGCGAGGAGGTACCGCCACAGGCCGCCACGCATGCCAGCCTGCTGTACCTGCCGCCTGTGGATCAGCTGCTGGTGCGCTACAAATTTCATCAGGATCTCGCAGCCGGACGCCTGCTCGCGCAACTGATGCAGCGCGCGCCGCCGCCCTGGTGGTGTCCGCCACTGGTGCCGGTTCCGTTGCACAATCGCCGGTTGCGCCAGCGCGGCTACAACCAGGCGGGCGAGCTATGCCGGTTGCTGCCGATGCCGGTCTGGCAAGGGCTGTACCGGCGCCGCCACACCGCACCGCAGTCCGAACGCACGGCCGAACAACGCAGGGAAAATCTGTTCGATGCGTTTGCTATCCGTGGTCCGGTGCCCACGCGGCTGACCGTGGTCGATGACGTGATGACCACCGGCAGCACGGTGATGGAGGTCGCCGAGACGCTGCGCCTGGTCGGCGCTGCGGAGGTGCGCGTGTGGGTATGCGCGCGGGTGCCGTGATCGCTCCCTTCATCGACAGGGGCTAGGATGCGTCAGGTTCCGGATCGAAGGAGTGGCCATGAATTCCCCCTTGTCTCCCTTGTTGTCGGCGGTCGGCCGTAGCTGGTGGATCCTGCTGTTGTATGGGCTGGTCGCGCTGGGCTTCGGCATTGTCGCCATCGGCTGGCCGCTGTCGGCGGCGATGGCACTGGCGTGGACGCTGGGTGTAGTCGCCATCGTTGAGGGCGTCATCAGTCTATTCGCACTGATCAGCGGCGGCAGTGGCGCTTCCCGTGGCTGGCTGGCGCTGTATGCCATCGCTTCGCTGGGTTTCGGCATCCTGGCGGTGATCAATCCGCTGGCCACCGCCAGCGTGCTGGTGCTGTTCCTGGCGGCGTGGCTGCTGGTGGCCGGCATCTATCGCATCGTGTTCGCGATCCGCGTGCGCAAGCAGATTCAGGGCGAGTGGCTGCTGATTCTTAGTGGCGTGCTGGCAGTGGTGCTGGGCCTGCTGTTTGCGGCCAACCCCTATGCGGGCGTGGCGGTGACCACGCTGTGGATCGGCATCGGCAGCCTGCTGTATGGGCTGCTGCAGGTGCTGGTGGCGTTCAAGCTGCGGAAGCTGAAGTGAGGGCTCTGCTTGCGCTGGTGTTGGGGGCGGCGACGGCCCTGGCAGGCTGCATGCCCAGCGCGATGCCCGCCATGCGGGTGGGAGCGGACCGCCCGCCACTGCCCGGCGTGGATGTGCGCCTGAGCGCGGTCGATGCGGCCGGCAAGGGCGTGCCGGTACAGTGGCAGGACGAGAAGCTGACGCTGCGCGAGCCTCCACTTGCCAGCAGTGCGGACATCGCTGACGTGCGCGCCGTGCAGGATGAGTACGGCCAGACGGCGCTGCAGATCCGCTATCGGCCCGAGGCGCACCAGCGCATCCACGATGGCACAGCGGCGATGGTCGGCCAGCGCATGGCGATCAGCGTGGATGGCCGGGTGCTGATGGTGGCGACGGTGCAGGGACCGTTTGCTGAATCGATGAACCTGAGTGGGTTGACCGGTAGTGATGCCGAGGCACTGGAGAAACACATCACCGGGTCTGTGCCGGTGAAGCCGTAGCAGCGGGTAGGTGCGTGCATGCGCCGTGCGCGTGGGACAGCGTGCTGCCTTGGGGAAGGGCCGCCATTGATACAACCCTCAACCAGTGATGGGCTCAGCGCTTTGGCGGCGGCGCCTGGTCTGCAGCCCAGATCCAGAAGGTGTCACCCCAGTCGCTGTTGATGGCGGGGAACACATCGCCTTGCTTGAAGAAGCGCCGACCACCTTGCGCGGGCGTGTACCACCAGCCGGCCACAGGCACCCGCTTGCCGGCGGCGACTCGGTCCGGTCGGAGATCCGGCTGATCGGTGCCGGTGTAGCTGCCGTCGATTTCCTCGAATTCATCGGCAATGGGTTCGACAAAATACCAGTCGCAATCCTTCAGATCGAAGGCCGAACCGGCGATCACTGACGGAGCCACCTTCACCAGATCGGCCTGAATGTCTGACCATCCATAGGGATCCAGATGCCGGTTTGCATCGAGGAAGCGATACAGGCCTTCTGCATCGCCCCACAGTCGCTCTCGACCGAACTGCCGCAGTACGGCTCGTCCAACATCATTGGGGGCCATGGCTGGGCAAAGGTGTCCGTACCCACCAGTCCATGCAAACTGAAGTGAAGCTATGGGGTCATCTTTGGCAACGTAGATACCAGTGCGCGGAGGAACCTGATTGGTTCGCACGACAAAATCTGTGCGGACACGGAATTTTGGGATTCGATGTGAGTCGATCACGCCCTTGTTCCAGAGCAGCCAGAATGAGAAGTCATTCTTGACGGGGGGGCGTGCGACTATGCCGGAGAGCTCCCGTGCATATCTGAAGACGCTTTCGGTGGTGTCACGGAACAGCTTTTCCTGCTCCGGCGTCGCCCAGGTCATCTGGTAGGCGTACTCCTCCAGCATGCGAGCACATTGGTGTTCACCTGCTCCTCGATACCGCTCGATTGAGCGCAGTGCTATGTCTTCAACCACACATTCCCGGAACTCCATCAGTGCAGGATAGGCATACGTCGAAAAATGCGATGCCGTATCTTGTGATTCCCAACCCGCCAAGGCTCTGCCAGCTGTATCCAGATGCGAGCGCTCATCAAGTATCTGGTCGGTCATGGCTAGCAGGCTGTCGATCTGCGGCAACAATCCCTTCAGATAATCCATCGAGGTGAAATGATGGATGAGGGCGGCTTGGCGCTTGTGCCAGGGCGTCAATTCCATGGGGCGGGCATGCTTCTGATGGTGCAACTCCGGAAAGGGCAGGTCATGAAATGCTCTTCAACCCAATGCCGGCGGCGTCTGGTCTGGCGCCCAGATCCAGAAGGTGTCACCCCAGTCGCTGTTGATGGCGGGGAACACATCGCCTTGCTTGAAGAAGCGCCGACCACCTTGCGCGGGCGTGTACCACCAGCCGGCCACAGGCACCCGCTTGCCGGCGGCGACTCGGTCCGGTCGGAGATCCGGCTGATCGGTGCCGGTGTAGCTGCCGTCGATTTCCTCGAATTCATCGGCAATGGGTTCGACAAAATACCAGTCGCAATCCTTCAGATCGAAGGCCGAACCGGCGATCACTGACGGAGCCACCTTCACCAGATCGGCCTGAATGTCTGACCATCCATAGGGATCCAGATGCCGGTTTGCATCGAGGAAGCGATACAGGCCTTCTGCATCGCCCCACAGTCGCTCTCGACCGAACTGCCGCAGTACGGCTCGTCCAACATCATTGGGGGCCATGGCTGGGCAAAGGTGTCCGTACCCACCAGTCCATGCAAACTGAAGTGAAGCTATGGGGTCATCTTTGGCAACGTAGATACCAGTGCGCGGAGGAACCTGATTGGTTCGCACGACAAAATCTGTGCGGACACGGAATTTTGGGATTCGATGTGAGTCGATCACGCCCTTGTTCCAGAGCAGCCAGAATGAGAAGTCATTCTTGACGGGGGGGCGTGCGACTATGCCGGAGAGCTCCCGTGCATATCTGAAGACGCTTTCGGTGGTGTCACGGAACAGCTTTTCCTGCTCCGGCGTCGCCCAGGCCATCTGGTAGGCGTACTCCTCCAGCATGCGAGCACATTGGTGCTCGCCTGCGACACTGTATTGCTCGATTGAGCGCAGTGCTATGTCCTTGACGATGCCTTCACGAAACTCCATGAGCGCCGGAAAAGCGTACGTCGCGAAGTGTGATGCCGTATTTTGGGAGCTCCAACCTGCCAAGGCTCTGCCCGCCGTATCCAGATGCGATCGCTCATTGAGCATCTGGTCGGTCAGCGCCAGCAGGCTGTCGATCTGCGGCAACAATCCCTTCAGATAATCCATCGAGGTGAAATGATGGATGAGGGCGGCTTGGCGCTTGTGCCAGGGATTGAGTTCCAGGTATTGGTTGCTCATGTTCAGCGATTGAGTTTCTGGCCGGAGATGTTTGGCAGCCCTAGCTTCACATCGTTCATCTGGGTGCCAAAATCAGTTGTGCCCCAGCCTGTGTCAAGAGGGCCGAGAATGCGCGGATTGTTGATCTCCGTCCGGAGGCCTACGTACTTTACCTGCTCGTGCGGAGGCAGCAGCTTCCACTTGTCATAGGTCATGCTGCTCTTGGTCATGGCGCCGGTGGTTTCATTGACCGCGTAGTACTCCGAACTATCGGCCAACGTCCTCTTCCCCGGCATGCCGGAAGCGTCATATTCAAAGGCCGCATCGAATTTGATCTGCTCGTAGCCGCCTTCAAGGTGGTGATCCTTCAGCTCTTTCTTGATTTGCGCAGATGCCGGGCCGCGCCACACCTTCAGTTCTTCTCCTGCCTTGAGCTCATAGACGACGAACTGTCCATTGGGGTTCCAGTCTGGCCAGACGGCCAGGTGCTTTCGCCAGGTGGCCCTCGGGTCGGCTGACTTCATGATCGTATTGAAGACTTCTTCGGTAACCCAGTCCGCACCGGCACTGAAGTTCGCTGGTGAGACCACGCGATACAGCTTTGCAGGTCCCTTGATCGTATCGGCGCACATGCCTTTGGCAAAACTCTTGATCTGGTCATCGGTCAATTTCGGGAAGCCCTTGTCCGCCATCTTGTCGACACGTGCACGATAGTCGGACGGATCGAGCGGCATATTCTTGGTTGGCTCTCCTTTACCAAGCCACGAAGGCGGCGGATCAACCCGCCGCATCAACGTGACGGCATGTGCCTCGGGCAGCGTTCCGGTGAAATGGAAATTGCCGGCGTTGACGATGCCGCGTCGCTGCACCATGTCTTCGAATTCAAGGCGCTTGATGATCGTGTCAAGGATGCGCTGTACGGGCGCCAGTACTTTTCCGATGTAGTTGTCTGCGATCTTCCGGATGCCAACGACGAGGTCGATGGTCTCCTGGGCACGGCGCCCCACCATCGGGATGTCGGCCACCTTGCCCAGCAGGCTACGCATCAGCAGCACGGCGCGATCGAAGGCTTTCAACAGCTGTGCCTGGGTCACCCGTGCACGCACGATGCGGGTCTGCTTGGCCAGCTCATGGAACACGCGGTCCCAGCGCAGTGCTTTCCAGTATTGGGCGACCTCACGTCGGCGCAGGAGCGTGATGACCCAGCTCATGGCCTCATCCACAGCGCGCACAAGATGGTTCAAGCCGAAGCGGCGGATGAAGAGGAAGAAGATCTTCAATACACCCTTCAGCAGCGAGCCCAGCGTGGGGATCAGGCCGATCAGGGTCAGGACCAGCGCGATCCAGGCCCAGGAATTGCTCTTGTCGTCGTTGATCTGCTTGCAGTTGGCAATGATGTCTCGGACGTCGCAGACCTGGTCCACGCCGGGGATCATTGAAATGGCGGTGTCGAATACGACCTGCCCGGTGCTGCGCTCCTGGTTGAAGTCCCCCTGGATCGACTCCCACAGCCATGCGAAGACGTTCTTGCCGCCGTCGACAGCACTCCTGTACTGCTCGCTGATGAAGGCGAGCGCTTCGCGAAGCTGCTGCAGGGTGACGGGGGCTGCCTGATTGGGGAGATCGGTGCGCGAATCACCCACGGCCCGCACCCTGTTGAGGGTTGGCGATCAGTTCGAGGTCGGGCCAGTTGTCTTCCGTATCAGCGCTGCGGGGTTCATAGACGACCTTCTCTACCTCCTGCTTCGGGATGGGCTCATGGTGGGCCTTGCCGGCAACATCCAGCTTTCCCTTGATGACCGAGCCGTTCCTGAAGTGGATTTCGTAAGGAGTGCCTGCCATGGCCTGTTGTGTTTCCACATCGCGGTAGTCCAACGCGATCCAGTCGGGAATGCGCTGAAGCCCTCCAGGAAGCGGAGGGATGAACGGGACAGCGTGCTCCCCGCCCATGAACGGATGCTCGCCGGCCTTGACCTTGAACTCGCCGGGGCAGCTGAAGGTGATGTTGCCGCCCTCCAGCGTGATCGCACTGCTGCCGGCCTGCAGCACCACCTTGGTCTGCGCCAGCACGTCGATGCGCTCGTCGGTGGCGGTGATGGTCAGCGCCTGCTCGCTCAGCAGTTCCAGCTCGCCATCGTTGGCCTGCAGGCTGACCGGCCCCTGTGCGGCGATCACCCGCAGCGGGCCGCTCTGCGCGAACAGCGAGACGTGCTCGCCGGACACGGTGGCGAGGGTCTCGCCGGCGCTGACGTGCAGGTCCTGCTGCACGGTCATCTGCAGGTTCTGCCCGGCATAGGCCACGGCGCTGGCCGCGGTGGTCCAGGCCACGTGGTGCGGCGCTTCGGCCACCAGCAGCGGCGTGCCCAGCCGTTCCACCGGCTGCTCGCCAGGGCTGCGGCCGTCGCTGCCGGGCTTCATCGCGCTCTGCCCGTTCACGTCGCCGGTATAGCGGCCCTGTGCCTTCGGGTCGATCTGCTCGCGCAGCTGCTGGGTGCGCTGGTACTCGGCCAGGCCCGGCACCTGCTGCTCGGCCAGGGTCTGCTGCATCTGTTCCAGGCTGCGTTCGGCGCCTTTGAGCTGCGCCACCACGCTGGCGTTGTCCATCACCGTGGATGCGGCGCGCTCCTGCAGGCTGGCCGACAGCAGCAGGCCTTCGCTGGCATGCACGTTGCCCCAGCCCTGCGTGGCCAGCTCGAAACCTTCGCCGCGCAGCGCGCCGCGGGCGGTGTCCTGATGGGCGATCAGGTAGCCCAGTTCCAGCCGGCTGTCGGCCAGCGAGCTGTGCAGGCGGGTGCGCAGCTGGCCGGGGGTGTCATCCATCAGCCACTGCTGGGTGCCGCTGCCGTCGTGGGCCTGGGTATGCAGGCCACTGAGCACGCCGGGATGGCGCGCGTTCTCGTCGATGCCACCACCGAAGGGCGGGGCGACCTCGCCGTTGTACAGCTGGCCGGTGATGCGCGGCTGGTCGATGTCGCCGTGCAGGAATTCCACCAGCACCTCGCTGCCCACGCGGGGCAGGAAGCTGGTGCCCCAGTTGGGGCCGGCCACCCATTCGGCCACGGCCACCCAGCTGCCGCTGGTGTGGTCGCCGGGGGCATGGCCGGGCTGGGCACTGCCGGTGTCGGTCAGGCCACCGGGGTTGGGCGTACTGCCGCGTTGCCAGCCAAACTGGATGCGCACCTGGTGCTCGCGGTTGGGGGTCACCGCCGCGTTGGCGATGCCGACCACGCGCGCGGTCTGCGGGCCGTGCAGGGTGGGGCGGTCCTGCGGCAGGGCACGCAGCGGCACGCCACTGCCGGTGGCGATGAAGCTGTTGCGGTAGGCACCGCGCTCCAGTGCCGGGCTGCCCAGCAGGTCGGCAATGCCCTGGTCCAGGTTGTTCAGGGCCACGTGCTGCACCGCCAGCAGCTGGAAGGCCTGGCCTTCGTGCTGCGGATGCTGGGCCAGGCTGAAGGTGCTGCCGGCGGCCAGCTGGCGCTCGCTGCCGCTGCCGCTGTAGAGCACCTGGCCGACGCGCAGCGCATCCAGCCGCGCCTGCGCTTCGGCATCGGCCCAGCCGGACTGCGCGAAACGGCCGGCGCGCGGCTGCACATAGACCTCCAGCGCCGGCAGGCTGCCAGCGTCGGCACTGGACTGCGCGGCCACGGCACCGACCTGCTCGCTGTGCCAGCTGGCCACGGTGCTGGCGTTGGGCACCAGCTGCTGGCGCTCGGCGAAGGCGGTGATGCCATCGCGCGCCTCGGCCATGTCGGCGCGATGGAAGCGCAACGTGCCGCGGTCAGGCAGCTCGGCCCCCGGCTCGAACACCACCAGCGTGTGCGCGGCCTCATCGCCCTGTGCCTGCTCGATGCGCCAGGCCAGGCCGGCTTCGGCCAGCAGGCGGGTGACGAAGGCCCAGTCGGTCTCGCGGTACTGGGTGGTGATCGCACGGACCGGCAGTTCGGCCTGCACGTCGAAGCGGAACACTGCCTGCGGGTAGTCGGTGAAGATCTGCTCGCAGATGGCGCGGGTGTCCTGGTCCTGGAAGATCACCGCGTTGCGGCGTAGCCGCAGCAGCGCCGTCCAGGGTTCAAGGATCAGGCGGTAGCGGGCCAGGCCGCCATCGCTGCCCAGCTGTGCCGCCTCGGTGCACAGGCCATGCCACTGCCGCAGCGAGCCGTCGGCCTGGCGCAGCTGCAGGGTCAGCGGCTGCTCCAGCCAGGATTCCAGTTCCAGGAAGGCGTCGGTGGCCAGGCAGTCGATCTGCAGGCGGTTGTCGCCGCAGACCGATTCGGTGCCTTCGAAGCGTTCGACGACCCACGCTTCATGCAGCCCCTGCAAGCGCAGCAGGCGTGGTTGCCGGGCGTCGAGCGTGATTGCCCGGACCAGTGCGACACCAGCGGCATCCATGCCCATGCAGAATCTCCCTTTGTAGTGGGAGAACTGTTGGGGCAGGACGCCGCCGGCTGCCGCGAGCTACGCCATTCCTGCGGGATGCATCACGCTTGCCGGCCCCGGATCGGGCTGTTCACGACAGGATTACGGAAGACGGGCTGTGCAATCGCGACGCCGCGATCAGCCCCGCTTGCCGGCAAACCGTGCTTCGATCTCTTCCAGCGACTTGCCCTTGGTCTCGGGCAGCCATAGCGCGGCCACCAGGAAGAACACGAAGGTGCACGCCGCCCAGAACACGAACATGCTGGCGTAGCCGTAGTGGCCCACGGTGGGCAGGAAGATCGCGGCGATGGTAGTGGACACGAACTGGTTGATCAGCAGCGCGATGCTCATGCCGTTGGAACGGATGCGGTTGGGCATCAGTTCGGACAGCGCCAGCCACACGCAGACGCCGGGGCCGACTGCGAAGAACGCGACGAATACCAGGATGCAGGCGGCCACGGCCCAGCCGTGTGCCGGCGGCGGCACCGGGCCGATGCGGGCCTGCTCGATGCGCAACGGTGCCTGCGCGGCCTTGGCCGGGTCGGCGAACGGGTTCAGGTGGAGCGTGCGGAAGAACGCGCCGATCACGCTGTCCGGCTGCACGGTGCCGGCACGCTCGATGCGCAGCTCGCGATCGGTCAGGTTGTCGCTGCGCAGGGCGCGCACATTGGTGAAATCGCCGTAGGCGTACGACACGGTCAGCTGCAGTGGCCGGCCTTCGCTGTCGATGCCTCCGCCCAGGCGCTGCCACTGCGTTTCATCCAGCACCAGCTGCAGGCCATCGCCGCTGACGGCGGCCTGCAGCTGCGATTGCACGTCTGCGCGGCCACGCTCGGCCTGGAAGAACAGGGTCGCGGCGGCCAGCAGGGCCACGCAGATACCGCCGCTGCCGAGCATCAGCAGGAACTTTCGGCCCTTGCGATCGACCAGCAGCAGCGCGACCACGGTCATCACCGCATTGAGCAGCTTGATCGCCACGTCGGCGCTGTTGGCCACCGAGCCGGACAGGCCGGCCTGGTTGAGGATGTTCACCGCGTACGCCAGCACCGAATTGATGCCGGTGGCCTGGGTGCAGGCCAGTACCACGCAGGCGAGCAGGAACGGCACCACGTAGCGGCGGCTGAGCAGCGGGTCGCGCTTGCCGCTGCTGCTGCTCGATTCCGGTGCCTGGATCTGTGCAAGCGTCGGCTCCACCTCCGAAGCGGGCAGCACGCGCTGCAGGCTGCGGCGCGCGTCATCGATGCGGCCGCGACGCACCAGCCAGCGCGGCGACTCGGACAGCCAGAAGATGCCGGCGCAGAACAGCAGGCCCGGCGCCAGGCAGGTCCAGAAGATGGTGCGCCAGGCGTGGTCCTTCACCGTGAACAGTTCCTGCGCCTGTTGCGCGACCGGCAGTGAGCGCACGGCTTCAGCGGCGGCGTCGACTGCATGTGCGTGGTACAGGCCGATCAGCGCCGCCAGTACCAGGCCGATGGTCAGCAGCAGCTGGAACATGGCCGCACCGCGCCCGCGTCGTTCGGGGCTGAGCACTTCGGCCAGGTACAGCGGAATCACCACACCGATCAGGCCGCCACTGATGCCCTGCAGCAGGCGGCCTAGCAGCAACGGCGTGTAACCCGAGGCCAGCGCCATGATCGGAATCGACGCGGTGAACAGCAGGCCGGCCAGCAGCATCGCGCCGCGGCGGCCGATCAGGTCGGCCACCATGCCGGCGAACAGCGAGGACAGCACGCTGCCCAGCAGCACCGCCGCCACGACGAAGCCGAGCTGCTGGCTGCTGAGTTGCCACGCGTGGCTGGCGGTGGCTTCAAGATAGGGCAGGGCACCAGCGATGATGCCGATATCGATGCCGTACAGAAGGCCGCCGAGGCCGCCGATGAAGAGCAGGTAGCGTACGGGCCAGCGCGGGGCGGTGGGTGCAGTCATCGGCATATTCCCAGGAGGCGTTTCGGTGCGGATTGCTTTCGTAGAGTCGAGCTTGCTCGACTGACCGCGCAGGGCGCGGCAGAGCAGTCGAGCAAGCTCGACTCTACAAAGGCGGTGCGTCAGGCATTTCCGGCGTCAAGGAGCGGTGGTACGTCAGGTGTTCCAGGCGTCAGGACGGGCGGCACGTCAGGCGTTTGCAGCGTTCAAATCAACCACGTGCCCGCCGACCACCACCTGCTGCAGGCGCAGTTCGGCGTCCAGCACCACCAGGTCGGCGCGGGCGTCGGGCGCGATGCGGCCGCGATCGCCCAGGCCAAGGTAGTCGGCAGGGAAGGTGGAAACGCGTTGCGAGGCGTCAGCCAGGTCCAGCCCGACCCGCACCAGGTTGCGCAACGCCTGGTCCATGGTCAGCGCGCTGCCGGCCAGCGAACCGGTCGCCAGTCGCACGCAGCCGCCGCACTTGTGCACGCGTTGCTCGCCCAGGGCGTATTCGCCATCGGGCATGCCGGTGGCCGCAGTGGCGTCGGTCACTGCGTACAGGCGCGGGATCGCGCGCGCGGCCAGCCGGATCACGCCGGGGTGGATGTGCTGCAGGTCGGGAATGATCTCGGCGTACTGCGCATGCGCCAGCGCCGCCGCGGCAATGCCCGGGCGATAGTGATCGACGCCGGTCATGCCGTTGAACAGGTGGGTGAAGCCGGAGGCTCCGGCCTGCAGCGCGGCCACGCCTTCCTCGTAGGTACCTGCGCTGTGGCCGAGCTGCACACGGATGCCCATCGCTGCAAGCGCGGGAATCAACGCGGTGTGCTCGCCGATCTCCGGCGCCAGCGTCATCACCCGGATCGGGGCGAGTGCGTGCAGCTGCTGCACCAGGGCCAGCGTCGCTTCGATCGTGCGGTTGGGCTGCGCGCCCAGCCGTTGCGGGCTGATGAAGGGGCCCTCCAGATGCACGCCGACAATGCTCGCGGCCTCTGCATCTGGTGCCGCTATCGCAGCGGCCACGCCCTGCAGCGCCTGCTCGATTTCGTCCAGGCCAGCGGTCATGGTGGTGGCCAGCAGCGTGGTGGTACCAAAGCGCAGATGGGTGCGGGCAATGGTGCGCGCCACGTCGCCGCCCTGCATCAGGTCCACGCCGGCTGCGCCATGCACATGCAGGTCGATGAAGCCGGGCAGGATCACCGGCAGCTGCAGATCGTCAGCGCCGCTGTGGTCGTCCACCTGCAGCTGACGCACGTGCGAATCGAAGTGGACATGGCCACGCCGCCAACCCAGTGGGGTGAGGATGCGGCCCTGCAGGGAGCGGGTGTCGGTCATGTGGTGGGCTCGGCGATGATCACTTCGATGCCCAGCCGTTGCAGTCCCTCGCGGGTGGCGTCGTCGATGCCGGCGTCGGTGATGATGGTGTGGATCTGGTCGAGGCGCGCAATGCGGTGCAGGCTGACGCGGCCGAACTTGGAGGCATCGGTCAGCACCACGATGCGGCGCGCGCGCTCGACCATGCGGTGGTTGAGGCGGGCTTCGGCTTCGTCGTGGGTGGTCAGGCCGAACTGCAGGTCCAGGCCATCCACGCCCAGGAACAGGGTGTCGAAGCTGTACGAGTTGAGGCTGGCTTCGGCCTGGCTTCCCTGCAGCGACAGCGACTGCTGGCGCAGCAGGCCGCCGGTCAGCAGCACGTTGATGCCCGTTGCATTGGCCAGCTCCCAGGCGATGTTCAGGCCGTTGGTCATCACCGTGACGTCGCGATGCGCGCGCAGATGGCGGGCCAGGGTCATCGTGGTCGAGCCGGAATCGATGATGATGTTGTCGCCCGGCTGCACCAGGCGCGCGGCGCGCGCACCGATCGACTCCTTCAGCGGCAGGTTCAGCGCATCCTTCTCGTGGATGTCCTGTTCCTGCGGCGGCGTGCGCACCAGGGTGGCGCCGCCGTGAGTGCGGTTGGCCAGGCCCTGCGACTCGAAGTGGGTCAGGTCGGCCCGGATGGTCACCGCCGACACGCCGAAGCGCTCGACCAGATCGGCTACCTGCACCGAGCCGTGCTCGATCAGCAGCTGCAGGATCTGTTGCCGGCGGGAGCGGGTGTTGCGCATGGCCATTCTCGGTTTCGCGGGGAAAGGTAGAGATTAGCCGTTCGCAGTAACGGCGGCAGCCGAGGCTGCGGTCCGCGTGCGGATGCCGGCCTGGTTGGCACTGCAGGCGCGGGCGTACTCGCCCAGGCACAGGCCGATACGGTGCTGCACCAGTGCGGTGGGCGTGTTGGCCAGAGCGCCCTCGCGCACGGCACGGTACTGCTCCGGCAGGTACTGGCTGAGCAGCACCAGTGGCGGTGCGTGCTGTTCCAGGTTGGCGAACAGGGTCTGCACCGCCTGCACCAGTGCCGGCTCGCCCCAGTAGTAGCGGCAGCGGTCGCTGAAGGAGTAGCTGCGCAGCAGGCGCAGTGCGGCGTCATCGCCCTGGTAGTAGGACTGCCAGTACTTCGGCTGCGCCACCATCACCTCGTCCAGCACCTGCGGCAGGCGCGAGCATTGCGCGGCCGGCAGCAGTTCCGCTTCGATCGCAGCCAGCGCGAACAGCGCTTCACGGTAGGCGAAGGTGGCGGCCGGGCCGACCTTGAGGATGGCGAAGTGGTCGCGCACCAGCGTGTGCAGGCCGCTTTCGCGCTGGTAGTCGGTGGAGTGCGCTTCGAACACGATGCGCGGCTGCTGTTCGAGGAAATCGGCCAGCGTGCCAGCGGCGGCGGCATCGTACTCGTGCACGCTGCTGTGGTCGAAGTCCACGCCCGGCTGCACCACCATCGCGATCACGCGCTGCCAGGCATCGCGCAGCTGCGGCGTATCGAATGCCTGCTGGTGGATGGCCAGGGTCTGCGCGGCGGCCGCGGGCGTGGTCACCTGCAGGCCTTCGGCCAGCGAGGCTTCGCCTCCGGGAATCGGCACTTCGGTACCGATCACGTAGACCGGCGGTGGCAGGCCATGCTCGGCGGCGGTGCGCTCGGCGATCCCGGCCAGCTCGGCCGAGCGCGCGGCGACGATGGCATCGGGCAACGGCACCGGGTCGTCGGCACAGGACATGCTGCAGTCCAGATGGATCTTGTGGAAGCCGGCGGCGACGTAGGCCTCGATCAGCACGCGGGCGTGGGTCATCGCTTCGGCGGCCGGGCGCTTCTGCCAGGCATTCGGGCCAAGATGATCACCGCCCAGGATCAGCCGCTCGCGCGGGAACCCTTCTTCATCTGCCAGGGTGCCGACGTAATCGCGGTACTGCGGCGGGGTCATGCCGGTGTAGCCGCCGAACTGGTCGACCTGGTTGGAGGTGGCCTCGACCAGCAGCACGGTGCCGTGCGCCAGCGCCACGTGCATGGCGGCGCGCAGCACCTGCTCGTTGCTGCAGCAGACGCTGTACAGGCCGACGTTGGCACCGGCGCGGTGGGAGGCAAGCAGGGTCTGCAACGGGGACATGGTCAGGCTCCGGACATCAGGAAAACGAGGGGTGGCAGGCGAGCAGGGCAGCACCACGTGCGCCGCCGGCATCGCCGAAGCGGGGCGGCACGATCGGCGGTACCTGCACGCCGTTGAACAGATGGGCGGCGATGGCCGCTGGCAGCTGCTGGTACAGCGGCGCGTACTGCGAGAGGCCACCGCCAAGCACGATCACATGCGGGTCCAGCGCCAGCACGAGTGCGGCCAGGCTGTGGCCGAGCAGGTCGCGGTGGATGTCCAGCGCCTTGCGCGCGCGGGTATCGCCGGCTTCGGCGAGTGCGATCACCGCGCTGGCGTCGGCGGCACTGCCGCCCAGATGGCGTTCGATCATCGCCAGTCCACTGCCGGAGACGTAACGCTCGACGCAGCCCTGCAGGCCGCAGGCGCAGTCGATCAGCGGCAGGCCGTGGCGCTGCAGCAGGTGGCCGGGCACGCTCCAGTGGCCCCATTCGCCGGCCAGGCCGTTGAAGCCGGACAGCAGGCGGCCGTGCAGGCAGAAACCACCGCCTGCACCGGTGCCGAGGATGGCGCCAAACATGCTGGGGTAGCCGTCGGCGGCACCGCCATGTGCTTCCGACAGGGCGAAGCACTGCAGGTCGTTGCCGAAGTGCAGCGGGCGCTGCAGGCGGGCCTGCAGATCCGACGCCACGCTGTGGCCGGTCAGTGCCGGCACGTTCGCGCTGAGCTGGCGACCCGTGCGGCGATCACGCACGCCGGGCAGCGCGATGCCGATGGCGGCGTCGTTGCGGCCCAGTGCGGCATCTGCATCGGCCACCAGCCCCAGCATCGCCTGCAGGAAGCCTTCATAGTCGCCCTGCGGCGTGCTGACGCGGCGGCGCCAGGTGACCTGCATCGCCGCATCGCACGCCACCAGCTCGATCTTGGTGCCGCCGATGTCGATGCCGTAGCCGGCGTGGGCGATCAGCTCAGCCATGGTGGATGGTGACGCCCTTGACGACGCGGTTGACGGTGCCGTCCGGGAACGGGTTGTCCGGGGTCAGGCCCAACGCGGCCGAGCGTTGCAGCGCGAACAGCTGCGCAAAGCCCAGCCACACCGGCGCCAGCCACGGGTCATCCAGTGCCGGCACGGTGAGGGTGTATTCGTCTTCGGCACCGATATCCGAATGCGGGCCGATCGCCAGCACCTGGCCGGCCACGCCGTCGCGGCGCAGTTCTTCCAGCAGGTCCTGCTCGTAGCGGCGCGCCAGCGGCTGCACGCTGCGCAGCACCACCACCAGCGTGTTGCCGTCCAGCGTCGACTTCGGGCCGTGGCGGAAACCCAGTGGCGTATTGGCCAGCGCCAGCACGCGGCCGGCGGTCAGCTCCAGCACCTTCAGCGCGCACTCGCGGGCCAGCGCTTCCAGCGGGCCGCTGCCGAGATAGATGATGCGGTTGAACGGGCGCTGCGCCAGCGCGGCGACCGGCGCATCCCACTGCGCCTGGCCTTCGCGGGCCAGCGCGGCGATCTGCTTCAGGCGCGCGATGCGCGCGTCCCACGGCGAGCGGTCGAATACGGTCAGCGCGGCCAGCAGCATGCAGGTCAGGCTGCTGGTCATGGCGAAGGCGCGGTCGCAGCTGGCCGACGGCATCAGCAGGGTGCAGGTATCGGCACGGCCGGCACCGCGGCGGGCCAGCTCGCCATCGGCGTTGCAGGTGATGTCGAGGAAGCGTGCGTCATCCACGTCGCCGCGCACGCGGTCCACTGCCGCCACGCTTTCCGGGCTGGAGCCACTGCGGCCGAACGAGACCAGCAGGGTCGGGCGGTCGCGCTGCAGGTACAGCGCCGGGTGGGTCAGCAGGCTGGTGGTATGCACCACGCGCACGTCGGCCGGCCACTGCGCGTTGATCGCGTCGGCCACCATCTCGGCGATGAAGCCGGAGCTGCCGGCGCCGGTGAACAGCACGCGCTGGTGGGGATCGTTGAGGCTGTCGCCGAGGAAGGCCTGCAGGCGGTCGCGGGCACGCGACAGATCCTGCGCAAGGGCTTCCCACAGCGCAGGCTGCTGGGCGATTTCGGTAGCGGTATCGGCTCCGCCCAGGCGCTGCCAGGCGGACACATCGGAAAGCAGGGTGACGTCCATTCGGAGGTTCCAGTTGGGCCAGCGCACCATCTGTGTTTTCTTTCGAAATGTCAAATACCGAAAGCAAAAAGAAAGAAAATGTGATGCCGTGTTTGCCTTGAGCTGGACGTGCGGGAGAACGAAAGAAGAGGCTGGATGCCGTATCGCACAATGATTAACAGGCGCCTGCAAGCGCTTACACAAAGTATTGCGACGCAGCAACTTTCGTTTCAAAGGAATATATCTTCCTTTTTCCTTTCAATTTGTTGACATCTTTCGAATCGCTGCCCTAGAGTCGGCCCAACCGCTTTCGAAACGCCCGGTGAACGGGTTGGGAGTCCGCGTGGAAAACTGCGTTCGTCGCTCGCCGCTGATGCTGGCCCTGTTGCCGGCGCTGATGCTGGCGTCCCTGCCGGCCCGGGCAGAGCCGGTCGGCAACCTGCGTTCGGTGGCCGCCAGCGACAGCCGCGACGGCGTGCAGGGCTGGGACCTGCAGACCGACAAGGGCGCGCGCATCCGCATCGAACTGCCGGCGACCGACATCATCCGCGTGCAGGCCGGCCGCAATGGCACGCTGACCGGCGCGGGCGACAAGGCCGCGCCGATCGTACTGCCGCAACCGCAGGCGAACGTAAAGGCGCAGCTGGAAGAAGACGCGCAGGAAATCCGCGTGCGTACCGATGCGCTGGTGCTGCATGTGCAGCGGCAGCCGTTGCGCCTGCGCCTGGAGCGCCTGGACAACGGCCAGCCCACCGCGCTGTGGCAGGAACTGCAGCCGCTGGACCTGGATGCCACGCAGAGCGTGCAGGTGCTGTCCTCGCAGGCTGACGAAGGCTACTTCGGTGGTGGCCAGCAGAACGGCCGTTACCAGTTCAAGGGCCGCGAGCTGGAGGTGTCCTATTCCGGTGGCTGGGAAGAGGGCGACCGCCCGAGCCCGGCACCCATGCTGCTCAGCAGCCGCGGCTGGGGCATGCTGCGCAACACCTGGAGCGATGGCAGCTACGACCTGCGCCAGCCCGACCAGGCCACGCTGCTGCATCGCGAAGATCGGTTTGATGCGTACTACTTCGTCGGCGCCGACCTGCCGAAGCTGATCGAACGCTACACCCAGCTGACCGGCCGCCCGAACATGGTCGCGCGCTGGGCGCTGTCCTATGGCGATGCCGATTGCTACAACGACGGCGACAATGCGAAGAAGCCGGGTACCGTGCCCGAGGGCTGGAGCGACGGCCCGACCGGCACCACCCCCGACGTGATCGACAGCGTGGCCAAGCAGTACCGCGCGCACGACATGCCCGGTGGCTGGATCCTGCCCAACGATGGGTATGGCTGCGGTTACAAGCAGTTGCCGGAAACGGTGAAGGGCCTGGCCGGCTACGGCTTCCGCACCGGCCTGTGGACCGAGAACGGCGTCGACAAGATCGCCTGGGAAGTGGGCAAGGCCGGCAGCCGCGTGCAGAAGCTGGACGTGGCCTGGACCGGCAAGGGCTACCAGTTCGCGATGGACGCCAACCGCCAGGCGTTCAACGGCATCCTCGACAATTCCGATTCGCGCCCGTTCCTGTGGACGGTGATGGGCTGGGCCGGCATCCAGCGCTACGCAGTGGCCTGGACCGGCGACCAGAGCAGCAGTTGGGACTACATCCGCTGGCACGTGCCGACCCTGGTCGGTTCGGGCCTGTCCGGCATGGCCTACGCCAGCGGTGACGTCGACGCGATTTTCGGCGGCAGCGCCGAAACCTTCACCCGTGATCTGCAGTGGAAGGCGTTCACCCCGGTGCTGATGGGCATGAGCGGCTGGTCGTCGAACGCGCGCAAGCACCCGTGGTGGTACGACGAGCCCTACCGCAGCATCAACCGCGATTACCTGAAGTTGAAGATGCGCCTGACCCCGTACATGTACGGGCTGGTGCACGAGGCCGCGCAGACCGGCGCGCCGCCGGTGCGTGGCCTGATGTGGGACAACCCGCGCGATCCGCACGCGCAGGATGAAACCTACAAGTACCAGTTCCTGCTCGGCCGCGACCTGCTGGTGGCGCCGGTGTATCGCAGCCAGGCGGCCAGCCGTGGCTGGCGCCGCGACATCCACCTGCCGGCCGGCGGCTGGATCGACTACTGGGATGGCCGTCGCGTGCAGGCCGCTGCCGAGGGACGCCAGCTGGATCGCCAGGTCGACCTGGCCACGCTGCCGGTATTCGTACGTGCCGGTGCGATCCTGCCGATGTACCCGTCGATGCTGTTCGACGGTGAAAAGCCGCTGGATGAGGTGACGTTCGACCTGTACCCGCAGGGTGATTCGCAGTACACGCTGTACGAAGACGATGGCAACACCCGCCGTTACCAGCAAGGCGAGTCGAGCACGCAGGTGATCCGCGTGCAGGCACCGGCGCAGGGTAGTGGCCCGGTGCAGGTGCAGATCGATGCGGTGCAGGGCCAGTACAACGGCCAGCTGGCGCAGCGTCGCTATGGCCTGCGCGTACTCAGCCGGCAGGCGCCGCGTGCGGTGCAGGCCGGCGGCCGCGCGCTGCCTGCATTGGCTGACGCCGCCGCCTTCAACACTGCGGCCGAAGGCTGGTACTTCGATGCCCAGGAGCGCCGCGGCACCCTGCATGTGCGTACCGCCGCGCAGGACATCCGCCAGCCGCTGCAGTTGCAGCTGGACTTTGCGGTGGCCGCTGCCGTGGCCGATGATGCCTACCCCGCCGCGCCCGTGCTCGGCCGCGAACTGCCGGCCGACAGCCTGCTGGTGGTCAACCGCCCGGCCGAAGAGCCCGGCCATGCGCTGGAAAACGCCTTCGACGACGATCCCGGCACCTGGTTCCGCAGCGTGCGCAACCAGGCGGTGCGCACCGGGGCACACGAGTGGGTGATCGGCTTTGGCGAGCGCAGGATGATCGATGGCATCGACATCGCCCCGCGCAACGACAAGAACTGGAAGCACGGCCAGGTGCGCGATTACGAGGTGTACCTGGGCGACAGCAATGGCGAGTGGGGCGAGCCGATTGCCCGTGGCCGCCTGCAGCTGAAGGAAGGCGTGCAGCGCATCGACTTCCCGGCGCATGCAGGCCGCCTGCTGCGGTTCCGCGTGCTGAGCGTGCAGAACCCGGAGGGCGACGGCGCCAGCAGCACCGACCCGATGGTCACCGCAGCGCAGGGCAGTGCCCGCGCCTTCGATGCGCTGCAGCCGCGCGACGTCGGCCCGATCGCGCTGTCCACCTTCCACATCCTTGAGCACCAGGAACCGGAGCGACCGGCCCGGCAGCGCTATCTCTCCGAGCTGCCGGTGCCGGCCGCGCTGGCCAGCCAGGTGCGCGCCGACCAGTCGTTCCGTGGCGATGCCGGCATGCGCATGAACGGCCTGCAGTTCCGCCGTGGCCTGGGCGTGGCCGCCAACAGCCGCATCGACCTGCGCCTGCAGGGCGGCTGGCGCCTGCTGCGCGCCGACCTCGGCATCGACGACGCGTGCCGCAGTGCCGGTGGCCTGCAGTTCCAGGTCTGGGGCGACAACCGCCTGCTGTACGACAGCGGCCTGGTGAAGGCGCCCGGCGTGGTCAAGCCGGAGCTGGACATCCGTGGCCTTTCCACCCTGAGCCTGCGCACGCTGGGTGCGCAGGGCAGCCAACCCGCCCAGGTCTGTGCCAACTGGGCCAACGCCGTGCTGATCGGCCAGGAGGGCGACTCCGCCAGCATCGTCGCCCCATGACCCCCTCGTAACACCGCTCCTCCCCCCGCCCATACCGACTACGGCCCTGCTGGCCGTGGCCCGGGAGCGTTTTGCCCGCCGATCCACCATTCGCGCCGCACCCCTGCCAGGAGAGAACCCCGATGTTGCCCGCACGCCACCACCGCCCCCCCTGTCGCTCGATCGCTCCGCTGACGCTGGCCATTGCCGGCGTGCTGCTCTCGGTCGCCGTTCCTGCCGTTGCACAAGAGAGCAAGGACAAGGCCACCGACCTGGCCCGCATCGAGGTGACCGGCTCCAACATCCGCCGCACCGACGTTGAAACCGCCTCGCCGGTGCAGGTGATCAGCAAGCAGGACATCCAGAACATGGGTGCGCGCACGCTGCTGCAGGTGCTGGACAACCTGCCGGCGGCTCGCCCGGCACAGCAGGACGCGCGTTCGCTGTTCACCGGTTCCGACGGTGCTTCGCAGGCCAACCTGCGCGGGCTGGGTGCACAGGGCACGCTGGTGCTGCTGAACGGTCGTCGCCTTTCGTACTACGGCGCACCGGCCGGCTTCCAGACCCAGTTCGTCAACATCGATGCGATTCCGGCCGCGGCCATCGAGCGCATGGAAGTGCTGACCGACGGCGCCTCGGCGGTGTACGGCACCGACGCGGTGGCCGGCGTGATCAACGTGATCACCAAGCGCAACTTCCAGGGTGCCGAAGTCAGCTTCACCAACGACACCTCCTCGCGCATCGACTCCTACGGCGAACGCCAGGCCAGCATCACCGCCGGCTTCGGCGACCTGGCCGAGAACCGCTTCAACATCTACGGCGCGGTGAACATGTACCGCCGCGACGCGATTCCGCTGAGCGACTTCTACGACAAGCGGCCCGACCAGTACTACGTCAACAACCCGAACTACCTCAACAACCTGCGCCTGGGCGTGGGCAGCAAGCCGGGCGAGTTCAACCCGGGCAGCTACTTCGCGTTTGATCCGGTGACCGGCCGCCGCGTGCAGGAGGCAGCACCGGGCTGCAAGAACGTGCTGACCAGTGAAGCGGCCGGCCCGCGTTGCGTCTGGGAAACCTGGATGAACAACGAGATCGATGCCGGCGCCAAGTCCGAGCGCAACACCGCCTACCTCAACGGCACTTTCCTGGTGGGCGAGAGCACCGAGATCTTCGCCGAGGCGACCTACACCGACATCGACCTGCGCGCCAACGGTGGCACCCCGCGCACCTACGGCACCACCACCGGCAACCCGACCAGCTGGTTCTCGCGCAACACCGGCAACAACGTCAACCAGTTCCTGTATCCGTTCCTGGGCCCGAACAACGAGTACAACCACGCCAGCCCGGAAATGAAGGCGATGATGGGCGGCGTGGTCGGCCTGCAGTACCTGCTGCAGGATGCCGGCGCCAACTACTTCGGCCAGCGCAACACCGACAAGAGCTACCGTGTGCTGGCCGGCGCGCGCGGCAACGTGGGCGACTGGAACTGGGAAACCGCGTTCGCCAGCGCCGGCACCCACTCCACCACCTACCAGACCATCAACGTCAACACCAAGGGCTTCGAGAAGGCCTTCGGCCCGTACACGATCGATCCGGGCACTGGCCGCGTGATCATTTCCGATCATCCGGCCTACAAGTTCGGCGAGATCAGCGAAGCCAACGCCGCACTCATCCGTGAAGCCTTCCCGACCTTCGACATCCAGTCGTGGACCCGCCTGCATACCCTGGACGGCAAGATCGAAGGACCGCTGTTCCAGCTGCCGGCCGGCGAGATGCGTGCAGCGTTCGGCTTCAACGCCAGCCGCGAAACCTTCTACACCCCGGGCAACGCCGATGCGGCCAACGGCCTGATAACCCAGCAGGGCGGCTCGTGGTTCGATGGCAAGCGCAATACCTATGCGCTGTTCGCCGAGACCGTGGCGCCGATCACCGACAAGCTGGAGCTGGATGCGGCGGTGCGCGTGGACAAGTACCCGAACTTCAGCGCCAACATCGCACCGAAGATCGGCTTCAAGTACCAGGCCTTCGATCAGCTGATGCTGCGTGGTACCTACTCCACCGGCTTCCGCGCACCGAGCCTGGCCGAGTCCGGCAACGGCGGCGTGTTCGCACAGCTGGGCGGCTTCCGCGACGAGCTGCGCTGCAACGAGACCAACGCCATCGCCAACCTGCTGCTGAAGTCGCAGCGGCCGGGTGATGTCGACCTCGGCAAGACCCTGCTGAACGTGGATTGCAGCCGTACCGTGGCGCGCATGACCCAGCCGAACAAGGACCTGAAGCCGGAGAAGGCGAAGATCGCCACCCTCGGCTTCGTCTACGAGCCGGCGAGCTGGCTGTCGGTGTCGGCCGACTACTGGTTCATCTACCGAAACAACGAGATCGTCGCGCCGGACTACCGCCGCATGGAAGACATCATCTCGATGTCGCGTTCGCCGATCACCGACAGCGACCGGGCCAACCTGGCGCAGCTGGCGGCGATGTGCGCCGATCCGGCCAGCGGCGTGAGCTGCCCGGCGAACCTGCCGGGCTACTCGGCGGGCAACGTGGCCAGCGTGGTCGGCCAGTACAAGAACCGTGGCAAGACCCTGATCGACGGCTTCGACATCGATGCGCGCAGCCGCTTCTCGCTGGGTGACTGGGGCAACCTGAACATCGGCCTGGCCGCCACCATCGCCAACCGCAACCGCTTCTACATGGATGCGGAGAACGGCTGGTACTACGGCGATGTGGTGGGCTACTACAACAACCCGCGCCTGCGTGCCACGCTCAATGCCGACTGGACCTACAAGCAGGTCACCACCAGCATGTTCGTCAACTATGTGGGCGGCACCAAGTGGGCCACCGACCAGGTCGACGAAGTGAGCAACAACAAGGAAACCTGCACCGGCGGTTACCTGGCACTGCAGAAGAGCAAGTGTGACGGTGCACCGTCGTGGTGGACCGCCAACATGAGCGTCACCTGGCGCCCGGATGATGCTTGGAACCTGAGCTTCACCGTCAAGAACCTGTTCAACCGCCTGCCGTTCTATGACCCGAACAGCTTCCTGGGTGACTCCAGTGACTACGCGACCATCTTCGGTCGTGGTTACAGTGTGACCATCGGCTACCGGTTCAAGTAATTCCGTTTGCGTGACCTGGCGTGCCGGCTGCGGCCGGCACGCTGCCTAGAGGAGAGATGTTTGCCATGAAGCGTAGGGAATTCATCGCGGCCAGCGCCGCTGTCGCCGCCAGCAGCCTGCTGCCGCAGACCCCGGCATGGGCACGCGGGCGCAAGGTGCGCCTGGCCATGATCGGTACCGGCATGCGTGGCCTGGTGCTGCTGAAGGAACTGGTGCGCCGCGACGATGTCGAAGTGGTCGCGCTGTGCGACATCGAGCCGATCATGCTCGGCCGCGCCGTGGACATGGTCAGCAAGGCCGGCAAGCCGGCGCCGAAGACCTATGGCCAGGACCGTGACACCAACGCCTGGAAGCGCCTGCTGGAACAGAAGGGCATCGATGGCGTGATCATCGCCACGCCGTGGGAATACCACGCACCGATGGCGATTGCCGCGATGCAGGCCGGCGTGGCCGTGGGCTGCGAAGTGGTGGCCGGCATCACCCTGCAGGACCACTGGGACGTGCTGAAGACCCAGCTGAGCACCGGCACCCCGTACATGCTGCTGGAGAACGTCTGCTACCGCCGTGACGTGATGGCCGCACTGCAGATGGTGCGCCAGGGCCTGTTCGGCGAGCTGGTGCATCTGCAGGCCGGCTACCAGCACGACCTGCGCGGCGTGAAGTTCAACTCCGGCGATCCGAGCCAGCCGTACGACAGCGGCGTGGAATTCGGCCCCAAGGGCTGGAGCGAAGCGCGCTGGCGCACCGAGCATTCGGTCGAGCGCAACGGTGAGCTGTACCCCAGCCACGGCATCGGCCCCTGCGCGATGTACACCGGCATCAACCGCGGCAACCGCTTCACCCACATCAATGCGTTCGCGACCAAGGCGCGCGGCCTGCACGAATACACCGTGGCCAAGAGTGGCGGCACCACCCATCCCAGCACCAGGGTCAAGTTCAAGCTGGGCGACATCGTGACCACCACGCTGGCCTGCGAGAACGGCGAAACCATCCTGCTGCAGCACGACACCTCGCTGCCGCGCCCGTATTCGATGGGCTTCCGCGTGCAGGGCACCAAGGGCCTGTGGATGGATGTCAACCATTCGATCCACATCGAAGGCCGCAGCCCGCCGCACCAGTGGGAAGAGTTCAAGAAGTACCAGGACGAGTACGAGCATCCGCTGTGGAAGCAGAACGCGGACACCGCCGCCAGCGCCGGCCACGGTGGCATGGACTGGTTCGTCATCCATGCCTTCGTGGAAGCGCTGAAGGCCAAGGCGCCGATGCCGATCGACATCTACGACGCGGTGACCTGGAGTGCGATCACGCCGTTGAGCGAGCAGTCGATCGCCAACAGCTTCCAGACGCTGGAGTTCCCGGACTTCACCGCGGGCGCGTGGAAGCAGCGCAAGCCGATCTTCGCGTTTGACGGCAGGTACTGAGTTCTGCCCCTTCCATGCGGTGACAGCAACGCCGGGCATTGTCCGGCGTTGCTGTTTTTCCTGCCTCACTGCGCAGGCCAGCGCTCTGCTACCCGATCGGCCAGCACCAGCCGGGTATCCATCTGCCGGCCATCGCGCAGATAACGGACGCCCAGGCCGGTTCCCATTGGGCGCTCGCGCAGCTGCGCGCGCCAGTCGCCCAGCTTCCGCGTGGCCACCGGCTCGCCATCGATCATGACAATGCGGTCATCCCTTCGCAGCCCGGCGCGTGCCCCGGCACTGGTTGGCGCCACATCGGCCACACGCAGTGCAGCGTCCTCGGCCTGAAGCCACAACCCACTGCGATCGAAGGCATCGGGCTGCGTGCTTTCAGCGTTGGGCACCAGGTACAGGCGCTTGGCATCGTAGTCGATGCCCATGGAGAAGCGCCGCAGCACGCCGCCACCGAGAATCGCGCCATAGTCGGCCAGGGCGAGCGCACCCTTGTCCGTGCTGGACAGATCACCGACCAGGCCATTGACCTCGACACTGCCCATGCGCAGCACACCCAGCCGTGCCGGTCGCGCGCGCCCCGGGCCACCGAGGCCCCAGCCAAGCACTGCTTCCTCGCTGGCGTGGTACTTCTCCAGCAGCCCATGCGTGCGCACGAACGGGCTGCTCAGGCTCAGCGAATTGCGTGACCCGGTGTCCAGCCACAGACGCAGCGGGATACCGTCCAGCTCGCCATTCAGTACCGGTGCGCGATCGTCCTGTTCGAACGGCAGCATCACGGCGTTGGCGGGCGGCTGGTAGTGGCCCGGCCGGGTGAAGCTGAGCACGCGCGCGCCATAGTCGAAGGTGGTGACAAAGCGCAGGAAGGTCTCATAGCCGATGAAGCCATCGTGTGGCACGCCCATCGAGTTGATCTGCTGGCCCAGGTCGATGATGTGGAACACCGGGTTTGCAAGGTGCGCGCCACCGATGCGCAGGTGGCGGGCCTGTGCCAGGCCCAGGTCGCTGGCGTTGTCGCCGGCGCCGTGCACGCTCAGGCGCCCCGTGGCGGTCAGGCCCAGGCGCTTGGCCGCCGTAGGGGTCAGCAGGTTGATGGCGCCGGTGTCGACCAGGAAGCGCGCCGGCTGGCCATCCACCTCGGCCTCGATATAGACATGGTTGTTGATCAGGTCGAACGGAACGCGGGTGGTGCCGCTGGCATCCTCGATGTAGCTGTCGGCGGCCATCGCCGGTGGCGCATACCGTGCGTCCGGCATCGGGCTGTTCACCCGATAGCGCTGCACCCGCACGTCGCTGCGCAATCGTGGATCGGCACGGCCCTGGGCATCGAGGGTGTCGGTGATGATGCGGTGGGGCAGCATCAGACCTTCCACGGCCCGGTAGTCTTCCAGCGTGGTGGCGGTGGGTGTGCGCGCGGAGGCAATGACCACCCGGCCGAGCAGGCCGCTGCGGGTGTCGAACCAGAGCTCGATCGGGTCCGCTCCCTCCGGCGTGGTTGACAGCACGTCATAGCGCTGTCCGTTGTGAATCCCGCCACGCGGGCCTGCAAAGCGTGAGGCCGGGTAGGCGCTGGACCAGTAGCCGCGGGTGGTCAGCCAGGACTGCGTGCGCGCGGTGCGGCGTGGCACGGTGCCATCCAGCAGGCCGACTTCGCCGCCGTAGTCGCGCCGCCAGGACAGTTGCCCATCAAACCCCTGCGCGACGATGAAGTCCCCCAGCTGCGCCTGTTCGACATAGCGCCCGGCGCGCAGATCCTGGTTGAGCTCCCACCGCCCATGCAGACCACCCAGCGACTGCTCGCCCTCAGCCTGCAGGTGCTGTGTAGCCTGCCAGCGCTCGCCGCCACTGGCTGCGCGGGCCCTGGCCAGCACATCGGCAGCATCCACCGCTGCGGCGTGTAAAGGAACCGCCAGCATCCACAGCAGGCCACACAGCATCCGTCGCAAACGCATCGCTTCACCTCCTTCATTGGGTCAGAAGGTGATGGCAGCGCAGGGACGGGAGATATTCGACCGGGCGTGAAGGATTGGACGTTCAGTCGGACGTGGTGCGACGGCGCCGGTACTCGCTGGGCGTCTGCCCGGTGGCGCGCTTGAACGCGCTGTTGAAGGTGGACTTGCTGCCGAAGCCGGCGGCAAGGCCGATGTCCAGCACGCTGCGGAGGTCGGACGGATCGGACAGGCACGTTCTCGCTGCAGCCACACGGAAGCCGGTCACGAACTCGGAAAAGTTCTGGCCGAGGCCCTGGTTGAGGGCCTGCGAGACCTGGTTGGATGACCAGCCGCTGCGCTGGCTGAGGGACTGGAGATCCAGTCCGGGCGCTTCATGCAGGCGTTCGTCCTGCATCAATGCGGTCAGCGCGCTGGCAATGGCCGCGCACTGCGTTGCATCGATGCCCGAGCGTTCGTAGCGTGCGCGGGGCGTGTCCTCGGTGGATGCGGGCATGTCCATCAGGACGGGTGCCGAAGTGACCACACGTGCACGCAGCTGCTGGCGTACGACCTGGCACGCCAGCAGGTACATACCTGCCGTGGTTAACAGGCTGAGCCCGATACTGGCCAGAAGCGGAGCGGCGTCCGGCGGCCACCGGTTCATCGCGCTGGCCAGCCAGCAGCCCGCCATCACGATTGCCAGCCCGCGTAGTCCGCTGCGTTGGATGGCAGTTCCGCGCGGAGCCGAAGGCGTGCGCAGTGACAGCCACAGCGTGGCCAGCAGGTAGGGCGTGCCCTGCAGCAGCCAGCCATGGAAGCTGAGCTGGAACAGCACCTTGCCCAGCAGCGAGGCTTCGAAAGGCGCAGCAGCATTCAACAGGGAAATGACGAACGCGAGCATGGCCGGCAGCAGATGCGCGAGCGGCAGCAACGAAGTGTGGTCCGGCGCAGGGGACAGCAGCGCACGTGCATGGCGGTACAGCAGCGGACCCAGCAGAAAGACCAGTGGCACCTCGATGACCCGCAGCCAGCGCACGGCGTCGGCCGACAGCCAGGCCTGGCCACCCAGCAGCACCAGTCCGAACAGGTTGGCGGCGGCGAAACAGGCGAAGAAGGTGGTGAGCAGGTGGCTGCCATGCCGGGCGCGGCCGAAGCTCACTCCGGTGGACAAGGCGGCCAGGCCGAGAATCGCGGCGCCTGCCGCCAGCTGCAGCAGATCCGATGGCGTCATGCCTGCAGTGTTGATGAAGCACGCAGCAACGTCCAGCACCGGGAGCGGTGTGCAGGCAACAAGGGGAAGATGGCGCGCCCGGAGGGATTCGAACCCCCGACCAATGGCTTCGGAAGCCACTACTCTATCCGGCTGAGCTACGGGCGCGTTGTAGAACCGCCGCGCCGTCGGCCAATGCCGGGGCGGGCATCGCAGCGCCATGAAGCGGTGCGGGACCGGCATTCTATCCAGTTTCGCCGAACAAATCTCCCCCCACGGGCAAAGCCCTGCCAGAGGGGCAGGAGTATCCTATCGGCATGGCTGATACCCCCCTCACTTCGCCGCAGTCGCCGGCGACGCCGCGTTGGCGGCATTACTGGAGTCTGATGCGCGCTGATCGTCCGATCGGCACGCTGCTACTGCTGTGGCCCACCTGGTGGGCGCTGTGGCTGGCCGCCGGCGGCCTGCCGCCGTTGTGGACGCTGTTCGTGTTCACCGCGGGCGTGTGGCTGACCCGCTCGGCCGGTTGCGTCATCAACGACTACGCCGACCGCTGGCTCGACCCGCATGTGGAACGCACCAAGGCGCGTCCGCTGGCCACCGGCGCGATCAGTGGCCGCGCTGCGCTGGTGTTGTTCGCGGTGCTGATGCTGGTGGCGTTCGGCCTGGTGCTGACCCTGAACGGCCTGACCATCGGCCTGAGCTTCATCGGCGTGTTCCTGGCCGCCAGCTACCCCTACCTGAAGCGCTATACCCATCTGCCGCAGGTCTACCTGGGCATGTCGTTCGGCTGGGGCATCCCGATGGCATTCGCCGCCGTACAGGGCGAGGTGCCGATGCTGGGCTGGCTGCTGTACGCCGGCAACATCCTGTGGTCCACCGCCTACGACACCTGGTACGCCATGGTCGACCGCGAGGACGACCTGAAGATGGGCTCGCACTCCACCGCAATCCTGTTCGGTGATCTCGACCTGGTCATCCAGGGCGTGCTGTATGCGCTGTTCCTGGCCACCATGGCGCTGGTCGGCGTGCGCGGCGGGCTGGGCGGGTACTACCTGGCCGGCGTGGCCGTGGCCACCGTGCTGGTGGTGTACGAGTTCTGGATCTGCCGCAACCGCGAACGCGGCCCGTGCTTCAAGGCGTTCCTGCACAACAACTGGGTCGGTGCCGCGCTGTTTGCCGGCATCGCCGTGGACCTGGCGCTGCGCTGACGCCAGGGTGAGGTGAGCCGGCCGCTGGCCGGCTGTGCACGTGTGCGATCCCGAGGTTGCCGGCCAGCGGCCGGCACTACCAGCCTCCGCCACCTACGACAATTCCTGGGTTTGGTAGAGCCGGCCGCTGGCCGGCTGCACACGTGTGCGATCGCGAGGTTGCCGGCCAGCGGCCGGCACTACCAGCCTCCGGCACCTACGACGATCCCTGAGTCTGGTAGAGCCGGCCGCTGGCCGGCTGCACACGTGCACGATCCCGAGGTTGCCGGCCAGCGGCCGGCACTACCAGCCTCCGCCACCTACGACAATTCCTGGGTTTGGTAGAGCCGGCCGCTGGCCGGCTGCACACGTGTGCGATCCCGAGGTTGCCGGCCAGCGGCCGGCACGACCAGCCTCCGCCACCTACGACAATTCCTGGGATTGGTAGAGCCGGCCGCTGGCCGGCTGCACACGTGCACGATCCCGAGGTTGCCGGCCAGCGGCCGGCACGACCAGCCTCCGCCACCTACGACAATTCCTGGGTTTGGTAGAGCCGGCCGCTGGCCGGCTGCACACGTGAGCGATCCCCAGGTTGCCGGCCAGCGGCCGGCACGACCAGCCTCCCGCCTACGACCAATAGGTGGCTGACAGCCCGCACCCCACCGCCCAGAATCGGTCCATCGAACCTGGGAGGGTAGGCGATGGCCTCGACGGCAGCAGTACAGGACGGCTGGATGGCGCGCGCTGCATTGCGCTCGGCCGCCTGGGCGGAAAAGTGGTTCCCCGATGCGTATGTGTTCGCGGTGCTGGGCGTGGTCATCGTTGCGCTGGCCGCGATGGGCTTCGGCTCGACCCCGCAGGCTACCGCCAGCGCCTTCGGTGACGGCTTCTGGAGCCTGATTCCCTTCACCATGCAGATGGCCTTCGTGGTCATCGGTGGCTATGCCGTGGCCACTGCGCCGGTGGTCGCGCGCTTCATCGACTTCCTCGCCCGGGTGCCACGCACCGGCCGTGGCGCGGTGGTGTACGTGGGCCTGGTCAGCATGCTGGCCTCGCTGCTCAGCTGGGGCTTCTCGCTGGTGTTCGGCGGCCTGCTGGTGCGGGCGCTGGCGCGCCGTACCGAGCTGCGCATGGACTACCGCGCGGCCGGTGCGTCGGCCTATCTCGGCCTGGGGGCGGTGTGGGCGATGGGGCTGAGTTCGTCGGCCGCGCAGCTGCAGGCCAACCCGGCCAGCATGCCGCCGGGGCTGGTGGAGATCACCGGCGTATTGCCGTTCACCGAAACCATCTTCCTGTGGCAGTCGATCGCGCTGACCGCGGTGCTGATCCTGGTCTCGCTGCTGATCGCCTGGTTGACCGCGCCGGCCGCCAGCAGCGCCCGCACCGCCGAGGATTTCCCTGGTGCCGCGCAGGCCGAGCCGGAACCGCTGCAGCGACGCACGCGCCCAGGCGAATGGCTGGAGTACAGCCCGCTGCTGACCGTGCTGCTCTCGCTGCTGGCGTTCGGCTGGCTGTTCAACGAGTTCGCCAACAAGCCGGTGGTCACCGCCATCGCCAACCTCAACACCTACAACTTCCTGTTCATCTCGCTGGGCCTGCTGCTGCACTGGCGGCCGCGCAGCTTCCTCAACGCGGTGGCCAAGGCGGTGCCAAGTACCACCGGCGTACTGATCCAGTTCCCGCTGTACGGCGGCATCGCCATGATCCTGACCCACGCTGCCGGCGGTGACGGGCAGACGCTGGCGCACCGGTTGTCGAGCCTGTTCGTGCACGTGGCCAGCACCGATACCTTCGCCCTGGTGATGGGCGTCTACTCGGCGGTGCTCGGCTTCTTCGTGCCGTCCGGTGGTGGCAAGTGGATCATCGAGGCGCCGTACGTGATGCAGGCCGCCAACGAACTGAAGGCGCACCTGGGCTGGGCGGTGCAGGTCTACAACGCGGCCGAAGCGCTGCCGAACCTGATCAATCCGTTCTGGATGCTGCCGCTGCTGGGCGTGCTCGGCCTGAAAGCACGCGACATCGTCGGCTTCACCTTCATCCAGCTGCTGGTGCACATCCCGCTGGTGCTGGGCCTGCTGTGGCTGCTGGGCATGACCCTGGCGTATGTGCCGCCGGTGATGCCTTGAATCCAGTGCAGGTGTTCCTGCAGCAGGGCACAGCCGCCACGTTCAGCGCGCGTTCCCGGCCGCGGCAGCCATGAATGCGCGTTGCCCCGACGCGGGCATGAGCACATGCCGAACCCGCATGAATCCTTCATGGGCTTGTGCTGCAAGGGGCTTGGCGTGTTCATTCACGCGCGTACACACAGATGTAGCCGCCCACGCACGCGTGATTAACCAATCGCTGCAGACGATGGCCCCGTCCACCGCATTTCGCGCGTGGCTTTCGGAGAACGGACATGGCACAGCAGAACCAGAACCCGAACCAGAAGCAGCCGGGCCAGCAGAACCAGCAGGATCAGCAGCAGGGTCGTCGTGACCAGCAGCAACAGCAGCAACAGGATCAGCAGCGCAAAGAGCGCAACCAGCAGCAGGGCGGCCACGACGAAGAAGAATGACCACGCGCGGTACGCGGCGTGACCGGTGAAGCCCCGCCTGGTGCGGGGCTTCGCTTATTCCAGCACGCCGATACGCTGCAGCACCGGCGCGGCCGACATGTCGTTGGGGTTGGTGCCGGGCTGATCCTGCGGAACCTCCATGCCCATGCCGTGGTACAGGTCCACCCAGTGCTGGGCGATCTGCCCGGTCTGCGGATTGCGGAAGTTCATCGGCTGCAGCGCGAACACGTGATGCGCGCGGAAGGCGCGTTCGATGAAGTCCGAGCAGTAGTAGCTGTCCTCGTTCAACACGTATGACGTGTTGTACGGCTTGCCGAGCATGGTGCGTGCGGTGGCGACCGCATCCTTGATGGTCGCCTGCTGCGGCGCACGCAGGCGATAGACCACGATCTGCCGATGCTTGGCACGAGCGTCCTGGCGGAACGCGGACAGCGACTGCCGGCGCGAGCCCTTCTCGTCGGCGTGCAGTACTTCCCAGCCCTTCGGCGCGGAAGCGACCAGCGCGACGTGATCGAAGCTGGGCGCGCCCTGCTTGCCGGTGGCATCGTCGATGGCCGCGCTGAGGCCGCTGCGGCCGGCGGTCACGAACAGCAGGTCGCCTTCGCGGACATCGACGGCCATCGCCACGGCCGGCCATAGGGCGGGCAGCAGCAGGCCGATCATGAGCAGGAAGCGATGCATGGAATTCTCGGACGGGCGGAATACGGGAAGTGTAGGGTGCGCGGTAGCATGGGGCGACCCAACCGGATTCAGGATGAGCCCATGCGTCGATACCGTTCTGCCGCAGTGCTGGCGCTGGCCTGTGGCGTGGCGCTGGTTGCCTGCACGCCCGAGCCGCCGCCAACGCCCACGGAAACCGCACCGGCCGCCCCCGCGCCGGCATCCACGGCCGCAGCAGTTCAACCTGCGCCGGCGCCGGCCAGTGCTGAATGCCCTTATCCGCAGTTCGATGCGTTCCTGAAGCACTTCGGCCACGAGATCGCGCTGCAGGAAAAGGCCACCGCCGACTCATTGCTGGACAGCTACATCGATGCCGAGGCCGAGCCGGAACCGCGCAAGGTCGAAAGCCGGCTGGCACTGGCCGACGTCGAATGGCCGGTGATGCCTGATCCCGCCGCGCTGGCCGGGCAGGGGCGCGAGATGCAGGTCAGTGCGCTGGCCGATGGCCAGCGCCAGGTGCAGATCCGCACGCCGGACAGCAGCGACCAGCAGACCTACACCTTCGCGCAGGCGCCGTGCTGGACGCTGGTCAAGCGCGAGGACGAGTCGATCTGAAGGACGCCTGATCCGGCACAGGCGCGGGGCGGCAGCGGCTGCTAGGCTCAAGGCCTGGTCCAGGCAGGGAGACGCCGATGCAGGCTCGCAGGATGCGCACTACCGCAGTCGTTGCCGTGATTCTGGCGATGGCCCCTCTTGCCGGTATCCGGGCGGAATCGCTGCAGGCCGATGATCGTGCCTACTTCGCCGATGCGGCGGCCGAGCAGCGCGCGCGTGATGCGCTGGAGAAGCAGCTGGAGGCCCTGCAGCATGCGGCCGGCATTGCGCCCGCGCAACGTTTCCAGCAGGCCGAGGCCATGCAGGCACAGTGCCTGCGCCATCATGCCTACCTGCACCTGCAGGCCGCCCGCAACGCGCGCGACCACCGACCGGCACAGGCGCTGGACCAGGTGATGGGGCTGTGCAGCCGCATCGCCCGAACTGCTCGCGCTGCACTGCGTGAGGCGCCCGTTGACGCCGAGTGGACAGCACCGTATGCGTTCCTGCGCGCGCGTGCACTGAAGGAAGCCGCCGTCCCGGCCGATGCCGCGCTGGATGAGGCGGTGGACGCCCTGGCGGATCCGGCGCTGGACAGCTTCGCGCGCCTGCGTGGGCAGATCCTGCGCAGCGCCGAGTACCCGCAGATCGAGCGCGATGGACGGCACTGGGATACCGGGCACGACAAGCAGGCGCTGGCCCGGCATCCGGACCGCGCGCTGCGCGAGGCCGGTTGGAAGGGCTACTGGCAAGGTCTTCAATCACGCCGGGAGCCGATGGCCTCGGTACTGCTGGGGCTGGTGCAGGTGAACGATGCCGCCGCACGCCTGCAGGGCGATGGCTCGGCCCCGGCGCGTGGTTACCAGCGCATGGGCCTGGATACATCGGCGGTGGATGCGACGTTGCTGGCAATCGAACATCATGCTGGCGATCGGCGTGGCTACCAGAACATGCTGCTGCGCCACGCCGCGCGCTCGGGCATCGATGCGCCGCAGCTCTGGGATACCACGGTGCCCGATGCCGGATACACCCCGCCGGTGCTGGCGCTGCCGCAGCTGCGCGACACCGCCGCCGATGCCATGCAGCACCTGGGCCCGGCGTATGTTGGCGAGCTGCGCGCGCTGCTCGATCCGGCCAACCGGCGCATGGACCTGGCCACCGAGCGCGGTGACCGCAGCCTGGATGCCTTCCCGGTGAGCGCACCTGGCGCACCGGCAATGCTGTTCGTCGGCGTGCGCAGCGGCGAGCTGGAGAGCGATGTCGAGATCGCGCACGAAGCCGGTCACGCGCTGCATGGCGAGTGGATGCAGCGTGGCCATGCGTCGCCGCTGCAGCGCAATGGCAGCCCATGGCTGACCGAGGCGTTCGCCATCTACAACGAACTGCGCTTCCGCGACCAGCTGTACCAGCAGGCGCAGGACCCGCGGGCCAAGGCCTACTACCTGAAGTCGCTGCTGGACGACATGGTGCTGCAGCTGTTCACCTCGTCCGAGGAGGCGCAGCTGGAGCAGTCGATCTACCGGGGCGTGGCCGACAACACGCTGGGTACCGCCGATGACCTGGATGCGCTGACCGGCCAGGTGCTGGCGCGCTTCGGCCAGGATCCGGAGCACTATCCGCAGCTGCGCAACAGCTGGATCGGCAAGCGCCTGATGTATGACGACCCGAACTATCTGGTGAACTACCTGTATGCAGGGCTGTTGGCCGTGCAGCTCTACGTGCAGGACCAGCGCGACCCTGAGCGGTTCCGTCAGCGCTATCTGGCCGTGCTGGGCGAAGGCTTTGATCGCGCGCCGAACGAGCAGGTGGCACAGCTGCTGGGGCAGGCGCCGGATTGGCCGGCCCTGGTGGATGCCGATCTGCAGGTGTTCAACCAGTTGGCCGCACAGCTGCGGGCATTGCATGCGCGGATCGAGCAGGGGCAGGGAGCATGAGCGGGCTGCGCGCGGTCAGGCGGAGCTGGGCCACGGTAGGGCTGTTGCTGCTGTGCCTGTTGCCGATGATGGCGATGGCCGCCGTGGCGGTGCCGGCGCTGGATGATCCGGTCGTGGACACCGCCCATGCGCTGTCGGTGGACACCCGCAACGCGCTGCGCACGCAGGCGCTACAGCTGCAGGCGCGTACCGGCGCGCAGTTGCAGGTGCTGGTGGTCGACCAGGTTGGCGACGAGGGCATCGAAGCCTATGCACAGCGGGTGTTCGAGCAATGGCAGCTGGGCCGCGCCGGTGTCGATGATGGCGTGCTGCTGCTGGTGGCCGTGCAGGACCGCCGCGTGCGCCTCCAGACCGGCTATGGCCTGGAAGGTGCGATTCCCGATGCCTATGCCGCACGCATCATCGACAAGGCGATCGTGCCGCGCTTCCGCGAGGGCGACCTCGACCAGGGGCTGCTGGATGGAACGAAGGTCGTGGTCGCGCTGATTGATGGCGAGGCGTTGCCGGGCTGGGAAGACCCGTCGGCACGCAACGTGCTGCCGCCGGACTGGCGCAGCGCGGATTCGGTGGTTGCCCTGTCGCTGCTGGCCGGCTTCCTCGCCGGGCTGTGGCGGTCGCCGCCCTCGCGGCCCGAGGCAAGGACGCCGGACGACTTCGCGCGCAGGCATCGCCAGCGCCGGCGCGGAACATCGCGTGCGGCCGCCACGCCGCAGACACGACCGAAGCGGTTACCGGCCTGGGGCCGCCCGGTGCTGGTGACTGCGGTGATCGCCGCCGGTGTGCTGGCGGCGGCGCTGTGGGCACCCCGCCAGGCAATGGCGGCGCTCTGCTTCGTGCTGGCGCTGTGCGTACCCGTGGCGAGCCTGCTCGGCTGGTGCTGGCGCCGCAGCCGGGGCCTGCGCGTTGTATTGCTGGGCCTGCTCGGGGCCAATGGGGTGTTTTTCGGGGTGATGCTGCTGCGGGGCCAGTTGCCGCCCAGCCTGGCCCTGCACGTGTTGCTGGACCTGGCCGTGGGCATTGCCGCGATGCTGGTGTTTTTCATCGTACAGGCCGGCCGCGCGCGCTGGCACAAGGATCGCGGCAGCTTCGCGGTACGGTTCACGGTGTTGTTGCTGCTGAGCGCCGGCTACGCACTCTTCGCACTGCTGGCCATCGATCGGGCCGAGCCGGCGGCGCGCCTTGCGGCGACGATCGGGTGGAGTGCGGGCACGCTGGTGCTGTATTTCGTGTGGATCTTCACCCTGCTGCCGGCTGACAGGGCACGCGGCGGCCTGCGCTCATCCGGTGGCTCTCGCAGCGCGTCCAGCAGTGCGTCGTCACGTTCATCCTCGAGCAGTTCCAGCGATTGGTCCGGTGGCGGCGGGCGCAGCGGCGGCGGTGGCGCGTCGGGCAGCTGGTAGTTCAGGCAGCCTGCACCCGCCACCCCAGCGAAGCGTCTTCCACAACACCCGCGCCGCCTACATCGCCGACCTGCAGCTGCAGGCCCTGCGCGTTGGGCAGATCCTTCTGCTCGGGGAACCAGCGGCGATCGGCCGCCACCACGATCAGCAGGCCCTCGTCGTCGCCCATCGGCGCGAACTGCGGCGACGGCGGGCTGATCGGCTGCAGGCCGAAGCGCTGGCTGGCCTGCTCGCGCACGCTGTCGACATCGTGGCTGGGCAGGCCGACTTCGCTGAGGCAGGTCAGCTCGCCGCCGTGGAAAGCGCCTTGGCGCGTGCTGCCCGGCAGGCGGCGGCGTCCGATCAGTTCCAGGATCAGGCCATCGGGACCGGTGAAGTACACCGACTGCGATTGCCAGCTGCTTTCCAGCGCGAAGTAGTCCAGTCCGACTGGATTGCGTTGCAAGGCGGTGCGCTCGCGCAGCCAGGCCATCGCCTCGCCGAAGCGGTTGTCGGGCACGTTGAAGGCCAGGTGCACGCCGCCGACCGGATGATCAGCGGCGGGCTGCAGTTCGATCGTGCTCCAGCCGACGTGCACGTGGTTGCCGACCACGCGCTGCTGCAGCACGTCGTGGAAGTACGCGGCGACGGTGGCCACGTCGGACACCGGCAGGGTCAGGTGGAGCAGGCGCATGATCGATCCTCGGTGGAGCGCATGCGCCGAGTTTAATCCTGCGGGGATTGCGCACGCGTCACCGTAGGTGCAACGGTTCGTTATCGTGCGGCTCACCCAGCGCAGCGTCGAAGAACCCCGTCGCTGCATCCACCGTCCGCCGGTGGGTTCCCGCCGTTGACGTCGCAGCGGTGCACAGGTCCGGTAGCCGCTGCACGCCGGCAGCCGTACAGGTGGACAGGAAATCGTAGTGGCCGACATCCGCCAGGCGCAGCAACGTCGCACCCGGAATCAATGCCTGTGCGGCTTCGCCATTGCTCGTCGGCGGGGCAACCTTGTCAGCATCGCCCAGCACGATCGACACCGGCAGCTGCAACGAGGACAGCTGCCCGGGCGCGAACGCCTGCACGATCGCGGGCGCCAGCAGGAACACCGCGCGCACGCCGGGAAGGGCGCGCGCGTCGTCAGAGTGGGAGATCCAGGGGGCCAGTGCAGGGGAGGTCGCGGCGGCCAGGCGCGCTTCCATGGTGTGCGTGGCGGCCTCCTGCTGGGGCCGGCAGACGCCGTCATCCGGATGTGCACGGCAGAACGCCAGCAGCCGTTGCAGGTCGGGTCGTGCACCGGCGGCCAGCAGCGCGGTGTAGCCACCGGCCGAGAACCCGACCACCCCCAATCGACCGCGATCGACGTGTGCACCGAGCACCGGATCGGCCTGTACCGCCGCCAGCGCAGCGCGTAGATCATCGGCACGCAACCAGCTCAGCACGCTGCCCGGCAGGGTCATCGGATCGGCACCGTTGTTGCCCGGATGATCGACCGCGATCACCAGATACCCGGCGCGCGCCAGCGCCGTGCCCAGCCAGCCCATCATGCGCGCGCTGCCGCCATTGCCATGCGAGAACAGCAGGGTTGGCAGGCGCGTGCCCGCAACCGGTGCATCCAGCGCTGCACGTCCGACGTCGAACAGGGGCGCATCGGGCGGGCCGATGGTCAGCGCGGTTTCGCGGCTGCCGGCCTGTGCCGGATACCAGACCGTGTAGCGCAGCGCGTCGCGGTGCTGCACATCGCGCACCGCGGCGCTGTCCACCGTCGTGGTGCCGTGGCGCTCGCCGGCCAACCCGGTTTCGTCGGCGGCGGCGACAGTTGCCAGGCCCGTCAGGATCATTCCCAGCACAGTGGCCTTCATGCGCATCTTCAACTCCATGTCAGCGAGGGCGTTGGTCCACCGGCAACCAGATTTCCACGCCACCATGGCCGGTGTGCTCATCGAAGCGGGCGTCGTAGCGTTCCAGGTCCGGCGCATCGGCCAGGCTCAGGCCCGAGTGGGGAAGGTAGTGGTCCAGCAGCCAGAACCAGGTGGAGCGGATGCTGGAGATGTGCCCGCCGTGCCAGGCCACCAGATAGCGACGCGCGGGCACCGTGACCCGTTGCCAATGCGCGGGTACCGTCGATCGCGCGCTGGCCGGCAGTGCCGCGATGTAGTCGAAGCCGCCGTCGTCATCGCTGTTGCAGCACACGCCGAAGCTGATCGGCGCCGGCGTTGGCCATTCGCGGTTGAGCTGCGCCCACTGCCCGGGAATCGCACCGCTGCTGTCACGGGTGTGGCGCATGCCGATGCCAGCGACCTGGAAGGCGGGCGTGTCGAGCAGGCGCGGGGCTTCCGTGCAGGCGGCCGGCGCTTCATCCACGCGTATTGCCTGCACCAGTGCCAATCCAGCGATGCCGTTCTCGCGTACCCGCTCCGGCGTCTGCCCGAACTGTTCGCAGAAGGCGCGGGTGAACGCGGCATGGGTGGTGTAGCCCGCCGCCAGTGCCACCGACAGGATGTCACCCGCACCCTCGGCCAGTCGCTGCGCGGCGGCGCTCAGGCGCCGCCCCCGCAGGTAGCGCACCACCGAGGTGCCGGTGCGGGCCTGGAACAGGCGTGACAGGTGGAACGGCGAAAGCCCGGCCGCCGCTGCGATATCGGCCAGTGCCAGCGGTGAATCCGCATGCGTTTCGATGTACCACAATGCCTTGCCTGCCGCGCTCATCCGCCGTTCCCTGAAGCCGATGCCAGGCACAGTAGCGGATCGCGTGGCGCTTCGTTTAGCAGTTCTTGCGCCGCCGGGGCTTTGCCTCTTCCAGCACACCAGCAACAATGTGCGCTTCATGGACGAGATCAGGAGCAGGAAGATGCGAACGACGGCGTGGGATGCCCGGCCAGTGGAGCCCGGCCGATGATCGAGATGATCCAGATGCTGCTCATGCTCTGGGTACTGCCCAGTCTGCTGACCCTGGCGCTGCTGCTGCTGATGTTGTTCGGCGCACCACGGTGGCGCGGCAATCCCTGGGTGTACCGCGCCGGCTTCGCGTTGCTGGGCGCGTGCCTGACACCGACGTTGTTTGCGGCTGGTCACGGTGGATTGCCGTGCGCGACCATCGGCGGGCTGGTGATGATACTGACGCAGCTGCAGTGGATCGGCGATCTGCAGGCCGACGTCATGGGCATCGGGATTCGCAACAGGGGCATCTGGATCATGTCCACCCCCGCCCTGGTGGTGTTCGCCGCCCTGATGTTCGTTCCGCTGCGAACGGCGCGGCCGGCCCGCTTCGGCTTTGGCGACGACGGCAACGGCTAGCCCCAGTACGCGGGAATGGGGCCTGGGGTGGCGTTCGCCATCCACGCATGGCGTGGATCTGCTGATGGGTTCTGGTAGGGCCAACCTGGGTTGGCGCATCAAGCTGTCGTACTCACGTCATGGCTCCTTCACAGATCGCGCCGAGACTGCGCGCCTTGTCCAGCCCTGTTGTGCCTGCGCAGGTGCTGGCCCTGTCGTGCCTTTCCGGAGCCCTGCCGTGCATCGTTCGAAGCTTTCGCGTTCCATCCTCCTTGCCCTTTCCATGGCCAGCGCAGGAGGCGCGATCGCAGCGGAGGCCGATGCGGTCGATGCCTCGGCAGGCAGCCGCGCGGCGCCCACCCAGCTCGATGCGATGCTGGTCACCGGCACCCGCGCCTCCAACCGCACCCAGTTCGAAACGCTGGCGCCGGTGGATGTGTTCACCAAGGAAGACATCAAGTCGGTTGAATCCACCGACCTGAAGGACGTGCTGGCCCAGCTGGTGCCGTCGTTCGTGGTGCAGCGCCTGCCGATGGCCGATGGCCAGGTGTTTGTGCGCCCGGCTACCCTGCGTGGCCTGTCGCCAGACCAGACGCTGGTGCTGGTCAACGGCCGCCGTTTCCACCGCAGCGCGTTGCTGGGCAACCGCGGTGCGCAGGCGGCCGACCTGGCGCAGATTCCGACCAGTGCGATCAAGCGCATCGAAGTGCTGCGTGATGGTGCCTCGGCGCAGTACGGCTCGGACGCCATCGCCGGCGTCATCAACATCATTCTCGAGGATGGCCCCGGTACCGAGATCACCGCCGGCTATTCGCAGTATGCGCAGGGCGACGGTGCCTCGCGCGACTTCAGTGCGCGCACCGGCTGGTCGCTGGGTGACTACGGCAGCCTGGTGCTGTTCGCCGAATCGTCCAATTCCGATGCCACCTCGCGCACCCGCCAGCGCCCGGATGCCATCGCCTTCCAGGCCGCACATCCGGACCTGGACGTGCCCAATCCGGTGCAGCGCTGGGGCCAGCCGGATCTTGAAAGCCGCCGTGTCGGCTTCAACGTGAAGGCCAACGCCAGCGACACGCTGGAGCTCTATGCCTTCGGCCTGTACAGCCACAGCGATGGCGTCAGCGATTTCAACTGGCGCAACCCCGATACCACCACCGGCGCCTACCGTACGACCACGATCTTCCCCGGCTGGAACCTGCGCTCGATCTATCCGGTGGGCTTCAGCCCGCAGTACGGCAACACGCAGAACGACCTGCAGCTGGTCGGTGGCCTGCGTGGCGAGATCACGCCCAAGCTGCGTTGGGATGTGAGCGCCTCGTACGGTCGCAACGCCATCGACTACAGCCTGAAGAACTCGATCAATGCCTCGCTCGGCCCGGCCAGCCCGACCGCGTTCGATCTCGGTCGCCTGACCCAGACCGAGAAGAACGCCAACGCCGACTTCAACTACGAGTGGGACGTGGCCGCGCTGGCCAAGCCGATCAACGTCGCCTTCGGTGGCGAGTTCCGCCAGGAGACCTACCAGGTGCGCGCAGGTGATCCAGCGTCGTACGCGGTCGGCCCGGGTGCAGCTGCTGGCCTGGAAGCCAATTCCAACGGCGCGCCGGGCTTCTCGGCCAGTCAGGCCGGGCAGTGGAGCCAGCGCAGCAAGGCGGCCTATGTGGATATGGAGGTGCCGCTGGGCGAGCGCTGGAGCATCGGCGCGGCCAGCCGCTATGAAGACTTCTCCAGCTTCGGCAGTACGCTGGACGGCAAGCTCTCGGCGCGCTTTGCGATCACCCCGGACGTGGCCTTGCGCGGTACCGTGTCCACCGGCTTCCGTGCACCGACCCCGGCGCAGCTCAGCACCACCAGCACCACGCAGGGCCTGGACACGCGCACGCTGCAGATCTTCACCAGCGGCCGCCTGTCGCCGAATGATCCGCTGGCCCAGCTGCTCGGTGCCAAGCCGCTCAAGCCGGAGGAATCGCGTACCGCCTCGCTGGGCCTGACCTGGCGCACCGACCTGGGCCTGTCCGGCTCGGTGGATGTGTACCAGATCAAGCTCACCGACCGCTTCAGCCAGTCGGCCAGCTTCGCCATTCCGGCCGGCACGCCCAATCCGCTGGGTTATACCTCGGTGAACTATTTCACCAACGACTTCGACACCACCACCACCGGCGTGGACGTGGTCGGCAACTACCTGCGCGACCTCGGCGCGGGCCGCATGACGCTGACCCTGGCCTACAACTACAACCGCACACGCGTGGACAACGGCAGCACCTCGGTGGCCACCAACGAGACCCAGCGCGTGCTGTTCGAAGACCGCCTGCCCGAGCACAAGGGCAGCCTGACCGGCAGCTGGGACATCGGCGCGTGGTCGCTGATGGCGCGCATGCGCTACTACGGCGCCTGGACCGACTCCAGCGGCAACGCAGTGGGCGACATCTACCAGCGTTTCGGCGCGATGAGCTTCCTCGACCTGGCCGTGGGCTATCGCATCAACGAGCACCACAGCCTGCGCGTGGGCGCCGACAACGTGTTCGACCGCTACCCGGATGAGGCCACCTTCCAGGCCAGCCGTGGCCTGGTCTATTCGCGCAACGCGCCGTACGACACCGATGGCGCCAACCTCTACGCACAGTACCGGTTGAGCTTCTGATGGACCGTACCCGTCGTTCCCTGCTGCGTGCCGGCACCTTGCTGCCGGCCGCCGCCGTGCTGCCTTCACTGCCTGCCCAAGCGGCCGCGCGCTACGCTGGGCCGATGGAGATTCCTGCGAAGACCGTGGCACCGGAAGAGCTGGCCCACGATGAAACCTACTGGTCCGCGGTGGCCAGTCACTTCGACATCACCGACGAAGTGAACCACCTGGAGAACGGCTACTGGGGTGCGATGGGGCGCGAGACGCTGGCCAGCTACCAGCGCCACACCGCCGAGGTGAACCGTGGCAATGCGTGGTATGGCCGCCGTGAATTCCCGGCGCAGTACATGGCGGTGCAGCGGCAGGTGGCCGAAATGCTGGGCGTGGCGGCCGACGAGATCGCGCTGACCCGCGGCGCCACCGAGGCGATGCTGGCCCTGATCGGCGGCTACAACCGCCTGCAGCCCGGTGACCAGGTGCTGTACGCCGACATCGACTACGACAGCATGATCGGCGCGATGCGCTGGCTGCAGCAGCGTCGCGGCGCGCAGGTGGAGCGCATCGCACTGCCGGCAGTGCCAGACCACGCGCAGATCCTGCAGGTCTACGAGGCCGCGTTCGCGCGCCTGCCGCGGCTGAAGCTGGTGCTGCTGACCCAGGTCAGCCATCGCCACGGGCTGGTGCTGCCGGTGGCGGAGATCGCCGAGCGTGCGCAGGCGCGCGGCATCGATGTGATCGTCGATGCGGCACATGGCTTCGGCCAGATCGACTATGCGGTGCCAGACCTGAAAGCCGACTTCGTTGGCATCAACCTGCACAAATGGATCGGTGCACCGGTCGGCGTTGGCGCGATGTACGTGCGCAAGGGCCGCGTGGCGGATCTGGACCCGTACATGGGCGAGACCGACGATGGCCGCGTGGGCAGCCGGGTGCACACCGGCACGGTCAACTTCGCCGCCTACCTGGCACTGCCGGAAGCGATCGCATTGCACCAGCGCATCGGTGCGGCCAACAAGCAGGCGCGCCTGCGCTACCTGCGCGAGCGCTGGACAGAGCCGGCACGGCAGATGGCACATATCGAAGTGCTGTCCTCGCCGGACCCGGCGCTGGCCAGTGCGCTGGCCAGCTTCCGCCTGCGCGGGCGCACCAGCACGGCCGACAACATCGCGCTGCAGAAGCGCCTGCTGGACGAGCATCGGGTGTTCACCACGCACCGCGACGGGCTTGATTCCGGCGCCTGCGTACGGGTGACGCCGTCAGTGTTCACCCGGCCGGAGCAGATGGATGCATTGGTGAAGGCTTTGGCGGCATTGGGGTAGTGCCGGCCGCTGGCCGGCAACCTCATGATCCGTGCACGCCGTTGCCGGCCAGCGGCCGGCACTACCAGGCCTACCGCTCGATTGCCGGCAACGCATCGGACAACAGCAAGCGGTCAATCCGCCGCAGCGCACTTTCCAGTTGCCGGCGGTCCGCCGCCAGCCCCAGTGACAGCCGCACGCCGTTCTGATGCAGCACCCCGGGCGGGCAGAACGCCGATGAGGGCGCAATGGCCAGCCCCTGCAGCTGCGCGGTGCGTACCAAGGTGGCATCGGTCCAGGGCGCCGGAACCCGGCACCAGGCATGCAGGCCTTCGGCGCGCTGCAGCAGCGACGGTGCCAGCAGATAGCGCGCCATGCGCATGCGCTCGCGCGCCTCGCTGCGTACCTGCGCCAGCAACGATTGCGCCGAGCCATCCAGCAGCAACTGGCTGGCCAGCGCCGACACCAGCGGATGACCCATCAAGCGGGTCGCCCGCAGCGCGGCCGTCATCGACTCGGCATGCGCCGCATCCGGGCATTGCACGAAGGCCGTGCGCAAGCCTGGGCTGATCACTTTCGACAGCGTGGCCACGTAGAACACGTGGCGTGGGGCCAGGGTTGCCAGCGCTGTCGGCGCGTCCTCGGCGAGGTGCCAGTACGGATCGTCTTCGATCGCCAGCAGGCCTTCGCTTTCCAGTACGCGCGCCAACGCTTCGCGCCGCTGCAGTGGCAGGGTCAGCGCCGTCGGGTTCTGGCAGGTCGGATTGAGATAGACCAGCCGCGCGCCGCTTTCGCGAGCCTGCCGGGCCAGTGCCTCGGGGCACATGCCGTGTTCGTCGCTGTCCACTGGCAGCAGGCGCCGGCCCAGTGCGGCCGCTGCCTGCAGCAACCCCGGGTAGACCAGCGTGTCGCACAGGATCGCATCGCCATCGCGGCTCTGGCTGAGCAGGATCGCCGCCAGCGCGACCTGGGCGCCTTCGGTCAGCAGCAGGCAGGCGTCGTCCACGGTGCCCAGCATCGGCCGCAGCCAGCGCGCCGCCGCATGGCGATCGGTCGGGTTGCCGCCGCCCAGGTGGTAGGTCATCAGGTTGGGCGCGTTGCTGCGCGCAAGTACGGCGGCGGCGCCACGGCGCAGCGTCTCGGCCAGTGCATCGGCATCGGGCACCGGCGGCACGTTCATGCTCAGGTCCACCACCTGCTCGAAGCCGGCCTTGGGCGGTGCGATGAAACTGCCCTGCGGACCGCGCGCCTCGATCAGGCCACGCTTGCGTGCTTCATCGAAGGCACGGGTGACCGTGGTCAGGTCGACGCCGAGCTGCAGCGCCAGTGCGCGCTGCGAAGGCAGGCGTTGTCCTGGTGCAAGGCCGCCGCGACGCACCGTGCGTTCCAGCGAATTGACGATGCGCAGGTAGATCGGCCCAGTGTGCGCGAGCACGTCCTGCACCCATTCGCGGGCTGCGACATCCGGTCGCGGCATGTAGGGAGCATGTCGGGGCGTATCGTTGCTTCCAACGGCGGGAGCCTGTCCATAACCATCGGTCGGTTCGGGCAGGTGACCGCCGTTGTTGTTTACGGCGGTCGCGCCGGCCAGTCTCGGTGAAGTCATTGCGCGTCCTCAGCGCGGGGCGTGCCAGGGGCAGTAACAGCCCACGGCAAGCAGTCCTTTCGGGCGTACGGTTTCGCCGCGCACCAGTTTGTCCAGCAGCGGTTCGACGAAGCTGTTGGCCGAGTTGCAGACCATGCCGATGCTGTACGGGCCGGCATACGCCAGGTGGCCCTGCCGGTCCCAGATCGCCACCGCAGGGCTGGCCGGAATGTGTTCGATGCCGTCGATGGTCGGCAGCTGGATCACCTTGCTGCGCAGCGGCTCGGGCAGTTCGCCCTCGGTACCGGGGCGGCGGATCGCATAGAAGTCGATGCCGGCGCGGCGGTACATGCTGATCAGGTAGCTCAGGTGTGCGCCGGTTTCGCGGTTGCAGACCGCGCAGGCCGGGTCCCAGAAATGCACCACGCGGATGCGGCCGGTATCGCCGGCCAGATTGGCCGGCAGGCGCAGCTGCGAGTCGTCGAAGACGATGGCCTGTTCGGTGAAGGTGGATTGCGCGCCGTAGCCGAAGTACTGCCACAACGCCGCCGCCACGCCGGCCATGAACAGGCAGGCGAGGGCGATCATCGTCGGCAGCAGCCAGCGGCGCGCGCGCGGCGCGGCTGCGCCCATCAGGACGCGTCTCCGCCGAACTTGTGCACGTACTGCTTGCGCATCTCGCGGCAGGAGTCGGCCTGCGCGCGGCGCTGGATCTCGCTACGCGCCGGATCCTCGCTGCGCTGCACGCACTGCTCGATGGCGTGGCGCTCGGCGGCCTGCACATCCACGGTCTGCGGCTGCAGGCAGACCCAGGCCAGCGCGGCCAGCATCAGCACCACAAAGCCACCGCACCCGGCCATCACCAGGTGGAACTTCAGTTTCTCGGCGCGCATCGACGCTCGTCCCTTCATCCATACATTGCATACAAAATATCATCTTGTATGGATGGCGCGCCATGCGCACGGTTCAGACGATGGCGCTGTGCCGCGCTTCGGGGGCTTCGGACAGGATCTCATTCAGCTTGGCCAGCGCCCCGGCCAGCGCGCCCTGGTCAACCGCGCCGCCCAGCGACAGGCGGATCGCGTTGCCCGGTGGCGGTTCCTCCACGCTGAAGGCATCGGAGCTGGCGATGCCCAGGCCTTGTTCCTGCGCGGCCTGGATCAGCCGGTACTGGTCCAGCCGTGGCGGCAGCGGCAACCAGACATGCAGGCCGGCCGGATGGGCGCGGGCACGCGACGGCAGGTACTGCGCGGCAATCGCCTGGCGTTCGCGCAGTTCCTGCTGGAAGCGCTGCACCATGTCCTGGGCCTGGCCGCTGCGGATCCATTGCGAGGCCACGGCCACCATCGACTGGGTCGGCATCAGCGCGATCGCGCGCAGCGCATCCAGCACCGGTTCCATCGGCTCGCCGGCCGGCACCACCAGATAGGCGGTGCGCAGGCCCGGCGCCAGGCACTTGGACAGGGTGGAGATGTAATAGACCGGGCAGCCGGCGTCGCGGTGGGCGGCCAGCGGCGGGGCGGCGTCCCCGGCCAGCAACCAGTAGGGATCGTCTTCGATCACGGTCAGATCGTGGCGCTTTGCCACCGCCAGCAGCGCCTGCCGGCGCTGTGCCGACATCGTCGCCGTGGTCGGGTTCTGGATGGTCGGCACCAGGTACAGCAGGCGCGGGCGGCGCAGCTGGCAGGCTTCTTCCAGCGCGTCCGGCAGCATGCCTTCGGCGTCCATCGCCACCGGCACCACGCCCCGCTGCAGCACGCGCGCGGCGGCCAGCAGCCCGGGGTAGGTCAGCTGTTCGGCGGCGATCAGCTCGCCCGGCTGGGTACGGGCCAGGATCAGTGCACATAGCGCGGTCTGCGCACCGGGGCAGATCACCACCTGGTCGGCCCCCACGGTGCCCAGCATGGGCGCCAGCCACTGCACGGCGGCGGCGCGGTCCTCACGGGTGCCGGCACCGACGTGGTAACTCATCAGCTCGCCCTGGCCCAGCTGCTGGCCCACGTGCTGGAAGCCGGCTTCCATGCCCTGCGCGAACGGGGCGCTGCCCAGCAGCGGCGGGATGTTCATGCTCAGGTCGACCGAGGTGCTGCGGTTGCCGGCCGACAGTGCAATGAAGGTGCCGCCAGCGCCCTGCGCATCGAGCAGGCCGGCCTGGCGAAGTTCGGCAAAGGCGCGGGTGACGGTGGTCAGGTCCACGCCCACCTGTTGGGCCAGGTCGCGCTGCGGCGGCAGGCGGTCGCCGGGGCGCAGCACGCCGTCATCCACCGCCTCGCGCACCTGCTGGGCAATCTGCAGGTACAGCGGTCCGGCGCCCTCGCGGAAGGGGCGAACCCAGGTGCGGTTGGGATGTTTCAGGCGGCGGCCGGCGGCAGGAGGCGTCATCGGTCAGATTTTTCCATACGTGCAGATGCACAAGTCCATACAATCATGTATCTTGTATGGGCTTGATTGGAGTGGATCGCCTCCTTGTAGGCGATCTCGTACCCACAGTGTAGCCGCTCCACGCCCGGGCGCTGCGCGCAGGCGAGCCGGTCAAGCGCGCTTCTTCAACAGGGTTGACCTCCAATGAATATCTGCTGGAACCGCATCCGCCTGGCGCTGGTCGCCCTGGCCTGCGTCGGCCTGTCGGGCTGTGACTGGGTGCTGCTGGATTCGAAGGGCATGGTCGGGCTCGCCCAGCGCGACCTGATCCTGATCTGCATCGGCCTGATGCTGATCGTGGTGATACCGGCCATCGTGCTGACCTTTGTGTTCGCCTGGCGTTTCCGCGCCGGCAACACCAAGGCGAAATACACGCCGGACTGGTCGCACTCCACCAAGGTGGAGATCGTGGTCTGGGGCGTGCCGCTGGTCATCATCGCGGTGTTGGCGGTGATCGTCTGGCAGTCCACCCACGAACTGGACCCGTACAAGCCGCTGGACGTGGCTGGCGAACCGCTGCACGTGGACGTGATCGCCACCGACTGGAAGTGGGTGTTCGTATACCCGGACCTGGGCATCGCCACGGTCAACCAGCTCAACTTCCCGGCCAACCGCCCGCTGGCGTTCAGCATCACCTCCAACTCGACGATGAACACCTTCTTCATCCCGCAGCTGGGTGGGCAGATCTATGCGATGGCCGGCATGCGCACGCAGCTGCACCTGATCGCCAACGAGCCGGGCCAGTTCCGCGGCATGTCCGGCAACTACAGCGGGCATGGCTTCTCGAACATGAAGTTCATCGCCACCGCCAGCAGCAACGAAGACTTCGAGCGCTGGGTGGCCGAGGTGCGCAGCGCGCCGCAGGCACTGGATTTCAACCAGTTCAAGGCGCTGGCCGCGCCGTCGAAGAATGCACCGGTACAGCACTTCTCCAGTGTCGAGCCGCTGCTGTTCAAGAAGGTCATCGACCAGTTCATCGGCGTGGGTGAGAACACCGCTGCCGCCACCCCGGCGGGCGCTGCCGGTGGTGCCCAGGTTTCCCAGGAGTAACGAACATGTTGGGTAAATTGACGTGGGAGGCCGTGCCGCTGCACGAGCCGATCGTGGTGGTCACATTGGCGGCCATGGTGCTGGGTGGCCTCGCGCTGCTCGGCGCGGTGACGTACTTCAAGCTGTGGGGCCCGCTGTGGCGTGACTGGTTCACCACCGTGGACCACAAGAAGATCGGCATCATGTACGTGGTGGTGGCGCTGGTCATGCTGGTGCGTGGCTTCGCCGATGCGCTGATGATGCGCGCGCAGCTGGCCGCGGCCGGCCCGGGCAGTGACGGCTTCCTGCCACCGGAACACTACGACCAGATCTTCACCGCGCACGGCGTGATCATGATCTTCTTCGTGGCCACCCCGTTCGTGGTCGGCCTGATGAACATCATCGTGCCGCTGCAGATCGGCGCGCGCGACATGGCGTTCCCGTTCCTCAACGCCTTCAGCTTCTGGATCTTCGTGGTCGGCGCCGCGCTGATGATGATCTCGCTGGGTGTTGGCGAATTCGCCATGACCGGCTGGGTCGCCTATCCGCCGCTGTCGGGTATCGAGTTCAGTCCAGGGGTGGGTGTCGACTACTACATCTGGGCGTTGCAGGCCTCCGGTATCGGAACATTGCTGACCGGCGTCAACCTGTTCATCACCATCCTGCGCATGCGTGCGCCGGGCATGACCCTGATGAAGATGCCGGTGTTCACCTGGACGGTACTGGTCACCAGCGTGATCATCATCGCCGCCTTCCCGATCCTCACCGTGGCGCTGGGCGCGCTCACCCTGGACCGCTACCTGGACTTCAACTTCTACACCAACACGTTGGGTGGCAACCCGATGATGTACGTGAACCTGGTGTGGGCCTGGGGCCATCCGGAGGTGTACATCCTGGTGCTGCCGGCGTTCGGCATCTTCTCTGAAGTCACCGCCACGTTCGCGCGCAAGAAGCTGTTCGGCTACAAGTCGATGGTGGGCGCCACGCTGGCGATCGGCATCCTGTCGTTCATCGTCTGGCTGCACCACTTCTTCACCATGGGCTCCGGTGCCAGCGTCAATGCCTTCTTCGGCATCATGACGATGATCATCGCCATTCCCACCGGCGTGAAGATCTTCACCTGGTTGTTCACCATGTACGGCGGCCGCGTCGAGTTCAGCGTGCCGATGCTGTGGACCATCGCGTTCCTGGTCACCTTCACCATCGGTGGCATGACCGGCGTGCTGCTGGCCATCCCGGGCGCGGACTTCCTGCTGCACAACAGCCTGTTCCTGGTCGCACACTTCCACAACACCATCATCGGCGGCGCGTTGTTCGGCTACCTGGCCGGCTTTGCCTACTGGTTCCCGAAGGTGTTCGGCTTCACCCTCAACGAGCGCCTGGGCAAGTGGTCCTTCGCCTGCTGGGTGATCGGCTTCTACCTGGCCTTCATGCCGCTGTACATGCTCGGCTTCATGGGCATGACCCGGCGCATGAACCAGTACGACAACCCGGCGTGGACGCCGTACCTGATCGCCGCCTTCATCGGTGCACTGTTCGTGTTCGCCGGCATCATCCTGATGCTGGTGCAGATCTACGTGAGCGTGCGCGACCGCAAGCGCAACCTGGACCTGACCGGCGACCCGTGGAATGCACGCACGCTGGAATGGGCCACGCCGTCGCCGCCGCCGTTCTACAACTTTGCCGTGGTGCCCAAGGCCGATGAGCTGGACGCCTTCCACGAAGCGAAGAAGCGCGGCCTGCCGCCGCCGCCGAAGAAGTACGCGCCGATCCACATGCCGAAGAACACCGGCGTGCCGCTGATCCTCAACATCTGGATCCTGGTGCTGTGCTTCGCGCTGGTCTGGCACATCTGGTGGATGGCCGCCGCGAGCTTCATCGCCATGATCGTGACCCTGATCGTGCGCTCCTACGACGAGGACGTGGACTACTACGTCAGTTCCGAAGAGGTGGCGCGCACCGAGGCGGCCAACCTGGCCAAGCTGAAGGAGGTACGCGCATGAACCTGTTGACCCGCCCGGAGCTGGCCAGCGATACGCCGGCGCACGAGGACCACCACGCACACGACCACAGCCATGAGCAGGGCGGCATGAAGGTGTTCGGCATGTGGGTCTACCTCATGTCCGACCTGGTGCTGTTCGGTTCGCTGTTCGCCTCGTACGCGGTGCTCAGCACCGCCTACGCAGGCGGCCCCACCGGCAAGGACCTGTTCTCGCTGCCGTTCGTGATGGCCGAAACCTTCCTGCTGCTGGTCTCCAGCATCACCTACGGCCAGGCCGTGCTGGCAATGCACCGCCATGACGCTTCGGCAGTGCTGCGCTGGCTGGGCGTGACCTTCGTGCTCGGCGCCTCGTTCATCGGCATGGAGATCTACGAGTTCTCGCACCTGATCCACGAAGGCGCGGGCCCCAGCACCAGTGCCTACCTGTCAGCGTTCTTCGCGCTTGTGGCCACCCACGGCCTGCACGTGGCCAGTGGCCTGATCTGGATGGCAGTGGTGATGCACCAGGTCTACCGCCGTGGCCTGACCCCGACCAACATCACCCGCGTTTCGTGCCTGAGCCTGTTCTGGCACTTCCTGGACCTGGTGTGGATCTGCGTCTTCACCTTCGTCTACCTGATCGGAGCCTTCTGACATGGCCCACGTCGAAACCTCGCGCGCCGGCAATGCGCACGGCTCCACCACGTCCTACCTGATCGGCTTCGTGCTGTGCGCGCTGCTCACCGTGGTGCCGTTCGCACTGGTGATGAACCCGGTGCTGTCGCGGCCGCTCACGCTGTTCCTGCTGGTCGGCTTCGCGGTGGCGCAGATCCTGGTGCAGCTGGTCTTTTTCCTGCACATGGACCGCAAGTCCGAAGGTGGCTGGAACCTGGCCAGCTTCGTGTTCACCCTGGTGATCCTGTTCATCGTCGTCGCACTGTCGGTCTGGATCATCTGGAGCATGCACTACCACATGATGATCAACTGAGCCTGCGCACCGTGAAAGGCATTGCGTTCCCCCATCGTGGCCTGCGCCTGGCCGCAGGCCTGCTGCTCGGACTGCTGGCCGGCTGCAGCGCGCAGTCGCGCATGGACTTCTACTCCAAGGACATCGCCTGCGAAGAACTCGGCCAGCACTGGTCGATGCCCGACAGCCACGGAACCGTGCGTGGCCCGGCGGATCTGCAGGGGCAGGTGACCTACCTGTTCTTCGGCTTCACCAGCTGCCCGGACGTGTGCCCAACCACGATGGTCGAGTTGAGCCAGGTCAAGCACCTGATGGGCAAGGACGCCGACCAGCTGCAGGTGGTGTTCGTCAGCGTCGATCCGGCACGTGATACGCCCGAGGTCGCCCGCACCTATGTGGAAGCGTTCGACCGCAAGGCGGTGGCGCTGGTCGGCAACGAGGCACAGTTGGCCGCCATGGCCAGCGACTTCAAGGCGTTCTATGAAAAGGAACCCGGCCCGATTCCGCAGACCTACACGATGAGCCACATTGCCGGTGGCTACGTGTTCGATCGCCAGGGCCGGCTGCGGCTGTTCGCCCCGTATGGCATGCCGGTGGAGAAGCTGTTCTCCGACGTGCAGCGCCTGCTGCTCGAGCCGGCCCACCCGGCGGCCGGCAGCGACCCGCTGGCCAGCTGCAGCCTGACCCACAACGGCACACTCGCCGCCCGCTGACGCTGGTGGGTGCCAACCTTGGTTGGCACACTCCTGATCCCCCGGCCGGCCAGGAGAGCCAACCGGCCGGGGGCACCACTCAACGCCTTACTTGGTTTCTTCCCACTGCACCACGTCCGGCTCGGTGGCGCGGATGCCGGCGGTGGACAGCAGCTTGGTGGTCGCATCCAGCGCCGCGTTCACCGACGGGTACTCCACGATGGCCTGGCCCGACGCCTTCGACACCTTCACCACGCTGCCGCCCGTGGCGCTTGCTGCGCGCTGGGCAGCGGCTGCATCGGTGAAGAACACCTTGACCCGCGACGTCGCCACCACCGGCGCTCCGTCGTGGGATACCGCCGCGGCGAACTTGCCGGCGCCGGCATCGGCAGGCGCGGCCGCTGCGCCGTCCAGCGAACGCTTGGTACGCGTGCTGGTGGCCGCCGCCTGCGAGGTGATCGTGAACCGACCGCCGCTGACCTGCTTCACCGTGGTCGTGGGAGACAGCTGGAAACGCGTGCCACCCACATCGAACGAGCGGCCGGTAGCGGACGCCTTCAGTTCCTGCGCATCCACGGTTGACGGGGTCCTGGCCGGAGGTGTCTGCCCCGAGCTCTGTGCCCAGGCAGGGGAGGTCATCGCCGCGAAGGCGAGCGTGCTCAACAGAATGGTCTTTTTCATCATCAGTGCCCCAGAACGCGGATCTTGAAGGATTCGAGGTTGCCACGCGATGCAGCAGTCGCGGCCTGCCCCATGTCGGTCACTTCCAGCGTCCAGGTGCCGGTGGCATTCTCATCCAGGAAGGCATTGCTGGACAGCAGGTCCCAGCTGGTGAAATTGCTCTGCGCGTTCCCCGTGCCCGAACCGATCGCGGTGAACGCCGGTTGCACCACGCTGCGGGTGCCGCTGGGCGAAACCAGCACGAACTGCAGCTGGCGCGTATTGCGGTGGTTGACCCGGAAGCCGAGCTGCACGCTTTCGATGTTGCGCGCGCCGTTGGCCAGCTGGAAGGTCAGGCGTGCCGCGGCAGCCGAGGTGTTGCCGATGGCCACGGTGCGCGTGGTGGTGCGCCAGCCGCTGTCGACCAGCGGTCCCAGCGACTGGAAGTTCTCGGCGACCTCTACTGCACGCGCAGCATTGACCACGCCGAAGCCATACCAGTTGCTGTAGGCACGGTTGGCAGCGTTCACCGTCCAGCCCGGCACCAGCGTGCGCCCGTCGGCCAGTGTCACCGCCGGCTGGTTCGGGTGGTTGCGGGTGGCGGTGGTGGCCAGGATGTACTTCACATCGCGATAGGACAGGTTCGGATTGGCTTCCAGCACCAGCGCAGCCACGCCCGATACCATCGGTGCCGACGCTGACGTGCCGTTCATCTTGGCGGTGTAGTTGCAGGTGCTGTCGATGGCCGACTGGTTGCTGTCCAGCGTGTTCTCGCGGTTGGTGTTCTTGTTGCTGCCCTGCGCGCACCCGGTCACGTCGGTGGTGACGATGGCCGGGTCGTACGCGCGTGCCACCAGGCCCGGTGCGTACTGGGCCTGCAGGCCGTACTCACCGCCAAAGGCCGAGACCCACAGGGCCGAGCCGGTGGAGGAGTACGACGAGCGCACGCCATCGGCGCGCACGGCGGCAACGGTGATCACGTTGAACAGGTTGTTGCGCGGATCGCGGCCAGCCGGCACGCAGCCGGTGTTGCGGTTCTTGGTGTCATTGGTGCAGACATCGAAGGTGTTGCCGAGGTTGTCCTGCCAGTACCCGTTGTTGAAGTTGTTGCCGGCCGACTTCACGTAGATGCCGCCGCGGCCACCGCGCGTACCCGACAGCGCCTGCTCATACGAACGTATCGTGTTCTCGCTGTACGCCAACGGCAGGTTCGGATTGCCCGGGCCGGCGCCCCAGCTGTTGTTGAACACCTGCACGTCGGCCGATTCCGCGCCATCCCACCAGGCGTACTCGATGTTGCTCTGCTGGTTGCCCTGGGCGGAGCGCGAAATGGGGTTGAAGCCCTTCAGCGTTGCCGCCGGAGCCACACCACGCACGCCCAGGTTGTTGGCGCCCACCGCGCCGGCGATGCCACCGACCATGGTGCCGTGGTTGTCGGCGTCCGGATTGGACGGGCTGGGATTGTTCGAACCATTGGCGAAGTTCTTGCCGGCCACGGCCGCCACGTTGGCGGCCAGGTCCGGATGCGCGATCTGCAGGCCGTCATCGACGATGGCGATGGTGACGCCCTGGCCGCGGATGCCGTTGCGGTACAGGCCATCCACGTTCAGATCGTTGCCGGCTACCGGCAGCGTGTCGGCCGGTACCGTCTGCCCGGTATTGCGCAGGTGCCACTGGATGCCCGCCAGCGGATCGGCCTGCTGGGCCTGTGCGGTGACGGCCAGGCTGCCCAGCACCAGGGCAGTGGCAAGGGCCAGCCGCGCGGAGCGCGGTGGCGCGGAGCGTTGCGTGTGTCGCTTCATACACGAATCCTTCTGTTGTGAATCGGCATGGCAGGACGGCGGGGCGGAACTGCCCCATCGCAACGAGCCAAACGCGAGACAACGAAGAACCCCCTACCTCTTCACAGCAGCAATCTGCGGATGTGCCAATTCCGTCACAAACACTTATGCCCGCCGGTAATGACGACGGCGTTGGCTCGCATCTGGGGGATGCCAACCCTGGCTGGCACCCGCACCCACGCATGGCGAGGATCTACCCGACGTCATCGCGCGCCCTCACATCCGCCTGTGCTACTACGGCCCTCGCACACATCCGTACCGGAGCACCCAGATGGTCAACCCCCTCGCCCAGGCCCATCGCGGCCCAGGCACTACGCTGTTCAGCCTGTTGAACCCGATACCGTTCGGCTTCTTCGTCGGCGCCCTGATCTTCGACGCGATCTATCTCAACAGCGCCGAGGTGATGTGGGGCAAGGCCGCCGCCTGGCTGATCACCTTCGGCCTGCTGATCGCCATCCTTCCGCGGCTGATCAACCTGTTCGCAGTCTGGCGCCGCAACGGCACGGCCACCCGCATCGACCGCATCGACTTCTTCCTCAACCTGGTGGCCGTGCTGCTGGCGATCTGGAACGCCTTCGTGCACAGCCGTGATGCCTATGCCGTCGCGGTGCCGGGCACGATCCTGTCGGCGCTGACCGTGGCCCTGATCGCACTGGGCCTGATCCTGCTGTCATTGCAGCCGCCGGTGCTGCAGGGAGGCCGTCATGGCTAAGCACATCCTGCCCACCGTGGCCGCCCTGGCACTGGCCGTCACCCTGTCGGCCTGTGCAGGCAAGGCCGAGTACCACCCCGCCGACCAGTCCGGCACGAAGCCGCCGCTGCCGGCGCCGAAGAACTTCCTGATGCCGCCAATGCAGGTGCCCAAGGGCGTCGGCTGGGCCGAAGGCCAGTCACCGACGGTGGCCGACGGCCTGAAGATCGAGCGCATCGCCGCCAACCTGATGCACCCGCGGCGCCTGCTGACCCTGCCCAATGGCGACGTGCTGGTGGTGGAAGGCAACGGCCCCGGCGAAGAGCCGGTCACCACGCCCAAGCAGTGGATTGCCGGCAAGGTGAAGGCCCGTTCGGGCAAGGCCGGCAAGGGCGGCAACCGGGTCACCCTGCTGCGCCGCACGCCGGGAACCACCACCTGGACCCAGCACGTCTACATCGAGGGCCTGCATTCGCCGTTCGGCATCCAGCTGATCGGTGACACGCTGTACGTGGCCAACACCGGCAACATCATGCAGTACCACTACGTGCCGGGCGAAACCCGCATGTCCGACAAGGGCCGCGAGTTCACCGACCTGCCCAGCACCATCAACCACCACTGGACCAAGGAACTGCTGGCCAGCCGTGACGGCAGCAAGCTGTACGTGGGCGTGGGCTCCAACAGCAACATCACCGAGAACGGCCTGGCCGTGGAATACCGCCGCGCGGTGGTGCTGGAAGTGGACGTGGCCACCCGTGGCAGCCGCATCTTTGCATCGGGCATCCGCAACCCGACCGGCCTGGACTGGGAGCCGAGTACCGGCAAGCTGTGGGCGGTGGCCAACGAGCGCGACGAGATCGGCGCCGACCTGGTGCCCGATTACCTGACCTCGGTGAAGGAAGATGGCTTCTACGGCTGGCCCTACAGCTACTACGGCCAGCATGTGGATGAGCGCGTGCAGCCGCAGCGGCCGGACCTGGTGGCCAAGGCGATCGTGCCCGACTACGCCATCGGCTCGCACGTGGCACCGCTGGGGCTGCTGTTCTACACCGGGCAGGCGCTGCCGGCGCAGTACCACGGCGGCGCCTTCATCGGCGAGCACGGCAGCTGGGACCGCTCGCCGCTGAGCGGCTACGAAGTGGTGTACGTGCCGTTCAAGGACGGCAAGCCGACCGGGCGGCCGCAGACCGTGGTCGGTGGCTTCACCTCCAAGGACGAGAAGACGCTGATGGGCGCACCGGTGGGCATGGCGATGGATGCCGAGGGCGCACTCCTGGTGGCCGACGACGTGGGCGACGTCGTGTGGCGGGTGTCGGCCAAGTAGCCTTGTAGAGTCGAGCTTGCTCGACTGCTTTGGATCTGGCCCTTGTAGAGTCGAGCTTGCTCGACTGCTGTTGGAAGGTGCAGTCGAGCATGGCTCGACTCTACAAAAAGCCGGAATCAGCCGAGCATGGGCTCGGCTCTACAGTTCCGACGGCCCGCTGCGCAACCCGCTGAACACCGATTCGGCAGCAAACCCCACGCCACCCAGCAGCACGCCGAAGTACACCACCGTGGCCACCACGAAGGCGTAGCCGGCCGCCACCGCCGCGCCATCACGCTGGATGAAGCCGATCGCAAACGACATCAGCGCCAGCGCCGGCAGCGTGTTGCTGAACGGAATCGGCCCGGCCGGCGCCATCAGCAGCAGGGTCGCGAACACCAGCATCAGGTTGTTCAGGCGCATCATCTTCTTCGAGCGCACCATCACCGCCAGCCGCATCGGCCGCGACAACCGCTCCATGCGGTGCACCCACTTCAGCGCTCGGCCCAGGTTGGCCTTCAGCTTGTCGGTGGCGATCTCGCGGCGCGCCAGCTTCTGCGGCACCCACAACGGGCGGTTGCGCACCCGGCTCAGGCCGATCAGCAGGATCGAGGCGCCAAACACCGTACTCAGCCCGGGAATCGACACTGGAATGATGAAGATGGCCGAGAGCAGGATCACGATCAGCAGCAGGCCCTCATCGCCCAGCGCGCTGAGCAGGGTGCCGACGCTGACCTGTTCGCCGGGCAGCTCGTCGATCATCTGCTCGATCTGCTGGGCCAGCGGCGCGCTGTCGTTGGTTTCGGGGGCACGGTAGGTCATGCGTCGCAAGGTTCTCCAGGGAAGGGCGGTCAGCGGGCCGTCCTGCGGTGGGGGACGCACAGGGTCCTGCAGTATCCCGGCCAACGTGGGCAAAGAGGTGAACCGGGCATGAGGGGGTAAACTGGCGTGCCCCGCACGAGTTGAACGCAATGGACATGGGCCGCAGGCAATCGACCATCGAACTGGTCGCCATCGACATGGATGGCACCCTGCTGGATCCAGCCCACCAGCTCACCGCCCGGGCCAGGCAGGCCATCGCGCAGGCGCGCGCGCTGGGCGTGCACATCGTGCTGACCAGCGGCCGCCCGGTTCCCGGCCTGGCGCCGTTCCTGCAGGAGCTGGGCATCGACGGCGACGATGACTACTGCATCGCCTGCAATGGTGGGCTGGTGCAGCGCATCGGCACGCGCGAAACCGTGGTCGAGTATCCGCTCAGCTTCGACGACTTCCTGTTCTGCGAGCAGGTGGCCCGCGAACTCGGCGTGCACTTCCAGGCGCTGGACAGCCAGCGCATGTACACGCCCAACCAGGACATCAGCTACTACACCGTGGCCGACTCGCATCTTTCGCGGATGCCGCTGTCGTACCGCCGCGTGGCCGACATGGACCCGTCCATGTCCTTCATCAAGCTGATGATGATCGATGCGCCCGACGTGCTGGATGCCGCCATCGCGCGCCTGCCCACCGAACTGACCGAGCGCTTCGCGGTGCTGAAGAGCGCGCCGTTCTTCCTGGAAGTGTTCGACCATCGCGCCGGCAAGGGGCCAAGCCTGCAGAAGCTGGCCGAGCACCTGGGCATCGACCGCGCCAACGTGATGGCCATAGGTGACCAGGAGAACGACCTGACCATGCTGCAGTACGCCGGCACCAGCGTGGCGATGGGCAACGCCATCGATGCGGTGAAGGCCGTGGCGCGGTTTGAAACCACCAGCAACGCCGACGAAGGCGTCGCGCGCGCGATCGAGCGTTTCGTCCTGCAGTAACCGCGCGGCCATCCGCCCTGGTAGGTGCCAACCTTGGTTGGCACACATGAAGGGCACGCACCGACCTATACCCACGTATAACCCACCCATCCCCACCGCCATTGCCGCTGTACCAAGGCGCAATGGCGGATGCGGCAGTGCGATGCAAGAATTTCGCACGTCGAAATCACCCCACCGAATCCCACGGCAGATGATCGCTTTCGTTTGCTGACCGGCGCGCGCTGCGCCGTCTTTCCTCAACGCAATCGCATCGCCAGCCAGGGCACCGACACACCGGTGCTGCAACGCGCTGGGCGTGCGCCTGCGCCGCTCTCTCCCTGCACCTGGATCTGCCCATGAACACCCCACCCACGACGCGCCTCGCACTGGCCATCATCGCGGCCATCACCGCACCTGCGTATGCCGCCGAATCGGCCGACACCGCGCACGACACGCCCACCACCTTGAACGCCCTGCAGGTCATCGCCACGCCGCGCGGTGCGGCCGTTGCGCCCACCCAGGTGGTCGGCCCCAACCGCTACATCATCAAGGCCGAAGACCTCGACGCCATGGTCACCGGCAGCAACGGCCTGGCCATGCTGAAGCAGGTACCTGGCGCCAGCTACACCGCCACCGACGGCCTGGGCCTGGACATCTCGGCCACCAGCCTGTTCGTGCGCGGCTTCCGCATGAATGAAATGGGCATCACCTTCGAAGGCGTGCCGCTGAACGACAACGGCTTCCTCTCGCTCACCGGCACCAGCGTGGTGAATGTGGGCGTGCCCGATGGCATCGGCGCGATCACGGTCAGCCCCGGTGGCGCACCGGTCAGTGTGTTCTCCAGCAGCGTCAATGGCGGCAGCCTGGAATACCGCCTGCGCGAGCTGCAGGAAACACCCAGCCTGCGTGTGAAGCAGGGCGTGGGCAGCAACAGCACAGTGGTCACCACTGTGTCCGGGCAGAGCGGCCAGCTCGGCGAGCACGGCCCGAAAGTGTTGGTCGACCTGCAACGCGTGTCGGCCGACAAGTACCAGGGCGAGGGCACCCAGAACTTCCTGCGCGGCGATCTGAAGCTGCGGCAGGACGTGGCCTGGGGTGACTTCACCGTGTTCCTGTCCGACAGCAAGGCCAAGGTCTGGGGCTACAACAACATCTCCTTCGACATGATCCGCAAGCTGGGCTGGAAGGCCGATATCTTCTATCCAGATTATGCGTGGGCGTGGTACGTGGCTTCGCCGGAAAACGCAGACAAATCCTGTGGCGCCTACACCTGCGGTGAGCTGTCCGAACTGATCCCGTACGACACCGGCCAGACCACCCGCGACCGCGTGTCCTCGATCAATCACCGGTTCCAGATCACCCCGGCGCTGAGTGGCAACGTGCAGCTGTACAACGCCAACAGCCACACCCAGGCCACGCTCACCGACCCGACCGTGCCATCGCCGAACGGTGCACCGTTCTCCGAACAGGTGCAGACGCCGCGCGTGAATCGGCTGGGCGGCATGCTCAACCTGCAGTTCGAGGCCGGTGCGCACACCTTCACTGCTGGCGTCTGGCAGGAGAAGAGCAAGGCCGCGGCCAAGACCGAGTGGTACCAGCAGCCGCTGCTGGGCGAGGGCCCGCCGCTGAAGGCCACCGGTCCGTTCGATGTGTATGGCCCGGCGTTCAAGACCGACAACGCATCGAGCTGGGTAACCCGCTCGCGCCAGTTTTACCTGCAGGACGACATCGTGTTGAACGACACGCTGAAGCTGGGTGTCGGCTTCAAGGCCGTGGACTTCCGCACCAGCGGTGGCGGCCTGGGTGATGCCAAGGACCGGCCGGTGAACGGCACGCTGCGCGCGAAGAGCAACTTCCTGCCGCATGTCTCGCTGTTCTGGAGCCCGACCGAATCCACCGATGCCTTCATCGATCTGGCCAACACCATGAACGGCTACCGCGTGGCCCAGCGCGGCAACATCGGCTACACCGCCTCGGCGTGGACGATCACCGACCAGGAAGAGTTCGACCGCGTAGCGGGCACGCTGCGCCCGGAGAAGAACTGGAACCTGACCCTCGGTGCCTCGCATCGTTTCGACCGGCTGACGATTACCGGCGATGTGTTCTACAACGACATCCGCAACCGCCTGCTGTCGGCCGCCATCGGCACCCAGTTCGCGCAGATCAACACCGTGCGGCTGATGCCGAAGATGCACGTGATCGGCGCTGACCTCGGCATCACCGCCGACCTGACCGACCACCTGCAGTTCTACCAGGGCGTGGCCGTGGCGCGTTCGTACTACGAAAGCGATTTCGTGGTGGGCGACACGGTGTACCCGATCAAGGGCAATGCGCAGCCGGGCTACCCGCAGATCTCGCTGGTGAGCGATCTTTCCGCACACTTCGGCGACTGGCGTTTCGGTGCAACCAGCACCTCGTACCTGCGCCAGCCTTTCACCTACGAGAACGACATCCGCGTGCCGACCTTCTGGCAGGTCAACACCTATGCCGCCTACCGCTTCGGTGCGGACAGCGTGGTGCCGGGACTGGAGCTGCGGCTGGACGTGAGCAACCTGTTCAACCGCCACAACATCGGTACCGCCACCATCGCCGGCTCGTCGTTCTCGGGGGATTACCAGACCCTGCAGCGCAGCGCGCCCCGGCAGCTGATGTTCAGTACCTCGATGACGTTCTGAGGCAACAAGGAGTGTGGGGGTCAGATCCCTTTGCACCGCAAAGGGATCTGACTCCCATAACCCGCCGAGCTGCCATGACCTGTTCTTGGTAGAGTCGACTGCCAGTCGACTGCTCTGCGCATTCACCCGGCAGAAAACCGCGAGTCGACTAACAGTCGACTCTACCAACGCCCGATCCCAACGGAGTTTCTAGGGCTTTCCCCGATCCAACTGCCGGTACCCGATTGCTTCAGCCAGATGCGCGGTCTGGATCGCTTCACAACCCGCCAGATCCGCAATCGTGCGCGCCACCCGCAGGATTCGATGCATCGCCCGTGCCGAAAGCTGCAGGCGCTCGATGGCCTGCTCCAGCACATCCTGATCGGCTTCGCTCAGTCTCGTGCACGCCCGCAGTGCCGCCGGTGGCAGATGGGCATTCAGCCCGCCACGCGCCTGTTGCCGGGCATGCGCGGCTTCCACCCGCTCACGCACCGATGCGCTGGGTTCCCCCAGCGGCGTGCTCTCCCGCAGCTCTACAGCGTCCATCCTGGCCACACTGATATGCAGGTCGATGCGGTCCAGCAGCGGCCCTGACACGCGCGCGCGATAGCGGGTGATGCGCTCATCCGTGCACAGGCAGCGGTTGCTGCGGTCACCGGCCCAGCCACACGGGCAGGGGTTCATCGCGGCCACCAGTTGGAAGCGTGCGGGGTACTGCACGCTACGCGCCGCGCGCGCGATACGGATATGCCCGGATTCCAACGGCTCACGCAGAGTCTCCAGTGCGCTGCGGTTCCATTCCGGAAGCTCATCCAGGAACAGCACCCCATGATGCGCCAGCGAAATCTCGCCGGGGCAGGGTGGGTTGCCGCCACCTACCAGCGCCGCTGCACTCGCACTGTGGTGCGGTGCCCGAAACGGCCGCTGCCGCCAGCGGCGTGGGTCCAGCCCTTCACCACTCACCGAGGCGATCGCGGCCAGCTGCAGTGCTTCGGCTTCCTCGGTCTCCGGCAACAGACTGGGCAGACGCGAGGCCAACAGCGTCTTGCCGCAGCCAGGGCTGCCGATCAGCAGCAGATGATGCCCTCCGGCTGCGGCCACTTCCAGTGCGCGCCGTGCATGCGCCTGCCCGCGCACGTCGGCCAGATCGGGCAGCGGCAGGGGCGTGGTGTCCACACGCTCTACCGGTGGCAGCAGGCGTGGATTGCCCAATCCGGCGCAGCACTCCAGTAGCGTGCGGGCTACGCGCACCTCGGCATGCTGGGCCAACGCAGCCTCGGCGGCATTGCCCGGTGGTACCACCAGGATGCGCCCGGCTTCAGCGGCCGCAATCGCCGCGGGCAGCGCACCGGCCACCGGCCGCAGCTCGCCGGTCAGGCCCAGCTCGCCCAGGAACTCGTACTGAAGCAGCGCCTGCGGATCGACCTGGCCACTGGCCGCAAGGATGCCCAGCGCAATCGCCAGATCGTAGCGGCCACCCTCCTTGGGCAGATCGGCGGGTGCAAGGTTCAAGGTGATGCGCCGTTGTGGAAAGTCGAAGCGTGCGCAGAGCAGTGCCGCACGCACGCGTTCGCGTGATTCGCGCACGCTGGTCTCGGCCAGGCCGACAATCTGGGTGGCGGGCAGGCCACCGGAGAGATGCACTTCCACCCGCACCAGCGGGGCATCGACCCCGGCGCGGGCGCGGCTATGGACCAGCGCCAGGCTCATGTGTGGTTTCCTGCGGAGGGGACGCTCGATGGTGCGGCAGGCACTTCGCAGGGAGCTATCGGGGAATGCTGGCAAAGCGGCTAGGAGGATTCCGGCAGCCGGCTTTCGAGAGTGGTCGCTCGCCATCCGGTTCCTCCACAGGTTTATTAAAGCCTCTGTCATTCTTTCAGACCAGGATCTACCTGACGCCATGGAAGGAGGCTCCTGGCGATCGCGCGCAATCAGCAGATGCCTCGTTTGCCCTTCAATGACGAAGCAAACCTCTCAGGAGATGCACATGTACGTGCCAAAGACTCTGGTGGCCTTGATCGTGGCCGCCGCACTCGCCCCTGTTGATTCGGCATCTGCGCAGGCCCTGGTGCAGGGAGGAGGCGCCTCAATGCCCGCGTCCCTGTACAAGGGAGCGACGGACAACATCCTGCCGGCAGAATTCAGCTATGTCGTGCTGGGTTCCGGCAATGGGAAGCGTGCGTTCCTCAACAATGAGCCCGCGCTGCTGCAGACGACCGGAACGGTCCATTACGCAGGCAGTGACGCGGTGCTGACCAGCACCGAACTGGCGGCGTACAACAGCACCTACAATTCCTACGGGTCCGGCAACGCCTATGGGCCGCTGATACAGATCCCCGTTGCGCTGGCTCCCATCATTGTTCCGTTCAACAAGCCTGGTGGCGTGCTGGACCTGACGGTTTCCCAGCTCTGCGGAGTGTTCTCCGGCAGGATCACCCGCTGGGATCAACTGTCGGCTGGAGGTCGGACGGGGCAGATCACGGTCATCTATCGGGCGGAGAGCAGCGGCAGCAGCGAGATCCTCACCCGTTTCCTCACCGCCGCCTGCCAAGCGAGCGACGTCTCGGGCACAACACTGAAATCCAGTGGCTGGGGTCTGGTGCCTTCGTTTTCGGTGCAGCCCACGTTCGCCAACCTGTTCGTTGGCAACACGGTACCGTCCAACTTCATGGCTGCACCAGGGCCGGGGGATGTTGCGCTCTACAACGCCGTCCTGGTTGGAGATGGTCGCATTGGCTATACCGGGCCGGATGTCGTTGCAAACCTCAACGATGCGACCAAGGTTGCAACCGTGAAGGGATACTCGCCTGCCGAAGTCAGCCTGCAGGCGACCATCGAAACCGTCTCGCCGCCGACCGGAGCGGCCGCCAATGATCCAGCCAACTGGGTGCCTGTGTTCGGCAACCCCTCGGCGGGTTATCCCATCGTTGGGCTCACGAACCTGATCATCGGCCAGTGCTACCAGAACCGGATGGTCGGCAACAGCCTGCGCAGTTTCCTGCTCACGCACTATGGAAGTGCCCAGGTCGGAGGGGTTGAGCAGGGTCGAAACGATGTTGCCGTTCGAAGCCACGGCTTCTACCCGTTGCCCAACAGTTGGCGAAATGCGATTCGCACGCGCTTCGCACTGGCTGGCAACGCGGCTGGCCTGAACAATCCGGCGGTCTGCAACGGCATCGGGCGTCCGCTCTAGTGAGCGTGCGGGACGTGGAAGGCGCAAGTGCCGGCGGCGAGGTCGGCACTTGCTGTTCCGCGGCATGCGTTACCCAAACAGATGGACGAGGCCTGGCAGTTGGGCGCTCGATCCGTCGCGCACTCACTCTCTGGGCCGCATCCGCTCGTGGATGAAAGCAGTAAGTGCAATATCGGCCATCACCAGCCCCTCCATCACCCGGTCGCCCACGTACTGCTCGGGCTCACCGTTCTGGCGCGTGCGTTCGGCCGCCAGCAGGATCTCCTGCACGATGCGTTGGCCGGTCGCTGCGCAGTCGGCGTCGGACAGTGCGATCTGCCGGCTGCGCAGCTGATGGCGCTCGGGCCAGGGTTGGCCGTCGGCCGCAGCGCCCGCGCCAATGGCGTGCAGGACGGCGATGAGGCTGGTGGGGTCCAGGGCAGGGCCGGGTGATGGCGGCTGCTGGATGGGGCGAGGGGGAGGGGAGTGCGGCTTGGTCATGTCAGGCTCCGTGCATGTAGGCAGAAGCCGCCACCGATAAGGGTGGCGGACGGGGCATGGCTCGAAAACCGGATGTTGGGAACCGGCGGGTACAAGACCCCCACGCCCCGCCCGCCATAGCTGGCAGACGGATTGCCAGCCGGCACCACGCAGGGTGATGCCGGCTGGCAAGCGCAAACTACTTCCCAACGACGGGTTTTCGAGGCCCGACCACCGATGCACGGTGGCGGGGTAACGATTACCTGCTGTTGGGAGGATTGCCAAGGGGTGGGGGCCAATGCCGCCAAAACCCGAGACGTTTTTGGCATTGTCGCATAGCGCGAAAAGGGGCGAGAGCCTTGGCGTGCTTGGGAGACGGAACTTCTGGAACGGAGTCGTCAGAACCTTCCGTCAGAGATGCAAGGCGCGGCAAATGCGACAGCATTTGGTAGGCGACAGCGTATGGCGGCCACCGCCAGCAGAGCTGGTCAGCCTGTCGACTCAGGCCGCTCGCGAAACCACGCCCCACGTTGGCCGTTGTGCGCGAAGTTGCGCAGCTCGAACTGACGGGATTCATGGATGACGTGGCGCCATCGGGCGCAGCCATACTTCCTGGGGGTTTGTTCCGGATGATGCTCTGCCATCCACAGAGCGGCTGTGTCCAGATTCACCCAACCGTCGATCGCCCGTTCTCGGAAAGCCTGTCTCAGCGCACTGACAATGCCGGCGATCGGCCAATGGATCTGCCCATCAGGCGCGATGCCGTTGACCAGAAAGTCATGGAACTCTGGGCTCTGCATCAGTTCAGCAAAGGCTGTCATGCCCTGCGCCATATCTGCGGCGAGCGTACGCAGTTGTTCAAATTGTCGATCGATGTCGGTGCAAGCGTGCCTGAGCGCATCCTGGGCCTTGACGCATTCATCGATAGTCCGGATGTCGTACTGCTCGAAGAAGTGGTGAACGAGCGTATTCCTGAGGTTCACCAGCGCGCGCAGATCCGTTCGCAGGGCCGCATGGGATTCCCCTGGCAGATTGATCCCTATGTGCAGGCCAAAAAGGCTTGAATCATGGTCGAGACCTGATGGGACGTCGGGAACTTCGCCGCCTTCCTTCAGCATGCATTCGGTAGTCAGGCGACCCACCAAAGCGCCCATGGTGCTACCGCTGAGCTCAGTCCTGCGGTTGTTCAAACTCTTTGGGAGCGTTTCCGGTGTGCCGGACAACTTCTGAAAGGCCAGCATGGACTTCATCAGTTGCTCGCACTGTTGAAGCCGAAGAATGCAACGACCGATAAGCCGTTGCACTTCGTGCTGCGCACCGACAATGTCATTCGGGTCGATTAGGGACATGGCAAATCTGAGCATGGGTCTGGCCAACTGTACCGCTTCGGCGGAGAGAAGCGCAGGCCGGGCCGCGAGCCGGCCGAGGCTGTTGTCCGCTTCACTTCTAGGCGTGAGTGGAGCACCCAGCCATTCGCTCTCGGCGGCGCCGGATCCAGCGATGGTCCGCTGATCCTTCTCGTTGACAGAGAAGGGCGGATGTCAGCTCTTGGCCGAAGCGAACGTAGGGCTAGAGGGATTGCCACACTGTACCGCGACTGTGTACGCACGAGTACCAGCCCCGAATCTCAGTAGGCGGCCGCCTTTGCCCTTCGGCTGACGGACCCATCTGGATGCACACGCAGCAGACAATCCGCAGCATCTATTGTCTCGAATCGATGTGCAATCTGAATGACAGTGAGTGACATCTGCCTGAGGTGAGCATTGATACTCTGCTCAGTTTCTGCATCCAGATGGCTGGTCGCTTCGTCTAGAAGGAGGGCTTGGGGCTGTTGGTAGAGGGCCCGGGCCAGCATGATTCGCTGGCGCTGTCCTCCTGACAAGGTCGATCCCATGTCACCAACCGATGTTCGATAGCCCATCGGCATTCTTGAAATGTCATCGTGAATGCAAGCGGCTTGGGCTGAGTGCTCGATCTGCTGCTGCGGAGCCCCTTCCTGGAACAGGGCGATGTTCTCAGCCAGACTCCCGTGGAAAAGCGCGTCATCCTGCATGACGCATCCAAACATGCGCCGGGCCTGGGTCGGACCAAGATGGCTCAAAGGAATGCCATTCAATAGGATTTCCCCACTGTTGACGGTCAGCAGTCCGACAAGGAGCTTGGCGATCGTGCTCTTGCCTGTACCCGACGCACCGGTGATAGCAGTCATCTGGCCCGCTGGGATAATGGCGCTGGCGTTGTTCAACACCCATGGCTGATTGTCTGCATATCTGAAGCAGACGTTGCGGAGCTCAACCTCAACGGGTTGAACGCGCGCGCTCAAAGGTGCAGCGGGCTCCTTCTCAACGGGTGCAAGAGCAATGTCAGCAACTCTTTCCGCATGTGAACCGAGCAACGCGAGTTGGATTGCGTACTCGGAAAGCGCACTCAGACGCGAGATGAACTGCTCTGAGTACGAGGCGTACGCAATCAGCATCCCGGCAGTGAACCGTCCCTCCATCACCAGTGATGCGCCGATTGCGAGAGCACCAAGCCTACCTACAGACAGCAGGACGCCACCCCAGGATGCGTAGGACAAGCTCGTACGCTGAACGGCAATGGATGCTGCGATTGCTGCTGCGCTTCGGTTCGCAAAGCGGGACGATTGCCAGCCAGTCTTCCCGAAAAGCTTCAAAGTCTGCGCACCGCGGATGGATTCAAGCAGCATGGACTGCCGGCGCGCGTCCTCGGTCAAGGAGGAAACCGTTGCGTGTTGCAGTCGCTTCACGTAGATGGCCCTGACGCCTACATAAGCCAGCGCTGTGAGGCTTGTAAATGCGCCTAGAAGTGGGCTGTAGACAAACAGCATGGCTCCTGTTGCAAGGGCCATGACACCATCTAGTATCCCAGCGACCAACTGCGTGCTTATGGCCTGCTGTATTGTGTTTAGTGACGTGAATCGCGATGTTATGTCACCCAGGCTGCGACTTTGGAAGTACTGGGTAGGTAGGCGCAGCAGCCTAGCGAACACGCCCGAGCTCCATCCAATATTGATCTGGCTGCTCAGCCAAACAATTGCCCAGGACCGCAGCCAACCCAGCAGCAGCTGAAGAAGGGCGAGAAGGCTCAGTCCCACTATGACAACCGGAAGAAGGGCACGGTCCCCATCGGCGAGTACACGGTCGATGACTATCTGGAAGCCTTGGGGTGAAGCGAGCGCCATGAGTTCCAACGCAACTGAAAGAAGCCCCAGGTTGACCAGCGCTGGTCGGAGACCAGAGATCGGCCCAATGAGTGACCTCAGACGAAGACTACTGCGCGCTTGAGCCTTCTTGAGATCGGGTCCCTTCAAGAGCTCGATTGCCACCCCTGTGAAGTGCCGGCCAAGCGCCGCCCAGGAGATCTCCATGCGGCCTTGGGATGGATCCAGAATCACGACTTTCCTCGCCTTCACCTTTTCCAGGACAACGAAGTGGTCCATGTTCCAATGCAGAACTGCGGGCAGTACGAGCTGATCCAGTTCATCTGGCTCAGCCCGAAGAGGGCGCGCCACAAGGCCTTTCCGCTCCGCAACATCGCTGATATCAGATACCGACATTCCTTGCGGATAGGATCCGGCGAATGCCCTGAGCTGTTCCAGAGAAAGCCGATGGCCATGGTGATCAAGTATCATGGCCAAGCAGGCCAGGCCGCACTCGTTGGCTTCACTCTGGTAGAAGATCTTGACCGGACGCTTCATCCATTGACGCAATAGATCGCCGGGTTTTGGGCTGACTGCTGTGGAGTTGGCGACTTGCATGATCAGTCCTGTATAGACGCTCGAAATGCGGTGATCGGCTCAAGTAGCCAAGCGATGATTGAGCGATCCTCCAACAGAAGCGCAGCTTCCAACTGCATCCCGGGAACCAGCGCTCGCTGCTGGCCATCAGTCACGATCTGCTGCCTTTCCAACGACGCGATGGCTCTGTACATTGGCTGGACTGGCGGCTGCTGGCCAAGCAGGGCTGACAGCTGTGCAGGTTGAGTCGGGGTTTCGGAAACCTGTTCGACAACCCCGTATTGAACCCCATATTTCTGATAGGGGAATGCCGCATAGTGCATGGCAACCTTGGTGCCTCGATGAACAAAGCCGATTGCCGTGCTGGGAATGAAAATTTCCGCTTTCAGCGTCGTAGGTGTCGGAATGAGAGAGGCAATAGGTTGCCCAGGCTCAACATAGTTCTCTGGCTGAACAAGAACGGAGCTGACTAGCGCGTCTGATTGAGCCCTCACCACCAGCTCAAGCTCGCTCTGATCCTGGGCGAGGCTGGTGCGTAATCTCGCTTGCTCTCGCCGAAGATCGTTCAACTTGAGTTCCGAATCGATCTCCAGACTCGTCAACTTGCGGCTTGTTTCGCGTTGCTGTTGAGAGATATCTTCAAGCTGCCGATGCAGGCCTGATGTCTGCGCCCGGGTATCCAGAAGCGCACTTTCGAGGTCCTGGACTTGATACTCAGCCACAAATCCATCCTTCAAAAGCGGACGCAGCTTCGTCAGTGTCCGCTGCTTCTGCTCAGCGGCCTGCTGCTGATAGCCAATCTGCTGACGAAGATCCGATGCCTGGGCGAGAAGAGATTTGACGCGCTCCCTCAACTGATGCTGCTCACTGATCAGCGCTGCCTCGGTAGCTGCGACGCTCGCGTGGACCGAGGTGATTTGATTCTCAATGTCCTCCTCGACTCTGGCATGCACGGCACCCCCGCGGGTGTGCATTTCGCTGGATAGCCGCAGGATCGGATCTCCCTTTCGAACGTGTTGGTGCTCTCTGACGTACACCTCTGAGACGGTTGCAGATCGACGCGCTAGAATCCGGCTCTCGCCCGTATCAGTAACTAGATGACCAGATACCTGTTCCCGGCGAGCATAGTGGGCATGGAATGAGAGAACGAGTGCGGCCAAGCACAGTGCAGTGGCGCTAACACCAGCTGCGAAGTGAGCCTTTGGCGTTGAAACGATGACGGCGCCAAACTGGTCTGCATGAGCAGTCTCGGCTTCCTTGCGAAACAGTTCCATTGATCAGTTCTGCTGGGCGTGATGGCAGTGCCGGTTAGAGGGAGGGAGGTCGCCCCCCTCCCTTAAAGCCTAGCGACAGCTGATTCGATTGAAGATGCCTTGAGTCAGGGGGAACGGCTGCTCAATGCCATGTGACACGACTTCCGCGAGGTCCGGAACAAATAGAAACTGCGGGGCACTCTTGAGGTTCCTTAGATCTTCATTCACATGCAGGGACTGATCCCAACCGAAGATGGGCATGTCCCGAATGGCCCGGGGAGCATCCGGATCGGGCTGGTGCCATGACGGCTGCGTAAAGTCATCTACGTAGATAAGGGACGAGTACGAACCGCTGCCCTTGTCGGCGATGAACCAAGCCTTGAAGCCCCGGGATCGGTCTTCCAGAGTGACTCCAAGTGTGTTCCCTGTTCCAGGCATTGCTAGCGGCTGGATTCGAGCGTGCAGTGCAGGGTTGCCGGAGTAAACGTACTCCGCTACCGCGCTTCCACACTCCGCAGCTGAGGCGCCGGTCGACATCAGCACCCCTGCGAGTACGCAAGTGGCTAGCTTGGCTTTCATGGAATTTCTCCTGTGACTTCTGAGTGGGCTCAAGGCTGACGCTGCGGAGGGCCAACGATGACCGTACCGCCGGTGCCGCCGCTTGAACCCCCGCCACCTCCTCCAGAGTGGCCACCACTGCCGGCGCCCCCCGTACTTCCATCAGGCGGTGCCGTTGTTCCGGCGGAAACGCTGGTGAAGCCGAGCACCGTAACCTTGCCGTTGTAGTCGGAAACAACCGGAGACGACCATTGCGTGCTGTTGGGCCCGAGATGGTGCTTGATCTCCACGTAGTCGTCGATCAGAAGGGTAGTCGGAATCGTTCCGGCTTGGCGGCCCGCAGCCCATCGAGATTCGAAGTTGCGAATGTCGTCGTACATCGCTGCGATCTGATCGTTCGTGCTCGATCGATCGAGCGCTCCATGACCCAGATAGTCCCAAGTACTAGCGTCGTACTGGTACAGGCCTTGAACGTTGGAGTTGGTAGGATTGCTGGTCATCGAACCCAGGGAACTTTCATAAAACGCCTGGTTGACTGCCATTCGAATCTCTGGAGCCAGCATGTTGTGCGCTTTCCCATAGTCCACGATCTGTCCCAGTGTCGCTGCCTGAGCGTCGGAAAGGCTGGCATTGAACTTGACTGTGTTGCCTGCCGGAGTTTTGTAGGTACGACCTCCGGAAACGCTTGCTTCTTCTTCCTTGCTAAGCGGACGCATGTTTGTATCTCAAAGGTTGGTTGAATGCCCGGGGGAGCGATGGCCAGCCGGTGTTGAGATTGGCGGCTCCCTGCGAGCTCGGGCCTTCGGTCCTTCTGAAGGTGCGACTCGGACAGCTCGGCGAGTGTAAAAGTTCGTCGAATAATCGATGTGCCAAGGTCGGCAAAGTCCTGTGTTGCTTTGCAGATGCGTCAAGCTAGGCCCCGTGATGGCAAGGTTGCAGTGACGACGCGTGTCGGCCGGAGTCGGCGAGGGAAGCTCTCGTGGCGGCATCGATGCTCGACTGGCCGCGGGTTCGATCACGCAGATTCAACATCTGTCGCAAGTCGTCGCGCCCACCAACGCCATATGGTCAGTGCAGATCGGTTGATCGTGGCCGGCATGCGCTTTGGGGGAGCTGGGGTTTGCTCGCATCCAGCGCATCGGTAGCGGTTATGCCCTCACCTACGCCGGATGAAGAAGGACTGATCGTTCTGAAGGCGGCGTCTGCTTCTGGCCGGAAGCGGACCTGCCGGCGCCAGACAACGCAATCAAGAATGCTAGAGTCCGCTCTCGAACCGAAGCGGACGTTCGCCTCCTTCAGACATGGGCGACACCCGAAGGTCCAGTGGTTCAACTACCTGGTGTTCTTGGGTCTCAATGATCGATCTGCCTTGTCCATCATGTGGCTTCCTGACCCTGGAGGACTGCTACGGATCATTTGCCATATGTCCGATCTGCGACTGGGAGGATGACGGAGTGCAGCTTGCCAACCCAACATCCGCCGGCGGAGCCAACGGCGAGTCTCTGGCGCAAGCCCAGCAGAATGTTGTTTCCAGGTTCCCTCTTGGCGTCCAGGTTGCAAGCGGCTTTCGCCGCGGAACCAGCTGGCGCCCCTTGTCCAGCGCGGAAATTGGGCGCTACGAAGCCTTGAGGGGAGGCAAACACTGGCACAGCAAGGCTGTCTCGCACGAGGGGGAGGCTTACTGGTCGAGCTTGGGCGTTCTCTCGATCTAAGGCCACTTTGCGGTTCATCTCATGACGTTTACGCATGTCCGCTACTGGCCGAAAGCGGACATCGTTCGACGACCTGCTGCATTGATCTTCCGTCAGCCAAAGCACGGGTCTCTCCTTCCATCAGTTGATGATTTCCCCACTCCCCGAAGCAACAAACGCCCTCAACTGCCGAACGAACTCCGCGTCGTAGAGCTCCCACTCCACAATCTCCCCCACAATCCGCAACGGCTGCGCACTCCGATACGAACGCGTCGGGTTCCCGGGAAACTTCTTGTTGGTCACATTCGGGTCGTCTTCAAACGGCCCGGTCGGCTCCACCACATACACGCGCGGCCGCCCCTCGCCCCGGGCCATCTCCGCAGCCAGCCCAGCGCCCTTGGCAATCGTGGTGAAGTAGATGTGGTTCATCACCACACTGTCGCGATAGTTGGAGCGGAAGCCCGCGCTCAGCAGTTCGCCCACCGCCAGGTCAGCGCGGGTGCCGTGATAGAACGGCCCGGCGACCTGGTCGCAGGTGTCATGCGAAATGGGTGTCCATTCGGTGTCCTGCGCCATCGGCACTGCCCCTCGCTGTCCTGTCGGATCGACAGGCCGGCGAGTCTAGGGCGCCCGGTGGGCCTTGCGGCAAGGCCCCATCCGCGAAATACTCTGTAAGTGGGAGGCGCGGTGCGCCTCCTTTTTTCATTCTGCGGCGCCGCGCCCTTCCAGCTCGCGCACGGCCGTTTCCAGCGCATCCAGCTTCTCGCGTGTCTTCAGAAGTACGGCGCGCTGCACTTCGAACTCCTCGCGGGTGACCAGGTCGAGCTTGGCCAGGCCGGCCTGCAGTGCGCTCTTGAAGGTGGCCTGCAGTTCCTCGCGCGATTCGCGCAGGCCCGGCGGCACCAGGTCGCTGAGGCGACGGGCGAGGTCATCGATGTGGTTCAGGTCGATCATGGGGTGCTCCGTGGGGGGGGGGCCCGTGCATCCGGCGCGGGCAGGCCAATCGGCACAAGGATACTGCCGGCACCCACTGCCCGGACAGGCCGCAGCGGCTTCGCACGGGCCGCGTTCAGGCGCTATCCTCCACGCCGGAAGACAGGAGATAGACGATGAAGATGGTCATGGCGGTGATCAAGCCGTTCAAGCTCGACGACGTGCGCGAAGCGCTGGCCGAGCGTGGGGTTACCGGGATCACGGTGACGGAAGTGAAAGGCTTTGGGCGCCAGAAGGGCCATACCGAGCTGTACCGTGGTGCGGAGTACGTGGTCGATTTCCTGCCGAAGGTGAAGCTGGAAGTGGCGGTGACCGACGACCAGGTGGAGGCGGTGGTTGAGGCCATCGTGAAAGCTGCCGGCACCGGCAAGATTGGTGACGGCAAGGTGTTTGTCTACGACCTGGGCAGCGTGGTGCGTATTCGTACCGGTGAGTTGGACGCGGACGCGTTGTAACCTGGTTTTGTGCGTATTCGGGCTGTAAAGCGGCTTTTGTAGAGTCGAGCTTGCTCGACTGAAGCGCAGAGCAGTCGAGCAAGCTCGACTCTACAAAGAGCGGTAGAGCGGTCGAGCAAGCTCGACCCCTACCAAAGAAAAGCATTCAGGGGCGCTTGGCCCACCTGTAGAACCGCTTCCAGCCCTGACGCACCGCCGCTACCCAGCCCGGGTCGGCCACCAGCGCGGCCTGCGCGGCACTCGGCGCCTGGCCGGTCACGCGCTGGCGGATCTTCAGCAGGTTCTTCATGTCGCTGCGGCGCATCTGCCGGCTCAGCGGGCCGCGGCGCAGCCAGCGGGGTACGCTCCAGGCCGAGGTGAAGTCCAGCAGCACGGGCACGCCGCCGCTGACCACCACGTTGGTGCCATGCAGGTCGTTGTGGGTGATGCCGGCCGCGTGCAGGCGGCTGAGCGCGTGCTGCAGCTGCTCGAACACGTCGTTGCCGACGGCCTGGGCGGTGCTGAGGGTCTGGCCGGGAATGAATTCCATGCCCAGTGCCAGGCCACCGAGGGTGCCAAGCAGGGCCGGGGCGTGTTTCCAGCCGCCGAGGCGCTGCAGCATGCGCGCTTCACGGCGAACCATCAGCCGGGCGATCAGTGAAACCGGGGTGCCGCGGTAGCGGGAGTAGTCCTTGATGACCGCTTCGCGCCCGTCCAGGCAGGTGCGGTAGACGTCGGGGGCGAGGAAGCGTTTGCCGCGCTTGAGCAGCAGCGGCGCCGCGGCGTCATCGCCGCAGGAGGAGGGGGGCAGTGCAGGGAGATACATGTCGGGGTCTCGGTCGACCCGGTGGGTGGCGCAAAGCGTCAAGCGAACCGGTGTTACAGGAAGTTACTAAGCTTTCGTTAATTTTAGTACTCGCCAGTTCGCTAATCGACGATTTGTCGGAGAAATGTCGGGGGCGTGGCTGGAACAGTTCGTCACATCAAATCGGACATTTCTGTCTCACTTTGTGTGATGTTCTTTATGCATCAACAGGTTGGGCGCTCTTTCGGCCCCTTCCACCGCGTTCAGCTGAACGCGGCGCACGCCCGGCTTGACCCCGGCGCACGGCCTGCCGACCATAAGCTGTTAACCCGCGACATCGGCGGCCGCCCCCTCCGGCACGTCCCCGTCCCCTGCCGCGCTTCCCACCGGTGCTGGCCGCCAGGCCGTGCATCGCCCCGTTTCCCGTTCCGGCCGCGGCTGGAGGAAAGTGCTTTGATCATCAAAATCGTCATTGCAGCGCTGTTCGTGGCCTGCGTGCTGTACATCCACTTCCGTGGCAAGGTCCGCGCGCGCTGGTCGCGCCAGTTGCTGGACCACTCCAGTTTCATGGCCCCCATCAACGTGGTCATGTACATGTTCTCGAAGGTGCCGACCACGCCGTTCCTGGACCCGGCCAAGGAGTTCCCGCAGCTGGAGCCGCTGCGCCAGAACTGGCAGATGATCCGCGACGAGGCATTGGCGCTGCGCGATGCGCAGAAGATCGCCGCCTCCAGCACGTTCAACGACGCTGGCTTCAACTCGTTCTTCCGTCGTGGCTGGAAGCGCTTCTACCTGAAGTGGTACGGCCCGTCGCACCCGTCGGCGAAGGCGATGTGCCCGAAGACCACGGCGTTGCTGGAGTCGCTGCCGGACGTGCGCGCGGCGATGTTCGCGCAGCTGCCGTCGGGCAGTGAACTTCGCCCGCACCGCGATCCGTTCGCCGGTTCGCTGCGCCTGCACCTGGGCCTGGCCACGCCCAACAACGACGGCTGCTACATCGAAGTGGACGGCATCAAGAAGAGCTGGCGCGATGGCGAGTGGATGATGTTCGACGAGACCTACATCCACCATGCGCACAACGAGACGCCGGATGACCGCGTGATCCTGTTCTGCGATATCGCCCGCCCGCTGCACTTCGGCCTGCCGGGCCTGTTCAACCGCGCGGTGGCGGCCACGCTGCTGGCCGGTGGTGCCTCGCCGAACCTGCCGGGTGACCCGACCGGCGGCGTCAACAAGGCGTTCGGCAGCGTGTACAAGGTGCGGCTGAAGGCCAAGGCACTGCGCGAGCGCAGCGTGGTGGCCTACCAGCTGATCAAGTGGGGCCTGGTGGTGGCGGTGATTGCCGGTATCTGGGCGCTCTGAATTGTAGAGTCGAGCCATGCTCGACTGCATTTCAGTCAGATTGCAGTAGCCCCGCAGAAGAGCAGTCGAGCATGGCTCGACTCTACAGAAGGCAGAAACCCGCGCTGTTGCCAGCGCGGGTTTTTTGTTGGATCAACCCTTCAGCGCCGCCTGCACGAACGGCGGGGTCACCAGCACGCCGGTGTGCAGCGCGGCGGTGTAGTAGAGGGTGTTGAAGGTCTTGGCGGCCGAGTCGGCCTGGCGGAAGTCGAAGCTGCTGTCGCCCTTGCGCGCCATGGTCACGCTCCACCAGCCGGTGGGGTAGCACGGCTGCGGGAACGGCAGGGTCTTGAACGAGCCGAAGCCGGCCTTGCCCATCTCGGTGCGCATTTCGTTGATCAGGTCCAGCTGCATCAGCGGCGACTCGGACTGCTGCACCAGGATGCCGTCGTCCTTCAGGGCCTTGAAGCAGCTCTCGTAGAAGGCCTTGTTGAACAGGCCTTCGCCCGGGCCGACCGGATCGGTCGAGTCCACGATCACCACGTCCACGCTGCCGGCCGGGCAGTTGGCCATGTAGGCCACGCCGTCGTCGAACAGCAGCTCGGCGCGGGCGTCGTCGTTGGAATCGCACAGTTCCGGGAAGTGCTTGCGCGCCATCACCGTGACCTGCTCGTCGATATCGCACTGGGTCACGCTCTCCACGCCCTTGTGCTTGAGCACTTCGCGCAGGGTGCCGCAGTCGCCGCCACCGATGATCACCACGCGCTTGGGCGCGGCGTGGGTGAACAGCACCGGGTGGCTGATCATCTCGTGGTAGAAGAAGTTGTCCTTGCTGGTCAGCATGATGGCCCCGTCGATGGTCATCAGGTTGCCCCAGTCGGTGGTCTGGAAGATCTCGATCTTCTGGAACGGCGACTGCACCTCGTCCAGCTTGCCGGTGATGCGATAGCCGATGGCCGAGCCGGTGCGCTCGAAGTGTTCGATGTACCAGTTGTTGCTGTCAGTCATTGGAAAACAGTCCTGTTCGGAGGGGTGAAGCCGGGCTGGCGGGCGGGGCCGCGTGGCACAGATGCCACATCCGGACGGATCGGCCCGTTCAGGTTGGAACCTGTCACGGGCGCGGGCGCGCATGATAACGAACCTGTGGGCATATAGGCGTTATCATGCCCCCCCTTTTATTGCCAACAAGGCCGACTGAAATGACCGATTGGTCCCTCGACCAAGCCCGCAAGACCTACTCGATCCCGCATTGGGCGGACGGTTACTTCGACGTGGATCAGGCCGGGCACATGGTGGTGAGACCGACCGGGGCGGACGGCCCGGTGGTGTCGCTGCCCAAGGTGGTCGATGCGGCGCGTGCGGCCGGTGCCAAGCTGCCGCTGCTGGTGCGCTTCCCGGACATCCTCGGCCAGCGCCTGGGCAAGCTGCAGGCGGCCTTCGGCCAGGCCCAGCAGGACTGGGAATACAGTGGCGGCTACACCGCCGTGTACCCGATCAAGGTCAACCAGACCCGTGGCGTGGCCGGCACCCTGGCCAGCCACCATGGCGAGGGTTTCGGCCTGGAAGCGGGCAGCAAGCCCGAGCTGATGGCCGTGCTGGCGCTGTCGCGCCCGGGTGGCCTGATCGTCTGCAACGGTTACAAGGACCGCGAGTACATCCGCCTGGCCCTGATCGGCCGCAAGCTGGGCCTGCAGACTTTCATCGTCATCGAGAAGCCGTCCGAGCTGAAGCTGGTGCTGGAAGAGTCCAAGGCGCTGGACGTGAAGCCGGGCCTGGGCGTGCGCATGCGCCTGGCCTCGCTGGGCGCCGGCAAGTGGCAGAACAGCGGTGGCGACAAGGCCAAGTTCGGCCTGTCGCCGCGCCAGCTGCTGGACCTGTGGAAGTCGCTGCGTGACACCGAGTACGCCGACTGCCTGAACCTGCTGCACTTCCACATGGGCTCGCAGATCTCCAACGTGCGCGACATCGCCAACGGCATGCGCGAAGCCACCCGCTACTTCGTGGAGCTGTCGCGCCTGGGCGCGAAGATCACCCACGTCGACGTGGGCGGTGGCCTGGGCGTGGATTACGAAGGCACCCGTTCGCGCAGCTTCTGCTCGATCAACTACGGCCTGCATTCCTACGCCAGCAACATCGTGCAGCCGCTGGCCAATGCCTGCGAAGAGTTCGGCCTGACCCCGCCGCGCATCGTCACCGAGTGCGGCCGCGCGATGACCGCGCACCACGCGGTGCTGATCGCCAACGTCTCGGAAGTGGAAGAGGCGCAGGAAGGCCGCGTGCCGGACCAGCACGACGACGAGCCGGCGGCGATCCGCCACCTGCGCGAGATCCACGACGAGCTGGACGTGCGCCCGGCGGTGGAACTGTTCCAGGAAGCACAGCACTTCCACGCCGAAGGCCTGGCCAGCTACGCGCTGGGCCAGATCGACCTGCCGCAGCGTGCGCGCATCGACGATCTGTTCTACGCCATCGCCCACGGCGTGCGTGCGCGCCTGAGCTATGACGAGAAGAGCCACCGCCCGGTGCTGGATGAGTTGAACGAGCGGCTGGTCGACAAGTACTTCGTCAACTTCAGCGTGTTCGAATCGATCCCGGACGTGTGGGCGATCGACCAGGTGTTCCCGATCGTGCCGATCGAGCGCCTGGACGAAACCCCGGACCGTCGCGGCATCATCGCCGACATGACCTGCGACTCGGACGGCATGGTGGAAACCTACGTCGAGAACGAGAGCCTGGACAGCTCGCTGCCGCTGCACAAGATGAAGCCGGGCGAGAGCTATCGCATCGGTTTCTTCATGGTCGGCGCCTACCAGGAAATCCTGGGCGACATCCACAACCTGTTCGGCGATACCGACGCGGTGGAAGTGCTGGCCGATGCCGATGGCTATGCCATCACCCAGCAGCGCCGTGGCGATACCACCGACGTGATGCTGGACTACGTGGGCTACCGCCTGGACGAACTGCGTGCCACCTACGCACAGCGCGTGGCCGAGGCCCAGCTGTCGCCGGAACGTGCGCAGGAACTGTCGGACGCGCTGGAAGCCGGCCTGACCGGTTACACCTACCTGTCCGACGAACCGCTGGTCTGACGTCGAAGGAAACGCCGGGCATGGCCCGGCGCTGCCGGCCCTGATGAGCGCACGCGCGATCTTCCATCTGTTCCTGCATGCCGCCGTGCCAGCCCTGCTGGCATGGCTGTTCTGGCGCAAGCGTTTCGCTTCGGCGTGGCTGCTGATGCTGCTGGGCTGGATCATCGATCTGGACCACCTGCTGGCCGATCCGATCTATGCGCCGAACCGCTGCAGCATCGGCTTCCACCCGTTGCACACCGCGCCGGCCATCGCGGTCTATGCCGGTCTGTGCGTGCCGAAGAAGACGCGGTTGTTCGGCATCGGGTTGATGATCCACATCGTGCTGGACGCGATCGATTGCTGGTGGATGCACCACCGCTGATGAGTGACGTGCTGAGCCGAGCCCACGCTCGGCTGCGCCTGGGTCCGTCCCGCCTCGACCTAGTCAGCCGGCGCCAGCGGCAGTTCCAGCCGCGCGCGCAATCCGGGGTTTTCGTTCGACAGGCGCAGTGAGCCGCCGTGGCTGGCGGCGATGTCGGCTGCGATGGCCAGCCCCAGGCCGCTGCCTTCCACCCGTTCGTCCAGGCGTACGCCACGCTGCAACACGCTCTCCAGCTTCGCCTCGTCCAGGCCGGGGCCGTCGTCGCGCACTTCAATGTGCAGCCGGTCCTGCTGGGCCAGGGCGCGCAGCCGCACATCGTGGCGGGCCCACTTGCCGGCGTTGTCCAGCAGGTTGCCCAGCATTTCTTCCAGATCGGTCACGGCACCGGCGAAGGCCAGCCCGGGGGCCACGTCCACCCGGAAGTGGATGCCACGGCCGGCGTGCACGCGGGTCATCAGCCGGCACAGCGCTTCGGCGGCGGGGGCCACCTCGCTGCGCTGCCGGTGGTCCACCGCCAGGCCGGCGGCCAGATAGCGGTCGATGCTGGCGCGCATGCGCGCACCCTGTTCGTGCAGCGTACGCCGCCAGTCGCGGCCGTCGCCCTGTGTCTCGGCGGCCAGCACGCTCAGGGGCGTCTTCAGTGCATGGGCGAGATCTTCCGCACTGCTGCGCGCACGCGCCACCATGCGCTGGTGGTGGTCGAGCAGGGCGTCCAGTTCATCGGCCAGCGGTGCGATTTCCAGATCGAGCTGGCGGCGGTCGATACGTTCGGCTTCGCCACGCCGGATGCGCTCAAGCTGCTGGCGCAATCCGCGCAGCGGGCGCAGCCCGAAATGGACCTGGCTGGCCAGCACCGCCAGCCACGCGGCCACCAGCACCGCCAGCGCAATCGCGGTGCGTTGGCGGAACGCGGCAACATCGGCATCCAGTGCGCTGCGGTCGTTGGCCACCACGGCGACATAGGCCTGTGCCGCACGGGGCAGGCGCACCTGCTGCACGCGGGCGCGCAGTGATTGCTGCATCGGCCCGGGCAGGTTGCGCTGGGTCGGGCCGTCGGCGGTGGCGGCCAGGGTCTGGTCCCACAGCGAGCGCGACTGCAGCAGCACCTTGCCCTGCTGGTCCGCGATCTGCCAGTACGCACCGGAGAACACCCGCTGGAAGCGGGCGTCGTTCGGTTCCTGGCGCAGGCGCAGCTGCCCTTCCGGGTCCACTTCGGCCTGCGCCAGCAGGGTCAGCATGTCCTGCTGCAGCTCGTGGTCGAGGCGGTCACGCGCGCTGCGCTTGAACAGCTCGCCCAGCAGGACGCTGGCCAGTACCGAGACCAGCACCAGACCGATGCCGGCGACCAGCAGCAGCCGGCGGCGCAGCGAAGGCTGGCGCGCGCTCATGCCTCGGCCAGCCGCCAACCCTGGCCACGCACGGTATGGATGAGGTCGGTGCCCAGCTTGCGGCGCACCCGCCCGAGCAGGACGTCCAGCGCGTTGGAATCGGGATCGTAGCCGCCTTCGAAAACCTGCTCGCCAAGGCGGTCGCGGCTGATCACGCTGCCGCTGTGGTGGATGAAGTAGCTCAACACGCGGAACTCCTGCGGACTCAGCGCCAGCGCCTGCCCATCCAGCTCGAAGCGCCCAGCATTGACGTCCAGCTGCAACGGGCCGCACTGCAGGCGCGGGCTGGCATGGCCATGGCTGCGGCGGATCAGCGCCCGCAGGCGCAGCACCAGTTCGTCGGCCTGGAAGGGCTTGGTGAGGTAGTCGTCGGCGCCGGCATCGAAGCCGGCCAGTTTGTCGTGCCAGCGACCGCGTGCGGTCAGCACCAGCACCGGGAAGCTGCGGCCATTGCCACGCCAGCGCTCGATCACGCTCAGCCCGTCCAGGCCGGGCAGGCCCAGATCGACGATCGCGGCCTGCAGGTCCTCGACCTGCCCGATCTCCTCGGCCTGGCGCCCGTCGGCCACCGTGTGCACGACGTAGCCGGCCTGTTCCAGCAACGGCACCAGCCGTTGAACCAGCGCCGCATCGTCTTCGGCCAGCAGGATACGCATCAGTCGTCCAGCTCCGTCTTCAACAGCTTTCCATTGCGCGCATCATAATCCAGCTCCACCACCACGCCGTCGGTGCGCAGGATCTCCACCTCGTAGACGCCGTCGTCCAGCTCCACTTCCAGCAGCTGGCCCGGATAGCGCCGGAGCGCATCACGCACCACGCCTTCCAGCGGCACATAGCGGCCCTGCTGCACGGCACGGCGCGCAACCTGCTGCGCCGGGTCCTGCGTCGGAGCGGCAGCGTTCGGGGCGCTGGCCAGGGCCAGCAGCAGGGCGAGGGTGGGGAGCATCGTGACTGCGCCAGGAAGGGGAACCGGCGCGAGTATGCCGATGGCGACTAACCGTTGCCTAACAGCCGCGGCTAAGGCGCTGTTAACCGGGGCATGCATCGTGGCGGTGCCGGGATGATCCGGCCACGAACAGGAGAACCCCCATGTTGAAGTCGTTCACTCTCGCCACCGTTGCTGCGCTGGCCATCGCACCGGCCGCGCAGGCCGCACCGCTGGGCATGGCCCAGGTCGAACAGACCCTGCGCAAGGCCGGCTATACCCAGATTCACGAGATCGAGCGCGATGACGGCCTGTGGGAAGCCGACGTGAGCCGTGCCGATGGCCGCTTCAGCGAGGTCTATGTGGATCCGAAGACCGGCGAGATCTTTGATGAACACAGCAGCCGCGCGATGTTGACCACCGAGCAGGTGCTGGCACGGGCGCAGGCGCATGGCCTGCGCGAGATCCATTCGCTGGAACGCGATGGTGCGACCTGGTCGCTGGAAGCGCGCAATGCCCGCAACCAGAAGGTGGAGGTGCGCCTGAGCGGATATGACGGCCGCATCCTGCACAGCGAGCGCGATGGTTGGCTGGATTGACCTGCTGGTAGTGCCGGCCGCTGGCCGGCAACCCATGATCGTTTCCAACCCCGCGAGTCGCCGGCCAGCGGCCGGCGCTACCGTGCGACTACCAGCCGAGCATGGGCTCGGCTCTAGAGGGTCGGCGTTACCAGCCGTACGGCGGCGGGTAATCCCAGCCCGGGCCGCGGCCGTAGTAGCCGCCGTACGGGCCGAAGAAGCCCGGGCCCTTGCCTTCGCTCACGTGGATGTTGACGTTGACCCCGTGGGTCTTGCCCTCATCGGTGGTGTAGTTCTTGCTGAGGTTCAGCGTGGCGGCGTTGTAGTGGCTGTTGCCACCGTTCTTGGAATAGCCGATGCCGGTGGTGAAGCTGCCGGACACCTTGACCTTGTCGTCGGTCACGTCGGCGATCCTGGCATCGTCGTGCACGCGTGGGCCGCTCTTGTCGCCGTAGTAGGTGCCGGGCGGGTCCTGCTGCAGGGCGGGGTCGTTGAGGTAGCGCATCGGCGCCTGCGGCAGCGACAGGTCCAGGCCGGCCGCCTGCGGCGCGGTGGCGCCGGCAGCGGACTGGGCCAGCACGGTTCCCGGCAGGGCCAGGCACAGCAGCAGGGTCAGGGGGCGGATCATGACGGCGCTCCAGCGGACAGGTGGCCACGCAACACGCGGCGGTACAGGCCGACGCTAGCAGGGGTTGCTTGAATGATGCCTGTCGGCGGCCGCTTGCGGTAGATCCGGGCCTGCTCGATTGCGGCCTCTGTAGAGTCGAGCCATGCTCGACTGCTCATGCCGACAGCAGTCGAGCATGGCTCGACTCTACAAAAGGCGGGCGCTACGGCAACCGTTCAAAGCTGAACAGCCCTTCCAGCGCGTGCTTCCGCCGCTCGATCCGGGCCCGCAGCAGCTGCGCGCCGATCATCGAGTAGGTGATGCCATTGCCGCCGTAGGCCATGGCGAAATGAACCCGGGGCCCCCACTGCGCATGCGGGCCGAAGAACGGCAGGCCATCGGCCGTTTCAGCGAAGGTGCCGGCCCAGGAGAAGGCCGGCACCGGATCCAGCCGTGGGAACCAGTGCAGCAGCTGTTTCATCAGTTTGTCGGCCTTGCGCTCTACGCGCCGGTCGCGGCGGGCGGGGATGTCGATGGCATCGTCCAGCCCGCCCACCAGCAGGCGGCGGTCGCCAGTGGCGCGCAGGTACAGATAGGGGCGGGCGCTCTCCCACACCATCGTGTTGCGCAGCCGGCCCAGCACGTCGGCATCGATCGGATCGGTGATGAAGGCGTAGCTGCTGCGGTTGCGTGCGACCCGCTGTTCAAGCCAGCGCTGGTTGGCATAGCCCATGGCCAGCACCACGTGGCGGGCGTGGACGGTGGCGCCGGCCTCGGTCAGCGCACGCACGCCTCGCGGGCCCGGCGTGAGCGTGTGCAGCACGGTACGGTCATGCACGTGGCCGCCACGTCGGCGCATGCGCTGCAGCAGCGCATAGGTCAGCCGGTAAGGGTCGACCCGTGCCGCCTGGCGGGTCAGCAGCGCACCACCGGCGTCCACGTCGAAGCGTTCCCGCAGCGCCTCCGGGCCCAGCCAGCGCGCATCCAGGCCGATGCCCCGCCGCGCGGCACCCTCGGCCATCAGGCGTGGCACGTCGCGATGGCGGCTGGCCAGGTACAGGCTGTCCATGCGCTGGAAGTCCACGTCCTTCAGGCCGCGGGCCACCTCGCCCAGCGCCGGGATTGCCTCGGCACAGGCGAGGTAGGCCCGTGCGGCGGCGTCCTGCCCGTAGCGCTGGGCCAGCTCCAGCAGATGTGTGTCGATCTCGTACTGCAGCAGCGCGGTGCTGGCGGCGGTGCTGCCCCAGCCGATGTCGCGCTGTTCGATCACCGCCACATCGTGGCCATGGTGGGACAGCTCGTCGGCGATCAGCGCGCCGGTAATGCCGCCGCCGACCACCAGCACGTCGCAGCGCAGGTCCTGCTGCAACGGCGGGAAGGCGTGGATCAGGCCGTTGCGTACTGCCCACCACGGGTAGCCACTCTTCAGGTCCATGCGCGACGAAGCTCAGGCAGTGGGGTGGCCGGTGTGCGGGGTCTGGATCAGTTCGGACAGATCGAAGCCCTGCAGGCGAGCCGCCGCCAGATAATGGTCCTGCACGGTCGCGTCCAGCCGCGGCTCGCGCGCCAGCAGCCACAGGTACCTGCGGTCCGGGCTGCCGACCAGCGACACGCTGTAGTCCGGGGCGATCTGGATCACCCAGTAGTCGCCCTTGGCAAACGGCAGCCAGCGCAGGCCCTTGGGCAGGAAGCTCACTTCCAGGCGCGCGCTGTCGTTGTCGACGGCACAGGCCTCGCCACTGGCCTCTTCGATCTCGCCGTCCATGCGGCAGCGGTTGGTGACGCCGACGTTGCCGTTGTCGAGCAGGGTGTAGTGCGCCGACACGTCGGTGCACCCCTCCGGCTCGTGGCGCATCGGCAGGCGCGCGATCTCGTACCAGGTGCCCAGGTAGCGGGGCAGCTTGAGGTCGGCGACGGTCTTCAGCGGTGGGTGGTCGGTCATCGGCGGTGGTGGCAGGGGAGGGCCTCCACGATGCCGATGGCCTTGCCATGGGCGGGTGAAGCCGGGGCGATGGCCGTGTCCAGAACGTTCCGTCGCCCCGGCGGAGTGCACGTTGTCATCGGCGTGGCGGTATCCTGCCGCCAGCGCCGTGTTTTCCTGATCCAACCGAGGTGGAGGTGCCGATGTACCAGGTGATCCTGTTGAAGAGTGAATCCGCGTTCGCGCGCGAACAGTGGCCGCAGGTCGATGATCTGGTCGACTACGAAGGCGTCAGCTACAGCCTGCGCGCCGGCCCGCGCCAGCCGTTGCCGACCGACCACGACTGGCACCCGGTGGCGGTGTATGCGCCCGACGAGATCACCGAGGAAGAGTTCCAGGACTGGTACGCGCTGCAGCAGCCCACGGTGGAAGAGCTGCGCCTGAAGTACTGACGCTCGACGCTGCCGGGGCTGCCCACCCGCCCTTTATCGGCGGTGCCGTATAGTCGCGCGCAGGCGCGGTGGTCCGCGCGAACCGGTGTGGCTGGCGTGTCTTCTTTCCTGCGATCGATCCGTGCACGGGGCCCTTGGCTGGCCCTGCTGCTGTGCAGCGTCTTCCTGCTGTCCGCGCCGGTGCTGGCGCAGGACGAGGACCCCACGCCGAAGCAGCAGCTGGCGGATATCGACTCCAGCCTGAAGGAGATCGACCGCAAGCGTGGCGATGCGGAAGCCATCGAGACGCTGGCGATGCTGTCCGAGAATGCCTCGCAGGCACGGCGCGATGCCGAGGCGCTGGAGAAGTCGCTGCAGCCGCAGCTGGACCGCCTCGACGAGCAGCTGGCGCAGCTGGGCACGCCGGCCGAGGGCGCCATCGAGCCGCCCGAACTGGCGGCGCAACGGCGCACCCTCAACAAGCAGCGCGACGGCTTGGCCGCATCGGTGGCCCAGGCCAAGGCCAGTGCCGTGCGCGCCCAGCAGCTGGCGACCGACATCGACCAGCAACGCGCCGCACAACGCACCGAGGAGCTGGGGAAGAAGGTCGCCTCGCCGCTGTCGCCTGCGCTGTGGAGCAAGGTGGCCGAGCGCCTGCCGATCGATATCGCACGGGTTGCGCCGTTGGCAGAGCAGGGACGCGATGCGTTCGTCGCCGGTATCCGCGCCAATGGTTGGGGCACGCCGTTGCTGGGCCTGGTGGCCGCGCTGGTGATGATGTTCCCGCTGCGGTTGTGGCTACGCCGCCTGGGGCGGCAGTTCGCTGCGTCCGACCGTGCGCCCGATGGCCGTCTGCGCCGTTCCGGGCTGGCCATGTGGTTGTTGCTGGTGGGCACGCTGCTGCCCGGCTATGCGGTGGTGGTGTTCATCGCCTCGCTCAACGCCATCGGTGCGATTGCGCCGCGCCTGCAGAACGTGGCCGACGGCGTGCAGCAGGCCACCTTCGCCGCCGCGTTCATCGCCGCGCTCAGTGCCTGCCTGCTGGTGCCGTCGCGGCCCTCGTGGCGGTTGCTGAACCTGGATGACACCGCCGCGCTGAAGTTGCGCAAGTACGCCTGGGGCGCGGCGGCGCTGGCCTGGCTGAGCACGGTGCTGGTGGCCATCGACCAGGCCACGCGCACCAGCGATGTCACCACGGTGGCGCTGGACGGTGTGATCGCGCTGACCTACCTGGGCCTGATCATGGCCATGCTGGTGACCCTGGCGCGCCTGCATCGGCGGCAGACCGCCGAGGCCGAAGCCAAACTGGAAGCGCAGGCCGAAGGTGTGGGCGCGAGCACGCCGGTGCGCCGCAGCAGCTGGCTGGTGCTGGCGCGCGTGGCAGGCAACATCGCGGTGGTGGCGGCCATCATCGCCACGTTGCTGGGCTATCTGAATTTCGCCAAGTTCGTGAACCAGCAGCTGATCGGCGGCAGCATCGTGGTGCTGGCGGCAACCCTGTTGTTCAAGTTCGTTGATGACCTGAGCACCTGGATGCTCAATGCCGACAGCAAGGTCGGCCAGACCATCCTGCTCAGCACCGGCCTGAGCGTGTCGCGGCTTGAGCAGGCCGGCGTGCTGCTGTCGGCGGCGCTGCGCACGATTGTCGTGCTGCTGGCATTGCTGGCGCTGGTGGCGCCGTTCGGAAACATCGGCGCGGTGGTGGAGCGCTTCTCCTCGCTGTTCACCTCAGGATTCGACGTCGGTGGAACCAAGCTGGAACCAGTGAGGATCGTGCTGGCGGTGCTGGTGCTGCTGGCCGGCCTGGCAATCACCCAGCTGGTGCAGCGCTGGCTGACCGACACCTACCTGCCCAAGACCGAGTTGGACCTGGGCGCACGCAACTCGGTCAGTACCGTCGCCCGTTACGTGGGCATCATCATCGCGGTGATCTGGGCGCTGTCGGCCATGGGCCTGCAGCTGAGCAAGCTGGCGTTGCTGGTCAGCGCGCTGTCGGTAGGTATCGGCTTCGGCCTGCAGGTGATCACACAGAACTTCGTGTCCGGCCTGATCCTGCTGGCCGAGCGCCCGGTGAAGATCGGCGACTGGGTGAAGCTGGGCGACCAGGAAGGCGACATCCGCCGCATCAGCCTGCGCTCGACCGAGATCCAGGTGGGCGACAAGTCGACGTTGATCGTGCCCAACTCCGAGCTGGTCACCAAGACCGTGCGCAACATGACGATGGGCAACAACCAGGGCCGCATCCAGATCCAGTTCGCGGTGCCGCCCAGCACCGATGTCGGCAATCTGCGCCAGGCGCTGCTGGATGCGTACACCGCGCATACCAACGTGCTGAAGCAGCCGGCGCCGACGGTCTACATCGACAGCATTGCCGGTGGCCAGATCACGATGAACAGTTTCGCCTACGTGGCCAGTCCGCGGCAGGTTTATGCCACCCGCAGCGATCTGTACTTCAGCCTGTTGCAGATCCTGGCGGAGCGGAACATTCCGCTGTCGACCCCGACCGACATCCACATCACCCGCGATCCGCAGGAGTAGGGGTTTCTTTGCAGGGCTGCGCCCTGCACCCGCTACGGGCTAGAGCAAACGCAACAGCAACAGCAACAGCGTGCATTCCGTGGGATGGCGGGGTGGGTCCGGTTGCGGGGGACGCCGTAAACCCGTCCATGGGGGCTTGGCCGCGGCATCCATGCCGCGGACACCCCCGCAACCGGACCCACCCCGCCTTCGACAGTTGGCCGCGATCTGTCGGAACGGCGTTCTGCTCTGGTGGGTGTCGACCTTGGTCGACACGGTAGATCTGATCCGAATTTGATTATCGATATCTGAGAGACGTGTCGACCAAGGTCGACACCCACCGACAGCCGCAGGAATCCGTCAGAGGTGGGGCGGTGTCGGAGTGCGGGGTGTCAGCCGCATGGATGCGGCTGCCAAGCCTACAAGGATGTACTTGCGGCGTCCCCGCACTCCGACACCGCCCCGCCATCCCAGGGAACGCTCGCTGTTGCTGTTGCTCGTGATTCGGCAGGTGCAGGGCGCAGCCCTGCAAAGAAACCCTACCCCCGCGGGCGGCTGCGCGAGGGCACCAGTGCGAACGTGTCCACCGCCAGCTTCTCGGCATGGTTCAACCACGCACGGATCTCCAGATCATCCACTTCGTGGTCCAGCCCGAAGGACACGTTGATCTTGCCGTTGGCATCAGGCTGTACCCACTGCTGCGCCAATACCACCTTGCGCTGCGAGGACACCGCCTCGATCCAGAAACCGCGATCCGGGCGCGTGCTCGCCACCAGCTGCAGCATGTACTGGCCGGCACGGGTGCGGCGGCCCTTCTGGGTGATCATGTGCGCCTGGCGCACGCTCGGGCGCGGGCCCTGGAAGGCGTCCAGTGGTGCATCCACCGCGATGCCGCCGCGCAGGTCATTGTCACGGTAGAGCTTGATGCCGTTGTCGCGGTTGACCAGCAGGGCGCACCAGTCGCCGTCGGCCGAGCCGTCCTCGAACGCGGTGCAGCGGTCGACGTAGGCCAGGGTATTGTCCGGGTTCGCGTCATCGAACTGGCGCGAGGTGTTTTCCAGATACACCGACTTCAGGCCCCAGTCCTTGTCGTACTCCAGCAGCACCGGTGGCTGCACGTGCTGCAGGCCGACCACTACCTGGTCATCGCCATCGATCTTCAGTTCGCGGGTCGGTTCGCCCAGCCACAGTGAACGCGCGAAGGCGAGGTACTGCGGATAGTCCCGGCCCCCCTCGCGGCGTGCGGCCACGCTGGCACTCGGTGCGCGCTTTTCATCCAGCAGCGAACGGCCGAAGCCCATGGTCTGCAGCTCCGGGTCGAGCAGGCTGAGCAGGGTGGCGCCGGAATCGAGCGTCGAACCGTCCTCCACCGCCAGCTGGCGCGGTGCCACGCCGTTGCCGAGGAACAGCAGCAGGTTCTCGCGCTTCTGCTGGGTCAGGATGTGGGTCAGATCGTTGGGCATCGCCAGGTGGTCGGAGGCGATCACGATCAGCGTGTCCTTGCCGTACGGGCTGGCCTGGATGCGCTGCACCAGCTGCGAGATCAGCCGGTCGCTGCACTTGAGCGCGTTGAGCATGTTGATGTTGCCGTACTGGCTCTGGTAACGCTCGCCCTTGCACGACACCGGCAGGTGGCCGGCGGGATGATGGGTGTCCATCGTAAGCGTGGTCAGCATGAACGGTGAGCCCGCACGCGAGAGCTGTTCGAAGCGCTGGTAGGCGGTATCCAGCAATACGTCGTCATGCACGCCCCAGGCCGAGTAGTGGATGCGGCCGATCTTCTTCTGCTGCTTGAACCACGCCAGGTCGTGCACTTCATCGAAGCCGTGGCTGGCCAGGAACTGGCCCTTGCCGGCGAACTGGCCGTTGGCGCCGCCCAGGTAATGATTGGTGTAGCCCTGCTGCTTCAGGTAGTCGCCTAGGCACACGGCCTTGGGCAGGAAGCTGCCCATGCGGTCCATGCTGTTCTCGTCGCCCTGCGAGGTGGTCAGCGGCACGCCGCACATCGACGACACCAGGCCGGCGATGGTCCAGCCGCTGCCCTCGGCCGAGGCCAGCCCACGCACGTCCAGCGACTCGGAGGCCAGGCGGTTGAGGTTGGGCATCAGGCCCGGAAACACGTTCTCGTCCAGGTAGGTGCGCTCCAGGCTTTCGCCGTAGATCCAGACGATGTTGCGCGGGCGCTGCAATGGCTGCGTCGGCACCTGGTACTCGGGTGCGATGCGGGCGAAATCGACCGGGCGCAGCTGCTGGTACAGGCGCTGGCCGTCGCGCGCCAGCGGGCTGATCATGATCGTGGCCACCCACACTGCCGCGAAGCCTGCAAACCAGGCAGCACCGTGGCCGGGCCGGCGCCAGCGCTTCACCCGCGTGGCAATCAGCGGCAGCAGCGAGACCAGCGCCAGCACGATGAAACCGGCGATATAGCCCTTGAAGTCGGCAACGCCGGCACCTTCCATGTCGGCGCCCAGGTGGTACAGGGTGGCGGCATTGAGCCCATCACCGGACAGCTTGTCGATCAACCACCACGCACTGAGTGCAAGCAGCAGCAGCGAGAACGCACCGGCCTTCCACCACACCCACTTGTCGGACGCGAGGAACAACCAGCACAGCAGCAACAACGACAGCAGCAGTATCCAGAGCATAGGCAGCTTCGGCAGTGACGGGGTGGTGGTGATGGACGTCGTACCGACGCGTGTCCATCCGACCGGCGCTGCCGCAAGCACATTCACATGACAGGCCGATGACCCGATAGTGCATGCACGAACCTGACTGAAATGTTTGTTGAAATGACGCGCGCGCAATCACGCCCGGAAGGTAAAACGAGCGTGAAAGGCTTCGTTGGATTGCATTAAAAACCGCATGAATACGGCGGTTTCAGTGGATGCGCTAACGGTGGCCGCGTTCCTCGCGTGCCCGCGCGCGACGATCGAACAGCAGTGCGCTGGTCACGATGCCCAGTCCGAGCACCACGCCGATCAACAGCAGGATCAGCGCGATGAGCGGGTAGCCGAACAGGTGCCAGCCGGTGTCGATCTTCATCATCATCGCGGCGGCCATGATCAGCGCCGCGCTGATGATGCCGGCCGCCACGCGGTTGGCGATCTTCTGCAGGTTCTCCATCAACCGTGATTCTTCCAGCCCGGTCACCTTCATCTGCAGGCGGTTCTCGGCAAGCAGCGCCATGATGTCCGACAGCTTGCGCGGCCCATCGCGCAGCAGCTGCTGCAGCTCCATTGCTTCGCTGGCGATGTTGGCGGCCGACAGCGATTTCTTCAGGCGCGCGCGCATGACGTGCTGCAGCTGGCGCTCGACGATGCGGCGGGTTTCCAGCTCGGGTGCCAGCAGCCGGCACACGGTTTCCAGGTTGAGCAGCGCCTTGCCCAGCAGGCTCAGCTCCGGCGGCGTGCGCAGGCCGCAGGCGGTGGCGATGCGCACCATGTCCAGCACCACGCGGCCCTCGGAGAAGCTGCCGCTGGCGGCGTAGCGCGCAATCAACTGGCCGGTCTCGCGCAGGTAGCGCTCCTCGTCGAACGCCTCCAGCCGGGTGCTGATGCTGATCAGGTCGTCGGCCACTTCTTCGCCGCGGCCATCCACGGCGGCGAACAGGATCTTCAGCAGCCGCTCGCGCAGGCGCGGCGGCATGTGCGCGACCATGCCCAGGTCGAAGATCGCCAGCCGCCCGTCGGGCATCACCCGCAGGTTGCCCGGGTGCGGATCGGCATGGATCTCGCCGTGCACGAAGATCTGGTCCAGGTAGCCACGGATCAGCGCCGCGGCCAGCGGGTCCATCGATTGCTCGGTGCGGCGCACATCGGGAATCGCGTCCACGCGCACGCCGGTAGCCAGTTCCATGGTCAGCACGCGCTGGCTGCTGTAATCCCACAGCGGCTGCGGAATCCACAGCCGGCGGAACGGCTTCAGGTGCCGGCCGAAGCGCGCCAGGTTCTCGGCCTCGGCGTGGTAGTCCAACTCCTGCATCAGGGTCTTGGCGAACTCGTTGAGCCAGTCGCGCAGGCGCACGCGGCGGCCCACCTGGGTCAGGTGGTCGGCGGCCAGCGCGAAGCTGCGCAGCGCCTCCAGGTCCGAACGCAGCTGCGCGGCCACCTCGGGCTTCTGTACCTTCACCGCCACCTGCCGGCCATCGTGCAGCACCGCGCGGTGCACCTGCGCGATCGACGCGCAGCCCAGCGGCTCGGGATCGAACGAAGCGAACAGCTTGTTCACCGGCGCACCCAGTTCCTGCTCGACGATGGCATGGATGCGCTCGACCGGGATCTCGGCCACCTTTTCCTGCATGCGCTCCAGCGCGGTGACGAATTCCACAGGCACCATGTCCGGGCGGGTGGACAGCATCTGGCCCAGTTTGACGAAGGTCGGCCCCAGGGCTTCCAGGTCGCTGACGAACTGTTCCGGGTTGCCGTCGGCGGGGACGTCGGCCTGGTGGCTGGCGGCGTCCAGGTTCATGCCCGAGAACACCCCCGAATGGCGGTAGCGCATCAGCAGGCGCAGGATCTGGCTGCGCCGGTTCATGCCCTTGACCAGCGGGGGATTGCCATTGGCGGTGGGCGGATTGCTCAAGCGACACTCCCATGCGACAAAGTTGGTAGTGCCGGCCGCTGGCCGGCAATGTCCGGATTCCGCAGTGTCGCCGGGGGGCGGTAGGCACGCGGTGAATCCGACCGCTTCCGCAGCGGCCCCGGTATCGGTCAGAATCCGTTCATTCCCTCACTTGGATGCCCCATGGCCGGTGCCAGCCTGTTCGCCCTGCTCGACGATATCGCCTCCCTGCTTGACGATGTCTCGGTGCTGACCAAGGTCGCGGCGAAGAAAACCGCCGGCGTACTGGGCGACGACCTGGCGCTGAACGCGCAGCAGGTGACCGGGGTCAACGCCAACCGCGAGCTGCCGGTGGTGTGGGCGGTGGCCAAGGGCTCGCTGGTCAACAAGGTGATCCTGGTACCGGCTGCGCTGGCGATCAGTGCACTGGAGGCGTGGCTGCACAGCCGTGGCTGGAATGTGCCGTTGATCGTGCCGTTGATGATGATCGGTGGCGCCTTCCTGTGCTTTGAAGGCGTGGAGAAACTGGCACACCGCTTCCTGCACTCATCCGATGACGACGCCGAGCGCCAGGCCGAGCGGCGCAAGGCGCTGGCCGACGCACAGGTGGACATGGTGGCGTGGGAGAAGGACAAGGTGAAGGGCGCGATCCGCACCGACTTCATCCTCTCGGCCGAGATCATCGTGTTGACCCTGGGCGTGGTGGCCACCGCGACCTTCACCAACCAGCTGCTGACGCTGGCGGTGGTCGCACTGGCAATGACGATATTCGTCTACGGACTGGTGGCGGGCATCGTCAAGCTCGATGACGTGGGCCTGTACCTGTCGCGCAAGGGCGGCGCAATTGCGGCGTTCGGTCGCGGCCTGGTCGCCTCTGCACCGTGGCTGATGAAGTTCCTGTCGGTGGCCGGCACCATCGCCATGTTCCTGGTCGGCGGCGGCATCCTGGTGCACAACGTGCCGGCACTGCATCACGCGGTGCAGGCACTTGGCGGCGAGGGCCAGTGGGGCTGGTTGATCAGTGCGGTCGGCAACATGGTGGTCGGCATCATCGCCGGTGCCATCGTGCTGGCTGCGGTGAGCGGCTTCCAGAAGCTGCGCGGGAAATAAGCGGCGACGGATTCCCCGGTAGGGGCCGACCTTGGTCGGTGCTTTGTTTCCCGCACGTGCCAACCAAGGTTGGCACCTACCGAAGCGGTTCACGGGCGCCGGGCGCTATCCCGCCTGCACCCGGTTCTTGCCCTGTCGCTTGGCCGCGTACAGGGCATCATCGGCGCGCCGCAGCAGCGCCTCGGCGTCGTCGCCGGGCTGCCATTGGGCCAACCCCGCACTGAAATGCACCGGCACACGCTTCTCCTGCACGGTCAGCACACGGTGCGCCAGCGAACGTTGCAGCCGCTGTACCGTGGCCATGCTGTCAGCGCCCTGGGTTTCGGGCAGCACCAGCACGAACTCGTCTCCGCCCAGCCGCGCGATGCCATCGGTGGCGCGCAGCAGCAGCTTGCATACGGACACCAGGTGCTGCAGCAGCGCATCGCCACCGGCATGGCCGTGCGCGTCGTTGGTCTGGTGGAAGTCGTCCAGATCGATCATCGCCACACCCAGCGGCGAGTTGTTGCGCGCGGCACGCGCCAGCTCGCGTTGCAGCAGCTCTTCCAGCCCACGGCGGTTCAGTGCCTGGGTCAGTGGGTCGATGCGGGCCAGATCGCCGGCCGCGCGCAGTTCCTGCTCCAGCTGGGCGATGCGTTGCTCGGCAAGCTCCACTTCCTGACGCGCATTGGCCAGATGGTCGCGCGCCTGTGCCGCTTGCTGCTGCACCTTGCCGGTGTCGCGCATCACGTCCTGCAGCAGCTGGTTGAGGTCGGCGATGCTGCGCGCTTCGCGCAGCTGCAACGCGTAGCTGCCGATGCGATCGTGGTACTCGCCGGTGCTGGCGGCCATGCCATCCATGCGCTCGATGAACTCGCCCATCAGCCCGCGCATCGCTGCCTTTGAATCATCGATGCCCTGGCGCAGCAGGCCCTGCTTGTAGATCACTTCGCGCAGCTCGGCGCGGGTGCGCTCCACCGCTTCGGCTTCCAGCGGCCCGTCCAGCAGCTGGCGCACCGCAGCGATCTGGCCCTGCAGCCAGCTGCGGTCGTCCAGCAGTTCGCTCACGTTCTCCAGCAGCAGCGCGAACAGCTCCAGCAACAGCGCCTGCTGCTCCTGCCAGCTCTCCGCGCGCACGCCGACCTGGTGGCCGAGTTCGCGCACGCCTTGTTCGATCGGTTCCAGGGCCGTGCCGGGCTGCCACTGCCGCAGGCGCGTGGCCAGCGCCTGCGCCTGCTCGCGCAGGTCCGGGTCATGCTGCAGCAGCGCGACCACTGCGCCGCCCAGCAGCAGCCGCAGCTGCTCGGACAAGCGCAGGCTTTCGGGTTGCCCGTCCGGTGAATGCTGCTCGATGGTGCGGATGTACTTGTCGATCAACTGCCGCATCGCACGCCCGTAGCGCGGCCAATCAGCACTGGCCTGCGCCGATTGCAGGCGGTCGCCCATGTCGCCCAGCTCGCCGGGCAGGGTGGCCATGCCGTTGGCGAACGCGGCCAGCAGCGGTTCCGGCGCATCGGCGCCGGCAAACAGCTGCTGCAGGGCCACGCCGCCGCCGCCCTGCAGCACCACGCGGTCGCCCAGCCCGTCATCCACCACCGCGCGCACGCGTGCCGGCGGCCCAAGGGCAGTACCGGGGGCGGGGCGGTGGTCGGGCTGGTCCGTCATGGAGCAAATCCTGGGGCTGGCAGGGACTGGTTCCAGCATATCGGCGCGGCCGCCGACGGCTTGAACGGCTAGGATGGGCGACAGGATGCCGCAGTGGAGGTAGTGATGCGCGTGATGCTGCTGGGGGCAACCGGCCTGGTCGGTGGGCTGGCCCTGCCGATGCTGCTGGACGACCCGCGCTGCCGTGCCGTGGTGGCCCCGACCCGGCGGGCGCTGACCCTGGCCCACCCGAAGCTGTACGCCCCGGTGCTGGAGTTCGACGCCCTGCCGGAGGCGCCCGACTGGGCGCAGGTGGATGCGGTGATCTGCGCGCTGGGCAGCACGATGGCCCAGGCGGGGAGCCGTGAGGCCTTCCATCGCATCGACCATGACTACCCGCTGGCGTTTGCGCAGCTGGCCCGCGGCCAGGGCGCGCGTGCTTTCGTACTGAATTCGGCAGCGGGGGCCAATGCAGGCTCCGCGATTTTCTACAACCGGGTGAAGGGTGAGCTGGAGCGCGACCTGCGCGCGCTCGAGTTTGCGTCGCTCACCCTGGTGCGGCCCGGCCTGATTGGCGGGCAGCGGCAGCAGGTGCGCCGTGGGGAACACTTCGCCCTGCGGGTGCTGGGCGTGTTGGGGCCGGTGTTGCCGCGGGCGTGGCGGATCAATCCGGCCGAACGGATTGCCAGGGCGCTGGTGGATGCCGCGCTGGCGCCGCCGCCGGGCGAGCACGTGGTGGCATCCAGCGCACTGGTCGGCTGATGTCGCGTGCGCTGCGCCTGACCCAGCTGCTGCAGCTGCTGCGCCGCCATCGGCGGCCGGTGGCCGGGCAGACGTTGGCCGACGCGCTGGGCATCAGCCTGCGCACGCTGTACCGCGATATCGAGACCCTGCGCGAGCAGGGTGCCGACCTGCGCGGGGAAGCCGGCATCGGCTACCAGCTGGTGCCGAGTGACACCCTGCCGCCAATGACCCTGCCACCGGCCGAGGTCGACGCGCTGGTGTTGGGCTTGCGCTGGGTTGCGGCGCGCACCGAGCCTGCGCTGGCCGAAGCCGCACGCGATGCCCTGGCGCGTATCGCGCATGTGTTGCCTGCAGCGCGGCGCGAGGCATTGCGTGACAGTGGCCTGCGCGTTGGCCCTTCGCGAACGACGGCCAAGGTGCCCGCCGCGCGGCTGCAGGCCGTGCGCGAGGCGGTCAGTGCGCAGCAGCGCCTCAGGTTTGGTTATGAGGATGCGCACGGCCAGCGCAGCGAACGCATCGTCTGGCCGTTCGCACTGGCTTACTTCGATGAAGTGCCGATGCTGGCGGCCTGGTGCGAGAGCCGCGAAGACTTCCGCCATTTCCGCCTGGACCGCATCCGCCAGGTGCGCGCGCTGGAGGACCGCTACCCCGTGCCGCACGCGACCCTGCTGCGGCGCTGGCAGAAGGCGCAGGGCATCGCACCGGACTGGCTGGACCGCTCGTAGCGTCGAGCTTGCTCGACTGCTTCTGTGCTTCGCTTCCTGCTTCGGGGGGAGGGCGGCCTTCGCTCTTCGCTCTTGGTAGAGGTCGAGCTTGCTCGACCGCCCTTGATCTTCGCGAACAGCCGTCGAGCAAGCTCGACATCTACCAGAGCAACGGCAACAGCAGTCTTTCGCGCTTCGTTTCCTGCTCTCTGGGGGGAGGGCGGCCTTCGCTCTTTGCTCCCGGTAGAGGTCGAGCTTGCTCGACCGCCTTTGATCTTCGCGAACGGCCGTCGAGCAAGCTCGACGCTACTGACAGAATCTGTCAGCAGGCCGGTACCACCATGAACGCTCCCAACAACGGAGGTTACCCATGTTCACGCCCAGCACCCTGCTGCAGTACGTGCGCGACGTCGCCACCAGCGCAACTTTCTACAGCGGCATTCTCGGCAAACCACCGGTCGAACAGTCGCCCGGCTTCGCCCTGTTCCTGCTCGGCGATGGCGCCGCACTCGGCCTGTGGCAGCGCGATGACGTGCAGCCCCCCGTGTCTGCACAGGCCGGTGCCGCCGAACTGGCGATGGTGGTGGCCAACCCGGAGACCGTGCAGCAGATGCACGATGCGTGGCGCGCGCTCGGCGTGCAGATCCTGCAGGCGCCGGTGACACTGGAATTCGGCCACACCTTCGTCGGCGCCGATCCTGATGGCCACCGCCTGCGTGTCTACAGCCGCGCCGAGGGCATGGTCGCGCGCGATTGATCGCCCGCATTGTGTAGATCCACGCCATGCGTGGATACGGGCACAAAAAAACGCCGGGCAGTGCCCGGCGTTTTTCCAGATCGTGTGCCAACCAAGGTTGGCACGCACCGGTCAGGTGGCCGATCAGCTGGCCAGCGCCAGGTCGTCCATCATCGCGCGCAGGAAGCGGGCCGCTTCACCACCGGTGGCCGCGCGGTGGTCGAAGGTGACCGACAGCGGGATCACCTTGTGCGCTTCCACGCCGCCCATCACCGGAGTCATCTGGTGGCGGGCACGGCCGGCACCGACGATGGCCACGCACGGCGGCACCACGACCGGGGTCGCGTAGCGGCCGGCGAACATGCCGAAGTTGGACAGCGAGATGGTGTAGCCGCTCAGTTCCGAGGCGGCGATCGAACGCGATTCCACCTGCTCGCGCAGGCGGTTGACGCCTTCGCGGATGCCACGTGCATCGAGCATGTCGGCATTGCGCAGCGCCGGCACGAACAGGCCGTCGTCGGTGTCCACGGCAATGCCGATGTCCACCTGCGCGTGCAGGGTGCGGGTCAGCGCTTCACCGTCGAACCAGGCGTTCATCGCCGGCACCTTCTGCGCGGCCACCACGATCGAGCGCACCAGGCGCGCGGTGACGTCGTTGCCCGGCAGCCAGGCGTGGATGTCCGCGTCGTCGTTCAGCGTGGTCGGCACGACCTTGCTGTGCGCATCGGCCATCACGCGGGCCATGTTGCGGCGCACGCCCTTCAGCGGTTCCGGCTGGCCCTTGGCCACCACGCCCGGCGGCTGGGTGCGCATCGGCTTGCCGGCGGCAGACAGCGGGGTGCGCGCTTCGCTCTGCACCGGGGCCGACACCTGCGCCGGGGCCGGCGCGGCATAGGCAGCCGCGGCAACCGGTGCCGGCGCGGCGCCGAGCTTGGCGCTGCCATCTGCGGCGGCCTGCTTGACGTCGGCCATGGTCACTGCGCCATCGGCGCCGGTGGCACGCACGCGGGACAGATCCACGCCCAGCTTGCGCGCGGTGGCACGCACGGCCGGAACGGCCTTGACGCCACCGACGGCCAGCGCCTGCTCGGCGTGCACGGCGTTGGAGCTCTGCATCGCACCGACCACGGTACCGGCGTCATCACGCTCGGCGGCGGCGGGCTTGGCGGTTTCGGTGGCCACCGGTGCGGCAGCGGCCGGCAGCGGCGGTGGGGTCGGTGCGGCAGCCGGTGCGGCATGGCCATGGCTGTGGCCGGTGTCCTGGCCATCGGCACGCTGCGGCAGGTTCGGGTCCAGCTCGAAGCTGGCCAGCACCGAACCGGTCGGGATGATGTCGCCGGCGGCGCCGGACAGCTTCAGCACCTTGCCGGAGAACGGCGAGGGCACTTCGACGACGGCCTTGGCGGTCTCCATCGAGACCAGCGGCTCGTCCAGCTTGATCACATCGCCTTCCTTGACGAACCACTCGACGATGGTCGCGTCCGGCAGGCCTTCGCCCAGGTCGGGCAGGTTGAAGTTCTTGGTCTGGCTCATGTGCAGTTCTCTTCCAGCAGTTCCAGTTCGCGGGCCGGCAGCCAGCCCGTCGCGCCATTGGCGCGCTCGGACCACCACCACCCACCGTGTTCGTGATGAAGCTTCACCATCTCGCCGCTTTCCACATCCAGCTCGCGGGCGTCGTAGTCGCACAGCGCTTCGGCGCGACCCTCGTCCAGCAGCTGCAGCCACGCGACGGGCGCCCATCCAGCGCGCCCATCGTTGGTGCGTACCCAGGCAAACGCCGGCCATTCCTCGTCACGAACACCTACTTCGACGATCTGGCCGGTGTGGAACCGGAGCGGGTTGGGATACTGGCTGCGGTAAGCCCCCAGAAGGCGGGCCCGCATGTCAGCCGGCCGCCACCGCGCGCTTGGCCGCAGCCACGATCCGCTCAACGCTCGGCAGGTACTTCATTTCCAGGCGGAACAGCGGAATGTGGGTGTCGTAGCCAGTGACGCGCTCGACCGGAGCCAGCAGGTCGTAGATCGATTCCTCGGCCAGGCGCGCGGCGATCTCGGCGCCGAAGCCTGCGGTCTTCGGGGCCTCCTGCACGATCACGCAGCGGCCGGTCTTGGCCACCGACTCGGCAATGGTGGCGAAGTCCAGCGGACGCAGCGTGGCCACGTCGATCACTTCGGCGCTGATGCCTTCGCCGGCCAGCTTGTCGGCCGCTTCCAGCGCTTCCTTCACCTGCGCGCCCCAGGTCACCAGGGTCACGTCGGTGCCGTCGCGCAGCACGAAGCAGACATCCAGCGGCAAGGCTTCGCCGTCGTTGACGACCACTTCCTTGTACTGGCGGTAGATGCGCTTGGGTTCCATGTAGATCACCGGATCCGGTTCGCGGATCGCGGCCAGCAGCAGGCCGTAGGCGCGCTGCGGGCTGGACGGCAGCACCACGCGCAGGCCCGGCACGTTGGTGAAGATCGCCTCGTTGGCTTCGCTGTGGTGTTCCGGCGCACGGATGCCGCCGCCCCACGGCACGCGCAGCACCATCGGGCAGTGCAGGCGGCCACGGGTGCGGTAACGCAGTCGCGCGGCGTGGCAGACGATATGGTCGACCATCGGGTACATGAAACCGTCGAACTGGGCCTCGGCCACCGGCTTCATGCCCTGTGCGGCCAGGCCGATGGTCAGGCCGGCGATGGTGGTTTCATCCAGCGGGGTGTCGAGGATGCGCTCGGAGCCGAAGCGCTGCTGCAGGCCGGCGGTGGCGCGGAACACGCCGCCGTTGACGCCCACGTCCTCGCCCAGCACCAGCACCGACGGGTCGTGCTCAAGCTCCCAGGCCAGTGCCTGGGTGATGGCTTCGATCAGGGTGATGGGGGTGGTGGTCATGCTCTGTTCTCCGCGCGCGACGGCGGCGCTGTCGGCGGCGTTGGTGTGCGCGCCGGGCGCGCCGTTCTTGATCTCATCCATGGCGCTGCTCCAGGGCGATCGCCTGGGCACGCTGGGCCAGCAGGTCCTGCGGCGGATCGGCGTAGAGGAAATCGAACATCGCCTCGACCGGCTGCACCGGCGTATTGAGGTACAGGTTCACTTCCTCGTCCACGCGCGTGCCGCACTCGGCGACCCAAGCGGCTTCTTCTTCCTCGCTCCAGACGCCGGCGTTGATCAGGTACTTGCGCAGGCGCAGCATCGGCTCGCGCTGCCAGGCATCCTTCACCTCGGCATCGTCGCGGTAGCGGCGCGCGTCATCGGCGGTGGTGTGGTCGGACAGGCGATAGGTCATCAGTTCCAGCACGGTGCCACCGTCGCCGGCCAGCGCACGTTCGCGCGCCTGCTCCATGGCCGCCAGCACTGCAATCAAGTCGTTGCCGTCCACCTGCAGGCAATGCAGGCCGCCGGCCAGGCCCTTCTGCGCCAGCGTCTCGGCACCGGTCTGGGCCGAACGCGGAACCGAGATGGCCCAGCCGTTGTTGACGATGCACAGGATCAGCGGCAGCTTGTAGGCGCCGGCCGAATTCAGTGCCGCGTAGAAGTCGGTCTTGGAGCTGCCGCCGTCGCCGCACACGGCCACCGCGATCTGCGGTTCCTTGTTGAGCTTGAACTTCAGCGCGGCACCCGCAGCGTGCAGGCACTGGGTGGAGATCGGCACGCAGAACGGGAAGTCCTTGGCCGCGTTGCCGCCGTAGTCGTTGCCGCGCTCGTCGCCGCCCCAGTACATCAGCACGTCGTGCGGACGCACGCCACGCATGAACATCGCGCCATACTCGCGGTACGAAGGCGCGAACACGTCGTCCTTCTGCATCGCGGCACCGATGCCCACGTGCGCGGCTTCATGGCCCAGGCAGGCGGCGTAGGTGCCGAGCTTGCCGGTGCGCTGCAGCGCGATGGATTTGCTGTCGAACGTACGTACGAACAGCATCTGCTTGAACAGCGGTACCAGGACCTTGGGGTCGCGCAGCGACGCGGGCAGGTCATCGCGGACGAGCTTGCCGTCCGCGTCCAGGTACTGCAGGTATTCGATCTTGAATTCAGCGGCAACCGTCATTGCGTACTGCACCTTCGACAGAGAAGTTACAAATGATATGAATCGCCATGTTAAGGAACGCGTACGGAATAGCCTTCCTGCGCCGCAACACGGCGATGCCCTGTTTTACCCCTGCCGGCGGGTGGGGGGCCAATAACAACAACGTATTCAGTCGTTGCTGCAAAGCATCAGAATACGCCTCTGGCTGACTGGCTGCGCAACGGCGTGATCGGTTCCACGCGCAGCCCCGGCATCGGCCGATGCTCCACGGCCAACCGCACGGCCCGGTATGGACCCGGCGGCTGCCAGCGCGGCGGCAACGCGCTACCCTTGCCGCCCCCGATCTGGTCCCGCCCATGTCCGTCGACAACAACCAACGCGATCTCGAAGCCGGCATCCACACCGATCTGCAGGGGCGCCTGACCTATGGCGGCTACCTGCGGCTGGACCAGCTGCTCAGCGCGCAGCAGCCGCTGTCCAGCCCGCCGCACCACGACGAGATGCTCTTCATCATCCAGCACCAGACCTCGGAGCTGTGGCTGAAGCTGCTCGGCCACGAGCTGCGCGCGGCGATCGGCTTCCTGCAGCGCGATGAAGTCTGGCAGTGCCGCAAGGTGCTGGCGCGCAGCAAGCAGGTGCTGCGCCAGCTTACCGAGCAGTGGTCGGTGCTGGAAACGCTGACCCCGTCCGAGTACATGGGTTTCCGCGATGTGCTGGGCCCGTCCTCGGGCTTCCAGTCGCTGCAGTATCGCTACATCGAGTTCCTGCTGGGCAACAAGAACGCGCAGATGCTGCAGGTGTTCGAGCACGACCCGGCCGGGCAGGCGCAGCTGCGCACCGTGCTGGAGGCGCCGAGCCTGTACGAGGAATTCCTGAAGTACCTGGCCCGCTTCGGGCACGCCGTGCCGGCGGTGTACGAAACCCACGACTGGACCCAGCCGCACGTGGCCGACGACGCACTGCAGCCGGTGTTCGAGCGCATCTACCAGGACACCGACCGCTACTGGCGCGAGTACTCGCTGTGCGAGGACCTGGTGGACCTGGAGACTGCCTTCCAGCTGTGGCGATTCCGTCACATGCGCACCGTGATGCGGGTGATCGGCTTCAAGCGCGGCACCGGCGGCTCGTCCGGGGTCGGCTTCCTGGCCAAGGCGCTGGAGCTGACCTTCTTCCCCGAGTTGTTCCAGGTACGCACCAGCCTGCAGGCGGCGCCCCCGGCCGCATTGGGCTGATCCCCATTCAGCTTGAATCCCGGCCGGCGGCTGGATCGTTTCAGATGCAAGTTCAGCGAGCAGGCGGTGACCTGCCTCAAACGGCGTGTATTTGACGTGAACGCCAGAAGTCGGTGATCCTCGCGCGTTGCTCCACTGCACATCGGACGTGCTCGTCATCCACCGAACCAGGAAACCCGCATGAGCGTAAACGCCACTGCGAACACCCCAGAGCCGGCCCTGCCGGACTTCAAGACCACGCTGGGCCATCCGCGCCCGCTGTGGATGCTGTTCATGACCGAGTTCTGGGAACGCTTTGCGTTCTACGGCATCCGCTGGGCCTTGGTGCTGTACATCGTCTCCCAGTTCTACAACGGCAACGCTGCCGGTGAAGGCGACGCCAGCCGCATCTACGGTGCCTACCTGGCCCTGGTGTACGCCGCGGCGATCTTCGGTGGCTACGTGGCCGACCGGGTACTGGGCTACCAGCGCTCGATCCTGACCGGCGCGATCATCATGGCCGCCGGCCTGTTCATGATCTCGCTGCCGCAGGAGCACATCTTCAAGCTCGGCCTGGCCACCATCATCGTTGGCAACGGCCTGTTCAAGCCGAACATCTCGACCATGGTCGGCAAGCTGTATGGCCTGAAGGACGAGCGTCGCGATTCGGGCTTCACCATCTTCTACATGGGTATCAACATCGGCGCGATGATCGCCCCGGTGCTGACCGAGTACCTGGCCCGCAAGGTCTTCGGTACCTCGGAAATGCCGTCGTACAAGGTCGTGTTCATCGCCTCGGGCGTGGGTATGCTGATCTCGCTGGTGTGGTTCTACATCGGCCGCGCCGGCCTGAAGGGCATCGGTGCACCGCCGGCCGGCGCTGAAGGTTTCGGCCGCATCATCATGGTGCTGGTCGGTGCCGTGGTCGCGATCCCGGTGGCCTACTTCCTGCTGGCCACCGGCGCCACCGCGCTGGCCTGGATCCTGGGCGCGATGTTCACCGCGCTGGCCGTGCTGCTGCTGGTTGAGGGCATCCGCGAGGGCAAGGTGCAGCGCGACCGCGTGATCGCCATGCTGATCATCTTCGCCTTCAACGTGATGTTCTGGATGTTCTTCGAACAGGCCGGCAGCTCGTTCACCTTCCTGGCCGAGAACATCGTCAACCGCCAGATGGGTGACTGGACCTTCCCGACGGCCTGGTTCCAGTCGGTCAACTCGGTGGCCATCATCACCCTGGCGCCGATCATCGCCTGGATCTGGGTGGCCCTGGGTCGCGCCAATCCGTCGATTCCGCGCAAGTTCGGCCTCGGCCTGCTGTTCAATGGCGCCGCCTTCGCCCTGCTGATGTATGCGCTGTCGCAGATGGTCGTGGACGGCAAGATCCCGTTCTGGACCCTGTTCATGGTCTACGTCATCCAGTCCGTGGGTGAGCTGTGCCTGTCGCCGATCGGCCTGTCGATGGTGACCAAGCTGGCTCCGGTGCGCCTGGTCGGCTTCGGCATGGGTGGCTGGTTCCTGTCCACCGGCATCGGCAACAACCTGTCGGGCATCTTCGCTGGTGTGGTCAGTGGTGAAGGCGGCATGACGGTCGAGTCGGCCCTGAAGGGGTATACCTTCGGGTTCTGGGCCCTGATCGGCTCCGGCGTGGTGCTGTTCCTGATCGCCCCGCTGATCAACAAGCTGATGCACGGCGTCAAGTGATGAAGAGAGGGTAGCTGGCATGCGTATGAAGCTCGGTGGTGCAGTGGTGGTGGTCTGTGCGGCGCTGATCGGCGCCTGTTCCCAACCGCAACCGCCTGCCGCCGCCGAGCCGACGCAGCCGCTGGACACCCGGCCCACCGAGCCACCGGTCGCTGACCCCAGCGAACCGGTGGCTTCGGGCAACACCCCGGTGGCGGCGGACATCGCCGCCATCGCCGGGCTCGGCGCGCAGTTCGACCCGGCCCGCGACCCTGCCGACGATCTGGCCACCGCCAAGGTGGAAGCCCAGCGCGGCAAGAAGCGCATCCTGCTCGAGGTCGGCAACGCGGCCTGCGATCGCTGCCAGGCGCTGGACGAGCTGGTGGAAGGCAACGGCGACCTGCGCCGCTTCCGCGACGCCCACTTCGTGTGGGTGAAGGTCAATGCCAGCGACGAACAGCCCAACACCGCCTTCCTCGCCCAGTTCCCGGAAATGGAGCGCGACTACCCGCACCTGCTGGTGCTGGACGCCGACGGCAGCCTGCTGGTGTCGCAGGCCACCGGCGAGCTGCGCCGGGGCGAAGCGTTCCAGCCTGTGCGTGTGAGCGCCTTCCTTAAACAATGGGCGCCTGACAAACCGGAATGAGGTCGTGCCGGCCGTCGGCCGGCATGCCCGGTGGATACCGACCGTTGGCCGTGGTGCCCGGTGGGTGCCGACCGTTGGTCGGCACTGATCCTGGCTCGCATCCACGCCCCGCGCCGATCTACTGCGCGCGCCGTCACACTCTCCGAATTGGCGTCTCAACTTCACCGCACGGACGCCGTTACCGGCAAGGACTTCAGTCGACGCGCCGTCGACGCAACCTACCGGAACGCCCCATGCACAGCGACCACGCCGAACGATTGCCCGAAGCTGCCAGCGACCTGGCCGACGCTGGGGCAGGCGACGGCGTGACCCTGCCGCCGCAGGAAGCGCTGCTGGATGACGCGGGCACCGGCCAGGACACCGTCGAACTGGCCCCCCCGCGCCACCGCCTGCCGCAGATCGCGCTGCCCGACAACGTGGTGCTGAAGGGTGCGGTGCAGAAGCTGGTCGAGCAGAAATCGCGGCTCGACGCGCTGGCCGCGGAGGGCCAGCTGGCCGGGTTGCTGCCGCCGGAATGGCAGGGACACGGCGTGCGCGCGATCGAGCTGTCCACCTTCATCCAGGGCGTGCTGCCGTTCCTGCAGCCGGGCGAGCGGGGCGAAACCGCGCCAGCGCGGCTGCCGGTGCGCCACGTGCTCGGCGATGACAGCCGCTGGGGGCTGGACGATGTGTCCGAACCGAAGTCACTGGCCTGGTACCTGGCCAGTGACGAGCGCGCCACCGCCGGCAGCAAGGACGTGGCCGAGGCCTACCTGGTGGGGGCGCTGGGCCTGGCGTGGATGCAGGAAGGGCGCAGCCGCCCGGGTTTCCTGCGTGCGATGGGCCAGGACAGCCTGGCGGCACGGGTGACCATGCTGGGCTACCCGCCGGCCAACGAGCTGGCGCTGTACAGCGTCACTGCGCACGGCCAGCCGCAGATCTGGTGCGTGCATGGCCGCCGCCGCATGCGCCCGCTGGTGGCACCGTGGCTGAGCGTACCGCTGCTGACCGCCTACGGCGTGCCGGCGCCGGTGGCGTGGCCGACCAGCTTCCCGCCGGTGGAGGCGGTTGCCGAAGTGCTGGCCACCGCCCGGCTCGGCCGCGCGCTGCCCGAAGTGGACCTGGGCAAGGTGGTGGCGAAGATCGCCGAAGACGCCGCATCCGAAGCCTGGCAGCCGGTCAGCCTGCTGCAGCTCAACACCTGGTCGCCGCGCTGGCACTTCTTCCTGGGTACCTTCGTCGGCTTGCCGTCACTGCTGCTGGTGGCCGCGGCGCTGGCACTGCCGGGGGCGGTAGAAGCGGCCACCGTCGCCGCCTCGCTCGGCTTCGCCGGCGGCGCCATCGCGGCGTTGGCAGTGCCGTGGATACACGCGCGGCGCAAGCACCTGAGCTGAGGCATGCGTCTACCGGGGGCTTGGGGGCGCGGTCTGAAGCTGTTGCCGGGCCCGCTCCATGGCGGTCTGCAATCTTTGCTTGAGGACCTCACGAGAGGGCAGAGTGGTCAGGTATTCCGCAACATGGATGCCCGAGCGGTCCAGCTCCAGCAATTCGATCTGGCCGGCTTTCTTCCCTGTGCAGAGGATGATGCCCAACGGCTCCTGCTCGCCGTCCTCACGTTCGTAGCGGTCCAGCCATCGAAGATAGAGTTCCATCTGCCCCTTGTAGGCGGGCTTGAACTCGCCGATCTTCAGTTCGATGGCGATCAGCCTGCGTAGGCGCCGGTTGTAGAACAGAAGGTCCAGGTGGAAGTCATCGCCGTCGATCTGGATGCGTTTCTGGCGGGCGACGAAACTGAAGCCCGTGCCAAGTTCGAGCAGGAAACCCTGCATCTCGCGAAGGATCGCGCTTTCAAGGTCCTGCTCGTCCCAGCTGTCCTTCAGACCAAGAAAATCTAGTACGTAGGGATCACGCAGTACCAGCCCCGGAGACAGCGGCTGGTTGCTGCGCAGTGCCGCCAACTCATCGGCGATGGTCTGCTCGGGTTGGCTGGATAGCGCTGTGCGCTCATACAGCATCGAATCGATGCGCTGGCGCAACGTGCGTACACTCCAGCCCTCGGTGGCGGCCATCTGCGCATAGAAGTCGCGCTTGAGAGGATCCGCCAGTGGGATCAGCGCGATGAAGTGCGTCCAGCTCAATTGTCGTATCAGCGATACGACAATCTGCTCGTCTGCAAATGCGGTTGAGAACTGCACCATCCTGCGCAGGCTCTTCTCACCGAAGGATGTGCCGAATTCGGCAGACAGCGCCTTGGCGATCCGGATGAAGGCAAGCTCTCCGTAGCGCGCCCGCTGCCCAGCCATCTGGTCCACATGGATGCGACGCCCGATTCGCCAATACAGCAGGGTCAGTCCGGCGTTGATGGACCTGTGCATCCTACTGCGTGCCTCGCAGATCAGGTCTCTGAGATCGGCCAGCAATTCCTGGCCATGCGGCAGCGTTGAACACGTGTCATCCATGAGGGAGTCCGTGCGATGTGGATCCGTGGCCGGGCTGATACCCGTTGAACGCTTACCGTCAGGCCGCACACACGGATAGTCCAATAGGAGAACTCACTGGACCAGCCCGTTTCGATACACCAGCCTCGCGGAAACGGGCCGTATCGGGCCAATGCGGAAATGCTGGCGGGCGAGGGCGACACTTCAGGACGGGATCTGCGGGAAGTGAATGCGTTCGACGGCCTCGTTTGCAGTCGGCCCGCCGCCCGCTAGAGAGCGGGTCCCGTCAGATCAAAGGGGGAGGACGACAATCGCCCAGCCACTGTTCCGCTACCGGACAGGGCCGGCACCCGTGACTTGGGGCCCAAAACGACTTAATCCCCTCCGTCCCCTTTTTCTTTCACACCCCTTCGCCCATCCGCTCCAGGCCGTCGCCGGCCAGGCGCAGGATCAGCTTCTCCAGCACCTGCTCTTCCTCGTCGCTCAGTACCGACATCAGCTTGCGGGTGATCTCGATCACCATCGGCGCGATGGTCTCGTACACCTCGAAGCCGGCCGCCGACAGGGCCAGCACCGAGCGACGGCGGTCGTCGCCATGGGTCTCGCGCTTGATGAAGCCACGCTCCAGCAGGCGGGCCACGGCGCGGCTGACTGCCACCTTGTCCATCGCCGTGCGGTCAGAGACCTCGCTGGCCGACGAGCCCGGGTACAGCGCCAGGATGGTGATGACCCGCCACTCGGGAATCGCCAGGCCGTAACGATCGCCGTATAGCTTGGCGATGTTGCCACTGACCCGGTTGGACAGCACGCTCAGCCGGTAGGGCAGGAACTGTTCCAGGTCGAGCAGGACGTGCGAGGCACGCAGGCGGGTCGAGGCGGGTTCGGGGCTCATGTTGCGGTGCACCTTGCTGGTGGTTTCAAGTGTAACTATAAGGGGTAGGTCCAGACCCTGCATTCTCGCCGGGTCCCTACCTGCCCGCACCTGGTTTGTACCGATGCGGTACCGATTCGGAGCCACGCCATGAATACCGCAGTCCCGACCGCCTCGCACCCCAACCCCGGCATGCAGGTCACCACCTTCGAGAACCCGATGGGCATCGACGGCTTCGAGTTCGTCGAATTCGCCGCCCCGGCCGGCCGTGGCCAGGAGCTGCACGAGTACTTCCGGAAGATGGGCTTCAGCGCGGTGCTCAAGCACAAGCAGCGTCCGATTACCGTCTATCGCCAGGGCGACGTCAACTTCCTGGTCAATGAAGACCCCGATTCGTTCGCTGCCGACTTCGCCGAAAAGCATGGTCCGTGCGCCTGCGGCTTCGCCATCCGCTTCAAGAAGCCGGGCCAGGAGGTCTACCAGACCGCGTTGGGCAACGGCGCCGAAGCCATCGCCTTCAAGCCGGACAGCAAGGCCGTCAACGCGCCGGTCATCAAGGGCATCGGCGACTGTATGCTGTACCTGGTCGACCGCTATGGCAGCGCCGGCAGCATCTTCGACGGCGACTACGAGCAGATCGCCGGCACCGACCTGCACCCGGTCGGCTTCGGCCTGACCTTCATCGACCACCTGACCCACAACCTGTACTTCGGCAACATGCAGCAGTGGTCGGACTACTACGAGCGCCTGTTCAACTTCCGCGAGATCCGCTACTTCGACATCAAGGGCCTGAAGACCGGCCTGGTGTCCAAGGCGATGACCGCGCCGGACGGCATCGTGCGCATCCCGCTGAACGAATCGTCCGACCCGAAGAGCCAGATCAATGAATACCTGGACGCGTACAAGGGCGAGGGCATCCAGCACATCGCCTGCTTCACCGAGAACATCTACGAAACCGTCGAAGCGATGCGCGCGCAGGGCGTGGACTTCCTCGACACGCCGGAGACCTACTTCGACGTGATCGACCAGCGCGTGCCGAACCACGGTGAAGACGTCGCGCGCCTGGCGAAGAACAAGATCCTGATCGACGCCGATCCGGAAACCCACCAGCGCAAGCTGCTGCAGATCTTCACCCAGAACTGCATCGGCCCGATCTTCTTCGAGATCATCCAGCGCAAGGGCAACGAAGGCTTCGGCGAAGGCAACTTCACCGCGCTGTTCGAGAGCATCGAGCGCGACCAGATCCGCCGCGGCGTGCTGTAAGGTCTGCAGGCAATGTCGGCCTCCCGCCGGCATTGCCTGTCCACATGGTAGTGCCGGCCGCTGGCCGGCAATCTCTGGAGTTTCCATGTCCACCGCCCTCACCGCCCGCGGCTACCAGTCCGGTTTCGGCAACGAATTCGCCACCGAGGCCGTGGCCGGTGCACTGCCGGTCGGGCAGAACTCGCCGCAGAAGGTGGCCCACGGCCTGTACGCCGAACAGCTGACCGGCACCGCGTTTACCGCGCCGCGCGGCAGCAATCGCCGCAGCTGGCTGTACCGGATACGCCCGGCGGTCACCCACGGCGAGTTCACCCCGTTCGCGCAGTCGCAGCTGCAGTGTGATTTCGGCGCACAGCCGGCCTCGCCGAACCAGCTGCGCTGGAGCCCGCTGCCGTTGCCGGAGCTGCCGACCGACTTCGTCGAAGGCCTGTACACCATGGGTGGCAACGGTTCGCCCGATGCGCACGCGGGTGTGGGCATCCATCTGTACGCGGCCAACCGCGACATGGTCGGCCGCTATTTCTACGACGCCGATGGCGAGCTGCTGATCGTGCCCCAGCTGGGCGCGCTGCGCCTGCTGACCGAGATGGGCGTGATCGAGATCGAGCCGCAGCAGATCGCGGTGATCCCGCGTGGCGTGCGCTTCCGGGTGGAACTGCCCGACGGCCCGAGCCGCGGCTACATCTGCGAGAACTACGGCGCGCTGCTGAAGCTGCCCGACCTCGGCCCGATCGGCTCCAACGGCCTGGCCAACCCACGCGACTTCGAGACCCCGCATGCGGCATTCGAGGACGTGGACGGTGACTTCGAGCTGATCGCCAAGTTCGAAGGCCGCCTGTGGCGCGCACCGATCGACCATTCGCCGCTGGACGTGGTGGCCTGGCACGGCAACTACGCGCCGTACCGCTACGATCTGCGCCGCTTCAACACCATCGGCTCGATCAGTTACGACCACCCGGACCCGTCGATCTTCCTGGTGCTGCATTCGCCCAGCGACACACCGGGCACCAGCAACATGGACTTCGCGATCTTCCCGCCGCGCTGGCTGGTGGCACAGAACACGTTCCGCCCGCCGTGGTTCCACCGCAACATCGCCAGCGAGTTCATGGGCCTGGTGCATGGTGCCTACGACGCCAAGGCCGAAGGCTTCGTGCCGGGCGGGGCGTCGCTGCACAACTGCATGAGCGGCCACGGCCCGGATGCACCGACCTTCGACAAGGCCTCCAATGCCGATCTGTCGAAGGCGGACGTGATCAAGGACACAATGGCCTTCATGTTCGAGACCCGCGCGGTGATCCGGCCGACCGCGCAGGCGCTGGCCGCCGGCCATCGCCAGGGCGATTATCAGCAGTGCTGGAACGGCCTGCGCAACAATTTCCGGCCGTCCCGCTAGCTTGGTAGGTGCCGACCTTGGTCGGCATGGATCCTGACCGTGTCCACGCATGGCGTGGATGATTCCCGACGGAACTGCGCTTACGCGGCTTCGGCGAAGGCGTCGCAATGCTCCAGCGGCAGTGCCTCCAGCAGGCGCTGCCGCACGCGCTGGCAATAGCCGTCCGAGGTCAGGCCGGGCAGCATCTGCATCGCCGACTGCAGCCGCTGCAGCACTTCGTCTTCCGCACGCGCCTGCTGCAGGTCGCGGAACAGCGCCGCCGCCTGCGGGTGGCGCTGCATTTCCAGGATGCCCAGTACATAGATGCGCGCGGCCACCAGCGAGCGGCGGCGTTCGACCGGCGCGGTGGGCGCTGGTGCGGGCGCCCTGGCCGTGACGGGCGTCGGGGCCGGTGGCGCAGCGGGTCGTGCGGCCGGTGCGGCGGGCGCCGGCAGCGGTGCTGTGGTCGGCCCGGTGTCCAGGTAACCGCTCTGCACCAGCTGGATCACCATGGCGGGCGCTTCCTGGCCGAGCAGGTCGGTCAGCTCGGCGACAGTGCGCTGGCCGTCGCACAGGATCAGCAGCCGGCGCTGGCGCATGTCCAGCGGCGCGCGGTGGGCCTGCAGCGCGGTTCGGGCGAGATCGGTCTTGCGCGGTTGCATGGAAGGGACTGGCGAGTCGGTGCAGGCCGAGCCTGAACGAAGGCGATGAAACCGCGATGACAATGCAGCGCCTGCACGCGCATTGCGCTAGCGTGCAGCCACCTTCGTGCCAGGGAACCGCACTGATGAAACACCTTCCGATTGCTGGTCTGATGCTCCTTTCGCTTACCGCCTGCAACGGTGGCTCCGACAAACAGGGCGCCGCGGGCAGCGGCAGTGACACGCCGGCGGAAACCGCTTCGGCAACCGGGCCGGCACAGTCGGCGGATCCGGATCTGGCCGCCCGCCCCGCCAATGACCTCCGGGCTGACAGCCCAGCGCGCCTGGACGGCTTCGCAGGCGCCAAGCTGGGCGCCAGCATCGCCGAGGTCCGCACGGGATTTGGAACGCCGCTGCAGGGGCTCGGCACCGATGCGGCCGGCAAGCCGCTGCCGGCCGACGACAGCAACGATGGCTGCTACTTCCTGCGTCCGCAGGACGCCGAGGATCCGCGCCTGATGATCGAAGGCCGCAAGCTGGTGCGCTATGACGTGCGCAGCGCCGCGATCATCGCACCGGGCGGCGGCAAGGTCGGCATGACCCTGGGCGAGCTGCAGGTGCTGTACCCCGAGCGCGCCGATGTCGGCCCTGACAAGTACGACGAGAAGGCCCAGCACCTGCGCGTGCGCCCGGTGCAGGAAGGCGATGCGGTGATCGACTTCGCGCTGGGTGCCGACGGCAAGGTCGGCGCATGGCGGGTCGGCAAGACTCCGCAGGTCGATTACGTGGAAGGCTGTGGCTGATCCTTGATCCACGGCCCAGCCACGCGCGCGGGGCCAGCGTAGAATCGCGCCACGACCGCTGGGGGAGTGCTCGATGATCGCCATTGCCATTGCCTGGTTCCTGCTCGGCCTGCTGTTGCTGGCGCTGGGCGGGGACTCCATCGTCAAGGCCGTGTCCGGCCTGGCCCAGCGCTTCGGGGCCAGCCCGTTCACCGCCGGCCTGCTGCTGCTTGGGGTGACCACCTCGTTGCCGGAACTGGCGGTCAACGCGCGGGCGTTGGCGGTCGGCCAACCGGAGCTGGCATTGGGTAATGCGGTGGGCAGCAGCATCGCCAACCTGGGCTTGACCCTGGCCCTGGCGGCGATCGCCGCACCGTTGCTGCTGCGCGCGCGCCTGCAGACGGTGCTGTGGTGGTCGCTGCTGGCGGCCGCTGCGCTGCTGATCCTGTTCGGCCTCGACGGCCGGCTGGTGCGCTGGGAAGGCGGCGTGCTGGTCGCCGGCTTCATCGTCATGCAGGTCGTGCTGCTGCGCCGGGGCGGCCGCGAGAGCGCCGAGGTGCAGGCAGCCATCGCCGAATCCGCGCTGAGCCGCACCAGCCTGCCGTTGAACATCCTGCGCGTGCTGATTGCCGCATTGACGCTGTACTGGGGCGCACGCCTGGTGGTCGGTGCGGCGGCTGATTTCGGAACCGCGCTGGGCTGGACGCCGTTGCTGGTCGGCCTGCTGCCGGTGGCCATCGGCACCGCATTGCCGGAGGTCGCCGCCGCCATCGCCGCCGCGCGTCGCGGTCATGGCGACATGGTGCTGGGGCATGTGCTGGGGTCCAGCGCGGTCAACCTGCTGCTGGTGATCGGCGCGATGGCCATGCTGCAGCCGCTGGCGCTGCCGGCCTCGTTCGTGCGCCTGGAACTGCCGGCGCTGCTGGCGTTCGCGCTGGTGCTGTACCCGATGCTGCGTGGTGACCTGAAGATCAACCGCGGCGAAGGCGCGATCCTGCTGGTCGCGTTCGTGGGCTGGCTGGCGCTGGAAGTGCTGCTGGTGGGCGCACCGGCCCTGTAGATCCACGCCATGCGTGGATGCGGTTGATTGTCTGTGCCGACCAACGGTCGGCACCCACCGGGCGTCACCCTGCCGGCCAGCGGCCGGCACTACCGTTTCTGTGTGGTTTCTTCTTCCCGCACCGGTTCCGGCGGCGGCAGCTGTTCCTCGGCGGCCGGTTCGTTGCCCGGCAGGCTGGGACGCTTCTCCATCAGCAGCGACAGCGCGGCCTTGGCCATCATGTGCGCGCTGATCGGCGCGGTGATGAACAGGAACACGGTGATCAGCAGCTCACGTGGCTGCGGGTCCTGGCCGAGGAAGATGTGGTAGCACACCGAACACACCAGCACGCAGCCCACGCCCAGCGTGCTGGCCTTGGTGGGGGCATGCAGGCGCTTGAAGAACGTGGACAGCTTCACCAGGCCCAGTGCCCCGACCAGGATGAAGAAGCAGCCGAACAGCAGCAGGATCGACAGGCCGATCTGGATCGCGGTGATCATTCGACGATGTCCCGGCGCAGCACGAACTTGCTCAGCACCACGGTGCTGCCGAAGCCGAGCATGGCGATGACCAGCGCGGCTTCGAAGTAGATCGCGGAGTTCAGGTACATGCCGAACAGCATCAGTTCGGCGATGGCGGTCACCGACAGGGTGTCCAGCGCCAGGATGCGGTCGGGCACGGTCGGGCCGCGCAGCAGGCGCCAGGTGGCCAGCAGCATGGCCAGGCCGACCACGTGCATGCACACCACCAGCGTGGTCTGGATGATCTGGAATCCAGTCATGGGAAGATCTCCATCAACGGGGCTTCGTAACGTCGCTTGATCGTATCGATCAGGTCCTGCGGATCCTCCAGGTGCAGCACATGCACCATCAGGAACCTGCGGTCGTCGCTGAGCACGGCCGAGACCGTGCCCGGGGTCAGCGTGATCATGCTGGTCAGTGCGGCGATCCCGTGGATGTTGGCGATGTCCAGCGGCAGCCAGATGAAGCCCGGGTGGATGTTCTTCTCCGGGCCCAGCACCTGGATCGCCACGCGGATGTTGGACATCAGGATGTCCCACAGGGTCACGCACAGCAGTTTCGGCAGCGGCCGCAACGTGCCGATGCGGGCGAACTCGCGGTCCAGGCGTGCGGCGAACAGGGGCACCACCACGCCCAGCACCAGCCCCAGCACGATCTGGCCGAGGGTGAAGCTGTCGGACATCAGCAGCCAGAACGCCACCACCATGATGCTGAGCATCGGCGAGGGAATGATGCGGCGGAACAGGGAGCGCTGGGCGGTCATGGCTGGCGGATCTCCGGCGTGGTCGCGCGCAGCTGCTGCACGTACTCGCTGGGGTGCAGCAGCTGTGCGGCGGTGGCGTCGGTGTAGCGCATCAACGGCGCGGCGGCCAGGGTCATGCCGATGCCGTAGGCCAGCAGGATGCAGGCGGCATACAGCTCGACCCGGCGCAGGCGTGCCTTGCGTGGCGGCGGCGCCTCCGGATCGACCGGCGGCACGCGCCAGAACAGGCGGATGCCGCCACGGGTCAGGCCCATGATCACCAGCAGGCTGCTGACCAGCACCGCGGTCCACACCGGGCCGGTGTACTGCGCCGGCATGCCGGCCAGCAGCGCCGCCTTGGCCAGGAAGCCGGACAGTGGCGGTAGGCCGGCCACCGACACCGCGCCGATCAGGAACAGCACCGCTGGCGTTTCCTTGCCCGGCATCGGCGCGACCACTTCCTTGCGGTCGCTGGCGCCACCGCGGCGGCGGCGGATCAGGTCGGCAATCAGGAACAGCGCGGCGGCGACGAAGCTGCTGTGCGGCAGGTAGTACAGGCCAGCGGAGAGCACCTGTGGCGTACCCACGGCGAAGGCGATGAACAGCGTGGCCGCCGAGACGATCACCAGGTACGAAATCAACACGCGCAGTCGGGTCGCGGCCAATGCACCCAGGCCACCCAGCACCAGCGTCGCCACACCGGCCCACAGCAGCCAGTCGCGGCCGTAGCCGGCCATCGCACCGGCGTCGTCGCCGAACCACAGCATCTGGATGCGCAGCACCGCGTACAGGCCGACCTTGGTCATGATCGCGAACAGCGCGGCCACCGCCGCTGGTGCACGCGAATAGGCTTCCGGCAGCCACAGATAGAGCGGCATCAGCGCGGCCTTGGCGCAGAACACCAGCAGCAACAGGCCCATCGTCGCCTTGACCAGGGTCAGCTGGGCTGGCGGCACCTCGGCGATGCGCTGCGACAGCTCGGCCATGTTCAGCGAGCCCAGCGAGGCATACAGCAGGCCCAGCGCGATCAGGAACAGGGTCGAGGCGGTGACGTTGAACACCACGTAGTGCAGGCCGATGCGCATGCGCAGGCCGCGGCCGCCGCTGAGCAGCAGGCCATAGGAGGCGATCAGCATCACCTCGAAGAACACGAACAGGTTGAAGATGTCGCCGGTCAGGAAGGCGCCGTTGAGGCCGACCAGCTGGAACTGGAACAGCGCATGGAAGTGCGGCGCGCGGCGGTCCCAGCCCGAGCAGGCATGCAGCAGGCAGGGGATGGCCAGCAGCAGGGTGGTCAACAGCATCCACGCCGACAGCCGGTCGGCCACCAGCGCGATGCCCAGCCGCGACGGCCAGTCGCCCAGCAGGTAGACGTTGATCTCACCGCTGCCGGTGGTGGCGAACAGCAGGCCCACCGCCAGGGCCAGCGCCGACAGCGAGGTCCAGGCCACCGCGCGCTGCACCCTGGGGCCATAGCGGCGGTGTTCGACGAACAGCGACAGCGCAGCACCCAACAGCGGAATCAGGATCGGCAGGATCACCAGATGGTTCATGCGCGGTCCTCGCCCTGGCGCGGCGAAATGCCCTCATCCTGCAGGTCGTCATCCGGCTCGTGGGCGTCCACGTGGTCGCTGTGGTTGTCGCTGCGGCTGCGCATGGCCAGCACGATGCTCACCGCGGTCATCGCAAACGCGATGACAATGGCAGTGAGCACCAGTGCCTGCGGCAGCGGGTCGGTGTAGTTGCCGAGGTGGCTGTCCACACCCTCCTGCAGTACCGGCGCCTTGCCCAGCACCACGCGGCCACCGGCGAAGATCAGCAGGTTGGTCGCATAGGACAGGAAGGTCATGCCGAGGATCACATCGAAGCTGCGCGCACGCAGCAGCAGGTAGATGCCGATGGCGGTCAGCACGCCGATCGCGGTGGCCAGGGCCAGTTCCATCAGTGCATCTCCCCGGTGCGTGCCGAACGGCGTTGCAGGTCGATCTCGCCCTTGCGGGCGATACGGGTGCGCGATGGCTTGATCGTGCCCATCATCGACAGCATCAGCATGGCGCCGCCGAACACCACCAGGTAGACGCCGATGTCGAAGCCGATCGCGCTGGCCAGCGGTACGTCGCCGATCAGCGGCAGGTGCAGATCGAGGTGGCCGCTGGTCAGGAACGGCACGCCGAACAGCATCGAGGCACTGCCACTGAGCAGGGCGATCAGCAGGCCCATGCCGATGCAGCGGATGTAGTCGAAGCCGAAGCGTGATTCCACCGACGCGGTGCCCTGGATCACGTACTGGATCAGCAGCGGCACTGCCAGCACCAGGCCGGCGATGAAGCCACCGCCCGGCGCGTTGTGGCCGCGCAGGAACAGGAAGATCGACACGGTCAGGGTCAGCGGGAACATGATCTGGGCCAGGTCGGCCGGCACCGGCAGCTTGATCGGCGGGCCGGGCATGATCTGCTCCGGTGCCATCCGCGTACGCCGCAGCAGCGCATGCACCACCAGCGCGGCGATGCCGAACACGGTGATCTCGCCGAAGGTATCGAAGCCGCGGAAGTCGACCAGGATCACGTTGACCACGTTCTGCCCATACGCCTCGGGCAGCGCCCGGCCCAGCAGTTCGCCGGCCATGGTGTTCGGCGGCAGGGTCATCGCCGAATAGGCCAGCGCGCCGAGGCCGCCACCGGCGAGGATCGCGATCACCGCATCGCGGCGCTTGCGCCAGCGCGGCCGCTCCGGCCCGGATTGCGCGGGCAGGTAGTTCATGCCCAGCAGCATCAGCACCAGGGTGACCATCTCCACCAGCAGCTGGGTCAGGGCCAGGTCGGGCGCGGACAGGAACACGAAGGTCAGCGCCACCATCAGGCCGACGCCGCCGACCAGCAGCACCGCCAGCAGGCGCTGCTTGTAGACGCGCAGGGTGGCCACTGCACAGGCCATCATCACCAGCCACAGCGCCCAGCCCAGCAGCGGGATCGGCTGCGGTGCGGTCCAGTTCGGCGAGGCCGGATTGGCCACGAACGGCGCCGCAGCGACCACGATCGCCACCAGCACCAGGCCCAGCAGCATGCGCTGCAGGCTGCCGTTGGCGATGCCGTTGGTCAGGCGCATGGCCAGCGCGGACACCGCATCCAGCTGTGCATGGAACACGTTGCGACCGGTGCTGACGTTGGTCACGCCGTGCAGGTTGATCAGCTTGCGCAGGCCGAAGTACAGCGCCACGCCACCGACCACGCCGATCGCGCTCATCGCCAGCGGCAGGTTGAAGCCGTGCCACACCGCCAGGCTGTACTCGGGCATGGCCGGGCCGAGAATCGAGGCAGCGGCGGCGTGCAGCACCGGTGCCACGGTCAGCGCCGGAGCCACGCCCACCGCGATGCAGATCACCACCAGCAGCTCCACCGGCACCTTCATCCAGCGCGGCGGCTCGTGCGGCACGCGATCCAGGTCGTGCGGGCCGGGGCCGAAGAAGGTGTCGTGCACGAAGCGCAGGCTGTAGGCCACGCCGAACACGCCGGCCAGCAGCGCGGCGATCGACACCGCCGTACGCATGATGCCCGGGCCGCCCGCGGTGATCGCTTCGGCGAACAGCATTTCCTTGGACAGGAAGCCGTTGAGCAGCGGAATGCCGGCCATCGCCAGCGAGGCGATGATCGCCAGCGCACTGGTGAACGGCATCAGCCTGCGCAGCCCGCCCAGCTTGCGCATGTCACGGGTGCCGGTCTCGTGGTCGATGATGCCGGCGGCCATGAACAGCGAGGCCTTGAAGGTGGCGTGGTTGAGGATGTGGAACACGCCGGCGACCACCGCCATCGGCGTGGACAGGCCGAACAGCAGGGTGATCAGGCCCAGGTGCGAGATCGTCGAATAGGCCAGCAGGCCCTTCAGGTCGTGCTGGAAGATCGCGTTCCAGGCACCGATCAGCAGGGTCAGCGCGCCGATGCCGCTGACCGTGTAGAAGAACAGGTCGCTGCCGGCCAGCGCCGGGTGCAGGCGCGCCAGCAGGAACACGCCGGCCTTCACCATGGTGGCCGAGTGCAGGTAGGCCGAGACCGGGGTCGGTGCCGCCATCGCGTGCGGCAGCCAGAAGTGGAACGGGAACTGCGCACTCTTGGTGAAGATGCCGGCCAGCACCAGGAACAGCGCGTAGGGGTACAGCGCGCTGGCGCGGATCTGCTCGCCGGCAGCCAGCACCACGTCCAGGTCGAAGCTGCCGACGATGCGGCCGATCAGCAGCACGCCACCGAGCAGGGCCAGGCCACCGCCGCCGGTGATCACCAGCGCCATGCGCGCGCCCTCGCGGGCGTCCTGGCGGTGCGACCAGAAGCCGATCAGCAGGAACGAGCTGATGCTGGTCATTTCCCAGAAGATCATCAGCAACAGCAGGTTGCCCGACAGCACCATGCCCAGCATGGCGCCCATGAACAGCAGCAGGTAGCAGTAGAAGCGGTGCGCGCTGTCCTGCTGGCTCAGGTAGTAGCGCGCATACAGCACCACCAGCGCGCCGATGCCCAGCACCAGCCCGGCGAACATCCAGGCCAGCCCATCCAGGCGCAGGGTGAAGTCCAGGCCGATCTGCGGCAGCCAGGGCACCATCGTGCGCACCAGCTGGCCATCGAGCACGGACGGGGTCAGCCAGCCGAGGATGGCCAGCCCGCCCAACGGCGCCAGCGCCGCCAGCCAGGCAGCAGTCGAGCGCGAACTACGGGGGAAGGCCGCAACGGCCGCTGCCATCAGGAAGGGCAGGGCCAGCAGCAGGGGCAGGCTGGGGAGCATGCAGGGAATCCATGATTCACGAGCAGGTCAGGGAGGATAACAGGCTGCGAAATGTCGCCGAAACCCATCGAACAGCGATCAATTGCATGTAACGTCCGCTGATTCATCTTTTTTGCGGCGCAGCATCACGTTCCTGCATCACCTCCCCGGTTGCCCTCGGGGGACACCCTACGCCCGCGCAGGGAGACCGCAGGCCCTGTCGCACAGGGGCTGCCGTCGACGGGCGGGACGTGGGGAGCGGTTCACCGGCGCAGGCTGGCAGGGCCGCCGTCGAGTGCGGGTGACGGAACCCGCCCGTTCAGGAAACGACGACCGCCGCCGGCCACCGGCCCCTCAGTAGCGCCAGTCGAGCCTGCGGTAGAACTTGGCCATCACCCAGGCCGGGCCGATCAGCAGGTAGGTCAGGTCGGTCAGGAAGCTGGGCTTGCGGCCCTCGAACTTGTGGCCGATGAACTGCGCGATCCAGGCCACCACGAACACGCCCACCGCCAGCCAGAACAGGTTGTGCAGGCCGATCTCGGCCTCCAGCAGGCGGCACAGGCAGCCGAACACGAAGAACTGGATGAGCATGCCGATGCCCAGCGGGCGCGACAGCTTGTTGTAGAAGCACCAGGCGCTGAACATCGCGAACGCCGACCAGATGCCGTACTGGAACCAGGTGATCAGCGGCGGCAGGCACCACAGCAGGGCCACTACCGACCAGAGGATGGCGGGCACCGCCACCACATGGATGCGCTGGTTGATCACATTGCGGTGGTCGTCGGAGTAGCTGGCGAAGTAGCGGTCGATCGGCCGCGCAAGCTGGGTGGTGGTCTGCATGCTGCGTTGCTTCCTCGGACAACGGTAGTGCCGGCCGCTGGCCGGCAATCCAGAGCATAGCCGAGTTCGCGAGGTTGCCGGCCAGCGGCCGGCACTACCCCAGGCAACCGGCAGTAGAGCCAGGCCATGCCTGGCTGCAGGCTTGCGAGGTTGCCGGCCAGCGGCCGGCCCTACCGCATTCAGAACGCCCCCCGGCCTTTCCGGCCGGGGGCGCGGGGGGATCAGTCGACGCTGATCCCGGCCAGGCGCTGCAGCGCCTCGGCGTACTTGGCGCGGGTGCGCTCGATGATCCCGGCCGGGATGCTCGGGCCCGGGGCGGTCTTGCCCCAGTCCAGCGTCTCCAGGTAATCGCGCACGAACTGCTTGTCGTAGCTCGGCGGGCTGGTGCCCACTTCGTACTCGTCGGCCGGCCAGTAACGCGAGGAATCCGGGGTCAGCATCTCGTCCATGATGTACAGGCGGCCATCGGCATCGGTGCCGAATTCGAACTTGGTGTCGGCCAGGATGATGCCGCGCTCGCGGGCGTAATCGGCGGCGAACTTGTAGATGCGCAGGGTGGCATCACGCACGCGCTCGGCCAGGTCCGCACCCACCTGTTTCACCATCGCATCGAAATCGATGTTCTCGTCATGGTCGCCGACGGCGGCCTTGGTCGAGGGGGTGAAGATCGGCTCGGGCAGCTGCTCGGCCTGGCGCAGGCCGTCGGGCAGGTCGATGCCGCTGACCTTGCCGGTGCGCTGGTAGTCCTTCCAGCCGCTGCCGATCAGGTAGCCGCGGGCGATGGCTTCCACCGGCACCGGCTTCAGCTTGCGGGTGACCACCGCGCGCTTGGCATACAGGGCCGGGTCCACGCCCTCGGGCAGCACGCTGGCCACGTCGATGCCGGTCAGGTGGTTGGGCATCAGGTGCGCGGTCTTGGCGAACCAGAAGTTGGAGACCTGGCAGAGCATCTCGCCCTTGCCCGGGATCGGGTCGGGCAGCACCACGTCGAACGCCGACAGGCGATCGGTGGCCACCATCAGCAGGTACTCGCCCGGCGGGGTTCCGGCTGGCAGCCGCTCGCGCGGGATATCGAACACATCACGCACCTTGCCGCGATGGCGCAAGGGCAGGCCGGGGAGATCGGATTGCAACAGCGTGGTTGGCACGGGCACTCCTGGGGCGTTGTCGATACGGCTGCTGCCCAACGGACCCGGCGGGCCCGCTGACCAGCGGGCGGCCTAGTGTAAAGCGGTCCGGGCCCGCTGTGACGTAAAATGAGCGTCCATTTCGTCGGTCGACCCCGGAGCGCCATGCGCTGGTACGGAAAACTGCTCGGATTCATCGCCGGCGCCCTGCTGTTCCGGCCCAATCCGCTGTTTGGCGCGGTGGTCGGCCTGTTGATCGGCCACGCCTTCGATTCGGACTGGTTCCGCCTGAACAAGGAGAACCCGTACCGGGAGCTGGGGCTGACCTCGGAGGCCACCGATGCCGAGGTCGAGCGCGCCTATCGCAAGCTGATCTCCCAGTACCACCCCGACAAGCTTGGCGGCGCCGCCCCCGAGCTGCAGCAGCAGGCCGAGCAGAAGTCGCGGCGGATCAATGCCGCGTACGACCGCATCAAGACCCTGCGCAAGCGCTGACCCTCTTTCCCCTCGTTGCAAGGCCCGGCCATGTCCAACTGCCTCATTGCCCCGTCCATCCTGTCCGCCAACTTCGCTCGCCTCGGCGAGGAAGTCGACAACGTCCTCGCCGCCGGCGCCGACTGGGTCCACTTCGACGTGATGGACAACCACTACGTGCCGAACCTGACCATCGGCCCGATGGTCTGCCAGGCCCTGCGCAAGCACGGCGTGACCGCGCCGATCGACGTGCACCTGATGGTCGAGCCGGTGGACCGCATCATTCCGGATTTCGCCGAGGCCGGTGCCACCTACATCAGCTTCCACCCGGAGGCCAGCCGCCACGTGCATCGCACCATCCAGCTCATCCGCTCGCTGGGCTGCAAGCCGGGCATCGTGCTCAATCCGGCCACGCCGGTGGACATCCTCGACTGGGTGCTGGATGACCTGGACCTGGTGCTGCTGATGTCGGTCAACCCGGGCTTCGGCGGCCAGGCCTTCATCCCCTCGGCGCTGGACAAGCTGCGCGTGGTGCGCAAGATGATCGATGCCAGTGGCAAGGACATCCGCCTGGAGATCGACGGCGGCGTGAAGGCCGACAACATCGGCGAGATCGCCGCCGCCGGCGCCGACACCTTCGTCGCCGGTTCGGCCATCTTCAATGCCAAGACCAGTTACCAGGATGTGATCGCGCAGATGCGCGCGAATGTCGCTGCAGCGCGCTGACAAAAAGGGGACGGAGGGGATTAAGCTCGCTTAATTCCCTCCGTCCCCTTTTTCCGCTCATGGCACTGTTGAACATCCGCCCGGCCACCGTGGCCGATGCCGGCCTGATCCTGCATTTCATCCGCGAACTGGCGATCTACGAGAAGGCCGAGCATTCGGTGCAGACCGATGAGATCGGCATCGCCGAGAGCCTGTTCGGTGCCGACGCTACGGCACGCGCGCTGATCTGCGAAGCCGACGGCGAAGCGATCGGCTACGCGGTGTATTTCTACAACTACTCCACCTGGCTGGGCCGCAAGGGCATCTACTTGGAAGACCTGTACGTCAGCCAGGAAAAGCGCGGCGCAGGCGCGGGCAAGGCGCTGCTGAAGTACATCGCGCGCCAGGCCGTGTCCGAAGGCTGCGGTCGCTTCGAATGGTCGGTGTTGGACTGGAATACCCCGGCCATCGAGTTCTACACCGCTGCCGGTGCGAAACCGCAGGACGAGTGGACCGTGTACCGGCTGCAGGGCCAGGCGCTGCACGATTTCGCCAACGGTTGAGGCTCGTGGGGGCAAACCCCAGTTGGGTGGGCGCGGACCCCAGTTGGGTGGGTGCGAACCGCAACCCGGTGGGTGCGAACCTTGGTTCGCACTCCCTGTGAACTCCAAAAAAAAAGACCACGCCAATCACTGGCGTGGCCCTGCTGCATGCGTGGGAGGCTGATCCTGCCTCCATCCATCGTCCCTGCTATGGCCTTCCATTCTCCGGTAGCTGAATGACATCTGCGTGACATTCACTGGGGACAAACAGCGCATTGCTAGCCTGTGCCACCCCCGCACCGGAAGCACTGCATGACCATCCCGCGCTGGCGCCTGATCCTCAACGGAAAATCCGCGGGCAACGACGCGCTGCGCGACGCCGTCGGCCATTGGCGCAGACAGGGCGTGCAGCTGGACGTGCGGGTGACCTGGGAAGAGGGGGATGCCGAACGCTACGTGGCCGAAGCAATCGACCACGGCGTGGACGTGATCGTTGCCGCCGGTGGCGACGGCACGCTCAGCGCGGTGGCGGAAACGCTGGCGCATCGTGAGGAACCTGCCGATGCGCTGCCCTCGCTGGCGCTGATCCCGATGGGGACGGCCAACGATTTCGCCACCTCGGCCGGAATCCCGACCGAACCGAAGGACGCCTTCGCGCTGATCGGGCAGGCGCGGCCGCACGCCATCGATCTGCTGCGCGTGGACGCCGATGGCACGCCCTGGTGGTGCGCCAATCTCGCCAGCGGGGGCTTCGGTACGCAGGTCACCGTGGAGACCGATGCTGGCCTGAAGAAGATGCTGGGTGGGCTGGCCTATGTGATCACCGGCATCGCCAAGCTCGGGCGGATCGAGCCGATCAGTGCGCGCCTGTCGGGCCCCGATTTCGCCTGGGAAGGCGATTTCATCGCACTGGGCATTGGCAACGGTCGCCAGGCCGGTGGCGGCCAGCAGCTGTGCCCGCAGGCACTGATCGACGACGGGTTGCTGGATGTGACGGTACTGCCGGAGCTGGAAGGCGAGGTGACCGCCACGCTGGGCCAGATGCTGAAGTCGGGCACCCAGGCCGCGCTGGAACAGCTGGCCACGCGCGCGCGGCTGCCGTGGCTGCAGATCGCATCCGAGCGTCCGTTGACGCTCAATCTGGATGGCGAACCGGTTCAGGCCCGCCAGTTCCGCATCGAGTGCGTGCCGGGCAGGGTGCGGATGCATCTGCCGGCCGGCTGCCCGTTGCTGGCCGGGCAGGGCTAGAGCCGGCGGGTAGAGTCGACTGTTAGTCGACTTGCGCGCGCAGCGCGGGTTCTTACGCCGTCGGAACGAAGAGCAGTCGGCTGACAGTCGACGCTAACGGTCGCCGTTGCTGGTCCCCGTGAACGGCCCCGGGCTTCGCGCGGTTCAGTTTCACAGGGTTCCCCTCCCGCCTTTGCTGCGATACAGTCAGCGGGTGTCCAGCCTGACGACCCCGCATACCCTTTCTTCCGCACGCCGTTGGTGGCGATGGTGGCCCGTTGCCGTCGTCCGCCCCCATAACGCTGTGTCCCGGAAGGAAAGTCGTCTTGAACTCGCACGCCCAGTTTCTGCAGCAGGCCGCTGAAGGCCACACCCACATTCCCGTTGTCCGCGAAGTGCTGTCCGACCTGGACACGCCGCTTTCGGTCTATCTGAAGCTCGCCGACGGCCCCAATACCTACCTGTTTGAATCCGTCGAAGGCGGCGAGCGCTTTGGTCGTTACTCGATCATCGGCCTGCCGGCGCGCCGCGTGTACGCCTTCCACGGCCACACGCTGACCGTGCGCGAGGACGGCCAGGTGGTGGAAACCCGCGAAGTGGCCGACCCGTTCGCCGAGGTCGAGGCGCTGCGCAGCGCCCACTCGGTGCCCAAGCTGGACGGCCTGCCGGGCTTCACCGGTGGCCTGGTCGGCTGGTTCGGCTTCGAGTGCATCGGCTACATCGAACCGCGCCTGGCACCGCCGGCCGGCCGCGATGAACTGGGTACCCCGGACATCCTGCTGCTCGATTCCAATGAGCTGGCGGTGTTCGACAACCTCAAGGGCCGCCTGTACCTGATCGTGCATGCCGACCCGCGTGTCGACGGCGCCTTCGAGCAGGCCCAGGCCCGTTTGGATGCACTGACCGCCAAGCTGCGGGCGCCGGGCGCGGGCTATCCGGCGCCGCTCAACAGCGACGTGCTGGACGAATCCGATTTCGTCTCGGGGTTCACCCGCGAAGGCTTCGTCGATGCGGTCCAGCGCAGCAAGGAATACATCCGCGCCGGTGACATCTTCCAGGTGGTGCTCAGCCAGCGCCTGAGCGTGCCGTTCAAGGCGCGTCCGGTGGATGTGTACCGCGCGCTGCGTGCACTGAATCCTTCGCCGTACATGTATTTCCTCGATGTCGGCGACCTGCAGGTGGTCGGTTCCTCGCCGGAAATCCTGGTACGCCTGCAGGACGGCGAAGTCACCGTGCGTCCGATCGCCGGTACCCGTCCGCGCGGCGCCACCGTCGAGCAGGACCTGGCGCTGGAAGCCGAGCTGCTGGCCGATCCGAAGGAGCGCGCCGAGCACCTGATGCTGATCGACCTCGGCCGCAACGACGCCGGCCGCGTCTCCAAGGCCGGTACCGTGGAAGTGGGCGAGCAGTTCGTGATCGAGCGTTACAGCCACGTCATGCACATCGTCAGCGAAGTGACCGGGCAGCTGCAGCCGGGCCTGAGCTATGCCGACGTGCTGCGCGCCACCTTCCCGGCCGGTACGGTCAGCGGCGCGCCGAAGATCCGTGCGCTGGAAGTGATCCGCGAGCTGGAACCGATCAAGCGCAATGTCTACGCCGGCAGCATCGGCTACATCGGCTGGCACGGTGATGCCGATACCGCGATTGCAATCCGCACCGCGGTGATCAAGGACGGCCGCCTGTACGTGCAGGCCGGCGCCGGCATCGTCTACGACTCGGACCCGGACAAGGAATGGGACGAGACGATGAACAAGGGCCGCGCGCTGTTCCGCGCCGTCGCCCAGGCTGCCAAGGGCCTGTAAGCCTTCCCGTGCCATGGCCTGCGCCGCGGCACCTTCCGCTGTTCCCATTCAGGACAAGGAGTACCGCATGAAGCTGCTGAGCGCATTGCTGTGGTCGTCACTGCTGACCACGATGGCCCCGTCTGCGTGGGCGCAGGCCAACACCATTCCCTCGCAGCCGCACCTGCTGGTGAAGGGCGAGGCGCGCCGCGTGGTGATGCCGGACCGGTTCGGCCTGCAGCTGAACATCGAAGAGACCGACATGGATGCCGATGCCGCGCGGCGCCGCGTGCAGGACAACGTCGCCCGCGTGCTGGCGCTGTTCAAGCAGTACAAGGCGGAGGAAGGCAGCGTGCGTGCGGACAACCTGCGCATTGGTCCTGCGACGCGCTATGAGCAGAGCCGGCAGGTTTTCATCGGTACCCGCGTGTCGCGCCAGCTGCGCGCCAGCTTCGCCAGCGTGAAGGCGATGCAGGATGTGCTGGGTGCGCTGAAGGCCAACGAGAACGTGCAGGTCAGCAGCGTGGCTCCAACCTATTCGGGCGAAGTGGCGCTGCGGCGCGAACTCAAGGGCGAGGCGGCGGCACAGACGCGCGAATCCGCGCAGGGCCTGGCCAAGGCTTACGGCACGAAGCTGCGCGGCCTGTACAGCATCTCCGATGTGGCGCCGAACTTTGCCTATGGCGTGCAGGCGGGGAATTGGCCTCGCGTCGACGACACGTTCGCGCCGCCCGCGCCGCCCGCGCCGCAGAACAGCATCGAGGCTACCGGTTCGAACATACGCGAGTCGATCGAAGCCGGCCCCATCACCTACACCGAAAACGTGTACGCCATTTTCCTGATAAGCGACGGAACCTGACCATGTTGTGGATGATCGACAACTACGACAGCTTCACCTACAACCTCGTGCAGTACCTGCAGACGCTTGGCGCCGAGGTGAAGGTGGTGCGCAACGATGCGATGAGCGTGGACGAGATTGCCGCGCAGAAACCCGAGCGCATCGTCATCTCGCCCGGCCCGTGCACGCCCAACGAAGCGGGCGTGTCGCTGGAACTGATCCAGCGCCTGGGCCCGAGCACGCCGATCCTCGGTGTGTGCCTGGGCCACCAGGGCATCGGCCAGGTCTACGGCGGCACGGTCATCCGCGCCGGCAACATCATGCACGGCAAGACCTCGCCGATCCGCCACGAGGGCAAGGGCGTGTTCGCCGGCCTGCCGGACCGCTACCAGGCCACCCGCTACCACTCGCTGGTGGTGGACAAGAACCGCCTGCCGGACTGCCTGGAAGTGACCGCCTGGACAGAGAACGACGACGGCTCGATCGAAGAGATCATGGGCCTGCGCCACCGCCAGTTCCCGGTGGAAGGCGTGCAGTTCCACCCCGAATCCATCCTCACCGAACACGGTCACGCCCTGCTGCGCAATTTCCTGCAGCGGCCGGCGGCCTGATCCAAGGAGCATTCCCATGAGCTTCTCCCCCCAGGAAGCCCTGCAGCGCACCATCGAACACCGCGAAATCTTCTTCGACGAAATGGTCGACCTGATGCGGCAGATCATGCGCGGCGATGTCTCGCCGATGATGACCGCCGCCATCCTCACCGGCCTGCGGGTGAAGAAGGAAACCATCGACGAGATCGCTGCAGCGGCCACCGTGATGCGCGAGTTCGCGCTGGCGGTGCCGGTGGCCGATCCCACCCACCTGGTCGACATCGTCGGCACCGGTGGCGACGGTTCGCACACCTTCAACATCTCCACCTGCGCGATGTTCGTCGCCGCCGCCGCCGGTGCGCGCGTGGCCAAGCACGGCAACCGCAGCGTGTCGTCCAAATCCGGCAGCGCCGATGCGGTGGAAGCGCTGGGCGCGGCCATCGAGCTGCAGCCGGCGCAGGTGGCCGCCGCGATCGAGCAGACCGGCATCGGCTTCATGTTCGCGCCGATCCATCATCCGTCGATGAAGGTGGTCGCGCCGGTACGCCGCGAGATGGGCGTGCGCACCATCTTCAACATCCTCGGCCCGCTGACCAACCCGGCCAGCGCACCGTCGGTGCTGATGGGCGTGTTCCATCCTGACCTGGTGGGCATCCAGGCGCGCGTGCTGCGCGAACTGGGCACCGAGCGCGCGATGGTGGTCTGGGGCCGCGACAACATGGACGAGATCTCGCTGGGTGCCGGCACCCTGGTCGGCGAGCTGCGCGACGGCAAGGTGCGTGAGTACGAGATCCACCCGGAGGACTTCGGCATCGCCATGTCGGCCAGCCGCAACCTGCGCGTGGACAGCCCGGAGCAGTCCATCGCGATGCTGCGCGCGGTACTGGACAACACCCCGGGCCCGGCGCTGGACATCGTCGCCCTGAACGCCGGTGCCGCCCTGTACGTGGCCGGCGTGGCCAGCGACATCGGCGACGGCCTGGCCCGCGCCCGTGCCGCCATCGCCAATGGCAGCGCCCGCCAGCGCCTGCAGCAGTACGTTGACACCACCCGCGCGCTGGTTGCCTGAGCGCGCGGTTCAGCCTGATCCCCTCGATGGCCGATAATGGCCGTCCTCACCGCCCCCGCATTGAACCGACGACGATGAGCGACATCCTGCAGACGATCCTGGCCCGCAAGGCCGAAGAAGTGGCCCAACGCCGCGCCCAGCGCCCGCTCGAGGAGCTGCAGGCCGCCCTGGCCAGCGCCCCGCCGGTACGTGGCTTCGTGCGCGCGCTGCAGGCTGCGGTGGCCAACGGCGACCCGGCGGTGATCGCCGAGGTGAAGAAGGCCAGCCCGTCCAAGGGCGTGATCCGCCCGGACTTCCGCCCGGCCGACATCGCCGTCAGTTACGAGTTTGGTGGCGCCAGCTGCCTGTCGGTGCTGACCGACGTGGACTTCTTCCAGGGCGCCGACGCCTACCTGCAGCAGGCCCGAGAGGCCTGCACGCTGCCGGTGCTGCGCAAGGACTTCGTGATCGACGCCTACCAGGTGTACGAGGCACGCGTGCTGGGCGCCGACTGCATCCTGCTGATCGTTGCCGCGCTGGACGACACCCAGCTGGCCACCCTGTCCGAACTGGCGCTGTCGCTGGGCATGGACGTGCTGGTGGAAGTGCACGACATCGACGAACTGGAGCGCGCGCTGCAGGTGCCGGCGCCGATGATCGGCATCAACAACCGCAACCTGCGCACCTTCGAGGTCTCGCTGCAGACCACGCTGGACATGCAGAACGCCGTGCCGCGCGACCGCCTGCTGGTGACCGAGAGCGGCATCCTCGGCCCGCAGGACGTGGCGCTGATGCGTGACGCCGGCATCCACGCGTTCCTGGTCGGCGAGGCCTTCATGCGCGTGGAAGAGCCGGGCGAGGGCCTGCGTCAGCTATTCTTCGCGGCATGACAACGCACTATCCAACGCCGCGCGGGGATGCGCCGCTGGTGGTCTTCGACTTCGACCACACCCTCTACGACGGCGATTCGGGCACCCACCTGTTCGCCTCGCTGATCAAGCGCAATCCGCTGCGCATGCTGGCCGCGCTGCTGGTCACGCCGATCGCCGGGCCGATGGTGGCGATGCTGCCGACCCGTCGTGCCGGCATTTCGGTCTATGTGTGGATCGGCAGTTTCGGCCTGCACCGGGCGCGCGACTTCAACAAGGTGATTGACGCCTACGTGCTGCGCAATGAGGCGCAGATGCGCGCCAAGCTGTTGCCGCAGGCGCTGGAGGTATTTGCCGCGCACCGCGCCAAGGGCGACCGCGTGGTGGTTGCCACGGGTGCGCCACCCGAGCTGGCGCGCGCGATCCTGGCCTTTGTCGCCCACCAGGACGTGCCGGTGATCGGCACCGAGGTCGGCCCGCGACTGGGCGGGGTCGGCCCGACCCGGCACTGCCACAACGAAGAGAAGATGCGCATGCTGCGCGAGCGCGGCTACGGCGACATCGACATTGCCTATTCCGACAGTACTGCCGACCTGCCGCTGTTGCTGGCCGCCAGGGCGCCGGTGGTGGTGAACCCGAAGCCGGGCAAGGTGGACTTCTTCCGCCGCGTGCTGCCGGCCGGCACCCGCATCCTCAACTGGGGTTGCGTCGACCGCGGCGGCGACAAGGCGTAATGCGGTAGTGCCGGCCGCTGGCCGGCAACTCGGCACGCCCCTCCGCAGATCATGAGGTTGCCGGCCAGCGGCCGGCACTACCGAACGCCGTGCATGCATCGCAGGGCCATGCCCGGCGAGCGCTCAGCGCGCCAGGTACCCGCTCAGCGCGTGGCCGATCTGGAACAGGCTGATGCCAAGCACCAGCACGCCGACGGCCACCAGCACCCAGCGCTCCTTCAGCCGCTTGACCAGCAGCGCCGCCACCGGGGCGGCCATCATGCCGCCGATCAGCAGGCCGGCCACGATCTGCAGGTGATGCAGCCCCATCGACAGCAGGAACGTTGCTGAAACCGTCAGGGTAACCACGAACTCGGCGGCGTTTACGGTGCCGATGGTGGTGCGCGCCTGGCCGCCGCGGGCGAGCAGGGTGGAGGTGGCCACCGGCCCCCAGCCGCCACCGCCGCTGGCATCCAGGAAGCCGGCCACGAAGCCCAGCACGGGTACCCGCTTGACCTCGCCCTTGGGCATCAGGCGGCCGGCGGCGCGGGCCAGGATGATGATGGCCAGCACCAGCAGGTAGAGATAGATGAGCGGGCGGATCACCTCGCCGGGCAGCTGGGTCAGCCCGTAGGCACCGACTGCGCCGCCTACCGCGCCGGGCAGGGCGAGGCGCAGGAACAAGCGCTTATCGACATTGCCGGCGACCAGATGCGACACACCGGAGGCGCCAGTGGTGAACACCTCGGCGGTGTGGATGGCGGCGCTGGCCTGCGCGGGCGGGATGCCCATGGCCAGCATCACCGACGACGACACCAGGCCGAACGCCATGCCCAGCGCGCCGTCGACCAGCTGGGCGCCGAGGCCGATGAGGATGAACCACCAGAATGCGCTGCTCAGTTCCATGCACCGAGCCTAACGCGCGAAGGAGTGCGGACCAAGGTCCGCACCCACCGGGTGCTCAACGGTCAACGGGTGCCGTACAGCACCACGGTCTTGCCGCGTGCGTGCAGCAGGCCGTCGGTCTGCAGCTTCTTCAGCACGCGGCCGGCCATTTCGCGCGAGCAGCCGACCAGGCGGGCCAGTTCCTGGCGCGAGACGCGCAACTGGCTGCCCTGCGGATGGCTCATCGCCTCCGGCTCCTGCGCCAGGTCGTGCAGGGTGCGCACGATCCGGTCGGTAACGTCCAGGAACGCCAGGCGGCTGGCCTTGCGGCTGGTGTCGAGCAGGCGCTTGGAGATCTGCTGGCCCAGCGCATACAGCAGGCGCGGGGCGTCGGCCGACAGCGGGCCGAGGAACAGCTGGTGCAGGCGTTCGTAGCTGATCTCGGCCAGTTCGCAGGCGGTACGGGTCCGCAGGATCACCTCGCGGCGGTCCGATTCGACGAACAGGCCCATCTCGCCCACGAACTCGCCGGCACCGAAGTAGCCCAGCACAAGCTCGCGATCGTCATCTTCCTCGGCCATGATCGAAACCGAACCGCTGATGACGTAATACAGGGTTCCCGCCGGGTCACCGGGTCGGAAGACGTCGGTACGGGTGGGATATCGCCGCCTGTGGCTGTGCGCCAGGAAACGATCAATGGTGGCGATATCCAGGGCCAGTGGACTGCTAGCTAGGCGCACGGTTGACACGATAGGGGCGCTCCCTCTGCGCATGAACGGATTCACGGGGTCGATAGCGGAGCTTAACCAGCGCAATTGTTAAGGGCAAACAGTGTGCCAGAACTCTTGCGTCTTCACGTTCCCCCCGGGGGCAGTTTGCCCCATAATTCCCCCTTTCCCTTCTTACACAGGAATCGACCGCCGTGGTCAAGCCGTTGCCTCGCCTGAGGCTGCAGGGTTTCAACAACCTCACCAAGGCGCTGAGCTTCAACATCTATGACGTGTGTTACGCGCGCACCGAAGAGGAGCGTCAGCGTTACATTGAATACATCGATGAAGAGTACAACGCCGACAGGCTGACTCAAATCTTGACCGATGTCGCCGAGATCATCGGCGCCAACATCCTGAACGTGGCCCGCCAGGACTACGACCCGCAGGGTGCCTCGGTGACCATCCTGATCTCCGAAGAGCCGGTGATCGACAAGAAGCAGGCCGGCAAGGAGCTGATCTCCGACGCCGTGGTCGCGCACATGGACAAGAGCCACATCACCGTCCATACCTACCCGGAAACCCATCCGCAGGAAGGTATCGCGACGTTCCGCGCGGACATCGACGTGGCCACCTGTGGCGTCATTTCCCCGCTGAAGGCCCTGAACTACCTGATCGAAAGCCTTGAGTCGGACATCGTGATCATGGACTACCGCGTCCGTGGCTTCACCCGCGATGTGAAGGGCAAGAAGCACTACATCGACCACAAGATCAACTCGATCCAGAACTTCCTGGCCAAGAACATCAAGTCGCGCTACGAGATGTTCGACGTCAACGTCTACCAGGAAAACATCTTCCACACCAAGATGCACCTGAAGGACTTCGACCTGGACCAGTACCTGTTCGAGGAAAAGGCCAAGAACCTGTCGTTCAAGGAGCGCATGAAGATCGAAGCGCTGCTCAAGCGCGAGATCGAAGAGCTGTTCCACGGCCGCAACCTGTCCGAGTAAGCCCCACGCGCGATGCCCGCAGGCATCGCCACCCAGGCGGGACGACCCGCCCTGTGGAACCCCTGTACTGCGCAAGCGTCATGGCTCCACGGTGATGTACCGACCCACGGCCCGGTGTGAAAACACCGGGCCGTTTCGTTTTTTCAAAAAAAGGTAAGGAGCCCCCACCCATGCCCTGGATCTACCTGCTGCTGGCCGGCCTGTTCGAGATCGGTTTCGCCCTTGGAATGAAGTACTCCGAAGGTTTCAGCAAACCCCTGCCCACCGCTGCCACGGTGGTGTCGGCGCTGATCAGCCTGTACCTGATGAGCCAGGCGATGAAGAGCATCCCGGTCGGCACGGCCTATGCGATCTGGACCGGCATCGGCGCCATGGGCGTGGCGGTGCTGGGCATCTACCTGTTCAACGACAGCGCATCGCCGGCCCGCCTGGCCTGCGTCGGCCTGATCGTGGCCGGGGTGATCGGCCTGAAGCTGGTCTCGCCCAATTGATCGGTAGTGCCGGCCGCTGGCCGGCAACCCCGTAGGCACCGCCGAAGATCAGGAGGTTGCCGGCCAGCGGCCGGCACTACCTGGGGCTTACAGCCGGTACGCGATGGTCTTCATCACCCTGGAGGCCAGCGCCATTGCCCCCGGAATCGGGAACGGCAGGCGGCGGGCGCCGGCCTGTTCGGCGTGTTCCGCATGGCGGGCCTCGTCATCCTTCATCACCTGGATGACGGCGCGGCTGCGCAGGTCACCGGCCGGCAGATCGACCAGATGCTCGTCCAGATGGGCCTCCACCTGGCGCTCGGTTTCGACCACGAAGCCCAGGTTCCAGCCGTCGCCGCGCAGCCCGGCCAGGGTGCCGATGGTGTAGCTGCCGGCGTACCACAGCGGGTTGAACAGGCTGGGACGGCTGTCCAGCTCGCCCAGCCGGGTGGCGCACCAGGCCAGGTGGTCGGTCTCTTCCTGGGCGGCTTCCAGCAGGTGTTCCCGCGTGGCCGGGTCGCGGGCCACCGCCGCCTGGCCGAAATACAGGCCCTGCGCGCAGACCTCGCCGACGTGGTTGATCCGCATCAGGCCCGCCGCGTGGCGGCGCTCGGTGCTGTCCATGCCCGGCTCGTCGGTATCCGCGGCCGGGTAGGGGCGGGCCGCCGGCGGGTTGCCGAACACCGTGTCCAGGGCGCGCTGCGCCTCGGTCAGCAGGTGGTCCAGCGGGGTGGTCTGGCGGAGTGCGGTCATGGCGGTACGGGTGGGGCGGGGAGGGCCCGATTCTCGCCCGGCCCTGCCGCCCTGCCAACCCGGGGGCAGGGGCGACTTGCGCCCGGCGGCCAGGGTGCGTACAATCCCGCCCCTTACGCTTCACCTTTTCACAACGCGTGGCAGAGTTCCGGCGAGCCTTTCGCCGCAATGAGCCCGACCTAACCTAGAGTTCTTCATGAGCACTTTCACTGCCAAGAACGAGACCGTCCAGCGCGACTGGTACCTCGTCGACGCCGAGGGCAAGACCCTGGGCCGTCTCGCCACCGAGCTGGCCCGCCGTCTGCGTGGCAAGCACAAGCCGGTCTACACCCCGCACGTTGATACCGGCGACTACCTGGTCGTCATCAATGCAGAAAAGATTGCCGTCACCGGCAAGAAGCTGCAGGACAAGATGTATCACCGTTTCACCGGTTACATCGGCAACCTGAAGACCGAATCCCTGGCCCAGGCGCTGGAGCGCCACCCGGAGCGCGTGATCGAGATCGCCGTGAAGGGCATGCTGCCGAAGGGCCCGCTGGGTCGCCAGATGTACCGCAAGCTCAAGGTCTACGCCGGCACTGAGCATCCGCACGCCGCACAGCAGCCGCAGGTTCTGGATATCTAATCATGGCTATCACTCAAAACTACGGCACTGGCCGCCGCAAGTCCTCCACCGCTCGCGTGTTCCTGCGCAAGGGTTCGGGCAACATCACCGTCAATGGCCGTCCGCTGGACGAGTTCTTCGGTCGTGAGACCGCGCGCATGATCGTGCGCCAGCCGCTCGAGCTGACCAAGAACACCGAAAGCTTCGACATCCTGGTCACCGCCGCTGGCGGCGGCACCACCGGCCAGGCCGGTGCGATCCGTCTGGGCATCGCCCGTGCTCTGGTCGAGTACGACGAAACCCTGAAGTCCGAGCTGCGCAAGGCCGGCTTCATGACCCGTGACGCCCGTGAAGTCGAGCGTAAGAAGGTCGGTCTGCACAAGGCCCGCCGCGCCACCCAGTTCTCCAAGCGCTGATTTACCGCGCCTGGTTGGGCTCCCTCGGGAGCCCGCTGGCTGGAAAAGCAAAAGCCCGGCTTCGGCCGGGCTTTTGTCGTTCTGGGGTCATGCATTTCCAGGTTGCCGGCCAGCGGCCGGCACTACCCGTGGTTTCGAAGGATCCGACCCCGGATCTCTCTCTGGAGGAGGGCCCCCTTGTTGTTCAAGGGCGCGCGCCGACAGGCGCGGGGATAAGGTGGGATGCGTGACCAAACAAAAAAGAAAAAAGCCTGATCTTTCGATCAGGCTTTTTTCTTTTTTGTTTGGCTGCCCCGGATGGATTCGAACCACCGAATGCCTGAGTCAGAGTCAGGTGCCTTACCGCTTGGCGACGGGGCAAAACGTGCAACTATTTTCTCACTTTTCACACTGGAAAACAACTTGATTTTCAGTGTGGTGGCTATGGGTGGACTCGAACCACCGACCCCAGCATTATGAGTGCTGTGCTCTAACCGGCTGAGCTACATAGCCTTGGTGAGCCCGCTATTCTGCGGATGTGTATCGCCCCTGTCAACACTTTTGTATCGCGCTTGTGGGGCGGCAGAGGGCATGGGATAGTCCCGACCAGTAGATTTTTTAGGAGTCCGCATCGTGATCGATCCGGACGGCTATCGACCGAACGTCGGCATCGTGCTGATGCGGCAGGATGGTCAGGTGTTCTGGGCACGACGTGTGCGCCGGGACGGCTGGCAGTTCCCGCAGGGTGGCATGAATACCGACGAGACGCCTGTCGAGGCCATGTATCGTGAACTGCAGGAAGAGACCGGCCTGCTGCCTGAGCATGTGGAAGTGCTCGGCGCGACACCCGGCTGGCTGCGCTACAAGCTGCCGGCGCGGGCCATCCGCCGCAACGAGCGGCAGGTCTGCATCGGCCAGAAGCAGGTCTGGTTCCTGCTGCGCCTGACCGGCGACGAATCCCATGTGAAGCTGGACCACACCGACTCGCCCGAGTTCGACCATTGGCGCTGGGTGGACTTCTGGTACCCGGTGGAGCATGTGGTGATGTTCAAGCGCGGCGTCTATGCGCGTGCCCTGCGACACCTGGCGCCGTTGGCGCGCGGCGTGGCCGGGCAGGGCGTCACCGCCATGCCCAAGAGCGCCGCCGAGGCCTGGATGCCAGGCCATACGGCCGGGCACGAGCGCCCCCGCAAGCGCCCGCGGACCCGGGGCTATTGGCCCAAGAAGGCACAGGGCGACGGCCCGGCCAGCTGACGGGCTGAACGGTATCGAGAATGGTTCAGGTCTCTGATTGACAACCATTCTCGTTTCCATTGGAATAGCCAACAGGCCGCTTCTGGCCTGTCAGCCCGGTTCCCGCCTGTGTACGTCTGCATCTGCAACGGAGTCACCGACCACCAGATCCGCGAAGCCGCCGGCAATGGCGTCAGCACGGTGGCCGAACTGACCATGCGTACCGGCTGTGGTGCCACCTGCGGTTCCTGCCTGGACATGGCCGGCGAGCTGCTGGCCAAGGCGCGCGCCACCCACGATCTGCCGCTGCCGGTATTGGGCCTGGCCCAGGTCGCCTGACCGTTTATTTCGCGGCGCGTTGACGCCGCGCTTTCGCATCCTTCACTGCTGGCCGCACAGGCCAATGCGCACGATTCGCGTTCCTTCACGAGGCTGCGCAAGGCGCTAAAGTGCCTGCGTTTTCAGCGTGCAGGAGCATCCCCATGAAGGGCGACACCAAGGTCATCGAATTCCTCAACAAGGTCCTCTACAACGAGCTGACCGCGATCAACCAGTACTTCCTGCACGCCAAGATGCTGAAGAACTGGGGCATCAAGGAACTGGCCGAACACGAGTACAAGGAATCGATCGACGAGATGAAGCATGCCGACATGCTCGCCGACCGCATCCTGTTCCTCGAAGGCCTGCCGAACTTCCAGGCGCTGGGCAAGCTGCGCATCGGCGAGAACCCGACCGAGATCCTGCAGTGCGATCTGTCGCTGGAACGCGACGGCGTGGTCACCCTGCGCGAGGCCGTGGCCTATTCCGATTCGGTTGGCGACTACGTCAGCCGCCAGCTGTTCGTGAAGATCCTCGACTCGGAAGAAGAGCACATCGACTGGCTGGAAACCCAGCTGGACCTGATCGAGCGCATCGGCGAGCCGAAGTACCTGCTGAGCAAGCTGGAAGAGTGACGTAGTGTCGAGCTTGCTCGACGCTAGCGATGCTGTGCCAGGTAACCCGTCAGCGCGACGCGCGCGCGGGCGAATTCGGCCACCAGCAGCGCCACTGCCACGGCAGGGCGCTGCAGGCTGTCACTGCGGGCTTCATGCTCGATCCGCTGCGCCACCGCAGACAGCGACAACGCGCCGACATTCGCGCTTGATGACTTGAGGCTGTGCGCGATCGCCTGCAGGCGCGTCGCGTCGCCGTTCTGTGCGGCCTGCTGCAGTTGCTGCACCATTGCCGGAGCATCGTCCAGGAACACCGAGACGATCTGGATGGCGCTCTCGCCGATCACCGCCTGCAGTTCGTCCAGTACATCGCGATCCAGCACCGGTTGCGGCGCCGCCTGGCGCTTCGTACCTGATACGGCCGCGCCATGTTCGGCCGGCAGGATTCGACCGATGGCAGGCGCATCGCCGCCGAGCAGGTTCGACGCGGCCGCATTGCCCGGGCGCTGCCCCCAGCGCTTCAACAGCGCATGCAGCGTGGCGCGTGCGATCGGTTTGGACAGGTAGTCGTCCATGCCGGCCTGCAGGCAGCGTTCGCGGTCACCGGCCATCGCATTGGCCGTCATCGCGATGATTGGCAGTCGCTGCCGCCCGGATGCCGTTTCCTCGGCGCGCCAATGACGGGTGGCGGCGTAGCCATCCAGCACCGGCATCTGGCAGTCCATCAACACCACGTCCATGCCGCCTTCGCGCAGGGTGAGCAATGCCTGCTCGCCATCGGCGGCATTGCGCACCTCGCACTGGAACACGCGCAGCAGCTGCTCGGCCACCATCCGGTTGACCGTGTTGTCTTCCACCAGCAGCACGCGTAGATGCAACGGCGGCAACGTCGGCGCGGGCAATCCGTCTTCAGCATTGGCCAGCAATGCGGCGGGCCGCGCGTGCGCGGCCGGCACCGCCAGCAGCACATGCAGGGCGGCATCATCGAAACGTGCGGGCAGCCGTTGCTGCCGCGGGCGCGCCGCAACGGCGTCGTCCTGCAGCCACAGCACCTGCAGCATGTCTTCCTCACCCCGTTCGGCCAGGGCCTGCTGCAGCGTGGCTTCACCCGCGCGGCGTGCATGCGCGTCGACCAGCAGCCAGGCCGGCGCCGGCTGCCCGGGGCGTGGCGGCGCGCGCAGGCGCTCGACCACCGCACCGGGCTGTGCCAGCACCTGCACCTGCAGCCCATGGTGGGCAGCGATGCGTTCGACGCGCGCCTGCAGGATCGCATCGGCGCTGCACAGCAGCAGTGCAGCGGGCGGACGTGCCATGGCCGGCAGGTCGCCGGGCACCTTCAGCAGCGGAATCTCGAACCAGAACGTGGCGCCCTGGCCGGGCGTGGACTGCACGCCGATGCGGCCCTGCATGAGGTCGATGATGCGCTTGCAGATGGCCAGGCCCAGGCCGGTACCCCCGTAGATGCGGGTGGTGGAGGCGTCGGCCTGGCTGAAGGACTGGAACAACCGCGCCTGCAGCACCTCGTCGATGCCGATGCCGGTGTCGATGATCTCGAAGCGCAGCTGGTGCTGCGCTGCGCCTTCGCCCAACCGCTGTACCCGCAGCAGCACCTGGCCGCGTGCCGTGAACTTGATCGCGTTGGCCAGCAGGTTGCTCAACACCTGGCGCAGGCGTACCGGGTCGCCGCGTACCGGCAGGCGCACCGCTGGGTCCAGCTGCAACGCCAGCGACAGGCCCTTGGCGTCGGCGGCGCGCTGCATCAGCTGCACCACGCCATCGAGCAGGTCACGCAGGTTGAAGCTGGTGATCTCCAGTTCCAGCGCCTGTGCTTCCAGCCGTGAATAGTCGAGGATGTCGTCGACGATGCGCAGCAGCTGCTGCGAACTGGCCGAGGCGGTGGCCAGCATCTGTCGCTGGTCCTCGCCCAGGGGGCCGCGCGCGATCAGCTCCAGCATCGGCAGGATGCCGTTGAGCGGGGTGCGGATCTCATGGCTCATCGTGGCCAGGAACTCGCCCTTGGCCAGCACCGCGGCCTCGGCGGCCTGCTTGGCCTGCAGCAGCTGCTGCTCCAGCTGCCCCTGGCGTTCGGTGGTGCGGCGCAGCTGGTCGCGTTCGGCGGCCAGTACGCTGCGTTCGCGCTGCAGCTGGGCCAACGCAAGGTTGCGCGCGCGCAGGCGCAGGCCAAACAGCAGCAGCGCGATGGCGGCCACGGCGAGGGCAACCAGCAGCACGCCCCACAGCGGCACGTCAGAGCACCGCGTTGTGGAAGTCGAAGTTCAGGTCGCTGCCGGCCGACTGCACCATGTTGCCCTGGATGTAGTCGACGCCGCCCACCCACATCGCGGCCGCCGCCTGCGGATCTTCGATCTGCTGGCCGATGATCTGCAGCCCGGCTGCATGGGCCTGCTCGATCGCCCTGCGCAGTTCCTCGCGGGTGGCAGGGTTGGCGTGGCTGCTGGAGAAGCGTGCTGCCATGCGCACGAACGACAGCGGGAGGTGGGTCAGCAACGCATCGGCTTCTCCACCCGGTTCGAACTGGCTGAGGCAGAAGCGCACGCCGGCACCGGCCATGCGCTGGCAGAACTGCAGCAGCGGCACGGTGTGGATCAGTGCGTCGGGCAGGCGCACATCGATGACCAGCGCGCTGCCGGGCAGGTCGCGCTGGTGCAGCGACTCCAGCAGCCAGTCGGCGAAGGCATCGCGCTGCAGGGTACGCAGCGACTGCGAGACGAACAGGTTCAGCGGCTGGGTCGCGTGCCGGTACAGGTCCAGCAGGCCCAGCGCATGGTCCATCACCTGCTGGTCGAGGTCGGCGATGCGCCCGGCGGCTTCCGCGGCAGGAATCACCTGGCCGGCCGCCAGCACCGTGCCATCGGCCTGGCGCAGGCGCAGCAGCAGCTGGTACTGCGCGGTGTTGCCGCCGGCGACGGCGACGATCGGCTGATAGGCCAGCTCCAGCTGGCCTTCCAGCAACGCCAGATGCTCCTGTTCGCTGATCGCCTCGCGGTGCACGTGGCCGGCCACGCCGGCGCTCAGCAGGCGCGCCTGCAGGGTGGTGCGTTCGACGGCTTCCAGGGCACTGTTGGCATCGTCGAATCCGGAAGACAGCGGGGCATAGCCGACCACGCCGCGCAGATGCACGGATTCGTCGTCGCGGATCACGAACGCGCGCGCCGACAGCTGTTCACGCAGGGCCGCGGCGATGCCTTCCAGGCTGTCCTCATCGGCGGTGCGCGCCAGCAGCAGGAAGCTGTTGTCGTTCAGGCGTGCCAGCAGGTGCGGGTGGCCCGCCTCGGCCAGGCGCTGGCCGGCCTGCACCATCAGGCGTTCGAAGGCGGCATACCCATAGCGCTCGCGCAGGCCCAGCGCGCTGGAGACTTCGACGAACAACACGCCACCCGGGTCGCGGTGGGCTAGCGCGGCGTTGAGCTGCTGCAATACGTGGTGGCGTGTCGGCAGGCCGGTTTCCGGATTGCTGGTGGCCGGCGCACCGGAGGCGCCTGGCAGGGTCGCGGCCTGCGCACGCGCGCGCCGGATGCGGTTGGCCACGGCGGCGATCAGGTGGCGCGGGCGGATCGGCTTGCTCAGGTAGTCATCGGCGCCACTGTCGAGCACTTCGAACTGGCGCTCCGGGTCCGGGTCGCCGCTGAGGAATACGATCGGCAGCAGCTGCAGGCCGGGTTGCTGGCGGATCAGCGCGGTCAGGCGCATGCCGTCCAGCCCAGGCAGGTGCAGGTCCATCAGGATCAGGTCCGGGCGGTGGTCCTTGATCGCCTGCAGCGCACCGTCGGCATCGCTGTGCACGATCGCCTGCATGCCGGCACCGTGCAGCACGCTCTGCGCGAACAGTGCCTGGGCGCGATCGTCCTCGACGATCAGCACGCGATAGGGCGAATCGGATGCGGGCGGCGCCTGGTCGTTGTTGCCGGCTTCTGCCAGCGCTGAAGGGCCGGGAAGCGGTGGCGGTGCGCTGTTGATCGACGGTGCATCGGCCGTGCCGCCCTGTGCCGTGACCGCTGCCGGTGCGGCGGGAGCGTGGGTGACCGCCTCGACGGCCCAGCGTTGCCAATGATCGGCCGGAGGGGTTTCAGCGCGTCCCGGGCGGGCGCCCGCGGGGGATTCGATTGCGGCCATCGGTGCTCCTGGTGTTCGCCTTCATTATGCGGCAAGCCCGGCGATCAACCGGTGCCGGGCTGCCGCGGGCTGTTCGTCGCTGCGCCGCGCGCCAGCCAACGCACGCCTTTCCACAAGGTGCGCCAGACCAGCCAGACCAGCAGCGCGCCAGCGAGGCTGCAGGCCAGCACCACCACCAGCGCGATCCAGGGATGGGCCAGGGCCAGCGCCAGGCCGCCGATCACCACGGTGTCCTCGGCGGCCGACGCCACCCAGTTGCTGGCCGGTTCCGGTGAGGTATTGAGCAGGGCGCGGGTGCCGGCCTTCAGGCCATGGCTGGCCAGCGCGACACCGGCACCGGCGGCGAGTGCGCCGGTCCCCAGCTGGCCGTCCGGCGACAACGTGGCGGCGGCAAGGAAGGCACCGGCGGGCACGCGTGCCAGGGTCTGCACCAGATCCCACGCCGAGTCCACGCCGGGGATCTTGTCGGCGAAGAATTCGGTCACTGCCAGCGCCGCCGAGGTACCCAGCACCCACCACGATTCGGTGGCCTGCAGGGCCGGTGGCAGGTCGACCCAGCCGAGCAGGCCGGCCAGGCCGACGCCGAACACGGTGAGGTAGACGCGGATGCCGGCCAGCCAGGCCAGCAGGATGCCGATCACGAACAGGTGGGCTTCGGTCATGGCGATGCTCCGGCGACGGAACTGTGCGGGGGGCCTCACTATCGGCGATGGCGTGCCTGAACGCCACAGACCGTGGCCGGCCACTGCGCAGGAAACCCACCCGTCCTGTCATACACTAGCCCGTCGTTTGCCACAGGGGCCGTACCGGTGTCGCTCTTGCGATGCCCTGGAAACCACCCATGAACAACCGCCCTCCCATGCGCGTGCAGGTGCGCCTGCCCGGCGCGCCGCAATCGCCGGTCGATCGTCGCCGCCTTCTGGTGATCGGCGGCATCTGGCTGCTCAGCCTGGTGCTGGCGGTGCTTGGCGGCTGCTGGATGGCGACCCCGCGCGATGCGCAGGGCCAACGCCTGCAGGCCGCCGAGAAGCATGCCGAGACGCTGCAGGCGCAGCTGACCGAGCTGCGCCAGAAGCAGGCCACGCTGGAAGCCTCCGACCGCATCAGCCGCGCCGCCAACACCGAGGTGCAGTCCTCGCTGGCCGAGCGCGATGAGGAGATCGCCGGCCTGCGCGCCGACGTCGCCTTCTATGAGCGCCTGGTCGGTTCAACCAGCCAGCGCAAGGGCCTGAACACCCATTCGATCGAGTTCAGCCCGGAAGCGGCCGGCACCTGGCAGTACACCGCCGTGCTGACCCAGAACCTCAACCGCGGTGCCATCAGCCAGGGGCAGATGCGTTTCACCGTGGAAGGCGTGAAGAACGGCAAGCTGGCCACGATCAGCTGGGATGATCTGCACCAGCGCAGCAAGGTGCCGGGACAGGATTACTCGTTCCGGTACTTCCAGCAGATCACCGGCAGCGTGATGCTGCCGGCTGACTTCACCCCGCAACGCGTGCGGGTGACATTGGGCAGTGGTACGGGGGGTACCACCCAGGTATTCGACTGGAAACAGGCCGGCGCGCCGGCCAGCAAAGGGGAGTAGGCAGATGTTCGGAAACAGCAAATCCAACCGTGACGGCCAGCTGGTGGTGGATGCCCTGATCGGCAACCAGGTGGTGATCCGCGGTGATGTGGAATTCAGTGGTGGCCTGTACGTGGAAGGCCGCATCCACGGCAAGGTGATTGCCGCCGAAGGCGCCAGTGGTGCCACCCTGACGGTCGCCGAGCATGGCGTGATCGAGGGTGAGATCCGTGCCCAGGTGGTGGTCATCAGCGGCCGCCTGGACGGCGACGTGCACGCCACCGAGAAGGTCGAACTGACCCCGAGCGCGCGGGTCAATGGCAATGTCCATTACCAGGTGGTGGAGATGAATGCGGGCGCCCAGCTGAACGGCCGCCTGATCCATGCCAGCGCCCCGATGGCGGCCCTGCCGGCCCCGGAGGCCGACGATGCCAATGGCGGCAAGGGCGACACCGCCGCGCGTCGCAAGCTGGCAGAGGCGATGGCTTGAAAGCCATCCTCGGCACCCCCATGCTGACGGCATGAGCACGCTAGTCTCCCTGCCCGGCGCCACCCCGGCCGCCGCGCCCGATTACCAGTCGCTGGAGCGACCGCTGAACTTCACCGAGTCGGCGGCCGCCAAGGTCAGATCCCTGATCCAGGAAGAGGGCAACCCCGACCTGGCCCTGCGCGTGTACATCGAAGGTGGCGGCTGTTCGGGCTTCCAGTATGGCTTCGAGTTCGACGAGAACCGTGCCGAGGACGATCTGGCGGTACAGACCAGCGGCGTGACGCTGCTGGTCGACCCGCTGAGCCTGCAGTACCTGATGGGTGCCGAGGTGGACTACACCGAAAGCCTGACCGGTGCCCAGTTCGTGATCCGCAATCCGAACGCGAAGACCACCTGCGGCTGCGGCAGCAGTTTCAGCATGTAGTAGATCCACGCCATGCGTGGATGCGCCGGGCCCGTCCCCTGCGCGACAAGGTGTGTGGAGCAGGCTCCACACCCACCGCTGGTTTCCGCAAAGCCTGCGGCTTGCCACCTGCATCGATTGGCGGCACGCTTGCCGGATGCCCAATACTTCTTCGCCGCTTTCCGGTTTCGCCTTCGTAGGCGAACCGCTGGAGCGCGCCGATGCCCTGCGCGACGATGCCGATGCACTGGCGCGCCTGTGGCCGGGCGCGCGCATCCTCGTGCTTGATCAGGACGGCAGCGCCTTCACCGGCGATGACGATCAGCCACTGGCGCTGACCGGCGCCGACATCGGCGGGGGCCCCGGTGCCGCGATCTTCCTCGGCCTGCGTGGCGACCAGGCGTGGTTTTCAGTTGAAGCCGCCAGCGTGACCATCACCGCACCACGCCGTCTCGACCTGCGCCAGGCCGCGCTGCTGTGGTCGATGGCCGATGCGACCGCCTTCAGCTATGCCCGCGGCATGTCCTACTGGCACTCGCGTACCCGCTTCTGCGGCGTGTGCGGCGGTGCCGTGGCGTTCGCCCGTGGCGGCTTCGTCGGCCGCTGCGCGCAGTGCTCCACCGAGCATTACCCGCGGGTGGATCCGGCGGTGATCGTGGCGGTGGAGAACCAGGGCCGGCTGCTGCTGGGCCGGCAGTCGAACTGGGCGCCGCGCCGCTACTCGGTGCTGGCCGGCTTCGTCGAGCCCGGCGAGACCTTCGAGCAGACCGTGGTGCGCGAGGTGCACGAGGAGAGCAAGGTGCGGGTGAACGCCTGCCAGTACCTCGGCTCGCAGCCCTGGCCGTTCCCGGGGGCGCTGATGATCGGTTTCCGTGCACAGGCGCAGGATGATCTGCCGAGCGTGGACGGTGAGCTGGAAGATGCGCGCTGGTTCAGTGCCGACGAGGTGGGCGCGGCGCTGGCACGCGATGTCGAGGACGATGGCCAGGGCATCCGCGTGTCGCCGCCGATCTCGATTTCGCGTGGCCTGATCGAGCACTGGTACCGCCAGCAGAAGGGTTGAAGCGGGCCAGGCGCGGCGGCTGTATTGCCGCCACCTGAACACGGCCCGGGTTAGAGTCCGGTTCACCGCTGAGGGCGCCGCTGCGACAGGTAAGGTAGCGGCGCGAGCGTTCTGTTTCGTAGGGAGACCCGCCATGTTCACCACTCTGGCTGCCGTGCTGGTGGCGCTGGCCCTGGGCCATGTCGCCCCGGCCGCTGCTGCCTCGCTGCGCCGTTTCGACGGCTTCCGGCGCTGGCTGGGTTGGCTGGATGCCCGGGGTGGCAAGGCCTGGCAGAGCCCCGCAGGCGTGGCCCTGGCCCTGCTGCCGCCGCTGCTGCTGATGGCCCTGCTGGCCTGGCTGCTGCGCGGGGTGCTGTTCGGCCTGCCGTCGCTGCTGCTGGGCGTGGTGGTGCTGGCATGGTGCTGGGGGCCGCGCGACCTGGACCGCGATATCGAAGCGATCATCGACGCCGACGATGCCGCGACGCGGCAGGCGGCGGTGCGCAACCTGCAGACGGCCGGTGGCAGCCTGCGCGAGGACGTGCCGTCACTGGTCGAAGCAACGGTGCTCAATGCGCTGCGGCGCTGGTTCGCGGTGTTGTTCTGGTTCCTGCTGCTGGGCCCGGCCGGTGCGCTGGGTTACAGGCTGCTGGCGCTGATGGCCGAAAGCCCGATGCGCGCCCGCGTGCCGGTGGAACCGCTGGCGCTGGCGCAGCGCCTGCTGGGCTGGATCGAGTGGCCGGTGGCGCAGCTGATGGCGTTCTCGATGGCGCTGGTGGGCAACTTCGATACGGCGTGGAAGGCCTGGCGCCAGGCCCATGGCGAGCGCCTGGCCGGGAACATCGGTTTCCTCGGAGCGGTGGCGCGTGCCAGCGTCAATGCCGAGCTGCGCGAGGATGCGCACGACTACACCGAGGCGGGACTGCTGCCGGTGTGGCAACGGCTGCCGGACCTGCGTGATGCGATGAGCCTGGTGTGGCGAATGCTGCTGCTGTGGCTGGCGATCCTGGCCCTGCTGGTGATTGCAGGCTGGGTGACGTAGTTGTATTGCAGGGCTTGCAGCCCTGCACCTGCAGAGGCAACAGCAACGGCAACAGCAGCTCTGGATTGCTGAGGGTTGGGCGGGGCGGTGTGGGGCTGCAGGACACGCCGTAAACCCGTCCCTGGGGGCTCGATGGCGCCATCCATGGCGCCAACGGTCCTGCAGCCCCACACCGCCCCACCCCCGACAGATTCCGGCGGCTGTTGGTAGGTGTCGACCTTGGTCGACACGGTAGATCCACGCCATGCGTGGATGCGGAGCGAAGCGATCCGCTTTTGCTTTTGATTTTTTTCTTTTCCGTGGTGGACGCACACGGAAACTGTCCGTGGCCGGGTGGGATGGGTTTGCGGGGGTGTCCGCGGCATGGATGCCGCGGCCAAGCCTCCACGGACGGATTCACGGCGTCCCCCGCAAACCCATCCCGCCTGGCCAACCCCTAGGCTTCTGCCTTCAGATACCGACCCACCACGAGGGGCTGCGCCGTTGGCTGGAAACCTAGATCGGTGCCAGCGCGGTGAACGGCGGCCACGGCAGGTTGCGCAGCAGCGCATACCCGGGCAGCACCCAGAGCCAGAACACGGGATTGGCCAGTACCCGCATCAGCGGGTCGAGCACGCGCGGGCGAATGCCGGCGATGTTCAGCAGCATCAGCAACAGGAACGGCAGGCTGATGACCAGCAGCGGGTTCATCGCCATCGCGCCCGGAAGGTCGAAATGGACCAGCGAATACAGGCAGCGCGTGCTGCCACAGCCCGGGCAGTACAGGCCGGTCAGCGCGTACAGCGGGCAGCTCGGCAAGGGATTGCCGGCGACATACGGATTGACGTTGCGCAGCACCACCGTGGCACCCACGGCCAGGCCGGCGGAGACCAGCAGCGGCGCCCAGCGGGCGAGTCGGGAACGGGCGGGAAGCGCGGACATGCAACAACGGATCCGGCGCAGGCGCCGGATCCGTCCAGGCGTATCAGTAGCCGCTGTTGCTCATCGCGCCCATGCCGCCGAGCACAACGAAGAACAGCACGTACAGCACGACCACCACGACCCAGGCAATGGCCGACCAGATGGCCCACTTCTTGGCCTTGGCGGCCGAATCCTGGGCGCCGGCGATGTCGCCCGCAGCCAGCTTGCCGTTGACCTGTGCGGCGTAGACGATCGAGACGATGCCGGCCGGCAGACAGCAGAACAGGGTGGTCAGGATGGCCCAGACCAGGTTGTTCGGGACCTGCGGAGTAGCGGTGTTCATGGGTTCAAGCTCCTTGATGGGTGGTGGTTGTGAATCATTGGTCGGAAAGAGCGCCCAGTACGGCCAAGCCGCCGAACAGCCCGAACCACAACAGCAACAGGACCGGCAGGGTCACGGCCGAAGCCACCGCCCACCAGCCCGCCTTGCGCGACGCGCTATACGCCCCCGGCAGGTCGCCGGCCGCGCGGCGGCCATCGACCTGGGAAGCGTAGACGATCGACACCACGCCCAACGGCAGGCAGCAGAACAGCGTCGTCAGGATCGCCCAGACCAGATGGTTGGGGATGTAGACCGGACGGCTGAGCGGTGGTGGTTGATTCAAAGCGAGACTCCATTCCTTGGTGGCCGGCCATGATGCATCGGCCGGACCTCCCCCCTGTGGGTGCGTAATCTACCGCAACCGGCGTTGCATGTATGCGTTTACATGCACGGCATGACGTGCTCCCCACTGGACGGTGGCGTATGCGGGGAGGTCGCCGGGCCCGCCTGGCGGGCCGTTCCGGTCAGGCGTGATCCCCACGCAGGGCGCGCACCCGGGCTTCCAGCGCAGGGGCATCGGTGCCGTGGCCGTCCACGGCCGGAGCCGCCACCACCTCGACGGTGGCGCGGAAGCGGCGCGGCACGCGCATGCGCCCGAGGCGGCTGTCGCGGCGGCTCCACATGCTCGACCACATGCCACGCAGCGCCATCGGTACCACTGGCACCGGCCGCCGTTCGAGGATCTTCTCGACGCCGGACTTGAACGGCGCCATCGTGCCGTCCCTGGTCAGTGCGCCTTCCGGGAAGATGCAGACCAGCTCGCCCTCGGCCAGCGCGGCATCGATCTCGTCGAACGCGCGCTGCATCAATGCCGGGTCTTCGCGCGCACCGGCGATCGGGATCGCCTTGGCGGTGCGGAAGATCCAGCGCATCACCGGGATGTTGAAGATCTTGTAATACATGACGAAGCGCACCGGGCGCGGGATCGTCGCCGACAGGATCAGCGCGTCCATGTAGCTGACATGGTTGCAGACCAGCAGCGCGGCGCCTTCGTCGGGCACATTGGCCTCGATGCCGTGCGGGCGCAACCGGTACAGGGTGCGCACCATCACCCAGCTGAGGAAGCGCATCAGGAATTCGGGGACGATGGTGAAGATGTAGATCGCCACCAGCGCGTTGGCAATGGCCAGTGCCAGGAACTGCTGCGGAATGGTCCAGTGCAGCAGCTTGTGCGCGGCCAGCGACAGCAGGGCCGCGCCGACGATGAAGCCGGAATTCTGGATGTTCAGCGCGGCGAACACGCGTGACATCTGTGCCTTCGGCGTGCGGCTCTGGATCAGCGCGAACAGCGGCACCACGAAGATGCCGGTGAACAGGCCGATGCCGATCAGGTCGATGACGATGCGAAGGCTGCCGGGCTGTTGCAGGAAGGTGCCGACGGTCAGCCCGTGCACGGCGGCCTCGCCGCTGCGGGCGAAGTACAGATCAAGCAGGAACGCGGTCATGCCGAACGCGCCCAGCGGCACCAGGCCGATTTCCACCGTGCGTGCCGACAGCTTTTCGCACAGCAGTGAGCCGACGCCGGTGCCGACCGAGAACAGGGCGAGGGCGAAGATGTACAGGGTCGGCTCGCCGCCGAGATTGGTCACCGCGTAGGCCGGCAGCTGCGAGGTCAGCACGGTACCGACGAACCAGAACCAGGACACGCCCAGGATCGCGTTGCGCACCGCTTTCTGCTGGCGCGCCATGCGCAGCACCGCCAGCGATTCCGGCAGCGGGTTCCAGTTGATCTTCAGGTTCGGGTCGCCGGCGTCGACCTTGGGAATCAGCCGTGCGGCGATGTTGCCGCAGATGGCCAGGCCGATGATCGCGCACGCCGCCACCACCGTGCCGTGGCTGCCGGCCACGGTGAATACCAGGCCGCCGACGATCATGCCGGACAGGATCGACATCGACGTGCCCATCTCGACCAGGCCGTTGCCACCGGTCAATTCCTCGGGCTTGAGCACCGACGGCAGTACCGAGTACTTCACCGGGCCGAACAGGGTCGACTGCATGCCGGTGCAGAACAGCGCGATCAGCAGCACCGGCAGGCTCTGGGTCAGGAAGCCGGTGGCGGCCAGCGACATGATCACGATCTCCATGGTGGTGGTGATCACGATCAGCCGCGATTTTTCCAGCTTGTCGGCAATCTGCCCGGCCAGTGCCGAGAACAGGAAGTACGGCAGGATGAAGATGGCCGGTGCCAGCGTGGCGTACAGCCCCAGTTCTTCCTCCGGCACGGCCATGAACAGCAACATGCTGATGATCGCCTGCCGGTAGACGTTGTCATTGAATGCACCGAGCGCCTGGACCACGAAGAACGGCAGGAAACGGCGCTGGCGCAGCAGGGCGAACTGGTTGTGACCGGACATGGAGCCTCCTTGACCGGCGCAGCCTAGCATTCCTGCCCATCCACCGGGACCATGGCCGGATGCATCCACGCATGGCGTGGATCGACTGAAGCCCCACGACGGTGGGTGTGGACCTGTGGGTGCGGACCGTTGGTCCGCACACCTGCCGGCTGACTCAGACGATGTCGTCGACCACGCCGCCATCCACGCGAAGCGCCGCGCCGGAGGTGGCCGAGGCCTGCGGCGAGGCCAGGTACACCACCATGTTGGCCACTTCCTCGACCGTTGCGGCACGCTGGATCACCGAGGACGGGCGATGCTCCATCACGAACTCGCGGCCGATCTGCTCCAGCGGCTTGCCGCTGCGCTGGCGTTCATCTTCAAACATCGCGGCGAAACCGTCAGAGAGCGTCGGACCGGGCAGTACGGCATTGACGGTGACGCCACTGCCGGCCACGCGCTTGGCCAGGCCGCGCGACAACGACAGCTGCGCGGTCTTGCTGACCCCGTAATGGATCATGTCGGCCGGGATGTTGCGCGCCGATTCGGAGGAAATGAACAGCACGCGGCCCCAGCCGGCATCGACCATGGCCGGCAGCAGCGCACGCGACAGGCGCACGCCGGACATCACGTTGGTCTGCCAGTAGCGCTCCCAGGTGGCGTCGTCGGTCTCGAAGAAGTCCTCGGGGCCGAAGATGCCGGCGTTGTTGACCAGGATGTCGACCTTGGGCAGGCCGGCGAGCAGCGTTTCGACGCCGGCCGCATCCGAGAGGTCAGCCGCGACACCAAGCACATGGGCACCCGGTACCGTGGAGAGCAGGTGCTGGCGTGCGCGTTCAATGCTGTCGGCACTGCGGCCGTTGAGGACCACCGTGGCACCGGCCGCGGCCAAGCCTTGCGCGATCGCCAGGCCGATGCCGGCGGTGGAGGCGGTGACCAGTGCGGCGCGGCCGCCGAGTTCGATCTTCATGGGGACATCCAGGGCAGGGGGGATGCCCCAGTATCGATCCGGCGGCGTGATCGGGATGCAGCGCAGGGCGCAACGCGTTGTTGCACGCGGCGCGGTGGATCCACGCCATGCGTGGATGGCATGCCCGATTCAGCGGTGAGGGATCAGGTCAGGCTGGTCACCGCTTCATTGGCCGCCGCCCGTACCTTCGGCAGCAGGCGCAGCACCAGCGCCATCTGTGTGCGGATCAGCTGCAGCTTCGGTGGCATCGCCTCGTCGAGCTGCTCCAGCTCGGCGGCGACCGCGCGATCCGCATCGTTGTCGTCCTCCGCGACCGGCTGCCGTGCGATCAGCGCCGTCGCCAGCTGCTGCAGTGCCTTGCGCACGCGATCACCGGCGGCCAATGCCAGCGGATCGCCGGCATAGCTGTCCACCTGGTCGCGATGTGCGCCCAGGGCCGACAGGTGGCCGAGCAGGGTGTTGGACAGGGCCAGGAAGTGGAAGCCGGCGTCCAGGTTGCGGCGCACGTGGCCGGGCTCGCGCAGCATGTTCGACAGTGCGGTGGACAGCGCCGCGTCGGCGTTGTGCATGTCACGGCGGGCGATGCGGTAGGCCAGGTCGTCGCGCATGCCGCTGCGGTACTGGCCCAGCACCGAGTCCAGGTAACGTGCGGCGGTGTCCAGCACGCGCGCCAGTACGAGATGCAGCTGGCGGCCCTGCCAGTCGGGCAGGATCAGGAACGCCGCCGCCGCTGCGATCGCACAGCCCAGCACGGTGTCGACCATGCGCGGCACGATCAGCACGAAGCCATCGCCGATCAGGTTGAAGCAGGTCAGTGCCATCACCGTGATGGCTGCCGACGCCACCAGGTAGCGGTCGGTGCGGGTGAAGAAGAACAGCAGTGCCGACAACAATGCGATCAGCAGCTGCACGTGCAACTGCGGGAACAGCTGCAGCAGTGCCCAGGTCAGTACCAGCCCGGCGAGCGTGCCGACGATGCGCTGGGCCAGGCGTTGGCGGGTGGCGCCGAAGTTGGGCCGGCACACGAACACGATGGTCAGCAGCACCCATGAACCGTTCTGCGCATTGAACAGGCGGATCGCTACAAAGCCTGCGATCAGCGCCAGTGCCATGCGCAGGCCGTGGCGGAACAGCACCGAGCCGGGCGTGAGCTGCTGGCGCAGGCGCACGCCCATCTCGCGCAGCGTGTGCGGGTTGCTGTCACGCAGGCGGGTATCGACGTTGTCGAGGCTGGCCTCGGAGCGTTCGGCGTCGAGCAGGCGGCGCTCGATGCTGCGCAGGTTGTGCACCAGCAGGTCCAGCGAACCGAGCAGGCGCTGCCACTGTGGCCGCTGCTGGTCACGGAGGTAGGCCAGCGCATCGGCCAGGTCGCGCCCGGCCTGCTGGTTGTTCTCGCCATACACGAACGGGCGGCGCAGGCGGATCGCTTCGCCCAGCCGCGCGCAGGCCTGGCCCTGCAGATCGAGCAGGCGCTGGCAGCGGTACAGCACGTCGCTGTGGAAGAAGGCATCGACCAGCGCGCCATACGGGTAATGCGAAGAACTGGCGCGTTCGTGGAAATCCTGCGCCATGTAGTACAGGCGCAGGTACAGGCCGGAGTTGACGCCGGGCCGGCCGGAACGGCCGAAGCGCGCCAGGATCGCCGTCTTCGCCTCGTTCAGCGCGCCGACTACGCGCCGGTTCTGCTCGGCCAGGTCGAGCTGGCGGCGTTGCAGGTCGGCCTCGCGCACCGGTTCGAACAGGGCGGCTTTCAACTGCAGGTAGCGGCCCAGTTCCTGGTACAGCCGTGCCACGCGCTCGCGCACCGGCCGATTGGCGAACAGCGCGGTCCACAGGATCGACAGCAGGCCGTACCAGACCGCACCGGCCAGCAGGTGGCTGACGGCGTCCAGTGCGCTGTGCAGGTCGCTGGCACCATGCTGCTCCAGGCCGATCATGGTGTAGATGGCCAGCGTCACCGTGGCCTGGGCAATGGACGCATAGCGCTCGCCGAGCGCACCGAGCAGGGTCAGGCCGAAGGTGGACAGCGCCAGCGCGCCGATGAAGACCCACGGCCACGGGAACAGCCAGATCACCGAGGCCGCGGCGATGCAGAAGCACAGCAGTGACAGCAGCACGGCCTTGGTCCGGCCCCACCAGTTGTCGTCGGTCTCGGCGATGGCGCTGGCGATGATGCCCAGGAATACGCCGGGCAGGGCGGTCAGCGCATCCAGCTGCCAGCACGCGGCCACCGCTGCCGTGAGGGCGATGAACACCCGCAGGCCGTAACTGGCCTTCTCGTGGGCCCACAGGCGGCTGAGACGGGATTGTCGGGCGGACATGCAGGCTCGGTGGAAGGATCTGCCACCATTATTGCGGGCTGCGCGTGAAATATGGGGCCGGAGTGCGGACCAACGGTCCGCACCCACTCTTCGCAGCCATGGTAGTGCCGGCCGCTGGCCGGCAGATGCGCCGGGGAAGCCGGCCAGCGGCCGGCTCTACCGGGCTACGCCCGTTGCGCGCGCTTGAGCAGCTTCGCCTCGCGCTTGCGTGCGCGACGTGCCCGCCAGCGTTCGGCCAGGCACGAGAAGATCACGTACAGCGCCGGCGTGCTGAGCAGGGTCAGGCTCTGCGAGAACAGCAGGCCGCCGATCATCGCGATGCCCAGCGGGCGCCGCAGTTCGGAGCCTTCGCCGAGGCCGATCGCCAGCGGCACGGCGGCCAGGATCGCCACCATGGTGGTCATCATGATCGGGCGGAAGCGCACGATGCTGGCCTCGCGGGCGGCGTCGCGGGGCGCCAGCCCGTGCTCGCGCTGTGCTACCAGCGCGAAGTCGATCATCATGATCGCGTTCTTCTTGACGATGCCGATCAGCAGCACCAGCGCGATCATCGAGATCACCGACAGCTCGGTGTTGGTGCCGAACAAGGCCAGCAGCGCACCCACGCCCGCCGCCGGCAGCGTGGACAGGATGGTGACCGGGTGGATCAGGCTCTCGTAGAGCATGCCCAGCACCAGGTACACGGTGAGGATCGCTGCCAGCACCAGGATCAGCATGTCGCTGGGGTCGGAGTTGAACCCGAAGCCCGCATCATCGGCGAGGCGGATGTCGCCCGGCATGCGCATGCCGGCCACGGTCGCATCGATGATCGCCTTGGCCTCGCCCATGCTCACGTCCGGAGCCAGGTTGTAGCTGAGATCCATCGTCGTGTACTGGTTTTCATGGGTGATCTGCGACGGTGCCAGCCCCGGAATCTGGGTGGCCACCGCGGTGATCGGCACCATGTCGCCGTTGCGCGCCCGCACGTACACCTCATCCAGCGCCGCCGGCGTGGCGGTCTGCGAGGGCAGGGCGTTGACCACCACGCTGTACTGGTTGATGTCCGAGTAGATGGTCGAGATCTGGCGCTGGCCGAAGGCTCCGTACAGCGCGCCATCGATGGCGCCGACGGTGATGCCCAGGCGCGCGGCCTTGGCGCGGTCGATCTGGATGTTCTGGCGCAGGCCGGCGTTGTCGACATCGGTGCCGACGTCACGCAGTTTCGGGTTCTTCTTCAATTCCGCCTGAAGCTTGGGCAGCCATTCCTGCAGCGCGGCCAGGTCGTTGCCCTGCAGCGAAATGCGGTACTGCGCGCCCTGGCTGGAGCCACCGCCATCGTTGCTGGGCAGGTCCTGGATCGCGCGCAGGCGCAGCTGCAGGTCCGGGTAGCGGTCGGCCTTGGCACTCAACCGCGCCAGCGCATGCGCGGTGGTTTCGCGGCGGCCGTCGCTGCGCGATTTCAGCTCGATGTTGAACTGCGCGCTGGAGCCCTGGCGGCCGCTGCCCAGGCGTACGCCCACGGTCTTCACCGCCGGGTCGGCCATCAGCATGTCGGTGATGCGGCGCTGGCGGGCGACCATGTCCTCGAAGGAGACGGTGGCGCTGGAGTTGGCGCGGCCCCAGATCAGGCCGGTGTCCTGCGGCGGGAACGCACCCTTCTTCACTGCACCGAACAGGAACACGGTGACGCCGATCAGGATCAACGGGGTCAACGACATCAGCAGCGCGTGGCGCAGCGAGAAGTCGAGGAACACGGTGTAGACGCGCAGCATGCGCTCGTGGCCGGCGTCGAGCCAGCGGCCGAAGCGAGACGGTGGCGCCGCGTGGTCGTGCGCGCTGAGGAAGCGGCTGCACAGCGCCGGAGTCAGCGTCAGCGAGACGATCATCGAGACCACGATGGCCGCCACCAGGGTGACGGTGAACTCGCGGAAAAACGCGCCCATCATGCCGCTGGCGAACAGCAGCGGGATGAACACCGCCACCAGCGAGGCGGTGATCGAGACGATGGTGAAGCCGATCTCGCGTGCACCGGTCAGCGCCGCCTGCATGCGCGGCATGCCCTCGTCGAGGTGGCGCATGATGTTCTCGATCACCACGATCGCATCGTCGACCACGAAGCCGATCGCGATCACCAGCGCCAGCAGGCTCAGGTTGTTCAGGGTGAAGCCCATCACGTACATCACCAGCGCGGCACCGGCCAGCGACAGCGGCACGGTCACCGCGGCGATCAGCGTCGGTGCCAGCCGGCGCAGGAACAGCGCCATGGTCAGCACCACCATCGCCAGGCTGATCAGCAGGGTGATCTGCACTTCATGCAGCGAGGAACGGATGGTCGGCGTACGGTCGAAGTACGGCGTCATCGTGGTGCCCGGCTGCAGGTAGTCGCGCAGGGTCGGGATCTGCGCCTTGACCCGGTCCACGGTCTCCACGATGTTGGCGCCGGCACGGGTGAACACGTACATCACCACCGCCGGCTTGTGGTCGAACCAGGCCGCCTGGTAGGCGTCCTGCTGGCCGTCGTAGACGTTGGCGATGTCCTTCAGGCGGATCACCCGGCCATCGCCCTGGGTCTTGACCACCAGGTCGGCGAAGTCGGCCGCACGCGCCACCGAATCGTTGGCGATGATCGCGGTGGTGGTGTTGCCATCGCTGAGGAAGCCGGTGGGCGAGGTCACGTTGGCCGCGCGCACGGCGTTGCGCAGGTCGTCGGCGGTCAGGCCGAGGGCGTTCATCAGGCGCAGGTTGACGTCCACGCGCACGGCCGGCGTCGAGGCACCGGCAATGTCGACCGAGGCGACGCCGCTGATCTGGCGGATGCGCTGCGCCAGCAGTGAGTCAGCGACGTTGTACAGCTCGTCGGCCGACTGCGTCTGCGAAGTCAGCGCGATGGCGATCACCGGGTCATCGTTCGGATTCGCCTTCTGGTACATCGGCGAGCCCATGCCCGAGGGCAGGTCGGCCTGCGCCGAGTTGATCGCGGTCTGTACGTCCAGCGCCGCCGAATCGATGTTGTGACCGCTCTGGAAGATCATGAACACCAGCGAGCTGCCTTCCGAGCTCGACGAGCGCATGCGGTCGATGCCCGGCAGCTGGCCCAGGTGGCGCTCCAGCGGTGCGGTGACCGTGGTCGCCATGGTGGCTGCATCGGCGCCGGACTGGCTGGCGTGCACGAAGATCACCGGGATCTCGATGTTCGGCAGTGCCGACACACCCAGGCGCAGGTAGCAGATCAGGCCGACCATGAACAGGCCGATGGCCAGCAGCGCGGTGCCGATCGGGCGGCGGATGAAGGGGCCGGACAGGTTCATCGTGCGGCCCCCCGCAGCAGCGGGGCGTGGATCATGCCTGCGGCTCCTGCAGCGAACCGTTGCGCAGCGCACGCTGTTCGCGGCGGCGCGCAAGCCACTCGGAGAAGCGCTCCATGTACAGGTAGATCACCGGAGTGGTGTAAAGCGTGACCAGCTGCGACAGCAGCAGGCCGCCGACGATGGCGATGCCCAGCGGGCGGCGCAGCTCCGAGCCGATGCCGGTGCCCAATGCCAGTGGCAGCGCGCCGAGCATGGCGGCGGCGGTGGTCATCATGATCGGGCGGAAGCGCAGCAGGCAGGCGCGACGGATCGCTTCATGCGCGTTGGCGCCGGCGCGGCGCGCCTCGATCGCGAAGTCGACCATCATGATGCCGTTCTTCTTGACGATGCCGATCAGCAGCACGATGCCGACGATGCCATCCACCGACAGGCTCAGGCCGCACAGCATCAGCGCCAGCAGCGCACCGACACCGGCCGGCGGCAGGGTGGAGATGATCGTGATCGGGTGGATGTAGCTCTCATAGAGCACGCCCAGCACGATGTAGATCACCACCAGCGAGGCCAGCAGCAGCCACACCACATCGGTCTGGCTGCCGGTGAACTCGGCGGCCTTGCCGATGAACTCGGCATGCAGGTGGGTCGGCATGTCCAGGCTGTCCTTGGTCTCCTGGATTGCACGCACGGCCTCGGACAGCGAATAGCCCGGCGCCACGTTGAACGAGACCGTCACCGCCGGCAGCTGCTGCTGGTGGCTGACCACCAGCGGTGCGCTACTCACCTTGCCCTCGGCCAAGGCCGACAGCGGGATGATGTTGCCGGCGCCGACAGTGATGCCGGTGTTCTGCGCGCCGATGCCGGTGGCGGTGGACGAATTGGACGAGGTGACCTGGCCGAAGCTGGTGGCATTGGTGCCGGTCAGTGCGCCGGCGCCGTTGGAGGCCACGGCCAGCTGCTGCATCAGCGCGGTGCTGGTGCGGAACTCCGGTGCCACTTCCAGCACCACGCGGTACTGGTTGAGCTCGGTGAAGATGGTCGAGATCTGGCGCTGGCCGAACGCATCGTAGAGCGTGTCATCGATGGTCTGCATCGGCACGCCCAGTACGCTGGCCTTGTCGCGGTCGATGTTCAGCTCAAGCGCGCGGCCCTGGTTGGACAGGTTGTTGTCGACGTCGGCCAGTTCCGGGCGCTGGCGCAGCGCTTCGGTCAGGCGCGTGGCCTGGGTGGCCACCGTCGCCGAATCCACGTCCGACAGCGAGTACTGGTACTCGGTGGCAGCCACGCGGGTATCCAGGGTCACGTCCTGCACCGGCTTCAGGTACAGCGCCACGCCCGGAATGCCTGCCACTGCCTTCTGCAGGCGTGGCAGGATCTCGTCCAGGCCGTCGCGCTGGCTGCGCTCCTTCAGCACGATCGACAGCTGGCCCTGGTTGAGCGTGGGGTTCATGCTGCCGGCACCGATGAATGCAGAAACGCCGGTGACGTCCGGGTCCTGACGCAGTGCTTCTGCGACCTGCTTGGTGCGCTGCTCCATCTGCGGGAAGGCGATGTTCTGGTCGGCCTGCACCACGCCGGTGATCAGGCCGGTGTCCTGCTCGGGCAGCAGGCCCTTGGGAATCAGCACGTACAGCAGCACGGTCAGCACCAGCGCGCCGCCGGCCACGGCCAGGGTCAGGCGCTGGTGGCCCAGCACCCAGTCCAGGCTGTGCTCGTACAGGCCGACGGTGCGTGTCCACAGGTTCTGCTTGCCGGCCGCCGCTGCGCGCTCATGCGCGTCCTCGCCCTCGGGCAGGGCATCGGGCTTGAGCAGGTAGGCGCACATCATCGGGGTGAGCGTCAGCGAGATCAGCATCGACAGCACCACGGCGATGCTCAGCACCCACGCGAACTCATGGAACAGGCGGCCGGTGACGCCAGGCATCAGCAGCAGCGGCAGGAACACCGCCACCAGCGAGACGGTCAGCGACAGCACGGTGAAGCCGATCTGGCGCGCACCGATTTCGGCCGCCTCCTTGCCACTCTTGCCCTGCTCGATGTAGCGCACGATGTTCTCGATCATCACGATCGCATCGTCGACCACGAAGCCGGTGGCCACCACCAGCGCCATCAGCGAAAGGTTGTCCAGCGACATGCCGGCAAAGGCCATCACCGCGAAAGTGCCGGCCAGTGACAGCGGCACCGCCACCGACGGGATGATCGTGGCCCACAACCGGCGCAGGAACACGAAGATCACTGCCACCACCAGGCCGATGGTCAGGATCAGGGTGAACTGCACTTCGTGCACCGAGGCGCGGATGGTCTCGGTGCGGTCGTTGAAGATCTCCAGGTGCACGTCGGCCGGCAGCACGCCCTGCAGCTGCGGCAGGATCGCGCGGATGCGCTCGACGGTCTGCACGATGTTGGCGCCGGGCTGGCGGCGCACTTCCAGCAGTACCGCCGGCTTGCCATCGGCCCACGCGGCCAGCTGGTCGTTCTCCACGCCATCGACCACGTCGGCCACGTCCGACAGCCGCACCGGGCGGCCGTTCTTGTAGCTGATGATGGTGTCGCGGTACTCGGCGGCACTGGCCAGCTGGTCGTTGGTGCCGATGCTGTAGGACTGGGTCTTGCCGTTCAACGAACCCTTGGGCGCATTGACGTTGGCCTGGGTCAGCGCACTGCGCAGCTGTTCCAGGGTCAGGCCCATGTTCGACAGCTGCGCCGGGTTGACCTGGATGCGTACTGCTGGGCGCACGTTGCCGGCGATCGAGACCAGGCCCACGCCCTGCACCTGCGACAGGCGCTGAGCCAGGATCGAGTCGGCGTAGTTGTTGACGTCGCGCAGCGGGCGCGTGTCAGAGGTCAGCTTCAGGGTGACGATGGCCGCGTCGGCCGGGTTCACCCGGTTGTAGACCGGCTGGTAGGGCAGCGACGAGGGCAGGGTGGCCTGGCGGATCGCCGCCTGCACGTCCTGCGCGGCGATGTCGATGTCGCGGTCCATCGAGAACTGCAGGATGATCGTCGACAACCCGGCCGAGGAGTCGGAGGTCATCAGCTCCAGCCCGGAGATCTGCCCGAACTGGCGCTCCAGTGGCGTGGTGACCAGCGAAGCCATGGTGGTGGCATTGGCGCCGGGGTACTGGGTGGTGACCACCAGGCTGGGTGCATCGATTTCCGGCAGCGCCGACACCGGCAGCTTGCGGTAACCGAGGATGCCCAGCAGCAACAGCCCCGCCATCAACAGCGAGGTGGCGATGGGGCGGCGGATGAAGATCGTCGAAAAGCCCACGGACTGATCCTTGCTGGCACTTCATTGGCAGCGCCGGCGGGGATGCCGGCGCGGGAGAGGTCAGTGGCCTGCGCTCAGCGCGGGCCACCACCACGACGGCCACCGCCGCCACCGTTCTTCTGCTCGGCGGCCTTCAGTTCGGCCTCGGTCGGCGCGGCCGGCGTTTCGCCCGGCTTCAACGCGGTGACCTTGCTGCCCGGCTTGAGGCGGAACTGGCCTTCACTGACCACGCGCTCGCCACCCTTCAGGCCTTCGGCGATCTGCACCTGGCTGTCGCCCACTTCCACGCCGCTGCGCACGGTCTGCATCTTTACCGTGTTGTCGCCCTGCACGATGTAGACGTACTCGCCATCCGGGCCACGCAGCACCGCCTGGGTCGGGATGACCACGCCGCCACCGATGGTACGCAGCTGCATGCGCACGTTGACGAACTGGCCCGGCCACAGCCCGTTGTCGGTGTTGTCGAAGATCGCGCGGGCCTTGAACGTGCCGCTGTCGGCGCTGATCAGGTTGTCGACCACGTCCAGCTTGCCGTCACCGGAGAGCACGTGCGAATCGGCGCGGTCCAGCGCGGCCACCGGCACCGTGCCGGCCGCCTGCGCCTGGCGCACGTCGCCGAGCTGGCGCTCGGGCAGGTTGAACAGCACGTGGATCGGATGGATCTGGGTCAGCGTGACCAGCGCGGTACCCGCGTTGACCACGTTGCCGGCGTCGACCGCGCGGATGCCGGCAATGCCGGAGATCGGTGCGGTGACCTTGGTGTACTGCAGCTGCACCTGTGCCGAGCGCATGCTGGCCTCGTTCGCTGCGACCGCGCTTTCGTACTGTGCCACTTGGTTTCGCTGTGTATCCAGATCGGTCTTGGCAACGTACTGGCGATACTCGGGTGCGTTCGAGCGCTGGAAGTTGGAGCGTGCGGTGGCCAGCAGGGCTTCGTTCTGGCGCTTGGCCGCCGCCGCCTGGTCATAGCTGGCCTGCGCGGTGCGCGGATCGATCACCGCCAGCACGTCACCCTGCTTCACTTCCTGGCCTTCGCGGAAATTGAGGCTCATCAGCTGGCCGCCCACCTGCGGGCTGACGGTGACCGTGTTCATCGCCGTCACCGTGCCCAGCGCGCTGGCGTACACCGGCACGTCCTGGCGCGTGGCGTCGACCACGGTCACCGGCACCGGACCGGCATCCGGGTCTTCGCCGCCCTGGCGTGCGTCCGCAGCGGGTTTTCCAGCCTTGTCCTTGCCTCCGCCGACGACGCGCAGGCCGATCACGGCCAGCACCAGTACCGCCACGACCAGCAGCACGATCTTCCAAACACGTGACATTACGAGGACTCCAAGAGGGCTGGACCGGGCGGGACCCCGGGGGCAATGCGCAAAGCATACCTGTGCCACATCACGTTTCCTGCATGACGGATGGGACGGGCGCTAAGACCGGATCCAGCCGCGGAGGTTCCCGTGGCGGCAGTGTTGCCCTACATTCAGCTGGAACCCCTTGCCGTGGAGATTGCGATGCGCCGTTCGCTGCTGTTGTCCGCCCTGTTGCTGGCCCTGCCGGCGCTTGCCCATGCCCAGGACGGGCAGCGCCCGGAAGTGACCGCCGCCGCACAGCGGCTGCAGGCCCGGGTGGTTGAATGGCGCCGCGATTTCCACCAGCACCCGGAGCTGTCCAACCGCGAGGCGCGCACCTCGGCCGAGGTCGCCAAGCGCCTGCGTGCGATGGGCCTGAAGCCGAAGACCGGCATCGCCCATCACGGCGTGGTGGCGATCATCGAAGGCGGCAAGCCGGGCCCGAAGATCGCGCTGCGCGCGGACATGGATGCGTTGCCGGTGACCGAGCAGACCGGCCTGCCGTTCGCCTCCAAGGCCACCGACCAGTACCGCGGCCAGACCGTGGGCGTGATGCATGCCTGCGGCCATGATGCGCACACCGCCACCCTGCTCGGCGTGGCCGAAGCGCTGGTGTCGATGAAGAAGGACCTGCCGGGCCAGGTGATGCTGATCTTCCAGCCGGCCGAGGAAGGCGCACCGCCACCGGAAGAGGGCGGTGCGGCACTGATGTTGAAGGAAGGACTGTTCGCCGACTTCAAGCCGGAGGCGGTGTTCGGCCTGCATGTGTTCTCCAGCGTGCAGGCAGGGCAGATCGCAGTGCGTGGTGGCCCGCTGATGGCCGCCTCGGACCGCTTCGGGATCAAGGTGATCGGCCGCCAGACGCACGGTTCGGCACCGTGGAATGGCGTGGACCCGATCGTGGCCACCGCCGATCTGGTCGGCACCGCGCAGACCATCGTCAGCCGCCGCGCCAACCTGTCCAAGCAGCCGGCGGTGCTGACCTTCGGCGCGATCAACGGCGGCATCCGCTACAACATCATTCCGGATGAAGTGGAAATGGTCGGCACCATCCGTACCTTCGACGAAGGCATGCGCCAGCAGATCTTCGCCGACCTGCGCAACGTGGCCGAGCATACTGCTGCCGCGCACGGCGCGAAGGCAGTGACCGACATCTACGAGTCGGAAGGCAACCCGGCGACGGTGAACGACCCGGCGCTGACCGCGAAGATGCTGCCGAGCCTGCAGGCGGTGGTCGGCAAGGACAACGTGTACGAGCCGCCGCTGCAGATGGGCGCGGAGGACTTCTCGCTTTACGCGAAGGAAGTTCCGGGCATGTTCTTCTTCGTGGGTTCGACCAGCGTGGGCATCGACCCGGCGACGGCGCCGGCCAACCATTCGCCGAAGTTCCTGCTGGATGAGAAGGCGCTGGATGTTGGGCTGCGGGCGTTGCTGCAGGTGAGCCTGGATTACCTGCACGGTGCCGGCACTCCTGCGGGCTGAGGGTTTCCGGCAGGGCTTGCAGCCCTGGGTACGCGACATCGCATACGCGCTGTCGCTCCCACAGTTCGCTGCGCGAACCGTGGGCCCCCCTTACCAGCTTCCAGACCCCCGCCGCTTCGCGGCCGCCCCCTGACTCAGGGGGCTTTCCTCTAGACCCGATCCCGTGGCTTGCCGGTAGATCCACGCCATGCGTGGATGGCAGACATCCGGAATGTCTGAAGGATCGGCTTTTGATTTTGATTTTCCTGATCTTTCCCGTGGTGGTGGCCGCGCGTAGGGAACTGTCAGGGGCCGGGTGGGTAGGCGGGGCGGGGGTGTCCGCGGCATGGATGCCGCGGCCAAGCCCCCAGGGATGGGTTTACGGCGTCCCCCGACCCGCCTGCCCACCCGGCCAAGCCGAGAGACCGCCTTCCGCGACCAACCAACACACCCACCACAGAGGGGCTCCGCCGTTGGCCGGCCCGGCCGAAGGCCCGCTTCTGGCGCGATACAATGACGCCCATGAACACCCCACAGGATTCCAGCCTCGGTCGCGAGGTCAGTTACCCGTCGCAGTACGATCCCGGCCTGCTGTTCCCCATCCCCCGCAGCGGCGCCCGCGCCGAGATCGGCCTCGATGATGCGGCGCTGCCGTTCGTCGGCCATGACCGCTGGCATGCCTTCGAGCTGAGCTGGCTCGACCCGCGCGGCAAGCCGCAGGTCGCCGTCGCCACCGTGCAGGTGCCGTGCACCTCGCCGCGGCTGATCGAATCGAAGTCGTTCAAGCTGTACCTCAACTCCCTCAACAGCACCCGCATCGACACCGCCGAAGCGCTGCGCGCACGCATCGTCGCCGACCTGTCGGCCTGTGCCGGTGCGCCGGTCCATGTGGCGTTCGGTCTGCCGGGCCTGCGCGAGACGCCGCTCGGCGAATCGATTGACGGGCTGGAGGTGGAGATCGACTGCTATGGCCCCCCGCAGGCGGACTTCCTTGCCGCTGATGCCGGCCAGGTGGTGGAAGAGACCCTGGTCTCGGCGCTGCTGAAGTCCAACTGCCCGGTCACCGGCCAGCCGGACTGGGCCACGGTCAGCCTGCGCTACCGCGGGCCGAAGATCGACCGCGCCGGCCTGCTGCGCTATCTGGTCAGCTACCGCGAGCACGCCGAGTTCCACGAGCAGTGCGTTGAGCGGATCTTCAGCGAGGTGTCCACGCGCTGCCAGCCGGAGTGGCTGGAAGTGGAAGCGCGCTATACCCGTCGTGGAGGCCTGGACATCAATCCCTGGCGGGCCAGCCCCGGCATCGCCGCCCCGGCTGCGACCTACCGCGAACTGCGCCAGTAACCGGTAGTGCCGGCCGCTGGCCGGCAACCGCGCGCAACCCGCATCCAGGGCAGGCCGGCCAGCGGCCGGCATGACCAGGCACCCGCTCTCCCGATTGTTCAGCCGCCCCGGGGGGCGGCTTCACATCTGCACCATCCCCATTTAACAACCTCCATGGCAACGTGCGAACCACGTAGTCATGCAGACGGGAGTTGTGGATGAGTACCGAGAAGAAAGCCGATTTCTCCGGCGTCAGTGCCAGCGTCGACAGTACCGCCGAGCAGGTGCCGAAGGCGGACTTCTCCGGCGTCAGCGCTTCGGTGGACAGCACCGCCGAGGTTGTCAGCGGCGGCACCTACACCGTGCAGAAGGGAGATTCGCTGTCGAAGATCGCCAAGCAGCACCTGGGCGACGCCAATGCCTGGAAGAAGATCTTCGAAGCCAACCGCGATGTGCTCGATGACCCGGACAAGATCTTCCCGGGCCAGACCCTGAAGCTGCCGCCGAAGTAAGCCGGCAATCGAACGCCGTCCGACAATCCCCTGGGAGGAACCCCGAATGATCAAGACCACCCCGCTCCAGACCGCCCTGATCGCCGCCCTGCTGGGCAGCGTTGCCCTGGTCGGTTGCAAGAAGAAGGAAGAGTCGACCGACAGCAACGCCGCACCGGCAGCAACCGCGCCGGCTGAACCGGCAGCGCCGGCGCCGATGACCGGCGCACCGCCGCCGATGGCCGAAGCCGCTGCGGTCAGCGTCTCCACCGTTACCGTGGGCAAGACGGCCGCCGCCGACAAGTCGGTCGCACCGGCTGCCCTGTTCGCACCGAAGGATGACGTCATCGTCTCGATCAAGACCGACGGCGCCGCCAACAATGTCAATGTCGGCGCCAAGCTGACCTACCAGGACGGCCAGGTGGCCGGCGAACAGACCGCGACCCTGAACGCCAGCGGCGCGGAAACCACCAACGTCACGTTCAAGAATGCAAAGGGCTGGCCGGCCGGCAAGTACCGCGCCGAGGTCATGGTCGATGGCAAGGCGGCCGGAACGCCGCAGGAGTTCGAGGTCAAGTAAGTCCTGCCGACTCTCTCCCGGCAGGACTCACGATGGGCGCAGCCGCGAGGCTGCGTCCTTTTTTATTGGGCGATGCTCGCTCGACATGGATCTCGGGTACCCTCAGCCGCATACGGACAGGTCGGGGGACAGGATGCTCAGCTGGATGGCACTCACCCTCGCAATCGCACCCGCTGATCTGTGGAGCTACAGCTGCGACCACTTTCTATACGGTGCCTGTCTGCGCGTGCCTACGGGCATGTCCGTGACCTACGAGGCACCTGTCGACTTTGGTCTGCACCGCGTCAGGCGTGGCGATAGGGAAGTCGCCTTGATCTACGAGGGCGATGCACCTGAAAAGCCTGCGCCCGGAAGCACGCCGGATCTGCGCTTCACGGACAGCGGATATGCCGTGTCGGGGTACGCAAGCGCGGACGGAGGTTCCACCCGGTACGACGTCTACGTTCGACCCAGCGTGTCTGGCGCCGGTTCGCTGCACATCCGAGGTGCTGCTGCGACGGCAGATGAAGTCGCCAGCCTGGCCGCCGTCGTTGGAGGATTCCGCGTCTGCAGCTTCCGGCGAAGCAAACGCGCACAGACGTTGACCTGTCCGATGGGCGCCGAGTGGGGGCAGCGATTGTCGGAGTGGGTCGTGCGTGCCTCCACGAGCGAGAAGTCGAACTAGCCGACCAAGCCTCAGGTTCCAGGCGGGAAGCTAACCAGCCGCGCAACACAGTGGTGCAGTACCGCCGCGTATGGCGCGGCTTTGCCCCGCGCGGCTGAAAACGCGACAATGCAGGGGTTTCCCCACCGCGCGCCCACCCTGACGGCGGCAGGGAAAAGCGACACGGTTGCACGTGGCCCGGCGCTGGCGCCGGCCTTCCCCTGAGCACTGCTACAGAGTCCAAGTCCCCCATGTCCAAGATCCTCTACACGCTGACCGACGAAGCCCCGTTCCTGGCCACCCAGTCGCTGCTGCCGATCGTCGATGCCTACACCGCAACTGCCGGCATCGTGGTCGAAACCCGTGACATCTCGCTGTCCGGTCGCATCCTGTCGCAGTTCCCGGAACTGCTGTCCGATGCACAGAAGGTCAGTGACGACCTGGCCGAACTGGGCCAGCTGGCGACCACCCCGGACGCCAACATCATCAAGCTGCCGAACATTTCGGCGTCGGTGCCGCAGCTGAAGGCGGCCATCAAGGAACTGCAGGACCAGGGCTATCCGCTGCCGGACTACCCGGAAACCCCGGCCGACGACCAGCAGCGCGACTACAAGGCGCGCTATGACAAGGTCAAGGGCAGCGCGGTGAACCCGGTGCTGCGCGAAGGCAACTCCGACCGCCGCGCACCGCTGTCGGTGAAGAACTACGCGCGCAAGCATCCGCACCGCATGGGCGCCTGGGCCGCCGATTCGAAGTCGCACGTCGCGCACATGGCTGCCGGTGACTTCTACGGCAGCGAGAAGTCGGCCACCCTGGCCAACGCCGGTTCGCTGAAGATCACCTTCCACGGCAAGGACGGCAGCGCCGTCGTGCTGAAGGAAAAGACCGCGGTCAAGGCCGGCGAGATCGTCGATGCCGCGGTGATGAGCCGCAAGGCGCTGGCCGCGTTCATCGGCGAGCAGATCGCCGATGCCAAGGCCCAGGGCGTGCTGTTCTCGCTGCACCTGAAGGCGACCATGATGAAGGTCTCCGACCCGATCATGTTCGGCGTGGCGGTCAACGAGTTCTACAAGGACGTGCTGGCCAAGCATGCCGACGTGCTCAAGCAGGCCGGTTTCGATGCCAACAACGGCATCGGTGACCTGGCCGCGCGCCTGCCGTCGCTGCCGGAAGCCACCCGTGCCGCCATCGAAGCCGACCTGGCCGCCGAGTACGCACAGCGTCCGGGCGTGGCCATGGTCAACTCGGACAAGGGCATCACCAACCTGCACGTCCCGAGCGACGTGATCGTCGACGCCTCGATGCCGGCGATGATCCGCGACTCCGGCAAGATGTGGAACGCCGAAGGCAAGCTGCAGGACACCAAGGCGGTCATTCCGGACCGCTGCTACGCCGGCGTGTACCAGGCCGTCATCGACGACTGCAAGGCGCACGGCGCCTTCGACCCGGCCACCATGGGCTCGGTGCCGAACGTCGGCCTGATGGCGCAGAAGGCCGAAGAGTACGGCTCGCACGACAAGACCTTCCAGATCGCCGCCGATGGCGTGGTCAAGGTCACCGACGATGCCGGCAACGTGGTGTTCGAGCACGCCGTGGAAGCCGGTGACATCTGGCGCATGTGCCAGACCAAGGATGCGCCGATCCAGGACTGGGTGAAGCTGGCCGTCGAACGCGCCCGCCTGAGCAGCACCCCGGCCGTGTTCTGGCTGGACGCCGCCCGTGCCCACGATGCACAGGTCATCGCCAAGGTCGAAACCTATCTGAAGAACCACGACACCGCCGGCCTGGACATCCGCATCCTGCCGCCGGTGGAAGCCACCGCGTTCTCGCTGGACCGCATCCGCAAGGGTGAGGACACCATCTCGGTGACCGGCAACGTGCTGCGCGACTACCTGACCGACCTGTTCCCGATCATGGAGCTGGGCACCAGCGCCAAGATGCTGTCGATCGTGCCGCTGATGGCCGGTGGCGGCCTGTTCGAGACCGGCGCCGGTGGCTCGGCGCCGAAGCACGTGCAGCAGTTCGTCGAAGAGGACTACCTGCGCTGGGATTCGCTGGGTGAATTCCTGGCGCTGGCCGCGTCGCTGGAACACCTGGGCAACCGTTACGACAACGCCGCCGCCCGCGTGCTGGCCAAGGCCCTGGACGAAGCCAACGGCCAGTTCCTGGACAACGACAAGTCGCCGTCGCGCAAGCTGGGTGGCATCGACAATCGCGGCAGCCACTTCTACATCGCGCTGTACTGGGCCCAGGCCCTGGCCGCGCAGAATGAAGATGCCGCGCTGAAGGCACGCTTCGCCCCGCTGGCCAAGGCGCTGACCGACAACGAGCAGAAGATCGTCGACGAGCTGATCGCCGTGCAGGGCAAGGCCGTGGATATCGGCGGCTACTACCGCCCGGACGTGGCCAAGGCCAGCAAGGCGATGCGCCCGAGCGCGACCTTCAATGCCGCCCTGGAGCAGCTGCGCGGCTGATCCATCGCCGTCCCGTTGCGACCCCGGAACCCGCGCTTCGGCGCGGGTTTCTTTTTGCGTGGCCGGCCGCGTCCGATCTTCGGCCAGAACCGTGAAATCCGTCGGCTGTCGTAACGCCGTCAAGAGGGCATGAAACTTGCCCACGATGGTTGTCGCAGAAAGGAAATGGCTGCGTTCGCGATCACTTCCAATCTGAGCAATCGATCACGACGGTCGCCGCAGGCGATGCCCTAGCCTTGGCGACGCGAGGCCACCGGGGAGGTGGTCGCACGGGGAACACCGATGGCACGCGTGCTGGTAGTGGGAACCGATATCCAGGGCGAGCAGGCCCTGCTGCAACGGCTGCGCCTGGCCTCTGCACTGCCCGATGGGCAGGTGCGGCGCAGCCAGGACCTGGACGACTGCGACCTGCTGGTCATCCGTGATACCCCGGCGCTGCGCAATGCGGCCCAGCGCATGCGCCAGCAACGCCCGCGACTGCACTGCTGGATCGAGGACCTGGGAGGCCAGCTGCGTGATGGCGATGGCCATCAGGACGTACTGGATGACGGTGCCATCGCCCGCGCCTTGCGCGGCATGCAGGTGGCCGTGGAGCCCCTGGCCATGCACGCACCCGCTCCGATCCGCTTGGCCGATGGTGCGCATGCCATCACCCGACTGCTGCGCGAACGGCTGCCGCTGCGCCAGGGCCAGGCCCTGTTGAGTGATGCGGGCGAGCCGTTGCTGCTGATGGATCTGGAGCATGACCAGGCGGTGCTGCTGCAGGAGCCTTCCGCCGCACTGGTAGAGCGCCTGGCCGACGCCTTCGAGCGACTGCAGCTGGATGCGCTGACACCGGCACGACTGCAGGCGTTGGCCGGCGACCGTGCACGCCAGCCACTGCGGCCGTTGCTGTGGCAGTGGGCGCAGCGCAGTCGTCACTGGCAGGCGCTGGACGAGCGCCTGCGCGGTGCTTCGGTGAAGCTGCTGCGCTGGCCCGATTTCCGCGTGCTGGGCCACGATCACGATGGCTTCCGCCTGTGCTCGCTGCTGCTCAAGCGGGCCTGCACGGTGGACGAGTGCGCGATGCTGCTGGAACTGCCGGCGGCGGCGGTGCGCGACTTCATCCATGCGGCCTATCTGTGTGGCTATGCGCAGCTGCAGGCCGCACCGACGTCGTCGGTAGCGACGGCGCGCAGCGTGGGTGCCGATCACGGCCTGCTCGCCCGCCTGTGGCGGCACCTGCGCGGGAGCGAGCGCAATGCGTGAGCACAAGGTGGTGGTGCTGGGCGGGATGGGCAGTGGCAAGTCGACCCTGGTGCGCAGCATCGCGGCCGGCGCGGTGATCGATACGGATGTGGCCAACAGTGATCGCCTTGGCGCCGACAAGGCCTCCACCACCGTCGCGCTGGACTACGCCGACATCGACCTGCCCAACGGCGAACGGCTGCGCCTGTACGGCACCCCGGGCCAGCAGCGCTTCGACTTCCTGTGGCCGATCCTGCTGCAGGGTGCGCGCGGTGCGGTGTTGCTGCTGGATGCGCGTCGCGCCGGCATGGCCGCCGAGCTGCAGGACTACCTGCAGGTGCTGCGGCCGTTTGCATCGGCGCTGGCGCTGGTGGTGGCGGTCACCCATCTCGATCAGGCGCCCCATGCCGCGCTGGATGACTGGGCCACGCGTGCCTGCCTCGACGACCAGCCACTGCCGCTGCTGGCGGTCGATGCCCGCGACCGCGAGCAGGGACTGCTGCTGATGGATGTGTTGATGGGCGAAATGGAAGCGCATGCACTGGTGGCCGCGCATGGCTGACGGGCAGGTGGCGGTCCTGCCCGATGCCGGTCAGCGCGAGCGCCTGCAACCGCTGCTGCACGACCTGCAGCAGCGGGTCGAAGGTGTGCGCACGGTCGTGCTGGCCAGCGTGGATGGTTTCGCGCTGGTCAGCGCCGGTGCTGACGGTCGCGGCGAACGGTTGGCGGCGATGACCAGCGCGATGCTGGCGCTGGCCGCGGCGGTGGGGCGCGAGCTGGTGCTGGGCGATCTGCAGACGCTGATGCTGGAAGCCGCGGGGGGCAAGGTGCTGATGCTGGCGATCCAGGCCGAACGGCGCGCGCCGCTGCTGCTGATGGCAGCCTGCGACCAGCGCAGCGTGATCGGCCAGGTGCTGTGGCAGAGCAGGGAATGTGGCCAGGCGATCCTGGCCGAACTCAGCGGATCGTGAGCCCGGCCGCAGGGGAACAAGGGGCTCGAACCAACACTGACAAGGGGATACGACGTGGCTGGATTGACTGAATCGTTGAACGCACTGATGGGCATCGATGGCGCACAGGCGGTGGCGCTGGTCGATTATGAAAGCGGCATGCTGCTGGGCGAAGCCGGTGCCGGCATGGACATGGAAGTGGCCGCGGCCGGCAACACCGAAGTGATCCGCGCCAAGATGAAGACTGCCGCGTCGCTGAACCTCAACGACACCATCGAGGACATCCTGATCTCGCTGGGCAAGGCGTACCACATCATGCGTCCGGTGGCGAAGAAGAAGGGGCTGTTCTTCTACATCGTGCTGGACCGCACCAAGTCCAACCTGGCACTGGCGCGGCGCAAGGTGCAGGACGTGGAGACCGAACTGGCAATCTGAGCCGGTAGTGCCGGCCGCTGGCCGGCATCTGCATGGATCCACCGGACGTCCAGGGGCTGCCGGCCAGCGGCCGGCACTACCTGCGCGCTCGACGGCGCCACACACGCCAGCGTATGGTGAAGCCGGTCCTCTCCGGTGAGCCCTGCATGTCCGAGCCTGACATCGCCGCCGAGCTGGCGTCGCGCATTGCGGGCGCCATCCGTGATGGTTTCGAGCAGTATCACGCCCGCTTCGCGGCGATCACCGCGCGTGCGCGGCAGCGCTTCGAGCAGCGCGACTGGGCCGGCGCCCGCCAGGATGCCGTCGAGCGCATCGCCCTGTACGACCTGTGCATCGCCGAGCAGATGGATGCCCTGCGCCGCCTCGCCGGTGAGGCGATCGGCGCGCGCGCGCTGTGGCTGCAGGTGCACGCGCGCTACAGCGCCCTGCTGCAGGGGCTGATCGATGCCGAGCTGTACAAGACCTTCTACAACACCTTGTCGCGGCGCCTGTTCGCTACCCGTGGCGTGGACCCGGCGCTGGAGTTCATCGCCTTCGACGTTGAACCTTCCGATGCCATCACCCATCCGGTCGCACGGCATACCTACGCGGTCTCGCCCACGCGGCCGGTGGAGGCGCTGCAGCGGGTGCTGGCCGACTACCGCTTCGACATTCCCTATGCCCACCAGTTGCGCTGCGCGGCGGCGATCGCAGTGCGCCTGCAGGACGATCTGGCCCATTGGGGTGACACGCCGGTACGCAGCATCGAGCTGCTCGACACCGTGTTCTATCGCGAGCGCCGCGCCTATCTGGTCGGCCGCGTGTTCGGCGAGCATCGCTTCTCGCCGTGCGTGATCGCCCTGGTCAACGATGAGCGCGGGCTGCGCGCCGATGCCGTGCTGACCCGGCGCCGCGATGTCGCCCACCTGTTCGGCGTGTCGCGCAGCTACTTCCAGGCCGACCTTGCCACGGTGGGGGATGCGGTGGTGTTCCTGCGCAGCCTGCTGCCGGGCAAGCCGATCGACGAGATCTACACCGTGCTGGGCCGCGCCAAGCAGGGCAAGACCGAGCGCTACCGCACCTTCTTCCGCCACTTCAACGAGCATCCGCAGGAGCGGCTGGTGCCTGCCGAAGGCACGCCGGGCATGGTCATGGCGGTGTTCACCCTGCCCAGCTATCCGCTGGTGTTCAAGCTGATCCGCGACCGCTTTGCCTGGCCCAAGGCAATGTCGCGGCAGCAGGTGGAAGAGAAGTACGCGCTGGTGTTCAACCTCGACCGTGTCGGCCGCCTGCTCGACGCACAGCCGTATCGCCATCTGCGCTTCCCGCGTGACCGCTTCGCGCCGGCGCTGCTGGACGAGCTGCTGCAGCAGTGCGCGCAGAGCGTTCGCGTCGATGGCGACCAGGTGGAAGTCGCGCTGTGCTATGTGCAGCGTCGCTTCCGTCCGTTGAATCTGTACCTGCGCGAGCAGGGTGGGGAGGCGGTGCGGGCGGCGGTGCTCGACTATGCGCAGGCCATCACCGACATGGCGCGCAACAACATTTTTCCCGGTGACATGCTGCCGAAGAATTTCGGTGTGTCGCGGCATGGGCGTGCCGTGTTCTACGACTATGACGAGCTGTGCCTGGTCAGCGACTGCGTGTTCCGCGCCTGGCCGCAACCGCGCAGCCCGGAAGAGGCAATGGCCGATGAGCCGTGGTTCCATGTAGGCCCGCGCGATGTCTTCCCTGAGCGCTTCGGCCCGTTCATGGGCCTGCCAGCCGCTGAACTGGCCGCGGTGCGCGAGCATTTCCGGCACTTGTTCGATCCGCAGTGGTGGCAGCAGCTGCAGGAGCGGTTCGCGCGTGGTGACTACCCCGACACCCCGCCGTACGCGGGCGCCCACCGGCTGGCGTGAACGGGCTGCCGTGGCGGCGCCGACTGGGGTACGCTCGGTATTCATCACCAAGGACCAGGCAATGATGCGTTCCCCCCTGTTTCTCGCCCTCGCGCTGGCCGTAGGCTGCGGCGCCCCCTTGCTGGCCGGCGATGCCAGTGCACAGACCGCACGCGCCGTGCGCGCCACGGCGGAAATGAGCATGGTGCTTTCCGGCCATATCGAGATCACTGCCGATGGTTCGGTCAGCACGCTGGTACTGGACCAGAAGTCGATGCTGTCTCCGAGCATCGCATCCTTCGTCGAGGGCACCATTGCAGGTTGGCGCTTCGAGCCGACGCTGCGTGATGGCAAGGCGGTGGCGACGCGTGCTCCGCTGCACGTGCGCCTGCGCGGCAAGTCGATGGCAGATGGCGGTTACGAAGTCAGCATGACCAGCGTCAACTTCAGCGAATACGATCCGAAGGCGACCGACTCGGTGACTGACCGGCGCATGACGCCGCCGCGTTACCCGGAAGAGGTCTATCGGAACGGTGGCCAGGGCGAGGTGGTGCTGATGGTCAAGGTGGCCCGCGACGGTACGGTGGCCGATGTCGTTGCCGAGCAGGTCAACATGGCCGTGATCGGGCCCGAGCGAACCCTGGCCAAGATGCGCGACAGCCTGGCCAAGGCCAGCGTCAGCAGCGCCCGCAAATGGACCTTCACCCCGCCGACCACTGGCGAGGACAGCACCCGGGACAGCTGGACGGTACGCGTGCCGGTGAACTTCGCCCTGAACAATGATCGCAATGCCGGGCCGGAGCGTCTGGGGCGCTGGCGCGTCTTCATTCCGGGGCCGCGGCAGGCCGTGCCGTGGCGCAGGGCGGACCCGATCGAGCAGGCCGGTAGTGACCTGCTGCAGGAGGGCGGCGTCTACATGGTGGATGGCGCCCGGCGCGGCGTGCGCCTGCTGACCCCGCTGGAACAGGGCTGAGCAGGATGGCGGAGCTGGCCGGGCCGGCTCCGCATCAGTCGGCGTAGGGGTAGACCACGACCCGGTTGCGGCCCTGTTCCTTGGCCATGTACAGCGCCTTGTCGGCCAGCCGCAACGCCTGCTCGGCATCGACATGGAAGCTCGGGAAATGGGCCACGCCCAGTGACACGGTGATGGTGCCCACCGGCTCGAACGGGTGGTCGGCGATATGCTGGCGCAGGCGTTCGCCGGCCTGGCGTGCCGGCTCGGCGTTGATGCCCGGCAACAGCAGCAGGAATTCCTCGCCGCCGGCGCGGCAGAGGATGTCGCTGTCGCGCGAATAGCGGCGCATCTGATCGGCGATATGGACGATGGCGGCGTCGCCGACGTCGTGGCCGTGGGCATCGTTGATCGATTTGAAGCGATCGATGTCCAGCGCCAGGATCGCGAACGGGATGCCCTGCACCTGCAGCGCATCCAGGGCCTGCTGCAGGCCACGACGATTGAGCAGGCCGGTCAGCGGGTCGGTGCGGCTGGCCCGGTTGAGCGTGCCGATCCGGTCCTGCAGTGCGTTGAAGCTGTGTAGCACCGCGTGTTTCAGCTGCGCGACCTCGAAGTACCACGCACGGATGCCGCTGACATGGTTGATCGCATTGCCGGTATCTTCGCCGCCCTGCACGTTGCGCGCCAGCTGCCACAGCGGCATCGAAATGCGGCGGGCGAACCACCAGGTGACCAGCAGCGACAGCAGGCCGAGCGGAATCGCGTTCCAGATCACTGCGGTCATCAACCGCGACAGCGGTTGCAGGGTGGCCTCGGTCGGACGCTGGGCGATGATGCCCCAGCCGGTCGCCGGTACCGGTGCATACCCGGCCAGCATCGACACGCCCAGGTTGTTGCGCACCTGCTGGGCGCCGCGCTCGCCACGCACCACCGCCTTCACCGCCGGATTGCCGACCACGTAGTCACCGACCCGCTTGCCATCGGCGTGATAGAGCAGGCGACCATGACGGTCGACCACGTACAGGTAGGAACCGTCGCGGTAGTAGTGCTTGCCCAGCAGCGTATGCAGTGCGCTGCGCTGGCGCAGGTACAGGGTCCCGCTGACGTAGCCGCGGTAGTGGCCCTGGCGGTTGAAGATCGGGTGCGACAGCGATACCAGCAGCTTGCCGGTGGCCGATTGGTACGGATCGCTGATCATCGGCTGGCGTGCCGCCAGTGCCGCGTTGTTGCCGACGCTGTGCAGCACCTCACCCTGCAGTTGCAGGGTCTGCGGCGAAGTGGCGATCACCAGGCCATCGGCATCCACCACCAGCGAGGAGTTGAAGCTGTTGGTCTGCAGCTGCAGGCGGCTGGCCTCATCCTGCGCCCGCTGCGGATCCAGATCGTCCTGGCCGAGCCGGGTGGCCGCATAGGCAAGCTCCTGCTGTGCGGCCAGCAGGAAGTTCTGGGTGGTCTCGGCCAGCTTGGTGGCATAGACGCGGTTGGCTTCCAGGGTATTGCCGACCAGCTGGTCGCGCTGCACCCGGTAGCTGGCCAGCAGGGTATTGGCCAGCGCGATGATGGCGCTGAGCAGGGCCAGGGCGAGGATCAGCTTGCCCAGGTTGAGGCGGGGCGAAATCAGGCGCATGCGGGGCAAACGAGGGCAGAGGGCGCTCGGCGCGGTCAGGTACCGGCGGAGGCGGGGCTGCATTATCGCCACAAAAGGGCCGGGCGCGGGTGAAGCACGCGCCCGCCACGGGATTCACCGTTGCAGTCGCTGGCGCAGGATCTGCCGTATCTGCGCGGCGCCGTCGGCGTGCAGCGGGGCCAGCACGCCACGCGCATGCGCAGGAATTTGTGCGCTGGTCGCCGTATCGGCGTCGAACACGTAGTGATCGAACATCGCGCGCCAGTGCGCGCGCTGGGGTTCGGGAAGGTCGCGCACCGCCAGGATCGCCAGCATCAGTGCGTTCATCGGCGAATCCATCCAGGCCGGCACCGGGCGCCACCAGCTGTTGATCAGCACGTTGAACGCGTCCAGTCCTTCCATGTGGTGCCACCAGAGCGAAGGAATGAAGACGGCATCGCCCGGCGCCAGTTCTGCCACCTGCGCCTGCGCCAGCGCCTCGCGGAAGCGTGGGAAGCGCTCGAAATCCGGTGCGTGGAAGTCAACCAGGCTGATCGCCTGGCCGGCCGGGGTCAGATCCAGCGGGCCGACATAAAGATTGCGCACCTGGTCGGGGGCGAACAGGGTGACCCGGCGACGCCCCGCAGCCACGCAGGCAAGGTTGTCCGGTACATCCTGGTGGGCGGCGATGCGCGAGCGATTGCCGATCCAGATGCTGGTCAGCGGGTCGGCCACGCCCAGCTGCAGCGGATTCGCTTCGGCCAGGCCGGGCAGGAAGCTGTCCAGCGTGGTCGAGGCGACGTAGATCGACGGCGGCGACGGGTCGCGTGCGTACTTCAGCAGCGTGGCCAGCACGACCTTCAGCGGCACCTGTTCGCGGCGGAAGTTGAAGCCGCTCATGTCCTCGTTGTAGAACAACCGCCCCTGTGCTTCGGGCGCTGCGGTGGTGGCGGTCACCGGCATCCGGCCGGGATCGAAGCTGGCCAGATGAGCGACTGCAGCGGCATCGGAGGTGCGTGCGGCGGCCACCAGCGGCCAATGCGAGACCAGCCCGCGGATCACCTTCGGCGTGGTCCATCCCGGCAGCTGCTGGTGCAGCTGTGCCGGGTCCAGGCCATGTATTTCATCGATGGGGCGGAGAGGCGGCAGCATGCGCGGATATCCGGTGGGGTGTGTGGAGCCGGGCCTGCGCCCGGCTCCACGATACCGTGGCCGGTCAGAACTTGTAGCGCACGCCGAACATGTAGCGTGGGCCGGTCTGGGTCGCGTAGCGCAGCATGTTGGTATGGCGCGAGTACGTGCGCATGGTCTCGTCGGTGAGGTTGATCGCTTCCAGGCTCAGGGTCAGCTGTTCGCTCACCGCGTAGCTGATGTTCAGATCGAGCTGGCCGTAGGCGGCGGTGTAGTTCGGATTGGGACCCTGGCCGCCGATGCCGTTGAGGAACTTGTCGCGCCAGTTGTAGGCCGCACGGATCTGCCAGGCGTGCTTGTCATAGAAGGCGACAACGTTGGCCGAGTCGCTCAGGCCGATCATCGGGTACTGGTCACCCAGGCTCAGGTTGTTGAAGGTCAGCCCCGACTTCACCTTGGTGTAGTTGGCCGCGACGCCGAAGCCGGACTGGCCGAACAGGTGCTGTACCGCCACTTCCCAGCCATCGAGGTGGTCCGAGTGCTGGTTGGCGGGCACGGTGACGTCGAAGCCGGCGATCGGATCACCCGGCAGGCCGGTGATGGTGCCGGTCTTCTGCCCGGCCGAATTGGTGCCGGTGTAGGTCACGCCCGGATCGCCGGCATGGTTGGTGAAGATGTAGTCGCGGATGCAGGGCATGTCGGTGGTGCCGCAGCCGGAGGCCAGTGCCTCGTTCCAGTACGCACCTCCCACCGGGGTGTGCAGCGTGCCGGTGTTCTCGCGCACGATGGTGTCGCTGATGAAGTTCTTGATGTTCTTGCGGAAGAAGCCGACCGAGGCATAGCTGGCCTCGCCGTAGTACCACTCCAGCGACAGGTCGAAGTTGTCCGAGATCAGCGGCTCCAGCCCCGGGTTGCCACGACTGGCGGTGCCGCCCTGGGTGCGCACGATGTCGGCCAGCGACTGGCCGCTCTGGATCTGGGTCCAGCTGGGGCGGCCCAGCGTGCGGCTGTAGCTGCCGCGCAGCGCCAGCGATTCGCTCAGGTCCAGCTTCAGGTCGACGTTGGGCAGCATGTAGTCGTACTTGCCACGGCCACCGATGAAACTGCTGTCGGCCGCGTAGACGATGTTCAGCTCGTTGGCCGAGCCCCAGCTGATGCCGGTGGGCACGCGTACCATCGCGTTGGATTCCACTTCGGTGCGCTCGTAGCGCACGCCGGCGGCCACGTGCAGCGGCATCGACCAGTCGAAGCTGGTGCGGTACTGCAGGTAGGCGCTGCGGGTCTTCTCGGTGGTGCGGATGTCCTCTGAATACTGGCTGGGCGCGTAGTAGCAGCTGGGGCAGGCCGGATCGGAGGCGCTGCCGACCTGTGCGGCGCGATCGATCAGGCGGTCGAAGTCGAAGACCAGGAACTGGCCGGTCAGGCGCGGATCACTGTGGCCGGAGAACGCCTTGAAGTACTTGGCCATGTTGTCCGCATACCAGATGTCATCGGCGTAGTCGGACGGTGTTCCCAGGCCACCCCAGGTATTGCGCTGCATGATCGCCGACGCCGAACGATTCTCCACCTGGGCATGGCCGATGCCGAAGTCCAGCGCCGAGTAGTCGGCAAAGCGGAACGTACCGCGACCCTGGTACTGCTGCACTTTCGACTTGTTGTAGCTGTTCTGGAACACCGAACCGGTCACCAGCGCATCGGACGCCTGCACGCCGCCGGGCGGCAGCGCGATGTTGATGATCGGCAGGTCGCCGCTGTAGTCCACCGTGGTCTTGCCACGCACGAAGGCGGCCACGCCCAGCACGCCGGCCGAGCCATACGGACTGTCCGGCTTCGATTCGGCGGTGGAGTTGTGGGCATCGAACGAGAGGTCCAGCGCGTCGTTCACTTCCCAGTCCACGTTGAAGCCCAGCGAGTGCATGCCGGTCTTGGTGGCCAGCTTGGCGCCGCCCATCGACACGTCCGAATTGGTCATGTCCTCGCTGTAGATGATCGGCGCGGCCACCGGCCCGTTGGTCCAGGTGCTGTCGCCGGGTCCGTAGTTGAACCACACGGACAGTTCACTGCGTTGCTGCTGCACCTTGTTCTCGACATAGGTGTAGTCCAGCGTGGTCGTCACGTTGTCGGCCGGCTTCCACTGGAACGTGGCCTGCGCATTGGTGCGCTGGCGCTGCACGCCGTTGACGTTGTACGCGGTGTTCTGCGGGCGTGCGTACACATCGTTGGGCCCGGGCCGGTTGGTGATGCGGTCGGCATAGCCCTGGCCCGGCTGCGGCAGCGCGCGCCAGTCGGTGGTGTTGTTGCCGTACAGCGTCGCCCAGCCTTCGGCCACCGTGGCCTGGTTGAAGCCCGAATCGCGTTCCTGATGGCTGGCACTGAGGGTCACGCCGAAGCGGTCATCGGCGTAGCGCTGGCTGAAGATGCCCGACAGCTCGCCGGTGATGTTCGAGCCCTGCAGCGTGCGCGGCAGGTTGTCGTTGGACGAATCATTGACCGCCTTCAGGCCCAGGCTGATCACCGGCTCCGACTCCAGCGGGCGCATCGTCCTGATGTTGATGGTGGCGCCGATACCGCCAGCCGGGTTGTCGGCACGGCTGGTCTTGTACACCTCCACCGCCGAAACCGATTCGGAGGCAAGGTTGGCGAAATCGAACGAGCGCGAGCCATTCAGGCCGCCACCACCGTTGCCAAGGTTGGAGGCGGGCATCTGGCGACCGTTCAACAACACCAGGTTGTAGTCCGGGCCGATGCCGCGCACGGTCACCTTGGAGCCTTCGCCGCTGGAGGTACGGTCGATCGACACGCCGCTGATGCGCTGCAGCGATTCGGCCAGGTTGGTATCCGGGAATTTGCCGATGTCCTCGGCGACGATGCCATCGACCACGCCCTGGCTGTCGCGCTTGAGGTTCATTGAAGACTGCAGGCTGCCCCGGATACCGGTGACCTGCACGGTATCCAGCGTGGCCGGATCGGCCGGGCCGGCGGCGGGTGCGTCCTGTGCCCAGGCCGGTGCAGCCAGCGCTGCCAGCAGCGCGGAAGTGAGCATCGTCTTGCGAGGTACTGCCCTGTACGTCTTCATGCAAGCTCCCTCCCCAGGGAATCCGGTTGTGTTGTTGCGTTGTTCTGATCGCGGTTACTGCACGTGGCCGGATTGGAGCGACGGTTGACAGCGTTGTCAACAAACTGCCATCAAGTGCGCCTGACCAGCGACCGTGCAGGTCGGGATGTAACCGTTGCCAGGAAGCCGCTCGCATCTGCGAATTGCCTTTATTGAAGGCGTTTGCAGCGGTTTTTCAGGTATGACAGCGCTGCCAATCCGGATGCGGAAAAGCGTTGTGCGGTGCAGAACGAAACTGCGCGGATGACGGTGCGGGGGCGTGCCGGGGAGGCTGTGCAGCGTGTTGACAGCGCTGGACAATCCAGTTGGCCTTCGCGTGCCGCGCATGACCGATGGATGGCTTGAAACACTGACCGGGAGGACAGGCTTTGGACACAGCAACGACCGTCAGCGGACAACACGTGCAGGGCAATACCCGCGCGTTGGCCGTGGTGACCGCGATCTTCTTCATGTGGGGCTTTCTCACCTGCCTCAACGACATCCTCATTCCCCACCTGAAGGCCGCCTTCGCGCTCAGCTGGGTGCAGGCGATGCTGATCCAGTTCACCTTCTTCGGCGCCTACTTCCTGATGTCACTGCCGGCCGGACGGCTGGTCGCGGCGCTCGGCTACAAGCGCGGCATCGTCGCCGGCCTGGCCATCGCCTGCGTGGGCGCGCTGATGTTCTGGCCGGCCGCTGCCGCGCATGTGTACGGCCTGTTCCTGGCGGCGCTGTTCGTGCTGGCCACCGGCATCACCGTGCTGCAGGTGGCGGCCAATCCCTATGTCGCGCTGCTCGGTGACGAGCGCACCAGCTCCAGCCGGCTGACCCTGGCGCAGGCGATGAACTCGCTGGGCACCACGCTGGCGCCGCTGTTCGGCGGCCTGCTGATCCTCTCGGCGAAGCCACGCAGCGAGGATGAGCTGGACCTGCTGCCGCAGGCCGAAGCACTGGCCTATCGCGCGGCCGAAGCGCAGTCGGTGCAGCTGCCGTACTTCGGCCTGGCAGTGGCGCTGTTGCTGCTGGCCGTCGCGATCTGGATGTTCCGCCTGCCCACCATTCCTGGCGTGGAGGGGCGCGCCAGCAGCGAAGGCCGCGTATGGGACGTGCTGCGCCATCGCCACGTGCGCCTGGGCGTGCTGGCCATCTTCTGCTACGTCGGGGCCGAGGTGTCCATCGGCAGCGTGCTGGTCAATTTCCTGTCCTCGCCGGGCATCGGCCAGGGCCTGACCGAGCAGGAGGCCACCGGCTATGTTTCGCTGTACTGGGGCGGCGCGTTGGCCGGCCGCCTGGTGGGGGCGGCGCTGCTGGCACGGCTGGACGCACGCCATCTGCTGGGCCTGTTCGCGGTAGCGGTGATGATCCTGCTGGGCATCACGGTCACCGCCAGCGGCGGCCTGGCCAAGTGGGCCGTGGTCAGCATCGGCCTGTTCAACTCCATCATGTTCCCGACCATCTTCGCCCTGGCCATCGCCCGCCTTGGTGCACTCACCGGAAAGGCGTCCAGCCTGCTGGTGATGGCCATCGTTGGTGGCGCGGTGATTCCGCTGGCGATGGGCTGGCTGGCCGACCGCCATGGCCTGCAGCTGTCCTTCCTGCTGCCGGTGCTGTGCTACGTCTACATTGCCTTCTATGCGTGGAAGGGCTCACGGCTGCCGGCGTCATGAGCCCGTTTCCGCCGCCGTCAGCGCCGCCGGGGCGCGGTGGTCGACTCGCGATCCAGCACCGCATGCTCGACCGTGATCATGCGTCCTGCGGTCTCGGTGCGGATGTGCTCGATCAACTGCTCGGTCGCCAGCCGGCCCATGTGCGCGGTCGGCTGGCGCACCGTGGTCAGCGCCGGATAGATGTGCCCGGCGATAGGGGTATCGTCGAAGCCGCACACCGAAAGATCGCGCGGGACGCGCAGGCCACGTTCGCCGGCCACGCGGTATACCGCCGCGGCCATGTCATCGTTGGCCGCGAAGATTGCCGTTGGCGGATCGTCCAGGTCCAGCAGGATGTTGGCGGCATCCACGCCCGACTCGAACGAGAACTGGCCGTTGACCACCAGCTGCGGGTCGTAGGCGATACCGGCGCCGCGCAGCGCCTGGCGATATCCGGCGTGGCGCCACTGGCAGGCACCGTGTGCGCGGGGCCCCTTGATGTGGCCGATGCGGCGATGGCCCTGCGCGACCAGGTGGCCGATCAGTTCGACCACCGCGGTGGTTTCGTCCATGCGCACGCCGATGCGGCCTTCCGGGTGGCGTGGCGCGATGCAGGCGAAGGGAATGTCCTGCTCTTCCAGGTAGGACAGCACCACCTCATCGTCGGTCAGGGGTGGAATCAGCACGACGCCGTCCGGGCGCGAGTTCTCGAACAGCGCGGCCAGGTCGGGCAGGGTGCGGCGGCCGGTACCGACCGGCCCCAGGATCAGGTTGTAGTGCTGCGCATGGCAGGCTTCCAGCATGCCGCTCTGGATTTCCATCAGGTAGTTGCGCGAAGGATTGTTGTAGACCAGCGCCAGTGCATACGAGCGCTGGCCGGCCAGGCTGCGCGCCGACAGGTTGGGCTTGTAGCCCAGCCGCGCCACTGCCGCCAGCACGCGTTCGCGCGTCTGCTCGCGCACGTTCGGCTCGTGGTTGAGTACGCGGGACACGGTCTTGATCGAAACCGCGGCGACGGCGGCGACATCCTCGATTCGACTGCGCATGGTGCGATGGATCCTCCTGGAAGGCGGCGGGCACGCGGCGATGGTAGAGCGTGCTGGCCCGGTCGATGTTGCCGAAGCAGGCGGATGTTGCCACGACAGGAGGTCCGCTGGCACGTCCGGATTCCTTGTCGCGATGCAGCACCCGGGCGTGACCGCGGTGCGCCACGCGCGCGGCGGAGCCCGTCGTTGCGCGGCCACCACCGCATTGCGCACGAACAACGATTGACAGCACGTGAGCGGACTTATATGACAGCGCTGTCAGGAGCGGTGCGCAGGCACCCATGCCGGCGTGCCATCGCCGCCGCGCATGCCAGGAACTTCATCCACGGAGGTAGAGCCCAGTGAATCGCCCCACCCAGACCCTTCTTGCCAGCTGCCTGCTGGCCGCCCTTGCCGCACCGGCCGGTGCCGCGCAGGCCGAGGGCGAACGCCTGCAGGACTGGCCGCGCGTGCACAGTGCGATCGCCACCGACGCCGGCATCGAACGCCGCGTGCAGCAGATCCTTTCGCAGATGACGCTGGCGCAGAAGATCGGGCAGATGACCCAGGCCGAGATCAAGACGATCACGCCGGAACAGGTACGCCAGTACTACATCGGCTCGGTACTCAACGGCGGCGGCTCCTGGCCGGGCATGGACAAGCACGCCAGCGTGCAGGCCTGGCTGAAGCTGGCCGATGCCTACCACGCGGCGTCGCTGGCAACGGATGCGAAGACGCCGGTGCCGGTGATCTGGGGTACCGATGCCGTGCATGGCCACAACAATGTGCTGGGCGCCACGCTGTTCCCGCACAACATCGGCCTGGGCGCGGCCGGTGATGCCGAACTGATCGAGCGCATCGGCGAGGCGACCGCACGCTCGGTGCGTGCCACCGGCATCGGCTGGGTGTTCGCGCCCACCCTGGCTGTGGCCCACGACCCGCGCTGGGGCCGCACCTACGAAAGCTATTCGTCCGACCCGGCGGTGATCCGCAGCTTCGCCCACGCCTACGTCAAGGGCGCGCAGGGGGCGTTCAAGGATGACGGCAACGTGGTCACCACCGCCAAGCACTACCTGGGCGACGGTGCCACCGACAACGGCCGGGACCAGGGTGAGGCGCTGGTCGACAAGGCCACCATGATCAACGTCCACGCGCAGGGCTATTACGGCGCGCTGGCCGAAGGTGCGCAGACCGTGATGGCCTCGTTCAACAGCTGGAACGACCGCGCGGGTGGTGTCGACTACGGCAAGATGCACGGCAGCAAGGCACTGCTGACCGATGCGCTGAAAGACAGGATGGGCTTTGACGGCTTCGTCGTCTCCGACTGGAACGGCATCGCCCAGGTGCCGGGCTGCCGCAACGACAGCTGCGCGCAGGCCATCAACGCCGGCATCGACATGGTGATGGTGCCTGATGACTGGAAGGCCTTCATCGACAACACCACCGCGCAGGTGCAGAAGGGCGAGATCCCGATGGCGCGCATCGACGATGCGGTGACGCGCATCCTGCGGGTGAAGCTGCGTGCCGGGCTGTTCGAGCACAAGCCGTCCGACAGCCGCTATGCCGGTGATGCCACGGCCGTGCAGCACCGCGATCTGGCGCGCCGCGCGGTGCGCGAATCGCTGGTACTGCTGAAGAATGAAGGCCACGCGCTGCCCTTGCGCCGCGACGCGCGCGTGCTGGTGGTCGGCAAGGGCGCCGACAACATCGGCGACCAGTCCGGCGGCTGGTCGCTGACCTGGCAGGGCACCGAGAACAGCAACGCCGACTTCCCCAACGCCGATTCGGTGCTGGGCGCGCTGCGCGCCGAACTCGGCGCGGACAAGGTCGGCTTCAGCGCAGATGGCCAGGGCATCGACCCGAACACCTTCGACGTGGTGCTGGCGGTGATCGGGGAAACGCCGTATGCGGAAACCAACGGCGACATCCTTGCTTCGGACACGGTCAGCCACAGCCGCGCCTACCCGCAGGACCTGGCCGTGCTGAAGGCCGCCGCAGCGAGCGGCAAGCCGATGGTGACGGTCTACCTGTCCGGTCGGCCGATGTACACCAACGACCTGCTCAACCTGTCCAGTGCGTTCGTTGCGGCCTGGCTGCCGGGCACCGAAGGCAAGGGTGTCACCGATGTGCTGGTGGCCGGCAAGGGTGGCAAGCCCGCGCACGACTTCCGCGGCCGCCTCAGCTTCCCGTGGCCGGGCGTGCCATGCCCGGCGCCGATCGACCAGCCCGATGCGAAGAAGCCGGCCCTGTTCGCGCGGGGTTATGGCCTGAGCTACGCCAAGGGCGGCAAGGTCGCGCGTCTGGACGAAGCCAGTCCGGACAGCTGCGGCGAAGTGACGGTGCTGCCGATCTTCAACCGCGCCGACACGCCGCCGTTCGCCCTGCACGTGGCCGCCGCTGGCGCAACGCAGCCGCTGGGCAATGATCTGAACGCCACGCTGCGCTGGCCGGCTGCCAAGCCGGTGGTGCAGGTGCGCACCGTGCAGGTGAACACCCAGCAGGACGCCAAGGAGGTGACCTGGCTGGCCCCCGCGCAGCTGATCGCGCGCAGCACCTCGCGCCGCAACCTGGGCGCACTGGCGCGCAGCAACGGCGCGCTGCAGTTCGATGTGCAGCTGGTGAAGCGCCCTGTCTCGCCGGTGAAGGTGACGATGCAGTGCGGCAGTGGCTGCGAGGGCGGGGTGGATATCGCCCCGTTGCTGGGCAAGCTCTCGCCCGGCCAGAAGCAGACGGTGACCGTGCCGCTGGCGTGCTTTGCCAAGCAAGGCGTGGCCCTGGGTGCGGTGGAAGCTCCGTTCGTGGTGACTGCCGACACGCCGTTCGCCGCGGCCTTCACCCAGGTCAAGCTGACCGCCAACACGGCCAATGCCGAGGGTGCGGTGGCCTGCCCGTAAGCCGCGCGGCCGCGCCGGGTGATGCCCGGTGCGGCCGGTAGATCCACGCCATGCGTGGATGCCGCCTATCCCGACGGCAAAAAAAAGCCCCGCAATGCGGGGCTTTTCTCTTATCGCTTCATCGAACCGAAGAACTCGTCGTTGGACTTGGTGTTCTTCATCTTGTCCAGCAGGAATTCCATCGCGGCCATTTCATCCATCGGATGCAGCAGCTTGCGCAGGATCCAGATCTTCTGCAGCAGTTCCGGTTCGATCAGCAGGTCTTCGCGGCGGGTGCCCGAACGGTTGATGTCGATGGCCGGGAACACGCGCTTCTCAGCGATACGACGGCTCAGGTGCACTTCGCTGTTGCCGGTGCCCTTGAACTCTTCGTAGATCACCTCGTCCATCTTCGAGCCGGTGTCGACCAGCGCGGTGGCGATGATGGTCAGGCTGCCGCCTTCTTCCACGTTGCGTGCGGCGCCGAAGAAGCGCTTCGGGCGGTGCAGGGCGTTGGCGTCCACACCACCGGTCAGCACCTTGCCCGAGCTCGGCACCACGTTGTTGTAGGCGCGGGCCAGGCGGGTGATCGAGTCGAGCAGGATCACCACGTCCTTCTTGTGCTCGACCAGGCGCTTGGCACGCTCGATGACCATTTCGGCCACCTGCACGTGGCGCGCGGCCGGCTCGTCGAAGGTCGAACTGATGACTTCGCCGCGCACGGTGCGCTGCATTTCGGTCACTTCTTCCGGGCGCTCGTCGATCAGCAGCACGATCAGGTGCACGTCCGGATGGTTGGTGGTGATCGCCGTGGCGACCTGCTGCATCATCATCGTCTTGCCCGCCTTCGGCTGGGACACGATGAGCGAGCGCTGGCCCTTGCCCTGCGGTGCCATCAGGTCGAGGATGCGGCCGGTAATGTCTTCCGACGAACCGTTGCCACGCTCCAGGGTGAAGCGGCGACGCGGGAACAGGGCGGTCAGGTTCTCGAACAGCACCTTGTTCTTCGATGCTTCGATCGGCTCACCGTTGATGGTGTCGACGATGTTCAGCGCGAAGTAGCGTTCGCCATCCTTCGGGAAGCGGATGCGGCCGGAGATGTGGTCGCCGGTACGCAGGTTGAAGCGGCGGATCTGGCTGGGCGAGATGTAGGTGTCGTCCGGGCCGGCCAGGTAGCTGGCTTCGGCCGCGCGCAGGAAGCCGAAGCCGTCAGGCAGGATTTCCAGCACGCCGTCGGCGGCGACGCCGTCACCGTGGCGGGTCAGCACCTTCAGCAGTGCAAAGATGACGTCCTGCTTGCGGGCGCGGGCGACGCCTTCGGAGATCTGCAGCTGCTCGGCGATTTCCAGCAGCTTCTGCGCCGGCATGCGCTTGAGGTCGCTCAGCGAGTAGACCGGGAAGCCCTCGGGCACGTTGGCATGCGGGCGCGGCACGAAGGGCTGCTGCTCGCCGCCGTCGTTGGGCATGCCATCGTCGCGGAAGCGGTTGTTGCGGTCACGGTCGCGGCGGTTGCGGAAGCGGTCGCGGCGGTTGCCCTGACCCTGTCCCTGTCCCTGCTGGCCGTTCTGGTTGTACGGGTTCTGGCCCTGGTTCTGGCCACCCCCCTGGTGATTCTGCTGGCGCGGCTGGCCGGATTCGCGGCCCTCACCACCTTCGCCGCCGCCACTGCTGGCAGGGGCCTCGGCGGCGGGCGCGCTCGGCGAAGGGGCTGCCGGCGCCGGTGCTTCCGGCGCGGCGGCCAGCGGCAGGGTCGGCTGCGCCGGCGCGGCGCTGGTTTCGGCGGCGGCCGGAGCGGCAGCCTTGGCTACGCGGGGCTTGCGCACGCGCTTTTCGGCGGGCGCATCGGCGCTGCCGGTTTCGGAAGTGTTATCGGACAAGAGCGTTATTCCTCGCTTGAAGGTGCGAGCGCCCGGCTGGGGCGGCGAACGTTGGGAATGGGTCTGGAAGACACTGCGTCCAGAAGGTGCGGCACGCGAACGCGGCCGGATGTGCCGACACTATCATCGGCCAGCGGCGCCGTGCAAGGGTCGCCGGGAACAGCATTCATCATGGGCGCGTGGCGCCCGCCGGCAGCCGCGGGCGGCGGCTGCCGGGGAACCACAGGATCAGGCCAGGGCCTTGTCCAGCAGGCCGGCCAGCTGGGCCTTGCCGACCGCACCGATCTGCTCGCCGACCTTTTCGCCGTCCTTGAACACGACCAGGTACGGAATCGAACGCACGTGGTACTTGGCGGCCAGCGCACGATTGTGGTCGACGTTGACCTTGGCGATCTTGGCGCGGCCCTGGTAGGCATCGGCCAGTTCGTCCAGCGCCGGGGCGATCATCTTGCACGGGCCACACCACTCGGCCCAGAAATCGACCAGCACCGGTTCCTTGGAATTCAGCACTGCGCTATCAAAGTCGGCGTCGCCGACATGTACAACCTTGTCGCTCATCTTGGTTTCTCGTCTTGGATTGCACCCGGCCATGCCGGAGGTGGGTGAACTGGGCCATGCCCGGTGGCGCGACCCTCGTCGTTGCCTCGCGGCGCACTGCCGCGGTGCGTTCGGCGGAATGCCTGGACGCTCACGGCCGGCAGTGTACCCCTATCGCAGGGCAGGGACAGGCGCCGGCTGGAACCCAGCGTATCGTGATCGGTTCGATGCCTGGTATGTGTCGGATTTCACTGTCTTCCTGTACATGGGGCTGGCAGTGGGCGACACCAGCGACCCTGGCCAGGCCGTTCAAGTCCGGTGTGGCTGGGTGAAGGTCGGCCGTCTCTCAGTCTATTGAGACTGCCCATTCCGGTTTGCCCGCCCGAGTGCGTTAAACTGGGGCATTGTGCGGCGCGCGGACCGGGTGGTCCCAGCCTGCCAACCCGCCGCAGGGGCCGCAGTTTGCGACGGTGCCCCTAGACGCTGAAGTGCCAGCCGCCCCACGGGCCGGCGGCCATACCAAGACGGACACATGAGCGACAAACCGCTGACCGATTTGACCTTCTCCTCCTTCGAGCTGCATCCGGCCCTGCAGGCTGGTCTTGAAGGAGCCGGATTCACCCGCTGCACGCCGATCCAGGCGCTGACCCTGCCCGTCGCGCTTCCCGGTGGTGATGTCGCCGGCCAGGCGCAGACCGGCACCGGCAAGACCCTGGCCTTCCTGGTCGCTGTCGTGAACCGCCTGCTGACCCGCCCGGCCCTGGCCGACCGTAAGCCGGAAGATCCGCGCGCGCTGATCCTCGCCCCGACCCGTGAACTGGCCATCCAGATCCACAAGGATGCGGTGAAGTTCGGTTCCGACCTGGGCCTGCGCTTCGCGCTGGTCTACGGCGGCGTGGATTACGACAAGCAGCGCGAACTGCTGCAGCAGGGCGTGGACGTGATCATCGCCACCCCGGGCCGCCTGATCGACTACGTCAAGCAGCACAAGGTGGTTTCGCTGCACGCCTGCGAGATCTGCGTGCTGGACGAAGCCGACCGCATGTTCGACCTGGGCTTCATCAAGGACATCCGCTTCCTGCTGCGCCGCATGCCCGAGCGCACCATCCGGCAGACCCTGCTGTTCAGCGCCACCCTCAGCCACCGCGTGCTGGAGCTGGCCTACGAGCACATGAACGAGCCGCAGAAGCTGGTGGTCGAAGCCGAGACCATCACCGCCGCGCGCGTGCGCCAGCGCATCTACTTCCCGGCCGACGACGAAAAGATCCCGCTGCTGCTGGGCCTGCTGTCGCGCAGCGAAGGCGCGCGCACCATGGTGTTCGTCAATACCAAGGTGTTCGTCGAGCGCGTCGCCCGTTCGCTGGAAAAGGCCGGCTATCGCGTCGGCGTGCTGTCTGGCGACGTGCCGCAGAAGAAGCGTGAGAGCCTGCTCAACCGCTTCCAGAAGGGCCAGCTGGAAATCCTGGTGGCCACCGATGTGGCCGCCCGCGGCCTGCATATCGACGGCATCAAGTACGTCTACAACTACGACCTGCCGTTCGATGCCGAAGACTACGTGCACCGCATCGGCCGTACCGCGCGCCTGGGCGAAGAGGGTGATGCGATCAGCTTCGCCTGTGAGCGCTACGCCATGGGCCTGCCGGACATCGAGGCGTACATCGAGCAGAAGATTCCGTCCGAGCCGGTGACCAAGGAACTGTTGACCCCGCTGCCGCGCCCGGAACGCCCGGCCCCGGCCGCTGGCGAGGAAGGCGAGGAGAACGAGAGCGTCGGCCAGATCTTCCGTGAAGCGCGCGAAGCCCGCGCCGCCGAGGAAGAGCGTCGTGGTGGTGGCCGCAGTGGCGGCCGCTCCGGCGGTGGTCGTGGCGAGCGTCGCGACGGTGAGCGCAGCGGCGAGCGCCGTTCGCGTGGCCCGCGCAAGCCGCGCGTGGAAGGCGGGCAGGCGTCCGCCGCGCCGGCTGAAGGTGCCGAGGCCGCCGTGGCACAGGCCCCGCGTCCGCCGCGCCCGCCGCGTGCCGAAGGCGCACCGGAAGGGGCGGTGGAGGGCGAGCGCAAGCCGCGCAAGCGCCGTCGTCGTCGCCACGGCCGTCCGGTCGAAGGCGCCGAGGGCGTGCAGAACACCGCCGGCAACGGCGCCAGCCCGGTCACCCCGGTGCAGGTGGTGGCCAAGCCGGTGCGAACCGCCGCCGATACCGGCGATTCGTTCCTGACCCGCATCGGCCGCAAGATCCGCCGGATGCTGTCGGGCAGCTGATCGGCGCTGCCGACCAGCGGGTAGCACCCGACCGTTGGTCGGGTGGCCTTAAAGGTAGTGCCGGCCAGCGGCCGGCACGACCGATCATGAGGCCATCTCCACGTCGTCGCGCCGCTCCTGCATAATCGGGGCATGAGTGTCCTGCGCTTCGACAATGTCAGCAAACAGTACGCCGGTGGCCACGAGGCGCTGATCGATGTCAGCTTCGAGGTCGCGCCGGGCGAGATGCTGTTCGTCACCGGCCATTCCGGTGCGGGCAAGAGCACCCTGCTCAAGTTGATCCACCTCGACGAGCGGCCCAGCCGTGGCGCGGTGGTGTTCGACGAGCGCAACCTGCTGAAGGTGCGTGGCGGCGATGTGCCGCGCCACCGACGCGCGGTGGGGGCGGTCTACCAGGACCATCGCCTGCTGATGGACCGCTCGATCGCCGAGAACGTGGCGCTGCCGCTGATCCTGCGCGGTACCCGCCGCGGCGACATCAGCAAGCGCGTGCGCTCGGTGCTCGAACGGATGGGCCTGGGCCATCGCGAGAAGGCGCTGCCCTCGCAGCTGTCGGCCGGCGAGCAGCAGCGCGTCGGCATCGCCCGCGCCATCGTCGGCGAGCCCAAACTGCTGGTGGCTGATGAGCCGACCGGCAACCTCGACCCGACCCTGGCGGCGGAGATCATGGCCCTGTTCGCCGAGCTGCCCTCGCGCGGCACCAGCGTGCTGGTGGTCAGCCATGACCTGCCGCTGCTGCGTCGCATGCGCAAGCGTGTGCTGATCCTCGACCACGGCCGGCTGGCGGACGACATCTCGCCGCAGGACCTGGCGGAGTAACGCATGGCGAAGAACGAAAACAGCGAAGCCGCCGCCCCCTCGCGGGTGGGCGTCTGGTTCCAGCACCACGTGCACAGCGTGGTGTTCAGCCTGGGCCGCGCCTGCCGCAAGCCGTGGGCGACGCTGCTGACGGTGATGGTCATGGCGCTGGCGCTGGCCCTGCCACTGGGCCTGTCGATCGCGCTGGACAACCTCAAGCAGTTCGCCGGCAGCGTGCAGCAGTCGCGCGATATCAATGTGTTCCTGAAGGGCAATGTCGATGGCCCCGGCGCGCTGCGCCTGGCCGGCCAGCTGCGCGACCGCGACGACGTCGCCGAAGTGAACGTGCGCACGCCCGAACAGGGCCTGCAGGAACTGCGCGATGCTGGCCTGGGCGAGGCGATCGACGCGCTCAACGACAACCCGCTGCCCTCGCTGCTGGTGATCACCCCGGGCCAGGGCAAGGACGATGCGCGCCTGGCACGTGCGCTGGAAAGCCTGCCCGAGGCCGACCTGGTGCAGCACGATGCGCTGTGGCGCCAGCGCCTGGATGCCTGGCTGGCGTTCGGGGCACGGCTGGTACAGGTGCTGTCGGTGCTGCTCGGCGCCGGCGCCGCGCTGGTGGTCGGCAACACCGTGCGCCTGGATATCCAGGCCCGCCGCGAAGAGATCGGCGTGCTGCAGTTGCTTGGTGCCAGCGACGGCTTCATCCGCCGTCCGTTCCTGTACCTGGGCGCCTGGTACGGCCTCGGTGCCGGTGCGGTGGCGCTGGCCCTGATCGCCGCCGCCGGCGCCGCACTGCGCATGCCGCTGGCCGAACTCTCGCGCAGCTACGGCAGCCCGTTCGTGCTGCATGGCCTGGACCTGCTGCATGGGGGCCTGGTCCTGCTCGGCACGCTGCTGCTGGGCTGGCTGGGGGCCTGGCTGGTCACCGGCCACTTCCTCCGCCAGACCCGTCCGACCGACACCTGAGACCGGCATGCAACCGCAAGCGCTGAAGCACCTTGATGGGCCCGCGACGCGGGTGATGGTGGTCGATGGCTCGAAGCTGGTGCGCAAGCTGATTGCCGACGTCCTGACCCGTGAGCTGCCGGGCGTGGAGGTGATCGGCTGCGACAGCATTGAGGATGCACAGCAGGCGCTGGCGCAGGGCCCGGTGGACCTGGTGACCACGTCGCTGACCCTGCGCGACGGGGATGGCCTGGCGCTGGCGCGGATGGTCCGCGACGCCGTGGGCCAGGCCTATGTGCCGGTGATCGTGGTGTCCGGTGATGCCCAGCAGCACCTGGAGCAGCGCCGCTTCACCGAATACGTCACCGACTATTTCGACAAATCGCTCGGCCACGAGGCGCTGGCGACCTTCATCCGCGGCTACGTGCAGCCGCAGACCATTCCTGGCGCGACCATCCTCTACATCGAGGACAGCCGCGTGGTGGCCGAGGCCACCAAGCGCATGCTCGAACGCCAGCAGTTGAACGTGCTGCACGTGGTCAGCGCGGAAGAGGCGTTCACCCTGCTCACCGCCGAGTCGCTGGGCCGCAGCCGCCACCGCATCGACCTGGTGCTGACCGACGTCACCCTGAAGGGTGAACTGAGCGGCCGCGACGTGGTGCAGCGTGTGCGCGTGGACTTCGGCTACGGCAAGCGCCGCCTGCCGGTGCTGGTGATGACCGGCGACGGCAATCCCCACAACCAGACCGGGCTGCTGCAGTCCGGCGCCAACGACCTGGTGCTCAAGCCGATCGAAGAACGGCTGCTGGTTACCAAGGTGCTGTTCCAGCTGCGGCTGGCCCGATTGAACGATGGACCCCTGATTCGATGATGGATGAAGTAGCCGACACCCCGACGATCCAGCTGGAACCGAGCTGGAAGCAGCACGTCGGTGATTACCTGCTGCAACCGCAGATGCGCGAGCTGTCCAGCTTCCTGCGCCAGCGCAAGGCGAGTGGTGCCGCGGTATTCCCGCCCGGCCCGCAGATCTTCGCTGCGTTCGACGCCACGCCGTTCGAGCAGGTGAAGGTGGTCATCCTCGGCCAGGACCCGTATCACGGCCGTGGCCAGGCCCATGGCCTGAGTTTCTCGGTGCCGACGGGCGTGCCGGTGCCGCCGTCGCTGCTGAACATCTACAAGGAGATCGAGAGCGATCTCGGTATCCCGCGTCCGGACCACGGCTGCCTGATCCCGTGGGCGCAGCGCGGCGTGTTGCTGCTCAATGCGGTGCTGACCGTGGAAGAGGGCAAGGCCGGCGCGCACCAGGGGCGGGGCTGGGAGGGCTTCACCGACCACGTGGTGGACGTGCTCAACCGCGAACGCGAAGGCCTGGTGTTCATGCTCTGGGGCGCCTATGCGCAGCAGAAGGGCAAGGTCATCGACACCCGCCGCCATCGCGTGCTGAAGTCGCCGCATCCGTCGCCGTTGTCGGCCCACCGCGGCTTCCTCGGCTGCCGGCATTTTTCGATGGCCAACGAGTACCTGCAGCGCCGCGGCCAGGCCCCGATTGACTGGTCGCTTCCGCCTCGTTCGGCGCTTTGAGCGCCCGCGGGCGGCTGGGCCTGAACATCGGGCAACGTCCCCGGCCCTGAATGGGCCTTCGAGGCAGCCCGTTCAGCTCCGCTTGACCGGAATCGGCCGGTTTCTGGTGTGTAATTGCTTGAATTCCAAGGGATTGTGAATCCCGAAAAGCGTGCTCGCCACTGTCATCAAATCGCGCTACGGTAGGGCTCTGTTTGGGACCAGTGTTGCATCAATAGGATGCTGGAACTTTTTCCTCCTTTAGCAGTCCAAATCCCGGACTGCTAAGATGGGTGCCTATGAGCCAGAACACCTCTACTGCCCTTGTGGCAAACAATCTCCCGATTCCCAGTGCGCTCGGTTCGCTGGACGCCTACATCGGTGCCGTGCACCAGATCCCGGTGCTGTCGGTCGATGACGAACAGGACCTGGCCCGTCGCTTCCGCGACGGCAACGATCTGGACGCCGCCCGCGAGCTGGTGCATTCGCACCTGCGCTTCGTGGTGCACGTGGCCCGCGGTTACAACGGTTACGGCCTTGCGCTGGGCGACCTGATCCAGGAAGGCAACATCGGCCTGATGAAGGCGGTCAAGCGCTTCGACCCGGACATGGGCGTGCGCCTGGTGTCCTTCGCCGTGCACTGGATCCGTGCCGAGATGCACGAGTTCATCCTGAAGAACTGGCGCATCGTGAAGGTCGCCACCACCAAGGCGCAGCGCAAGCTGTTCTTCAACCTGCGCAAGTCGAAGACGCGCCTGGGCTGGATGAACGCGGCCGAAGTCAGCGCGGTGGCCAAGGACCTGAACGTGTCCGAGCGTGAGGTCATGGAAATGGAATCGCGCCTGTCCGGTCGCGATATCGGTTTCGATGCGCCGACCGAGGAGGACAACGAACACGCGCCGCCGTCGCCGGCCGCGTTCCTGGTTGCCAACGACGAAGACCCGTCGATGGCCTACGAGCGTGCCGACAGCGAAGACAACCAGATGCAGCTGCTGCGCGAAGGCCTGGCCGAGCTGGATGCCCGTTCGCGCGACATCATCCGCCGCCGCTGGCTGGATGCCGACAGCAAGGTGACGCTGCAGGAGCTGGCCGACGAGTACGGCGTGTCGGCCGAGCGCATCCGCCAGGTCGAGGCGAACGCGCTGAAGAAGATGAAGGCGCTGTTCACCGCGTAAGGCGGGGTGGCGTTGGAATGGAGAAAGGCCCGGCAATGCCGGGCCTTTCACGTTTGTGGGGGGCATCCACGCCATGCGTGGATGCCCTGACGCCAGGACGGTGATTGCGCCGACCGGGTCCTGCGCTGGATCCTGATGTTCACGCCGTACCACTGGGTGGCACGGTATGATCATGCCACGCGTTTTCCGCACCCGAAGTTTCAACCGCAGCATGCGCAGGACCGTGCTGTCTGACGCTGCCTTGTGCCAGTCGGTAAGGGAAATGGAAGCGGGTCTGGTGGATGCAGATCTTGGCGGAGGCCTCTTCAAGAAGCGCGTCGCGTTGCCGGGACGAGGAAAGCGCGGAAGCGCTCGAACCATCGTCGCAACACAGCGAGGCGGGCATTGGTTCTTTCTTTTCGGATATGAAAAGAGCGAACGCGCCGCGATCACGAATGCGGAACGAGATGCACTGCAGTTGTATGCATCGGAGTTCCTGAAAATGAGTCCGGCACAGTTGAAGCGTGCCGTGGAGTACGGGGATCTACAGGAGATCTGCCATGGCAAAGGCCCCTGAGCGAAGGCGCGCAAAAAGTTTGCTGCTTGAGGCGGTGCACGATGCGGCCGTGAGTCTGCATGCGCACGGCTTCATCGACAAACGTCGGTTGAGCAGCTACGAGGCGCTGTGCCTTGAGCCTGTTCCCGAATACAGCAGTGCCCAGATCCGCGCGCTGCGTACATCGTTGCAGCTCAGCCAGCCAGTGTTTGCCGGGGTGCTGAACACCAGCGTCTCCACGGTGCGCAGTTGGGAGCAAGGCGAGAAGAAGCCCAGCGGGCCCTCACTGAAACTGCTGAACCTGATTGATCGGAAGGGACTCGAAGCAGTCCTGTAAAGCAAGGGCCCGGCATTGCCGGGCCCGTTCGTTTCGGCGCTATTCAATCCACGCCATGCGTGGATGTCCCGATGCCGTGACTGCCTCAGCCCTCGCGTGCGATCGCGCGCCAGCCGATGTCGTTGCGGTGGAACTCATTGGCCCAGGTCACCTTGGCCACGCCCGCATACGCATTCGCCTGTGCGTCGCGCACGCTGTGGCCCAGCGCCGCCACGCACAGCACGCGACCGCCGGCACTGAGCACCTGGCCCTGCGCGTCCAGCGTGGTGCCGGCATGGAACACCTTGGCACTGGCCGGCACGTCACCGAGGCCGGAAATGACGTCACCGGTAACCGGCGATTCCGGGTACGGCCTGGCGGCCATCACAACGCCCAGCGACGGCCGTGCATCCCACTGTGCTTCGATCTGGTCCAGGCGGCCGTCGATGGCCGCTTCCACCAGCTCCACCAGGTCCGACTGCAGGCGCAGCATCACCGGCTGGGTTTCCGGGTCGCCAAAGCGCACGTTGAATTCGATCACCTTCGGCGCGCCGCTGGCGTCGATCATCAGGCCGGCATAGAGGAAGCCGGTGAACGGGATGCCGTCGGCGATCATGCCCTGCACGGTCGGGTTCACCACCTCGCGCATCACCCGTGCGTGTACCTCCGGCGTGACCACCGGGGCCGGCGAGTACGCGCCCATGCCGCCGGTGTTCGGGCCGGTGTCGCCGTCGCCGACGCGCTTGTGGTCCTGCGAGGTGGCCATCGGCAGCGCATGCACGCCGTCCACCATCGAAATGAAGCTGGCTTCCTCGCCGTCGAGGAATTCCTCGATGACCACGCGTGCACCGGCATCACCGAACGCGTTGCCCGAGAGCATGTCACGCACCGCGTCCTCGGCTTCGGCCAGCGTCATTGCCACGATCACGCCCTTGCCGGCGGCCAGGCCATCGGCCTTGACCACGATCGGTGCGCCCTTCTCGCGGATGTAGGCCAGCGCGGCATCCACCTCGGTGTGCACGGCATAGAACGCGGTGGGAATGTTGTGGCGGGCCAGGAAGTCCTTGGCGTAGGCCTTGCTGCCTTCCAGCTGCGCGGCGGCGGCGGTCGGCCCGAAGATGCGCAGGCCGGCGGCGCGGAAGCGGTCAACCACGCCGGCTACCAGCGGCACTTCCGGGCCGACCACGGTCAGCGCCACGCCTTCGGCCTGGGCCAGCGCGAGCAGGCCATCAATGTCGGTGACCTTCACCGCCACGTTGCGGCACTTGTCTTCGTTGGCGGTGCCGGCGTTGCCGGGCGCCACGATCACTTCGGTGACACGGGAGGACTGGGCCAGCTTCCATGCCAGGGCGTGTTCGCGGCCGCCAGAGCCGATGACAAGTACGTTCATCACGAGATTCCAGATTGCGTGGGAAGGGAAGATCGGTATCCCCGGCGGCGCGCGTGGCTCACTCGCAGCCTTCGCGTCGCAGCGCTTCGGGGAAGGAATAGGTCCAGGTCTTGCTGTCCAGGGTGAAGCGGTGCTGCTGGCGGACTGGTTTGCCGCCACAGGTGGTGCCGGTCTCCTCGATCAGCAGCGGCCAGGTGCGCGCGCTGCGGTCACTGTCGTCGAAACGCAGTGCGAAATCGATGCTGAAGCGGCGGCTGCGGCAGTCTTCCGACGTTTCAGGATCGGCATTGGCGTCGACGTCGTCGCACTCGTACTGGGCGTCATTGTCGATATGGCTGCGCACGCTGCCACTGGCGACCAGGCCGTTCGGGCCGGGCAGGATCAGCGATTGCGAGAGAAGCGAGAAGCCCTGGCCGAACCAGCCGTCCTCGACACGGAAGCCATAGAAGTCGCTACCGGCGCGGATGATGCTGGCGGTGCCGGGTTGGCCGCCGCTGCCGAAACGCTCGCCGGTCAGTTCGCTGCTCACTTCGAAGCCCTCGCCCTGAGGGCGCAGCACGAAGAACTCGATGGTGCCCGGGTCAATGTGTGCGCCATCGACCAGCGCACCGCACACGGCCAGCAGCTGTTGCCAGCTGTCACCGCTCACTACCGGTTGTTCCGCGCAGACCTGCCAGTCCATCGCATGGGTGTCGCCATCGTCGGTCCAGCTGCCGCGCCATTCACCGGAGAGCTTGGCGTTGCTGCCGTAACGCTGGACCAGGAAAGCCTGCAGTCGTGCGGTGCGGCTGACATGCTGTGCCGGTGAGGCGGGGGCGACCGAAGGCGCATCCACCTTCGGCGCCACGCTGGGCTCGCCCGCAGGCTTGCAGCCCGCCAGTACGGCCGCACCCGCGAGGGCGAGGGCGGCCAGCGATTTCATCGAAACTGCGGACATCCGTGTCGCTCCAGTATCAATGACGGAAGTGGCGCACGCCGGTGAACACCATGGCCAGGCCATGTTCGTCGGCGGCGGCGATGACCTCGGCGTCGCGCATCGAACCGCCCGGCTGGATCACCGCCTTGATGCCAGCGGCAGCGGCGGCGTCGATGCCGTCGCGGAACGGGAAGAACGCGTCGGAGGCCATCACCGAGCCCTCGACCACCAGGTTCGCATCGGCGGCCTTGATGCCGGCGATGCGCGCCGAGTACACACGGCTCATCTGGCCGGCACCCACGCCGATCGTGCGGTTGTCCCTGGCGTAGACGATCGCGTTGGACTTCACGAACTTGGCCACCTTCCAGGCGAACAGCAGGTCGGTGAACTGCTTGTCGGTCGGCGCCAGTTTGCTGACCACCTTCAGTCCATCTCGGGTCATGCCGCGGTTGTCCGAGGACTGCAGCAGCAGGCCCGAGCCGACGCGCTTGCTGTCGAAGTTGTTCAGGCCATCGCCGTGCGGGATGCGCAGCACGCGCACGTTGGCCTTCTTCTGCGCGTATTCCAGCGCGGCCGGCTCGTAGTCCGGGGCAATCAGCACTTCGACGAACTGGCGGTCCAGGATCACCTTGGCGGTGGCGGCGTCCAGTGGTTTGTTGAAGGCGATGATGCCGCCGAAGGCGCTGGTCGGGTCGGTGGCGTAGGCCAGCTCGTAGGCATCGCCGTTGCCGGCACCGACGGCCACGCCGCACGGGTTGGCGTGCTTGACGATGACGCAGGCCGGCGCGTCGAACTGGCGCACGCATTCCCACGCTGCATCGGCATCGGCCAGGTTGTTGTAGCTCAGTTCCTTGCCCTGCAGCTGCTGGAACGTGGCCAGCGTGCCCGGCACCGGGTACAGGTCGCGGTAGAACGCGCCGCTCTGGTGCGGGTTTTCGCCGTAGCGCAGGTCCATCACCTTCACGAAGGTGGAGTTCATCTGCGCCGGGTACTCGGCACGCGCCGGTACCGCGGCGTCGGTGGCGGTGACCGCCGACAGGTAGTTGCTGATTGCCGCGTCGTACTGGGCGACGCGGTTGAACGCGGCCACCGAGAACGCGAAGCGGGTGGCGGCGCTCAGCTGGCCGTCGTTGGCGTCCAGCGAGGCCAGCAGTTCGGCGTACTGCGACGGATCGGTGGCCACCGCCACGCGGGCGAAGTTCTTGGCTGCCGAACGCAGCATCGCCGGGCCGCCGATGTCGATGTTCTCGACCGCGTCGGCCAGGGTGCAGTCGGCCTTGGCGGTGACCGACTCGAACGGGTACAGGTTCAGCACCAGCAGGTCGATGGCGCCGATGCCGTGCTCGGCCATCACCGCATCATCCAGGCCGGATCGGCCGAGCAGGCCGCCGTGCACCATCGGGTGCAGGGTCTTGACCCGGCCGTCCATCATCTCCGGGAAGCCAGTAACGTCGGCCACGTCCTTCACGGCCAAGCCCATGTCGCGAATGGCCTTGGCGGTGCCGCCGGTGGACAGCAGCTCCACGCCGCGTGCAGCCAGCGCAGTGGCCAACTCGGCCAGGCCGGTCTTGTCGGAAACGGAGAGGAGGGCCCGACGGACGGGCAACAGATCAGCAGTCATGGGACAGAATCGGCAGCGGAGCGGGGCCGATATTGTAGGCGGTGGGGGCCGGTGGCGGGCGCTGGCGGGCAAAATCGGCTGGCGCCGACGGCCCTGCGGCCGCCTTCAGCACACCCTGGGCCGGGGCGGCCTGCAAGCAATTGGATGGGGCGCACTGCCGCAATCGGGTAGGCTGTGCCCGAACTGCCAAGGATCAGCGGCTTCGGATCATGTCGATCTATGCATTGAAGGGACGTTTCCAGGACCTGTTGCGTCCAGCCGTACGCGGCCTGTACCGCATGGGGGTCACCGCCAACGCGGTGACCGTGGCCGCTGCCGTGGTCTCGCTGCTGGTGGCCGCTGCGGTGTGGTGCTGCGCCCCGGCCCAGCCGCTGCTGTACCTGCTGCTGCCGTTGTGGATGCTGCTGCGCATGGCACTCAACGCGGTGGACGGCATGCTGGCCCGCGAGTTCGGCCAGCAGTCGCGGCTGGGTGCCTATCTGAACGAACTGTGCGATGTGGTCGCCGACGCCGCGCTGTACCTGAGCCTGCTCAGCGTGCCGGGCGTGCGCCCGGAAGCGCTGTGGCTGCTGGCCTGGACGGCGGCGCTGAGCGAGTACGCCGGCGTGCTGGGGCTGATGGTTGGTGCCAGCCGCCGCTACGACGGCCCGATGGGCAAGAGCGACCGCGCGTTCGTGATCGGTGCGCTGGGCCTGCTGCTGGCGTTTGAGTGGGTTGGCGCGATGGCGGTCACTGGCGTGGCTGCGGCCATGGCGGCGCTGTGCATGCTGACCATGATCAACCGCGTCCGTCGCGGACTGCGGGAAGCGGCGGTTTCGCCTAATTAATCAAGCAGATACAAAAAGACAATCAGGAGATTGCATGCGTCAGGCGCAGGAACGGGAATTCCACAGCTTCGACCAGGTAGCGCTGTTCTACCGGTACTGGGCGGGCACCACCGCAACGCCGGCCAGCAAGGCCATCGTGCTGCTGCATCGTGGCCACGAGCATTCCGGCCGGGTCACCCACCTGGTCGATGAGCTGGACCTGCCCGATACCGCCTTCTTCGCCTGGGACGCGCGCGGTAACGGCCGCTCCCCGGGCGCGCGTGGCGATGCACCCGGCTTCCCGGCACTGGTACGCGACCTGGACAGCTTCATCGCCCACATCGGTGCCGAGCACGGCATCGCGGTGGAAGACATCGTGGTGATCGCGCAGAGCGTGGGCGCCGTGGTCGCCGCCACCTGGGTGCATGACTATGCGCCGCGCCTGCGTGCGCTGGTGATGGCCTCGCCGGCGTTCAAGGTGAAGCTGTACGTGCCGTTCGCACGCCCGGGCCTGGCGTTGATGCAGAAGCTGCGCGGCAACTTCTTCGTCAACAGCTATGTCAAGCCGCAGTGGCTGACCCACGACCCGGCGCGGGTGCAGAGCTACCGCACCGATCCGCTGATCACCCGGCCGATCTCGGTGCGCGTGCTGCTGGGCCTGTACGAGGCCGCCGACCGCGTCGTGGCCGACGCACAGGCGATCAGCGTGCCGGTGCAGCTGCTGGTGTCCGGTTCGGATTTCGTCGTGCATCGCGGCCCGCAGGACCGCTTCTACGAACGCCTGTCCAGCCCGATCAAGGAGCGCGTGCACCTGCCGGGCTTCTTCCACGACACGCTGGGCGAGCGCGACCGCGCGCCTGCGCTGGCGCGCATCCGCAGCTTCATCCAGGCGCGTTTCGCCGAACCGCTGCGCGAGCTGTCGCGACGCGATGCGCACCGCCATGGGCCGACCTTCGAGGAATCGGAAGTCCTGGCGTGGCCGCCAGAGCGCAACAGCGTGGCCGACCTGCGTTGGCGCGTGGTGCGCGGTGGCCTGCGCTTCGGTGGCACGCTGTCCGAAGGCATCGCGCTGGGGCTGCAGACCGGTTTCGATTCGGGCAGCACGCTGGACTACATCTACCGCGACGAAGCCCGTGGCAAGGGCCCGCTGGGACGCATGGTCGATCGCAACTATCTGGATGCGATCGGCTGGCGCGGCATCCGCGTGCGTGGCCAGCACCTGCAGGAACTGCTGCGCGATGCTGCCCAGCGCCTGCGCGGGCAGGGCACGCCGGTGCGCGTGCTGGACGTGGCTGCCGGCCATGGCCGCTACGTGCTGGAAGCGCTGGGCCAGGGCGAACAGCGCGCCGATCGCATCGTGCTGCGTGATTTCAGCGACCTGAATGTCACCCAGGGCCAGGCGCTGATCGAGCGGCTCGGGGCGGCCGACATCGCCCGCTTCGAGCAGGGCGATGCGTTCGATCCGGCGCAGCTGGCCAGGGTGGACCCGGCGCCGACGTTGGCGGTGGTCTCGGGCCTGTACGAACTGTTCCCCGACAACGATGCGGTACTGCGCTCGCTGCAGGGCATCGCCGCGACGGTGCCGGTCGGCGGCTACCTGGCCTACACCGGCCAGCCCTGGCACCCGCAGCTGGAGTTCATCGCCCGCGCGCTGACCAGCCACCGCGGCGGCGCGGCGTGGGTGATGCGGCGTCGTACCCAGCAGGAGATGGACGAGCTGGTGCGACTGGCCGGGTTCGAGAAGGTGGCGCAGCGCATTGATGACTTCGGCATCTTCACCGTGTCGCTGGCACGCCGGACCGCGTGATGGCGACGCTCGCCGCCGCCCCGCGGGCCGCAGAGGGGCGCCCCTGGCGGCGCGCCCTGTTGTGGCTGGCCCTGTTGGGCCCGTTCTTCTTCGCCAGCTACGGCTTCGCCAACTGGATGGCCAGCCGCCATGCTGCGCTGCCGGTGATGGCGTTCGCCTGGGAGACACGCATCCCGTTCGTGCCGTGGACGATCGTGCCGTACTGGTCGATCGATCTGTTCTATGCGATCTCGTTCTTCCTGTGCCGGCAACGGCTGGAACTGGACCGGCACGCGCTGCGGCTGTTCAGCGCGCAGGTCATCGCGGTGGCGTGTTTCCTGCTGTGGCCGTTGCGTTTCAGCTTCGAACGGCCGGAGATCGGCGGTGTGTTCGGCTGGCTGTTCGATGTGCTGCTGGGCTTCGACAAGCCGTTCAACCAGGCGCCGTCGCTGCACATCGTGCTGCTGATCGTGCTGTGGGTGAAGTTCGCGCAGTACCTGCACGGCGCCTGGCGCTGGGTGCTGCATGGGTGGGCGCTGCTGATCGGCGTTTCGGTACTGACCACGTTCCAGCACCATTTCATCGACATCCCGACCGGCCTGCTGGCGGGATGGCTATGCGTCTGGCTGTGGCCGGAGCAGGGCACGCCACCGCTGCGCGCCTGGCGCACCGCACGCGACCCCAGGCGCTGGCGCATGGCGCTGTTCTATCTGCTGGGGGCGACGGCCCTGCTGGTACCAGTGGTGGTGGTGCGCGATGCAGCGCTGTGGCTGCTGTGGCTGCTGTGGCCGGTGGTGTCGCTGCTGCTGGTGGCACTGGCCTACGCCGGGCTGGGCACGGCGGTGTTCCAGAAGCGCGCCGATGGACGCCTGACGATGGCGGCACGCTGGCTGCTGGCGCCGTATCTGGGTGCGGCCTGGATCAACTCACGAGTGTGGACACGCCGTGCGCCACAGCCGGTGCCGGTGATGGACGGCGTGTGGTTGGGGCGCATTCCCAGCACCGCGTTGCTGCCGCCGCTGCGGGGCGTGGTGGACGTCTGTGCCGAATTGTCCTGCCGTGCGCCGGGCGCGGCGTATGCCCGCGTGCCGATGCTGGACCTGGTGGTACCCACGCCGGCGCAGTTGCGCGAGGCGGCCGAGGCGATCGAGCGGCTGCGTGCGCAGGGGCCGCTGCTCGTGTGCTGTGCGCTGGGCTATTCGCGTAGTGCCGCCAGCGTCGCGACCTGGCTGCTGTGCAGTGGTCGTGCCACCGATGCCGACGCTGCGGTGGCGATCGTGCGCAGCGCACGGCCGTCGATCGTCCTGCATGACAGTCATCTACAGGCCATCGCGGCCGCCGCCGCACCGGAGAGCCCTGCATGAGCAACGCTGTCGATCTGCCGATGATGCACCTGCTGCTGCGCCAGGGCCGCCTGCCAGCCGTGCTGTCACTGGGCCTGCTGCTGGTGGCGCTGCTGTTGCTGGGTAGTGAGCCGGGGCTGGCGATGATTGCCGCCGGCCTGCTGTTGCTGAGCGTGGCGATGGGCGTGGTGCAGGCGTACTACGCGGTGCGCGTGCAGCTTGATGCCAGCCTGCTGAAGCTGCTGCTGCGCGAACACCTGCAGGGGGATGCGGCCGCCGCACGGGTGGATGCCGCCCTCCACGCCGCTGGCCTGCGTCGCCGTGATGCGCAGGCGCCGATGCGTGGCTGGGACGCGCGCTGGATCGGCATGCGGCGCCTGCTGGTGCGCCAGTACGTGGCCACCCTGCTGCAGTTTTCGGTACTGCTGCTGGCGGTGCTGTGGCCGCAGACGTGAACGGGAGGAACCGATGTTCGCCAGACTGATTGCCCGCGCCTGCAGTGGCGCGATCCATGTGGTGACCGGCGCACGCGCGCTGTGGATCGGCTGTGCACCATCCAGCGAGCACCGCGTCTATTACGGCAACCATGCCAGCCACGGTGACTTCGTGCTGATCTGGTCGTCGATGCCACCGGCGCTGCGCCGCCAGGTGCGCCCGGTGGCGGCGGCCGAGTACTGGCAGGGCGATGCCCTGCGCCGCTACCTGATCGATGCGGTGTTCAACGGCGTGCTGGTCGAGCGCGAGGCCGGGCATCGCCAGCAGGATCCGTTGCAGGTGCTGCGCGAAGCGGTTGATGAAGGGTGTTCGTTGATCCTGTTCCCGGAGGGCACGCGCAATGTCGGCGACGAACCGCTGCTGCCGTTCAAGAGCGGCATTTACCACCTGGCGCGGCAGCGCCCGGAACTGGAGTTCGTACCGGTGTGGATCGACAACCTGAAACGGGTGATGCCCAAGGGCCGGTTCCTGCCGTTGCCGCTGCTGTGCACGGCCACCTTCGGTACGCCGCTGCGGCTGCAGGCCGATGAGGACAAGACCGCTTTCCTGGCGCGCAGCCGGCAGGCGCTGCTGGACCTGGCACCCAATGGAGGCCGTTCATGAGTTTCGTGCTGGATGTCTCCGGCGATCTGGCAACGCAGAGCGTAGGCCAGCAGACCGGCCTGCTGTTTGCCGGTGTCGGCGCGGTGCTGGTGCTGGCCACACTGGTGGCCGAGACCCTGCGCTGGCGCCGGCGCGGGCAGCCCAGCGCGGTGATCGCCAACCTGGTCTCGCGCATCCGCGCGTGGTGGGTGATGGCGATCGTGGTCGGGCTGGCGTTGTTCTTCGGCCGTGCCGGGGTGATCGTGCTGTTCACGATCATCTCGCTGTTCGCGCTGCGCGAGTTCATCACCCTGGCGCCGACCCGCTCGGGCGACTACTACGCGCTGCTGGCAGCGTTCTACATCGTGCTGCCCTGGCAGTACTACCTGGTGTGGATCGACTGGTACGGCATGTACACGCTGCTGATTCCGGTCTACGCGTTCCTGTTCCTGCCGATCCTGTCGACCATCGGCGGTGATACCACCCACTATCTGGAGCGCACGGCGAAGGTGCAGTGGGGGTTGATGATCTGCGTGTTCTGCATCTCGCACGTCCCGCTGCTGCTGAACCTGCACGTGCCGGGGCATGACCCGTCGCGCAACGTGCTGTTGTTTGCCTTCCTGGTGATCGTGGTGCAGTCCTCGGACGTGCTGCAGTACATCTGGGGCAAGCTGCTGGGCAGGCACCTGATCGCACCGAAGCTGTCGCCGTCGAAGACGGTGGAGGGCTTCGTGGGGGGCGTGCTGAGTGCCAGCGCGCTGGGCGCGGCGCTGTGGTGGATCACGCCATTCACGCCACTGCAGGCCTTCGGCCTGTCGCTGCTGATCAACCTGATGGGGTTCTGGGGCGGCCTGGTGATGTCGGCGATCAAGCGCGACCGCGGCATCAAGGACTGGGGCCACATGATCGAGGGCCACGGGGGCATGCTCGACCGGCTGGATTCGGTGTGCTTCGCCGCACCGGTGTTCTTCCATGTGGTGCGCTACTACTGGAAGGCGGGCGGCGGCGGTTGATTCCGGGAGGGCGCCATCCACGCATGGCGTGGCGAGCCGCTCTTGTAGAGTCGAGCCATGCTCGACTGCTTTTCACGGGTTGCCTGGCGCAGAAGCAGTCGAGCATGGCTCGACTCTACAAAGGCGGTATCGGCGCTTACGCGCTGATGCCGTATTCCTTCAGCTTCTTGCGCAGGGTGGCACGGTGGATGCCCAGCATCGCTGCGGCGCGGCTCTGGTTGCCTTCGCAGTGGTTGAGCACTTCCACGAACAACGGGATCTCCATCTCGCGCAGCACGATCTCGTAGACATCGTCCGCGTCGCAGCCATCGAGATCACGCAGGTAGCGGCGCACGGACTGGGCGACGTGTTCACGCAGCGGTGGCCGGGGAGCGCCACGACTGTTGTCAGGACGAGAAAGGACAGCGTTCAAGGGGGTTCCCGATTCGGTTGGCCCGTGCGCGCGGAGCGCGCGGCCGGACGAGGTGGTGGCGGTCAGTCTAGCGCGAGCGTGCTCGACCTGCCACGGCTGGGCGTCTTCAGCCTGGTCAGAGGAAGTCGAAGGTGAATGCGACAGTGGATGCGGCGGGCTCCTGTACACGGAACGCAATGCGTGCGCTCTGGCCCGGTTCCAGCTGCGCGGTGCCGGGAGGCTCGCCCAGGTACTGCGCAGGGGGGAACACACCGCTACCGATCACCCGGCCATCGGCATCGGACAGCGACAGGCGGAGGTCCGGCCAGGCCTGCGCCCAGCGCGCATCGTTGCGGATACTGGCCTGTACCTGCAGCACGCCGGCCTGCCCGGGCAGTGGGCGGATCTCGCGGCTGGTCATGGTGAACGCGGCCGGTTCATGCCAGGGCGGCAGGCTGCAATGGAGAACGCCGCACAGGGGGGCCAGCCATGCACGGTTGCCGGCGTCGGCGGCCAGGCGCGCGCGGTCGGCCAGCACGCTCTGCAGTACCAGCAGCAGTGCCAGACCTGCCACCAGCAGCCAGTGCCAGCGCGGTGCCGGCAGCGTGCGCGCTCGCGCGCTGCCGAGGAAACTGGGAGCATCACTGGCAGCAGCCACCGCTGCCGGCACCGCGACCGGCGCCGGTTCGAGGGGCGCGACGTCCTCCACGATGAAAGTGTCATCATCGTGTCGTCTTTCTGCCGCCGGCGGTTGCATTGGCTCGATGGGATCGGCCGCAGGTTCCACCGTGGGCGCTGCGGGTGCGGCGTCGTCCTGCATGCGCGCATCGGTCGCGGGCGCGGCTTCACCCGCCGGCGCAGTGCGCAGGAAGGTAGCCAGGGGGCGGCGCGGCGGGTTCGGCTCGGACATGCTCAGGGCGCGGGCTCGGATCCAGCAGTCATTCAACCACGATCAGGCGCGGCGCACGCCGGTGATGCGCATCCAGTCGCCGTCCTGCGTGGCCTGCAGTTCGTCGAACCACGCCGCGTAGCGTTGCAGCAGCTCACCTTCCTGGCCATGCAGGATGCCGGACAGGGCGATGCGGCCGCCCGTCGCGACGCGCGCGGCCAGCAGTTCGGCCAGCGCATCCAGTGCCGAGGCGAGGATGTTGGCGACTACGATCGGATAGGTCGCAACCGGCTCGTCCTGCGGCAGGTACACCTGCATGCGCGCCTGCTCGCCGTTGCGCTCGGCATTGTCGGCGGTGGCAACCAGTGCCTGCGGATCGTTGTCCACGCCGATGGCCTCAGCGGCGCCCAGCTTCAGCGCGGCCAGGGCGAGGATGCCCGAGCCGCAACCGAAGTCGAGTACGCGCTGGCCTTGCAGCTGGCCATCCACGGCCAGCTGGTCCAGCCAGCGCAGGCACAGCGCGGTGGTCGGGTGGGTGCCCGAGCCGAACGCCAGGCCCGGGTCCAGCCGCACCACGGCGGCGTCGGCGGCCTGTGCGGCGTCCGGCAGCTCATGGTTCCACGGCACGATCCAGGTACGGCTGCCGAAATCCATCGGCTGGAACTGGTCCAGCCAGGCGCGTTCCCAGTCCTGATCCTCGACCGCGCGGAAGCTGCCACTGCTCCAGTCCAGCTCCGGATCGAAGGCCTCCAGCGCAGCCAGCAGCAACAGCGCGTTGCTGTCGGCGGGGAACAGCGCGCTTAGTACCAGCGTGTCCCACAGCGGGGTCTCGCCCACGCCCGGCTCAAGGATGGCCTGCTCGTTGCTGGTATCGGCCTCGGCATCGAGCAGGGTGACAGCCAGTGCGCCCACATCTTCAAGCGCGTTTTCATAGCGGGGCTGTGTGGCTTCGGTGCAACGCAGGGTCAGTTCCAGGAACGGCATGGCGGTGGGGGCAATCGCGGGAAAGGGGGCCATGCTAGACCATCAGGGCGTCTCCGTATGCCTTGAGATGAACGAAGCCGGTTCAGACAGGGCTGCCGGGCCTTGCTAAACTGTGTGCTTTCCTGTGCGTCCTGACGCCTGACTGCCGCCGATGGCCTTCGCTCCGACCCTGAAAACCTGGTTGCTCGTGCTGCCGGCGGTGGCCGTGCTGGGCGTGGTCGGGTATCGGGCCAGCGGCCACGTGTCGGCGGTGCCGGTACCGTCGGAGCTGACGTCGGCGCTGTCGGCGGACACCACGAGCACGCCGATGCCGGTGGTGCCCGAAGCACTGGCACGCCGCCTGTCGGCTGTCGAGCGAGGCAACGCGCTGCCGTCGGGGCTGCCGCTGGATCTGCGCGCCGACTTCGAGGAGGCCACCGATCTGTACGCCTACGCGCAGCGTCTGCGCGTGCAGGCCGATGACGGCAATCATGAAGCGCGTTGGATGCTGAGCCGGGTCTATGACTACTGCGCGCAGTACGCGCTTGATCCGGGTGGCTATCGCCTGGACAACAACGTGCTGGCCGGACTGGGGCTGACCGCTGCGCCGGCGATGGTGCAGGCACGCGAACGTGTCGCGCAGCGCTGCGGTGGTTTCGTGCCGGGCGACAAGCTGGGCGCCGCGCGGGTGCTGGCCGAGCGGCGCAAGGCGGCCGCACAGGGCAACCTGGCGGCAGAGGCATCGTTGTTCGCCGAAGGGGAGCCGCTGCATGACAGCCCCGAATACCGCCGTGATCTGGTCGAGCGGGTGCGTGCGTCGCGCGACCCGGAAGCCTTCATGGCCATTGCGCCGGGAATGGGCGCACGGGCAGCGGGCGATCGTGCGCTGACCGGGCAGGTGGCCGGTGAGCCGCTCAGCGAACTTGCATGGCGGGTTGCGGCCTGTGAACTCGGTCTACCTTGTGGTGCGGACAGCGTACTGGTGAACGGTTTTTGTGCGAACGGAGGGATCTGTTCGCAGGATGGAGCACAGGATTTCCGGGATTTCGTGTATGACGCTGCGGTTTCGCGGCAAGGTTCGGGGAAGATGAAGCAGTGGATCAAGCGATTGGTTGGCAAGAGAGGCGGGCAATGAACTACCGTCGATTCCTGCATGGGGCCAAATTCTGGTTCTGGGTGGCGTTGTTCGTGGCTTACTCGGCGGGTGCGGTCGGTCTGTTGATGATCGATACCTACGAGGATCGCTACCGGCATCTGTCAAAAGTGGAACTGACCACGGTGAAGGCGCAGGAAGATGTCCGCCGCGCCGGTGCCAGCCAGGTTGCGGCGGTCTATCGCGCGCAGAGCGGCATGCCGTTCGCCTCACTGCCGGCCGGCAGCACCTTCCAGGTGGTCTGGCCCGATGGTTCCACCGAAACCATGGTGATCGTCGACCCGAGTTCACCCAATGGCGTTCGCCCACTGGCGAATTCGCAGATTCCGGCCGAAGTGGCGGACAAGCGCTGAACCTGTTTGCGTAGCGCCGAGCCCATGCTCGGCGCTACAGACAACGAAAAAGGGCGGGGAAATCCCCGCCCTTTCCGTATCCAGCCTGTGGCACCGATCAGGTCAACGCGATCGGCTTGTTCTTGCGCTCGGCCAGGCGCTTTTCCAGGTAGTGGATGTTCTGGCCACCGGCCTGGAAGCCCTTGTCACGCATGATCCGCTGCTGCAGCGCGATGTTGGTCTTGATGCCGTCGACCACCATCTCGCTCAGCGCCACGCGCATGCGGGCGATGGCGGTTTCGCGGTCCGGGCCGTGCACGATCAGCTTGCCGATCATCGAGTCGTAGTTCGACGGCACGCGGTAGCCACTGTAGATGTGGGTGTCCACGCGCACGCCAGGGCCGCCCGGCGGATGGAAGCCGGTGATGGTGCCCGGGCTCGGCACGAATGTTTCGGCGTCTTCGGCATTGATGCGGCACTCGATGGCGTGGCCGGTGAGCACCACGTCGCTCTGCTTGATCGACAGCTTCTGGCCGGCGGCGATCTTCAGCTGCTCGGCCACCAGGTCGATGCCGGTGACCATTTCGGTGACCGGATGCTCCACCTGGATGCGGGTGTTCATTTCGATGAAGTAGAAGCGGCCGTCCTCGTACAGGAACTCGAACGTGCCGGCGCCGCGGTAGCCGATGCGCACGCAGGCTTCGGTACACACCTTGCCGATCTGCTCGCGCTGTTCGGCGCTGATGCCCGGTGCCGGTGCTTCTTCCACCACCTTCTGGTGGCGGCGCTGCATCGAGCAGTCGCGCTCACCCAGGTGGATGGCGTTGCCCTGGCCGTCGGCCAGCACCTGGATCTCCACGTGGCGCGGGTTCTCCAGGAACTTCTCCATGTAGACCTCGCCATTGCCGAACGCGGCCTTGGCCTCGCTCTTGGTGGTTTCGATGGAGGTCTTCAGCGAGGCTTCGGCGTGCACCACGCGCATGCCGCGGCCACCGCCGCCACCGGCCGCCTTGATGATGACCGGATAGCCGATCTCACGGGCGATCTTGGTGTTGGCGACGATGTCTTCGCCCAGCGGGCCGCCCGAGCCGGGCACGCACGGCACGCCGGCCGACTTCATCGCGCGGATGGCTTCAACCTTATCGCCCATCATGCGGATGGTGTCGGCCTTGGGGCCGATGAAGATGAAGCCGGACTCCTCCACGCGCTCGGCGAAGTCGGCGTTCTCCGACAGGAAGCCGTAGCCCGGGTGGATGGCCTGGGCGTCGGTGACTTCAGCGGCGGCGATCAGCGCCGGGATGTTGAGGTAGCTCTGCGGCGACGGCGCCGGGCCGATGCAGACCGACTCGTCGGCCATGGCCACGTGCTTGAGGTTGCGGTCGACCGTGGAATGCACGGCCACCGTGCGGATGCCCAGGGTATGGCACGCGCGCAGGATGCGCAGCGCGATCTCCCCTCGGTTGGCAATGACGACTTTGTCGAGCATGGCGTGCCCCTCAGCCGATCACGAACAGCGGCTGGTCGAACTCCACCGGCTGGCCGTTTTCGCCGAGGATGGCGACGATGGTGCCGGACTTGTCGGCTTCGATCGGGTTGAACATCTTCATCGCTTCGATGATGGCCAGGGTCTCGCCTTCCTTGACCTGCTGGCCGACGCTGACGAAGGCCGGCTTGTCCGGGGCGGACGAGGCGTAGAAGGTGCCGACCATCGGCGAGCGCAGCACGTGGCCTTCCGGCAGCGCCGGGCCCGGCTTGGCAGTGCCGCCGGTGGACGCTTCGGTCGGCGACTGCATCGGCATCGCCTGCGCGGCCGGGGCAGCCGGGGCGGCATACACCGGTGCCGGCATCGGCGCGGCGTAGCCGGCCACCGGGGCGCGCGACAGGCGCACCGACTCTTCGCCTTCCTTGATTTCGATTTCAGCCAGGTTCGACTCTTCCAGCAGGTCGATCAGCTTCTTGATTTTGCGGAGATCCATGGTGGCCTCTTTGCTCTTGATGTCAGTGTGGTGGGGAGCGCGTCGCGCTCGGGTCAAAGCAATTCGTAGAACTCGCGCAGCTGCCGCGTACGGTCGCGCGCGAGGGTGATCAGGCAGCGCATCTGTGCGCCGTTGCGTGCCGTGCCATCGGAATTGAGGGCATAGACCGCGTTGCAGTCATGGTCGCGCAGCTGCATCCAGGCGCGTTGGGCCAGCACCAGCTGCTGCTCGGCATCGCCGCAGTAGCTGCAACTACCGCCTTTGGCCGGTGTGCGCAGCTGTTGGCGCGCCAGGGCATAGGCGGAATTGAGTTCGGCGTCGGCAGCAGCGGCCACGTCCGAAGCGCACAGGTCGCTCTCCATCGTGGTGGCGGGATGCGCGCAGTCGATGCCTTCGGCGCTGCGGTCGCCCGCATGGGCAACGCCGCACAGGCTGGCGCACAGCGCGAGGCTGGCAAGCACGCGCGGCAGCATCATCACGCGCCCGCCGCCTGCACGCGCAGCAGCGCCGCGTCCATCGCGTAGCGGTAGCTGTCGGCACCGAAGCCGCACACCACGCCCACCGCCTTGTCACTGAAGTAGCTGTGCTGGCGGAACGGTTCGCGGGTATGCGGGTTGGACAGGTGGATCTCGATGAACGGCACGGCCACCGCCGCCAGCGCATCGCGCAGGGCAACCGAGGTGTGGGTGAAGGCGGCCGGGTTGATCAGGATGAAAGCGGTTCCGTCGTTGCGCGCGGCCTGCACGCGGTCCACCAGAACATGCTCGGCATTGGACTGCAGGCTTTCCACGGCGTGCCCGGCGGCGGACGCCTGCGCGGCCAGCGCCTGGTCGATATCGGCCAGCGTGGTGTGGCCGTAGATCTCCGGCTCGCGGGTGCCGAGCAGGTTGAGGTTGGGGCCGTGCAGGACCAGCAGCTTCGCCATGGGATCCGGAAGACGGGAAAGGGCGGCAGTCTGGCGGAAGCGGCGGATGCTGTCCAGTTCGGCGAAGTTTGCCGTGTTTCAATCGATTGTTTGAAATTCGCCGGAGTGCTTGCGGCTGTACGGCGGGAGCCGGATCAAGGCGCGCTGAACGTGGTGCTGGCCGGGGATGCTGGCACGTAGGCCGACGATGCCGGCAAGGCCGGGCGATGACCGACGCCGCAACGGGCCGTGATGCGGTAGAGCCACGCCATGCGTGGATGAAGGAAGTTCGGTGCGCAGCAAGCTACGTACCCACCGAGGGGCAGCCCAAGGTGCGCTGCACGCCACCCACCGCCCCCGCCACGCACCCGCTCAGGTCTCCAGCGGCACCGTCGGCACCACGTTCGGGAAGACTTCCTCCAGCGGCTCCCGTTCGCCGGGCTTCGGTGCCGGCCAGTTGTAGGCATTCACCGGCTGCGCGCGGTTCACCCACAGCGCGTAATGCAGATGGTCGGCGCGGCCGTCGCCGGTATTGGGGTGGATCAGGATGGTCAGGCCCAGGCTGTTGAGCTGCAGCCAGGGCACCAGCACCGGCAGCAGGTCGTTGGTGAAGCCGAAATAGAACGAAGGCGTGACGTGCGGCCCGCGCGGTTCCAGGTTCCAGTTGCCCAGCTCCACCGGGAAGCGTTCGGCGGCCCAGCGCCGCAGCAGGGCCGCCTTGGCGAAGCTGTCCTCATCGAAGTAGATGTGCGCGTGATAGCTCTTGATGTCGGTGTACGCGCGTGGGGTGGCGGGCAGCGTGGCCTCGCCGGGGCGCACGCTGGCCGGGCGCGGGGTGGGTTCGCGGGCGGTGGCCTGGCCCCACGGGCTGCTGCCCTTCGCCGCCGGTGGGACGATGGCGCGGAAGCCGGGCTGCCCCGGCTCGGTGGTGTTCACGGCATGGTCGTCGCGCGTGGCTGCCGCTGCCGTCGACGCGCTGGCCAGGCCGCCGGCGGCCAGCCCGGCCGAAGCGATCAGGCGCCGGCGGGCGGGCGACAGCAGGTCGGCCCACTGCGCGTCATCTTCGCTTGCGTCGATGTAGGTGTCAGCGGGGGAATCCAGGTCCGGGTGCATGAACGGCTCCGTGGCAGCATGAGGGGCAGGCAAGCACGCTCCGGCACTGCCCTCGGCCGCGTCCAATAAGCAGGCGGCATCACCTCATGCGCCTGCGCATGCCGCCATTGAGCGCAGGCGATGGCCGGGCTAGGGTGCCGCTGTACCGTACCGGAGCCCGCCATGACCTCGATCGACGCCGACTTCCCGCGCAGGCGCGCGGCCTTCCGCCAGCTGCATGCGCAGGGCTGCTTCGTGCTGCCCAATCCGTGGGACGTGGGCAGTGCGCGCTACCTGCAGCGGCAGGGATTCCTGGCCCTGGCGACCACCAGTGCCGGCTGCGCCTGGAGCGAGGGGCGGCCGGATGGTGCGGTTTCGCTGCAGGCCACGCTGGAGCATCTGCGCCTGATGGTGGGGGCGACGCCACTGCCGGTGAACGCCGACTTCGGTGATGGCTTCGGTGCCACGCCAACGGCGGTGGGAGAGGCGGTGGCCGCGGCGATCGATACCGGCGTCGCGGCATTGTCGATCGAGGATGCCAGCGGTGTGGCCGATGCACCGCTGCGCCCGATCGAACAGGCGGTCGAGCGCCTGCGCGCGGCCCGTGCGGCGATCGACCATGCCGGCGGCGATGTGCTGCTGGTAGGCCGTGCAGAGAACTTCTTCGTGGGGGTGCCGGACCTGCAGGACACCCTGCAGCGCCTGCGCGCCTATGCCGAGGCCGGTGCCGACGTACTGTACGCGCCGGGCATCAGCACGCCTGAGCAGATCAGCGCGGTGGTGGCCGCGGCAGGAGCGAAGCCGGTGAACCTGCTGGTGGGTGGACCGACGCCCATGCGCCTGCAGGACATCGCCGCACTCGGCGTGCGCCGGGTCAGCCTCGGTGGCGCACTGGCCCGCGCGGCGTGGGGTGGCTTGATGCAGGCGACCCAACCGATCGTGCAGGACGGGTGCTTCGATGGCCTGCAGCAGGCGACCCCGGGCGCGGCGTTGAACGCGCTGTTCCGTTGACGGAAATCCGGTGTGGGCCCGGTTCTGCAGGGCGGTCCGTGGATCCACACCGTGCCTGGAGGGATGCGCCAGCGACTACAGCGCTTCCATCCCGCCCTTCGGCACTACCACCCCCGGTTCCAGGGCCGGCAGCAGCTGCCGCAGCAGCGCGGGGTTGTCCAGCAGCGCGGCACCGTCCAGATAGCTCCACTGCGTCGTGCCCACCCGGCGTACGGCGACCATGAACGAGGTGCTGCGCATCGGCGCGTCGCGCACGCGCAGCAGTGACTGGCGTGGCACGAAGCAGACTTCCTCGTCACCGGCGGCGTAGGTGCGCCCAGGCACGCCCGCCTCGTCGCTGACGATGGTGACGCCCGCCTTGTGCAGTTGCTTCACGGTGTCGCGCGTCATCCGCGCATAGGCCTCATCGCCACCGGCAGCCAGCTTCAGGCTGGGATGGGTGCGCGCGATGATCAGGTCGGTATCGCCGCGGGCGAAGGCGTCCATCATCGCCTGCACCTCCCTGCGCAGGGCGGCGGAATCTTCCGGACCGAGTTCACCGGCCACGGCGGATGGAACGGCCATCGTCATCACCAGGGCCAGCAGCGGGGCAAGCAGGTGTCGGTGCATCGGCGGGCATCTCACGGGCGAGCGCCGCACTATACGGGGGATGCGGAAACAGCATCCCATCGATGGGGCTGGTGCGCCGGATTTCATTACTTACCATTGGTAGTTAGTGAATCCCGGAGCTCTCCCATGCACAGCCTCATCGTCATCGCCCATCCTGATCCTTCCTCGTTGACCCACGCCATCGCCGGGCGCATCGGTGAGGCCATCGGCGCGGCTGGTGCCGGCAACAGCGTGGCCCACGCCGATCTGATGGCCGAGGGCTTCGACCCGCGTTTCAACCTGCAGGACCAGGCGCTGTTCCGCGGCACCGGCGCTGTACCGGCCGATGTCGCCGCCGAGCAGGCGCGGCTGGATGCGGCCGACACGCTGGTGCTGGTCTACCCGCTGTACTGGTGGTCGTTCCCGGCGCTGCTGAAGGGTTGGATCGACCGTGTGTTCACCCAGGGCTGGGCCTACCAGGAGGGCGCCGACGGCAAGGTGCAGAAGAAGCTGCAACGGCTGTGCGTGCACCTGGTCGGGGTGGGCGGGGCCGGCGCGGAGATGATCGAGCGGCGCGGCTATGGGGCGGCGATGAAGACCCAGATCGACATGGGCATCTTCGACTACTGCGGTGCGCGCGTGCTGTCATCCGAACTGCTGCTGGACGCCGATTCCGGCGCCGCCGGGGCACATCTGCAGTCGGCAGCGGAGATCGGCCGTAAAATCGGTACTCCGATGCGCTGACCGCCGTGCCCTGCCGATGCCTGCCACGCCCGCTCCCACACGCCGCCGACTGACCCGCGAGCAACGCGCCCGCCAGTTGCTGGACGTGGCCTGGGCGCTGGTCGGCGAGGAAGGCACCGATGCACTGACGCTGGGACGCCTGGCCGAGGCGGCGGGCGTGACCAAGCCGGTGGCCTACGATCACTTCGTGACCCGCAATGGACTGCTGGCGGCGCTCTACGACGACTATGACGGGCGGCAGACCGTGGTCTTCCACGAGCGCATCGGCCGCGCCAGGGCGCAGCTGGCCGATCGCGCGGCGGCCATCGCCTCCGGCTACATCGACTGCATCCTCAGCCAGGGCAGTGAAGTGCAGGGCATCCTCGCGGCGCTGGTTGGTGCGCCCGAACTGCGCGAGGTGCGGCGGCGCTACCAGCAGGACTTCATCGACAACTGCCAGGTCTGGCTGGGCCCGTTCGCCGCCGAGGGGGCCGTGCCCCTGGCGGGGCGATGGGCCATCCTCGGCGCGGCTGAGACCCTTTCAGAGGGCGTGGTTGCCGGCGCTCTGGACAAGGCCGGGGCCGAGGCAGAACTGCAGCGCGTGATCGTGGCGACGGTCAAGCGGCGCTGAGCCGCATGGCCGGTCAGCTGTTGGCCAGTGCGGCGAATCCTGCCGACAACTGATCGCGCACCAGTGCGTCGCGCGCGTCGCGGCTTTCAGAACCCAGCACCACGGTGATCAGCCGCACCGGCTGCGCCCGGCCGGGCACTGCGCGGCACGCGGTGGCGGCCAGGCAGAAGCCTGCGGCCCGGGTGTAGCCGGTCTTCAATCCATCCACGCCGTGCTCGCCAAGCAGGGCATTCTGGTTGCTGCGGCTGAAGCGGCCATGCGCGAACGCGCGCTGCGCGGTGATTGCCAGTATCTGCGGATGATCGTTCAGCAGGCAGGCGGCCAGCACTGCCATGTCGCGCGCGCTGGACGCATGGTGCGGGGTGGTGATGCCGGAGACGCTGGCAAACCAGGTGCTGCGCAGGCCAAGCTGGCGCGCATGCCGGTTCATGCGATCGAGGAATGCGGTCTGCGATCCGTCCAGGTGGCGCGCGATCGCCAATGCAGCGTCATTGCCGGAGACGATCATCAAGCCTTCCAGCAGGCGTGCCAGAGTAATTGTTTCGCCAGGCACCAGGCCCATGCGCGTTTCATCATCGGCCACCGCATGCACATCGTCGCTGGCAATGGTGACCGTTTCGTCCCATGCGCGCCCGCGCTCCTCGACGCATGCATACGCAGCGTAGGCGGTCATCAACTTGGTCAGCGACGCCGGTTGCCGCGCGGTTTCCGCGTTGTGCTGGTGGATCACCGCGAAGGTGGCCGCATCCAGGGTGATCGACGACAGCGGCGCGCGCTCTGGAACGGGGAGGGACATGGATGATGCGGTGACAATGGAGAGCCGCAGGATAGTGCGCGGCAGCTGCATGAAGCTGCAACATTGAAACGATATAACGTATCGTCATTGTGGGCCGCCTCTGGCCCGATGGGATATCCGATGACTGCACGCGCGCCACGCCGCTGGCTCCATTCCTCGTTGCTGATCGCGCTGGCAGCGCTGGGGGGCTGCCAGCCGAATCTGCGCACCGATGCTGTTCCCACCGCCGAAGCGCGCCCGCACAACGTGATCGTGATGATCAACGACGGGGCCGGTTGGGGCACCTGGGATGCTGCCGCCTACTGGCAATACGGCAGCCGCGAAGGTGCCCCCTATGCGGATTTCCCGCAGCGCCTGGCGGTAACCACCTTCCCGTTGAACGCCAGCAGCCAGCCGACCCGCGACAACGCGCAGACCCTGGGCTACGACGCGGGCAAGGCCTGGGACAGCGAACCGGTGCCGGCGCAGGACCTGCCGTTCGTCGGCTACCAGTACCTGGCTGCAGTCGCGACCGACAGTGCTGCGGCCGGTACGGCGTTGTCCTCGGGCATCAAGACCTACAACAACGCCATCAATTACAACAACGATGGCAATCCGGCCGAGTTCAATACGCTGCGCGCCAAGCGCCTGGGCATGGCGACCGGTGTGGTGACCTCGGTGCCGTTCGCGCACGCCACGCCGGCAGCGTTCGCGGCGCAGAACGAGTCGCGCAACAACTATCACGCCATTGCGCACCAGATGCTGGCGCAGGGCCACATGGACCTGGTGATGGGCACCGGCGGTCCCGGCTACAGCGTTGATGGCCTGGCCTGTGGGCCGACCACGGATGCCGCTAGGGCCGAAGGCTGCGCGACTCCGTGGGAATGGGTGTCGCAGCAGGATTGGCAGCAGCTGGAAGCGGGCCGCACCATTGGCGGGAACCCGTTGGGGCCGTGGCGCCTGATCCGCGGGAAGGAGGAATTCGCCGCGCTGGCGCAGGGCCAGCTGCCGGCCGACCGGCCGCTGATCGGCGTGCCACGCGTGGCCAACACGCTGCAGCAGGCTCGCCAGCTGCAGGTGCTGGGCAAGGATGCGGCCACGCCCTCGGGCGTAAGGAAGATCGACAGCGTGCCGGATCTTGCGACCATGACCCGCGGTGCACTGCGGTTCCTGCAGCAGCGATCTTCGGAGGGCCTGTTCCTGATGGTGGAAGGCGGCGCCACCGACTGGGCCGCGCATACCAGTGCCTGCGGCACCGAATGGCACTACGGCCAGTGCAGCGACCAGCCGCAGTACGGCCGCCTGATCGAGGAGACCGTGGAGTTCAACGATGCGGTGGCGGCGGTGGTGGACTGGATTGAACGCAATGGTGGTTGGGAGCGCAACCTGCTGATCGTCACCACCGACCACGACAACAGCATGCCGATGGGCCCCGATGCACAGAACGTCGCCTTCCAGCCGGTGCGCAACAACGGCCGCGGACGCATGCCGGGGATGAGCTTCCGCCCCACCGGCAACCACTCCAATGCGCTGGTGCCGCTGTGGGCCAAGGGCGCGGGCGCGGAGCTGCTTGCAAAGCGCGTGCGTGGCGTTGATGCCGGCTACCGCCAGCACGTGGGCTGGAACGACGGCCGCTACATCGACAACACCGATGTGGCGGCCGCGGTGCAGGAGGCGCTGCAGCGTTAGGGACGTGCCGGGCAGCGGCCGGCAGCCGCGGGCTGCCCGGTTGGCGAGGTTACCGGCCAGCGGCCAGCACTACCGTGAGTGCTGCTGGGCGGCGGAACCGGGCTGGCCAGTTGCCGGGCCAGCTCGGCGCTGGCCACATGGCCGTGCAGGAACAACAAGCCGCTGAAGATGTTCATGAGCGTGCCTCCACTTGAGTGGATTGCACGATACGGGCAGCATGGACGTGCAAAAAGCGACATTTCCGCAAGCACGCCTTGAGAGGAATTCAAGCCTGATGTCCCGTCCGCCCCTCCATGCCCTGCAGGGTTTCGTGGCTGCCGCCCGGCTCGGCAACCTGTCGCGTGCGGCGGCGTCGATGAACCTGACGGTCAGCGCACTCAGCCATCAGATGCGCCAGCTGGAAGAGCGCCTCGGCCAGCCGCTGCTGATCCGGCAGCCGCGTGGCGTCACCCTTACGCTGGAAGGGCAGCGCCTGCTGGAGCAGGTCGGCCCGCATCTGGACGCGATCAACGAGGCCTTCCAGCCCTATGCGGCGCGCGCCGAGCACGTGCTGACGATCAGCGCGGTGCCATCGATGGCCTCGGCGTGGCTGGTGCCACGCCTGGGCCACTTCGTGGCTGCGCACCCGCAGATCGAGATCAACCTGCAGTCGAGTGAACGGCTGGTCGACTTCGAGCGGCAGCGGCAGTTCGACGCCGCGCTGCGGCTGGGCACCGGGCACTGGCCGGGGCTGGTGGTGGAACCGCTGTTCGACGAGTGGCTGCTGCCGATGGCCAGCCCGGCGCTGATCGAGCGCATGGGCGGCATCGACCGTGTTCCGCTGACCCGGTGGCCGCTGCTCGGTGATCCCGACGGCGCGTGGGGCGCGTGGTTCGCGTTGAGCGGGCAAAGCCCGCCGCCGCGCTTCGTGGCGGTACTGGATGATTCGGAGGCCCACCACCGTGCGGCGCTGGACGGGGTGGGCGTGGCGCTGGGACGGGTGACGCGGGCGCGCCTGTTGCTGGAATCCGGCCAGCTGGTGGCGCTGTCCAGCCAGCGCCTGAAGACGGCGTGGCCGCATTGGCTGGTGTACCCGCAACGCTCGGCCAGCCATCGCGGCTTCCTCGCCTTCCGCGACTGGCTGCACGCGCAGGCCGCCGAACACGTGCGGCACATGGCCACGCAGGGGTCGCCCGGCTAGACAGGTGCATCGGCCTGTCCGGGCGCTGTCATCAGGGCGTGGCCGGCGGCGACGAAGCTGGGCACCTCCGCCCAACGCCGCCTGCCGCCATGCGCTACCGCCTCGCCGTTCTTGATATTGCCGGTACCACCGTTGCCGACCCGGGCCTGGTGGCCCATGCCTTCGCCGAAGCGATGGCCGTCGCCGGCCACGCCATCGAGGTGGAGGATGTGCGCCCGCTGATGGGCTACCCCAAGCCGCAGGCGATCGCACGGCTGCTGGGCGCCACGGTGGACTACCCGCGCGTGGCCCCGATCCATGCCGACTTCGTGGCGCGCATGCTTGAGTTCTATCGCCATGCACCGGGCATTGCACCGCTGCCGGGCGCCGAGGCGCTGTTCGACACATTGCGCGCGCACGGCATCCGTATCGGCCTGGACACCGGCTTCTCGCGCGACATCGCCGAAGTGATCATCGACCGGCTGGGCTGGCACGACCGCATCGACGCGCTGGTAGCCAGCGACGAGGTGCCGGCGGGCCGCCCGGCGCCGTACATGATCCAGGCGCTGATGCAGCGTACCGGGGTGGACGATGCCGCCGCCGTGGTGAAGGTGGGCGACACCGAGGTCGACATCAACGAAGGCCGCAACGCCGGTGTCGGCCTGAATGTTGCGGTCACCACCGGCGCGTTCACCCGCGCCGAACTGCTGCCGCACGGTCCGGACCACATCATCGACCACCTCGACCGCCTGCCGTCGCTGCTGGGCCTGGCACCTTCCGGCACGGTCGCCGCCGCATGAACCGGCCCTCGTTGCGGGAACGGCTGCAGGGGCACCCGCTGGCGCTGACCGTGTTTGCCGGCAGTGCGGCGCTGTCCACCTATGCCTGCATGTATGCCTTCCGCAAGCCCTTCGCCGCTGCATCGTTCGATGGCCAGCACCTGTTTGGCGCCGACTACAAGGTGTGGCTGGTGGTGGCGCAGGTGCTGGGTTACATGTGCAGCAAGTTCATCGGCGTGCGGGTGATCGGCGAGCTGCGCGCCGAGCGCCGCGCCAGCCTGCTGCTGGGCCTGATCGGCATCTCCTGGTTGGCGCTGCTTGGCTTCGCACTGGTGCCGGCGCCCTGGAACATCCCGTTCCTGTTCCTCAATGGCCTGCCGTTGGGCATGGTCTGGGGCCTGGTGTTCAGCTATCTGGAAGGGCGCCGGACCACCGAAGCGATGGGTGCGATCCTGGCCTCCAGCTTCATCATGGCCTCCGGCGTGGTGAAGTCGGTGGGCAAGTGGCTGCTGCTGCAGGGGGTGAGCGAGTTCTGGATGCCGTTCCTGTGCGGGCTGCTGTTCCTGCCGCTGCTGCTGGTGTCGGTGCGCATGCTCGAACGCATTCCCGCACCGGATGCCGACGACCTGCGCGAGCGTTCGCCGCGCCTGCCGATGGATCGCACGCAGCGCCGCGCCTTCGTGCGCCGCTTCCTGCCGGGGCTGGCGCTGATGATCCTGTGCTACGTGTGCCTGACCGTGGTCCGCGATTTCCGCGACAGCTTCGAGGCCGAGCTGTTCCGCGAGCTGGGTTATGGCGGCAGCGCCGGCGTGTTCGCCGCCATCGAAACGCCCGTGGCATTCGCCGTGCTGGCGCTGACCGCCGGGCTGACCTGGTTCCGCAACAACCTCAACGGCCTGATGGCCCTGCACGTGCTGATGTTCATCGGCCTGGCCACCGCCGGCCTGAGCACGCTGGCGTTCCGCGAGGGCATGCTGCATCCGCTGGCGTGGCTGGGCCTGGTGGGCTTCGGCCTGTACCTGGCCTACGTGCCGTTCAACTGCGTGTTCTTCGAACGCCTGATCGCCACCTTCAAGGTCGCCGGCAACGTCGGCTTCGTGATGTACCTGGCCGATGCGTTCGGCTATCTCGGCAGTGTGCTGGTCCTGCTCGGCCATGAGTTCTCCGGCCTGCAGCTGTCGTGGGTGCGCTTCTTCTCCAGCGCCGTGATCCATCTGTCGCTGCTGGGCGGTGCCTGCCTGTTGTTGTCGCTGCTGTACTTCCACCACAAGGCCCTGCGCCTGGCCCGCATGCCGGCGCTCGCCTCCGTCTGAGTCCATCCCCCATGAAGAACACAACCGCCCTCGTGGTCGGTGCCGGCATCGTCGGCCTGGCCGTGGCCCGCGCGCTGGCCGTGCGTGGCTGCAAGGTCACCGTGCTGGAGCGCCATGAACGCGCTGTCGGCGCCTCCATCCGCAACTTCGGCATGGTCTGGCCGATCGGCGTGCCCAATGGACCGCTGTATGAGCGCGCGCTGCGCTCGCGGCAGATCTGGCAGGAGCTGATCGACGTGGCCGGCCTCTGGCATGACCCCAGTGGCTCGATGCACGTTGCCCACGCCGACGACGAATGGGCCGTGCTGCAGCAGTACGCGGCCGCCAATGCGCAGATGCGCCCATGCCGGTTGCTGGACCGGGATGCGGCATTGGCGAAGTCGCCGGCGCTGGTCGCACGCGAACTGCGTGGCGCGCTGTTCAATGCCGATGAGCTGGTGGTCGATCCGCGCCAGGCGATCCGCGCGTTGCCGGATGTGCTGCGCGAGCGCCACGGCGTGCAGTTCCAGTGGCGCACGCCGGTGACGGCGGTGGAAAGCGGCCGGGTGTGGTCCGGCAGCCGCCTGTTCGAGGCCGACAAGGTGTTCGTCTGCAGCGGCCCGGAGTTCGAACAGCTGTATCCGGAGCTGTATGCCGCCGCGCCGCTGACCCGCTGCAAGCTGCAGATGCTGCGCCTGGCCGCGCAGCCGTCCGGATTCCGCCTGGGTGCTGCCCTGTGTGGTGGCCTGTCACTGGTGCACTACGCCGGCTTCCGCGAGGCCGCCGACGTTGCCCCGCTGCAGGCGCGCTACCAGGCCGAGCATGCCGACCTGATCGAGCTGGGCATCCACGTGATGGCGGCACAGAACGGCCTTGGTGAAATCACCATCGGTGATTCGCATGCCTATGCCCATACGCATGACCCGTTCGACGAGCACGCCATCAACCAGAAAGTGCTCGATTACCTGTCCCGTTTCATGCAGGTACCGGACGCGCGCATCGCGCAGACCTGGCACGGCATCTATCCCAAGCTGCTGGACGGCAGCAGCGAGTTCGTCGCCGAGCCCACCCCGGGTGTGACCCTCGTCAACGCCATCGGTGGCGGTGGCCTGGGCATGACGCTCAGCTTCGGCCTGGCCGAGGAACTGGTGGACGGTCGCTACGCGGCATTGCGCTGCGCGGCATGAAGCCTGCGCGCGGCGGGTGCAACGCTCGCCGCGCTTTTCCTAGAGGTCGCTGCTGACCATCAGCTGCACCCAGTCACCGGCGAAGCTGGTGATGCCGAACTGCACCGGTTGTCCCTGCGGATCGACGTTGAGTGAGTGCACGCACAGTACTGGCCGCCGCGTTGATTGCCCGAGTACGCGCGCGACCTCGGCCTCGGGCAGGCGTGCCATCACCGTGGTGTGCCGGCGCAGGTAGTCGGTGACCCCGAACGCGGCCAGGGTGCGGGTCACCGAGGGCGTACGTGCGAACACCTCTCCCAGTCCCGGGAATCGGGTGGCGGGAAAATACGCTTCGCTGTGGTCCACGGTGCGCCCTTCCACCTGGCTGGAGTACACCACCCGATGCACGCGTTCGCCGGCAATCAGGCCGAGCGCACGCGCCACCTGGCGGCTCGGCACCTGCACGCGGGCATCGAGCAGGGTGTAGCGGCTTTCCACGTTCAGGTCATGCATGGCCCGGCCGAAGCGCGTGCGCCGGCTGATCGGGTAGTGGTACGGATGCTCCTGCACGAAACTGCCGCGACCGGTCTCGGTGCGCACGTAGCCACGCTCTTCCAGCGCCTCGATCGCGCGCCGCACGGTGTGGCGGTTGACCGCGAAGCGCTTGGCCAGCACCTGCGCCGAGGGCAGTGCATCGCCTTCCACCAGCTGGCGTTCGCGGATCTGCCGCAGCAGCGCCTGTTCGATCTGCTGCCACAGTGGCAGCGCCGAATCGCGTGGGGTCACGGCCGGGTCGGGCATGGTCATCAAACCTCCATCTGCGGCTGCTGGACTAGACAGGTGCACTGCATGTGCAGGCATATCAACGCGCTGCGATTGCAATGGCATGACACGGGCTACGGAAACCATGGGCGAACACATCCTCGACAACCTGAAACTGGTGCTGGCCGACGAGATCGTGCACGGCCATGTGGTGCTGGACGGGCCACGCATCCACGCCGTGGGGCAGGGGCGCGTGCGGCGGCCGGGCGCCGAGGACTGCGGCGGCGACTGGATGTTGCCGGGGTTTGTCGAGCTGCATACCGACAATCTGGAGAAGCACCTGGTACCACGCCCGGGCGTGGCCTTCCCAGCGGCCGCGGCCGTGCAGGCGCACGATGCACAGCTGCTGGCTGCAGGCATCACTACGGCCTGCGATGCGCTGGCCGTGGGCGACGTGGAGGCCGACAGCGTACGCGTACGCAGCCTGCAGGCCGCGCATGCGGCGCTGGCCGAGGCGCGCCGTGGCGGTGGCCTGCGCAGCGACCACTACCTGCACCTGCGCGCCGAGCTGCCCTATCCCGGGTTGCTGCCATTGCTGGAGCCGCTGCTGGATGATCCGGCGGTGCGCCTGCTGTCGCTGACCGATCACACCCCGGGGCAGCGCCAGTTCCGCAACCTGCAACGCTATGCTGCCTATTACGGTCTGCCGGCCGACGCACCGGCCCCCTATCTGGACGACCTGCTGCAGGCACGCCGGGCACAGCAGGCGCGCTATCGCCCCGCACACCTGCAGCAGGTGCTGCAGTGGGTGCGGGAACGCGGCCTGTGCCTGGCCAGCCACGACGATACCGTGCCTGCGGATGTGGACGAGGCCGTGGCCAGTGGTGCGCGCATCTGCGAGTTCCCGACCACGCTCGAGGCGGCCGTTGCGGCGCGTGTGGCCGGCCTGACGATCGTTGCCGGCGCCCCCAACCTGGTGCTGGGTGGCTCGCATTCGGGCAATGTGGCGGCGCTGGAACTGGCCCGCGCTGACTGCCTCGACGTGCTGTCCTCCGACTACGTGCCGGCCAGCCTGCTGCCGGCGCTGGGCGTGCTGTGCGCACAGCTGGGCTGGAGCCTGCCGCGCGCGGTGGGCACGGTCAGCCATGCACCGGCACAGGCGCTGGGCCTGCGTGACCGGGGCCGCATCGGTGAAGGCCTGCGCGCCGATCTTGTGCGGGTTCGTGGAACCCTGCCGGACTACGTGGCCGAGGTCTGGGTGGGTGGCCGCCGCCTGCTGGCCCAGTAGCCACCCTCGCGATCACCTAGACAGCTGCCCCGACCTGCCTAGTGGATGCCGCCTGCGCTTCACCGCGCTGATTGAAAGTGGCCGCCATCACCGCTCCCGCTGGAGCGGTCCACTTTCCCTTGCCGCCGCCATCGCCATGTCCACTCTGCCTACGCGCCATCCGCTTACCCTGGGCCTGCTCGCCCTGCTGCATGCCCCGCTGGCCGTCCAGGCCGCGTCCCCGGTCGCGACTGATGCCGCACCCACTCCCTCTGCCGTCGATCTGGATACCGTCACCGTGGTCGGCAGCATCGTCAGCGGCGAGAAGCAGGCACTGGACGCCCAGCGCGAAGCCAGCAACCTGATGAACGTGGTCAGCGCCGATGGCATCGGCAAGATGCCCGACCACAACGCCGCTGAAGCCGTGCAGCGGGTACCGGGCGTGTCGATCGAACGCGACCAGGGCGAAGGCCGCTTCGTCGCCGTGCGTGGCCTGCCCGCACAGTGGAACTCGACCACCCTCAACGGTGACCGGCTGCCGACCGCCGAAGAGGAAACCACCAGCCGCGCCACCGCGTTCGATTTCTTCCCGACCGAGCTGATCGAGCGCATTGAAGTGAGCAAGACGCTGACGCCGGACCGTGAAGGCGACGCCATCGGTGGCCAGGTGAACTTCGTTACCCGCACCGCGCCTGCGCGCCGCACCTTCGCCGCCAGCGTGGCCGGCAACTACAACGACAAGGCCGTCGATACCGGTACCAGCGCCAATGTGCTGTATGGCGACCGCAGCGCCGATGGCCGCTTCGGGTTCCTGATCAACGGCACCTACTGGAAGCGCCCGTGGGCGACCGACAACTTCGAGCCGCGGCGCAGTGCCGATGGCCTTGGCATCTACCGCCTGGAGCTGCGTGACTACACCGGCGAGCGCACCACCCGCGGTGTCAATGGCGGCATGGAATTCCTGCCGGCCGATGGCCACCGGCTGTACGTGCGCGGCCAGTATGGCGAACTGAGCGACGATGAGACGCACTACAAGCACCGCTACCGTTTCGACAAGGATCGCGTCGAGCTGCAGAACATCCACAACGAGCTGATCACCGAGTTCAGGACCTTCGAGTTTGGTGGCCAGCACACCCTCGGCCGCGGCCAGGTGGACTGGAAGCTGGCCAGCGCCGAGAACGACTTCCGCTACGGCTGCATTCCCACCTGTGCCGACAACGCCTACTTCGTGGTCCAGTTCAACCAGGGCAAGGTCGGCTACCAGGGCCTGCAGGATCGCGGTGCAGGGCGCAACTCGTACAACACCATCGATGGCGGCAACGTCGCCGCCGATACCCCGCAGACCCATCTGCCGCCGGGCTTTTCGATGGACCCACGGAAGATGTCGCTGAGCGCCGTGGAGCTGTACCGGGTGGCGGTCAATGAGAAGGACAGGGCCGTCGCGCAGCTGGACTTCACCTTCGACGCCAGCGACACGCTGACCTGGAAGACCGGTGCCAAGTACCGTGACAAGCAGCGTCGCGCGCGCTTCTCCGACGAGTTCTATGCCTGGAACACCGCAACCGGCGGCCCGGTGCCGACCCTGGCCGACTTCCCGTTGATGGACCAGCCCGGCCGCAGCGGCTATGACATCGGCAACGGCCGCGACTACGCCCGTGACTTCTCGCAGGTGGTGCCGATGCAGGCCCTGGCCGAGTGGTACCGGCAGAACAAGCAGCATCTGGTGCTGGTGCCGGGCGACTCGGCGCTGGTGGCCAATGGCGCGGCGCTCGGCCGCAACTTCGACGTGGCCGAGAAGCAGTACGCGGCCTATGCAATGGGCACCTGGACGCCGGACGAGCGCTGGGACGTGGTCGGCGGCGTGCGCCTGGAACGCACCGCCACCGACGTGCGCGGGCAGGTGCTGGAGCGCGATGCCGATGGCAGCAGCGCGCTGGTGCCCAACCTGGGACGCAAGCGCTACACCTCGGTGCTGCCGCAGCTCAACGTGCGCTTTTCGCCGCGCAGTGACCTGAACCTGCGGCTGGGCCTGACCCGCAGTTTTGCCCGCCCGAATTTCGGTGACATCAATCCGGGTGGCTCGTTCATGGAAGCCGATGGCACCTTCACTTCCGGAAACGCCGATCTTGACCCGACCTATTCGGACAACCTGGACCTGATGGCCGAGTGGTATGCCGGACCGCTGGGCCTGCTGTCCGGCGGCGTGTTCTACAAGAACATCAGCAACCCGGTGTTCCAGAGCAGCAGCACCGGCAATTTCAACGGCAACACCAATGTCACCTTCTACCGGCCCGAGAACGGCGATGACGCCAAGCTATGGGGTGCTGAGTTCGCCTTCGTGCGTCGCTTCGATTTCCTGCCGGGCCTGTGGAGCAATTTCGGCATCAACGCCAACCTGACCCTGATGGATTCGCGCATGCGCATTCCGGGCCGCAGTGGCAACGTGCCGATCACCGGCCAGGCCGACCGCCTGTACAACGTCACCGTGTACTACGACGATGGTGCCTTCGCCGCCCGGCTGGCGACCAACCACAAGGGCGCCTACATCGAATCGCATGGCGACAGCAGCACCACCGATGCCTGGTACGGTGCCAACACCTCGGTCGACTTCAGCGCGTCCTACACGTTTGATCGCTGGACCGTGTTCGCCGAACTGAGCAACCTGACCAACGAACCGCTGAAGTACTACCAGGGCAGCCCGCAGCGGCCGCTGCAGGTGGAGTATTACGGCCGCCGCGCGCAGATCGGCCTGAAGTACCTGTTCCAGTAGGCCGCACGCGCTCTGCAGCGTCGAGCCATGCTCGACCAGGCCTCTGTAGCGTCGAGCCATGCTCGACTGCGTGTGCGCTGCAATCACCGCACCAGCGTGACCTCCTGCCCGGCCCGGGCGAAGGCCTGGCCCAGCAATGGGCCTGCCTTGATCGCCTGCACTTCCTCGAACAGTGCCTGCAACGCATCGGCCGAGCGCGAGGCTGGCGCCGCCACCGCCTGCTGGATCACGGTGAAGCGATCGGCCAGCACGCGGTGGCCAGGATGCGACCGCGCCCAGGCTTCCAGTGGCTGGCGCACGCCGGCGGCAGCATCCAGGTGCTGCTGGTCGAACAGGTCAATGGCGGCCGCGGAGGTGTCGGCGCGTTCGATCCTGGCGTGGCGCAGCTCGCGGCTGAGGAACAGGTCGTAGGCCGCGCCGCGGCCGACCGCGATGCGCAGGCCATCGTGGTCCAGGTCGGCCACCTGCTGCGCCGGGCTGTCCGCACGCACCAGGTAGGTGCCTTCGATCTCCACATACGGCGCGCTGAAGGCGATGCGGCCCGCCCGCGCCGGATCGATCGCCAGGAAGGCCAGGTCCCATTCGTCCTGGTTGGCCGCAGCAACCACCGAGGCTGCTGCGTCGTGACAGGTGAAGCGGGCCTGCACCCCCATCCGTTGCGCCAATGCGGTGGCCAGTTCCAGCGTGGGGCCACGCGGCGAACGCGCGTCTCCCTGTGCCAGCACCGGATTGCCCAGGTTGATCGCCACGCGCAGGAATCCCTGCGGTGCCAGCGCGTTTCGATGGTCTGCCAGGGACATGCCGGGCTCCGCAGGAAGGGGAACCCCAGCATGCCAGCGCCGGTGTCCGTGCGGCGTGCACTCAGCCGCGCGCGGCGAACGTGCCGTGGAAGCCCAGCGGCACCGCGTAGGGCAGCCAGGCCTGTGCGATCGGGCCATCGTCCAGGTGACGCGCATCGAGTACGGCCAGGCCACTGCGCGTGTTCACCGGATCGAGCAGGGTGCCGATCAGCCAGCCGTCGTCGGCGTTGCGGCTGCCCGGACGCGGTACGAATACGTGTTCCTCGGCCATGATGTCCGGCCCGTAGTGCCACAACTGGCGGCGGCCCCGCTCGATGTCGAATGCAGCCACGGCGTTGAAGTAGGGCGCGTTGGCCGGACCATCGATGGTGGGCGCGTAAAGCCGCGCACCACGGGTGTTGGCCGAGCGCGGATCGAACAGCGGAAACTCCACCGCGCTGATGCCCAGCGACTCCCAGCGCGCCTGGCCACGGCGCAGGTCCAGGTGCAGCTCGACCAGGCTGGCACCACTATTGGCCGCATGTGCCCCATCGCCGGCCATTGCTTCCTTCATCGGTGAGCGCGCTTCGTTGATGTCGTCGTGGCGCACCGCGCGCAGCACGATGCCGCCGTCGCGGGTGAACGCATCGCCGAAGTGGTAGATCGCTGCGAATGGCGCCTCGAACCATTGCGCCTTGTCCGGCGCATCCTTGGCGACCACCGCGATGCGCGCCGCGCGCTGCGGTGCGAACTGCATGCGTTCGAAGAAGCTGCCGCCGGTGCCGGTGAAGTCGAACGGCATCAGCACGAAAACGAGATGCTGTCCGGTCATCGCGAAGGCATGCAGATAGCCATGCTCGGGCGTTTCGATCACGTTGGCGCTGCGCAGCTGACCGTCCTTGCCGATGTGCCAGACCAGCAGACCGTGGCCCCCCATCAGGCTGATCGAGCCGAAGTTCCATACGCTGCCATCGCGGTCGGGCAGGGGATGCGCGGAGAATGGCAGCGCGGCCAGGTCCGGGCGCCAGGTGACCGGGCCGAGAGTCTGCAGCGAATCGGGATCCACCTCGAACGCCGAGCCGGATTCGCACAGCGCGAACAGGCGGCCGTTGATCATCGTCACCGAGGTGTTGGCGACGTTGGCATCGTCATTGTTGCGCACCGCCAGTGCACCGGGGACGCTGGTGCCCGCCGCCGGGTACTGGAAGCGGCCGGCCTTCTGTTCACGGCTGAACTTCGGTGTGGCCACCATGCGCCCGTGGTGGGTCAGGCTGCCATCGCCGTTGAAGCGCCAGCCATGCACCATGCCGTCGCCGTCGAACCAGTGGTCATAGCGGAAGCCATCGCGCTCGGTCCAGGCCGGGCCGTTGCGGTATAGCGTACCGGCCAGCCCGGCCGGCAGCCGGCCCTGCAGCTGCACGGTGGCCGGGCCGAGGCTTTCGCTGCTGACGCTGCGCCAGCCGAGCAGCCACGGGTGCTCCTGCAGGCCCTGCGCGAAGTGCGCAGGGTCGCCGGCGAAGGCGGGTGCGCTGCGCAGGGCGGTGGCGCCAAGCGCCAGGCAGGCACTGCTGCTGAGCAGGGTACGAAGGAAGCGGCGACGGTCCATGATGGCCTCGGGTCTGGATGCAGGAATCAGCGCAGGGTGATGTCGATGGCGGCGCCGGCGGCCGGCACGTTGACGCGCGCTTCGTCGAAGGTCGGCTTGCGCATCACCTGCGGGTTGTTGCTGAAGCCATAGCCTTCCACCGGCATGCCGACCAGGTTGGTGTCGAGTTTGCCGTTGTCGTTCTCGTCGTGGGTGAGCAGCACCGCGTAGCTGCCTGCGGGCACGTTCTTGAATACGAAGTGGGCACTGTCGCCACTGGGCCTGGCCTGCTGCGCCTCCACGGGCGCAGCCTTGCCGTCCCAGGCGGTGGCGTTGTCGACCAGGGCAACGCGCAGCGTACCGGTCTGCACGCGGACATCGTGTACGGTCACGGCCAGATCGGCGGCGTGGGCGCCGCCGGCCAGGGCCAGGGCGGTCAGGACGGTGCTGAGCAGGGCGGTACGGATCATGGCAGTGGCTCCGGAAGTGGGCGGTGTGCTGCGGTGTGGGGCCAGTCTGCGCGGGGCGTGGGGCCGGTTTCAGGGCCAGTGGTCATCGATTCGACGTGCCAGAAGTCACTTTCTGCGCTGGACCCATTGCCGACGGCAGGCGCGGCCGTCAGCATCTGGCCATGCCCAGCCTGCTCCGCCACTTGTTGCGTCCGCTCAGCCTTGCCGGTCTGGTGACCGTGCTGGTGGTCGGCCTGTCATTCGCGGTGCAGCGCGGCGAGGCCGCCCCCAGCCTGCTGTTGCTTGCTGGGTTCCTGTTGCTGTTCGTGCTGCATGGCTGGGCGTCGATGCCGTCGCGTGTGCGCGCGGTCGCTGCCGTGTTGCAGGCGCTGCTGGCGATTGCCCTGGTCGCGTTGCAGCCGCGCACCGGCACCGCCCCTGTGCTGCTGGTGGTGCTGGTCGCACAGCTGGCCGAGCACTGGCCGACGCGCTTCGTGCTGGGTGTCGCATTGCTGGCCAACCTGGCGATGTATGCGGTGCTGCGCCACAGTGGCTTCAGCCAGCCGCTGCTGGTGGTGCTGCTGTACGGCGGCTTCCAGGCGTTCGCCGCACTGACCGCACACTACGCACGCAGCACGGCCCTGGCCCGCGATGACCTGGCCCGGGTCAACGCGGATCTTCTGGCCACGCGCGCATTGCTGGCCGACAGCGCCCGCGATGCCGAGCGCCTGCGCCTGGCGCGCGAACTGCACGATGTAGCGGGCCACAAGCTCACCGCGATGCGGTTGAACCTGCGTGCGCTGGCGGCTGATCCTGCGCTGGCCGGGCGCGACGGCCTGGTGCTGGCCGAGCAGCTGTCGGGCGAACTGCTGGCTGACATCCGCCAGGTGGTGCAATCGATGCGCGATGATCGCGGCCTCGATCTGGCCACCGCACTGCACGCGCTGGCCGCACCCTTCCCACGGCCGAAGCTGCAACTGCGGATCGGCGAGGGCGTGCGCGTGACCGATCCGCTGATGGCCGAGACTGTGCTGCGGCTGGTGCAGGAAGCGCTGACCAATGCGGCCCGGCATGGCAACGCAGGCACCGTATGGCTGACGATCAACGAAGAGGATTCCCGGTTGCGCATCGATATCCATGATGACGGCCAGCGTGCCGAACGCATCCGCGAAGGCAACGGCATTGCCGGCATGCGTGAGCGCCTGGCCACGGTGCATGGCCGGCTGGAACTCGCGCGCACCGCACAGGGCGGCATGCACCTGACCGCATGGTTGCCGGCATGAGCGGCGCCGCGATCCGTGTTGCCCTGGCCGACGACCAGGCGCTGGTCCGCGCCGGCCTGCGTGCGCTGCTGCAGGGGCTGGGGGTGGAGGTGGTGCTGGAGGCCGAGGACGGCCAGGCACTACTCGATGCGCTGCTCACGCAGCCGGTGGACGTGGTGCTCAGTGATGTCCGCATGCCGGGCCTGGATGGCATCGAAGCGCTTCGCCAGCTGCGCGCACGTGGCGATGCCACGCCGCTGCTGCTGTTGACCACCTTCGATGAGAGCGACCTGCTGCTGCGTGCCAGCGAGGCTGGTGCACAGGGCTTCCTGCTGAAGGACGCCGCGCCTGCCGACCTGCGCGAGGCGATCGAGCGCGTCGCCGCGGGCGAGACGCTGCTGATGCCGGTCAGCACCGAGCCGGTACGCGCCCGCTACCGCTTTCACGACGAAGCGCCTCCCAGCGATACCTTCGGCGAACGCGAAGTGGCGATCCTGCGCCTGCTGGCTGGCGGCTACAGCAACAAGGAGATCGCGCGCAGCCTGTTCCTGGCCGAAGGCACGGTGAAGAACTATGTTTCCGCCATTCTCGACAAGCTTGGTACCCGCGATCGTACCCGTGCGGTACTGAAGGCGATTACCCTGCGCATCATCTGACTGCGCCGCGCGAGGAAAACCCGTGAACCCGATCCTGCATGTCGAGATCCCCGCCAGTGACCTGGCTCGTGCCATCGCCTTCTATCAGCAATGGCTGCAGGTGGTGGTGGACGAGCCGATCCTGCTGCATGACTGCCACATGGCCTACCTGCCGTTCTCGGATGACGCGACGGGTGCCAGCCTGTCGCTGGTGCAGGGGGCGGACTACCAGCCCTCCGAACAGGGCGCGCGCCTCTATATCGGTGTCGATGATCTTGAGGCCAGCCTCGACCGTGCGCTGCAGGCCGGCGCCGAACTGCGCTTCGGCCCGGCCGACGCCGGCGACTGGCGCGTGGCCGAGATCCGCGACAGCGAAGGCAACCGCATCGCGCTGCAGGCGCGCGCGATTCTGTAGCGTCGAGCTTGCTCGACTGCTGTTGACGGCGCTAGCAACGCCTCCGTCGAGCAAGCTCGACGCTACGCGCTCATATGCCGTCGGCATCATTCCGGCCAACACCGCCGCTCTCGCTTCTGTAGAGTCAAGCTTGCTCGACTGCTGTTGACGGCGCTACCAACGCCTCCGTCGAGCAAGCTCGACGCTACGGTGTTGCGGCGCGCGAGCGCTGCAGCCAGTCATTGATCGCCGGGTCCAGCCGCGGGTCATCCGGCAGCTGCAGGCCGAAGTGCTGCTGCAGCACCTCGCGCACGTCACCGACATCGTGCAGCGGGCGTTTGTCCGGCGCTTGCCCCGGGCGGTACTCGGTGTAGTTGCCGCTGCCGATGGTGCGGCGCCAGTCCGGCCCGGTCAGCGACGCGCGCAGCTGGCCCGGGAAGCTGGAGTCGGGGTGGGTGCACACGTACCAGTTGCCCACCACGTTGTCGATCGGCGCAGGCGCCTGCAGGTCGAAGCGGTACATCGCGCGCCAGCCATCGCTGGATTCGGCTGACAGCACGAAATCGCCGTCATCGCCCAGCCGCTGCAGCAGGTAGCGCTCGTGCGGCGTGGCCTGCGGTGCGGTGTCGTGCAGGCGCAGCGGCACGGTGGGGGTCAGGCTGCCGAAGCCGGCATCGACCAGCCAGTCCTCGCCTTCCACATGCACGCGCAGCAGCAGATGGGTCCGTGCGGTCAGCTCGCCATCCTGTGCCGCCAGCAGCACGCGTGCGCTCAGCGGCTGGGCATCGAAGCCCAGCGCCTGCAGCAGCGCCAGCAGGCCGCCATTGAGTTCGAAGCAGTAACCGCCCCGGCGCTCGTCGAGCAGCTTGCGCTGCACGCTGTCCAGGTCGATCGGTACCGCGTCACGCAGCAGGCAGCTGAGCGTCTCGAACGGCAGCAGCGCGTTATGGCGTTGCTGCAGCAGTGACAGGCCGGCCAGGGTCAGCGGGGGTGGTGCATCCAGCTGCAGGCGCTGCAGGTAGCGGGGGATATCGAGCGTCGTCATGCGGACACCGGGCAGGGGAGGGACGTCCACTGTGCGCCCCCAACCGGGGTTGAGGTCAAGCGCAGCGCCGGTGTCATGCCCCCGTCGCCTGTGCCCGGTACAAAGGCCGCGTCCGCCCGCGAGCGTCGCAGTGGCACGAAAACGGGCCTAAAGTTGCCGGGAATCCAGCCGATACAGGTGCGTCCTTCCGCCTGGAGTCTGTCATGTCGGCCGTCGTTCCCCACCTCCGGTCCCTGCGCACGCATCTGGCCCGCCTGCGCGCGGCGTCGCCCGGCGTGCTGTCGTCGAGCGTGCTGTCGTCGAACCTGCTGCTGTGGCTGCAGCCGCACCGGCTCAGCGTAGCCAACAAGCTCAAGGCAACCCTCTGGGTCTGTGGCCTGGGCCTGGTGGCAATCGCCGCAGTCTACGCCTGGACCGGCCACGCCAGCGCACAGGCCGCACGCAATCAGGCCCGTTACCAGCGCGGCAGCGACCTGGCCGCCAGCCTGGCCACGCGCGTGGCCGAAGCCCGGCGCCTGCAGACCCAGTATGCCCGCAGTTTCGATGATGCTGACCGCAACCAGTTGCTGGCCACACAGAAGGCACTGCAGGCCGACCTGCAGGCGCTGCGCGCGATACCGATGGATGCCGGGCGGCGCAAGGCACTACAGGTGCTGACCGAAGCCGCGGACGCATTCTCTCAGGGCGTCGCGGCCCTGTTCGAACGGGTCGACGAGATGGGCCGGGGTGATGCCGGCCTTGCCGCGCAGCTGCAGCAGGCCGCCGACACCCTGCAGGCGCAGGTCGATGCGCTGCAGCGCCCCTTGCTGGCGCTGTCCCTGCAGAAGATGCGCCGGCAGGAAGCATTGCTGCTGCTCGACGGTGACTCTGCCCATGCCGACCGTGCCAGCGAAGAGAAGCTGCCGTTCGACCTCGCGCTGGCCGGCCTGTCCACCGATGTGCAGGACGCCCTGCGCAGCGGCATGGAGGCCTATCAGGTCGCCTTGCTGGGTTACACCGCCGCCCGCGTCGGCCTGGATGTGGAGGCGCAGTCGCTGCTGGATACCGCCGCCGGCGTGGCGCCGGCACTGGCCGCCTTCCAGCAGGCCCAGGTGGCGGCGCTGGCCGAGGCACAGGCGCGCCAGCAGGCCGGCACGCGCGCCATGAGCGTACTGTTCGCGCTGACCCTGCTGCTGGTTGCCGGCGTGCTGATCACCAGCCTGGTGCTGGTCCTGCGCGCGGTGCGCCAGCCGATCCAGGACACCCTGCGCTTCGCCAGCGATATCGCGGACGACCGCCTGGACACCACCTTGCGCGTGTACAACGCCAATGATGAGATCGGCCAGCTCGCCCAGCGCCTGGTCGACATGCAGCAGCGCCTGCGTGCGCGCATCGAGACCGAGCGCGCGGTGGCGCGCGGCAATACCCGCGTGCGCCAGGCGCTGGACAGCGCACAGACCGGCCTGATGGTGATCGATGCCGAAGGGCTGGTGGCTTATGCCAACCCGGCGCTGCTGCAGCAGCTGGACCTGCAGGCTGACGCGCTCGTGGCCAGCGAAGCGGTGCGCCTGCATCCGGCGCTGGCCAGCCTGGCCGGCGTACGCCAGCGCGAAGAACGCGAGATCGGCCAAGACGGCGTCCGCTACCAGCTGATCGCCAATCCCATCACCGACGAAGGACAGTTCCTCGGTGTGGCGGTGGAATGGCGCAGCCGCGCACTGGAAACCCTGCTCGAAACCGAAGTGGCTGCACTGGTCGACGCCGCCGCGCACGGTGACCTGCACGGTCGCATCGTGCTGGACGCCAAGCAGGGCTTCGTGCGCACGCTATCGACCAGCATCAACCGCCTGCTGGCGACCTTTGAAACCAATCTCGGCGACCTGCAGGCGCTGCTGGCCGCGCTGGCACGCGGCGACCTCAGCGTGCGCATGGATGGCGACCTGCAGGGCGTGTTCGCGCGCATGCGCGACGATGCCAACGCCACCGTCGCGCAGCTGGGCCGCATCGTCACCCGCATCCAGCAGGCCACCTCCAGCCTGGATACCGGCGTTGGTGAGATCGTCGCTGGCCACCACGACCTGTCGCAGCGTACCGAGCAGCAGGCGGCCAACCTGGAGGAAACCGCGGCGTCGATGCATGAGCTGACCGACACCGTGGGCCGCAATGCCGACGCGGCCGGTCGCGCCGATGCGCTGGTCAAGGGTGCGGCAGCGGTGGCCCAGCGCGGCGGTGACGCCGTGGGCCAGGTGGTGGCGACCATGCACGGCATCAGCGAAGCCTCACGGCGGATCGGTGACATCACCCAGCTGATCGATGGCATCGCCTTCCAGACCAACATCCTTGCACTGAACGCAGCGGTGGAAGCGGCGCGTGCCGGCGAACAGGGCCGCAGCTTTGCCGTGGTGGCCGCGGAAGTGCGCCTGCTGGCCCAGCGCAGTGCCGAGGCGGCCAAGCAGATCAAGGGATTGATCGAGGATTCGGTGGCGCGTGTCGGTCAGGGCAACCAGCAGGCCGAGCAGGCCGGCACCACGATGGGCGAGATCGTCGGCAGCGTGCAGCAGCTGGCGGACCTGCTGGCCGGCATCCGCAGCGCATCGCAGGACCAGCATGCCGGCATCGCACAGGTGAACCAGACCATCGTGCAGATGGAAGCCAGTACCCAGCGCAATGCCAGCCTGGTGGAAGAGGCCGGTGCCTCGACTGCGCAGATGCAGGCGCAGGTGCATGCCCTGGCCGAAGCGGTGGGAGCGTTCCGCCTGCAGCCGGCGCGGCAGGCCCGCGCCGCGGCCTGATCCTGCCCCGGTAGTGCCGGCCGCTGGCCGGCACGTCCATGATCATGCCGGCCAGCGGCCGGCACTCCGCTTGTGACTCAGTACACGTCGCGGCGGTAGCGCCCGTTCTCCAGCAGCGTTTCCACCGCATCATCGCCCAGCGCAGTGCGCAGCACCTGGTCCACGCCTTCGGCCATGCCCTGCAGCGAGCCACAGACGTGGATTACCGCGCCGCGCTGCATCCAGTCGCGCAGCACATCGGCGGCGGCGTGCAGGCGATCCTGCACATAGCCCCCTCCGCCATCGCGCGAGAACGCCAGGTCCACCCGCGCTAGATGGCCCTGCGCCTGCCAGGCCTCGATCTCGTCGGCAAACAGCAGGTCGTGCGCGCGCTGGCGCTCGCCAAACAGCAGCCAGTGCCCGTGCTCGCCTGCATGCGCGGACTCGCGCAGCAGGCTGCGCAGGCCGGCGATGCCGGTGCCGTTGCCGACCAGCACCATCGGCGCGGCAGGCACCCGATGGAAACCTGGATTGTGATGCACGCGGGCCACGACGCTGGCGCCGATCGGCGCATGCAGCGACAACCAGCCCGAACCCAGCCCGGCACGACCGACGGCGTCCTGCACCAGCCTGACCACCAGCTCCACCTCGCCGTCGTGCGCGGCGGAGGCGATCGAGTACTCGCGGCCGGGCAGCATCGGCAGCCCGGACAACCACAGGCAGGCATCCTGCACGGGCAACGCGGCATCGGCGTCCGGCAGCTCGCGTTCGCTGGCCAGCGCCAGCAGCGTGCGCGGCGCGCCGTCAACCAGCAGCGGTTGCAGCGGATCCAGTCCATGCGCCTTCAGCACGGCACCCGCATGCCGCGCGCTGTGGCGGGGCGCGATATGCAGGATGTCACCGGCCTGCCACTGCACATCGGCCGGGGCGGCAAGACGGATACGCCAGATCGCGCCGCCGACGCTGCCCGGGTTGAGGCGGTCGCGGCCGAGCAGGCGCCAGTCGTGCATCCGCGTTGCGGGCGGCAGCACACTGTCATCGGTGGCGATGCCGGTCAGTGCGCCCAGTTGCAGCTGCCACTGGCGCAGGGCCGGCACCGAGGCGGCATCGACATCGATGCGCGCGAACAGCGCACGTGCACCGTTGCCGGTCAGCCAGCCATCGACCTGGCGGCCGAAGCCGCAGTAGTGCGGATACTGGCGATCCCCCAGCGCGAGCAGGCCGAACTGCAGCCCCGACAGGTCCGGTGCCTGCGCGAGCAACAGGCGTGCCGCGCGTCGGGCCGCATCCGGCGGTTCACCGTCGCCGAAGGTGCTCAACACGAGCAGCGCCTGCGATGTGGCCTGCAGCTTCGCGGCATCGATGCGCGACAACGGCAGCACCTGCACCGCGCTACCGGCCGCCTGCAGCTGCGCGGCCGCACGCCATGCGAGCTGTTCGGCCAGGCCGCTCTGGCTGGCATGCACCACCAGCCACGGCGCGCCATGGCCATCGGTGGCGGCTGGCATCGGCAGCGACTGGCGCAGCCCGCGTGCCGCGCGTTGGCTGCGGCGGCGATCCAGGTACAACATCCAGCCGGTGATGAAGAACAGGCTCATGCCCAGGCTGCTGAGCATCACCACCACGCGCCCGGGCAGGCCGAAGTAGCTGCCCGAGTGCAGCGCGAACACGCTGGTGGCCAGCTGGCCGCCCGCGCCCTGGCGATCGTAGGGGCGGGAATCGAGCACCGCGCCGCTGGCCGGGTCCAGCTGCAGCAGATCATGCGCGCGATCATGGTGCCCTCCGCGCTGCGACGGATCACCGGCCATCACCCGCACGTTGAGCGCCTGGCCCGGTTTTTCCGGCAAGCGCAGGTCGATGAAGCCGGTGCGCACGCCGGGCAAGGCATACAGCGTGGCTTCGACGCGTTGCAGGTCCAGCGGGGCATCGATGGCCACCGTATGCTTGGCCGCCGGCGCGACGCCCAACACGCTGTTGGCGGCGCTGCGGTACCAGTCGAACGACCACCACAGGCCGGTCAATGCGCTCATCAGGTAGATCAACAGCACCCAGGTGCCGACCACCGAATGCAGGCTCCACAGGAAACCGCGGCCACTGCGTTTCCACTCCACCGCCAGCCAGCTGCGCCAGTGCCACCAGCGCCGTGGCCAGCGCAGGTAGAGCCCGGACAGGGTGAAGAACAGCAGCGCGATCGCACAGCTGCCGGTGATCCACTTGCCGCGTTCGCCGGCCGCGAGATGACGATGCAGGTCTTCGACGAAATCGAAGAACGCCTGGCCGCGCAGGGCACTGAAGCGCTCGCCGCTGTACGGGTCGAAATACACCCAATGCTCTTTGCCGCCGGCAAAGCGCGCGACCGACGGCCGCTGCCCGGTGGCGTCGACGCGCAGGCGTTGCAGCGGGCGTTCGCTGCCGGCCTGCAGCCGCGGCACCAGCTCGCTGAGCGTGAGCGGAAGCTGGCTGTCGGCGTGGTGTTCGGCGATGGCCGCAAAGCCGGGGTTGGCCGCACGCAGCAGTTCGTCCTCGAAGGACAGCACGGCACCACTGAGGCCCATCACGGCCAGGATGGCACCGGCGGTGATGCCCAGCAGCCAGTGCACTTGGAACAGGATGTTCTTGAACATCGAAGGAGGAGGGCCTGGAAGGCTGCCGCCCGCATCCTGCGCAACAGCAAATGAGAATTAGTCGCGGAATTTTCCGTGGCCCCCTGGCTGCGGTCAAGCGGGGGGTATCGGCCGGGCTGCGCCCGGCACCCGCCGAGGCAACGTCAACGTCAACGTCAAAAGCGGGCTATCCGTGGGATGGCGGGGGGGGGCCGGTTGCGGGGGACGCCGTAAACCCCCCTCCGGGGTCCGGCCCAGCCGCTGGCGGCTGTGCGTTCGGGCGCTTGCGAAGCAGTGCTTCGCAAGCAAAGCGCCCTCACCCTTGGGGGCTTGGCCGCGGCATCCATGCCGCGGACACCCCCGCAACCGGACCCACCCCGCCTTCGACAGATTCCCGCGACCTGCCGTAGATCCACGCCATGCGTGGATGCTTTTCGTTCAATTGTCGAAATATTCGATTTCGATGGAGATTCATCCCCAACGCAGCAGGAATCTGTCGGAGGTGGGGCGGTGTGGCTGTGCAGGACCGTTGGCGCCATGGATGGCGCCATCGAGCCCCCATGGACGGGTTTACGGCGTGTCCTGCACAGCCACACCGCCCCGCCATCCCACAGAAAGCCGCTTTGGCTCTGGCTGTTGCGGTGGCCTCTGCAGGTGCAGGGTGCAACCCTGCCGAACCCTCACTTCACCCAGCCGTCGATCTCGCCGTGGGCGAACGGCCCCAGCTTCGCCTTGACCATCCGCCCCTGCGCATCGAACAGCACGCTGTAGGGCAGCAGGCCCTGCGTATTGCCCAGCTGTACGCTGGCATCGCGCGGGCCCGGGGTCTCGATCACGATCGGGTAGTCCACCGGAACCCGCTGCAGGAAACCACGCACGTCGTCCGGGGTGTCCAGCGCCAGGCCCAGCACCTGCACGCCGTCGCTGCTCTGGAGGTGGGCGAAACGAGCCAGTTCGGGCATTTCTTCCACGCAGGGCGCGCACCAGCTGGCCCACACGTTGATCAACAGCGGGCGGCCGGCGAAGTGCCGGCGCAGATCCAGTGCGCGTCCTTCAAGGTCGGGCAGCGACAGCGCGGGCATCGGATCGCCCGCCTGCAGCGAAAGCTTGGCGGGAGCGGCCGGTGATGTAGCCGATGCCACCGGCGCCGGCGTCAGTCGATGCCCGGCCCACAGGCCCAGGCCGGCGGCCAGCACCGCTGTCCACAGCAGCGCTGGCCGTTGCCACTTCATCGTGCGGTGCGCAGCAGCGCTTCCTCGACCACCGCCTGGGTCAGCAGGGTCGGCAGCACGGTCGGCGGTGCGCCGGGGCCGTACACCACATACAGCGGCACGCCCACCGCCTTGTGCTCTTCCAGGAACGAGGTGATCTGCGGGTCCACGTTGGTGTAGTCGCCGCGCATGTACACCGCGTTGGTGCGCTTGAGCAGGTCCTTGAACTCCGGTCGCGACAGCACCGCGCGCTCATTGGCCTTGCAGCTCACGCACCAGTCGGCGGTCATGTTGACGAACACCACGCGGTTGTCGGCGCGCAGGCGGTCCAGCAGCTGCGGCGAATACTCGACCACGTTCTCGCTGGCCGCCTGTGCGGCACGCGTCGGCGCTGCCAGCTGGGTTACGCCCCAGGCAGGCACCAGTGCGCCGATGGCCAGCAGCACGCCCAGCAGCGTCACCGCGCGCGAGCCGGTCCAGCGGTTGCGCTCGAACAGCCACAGGCCGAAGGCGAGCAGCAGCAGGCCGCCCAGCACCAGCGCCATGCCATCCACGCCACGCTGCTTGCCCAGCACCCACAGCAACCACAGCGCGGTGGCATACATCGGGAAGGCCAGCACGTGCTTGAGCGTTTCCATCCATGGGCCCGGCTTGGGCAGGCGGCGCGCCAGCGCCGGCACGAAGCCGATCAGCAGGAACGGCAGGGCCAGGCCCAGGCCGAGGAACAGGAACACGGTCATCGCCTTCAACGGCGGGGCAATGAAGGCGTAGGCAATGGCACCGCCCATGAACGGGCCGACACAGGCACTGCCGACCACGCAGGCCAGCGCACCGGTGAAGAAATCACCGGCCGGGCCGCTGCGGCTGGCCAGCGACTGGCCGAGGTTGCCGATGCCGCCGCCCAGGGTGAACACGCCGGACAGGCTCAGGCCCACCGCGAACATGATGTAGGCCAGCGTCGCCACCACGCCCGGATGCTGCAGCTGGAAGCCGATGCCGACCGCGTTGCCGATCGCGCGCAGGCCCACCATCAGCGCGCCGATCACCGCGAACGCGACCAGCACGCCCAGCGTGTACCAGAGCGCATGGCTGCGCGCGCGCTGCGGGCTTTCGCCACTCTGCGCCAGGCTCAGCACCTTCAGCGACAGGATCGGCAGCACGCACGGCATCAGGTTCAGCACCAGGCCGCCGGCCAGCGCCAGCAACAGTACCCAGACGAATGAACGGTCCGGGTTCGGGGTGGTCGCCGGCGGGCGCGTGCGCAGCGCGTTGTCACCCTGCGCATCGGTGGCGAATTCATTGCCTGCGCCCTCAGCGCCTGCGGCGGCCGGGCGGGCAGCTCCGTCGTTGGGCACGGTCGGCAGCAGGCGCAGCGGAGCGCCGTTGGCCGCTTCGCGCGGGGCGCCACTGCCAGCGGCCAGCGGGCTGATCACCTCGTTGCGCGGCGGTGCCTGGTCGGCGCTGGCGTTGGCCTTGCCGGCCGGAATCGACAGCTTCACCCGGCGCGTCATCGGCGGGTAGCAGATGCCATCGGTCTGGCAGCCCTGGAAGGTCACCACCAGGGTGCTGTCGACCGCCTCGCTGACGGTGCGGCGCAGCGGCAGCGGCACTTCCACCTGGTTGAAGTACACCGAGACATCGCCGAAATGTTCATCGCGATGCGACTGCGCGGCCGGCCAACGCGGCTTGTCAGCCAGCACGCCGGCGCTGCCTTCCAGCTTCAGCGAAGTGCGGTCGCGATACAGGTAGTAGCCCGGGGCCGGGCTGAAACGCAGCAGCAGGGTGTTGCCGTCGCTGGCGATGGCATCGAAGCCGAAGGCCTGTTCCGACGGCAGCGGCAGCGCCTGGCTGTTGCTGGCCGCACCCGGCAGGCGCAGGCCGCCCGTGCTGCCGGCACCGGCCAGCGGATTGTTGAACGGGTTGCCGGCACTGGTACGCGCCGCGGGTGCCGCAGCCGGCGTACCGCCGCCCGGCAGGGTGACCTGCACCACGCGCTTCTGCGGCGGGTAGCAGACACCGGCATCGGCGCAACCCTGGTAGCGCACTTCCACGCTGATGGTGCCGGCCGCATCGGTGGGTGTGCCGGGCAGGGTGGCCTGCAGGCGCTCGCGATAGGTTTCAACCTCGCCGAAGAAATCGTCGTGGTGCCTGTCGCCCTTGGGCATCTGCAGCGTGCCGGCGTTGAATGCGGGGTCCGCCTTGACGCTGGTGCGGTGGCGATACAGGTAATAGCCCGGTGCGATCTTGAACTGCAGCTGCACCTGGCCACGTTCGGGGGCGGTGGCGGTCAGCGCGAACGCCTGGTCCACCGGCAGCAGGTCCTTCTCATCCAGCGCGAAGGCCGGCAACGAGAGCCACAACAGGGCGCACAAGGCGGCGCCACGCGCAAACAGAGTCTTCAATCAGTGTCCTCCCGGGTCTGTGCCCGGATCCAGTCCAGATACGCCGGCAGGCCGGCCCGGGTTTCGACCGCGATGCACTCCGGGAGTTCATACGGATGCAGTTCGACGATCCGGGCAATCGCGTCATCGACGCGGCTCGCGGTGGTTTTCACCAGCAGCTGCAGCTCGCTGTCGGTGGTCACCTCGCCCTGCCAGCGGTAGGTCGACTGCGCGCCATCGAGTCGGGTCACGCACGCAGCCAGGCGCTCGCCGACCAGCGCGTGCGCGATGCGCTCGGCACTGGCCCGGTCCGGGCAGGTGGTCAACAGCAGCAGGACGGGATCGAGGGTCGACATGACCGTCGAGTATAGGGCCGCCGCCGGGCCAGGGCCCGGCGGCAGCAGTGCACCGCTGCGTTGCGCGGTCAGTTGGCCAGCTGGCAGGTGGCCGGCTTGGCCGAGGTGAACAGGGCCGGGGTGGCCCACTCGGGGTGGTCGATGAACGGGTTGCGGTTGCCCTGGAACGAGTAGATCACGTCATTGCGCGAGCGCTCGGCGTCATCCGGCGGGTCGGACAGGTGCCAATCGATCAGCGTCGAAAGCAGGCCCATGTAGGCCGGCGAGCTGCTGGTCTTGACGATCTTGCTGCGGTCGTCGGTCAGCTCCAGGTCCGGCTCGGACTGGCCGGTGGCCGCATCCTTGCCGCCTTCGTAGCGGATCGCCATGTACATCACCGCACGCGCCATGTCGCCCTTGCGCTTGCCCCACACCTCGAAGGTGCCGGCGTTGCCGTCCGGCGTGCGCACCCAGTTGGAATTGCCGGGGTAGCCGCCGCTGCCACCGCCCTGGCCGTTGTTGGCTTCGGTGGCGCGCTCGCCGCAGTTGGCGTCGCACTTGGCGAACGGCTTGTTGCCACGGTCGGCGTTCCACTGCGCGTCGGTCAGGTACAGCATGTGGGTGTCGGTGTAGGGCGCATACGGCAGGCCCTTGTCACCGGTGGTGCTGGCAAAGCCCAGCGAGTTCGGCCAGGTGTGCTCGCGGTTGTACTTCAGGCCACTGCCGCTGCCGGCGCGATCGGTCACCTTGGCGTAGCTGCGGTTGCGGTACGCATCCAGGATCCTGCCGCTGTTGTTCGGATCCTCGTCGGCAATCTCCAGGATGGTCCAGGTGCTGGTGCCCGAGCCGCTGTACGGGTACGCGGTATGGCCCTTGATGGTGGCATGCAGCGAGCAGCGCAGCTGGCTGGGGCTGGAGGTGTTCACCTTCGCGTAGTAGCCGGCCGGCACGCCCGGGTTGCCCGGGTCGGGATTGCCGCCGGTGCTGGCCACGGTGAAGGCGATGCGGCTGTCGGCGGCCGGATGCGCGCCCTGCAGGTCGGTGATGCGCCCGGCGCGGATGTCGAAGCGGCAGGCCTCGCCGGCCACCAGCGCGGTGTTGGTGGACAGCTTCACGCTGCGTCCGCTGGCCGGGAAGGTCAGCGGCACGCTGCCGGAGGTGCCACAGCTCAGCGCGAAGGCACCGCTGGCCAGGTTCACCGTCTCGCTGAACACCACTTCCAGATCGGCGGCGGCCGGGAAGGTGGTGCTGCCCTGCGCCGGGGTGGTGGTGGACACCGACGGCGGCGTGTTCGGGCCCGGGGTGCCACCGCCGCTGAAGGTCTGGCCGTTGTTGCAGCTGCCGAATGTCTGTCTGGCCGACTCGGCCCAGGTGAAGTGCGCGTACTGGCTGCCGCTGCCGGTCAGCTGCAGCGAGGTGCCCGGCGCCGTGCTGTTGGTCTCGGCCACCGGAATGTTCTGGCTGGTCATCCCGGCAGCGGGGCCACCGGAAGCGGTGATGGCGCCCTCATAGCTGAGGAACTGGACCACCTTGCCGCTGGCATCGACCAGGGCGATGCCGTCGTTCGGGCCGTTCTGGAGGCCGTTGGTCGGGTAGTTGACCACCGCGATGGTGGCGCTGCCGCAGCCGGCGGCGGTGCCGGCCGGCACCGGGTTGTTGGCGTAGACCACCGCGGCCGAGGCGTTGGCGCCGTTGTACAGGTACAGGCGGTAGCCGGACAGGTCCTCGCCGGCCGTGGCCACGACCTCGATCGCTTCGCCGACGTCACCGGCCGGGGTGCTGTCGTCGTAGTGCAGTTCGTTGATGAAGACCTCGGCCTGGGCCGGCGCGGCGGCCAGCGCCAGCAGGCAGGCGGCGGCAAGCGGGGACAGCAATCGCATCGACTACTCCTTGTGATTGGGAATGCGCGGCCGAGCCTAAGGCCGATCCAGTGACACTTTGTCGTAAATGAACGTCAGATATCTGACAGTGCGACGCGGATCACCAAATGTCGAGGATTCCCCTGTGGGGATGCCGCACCGCACGCGACGCGCAGTCTTCACGCGGACGTGGGTGTCCGGCTCCGGCACGATGAAATTTTTTCCGGCGGCGGCCTTGAAAGGCCCTGGGGCAGCTCCATCTCTGTCCTGCTCCCGATTCGTCGGGCTTTTTCGCGAGCAATGCTGGCAGTCACCTGGGGTGAGTGCTAACATCGCCAGACTTTTTCAGACCAATCAATAACTTAAGAGGTCTCTCATGAGCATCAAGCCGCTGCACGACCGCGTTGTGGTCAAGCCGATCGAAGCCGACGAAATCTCCGCCGGTGGCATCGTCATTCCGGATTCGGCCAAGGAAAAGTCCACCAAGGGTGAAGTCGTGGCCGTCGGCCCGGGCAAGCCGCTGGACAACGGCAGCGTGCGCGCGCCGTCGCTGAAGGTTGGCGACAAGGTCATCTACGGCCAGTACGCCGGCAGCTCGTACAAGAGCGAAGGCGTCGAGTACAAGGTCCTGCGCGAAGACGACGTGCTCGCCGTCATCGGCTGAGCCTCGGCGCGACCTGCTTTCCTGTAAGACATCCCCTTTCGTCGCCGGGCCCGGCCCGGCGCAAACTATCGAGGTAATCGCAATGGCTGCCAAGGATATTCGTTTCGGTGAAGACGCCCGTTCGCGCATGGTGCGCGGCGTCAACGTTCTCGCCAATGCCGTCAAGGCCACCCTGGGCCCGAAGGGCCGCAACGTCGTGCTGGAAAAGAGCTTCGGCGCTCCGACCATCACCAAGGACGGCGTCTCCGTCGCCAAGGAAATCGAACTGGCTGACAAGTTCGAGAACATGGGCGCGCAGATGGTGAAGGAAGTTGCTTCGCGCACCAACGACGACGCCGGCGACGGCACCACCACCGCCACCGTGCTGGCCCAGGCCCTGATCCGCGAAGGTGCCAAGGCTGTTGCCGCCGGCATGAACCCGATGGACCTCAAGCGTGGTATCGACAAGGCCGTCGTGGCCGCCGTTGCCGAGCTGAAGAACATCTCCAAGCCGACCGCCGACGACAAGGCCATTGCCCAGGTCGGTACCATCTCGGCCAACTCGGACGAGTCGATCGGCCAGATCATCGCTGACGCGATGAAGGAAGTCGGCAAGGAAGGCGTGATCACCGTTGAAGAAGGCTCGGGACTGGACAACGAGCTGGACGTGGTCAAGGGCATGCAGTTCGACCGCGGCTACCTGTCCCCGTACTTCATCAACAACCAGCAGTCGCAGACCGCTGACCTGGATGACCCGTTCATCCTGCTGCACGACAAGAAGATCTCCAACGTCCGTGACCTGCTGCCGGTGCTGGAAGGCGTCGCCAAGGCCGGCAAGCCGCTGCTGATCGTTGCCGAAGAAGTCGAAGGCGAAGCGCTGGCGACCCTGGTGGTCAACACCATCCGTGGCATCGTCAAGGTCGTGGCCGTCAAGGCTCCGGGCTTCGGCGACCGTCGCAAGGCGATGCTGGAAGACATGGCCGTGCTGACCGGCGGCACCGTGATCTCCGAAGAAGTGGGCCTGTCGCTGGAAAAGGCCACCATCAAGGACCTCGGCCGCGCCAAGAAGGTGCAGGTTTCCAAGGAAAACACCACCATCATCGATGGCGTGGGTGACAAGGCTGCCGTCGACGCACGCGTCGGCCAGATCAAGACCCAGATCCAGGACACCTCCTCCGATTACGACCGCGAGAAGCTGCAGGAACGCGTGGCCAAGCTGGCCGGCGGCGTTGCCGTGATCAAGGTCGGCGCCTCGACCGAAATCGAAATGAAGGAAAAGAAGGACCGCGTCGACGACGCCCTGCACGCCACCCGTGCAGCCGTTGAAGAAGGCGTGGTCCCGGGCGGCGGCGTTGCCCTGGTCCGTGCGGTCACCTCGCTGGCTGGCCTGAAGGGCGCCAACGAAGACCAGAACCACGGCATCCAGATCGCCCTGCGTGCGATGGAAGCCCCGCTGCGCGAAATCGTGGCCAACGCCGGTGAAGAACCGTCGGTCATCATCAACAAGGTCAAGGAAGGCACCGGCAGCTTCGGCTACAACGCCGCCACCGGCGAGTTCGGCGACATGCTGCAGTTCGGCATCCTGGACCCGACCAAGGTGACCCGTTCGGCGCTGCAGAACGCTGCCTCGATCGCTGGCCTGATGATCACCACCGAAGCCATGGTTGCCGAAGCTCCGAAGAAGGACGAGCCGGCCATGGGTGGCGCGGGCGGCATGGGCGGCATGGGTGGCATGGGCGGCATGGACTTCTAAGTCCACGCCTTCCCGACGTAATGAAAACCCCGCCGGAAGGCGGGGTTTTTTTGTGGGCGTGGTGGGCGATGCAGTCAACGCACGAACGGCTTCTTCGCCCCGTACTCCCATTCCCAGGGCGCGCCGGTTTCACCCAGCACGAAGCGCACCAACGCCGGGAACGCCGCCTCGGCACGTACATCGTTGCCCAGGATCACCACGCAGCGCTGGCCCTGTTCGATGCACACCAGCGTATTACCCACCGCATCATCGTGGCCGCCCTTGTAGAAGCCGGCACCCTGCGGGCCCTGGAAGGTCACCACGCCCAGCCCCGCCGCCAGGTCCCGGTGCCGTTGTGCAGGCGGCAGCTCCGGCTGCAGGGTGGGGAACTGGCTGGCAGTGGTGATCGGCAGCTGCGGCCGCACCAGCTCCCTGCGCATCGATGCAGACAGCCCGTCGCCACGCACATAGCCGGCGGCGAAGCGGGCCATGTCGCCGATGGTGGTATCCATCGAGCCGGCCGCGCGCACGCGGCTGCGCTCATCGTGCGGCTCGGCGGCGCCCTGCGCGGTCCAGCCATCGGCCAGATTGCCGGCGAAATCCTCGCGCCACATCATGCTGGTGCGGGTCATGCCGAAGCGGTCGAACACCCGCTGCTGCATCAACGCGCCCACATCCTCGCCCAGCCGCCCGCGTTCGATCACGAACTGCAGCAGGATCAACCCTTCGCCGGAATAGCCATAGCGGCTGCCCGGATCGAAGTGGAACTTCAGCCGGCCGTCCGGTTCGAGGAACCCGAAGTTGGCAAAGCCACTGGCGTGGTTGAGCAGCAGGCGCGGGGTGAGCTGGCGCCAGCGCGGGTCATCGGCCAGCACGCTGTAGTCGGCGTACTTCTTTGGCTCGGGCGGGTAGTCCGGCAGGGGCTTGTCCAGTGCTGTGGCGATGCTGGCGTCCAGCCCGATCCGCGCATCCTGTGCCAGCTGTGCGACCAGATGACCGAACGCCATCTTGGTCAGCGAGGCGGCGTACATCACGGTGTCGGTGCGCAGCGGCTCGCCTGCGGCATTGCGTTCGCCATAGGCGGCCACGTGCACCACCTTGCCGCCATCGATCACCGCCAGCGCCATGCCACGCGCCTGTGCGGCCCGCATCAGGCGCTGCGCTTCGGCATCGATGCGGGCCGGCGAGGGTACCGGGGGGGGGCGGCCAGTACGGCCAGCGGCAACAGCGTCAGCAACAACAGGGCAGCACGGCGCATGCGTGGACCTCCTGGCAGGACGTGGCGCGATGCTACGCCAGCCCGCCGCCGGCGTCATGGTCTGGCCTCAGCTGGCGGTCGGGCGGCGCAGGCAGATCCGCGCCGCGCCTGTGCTGATGTCGACCTGGCCACCGCGCATGGCATCGGCGCCCAGGATCAGCGCGGGGCGCTTGTCCAATCCGATGGCCTTGAACACCGGCAGCTCACTGATCCTGACCTCCATGGCCGGGTGCTGCCAACCGTCGCTGCGCAGGCCGGGCAGGGTATACAGCCAGGTCGGGTGCGGCTTTCCGCCCAGGCCTTCGGTGCCCTTGCTGCGTACGCGCACGCGCGGATCGCTGCCATCGGTGCGCAATCCCAGGGCGCGCGCGGCGGCATCGTTGAGTACGGTCTGCGCAGCGCCGGTATCGACCACGGCAACGGCAGCGATGTTCGTTCCGCCGAAGGTGAGGGTGATGAATCCGAAATCGCGCAGGCCCTCGGCGCGGTCCGGCAGTGCATTGGCCTGGCAGCTGTCATCGTCGAAGTGGAGGGTGCCGGTTCTCGACAGCGACAGCTCACCTCGAACGAAGTCCCAACGGGTGTCCCAGCGTGCGGTCAGGTCATTGCCGACCAAGCCGTCGATGGCGGGGTCGTCGCCCTTGGTCAGCGACGCCAGATCGGCCTGCAGTGCGCTGGCCTGCAGCTGCCAGCTGCCGAGCTGCCAGGTGGTGGTGCGCGTGCGCCGCAGCTGCGCGCCCGAGGTACTGGCGCCTTGGGCGATCGAAACCTCGGCCGTGCCATCGACCAGGCCGTAACGGCGTACCACGCGCCCATCGACCAGCGTGGCGCCGGCCGCACTGTCGACCACGAAGCGCAGCGGTTCGGCCCGGCCGTCCAGCGAAAGCGCCACCGTCGGGTGCCCGCCCTGCATCCACATCGGCAGCACATGTTCGGGGGTGTCGGCGGCCAGCGTGGGGAAGGCGGCGGCAAGCAGGGGCAACAGGGCGAGGCGCACGGGAAGTCTCCTGGGTTGAATGGGGAGGCCCATTGGCGCGCATCGGCGTATCGCGGGAATATCGGCGTTGATACCGTCCTGATACACACCTGCACGATACTGGCCGCATGAACACTCCCGCCCGGGTCATCGTTGTCGATGACGATGCCAGCATCCGTGATGCCATTGCCGACTGCCTGATGCTGCACGGCTACCAGGTGCGTGTGGCCGCCGACGCCGCGGCGTTGGATGTGCTGCTGCAGAGCGAGCGGCCGGACGCGATCATCCTGGACTGGATGATGCCGGGCGAGGATGGCCTGTCGGTGTGCCGCCGGCTGCAGGCACGCGCCATCCCGATCCTGATGCTGTCGGCGATGGGCACCGCACCGGATCGCGTGATCGGTCTGGAAATGGGGGCCGATGACTATCTGGCCAAACCTTTCGATCCGCGCGAACTGCTGGCGCGGGTGCGGGCACTGCTGCGCCGGCAGGACAAGCTGCGCATCCAGGTGGCCAGCGAGCTGCGTTTCTGCGGCTGGCGATTGTTTCCCGAGCAACGCCGCCTGCTTGCGCCCGATGGCAACGAGCTGGCGCTCAGCCGCGGCGAATTTGCCCTGTTGTTGGCGCTCGCCGAGCGCGCAGGGCGGGTGCTGGGACGCGAGCAGCTGCTGTCGTTGACCCGGGGCGAGGACAGCGAGAGCGTCGACCGTGCTGTCGACCTGGCGATCAGCCGCCTGCGCCGCAGGCTGGGCCAGGCGGCACCCGGCGCAGAGGCATTGGTGCAGACGCTGCGCGGCGAAGGCTATCGCTTCGACGCCGAGGTGGAGGTGCTGTGAGGGCGCGCTGGTCCACCGCGCGCTGGGTCGGGATGCTGGCCCTGGCCAGCCTGCTGCTGGCCACCCTGGTCAGCGTGGCGGTGGTGGGCTGGATGCCGCGACCGCCGCCGCCGCCGATGCGGCTGGACCAGGCCATGCAGGTGTTGCGGGGTGAACGCTCCGCCGCGATGTTGGGCCTGCACCTGGAAACCCGCATGTCTCCACCCGAGGGCCTCAGCAATGACTGGCTCACCCAGCTGGTGGCCACGCAGCTGGGCCAGCCGCTGGAGCACGTAAAGCTGGTCTGGAGCAGCCGCGGCAAGGCCCCGGAGGTGCAGGTCATCGAAGGCGGCGCCGTGCTCGACGCCAAAGCGCGTGCGGACGCATTGCAGGCGCAGGTCGCGGTGCTGACCGCAATGCAGTGGACGCCGTTCGAACTGGCCGTGCGCCGGGCTGATGGTCGATGGCAGGTGGTAGGCAGCGACCACAGCGATCTGGCAGCGTGGCGCCGGCAGGTCGTGCTGGCGCTGGTGACGGGAACCGTGCTGCTGGCACCGCTGGCTGCATGGGCCGCGATCCGCCTTGGCCGGCCCCTGCGGCGGCTGGCCGAGGCCAGCGCCAACGTGGACCTGCAGGCCAGCACACCGCTTCCGGACGACGGCCCACGCGAGGTGCAGGTACTGGCCCGCGCGATCAGCGCCGGGCGCGAGCGGTTGCACGAACAGGCGCAGGAGATGACCCGCATGCTCGCCGCCGTCGCGCACGATCTGCGCACACCGTTGACCGGCCTGCGCCTGCGTGCGGAGTTCGCGCCACCACAACAGGCGGCGCGGATGGTGGCCGACATCGAGCGCATGGACACGATGATCGAGCAGGTCCTCGACTATGCGCGTGGCGAGCTGCAGCCATTGCAGATGCGCCCACTCGACCTGGCCGCGCTGCTGGAGGAATGCGTGCAGAGCGCGCTGCTGCGCGGCGTCGATATCTCCCTCGACGGACCGGATGCGCTGTCGTGGCAGGGGGACGCGCTGTTGCTGCGGCGGGCGATCGACAATCTCATCGACAACGCTGATCGCTACGCGGGGGCGGTACAGCTGCAGGCCGCCCTGTCCGGCAACGTGGTGCAGCTGGACGTGATGGATCGCGGCCCCGGCGTCGACCAGGCCGACCGCGCGCGCCTGCTGCTGCCCTTCCAGCGCAGCGAGGGCTCACGCAGCCGCACTACCGGTGGGACCGGGCTGGGCCTGGCGGTCGCTGCCAACGTCGCGCGACGGCATGGTGGCGAGCTGCTGCTGCTGCCCCGCGAAGGCGGCGGACTGATCGCCCGGCTGCTGCTGGCAAAGCACTCCTGACATCAACACTTGATCGACCCTGACGTTATTTTCATATTATGATTAGCTGACTAATCATAATCATGCGGCCGATGATCGAAGCCAAGCACCATGCCCTGCTGGAGGAAGCGCAGCGACGTGGCCACAGCAATGTCGCCCTGCTGCGGCTGTGCTTCCAGTTGCTGTCGTTGTCTTCGGCGATCGATCACGACTGCGCCAGCCGGCTGGCGCCACATGGGCTCAGCGAAGGCCGCTTCATCGTGCTGTTCCTGCTGCACGGTGCCGGTGGCACGCTGCCGCCGCATGCGCTGGCAGAGCGCGCGGGCGTCACCCGCGCCACCATCAGCGGCCTGCTTGATGGCCTGCAGCGCGAAGGCCTGCTGCAGCGTCGCAGTGATGCCGAGGATGGCCGCCGCCTGCAGATCGTACTGACCGCGAAGGGCACGCGCCTGGCGGAAACACTATTCGAACGGCATACGCTGTGGATCGGTGGCCTGTTCGATGGCCTGGATGCGTCCGAGCAGCAGCAGCTTTCGCAGCTGCTGCACAAGGTCTGGCTGCACACCGACGCCGGGCGCGGGAGCGGGGCATGAGTGCGGTGACCACGCAACGCCAGCACGCGCTCAACAGCGGCCGCGTTGCGACGACCCATCTGGCCGAGTGCCTGGCGGTGGACTTCGGTGAGTTGCTGCGGTGCGTGGCGCCGTCGCTTGAACCGGCAGCGCTGCAGCGCATGCGGGACGCCTCAGGCAAGGGCATCACCCAGCGCATGGCCCTGGCCGCGCAACTGCTGCGTGAAGCGGGGCAGGGCGCGCCTGCGCTCTGGCAGCATCACAACTCCGATACCGTGCGCGGCTGGGCCTGCTACCTGATCGGCAGTGATTCCCGCGCAACCCTGGCAGAGAAGCTGCAGCAGATGCGCACGCTGGCCGATGACCCGCACTTCGGTGTGCGCGAATGGGCGTGGCTGGCGCTGCGCGCGGACATTGTTACCGCGCCGCTGCAGGCGCTTGAGCACCTGCAACCGTGGACACAGGAAACATCACCCTACCTGCGCCGGTTCGCCTGCGAAGCACTGCGTCCGCGCGGCGTGTGGGCCACGCACATCGCGCCGTTCAAGCAGCATCCGCAACAGGCATTGCCGTTGCTGGAAGCACTGGCCGACGACCCTGAACGCTATGTGCAGGACTCGGTCGGCAATTGGCTCAACGATGCCGGCAAGACGCAGCCGCAGTGGCTGCGTGACCTGTGCGTGCGCTGGCAGCACGAGCACCCCGGTGCCGCCAACGCCTACATCCGCAAGCGCGCACTGCGTTCGCTGCGGTAGTGCCGGCCGCTGACCGGCTAGCCCCGGCCATTCAAGCGGGCATGGCACATGCGCCTGTCACCCAGACACGGTAAACAGTGCATTGCCCATGTCCGTCCGCAGGGAAGTTGATCATGCAGAGCACGCTCCAGGTCACGCTGTTCGGCCCTCTGGGTGAAACCCCGGCGTTGCAGTTGCCGGAACAGGAGGGGCCGTCGGTGGCCATTCCCGAAGCGGTCCTGCGGCGGCTGGTCTCCGATCTCTACACCGCGCGCTCGTTGCTCAACCCCGAGCAGCTGGACGAGGCCCGGCAGGAGCTGGGCCGCGTGCTGGAGCGCTGGGCCGACATCCATGAAGGCCTGCTGCTGGATGTGGAAGTGCATGGCAGATGAGCGACTTCGCGTGGTTGCCGCCGCATGGGTCGCGCCGGCGCGCACCTCGCTGAACCGTGTCCCCAGTTGCGGATGAAACATTTTGCACTGCGCAAAAGCTGTGCTATCAATACATCCCATGAACGCAGCCGCTACCCGCTTTTACTGGTATTACTTTCCGAAGCCTCTGGCGGAGGAAGGACTGCGCTCACCCTGAAGAAAGCTTCAGACGCATTCCCGAAAGCCGCCAGCGAACCTGGCGGCTTTTTTCATGCCGCCACGCTGGGGACCCCCAACGTTCCGGAGACCCCCCGCAATGCCCCCGCACACCGACGACCTGCGTATCCGCACCATCGAACCGCTGACACCGCCTGCCCAGCTGCTGGCGATGCTGCCGTGTGACGATGAAGCCTCCGACACCGTCAGCGCCTCGCGCGCGGCCCTGCACCAGATCCTGCACGGCCGTGATGACCGCCTGGCGGTGGTGGTCGGCCCGTGCTCGATCCACGATCCGCATGCGGCCATCGAGTACGCCCAGCGCCTGAAGCCACTGCGCGATGCGCTGGCCGGCGAACTGGAAATCGTCATGCGCGTGTACTTCGAGAAGCCGCGCACCACGGTGGGCTGGAAGGGCCTGATCAACGACCCCGACCTGGACGGCAGCTTCAGGATCGACAAGGGCCTGCGCATCGCCCGCGGCCTGCTGCGCGACATCAACAAGCTTGGCCTGCCGGCCGGTGTCGAATTCCTCGATGTGATCTCGCCGCAGTACATCGCCGACCTGGTGGCCTGGGGCGCGATTGGTGCGCGCACCACCGAAAGCCAGGTGCACCGCGAACTGGCCTCGGGGCTGTCGTGCCCGGTCGGCTTCAAGAACGGCACCGATGGCAACGTCAAGATCGCTGCTGACGCGGTGGGGGCTGCCTCCAATCCGCATCATTTCCTGTCGGTCACCAAGCAGGGCGGCACCGCCATCGTCTCGACCACCGGCAATCCGGACTGCCATGTGATCCTGCGCGGCGGCAAGCAGCCGAACTACGACGCAGGCAGTGTTGCCGAGGCCTGCCAGGCGCTGGCCAAGGCCAAGCTGCCGACCCGCCTGATGATCGACGCCAGCCACGCCAACAGCCTGAAGAACCCGGACAACCAGCCGAAGGTGATCGAGGACATCGCCGTTCAGTTGGAAGACGGCGAACAGCGCATCGTTGGTGTGATGATCGAGAGCCATCTGGTCGGTGGCCGCCAGGAACTGGTGGAGGGCCAGCCGCTGGTCTACGGGCAGAGCATCACCGATGGCTGCATCGACTGGGACACCACCGTGACGGTGCTGGAGCGACTGGCTGCGGCCGTGCGCGCCCGTCGTGAAGTAAAGGTGTCTGAAGCCGCTTGATTGCGGCACGTGTGTGGATGGCGGCCAGCGCCTGCGGGGGTGCGGCCGCGATCAGGGTCGGTCGGAGTTGGAGGCCGACCCGTCCGCACCGGCGATGCGCCTGGCGCTGCGTAAGTGCGACAGCGCCAGGTACATCGCCGGGGTGGTGATATCGGTTTTTGTAGAGTCGAGCCACGCTCGACTGACGCAGTAGATCCACGCCACGCGTGGATGTGCGCCACAATGCGGCATCCTGTCCTTGCGGCTGCCGCCATGAACGAATTGATCATCCCTGACGCTGCACAGCGCGACGAATCGTCCGTCGAGATGATCCGTGTGTGGATCGCCGAGCGTGGGCTGCACACATCACTGAAGGTGGGTATGTATGATGATCGCCCCGGTATCCGCGAGGAACGTGCCTGGGGGCGCATTCTGGCCGATGTTGCCCAGCACGTAGCCGACGCGCTGGCGACCAGCCACGGCATGGACCGTGACGTGGCGATCGAGGCCATCAAGGCCGCCTTCAACGAGGAGTTGCAGGCGCCCTCCAGCGGTCGGTCCGGCGGGTTCGTCGTGCGCCACTGACGGCCGATCCCGGTCGAGCATGGCTCGACTCTACATGGCCTTCTTTTTCCGCACCCTCGCCAACGCCAGGTACATCGCCGGCGTCGTGTACAGCGTCAGCCACTGGCTGACCAGCAACCCGCCCACGATCGCGATGCCCAGCGGCTGCCGCAGCTCCCAGCCCTCGCCATTGGCCAGCATCAGCGGCAGGGTGCCCAGCAGCGCCGCCAGCGAGGTCATCAGGATCGGCCGCAGGCGCAATCGTGCCGCGTCCATCACCGCATCCTGCGCACTCAAGCCACGTCGCTCACCGGCCAGGGCGAAATCGACCAGCAGGATGGTGTTCTTCATCACCACGCCCACCAGCAGGAACAACCCCAGCAACGCGATCAGGTTCAGTTCGTTGCCGAACACCCACAGCGCCAGCAGCGCGCCGATGCCGGCCGAGGGCAGGGTGGACAGAATCACCAGCGGCTGCAGGAAGCTCTCATAGAGAATCCCCAGCACCAGGTAGACCGCCAGGGTGGCGCCCAGCACCAGCCACAACTGCCGCGCGCGCAGGCTGTCCAGGCCACCGGCTTCACCGGACAGCTTGGCCTGCACCGTACGAGGCAGCATCAGTTTCGCCATCGCGGCATTGATCGCCTGCGTGGCCTGTTCCAGGCCCACGCCCGGCGCCAGCGAGAACTGGATCCAGATCGAGGCGAACTGCTCGCTGTGGTAGATGCGGTCCGGCGCCATGCCGTAGCGCCAGCTGGCGATGGTCGACAGCGGAATGCGCTGGCCACTGCCATCGATCACCTGCAGGCGCGCCAGGGTGCCTGGGTCCTGGGTGTGCTTCGGGTCCAGCTCCATCACCACGCGGTACTGGTTGAGGCTGTCGTACAGGGTGGCGACCTGGCGCTGGCTGAAGGAGTTGTTGAGCATGTTGGCCACGGTCTTCAGGTCCACGCCATGGCGCGCGGCGGCCTCGCGGTCGATGTCCAGCACCACCTGGCGCATGCCGGCCTCGCCCTGTGCTTCCACGTCCACCAGCTCGGGCAGGGCGCGCAGCGCGGCGCCGACCTTCGGCGCCCACTCGCGCAGCGGCGCCATGTCCGCCGACAGCAGCTGGAACTCGTACTGGCCGCTGCTGCCGCCGCCTTCCAAGCGGATGTCCTGGTCCACCCACAGGTACAGGTTGCCGCCGGGCAGTTTGGGCAGGCGCGCGCGCAGGCGGTCGATCACCTCCTGGCTGGACACCTTGCGCTCGGCCAGCGGCTTCATCTTGATCATGATGAAGGCGTTGTTGACCCCGTTGCTGCCACCGATGTAGCCGATGATGTCCTCGATGGCCGGGTCGGACAGCAGCAGCGTGCGGTAGGCATCGATCTTCGGCTGCATGGCTTGGAACGAGAGGCCATCGTCGCCACGGGCGAAGCCACGCAGCTGCGCGGTGTCCTGCTTGGGCACCACGCCCTTGGGCACCTGCTGGAACAGCCAGGCGTTGAGCGCGATGACCGCCACGAAGGCCAGCAGCGGCCAGCGCAGCCGGCGCAGGCAGGCCTGCAGCGTGCGCAGGTAGGCCTCACGCACGCGCTCGAACAGCGCGTTGCTGCCACGCTGCCAGCGTGAGGCGTGCTGCGCGTCATCGACGAACAGGCGCGCGCACAGCATCGGCACCAGACTGAGCGCAACGACCACCGACACGCTCATCGCCGCCACCAGGGTCAGCGAGAATTCGCGGAACAGGCGCTCGACGAAATCATCCAGGAACAGGATGGAGACGAACACCACCGCCAGCGCCACGTTCATCGACAGCAGGGTGGCGCCCACTTCGGACGCGCCACGCACCGCGGCCTGCCAGCGGTCGGCGCCCAATTCGCGGTGACGCGCGATGTTTTCCAGCACCACGATGGCATCGTCCACCACCAGCACCGCGGCTACGATCAGTGCCATCAGCGAAAGCGTGTTGAGCGAGAAGCCCATCAACGCCACCAGCGCCAGCGTGCCGAACAGCACCACCGGGATGGCCACGCTGGGCACCAGCGCCGCGCGCCAGTGGCCGAGGAAGCCAAGCACCACCAGCACCACCAGGGCGATGGCCAGCACCAGGGTCAGTTCGGCCTCGTGCAGGGTGGCGCGGATGACCGGCGAGCGGTCCATCACCAGCCGCATGTCGACGTTGGCCGGCAGCAGCGCGTGCAGCTGCGGCAGCTGCGCCTGGATGGCATCGACGGTGGCGATGATGTTGGCGCCGGGCTGGCGGCTGACGATCAGCAGCACGGCGGGGCGTTCATTGTGGAAGCCGCTGGCGTAACGGTCTTCCACCCCGTCGGCAACGGCGGCGACATCGCCCAGCCGCAGCGTGCGGTCGTCGCTGAACTTCAACGCCAGTTCGCGGTACTGCGCGGCCTGGCGTAGCTGCAGCGGCGCTTCCAGCTGCCACAGCTGGCGCTCGTCCCCCACCGCGCCCAGCGGGCGCACCGCATTGGCACGCGCGATGGCCTGGGCCACGTCCTCAAGCGCCAGGCCTGCATGGTTCAATGCATTCGGGTCCAGCGATACACGTACGGCGGGCAAGGCACTGCCCCCCACCTGCACTTCACCCACGCCCGGTACCTGCGACAGCTTCTGCGCCAGCACGGTGGAGGCCAGGTCATACAGCTGGCCGGGCGACAACGTACCCGAAGTCAGCGCCAGCGCAAGGATAGGCGCCTGCGAAGGATTCACCTTGCGGTACTGCGGCATGCCGGGCATGCCACTGGGCAGCTGCCCACGTGCAAGGTTGATGGCGGCCTGCACTTCACGTGCCGCTTCATCGATGTCGCGGCCGAGCACGAACTTCAATTCGATCTGGGTCTGGCCCTGGGTGCTGGCCGAGTCGATGCGTGAGATGCCGGGCAGGCTGCCCAGTGCACGCTCCAGTGGTGTGGCCACGGTGGCAGCCATCGATTCGGGCGAGGCGCCGGGTAGGCTGGCGCTGACTTCAATGGCCGGGTAATCCACCTGCGGCAGCGGTGCCACCGGCAACAGGCGCAATGCCAGCAGGCCGGCCAGCACCAGCGCCACCGCCAGCAGGATCGTCGCAACCGGGCGCTGCACGCAGGCCTGCGCCAAGCGCGCGATGGGGGTCACGCGCGCGCCTCGTCAACGACCACCGGGGACGCTGCACGGCCACGCTGCAGGCGATCAAAGGCCAGGTAGATCACCGGCGTGGTGAACAGGGTCAGCACCTGGCTGACCAGCAGGCCGCCGACCATCACCCAGCCCAGCGGTTGCCTCAGTTCGGCACCCGAACCACTGGCCAGCATCAGCGGCACTGCGCCGAACAGCGCGGCCAGCGTGGTCATCAGGATCGGCCGGAAGCGCAGCAGCGCGGCCTGGTGGATCGCCTCGCGCGGTGGCATGCCGCGTGTGCGCTGCGCGTCCAGCGCGAAGTCGATCATCATGATCGCGTTCTTCTTCACCAGCCCGATCAGCAGCACGATGCCGATCACCGCGATCAGGTCCAGGCTGCGTCCGCTTGCCCACAGCGCAGCCAGCGCACCGACGGTGGCCGAGGGCAGGGTGGACAGGATGGTGATGGGATGTATGAAGCTCTCGTAGAGCACGCCCAGCACGATGTACATCACCACCACGGCAGCCAGGATCAGCCACAACGTGGACGACAGCGAGCTGCTGAAGGCCGCCGCCGCGCCCTGCAGGCGAAGTTCGATGCTCTGCGGCAGGTTCACCTGTGCGCGCGCGGCGTGCACGGCCTCCACCGCTTCGCCCAGCGATGCGCCCGGGGCAAGATTGAACGATAGCGTGGCCGCTGGGAACTGGCCCACGTGATTGCGCAGCAGCGCAGAGGGTCCCACCTCCACCCGTGCTATCGCGCCCAGCGGCACGGTCTGCCCGGCGCTGTTGCGCACGCGCAGGCCGGTGATGGCCTCCGGTCCCGATTGGCGCGCCGGATCGGCTTCCAGTACCACCCGGTATTGGCTGGCCTGGGTGAAGATGGTTGAAATCTGGCGCTGTCCATAGGCGTCGTACAGGGCATCGGCTACCGCTTCCACGCTTACGCCCAGGCGCGCCGCCGCATCGCGGTCGATCGCCACGCGCGCCTGCCGCCCCTGCATCTGCAGATCGCTGGCGACATCACGCATCGCAGGCGACTGGCGCAAGGCCTGAAGCAGCTTCGGTGTCCAGATTTCCAGCGTTTCCAGGTCCGGCGTGGTCAGGGTGAACTGGTATTGATTGCGGCTGATGCGGTCCTCGATGCCCAGCTCCTGCACCGGCTGCAGGTACAGGGTGATGCCCGGAATCTTCGCCACGCGCTGCTGCAGGCGTGCCATCACCACCGCAGCGCCATCGCGGTCGCCATGCGGCTTCAGCTCGATCAGCAGGCGCCCGGTGTTGAGCGTGGCGTTGTTGCCGTCCACGCCGATGTAGGACGACACGCTGGCCACCGCCTCGTCCGCTTCGATGGCCGCGGCCAGCGCCTGCTGGCGCTCGTGCATGGCCTGGAACGAGATCGCCTGCGGCGCTTCGCTGATGCCCTGCACCAGGCCGGAATCCTGCACCGGGAAGAAGCCCTTGGGCACGGCGAAGTACAGCGCCACGGTGAGTGCGAGGGTGGCAACGGTGGCCAGCAGCATCAGCGGCTGGCGCTGCAGCACCCAGCGCAGCTGTCGGTCGTAGAGGGCGATGACGCGGTCGAAGACATCGGGTGCATGCGCGGTCTTCGCATGCGGCTTCAGGAAGCGCGCGCACAGCATTGGCGTCAAGGTCAGCGAGACCAGCAGCGAAATGCCGATGGCCACCGCCAGCGTCACTGCGAACTCATGGAACAGCGCGCCCACCAGGTCGGCCATGAACAGCAGCGGGATCAGCACCGCGATCAGCGAAACGGTCAGCGACACCAGGGTGAAGCCGATCTCGGTTGCGCCTTTCAGCGCTGCATCGCGTGGGCTTTCACCTTCCTCCAGATGGCGGGCGATGTTCTCCAGCATCACGATGGCATCGTCCACCACGAAGCCGGTAGCGATGGTCAGCGCCATCAGCGTGAGGTTGTTGAGCGAATAGCCGGCCAGCAGCATCACCGCGAAAGTCCCGATGAGCGACAGTGGCACCGCTACGCTGGGAATGAGGGTGGCCGGCAGATTTCGCAGGAACACCCAGGTGACCAGCACCACCAGGCCAATGGCCAGCACCAGTTCCTTCTGCACGCCGCGCACCGACGCGCGGATCGATTCAGTGCGGTCGCTCAGTACATTCATCTGCACACCGGCCGGCAGCGTGGCCTGCAGCTGCGGCAGCAGCGTACGTACCTGTTCGACCACGGCGATCACGTTGGCGCCGGGCTGGCGCTGGATGTTCACCAGCACCGCCGGCGTGGTGCCGCTCCACGCGGCCAGCTGGCGGTTCTCTGCGTCATCGGTGATGGTGGCGACATCGCCCAGCCGCAGCGGCGCGCCGTCGCGCCAGGCCAATACCAGCGCGCGGTATTCGGCCACGCTGCGCATCTGATCGTTGGCGTCGAGCATCACCGCGCGGATCGGGCCATCGAAGCTGCCCTTGGGCAGGTTGACGTTGGCGGCGGCGATGGCAGTGCGGATGTGGTCCATGCCCAGGCCGTTGGCGGCCAGTGCCGCCGGATTGGCCTGGATGCGCACGGCCGGGCGTTGGCCACCGGCCAGGCTGACCAGGCCGACGCCGGGCAACTGCGCCAGGCGCTGGGCAATGCGCGTATCCACCAGATCGTGCACCTGCGGCAGTGACAGGCCTTGTGAGGTCACTGCCAAGGTCAGGATCGGCGTATCGGCTGGATTGACCTTGCGGTAGACAGGTGGCACCGGCAGGTCGCCGGGCAGGAAGCTCCCTGCCGCATTGATCGCGGCCTGCACGTCCTGTTCGGCCACGCCCAGCGACACCTCCAGCCCGAACTGCAGGGTGATGACCGACGCGCCGCCGGAACTGGTCGACGATAGTTGCTTCAGGCCGGGGATCTGCCCGAGCTGGCGCTCCAGCGGCGCGGTGATGGTGCGTGTGGTCAGTTCCGGGCTGGCACCGGGGTACAACGTGGTGATCTGGATGATCGGGTAATCGACCTGCGGCAGTGCCGCCACCGGCAGCAGGCGATAGGCCAGCATGCCCGACAGCAGCAGCGCCACCATCAGCAGCGTGGTGGCGACCGGACGCAGGATGAACGCGCGCGAGAGATTCATGTGCCAGCCCTGGTCGCGGCCTCCTCGGCGATGATCTCCACCGCCGTTCCGTCTTCCAGTCCGTCGATGCCTTCGATCACCACCTGATCGCCCGCAGCCAGCCCCGAGCGCACGGCCACGCGGCCGTCATCGGCAGGCCCAAGCACCACGTTGCGGCGCTGCGCCTTGTTGTCCTTGCCGACGACATGCACGTAGTTGCCCTGGCTGCCGAACTGTACGGCGGCATCGGGAATCAGCAGGGCGGGCTGCTCGCCCAGCCGCAGGCGTACGTTGACGAACTGGTTGGGGAACAGCGCCAGATCGTGGTTGTCGAAGTGCGCACGCAGTTTCAGCGTGCCGGTGGTGGTATCGATGCGGTTGTCGACGCTGGACAGCGAGCCGCGGGCCAGTTGCCGGCGTTCTTCGCGGTCCCAGGTTTCCACTGCCAGCGCCGGTTGCGCCTGCACGGCATCGAGCAGCGCGGGCAGCTCAGGTTCGGGCACGGTGAACAGCACGCTGATCGGCGCGGTCTGCGCCAGCGTCACCAGGCCTTCGGCATCGCTGGAGCGCACCAGGTTGCCCACGTCCAACCGGCGCAGCCCGACGCGGCCACTGACCGGTGCGGTGATGCGGGTGTACTGCAGCTGCAGTCGGGCTTCGTCAACTGAGGCCTGGTCGCTGAGGCGGCGGCCTTGCAGCTGGCGCACCTTGCTCTGCTGGTCGCTCAGTTCCTGCCCGGATACGTAGTTCTGCTTCTGCAGTTCGCGGTAGCGCTGCAGTTGGCGTTCGGCGTTCTCCAGCTCGGCCAGGTTCTGCTGCTGGGTACCCTGGGCCTGTGCCAGCTTCACCTCATACGGGCGTGGATCGATCTGTGCCAGCAGGTCGCCTGCTTTGACCTGCTGGCCTTCCTGGAAGTGCAGGCGCAGCAGCTCGCCATCCACACGGCTGCGTACCACCACGCTGTGCAGCGGGGTGACCGTACCGACCGCCTTCAAGCGCAGCGCCAGCGGCTCGGCGCTGGCGCGCGCCACGCGTACCGGCACCGTCTTGACCGGCGCACCGTCGCTGCTGCCGGCGTCGTTCCGGGGCCACAGCCACCACGCCAGAAGGGCGACGAGGGCGATAGCCAGCACCACCCATAACGGGCGGGCACGGCGGAAACGGGAACTTTCGGCGACAGACATGGGGCATCCTGCGCCCTGCGCGCGCAGGGTCATGCGGGCCCGTCGGCGCGTACACGGCAACCACGGGCAACGGGGAGGGAGTGTCTGGCGGGGCCGCGGGCGCGGCGTGGCTGGATGCCGTCGCAGCAGCGACGGGGTGACAATGGTAGCCAATCACTCCGGCCAATGCCGCATGACCAACGTCATGCAACGCAAGCGGTAGTGCCGGCCGCTGGCCGGCAACCGGCTGGAATCTGCGGGCGTGTGCCGTGTTGCCGGCCAGCGGCCGGCACTACCGTCAAGCAATCAATGCACTTCGTCGTGATAGACGAACTTCGGCATTTCCCAGCGGTAGTGGATCGCCAGCAGGCGCAGCGCGAAACCGCCGCCGAGGCAGCACAGGATCGCGGTCGCGTCGGCCACGCCCCAGTGCAGCAGCAACAGGTACACCGCACCGGTCAGCAGCGAAATGATCGCGTACAGCTCCTTCTGGAAGATCAGCGGCACCTCGTTGCAGAGGATGTCGCGCAGCACGCCGCCGAAGGCACCGGTCAGCATGCCGGCGATCAGCACGATGGGCGTGGCATGGCCGGCCTCGCGCGCGATCGAGCAGCCGATCAGGGTGAAGGCGATCAGGCCCAGCCCGTCGAGCACCAGGAAGGTGCGGCGGAAGTGGTGCATCCAGCGCGCCACCCAGGTGGCGATCAGCGCCGCGCATACGGTGAAGGCAAGGTACTCGGGATGCTTCACCCAGCCCAGTGGATAGTGGCCGAGCAGGATGTCGCGCAGCGAACCGCCGCCGAGGGCGGTGACGCAGGCGATCATGACCACGCCGAACAGGTCCATGCGGCGGCGGCCGGCAGACAGCGCGCCGGTCATGGCTTCGGCGGAAATGGCGATCAGGTAGATGATGGACAGCAGCATGGGGCAGGCTCCGGGCGCGGTGGGGCCGGCCATGCGCGACTACCGCCCCTGCATGCGCAATGACGGGATGACGATGACCGGTGCCGCTCCCGCTGTCCTTTTGCCTGAGAGTTCAGCGGCGTTGGCCGCGTGCCCCTTCGGCGGATCGTCCCGGGCGTGCCCGGTGACCTCTCTCCAGCTCGGCGAGTCGAATGCATGGTTGGTGGGATTCCAGCCCACCGGCCTGAGCGATCATGGGAGCCTGCGCCTTCGGCGGGCGCCAGCGCGGCGCCTCTCTCCTGCATTCGGGCGCCAGTATATCCGCTGCAGTGCAGCACGGCATAATCCGGCCATGGCCCCGTCCCTCCGCCCGTGGTTCCTGTACCTGCTCGAATGCCGCGATGGCAGCTATTACGCCGGCATCAGCACCGACGTGGACGCGCGATTCGCCGCCCACCGGGCTGGCAAGGGCGCCCGCTACACCCGGGCCCGCCCGCCGCTGCGGGTGCTGGCCGTGCGCGAGTACCCGGACCGGGCCGCCGCTTCGCGCGCCGAATGGCAGCTCAAGCAGCAGCCGCGCGAACGCAAGCTGGCCTGGCTGCAGGCACCTGCCGGGACGCTTCTGTAGATCCACGCCATGCGTGGATGGGCTGCCCGGCCCATGCGATGATCGCCCCGCGCCCAGAGCTGGAGACCCGGATGTCCACGATTGCCCTGCTGCTCGCTCTTTCCGCATCAACGAGTCCCGCCGCCGACCCGGCCACGATCGCGGCCATCGAAGCCACCTGCCACGACTACGTCGATGGCCAGCTTGAAGCCGATCCGCAGCGCGTCGCCCGTTCCCTGCATCCGGACCTGGCCAAGCGCGCGGTGCTCGGCGATACCCCCGACGAACGCCTGGGCCTGCGCCGCATGTCGAAGGAAGAGCTGGTCTCGCTGACGAAGCAGGGCGCGCTGAAGACTCCAAAGGATCAATGGGACCGCCGCTGCACGGTGCTGGACGTGACCGGCAACGCGGCCTCGGTGCGACTGGAAACCCCGTGGTTCGTCGACTACTTCCACATGGGGCGCTTCGACCAGCGCTGGGTCATCGTCAACGCGCTGTGGTACCCGAAGCCGAAGGCGCAGTAGAGCGGAGCCTACGCTCGGCTTCTGCAATCCGCGCGAAGCGCAGCCGAGCATGGCTCGGCTCTACAGGAACATGCACGCGGCCCTACCGCCTTGGCCGTCGGTCTTCCTGGTCATCGCCGAAAATGATGCGTGCGCTGCGCTGGTAGCTCCAGTACGCCACCGCCCAGTTCAGCAGCACCACGATGCGGTTGCGGAAGCCGATCAGGAAGAACACGTGCGCGGCCAGCCAGAACCACCAGGCCAGGATGCCCGACAGCTGCAGCCGGCCCAGGTGCACGATGGCCGCCATGCGGCCGATGGTGGCCAGGTTGCCGTAGTCGGCGTACTTGAACGGACCGGGCGCGGGCTTGCCGTGCAGGCGCGCGCGGATCACCTCGGCCACGTACTTGCCCATCTGCTTGGCCGCAGGGGCCACGCCGGGCACCGGCTTGCCATTGGCCTGGTTCAGTGCGGCCAGGTCGCCAGCCACGAACAGCTCCGGGTGCTCGGGCAGGGTCAGGTCCGGCTGCACCTGCACGCGTCCGGCGCGGTCCAGCGGCACGTCCAGCGTGCGTGCAAGCGGTGAAGCGGCCACGCCCGCAGCCCATACCACGGTGCGGGCCGGCACGAACTGCTCGCCCAGCATGAAGCCCTGGCTGTCGATGCTGCTCACCGGGGTGCCGGTCAGCACTTCCACGCCCAGCTTTTCCAGCTGCCGGCGCGCCTTCAGCGAAAGCACTTCGGGGAACGAGGACAGCACGCGCGGGCCGGCTTCGACCAACCGCACCTTGGCGCTGGCCGGGTCGATGTGGCGGAACTCGTTGCGCAGCGTGTGCCGTGCAATTTCGGCCAGCGTGCCTGCCAGTTCGACACCGGTGGGGCCGCCGCCGACGATGGCGAAACTCAGCCAGGCGGCCTTTTTTGCCGGGTCCGGTTCGGCCTCGGCACGCTCGAACGCCAGCAGCAGTTTGCGGCGCAGGGCGATGGCATCGTCCAGGGTTTTCAGGCCGGGCGCATCATCGGCCCATTGGTCGTTGCCGAAGTAGGCGTGGGTGGCGCCGGTGGCCAGCAGCAGGCTGTCGTAGTCCAGCATGCTGCCATCGGCCATGCGGATCTGCCGGGCCTGCTTGTCGATGGCCACCACTTCGCCGAGGCGGACTTCCACATTGCGCTGGTGGCCAAGGATATGGCGCAGCGGTGCCGCGATATCCGGCGCGGACAGGCCGGCGGTGGCCACCTGGTACAGCAGCGGCTGGAACAGGTGATGGTTGCGGCGGTCGACCAGGGTGATGCGTATGCGCTCGCGGGCCAGGGCGCGGGTGGCCCAGAGACCGGCAAAACCACCGCCGACAACGACCAGGTGGGGAACGCGCTCACGACTCATCGACTCACTCCAGTGGGGGCATTGGGGGAAGCGCCTGGCATCTTCGCACGGCGGCCGCCTGTCACGTCAGCGCCCGCGTGGATCGGCGATACTCGGGTTCAGGCAACCGCCCGTGAGGAGCCCATGAGCGAACCGGAAAAGCGCATCGCCCTGTTGATCGACGCCGACAATGCGCCGGCTTCGAAGATCGACGAGGTGCTGGCCGAAGTGGCCCGCTACGGCGTGGCCAACGTGCGTCGCGCCTACGGCAACTGGAAGAGCCCGCGGTTGAAGGGCTGGGAAGCGGTGCTGCACGAATATGCGATCCGCCCGATCCAGCAGTTCGCCTACAGCAAGGGCAAGAACGCCTCGGACATGGCGATGGTGATCGACGCCATGGACCTGCTGTACGCGCGCAACCTCGATGGATTCGCCATCGTCTCCAGCGACGCGGATTTCACCCCGATGGTGATGCGGCTGCTGACCGATGGCGTGAAGGTGTATGGCTTCGGCGAGAAGAAGACGCCCGAACCGTTCGTCAACGCGTGCTCGAAATTCACTTATCTGGAGGCGCTGGGCCAGACCCATGCCAGCGTTCCGGATGCCGAGCAGGCCTCCAGCGAACAGGCCTCGAACGAACCGGCGACCAACGACGATGCACGGCCGCGCAAGAGCGGTGCGGAAATGCGCAGTGATACCCGGCTGGTGAAGATGCTGCGCCGTGCGGTGTCGGCGGCCGAGGGCGAGGATGGTTGGTCGCATCTTGGCCCGGTCGGCAGCCAGATCGGCAACCAGGCCTCGTTCGATCCGCGCAACTATGGCTACGGAAAGCTGAGCGATCTGTTGGCGGCGATCGGCCTGTTCGAACTGAAGAAGGACGGCAAATCCTCCTACGTGCGCGCACTGCCCAAAAAGAACCGGTAGTGCCGGCCGCTGGCCGGCAGCGCCCAGAAGCCAGATCCCGCATCCGGCGTGCACACACCCACACCAATCAGGCGTATCGTTGCCGCTCGCATTGCCAGCAGGGAATACCCGCATGTTGAAGATCTGGGGCCGTCGCAATTCAAGCAACGTCCGCAAGGTGCTGTGGTGTGCCGAAGAAATCGGCCTGCCGTATGAATCCATCGAAGTCGGCGGCAGCCACGGTGGCACGCAGACGCCGGAGTACCTGGCGATGAACCCCAACAGCCTGGTGCCGGTGATCGAAGACCATGGCCTGCCGCTGTGGGAATCCAACGCGATCGTGCGCTACCTGAGCGCGCGCTACGCGCTGGGCACGCTGTACGCCGAAGACCCGATGCAGCGCGCCCAGGCCGAGAAGTGGATGGACTGGAGCACCTCGCGGATGGCGCCGATCTACAGTGACCTGATCTGGGGCATCATGCGCACCGCGCCGGCCGACCGTGACGAAGCGCGGATCAACGCGGCCATCGTGCGTGCCGGTGACTACCTGGCGATGCCCGACGCGACCCTGGCCCGGCAGCCGTGGCTGTCCGGCGATACGTTCGCGATGGGCGACATCCCGCTGGGCTCGTTGATCTATGCCTGGTTCGAACTGCCGATCCAGCGCCCGGAACTGCCGCACCTGGCCGACTGGTATGCGCGCCTGCGCGAACGCCCGGCCTACCAGCGCGGCGTGATGTCGCCGCTGACGTAAGCGGTGGCGTTCGGCGTAGCGTCGAGCTTGCTCGACTGCTTCTGGCGCACGGCAGCCGAGCAAGCTCGACGCTACGCAGTACCGGTTGCCAGACCTCAATACAGATCGGTCGGATCCACATCCAGCGACCAGCGCACCTTGCGCGCTTCCGGTAGCGCATACAGCTGCGGCACCAGCTGCGCCAGCACGCTGTGCAGTGGCGGCCGCTGCAGTGCCGACAGCAGCAACTGCGTGCGCTGGTAACCGGCACGGCGCGGCATCGGTGCCGGCATCGGCCCGTAGGCCTCCACCACGTTCTGCTCGCCAAGCAGCTGCCGCGCCGCCAGCAGGAAGGCGTTGGCGTGCTCGACCTGCTGCGCTTCCGCGCGCATCAACGCCAGGTGCGCGAAGGGTGGGAACCCGGCGGCCTGGCGCTGGTTCAATTCGGCCTGCGCGAACGGGTGGTAGCCACCGTTCACCAGGGTCTCCAGCAACGGATGCCCGGGATGATGGGTCTGCAGCCAGACCTCGCCCGGGTCGCGTGCGCGGCCGGCGCGGCCGGCCACCTGGATCAACTGCTGCGCCAGTTTCTCGCTGGCACGGAAGTCGGCCGAGAACAGGCCCTCATCGATGCCCACCACCACCACCAGGGTCAGCTTGGGCAGGTCGTGGCCCTTGGCCAGGATCTGCGTGCCGACCAGGATGCCGGGCCGGTCGCCCAGCTTCGCCAGCTGCTGTTCCAACGCATCGCGGCGCGAGGTGGTGCCACGGTCGATGCGCACCACCGGGAAATCGGCGAAGGCCGCAGTGAGATGTTCTTCCAGGCGTTCGGTGCCGATACCCTGCGGTTGCAGCGCCAGGCTGCCGCAGGCCGGGCATGCCAACGGTGCCGGCTGCCGTGCACCGCAGTGATGGCACTGCAGGCGCCGGCCACCGCCATGCACGGTCATCGGTGCATCGCAGCGGTTGCACGGCGCGGTCCAGCCACAGTCGTGGCACAGCAGCACCGGCGCATAGCCGCGGCGGTTCTTGAACACCAGCACCTGCTGGCCACGCTGCAGGTGCTCGCCGATGCCGGCCAGCACATCGGCGGAGAGACCGTCATGTAGTGGCCGCTTGCGTACATCGAGGATGCGCACGCGCGGTGGCCGCGCATCGCCGGCGCGCTGCTTCAGGCGCAGGTGGGTGTAGCGCCCGGCATAGGCGTTGTGCAGCGTTTCCAGCGAGGGCGTGGCGCTGCCCAGCAAGACCGGAATGCCCAGTGCCTTGGCCCGCACCAGGGCGAAATCGCGCGCGTGGTAGCGGATGCCGTCCTGCTGCTTGTAGCTGCCGTCGTGTTCCTCGTCGACGATCAGCAGGCCGGCCTGCGGCAGCGGTGTGAACACCGCCGAACGCGTGCCGACGATCACCCGTGCCTCGCCGCGCGAAGCGGCGGCCCAGACACGCGCGCGCTCGTTGTCGTTCAAACCCGAATGCAGTGCGTGCACGGCAATGCCGAGGCGGCCGCGGAACCGCGCCAGGGTCTGCGGGGTCAGGCCGATTTCCGGCACCAGCACCAGCGCCTGCCGGCCCTGTGCCAGGCAATGGATGATCGCCTGCAGGTAGACCTCGGTCTTGCCACTGCCGGTTACGCCATCCAGCAGGAACGGCTGGAAGCCGTCGGCCGCGTTGATCGCGGCCACGGCCTCGGCCTGGTCCGGATTGAGCGTGGGGCCGGGCAGCGGCTGCGCGTGCTGCGGGGCCACGCTCAGCGCAACGCGCTCGGCCAGCTCGCGCTTGGCCAGGCTGCGTGCGGCGGTGCGCCAGTCGTCCATGCGCTCGCCCAGTACGTCTTCATCCACCACGGCCTCGGCCAGCAGCTCGGCCAACTGGCGGGGGCGGCTGCCGGCGCGCAGTTTTTCACGCTGGGCGCGGCCTTCGTGGGTCAGCTGCCAACCCCAGTGATGGGTCTCGGGCAGGGCCTCGCCATGGCGCAGGGGGCCGGGCAGGGCGGTGCTGAGGACCTCGCCCAGCGGTGCGTGGGTGTAACGCGCCAGCCACTGCAGGCTCTGCCACAGCTCGCCCTGCAGCAGCGGTTGCGGGTCACACCAGGCCAGTGCCTGGCGCAGTCCCTGGCCGTCGTCGGCCTGGCCGTGGCCGACCACCACGCCGACCAGCTCGCGGTTGCCGAAGGGCACCTTCACGCGGCAGCCGACCACCATCGCAGGGGCGTCGCCCTCCGGTGACAGGTAGTCGAACAGGCGCGGCAGCGGGACGGGCAGGGCGACCTGCAGGGTCGGAATCGGTGAAAGCATCGGGCCAGTGTAACGGGCCATGCGCGCACGGATGGCGCGGCCCGGGGCGCTGGAGCGACGGCGGTTGAATCATAAATGTCACCTAAATATCGGTGTCCATTGGAGATTCAGTCTTATCCACATGTTCTGTGGATAACGTTGTGCGTTACCGGTCGACGGGCGCGCAGGAGGCCGATGGCGACGGCCTCACGCTTGGGTTGGTCAAAAAATCGCCACATTAGAAAAGCGATATAAATCAACAAGTTGAGTGTGAAACATTGCTGAAACAGAGTGGATTCAGCTGGATGCCCCAGTTTTGCCCGAGGGGGGCGTGGTGCTGTGCACAACCTGCAGCACGAAGTGCCAGCGGGCGCAAGTCCTACGGGCGTCGATGGCCTGCCGCTATCATGCCGGCAGACCTTTGGAGTGACCGATGACGGCTGTGCCCGCCCCTGTTTCCTCGACCGCGGCCGGTGCGCTGTCGGCGTTCCTGCGTGGTGTTGAACGCCGTGCCCTGGTGGTGGCTGAACTGCAGTGCGGCGATGCTGCCCGCGCCGAGCAGACCCTGGTGGCGGTGATGCGCGCGTTTGCCGCGGTGGCCAGCGACCTGCCGATGGCACAGTGGCCGACCCGCTTCTGGACCCTGCTGGGCCAGCGCCAGGCACTGCGCGAGCCGGCAGGCGGCCAGTGGGCGCCGCCGTTGGCCGCACTGGGCGGGATGGACCCGCTGCCGCGCTTGGCCTTGTTGCTGCGGGTGGGCGGCAGCCTGGACGAAGGCATCGCCATGCGCGTGCTCGACCAGGACGAAGCGGGCTACCAGCACCTGCTGGCCAATGCCTGCCCGCGCGATGCGCACGGCCAGCCCGACGCGTCGGCCTGGCGCCAACTGGCCGAACAGGTACAGCTGCGCATCCGCGACCTGCCGGCCAAGCGCCTGCAGCAGCTGCAGCAGCCGGCCGCACCGGCCGCCCACAATGAACCCGTAACTTCCAGCTGGCGCGCGCCGCCGCAGGAAGCGCGTGCCGCCGCCAATGGCAAGCGCCGCCGCCCGACTGCCAAGCCGCGCTGGCGCGGCCCGCTGATCCTGCTGCTGACCGTAGCCGTACTGCTGGCGGCGGCGCTGGGCTGGCGCTACCTGCAGGGCCGTTCGTTCGGTGCCGCGGCACCGTTGCCGGAAGGCGTGGTCGGCGAGGCAGGCCCGGTCACGGTGGAGGCGTTGCCGCCGAGCACGGTCAATGCCGCGCCGGATACGACGCCTTCCCAGGCCGCAGACGACGCCACGATGCTGGCCGACCGCGACTACCCGCTGCTGGCCGATGCCGATCTGTATGCGTGGACCGCCGCAGGCGGTCCGTTGCCGGTGGACGAATCGCAATCCAGGCCGAGCCGGCCCGAGCCGGCCAGTGCCACGCTGGAAACCACCGCTGCCGATGAATAAGACCCTGTTCGCCAGCGCGCTGCTGGCCCTGCCGCTGTCGCTGTCCGCCGCACCGCAGACCTTGAATGTGCCCCTGCCTGCGCCGGCGCCCGGCGTTGAGGCGACAGCACCGGCCCCGGCCGTTGCGCCGTCGGCCTTCGCGCAGCTGGATGCAGCGCAGCAGCGCCAGCGACGTGCCGACTACGCCGCGTGGCGGGCGCTTCCGGAAGGCGAGCGTGAGCGCATCCGCCAGGCCGCGACGCGATTCAACGCGTTGCCGGCCGACCAGCAGCAGCGCCTGCGCCAGCAGTTCCAGGCGCAGGACCAGGCCTTCCGCGAAGGCTGGCGACTGGGCCCGCAGCTGGGCCTGGTGTTTCCCAAGCTGCATGGCCTGTTCGGCTACGTGCCGCCGCAACAGCGCGAGGCCGCGCTGGCCGTGCTGCGCCAGCTCAGCCCGGCCCAGCTGGCACAGCTGGCCCTGGTCGCACAGCGCACGCCGCCGCAGGAACGCGACGCGGTGCGCAGCGCCTTCCTCGCGGTGCCCGCCGCCGAGCGTGACACCTGGCTCAAGCGCCAGGCCGGACAGTAAAAAAAGGGACGGAGGGGATTAAGTCGTATTCGGAACAATTGGGTCTGAAACGACTTAATCCCCTCCGTCCCCTTTTTGTGGCTGGAACCCAGCATTCACACCGTGTCATGGGAATGCGCGCGCTGCGCGCGTAAGATGACCGGCCGCAAACCCGGTGCCTGTGCCCTTCGCGCGCAACCGTAGTTCGCGTCAAGCACCTTATGTCTACTGCAACCTCCACGCCGCGCTTCAGCAAGGAAGTCGGCGCCACCGGTCTGCTCGCCCTGCCGCTTGTGCTGGGCCATGTCTCCACCGGCCTGATCTCCTTCGTCGACAACGTGATTGCCGGCCACCACGCCACCGCGACCCTGGCCGCGGTGACCATCGGCACCGCCCTGCTGTGGCTGCCGATGCTGATCCCGATCGGCACGCTGATCTCGCTCACCGCCTCGGTATCGCAGCTGCACGGCGCTGGCCGCGAGCGCGAGATCGGCCCACTGTTCCGCCAGGCACTGTGGCTGGCACTGGGCCTGGGCCTGATCATGTTCACCTTCCTCACCGTGGTGCCGCCGCTGCTGCCGGCCTTCGGCATCGCACCGGACATCGTGCCGGGCGCGACCGCGTTCCTGCATGCGGTGCGCTGGGGCGGCCCGGCGCTGACCCTGTACTTCTGCATGCGCTACCTGAGCGAGGGCATGCACTGGACACTGCCGACCATGCTGCTTGGCTTCGGCGGCCTGCTGGTGCTGGCGCCGATGGGCTATGTGCTGGCCAACGGCAAGCTCGGTTTCCCGGAAATGGGTGCCGAAGGCCTGGGCATCGCTTCGGCGGTGATGATGTGGCTGCAGGCGATCGCCTTCGCTACCTACCTGTGGTTCACCAAGCGCTTCGCCCACCTGCAGCTGTTCTCGCACTTCGAAGGGCCGCGCTGGAAGGCGATCTGGGAACTGCTGCGCACCGGCCTGCCGATCGGTATCACCGTGCTGATGGAAGGTGGCCTGTTCATCGTCACCGCGCTGCTGATAGGCCGCCTGGGCGCCAACGAGGCGGCCGCGCACCAGATCGCGATCAACGTCGCGCAGCTGTGCTTCATGATTCCGATGGGCGTGGCCGAGGCCACTACCGTGCGCGTCGGCCATGCCGTCGGCCGTGGTGACGGCTTCGGTGTGCGGCGTGCGGCGTGGGCCGGTTACGCGATCATCATGGGCACGCAGACGCTGTCGGCGGCGGTGCTGCTGTTCGGCCACGATGCCATCGTCGGCGTGTACACCAACGATCTGGCGGTGGCCGGCCTGGCCTCGACCCTGCTGCTGTACGCGGCCACCTTCCAGTTCCCGGATGGCATCCAGGTGCTGTCGGCCGGCGCGTTGCGCGGCCTGAAGGACACCCGCGTACCGATGTTCATCGCCATGTTCGCGTACTGGGGCCTGGGCATGCCGCTTGGCGCCGGGCTCGGCCTGGGCCTGGGCATGGGCCCGCAGGGCATGTGGATCGGCCTGATCGTGGGCCTGACCGCGGCCGCCATCCTGATGGGCTGGCGCCTGCGCCGCAGCAGCCTGCGCATCGGCCAGTCCACCCTGTCCTGATCCTTCCTGCCCGCCATGCTGATCCATGGCGGGCGATCCCCTGACTTGTGTCCGATGCCGCATCACACGGCACCGGCTATGCTGGTACCACGGCAAGAAGCCATCCGGAGCGTTCCATGAATCAACCCGTGCCCCCGCTGCCCCCGGCGCGTCGCAATCCCGTCGCCAGCTTCTTCATCGGGCTGTGGGACGTCATGAATTTCACCCGCCGGTTGATCCTCAACCTGGTGTTCTTCGGCCTGCTGTTCCTGCTGCTGGTGATGTTCGTCATTGCTGCCGGCATGGGCGCCGGTGCCAGCAAATCGCTGCAGGACCGCACCACCCTGGTGATCGCGCCGGAAGGACGCCTGGTCGAGCAGTTCAGCGCCGATCCGGTCAGCCGCGCGCTGGCCAAGGCGGTGGGCGACAACGGTGCCGAGGAGATCCAGCTGCGCGACCTGCTGCGGGTGATCGAGTCGGCCAAGGAAGACAAGAAGATCGAGCGCGTGGTGCTGGAGCTGGACAAGCTGCAGCCGTCGGGCTTCGCCTCGCTGCGCGAAGTGGCGTCGGCGCTGCAGGACCTGCGCGCGTCCGGCAAGCAGCTGGTGGCCTACAGCGAGAGCATGGGCCAGTCGCAGTACCTGCTGGCCGCACAGGCCGACGAGGTCTACCTGGACCCGATGGGGTCGGTGGTGCTTGAGGGCCTGGGCCGCTACCGCCAGTACTTCCGCACCGGCCTGCAGGACAAGCTGGGCGTGGACGTGCATCTGTTCAAGGTGGGCGAGTACAAGTCCGCCGCCGAGCCGTACGTGCTCGACGCCGCCTCGCCGGCCTCCAAGGAGGCCGACCTGTTCTGGATGAACGACGTGTGGCAGCGCTACCTGGCCGACATCGCCAAGGCCCGCCGCCTGGATCCGGCCCAGCTGGCCGCCGGCATCGACACCTTGCCGGAGGGCATCGCCGCCGCCGGTGGCGACCTGGCCAAGTTCGCCCTGCAGCAGAAGCTGGTAACCGCGCTGAAGACCCGCGAGGAATTCGAGGATCTGATGATCGAGCGTGGCGTGGCCGATGACGATGCCGACGGCGGTTTCCGCAACGTCGACTTCGGGCGCTACCTGGCGCTGCTCGACGCTCGCCGCAACCCGGTGGACTCGCGTCCGCAGGTGGCGGTGGTGGTGGCCGAAGGCGAGATCAGCGGCGGCGACCTGCCGGCCGGCCGCATCGGTGGTGAGTCGACCTCGGCGCTGCTGCGCGCCGCGCGCGACGACGAGAACGTCAAGGCCGTGGTGCTGCGCGTCGATTCGCCGGGCGGTGAAGTGTTCGCCTCCGAGCAGATCCGCCGCGAAGTGGTGGCCCTGCAGGCGGCCGGCAAGCCGGTAGTGGTGTCGATGGGCGATCTGGCTGCGTCCGGTGGTTACTGGATCAGCATGAATGCCGACCGCATCTATGCCGATCCCTCGACCATCACCGGTTCGATCGGCATCTTCGGCATGGTGCCGAACTTCAGCCGCGCGCTGGACAAGATCGGCGTGCACACCGATGGCGTCGGCACCACCCGTTTTGCCGGTGCCTTCGACGTCACCCGTCCGATGGACCCGGCCGTCGGCCAGGTCATCCAGACGGTGATCAACAAGGGCTATGCCGACTTCACCGGCCGCGTCGCCGATGCGCGCAAGAAGCCGGTCGAGGCCGTCGACGAAGTGGCCCGTGGCCGCGTGTGGAGCGGTGCGCAGGCCAAGGAACGTGGCCTGGTCGATGCCTTCGGTGGCCTGAAGGATGCCGTGGCCGACGCCGCCAGCCGCGCCAAGCTGGGCAAGGCCGATGCCTACCGCGTGCGCTACATCGAGAAGGCGGCGACGCCGTTCGCGCAGTTCGTCAGCGGTTTCGCCGGCAGCCGCGCCGGTGCGTGGATGCTGTCCGACTCGGGCATGGCGCGAATGATGCTGGCCCGCACGATGCCGGAAGTGGACACGCAGTTGCGCTTCGTCGAGAACGCAGCCCGCGAGAAGGGCAACGGTGCGCCGGTGAAGGCGCTGGCGTACTGCTTCTGCGGGTTCTGATCGGAGCGCCTATCCACGCATGGCGTGGATCTACTGGAAACGCCCGGCTTCGGCCGGGCGTTTTCGTTTGCGGGGTTACTGCGTCGCCTCGGCTTCGGCCGTGCGTTCACGCGCAGCGGCATCGTCCACGGTTTTCTGCACGCCCTTGGCGCGGTCCAGCGGCTGGTTGATCGTGCGCGACATCGCCCGGGGTACCGGTGGCTTTTCCGGGTTCGGCGCCGGTGGGCGCTGGCAGCCCGCCAGCAGCACGGTGGCCAGCAGGGGCGAGGACAGGATCAACATGCGCATGGCGGCTCTCCGCGGTGGGCGTACGGGCAGTGTCGCACCCCCGGCAGGCAGCCGCCGTGAGCGCGTATCCTTGCGGCATCGAAACACAGCGGGCGCGGCCCCGGAGGACACATGACCCAGCAACGGTGGCGCCTGGATGGCCAGACCGCCCTGATCACCGGCGCCAGCGCCGGTATCGGCCTGGCGATCGCGCATGAACTGGCCGGCCTCGGTGCCGACCTGATGATCGTCGGCCGCGATATCGACATGCTGGAGACGGCACGCGACGAACTGCTGGACGTGTATCCGCAGCACCAGGTGCACGCGCTGGCTGCCGATGTCTCCGATGACGAGGACCGCCGCCAGATCCTGGACTGGGTGGAAGATCACAGCGATGGCCTGCATATCCTGGTCAACAATGCCGGTGGCAACGTCACCAAGGCGGCCACGGAATACTCCGAGGACGAATGGCGCCAGATCTTCGAGACCAACCTGTTCTCTGCGTTCGAGCTGTCGCGCTACGCGCATCCGCTGCTGGCCCGGCACGCGTCGTCGTCGATCGTCAATGTCGGCAGCGTGTCCGGCCTGACCCATGTGCGCAGTGGCGTGGTGTACGGCATGAGCAAGGCGGCGATGCACCAGATGACCCGCAACCTGGCCGTCGAGTGGGCCGAGGATGGCATCCGGGTCAATGCGGTGGCGCCGTGGTACATCCGTACGCGGCGCACGTCCGGTCCGCTGTCGGACCCGGATTACTACGAGGAAGTGATCAACCGCACGCCGATGCGCCGCATTGGCGAGCCCGATGAAGTGGCCGCAGCCGTGGGCTTCCTGTGCCTGCCGGCAGCCAGCTATGTCACCGGCGAGTGCATCGCGGTGGATGGCGGTTTCCTGCGCTACGGGTTCTGATCGTTCGAGGGTAGCGCCGGCCGCTGGCCGGCAACCTCAGGATCTTCAGATGATTGCAGTTGCCGGCCAGCGGCCGGCACTACCGGTGGCTGTCACCCCGGCACCGGGCAGTTGCTGGCCTCCAGCACGCCCTGCAGCCGTTCGCGTTCACCGCGCGCGGTATCGCGGTTCTCCGGTGCGGCGAATCGCTCGCGGCCGCGTGCATCGCGGAAGCGTTGCTGCCAGCTGCCGCAGCGTTGCGCCTCGGGCAGCGCCTCGCAGCGGTCACGCACCACTTCGCAGCCTGCTGCATTCACCGGCGTGGCGCCGCCCAGCCCCTGCACGGTCATCAGTTCGCAGCGCCCGGGGGCGGCCTCGTACTCGTGCAGGTAGCCACCGCCCTGGCTGTCGGTGCACTGGAAGATCGGTGGCAACGGCGGTTTCGGTGGCCCGTCGCCGGATGCGGCGCGGGCCTCGGCTTCGCGTTGCAGCGTCGCGCTGTCGAGAATCTGGTCGCCGCCTTCGCGTTCAACCATGCCTGCTTCCATGATCGTGCGCCCCTGGTCCGCGCGCCGTGGTGCCGCGGGCGTTGCAGGCGCTGCAGCGGGTTCGCTGGCCTGGGGAACCGGTGGCGGAACCGGAGCCAGCGCCTGTGGGCGTTCAACCACGGCGGGTTGCGGGCTGGAGGGCGCCGGCACGCGCACGACCTGCTGCGTGCTGCCTGCCGGGCAGGGCGTGCGCTGCAGGGTAGGGATGTCACTGCTGCTGGACATGCAGCGGTAGATCACGCCCTCGTCAGCCAATGCAGCGCCGGGCAGCAGGGCCAGGGCCAGCCAGATCAATCTGTTCATGCGTACAGCGTACAGGCTGCGCTGGGACGCCGCGCTCAGCGCTGGCAATCGCGCGACAGGCGCGCATCGATGCCGCGTTGCTCGTTGCTGATGGCGGTGCGTTCGCTCTGCAGCGCGCTGTTGTAGCGCCGGTTCAGTTCCCAGCGGTGGTCGCGCAGGCGCGCGCAGACTTCCTGCGGCGGCAGCGCGTGGCAGCTGTCGCGGACCAGCACGTTGCCGGCCGGGACCTGCACGCCTACCCCCACCGCAGGCGGGCGATACCCCGCGCCTTCGCCAATGGGCGTACCGACCGGCGTGCCGATGGCCGGTCGCGGCCCGGGATATGCCGGGCCGTGATGCCCACGCGGAAGCCAGACGCTGGTCCACAGCGGGACCCAGCGCGGATTGCCTTCGTTGTTGTCGCTGGTATAGCGCCGGCCATCGTCACTCACGCATTCGTACATCGGCTGCGGTGGCTGGATGTAGACGTGGCGGACTTCGCGCTCGCGAATGACCGGCGTCTCGCTGGGCAGCGGCGGTGCGGCATCGCTGCGTACCACGCGGGGGGCGGGGTCACGCGGACGCTGCAGGTCGCGTACTTCCTGGCGGCCGCTATTGCACGGCCGGTCCTGCAGGGCGACGGCGCCGTTGCTGGCCACGCAGCGGTACACGCGCACGTCCTCGGCCTCGGCGGCGCTCGCCGTCCACGGCAGCAGCAGGCTCAGGCTCAGGGCGGCGCGCAGCAGGGTCATGGCGGCAGGGTGCGTGATTGTCCGCGGCAGCGCAATCGTCGGCTCAGGAGCGCAGCACGTTGCCGCTGAGTGCATCGCGGATCGGGGTGGGCTGGGCCAGGCCGCCGGTCTGTCCATCGAGGATACCGTCGAGCAGGCGCAGCAGGCGTGGGTCCAGCTCTTCGCGGCTGCGTGCCGGTGGTTCCCCGGCCAGGTTGGCGCTGGTGGAGACCAGCGGGCCTCCCCAGGCACGGCACAGTGCGGCCACCAGCGGGTGGGCGCTGATGCGCACCGCGATGCCGCTGTGCTCGCCGGTGACCCAGGGCTGCGCACGCGGGCCGGCCGGCAGGATCCAGGTGTTGGCACCGGGCCAGCTGGCCAGCACCGCGCGCTGGCGCGCGTCGGGCAGCGCCTGCAGGCGCACCCAGCCTTCCAGCTGCGCGAGTTCGGCGGCCACCAGGATCATGCCTTTCTCGATCGGGCGCTGCTTCAGCCGCAGCACCATGTGCACGGCGGCTTCGTGCGAAGGATCGCAGCCCAGGCCCCAGACCGCTTCGGTCGGGTAGGCGATCACGCCGCCCGCGCGGAGCGTGGCGACAGCAGAGTCCAGGGTGAGTTCTTTCATGGCGGCGACCGGCCCGGCGTGGGGCTTCATTATCCCCCTGCTGCGTGCAGAAGGGGTGGAACGGTGCCGCTCGGTGGTGCCGGCCGCTGGCCGGCATTGTTGGTGGGTGCGGACCGTGGGTCCGCCCCCCCTCATCCACGCATGGCGTGGATCTACTTGGCTGCCTTCTTTACGGCCTTCTTCACGGCCTTCTTGGCCGGGGCCTTCTTCGCGGCAGCCTTCTTTACCGCTTTCTTGGCCGGGGCCTTCTTGGCGGCGGCCTTCTTCGGCGCCGCTTCCTTCTTCACCGCCGCCTTCTTGGCAGGTGCCTTCTTGGCAGCGGCCTTCTTGGCACCGAAGCCCTTGCGCACCGGCTTGCCGGTTTCTTCCATCAGCTGCTGCACTTCGGCCAGGGTCAGCGAGGCCGGCTCGCGATCCTTGGGGATCTTGCCGTTCATCTTGCCATCGCTGATGTACGGGCCGAAGCGGCCGTTCAGCACCTGGATGTCGCTGCCCTCGAACTCCTTGATGATCCGGTTGCGCGCGATCTCTTCCTTCTCTTCGATCAGGAACACGGCGCGGGCCAGGTCGATGGTGTACGGGTCGTCTTCCTTCTTCAGCGAGGCATAGGTGCTGCCACGCTTGGCGAACGGACCGAAACGACCAATGCCGACGCTGACCGGCTCGCCGTTGTCCTCGCCCAGCGCACGCGGCATCAGGAACAGTTCCAGCGCGTCTTCCAGGGAGATGGTGTGCATCGACTGGCCGGGGCGCAGCGAGGCGAACTTGGGCTTTTCCTCGGCGTCCTCGGCGGTGCTGCCGATGGCCGCGTACGGCCCGAAGCGGCCCAGCCGCACGCTGACCGGCTTGCCGGTCTTCGGGTCGGTGCCGAGCTCGCGGGCGCCACTGGCCTCGGCACGGTCGACCGATTCCTTTTTGTCTTCGACCAGTTCCTTGAACGGCTCCCAGAAGCGGGCCATCAGTGGGATCCACTCCTCCTCGCCACGCGAGACGGCGTCGAGCTCGTCCTCGAGCTTGGCGGTGAAGTCGTAGTCCACGTAGCGGGTGAAGTGGCTGGACAGGAACTTGGACACCGCACGGCCGACATCGGACGGGCGGAAGCTGCGGCCTTCCATTTCCACGTACTTGCGGAACAGCAGGGTCTGGATGATCGAGGCGTAGGTCGAGGGACGGCCGATGCCGTACTCTTCCAGCGCCTTCACCAGCGCCGCTTCGGTGTAGCGCGGCGGCGGCTGGGTGAAATGCTGCTCGGCCTGGATGCGCTCCAGCGGCACGCGGTCGCCGGGCTTCATCGCCGGCAGCTTGCGGCCTTCGTCTTCGTCCTCGGCGCTCTTGCTGTCCTTGCCTTCCTCGTACACGGCCAGGAAGCCGGGCACGACCACGGTGGTGCCGCTGGCGCGGAATACGTGTTCGCTGCCGGCCGACAGATCGACGCTGACCGTGTTGAGCGTGGCCGGAATCATCTGGCAGGCGACCGCACGCTTCCAGATCAGCTCGTACAGGCGGCGCTCGTCGTCGGTCAGGAACCGCGCGACCTGGGCCGGGGTACGCAGTGCCGAGGTCGGGCGTACGGCTTCGTGCGCTTCCTGGGCGTTCTTCGACTTGGTCTGGTAGGTGTTCGGCTGGTCCGGCAGCGAGGCGATGCCGTAATCGCGGGCGATCACGTCGCGGATCTCGGCCAACGCATCCTGCGACAGGTTCACCGAGTCGGTACGCATGTACGAGATCAGGCCGACGGTGCCTTCGTCGCCGATGGCCACGCCTTCATACAGCTTCTGCGCCACCTGCATGGTCTTGCGGGTGGTGAAACCGAGCTTGCGCGAGGCTTCCTGCTGCAGGGTGGAGGTGGTGAACGGCGGTGCAGGGCGGCGCTTGCGCTCCTTGCTGGCCACGTCGGTGACATGCAGCGAGCCCTGCGCCGCCTGCTGGATGCGCAGGCGGGCGGCTTCGGCGGTGTCGCCGTCGGTGATGGTGAACTGCTCGAACTTCTGCCCGTCCAGCTTGATCAGCTTGGCGTTGAAGTGCTGCGAGGGGTGCGCGCACTCGGCGGCGATCGACCAGTATTCGCGGGCGATGAAGGCTTCGATCTCTTCCTCGCGCTCGACGATCATGCGCAGCGCCGGGCTCTGCACGCGGCCGGCGGACAGGCCGCGCTGGACCTTGCGCCACAGGACCGGGGACAGGTTGAAACCGACCAGGTAGTCCAGCGCGCGGCGCGCCTGCTGGGCATCGACCAGGTCACTGGCGATCTCGCGTGGCTGGCTGATCGCCTCCTTGATGGCGCGCGGGGTGATCTCGGTGAACACCACGCGCTGCATCGGCTTGTCCTTGACCAGCCCGCGTTCCTTCAGGATCTCGGCGATGTGCCAGCTGATCGCCTCGCCCTCGCGATCCGGGTCGGTTGCCAGCAGGATGTCGTCGGCGCCCTTGGCAGCCTTGGCGATCGCATCGACGTGCTTCTCGTTCTTGTCGATCACGTCGTAGTGCATGGCGAACCCGTTGTCCGGGTCGACCGCGCCTTCCTTCGGAATCAGGTCACGCACATGCCCATACGAGGCCAGGACCGTGTAGTCCTTGCCGAGGTATTTGTTGATCGTCTTGGCCTTGGCCGGCGATTCGACGATGAGCAGGTGCTTGGGCATGGCAGCAGGGTCTGTGGGGCGAACCGTGGGGAAGGGGCCGCTAGGGTGGAGCAAACGGCCGCATTAGTGAAGCGGCCACGGGAAAATCCATAAACTGAACGCCCGGTAATGTGCCGGGCGTTCAGGTTTCACCTTATTAGAGGAATCACGCCCGGCCAGCCCATGTCAAGCAGCCAGGCGTGACGATGGCCGTTCAGGAGGCCATCTTGGCGATGAAGCCGACCGCGAAGACCAGCAGGGCCAGGCCCACCAGCGACAGCAGGCCGGTCAGCACCAGCACCAGCACGGTGACCGTGCCCAGCTCGCGGCGCTGCAGCTGTGGCTGGTCGGTGAAGGCCCAGCGGTCGACCACCAGGGTGTCGCAGATCATGTCGTGCAGGCCCTGCTTGCGCTCGGTGAAGGCCGCCATCAGGAAGCCGATGCCGAGGGTGAAGCTGCTCAGCAGCATGGCCCAGTAGCGACCGAACGCGCGCGCCTTGGTCAGGCGTTCGCCATTGCTGCGCACGACCTTGATGCCAACCGCCATCTTGCCCAGCGTGGCGCCACCCTTGGAGGCATGGAACCAGGTGTAGTACGCCATGCCGATGGCGAAGTTGATCAGTGCGCTGGACAGCTGCGCGACCACCTCGATGGCCGATTCACCACTGCCCACCGCGCCCATGCTGGCGCCGAGCACCACACCGAGGATGGCGCCGATGATGCTGCCGGGGATGAACAGCACGAAGTAGTCGATCATGTAGGCGGCCACGCGCTTCCAGAAGCCCGCGTAGACCACTTCGCCGCCCATGACCGGCTGCGCATGGCCAGCGCCGCCTGCGGCGGCAGGCGCGCTGTATGGCGAGCTGCCGAGGGCGCCGGTACCGGGCAGCGGCGCGGTGCCGTTGTCGATGGCGGCATAGTCGCCGCGCAGGTCGAAGCCGCCGCTGCCGGCGGCCGCCGTGGCATCGGCCAGCGTCTGCAGTTCAAGCTCGTCGACCACCTGGCGCAGCGCCGCCCACTGCGCCATGCCTTCGCGCCAGACCAGCGTGTCCAGGTTCAGTTGGCCGCGCTGGAAGCGCTGGCGGATCTCCTGGACCGGCAGCGGGCCCTGGCGTTGCTGTCCTTCGGCGTAATACCACTCAGTCATTGCATGTTCCCTGTTGGATCGTCCTTGGAGGTACCGGTACGCGCGCGGCTCAGCCGCGGCACGCCGGCGGCAGGTACTTGTCGTCGCTTGCGCCGCTGCAGTCCCAGCGGCCGCTGTCGCGGTCGTATTCCAGCCACAGCAGATCGCCGTCGATGCTCTTGCCCGGCATCGACAGCGTTGCCTCGATACCGCAGTGGCCGTTGTTGAAGCGGCCGATGTTCACCGCCGACAGGCCGGACCGGGTGAAATCGCCAGCGGCGGGGAAGCCGGCATCGTTGGCGCCCGGGCAGCGCCCTTCCTCATCGGCGAAATGCTGCACCTGGTCCTGCAGCGGGTGCAGGGCATCGGCCGCAGCGGCGACCTTGGCGCGCACGGTGTAGTCGTTGTAGGCCGGCAGGGCGATGGCGGCAAGGATGGCCACGATCGGCACCAGCACCAGCAGCAGAGCGCCTGCGATGATCGCAGTGAGGGCGCAGCCGGACAGCTGCTTCTTCGGCGCCGGCACGACGCCGGCCGGTGTGCTGGTGGCGTACGGGGTGGAGGGCGGCAGCACCGGTGGCTGCGGCGGAGGTGGCGCAACCGGTTCCGGCTCGGCGTCGACGATCGGCGCAGAAGCATCCAGTGCCGGCACGATCAGGCCGAGTTCGTCGACGACGCTACGCAACGGCTGCCATTGCGGCAGGCCGTCGCGCCACACCAGGGTGTCCAGGGAGATCTGGTTGTTGCGGAACAACTCAACCAACTGTTCCGCCGGCAGCGGGCCTTGCTGCCGGTTGCCTTCTGCGTGGAACCACTCGCTCACGGGGACGCTCCTGAATGCGCTATGCCCCCAAGTGTACGGTCAGTGCAGGGGTTCTGGCTCGTCCATGAACATCTGCGTCTCCATCCAGGCATAGGCCGCTTCGGAGCCGGGCTGGTTGAACAGCACCATCAGTACGACCCACTTCAGGTCGTCCAGGTCCAGTTCGTCCTGGTCCAGGGCCATCGCCCGGTCCAGCACCAGCTCGCGCTGGTCGGCATCAAGGATGCCGTGCTGTTCCAGATACAGCAGGAAACCGCGGCATTCCACGTCCAGCTTGTCCAGCTCGGGGCCGTGGTAGACGCGCACGGGGCCATCGACCCGGGCCTGGGACACGCTCGGCCGCTGCGCGGCCAGGGCATCGAGCCAGTCGAATGCCTTGTTGATCTCGGTAGGGCTGAAACCGGCCTGGATCAGGCCGTTCTGAAGCGAATCGCGGTCACGGATCAGGTCCGCATCTTCGCTGAAATAGTGTTCAAACAGGTACAGCAGTACGTCCAGGATGCTCTCTTTCATTGCCCCTCGGCCTGCGTCGCGCGACGCTGTGGAGGTGAAGAAACTAGGGAGTTCGACAGTAGCGGCCGTGTACGCACACCACGATTCCCGCCAGTTCCATGGCCAGCAGCATGGAGGACACCTGGGGCGCCGTCAATCCACAGCGCGTGATCAGTGAATCCATACTGCTTGGGTTGTGGTCCAGGGCCCGCCACAAGCACTGGTAGTCAGGGTCGTCGGCCCAGCGCGCCGGCAGGAGTGCCGGCGGTGCCTGTTCAGTGGGGGTGGCCAGCCGCGATTGCAAGCCCGGCAGCTGGTGGCGCAGCGCAGGGGCCAGCAGCTCCAGCACCTCCTCCGGGCGCTCGACCAGCGCGGCGCCTTCACGGATCAGCCGGTGGCAGCCCGCCGCGCGTGGATTGAGCACCGAACCGGGCAGGGCGCAGACCTCGCGACCGGCCTCGGCGGCCAGGCGCGCGGTGATCAGCGCTCCCGAGCGCTGGGCGGCCTCGACCACCACCGTGGCCAGGGCCAGCCCGGCCACCAGCCGGTTGCGCGCCGGGAAGTGCCCGGGGCGGGCCGCGGTGCCCGGAAGGTATTCGCTGAGCACGGCGCCCTCGGTGGCGATGCGGGCCTGCAGCCGGGCATGGCTGTCCGGGTAGGCGCGGTCGGGGCCGGTACCGATCACGGCGACGGTGCAGCCGCCGGCGTCCAGGGTTGCCAGGTGGGCGGCTGCATCGATGCCGGCAGCCAGCCCGCTGGTTATCGCCAACCCGGCCTCGACGAAGCCGCTGGCAAAGCGGGCCGCCAGCGCGCGACCGCCCGGCGTCGGCGAGCGGCTGCCGACCAGGGCCACGGAGGGGCGCCAGGCCAGGCTGGGGTCACCGGCCACGAACAGCGCCAGCGGTGGGTTGGGTACCTCCAGCAAGGGGGGAGGAAAGGCCGGGTCGGTGAAGGCCAGGAGGTGGTGATGGTCGTCTTCCAGCCAGCGCTGCGCGGCTGTCCACGCCCGCGCATCAGGGCGTTCCAGTGCGGCGCACTGCTCCGGTGTGCAGCCGTGTGCGCGCCAGTTCGCGGTGCCCTGCGCGATGGCCGCGTCCGCGCAGCCCGCGCTCTGCAGCAATGCCCGTCGCGGCGCCAGTGCGCCCCCTGCCATTACCAGGCGCAGCAGCGCCTCATCAGCTTGCTTGGTCATTCCCCACTATCGACCGCATGCAACAAAGGCGCCCTCGGGCGCCTTCGCATGTAAATGTCAGGTTTTGCCGGAGGTGCCTGCCGACCAGGGGCCGGCACTACCTGGGGTGGCCGAGGCAGCCCGGCAACCGTTATTTCGCGTCCGGGTGCAGCGCGTTGTAGCCCACCCGCACCGGCTTCACGCCCTGCATCACCAGCGCGTAGCTGACGTTGTCGAAGGTGCGGAACACCATCGCATGCGCCGCATATTCCTCCGGCAGCGCAACCCGGCCCACGCTGCCGCTGAGCGCATCGTCCATGCGTGACGACGTCGGGTACTTCAGGCGGTTGGCCACATGGCGGCCCTGCCGCCACAGCGAGAACACGGTGCCATTGTCGACGCCCTGGGCGCGGCCGGCCGAAATCGCGATCACGTCGCGCGGGCCGCCGGCGGTAAACATATCGGTCACCGCGAGCACGCGCACGTCCACGCCTTCCACGCCTGCGGCCGGCACATGCGGCACGAACTGCAGGTCATAGGGGCGGGCCTCGACCGGCACCAGGCGGTCGCCGACACGGACTTCACGGCCACCCGTGCTCTTGTCCAGCGCCAGCGTGGAGGCCCCGGCCTTGCCGTCGGCAACCCGGGTGATGGTGCCGGTGGCGAGCTGGGCCAGTTCATAGCCCAGCACGCCGCGGCGCGCGTTGGGTGCGTTGTAGGCCTTCCACAGGTTGCCGCTGCCCGGGGTGACGTCGCCGTTGGCGTTCAGGTCTTCGCTCGGCTTGGGCTGGGCGTAGCGCACGGTCGGGCGGACCACGGCCCAGCGCTGTCCCAGCTGGGCATCGGCCAGGTTCACGTAGGCGGCATCGCCACCAGACACGCGCAGTCGGTTGTCCTCCAGGCCGACCACCTGGGGCAGCTGCTCGATGCTGTCGACCACGCTCAGCTGCTTCAGGAACGGCTCGACCTGGGCCAGCGGAATGGCGTCGATCGGGGCCTCCTGGCGCGGGCCCGGCTGGGCCGCCACGGTCACCCGGTCCAGATAGGCCAGGCTGAGCACGTCACCGGGATAGATCAGGTGCGGGTTGGCGATCTGCGGATTGGCCTGCCAGATCTCCGGCCACAGCCACGGCTTCTGCAGGAAACGTGCGGCGATATCCCACAACGTATCCCCTTTTCGGACCACATAGGTGTCCGGGTGCCCGCCATTCACTTCCACGGCGGTAGCATAGGCAGCCACGGTCAGCATCGCCGCGGCGACGACCGTACGAAAACGAAGCAACATAGGTGTGAAGCCCTGATTCCCCAACAGGTCCGCGCACTATAGTCCAGAAACCGGGGCGCAAGGCAAGCGTTGGAGCTAGAATCTGCGACGTATGCCGGCGTGCCGGCCCCCTATCCGGAAACAGCCATGGCCCTTCTCCCCATTCTCGAGTTCCCCGATCCGCGCCTGCGTACCAAGGCTGCGTTGATCGAAGCCGCCGAAGTCACCACGCCGGCCTTCCAGGAACTGATCGACAACATGTTCCTGACCATGTACGACGCGCCGGGCATCGGCCTGGCCGCCACCCAGGTGGACGTGCACAAGCGCTTCATGGTCATCGACGTCAGCGAAGAAAAGAATGAACCGCATGTGTTCATCAACCCGGAAATCGTCGCCAAGGACGGGGGCCGGGTGTACCAGGAGGGCTGCCTGTCGGTGCCGGGCATCTTCGCCGACGTGACCCGCGCCGATACCATCACCGTGAAGTACCTGGACCGCAACGGCCAGGAACAGCAGCTGGAAGCCGGCGAAGTGCTGGCGACCTGCATCCAGCACGAGATGGACCACCTGGACGGCAAGCTGTTCATCGACTATCTGTCGCCGCTCAAGCGCGAGATGGTGCGCAAGAAGCTGGCCAAGCAGCGCAAGCACGTGGCGTGATCGCCGATCCGGGCCACCCTTCGGGTGGCCCCTGCCTGCGCGGCGCGCGCGGGCTGTACGGCGCCGGCCGACGGCGCCGTTTTCTTTCCTGCACGAATCCATCCTGCAAGTGGGGTAGCCATGAGGATTGTCTTTGCCGGTACGCCGGAATTCGCGGTGTCGTCGCTGCGCGCGGCTGCGCGCCACCATGAGGTCGTGGCGGTCTACACCCAGCCTGATCGCCCGGCCGGCCGTGGCCGTGGCCTGGCGCCGTCGCCGGTCAAGCTTGAAGCCGTGGCCCGTGGCATTCCGGTCTACCAGCCCGAATCGTTGAAGGACGAGGCCGCCCAGCAGCAGCTGCGCGATCTGCAGCCGGACCTGATGGTGGTGGTGGCCTACGGTCTGATCCTGCCCAAGGCGGTGCTGGCCATTCCGGCCCACGGCTGCTGGAACGTGCATGCCTCGCTGCTGCCGCGCTGGCGCGGTGCCGCGCCGATCCAGCGTGCGATCCAGGCCGGTGACGCGAAGACCGGCGTCTGCCTGATGCAGATGGAGGCCGGCCTGGATACCGGTCCGGTGCTGCTGCACCAGGAGCTGCCGATCGCTGCCACCGATACCGGTGGCCAGCTGCATGACAAGCTGGCCGAACTGGGCGCGCAGGTGCTGTCCGATGGCCTGGGCCTGCTGCGTGCCGGCATCAAGCCGATCGCACGGCCGCAGCCGGAGCAGGGCGTGACCTATGCGCACAAGCTGGACAAGGCCGAAGCGAAGCTGGACTGGGCGCAGGACGCCGGCGCGCTGGCGCGCACCGTGCGCGCGTTCAATCCGTGGCCGATCGCCGAGGCGACGCTGGCCGGCGAACGCGTGCGCATCCATGGCGCGGTGGCGCTGGAGGCGGACCACGGCCAGGCACCGGGTACGGTGCTGGCCGCCAGCCGCGATGGCATCGACATCGCCTGTGGCCAGGGTGCATTGCGCCTGCGCGTGCTGCAGCGTGAAGGCGGCAAGGCGATCACCGCCGCCGACTACCTCAACGCTCGCCGCGACCTGCGCGTGGGAGCGTAAGCGGTGTCGAAGCAGAACGATTTCTCCGTCGCCAAGGCGGCACCGGGCGCGGCCACGCGCATGCTGGCCGCACGCGTGCTGGCGCAGGTTTTCACCCGTGGCCGTTCGCTGAAGGCCGAACTGGCCTGGGCGCTGCCGAAGCTGGCCGACAGCCGCGACCGCGCGCTGCTGGAAGCGCTGTGCTTTGCCGTGCTGCGTCGTCGCAGCACCTATGACGCGGCATTGCAGGGCTGGATGCAGAAGCCGCTGTCGGCGCGTGACGCCGATCTGCGCACGCTGCTGATGGTCGGATTCGCGCAGCTGGATGTGCTGGAGCTGCCGGCGCACGCGGCGCTGTCGGCCACGGTCGATGCGGCGCGCGCGCTGGGTCGCGAACGCCAGGCAGGCCTGGTCAACGCGATCCTGCGCCGCGCCCAGCGCGAAGGTTTCCCGGAGCAGCCCGCGCGCGATGCCTTCCCGGAATGGCTGGCCGAGGCGATCGAACGGGATTGGCCGGCGCAGGCCGAAGCGGTGTTCAACGCTAGCCTGCAGCCTGCGCCGCTGTGGCTGCGCGCCAACCGCCAGCATGGCGGCCGCGACAAAGCCCTGGCAGCGCTGGCCGAGGCCGGCATTGCCGCTGAACCCAGTGCGCTCAGTCCCGATGCGTTGCGCCTGGCGGCCCCGGTGGCGGTGAACCAGCTGCCTGGCTTCGCCGACGGCGCGCTGTCGGTGCAGGACCTGTCGGCGCAGTGTGCGGCGGATGCACTGGCCCCCGCTGCCGGCTCGCGCGTACTGGATGCCTGCGCAGCGCCCGGTGGCAAATCGGCGCACCTGCTGGAACGCGACCCGAGCCTGCGACTGCTGGCGCTGGATATCGACGCCCGGCGCCTGGCGCGCGCCCGTGACACCTATGCCCGTACCGGCGTGGGCGAACACGCGCAGACCCTGGCCGCTGATGCCAGCGATCCCGGTGCCTGGTGGGATGGCGTGCCGTTCGACGCGATCCTGCTGGATGCACCGTGTTCGGCCACCGGCGTGATCCGCCGCCAGCCGGATGTCATGTTCCACCGCCGCGCCGAGGACATCGATGCGCTGGTGGGAGTGCAGGCGCGCCTGCTGGAAGCCTGCTGGTCGATGCTGCGCCCGGGCGGCGTGCTGCTGTATGCGACCTGCTCGATCCTGCGTGCCGAGAACATCGACCAGGTGCGCGCGTTTCTCAAGTGGCATCCGGATGCCGAGGCGCAGCCGCTGGGCGACGCATTTGGCGTGGATTGCGAAGGCGTGGCACGCCAGCGCCTGCCAGGTGACGACGATGCTGACGGTTTCTTCTACGCACGTCTGATAAAAGCAGCCTGACCCCTGCTGCCGTTTCGAGTCCCATGCTGAAAACCCACGCCTCGCGACAGACGTGGCTGTTGGTGGTGATGGCCCTGCTGGTGCTGGGGGCTGGCCTCGGCCTCCGCGATCCATGGCCGTCGGACGAGCCACGCTTCGCGCTGGTGGCCAGGCAGATGGTCGACAGCGGCTACTGGTTGTTCCCGCATCGTGGGCCGGAGCTTTACTCGGACAAGCCGCCGATGCTGATGTGGTGGCAGGCCACGCTGTACGGCCTGGTCGGCCACTGGCGCGTGGCCTTCCTGCTGCCGTCGCTGCTGGCAGCGCTCGGCACGCTGTGGTGCGTGGTGGATCTTGGCCGGCGCCTGTGGACGCGCCGCGTGGGGTTGTACGCGGGCTGGGCGCTGCTGTTCGCGCTGCACTTCACCTTCCAGGCGAAGAAGGCACAGATCGACCCGCTGCTGGTGCTGTTCATCACGCTGGCCAACTACGGCCTGCTGCGCCACCTGTTGCTGGGCCCTGCCTGGCGCTGGTGGTGGCTGGGCTGGTTCTTTGCCGGCATCGGGGTGATCACCAAGGGTGTGGGCATGCTGGCCCTGCTGATGATCGTACCGGCCGCCCTGGCAGCGGCCCTGCACTGGCCACGCGTACGCCTGCATGCAGGTGATGTCCGCTTCTGGCTGGCGCCGCTGTGGTTTCTGCTGGCGGTGTCGCTGTGGCTGGCACCGATGATCATGGCCGCGCTGGCCACCGGCCTGGACCCCTACCGGGCCTATATGGACGACATCCTGTTCCGGCAGACCGCGCGGCGCTACATGCAGTCCTGGGACCATCACCAGCCGTGGTGGTACTTCCTGGCGATCATGCCATCGATGTGGATTCCCGCCTTCCTGCTGCTGCCCTGGGCGTTGCCTGCGTGGTGCCGCCGGCTGCGCCGCCGCGACCCGCGTTACCTGTTGCCGCTGGCCTGGTGGCTGCTGGTCGTGCTGTTCTTTTCCATTCCCCACGGCAAGCGCGATGTCTACATCCTGCCGGCCCTGCCGATGTTCTGCCTGGCGCTGGCACCGTTGTTGCCGGGGCTGCTGAAGCGGCGCGACGTGCAGGGCGTGCTGGGCGCCTTCGCCGCGTTGCTGGCCGCAGGATTGACGCTGATCGGGGCATTGGCGCTGCTGGGCGACCCCGGTTTCGAAATACGCCTCACCCATGGTCGCGGCCTGGCGCCTGGCGCTACCGACGCGCTGGCATGGACGGCGCTGGCGATGGGGATCTGGGGCGGCCTGAGCCTGTGGGCAAGCGGGCGCGGTCGCCGCCATCTGGCCGTGATCTCGACACTTGCGGGAATCTGGGTGCTGTATGGCGTGCTCGCCTATCCGCTGCTGAACGATTCCAGTTCGGCCCGTGGCCTGATGCGTGAGGTCGGCGCGCGCATCGGCCCGCAGGCCGAGCTGGGGCTGGTGGCATGGAAGGAGCAGAACCTGCTGATGGCCGATCGGCCTGCGGCAACCTTCGGTTTCGAAGACCGCTGGCACGAGCAGCTGCAGGCGGCCGTACGCTGGCAGCGGCTGTTTCCGCAACGACGCTGGCTGCTGGTGAACGAGGACGCCCTGCAGGCCTGCATCGATCGATCACGCGCGGAAATGGCCGGTGTTTCCAATCGCCGCCGCTGGTGGCTGGTGCCCGCTGATGCGGTGGCCGGCACCTGCAGGCCGACGGCAGCGGAGCTTGAGCACGAACGCCGCCTGCAGGGGGCCGGCGTAGCGGATTGAAGGCCGGCCCTCAGCGGCCGGCCAGTGCTGCCTCATAGCTGGCCAGCGTGGCATCGGCGAATGTCTGCAGGCCGAATTCCCGCTGCGCGTGGCGGCGGGCGGCATGGCCATGTCCGGGCAGTGCATCGCGTTGCGCGTACAGTGCCGCCACCTGTGCGGCGATGGCGTCGATGTCGCGGGTGGCGACCACCCAGCCGTCGACTCCTTGTTCGATGTTCTCGGGCAGGCCGGCGAAGTCGCTGACCAGCATCGGCTTGCCGCTGGCCATCATCTCCCGGCAGGCGAAGGAGATGGTCTCGATGTCGTGGGACAGCACGAAGCCGATATCGCCGGCCGCGATCAGCACGCGGGTATCGGCCAGCAGGCCGGTGAAGTGCACCTGAGCTGCGACGTCTCCCAGCGCCTGCACCTGTTCGCGCTGCTGCGCGCTGGGCAGGTGGCCGGCCACGGCCATGTGAACGCGGGGGCGGATCGCATCGGGCAGCCGTGCGATGGCCCGGGCCAGGTCGATCCAGCCCTTGTAGTCATCGGTGCCGGCATTGCTGACCAGCACCAGTGCCTCCGGGTCCTGGGTCCATTGCTGGCGCAGTGCGTGGCCGGCCCCGGTCGGTAGCGGCGAGTAGCGCTCCAGGTCGACGCCGTTGCGCACCACATCGATCGGGCAGCGCCGGTACGGACCCTGTTCCAGCAGGCGCTTGGTATCGGCCGAGACCGCGATCAGCCGATCGGTGGCCCAGCGTGCGCGCAGCGCGTTTCCAACGGTATCGGTACGTTTGCTGTTGTGCTTGGTCAGCAGGATCGGGGGGCGGCGCAGGCCGAACAGCGCCTGCATCACCACGCGATGGTCGCGCGCGCCGTTGACGTGGACCAGGTCGATGTTCTGTTCGTGGACCAGGCGGCGCAGCGCGCGCTGCTCGGCCAGCTGTTGCGGCAGGGTCGGCAGGCCGCTGCCGAAGTCGACCGGCAACGTGCTGGCGATGCCTTCAGCGGCCACGGTACGCAGCAGGCGGCTGTCGGCTGGGGCTGCAACGTGGAGCGCGTGCCGGCCATGCAGGGCCCGCGCAAGGGAAACGATGTACGTCGTATGGCCGCCACCGTCGCCGTAGTGGAAGTTGGTGTACAGGATTTTCATGGGGGGGGACCTTCGGGCAACGCGCGGCCAGTGTGACACAGGCCGTTCAGGACCGTTCCGCAGGCGCCGCCGGATCGGCCACCGCCTGGCCGTTGCCCAGCATCCACAGCATGATGGTCTTCTGCCGCACGTAGTTGGCACGCACATAGGCGTAGACCAGGCCGTGCCAGCCGTCGCGGAAGCCACCGCGGAACAGGAAGCCACGCCAGAATCGCCAGGCTGGAGCCAGCACCAGCTTGCCGAGCGTGGCGCGCTTGCCGCGTGCAAACTCGTGCTCGGCCATCATCCGGGCGTACTTCTCGGTCTTCGCCAGCTGCTGCTGCAGCGAGCGGTACGGGTAGTGGATCAGGTCCCCGTGCAGGGTGCCGACGCTGCCGTCAACGCTGGCCGCCTCGTGGATCTCGCGCTTGCCGCGCCAGCCACCGCGGCGGCGGTCGAACAGGCGCATTACCCGATCCGGGTAGGCGTTGCCATGGCGCAGGAACCTGCCGAAGTACTCCGACAGGCGCGCGAAGCGGTACCCAGCGTGGCCGGCGAAGCCGCCGTCGCGGGCCTGCTCGATGGCCGTGCGCAGTTCCGGGCTGATGCGCTCATCGGCGTCCAGGCACAGCACCCAGTCATGGCTGGCCTGCTCGACGCAGAACGCCTTCTGGCTGCGGAACCCCTCGAACCGCCGCTGCAGCACGCGGGCGCCGGCGGCCTCGGCAAGGGCCACGGTGGCATCGGTGGACTGCGAATCCACCACCACGATTTCATCGCAGAAGGCCAGCGAGGCCAGGCAGTCGCCGATGCGCCCGGCCTCGTTGAACGCGATAATGCACGCCGAGATGCGAGGCCGTTCGATGGGAGCGGTCGTGGAGGACATGATGGCCGGGTACCTGTTGTTTGCGACGGAGCGCTATGCGCTGCCTATTCTCGCCCCGTTGGCGCAGGCCTTGCACGCGTCCGGGCAGGACGTGGCCGCCTGGTTCGAGGGCGGCGCGGCCGGCAGCCACCTGCCCGGGGTGCCCAACATCGGCCTGAAGCAGGCCCTGGCGATGCGCCCGCGCGCGGTGTTCAGCGCCGCCAACTGGGTGCCGACCTTCCTGTCCGGCGCCAAGGTGCAGCTGTTCCATGGCTTCAACGTGGAGAAGCGGGACAGTGCGCGCGGTCATTTCCGGGTGCGCGGCATGTTCGACCTGTACTGCACGCAGGGCCCGGCCACCACGTCCCCGTTCCGGCAGATCGCCGCCCAGCAGGGCCACTTCGCGGTGGCCGAGACCGGTTGGCCGAAGCTGGACCCACTGTTCCGCGATGATGGCGGCGAGAGTGCCGCGCTGCGCGCGCCGGCCGCTGGTCGCCCGGTGATCCTGTTCGGTTCGACCTTCACCGAGCGGTTGAGCGCGGCCCCGCACCTGCACGCGCAGATCGCGGCCGACATCGCCGCCGGCGACCGCTACTGGCTGCTGACGCTGCACCCGAAGTGCGCGCCGGAACTGTTCGAGCGCTACCGCGCGCTGGCCGGTGCCAATGCCCGCTTCGTCGAGCCGGAGCAGGTGATGGCCGCGCAGCGCGCCGCCGATGTGCTGGTGTCGGACACCTCGTCGATCGTTTCGGAGTTCATCGTCCAGCACAAGCCGGTGGTGACCTTCCGCAACCGCGTGCCCAAGCCGCACATGATCGATTTCGACGACCCGGCACAGCTGCCGGCGATGCTGCAGCGTGCGCTGCATCCGGACGCCGCGCTGCAGGCGGAGATCGTGCGTTACGCCGATGCCATCCATCCGTACCGCGATGGCCGCTCCAGCGAGCGGGTGATCGCCGCGACCGAGGATTTCCTGTCCGGCGAAATGGGCGCGCTGCGGCGCAAGCCGTTCGGCACCTGGCTGCGCGACCTGCAGATCCGCAAGGACCTGGGCTACTGGGGCCCGTCGCAGCGGTGAGGTAGTGCCGTCCGCTGGCCGGCAAACCCGGGCATGTCTGTGGCTGCCGGCCAGCGGCCGGCACTACCGGCATGGCTCACCAGCGCAGTTTGCGCCGTGCCAGTGCCGCCGCCAGCTGTTCCATCACCCGTTGTGCCTGTTCGTGTGGCAGGTAATGCAGGGTCAGTGCCACATCACCATGCGCACCGGCGGTATCCAGCTGCAGGCTGCTGGTGCCGAGCAGCTTGTCCAGCGGCGAGCGCTGCAGGCGCAGGCCCTGCACCTTGTCCAGCTCGGCCCAGCGCCACCAGCGCTTCCACCAGCCGCCGCGCACCGCCACGTAGTGATCGTCCAGGTACCAGCCCATGCGTGCCATCTGCCGATGCGCGACCAGCAGTGCCATCGGCATCCAGGCCAGCACCACCAGCCCCCATGGTCCCCACCGCCAGTACGCGGCCGCCGCCAGCAACGGCGCCAGCAGCAGTGCACCCAGGCACAACCGCCACCAACCGCGCTGCGGAATGGACTGCCACTGTGCCGGCGGCCACTGCAGCTGCGGCAGCAGGTGCTGCACCAGCTGCTCGCAACGCGTGCGTGATGCCAGCGGCGCCAGTTCGCGCAGGGCACGGTCCTCATCGCGCGAAGGCCCGCCGGCGGCGCTGTCGATGCGCAGCTGGCGCAGCCCGAACCAGCGATGCAGGGTGCTTTCGCGCAGGGTCCAGGCCTGGATGCGGCGACGCGCCACGCTGCTGCGGGTGCGGCTGAGCAGGCCGGCCGAGACGGTCAGGCGGCGCTCCTGCTCGCTGAGCGTGAAGCCGTGGTAGCGCAGCAGGGTCAGCACCACCGACAGCACGCGCAGCGCCAGCCAGCCCAGCAGGAGCGCAGTGCCCGCCAGAAGGAACGCGCCGGCCACGCCCGGGTGCAGGTGACTGGCGTAGCCGAACGCCTCGCGGCCACCGCGCTGGAGGGCGTCATCCATCACCGGCCGTGGCACGGTCTGGAACAGCACGCCGACGGCGGCGATCGCCAGCGCCCAGCCCCGGTTGGATAGCAGGCCCATGCGCACCACGTCCCAGCTGGACAGGCGCAGCAGCACGTGTTCATTGCCGGTGTCGGCGATGTCGGCCACCGCAATCGCTTCGCTGGCCTGCGGCGCTTGCCCGCGCTGGCGCACCAGCCGCTCCAGGGCCAAGGCCTGGTCCAGCTTCAGCACCCGCATTTCCGCTTCCGGGCGCGCGCCACCGGCCGACTCCAGGCGCAGCTCGGCCACGCCGAACAGGCGGTGCAGCGGGTTCTGCCGCACTTCCACGTTGTGGATGCGGGCAAACGGGATCTCGCGGCGGTTGCGCGCAAGCAGGCCGCTGCGCACGGTGATTGCATCGTTGCCGATGCGGTAGCGGTAGCTCAGGTACTGCAGCACCGACACCAGCACCAGGACAGCAATGGCCGACAACGGGATCAGCTGGGCCCACATCGGATCGCGATCGCCGCGCTGGCCGAACACCAGCAGCGCGATCAGCGGCAGGAAGTAGTGGCGCAGCTGCATCAGCAGCACGAACAGCCACGACCATGGATGCAGGCGATGGTCTTCGCCACCGTCGGGCAGCGATGCGGGCAGGGGCGGCGGCAGGCTCACAGGGCGTCGGCGTCCTGGTCGAGCTGGTGCGAAAGGGTGTCGCGCAGGCGTTCGGCGTCGGCCTCGTCCAGGCCGCTGACGGTCACCGCGCTCATGCGCGTGCCGGCAGTGTGCACGATCAGCGTGGCCAGGCCGGCGCGGCGCTCCAGCGGCCCCCGGCGCAGGTCCAGGTGCTGCACGCGCGAAATGGGAATGCGGGTCTCCAGCTGCCACATCAGGTCGCGGCGCAGGCCCAGGCCCTGTGCATCCAGCCTCCAGCGCGTGCGGACCAGGCGACGATGGCCCAGCCACGCACCGAAGGCGATGCCGATCAGCAGCCCAAGGGCCGCAGTCCACAGCCCGCCGGGCAGATCGAAGAACCACGCCGCCGCCGCCAAGGGCAGGCCCGGCACGAACAGGCCGCCGAAGGCGCCTTCCAGTGCGGCCAGGCGGGCCGCGCGTTGCGGTAGTACCTGCCAGTCGGAGGCGGGTGGTGCAGGAATCGAGGCGTCGGTCACGCGGGCTCCGTCAGGCAGCAGGGCGGGCGATGGCGGCCGTGGCCGCACCGCGCAGACGGTAGCAGGTCGGCCGCGTTACTGGGCAGCCTGGATCAGCGCGTCCACGTCCAGCATGTGGCCCGCACGGTCGGCCTTGGTGCGCAGGTAGTGCTCGTTCTCGGCGGTGATCTCGCCGGTGACCGGAATGCAGTCCAGCACCTCGATGCCGGCATTGCGCAGGCGCTGCGCCTTGGTCGGGTTGTTGCTGAGCAGGGCCACGCGCGAGATGCCCAGGCCGTGCAGCATCGCCACCGCGCTGCCGTAGCGGCGTTCGTCGGCGCCGAAGCCCAGCTGCGCATCGGCATCGATGGTGTCCAGGCCATCGTGCTGGTAGCCGTAGGCACGCATCTTGGCCGCGATGCCGGTACCGCGGCCTTCCTGGTCCAGGTACAGCAGCACGCCGCCGCCCAGTTCCTTCAGCTTGCGCAGGCCGCGCCGCAGCTGGTCGCCGCAGTCGCACTTGAGTGAACCGAACAGGTCGCCGGTCAGGCACGAGGAATGCACGCGCACCGGCACCACCGCCGACAGGTCCGGTTCGCCGACGATGATCGCCACCTGGTCGCGCTGCGCCACGCCGCCGCGGAACACCGCGAAGGTGGTCATGCCAACGTCGCGCAGCGGCACCGGGGAGCGGGCCACCAGTTCGTAATCGTGGGCCGCATGGGCCGCGCCCTCGGCGAGGTCGCACAGGGCGACTTCGGCGGCGCCGTCGAAGGTGGCGTCACCTGCATCCAGGCGCACGGCCACCATTGCCGGCAGCAGCAGGCCCAGGCGGGCCAGTTCAACCGCGCCGGCATCGAAGGCGTCACCGGCGCTCCAGCCCTCCGGCATCGGGCCGGGCTCGCGCAGGTAGCCCAGCGAGGGCAGGGCATCGAAGGCGATGCCGGCCAGCGGCAGGCGTGCGCCTTCCGGAGCGTCCACGCCGAGTACGCGGGCGCGGGTGGCGGTCAGGAACAGGTAGTGGCGCTCGCGCGCGGCGCTGGCGAAGGCGGCAAAGCTGCTGGCGGTGGCACTGTCCAGCGCGATCACCGCCAGGCGTTGGCCCTGGCCATCGTGCAGCAGGACCGGGCGACCGGCGCGCAGTTCGGCCACCGCGCGTTCGCAGCGGATCGCGGCCGGATCGCCGAACAGGGAAGAAGCAGGCATGGCAGGACCGGGGGAGGCGGACATCGCAGTCTCTATGGGGGCGCCGGCGTCGTATTCAACGTGGTGCGGCCGCCGGTCGCAGGGACCGGTCGGGCTCAGTGGGGCCGCTAGTGGGGATGCTCTTCGGTGGCGTAGGGATCCTCCTCGCCGCTGCCCGCCGGTCGCAGCGTATAGCGCTTGTACGTCCACTGGTACTGCGCGGGGTCGCGGCGGGCGATGCGTTCGATACCGGCATTGAGCGCAGTGGCGGCCACCTGCGGGTCCGGGTCGGCCACCGCCGGATCGGTCGGTTCGATGTGCAGGGCGAATTCCATGTCCGGCCCGATGCGCTCGCACCAGCCGTACAGCACGGTGGCACCGGTGCGCTCGGCCAGCCGGTTGACCAGGGTCATGGTCAGCGCCTGCACGCCGAAGAACGGCACGAACACACCGTCGCCGGCTTTGGGTTGCTGGTCGGGCAGGATGCCGGTGGCACCACCGTCCTTGAGCACCTTGAACAGCTGCCGCACGGCCGGGCCTTCGGCGCGCACCTGCTGCACGTTCTGGCCGCCGCGCACCAGCTGCAGGAAGGCGTCGCTGGCCTCGTCCTCCGGCGGCTTGTAGACGATGGCGATCTGCCCGCGCGAGGCCAGCCACTGGTTGAGCAGCTCCCAGTTGCCGAAGTGCGGCGCAGCCACGATCACGCCCTGGCCGCTGGCCAGCGCCGCGTCATACAGCGCTTCGCCATGGCGCTGCTTCAGGTGCAGGCGCAGGTTGTCGGCCGGCTTCTGGCTCCACAGGCGCAGGGTCTCAATGGCCTGCAGCGCGGTGGAGCGCAGCAGCTCGCGGTGCAGGCGGTCGCGCGCGGTGGCATCCAGTTCGGGGTAGGCCAGTTCCAGGTTGCGCCGGGTGACGCGGCTCTCACGGGCATTGAGACTGATCCACGCCCACGCCAAGGCGCGCGCGGCGCCCCGCAGCAGCGGCCAGGGCAGGCGGGCGAACAGGGTGGTGGCGCGGTAGACCAGCCGGGCTTTGCGTTGCGGATTCATCGGCGCCAGTTTAGCCAAGGGCGCTGCTATCGTGGCCGGCCCTGTTCATTCGGAAGCCCGCGATGCTCGTCCTGATCCAACGTGTCAGCCAGGCCGCCGTGCATGTCGACGACGAAGCGGTGGGGCAGATCGGCCCCGGCCTGCTGGCGCTGGTCGGCATGGAGCCCGGCGATACCGAGGCCCAGCTGCAGCGGATGGCCGAGCGCCTGCTGGGCTACCGGGTGTTCGCCGATGAGGCCGGGAAGATGAACCGGTCGCTGCGTGACACCGGCGGCGGCCTGCTGCTGGTCAGCCAGTTCACCCTGGCCGCCGACACCCGCTCGGGCATGCGCCCGAGCTTCACCAGCGCGGCGCCGCCGGACGAGGCTGAACGCGGGTTCAATCGATTTGTCGGGATCTGTCGTGAAAATCACGCGCCGGGGGTGGAAACGGGCCGATTTGGTGCCCATATGGTCGTCAGCCTGGTCAATGACGGTCCCGTGACCTTCCTTCTCAGGCCCTGAGCTTGCGGGACCACCGCCCGGCAGGCGGGGCCCCGGGCTGGTATAATGCTACGTTCCCTATTTCTCCCTAGCCGGTGGCGCGAGCACTACATGGCCAACGAACGTCCTGCCCAATCCGAAATCAAGCAACTGATCAGCAAGGGCCTGGAACAGGGCTACCTGACCTACGCCGAAGTCAATGACCATCTGCCGGACGACATGGTCGACCCGGAACAGATCGAAGACATCATCGGCATGATCAACGGCATGGGCATTGATGTCCATGAAGTTGCGCCGGATGTGGAAACCCTGCTTCTCAACGACGGCAACACCGGTAACCGCGAAGTCGATGACACCGCGGCCGAAGAAGCCGCCGCCGCGCTGAGCGCGCTCGACACCGAAGGTGGCCGTACCACCGACCCGGTGCGCATGTACATGCGCGAAATGGGCACCGTCGAGCTGCTGACCCGCGAAGGCGAAATCGCCATTGCCAAGCGCATCGAGGAAGGCCTTTCGCAGGTGCAGGCCGCCCTGGGCCAGTTCCCGGTGTCGGTCGAGTCGCTGCTGAACGACTATGAAGCCCACAAGGAAGGCAAGAAGCGCCTGGCCGAAGTGATCGTCGGCTTCAACGACCTTACGGACGAAGCCCCGGCGCCGGCCGCGGCTACTGCTGATGACAGCGACGATGCCGACGCCGATGGCGACGAGGACGAGGACGATGATGTCGAGGGTGGCGAGGAAGAAGCCGCACCGACCGGTCCGGACCCGGAGGAAGTCGCCGCGCGCATGCAGGCGCTGAGCGATGCCTTCACTGCCTTCAAGAAGGCGGCGACCAAGGGCGACAAGAAGAACCTGCCGCGCCTGCGCGAAGAGATGTCGGCGGTGTTCGTCACCCTGAAGCTGCCGCTGCCGCTGACCGACGTGCTGACCAAGCAGCTGCGCGACACCATGGCCGACATCAAGTCGCATGAGCGCCGCGTGCTGAACCTGGCCACCGTTACCGCCCGCATGCCGCGCAAGGACTTCATCCGTTCCTGGGAAGGCAACCAGACCAACCTGGAATGGGTGGAAGATGCACTGAAGCGCAAGCAGAAGTGGTCTTCGGCGCTGCGTGAAGTGAAGGACCAGATCATCGCCGAACAGCAGGCGACGATCGACATCGAGAAGCTGACCCAGCTGGACCTGGAAGAGCTGAAGGAAATCAGCCGTGCCATGGCCTACGGTGAAGCCAAGGCGCGCAAGGCCAAGAAGGAAATGGTCGAGGCCAACCTGCGCCTGGTAATCTCGATTGCCAAGAAGTACACCAACCGCGGCCTGCAGTTCCTCGACCTGATCCAGGAAGGCAACATCGGCCTGATGAAGGCCGTGGACAAGTTCGAGTACCGCCGCGGTTACAAGTTCTCGACCTACGCCACCTGGTGGATCCGCCAGGCGATCACCCGCTCGATTGCCGACCAGGCACGCACCATCCGTATTCCGGTGCACATGATCGAGACGATCAACAAGTTGAACCGCATTTCCCGCCAGATGCTCCAGCAGTACGGCCGCGAGGCCACGCCGGAGGAGCTGGCCAAGGAAATGGACATGCCGGAAGACAAGATCCGCAAGGTGATGAAGATCGCCAAGGAGCCGATCTCGATGGAAACCCCGATCGGCGACGACGAGGATTCCCATCTGGGCGACTTCATCGAGGACACCAATGTGGAGTCCCCGATCGAGAACACCACCAACATCAACCTGTCTGAAACCGTGCGCGACGTGCTGGCCGGCCTCACCCCGAGGGAAGCCAAGGTGCTGCGCATGCGCTTCGGCATCGACATGAACACCGACCACACGCTGGAAGAGGTCGGCAAGCAGTTCGACGTGACCCGCGAGCGCATCCGCCAGATCGAAGCGAAGGCCCTGCGCAAGCTGCGTCACCCGAGCCGCTCGGAGCAGCTGCGCAGCTTCCTGGATATCGATTGATTTCCAGCGGCTGTTGAAGCGTTGAGAGAAACCCCGCCTGGTGCGGGGTTTTTCTTTGGTGGGTGCCGGGACATGCCCGACGGCTCTTGCCGATGTCGCATCTGCCGTTTGAATTCTTCCTGCGACGGTCGCACGCTGATCGCGCAGATGCTCAACACATCCCGTAGGCGGGCCGGTCATCACCGGCGCCGATGCAAGCGCGCGGCAGGTCACGTGCAACTCGCACGGCCTGCGGCATTGATTCGTCATGCATCTGGAGTCACGCCATGAATGATGTGGAGCACGATTTGCCTGAGCCCGTACGAGCCGATTTCCCGCCGCTGCTGGACTGGGATGAGGTGATGCGGGATGAGTGCGAGGATCGGTTGGGGTTTGCACGCCGTACAACGTATGCGCTGCTGACGCTGTCGGAGGCCGGATTGCTTGCCGGCTTCAGTGGCGACAACCAACAGGGACTGGAGGAAGTCAGAAGGATGGTCGCGTTGTTCCAGGCATACCTGAGGCGGCAGGTATGGCTCGCGGAAGCAGCGGAGAGGCGGCTGGGGCGTGTTTCGGAGGCGTTTGCCGCCGCCGGGTAGCCGATCGAGCGCGGCCTCCACTACACTGTGACGCTGCGCAGGGCCTATAGCTCAACGGTTAGAGCAGGGGACTCATAATCCCTTGGTTCCAGGTTCGAATCCTGGTGGGCCCACCACATTGACGTCCGGCGAAGTCCAGAGGGCGTCCAACATCGTCGGAATTACGCGGTCTCAGTTGGAATGGGCGCCGCTGCACGTGCTTCTGAATGCCGCCTAGGCCATGCAGCCTTCCACAATCGACTTGGAGCTACCTCATCAGTTCTGCATGAAGAGGTGCCCTGCTTGGATGCCCAAGCTAGCCGGCCCTGTGTCCACTGCGCTCTGAGGAGTACTTGTAGCCTATGAACATGCCCGGCGGGTCAGGCTGTGCGGAAACTGCCGCCCGGGATTCTGCGACCAGTACGCGTGTGCGTTGGGGCGGCCCCTCATAGATCTAGTAGCACGAGACAAGCAGAGGAAACCAAATGAGCCAATAAGCCATGATCATTTCAGAGGTGAGATGAATTCTTATTTGACGGATCCTGGCTTGCTGTGAAAAAGTCGCTCTCAACAATCAGGGGGCGGAAATGCGGATCGAAACAAGGAACGTCGCGGTCGGCCCGCGTGCGAGTGGATGCGCGGTGCTCGCACTTCTATTTGGGCTCTGCTTCGCCGCGCGGGCGCAGCAGGTAGTTCAGCAGCCCTATCAAGAGTACGACAAGAAGCTCAACTCGGCTGAGCAGGTCGGTCCACTGACATCAGAGCTCTTCGGTGACTCGATCAATGTGTACGACCAGAGCGGATACTTCAAGCAGACCGATATCGACTTGGCAGGTAACAACTTGCTACCGGTACGGCTAGAACGCCGATTGAATGTGAGGCCCATTCCCGACAACGGTTCGCCGCCATTGATCTATGGTGGTGCGGGTGACTGGAGCATCGATGTACCTTTCATCTCCGGCGTATTCGATTCCCAGTATGGATGGACCTATCGAGGTTCTCGGAAAGATCCGCGCTGTAGCACCAACTTCATTCCCTATACGCCGCCGACAGTCCGCATTGAAGACATCTGGTCTGGCTATACCGTCAATCTTCCCGGGGAGGGCGCGCGGTCGCTGATGGGTGACCCACCTGCCGGCCTCAAGCCAGTCAGTCGTCAGAGCGAAAACTGGAGCTGGACCACCAGTGCGATGGACACCGTCAGTTGCACGCCGATGATCGCCGGTCTGGAGGGCGAGGGCTTCATTCTGCAGACCACATCGGGCATCAAGTACACCTTTAATATTGGCACGCAGCGCGCTGTGGGTCTGATGGGATCCATCGGCGCCAACTCTGCCCAAGCGCGCGTAGAGATCTATCTGCTGGCAAGTCGAATCGAAGATCGCTTTGGTAACAGTGTCAGCATCAGCTATAACGGGAACGGCTATCCGACCAACATCACGTCCAGCGATGGGCGCTCGATCTTGTTGAATTATGTAGGAAATCGCCTGCAGAGCGCCTCGGCAAATGGCCGCACCTGGACTTACGGATATGCAGGAAACTCGCTGCAGCGGGTTACCCAGCCGGACGGTGCCTGGTGGGAGATCAACCATCTCTCCGACATGCGTATCGCCTATGAGAACTGGCCGGAGGACCCGTCGCAGGGGTGTGGCAGTCCGCCTTTTCGGGACAAGATCTACACCCTTCAGATGAAGCATCCATCTGGTGCGATCGGTACGTTCTCCTTCCGGAATGGGCGACGCTATCGTGCAGGAGTTCCGGCGAGCTACTGCATCAAAGAGGCGCGCGATGGTCAGATGATTCAGTATCTCGCGATTGCCAACTACTTTGAGAACTTTGGTCTGACGGAGAAGACCATTGAAGGTCCGGGTATTGCTCCCATGCGCTGGACGTATACGGACAAGGGGGATTATCAGGACTACTGGGCGGGGAACTATCCCTACTGCAGCACCTGCACCCAGTCCAAGGCGGTGAGAATCACGCAGCCTGACGGAAGCTGGGTCGAAGAGATCTACGGAATTGTTTTCCGGTTCAATGATGGGAAGCTTCTTGGCCGGCGTGCCGGCAATGCGGCAGGAACGGTGCTCGAGACCGAAGAACTGACGTATGTTTCAGATGCGCAGATGCCTTCGATGCCCTTTCCCGATCGCTACGGCTGGACGTGGGGAGGTAACGACGGCAGCTCGGCACTGCTAAGGCCGCTGCAACGACGTCAGGTCACGCGGGATGGTGTGACGATGACCTGGCAGGCCAACTCCTTTGATAGCTATGGGCGCCCGGCGAGCGTGACCCGCAGCAGCTCGCACGGGGGAAGTCGGACTGATGTCACCACTTACTACAACGACACCAGTGGCTGGATCCTTGGCCTGCCTGCCAGCCGGACCAACAGCGACACAGGTCTGGTCGAAGCCCAGAACACCTACACTGCGAAGGCGCAGTTGGTTGAGCAGCGAAGTTTTGGAAGGCTTATCCACCGGCTGGGCTATCACGCCGATGGCAATGTCGCGTCGGTCAAGGATGGCAATGGCAACACGACCACGTTGGAGCGATGGAAGCTGGGAATTCCACAATGGATAAGCCATGCCGACGGCACGGTGACCCGGGCCGCCGTCAACGATTCTGGCTGGATTACCGCCGTCGCCGACGAGAATGACTACCTCACCCAGTACGAATATGACGCGATGGGGCGGCTGACACGCGTCGAGTATCCCAGCGATGACAGCGTCGCCTGGAATGCAAAGAGGCAGGCACTCGAGTGGGTGCCGCTTAATGAGTACGGTATTCCTCCGGGTCATTGGCGGCAGACAACGGCCACGGGCAACGCACGCAAGATCACCTACTTCGATGCGTTGCTGCGGCCGATGCTGACCCAGGAGTTCGATGCGGGCAATCAAGCCGCCACGCAGCGCCTGCAGTTGTTTGCCTACGATGCCCAGGGGCGGCAGACATTCTCGTCGTATCCGGTTTCAGACTTCCCGGTTCCCTGGAAGGGGACCTGGAAGGAGTACGACGCCCTGGGGCGGCTGATCTCAAGTTCGCAGGACAGCGAACATGGTCTGCTGTCCACCCTCACCGAGTATCTGCCAGGTGGGCAGATGCGCGTGACCAACCCCAGGGGGCAGGTGACGCAGACCCGGTTCCAGATGTTCGATGAGCCGTCCTATGAGCACCCGGTGTCGATCCAGATGCCGGAGGGGGCGGTGATGAATATCGCCCGGGATGTCTTCAACAAGCCATTGATCATCGCCCGCGGCAATGCCAATGGCAGCCAGACGGTGGCTCGCCGCTATGTCTATTCGCCCAGCCAGCAGCTGTGCAAGACGATCGAGCCGGAAACCGGCAGCACCCTGATGGATTACGACGGCGCCGGCAATCTGATCTGGTCGGCATCCGGGGTCGATTCTCCATCGCCACTGACCTGCAATACCGAGGCCATCAGCAGCAGCGGTCGCGCCGTCTATCGCGAGTATGACGCGCGGAATCGGCCAACCTATCTGCGGTTCCCCGACGGAAACGGCAATACGAGTTGGACGTATACGCCGGATGGGCTCCCGTCGCGATTGTTGGTCCGGAACGATTCTGGCGCCACGACGGCGTCCAATCACTATTTCTACAACAAGCGCCGCCTGTTGACAGTGGAAAGGGTGTCTCAGCCTGATTGGAACGATTGGCCCATCATCTACAGCTACAACGCCAATGGCCACCCTTCCGGGCAGACCTGGCCGAGCGGGCTGACGGTCGACTACGCGCCGGATGCGCTGGGCCAGGCTACACGGGTCGGGAACTTCGCTACCGACGTTCGCTACTACGCGAATGGCGGCATCAAGCAATTCACCTATGGCAACGGCATCGTGCACACGATGCAGCAGAACGAGCGTCAACTGCCTTCTCGGACCACCGATTCGGGTGTTCTCGACTTTGATACGCGATTTGATCGGAACGGCAATGTCAGCGACATCTATGACCTGGCACTGGGAGCGTTCTACAACCGGCACATGCTCTATGACGGTCTGGATCGACTGATCGCGGCAGGCTCCAACAACTTTGGCGGTGATTCCTGGCACCGGTTCAGCTATGACACGCTGGACAACCTGACCAGCTGGATGCTGCCGGGTGTCAAAGACCATCGCTACTGGTACGACGCGCACAACCGCCTTACCAATGTGCGGGATGGTGTGGGCAACACGCTTATCGGCCTGAGCTATGACGTGCAGGGCAACCTGAAGCTGAAGAATGGCCTCAACCACAGCTTCGACTTCGGCAATCGACTGCGCGAGGTGACTGGTAAAGAGACCTATCGCTACGACGCGCTGGGGCGCCGCATCCTTGCCTCCGCCCCAGGACTGGGAGTGGTGCTTTCGCAGTACGCACAGGACGGTCGGCTGGTATTCCAGAGTGATGGCCGCAAGGGGCTGGGGCGCGAGTACGTTCATCTGGCCGGCAGCCTGATCGCTCGCCGGGACTACGCAGGCGCCGACGCCAAGATCACCTACCTGCACACCGATGCGCTGGGAAGCCCGGTTGCCAGTACGGATGCTTCCGGCAACGTGATCGAGCGTACTCATTACGAGCCGTACGGCGCGCCGATCGGCAAGGTGGTGGATGGCCCTGGGTACACCGGGCATGTGATGGATGGTGAGACCGGGCTGGTGCAGATGCAGCAGCGGTACATGGATCCGCAGTTGGGGGTGTTCTTGTCGGTGGACCCGGTGACGGCGTATGAGCAGCCGGTTGGGCAGTTCAATCGGTATCGGTATGCCAATGGGAATCCCTACAAGTTCACGGATCCGGATGGGCGGGAGAGTGGTGCAGCCTACTCGGCAATGTACCGGGCCGAGCTGAAGTATGGGATGAATACCAGTGGCACAACTCTTACTAAGGAGCAAGTGGGAGTAATGGTTGACTTTATGCCGATATTTGGCGATGCGAAGGGTTTTGTTGATGCCTATAACAATCCCTCGCTTGTCAGTATCGGGGCCGCTATGTTGGGTGTGGCCGGTCCACTTGGTGATGGTGCCGCAAAGCTGATAAAAGGAGTTGACCGAGCTGCAAGTGGCGTGAAGCTGAGTAAACAGCTTGGTAGTGAGCAGCAGCTTGGCGAGCTGATGTCAGGAAAGGGAGAGGTCATCGCTGGCGGGCAGAGTGGAGTTCTTTTGCGGGATTCGCCGCGCCTCAGTGCTGTTCATGGAGGAAGTGCCTCTGATTGGGTCAAGGTATCAAGCTCGTCGCACAAGGCGCCAGATGGGCAGCAATTCTCTACTCATGCATATCAGAATCAGGCGACCGGACAAGTCGTTGAGCCAAAAACAAAGTTGATTGAAGAAGGGAGATAGACTGATGCGAGTAAAAGTCGTCAGCAATTGGGTTGATATTCTTGCCGGGCTTGGCGCGGAAGGGAGAGTAAAGTCGACGCTGTTCCTGGGTGCTGGGAATGAGTACACGGTATTCGGACTTAGTCTCCATAGGGAGTCGAGCATTTACAGGGGCGGGACGCTCGTCTGCAAGGTAATCGATGACTATGGGAATCTGACTTCTGCGCCAATCGGCATATTTGATGTTATTGATGGGTCCATGCCGAAAGAATGGCGCATTGAGAAGCGGTTTGATGGGGTGTTCATGTGGCCAGATTTATTTCATAGGGAATTCTTCTTTGACGATCTGTCGGAAGGTGTTCCGGAGTGTGTGGCCGAATTTAGGAATCTTAGGTATATAATGGAGGGCGAGGGTGGGTGAATTTTATCGTGGCGGAACTACGGTGGCTCGGAGGATACTCAGGAATAAATACTGCTTGGATGATGAATGATCTAGACCCGGGCTGCGTAATTGGCAGGCCATAGGGTTGGATCCATCGTTGGGGATCAGGACTAGCTTCACGAGCCAAGTGCAGTCTTCTGCTGTCAATGGCGCTAAGGGAACCGTGCCGGGATGGGGCGCAGTAAAACGTGGTCGCTGACTGAAGGCAGGTCGCAAGTCGGCCATGAATTGGATGGTGGAAGGGAGGGGCTTCCGCATTACCAGGCAGAGGGTGTGAGAGGACATGCTTTCTGGGGCAAAGGTTAGTGTAGGTGCGCTTGCTATGACCGGCATGATTGAGTAAGTCACTGAAGAGCCACGAGATGACCCCTATGAGCTTGGGGATGCTCAGGTTCGCGACCTGATTCTTCGCGAGCAGCCCCCCCTCTGTGCACAAGGCTTGGATCGTGACCTGGGCGCACGGTAGGCGTCGTACCTTAGGTTCGGTCGAACATCTGTCACTTGTTCAGGCCCGCGACCAAGTGTCAAAGACCATCGCTACTGGTACGACGCGCACAACCGCCTTACCAATGTGCGGGATGGTGCGGGCAACACGCTCATCGGCCTGAGCTATGACGTGCAGGGCAACCTTAAGTTGAAGAATGGCCTCAACCACAGCTTCGACTTCGGCAATCGGTTGCGCGAGGTGACTGGCAAAGAGACCTATCGCTACGACGCGCTGGGCAGGCGGATCCTTGCATACTCGCCTACTAAGGGAAATGTACTTTCCCAGTACTCTCAGGACGGCAGGCTGGTATTCCAGCGCGATGAACGAAAGGGACTGTGGCATGAGTACGTCCATCTGGCCGGCAGCCTGATCGCGCGCCGCGACTACGGTGACGCAGAGGCCAAGATCACCTACCTGCACACCGATGCGCTGGGAAGCCCGGTTGCCAGTACGGATGCTTCCGGCAACGTGATCGAGCGTACTCATTACGAGCCGTATGGCGCGCCCATCGGCAAGGTGGTGGATGGCCCTGGGTACACCGGGCATGTGATGGATGGTGAGACCGGGCTGGTGCAGATGCAGCAGCGGTACATGGATCCGCTGCTGGGGATGTTCCTATCTGTGGACCCGGTGACGGCTCACGAGAATCCTGTCGGAATGTTCAATCGCTATCGTTACGCTGCGAGCAACCCATACAGGTTCAAGGACCCTGACGGCCGCTGCTATACAAGCACGGGGGCGTGCATGACGGAGGCTGAGTTTGAACAGGCGTGGAAAGGGGAGCCAAGTCGGGTCCTGAACACGATCGGAAGCCCGTTGGGGACTGTCGCAGACGCCTTGAATGGCGATTTCAAGGGCATGATTGTGGGCGCGGTGATGTCTCGTGCCCCGGGTGGAAAGAGCGGAGTCAAGGCGGCAGGGTTCTTTGTCCGATTTGGAAAGGGCGCAGAGAGCGCTGAATCGCTTGCAGCTCAAGCCGTCAAGGCGGAGAAGGCCGGGTTCCCGCATGGGGTTTCGGTCAAAGCGCAGGAGAGGGTGAGTGCGGCAGATAGACTCAAAAACCGGGTTGCCGATCAGGCGGAGGCAAAGAGCGCGTTCAATACACCTCAAACCGGGAACAATCCGAACCACCATACTGTGGAACTCCCCAAGCCAGTAACGGAGAAAGTGGCTCAGAAGTTTAATGAGGTTTACAAATGAAGATCGAATTGCTTGTGGAATGGTACGACGGTGAGTTGCAGCAAGTGATGGAAGATGGTGGTCGATACCTATACGCAATCTGCGTGGAGGCAGACTTCAGTAAGCCCTTGCAGGATAGGGTCTACTTCGTGATCAATATTCTTGCGAAGGAGAAGCGAATGATTGAGCGCTTTCTCGCTGACGCAGACATGGATGGCCTTGATCGTCTGCTGCGCGATGAATTGTACGGTCGCCGAGGTGCGATTTTCTTAGGGGATCCAAACAATTGGAGGGTGGAGTCGGCTGATTTCAGTATTGAGCCAGCCCCCTATCTCAAATTCTTCGCGTTTCCAGTCGTCGATGTATTGGTGGCTTGAATCTGTGGACAGCGGTGCCGTTATGGGTAGTCCCAGCCCCGTACGTCAACTAAAAGCAGCGGTATATGGATCCGCAGTTGGGTGTGTTCCTGTCGGTCGATCCGGTGACGGCGTATGACCAGCCTGTGGGGCACTTCAACCGGTATCGGTATGCCAATGGGAATCCCTATAAGTTCACGGACCCGGAGGGCCGGCAGAGTCTGCCGCGTTCGGTATACGAGATCGACTGGACGAAGCCTGAAACTAGACAGGCGCTCCGTGAAGCTGTCTCCATGGTCGCGGACTTCCGCGCGGTGGCAGTGTCAAGTACAGCCACGGAAGCCGACGCCATGACCACTCGCAAGATTCCGCCATTCCCCGTCGATGAACCCACCAACGACGACGACAACCCCGCCTTTGACCTCAGCACCTTCCAGGGCTGCCTGAAGCGCATCCGCGATGGCGAAGGGTCCGATGGCATGCTGTGGCCGGAAGAGAACCTGTCAGACGGCCGCCGTCAGTCCTTGGCCAGGATCGACCGCGCGGCGGTGGGCATGCTGACCGCAGTGGAGATGCTGCATGCGGCCAGTCGCTGCGAATCCACGGCCACGCCCGACCGCCATCTGGATGAAGGGGTTGTTGAGGGCCTGTTTTTCGCGTGCCGCGAATTGGCGGAACTGGTATGCAGGGAAGTCAGGCCATCCTGACCTCTCGCGCCCGGGCAACCCCTCACCCCATCTCGCGGTGAGTCGCCATTGCTGGACGCATTCAGTGGACGTTGCCGATCTGGCGACCGTTCTACAGCCGGCAGATGCTCCACGACCGCCTGGACCGAGTGATCGTGGCAGGCTTCAACAATCGGGGGCAACGACCATCGCTACCGGTCAAAGGGTGCGGCCGTCCATAGCCGGGTCTTCTCTCACAACAGCGGCAGCCGCCGTACGCGACTGCCGCGGATACAGTCGTGGTTACTTCGGCATCAACACCGTGTCGATCACGTGGATCACGCCATTGGACTGGCCCACATCGGCAATGCTGATTCCCGCCTTGCCACCCTTGGCATCGATGACCCACAGCTTGCCGTCATGCAACGCGACGGTGAGGGATTCACCTTCAACGGTCTTCAGCATGGCCTTGCCGCCGTGCTTCCTGGCATCGGCCATCAGTTGCGCGGAACTGTAGTTGCCCGGCACCACGTGGTAGGTCAGGATCTTCGTCAACTGCGCCTTGTTTTCAGGCCTTACCAGCGTATCGACCGTGCTTGCGGGCAACTTGCCGAAGGCTGCATTGGTGGGTGCGAAAACGGTGAAGGGGCCAGCACCATTGAGGGTATCGACCAGCCCGGCTGCCTTGACCGCGGCGACCAGGGTGGTGTGGTCCTTGGAGTTGATGGCGTTCTGGACAATGGTCTTGCTGGGATACATCTCCGCTCCGCCCACCATCACGGCGTTGGCGGCGAAGCTCAAGGAAGTGGCTGAAACGAGTACGGCGAAGCTGACGGTGGCGGCTATCCGCTGAAGAGCTTTCACGGCGCGTTCCTCTATGGGAGGCCCGCAAGGCGCGGGCATCCTACATACGCGGGGGCGCGGAGCTTGGATGCAGGCAGCTGCATCCGGGTGCTTCTTCGCCGGAGGTGGCGACGCGTTGTAAAAGGCGAGTGAACGCCTGCGTCTGCTGGCGCGCTACTCGATACGAACCGCGTGCGACTCAGCGACGCGGATGACGAATGTCGGATGGGCTGCTTGAAAGACGCGCGTTGCTGATGGCCTGGCGGACGCCACAGTTGCGGCAGGCCAGCACGGTTCCCCCGGCGACATGTTCCATCTCATCTTCGCCCCACACGCTCGTAGCGCCGCAGGCCGTGCATGTCGCTACGATCTGCAGTGCCCGCGCCAGAGTGCCATGCTCTCCGGCTTTGTACGTCAGGTTGGTGATCTGAAACAGTCCGGTATGACTCATGGGAAGGCCGGCAAATATCGGTTGACTGAAGGCTAGCGCCGAACAGGTATCGGCAGTGTCGGTGCGATGTTGAGGGAAGGTCCAGGCGCCGGCTATTCGCCGTTGCGTCGATTGAGCTCTTCGAGCCGTGCCCGGCTGACGGACTGGTGATTGCCGCAGGTTGGGCAACTGAGGGCCGCTGCCCCATCGAGATCGACCAGCCCATGGTTGGGAATCGCCCTGAACTGCCAGGAGCACTTGATGCAGGCGCAGTCGATTCGAGTGACCTGCAGGAGTGTGCCGTCCGCGCGCGTCACTCCCTCGACGCTGGTTACGTAGAACTGTCCGATGTCACGCATGGAGATGAACGAGCGCCCTGACTTGAATGGGGCGCTCATCATGCTGCTTTGCCGGTCGCATGACACGAAGGGCGCTTGGTCGAATTCTTAAGAATTAAGAATTCATGTCTCGACCTGGACCTGGTGTGTGTGACAGGCGGCTCTCGCCATCCATGTCCGGGAAGTGCCTGAAGCACTTCCCGGTTCCTTCATGATCAGCTTTCCAGGAACGCCAGCAGGTCGGCGTTGATCCGGTCCGCGTGCGTGGTCGGAATGCCGTGCGGTGCACCTTCGTAGGTGATCAGCTTGCCGTTCTTCACCAGCTTCGCGGAGAGAACGCCGGAATCCGCATACGGAACCACCTGGTCATCGTCGCCATGGATGACCAGCACCGGAATGGAGATGCCCTTCAGGTCATCGGTGAAATCGGTCTGCGAGAAGGCAACGATGCCATCGTAGTGCGCCTTCGCCGAGCCCTGCATGCCCTGTCGCCACCAGTTCCAGATTACCGCGTCGGAGGCCTTCGCACCGGGGCGGTTGTAGCCATAGAAGGGGCCTGACGGCACGTCGTGGTAGAACTGCGCACGGTTGGCCGCCAGCTGCGCCTGGAAGTCGTCGAAGACCTCCTTGGGCGTGCCCTGCGGGTTTGCCGCAGTCTTGACCATCAGCGGCGGCACCGAGCTGATCAGCACCGCTTTGGATACATTCCTCTCGCCGTGGCGGGCGATGTAGCGAACCACCTGGCCACCCCCGGTGGAATGGCCGACATGCATCGCCCCCTGGGTGCCCAACTTCTCGACCACCGCCGCAACATCGTCCGCGTAGTGATCCATGTCGTGGCCATCCCACACCTGGCTGGACCGTCCATGCCCACGGCGGTCGTGCGCGACCACGCGGTAGCCCTTGTTGACGAAGAACAGCATCTGCGCGTCCCAGTCGTCGGAGGTGAGCGGCCAGCCATGATGGAAATGAATGACCTTGGCGTCACGCGGACCCCAATCCTTGTAGAAGATTTCGACGCCGTCTTTCGTGGTAACCGTAGCCATTTCAGGGTTCCTCGCTGTTGTGAGTCGGGGGGCGTCCTGCATGCCGGCGACCTTGTATCGGCGCAGGAGGAAGGACGCTGTCAGTGCGGGTTGTGGAGTGGCCTCAGGCGCGCATTTCCCTCTATCCTGAGGCGGCCATCACTCCGTCCGAATCCATTCTAGGTAGCGCTGCATCAATTGAAATTGGCGGAGGTGACATTCATGGGTATCGAAACTGACAAGCGGATTGAAATCGCTCTGCTGATCTATCCCGATTGCCAGATGGCGGCGATCCACGGCCTGACCGATCTGTTCCGGATCGCGAATGAATGGGCCAGGTATCCGCACGAAGATGACCGGCAGTGTTTCATACGGGTGACACACTGGCAGTTGAACCCGGCATCGGGGCGCATGGAATGCTGCTGGGACAGTGATCCCGGCGATGTGAATGCTCCCGCATTCGTGATCTCACCCCCCAGCGTTGCGATGCCCGAACGGATGTCCGCGATGCCACGCCAGGCACAGTGGCTCAAGGAGCTCCATTCGCTCGGTGCGATCATGTGCTCGGTCTGCGCAGGCGCCTTCGTGCTCGCACAGACCGGCCTGCTTGCGCGACGCCGGGTCACCACGCATTGGGCATTCGCGGAGCTGCTTGCCAGCACGTATTCCGACGTGCAGGTGACGACCGAGAACGTTGTCATCGATGACGGTGACGTCATTACGTCCGGCGCGATCCTTGCCTGGAATGATCTCGGTCTGTTGATCGTCGATCGCACGATGGGCTCCAGTGTGATGCTGGCAACGGCGCGCTTCATGCTCAGCGATGGGATCCGGCAGGACCCGCGGCCACTGCAGGGATTCCTGCCAAGGTTCGATCATGATGATGCGGCGGTGCTGGCCGTCCAGCGCTTCATCCTTTCGCAGCCGGGAAAGCGCCACACGGTGATCGCCTTGGCCGAGCGTGCGCATCTCACCGAAAGAACCTTCATCCGCCGCTTCCAGAAGGCCACCGGATTCAATCCGGCCGACTATATCCGCCAGGTCAGGATGGCCAAGGCGAGGGACGCGCTGCAGCTCGGGGATCTTCCCGTTGCCCGGATAGCCGCGTCACTGGGATACGACGACGCGGGATCCTTCCGCAAGGCGTTCCAGGGCATCGTTGGCATGTCCCCTTCAGCGTATCGGGATCACTTCCGGATCCGGCGGCGTATGCAGGGCTGAGCTCCTCAGCGCTGAGGTGTGCGTGTCGCCCTGGGCGCGAGGACGGCATCGGGCAATGCCCGGCGTTGCGCCTCCGTCATCGCTGCGCGCGCCGCCCGCGCCCATCAATGCTGTAACGCCCGGCCCCGGTGCAGGCCAGCAGCAGGAATCCACCGGCCAGCCCGAGGTTCTTCAGGAACATGATCTGCTGGGTCGGGTCGGCGACGTTGTGGTGGAAGATGAAAGCGGTCACCAGGCTGAAGCCCGCCAGCACCACCGACACCAGGCGGGTCTGGAAGCCGAGCAGGATGCAGAGCCCGCTGCCGATCTCGAAGGCGATGGTCGGCCACAGCAGGATGCCCGGCACGCCCATCGCTTCCATGTAGCCCTGGGTGGCACCGGGGTCGCCGAGCTTGCCGATGCCGGAAACCAGGAACAGCGCCATCAGCAGCAGGCGTGCAAGCAGGTAGGCGAGCGAATGCGATGAGGTGCTCACGTCGATGTCCTCGGAGATGGCGTGCGAAGGCGATCGGAGCCCAGCGGCGGTGAAGCCTGTGTGTATGCCCGGGCATCAGGATGCCTTGACAGCCGCCGCGGCGCGGTAGACCTTTCCCGCATGACGATTGATATTGAATCGCTCAGCCTTCGCGAGCTGGGCGCCCTGGTGGTTGCCGCTGAACAGCGGAAACAGCTGATTTCCAACCGCCGCCCGGCCAGTGCGGTACGCCGCCTGCTGAAGGCCGCAGCGGCCGAAGCGGGGTATACCCTCGAGGAGCTGTTCGGCGGAGAGGCCATCGAAGAGGCCGCCCCGCGCCGGAAGCCGGCACGGCGCAGGACCGGGAAAGTGGCGGCCAAGTACCGCGACCCGGAGTACAAGCGGCTCACCTGGTCCGGCCGTGGGCGCATGCCGCGCTGGCTGGCCGCCAAGGTCCAGAAGGGCCACAAAGTGACCGACTTCCTCATTCCGGGGCTGGCCAAGCCGACGGCGCGCAAGAGCAGCCCGATCGGCAAGCGCACGGTCTTCAAGAAGGATTGACCCGGTGGCGCTGTTACCCTGCCTAGGTCTTTGAACGAAGGAGCAGGCGATGGCATACAGCGGCAGCATGACGATCACGCCGAAGTGGCTGTACCTTGCCGCAGGCCTGTCGGTGCTGGTCAGCCTGCTGGCCTGGTCCGTGGAATGGAGCGGGCTGGCCTACGTCTGCCCCTACTGCCGCGTGCAGCGCACGGTGATCGGCGTGCTCGGGCTGTTGATGCTGTTCGCGCGGCCAGGCGGCCTCATCGTGCCCTGGCTTGCGTACACCTCAGGCGGCTTCGCGTTCGTGGTGGCCGCCATGCAGCACTTCAACGGCTGGAAGCGCATCTCTGCCGGAGAGTTCAGCTTCAACGCGCAGTGGTACATCGATCCGTGGCTGTTGTCCGGGTGCGCGATGCTGATCCTGGTGGCGCAGCTGATGCTGGTACAGGCCGCCAGCCGGCCCAGGCCGCGCTGAGTGTTTCCACGCCGGGCGCGGAACTACCCGTTCTGGAACACCGCCCGCTGCGCGGCGAACGCGCGCTGGTAGGCCGGGCGCTGCGTTGCCCGGTCCACGTAGCCGCTCACCTGCGGGAATTCATCGAGCAGACCGCTGCTCTTCAGCCGCAGCAGCACCGCCACCATCATCAGGTCGCCCGCGCTGAATCCGCCGTCCAGCCAGGCGGAATCGCCCAGCGCTGCGGACAACTGCGCCAGCCGCGTCCGCACCCGCTCATCGAGCATCGGTAGCCGCTGCGCATACCAGGGCTGCTCGCGCTCCAGCACCCAGGCCATCGAGCGCTCAACAACCGGCGGCTCCACCGTGTTCAGCGCGGCGAACATCCACATGATCGCGCGCATGCGCGCATCCGGATCGCGCGGCAACAGGCCCGGGTACTGTTCGGCCAGGTGCAGGACGATGGCGCCGGATTCGAACAGGACCTGTCCGCCGTCCTGCCAGGTGGGAATCTGCCCGAACGGATTCCTTGCGAGGTGGGCGGGCTGCTTCATCTCGGCAAAGGTGAGCAGCTGCACGTCGTAGGCCACGCCCAGTTCTTCCAGCGCCCAGCGCACGCGCATGTCGCGGGCCAGGCCCTGGCCGCGATCGGGTGAGGTGGCGAAGGCAGTGAGGATGGGACACATCGGGAGGCTCCTGCAGGCCGACGGGCCTGGCTTCCAGTGTTTCGACGAACGACAGCGCCTGGAATCGACATCGGCTCCGGCGCGTGCACGTCGCTTGCACGTGCCCTCTACGCGGGCACTGATTCAGATCCATCACGCTGGCGGGGTCATCCGCAGAAACAGGTGTGCATCCATGAATACCCCAGGAAAGCCGAAGCCCAGCTGGCGCCAGCGAAACGTGCTGATGGCAGCGCTCGCCGCGGTGCTGGTCATCGTTCTGGTCATTCTCTTCATCCCCTGGTGAGGCACGCGCGGACAACTCTGCGTGAACGCAACACCACCGTGGCGTGAAGCGGTCAGTGCGGGTTGGGCGAGGTGATGCATGCATCAATCAATGCTCACCCACGAAGCACATGGGCCTGTCCACAGTGGTCCCGCAGGCAGCACTCACGGCTGCCTCTCTCCCACGGAATCGACTACACAGGAGCAATGACATGAGCACCCAGTCCACCATCGAACATCGCCTCAACGACCTGATCGAGATCGCCCGTGATGGCAAGTCCTTCTATGAAGAAGCCGCGACCAAGGTGAAGGATGCCGAGCTGTCGGCACTGTTCACCCGCATTGCTGGCGTCAAGGGCCGCATCGTCGCTGCACTGAGCGGCTCGGTCGCTGCCAGCGGTGGCAAGCCGGCCGAGCACGGTACGGTCGTCGGCTCGATGCAGCAGTTCTACGGCAAGGTGCGCGCTGCCTTCGGTGATACCAACTACGGCTACGTGGCCGAGCTGGAAGAATCCGAAGATCGCCTGCTCGGCGCGTTCAAGGACGTGCTGAAGGAGAACGATCTGCCGCCGGCCGTGCGCCAGGAAGTGACCCAGCTGCTGCCGGACGTGCAGGAATGCCACAACGTCATGCGCGCGCGCAAGCACGCGATGAAGGCAGCCTGACGCTTGAAGGCGGCCTTCTCCCCGGGGCCGCCGCGGCCGGGGCAGTGTTCTGCCCCGGCCACCTTTGTCCAGGGGGACGCGCATAAAAAAGGGGCGGCCGCGAGGCCGCCCCAACCCGTCAAGAGAGCACGTGACTAACCGGGCACGTGACTAGAAGCGGATCGACCAGCGGGCATTGGCACCGTGATCGCGGCTTTCGCTGCCGAACTGGCCGCTGTAGCCCAGTTCCAGCTGCTGCCGCGGGGTCAGCCAGGCCGACAGGCCCAACTCGGCCACGACCGCATTGTCGGCAATCGGTGCACCCTCGACCGCGAACGTCGTGGTGCTGTTGGCGAAGGCGAGGTTGGCTACCTGGCTGCGGTCACCCGAGGCCCGGCGATAGCCCACGCCACCGCGCAGGTGCAGCCAGCTGTCCTGCTGGAACGACGCCTTCAGGCCCTTGTCGAAGCGCACGCCGGCGGTGGCGACCGTGGTGCCGGTGTCATCCACCTTGCCGCGCAGTGCCGCCGCACCGCCGCGCTCGTCGATCTGCTTGAGGTCCACCTCCACGCGCGCGACCTGCAGGTACGGCTCCAGGCCACCCTCGGCGCTGCCGAAGCGGTAGCCCGCCTCGATGAAGGCCTGGCGGGTGTGTGCGTTGTAGCGCGCGCTCAGGCTGTCACTGAAACCGGCAAAGGCCACGTCGCGGTTGCTCTTCACTTCGTTGCGGCTCCATGCGACGCCACCACGCAGGCCGAAACCGCCCCAGTTGTGGCTGGCGTAGGCACCGAAATGGGTGTTGTCGATCTTCGACCGGGCGCGACGCTCCTGCTGCTTCACGTCGGTGCGGCCAGTGCCGGCCAATACGCCGATCTGCCAGCCGCCGAACTCGCGGTCGACGCCGACCAGCACGCCGTTGCTGTTGGTGTCGGTGCGCGCGGTGTTGGAATTGCCATCCAGCTTGCCGTTGCCGCCGATGGCCTGCACCCATGCACCGGTGGCGTCGCCCGGCTCCGCACCGGGTGCCGCCGCGCCGGCGCGGCGCGACAACGCGGCATCACGGACGTGGCGGCTGCCTTCGACCAGGGCCAGCGCGGTGGCAGCGTGCAGTTCGCCACCGATGCCATCGAGCACGCCGCCGACCTGCTGCGGGAACAGCTGGGTGAGCGGCTTGGGCAGGCCCTGGTTGATCGCCAGCACGTCGGCGGCCGCGGCGACCGCGCGTTGGTTCGGCGTACTGGCCGCGCTGGCCAGCAGCGCACCGCGTGCGACGTCGATGCGGGCGCCGTTGGCACCGTAGGCCAGGCTGAACTGCAGGAACGGCGAGAAGGCGCTGAAGTCGGTCTTGGCGAACTGGCCGCTGACGCCGCCGTCGGCGCGGATGAAGTTGAACTGCTCGCCGAGGTAGTAGGTGCCCGGTTCCGGCAACGCCACCAGGGTGCCGCCGAGGGTCGCGGTGCCGGTCACGTGCAGCTGGTCGCTGCGCCCACCCGGGGCCAGTTCGGCGGCAAACACGCCGCTGGCGCCCTGCATGTAGTTGCCGTTGATGGTGAGCGTGCCGATGGAGTTGCCGGGGGCGATGGTGCCATCGACGCGGGTGCTGCCCAGCGTGCCGACGCCCTTCAGCAGGCCGTTGGCGCCGACCGTGGTGGTGCCACCGGTCTGCGTGCCGTTGAAGGACACCACGCCGCCGTCGACCGTCAGGTTGCTGTTCTTCAGCACGCCGCTGGCGCTGACCGTGCTGACGCCGCCGTGGGTGGTGAGCGCGGTGGAGACCAGGCTGCCGTTGAGCAGGAACTGGCCACCCTGCACGTCGACCGCCGAGGTGAGCGCGTTGCTGCCGTTCAATTCCAGCGTGCCCTCGCGCAGTACAGCGCCGTTGAAGGTGTTGTCGCCGCTCAGGCGCAGCCAGCCGATGCCGGATTTGGTCAGCTTGCCGGGGCCGCCGATGGCGTTGGTCCAGTCATCCCATGCATCGCCTTCCCACACCTTCAGCCCACCGGCCTTCTGGTTCATCACTACGTTGGTATCCACCCGCAGCGATCCATAGCCTTCGATGGCCTTGCGCAGGTCGACCATGCCCCAGCCGTAGATGGGGTCGATGCCTGCCGCACCCAGATCGCGCGCGGTGGTCAGCAGCACATCGCGCACCTGGGCGTTGTCCAGGTACGGGAAGCGCTCCATCAACAGGCCGAGGGCGCCGGTGATGTGCGGTGCGGCCATCGACGTGCCGGTCTTGGTGCCGTAGGTGTACTCGGTGTTTTCGCTGTCGATGATCAGCCGCACGTACGCCGAGGTGTTCTCGATGCGGCCCTTGATCTCGCCGGACACGATGGTGCTGAGGATGTCGGTGCCGGGGGCGGAGATGCACCAGTTGGCGGCGACACCGCAGATGCTGGAGCTGCCGTCGATCACGTAGTCGGTTTCGCCGGCGGCGGCATTGGGCCGGCGCACATTGGCCACCGCCAGCCAGTAGGGTTCGATCTCCGGCTTCCAGCGCGGCATCGACGCGGTGATGCCGGCCACCGCACCACTGCCGTTGCCGGCCGACCATACCTGGATCAGCGTGGAGCCCGGCTTGTCGCCGCTGCCGGCATAGATGCTGCCGTACACGTCGTAGCCATCACCGATCGCCGCATACTGCGCGTCCAGCGCGGCAGCGGTCATGTTGCGGGTGGAGATGCCCCAGCTGTGGTTGATGGCGCGCACGCCCTGCGCCTGGATCTGCGCATACATGTCCAGTGTGGCAGCGTCATCCGGATCGGTGCGGTACAGCGCACGCGGGCGATAGAAATTGTCCGGGTCCAGGCGCCACTCGTAATAGGTATCACCGAAGACGCGGGCAGCGGTCAGGTTCGAACCGAAGGCCACGCCGTGCATGCCCTTGCCATCACGGTTGGCACCGATGGTGCCCAGCACGTGGGTGCCATGGTCGGCGTAGCTGAAGCCGTAGGGCTGGCCTGCGGCGATCAGTCGTGCGGCCAGCGCGGCGGGAACACCGGGGCCGAGGCCGTAGTAGTTGTAGCCCGGCTGCTCGCCACGGGTCTGGCCGCATGCGCCGGCACCGGCCACCACGCCGGGCGTGGCGCAGTCCGCACCGATGGTGATGCTGGAGGTGTTGCGCCCGGCGAATTCGGGGTGTGCCAGTGCCGAGCCTGAATCGAACAGGGCCAGGCGCACGCCCTGGCCGGTCAGGCCGCGCGCGTAGGCGTAGTCGGCGCCCATCGCAGCCAGTCCCCAATCGGCGTTGAATTCATCGCTGCGCCAGCTGGCTGCATCGCCGGGTTTGCCGAGCAGGGCGGTGCTTCCCGTTGCAGGCGCGGTGGCGGTGGGCGCCGTGGAAGCCGACGCCACATCGGCGACGGGCCGTGCCCACGCGGCCTGCAGCTGGCGTTGATGCTGCCAGGCATCGAGTGATTCGCTGGCCATGGCCGGCAAGGTGGTGGCCAGCAGCAGCGAGCTGGCAACAGCAAGTGCCAGCGGGCGATGCGGGAGGGAGCGGGACGAACGGCCGTACAGCGGGTGATTCATCGGACAACTTCCTTGGTTGACGGACAACAACGCCGTTAACGCCAAGGCAGGCCGATGCCCCCCAGTCGTGTGAAGGAAATTTTATGAACTGGTTAAGGATTCGTGACGCGGGTGTTCACCTCGCCTCCCGGTGTCCCCGCTACGGTGGGCCCGCCTGGGCTCACCAGGCTTATCAAGGAGTGATGACGATGCGTGCATTGAAGAAGATGGTCGCCGGTGCGGTGTTCGCGTTGGCCTGCACCGGTTCGGTGGCGGTGGCAGGGCCGGTCGAGCCCTGCGACAAGCCGTGCTGGCGGGCCTATCAGATGTGCCTGGCCAGCGGTGTGGATGCCGGTGAGTGCCAGCAGGCCTACAACACCTGCGTGGTCGACCTGTGCATGGGCGTGTGAGTCGCGCCTTTTAAGTTCTATACCGCCTGGAGCCCCGTCATCGACGGGGCTCTTCTGTTGCAGGGGGTGACGCTGGCATCGATGCGGTACTCTCGGTGCGTCTTCCGGGAGAGGGGAATGCCATGGCTGTCAGGCGCGTCGTTGCCAACATCGCCACGCCCGATCCGCAACGCGCCGCCGCCTTCTATGGCGACCTGCTCGGCATGCCGGTGGTGATGGACCACGGCTGGATCGTCACTCACGGCGGGCAGGGCAATGCCCTGGCGCAGGTCAGTTTTGCCAGTGAAGGCGGCTCCGGCACCGCGGTGCCGGACCTGTCGATCGAGGTGGACAATCTGCAGGAGGTGCTGGAGCGCATGCGTGCGGCCGGCATCGCGCTGGAGTACGGCCCGGCCGACGAGCCCTGGGGCGTGCGCCGCTTCTTCGTGCGCGATCCGTTCGGAAGGCTGTTGAACATCCTCGCCCATTGCTGAGCGGCGGGTTGCGGGTCAGCGATGTGTCGCGGCCGGCGCTACGCCGACCATGCGCAGGCAGTCGTCCACCACGGCGGCAATGAAGGCGTCGGCGTCCTGCGCGGGTGCGGCGATCAGGTCATCGGTGGCGCCGTGCACGCCGGCATAGATCAGCGAGGCGGTGACCTGCGGCGACGGCAACTGCCACAGGCCGGCGGTCATTCCCGTTTCAAGAATCGACAGCAGCTGCTGCTGGATCGCGTTGCGTTCGGCATTGCCGCGCTGGTGATGATGGTGATGGGCGAAGACCACATCGTGGACGGCGTGCGTGCGCACGTAGATTTCGATGTTGGCGCGGATCCAGGCGCGCAGCCGTGCCACGCCATCAGCGGCCGGGTGCTGCTGCACGGCCTGGTCGACGTCCTCGATGAAGTGCCGGGTGTAGCGCTGCGCCAATGCCTGCAGGATCTCGCTGCGCGAGGCGAAGTAGGTATAGAAGGTGCCCTTGGCCACCTCGGCTGCGGCCACGATGTCACTGACGGTGGTGGCCTCCACACCCTGTGACAGGAACAGCGCCTGCGCGGCGTCCATCAGTTCTTCCTGGCGGGTTTCGGCGGGCTTGGTGCGAGGCCTGGCGGCAGCGGGGGTCTGCATCGTGGCTGGGTCCGGGTGTGTCGGCGGCCATTCTAGCTCCGCCCCGGGAGTGACTGACCGTCGGTCATTGACCGACGGTCAGTCAGTGACTAGGATGCGGGCACATCCTCCCCCGGGATCCGAACATGCAACGCTTGCGACGACCGGCCCTGGTGCTGGCGGCCTACCTCGGCACCTTCCTCGCCTCGCTGGACATCAGCATCGTCAACGTCGCCCTGCCGACCCTGCAGCAGGCGCTGGACACCGACATGGCCGGCCTGCAGTGGGTGATCAACGCGTATGCCATCGCGTTGTCGGCCCTGATGCTGTCAGCGGGCCCGCTCGGCGATCGTTATGGGCATCGGCGGATGTGGCTGCTCAGCGTGGCCACCTTCACCCTGGGGTCGTTGCTGTGCGCCTGCGCCGGCAACTTGCAAACGCTGGTGGCCGGGCGCGTGGTGCAGGGCATCGCCGGTGCGCTGCTGATTCCCAGCGCCATGCCGATCCTCAGCCATGCGTTCCCCGATCCGCGCCAGCGCGCGCGCGCGATCGGGGGCTGGTCGGCATTCAGTGCGCTGGCCCTGGTACTCGGCCCGCTGTTGGGCGGCGTGCTGGTGCAGCGCGCCGGCTGGCCCAGCATCTTCCTGATCAACCTGCCGCTGGGCCTGCTTGCCCTCGTGCTCGGCGCGTGGGGTATCCCGGAGCGGCGGCATCCACACCATGCCGCGCTGGACCCGGCGGGGCAGCTGCTCAGCGCCGTTGCACTGGGTGCGCTGAGCTATGGCCTGATCGCGATCGGCGAGCAGGGCCTGCTGGCGCCGGCAACGCTGTCGGCGCTGGGCATCGCCGGCGCCGGGCTGGTGTTGTTCGGTCTGGTCGAACGCCGGGTGGCACGCCCGCTGCTGCCGCTGGACCTGTTTGCTGATCGCCGTTTCGGCATGCTCAACCTGGCTTCGTTCGTACTGGGATTCACCGCCTATGCGAGCCTGTTTTTCCTGTCCCTGTTCTTCCAGCAGGCGCAGGGGCTCAGCGCAGCCTCGGCAGGCTCGCAGCTGGTGCCGCAGTTCCTGTTGATGGGCGTCGTCTCGTTGTTGTTCGGTCGCCTGGTGGTACGCGTGGGGCTGCACACCGCGCTGGTCTGCGGCTATGTGCTGGTCGCCGTGGCGCTGTGCGCGATGGCCACGTTGCAGCCTGCGACGTCGCGCGGGCAGGCCAGTGCCTTGCTGATGCTGCTGGGCATCGGCATGGGGCTGGCGGTACCCGCCACTGGCATGGCGGTCATGGTCCAGGTACCGGCCGAGCGCGCGGGCATCGCGTCAGCCACGATGAATGCATTGCGCCAGGCGGGCATGAGCCTGGGCATCGCGCTGCTGGGCAGCCTGATGGGCCTGCGTGCGGTACGCCAGTTTGCCGCGTCCGCACTGGCCGCCGGGCAGCCAGGGCTGGCCGCCCATGCACGCGGGCTGATCCTGCACCCGGGCTCGACGTATTCCACGCCCCAGGTGGTGGCGTGGTACCGCAGCGCGATGGCCAGTGGCTTCGGGTGGGCGATGGCGGTGGCAGGCGTGGTGGCCCTGCTTGCGGCCATCGGCCTGCGCCGACTTCGCCTTGCGCGCTGACCGCACAGCGTTCATCCCTGCTGGCGTTGCGGATCCTTTGCGGCTGGGTCGAGCGATGCCTGTTGCTGTTGCTGGCGGGCGTTGGCGTGGCGTGCGTGGCCGCCTTCGCGGCCGATCGCCGCCATGTGCTGCCGGTCACGGCTGATAGCTTCGCCGCCCTTGCGGCCGGCGACGCGGGCTTCGTCCGGACTGAATTCATGCGCGTTGCCGGAGGCGTGCGCGGCGCGTCCGCCCTTGGCGGCGATCGCACGTTGCTTGTCCCCGTCCATCGAGGCGAAGCCCCGGGTGGAGCTGCGCGGGTTCTGGCCAGTCATGTGAATCCTCCTGCGGTGTGGGCGTCGCCGTCGTCGACGACAGCGGCCATGCTTGGCCATCGCGCGCTAAGTCCAGGTCGCCATCCTTGCAGCTGTCTTCACGCGGCCTGCGCACCGGGTTCAAACGGCCGGCCGCCCTCGGCCGCAGTGGGGCCGAACCGTGTCAGCCTTCGCGTGCCTCGCGCAGGCGCTGCGCGAAGGGGCGTTGTTCGAGCGCCTGCAAGGCGCTGCGCAGCACCTGTTCCAGCGACTGGCCGAGGTCGGCCTCCAGGCTGCGTGCCGCATGCGCGGTGGCCTGCCACTGGGCCTGCAGCGCCGGCACGGCCCGCAGCGCATGCGGGCTCAACTGCAGGATGCGCTCGCGGCTGTCTTCACCGATGACGCTGTGCAGCCAGCCGTCGCGCACCATCGCTGCCACGGTCTGGCTGAGCGCCGAATGGCTGAGCCCGCAGGCCAGTGCCAGGTCCTTGATGCGGCACGGGCCCTGCGCCATCAGCGTGCGCAGCACCGGGGTGTAGCGCGGCCGATAGTCCAGCTGCAGATCGCGGTAGGCCTGTTCGACGGCCGGGTCGAGCTGATCGAGCAGGGCGCGCAGCAGCGTCCCCAGGGTCGCGTGTTGGAGATCCATGATCGCGATGATATATAAGCGCTTATATATCATCAATACGGGGTAGGGTCATGGCGGTTTCGTGGATGCTGGGTGCGTTGCTGGCGGCGGCATGCCCGTCCCAGGATGCGGTGCTGCAGGCCGCGGCCACCGCAATACAGGCGCAGTACCTGGACGAGGCCGAAGGTGCCCGCATTGCCGCAGCGGTGCGCGGCTGGTCCAGCCAGCGGCGCTATGCGGACAGCTGCGCGGACCCGCAAGCGTTCAGCGCACGCCTGAACCAGGATCTGGACGTGTTCGATGGCCACTTCCATGTGGAACGCGTGGACGCCGATGCCGGCCAGGACGACTGGCTGATGGCCTGGCGTGCGGACGCGCGCGGCAATGGTGCGGGCGTGCGCGAGGTGCGGGTGCTGGAGGGCAACATCGGCTACCTGCGCCTGAGCACCTTCTATCCGCTCGACCTGGCCCGGCCAAAACTGGTGGCAGCGTTCAGCCTGCTGGCCGATACCGATGGCCTGGTACTGGACCTGCGCCAGAACGGCGGTGGTGATGATGGCAGCGCGGACGTGCTGGTGCGCACCCTGCTGGAGCCGGGAATCACCGAGGTACAGGCGCTGGAACAGCGCGGGCGGCGCACCGCGGTGCGGTTGCCGCCGGCCAGCCTGCCGCCCTACCTGAAGCCGCTGGTGGTGCTGATCGACCGTCGCACCGGCTCGGCGGCCGAGTTCGTCGCGTACTCGCTGCAGGCGGTGGGGCGCGCACGCATCGTCGGTAGCCGCAGCGGTGGCGCCGCGCACATGTTCGATGATCCTGTGCAGCTGCCCGCTGGTTATCAGATCAGCATTCCGGACCGTCAGCCGATCAACCTGCGTACCGGCGGCAACTGGGAACGAACCGGCATCACGCCGGATGTGCCCGGCGGTGATGATCCGCTGTTCATCGCGCGGCAGCTGCTGGCACCGCCAACGTCGCCACGATGAACGCGTTTTTGCAACATCCGGCTATCGCAGACGACATGCCGCTTGCCTAGAATCGAATCATCCCGGTAGTTCCCGGGCGCTTCGAGCGAATGGACTCAATGAAGATTCTGTTGACCGGCAGTTCCGGACGGATCGGGCGTGCGATCTTCGGCGCACTCGCGGCCGCCCACGAAGTGGTGGGGCTGGATCGCAGCCCGTTCGCCACCACCCGCATCATCGCCGATGTCACCGATCGCCAGGCCGTGGAACGCGCTGTCCGTGGCGTCGACGCAGTGATCCACACCGCCGCCCTGCACGCACCGCATGTGGGACTGGTGCCGGATGCGGTGTTCCAGCAGATCAACGTGGAGGCCACCTCGCACCTGCTGCAGGCCGCGCGCGAGGCCGGTGCGCGGCGGTTCGTGCTGACCAGTACCACCGCGCTGTACGGGCATGCGGTGGTGGCGGGAGGCTGCCGCTGGATCGATGAAGACACCGAGCCATTGCCGCGCACGATCTATCACCGCAGCAAGCTGCAGGCCGAGGCTCTGGCCGTGGCCGCCGCCACGCCGGGCTTCAGCGTGCGTGTGCTGCGCATGGGCCGTTGCTTCCCGGAGCCGCCCGAGCGCATGGCGATGTTCCGCCTGCACCGTGGTATCGACGCGCGTGACGTGGCCAGTGCGCATGCCGCGCTGCTGCTTGATGACGGTGCCGCCTTCGCCCGCTACATCGCCTGTGCGCCGACGCCGTTCCGGCGCGAGGACTGCCTGGAACTGGCCACCCAGCCGCGCAACGTGCTGGCGCGGCGCGTGCCGCAGCTGCTGGCCGAGTTCGAACGCCGTGGCTGGCCGCTGCCGATGAGCATCGACCGCGTCTACGACAGTGCCCGCCTCCGCAACGAGCTGGGCTGGCAGCCGCGGTTCGGCCCGGACGATGTGCTGCAGCAGTACGCCGCGGGCAGCATCGAAGTGCTGCCGCGGGCGCAGTGGATCAAGGATCGCGTAGCCGAGTAGGGCGGCAGCGGGGCGGGTTGCTGACCCGTCCCTGAGCAGATTCAGGAATGTGCAGGCGGGCCGCCTCAACCTCGTTGGTGGGCGGCCGCTAACCCGGTGCGCTTCCAGCGCCGGGCGTGTACCCCGGTGGCCGGGGGCCTGCGCGACGGATCGCGCGCCTGCGCGGTGCCCTCGCGGTACCGGTCATCCTGAACTGCCTAGCGGACCCTTCCATGCCTCCTTCCCGTTCCGCCGCTGCCCGCCGCCCGGGCAGCATCGCCCACAAGCTGATGCTGGGCACCGCCGTGATCGCACTGCTGTGCTTCGGCCTGACCGCGTTCCTGATCTATCGTCAGGCCAGCGCCAGCCTGATCGATGCCTCGCGCCAGACCATGACCAGCGAAGCCAACGCCGAGGCGCGCCAGGTCGCAGCCGATCTGGGCACGGCCTTCGCCAGCAACGACGCGATGGTCGAAGCCGTGCTCGCCCAGCGTGCGCGCGGCGATGTACCCGACCGCGCCAGCCTGGCGGCGGTGCTCGGCGAGCAGCTGCGCACCCATCCGGAATGGCTGGGCAAGAGCACCATGTGGGAAGCCGATGCGTTCGACGGCAAGGACGCCGCGTTCGCCAACACCGAGGCGCACGATGCCACCGGCCGCTACATGAGCTACTGGGCCTGGCAGGACGGCGCACCGCAGCAGTCGCCGATGACGGACTACACCGAAGCCGCCGATGGCTCGGCCGACTGGTACATGGATCCCAGCCGCGACAAGCTGCCCAAGGTCAGTGAACCCTATGCCTATGACATCGGCGGCCAGCAGGTGCTGATGAGCACACTGAGCACGCCGATCATCGAGAAGGGCACCTTCCTCGGCGTGTTCACCGTCGACTTCTCGCTGGCGGCGCTGCAGAAGCACCTGGCCACGCTGACGCCGATGGGCGCCGGCCGCGTCGAACTGCTTTCGCCCAAGGGCGTGGTGCTGGCCTCGGCCAACGCCGCCGAGATCGGCAAGCCGCGCAGCGACGCGCTGACCCGCAGCATGCTGGCGGACATCGCCGCCGACCGCCGCTTCGAAGCCTTCACCCCGGATGCCGCCGGCAACGTGCGCGTGTACGTGCCGCTGCGCGTGGGCGACGCCCCGCAGCGTTTCGCGCTGGGCGTGGTGATGCCGCATGCGGTGATCGTGGCCGAGGCGCGCCAGCTGCTGTGGCTGACCCTGCTGGTCGGCGTGGTGGCGGCCCTGGCCCTGAGCGCGGGTGTCTACGTGCTGTTGCGCCGGCTGGCGATCCGCCCGCTGGCTGAAGCCGTGCGCGTGGCCGGTGATGTCGCCGCGGGCAAGCTGGACAGCACCCTGCCGGCGCGCAGCAATGACGAAGTGGGACGCCTGCTGGAGGCGATGCAGGGCATGCGCGGCCAGCTGCAGGCGGTGATGGCCGCGCAGGCGGAAATGGCCCGCCGTCATGACGCCGGCGAGCTCAGCTACCGCATGGACGCGTCGGTGTTCCCTGGCGAGTACGGCCGCATGGTGGCCGACAGCAACCAGCTGGTGGCCTCCAGCAATGCGGTCACCCAGCGCCTGGTGGAAGTGATGCAGCGCTATGCCGTAGGCGACCTCAGCGTGGACATGGAGGCGCTGCCGGGCGAGAAGGCCGTGTTCAGCGCCGCGATGGCCACCACCAAGAGCAACCTGGCCGCGATCAACGATCAGATCCAGCAGCTGGCCGCAGCCGCCGCTGCCGGTGATTTCGCGGTGCGTGGCGATGCGCTGCGCTTCGACCACGACTTCCGCCGCATGGTGGAAACGCTCAACACCATGATGCAGGTCAGCGACCACAACCTGGCCGCGCTGTCGACGCTGCTGCGTGCGATCGCCGCCGGTGACCTCACTGCCCGCATGCAGGGTGACTTCCACGGAGTGTTCGCGGTGATGCGCGACGACGCCAACAGCACCGTGCAGCAGCTGACCGGGATCGTCGGGCAGATCCAGCAGTCCGCGGCCAGCATCCGCCTGGCAGCGGGCGAGATCGCGGCTGGCAACAGCGACCTGTCGCGGCGTACCGAACAGCAGGCCGCGAACCTGGAAGAGACTGCCGCGTCGATGGAGGAACTGACCTCCACCGTGCGCCAGAACGCCGATCACGCGCTGCAGGCCAACACACTGGCCGGTTCCGCGGCCGGCGTGGCCAGCGAAGGAGGGCAGGTGGTCAGCCAGGTGGTGCAGACCATGGAGCAGATCGAGGCCTCGTCGCAGCGCATTGCCGAGATCATCTCGGTGATCGATGGCATCGCGTTCCAGACCAACATCCTGGCGCTGAACGCCGCAGTGGAAGCGGCACGTGCCGGTGAGCAGGGCCGCGGGTTTGCGGTGGTCGCCAGCGAAGTGCGCGCGCTGGCGCAGCGCTCGGCCGGCGCGGCCAAGGAGATCAAGGAGCTGATCGATGCCTCGGTCGCGCAGGTCGGCGCCGGCGCGGAACTGGTGCATGGCGCCGGTCGCACCATGCAGGAGATCGTCGGCCAGGTTGGGCGGGTAAATGAAATCATGGCCGAGATCTCGGCCGCCTCGCGCGAGCAGTCGGCCGGCATTGAGCAGGTCAACCAGACCGTGGTGCAGATGGACGAGACCACCCAGCAGAACGCTGCGCTGGTGGAGGAAGCCAGTGCCGCCGCGCGGGCGATGGAGGAGCAGGCCGAGCAGCTGGCGGTGGCGGTGTCGCGCTTCCGCCTGCAGGCCGGGCCGGTGGCGGTGGCACGCCGCGCGGCGTGAGCCCCCGGGCGGCGGCCGGGGCGGTCATGGCGATGAACCGTGCACACGGCAACGGGTTCAGGAATGCGCCCCGGCACCGGGAGTCCAGTCGTATGGCCGGCGCGGTGCTGCGGCCGGGCGCCGCACCGTCACCCATCCGCCTTTTTTTTAGGATAGGGTGCGCAGTTCCGCTGCCGCTCCAGCTGAATCCGTGCGGCGGCGGGATGTCCATGGAGGTTGCATGACCACACCTGCTACACCGGAAAACGCACCGGGACCGGTGCTCCTGCCGACACCTGAAGTGGTGCAGGCACAACAACTGCTCGCACGCCAGCAACTGGCGGTGGCGATGGACCGTGCACGCACGGCCGCCACGCGCACTGCGGCACCGGCCGCACTGCAAAGCGAGTAACCCGCAACACCGTCGATCGCGCTGGCCCACCGCCAGCGCGATCGCGGCGCGCCGCCGGTCAGAACCGCGCGGTCATGCTGAGGAAGTAGCTGCGCCCGGCTACGAAGTAGTCGGTGGAGCCTTCGGCATACAGCTTCTTGTCGGCCAGGTTGCTGACACCGCCGCGCAGGGTCAGCACCGGGTTGACGTTCCAGGCGGCGGTCAGGTCATACAGGGTGTAGGCCTTGAGGAAGGTGGTGGCCACGCCGTCCTGCTTGCCGGTGTACTGCGCCGACAGGCTGCTGGAGAACGCCGTGTTCGGCGTCCAGTCCAGCGACGAATAGCCGGAGAACTCCGGCGTGTCGATCAGGTTGCGGCCGGTGGTCAGGTTCTTGGCTTCCTTCATCCAGGTCGCCGAGGTGCGCCAGCGCCAGTGCTCGCCGAAGCGGAAATTGAGGTTGCCTTCCATGCCACTGGTGCGTGCGCGCTGCACATTGCTCATGCGCGTCCACCAGATGCCGTTGAACCTGCCCAGCGGGGCGTACTCGATCTTGTTCCTGAAGTCGGTGTGGAAGTAGGTCAGGCCGGCATCCACCCAGTCGTTGTCGAAACTGATGCCGATCTCGCGGTTGGTGCTGGTTTCCGGGTCCAGGTCCGGGTTGCCGGCCATGTAGCAGCCGCCGCGGGTATAGCCCAGCGGGATCAGCGAGGTGCAGCCACGGCCACCGGACTGGGTGGCGGCAGTCGCCGAATTTTCGGTCAGGCTGGGTGCGCGGAACCCCTTGGAGACGCCGCCACGGATCGTCCACTGCTCGGCCGGGTGCCAGACCAGGTAGGCACGCGGGCTGACGTGGCCGCCGAATTTCTCATGGTGATCGAGGCGTGCGCCCAGCGTCAGCGCCAGGGTGCGATGCAGTTTCAGTTCGTCCTCGACGAACAGCGCCCAGGTGTCCACTTCCAGATCGGAGCCGCTGACCGCGTTGCCGGCATAGTCGATCGGTGCACGGCCGATGGTGTCGGTGTTGGTCAGCTCCTGGCGCTTCCACTGGCCACCCACGGCGAACTGGTGTTCAACGCCGAGGGTGAACGGCGTGGTCAGGCTGCCTTCGATGATGGTGTCGGTGGCCTCGGAGCGGCCGGTGGCGCCGATGTCGTTCTTGTACTCGGTCCAGTACGCGCTGATCTTCGAGTTACCGAAGCGCCACTTGCCATCGTGGTTGAGCGCCAGCGAGCTGCGCTTGAGTTCGGTGGCACCCCATGCACCTTCGTCCTGCTTTTCCAGGGCGGCATCGATGAAGGCCTGCTGCACGCCGTGGCCGGCTTCCAGCGACAGTTCCTGCGCGTCGCTGAGTTTCCACTGCAGCAGCGCGTCGACATTGCGGTCCTTCTCGCCGGCATAGGCATTGCCGTAGACACCGCCATTGGATTGGTCGGAGTCGCGGCGCATGCTGTTGGCGCCGATGCGCAGGCCGAAGCGCTCGCCCAGCGGGCCGGAGAACGTGGCGCCGATCTGCTGGGTGTCGCCACGCTTGTCGTCGCCTGGTCGCGTGTAGCTGTGGGTGGCGCTACCGTTCCAGTCATCACCGATGCGTTTGGTGATGATGTTGATCACGCCGCCCATGGCGTCGGAGCCATACAGCGACGACATCGGCCCGCGCACCACTTCGATGCGCTCGATCTGGTCCGGCGAAATCCAGTTCAGGTCCTGGCGTCCGAGGTCGGGGCGGTAGTTGGTCGAGGCCGAGCTGCCCATGCGCTTGCCGTCCACCAGCACCAGCGTGTAGTTGGACGGCATGCCGCGCAGCTTGATCTTGGACTGCTCGCCGGCGGCGCTGAGGCCGCCGGTCACGCCGGGCACCCGGCTGAGCAGGGTGGCCAGGTCGTGTACCGGCTGGCGCTCGATGTCCTCGCGGCTGATCACGCTGATGCTGGCGGGGGCATCCTTGATCCATTGCTGGTTGCCCGAGGCGGTGACCACCACGGTGTCCAGATCCTTGGTGGACGCATCGGCGGCGGCCTCGGCGGCGGCCAGGCCGGGCAGGGCAAGCAGGCAGGTGGTGGCAACGGCGACGGCCAGGCGGCTGCGCGTGGGGTGCGCGGAACGGGAACGGAATGACAGGGACATGACGGCTTCCATGGGAGTAGGAGAGACCCGGTGGAAGCGCAGGCGCAGGCAGACAGCAGGCAGCCCCCTTCCATGGGTCGTCGGCGCGCGGCGGCGCCGGCGCGGCTGGGTGGGTCTCAACCGTCGGGAAGACGTCGACCTGCCTGGTTAATGAAATGATAACCGTTCGCGTTTGTTACGATCCAGTACCCGTGGTGACGAAGCGACAACATCGATTGCGGGGCGTCATCGCCTGCTGTTTGCTGAATGGGGATAATTCCCGGCGTAGGCCTTCGCACCCGGCTTACATCCGGCGCCCTAGACTGGGCCGCATTTTCGATTCCGCCCCGTTGGAGATCGTGTGGGTTCCGGTAGTGACAGACATCGACTGTGCGGCCAAGGGCCGGCACAGCCAGGACAAGTGCGGGCGCCGGGAAGGCGCGCCGGGAACCTTCGTGCATGCAGCCCGGCCGGGATGGCCGGCCATGCCGAACGTGCGGAGTAGGCGGTGATGGGGGGTCAGACCATCCACGCGGAAGCGGATGCGCCCCGGCTGGATGCCGGCTGGGCGCTGCTGCCTGCTGAATCTCCGTTGCAGATGCCCGAGCAGACCCTGCGCGAAGGCGCCCTCAAGGTCCGCCGGCATCGCACGTCGCCGCGCCTGATCGGCCTGCGACGTTTCTACATTTTCGGTGGCACGCTGGGCATGACCGCCGTGGCCACGCGGATGATGTGGCGGGTGCTGTCGACCAATGGCATCAGCGTGCTTGAAGCCTGCCTGCTGGTGTTGTTCGTGGGCCTGTTTGCCTGGATCGCGCTGTCCTTCGCCAGCGCACTGGCGGGCTTCCTGACCGCTGTGTTCGACCGTGGCTACCGCCTCGGCATCGACCCGGACAAGCCGCTGCCGACCGTGCACAGCCGCACCGCGCTGCTGATGCCGACCTACAACGAAGATCCGCGCCGCCTGCTGGCGGGCCTGCAGGCCATCTATGAATCGGTGGCCGCCACCGGCCAGCTTGAGCGCTTCGACTTCTTCGTGCTCAGCGATACCCGCCGCGAGGACATCGCGCGCGCCGAGGAGCAGGTGTTCGCCGAACTGCGCGACCGCGTGCCGGACGGCCAGACGCGACTGTTCTATCGCCGCCGTGGCGACAACAGTGGGCGCAAGGCCGGCAACATCGCCGACTGGGTGCGCCGCTTTGGCGGTGCCTATCCGCAGATGCTGATCCTCGACGCCGACAGCCTGATGACCGGCGACAGCATCGTGCGCCTGGTCGCAGGCATGGAGCACAACGCCGATGTCGGCCTGATCCAGACGCTGCCGTCGGTGATCGGTGGCCGCACCCTGTTCGCCCGCATGCAGCAGTTCGGCGGCCGCGTGTACGGCCCGGTGATCGCCCGTGGCGTGGCCTGGTGGCACGGCGCCGAGAGCAACTACTGGGGCCACAACGCGATCATCCGCACCCGCGCCTTCGCCGACCACGCCGGCCTGCCGGCGCTGCCGGGGCGCAAGCCGTTCGGCGGCCACGTGCTCAGCCACGATTTCGTGGAAGCCGCGTTGATGCGCCGTGGCGGCTGGGCCGCGCACATGGTGCCGTACCTGGGCGGCAGCTACGAGGAAGGCCCGCCGACGCTGACCGACCTGCTGGTGCGTGACCGCCGCTGGTGCCAGGGCAACCTGCAGCACGGCAAGGTGGTGGGCAGCCGCGGCCTGCACTGGATCAGCCGCACCCACATGCTGATCGGCATCGGCCATTACTTCACCGCGCCGATGTGGGCGATGCTGATGCTGATCGGCATCGCCATCCCGTTGTTCCAGCAGGGCATCGACTTCAACGCCCTGCTGCACCTGTCGCCCAGCGTGTACTGGCGGGCCCAGGACGAGGAACAGGTGGTGCGCCTGTTCGCCGCCACCATGGCGGTGCTGCTGCTGCCCAAGGTGCTGGGCTACCTGGCGATGCTGCTGGACCCGGTCGACCGTCGCGGCTGCGGTGGTGCGATCCGCGCGTTCGTCTCGATGCTGGTGGAAACCGTACTGGCAGCGCTGATGGCGCCGGTAGTGATGTACGTGCAGTCGCGCGGCGTGGCCGAAGTGCTGTCCGGCCGCGACTCGGGCTGGGACGCACAGCAGCGCGACGACGGTGGCATCTCGTGGCTGGCGCTGATCCGTGGCTACGGTGGCCTGGGCGTGTTCGGTGCCTTCATGGGCGTGCTGGCCTGGGCGGTATCGCCGTCGCTGGCGGCGTGGATGGCACCGGTGGTGATCGGCATGGTGCTGGCGGTGCCGGTGGTGGCACTGACCTCCTCGCGCGGCCCGGGCGCCTTCCTGCACCGCCTTGGCCTGCTCGACATCCCCGAAGAGAACATCCCGCCGCCGGTGCTGGTGCGCGCCGCGCAGCTGCGCCGGGAAGCGGCCGAGCAACCGCCGCTGTACTGATCGCCCCGCGCCAGCGGCATAATGCGGCTCGAACTTGAAGGAGCCGCATCATGCTGCAAACGGTGGAACAGGAAACCGGCGCCTCGCCGCAGTGGTCGGTGATCTGGCTGCACGGCCTCGGCGCCGACGGCCATGACTTCGCACCGATCGTGCCGGAACTGGTGCGGCCGCACTGGCCGGCGCTGCGCTTCGTGTTCCCGCACGCGCCGGTGCGGCCGATCACCATCAACAACGGCGTGCCGATGCGTGGCTGGTACGACATCGTCGGCATGGACTTCCGTTCGCGCGCCGACATGGCCGGCGTGCAGGAATCGGTGGTGCAGCTCGACGCGCTGATCGCACGTGAGATCGAGCGTGGCATCGCGCCGGAGAAGATCTTCCTGGCCGGCTTCTCGCAGGGTGGGGCGATCATCCTCACCGCAGCGCTGTCACGCACCGCGCCGCTGGCCGGCCTGATCGCGCTGTCCACCTATTTGCCCGAGGCTGAAAGCGCCAAGCGAGTTGACGGTGCCGTGCAGGTGCCGGTGTTCATGGCCCATGGCAGCAGCGATCCGGTAATTCCGCAGGCGGTGGCCGTACACAGCGCGCAGGCACTGCAGGCGCTGGGCCTTGAGCTGGAATGGCACAGCTATCCGATGGCCCACCAGGTCTGCGCCGAAGAGATCCAGGCGCTGGGTGACTGGCTGCAGGAACGGCTGGGCGCTGCCTGAGCCATGGCCCCGGCCAGCGCACCACCGTGGATGCCGGAGCTGTGCCGCCTGCCGCGGTTGGCGGCGATGCTTGGCCTGGCCGAGCTGGTGGTGGTGGTGCTGGCCCTGGCGCCCGACGGCAGTCGCCACTGGACCTTCGGTGAACTGCTGTCGGCCAGCGGCTTCGCGCTGTGGCTGGCGTTGGCGGTCTCGGCCAGCCTGTGCCTGCTGCGGCAGGCGCTGTCGAGGTTGCCGCAGGTACTGGGCGCGGTCGCGGCGATCGCCCTGGCGACCCTGATCGCGGTGGTCTGCGCCGGCATCGTGCATGCGCTGTACGCGGTGCTGGGGGACAACTTCGCCAGTGGTATCAGCTTCTGGCGCTTCACCCTGGGCAGTGCGGCCACCACTGCACTGATCACGGCGCTGGCGCTGCGCTATTTCTATGTGAGTGATCGCTGGGCCGCGCAGGTGCAGGCCAACGCGCGCGCGCAGGCCGATGCGCTGCAGGCGCGGATCCGCCCGCATTTCCTGTTCAACAGCATGAACCTGATCGCCAGCCTGCTGCATCGCGATCCGGCAGTGGCCGAGCGCGCGGTGCTCGATCTGTCCGATCTGTTCCGTGCCGCGTTGGGCGCAGGCGAGGGCGATTCGACCCTGCGCGACGAATGCGAGCTGGCCGAGCGTTATCTGTCGATTGAATCGCTGCGCCTGGGCGAGCGCCTGCAGGTGCAGTGGCAGCGTGACGAACCACTGCCGTGGGACCTGCCATTGCCGAGGCTGGTATTGCAGCCGCTGGTGGAGAACGCCGTGCTGCACGGCATCTCGCGCCTGCCCGAAGGCGGCACCATCGAGCTGCAGCTGGTGCGCGAGGGCCAGGAGCTGCAGATCCGCGTGCGCAATCCCGCGCCCGATCCGCAGGCCCCGGGGCTGGCGCTGGCGCGCGGTGCCGGGCATGCCCAGCACAGCATCGGCCATCGGCTGGCCTGGCGCTTCGGCAGTGCCGCGCGGATGACGGCCGGCTGGAGCGAGGGCTACTATGCCTGCCAGGTGACGGTGCCGATCCAGTGAGGGGACGATCGTGAGGGTAGTCATCGCCGATGACGAACCGCTGGCGCGCGAGCGCCTGCGCAGCCTGTTGGCGGCGCAGGACGGCGTTGACGTGGTGGCCGAGGCCGGCAACGGCGAGCAGGCCCTGCACGCCTGCGCGGAGCTGCAGCCGGACCTGGTCCTGCTGGATATCGCGATGCCGGGGCTGGATGGCCTGGAAGCGGCCCGCCACCTGGCCAGCTTCGAGCCACGGCCGGCAGTGGTGTTCTGCACCGCCTACGACGCGCATGCGCTGTCGGCCTTCGAGGCGGCGGCCATTGATTACCTGATGAAGCCGGTGCGTGCCGAACGCCTGGCTGCCGCGATCGCACGTGCACGTACCTTCCTGGCCGGGCGCGACGGCCAGCCGCAGGACAACAGCGGGCAGCAGGCACGCAGCATGCTGTGCGCACGCCTGCGCGGCAGCCTGCGGCTGATCCCGCTGGACGACATCCATTACCTGCAGGCCGAAGAGAAGTACGTAGTGGTGCACCACGCGCGCGGCGAAGACCTGATCGAGGAATCGTTGAAGTCGCTGGAGGAGGAGTTCGCCAGCCGCTTCATCCGCATCCATCGCAACTGCCTGGTGGCACGCCACGAGTTGGTGGAACTGCGCCGTGGCTCGGGTGGGCAGGTGCAGGCGATGCTGAGGCATGGCAAGCAGCCGCTGGAAGTCAGCCGCCGCTGCGTGGCGATGCTGAAGCAGGAATTGCGGCACCTGTGAGGGGTCCGCGCGGCCTGCGGCCGCGACTGCTTACAGATCAAAATCAAGATCAAGATCAAGATCAACAGCAGGTTGGTCGGCTCGTTGTTCTTACGTGCTGGGTCGGGCCGGGGTGGGGTGGCGGGACACGCCGTAAACCCATCCATGGGGGCTCGATGGCGCCATCCATGGCGCCAACGGTCCCGCCACCCCACCCCGACCCAACCCTCTCGTTCTCCACCGCATCGGACAGCAAAAGCATTGGTGTTATCGGGTGGGAAGGGAAATGTAGAGTCGAGCCATGCTCGACTCAGAGCGAAGCGACCCGCTGTTGCTCCTGCTCTTCTTTTGATCTTCCGTGGCTGGACGCGCACGGAAACTGTCAGAGGCCGGGCGGGGTGGGTTCGCGGGGGTGTCCGCGGCATGGATGCCGCGGCCAAGCCTCCACGGACGGATTCACGGCGTCCCCCGCGAACCCACCCCGCCCGGCCAAGCCCAGCTGCTGCTCCAAGCCACGAGGGGCTCCGCCGTTGGCCGTATCCGCGCCGAAGGCGCGATAATGCCCGGATGGAAACCGTCCGCATCGCCACCCGCAAGAGCCCGCTCGCCCTCTGGCAGAGCGAACACGTCGCCGACCGCCTGCGCCAGGCCCACCCCGGCCTGCACGTGGAACTGGTGCCGATGAGCACCCGCGGCGACGAGGTGCTGGACCGCTCGCTGGCCGCCATTGGCGGCAAGGGCCTGTTCCTGAAGGAGCTGGAGCTGGCCATGCTGCGCGGTGAGGCCGACTGTGCCGTGCATTCGCTGAAGGACGTGCCGATGGAGCTGGACGCGCCGTTTGCGTTGCCGGCGATGCTGACCCGGCACGACCCTGCTGATGGCTTCGTCTCCAACCTGTACGCCTCGCTGGAGGCGCTGCCGATCGGTGCGCGTGTCGGCACGTCCTCGCTGCGCCGCCAGGCCCAGTTGCGCGCGCTGCGCCCGGACCTGGAACTGCTGGACCTGCGCGGCAACGTCAACACCCGCCTGGCCAAGCTCGACAATGGTGGCTACGACGCCATCGTGCTGGCGGTGGCCGGGCTGGAGCGGCTGGGCCTGGGCCAGCGCATCGTCGCGCGCCTGCAGCCGCCGCAGTGGTTGCCGGCGCCGGCACAAGGCGCGGTGGCAGTCGAATGCGATGGCGGCAACGCACGCCTGATGGCCCTGTTCGCGGGGCTTGACGACGCTTCCACCCGCGCCTGTGTGGAGGCCGAGCGGGCGATGAATCGTGCGCTGCATGGCAGCTGCCACGTGCCGGTGGCGGCGATCGCGCAGTGGCAGGGCAATGACCTGCACCTGCAGGGCCTGGTCGGCAGCGCCAGTGACGGCCGCGCGGTACGCGCCGAAGCGGTGGGGCCGGCCAGCGACCCGGATGCGCTGGGCCAGCGCGTGGCGACGATGCTGCTGGACGCCGGTGCCGGCGAGCTGTTGAACGTCTGAGCCACGCATCTGTAGAGTCGAGCCATGCTCGACTGCTGTTGGCGGGCCAGATAAGAGCAGTCGAGCATGGCTCGACTCTACAGATAAGAACGGGCGCCCTTGGCGCCCGTTGCTTATTTGAACTTGTAGACCACGTTCATCGTGGTCAGCGTGTCGGTCTTGCGCTTGTCCTCGGCCACGTCACTGTTGTAACGCGCCTGCCAGCCGGCTTTCAGCGCCAGGTGCTCGTTCATGCTCACCGAGACACCGAAGTCATTCTGGCCGAAGGTGTTGTACGAACCGGATTCGACCAGCAGGGTGTTGACCAGGTCGGTGTTGTCGGTCAGCGAGTACTTCAGGTCGAACAGGCCGCGACCGATCATGCCGGTACGGGTGCGGTCGTCCTCGGTGCTGTGGGTGCGGCGCACACCGGGGCCGATCTGCGCGTCGAAGGAGAAGCGCTCGGTGTTCCACAGGCGGGTGCCGTAGCCCAGGCCGAACGAACTCTGGCGGTCGTAGGTGGCGAAGTCGTCGCGTTCGGTACGCACCGTCGCGGTCAGCTGGCGGTGCTCGCCCAGCTGCAGCGCGCTGCCGGCGCTGCCGGTGTAGCGGTTGGCGGTGGTGTTGTTGCGACGGGTGGTGGTGCCATCGTCGGCGGTCTCGGTCACCTTCGAGCTCGAGCGCAGGCCGAACAGGTCCATGCTGTGCACCCAGTCGCCATCGGTGTAGCGCAGGCGCAGGCGGCCATTGAAGCTTTCGGTGCTGCTGTTGCCGCGTGCCGATGCGAAGCCGAGCTCGCCGCCGCTGCCGCTCCACGGCGAGGACATCGCCGCCAGTTCGGAGGCATCCTGTGCATACGCGAGCGGCGCGCACAGCAGCAGGGGAATCAGCAGGGACACGCGCAGGGACATCGAGGCTTCTCCGAAGCGATTGACAGCCGGTGATGATACTGGAAGCGTGATGGCGGTCCGAATCGATCCAATGCGCGCTTCAGCGAACGTTGCCGCGATCGCCTATTCAGGGCAGATCGACGCGCAATGCCGGATCGTTGAAGCGCGAGTAGCGCAGGCGCAGCTGGAAGCTGCGGCCATTGCTGCTGCCGCTGCGCACCAGCTGCCGCGGCAGGCCCTGGGCATCGATCCAGTACTCCAGGCGCTCACTGGGCTGGCTGCCACGCAGCCGGTAGTGGCGGGTCTCGACCCCGTCCAGGGTCTGGCTGCCCAGGTCCTCGGCCTGCAGGTCGGCGGGCAGGGCATCGGCCGGCAACGGGTTGCGCCACTGTTCGAGCAGGCCCGGCGGGGCCGGCACCTGGCGGATCGCGCCCTCGGCCTGCAGGAACAGCGTGTCACCGATGATCGTCTGCGGTCCGGCCGGGGTCTGCACGCGGAAACGGTCGGGGGCGACGAAGTCCATGGCGCTGCGCACCGGCTGGGGGGCGCCCAGCACCTCCAGCTCGGCGTGGAAGCTGCGCAGCGTGGCGAAGCGCTGGCTGGCGCCCAGCACGGCCTGCGCCGGATCGGCGGCCGGTACCGGGGCTTCGGTGCTGGCCGGCGCTGGTGCGCGATCGCAGGCGGCCAGCAGCAGGCAGGCCAGCAGGGACAGGGCAGGCAACCGGCGCATCGGGCGTTCCATGGGGGTGGGGGCGACCACGATAGCCCAAACGTCCCACACAAGACCCGCGAGTCGGACATAATCGGGGGTATGGACCGATACGAACGCATCACCGCCCTGCATCGTCTGCTCAAGTCCGCTCGCTATCCGGTGACGGTGGCGACCCTGCAGGACAAGCTCGGTTGTTCCCGTGCCACCGTCTACCGCGACCTGGCCTTCCTGCGCGACGCGCTGATGGCGCCGATCGAGGGCGACGGAGAAGCCGGCTTCCGCTACCACGCCGACGAGAGCGACCGCTTCGAGCTGCCCGGCTTGTGGCTGAGCTCGGAGGAACTGCACGCCCTGCTGGCCTCGCAGCACCTGCTGGCGCGCACCGGCGGCGGCGTGCTGTCCTCGGTGCTGGCACCGCTGCAGCAGCGCATCGAAAGCCTGCTGGCGGCCCAGGCAGGTGTCTCCAGCTGGCCGGTGGACCGCGTGCGGGTGATCCCGCACCGTGGGCGCAAGTTCGATGAAGGCAGCTTCCGCAGCGTGGCTTCGGCGGTGCTGGAGCGCCGTCAGCTGGCGTTCGAGTACCGCGCCCGCTCCACCGACGAGCCGACCAAGCGCACGGTCTCGCCGCAGCGCCTGACCCACTACCGCGACAACTGGTACCTGGATGCCTGGGACCACGACCGCGACGCCCTGCGCAGCTTCGCCGTCGACCGCATCCACAAGGCGCGGGTGGTCGACAGCACTGCGCGCGATGTTGCCGACAGCGAACTGGACGAGCAGCTGGGCGCCAGCTACGGGATCTTCTCCGGCGCGCCGAAGGGCTGGGCGACCATCCTGTTCAGCGCCAAGGCCGCGCGCTGGGTGGCCGACGAGCACTGGCACTCCAAGCAGCAGGGCCGCTTCCTGGCCGATGGCCGCTATGAACTGAAGGTGCCGTACAGCGTCTCGCGCGAGCTGTTGATGGACGTGCTGCACTATGGCTCGGATGCCGAGATCGTGGAGCCGGTGATGCTGCGCGAGCAGGCCAAGGCCCTGCTCGAGCTGGCCCTGAGCAACTACGACAACGCCTGACCCTCCCCACGAGAACCCCACCGCCCATGAAGAAGACCCTGTTGCTGCCCCTGCTTGCCGCTGCGCTGGCCCTGACCGCCTGCGGCAAATCCGGCGAACCCTCGCAGAAGCTGGTGGTGGCCGCCACGGCCGTGCCGCACGCCGAGATCCTCGAGGTGGTCAAGCCGATCCTCAAGCAGGAAGGCGTGGACCTGGACGTGCGCGTGTTCAACGACTACGTGCAGCCCAACGACCAGCTGGTGCAGAAGCAGGTGGACGCCAACTACTTCCAGACCGAGCCGTACCTGGATGCCTACAACCGCGACCGCAAGACCGACCTGGTGAAGGTGATCGGCGTGCACATCGAGCCGTTCGGTGCGTACTCGCGCAAGATCAAGTCGCTGGCCGAGCTGCGTGAGGGCGCCGACGTGGTGATCCCGAACGACCCGAGCAACAACAGCCGTGCGCTGATCCTGCTGCACAAGGCCGGCGTGATCGAGTTGAAGGACCCGACCAACGCGTTGTCGACCCAGCGCGACATCATCGCCAACCCGAAGAACCTGAAGTTCCGCGAGCTGGACTCGGCGATGCTGCCGCGCGTGCTGGACCAGGTCGATCTGGCCCTGATCAACACCAACTATGCGCTGGATGCCGGCCTCAACCCGACCCAGGACGCGCTGGCGATCGAAAGCAAGGATTCGCCGTACGTGAACTTCCTGGTCGCGCGCCCGGACAACAAGGACGATGCCCGCGTTCAGAAGCTGGCCAAGGCGCTGACCAGCCCGCAGGTGAAGGCCTTCATCGAAACCAAGTACAAGGGCGCGGTGCTGCCGGCGTTCTGACCGGCGCTACGGACGCTCTGGCCATGCGGTAGTGCCGGCCGCTGGCCGGCAATCTGCAAACGCCGCCAAGGATCATGGGGTTGCCGGCCAGCGGCCGGCACTACCCTCAGTCGACGTGGAAGGCGAGCGTGGCGGCCACCGCCTGCTGCCACCCGGCGTACAGCTTCTCGCGCCGCGCCACCTCCATCTGTGGCTCGAAGCGCCGGTCCAGGCCCCATTGCGCGGTGATCTGCTCGCGGCTGGTCCAGAACCCCACCGCCAGCCCGGCCAGGTAGGCCGCACCCAGCGCGGTGGTCTCGGTCAGTCGCGGCCGCAGCAGCGGCACGCCGAGGATGTCGGCCTGGAAGCCGGCCAGGAAGTCGTTGCCAATCGCACCGCCATCAGCGCGCAGCTCGGTCAGCGCGATGCCTGCATCGGACTGCATCGCATCCAGCACATCGCGGGTCTGGTAGGCCATCGCTTCCAGTGCGGCGCGCACGAAGTGCGCCTTGCGCGTGCCCCGGGTCAACCCGAACATCGCGCCGCGCACGTCACTGCGCCAATAGGGCGCGCCCAGACCGACGAACGCAGGCACCAGGTAGGCACCTCCACTGTCGGGCACCTGTGCGGCCAACGCCTGGCTGTCGCCGGCGCGCTCGATCATGCGCAGGCCGTCGCGCAGCCACTGCACCACCGAGCCGGCCACGAAGATCGAGCCCTCCAGCGCGTACTCCACGCGCCCGTCCAGGCCCCAGGCGATGGTAGTCAGCAGTCCGTTGCGCGAACGCACCGCCTGGGTGCCGGTATGCATCAGCATGAAGCAGCCGGTGCCATAGGTGTTCTTGACCATGCCCGGCTGGAAGCAGGCCTGGCCGAACAGCGCCGCCTGCTGGTCACCGGCGATGCCGGCGATCGGGATCGGATGGTCAAAGAAGAACTGCGGCCGGGTGTGCGCGTATACCGAACTGGAGTCACGCACCTGCGGCAGCATCGCGCGCGGGATGTCCAGCAGCGCCAGCAGGTCGTCATCCCAGTCCAGCGTGTGGATGTTGAACAGCAGCGTTCGCGCGGCGTTGCTGTAATCGGTCACGTGCGCCTGGCCACCGCTGAGGTTCCACACCAGCCAGCTGTCGATGGTGCCGAACAGCAGTTCGCCGCGCTCGGCCCGCTGTTGCGCGCCCTCCACGTGGTCGAGGATCCAGCGCACCTTTGTTGCGGAAAAATACGCATCGATCAGCAGGCCGGTGCGCTCGCGCACCAGCGCCTCGTGGCCATCGGACTTCAGCCGCTCGCAGAGGGCGTGGCTCTGCCGCGACTGCCAGACGATGGCGTTGTGGATCGGCTGGCCGGTTGCGCGATCCCAGACCACCGTGGTCTCGCGCTGGTTGGTGATGCCCAGCGCGGCGATATGGCGCGGGTCGATCTGCCCGCGGCTGAGCAGCTCGGTCAGCGTGGCATAGACGCTGGTAAGGATCTCGCGCGGGTCATGCTCGACCCAGCCAGGGTGCGGGAAGATCTGCGCGAACTCGCGCTGCGCGCTGCCGACGATGTTGCCGGCACGGTCGAACAGGATCGCGCGCGAACTGGTGGTGCCCTGGTCGATGGCCAGCACGTAGCGGGGCGTCATGCAGCGTCTCCGGTAGCGATGGTATTGGTAGAGTCGAGCTTGCTCGACTGCTCTTCATGCCAGTCGAGCAAGCTCGACTCTACCGTCTATCCATCCATGCCTGCAGCCGCGGCACCTGCGCGGCATCCAGCCGCAACCCCAGCTTGCTCCGCCGCCACAGCACATCATCGGCGTCGTGCGCCCACTCATGCTCCCGCAGGAAATCCACTTCGCGCGCATGCAGGCCCGCACCGAAGTGCTCGCCAAGATCGTCCATGGATTGCGCCGCGCCCAGCAACGACGCGCTGCGGCTGCCGTAGGCCCCGGCCCAGCGTCGCGCGATGTCCGCGGGCAACCAGGGAGCCCGCGCGCTCAGCTGCGAGCGGGCCTGTGCGGCGTCCCCCCAGTCGCTGCCCGGCAGTGCGGCTCCGGTTGCGGTCCAGGCGGGCCCCATCTGCGGTAGGGCAGGGCGCAGCAGGTCCAGTGCCTCTTCGGCCAGTACCCGATAGGTGGTCAGTTTGCCGCCGAGCACATGCAGTGCCGGCGCCGGATCGGACTGTACCTGCAGGCGGTAGTCGCGGCTAAGCTTCGCCGCACGCGGGTCCGGGTCGGCCAGCAGCGGGCGCACACCGGCGAACTGCCAGGCCACGTCCGCGGCGGTGATCGGTTCACGCAGGTAGCGGTTGGCGGCATCGCACAGGTAGGCCAGCTCGGACGGCAGTACGCTGCAGCGCGCCGGATCGCCACGGTAATCGGTGTCGGTGGTGCCGACCAGCAGGTGGTCTTGGGCGAAGGGCAGCAGGAACACCACCCGGCCATCGGGTTGCTGCAGCAGGCAGGCGCTGTCATCGGGCCAGGGGCGGCGCAGCACGATGTGGCTGCCCTGCACCAGGCGCAGGGCGGGGCCGCCGCTGCGCGCCTGCATCCGTTCCAGCAGGCCGCCCGCCCACGGGCCCGCGGCATTGGCCACCGCGCGTGCGATCACGTGCCGTTGCTGACCATCGTGGGTTTCCAGCACGGCCTGCCAACGGCCCTGCAGCGCACGCAGCTCGATGCAGCGGCTGCGCACCTGCACCTGCGCGCCGCGCTGCGCGGCATCCAGTGCGTTCAGCAGTACCAGCCGCGCATCATCGACCTGTGCATCGGCATAGCTGAAGGCCCGCCGCAGCACCGGGGAGAGCCAGGCGCCGAGCGAATCCTGCTGCAGGTCCAGCGCCTGCGAGGCGGGGAAGGCAGGGCTGCGCCGGCCCAGGTGGTCGTACAGCCATAGCCCCACGCGCAGCATCCAGCGCGGGCGCAGATGCGGTTCCCAGGGCAGCACGAAGCGCAACGGATGGACCAGGTACGGTGCCTGCCGGCGCACCACCTCGCGCTCGCCCAGCGCCTTGCGCACCAGGCCCAGTTCGCCCTGTTCCAGGTAACGCAGGCCGCCGTGGATCAGTTTGCTGCTGGCACTGGAGGTGTGCGCGGCCAGGTCATGCTGTTCACACAGCAGCACCCGCAGGCCGCGACCGGCCGCGTCACGGGCGATGCCGGCACCGTTGATGCCGCCACCGATCACCAGCAGGTCAACCTCCTCCATCGCGCCTCCGTGTCCTGTGTCTGTAGAGTCGAGCTTGCTCGACTGCGTTGACGAGAGTCGAGCAAGCTCGACTCTACAGACCGCAGGTGACGGAAACGACGACGGGCCCCGAAGAGCCCGTCGCGTTGCATCAATGGAGCGGTGCTGCCTGGATCAGAAGCGGGCGCCGATGCCGAAGCCGACGGTCCACGGATCCATCTTGGCTTCGCCGATCTTCTCGCCGCCAACCTTCACGTCCGGGCGGGCGCGCATGTAGCGGGCGTCAGCACGGGCGAACCAGGTGGAATTGATGTTCATGTCCACGCCGACGGTGCCGATCACGCCCTTGGCGTCCTTCAGGCGGATGTCGGAGCTGCTGCCGTCGGCCAGCTTTTCGCTGCTGAAGCTCGACTGGTAGTAGCCCACGCCCACGAACGGACGGAACACGTTGTCGGCCTGGCCGAAGTGGTACTGGCCGCTCAGCGCGACCGGCTGCTGCTCGACCGAACCCACGCGAACGTTGTTCGGGCCCTTGAACTTGTTGTCGAACTTGTCGGCGGCGCCCCACAGTTCAACGGCCCAGTTGTCGTTGACGTAGTAGCTGAAGCTGACGGTCGGCGCCGGGCCGCCATCGGTCTTCTTGATGCCGTCGATCGGATCATTCTTCGGCTGCAGCAGCGAGATGCCGCCAACAACGGCAAAATGCTTGCCCGAAGCGGTATCGGTGCTGCTGTCCTGGGCGAAAGCGGCCGGCGCGAACGCGGCGGAGGTCAGCAGGGCGAGACTCAGGATACGGATGGAGCGCATGGGGGTATCTCCTAATGTTTCTTGTTTTGGGCCCCCGGTTGCGGGGCGAGCACACCGTAGTCGCCCCAACATGAATCGAATCCGACGCGCGTTAAAAATTGGTTTGGCTTGTTCAGCGAGCAGCGCGAAAAGCCTGTATTCATGGGGTTTTTGGCCATCCGTGACATTCATTCAGTTGGAGAAGATGTGAGCGCTGCGACGATGTGCATCGGCCTGCAAGCGCAGGTGAACGTGGATTGCAGAGTGCTGCTGCTCGGTTCGATGCCGGGTGTGGCGTCGCTGCAGGAGCAGCGCTACTACGCGCACCCGCGCAATCGCTTCTGGCCGCTTTTGGCGGAAATCTGCGGGTTTGATGCGGGCCTGCCGTATGCACAGCGATTGCAGGCATTGAACGCCGCGGGCATCGGCCTGTGGGATGTGATCGGCCAGTGCGAGCGGCGCGGCAGTCTGGACGCGGACATCGTGCGCGGCACGGAAGTGCCCAATGCGCTGCCGTCACTGATCGCCTCGCTTCCTGAGCTGGAGCTGATCGCCTGCAATGGCGCGGCGTCGATGCAGGCGTTTCAGCGCTGGGTGCTGCCCCGGCTGGAGGCGCCGCCGAGGCTGCTGGCGCTGCCCTCCACCAGCCCGGCCAACGCGGCGTGGTCGCTGCCGCGCCTGCGCCTGGCCTGGCAGCCGGTGGCCGACGTACTGGCGACATCAAGCGGACATCGTCGGGACAATACGCTACCGACTGGTCAAGGCCGCAACCCATGAGCAACAGCGTGTCCCGGCTGCGTGCGTACTGAAAACACCTGTAACGGTTGGCGCTGGACCCCGCTGGCCGCACAATAGACGTTTCCCTACACCAGATTGCCGGAGTTATCCCCATGGCCGAAATCAAGGAAGCACTTGTCCCCGATATCGGTGACTACAGCGATATCCCGGTAATCGAGGTGCTTGTCGCCGTCGGCGACACGGTCAAGAAGGACCAGGGCCTGGTGACGCTGGAAAGCGACAAGGCGACCATGGAAGTGCCGTCCTCGGTGGCGGGCGTGGTCAAGGAACTGAAGGTCAAGGTCGGCGACAACCTGTCCGAAGGCAAGGTCGTGGCGCTGATCGAAGTGGCCGAAGGCGAAGCTGCCAAGCCGGCCGCCGCCGCACCGGCCCCGGCCAAGGCCGCTGCCCCGGCCGCCGCCACCCAGAGCGCGCCGGCCCCGGCCGCTGCTGCGCCGGCCGCACCGGCCGCCAGCGGCGGTGCCGTTGAAGCGCTGGTGCCGGACATCGGCGATTACACCGACATCCCGGTCATCGAAGTGCTGGTTGCCGTCGGCGACACGGTCAAGAAGGACCAGGGCCTGGTCACGCTGGAAAGCGACAAGGCCACCATGGAAGTGCCGTCGTCGGTCGCTGGCGTGGTCAAGGAGCTGAAGGTCAAGGTCGGCGACACCCTGTCGCAGGGTGCCGTGGTCGCCATCATCGAGGCCGAGGGCGCTGCCGCGCCGGCCCCGAGCAAGGCCGCCGCTGCCGCTGCCCCGGCCGCCGCCGAAACCGCCACCAAGGTCGAGCCGGTCGCCGTGCCGGCCCAGCCGGACAAGCTGGCCGCCCGCGAGGTCGCCTCGGCCGGTACCCCGTCCAGCCCGCCGGTGCAGTTCAATGCCGATGGCGTGCTGCCGGCCAAGGTGCCGTATGCCACCCCGGCCGTGCGCGTGTTCGCGCGCGAGCTGGGCGTGGACCTGCTGCAGATCAACGGCACCGAAAAGGGCGGCCGCATCACCAAGGGTGACGTGCAGAAGTTCGTCAAGGCCGCGCTCAGCGGCGGCGTGCCGGCCGCTGCCGGTGGTGCCGTTGCCGCCGGTGGTGGTCTGAACCTGCTGCCGTGGCCGAAGGTCGACTTCAGCAAGTTCGGCGAGACCGAAGTGCAGCCGCTGTCGCGCATCAAGAAGATCTCCGGCGCGAACCTGGCCCGCAACTGGGCGATGATCCCGCACGTCACCCAGTTCGAGCAGGCCGACATCACCGACCTGGAAGGGCTGCGCGTGGCGCTGAACAAGGAGAACGAGAAGGCCGGCATCAAGCTGACCATGCTCGCCTTCCTGATCAAGGCCAGCGCCGCGGCGCTGAAGAAGTTCCCGGAATTCAACGCCTCGCTCGATGCCAGTGGTGAAAACCTGACCCTGAAGAAGTACTTCCACATCGGTTTCGCCGCCGACACGCCGAACGGCCTGGTCGTGCCGGTCATCCGCGACGTGGACAAGAAGGGCGTGGTGCAGATCGCGCAGGAAACCGGCGAACTGGCCAAGAAGGCGCGCGACGGCAAGCTGGGCCCGGCCGACATGAGCGGCGGCTGCTTCTCGATCAGCTCGCTGGGCGGCATCGGCGGCACCGCGTTCACCCCGATCGTCAATGCACCGGAAGTGGCCATCCTCGGCGTCTCCAAGTCCTCCATCCAGCCGGTCTGGAATGGCAAGGAATTCGCGCCGAAGCTGATGCTGCCGCTGTCGCTGAGCTACGACCACCGCGTCATCGATGGCGCCCTGGCCGCACGCTTCACCACCTACCTGTCGCAGGTACTGGCCGACATGCGCCGCGTGCTGCTGTAAGGCACCGCTTCGCCCCCACCGTGCGGCTGCCGCCCCCTGGCGCGGCCGCGTGAACAGATGCAGTGACAGCCCGCCGGCCATGCCGGCCGGGCACGAGGAAAACCACCATGGCCACGATTGAAGTCAAGGTTCCCGACATCGGCGATTACAGCGATGTGCCGGTGATCGAAGTGTTGGTCGCCGTCGGCGACACGGTGAAGAAGGATCAGGGTCTGGTGACCCTGGAATCGGACAAGGCCACCCTGGAAGTGCCGTCCTCGGCCGCCGGTGTGGTCAAGGAACTGAAGGTCAAGCTGGGCGACAGCCTGTCCGAAGGCGCCGTGGTCGTGGTGCTGGAAACCGAAGGCGCCGCCGAAGCCCCGGCCAAGGCCGCCGCGCCGGCTCCGGCCGCAGCTGCGCCGGCCAGCAAGCCGCCGGTGACCCCGTCGCACCGCGCCCCGGCCGAGCCGGCTGCGCCGAAGCCGGCGCTGTCCAGCGGCAAGCCGGCCGATATCGAATGCGAAATGGTCGTGCTGGGCTCGGGCCCGGGCGGCTACACCGCCGCCTTCCGCGCCGCCGACGTCGGCCTGGATACCGTTCTGGTCGAGCGCTACGCCAGCCTCGGCGGCGTCTGCCTCAACGTCGGCTGCATTCCGTCCAAGGCGCTGCTGCATGCCGCAGCGGTGATCGACGAAGTGGCCCACGCCGGTGATTTCGGCGTCGAGTTCGGCAAGCCGACCATCACCCTGGACAAGCTGCGCCAGTACAAGGAAAAGGTCGTCAACCAGCTGACCAAGGGCCTGGCCGGCATGGCCAAGCAGCGCAAGGTCCGCAGCGTGCAGGGCGTCGGCAGGTTCGTCTCGGCCAACGAGCTGGAGATCACCGCCGCTGACGGCAGCACCCAGCTGCTGCGCTTCCAGAAGTGCATCATCGCCGCCGGTTCGCAGGCGGTGAAGCTGCCGAACTTCCCGTGGGACGACACGCGCGTGATGGACTCCACCGACGCGCTGGAACTGGCCGAAGTGCCGGGCTCGCTGCTGGTTGTCGGTGGCGGCATCATCGGCCTGGAAATGGCCACCGTGTATGGCGCGCTGGGCAGCAAGGTCACCGTGGTCGAGTTCATGGACCAGCTGATGCCGGGCGCCGACAAGGACCTGGTCAAGCCGCTGGCCGACCGCCTGAAGAAGCAGGGCATCGAAGTGCACCTGAAGACCAAGGCCTCCGGCGTCACCGCCGATGCCAAGGGCATCACCGTCACCTTCGAAGCTGCCGAGGAAGGCCAGTCGCCCGCGCTGGCGCAGGGCACCTTCGACCGCGTGCTGGTGGCCGTGGGGCGCTCGCCGAACGGCAGGAAGATCGATGCCGAGAAGGCGGGCGTGCAGGTCACCGAGCGTGGCTTCATCCCGGTGGACCGCCAGATGCGCACCAACGTGCCGCACATCTTTGCCATCGGCGACATCGTCGGCAACCCGATGCTGGCCCACAAGGCCACGCATGAAGGCAAGCTGGCCGCTGAAGTGGCTGCCGGCCACAAGAAGGAATGGGTCGCCCGCGTGATTCCGTCGGTGGCCTACACCAACCCGGAAATCGCCTGGGTCGGCGTCACCGAGACCGAAGCCAAGGCCAAGGGCCTGAAGGTCGGCGTGGCCAAGTTCCCGTGGGCGGCCAGCGGCCGCGCGATCGGCATCGGCCGCACCGAGGGCTTCACCAAGCTGATCTTCGACGAAGAGACCCACCGCATCATCGGTGGTGCCATCGTCGGCGTGCATGCCGGTGACCTGCTGGCCGAGATCGGCCTGGCCATCGAGATGGGTGCCGAAGCCGAAGACATCGGCCACACCATCCACGCGCACCCGACGCTGAGCGAATCGGTGGCGATGGCCTCGGAAATCTACGACGGCACGATCACCGACCTGTACATGCCGAAGAAGAAGTAAGGCGCCCGCGCCGTTGCGAACGAAAAGCCCTGGCTTCTGCCGGGGCTTTTTTTCTTCGATCAGTGCTGCAGCAAAGGGTGGGGCCGCTGCGCGGGAGGCGGGCATTTCGACAAATGTCCCCCGTCGTCCGCCTGCGGCGGTCGCCTCCTCCTTTACTTTGTCGAAACGCCTGCCACCCGCGCAGCGGCTCGGCTTACGGACAGTCGAGAGCTGCTGCCAAAGCCGCCTGGATGCCTGACACGCGGAGGGAGCGGGGGCTGTGTGCGAAGTAAAGGAGGAGGTGCCGGCCGCAGGCCGGCGCCGGGGGACATTCGCACACAGCCCCCGCTCCCTCCAGCGCTCGACCCAGCCGCTCTTGCTCCTGCACACAGGGGAAAACAGCACAAAAAAGCGCGGCCCCGATAGTCCGGAGGCCGCGCCAGGAGAGAGAGTGCCGTGGAAGGGGCGGGGGATCAGAACACGAAGCTGACGCCTGCCACCGGGCCCTTGAATTCCTGCTTCAGGCCGACGGTGCCGTCGCTGCCCTTCTTGTCCACGTCCAGCTTGAACCAGTCGTAGCCGGCGAACACGCCGAAGTTCTTGGTGAAGCGGTAATCGACGATGGCATTGGCGCGGCTCAGGTCGCCCTTGTAGTCATCGAAGCTGCCCCAACGCGTGTTCAGGTACTGGCCCTGCAGCGTGATCATCCAGCGCTCGGACGGGGTGAAGGTCATGCGCGCACCCACCACCGGCGCGATGCCGTCGGCCTTCTCGTCGAGGAACTGGCCTTCGTACACGGTGCCCAGGTCGGCATAACCCTTGGTGCTGACCTTGGCGTACTCGCCACCGATCTGCAGGCCGAGGTCGAAGGTGTCGGTATCGACGACCGAATAGTCATAGACCAGGCTGGCCACCTGGTACTTCAGTTCACCCTTCACGAAGCTGCCGGCCGGCACGTTCTCACCGCCGAAGGAAATGCCCTGGTCCAGCGTCTCGCGGCGGTCCTTGTCGTACTTGAAGTAGTTGAACAGCAGGCGCTGGCGGTTGCTGATGCGGAACATGCCGTCGATGCGCGGCTCCCATTCCTTGCCACCCAGCTTGAAGTCCTGGTTCAGGGCGATGTCCTGGCCAGCCACGTTGGTCCTGCCGCGGAGCGTGTTGTCCGAATCGATGTTCATCGCACCCAGGCGGATGGCGAAACGGTCGTCGCCTTCCGCGGCGTGGGCGGCATTGGCGAACGAAGCGCCGGCGGCGAGCAGGGAGAGGGCGAGCAGGGTGGGAACGGAGCGCATCGAAGAGTCCTTGCAGTGGTTCATCAGAATGAAGACCACTGTGCCGGACGGCGGCGTCCACCATCCGTGAACGTATGGTCCACGGGATGTGCACGGTTCAGCGCTGTCGCGACGATGCAAAAAAGATGGCCCCGGAGCCGGGCTTCGGGGCCATCGTGGGACCTGCGGGGCGAAGCGTCGACGAGGTTGCTGCAGGCAGGTCGAAAGATCGGACCGGCGCATTCGGCGAAAGTTCCGCAGCCTGCGACCAAAGTTCAATACTGCGCTGCAGCATCACGCGGACGTCATTGTCCCTTGGGTGGCACGCAAAAATGTAACCGTTACCGCAACTTGCGGCCTCCCGGGATGAACAGGGAGCGGTTGTCTCGCAAATTGTCCCATTGCTATAATTTGGCGGCTCGATGAGGCCCCCTCTGCTGTAGCCGCCTCAGCCCTCCACTTGCAACCACGCGGGACGTCCTGTGCTGAACTCCGTTGATGCGGGTCGGCGACTGATGCTGCGCGCCGCGGTCTACCCGCTGGCCGCGGTCGCTGTCCTGGCCCTGGCCTTCCTGCTGGTGGGTCCGAAGTATGCCCTCGGCGCGCTGGCGTCCGGTGTGGCCATTTCGGCCGGTGGCTGGGTGGCAGCGCGGATGGCACTGAGCGGGGGAGCGGTGGCCGCAGGATCGGCGATGGCTCGCCTGATCATTGCGATCGTGGCCAAGTGGGTGGTGGTTTTCGGCGTCCTGCTGGTGGGGTTCCTGGTCTTCAAGCTGCCTGCATTGGCGCTGTTGGCCGGTATCGCCGTCGGCTTGATGTTCCAGGTCCTGGCCATGGCCAGGCGTTGACAGAATTCAATTAACTGAAGGTTCCGGACACATGGCGGGCGAGGCTCTAACCCCTACCAGCTACATCCAGCATCACCTGCACAACCTGACCGCGCCGGTCGGCAAGGGTGAGGGTATGTTCTGGCATATCCACGTCGATACCTTCCTCACCGCGGTCCTGATGGGCCTGGTGATCGTCGTCGCGTTCTGGCTGGGCACCCGCAAGGCCACCGCCGGCGTGCCGGGCAAGTGGCAGGCCTTCGTCGAGATCTGCCTGGAGTTCGTCGACCGCCAGGCCAAGGACACCTACCACGGCAAGAGCAAGCTGGTCACGCCGATCGCCATCACGATCTTCTTCTGGATCCTGATGATGAACCTGATCAAGATGATCCCGGCCGACTTCATCGCCAAGCCGCTGGAATGGGCGGGCATCCACTACTGGAAGCCGGTGCCGACCGCCGACGTCAATGCCACCCTGGGCATGGCCATCAGCGTGTTCTTCCTGATGCTGTTCTTCGCACTGAAGTCGAAGGGCCTGCTGGGCTTCATCAAGGAATTCCTGACGGCGCCGTTCGGCAAGTGGATGATGCCGTTCAACCTGATCCTCAACATCGTCGAGTGGCTGAGCAAGCCGATCTCGCTGGCGATGCGACTGTTCGGCAACATGTTCGGCGGCGAAATCGTGTTCCTGCTGATCTGGGTGCTGGGTGGTGCCGGTTTCTTCGGTGCCATTGCCGGTGGTGCGTTCGGCCTCGGCTGGATGCTGTTCCACCTGCTGGTGATCCCGCTGCAGGCCTTCATCTTCATGATGCTGTCGATCGTGTACCTGAGCCTGTCGGAAGACGCTCACTGAGTTTCAAGCTTCAACGCGTTTCAACCTTCATCCGTTTCATCACCCTTAGCAACTTAAGTTCCTGGAGATAACCATGTACTTCGCCGTCCTGACCAACTTCGCGCAGATTCAGAGCTCCACCGCCCTTGCCGTCGGCATCATGATCGGCCTGGCCGCGCTGGGCGCCGGTCTGGGTCTGGCCATCATGGCTGGTAAGTTCCTGGAGTCGGCCGCCCGCCAGCCGGAACTGATCCCGGTCCTGCAGGTCCGCATGTTCATCACCGCCGGCCTGATCGACGCCGCGTTCATCATCTCGGTCGCCGTCGGCCTGCTGCTGGCCTTCGCCAACCCGCTGTCGGCTGCCTTCGCTGGCGCCGTCACCAAGGCTCTGGCCGGCTGATACAGCGGTTTGAGACGACCGGGTGCTGATGCACCCGGTTTCGGATGAAGGCCGGATGCGCCGCTACGGCGGCGCGTCCACCCCGAAACCAGCGATCGAGCTAACCATGAATATCAATTTCACCCTTCTTGCGCAGGCGCTCGCCTTCGCTGGTCTGATCTGGATCATCGCGACCAAGATCTGGCCGCCGCTGATGAACGCGATCGAAGAGCGCCAGCAGAAGATTGCTGAAGGCCTCGCTGCTGCCGACCGCAGCCAGAAAGATCTGGCCCAGGCGCAGGAGAAGGTCAACGAAGCGCTGAAAGAAGCACGCACCAAGGCCAACGAGATCATCGACCAGGCCCACGCGCGCGCCAACCAGATCGTTGATGCTGCCCGTAACGAAGCGATCACCGAAGCCACCCGTCAGAAGGAACTGGCCCAGGCTGAAATCGACGCCGCCGCCAACCGTGCCCGTGAAGATCTGCGCAAGCAGGTGTCCGCGCTGGCCGTGACCGGTGCCGAAAAGCTGCTCAAGCGCGAAATCGACGCCAACGCCCACAAGGCGCTGCTCGACGAGCTGGCCTCGGAGATCTAAGGATGAGCCAGGCCCTCACGCTTGCCCGCCCGTACGCCCGCGCCGCGTTCGCGACCGCGCGCGACGAAGGCGCGTTCGCGCCGTGGTCGGACGCCCTGGCGTTCTCCGCCCACGTCGCCGCCGATCCGCGCGTGGCGGCCCTGCTCGCCAACCCGGAGCTGGGCCGTGACGACGCCGTCGCCCTGCTGGCGCCGGTGACCCACGGCGAGACCTACTCGCGCTTCCTGGCCATCCTGGCCGACTCGCATCGTCTGCCGCTGCTGCCGGAAATCTCCGGCATGTTCGATGCCCTGCGCGCCGAAGCCGAGCACGTGGTCAAGGCCACCGTGACCTCGGCGGCCGAGCTGTCGGCCGGTGAGCTGGATGCGATCAAGGTCGCGCTGCGCAAGCGCTTCAACCGCGAGGTCGACGTGACCACCGCGGTCGATGCCTCGCTGATCGGCGGCGCCGTGATCGATGCCGGCGACGTGGTCATCGATGGTTCGCTGAAGGGCAAGCTGGCCCGTCTGCAGACCGCGCTCGCTAACTGAATTCATTTAACGTCCGGCCCCGCTGCCGGCACTAGGACTTGACGATGGCAACCACGCTCAACCCCTCCGAAATCAGCGAACTGATCAAGAACCGCATCGAGAAGGTCAAGCTGGCCGCGGAATCGCGCAACGAAGGCACCGTGACCAGCGTGTCCGACGGCATCGTGCGCATCTTCGGTCTGGCCGACGTGATGCAGGGCGAAATGATCGAACTGCCGAACAACACCTTCGCCCTGGCCCTGAACCTGGAGCGCGACTCGGTCGGCGCCGTGGTCCTGGGTGACTACGAGCACCTGCGCGAAGGCGACGTCGCCAAGACCACCGGCCGCATCCTGGAAGTGCCGGTCGGTCCGGAACTGCTGGGCCGCGTCGTGAACGCGCTGGGCGAGCCGATCGACGGCAAGGGCCCGCTGGGCACCGACCTGACCGCTCCGGTGGAGCGCGTTGCTCCGGGCGTGATCTGGCGCAAGTCGGTCGACCAGCCGGTGCAGACCGGTTACAAGTCGGTCGACGCCATGATCCCGATCGGCCGTGGCCAGCGCGAGCTGATCATCGGTGACCGCCAGACCGGCAAGACCGCCATGGCGATCGACGCGGTGATCAACCAGAAGGGCACCGGCATCAAGTGCGTGTACGTTGCGATCGGCCAGAAGGCTTCGACCATCGCCAACATCGTGCGCAAGCTGGAAGAGAACGGCGCGCTGGCCCACACCATCGTGGTGGCCGCGACCGCTTCCGAATCGGCTGCCATGCAGTACATCAGCGCCTACTCGGGCTGCACCATGGGTGAGTACTTCATGGACCGCGGCGAAGACGCGCTGATCGTGTACGACGATCTGTCCAAGCAGGCCGTGGCCTACCGCCAGATCTCGCTGCTGCTGAAGCGCCCGCCGGGCCGTGAAGCCTACCCGGGTGACGTGTTCTACCTGCACTCCCGTTTGCTCGAGCGCGCTGCCCGCGTGTCCGAGGAATACGTCGAGAAGTTCACCGAAGGCAAGGTCACCGGCAAGACCGGTTCGCTGACCGCGCTGCCGATCATCGAAACCCAGGCCGGCGACGTGTCCGCCTTCGTTCCGACCAACGTGATCTCGATCACCGACGGCCAGATCTTCCTGGAAACCGACCTGTTCAACGCCGGCATCCGCCCGGCCGTGAACGCCGGTATCTCGGTGTCGCGCGTCGGTGGTTCGGCCCAGACCAAGATCATCAAGAAGCTGTCGGGCGGCATCCGTATCTCGCTGGCCCAGTACCGTGAGCTGGCTGCGTTCGCGCAGTTCGCCTCGGACCTGGACGAAGCAACCCGCAAGCAGCTGGAGCGTGGCCAGCGCGTCACCGAGCTGATGAAGCAGAAGCAGTACGCGCCGATGTCGATCGCCAACCAGGCGCTGTCGATCTACGCCGTCAACGAGGGTTACCTCGACGACGTGCCGGTCAACAAGCTGCTGGCGTTCGAAGAAGGCCTGCACGCCCACTTCGCCAACACCCAGGGCGAGCTGGTTAGCAAGGTCAACGCCACCGGCGGTTGGGACAACGACATCGAAGGTGCCTTCAAGAAGGGCATCGCCGAGTTCAAGACCACCGGCAGCTGGTAATCGCGGTCCTGTAGAGCGGAGCCACCGGCTCCGCTGGACCAGATGACAAACGGTTGAACAACGCGGGGCATCAGCCCCGCGCCACGGGAAACAAGAGATGGCAAGCGGACGCGAAATCAAAACCAAGATCAAGAGCGTGCAGAACACCCGCAAGGTGACGCGCGCCCTGGAAATGGTCTCGGCCTCCAAGATCCGCAAGGCGCAGGATCGGATGAAGACCTCGCGTCCGTACGCGCAGGCGATGAAGCAGGTGATCGGCCACCTGGCCCAGGCCAGCACCGACTACCAGCATCCGTTCCTGGTCGAGCGCGAGCAGGTCAAGCGGGTCGGGTTCATCGTGATCTCCTCCGATCGCGGTCTGGCCGGCGGCCTGAACAACAACCTGTTCCGCAAGATGCTGGGCGAAGCCAAGGCATGGCAGGACAAGGGTGCCGAAGTGGACCTGGTGACCATCGGCCAGAAGGCATCGACCTTCTTCCGCCGCGTGAAGGTCAACATGGTCGGCAGCGTGACCCACATCGGCGACGTGCCGAAGCTGGAATCGCTGATCGGTGTGATCAAGGTCATGCTCGACGCCTTCACCGAAGGCAAGGTCGACCGCGTGTACCTGGTCTACAACCGCTTCGTGAACACCATGACGCAGAAGGCCAGCTTCGATCAGCTGCTGCCGCTGCCGCCGGCTGAGAAGCAGGTCGCTCACCACGACTGGGATTACCTGTACGAACCCGATGCCGCGACCGTGCTGGAGCACGTGATGACGCGCTACATCGAGTCGCTGGTGTACCAGGCACTGCTGGAAAACGTCGCCTCCGAGCATGCCGCACGCATGGTTGCGATGAAGGCGGCGAGCGACAACGCCAACAAGCTGATCGGCACCCTGCAGCTCGTCTACAACAAGGCGCGCCAGGCAGCGATCACCCAGGAAATCTCCGAAATCGTCGGCGGCGCGGCAGCAGTCTGACCGCGTTCGTTCAAAGCACACATTAGAGGATGCAGCAATGAGTCAGGGCAAGATCGTTCAGATCATCGGCGCGGTCGTCGACGTCGAATTCCCGCGTGAGTCGGTGCCGAAGGTGTACGACGCACTGAAGGTCGACAACACCGAAATCACCCTTGAAGTCCAGCAGCAGCTGGGCGACGGCGTGGTGCGCACCATCGCCCTCGGTTCCACCGATGGCCTGAAGCGCAACCTGATCGCCACCAACACCAACCGCGGCATCTCCGTGCCGGTCGGTGCTGGCACCCTGGGCCGCATCATGGACGTGCTCGGCCGTCCGATCGACGAAGCCGGCCCGGTGGCCGCCAGCGACAGCTGGGAAATCCACCGTGCGGCCCCGTCGTACGAAGACCAGTCCCCGGCCACCGAACTGCTGGAAACCGGCATCAAGGTCATCGACCTGATGTGCCCGTTCGCCAAGGGCGGCAAGGTCGGCCTGTTCGGCGGCGCCGGCGTCGGCAAGACCGTCAACATGATGGAGCTGATCAACAACATCGCCAAGGCGCACAGCGGTCTGTCCGTGTTCGCCGGCGTGGGTGAGCGTACCCGTGAGGGCAACGACTTCTACCACGAAATGAAGGACTCCAACGTCCTCGACAAGGTGGCGATGGTGTACGGCCAGATGAACGAGCCGCCGGGCAACCGTCTGCGCGTCGCCCTGACCGGCCTGACCATGGCCGAGTACTTCCGCGACGAGAAGGACGAAAACGGCAAGGGCAAGGACGTCCTGCTGTTCGTCGACAACATCTACCGCTACACCCTGGCCGGTACCGAAGTGTCGGCACTGCTGGGCCGTATGCCGTCGGCCGTGGGTTACCAGCCGACCCTGGCCGAGGAAATGGGCGTCCTGCAGGAACGCATCACCTCGACCAAGAACGGTTCGATCACCTCGATCCAGGCCGTCTACGTTCCCGCGGACGACCTGACCGACCCGTCGCCGGCGACCACCTTCGCCCACCTGGACTCGACCGTCACCCTGTCGCGTTCGATCGCCTCGCTGGGTATCTACCCGGCCGTCGATCCGCTGGACTCCACCAGCCGCCAGATGGACCCGCTGGTCATCGGCCACGAGCACTACGACACCGCCCAGCGCGTCCAGCAGACCCTGCAGAAGTACAAGGAACTGAAGGACATCATCGCGATCCTGGGCATGGACGAGCTGTCCGAAGAGGACAAGCAGGCCGTGTCGCGCGCCCGCAAGATCGAGCGCTTCTTCAGCCAGCCGTTCCACGTGGCCGAAGTGTTCACCGGTTCGCCGGGCAAGTACGTGCCGCTGAAGGACACCATCCGTGGCTTCAAGGCCATCGTCGATGGCGAGTACGACCACCTGCCGGAGCAGGCGTTCTACATGGTCGGCGGCATCGAAGAAGCGGTCGAGAAGGCCAAGAAGATGGCCGAGAAGGCCTGATCCGGGACGGGCGGGAGCGATCCTGCCCGACCTGACGCCGGTGCCGGGCAACCGCCTGCACCGGTGGACCCCCACGGTGGCATTGCGCCGCCGCGAACAGCGAAGAGATTTGCATGAGCACGATCCGTTGCGACATCGTCAGCGCCGAGCAGGAAATCTTCCGTGGCGAAGCGACCCTGGTCGTGGCCACCGGTGAGCTGGGCGAACTGGGCATCGCGCCCAAGCACGCGCCGCTGATCACCCGCCTGAAGCCGGGCAAGGTGGTGGTGACCACGCCGAATGGCGAGCAGCTGGATTTCGCCATTTCCGGCGGCATCCTGGAAGTGCAGCCGCAGGTGGTGACCGTGCTGGCCGACACCGCGATCCGCGCACAGGACATCGACGAAGCCTCGGTCCGCAAGGCCAAGGAAGAAGCCGAGCGCATCCTGGCCAACCGTGGTGAAGCCATGGAAATTGCTGAAGCCCAGCAGAAGCTGGCCGAGGCCGTGGTGCAGCTGCAGGCGCTGGAGCGCCTGCGCAAGACCCTCAAGCACTGAGGTTCACGCTGCACCCACGAGAACGCCGGCCTTGTGCCGGCGTTTTTGTTGGTGCCGACCGCACTGGGTAGAGTCGACCGTTGCTCGACTATCGCGCGCAGCGCGGGTTTTTCGCGGCCTGATCGAAAGGCAGTCGACTGACAGTCGACTCTATAGATCCGGATCCCCACCTCGTATCAGCGATACACCACGTAGCGCATCAGCAGGAACGAGACAGCGGCCAGCCCGCCTTCCACCAGCGGCTTGGCCAGCCAGGCGTACTGCAGGCCCAGCGCATGATCCGCGGCAGATACCAGCAGCGTGCTGGCCGTGGTGAGCAGCAGCCACAGTGGCAGGAAGCGCGCGAAGCGGCGCCAGCCCAGCCGTTGCTGGCCATCGGCCGTGGCGAAGGTGATCCGCCCGTTCAACCAGAAACCCAGTAGCATGCCGGCCAGTCGCCCGGCCAGGTTGCCCGGTACCACGGGCACGCCCGCCGCCGTGGCCAGCACGAACACCGCCCAGTCGAGCAGCAGCTGCAGTGCGCCGATGACGAGGTAGGCGCTTCCCTGGCGGAGCAGGCTCATGGTTGGGGTGAGGACGGGCAGGCCCCCATGTTAGCGGCCCACGCACTAGAATCATCGGCAACGAACCACAGATTGCCGTTGCCATGACCCAACCCCTGCACGTCATCATCCTCGCCGCCGGCGCGGGCAAGCGCATGAAATCGGTGCTGCCGAAAGTGCTGCAGCCTATCGCCGGCGAGCCGATGCTGGCACATGTGATTGCCGCGGCACGCGAGCTGCAGCCTGCCGCCATCCACGTGGTCTACGGTCATGGTGGTGAAGCGGTGCGGCAGCACTTTGCGGGCCAGCCTGACCTGCAGTGGGCCGAGCAGGCCCAGCAGCTCGGCACGGGCCATGCGGTGGCGCAGGCAATGCCGCAGGTGCCCGATGCCGCACAGGTGCTGGTGCTGTACGGCGACGTGCCGCTGATCCGCGCGCAGACCCTGCGCGACCTGCTGGCGCAGCCGGGCCGCCTGGCGGTGCTGGTCGCCGAGGTCGACGATCCCACCGGCTACGGCCGCGTGCTGCGCGATGCCGAGGGCAAGGTCGGCTCGATCGTCGAGCAGAAGGATGCCACTGACGATCAACTGCGCGTGCGCACGATCAATACCGGCATCATCGCGGCCGAGTCGACCGCACTGCGCCGCTGGCTGTCGCAGCTTTCCAACAGCAATGCACAGGGCGAGTACTACCTGACGGATGTCTTCGCCTTTGCTGCCCACGAGTACACACCGGCCGAGATGGCGCTGGTCGCCGACGCGCAGGAGGCCGAAGGCGCGAACGATCCCTGGCAGCTGTCGCAGCTGGAGCGCGCCTGGCAGCGGCGCGCGGTGCGTGCGCTGTGCGCGCAGGGTGCGCGCGTGCGTGATCCGGCGCGGCTGGATATCCGCGGCACCGTTACCGTCGGCAGCGATGTGCTGATCGACGTCGACGTCGTGCTGGAAGGCAACATCGTGCTCGGCGATGGCGTCACCGTTGGCCCGTTCAACCGCCTGAAGGACGTCAATCTCGGGCCGGGCACGGAAGTGCGCGCACACTGCGATCTGGAAGGCGTGGTCACCGAGGGCGCTGCGCTGGTCGGCCCGTTCGCGCGCCTGCGCCCAGGTACCGTGCTGGCCGATGGCGTGCATGTCGGCAACTTCGTCGAAACCAAGAAGGTCACCCTCGGCGTCGGCAGCAAGGCCAACCATTTGACCTATCTGGGCGACGCGGTCATCGGCAGCAAGGTGAACATCGGTGCCGGCACCATCACCTGCAACTACGACGGCGTGAACAAGTCGACCACCACCATCGGCGACAACGCGTTCATCGGTTCCAACAGCTCGCTGGTGGCACCGGTGACCATCGGCGAAAGTGCAACCATCGCCGCCGGTTCGGTCATCACCCGCAACGCGCCGGATGGCAAGCTGACCCTGGCACGCGCACGGCAGGAAACCATCGATGGCTGGAAGCGCCCGCTCAAGAAGTCCTGAGCCCCGCGTTCCGCACGCCGATGAACTCGGCGTGCTGCCGGGCATCGAGCAGCGCGCTGGCGAGGTGTTGAAGGGCCACGAGGCCTATCCCGTGTTCGCGGGTCATGGGCTGGATCTGTCGACACTGCGCGAGGGCCGTCAGCGTGGTCAGCTATGGGTCGTGGATGCCGCCGGGAGCGGCATTGCCGGTTACCTGCTGGCGGGCGAGCTGTGCGGTGAATTCCATGTGCTGCAGATGGACGTCGACCCGGTGCATGCGCGTCGCGGCCATGGCCGTGCGTTGCTGCGGCATGCATTGGCGCAGGCCAGGGCCTCCGGCTTTGCTGCAGCGGTGCTGACCACCTTGAGCGACGTGCCGTGGAATGCAGCTTTCTATGCCAGCGAAGGGTTCGACGTAGTGCCTGAGGCGCAGTGGAACGACGGCCTGCGCACCGTCATGGCCGAAGAGGCTGCGCTCGGGTTTCCGATGCACCTGCGGGTGGCGATGCGACGGGTCTGGTAGGGGCCGACCTCGGTCGGCACATCCACGCATGGCGTGGATCCACCCCATCGATCCACTCAACCCGCCGGCAGCAGGATCGACACGCACAACCCGCCATCGCCGCGATTCTGCAGCGACACCCGCCCGCCATGCGCCTCCACGATCTCGCGGGTCAGCGCCAGCCCCAATCCGGTGCCATTGCGCTTGGTCGAATAGAACGGCATCAGCGCGTTCTGCAGTACCTGCTCGTTCATGCCCTTGCCGCGGTCCAGCACGTCCAGGCGCAGCCATTGCGGCAGCCGTGTCAGCTGCACCTGCACGTCATCGTTGGGCGGATCGGCTTCCGCGCAGGCTTCGTGCGCGTTCTTCAGCAGGTTCAACAGTGCCTGCCCGAACTGCGCGATGTCGATGCGGCTGCTCAGCGCCTCGTCCGGCTCGCGCTCCATGGTGAACGGAATCTGCTGGCGCAGGCTGGACAGGAACGGCGCCCAGTGCACGGTCTGCAGCTGTGGCTGGGGCAGCTTGGCAAAGCGCGCATAGCCACGGATGAAGCCCTCCAGGTGGCGCGCACGGTCTTCGATGGTGGTGAAGATTTCCGGCAGCCGGTCGAAGCGTTCGCGCTGCACCAGCACGCCGCCGGAATGGGCCAGCGAAGCGATCGGCGCCAGCGAATTGTTGAGCTCGTGGCTGATCACCCGGATCACCTTCTTCCAGGTCTGCACCTCCTGGCGGCGCAGTTCGGCGGTCAGCAGGCGTACCAGCAGCAGGTCGTGCGGGCGGCCGTTGAGCTGGAACGCGCGGCGTGAGAGGTGGTAGACCTGCTCGTCTTCCTCGTCGCCGTCCTCGCCTTCGGCATGCACCGCGAACAGGCTGTCGCCGCCGCGGGCGATCGCGTCGCGCAGCTCCACCGGCACCTGCTCCAGCACATCCTCCAGGCGCTGGCCTTCCAGCTTCCAGCCGCCGTGCAGCAGCTTGCGCGCGGCCAGGTTGGAGAACACCACGCGGGCGATGCCATCGCCGCCGGACGCGATCAGCAGCATCGCCACCGGCGTGTTCTGCACCATGGTGTCGAGCAGCAGTTCGCGCTGCACCAGCCCTTGCCGCTGCGCACGCAGCACATCGCCCAGCTCGCGGTGCGCCTGCACCAGGTCGCCCAGCTCATCATTGCCCGGCCAGTGCACGCCGAAGTTGTACTCACCATCGCGGTAGCTGCTGGTGGTGCCGGAGAGCGCGCGCATCAGCGAGCGCACCGGTGCGGTCGCGCGGCGCAGGGTCCACCACATCAGCGACAGCAGGACCAGCGTCGATACCGTGGTGATCACCCAGCCGTGATCCATCCAGTACGCCAGCAGCCACGGCAACGCGGCAGCCAGCGCCAGCACCGGCAGCAGGCGCAGGAACAGGCGGAAGGTGAACGAGCGCCGCTTCATTCGCGCGGAATGCCGTGGCGGTCCATGCGCCGGTACAGCGCCTGGCGGCTGAGCCCGAGCTCGGCCGCGGCCTGCGCGATCACGCCATGGTTGCGTGCCAGCACATCCTCGATGCGCGCGCGATCAGGATCATTGCCGGCACCCGGTGCCGGGCGCGGTGCCGCCGCAGTGCGCGGCAGGTTGAGGTCAGCCACTTCGATGCGGCTGCCGGTGGCCAGCAGCTGGGCGCGCTGGATCACATTGCGCAGTTCACGCACATTGCCGGGCCACGGATGCCGCTGCAGCGCCGTGGCCGCGGCACTGGACAGTGGCTTGTCGGAGGCCAGGAAGCGCTCGGCCAGGGGCACGATGTCGCCCGGGCGTTCGGCCAGTGGTGGCAGCACCAGTTCCACCGTGTTGAGGCGGTAATAGAGATCTTCGCGGAAGGTGCCGTCGCGGATCATGACCGGAAGGTCGGCATTGGTCGCACTGACCACGCGCACCTTGACCTGGCGCTCGCGGTTGGAGCCCAGGCGCTCGAAGCGACCGGTTTCCAGCACGCGCAGCAGCTTCATCTGCCCGCCCAGCGACAGGTTGCCGATCTCGTCGAGGAACAGAGTGCCACCGTCGGCTGCTTCGAACTTGCCCTCGCGTGCCTTGTTGGCGCCGGTGTAGGCACCGGCCTCGGCGCCGAACAGTTCGGCTTCGATCAGTTCCGATGGCAACGCACCGCAGTTGACGGTGATGAACGGGCCCTTGGCCACCAGCGAATTGGCCTGGATGATCTGCGCGATCTTCTCCTTGCCTGCGCCGTTGGGGCCGGTGATCAGCACCGGCAGCTCCGAGCGCGCGACCTGGCAGGCCAGGGCGATGACACGCTCGCTGGCCGGGTCGGCGAACACGGCGCCGCACAGGTCGTACTTCTCTTCCAGTGCGTTGCGCTGGCGCAGTTCACGGCTGCGACGCCGGTCCAGTTCGCGACGCGCCTCGGACAACTCCAGCAGGTTGTTGACCGTGGTCAGCAGTTTGCGGTCGTCCCACGGCTTGGCCAGGTAGTCGGCGGCACCGGCCTTGACCAGGTCCACCGCGCTGCTCAGATGGGTCCAGGCCGTGAGCAGGATCACCGGCAGGTCAGGGTGGCGTTCGCGGATCTGCGCGAACAGGGCCTCGCCTTCTTCCCCGGACGTGGTGTCCTCGCTGAAGTTCATGTCCTGGATCACCAGGTCGACCGGCTGCGACTCGAGCAGTGCCAGGCCCTCGGTCGGGCTCTGTGCCTGCAGGGTGTCGATGTCGTGCAGGGAGAACAGCACGTCCAGCGCGGTACCCACGCTGGCGTTGTCGTCGATGATCAGGATCGAAGGCATCAAGCGGTTCTGCAGAAAGGGATGGGCGGCGCCGTTGGAGCCGTTCGTGTCCACACGCCGGGAGAGCCCGGCGCCACCCATCAAGCATAGCCAAACCCGTGGCCGCAGGCGCGGTCCGGGCCTACCGCGGCGGAGGGGGCGGTGGCGGCGGCGCCGGAGCAACCAGTGCCAGGCGCCAGGCAGCCGCATTCACCGGCACGGTCAGTTCGCGCCTGTCGCGGCGCAGCAACAGGTAGGCGGTGGGGGCGGTGGAGTGGCGCAGGGCTTCGGTCAGATGCTCGATCCTGCGCACGGCGGTGTCATCCACGCGCAGGATGCGGTCACCGCTGCGCACGCCGAAGCGGGCTTCGGGGGCAGCGGCTTCGACCCGCACCTGGCCTTCGGTCGAGCGCAGCGCCAGCCGTGCATCCTGCTGGCGCCACTCCAGCGTCTGCGCGCTGCTGCTGCCGGCCAGGGCCGGCAGGGATGGAAGCAGCATCAGCAGCAGCCAGCAGGCGCGCATCTCAGGCGCCCCGGGTGGCAACCGCCGGCGGTACCGCTGCGGCACGCCGGGCCGGCCCGAACACCGCGATCTGGCCCAGTGCCCACAGCAGCAGCGCACCCAGTGGCAGGTAATACAACGGCATGCGCGGCAGCTCGTACATGTTCATCAGGGCGAGGTTGATGGCGTAGGCCGCCAGCATGCCCAGCACGATGCCCAGTGTGGCCAGCAGGAAGTTCTCGGTCTGGAAGTAGCGCAGGATCTGCCCGCGGGTAGCGCCGAGCGCGCGGCGGATGCCGATCTGCTTGCTGCGCTGCTGCACCCAGAAGCTGGCCAGGCCGATGATGCCCAGCGCGGTGACCACCAGCAGCGAGATGCTGACGGTGATCAGCAGGCCGACCATTGCCCGGTCGTTCTTGAAGAAGTCCTTGCGCTGGTCCTCATAGGTCAGCTTGTCGCGCATCAGCCGGTTGGGGTCGATGCGTTCCAGCGCTGCGGCCGCAGCATCGAGTACTTCCTGGCGCCGTGCCGGATCGGTCCGCAGCACGTACGTGCCGCCTTCATCGAAGGACCGCTGCAGTGGCAGCAGCATCGAATTGGTCCAGTTGTCGTTCCAGCCATTGGGCGTGCTGAGCGTGTCGACGATACCGACCACGTTCAAGGGTTGCTTGCCCATGTAGTAGGTCTTGCCCAGCGCGCTGCCGTTGGGCTCCATCTTCGCGGCGGTGCTCTGGGTGAGGATCACCGGGACGGCCTTCTGCTTGGCACCGCCCTTGGAGGCTTCCTTGAACTCGATGTACTCGCCGGGAAGGAAGTCGCGGCCTGCGATGAGGTTGATTCCCATCGTGCCCAGGCCGCCTTCGGACAGGGTGTACATCGACGCGTTCGTGGTCGGGCGTTCCTGGTCGACCTCGCGGGAGATGCTGCTGCTGGACGAGCCGTTGCGGAACGGCACCTGGTTGATGATGGTGGCACTGGTGACGCCGGGAATCGCGCGCAGTGCCGCCAGGTCTTCGCGGGTGCGCGCCATGGCATTGGTCTGCTCGCCGATGCCGCTGACGCGCAGCATCACCAGTTCGTTCTCGGCGATGCCGCTGGGCATGCTGATCTTGTCGACGCGCTGGCTGACCAGGAACAGCGCGTTGCAGACGATGGCGCAGGTCAGGGCGACTTCCAGCACGATCAGGGCGGCAGCAGTCTTGTGCCGGCGCAGGGTGCTGAGGATGGGGCGGATGTCCATGGGAGTCCTCGTTCTCGTGCTTACTGCGACTTGAGCTGGATGGCCGGGGTGACCTGCATCGCGCGCCAGGCCGGCAGGAAGCCGGCGGCAAGGCTGGCGAACAGGGTCAGGCCCAGTGCGAGCAGCAGCATGCTGCCGTCCAGATGAGCGAGCTGCGCGTAGTCCACCGGTTGCTGGCGCACCGCGTACAGGCCGAGCAGGGCCAGCCCGATGCCGAGCACGCCGCCTACCACGCCGACCGCACCGGCTTCGACCAGGCACTGCAGGAAGATCTGCCCACGGCTGGCGCCCAGGGCGCGGCGCACGCCGATCTCACCGCTGCGGCGCAGGAACTTGGCCAGCAGCAGGCCCACCGTGTTGACCAGGCAGACGCCGAGGAAGCCCAGTGCCAGCCACAGCTGCAGGCGCACGTCGCTGGGCACCGCGCCGTTGAAGTCCAGCCATTCCATCACGGTGCGCAGGCGCACGTTCGGCGGGTGCTTGAAGCGGCCGGCCTCGCGCTGCTGGGTCGAGTAGTTTTCCAGGTAGCGGCGGTAGTCGGCGGCCTTGGACGGGTCCAGCTCCACCCAGTACTGCAGCCAGGCGCAAGGTGCATTGAGCGAGTAGCTGTTGCCGTCGGGGTTCTCGCCGAAGCAGTTCATGTTGCCGTTGTTGCCGAGCTTGAGGTCGAACGAAGTGGAGATCGGCAGCAGCAGATCTTCGTCCTTGCCGTAGCTGCCCGTGGTCAGATCGTAGAAGTGCGGCTCCGGGCTCCACTCCTTCATCACGCCGACCACGCGATAGCTCTGGCCTTCCATGCGCAGGTCACGTCCCACGCTGTTGGCACCCTGGAACAGCTTGTCGTTGAGTGCCTTGGAGATGACCACCACGCGGGCGCGGGCGTTGTCATCCTCGCGCGTCCAGGGGCGGCCGTACTGCATGGGTACCTCGAACATCGGGAAGAAGTCGGCCGACGTCCAGCGGGTGTCGATGCTGAAGGGCTTGAGCGTGCTGTTGTCCGGCTCGATGGTGCCACCGCCGCCGCTCATCAGCGCCTGCCGCTCACCCTTGGCTTCGCGCAGCAGCGCTTCACCGTCGAAGCGGGTCAACTGGGTTTCCGGCTCTTCGCCGGCGACATAGGCGCCGGTCGCGGCGTCGAGCTGCACGTAGAACAGCCGGTCGCTCTTGCCGGGAATCGGGTCGCCGGACAGCACGTGGAAGACTGTCAGCGTGGTCATCGAGGCGCCGATGCCGAGTGCGATGGCAACCACCATCAGCGCGGTCAGGACCTTGTTGCGGCGGAAGCTGCGCGCCGCCAATCGGGCGTAGTAGGCGAACATGGTTGGGCCCTCACTCGTTGACGGCGACGATGTGGCGCGGCGGGGTGGCCAGCACCGGCTCGCGTACCAGGTCGGTCACCTGGCCGTCGACGATGTGCACGTTGCGCTGCGCGCGCGCGGCCAGTTCCGGATCGTGGGTGACCATCACGATGGTGGTGCCGGCGGCGTTGATTTCCTCCAGCAGCTCCATCACGCCACGGGCCATCTGCGTGTCCAGGTTGCCGGTCGGTTCGTCGGCCAGCAGCAGGCGCGGGCTGCCGGCCAGGGCGCGTGCGATCGCGGCGCGCTGCTGCTGGCCGCCGGACAGTTCATTCGGGTAGTGCTTCATGCGCGAGCCGAGGCCGACCTGGGTCAATGCCTTCTCGATGCGTTCGCGGCGCTCGTTGGCGCTCATCTTTCGGTAACGCAGCGGCACGTCAACGTTGTCGAACAGGTTCAGGTCGGGGATCAGGTTGAAGCCCTGGAAGATGAAGCCGATCTTCTGGTTGCGCAGGCGGCTGCGGGCATCGTCGCCCAGCGTGCTCACGTCCTGCCCGTCCAGCATGTAGGTGCCGCTGGTGAAGGTTTCCAGCAGGCCGGCGATGTTGAGGAAGGTGGTCTTGCCGGAGCCGGACGGGCCGGTGACGGCGACGAACTCGCCTTCCTTGACCTGCAGTTCCAGCGAGCGCAGTGCGTGGGTTTCCACCTGTTCGGTGCGGAAGACCTTGGCGACCGAACGCATTTCGAGCATGTACATGGGGTGTCCTCTCTCCAGGATTCAGGGTTCTGATATCAGTTGACGGAGACGCGTTCGGCGTCCTTGAACAGGTCGCTGCCGGAGACCACGATGCGGTCTCCCGGTTGCACACCCGACTTGATTTCCACTTCGCCCAGGCTGCTGACGCCCAGTTCCACCGGACGGCGCACGGCGGTGCGGCCATCCATCACGTAAGCGATGCCGTTGCCCTGTTCGACGAACGGGCCACGCTCGACCTTCAGCACGTTTCTGCGGGTATCGAGCAGCACGCGCACCGACATCCGCTGGCTCTGGCGCAGGCCTTCCGGCTGCGCGCTGGCGAAGCGCACGCGGGCGTTGACCTCGCCGTTGACCACCTCCGGCGACACCGCGCTGATCTCGCCCGGGAACGGCTGGCCGTTGCCGCCGGTCAGCTGTGCGGGCATGCCGATCGCCAGGTCACGGGCGAAGCTCTCCGGAACCTTGATCTCGACTTCGAACTTGGACAGGTCGACCACGCCCAGCACCGGCGCGTTGGCGGCGAGGTTGGTGGACTGGATCGCCTGCACCTGGCCGACCTGGCCATCGAACGGCGCGCGCAGGGTCAGTGCATCGACCTGGCGCTGGACTTCGGCCACCACGGCCTTCTGGCGATCGGCCAGCAGCCGCTTGTTGCGTGCGTCCAGGTCGGCGCCCTGGCTCTGCAGGCGTGCATCAGTGGTGGCGTTGGCCAGAGTGATGTCGGCCTTCTTCAGCGAGTCCTTGGCCTTGGCCAGGTCGATCTGCGGCACCGCGCCGCCGTCGTAGCCACGCTGGTAGCGCTGCAGGTCGCGGTCGGCGGCCTGCCGTTCGATGGTGGCCTGGTCGGTTTCCTTGCGCGACTTGGCGCGGGCCAGGGTCGCGTCCAGCGCGGCGCGGCTGGCCTCGGCCTCCAGGCCGGCCAGGGTGGCCTGTTCCTGGGCCAGTTTGCTGCGCAGTTCCGGGCTGTCGATGATCGCCAGTTCCTGGCCCTTCTTGACCACGTCGCCGGCGACCACCTTCAGGTCCACGGTACCGGCCGAAATGGCGTACAGGATCGGGCTGTTGGCGGCGATCACCCGGCCGTCGGCGGCGATGTCGCGGACCAGGTCACCCCGCTTCACTTCGGCGATGCGTACGCGGCTGCTGTCGAAGGAGCGGCTGGCGTTGGACCAGGCGTGCACGGCCCAGCCGATGCCGGCCAGCAGCACGAGGGCGCCCGCCGCCGGCCAACGGTAGCGGTGCCAGTTGGCGCGGGTGGCGCTGGCCGGTGCGGAGGAAACGATCTGGTCCTGGGCGGAAGTGTCGCGGATCATCGGATGCGTGCCTTGCGGTGGTAGCCAATACCAAGCACGTAGCGTGCCAACTTTATTCTGTTTCAGATCAACGGTTTGGCGGACTCGTCGCGGTGTCCGGGTGTCCGCGGACACCTTTCCGGACACTTTCATTAAGCGGACAGGAGGGGGAACCCGGGCACGCAGGCTAGAATGCGCCGATCGTCTTCAAGGAATTGCGTGACATGTGTGGAATCGTGGGTGCGATCGCCGATCGCGACGTAGTGCCGGTGCTGATCGAGGGCCTGAAGCGACTTGAATACCGCGGCTACGATTCCTCGGGCATCGCCGTGATCGACCAGGGCGCCCGGCCGGAGGTCCGCCGCGTGCGCCGTACCGGTCGTGTGTCGGAAATGGCTACGGCGGCCGAGGCTGAAGGCTTCAATGCGGTGCTGGGCATCGGCCACACCCGTTGGGCCACCCATGGCGGTGTCACCGAAGCCAACGCGCACCCGCATATCAGCCAGGGCGTGGCGCTGGTGCACAACGGCATCATCGAGAACCACGAAGAGCAGCGCGAAAGGCTGCGCGCGCTGGGCTACACCTTCGAATCCCAGACCGACACCGAAGTCATCGCGCACCTGATCCATCATCATCTCAAGGATGGCGACGACCTGCTGCTGGCGCTGCAGCACACGGTGAAGGAGCTGACCGGTGCCTACGCACTGGCCGTGGTCAGCCGTGCCGAGCCGGAGCGCTTCGTCTGCGCGCGCATGGGCTGCCCGCTGCTGGTCGGCCTCGGCGAGGGCGAGAACTTCGTCGCCTCCGATGTCTCGGCGGTGATCTCGGCCACCCGCAAGGTGATTTTCCTTGAAGAAGGCGACACGGCCGAGATCCGCCGCGACGGTGTGCGCGTCTTCGACGAGCATGACCAGCCGGTCGAGCGCGACGTGCATCTGTCCGATGTGTCGCTGGCCTCGCTGGAACTGGGCCCGTACCGCCACTTCATGCAGAAGGAAATCCACGAGCAGCCGCGTGCGCTGGGCGACACCATCGAGGCGGCAATCGACGCCGGTGGTTTCCCGGCCGAACTGTTCGGCAAGAACGCCGAAGCGGTGCTGTCGGGCATCGAAGGCGTGCAGATCATCGCCTGCGGTACCAGCTATTACGCCGGCCTGACCGCGCGCTACTGGATCGAAGCCATCGCCGGCCTGCCGTGCAGCGTGGAGATCGCCAGCGAATACCGCTACCGCGCCGCCTATGCGAACCCGAAGCACCTGATCGTCACCATCTCCCAGTCCGGCGAAACGCTGGATACGATGGAAGCGCTGAAGTACGCCAAGTCGCTGGGCCACAAGCACACGCTGTCGATCTGCAACGTGCCGGAAAGTGCGATCCCGCGCGCCAGCGAGCTGGTCTGCTACACCCGCGCCGGTGCCGAGATCGGCGTGGCCTCGACCAAGGCCTTCACCACCCAGCTGGCCGCGCTGTTCCAGCTGACCGTGGTGCTGGGCAAGCTGCGTGGCCGCATCGACGCAGCGCAGGAAGCGGACTACCTGGAGCAGCTGCGCTTCCTGCCGGGCAGCGTGCAGCACGCACTGAACATGGAGCCGCAGATCGCGGCATGGGCCGAGCGTTTCGCGCGCAAGAGCAGCGCGTTGTTCCTGGGCCGCGGCCTGCACTACCCGATCGCGCTGGAAGGCTCGCTCAAGCTCAAGGAAATCTCCTACATCCACGCCGAAGCCTATCCGGCGGGCGAGCTGAAGCACGGCCCGCTTGCGCTGGTGGACGAGGACATGCCGGTGGTGGTGATCGCCCCCAACGACAGCCTGCTGGAGAAGGTGAAGTCGAACATGCAGGAAGTGCGCGCCCGTGGTGGCGAGCTGTTCGTGTTCGCCGACCAGGACAGCAACTTCAACGAGTCCGAAGGCGTGCACGTGATCCGCACGCCGCGCCACGCCGGCGTGCTCAGCCCGATCGTGCACACCATTCCGGTGCAGCTGCTGGCGTACCACACCGCACTGGCGCGTGGCACCGACGTGGACAAGCCGCGCAATCTGGCCAAGAGCGTGACGGTGGAGTAACGCCGGCTGCTCGACCTGGATGCGGTACACGAAGGGGGCCCATGTGGCCCCCTTTCGTTTGCGCCGGTAACCGCATCAAGTGGGACAGTCGCCGGTCGTTCTGTCCGCCGCCGGCAGGCCGCAATCAATCTTTAATGCGCAATGCCGCCTGTATTCAGCGGCGGTTTCAGCCGCGGTGCCATTCTCTGGATCGTCGCTTGGTTCCCACGACGAACTGTCCTATCGATGCCGGTAGTGACCGATGGTCGCAGTCGTAGAATCGATCTGACCGAGGCATGGGTTGTGCGGTTGAACCCACCTCGTTCGCGTTGCAGTACGTCGCCTGCCGATGCATCTCCCAGGGCGGGCACGTGCGCCAGACGTGCGCTGAAAGGTCTGTTCCCGGGGAGGGGGCGTATCGGAAGAGCACACTTTTTTGACTTCAGTGACCTGCACCAGGAAACAAGAATGAACGTCCGCGAACTCCTGCAATCCAAGAAAGAAGCTGTCATCACCATCGACGCCGAAGACACCATCGGTGCCGCCGCCCACAAGATGAGCGCGAACAGGATCGCTGCGCTGGTGGTGATGAAGGACGATGCCCCGGTCGGCATCATTTCCGAAAAGGACATCGTGCGTACCCTGGCCGATGACGGCCCGCAGGCCGGCCGCCGGGTGATTTCCAGCGTGCCGACCACCGGCCTGGAAGGCATTGCGCCGGAAGCGACCCTGAAGCAGGCCATGTCGTTGATGACGTACTCGCGGCGCCGTCATCTGATGGTCACCGAGGGCACCCGCCTGGTCGGCATCCTCAGCCTGGGCGACATCGTGAAGAACCTGCTGGGCGAGCTGGAGCTGGAAAAGGCCGTGCTTCAGGACATCTACATGGCCGCTCACTGAAGCGGCATGAGTTGCTGATTGGTTGGGTCGGCCCATCCAGCGTGGGCCGACCTCGATTGTTCTCCCTCTGCAGGATTTCAGGGGCGTGCCAGTCCCAGAGCGGCAGCGTCGATTGATTCTGCTCACTGATTGCCAGATGCTCCTTGAAATGGAGATTCGAGCAGGGGTGGAGAAGTGAACCGGACGGGTGGCGCGCTCGACGCGGATGAAGGGGTGCCGTTGGAGCAGTTACGGGAGCCGATGGGGCGGCAGCTGGAGCTTGTCGCCCATCCCAAGAGCGTTCGCCTTCCTCTGCAGGACATCACGCCTGAGAACTTCGAGAAGCTCGTAGCGCGACTGGCAAACTGCGCGCCCAGTGCCATGTTCAGGGCGCAGCGGATCGGAAAGTCGGGCTCCGCCCAGTCGGGAATTGACGTTCAGTGCAGGGTTTTTGATAGCGATCGCTTTGACTGCTACGAGGCAAAACGGGTCGTCGAGATCCGCCGAGGTACGTTGAAGAAGTGGGTCGGCAGTTTTCTTGAGGGAACGCACGCCGACACGGCTGCCAGTTTCCACCTCTGCACCACTTACGCCGTTTCCGACGAAACGGCCTTGCAGGAAGAGTGGAAGGACTGCGAACGGCTGTTACTGGATCGTCAGATCCATCCTCACCTCTGGGACCGCGCAGTACTCAATGACCTGCTCAGGGAGCAGTGGCAGATCGTTGCTGAGCTTTATGGTGAGGGGGTAGCGAATGGCTTCTGCGTATCTGCCGCGCCGCCGTTGCCGGTTCCCCAGGAAAGCAGCTTCGCCATTCGCAAAGAGACTCTCTACGGCCCGTCGCTCCAGCTCCAAAACCGCAGCATTGCCTGCTCAGTTCATCTTCCTGAGCGTCTTGACCGGCAACTTTCAGCTGCGCTGTCCTTCTCGCGGGCGGACATTTCAGGGATATCCATAGCGCTGTCTTCCCGGGAGCTGCTGGGCTGGGCCCACTGGAGGGTGCATGCAGATGCGTCAATGGAGCGTCCCTATGCCATCCCGCATGCCAACCGTGCAGGGGCATTTTTGCTGATGGGGCGCCACGCAAGACTTTCATTGAACGAGGCGGAGGTGGCGGACCTTGACTGGATTCTCGAGCGCGCCTGGAAGCACATCCATCAGGCTTGCCTGGCGTACGTTTCCGCGTTTCGCTCTTTCGATTTCGAATTGATTCAACATCATCCTTCGGCGGTTGGGCTGATTTCGGTGAAGCCTTGGCTGTGGGCCCAGATGCTGGCATTCGCACGTATTCATGACACCGCACGGGGGGACGGACCATGGCATGTGTTCGACGCATCACGGTCTCTCCTGAAGATCTACACCTGCCGTGACGGAGAGCGCTTCGACCAGGGCTACCACGCAATCATGTACGCGTATTCCGAAGGTGTTATGTGGTCAGACACGCGCAGCAACATCACCATCGGTTGGAGCCCGACGGATCCGCGGACGGCGTGTTCCGTACGAAGGCAATGGGATGCTCGCTTCACTCACGATTGGCTTTTGCAGGAGCTGATCCCGGAAGTGATCCGCTGGGTGGGTTCGGAGGAAAAACGCGGTGCTGCGGCGGCATGGTGGCGCATGCCATCCCGCTCCGCGCAGACGTTGCCACCGCAGGTCTCTGATCTGGCACATTCACTGGCCCGGGAGGGGAAGATGGACGCATGGACCGACGCGGCAAGTGACACGCTGCAGGCTCATGTTGGCGTACTGCAGTCGCACTTCACTTGCCAGGCATCAAAGGCGCCGCTCGGGTTGGAGTGCATGCGCAACGTGTTGGATTGTATTGACTGTGCCCTGCCTTTCTCCCGTCTTCCTACCGAGGGCTACTTGCGCGGGAGTCTGGGGCTCAATGACGCAGGGGATCTGGCCAAGGCAATCCGGAACAAGGCCAGTACTCTTGAAGCAGGTGTCGATTGTTCCGCAATGGATTTTGCCCTGCGTGGTTTGTTGGAAGTGCTTTGCTATGCGCCGAGCCTTCCCATGAGCAATCGGAATCACATTGAACAACTGCTGCAGCCGCTATGGGACCGACGCAACGAGGACGTACTTTGCGAACTTTTCAGTCGGTAGCCCTGGCTGAGGCATCCGTCTGATCACTGGCAGCCTCGTTGCGCGATCTGCCTTCTAGAACGTGACCCTTACCGAGTCGGCGCTGTAGCTCGCCGGGCCGTGGTAGACCACTTCGATGTTGTTGCCGTCCGGGTCGAGCACGAAGGCGCCGTAGTAGCCCGGGTGGTAGGGGCGTTCGCCCGGCGCGCCGTTGTCGGTGCCGCCTGCGGCCAGGGCAGCGGTGTGGAAGGCATCGACCGTGGCCGCATCACGCGCCTGGAACGCCAGATGGTGGCGTCCGGTCAGCTGGCCGGCGGCGGCCTCGCTGCTGGCGCTGGATATGAACAGCTCATCGGCCCAGAAGTAATCATCGCCTTCGCCGGCGATCGGCACGCCAATGGTATCGAACACCGCCTGGTAGAAGCGGCGGCTGGCGGCCAGGTCACGCACCACCAGCTGCAGATGGTCGATCAGTCGCCCGCGGTGCAGTTCCATCGTTTCCATACCAACCTCGCAAAAAAGGGGACGGAGGGGATTAAGTCGCTTCCGGCCAATAGTGCCAGAAACGGCTTAATCCCCTCCGTCCCCTTTCTGGTCAGTTGGCGATGATCTCGACCCAGTAGCCGTCCGGGTCCTTGATGAAGGCCAGGTTCTTCATGCGGCCGTCGGTCAGGCGCTTCTGGAAGGTCACGCCGAGGTCCTCGAAGCGCTGGCAGGCGGCTTCGATGTCCGGCACCGACACGCAGATGTGGCCGAAGCCGCGCGGGTCGCTGTTGCCATCGTGGTAGACCGCGCCGTCCTGGGCCTCGGTGCCATGGTTGTGGGTCAGTTCCAGCACGCCCGGCAGGCCGGCCATCCACAGGCGGCGCTGGGCGTCGTCTTCCGGTACCGCGGCGCCAGCCGGCACGTAGGCCAGGAAGTACAGGCTGAACTGGGCCTCCGGGAAGTCGCGCTTGTCGATCAGCTGGTAACCGAGCACGCGGGTGTAGAAGTCCAGCGAGGCGGTGATGTCCTTCACTCGCAGCATGGTGTGGTTGAACACGAAGCCGCGGGTCTCGGCCGGGGCCTGGGCGGCGACGCCGGGGACATCGCGCAGGGCGGGAATGGTCATGGGGGGAGATCCTTCAGACAGGGCCGTTGCCGGCCGGATGTCCCCATTCTAGCGAGCAGCACCTGACCGCACCGCGACGTACAATGGTCGGATCGCACCGTTCCGTCCCGATACCGATGGCCCGCCATGTCGCAGCGTGAATGGGTGGCTGCTGCCATCCGCAAGATCGAAGCTGATTTCAACCGTTCCGCCGATACCCACCTGATTCCTCTGGCGCTGCCTGGGTTCGAGGGCATCGAGCTGTACCTGAAGGATGAATCGAGCCATCCCACCGGAAGCCTGAAGCACCGGTTGGCGCGCTCGCTGTTCCTGTATGCGCTGGCCAATGGCTGGCTGCGCGAGGGCCGGCCGGTGATCGAGGCCTCCAGCGGCTCGACCGCGGTGTCCGAAGCCTATTTCGCGCGCCTGCTCGGGCTGCCGTTCATCGCGGTGATCCCGGCCACCACCTCGCCGGAGAAGATTGCGGCGATCGAATTCCATGGTGGCCGCTGCCACCTGGTCGAGCGCGCCTGCGACCTCAACTGCGATTCGGAAAAACTGGCCCGCGAAACCGGCGGCCACTTCATGGATCAGTTCACCTACGCCGAGCGCGCCACCGACTGGCGTGCCAACAACAACATCGCCGAATCCATCTTCAAGCAGATGGCCGAGGAACCCAGCCCGATCCCGGAATGGATCGTGTGCAGCCCCGGTACCGGTGGTACCGCCGCGACGCTGGGCCGCTATGTCAGCTATCGCCGGCACGACACCCGCATCCTGTGCGCGGACCCGGAAGTCTCGGTGTTCTTCGATGGCTACAAGGCTGCCGTGGCCGGTGAGCCGGACTGGCGAGGCCTGACCTGCAGCGGTGGTTCGCGCGTGGAAGGCATTGGCCGGCCGCGGGTGGAGCCGAGCTTCATCCCGACCAGTGTCGATGCGATGGTGAAGGTGCCCGACGCGCTGAGCCTGGCCGCGATGCGCCATGTCAGCCGCCAGCTCGGCCGCCGCGTCGGTGGTTCCACCGGCACCAACTTCATCGGCGTACTGCAGGCCGCGCAGTGGATGCGCGAGGCCGGTCACCACGGCAGCATCGTCAGCATCCTGTGCGACAGCGGCGAGCGTTACGCGCAAAGCTATTACGACCCGGCGTGGTACGTGCGGCAGGGCATTGATGTCGAGCGCGCCGATGCGCTGCTGGCGGCAGCGGTGGCCGGGCAGGGCTTGCCGGAACTGCCGTGGAGCAGTCTGGAAGCGCTGTAGCGGCCGTGTAGAGTCGAGCCATGCTCGACTCCGGTAAAGAGCCGTCGAGCATGGCTCGACGCTACATATTCAGTACCCCGCCGCGGTGAACGCATCCAGCACCGCATCACGCAAGGCATCGGGCAGCGCCTCGATGTCCATCGCGCGATCATCCAGGTGCAGGCTGGGGTCCAGCGTGCTGGCGCGGCCCTGGGCCAGGGCCTGCAGCCACAGCAGCACGCAGATCACGAACTCGCGTTCATGGCCCAGCTGCAGCTGGCTGGCGCCGCGCTCGATCACCTCGAACGGGTACCACTCCTGGGCGTCATTGAACGTGCCGCCCTGCTGCAGCACCGCCTGCAGCTGCTGCAGGTGGCGCGGGGCGTCGTCCCCGGCATCGCACAGCGCGGCGATCCAGGTCAGTTCGGCCGGGCTGGCAGACAACGCCAGTGACCGCGCCGCTGGGGCGGATGCAACTGCAGCCAGACCTTCCATGTAGGGCCTCGTTCGGTACGTACCGCTGCGGACTCCCCCGCAGCCAAAGCTTCGAACCGCGACCGTAAGGCCGACGTGAATGCCAGGCGTCACCCCCTTGTCAGCCACGTCCGCCAGCGCCATATGTACCAGGCTGCCCGACTGCCGGGCCCGTACCCTGGAGATCTGCCGTGACCGCTGCCAACCCCCTGCTCGATTTTTCCGGCCTGCCGCGCTTCGAGGCGATCCGCCCCGAGCACGTGGCGCCGGCGCTGGATGTGCTGCTGGCCGAGGCCGAAGCGGCCGTCAGCGCCGCGGAGCAGGTGCAGCCGGTGCGCTGGGAGAGCTTCGTCGCCCCGCTGGATGACGCCACCGAGCGTCTGTGGCGCGCCTGGGGCCTGGTCGGCCACCTGCAGGGCGTGGTCAACACCCCGGAACTGCGCGAGGCCTACAACAGCAACCTGCCGCGGGTGACCCGCTTCGCCAGCGCGCTGGGCCAGAACCTGGCGCTGTACCGCCAGTACCAGGCGCTGGCCGCCAGCCCGGAGGCCGCAGGTTTCGACGAGGCCCAGCGCAAGGTGCTGGACAACACCCTGCGTGATTTCCGCCTGGGTGGTGCCGAGCTGGCGCCCGAGGCGCAGCAGCGCTTCGCAGAGATCAAGGAGGAACTGTCGGCACTGTCGGCGAAGTTCTCGCAGAACGTGCTGGACGCCACCGATGCGTGGTCGCTGATCATCGAGGATGAAGCGCGCCTGGCCGGCCTGCCGGAGGACGTGAAGGCCGCCGCGCACGCTGCGGCGGAAAAGGACGGAAAGCAGGGCTGGAAGCTGACCCTGCAGATGCCGTGCTACCTGCCGGTGCAGACCTGGGCCGAAGACCGTGACCTGCGCGAGATCCTGTACCGTGCCAGTGCGCAGCGTGCGTCCGAATTCGGCGACGACGCGCTGGACAACAGCGGCAACATTGACCGCATCCTGGCCCTGCGTGCGCAGCTGGCCGCGCTGCTCGGCTTCGCTTCCTACGGCGATTATTCGGTAGCGACCAAGATGGCGCAGGACCCGGCCGAGGTGCTGGGTTTCCTGCGTGACCTGGCCACGCGTGCCAAGCCGTTCGCGGCCAAGGATCGCGCCGAGCTGGAGCAGTTCGCGCGTGAACAGCTGGGCATCGACAGCCTGCAGGCCTGGGACCTGGCGTTCGCCGCCGACCGCCTGAAGCAGGCGCGCTACAGCTATTCCGAGCAGGACGTGAAGCAGTACTTCACCGAACCGAAGGTACTGGGCGGCCTGTTCTCGGTGATCGAGCAGCTGTACGGCCTGCGCGCGCAGGAAGACGGCGCGCCGGTCTGGCATGAGGATGTTCGCTTCTTCCGCCTGGTCGATGCGCAGGGCGCGCTGGTCGGCCAGTTCTACCTGGACCTGTATGCGCGCGAAGGCAAGCGCGGTGGCGCGTGGATGGATGATTGCCGCAACCGTCGCGTGCGTGCCGACGGCAGCGTGCAGACGCCGCTGGTCTACCTGGTGTGCAACTTTGGTCGCGGTGCCAATGGCAAGCCGGCTACCTTCAGCCACAACGAAGTGACCACGCTGTTCCATGAAATGGGCCATGGCCTGCACCAGCTGTTGACCCGCATCGGTGAACTGGGCGTGGCCGGCATCAATGGCGTGGAGTGGGATGCGGTGGAACTGCCGAGCCAGTTCATGGAGAACTTCTGCTGGGAATGGGACCACCTGCAGGGCATGACCGCGCACGTCGATAGCGGCGAGCCGCTGCCGCGCGCGCTGTACGAGCGCATGCTGGCCGCGCGCAATTTCCACAGCGGCATGGCCACCGTGCGCCAGCTGGAATTCGGCTTGTTCGACATGCTGCTGCACAGCCAGTTCGAACCGGCGCAGGACAGCGTGCTGGCTCTGCTGGACCGCGTACGCGCGGACGTGGCGGTGAACCATCCGCCGGTCTGGAACCGCTTCCCGCACCAGTTCAGCCACATTTTCGCCGGTGGCTACGCGGCGGGTTACTACAGCTACAAGTGGGCCGAGGTGCTCAGCGCCGATGCCTACGCCGCGTTCGAGGAAGCACCGCAGGCACTGGCTGAAACCGGTGCGCGCTTCCGCGATGAAATCCTGTCGCGCGGCGGCAGCCGTCCGGCTGCGGAGAACTTCAAGGCCTTCCGTGGCCGCGCGCCGCAGATCGACGCGCTGCTGCGCCATTCGGGCATGGCGTAAACCGTTGTGGTGGGTGCCAACCTTGGTTGGCACGTTACCGCTATCCACGCATGGCGTGGATCTACCGGAATGCCGGCCAGCGGCCGGCACTACCGGAGGCCGGTCATTCGGCGTAGATCATCTTCCGGCTCATGCCGCCGTCGACGATGAAGTCCTGGCCGGTGGTGAAGCCGGACAGCGACGACAGCAGGTACACCGCCAGCGCGCCGATGTCCTCGGGGCGGCCAACACGGCCGACCGGGTGCTGGGCGTGATCGGTGGCCGAGTAGTCGGGTTGGTGGCGCCGCGAGGGCGCCTGCCAGGCCGAGGTGCCGATCCAGCCGGGGCTGATGCTGTTGACCCGCACCGCCGGGCCGCTGCTGATCGCCAGCGCGTGGGTGAAGGCGACCAGCCCGCCCTTGGCCGCCGCATAGGCCTCGCTGTGCGCTTCGGACTGCCAGGCGCGGGTCGAGGCGATGTTGATGATCGCGCCCTCAGTGCGGGCCGAGAGTGCCGGCAGCGCGTGCTTGCTGCACAGGAAGGCACCGTGCAGTGACGACAGGCGGCGCTGCCATTCCTCCCACGCCATGTCCTGCAGCAATGTGCCATGCGGGCCGGCCATGCCGGCGTTGTTGACCAGTCCGTCGATACGGCCGAACCGCTGCAGGGCCACGGCGACGAAGTCGCGCACGCTGGCTTCGTCGGTGATGTCCAGGCGCTGGAACGCGGCATCGTCACCGCGCTGCCATTCCGCCAGACACGCCTCGCCGGCCTCCACGTCCAGGTCGCCGATCAGCACGCGTCCGCCGGCGCCGAGCACGGCCTGGGCGACGCCACGGCCGATGCCGTTGGCGCCGCCGGTGACCAGCACCACCTTGCCCGACAGCGGCGCGGCCGGCCATGCGGCAATCGGCGGCACCGTACTCACGTCAGGTCTTCGCCGCGCAGGCGGCGATGCCAGCCGTCCACGCCGATGCGGTCCAGGGTCTGGATGTTGCGCTCGACGATCACGTCCGGGTCCGGATAGACATCCACCGCGCGCGCCACGCTGTCTTCGCGCAGCAGGTGCAGGGTGGGGAAGGGCGCCCGGTTGGTGTAGTTGCTGGCGTCGTCCGCGGCCACGCCGTCGAACTGATAGTCCGGGTGGAAGCTGGCCACCTGCAGGATGCCCTGCAGGTCCAGCGCCTCGATCGCGGCGTCGGCGTTGTCGAGGAAGTCGTTGTAGTCGAGGAAATCGGTCAGCACCTGCGGGTGCACGATCAGCGTGGTGTCGATCTGCTCGGCCGGGGTATCGCGCAGCAGCACCAGCTCTTCGGCCAGTTGTTCGACCAGCGCCTCGGGCGTGGTCGCATCGCTCAGCACGATGCGGACCTGGTCCTTCACGTACACCGCCTTGGCGAACGGACACAGGTTCAGGCCGATCACGATGCGCTCCAGCCACAGGCGGGTGGCGGCGATCGGATCATCGGTGGGCATGTGGGAATGGGTCATGGCGGGCACGTCGGCTGGCGGGGCGGCCATTGTAGGCGCGTCGCCGGCAACGCGCCGTCGTACCTGCCGGTGGCAGCGCCGGGTCACGCCCGGCGCAGGCCTCAGTCGCGGAAGTTGTTGAACTGCAGCGGCAGCTCGAACTTGCCGGCCTTGAGCACGGCAATGGCGTCCTGCAGGTCGTCGCGCTTCTTGCCCTGCACGCGCAGCTTGTCGCCGTTGATCTGGCTTTCCACCTTCAGCTTGGCGTCCTTCAGTGCAGCGGCGATCTTCTTGGCGATCTTCTGCTCGATGCCCTGCTTGACGGTGATCTTCTGTCGGGCCTGGGCCAGGTTGGTCTCGATGTCGCCGAATTCCAGGCTGAGCACGTCGATGCCGCGCGCGGCCAGGCGGGCGCGCAGGATGTCGTTCATCTGCTTGAGCTGGAACTCGGTCGGCGCGGTCTGGTTGATGACATCGCCATCGCGTTCGAATTTCGCCTCCACGCCCTTGAAGTCGAAGCGGGTGGCCAGCTCGCGGTTGGCCTGGTCGATGGCGTTGGTCAGTTCGTGGGTGTCGACTTCGGACACGACGTCGAAGGAAGGCATGGGCGCGGCTCCGCAGGATTCAGTGAGGGCCATTCTATCGTGCCCGACTGCCGCCCTTCTGTAGAGTCGAGCTTGCTCGACTGTTTTGTGAAGAGCAGTCGAGCAAGCTCGACTCTACAGAACGGCGCCAGTCGAGCAAGCTCGACTCTACAGAAGGGCGGCAGTCGGGCATGGCTCGGCTCTACAATCCGGCGCGGTCGGCGATAATGGGCCATGAACGTGCAACGCTCCCCCTCGCGCGCGGTGGCCTGGATGGTCGCGGCAGTCGCCTGTTTCTCGCTGATGGACGCTGGCATGAAGCAGCTGTCGGCCAGCTATCCAACCCTGGAAGTGACCTTCCTGCGCGGCGCGGCCTCATTGCCATTCGTGCTGGTCTGGGTGCTGGTCAGCGCCGGCCCGCGATCGCTGGTACCGCGACGCTGGGGCCTGCACCTGCTGCGTGGCGCGCTGGGCATGGCGATGATCGGCTGCTTCGTGTTCGCCCTGCGCGACCTGCCGCTGTCCACCGCCTACACCATCTATTTCGTCGCCCCGCTGCTGATCGCCGCACTGTCGGTGCCGCTGCTGGGCGAACGGGTCGGGCCGCGGCGCTGGGTCGCCATCGGCATCGGCCTGGTCGGCGTGCTGGTGGTGCTGCGGCCGGGCGTGGACGGCTTCATTTCGGTGCCGGGGTTGATGGTGCTGGCCGCGGCCACCGCCTACGCCGTGGCCGCGATCACGGTCAGCCTGCTGACCCGCACCGATACCTCGCAGTCGATGGTGGTGTGGTTCCTGGTGATCATGGCCGTTGGCGCCGGCCTGCTGGCCCTGCCCGGCTGGGTGCCGCTGCAATTGGCGCACGCGCCGTTGATCGCCGGCATGGGCCTGGCCGGGGCGTTGGGCCAGATCGCCCTGACCAAGGCCTTCCAGCTGGGCGAAGCCTCGATGATCGCGCCGCTGGAGTACAGCGGCCTGGTCTGGGTGATCGGCTGGGATCTGGCCTTCTGGGGCCAGCTGCCGGACGGCTACACCTGGGTGGGCGCGGCGATTATTGTCGCTTCCGGCCTGTACCTGCTGCACCGTGAGCGGGTGAACCGGCAGGAGCCGCCAAAGCCGCTGGACCACCCGTAAGGCGGTTGCCGGCCAGCGGGCGGCACGACCGGGCTGGGCGGCTTAGAACCAAAAGGAATAACATTCCGGCTTATGGCGCGGGCGCGTGAGCGCCGGCGCTGGTAGGCTGCACGCCCCCTTCCGTCACCCAGCCGGTGAGCCACGCCCGTGATCGAGTTCCAGCGCCTGCACAAATCCTATGCCGTTGCCGGCCGCGAAGTCAGCGCGCTGCAACCGCTGGACCTGACCATCGAGGCCGGTGAGGTCTTCGGCATCATCGGCCATTCCGGCGCGGGCAAGTCGACCCTGATCCGCATGATCAACCGCCTGGAAGAACCCAGTGGCGGCCGGTTGCTGATCGGTGGCGAGGATGTCACCGCACTGGACGCCGATGGCCTGCGCGCGCTGCGGCGGCGCATCGGCATGATCTTCCAGCACTTCAACCTGTTGTCGTCGCGCACGGTGGCCGGCAATGTCGCCTTCCCGCTGGAGCTGGCCGGCACGCCGAAGGCGGAGATCGACGCGCGCGTGGCCGAGCTGTTGCAGACCGTGGGCCTGGAGGCGCATGCGCAGAAGTACCCGGCGCAGCTGTCCGGTGGCCAGAAGCAGCGCGTCGGCATCGCCCGCGCGCTGGCGACGCGCCCGCAGATCCTGCTGTGCGACGAAGCCACCAGCGCGCTCGACCCGCAGACCACCGCCTCGGTGCTGTCGCTGCTGTCGAAGATCAACCGCGAGCTGGGCCTGACCATCGTGCTGATCACCCACGAGATGGACGTGATCCGTCGCGTCTGCGATCGCGTCGCCGTGCTCGATGCCGGGCAGATGGTCGAGACCGGACCGGTCACCCGGGTGTTCCTGCACCCGCAGCACCCGACCACGCGCCGATTCGTCAGTGAATCGGAGCATGTCGACGAAGGCGCGCTGCACCGTGATTTCGACGCCGTTGGTGGCCGCATCGTGCGCTTGACCTTCCTCGGCGGCGACACCTACGAGCCCTTGCTGGGCAGCGTCGCGCGCGAGACCGGTGTCGATTACAACATCCTGTCCGGCCGCATCGACCGGATCAAGGACACTCCGTATGGCCAGCTGGTGGTCGCCCTGGTGGGCGGTGACCAGTCCGCCGCGCAGGCCGCGTTCGTGGCCGCCGGCGTGCACGTTGAGGAACTGCGTCGATGATCATCGCCACTGCCGGCGGCTTCTTCCGCCACCTGGATGCGGGCAAGTGGGCCGATATCGGCCAGGCCACCCTCGACACCCTGCTGATGCTGCTCGGTTCGCTGCCACTGACCCTGGCCATAGGCCTGCCGCTGGGCGTGCTGCTGTACCTGTTCGGGGCGCCGCAGATGAAGCGCCGGCCGCTGGCCTATGGCGTGCTGGCGCTGGTGGTGAACCTGCTGCGCTCGGTGCCTTTCATCATCCTGATGATCGTGCTGATCCCGGTCACCCTGTTCCTGATGGGCACCTCGCTGGGCGTGCGCGGCGCGATCGTGCCGCTGGTCATTGGTGCTGCGCCGTTCTATGCGCGCCTGGTCGAGACCGCGCTGCGCGAGGTTGACCGCGGTGTGATCGAAGCGACCCAGGCGATGGGCGCCACCACCTGGCAGCTGGTCACCCGCGTGCTGCTGCCGGAAGCGCGTCCCGGCCTGATCGCCGGTGCCACGGTCACCACCGTGGCCCTGATCGGCTTCACCGCCATGGGCGGTGCGATCGGTTCCGGTGGCCTGGGCGACCTGGCCTTCCGCGACGGCTACCAGCGGTCGCACACCGACGTGGCCCTGGTCACCGTGGTCCTGCTGCTGGTGCTGGTGCAGCTGCTGCAGATGCTGGGCGACCGCCTGGTCGCGCATTACAGCCGCAAGTAACGGGGTGCCGGGCGACGCCCGGCATCGCTCGGGTAGTGCCGGCCGCTGGCCGGCAACCTGCAGAACGTCGATATTGGGCTTGTCATAGCGCGGGACTCTGGAAGCCGCCACGCCCATCAGGAATCGATATCGCCAGACTGGGACTGGCAGCACAGCGCCTTCCTTGGTATGTTCCGTTCAACGTAATACGTTGAACGGAATGATCCGTTCATTCCGCTGCAAGCAGACCCGCGCCCTGTTTGAAGGAACCTGCCCCCGTGCCTGGCGTCCAATCCGGCGCGTGGCAGAACGCAAATTGCAACTGCTCGATTCGGCACAGACGTTGGCCTTCCTTCGCAGCCCGCCCGGGAACCGCCTGGAGGCGCTGTCAGGCGATCGGAGAGGGCAATACAGCCTTCGTATCAACGATCAGTGGCGGCTCTGCTTTACCTGGACCGACAGCGGCGCCGACGCCGTGGAAATTGTTGACTATCACTGAGGTGCCCGCCATGAAGCGTCCCCACAACGGCATGCGCGCCATCCATCCTGGCGAGATCCTGCGCGAAGAGTTCCTGCTGCCCCTGGCGCTGAGCGTGAATGCGCTGGCGAAGGCCTTGGATGTGCCCGCAACGCGACTGCACGCCATCGTGCACGGCCAACGCAGCATTTCGGCGGATACAGCGGCGCGGCTGGCGCGGCATTTCGGTGGGGATGCCGCGTCCTGGCTCGCGATGCAGGCGGCCTACGATCTGAAGACCTTGCCAACACGCAGCGAAATCGAACGCCGGGTGCAGCCACGCGCGGCGTGAAGCCGGTCGCACGGACCCGGCTCCGCAGCCACGATCCGATCAGCGCACGTTCGGTACTTCGTAGCCCAGCTTGCCGACCTGGTCGGGATGCTGCGGCACGCGCTTGAGCTTGTCGGTATTCACGCCGTACTCGTCGCGCAGGCGCTCGGCCAGCTCCTTGTACAGGGCCTTGTCCATGTCCGGCTTGCGCGCGAAGATCCAGGCCATCTCGCGGCCCGGGTAACCGATCAGCGCCCAGGAATAGTCCGGGGCCACTTCCAGCACGCGCGAATGGGTCGGCACGACACGGTAGAACCAGGTACGCCAGCCGTGGTTGCCGCTGTCCGGATCGACACTGGCGCGTGCGCGTACCTCCTGCACCGGTTCACCGAAGCCGTCGCGGTAGCGGTAGGTGATGCCGACCTTGTGCGTGTCGCGAAGCTCGTATTCGTTGACGCTGGCGACATGCCCGCGTTCGATGAAGTTCGGCACGCGGCCGATCACGTACCAGGTCCCCATGAAGCGCTTCAGGTCGATCGGCGCGTCCAGAGCGGCCGCGTCGGTGGCGCGGGACGATGGCGGCTCACTGGCGGCCACGGCGGGGCCCGCCAGCGACAGGGCCAGCAGCACGGCGCAGAACGGGCGGATCGAAGTCATGCGGGAGCGGGCTCCAGTGGGCTTGCACGCGCATGGTCGACTGTGTGCACGCGATCCGTCAATGGTGTCGCAGTCCGTGAGAAGGCCCTTGCCCACGCTGTGTTGCATTGTCCACCGGAGAAGCCCCATGAACGTACGTACCGTCCGTCGCCCTGCAACTGAACGCGTCATCTTCGAGCGCGCCGATCCACGCCTGCTGCGCGGCGTGCAGCAGGTGGCGCTGGCCGGCGTGGCACTGGTGCTGGTCTGGCCGGCCGCACGCGGCAGCAGCGCCTGGCTGGGCTGGCTGCCGATGTGGCTGGTCGGCATGCCGCTGGTGGCGTGGTGGGCACTGCTGCGTTTCCCGCTGCCGCGCCTGTCATGGCTGCGGCTGGCACGTCGTACCGGTGGACAGGCGCGGCGCCGTCCGGCTTCGGCTGCGCGCGGTCGACGCCGCCCGGCGGCCACGGCCTGACCTTCGACACGGGGGCGACCGCGACATTCCGTGCTAGCGTTCCGCGGCTTATGACTGCCTGGAGCTGCAATGTCACGACTCGCTTCCGCCTGCCTGCTGGCCGGCATGATGACCGCTGCCTCGGTGGGGACCGCCGTGGCCGCTGAAGACACCGATCGCTACGCCTGGCTGGAGGACGTCACCGGCGACAAGCCGCTGTCCTGGGTCAAGGAACAGAACGCCAAGTCCGAGGCGCGCCTGGCGCAGACCCCGGCCTTCAAGCAGATGGAGACCAGCATCCGCGAGGTGCTCGACTCCGATGCCAAGATCCCCGGCGTGCAGAAGATCGGCGACTACTACTACAACTTCTGGAAGGACCAGCAGCACGAGCGCGGCCTGTGGCGGCGCACCACGCTGGCCGAGTACCGCAAGGCCTCGCCGCAGTGGGAGACCGTGCTCGACCTGGACGCGCTGAACAAGGCCGAGGGCGAGAACTGGGTCTGGCACGGCGCCGACTGCCTGCGCCCGGACTACAGCCGCTGCCTGATCGCGCTGTCGCGCGGCGGCGCCGATGCCGACGTCACCCGCGAGTTCGACCTGGCCAACAAGACCTGGATCAAGGACGGCTTCTTCCGTCCGGAGTCGAAGGGTGGCCTGAACTGGATCGACCGCGACACCGTGTTCGTCTACACCGACTTCGGTGCCGGCACGATGACCACGTCCGGCTATCCGCGCGTGGCCAAGCTGTGGAAGCGCGGCACGCCGATGGCCTCGGCCAGCGTGGTGTACGAAGGCAAGCCGGAAGACATGTACATCGCGGCGATGCACGATGACACCCCGGGCTTCGAGCGCAACCTGGTCAGCCGCACGCTGGCGTTCTACAACAACGAGATCTACCTGCGTGGCGACGACGGCACGCTGACCAAGATCGACGCGCCGAACTCGGCCGAGAAAGGCCTGCACAAGCAGTGGCTGACCCTGGAGCTGCGCGATCCGTGGACCGTGGGTGGCAAGACCTATGCGTCCGGTTCGCTGCTGGCGACCAAACTGGACGACTTCCTGGCCGGCAAGCGTGACTTCGAGGTGCTGTTCACCCCGACCGCGACCACCTCGCTGGCCAGTGCCACCTGGACCAAAAGCCACCTGGTGCTGAACGTGCTGGACGACGTCAAGAACCGCCTGTCGGTGCTGACTCCGGGCGCCGATGGCTGGCAGACCAGCCGCTTCGTCGGTGCGCCGGCCTTCGGCACGCTGGGCGTGGCCGCCGTGGACAGCAACGACAGTGACGCGGTGTGGCTGACCGCCACCGACTACCTGACCCCGACCACGCTGGCCCTGGCCGAGATCGGCCAGCCGCCGGAAACGTTGAAGACCATGCCGGCCTTCTTCGATGCCAAGGGCAAGGTGATCGAGCAGCACTTCGCCACCAGCAAGGACGGCACCCGCGTGCCGTACTTCGTGGTGCACGACAAGGCGATGAAGCTGGATGGCTCCAATCCGACCCTGCTGTACGGCTACGGTGGCTTCGAGATCTCGCTGACCCCGAGCTACTCCGGTGGCATGGGCCGCGCCTGGCTGGAGAAGGGCGGCGTGTACGTGGTCGCCAACATCCGTGGCGGTGGCGAGTACGGCCCGCGCTGGCACCAGGCGGCGCTGAAGCAGAACCGCCACAAGGCCTATGAAGACATGGCCGCGGTGGCGCGTGACCTGGTCAAGCGCAAGATCACCACCGCCAGGCACCTGGGCGTGCAGGGCGGCAGCAACGGCGGCCTGCTGACCGGCAACATGCTGACCCAGTACCCGGAACTGTTCGGTGCGGTGGTGGTGCAGGTGCCGCTGCTGGACATGAAGCGCTACAGCCACCTGCTGGCCGGCGCCTCGTGGATGGCCGAGTACGGCAACCCGGACACCAGTGACTGGGAGTTCATCAAGACCTTCTCGCCGTACCACCTGTTCGACGCGAAGAAGAACTACCCGCCGGTGCTGTTCACCACCTCCACCCGCGATGACCGCGTGCACCCGGGCCATGCCCGCAAGATGGCGGCGAAGATGATCGACGCCGGCAAGGACGTGACCTACTACGAGAACATCGAAGGCGGTCACGGCGGCGCAGCCAACAATGCGCAGGCAGCGCATATGTCGGCGCTGGCCTACAGCTTCCTGTGGGAGCGGTTGGGCGGCAAGTGATGAAATGAAAAACGCCGCCCCAGGGCGGCGTTTTTCTTTGGGTTCCATGCATCCACGCCATGCGTGGATGCCGTTTGCGCGGGGCGATCAGGCGCCCCAGCTTTTCAATCCACGCGCAATCCGTGCCACCGCTTCCTGCAATCGCGGCACTTCCTGCGTGTACGCCAGGCGCACGTGCTGGTTGGCGCGATGGAAGCCGAAATCCAGGCCCGGGGTGAACGCCACGTGCTCGGTTTCCAGGAAGTGGGCACAGAACGCCTGCGCGTCGTCGGTGAACGCGCTGACATCGGCATACAGGTAGAACGCGCCCTGCGGTTCGACTTCGATGCGGAAGCCCAGTTCGCGCAACGCGGGCAGCAGGAAGTCACGGCGCTGGCGGAACGCTTCGCGGCGCTGCTCGAAGATCGCCATCGATTCCTCGCTGAAGCAGGCCAGCGCTGCATGCTGGGCAATGCTCGACGCGCTGATGTACAGGTTCTGGGCAAGCTTCTCCAGATCAGGCACGGCCGCAGGCGGTGCCACCAGCCAACCCAGCCGCCAGCCGGTCATGCCGAAGTACTTGGAGAAGCTGTTCAGCACGAACGCGCTGTCGTCCACCTGCAGCACGCTGGGCGCGTCCAGGCCGTAGGTCAGGCCGTGGTAGATCTCGTCCACCACCAGGTGGCCACCGCGTGCGTGCAGGCTCTGCGACAGTGCCGCCAGTTCATCAGCGGACAGCACGGTGCCGGTCGGATTGGCTGGTGAGGCAACCAGCGCGCCGACACTGTCGGCATTCCAGTGCTGTTCCACCAGCGAAGGGGTCAGCTGATAGGCGGTTTCCGGGCCGACCGGCACCAGCTGTGCGCCGCCTTCGACCAGGCGCAGGAAGTGGCGATTGCAGGGATAGCCCGGGTCGGCCAGCAGCCAGTGGCGGCCGGGATCGACCAGCAGGCTGCTGGCCAGCAGCAGCGCACCGGAACCACCCGGGGTGACCAGGATGCGCTCGGGGTCGATATCCAGCGCGTAGTGGCTGCGATAGAAGCCGCTGATCGCCTGGCGCAGGGCCGGCAGGCCGCGTGCGGCGGTGTAGCGGGTGTGGCCGGAGGACAGTGCGGCCTGGCCGGCGCGCACCACGGGTTCGGCGGTGGTGAAGTCCGGTTCGCCGATCTCCAGATGGATCACATCATGGCCGGCCTGTTCCAGCGCCTGCGCGCGGGCCAGCAGGGACATCACGTGGAACGGGGCGATTTCATGGCTGCGCCGGCTGTAGCCCGGCGTGTGGGGCAGGGTACTCATGCGCCCATGGTACGCCGCGCGCCGGGGGTAATGCCGGCCGCTGGCCGGCAACGTCGGGATGAACTGTCCGCTGCAGTGGTAGAGTCGAGCTTGCTCGACTGCTGTTGCGGTCAGTCGAGCAAGCTCGACTCTACCTGTGCCATGGACGCCATTGCGTAACCGCACCTGGAGCCTTATCTCATGAAATCCACCCTCTGCCTGTTGCTTGCCAGCCTGATGACCACCACCGCTACCGCTGCCACTCCGCCCGTTCCGCCGGATGCCGCCAAGCATCCGCACGTGGTCAAGGCGCCGTTCGGCGCGACCCGCAACGACGACTATTACTGGCTGCGCGACGACAAGCGCGAGAACAAGGACATGCTGGCCTACCTGCAGGCCGAGAATGCCTACGCCGACCAGCTGCTGGCACCGCTGAAGCCGCTGGAAGACACCCTGTACAAGGAGATCGTCGGCCGCATCAAGCAGGACGATTCCAGCGTGCCGGCGCGCGAGCGCGGCTACTGGTACTACAGCCGCTTCGAGACCGGCCAGGACTACCCGATCCATGCGCGCCGCAAGGGTGGCATGGATGCGGCCGAGGAAATCCTGCTGGACGTCAACACGATGGCGGCCGGCAAGGGCTACTTCAGCGTCGGCTCGATGGAAGTCAGCCAGGACAACCAGCTGCTGGCCTGGGCCGACGATGACGTCGGCCGTCGCCAGTACACGATCCGCTTCAAGGACCTGACCACCGGCAAGGTGCTGCCCGATGTGATCACCGGCAGCTCCGGCGATCTGGTCTGGGCCGACGATAACCGCACCGTGCTGTACGTCGAGAACGATCCGGAAACCCTGCTGACCGTGCGCGTCAAGAAGCACGTGCTGGGCACCCCGGCCAGCGCCGACAGCGTTGTCTACGAAGAGAAGGACGACAGCTTCTACATGGGCATCGGCCGCACCCGCGACGATCGCTTCATCACCATCGGCGTGCACAGCACCGTGTCCTCGGAAGAGCGCTATGCGCCGGCCAGCGACCCGACCACCTTCACCGTGCTGGCGCCGCGCCAGCGCGACGTCGAGTACGACGCCGATCACTACGACGGCCGCTGGGTGATCCGCACCAACGATGGCGCGAAGAACTTCAAGCTGGTTACCGCACCGACCGACGCGACCTCGCGCGCGCAGTGGAAGGACTGGATCGCACACGACGATGCGGTGTTCATCGAAGGCTTCGAGCTGTTCGACAGCTATACCGCCATCGCCGAACGTTCCGAAGGCCTGGAGCGCATCCGCCTGCTGTTCAAGGACGGCCACAGCGATTACGTGAAGGCCGACGAGCCGGCGTACTCGATGGGCCTGGGCGACAACACCGAGGCTGATACGCCGTGGCTGCGCTACGTCTACACCTCGATGACCACCCCGACCACTGTGTTCGAGCTGAACACCGCCACCGGCGAGCGTCGCCAGCTGAAGCAGCAGCCGGTGATCGGCTATGACGCCTCGAAGTACGAGACCGATCGCGTCTGGATCACCGCGCGCGATGGCGTGAAGGTGCCGGTGTCGCTGGTCTACCGCAAGGGCTACCAGAAGGACGGCAAGGGCGCGCTGTTCCAGTACGCCTATGGCAGCTACGGCATGTCGATGGACCCGTACTTCAACCAGACCGCGGTGAGCCTGCTCGATCGTGGCGTGGTGTATGCCATCGCCCACATCCGCGGTGGCCAGGAGATGGGCCGCGACTGGTACGAGAACGGTAAGCTGCTGCACAAGCAGAACACCTTCAACGACTTCATCGACGTCACCCGGGGCCTGGTGGCGCAGGGCTGGGCGGCGAAGGATCGCGTCGCCGCCTCCGGTGGCAGTGCCGGTGGCCTGCTGATGGGTGCGGTGGCCAACCAGGCGCCGCAGGACTACCGGGTGATGGTGGCGCAGGTGCCGTTCGTCGACGTGGTCACCACCATGCTCGACCCGACCATTCCGCTGACCACCAATGAGTACGACGAGTGGGGCAACCCGGAGCAGAAGCCGTTCTACGACTACATGCTGTCCTACTCGCCCTACGACAACGTGAAGAAGCAAGCCTATCCGGCGCTGTTCGTCGGTACCGGCCTGTGGGACTCACAGGTGCAGTACTGGGAGCCGGCCAAGTGGGTGGCCAAGCTGCGTGACGACAACGCCGGCCATTACCCGATCCTGTTCCGCACCAACATGGAAGCCGGCCACGGTGGCAAGTCGGGGCGCTTCCAGCGCTACCGCGAGCTGTCCGAGTCGTATGCGTTCGTGCTGCAGCAGCTGGGCATCGTCCAGCCGTGATCGCAACGGGGTGCCGGGCGTTGCCTGGCACCCTGAACCGGTATCCTTCGGCCATGAGCGCGCCTGATCCTTCCGCCCCCCGCGACGTCCCCACGCCACCGCGCGTGGTGCGTTTCCGCTGGGCGTGGTGGCTGCTGGCCTACGTCAGCCTGGGAACCGGCATCGTCGGCATCTTCGTGCCGGGGCTGCCGACCACCGTATTCATCCTGATCTCGGCCTGGGCCGCCTCGCGCGGTTCCGAACGCCTGCACACGTGGCTGATTCAGCATCCGCGCTTCGGCCCGGCCATCGCCAACTGGCAGGCGCATGGTGCGGTCAGCCGCTACGGCAAGTGGATGGCCACGATCACCATGGCGGTGTGTGCCGCCATCATGCTGTGGTGCGTGCCGATCGCCTGGGTGAAGTGGTTCTCGATCGGCAGCATGACCGTGGTGGCGATCTGGCTGTGGACGCGGCCGTTGCCGCCGCCGGAGCGGTAGTGCCGGCCGCTGGCCGGCAACGCGTTCCCCTGCACCAACCGCTCAGCCGCCAATGGCTATACTCGGGGCATGAAGATCCCCCATCGAAACGTCATCCTGATTCCGCTGGCAGCGGCCTCGCTGCTGTTCCTTGCCGCCTGCGGCAACAAGGGCCCGCTGGTACTGCCGCAGAAGCCGGTGCCGGTGGAAGAAGCCGTCGAGCCGGCTGCCGAACCCGCCACCGAGGCGACCCCGGCGCAGACCGAGGGCAGCGGTACTCCGGCCACGACCGCGGACCCGGCCGCACCGACCACCCCGCCGGCGCCCGCGCCCGCGAAGAAGGCGGGCGGCGGGAATGGGTAAGGCCGGTTCCAGCGCCCTGCGCTTCAGCAAGATGCATGGCGCGGGCAATGATTTCGTAGTGATCGACCTGCGTGACGGCACCGCGCCGCCCACGCCCGAGCTGGCCGCGCGCCTGGCGGATCGCCATACCGGCGTGGGCTGTGATCAGATCCTGACCATCGAAGCGCCGCGTGCGGACGGTTCGGTGGCCTCGTACCGGATCTGGAATGCCGACGGTTCCAACTCCGAGCAGTGCGGCAACGGCGCGCGCTGCATTGCCGCGTGGCTGGTGCGCGAGGGCAGTGCGCAGGGCGATGCGTTCGTCATCGACAGCCCGCTGGCCAGCCATGAAGTGAAGGTGCTGGGCGATGGCCAGTTCGCGGTGACCATGGGCGTGCCGGCATTCGAGCCGGCCAACGTGCCGCTGGTGGGTTTTGCCCACCCGCGCGAGGAATACCTGCTGCCGCTGCAGGGCGAGAGCGTTCGGTTCGCCGCGGTGTCGATGGGTAACCCGCATGCGGTGATCGAAGTGGGCCTGATCGACGCGGCGCCGGTCGAGCGCGTCGGTGCCCTGCTGCAACAGCACGCGTCGTTCCCGCGCTCGGTGAACGTGGGTTTTGCCCAGGTGATGGGCCCGGACCATGCGCGCCTGCGCGTGTTCGAGCGTGGCGTCGGCGAAACCCTGGCCTGCGGCAGTGGCGCCTGCGCCGCTGCGGTGACCCTGATGCAGCGTGGCCGCCTGCAGCACGATGCCCGCATCAGCCTGCCTGGGGGCGACCTGCGCATCCAGTGGCCGGGCGACGGCCAGCCGGTGGTGATGGCGGGCCCGACCGCATTCGTCTTCGAAGGGGAGTGGATCGCATGACCGAAACCGTCGACAAGCTCGGGGCCCATGAAGTCGCTGCCTGGTTGCGGCGGCATCCGGGCTTCCTCAAGCAGTTCCCGGACCTGGCCCTGACCCTGGTGGTGCCGCGTGACGACGGCCCGACCGCATCGCTGGCCAGCTACCAGCTGGAAGTGCTGCGCGAGAAGAACCGCGAGCTGGCACGACGGTTGGCCGACCTGGCCGCGACCGCGCAGGTCAATGAACGCCTGGCGGTGCGCACGCACCAGCTGACCCTGGCGCTGATGAAGCAGGACAATGCCGCCGACACCCTGCGCGCGATGGCCGCATCGTTGCAGGAAGACTTCGCCGGCGATCTGGTGCGGCTGGTGGTGCACACGCCGGTGGCCGGACTGGAACAGGCCGACTGGCTGCAGGTGATCGCCGCCGATGATCCGCAGCTGGGTCCGTTCCGCGATTGCCTGAAGGATGGCGAGCCGATCTGCGGCCGCCTGCAGCCGGAAAAGAATGCCGTGCTGTATGGCGTGCGCAGCGAGGAAGTGCAGACCACCGCACTGCTGCCGCTGCCCGGTGTGGGCCTGATCGCGGTCGGCAGCCATGACCCGAACCGCTTCTACCCGGGCATGGGGACGTTGTTCCTGCGCATGATGGGCGACGCCTTGACCACTGGCCTGAAGCGCTTCGCCGGCTGAGCAGGACACGACGACGATGAGCGCGGTACAGGCCTTCCTGCAGCACCTGCAGGTGGAGCGGCGGATGTCGGCGCACACGCTCGACGCCTACCGCCGCGACCTGGACGCGCTGTCGGTATGGGCCGAGCCGCGTGGCATGGCCGTGGAAGCGCTTGATGCCGAAACGCTGCGCCAGTTCGTCGCCGATGAGCATCGCCGTGGGCTGTCGGCCAAGAGCCTGCAGCGCCGCTTGTCCGCCTGCCGCAGTTTCTACGCCTGGCTGCTCAAGCACGGCCGCATCGAGGTCAGCCCGGCGGCGACGCTGAAAGCGCCGCGTGCACCGCGGCGGTTGCCGCAGGTGCTCGATGCCGACGAAGCGGTGCAGCTGGTCGAACTGGAACCGGAAGGTGAACTCGGCCGCCGCGATCGCGCGCTGCTGGAGCTGTTCTATTCCTCGGGCCTGCGCCTGAGCGAAGTCTGCGCGCTGACCTGGCGCGACCTGGACTTCGCCAGCGGCCTGGTCAACGTGATGGGCAAGGGCAATCGCCAGCGCCGGGTACCGTTCGGCCGGCCGGCACGCGAAGCACTGCAGGCGTGGCGTGCGGAAAGCGGGGGCGGCCCGGCCTCGCCGGTGTTTCCCGGCCGCAACGGGCCGATCAGCCAACGCGCGGTGCAGATCCGCATCCGCCAGCTGGCGCAGCGCCAGGGCCTGTTCAAGCACGTGCATCCGCACATGCTGCGGCACAGTTTCGCCAGCCACATCCTGGAATCGTCCGGCGACCTGCGTGGCGTGCAGGAACTGCTCGGCCACGCCGACATCGCCACCACGCAGATCTACACCCACCTCGATTTCCAGCACCTGGCCAAGGTCTACGACGCCGCGCATCCGCGTGCCAAGCGCCGCAGCAAGGGCGACAAGGCTGAATAGCCGGCCCTTGATCTGGATCAGGGCAGGTCGGATGCAACCGGCGCACCGTGGCCGCAGGCCACGAGGACAGCGCCACCATGGCGAAGCCGATTCCCCTGCATCCCAAACACCCCGAGCGTATCTGCTGGGGCTGCGACCGCTACTGCGCGGCCGACGCGCTGGCCTGCGGCAATGGCTCCGGCCGCACCCAGCATCCGATCGAGACGCAGGGTGAAGACTGGTACCTCGCCTGGGGGATCGAGCCCAATCCGGAGCGGCCTTCGCAAGCAAAGCGCTGAACGGCAGCCATCCGCGCAGGCTTGATCGCACCCGGCGCTGTCCCCATGTCCCGTGAACAGCTATCGGAGGCCGCATGGACCCCAGTCAGAACCCCAACGTTTTCCACGCCACCACCATCGTCTGCGTCCGTCGCGGCGAGCATGTGGCCATTGCCGGCGACGGCCAGGTCACGCTGGGCCACACCGTGATGAAGGGCAATGCGCGCAAGGTGCGCCGCCTGGGCCGCGACGGCCAGGTGCTGGCCGGCTTCGCCGGCGCCGCCGCCGATGCCTTCACCCTGTTCGAGCTGTTCGAGGCCAAGCTGGAAAAGCACGGCCAGCTGCAGCGCGCGGCGGTCGAGCTGGCCAAGGATTGGCGCACCGAGCGCCGCCTGGGCAAGCTGGAGGCCCTGCTGGCGGTGGCCGACAAGGAAACCTCGCTGATCATCAGCGGCACCGGCGATGTGATCGAGCCGGAGGACGGCATCATCGCCATCGGTTCCGGTGGCTCCTATGCACTGTCGGCCGCCCGCGCGCTGATGGCGCACACCGAACTGGATGCGCGCACCATCGCCAGTGAAGCGATCGGCATCGCCGGCGACATCTGCATCTACACCAACCGCAACGTGGTGGTCGAGGAGCTCTGAGGGTTGTGCCGGCCGCTGGCCGGCACCCTCATGATCCCCCACGCGCGTGCCTGGTTGCCGGCCAGCGGCTGGCAGTACCGACAACGAATCCGTGAGCACATCCATGTCGAAGATCGAAGTTTCCTCCGCCACCATGACCCCGCGCGAGATCGTGCAGGAACTGGACCGGCACATCGTCGGCCAGCACGACGCCAAGCGCGCGGTGGCCATCGCCCTGCGCAACCGCTGGCGCCGCATGCAGCTGGTGCCCGAGCTGCGCAATGAAGTGATGCCGAAGAACATCCTGATGATCGGCCCGACCGGCGTCGGCAAGACCGAGATCGCGCGCCGCCTGGCCACGCTGGCCAACGCGCCGTTCGTCAAGGTCGAAGCGACCCGCTTCACCGAAGTGGGCTACGTCGGCAAGGACGTCGAGCAGATCATCCGTGACCTGGCCGATACCGCAGTGAAGCTGTACCGCGAACAGGCCAAGGTGCGCGTGCGTACGCAGGCCGAAGAACGCGCCGAAGACCGCATCCTCGATGCGCTGTTGCCGCGCCGCAGTGGCGGCATCGGTTTCGATCCGGAAGTGGCCCGCAACGAGCCGTCGGCGCAGGACAACGAGACCCGCATCAAGTTCCGCAAGATGCTGCGCAATGGCGAACTGGACGAACGCGAGATCGAACTCGACCTGGCCGCCAATGTCAGCATGGACATCATGACCCCGCCGGGCATGGAGGAAATGGGCCAGCAGCTGAAGTCGATGTTCGCCAACCTCGGTGGCGGTGCCAAGGCGCACAAGCGCACGCTGACCATCAAGGCCGCGCGCCCGCTGCTGATCGAGGAAGAAGCCGGCAAGCTGGTCAACGAGGACGATATCCGCACCGCGGCGATCGAAGCCTGCGAACAGCACGGCATCGTCTTCATCGACGAGATCGACAAGGTCGCCAAGCGTGGCGATAACGTGGGCGGCGGTGATGTGTCGCGCGAAGGCGTGCAGCGCGACCTGCTGCCGCTGGTGGAAGGCTCCAACGTGTCCACCAAGTACGGCACGATCAAGACCGACCACATCCTGTTCATCGCATCGGGTGCGTTCCACCTGGCCAAGCCCAGCGACCTGATTCCGGAGCTGCAGGGTCGCTTCCCGATCCGCGTGGAGCTGGGCGCGCTGAGCAAGAACGATTTCGTGCGCATCCTGACCGAGCCGAAGGCCGCGCTGACCAAGCAGTACGAAGCGCTGCTGGCCACCGAGGGCGTCAAGGTCAGCTTCACCGCCGATGCCATCGAGCGCCTGGCCGAGATCGCCTTCCAGGTGAACGAGCGCCAGGAAAACATCGGTGCGCGCCGCTTGCATACCGTGCTGGAGCGCCTGCTGGATTCGCTCAGCTACGAGGCGCCGGACCGCGATGGTGAAACGCTGGCCATCGACAGTGCCTACGTCGATGCCCACCTGGGCGAACTGGTGCAGGACCCGGACCTGAGCCGCTATATCCTGTAACGCACAAGGCCGCCGAAAGGCGGCCTTTTTTTGGCGCGAAGGGCATCCATGCATGGCGTGGATTCACTGTCTGGCGCGGTAGGCCCGCAGTACCTGGTCGATCACCGCGTTGGTGCGGGCGGCACTGAGGCCAGTCGAGGGCGAGCGTCCGTGGCCGCGTAGTTCATCCACGAGGGTGGCAATCAACGGCTGCTGGATAGATGGCGGGTTCGGGATCTCGAACGCCTGCATGCCCGCGTCGGTTTCCAGCAGCACCGGGACGTCATCGAAGGTGGCAAAACGCAGCTGCCCATGGTCGCCGGTGATTTCGATCTCATCCTGGCGCCGGAATGCGCAGAAACTCCACTGCGCGATGCCGTGCGCACCGGTTCCGGTGCGAAAGCACATCGAGACGCTGTCCTCGGCGGCATACGCGCCTGCCTGAGAACTGGCCAGGCCGCTGACATCGCTCAGCGGGCCCAGCAGATGGTCGAGCAGGTCCAGGGTGTGCGAGCCGAGATCGACGAACAGGCCGCCGCCGGAGATCGCGGGGTTGGTCCGCCAGAAGTCCGGCGATGTGGCATGCGCCGAGTGTGGCCGATGCAGGGTCGCGCGCACGCTGCGCGGCGTACCGATCGCGCCGCTGTCCAGCAACTGCTTGACCTTCGCGAAGCGGGGCAGGGCGCGGCGGTAATAGGCAACGAACACCGGTACGCCACTGCGTGCGCTGGCCTCCAGAATGCGCACGCACTCGCCATGGTCCATGGCCATGGGCTTTTCGATATAGACCGGCTTGCCCGCCGCAATGGCCTGCAACGCGTACTGCATGTGGGTGGAGGGCGGCGTGGCGACGTAGATCGCGTTCACCTCCGGATCGGCGATGAGCGCATCGGCATCGGCATACCAGCGGGGAATCGCATGGCGCCGTGCGTAATCCTCGGCCAGTGCCGTATTGCGCCGCATCACTGCAGCCACCCGTGAACCGGGCGTGCCGGCCAGCGCAGGGCCACTCTTCTTTTCGGTGACGCTGCCGCAACCGATGAAGCCCCATACCACGTTGCCCAGGATCATCGCTGCGTTTCCGGGGAGAAGCAGGGAGGGTGCAGGGCCGCGGCGCCAGGCGCAACCCGGTTCACGCCTCCGGCAACGGCTCGGGCACCGTTCCGGGCACGAATACGCCGTCTTTCACGTAGGCGGCCAGGGTCATGTCCAGCGCGAGCATGCCGTCGCGCTTGAGGTCCATCAGTTCCGGTTCGACCATCGCCCCATGCAGCACGCCCAGCACCGTGGCGTGCAGCATGCGCGCGGCGATCTTCGGGTCGGCGCCGTCGCGCAGCTGGCCCAGGTCCCCGGCGCGACGCAACGCCCGTTCCATGCGGTCCAGTGCATCGCGGAAACCGGCCTGCTGCATTTCGGTCAGCACCCTGGTGTCGGCCGAGGCATCGCTGCGCAGCATGATCTCCATGGTCTTGCGCAGGCGCTCGTCCTCGGACAGCTCGATGAACGAGTGGATCATCACCGCGCGCAGGTCTTCCACCGGGGTATCGCGCTGGTCGGTGGAGGTGCGTTCCAGTTCCTGCATGAAGGGCAGGTGCACGCGCTCGACGATCGCGGTCAGCACCTCGCTCTTGTTCTTGAAGTGCCAGTACACCGCGCCACGGGTGTAGCCGGCGCGCGCGCCGATCATCTCCAGCGTGGTACGGGCCACGCCGTGTTCATGGAAGCAGGCTTCGGCGGCGTCAAGGATGCCTTCCCGGGTTGCCTGGGTGTCCTCTTTGGTCTTGCGGGCCATGGGTGTGGGTACGAGTGCGGGTGAAACGTGGCTGAATTGTACCGGTTTACAAACAAACACGCATGTATGTATATTTCGCACCCATCATTCCCGTCGTGTGCGTGGCAGGCCCGTTCTGGCTACCACTCACCGCCGGCATGCGTTGTCTGCTGGCGCTTCTGGCCCGTATCAGCGTTTTTTGAGATTCCTTCCCCTAAGAGCCTTTCCGTCATGTTGCTGAGCCGAATCCGACCCTTCGCGCTGTCGCTGGCCATCGCCGCGACCGTGGCTGCCTGTGGCGGCCAACCCCAGGCCCCCGAACAGGGCCCGGGTGACGTCACCGTGGTCACGCTGAAGTCCGAGACCGTGGGCCTGACCCGCGAACTGCCCGGCCGTACCAATGCCTTCCTGGTGGCCGAAGTGCGCCCGCAGGTCAATGGCATCGTTGCCAAGCGCCTGTTCACCGAGGGCGGCATGGTCAAGGCCGGTGAGCCGCTGTACCAGCTCGATGACGCCAGCTACCGCGCCCAGGCCAACAACGCCCGCGCCCAGCTGGCCCGCGCCGAAGCCACCGCCAACGCCGCCCGGCTGAGCGCCAAGCGCATCACCGAGCTGGCCAAGGTCGACGCGGTCAGCCAGCAGGACCTGGAAAACGCCGTGGCCGCGCAGAAGCAGGCCGAGGCCGATGTCGGTGCCGCCAAGGCCTCGCTGGACGCGGCCAACGTCACCCTCGGCTACGCCCGCATCACCGCGCCGATCAGCGGCCGCATCGGCAAGTCCAGCGTCACCCAGGGTGCGCTGGTCAGCGCCGGCCAGGCCAACGCGCTGGCCACCGTGCAGCAGCTGGACCCGATCTATGTGGACCTGACCCAGTCCTCGGCCGAGCTGCTGCAGCTGCGTCGCGAACTGGCCGCCGGCCGCCTGCAGGACAACCAGACCCTGCCGGTCAGCATCCTGATGGAAGACGGCAGCACCTTCGAGCACAAGGGCACGCTGGAGTTTTCCGAGGTCAGCGTCGATCCGGCCACCGGCAGCTTCGGCCTGCGCGTGAAGGTGGACAACCCCGACGGCCTGCTGATGCCGGGCATGTACGTGCGTGCGGTGATCGGCGGCGGCGTGCGCAGCGATGCGGTGCTGGTGCCGATGCAGGGCATCGCCCGTGATCCGAAGGGCGACACCACGGCGATGGTGGTCGACAAGGACAACAAGGTCGAAGTGCGCCCGGTCAAGGTCAGCCGCACGGTCGGCGACAAGTGGCTGGTCGATGACGGCCTGAAGGCCGGCGACAAGGTCATTGTCGAAGGCCTGCAGAAGATCGGCCCCGGCATGCCGGTCAAGGCCACCGAGAAGGGCGCTGCACCGGCCAAGCCGGCGGCAGCCGCCCAGCCTGCCGCCCCGGCCGGCGACGCGAAGTAAGCGGAGAACCCCATGGCACGCTTTTTCATCGATCGACCCATCTTTGCATGGGTGATCGCCATCATCATCATGCTCGCCGGCGGCCTGGCCCTGTTCAAGCTGCCGGTCTCGATGTACCCCAACGTCGCACCGCCGGCGGTGGAAATCAGCGCCACCTATCCGGGTGCATCGGCCAAGGTGGTCGAGGACTCGGTGACGCAGATCATCGAGCAGAACATGAAGGGCCTTGATGGCCTGATCTACTTCTCCTCCAACAGCTCGTCCAACGGCCAGGCCACCATCACCCTGACCTTCGAGAGCGGCACCAACCCGGACATCGCCCAGGTGCAGGTGCAGAACAAGCTGCAGCTGGCCATGCCGCTGCTGCCGCAGGAAGTACAGCGGCAGGGCATCAACGTGGCCAAGTCCAGCTCGGGCTTCCTGAACGTCATCGCGTTCGTGTCCGAGAATGGCAGCATGGACGCCAACGACATCGCCGACTACGTCGGTTCCAACGTCGTCGACCGTCTGAGCCGCGTGCCGGGCGTGGGCAACATCCAGGTGTTCGGTGGCAAGTACGCCATGCGCATCTGGCTGGACCCGAACAAGCTGCACACCTACGGCCTGTCGGTTGCCGAAGTGACGGCAGCGGTGAAGGCGCAGAACGCCCAGGTGGCCATCGGCCAGCTTGGCGGTGCGCCGTCGGTCAAGGGCCAGCAGCTCAACGCCACCATCAACGCGCAGTCGCGCCTGCAGACCCCGGAACAGTTCCGCAACATCATCGTGCGCGGTGCGCAGGACGGTGCCGAACTGCGCCTGGGTGATGTCGCCCGCGTCGAACTGGGTGCCGAGTCCTACGACTTCGTCACCCGCTACAACGGCCAGCCGGCCAGCGGCCTGGCGGTCACCCTGGCCACCGGCGCCAACGCGCTGGACACCGCGGCCGGTGTGGATGCCGCGCTGCAGGACATGAAGAGCTTCTTCCCGGCCGGGCTGAAGGCCGAGATCCCGTACGACACCACCCCGTTCGTGCGCGTGTCGATCAAGGGCGTGGTGCAGACCCTGATCGAAGCGATCGTGCTGGTGTTCGTGGTGATGTACCTGTTCCTGCAGAATTTCCGCGCCACCCTGATCCCGACCATCGCCGTGCCGGTGGTGCTGCTGGGTACCTTCGGCGTGCTGGCGATGCTGGGCTTCTCGGTGAACATGTTGACCATGTTCGCGATGGTGCTGGCGATCGGCCTGCTGGTGGACGATGCCATCGTGGTGGTGGAGAACGTCGAGCGCATCATGTCCGAGGAAGGACTGTCGCCGCTCGAAGCGACCCGCAAGTCGATGGGCCAGATCACCGGCGCGCTGGTGGGTATCGGCCTGGTGCTGTCGGCGGTGTTCGTGCCGATGGCCTTCATGAGCGGCTCCACCGGCGTTATCTACCGCCAGTTCTCGGCCACGATCGTCTCGGCGATGGCGTTGTCGGTGCTGGTGGCGATCGTGCTGACCCCGGCGCTGTGCGCGACCATGCTCAAGCCGCTGAAGAAGGGTGAGCACCACGTCGCGCACAAGGGCTGGTCCGGTCGATTCTTCAACGGTTTCAACCGTGGTTTCGACCGCACCAGCGAAAGCTACCAGCGTGGCGTGCGCGGCATCATCCACCGTCCGTGGCGCTTCATGGGCATCGTGGCGGCGCTGTTCGTGCTGATGGGCGTGCTGTTCGTTCGCCTGCCCAGCTCGTTCCTGCCCAACGAAGACCAGGGCGTGCTGATGGCGCTGGTGCAGGCGCCGGTCGGTGCCACCCAGGAACGCACGCTGGAATCGATCACGGCACTGGAAAACCACTTCCTGCAGAACGAGAAGGATGCGGTGGAATCGGTGTTCTCGGTGCAGGGCTTCAGCTTCGCCGGCATGGGACAGAACGCGGGCATGGCCTTCGTCAAGCTGAAGGACTGGAGCGAGCGTGACGCCGACAACGGCGTGATGCCGATCACCGGGCGCGCGATGGCGGCACTGGGCCAGATCAAGGATGCCTTCATCTTCGCCTTCCCGCCGCCGGCCATTCCGGAACTGGGTACCGCCTCGGGCTATACCTTCTTCCTGAAGGACAACAGCGGCCAGGGCCACGAGGCCCTGGTGGCCGCGCGCAACCAGCTGCTGGGGCTCGCCGCCGGCAGCAAGAAGCTGGCCAACGTGCGCCCGAACGGCCAGGAAGACACGCCGCAGTTCCGCATCGACATCGATGCGGCCAAGGCGACCTCGCTGGGGCTGTCGATCGACCAGATCAACGGCACGCTGGCCGCCGCGTGGGGCAGTTCGTACATCGATGACTTCGTCGATCGCGGTCGCGTCAAGCGCGTGTTCGTGCAGGCCGACCAGCCGTTCCGCATGGTGCCGGAGGACTTCGACCTCTGGTCGGTGAAGAACGACAAGGGCGAGATGGTGCCGTTCAGTGCATTCGCCAGCAAGCACTGGGACTACGGTTCGCCGCGCCTGGAGCGCTACAACGGTGTGTCGGCGATGGAAATCCAGGGCGAACCGGCCCCAGGCGTCGCCTCCGGTGATGCCATGGCCGAGATCGAACAGCTGGCCAAGCAGCTGCCGGCGGGCTTCGGCATCGAATGGACGGCGATGTCCTACCAGGAACGCCAGGCTGGCTCGCAGACGCCGCTGCTGTACACGCTGTCGCTGATGATCGTGTTCCTGTGCCTGGCCGCGATGTATGAAAGCTGGAGCGTGCCGACCGCCGTGCTGCTGGCCGCCCCGCTGGGCATCCTCGGCGCGGTACTGGCCAACACCTTCAAGGGCCTGGAACGCGACATCTACTTCCAGGTGGCGATGCTGACCACGGTGGGCCTGACCAGCAAGAACGCGATCCTGATCGTCGAGTTCGCCAAGGAAAACCTGGAGAAGGGCGCCAGCCTGATCGAGTCGATCATGCATGCCGTGCGCGACCGCCTGCGCCCGATCGTGATGACCTCGCTGGCTTTCGGCATGGGCGTGGTACCGCTGGCGATCTCCACCGGTGCCGGCTCCGGCGCCAAGCAGGCGATCGGCACCGGCGTGCTCGGCGGCATGATCGTCGGCACCGTGCTCGGCGTGTTCTTCGTGCCGCTGTTCTTCGTCGTGGTGCAGCGCGTGTTCAAGCGCAAATCCTCCACGTAAGCGAAACGGTCATGCCGGCCACTGGCCGGCATGACCTCCTGCCATCCGGCAGTACCGATGGAAGCCATCCCATGAAAAGTGCATCCCTGTTCCTTTCCATTGCCGCCGCGCTTGCGCTGGCCGGCTGCTCCACCCTGGTGCCGAAGAACACCGCCGTCGCGCCGGCCATTCCGGCGCAGTGGCCGGCCGAGGCCACGCAGGGCCAGGTGGCCGATGTTGCCGCCGTCGGCTGGCGCGACTTCTTCACCGACGCGCGACTGCAGCAGGTGATCGACCAGTCGCTGCAGAACAACCGCGACCTGCGCGTGGCCGTGCTCAACGTGGAACGCGCACGCGGCCAGTACCGCGTGCAGCGCGCCGACCGCGTACCCGGCGTGGCCGTCACCGGCCAGATGGAGCGCCAGGGCACCGACGCCGGCGTCACCGAGCAGTTCACCGCGGGCGTGGGTGTGGCCGAGTTCGAGCTGGACCTGTTCGGCCGCGTGCGCAACCTCAGCGAGGCAGCGCTGCAGCAGTACTTCGCTGTGGCGGCCAATCGCCGCAATGCGCAGCTGAGCCTGGTGGCCGAGACCGCCACGGCGTGGCTGACCTATGGTGCCGACGCACAGCGGCTGAAGATCGCCGATGCCACGCTGAAGACCTACGAGGATTCGCTGCGCCTGGCCGAAGCCCGCCATGAGCGCGGCGGCAGTTCGGCACTGGAACTGACCCAGACCCGCACGCTGGTGGAAACCGCGCGCACCGATGCCGCACGCCTGCGTGGGCAGCTGGCCCAGGACCGCAACGCGCTGGCACTGCTGGCCGGTGGTCAGCTGGATCCGTCGCTGCTGCCGGACAGCATCGAACCGCAGCTGCTGGCGCTGGCACCGCCGCCGGCTGGCCTGCCCAGCGACGTGCTGCTGCAGCGCCCGGACATCATGGCCGCCGAACACCAGCTGCTGGCTGCCAACGCCAACATCGGCGCGGCACGTGCGGCGTTCTTCCCGAGCATCTCGCTGACCGGCAGCATCGGCAGTGGTTCGAGCGAACTGTCCAACCTGTTCGACAGCGGCACCCGCGTGTGGAGCTTCCTGCCGAAGATCACCCTGCCGATCTTCCAGGGCGGCAAGCTGCGCGCCAACCTGGCCATCGCCAATGCGGACCGCGATATCGCGCTGGCGCAGTACGAGAAGTCAATCCAGGTCGGCTTCCGCGAAACCGCCGACGCGCTGGCGCTGAATGTCAGCCTGGATGAGCAGGTGAGTGCACAGCAGCGCCTGGTGGATGCGGCCGAACAGGCCAACCGCCTGTCACAGGCGCGCTACGACGCCGGCCTGGACAGCTTCGTCACCCTGCTCGATGCACGGCGTACCGCCTACAACGCGCAGCAGACGCAGCTGCAGGCGCAGCTGGCCCAGCAGGCCAACCGCATCACGTTGTACAAGGTGCTGGGCGGCGGCTGGCACGAGCGCGGGTAAGCAGCGCTTCTGGTGGGTGCCAACCTTGGTTGGCACGAATGCGTCAGCGCAGGCGGCTGGCCCTGTGCCAACCAAGGTTGGCACCTACCTCGATGATCGGTGGGAGTGCCGGCCGCTGGCCGGCATTGTCATTCCAGGGCCTGCTACACCGCCTCATCGTCGCGGCGGGTGGCATGGCAGGCGCGCACCCGTGCCAGCGCGTCGCCGGCTTCGCGCGCCATGCGCTCGTACTCGCGGCGGATCTCTTCCAGTCGCTCTTCGTCCAGCTCTTCCAGGTCGAGCAGCTCGTTGTTGGCCTCGGCCGTCGCGCGGATCAGCTCGTCGAGCTTGATCTGCATCGCCGCGGTGTCCGAGTTCTGCGTGTGCTGGATCAGGAACACCATCAGGAAGGTGATGATGGTGGTACCGGTGTTGATCACCAGCTGCCAGGTGTCGTTGAAACCGAACAGCGGGCCACTGATGCCCCAGATCACCACGATCGCGACCGCAGCCAGGAAGGTCCACGGCGAACCGGTGGCGGCCGCGGCCTTCTTGGCGATCGTATTGAACAGGTTTCTTGCTTTCATCGTCGTCGTCCCACTCAGGTGACGAGGATGATCGGCAGTGGCTTGTGCAGGGGCCGTGCAGCTCAGGCGCGCAGGCGCGGAGCGTCCTGCAGGCGCACCCGGCTGGTCTGGTAGACGTGCTGCCAGCAGCGGTCGACGAATTCGCGGGCCTGGGCTTCACTCAGGCGCGGCATGATCTGCAGGGCGTACTGGGTCTGGAACATCTCGTCGCGCTGCGCATTGCTGGCGCGCGGCTGGGTGATCAGCGAATCGCAGGCGAACTTGATCCACGGTACGTACGAGCCGAACGAATTGTGCGGCAGTGCGCCGTCGGCATGCTGGCGGCGCCAGTGGTCAAGCTCGGCGTCTACGTTGATGACCGGGGGAATGGTGGGAACTTCAGCGTGCATGTCGATCCAATCGGTTGAAGTGGATGGGAGTGGGGGTTCATCGCAGTGTGGCCTGAGCGGCAGTGGATGCCGCGTCAGGGAGATGTGCAGCCAGCGTTGCGATTGCCGATCAGTTGCGCATGCTCGACCGCGCCCATTTCTTCGGCCATGTCGGCCATTGCGTTGCACAGGCGCTCGTGGTCGAGCGGACGGCCTTGTACCAGTTCCAGCTGCAGGCCCTGGTAGGCCGTCCAGAACAGGGCGCCACGCTGATGCAGCGCGAACTGCTGCTGCAGGCGCGTGCGGATGGCGGCGAGGATCGGGTCGGGCGTGGGGCGTACGGCGTGCGCGCACATGGCTGGCTCCGCCGGGGAAGGAAGTCCCGGTAACCCCACCCTAGGCGCCCTGCGCGGGTGGGGTGTTACCGCAGCGTGTGCAGGCAGTCCAGCTGACTGTGCACGGGTTCACAGCAATCGCCGCAAACGCTGCCGGCACTAGGGCGTGCCAGCGCTGAAGCGTTCATTAAGCAGGTTCAACAGTACGCTGCGCAGTGCTCATTCGCCGATGTCTTCGTTCCAGATCTCCGGATGCTGCGCAATGAAGCTGCCGAGCAGATCGACGCATTCCTGGCTGTCGAGATCGATCACGTTGACGCCGTTTTCGCGCAGCCAGTCGATGCCGCCCTGGAAGGTACGCGATTCGCCCACCACCACCGTGCCGATGTTGAACTGGCGCACCAGCCCCGAGCAGTACCAGCACGGGGCCAGGGTCGTGACCATGATGGTGTCCTGGTAGCGGCGCTGGCGGCCGGCCTTGCGGAACGCATCGGTCTCGCCGTGCACCGATGGGTCGCCTTCCTGCACGCGCCGGTTGTGGCCACAGCCGAGCAGGCGGCCGTCGTTGTGGTACAGCGCCGCGCCGATCGGCACGCCGCCTTCGGCCAGGCCCTGGCGGGCTTCGGCGATGGCGGTCTGCAGCAGGGCCTGGTAGTCGGGCGTGGTGATCATGCGGGGCTCCGGTAAGTCGTGGCCCGCCATGATACGGGCAGGGGGTGCCGCTGGCTCCCGGCGGTGCGATAATCGGGGCCATGAGCGAATCCCCCTACAAAGCCGGTACCACCCATTTCGGGTTCCGCGACGTCGCCGCCAAGGACAAGCAGAAGCTGGTCGGCCAGGTGTTCACGTCGGTCGCGCGCAACTACGACCTGATGAACGACCTGATGAGCCTGGGCGTGCACCGGGCGTGGAAGCGCTACTACGTGGCGACCGCGCAGGTGAAGCCGGGTGATCGCGTGCTCGACCTGGCCGGTGGCACCGGCGACATCGCCGCCCTGCTGAAGGAGCGCGTGGGCGCCGAAGGCTCGGTGGTGCTGGGCGACATCAACGCCGGCATGCTGTCGGTCGGCCGTGACCGCCTGACCAACCGCGGCCTGGTGCTCGGCCTGGACTACGTGCAGTGCAACGCAGAGGCCCTGCCGTTCCCGGACAACAGCTTCGATCTGGTCACCATCGCCTTCGGCCTGCGCAACGTGACCGACAAGGACGCCGGCCTGCGCGAGATGTATCGCGTGCTGAAGGTGGGCGGCCAGGCCCGCGTGCTGGAGTTCTCCGAAGTCACCGCCGACTGGTTCAAGCCGATCTACGACTTCCATTCGTTCCGGATCCTGCCCAAGCTGGGCAAGCTGTTCGCCAACGATTCGGACAGCTACCAGTACCTGGCCGAGAGCATCCGCAAGCACCCGCCGCAGGACGAACTGAAGGCGATGATGGGGCAGGCCGGTTTCGAGCGCTGCCACTACAAGAACCTGACCGGCGGCATCGTCTCGATCCATTCCGGCTACAAGCTGTAAGTCGTGCCTTGGTAGGTGCCAACCTTGGTTGGCACGCCCCGACCGCGATCATCCGCTCTGGTGGGTGCCGACCTTGGTCGGCACGGGCCTGCCGCGAGCGATGAAAGATCCGTGCCAGCCAAGGTTGGCACCCACCTGTAGATGCCAACCTTGGTTGGCATGCGCCGGAGGCGCAGGGTCGGCCCCACCCGCCATTACCCCGCACCGCGCAACGCCTGCGCGGCCGGAGGGAGGTACCATTGGGGGTCTGATCCCCGTAACGGTCCCGATTCATGCGTAATCCGCTGATGCTCCTTCCGCTGGCCGTGGCCCTGGCCGCCGGCTGCTCCCAGGAGGCGGCCGCGCCCGCCGCCGCCCCGACTGCCGCAAAGGCCCCCGCCGCCCCCGTGAACGCCGAGAACCGCAGCCACGACGAAAGCTCGTACGCCGAGCCGGACAAGGTCGTCATCAAGGACGTCGCGCTGGATCTGAAGCTGGACTTCGACCAGAAGCAGATCGGCGGCACCGCCACCTACACCCTGGAATGGAAGCAGAAGGACGCCAAGCAGCTGGTGCTCGACACCCGCGAGCTGAGCGTGTCCAAGGTCGAGGCCGTCGCCGCCGATGGCGCGCGCAGCCCGCTGAAGTTCGAGCTGGCCGCCGCTGACAAGGTGTTCGGCAGCAAGCTGACCATCGAAGCCCCGGAGCAGCCGGCCAAGGTGGAAGTGACCTACCACACCGCACCGACCGCTTCGGGCCTGCAGTGGCTGGCGCCGTCGATGACCGAGGGCAAGAAGCTGCCCTTCATGTTCAGCCAGTCGCAGGCCATCCACGCCCGTTCCTGGGTGCCGCTGCAGGACACCCCGAGCGTGCGCTTCACCTACAGCGCGCACGTGGTCTCGCGCCCGGACGTGATGGTGCTGATGAGCGCCGACAACGATCCGAAGGCCGCGCGTGACGGTGACTACACCTTCAAGATGCCGCAGCCGATTCCGTCGTACCTGTTGGCCATCGCCGCCGGCGACCTGGTGTTCGAGCCGATCTCCGGCCGCTCCGGCGTCTGGGCCGAGCCGACCATGGTCAACAAGGCCGCCAAGGAATTCGAAGACACCGAGAAGATGATCGGTGCCGCCGAGAAGCTGTACGGCGAATACCGCTGGGGCCGCTACGACATGCTGGTGCTGCCGCCGTCGTTCCCGTTCGGCGGCATGGAGAACCCGCGCCTGACCTTCGCCACCCCGACCGTGATCGTCGGCGACAAGTCGCTGGTGTCGCTGGTGGCCCACGAACTGGCGCACAGCTGGTCGGGCAACCTGGTGACCAACGCCAGCTGGAAGGACATCTGGCTCAATGAAGGCTTCACCACCTACGTCCAGGGCCGCATCACCGAAGCCCTGTACGGCAAGGAGATGGCCGAGATGGAGAAGCAGATCGACCAGACCGACCTGCTGGCCGAAGTGAAGGACATGAGCCCGGCCGACCAGGCGCTGGCACTGCCGCCGCTGAACGAGCGCGACCCCGACGAAGCCCTCAGCCAGGTCGCCTACGTCAAGGGTTCGTGGTTCCTGGAGTTCCTGGAACAGCGCTTCGGCCGCGAGACGTTCGATCCGTTCCTGCGTGGCTGGTTCGATGACCACGCCTTCCAGAGCGCGAACACCGACCAGTTCGTCGAGTACCTGAAGAAGAACCTGCTGCCGAAGAATCCGTCGGCAGTGACCGAGGCTGAACTGAAGGCCTGGCTGGACGAGCCGGGCATCCCGGCGTTCGCGGTCAAGGCGCAGTCGCGCAACTTCAGCAGCGTCGATACCGCGCGGATCGCCTTCGCCAGCGCCGGCACCGTGCCGAGCAGCCAGGTCATCGCCGACTGGAGCACGCAGGAATGGGTGCGCTTCATCGACGGCCTGGGCGCCACCCAGCCGCTGGACAAGCTGGCCACGCTGGACAAGGCGTTCCACTTCACCGGTACCCCGAATGGTGAGATCGCCATGCGCTGGTATCCGCTGGCGATCCGCAGCGGTTACGAGCAGGCCAACGAAGGGGCCGCTGCATTCATCGAGCGCGTCGGCCGTCGCAAGCTGATCATGCCGATCTACGCTGAACTGGTGAAGACGCCGAAGGGGCTGGAGCTGGCCAAGCAGGCCTTCGAGAAGGCCAAGCCGGGCTACCACCCGATCACCACCGCCTCGGTGCAGGACATGTTGGCCAAGGCCGAAGCCAAGTAAGCAGAAAGCGCCGGGCACCCCCCGGCGCTTTTTTGTAGAGTCGAGCCATGCTCGACTGGCTCTTCAACAGCAGTCGAGCATGGCTCGACTCTACAAGAATGCGAAAACACCAAGGACCTCCGCATGAAACGACTGATCCTGCTCACCGCCTGCACCCTGGCCCTGGCCGCCTGCAGCAACCCCGAGGAAGAGCGCAAGGCGCAGGAAGCCGCCGCGGCCGCTGTGCAGGCGCAGAAGGAAGCCAAGGCCGAGGACGTCGCCAAGCAGTACGACATGGCCGTGGCCGCGCAGGACTGGGAACGCGCACGCCTGCATGGCGCTTCGCTGCTGGACCAGTACAAGGACACCGCCGCGGCCGAGCGGATCGCCGCCGGCTTCGATGAGGTCAAGGCCAAGGGCGACGCCGCGCGCGACCTGCGCCGCATGCAGGCGCTGTGGCAGTACAACCAGATTCCGGTGGGCAACAAGGGCAACCAGGTCTCTGCCCAGATCTACAGCAAGGAACGGGTGGACGTGGATGGCAGCGGTGCCAAGCCGGTGCAGCTGGTGTTCCGCGATCACCCGGAATGGAAGCGGCACGCCTACCTGGTGCTGCAGGCCGGCGATTTCCGCTGCCCGCAGTGCACGGTGAAAGTGACCGTGGACGACGGCAAGCCGGTGTCGATGGCCGCCTGGCGGCCAAAGACCGATGAAGCCATTGCGATGTTCATCACCGACCAGAAGGCGCTGTGGAAGCTGGCGCGCAAGGGCAAGTCGATCAGCATCGAGTTCCCGGTCAAGGCCGGCGGCACGCGCACGGCCGTGTTCGAAACCGGCGGTGTCGACGCCAGCCGCATGCCGCAGTGGTGGCAGTGATGATCGCAACGGGCAGCGCAGTGCACGCGTTGTCCGCGATCCGGCACTGGGTGTTCGACATGGACGGCACGCTGACGGTAGCCGTGCATGACTTCGCGGCGATCCGCCGCACGCTGCAGATCGCCGCCGAGGAAGACATCCTCGACCATATCGCCGCGCTACCGGACGCACCGGCACGGGCCAAGCGCGAGTGGCTGCTGGATCACGAACGCGCGCTGGCCGAGGACGCACTGCCGGCGCCGGGCGCGGTGAAGCTGCTGCGCGCGCTGGCGGCCGCAGGCTGTCGGCTGGGCATCCTGACCCGCAACGACCACGCGCTGGCGAAGCTGACGCTGGAGGCGATCGGAGTCGGCGAACTGTTCGACGATGCCGACATCATCGGCCGCGATGAAGCCGTGCCCAAGCCTTCACCGGATGGCCTGCAGCAGCACCTGCGGCGCTGGGGCGTTTCCGCCGGGCAGGCGGTGATGGTCGGGGACCACGCCTACGATCTGGAGTGCGGCCGCGCTGCGGGCACCCACACCGTGCTGGTCAACCTGCCGGAAAACCCATGGCCGGACTGCACCGACTGGCATTTCGCCGACTGCCGCGACCTGTTGGCCGCATGGCTGCAGAAGGGGTAGTGCCGGCCGCTGGCCGGCAGTGTCGACCCGGGTCGACACCTACCAGGGTAAAGCGTGTCGACCAAGGTCGACACCTACCAACAGCATTCCCGGTAGCGCATCGGGTGGAAAGCCCCCTTGTTGTTCAAGGGGGCGCGCCGAAGGCGCGGGGATAAGGTGGAATGCGCGGGCAATTTGGTTACGCGCTAAGCGCGTAGCCAAATTGCTGCTTGAACTGCTCGTTGAACTCATCGAAGGTGAAGCGCTGGTTCTGGGTGCCGGGGTGTTCGACCTTCAGCGCGCCCATCAGGTTGCCCATGCGGCCGATGGTCAGCCAGTCGTAGCCCTTCTGGATGCCGTAGATCAGGCCGGCACGGAAGGCGTCGCCACAGCCGGTCGGGTCGACCACGCGGCGCTCGTGCGCCGGCGGGATGTCGTAGCTCTTTTCCGGGGTGTGGATGACCGCGCCCTTCGGGCCGCGCGTGGTGATGTAGGCCTTGACCCGGCTGACGATCTCCTTTTCGTCCCAGCCGGTGCGTTCCTGCAGCAGATTCGACTCGTAGTCGTTGACCACCACGTAGTCGGCCTGGTCGATGAAGGCACGCAGCTCCGGGCCGTTGAACAGCGGCATGGCCTGGCCCGGGTCGAAGATGAACGGGATGCCGTCCTCGTGGAACTCCTGCGCGTTCTGGATCATGCCCTCGCGGCCGTCCGGGCCGACCAGGCCCAGGGTCACGCCCGGCACGCCACGCACGTGGTTCTCGTAGGAGCGCATCATCGCGCCCGGATGGAAGGCGGTGATCTGGTTGTTGTCGTGGTCGGTGGTGATGAACGCCTGCGGAGTGAACAGCTCATCGATCACGCGCACGCGGGTCAGGTCGATGCCCAGGCCTTCGAAGTATTCGCGGTACGGGCCGAAGTCCGAACCCACGGTGCCCATCGGGATCGGCTGGCCGCCCAGCAGGTGCAGGTTGTAGGCGATGTTGCCGGCGCAGCCACCGAACTCGCGGCGCATGCGCGGCACCAGGAAGGACACGTTCAGGATGTGCACCTTGTCCGGCAGGATGTGATTCTTGAACTGGTCCGGGAACACCATGATGGTGTCGAAGGCAAGAGAACCACAGATCAGAGCGGACATCGATGTAAGCCTATGCGGTGAATTTTGGGATGGGCCGGCCCGGTTCAGCGGGCAAGCAAACGGCGCCCTTGGGCGCCCGACGGCGCAAAGGTTACCCGCTGGTGCCGCTCAGGGCCAGAACCGGGTGAGACCGGATCAGGCCGAAAGCCTGTGAAGACGCGGGTTCAGCTAGTTTTTTCCTTGCTCGGCGGCAGGCGGGTTGCTAGGCTTGTCGGCCTCGATTTCTGCCCATTTTTTCGCCATCCCGCGGCGGGCACGACACCCCTCAGGACTCCTTCCTCAGATGTTCAAGAAACTCCGTGGCATGTTCTCCAACGACCTGTCCATCGACCTGGGCACGGCCAACACCCTCATCTACGTGCGCGGGCAGGGGATCGTGCTGAACGAGCCGTCGGTCGTGGCCGTGCGTCAGGACCGTGCCATTGGCGGCACCCGTTCGGTGGCAGCCGTAGGCGCCGAGGCCAAGCAGATGCTGGGCCGTACCCCGGGCCACATCACCACCATCCGCCCGATGAAGGATGGCGTCATTGCCGACTTCACCTACACCGAGGCGATGCTCAAGCACTTCATCAAGAAGGTGCACAAGTCGCGCGTGCTGCGCCCGAGCCCGCGCGTGCTGGTCTGCGTGCCGGCCGGCTCGACCCAGGTCGAGCGCCGCGCGATCAAGGAATCGGCCGAGGAAGCCGGCGCCCGTGACGTGTTCCTGATCGAAGAGCCGATGGCCGCGGCGATCGGCGCCGGCATGCCGGTGACCGAAGCCCGTGGCTCGATGGTCATCGACATCGGCGGCGGCACCACCGAAGTGGCGGTGATCTCGCTCAACGGCATCGTCTATTCGGCGTCGGTCCGCATCGGCGGCGACCGCTTCGACGAGTCCATCACCAACTACGTGCGCCGCAACCACGGCATGCTGATCGGTGAAGCCACCGCCGAGCGCATCAAGGTCGAGCTGGGCTGCGCCTACCCGCAGGCGGAAGTGATCGAGATGGAAATCTCCGGCCGCAACCTCGCCGAGGGCGTGCCGAAGATGATCAAGATCAGCTCCAACGAGGTGCTCGAGGCCCTGCACGAGCCGCTGTCGGGCATCGTCAGCGCGGTCAAGCTGGCGCTGGAGCAGACCCCGCCGGAACTGTGCGCCGACGTCGCCGAGCGCGGCATCGTGCTGACCGGTGGTGGCGCCCTGCTGCGCGACCTGGACCGCCTGATCTCCGAGGAAACCGGCCTGCACGTGCAGGTGGCCGACGATCCGCTGACCTGCGTGGCCCGCGGCGGTGGCCGTGCGCTGGAGCTGGTCGATATGCACGGCAACGAGTTCTTTGCGCCGGAGTAAGCCGTCCCGGCTGCCTGCGCCCGCAGCGCCCCTCCGGGGTGCGGCCCGCCATGAGGGTGGGCCGGCACCGGCGGGGCGCCCGCGTGTTTCCCTTCCGCCTTCTGCCAGTTGAATCGTTGCCGTGCCGCCCTACGCCGGACCTCCCGTCGCTTCCCGATCCGGTGATGCCGCCAGCCCCTTGCGGCTGCTGGCTTATCTCGCACTGGCCATCACCCTGATCGTGCTTGACGACCAGGCCGGCTGGCTCGCGCAGCTGCGCGGGCAGGCCAACAGCCTGGTGCAGCCGGTGTGGGCGCTGGCGGGCCTGCCGGGCAAGCTCGGCAACCAGGTCAAGGATTCGGCGGCCAGCCATGGCCAGCTGGTCAACGAGAATCGTGAACTGCGCAACCAGCTGCTGCTGGCCAACGCGCGCCTGACCCGCCTGCAGACCGCCGCGCTGGACAACGCCCAGCTGCGCGAACTGCTGAACGTGGCCGAGCGCAGTGGCCTGGATGTGCAGCTGGCACCGGTGCTGGACATCGACCTGGACCCGGTGAAGCAGCGGCTGGTGCTCGACGCCGGCAGCCGCGAAGGCGTGCATGTCGGGCAGGCGGTGATCGATGCCGGCGGCCTGATGGGCCAGGTGATCAGCGTCACCGGCGGCACCTCCACCGTGCTGCTGCTGACCGACCCCGACCACGCGGTACCGGTCACCGTGGCCCGCAACGGCGTGCGCCTGATCGTCTACGGCCGCGGCGACAAACTGGAACTGCGCGACATTCCGCTCAGCGCTGGTGTGGAAGTGGGCGATGAGATCGTGACTTCCGGTCTGGGTGGCCGCTTCCCGGCCGGCTTCCCGGTCGGCACCATCACCGGCCTGCGTCCGGACGATACCCATGCCTTCCTGGTCGGCGAACTGAAGCCGGCGGCCCAGCTCGACCGCGGCCGCGACGTGCTGCTGCTGCGCCCGGGCGCGGCGATCCGGATTCCGCCGGAACTGCGCCTGCAGCTGGAAGCCACCGCGCCGGGCGGCCCGGCCACGGGTGCCACCGCGCCTGCGCCAGCCACAACGACGCCGGCTCCGGCCAGTGCTCCGGTAGTGCCGGCCGCTGGCCGGCAACAGCCCTCGTTGCAAACGAGGACTGTTGCCCCCGCATCCCACCTTACCCCCGCGCCTTCGGCGCGCCCCCCTCAACAAGAGGGGGGCTTTCCCCCAGCCGGGTCCACGGTAGTGCCGGCCGCTGGCCGGCAACCGACCACGCCGGAGGCCCAACGATGAGCCGCCTGCGCGACAACCCGTGGGTGCTGCCGGCCAGCCTGGTGGTGGCGCTGCTGCTGGGCCTGCTGCCGCTGCCGGCGCTGCTGCAGCCGCTGCGCCCGTACTGGCTGGCGCTGGTACTGGCGTACTGGGTGATCGAAGCGCCCGAACGCGTCGGCCTGGGCGTCGCCTTCGCCAGTGGCGTGATCGCCGACCTGCTATACGGCGGCGTTCTCGGTGAACAGGCGCTGCGGCTGGTGATGCTGGCCTTCATCCTGCAGCGCTTCCGTGCCCGCATCCGCTTCTTCCCGATGTCGCAGCAGATGCTGGCCATCGGCGGCCTGCTGTTCAACGACCGCATCGTCAGCGCGCTGGTCCACATCCTGGTGGGCGAGCCGACGCTGCCGTGGTCGTACTGGTGGGCGCCGCTGCTGGGCATGGGCCTGTGGCCGCTGGTGTTCGTGCTGCTGGACGCGGTGCGCTTCGGCAAGCGCGGGCGCTGAGCCATGATTCCGCGCCGCCAGGTCAAGAACCCGCACGCCGAAGCCGAACAGTTCCGCCGTCGCGCGGCGCTGGGTTTCCTGGGCGTGCTTGTCTGCCTGCTGGGCCTGGGCGGCTGGTACTTCAAGCTGCAGGTGCTGGACCACGATGTCTATGCCACGCGCTCGGAGGCCAACCGCATCAAGCCGCGGCCGGTGGTGCCCGGGCGCGGCATGATCTACGACCGCAACGGCCGCCTGCTGGCCGAGAACGTACCGGCCTTCCGCCTGGACGTGACCCCGGACAAGGTCAAGGACATGGACGCCACCCTCGAAGGGCTGGCGAAGATCATCAGCATCAGCCCGGAAGAACTGGAAGCGTTCAACAAGTCGCGCAAGGCGCGCCGCAAGTTCCTGCCGGTCACGCTGAAGCTGCGCATGAGCGACGAGGAGATGGCGCGCTTCGCCGTCGACCGCTGGCGCTTCCCCGGCGTCGAGCTGGAGCCCTACCTGACCCGCCGCTACCCCTACGGCGATCTGTTCGCGCACATCATCGGCTACGTCGGCCGCGTCGATGACAAGGATCTGGAGATCCTCGGTGAAGGCAATGCGGCGCTGACCCACATCGGCAAGTCCGGCCTGGAGCGCTATTACGAGCAGCAGCTGCGCGGCAAGGTCGGCTACGAGCAGGTCGAAACCAACGTGCAGGGCCGTGCGATCCGCACCATCGGCCGTGTCGCCGCGCAGTCCGGTGCCGACCTGCGGCTGTCGATCGACGCCGACCTGCAGCGGGCCATGGTCGCCGCCTTCGGCGACCAGGAAGGCTCGGCGGTGGCGATGGACCCGCGTACCGGCGAAGTGCTGGCGATGGTCAGCCTGCCGTCCTACGACCCCAACCTGTTCGTCAACGGCATTTCCCATGCCGACTTCAAGGCGCTGAACGAGAACCCGTCGCGGCCGCAGTTCAACCGCCTGGTGCTCGGCGGCGTCGCCCCGGGCTCCACGCTGAAACCGCTGATCGGCCTGGCCGGCCTGGATTCGGGCGTGCGCCGCCCGGAAGACAAGGTGCTGTCCACCGGCATGTTCTACCTGCCCGGCACCTCGCGCGGCTGGGGTGACGCCCACCGCGGCGGCCACGGCTGGACCGACCTGCGCAAGTCCATCGCCGAGTCGGTCAATACCTACTACTACAAGTTGGCGCTGGACCTGGGCATCGAGCGCTTCGACCACTACATGGAGTACTACGGCTTTGGCCAGCCGACCGGCATCGACCTGACCGGCGAAATCGGCGGCATCCTGCCGTCGCCGGCTTACAAGCGGAAGACCCGCAAGGAAGCCTGGTACCCCGGCGATACGGTCAACATCAGCATCGGCCAGGGCGACTGGAAGGTCACCCCGCTGCAGCTGGCGCGTGGTGTCAGCGCGCTGGCCGACGGCCAGTTGCGCACCCCGCACCTGGTGATCCAGCAGCGCGACGGCTTCGACAGCGACTGGGCGGCGACGTCGCCCGGCGAGATCAAACCGGTCAGCCCCAACCCCAGCAACCTGCAGGCGGTGCGTGAGGGCATGATGGCGACCATGCGGCCCGGCGGCAGCGGTTGGCGCGTGGCAGTGGGTGCGCCGTACGTGATGGCCGGCAAGACCGGTACCGCGCAGGTCATCAGCCGCAAGGGCACGGCCGCCGTGAATCCGAAGAGCCTGCCGATGCACCTGCGCCACCGCGCGCTGTTCGTCGGCTTCGCGCCGGTCGAGAACCCGGTGATCGCGATCGCGGTGGCGGTGGAGGGTGGCGGCTACGGTGGTTCGGCGGCCGCGCCGATCGCACGCAAGGTGTTCGACGCCTACCTGCTGGGCAAGATGCCTGAAGGCATGCAGCCGCTGGACAGCGAGCGCGGCACCACCGCCATCGGCGCCACCGCGTTCGACAACGAAGATGCCGGTGCGCGCCAGGCCGGTGATCTGGCCGCCGCGCAGCTGGCCGAGCACCCGGTGCTGGTCGGCGTGCCTGCGCCCGAACCGGCACCCGCGCCGGCTCCGGCACCGCCGCCGGGCACACCGGCTGCCGCCGCGCTGCCGGCCACGCCGCGTCCCACCTCTGCGGAGCCCGCACGATGAAGGTGTTCCTGCGCTGGGCCGGCGACATGCTGCGCCGCTTCTTCAGCACGCTGGACTGGGTGTTGTGCCTGGCGCTGGGCGCGTTGATGGTGATCGGCCTGGCCACCTTGAAGAGCGCCGGTGGCGACAGCCTGGTGATGGCCCAGGGGGCGCGTTTCGCGGTGGGCATGGCCGCACTGTGGGGCATCTCGCGGGTGCCGATCCTGCGCATCCGCTCAGCCACGCCGATGATCTACGCGATCTCGATGATCCCGCTGCTGGCGGTGTTCGTACTCGGCACCGGCAAATACGGACGGCAGTGGCTGGACCTGAAGTTCTTCTACCTGCAGCCGGCCGAGCTGCTGAAGGTCAGCCTGCCGATGATGGTGGCCTGGTACCTGCACCGGATGCCGCTGCCGCCGCGCTTCAACACCGTGCTTGTGGCGCTGGTCATCATCGGCGTACCGACCGGGCTGGTGATGCTGCAGCCGGACTTCGGCACCGGCGTGCTGATCGCTGCCAGTGGTGTGTTCGTGCTGCTGCTGGCGGGCCTGCCGTGGTGGTGGGTCGGCCTGGGCGTGGGGGGCGTGGCTGCGGTCGCGCCGCTGGCCTGGTTCTGGTTGCTGCGGCCGTACCAGAAGGACCGCATCATGATGTTCCTGGACCCGGAGATGGATGCGCTGGGCGCGGGCTGGAACATCATCCAGTCGAAGATCGCGATCGGTTCCGGCGGCTTCGACGGCAAGGGCTGGGGCGAGGGCTCGCAGTCGCACCTGAACTTCATTCCCGAGCAGACCACCGACTTCGCGTTCTCGGTGCTGAGCGAGGAATTCGGCTGGATCGGCGTGGCCACCGTGCTGGCGTTGTACCTGGTGGTGATCGGGCGCTGCCTGTGGATCGCCAGCCAGTCGCGCGATTCCTATTCGCGGCTGCTGGCCGGTGCCACCGGCCTGGCGTTCTTCGTGTACGTGCTGGTCAACGGCGGGATGATTTCCGGCCTGCTGCCGGTGGTGGGCGTGCCGATGCCACTGATCAGCTACGGCGGCACCTCGGCGGTATCGCTGCTGGCCGGCTTCGGGCTGGTGATGGCAGTGCGCAGCCACAATCCGGTACACGGCGGCTACGGCTGAGCCCGGCTCCGCCGCCTTCGTAGAGTCGAGCTTGCTCGACTGCTTCTGTTGCTGCATGAAAGGCAGTCGAGCACGGCTCGACTCTACAAATGCAGCTGCCGCATGACAGCTTCACGCAAGCACGCATTGCTACCGTGCCCGCGTGGAATGGAAACGACTGTTTGGCGGCTGCCGTGAGGCGGTGCGCACGATCGACCTGCCGTTGCTGGTTGCGCTGTTGATCCTGATGGGCGCCGGCCTGGCGGTGCTGCACAGCGTGTCCGGCCCGGTGGCCGGGCAGGCCGCGCGCTTTGCCGGTGGCCTGCTGGCGATGTGGCTGCTGTCGCGGGTTTCGCTGCTGCGCCTGCGCGCGTGGACACCGGCGTTGTATGCGCTGTCGATGCTGCCGCTGATGGCGGTGTACGTGATCGGTACCGGCAAGTACGGGCAGCGCTGGCTCAACCTGGGTGTGTTCTACCTGCAACCGTCCGAGCTGCTCAAGCTCAGCCTGCCGCTGATGATGGCCTGGTACCTGCACCGGCAACCACTGCCGCCGTCGCCGCGCACGGTGCTGACCGCCGCGGTGCTGATCGGAGTTCCCGCGGTACTGATCCTGATGCAGCCCAACCTGGGCACCGCCACGCTGGTCACCGCCAGCGGCGTGTTTGCGTTGTTGCTGGCCGGCCTGCATTGGGGCTGGGTGGCCACTGGCGCGACCGGGCTGGCGCTGGCCGCACCGCTGGCGTGGTTCGGCCTGCTGCGGCAGTACCAGAAGGATCGCGTGCTGACCTTCCTCGACCCGGCGGCGGACCCCCTCGGCACCGGCTGGAACATCCTGCAGTCGCGCATCGCGATTGGCTCCGGTGGCTGGCAGGGTCGCGGCTGGGGGCAGGGCACGCAGGCCACGCTGGATTTCCTGCCCGAGTACACGACCGACTTCGCGTTTTCAGTGTTGGCCGAAGAGTTCGGATGGATCGGTGTGGCGACGGTGTTCGCGCTCTACCTGTTCGTGGTCGGGCGCTGCCTGTGGATCGCGGTGCACGCGCGCGACACGCACGCACGGTTGCTGGCCGGCAGCCTGGGGCTGGCGTTCTTCGTCTATGTCCTGGTGAATGGTGGAATGATTTCCGGCCTGCTGCCGGTGGTGGGCATTCCGATGCCGTTGATCAGCTATGGCGGGACATCGGCGGTTTCGCTGTTGGCCGGTATCGGGTTGGTGATGGCGGTGCGCGGGCACCGGCCGGTGCACGGGGGATAGGGGTTCCAGCCAACGGCGCCGCCCCTCGTGGGTGGTCGCGTAACGCAGGTCATGTAATTGGGGCGGGCGCGGTGGGTTCGCGGGACACGCCGTAAACCCGTCCCTAGGGGCTCGATGGCGCCATCCATGGCGCCAACGGTCCCGCGAACCCACCGCGCCCGCCCCCTGACAGTTTTCGGGCGCGTCCACCCACGAAAAGAAAAAAGAAGATCAAAAGCAAAAGCGGCCTGGCGGATCGCTTCATTGCCTTGTGTAGAGCCAAGCCGTGCTCGGCTCACGAGCAAGCGCAGCGCGCGACCCGCTTTTGATCTTTTTTCTTCTCCGTGGGTGGCAGGCCACCGACATCTGTCAGAGGGCGGTCGGGTTGGGTCCGCGGGGGTGTCAGCCGCATGGATGTGGCTGCCAAGCCCCCAAGGATGGGTTCACGGCGTCCCCCGCGGACCCGACCCGACCGACCCACTCGCTGCTTCTGCTTTCTGCGACAAATCCAACCCACCCACGAGGGGCTGCGCCGTTGGCTGGAAATTTCCTGACTCTGCGCAACGCCCGTTGTGGAAGCGTTCTCACAGCAGCCCGCAGCTGCATTGCCACTGACCGAAGTCCATAAAAAATGTAATCCGGTTCACACTTTTACGCTGCGTTGATCCTGATCAATGGACTTGTCGTAATCGGCCTGCACAATGGCGGCCCGTTCGGCACGGCGCGCCGTCAATCGTTGCAGCGCGAGGGGGCGTCGGGCGGGAAGCAGTACTGATCCAACGGGTACAGGGAGCGCGGGGTACTGCCACTGGGGAGCGGCAGCCGCGCAAGGTACCGACCGGATCCGGTCGCCGGTTGCGTCTGCGGGGATGGGGGCGCAACCGGCAACCTCTATCTGAATGGGGTGGGTCGATCACGACGTCTTCACATTTCCCACTGAACGCGGGCAAATCGTTGTGATTCATGGTGTTAGGGGTTTTAATTCATCCATGACCTGCTAACCTGCGACGATGATTCGACGCACTCTGGCCTGCATGCTCACCCTCGGCCTGGTCGCCTGCGCGACCCAGCCGAAGTCCCCACCGTCTTCGCCCCAGGCCAGCAGTACGCCGCGCCAGCCCGCCAGCAAGGCCCATGGCCCGGCCGAGGCCGCGCCCGAAGCCACTGCGGCCACCGCGCCGCCGGTCGATCTCACCCCGGTGCCGTTCGAGGTCGCGCGGGCCCGCTTCATTGCCGATACCGCCAAGCGCTATGGCCTGAAGCCGGAGCAGATCAGCAGCGTGCTCGACCAGGCGCAGGTGCGCCAGCCGATCATTGCTGCCATGTCGCGCCCGGCCGAACGGGTCAAGCCGTGGAACGAGTACCGGCCGATGTTCATCAGCAAGGCGCGTATCGACGGCGGCCGCGCGTTCCTGGCGCAGCATCGCGCCGAGCTTGATCGCGTGCAGCAGCGTACCGGCGTGCCGGCCGAAGTGATCGTGGCGATCATCGGCGTGGAAACCAGTTACGGCAAGAATGCCGGCAGCCATCGCGTGCTGGATGCGCTGTACACGCTGGCGTTCTACTACCCGCGCAGCGGCGATCCGGCCAAGCTGGAACGCGAAGTGCGCCGCGAGCTGTTCTTCCGCGACGAACTGGCCAAGCTGTTCGAACTGGGCCGCGAAGAGAAGCTGGACATCACCACGCTCAAGGGCAGCTATGCCGGTGCGATGGGCATGGGCCAGTTCATGCCGTCCAGCTATCTCGATTACGCGGTGGACGGTAACGGCGATGGCCGCCGTGACCTGTTCAACAGCTATGACGACGTGTTCTCGTCCATCGCCAACTACTTCGTGAAGAAGGGCGGCTGGGTGCGTGGCGGCCAGGTCGCCGTGCCGGCCACGCTGGCGCCGGGGCGCGAGGAGTTCAACCCGACCGAGTGGATGCCCACCTGGTCGCTGGCCGACCTGGCGCAGCGTGGCTACCAGCCGAGCGCGCCGGTGAAGCCCGGTGCCACCGCTACCCCGATCACGCTTGAAGGCAGCACCGGCAAGCAGTACTGGCTGGGCTTCCAGAACTACTACGCGATCACCCGCTACAACCTCTCGAAGATGTACGCGATGGCCGTGTTCCAGTTGTCCCAGGCCATCGCCGGACAGGAGCTGCCCCCGGCATGAACATCAGATGGTTGGCCCCAGGCTTGATCGTCCTCGCGCTGGCGGCCTGCAGCAGCGCGCCGAAGAAGCCGGCCACGGCCGGCCATGGTGGCAAGTCCAGCGGCACGCTGGTGCAGGGCCGCGGATCGCGCCCGGCGCATTGCCCAGACGGTTCCCCGTACGCGGCGGCCAAGGAAGACCTGAGCACCCGCGGCAACTACACCGCCGGTGGCCTGTACAAACCGGGCGTGCGCGACAGCACGCCGGACTACATTCCCAACGTGGCCTGCATTCCCGAGCCGGAAGTGACCGCCGAGGAACGATCGGCGATCGGCAACAAGTCGCCGTACGTGGTGCTGGGCAAGTCGTACAACGTGCTTGACGACACCCGCAACTACGTCGAGCGCGGCACCGCGTCGTACTACGGCGCCAAGTTCCATGGCCGCCTGACCTCCAACCGCGAGGTCTACGACATGTACCAGTTCACCGCCGCGCACAAGACGCTGCCACTGCCCAGCTTCGCCCGCGTGACCAACCTCGACAACGGCGAGTCGGTGATCGTGCGCGTCAACGACCGGGGGCCGTTCCATGATGGCCGCGTGGTTGACCTGAGCTATGCCGCCGCCGTGCGCCTGGGCATCACCCAGCGCGGCACCGGCAATGTCGAAGTGCGCGCACTGCAGCCGGGCGAGAGCAACCTGCTGGCGCAGAAGCCGTCGCGCCGCGAGCGCCGCGCCGCCGAAGCGGCCGCCGCCACCGCCGTGGCCAGTGCACGACCGGCACCGGCGGCGCGGGTCGCCGCCGACAGCGACATCGATCGCCTGGTCCAGCGTCTGCCGGCCGACGGCATGCCTGCACGCGGCCAGCCGGCCACCACCCAGGGCGTAGCCAGCACCGCGCCGGACGTGGCGGTCAGCAGCCTGCCACCGAGTGCACTGCCGGTGCGCAGCTCCGCACCGGCACCGGTTGCGGTGGCCAGCGCGGCACCGCGTGCGGCTGCGCCGGCCCCGGTACGTTCCGCCCCGACGACACCCAGCCTGTCGCAGCAGGTGGTCGGCGCAGTGATGGTGCAGGTCGCCAGCTTCTCCAACCGCGACAACGCCAACCGCGCGATGGGCCAGCTCAATGCCGCAGGCATCGTCGGCGCCACCATCAGCGACATCGCGGCCGGTGGCCGCACCCTGTTCCGCCTGCGCGTACCCGCCAGCGACCATGCCAGTGCCGCGGAACTTGTCGGCCGCATCGCCGGTCTGGGCCTGGGTTCGCCGCAGATCGTCAAGGATTGAACCGCCCGGGCCGGTGCTGCCGGCCCGTGCTCCCCCGGCCTTACAATGGCCGTTACGTTCCACCCTCCATTCCCGGCCGTCCCCTGGAGCCTGCTGTCCAATGAATTTCCGTTCCGCCGCCACTGCCCTGGCCGCCACCCTGGTGGTGGGTCTGGCTTCCGCCCAGACGCCGCTGCCGACTCCGGCCACGCCGGCGCCTGCCGCCGCCGCTGCTGCCCCGGCCACTGTCGCCACTCCGCCGGCCCCGGCGCCGAGCGTGTCCAAGGCCTGGGTGCTGATGGACTACGCCACCGGCCAGGTGCTGGCCGGCGAAAACGTCCACGAGCAGCTGGCCCCGGCCAGCATCACCAAGGTGATGACGTCCTACGTGATCGCCGCCGAGGTCAAGAACGGCAAGGTCCGTGCGGACGACCAGGTGATGATGAGCGAGCGCGCCTGGCGCGAAGGTGGCGCCGGTACCGATGGCAGTTACAGCGGCTTCCCGGTCAACCAGACCGCACGCCTGGAAGACATGGAAAAGGGCATGGCGATCCAGTCCGGCAACGACGCCGCGATCGCCCTGGCCGAACATGTGGCCGGCAGTGAAGAAGCCTTTGCGTCGCTGATGAACAGCTACGCCGCCAAGATCGGCATGAAGGACTCGCACTTCGTCAACGCCCACGGCCTCACCGCGCAGGGCCACCACAGCACCGCCTACGACCTGGCGCTGCTGGGCCGCGCGATGGTGCGCGACTACCCGGAAACCTACGCGTACAACAAGATCAAGGAATTCCAGGTCGGCAACATCAAGCAGCCGAACCGCAACCTGCTGCTGTGGCGCGATGGCAGCGTCGACGGCATCAAGACCGGCCACACCTCCGAGGCCGGTTACTGCCTGATGAGCTCGGCCCAGCGCGGTGACCAGCGCCTGATCGCCGTGGTGCTGGGTGGCGCGTCGGAAAAGCAGCGCGCCGATGACAGCCTGGCCCTGCTGAACTGGGGCTTCCGCTTCTTCGAGACCCACCGCCTGTACGAGCCGGGCAAGGCCGTGGCCGAGCACAAGGTCTGGAAGGGCACCACCGACAAGGTGCAGCTGGGCGTGGCCCAGCCGATGCTGGTCAGCGTGCCGCGTGGCCGCTACAACGACCTGAAGCCGAGCATCGATGTGCCCAAGACCCTGGAGGCACCGTTCACCGCCGGCCAGCAGGTCGGTACCGTGAAGGTCACCCTGGATGGCAAGGTCATCGCCGAAGCACCGCTGGTGGCGGTGGCCGCCGTCGAGCAGGCCGGCTTCTTCAAGCGCCTGTGGGACAGCTTCTGGATGTGGTGGGAATCGGAATGATCCACGCCGCGGCGTGGTGAACGAAAAGGCCGGCGAAAGCCGGCCTTTTCTGTTTCGGGATGGCGGTTGCGGATGCGGGTAGTGCCGGCCGCTGGCCGGCTCCTCATCAATCCATCCGGATATGCCAGCAGCCGGCCAGCGGCCGGCACTACCATCGGCCCCTCGCTTACAGCGAGCGGCTGATGGTGAAGCTGCCGAACACCGGGGCCTCGCGCTGGCCGTAGAACTCGCGGGTGCTGTGGTAGCGCGCCACCGCGAACTTCCAGCGGCCATGGGTCAGCGCCATGCCGTAGCCGCCCTGGGCGACCACGTGGCGCTTATCGACGCTGTGGCTGCTGCGGAACGTGTTGCCGTCCAGGGTGATGTCGCGGATTACCCAGGCCGCGTCGGTGGTGACGAACATGTGCCACGACCAGCCGCTGGGACGGCCGCCACGCGTCGGCGCGGTGTTCTCGCCGGCCGGACGCAGCGGCGTGCTGCCGAAATCATCGGGCAGCTTCCAGCCGAAACGTACTTCGCCACCGGCATTGGCCTTGGTCTCCAGGTTGCCGATCGCACCGCCGTAGTGGCTGATCGCATCCCAGCCCCAGCCGCCGGCATTGACGCTGGCATCGGCCGGCCAGCGGCGCATGCGCTCGTGGGTCAGCATGAACAGCGGTTCGTTGTGCAGCTGGTTGTCCCAGCCTTCGAACTTCTTGTCATTGAGGATGTCGTGCACCGCATCCTGCACCTGCTTGCCCTGTGCCCATGGACCGACCACGCCCAGCGTCAGCTGGGTGGTCTGCAGGCGGTCGCCGCTGCGCGCGTTGAAGCCGAAGCTGGCGATCAGCACGCCGGCATACGGTCGATCATCCTTGATCAGGTCGCGGCGGGCCGGATCGGTCGGGGTGAAAATGCCCTGGCCGATACTGAAGATCATGTTCTGCTGCTCGAACCTGCCCGGGTGCAGGCCTTCCAGGTACTGGTTCACCCAGCGCGCCATCCGGGGCAGGCAGGGGTCATCGGTGTAGTCGACCAGGTTCGGCGAGACCAGGGTCAGCTGGGCGCCGTTGGTGTAGCCCTGGTCCTGGTGGCGGCCACCGAACAGGTCGTTGTCGACGCGGATGTTGACCTGGGGCGGGTGGTCGCGCATCGCATCCGGGCCGCATCGTTCGGCGGCCTGGGCGGCAAGGGGGAGGGCAGCGGCAAGCAGGCCGGACAGCCCGAGGGCTGCAACGCGGGGGTGGGAAGGGGGGCTCATCGGGGCGCGGGTTCTTTTGTCGATTTCAGCCGCGACACGGTACCCCCAGGTGGTCGCCAAAACGACCACATGGCGCTCACTTGTCTGTTCCGAAAACAACATTGTCCAACCGACACAATGTGATACGTGGAGTCGGGGCGGGCCCGCCGGCGGGCGCCATCACCCGGGTTGGCCAAATCTGTCGTGATCTGCACTTTCCAGTCAGCTGCGGTTGTGGTTGGGTCCCTGCATGCCCTATCCTCTGCGCCGGCGCCTGGGGAGGCGCCACCAAAGGATTCAGGTCCCAGACCCTTTCTCAACCCATGGATTGTGCTTCGCCGTTGGCGAAGTGCTGGATGACTCATATGAACAAATCGAATTCGCTCGCCCCCGTGCTGGCCTGCGCGCTGCTGGGTGCCGGCCTGTTGGGCGTCAGTGCCCCGGCGTCGGCCGGTCTGCGCGACAGCTTCGCCAACAGCCGCACCTCTGCCCAGGAGCAGAGCAAGAAGGGCCAGGCCGAGATTCCGGTCTGCACCAAGCCGCTGGGTTCCATCTCGGTGATCGAGCCGGAAGACGTGGTGAACTGGTGGACCGGCCAGCAGCTGCCGGCGCCTTCGAAGCTGATCAAGGTCTTCGTCAACAAGTCCAAGTGCTTCACCCTGGTGGACCGTGGCGTCGGCATGGCCGCTGCCCAGGCCGAGCGTGCGCTGGCCAGCGAAGGCCAGCTGCGCGGCCGCTCCAACATCGGCAAGGGCCAGATCCGCGCCGCCGACTACGTGCTGGTGCCGGACCTGATCTCGCAGAACAGCAATGCCGGCGGCAACGCCATCGGTGGCCTGCTGGGCGGCCTGATCGGCGGCAAGGCCGGTGCGGTGGTCAGCGGCCTGAACTTCCGCAGCAAGACCGCGGACGTGACCCTCACCCTCACCGACGTGCGCTCCTCCGAGCAGGTGGCCATCGTCGAGGGCAACTCGAAGAAGACCGACCTGGGCTGGGGCGCCGGTGGCGGCCTGTTCGGCGGCGGCGGCATCGGCGCGATGGGCGTGGGTGGCTATGCCAACACCGAAATCGGCCAGGTGATCACCCTGGCCTACCTGCAGGCCTACACCAACATGGTGGCCGAGCTGGGCGGCCTGCCGGCCAATGCCTCGGCGGCCAATTCCGGCCAGGCAGTGACCATGCTCAAGGCTGGTCGCCTGCTGGCCAATGCCAAGGGCACCGGTGCGCCGGTGCGCTCGCTGGAGCCGGGCATGCTGCTGTACCCCACCGGCGTCAAGGAAGGCACCATGTGGGAAGTGGAAGACGAAATGGGCAACAAGGGCTGGGTCAACTCCACCCTGATGGAAACGGCCAAGTAAGCCGCCTGCGTGCCGGCCCCGCGCCGGCACGCGCCGCCTGCCGGGGCCGGCCTTCGTGGACGGCCCTGCCAGGGGCGCGGCCCCGCTGCAACGCAGCGGCTCGCCGGTGCCGCCTTTGACTTTGATGAATACTCTTGGGTTTGTTGCCCTGCGGCCCGATAATGGGGGGCATGGAAATCAAGTCCGACAACCCCGACCACGGCTTCCAGTTCCCCGGCCAGTTCGAGCTCAGCGCGATGGGCCCGGCCAACCGCGGCCTGGAACATGAGCTTCCCCGCCTGCTGCTGGCGGCCGGCATTGATGTCGTCAATGAACGCATCAGCTGGAAACACTCAAGCAACGGCAAGTACGTGTCCGTCCGCATCGTGTTCAAGGCCGAGAGCCGCGAACAGTACGACCTGGCGCACCAGGCGCTGCGCGACCACCCGGAAGTGAAGTGGACGCTGTAGCCGACAGCTGCCCGGCCGAAGCCGCCCCGGAAGACCGCGCGCCGCGCCCGGCGGTGGTCCGTGACCTCGGCCGCCAGGCATACGAGCCGGTGTGGCGTGCCATGCAGCGCTTCACCGACCAGCGCAGCGACGCCGACGCCGACGAGCTGTGGGTGGTCGAGCACGACCCGGTGTTCACCCTGGGCCAGGCCGGCAAGGACGAGCACGTGCTGGCGCCGGGCGAGATCCCGGTGCTGCACGTGGACCGCGGCGGCCAGGTGACCTATCACGGCCCCGGCCAGATCGTGGTCTACCCGCTGTTGCGCCTGCCGCGGCTGGGCATTGGTGTGCGCGACTATGTCTGCCGCATCGAGCAGGCCCTCATCGATACCCTGGCCGAGTGGAACATCGGTGCCGAACGCCGCGAGGGCGCCCCGGGCGTCTACGTCGGCGGCGCCAAGATCGCCGCGCTCGGCATCCGCGTGCGCCGCGGCTGCACCTTCCATGGCCTGGCCTTCAACGTGTCCATGGACCTGGAACCCTTCCACCGCATCAACCCCTGTGGCTATCAGGGGTTGCAGGTGACATCGGTAGTAGACTTGGGCGGGCCCTCCGGGATGGAGGCCGTCAAGCCGGTGCTGCTGGACCACCTGGCCCGCCAGTTCGGCCTGCTGCTGCAGCACACGCCCGAACTGCCCGATCTTTCTGCGGCCGCCTGACCGCCCCCCGGAACTGCCATGACTGAAACCACCGCCCGTTCCATTCCCCTGCAGATCGTGCAGGGCGACTCTCCGTCCGCCGCGCCGTTGCAGGCCGGGGTCAAGCAGCTGGGCGGTGACAAGATCAACCGCTCGCCGGTGCAGTTCGCCGATGCGCCGGTGCTGCGCAAGCCGTCCTGGATCCGCGTGCGCATTCCTTCGGGCAATGCCGTGCAGAACCTGAAGGCCAAGCTGCGCGAGAACCGCCTGGTGACCGTGTGCGAGGAAGCCAGCTGCCCGAACATCCACGAATGCTTCGGCCACGGCACGGCCACCTTCATGATTCTCGGCGAGGTCTGCACCCGCCGCTGCTCGTTCTGCGACGTGGCCCACGGCCGCCCCAAGCCGCCGGATGCCAACGAGCCGGCCAGCCTGGGCCAGACCGTGGCCGACATGGGCCTGAAGTACGTGGTGGTGACCAGTGTCGATCGCGATGACCTGCGCGACGGCGGTGCCCAGCATTTCGTCGACTGCATCACCGCCATCCGCGAGAAGTCGCCGGGTACCCGCATTGAAGTGCTGACCCCCGATTTCCGCGGCAAGGGCCGCATGGAGCGCGCGCTGGAGATCCTGGCGCAGAACCCGCCGGATGTGTTCAACCACAACATCGAGACCGTGCCGGACCTGTACCGCAACGTGCGCCCGGGCGCCGATTACCAGTGGTCGCTGAACCTGCTGAAGAACTTCAAGGCGCAGCACCCGGAGGTGCCGACCAAGAGCGGCATCATGCTGGGCCTGGGCGAGGAGTTCGAGCAGATCAAGGCCACCATGCGTGACCTGCGCGCGCATGACGTGGACATGATCACCATCGGCCAGTACCTGCAGCCGACCGCGCACCACCACCCGGTGCTGAAGTACTGGACCCCCGAGGACTACAAGGCGCTGGAAGACTACGGCTACGAGCTGGGCTTCAGCCACGTGGCGTCCGGCCCGATGGTGCGCTCGTCGTACCACGCCGACGTGCAGGCCAAGGGCGCAGGGGTCTCCTGACGACCCAGGCGGGCGCGGCCCGCCGCCTTCGGTGGGTGCGAACCTTGGTTCGCACGCCTTTGCCTGCTGTAGAGCCGAGCCCATGCTCGGCTGCTTGCTGGTGGCCTGCCGAGCAAGGGCTCGGTCCCGCCTTCGCCTGCATTCACAATTTGCTACACCGGCCCCGCTAGGCTGGTTTTCCACCGAGCGCGGCTGGGTGACAAACCCGGCAACTTTCGGCACTGTCGTGGTGTCTGAACACCCTGCAGTCTCCCCCTTGGCAAGGCGCCTTCGAGCACGTCAATGAAATTCAAAGCCCCCGCATTCCTGATGGCCCTGGCGCTGGTCGCGCCGCTGGCGCTGGCGGCCAAGGCCGACTCGCCTGCATTGCCCGCGGCGGCCACCGCCGATCAGGTGACCACCTCCAAGCTGGTGTACGGCCTGTTGTCCGACAGCCGCTACGCGTACCGCCCGCGCGCGCTGGACGAGGCCACCTCCAAGGACGTGTTCAAGCGCTACCTGGAGACGCTGGACGGCGGCAAGCAGTACTTCACCCAGGCCGACGTGGCGCGCTTCGCGCCGTTCGAAGCCAATATCTCTTCGGCCATCCGTGGCGGCGAGCTGGAGCCGGCGTTCCAGGTGTTCGCCGTCTACAAGCAGCGCGTGGGCGAGCGCGTGGCCTACGCGCGCAGGCTGCTCAAGCAGGAGCCGGACTTCACCACCGACGAGCGTTTCGAATACGACCGCAAGAAGGTGCCGTGGGCGGCCAGCAGCGCCGAGCTGGATGAGCTGTGGCGCAAGTCGGTCAAGAACGACTGGCTGCGCCTGAAGCTGGCCGGCAAGAAGCCGGACGATATCCGCAAGACGCTGGACAAGCGCTATGCCACGCTGGAGAAGTCGGTCAATGAACTGAAGGGCGAAGACGTCTTCCAGTTCTTCATGAACTCGTACACCAGCGCGGTTGATCCGCACACTGATTACTTCACCCCGCGCACCGCCGAGAACTTCAACCAGGCGATGTCGCTGTCGCTGGAAGGCATCGGCGCACAGCTGCAGCGCCAGGACGACGTGGTGGTGATCCGCGAGATCATCGCCGGTGGCCCGGCAGCGGTCGACGGCACGCTGAAGCCGGGTGACCGCATCGTCGGCGTCGGCCAGGGCAAATCCGGCCTGGTCGAGGACGTGATCGGCTGGCGCATCGATGATGTCGTGGCCAAGATCCGCGGCGCCAAGGACACCCAGGTCAAGCTGGAATTCATTCCGGCCGCGGAAGGTGCCGACGGCAAGCACCACACCCTGGTGCTGACCCGGCAGAAGGTGCGCCTGGCCGAACAGGCCGCCAAGGGCGAGACCATGACCATTCCGGCCGCCAACGGTGAACCGGCACGGAAGGTCGGCGTGATCAAGCTGCCGACCTTCTACCAGGACTTCGAAGGCCGTCGCCGCAATGCCGCCGACTACGCCTCGGCCACCCGCGACGTGGCCAAGCTGCTGGCCGGTTTCAAGAACGACAAACTGGACGGCGTGGTGCTGGACCTGCGCAACAACGGCGGTGGTTCGCTGGATGAAGCGATCGAACTGACCGGCCTGTTCATCGAGCAGGGCCCGGTGGTGCAGGTGCGCGAGTCCGGTGGCCGCGTCACCGTCAACAGCGACCGCAACCAGGGCGTGGCCTGGGACGGCCCGCTGGCAGTGCTGATCAACCGCGGTTCGGCCTCGGCCTCGGAAATCTTTGCCGGCGCCATCCAGGACTACGGTCGTGGCCTGGTGATCGGTGAAACCAGCTTCGGCAAGGGCACCGTGCAGAACATCGTCGACCTCGACCGTTGGCCGAGCGGCGAAACGCAGCGCTTCGGCCAGGTCAAGCTGACCATCGCCCAGTTCTTCCGCATCAGCGGCAGCAGCACCCAGCACAAGGGCGTGGTGCCGGACCTGGCCTTCCCGGCCAGCGTCGATGCCACCGAGTTCGGCGAAAGCACCTACGACAACGCATTGCCGTGGACCCGCATCGCTGCCGTGCCGCACACCCAGTACGGCAACTTCGCACCGCTGCTGCCGAAGCTGGAAACCCGCCACGACGCGCGCATCGCCACCGACAAGGAATTCCAGTGGTGGAACGAGGACGTGCAGCAGTTCCGCACCGAGGCAGCGAAGAAGTACATCTCGCTCAACGAGGCGACCCGCCGCGCCGAACGCGAGCGCCAGGATGCCCAGCGCAAGGAACGCCAGGTGCAGCGCAAGGAACTGGGCCTGGCCCTGGACCCGCTGGCCGATGACAGCAGCGACGACGGCCTGACCGGCAACGAGCGCGACATCGTCAAGGATGCGGCGCGCGAGAAGGCGGCCGAGAAGCGTCCGGACCCGCTGCTGCGCGAGTCGGCCTCGATCCTGGCCGATGCGGTGAACCTGCTGGCCAACGACCGCCCGCTGTCGGCGCAGGTGCTGCCGCAGTCCACCGGCGCCGGCCGCTGGGCCGACTGATCCGCCAGCCCGCTTGAAAAGGGGACGGAGGGGATTAAGTCGTTTGTGGCACAAACGACTTAATCCCCTCCGTCCCCTTTTTTGTGCATGAACAGGCCGCAACGGCGGGGGCGGGCAGGAGTACTTTCGACCTGCCGCACACGGCTGCGGGACTACCCTTGGCGGTACCGTCCTCGCAGGAGTACCCATGCGGGCCTCCCGTCTTACCAGCGCTGCCGTGGCCCTCAGCAGCGCCCTGATCCTGTCGGCCTGTGGTGGCCGTGCCGCCGACAGCACCCTGCTGCGTGAATCCTTTGATTCCGGCGACACCTTCTCGCGCACCGTCGATGGCCGTCCCGGTGATGCCTGCGAAGCGGCGCGGCGGACCCTGCTCAGCCAGGGCTATGCCATTGCCCGCTCGGACGAGGCACAGGTGGAGGGCAACAAGAATTTCCAGCCCCGCGACGACGATCACGAGCAGCTGGTGCTGCGCATCTCCTGTGCGCCGCGTGGCAGCCAGACGCTGGTGTTCGTCAGCGCGGTGCAGGACCGCTATGCGCTGAAGAAGAGCCCGACGTCGGCCAGCGTGGGCGTGGGTGCACTGGGCTCGGTGTCGCTGCCGTTCGGCAGCAACGATGATTCGCTGGTGAAAGTCGCCAGCAGCACAGTCACCGATGCGGAGTTCTATCGTCGTTTCTTCCAGCGCCTGCAGCAGTACCTGCCTGCGGACGCAGCCACGCCCGCGCCGCCTGCTTCGCCCGTACCTGCGACTCCGGAACCTGCACCGGCCAGCACGGACCAGGGGTGAGCGTGCGCGGCAGGTTGATCGGCATGGCCCTGCTGCTGGTGCCCGTGCTGGGGACGGCGGCCACGCCCGTGGACTGCACGCAGGGCCTGCTGCAGCGGCTGGGCTGGCGCTTCGAAGAGGCGGCGGTGACCACGCCGCAGGTGCACGGCGGTGCCGTGTGCACGCGCGCCACGTTGGCCGAGGCGCAGGCGGCGGGCGATCTACGCGTGCAGTGGCCGGCCGCAATGCCCGCTGCGGCCCGACAGGCACAACTGCGGCAACTGCTGGACAACCCGGCCACGGTCTGCGCCTATGCGTTCGAGCTGGGGGCCGCCACGCAGCGTGCGGCGACCGCATTGCAGGACAATCCGACGTTCCGCTTCTCCGGTCCGCAGCTGGGCTGGATCGGTTTCGGCGTGAAGGGTGCCGGGGCGCAGGGCTGGCAGCGCACGCGCAGTTTCGGCCGCGGTTACGTACCCAGCGCCGGCAACAGCCGTGCATTGCAGACGTTCTACAGCGGCAGCGTGCGTGCCGAATGTGGCGTCGGCCGTCAGGTCGCGCAGCTGGCCACGCAACGCGAACTGTATGGCGATGCTGCGTTCGATACCGAGTTCAAGCCCGCGGAACTGTCGATTGGCACGTTCCTGGCGCTGCATGACACCGACAGCATCCTGCTGGGTGCAAGCGCAGGTGATTTCTTCGCCGATGGCAAGGCCGTGCGCACATCGATGATGGGGCGGCAGGCGTTCGTTGGTGTGCCGGGTTTCATCGAACATGTGTACGACAAGGGCACGCTGGACGATCTGAGCAACCAGGCCGAGAACTTCGTGGTGGTCGAGGTGGGCGAGGGCGCTGCGCAGGCGCTGGCCCTGCACGGCGGGCTGGCCTGGTACGACCAGCGTAATGCCGAGTTGTGGAAGCTCGCGCAGGACATCCCGCGCATCGGCCAGCGCTACTTCGAGCGCCTGCTGTTCGAGCGCGACCCGGACCTGCGCGCACGGCTGGAACCGCGCTACCACGACACGCTGGCACGCATGGACCAGCTGCTGGACGATCCGTTCTACCAGCAGTTCGTGATCTATGTGCACCCGCGCGGTATACGTCCCGTCGGCTACCACGTCGCCCGCCTGCTTGATCGCAACCCACGAACGCCGTTTTCGATCGACCTGGCGGTGCACAATCTGCATACCACGCTCTACCGGCGTTGGCGCGAGGCGCAGCTGCGCCACTGCGCGGCTACCGGCAGGCCAGGCAGCCTGACCCTAGACCCCAACTGAAGGTGAAACAATGGATATTGCAATGATCGGCCTCGGCCGCATGGGCGCCAACATGGCCCAGCGCCTGCATCGCGGCGGCCACCGCGTGGTCGGCTACGACCCGGGCGAAGGCGCCCGCCAGCGCGCCGCCGAGGCCGGCCTGGAAGTGGTGGATTCGCTGGCAGCTGCCGTCGCCGCGCTGCCGGTGCCGCGCGTGGTGTGGCTGATGGTGCCGGCCGGCGAAACCGTCGACCAGACCCTGGGCCAGCTGACCCCGCACCTGGCCGAGGGTGACATCGTCATCGACGGTGGCAACTCCAACTACCAGGACTCGATCCGTCGCGCCAAGGCGTTGGCCGAAGACGATCTGGGCTACGTCGACTGCGGCACCAGCGGTGGCGTGTGGGGCCTGCAGGAAGGCTACAGCCTGATGGTCGGCGGCGACGCCCCGGTGGTGGAGCAGATCGCCCCGTTGCTGCGCACGCTGGCACCGGCCGAGGATCGCGGCTGGGCCCGTGTCGGTCCCTCCGGTGCCGGCCATTTCACCAAGATGGTCCACAACGGCATCGAGTACGGAATGATGCAGGCCTACGCCGAAGGCTTCGCGCTGATGGAGCGCAAGCAGGAGATGGAACTGGACCTGGCCCAGGTGGCGGAGGTGTGGCGCCATGGCAGCGTGGTGCGTTCGTGGCTGCTGGACCTGAGCACCGAAGCGCTCAAGCGCAATCCGTCGTTGGACGGCATCGCCCCGTACGTCGAGGATTCGGGTGAAGGCCGCTGGACCGTGGCCGAAGCGATTGCCTTGGACGTGCCGGCCCCGGTAATCACGCTGTCGCTGCTGGAACGCCTGCGTTCACGCGAATCCAATTCGTTCACCGACCGTCTGCTGTCGGCGATGCGCAATGAATTCGGCGGCCACGCCATCAAGAAGTCATAACAGAGAAAACGCATGACCACGCGATCCACGCATGGCGTGGATCCGTGTCGACCAAGGTCGACACCTACCGTCGGGCGCGGAAAACTGTCGAAGCTCCCAGGGATGGGTTTACGGCGTCCCCCGCAACCGGACCCACCCTGCCATCCCACGGATAGCTTGCTTTTGACGTTGACGTTGACGTTGATTCGGCAGGTGCAGGGCGCAGCCCTGCCGATCACCCCAACGCGATTCGCCGCCCTTCGCGCGCACTGTCCATCCCGGCCTGCAGCAACCGCATCAGCTGCAGCGCTTGCGCCGCACTGACCGTCGCTTCACCATCACCGTGCATCGCCGCCGCGAACTGTGCATACAGCCGCCGGTAATCGCCGGGCAGGTTGTCGACGGTGCTGCGCTGCACGTTGTCCTCGGCATCGCAGCGCAGCAGCTCGCCATGCCGCGGATCGATGCCCCAGCCCGGCGCACCCGGTGCAACACCGCGGCGCAGCTGCGCCTCCTGCACATCCAGGCCGTGCTTGATCCAGCTGCCCGTGCTGCCATGCACACTGAAGTGCGGTGTGGGTGCCGCCACCAGCGAACCGGCATGCACGATCGCGCGATGCCGTGGGTAGTGCAGCACCGCGTGGAAGTAATCGATGCCGCTGCCGCCTTCGCGCTGCACCGCCAGATCGGCGTCGATGGCCTCGGGCCAGCCGAACAGCACCAGCATCTGGTCCAGCAGGTGCGGGCCCAGGTCGTACCACACGCCGCTTCCAGGGCCATCCTGTTCGCGCCAGCGCTCGCGTACCTGCGGCCGGTAGCGGTCGAAATGCGCATGGCACTCGGCCACGTCACCAAGCGCACCCTCCGCCAACAGCGCCTGCAGGGTGAGGAAGTCGGCATCGAAGCGCCGGTTCTGGAACACGGTCGCGATGCGTCCGGCATCGCGCGCCGCGGCCAGTATCGCTTCGGCTTCGGTGACGTCGAGCGCGAATGGCTTGTCGACCAGCACATGCTTGCCCGCCGCCAGTGCGGCGATCGCCAACGGCGCGTGCTGTTCGTTGGGCGTGGCAATCACCACCGCATCCACCGCCGGATCGTCGAAGACCTGCTGTGGCGTGGCCCGCACGTGCACGTTGCTGAACGTACGCAGGAGCGTGTCGCGCTGCGAACTGACCACACTGTGCAGCACCAGCCCGGGCGTGTGCTGGATCAGCGGCGCATGGAAGACCCGGCCGGCGAGGCCGTAGCCGATCAGGGCCAGTTGCAGGTCGGGGCGCATCGCACAGCTCCGGCAGAGGGAAAGGGCAGGGTAAACGACCGGCGATCAGCGTCCAAAACTGAACCGTTGCCGTTGGAAACGCTTCGATTCACAGCGGCATGACTGCAACGCCACGCCTGCTCCACGGCGGCGTGTCCAGACTGGCAGCACATCCCGAAGGAGTACGACACGATGAGCAATACCACCCGCACGCTGATTGCTTCTGCCCTGACCCTGGGCCTGGCGCTGTCCTCCTCGGCCGCCTTCGCCAAGGACCCGGCCGCGAAGAGCCCGCCGACCAGCACCCATCCGGCAACCCATGCCGATCGCCATGACTCCAACGAGCCAGTGACCGATACCTGGATCACCACCAAGGTGAAGGCCGACCTGCTGGCCAGCAGCAACGTTCCGGGCACTGAAATCAAGGTGGAAACCGTGAACGGCGTGGTCAGCCTGAGCGGCGCCGTGGCGACCCAGGCCGAGAAGGACAAGGCGGTCACCACTGCCAAGGGCATCAAGGGCGTGACCCGCGTCGATGCCGCAGCACTCAAGGTCAGCGCCGCTGCCAAGCGCTGAACCTGGTGGGCGCCCCAGCTGGGGCGCCCAGCGGATTCTTTGGAGCCGGGCCCTGCTCGGCGCCACCAAGAAGGGGACGCCCCCTACCCGTTCAGCCAGCCGCGCCCTGAATCCCAGAGTTGTGACCGCCTGCGCTATATTGCCGGTTCCGCCGCAGCCGGGCTGGTCCCGGCAGGTGCTCCGCGGCCGTGCTGACGAGGAACTATGGCGCTGGTTTTCAGTGACGACATCTGGGACCGCTGGCGGTTGCCGGCCTTGGCGCTGGCGGCCGTCGCGATCATCGTGGTGCCATGGTTGACCCTGCGCAAGCTGCAGCAGGACAGCGAGCAGGCGATGGCCTGGGTCAACCATACCCAGGCCGTAGGCAATGCCCTGCAGCAGTTGCAGGCGGACGTGCGTGACGTCGAATCGGCCGCGTTGACCCTGTCCAAGGGCGTGGATGCGCCCGGCCTGCGCGAGCGCATGGCGCGCGCCAACGAGATTCCGGGGCGCCTGGCCGAGCTGGGCCGGATGACCCGCGACAATCCCGACCAGCTGATCCGCATCGGTCGTATCGAATCGATGCTGGAGGGCCGCATGGCGCTGGCCCGCGAGCTGGCCAGGTCCGAACCCAACAGCGATCAGCGCGGGCTGGTGCAGGATCTGAGCACGCGCTATCCCATCCGCGGCCTGGTCGAGGAATTGCAGGCCAGCGAGCAGGAACTGCTGGCACTGCGTGCGGAACAGGCGGCGCGCCAGCGCCGGCAGACCGAGTTTGTGTCCTGGAGCTCGCTGGTGGTGCAGCTGGCCCTGCTGGGCCTGGTGCTGTGGCTGCTGCATCGCCAGATCGGCCGTCGCCTGCACGCCGAGCGGCAATCGCTGCGTTCGGCTGCGCGTGCGGCATCGGTGCTGCAGACCGTGCGCGAGCCCATTGTTCTGCTTGATCGTGAACTGCGCGTGCAGCTGCACAATCCGGCGTTTGCCGAGCTGTACGGTCTGGAGGACGAGCGTGCCGACGGCCTGCTGCTGGAAACCGTCGGTGACGGCGCCTGGCAGGACCCGGTGATGCGCCAGCGTCTGTCCGACGTGCTGCTGCGCGGCCGCGAACTGTGGGACTTCGAGCACGAGCAGCGCGCCGCCGACGGCATGGTGCGCTACATGCTGCTCAACGCACGGCGCATGCCGCTGCCGGATACCGATGACGAAGTGGTATTGATGACCGTCAGCGACGTAACGGTGCAGCGTGCCGTGCAGCTGCGCGTGGAAGATCTGAACCGGCAGCTGGAAGGCAAGGTCGCGCAGGTGTCCGAGGTCAACCGCGAACTGGAGGCCTTCAGCTATTCGGTCTCGCACGACCTGCGCGCGCCGCTGCGCCATGTCGCCGGATTCTCGGACAAGCTGTCACGCCATCTGGGTGAGCAGGCCGATGACAAGAGCCGCCACTACCTGGAGGTGATCTCCAGCTCGGCACGGCGCATGGCGGCGCTGATCGACGACCTGCTGGTCTACTCGCGGCTGGGCCGCGTGGCGATGCGCCAGCAGGCGGTGGACATGCAGTCGCTGGTGGCCGATACCCGCGCCATGCTCGATTCCAACCTGCAGGCCGAGGCCGAAAACAGCGGCCACGCGCACCAGGTCGAGTGGAGCATTGCGCCGCTGCCGATCGTGGTGGGCGACGAGAACATGATCCGCCAGGTCTGGCTGAACCTGCTCGGCAACGCGGTGAAGTATTCAGGCAACCGCGAGCCGGCAAGGATCCGCGTGGACTGCCAGCAGCAGCCCGATGGCGGCCATCAGTTCACGGTCAGCGACAATGGTGCAGGCTTTGACATGGCCTATGCCGGCAAGCTGTTCGGCGTATTCCAGCGCCTGCACAAGGCCAGCGACTACCCTGGAACCGGCATCGGCCTGGCCAGCGTGCGCCGCGTGCTGACCCGCCATGGCGGCCGGATCTGGGCCGAGGCCGAACCGGACGTCGGCGCCACCTTCCACTTCTACCTGCCTCCCGCGATCGACGCGGACAAACAAGGTCCTTCTGCATGACGACTCTGCGCACCATTCTTCTCGCCGAAGACAGCCCGGCCGACGCCGAGATGGCGATCGACGCCCTGGAGGAGGCGCGTCTGGCCAACCCCATCGTGCACGTCGAGGATGGCGTGGAAGTGATGGACTACCTGCTGCGTCGCGGCGCGTTCGCCAACCGCGAGGAAGGCCTGCCGGCGGTGCTGCTGCTGGACATCAAGATGCCGCGCATGGATGGCCTGGAAGTACTGCGGCAGATCCGTGAGCACGAAGAACTCAAGCGCCTGCCGGTGGTGATCCTGTCGTCCTCGCGCGAGGAGAGCGACCTGGCCCGCAGCTGGGACATGGGCGTGAACGCCTATGTGGTCAAGCCGGTGGATGTGGACCAGTTCTTCGGCGCCGTGCAGACGCTGGGCAAGTTCTGGGCGTTGATCAACCAGGCACCGGAACTCGAGTGAGCCCATGCCCCTGACCGGTCCCGCCCTGGGGGCGCTGCGCATCCTGCTGGTGGAGGATTCACCGGAAGATGCCGAGCTGATGTCCGAACAGATGCTCGATGCGGGGCTGGACGCCCGCTTCGAGCGCGTCGAGAGCGAGGCCGAACTGCGCCAGGCGCTGGCCGCGTTCCAGCCGGACATCGTGCTGTCCGACCTGAGCATGCCGGGCTTCTCCGGTGACGATGCGTTGCGCATCGTGCGCGAGACCTCGCCGGAAGTGCCCTTCATCTTCGTCTCCGGCACCATGGGTGAAGAGAACGCGGTAGCAGCGCTGCAGAAGGGCGCCAACGACTACATCATCAAGCACCAGCCGGCGCGCCTGCCGTCGGCGGTGGCGCGTTCGATCCGCGATGCGCGCAGTGCGGTCGAACGCGCACGCGTGGAAACCGAGCTGATGCGCGCGCAGCGGCTGGAAAGCCTGTCGCTGCTTGCCGCTGGCCTCAGCCACGACCTGCGCAACATCCTGCAGCCGCTGCTGATCATGCCGGACCTGCTGAAGGCGCGCACCGAAGATCCGCAGCTGCACCACCTGGCCGATGTCATCGCCGAGTGCGGCCGGCGCGGCCATGAGATGGCCGAGTCGATGCTGTCGTTCGTGCGCGGCTCGCGCAAGCCAAGCGAACGCATCGAGATCGACGGCCTGTTCGATGCGGTGGCGCTGCTGTTGCGCAGCAACGTGCCGGACGCCGTACGGCTGGAACTGCAGGTGCAGGACCAGGGCCTGGTGGTCGACGCCAACTACACCGAGCTGCAGCAGGTCATGTTGAACCTGGCGTTGAACGCGATCCAGGCCATGCCCGATGGCGGCCGCCTGAGCCTGATTGCCAGCCATGCCGGCCAGCGCGATGGCGTGGACTGGATGCACATCCGGGTGGCCGATGAAGGCATCGGCATGGATGCGGACACGTTGTCGCACCTGTTCAACCCGTTCTTCACCACCAAGGCCGACGGTACCGGCCTGGGGCTGATGTCCTGCAAGCGCATCGTCGAAGGCGCCGGCGGCAGCATCCATGTCAGCAGCCAGCCAGGGCAGGGCACCTGTTTCGAACTGCGCCTGCCGATGCATGAGGCCAGCGACGGCAGCGAGCCGATCGAGCAGCTGGTGGCGCTGGGCAGCGGCCAGTCGATCCTGGTGGTCGATGGCGAGGCGACGCGCCTTTCGCTGCTCGGCAATGCGCTGTCCAGCCAGGGATACCAGCTGCAGCTGGCCTCCGACGGCCCGGCCGCGCTGCGCTGGATGCAGCAGGAGGCGATGCCGGCACTGGTGATCGCCGATGCCGGTTCCAAGCTGCTGCCGGCCAGCCAGCTGCTGGGCGAGATGGCCGCGCTGGGTTACCGCGGCCCGGCACTGGTGCTGGAAGACACGACGGCAGCGGTGACGCCCGATGCGTTCCCGGCCGGCGTGGAGGTGCATGTGCTGCGCAAGCCGCTGCAGATGCAGCAGGTATTCCGCGCGGTGGCCGAAGCGCTGGGCTGATGGCTGATGCCTGGGTAGTGCCGGCCGCTGGCCGGCATCGGCGTGCGGCGGGATCACTGCGGTTGCCGGCCAGCGGCCGGCACTACCGTTCGGTGGTTTCCCACGGGAACCGCGGCAGGCTGTCCACCGCCTGTTCCAGCCGCCGCGACCAGTTCTGGTGGATGTCGGCATACAGCGCCGAGTCCGCGCCCAGCCGCAGTTGCTGGCCGATGTGCAGCTCGCCATCGCGCAGCAGCGCCAGGTCGATCGGCAGGCCCACCGACAGGTTGGAGCGGATGGTCGAATCGAGCGAGACGATCGCCGTGCGCGCCGCGTCTTCCAGGCGTGTGGCCGGGCTGAGGATGCGGTCGAGGATCGGCTTGCCGTACTTGGATTCGCCGATCTGCAGGTAGGGCGTCTCCGGCGAGGCGGCAATGGCATTGCCCAGCGGATAGATCATGTACAGCCCCGGCCGCTCGCCAGCGATCTGGCCGCCGAAGATCAGCGTGGCCTGGGTGTTGACCCCGTCATGGCCGTGCTCGCTGTGGACGCTGTGCACCTGGCTGTCGACCAGCAGCTGGCCGACGTACTCGGCGGCCTCGAACAGATGGGCCATGTCGCGCAGGTTGGGCGTGCGCCGTTCCGCGGCATCGCGCCCCAGGCGTGACACCAGCAGCTGGGTGGTGGCCAGGTTGCCCGCCGCCATCAGCACGTAGACCGCCTGGCCGGGATACTCGAACACGTGCAGCTTGCGATGCACGCGCACATCGTCCAGCGAGGCATTGGTCCGGGTATCGGCGGCGAAGACCAGGCCCTCGTCGACCTCGATTCCAACGCAATAGGTCATGTCGGTGCCCTATCATGTGCGTCCCGGATTGTAGGCAGGCCGCCGTGACGACGGCATGTCCACGCCCCCCAAGTGCCGTCACCTGAACCGCATGACCACCGTGCTCCTGAGCCTGGGCAGCAACGTCCAGCCCCGCCGCTACCTCCACGCCGCGGTGACGGCCCTGCGCGAGCGCTTCGGCGCGCTGCAGGTGTCGCCCGCCTACCGTACCGCCGCGGTTGGCTTCGATGGCCCGGCCTTCCTCAACAACGCAGTGGCGATCGAGACCGGCCTGCCGCTGCAGGAGCTGGATGACTGGCTGCATGCGCTGGAAGACGCGCATGGCCGTGATCGCAGCGGGCCGCGCTTTTCCGACCGGACCCTGGACATCGACGTGGTGTTCTATGGCGACCTGGTGGTGGAAGGCCCCGGCCACCTGCGCATTCCGCGCCCGGAACTGAAGCATGCCTTCGTGCTGAAGCCGCTGGCCGACATCGCGCCGGATTTCATCGATCCGGTCAGCGGGCAGGACCTGGCTGCGCTGTGGCGCGCGCACCCGCAGTTCGGCGAGGCGTTCGAGGTGGTTGACCTCGGATGACGGAGGTTGCCGGCCAGCGGCCGGCACTGCCGGTAGTGCCGGCCGCTGGCCGGCAACATTTCAGCTGACCGTACGCCCACCGTCCACGCGCAGGGTATGGCCGGTGACGAAGCTGGCCTCGGCCACCAGCCAGTACACCGCCTCGGCGATCTCCTCGACCGTGCCGATCCGTGCCAGCGGCGTGCGCGCCAGCAGCGCCTCGCGGGCGAAATCATCCTTGCCCTGTTCCGGCCACAGGATCGCGCCGGGCGCCACCGCATTGACCCGCACCTTCGGCGCCAGCTCCAGCGCCAGCGAACGGGTGGCCATCTCCAGCGCGGCCTTGGCCATGGTGTAGGCGATGTGGTCACGCATCGGATCGGTGCCGTGCAGGTCGGTCAGGTTGACGATGCAGCCCTGCTGGCGGCGCAGGTAGGGCGCGGCTGCCTGTGACAGCAGCAGTGGCGCGCGCGCGTTGACCGCATACAGCTCGTCCATCGCCTCGGCAGTGACCTGGCCGAGCGGCGTGGGGAAGAAGTTGGAGGCGTTGTTGACCAGCGCGTCCAGGCGGCCGAAGTGGGTGACGGCCTGTTCCACCAGGTCGGGCAGGGCGTCGGCGTCGCGCAGGTCGGCCTGCAGGGCCAGCACGCTGCCCGGGCGTACGTTGTCGAAATCGAACGCGGCCTGCTGCAGTTCGGCGCTGGAGGTGTTGGCGTGCAGCACCACCGACCAGCCACAGGCGTGGAACTGGCGGGCGATGGCCGCACCGATCCGGCGCGCGCTGCCGGTGATCAGGACCACGGGGTGGGTATCGCTCATCGAGGGTCCTCCAAGGCTCGGCTATCCTGTGCACCATTGTCACCGCATTCGAAGACGCCATGCAGCCCACCTTCCCCCTGCCCGAAGCCGATGCCCTGGCCCACAGCGACCAGCTGGCCGCCGCCCTGCGCGCCGAGATCCTTGCGCAGGGCGGGGCAATGCCGTTCTCCCGCTTCATGGAGCTGTGCCTGTATACCCCGGGCTGGGGCTATTACAGCGCCGGCGCCAGCAAGTTCGGTGGCAGCGGCGACTTCACCACCGCGCCTGAGCTCGGCAGCCTGTTCGCAGGCAGCGTGGCCAATGCCCTGGCGCCGGTATTCGCCCAGCTGGGTGCGCAGGCGCGGATGCTGGAGCTGGGCGGCGGTACCGGTGCCTTCGCCGAGGCGGTGCTGCTGCGCCTGGCAGAGCTGGATGCACTGCCCTCGCGCTACGCCATCCTCGAACCCAGCGCCGACCTGCGCGAGCGCCAGCAGCAGCGCCTGCAGCAGAACCTGCCGGCCGAGCTGGCCGCGCGCGTGGACTGGATCGACCGCCCGTTCGAAGAGGACTGGGAGGGCGTGGTGTTCGCCAACGAGGTGATCGACGCGCTGCCGACGCCGCGCTTCCTGATCCGCGATGGCGAAGTCTATGAGGAAACCGTCGAGCTGGACGCCGAAGGCCGCTTCATGCGCGGCGCGCAGCCGGCCGACATCCTGCTCAACGGCGCGGTGCGCCATATCGAGCGCTATCTGGAGAAGCCCTTCGCCGAGGGCTACCGTTCCGAAGTGCTGCCGCAGCTGCCGTACTGGTTGCAGGCAGTGGCCGGTGGCCTGCAGCGCGGTGCGATGTTGTTCGTCGACTATGGCTACAACCGCGGCGAGTTCTACCAGCATGACCGCGACGATGGCACTGTGCGTGCGTTCTACCGCCACCACGTGCACAACGACGTGCATCGCTGGCCGGGCCTGCAGGACATCACCGCCTCGGTGGACTTCACCGCGATGGCCGAAGCGGGCCTGCACGGTGGTTTCGAGCTGGCCGGCTACTGCAGCCAGGCCAGTTTCCTGCTTGGCAACGGGCTGGACCAGGTATTGCTGCTGGCCGAGGAGCGCACCGATGAAGTCGGCCGCATCCAGCTGCGCGACCAGGTGAAGAAGCTGACCCTGCCGACCGAAATGGGCGAGCGCTTCCAGGCAATCGGCCTGCAGCGTGGCGTCGATTTCGAGCCGGCCTTCGAATTGGGTGACCTGAGCTGGCGGCTGTGAGTGATGCTCGGCCGCTGATCAAGCCGCTGCGCAGGCCGCGGCTATGGACCGTGCTGTGGGCGCTGGCGGTGCTGCTGGTGATCGTGGTGTGCCTGATTCCGCCGCCGCCGATTCCGTTGCCGGAAAACAGCGACAAGGGTGAGCACTTCCTGGCCTATTTCATCCTGGCCGGCAGCGCAGTGCAGCTGTTCCGGCGCGGCCGCCCGCTGCTGTGGGTGGGCGTGGGACTGGTGCTGATGGGCATCGGCATCGAGTTCGCGCAGGGCGCGCTGACCAGCAACCGCACGGCCGATCCGATGGATGCGCTGGCCAACACGATCGGCGTGCTGGCCGGCATGGCTACCGTATTGACCCCGCTGCGCGACCTACTGCTGCGCTGGCGCGGGTAAAGGCGTGCCAACCAAGGTTGGCACCTACCGGTAGATCCACGGCACGCATGGAGCCGTCCCGTAGATCCACGCCATGCGTGGATGAACTACCCGGGGTGCCGACCAAGGTCGGCACCCACCAGGACAGACCTGCCCTCATTTCCCCAGCGTCACCTCATCCAGCACCCACATCGCCGGGCGCGTATCGCCGGTGAAGTTGATGCACAAGTCGCCGTTACCCTGGCTACCCTTCGGCAGCGTTGCACGCAGGGTCACGAAGCCATCGGCATCCGGCTGGGCCGGCAACGCAACTTCGGCCAGCACCTTGCCGCTGCAGTCGCCACGGCGCACCTGCATCTCGCCATGCGCACGCTTGGCTTTCTCGAAGCGACGCTTGGGTTCGTCATGGGCCAGCTGGAAGTAGTACGGAATACGGCCCGCACGCACTTCCACGCTGCCGACGCCGTCCAGCTGCGCCTGCGGCCAGCGCCAGCAGGGCTGGAAGATGTCGACGTTGAACACCGCGCGGGTGCCTTCGCGCGGGCCATCGTCTTCCAGGCGCAGCACCAGGCCCTTCTGGCCCACACAGCTGAGCAGCTCATCGCTGCGGCGGCTGAGCAGCGACTGCGCGGTGAACGCGGCGACGGTCGGCTTTGCGGCCAGCATCTGGCCCTGATAGAACGCGGCGGCCTGCACCGTGGCCGGCAGCGTCGCGGTCAGCGGCTGCTGGTACAACGGCGACTGCGCGCTGACCGGCTGGCCATCGATGCTGTAGCGCACCTCATAGCCCAGTGGGTTGGCCAGCGATACGGTCACGGTGTTGGCGGTGCGGTTGTCGGTGTAATCCACGCCCACTTCGAACGGCGTCTGCGCATAGGCCAGGCCCCAGGCGCGGTAGCGCTGCAGCTGCGCCGGCAGGCGCGCGAGGAAGTCGCGGAAATCGCGATGTTCCGGCGTGCTCCAGCCGGTCTCGGCCACCGCCGCCAGTCGCGGGAACAGGTTGTGCTGCAGGCGTGCATAGCTGCGCGTGTGCTCGGTGAACATGTTGGCCTGCAGGCCCAGGATGTGCCCGCGCTTGTCGGCAGCCAGTTCGGCCGGCACCGGCTCGAAGTTGTACAGCTTGCCGAGATTGACCTGGGCCGGACGGCCCGGCGGCTCGTTCGGCGAGGCGGTCTGCAGGTAGTCCAGGTACAGGTAGCCGACCGGCGACATGATCACGTCATGGCCGGCACTGGCTGCGGCCAGGCCGCCTTCGGTGCCCTGCCACGACATCACCGTGGCCTGCGGTGGCAGACCCCCTTCGAGGATCTCGTCCCAGCCGATCAGGCGCCGGTCGTGCTCTTCCAGGAACGTCTCCAGGCGCTTGATGATGTGGCTCTGCATGGCCATCTCGTTGTTGATGCCCAGCGCACGCATGCGCTGCTGCACCTGCTTGGAGGCTTCCCACTGGTCCTTGACCGCCTCGTCGCCACCCACGTGCACGTACTTGGCCGGGAACAGTGCGATCACTTCTTCCAGCACGTTCTCCAGGAAGGTGACGGTGCTGTCTTCCACGTTGAACAGGTTCGGGAACACGCCCCACTCGCTGATCGGCTTCAGCGGGGTGCTGATCGAGCCCAGTTCCGGGTAGGCCGCGATGGCGGCGGTGGCGTGGCCGGGCACGTCGATTTCCGGAATGACCTGGATATGCAGTGCGGCCGCATAGGCGATCACGTCGCGGATCTGCTCCTGCGTGTAGAAGCCACAGTACGGATGTTCCTGGCCACTGACCGGATCGATGCCGCCGTCACCGGCGGGCAGGCGGCAGCTGCCCACCTCGGTCAGCTTCGGGTAGCGCTTGATCTCCATGCGCCAGCCCTGGTCGTCGGTCAGGTGCCAGTGGAAGGTGTTGAGCTTGTGCGCGGCCATCGCGTCGAGCACGCGCTTGATCTCGTCCAGGCTCTGGAAATGCCGCGCCGAGTCGAGCATGAAGCCGCGCCAGCTGAAGCGCGGCGCATCCTGGATCTGCACCGCTGGCAGCACGCCGTTGCTGCCGCCGGTGGCGAGCTGGGCGAGGGTGGTTGCGCCATAGAACAGGCCGGTCTCGTTGCCGGCCTGGATCACCACGCCCTGCGCGGTGCTGTCCAACGTGTAGCCCTCACCGCTGTCGCGGAAGGTGGGCACGATCTGGAAACGGATGCTGCCGGCCTTGCCTGCTGCCTTGCCCTTGGCCAGGGCCAGGCGCGGGCCACCACTGCGGGCCAGCAGGTCGGCAAACTGGGTGGCGACGCGTTGCGCGGCTTCGCCTTCGGCGTACAGCACGGTATCGGCACGGACAGTGATGCCGCTGCCCTGGCCACGCTGCACGTTGGACGGCGCGGGAATCAGCATCAGGCTGCCGGCGCGCAGCTGCGGGCCGGGCGCTTCTGCGGCGGGCGTGGGATCGGCGGCGAGTGCCGGCATCGCCGGCAGCAGGGCGAGCAGGCTGCCCAGCAGCACTGCGCTGCGCATCCGGGCGCGGGAAGGCTTGACCATCGGTACGACTCCTTGGAACGGTGCGATGAACGCTATACATGAAAAACGCCGGGCCCGGAATGACCCAGGCCCGGCGTGCGTGCACGACTCGGCGATGTTGCCGCCGCTGGATCAGTACTTGAAGCGGAAGTTGAGGTAGTACTGGCGACCGTTGCTGTAGAACGAGGTCGGGATGGCCGCGGTCTGGTAGTACTTGTAGGTCGGGTTGTTGAGGTTCAGGCCATCCAGGCTGATGCTCAGCCAGTCGGTGGCCTTGTAGCTCAGCGATGCCGACAGCGTGCCGAAGTCATCCTGGTAGTACGGGTTGGTGCCCGACAGGCTGATCAGGAACGAGGAACGGCGGGTGTAGCTGACCCGGGCGCCGAAGCGCTCGTTCTCGAAGTAGGCACCCACGTTGTAGGTGTTCTTCGAGGTGCCCAGCAGGTTGTGCGAGCCATCCGACCAGGTGTGCGAGGTCGTGCCATTGGCGTAGGTGTAGTTGGCATTGATGCCGAAGTACTCGCCGATCGGCTGTTCGTAGGCCACTTCCACGCCGGTGACCTTGCCGTCGGCATTGATCGGGGTGGAGATCTGGTAGGTCTCAAGCCGGTTGGTCAGTTCGCTGTACAGCTGGCGCGAGACCACGTCGAAGGCGATGTAGTCCTTCAGGTCCATGTGATAGGCGCCCACCGACAGCATGCCGCGCGGCATGAAGTACCACTCCAGGTTGGCATCCAGGTTGGTCGACAGGGTCGGCTTGAGGTTCGGGTTGCCACCGCCGCCGGTCCGGTTCAGGTCCGAACCGTACGAGGAGGCACCCAGCGCCGAGTAGTCCGGCAGGGTCTGCGTCTGCGAAGCGGCGACGCGCAGCACCAGCTTGTCGTCCAGGTCGAACTTGATGTTGGCGCTGGGCAGCACACGGTTGCGCTTGTTCTGGAAGGCCAGGCGCTCCCACATGCCGAACAGGCTGCTGACATCGGCGTCGGCGGCCTTGCTGACGGCGTTGTAGGTGTCAATGTCCTGCTTGATGTTGACGTAGCGCAGGCCGACGTTGCCGCTCCACCAGTCGCCGCGGAAGTTGGCCTGCACGTAGCCGGCGAAGTTCTTTTCCTTCACCTTCCACTCGGCGCCGTAGTTATGGCGACCGGTCGGGCCATCATTGCCGGCCAGCCAGGTGGAGTTGTTGGTCACCGCGTCCTTCAGCGCACCCGGGGTGAAGTACCAGAGGTTGCGCGGGAAGGTGCCGCCGATGTCACCGGCAAAGCCACTCGGATAGTTGGCCGTGGCACCGTTCTTCAGCGCGCTCCAGATGTCACCCGGGGTTGCACCTTCCGGCGACAGCGCTTCGCGCTTGTGGTCGGCGAAACGCAGGCCGAAGTCGATCGAGCTCAGCACGCCGCCATCATTGAAGTACTGGTTGAAGTCGAGCGTGGCCCACTTCTCCTTGTCTTCAGCCGTGACCTGCTGGTTGCCCCAGGTGCCGAAGCTGGTCACGCCGTTGGGCGAGATATCGCCGCCGACATTCCAGTCGATCGGCGAGCCATTGCCGTGCGTGGCCCAGCTGGCGCCGCCACCGTTGGCCAGGGTGACCTCGGCGATGTACTGGCGCGGCGTTTCGCCGGTGCCCTTGGTGCTGCCGGCCTGGAACTTGGCGGTCAGGTTGTCGTTGATCTGCCAGTCGGCATCGAAGGTGACATAGCTCGACTTGGCCTTCGACTCGCGGTAGATCATGTCGTACACCGCGTAGTCGGTGCCCGGCACGCCCTTGTAGGTGGCGTTGGTCAGCACGCCATCCTTGATCACATAGCCCGGATCCGGCGCCTGCGACTTGGCGAAGCTGTTGCCGAACATCATGAAGTTGCGGTTGTAGTTGTTCGCCTTCAGTTCGGAACTGAAACCGTTCAGGCCCAGGGTGAGGCTGTCGCTCGGCTTGAACTGCAGCGAGACCAGGCCGCCCTTGCGCTCACGGGTCTGTTCGAACAGGGTCGAACCCAGCAGGCCCGGTACATTGACGCCGATCAGGTCGGGGTTGGTCTTGGCCACCGGATCACCGGCGCCGATCTTGAAGAAGCCGCCCGGGATTTCCTGCGCTTCACGGCGCAGTTCGCGCTTCTGGCTGAAGCCCTGCACCATCACGCCGAAGGTGCCTTCGTCGTTCTTGTAGTTGAACAGTGCCGAGTACTGCGGGTCGTTCGACTTGGCCTGGTCCGAACGCACCATGCCGATCGAGCCTTCCGCGGTGAACTGCTTGGAGAATTCCAGCGGCTTGCGGGTGATGATGTTGACGGTACCGGTGGTGCCGCCGTCCTGCAGCTTGGCCTGCGAGGACTTGTTCACTTCCACCGAGCTGACCAGCTCCGACGGCAGCAGCGAGTAGCTGACGCTGCGGCCGACGTTGTTGCCCTGGCTGAGCACGAACCAGTCGGCCGAGCCGACGGTATGGCCGTTGATCAGGGTCTGGGTCAGGCTCGGGCTGGTGCCGCGCAGGCTGACACGGTCGGCTTCGTCGAAGCCGCCTTCGTCGGCGCTGGACGAGCTGATGTTGACGCCGGGCAGGCGCTGCAGGGTGTCGGCGACGTTGTGCGCCGGCAGCTTGCCGACGTCTTCGGCGGTGACCACTTCCACGCGCGCATTGGCTTCGCGCTTGGTGTCCAGCGACTTTTCCATCGAACCACGGATACCGGTGACCGTCACGGTGTCCAGGTCGGTGGCGGTCTGGGCGGCCTGCTGTGCATGCGCACTGAAGGCGATGCAGCTGACGATGGCGGCCGAAAGCAGGGTCTTGCGGGTGTTCATGATGTCTCTCCTCATCACTCGATTGGATGCCGGCGGCGGTGTTCGATTACGGTTGCGAAGACATGCGCGGGGTGGCGGCGAAGTCCCGTGCGTTGGCGTGCCACGTACTGCGTGCTGCGATTGCGTTGAAGCCTGTTGCGGTGTCAGGCGGCCGACTGCTGCAGGTACCAGCTGGCAGCGCCGACCACGCCCAGCTGGCCGTGCTCGACGACCTTCACCGGGATGCGTGCCAGTGCTTCGCCCATCGGCCCCTTCTGCAGGTAGCGTTCGACGAAGGTGCTGGCGTGCAGGTATTCGCGGATCTGCGGCAGGATGCCGCCGGCCAGGTAGACGCCACCATGGGCGCCGTAGAACAGCGCCATGTCACCGATGGTGCTGCCGAGCAGGCCGCAGAACACATCCAGCGCCTGGCGTGCGTGCGCATCGGTATCGGCCATGGCGGCGGCGGTGACCGCATCCGGGCTGGTCAGGGTCGGTGCCTGCCCCTGCAGCGCACATACCGCGCGGTACAGGTTGATCAGGCCCGGGCCGGAAATCGCATGCTCGATCGACACGTGCGCGCGGTCGCGCTGCATGTGGCGGACGATGGCCATTTCCAGTTCGGTGCTGGCGGCCAGGGTCGGCTGGCCGGCTTCCGTCGGCAGCACCACCGGGCCGTGCGCGGTGGGAATCCACAGCGCGGCGCCGAGGCCGGTGCCCGGGCCGACCACCAGGGTCGGGCCGCGCGCAGCGGTCTCTGGTCCGCACAGGTGCAGCACGCCGCTGGCGTCCACCTGCGCGGCGGCGTAGGCCACCGCTTCAAAGTCGTTGACGATGTAGACCCGCTGCAGGCCGACGTCGGCTTCCACCTGGCGCGCCGACAGCGGCCACGGCAGGTTGGCGGTGATCACCGTGCCGTCCTCGCGGGCATAGCCGGCGCTGGCAACCACGCAATGCGTGGGCCGCGGGCCTTCGCCGAGGAAGTCGGACAGGATCGCGCTGAGGCCGGCATGGTCGGCATTGCGGTACTTGCGGTATTCCAGCACCTGCACCGGGTGGGCGGTATCACCACTGGCCTGGACCCGGGCCACGCGCACATGGGTGCCACCGACGTCGGCGGCCAGGAACGAGGGCGCGACTCGGGACAGGACATGGGCCGGGGCGGGGTGGCTGGCGGTCACGCGGGCTCCTGCTGCAGGTGGGGCCGACCCCGGGATCAGGGGCGGCGATTGGGGCGGAGTCTGTAACCCCGCTGACAACGATGTCAACGAGTTCGTGACACTTTCGTTGCTGCGCCGCAACGAATACGACATGCAGTAAACGTTTACATGGCGTGAGCATGGGTTTCACACGGGAACCGTTGCTGCATGGGACTCAAGGGCTACAGCGCATTCAGCCCGATCGGCCGGGATCGGCTTGCGCAGTGCAGCACGAGGTTCGCGGGGCGGTGCAGGGAAGTTGACAAACCGCCGTTGTCCATCGAAAGAATGTGACAACGTTGTTCCCAGCCACTCTCCGACGCCGCGTTCTGCGGCCGTCGCCGCAGGAGCCCTCCTGATGTCCGCCGTCCCCGCTGCAAGCGCGCGCCCGAACGTGGCCACCTCCATCGCCATCGTCGGCGTGTTGTTCTTCCTGATCGGTTTCTTCACCTGGCTCAACGGGCCGCTGATCACCTTCGTCAAGCTCGCCTTCGAACTCAGCGAGGTCGGCGCCTTCCTGGTGCTGATGGTGTTCTACCTGTCCTACTTCTTCCTGGCCCTGCCGTCGTCGTGGATCCTGCGCCGCACCGGCATGAAGAAGGGCCTGAGCCTGAGCCTGCTGGTGATGGCCGGTGGTGCCGCGCTGTTCGGTGAATTCGCCACCCAGCGCTGGTACCCGGGCGCGCTCGGTGGCCTGTTCGTGATCGGCAGCGGCCTGGCCCTGCTGCAGACCGCGATCAACCCCTACATCTCCATCCTCGGCCCGATCGAGACCGCGGCGCGGCGCATCGCGCTGATGGGCATCTGCAACAAGATCGCCGGCATGCTGGCGCCGGTGCTGATCGGTACCGTGGTGCTGCACGGCATCGGTGACCTGTCGGCCAGCGTGGCCGTTGCCGATGAAGCGACCAAGGCGCAGCTGCTCAACGATTTCGCCGCCAAGATCCACGCCCCATACCTGGCCATGGCCGGTCTGCTGGTGCTGCTGGCGGTGGCCGTGCTGTTCTCGCCGCTGCCGGAAATCAAGTCCGCCGAAGCCAACGCCACTCCCACCACCGCCGGTGCCGCCGAGCGCCGCAGCATCTTCCAGTTCCCGCACCTGTGGCTGGGCGTGCTGTGCCTGTTCGTGTACGTGGGCGTGGAGGTGATGGCCGGCGATGCGATCGGTACCTACGGCCACGGCTTCGACCTGCCGCTGGACCAGACCAAGATGTTCACCTCGCTGACCCTGTTTGCCATGCTCATCGGCTACGTGGTCGGCCTGCTGCTGATCCCGAAGGTGGTCTCGCAGTCGCGCTACCTGACCATTTCCGCCGTGCTGGGCGTGGTGTTCTGCCTTGGCGCCTGGGTCACCCACGGCTACGTCTCGGTGGGCTTCGTGGCCGCACTGGGCTTTGCCAACGCGATGATGTGGCCGGCGATCTTCCCGCTGGCGATCCGTGGCCTGGGCCGCTTCACCGAAACCGGTTCGGCGCTGCTGGTGATGGGCATCGCCGGCGGCGCGATCATTCCCCAGCTGTTCGCCGTGCTCAAGCAGCACATCGACTTCCAGCTGGTGTTCGTGCTGCTGATGGTGCCGTGCTACCTGTACATCCTGTTCTACTCGGTGATCGGCCATCGCGCCGGCCTGCCGCAGGACAAGGCCTGATCGGCGATGATGGACGGCAGCCAACCCCAGGGAAAACCCATGCGCAGAGCGACCATCAAGGACGTTGCGGAGAAGGCCAAGGTCTCGCTGAAGACGGTCTCGCGGGTGATCAACAACGAGCCCTCGGTGATGCAGGCCACCCGTGCACGGGTGCTGCGTGCCATCGCCGAGCTCGACTACGAGCCCGACCCGTCCGCGCGCAACCTGCGCAGCGGCACCACCTTCGTGATCGGGCTGGTCTACGACAACCCCAACCCGTACCACATCATCGGCGTGCAGAACGGCGTGCTGGCCGCGTGCCGCGAGACCGGCTTCGGCCTGCAGATCCATCCCTGCGATTCCAGCTCGCCGCTGCTGGCCGATGAACTGGCCGACTGGGTGCAGCGTTCGCGCCTGGCCGGGCTGGTGCTGACCGCACCGATGTCCGAGCGCCGCGACCTGATCCAGGCGTTGACCGCGCGTGGCATCAAGCTGGTGCGCATCATCGCCGCCACCGAAGACCCGGCCGACGGCGCCTGTGTGTTCGTCGACGACCGCGAGGCCGCCTACGAAATCACCGAGCACCTGATCCAGCTGGGCCACCAGCGCATCGGCTTCCTCTGGGGCGGCATCTCGCACCGCTCCTCCGGCGAGCGCTATGCCGGTTACGAGGCTGCGCTGAAGGACTACGGCATGACCGTGGACAAGCACCTGGTGGTGCAGGGTGATTACACCTTCGACGACGGTTTCCGCGGCGCGCGCCGCCTGCTGGCGCTGCGCGAGCCTCCCACCGCCATCTTCGGCTCCAACGATGAAATCGCCGCCGGCGTGCTGGCCGCCGCCAAGTCGGCCGGCATGAACGTGCCCTATGACCTGTCCATCGCCGGGTTCGAGGACAGCCCGTTCTCGCGCCAGTCGTGGCCGCCGCTGACCACCGCCAAGCAGGCCACCGAGGACATCGCCCGCCACGCCGCACGCCTGCTGATCGCGCAGCTGCGCAGCGACGCCTACGACGACGCGCCGGCACCGCTGCACAACCAGGGCTTCGTGCCACAACTGGTGGTGCGCGGTTCTACGGCGCCGATGCGCCCGGCCGGCGCACGCCCCCTTCCTTCCGATCCTGCCTGAGCCTGCCATGTCGCTGTCAGACCCCACTTCCACCCTGATGTTCGCCGAGGCCGCTGAAGCAGCCGACGTGGTCGCCCGCCAGTTCTCGCGCAACCACGCCACCATGGAAACCCTGGCCGCCAGCCTGCGCGCGGCGCCGCCGCCGTTCGTGGTCACCTGCGCGCGTGGCAGCTCCGACCACGCCGCCACCTACGGCAAATACCTGCTGGAAACCCAGCTGGGCCTGGTGGTGGCCTCGGCCTCGCCGTCGGTGGGCTCGGTGTACGCCGCACCGCTGCAACTGCGTGGCGCACTGTTCATCGTCATCTCGCAGTCGGGCAAGAGCCCGGACCTGTTGCGCAATGCGGAAGCCGCCAAGGCGGCCGGTGCGCGCGTGATCGCGCTGGTCAACGTCGAGGATTCACCGCTGGCGCAGCTGGCCGACACGGTCATTCCGCTGCATGCCGGTGCCGAGAAGAGCGTGGCGGCCACCAAGAGCTACCTGGCTTCGCTGGCTGCGCTGCTGCAGCTGGCCGCGTACTGGAAGCAGGACAGCAACCTGCGTGCCGCACTGGACCTGTTGCCGGATGCGATGCGTGCGGCCTGGCAGTGCGACTGGAGCGCGGTGACCGACGGCCTGGTCGAGGCCACCAACCTGTTCGTGCTCGGCCGCGGCCTGGGCCTGGGCGCAGCGCAGGAAGCCGCGCTGAAGTTCAAGGAAACCTGCAGCCTGCATGCCGAGGCCTACAGCTCGGCCGAGGTCAAGCATGGCCCGATGGCGCTGGTCGATCGTGGCTTCCCGGTGCTTGCCTTCGCACAGCCGGACGAGACCGGTGCCGGCACCCGCGCAGTGGTCGATGAATTCACCGCGCGCGGTGCACAGGTATGGCTGGCCGGTGCTGGCGGCAACCTGCCGGTCGCGGCCGCGCCGCATCCGTTGTGCGCGCCGCTGCTGACCGTGCAGAGCTTCTACCGCGCGATCAACGCGCTGGCGCTGCGCCGTGGCTTCAACCCGGATCTGCCGCCGCACCTGAACAAGGTCACGGAGACGGTCTGATGGCCACGGTCCTGCGTAACGCCCGCATCCTTGCAGGCGATGAATTCCGCGACGATCTGGCGGTGGTGATCGAGGACGGCCGCATCAGTGCGCTGCTGCCCGATGCCGCGCCGCAGATCGGCCAGGCCGCCGAGCAGGTGGACCTGGGAGGCGGCTGGCTGCTGCCCGGCTTCATCGACGTGCAGGTCAACGGCGGCGGCGGTGCGCTGTTCAACAACACGCCGGACGTTGCGTCGCTGCGCACCATCGCGCAGGCGCACCGCCGTTTCGGCACCACCGCGATGCTGCCGACGCTGATCAGCGACGACGTGGGCGTGATGCGCGAGGCCATCGGTGCGATGCGCGAGGCCATCGCACAGGGCGTGCCGGGCGTGATCGGCATCCATCTGGAAGGCCCCTACATCGCACCTGCGCGCAAGGGCACCCACGATGCCAGCAAGTTCCGCGTGCCGGACGAGGATGAGATCGCGCTGGCCGCGTCGCTCGACAACGGCGTGACCCTGCTGACGCTGGCGCCGGAACGCGTGCCGCTGGAGACCATCCGTGCGCTGGTCGAGCGAGGCGTGATCGTCGCCGCTGGGCATACCGCAGGCACCTACGAAGAGATCCGTGCGGGCCTGGATGCCGGCGTGCGTGGCTTCACCCATCTGTACAACGCGATGTCGCCATTGCAGGGCCGCGAACCCGGCGCAGTGGGCGCCGCGCTGGAAGACCGCGACAGCTGGATCGGCATCATCGTCGATGGCGTGCATGTGCATCCGGCCAGCCTGCGCGTGGCCCTGGCGGCCAAGCCGCGTGGCCGCCTGCTGCTTGTGACCGATGCAATGCCGCCGGTCGGTGCCGATGACCCGAGCTATGTGCTGTACGGCGAAACCATCACGGCCATCGACGGCGTGGTCCGCAACGCCGCAGGTGCACTGGCCGGTTCGGCGCTGGACATGGCCACCGCCGTGCGCAACACGGTGCAGCTGCTCGGCCAGCCGCTGGCCGAAGCCGCACGCATGGCCTCGACCTACCCGGCGCAGTTCCTCAATGTCGATGACCGCCTCGGCCACATCGCAGAGGGCTACCAGGCCGACCTGGTGCTGTTGGATGACGCCCTGCAGGTGCGCGGCACCTGGATCGCCGGACAGTACGAGGCCGCCTGATGAACGCTACGCCGCCACGCCGGCTGGGCTCGATCGATGCCCTGCGCGGCATCACCGTGGCGGCGATGCTGCTGGTCAACAATCCGGGTGACTGGAGCGCGGTGTTCGCACCACTGCGTCATTCGGAATGGCACGGCTGCACGCCCACCGATCTGGTGTTCCCGTTCTTCCTGTTCCTGGTCGGTGTGTCGATGGCCTTCAGCGTGGCACCGCGCGCGCTGGACGCGTCGGTCCGCCCTGCGTTGGCGCGTGGCGTGCTGGAACGCGCGCTGCGCATCCTGCTGGCCGGTGCGCTGTTGCATCTGTTGATCTGGTGGGCGCTGCATACGCATCACTTCCGCATATGGGGCGTGCTGCAACGCATCGCGGTATGTGCGGCGCTGGTGGGCGTGCTGGCGGTGTATGCGCGGCCGCGCGTGCAGGCGGCCGTGCTGGTCACGCTGCTGGTGGGGTACACCGTACTGCTGCTGGGCATCGGCGATCTGGCGCCGTGGACCAATCCGGCCAGCCGCCTGGATACCGCGCTGTTCGCCCCGTGGATCTACCAGTGGCATGCCGATACCGGGCTTGGCCATGACCCGGAAGGATTGCTGAGTACCCTGGGCGCCCTGGCCAGCACCGTGCTCGGCCTGTTTGCCGGCGGCCTGCTGCGCAACGGGCGTTCGGCGGCCCTGGCCGGGCTGGGCGTGGCAACCGCTGTGCTCGGGTTGCTGCTGGCCACCGTGCTGCCGTTGAACAAACAGCTGTGGACGCCCAGCTATGTGCTGTGGACCGGTGGCCTTGCCGCACTGGCGCTGTGGCTGGGCCACGTGCTGATCGACCGCAAGGGTTGGCCGGCGCTGGGGCGGCGCTTCGGGGTCAATGCGATCACCGCCTATCTTGGCGCGTCGGTCATGTCCGTGGTGCTGATGGCTACTGGCGCCTGGGGCTGGATCTGGCAGCAGCTGGCCGATGCGATGCCACAGGCGCTGGAGCTGGCGTCGATACTGCAGGCGGTGGCATTCGTCGCGCTGTGGTGGGGCGTGGCCTGGTGGTTGGACCGGCGGAAGATCTACCTGAAGATCTGACCCGCCTCATCCACGCATGGCGTGGATCGTCCGGGATGCGCGTGCTGGTTCAGTAGATCCACGCCCTGCGTGGATGCTCTTCTCGCTACTGGTGGCCTTCAGAAAAATGAATGGTTTCAGTCACGTAGAGGCCAGGTGAGAGTCGCTCGAGTTCGCAATTGAAGTGTGATCACTGGCACGTAAATTCACCTGTCGAAACCATTCACGACAAGGCAGACTGCGCTCGCAGTACCGCATATCCGCAGTTCCTGATCCCCTGTCCAGGAGTGCTGTATGTCCCGTGCCGTCCCGCGCGCGTTTCGTCCGCGCCGCCTCACCGTTTCCGTGCTGCAGGCCCTGGCCGTTCCCTCCGTCATGCTGATGTCCGCCAGCGTCGCCTGGGCCGGCTGTGACGCCATTGCGCCCGTTGCCGGCCAGACGGTCACCTGCACTGCCAGCGCACCCAACCCGCAGACCGTTCCCATCGCTGCCAGCGGCGCGGCCGGCATCACCGTCAACGTTGCCAGCAGCGCGCAACTGCAGCAGAGCGGTGGCGGTTCCGCCATCTCGCTGGTCGGCGCAGGGGGCCATCTGCTGTCCAACCAGGGCGCGATCAGTTCGGTCAGCGGCGTGGCGGTGCAGCTCGGCGGCGGCAGCCGCGTCGAGAACCTTGGCAGCATCAGCACGGGCAACAACATCGCCCTGCAGTTCGTCGGCAATGGTGACAGCGTGCTGGTCAACCGCGGAACGCTCAGTGGCGGAACCGGCGTGCAGTTCGGTGCCGGCAATGATCGCCTGGAGATGCAGGCCGGCAGCATCACCGGCGGTGTCCTGCAGGGCGATGGCAACGATGTGCTGCTGCTCAACGACGGCACCCTCGACCGTGTCGACCAGGGCAGCGGCGATGACCAGATGACGGTGACCGGCGGCACCATCACCGGCGTGGTCGCGCAGGGCAGTGGCCGCGACGATTTCGTCATGACCGGCGGCACCGTCGGCGCCCTGCAGCAGGGCGACAACATCGACACCTTCCGCATGAGTGGTGGCCGCATCATCGGTGCCTTCGAAGATGGCGACCGGGCCTGGATGACCGGTGGCCGCATCGGCCGGGTCAACATGAAGCTCGACAAGAACCTGTGGGACATGTCCGGCGGTACCGTGGACGGCAACGTGGTGACCGGCTTCGACACCGACACCATCATCATTTCGGGCACGGCCTACATCGGCGGCAACATCAGCGTCAGCGGCGGTGCCGACAGCGTGACCATCACTGATGGCACCGTGCGCGGCCAGGTGCTGCTCAGCACCGGCAATGACACCTTCAACTGGATTGATGGCGGCATCGTCTACGGCGCGATCGACATGGGCCCGGATGACGACGTTGCGAACCTGGCCAACCTCACCCAGACCCACGTCGGTGCAGTCCCCCTGTTCGACGGCGGCAGCGGCATCGACCAGCTCAACCTCACCAACGTCAAGACCACCGGCGTCGGGCGCTTCCAGAACTGGGAAACGATCAGCCTGGCCAGCAGCACCGAACTGACCTTCGACGGCAATCTGGTTCTGGGCGATGCCGGCACCGGCACCGGTACGCTCACCGTCGACGACACCAGCACATTGTTCGCTGGCGGCGGCAACCATGCCATCCGTCCGTTCATGGCATCGGGCCTGGTCAACATGGTCAATGCCGGGCGCATCGACCTGACCGCCAGCGGCAGCGCCGGTGATGCCTTCACCGTGCGCGGCAATTACCGCGGCGACGGTGGCGGTCTGTACCTGAAGACGGTGCTGGGGGCCGATGATTCGGCCAGTGACACGCTGGTGTTCGACGGCGGCACGGCCACCGGCAGCACCGGCGTCGGCATCCTCAACGTGGGCGGCGGTGGTGCGGCGACACGTACCGACGGCATCCTGGTGGTGCAGGCATTGAATGGCGCCACCACCGCGCCGGGCGCATTCTCGCTGTTTGCGCCCGTGGCGGCCGGTGCCTATGAGTACTTCCTGTTCAAGGGCGGGGTCAGCGCGGGCACCGGCGAGAACTGGTACCTGCGCTCGACGCTGGTGCAGGGACCAGCCCCGGCGCCCAATGGCGGCGGTACCGTCACGCCACCACCGCCAACACCGCCGGTGGCCCCGCCGCCGCCGATCACGCCGGCGCCACCCCCGCCGCCCGAAGGCGCCACCGATCCGGACCTGACCGCCGGTGAGACCGCCCCACCGCCACCGCCGCCGGAGCCACCGCCGGCGCCGCCGCCGACCGATCCGGAAGTGCCCGAGGTGCCGGTGGCCGGTGGCAGTCTGCCCGGCACGGGCGCGCCGCCGACACCGGATGCGCGCCCGGCAGAGGGCGCCGTGGTGCCGCTGTACCGCGTGGAGACCGCCACCTACGCGGTGGTGCCGCCCCTGCTGCGCGAGGCCTCTCTGGCCAGCCTCGGCACGTTCCACGAACGGCAGGGCGAGCAGCGCCTGCTGTACAACCAGGGCGCGCTGCGCACCGCCTGGGGCCGGCTGGTCGGGCAGAGCAGCGAGATTCACTGGAAGGGCGATGCGCAGCCCGGGTTCGACGGCGATGTGATGGGCCTGCAGGCCGGCCTTGATGTGTGGGCTGCGGCCAACGACAACCATCGCAACCAGATCGGCGTGTTTGTCGGCCGTACCCGCGCGCAGGGCAAGACCACCGGCCTGGCGCTGGGCTGGGAGAACGTGCAGGTGGGCCAGAACCGGCTGGACGACAAGCACGTGGGCCTGTACTGGACACTCACCGGCAGCAACGGTGGCTACATCGATGCGGTAGCGATGCAGAGCCGTTACGACGGGCGCGTGCGTTCCTCGCGCGGGCTGGGCTTCGGCATCAAGGGCGATGGCACCAGCGTGTCGGTGGAGGCCGGCAAGCCGCTGCTGCAGTTCGGCCAGTCGGCCTGGTGGCTGGAGCCGCAGGTACAGGTGATCTGGCAGCGCACCGCGCTGGATGACCGTCGTGATGCGGTATCGAGCGTGCGCTTCGACAACGACAACGCCTGGACCGGCCGCATCGGCCTGCGCCTGACCGGTGACTACCAGTTGGCCGACAACGGCTGGCAGCCGTACTTCAAGCTCAACTACTGGCACGGCGGCTCCGGCGAGGATCGCATCCGCTTCGACGGCGACGTGATCGTCAACTCGCAGCGCTCGCGTGCGCTGGAAGCCGGCGTGGGTGTGGTCGGGCGCTTCAACCGCACCATCAGCGCCTACGCGGTGGCCGATTACACCCGCGAACTGGGCGGCGATCGCAACGAGAAGCGCCGCATCATCGAAGGCAACATCGGCCTGCGCGCGGACTGGTGACGGCCGCGCGCCCGGGTGGGTGCCGACCTCGGTCGGCACTCATCCCATCACCGCCATGATGCGCTCTGGATTCCAACCGGCGCCATGACCTGCTCCGGGTTCCAACCGACGCCATAATCTGCTCTGGTGGGTGTCGACCTTGGTCGACACGAATCCATCGGCGTCACGATCCCGCGCGTGCACCGGGTGCCACCAACCCGCCCGCATGATCGGCCAGCACCACCACCGCATGCAGCAGGCCTTCCTCCACCTGCGGCGGGCACTGCGCTGCCGCATCATCCATCTCGCGCGCCGACTGCGCCGCCAGCAACACACCCCCGCAGGCGGACACCGCCGCGAGGCACCGCGTGGCCTCGGCCAGTTCCCGGCCACGCGACTCGCTGAGGTGCCGTTCGCGCCAGGCCTGGCCATCGGCAGCGTGGCTTTGCGCGATACCACGCAACCGGGCGAAGAAGGCCGACGGCGCGGCATCGCCGTCGCCCTCGCACAATGCATCTTCCAGCGCTTCAGCCACGGGAGTGGGCAGCGCCAGGCCGGGCAGGGCATCGCCCAGCAGGGCGTGCAGACGGGGATAGGCGGGGTAGGGCGTGTTCATGGCAGCAACCTCACAAGGCAAGGCCACCTGCGGGATGCAAGGTGGCGGGCGGTGCGGGTTGGCGTGCCGGTCAAAATCGAAGCGAAAAAAGCCGACGGATCTCGAGGATCCCCACGCACCGCCCGCCATGGGCGAGCCGGTGCATTGTCGCGATTGCCGTTGAGGCGGCAACTCGATCACTTCGATGTTTGATTCAGGACGCCAATCCCGGCCAGCGCAAAGCGCGCCGGCAGAGCCACCTTCGCGCTTTTGCCCGAGTGGCAACATGAGCAAAGTTGCAAATGTTGCTGTGCGCGGCGCGTGCCAAAGCCGACATACAACGACAGCGGCAAGCGCGTATGCTGCGGTACTCATCCAAGACGAAGGAACGTCGAATGTCGCTTGATCTTCGCGTGATCGCTGCTGCACTGGGCGCCCTGTTCTGCAGCAGCGCGCAGGCTGCCGCCCCGGCCGTCATCGACCTGCCGACAGCACAGGCGCAGGCCCAGTTGCTGGACATGCTGGAGAAGGAGTCGCTGTACCGCGACCGCGTGGACTGGCCGGCCATCCGTACGCGCCTGAAGGCGGCGCAGAATGATCCGGCCCAGGCCCGCGCGGTGCTGCAGGAGGCCACCGGCCGCAGTTCCGGCGGGCATGGCGAGTGGATCAGCGCAAAGCAGCTGCAGGCGAAGGCAGAACGCCTGGCGCGCGCCAATGGCGCAGCGACAGCGGCTCCGAAAGCAACGACGGCCCCGGCCGAAGTACTGGACCCGCGTATCGGCCGGGTGGAGATCGAGGGCTACGGTGTCATGCAGGGCCCGACGGCGCACCAGCAGATGAAGGAGCGTGCCAAGCGCTGGCAGGCGATCATCGATGACCAGGACAATGGCAGCCGCTGCGGCTGGATTGTCGATCTGCGCGGCAACACCGGTGGCAACATGTGGCCGATGCTGCTGGGCGCGGCGCCGCTGTTGCGCGTCACGCCCAGCGCCGACGAGGACGTGGGGTCCTTCGCCGCCGCGGACGGCCCCACGCGCTGGCAGCTGACACCGTCCAGCGTGCGGCTTGGCGAGCGCGTGCGGGTCGACCTCGGCGGGCCCGGTTATCTGCTGAAACACCCAGGCGCGCCGGTGGCGGTGCTGACCGGGCCGCGCACCGCCAGTTCCGGCGAGGCGACCGTGCTTGCCTTCCGCGGCCGCCCGCAGACGCGCAGTTTCGGCCAGCCCACCTCGGGGCTGTCCACTGCCAACGTGATGCGGCCGCTGGTCGATGGCAGCGCACTGCTGCTGACCACCAGCGTGATGCAGGATCGCAATGGCCAGGGGGATGGGCTGAAGATCGAACCAGACCAGCGCACCGACAGTGATGCCGCCACGCTGGCTGCGGCGCAGCAGTGGTTGCTGCAGCAGCCCGCCTGCCAGGCGCGCTGATCCATGATCCTGATCGGCCAGCAGGAACGGGTGATGATCGTCGGTCCTACGGAAGCCCACCACTGCCTGCGTTGCGGAACGGAAACCGACTTCGCGCCGCAGCTGCGCTACAGGATGGCGCGCATCGACCTGCTGTTCGGCTTCGCCTACCAGCGCCGTTATGAGCTGGCCTGCACCCGGTGCGAGCACGGCTGGTTACTGGACACCGAAACCATGGACCAGCAGCTGGGTGGGGTGCCGATCCCGTGGCGGCACCGCTTCGGCCTGCCGCTGATGCTGGTGGTCGTGGCTGGCCTGGCCCTGCTGGGCTGGCTGTGGCGGCACGGATTCATCGGTTGAACGCCGGGGCTGTTAAAGTCTGCCCTGCAATCACGTACCGGAACCCACCATGGACCACGACACCCCGTTCGAACCCCTCAACGACCTCGAGGTGCGCCTGCTGCAGGCCCAGGACGGGACACTGACCGCATCGCAGTTCCTCGATGGCCTGTTGACCTCGACGGCGTTCGTGCTGCTGGACAAGGCCATCGGCGAAGATGGCGCCTGGGACGAGAGCATCTCGCCGCTGGTGCTGACCAGCGAGAGCGGCGAACCGATGTTCGCGGTGTTCACCTCGCCCGAGCGCGCCGGCCTGTGGCACGAGCAGCTGCCGCAGTTTGCCCATGCCATGCCGATCGCGGTGCACGCGCTGCTGGCCGGTATCGGCGACGGTGTCGGCCTGGTGCTGAACCCGGGCCTGGACGTGGGCATGGAGATGATTCCCGATGCCGTGGCCCAGCTGAAGCAGCGCGCTGCGGCGATCACGCGTGGCATGGCGCATTGATTCCTGCCTTGGCTGGCTCGCTGCTGTTTTCAGGCTGGTCTCTTGGCGGGTAACACCCTCCTGTTCTGCATGCGATCGGCATTTCGTAGTTTTCCTAGCGGGCGCGACACCTAGGTAGCGCCTGCGTTTCACGGTGGACCTGTCTGCCGTGTCGCAATTCCCTCTTCCTCGGCCCCTGTTTCAGCAACACGCTCACGGCCCCTTGGCCCTGCGCGCGTTGCTCCATGGATGGCTCCGTTCCTGCTCCGCAATGGCCCGCCCTGCGCTCTGCGCTGGCCGGCCCTTCGCACGCCCTGCGCTCTGCGCTGGCCGGCCCTTCGCACGCCCAGCGCTTCCTGCGGCTGCACACGTCGCTGGGGAGCGATGTGCTGGTGGCCGAAACCCTTGATGGCGTCGAGCAGATCGACGGCATGGGTTTCCAGTGGACAATCACCGCACTGTCGCTGGATGCCGGCCTGCAGCTGGCGCCGCTGATCGGACAGGGCGCGCTGCTGCAGCTGCAGCAGGCCGACGCCAGCCTGCGCCCGTTGCACGGTCGCATCACCGCCGCCGAGCGGCTGGGCAGCAATGGCGGCCTGGCGCGCTACCGGCTGCGCCTGCAACCGTGGCTGGCGTTCCTGTCGCAGCGGGTGGACAGCTACGTCTTCCACGACAAGACCGTGGTCGAGATCGTCGAGGACCTGTTCGCCGACTACAGCGGGTTGGCGCCGGCCTGGCGCTGGTCGCTGGGTGACGCCAGCCAGTACGCGCGGCGCAGCCTGACCACCCAGTATCAGGAAAGCGATCTGGCCTTCGTGCAGCGGCTGCTGGCCGAGGAGGGCATCTATTACTGGTTCGAGCATGCCGGCGAGCCCGGCGGCGCGGACTTCGGCACGCACACCCTGGTGCTGGCCGACCACAGCAACGACACCGCGGAGCTGGGCCGCGTGCGCTTCCATCGCCGCGACGAGAGCGAGCGCAGCGACAGCGTGCAGCAGTGGTCCACCGCGCACCGCTGGCGGCCGGGCAAGGTCGAACGTACGACCTGGGACTACCGCACCCTGGAGCGTCGCCAGGCCAGCGCCGAGGCCGGGCAGGGCAACGACCTGGGCATTGTCGACCGTGATACCTGCGGCCCGTATGGCTGGCAGGACAACGCACGCGGCCAGCGCCGCGCGCAGCAGCATCTGGACGCGCTGCGCGTGCGCGCCCATACCATCGATGGCGCCGGCCAATGGCGGGCACTGGCACCGGGCGCGCGCTTTGGCCTGTCGCAGCATCCGCAGGTCGGCGAGGACGCACAGTTCCTGTGCCTGTCGGTGCTGCACCAGGCGCGCAACAACCTCGATGCCGACGTGTTCGACGCACTGGAACAGACCCTGGGTCCGGCCAGCGTGGCGGTGCCGGCGCTGCCGGACGCGCTGTCCGGGCTGGCCTATGGCCAGGCGCCGGGCGAGGTGTCCACCGCGTTCTACGACAACCGCTTCGTCGCCATCCCGGCCGAAGTGAACTACCGGCCACAGACCGAGGACGGCCACGGCGCGCACCTGCATCCGCGGCCGACCATCACCGGCACGCTCAGCGCGGTCGTGGTCAGCGACGGCGACCCGCTGCTGTCCGACCGCGACCATCGCATCAAGGTGCAGTTCCCGTGGCAGCGCGGCGGCAACGCCAGCAGCGGCCTGGCCCATCCCGGCGGCGACGACAACGCCCCGGCCAACGGAGGCGCCTGGACCTGGGTGCGGGTGATGACCCCGTGGGCCGGCGACAACTGGGGCGGCGTGGTGCTGCCGCGGCGTGGGCAGGAAGTGCTGGTGGCGTTCCTGGAAGGCGATATCGACCGCCCGGTGGTGGTCGGTGCGGTCTACAACGGCCGTGGCCAGCAGGACGCACAGCACAACCAGATCAACGGTGGGGGCGCCACCGCCACCGGCAACGCCGCCGCCTGGTTCGAGGGCAACGACCACGCCGCGGTGTACACCGGCTTCAAGAGCCAGGCGCTGGCCGACAGCCAGGGCGGCACCGGCGGCTACCAGCAGCTGCGCTTCGACGACACGCCCGGGCAGGGCCGCGCGCAGCTGTCCACCACCCAGCACGAGACCACGCTGACCCTGGGCCACCTCAAGGGCGGCCAGGACAATGTGCGCGAAGGCGAGCGGGGTTTCGGCGTGGAGCTGTCCACCCAGGCACAGGGCGCGCTGCGTGCCGGACGCGGCCTGCTGCTGACCACCGAGCAGGGCTCGCCGCAGATGGCCGCGCCGCAGGCATTGAGCCAGCTGCAGGAAAGCCAGCAGCTGCTGCAGCAGCTGGCCGAATCGGCCGCCAACCAGCAGGCGCAGCTGCCCGGCGAGCCGACCGAGCTGCCGGTGGACACCACCCTGACCGAGCTGCAGGAGACGCTGCGCGCCACCTACAGCGGCAGTGCCGCCGGCAGCATCGCCGGCGGCGATGGCGAGGCACCGGGCTGGAGCGCGCCCGTGCTGCTGGGCAGCGGTGTGGCCGGCGTGCTGAGCCTGACCCCGGCCGACCAGGTCTGGGTGAGCGGCACCCACACCACGCTGGCCAGTGGCGTGGCACTGAACTGGATGACGCAGGGCTCGCTGACGATGGCGGTGGCCGGCGGTCTGGTGATGTACACCGCCGGCGTGCAGCCCAGCGGTGAAAGCCCGAACCAGGAGCGCGGCATCGCGTTGCACGCCGCGCAAGGCAAGGTGAGCGCGCGTGCGCACAAGAACCAGATGATCGTGGCGGCCAAGACCAAGGTACGCATCGCCAGTACCGAAGCGGACGTGCAGCTGTCGGCGCCGAGCAAGCATCTGCTGGCGACGGCGGCGGGGGCCTACATTCGCATTGAGGGCGACAACATCGAGCTGGGCGCGCCGGGAAAAGTGGAGTTCAAGGCCAGCCAGCGGGATTGGGTGGGGCCGCTGATCAGTTCGGAGGAGACCGACGTTCCAGCTGGGCAGTTCAGTGGCTGCGAGCCGCACTTGAACGCAGCAGTATGCCGACAGGAAGGGTGCGCCGATGTCGGTTGAATCGTTGTGCGAACAGCTGATCGATATCGATCGCAGCAGCGCAGGGCAATGCCACCTGCTGATGCAGCCAGCGGTAGAGCGATGCGAGATGGACGAGGCTTTCGATGCGCTGCTGGACTCGGCTGGGATCCAACCCGTTCCGATCACCATTCGGCAGATACCGGCAGCCATGTGGCCTTCCCTGATCCCGCTCGACCTGAGCAGAGGCATGCATTCCCTGCTGTCCGGCCAGGCGATGGCAATGGCGATGGAGCAGCGCTCCGTGACGTCGTTACTGACCGGACGCCCGCAACGCGCGTGTGCCTGGCTTTGGACGCCATTGCTGCCCCGGCATCTGGCCAACCAGCTTGCCGCGCAAGCGATCGCTCACTGCCCGCACGCCCAAGGTCGAAAGCGGTGGCTACGCTACTACGATCCCATGGTGACGGACCTGTTCCTGCACACCTCATCGCGTTCGCAACGGGCGTATCGGTTTGCGGGCGCCACAACGTGGACATTCCTGGATCGCTGGGGGCAATTGACCATCAACAACATGGTCGCGCCCGCGCTGCCCGGCGACCCGACCGTCTCCTGGTCGGAGGTGGAATGCATCGGCGCATTGAACCAGGCCTGGATCGGAGCGCTGCAGACCGGCGATCTGCCCGACCGTTCGACCTTCGCACACGTACAACGTTGTGTAGAGGAAGCGCACCGTCGCGGCGTGGCCAATGGACATGAGCTCGATCTATTCGCAAAGCATGCGATCTCCTTTGGCCCTCATTTCCACCGCCATCCCATCCTTCAGGCGCTGCTGGCGCAGGTGGAGCAGGGCGAACGGTACGACGAACTGGCATGGCGCATTGAAGACGCAGAGTGGCAGGACATACGCGCGGCGGCGTCGGGACACGCCGCTGAGACCAAGGGAGGGTTGTACACATGACGCAGCATGGCGAGGAAGAAAACGACGTGAGCGGTTCCTATACCGGCAGCAGCAACAGGGGAGTTCGCGGCAAGGACAGCCAAACCGTATCTGACCTTCCTGTTGTTACCGCCGCACCGCCGGATTCGCAGAGCCGCGCGGTCTGCGACATCTGCCGCTCTACCGGGCTCGCCATTCTGCCGGTGCGCTATACCTTGGTGCCCGACAATTGTGACGTCGACCTGGGCGGCCTATCACCCTCGCATGTGCCCGACGCTGACATGAGTGCAGCGGGACTTGAGCATGCTCTCAGGACCATGCGCCAAGGCATGTTGTACCTGTACTACGAGAAGGGGCCTTACGGACCTCGGTACTGGGAATGCTACGCCATTGCCGAAAACGGTACGTTGTGGCGGCAGCCCTCCGTCACGAGCGCCCGCCCCGTCGTTGGAGCGGGGCTGCCGATCTGTGGGCGGAAAGGACATGACTATATGCGCACCGAGTTCATCACCATACCGCGGCCTGATGTGTGCGGGACGGTCTGGCTCGCTTTTTCCCAGCACCCATGGACACCTGCGACGCTGGATCGCTATGGGTCCGATCCGGTCCTGCGCGCCGAGCGGATGCAGCCGATCGAGCCTGCGAGATGGATCCGGTCGGCGAGAGCGGAGGGCGACCAAGCGCCGTTGAAGGACGCCGCCGGGCTGGCATCGATCATGGAATATCGTTGGATGGAAAGTCCCACGGGAGATCCGCCGGAACTTCCTCACATCAGCGCGCTCCCAGCTGCCTCCACACCGGATGGCGCACTCAGCACCGCACGGCTGCGAAAGCACGGCACGCGTTACCCATGGTCAAGGCGGGATTACCCCCGCAATGGTATCGATCCGAGCGAACTGCGCTTCCAGCTGCTACAGAAACACAGCAGTAACGGGCGAATTGGTGATGATCGCCAGGAGTACCCGCCCATGCTGCTGGGATTGTGGGACGCGGTGGGTGCTGTGCATGAGCTCAGTGGCTACTGCAACGATCTGGCTGCCTGCATCGGTCAATTCAAGCGGGAGCGCGAGCTGGAGGTTTCAGCGGTTGACCAGATCGAACAGATCTCGCGATTGCTGGAACTCAACGGCGCGGTGATGGCAGGGAACTATGCAGCGCAGACCGTGCGGGAAGAAGAACGGCAGCTCCGCCTCGGGAATCCCTCGCTTCCGTCATGGAACCCGAGAGTGAAGATCTCCGAGGAGGAAAAACGGAAGCGGGAGCAGGCATACAAAGACATGTTCCTGCCGCTCTATCTGCAGGATGCGCAGGACGCGTGGAAGAACAAGTACTGGCCGCTGATTGATGAGCCCCGCTTTACCGCGTTCAAGAGGAACATGGATGCAATGGCGCAGATGGTGCTCGACCGGTTGGGCCCAGAGATGGCTGTGCTGGTTGCCTGGCTCCGCCATGATCTGTTTCTGGCAACGCTGGAGGACTTTGACGGCCAGTCTGCGGCGCAAGGCGTGTGGTTCGAGGAAGTAATCACCGATGCCATTGCGGCGCTCGGCATGCACGAGATCGGCCGTGCATTTCTGACTGAATCGGCCAACGACACAAAAGTTACCGGAAGAGGATCCCTGCTCTGGCGAGCTATCGCGAAGAACCAGGAAGAGGCTCGCAAGGAGCTGGAGCAGACACTCTCGGCGGCGCAGGTCGGGGCCGACACAATTCTTGAGGTGACGGGCGCAAGCTGGGCGGCATTCATTGCAGGCACCGCACATCTGAAGTCTTTCTTGAGCCTTTACCGCAAGTTGGAGGTGGCGCAGAAGGAGGCTGCGCCCCCCACCGCCAGTGCCCGCATCCTTCGCGAGAGTGGCGTCGATCGCTTCGTCACTACCGCAGGTGCGTACCTTCTGAATCGATTTCCGATGAAGGGCATCCAGGACACTGTCGGCAATGCCATGGTCCGCGTCGTGCTCCTGACGCGGGCATTGATGGAGCGCGACGAGGCGATCAGCCTGGTGGCCGAAGAGCTGAGCAGCGGCCAACAGGGCAAGCGCTATTTCCTGGAGCGCATCCAGTTCTATCGCAAGAAGGGGAGTGCACTGCCGATGCAGTTCGCGCTTCGCGATCTGGAGCTGCACCATGGTGCACTGGCAATGCGCAAGCGCTGGCAGGCAGCGGCGGAGAGCAGCCGTAATGTTGTCCGCCTGAACTCCCTTACGGGCGTGTTGGAGATGGTGAACTTCATCCATCTGGCAACCAAGGTCGATAAGGACACGCGCGACTATGCGACGTTATTGGCGTCCGGCATGTCGCTTTTGGCTGTGTATACCAGTGTGCATGAAACGGTAGCCAAGGACTTCTTTGGGGCGGGTAGTGTCAGTGCCATTCGGATGAAGGTTGCCGGCAGTGTGTTGGCGGGAGCGGGTAGTTTTATTGGGGCGTACTACAGCTATTTAGACGCGGAAGCTGCGGACAGGCAGCAAGAGCTTGCTGCCGACATACTTTTGAGTACTAAAGCGTTCGTGACGGCGTCTGTGGGCGGTGCGCAGTTCCTGACCGCACTCGCCTACTCATCTCCGATCATCGAGCGCAGTCTGGGGCGCAATTCATTGACTTTGGGTCTCAGAGGGATGAAAGCAGGGCTTGAAGCGGCAGCGGCGACAGAAGGGGGGGCTGTAGTTGCGTCGCAGGCAATGAAGCGACTTGGTGTGTGGATTCTGCGATTGGGTGGCTGGCAAGTTGCATTGGCTCTTCTTGTCATTGAAGTCTTGATATGGGCCATCAGTCCGAACGATCTGGAAAAGTGGTGTATGAACAATGCATTCGGAACAAATGCGGGCCTTAGAAAAGGTGAGCGAACATTTGGTGGCGAGCCCTATTCAACACCGCGAGAACAAAAGCAGGCGTTTGACAAGGCTATCGGCTCGGTTACGTTGAGGGTGCGATGAAAACTGAGGTCGATGTGTCGTCAGAGAAGAACTCGCTTGATATCGAAATCGGAATCATCTCCGATCTGCGGGTCAAGCACGTTGTGGAAAATGTATTCTGGCGGGAGGGTGATCCATCAGGCATCGCGGCTACAGGCGCCATTGCCGCCGCACTGGGGCTGAGTGGCCCTGCAGCTGGAATGGCGATGATGTCTGCTGAGGAAATGGCTGAGCCAGTTACCAGAGTGGAGTTCCGGCTTGGCGAAACCCAAGTGGAAGGGTTGCTTTGGAACTGGCCATTCAGTGAAGGGGACCGAGTAAAGGTCGTTGGAAAGAGGGGCGAAGATGGGAAATTCTTTGCTCTGTCAGTTCTGGACGAGAATAAGCGGCTGATTGTGTCATACCCCCATGTCAGCTCTGGAAGTTGGGCACATTGGATCGGTGTCATGAAGTACACGCTGATGTTCTCACTGCCAAGTGCTGCGCTATACGTTCTGGTTGCCGGCTTTGGTTCGATTAATGAAGGTCCCTGGGACTGGTATTCTCTGAAAAGATTTTTTTACATATTTATTAGTTGCATTTCTGTCTCGTGCTTCATTGGGGTTAGGATTGGTTCTCGCTTCACGCGTTATGCAAGGATGGCTGATGCAATCTTCAAATCTCTTGGTTGGGTCAATGGTAAATATATAAATCTAAGGCGTATCACGAAGTTGAATAAGAGTGTGGATGACCATCCTGCTTTGGGTGATACGTACTTCAGGTACTGACTTGAACTGAGTTGTGGTAACCAGGAGTGGTTGTCCGTTATGGCTGCCAAAAGCCGTCAGTATGAGCTTTCAGTTTGCCTGCTCCGCAAGTTGGAGGCGGCGCAGAAGGAGGCTGCGCCCTCCACCGCCAGTGCCCGCATCCTTCGCGACAGTGGCGTTGATCGCTTCGTCACTACCGCAGGTGCGTACCTTCTGAATCGATTTCCGATGAAGGGCATCCAGGACACTGTCGGCAATGCCATGGTCCGCGTTGTGCTCCTGACGCGGGCATTGATGGAGCGCGACGAGGCGATCAGCCTGGTGGCCGAAGAGCTGAGCAGCGGCCAGCAGGGCAAGCGCTATTTCCTGGAGCGCATCCAGTTCTATCGCAAGAAGGGGAGTGCACTGCCGATGCAGTTCGCGCTTCGCGATCTGGAGCTGCACCATGGCGCGCTGGCGATGCGCAAGCGTTGGCAGGCAGCGGCGGAAAGCAGCCGCAATGTCGTCCGTTTGAATTCCCTTACGGGCGTGTTGGAGATGGTGAATTTCATCCATCTGGCAACCAAGGTGGATAAGGATACGCGTGACTACGCAACGTTACTGGCGTCCGGCATGTCGCTTGTGGCTGTGTATACCAGTGTGCATGAAACGGTAGCCAGGGAGTTCTATGGGGCGGGTAGTGTCAGTGCTATTCGGATGAAGGTTGCCGGCAGTGTGCTGGCGGGAGCGGGTAGTTTTATTGGGGCAGCCTACAGCTTGTCGGACGCGGAACAAGCCTATGCGTATCCAAACAAGATGGCGCTCGTAGCGCATCTTGCCAAGGCCCTGACGCTGGCGACGGTCGGATCATCTCAATTCCTAACCGCGCTCGCCTACTCATCCCCTGTAATCGAGCGCAGTATTGGGCGGAATTCGTTGACCTTGGCGCTGAGAGGACTGAGGGCTGGGCTTGAGGCGGCGGCCACGGAGGGTGGGAATGTCATTGCATCGCAGGCGATGAAGCGAGTCGGTGTGTGGATGCTGCGATTGGCAGGATGGGAGGTTGCATTGGTTCTGCTCGGCATTGAAATATTTGTATGGGCCATTAGCCCAAATGACTTGGAGGCGTGGTGCATGACAAATGCGTTCGGAAAGAAGGGAAACAAGGCTTTAGGAGGAAATCTCTTGTCTAGCAAGAGCTATGTAACTTCACTAGAGCAGCAACTGGCTTTTGAAAAGGCTATCGGCTCAGTTTCCGTGAGGCCGCAGTGAGTATCGAACTCCAAGTAAACCCTGCCGAACATGGGCCGCTCGATACTCACGCTGGCATCATCTCTGACTTGAAAGTTCAGCATGTAGTGCAGAACGTCTTCTGGCGGAGAGGAGACCGTGAGGGGATGGCGGCGACTGGCAGCATTGCGGCAGCGTTTGGGCTCAGCGGTCCGGCCGCAAGTATGGCGATGATGTCCGCTGAGGAAATGGAGGAGCGGGTTGCGTGCGTTGAGTTTCGGCTCGGCGCAGTCAAAGTAAAGGCAGTGCTTTGGAACTGGCCATTTCTGGAGGGCGACGATGTCCGAGTGGTTGGTCGACATGAGGACGACGGAAACTTCTTCGCCCTGTCAGTTCTGCAAGAACAGAGTAGGCTGATTGTGTCTTATCCGCACGTTAGTGCGGGCACGTGGGCTCATTGGATGACGGTGGCAAAATATTCCCTGATGTTCTCGGTGCCTTGGTGCGCACTTGTTATCGGATTTTTTTGGCTGGTTCAGCTTAAAGATAGTATTGGCAGGAACGAAGGCGGAAGTGTGTTGGTAGCTCAAGCCTATTTGGTCTGCGTTTTGCTCTTCTGCTTCATCGGATACAGAATGGGGCGGCGTTTCACTCGGTTCGCAAAGATGGCTGATGCAATATTCCAGACGCTTGGTTGGCCCAACGCAAAGCGGATCAATCTGCGGCGGATCACCAAGCAGAAGCGGCAGCCAGGCGATCATCTTGCCTTGGGCGATACCTACTTCAGGTACTGACGGCAGCGTCTAGCACCATGCTTCCCCAGTAAACAGTACGTCTTCTTGAGCGTCATCTGGGGCGAAATAAGTTGAGTTTGGGTCTTCGTGGGTTAAGGGCCGGGATAGAGGCTGCGGCCGCGAGGGAAGGGGAACTCGTCTTGTCCAGTCAGGCTATGAAGCGCCTTGGCGGTTGGATACTGCGCTTGGGCGGTTGGGAGATTACGTTGGCACTGCTTTTGATTGAAGCGACCGTGTGGGTAATCAGCCCGAACGATCTCGAGAAGTGGTGCGAGTCCAACGTATTCGGGAGGGCAGCTAGTAAAGCTCCTCCCTCGGCCAGCGATAGTAGGAACCTCCAGGAGGCCGTTCTGAAGCAGAACGACGCGTTTGACAAAGCAATAGGGAAAGTAACTACAAGGTCGCAGTCGTGAAAGGCGCACATTACATGGATGTTCCGAGCAAAATTCCGCTGGATACAGAGGCTGGTGTGATCTCAGAACTTTTCGTTGAACATGCGTTCGAGGATGTTCTGTCCCGTTCTGACGATCGAGAGCAAATGGCCGCAGTGGGTGCAGTTGCAGCAGCGCTCGGCTTGAGTGGGCCATCAGCAGGCATGGCCGTGATGTCAAGCGAAGGGGGGCGGAGCCAGTGGTGCGAGTCAGGTTCATGCTGGGAGATCTATCGGTGTCTGCTCTGCTGTGGAACTGGCCGTTCAGGCAGGGGCAGAGCGTTAGAGTGGTGGGCAAGCGATGGCCCGACGGAACATTCTTTGCAATCTCTGTATTGGACGAGGATGAGAGGCTGATCGTTTCCTATCCTCATGTTACGGCAGGCAGTACCTCGCACTGGCTGCGTGTCTTCTGGATTTCCTTGGCGATCTCAGTAGTTTGGTGGGGGGGCGGCTGTTCTCGCAACTGTCTTTGTTTGGGACGTCAAATCCGATAGTAAGTTCGAAGTTATTTCTGGCGCCTGCATTGCCGGAGCCTCAATTTTTGGAGTGATTGGATGGAGGATCGGGCGTCGTCTATCTAGATTTGCGAGGATGGCAGACCGCGTATTCACTGCGCTGGATTGGAGCGATCCCACGAAGATTAATCTCAGGTCTGGGAAGTTCGCTCAGACGCGAGAGGGCGATAATTCCGGCGTTGGGGATACCTACTTCAGATAGTAGCTGTTATCAATCTGGCAGTGTGGGGGCGCTACTGGTCTGGTTTCGATTCGGCCCCTCAAGGAGTGGTATGCAAATGAGTGACGGCAAAGAGGCTCTACTTGAAATGGAGAGCGGAGTTATCTCCGGTCTCAAAGTTCAATGCGTGATGGAAAATATTTTCTGGCGAGAGGGCGATCGCGTAGGAATGGCTGCGACCGGTGCGCTGTCCGCCGCATTAGGTCTCAGTGGTTCGGCTGCCGGCTTGGCGATGATGTCTGTGGAGGAAATGGAAGAGCCAGTTACTAAAGTTGAGTTCAGACTTGGTGAAATGGATGTGGAGGGGCTTCTCTGGAATTGGCCTTTTAACGAGGGTGATGTTGTTCGAGTTGTCGGCGCACGGAACGATGAAGGAAGGTTTTTTGCTATCTCAGTTCTTGATGAGGATAGAAGGATCATTGTTTCCTATCCGCATGTTAGTGCTGGTACGTTGGCGCATTGGTTCTCAGTGTTTAAATACTCGCTTGTGATCTCAATTCCGTGGTGGGGGTTGGTAATAGCTTTCTATGCGTGGAAATTCTATGCGCCATTTCACCTGTTGGTTCAGTCATATTTGGTGGGGGTTCTTGTCTTCTGTGTGATTGGGTATCGAGTTGGCCGTAGGTTTGTCAGTTACGCCAAATTGGCGGATTCAGTTTTTTCTACGCTTGGATGGAAAGGTGCGAGGCGAATGAATCTTCGGAGAGTGACCAGGAGCAAGCGTCAGCCGGGCGACCACCCCGCCTTGGGCGATACCTATTTCAGGTACTGACCATCAGCAACTGACACCGCGCCTTCCCAGCAAGCCGCACATTCCTATCGCGCTGCTGCAATCGCCTTCACCCTGGCCCTCGCCAGGGCCTCGCCCACCGCAGGGCCCTTCAAATGGACTAGGTCCAAATCCCGCGCCTGTACCGACAGCGCCGCCTGGTGCAGGCGCTTGAGCGTTTCACCCTGCGGGTAGTCGGCGTCCTCAAATCCGAGCCGGCCGCGCTTGTCGGCCTCGCAGCACAGCGCGATGCGGGCCACGCGCTCGGGCCGGCGCAATGCATCGCAGCGGCCCAGCAACTCCAGCACGGTGGCATCGCGTAGCTCATCGATGCGGTGCACGTTCAAGTGCTCGCGGCAGACCGCTTCGGCCAGTTGCTGGTGCTCGGTGGGAATCTTCAGGCGCGCGCACAGCGCCTTGAGCGGCTTCAGGCCGCGCTGCTCGTGCATGATGTGGCGCGGCCATTCGTCCGGCGGGGTCAGGCCCTTGCCGAGGTCGTGGGTGAGGGCGGCGAAGCCGACCAGGTCATCACCCGGCGCCAGTTTCGCGGCCATGTCGCTGACCATTTCCTGGTGGATGCCTGTATCCACTTCCGGGTGGAACTCCGCGCGTTGCGGCACGCCGTACAGTGCTTCCAGCTCGGGCAGGATCGGGCCCAGCGCATGCGCATCGTGCAACGTGCGCAGGAAGGCGGACGGGCGTTCGCAGACCAGCGCCTTGCGCAGTTCCTGCCACACGCGCTCCGGTACCAGTGCATCAAGCTCACCGCTGGCGGCCACCTCGCGCATCAGCGCCGTGGTTTCTTCGGCGACGCTGAAACCCAACGGTGCGAAGCGCGCCATGAAGCGTGCCGCGCGCAGCACACGCAGCGGATCTTCGACGAACGCAGGGCCGACGTGGCGCAGCACGCGCTGTTCAAGATCACGCACGCCGCCATAAGGGTCGACCAACGCGCCGGTGTCCTCGTCGCAGGCAATGGCGTTGATGGTGAAGTCGCGGCGCTGCAGGTCCTCTTCCAGCGTCACCGCCGGATCGGCGTCGACCACGAAGCCACGATAGCCGCGGCCGGATTTGCGCTCGGTGCGTGCCAGTGCGTATTCCTCACCGGTCTGCGGGTGCAGGAATACCGGGAAATCGCGGCCCACGGCGGTGTAGCCCTGCGCTTCCATCTGCGCGGGCGTGGCGCCGACCACCACCCAGTCACGGTCGCCGGCAGGGCGTTGCAGCAGGCGGTCGCGCACGGCGCCGCCGACAAGATAGATCTTCATGGGGCGATGATCGCATGGTCGGCGCAGATGCACCGGTAGTGCCGGCCGCTGGCCGGCAACCCCTGGACAATAGCGGTTGCCGGCCAGCGGCCGGCACTACCCATGCAGAGGCATTACGCCAGGCCGCGCCACCCCGGCACGAACAGGCCGGCCAGGAACCACAGCCCGTAGACGATCCACAGGCAGAGGAAATACAGCTTGATCTGCGCCTCGTCCCACAGGCTGCCCCAGCTGTCGACGAAGGCCAGTGACTTCCAGCCTTCCATCCAGGCCGCGCCACCCCAGCGCAGCACCCAGGTGGCGAGCAGGCTCCAGGCGACGAACATCCCGATCCAGGCCAGCAGGCTCATCGTTTCCCTCCCCAGGGAGTGGATACCGGGGAGTGTCGGCCAGCGGCCGGCACTACCGTGTTGCGATCAATCGCCGCCCTGATCGGCGTTGGCGGCGCAGCTGAAGCTCTTGCGCTTGTCCACCAGGCGGCCCATCAGACGGTCGCTCAGCGGCAGCGCATCGCCGTTGAGGCGCCAGTCGTAGATCACGCTGAAGGCCAGCACGCGGGCCACGTACTCGCGGGTTTCCTTGTAGCTGATCGTTTCGATCCACAGGTCCGGATCGAAGCCCGGTCGCTGGCCCTGCCAGCGGGCGGTCGGGGTCGGGCCGGCGTTGTAGGCGGCGATGGTCACATATGGCAGGCCGTCGTACTTGTTCATAAGCTGGCGCAGGTACGCCGTACCGATGGCGATGTTGGTGTCCGGGTCGTACAGGCTGTCGGCGCCGCCGTAGCCGGTCAGGCCGATCGACTTGGCCACGCCGGCACCGGTGGCCGGCAGCACCTGCATCAGGCCCATTGCGTTGGCAGGCGAACGCGCGCGCGGGGTGAAGGTGCTCTCCGCGCGGATTTCCGCCGCCACCCAGGCCGGGTCGATGGCATTGCGTGCCGATTCGCGGCGGATGGTGGCGTCGTGGTGCAGCGGGAAGCGCAGGTCGTACAGGCGCTGTTCCTGCGGCTGCTTGCCGAGTGCGAACACGGCGCGGTCGAACCAGCCGTTGTCCTGCGCCACGCGCACGGCAAGGCGGCGCTGGGTGTCATCGAAACGCGACAGTGCGCTGTTCCATTCGGCCACGGCCCAGCCGGTGCGGTCGATCTGGTACAGCGCCATCGCACGCTGGATGGCCGGGTCGCGCGCGATCACGGCCTGCGCCTGCGCGCTGTCGTTCGGCTTCCACGGGCACAGCGTATAGCCCTGCTGCAGCTTGTCGGCGGCGAGGAAGCCGTGGAAGGTGGGGGCGCGTGCGGCATCGCGGAACAGCGCCTGGGCCTGCTGTGCCTGGCCGGTCTTCTCCAGCATGCGGCCTTCGAAGTAGCGCCAGCGCGGGTCGCTGCGTTGCTTGCTGCCCATCTTGCGCAGCGCGGTCAGTGCCGCCGGCCAGTCGCCACGCGACATGGCCTCGCGCACGCGCCATTCGTGCAACCGCTCGTCATACGCCGACTCCGGCACCGCATTGAGGCGGCGCGCCGACTCCGGCAGATAGGAGGCCACCGTCCACAGCGCGATCTGGTACAGCACCTGGCCCTGCTGGTCGGCACTCAGGCCGAGGGCCTGCGCGTACTGCGGCAACTGCTGCTCGGTGGCGCCCGGGTCGGCCTTGGCCAGTTTGGCCAGGCCATCGGTGGCGATGCGCCGGCTGCGCTCGTTGCGCGGCCAGTTCAGTGCGCTGGCGTTGGGCTTGTCGACGAACGCGGCGTACGTGTTGGCCAGTGCCAGGTCGGTGGCGGGCAGACCACGCGCCGCACTGCGCATCACCGCCGGCTGCTGCGCGTCGGCGGCGGCGTCGATGCGTTCCCAGCGCAGCGCGTCACTCAGCCCGCCCTGCGCCTGCAGCACGGCGAAAACCGCATCGCAGCCGTCGGGCAGCGACTTGCCGTTCTTGCGCCACAGGTCCTGTGCCTCGCTGATCCACTGCGGATCGACCTTGCCGGTCACCTGGCGCGCGGTCAGCTGGGCGCAGCGCAGGCCGGCGTTGTCGGTGGGCGCCCAGTTGGCCAGCAGGGTCGGCCAGTCCTGGCGGCGCGCGACCGAGGGCAGCCACACGCTGCGGAAGGTGGTGGCCACGGCCTGGCCGTCGTAGCGCTTGAGGAAGGCCTGTGCCTGTGCGGTATCGACGGTATCGATGTTGCGGCGCAGGTTGGCGTATTCCAGCCAGCCATAGGCCGGGTGGCGGCTGAGCGCACCGGCCTGGCCGGGATCGAACTGGCCGCGCTCGGCGGCAGCGATGGCGGCTTTCAGCTGCGCATTCTGGGCATCGAGGGACTGGGCATTGGCGCAGCCGATCAGCAGCGTGGTGGCCAAGGGCAGCAGGGACAGGGCGGTCGAAGAGCGTCGGGTCATGGCGTCCAGCATAGCGGGCGCTGGCTGAATTCAGTTTCGCATTGCGTGCACGCCGCCGCTCGGCAACGGCAGCTGAATGTTGCAGGTAGCGGCACTGCCACATGGGGCGGGACGCGCCGTAGTGTCGGCCTTGGGCGAACGGCCCGGCTGCAGGGAGCGGCACATGGCGTTCAGTAGCGCAGGACGAAGCGGCCCACTGGCGGAGATCAATGTCACGCCACTGGTGGATGTGATGCTGGTGCTGTTGATCATCTTCATCGTGACCGCGCCGATCGTGGCCCGGCCGATTGCCGTGCAGTTGCCACAGACCACCGATCGCACGATCGATCGCCCCGAACCGCCAGTGCCGATCGAGCTGCGCCTGGATGCGTCCAACCAGCTGAGCTGGGACGGGCAACCGATGGCGATCGGCGATCTGCAGGCGCGCCTGCAGGCGCAGGCGGGTGAGCACGCCGGCAACCTGCCGGAGCTGCGTATCGCCACCGATCCGGCGGCCGAATACGAAGGCATGGCCAGGATCCTGGCCGCCGCCGAGGCTACCGGCATGGAGCGCATCGCCTTCGTGCGGTGAGTTCGTCAACGGGCGGCCTGCTATCGGCAGGCCGCCCTTCCTGGATGCCGCAGGAGGCATGTTCCTGAAGGGGCAACCGCTGGATATGCCGGCGCTGCAGCAGGTGCTGGCGCAGGCGCAGCAGCTGCCACTGCCGCGTCGCCCGGCGGTGCGCCTGTCGACCGCCGACGACACCGATTATCAGGACATGGCGCGTGTGCTGCTGGCTGTCAGCCAGCACGGCCTGCGCGTGGACGCACTTGCCCGCCCTTGGCGGCACTGGCAAGACGGCTTGATGAAAGACGGTTGATCTCGGCGCGCGCTGTCGCAGCTGGCATCTGTGCTGCGCACGGCGAACAGTACCGTCCGGTCTTAATCTGTCGCCATTTGACGTAATCAGCTGTCAATTGCGTCAATTCCGCGTGAAAGGGTGTCGATCATCACGCCGTGATTTTTACCGCTTGTTTACAAAGGAGACGCTGCCGCCATGCAGGGGGGAGCGCGGCAGCCCATGTCCCGACATTCCTTTGGAGAGAGAGCGAATGATTCACCTGCATCACCGCCCGTTGGCGGTTGCCGTCGCGCTGTGCGTGACGGCCCTGGCACCGCTGGGTGCCGCTGCACAATCCACCACCAACCTCGATGCGGTGGAAGTCACCGGTACCCGCATCAAGCGCGCTGAAGTCGAAGGCCAGGTGCCGATCCAGACGCTGACCCGCGGTGACATCGAGCGCACCGGCCTGACCTCGATCGGCGAGGTGCTGCAGCAGCTCACCGGGTCCGGTTCGGCACTCAACGCCAAGTTCAATTCGTCCGGCAATTTCGGCTTCCCGCCCGATGGCAGTGGCGTGGGCGCCGGTTCGGCGCAGGTCGATCTCCGCCACCTGGGCGCCAAGCGCGTGCTGGTGCTGGTCGATGGCATCCGCTGGGTCAATGAATCGTCTGCGTCGGGCGTGGGCTCGGCCACCGACCTCAACACCATTCCGCTGGCCATCGTCGAACGCATCGAAGTGCTGGAGGATGGTGCGTCATCGCTGTACGGCTCCGACGCCATTGCCGGTGTGGTCAACATCATCACCCGCCGCGATTTCGATGGCGGCCAGGTGACGCTGAACTACGGCGAATACAGCAAGGGCGACGGCACGCAGAAGGGCGTTGACCTGGCCTGGGGAAAGAGCGGCGATCGCTTCAGCCTGTTCCTGGGCGCCAGCTGGACCAAGCAGGACCCGGTGTTCGCCAAGGATCGCGAGCAGTCGCGCTTCCCGATTCCGGGCACCGGCCTGGCGTTCGGCAGTGGCGGCATTCCGCAGGGCCGCTTCGCCTTCGTCGATCCGAACACCGGCGCCTCGCAGAACATCGTGCCCAATACCGGTGTGAGCAATCCGCGTTACGACGGCAGCGCCGGCTGCAACCGCACTGATGACTACCATTGCTTCACCAGCGCCGACCGCTTCAACTTCGCCGAATACAACATGGTGCTGACGCCGTCGGAGCGCAAAGGCCTGTTCGGCCAGTTCCGCTTCGACATCACCGACAACGTGCAGTGGTACGTCAAGGCACTGGGCAACCGCCGCGAGTCGACCAACCAGGCCGGCCCGGAGCCGCTGTTCTTCGGCCCCGACGGTGCCACCGGCAATCCGCTGGCCGACAACATCGTGGTCTCGCGCCTGAACCCGTACAACCCGTTCGGCTTCGACCTGGTGTCCGGCGACAACATGAGCCTGATCGGCCGCCGCCCGGTGGAAGGCGGTGCGCGCGTGTTCAAGCAGAAGGTGGACACCACCTATTTCGCCACCGGCCTGGTCGGCGACTTCCATGCCGCCGACCGCAGCTGGTACTGGGATGTCAACGGCATGTACAGCAAGAACAAGGCCGAACAGACCAACTACGGCAGCTATGACATCTACAAGGTGAACATGGCGCTGGGCGATCCGGCGGTGTGTGCCGCGACCCCGGGCTGCGTGCCGCTGAACATCTTCGGCGGTGTCGGCTCGATCACCCCGGACATGCTGAAGTGGATCCAGCCGGTGGTGCGCGACCGCAGCCAGAACGAACTGAGCCTGTTCACCGCCAACCTGTCCAGCGAGCTGTTCTCGCTGCCGGCCGGCCCGGTGTCCTTCGCCACCGGCGTCGAGCATCGCAGGTACAAGGGGTCCTACCAGCCTGATCCGCTGACGGTGATCGGCCACTACAACGGCGTACCGTCGCAGCCGACCTCCGGCTCCTATGACGTCAACGAGGCCTACCTGGAGTTGAGCGTGCCGATCTTCGCCGACTCGCCGTTCGGCAAGAAGCTGGACCTGAGCCTGGCCGGGCGCTACTCGGATTACTCCACCTTCGGTGGCGAGTTCACGCCCAAGTACGGCCTGCGCTGGCAGGTGACCGACGACTTCGTGCTGCGCACGACCTATGCCGAGGGCTTCCGTGCGCCGTCGATCGGCGAACTGTACGGCTCGGCGGCGCGTGCCGACCTGCAGCTGTTCGATCCGTGCTCGGTAGGCCTGGGTGGCACGCCGCCGCGTGGCAGTGCGGCCAACTGTGCCGCGCTGGGCGTACCGGCAGGCTTCCAGCAGGCCAACTCGCAGATCTCGGTGACCACCGGCGGCAACCGTGAGCTGGATCCGGAACGCTCGCGCAGCTTCAGCGCCGGCTTCGTGTGGAGCCCGTGGTTCGGCAACAACGCGTCGTGGTCGGAGCGCTTCGATGTGGAGGTGACCTTCTACCGCCATGCCATCGACGGCGCGATCCAGGCGATCAATGCGCAGACCCAGCTGGACCTGTGCGTGGATACGCTGGACCCGATCTACTGCAATGGCATCACCCGTGCCAGCACCGGTGCGGTCAGCAGCTTCAACAACCGCCTGACCAACCTGGGGTCGATCAAGACCGATGGCTGGGACGTGGACCTGTTCTGGACGTTGCCGCAGACCTCCATCGGCCAGTTCAAGCTGGCCTGGAAGAACACCTTCGTCGGCCGTTACGAGGCCACCGGCGCGGCCGGGCAGAAGCAGCCGCAGAAGCCGGGCGTGGAGGTGGCGGACAGTTCGATTCCGGAGTGGACCAGCAACGCCAGCATCGGCTGGACGATGGACCGCTGGAGCGCCAACTGGACGGTGCGCCACATCTCCGAGCTGACCGAGAACTGCGGCGATGCTGCGGTGTTCCCGGTGTGCAGCAACCAGGCGGCCGGCACCAACACGCTGTCGGCCACCACCTTCCACGACATGCAGGTGGGCTACAAGATCGACTGGATGAAGGGGCTGCAGCTGACCGCTGGCCTGAACAACGTGTTCGACAAGGATCCGCCGATCTGCCTGTCGTGTTCGTTGAATGGCTACGACGCCTCGACCTACGACATCCCGCGTGGCCGCTACTGGTACCTGCGCGCGGACCTGCGGTTCTGACCTCGGGATGCCGCGCCGGGACCCTCCCGGTGCGGCGCTCGACGCTACGGAATGCACGGCGCCGGGTTACCCCGGCGCCGTTTGTATCAGAACGACCAGGTGAACGTCAGCGAGCCGTTGCGGCCATCACCGAAGGCGCCGTAACCATTGATCTGCGACAGGTATTTCTTGTCCAGCAGGTTGTTGAGGTTGGCCTGCACGCTGAACTCCGGCGAGATGCGGTAGCGCACGAAGGCGCTGACCAGCGCATAGCCGCTCTGCTCGATGCGGCCATAGGCCGGCACCGTGTAGTAGATGCGGTTCTGCCAGTTGGCGCCGCCGCCGACGGTCAGTTCCTGCAGCGACTGCGGGGTGTAGCTGGTGAACAGCTTCAACGCGGTCTGCGGCAGGTTGGTGTTGATGTCGCTGCCGTTGATGTCCTTGGCCACGTAGCGCGATGCGCCGAAGGTGGCATTCCAGCCCGGTGCCAGCTCGCCGTTCACTTCGAACTCGAAGCCGCGGCTGACGGTGCCACGCGCGGCAATCGAAGCGAGTTCACCCGGCCGGCCGATGATCGGTTCATTGGTGGCCTGGGCGACGTTGTCCTGCTCGATGCGGAAGACCGCCAGCGAGGCATTCAGGCGATTGTCGAACCAGGCGGCCTTGACGCCCACTTCGTAGCTCTTGCCATCCACCGGATCGAGGTAGCGATCGTTGCGGTCGCGTGCGGTCTGTGGCTGGAAGATTTCGGTATAGCTGGTGTAGGCAGACCAGGTGTCGTTGATGTCGTACACCAGGCCGGCGTAGGGCGTGGTCACCTTGTGTTCGCGGTCATCGTTCTCGCCTTCGCTCTTCCAGTCGGTGTAGCGCGCACCGAGAATCAGCTTCAGCGGATCGGCCAGCGTCAGGCGGGTGGCGAGGTAGCCGGCCTTCTGGGTGATGGTGCCGCGGCTGGCCAGCGCCAGCGGGTTCCAGTTGGGCTGGCTGATGTTGCCGGTCCAGTTGAAGTAGCTGGCAAACGGATCCCACGGCAGGTTGGCGCCGCCCACCTGGTAGTCGCCGTAGTTGGCGTACTCACGCTTGTTGTAGCTCAGGCCGGCCATGAACTGGTGTTCGCGGCCGAACAGGCGGAACGGACCATCCACGTAGCCATCGACGGCGTTGACCTTGCGCTCGGTGTTGTAGAAGCCGGCCGACGGCGAGATGCCAGCACCGGTGGTCTTGTTGAAGTTGGAGGCCCCGGTGACCCAGTTGTTGTAGGCCGGATAGAACAGCTTGTCGTCGGCCTTGGTCTCGTCGTGGGTGGCGCCGATCTTGAACTTCCAGCCGTTGCTGAAAGCATGCTGCAGCGTGGCGAAGGCACGCTTGCTGGTGGTGTCCCAGTAGGTCCAGTCCGGGCTGGCATTGAAGGACTCGTCATACGGCGTACGGCTTCCGTCCGAGTACAGCATCGGGAAGCCACCCCAGGTGGCGCCATTGGCACGCTTCTGCTGGTAGTCGTAGCCCACGCTCAGCTGGGTGTCCGGGGTCAGGTCGGCATCGATGACCGCGTAGCCCAGCGTCTTGCGCTGGTTGTAGCGGTCCATCTGGCCGTCGGTATCCAGGTAGCTGCCGATGACGCGGCCACGCACGGTACCGCTGGCATTGAGCGCGCTGCCCACGTCCACGGTGGTGCGGGTGCGGCCCCAGCTGCCCACGTTCACCGAGACGCTGCCGGTCAGTTCGGCGCTGTCGGCATGCTTGCGGATCAGGTTCACCGATGCCGACGGATTACCGGCACCACTGAGCAGGCCGGTGGCACCGCGCACCACTTCCACGCGGTCGTACAGGGCCAGATCGAGGCCGGAATCACCGTAGCTCCAGTTCTGCACCATCTGCGTCGGCAGGCCATCGAACTGGTAGGCATCGATGTAGAACCCGCGCGCGTAGAACTCGGTGCGCTCGCTGTCGGACTGGGTGCTGGTCACGCCGGTGGTGTTGGCCAGCACGTCGATGATGTCGTCCAGCTTCTGGTCTTCGATGCGCTGGTGGCTGATGATGCTGATCGACTGCGGGATCTCGCGCGGCGCCAGGTCGAAGCGGGTACCGGCCGAGGTGCGGCGCACCGAATAGCCTTCGGCGCGCTCGCCCTTGACCACGACCTTGTCGAGGGTGGTCGGGTCGGCGGCAGCGTCGGCGAAGGCGGCCGGAGCGATGGCCAGGCTGAGGGCGGACAGCACCGCCGCGGACAGGCGATGGGGCAGAACGGGGGAGGTCGAACGGATCATTGGGGTTCCTGGACGGGCACGTGCGTGCGTCCGACCGGCTTCCCGGATGGTCTGGCGCCGCGGCTGGTGGGGATCTCACGCCGCTGGCGGAACCCTGCGTTCAGGGCGGTGGCTGGGCAATGCGAGCACGGACGAACCGTCCTGGCCGTCCGCAAAACGCAAATAGCGTAATGGGAATTGTTTTCGTTTACAAATGGGCGAGGGCGGTGCGCATGCTGTCGCGGCCGATCTAGTCCTGCGGCGGCAGGCGTTCGGCCTGGACCTTCATGCGCGGCCGTTCCCCCTCGATGCCGACGGCGTATTCGACGGTGATCACTACGTCCGCCTCGAGTCCGCGCACATCCAGGGACTGCACCTTCCCGGTCACGTATTCCGGGAACAGCCGTTCCGAGCCGACGTAGTTCGTCCCGGGGGCCAGGCAGGCCAGGGTGCGCTGGATGTTGATCGTGGCGAATTCGGTGGACGTATTGGGCAGCAGCCAATCGCAGAACTGCCTGCCCGCAAGGGTGCCGCCATGCGTGCAGTGCTTGCTGAAGCTGCTCCAGTCGCTGACCAGTTCAATCGCCGGCTGGGTGCCGAGCGAGGCGCTGTTGGCGAAGGCAAGAAGATGCGCACACAACGGGTCGTGGCGTGCCTGCAGGGTACTGCAGCCGGTGGCCAGCAGCACAAGGGCCACCAACGGCGCGGTGGTGCGAAGGCGGGTCATCGGTGTGCTTTCCCTGTCACTGCGCTTGATGATGCGTCTGGCCGGGCGTGGCGTCGAGCCTGGTCGACGAAAGGGTCAGCGCAGCAGCGGCAGCGGGTCGCGCGCGCCTTCGGCGCCGTAGATGCCCCAGTGCAGGTGCGGCGGCGTGCCCTTGGCGTTGCCGCTGTCGCCCACGTGGCCGAGCAGGTCGCCGGGCCGGACCACCTGGCCGCGCGCCAGGCCATCGGCCCAGCTTTCCAGATGCGCGTAGTAGTAGCGTTCCCGTCCCGGCCCGATCACCCAGACCTGGCGGCCGCCAAGCCCGCGTTCGCTGACATCGGCGACGACGCCGGGCGTGGCGCTGCGCACCGGCGTACCGCGCCTGGCGAAGATGTCGATGCCCGCGTGCGTGCGATCACGACCGCGCGGCGCACCGAAGGTGTCGGCGATCTGCCTTGGGCGCACGCCCTGCACCGGCACCGGCAGCGCGGTGGCGGCGGGCATCCGCGAGAGTGTCCACAGCATCTTCGGTGCGGCCGCCCACGGGCTGTTCCACAGCGCCAGGGCTGCAACGATGGCAATGGCCAGGAACAGGCCGCGCAGCAGCCAGTGGCGCAGGCGATGGGCAGGGGAGGTGATTGTGCTCATGGCTTCGGACTGTAGCTTCGAGCCACGCTCGACGGCTGTTGCTTTGCGGTCAAAGGGGAGTCGTCAAAGGGCAGTCGAGCAAGCTCGACGGCTGTTGCTTTGCGGTCAAAGGGGAGTCGTCAAAGGGCAGTCGAGCAAGCTCGACTCTACAGGGGCGGTAGCAGCGGCACTTCGAAACTGCGTTTCAACGTGCCCAGTGCTACCGAGGTCCGGAACCGCTCGATGTTGTCATCACCGCCGAACAGGCGCTCGGTGATCGCCTCGTATTCTTCCATCGACGCCGCTGAAAGCAGCAGCAGGAAGTCGCCGTCGCCGGTGATCGAGTAGCACTGCTGCACCGCCGGGTCGTCCTGCACGCGGCGCTTGAACGGCGCCACGCGCTCGCGCTGCTCGCTGACCACGCGCACCTCGACGATGATGGTCAGCGGTCGCCCGACCTTGGCTGCGGCGACCACCGCCACATTGGCCGCGATCACGCCGCTGTCCTGCAGGCGCTTGATCCGGCGTTGCACGGCCGGGGTGGACAGGTGCACGGCCTCGGCGATTTCGCGCTGCGGCAGGGTGTTGTCCCGCTGCAGCAGGTCGAGGATGGCGCGGTCGAAACTGTCGAGCACGGGGGCGATGGCCATGGCGAGCAGAAATTGCACGAACGGGCTGTCAATTGAGCCAAGTGCTCGGCGTGGGCGCAATAGACTTTGCCCATGCAGACCTCACGATTCGCGCCGATGTTGCCGGCGCTGGCGGTGCTGGGCTCGGTCACCTCGCTGGCCATCGGCACCTCCTACGCAAAACACCTGTTTCCGCTGATCGGCGCGCAGGGCACCAGCGCGCTGCGCGTGGGCTTCTCGGCGCTGTTGCTGCTGCTGTTCTGGCGGCCGTGGCGCTGGAAAACCACGCGTGTGGATGCGATCACCATCCTGCGCTACGGGCTCACCCTGGGCCTGATGAACCTGCTGTTCTACATGGCCCTGCGCACGATTCCCTTCGGCATCGCGGTGGCCATTGAATTCACCGGGCCGTTGACGGTGGCGATGCTGTCATCACGACGACCGATCGACTTCGTCTGGGTAGGCTGCGCGGTGGTGGGGTTGTTGCTGTTGCTGCCGTTGGGGGGCGGCCCGGCGCTGGACCCGGCCGGTGTGCTGTACGCGATGGGTGCGGCGGCGTGCTGGGGCCTGTACATCGTGTTCGGCAAGCGCGCCGGCCACCTGCACGCCGGGCATTCGGTGTCGCTGGGGCTGCTGGCGGCGTCGCTGGTGGTGGTGCCGGTGGGCGTGGTGCATGCCGGTGCGGCGCTGCTCGATCCGAAGATCCTGGCGGCGGGGCTGCTGGTGGCGCTGGTATCCAGTGCGATCCCGATGTCGCTGGAAATGATGGCGCTCAAGCGCCTGCCCAAGGAGACCTTCGGCATTCTGATCAGCATGGAACCGGCGGTGGCCGCGCTGTGGGCGATGCTGCTGCTGCACGAGCACCTGCATGGGCTGCAGTGGCTGGCGATCGGCTGCACCGTGCTGGCCTCGGTGGGCAGCACGATGACCGCGCGAAGGCTGAAGGTGCCGGTCACCGCATGAAAAAAGGGACGGAGGGGATTAAGTCGTTTGTGCCACAAACGACTTAATCCCCTCCGTCCCCTTTTTCAGCGCAGGGCGTCGGCCGGGACGTCGATCGCCATCGCCAGGGCGAGGTGGTCGGAGAACGCGGCCGGTACGGCTTCCACGGTGCGGGTCTGCAGCCCGCTGCTGACCAGGATGTGGTCGATGGCGCGGTCGGGGCGCCAGCTGGGGAAGGTCGGCACGATGCAGCCGGGCGGCTGCAGCCGGGTCTTCTGGTATAGCACCTGCATTTCCGGCCGTTCGGCCAGGCAGTTGAAATCGCCCATCAGCACCGCGTTGGGGTGGTCGGACAGCAGTTCGGCGATGAAACCCAGCTGCGACATCCGCGAGCCCGCGCCAAGTGACAGATGCGCCACCGCCACCGCCAGGCCGTCGGTACCGTCGCCGAACTTGGCCAGCAGCACGCCACGCCCGCCGATGCGGCCGGGCAGGGCGTGGTCCTGCACTTCCACCGGTTCCAGCTTGCTCAGCAACCCGTTGGCGCTGGAGGCGACCCCGCCCATGCGCCGGTTCGGCTGGTGGCTCCAGTAATTGAAGCCGGCGCGCTGGGCCAGGTAATGGGTCTGGTTGGTGAAGCCCGAGCGCAGGCTGCCCGGGTCGGCCTCCTGCAGGCCGACGATGTCATGTTCGCGCGCCAAGGTGGCAATCGCGTCAAGGCTGCTGCGCTTGCGACCCGCCGGCAGCGCATGTGACCAGCTGCGGGTCACATAGTCGCTGTAGCGGCGGGTACTTGAGCCGGCCTGGATGTTGGCCGTCAGCAAGCGCAGGGTCCGTGTACGGGGGGAATTCACGGCCGGGGAAAACGTCTCTTGGATCAGTGAGCCTGGGCCGCACCGCGTTCGCGGGCGATCAGGTGGTCGGCAATGCGCAGCATGTCCGGGAAGCTCTTGCCCTTCACCAGGTACTTGCCATTGACGATGATCGACGGCGTGCCGCTGATCTGGCTGCGCTGGGCGAACTGCTTGGCCGAGTTGGTCTTGGCGTTCACCGCGAAGCTGCCCATGGTGGCGGCGAACTGCTTCGGATCCACGCCATAGGCGCCGTAGAACTTGGCGATGTCGTCGACCGAGTCACGGCCGCGCTCGCCCTTCAGGGTCTTCTGCGAGTGGATGGCGGCGTACAGCGCTTCGTGGGTCTTCTCCTGCACGCCCAGGGTCTGCGCGGCGTAGAAGGCACGGGCGTAGTCATCCCAGGTGCCGCCGAACATGGCCGGCACGTAGACGAAGTTCACGTCGCTCGGCAGGCCGGCCTTCCACGGGCCGACCAGCGGCTGGAACGCGGCGCAGGCCGGGCAGACGTAGCCGAAGATCTCGGTCACTTCGATCTTGCCGGCGGCCGGCTGGAACGGCTGGCCGTTCGGGATGACCTGGTAATCGGCGCCTTCCACCGGGGCCGGGCCGGTCAGCGCGGCGGTGGTCGGGGCCGGAGCGGCCGCCGGAGCGGCTTCGGCCGCAGCCTTGTCGCCTTCGGCAGCCGCCGGGGCAGCGCCCTCGGCGCCCGCCGCCGGAGCCGCCGGCTCGGTGCTGGCCGGAGCCGGTGCCGGTTCGGCCGGAGCCGCGGTGGTGTTGGCGCTGCCGTCATCGGCCTTGCAGGCGGCCAGGATCGGCAGCAGCGCTGCGAGGGCGAGGGCGGCGAAACGGGTCTTCATGGAAACGTCTCCAGCATCTGGAATGGTGGGGCCGGCGTCAGGCACCGGCCAGAGGGAAATGATGACACGCGGCGGCGACAGCGCCGTGTCGATGGTGGGTGTTGGTTCAGCGGCCGCGGGCCGCGCGGGCCTGGGCGATCAGCGCCGAGGCGATGCGCAGCTGGTCGTCGAAGCTGTTGCCACGCACCAGGTACTGGCCGTTGATGATGATGGCCGGGGTGCCCGGCACCTTGGTGCGCTGGGCGAACGCGCGGGCGGCATCGACCTTCTTCTGCACGGCCTCGCCCCGCAGCGCCTGCAGGTAACGGTCCGGGGCCACGCCGTAGGCTTTGTAGAAGTTGGCGAGCTCATCGGCCGAGATGTTCTGCATCGGCAGCGCGCCGTCCTGGTGCAGTGCCTTGAACACGGCGGCATGGCTGCGCTTGGCCACGCCCACTTCGTCAGCGGCGTAGTAGGCCAGGGCCCAGGCATCCCAGGCGCCGCCGAAGGCGGCCGGCACCGGGGTGAAGCGCACGTCGGCCGGCAGCTTGGCGGCCCAGGCCTCCAGCTGCGGCTCGAAATGGGCGCAGTGCGGGCAGGTGTAGCCGAAGACCTCGACCACTTCGATCTTCCCGGCCAGCGGCTGGAACGGGCCCGGCTGGGCGATACGTTCGTAGTCTTTGCCTTCCACCAGCGGTGCGTTGGCAGGGGCGGCGGCACTGGCGGCCAGCGGCAGCAGGACCAGCAGGGACAACAGCAGGCGGGGAATCAACCTCATCGACACGCATCTCCGTTGAAAAAAGCAACGCCGGCGCGGTCGCCGGCGTGAAGGAAACATACCGCAGGCAGGGGCCGCGGTGGCGGCCCGGGCCGACCAGTGGTGGTCAGGGGGCGGCAGCCGGTTGCGTTGGCGTGGCCGCAGCGGCCAGGTCGTCGGCCTTGTTGTGCAGGCCCTGCAGGTAGCTCGACAGCGCCTGCACCTCCTGTTCGCTCAGCTTCTGCGCGACCGTGGCCATGATCTGGAAATGGGTCTTGTCGGTCTCATGGGTCTGCCCGGCCTGGTACTCCTGCAGGCGTCGCGCGACATAACTGGCGTGCTGGCCACCGAGATGCGGATAGGCGGGCCCCGGATTGCCCGCGCCGCTGGGGCCGTGGCAGGCCATGCAGGCCGGCAGGCCGCGCTTGGCGTCGCCACCGCGGTACAGCTGCTGGCCGATCTCGTAGAACTTCATGCCCTTGTAAGGGCCGTCGGTGACCGCGGTGTCGTCGGCGATGCCGGCCGTGGCCTTCTGGGTGGCGAAGTAGGCGCCGATGTCGCGCATGTCCTGCGGCGTAAGGTTCTGCACGAACGGCACCATCGCCACCGCCGCGCCGGAACTGCGCTGGCCATTGGCGATCAGGGCCATCTGCTGGGCCACGTAGCGTTCGCTCTGGCCGGCGATGGACGGGTACATCTCCACCGTGGCGTTGCCGTCGGCGCCGTGGCAGGCCGCGCAGGCCGAGGCCTTGGTCTGGCCAGCCTTGGCATCGCCCCAGTGGGTCTTGCTGAAATCCACCTCCAGCGAGGCGGTGTTGATCGGCCCGTTGTCGGGCAGCGGGGTCAACGTGGTCTGCGCGAACGCAGCGGCGGCAACGACTACGGCAGTGGCAAGGGCGGATACGGCAAGAACGCGAGCGTGGCGCATGCTAAAGCTCCGTATGGACCGGGCCGGGCGGTGGCCGCCGGCATCGCCCGGATTATCAACGGCGTTTCCGCGCACGGTCAACGCAGCAGTGCAGCAAAATGCCCGCAACGGCCGCCGGCACGGGCGCGCGGCGCCGCAACATGCGATCCTAGGCACATGTCATTGCTCATCGAACGCGCCCGTTACCACCTCTCGGCCCACAACGTGCGGCAGCTGCCGCCCGATGAGGGCGCCGAAGTGGCCTTCGCCGGTCGCTCCAACGCCGGCAAGTCCAGCGCCCTCAACGCGCTGACCCGCCAGAACGCCCTGGCCCGCGTGTCAAAGACCCCCGGCCGCACCCAGCAGCTGGTGTTCTTCCAGATCACCCCGGACGCCCACCTGGTCGATCTGCCCGGTTACGGCTACGCCAAGGTGCCGCTGGACCTGCAGGCGCACTGGCAGGCCTTCATCGACCGGTACTTCCGCACCCGCGAAGCCCTGAAGGGCCTGGTGGTGGTGATGGATATCCGCCACCCGCTGAAGGATTACGACCGGCAGATGCTGTCCTACGCGGTGCAGCGCGGCATGCCGGCGCACGCACTGTTGACCAAGGCCGACAAGCTCAGCCGCAGCCAGCAGATGCAGACCCTGCAGAAGGTGCGCAAGGAGCTGCACTCGGCCTACGGCGACAGCGTCAGCGTGCAGGTGTTCTCCGGCGAGGACCGTACCGGCGTGGACGAGGCCCGCGCCGTGATCGGCGGCTGGCTGGGGCTGGAATAAGCATTCCCCCGTCGCCCGGCTGGCAGCCGGGCGCTACCCGATCGGGTGGGTGCCGACCTTGGTCGGCACCCCCTCACAACGGCGAATACTCCGCCGGCACCCACGCATAGGCCTGGCCTTCGCTGCGCACATGGCCCAGGCCCGGGAACGGCAGGTGCGCACCGGCCACCCACCAACCGTTGGCGGTGGCCTGCTGCAGCAGGCCGCGACGGCTGGCCGTGGCCGCCTTGCGGTCCGAATCGGCCTCGAACGCGGCCTCCGGGTGCGCGAACTGCACCGCGTGGAAGTGCAGCACATCGCCCCACACCAGCAGTGACTGGCCCTGGCTGTCGAATCGGTAGGAGACATGGCCAGGCGTATGGCCATGGGTGTCCATCGCCACCGCGCCACCGGGCAGGGCATCGCCGGGGCTGAAGGTGCGCAGGTGGCCGCTGGCCTGATAGGGCGCTACCGCGTTGCGCGCCAGCGGGAAGGCGAAGCGCACGCCCTTCGGCGCGGTGGCCTCGCTGGCCGGGTTGAGCCAGTAGTCGGCATCGGCCCTGGACAGCCACACGGTGGCATTCGGGTAGGCCGGCTTGCCCTGCGCGTCGAGTACGCCGCACAGGTGGTCCGGATGGGCATGGGTCAGCAGCACCTCGTCCACCTCGGCCGGGTCCACGCCGGAGGCGCGCAGGTTGCCCAGCACCTGGCCCAGGCCGGGGCCGAAGCACTGCGCGGTGCCGGTGTCGACCAGGGTCAGGTGGTTGCCCTGGCGCACCAGGAAGGCGTTGATGGCGGTCTGCAGGCCCTTCTTGTCTTCCGGTACGTAGCGGCCTTCCAACAGGCGGCTGACCAGCGTTGGCGGTACGTCCACCACTTCCTGCCGGCCGAGTGCGACCACGCCATCGAACAGGGCGGTGACCTGCAACGCACCGATGCGCTGATGGTAGACGCCGGGCACCTGCCGGGTGGGAGCGGGCGAGCTGGCTTCGGCCAGCGCGGCCAGCGGCAGGGCGGACAGGGCCAGCAGCAGGGCGCTACGCAGGGGCAGGTGATGCAGGGTCATGGCAGTTCTCGGTGGATGACGGGCGGTTCCGTTGCCGGACAGCGTGCCGTGGCCAGCGTGTGCGCGGCGCTCAAAGCAGTGCGCGGAATGCTCAGGGAGGGGTGTTGCCTGCAGGGCTGCGCCCTGCACCCGCTGCAGGCAACAGCAACAGCAAAAGCAACAGCAACAGCCGAAGCAACGGCGGGCTTCCTGTGGGGAGGCGGGGTGGGTCCGGTTGCGGGAGACGCCGTAAACCCATCCCTGGGGGCTTGGCCGCGGCATCCATGCCGCGGACACTCCCGCAACCGGACCCACCCCGCCTTCGACAGATTTCTGCGATCTGTCGGAACGGCGTTCTGCTCTGGTGGGCGTCGACCTTGGTCGACACGGTAGATCTGACCCAAATTTGATTATCGATATCCGACAGATGTGTCGACCAAGGTCGACACCTACCAACAGCACACGGAATCTGTCAGAGGTGGGGCGGTGTCGGAGTGCGGGGTGTCAGCCGCATGGATGCGGCTGCCAAGCCCCCAGGGATGGGTTCACGGCGTCCCCGCACTCCGGCACCGACCCGCCACCCCACGGAATGCCCGCTGTTGCTGTTGCTTCAAGGCTTCGGCGGGTGCAGGGCGCAGCCCTGCCGAACCCCCTTAAATGTCTGTGGGAGCCAGTCCGTACTGTTCGGCGAAGCGCTTGCTGAAACTGGCCGCAGACCGGTAGCCCGCGCGTGCGGCGACGGTCTTCAGCGGCAGGTCGGTGGTGTAGAGCAGCTGCATGCCATGCGCCAACCGTGCCTCGGTCAGCAGCTGGCGCAGGCTGGTGTGCTCGGCGGCAAGGCGGCGGCGCAGGGTCGCGCCACTCAGCGCGAACTGTTCTTCCACATCCCGCGATTGCCAGTCGCGTGCCGGTTCGGCGGCAATGCGGTCGCGGATCTGTTCGCCCAGGCTCGGTGCCTGTGGCAGCAGCAGGTTGCCATGGCCCTGCCGGCACAAGGTCAGCACCAGCGAGGCCAGGGCCAGGCGTGCGTCGCTGTAACGGCCGTCCTGCAGCGACTGTCGCCACTGGCGCAGCACCGCACCGTGTTCGATCAATGGCAACCGCGCCATCGCCGGGCCCGCACTGGGCAGTTCCTCGTTCCACAGCGTGCGCGCTGCCGCCAGCACTTCGGCACACAGCGGCACGATCGCGCTGAGGTAGCGGCCACTGTGCGGATCGGGGCTGTTGACCACGTCGATGCGGCAGCGCTGGGTCAGCAGCAGGATGTCGCCGGGGAAGAATTCCAGCGACTGGTGTGCGGTGCGCACCTGCTTGCGGCCTTCCAGCAGGATCGCGAACTGCGGTTGCGGAATCTCCACCGAACTGGCGCCATGCTCGCGGCGTGCGGTGATGCAGGCATAGCCTTCGGCGCGTTCGCAGCCGGCCAGGCCGGTCATCTCGGCCAGCAGGGCGGTGGCGGCGGGCAGCATGGCGGTCATGACACGTGCGCGCCCAGCAGGCGGCCGACAGCGGCGGCGGCGGCCATCGCCAACGCGCCCCAGAACATCACCCGGACAGCGCCGCGCACGGGCGGCGCACCACCGGCCTGCGCCGCCATCGCGCCGGTCAGGCACAGACCGAGCAGGGTGCTGGCGGTGGTGATCATCGCAACCTTGTCGACCGGCGCGAGCAGGGCGGTCAGCACCGGCAGCGCGGCGCCGCAGGTGAACGCCCCGGCCGAGGCCAGCGCGGCCTGCAGTGGGCGGGCACGCAGGGTGTCGGTAATGCCCAGTTCGTCGCGGGCGTGGGCGCCCAGCGCGTCGTGGGCGGTGAGCTGCTCGGCGACCTGCCGCGCCAGCGCCGGGTCCAGGCCGCGGTGGCGGTAGATTGCACTCAGCTCTTCCAGTTCACTGTGCGGGTCTTCGTGCAATTCACGTTTCTCGGCCGCCAGGTCGGCTGCTTCGGTGTCGGCCTGGGTCTGTACCGAGACATACTCGCCGGCGGCCATCGACATCGCGCCGGCCACGGTGCCGGCCACGCCCGTCGCCAGCAGGGTGCTGGCCGAGGCGCCGCTGGCGGCCACGCCGACCACCAGCCCGGCCACCGAGACAATGCCGTCGTTGGCCCCCAGCACAGCGGCACGCAACCAGCCGACACGCTCGGAGCGGTGCAGTTCGGGGTGTCGTGAATGGCGACTCATGGCCGTGAGTGTACGAGGGTCAAGAGGGCGTCGGTAGGATGCTGAAACCCGTCACCGTCGCATGACGTGACGGAGTGCCACGCTATAGTGCGCCCTTGCGATGGAAGGCCTCCAGCCCCACATCCCCCGCCACAGTCCAGCGAGCCTTCCCCTTGTCGAGCCCCAGCCACGTCGCCGATACACCCATTACCGACCGCTCGCAGCTGGTGGAGGTGATCGCCTCCGGCGAGAAGCCCCGCACGCAGTGGCGCATCGGCACCGAGCACGAGAAGTTCGGGTTCCGCCTGGATGACCTGCGCCCGCCGACCTTCGACGGCGAGCGCGGCATCGAAGCGCTGCTCAACGGCCTGGTCCGCTTCGGCTGGGAGCCGGTGCAGGAAAACGGCAACACCATTGCCCTGCTGCGCGACGGCGCCTCGGTGACGCTGGAACCGGCCGGCCAGCTGGAACTGTCCGGCGCGGCGCTGGAGACCATCCACCAGACCTGCGTGGAAACCGGCACCCATCTGAACGAAGTGGCGCAGGTGGCCGGCGAACTGCAGCTGGGCTTTCTCGGCATGGGCTTCCAGCCGAAGTGGAAGCGCGATGAAATGCCGTGGATGCCGAAGGGCCGCTACAAGATCATGCGTTCGTACATGCCCAAGGTCGGCTCGCTGGGCCTGGACATGATGACCCGCACCTGCACCGTGCAGGTGAACCTGGACTACGCCACCGAAGCGGACATGGTGAAGAAGTTCCGCGTGTCGTTGGCGCTGCAGCCGATCGCCACCGCGCTGTTCGCCGATTCGCCGTTCACCGAAGGCCAGCCGAACGGCTACCTGAGCTACCGCTCGCACATCTGGACCGATACCGACGCCGACCGTACCGGCATGCTCGACTTCGTGTTCGAGGACGGCTTCGGCTACGAGCGCTATGTCGACTATCTGCTCGACGTGCCGATGTATTTCTCCTACCGCGATGGCATCTACCACGACGCCAGCGGGCAGAGCTTCCGCGACTTCATGCAGGGCAAGCTGCCGGTATTGCCGGGCGCGTTGCCGACCCTGCGCGACTGGTCGGACCACATGACCACCGCGTTCCCGGAAGTGCGCCTGAAGAAGTACCTGGAAATGCGCGGCGCCGATGGTGGCCCGTGGAGCCGCCTGTGTGCGCTGCCGGCGTTCTGGGTCGGCCTGCTGTATGACGACACCGCGCTGGATGCCGCCTGGGACCTGGTGCGTGACTTCACCCTGGCCGAGCGTCATGCGCTGCGCGACGGTGTGCCGAAGCATGCGATGAACCTGCCGTTCCGTGCTGGCAGCGTGCGTGACCTGGCCCGCGAAGCGGTGAAGATTTCGGTGGAAGGTCTCAAGCGCCGCGGCGCTCGCAATGCCGACGGCCAGGACGAGAGCAAGTTCCTGGACGTGCTGCAGGAAATCGTTGAATCCGGGCTGACCCCGGCCGAGCGCAAGCTGGCGCTGTTCCATGGCCGCTGGCACGGCGATGTGGATCCGGTGTTCCGCGAGTTCGCGTACTGAGTGATTACGGTGGCCGCCGGGCATGGCCCGGCGCTACCGCTGAAGGCTGTCAGCCTCGCTTGCCGTCGCGTCGTGGGCTCAGGTAGATCCAGCCCAGCCGTGCCACCCACGGGGCCAATGCCAGCAGCCAACCGATGGCGGCAGCGAAATGCCCGGCGTAGGCGTCGGGCATCAGCTCGGCAATGATGCGCATGATCGCCACCGCCTGCAGCGCGACAAACGCAAACCAGGCCACTGCCGGCATCACCAGCGGCCGTCCGGAATGGCCCTGGGTGACCCGGGTCACCATCGCTACCAGCAGGCTGCCGAACAGGCCCACGGCGAGTGCGTGCAGCGGTGCGCGGCCGAGCAGCTGCAGATGGCCGAGCATTTGACCGATGTCCTGCAGCAGATAAAGCGCGAAGCTGATCGGCAGCCACGCCAGCGCCAGAAACAGGGCTGCGAGCAGCCCGGGCATCGGCCCGCGTGGCCACCAGTGCCACAGCGCCTGCAGCGCCAGCGCCAGCAGCGGTGCGTCGGCCACCCACAATGCGTTGTCGATCTGCAATGCGGTCAACAGCAGGCGCAGCATCAGCAGTGCCCACATCGCGGCCAACCAGCGCAGCGGGCGCCACGGCACGTAGCCCTCCACCACGTTGTTGGCGAAGAACGGGATCATCCGGTGGGCGACAGTGAGGTAGACCGGCAGCAGCAGGCCGAACGTGCCAAGTGCCACATTGACCGGCATCAGCGTGGCGTGGCCCTGCACCACCGCCATGAACAGCAGCAACCCCAGCCACCCCAGCAGCAGTGCGGCATAGCAGGCATGAGCATGCCAGTTGCGGTTGGGGCCGGCGGCCTTGAGCACGCGTCCCAGCACGATCAGTCCAGCGCTCCAGCCGGCCAGTGCCAGCAGCAGGCCGGGCCACAGCCCGGGTGCCCACCCGCAGGCGGCGGCAACCAGCAGCGCCTGCCCGCCAAACAAGCCGATGCCGACAGGCGCATAGCGGCTGCGTGGCAGCTCGGGTTGCCCCATCCAGCGCGGGAACACGGTGAGCAGGAAGCCGAAAATGAAGCTGGGCAGCACCAGGTACTGCATCAGCAGCGCATGCAGCCAGGCCGGTGGTAGCGGCGGTGGCGGCGGTGTCCACAATCCGCGCAATGCGCCCAGCCACAACGCCCACCACAGCATCGCCAGCAGCAGGTTGCTGGCGCCGATGAAGAACAGCAGACGGTGCGGCGCACGCATCAGCATTGCAGGGGAGGGCAGGCGGGCCATGCGGGAAGTCTGCGCCCGGGCGGTGGCCGCCTTCTTGACCTTCGTCATGCCCAATGCAGGACCAGAAAAAACCCCGGCATTGCCGGGGTTTTTCATTTTTGCATCTGCCTTGGATCAGGCGGCGTTCTTCATCGTCGCCATGTCGATCACGAAGCGGTAGCGCACATCGTTCTTCGCCATGCGCTCCCAGGCCTCGTTGACGTTCTTGATGTCGATCATCTCGACATCGCTGACGATGCCGTGCTCGGCACAGAAGTCCATCATCTCCTGGGTTTCGGCCATGCCGCCGATCGCCGAACCGGTCAGGTGCTTGCGGCCGAAGATCACGCTGCCACCGGTCAGCGGCGGGTCCAGCTCGGTCAGTACGCCGACCAGGCACATGGTCGCCTCGCGCTTGAGCAGGCCCATGTATGGGTTGGTGTCATGGCCGACCGGGATGGTGTTGAGCAGGAAGTCGAAGCTGCCGGCGTGTGCCTTCATCTGTGCAGCGTCGCGCGAGACCAGCACTTCGTCGGCGCCCAGGCGCTTGGCGTCGGCACCCTTTTCCGGCGTGGTGGTGATCATCACCACGTGCGCGCCGAGTGCCTTGGCAAACTTCACACCCATGTGGCCGAGGCCACCGAGGCCGATCACGCCGACCTTCTGGCCCGGGCCGACCTTCCAGTGGCGCAGCGGCGACCAGGTGGTGATGCCGGCACACAGCAGCGGCGCGGCGGCCTTCAGGTCGAGGGTGTCGGACACCTTCACCACGAAGCGCTGCTCGACCACCACGTGGTCGGAATAGCCGCCGTAGGTCGGTGCACCGCTCTGGCGTTCGCGGCCGTTGTAGGTCCAGGTCGCGCCTTCGGCGCAGTACTGCTCCAGGTCGTGCTCGCAGGCGTCGCAGTGGCGGCACGAGTCGACCATGCAGCCGACGCCGGCGTGGTCGCCGACCTTGAAGCGGGTGACGTTGCTGCCGACTTCGGTCACGCGGCCGATGATCTCGTGGCCGGGCACCATCGGGTAGATCGAGCCACCCCAGTCGTCGCGGGCCTGGTGCAGGTCGGAGTGGCAGATGCCGCTGTAGAGGATCTCGATACGGACATCGTCCGGCCCGACCGCGCGGCGTTCGAATTCGTACGGGATCAGCGGGTCGGTATGTGAATGGGCGGCGTAACCACGGGCGAGGGACATGGGGAATCCTTGGCAGGGTTTGTCGAAAGGCGTTTTACAATACGCCCCGCACCCAGCGGCAAGAAGCCCGGATATCGGCATGATTCATCAAGTGAAACTGCACAATCATGGCCACTGACAATCTATCCCACCTGGCCGCGTTCGCGGCGGTCGCCCGTCACCGCAGCTTCCGCCGTGCCGGCGCCGAGCTGGCGCTGTCGACCTCGGCGGTGAGCTATGCGATCCGTGCGCTGGAGGAACGGCTGGGGGTGGGCCTGTTCCACCGCACCACCCGCAGCGTGGCCCTGACCGAGGCCGGGCAGCGCCTGCTGGAACGCTTGCAGCCGGCCCTGGGCCAGGTGCATGACGCGCTGGAAGAGATGAACCAGTTCCGCGCCGCCCCGGCCGGCCTGCTGCGCATCAACGCCACCCGCGCGGCGGTGGCGACCCAGCTGGGGCCGCGGCTTGCGCGCTTCCTGCACGCGCATCCGGACGTGCGGGTGGAGCTGACCGAGAACGATGGCCTGGTCGATATCGTTGCCGAAGGCTACGACGCCGGCGTGCGCCTGCATGAGTTCATCCCCGAGGACATGGTGGCAGTGCCGATGGGGCCGCCGCTGCGCGGGCTGATCGTCGGCGCGCCGGACTACCTGCGGCGACGTCCAGCCCCGCAGCATCCGCGCGATCTTGCTGCGCATGAATGCATCCGCTTCCGCTTCGCCAGTGGCCATCTGTACAAGTGGCAGTTCGAGCGTGGTGGGCAGGCGTTGGAGATCGACGTGCCCGGAAGGCTGACGCTGGGCGAGCAGGGCACCGTGGTCGGCGCGGTGCTTGATGGCATCGGCCTGGCTTACGTGCTGGAAGACACCGCGCGGCCATACATCGACTCGGGGCAGATGGTGGCGGTGCTGGAAGACTGGAGCGAACCGTTCGCCGGTTTCGCGTTGTACTACCCGAAGCAGCGGCAGATGCCGGCGGCGCTGCGTGCGTTCGTGGACATGCTGCGCGAGTGAGTCGCTGCAGGAGTGCCGACCAACGATCGGCACCCACCGGGACAGGGCATTCCTGGATGGCGCCAGGCTACGGCACCTGCAACACCGGCCCCAACAACGCCACGCACTCATGTAGATGCACGTCCACCGGCGCATCCTCGGCCACCACGCCGATCACGCGCTCGCGCAGTGGCTCGGCCACGGCCATCGCCAGGATCAGCCTTGCCGTGCACGGGTGGTCTGCATCGCGCAGCAGCCCGCGCTGCTGCTGCCGCGCCAGCCAGTCGGCCAGCAGCACGCGGCCGCGTTCGATGCCGTTGTGCAGATAGGCCTGCAGCAGCGCGTCCTTGCCGGGGAAGTCGGTGGCGAGCAGGCGGAACACCTGCACTGCCTGCGCCGACAGCGCTTGTGCGCAGACCGCCTGCAGGATCGCGTGCAGCAGCGGCAGCACTTCGTCGGCGTTGCGGGCATCACGCTGCAGCTGCGGCGCGAAGCCGTCGGTCCACTCACGCACCGCCAACCCCACCAGTTCCTCGCGGTTGCTGGCATGGCGGTACACGGTCTTCTTCGCTACCCCGGCATGCGCTGCCACCGCTTCGATGGTGGTCGCTTCGTAACCCTGTGCCAGCAGCAGTTCCAGGGTGGCCTGCAGTACCGCATGGCGGACTTCGGCTTCCGGTCGCGCGGGGCGACCGCGGCGACGGGTCGGCGTTGTGGGCTCGGGCAGGGTGGTGCTGTTCATTGCGCCCATCTTACCGCATTGGGTTAATTGCGAAACGTAGATCGTTTCCGTATTGTCGGGCTTCTCAACCCCGCAGGAGACCCCCCGATGGATACCGCTGTGAACGCTCGCGCCTGGCTGGACCACCACGATCTGCTCGACCCGGCGCCGATGCGTCTGGAGACCGGCATCCAGCGCCGCGAAGACGGCACCCTGCGGGTGGCCGTTCGTACCGATCTGCACGGCTGCAAGGGCCGCATGCTCGACTGGTGGTTCACCTTCTTCGAGACCACCCAGCACATCCGCTGGTGGCATCCGCTCGATCACGTCGAGCATCGCGGCTGGGACGCAGCCTGGCAGCGCGGCCGCAGCTACCATGGCGCCAGCATCCATGCGGTGGAATCGCTGGCCGACATTCCGCCGGTGGCAGCGCGGCTGAAGTTTCATGACCCGCGCACGCTGCTTGCACCCGAGCGCCTGCAGGCGGCGCAGGATGCGGGTGATGTGTCGGCGGTGATCGCCGCACGCATCGGTTTTGGCGATCACGTGCGCCTGGATGCGCATGGCGACCCTTGCGATGGGCAGATGTTGCACGTCGCGCGCGATACGCCGTTCGGCTGCGTGCTGCGCAGCCGATTCGTGCTGGGCCTGGACAGCGCCGAACCGCAGCGCGATGCCAGCGATGCGGTCGGACTGGGCCTGCTCAAGCACTGCTACACGGAGTTCAGCTTCCTCTCGCGCCTGCTGCCGTCGCTGTACTACGGCGAGCGCGCCAACGGCGAGGCGGTGCCGTTGCCGTGGTGACCGGCGCGCCGGTCAGTCAACCAGCGCGTCGTAGCCTTCGCCACTGAACTGGATCAGGCAGAAGCCGTGGCCGAACGGATCGGCCAGTACCGCGATGTGGCCCCAGTGACGCTCGCGCACCGGCTGCTCCAGCGTTGCTCCAGCCGCAACCGCACGCGCCAGCGCGGCCGCGATGTCATCCACCACCCAGTCCAGATGCAGCGGCGTCCAATGGCGCTCGTAGTCGCGCACGTCGCCGTCCTCGGTGGCGGCGCTGCCTTCCTCGTTGTGCAGCAGGTACAGCGGGGTCGGCCCGCCGAGCAGTTCCACGGCGCCCGGGCCAAGGCGGCGGCCGATGCGCAGGCCGAAGGCTGCGGTGTAGAAGGCTTCAGCCGCGGCCAGATCGGGGACGTCGAGATTGACGATGAACGCTGCGGTGGGCGTATCCATAAGCAGGCTCAGTGGATGCGGGCAGGCAGTGTACGCCCGCATCCACGCATGGCGTGGATCTACTGCGCGCGCGGGTAATCGAGATAGCCCGCCTCGCCGCCACCGTAATAGCTGCTGCGGTCCGGAGTGGCCAGTGCGATGTCGTGCTGCAGGCGCTCGACCAGATCCGGGTTGGCGATGAACGGCTGGCCAAACGCGGCCAGATCGATGGTGCCGGCCTCGACCAGCTGCAGGGCGCGCTCGCGGGTCATGCCGCCAGCCAGGATCAGCGTGCCGCCGTAAGACTGCTTGAACTGCTGCAGGAACGCCTCACCCAGCACCGATTCACCCTGTTGCAGATTGTCGTTGAGGTGCACGTAGGCCAGCCCGCGCTTTCCCAGTTCCTCGGCCAGGTACAGATAGGTGGCTTCGTTGTCGGGGTAGAACGGCATGTCGAAGGTGAGGTTGTTCGGGGCCAGCCGCACGCCGATGCGGTGCGCGCCGATGCGTTCGGCCATCGCATCCACCGTCTCCAGGATCAACCGCGCACGGTTCGGCAGCGAGCCGCCGTAGCGGTCCTCGCGCTGGTTGATGAGCGGGTTGAGGAACTGTTCGAACAGGTAGCCGTTGGCGGCATGCAGTTCGATGCCGTCGAAGCCGGCGGCGATCGCGTTGTCGGCACCGCGCACGAAGTCGTCGACGATGCCTGGAATCTCGGCCGTATCCAGCGCACGTGCCGGAGTGGGATCGGCGTGGCCGCGGCTGCCGTCGTCCAGGTACACGAACGAGGTGTTCTTCGGTGCGCTGGCGACCGGGCGGGTGCCGGCGCTGACCGGCTGGCCACCTCCGGGCTGCAGCGAGGCATGCGACATGCGGCCCACGTGCCAGAGCTGGGCGAAGATCGTGCCCTGCGCGGCATGCACCGCCTCGGTGACCTGCTTCCAACCCGCCACCTGTTCGGCCGACCAGATGCCCGGCACGTCGATGTAGCCCTGGCCCTGCGGCGAGACCGGCGTGCCTTCGCTGATGATCAGGCCGGCACTGGCACGCTGCCGGTAGTACTGCGCGGTGAGGTCGTTGGCGACCGACCCGGGGTTGCGGGCACGGGTCATCGGAGCCATCGCGATGCGGTTGCGCAGGGCAGTGCCGGCCAGGTCGAACGGGTGGAACAGGGTGGCGGTCATCTCGGTTATCTCGGTGCGGGGGGAGGGGCGCCAGCGGCGCCATGCACACAGGATGGAGTTGACATGCGGGCGCATAAAGCGCTTCGATTTCCCTTGGTGCGGGACTATTTGTCCCTAATGAGGGATTGAAGATGCTGCCGCTGGAATCCTTGAATGGCCTGGTCACGTTCGTCACCACGGCCCGCTCGGGCAGTTTCACCGAGGCCGCCGATACGCTGGGCATCTCGCGCTCGGCCGTGGGCAAGGCCATCGCCCGGCTGGAAGCGCGGCTGGGCGTGCGCCTGTTCCATCGCACCACGCGGCGCATCGCGCTGACCACCGATGGCGAGGCCTATTACGCTTCGTGTGCGGCCGCGCTGGAAGAGATTTCCGCCGCCGAGGCCTGCCTGGGCTCGGCCGGCCTGCCCAGCGGGCGGCTGCGCATCGACATGCCGTCCTCGTTCGGGCGGCTGGTGGTGCTGCCGGTGCTGTTGCGCCTGTGCCGGCAATACCCGGACCTGCAGCTGACGATGACCTTCACCGATCACTTCGTCGATCCCGTCGAGGAAGGCATCGACCTGCTGATCCGTTTCGGCGGCCTGCACCAGGCCGAGCACCTGGTCGCGCGCCGGCTGGGCCGCCAGCGCCTGGTCACCTGCGCCGCGCCGGCCTACCTGCAGGCGCACGGCGTGCCGGGCAGTGTGGAGGAACTGGCACAGCACCGCAGCATCGTTGGCTTCCGCCACGGGCAGCCGGTAGCGTGGCGCATCGGCAGTGATGATGCCGAAGGAACCTTCATCCCCAACGCGGCCTACCAGCTCAACGACGGCGATGCGGTGATCGACGCCGCCATCGCCGGGCTGGGCATCTGCCAGATGCCGGCGTCGCTGGTACGCCGTCACCTGCAATCCGGCGCGCTGCAATCGGTGCTGGACGCGCACATGCAGCGCCACATCGACATCCACGCGCTGTGGCCGCCAACCCGTCACCTGCGGCCGAAAGTGCGCTACGTGGTGGATGAACTGACCCGGTTGGCGGGTGAGGGGCTGTTCGATTGAGCCGGACGCATCAATAGCTGACGATCCGGGCAGACGTGTCTCCGCCTTCCTGAAGTGCTTCAAGTACATCAATCAGAAGCGCAATCAGATCACGCCCATGTGCAGTGACGAAATAGTTCCCCAAGCTATCAATTTCGGGAGCGATATCGTCTCCCCACGGCGGACGCTGCGCTCGATCGTCGAACGACCAGATGGCATGGGTCGGTGGCATTTCGGCTAGCTCAGTGCGGATGACGTGCATTTCGAACAGCGCGGTGGCCGCATCTGATTTCTGCACGCAGCCGGCATAGAGCTGCTCCATGATGATCGGGAAGCGGCTTCCCCATCCATCCGGTTCCAGATTGCCGCTGATTGTCGAGAAGAACGCATACAGAAAATCGCTGCTGCCGATCTCATCGGTGATGCGCCCGAGTTGGATGCCAATGCCCATTATTTGATTCCAGATGTTGCCCCCGATAGCTTGCCTGACACAGCGTTGGTGGCCGCTGGGTCATTTCAAGCAATTGATTTTGCTTGATTAAAAGCTGCCGTCCCGGAGCTCCAGGAAGCCATTTGCGTCAAGGCAATTGCTTCCATGTATACTATCCTCCAGTATAGTTCAGAGGTGGCCCCGCCATGCCGCACTCCCCCGAAGAGAAAAAGAAGGTGCTGGCCCGCGTGCGCCGCATCCGCGGCCAGTGCGATGCGCTCGATCGCGCGCTGGAAGCCGGTGCCGACTGCGCGCCGGTGCTGCAGCAGATCGCCGCCATCCGGGGCGCGGTCAACGGCCTGATGTCCGAGGTGATGGAGGCGCATCTGCGCGAGGAGTTCGGCCAGCCTGCGGCTTCCGATGAACAACGCGCCGAACGCGTGCGCGACATGAGCGCGTTGATCCGCTCGTACCTGAAGTAAACGACGGCGCAACGTTGCGCCGCGCATCCTGTTACTGCCTGTCTTTGGAGAAGCCACCCATGAAGTCCCGTGCCGCCGTCGCCTTTGGTCCCGGCCAGCCGCTGCAGATCGTCGAGATCGACGTCGCCCCGCCGAAGGCCGGCGAAGTGCTGGTCAGGATCACCCACACAGGTGTGTGCCACACCGATGCGTTCACCCTGTCCGGCGACGATCCGGAAGGCCTGTTCCCGGTGGTGCTGGGCCATGAAGGCGCGGGCATCGTGGTGGAGGTGGGCGAGGGCGTGACCAGCGTCAAGCCGGGCGACCACGTGATTCCGCTGTACACCGCCGAGTGTGGCGAGTGCCTGTTCTGCAAGAGCGGCAAGACCAACCTGTGCGTGGCCGTGCGCGCCACCCAGGGCAAGGGCGTGATGCCCGACGGCACCAGCCGCTTCAGCTACAACGGCGAACCGCTGTACCACTACATGGGCTGCTCGACCTTCAGCGAGTACACCGTGGTGGCCGAGGTTTCGCTGGCGAAGATCAATCCGGACGCGAACCCGGAACACGTCTGCCTGCTCGGCTGCGGTGTCACCACCGGCATCGGCGCGGTGCACAACACCGCCAAGGTGCAGGAAGGCGACAGCGTGGCGGTGTTCGGCCTCGGCGGCATCGGCCTGGCGGTGATCCAGGGTGCGCGCCAGGCCAAGGCCGGCCGCATCATTGCGGTGGATACCAATCCGTCCAAGTTCGAGCTGGCCCGCGAGTTCGGTGCTACCGACTGCATCAACCCGAAGGACCACGACAAGCCCATCCAGCAGGTCATCGTCGAGATGACCACCTGGGGCGTGGACCACAGCTTTGAATGCATCGGCAACGTCAACGTGATGCGCGCGGCGCTGGAATGCGCGCACCGTGGCTGGGGCCAGAGCGTGGTGATCGGCGTGGCCGGTTCGGGCCAGGAGATCTCCACCCGCCCGTTCCAGCTGGTGACCGGCCGCAAGTGGATGGGCACCGCCTTCGGTGGCGTGAAGGGCCGCAGCCAGCTGCCGGGCATGGTCGAGGACGCGATGAAGGGCGATATCGAACTGGCCCCGTTCGTCACCCACACCATGGACCTGGACAAGATCAACGACGCCTTCGACCTGATGCATGAAGGCAAGTCGATCCGTTCGGTGGTCCACTACTGAGCCGCGCCGGGTGGCAGGCTTGAGGGCCTGCCGCCCCTCGGGAGGAACCCATGGAACGCATCGAACACCGCGCCTGCTTCGGTGGCTGGCAGGACGTCTACCGTCATCATTCGACCACGCTGGGCTGCGACATGCAGTTCGCCGTGTACCTGCCGCCACAGGCGGAGACGCAGGCGCTGCCAGTGCTGTACTGGTTGAGCGGGCTGACCTGCACCGAGCAGAACTTCATCACCAAGGCCGGCGCGCAGCGCTATGCGGCCGAGCACGGCGTGATCATCGTTGCGCCCGACACCAGCCCGCGTGGCGATGACGTGGCTGATGCCGAAGGCTACGACCTGGGCAAGGGGGCAGGGTTCTACCTCAACGCCACCCGTGCACCGTGGGCGAAGCATTACCGCATGCACGACTATGTGGCCCAGGAACTGCCGGCGCTGATCGAGGCGAGCTTCCCCGCGACCGGCGCGCGTGCGATCAGTGGCCATTCGATGGGCGGCCACGGTGCACTGGTGATCGCGCTGCGTAATCCGGGGCGCTACCGTAGCGTGTCGGCGTTCTCGCCGATCGTCGCGCCCAGCCATGTGCCATGGGGGCAGAAGGCGTTCCACGCCTACCTGGGCGACAACCCGGCCGACTGGGCGCAGTGGGATACGTGCGCGCTGGTGGCGACGGCCAGTGAGCGCCTGCCCCTGCTGGTCGACCAGGGCGGGGCCGACGAGTTCCTGCAGACCCAGCTGCAGCCCGAGCGCCTGCAGCAGGCCTGCGATGCGGCCGGCCACCCGCTGACCCTGCGCCTGCAGCCCGGCTACGACCACAGCTACTACTTCATCGCCAGCTTCATCGGCGAGCACGTGGCACACCACGCCCGCGCCCTCCAAGGCTGACACCCCCGGAAAAGGGGACGGAGGGGATTAAGTCGCTTTTGCCATTGTGCCGAAAGCGACTTAATCCCCTCCGTCCCCTTTTTTCTGCGCTGGATCACGCCATCGTGGCGCGACGCCGCGCTATCGTGCGCGCATACGGCCTTGCGGATCGGGGGAGGCATGCCGGTAGTGCTGGCGCTGCTGTACGTGCTGTGCCATGGCTTGGTCGTGGCCCTGTGGCCGGGGGCGACCGGCGTGGGCTCCTTCGTTTTCCTGACCGGCGCGCCGCTGCTGGCGGCGATGGCCTGCCTGTGGCGGGCACGTCGCGACCGCGCCGCGCTTGGCTGGCGTGCCACGGCGCTGGCGCTGCTGCTGTGGGCTGGCGGCATGGCCTTCAACATGATCGATGCACTCGGCGCCGGTCGCGCCGATATCACGCCGCAGGCCAGCCTGTTCCTGTACGTGCTGTACGGCGTGCCGCTGGTGTTCATCCTGGCCCGCGCGCGCCGTGAGCGCCTGAGCATCAGCCTGATCGACGCCGCGATGGCGGCGCTGCTGGGCGTGCTGTTCTTCGTGCATACGCAATCGTTCGCCGCCCGTATCGATATCGACGATTCGGCGATGGCCAGCATGCAGCGCATGTTCGATATCCAGAACCTGTGCATCGCCGGGTTCGCGGTGGTGCGCTGGCTGGCCGGTGATGTGCCCGAGCGGCGCGGCTTCTTCCGGGTGCTGGCGCTGTACGCGCTGGCGTACCTGCTGGTGGCCTACTACATCAACCACTACACCTCGGGTGATTCCTTCGGCGCCTACAACGATCTGCTGATCGACCTGCCGTTCCTGCTGCTGGCGTTGCTGGCGTTGAGCCGGGCACCGGTACCGGGCTCGGCGCCGCATCCACGGCTGGCGCGCACCGTGCAGGCTGCGGGGCCGATGATCCTGCCGTTGCTGCTGCTGGTGGTGGGCACGCTGGTGGTCGACCACGCGCGACCGCTGGCGGTCAGTGGCTTCGTGGTGGCCACGCTGGGCTTCGGCCTGCGCAGCATCCTGCTGCAGACCGACCTGATGGAACGCCAGGCCGGCCTGGACCAACTGGCGCGCCAGGATGGCCTGACCGGGGTTGCCAACCGCCGCGAGTTCGACGCGCTGCTGCTGGCGGAGTGGAACCGCGCACGGCGCAGTGGCAGCCCGCTGGGCCTGCTGCTGGTGGACATCGACCATTTCAAGGCCTTCAACGACCAGCACGGCCATCCGGCTGGCGATCGCTGCCTGCAGGCCGTGGCCGCGGTGTTGAAGGCCATCGCCGGCCGCGCTGGCGACAGCGTGGCGCGCTATGGCGGCGAGGAATTCGCGGTGATCGTGCCTGGAAGCGCGCTGTCGGGCGTGCTGGCGCTGGCCGAACGGCTGCGCGAGGCGGTGGAGGCCCTGCCGCTGCCGGAAGGGTCGGTCAGTATCAGCATCGGCGTGGGCTACCTGCATCCACCGGCCCTGGCCAGTGCCGATCAGTTGCTGGCGGACGCCGATGCCGGCCTGTATGCCGCCAAGCGGGCCGGCCGCAACCAGGTGGTGCTGCACGCGCATGTGCTGGATGACGAAGGCAGCACGCACGGCACGATGGATTGCTGAAGGCCATGGTTCCCGTGGTGCCTGCGCGTGCGCATCATCGCTGCCGCAGCCAGCCGGCCGGATCGAGCAGGCGGAGCCCGACCGGTGACAATGAGCGCTGCCGCAGTGGCAGCTTCGCCGCGTGCACCACGAATGCACAGCGTGCCAGTTGCCGGCGCAACGGCGCCAGCGTGTCGTCGTCGCGGGGGCGTGCGTGCCGCCACTGTGCAATACGCAGCAGGCAGGCCAGCAGGTCCAGTTCGCTGGCGGCGATGAACGGCGAGCCGGACCGCAGCAGATCTATCGGCGCGGCAGGCGTGGCCAGCAGCGGCAGCAGGTTGATGAACGCGCCGCAGCCCTCGGGATCAAGGCCGAGGTCGCTCAACCCGGCCAGCCCATCGGCCCGCAGGTCGGGCTCGCGCAGTTGGCGTATCGCAGCGAGCAGTGCCTGCTCGCCACGACCCAACTGGCGGCCGAATGCCCGGTAGTTGACGCGGGTAGGAAACAAGGGGGAACGGGAGGCCATGGCAGCTAGGGTTGGGGGTCGCGGGTTTCCACCAGCACCGGACAGGGCGCGTGGTCGATGGTCCATTGCCCGATCGAGGGTTCGAACAGGCGTTGCAGGCGGGACAGGTGGCGGTGGCCGATCACGATCAGGTCGCACTTCAGGCGCTTGGCCTGTTCGCTGATGACTTCGCCGGGATCGCCGGAGGGAATCTGCGCGATGGCATCGACGCCGCGTTCGCGCAGTTCGGCCAAGGCTTCGGCCAGCACCGCTTCGGCGCGCGAGCGCTGGCGGGCGGCTTCCGGATACTCGATGCGGTCGGCTTCGCTGGCATCGGCGGCCAGCGCGAATTCGGGATCGAGCACGCACAGCAGGTGCAGGCGACTACGCGGGCCGGCGATGGCCGCGGCGAGGTCCAGCACGCGCGCGTGCTGGGGGCCGCCGTCCAGGGCGACCAGCAGGGTATTGAACATGGATGTCTCCTTGGCAGGCCGGGGATGGTCGCCGATGTCACCGCGCGCACCCATGCCGTGCGGCGCAGGCAATACGTGCATGGCATGCAATCGACTTTTACTTGGAGTGTCGTAGAGTCACTCCATTTATTGGAGACTGCCATGCCCTTGCCCGATCTCAACCTGCTGCTGGCCCTGGATATCCTGCTGGACGAAGGCAGTGTCGCCGGAGCGGCTCGGCGCATGAATCTGAGCGCGCCGGCCATGAGCCGCACCCTGGGGCGGATCCGCGACGCGCTGGGCGACCCGGTGCTGGTACGCGCCGGCCGCGGCCTGGCGCCGACCCCACGCGCGCTGGAACTGCGCGAGCAGGTGCGCGACGTGATCGAGCAGGCCCATCGGGTGTTCAACGAAGGGCGCGAGGTGGACATCCAGACCCTGGAACGTACCTTCAGCATCCGCGCCAACGACGTGTTCATCGGCAGCTACGGCGGCCGCCTGCGGGACGTGTTCCGCGAGCAGGCGCCAGGCTGCACGCTGCGGTTCATGCCCGAAGGCGATACCGACGATGACGCGATGGTGCAGGGCCGGATCGACCTGTATATCAGCACTGCCGGCAAGCACACCCAGGAAACCAAGGTGCAGAACCTGTTCACCACGGCCCTGCTGGGCGCAGCGCGCAAGGATCATCCGCTGTTCGACGGCGATATCACCGCCGAAAGGTTTGCCGCATGCGACCACATCGCCGTCTCGCGGCGCGGCATCGCGCATGGGCCGATCGACGACGAACTGGCACAGCTGGGCCTGCAGCGGCGGGTGGCGATGGTCATCCCCACCTTCCATGGCGCGATCTTTGCTGCAGCCGCCTCGGACCTGGTGCTGCCGCAGATGCCCAGCGTGATGCTCGATCGCATCGCCTACATGGGGCTGCCACTGCGCATGTTCCCGTTGCCGGTGCCGGTACGCACGGTGGCGCTGGTGCAGGCCTGGCACCCGCGCATGGACAACGACCCGGCGCACCGCTGGCTGCGCCGTGCGATCAAGAGCATGTGCGACGCCGACGCTGTGTAATCGTGTGCCGACCAACGGTCGGCACCCACCCAAACCCGTGCGTCCCGCGCACGCCTGGCATCGCATCCACGCCATTTTTCGCAGCAGTGGGCCTGCCTAGACTGCGCTCCCCACATTCACGGAGCGCACGCCATGTCGCTTCACCTGCCGTGCGCCGCACGGATCGGCCCGCGCCCATGAGCGCGATCACCGTGCCACAGGCCCCCGCCGCCCCGCTTGCCCCCGCGTTCGATCGCCGCATCGTGGTCGGATTGTGCGGCGTGCTGCTGGTGGTGCTGCTGTCGGGCTTCAACGAGAACGTCACCAAGGTCGCGCTGGCCGACATCCGCGGTGGGATGGGGTTCAGTGCCGATGACGGCAACTGGATCACCGGCATCTACAGCGCCATGTCGGTCAGCGCGATGGCCTTCGCGCCCTGGTGCGCAGCCACCTTCTCGCTGCGCCGCTTCGGCCTGGTGATGATCGCCGCCTTCATGGTGCTGGGGGTGCTGTGCCCGCTGGCGCCGAACCTGCCGACTTTCCTGCTGCTGCGCGCATTGCAGGGCCTGGCCGGCGGTGCGCTGCCGCCGCTGCTGATGAGCGTGGCGCTGCGCTTCCTGCCGCCGGGCATCAAGCTGTATGGCCTGGCGGGCTACGCGCTCACCGCAACGTTCGGGCCGAGCATGGGCACGCCGCTGGCCGCACTGTGGGTCGAGCACGCCGGTTGGCAGTTCGCGTTCTGGCAGATCGTGCCGTTCTGCGTGGCCGGCATGGTGATGGTCGGCTGGGGCCTGCCGCAGGACCCGATGCGCCTGGAGCGCTTTGCCCAGTTCAACGGCGTGGGCCTGGCCCTGGGGTTGCCGGCACTGGTGATGCTGGTGCTGGGCCTGACCCAGGGCGCGCGCCTGAACTGGTTCGATTCGCCGCTGATCACGGTGCTGCTTGGCGGCGGCACCGGCCTGCTGGTGTTGTTCTTCATCAACGAGTGGTTCCACCCGCTGCCGTTCTTCAAGCTGCAACTGCTGGCCCATCGCAATCTCAGCTATTCGCTGGTCACCTGCGTGGGCGTGCTGTTCGTGCTGCTGGCGGTCATCTCCATCCCCTCCGGCTTTCTCGCCAGTGTGCAGGGCTACCGCCCGCTGCAGACCGCGCCGATGTTGTTGTGGGTGGCGCTGCCGCAGGCCATTGCGTTGCCGCTGGTGGCTGCGCTGATGAACCAGCGTGCGGTGGACTGCCGCTGGGTGCAGGCGGCCGGGCTGCTGCTGCTGGCGGCGGCGTGCTTCCTGGGCGCACACCTGGATGTGCAGTGGAACCGCGACACCTTCCTGTGGGTGCAACTGCTGCAGGTGGTGGCACAGCCGATGGCGGTGCTGCCGTTGCTGCTGCTGGCGACCACCGGCCTGGCGCCGCAGGACGGTCCCTATGCCTCGGCCTGGTTCAACACCGTCAAAGGCTTTTCGGCGGTGTTTGCCGGTGGCGTGCTTGATGCGGTCGGACAGACACGGCGCCACCTCCATTCCACCGCGCTGATCGATCACCTGGGCAACCAGCCGTGGTTGCCCGCCAGCGCCGATCTGCCCGCGCGGCTGCACGCCCAGGTGCAGGCGCTTACCTCGGCGGACCTGTACTGGCTGGTCGCGCTGGTGGCCCTGGGCTGCCTGCCGCTGCTGCCGTGGGCCACCCGTGTCCACCCGCCACGTGCCGTGGCCTGACCCTCACCCGCAAGGACTCCCCCATGAGCCTCAACAAGACAACCCTCAACACCGGCCTCGTGCTGGGCGTGCTGGCCCTGGCGACCGGCAGCTGGCTGCTGCTGCGCGACGGGCGTTACCAGCGCACCGACAACGCCTACGTCAATGCGGATTTCACCGTGGTCGCACCGAAGGTGGCCGGCTTCGTCAGCAGCGTCGAGGTGGACGACAACCAACCCGTGAAGGCCGGCGACGTGCTGGCGCGCATCGACGACCGCGACTACCAGGTGGCCCTGCAGGCAGCGCGTGCCGACCTGGCCAACGCCCGTGCACAGCTGGCCAATGCACAGGCCGCACTGGCCCAGCAGGGCTCGCTGATCGAACAGGCCAGGGCCAGTGTCGATGTCAGCCGCTCCGAACTGACCCTGGCCAGCGCCGACCAGCAGCGCTACCGCGAACTGGCCCGCGACGGCGCCGGCACCGTGCAGAACGCGCAGCAGGCGCAGTCGAAGCAGGCGGTGGCCAGTGCGCACCTGCAGCAGGGCCAGGCCGCGTTGTCGACCGCACGCCAGCGCACCGACATCCTGACAGCCGGTGTGCAGGCCGCGCAGGCCGCGGTACAACGCGCCGAAGCCGCGCAGGCGCGCGCCGAACTGGATCTGTCGCACACCGTGCTGCGCGCACCGATCGACGGCATGGTCGGCCGCCGTGCGGTACGCGTTGGCGCCTACCTGACGCCGGGAACGCCGGTGGCCGCCGTGGTGCCGTTGAAGCGCGCGTTCGTGGTCGCCAACTTCCAGGAAACGCAGATGACCCGCATGCAGGCCGGCCAGCAGGTTGAGCTGAAGGTGGACGTGTTCCCGGGCAAGCCGCTGCGTGGCCACATCGACAGCATCGCACCGGCGACTGGCGTTACCTTTGCCGCCATCGCGCCGGAAAACGCCACCGGCAACTTCACCAAGGTGGTGCAGCGCATTCCGGTGAAGATCGTGCTGGAGCCGGGCCAGCCGCTGCTGGAGCAGCTGCGTGCCGGCATGTCGGTGGAAGCCCGCGTTGACCTGGACAGCCGCGTGCGCGTGCAGAGCGCGCAGCGCGTGCAGGACCGCACGGACGGGGAGGACGCATGAGCGCTGGCAGCGTGTTCCGAACCTTCGTTGCGGCCACCCTGTGCACGGCCCTGGCCGCCTGCACGATGGGCCCGGACTTCGTACGCCCGCGGGCAGAGCTGCCCAGCCACTGGCAGGGTGAGGCGGTCGCCGGCAACGCCATCGACCAGGACGCGGCCTGGTGGGCCGGCTTCGACGATCCGCTGCTGGGCCAGCTGGCGAGCCAGGTGCTGGCGGCCAACCTGGACCTGCAGTTGGCGGCCAACCGCGTGCAGCAGAGTCGCGCCGCGCGCGGTGCCACCGCGGCCGACCGTCTGCCCAGCGTCAGCGCAACCGCCAGCGGCGCACGCGCACGCAACAGCGAGGTGGGCTTGAGCGATCCGTCCGGCAACGGCGGGCGCGAGGACTACGGGCTGTTCCAGGCCGGCATCGGCCTGAGCTGGGAGCTGGACCTGTGGGGCCGCGTGCGCCGCCAGGTGGAAGCGGCCGATGCACGCGTGCAGATGGCCGAGGAGGATGCACACGCGGTGCGCATCGCGCTGCTGGCGGAAACCGCGCGTGACTACCTGCAGCTGCGCGCGACGCGGCAGTTGCGGGCGATCACCGAGGACAATCTGAGCATCGCCCACGATATCAAGCGCCTGACCGAAGCGCGCCAGCGCCAGGGTGTGGCCAGCACCTTGCAGGTTTCCAGTGCGGCGGCGCAGGTCGCTTCGCTGCAGGCGCGCATCGCACCGCTGCAGCATCGCGAATCGCAGCTGCGCAATGCGCTGGCATTCCTGCTGGCACAACCGCCACAGGCGCTGGACGCACAGCTGCAGGACGCGCGCCGTGACTGGCCGACGTTGCCGACGGTGGCGGTGGGCGTGCCCAGCGAACTGGCCGAACGTCGCCCGGACATCCGCCGTGCCGAAGCGGCATTGCATGCGGCGACGGCGGGCATCGGCGTGGCTCAGGCCAGCTTCCTGCCGCGCATCACCTTGAATGGCGATGCCGGTTTCCAGGCCAGGCAGCTGGATGACCTGGACGGCTGGAACGCGCACCGGTTCAGCATCGGGCCGTCGATCAGCCTGCCGATCTTCCAGGGCGGGCGGTTGAAGGCCAACCTCGCATTGAGCCGGCTGCAGCAGCAGCAATCGGCGCTACAGTTCCGTCGCACCGTGCTGCAGGCCTGGCATGAAGTGGATGATGCCATCGATGGCTACGCAGCCGAGCAGCAGCGTACCGTGCAGCTGCATGTGGCGGTGGACGAAAGCGAGACCGCATTGGGTGCGGCGCGCCGGCAGTACCAGGCCGGCGTGGTCGACATGCTGGACGTGCTGACCACCCAGCGCATCGCGCTGGACAACCAGGCTGCGCTGACCAACAGCCAGGCCACCGCGGCGATTGCACGGGTGGAGCTGTACCGCGCGCTGGGCGGTGGCTGGTAGTGCCGCCCAGCGGCCGGCACTACCGTGTGTGACCCGGTAGTTGCCAACCTTGGTTGGCGGTTTTCCCGGAAGCGCCAACCAAGGTTGGCATCTACCCGGGGCAGGCCTCAACGCACGTCGCGCAGTTCCCAGTGATGGCCGGCCAGCAGGCGCAGGCGCTGCTTGAACACATCACTGTCGATGCGGGTGGTGGCCACCAGGTTGATGCGCAGGTCTTTCTGCTCACCGGTCACGGTGGCGTCCGGGTCGGTGACGCCCCACTGCGGTTCCACCGCATCCGGGTCGGGCTGCTTGGCCTTCCAGCGCTCGAACAGCGCGCCGCTGCGCAGGGCGTCCTGCAGCTCTTCAGCGAAACCGGCGGCGCCCTGCGAATGGAAGGACAGGTCAGGGTCGTTGCCGCGGGCCTTGGACGGGTCGGGCAGGCTGATGTGGTACTGCGCAGGCATGGTGTTCTCCTTGAAGTGCGGCAAGGCTGGCACAGTCGTGGTGGAATCGATGTGCAGATTCCGGCCGTCGCCAGCGCTCATTCGAACCGATGCGGCCCATCGGCAAAGCCCACGGTGACCGCGCCCTTGCCGACGTTGACCATGCCGGTCAGGCTCATCACCGATTCGTACACGATCACGCCGTGGCTGGCGCAGACCTCTTTCAGCGGTGCATAGCCGGGCAGGGTGCGCAGCTCGTCCAGCTCACCGCCGTAGCTGACACACACGGTCGGCGTCATCAGTCCGGCACGCACGCGCTGGCCAACCACCGCAAACAGCTTCTGCACCGCGTTGTCGAAGCCCTTGATCTTGGCCACCGGCCCGGTCTCGCCGCGGTAGCCGTGCAGCACCGGCTTGATGTCCAGCGCGCTGCCCAGCGCGGCGCTGAGCAGGCCGACGCTGCGGTCGCCCTTGTGCCGCGCACGCGCGCGCATGTAGTACAGGTCGCGGGTGACCATGTAGCCGTGCACGTTGCCGGCCAGTTCCTCCAGCCGCTCGCGGATCTGCTGCACGCTGGCGTTGCTGTCGCGCAGGCGCACCGCCTCCACCGCGGTCACCGCCTGCGCGGCGAACAGGTTCTGGGTATCGAGCACGCGCAGCGCGAACGGCGAGTTGTAGCCCGCCGCCTGCCGCACCGGCTTGTAGTCGTTGAGGATGGCGAAGCTGGCCTGCAGCGCGTTGTCGTGGATCGGGCTGCGGGTCTTGGTGATGGTCATGCAGAACACGTGGTCGTAATCGATCACCAGCTGCTGCAGGAACAGGTCACGGATCTGGTTGACGCTGAACGGGATGGTTTCCGCTTCCGCACCATGCTCGGCCACGTGCGCGTGCAGGAAGCTCAGCGTGGCCTGCTCATCGCGATGATCGGCCAGCACGGCTTCGCCGATCCGTACGGTGATCGGCAGCAGCACGATGTTGTGCGCGGCAATGAAGTCCTGCGGCAGGTCGCAGGCCGAGTCGACGACGATTCCGATGCGCATCCGCGGCTCCCCCTCCAGGGCGGTTGTAGGTTCGGAAACGTGAAATCTATCTCAAAACCGGGCGTGGCGCGCGAGGGAAACGCGCCACGCCCTGTTCAGCGGTTGCGCTGCACCGCTACCGGCAGGCTGGCCAGGCGCTGCCATTCGGGCTGCAGCAGCAGGCCTGGGTCGGCCAGCACGGCGGCCATCAACGGGTGCGCGTCGTTGCCCCAGAACAGCTCGTCGTCGATGGCCAGGGTGGGGACCCCGAACACGCCCGCGGCAATCGCGGCCTCGGTATTGCGCCGCAGCTGCTCCTTGACCGCCGGCTCGGCGATGGCACGGTCGGCATCCTCGATGCCCAGCCGCGCGGCCGGCTCGCGCAGCGCATCGGCACTGTCGGCGGCGTTGCCGTCGCGCCAGATCCAGTCGAACAACACATCCACCGCCTGTGCGCTGGCGCCGGCGGCCAGGCACAGCCGCAGCGCCGACAACGGGTTGAACGGATGGCCCGGCGGGAATCGCAGGGGCGTACCCTCGGCCTGCGCGGTCCACAGCAGCTGGCGGTAGATGAAACGACGCTTGGCGGGAATCTCGGCCGGACCGAGGTTGCCCAGGTGATGCAGCACCGCACCGAAGGCAATCGGCACCGGCTGGATCTGCGCGAACTGCGGCAGCTGCTTCAGCTTCTGCCAGTGCAGGTAGGAATACGGCGAGACGAAGTCGAAGTACCAGCGCAGCGTGGCCATTGGAATTTCCTCGTGTACGGTCAGGGCTGCGCGTTGCGCTGCAGGTAGCGGTCGCGCAGTTCGGTCTGGCGCGAGCGCATCGGCATCGCACGTCCCCCCAGCCAGACCTGTTCGGCATAGTGCGCCACGTCCAGCGGGTCGCCTTCCCACAGCACCAGGTCGGCGCGCTTGCCGGGCTCGATGCTGCCGATCTGGTCGGCCACGCCGAACGCCTGCGCCGGTACCCGGGTCAGGCCGGCCAGGCCGTCGGCCCAGGGCAGGCCATGGGCGACCGCATTGCCGGCCAGCTGGCGCATCTTGCGGGCGTTGTGGGTGGCGTCGCCGCGCTGCACGAAGGAGACCGCCACACCCGCGCGCTGCAGGCGTGCCGCATTCTCCAGCGTGGCCCCGATCTGGTCGAAGCTGGCCGGCAGGTTGGCCAGCACATCAACGAACACCGGCACGTGGGCAGCGGCCAGTTCCGGCGCCACCTGCCACGCTTCGCTGGCCCCGGCGATGGCGATCTTCACCTTCTCGCGGGCGGCCCAACGCAGCAGCTGGCGGATGTCGGCGGCACGGTCCACTTCCACCACGATGCGGCCCTGGCCGGCCAGGTAGCGGCTCAACGTGCGGCGGCCGGCCGGGGTCAGCAACGCATGCGGCGAGTCTGCGGCCACCTGGCCACGCGCCTCGTCGATCATCTGCTGCAGCAGCATCCACTGCGCGGCGCGCGACTGGCCGGTCAATTCCGAGGCGGCTGCGCCGATGCGCAGGAACAGGGCGCGCGGGCCGATCGGATCGATGCTGCCATCGAGCCGCATCACGCCGCCCTGGCCGGCCACGAAGCCACCGCCGGGGGTTGCCCCCAGTGCGGTGAAGCCGATCCCTTCCAGCCGGGTCACCGGAATCAGCACCGAGGCCGGGTTGTAGGCCAGGGTCACGTCGAACTCGGGCCGCAACGGTTGCTCGCCGATCTTCAGTGCGCTGTCGACGGTGCTCCTCTCGACCAGTACTTCTTCGATGCCGGTCTCGGTGATGCCGCCGAACAGTGCAGGGGTCAACGGGCGGCCACTGGCCTCGACCACGGTTGCGCCAGCGGGCGCGGACAGGCCGTTGCCCACCGCACGGATGATGCCGCCCTGCACCAGCACGTCGGCGTTCTGCAGGCTGCCGCGTGCGCTGGCGGTGTGCACCGTGGCGTTGCGCACCAGCAGGTCCTGCGCCTGTGCGGATGCGGAGATGCACGCCAGCACCATGGCGGTAGCGCCGAGCCAGGCCCGGCTGCCCTTCGCGGCAGAGTGCAGCCACTGCTTGAGCACCCTCATCAGCGCACCTCCTGGCCAAGCTGGAAATCGGAACGCGGCGTCGCCGCCGGCGCACTGCGGTCGTACAGGCGGCGGCCGTCGATGAAGACCTGCTCGGCCAGCGCGTAGGAACTGAAGGGATTGCCGTTCCACACCACCACATCGGCCATCTTGCCGGCCTCCAGGGTGCCGGTCTGGCCCTCGATGCCCAGCGCCTTGGCGGCGTTGGCGGTCATCCAGGTGATGGCGTGCTCGGGTGTGATCTCCGGCATGCGTGCACGTCGCGCCGAGGCCATCACCTTGGCGGCTTCCTGGTTGAGGCGCTGGATGCCTTCGGGTGAATCGGAATGGACGATGGCACAGCTGTTCTTCGGCCGGTCGACCAGCGCGATGTTCTCCGGAATACCGTCGAAGGCCTCCATCTTGAAGCCCCACCAGTCGGCCCACAGCGCGCCGCAGACGCCATCGGCGGCCAGCCGGTCAGCCAGCTTGTAGGCCTCCACGCCGTGGTGGAACGCGGCCACCTTGAAGCCGAATTCCTTGGCCAGGTCGAGCATGGTGGCCATTTCGTCGGCGCGGTAGCAGTGGATGTGCACGCGGATGTCGCCCTGGATGGCGCCGGCCAGCGTGTCCAGCTTGAGGTCGCGCTTGCCGCCGGCATCCCCGGCGCTGTCGCCCTTGTCGCTGCCGAACCAGCCCTTGCGCTTGGCCGGCTTGGGCTTGTTCTTGGCGATGTAATCGGCGGCATCGATGAAGGCTGCGCGATAGCCGGCCACGTTGCCCATGCGCGTGGCCGGGGCCACGCCCTTGCCTTCGCCGTAGACCCGCTTGGGGTTCTCGCCGCAGGCCATTTTCAGGCCCCACGGCGCGCCGGGGAACTTCATCGCCTGGTAGGTCACCGCCGGTACGTTCTTCAGGGTCACGCCGCGGCCACCGACCAGGTTGGCCGAACCAGGCAGTACCTGCATGCTGGTCACGCCGCCGGCCAGCGCCGTGGCGAAGCCCGGGTCCTGCGGCCACACCGAATGCTCGGCCCAGACGTTGGCGGTGACCGGCGCGGTCATCTCGTTGCCGTCGCTGTGCGCACCGACGCCCGGGCTGGGATACACGCCCAGGTGCGAGTGCACGTCGATCAGTCCCGGCGTGACCCACTTGCCCTGGGCATCGATGCGGGTGACGGCGGCGTCGGCCTGCAACTGCTGGCCGACCGCTACGATGCGGCCCTCGCGCAGCAGCACGTCGGCGTTGTCCAGGCGCTGGCCGGTGCCGGTCAGCACGGTGGCGTTCTGGATCAGCACCGGCGCATCGGGATGCGCCTGGTAGGTGCTGGGGTAGGGATCGGCGAGGAAGCGCGAGGCGCCCACCGCCGGTGCCGTACTCAATGAAAGCAGCGCCAGTGCCACCCCGGCGCGCAACAACGTCGATGCCATGCAGTTCCCCTTGCTTGCGGCTTGGTCCAATCGCCGACGCTAGCCGGGGCGTGGTGGGCTTGCCAAGTGACCTTCTTCACAGGCTGGCCGCTGGCGGCTCGACGGCACCGCCGGTCTGGCCGAAAATAGCCGGTCCCCCGCCGTCCCGGACCCCGGCCCATGAAGAGCAAGCAGGAAATCGTCGACAACTGGCTGCCGCGCTATACCGGCGTGCCCCTGGACCAGTTCGGCCAGCACATCCTGTTGACCAACTTCGGCGGCTACCTGCATACCTTTTCCGAGCTGACCGGCGCGCCGGTCATCGGCCTGGACCGGCCGATGGCCAGTGCCACCATCGACGGCATCACCATGATCAACTTCGGCATGGGCAGCCCCAATGCCGCGATCATCATGGACCTGCTGTCGGCGGTGATGCCCAAGGCGGTGCTGTTCCTGGGCAAGTGCGGCGGGCTCAAGCGCAAGAACCAGCTGGGCGACCTGGTGCTGCCGATCGCCGCGATCCGCGGCGAGGGCACCTCGGGCGACTACCTGCCGCCGGAAGTGCCGGCGCTGCCGGCGTTCGCGCTGCAGCGTGCGGTCTCGACCATGATCCGCGACCTCGGCCACGACTACTGGACCGGCACCGTCTACACCACCAACCGCCGGGTCTGGGAACACGACGAGGCCTTCAAGGAGCGGCTGCGGGCGATGCGCTGCATGGCCATCGACATGGAAACGGCCACGGTGTTCGCCGCCGGCTTCGCCAACCACATCCCCAGCGGCGCGCTGCTGCTGGTGTCCGACCAGCCGATGATCCCCGACGGGGTCAAGACCGAGGCCTCCGATGCCAAGGTCAGCTCCCAGTTCGTGGAAAACCATATCCAGATCGGCATCGAGGCGCTTAAGCTTATCCGGCGCAACGGCAAGTCGGTCCGCCACCTGCGCTTCGACGAATGATGATGATGGCCTGGCGCGGCGCGCCGGCCCTGGGGAGTAGGTGATGGACGTTGCCGCGCAAGTGGTGGAATTCTGGAAGGAGGCGGGCCCGGAAAAGTGGTTCGCCCGCGACGATGCGTTCGACGCGCAGTTCCGCCGGTTGTTCCTGGATGAGCATTTCGCCGCGGCGTCGCGCGCGCGCGAGCATTGGCTGGGCAGCGCCGAGGGCGCGCTGGCGCTGATGCTGCTGCTGGACCAGTTCCCGCGCAACTGCTTCCGCGGTACCGCCCATTCCTACGCCACCGATGGCCTGGCCCGGCACTACGCGATGCGCGCGATCGAGGAAGGCCTGGACCTGCAGCTGGTGCCGAAGCTGCGCGCCTTCATCTACCTGCCGTTCGAGCACTCCGAGGATCCACTGGACCAGGACCGTTCGGTGGCGATGTTCGACGCACTGGGCGACAAGGAATACCTGCAGTACGCCGAACTGCACCGCGACATCATCCGCCGTTTCGGCCGCTTCCCGCATCGCAACGCGGTACTGGGCCGCATTCCGGCGCCGGAAGAGCTGGACTACCTGGCCGAAGGCGGGTTTGCGGGGTAGATCCACGCCATGCGTGGATGCAAAAAACGCCGGCGTTCGCCGGCGTTTTTCGTAGGTTTCAACCGCTGCCGATCAGTACTTCGGCACGCCGTTGTCCACGTCTTCCGACCAGGCGTTGATGCCGCCGGTGACGTTGAACACCTTGGTGAAGCCCAGCGCACGGAACTGCTCGGCGGCCTGCGCGCTGCGGCCACCGTGGTGGCACATGAACGCCAGCGCCGTGTCCTTCGGCAGGGCTTCCAGCGCGGCGCGGCCGTTGCCGTCGAAGCTCTTGAACGGCACGCCGACGGCGGCGATGGCGCGTTCGTCAGCCGGGCGCACGTCCACCAGGGTGATGTTGCCGGCGCGCACCAGGTCGTCGGCATCGCGAACGCTGATTTCCTGCACCGGCTTGGGCGCGTTCGGGTTGTCGATGGCCAGGCCCTTGCCGCGGATGTCGTCCACCCAGTCGATGGTGATGCCGTTGGCGCGACGGGCGCTGGCCAGGTCGAACTGCACGCGCAGGCCGTTGGACTCGGCGGCGATCGCGCCTTCGTCGTGCGGGGCCAGCTGGAAGTTCGGCTGGAAGCCAGCGTCGATGGTCAGCTGCAGCGCGGCGCCCGGGGCGTCGGCCAGCGCGCCCTTCAGCATTTCCACGGCAGCCGGGGTCACGGTGATGCTCGGCGGGGTGCGGTCCGGCGCGGCCAGGCCCAGCACGCTGCTCAGCTCGCCGCTGGCGGCCATCTGCAGCACGATGTCGCTGCCGCCGACCAGTTCGCCGTCGATGTACAGCTGCGGGATGGTCGGCCAGTCGCCATAGGCCTTGATGCCTTCACGGATTTCCTGGTCGGCCAGCACGTTGACGTGGGCGAACTCGACGCCGAGGTCCTGCAGGGCGCCCACGGCCTTGGCCGAGAAACCGCACTGCGGCATCGACGGCTGGCCCTTCATGAACAGCACGACGCGGTTGTCGTTGAGGATGGATTCGATGCGCGAACGCAGGGCGGGATCGAGGGACATGGACGTCGGGGTTCCGGGAATTCGAATGATCAATTCTACCCCCGGCGGCATCGCGCGGGATGAGCAGGGCAGGAACATTGCGTCGCATCGCCCCACGGCGCGGTGGGGGCTGCCAGGCCCGGGGTGTCGCAGCCGGCCCTGATCCTGGCCCGGACCGCCCCGCTGGGGGATGTCAGCCGGCGCGGCCGAGCAGGTGCGCGGCCACCGGCAGCGCCCGTTCGCTCCACAGCGCGTACATCCGCGCCGAGGGATGCAGGCCATCCTCGGCGATCATCGCCGGGTCCTCGCCCTGGGCGCGGCTGATGTCGGTGATATCGACGAAGGCCACGTTGTGCTGGGCGCTGATCACCTCGGCGGCCGCGTTGAACTCGTCGGTCTCGATCTCGATCGCGGCCAGGTCACGGCCGCTGCCAGCGCCGAACGGGGTCGCGCCCCAATCCGGGAAGGACAGCACCAGCACCCGCTCGGGGCGACCAGCGGCAAAGCCGATCGCGCGCTGCAGCAGGGCCGCGAACTGGGCACGGTACTCGTCCAGCGGGCGCCCGCGGTACTGGTTGTTGACACCGATCAGCAGGCTGACGAAGTCGAACGGGCCCTGTGGCGCGGCCAGGTCGATACCGGCCTCCAGTTCATCGGTGGTCCAGCCGGTGGTGGCGATGGTCTGCGGATCGGCCAGGTCCACGCCCTGCGCACGCAGCGCGGCGGCCAGCTGGTGCGGCCAACGGCCTTCAACCGCAACCGCTTCGCCGATGGTGTACGAATCGCCCAGCGCCAGATAGGACAGCGCCACCGCTCAGGCCACCGAACGGCGCGGCTTCAGCGGCACGACCTTGGTCGCGTCCTCGGCACGTCGGGCCAGCACGCGGTCGATGCGGGCGAACACATCGCGCATCACCGAGGCTTCCGGCATCAGGGTCACGCGGAAGTGGTGGCGGTAGGGCACGTTGAAGCTGGAACCCGGCACCACCAGCACGCCTTCGTTGTTCATCAGGTCCAGCGCGAAGTTGTGGTCGTCGAAGCCCTTGGCGGCGGCGCCGACCACGGCCGGGAACGCATACAGCGCACCGGCCGGCGCGACCAGCGACAGGTGCTCGCTGGCTTCGCAGGCCTCGATCACCGCGCGCCGGGTCTCATACAGGCGGCCACCGGGCGTGCACAGTTCGGAAATGGTGTCCGGGCCGTTCACGGCGGCCTCGATGGCGTACTGGCCGGGCACGTTGGCGCACAGGCGCAGCGCGCCCAGCAGGTCCAGCGCTGCACGGAAGTCGCCGAGCCGGGCATCGTCGCCGCTGAGGTGGGCCCAGCCCACGCGCCAGCCGCAGGCGCGGTGCACCTTGCTCAGGCCGCTGAAGGTCAGGCACGGATGATCGCCGGCCAGCGGAGCGACCGGCTGGAACACCGCGTCGTCGTACAGGATCTGGTCGTAGATCTCATCGACCAGCAGCAGCAGGTTGTGGCGGCGTGCGATCTCCACCACGCGTTCCAGCAGTTCGCGCGGATAGCTGGCGCCGCTGGGATTGTTCGGGTTGATCAGCACGATGGCGCGGGTGCGCGAAGAGACCAGCGTCTCGATCTCGCTCGGGTCCGGCTGGAAGCCGTTCTCCGGCGCGCAGCGGTAGTACACCGGGCGGCCATCGTTGAGGATGGTCGAGGCCGACCACAGCGGGTAGTCGGGCGAGGGCACCAGCACTTCGTCGCCCGGGTTGAGCAGGGCGCGCAGCGAGAGGTCGATCAGTTCGCTGACGCCGTTGCCGAGGAAGACACGGTCCGGGTGCGCATCGGGCGCGCCACGGCGGGCGTAATAGCCGGCGATGGCTTCGCGTGCGACCGGCAGGCCCTGCTGGTGGGTGTACGGGTCGGTGCGGCCCATGTCGTCGGCGATCGCGCGCTGCAGGTGCTCGGGCGCACGGAAGCCGAAGGCACCGGGGTTGCCGATGTTGAGCTTGATCAGCTTGCGGCCCTGCGCTTCCAGCTCCCGGGCTCGCCGCGCCAGTTCTCCGCGGATTTCGTAGCGCACTTCGGAAAGGCGCTCGCGGATGGCCAGGGGCTTGGGCGAGGGGGTGGACATGGGGGCTGGGCCGTCAAAAGGCATGGGGTTTCCATCCTACCGGAATTGCTGCAATGCATGGCAAGGGCGCGGGCCTGCCGTTGCTGGGCTGGCAGGGCATCGGGCCGGTTAGAATGGCGGCGATGACCCAGACCCCCGATTTCACCGCCCTGCAGACCATCGGCTGGCCCTGGCCGGGCCCGGCGCAGCAGGCCGACTGGCAGGCCGCGATGGCTGCCCATCCGCAGGCCCGCCCGGCGCGGGTGATCGAACAGCACCGCACCCATTACGTGGTGGCCGACGGCCCGGATGCATCGATCAAAGCCGAGTCGCTGCCGGAATGGCAGCGCCCGCGCTTCCCCAGCCATGAGCGGCCGGCGGTGGGCGACTGGGTGCTGCTTGATGGCATCCGGATCGTCGCCCTGCTGCCGCGCCGGACCGCGATCAAGCGCGGTGCGGCCGGCGAGCATTACCACCAGCAGGTGATCGCGGCCAACATCGATACGGTGTTCATCGTCTGCGGCCTGGACGCCGACTTCAATCCGCGCCGTATCGAACGCTACCTGCTGCTGGTTGGCGGCGGTGGTGCCGAACCGGTGGTGGTGCTGACCAAGGCCGACCAGACCGAATACAGCGAAGACGCACTGGCGGTGCTGGAAGAACTGGAGATGCAGGGCATCGCGCTGCATGCGATCAACGGCCTGGATGCCGACAGCGTGGCGGTGCTGCAGCCGTGGCTGGGCCCGGGCCGCACGGTGGTGCTGGTCGGTTCTTCCGGTGCCGGCAAGTCCACGTTGACCAACACCCTGCTTGGCGAGCAGCGGATGAAGACCAATGCGGTGCGCGCCAACGACTCGCGTGGCCGCCACACCACCACCCATCGCGCGCTGATGCCGCTGCCGACCGGTGCCTGCCTGATCGACACCCCCGGCATGCGCGAGTTGAAACCGACCGGCGAAGAAACGCTGTCCGAGGGCGGCTTCGCCGATATCGAAGCACTTGCCGCACAGTGCCGCTTCAACGACTGCAAGCATCAGCAGGAGCCGGGCTGCGCCGTGCGCGCAGCGATCGACGCCGGTGAGATCGAAGAGAGCCGGCTGCTGAACTACTTCAAGCTGAAGGAAGAAGTGGCCGCCGCGGCCGCCAAGCTGGCGGTGCGCCAGGCCGAGACCGCGCAGGAGCGCGGCGGCAGGAAGGGCAAGGGCCAGCAGTTCCGCCCGGCGGGCAAGCCACGCCGGCGTTGAGCCGTTTCTGGTAGGTGCCAACCTTCGTTGGCACGAATGGATCCGAAGCCCGCCTCTGCCTGCCCTTGGTAGGTGCCAACCTTGGTTGGCACGGAATATGTCCGACGCCCGCCTGCGGGGGGTGCCAACCAAGGTTGGCAGCTACCAACGCGCGGGCTGGGCGTTATAGTCCGCGCATGGAACCGACCGCGACGCTGGACCGTGACGTGGCCCACCATGCAGCGCTCGATGCGCGCCTGGTCGAGGCCGTGGGTGGCATCCGCCTGCTGGGCCTGACCAGCTGGCCGGCGACGGTGCAGGCACCGTTCCTGGACAGCGTGGCGCGCGGCCAGCCGGTGCTGCCGAAGGTGGACTATCCGCGGTTGGATTTCAGCGAGGAGCGCAGCGCGCTGGCCGCGATCGCCGCCGACTGCGACGACAGCCATCCACTCGGTCATTACGTGCGGCAGTCGGCGCAGAGCTGGGACCTGGCCGCGCAGCTGCTGGAGGGGCTGGGCACCGCCGCCGTCGATACCTGTTCGGTGCAGCTGTTCGGCGCGCCCGAGCAGCCGCTGCCGGGCAATGGCCCGAGCACGCGCGAAGCGGCGCGGCACTTCATCCAGATTGCCGCCGAACTGGACCACGAACTGCTGGCGCCGGAAGAGCAGGTGCCGGTGTCGGCCATTGCCCTGCAACTGCAGCTGCAGAACGACCTCGATGCCTTCTTCGAATCGCGCATCATCCAGGTGCAGCTGGATCCGGAGCTGGTCTCCAAGGCGGCTGCCGGCCCGACCCGCATCCGCCTGCGCACCAGTGCGCGTTTCAGCGCCTACGACCGCGCGCAGCTGTTCCACCATGAAGCACTGGTGCATTCGCTGACCGCATTGAACGGCCGCGAACAGCCGGTGCTGCCGAGCCTGGCGCTGTCGTCGCCGCGGGTGACCGCGACCCAGGAAGGGTTGGCAACGTTCGCCGAACAGATCACCGGCAGCATCGACATCGAGCGCCTGAAACGCATCAGCCTGCGTACCGAAGCGATTGCGATGGCGCGCGAAGGCGCCGATTTCATCGAGGTGTTCCGCTATTTCTGCGATGCCGGGCAGAACACCGAAGAAAGTTTCGCCTCGGCGCAACGCGTGTTCCGCGGCGTACCGCCCAGCGGTGGCCTGGCCTTCACCAAGGACACGGTGTACCTGCGTGGCCTGGTGTCGGTGCACACCTTCTTCCGCCATATGCTGGCCGAAGACCGGCTGCAGGTCTGCCGCTGGTTGTTCGCCGGCAAGATGAGCCTGACCGATGCGATCGCGTTCGCGCCGCTGTTCGAGAGTGGGGTGCTGAAGCCACCGCGCTGGCTGCCGCACTGGGTGAGCCGGGCGAACGGACTGGCCGGCATGCTGGCGTTCTCGTTGTTCGCCAACCGGATACGGATGGACCAGCTGGCGCCGGAATGAAATGCGTTGGCGGACCCGCCAGCGCCTGCCTGCTATCGGTGGGGAGGAGGCGGGGCACCCTGGCCAGGACACGCAAAAGCCCCTCCATGGTGCTCGATGGCGCCATCCATGGCGCCAACGGTCCTGGCCAGGGTGCCCCGCCTCCTCCAGACAGTTTCCCGCGGGCGCGGTAGCAGGTACGCCGAAGGATTGCGCTTGAAAAGCAAAGAGCCGGGCAATGCCCGGCTCTTTGCTTTTTGCTCTTGCTTTTCATTGCCTCCGCGCCGGCGCAGGGAATTGTCGAGCGCGGTGGGACGGGCTGAGGCAGGACCGTGAGGCGCATGGATGCGCCGACCGAGCCTACATGGACGTACTTGCGGCGTGTCCTGCCTCGGCCCGTCCCACCTCGCCCCGCTGCGGTACTGATGCGCCGCAGCGCCCGCTTCTGACTTAGAACTCCGCCGCCACCGTCATGAACACCTGACGCGGCGCGCTTGCATGGATCGCATAACGCGTGCCGTTCGGATCGGTCGGTGCGAACGAGCTCAGCTGGCCGGCATAGCGCTTGTTGGTCAGATTCGTCGCGTTCAACGACACCCGCACGTTGCGCAGGCCGAAGCCCGGGCCGAAGTCGTAGCCTGCACCGGCGTCGAAGGTGGTCACGCCCGGCACCGACTGATCGTTGGTGTAGGTGTAGTAGCGCTTGCCGGTGTACTTGGCGCGCAGGCTGGCGAAGAAACCATCACGGTTCCAGCTGATTTCACTGGAGGCCATGCGCTGCGGCGTGTCCACGGTGATCTTGCCGGCCACTGGCACGATCGCACCGCCCGAGGTGTAGTCATCCTCGTAGGTGGTCTTGTTCCAGGACAGCGCGTTGTACCACTGCAGGCCGTCGATCGGCTTGAGGATGAAGGTCAGCTCCGCGCCGTGGCTCTTCACCGAGCCGACGTTGATGAAGCGCGTCACGCACTCCGGACGCGTACCCACTTCGATGCTCGAGCACGGGTTCAGCGACAGCAGGCGGTTGTCGAACTTCACGTTGTAGGCGGCGATGGACGCCTGGTACTTCTCGCCGAAGGTACGGAAGCCGGCTTCCAGGCTCTTGGATTTTTCCGGTTCCAGCCCGGCGCTGGCCGCGAACGATTCCGGCGAGACCTGCAGCGGGCCGCCGCTGCCACCACCGACGAAGGCAGCAATGTTCTCGGCGTACGAAGCGAACAGCTCGTTGTTGGCGTTGAGCTTGAAGCCCAGGCCGACCTGCGGCAGCACCGATTCCTTCGCGGTCAGCGTGCCCGAGGCGATGCTGGTCTCCACGCCCGGGTTGGCGGTGGCGCGCATGCGGGTGTTCGGGCTCTTGATGCCGACGTCCACGGTCAGGCGCTGGTCCAGGAAGCGCATGCGGTCCTGCACGTAGAACTGGCGCGTGCGGATGTCGAAGTCCTGGTTGAACAGCAGGCGGTCCGGGTTCTTCAGGTACAGGTCGTCCAGGAACGGGCCGCTGATGTAGTAGAAGTTGCGCGAGACGTTATGGTCGTTCTGCTCGAACCACAGGCCGGCTTCCAGCTCGTGGATGCCCACCGTCCACGACAGCGCGGCGGTCAGGCCATCGCGGTTGATGGTGTAGTTGGTGCTGCGGATCGAGATCGGCAGCATCTTGTCGGTACCCGGGTAGGACGGCTGGCCCGGCGCCCACCAGTGGCCCTGGCCACGGTTGTCATGATGGTAGGCCAGCAGCTTCAGGCGGCCCTGCTCGCCCAGGCGCAGGTCGGCATCCACCGAGTACAGGTTGTCGTCACGCAGCGCACGGCTCTGATAGTAGGCGTCGTCGATGCTGCGGACATTGCCGCTGAATTTGCACTTCGAAGCATTGAAGGTACCGGGCGCGCAATACGCGGCGGCCACGGCGCGATCCCAGTCCGGCGCGTAGATGTTCCAGTCATAGCCCAGGCCGCGGGCCAGCATGTCCTTGGACAGGTAGGCGTAGTTGGCCTGGCTGGCACGCGAGGTCGCCACGAACGCACCGAAGCGGTGGTCGCCGACATTCCACACCGCCTTGGCGTTGAACTGGCGCGTGGTCTGGTTCTGGTGCGGCGCGGCCCACATGTCCTGGTCCTGGTGCACGCCGGACACGTAGGCCGAGAAGCCATTGATGTCCCCGGTATCCACGCGCAGGTAACCACGGCGCTGGTTGTTGTCACCCACGGTGACGCTGGCGCGGCCGCCGAACTCGGTGGACGGATCCATCGAGAAGTACTGGATGGTGCCACCCAGGTTGCTGGTCGAGGCTACGCCCAGCGAACCGATGCCCTGCGACAGTTCGGCGCCGGCCAGGTTCTCGGCGATGATCGCGCGGGCGATGCTCAGGCCGTTGTAGTTGCCGTAGCTGTTGTCGCCCAGCGGGATGCCGTCCAGCGTGTAGCCGAGGCGGCTCTTGTCGAAGCCACGCAGGCTGATCGTCTGCGATTCTTCGTTGGCACCGAAGGCATCGTTGGACTGCACCGACACGCCGGGCAGGCGGTCGAGGATCTTCTGGCCGCTGGTACCCGGCGGCAGCACCTGCTTGTCGACCGCGGTGATGCGCTGCACCTGGCGGGTCTCGCCCTGGCCGATCACGGAGACGGTATCCAGCGTCTGCGCGCTCAGTGCGGCATCGGTGCTGGCATTGGCGCCGGCATCGGCCACGGTGGCGGCATGGGCGCTGGCGGCGGAAAGCGCGATCGCCACGGCGATCGTCAGGTGTCGGGTCTGCATGGTGGTCCGTTGCATTGGGGGTGGTCACCGGCATGCATGCGCGGTGCATGGCCACTATGCGAACGGAACATGAAACCTTCTTTACGAAAAACCAACGAACGGTGCACGCGCGTGATGCGTGTCCAGCACTACCTTCGACAAGGCGGGATCAGAAGCGCTCGCCGGGCCAGCTGAACCTGAGCTGGGTCATGCAGTCACGGTCATGTTCGGAGAATGAGAATCCGATCTGGATTCCGCTCATCACGGTGCCGAACACCGTCGACTCGTCCAGGCTATGTCCTGATGGAACGGATAGAACACTGAAGTTGGGGAAGCGGCGACCCATCTGCTTTCGCGAGATGCAGGCGCCGCCCAGCGAGAGCGTCACGCCTTTGATGATTCGCCCGGAGGCATCGGTATGGATCTGGCCAGAAGGCCCTTTGATCCTCCCGGCGACCACGAATGGCGCCAGATCGATGGTTGCGCTGTCGCCCCGGCCGATTCTTGCTTCCGAACGCGAGTTGGCCGGAGCCAGTGGTGATAGCTGCACGACAAGGTCAGAGCGCGCCAGCTGCGAGGACCAGCGCTCCACGAGCCGCCATGTTGCGTCCGCCTCCTCTGCACTGGCGGCGGGCGTGGCTGCTGTCGCAGAACCGGCAATCAACAGGCTCAGGAGCAGAAGAAGTTCAGGGACGGGCTGCGATCGCTTCATCGTAGATCCTGCCGTAGAAGTCGTTGTAGTTCTCGCCGGTGGTTGAAGTTACGTTGTTGTCGCAGAACAGCTTTCCCACCTGCCGGTCCAGTTCTTCACCGCCAGCATCGGCCCGTGCGATGAGGCTGGGGCCGTTGGACGCCGCCACACCGATGTCGTAGTACCCCAGGCTGGTTACCAGAAGCTCGCTGCGCGCGGTGAGGTTGTTGAGTACCGCTTTCCCCTCCATGGTGCAGAAGTGCTGGATGAACGCACTTCGGGTACTCAAGGCGATGCCGTCGAAGTACAGTGCGTGCCCGACTTCATGGGCAATGGCTGCGATCCGGAAGTAGTAGCCCGCAATGTCGGAGGAATCGCAGTCGAAGGACTGGATGTAGATCCGGATGGGATCGCGATTGGTATAGGACGCGGGCGCCCAGGAGAAGGTCCACTCCGGATGCCCGGTGATCTGTGCATCGAGAGTGGGGGCACCTGGTATCAGCCAGTCGGGGCAGCCCAGACCCGTGATCACCCGCATCGGCGGGGGCTCCGCCCGGGCCTGTGTCGTCAGCAGCGTAGTGGCGACCACAAGAAGCGCAATCAGCAATGCACGCATGCCAACCTCCTTGATCCGCGATTCCAGCCGTTGGTCCATCAGGCTCAGTGAGCGTTGGCAGATATAGCATCGGTTCTGCCGATGTATCGGGCAGTGCGTCCCAGAATTGCAGAAACAAAATGGGGCCGGATCCCCCTCGCACGCGAAGGTTCACCGGCCCCGCGCACTCCGTGGGGGAGGCAGTCCACGCGTTGCGTGGAAGCGGGCTCACCCCATGTACAGGCCGCCGTTGACCGGGTAGTCGGCGCCGGTCACGTACGAAGCCTCGTCCGATGCCAGCCAGGCCACCAGGCCCGCCACTTCCTCGGGGCGGCCAAGGCGGCGCACCGGCACCGATGCGGCCAACCGGTCCAGTACATCCGGTGGGAAGCTGCTGATCGCCTGGCTGGCGATGTAGCCCGGCGACAGCGTATTGACGGTGACCCCGCGCGAGGCCACTTCGGCGGCCAGTGCACGGCTGAAGCCATGCATCGCCGCCTTCGCCGTTGCGTAGTTCACCTGGCCGATCTGGCCCTTGTGCGCGCTCACCGAGCCGATGTTGATGATGCGGCCCCAGCCACGCGTGGCCATGCCGTCGACCACCTGCTTGGTCAGGTTGAACAGCGAATTGAGGTTGGAGGCGATCACCGCGTTCCAGTCGTCCACCGTCATCTGCCGGAACAGCAGGTCGCGGCTGCCGCCGGAGTTGTTGACCAGCACGTCCACTTCACCGACTTCGGCGCGCACCTTGGCGAACGCCGCGCTGGTCGAGGTCCAGTCGGTGGCGTTGCCTTCGGACGCGATGAAGTCGAAACCCTGTTCGCGCTGTTCGCGCAGCCAGTTGGCCTTGCGCGGCGAATTCGGCGCGCAACCGGCGACCACGGTGTGGCCGCTGCGGGCCAGGCTCTGGCAGATGGCAGTACCGACACTGCCCATGCCGCTGGTGACGTAAGCGATTCGAAGCGTCATTGCAGAAGGCTCCTTGGTAAGGGGTCAGGCGGCGAGCGGATACAGGCCGAACAGCAGGCTGCCGACCATCAGCAGCATCGAGATGGCGATGGCCCACTTCAGGGTGAACTTCTGGTGGTCGGCGAACTCGACCTTGGCCAGGCCCACCAGCAGGTAGGTGGACGGCACCAGCGGGCTGAGCAGATGCACCGGCTGGCCAGCCAGAGACGCGCGCGCCATTTCCACCGGGGTGATGCCGTAGTTGCCGGCGGCCTCGGACAGGATCGGCAGCACGCCGAAGTAGAACGCGTCGTTGGACATGAAGAAGGTGAACGGCATCGACGCCACCGCGGTGATCACCGCCAGGTACGGCCCCCACGACTCCGGAATCACCGCCAGGAAGCTGTGCGACATCGCTTCGACCATGCCGGTGTTGTTGAGGATGCCGGTGAAGATGCCAGCGGCGAAGATCAGCGAGACCACCGACAGCACGTTGCCGGCGTGGTTGACCACGCGGCGGCGCTGTTCGGCCAGGTTCGGGTAGTTGATCACCAGTGCGATGGCGAAGCCGACCATGAACAGTACCGGCATCGGCAGTACGCCGATGATCAGTGCGGTCATCAGCGCCACGGTCAGCGCCAGGTTCACCCACAGCAGCTTCGGGCGCTTGATGTCTTCGGCGTCTTCCACGGTCGGCAGCGGGTTGCTGTCGTCGGACACGCTGTTGTCCATCCAGCTGCCGCCCTTGGGCAGGGTCACCACGCCCAGCCGGCGGCGTTCCTTCAGGCCCAGGTACCAGGCCAGCAGCAGCACGCCGGCACAGGCGATCACCATCGACGGGATCAGCGGCACGAATACATCGGCCGGGTCCACATGCAGCGCGGTGGCCGCGCGTGCGGTCGGCCCGCCCCACGGGGTCAGGTTCATCACGCCGCCGGCAAGGATGGTCACGCAGGTCATGTTCAGCGCGTTCATGCCCAGCCGCTGGTACAGCGGCAGCATCGCCGAGACGGTGATCATGTAGGTGGTCGAGCCGTCACCATCGAGCGAGATCAGCATCGCCAGCACCGCGGTGCCGAGCACGATCTTCATCGGATCGCCCTTGACGAAGCGCAGGATCACCCGCACCAGCGGATCGAACAGGCCGGCATCGATCATCACGCCGAAGTAGAGGATGGCGAACATCAGCATCACGCCGGTCGGCGCGATCTTCTTGATGCCCTCCAGCATCATTTCGTCGATGTCGGCGCCGAAGCCGCCCAACAGGGCGAAGATGATCGGGATGGTGATCAGGGCGACCAGCGGCGACAGTCGTTTGCTCATGATCAGGTACATGAACGTAATGACCATGCCAAAGCCGAGGATGCTCAGCATCATCTGCGGACTCCTTGCGAAAACAGGATGTGGGGGAGTGGAAGCGGCCCGGGCGGCATGCCCGGGATGCCGGGCTTAGAAGTCGTACTGCAGGCGACCGGTGACCGCGCGCGTGCGGTCCACCGTGACCCCGGCCAGGCGGTCGCGGTTGCGGCTTTCGATCACGTTGAGCATGAAGCGCAGGTTGTCGCGCAGGTACCAGTTGCCGCCCAGTGTCCACGCTTCGGTGCTGCCACGGCGCAGGTCGGGCGCACCATCGAGATGCTGCGCGCCCCACATCTGGTCGTAGCGCAGCGCCACCTCGAAGGCACCGGCCTTGTGGCGGATGTCCTTGACCCGCGCGAAGCGGCCGGTCTTACGGTCGTAGGCGCGGCTTTCGCCAGTGACGAACCAGCTGAGCATGCCGTAGGCGGCCATCACGTCGCCGCGCTGCGCACCGTCATCGAAGGTGGCACCGCTGAACTCGCCCTGCCACGACAGCGGGCCGCGGACCTGCGCGTATTCCAGCGACCACTTGTTGACGTCGGTATCGCGGCCGGCGGAGAAGTCGACCAGGGTCAGGCGGCTCTCGTCGGACAGATGGCCAGCCGGGCGCGGGCGGATCTTCAGGCCCGGAACGCCGTTGGCACCTGGGTTGTCATAGGCTTCGCGGGCCAGCGACAGACCCAGGTGCAGCACGTCACCGTCGCGGGGTGAGGGCGCCCAGGTGACCCGGCCGCCGGCGGCGCGGCCCTTCACCTGCCAGGCATCGATGCTTTCCAGGCTGTAGACGCTGGCGGCCCATGTGAAATCACCCGGATTGGCCTGCCACGACGCGCCCAGCCGGTACAGCGGTGCCAGCGTGGTGCCGGCGTTGCCGCGCTCCAGGAAGCTGCCGTAGTTGGAGCTGGTGCGGTCATCCAGCGAGAAGTACTGCTTGAACTGGCCCACGGTCAGCTTGCCGGCCTTGCCAAAGCTGCGTGCCAGGTACACGTCCTTGGCCTCGACATGGTCGCCGGAGAAGTCGGCTTCCAGCTTGTAGTCGACCACGAAGAACTTGCCGGACACATCGACCCAGGCGCGGCGGATCTCGGTGTCGTCCTTGTTCGGCGTACCGCGGTTGTCGTTGTCGAAGGTGGCGAAGTCCAGGTGCAGGCGGCCACCGAGGGTGGCGGTGACCGGACGGTCGTCTTCGGCGAAGGCCGGCGCCGACAGGGCAGCCAGAGCCATCATGGCGGCAGGACGCCGCCAGGCAAACGTGAATTCCACAAACCCTCCCAGGTGCGCGCCAGGCGCGCGGCAATCGTGGGCACCGGACGGTGCGCGGCCGCAGTCTGGGTCGCCGTAGCTGTCATCGTCCTGTCAACGATTTGTGCGGTGCAGCGTAAATGGTCGCCGGGCAGGGCCGGGCGGGCGCACCCTGCGCCATGCGGTAGCATTCGTTTCCCCTCCCACCCGTGTGCCCATGCGCCTGCTGCTGGTCGAAGACAACCCCGATCTGGCCGATGCGATCATCCGTCGCATGCGTCGTAGCGGCCACGCCGTGGACTGGCAGGCCGACGGGCTGGCCGCGGCCAGCGTGCTGCGCTACCAGAGCTTCGACCTGGTGGTGCTGGATATCGGCCTGCCCAAGCTGGATGGCCTGCGCGTGCTGGCCGGCATGCGCGAGCGCGGCGACAGCACGCCAGTGCTGATGCTGACCGCGCGCGACGGCATCGAAGACCGCGTGCAGGCGCTGGATGTGGGGGCCGACGATTACCTGGGCAAGCCGTTCGATTTCCGCGAGTTCGAAGCGCGTTGCCGCGTGCTGCTGCGACGCGCGCGGGGCCAGGCCAGTGAAGTGGTGCAGATTGGCGGTTTCCAGTTCGACAACGCCGCGCACCGGGTCAGCCTCGACGGCGAGCCGATCGAGCTGCCGAACCGCGAATACCGCTTGCTGGAGATCCTGGTCGGTCGCCTTGGCCAGGTGGTCGGCAAGGACGAGATCGGCAATGGGCTGTTCGGTTTCGACGACGAGGCCGGGCCCAATGCCATCGAGCTGTATGTCGGGCGCCTGAGAAAGAAGCTTGCTGGCGCTCCGTTGCGCATCACTACCGTGCGCGGCGTCGGCTATCTGCTGGAAGCCAGTGACGGCAGTGCCGACACCGATGGTTGACGCGCGCGCTGCGAACGCCGCACCGGGTTCGCTGCGGCGTACGCTGCTGCTCTACCTCGGTGCGTTGCTGGCGGTGTTCGCGGTGGCGCTGCTGTTCGCCGCGCGCGACTACGGCCAACGTGCCGCCAACCGGTCCTACGATCACCTGCTGGTGTCTTCGGCACTGTCCATCGCCGATTCGGTGGCGCTGGTCGATGGTCAATGGCAGGTCGATCTGCCCTATGCGGCGCTGGACCTGCTGGCGATGGCGCCGGAAGACCGCGTGTTCTACAGGGTGGCCGACAACCGCGGCAACCTGATCACCGGCTACGGCGACCTGCCGGCGCCGCCGCGCCGGCCCGGCACGCAGCCGCAGCTGTTCGATGCTCCCTACAGCGGCGAGACTGTGCGTTTCGTGGTGGTCGGCCGCAGCTTCGCGGCGGCCTCGGCGCAGGGCGAAGTGCAGGTACAGGTGGGCCAGACCCGGCGCGCGCGCGAAGCTGTGGCACAGGACATGGTCAATCGCGCGCTGCTGGCAATCGGCGTGCTGTCCGGGCTGCTGCTGGCGCTGGTGGCCTTCGGCGTGCATCGGGCGTTCCGGCCGCTGGTGCGGGTGGAGCGCGAGCTGTCGCGTCGCGAACCCTCCGACCTGAAGCCATTGGACGCACGCGTACCGCGCGAGATGGACCAGATGGTGGCCGCGTTGAACCGCTTCATGGAACGCCTGTCCAGCAGCAACGAGACGCTGCGTGCATTCATGGCCGAGGCCGCGCACCAGATGCGCACGCCGCTGGCCGCACTGCGCGCGCAGGCACAGCTGGCGCTGGATGACGATGACCCGGAGGATATGCGTCGCAGCCTGCAGGCGATCGAGCGCAATGCCACGCATATGAGCCGCCTGCTCAACCAGCTGCTCAGCGATGCCAGCGTGATCCATCGTTCCCACCTGCAGCGCTTTGCTGCGGTGGACCTGGCCGAGACCGTGCACCAGGCCCTGCTCGAAGCCCTGCCGCAGGCGGGCCCGGCACCGCGGGTGCAGCTGGCGATGACCGCCGAGCCGGTGCAGGTGCACGGCGACGCACTGCTGCTGCGCGAGGCGATCAAGAACCTGGTCGACAACGCGCTGAAGTATGGCGGCGACGGTTCATTGCAGATCGCGTTGACCGTGGAGGGCGGGCAGGCGGTGCTGACCATTGCCGATCACGGTGCAGGCATCGCGCCCGCCGATGCCGAACGCGTGTTCGAGCGCTTCGCGCGCGGCGAAGGCGCGCCGTCAGGCGGCGCCGGGCTTGGCCTGGCCATCGTCAAGCGGGTGGTCGACAGCCACGGTGGCCGCATCGACCTCAGTAACCGCCCGCAGGGTGGGCTGGTCGCTACCATCCGCCTGCCCCGGAGCAGTTCATGATCCGTCTGTTCGCCACGGCCATCGCCCTGCTGCTGACCCTGCCGGTGCTGGCCGCGCCGGGCGACGTGCGTCGTTTCCCTGCGCAGGGAAATGCCACCGCTCAGCTGCGCATCCACGGCACCACCGACATCGAAGTGTTCGCGGTGGTCATCGCCGATTACCAGCGCCTGCATCCCGGCACCGAGGTGGTGTACGAGGACATCATCACCCAGGACCTGTACGCGCGTTACCTGCACGACCGTGCCGGGCCAGCGTCTCCGGACCTGCTGATTTCCAGCGGCATGGACCTGCAGACCAAGCTGGTCAACGATGGCCATGCGCTGCCGCACCGCTCGGCGCAGACCGCTGCGCTTCCGACGTGGGCGCAGTGGCGCAACGAGGCGTTCGGGATCAGCTACGAACCGGTGGTGATGGTCTACAACACGCGCACGCTGCCGGCCGCGAAGGTGCCGCATACGCGCCGCCAGCTGTTGGACCGGCTGCGTGCCGAAGGTGCGCCGCTGCGCGGCAAGGTCGGCACCTATGACATCGAGCGCAGCAGCGTCGGCTATCTGCTGGCCACCCAGGACGCACAGCGCGGCAGCATCGCAGGTGCCTTGCTGGGCGCTCTCGGCGACAACGACGTAGTGCGTGAGGAACGCACCGGCGTGCTGCTGGACAAGGTGGCCAGCGGCCAGCTGTCGCTGGTCTACAACGTGCTCGGCTCCTACGCGCAGGCGCGCATCGATGCAGGCGCGCCGCTGGCCATTGTCGAGCCCGAGGACTACACGCTGGTGGTGCTGCGTACCGCGGTGATTCCGCGCACCGGCCCGCACCCTGAAGAAGCGCGGCGCTTCCTCGACTACCTGCTGTCGCCGCGTGGCCAGCAGGTGCTCTCGCGCGAGGCACGGCTGATGCCGATCGTGACCGGCAATGCGCGCAGCGATGACGCGCCGGGACGCAGCCGCCGCCCGATCCAGCTCGGCCCCGGCCTGCTGGTGTACCTGGATGCGCTCAAGCGCCGCCAGTTCCTCGACGCGTGGCGCAGCAGCGTCGAGCCGGCAGGGCGCTGACGCGGCGGCCTGCCCGTACAATGGCGGCATGAGCGAATACACCATCCTGATCGCCGACGACCACCCGCTGCTGCGTTCGGCGGTGGTGCAGTCATTGCGGCAGAGCCTGCCGCTGGCACAGGTACGCGAGGTGGCCAGTGCCGAGGCCCTGGCCGAAGCCCTCGACGCGCACCCGGATGTGGACCTGGTGCTGCTCGACCTGACCATGCCCGGCGCACACGGTTTCTCCGCGCTGCTGCACGTACGCGGCTCGCATCCGGATATTCCGGTGGTGATCCTCTCGTCCAACGACCATCCGCGGGTGATCCGCCGCGCGCAGCAGTTCGGCGCGGCCGGTTTCATCCCGAAGTCGGCCCCGGCCGAGACCATCGGCGAGGCGGTGCAGGCCGTGCTCGACGGCGGCCTGTGGTTCCCGGCGATGGCCGCCGAGCGCTCCGAGGCCGACGCGCTGCTGGCCAGCCGCCTGGCCCAGCTGACCCCGCAGCAGTTCCGCGTGCTGCTGTGCCTGGCCGATGGCCTGCTCAACAAGCAGATCGCCTACACGCTGGGGCTGGCCGAGAACACGGTGAAGGTGCACGTCACCGCAATTCTGAAAAAACTCGAATGCCACAGCCGCACGCAGGCAGCGGTGCTGGTGAAGGCGCTGGAGCCGGAAGGCGACGCCGGCGCCGGGCTGTAGTTTCCAGCCAACGGCGCAGCCCCTCGTGGGTGGTGTTTGGGTTGGTCGCTGAAAGCCGAAGCCGCGAGTGGACCGGTCGGGTCGGGTGCGCGGGGGACGCCGTGAATCCGTCCCTGGAGGCTTGGCAGCCGCATCCATGCGGCTGACACCCCCGCGCACCCAACCCGACCGGCCTCTGACAGATTTCGGTGGCCTGCACCCACGGAAAAGAAAAAGAAGATCAAAAGCGGGTCGCGCGCTGCGCTTGCTCGTGTAGAGCCGAGCGTGGGCTCGGCTCTACAAAAGGCGGCCTGCCACGCTGCTTTTGCTTTTGATCTTCTTTTTCTTTTCCGTGGGTGGCAAACATCCGGAATCTGTCAGCGGCCGGGTGGGTGGGTAGTGCGGGGTGTCCGCGGCATGGATGCCGCGGCCAAGCCCCCATGGACGGGTTCACGGCGTCCCCGCACTACCCACCCACCCGGCCAGCCCTCAGCAATCCGGCTTTCCGCGACCAACCCAAACCCACCCACGAGGGGCTGCGCCGTTGGCTGGAAACTACCCGCGATGGCGGATCAGCAGCTGGCTCATCAGCGCCCGCAGCGCTGGCGGCTTCACCGGCTTTGCCATCATCCCCCAGCCGCGCTCGGCGGCCATCTCGCGCAGCCCCGCATCGCGCTCGGCGGTCACCAGCACCACCGGCGGGCGTGCCAGCCACAGTTCCGCCAGCGTCTCGTACAGCACCGGGCCGTGGTGATCGCCCATGCGCACATCCAGCAACACCAGTTCCGGCACGGTTGTGGCACTGGCCAACTGCAGCGCCGCCTGCGGGCCGTCGGCCAGCACCACCTCGCAGCCCCAGCGTTCCAGCAACGCGCGGCTGGCTGCGCAGACGTGAGGATCGTCATCGATCACCCAGACCCGACGCCCGCGCAGCGGATTGTCCGCGGCCGGTTCCTGCACCAGCACCGGCGCCGGTGCCGTAGTGGGAATCGCGCTGGCGTCGCCGAACGGCACACCCACCGCGAATACGCTGCCCTGGCCTACCTGCGAGCGCAGCCGGATCGGGTGGCCGAGCAGGCGGCCGATGCGGTCGACGATCGCCAGGCCGAGGCCGGCACCGCGCTGCTGGCCGTCGTGCAGGCGGCGGAATTCCTCGAAGATCTCGCCCTGCAGCGCATCGGGAATACCGGGTCCCTGGTCGTGCACTTCGATCCACAGCAGCCCGTCGCGGCGCCGGCAACCGAGCAGCACGCGGCCGCGTTCGCTGTAGCGCAGCGCATTGGACAGGAAGTTCTGCAGGATGCGCCGCAGCAGCGCTTCATCGCTGACCACCACCGCATCGGTATCGATCCAGTCCACCACCAGCCCGCGCGACTGTGCGGCGATGCCGAACTCGCGCGCCAGTGTCTGCAGCAGCGGGCCCAGCCGGAATGCCTGCACGCGGGTTGGCAGGCTGCCCGATTCCAGCCGCGCGATATCCAGCAGGCTGTTGAGGATTGCGTCCTGCGCCGCGAGTGCGGCGTCGATGTGGTCGCTGGTCTGCTGCTGTGCCGGATCGCTCAGCTTGCCGCGCAGTACCGAGACGAACATGCGCGCGGCATTGAGCGGCTGCAGCAGGTCGTGCACCGCCGAGGCGACGAAGCGGGTCTTGTAGCGGTTGGCCTGCTCGGCTTCGCGGCGTGCTTCGTCCAGGTCGTGCGTACGCTCGGCGATGCGATGCTCGAGTGCGTCGGCCAGCGAGCGCAGTTCGCGCGCGGCGTTCTTGTAGCTGGTGATGTCGGCATAGCTGGTGACGAAGCCGCCGTCGGGCAGCGGATTGCCGCGGATCTCCAGCACCGTGCCGTCGTCCTTCTCGCTTTCGCGCATGTGCGGGCGGCCACTGCGCAGGTGATTGAGGCGGCGCTCGATCGCCTCATCGACCGGGCCCGGGCCAAGCAGGCCGCGACGCGCGTTGAAGCGGAACAGCTCCTCGATGGGCCGGCCCACGCGCACCAGGTCCAGCGGAAAGCGGAACAGCTCGAGGTAGCGCGAATTCCACGCGACCAAGCGCAGCTCGCGGTCGATCACCACCACGCCTTGTGGCAGATGTTCCAGGCTGCGGCTGAGGCCACTGTCGGCGTCGGTGGCAGCCTGCAGCAGGCCATCCTGCGCGGTGCGCAGCTCCTGCGCGTGCTGCTTGAGCAGGGTTTCCAGTTCACGGCGGCTGCGCAGGCGGTGCTTCGCCAGGCGCCGGCGCTGCTGCACGAACAGCACCAGGAAGCCCAGTGCGAGCCACGCGGCACCACCAGTCAGCGCCGCCGCACGGCCGGCGGCGGTGGCAGCGCTGGCGTCGTGCAGCAGGTGCAGGTTCCAGCCTTCGGCGGGCAGTGCAAGGCTCTGCCACAGCATCGGTTGTACCAGCGCAGGGTCGAGCAGGCGCACCATGCGCCCACCGTCGGCCAGCACGTCCTCGGTGCGTGCGCGCAGCGGCTGCAGGGCACGGTCGGCGTACTGCCGGGCGTCGAGCATTTCGCGGCGTTCATCAGCGCCCAAGGGGCGCAGCAGGCGGTAGCGCCAGTTGTCCCGGTTGGCCAGGAACACCACGTCGTGGTCATCGCTGGCCAGCACCACGTCCGGGCTGCTCAGCCACTCCTGCTCCAGCGCCGACAGTTCGACCTTGATCACCACCACGCCCAGTCGCTTGCCGTCTTCCTCGATGGCCTGCGACAGGTAGTAGCCGGGTACGCCGGTGGTCATGCCGATGCCGTAGAAACGGCCGCGGCCCTGGGCCAGCGCCTGGCGGTAGTACGGGCGGTAACTGTAGTTCTCGCCGACGTTGGTGGTCGGCTGGTCCCAGTTGCTGGCGGCCACGGCCACGCCGTCATGGCCGACCAGGGTCAGGGTGGAGGCGCGGGTGACCTCGTTGGCACGCTGCAGCTTGAGGTTCAGTCGTTGCCGTTCGGCAGGCGAGGGCGGCACGCGCAGGGCGTGCAGCAGATCCGGATCAAGCGCCAGCACCTGCGGCAGCGTGCCGAAGCGGTCGATGCGCTGCTGCAGGCCCTGGCCATACAGCTGCAGCTGGCGTTGCACCTGGCTGCTTTCCTCGCCCAGTGCGCGGCGCCAGGCGTAGTGGCCGGCGGCGACCGCGCACAGCACGGTACCGCCGACCATCACCAGGATCGTCAGCAACAGCATCCGGTGGCGGCTGAGCCAGTACATGGCGGCAGTCTACGCAGGGCCGGCGGGCGTGGCGTGCACGCCTGCCGGGGTCTGACGTGGAAGGGGTCAGAAGTGCATCTGCGCGCGCAGCTCGAAGATTTCCGGCGTGCTGTGCACGCCACGACGGCTGGCGTCGACCTTCACGTAGTTGGCCTGGAACTTGAAGTGGCTGGTGAGGTACCAGTTCGCACCCAGGGTCAGGTCGTGCTGGCGGCCACCGAGGATGCTGCCGTCGTCGAGGTCCAGGCGGCTGTAGCGTGCCACCAGTTCAACCGCGCCGTAGTTGTGCGCGGGCTTGATGTTGGCCACGGCGCCGGCGTTGTACGGGCGCGATTCGCCGGTCAGCACCCAGCTGGCCATCGCGTACTGGCCACTGCCGGTGTAGTCGGGCAGGCCCTTGCGGGTGACGGTGGCATGCAGGGCTTCGGCCTGCAGCGAGAACGGGCCGCGGATCCAGATGCCTTCCAGGCCGGTGCGGCGGATCTGGTCGGCGGTGACCAGCGCGCCGGAGTCGACGTAACGGATGTCGGTCAGGCCGGCTTCCGGACGTGCGCGCAGGCGTGCGCTGGCTTCGTGGTGCACATCGCGGCCATCGCTGTAGCCGCGCGGATTCTCCTGCGAATAAGCCACGCCCAGGTGGATCACATCACCCGGCGCCTTCACCGGCGTCCACACGGCGCGCACCGCCTGGGTGGTGCCGGGGTTGTCACCCTGCAGGTCCTTGCCGCCATAGGCGCCGGCCTGCAGCAGGTACTGCGGGCGCTCCAGCACCCATTCCACGCCGGTACGGCGGCCGGCGTAGAACGCCTGCACCGGCAGCGCGGTTTCCAGGAAGCTGCCGGCACGCGAGGAGGTGTTCGCATCCAGGCCGACCGGGGTCTTCATGTAGCCGAAGCGGAAACGGCCGACGTCGCGGCCGAAGAACGCCTTGCTCTCGAAGCGCACGAACACGTCCAGCCAGGTGTCGGCCTGGAAGTCGTAGTAGACCATCGCGTCGTAGACGCCCTTCTTCTTCAACGTTGCGCCGAACTCCTTGCGGCGCACGGCATCATCGTCCTCAAGGCCGCTGGCCGAGGAGAAGTCGTTGTAGTCGTAGGCGATGTTGGCGGTGGCGGCCAGCTCGGTGCCATCGCCGAAGGTGTACTTGGTCGGCCAGTTGTCGAAATCCGCTGCCGAAGCGAAGGCGGGAAGGGCGGCCAGCGACAGGGCCAGCAAGGTGGGAATCGGGCGCATGTTGGGTGCGGCTCTCTCGGATTGCGTGTGGACAGGACATCAACGGCCGCAAGGGCCGGAACTTTCGCAAGGACGCGCCCGGCCGTTCAGCCTGGGCCACCGGCCTCCCCGGGATCGGGCGGTGCGGCGCCAGTGTAGGCACCGTGGCCGCCTGAACCGGGGGGCTAGTACCAATAGGTTATCTGCGCCGGCGTGCCTGGCGCGTACAAAGGCGTCCATTGGTCGCACCCCCCCGTGCATGCAGCACGGGGCCCGCGATCAGTTTCCACGGTAACGGTTCCCGTGCTGTCCCGGGGCCGTACGTGCCTGAAAACGCCCCTTCCGGAGTACGCCATGCACATCCCGACCGCAGCCCCGGCGCCTGCAAAGCCGTTGCCGATCTATCGCCAGCTGTACTTCCAGGTGATCGTGGCGATCGTCCTGGGCGCCATCCTCGGCCACTACGAACCGCTGATCGGCGAGAAGATGAAGCCGCTCGGCGACGCCTTCATCAACCTGGTGAAGATGATCATCGCGCCGGTGATCTTCCTGACCATCGTCACCGGCATCGCCAGCATGACCCACCTGCGCACCGTGGGCCGGGTGTTCGCCAAGGCGATGGCGTACTTCCTGTTCTTCTCCACGCTGGCGCTGATCGTCGGCATGATCGTGGCGCACGTGGTGCAGCCCGGCGCCGGCATGAACATCAACCCGGCCGAGCTGGACCAGACCGCGGTGCACAGCTACGTCGAGAAGTCGCATGACCTGACCCTGGTCGGCTTCCTGATGGACATCATCCCGAAGACGCTGCTCAGCGCCTTCGTCGACGGCAACATCCTGCAGGTGCTGTTCGTGGCCGTGCTGTTCGGCATCGCGCTGGCGATGGTGGGCGAGAAGGGCAAGCCGGTGCTGAACTTCCTGGAGGCGCTGGTCGCCCCGGTGTTCAAGCTGGTGCACATCCTGATGAAGGCCGCCCCGATCGGTGCCTTCGGTGCGATCGCCTTCACCATCGGCAAGTACGGCGTCGGTTCGCTGATCAACCTGGCCTGGCTGGTGGGCTCGTTCTACCTCACCGCGTTCCTGTTCGTGGCGGTCATCCTGGGCCTGGTCTGCCGCCTGTGCGGCTTCTCGGTGTTCAAGCTGGCGCGCTACCTGAAGGCCGAACTGCTGCTGGTGCTGGGCACCTCCTCGTCGGAGTCGGCGCTGCCGTCGCTGATGGAGAAGATGGAACGGGCCGGCTGCAGCAAGTCGGTGGTGGGCCTGGTGGTCCCGACCGGCTACTCGTTCAACCTGGACGGCACCAACATCTACATGACCCTGGCCGCGCTGTTCATTGCCCAGGCCACCAACACCGAACTGACCCTGGGCCACCAGATCGCCCTGCTGCTGGTCGCCATGCTCAGCTCCAAGGGCGCGGCCGGTGTCACCGGTGCCGGCTTCATCACCCTGGCCGCTACCCTGGCGGTGGTGCCGGAAGTGCCGGTGGCCGGCATGGCGCTGATCCTGGGCGTGGACCGCTTCATGAGCGAATGCCGCTCGCTGACCAACTTCATCGGCAATGCCGTGGCCACCGTGGTGGTCTCGCGCTGGGAAGGCGCACTGGACCGCAACCGCCTGCAGCTGGCGCTGGATGGCCGCGAAAGCGAGCTGCCGCCGCCGGTGGATGCGCTGCCCGAGGCGCTGCCGGCCAAGGGCTGACCCAGGTGTGTGGTACCGCGGGGCCGATCACGACAGTGGTACGGCCCCGCGGCGTTTCAAGGCGTCCCACGGCTGTCACGCGAGGCGCCGAAGCTGGTATCAAGGCTTGGTCGCATACGGCACGGAATTGTGCGGTCGCAGCATGCCTGCGACAGGATAGCGACAGGTCCAGACGCTCCAACGGGGGTATCATCCCCTGTCCCTTCTGCCCATTCATGTAACCCACATCGATGTCCAACGAAGATTTCAAACAGGCCGCCCTCGATTACCACCGGATGTCTCCGCCCGGCAAGATCAAGGTTTCCGCTACCAAGCCCATGCTGACCCAGCGCGACCTGTCGCTGGCGTATTCGCCGGGCGTGGCGTACGCCTGTGAAGCGATCAAGGCCGACCCGCAGCAGGCCAGCGAGCTGACCGCGCGCGGCAACCTGGTGGCGGTGATCTCCAACGGCACCGCGGTGCTGGGCCTGGGCAACATCGGCGCGCTGGCCGGCAAGCCGGTGATGGAAGGCAAGGGCGTGCTGTTCCAGAAGTTCGCCGGCATCGATGTGTTCGACATCGAAGTGGATGAAACCGACCCGGACAAGCTGGTCGACATCATCGCCTCGCTGGAGCCGACCTTCGGCGGCATCAACCTGGAAGACATCAAGGCGCCGGAATGCTTCGTGGTCGAGCGCAAGCTGCGCGAGCGCATGAAGATCCCGGTGTTCCATGACGACCAGCACGGCACGGCGATCATCGTCGGCGCGGCCGTGCTCAACGCGATGGCGATCACCGGCAAGAAGATCGAGGACGTGAAGCTGGCGACCACGGGCATGGGCGCGGCCGGCATTTCCTGCGTGAACATGCTGGTGCAGCTGGGCCTGAAGCCGGAGAACATCCTGGCCTTCGACCGCGAGGGTGTGATCCATACCGGCCGCACCGACCTGGACCCGGAAAAGCAGCGCTATGCGCGCGACACCGACAAGCGCACCCTGGCCGAGATCGTCGATGGCGCCGATATCTTCCTGGGCCTGTCCGCGCCGGGCATCCTGACCGCCGAGATGGTCAAGACCATGGCGCCGGACCCGGTGATCTTCGCGCTGGCCAACCCGACCCCGGAAATCATGCCGGAACTGGCGCGTGCCGCCCGTCCGGACGCGATCATCGGCACCGGCCGTTCGGACTACCCGAACCAGGTCAACAACGTGCTGTGCTTCCCGTACCTGTTCCGTGGTGCGCTGGACGTGGGCGCCACCGCGATCAACGAGGAAATGAAGATCGCCTGCGTGCGTGCCATCGCTGCACTGGCACGCCGCGCCGCCACCGACATGGGCTCGGCCTATGGCGGCGACACCCCGAGCTTCGGCCGTGAATACCTGATTCCGCGTCCGTTCGACCGCCGCCTGCTGGTGGAGCTGTCGGCTGCCGTGGCCCAGGCCGCGATGGACTCGGGCGTGGCCTCGCGCCCGATCGACGACATGGGCGCCTACCGCGACAAGCTGGCCCAGTTCGTCTACCGCACCAGCCTGATGATGAAGCCGGTCTACGACCGCGCGCGCAGCGACAAGCAGCGCGTGGTGTATGCCGAAGGCGAAGAGGAAGTGGTGCTGCAGGCGGTGCAGAACGTGGTCGATGACGGCCTGGCGCACCCGATCCTGATCGGCCGCCCGGAAGTGATCGAGTCGCGCATCGAGCGCCTCGGCCTGCGCCTGAAGATCGGTGAGAACGTTGAAGTCACCAACATCAACGACGACCCGCGCTTCAACGAGTACTGGCAGTACTACCACGGCCTGACCGGCCGTCGTGGCGTGACCGTGGCCGCGGCGAAGAACCTGATGCGTTCGCGCCCGACCCTGATCGCCGCGGTGATGGTGGCGCGTGGCGAAGCCGATGCGATGCTGACCGGCATCGTCGGCCGCTTCCACAAGAAGCTGGGTTACGTGCGCAGCGTGCTGCCGCTGGAGCCGAAGGTCACCTCGACCTCGGCGATGACCGGCGTGATCAACCAGCAGGGCGTGTTCTTCTTCGTCGATACCCACGTGCAGGAAGACCCGACCGCCGAGCAGCTGTGCGAAGCCACGCTGCAGGCGGCCTACCGCATGAAGCTGTTCGGCATCGAACCGAAGGTCGCGCTGCTGTCGCACTCCAACTTCGGCAGCCATGATTCGAAGGATGCCCTGAAGATGCGCCAGGTGCGCGAGCTGCTGCTCAAGCGCAACCCGCGCCTGAACGTGGACGGCGAGATGCAGGGCGACACCGCATGGGATGAAGCGCTGCGCCAGAAGCTGCTGCCGGGCTCGACCCTGCAGGGCCGCGCCAACCTGTTCGTGCTGCCGAACCTGGAAGCGGCCAACATCGCCTACAACCTGGTGCGTGTGTTCACCGATGGTGTGGCGATCGGCCCGATCCTGATGGGCGTGAACAAGCCGGTGCATATCCTGACCACCAGCGCGACCTCGCGCCGGATCCTGAACATGACCGCGATTGCTGCGGTGGATGCGCAGATCCGCAAGCAGCTGGAAGCGGAAAAGAAGGCATAAGCCTTCTTCCCGATTCCAGCTGCAGAAGCGCGCCCCACGGGGCGCGTTTCTGTTTCCGCAAGGCGGAAACGGCTCGTGCCGGCCGCTGGTCCGTGCCACACGCGCTTCGCAACCCGGTCATTTGCCTGCAACCCCGCTGGGGCCCAATACGCCCACGCGGCCCGGCCGTGGGAAGGGACCGGACCGGCCTTCCCACCCTGGGCCCGACCACCTCCCCATCGGCGAAAGTGTCATGCGCAATCGAGTGACCCGGCGGTACTTCCAGCAGTTGTTCGCGCTGTACGCAGGATTCGTGCGGTCGCGCTGAGGCCGCCAGCTGCCGCGGCGCGGCGGGCATCCGTGCCCACGGTGCATGCGGCTTACTGCGCCGCGCCGGGTGCCAGCAGTTCAATCTCCGCCAGCGGCATCCGGCTCGGTGCCACCAGGCGCAGGCGGTACTCGCTGTAGCGACCGGGCCTGGCGATGCGGAACGGCCGGGTCTGGCGAGCGGATTCGAAGTCTTCGCCGCTGCGCTGGTCCAGCAGCGTCCAGCTGCCGTCGCCGCTGCGGGCCTCCAGCGCCCATTCGCCACCGCGGATGCTGCCGTCGCCGCTGGTCAGCGTGTACATCGTCGGGGCGCCCTCGGCCAGCCCGGTCAGCGCGATGATCGCGCCACCGCCCAGGCCCACCGTGGTGCCGGCATCGTCATCCACCAGCGCCGGCAGGGCGCGGCCATCGGCCAGCGTCGCCTTCGCGGAGTGGCCGAGCAGGTCGTGCAGCAGCTGCGGACGCTGGCCACGCGCGGTCAGCGAGGGCGGCGCGTCGTCCACGCCACTGCCCCAGCGCGATGGCTGCGGCCCCATCACGAAGTCCAGCGTTGCGCCCTTGGCGATCAGTTCGTGCGGCACCCAGGTCTTGGTCCAGGGTTTGCCGTTGATCTTCAGCGACTGCACGTAGACGTTCTCGCGCGTGTTGTTGGCCGCGTTCACGGTCAGCACGGCGCCGCCCTGCAGTTCCACGCGTGCGTGCCGGAATGCCGGCGAACCGATCACGTACTCGGGGGCGCCCATGCGCAACGGGTACAGGCCCAGCGAGGCCAGCACGTACCACGCCGAGGTCTCGCCATTGTCCTCGTCCCCCGGATAGCCCTGGCCGATCTCGCTGCCGACGTACAGCCGCGACAGGATCTCGCGCACGTGCTGCTGGGTCTTCCACGGCTGCCCGGCATACAGGTACATCCACGGGATGTGGTGCGCCGGCTGGTTGCTGTGCGCGTACATGCCCATGCGCACATCGCGTGCTTCGGTCATTTCATGGATGGTGCCGCCGTAGGAGCCGGCCAGCGCCGGGTCTGCGGTCTCCGGGGTGGCGAAGAAGGTATCCAGCTTCGCCGCCAGCCTGTCGCGGCCACCGTACAGCGCGGCCAGGCCTTCGCCATCGTGGGCGGCGGTGAAGGCGAAGGTCCAGCCGTTGGACTCGGTGTAGTCGTGGCCCCACACGCGCGGGTCGTAGCGCTCGGAATCCACTCGCCAGCGGCCGTCGGCAGTGCGGCCCTGGAAGAAGCCGGCGGCCGGATCGAACATCGTTGCGTAGCTGGCCGCGCGGTAGCGGAAGTAGTCGGCCTCGGTGCTGTAGCGCTCGCGTGCGGCAGGCGTGGTTGCGCGCTTGGCCAGGGCATCGGCCATGTTGGCGACGCCGAAGTCATTGAGCGCGCCTTCCATCGTCCACGACATGCCCTCGTGCACGTCGGCACTGGCATAGCCGCGGAAGGTCGAACGGTCCATGCCCTTGCGGCCGACGTGACGGTCCGGCGGTACCACGGTCGCGTTCTTCAACGCGGCGGCATAGGCCTCGGCCGGATCGAAGCCGCCGATTCCCTTCAGCCACGCGTCGGCGAAGGCCACGTCGGAGCTGGTACCGACCATCAGGTCGGCATAGCCCGGCGACGACCAGCGTGCGATCCAGCCACCGGCGCGATACTGCTCGATGAAGCCCTGCACCAGCTGCCCGGCATCATCGGGCGTGAACAGCGCATAGGCTGGCCAGGTGGTGCGGAAGGTGTCCCAGAAACCGTTGTTGACGAACACCTTGCCATCGCGCACGGCGGCGAAGGTCCGGGTCGCGCTGCCGCCGGTGTTGTCCTCGCTGGCACTGGCCTGGTTGGCGTAGCGCCAGTCCGGTGCGGCCGCGCTGCCCACATTCTCGTGGCCGGAATTGGGATACAGGAAGAGCCGGTACAGGCTGGAATACAGCGTGGTCTTCTGGTCGTCGCTGGCATCGCCGATGTCGAAGCGGGCCAGGCGTGCATCCCAGGCATCCTGCGCGCGGCCGGCCACGATCTCCAGCGTATCGGCCGCAGCAATCTCCAGCGCCAGATTGTGCCGGGCCTGTTCCACCGAGATCAGCGAGGTGGCGATGCGCATGTTCACCCGCCGCTCGCTGCCGGCATCGAACTTGATGTAGCCGGTGGGGCGGCCGGTGTCGATGCGGCCGCTGCTGCGCCACGGCTTGTCGAAACGGGCCGCCACGTACATGCGGCTGGCGCCGTTGGACAGGCCGCTGCGCGTATCGGTGTAGCCGGTGAGGGTCTGCGTGGCGGCATCCAGGGTCAGCCCACCACGCGCATCAACGTTGTCGAACAGCAGGTTGGCGTCGCCGTCTTCGGGGAATTCGAAGCGGAACAGCGCTGCGTGGTCGGTCGGCGCGATCGACGCTGCGATGCCGTTGTCGAAGCGCACGTCGTAACGGTAGGGGCGCGCGCTCTCGTGGCTGCGCTCGAACGACAGCGCGCGCTTGCGGCGGTCGGCGGACGGCACGCCGCGGTTGGCCGAGGGCATCACCTGGAACGTCTGGCGGTCGCCCATCCACGGGCTGGGCTGGTGGCTCAGCGCAAGCGCCTGCAGCTGCGGACGGTTCTGCGCATCGTTCTGCTCGTTCCAGCGGTACAGCCAGTTCAGCGCACCGGCATCGGTCACCGGGGTCCAGAAGTTGAATCCGTGCGGCACCGCCGTGGCCGGGAAATTGTTGCCGCGCGAGAAGGTGCCGTTGGCCTGGGTGCCGCGGGTGGTCAGCACCCAATCGGAAGCCCGCTGTGGCTGGGGGCGTGGCTGCACGTCCAGGCGCACGTCGTCAATCCAGCCGGAGACCGGTGCACCCTCGGCACTGGCCACCTCCAGTTCGATCGCCACCACGCGACGCCCCTTCAGCGCGGGTACCTCGCCCAGGCGTATCGCCTTGCGCGCCCACTGCTGCGGATACAGCGTCTTCGACGCGCCTTGCGCGCGCGCGCCGATGGCCACGCCATGCTGGTCGCGTGCAGCGCTGGACGACACGCGGCTGCCATCGTCCAGCAGCAGGTCCAGCGAGACATAGGTCGAGGCCACGGTGTCCTTGCCGACGATTTCCGGCAGCACCAGCCATGACAGGGTGGTTTCGGCTTCGATGGGCAGATCGGTCCTGAACAGCTCGCGCCGCGCGCTGCCGCCGTTGCTGCTGTAGCGCAGTGCATGCAGGCCGCTGTAGCCGGCATTGCGCTTGGCGGCGTAGGGCGCGGCGGGACCGTCGCCGATCGACACCTGCAACCCACCCGCCGCCGGGGTCGGGGCCGGTTCACCCGGTTCGAACGAAGTCTGCAGCCCCTGTGCCAACACCGGCATCGCGGTAGTCGCACAGGCCAGGGCCAGGGCGAGCGGAAGCAGGGCGCGGCGTGGATCGGACAGGGTCATGCAGGGATCTCCCGGAAGGGCTGGCGGCGGGCAGAACCCGCATCGGCGGGCACCACGGACAGCATCGCTCCGCCCGCCGGGATGGCAGTGGGAGAGGCGATGCCGGTCCGGTGGGGGCGGGCCATGCGATCGGGTCGAAGAGGGCAGGTCGGGTCGAGACCTGGCCCGATCCTGCAACAGCCGCCGCGACCTGACAAGTGCCATTTAGTTCGATCCAAATGCGGGAAATAGTGCGGTCGGCAGGTTTCCGGCGCGAACCCGCCGGATCGATTGAAGAAATCGCCCTGCCGATCCGGCCTGCGCAGGGGCGGCACAATGTCGGGGCGGCCCGGATGCTAGAATCACAGCCCTCGCAACCCGTTCATCGACATCCGCCATGAGCCATACCGCCACCGCGCCCGCCAACGCCGAGAAGCGCTACACCGTGCACCGCAGCGATCTGCCGCTGAGCTGCCCGACCCCGGAAATGGCGCTGTGGAACTCGCATCCGCGCGTGTACCTGCCGATCGAAGACGAGCCCAACGGCGAAGCGCAGTGCCCGTACTGCGGTTCCGTGTTCGTGCTGGCCGACTAAGCGGCCGCCCCTTCGATGCGCCGATTGACCGTGGTGCAGTTGCTGCCGGCGCTGCACTCCGGCGGTGTCGAGCGCTCGACCCTGGAAATTGCTGCGGCCCTGGTCGCCGCCGGCCATCGCGCGCTGGTGGTTTCTGCTGGTGGCCGCCTGGTGCAGCCGCTGCTGGACAGCGGTGCCGAGCACCTCACCCTCGACATCGGCCGCAAGTCGCTGCTGACCCTGCGGCATCTGCCGACCCTGCGGCGCCTGTTTGCCGAGGTCGGCGCCGACATCGTGCATGCCCGTTCGCGGCTGCCGGCCTGGCTGGGCCTGTACGCGATCCGCGCCATGCCCGCCGCACAGCGCCCGCACTGGGTCACCACCGTGCACGGGCTGAACTCACCCAGTCGCTACAGCGCAGTGATGACCAGCGGCGAGCGCGTGATCTGCGTATCCAACAGCGTACGTGACTACGTGCGCCGGCATTACCCGACGGTCCCCGAAGCGACGCTGCAGGTGATCCCGCGCGGCGTCGACGTCGCCCAGTTCCCGCGCGTGGCGCGCGCCGACCGCCGGCCGCGCCTGGCGCTGGCGGCCGATCATCCGTGGCTGGCGCAGGTGGAAGGCCCGCTGCTGCTGCTGCCGGGGCGGGGCACCCGCCTGAAGGGCCACGCCCATGCGCTGCAGCTGCTGTCCGACGTGCGCGCCGCCGGTGTGCCGGCCCAGCTGTGGATGCTGGGCACCGATGAACCGGGCCGCGAAGCCTATGTGGCGGATCTGCGCCGGCAGGCGACGGCGCTGGGCGTGGCCGAGGCCGTGCAGATCAGCGCGCCCACCGCACGCATTGCCCAGGCCTATGCCGCCAGTGACCTGGTGCTGCAGCTGTCGGACAAACCGGAAGCCTTTGGCCGCACCGTGGTCGAGGCGCTGTCGGTCGGCCGCCCGGTGCTGGGCTGGGACCATGGCGGCGTGGGTGAACTGCTGCAGCAACTGCAACCCGCGGGCGCCGTACCGTTGGGTGATGCGCGGGCACTGGGTGAACGCGCGCTGGCCCTGCTGGCGCAGCCGCCGTCCCTGCCGGCGCGCATCCCGTTTACCCTGCAGGCCATGCAGCGTGACACCCTTCGCCTCTATGCCGACCTTGCCGGCTGACGCCACCGTTCCCCTGCGCGACGACCGCGCCGGGCGCTGGGCACCCTGGTGGGTGCTGGCGTACGTGGCGATGTGGCCGCTGCCGGGCATCGCCGAAACCGTGCTCGGACTGGGCGCGCTGTACGCCGCCGCGCGCATGGTCATGCGCCGCCTGCAGCGCCGTCCGCACCTGCTGAGCACGGCGGCCTGGGCGCTGACCTCGATCCTGTTCCTTGGCTACTGGCTGCCGCAGGCGTTCTCGGCCATCGATGCCATCGATCCTGCAGCGTCGTGGACCAAGGCGGCCGCCGGCCTGCGCTATCTTCCTTTCATGTGGCTGGTGGCAATCGCCGTATCCACGCCCGAACGGCGAAGGCTGACCTTCGGTGGCCTGGCACTGATCACGGGTGCATGGACGCTGGATGCACTGGTACAGGCCGTGGCCGGTACCAGCCCATGGTTCTGGTCGCTGGAACACCTGAAGCTGGCCGTAAGCGGCCACGCGTTGTGCCCGGCGGACGAAGCCGCCCTGGCTGACCGGCTCAGTGGGGCCCTGGGGCCCTGCAACCTCAAGTTCGGCCAGGTGCTGGCCAGCCTGTCACCGTTCCTGTTGTTGCCGATCGCGCGGCGCTTCGGCAATGCGGGCTGGTTGCTGGCGGCCGCCGCGCTTGGCGGCGTGCTGCTGCTGGCAGGGTCGCGTGCCTCGTGGATCACGTTCGCACTGGTGCTGGCCTACAGTGGCGTGCGCCAGTTCGGCTGGAAGCGGCTGGCGTTGCTGGCGCTGCTTGCGGTGCTGGCAGCCGGCGCGTTGACCGCCAGCGTGCCGCAACTGCGCGAACGCTTCGCGCGTACGGCGATGGCCTGGGAGGGCGGCGAACGCGGTGTCGACCAGGCGCTGTCCGGGCGTGCACGGATCTGGCAGGCCGCCGTGTGCATGATTGAAGAACATCCGATCAACGGTGTCGGCGCACGCGGCTTCCGCGATGCCTATCCGGCCTGCGTCGCCGATGAGGGGCCGGCGGTCTGGGGTAATGCGCCTGCGCTGCATGCCCATCAGATCGTGCTGGAAATCCTCGCTGAAACCGGCGTGCTCGGTCTGCTGCTGTGGTTGGCGGCGGTGGCCCAGGCCTGGCGCGCATGGCGCTATGCGCCGGCCAGCGCGCGTGAGCGCGCGCGCCCGGCGATGCTGGCGCTGGCGGTCACGGTGTTTCCGCTCAACACCCACCTGGCGTTCTATTCGGCGTTCTGGGGCGGCCTGACGGTGATGCTGGCAGCGCTGTTCGCCGGCAGCCTGCTGGCGCGCGAGGCAGAGGATTCGCCGCCGATACGGTAGTTGCCAACCTTGGTTGGCCATCCCCAGGTCGAGGGTCAGATCATCGGCGCCAACCAAGGTTGGCGACTACCTCGCGCATGCAGACGCCCAGCAGTCCGGTCGATGTCAGCCCTGGCTGGCACCGGCTGCCACATCCAGCTAATTGTAGAAATCGCTCCGCCCGCCCGGTTGGCGCTTGAAACGGCGATGGATCCACAGGTACTGGTCGGGGGCCTCGCGCACCATCGCTTCGATGGCCTGGTTGACCCGGGTGGTATCGGCTTCCACGTCTTCGCTGGGGAAGTTTTCCAGCGGTGCGCCGATCTTCAGGAAGTACTTCCCGCCTTCGCGGCGGTGGAAGTACGGGATCACCGCGCAGCCGGTCATCCGCGCCAGCTGGTGGGTGGCGGTGATGGTGGACGCGGTGTGGCCGAAGAACGGCACGAACACGGTGTCCTTGCCGCGCATGTCCTGGTCCGGCGCGTACCAGAGGAAGCCGCCCTTCTTCAGGTGCCGCACAGTGGCGCGGATGTCTTCGTTGGCATACATCGCCTTGGCGTAGCGCAGGCGGCCGAACTTCACCGCCCACTCGTACACCGGGTTCTTGTGCTTGCGGTACATGCCCGACAGGTCGACGTAGTCGCACAGCAGGCGGCCGCACATCTCCAGGGTCATGAAGTGGCCGGAGACCAGCAGCACGCCGCGGCCTTCGGCCTGCATCCGCTGCAGATGTTCCAGGCCCTCGATCTGCACCTGCGGGCGGATGCGGTCGATGCTGCCCCACCAGGCGCGGATGCATTCGAACACGCCCACGCCCAGTGCATCGAAGCTGTCGCGTACCAGGCGCTGGCGCCAGGCCTCGTCCTTTTCCGGGAAGCACAGCTGCAGGTTGACCTCGGCGGCGCGGCGGCGGCTGCCGAGCAGGCGCCAGCTGATCCAGCCGACGCCACGGCCCAGCGCGCGCTGCAGCATCCACGGCAGGCGGGCGATGGCGAAGGCGCCGAACATGACGGCGAACATCGGCCAGTTGCGGGGATCGCGCAGCGACGGGCGGATGGCAGTGGAGGCATCGGACATTGCTCCATTCTACCAACCCGGCCGCGTGTCTTTCCCGGGGGCCTCCCGTATCCTTGCCGCATGCGTAAAGACCCTGTCGAATGGATCCTGCGCGGCCTGTATTCGGCCGTGCTTTACCTGCTGCTGCCGATCACCGTGTACCACCTGGTCTGGCGCGGTTTCCGGGTCCGTGAATACTTCCGGCGCTGGGACGAGCGCTACGCCTCCTACCCACAGCCGACCGGCCAGCCGCGGGTCTGGCTGCATGCGGTGTCGGTGGGCGAGGTCAATGCCGCCGCCCCGCTGGTCAACGCCCTGCGCCAGCAACGTCCGGATATCCGCTGGGTCATCACCACCATCACCCCGACCGGGTCCGAACGCGTGCGCGCGCTGTGGGGCGACGCGCTCGACCATGTCTACCTGCCGTACGACGTGCCCGGCAGCGTCAACCGCTTCCTCGGCCACTTCCGGCCCAGCCTGGCGCTGATCCTGGAGACCGAGCTGTGGCCGAACATGCTGTTCGGTTGCCGCGATCGCCGCATTCCGGTCTACATCCTCAATGCCCGCCTGTCGGCCCGCTCGCTGCGTGGCTACCGGTTGCTGGCAGCGCTGATCCGTCGCGCCCTGCGCACGGTTACCTGCGTCGCCGCCCAGTCGCAGGATGATGCCGAGCGCTTCGTGCAGCTGGGCGCGGCCCCCGAGCAGGTGCAGGCGCTGGGCAACCTGAAGTTCGACATCGCCACGCCGGACGTTCAGGATTTCGTCGCGCAGTTCCATGCGCAGGTACCCGCTGGACGCCCGGTGTGGATCGCCGCCAGCACCCATGACGGTGAGGAGCAGGCGGTGATCGACCTGCACCGTCGCCTGCGCCAGCAGCATCCCGACCTGCTGCTGCTGTGGGCGCCGCGCCATCCCGAGCGCTTCCCGAAGGTGGAGGCCCTGGCGCGCGAGCAGGGCTGGAATGTGGCGACCCGGCGTGCGATGCAGTGGCCGGACGCCGGCACCGATGTGTTCGTCATCGACACCCTGGGTGAACTGATGCCGTTCTATGCCTGTGCGCAGGTGGCGTTCGTCGGCGGCAGCCTGCAATCGATCGGTGGCCACAACCTGCTGGAACCGGCGGCGATGGGCACCGCCGCGGTGACCGGCCCGCACCTGCACAACTTCTCCGAGATCTCACGACGCATGCGCGAGGCCGGTGCCCTGCTGATCGGCGAGGACGTGCCGGCGGTTGGCGATCTGCTGCAGCACCTGCTTGATGACGAACGTGCACGCGAGGACATGGCGCGCGCCGGCTGCACCCTGGTCAGCAACGGTCGCGGCGCGTTGCAGCGTACGCTGGCGCTGGTGGCCCCCCACCTGCCTCCTCCGCGCAGCTGAGGCCGCAGGGGATTCGATCCACGTACTGCGGATCGAATGACGTGATCGCCTGCATCAATTCTGCTTAACGGCGAGATTCCTGTCGTTGCAGGACCGTGGAACGGTGTGCCGACGTGCCTGCGATCACAATGCGGCGTGCACGCCACGGATTCTGATATCGCCCTTCGCCGCAGGCTGCCAGCCTGCTGTCGAACGTGCTTGGGCGGATATCAAGGAACCTTGCGATGGATAGCGACAGCGGCCCGGGCGACATGGGCGATGCAGGGCCGGGCAGGGACCACCTTGCAGGGGTGATCCTGACCCTGATGCTGGGTGGCAGCGTGATTGCGCTGGTGGGGCAGCACACCGCCGCACAGGCAGGCCCTGCGATCGTGTTGAGCCTGTTGCTGGCTGCGCTGGGCACCGCGCCGCTGCTGTATTGCCTGCACATCCTGGGCCGGCAGCTGCCGGTGGCCGAGGGCCTGCACGGCCTGCTGCGGGCGCGTTGGGGGAGGGTCCCGGCCGGCCTGCTCTGCGCCGCGCTGCTGGTGGAACTGATGGCGACCAGCGCCGGCGTGGCGCAGTCCATGGCCAGCCACGTGCATGCGCTGCTGGCCAGCTGTGGCATCGAGGCCGGTAACGCGATGCCGGTTGCGCTGATGGCCACCCTTGGCCTGCTTCTGCTTGGGCTGATCGGATTGCTGCCACCGAGGCGTGGGGCGCTGGTGGCCTGTGCGTTGCTGACGGTGAAGCTGGGCACCGGCCTGTTGCTGCTGGTGCTGGCGGCCCGCCATGTGCACTACGCGCTCTGGATACCGTGGCTGCCGGAGGCCACGGCGCCCTATCGCTTCGGGCCAGGAGGAGTGCTGGCAGCCAGCGTGCCGCTGCTCGGCATGTTTGCCTGTGCCGGCCTGGTGCTGGGATTTCCCGGCGTGTGTGGCCAGGTGCGGACGCGACAGGCAGCGTTGCTGGCGAGCACGCTGCTGCTGGCCATGCTGCTGCTGATCGTGCTGGCCGCGTTGCAGTCCGGCCTGGTCGAGTTTCCGGCCTTGGCCAGTACGCGGCCGTTGTCGGTGGCATTGCAGCAGCACCCGCAACTGCAGTGGATGATGCCGCTGCTGCCACTGGCGGGGGCGAGCGGGTTGGCGGCACTCCTGCTGGTGCTGCTGCGGGTGGCTGCGCGGTTGGCAACGCAGTTGTGGACGGCGGCCCGCGATGCATCGCATGGGCGTGTTGCGCCGCCGATGCCGGTCGCGGTGGTGCTGGCCGCGGCGCTGCTGGCGCTGGCGATGCCGATGGGCACATTGCCGGTGCTGCCTGGGCCGGCAACCCTGCTGGTGATGGCGGCGCTGTGCCTGGCTGCCCTGCGCGCGCAGGTTCCGCTACCACGCGCCCTGCCGGTGCTGGCCCCCCTGGCCGCCGCGCTGTGCCTGTTGGCCGCCGCGGAACGGATGCGTGCGTGGCCCGGCTGACGACCAGGCAAGCCTCCCATGCGTGGAGGCTTCGGCCTGCGTCGCGCATAAAAAAAAGCCACCCTCGCGGGTGGCTTCTTCGTTGCCGGCAGGGCGGCGACTCAGTGCGTGGTCGTTGCCGGGTTGCCTGCGTCCTGGGTCAGCAGGCGGTTGACGTCCTGCAGCTCGGCCACATCCAGTGCGCCCAGCGACTGGCTCAGCAGCAGGCGGTTCTGCAGGAAGGTGTAGCGGGCGTTGGCGTAATCCAGCTGCGCCGAGAACAGGATGCGCTGGTTCTGGATCACGTCCAGCACGGTACGGGTACCGACTTCCAGGCCAACCTGCGAGGCGTCGTACGCGCTCTGCGCCGAGACCACCGCCAGGCGGCGGGCTTCCACTTCGCTGATGCCCTGCACCAGGGTCTGGTAGGCGTTGCGGGTGTTGCGGTCCAGGGCACGCTTCTGCTGTTCGTAGCCGTCCTGGGCGATGTCACGCTGGGCCAGCGCCTGGCGCACGCCGGACTGGGTGGCACCGCCGGAGAAGATCGGCACGCTCAGGGTCAGGCCGATGCTGTTGGTGCGTGCGTCCGGCGACAGCGAGCCGGCACCGGTGCTGTCACCCCAGGTCGCGCTCTTGCCCCAGCTGCCGCCCAGCGACAGGGTCGGGTAATGGCCACCGCGGGCGGCCTGCACGCTGGCTTCGGCGGCACTGACCTTCAGTTCCTGCGCCTTCAGCGCCGGATTCTGGTTGGTCGCCTGGTGCACCAGTTCGTCGATGTTGCCGCGGTTGGCCGGCACTTCCGGGCGGAAGTCCGCCGGCAGGCCACGCAGGTTGACCACCGGCTGGCCGGTCAGTTCGGTCAGGGCCTGGTAGTTATCGGCCAGGGTGTTCTGCGCAACGATGGTGTTTGCGCGCGCCTGGTCGTACTGGGCGCGTGCTTCATGCACGTCGGTGATTGGCGCCAGGCCCACTTCCAGGCGCTTGTCGGCGAAGTCGAACTGCTTCTTCGCGGCCGCTTCATTGGTCTGTGCGGCGTTCAGCGATTCGATCGCCACCAGCACGTTGAAGTAGGCCGCCGAGGTGCGCACGATCAGGCTGTCGTTGGCCGAGTCGAGGGTGAAGTCCGCCGCCTTGCTCAGTTCGCGCTGCGAACGCAGGTTGTTGATCTGGGTCCAGTTGAACAGCGTCTGGCTGCCGTCGATCGTGTAGTTGCGGCGCTTGCTGGTGACCGTGCCGGAGTTGGCGTCATGGTCGGCTTCGCTGCGCGAGCGGTTCAGCGTGGCCTGGCCATTGATCTGCGGCAGCAGGGCGGCGCGCGCCTGCACGGCGCCTTCCTTGTCGACCAGCCGGGTCGATTCGGCGGCGGACAGCTGCGGATCGCCGTTGCGCGCCATCTCGTAGACCTGCAGCAGGTCGGCGGCATGGGCGGACAACGGCAGCAGGGCAGTGGCCAGCGCAACAGCGAGGGATCGGCGGATCATTGCGGCTTCCTTGGACTCAGAGGTGGAACTGGGGTGCCGGGGCGGCACCGCGCAGGTAATCGATATCGGTTTCGAACAGCGATTCGGTGCTGCCGTCGGCCTTGACCAGCAGGGCCTCCATCGCCGGCGAGCGGCCCTGGATCACGAACAGGCGGCCACCCGGACGCAGCCACGAGGCGAACTGTGACGGCACCACGTCGACCGCACCAGTGACACAGATCACGTCAAAACGGCGTTCGGTCTGCCAGGACAGGGCGTCGGCCACTTCCACACGGACATTGGTGCCCAGGCCGGAGGCGTCCAGACGGGCGCGTGCGGCGGCGGCCAGTTCCGGGTCGATCTCCAGGCTCAGCACGTCGCGCGCCAGCGCGCCGATGCAGGCAGCCAGGAAGCCGCTGCCGGTGCCGATCTCCAGCACTTCGTCACCCGGCTGCAGGTCCAGTGCCTGCAGGGTACGGCCCTCGATGACCGGCTTCATCATCTTCTGGCCATGGCCGATCGGCAGTTCGACGTCGGCGTAGGCCAGCGCCCGGTGCGCGTCGGCGACAAAGGCCTCGCGCGGCAGGCGGGCGAGGACGTCGAGCACCTTGATGTCCAGCACGTCCCAGGGACGGATCTGCTGTTCCACCATCAGTTCGCGGGCGTGGGCGTAATCAATCGTCATGAGGTTCAAATCCAGCGCAGTGGGCCGGCCATTTTACCGGTGCCGGAGGCCGGCGGCGCGCCCAGAGCATCAGCTGCCGGGTGGCCGGGGTCGCAGTGCCGGAAGTCATCGCGACCTCCGGTTCGTTCAGTTTTGGTTATCCGGCCGTCCCGGCCCCTCGCGGCGCATAGGCGCGCAGGAAGAAGTCGATGCTGGCGGTCACGTGGGTCAGAGGGTCGCACTCCACCGGTGACAGTGGCATGCCGCACATCATATGCATGTGCACTTCGCCCTTCACCAGGGTCAGGAACTGCTGGCCGGCGAGATAGTAATCGGCAATCTCCAGCTCGCCGCGTTCGCCGCGCGCGCGCAGGAAGTCGGCCAGGGCCGCGCAGGTACGTTCCGGGCCGGCCTGCCAGAACAGCTCGCGCAGGCGTTCATCGGTTTCCGGGGCCATCATCATGCGCTGGATCGAGATTGCCGCATCGGAGGTGATCAGCTCGAAGAAGGCCAGGCCGATGCCGATCAGCTGGTCGCGCAGCGGGCCGTCCGCGTCGGCCACGAACAGGGCGTCGGGCAGCATTTCAATGCATTTGGACTGCACGGCCTCGGAGAACAGGGTCTCCTTGTCGCCGAAATGGCTGTACACGGTCAGCTTCGAGACGCCGGCCTGAGCAGCGATGGCGTCCATGCTCACGCCGGTATAGCCCTGTTCGATGAACAGTGCCTTGGCTGCTTCAAGGATCGCCGCGCGCTTGCCGAGATCCTTGGGGCGCCCGGGTCCGGCGGCCTTGGCAGCAGGCTTGGCCGACGGCTTGCGGGAAGTAGGAGAACTCATCGCAACAATACTAGACCAAGCGGTTCGATATTTATACTATACCGACCGGTTTATTAAATTGGGCCGGCAGTCGCGGCTCCCCCCTTGTTGGACCCTGCGTTTTCAGGACGTTGACCGATGAAGATCGTGCGCTGGATGGGCGGTATGGTGTGGGTGGCTGCGCTGGCAGCCTGTTCGGGACAGGAACAGGCGCCGCAGGCGGCCGTGCCGGTGCTGGTGGTTCACCCTGGCGAGCAGGCCGGGCAGGCGCCTGCGGCGTTCCCGGGCACGGTGCGTGCACGCCAGGAAAGCCCGCTGTCGTTCCGCGTCGGCGGCAACCTGGTCAAGCGCCACGTCGATGCCGGCCAGCGGGTGAAGAAGGGCGACGTCCTGGCCGAGCTGGACGTGGCCGACTTCGCGCTGCAGGCCCGCGCTTCGCAGGCCCAGCTGGCCGCGGCCGAGGCCGACCTGGTGCGCGCCCGCGACGACCTCAAGCGCTATCAGGTGCTGGCCGACCAGCAGCTGGTCAGCCGCTCGCAGCTGGACCAGCAGTCTGCCGCGTTCAAGGCCGCGCAGGGCCAGGCCAATGCGGCGCGTGCCAACCTCGATGTGCTGCGCAACCAGGCCGATTACGCGCAGCTGCGTGCACCGGCCGACGGCGTGATCGCCAGCCGCGAGGCCGAAGCCGGGCAGGTGGTGTCCGCCGGCCAGACCATTTTCAACCTGGCCGCCGACGGTGGCCGCGAAGTGCTGATCGACCTGCCCGAAGCCACCATCCGCGATTACGCGGTCGGCCAGCCGGTCGAGGTGGAACTGTGGAACCGTCCGGGCCAGCGCCTGCCAGGCACGATCCGCGAGATTGCCGCCGCTGCCGATCCGCAGGCACGGACCTATGCGACCCGGGTCAGCCTGGCGGCCGATGCACTGGCTGATGTGGAGCTGGGCCAGAGCGCACGTGTCTACAGCAGCGCCGGCCGCCACGGCAGCCTGCAGCTGCCGCTGGGCGCGCTGCAGCGCGGTGCCAACGGTGCCGCCAGCGTGTGGGTGGTCGATCCGGCCAACAGCACGCTGAAGGCTGCGGCGGTCACCACCGGTGCCTACGGCAGCGAGACGGTGCCGGTGCTCACGGGCGTCGGCGCAGGCGACTGGGTGGTCGCCGCCGGTGGCCATCTGCTGCGTGCCGGCCAGCCGGTGATCGCCGTGGACCGGCAGAACCGCCCGGTGCTGAAGCCGGCCGCGCCGGCCGCCGCCGCCAAGGCCAAGGAGTAAGCCGGTGCGCCGCTTCAATCTTTCCGAGTGGGCGCTGGCCAACCGTCCACTGGTGCTGTTTGCGATGCTCGCCTTCGCGCTGATCGGCGCGTGGTCGTACAAGCACCTGGGCCAGTCCGAAGATCCACCGTTCACCTTCAAGGCGATGGTGGTGCGCACGCTATGGCCGGGCGCCACCGCCGAGCAGGTCTCGCGGCAGGTGACCGAGCCGATCGAGAAGGCGCTGATGAACACCGGCGAGTACGAGTTCATCCGCTCGTACTCGCGCCCGGGCGAATCGCAGGTGATCTTCATGGCCCGCGACAGCCTGCGTTCCAGGCAGATTCCGGACCTGTGGTACCAGGTGCGCAAGCGCGTGGGCGACATCCGGGCGACGCTGCCGCGCGAGATCGTCGGCCCGTTCTTCAACGATGAGTTCGGCGACACCTACGGCAACATCTACGCGCTGACCGGCAAGGGATTCGACTACGCGGTGATGCGTGACTACGCCGACCGCATCCAGCTGGAACTGCAGCGCGTGCCGGACGTCGGCAAGATCGACCTGGTCGGCCTGCAGGACGAGAAGGTGTGGATCGAGTTGTCCAACACCCGCCTGGCCACGCTGGGCGTGTCGATGCAGCAGGTGCAGCAGGCGCTGGCCGACCAGAACGCGGTCACCGGCACCAGCTTCTTCGAGACCGCCACCGACCGCGTGCAGCTGCGCGTGACCGGACAGTTCAACGATATCGAGGCGATCCGCCAGTTCCCGATCCGCGCCGGCGACCGCACCGTGCACCTGGGTGACATCGCCGAGGTGAAGCGCGGCTTCGCTGATCCGGCCTCGCCGAAGATGCGCTTCATGGGCGAAGAGGCGATCGGCCTGGCGGTGGCAATGAAGGACGGCGGTGACATCCTCAAGCTCGGTGCCAACCTCGATGCCGAGTTCGAGCGCCTGCAGAAAACCCTGCCGGCGGGCATGCAGCTGCGCAAGGTGTCCGACCAGCCGCAATCGGTGGAGGAGTCGGTCGGCGAGTTCGTGCAGGTGCTGACCGAGGCGGTGGTGATCGTGCTGCTGGTCAGCTTCTTCTCGCTGGGCCTGCGTACCGGCCTGGTGGTGGGCGTGACCATTCCGCTGGTGCTGGCGATGACCTTCTTCGTCATGCACTACTTCGACATCGGCCTGCACAAGATCTCGCTGGGCGCGCTGGTGCTGGCACTGGGCCTGCTGGTGGACGATGCGATCATCGCGGTGGAGATGATGGCCACCAAGATGGAACAGGGCTACGACCGCCTGCGCGCGGCCAGCTTCGCCTGGGAGTCAACCGCGTTCCCGATGCTGACCGGTACCCTGATCACCGCGGCCGGCTTCCTGCCGATCGCCACGGCGGCATCGAGCACCGGTGAGTACACCCGCTCGCTGTTCCAGGTGGTGACCATCGCGCTGGTGGTGTCGTGGATCGCAGCGGTGCTGTTCATCCCGTACCTGGGCGACAAGATGCTGCCGGACCTGTTCAATCCGCAGCCGCCCAAGCCGGGCAGCCTGTCCGCGCGCTGGCATGCCAGGCGCCAGCAGTGGGCCGACCGCTACCCGGCGCTGGCCAACCTGATCGCGCCACCGCAGCACGGGCACGACCATGACCCGTACCAGCGCCCGTTCTACCGCAGCTTCCGTCGCTTCCTCGACGCCTGCCTGCGTCGTCGCTGGTGGGTGATCGCCGCGACCATCGCCCTGTTCGTGTTCTCGCTGATGATGTTCCGCTTCGTGCCGCAGCAGTTCTTCCCGGATTCGACCCGGCCGGAGCTGATGGTGGACATCGAGCTGGCCGAGGGCGCGTCGCTGCGCTCGACCCAGGCCCAGGCCGAGAAGCTGGAAAAGCTGCTGTCCAGCCGCGACGGCATCGCCAACTACGTGTCCTATGTCGGCACCGGTTCGCCGCGCTTCTACCTGCCGCTGGACCAGCAGCTGCCGGCGACCAACTTCGCCCAGTTCGTGGTGCTGGCCAAGGACATCAAGTCGCGCGAAAGCACCCGCGACTGGCTGCTGCACGAGGTGATCCCGAAGTTCCCGGATGTGCAGATGCGCGTGACCCGCCTGGAGAACGGCCCGCCGGTCGGCTACCCGGTGCAGATGCGCATTTCCGGCGAGCACATCGAGAGGGTGCAGGCGATCGCGCGCCAGGTCGAGGCCAAGGTGCGTGAGAACCCGCATGTGATGAACGTCAACCTGGACTGGAGCGAGCCGAGCAAGGTGGTGCGGCTGGTGATCGACCAAGAGCGTGCCCGCGCGCTGGGCGTGAGCAGTGCCCAGGTCAGCCAGTTCCTGTCCAGTTCACTGGCCGGGCAATCGGTGAGCGTGTACCGCGAAGGCAACCGCCAGATCGAGATGCTGCTGCGTGGTCCGGCCGATGAGCGCAACCAGCTGGAACTGCTGTCGAGCCTGTCGATGCCCACCGCCAACGGCGGCAGCATCACGCTGTCGCAGGTGGCGACGATGGAGTACGGCTTCGAGGACGGCATCATCTGGCATCGCAACCGACTGCCGACGGTGACCGTGCGCGCCGACATCAGCGATGGCATGCAGCCGCTGGACGTGGTGCACCAGATCCTGCCGACGCTGGACGGCATCCGCGCCGAACTGCCCAGCGGCTACCTGCTGGAAACCGGCGGCACGGTCGAGGATTCGGCCCGCGGCCAGAACTCGATCAAGGCCGGCATGCCGCTGTTCCTGGTGGTGGTGGCGACGCTGCTGATGCTGCAGCTGCGCAGCTTCTCGCGCGCAGCGATGGTGCTGGTGACCGCGCCGCTGGGCATCATCGGTGCGACCCTGTTCCTGCTGCTGTTCCGCGCGCCGTTCGGCTTCGTGGCACTGCTGGGCACGATCGCACTGGCCGGCATGATCATGCGCAACTCGGTGATCCTGATCGACCAGATCCAGCAGGACATCGACGCCGGGCATGACCGCTGGCATTCGATCATCGATGCCACGGTGCGCCGCTTCCGCCCGATCGTGCTGACCGCGCTGGCTGCCGTGCTGGCGATGATTCCGCTGTCGCGCAGTGCGTTCTATGGCTCGATGGCGATCTCGATCATGGGCGGCCTGATCGTGGGAACGGTGCTGACCCTGGTGTTCCTGCCGGCGTTGTATGCGGCGTGGTTCCGGGTCAAGCCGGACGAATCCGGGGCATGATGCCCCGGGTTGCCCTGCCTCGGCCTCTGGCAGGTGCCAACCTTGGTTGGCACTGATGCATGCATCCACGCATGGCGTGGATGGATCTGCTCGCGGGATCTGCTTTCTGTAGAGCCGAGCCATGCTCGGCTGCTCTTCGCGCGATGATGGGATGAGTCGAGCATGGCTCGACTCTACAGAAGCATCCACGCATGGCGTGAATCTACTGCAGCTGCAGTCCGTTGCGCAGCAATGGCAACAACCACTCGATGAACACCTGCACGCGGTGTGCGCGATGCTGCCGATGTGGCTGCAGCAGAGTTACCGGCAGCGGCTGCGCGACGTGCTGCGGCAGCACTTCCACCAATGCGCCTGATTGCAGTTCGGCCTGCACGTCGTAGCGCGGAATCTGCAGCAGCCCGAGCCCAGCCACGCAGCAGGCAATCGACGCCTCGGCGCTGTTCACCCGTACCCAGCCTGGCATCGGTAGCGTGTGCAGCTGGCTGCCGTCCTGCCACTCCCACGCTTCCACCCGCGCCGTGGTCGGCGAAGCGTAGTTCACCGCGCGGTGCTGCTGCAGATCGGCAGGATGCTGCGGTACGCCGTGCTCGCGCAGATAGGCCGGTGCGGCAACGTTGACGAAATCGAGCTGGCCCAGGGTGCGGGCCACCAGGCTGGAGTCGCTCAGCTGGCCGACGCGCAGTACGGCATCGCAGCCATCTTCGATCAGGTTCACCGCACGGTCGGTCATGCCCAGGTCCAGCTCCACCTGCGGGTAGCGTGCGAAGAAGTCGGGCAGGGCCGGGGCAAGGATGCGGCGGCCGATGCGGCTGGGCACGTCGATCTTCAGCAGTCCCACCGGCTGTGCGTCGTCCTGGCGGAACAGTGACTCGGCGTCCTCGACCTCGGCGATCAGGCGCAGGCAACGGGCATGGAACACGTCGCCATCATGGGTGGTGGAGACCCTGCGGGTCGAACGCTGCAGCAGGCGGGTGCCGAGCCGCTGTTCAAGTTCCGCGATGGCCGCTGACACCGTCGAACGGGGCAGGCCGAGCTGGTCGGCGGCGCGGGTGAAGCTGGCGCACTCCACCACGCGGGTGAAGATGCGGAAGCGATCGATCCGATCCATTGTTCGCTGGCTCTGGAAAGTTAAGTCAATGTGGCGGGCTTTATCCGCGTTTTCTGCACGATATCGTCGTCAGGGCAGGGTTGCCACCCCGGGCAGCCCCCTCCCGAGACCAACGCCATGACCGACCATTCCCTCAAGGGCAAGACCGTGCTGATTGCCGGTGGTGCCAAGAACCTGGGTGGCCTGCTGGCCCGCGACTTTGCCGCGCAAGGGGCCAGGGCCATCGTCATCCATTACAACAGCGCCGCCACCCAGGCCGATGCCGAAGCCACCGTTGCCGCCGTGCAGGCCGCTGGCAGCACGGCCGTCGCCCTGCAGGGAGACCTGACCTCGGCCGCGGCGATGGAGCGCTTGTTCGCCGATGCGGTGGCTGCGGTGGGCCGTCCCGACATTGCGATCAACACGGTCGGCAAGGTGCTGAAAAAGCCGCTGCTGGAGATCAGCGAAGCGGAGTACGACGAGATGAGCGCGGTCAATGCCAAGGCCGCGTTCTTCTTCCTCAAGGAGGCCGGTCGCCACGTCAATGATGGTGGTCGCATCTGCACCCTGGTGACCTCGCTGCTGGGTGCGTTCACCCCGTTCTATTCCAGCTATGCCGGTACCAAGGCGCCGGTGGAACACTTCACCCGCGCAGCGTCGAAGGAATTCGGCGAGCGCGGCATCTCGGTGACGGCCATTGGCCCGGGTCCGATGGATACGCCGTTCTTCTATCCGGCCGAGAGTGCCGATGCGCAGGCGTACCACAAGACCGCGGCGGCGCTGTCGGCATTCACCCGTACCGGCCTGACCGACATCGCCGACATCGTGCCGTGGATCCGCTTCCTGGTCACCGATGGCTGGTGGATGACTGGCCAGACTATCCTGGTCAATGGCGGTTACACCACCAAGTAGAGGCGAATCACGCGCGATTGCGGCGGACCTGAAGCGTCGTGCCATGCTCGACGCTTCATCCTGCAGGCCGTCCACGGGCACAATAGCCGGCTGTCCTGGGCCCGGAGTGCCAGCATGTTCCCTCGCACGTTCCATGCTTTCACGTTGATGTTGATTGCCTCCAGCAGCGTTGCCGATGCAACGCCCGCAGGAACCGATGCCCAGCAGTTCCAGCAGAACCTGATCGCAGTGCTGGAATGCCGCGCGACACCTGCGGTGCGGCAGGCACTGGGCAGCCAGCTACGGGCCGTCCGCTATGGCTCTGCAACGGAACGGCCGGCACACCTGCGTGGCTGGCGCTTCATCGCAGCCGATCACCCCGGGATCGAGAGCGCGGCCACGCGCATCGAACTGCCTGCGCCCATCACCGCCAACGGCATCACCACCCGCGAGCTGCTGGCCGATGACCTCGGTTTGGGCATGTCCCTCGATGCGGTGCAGCGTGAGCGCATCGTGGCCGAGGACGGCATGCAGATGCGGATCAGCACGCTGCACGAGCCGTTCCGGGCCTGGTGGCGACCAGCGTCGGACGTTGCTGCGGCGGCACAGGCCTGGCGGGTGATACGAAGCGAGGGCGCAGGCAACCGCCTGTCGTGTGATTACCGGGAGCGATATCAGAAACTGGACGACCAGCAGGCGGCCGACCGCCTGCGCGAGGACCTGGTAGCGGTTCTGGAGTGCCGCGCGGACGTGGCGGCCTGGCAGCGCTTTGGCGAATTCTGGACGCGTGTCAGCGCGCACAGCCCGCTTGGGTGGCCGGCGCAGGTACGCGCGCTGGATGCACCTGCATGCATGGCCCGCGAAGGCGGCTCCCGTTGTGAGCGGATAACGCTCGATGCGCCGATCACCGTGCATGGCCTGGCCGTGTCGTCGGTGATGATCGAGCCCAGTTACGCGTCAGGCCATGTTGCAGCGGACCTGGGCGTGGTGCCCGTCGACGATGCACTTAAGGCTGCGATTCCAGGTGCTACGGCGGCCGGGGAAATCATCTGGACCTTGCCGGCAGCACCTCTGCAGGAACGGCCGCGCGAGCGCTTCGTGGTGCGCACCGACGATGGGCGCACCTTGATGGGGTGTGCGACGTCCAAGGCGATCCACAGCGGACGGTAGCCCGACGCGTGCGCGCCGGTGCCGGGCAGTGCCCGGCACCGTCATGCATCAGCCCAGCTTCGCCAGCACCGCATCCGTCGCGGCGGCGGTGCTCACCGCCTGGCCCTTGGCGGCCAGGTCGGCGGTGAACACGCCCTCGTCCAGCACGGCATGCACCGCGGCTTCCACCGCCGCGGCTTCGGCGTCCAGCCCCAGCGAATGGCGCAGCAGCATCGCTGCGCTGAAGATCGTCGCGTACGGGTTGGCGATGCCCTTGCCGGCGATGTCCGGGGCCGAGCCATGGATCGGCTCGTAGATGCCGACTGCGCCCGGTTCGCCCAGCGACGCCGACGGCAGCAGGCCCAGCGAGCCGGCCAGCATCGAGGCCTCATCGGTGAGGATGTCGCCGAACATGTTCTCGGTGACGATCACGTCGTACTCGCGCGGCTTGGCCAACAGGTGCATGGCCATCGAATCAACCAGCTGGTGTTCCAGTGCCACGTCCGGGAATTCCTCGCGGCCGATGCGTGCGGCCACGTCACGCCACAGGCGCGAGGTTTCCAGCACGTTGGCCTTGTCCACCGAGGTGACCTTGCCACGGCGCTGTTGCGCCAGGCGAAAGGCACTGCGCAGCACGCGCTCGATCTCGGCCACGGTGTAGCGGCACAGGTCGCTGGCGCTGTCGGCGTCGCGGGTCTTGTCGCCGAAGTAGATGCCGCCGGTCAGTTCGCGTACCACCACGAAGTCCACGCCCTGCAGCAGCTCGGCCTTGATCGGCGAGGCGTGCAGCGCCGCCTCGTGGGTGCGCACCGGGCGCAGGTTGGCATACAGGCCCAGCGCCTTGCGGATTGCCAGCAGGCCCTGTTCCGGGCGCACCTTGGCGTTCGGGTCGGACCACTTCGGGCCACCGACCGCACCCAGCAGCACCGCGTTGGCGGCCTGGCAGGCGGCCAGGGTGGCGGCCGGCAAGGGTTCGCCATGGCGATCGATGGCGATGCCACCGATGTCGTGTTCGCTGAAAGCAAAGGTGTGGTTGAAGCGTTCGGCGATGGCCTTCAGGACGGCAACTGCCGCGGCGGCCACTTCCGGGCCGATGCCATCACCGGGCAGGACAACAATTTCAGCGTGCATGCTCACTCTCGTAACGTTCGATTTCAGGGACACGGCCCAACAGATACCCCAACTGGTCGACACCTTCCAGCAGGCAGGTCTGCGAGAAGCCATCCAGCGGGAAGGAATAGACGCGGCCATCCAGGGTGCGCAGTTCGCGCGCGGCCACGTCGATGGTCAGTTCATCGTCCGGGCGCTGCATCAGCGCCTGCACGTCGGCCTCGTCCAGCACGATCGGCAGCAGGCCGTTCTTCAGCGAGTTGCCGCGGAAGATGTCGGCGATCTCGCTGCTGACGATGGCGCGCAGGCCGAGGTCGGTCAGCGCCCACGGTGCGTGCTCGCGCGAGGAACCGCAGCCGAAGTTGCGGCCCGCCAGCAGGATGCTGCGGCCGGCGTTGTGCGGCTGGTTGAACGCGAAGTCGGCCACCGGCGAACCATCGGCCTGCCAGCGCCAGTCATTGAACGCATTGCGGCCCAGGCCGGCACGTTCGGTGGTGGACAGGAACCGCGCCGGAATGATCTGGTCGGTGTCGATGTTGGTCTGGCGCAGCACCACGCTGGCCGAGCTCAGGGTACGGAAACCGGCCATCACGCCACCTCCTGTGCGAACAGTTCGCGGGTATCGGCCACCTGGCCCTTCACCGCCGCCCATGCCGCGCTCATCGGCGACGCCAGCAGAGTTCGTGAACCGGGGCCCTGGCGGCCCTCGAAGTTGCGGTTGCTGGTGCTCACCGCCAGCTGGCCCGGGGCGACCAGGTCACCGTTCATGGCGATGCACATCGAGCAGCCCGGCTCGCGCCATTCGGCACCGGCCGCGCGCACGATCTCATGGATGCCTTCGGCCTCGGCCTCGCGCTTGACGATCTCCGAGCCCGGCACCACCAGCATGCGCACGCCGTCGGCGACGCGGCGTCCGCGCAGCACCTGCGCCACTTCGCGCATGTCACTCAGGCGACCATTGGTGCACGAACCAACGAACACCACATCCACCGGCGTGCCGGCCAGCGCCTTGCCGGCCTGGAAGTGCATGTAGTCCAGGCCCTTCTGCGCGGCGGCATCGTTGGCGGCCGGAATCGGCGCATCCACCGCGATGGCAGTACCCGGATGGGTGCCCCAGGTCAGGGTCGGGCGGATATCGGCGGCGTCGATGTGCACTTCGCTGTCGAAGCGTGCGCCGTCATCGCTGCGCAGCTGCTGCCAGCGCGCCACGGCGGCGTCGAAGTCGGCGTCCTTGGGGCCGCGCGGGGTGTTGGCGACGAAGTCGAAGGTGACCTGGTCCGGGGCGACCATGCCGGCACGCGCGCCGGCCTCGATCGACATGTTGCACAGGGTCATGCGCTGTTCCATGTCCATCGCCGTGATGGTGCTGCCACGGAACTCGATCACGTGGCCGGTACCGCCGTTGACGCCGATCACGCCGATGATGTGCAGGACCACGTCCTTGGCGCCGACGCCGGGTGCCAGCGAGCCATCCACGGTGATCGCAAAGGTCTTGGCCTTGCGCTGCAGCAGGCATTGCGTGGCCAGCACGTGACCGACTTCGCTGGTGCCGATGCCGAACGCCAGCGAACCGAACGCACCATGGGTGGAGGTGTGGCTGTCACCGCAGACGATGGTCATGCCGGGCTGGGTGAAGCCCTGTTCCGGTGCGATCACGTGGACGATGCCGCGGTTGTCCGAGGCCATGTCGAACAGCTCGATGCCGTGCTCGGCGCAGTTGCGCGCCAGCGTGGCGACCTGCGCCTCGGAGGCGGCACTGGCGTAGGGCAGGGTGCCGTCGGCGGCGGCCGGCAGGGTCGGCGTGGAATGGTCCATCGTCGCCTTGGTGCGGTCCGGCCGGCGCGGCGACAGGCCGCGCTCGCGCAGCTCGGTGAACGCCTGCGGGGACGTGACCTCATGGATCAGGTGCAGGTCGATGTACAGCACGGCGGGCGCGCTGTCGGATTCGGGAACCACCACGTGGGCGTCCCACAGTTTGTCGTACAGGGTGCGGGGTGCGGAAGTCATGCGTGTGCCTGGCAGAAGTACGAAGTTGCGGACATCGGGAAAGATAACGAACGGATCATGTCAGCGGCGACGGGCGAGTACCCGCAGCCGCACGTAGTCGGCCAACGGCTGCCCGGCGACGTTGCGCGGCAGATCGGCCAGCAACGCGGTGGCGGCCTCGCGCACGGTGGCGCGGACCTCGGCGGGCAGATCGTCCAGCAACGGCGCAGCGAATACCCGCAGCCATCCGGCCACACCGGTCGGCAGCGGGGTTGGGCGCGGCGTGCACTCGATCAGCTGCACCTGGAAGCCATGCTGGCGCAGGCGGTCGGCGTAGGCGTCGGCACTGGGGAAATACCACTGGAAGGCGCTGGCACCGTGGCCATGCGCCACGCGCGCGGCCTGTACCGCGGCGATGATCGTGGCCACATTGCCATGGCCACCGAACTCGGCAACAAAGCGGCCCCCCGGGCGCAGGGCACGGTGCACGCCTTCCAGTACGCGGTCAGGCGTGCCCATCCAATGCAGGGCGGCATTGCTGAACACTGCATCGAACTCGCTGTCGAACGACAGCGCATGGCCGTCCATCACCTGCGCATCGACACCGCGCGCACGGGCCGCAATCACCAGTTCCGGCGACGCGTCCACGCCGTGGATGCGTGCGCCGCTGAGGGCCAGTTCGGTGCTGAGCACGCCATCGCCACAGCCCAGGTCGAGGATGCGTTCACCGGCGCGCGGGTCGAGCAGGCGCGCCACCGCGCCGCCGAGCAGCGGCACGAAGCCGGCGTCGATCGCATAGTCCTGGGCGTTCCAGTGCTGCCCTGCAGGCAGCGCAGTGGTGTCGAAGGCGCTCATGGCGGGTTCCTCAGGCGGTGGCGGGGGTGGGAATGTCGGTGCTGCTGTGGGCGGCGGCCTGGCGCTGGCGCAGCAGGCGGTTGGCAACATCCAGCCAGGCCAGCGCGGAGGCTTCGATGATGTCCTTGCTGGTGCCGGTGCCGTCGTACTCCACGCCCTCGTGGCGCACGCTCAGGTTGGCTTCGCCGCGCGCATCGGCGCCGATGCCGACGCTGTGCACGTGGTAGCTGTCCAGCATCAGCTGCACGCCGGTGGCCGCCGACAGCGCGCCGAACAGCGCATCGACCGGGCCGTCGCCCTGCGCGGTCTCGGCCACGCGGTTGCCGTCCGGGTCGGACAGTTCGACCAGCGCGTTGGCGCGGCTGCCGACGTCACTGATGGTCATCGACGCCAGGCGATAGCCCTGCGCGTTGGAGCCGCCCTGCATCAGCGTCTGCAGGTCGGCATCGGTGACCACGCGCTGCTGCTCGCACAGGCCCTTGAACTGCTCGAACACCAGCTTCAGTTCGTCTTCGTCCAGCCAGAAGCCCAGCGCACGCAGGCGCGCTTCGACGGCGGCGCGGCCACTGTGGCGGCCCAGCACCATCTGCGAGTCTTCCCAGCCCACATCTTCCGGGCGCATGATTTCGTAGGTGCCGCGATGGCGCAGCATGCCGTGCTGATGGATGCCCGATTCGTGGGCGAAGGCGTTGGCACCGACGATGGCCTTGTTGCGCTGCACCGGCATGCCGACCAGGCGCTGCAGCAGCTGAGAAGTGCCGACGATGCGCGGGGTGTTGATCGCGCTGTCCTGCTCGTAGAACGCCTGGCGCACCTTCAGCACCATCGCGATCTCTTCCAGCGAGCAGTTGCCGGCGCGCTCGCCGATGCCATTGACGGTGCATTCGACCTGGCGCGCACCGCCTTCGATGGCGGCCAGCGAGTTGGCAACGGCCAGGCCCAGGTCGTTGTGGCAATGCGCGCTGAAGATCACGTTGGCGGCATTGGGAACGTCGGCGACGCCGGCGATGACCTGCTGGAACATCGCGCGGATCTCTTCCGGCGTGGTGAAGCCGACGGTGTCGGGCAGGTTGATGGTGGTCGCGCCGGCAGCGATGGCCACGCGCGAAACTTCAATCAGGTAGTCCAGCTCGGTGCGGGTGGCATCCTCGGCCGAGAATTCGACATCGTCGATGTACGAGCGTGCCAGTGATACGTGCTTGCGTACCGACTCCAGTACCTGCTCGCGGGTCATCCGCAGCTTGTGCTCGCGGTGCAGCGGGCTGGTCGACAGGAACACGTGCAGGCGCGGGTTGGCAGCCGCTTCCAGTGCGCGTGCCGAGGTTTCGATGTCGGCCTGCAGGCAGCGCGACAGCACCGCCAGGCTCAGGCTCGGGCGGCGCAGTTCGCGGCCGATCAGGGCCATCGCCTCACGGTCGGACTGCGAGCTGGCCGGGAAGCCGGTCTCGATGATGTCCACGCCCAGTTCGTCCAGCGCACGCGCCATCACCAGCTTCTGCGGCGGGCTCATGCTGCAGCCGGGGGACTGCTCGCCGTCACGCAGGGTGGTGTCGAAGATGCGGATGCGCGGGGTGGTAATTCGTTCAATGGTGGTCACAGGGAAATCTCCTCGACAGCGGGTGCGACGGCTTGCAGGTGGGAAGGGGAAGAGGCAGGGGATGCGGGGGCGCTGGCCTTGCCGGGCGAGCGCGGCGTTTCGCTGCGCCGTCGCCGTGGCTTGCGCGGTGGGCGCGGACGGATGTCGGTGAGCAGGCCGGCCAGGACGCCGGCATCGATGTTGCCGCCGGAGACCACCGCGCACTTGCGACGGCCGGCGACGCGGCGGCCGGCGGCCAGCGCCAGCGCACCGGCGCCCTCGGCGATGATGTGTTCCTCCAGTGCCAGCCGGACCAGGGTTTCGCGCAGCTCGGCCTCGCGCACGATCACCACGTCGTCCAGCAGCGAGGTGCACAGCCGGCGGGTCAGGAAGCCGGGGACCTTCACCCGTACGCCATCGGCCAGCGAAGCGGCCGGGGCGATCTCGCGGACGTCGCCACGGATCGCGCGCGCCATCGAATCGACGCCTTCCACCTGCGCACCCACCACGCGAACGCCCTGCGATTTCAGTGCCAGCGCGACGCCGGAGGCCAGGCCGCCACCGCCGATCGGCACGATCACCACATCCGGTGCGTGTGCGGCCAGTTCGATGCCGACCGTGCCCTGGCCGGCGATCACGTCGGCATCGTCGAACGCGGACAGGAAGCGGTAGCCGTGGCGCTGCGCCAGTTCCACCGCGAAGGCATAGGCCTCGTCGTAGCTGTTGCCATGCTGGCGCACGGTGGCGCCCCAGTGGGCGACGCCGGCGATCTTGGTTGCCGGAGCGCCGTGCGGCATCACGGTGATGGCGGGCACGTCCAGGCGGTAGGCGGCCCACGCCACGCCCTGGGCGTGGTTGCCGGCCGAGGCGCAGATCACCGGCCGGGTGTCGCCGCGCTCGCGGCCGGCCAGCAGCGCGTTCAATGCGCCGCGTACCTTGTAGGAACCGGTGCGCTGCAGGTTTTCCAGCTTCAGCCAGGTACCGAAGCGCTCTGCGTGGTGCAGCGGCGTGGGTGGCAGGAAGCGGCGCAGGCGGGCCTGCGCGGCCAGTACGTCGGCGACGCTTACGTCGCCGACATCGCTTTCCTGGCTGGCATCAGCGGCCGGCATGGGCCACCAGCGGGGTGCGGGCGACCGCCGCATGCGGGCACGGGCGGCGAAGAAGACGCCTCCGTACCGGCACCGTGGTCGCTACGGTACGGGTATTCATACGGATGCTCCTTCCACGGCGGTGACCTGCACGGACACGCAGTCGTAGATCTTCTCGATCTGCCGGCACAGCGTTTCCGCCGGGCGCTGGCCATCCACCACCAGCTGCAGGTGCCAGCGGCCATCGTCGGCAGCTACCGGCGCGCCGCTGATCGCACGCGGCGCGAAGCCACGGCGTTCGGCCATGCCGATCACGCGCAGCAGCGCGCCTTCGGCCGGGTGCAGCACCAGGTCAAGCCGGTAGTGCATTGGGGGTCTCCTGGCGGGCGTGGGCGGGATTGCTTTCCAGCATCGTGCTGTTGGCGGTGTTGGGCGGCACCAGCGGCCACACGTTGGCGCGTGCATCGATGGCCACATGCAGCAGTGCCGGGCCCGGCTCGGCCAGCAAGGCAGCCAGGCCACCTTCCACGTCATCGCGTGCGTCGATGCGGGTCGCGGCGATGCCGAACACCTGCGCCAGCGCCACGAAGTCCGGGTTGTCGGACAGGTCGATCTCGCTGTAGCGCTCGGCGAAGAACAGCTCCTGCCACTGCCGCACCATGCCCAGCGAACTGTTGTCCAGCAGCACGATCTTCACCGGCAGCCGGCAACGCGCGATGGTGGCCAGCTCCTGCACGTTCATCATGAAGCTGCCGTCGCCGGACACCAGTACCACCGTGCGATCGGGGCAGGCGAACTGGGCGCCCATCGCCGCCGGCAGGCCGAAGCCCATGGTGCCCAGCGCGCCACTGGTCAGGTGGTTGCGCGGGTGGTTGAAGCGGCAGTGCTGCGCCACCCACATCTGGTGCTGGCCGACGTCGCAGGCGATCACCGCATCGGCCGGTGCCAGCTCGCTCAGGCGCTTCAGCAGGGCCGGGGCGTAGATGTGCTGGCCCGGTGCGTCGTAGCGCGCGGCGAATCGATCACGATGCTGCGCACAGCGCTTGCGCCATGCGTCCTGGTGGGCCTTGGGGGAGGGGAAGGCCGCACGCAGGGCGCGGATGGCATGGCCAACATTGCCGGGCACGGCGACGTCGGCACTGCGCAGCTTGGAGATCTCGTAGGCGTCGGCGTCGATGTGGACGACGCGGGCGAACGGCGCGAACTCGGCCAGCTTGCCGGTGGCGCGGTCGTCGAAACGCGCGCCCAGCACCAGCAGCAGGTCGCTTTCCTGCACCGCCATGTTGGCCGCGCGGGTGCCGTGCATGCCCAGCATGCCCAACGATTGCGGATGGCTGGCCGGCAGGGCGCCCAGCCCGCGCAGCGTCATCACGGTGGGGATGGCGCTCGCCTCGACGAAGTCACGCAGGTCCTGCACCGCATCGCCGAGCGCGATGCCGCCGCCGGCGTAGACCACCGGCTTCTCGGCCGCGGCCAGCGCGGCAATGGCTTCGGCGATGGCGACCTCGGCCGGGGCCGGCGGCGGCTCGACGCTGCTCGGCACGTGCGCCGGCAGATGGCTGGCATCGGCCAGCTGCACGTCCTTGGGCAGGTCGATCAGCACCGGGCCGGGCCGGCCCTCGCGGGCGATACGGAACGCATCGGCGACCACGCGCGGCAGGTCATCGACACTGCGCACCAGCCAGCTGTGCTTGACGATCGGCAGGGTCAGGCCGAACACATCCAGCTCCTGGAAGGCGTCGGTGCCCAGCAGCGGCGTGGCGACCTGGCCGGTGATGCAGACCATCGGCACCGAATCCAGCATCGCATCGGCGATGCCGGTGACCAGGTTCGAGGCGCCCGGGCCGGAGGTGGCCACGCAGACGCCGACCTGGCCGCTGGCGCGGGCGAAGCCGTTGGCGGCCAGTGCGGCGCCCTGCTCATGGCGCACCAGGATGTGCTTCAGCGACGAATCCACCAGCGCGTCGTAGAACGGCATGATGGTGCCGCCGGGATAGCCGAACAGCGTGCGGACGCCTTCGGCTTCCAGCGCCTGGGTCAGCCAGCGCGCGCCGTTGGGCGGCGCGCTGCGGTGTGTCGAAGAGTTCATGGGGGAACCTTGCAAAGCGGGTGGGGGAGGGCCGCGCGGTTACGCGGCCTGTCCTTGCAACCAGACCATCTTGGCGCGCAGTTCCTTGCCCACCTTTTCGATCGGGTGCTCCAGGTCGGCCTGCTTGAACTTGTTGTAGTTCGGCAGGCCCGCTTCGTACTCGGCCACCCAGTTCTTGGTGAAGGTGCCGTCCTGGATGTCCTTCAGCACTTCCTTCATGCGCGCCTTGGTGCCGGCGTCGATCACGCGCGGGCCGCTGACGTAGTCGCCGTACTGCGCGGTCTCGGAAATGAATTCCAGCATGCGCGAGATGCCGCCTTCGTAGAACAGGTCGACGATCAGCTTCAGTTCGTGCAGCACTTCGTAGTAGGCGATCTCCGGCTGGTAGCCGGCTTCGACCAGGGTCTCGAAACCGGCCTGCACCAGCGCCGAGGCGCCGCCGCACAGCACCGCCTGTTCGCCGAACAGATCGGTCTCGGTTTCTTCCTTGAAGGTGGTCTGGATCAGGTTGGCGCGGGCGCCGCCCAGGCCACCGGCATAGGCCAGGGCGTAGTCGGCGGCCTTGCCGCTCTTGTCCTGGTAGACCGCCCAGATGCACGGCACGCCGCGGCCGATTTCATACTCGCGGCGCACCAGCGCGCCTGGGCCCTTCGGCGCGACCAGCACCACGTCCAGGTCCTCGCGCGGCTTGATCATGTCGAAGTGCACGTTCAGGCCGTGCGCGAACAACAGCACCGCGCCCTGCTTCATGTTCGGCGCCAGCACGTCGTCGTAGAGCTTCTTCTGCACCATGTCCGGGGTCAGCACGGCGACCAGGTCGGCGTCCTTCACCGCTTCGGCCGGTGCTTTCACGGTGAAGCCGTCGGCCTGCGCCTTGACCTCGGTCGGGCCGCCCGGACGCAGGCCTACCACCACGTCGAAGCCGGATTCGCGCAGGTTCAGTGCGTGGGCGCGGCCCTGGCTGCCGTAGCCGATGACGGCGATCTTGGTCTGGGGCAGGTCGTTGGTGCTCATGGGGGAGGTTCCTTGCGGTGGGAAGAAAAAAGAACGGCCGGTCGTCGAGGTGACGTGCCGGCCGGTCAGGGGAAAGCGGTGGAGGAGGTGCCACGCATCGCACAGGCACAGCTACGACGAGGCGTCGTGGTGGTGTGGGTCCTGGTTTTGAAGGTGGCGTTGTTCATGGTGGTTGCGTCTGAAACCAGGTCCTGAAATGAAAAAACCCGCACCGGGGCGGGTGCGGGTTTTTGATGAGTTCCGGTGTGTTTGTTGCTTACACGCTGGCTCGTCCCGCACCTGTGGGTTGGGTAATAAGTACGAGCACAAGAATCGAACGCAGCGATGCGGCGCCGGTGTCGGCGGCTTCGATGTGGGTTCGCGGTGGCGTGTTGTGATGCAACATGTGATCGAGAGAAACACAGCCGTTTTGGCGATGTCAACCCTCGCGACAGAATTTTTTTCGGTTTCCGCTGCATCCAGCGCAATCGCTTGTGGCGCAAGGATGGTTGCCGCTGAAAGTGTTTCGGTGAACCCGAATTCACTCTTTTCAGGGCAGTTTTTGCGCGGATTCCGGCTTGTATTCGCCTTGGTGGGGGCGGACCAAGGTCCGCACCCAGCAAAGGCCTTCGCCCATGACCTCTGCCCGATACCGCGTGAAGGCCGCAGCGGCGAAGATCGGGGACCACCCTTCCATCGGAACCTGACCGTGTCCCGACGTCTTGCCCGTACCCTGCTGGCCGCCGCCGTGCTGGCCACCGTGCCCGCACTGTCTTACGCCGCCGACCGCATCACCGGCCACACCTTCGCCACCCGTTCGGAGGTGATCGCGCCCCACGCCATGGCGGCGACCTCGCAGCCGCTGGCCACCCAGATCGCGCTGGACGTGATGAAGAAGGGCGGTTCGGCGGTGGACGCGGCAATCGCCGCCAACGCTGCACTCGGCCTGATGGAGCCCACCGGCAACGGCATCGGCGGCGACCTGTTCGCCATCGTCTGGGACCCGAAGACGCAGAAGCTGTATGGCTACAACGGTTCGGGCCGCTCGCCGAAGTCGCTGACCCTGGCCGAGTTCCAGCGCCGTGGCCTGAAGGACATCCCGGCCACTGGCCCGCTGCCGGTGTCGGTACCGGGCGCGGTGGACGGCTGGTTCGCGCTGCACGAGCGCTTCGGCCGCACGCCGATGGCCGACAACCTGGCCCCGGCCATCCGCTACGCCCGCGAGGGCCATCCGGTGGCCGAAGTGATCGCCTACTACTGGGATCGCTCGGTGCCCAAGCTGTCGCAGTACCCGGGCTTCAAGGAGCAGTTCACGATCAACGGCCACGCCCCGCGCAAGGGCGAGATGTGGAAGAACCCGAACCTGGCCAGCACCCTGCAGAAGATCGCCGATGGCGGGCGCGACGCCTTCTACAAGGGTGATATCGCCCGCACCATCGGCGATTACTTCAAGGCCAATGGTGGTTACCTGAGCTACCAGGACATGGCCGACCACCACGGTGAGTGGGTCGAGCCGGTCAGCAGCAACTACCGCGGCTACGACGTGTGGGAACTGCCGCCGAACAGCCAGGGCATCGCCGCCCTGCAGATCCTCAACGTGCTGGAAGGCTACGATTTCTCGAAGATTCCGTTCGGCTCGCCGGAACACGTGCACCTGTTCGTGGAAGCGAAGAAGCTGGCCTTCGCCGACCGTGCGCGTTTCTACGCCGACATGGCGTTCCAGCCGGCGCCGGTGCAGAAGCTGATTTCCAAGGAGTACGCCGCGCAGCGCCGCGCGCTGATCTCGATGGACAAGGCGTTGAAGGAAGTGCAGCCGGGCACACCGAAACAGCTGGAAGAGGGCGACACCATCTACATGACCGTGGCCGACGCCGACGGCATGATGGTGTCGCTGATCCAGTCCAACTACCGCGGCATGGGCAGCGGCATGGCGCCGCCGGGGCTGGGCTTCATCCTGCAGGATCGCGGCGAGATGTTCGTGCTGCAGAAGAACCATCCCAACGGCTACGCGCCGGGCAAGCGGCCGTTCCAGACCATCATCCCGGCCTTCATCACCAAGGGCGGCAAGCCGTATGCCAGCTTCGGCGTCATGGGCGGCGCGATGCAGCCGCAGGGCCACGCGCAGATCGTGATGAACCTGGTGGACTTCGGCATGAACCTGCAGGAAGCCGGTGATGCGCCGCGCATCCAGCACGAGGGCTCGACCGAACCGACCGGGCAGGCCACGGCGATGACCGATGGCGGCGAAGTGAACCTGGAGACCGGATTCCCGTACGAGACGGTGCGTGCGCTGATGCGCAAGGGGCATCGCATCGTATTCGCCGACGGCCCGTATGGCGGGTACCAGGCGATCATGCGTGATCCGGACACCGGGGTTTACTACGGTGCGTCGGAGAGCCGCAAGGATGGGCAGGCGGCGGGGTACTGAGGTTTCCCGGCCAACGGGCGCAGCCCCCTCTGCGGTGATGGCAGTGATACGGGGCTTGGCCGGGCGGGTGGGCTGGTCGGGGGACGCCGTGAATCCGTCCCTGGAGGCTTGGCCGCGGCATCCATGCCGCGGACACCCCCGCCCAGCCCACCCGCCCGGCCCCTGACAGTTTCCGTGGCCATCACCGCAGGAAGAGAGAGAAGAAGAGCAAGAGCAAAGGCAACGGCGACAGCCGCGCGCTGTGAGTTGGGGTCGGATCCGTTTTCCACAGGAAAACGGATCCGACCCCTTCTTGTTTTCCGATACACCTCATCCACGCATGGCGTGGAAAACCCACCGTTACACGGAAACTGTCGGAGGTGGGGCGGTGTGGGCTGGCAGGACCGTTGGCGCCATGGATGGCGCCATCGAGCCCCCAGGGGTGAGGGCGCTTTGCTTGCGAAGCACTGCTTCGCAAGCGCCCGAACGCACAGCCGCCAGCGGCTGGGCCGGTCTGGGGGTTTACGGCGTGTCCTGCCAGCCCACACCGACCCGCCAAACCAGCAGCAATCCAGAGCCGCTGTTGAAGTTGCTGTTGCCGTTGCTTGAAAAAAGCGGTGCAGCCGCAGGCTGCAAAACACCCTCAATCCGAATCCTGCGCGCGTGCGGCCTCCGCCTGGGTCTCTTCCTGCGCTGCCATCTCGCGCGCTATCCACGCATCGATCATGTGCCGCTGGCGCTGTGCCTGCCGCCGCTCGCGCGTGTACTCCTGGTCCAGCACCCGGTACAGCGACACCATCACAAGCACCATCAGTAGCGCAAATGGCAATGCCGCGATCGTGATCATGCCCTGCAGCGCATCCAGGCCGCCCGCCAGCAGCAGTGCCGCTGCGATCAATGCCACCGCGATGCCCCAGGCCAGCTTGCGCTTCAACGGCGGATCGCCCGCTTCATCGGTGGACATGCTGGCCAGCACCAGCACCGCCGAATCGGCCGATGTCACGAAGAAGATCATCAGCAGCACCAGCGCGATGCAGGAAAGCAGCAAGGGCAGCGGCATGCTGTCAAACAGGGTGAACAGCACCGTTTCATAGCCGTTGCCCAGTGCCTGCACCAGATCGGCATGGCCGAAGATCTGCGCCCACAGCGCGGTGCCGCCAAACACCGCGAACCAGAAGAAGCCCAGCACGGTCGGTGCCAGAACCACGCCGATGACGAACTCGCGGACACTGCGTCCGCGCGAGATGCGCGCGATGAACGAGCCGACGAACGGAGCCCAGGAAATCCACCACGCCCAGTAGAAGATGGTCCAGTCCGCCACCCAGGTGCTGCCCGAGAACGGCGACATGCGCAGACTCATCGTCACCAGCTGGTTGAGGTACGAGCCCAGGGTGGTGGTGAACGTATCGAAGATGAATCCGGTCGGGCCCAGCACCAGTACGGTGGCGGCCAGCAGCGCGGCCAGCGCAAGGTTGAAGTTGGACAGCCACTTCACTCCGCGCTCCACGCCACTGGCGGTGGACGCCATGTACAGCACGAACGCGATGGCGATGATGGTCAGCTGCAGGGGCACGCCCGCGTGCAGGCCGAACACGCGCTCCATGCCGGCAGCGATCTGGATGGTGCCGAAGCCCAGCGTGGTGGCCACGCCAATCGCAGTGGCAACGACCGCTGCAATGTTGACTACGCGCCCGATCCAGCCGCGATGGTGGCGGCCGATGATCGGCTGCAGCATGTCGCTGACCAGGCCACGGCCGTTGCGGTTGAACTGGAACCAGGCCATCGCCAGGCCGATCAGCGAGTAAATTGCCCAGGGGTGCAGGCCCCAATGGAAGAACGCATAGCGCATCGAAGCCCGCGCCGCGTCCATGCTCTGCGGGGCCAGGCCTTCCGGTGGCTTGGTGAAGTGGGAAATCGGCTCGGCGGCGCCCCAGAACACCAGGCCGATGCCCATGCCTGCGGCGAACAGCATCGACATCCAGCTGGCGCGCGAGAACTCCGGTTCGGCATCTTCACCGCCGATGCGCAGGTTGCCGAAACGACCGAAGGCCAGGTACATCAGGAAGGTCAGCGCCAGGAACACGACCAGAAGATAGAGCCAACCGACACTGCGGATGACATCGGCGAGTACCGACTGGACGACGGTATTGAACGGGCCGGGCGCGAAGCCAGCCAGCAGCACCAGGACGAGCACCAGTGCGATGGAAATGCGAAACACCATGAAGGAGCTTCTCCGATCAAGGGATTGAGGGGAGCGAGCAGAGCTTGCAGCGAGGGGCCGGCGGCGTGCAGCGCGAGCCGGGCAGGGGCCGCGTCGGCGGCGAAGGAAGCATCGGTCGCTGGAATGCGACGGACGTGCACGTTACTGAACGCGATGTCACGGCTCTGTTAGTACAGAAACAACGAATCCACGCGATGCGCGGCTGCAACGGTCATGAGCTGCAGTGCTTTCTATGCTCTAATGCGCAGCAAGAAGCGGGGGTACCGCGGCCAAACGGCCACGGTTGAGACAGTCCCTTGGAACCTGATCCGGCTCATACCGGCGTAGGGAAGCTTTGCAATGTTGCCATGCCCGGACTCCGCCCAGGGACCGTCCGCGCGTGGCGGCAGTGCGCCGCCGCTTCGTCCCTGACCTTCCTGGACGATGCCCGATGAACGCACAGCTCTCTGCCCTGCAGCAACAGGCCCAGCAACTCTCCGAATCCGTGACCCGGCCCATTCCCGGCTCGCGCAAGATCCACGTGCCCGGCTCGCGCCCGGACCTGCAGGTGCCGATGCGCGAGATCGCGCTGACCCGCACGCCGACGCTGTTCGGTGGCGAAGAGAATGCACCGGTCACGGTCTACGACACGTCGGGCCCGTATACCGATCCGGAAGTGCGCATCGATCTGTCCGCTGGCTTGCCAGCGCTGCGTCGCGGCTGGGTGGAAGAGCGTGGCGACACCGAGCAGCTCGAAGGCCTGAGTTCTTCCTTCGGTCGCGATCGCGAGCATGACCCGAAGCTCGATGCGGTGCGCTTCCCCGCACGCACCCTGCCGCGCCGTGCACGTGCCGGCGCCAACGTCACCCAGATGCATTACGCACGCCGCGGCATCATCACGCCGGAAATGGAATTCGTCGCCATCCGCGAGAACCAGCGGCTGGATGCGATCCGCGATGCAGGCCTGCTGCAGCAACACCCCGGCGAGGCGTTCGGTGCGTCGATCCAGAAGATCATCACGCCGGAATTCGTGCGCGACGAGATCGCCCGCGGCCGTGCGGTGCTGCCCAACAACATCAACCATCCGGAAAGCGAGCCGATGATCATCGGCCGCAACTTCCTTACCAAGATCAATGCCAACATCGGCAACAGCGCGGTGTCCTCCGGCATCGCCGAGGAGGTGGAGAAGCTGGTGTGGGCGATCCGCTGGGGCGGCGACACGGTGATGGACCTGTCCACCGGCAAGCACATCCACGAAACCCGCGAATGGATCATCCGCAACTCGCCGGTGGCGATCGGTACCGTGCCGATCTACCAGGCGCTTGAAAAGGTCGACGGCCGCGCCGAGGCGCTGACCTGGGAGATCTTCCGCGACACGCTGATCGAGCAGGCCGAACAGGGCGTGGACTACTTCACCATCCATGCCGGCGTGCTGCTGCGCTATGTGCCGCTCACCGCCAAGCGGGTGACCGGCATCGTCAGCCGTGGCGGTTCGATCATGGCCAAGTGGTGCCTGGCACATCACAGGGAGAACTTCCTCTACACGCATTTCGAAGAAATCTGCGAGATCATGAAGGCCTACGACGTGACCTTCTCGCTGGGCGACGGCCTGCGCCCGGGCTGCATCGCCGATGCCAACGACGCGGCGCAGTTCGGCGAACTGGAAACGCTGGGCGAGCTGACGAAGATTGCCTGGAAGCACGACGTGCAGACCATGATCGAAGGCCCCGGCCACGTGCCGATGCAGCTGATCAAGGAGAACATGGACAAGCAGCTGCGCGAGTGCGGCGAAGCGCCGTTCTACACGCTGGGCCCGCTGACCACCGACATCGCACCCGGCTACGACCACATCACCAGTGCGATCGGCGCGGCGATGATCGGCTGGTTCGGTACCGCCATGCTCTGCTACGTGACGCCGAAGGAGCACCTGGGCCTGCCCAACCGCCAGGACGTGCGCGACGGCATCATGGCCTACCGCATCGCCGCGCATGCGGCCGACCTCGCCAAGGGCCACCCGGGTGCGCAGGTGCGCGACAACGCGCTGAGCAAGGCGCGCTTCGAATTCCGCTGGGAGGACCAGTTCCACCTTGGCCTGGATCCGGAGAAGGCCAAGGAGTTCCATGATGAGACCCTGCCGAAGGACGCGCACAAGCTGGCCCACTTCTGTTCGATGTGCGGTCCGCACTTCTGCTCGATGAAGATCACCCAGGACGTGCGCGACTACGCCGAGGCCGGCATGAAGGAGAAGTCGGAGCAATTCCGCGCCGCCGGTGCCGAGGTGTACCACCAGGGGTGATGCGCGAAGGGGCGTGCCGGCCAGCAGCCGGCACGACCGCTCATCACGCCGCGTCCGGCTATCCTCCGCCCATCGCCCCGGGGAAAGGACGCCATGCCTGTTGCCATGACCACCCGCTGGCTGGCCATTGCCCGCCGCCATCCCTCGGCCTGGCTGCTGGGTGCACAACTGCTGGCGGTGCTGCTGTATCCCGCGCTGGATGACACCGCCGCCGGCCGCGCGGCGCTGGGCATGTTCGGGATGGCGGTGCTTGGCCTTGCCCTGTGGGTGGTGCAGCGCAGTCCGCTGGGCACCTGGCTGGCGCTGCTGCTGGCGATCCCCTCGGTGGTGTTCTCGCTGGCCGGCGCCCTGCTGGACCGCAGCGCGCTGCTGACCACGGCGCAGCTGCTGGAGAGCCTGCTGTACTTCTACACGGCCGGTGCGCTGATCGCCTACATGCTGCAGGACCATAAAGTCACCCGTGATGAGCTGTTTGCGGCCGGCGCGACTTTCACGCTGCTGGCCTGGGCGTTCGCGTTTGCGTTCGCGGTCTGCCAGCAGTGGTACCCGGGCAGTTTCCAGGGCACGGGCGGGGGGCCGCAGCGCAGCTGGATGGAATTGCTTTATCTGAGCTTCAGCTTGTTGTCCGGGGTCGGATTGAGCGATGTGGTGCCGCTGCATCCGCAGGCGCGGGCACTGGTCATGCTCGAACAGTTCGCGGGCGTCATGTATGTCGCGCTGGTGGTTTCACGACTGGTCGGACTGACGATGCTCCGGCGCATGTGAAAATGAACGCCAGATAAAAATTTCGCGCCCACAGGGGCGCGAATGGTGATGCAGATTATGTGAATGCGTCGGCGAGAGAGAGCCTGAGTGTCGACCCCGTCATAGGCGGGGTAACCGGCTTAGGCTAATATCGGTACGCGTAATTGTTTTTGCGGTATGCGCCGATGCTTTGTGCGGAATCTGGCTTTTTGTTGTCCCTGCATGGGGACGGTATCGCTGGTGAAACCTGCCCAGGCCCGTCCCTACTGTATATCGGAAAATGAACAGCAGCGAAACACAGCCGCCCGAGGCCGACCGCATCCAGGTTGGCGAATGCGTCGTCACTTTGTCCTCGCGAGAGGTCGAAGTTGCGGGTGCGCGTCGTCCACGCCGGCTGACACCGAAGGCGCTGGGTGTGCTGCGCGTGCTGCTGCGCCAGCCCGGCCGGGTGGTCACCCGCGAGGAGCTGTTTGCCGAAGTGTGGCCTGACACGCTGCCGACCAACGACGTGTTGACCCAGGCGGTCACGCAGCTGCGCAAGGCATTTGCCAACGACGACGACAACGGCCAGGCCTATATCGAGACCATCGCCAAGAGCGGCTACCGGCTGCTGGTTCCGGTCCAGGTGCTGGAAGCGCCCGAGCCTGCGATGGAGATCGGTGAGATCGCCGATCCGCCGCTGGCGCTGGCAGGCGCCGCAGGCGTGGTTCCCGTCGGCATCGCGGTGCCGGCACCGGGCCTGCGCCGGACCTGGCGCCAGGTCCGGCGCAAGGTGCTGCTGGTGGCAGGCCTGTTGATGCTGGCGGCGGTGATCGTGCTGACGATGCTGCTGCTGCGCCGGGCCCCGGTGGCGAGTTCGCCGGTGGATGCGGCTGTCGAGAACGGTGTCCGCGTGATCGGCAGCCCGCAGCGGCCCTACCGGCTGATTACCGCCACCAGTGGCTTCGAGACCTATCCAACACTCTCCCCCGATGGTTCCCAGGTTGCCTATGAAGGCGCCAACGAGGATGGCAGGGGCGGCGGAGCGATCAAGGTGCAGACCTCGGGCAATGCGCCCGCGCGCCAGTTGCTCGCTCCCCCGGTGGGCGCCAGCGATCGTTTTCCCAGCTGGTCGCCGGATGGCCGCGAGATCGCCTTTGCACGGTTCAGCGCCGAAGGCGGCTGCCAGGTGCTGATTGCCAGCGCTACGGGCGGCGCGCTGCGCCAGGCAACGCGCTGTGACGGCACCGAACTGCTCAGCTTCGACTGGACCCCTGACGGCCGTGGGCTGGTGTTCGGCAGCATGGTCGGGCGGTATGCGCATCGCGGCATCCGGGTGCTGGACCTGGCCAGTGGTCAGTGGAATGCCCTGGACTACAGCGTCGATGCGGACGACTTCGACTATGCGCCGCGCTACTCGCCGGACGGCAAGTGGCTGGTGTTCGTGCGCAATCCGCAGATGGGCGACCTGTGGCGGATGCCGGCCAGTGGCGGCGTCCCGGAGCAGCTGACCAATGAAGCGGCCGAGCAGCGGGGCTGGGCGTGGGTCGATGATGGCCGCACCATCGTGTTCGGGCGGCGTGTCGACAGCGAAGTGCGCCTGTACTACCTCGACGTTGAACGCCGCACGCTGCGTGATGCCGGCCTGGACGATGCGCAGTGGCCCGCGGTGTCGCGGCATGGCGGGGTGCTGGCGTTCGTTCACCGGCGTGCGCAGTTCGGTGTGTTCAAGGTGCCGACCGATGGAGGCAGCGCGCAGCGCCTGTTCGCTTCCAGTGGCCGCGATGGCCAGCCGATGGCGGCGCCTGACGGCCGGCAGCTGGTCTTCACCTCTGATCGTTCGGGCAGTTTCGCCCTGTGGTGGGCCGACATGCAGCGGCCGGACTCGTTGCGGCCGATCGAGGGCCTGCGGCCAGAGGGGCGGCAGGCGCCGGACTGGGCCGCCGACAGCCGCCACCTGCTGGTGGTGGGGCGCGATGAACACGGGCGCACGGTGATCTACGAGATCTCACCGCGTGATGAGCGCCTGCAGGCGCTGCCGGTGCCGGCGGAACAGCCGCTGCAGGCCCTGTACGGTGCAACCGAGGACCAGCTGCTGGTGGTTGAACGCGATGCGGACCAGCGCACCCGGTTGAGCCTGTTCGATCGCAGTACCCAGCCCTGGCGCCGGCTGGCCAGCATCGAGGGGGTATCGCAGGCCCGTTTCGATCGTGGCAGCGGGCGGGTGCTGTTCACGCGCCTGGCGGCTGGCGGGCTGTGGTCGGTCGATCCGGCGCTGTCGTCGGCCAGCGTGCGCCAGATCAGCGAGGACCGGCCGAGCCGCTGGCGCTATCGCACCTGGACGGTCGCCGGCAGTGGCGCTGTCGGCTACCTGGGAACCTCTACCCGGTGTGGCACGACCCTGGTCCGCATCGAGGCCGGTGTCGAGGCCCCGGAGCGTTGCCTGGATGCACAACGGCTCAGCGCGGGCAACGGGATCAGTGCCAGCGCCGATGGTCGTGATCTGTACGTGGCCCTGGCCGTGAGCGATGGTGCCGACATCGGCGTCATGCAGCTGCCTCCGCCGGCGCCGACGCTGTTTCCAGCGTTCTCCAGGCTTTTGATTTTCAAGAAGAATTTTTCTTCGTAATTTTTTCGTGCCGTTCTCGCCGCGAATTCGTGGCGATCTCGGCAGACTTTCCTGACGCGCTGCCGCCCGATTGGGCAAAACGGAGGCCTGTACTAGGCAAATCCGTGGTGCCCCCATGCGTCAACTCTCGCTGGCCGATCGCGGCCAAACCGTCTCTCTCGACAAGTCCCTCGATGAAGGTACGCCGACCTGCCTGGGCGTCGCCCGGCTGGGCAGCCTGCAGACGGCGGGAAGCAGCTTCACGGTGTGGATGCAGGTGCGCGGCAGTTCCTGGGTCGAAGCCAAGGAAGGTCGCTTCCGGCTGCGCCAGGGCGAGTGGATCGCATTCGAGAAGGAGTCCCGGCCGCTGGTGCAGGCGGGCCGCAACGGGTTGTGCGTGGGCCTGAACCTGAACATCGAAGCGCTGCGGGTGCTGACCGAGATGGCCGACTGTGGCCTGTATGCCGGTCGTGGCCGCCTGAACCGCAGCGACGCCCGGGTGGGCCTGCGGCTGTGGCGCGATGCGCTGGCCAGTGGCCAGCCGGCCCATGCACTGAGGCCGCTGCTGCTGCATCTGGCAAGCCTGCAGCGGGGCCTGGCCGAGAACGTGCAGCGCTGCCCGGGGCGCTCGCGCAGCCGCAAGCGGCAGGTGTTCGGGCGCATGCAGCGCGCAAGGCTGTACCTGGAGGGCAACAGCCATCGCGTGGTGCGGATCGGTGAGTTGGCCGAGCTGACCAACTTCTCCAGCTGGTATCTCTCCAAGACCTTCCAGAGCCTCTACGAAGAGAGTCCTCAGTCGCTTTCGGCACGGTTGCGCCTGGAACGGGCCGCCGATCTGCTGCGTGACACCGACATGATGGTGGGTGAGGTTGCCGCAGCCAGCGGATTCGACAACTGCTGCAGCTTCGCCCGCGCCTTCCGCGCCCGCTATGGCCAATCCGCTTCGCGCTTCCGCGAGAACGGCGGGGTTCTGCCGCCACATTCTGCAAAGTCTCTGGTTGGGTCGCGCAAATACAGCGTCGCAACGCAATCGTAACGTGCTGGGGTGTTTTAACACGCTGCTAACACGTACCTTGGAGAGATAGATGAACGTTTGTAATCCCGCAGTGCGGCTCGGCCTGCTGCCCGCCGGCATCGCGCTGGCGCTGGCGCCGGCCTTTGCTTCCGCCCAGGAAGCGAAGGCCACGACCGACCTGGACCGCATTTCGGTCACCGGCTCGCGCATCCGCCAGGCGAGCATGGAAACCGCGCAGCCCGTGATCGCGCTGCAGCGCGCCGACATCGAGAAGCAGGGCTTCACCAGCGTCGGCGATATCGTGCAGAACCTGTCGGCGACCGGTTCGCCGGCCATCAGCCGTGCCGACGCCCTGACCTCGGGCGAAGAAGTGGGCGGCCAGTACGTCGACCTGCGCGGCCTGGGCCCGGAGCGCACCCTGGTGCTGCTGGACGGCAAGCGCATGGGCGTCAGCACCGGCGGCTACACCGACCTGGCTGCCATCCCGACCTCGGTGGTCGAGCGCATTGAAGTGCTGACCGACGGCGCCTCGGCGATCTACGGCTCCGACGCCATCGCCGGCGTGATCAACATCATCACCCGCAAGAACTTCGACGGCCTGGAAGCCAGCGTCTACGGCGGCCAGTACGGCCAGGGCGACGGCGAGAAGCAGGTCTACAACTTCGTCTACGGCCAGACCGGTGAGCGCGGCTCGATCACCTTCGGTGCCGAGTACAGCAAGGAAGATCCGGTCTGGGCGAAGGATCGTTCCTTCAGCCGCTACCCGAACGGTCGCTTCCACCCGAACCCGACCGATTCGGATGCCAACGGCTGGTCGCCGGCGTCCAACCACGGCGTGCTGATTGATGACATGGGCACCCCGAAGGACGCGAACGACGACGTCTGGTACACCCGTGGCAACAACGGCTCGGGCAACACCATGGCCGATTTCCGCGAGTTCGGCACGGCTGACTACACCAATGCCAGCCAGGAAATGTGGCTGCAGAACAAGCTGACCCGTCGTTCGGTGTTCGCCAATGGCAACTACGACCTGACCGACAACATCCGCGCCACCGCGAACGTGCTGTACACCAAGCGTACGGCCACCCAGCAGATCGCCGGCTACCCGTACCAGTCCGAGGTCTACGGCACCCCGCTGTCGGCCGACAGCATCTACAACCCGCTGGGCAAGGACGCGGAATTCATCCGTCGTACCTCCGAAGTGCCGCGTCAGACCGAATCCGAGCAGGAGACCTTCCGCTTCTCGGCCGGCCTGGAAGGTTCGTTCGAGTTCGGCGACAAGTTCTGGGACTGGGACGTGGGTTACGTCTACAACCAGAACAAGGGCGTGAAGACCGGCACCGGCAACCTGTTCATCCCGAACGTGCAGAATGCGGTCGGCCCGTCCTTCATGGACGGCGACGTTGCCCGTTGCGGCACCCCGGGCCACGTCATCGCGGGCTGCACCCCGTGGAACCCGCTGGCACCGTACGGCTCGACCGGCAACGGCTCGCTGGCCGATCCGGCCCTGCAGGCCTACCTGTACCTGCCGAGCCACGATACCTACACCAACACCACCAAGGCCTACAGCGCCAACATCGGTGGCTCGCTGTTCTCGCTGCCGGCCGGTGAGCTGGCCATCGCGGCCGGTTACGAGCACCGCGAAGAAAGCGGCGAGTACAACCCGGATGCGCTGCTGCAGTCGGGCCTGAGCACCGACCTGGCCGGCAAGCCGACCAAGGGCAGCTACAAGCTCGACGAGTTCTACGTCGAACTGAACGTGCCGGTGCTGGCCGACATGCCGTTCGCCAAGGAGCTGTCGCTCGACATGGCCGGCCGCTACTCGGACTACAACACCTTCGGTGACACCATCAACAGCAAGTTCGGCCTGAAGTGGAAGCCGATCGACGACCTGCTGGTGCGTGCGACCTACTCGACCGGCTTCCGCGCCCCGAGCATCTCCAACATGTACGGTGGCACGTCGCAGACCTTCGACGCCTACACCGATCCGTGCGACAGCAGCTTCGGCTCGGCCGCGCGCAACCCGTCGGTTGCCGCAGCCTGCCAGGCGGGCGGCGTTCCGGCCAACTTCCGCCAGATCACCTCCGGCGGTGCGCAGTCGACCGGCCCGGGCACCCAGTCCTACAGCGCCTTCGAGTCGGGCTCCAACCCGGAACTGAAGCCGGAAACCTCCAAGACCTGGACCGCAGGCCTGGTGTACAGCCCGAACTTCGTGCAGGGCCTGGACGTCAGCCTGGACTGGTGGAAGATCCGCATCAACAACGTGATCGCCGCCGAGTCGGTGACCTCGATCCTCAACCAGTGCTACGTGCTGGGCGTGGCGTCGGCGTGTGAGCGTTTCGAACGCGGCACCGACGGCCGCACCGTCAACCAGGTGGTCGACGTCACCCGTACCCTGATCAACGGTGGTTACCAGGAAACCGCAGGTTACGACCTGGGCGTCAAGTACCGCCTGCCGGAGTTCTCCTTCGGCAAGTTCGTCATCGACTGGAAGACCACCTACGTCGATTACCTCGAGTACAAGCGTGACAACGAGGCCGAAACCCCGGTCGAGCAGCACACCAGCTGGGCGACCGGCGATTGGGGTGCCAACTTCCGCGTCCGTTCGAACCTCAATGTCGACTGGACCCTGGGCAACCTGGGCGTGAACTGGGGCGTGCGTTACTACTCGGGCATGAAGGAGCCGTGCTCCTACGATACCGAGTGCAACCTGCCTGACTTCACCTCGGCCTATACCCTGGGCCAGCCGAGCCGAAAGGTCGGTTCGAACACCTTCCACGACGTGCAGGTGCGTTACAACCTGCCGTGGCAGGCCACTGTCTCGCTCGGTGCCAACAACGTGTTCAACCACGAAGGCCCGGTCATGTACAGCCAGCCGAACTCGAGCTTCTCCTACTACGGTGGCTTCGATATCGGTCGCTTCTACTACATGAAGTACACCCAGCGCTTCTGATCGATCGAAGTGCGACAGCAGTAATGGGAGAGCGGGCCGCAAGGCCCGCCCTCTTTATTTGTAGGGGAATTCCGAAACATGTTGGAAGGTGAGCGAAATCACGTTCCTGCCGTGTCGTAATCAACACAGTTGACGGGTCCACTTGCGGACACTTGCACATGGAGAGAGCGATGAAGAGCACGCTGTTGCACAAACTGTCTGCTGCTGCACTGATCTATGCAACATTGGTGGGTGCGGTGTTCGCCCAGACCGGTGGCGTCTGTGGGGGCGGGCTGTACTGCGAGGAGCTTCGCCAGGAATGCCTGGCTGCGGGCAAGTCGAAGGTGCTGTGCGATCTGCAGTATCGTCACTGCGTGCAGGATGCCTGCGGCGCGCGCTGATGCAGGAAAGGGCGCGCCGTCAGGCGCGCCCCTTGAGTTCCACTGGGGTGCAGTGGCGGGTTCAGGCGTCGCTGGGTACCAGCCCCATCAACGCATTGGCATGCTCGCGCCATTGCGGCAGCTTGTTGAGCACGCCCGCGCGCTGCAGGTAGTCCTCGTCCACCGGATCGCCGTTGACCAGTGCCAATGCCACGTGCACCGCACCGGTCACCCAGAAGCTGCGTGTATTGGCGCGCTGCGGCTGCAGGTGGAAGGCCACTGCTTCGATGATCGGCATCGGCAGGCCCCACAGGCCCAGCAGATAGGCGCCCGCCTCGGCGTGGCCGGGGCGCGTGTCTCCCGCCAGCGACGGTTCGGAACGTTCGTTGCGCACACCGGGCAGCAGCAGGCCGATGTCGGCCAGCAGCGCGGCGGTCGCGCCCAGTTCGGCGCTGGATTCGGGCAGCAGGCGTGCGGCCAGCCGCGAGGCAAGCAGGGCGCGCTGCTGCAGCGAATTGCGTTCGGCGGTCGACAGCGTCGGTGCCGAAAACACTTCGCTGGCCAGCACCAGGTCGCGCAGCGTGGCCAGGCCCAGCCGGGTCACCGCGGTGCGCAGGTCGGAGATGGTGCGGCCCTGGCTGAAGAACGCCGAGTTCGACAACTGCAGCACCTTGGCGGCGATGGCCGGATCGGCGGCGACCAGCTTGGCGACGTCAGCGCTGTCGGCATCGTCGTCGTGCTCCAGCGCCTGGGTCAGGCTCAGGTACAGGTGCGGCGGCGATGGCAGCTTCTCGATGCGGCCGATGGCATCGCGCAGGCGTGGGCTGTCCAGCACCTCGCGCAGCTCTTCCAGGCTGGTCAGCGCTTCCAGCAGCACTTCCGGCGCCAACGGCAACGGCAGGAAGCGATGGGCGACACCGATCAGGCGTGCCGGCGGCGGACGGTTGCCATGCAGGGCATCCACCAGCGCGATGCGGATGGTTTCCGGGCGCAGGGTCCGGATCTGGCCCAGCAGCGTGGTGGCATTGAGGTCCGGCAGCTGCGGGCAGACGATCACCGCGTCCACGCCCTGCGTGGCGACCGCGGTCATCGCAGCCTGGCCATCGGAGGCGGTCAATGGTTGCCAGTCTTCCCCAAGATCGGCAATGAATTCGGTCAGCTCGGCCGGCAGGCTGGCTGCATCCCCAACAAGCAGAATACGCACGACACATTCCCCTGGCTGTCTCGACGATGGATGTCGACGACGTGTGAAGTGACGCAATTTACCTAATACGGCAGCAAGAGTGATGTGCCGTCGTCGTGAAACGTGACCCGCATCGCTCCGGCAGGGCATGCCGGAGCGATCCGGTTCAGGCTCAGGCCTTGCTGTCGAGGTGGCGCTGGTGCGCCTCGATCAGGATCTGCTTGGCCTCGGCGGCGCCGCCCCAGCCGTCGAGCTTGACCCACTTGCCCTTTTCCAGGTCCTTGTAGTGCTCGAAGAAGTGGCCGATGCGCTCCAGCCAGTGGCTGGACACCTGGGCGATGTCTTCAACGTGGGCGTAGCCGCTGAAGATCTTCGAGACCGGCACGGCCAGGATCTTCTCGTCGCTGCCTGCCTCGTCGCTCATCTTCAGCACGCCGACCGGACGGCAGCGCACCACCGAGCCCGGCACCAGCGGCAGCGGCAGCACCACCAGCACGTCGGCCGGGTCGCCATCGCCACACAGGGTGCTCGGCACGTAGCCGTAGTTGCACGGGTAGCGCATCGGGGTGGACAGGATGCGGTCGACGAAGATCGCGCCGGTTTCCTTGTCCACTTCGTACTTCACCGGCTCCGAGTCCTTCGGGATCTCGATGATGACGTTGATTTCTTCCGGCGGGTTCTTGCCGGGCGAGACGAGTTCCAGACCCATGGTGTGCTCCAGGTGGGGGGTGTAGACGGATAGCTGACCATTTTATGCCTTTGCCGGGCGCTGTGCAGGGGAGGGCAGCCCACGGCACCGCGCGGGGCGTCCCTACGGACCGCCCGGGGTTTGGCTGATGGGGAACCCGGCGCGGGCGGCGCAGGCTGGACCCCCATCTCCGAGGAGTGCTGCCCATGTCCTGGCATGCCCGATTCACCGCCGTCGTGCTGCTGCTGATGTCCCTGCCGGCGCCTGCCCGAGGCCTGCACGTCGATCTGATCGACTATCCGCGACCGGAGGCCAACTGGGAGCGCGCCTATGGCCTGGAGGCGGCGCTGACGAGGGAGTTCGACGCGCGCTGCGCCGATACCTGGTGTGAAGGGCAGTACAGCAATTACCAGGTACTGGAGTTTCGTTGTGCCGTACTGGCCCATCGCGGCACCGTGCAGCGATGTGCCTGGGTCATTGCCGCCAGTGAGCTGGCGGTACAGGCCGACAGTGGCGAGATTCGCGTCGACAATGGCCGCTGGGTCTGTCCGGTGGAGTTGCATCCGGGGGTGCCGGTTGAGGCTTTCCATGCCGCGCTGGACGCACCGGGTGGCCTGGCGGCCTCCCTGCCAGGGCTCGATCACGGCCTGTTCGACGAGCTTCCCCACTGCATACGGAATGCGCGGAGGGACGGCTGATGGGCGGGTTCAAGGCACGTTGGCTGGCCTGCGCGCTGTTGATGGCGGGGGCCGTGCAGGCAGGTCCGCTCTACGTGGATGCCCGTGACTACCCCGCACCGGGCGCCGGCCACGCGCGTTTCCTCGCAGCCGAGCGTCAGCTGGTGCGCGGCTTTGACGACGTCTGTGGCGATACCTTCTGCGAGGGGGAGTACTACAACCTCAGGGCGATGCGCCTGCGCTGCTCGGTACAACAATCCACCGGCGTGGTTGCCGGTTGCGTCTGGACCTTTTCGGGAAGCTCGACCTGGGTCCGGCAGACCGGGCAGATCGATGCCGATGTCGGCCGCTATGCCTGCGCGGTGCCTCTGGCTGCAGGAACCCGGCTGGACGAACTGTTGGAGGTATGGGGCGTCGGATCCGGACATGACGCGCTGCATGCCTTGCTGCCTGGAACCCGTACGAGCGTCTACGACGGGCTGACCGACTGCCTGTGAGAGTCGCCAGGAATGCAAACGTGACTGATTCGCATTAACGGAGTAGCATGCGCGACGCCTTCTTGTCCGTGGTACCGGCTCCGCGCATGTCCTCCAATGCCGCCACCCTCACCGAACTGCTGATCCGCGAGCGGTCAGCGCTGCTGCGCCGCGTCCAACGCATCCTGGGGAGCGACGGCGGCGCCGAGGACGTGATCCAGGCGGTGTGGTTCAAGGCGCGTGGGGTCGACGACAGCCAGGCCATCGACAACCCGCGCGCCTACCTGTACCGGCTGGCCGCCAACCTGGCCACCGACCACGGTCGTGAATCGACCCGCCGCAACCGCCTGCTGGCGGACCACTATCTGTGGGGGCCGGACGAGGTGATCTCGACCGAGGAGCAGGCCATGGCGCAGGACGAACTGCAGCGCGTGCTGGATGCGGCAGGCCACCTGCCGGAACCGACGCGCAGCATCTTCCGGCTCAACCGCCTGCAGGGCCTGACCCAGGCCGAGATCGCGCGCCGCCTCGGCGTGTCGGTCACCACCGTCGAGAACCATGTGCGCACTGCGCTGCAACGCCTGGCCTGGGCGCGCAGCGGTCGATGACCGTCCGATCTTGGGGTTGCCCTTCGCTGGAACGTCTTGATCACTGGACCGTGGATGCGGTCTAGTTCCCCTGCCCGCGCTTGAATGCGCCTGTCCGCCAGCCGATGAGCCCGCCGAACATGCTGCCCGCCGCCAATGACGATGCCCTGGCCGAACAGGCCCGGGGCTGGATCGCGTGGCTGGCGTCGGGCGACGTCGGCGAGGCGCGGATGCACGAGTTCGAACGCTGGCTGGCCCAGCCGGAGCACCGCCGGGCCTTCGAACACGAGCGCGCGCTGTGGCGCAGCATCGGGCCGCGTCCGCAGGCCAGGCCGGTGCAGCGGCCGCGGTCGCGGCGACTGCGCTGGGCGATGGCTGCCGCGGCCGCACTGGCGATGCTGGTGGCCTGGCCGGAAGCCTGGCTGCGCCTGCAGGCCGATCATCGCAGCACGCACGTGGTGCAGGACGTGCAACTGCCCGACGGCAGCCGTGCAGTGCTGGATGCGGACAGCGCGATCGCCGTGCACTTCGACGCGCATGCACGCCAGGTCGAACTGCTGCGCGGACGCGCCTGGTTCGACGTCACGCCTGATGCAGAGCGGCGTTTCAGTGTGCGTGCGGGCAATGGTGTGGTCGAGGACATCTCGACCGCGTTCACCGTCGCGCGCGGCGATGGCCAGGTGGAAACCCAGGTCGGGCAGGGCAGGGTGCGGGTGGCCAGCCCGGCCGACGGTGGCTGGACCTACCTGCAGGTGGGCCAGCGCGCAGTCTATGGCGAGCACAGTGGCGTGGCCCGCTTGGAAGACGTGGCGGCGGACAGCGTAGGCGCGTGGCGCCAGGGCGAACTGCTGCTGGAGCAGGCCAGCGTCGCCGATGCCGTGCATTGGGTGGGACGTTATCGTGCCGGGCCGACCTTCGTGCGCGGTGACCTTTCGCGGCTGCCGGCGGTGAGTGCAGCGCTGCGCATCGATCGCCCGGAACAGGCACTGGATGCGCTGGCTGCAACGGCCGGCCTGCAGGTGACCCGTCTTCCCTTCGGTGTTGCCATCGTCCAGTAGATCCACGCCATGCGTGGATGCCTTCACCCGTCATCTTCCGCAAATCTCCCTTGGGGTCGTCGCGCTTCCATCCGTCTTACTCGGCGAACGTACCCGCCGCCGCCACGTACGTCGCCGTGTCCGCCTGTGTTGCGGATGACGCCGCGCCCGCGGCACTGATTACCTGACAGGTTCCCCCATGTTCGACTCCCATCGTCCGGGCCGCGTGCTGCGCCCGTCCCGCCTGTGCATCGCATTGCTGGCCGCAGGCCTGGCCAGCGTCGCGCCGTCCGTGCTGGCGCAGAGCGCCCGCGGCGATCATGCCGCCGTGCAGCGCTTCGACATTCCGGCGCTGCCGCTGGACGAAGCGCTGCGCAGCTACATGCGCCAGTCCGGCATCCAGGTTGTCTATCCGGCGACGCTGGCCCAGGGCGTGACCTCGCGTGCGGTCAACGGCAGCCTGTCGGCCAACGACGCGCTGCAGCGGCTGTTGCAGGGCAGTGGCCTGGCGGTACGCCGGGTCAGCGCCGATGCAGTCACGCTGGAAGCAGCGACGCCGGCGCAGGCCGGCGATGGCGTGATCGTCACCGACACGCTGAGCGTGGCCGGCGACCGTGTCGATGCCGGCGCGACCAGCGACGAAGCCCGCCTGCTCGACAGCTACCGCAGCGTCGGCTCCACCACCACGCTCAACCGCACGCACCTGGAGCGCTTCCGCGGCACATCCAACGGCGACATCGTCAAGGGCGTGGCCGGTGTCACCGCCGGCGATCCGCGCGTCGGCAACGGCTTCGACGTCAACATCCGCGGCATCCAGGGCCAGGGCCGCGTGCCGGTGATCATCGACGGCGGCCAGTCCAGCATCGACACCTACCGTGGCTATGCAGGCCAGTCGCAGCGCACCTACCTGGACCCGGACCTGATCTCCAGCCTGACCATCACCAAGGGCCCCAGCCTGCAGGCCAACGCCTCTGGCGGCATCGGCGGCGTGGTCGAGATGGAGACGCTGAAGATCGGTGACGTGTTGCGCGAAGGCCGCGATTTCGGCGTGCGCGTGCGTGGTGGCCTGGCCAATGCCAGCGCCAACAACCTGCCGGCGTACAGTGCTGCGCCGCGCACCGACCGCAGCGCTACCGGCAACCAGTTCTTCAACGTCGCCGCCGCCGGCCATTGGGATCGCTTCGACCTGGTCGCCGCCTACGCCTACCGCGATACGGGCAACTACTTCTCGGGCAAGCATGGCTACGATGACTTCCCGCAGACCCGGCGCACGCTGGCACCGCTGAATCCGCCGCGTACCGAGGTGTTCAACACCTCCTCGCGCTCGAAGTCGGCGCTGCTCAAGGGCACCTGGCGCATCGACGACGCGCAGACGCTTGAGGCGGGCTACCGCCGTTACGAAGGCACCGCCGGCGAGATCATGGCCTCGCAGATCATCCGCGTTGATCGTGACCGCATCCCGCAGTGGGATCCGGGCCACGTCGACATGGACAGCTACACCCTGCGCTACCGCTTCAATCCGGACAGCGAGCTGGTCGACCTGCGCGTCAATGCCACCTACACCGATACCGACAGCGTGATGTACAACAGCCTGACCGGCATCACGCCGTGGTATTTCGACCGCCGCACCGAGTGGTATGACGCGCCCAGCTTCAGTGGCGACCCGGGCTACAAGGATGCCTACCGCAATCCGCTGCGGCAGAAGCGCTTCGGCCTGGACGCCAGCAACACCTCGAGGTTCGATACGCAGGCGGGTGCGTTCACGCTCGACTACGGCCTGTCCTACAGCGATGAAGACATCGCGCCGGGCAGCTCCGGGCCGGTCATGCACGACGATCTGGTCAACAACCGCTTCCTGCGCAATGCCGAGCGCAAGGAATACAGCGCAGTGGCGTCGCTGAAGTGGCAGCCCGACGAGCATTGGGAGCTGCTGGCCGGTGGCCGCTGGAACCGCGTGGATGTGCATGACCGCAACCGCCTGGCCACGCCCGACGCCTACGAGGTGCAGGGCCAGTACCGCTACACCGAGCTGCTCAACGGCAACCCGGCGCTGCCGTCGTGGCGGGCCAAGCGCATCGCGCTGCTGAACTGGTATCCGGATGCCAACGGCAACTTCACCCAGGAATCGCTGCTGGCCTCGCCGTACAAGAAGGGCACGGTGGCCGACATCGGTGGCTGGAACTTCTACGACGCGGGCAAGGCGCAGGACCTGGAAGTGCCGGTCAGCTGGAGCTGGTCGCAGCCGATCCGCCGCCGCGACAGTGCGTTCTCGCCGACTGCCAGCGTGGCCTACCGCTTCAGCGAAGACACCATGGTCTACGTGAAGTACGCCGAAGGCACCAAGCTGCCAAGCCTGTTCGAGACCACGCTGGGCCTGTTCACCGCTGCCAAGCCGGTGGGTGAACTGAAGCCGGAGCGTGCGCGCAGCTGGGAAATCGGTGCCAGCACCATCCGCTACGACCTGTTCACCGCCGGCGACCGCCTGGCGCTGAAGCTGGCCTACTTCGATACCCGCATCGACGACCTGATCACCCGCGATTACCGCACACTGTCGGCCGGCCTGATCCGCAACGTCGACCGGTTCAAGGTGTCGGGCATGGAGTTCCAGTCCAGCTATGACAGCGGCAAGCTGTTTGCCGATCTGTCCGCGCACTACTACTTCAAGGCCAAGACCTGTGCGCCGGACATTGCCGCCGAGCGTCGCGCCTATGGCGAGCAGCGCAAGAACGCGGAGCTGGCCGGCACGCCGGACTGCGTCGATGGCGGCTTCGAAGGCTCCTACACCAACACGCAGAACCCGCCGCGCTACATGGTCAACCTGACCCTGGGTTCGCGCCTGTTCGACGAGCGCCTGACCTTCGGCACCCGCGTGGTGCACAACGCCGGCCCGATCAGCAAGCTGGACAAGGAATGGAACGTCGGCCTGTCGGCGATCCAGCAGCTGTACCGGCCGACCACCCTGGTCGACCTGTTCGCCAGCTGGAGCTTCAACGACCAGCTGTCGGTGGAGGCGGGCGTGGACAACCTGACCGACCGCTACTACCTGGACCCGCTTGCCCTGGGCGTGATGCCTGCCCCGGGCCGCACCGCGCGGCTGGCGTTGACCTGGAAGTACTGATCGACTGCGCAGTGCGCCTTCGGTGGGTGCGGACCCTGGTCCGCACCGCTCCTGCGCTGTAACGGGTAGCGCCGGGCCATGCCCGGCGCTGTCCATCGCGTGCTTACAGACCGGTCGCGGCCTTCACCGCGTCTTCGTGCAGCGATTCGTTCAGCTCATCCACCACCGTGCTCCACGCCGCATCGGCCTGCAGCGATTCAGACAGGAACTGGCGCTGGGCGTCGTTCCAGTACGGCGCCTCGACCACTTCCACATCGGTGGCCAGCTGGTGCTCGCGGATGAAGCGGGCGATGCCCTCGGCGCTGGCGTCCAGGCCGAGCTGCAGGAACAGGTTGGTCATGCGCGGTTCGGTGGTGATCATCATCGGTTCCTGCGGGAAGAAGGGATGGTCCATTATCGATGCACACGGCCTTGGGGAAAGCCCTGCGGCGAACGTCTACAGCACGACGACCCCCTTGGCATCCCCCATGAACGCACACATCGCCCCTGAAGACAGCCGCAGCCTGCGGCTCAAGGCCGCCACCCGCGACAGTCACGGCGCGCTCGACAAGCGCATCATGGCCGGCGACATCTTCGCCGACCGCAGCAACTTCGCCCGCTTCCTGCGCGTGCAGTACCGCTTCCACCGCAGCATCGACGCGCTGTATGCCAATCCTGCGCTGGACGCACTGCTGCCGGACCTCGGCGAGCGCCGTCGCCTGAAGCAGGTGTCACGCGACCTGCAGGACCTGGAACAGACCCTGCCGGGTGCGGACATTGCTGCGCTGCCGGCCGACCTCCCACTGCCGGCGGCGCTGGGCTGGCTGTACGTGGCCGAAGGCTCCAACCTCGGCGGCACCATCCTGTACAAGATGGCGGCCAAGCTGGGACTGGATCGCGACTTCGGCGCCCGCCACCTTGCCGCGCACCCGGATGGCGCCGCCCGCCATTGGCGTGAGTTCACCGCCGCACTGGACGCGGTGCCATTGAGCGCCGAGCAGGAACAACAGGTGATCGATGCCGCTGATGCCGCGTTCCGCAGCGTGCATGGCCACGTTGAAGTGGAATTCGCCTGATGTACGCCTGCCGCCTGCGGGCACCGCGCTGATGCGCTGGCTCTGGTTCGCGCTGGGTTGGGTGATGGTCGGGCTCGGTGTGATCGGCGCGCTGCTGCCGGTGATGCCGACCACCATCTTCCTGATCCTGGCGGTGGGCTGCTTCGCGCGCAGCTCACCGAAGTTCGAGCAGCGCCTGCTGGCGCATCCGCGCTATGGCCCGTCGCTGCGGCTGTGGCGCGAGCAGGGTGCGGTCTCGCGCAAGGGCAAGGCTTTTGCCAGCGCCGGCATGGCGGTGGGCTTCGCGCTGTTCTGCTGGGGGGCGCACCCGTCGTGGCGCCTGCTGCTGGGCGTGGGCCTGTTCTTCGCGGTCAGCGCCGGCTACGTGCTCAGCCGCCCGGCACCGCGGCTGGAGCCCACGCCTCTGGTGGAAGTGGACGATGCCAATGATCCGCGCTCGGCCCGCCGCCGTGCCGCGACCCCTGATGCTGATGGAAACCGAGACGATGCTGCCTGCTGACCTGGCCCCCGTGGCTGCCCCTGCACTGACGCCCTGGGGCATGTACCTGGCCGCCGACGTGGTGGTGAAGAGCGTGATGATCGCGCTTGCGCTGGCATCGCTGGCTACCTGGACCGTGCTGCTGGCCAAGGGCTGGGAGCTGGCCCGGCAGGCCCGCCAGCTGCGTGCGGCGCGCGCGCTGTTGCTGCAGGCGCCAAGCCTGCCGGCCGAAAGCGCGGAGGCCAGCGCGCAGCAGGGGACCGCGCTGGCCATGCTGGAGGCCGCACGCACCGAACTGCGTCTGTCGCAGGACCTGGACAGCCGCGACGGCATCAAGGAACGCGTCGCGTCGCGCCTTGACCGCATCGAGCTGGAGACCGCGCGCCTGCAGCGACGGGGCATCGGCGTGCTCGCCAGCATCGGCGCGGTGGCGCCGTTCGTGGGTCTGTTCGGCACGGTGTGGGGCATTATGAACAGCTTCATCGGCATCGCCCACAGCAACACCACCAACCTGGCGGTGGTCGCGCCGGGCATCGCCGAGGCCTTGCTGGCCACCGCGCTCGGCCTGGTCGCGGCGATTCCCGCGGTGCTGGTCTACAACCATTTCAGCCGCGTGCTGGCCAGCCTGCGCGGCCTGCTCGGTGATCTGTCCGCGGCCGTGCAGCAGCTGGTGTCGCGTGATCTTGATCGTGCCGTGCCGCGTGCTGCAGCGACACCGCTGCGCGCGGTGCACTGAGGCGCGGCGATGGCAATCAGGACCGCATCCGACCGCGATGACGCGCCGGAAGAAGCGCACGAGATCAACGTCACGCCCTTCATCGACGTGATGCTGGTGCTGCTGATCATCTTCATGGTGGCCGCGCCGCTGGCGACCGTGTCGGTGCCGGTACAGCTGCCGGCCAGCAGCGCCAGCGCCACGCCGCCGGAACAGGCGCCGGTGTATGTGACCGTGCAGGCCGACCTGTCGCTGCGCGTGGGTGAGCACCCGGTGGCGCGCGATGGGCTGGCGGCTGCATTGAAGGCCGCGACCCACGATGACAGCGGACAACGCATCTTCCTGCGTGCCGATACCGATGTGCCTTATGGCGAACTGATGGCGACCCTGGATGCGCTGCGCGCAGCCGGATACCTGAAGGTGGCGCTGGTCGGGCTGGAGCATGGCGCACGATGAGCGGACTGCGGCGCTGGGCGACCAGCCTGGCGATCGTGCTGCTGCTGCACGCGCTGCTGATCGGCGCGGCCTGCTGGTGGGCGGCGCGCGCGCCGGCGCTGACCGCCGCCGCCCCGCCCGCGGCGCTGATGCTGGAACTGGCGCCGATGGCGCAGGCGCCGCAGGTACCGCCGCGCGAGGTAGCCACTGGGCCGCTGCAGCAGCAACAGCAGCGGCAGGCGCCGACGCCGACCGTACGCGAGCAGCCGAAAGCACCCGTGCAGCCACAGGGCGATCTGCCTCCGCCCAAAGCACCGGAACCAACGCCCTCGCCGGAGACCGCCGACGCCAATGTCGCGCAGACCAGCGCACCGCCGCAGGTGGCCGCTGACGCCGCCGCGCGTTATACCGCACCGCAGACCACCGCCGGTGAGCGCAGTCGCGCGGAGGCGACCTGGGAAGGACGCCTGCTTGGGCACCTGCAGAAGCACCGCCGCTATCCGCGCCAGGCCGAGCGCCTGCGCCAGCAGGGCGTGGTCTTTGTGCGTTTCGCGGTCGCCCGCGACGGTGCAGTGTCGGGCCTGAAGCTGGGCCGCAGCAGCGGCTTCGAACTACTGGACCAGGAGACGCTCGATACCGTGCAGCGCGCCAGCCCGGTACCGGCGCCGCCCGCCGAAGTGGCCGGCGACCCGGTGCAGGTGATGGTGCCGGTGTCGTTCTTCCTGCGCGGGCGCTGACCAGCCGTTGCTTGAGCAAGCGGTCGGAGCCGTAGAGTCGAGCTTGCTCGACTGCTCTTGCGGTGCGGGCCAAAAGCAGTCGAGCAAGCTCGACTCTACGGGTTTGCGCATGGCGTGGATTACAGCAGCGGCACCAGCAGCAGCGCCACGATGTTGATGATCTTGATCAGCGGATTGATCGCCGGGCCGGCGGTGTCCTTGTAGGGGTCGCCGACGGTATCGCCGGTCACCGCGGCCTTGTGCGCCTCGCTGCCCTTGCCGCCGAAGTGGCCATCCTCGATGTACTTCTTGGCGTTGTCCCAGGCGCCGCCGCCGGTGGTCATCGAGATGGCCACGAACAGGCCGGTCACGATCGTGCCGATCAGCAGCCCGCCCAGCGCGCGTGGCCCCAGCAGCAGGCCGACCACCACCGGTACCGCCACCGGCAGCAGCGACGGCACGATCATTTCGCGGATGGCCGAGCGGGTCAGCATGTCCACCGCCCGGTCGTACTGCGGCTTGCCGGTGCCCTGCATGATGCCGGGGATCTCGCGGAACTGGCGCCGCACTTCTTCAACTACCGCGCCGGCAGCCCGGCCGACCGCTTCCATCGCCATCGCGCCGAACAGGTAGGGGATCAGGCCACCGATCAGCAGGCCGATGATCACCGTGTGGTCGCTGAGATCGAAGCGGAATTCCTGTCCTGGATGCGCGGCCTGCAGGTTGTGGGTGTAGTCGGCGAACAGCACCAGTGCGGCCAACGCCGCCGAACCGATGGCGTAGCCCTTGGTCACCGCCTTGGTGGTATTGCCCACTGCATCCAGCGGATCGGTGATGTCGCGGATCTCCGAAGGCAGCTCGGCCATCTCGGCGATGCCACCGGCGTTGTCGGTTATCGGGCCGTAGGCATCCAGGGCGACGATCATGCCGGCCATCGACAGCATCGCGGTGGCAGCGATGGCGATGCCGTACAGGCCGCCCAGTGCGAACGCGCCCCAGATCGCCGCGCACACCGCCACCACCGGTAGCGCGGTGGATTTCATCGAGATGCCGAGGCCGGCGATGATGTTGGTGCCATGGCCGGTGGTCGAGGCCTGTGCCACATGCTGCACCGGCTTGTACTGGGTGCCGGTGTAGTACTCGGTGATCCACACGATCAGGCCGGTCAGTACCAGCCCGATCAGCGCGCAGCCGTACAGCGCCATCGGACCGTGCACGTTGTCACCCATCAGCCCGGTGGTGATCGGGTAGAACGCAATCGCAGCCAGCACGCCGGAGACGATCACGCCCTTGTACAGCGCGCCCATGATCGAGCCGCCGGGCTTCACCTTGACGAACAGCGCACCGATGATCGAGGCGATGATCGATACGCCGCCCAGCACCAGCGGATACAGCACCGCGTTGGCGCCCGCCTCGGCCAGCATCAGGCTGCCCAGCAGCATGGTGGCGATGACAGTGACCGCATAGGTCTCGAACAGGTCGGCGGCCATGCCGGCGCAGTCGCCGACGTTGTCGCCAACGTTGTCGGCGATCACCGCCGGGTTGCGCGGGTCGTCCTCGGGAATGCCGGCTTCCACCTTGCCGACCAGATCGGCGCCGACGTCGGCGCCCTTGGTGAAGATGCCGCCGCCCAGGCGCGCGAAGATCGAGATCAGCGAGGAGCCGAAGGCGAGGCCGACCAGGGCGTGCAGCGCCTGTTCCATCGGCAGGCCCATGCGCAGCAGCAGTGCGTAGTAGCCGGCCACGCCCAGCAGGCCCAGCCCGACCACCAGCATGCCGGTGATCGCACCGCCACGGAAGGCGACGTCCATCGCCGCGCTGATGCCGTGGCGTGCGGCCTCGGCGGTGCGCACGTTGGCGCGTACCGACACGTTCATGCCGATGTAGCCCGCCGCGCCGGACAGCACCGCACCCACTGCGAATCCAATGGCGGTGTACCAGCTGAGGAAGATGCCGACCAGCACGAACAGCACCACGCCGGCGATGCCGATCGTCAGGTACTGGCGGTTGAGGTAGGCACGTGCGCCTTCCTGGATCGCGGTGGCGATCGCGATCATGCGTTCATTGCCGGTGGGTTGGCGCAGGATCCAGCGCGCCGAGACGATTCCGAACAGGATCGCGAGAATGGCGCAGCCCAGCGCCAGTGACAGCCCGTGACGTTCCAGCATTAGACCCCTCCGCAAAATGGATGGACAAGCATCCAGTGGCGATGAACGGCACCACGAGGGGGACGACGGGCTGCAGCCTGGAACCAACCCGTACCGACCTTGGAGGTCGTCCGACGTATGGCGGTGTTCAGCATTCCCTGGTGCCCGCAGTATGCGTTCGACGCACCGTAGAGTCGAGCTTGCTCGACTTTCCCCTGGCGCAAAGCGCGATCACGCCCTTTGCACCCCGTTAAGCCATGCTCTGCAAGCCTGCGAAGAGTCCAGAAGGAGATTCCCCCATGCGCCTGTCCCTGTTGATGCTTGCTGCCCTGGTGCCTGCCGCCCCGGCATTCGCCGCGGAAACCCCGGAGCTGCAGCGTGCGGTGGGTGCCCCGCAGGCGGTGGGCGCGGCGCATACGCTGCGCCAGATCCCCGAGGCCTGCGCGCGGCTGGAAGGCGTGTTCACCGGCGATGCGGCAGAGCCGTACCGCTTCTCCGCCGTGCGTACCAGCGAGCAGTGCCAGCCACGCGCGCGCTTCGTCGACTATGCCAAGGCACAGCCGAGTGCCGACAAGGGCTGGAAGCTCAACGATGTGATCCGCGTACCCAGCGCCGCGTGCCCGGCGCAGCAGGCGGTGGTGCGGGTGTGGCGCCTGCCGTCGAGCAACAAGGTCGAGCTGGATGGACAGGGCCAGTCGCGCATCTACCTGGAAGAGGCGAAGAAGCAGGCCGCCGCCGGCAAGATTCCGCAGGTGACGATGTTCGCCGCGCAGCTGCAGATGGAAGGCAAGGCCTGCAACTGAGGCCGTCCGGCGACGCGAATCCACGCGTGGCGTGACGTGAGGTAGAGCCGGCCGCTGGCCGGCAACCGGGCATCACCCGGCCAACGCCGCTCCCCGCGCCACCAGCAGCTCACGCAGGGCCTTGCGGTGGCAGTGTGCTTCATCTTCGCAGTAGCACCCTACGCTGATGTCGCTGTGCTGCGACAGCGCGGCCAGCAGGTCCAGCGCGTGGGCGGCATCGGGCGCCTTCATCTCGGCCTTGTAGTGGCGGAAGAACGCATTCCAGTCGGCCGCGGTTTTCGCCTCGTGCGCCTGCTTCACCAGCTCCGCGCTGGGCGACAGGGTCGGGAACCAGACATCGTACCAATCCTGACTGGCGAACTCGCTGCGCGGCACACCACGCGGCGGTCGCCGCACCGTGCCGATGCGCAGTCCCTCGCCGGCGACGCGTGGCGTACCGAGTCGAACTACTCGCAGTGCCATGGCACACCTCCAAAAAAAAAGGGGACGGAGGGGATTAAGTCGCAACCGCCCCAACGCTGATGGGGGAGGGATGACGGAGGGGCAGTTACGACTTAATCCCCTCCGTCCCCTTTTTCGGTTCAGCCCTCGAAGGGCGGCAGCTTCTGCTTCACCGCCAGGTTCTTCAGGGTGACGTACTTCGGCAGGCCGTCGGGGCCGTAGGGCAGTGGTGCTTCGCCCTTGATCAGCGGTGACAGGTAGGCGCGTGCCTTGGCGGTGATGCCGAAGCCGTCGCGGCGGATGAAGCCGGCCGGCATCTTCTTCTCGTGGTTGGCGATCTTCGACAGCGGCGCCGCTTCAATCTTCCAGCGGTACGGCGCGTCGCTGCTGCGCACGATCACCGGCATCACGCCGTTCTGGCCCTTCAGCGCCAACTGCACCGCAGCCTTGCCCACCGCCTGCGCCTGCTCCCAGTCGGTCTTGCTGGCCAGGTGCCGGGCCGAGCGCTGCAGGTAGTCCGGCAGGGCCCAGTGCACCTTCAGGCCCAGCTGGTCCTTGACCCGTCCGGCCAGGTGCGCGGCTACGCCGCCCAGCTGCGAATGCCCGAACGAGTCCTTGCCGCCGCCGGCATCGGCGACGAAGCGGCCATCGGCAGTGGCGATGCCCTCCGAGGCCACCACCACGCAGTAGCCGACGCGCTCGACCACCGCCTTCACCTTGGCCAGGAACAGCGCCTCGTCATAGGCGCGTTCGGGCAGCAGGATGATGTGCGGGGCTTCGTCATCGCCGTTGCCGGCCAGGCCCGCCGCCGCCGCCAGCCAACCGGCGTGGCGACCCATCGCTTCGTAGATGAAGACGCGGGTGGAAGTCTCGGCCATCGCCGCCACGTCCAGCGCGGCCTCGCGCACCGAGACCGCGGTGTACTTGGCGGCCGAGCCGAAGCCGGGGCAGGTGTCGGTAACCGCCAGATCGTTGTCGATGGTCTTGGGCACGCCGATGCAGGTCAGGTCGTAGCCCGACGCCTTGGCCAGCTGCGAGACCTTCAGCGCGGTATCGGCCGAGTCGTTGCCGCCGTTGTAGAGGAACCAGCGCACGTCGTGCGCGCGCAGCACCTCCAGCAGGCGGTCGTAACGTGCACGGTCAGCGTCCAGTGATTTCAGCTTGACCCGGCACGAACCGAACGCGCCGCCCGGGGTGTGGGCCAGCGCGCGGATGGCGGCGGCGCTCTCCTTGCTGGTGTCGATCAGCTCTTCGCGCAGGGCGCCGAGGATGCCGTTGCGGGCGGCCAGGACCTTGATGCCCTTGGCCCGGGCCTGCTCGATCACCGCAGCTGCGGTGGCGTTGATGACCGCGGTGACACCACCGGACTGGGCATAGAGGAGAGTACCGTTGCGCATGCTTCTACCTGCTCGGGGGAGGGGACATTGCAGGGACATTACCCGGATGCGGTAAAGTGGCGCTATTGCGGTGCAGCGATACCGGACCGTCCGGGACGCGAACCTTCTTTGTTTTCAACACGTTGGAGTCAGGTCAATGCGATTGGTTCTGTTGGGACCGCCCGGTTCGGGCAAGGGGACACAGGCGACGCGCCTGAAGGAAAAGCTGGGGATCGCCCACATTTCGACCGGTGACATGCTGCGCGCGGAAATCGCCGCCGGCACCGAGCTGGGCAAGCAGGCCAAGACGGTGATGGATGCCGGCAACCTGGTGTCGGACGACATCCTGCTGGGCATGCTGGAATCGCGCCTGACCCAGGCCGATGTCGCCAAGGGCTTCATCCTGGATGGCTACCCGCGCAATGTGGCCCAGGCCAATGCGATGGACGGCCTGCTGGCCAAGATCGGCCAGCCGCTGGACGCGGTGGTGCAGCTGGACGTGGCCACCGAGCTGCTGGTCGAGCGCATCGCCGGTCGTGCCAAGGAGCAGGGGCGTGCCGATGACACGCCGGAAGCGGTGCGCCAGCGCCTGCAGGTCTACAACGACCAGACCGCCCCGGTGGTCGACTTCTACGCCGGCCGTGGCACCCTGGCCCGCGTCGACGGCGTCGGTGAGCTGGACGAGATCGAAGCGCGCATCCTGGCGGCGATCAAGGCCTGATCCGGCCGGGCCGGCACACGGTTCCGGCCCTTGGGCGCAAAAAAACACAGGCCTGGTCCGCGAGGATCAGGCCTGTGTCGTTTGATAGGCGCCAGCAGAGGGCTTGCTCAGGGCCCCGCAGCATGAGCTCCCTTGGGGATGGCCTCTTGGGGAGTAGGACCGGTTCGGGTACTGCGGCTGGCAGTTCGAATTGTGTCCGGGTTCACAGAACATCGCTATCGGGAATTCCCTGACAGATGATTGGAGTTTTCTCACATCCTGTGTAGGACTTGTCTTACCCAAGCGCGGACATTGGCCCTATACAGCCGTCATCGGTCACAATCCTCGGTCATGAGCAGCGTACATATCCTTGCAATCGCCGGCACCTTCATGGGCGGCGTGGCCGCCCTGGCGCGGGAACTGGGCCATCCGGTCAGCGGCAGCGACCAGGCCATCTATCCGCCGATGTCCACCCAGCTGGAACAGCTGGGCATCACCCTGGACCAGGGCTATCGCGCCGACAGCGTGCCGGCCGGCACCGATGAGGTGGTGATCGGCAACGCGTTGTCGCGGGGCAACGCGGCCGTGGAGGCCGTGCTTGACGCTGGCCAGCGCTACATTTCCGGCGCGCAATGGCTGTCCGAACGGGTGCTGCCGGGGCGTGACACCCTGGCCGTGGCCGGTACCCATGGCAAGACCACCACCACCACCATCCTCACCTGGCTGCTGGAAAGCGCCGGGCGTTCGCCGGGCTTCCTGATCGGCGGCGTGGCCGAGGATTTCGGCGTCTCCGCCCGGCTCGGCCAGGGCCGCGAGTTCGTGGTCGAGGCCGACGAATACGACACCGCATTCTTCGACAAGCGCAGCAAGTTCGTGCACTACCGGCCGCTGGTGGCCATCCTCAACAACCTTGAATACGACCACGCCGACATCTTCCCGGACGTGGCGGCGATCCAGCGCCAGTTCCACCACCTGGTGCGCACGGTGCCGGCGCGTGGCCGCCTGATCGTCAACGGCGAAGACAAGTACCTGGCCGAAGTGCTGGCGATGGGCTGCTGGACCCCGGTCGAGCGCTTCGGATTCGATCCGTCGCTGGAGTGGCATGCCGAGCTGCTGGCTGCCGATGGCAGCGCGTTCCGCGTGCATCATCGGGGCCAGCCGCTGGGTGATGTGCAGTGGTCGCTGCTGGGCCGACACAATGTGCTCAACGGCCTGGCCGCGCTGGCGGCCGCGCATGCGGTAGGCGTGGCGCCTGCTGATGTGATCCCGGCGCTGGCGCGGTTCCGCAGCGTCAAGCGCCGCATGGAAGTGATCGGCAGCGTTGATGGCATCACCGTCTACGACGACTTCGCCCATCACCCGACGGCGATCGCCACCACGCTGGAAGGCCTGCGTGCCAGGGTCGGCGATGCACGCATCGTGGTCGCGATGGAGCCGCGCAGCAACTCGATGCGGCTGGGTGCACATGCACAGGCGCTGGCGCCGTCGCTGGCACTGGCCGATGAAGTGGTGTTCCTGCACCGCCCGGAGCTGGCCTGGGACGCTGCCGCGGTGATCGCCGCGGTACGCGGCCAAGCGCACGCGGTACCCGATACCGATGCCCTGCTGGCACAGCTGCAGTCCCATGCACGCAGTGGTGACCATGTGGTGTTCATGTCCAACGGTGGCTTCGACGGCGCACCGCGCCGCTTCCTCGCCGCCCTGCAGGCCCGATGAGCGCCGACGGTTCGCTGCCGCTGTTCCCGCTGCACAGCACGCTGGTGCCGGGTGCAGCGGTGGGCCTGCGCGTGTTCGAGCGACGCTATCTGGATCTGGTCCGTGACAGCGGCCGCAGTGGCGAGGGCTTTGGCGTCTGCCTGATCCTCGACGGCCAGGAAGTGGGCGCACCGGCGACGCCGGCGGCGTATGGCGTGCAGGTGCGCATCGAAGATTTCGATGTCGGCGCCGATGGCGTGCTGCAGCTGCGCCTGCGTGGCACCCGCCGCTTCCATGTCGAGCGCACGCGGGTCCGTGACAACGGCCTGGTGGTGGCCGACGTGAGTTGGTGCGAAGAAGATCCCGACGACGAACTGCGGCCACAGCATGCGCTGCTGGCCACGGTGCTGGGGCACATCATCGAACAGGCGGGCGAGGCGTATGCGCCGGCGAATCCGGCACTGCTGGATCAGGCGAGCTGGGTCGGTTGGCGCCTGGCCGAACTGCTGCCGCTGAGCGAGCAGCAGCGCCTGCAGCTGCTGCAGATGGACGACCCGCATCAGCGCCTGCAGCAGTTGCTGGGCTGGATGCCGTAGCCGGCAAAGGCCAACCAAGGTTGGCCACTACCAGAGCGCGGCGTAACTGGCAAACGCCAACCAGGGTTGGCCACTACCAGAGCGCGGCGTAACCGGCAAACGCCAACCAAGGTTGGCCACTACCAGAGCGCGGCGTAGCCGGCAAAGGCCAACCAAGGTTGGCGACTACCAGAGCGCGGCGTAACCGGTAGATGCCAACCTTGGTTGGCAGCCTTTACCCGAAGCGCCAACCAAGGTTGGCGACTACCAGAGCAGCACCGCCTCCGTCAGCGCGCGGTGGTCTTCAACCGCAGTACCGGCAACCCGGTCTCGCCGTGCACGTCCTCGCGCTGCGGCAGGCCCTGTACGGCCTCCTTCACCGCGTTCATGGCCGGGTCGACGCCGCGCAGCGGATGCCACATGCCGATCCATTCGAAGTGGCGCTCGTAGCGCAGGGTCTGTGCGCTGCCCAGCCATAGTGGCGTATCGCCGGGCTGCAGCTGGGCCGGGGCCGGCCACAGGCGCAGTACGTAGCGCTCATCCGGCTGCGCACCCTGGCGCACCATCAGCAGCGCTTCCACCCGCGTTTCCAGCGTGGCCGGCAGTACCGGCAGTTGGTCGGCGCCGGTGTTCTTGTCCAGCATCAGCAGGGCTTCCTGCCAGCCGGCCTGTTCCTGCCGCTTCCAGCCGCGGGCCTCCAGCTGCGCCTGCAGCGGCGCCAGCGGGCCGGCCACCTGCACGTCCAGCGGCCAGCGCTGGTCATCATCGAACTCGTTGCGGCGCGCCGGCAGCGTCGACCAGTCGTGCTGCCACCACGCCTGCATGTCCATCGCCTGCGGCGCCGGCAGGGTCGGTTCAAAGCGCTCCAGCTTCACCGGGATGTGGCGCGGCGCGTACCACATCGCCGCCAGGGCGAAGACGCCGTAGAACAGCCACGCCACCGGCTTCACCCAGAACGAGCGGTTGAAGCGCCGACGGTAGGCGATGCCCAGCACCAGCAGCCAGAACGTGCCGAACAGCATGCCGCCGATCACATCGCTCAGCCAATGTGCACCCAGGTACAGCCGCGAGAAGCCGATCAGGCTGACCACGATGCCCGACACCAGGTACGGCCAGACGCGGGTGCGGCCCGGCATCTCGCGCGCGATCAGCACCGCGAAGAAGCCGAAGGTGATGGTGGCCATGGTCACCGACACCGACGGGAAGCCGAAGCCGCTGCTGGCATCGACCGGGCGCACCACATCCACGGTGGCGCCGAGCAGCATGGTCAGCGCCAGGCCGAAGGCCAGTGCGGCCAGCCAGTGCGCGGCGGCCATCCAGCGTCGGCGCCAGATCAGGTAGCCCATCGCCGCCGCGGTGGCCGGCAGCAGTACCTGCCAGGCGCCCAGCGACGCCAGCGCGGCCATCGGGTAGTCGGCCAGCGGGTTGCGCAGCGCCAGCATGGCCTGGTGCACCAGCAGGTCGATCGCCAGCGGTTCGCCATGCGCGACCACCACGGTCAGCAGCGCGAACCAGCCCCAGCCCAGCACCAGCAGCATCAGCGCCAGCATCGCCAGCGGTACCGATTCACGTCGTTTCGGGTCGAGCACGCCGACGGTGTAGCGGCCCAGCGTCGGGTGGCGGTTGGACCAGTCCAGCAGGCGCGCCAGCCAGTTGTCCATGCGTGCGGCCGACCAGCGGTAGCCGTACAGCACGATGGCCCAGACCAGGCCGAGGATCACCATCAGCAGGCCGACCACCACCACCAGGCGTCCGGCCACGGCGGCCACCGCGTCATAGGCTTCGCCCAGAACCCAGCCGGGGGCCAGGAACAGCACCGCCCAGGAAATGCTGGCGATGCCGCTGGCCTGCATGTAGCGGCTGGCAGGCATCTTCATCATGCCGGCAATGGCCGGCACGAACGGGCGGATCGCACCGACGTAGCGTGCGATCAGGATGCTCTTGAACGCATTGCGGCGGAACAGGTTCTCGCCGCGATCGAGCAGCTGCGGATAGCGGCTGAACGGCCAGATGCCGCGCAGGCGGTCACCCCAGCGACGGCCGATCCAATAGCTGATGCCATCACCGGCGAACGCGCCCAACGCTGCCGCCGCCACCGCGTACGGCCCGGAGATCTGGCCCAGGCCGATGAACACGCCCACCGCGAACAGCAGCGGCAGGGCCGGCACGATGGCGCCGAGAATGATGACCGCATCGCAGAAGGCGATGAGGAAGATAACGGCACCCGCCAGCACGGGGTGAGCGGCAATCCACGCGAGGGTGGCGTCGATCCATGAAGAGTCCATTGCCCGATTATAGGGGCGTGAAGGTGACTGGTTCCCAGCCGCTTCGTGACCGTTTGCAACCGGCGCCATCGCCTAGAATGGGCCCATGCCGCATACGCCAGACGCTCCACCGCATGCCTTGAAGGCCGACAGCTTCGGCCGCATCCTCCTTGTGAAAGGCCCCGATGGCCCGTTCGTGCGCCGCGATCTGGGCGCCACGCCGCTGTGGCTGCGGCTGCCTGCGTGGTGGCTGGCACGCCGCGAAGCACGCGCGCTGCAGCACATCCATGGCATGCCTGACGTACCGCAGTTGCTGGCCTGGGATGGCCGCCACCTCGACCGCAGCTTCATGGCGGGCGATGCGATGTACCAGCGTCCACCCCGCGGCGACGTGGCCTGGTTCCATTCGGCGCGACGGCTGCTGCAGCACCTGCATCGGCGTGGCGTGGCCCACAATGATCTGGCCAAGGAAGCCAACTGGCTGGTCACCGAGGATGGCCGTCCAGCGCTGATCGACTTCCAGCTGGCGGTGATCGGCGATCCGCGTTCGCGCTGGATGCGCCTGCTGGCCCGCGAGGACCTGCGCCACCTGCTCAAGCACAAGCGCATGTATTGCCGCGAGTCGCTCACTCCGGTGGAGAAGCGCGTGCTCAAGCGCACTTCGTGGGTGCGCGAGCTGTGGTTCGCCACCGGCAAGCCGGTCTACCGCTTCGTCACCCGGCGCATCCTGCACTGGGAAGACAACGAGGGGCAGGGGCCGAAGCCGTGAGGGCATCGCAGGTGGTGACCGCCGCGCCGAGTGCGGGCAGCGTGCTGCGCGCGCAGACGGCCGGTGCCCACTTTGTACATGCCTGCCAGGCCAGCACACAGCGCGGGGATCGAACCGCGTTGCAGGCCTACCGTGACATGGCGGCGAGCATTCCTGGCTGGTTCGACGGGCTGATGGCACTGCGCAATCGCGGCATGCGCCTGTTGGGCATGAAGGACCTGGGTTCGCTGCGCGCTGTGCAGGACATCGAGCAACCGCGTCCGGGGCAGCGGCTCGGCATCTTCACGCTGCAGTCGCTGGATGCCGATGCCATCGTGCTGGAAGACAACGACCGCCACCTGCGCGTGCAGTTGGCCCTGCAGTGGCAGGGCGATGTGCTGGAAGTGGCGACGGTGGTGCACACCCACAACGCGTTCGGGCGCCTGTACATGCTGCCGGTAGCCCCGGTGCACCGGCTGATCGTGCCGCACCTGCTGCAGAAGCAGGTACGCGCGTATGGGTAGGTCCAGGCAATGCGTGGATGCGCCGAGGCCGTTGTAGAGTCGAGCTCGCTCGACTGAAACGCCAGAATCAGTCGAGCAAGCTCGACTCCACGAAGGTGAGTGCCGGTGACCTTACGGCGCCGCCGGCACCACCTGCTGGCCAATGAAGTTGCGCTTGGCGTCGAAGTCGTAGGCGATCTGCAGCTGGCCCACATCCGGGCAGGCGTGGCAGTCGCGCAGCGGTGTGCGGTACAGCAGGCGGATGCCGCCATTCTCCAGCGGCGTCGCTCCCGCCGACTGCGCGGGTGCGAACGGCGTCGCCTGCGGGTTGGCCTTCAGCAGTTCCTGCACCGTCGGGTCCGCGCGCAGGGTGTCGTCCAGCTGCACGGCATCCACATCGATGCGCTTGCCACTGGCGTCGACCAGGCGGGTGCCTTCGTTGGTGTTGGCGCGGAACGGGTACTCCACCGTGGCCACGCCCAGCCCGTCACTCTCGTGCCAAGCGGTCACGTAGGCCAGTTCGCCGCCGGTGGACAACTGTTCGGCGGCGGTGATCGCATCGGCGCTGGCGCCACCGGCGTGCATCGCATCGCGCAGGCAGTCACGCGTGGCCGCATTCTCGCCCTGGCGGCAGGCGTTGAGGTCGCCATCCCAGACCACCGCCTCACTCCAGCGCATCCTGCCATCCGCAGCGGCCTTGGCCGCGCTGGGCGCGTCACCGGCGGACGGCTCCTTGCCGGGTTCCGGCGAACGGCCCTGGCAGGCGGTCAGCAGGGCGAGCCCCAAGGCAGGCAGCAGCAGGCGGGAACGGCGCATGGCGTGGACCTCGTGCGTTGTCTGGAGGCCCGAGTATCGTCAAGGCCGGGTGAACTCCGCGTCGGCGCGGCATACTAGCGGCTCATTGCATACGCTGGAGTGTGGAACGTGGGCAGTCTGCAGGGCAAAACGCTTTTCATCACCGGTGGCTCGCGCGGCATCGGCCTGGCCATCGCGTTGCGCGCCGCGCGTGACGGCGCCAACGTGGCGATCGCCGCCAAGTCGTCGGTGCCGAATCCGAAGTTGCCGGGCACCATCCACAGCGCGGCCGAGGCGGTTACGGCGGCCGGTGGCCAGGGCCTGGCCCTGAAGTGCGACATCCGCGAGGAAGAGCAGGTGCAGGCGGCCGTCGCCGCCACCGTCGACACCTTCGGTGGCATCGACATCCTGGTCAACAACGCCAGCGCAATCTGGCTGCGCGGCACGCTGGATACGCCGATGAAGCGCTTCGACCTGATGCAGCAGGTCAACGCGCGCGGCAGCTTCCTGTGCGCACAGGCCTGCCTGCCTTACCTGCTGCAGGCGCCCAACCCGCATATCCTCACCCTGGCACCGCCGCCCAGCCTGGAGCCGAAGTGGTGGGGCCCGCACACCGGCTATACGCTGGCGAAGATGGGCATGAGCTTCGTCACCCTCGGCGTGGCCGCGGAGTTCGGCCCGCAGGGCGTGGCGGTCAATGCGCTGTGGCCGCGCACGGTAATTGCCACCGATGCGATCAACATGATTCCGGGCGTGGATGCCGCCGGCTGCCGCACGCCGCAGATCATGGCCGACGCCGCGCATGCCGTGCTGGTGCGCGAAGCGGCGGGTTTCCACGGCCGGTTCCTGATCGATGATGAGGTGCTGGCGCAGGCCGGTGTCACCGATCTGTCGGGCTATGCAGTGGATGCGTCGCGGCCGTTGCTGCCGGACCTGTTCCTGGATTGAGCTTGACCCGCTGGACGAGGCCGAGGGCTGCGACCCTCGGCCTGCTGCGCTAGAATGCGCAGCTGTAATCGTTTTCAACAAGGAAGTGAACGCATGTCACGCACTCTTTCCCACGCGGCGCTGGCCGCGTCGCTGTCATTGATCCTGGGCGCCTGCGGTGGCAAGGCGCCGGCAACCGCGGGTGACGCTGGTCCTTCCGGCAAGCCGGACGCAAGTACCGCAAGCTCCGACGCACAGCAGCAGTTGACCGCAAAGCTCAACGCCTACATCGGCTGCTTCAACGCGCTTGATTCGAAAACACACGGCAGCATCGAGTCCTACACGCGCTGGATCAAGGACGTCGACGCCGGCCCGAGCGGGCGCGAGACGCAGGTGTACGGGCCGTTCGAGATCAGCGACTACGACATGAAGCAGTGCGACGCGCCGGTGACCGAAGCGATCGCTGCCAAGCCGGCCCTGGCCGATCTTGATGCCGCTGCTGGCCGGTATCAGCAGGCGCTGAAGGCACTGGTGCCGCTCAGCAAGGACGCGCACGACTACTACGATCGCCAGGACTACGAAGACGACCAGTTTGCCAAGGGCAAGCAGATGCATGCGCCTTTGATGGCCGCCTTCAAGGACTTCGTGGTTGCCAGCGAAACGTTCAACACCGCGCTGGAGCGCCACAACGACGCTGCCCAGCGCGAGCAGCTCAAAGCACTGGAACAGGCCGAGGGGCGCACGCGCGAGTACTACCGCCTGGCGATGATGCTGGAAGCGAAGGCGATCGTGGAGTTGATGACCGATGACGGCTTTGATCAGGCCGCGGCCCGCGAGCACCTGGATGCCTTCAACCGCATTTCCGATGAAGCGCACGCCAAGGTTGCCGACCAGCAGCCGGGCAAGACGGACTGGGAAGGCTTCGAGCGTGGAGCCGAGAATTTCCGCCGCGAAGGCAAGGAGCGGCTGCAGCGTGTCAGCGAGAACAAGCCCTACACCGATTTCGAGCGGCGCATGCTTGATTCGCCCTCGATGGCGCCGCGCGGCTCTGCCAGCAAGCTGATGCAGGAGTACAACGCGCTCGTTTTCCAGAGCAATCGCCAGTAACCGAGGCGTTCATCGCGCCATTTTGTCGTAATCGAACAGGTCGATTGCGACGTGACCCATGGCGGGGCGCCGAAGGGCGGCGTCTTCCGGCGCTGCCGGGACGGGTGTGGGCGCGATGAACCACGATGACTGCAGTTTTTACTTGTGCAAGGAACTGATTTGAACGCATCCACACGTATGCTTCCGTTGCTTCTGCTTGGCTCGCTGGCAGGCCTGGCCGGCTGCAACAAGCCGGCGGGGTTGGCCGTGGCCGACCCCGGGCTGGTAAAGGTCAATGCCTACATCGAGTGCTACAACGGCGTCGAGCAGCCCGTCCACGAAGGTTTCCAGGCCTACACCGGCTGGATGAAGGATCCCGAGGCCGGCCCGACCGGCAAGGAAGCGCAACCGCGCTCGCCCGGCAAGGTGCTGTCGCACCGGGTCGAGTATTGCGGCCAGTCGATGACCGACGCACTGGCGAAGACCCCGGCACTGCCGATGGATGGCCCCGCGCGCGACTATCAGCAGGCGTTCCAGGCCCTGAATGCCCTGACCGAGCGCGCCGATGGCTACTTCACCCGTGAAGACTACCGTCGTGATGGGGGCGAAGGCATGCGTGCACAGCATGCGCCGCTGATGCAGGCCTATGCCGCCTTCTTCAAGGCCAGCGAAGCGATGGATGTGGCGCTGGAGAAGAACGAGAACGAGCGCCGCGCCGCGGAGCTGAAGCGGATCGAGGAAAGCGAGGGTCGCTCGCTGGCCTACTACCACCTGCGCATTCTCGGCGACGGCAAGCAGCTGGCCATGGCGTTCCAGGGCGACGCGCCGGACCTGGCGGTAGTGCGCAAGCAGCTGGCCGACTATCAGGCGCTGGTGACCGAAGTGCAGAACGGCGGTGTCGGCAAGGATGACCCGATGTGGGGCCACGTGCAGCGCTCGGCTGACAAGCTGGTGCGTACCGCAGGCCGCGGCGTCGAGCGCCTGGAACAGGGGAAGCCGATCAGCGCCGAAGCGCTGGCGGCCGAGCGCAAGGCCTCGGGCAGCTGGCTCACCACCGATCCTGAAGGCGCGCAGTCGACGATCCTGGACGCCTACAACGACCTGGTGACCACCAGCAACCGCCTGCGCTGAGCGGTGCCGCGCGGCCACGCAGCGCGTGGATCCGCCAAGGGCAGCGCCGGGTCATCCCCGGCGTGCGCCCTCAATGGTTGAACGCATCCGGCAGTTCACCACCGCACCTGCGGCAGTGGCGGGCGTCCGGCTCGTGGCCTTCCAGCCCGCAGTGCGGGCAGCCGCGGGCATCGCGGCGTGCGGCCAGCTCGGCTTCGCGCATGGTGCTGGCCAGTTCGGCGGTGTAGATGCCGGTGGGCACGGCGATGATGCTGTAGCCGATCAGGATCAGTACCGAGGTGACGAAGCGGCCGAGTACGGTCTGCGGCACGATGTCGCCGAAACCGACCGTGGCCATGGTCACAACCGCCCAGTACATGCTGGCCGGAATGTTGCTGAAGCCATGTTCCGGCCCTTCGATCACGTACATCAGTGCGCCAGCGATGATGGTGATGGTGATCACCGTGAACAGGAACACCAGCACCTTGCGCCGGCTGCGCCACAGCGACGTCATCAGCACGCCGCTTTCCTCGATGTAGCGGGTCAGCTTGAGGATGCGGAACACGCGCAGGATGCGCAGCGCGCGCACCACCAGCAGGCTCTGCGCGCCGGGAATGAACATCGACAGGTAGGCGGGCAGGATCGACAGCAGGTCGATGATGCCCCAGATGCTTACCGCATAGCGCAGCGGGCGCTTGACCACCGCCAGCCGCAGCAGGTACTCGGCGGTGAAGATGATCGTGAACGCCCATTCCAGGATGTACAGGCCGGTGGACCATTCGGCATGCAGGTGCTGCACGCTGTCGATCATCACCACCAGGATGCTGGCGATGATCGCCACCACCAGGATCAGGTCGAAATTGCGCGAAGGCCGCGAGTCGTGGCGGTAGATGATGTCGAACCACCGACGGCGCCAGCCGGTCTCGGTGGCGGGGTTCAGCTGGGGGGCGGAAAACGGTCGCATGGGCGCATTGTGCCGCAGGGGTTCCGGCGCGAGAATGGGGATTCCTGAACCCTGCCGACTGCCATGACCGCCGCGACCGACCCGCTGATCTCCCTTTCGCACTACTACCTGCCGGTCTACAAGCCCCGCCAGGTGGTACTGGAGCGAGGCCAGGGCGCCCGCGTGTGGGACAGCCAGGGCCGTGAGTTCATCGACCTGGCCGCCGGCATCGCCGTGTGTGGCCTGGGCCATAACGACCCGGACCTGGTGGCCGCGCTGGTCGAGCAGGCCGGCAAGCTCTGGCACACCAGCAACGTGTTCTACAGCGCACCGCCGCTGCACCTGGCCGAAGAGCTGGTGAAGGCCAGCCGCTTCGCCGAGCGCGTGTTCCTGTGCAATTCCGGCGCCGAAGCCAACGAAGTGGCGATCAAGATGGTCCGCAAGTGGGCCTCCAGCCAGGGCCGCCCGGCCGACAAGCGGGTGATCATCACCTTCCGTGGCAGCTTCCACGGCCGCACCCTGGGCGCGGTGACCGCCACTGCCCAGCCGAAGTACCAGGAAGGCTACGAGCCGCTGCCCGGTGGCTTCCGCTACATCGATTTCAACGATGAAGTGCAGCTGGAAACCGCAATGGCCGCCGGTGACGTGGCAGCGGTGATGCTGGAGCCGATCCAGGGCGAGGGCGGCGTGATGCCGGCCAAGTCCGGTTTCCTCAAGCGCGTGCGCGAGCTGTGCGACCAGCACAACGCGCTGCTGGTGCTGGACGAGATCCAGGCCGGCATGGGCCGCACCGGCACGTTGTTCGCACACTGGCAGGACGATGTGGTGCCGGACATGGTCACCCTGGCCAAGGCACTGGGCGGTGGTTTCCCGATCGGCGCGATGCTGGCCGGCCCGAAGGTGGCCGAGACCATGCAGTTTGGCGCGCACGGCACCACCTTCGGTGGCAACCCGCTGGCCGCGGCGGTCGCCCGCGTGGCCTTGCGCAAGCTGGCTTCGGCGGAGATCGCCGCAAACGTCAGCCGCCAGTCGAAGGCGCTGCGCGATGGCTTCGCCCGCATCAATGAAGAGTTTGGCGTGTTCAGCGAGGTGCGTGGCCGTGGCCTGATGCTCGGTGCGGTGCTGAGCAAGGACTTTGCCGGCCAGGCCGGTGCCATCCTCGACCATGCCGCCGAGCAGGGCCTGCTGACCCTGCAGGCCGGCCCGGACGTGCTGCGCTTCGTCCCGTCGCTGAACATCACCGACGAAGAAGTGGCCGAAGGCCTGAAGCGCCTGCGCGCGGCGATTGCCGCGTTCATCGCCGCGCGCTGATCCTTGGCGGTAGAGCCGGGCCGATGCTCGGCTCTACAGGATTGCGTAGCGCTTCAACACCTTCCCCAACCCGCGCCCGTCGCGCACCGTTTCGGCGTTCAGGCCGGCCGCGCGCGCGCCGCGCACGTTGGCGAAAAGATCATCGACGAACAAGGTGCGCGCAGGCGCAACCTGCAGTACCTCGAGCACGCGCTGGAACACCCTTGGCTGCGGTTTGCGCAGGCCGAAATCGGCACTGCAGAACACGCGGTCCTGCAGCGCCGGAAACAGGTCCGGCAGCAGGGCGGGCAATGCCTGCACCATCAGCGCGCCGTTGTTGGTCAGTACCGCCATTGGTAGTTGCAGCGCCTGCAGCCGCTGCAGCACGGCCACCTGCGGGTGGCTGGCGGCCTGCCGTGCAGCCACCCAGGCGGCCACATCGAGCGTCCTGCCCAGAAGCCCGCCAAGCTGCGCCAGATAGGTTGGGCCATCCAGTGCGCCACGGTCATGCGCGGCGTCCAGCCCGCTGTCGTACAGCGCGGCCTGCACGGCCTGCGGGGAAACGTCCAGCGCCTGCGCCAGGTGCAGCACGCGCTGCGCGCGCTGGTACTGCACCAGCACGCCATCCACATCCAGCAGCAACAGGTCGATCCGCATCGGCCGAGCATGCCATTGCCATGGATGCGCGCAAACCCTGGAGCGTGCATGCGACAGACGGTCGCAGACGGGAGCGCATGGGCCTGCCTAGAATGGCGCTTGAATCCGCAGGAGATGCAGCGATGAAGGCTTGGACGGTGGCAGTGGGACTGGGTGCGCTGATGCTGGCGCCATCAGCGATGGCGCGGGTCTGTGCGGTGAGCATCGACAGCACCGACCAGATGAGCTTCAGCAGCCGCGAGATCAAGATTGCCGCCGACTGCAGTGCCGTGGACCTGACCCTGCGCCACACCGGCAAGCTGGCCGCCACCGCGATGGGGCACAACTGGGTGCTGACCCGCACGGCCGACTACCAGCCGGTGGCGATGGCGGGCATGCGCATGACCCTGGCCGACAGCTACCTGCCGAAGGCCGACAAGCGCGTTCTGGCCCACACCAAGGTCATTGGAGGTGGCGAGACCACGCGCGTGCGCTTCTCCACCCAGGGCCTGCAGAAGGGCGGTGACTACACCTTCTTCTGCTCGTTCCCCGGCCACTTCGCGATGATGAAGGGCAAGCTCGTCTTCGGTTGATGCCGTCTGTAGAGTCGAGCCATGCTCGACTGCTCTGTGCCAACCAAGGTTGGCACCTACCAGATGCGGCAGTGCCAACCAAGGTTGGCACCTGCCGGGGCAGCACTCAGCCCTTGGCGGCCTTGAATGCCACGCGTGCAGCGGCCAGCGTCGCCTCGATCACGGCATCGTCGTGGGCGCTGGACAGGAAACCGGCCTCGTAGGCGGACGGTGCCAGGAACACGCCCTGTTCCAGCATCGCGTGGAAGAAGCGGTTGAACGCCGGGATGTCGCAGGCGGTGGCCTGCGCATAGGTCTCCACCTTTTCGCTGGTGAAGAACAGCCCGAACATCGCGCCTACGCGGGTGGTGGTCACCGCCACGCCAGCTTCGGCGGCGGCGGCTTCAAGGCCGGCGCACAGGCGCGCGGTGCGCTCGGCGAGGTCGGCGTGGAAGCCCGGCTGCTGGACAAGTTCCAGCATCGCCAGGCCGGCGGCCATCGCCACCGGATTGCCGCTCAGCGTGCCAGCCTGGTAGATCGGGCCGGCCGGGGCGATCTGCTGCATCAGCTCGCGGCGACCGCCATAGGCGCCCACCGGCATGCCGCCGCCGATGATCTTGCCGAAGGTGGTCAGGTCCGGGGTGATGCCGTAGTGCGCCTGCGCACCGCCAAGGGCAACGCGGAAGCCGGTCATCACCTCGTCGAAGATCAGCAGCGCGCCGTGCTTCGTGCACAGTTCGCGCAGGTGCTGCAGGTAACCCTCGCGCGGGGGAATGCAGTTGGCGTTGCCGACCACCGGTTCGATGATCAGGCCGGCGATGTCGTCACCCTGCTGTTCGAACAGTGCGGTGGCGGCTTCGAAGTCGTTGTAGGGCAGGGTCAGGGTCAGCTCGCTCAGCCCGGCCGGAACACCCGGTGAGGTCGGCACGCCCAGGGTCAGCATGCCGCTGCCGGCCTTGACCAGGAACGAGTCGCCGTGGCCGTGGTAGCAGCCTTCGAACTTGACGATGCGATTGCGGCCGGTGGCGCCGCGCGCCAGGCGGATCGCCGACAGCGTGGCTTCGGTGCCGGAGTTGACCATGCGCACCATCTCGCAGGACGGCACCAGGCGGGTGATGGTCTCGGCCATGGTCACTTCGGCCGCGCACGGTGCGCCGAACGAGAGGCCGTTGTCGATGGCCTTCTTCACCGCCTGGCGCACCGCCGGGTGGTTGTGGCCGACGATCATCGGGCCCCAGGAACCGACGTAGTCGATGTAGCGGTTGCCGTCGACGTCGTACAGGTAGGCGCCGTCGGCGCGCTCGACGAAGAACGGCTCGCCGCCGACCGACTTGAACGCGCGCACCGGCGAATTGACGCCGCCCGGCAGCAGCTGCTGGGCGCGGGAGAACAGGGCGTGGGACTGGTCGTGGTTCATGGGGCTTTCCTGGGTGTTACGCGAACTGGGCGAGGAGGGCGTGCTGGGTTGCGACCGGGTCTTCGGCGGCGAACACGCTGCTGACCACGGCGACCAGGTCGGCGCCGGCGTCGATGATGGGACCGACATTGTCCGGGGTCAGCCCGCCGATCGCCACCCGCGGCACGCCCAGTGCGGCGCTTTGCCGCAGCAGGTCGGGGTGGGCGCGGCTGCTGGTGATCTTGGTGGTGGTGGGGAAGAAGGCGCCAAAGGCCACATAGCTGGCGCCGGCGGCCACGGCCTTTTCTGCATTGGCCAGCTGGTCGTAGCAGGACGCGCCGATGATGGCCTCGGCCCCCAGCAGCGCACGCGCGCTGGGGATGTCGCCGTCGGTGCCGCCCAGATGCACGCCGGCCGCGCCGACCGCCTTGGCCAGCAGCGGGTCGTCATTGATGATCAGCGGTACGCCATGGGCAGCGCACAGGCCCTGCAGGGCAGTGGCCTGCTCCTGCCGCAGGGCGTCACTGGCGGTCTTGTTGCGGTACTGCAGCCAGGTGGCGCCGGCGGCCAGCAGCGGCGCGGTGCGTACCAGCAGGCGTGCGGTATCGGGTTCATCCGGGGTGATCAGGTAGACGCCGCGGGGCGCCGGGGAAGCTGAAGTCATCGATGGCTACCGGTGAGTGGACCGCAATGGGACAATGGCGGCCCGTGAATCCAGCCCTGATTATCCGATGAGCGATGCCACCCCCACCACCTTGCGTACCTGGATGTGCGTGGTCTGCGGCTTCCTGTACAGCGAAGCGGACGGCTTGCCGGAGGAGGGCATCGCGCCGGGCACGCGCTGGGAGGACATTCCCGAGACCTGGACCTGCCCGGACTGCGGGGTGACCAAGGCCGATTTCGAGATGGTCGAGGTCGATTGACCAGCCCCGTCTGTGGGTGCGGACCGTTGGGGTGGGTGCGGACCGTTGGTCCGCACACCTGACAGAATCAATGCAGCCGCGGCATCGGCCCGCCAAGGTCGATCAGCTTCTCGCGCAGCCACTGCGCATCGCTCGCCTCGGGGTTGCGCTTCAGGTACTGGCCCAGGTCATGACGGGCCCCGGCCAGGTACTCCAGCTGCAGGTAGGCCAGGCCGCGGTCGCGCAGGGCGTCGTCCTGTTCCGGGGCCAGCTTGAGCAGCCGGTCGGCACTGCGTGCGGCGCGGTCCCATTCGCCGGCCTCGGCATAGACGCCATGCAGGTTGCGCAGCATGCGCATCAGGATCGCGCGCGCCGGCGCCGGGTCGAGGATCTGCGCCAGCACCTGGTCGTCGGGCATCTGCCCGCCCAGGTGTGACTTGGCCCGCTCGCGCAGTTCATCCACGTCCAGTGGCCGGCCGCCGTTGAACGGGTCCATCACCAGCACGCCGTCATCCACCGGCAGGCGCACCAGGAAGTGGCCGGGGAAAGACACGCCATCAAGGGGAATACCCAGCCGGCGCGAGACTTCCATCTGCACCAGGGCCAGCGAGATCGGATTGCCCAGGCGGCGCTCGAACACCTGGTTGAGGTAGCTGTTGCGCGGGTCGTAGTACTCGTCGTGGTCGCCGCTGTAGCCCAGCTCGTCGAACAGGTGGCGGTTGATCGCCGCCATCTTCAACGGGCTGTTGTCGATGGCCTCCACTTCCGAGCGGAGGTGGTCGACATGGCTCTGGATCAGCGCCTCGTAGGTGGACGGCTGCAGATCGGGGTATTCATCGCGCGCGATCAGCAGTGCGGTTGGCAACAGCGGCAGCGCCTCGTCTTCGAGGTCGGCCAGTGCATCCCAGTCGGGGAGTGTGATCCGGTCCTGCATGGTCACAGACTGGCGTCATTCGCAGACGGTTTCAAGCGGTGCCGCGTGAAAAAGCCATGGCCTGGGCCGATGGGCTTCCAGTGGGTGTGGACCTTGGTCCACACCACAGCCTGCCCGTGCGCGGCAAGCCAGTGCCGACCAAGGTCGGCACCTACCGGTCCTGCTCAATGCAGGGCGAAGATCTACTCGATGCCCGGGCCGAAGGTCAGCGCGGTGCCGTCCTTCAGCTTCAGCTTTTCGGCCTGGCCGGCGTTGAGTTCCAGCACGTAGCGCGCCGGGCCGCCGCTGGGGTACGGCGGACACATGTCGCCGGCCGAGCACGGCGGCACGTCGCGCTGCTGGCTGACCAGTTTGCGTTCGTTGTCGAAGTACAGGATGTCCAGCGCGATCTTGGTGTTCTTCATCCAGTACGCCTGCATCTCTTCGCGGTCGTGGACGAACAGCATGCCGTGGTCGGCCGCCATCTGGTCGCGGAACATCAGCCCGCGCGCGCGGGTTTCATCGTTGGTGGCCAGCTCGACCTGGTAGCGGGCGCCGTCCAGCTCGACCCAGTGGCGGGCCGCGTCGGTGGCGCAGCCGGCCAGGGCCAGCAGCGGAAGCATCAGCAGCGAACGCAACAGCGACATCGTCAGGATCCTTGGAAGGGTCAGAGCACGACCGGCGGCTCGCCGCCGACGATCACCACGTCGGCGCGACGGCGCGCGAACAGGCCGACGCAGACCACGCCCGGCAGCTGGTTGAGCTCGCGCTCCAGCTTCTCCGGATCGGTGATCTGCAGGTTGTGGATGTCCAGGATCTGGTTACCGTTGTCGGTGACCACGCCTTCGCGCCAGGTCGGCTGGCCGCCGGTCATGTCGCGGATCTGGCGGGCGACCAGGCTGCGCGCCATCGGGATCACTTCCACCGGCAGCGGGAACCCGCCCAGCACCGGCACCTGCTTGCTCGGGTCGACGATGCAGATGAAGCGCTCGCTGGCCTCGGCGATGATCTTCTCGCGGGTCAGCGCGGCACCGCCGCCCTTGATCAGGCACTTGTTCGGGTCGCACTCGTCGGCGCCGTCCACGTACAGCGACAGGTTGCCGCTGTGGTTCAGCTCGATCACCTCGATGCCGTGCTGCTTCAGGCGCGCGGTGCTCTGCTCGGAACTGGACACCGCGCCCTTGATGCGGTGCTGGATGCGGGCCAGGGCATCGATGAAATAGGCCACGGTGGACCCGGTGCCGACACCGACGATCATGCCGTCTTCGACGTATTCGATGGCTTTCTCGGCGGCCAGGCGCTTGGCTTCGGACATGGGAGAACTCTCAGGCAGGGAATCAGGATTTCTTTTCCAGCGACAGCAGCAGCTTCCACTGCGTGGCGGTCACCGGGAACACCGACAGGCGGTTGCCCTTGGCAACCAGCGGGAAGCCTTCGCCGAGCTCGTCGGCGTGCAGCTTGATCTCGTCCAGCGCGATCACCTGCTTGAGCTTGCGGTCGAAGGCCACGTCCACCAGCATCCAGCGCGGGTTCTCGCGCGTGCTCTTGGGGTCGTGGTAGTCGGATGCCGGGTCGAACTGGGTGTCGTCCGGATAGGCCGCGCTGGCCACCGTGGCCAGGCCGACGATGCCCGGCACCTTGGTATTGGAGTGATAGAACAGGATGCCGTCGCCGACCTGCATGCCATCGCGCATGAAATTGCGCGCCTGGTAGTTGCGCACCCCGTTCCAGGGTTCGACCTTGACCTTGGCCAGGTCATCGATGGAGAAGGCGTCCGGTTCGGACTTCATCAGCCAGTAGCGCTTGCGGGCGGTCATGCGTTCACGGGGGCAGCGGAGGGGAACAGGGTGCCGCCTTCGGTGCAGATCGCATCCACCGGCACGTCCCACGACGCCACCGGCAAGGACTCGACCTGCTGCACCGCGAACGCCGCACCGACCAGCCAGGGCGGCGCCGGCCGGTCATGGCGGAAGGCGAAGCTGCGATCATACCAGCCGCCCCCCATGCCCAGCCGCCGGCACTGCGTGTCGAAGCCCACCAGCGGGGTCACCACCAGCGCCATCTGCGCCGGTTCCAGCGTGTCTGCCAGCGCCACGTCGGGCTCGGGGATGCCGTAACGGTTGCTGGTCAGCGGTTGGCCGGGGCGCCACGGTGCGAAGCGCAGCACGTCGCCGGCCAACACCGGCAGGCAGTAGGTGAGGCCTTCGGGCAACTGCAGCTGCCAGCGGTGCAGGGCGATCTCGCCATCCAGCGCCCAGTAGCCGGCCACGGCGCCTTCGCGCGGCGCGAACGGCAGTGCCAGCAGGGCATCGGCAAGTAATTCGGCGGCGGCAATGCGCTCAGCGGCGGAAAGGTCGCGGCGGCGTTGCCGCAGGTCGTGGCGCAGGGCCTGGCGCGGGTCGGTCATGGCAGCGTGCGGCAAGGATCAGCCGCCATTGTGCCGGAAAGAACAAGGGCGACGCCCGAAGACGCCGCCCTTGCTGGAATATTGCATTCTCCGCAATGTCGATGCATGCGAAACGACCTTGAACCCGGGGGCTCAAGTGGGAACGCTGGAGAACCATCGGGCTTCCCGCTACAAGGCGGACCTGCACTCCCGGCGCTGTCGCGCTCCCGGTGTCGTTCTTAAGGGACAAGGCGAATGTTTGCACATGCCGTCGAGTACCGCAGAGAACGCGTTGCCATTATAGCCAGCGCGCAGGATCTGGATAGGCCGTTCGTCGGCAACAGTCCGTGCCAATTCAGATATGAGAATTGGCGCGTTGTGCGCGTTCTTCAGGCGCCGCCGTCGATCGCGCGGTCCAGGCGCCGGTTCAGATCGGCCAGCGTCTGCTGCAGCGCCACCGCCTGGCGGGCGTTCTCGTCGCGCAGCAGTTGCAGTTCATGGGCCAGGTTCAACGCGGCCAGTACCGCCACGCGGTCCACGGCGGCCATGCGGTTGCTGCCGCGGATCTCGCGCATGCGGGCATCGAGCAGGCGCGCGGCGGCCATCAGGCTGTCGCGTTCATCGCCACCGACGCCCACGGTGTATTCACGATCGAGGATGCGGACACTGACCGGTTCGGCACTCATGTGTGCTGCTCCAGGGATTTGAGCCGGCTGATCATTGCTTCCACCCGCGAGCGTGCCTGCTCGTTCTTGGCCAGCAGCGTGGAACGCTCGGCCACCAGCTGTTCCTGCTGGTGGCGCAGGCTGCGGTTCTCCTCGGCCAGGCGCTGGTTGCGTTCAAGCAACGCCTCCACGCGGGCGGCGAAGTCCTGCAGCTGGGCAAGGGGATCGGCGGGTTCCATGCGGGCACGATAGGCAAGCCGGGCAAGGGCGGTCAAGCGTTGTCGCAGCAAGGCCGGACGGCCACGGGGAGGAGGCCGTCGGATTGCTACACTACGGGGTCTCACGGGCGCGCCGGCGCGCCCCGGGTTTCCTTTTCCGAACGAGCCGCACGATGACTGAACTTCCCTCCGTCGACGACGTTAACCGCGCCAGCCAGGAACTGGGCCTGGGCGCCACCGCCGCCGAGCTGCACGGCGCACTGTGCGGCTGGCTGGCCGCCGGCGGCGCCCCCGGCAACGACTGGCCGGCGCGCGTGCTGGCCGACGACAACCTGCCGCCGGTGGCCGCCGACAGCGTGCTGGGCCAGCTGCTGCAGGTCACCATCAAGCAGCTGGAAGACCGCGACTTCGCCTTCGAGCTGTTGCTGACCGACAGCGACGAGGTGGCCGCGCAGGCCGATGCCATGTTCAGCTGGACCCGCTCGTTCCTGGGCGGTTTCGGCCTGGGCAGCGGCGGCCGCCGCCCGACCCTGTCCGAAGAGGGCGAAGAGGCGCTGACCGACATGGCCAGCCTGGCCCGTGCCTCCAGCGAGGATTTCGAGGCCGGTGGCGATGACGACGACGACGCCCTGTCGGAGATCGAGGAGTTCATCCGCGTGGCGGTGCTGCTGCTGCACGGCGACGTGGTGCTGGCCTCGCGCCATCGGCAGCGCCTGAACTGATGGATATCAAGCAGCGCACCGGCATCGCGGCCGGCGAGTACAAGCGTCGGCGCCGCCAGCTGATGGACATGGCCGGCGAGGACGCGATCCTGGTGCTGCCGGCTGCGGCGGAGAAGGTGCGCAGCCTCGATACCCATTATCCGTTCCGGCAGGATTCGGACTTCCAGTACCTGAGTGGCTTCCCCGAGCCGGAAGCGGTGCTGGTGCTGATTCCCGGCCGTCGCCATGGCGAGGCCATCCTGTTCTGCCGCGAGCGTGATGCCGAGCGTGAGGCCTGGGACGGCAGCCGTGCTGGCCAGGAAGGCGCGGTGGCGCAGTTCGGCATGGACGATGCCTATCCGATCGATGATCTGGACGACATTCTGCCGGGCCTGCTGGAAGGGCGGTCGCGCGTCTACTACCACTTCGGCCGCGACGCGGATTTCGACCTGAAGCTGATCGGCTGGGTCAACCGCGTGCGCTCACAGGTGCGCCACGGCGCGCAGCCGCCGCATGAGTTCCTGGAGCTGGGCCACCTCCTGCACGAACAGCGCCTGTTCAAGTCCGGTGCCGAAGTGGCGCTGATGCAGCATGCCGCGCAGATCAGCGTGCGCGCCCATCTGGCGGCGATGAAGGCGGCCAAGGCGGGAATCCACGAGTACGAGCTGCAGGCCGAGCTGGAACGCGTGTTCCGCGCCAATGATACCGTTCCGGCGTACTGCAGCATCGTCGGTGCAGGCCGCAACGGCTGCATCCTGCACTACCGCGACAACAACGCGCGTTCGCGTGATGGCGAGCTGGTGCTGATCGATGCCGGTGCCGAGTACCGCGGCTACGCCAGCGACATCACCCGTACCTTCCCGGTGAACGGCCGCTTCAGTGCCGAGCAGCGCGCGCTGCATGACCTGGTCGGTGAGGCGCAGGCCGCGGCACTGGCGCAGGCGAAGCCGGGCGTGCCGTACGAGAGCGGCCACCTGGCGGCGGTGCAGACCCTGACCGAGGGCCTGCTGCGGCTGGGCCTGCTGAAGGGCACGCTGGAAAAGAACCTGTCCGAAGGCCTGTACCAGCGCTTCTACCGGCACAAGACCGGGCACTGGATCGGGCTGGATGTGCACGACGTGGGCGATTACCGCCTGGCCGGTGATTCGCGCCTGCTGGAGCCGGGCATGGCGTTCACCATCGAGCCGGGGTTGTACATCGGCGTGGACGACACGACGGTGGAGCCACGCTGGCGCGGTATCGGCATTCGCACCGAGGATGATGTGCTGATCACCGATGATGGCCATCGGGTGTTGACCGAAGGCCTGGCGCGCAGCGCCGACGAGATCGAAGCGGTGATGGCGGGTTAAGGGGTTTCGGCAGGGCTTGCAGCCCTGCACCTGCTGAAACGCAACAGCAACGGCAGAAGCTGACATTCCGTGGGATGGCGGGGCGGTGTGGGTGGTCAGGACACGCCGTAAACCCCCCTCCGGGGTCCGGCCCAGCCGCTGGCGGCTGTGCGTTCGGGCGCTTGCGAAGCAGTGCTTCGCAAGCAAAGCGCCCTCACCCATGGGGGCTCGATGGCGCCATCCATGGCGCCAACGGTCCTGCCCACCCACACCGCCCCGCCTCTGACAGATCCCTGCGATCTGTCGGTGGGTGCCGACCGTTGGTCGGCACATCTGTCAGATATCGAATGAATCTTCCACGCATGGCGTGGATCTACTGGCCACTGCGGCTGTTGGTGGGTGTCGACCTTGGTCGACATAGAGCGAGCGAAGCAAGCGACCCGCTTTTGCTTTTCTATTTTCTTTTCCGTGGTTGGACGCGCGCAGGAAACTGTCAAAGGCCGGGCGGGGTGGGTTTGCAGGACCGTTGGCGCCATGGATGGCGCCATCGAGCCCCCATGGATGGGTTTACGGCGTGTCCTGCAAACCCACCCCGCCCGGCCAAGCGCGGCTTTTGCTCTAAGCATCCAACCACGAGGGGCTCAGCCGTTGGCCGCTGCAAACTCCGGCCGCGTTAGGTTGTCCGCCTCGCCCTCGGTGCACAGCACTTCGTCCTCGATGCGGATGCCGCCATACGGACGGAAGAAGTCCACGCGGTCCCAGTTGATCGCATCGCCATGGCCGGCGTCCTTCACTTCGTTCAACAACATGTCGATGAAGTACAGGCCCGGTTCGATGGTCACCACCATGCCCGGCTCCAGCACGCGGGTCAGGCGCAGGTAGGGATGCCCCGCCGGGCGCTCGACGCGGCCGCCTTCGTCGCTGGCCGCGAAACCGGCCACGTCGTGCACCTGCAGGCCGATCAGGTGACCGATGCCGTGCGGGAAGAACGCGGCGCTGACGCCGGTCTCCACGGCGGTCTGCGGCGACACCTTGATGACGCCGAAGTCCTTCAGTACGCCCATCAGCGAGAGATGCGCGTCCACGTGCAGCTGCTTGTAGTCGAAGCCGGCGCGCACCGCCGCACACATCTTCTGCTGGGCGGCATCGACGGCGGCGATCATCGCGGCGAACTCGTCGTGGCCGTGCGCGGCGTAGGTGCGGGTGATGTCGCTGGCGTAGCCGTACGCGCTGGCGCCGGCATCGATCAGGAAGCTGCGCAGCGGCTGCGGCGCCTTGCGGCCCAGCTCGGTGTAGTGCAGCACGGCGGCGTGTTCGTTCAGCGCGACGATGTTGCCGTACGGCAGTTCATTGGCATCCTGGCCCACGGCCTGGCAGTAGGCCATGTGGATGCTGAATTCGTCGGCGCCATTGCGGAATGCGGCCTCGGCGGCACGATGGCCACGCACGCCCAGCACCTGCGCCTGGCGCATCAACGCGATTTCATACGGCGTCTTGTAGGCGCGGTGCCATTCCAGGTAGTTCACCACCGGCGCCGGGTTGTTCGGCACGAATGCACCCAGCGCGCTCTGCGGCTCGCCGAGGATCGCGCAGCGCGACGGGTCGGCCGGCAGCAGCGCCAGTGCTTCTTCGGGCGTGCGGATGATGTGGATGTCGAAGTGCTCCACCCACCAGCCGCTCGGTGCATCCGGCACCACGTGCCAGTAATCGAAGGGCTGGTGGAAGATCACCGCCGGGCGCTTGCCGGGCGTGAACACGATCCAGCTGTTCGGCACGCGGGTGAGCGGCAGCCAGGCCTTGAACTGCGGATTCACCGCGTACGGGTAGTCGCGGTCGTCGAACACCTGGTAGTGCAGGGTGCCGCTGGGCACCACCAGGTGATCGAAGCCGCCGCGGGCCAGCGCCTGTTCGGCACGTCGGCACAGCACGGCCAGGTGGTCGGAATACAGGGCGCCGGGGTCTTGCTGGATCATTGCGGTGGCTCGACACGGAAAACGGCCCTAGATTCTGCCGCATACCGCGAAAAACCGCTGTGCCGGAACCGGCACTCAGGCCGTCGAAACCGGTCCCTCGTCGCTGTCTTCGTCCACCCACTGGCGCAGCAGCTGCCGATGTTCGCGTGACAGGGTGAGGAAGCGGAAGCCGGTCCAGCTCTGTCCCGGCACGTGCGCCGGTTCGCTCCACAGCAGGTGCACGCCTACGTCGATGGCTTCCTGGCGGCCATCGGCCATCGGCAGCGGGAATCGCAGCTGGTACAGCGCATCCTCGCGCAACGGCACGCTGGCCAGCATCAGCATGCCGGTTTCAGAAACGTTGCCGAGGCGGCCCACTACGCTGTCGCGCATCTGGTCGGTCACCGGCACCAGGTCCGAGACCTGGCGGCGCGGTGCCCGACGGGTGTCCTGTGGCGGCTGGGTGTTCATGCAGGGGTTTTCCGGGTGTGGCCCACGGCCAGCGCACGCAGCGCATCGAGGCTGGCCTGCCAGGCACGATCGACCAGGCGGCCCTTGTCTTCGGTGACCAGCTGCGCGCGGCCGGCGCTGAGCTGGCGGGCGAGGGTATCCAGGTCGGTATCGGCGATCTTCTGTCCGCGTGGATTGACCATCAGCGCGTGGCCGGTCAGCAGGCTGTACCACGACAGGCGCTGGCGGCGCAGTGTGCCATCGCCGGTGTCGATGTCGAACCAGCTGCCGAACGGCAGGGTGGACAGCTGTTGGTAGGCGGCTTCTTCGGCACTGCTGCGTGGCTCGGCGGGCGCGCCTGCGCTGGACGTGCCGGCATGCTCGCCCAGTCGCGCGCGTGCTTTCAGGCGTGCGCTGAGTTCGGTACGCGATGTGCTTTCGTCCTCGCCGCCGGGCGTGGCCAGGCGACGCGCGACGGCGGCGGCCTCCTCGGCGTGGTAGCCGACCTGCACCAGCGCCGCTTCCACCTCGGTGGCCAGCGCAGCGTCGGTGCCATCGGCAGCGTCCGCGGCCTGGGCGGTCACCGCCGCGATGCGCTGGGTCTGCTGCAGGCGCTCCTGCCACTGCGGTGAATCGTCACCATGCCGCAGGCGGGTCAATGTCAGGGCGTCGGCCCACGCCTGGCGCAGCAGGGTCTGCACGAAGCGCGGCGGCGCCTGGGTATCGCAGCACTGGTCGATCTGTGCACTGGCCTGGCGTCGTGCCAGGTCCAGGCGTTCCTTGCCGCGTGCGGCCTCGACGTGGCGGCGCTCGGCCAGCTCGGCGCGATGGGCGGCCGCGCGCTGGTGCTGCTGCACGTCTTCATTGGCGGCAGCGAAGGCCTCGGGCGTGCGCGCATCCTGGCCGAGCAGCCCCTGCACGCTCTGCGCCATGCGCTGCAGCAGTTGGGGGTCGACGTCATCATCGCCGAGCCAGTGGGCGCCGGCTTCGGCGATCTGGTTGAGCAGTTCGCGGGCGGGGTGCTCGTCACGCACGAAGAAGCCAGGGTCGGCCATGGCCGCGCGCGCCAGCGGCACCTGCAGGCGCGCCAGTAGCGCGGCCGGTACCGGGTCGGGACGTTGCTGCTGCTGTACCTGCTGCATCAGCAGGCGCAGCAGGTCGAGATTGTCGCGGTCGTGGCTGCCCAGCTGGGCCTGCGCGCCGTGTTCGCTGCGCAGCTGGGCGACCACCGCGGTCTGCAGGTCGGCAAGGCCGGTGGCGGCGCTGGACTGGGCCTGCAGGCGCGCGAGCACCGCATCCACGGCGGCGCTGGGTACCGCAGCGGACGGCGCGGGCGCGGTGCTGGCGTGCCGGGCCTGCTGCAGCAGGTCGTGCAGCGCACTGCCGGTGGAGGTGGTGAGCCCAGGCACGGCGGTGTCGCGGCCACCGGCGTCGCTGACCGCCTCCTGCACCAGGTTCGACCACGAGCCTGACGCTGCCGACCCGTTCCAGCCGGTCAGCGGCGCTGCCGGGGCACGCTTGGCCGGCTGCGTCGCGCGGCCACCGCCGACGGAGTGGGTGATGATGCGTCGCGTGCTCGACGAACGGGCCAGGTAAGGCGTGTAGACCAGGCCGGGCAGAACGCCGTTCTGGGCCAGCAGCGCATTGGCGCGGTCGAGCACATCGCCCAGCCGTTCCAGCACCTGGCGCTCGAAGCTGCGATACAGCGCCAGCTGTACGTCGGCGCCGAGGGTGTCCTGCTCCGCGAGCCGGCGCACCATCGCGCACAATGCCTGCGGCGCCAGCGGCAGCGCGTCGGCCTCGAATGCCGGCGCCGCCGCCAGCACGCCCAGCCGTTGCCCGAGCAGGTTCAGGGTATTGGTCGAGCGCAGGGTTTCGCGCCGGATCATCTCGGTCAGCAGCAGGTCGCGGTCGACGTCATGCTCGGCCACCAGCGACAGCCCCAGCATGCCCGGCAGCGGCGGCGGGGTGGCCCCGGCGGGGGTTGCAGCCGCAGGCTCGCGCAGGCGCGCCAAGGCCTCGGCAACGGAATCCAGCATGCGGTCGGGGAAATGACCGGCAAAGGCATGCAGCTGGCCGCGCTGGGCCATCAGTTCGGCCTGCTGCAGCGGATTGCGCGCGCGATCGGCGTCGTGCAGCAGGGTCTGTTCCAGCGCTTCGACGGTCAGGATCAGCGGCGCGGCCAGGGTCTGCCGGCACAGGCCGATCAACGCGCCCAGCAGTTCGCGCACCCGCGGCGGCAGGTCGGCCGCGGCCAGGCGGGCCTTGTCGGCAGGGGTGGGGGAAAAAACAGCTGACATCGGCGAGCGGTACCCGGATTCCCGCGGATCGATCTGGTGAATCTACCGTGTCGGCCGATGTCGGCGCTACTTTAGGGTGAATGTGAAATGCATCTGCCGGGCATGGCCCCGATGCGCGGTAGTGCCGGCCGCTGGCCGGCAACGCGATCCGCACCGGATTGCCGGCCAGCGGCCGGCACTACCCGTTACGGCGGAGGCCTTACTCCTCCAGGAACAGGCTCACCACATCGTTGGTGAAGCGGCGGCCCAGCTCGGTGGGCTGTACGTGGCCATTGTCAACGGTCAGCCAGCCGCGCTGCACGGCCTCGGCCAGCGGTGCGTCCAGCACGCTGCGCGGCAGGCCGGTGCGCGACTCGAAATCGCGCAGGCTGAAACCTTCGTGCAGGCGCAGCAGGTTCAGCATGTACTCGAACGGCAGCCGCCCGGGGGCGATGACATCGTCGCCGCCGAACGAGGCGGGGGTGCCCGCGCTGTCGAGGTAGGCCTGCGGATGTTTCAGTTTCCAGCGTCGCAGTACGTGCTCCTCGGCACCGGAACTGATCTTGCCGTGCGCGCCGGCGCCGATGCCCAGGTAGTCGCCGAAGCGCCAGTAGTTCAGGTTGTGCGCACTCTGCCGGCCAGGGCGCGCATAGGCGCTGACCTCGTACTGGCCAAAGCCGGCCTGTGCCAGCAGGGCCTGGCAGTGTTCCTGCATGTCCCAGGCGTTGTCCTCATCGGGAATGCCCTGCGGCGGCCGTGCGAAGAACACCGTGTTCGGTTCCAGGGTCAGCTGGTAGTGCGAGATGTGCGCCGGCTGCAGTGCGAAGGCGCGTTCAAGATCGGCCCCGGCGCCGGCCAGGGTCTGTTCCGGCAGCGCGTACATCAGGTCGATGTTGAAATTGTCGTAGCCCGCGTCCTGCGCCATCTTCACCGCGCGCTCGGCCTCGCCACTGTCGTGGATGCGGCCCAGGCGCTTGAGCATCGCGTCGTCGAAACTCTGGATGCCGAAGCTGAGGCGGTTCACGCCGGCCGCGCGATAGCGGTCGAAACGGCCGTGTTCGGCGGTGCCCGGGTTGGTTTCCAGGGTGATCTCGGCATTGGGCGCGAAGCGCAGGCGCGCGCTGGCCTGCTGCAGGAAGCGGTCGATCGCTTCCGGCGGGAACAGGCTGGGCGTGCCGCCACCGAAGAACACGCTGTGCACCACCCGTCCCCAGACCAGCGGCAGGTCCTGGTCCAGGTCGCGCAGCAGCGCGTCGATGTAGGCATCGAACGGCAGCTCGCCCTTGGCCTGGTGCGAGTTGAAGTCGCAGTAGGGGCATTTGCGCACGCACCACGGCAGGTGCACGTACAGCGACAACGGCGGCGGCACCAGGCGCGGCGGAGTGTCGTGGTCGCCCGGGCAGGTTTCGCCGGGCAGGTGGTTGCAGTGGTCGTGGGCGTGCGGCATGGGCTTCATCGGTAGTGCCGGCCACTGGCCGGCTTCCCTTGGGTAATCAGGAACGCATCAATACAGCGTGGCCAGCTGCTGCTTGAGCTGCTGCAGGGCGAGGGCGCGGTGGCTGATGGCGTTCTTCAGGGGCGTTTCCATCTCCGCGGCGGTCAGGCCGTGGGTGGTATCCAGGAACACCGGGTTGTAGCCGAAGCCGTTGCTGCCGCGCGGTTCGCGGGTGATCTGTCCTTCCCAGCGGCCCTCGCAGATCAGTGGCTGCGGGTCGGTGGCATGGCGCAGCAGGACGATCACCGCATAGAAGCGGGCGCTGCGCTGGCCGTCGGGCACTTCGGCCATCGCGTCCAGCAGCTTGGCGTTGTTGGCCGCGGCATTGGTCGGCTGGCCGGCATAGCGCGCGCTGTACAGGCCCGGTGCACCGCCGAGGGCATCGACGATCAGGCCCGAATCATCGGCCAGCGCCGGCAGGCCGGTCGCTTCGCAGGCCGCGCGCGCCTTCAGCAGCGCGTTCTCGACGAAGGTCAGGCCGGTCTCTTCCACGTCGCCCAGGCCCAGCTCGGCGGCGGAGGTGATCTGCAACGGCAGGTCGGCGAGGATCTCCTGCATCTCCACAAGCTTGCCGGCGTTGTGGCTGGCCAGTACCAGTTTCTTCATTGGCGGGGCTCCAGCAGGTCCCAGGTGTTGCCATACAGATCGCGGAACACCGCGACCGTTGCATAGGCTTCTTCGCGCGGTGCTTCCAGGAATTCGACCCCGGCGGCCAGCATCGCCGCGTGGTCGCGGTGGAAGTCGTCGGTGTTGAGGAAGAAGGCGACCCGGCCACCGGTCTGGTTGCCGATGCGGCTGCGCTGTTCCTCGTTGCTGGCGCGGGCCAGCAGCAGGGCGGCGGCGCTGCCGTCGGTCGGTCCGACCACCACCCAGCGCTTGCTGCCCTGGTCGATGTCTTCCAGCAGCGAGAAGCCGAGCTTGCCGGTGTACCAGGCGATGGCTTCGTCGTAATCAGCCACCACGAGGGTGGTCAGGGCAAGGCGCCGGTTCATGCCGACAACGCCGCCTGCTGGGCGTCCAGCAGTTCGCGCACGCCCTTCTCGGCCAGGCCCAGCAGGGCGTCCAGTTCATCGCGGCGGAAGGCATGGCCTTCGGCGGTGCCCTGCAGTTCGATGAAACCGCCACCGTCGTTCATCACCACGTTCATGTCGGTGTCGCAGTCGCTGTCTTCGGCGTAGTCCAGGTCCAGCACCGGCGTGCCGCGGTACACGCCCACCGACACGGCCGCGACCGCGCCCAGGATCGGGTTGCGCTTGATGTCGCCGCGCTTCATCAGCACGTTCACTGCATCGACCAGGGCCACGTAGGCGCCGGTGATGGCGGCGGTGCGGGTGCCACCGTCGGCCTGCAGCACGTCGCAGTCGAGGGTGATGGTGCGCTCGCCCAGCGAGTTGCGGTCCACGCAGGCACGCAGGCTGCGGCCGATCAGGCGCTGGATCTCCAGCGTGCGGCCGCCCTGCTTGCCACGCGCCGCTTCGCGGTCGCTGCGGGTGTGGGTGGCGCGCGGCAGCATGCCGTACTCGGCGGTCACCCAGCCTTCGCCCTTGCCGCGCAGGAAGCCCGGGACGCGGTTCTCGACACTGGCGGTGCACAGCACGCGGGTTTCACCGAAGCACACCAGCACCGAACCTTCGGCATGGCGGGTGAAGCCGCGTTGGATGACGACCGGTCGGAGCTGGTCGGGCTGGCGGCCGCTGGGGCGGGAATCGGACATGATGCGGGTTCCGTAATGGCGTGGGAGTACGCCGCCACGCCCGCGGCCTTCACGGGGCGGGCAAGGGGGCTCTGGTGAGGGCGCTAGGGTACCATTCCCCCTTTGCACGCACCGGACACAATCCATGATTCGAAGCATGACCGCCTATGCCGGCGGCGAGCGGGTCACCCCGTGGGGCACGCTGGGCTGCGAGCTGCGCTCGGTCAACCACCGCTTCCTGGAGGTCGGCACCCGCCTGCCCGAGGAACTGCGGGCGCTGGAGCCGCAGCTGCGTGAGCGCATTGCGGCGCGCCTGAGCCGCGGCAAGCTGGATCTGGTGATGCGCCTGCGCGCGCCGGAAGCGGCGGGCAGCCTGCAGGTCAACGAGGTGCTGCTGGGGCAGCTGGGCCAGCTGGCCCACCGGCTGACCTCCGATTTCCCCAATCTGCAGGTCAGCTTCACGGAACTGCTGCAGCTGCCCGGCGTGACCCAGGGCGAGGCGACCGACGCGGCGGCGTTGCAGGCCGAGGCGCTGTCGCTGCTGGACCAGGTGCTGGACGGTTTCGTTGCCGCCCGTGAGCGTGAAGGCGACAAGCTGTCCACGGCGATTGCCGAGCGCGTGGATGGCATCGAGCGCATCGCCGCCGAAGTGCGCAGCTTGATTCCGGCCATTCGCGACGGCCAGCGCGCCAAGCTGGCCGCACGCCTGGCCGACCTGCCGCACCCGGTCGATCCCGGCCGCGCCGAGCAGGAACTGGTGCTGTGGCTGCAGAAGCTGGACGTGGATGAGGAACTGGACCGCCTGGGCAGCCACATCGTCGAGATCCGTCGCGTGCTCAAGCAGCGCGAGCCGGTCGGTCGCCGCCTGGACTTCCTGCTGCAGGAGTTCAACCGCGAAGCCAATACGCTGGGCTCGAAGTCGGTGGACAGCCGCACGTCCAATGCGGCGGTCGAGCTGAAGGTGCTGATCGACCAGATCCGCGAGCAGGTGCAGAACATCGAGTGAGACGGCAGGGGCGCCTTCTGGCGCCCTTCTTCGGTCCGGCATTCAGACCACGCTGACGCCCGGCGCTCCCGCGTTCAGGCGGCCCACCACGGCTGCCTGGGAGAACCCCGCATCGTGGAAACAGGCCAGCACCGCATCCACCGCTTCCGGTGCGCATGACACCAGCAGGCCACCACTGGTCTGCGGATCGGTCAGCAGTGGCTGCCAGTGCGCCGCCATGCCCGCGGCGAAGCGCACCTCGGCGCCATACGAGGCCCAGTTGCGGCTGGATGCGCCGGTCACGCAACCCCGCTGCAGCAGGTCCAGCGCCTGCGGCAGCAGCGGCACCTGTGCACTGTCCACCTCGGCAGCGACGCCGCTGGCGCGGCACACTTCCAGCAGATGGCCGAGCAGGCCGAAGCCGGTAACGTCGGTCATCGCGTGCACACCGTCCAATGCGGCCAGCGGCACGCCAACGCTGTTCAGGCGGGTGGTTGATTGGACCATCTGCCGGTAGCCGTCGGCATCCAGCAGTTCCTTCTTCAGCGCCGACGAATACACGCCCACGCCCAATGGCTTGCCCAGCACCAGCACATCGCCGGCGCGGGCATCGGCATTGCGCTTGAGCCGCTGTGGATCGAGCACGCCGATCGCGGCCAGGCCGTAGATGGGCTCCACCGAATCGATGCTGTGGCCACCGGCGACCACGATGCCGGCATCGGCACAGGCGCGTTCGCCACCCTGCAGGATGCCGCGGATGGTGTCCTGCGGCAGCACGTTGATCGGCATGCCGACGATGGCCAGCGCGAACAGTGGCCGCGCGCCCATCGCATACAGGTCAGACAGCGCGTTGGTCGCAGCGATGCGGCCGAAATCGAACGGGTCGTCGACGATCGGCATGAAGAAATCGGTGGTGGCGACGATCGCCTGGCGATCATCGAGGCGATACACCGCCGCGTCGTCGCTGGTCTCACGCCCGACCAGCAGTTCGGCCGGTGCGGGAAGCGCCGGAACCCCACGCAGCAGCTCGGAAAGCACCCCCGGCGCGATCTTGCAGCCGCAGCCGCCACCATGGGCCAGTGAGGTCAGGCGTTGCGGGGCATCGGCGGGTGAAGGGGCGGGGGACTGCGCGTGCGTGGCCATGCCGACATCTCCTGCGGAAACACCAATGGCGGAAGGCAGCAGGAGTCGAACCTACCAGGGAACGATCGACGCCCCCTGCTGGGTTTGAAGCCCAGCCGCATGCCCGGATGCGCATGCCTTCCGAAAGTACGGCGATGCCGGGGCGCTCAACCGTGGGGGGCGTTCCATTGCAGATCGCCGCGCGGCCGATGCTGGTCACCGACGCGTCGAGTGTAGCCAACGCGATTGAAGAACTCCAAGATCTGGATGCTGCGCTTGCGGCCCAGGCCGATGGCATCGCGGAAGGCGGCCGCATCCACGGTGCCCGTGGCCTGTGACAGCTGCGCGACGATCGCAGCGAGTTCGGCGATGCGGGCCGGTGCATAGAACAGGTCCGGTACCACCTGGAACAGTTCACCGCGCGCAGCGGCGCGGCGCAGGATGGCGCGGACGTCGTCTTCGGCGAGGCCACGGTCGGCGGCGAGCGTACGCACCCATGGCGGATCGAAACCGCCGGCGTCCAGCTGTGGCAGCACGCGTTCGAGCAGCTGGCGTTCGCGCTCCGGTGGTGCGTGGTCGTGGCCGGGCAGGCGCCACCAGGCCCCCACGCGCTGCACGCTGCCGTGGTCGAGCAGATCCTGCAGCAGCGCATTCCACAGGCCGGTCGCCAGCGCAGGAAGGGTGCTGCGCTGCAGGCGTCCGCTGTCGACACCGGGTTCGTCCGGTCGTCGCTCGTGCCAACCCCGTAGCGAGGTGATCACCTGCTCGCCAAGCGCCTGCCAGTGCGAGGCGAGGATGATCACCGTGTCATCGCGGATGACGATGCGCCGCGCGTCCGCGGGCAGGTCGATGCGATCGGCGGCACGTCGGCAGTAGCGTTGCAGGGCGGTAGCAGGAATGCCGGCAGGCGCCTGTTGCAGCAGCGGGCCAGGCCCGGCGCCGGCCGCCAGTTGCTCCAGCGCCGCCAGCCACGCAAGCCGGGCAGGGCTGCGCCGCCGCCGTTGCGGCGGCTCCGGGTCAAGCACGATGCCGCCTCCCAACGTGTGGGTGGCCGCCGAGTCGCGGGCGATGAAGCGGTCGCCGCACATCGCGCAGACCGGCGCATCGAATACCAGCTGCACGAGCTGCCCGTTGCCGTGGTCATGGTCCTCCAGCAGCACCGCATGGGCCTGCCTGTGCATCGTGCCCCAGTGGATGTGCAGGGGCGCCCGGTCGCGCAGCGGCGGCGCCAACGCGGAAAGCCGCAGGCGCACGTCGACGCGGGTGGTGGCCCGCATCGCACGCGGATCGGCAATCCAGTCGCCACGGTTGATGTCGTCGCGGGCGATGGCCGCCAGGTTCAGTGCGCAGCGCTGCCCGGCCATCGCATGCTCGCTGGCCTGGTTCTGCGCATGGATGCTGCGCACGCGCACGTCGGTGGCAGCCGGCATCAGCTGCAGGTGCTCGCCTGCCGCGGCGATGCCGCCGTGCACCGCGCCGGTCACCAGCGTGCCGTGCCCGGCCAGCGAGAACACGCGGTCCACCGGCATGCGGAACAGTTCACGGCGCAGCGCGTCCTGGCGCGCGTTGGCATCGCCCGCGGCCCACGCGTGCAGGTGCGCGCGCAACGCGTCGATGCCTGCATCCCCGGGCGCGGTGCTGTTGCAGGCAAACATAGGGGCATCCTGCAGTGGCGTGCCGGCCAGCAGCGCGGCGACCTCGATCTCGACCCGGGCGATGCGCGCGGCATCCACGCGGTCGATCTTGGTCAGTGCCACCACGCCGCGATTCACACCCAGCAACTGCAGGATCGCAAGGTGCTCGCGGGTCTGCGGCATCACCCCATCGTCGGCAGCGACCACCAGCAGGGCGACATCGATGCCGGTGGCGCCGGCCACCATCGTGTGCACGAAGCGCTCATGGCCTGGCACATCCACGAAGCCCAGCGTTGCGGCGGGGCCCTGCGCGTCGGTGCCTTCAAGGGGCACGTACGCGTAACCCAGCTCGATGGAGATGCCGCGCGTGCGTTCTTCCTGCAGGCGATCGGTCTCGATGCCGGTCAGTGCGCGTACCAGGCTCGTCTTGCCATGGTCGATATGCCCGGCGGTGCCGACGATCATGCCTGCAGCGTGCTCCATTGGGCGAGGAAGTCCGCTTCGTCGGCAGGTTCCAGGCAGCGCAGGTCCAGCCACAGCGCGTCATCGGCGATGCGGCCCAACACCGGCCGGGGCAGCTGGCGCAGGCGCTTGGCCAGGCGATCCAGACCACCCCGACGGGCCGATGTGACCCGCAGCCCGGCGCTGGCCAGCTGGGCCTGCGGTTGCGCCCCGCTGCCGATCTGGCTGTGCATCGATGCGCGTTCAAGGGTGCAGTCGGTCGTCAGCGCGGAACGCATGGCCGGCAGCAGGCGCTGTGCCTGTGCATCGATGTCCTGCTGCGTGCGCGTCAGCGTTCGCAGCGTTGGCAACCGTTGCGCCAGGTACTCCGGTTCGCGGTACAGGGCCAGCACCGCTTCCAGTGCGGCCAGGCCCATCTTGTCCATGCGCAGTGCCCGCTTGAGCGGGTTGCGGTTGATCCGCGCAATCAGGTCGGCGCGGCCGGCGATGATGCCGGCCTGCGGCCCGCCCAGCAGCTTGTCGCCACTGAACGAAACCAGATCCGCACCGGCGGCCAGTGCGTCCTGCACGGTCGGCTCGTGCGGCAGGCCGAAGGTGGCCAGATCACACAGGCTGCCACTGCCCAGGTCCACCACCAGCGGCAGGCCATGCTGATGCGCGATTGCCGCCATCGCCGCGGTGTCCACCTTGGCGGTGAAACCCGTGATCGCGTAGTTGCTGGCATGCACCTCCATCAGCAACGCGGTGCGGGCGCCGATGGCGCTGGCGAAGTCGGCCGGATGGGTGCGGTTGGTGGTGCCTACTTCCAGCAGGCGCGCCCCGGCGCTACGCATCACATCAGGAATGCGGAAGGCGCCGCCAATCTCGACCAGCTCGCCGCGTGAGACCACCACCTCGCGGCGGTTGGCCAGGCTGTTGAGCAGCAGCAGGACCGCCGCCGCATTGTTGTTGACCACGGTGGCGGCTTCGGCGCCGGTCAGCTCGCAGACCAGCGCCTGCACCCGTGCATCGCGGTCGCCACGGCGGCCGCGGCTGATGTCGAACTCCAGATCGATCGGCACGGTCATCGTACGGGTGACCGCGTGCACGGCGGTTTCGGGCAACAGGGCGCGGCCGAGGTTGGTGTGCAACACGGTGCCGGTCAGGTTGAACATCGGCTGCAGGTCGAGCCGCGCATCGGCGGTGATTGCGGCGTCGAGCGCCGCGACCAGCGCCGGGCCTTCAATGGCCTGGTGCAACTGCTCGGCCGATAGCTGCGCGGCACTGATGCGCTCACGCAGCGCCTGCAGATGTACGCGCAACAACTGGGTGATGCGGCTGCGGCCGTGGCCCTCGATCAGTGCTCCCAAGGCCGGCAGGCGCAGCAGCCGGTCCAGCGAGGGCAGGGCAGCGGCCGATGCCGGGGTGGGGGGCGTGGCTGTCATTGGCTCAATCGCCGTCGGATTGCCACAGCAGCGGATTCTGGCTGGCACGCGCGTAGCCTTCCTCGCCCAGCAGCAGGTCCAGCGACAGCGTGCCGAGATCATCAGCGACCGGTTCCAGTGCCGGATCCTTTTCCAGATAGAGGATCTTGCGGTAGCTGTGGCAGTGGTCGCAGGTCTCCGCTCGCACGGCGCTTTCACGTACGGCTTCGCCGCTGTCGCCGTCCACATCGGCCAGGGCGCGGTAGGCAATGTCCTTGCCGGCGGCGCCGCACTGGCTGCACTGCACGCGCACGTAGTGCCACTGGCAGGCACACAGCGAGCAGGAAAGATAACGGTAGGACGCGTAGGGCGGCCGTGCCTGCACCACGCTGGCCACCGGCAGGGTGCCGCACAACGGGCACAGCCCCGGCGCATCGGCCAGCGGTTTCAGGTCGGTGGGGCGGAAGCTGTCGGCCAGCACCGCCCAGTACACCTGCAGCGCGTTCATCACCAGCAGTGCAGCCACCGCATCCAGCGAAGGCGCGTCATCACGCTCCAGCACCGCATGCGCCTGTGCATCGAGCCATGCGTCATCGGCAGCGGCAACGCGCTGCAGTTCCTGCCGGGTTTCCGCCGGCAGCCCGGCCTCATCGGCACAGTGCCGGCACAAGGTGCGCAACCAGTCGCGCCAGTGCCCATCCAGCTGCAGCGTGTTGGCCGGCCGCAACGGCATCCCAGCGCCGGCTGCTGCACTCGATTGCTGGGAACGCGCCTGCGCCTGCAGGGTCTCGCGTTGCTGCGGCGTCAACTCGTCCAGCAGCGACTGCTGCGCATCGGCCAGGGCTGCCAGCAGCTGCAGATAGCCGCCGATGGCGCTGTGCGCAGCCAGGCTGCGCAATCGCGCCGCACGTCCGGCAAACAGCGACGCGGTATCGGGCAGGATGATGCGCGGAACATCGCGCGAGGCCAGCGTCTCGATTTCACCGGGTTCAAGGATGCGTTGCGCCATGCAGGGCCAGCCGGAAGAACCAGCCTCCATCCTCGCCGTTGTCGGCGCTGGCGTCCAGCGCACAGCCGGCCATTTGAAATGGTTGGGGTCAGATCCGTTTTCCATAGGAAAACGGATCTGACCCCATCGGTTGTTGCCGTGTTCATCGTGTCGACCAAGGTCGACACCCACCAACAGCAACGCAGAACGCCGTCCCGACAGATCGCAGAACTCTGTCGAAGGCGGGGTGGGTCCGGTTGCGGGGGCGTGAGCCGCATGGATGCGGCGACCGAGCTTACATGGATGTACTTGCAGCGTCCCCCGCAACCGGACCCACCCCGCCATCCCTCAGGAGACCCGCTTTTGACGTTGACGTTGATTCTGCGGGTGCAGGGCCGCAGGCCCTGCCGCTACCCCTCTTCCCGCCGCCCGCGCAGGATGTCCCGGAACCACTGCCGATGGTGCTTGTACGCCCACCCATAGGTCACCTTGCCCTGGGTCATCGCCCGCACCGAACCCTTGATCCAGATCGCCGCATAGATATGCACCACGATCGCGCAGACCAGTACCCAGCCGAACAGCGCATGGGCCAGCACCGAGAAGCGGATCACCCCGATCGGGAAGAAGTGGCTGAAGTACTGCCGCCAGATCACGAAGCCGGTCAGCAGCAGCGCCGACAGGCAACCGATGATGGCCCAGAACAACAACTTCTGGCCGGCATTGAAGCGGCCCACCGGCGGCAGCTTCTCGTCCTCGTTGCGCAGCACATCGCGCATGCCGCGCATCCACGCGCGGTCATCGGCGCTGAGGAAGTTGTCACGCCACATCCGCAGCGCCAGCAGGGCAAAGCCGATCACCATGGCCAGGCCGATGAACGGGTGCAGGATGCGCGTCCACGGCCCGCCGCCGAACAGCTGGGTCAACGGAAACAGGGCAGGGTGGAACAGCGCCAGCCCGGACAGCGCGGTCAGCACGAAACAGATCGCCACGATCCAGTGGTTGATGCGGGTCGGCGCGCGGTAGCGGATGATCTGCCGCGGGTGCGGTGCGTACTTCATGGCCGCTGCTCCTCTTCGATCTTCTTCGCCTCGTGTTCGGCCTCTTCCTCTTCCTCGTCGTTCACCGTGTTGCGGCCGATGCCGATGTAATGCAGGAAGCCGACAAACGCGGTAGCGGCGATGGCCAGCACGCCCAGCGGCTTGGCCACGCCCTTCCACACCTCCACCATCGGGCTGATGCGCGGGTCTTTGGGCAGGTCGGCGTACAGTTCGGGCTTGTCGACGTGCTGCAGCACGTACATCACGTGGGTGCCGCCGACGCCCTGTGGGTCATACAGGCCGGCGTTCTCGTAGCCGCGTGATTTCAGGTCCTCCACGCGGCCGGCCGCATGCTCGGTCATCGCCTGCTTGCTGCCGAAGGTGATCGCACCGGTCGGGCAGGTCTTCACGCAGGCCGGCTCCTGGCCCACCGCCACGCGGTCCGAACACAGCGTGCACTTGTAGGCCTTGTGGTCCTTCTTGGAAATGCGCGGGACGTCGAACGGGCAGCCGGTGACGCAGTAGCCGCAGCCGATGCAGTTCTCTTCCTGGAAATCGACGATGCCGTTGGCGTACTGGATGATCGCGCCCGGCGACGGGCAGGCCTTCAGGCAACCCGGATCGCTGCAGTGCATGCAGCCTTCCTTGCGGATCAGCCATTCCAGCTTGCCCTTCTCGTCCTCGTACTCGCGGAACTTCATCACCGTCCACGACTGTTCACTCAGGTCGGGCGGGTTGTCATAGCTGCCGACGCAGCTGCCGACCTCGTCGCGCAGGTCGTTCCACTCCATGCAGGCGACCTGGCAGGCCTTGCAGCCGATGCACTTGCTCACGTCGATCAGCTTGGCGACCTGGCCGGTGTGCGCACCACGCGCCTCCGGCGAGGGCGTGGTGGTGGCCGAGCGGCGGATGATGTCCAGCGATTGCAGTGACATGACGTGTCTCCTACACCTTCTCGACCTTGACCAGGATGCACTTCGACTCGGGCGTCTGCGAGTTGCCGTCACCGATGGCGTTGGTCAGCGTATTGGCGATGTAGCCGGGCTTGGCCGCACCGAGGAAGCCCCAGTGGATCGGTATGCCCACCTGGTGCACGGTCTTTCCATCGATCTGCAGGGCTTTGATGCGCTTGGTCACCATCGCGACGGCTTCGATATGGCCGCGCTTGGAACTCACGCGCACGCGGCTGCCGTTGTTGATGCCCAGCTCGTCGGCCAGCGCCGCGCCGATCTCGACGAACTGCTCGGGCTGGATGATGGCGTTGAGCTTGCCGTGCTTGGTCCAGAAGTGGAAATGCTCGGTCAGGCGGTAGGTGGTGGCCACATGCGGGAACTCGTCCGGCGAGCCGATCTGCGCACGGTCGCTGGCAAACACGCGCGCGGCCGGGTTGTTCAGCGTCTGCGCCTGGCCGGGGCTGAGCGGGTTGCTGCGCAGCGGTGTATCGAACGGCTCGTAATGCTCGGGGAACGGGCCCTCGGCCATGCCGGCCTTGGCGAAGAAGCGGGCGATGCCTTCGGGGTTCATGATGAACGGTCCCATGCCGCCGGCCGGATCTTCGTCGGCCTTGAAGTCGGGTACGTCCACGCTGCCCCAGTTCTTGCCGTTCCACGCCAGCAGCGTGCGTCGCGGGTCGAATGGCTGGCCGGCCACATCGCACGAGGCGCGGTTGTACATCACGCGGCGGTTGGCCGGCCACGCCCAGGCCCAGCCCAGCGTATTGCCGATGCCGGTCGGGTCGCTGTTGTCACGCCGCGCCATCATGTTGCCGGTCGGGCCCCAGGCGCCGATGTAGATCCAGCAGCCCGATGAGGTGCTGCCATCGTCGCGCAGGTCGCCGAACGCGGCCAGCTGCTCGCCGGCCTTGCGCACCAGCTTGGTCGGGTACTTGGGATCGAACACGTCCGCCAGTGCCTTGCCGTTGTATTCCATCGCCAGTTCTTCCGGCGTCGGCACCTCCGGGTTGGAATACTTCCAGGCCAGATCGCGCACCGGTTCCCACCATGCGCCGCCGTCCTTCTCGTACATCGCCTTGATGCGATGGAACAGCTCGGACATGATCTCGATGTCGCTGCGCGCTTCGCCCGGCGGGTTGGCGCCCTTCCAGTGCCACTGCAGCCAGCGCGAGGAGTTCACCACCGCGCCGTTCTCCTCGGCGAAGGAGGTGGTTGGCAAGCGGAATACTTCGGTCTGGATGGCGCGGGGATCGACGTCGTTCAGCGCGCCGTGGTTCTGCCAGAACGCAATCGTCTCGGTTTCCAGCGGGTCCATGCTGACCATGAACTTCAGCTTGGAGAACGCGCTGATCAGCTTGCCCTTGTTCGGCGCCGAGGCCAGCGGGTTGAAGCCCTGGCAGATGTAGCCGTGGATCTTGCCTTCGTTCATCAGCTCGTACGCCTGCAGCATGTCGTACGGCTTGTCGAGCTTGGGCAGGTAATCGAAGCACCAGTTGTTGTCGGCGGTGGCGGCGTCGCCCCACCACGATTTCATCAGGCTGACGTGGAACTTCGGATAGTTCTGCCAGAACGACATCTGGTTGGCGCGCAGCGGCTTCTGTGTGCGCTTGGCGATGTAGGCGTCGTAGTCCTGTTCGTCCTGTTTCGGCAACGTCAGGTAGCCGGGCAGCAGGTCGGACATCAGGCCGATGTCGGTCAGGCCCTGGATGTTGGAGTGTCCGCGCAGCGCGTTCATGCCGCCGCCGGCCACGCCGATGTTGCCCAGCAGCAGCTGCACCATGGTGCCGGCACGCACGTTCTGCGCGCCCACCGAGTGCTGCGTCCAGCCCAGCGCGTACAGGATGGTCATCGCCTTGTCCTTGCCGGCGGTGGACGCGATCATGTCCCAGACCTGGCGGATGCTGTCGGCCGGCGTACCGCAGATGCGTTCGACCATCTCCACGGTGTAGCGCGCGTAGTGCTGCTTGAGCAGGGTGTAGACGCAGCGCGGGTCCTTCAGCGTCGGGTCGCTGCGCACGAAGCCATCATCACCATAGACGTAGTCCCAGCTGGAACGGTCGTAGCTGCGCTTTTCTTCGTTGTAGCCCGAATACAGGCCATCCTTGAAGGCGAATTCGTCCTTCACCAGGAACGACATGTCGGTGTAGTTCAGCACGTACTCGTGCTGGATGCGGTCCTCGGTCAACAGGTAGTTGATCAGGCCGCCCAGGAACACGATGTCGGTGCCGGTACGGATCGGCGCATACACGTCGGCCACCGCGGCCGAGCGGTTGAAGCGCGGGTCGACCACGATCAGGCGGGCCTTGTTGTGTGCCTTCGCTTCGGTCACCCATTTGAAGCCGCACGGGTGCGCCTCGGCGGCATTGCCACCCATGATCAGGATCAGGTCGGCATTCTTGATGTCGACCCAATGATTCGTCATCGCACCACGGCCTAGCGTCGGGGCAAGACCTGCCACCGTCGGGCCGTGTCAGACACGTGCCTGGTTGTCGAATGCCAGCATGCCGAGGGAGCGCACGACCTTGTGGGTCAGCACCGCGGTTTCATTGCTGGTGGCCGAGGCCGCCAGCATGCCGGTGGTCAGCCAGCGGTTGACCGTCTGCCCGGCCTCGTTCTTCTCTACGAAGTTGGCATCGCGGTCTTCCTTCATCAGCCGCGCGATGCGGTCCAGCGCATCGTCCCAGCTCAGCCGCTTCCACTCGTTCGAGCCCGGTGCGCGGTACTCGGGGTAGAGCAGGCGCGACTTGCTGTGGATGATGTCGGCCAGGCCGGCACCCTTCGGGCACAGCGTGCCGCGGTTGACCGGATGGTCCGGGTCGCCTTCGATATGGAAGATGCTCGGCTCGGCGTTCTTGGCGCCATCGCCGAGGCTGTACATCAGGATGCCGCAGGCCACCGAACAGTAGGTACAGGTGTTGCGGGTCTCGGTCGCGCGGGTCAGCTTGTACTGCCGGACCTCCGCGAGCGCGATGCCGGGCGCGAAGCCCATCAATGCCAGGCTGGAGCCCACCAGGGTTGTCCCGGTGACCTTCAGGAACTGGCGGCGACTCATCGAGGGCATGCCGTTCTCCTTGGATGGCGGGGCGGCACGCAGACCACCCGGCTGTCGGTAGGTACGGCCCGGTTATAGCACAGGCCCCCGGATGCCCATGTGGCACAAGGTCCGGCCGCCTCGCCAAGGGGCGCGAAAAGGGGCGGCTCTGGTAAAGTTGCGTGCCCGCACCCCGGGGAGCCGTCTGCCGGGCCTGGTTCCAGGATGTTCCGCGCAGCCTCCGCCGTCCTGGCGCGATCCTCCGCGCCGGATCTGGAACATCGAGGAAAAATTTTGCGAAATCAACCAGTTGGGTTCCGTGCATGAGCGCCCCGTCACCTTCGTCGGACGCCGTCGCGCGCGGCACGCTGTACATCGTTGCCGCCCCCTCCGGCGCCGGCAAGAGCAGCATCGTCAACGCCACGCTGGCGCGTGATCCGCAGATCGCCCTGTCGATTTCCTTCACTTCGCGTGCGATGCGCCCGGGTGAAGTGAACGGCCAGCACTACCACTTCGTCAGTGCCGAAAAGTTCGAGCAGATGATCGCCGCCGGCGATTTCTTCGAGCATGCCTGGGTGCACGGCGACTGGAAGGGCACCGCCCGGCAGTCGGTGGAACCGCAGCTGGCCGCCGGCCAGGACGTGCTGCTGGAGATCGACTGGCAGGGCGCGCAGCAGGTGCGCCAGCTGGTGCCGGGCACGGTCACCGTGTTCATCCTGCCGCCGTCCAAGCAGGCGTTGCAGGACCGCATGCGCAAGCGCGGCCAGGACAGCGAGGCGGTCATCGCCCAGCGCCTGGGCGCGGCGCGTGACGAGATGCTGCACTTCAACGAGTTCGACTACGTGATCGTCAACGAGGTGTTCGACACCGCCGTCGACGAGCTGTGCGCCATCTTCACCGCCAGCCGCCTGCGTCGGGAGGCCCAGAAGGTCCGCCACGCCGGCCTGATCCAGGCCCTGTTGACCCCCGATCCGGGCGCAACTGACTGATTCCAAAAGAATAGGGTGGGGGTTGGCTTGATTTTGTCCAGCCCCTGCCAGTACACTCCGTCCCCTTTCCCTCATTCGACTGAGCGGCCGACCGGTCGCCGGGAGCCCGTATGGCCCGCATCACCGTAGAAGATTGCCTGGAAGTCGTTAACAACCGTTTCGAACTGGTCATGATGGCTTCCAAGCGTGCCCGCCAGCTCGCCAACGGCGTGCAGGCCACGCTGGACAACAGCGAGACCGAGGACAAGCCGACCGTGCTGGCGCTGCGCGAAATCGCCGCCCGCAAGATCGACAACGCGCTGATCGACGAAGTCGAGAAGGCCGAGCGTGAGCGCGCCGAGCGCGAAGCGCTGGAGTGGGCCGCCGCCGAAGTGGTCGCCGACGAAGACATGTCCAAGAACGACGATTGATCACATCGATCAGAGTCATTGCTGGATAGCCGAACAGCCCGCCCCGCGCGGGCTGTTTCGCATTCAGGATTTGCCGTAAACGTCGCGCTGGAATAGGCTTCGGGCATGAACCCAGGCCCCACTGCCAAGGTCGCCGCAGCCGCCACTGCCGCCGTACCCGACTACGTCCTCCAGCTTGAACGCGCCGCCCATTACCTGCCGCCGGAGCAGCTGCCGCTGCTGCGCCGTGCCTGGGAAGTCGGATCCGCTGCGCACGCTGGGCAGACGCGCAAGTCGGGCGAGCCCTATATCACCCATCCGGTGGCCGTGGCCCAGGTGCTGGCCGAGCTGGGCCTGGACGTGGAAGCGCTGATCGCCGCGATCCTGCACGACACCATCGAAGACACCCCGCTGACCCGTGAGGAACTGGCCTCGGAGTTCGGCGAAGCCGTGGCCGAACTGGTCGACGGCGTGACCAAGCTGGACAAGCTGAAGTTCCGCGACCGCCAGGAAGCGGCCGCCGAGAGCTTCCGCAAGATGCTGCTGGCGATGTCGCGCGACCTGCGCGTGATCATGATCAAGCTGGCCGACCGCCTGCACAACATGCGCACGCTGGGTGCGCAGAGCCGCGAGGCACGCGGCCGCATCGCCCGCGAGACGCTGGAGATCTACGCACCGATCGCGCAGCGCCTGGGCATGAGCCTGGTCAAGAGCGAACTGCAGAACCTCGGTTTCAAGGCGCTGTATCCGTGGCGCCACGCGATCATCGAAAAGCACATCCGCAGCCAGCCGGTGGTGCGCCGCGAAGCGATGGCGCAGGTGGAAGTGCAGTTGTCGCAGCGCCTGGCCAAGGAAGGGATCGAGCATCGGCTGATCAGCCGCATCAAGACCCCGTGGAGCATCTACAACAAGATGCGCGACGAGAACAAATCCTTCGACCAGGTGATGGACGTGTTCGGCTTCCGCCTGGTCGTGCGCAGCGTACCCAGCTGTTACCACGCGCTGGGTTCGGTGCATGCCACCTTCAAGCCGCTGGATGGGCGCTTCCGCGATTTCATCGCCATTCCCAAGGCCAACGGTTACCAGTCGCTGCATACCGTGCTGTTCGGGCCCTATGGTTCGCCGATCGAAGTGCAGATCCGCACCGAAGAGATGGACCTCATCGCCGAACGCGGCGTGGCCGCGCACTGGACCTACAAGTTCGGCGGTGATTCGCCCAACAGCGCGCAGAGCCGTGCGCATGCCTGGATCGTCGAGCTGATCGATTCGCAGCGCGCCGCCGGGTCCTCGCTGGAATTCCTCGACAACGTCAAGGTCGACCTGTTCCCGGACGAGGTCTACCTGTTCACCCCGAAGGGCAAGATCCTGGCCCTGCCGCGCAACTCCACCGCGCTCGATTTCGCCTATGCCGTGCATACCGACGTCGGCAACATGGCGGTGGCCTCGCGGGTGGACAAGAAGCTGGTGCCGCTGCGCACCAAGCTGGTGTCGGGCCAGTCGGTGGAAATCATCACCGCGCGCTCGGCCACGCCGAAACCGCAGTGGCTGGAGTTCGTGGTCACCAGCAAGGCACGCACCGCCATCCGCCACCAGCTCAAGCAGCTGGAACACGAAGATGCCGTGCAGCTGGGCCATCGCATGCTCGACCGCGCGCTGGAAGCAATGGATTCCTCGCTGGAGCGGCTGCCGAAGGGGCGCCTGGACGCGTTCCTGGCCGAGCACCGCTTCCCGCGCCTGGAGGCCCTGCTGGCCGAAGTCGCGCTGGGCAACTGGATGCCGACCCAGGCCGCGCAGGCACTGATGGCCTACGCCGAACTGCGCGGTGGCCCGCATTCGCGCCACCACTCGCAGGAAAAGATCCTGATCAACGGCAGCGAGCGCGGCGTGGTCACCTTCGCCGGCTGCTGCCAGCCGATTCCCGGCGACGAGATCATGGGCTACCACACCGCCGGCAAGGGCATCGTGGTACACCGCATGGACTGCCCGAACCTGGCCGAACTGCGCAAGTCGCCCGAGCGCTGGGTGCCGATCGGCTGGGACACCACTGTCTCCGGCGACTACGACACCTCGTTGGTGGTGGAAGTGGAGAACGGCACCGGCGTGCTGGCGCAGCTGGCGGCCGCCATCGCCCAGAGCCACTCCAACATCGAGCGCGTGGACTACCTGGACCGCGACTTCAACGCCGCCGTGCTGGCGTTCAACATCCAGGTGCGCGACCGCAACCACCTGGCCGAAGTGATGCGCCGCCTGCGCCGCCTGTCGGTCGTGCAGTCGGTACGCCGGCAATAACGCGAACCTGGTAGTGCCGGCCGCTGGCCGGCAATCGCGTGGACCCGCTGCATTGCGAGGTTGCCGGCCAGCGGCCGGCACTACCGGGTTGCTACAATTGCCGCTCTGTTTCCCCCAAGCTCCGGAGCGACCCATGTCCCGCCAGATCATCAACACCGAAAAGGCTCCCGCCGCCATCGGCCCGTACTCGCAGGCCGTGCGCGCCGGCAATACCGTGTACTTCTCCGGGCAGATCCCGCTCGACCCGGCTACCGGCGACATCGTCGGCGCCGGTGACGTCGAAGCCCAGGCCCGTCGCGCCTTCGACAACCTCAAGGCCGTGGCCGAAGCCGCTGGCGGCTCGCTGGACAAGGTCGTGCGCCTGGGCCTGTACCTGACCGATCTGGGCGAGTTCGCCAAGGTCAACGCGGTCATGCAGGACTACTTCCAGGCGCCGTACCCGGCCCGTTCCACCATCGAAGTGTCCGGCCTGCCGAAGGGCGCCAACTTCGAGGTCGACGCGGTGATGGTCATCGACTGACCGCCACGTGGCACGCAAGGCGGCGGTCACCCCGGTCCTGTCACCGTCCGGCGAAGCATCCCTGGCGATGCTCGCTGGCGTGGGCCCGGCCGTGGCCGCCAAACTGCAGGCGCGTGGCCTGGCCACCCTGCAGGATCTCTGGCTTCACCTGCCGCTGCGCTATGAAGACCGCACCCGGCTGACCCGCATCGAAGACCTGCGCAACGGCGTGCCGGCGCAGGTGGAGGGGCGGGTGGTCGCGGTTGAACGCGGCATGCGCTACCGGCCGATGCTGAAGGTGGCGGTGGAGGATGAAGGGCAGGGCACCCTGGTGCTGCGCTTCTTCCATTTCCGCCAGCAGCAGGTCGGCCAGTTCGCGGTCGGCAACCGGCTGCGCTGCTTTGGCACGCCCAAGCCCGGCCACCTCGGCCTGGAGATCGTCCACCCCAGCTACCAGGTGCTGGGCCGCAATGACGATCCCGAACTCGGCGACCGCCTCGACCCGGTGTATCCCACCGTCGAGGGCGTTGGCCCGATGACGATGCGCAAGCTGATCGGCCAGGCCCTGGACCGCCTGCCCGAGGAAAGCACGCTGGAACTGCTGCCCAGTGGCTGGCTGGACGGCCTCAAGCTGCCCTCGCTGCGCAGCGCGCTGCTGACCGTGCACCGGCCGCCGCCGGATGCCGACCTGGCCGCGCTGGCCGCAGGCACCCATCCGGCGCAGCGTCGCCTGGCGATGGAAGAGCTGCTGGCGCACCACCTCAGCCTGCGTCGCCAGCGCATCGCATTGCAGGCGCATCACGCGCCGCCGCTGGCCGGCCCGGGCACGCTGGCCAAAGCACTGCTGAAGCAGCTGCCGTTCGCGCTGACAGGTGCGCAGGCACGCGTGTTCAAGCAGATCCGCGAAGACCTGTCGCGGCCCAGCCCGATGCTGCGGCTGGTGCAGGGCGACGTCGGCTCCGGCAAGACCGTGGTTGCCGCGCTGGCGGCGATGCTGGCGGTGGAACAGGGCAAGCAGGTCGCATTGGCGGCGCCCACTGAACTGCTGGCCGAACAACATCTCAACAACCTGCGCGGCTGGCTGGAACCGCTTGGCGTGCGCATCGCCTGGCTGGCCGGCAAGGTCACCGGCAAGGCGCGCGCCAAGGTGATGGAACAGGTCGCCAACGGCGAGGCGCAGGTGGTGGTCGGTACCCACGCGCTTATGCAGGACGCGGTGGTGTTCCAGGACCTGGCCCTGGCCATCGTCGATGAACAGCACCGCTTCGGCGTGCACCAACGCCTGGCCCTGCGCGACAAGGGCGCGGGCGGCAACAGCGTGCCACACCAGTTGGTGATGACCGCAACGCCGATTCCGCGCACGCTGGCGATGTCCGAGTACGCCGATCTGGACGTGTCGGCCATCGACGAACTGCCGCCCGGCCGCACGCCGGTGCAGACCGTGGCACTCAACAACGACCGTCGCCCCGAGCTGATCGAGCGCATCGCGCTGGCCTGCCGGGAAGGACGGCAGGTGTACTGGGTGTGCACGCTCATCGAGGAAAGCGAAGAGCTGGATGCCACGCCCGCGCAGGCCACCTACGAATCGCTGCAGGCGCTGCTGCCGGGCGTGCGCGTCGGGCTGGTGCATGGCCGCCTGAAGGCGGCCGAGAAGCTGGCGACGATGGTGGCGTTCAAGGCCGGCGAGATCGACCTGCTGGTGGCGACCACCGTCATCGAAGTGGGCGTGGACGTACCCAATGCCTCGCTGATGGTGATCGAGAACGCCGAGCGGCTGGGCCTGGCCCAGCTGCACCAGCTGCGTGGCCGCGTCGGCCGCGGTTCGGCCGTGTCGCGCTGCGTGCTGCTGTATCAGGCGCCGCTCTCGCAGATGGCGCGCGAGCGCCTGCAGACCATGCGCGAAACCAACGATGGTTTCGTCATCGCCGAGAAGGACCTGGAGCTGCGCGGCCCCGGCGAACTGCTCGGCACCCGCCAGACCGGACTGGCCGGATTCCGCATTGCCGACCTGGCCCGCGACGCCGGCCTGCTGCCCGGCGTGCACGACCTCGCCGAACGCCTGCTGGCCCAGCAACCCGCACTGGCCGACCGCGTGGTGCAGCGCTGGATCGGCACCGCCGTGCGCTACGCCTCGGCGTAATGCCGCTTGGGTGGGTGTGGACCTTGGCCCACACATCCACGCTGCGCGCGTGAGTCGAGCATGGCTCGACTCTACAGAGAGCTTTTTCGATGAATTCGTGGATGTGTCGACCAAGGTCGACACCCACCAAAGGCAGCGCAGAGCGCCGTTCCGGCAGCCGCGGAAATCTGTCGAAGGCGGGGTGGGTCCGGTGGCAGGGGTGTGAGCGGCATGGATGCCGCGACCAAGCCCCCATGGACGGGTTCACGGCGGCCCCTGCCACCGGACCCACCCCGCCATCCCCCAGGAAACCAGCTTTTGCCGTTGCTCTGGCGTTTGCCGTTGATTCGGCGGGTGCAGGGCGCAGCCCTGCCGAACCCCAACCCCCGTACTTGCAACGGTCATCATCCCGGTCCACACTTCGTTGCCGATCTGAAGACGGCAACGATGACCCACAAGATCCCCCTGTTGATCGACACCGACCCCGGTGTGGACGACGCCCTGGCCCTGCTGATGGCCTTTGCCGATGAACGGCATGACGTGGTCGCCCTGACCATCGCCGCCGGCAATGTCGGCCTGCAGTACACCGTCCGCAACGCCCTCAAGCTCTGCGACATCGTTGGCCGCGCCGACGTGCCGGTGTTTGCCGGCAGCCCGGATCCGCTGCTGCATCCCTCCGTCGACGCTGCCCACGTGCATGGCCGTGATGGTTACGGCGACGTGGACCTGCCGCCGCCGAGCCGCCAGGCCGAAGCCGAGCATGCTGCGCTGGCCATCCTGCGCCTGTCGCACGAACACGCCGGCGAACTGATGCTGGTGATGCTCGGTCCGCTGACCAACCTGGCGCTGGCGCTGAAGCTGGACCCGACCCTGCCCCAGCGCATCAAGCGCATCGTGGTGATGGGCGGCGCGGTCACCTGCCACGGCAACATCACCCCGGCCGCCGAGTTCAACATCGCGTTCGATCCGGAAGCGGCGCATGTGGTGTTCACCTCGTTCAAGCACCTGCTGGTATCGGACTGGGAAGCCACCGTCGCCCACGGCCTGCCCCTGCAGGACGCCGAGAAGTGGCTGCAGGCCGATTCCGATCGCGCCCGCTTCTACGAGCTGATCTCGCGCAAGACCCGTGGCCTGTCCGAAGACAGCAAGGGGGGCCGCTGGTACACCGCCGACGCGGTGGCCATGGCCTGGGCGTTGAACCCGGAAGGGCAGCTGCAGGTCGAGTCGCGGCCGCTGAACGTGGAACTGAACGGCACGTTCAGCCGCGGTGCCACCATCGTCGACTGGAACCGCCAGACCGGCCAGCCGGACAACTGCGATCTGCTGATGGCCTACGACCAGCAGCGTTTCGAGGCCCTGGTACGCCAGGCCCTGGGCGCGGACTGAGGTCGATGTCCCGGTACCGGTTGCCCCGGGCGGCAACCGGTGCTTATAATGCCGCTCTTGACCACCAGCCCATTTACGGTGTGAGCCCATGAAGGCCGATATCCATCCGAACTACCGCGACGTCGTCTTCCATGACGTCACCTCCGATTTCAAGATCCTGACCCGCTCGACCATGGCGACGAAGGAAACCATCCAGTGGGAAGACGGCAACGAATACCCGCTGGTCAAGGTTGAAATTTCCTCGGCTTCGCACCCGTTCTACACGGGCAAGCACAAGGTCATCGACACCTCGGGCCGTATCGACAAGTTCCAGAAGCGCTACGCGCGCTGATCTGTCGATCCAGCTTCGAACCGACGGCCGCGCTCTGCGCGGCCGTTTGTTTTTCCCCAACGCCTGCCCAACGGGCGTTTGGATGGACGGAACACTGCGTTCGTGTGACAACGCTTTTGCCGATCCGGGCCGCTCAATGGCCGGGTTCTGGCCGCCTGTCGTCTACGACTTCTGTCTAGCGCCGGGCAAATGCTGCTGTGCGATAATGGCGTGATCCCCGGCACAGGCCGAGGACGTCATTCACGTGCCTGACCAATGCGCTTGGGCAGGCGCCTTCCCATGAAGGAGCGCACACAGTGTCCGATCTTGATCAGGTCACGCTCAACGCCGGCGATAAGTCCGTCGTTCTGCCCGTCATCAAACCCACCCTTGGCAACGACTGCGTCGACATCGCGAAGCTGACCAAGGAAACGGGGTATTTCACCTACGATTCCGGCTTCACCGCGACGGCCAGCTGCAAGTCCGCCATCACCTACATCGACGGCGACAAGGGCGTGCTGCTGTATCGCGGCTACCCGATCGAACAGCTGTCGGAAAAGTCGAGCTACGTCGAAGTGGCCTACCTGCTGATCAACGGCGAGCGCCCGAGCGCCGAGCAGCTGAAGGCCTTCACCGACGAGCTGGCGGCCGAAGCCAATGTCGATGCGTCGATCAACACCCTGATCGGCAGCTTCGCCAAGGATGCCCACCCGATGGCCATCCTGACCGCCGCCATCGCGCAGCTGTCGGGCATCTACCACGCCTCGCTGGACCTGTCCGACGCCGAACAGCGCCGCCAGGCCGCCGTGCGCCTGATCGCCAAGGTGCCGACCCTGTCGGCGCTGATCTACCGCCACGGCAAGGGCCTGCCGGCCAACAAGCCGGACACCTCGCTGGATTACGTCAGCCGCTTCCTGAAGCAGACCTTCGAGTCGGCCGACGGCCAGTACGAGCTGAACCAGGACGTGGTCAAGGCGCTGGACCTGCTGTTCATCCTGCATGCCGACCACGAGCAGAACGCGTCGACCTCGACCGTGCGCCTGGTCGGTTCGACCGGTGCCAACCCGTATGCGTCGGTCGCTGCGGGCGTCACCGCGCTGTGGGGTCCGGCCCACGGCGGTGCCAACGAAGCCGTGCTGAAGATGCTGGAAGAAATCGGCACTGCCGACAACGTCGAGTCCGCCGTGCTCAAGGCCAAGGACAAGACCTCCGGCTTCCGCCTGATGGGCTTCGGCCACCGCGTCTACAAGAACTTCGACCCGCGCGCCAAGGTCATCGGTGAGATGACCGGCAAGGTGCTCAAGCAGCTGGGCGTGCAGGATCCGCTGCTGGACGTGGCCGTGAAGCTGGAACAGGCCGCGCTGCAGGACGAATACTTCGTCGCCCGCAAGCTGTACCCGAACGTCGATTTCTACAGCGGCATCATCTACAAGGCGCTGCAGATCCCGACCGAAATGTTCACCGTCATGTTCGCCCTGGGCCGTACCTCCGGCTGGGTGTCGCATTGGCTGGAACAGCAGGTCGATCCGGAAATGAAGATCGGCCGTCCGCGCCAGGTCTACACCGGCAGCGACGTGCGCGACTACCAGGGCTGATCGCCCGCAGTAGGTTGTGCTGAAGACGCCCCGCATCCGCGGGGCGTTTTTCTTTGCCTGGCGTTGGTAGGTGCCAACCTTGGTTGGCACGCATTCCGCGCAAGCCATCCACGCATGGCGTGGATCTACCGCGATGCCCGCGCTTTGGTGGGTGCCAACCTTGGTTGGCACGCATTCGGCCCAAACCCTCCACGCATCGCCTGGATCTACCGGGCTCGACGGGCGTTGAACCACCACCGCGCCAAGACCGCGTGATTCAAGGGTCTCATCCGCTTCACAACGGCTCGCGCAGCCTCAGGACGCCAGCTGCATTCGCAGCCCTTGAAACGGAGCGTCCATCCCGATGAGTACCCGATTTGATCCACCCGAGCGTGGCCCGCTCGGCCCCGACGTTGCCACCGTCGTCACCGCACCGGTCGTCCCGCCCGCCAGCGAAAGCGCGGTGTCCTGGGGCGCGATCTTTGCCGGTGCCGTCGCCGCCGCCGCCCTGTCCCTCATCTTGCTGATTCTTGGCGTCGGCCTCGGCCTGTCATCGGTGTCGCCGTGGTCGTTTGAAGGTGTCAGCAAGGAAACCTTCGGCTGGTCCAGCATCGCCTGGCTCACCTTCACCGCACTGGCCGCATCGGGCCTGGGCGGCTACCTGGCCGGCCGCCTGCGCACCAAGTGGACGCTGATCCACGGTGATGAAACCTACTTCCGCGACACCGCGCATGGCTTCGTGTCGTGGGCCGTGGCGACGCTGCTCACCGCCGGCCTGCTGACCTCGGCCATCGGTGGTGTGCTGGGTGCGGGCGCCAAGGTCGCCGGTGCCACGGCGGGTGCAGCGGCCTCGACGGCAGGCGTGGTCACCGCAGCAGCCGGCACGGCCGCTGCAGGCAATGCGCAGGAAGGCGACCTCAACTATTGGGTCGATTCGCTGTTCCGCAGCGCGGCTCGCCCGGCTCCGGGCGCACCGGAGGCAGGGGCGCCGCCGGCACCGGGCACGCCGCCGGCACCGGGTGCGATGAACGATCCGGCCGCACCGCCGCCGCCGGCGGCACCGAACGCCGGTCCGCGTCCGGCCGGCATGACGCCGCCGCCGCGCCCGATGGCGGGTGGCCCCGGCGGCGATCGCCGCGAGGTGCGTGCGGAAGTGAACCGCATCATCGTCAACAGCCTGCAGGGCGATGGCCTGGACCCGGCCGATACCCAGTACCTGTCACAGCTGATTGCCCGCGAAACCGGCATGAGCGAAGCCGAAGCGCAGGCCCGCGTGACCGACGTGCAGACGCGCATGCGTGCGGCGCTGGAGAAGGCCAAGACCACGGCCAAGCAGGCCGCCGACGATGCACGCAAGGCGACGGCGTACGCCGCCCTGTGGCTGTTCATCACCCTGCTGATCGGCGCGTTCTTCGCCAGCCTCAGCGCCACGTGGGGCGGCCGTCGCCGCGACCTGTAATTCCTATTGCTTCAGGAGAACGGATATGAAGATGTTGCTGCTATGGCTGCTGGGTGTTCCGATCCCGCTGCTGATCCTGTACGCGATCTTCTTCTGACGATTGCGTAGTGCGTGAAGTCTCAGGCCGCCGTAAGGCGGCCTGAGCCATTCTGGGTTGGGCGTTTCATGATGTTTGCGCAGAGCAATGAGAAATGTTGCAAAAACAGGTTGAGAGATATTGAGTAATTCCCAAACCTTGAGCGGCTTCAAAAATCCTGATCAGCGTTCAGCGTTTTAGGAATGCTTGAATGGTTTGTGGGGCAATGGATTCCTAACATTCTCTCCGTCGCCCGCATCCACCTCCGCCGGCGGCGCTTCCCTCGCCTTTGCGGAGAGGGGAGCTTTCACGTTTCCTGTCCGAGAGAGACACGCCCCATGAACGTCATCGTCAAGAAAGCCGCGCTCGCTGCAGCGCTGGCCACCGCTTCACTGTCTGCGCATGCAGTCGACACCCGCATCTCCGTCTACGCCAACGTGGACACCACACTTGCCTTCCAGCAGGAGAACGGCAGCCCGCTGCCGGACAGCATCACCATGAACTACCTGCCGGAGTTCAACGATGGCAGCGGTGGCAACGTCCGTCCCGGCGGCCTGGAGCCGTGGACGCTGATGACCCGCATCTTCACCAACGACGACAGCAAGGACATTCAGGTCAGCCTGCAGAATGCTCTGGAACTGGTGCCGACCATCGGCCACGTGGGTGCCACGCCGGTGCCGATGACCGTCAGCCTGCACAATCTGGAACTGACCACCGCCAGCCAGGATCTGAGCGCCACAGATCTGTTCGATGGTGCCATCGACGGCGTCTCCAAGCCGCTGGAACTGGCAATCACCCAGACCACCGCCGGGGTGCTGAAGTCCGGCAGCTATGAAGGCATGGCCACCATCGTGATGCGCCAGAAGCCGTAAGCACCACCCGCCGGCCCGTGATCGCGGGCCGGCCCCAATGCGATTCCCACTGCATGAACATTCCCGCCCCCGCCGTTACCCGGCTGGCGATGGCGCTCGCCTTGGCGCTGGCCCCCGCGCTGTGCGATGCGCGTACCGTCCCCGCCGGTTTCGAAGATCTGGTTGAAGGCCAGACCGAACAGCTGGACGTCAGCCTGTTTGGCCAGTCGGCCGGGCTGTCGCCGGTACGGGTAACGCTGGATGACGTGCAGTTGCTGGAGCCAAAACGTGTAGCCGAAGCCCTCGGGCTAACTGCCGAAGCACAGGCGGCCCTCCTTCCTGCGCTCTCGCAGCCGATGCCACGCAACAGCCATCTGGCCTGCCGCTACGGCGGCGCTGCAGCGGGCTGTGGCTACATGGCGCCTCCCGAGGAGCCCACTGCCGTAAGCGCGCTCTACGACGAGGGCGAAGGCTCGGTGCGCCTGTTCGTTGCCCGCCAGTGGATCCCCGGTGAAGTGCGCGAGCCGCACCGCTTCCACAGTGTCAGCAGCAACGCCGAGAACGCGTGGCTGCACCGGCAGACCTTCAACATCAGCGGTGGCCGCGATTACCAGTCGTTGAGCGCACAGGGTGCAGGCACGCTGGGTGTGTTCGCGCGTGGCCACCTGGCAGGCGAGTGGAACTACAACCGCCAGCAGTACCGCCACGGCGGCAGCCGTGATGATTTCCAGCTGGACAGCGCTTATTACCGGCACGACCTGGGTCAGGAGCACTACGTGCAGGCTGGCCTGATGGACCGCCGCAACCTGTCCAGCACGCAGGGCGGCACCTTCGCCTTCGGAATGCTGCCACTGGACCGCTTCCGCGGCGTGCGCTTCGGCACCACTTACGCTTACGTGGATGCCGACGGCGCCGTGCAGGCGTCACCACTGACCGTGCTGCTGGCGCGCGATGCGCGCGTGGATGCCTTCGATGGCGAGCGCCTCCTGCAGACCTTCTACCTGCAGGCGGGGGTGAACCAGCTCGACACCCGCAACTTCCCGATGGGCAGCTACAACGTCACCCTGCGCGTGTACGAGGACGGCATCCTGGTGCGCAGCGAAGATGCGCCGTTCGACAAGGGCGGCGACTGGACCGACAGCCGCATGCAGTGGTTCGTGCAGCTGGGACAGCGCGATGAGCGCCGCAGCAACACTTTCGACAGCGACCAGGCCCTGCATGCGGGCGTGCGCGTGCCGCTGGTGCGCGATGTGGCCGTTACCGCCGGTATGGCCGACATTGCCGGCTTCACCTATGGCGAAGTACGGCTGGATGTGCGGCGCCAGTTCACCACCCAGGATGTGCGCGGTGCCTTCAGCGTGCTGCGCGGCAGTGATGGCAGCAGCGGCCAGCAGCATCAGCTGTCCTACCGCCGCACGGCGGCGTGGAACCTCTACCAGCAACGCATGCGCGGCAATGCCTGCCGATTCCAGGACGATGCGCGCGACCGGCTGGGCTGCAGCGATTCGCTCAGCGCCTCGATGTCGCTGCCAGTGGCCGGCGGCAGTGCCTACGTGGGCTACACCCGCCGCCAAACCTGGCGGCCCGCGCGCGAGTTGCCCGGCTTTGGCGATGACCCGCTGGACGGGCTGCTGCCGTGGCTGCCGCCGGATCCGCTGCGCCCGCAGCGCGAGGCCCAGCGCAGCCGCACCTGGCAGGCCAGTTTCAGCCGTACCCATCGCTGGGGCGAGTTCACCGTTTCCACCCGCACCGGCGTGTGGCAGCAGCGCAACGACGCCGTGCTAGGCACACAGGGCAGCCGCGACCGTGGCGTGTTCCTCAGCGTCAGCCTGAGCCGCCTGCAGCAGGGCGAGCGCGGCAGCTCGCAGCGCCGCTATGCCGTGGATGCGCGCCAGCCCGAACACCAGCGCCCGGACGTGACCTACAGCGTGGCGCAGAGCCTGCGCCAGGACGTGGACGCCAACTACCGCGAAGTGACCGGCGAACTGCGCGCCACCAACAATGACCGCTACAGCGCCACGCTGGGTACGCAGCTGCAGAACCCGTGGGGCCAGACCGGCGCCACGCTGGCTGGCTACCGCCAGCCGGGCCGAAACACTTACTCGTACAGCGCCAACCACGCCTCCAGCTTTGCTCTGAGCCGCCGCGGTCTCTATTGGGGCGGCGGCGCCACCGCCGATGCCGGCTTGGCCGTGCAGGTGGATGACACCGACGACCTGGACCTGAGCGGCCTGGCCGCCGAGCTGCAGGTGGGCGGCGCACGCCGCCAGCGGCTGAAGCTGGGCGAGCGCCGGCTGATGCCGCTGCAGGCCTACCAGACCCACCGCGCCGAGCTGCAGGATGCAAGCGCGCTGGAGGGCATCGCTTCGGTGCGGGTAACCGGTGCTTCGGGCATGCGGCCGCTGTTCCTCTCGCCGGGCCGACTGGTACGCATGCCGGTGCCCATCGAGGTGACCTACACCTTCATCGGCAGTGCGCGCGACGTGGCAGGGATGCCGCTGGGCGGCGCCCGCATTCTCAACGCGCCGGTGCCGGGCACCAGCGCCAATGGCGGCTTCGTGGCCGAGTTTCCGCGCTTTGAGAAGACGCTCTATCTGCTGCAGGACGACCGCCTGCTGCAGTGCCCGCTGCAGATACGCGAGCGCCGCAGCGTGGTGCTGCTGGTGGGCGCCGTGCAGTGCGAGCCGCTTGCCGTGGCGCAGCTGCCGCCGGAGATCCGCCAGCAGGCGCGAGTGACGCGGCTGCTGCAGGAACAGGCCTTGATTGCGGTTGTGCCGCAGACCGCTGCTACAGGAGAAACGCCATGAGCCGGCGCGTGTTGTTTGTGTGGATGGTGATGAGTGCGTTGGGTGTGGTGGTGCCGAAAGCGTGGGCGCAGAGGCCGCCGCAGATGGATCCGCCGAGCGGTGTAACCACCCAGGACATCGTGATGAGCTGGGATCGATCAACGATGCCGGGGGATGTCGAGATATGGCCTCGACGAACGTTGATTGCCCACGATCATCTTGATCTTTCGAAAAAGTATGGCGCACTGTTTTTTACGTGTGCGTCCGCGAGTGACTCGGCGAGGGGGCGGTGTGCAGTTGAGGACACGCATCAAACAGCCTCGACGCTCAGTGACGTCCCTACGATGTTCACCGAACAGCGGAGTGGCCTGCGCTCCAACATTGTTGTTTCCGTGGGCGTTCAGCGTGTTGATCCAAGCGCCGGCTGTTCGAGTAACTACTGGGGAGACCCGCAAGTGGCTGAGTCGTCCAATGGGCGGCCCTGCTTTGGCGGCCCTCAAGTTGGAACCGGAGGGGTACTAATGCTGGCCGCGCAAAGTCTTCAGTCTCTCACCGCAGGCCACTGGAAAGGCACCCTCGAGCTCCGCCTGCGCCGCCCACCTTCCGAGCGCCTCGCCACCTACATTTTCAACTTCGATTTCACGATCACCGACTACGACGCGATCTCGATCTACCTGCCCGCGTTCGAGAACGGCAACGCCAACGTCAACATGGATTTGCGCTACGACCCGATCAAGGGAGAGATTGGCGGCAGCAAGGACGTCGACATGTGCCTGTACGACGGCCTGGGTTCGCAGAGCGAACATCTCGGTATCACGGTGCGGGACACAGGCTCACGGCCCAGCGTCGGCGACGACTACCCACTCTGGCACCGCGATGCCACCGGCGACGACCGCGAACGCGTGAGCTTCAATGTCTGGCTCAACTATGCCGGTAGCAAGCGCCGCATGCGCAATAACGTGGAAGAGCAACTGCTGGGTGTCGACACAACCGCGCTGCGGCTGGTGAAGCTGCCCAAGTTCGACCAGCCCGTCTATTGCGTACCGACGCCGATCACTCTTGAAACGCCAGCCTTCAAAGCCAGCACCAAGCGTGAAGGCGTCTACACCGGTGAGCTGAAGGTGGAACTTCGCGTCCCCACCGCCCGGCCCTGATTCCCACGGAGATACTCATGAACAAGTTCGTCTACCTGTTACTGCCGGTAGCGCTGCTGCATGCAGCACCCGCCCATGCCAATCTGACCGTTCACCCCATGCGCTCGTCGGTGGAGGGCAAGCGCAGTACGCAGATCCGCGTGTACTCGCAGTCCACCCAGGCACAGTACGTGCAGGCCACGCTGCGCCGCATCGACAATCCTGCGAGTGCCAACGAGCAGGAAAGCGAAGTTGAGCCGCATGAGGCCGCCATAGCGGTAACACCAGGGAAGTTCGCACTGGCTGGCGGCGGCAACCGCCTGATCCGCGTCATTCCGCTGCAGCCCGTGCAGAAGGAAACGGCCTACCGCGTGTACTTCGAGGGCGTGCGCGGGCCAGATGAAACCACGCAGGAAGGCGAAGGCCGCTCCCAGGCCAACGTAGGGGTCAGCCTGGTATGGGGTGCCTTGGTCAACGTGCTGCCCACCGATGGCGAAGTGGTGCTGCAGCTGCAGGGCAACACCCTGCTCAACACCGGCAGCCTGCGCGTGGGCATCACAAGCGTGGCCGAGTGCACCCGCGCGGGCGCATGCACCGCCCACGACATTACCCACAGCCTGTACCCGGATGCCGCGCTGGAGCTGCCCTTCCAGCCCAAGGCCGGCAACACCCTGCAACTGCGCTATCGCCTTACCCGCGACGGCTACCGCGAGCACGTGCAGACCGTCGCCGGCTCAGCAGGCTGAGGCCAGCCCCATTCTTTGGCCTGCGCATCGGCGTGGGCTGCTCTTTCCCTGTGTTGTTGAGGAGTTTCAATGAACCGTATCTATCGACGTATCTGGAATGCCGTCCGGCAGTGCTGGGTGGTGGCCAGTGAACTGAGCTCGCCGCGCGGCAAACCCGCGCAGACGCGAGTACTGATGTCCGCGCTTCTGCTGACGACCGCCGGTGGGGCCTTTGCGGCCAATGAAACGGATGACCTGGATCTGGCTACAGAATCCAGTTCCGGAACATTGCTGATCCAGAAGGAGCTCATCCCCGTGATGTCCTTCGCGGCGCCGAATTCTGTCGCATCGGCGATCGCACCGCGCGGGAGGTACGATCAGTGGGCGATTGTAATGAGCGGAAACTACGCCGATGCTCGTGTCAGCGGTGCTGATGTTCTGGCACTTGGCTCGCGCGCACAGATCTACGGCACCGAGTCTACCGGCCTGGGCAACTACGCAGAGACCAGCGGCGGATACGCTACTGCCGTGGGCCACTTCGCAAGGGCGTTTGGTGGACATGGCACCGCGCTGGGCACGAAAGCCTATGCCAGCGGGAAAGGTGCAACGGCGCTTGGCCACGATTCGCAGGCGTCTGCGGGGAACGCGGTTTCAATTGGCAGCGGCGCCCGCGCTTCCTACTCCGATTCTGTCGCCATTGGCGCAAACTCTGTGACCTATGGTTCCAACACGGTTTCGGTAGGCAGCAGCGGCGGGGAGCGTCGAATCACAAATGTGCGTGAGGGCAGCAACGGCACGGACGCGGTCAATCTAAACCAGCTCGCCAACACCAATCGCAACGTCGCCACGACATACGATATGGCGAGCACGGCTAAAAGTACGGCAGCGTCAGCGCAGACGACCGCAAACACCGCACAAAACACCGCCAATACCGCAAGAAGCAATGCAGATAGCGCGCTTTCGAAAGCCAATACGCTTTCAGCACTGCTCAGCCAGACAGCCAGTTACAGCGACATCCGCATCGGTGCCGGCAATAGTGGCTCACTGCTGGACATTCGCAACAGTGGCGGCTATACGCGCAGAATATACGGCGTCTCCGAGGGGACGATTAGTTCCAACAGCACAGACGCGGTCAATGGCGCTCAGCTGAATCGGGTTCAGAACGCCGCCTCCGACGCCAGGACTGTCGCGAACTCGGCGCAGACATCCGCCAATGCTGCGCAGACCACGGCCAACACTGCAAAGAGCAACGCTGACAGCGCTCTTTCGAAGGCAAACACCCTCTCGACTCTGCTAAGCCAGACAGCCAGCAACGGTGACGTCCGGATCGGTGCTGGCAATAGTGGCTCGCTGCTTGACGTTCGCAACAGCGGTGGCTATTCGCGCAAGGTCACTGGCGTTGCCGAGGGAGCGGTTGGTTCAAACAGCACAGACGCGGTCAATGGCACGCAGTTGAATCGGGTTCAGAACACCGCATCCGACGCCAGGACCGTGGCGAACTCGGCGCAGTCATCCGCCAATACCGCGCAGACCACGGCCAACGCAGCAAAGTCCAATGCCGACAGCGCTCTTTCGAAGGCAAACACGCTTTCGACCCTGCTTAGCCAGACGGCCAGCAACGGCAATGTCCGCATCGGTGGTGGAAACAGTGGCACGATCCTTGACGTTCGCAACAGTGGCAACAGCAACCGCCTGATCACGGGCGTGGCCAAGGGAAAAGTCGATTCGACCAGCTCTGACGCCGTGAATGGTCAACAGCTATTCGCCACCGACGAGATTGCCCGTGGTGCCGGAACTCTGGCGCAGGGCGCGGTAGCTGCTGCGAACAATGCGGTAGCCAAGGTTACGGTGCTGGAGGGGTTGGTGCGCGAGGATGGGCCGGCAGGCAGTGTTCGCCTGGGAGGGAACAACGCCGGTTCCGTGCTGGATGTTCGTAACAAGAGTGATGGCAAGCGGAAGATCACTGGTGTTGCGGAGGGCTCGCTTGTTGCTGGAAGTGCGGACGCTGTGACGGGCGGGCAGTTGGCGACAACCAACGCTAACGTGGCTGGCGCTGAGAAGTCGATTGCCGATGTGGTGGCGCGCGTTGAGGCTGCATCCAGGCATATTGCGGTGGGCCGCCCCATTGATGATGAAAAGGCTCAGGCGGGCCGCCTCGGAGTTGCGATCGGTGACTCTGCATATGCAGCGCCAGCAAAGGATGGAGCTGTTGCGCTTGGTAGCTATTCGCGAGCCGAGGCAGAGGACTCAGTTTCGCTGGGACGAGCGGCATGGGTTCAGGAGAGTGCCAGCCGCGGTTTTGCACTGGGATCCCGCTCCGTAGTTGAGGAGGCGGGTGGCTTGGCCTTGGGGGCAAACAGCTCTGTAAAGAAGGGCGCTCAGAATGCAGTTGCTATTGGTTACGGATCAACGGCGTTGGAAAGCAACACTGCATCCTTTGGCGATGGTGCGCTGCAGCGTCGCCTCACCAACATCGCCCGCGGCACCGCCGATCACAACGCCACCACCGTGGGCCAGTTGAACGACAGCCTCGCCACCCTCGGTGGTGGCGCCAAGCTGGACGCCAACGGCAACGTGACAGCCCCCACCTACAGAGTCCAGAACACCGACCAGCGTACCGTGGGCGGCGCACTGGCCATCCTCGATGGCGCCGTTCTCCGCACCACCTCCCGCGTCGACGGCATGGAAGGCCAGCTCCGTTCCATCTTCCAGGACACCGCCACCGCCCGTGCCGATGGCTTCAACCAACTCACCCTCGCCGGTGCGCAGGGCATGATCATTTCCAATGTGGCCAACGGCCTGATCGCCGCAGGTAGCCGCGAGGCAGTCAACGGCGGCCAGCTGCATGCGGTGCAGCAGCAGCTCAACGGCCGCATCGACGGGCTGGAACAGCGCGTAGACGGCCAGGGCCCGGCGCCGCAGTCGCGTGCCATGGCGCTGGCATCCACCGAGCAGGAGGCCGCGGTACCCACGCCGCCCGCCACGCAGGACGACAAGGTCGTCGCCGATACCGGCAACGCACCGAAGTCCTCGCCCGCGCCGCAGCCCAAGGCTGATGCGCCGGAATCACCCAAGCCGCAGGTCGACACCGCCGAGCTGGAGAAGATGCTGGCCCGCGCCAACGACTATAGCGATGGCATCGCCCGCGAAGTGGATGCGCGCTTGAACAAGATGGACAAGCGCTTCAACCGCATGGCGGCGATGAGCAGCGCGCAGACCGCGATGGCGATGAACACCGCCGGCCTGGCCACCTACAACCGCCTCGGTGCGGGCGTGGGCTATGCCGAGGGCGAATCGGCGATGGCGGTGGGTTACCAGCGCGTGTTGAACGACAAGGGTTCGGCCACCTTCAGCCTCAATGGTGCGTTCACCAACAGTGGTGAGCGCAGCGTGGGCGTGGGTGTGGGCATCGGCTGGTAAGCCATGGAGCCCCGGCGTGGTGCGCGTAGCGGGCCCTGCCGCGCCGGGGCGCTTGCCGAGGAGAAGGCGATGTACGGATGGGTACGCCAGTTCATCAACTATCGCAGCTTCTACCTGTGGCGTGCGCGCTATCGGTACTACACGCGCAATGTGGACGGCTGGATGCTGTCCAGCGCGCTGTGCCTGGCGTGCATGGCGATGGTGCTGTGGTACTACTGGCGGGTAGCGAGCGTGCTGCCCCCACGCGTGCATCCCGAAGCGGCAGCGCTGCGCGTGGAAAACATCACCCATGAGGCCATCCGCCGCATCGTGAGTGTGCGGCACGGTGGCAGCGTGCCTGGCGAGATGTTCGGCACGCCCGAAGAGGTCCGCGCCGGCACACTGCGCACGCTGCAGGTGCGGCAGCTGCTGGACAGTGCGGAGGCGTGGCAACTGAAGGCCCACCTGCTGGCCGACATGGCTGACTACATCACCGCTACCGGAAGCTGCTTCCCCTACGAGTGCTGGCGCGTGACGCATCGCCTGGAGCTGCTGCGGACGGCGCAGGCAGAGAATGCGGCGATCAACGATGCGCTGGCGTCGGTGCTGGCCGAGCCGTTGGACAGGATGCCGAACCTCGATGGCGGTGAGCGCACGCGCGTGCAGAGCGCCTGGTCCGATACGTTCGGCGATGCCTACAACCACACCTGGTTGCTGGGGGATCTGCAGGCCATGCACGCACGGATGATGCTGGAATACCCGCAACGCGCGGGCGCACCGTGGCTGGCGCGCTTGCTGACCGGGGATGCGGAAGAGCCGCACCTGTACCCCCTGTAGCGCCGAGCCGTGCCCGGCTGCCTTTCGGTCAGGTACCCGGATACTCGAAGTAGAGTGCGGACCGACGGTCCGCACCCACTACAGCCCGCCAGAGGTTCTTCCCATTATCCGCCGATGTAGGCGGTGATCTCGGCCTCGGCCAGCACCTGCCGCAGCTGTGCCACGGAGGCACGCCGCATCGGCTTCTCGTCCACCGGCGACAGCGGTGCCTGGCGCAGGGCGTCATAGGGCAGCACTGCCAGGTCGAAGGTCAGCTCTTCGGCACTGAACACCCAGACCGGCACGTCGAGGCTGCGCTCGCGGTCCATGCGCAGGCGACGCGTGCGCGATTCGGCCGGGATGCCATGCTCGTCCAGGAAGCGATGCACGGCCTCCGGGTCGTCGCTGTGCAGGTGCAGCTGCACGGGGCTGTTGGCGTCGGCAGTGCCCTCCAGCACCGGGCCGGCCAGTCGCGGCGCGAAGCCGTGCAGGAACTCCAGGGCGCGCATCGCGGCTTCGCGGCGGCGCTGCAGTTCGTTGCCATGCTGCGGCCCGGAGAACAGCCGCTGGTACTCGCGCAGGGCGTCCTCGATCTCGGTGTTGCGGGGCAGGGAGGCATCGTCGTGGATGCCGAGGCGGCTGGCGGCCTTCAACTTGGCCTGGTGGTAGTCGCGGATGCCGCCTTCGGCCATCAGGCGGGCGGCTTCGTGGGCGAGGCGGTGACGCCGCTCGCGGGTCTGGCTGGCAGCATGCTGGCGCGCGCGATGCATGCGATGACTCCTGTTGCGACCTGGCTACAGACTAGCGCACGGATGTGACATCTGCGTGGGGGCGGACATTGGTAGCGGCCAACCTTGGTTGGCCATCGTTGCGGGTGCCGACCTTGGTCGGCACCCCAGTGACCCTTCCTCAGAAGATATCAAACGCGGCGGCGTCGGCCTGCGGCGTATTGAGGTTCAGGTCGTAGTCGGTCAGGCGGTCCATGTCTTCCACCTTCACCCACTCGGTCGCGCCGTTGAGGGTGGCCTGCACCATGCCGCTGGGCGGGTCGTTCTGCGCGATCGGGGTGTCCTTCAGCGCGGTGCGCATGTAGTCGATCCAGATCGGCAGGGCGGCCTTGCCACCGTATTCGCGGTAACCCAGCGAGCGGAAGTCGTCGCGGCCGACCCACACGGTGGTCACGTACGGGCCGCCGAAACCGGAGAACCAGGCGTCGCGGTGGTCGTTGGTGGAGCCGGTCTTGCCGCCCACGTCCTCGCGGCCGAGCACCTTGGCCTGGACGCCGGTACCGCGCTGGACCACGTCGCGCATCATCGACACCAGCTGGTAGGCGGTGCGGGCGTCGATCGCGCGCGGGGCGGTGCGGGCGTCCGGGTTGGCCGGTACGGCAGCGGTTTCGGTCTTGGCTTCGGCCTTGGCTGCCGCAGCGGGGTCCACCTTCGGCGCCGGAGCACCGAAGTTGAAGCCGTCCACGACCTGGTTGACCGGCTGGTCGCTGCTGCCGGCGCACTCGCGGCAGGCCAGCGCCGGGTTTTCCTTGAACACCAGGGTGCCGTCGCGGTCATTGACCTGGTCGATCAGCCAGGTGTCCACGCGCGAGCCGCCATTGGCGAACACGGCGTAGCCACGGGCCACCGACAGCGGGGTGAGCGAGGCGGTGCCCAGCGACATCGACAGGTTCGGCGGCAGTTCCGATTCGGCGAAACCAAATTCGCTGATGTACTTGCGCGCGTAGTCCACGCCCATGCCGTCAAGCAGGCGCACCGAGACCAAGTTGCGCGACTGCACCAGTGCTTCGCGCAGGCGCATCGGGCCGCGGAAGCCGCCGCCGTCGTTCTGCGGGGCCCAGGTCTTGCCGCGGCGGTCGCGGAACACGACCGGGGCGTCGAGCACGATCGAGGCCGGGTTGTAGCCCTTGTCGAAGGCGGCCGCGTAGACGAACGGCTTGAAGCTCGAGCCCGGCTGGCGACGGGCCTGGGTGGCACGGTTGAACTTGTTGCCGGAGAAGCTGAAGCCACCGACCAGCGCCTTCAACGCGCCGTTGTGGGCATCCAGCGAGACCAGAGCGGACTGGCCGCGCGGCAGCTGGTCCAGCAGCCACTCACCGTCCTTGGCGCCGGCGCGCACGCGCACGATGTCGCCGCGCTGCACCAGCTTGCCCGGGGTCTTGTTGGTCCACTTGGCGGCGCTGGCCGGCAGCACGATCTCGCTGCGGTTGGCCAGCACCACGGTGGCGCTGCCGTCGGCGCCCGTGCTGGCAACGATGGCCGGCAGCAGGCCGGACTGGCCGAACATGCCGCGCAGGTGCTCGGCGAGGGCGGCGGCATCTTCGCCGGCCCCCACCTGGACCTGCTTCTCCACGCCGTGCCAGCCGTGGCGGTGGTCGTACAGCAGCAGGCCATCGCGGACGGCCAGGTTGGCGGCGGTCTGCAGGGTCGAGTCGATGGTGGTGGTGACGCGGTAACCCTTGTTGACCACATCGCCGCCGAAGCGGGCGATCATTTCCTGGCGCACCAGTTCGGCCACGTAGGGGGCATCGACCTGCACCGGCGGCTCATGCGCGCTGGCATGCATCGGCACCGCCTTGGCGGCGTCGGCCTCGGCCTGGGTGACGAACTTCAGGTCGGCCATGCGCTGCAGCACGTAGTTGTCGCGGCGCTGGCGGGCACGTTCCGGGTTGGAGATCGGGTTGCCGGAAGAGGGGAACTTGGGGATGCCGGCCAGCGAGGCCATCTCGTCCAGGTTCAGTTCGCCCAGCTTCTTGCCGTAATAGAACTCGGCGGCGGCGGCCACGCCGTAGGCGCGGTTGCCGAAGAAACTCTTGTTCAGGTACAGCTCGAAGATCTCGTCCTTGCTCAGCTCGGACTCGATCTTCCGTGCCAGCAGGATCTCGGCCAGCTTGCGGGTATAGCTGTACTCGGAGCTGAGGAAGAACTGGCGGGCGACCTGCTGGGTGATGGTCGAACCACCCGGCACGCGCTTGTCGTTGGTGGTGGCCAGCAGCCACACCGCGCGGCCGATGCCCATGTAGTCCACGCCGCCATGCTCGTAGAAGCGGGCATCCTCGGTGGCCAGGAACGCCTGCTTCAGGCGCTCGGGCACGTCCTTCATGGTGACCGGGGTACGGCGGGTCTCGCCGAACACCGCCATCAGCTTGCCGTCGGCGGCATAGACGTACATGGGCTCCTGCATCTCCACGTCGCGCAGGGTCTGCACGTCGGGAAGCTTGGAGGATACGGCGTAGTACAGACCGCCCACGGCGGCCGCGCCGATCAGCGCCAGGACCAGGACAATCAGGAAGATCCAGCGCAGCCAGCGGCGGAGTCGAGTCATCGGGTTCAGATTCCGATTGCGAATTTCGTGGTCGCAGAGTATAGATTACGCAAGGTGGCGGCTGGGGTCGGCACTGGGGAGCGCAAGGGGAACTGCCAGGGGCTGCAATGTGAATCCGTGAGGGACTTCACAGCAGGGTCGTTGCCATTTGCTAAGAATACGTTATTAATGCTCGGACGCAGGTCTTGTGTCCAAGTGCCCGTCGGCAGGGGAGAAACCGTGGGGCTCATCCCAAAAAGTCAGTCGCCGCTTGTAGGCGTCGACATCAGTTCGACTGCGGTAAAGCTTTTGCAGCTGTCCCGCAGCGGCAATCGTTTCCGTGTGGAACACTATGCTGTGGAACCACTTCCGCCGAATGCGGTGGTGGAGAAGAACATCGTGGAGGTGGAAGCGGTCGGTGAGGCCATCCGCCGGGCGATGAACCGTTCAGGCAGCAAGGCCAAGCTGGCCGCTGCCGCCGTCGCCGGGTCGGCGGTGATCACCAAGGTGATCCCGATGCCGGCCGAGCTCGACGAAAACGACATGGAAGCCCAGATCGAGCTGGAAGCGGTCAACTACATTCCGTATCCGATCGAGGAAGTGAACCTGGACTTCGAGGTGATCGGGGCGATCCCGAACAACCCCGAGATGGTGCAGGTGCTGCTGGCCGCGTCGCGTTCGGAGAACGTGGAGCTGCGCCAGTCGGCGCTGGAGCTCGGTGGCCTGCAGGCCAAGGTGATGGACGTGGAGGCCTTCGCGGTCGAGAACGCCTACGCCCTGGTCGCCAGCGAGCTGCCGGTGTCCATCGACGGTGTCGTCGCGCTGGTCGACATCGGCGCGACCATGACCACCCTCAATGTCCTGCGCGGCGGCCGCAGCCTGTACAGCCGCGAACAGGTGTTCGGTGGCAAGCAGCTGACCGACGAGATCATGCGCCGCTACGGCCTGAGCTACGAGGAAGCCGGCCTGGCCAAGCGCCAGGGCGGGTTGCCGGAAAGCTACGAGATGGAAGTGCTGGAGCCGTTCAAGGAAGCGACGGTGCAGCAGATCAGCCGCCTGCTGCAGTTCTTCTATGCAGGCAGTGAGTTCAACCGCGTCGATCACATCGTGCTGGCCGGCGGCTGTGCCGTGCTGGGTGGCCTGCCGGAGATGGTCGAAGAACAGCTGGGCGTGCCGACCGTGGTCGCCAACCCGCTGGCACAGATGACCCTGGGCCCGAAGGTGAACGCGCATGCGCTGGCCCAGGATGCCCCCGCGCTGATGATCGCCACCGGTCTGGCGCTGAGGAGCTTCGACTGATGGCACGCATCAATCTATTGCCCTGGCGCGCCGAGCGGCGCAAGCAACGCCAGCGTGAGTTCTACGCAATGCTGGGCATGGCTGCGATCGGTGGCCTGCTGCTGTCGCTGCTGATCTGGTTCTACTACGACCGCCAGGTGAGCGGCCAGATGGATCGCAATGCCTATCTGTCGGCCGAGATCGAGAAGGTCAAGGAACAGAACAAGGAGATCGACCGCCTCGATGCGCAGAAGGAACGCCTGCTGGCACGCAAGAAGGTGATCGAGGAACTGCAGGCCAAGCGCTCGCAGATGGTCCATCTGTTCGATGCGCTGGTGCGTACGATTCCCGATGGTGTGGTGCTGACCGCACTGAAGCAGGAAGGCGACGTGCTGACCCTGGAAGGCCGTACCCAGTCCAACGCCCGTGTTTCGGCCTACATGCGCAACCTGGACACCTCCGGCTGGATGACCAATCCGGAGCTGTCGATCATCGAGGCGCGCGAGCCGGAGAAGGACAAGGACGGCAAGACCGGTCCGGTTACCGACATCAAGGCACTGCCGTACGTGTTCGTGGTCAAGGTGAAGCTGCCGGCACAGAGCGAAGAGGTTGCGGCGACGCCGGGCCTGAACGCGGATGGCACGGTTGTGTCGGCCCCGCCGGCTGCGGTGGCCCCGCTTGCTACGGGTCCGGACGCCGCCGCGCCTGCCACGCCTGCCGCCCCGGCTGCGGCTCCGGCCGCGAATGCGCAGGCACCGGCTCCGGCGGCACCTGCCACTGCACCGGCCGCTGCACCGGCCAAGCCGAACCAGCCGGCAGCGCCGGCTGCCAAGCCGGCGCCGAAGCCTGAGGGAAGCCGCCTGGCGCAGCCGCCGCAGGCCTTCATCGCGCCGCTGCAGGGGGACCGCGCATGAGCCAGAAGATCGATCTGAAGAACCTCGATTTCAACGACATCGGCAACTGGCCGCAGAAGGCCAAGATCGTCTTCTGCTCGGTGCTGGCGCTGGTGATCATGTTCCTGGCGTGGATGCTGCTGATCAGCGGCAAGCGCGAGGAGCTTGCTGGCCTGGAATCGAAGGAAGTCGAGCTGCGTTCCGAGTTCACCAAGCAGCAGGAACGCGCGGTGAACCTGGCCCCGCTGAAGCAGCAGCTGGCGCAGATGGAGCAGGTGCTGCAGCAGATGCTGCGGCAGCTGCCGAGCAAGACGGAAATGCCCGACCTGATCATCGACATCTCGCAGACCGCGTTGTCCAGCGGCCTGGCCAACGAGCTGTTCGAGCCCGAACAGGAGCAGGTCAAGGAGTTCTACGCCGAGAAGCCGATCAAGCTGCGGATGGTGGGCAGCTACCACCAGTTCGGCGCGTTCGTCAGCGGCGTGGCGTCGCTGCCGCGGGTGGTGATCCTGACCATGCACGACATCAACCTCAAGCCCAAGGACAAGTCCAAGGGCAATGTCCGCAGCGGTGCGCTGGAGTTGTCCGGCACGGTCAAGACCTATCGCTATCTGGACGAGACCGAAGTGCAGGCGCAGCAGGCTGCTGCCGATGCCGAGGCGAAGAAGAAGGGCAAGGGGGGCAAGAAGTGATGCGCACGTACATCGCACGCGGTGCAATGGCGTTGGCGGTCCTGTTGCTGGCCGCCTGCGGCCGCGGCGTGACCAGCACGCCCGGCGACGCCCCCAACCTGGAAAAGTGGGTGGAAGGCGAGCGGGCTCGGCCGGCGCAGCCGCTGGAGCCGCTGCCGGTGATGCAGCAGTTCGAGACCTTCGAGTATTCGGCGCAGGGCATGCGTGACCCGTTCACCGATGCCTGGACCAATCCGCAGCAGGGGAATGGCGGATTGCGTCCGGATCCGAACCGGCGCAAGGAGCCGCTGGAAGGCTTCCCGCTGGACGCACTGGACATGGTCGGCACCATCGGCACGGGTGCAGGCGTCGTCGCGCTGGTGATGGGGCCGGACAAGGTGACCTACCGGGTGCGCCCGGGCGGTTACCTGGGACAGAGCGACGGGCGGATCACGGCGGTCTTCGAAGACCGCGTGGAGCTGATCGAACTGGTGCCGGATGGTGCGGGCGGCTGGCTGGAACGGCCGGCAACGCTCTCGCTTGAAGATCAATGATCGTTTACTGGGGATAGCACGATGACCTTTCACCAAGCCAAGGGGCTGCGTCCCATCCGGCGCTCTACCTTGAACCGTGTCAGCGCGTTGGGAGTCGCGCTGATGCTGGCCTGCGCTCCGGCGCTGGCTGCCACGCCGGCGGAAAAGCCGGCCGGCGCCACCGTGGCTGCGGCCGTCGCACCGACAGGCCTGTCGGTGGCGAAGATTGATTTCAAGCGCGGCGATGACGGCGCCGGCCGCCTGATCGTCCAGTTCGACGGGCAGGGTGCGGTGCCGGACCTGCGCACGCAGGGCAACAGCGTGGTGGTCGATGTCGGCAACGCCCGGCTGCCGGCCAACCTGCAGAGGCCGATGAACGTCACCGACTTCGCAACGCCGGTGCAGCGCATCGACGCCAAGCCCTCCGGCGCGGGTACCCAGCTGGTCCTGAGCACCGGCGGTGCGGTGGATTCGCTGGCCTACCAGAGCGGCAACGAATACGTGGTCGAGATCAGCCCGCGTCAGGCGCCGGCGGCAGTCGGTGCGGTCACTGCGGGCAGCGTTGCGCAGGCCGCCAAGGCCGTGGGCCAGCGCGGTTTCACCGGCAAGCCGGTGACCTTCAACTTCCAGGACGTGCCGGTGCGCACCGTGCTGCAGTTGATCGCCGAAGAATCCAACCTCAACGTGGTGGCGTCCGATTCGGTGCAGGGCAATGTGACCCTGCGTCTGGTCAACGTGCCGTGGGACCAGGCGCTGGACATCGTGCTGCGGGCCAAGGGCCTGGACAAGCGTCGCGACGGCAGCGTGATCTGGGTTGCGCCGCAGGCCGAGCTGGCCAAGTTCGAGCAGGAGAAGGAAGACGCGCGCATCGCCATCGAGAACCGCGAAGACCTGGTTACCGATTACGTGCAGATCAACTATCACAGCGCCACGCAGATCTTCAAGGCGTTGACCGAAGCCAAGGGTATCGGCGGTGGCGGCGGCAACGGCAGCAGCGGTGGTTCGGCGTCGCAGGAAGACAGTGGCTTCCTGTCCTCGCGTGGCCGCATCGTGGCCGACGAACGCACCAATACGCTGATGATCAGCGACATCCCGAAGAAGATCGCGCGCATGCGTGAACTGATCGGCGTGATCGACCGGCCGGTCGACCAGGTGCTGATCGAAAGCCGTATCGTCATCGCCACCGATACGTTTGCCCGCGAGCTGGGTGCCAAGTTCGGCATCAGCGGCAGCCGCGACAACGTGTACTTCAGCGGTGACCTGGAATCCAACCGCAAGACCCGCCTGTCGCAGGCGGATACCGCGGCCGCCAATGCCAAGGCCTATCGCGATTGGGAAGCGGGTGGCAGCGTTGGACCGGCACCGGTGCCGCTGCTTCCGGCCATCACCCGTGGCCTGAACTTCAACCTGCCTGCCGCTTCGACCGCCACCCCGGGCTCGTTGGCGCTGTCGATCCTCAACGCCGGCTACCTGCTGGACGTGGAGCTGTCGGCGATGCAGGAAGAGGCGCGTGGCGAAGTGATCTCCAACCCGCGCGTGGTGACCACCAACCAGCGCGAGGCACTGATCAAGCAGGGCAAGGAAATCGGCTACGTCACCATCAGTGGTGGCGGTACCGGCGGCGTTGCCACGCCCAACGTCCAGTTCAAGGAAGTGGTGCTGGAGCTGAAGGTGACCCCGACCATCACCAACGACAACCGCGTGTTCCTCAACATGCAGCTGAAGAAGGATGAAGTGGAGCGCCTGATCCAGCTGCAGGGCTATGGCACCGTACCGGAAATCAACCGCCGTGAAGTCAATACCGCGGTGCTGGTGGACGATGGCCAGACCGTCGTGATCGGTGGCGTGTACGAGTTCACCGACCGCAGCAGCGTGAGCAAGGTTCCGTTCCTGGGCGACGTGCCGTTCCTGGGCAACCTGTTCAAGAAGCGTGGCCGCAGCAAGGACAAGGCCGAACTGCTGGTGTTCGTCACGCCGAAGGTGCTGCGCGTGGCCAAGCAGAACTGAGCCGGTACCACCTGTTGCAGGAAGAAGGGCCGCCTTGTGCGGCCCTTCTTCGTTGAGGCCGGTCATGCGGTGCGCGAAGGGCTGTTCAGCCGTTCTTGATGTCAATCGCAGGGCACCCTGCGATGATGTCGGGAACCCGTGCCGTCCTGCGCCGGTCAAAGGCCCCCATGAACCTGCCTCCGCCGATGCCCGAAACCGTCCCGCCGCCCCCCGCGCCGGCCAGCTCCCGCCTGCACGCCGCCTTCAGCCAGCTGCGCGATGCGCTGTCAGCCGAAATCGTCGGCCAGTCTGCGCTGGTCGAGCGCCTGCTGATCGCGCTGCTGGCCGACGGCCACCTGCTGGTGGAGGGGGCGCCGGGGCTGGCCAAGACCACGGCGATCCGCGCGCTGGCAGCACGGCTGGAAACCGACTTCGCGCGCGTGCAGTTCACCCCGGACCTGCTGCCGGCCGACCTCACCGGCACCGAGATCTGGCGCCCGCAGGAAGGCCGTTTCGAGTTCGTGCCCGGCCCGATCTTCCACCCGATCCTGCTGGCCGATGAAATCAACCGTGCGCCGGCCAAGGTGCAGTCGGCGCTGCTGGAAGCGATGGGCGAACGCCAGGTCACCGTGGGACGCCACACCTACGCGCTGCCGTCGTTGTTCCTGGTGATGGCCACGCAGAACCCGATCGAGCAGGAAGGCACCTTCCCGCTGCCGGAAGCACAGCTGGATCGCTTCCTGATGCATGTGCGCATCGGCTACCCGGACCAGGCGGCCGAATCGGAAATCCTGCGGCTGGCCCGTGAGCGTGCCCGTGGCGCATTGGGCGAAGCCGCGCCGGCGCCGGAGAAGCTGCCGATGCAGGATGTGTTCGCGGCCCGTCGCGAAGTGCTGGACCTGCACATGGCGCCCGCGCTGGAACGCTACCTGATCGAACTGGTGCTGGCCTCGCGCGATCCGTCGCGCTACGACGCCGGCCTCGGTCGCCGCATCGCGTGGGGCGCAAGCCCGCGAGGTTCCATCGCGCTGGAACGCTGCGCACGTGCGCGCGCCTGGTTGGCGGGCCGCGATTTCGTCACGCCCGATGACGTGCGCGCGGTCGCCGCTGATGTGCTGCGCCATCGCGTGCTGCCCAGTTACGAAGCCACAGCCGAAGGCTGGGATGGCGAGCGCCTGGTGCAGGAGCTGCTGGCCCGCGTGCCGGCACCCTGAGCCTGCGCATGACCGATCCATCCCCGGCACCTGCATCCATGGCCAGCGAGGGCGACGGGCTGCGCCCGCAGTTGGCCGAACTGGTCGCGCTGCGTCGGCTGGCACAGCGCCCGCCGCCGCCACGCCGCGGCCGTGCCGGCAATGCCGGGCAGGCACCGTCGCCGCTGCGCGGGCGTGGCATGGAGTACGCCGAATCACGCGAGTACGTGGCCGGTGATGATGCGCGGCATATCGACTGGCGGGTGACCGCGCGTACCGGCCGTGCCCACACCAAGCTGTTCCAGGCCGAGCGCGAGCGGGTCAGTCTGATCGTGGCCGACACCTCGCCGGCGCTGTATTTCGGCACCCGGGTGCGCTTCAAGTCGGTACAGGCTGCACGTGCGGGCGCCGTTGCCGCCTGGTCGGCGCAGCGTCGAGGCGACCGCGTGGGCGCCCTGCGTGGCAGCGACCGCGAGCCACCGATCGCACCCGCAGGTGGTCCGCGCGGTGTGCTGCGCGTACTCGATGCACTCACCCGATGGTACGCGCAGCCTCCCACCGATGATCTTGGTCTTGAGCGTGCGCTGGACCACGCCAGTCGCGTGCTGCGCCCCGGTGCGCGCATGCTGGTGCTGGCCGATCCGCAGCAGGCGGCACGGATTGCGCCGGTACGCTGGAGCGCGCTGGCCCAGCACCATGACCTCAGCCTGGTTCTGCTGGTCGATCCATTGGAACTGCAGCCGCCGTCGGCCGCGCTGCAGTTCCAGACCGCGCAGCAGCGCGTTGGACTCGACCTGCGCCGCAGCGACGTGCAGGCGCATTGGCAGGCACATTTCGTTGAACCGCTGCAGGAACTGCGGCGCCAGCTCGGCGCACGCCGCGTCGACGTGCAGGTGCTGTCCACCGATGCGCCCAGCGATGCCTGGCTGGCCCCGTCGCCGACCGAGGTGCCGGCATGAGTGCCAACCTGCCGCTGCGCGACGTGCAGCTGCCGCCGGCCCCGTCGTGGTGGCCACCGGCACCGGGCTATCTGATGATCGGTGCCGCGTTGCTACTGCTGCTGTTGGTTTTCGCATTCCTGTGGTGGCAGCGTCGCCGCCGTCGGCAGCGCTGGTTGCAGCAGTTCGACAGGGAGTTGGCGGGCTGCACCGACGCGGCGGCGGAACTGGCGGCGATCGCCGGCCTGCTGCGTCGTGCCGCGCGCCAGGCACGTCCGGGCAGTGAATCGTTGCGCGACGACGCATGGTGGCAACGCGTGGACCCGCAGGGCACGCTGTCTGACGCACGGCGCAGCCTGCTGGCCGAGGGCGCCTATCGGCCACGCGTCGATGCCAGCGAAGTGGCCGCGGTGCGCAGCTGGTCCCGCGCGCGCTATCTGGCATTGCTGCTGGAGCGTCGGCGATGAATCTGCTGGCGAGCTACTGGCCGTGGCCGGACCTGCAGCTGGCATGGCCGCTGGCGCTGCTGGCGTTGCCGTTGCCGCTGCTGATGTACGCGTGGAAGCGTCGCGCTGACCCCGGCGCGGCGCTGCGCGTGCCGTATGCCGCCAGCGAACTGGAAGCACTGACCGGTGGTGGCCGCGTCGACGTGTCTTGGCTGCGTACCCTGCTGTTGTGGTTGGGCTGGTGCGCGCTGTGCGTTGCGCTTGCCCGTCCACAGCAACTCGGTGAGGCTATCACCCCACCGCAGCAGGGCCGGCAGATGATGCTGGCAATGGACGTGTCCGGCAGCATGGGTGAGGGCGACATGGTGCTGGGCGGACAGGCCGTGGATCGCCTCACCGCAGCCAAGGCGGTGCTGGCCGACTTCCTCGACCGCCGCGCCGGTGATCGCATCGGCCTGCTGATCTTCGGCGACCGTGCTTACACGTTGACGCCCCTTACCGCCGACCTGGCCAGTGTGCGCGACCAGCTGCGCGACAGCGTGGTCGGCCTGGCCGGTCGCGAAACCGCCATCGGTGATGCCATCGGCCTGGCGGTGAAGCGCCTGCGCAGCCAGCCCGAAGGCCAGCGCGTGCTGATCCTGCTGACCGACGGTGTCAGCAATGCCGGCGTACTGGAGCCCCTGCGCGCGGCCGAAGTTGCCCGCGCCGAGGGCGTGCGCATCCACACCGTCGCGTTTGGCGGCGACGGCAGCATGCGCGTGTTCGGCATCTCCATTTCCGCCGACCAGGATCCGGTCGACGAGGCCACATTGAAGAAGATCGCGGGCATGACCGGTGGCCAGTTCTTCCGCGCACGCGATACGGCACAGCTGGCCGGCATCTATGCCGAACTGGACCGGCTGGAGCCGATCGCTGCGAAGGGACCCAGCCTGCGCCCGCGTGAGGAACGCTATGCCTGGCCGCTGGGCCTGGCGTTGCTGCTGGGTGCGCTGGCGTGGCTGTGGCCGGAGCGTCGCCGATGATCGCGTTGGCGTCGAATCTTCCCGACTGGAATGCGCTGCATTTCCTGCGCCCGGAATGGCTGTGGGCCCTGCTGGCCCTGCCAGTGATCCTCGCGCTGGCGCTGTACCGGCAGCGGCGCAGCGATGCATGGCGGCAGGCGGTGGATCCCCACCTGCTGCCGCACCTGCTGGCGGCAGGCACGCGTCGCCGTACGCGCCTGCCGTGGGCGCTGCTGCTGGGCTGGACGCTGGCGTCGCTGGCGATGGCCGGGCCGAGCTGGCGGCAGCAGGCGCAGCCGATGTTTCAGGCCAGCGCACCGCTGCTGGTCGTGCTGGATCTGTCCAGCCGGATCACCGCCACCGACCTGCCGCCGTCGCGGCTGCTGCAGGCGCGGGCCAAGCTGGGCGAGCTGCTGCGCGCGCGCAAGGGCGGCCAGGTCGGCCTGGTGGTGTATGCCGATGACGCCTATACGGTGGCGCCGTTGACCGATGACGGCAGCAATGTCGCGCTGTATCTGGATGCCTTGTCCCCCGAGGTGATGCCGCGCGATGGACAGCGTGCCGATCGCGGTATCGACTGGGCGGCGCAGCTGATGCGGCAGGTCGCGGCGCTGCAGGGACAGGTCCTGCTGGTCACCGACCAGGCCGACAGTGAGGCCGCGCTGGCGGCGGCCCAGGCACGCAGCCTTGGCCTGCAGGTTTCGGTGCTGGGGCTGGGTACGCCGGCCGGTGCGGCCTATCGCGATGGCAATGGGCAGATCCGCCAGGCGGCGCTGGATGAGGGCAGCCTGCGCGCCGTGGCCACCGCAGGTGGCGGGCGCTATGCACGTATCGCCGCCGATGACAGTGATCTGCGCGCGCTTGGGGTTCTGGATGCGCGCGAGGGCACAGCGGCACAGCGGCCGGGTGAAGGCAAGCAGTGGCGCGATGAAGGCTTTTGGCTGCTGCCGCCGTTGATGCTGCTGGCGCTGCTGGCCTTCCGCCGGCGCGCGGTGCTGGCCGCGGTGCTGGCCGTTGGCCTGCTGCCCTGGATGGGGGATGTGCAGGCGCAGGCGTCAGCAGCGCCCGCACCGCCGCCCGTGCAGGGCACCCTGTGGAAGCGTGCTGACCAGCTGCAGCACCAGCGCCTGGCCGAAGGTGTGCAGGCCTACCGTAACGGCGACTTCGCCGGTGCACGCAAGCAGTTCGAAGGCATCGACAGCGATGCCGGCTGGTACAACCTGGCCAACGCACTGGCGCGCCAGGGCAACTACGATGAGGCCATCGCCGCTTACGACCGCGCGCTGGCGCTGCATCCCGGCATGGCCGATGCGGTGGCCAACCGTGCCGTGGTCGATGCCGCGCGCAAGCGCACGCAGTCGGGTGGCCAGGGCCGGGATCAGCAGAAGCCCCAGCAGAGCGGCCGGCAGAAGCAGCAGAACGATTCGCAGGGCAAGCAGAACCCGTCGGGCCAGCAGCCGCAGCAGGGCCAGCAGAATCCCGGCCAGGGCCAGCCGCAGTCGGGCCAGCAGGACCCGCCCAAGGCGGGTGACAACAACGCACAGTCGAAGCCTCAGCCCGGCGAGCGCGGCCGCGATGGCCAGCAGGCACCACCGCAGGTGGAAGATGCCAAGGCGCAGGCGCAGGCCGACGAGCAGCAGCGCCAGCGCATGCAGCAGGCAATGCAGAAGGCACGTGAAGGCAAGGGCGAACAGGATGGCAAGCCCGTGCCAGGCAGCGAAGGCACCACCTCGCGCCAACGCGAGGAGCAACAGGCCGTGGAGGCGTGGATGCGACGCGTACCCGATGATCCGGGGGCGCTGCTGCGGGCCAAGTTCCAGCTGGAAAACGAACGCAGGAAGAGGGAAGGGCGATGACGCGGGCGATCAACATGCATGGGCGCTGGCCCCGGCAGGTACTGGCAGCGCTGCTGCTGTGGCTGCCGCTGCTGGCCTGGGCGCAGCCGCGCGCCTGGCTGGACCGCGATCGCATTGCAATGGGCGATACGGTCACCCTCAATGTCGAGAGCGATCAGGGCGCGCCTGACTTCACGCCTCTGCGTACCGACTTCGACCTGAGCGCGCAGACCAGCAGCCGACAGGTGGAGTGGAGCAACGGCAGCATGCAGCAGCGCAACCTGTACGGCGTGGCGCTGACGCCGCGACGCAGCGGTGCGCTGGTGGTTCCGGGCCTGCAGGTGGGCAGTGTGCGTACCGCGCCGCTGACCCTGCAGGTGGACGCGGCCGCCGTGGCGGGCCCGGACAGCACTGCGATGGCTTTCATCGAGACGGTTGTCGATGACGAAACGCCGTACGTGCAGCAGAGCGTGGGCGTGGTGGTGCGGTTGTATTTTGCTTCGCAGCTGGCGTCGGGTGAACTGGTACTGGATACCCCGGCGGGCGCGTCATTGCAGCGCGTGGGCGATGACCGCACCGATGTGCGCCAGGTCAACGGGCGCCGCTACAACGTGGTCGAGCGCCGCTTCCTGCTGATCCCCGAGCGCAGCGGCGCATTGCGGTTGGCCGGTGCGCGCTTCAGCGGGCGCAGTGCCGGTGGCTTCTTCGACGACTTCTTTGGCGGGGGCGACGGCCGCATGAATGCCACCGGCGCCGACCGCACGTTGCAGGTTCAGGCACAACCGGCGCAGGCGCCGCAGCCGTGGCTGCCGCTGCTGAGCCTGCAGTTGCGCTATACCAGTGCGCCGACCAGCGCCCGCACCGGTGAAGCGGCCAATGTGGTGGTTGAAGCGGTTGCCGAGGGGGCGACGCGTGCACAGTTCACCGATCTGCCGGTGCCGGATGTCGGCGCCAATGCGCAGGTGTTCGCCGAACCAGCACAGTACGAAGAGACCTTCAACGGCAGCACGCCACGCCTGAAGATCACCCGCCGCTATTCGATCGTGCCGCGCCAGCCGGGTTCGCTGGTGGTGCCCGGCCCGCGCCTGCCCTGGTGGGATGTGCGCAGCGGCAAGGCACAGGAAGCAACGCTGCCGGACCTGACGCTGACGGTTGCGGCGGGCAATGGCGGCGGCAATACCTCGCCGGCTCCGTTGCCGCCGATCGACACCGACGCCGCGCTGCCCGGCACCGATGGCCAGGACAGCCGCATCGCGGCCACCGACCCGCGCGCCAGCGGCATGGCCGAGCGCCCATGGCCCTGGATGGGCGCGGCGATCGGGCTGGCGCTGCTGTGGCTGCTGACCCTGCTGTGGGGCTGGCAGCGTGGCCGTCGCCCGCGTGCAGCGGCGCCTGTCGCAGGCACGTCCGCTGTGCCGACTGTGGCGAGCGGCCGTGCCGGTTTGGCCGAACTGCGCCGCGTGCTCGATGGCGAGGGCTTCGACCAGGTGGAAGCACAGCTGTGCGCGATGGCCGGTGTCGAACGTATCGAGCAGGTCATCGCGCGTCTGGACGATCCGGAGCAGCGCCAGGTGTTGCAGGACCTGCAGCAGGCGCGCTGGGGCGGGCAGGGCGATCTGGCGGCGCTGCGTACGCGCCTGCGCGCGGCCTTCCGTGACGGACCGCACTGGTCGGCGGTTGCGGGGGCCGCTGACACTGGCCTGGCGCCGCTGTATCCACCGCGGCGAACCTGAACCGGCGCCGCTTGCGCGCTTTGTTAGAGTGCATTCATTTTTCGAGGGAACCCGCGTATGACAGCAGCTGCTGCCGACAAGAAGAAGTTGCCCCTGCACTGGAAGATGGGCATCGGCTTTGCGATCGGCCTGGTCCTGGGACTGACCGTGCATGCCCTGGGCGGCAGCGTCGAGGGTCTGCAGGGCGGTGCCAAGTGGGTAATGGACTACGTCACCACCCCGGCGTCGGGCCTGTTCCTCAACCTGATCTTCATGCTGATCGTGCCGCTGATCTTCTCGGCGCTGATCATGGGCGTGTCGGAGATGGGTGACATCCGCGCCCTCGGCCGCATCGGCTGGAAGACGCTGGCCTATACCGTGCTGCTGTCCGGCATTGCCGTGGGCATCGGCCTGGTGCTGGTCAACGTGCTCAAGCCGGGTGCCGGCGTCGACCCGCAGGTCGCTGCGATGATGCTGTCGGAGAACGCCGAGCGCAGCAAGGAGATCGTGGCCGGCATCCATGGCACGCCGAAGGGCATGGACATGCTGCTGTCGATCGTGCCGAGCAACGTGCTGCAGGCCGCATCTGACAACGGCGCGATCCTGTCGCTGATGTTCTTCGCGTTGATGTTCGGCATCGGCATGGTGCTGACCGACAACGAGAAGGTCGCTCCGCTGCGCCGCGCCATCGAAGGCGTGTTCGAAATCTCGATGACCCTGATCAACCTGGTCATCCGCCTGGCCCCGTACGCGGTGGCCTGCTTCATGTTCAACCTGGCCGCGCTGTTCGGCTTCGAGCTGATCATCCGCCTCGGCGCCTACGTGGGCGTGGTGGTGCTGGCGTTGGGCCTGCACATGATCGTGACCTACGGCACCGCCGTGTGGCTGTCGGGCCGCTCGCCGCTGTCGTTCTTCCGCGATACCCAGGAAGCGACGGTGATGGCGTTCTCCACCGCCTCCAGCAACGCCACCCTGCCGACCGCGCTGCGCGTGGCCGACCAGATGGGCCTGCCGCAGCGCGTGTCGCGCTTCGTGCTGACCGTCGGCGCCACCGCCAACCAGAACGGCACCGCGCTGTTCGAGGGCGTGACGGTGATCTTCCTGGCCCAGTTCTTCGGCGTGGACCTGAGCATCGGCCAGCAGTTCATGGTGATGGCGGTGTGCATCCTCGGTGGCATCGGTACCGCCGGCGTGCCGTCGGGCTCGCTGCCGGTGGTGGCGATGATCTGCGCGATGGTCGGCGTGAACCCGCTGGGTATCGGCCTGATCCTGGGCGTGAACCATTTCCTGGACATGTGCCGTACCGCACTGAACGTGACCGGCGACCTGGCCCTGACCACCCTGGTGGCCAAGGGCGAGTCCCACGACGGCCCGGCGCTGGGTCCGCAGCAGGACTGAGTCCAGATTCCCGCCCCCGAACTCCGGGGGCGGTAGTGCCGGCCGCTGGCCGGCAACTTCATGATCTTCATTGAATTCTGCGCAACTGCCGGCCAGCGGCCGGCACGACCGGGCAAGCTGGAACTGACCCCTGCCCGGTGACTATGGGACAATAGGCCGCCCGCACGTCCGCGGCCGCCTCCCGATTCCGACAGAACCATGACGCAGCCTACCCGTCGCCAGTTGGCCAACGCCATCCGCTTCCTTGCCGCCGATGCGGTTGAAACCGCAAAGTCCGGCCACCCCGGCATGCCCATGGGCATGGCCGACATCGCCGAAGTCCTCTGGAACGACTACCTCCGCCATAACCCGAGCAACCCGCACTGGTTCAACCGCGACCGTTTCGTGCTGTCCAACGGCCACGGTTCGATGCTGCAGTACGCGCTGCTGCACCTGAGCGGTTACGACCTGCCGATCGAGCAGCTGAAGCTGTTCCGCCAGCTGGGCAGCCACACCGCCGGCCATCCGGAACGCCACGAGACCCCGGGCGTGGAAACCACCACCGGCCCGCTGGGCCAGGGTTTCGCCAACGCCGTGGGCTTTGCCCTGGCCGAGAAGCTGCTGGCACAGCGCTTCAACCGCCCGGAGCTGGAAGTGGTCGACCACCGCACCTGGGTGTTCATGGGCGATGGCTGCCTGATGGAAGGCGTGTCGCATGAAGCGGCATCGCTGGCCGGTACCTGGGGCCTGCACAAGCTGGTCTGCTTCTGGGACAACAACCACATCTCCATCGACGGCAACGTCGAGGGCTGGTTCACCGACAACACCCCGGAGCGTTTCGAGGCCTATGGCTGGAACGTGGTCCGCGATGTTGATGGCCACGACCCGGACAGCATCAAGGCCGGCATCGAGGCCGCGCTGTCGCAGAGCGACAAGCCGACCCTGATCTGCTGCCGCACCACCATTGGTTTTGGTTCGCCGAACAAGGCGGGCAAGGAATCCAGCCACGGCGCACCGCTGGGCAAGGACGAGCTGGAAGCCACCCGCAAGCAGCTGGGTTGGGAATACGGTCCGTTCGAGATCCCGCAAGCGATCTACGACGGCTGGCGCGCCAATGGCGCCGGCACCCTGCGCCAGGCCGAGTGGGAGCAGCTGTTCGACAAGTACGCCAGCCAGTATCCGGCGGAAGCGTCCGAGCTGACCCGTCGTTCGCACGGCGAGCTGCCGGCCGACTTCGTTGCCAAGGCCGATGCCTACATCGCCCAGGTGGCCGCCGAAGGCCCGACGATCGCCTCGCGCAAGGCCTCGCAGCTGACCATCGAAGCCTACGCCCCGCTGCTGCCGGAAATCGTCGGCGGCTCGGCCGACCTGGCGCACTCCAACCTGACCCTGTGGAAGGGCAGCAAGTCGGTCGCCAGCGACGACGCCAACGCCAACTACGTGTACTACGGCGTGCGCGAGTTCGGCATGACCGCGATTGCCAATGGCCTGGCGCTGCACGGTGGCTTCATTCCGTTCGACGCCACCTTCCTGGTGTTCAGCGATTACGCGCGCAACGGCGTGCGCATGAGCGCGCTGATCCCGGCCCATGCCATCCACGTCTACACCCACGACTCGATCGGCCTGGGCGAAGACGGCCCGACCCACCAGCCGGTGGAGCACCTGGCCTCGCTGCGCTACATCCCGAACAACGATGTGTGGCGCCCGTGCGATGCGGTCGAGTCGGCAGTGAGCTGGAAGGCCGCGATCACCCGCCAGGACGGCCCGAGCTGCCTGGTGTTCAGCCGCCAGAACCTGCCGCACCAGCCGCGCAACGCCGAGCAGATCGCCCAGATCGAGCGCGGTGGCTACGTGCTGGCCGATGCCGCCGGTACCCCGGACGTGATCCTGATCGCGACCGGTTCGGAAGTCTCGCTGGCGACCGAAGCCAAGGCTCAGCTGGATGCGGCCGGCCTCAAGACCCGCGTGGTCTCGATGCCGTCCACCGACGTGTTCCTGCGCCAGGATGCGGCCTACCGCGAATCGGTGCTGCCGAACGCCGTGCGCAAGCGCGTGGCCGTGGAAGCCGGCGTCACCGGCTTCTGGCGCCAGTTCGTCGGCCTGGACGGTGCGGTGATCGGTATCGACACCTTCGGTGCCTCGGCCCCGGCCGACCAGCTGTACAAGCACTTCGGCATCACCACCGCCCACGTGGTGGAAGCTGCGAAGTCGCTGTAAGCCGCCTCGCGGTGCAACAAGGGAAAGGCCGGCACACGCCGGCCTTTTTCGTTCTTCAGAGTGGAGAAAAAGGGGACGGAGGGGATTAAGTCGTTTGTGCACATGCGACTTATCCTCTCCGTCCCCTTCTCCTTTGCCCGAAATGTTCCACCCAGCGGCACCAGTGTCGCGTTGGCCTCTTCATCTGACCTGCATTCCTTGCGAAAAGGAGGGCCTGCCGAGGCACCCTCAGAAGTGGTCATGGACAAGAAGATCGGCGCAGAAAACCATGGTGGATTTGCGGGGTGTAAGGTGATGCCTTACACTGGTGCCGCGTGATCGTCAGCTTCAGGCACAGGGGTCTGAAGGCGCTCTATGAACGGGGCGACATTTCAGGCGTTCGTGCCGATCATGCGGGGCGGTTGCGGCGCTTGCTTCACCAGCTGGACCAAGCCCAGCGTCCTGGAGACATGGGCTTGCCTGGAAATCGCCTGCATCCTCTGCGCGGAAGCTATAGCGGCTACTGGGCTGTAAGTGTCTCCGCGAGTTGGCGATTGGTATTCCGCTTTCGTGGGCTCGACGTCGAATTGGTCGATTACCTCGATTACCACTAGGAGTCTGCTCGATGCCGTTGCATGATCCGCCGCATCCCGGGGAATCGCTGCGCGAAGACATACTGCCGGCGATCAGCATGTCCATCAGTGCGCTGGCGCAGCATCTTGGTTATTCCCGCGGACAGCTGTCGACCATCATCAACGGGCACGCCGGTATCTCCGCGGAGCTTGCATTCCGCCTTGAGCTTGCAGGTCTGGGCAATGCGCGCATGTGGCTGGCAATGCAGGCGGCCTATGACCTGTGGCAGGTCGAGCATCGAGAGCATCCACCGATTGCCCGCCTGCATCTTGAGGATTCGGTGAGGATCGGACAGTAGATCCGCGCCATGCGTGGATGAGAAAAGGGACGGAGGGGATTAAGTCGTTTGTGCAGAAACGACTTAATCCCCTCCGTCCCCTTTTTTCAGGCGGTGCGCGCCAGCGCCAGGCGCAGCAGGCGTGCGTCCAGGCGCTCGGCGAAATCCTTCGGTGCCTGCAGGCCCATGCGCTGCAGGTACACCGCATCGCCATCACCGGCCGGTTGGCGCAGCGCCGCCCACACCGTGCGCAATTTGTCGCCACGGGTCTGCGTGTTGGCCTTCAACCAGCCCAGCGCCTTCACCAGCACCTGTTCGATCTCGTTGAAGTCGCTGCCCAGCGGATAGTCCGGAAGGCTGCCATCGGCGCGGAACGGTGCCAGTGCCGCGGCCAGTGACTGCGGCGTGTTGCGCTGCAGGCGTTCGGGATCCGGCGGCGTGGCCCTCAACAGCTTGCGCGCGGCGTGCGCCTGCTGCAGCAGGCCGGACTGGAACGGTGCCTCGGTGATCGCGGCCATCGCCTGCACGCAGTCCTCGTCGGTCAACCCGCGCAGATCGGCGATGCCGTATTCGTTGAGGTAGATGTCGCGCAGGTGGCGCGGGATGGTGGTGTGGCCATAGTTCCAGCGCACATTGGATTCGCGCTGGCCCTTGTCGTCGCGCGCGGCGCGGAACATCAGCACGCTGCGGGCTTCCGGCAGGGCATGTGCCATCGCCACGAAGTTGTACTGGCCGCCCACCCCGGATACCACGCGGCCGTCATCCAGCGCGTCCGAGACCGCCGCACCCAGTGCGGTGGCCATCATGCAGGAGTTGAAGAAGCGCGCATGACGGCGCTGCAGGCGCTCCAGCGTCTCGTTGCCGCCGTACAGCTGGTTGATCTCGCTGATGCGGCGCATGCCGATCGCGCGGCATTCGTCTTCCGGCAGGGTGCGCAGCCATTCGTAGAACTCCGGTGAGCCCAGGTAGAACGCGCCGTGCAGGTACTCGCCTTCGGCAGCCAGCGTGGCATGGTCGATCGACAGGGTGCTACCGTTCTCGATGCGCTGCATCAGCGCGAGGTCGTCGTGCACCTTGCGCTTGATCACCCCGGTCTGTACCAGCCGCCGGAAGCCCTCGTTGAGCATTTCACTGCAGCCGTACAAGCCCACTTCAAAGGGGTCCAGCCCGCCGATTTCCTGCACCAGCGGATGGCTGGCCAGCTGCGGATCAAGCGCGTGCAGCACGCGGCGGTAGCGCACGTTGTCGGTGTGGCGCAGCACCAGTGCATGGCTGAGCGCATCGGCCAGCGTGCCAATGCCGATCTGCAGCGTGCCGCCATCGCGTACCAGGGTGCTGGCATACAGGCCGATGGCATAGTCGGCATCGCCAACCGGCTGGCGGGGCAGGCCGAACAGCGCCGGGTACGGCGGTGGCGGGGTGATCACCAGATCGAAGAACGACACATCGACGGTGGCCGAGCCGCCCAGGTAGGGCAGCTGCGGATCGATCTCGGCGACCAGCAGCGGGCGCGGCAGTCCGCGCGCGGCGATGGCATCCAGCGTGTCCTGGGTAATGTCGTTGTTGCACGACAGCGAGAGCCGCCGGTCATCCGGGCGCATCGCCACTTTCTGCACGATCACCTGCGGCGCGCGCTGGGCGACCGCATCGGCGGCGTGGGTGTAGTTCAGGCTGGTATAGCTGGACTGCGCCTGCCGCGAACCGAGCAGGGCGCCGGACTGCATGTAGAACTCTTCCACCTGCACATGTGCCGGCAACGCGTCGCGCGCGATCGCATCGGCATAGGCCAGGCGCGGAAAATCATCGCCGAAGTGACGCTGCGCGAACGGCGCCATGAAACGCGCTTCCAGGCCGTTGCCGCGCGCCTTCGGCGGGTTCAGCGACAGCGCGGTATACAGCTGCAGCGGCCGCGACGGATCCTGCTCGACGCGTGCATACAGGGCATTGAGCAGCCGGTGCGGCTTGCCCAGTGCCAGTGGCGCCCCGATCCGCAGCGGCCCGTCCACGCGCGCAAACAACCAGTCGACAGCGGCGTCCAGGTCGGTGAGGTGTTCGGTCATGCGGGGCGGTCCTGCGTCTGGGGGGAGTGCCGGCATTACAGCATGTCGGGCTTGAACCGCCGTCGACGCGAGACTTCGGCGCCGGACACCATGAACTGCCCATCGCCCCGGTAATGCATCGTGCGCGGTAGTTTCGGCCGGGGCGCAACATGGGCGCGCACGATTTCCCAGATGAACAGGTTGTTCGACGCCACCTGGCTGTCGTCGTACAAGCGGCACTCGAAGCACGAATGGCATTGCCCGACCAGCGGCGCGCCGACCTCGCGCGCGGGCAGTGCATCGAGCCCGAAACGGGCGAACTTGTCGACCTCGCGGCCACTGCAGTTGCCGATGTCCACGACCGTATCGAGCAGCTCCACGCCGGGAACATTGATCACGCACTCGCCGCTGCCGCGCGCCAATGCGTGGCTGTGGTTCTCGTGCCACAGGTAGGTGGCGACCAGCGAAGGCGAGAAGCCCATCACCATGTGCCAACCCATCGTCATCAGGTTGCGCTGGCCGCGCCACGCGGTGCTGACCAGCACGATCGGACCGGGTTCGAGGAAGCGGCGGGCCTGCTCGACCGGGAAATCTTCCTTGGGCAGCGCTTTCATCCGGGGCCTGGGGCGGGAGGAACCGATGCTGGCGCAGCCGGGATGAACCCGGAGTCGAGGGGCTTGACATGAGGTTCGATTACGCGCGTAATCAATTCGTCGATTACGGATGTAAACCATGACCCCGATCAGCGAAGCCGAAGCCGTTGTGATGGAGGTGCTGTGGCAGCAGGCACCGCGTAGCGCCGACGAGGTGGTGGCCGCACTGGCCCACCGCGACTGGGCCGAGCCGACTATCAAGACCCTGCTCAACCGCCTGCTGACCAAGGGCGCGATCGCCGCCGAACGTGATGGCCGGCGCTATCTTTACCGGCCGCTGCTGCAGCGCCAGGCGTGGGTGGAGGCACAGAGCCAGGACTTCATCGGCCGCGTCTTCGAAGGCCGCGTGGCACCGCTGGTGGCGCACTTCAGCGAACGCGGCCAGCTGAGCGCGCAGGACATCGCCGAACTGAAGAAGTTGATCCAGGAGCTGGACCATGACTGAGCTGCTCGACGGACTGTGGCAGGCCAGCCTGTGGCTGGCAGTGGGCGTGGTCGTGCTGGCCGCGCTGCGGCCCTTGCTGGTGCGGCTGGGGGGCGCTGGGTTGGCCTATCGCAGCTGGTGGTTGCTGCCCTTGCTGATGGTGGCGCTGCTGGTGCCGCTGCCCCGGGTTGCATTGCTGCAGCAGGTGCCGACGCTGCCGCTGAAGGTGATGCCAGGCGCCCTCGAGGGCGCGAGCGGTCATTCGCTGCCATGGGCCGGTTTGTTGCTGGTGGCCTGGGTACTGGGGATGGGCGTCTGCCTGCTGCGCGAGCTGCGTGCGCAGCGGCGCTTCGAGCGGCATATGGGCCTGCTGCGGCCGCGTGCCGATGGCAGCTGGCAGGCCAGCGGTGATCCCGGGCTGCCGGCGCTGGTCGGTTTGTGGCGGCCACGCATCGTGGTCGGCCCGGCGTTCGACCAGCAGTTCAGCGCACAGGAGCAGGACCTGATCCTGCAGCACGAGCGCAGCCACCGTCGCAATGGCGACCACTGGGCCAATGGTGCGCTGCTGCTGATGCGCACGGTGTTCTGGTTCCACCCGCTGTTGCCCTGGGCCGCACGCCGTTTCCTGCGCGAGCAGGAACTGGCCTGTGATGCCCGCACCATGGCCCCGCAGCCTGCGCTGCGCGGCCTCTACGCCAGCACGCTGCTGAAAGCGCAGCTGGTCCATCCGGTTGCGCCCGCGGTCTGCCATTGGCGCAGCCAACCCGTGTTGAAGGAGCGTATCGCCATGTTGAAGCAGTCCAAGCGGAAGGCATTGCCGTGGGTGTCGGGCCAGGTGCTGGTGATCGGGGTGTGCCTGGGGATGGGAGCGGTGGCGTGGGCCAGCCAGAGTGGTACGGCGGGAGCGCCGAGGATCGGGGTCGAGCCGTTTGAATACGCTCAGGAAGACGCAGCCAGGGCTGGGCTGGACCGACCCGTCCAGGTCGACAAGATGCCGCCGCCGTCCTATCCGAAGTCTGCGGCCGAACAACGCCAGGTGGGCGTGGTGAACCTGCGCGTGGAGGTGGATGCACAGGGGCGTCCCGCCGATGTCCAGGTGCTCAGCGCTACCAATCCGGGCGTGTTCGATGCGGTATCGGTGGCTGCTGCGCGCAGCTGGACCTATCGTCCGGCAATGAAGAACGGTAAGCCGGTGGCCGCTGCCGTGCGTATTCCGATCACCTTCGCGATGGACGATACCGAGGACGCGAAGTGAAGCACGCGCCGCTGTTGATGATGGCGGCGCTGTTGGCAGGGTGCGCGACCCAGGGCCGGCTGGCCACCGTCGATACCCGCAGCGAGAATGTCGGCCACCAGCGCCTGCGGCCGCAGACCGGCGACGGCGATGGACAGGTGCAGGCGTACTCGCTGGGCGCGAGCGAGGGCTACCGGATGCCGCAGCTCTATGCGGCACCGGACCCGGAGGTCGGTGATCGTGATCCGCGCGCGGAGCTGGCACCCACCACCATCTGCCTGCAGGTGGTGGTGGACGCCGATGGCGGTGTGGAACGCAGCCTGCCATTGACCGATCGTGCCGAGTGCACAGCCGGGGCCGCACCTGAGAACGCGCCCTTGTTGCAGGCGGCTCAGGACGCGGTGGCGATGTGGAAGTACTCGTCGGCGGCGGTCTGCCATTTCGCACCGGGCAAGGTGCCGGCGGATCGCGGCGATTGCCGCGGCGCGGAGCGCATCGAGCCGGTGGCGGTGACCCTGCAGTACGCCTTCACCTTCGAGATCGTGAAGGGGCAGCATGTGGTGCGGATGCAGGGGCGGTAGCGGCGGGCTTGCTGTCGGGCACGAAGATGTAAGAGGGTTGTTGACAATAGCCGGTTCCGGGCGTAACCCGGTGGCTGGCGGCACCATGAGCCGCAACTTCAATGGCGCCAGGCCGGATGGGAAGAATCTGGAAGATGTTCTGGATCCCAGGAAGGACAGAACCATCGTGAGAGGGTGCAGCTATGCGAGCCAATAGCAAGAGGCTGCTTTTCCTTGCCTGCCTGGGCTGCCTCGGTGCATGTACGCACCGCGACGGCGACGCTCCAACGCCGATGAGCCGCGAGTTCGGGGTGTGCATTTTCCTTCGGGCCGGTGACAGCTACCACGTGAAGGCCCCGGGACTGGATTTTGAACAGGGATTGTTGAAGCTGGCTGGCAAGGACATTGATGTCTACATCGGGAATCATCCTTCCTACGATGGCGTTCGATGGAACCGGGATCTGAGCCCGACCCGTGGATTCGTGCTGGTCGGCACGGAGCATTCAAGAGGTAAGGATCGAGTGCTGCTCGGCAACAAGCGCGCAGACCAGAAAGGCCTGATCTACGTACAGTTCATGGGTGTTGACCTTGCGGCGCAGGTTCCCGTTCTGACGCGCAAGGATCTGGTAGTGGATTGTGGACTGGATTGAGGTAAGCGGGTCTGCGAAGGTCCAGCAGCCAATACCCGCCCTTACCCCGTTCTTCTCGCCGCGGGATCTCACATGAAGCGTTCGCTTTTACTCGTTCTGCTGATGCTGGCATCAGGCTCGACGGCTGCAGCGGTTTCAGTGCACATCGGGGGCAAGCCAACGGAGCTTCTGACCGCGCAATCTCCGGGTATGAAGGTCGAAGTGCGACTGGGCATTCGTGCTACAACGGCCGACGATCCGCGCTACGTAGTCTGCGAAGGCGCGCGCCCCTGCAAAGGAGTGGAATCGCTGCAGATCCGAGTCAATGGTGCTGCCTTGGTTGTTCCGCGTTCCGCCTATTTCGATCTGGTGGATCTTTCCAGTGCGACGATTGATCTCAGCTCCAAGGGCGGCAGCCTGATGTTGCAGGGCGGGGATGCCTCAGAGAGTTACAACGTGCGCATTCGCTTCAACAAGAACCGGGTCCTGTCGAGAGAGATCTTTGTTGGAACGTCGCAGGATGACCTGTTGGAGGAAACCACCTATCACGAGGCGAGCATCGGATAGGCGCTTCTCTTGCTGTCCTCCTGGACCTCAGGCCCCGCCCTGGATGTTGGCCTTCACCGCCGGCTGCATCAGTTTTGGTTCTTCCAGCGTGGCATCGCGGGCCTGGCGCACGCTGACGAACTCCGCCTCGGCCACGCCATCGTGCACGTGGATGTTGTGCGCGCGCTGTTCGCCGATGGTGGTTTCGTTGGCGAAGTCGCGGCCGCCCGGGCCGTAGTCGTGGCAGACGAACACGCGGGTGGCATCGGGTAGCGCCAGCAGGCGCTGGATCGAGCGGTACAGCTGCGTTGCATCACCGCCCGGGAAATCGCAGCGGGCGGTGCCGCCGTCGGGCATGAACAGCGAGTCGCCGGTGAACAGCGCATCGCCGATCAGGTAGGCGATGCTATCGCTGGTGTGACCGGGCACGGCGATCACCTGGCCGCGCAGTTCGCCAAGCGCAAAGATTTCGCCATCGCTGAACAGGTGGTCGAAGATTTCATCGGCCGCTGGTAGCTGCAGGCCATAGCGCGGCGCAAAAGTGGCCTGCACCGCGCGGATGCCTTCGCCGATGGCCAGCGTGGCCTGCGGGAAGTGCTGCTTGAGCCGGCGCCCGGCCGACACATGGTCGGCGTGGGCATGGGTTTCCAGCAGCCAACGCAACTGCAGGCCCTGTTGCTCGATGGCCTGCAACGCGGCGTGCAACGGCGATTCGCTGCTGGCATCAGTATCCGGGTCGTAGTCCAGGACCGGGTCGATCAGCGCTGCCTCGCCACTGGCCGGGTCACTGACCAGGTAGCTGAAGGTATTGCTGTCACGGTGGAAGAACGACTGCACCTGGACTGCCATTTGCATGCTCCTCAGCGCGTGCCGAGCACGCGGTTCAGCAACTGCGCCAGGTTTTCACCGGCCAGTCGCAGCTGCGCTTCAGCCAGCGGCCGGTAGCGCTCGGTGTATTCGTCGCCGATTTTACGCGATGCCGGATAAACGCCAGCTTGCATGGAGATGCGGCAGCTGGCCTCAGCCCACGTCTGCGGGTCGCGCTGCGGGTTGGACTGGCGCACCAGCTTCGGCGCACGCTGGCTCTGCAATAGTGGCAGATAGGCGGCGTCGTCCAGCTTGCGGGTGTTGAGCATGCCGCTGTCCCACAGCGAGTGCAGGTTGGTACCACGGTTGCCGAACTGCAGCTGGAAATCGTTGCCGCCCTTGTCGTGGGCATAGCCGGCGTGCATCGGCTGGTGGATGTCGCCGACCAGATGCACGACGAACTTCAGCGCCTGCAGGCGCTCGCCGTCGGTCAGGCTGCGGTCGCCGAGGATGGCGCTCTGTGCCTTCAGCGCCTCGACGATGCAGTTGCCGTTTTTGCAGTGCTTCGGTGCTTCGTAATGGCAGTTGTCTTCGGCGATGTTGACGTAGTGCCAGCCGGCCGAGCGACGGCCCAGGCCCGGGTCCTTGGCGCGCAGCTGATCGGCCCAGGGCGCGATGCTGGCGAGGGTGGCGTCCGGTTCAGTGGCCAGCAGGCGATCCACTTCGGCGCGGGCGGCAGGGGTGAGTCGGGCGTCTGCGACTTCGGCGACAAGGCGGTGGCCTTGCGCGCCCCAGGCATGGGCGGGGGCGGAGACGGACAGCAGGGCCGGCGCCAGGGCGGCGGCGAGGAAGAGGGAGTGCAGGGCTTTCATGCGCACATTCTAGCCGGGGGTAGGTGGATTGAAGAGCGGCGCGTTCCCGTTTCGAAGTGGGTGGGCTGCAGGGGCAGGCGCTGCAGCCCCCATCAGACATGGCCGCGGAGGCGAATGCAAAGGTCAAAGCAACATCAAAATCAAATGCAGGATCAAAACCTGCCTCCTGCAATTGCAGGCAACCATTACGCCTCGGATGTACAGGTTCTGCTTCTGCTCTTGCCTTTGCTTGAGCTGGCACGCGCGCAGTGATGGGAAGGGGCGAGGCGGGGAGCGGGGCCGGGACCGTTGGCGCCATGGATGGCGCCATCGAGCCCCCATGGATGGGTTTACGGCGTGTCCCGGCTCCGCTCCCCGCCTTGCCCCAGCTCCGGAACCGCTTCAGTCCCAGCAACAAAAAAGCCCCGGCAATCACCGGGGCAACATGCTGCGAGGGTTTTGCGTGTAGCGGGGGAGCGGGGGCGAAGCCCCCGCGCTCAACACACCGCTTAGAACTTGAAGACGTAGGACGCGCCGTAGACCAGCGGGTCGATGTTGACCGTGCCGATCTTCTCGCCGTTCAACTTCACCTTGCTGTCGATGTCGATCCAGCGCATGTCCACGCGCAGGGCGCCCTTCTCGCTGATCGCGAAGTCCACGCCCACATGCGCGGCCAGGCCCCACGAATCCTGCAGCTTCAGGCGGCTGTCCTTCAGCGCACCGGTGGTGTCTTCGCTGAAGAAGGTCGTGTAGTTCACGCCCGCACCGATGAACGGCGACACCTTGCCCTTGCTGTTGAAGTGGTACTGCAGGGTCACCACCGGCGGCAGCTGCTTGGTGCTGCCGACGCGGCCGAGGCCGTTGATGTTGATGTCGTGCTTGAACGGCAGCGCGGCCAGCACTTCGATGCCCAGGTTGTCGGCGATGAAGTACTCACCGGTGATGGTCGGCTTGACGTCGTTGTCGACGTCGACCTTCAGGGTGCCGTTGGCCAGCCAGCCGTTGTTCGACTTCGGCGCCACCTGGTGCACGCCGGCCGAAACGGTCCAGTCGCCCTTGGACTGGGCCATGGCGGGGGCGGCGGCGAGGGACAGGGCGGCGGCCAGGCCGGCCAGGATCAGGGGGGAGGTCTTGCGCATGGGGGTGATCTCGTTGCTGGGTGGATGGGGCCAGTGTCGGCCTCACGCCGCGCTAACGCTTTGATCCGGATCAAATCCTGTCCGCCGGCCTTCCGCCGGAGGCGCTGGCCCACGGTGGCCAGCCCCGGTTTGCTAGACTTATGGGCCCTATCCATCCCGCCGCACCTGTCGCGGCCGCAGGAGCTTGAGAACATGGCAATCAAGGTTGGTATCAACGGTTTCGGTCGCATCGGGCGCAACGTCCTGCGCTCGGCGGTGCTGAACTTCGGCGACGACATCGAAATCGTGGCCATCAACGATCTGCTGGAGCCGGACTACCTGGCGTACATGCTCAAGTACGACTCCGTGCACGGCCGCTTCAAGGCCGAGGTGTCGGTGCAGGGCAACGACCTGCTGGTCAACGGCAAGAAGATCCGCCTGACCCAGGAACGCGACCCGACCAACCTGAAGTGGGACGAAGTCGGCGCCGACGTGGTGCTGGAAGCCACCGGCCTGTTCCTGACCAAGGAAACCGCGCAGAAGCACATCGATGCCGGCGCCAAGAAGGTGATCATGTCGGCCCCGTCGAAGGACGACACGCCGATGTTCGTCTACGGCGTCAACGACAAGACCTACGCCGGCCAGGCGATCATCTCCAACGCCTCGTGCACCACCAACTGCCTGGCCCCGCTGGCCAAGGTCATCAACGACAAGTGGGGCATCAAGCGCGGCCTGATGACCACCGTGCACGCGGCCACCGCCACCCAGAAGACCGTCGATGGCCCGTCCAACAAGGACTGGCGCGGCGGCCGTGGCATCCTGGAAAACATCATTCCGTCGTCCACCGGTGCGGCCAAGGCCGTCGGCGTGGTCATCCCGGAACTGAACAAGAAGCTGACCGGCATGAGCTTCCGCGTCCCGACCTCGGACGTGTCGGTGGTCGACCTGACCGTCGAGCTGGAAAAGGAAGCCACCTACGCCGAGATCTGCGCTGAAGTGAAGGCGCAGAGCGAAGGCCCGCTGAAGGGCATCCTGGGCTACACCGAAGACAAGGTGGTGGCCACCGATTTCCGCGGCGAAACCTGCACCTCGGTGTTCGACGCCGATGCCGGCATCGCCCTGGACGGCACCTTCGTCAAGCTGGTGACCTGGTACGACAACGAGTGGGGCTACTCGAACAAGTGCCTGGAAATGGCCAAGGTCATCGCCGCCAAGTAAGGCCGGTGTAGATCGAAGACGGACCCCGGCCTGGCCGGGGTTCGTCGTTTATGGGGCCAGCCCTGTCGTAGCATGGGGCGGTCGACCGCTGCCGCTGGGGCGCGGGAACGCAATGGAAGCACGCAATGGAAGCACTGATAGCCCTGGTCGTACTGGTCCTGCTGGCCATCCCGCTGCTGCTGGTAGTGGCGTTGGTGATGATTGCCGGCCTGCGCCGTCGTGTCGCCGCGCTGGAAAGCGCGATGGCCGCTGTGCCTGCCGCTGCCAAGCCGGCCGTCACCACGCCCGCGCCTGAACGGCCGGTGGTCACGCCCGCGGCCAGTGCCGATCCACCGTTCCTGCGGCCGGTCGCTGCGGCTGCACCGCAACCTCCAGAACCGCCGGTGCGAGAGGTCGCGCCCACCGAGGCACCTGCGCCCCGTCCTGCTGCACCACCGCCGGTACCGCCGGTGCCGGTGCAGCCGCCGTTGCCGCCAGAACCGGCGCTGCCGAATTTCATCGAGCGCGGCATCGGTGCGGTCAAACGCTGGTTCACCGAAGGCAACGTACCGGTCAAGATCGGCATGCTGGTGCTGCTGGCCGGTGTCGCCGCGCTCCTGAAGTACGTCAGCGACCAGGGTTGGCTGGTGTTGCCGATCGAACTGCGCCTGGCTGGCGTCACCGTCGGCGCGTTGGGGCTGCTCGCGTTCGGCTGGCACCAGCGCGAGCGCCGGCGGATGTTCGCGCTGGCCCTGCAGGGCGGCGCCATTGGCGTGCTGCTGCTGACCATCTTCGCGGCGTTCAAGCGATTCGAGCTGATTCCGCCGGGCTTCGCCTTCGCCAGCTCGATCGCGCTGGTGGCCGGGCTGTGCGTGCTGGCAGTGGTGCAGAATTCGCGCACGCTGGCGGTGCTGGGCATCCTCGCCGGCTTCATGGCGCCGCTGTGGCTGTCCACCGGCAGTGGCAACCACGTGGGCTTGTTCAGTTACTACGCGGTACTCAACGCGGGCATCTTCGCCATTGCCTGGTTCCGCCCGTGGCGCGCGCTGAACCTGCTGGGCTTCGCCTTCACGTTCGGCATCGGTACGTTCTGGGGCGTGCTGCAGTACGCGCCGGACAAGTTCAGCAGCACCGAACCGTTCCTGCTGCTGTTCTTCGCGTTCTACCTGCTGATCCCGCTGCTGTACGCGCGTCGCCAGCCGGCCGGGCGGCGTGACCTGGTCGATGGCAGCCTGGTGTTCGGCACGCCGCTGGTCGCATTCTCGCTGCAGGCGGGCATGTTGCACGAGCAGCCGATGACGCTGGCGCTGTGCGCGCTGGGCCTGGCCGCGATCTATGCGGTGCTGGCGTGGGCGTTGATCAGGCGGGCGTCGTACACCGTGCTGGCGCAGTCGCATGCGGTGCTGGCAGTGGGCTTTGCCACGCTGGCGGTGCCGCTGGCGCTGTCGGCGCGCGCCACCGGCGCGGTGTTCGCACTGGAAGGTGCGGGGCTGGCATGGCTGGGGCTGCGCCAGAAGCGATGGTTGCCACAGGTGTCCGGTGCGCTGTTGCAGATCGGCGCTGCATTCGCCTTCGTGGCCGGCGGCGATCATTGGCACGAGGACCTGCGCTTCCTGATCAATCCCACCGCCATCGGCGCGCTGCTGCTGGCCGTGGCTGGCTTTGCGTCGGCCTGGAGTTACCAGCGCCGGTCGCGCCACGAGATCGCGCTGGTCTACTACCTGTGGGGCCTGCTGTGGTGGCTGGGTGGACTGGTGCATGAGATCACCCGCTTCTTCCCGTACCGCACCGAAGTGGATGCGCTGCTGGTGCTGGCGGCGGTCACGGCATGGCTGGCCGCCGAAGCACAGCGCCACCAGCCAGCCCGTGCGCTGGGCGTGACGGCACTGGCGATGCTGGCGCTGGGCTTCCCGCTGGCCCTGTTGCAGAGCGATGCCCACCACCAGCCGTTCGCCGGCTATGGCGCGCTGGCCTGGGCACTGTTCGCGGCGCTGGGCGTACGTACGTTGCTGTGCCTGCGCCAGGGCGGCAACACCGTGGCACGCATCGCGCAGTTCCTGTGGTGGCTGCTGTGGCCGTCGCTGCTCTCGCTGCTGGCCCTTTGGGGCGGCGGCGAGGCGGGGCTGGCACAGGGCTGGACGACCCTGCTGGTCACGCTGCCGTGGCTGCTGATGGCAGCGCTGTCGCTGTGGCGCTGGAACATGCTGCGCTGGCCGTTGGGTGAAGCGTTTGACCGCGTACGCACGCCGCTGCAGTGCGTGCTGTTCGGCCTGCTCTCGATCGGCTGGCTGCTGGGCCAGCTGTTGCCGGGCGACGCTGCCCCGCTGCTGTGGCTGCCGGTGCTGAATCCGGCCGAGCTTGCGCAGTGGCTGAGCCTGCTGCTGCTGGCGCGCTGGCTGTACAGCGATCAGGCGCCGCAGGCACTGCTGAACATCCGCATGCCGCTGCTGTCACTGGCCATCTTCGTTGCGCTGACCAGCGTGGTGCTGCATGGCGTGCATCAGTGGGGCGGCCTGGCGTGGAACGCATCGATGATGCGTTTCAGCCTGGCCCAGACCAGCCTGACCGTGTTGTGGAGCGTGCTCGGCGTGATTGCCTGGGTCTGGGGCTCGCGCCGCGGCCAGCGCGTGTTGTGGATGGTCGGCGCCGTGCTGATGGGCGTGGTGCTGGCCAAGCTGGTCATCGTCGATCGCCAGCACCTGGGCAACCTGCTGGGCATCGCATCGTTCATCGCCTACGGCCTGCTGTGCACGGTCGTGGGTTATCTGGCACCGGCACCGCCCAGCGCGGCGCTGTCCGTGGAGGAAAAACAATGAGGAAGTGGAGCAGGGCGCTGCTGCCGGTGATGTTCGGCATGCTGGCCGCCGTCGTGGCGCAGGCTGCCGATTACCGCAGCCAGTACGCCGAACAGTGGCCGCTGACGCTGTCCAGCGCACAGTCCGGTGCATACAGGGTGGTCCTGGAACCGGCGATCTATCGCCGTGCCGGCGCTGCCGACCTGGGCGATCTGCAGGTGTTCAATGCGGCGGGGCAATCGTTGCCCTCGGCGCTGCTGGCGCCGGATCAGCCGCTGGCACAGCCGCCGGTGCAGCGGGAGCTGCCGTGGTTCGCACTGCCGCCGTTGGCCGAAGCACAGCGCAACGATCTGCAGCTGCTGACCGAACGCGATACCGATGGCCGCGTACGCCGGGTCGAGGCGCGCGTGGGGGGCGGTGCGGTGGCGAACGGGCAGGGCGGTTGGCTGATCGACGCCAGCGTGCTCGGCCAGCAGCCGGTGGCGGCGCTGGTGCTGGACTGGGCCGATAGTGGCCAGCCCTTGCAGGCACAGGTGCAGCTGGATGCCAGCGATGATCTGCAGCACTGGCGTGCGGTCGGGCGCGACATTCCGCTGGTGGACCTGCAGCGCGCCGGCAAGCGCCTGCTGCAGCGCCGCCTGCAGGTGGACGGTGAGGCACGCTATCTGCGCGTGCTCGCACAGGGCGATGCACGCCTGCCGACCCTGCACAGCGTGCTGGCTGAACTGCCGCCTGCCCCGGCCACGCTGCCGTGGGAATGGTTGTCGCTGGAGCCGGTTACGAAGGGCAAGGGCGAATACACCTTCGAACTGGACGGCCGTTTCCCGGTCGCGCGTGCGGACGTGGCCAGCGCCGACAACAGCCTGGTGCAGTGGACGTTGTTCAGCCGCGATGATGAGAGCGCGGAGTGGCAGCGCCGCAGTGCGCCGTGGATCGCCTACCAGCTGCAGCAGGGCGCGCAGGGCCAACGCCAGCAATCGGCGGCCCAGTCGCTGGGGGGCGTGCATCGCGACCGCTACTGGAAGCTGGTTGCGAATCCTGCCGAAACGGCCACCGCGCCTACGCTGCGCCTGGGCTACCAGCCGGAGGTGCTGGTGTTCCTGAGCCAGGGCGCGGCGCCGTATGCCCTGGCCGTCGGCAGTTCGACCGCGCGCCGGATGGAGGCGCCGATCGGTGTGCTGATCGAGGAACTGCGCCAACGCAATGATCCGTCATGGCAGCCGACGCTGGCGCGGCTGGAGGGGAGCCCCGAGCCGCTGGCCGGCGAGGCGGCGCTGAAGCCGCAGCATGATTGGAAGTCGTGGCTGCTGTGGGCGTTGCTGGGGCTGGGGGTGTTGGTTGTTGGCGGCCTGGCGGTCAGCCTGCTTCGGCAGAAGCCGGCGCCTTCGGCGTAGGTTCCGGCGAACGGCGCAGCCCCTCGTGGGTGGCCGTAGCGTCGGTAGAGTCGAGCTTGCTCGACTGCAAAGCTGCGCTTGGCCGGGCGGGTGGGCTGGGCAGGGGACGCCGTAAACCCGTCCCTGGAGGCTTAGCCGCGCCATCCATGGCGCGGATACCCCTGCCCAGCCCACCCGCCCGACCTCTGACAGTTTCCGTGTGCGTACACCCACGGAAGAGAAAAAAGAAGAGCAAAAAGCAAAAGCAAAAGCAAAAGCAGCTTGGCTGCGCGCTCCTTGTAGAGCCGAGCCCATGCTCGGCTCTCCATTTTTTTCCCGACACCAGAAATCGTTCCTGCTTCTGCCTTTGCCATCCGCTCTGCCTCATGAACCTGTCGAGGCCGGGGTGGTGTGGGCTGGCAGGGGTGTCAGCCGCATGGATGCGGCTGCCAAGCCTCCAGGGATGGATTCACGGCGTCCCCTGCCAGCCCACCCCACCCCGGCCCACCCACAGCATCACAAGGCGCCAGCGCTTTGGCTTTGGCTCTGGCTGTTGCTGTTGCGCCTCTGCCTGCCGCAGGCATCGGCCCTCCCACCACCCGCACCCGATACAATGGCCGTCTGCCGTAGCCCGGCATCCCGTCCCTGAGCCAAAGAGTTGCCCATGTCCATCGTCCGCATGACCGACCTCGACCTCTCCGGCAAGCGCGTGCTGATCCGCCAGGATCTGAACGTGCCGATCGAGAATGGCCGCATCACCTCCGAACAGCGCATCACCGCTTCGCTGCCGACGCTCAAGCGCGCGCTGGAGCAGGGCGCGGCGGTGATGGTCACCTCGCACCTGGGGCGCCCGAAGGAAGGCGTGTGGAGCGAGGCCGATTCGCTGGCGCCGGTCGCCGCACGCCTGTCCGAGCTGCTCGGCCGCGAAGTGCCGCTGGTGCGCGACTGGGTCGACGGTGTCGACGTGCAGCCGGGCCAGCTGGTGCTGCTGGAAAACTGCCGCATGAACGTGGGCGAGGGCAAGGATGACGAGGCCCTGTCGAAGAAGTACGCCGCGCTGTGCGACGTGTTCGTGATGGACGCGTTCGGCACCGCGCACCGCGCCCAGGCCTCGACCCATGGCGTGATCCGCTTCGCTCCGGTCGCCGCCGGTGGCCCGTTGCTGATGGCCGAACTGGATGCGCTGGCAAAGGCGCTGGATGCTCCGGCCAAGCCGCTGCTGGCCATCGTCGCCGGCAGCAAGGTCAGCACCAAGCTGGAACTGCTGGCCAACCTGGTCGGCAAGGTCGATCAGCTGATCGTCGGTGGCGGCATCGCCAACACCTTCATCGCCGCCGCCGGCTACAACGTCGGCAAGTCGCTGTACGAACCGGACCTGCTGGACACCGCGAAGAAGATCGTGGCCGATGCCAAGGCGCGTGGCGCCGACATTCCGCTGCCGGTCGACGTGGTCACCGCCAAGCAGTTCCTGCCCGATGCCGTGGCGGAAGTGAAGGCGGTCGACGCCGTGGCCGAGGACGATCTGATCCTGGACATCGGCCCGCAGACCGCGGCGCAGTACGCACAGCTGATCGAGAAGGCCGGCACCGTGGTCTGGAACGGCCCGGTCGGTGTGTTCGAATTCGAAGCCTTCAGCAAGGGCACCGAAGCGCTGGCCCGCGCCATCGCCAGCTCGAAGGCGTTCTCCATCGCCGGCGGCGGTGACACCCTGGCCGCCGTTGACAAGTTCGATATCGCTGGCGACGTCAGCTACATCTCCACCGGCGGTGGTGCGTTCCTGGAGTTCCTGGAAGGCAAGACGCTGCCGGCCGTGGCGGCCCTCGACGCGCGCGGCGCATGAGCACCGATCGCAGCAGGGATGTCCTGTTCTTCGACCTCGACGGTACGCTGATCGATTCGCAGGTCGGCATTACCGCGTGCATCGCCTATGCGCTGCAGAAGATGGACCATCCGGTACCGCCGCAGGAGACACTGCTGGGCTGGATCGGTCCGTCGCTGCGCACCACCTTCGCGCCGTTGTTCGTTGAACCGGCGCGGGTGGAACAGGCGGTGGGCTACTACCGTGAACGCTTCGACGCCGAGGGCTGGCGCGAGCACACGGTGTACCCGCAGGTGGAAGACACCCTGCGCACGCTGCATGGTCGTGGCCACCGCCTGGCGGTGGTCACCGCCAAGAACGAGCCACATGCGCGCCGCATCCTTGCCCACCTGCCATTCGGCGGGCTGTTCGAGGAGATCATCGGCTCGACCCTGGACGGCTCGCGCAGCCACAAGCCGGAGCTGGTCGGCGAGGCGCTGCGCCGGCTGCAGGTGCAGCCCGCACAGTGCTGGATGATCGGCGACCGCCGCATGGATATCGAAGGCGCGCGTCACCACGGCCTGCGCAGTGTCGGTGTGCTGTGGGGCTTTGGCGGCGAAGCGGAACTCACCGAAGCCGGCGCCGGCCAGCTGGCCCGTGAGCCGGCACAGCTGGAAACGCTGCTGGCCTAGCTCCCTGTAGAGCCGGGCACGGGCTCGGCTCTACAGAACTCCCTGCGCCAGCGTATGTCCGGACCATGTCCGTTCCATGACCCGCGAAGTCAGGCAGCACAAGGCTGTAACCGTATACATGCGGCGTGAAGGATGTGCTAATTTCCGTTCTTTATCGGGAGAGGCCCTTTCACCATGTTCGAGCGTCAGCGTCGCACCAAGATCCTTGCCACCCTCGGCCCGGCCACTGATCCGCCGGGCGTGCTGGAGGATCTGTTCCGCGCCGGCGTCAACGTGGTGCGCCTGAACTTCAGCCACGGCGATCCGTCCGGCCAGGCCAAGCGTGCCGCCGAAGTGCGCGCCGCTGCGGCCCGCGTCGGCGTGGAAGTGGGCATCCTGGCCGATCTGCCGGGCCCGAAGATCCGCATCGAGCGCTTCGCCGAAGGCAAGGTGCAGCTGAAGGCGGGCGACCGCTTCGACCTGATCGCCAGCGAGAACGCCGGCCCCGGCAGTGCCAGCCAGGTCGGCGTCAGCTACCTCGGCCTGCCGCAGGACGTGGGCCCGGGCGACGTGCTGCTGCTCGATGACGGCCTGATGCAGTTGCAGGTGGTGGAAGTGCAGGGTGACCGCATCGTCAACACCGTGCTCAACGATGGCGTGCTGTCCGACCGCAAGGGCCTGAACAAGCAGGGCGGTGGCCTGTCGCTGGGTGCGCTGACCGAGCGTGACAAGGAACTGATCGGCATCGTTGCCAAGATCGGCGTCGACTTCATCGCCGTGTCGTTCTGCCGCAACGCGCAGGACATGAACGACGCGCGTGACATCGCCCGCTCGCACGGCTGCGATGCCGCGCTGGTGTCGAAGATCGAACGTACCGAAGCGATCGAGAACCTGGAAGAAATCGTCGAGGCCAGCGACGTGGTGATGGTCGCCCGTGGCGACCTCGGCGTGGAAATCGGCGATGCCGAACTGCCGGGCCTGCAGAAGAAGATCATCAAGGCCTCGCTGGCGCAGAACAAGGTGGTGATCACCGCCACGCAGATGCTGCAGTCGATGGTGGAAAGCCCGATCCCGACCCGTGCCGAAGTGCTGGACGTGGCCAACTCGGTCATCGACGGTACCGATGCGGTGATGCTCTCGGCCGAAACCGCCGCCGGCGCCTATCCGGTCAAGGCCGTGGAAGCGATGGCGCGCATCTGCCTGGGTGCCGAGCGCCAGTTCCAGACCGAGACCGACTTCAACGCCTCGCCGCGCAACCTGGAACGTGCCGACCAGGCCATCGCCATGGCCACCATGTTCCTGTCGCAGCACGTGGGCGTGCGCGCGATCGTGGCGATGACCGAATCCGGCGGTACCGCACGCTACCTGTCGCGTTTCCGCGCCAAGGCGCCGGTGTTCGCGGTGACTCGCCACGACGGTGCCCGTCGCCAGATGGCGCTGATGCGCGATGTCTATCCGATCAATTTCGACAGCCGCGGCCTGACCCCGCGCGAAGCCGCACGCGGCAGCATCCGCCTGCTGGTGGAATCGGAACTGCTGCAGGCCGGTGACCGCGTGGTGTTCACCAGTGGCGAGCACATGGAAACCCTGGGTGCGACCAACACCCTGCGCCTGCTGGAAGTGGGCGAAGACGGCCGCGCCAGCGGCCTGGGCGATCTGTAAGAGACGGACTGCATCGGGCCGGAACCCTGCGCGGGTCCGGCCCCCGGGGCCGGACGCCAACGTGGCTCTGGCCCGGTCGTGGCAGGTCAACGTCTGTCCTGTGCGGACATTGGAATCGTTTCCATCCTGGCCTCGACGTCGAGGCAACGGGTGGCGGGGCTATACTTACGTTTTTCCCGCACCCGCCACAGGAAGTACATGAGCATCGAACAGCTGGCTGAAACCGCCCAGGCCATGGTTGCCCCGGGCAAGGGCATCATCGCGATCGACGAATCCACCGCTACCATCGCCAAGCGTTTCGCTGGCGTCGGTATCGAGAACACCGAGGAGAACCGTCGCGCCTACCGCGAACTGCTGCTGACCACGCCGAAGCTCAACGAGCACATTTCCGGCGCCATCCTGTACGACGAAACCATCCGCCAGTCGACCAGGGACGGCGTGCCGTTCGCCAAGTACATGGCCGACCACGGCATGATTCCGGGCATCAAGGTGGACAAGGGTGCGCACCCGCTGGCCGGCTGCCCGGGCGAGCTGGTGACCGAAGGCCTGGACGGCCTGCGCGAGCGCCTGCAGGAGTACTACAAGCTGGGTGCGCGCTTCGCCAAGTGGCGTGCGGTCATCAACATCGGTGAGAGCATCCCTTCGGGCACCTGCATCGAGTCCAACGCCCACGCGCTGGCCCGTTATGCCGCCCTGTGCCAGGAATGCGGCCTGGTGCCGATGGTCGAGCCGGAAGTGATCATGGACGGCGACCACGACATCGAGACCTGCTACGAAGTCACCGAAGCCACCCTGCGCTCGCTGTTCGATGCGCTGTACCAGCAGAACGTGCTGCTGGAAGGCACCATCCTGAAGGCATCGATGGTCATCTCCGGCAAGGGCTGCGACGAGCAGGCCGACGTCGAGGAAGTGGCCGAGTCGACCGTGATGTGCCTGAAGAGCACCGTGCCGGCGATCCTGCCGGGCGTGGTGTTCCTGTCCGGTGGCCAGACCGACGAACAGTCGACTGAGCACCTGAACGCGATGAACCAGCTGGGCAACCTGCCGTGGCCGCTGAGCTTCTCCTACGGCCGCGCCATGCAGCAGGCCGCCCTGAAGCTGTGGGCCAAGGACATGAAGGGCAACTACGCTGCTGCCCAGAAGACCGTGTACGAGCGCGCCAAGGACAACGGCCTGGCCGCGCTGGGCAAGTGGAACGGCTGATCGGTTCCATTGCTGGATGAAAAGGCAGCGCCGGCATCACGCCGGCGTTTGCTTTTGCGGGTATCTTTTCCGCCCCCGCGTACCCGGCCGGTACGTGGGAATGACATGGAAGGCCAAGGAGAAACAACATGCGTTTGGCAGCACTTACACTGGCCGTTGCCGCGGTCCTGGTCGCCGGCGGTTGCAACCGCATCGGTGCGGGCATGGATGCGGGCAAGGCCGCGTCGCTCGAATTCGACAAGCCGGTGTCCGGCGAGATCACCACGCGCAGCGGCATCAACTTCAACGACGGCAGCCATCACCAGCTTTACCAGATCAAGCTGGACGACAACGACCTGGTTGGCCTGAAGCTGACCGGCAGGCTCAGCGGTTCGATCGCCGTGTTCAACAACGGCAGCCTGGTATCCACCAGCAATACCGTCTACGAGCGCGAGGGCGACGTCTCGGTGGCATTCCGTGCCAATGGTGGCGGCACCTACCAGGTGGCGGTCAATGCCGATGGCCCGTCCGCCTTCGGTCCGTACCGCCTGCGTGCCGAGAAGCTGAAGCCGTACGACGGCAAGCCACTGGTGGGCGGTGGCGAGATCGTCGACATGCTGGGCGGCGACTCGCAGGACTACATCCTGCAGGTGGAGAAGGAAGGCCTGTACGAGATCCGGCTGGTGTCGGATGCCTTCGATCCGGTGCTGAAGGTGTCCGGCCAGGGCGTGGATGCCGAGAACGACGATAGCAGCGACAGCACCAACTCGCGCCTGAGCCTGTCGCTGAAGCCGGGCAAGTACACCCTGACCGCGCGCGGCCTCGGTGACGGCGTCACTGGCATGTTCACCCTGTCGGCGACCCGCATCGAACTGCCGGGCAATCTGGTCGAGCGCGATGGCACCGCACTGCCGAGCACGGGCAGCGTGTACACGATGCTCGACAACGAAGGTCGCCGCCGCTTCCTGCTGACCCTGGATCGTCCGGCCGACGTGCGCCTGGATGCGATCTCCAGCCAGGTCGACACCGTGCTGCGCGTGGTCGGCGCCAATGTCGAGCTGTCCGACGACGATGGTGGCAATGGCACCAACGCACGCCTGCAGGAAACGTTGCCGGCCGGCCACTACACCGTCGACGTGACCAGCGTGAACAACGGCGCGGGCCTGGTGGAAGTGCGCGTGCAGGTGGATGGGGCCAGCGCCGACGGCGCCGCTGCCTCGGCGGCACGTGCCGCGGCCGACGCAGCAGCCGTTGCCGACGATGACGCTGCGGTGGAAGCGGCGAGCCGTTGAGGCAGATCCACCCCCTGTGTGGATGACATCGACGATGCAACGGAAAAGGCCGGGCAATGCCCGGCCTTTTCTTTTCCGCGGAACAGTGCGGCTCAATGTGCGGCAGCGAAGCCTGTATCGCCCAGTGGCGGCAGCAGCGGGCTGCGCGACTCGCTCTCCATGCTCTGCCCGGCCGCTGCCAGCGCCTGCTGGTAGGCCTTGGCGGTGGCGGTATTGAACGCAACCAGCACGATGCGCATCGGCTGTGCATGGCTGCGCTGCCACGCCAGCGTTTCGGTTACAGCGATCTGCGCGGCCTGGTACAGCGGATAGCCGTACACGCCGCAGCTGATTGCCGGGAACGCGATCGACTGCACGCCCAGGGATTCCGCCAGCTGCAACGACTTCCAGTAGCAGTTGGCCAGCAGCGCCGGTTCGTCACGCTGGCCGTCGTGCCAGACCGGTCCCACCGTGTGCAGCACATGCCGCGCCGGCAATGCGTAGGCGCCGGTGGCGCGCACTTCGCCGGTCGGGCAACGCACGCCCGGGCGAAGCTCCGGCAACTGTTCGCATTCGGCCAGCAGTGCCGGGCCGGCGGCACGATGGATCGCACCGTCGACACCGCCGCCACCGAGCAATGTCTCATTGGCCGCGTTGACGATCGCATCCACCGCCAGGGTCGTGATGTCGCCCTGCCAAACTTCGATCTTCATGCGTCCGTCTCCTGCCTGTGAGGTGATCCGCGCAGCATCTGCGCCGGCTGTTCCCACGGTAGGGGACAGGGCATCGATACTGCGTCATGACCGTCTCACGCGCTGCGATCCGACGGCCTTCACGCACGATGGCGGGCGGCGCCTTCATGCAGGCTGAAGCAGGTGGGGTTTGTGACGGGCGGCAGCGCCGGGCCGTGCCCGGCGTTATGCGTCACGGCAGCCCGGCCAGCCAGTCGTCGTCAGACCCTTCGTTCACATCGGCGAACAGCGGCGTGGAGAAGTAGCGTTCACCGGTGTCTGGCAGCATCGCCAGGATCACCGAGCCCGGTTCGGCACGCGCGGCCACATCCAGCGCGCTGGCCACAGTCGCACCGGCAGAGATACCGACGAAGATGCCTTCCTCGGCGGCCAGGCGGCGCGCGGTGGCGATCGCGCGGTCATCTTCGACCGACACCAGTTCGTCCACCACATCGCGGTTGAGCACGTCGGGCACGAAGTCCGGCGTCCAGCCCTGGATCTTGTGCGGCTTCCAGTCATCGCCCTTGAGCAGTGCGGCGCCGGCCGGCTCGGTGGCAATGATGCGGGTCTGCGGGCGCGCGACCTTCAGTACTTCACCGACGCCGGTAAGCGTACCGCCGGTGCCCCAGCCGCTGACGAAATAGTCCAGCCGCTTGCCGGCGAAGTCGCGCAGGATCTCGGCGGCGGTGGTGTTGCGGTGATACGCCGGGTTGGCCGGATTGGCGAACTGGCTGGCCAGGAACCAGCCATGCTCTTCGGCCAGTTCGCGCGCCCTGCGTACCATGCCGCTGCCACGTTCGGCGGCCGGGGTCAGGATCACCTTGGCGCCATAGGCGCGCATCAGCTTGCGGCGTTCCACCGAGAAGGTCTCGACCATGGTGGCCACGAACTTGTAGCCGCGCGCGGCGGCGACCATCGCCAGCGCCACGCCGGTATTGCCGGAGGTCGCTTCGACGATCGTGTCGCCGGGCTTGAGCAGGCCACGTGCTTCGGCATCGAGGATGATCGCCAGCGCCAGGCGGTCCTTCACCGAGCCGCCCGGGTTGAACGACTCGACCTTGGCGTAGAGGCTGACCTGCGGTGGCGCCAGGCGCTGCAGCTTGACGATGGGGGTGTTGCCGACGGTATCGAGGATGGAGTCGTACAGGGCCATGGAAGCGCTCCGGAAACGGGGCCGCGCCGGGCTTCGGCGGGCGAAGGGGGAGGGCTGGCTGTTCAGGCCAGCGGCTGCCGGCTGACCGTAGCGCCGGCATATGACGCCCGGAAATGACCAGATGCCTTTCTTAAACAACCTTTGGTTATAAGCTGGTGACGGCAATAGACCCTAGAGTGGACCTCCGCCCCTTGCGCCCCCGCCTCCCATGACGCTGACCCAGCTGCGCTATCTGGTTGCCATCGCCGACGCCGAGCTGAACATCACGCTGGCCGCCTCGCGCGTGCACGCCACCCAGCCGGGCCTGTCCAAGCAGCTCAAGCAGCTGGAGGACGAGCTCGGCTTCCTGTTGTTCGTGCGCAAGGGGCGCAGCCTGGAATCGGTCACCCCGGCCGGGACCGAGGTCATCGCCCGCGCCCGCGCGGTGCTGGCCGAGGCCAACAACATCCGCACCTATGCCGCCAACCAGCGCCGCGAGAGCCAGGGCCAGCTGATCCTGACCACCACCCACACCCAGGCGCGCTTCGTGCTGCCGCCGGCGGTGGCGGCGATCAAGCAGGCGTATCCACAGGTCAGCGTGCACCTGCAGCAGGCCGGTGAAGCCGACGCGCTGGACCGCTTGAACCAGGGTGATGCCGATATCGCCATCATCAGCACGGCCGGTGGTGAGCCGACCGATGGCATCGCCGTGCCGTTGTTCCGCTGGCGGCGTCTGGTGGTGGTGCCCAAGGGCCACCCGCTGGATCGTGCCGGCCGCGCGCCGGACCTGGCGGCGCTGGCCCGGCAACCGCTGATCAGCTACGAATCCTCGACTCGGCCGAATTCCTCGCTGCAGCGAGCCTTTGCTGCCCACGGCCTGGTGCCGGACCTGGCGCTGACCGCGCTGGATGCCGACCTGATCAAGACCTACGTGCGTACCGGGCTGGGCGTGGGCCTGTTGGCCGAGATGGCGGTCAGTTCCAACGATGAGGACCTGCGCTCGTGGCCGGCCCCGGCGCCGATCACCGAGTGCATCGCGTGGGCGGTGCTGCCGCGCGACCGCGTGCTGCGCGATTACGCGCTGGAGCTGGTGCATGTGCTGGCCCCGCAGATCGATCCGCGCGACCTGCGGCGGGTGCTGGATGGCAACCAGGCTGCGGCGTGGCCGGTACCCCCGACCTGGGAGTCACTGACCCAGACCATCACGGTCTGAGGGTGGGTCGAGCAGGGCTGCGCCCTGCACCCGCAGAATCAACGGCAACGGCAACGGCAACGGCAACGGCAACAGCTTGCATTCCGTGGGATGGCGGGGCGTTGTCGGAGTGCGGGGACGCCGTAAACCCATCCATGGGGGCTTGGCAGCCGCTTGCTCGTGTGCGCGTTCCTGCGCACACGGCAAGACCGGGGTTGGGCGTCCTGCCCAACCCGCCCGAGGCATGCCTCGGGCCCATGCGGCTGACACCCCGCACTCCGACACCGCCCCACCTCTGACAGATTTCTACGGCTGTCGGTGGGTGTCGACCTTGGTCGACACGGTGGATCCACGCCATGCGTGGATGCTTTTCGATTCCAATTCGAAATATTCGATTCCGATGGAGATTCATCCACGCATGGCGTGGATCTACTGCAGATCGCGGGAAACTGTCGAAGGCGGGGTGGGTCCGGTTGCGGGAGTGTCCGCGGCATGGATGCCGCGGCCAAGCCCCCATGGATGGGTTTACGGCGTCTCCCGCAACCGGACCCACCCCGCCATCCCACGGACTGCCCGCTTTTGACGTTGATGTTGATGTGGATTCGGCGGGTGCAGGGCGCAGCCCTGCCGATAACCCCCCCTCCTGCGACGGTTCGTCGCACGGGCATCCCTGGACCCGGCTCTACACTAGCGGGGTGACCCGCCTGCCCCGCCCGCAGCGCCTCCTGCTCCAGCTCGCCGTCCTGGCGACGCTGCTGATGGTGCTTGCGCCACTGGTCAGCCGCGCGCTGCAGGCACAGCCGATGGATCATGCGGCAAGGGTGGGCATGGACCACGCCGCCATGGGCCATGACATGCACGACATGGCTATGGCCGGGCACGATCAGCACGGCACCGCGCCGGCATCGCCCAACCGTCCGGCCGACCCGCACGCCATGCATGGCGAAGCCTGCGAATACTGCGTGCTGGCCATGCGCCTGCTGCCGTGGCTGGCGGTGCTGGTGCTGCTGTTGCCGCTGCTGTGGCGGCCGCGGCTGGTGTTCCCGTGGTCGCAACGCGTGTTGCCCGCCGCGCGCTGGCCGGCACATGCCGCACGCGGGCCGCCGCGCGCTTCCATCGTCCGCTGATGTCCCTATCGAATCTGCCGCACGACACCTGACCGGGTGCCGTGCGCGCGTGCGTACCCTGGAGCTGTTCCGATGAAAATGACTTCCCGCCCCGCGGGCGCCTGTGCGCGCCTGCCGGTTGCCCTTGGCCTGGCCGTGACCGCGTCACTGGCCCACGCTGCGCCCGCCGACGAGGCGCGCACCCTCGACACGATGGTGGTGACCGCCGCCGCACCGTCTTCACCGCTGCACTGGGTGACCGATCCGCGCCTGCCGCGGCAGCCGGTACCGGCCAGCGACGGTGCCGATTACCTCAAGACCGTTCCCGGCTTCTCGGCCATCCGCAACGGTGGCACCAACGGCGACCCGGTGCTGCGCGGCATGTTCGGTTCGCGCCTGAACATCCTCAGCAACGACGGCAACCTGATCGGTGCCTGCCCGTCACGCATGGATAATCCGCTGTCCTACATCGCGCCGGAGAGCTTCGACCGGCTGACCATCATCAAGGGGCCGCAGAGCGTGCGCTGGGGCGCGGGGGCCTCGGCCGGCACTGTGCGCTTCGAACGCGATACGCCGCGTTTCGAGGAACCGGGCCTGCGCGCCGACGCCAGTGCGCTGGTCGGTTCGCGCAACCGCAACGACCAGGTGCTGGACCTGACCCTGGGCAACCCGACCGGTTACGTGCGCGCCAGCGGCAACCGTTCCGAGGCCGACGACTACAAGGATGGCCACGGTGATGTGGTGCCGTCGAAGTGGCGCAAGTGGAACGGCGACGTGGCCATCGGCTGGACGCCGGATGCAGACACGCTGCTGGAAATCTCCGCTGGTGCCGGTGATGCGATCGCGCGCTACGCCGGGCGTGGCATGGACGGCGCTGCCTTCGAACGCACCAGCTACGCCGCGCGCTTCGAGAAACGCAACCTGCCCGGCGCGTGGGACACGGTGCAGGCCAACGTGTACTACAACGAGGCCGACCACGTGATGGACAACTACACGCTGCGTACGCCGAATCCGCACAGCATGATGCCGATGCCGATGGCCTCCAATGTGGACCGCCGTACCCAGGGCGGCCGGGTCAGTTCCGAATGGCGCTGGCAGGACGTGCAGCTGGTGGCCGGTGTGGATGGCGAAGACAGCCGCCATCGCGGTCGCATGGGCATGGGCCGCAACACCTACCGCCAGGCTGCCTGGGAGACCGATGCCAACTTCCGTCGCTATGGCGCATTTACCGAGATGACCCTGGGCGCCGGCACCGACCAGCGCTGGATCACTGGCCTGCGCATCGATCGCGCCAGCGTGCGTGACGAGCGGCAGTCGATCCGCGGGATGATGGGCAACATGCCCAATCCGACCGCGGGCCAGCGTCGCAAGGAATGGCTGGGCAGCGGTTTCCTGCGCTACGAACAGGACCTGGCCGATGGCCTGACCTGGTACGCCGGCCTCGGCCGCAGTGAGCGCATGCCCGACTACTGGGAGCTGTTCTCGCCCGACCATGGCCCGGCTGGCGCGCTGAACGCGTTTGCAGGCATCCAGCCCGAGCGCACCACCCAGCTCGACGTCGGCCTGCAGTACAAGGGGCCGCGCGTGCAGGCCTGGGTCTCTGCGTATGCCGGGCAGATCCAGGACTACATCCTGTTCACCTACCACGGCAGCGGCATGATGGGCATGAGCCAGGCCAGCAACGTCGACGCGCGCATTGCCGGCGCCGAAGCGGGGCTGGAGGTGAGCGTGGCCGAACAATGGAAACTGGGTGGCACGCTGGCCTACGCCTGGGGCGAGAACCGCGACCAGCAGCGTCCGCTGCCACAGATGCCGCCACTGGAAGCGCGCCTGAGCGCGAACTGGGAAGGCCAGCGTTGGAGTGCCGGTGCGCTGCTGCGCGCGGTGACCCACCAGCACCGTGTCGCAGATGGCCAGGGCAACGTCGTCGCCCAGGACCTCGGACCAAGCGCCGGCTTCGCCACCTTCGCGCTCAATGCCGCCTACCGTTTCAGTTCGCAGCTGCAGCTCAGCGCGGGCGTCGACAATCTGTTCGACCGGGCCTACAGCGAGCACCTGAACCTGGCCGGCAGCGCCGACTTCGGCTTCCCGGCCGACCCGGTGCGCATCAACGAGCCGGGGCGAAGCGTGTGGATGAAGGTGAATTACCGGTATTGATCCCTTCGTGTCACCGGTAGCGCCGGGCAATCCCCGGCGCTGCAGGCGCGACTGGATACACCCCGACACACGCCGACACTGCCCACGGCAGCCTTGCACGGAACGGGTTCAAGGCGCTATCGCGGCCCTGGTTCCACGCCGGTAAACGCTTGGCACATACCGATTTTGCAGGCGCTTGCCTACACTCGGCGGCCGTGGATCAATCAGGACCGTTCATGTTGGCTCGTATCGCTTCGACCCTGGCCCTTGGCCTCAGCCTGGCCGTGCTGGCCGGGTGCGCAGGCAAGCAGGAGGCCGCCGCGCGTCGGCAGGGCGAAGCGGTGCCGGTGACCGCGCAGGTGGTGCAGCCCACGCAGTGGAACGACACCCTGCAGGCACTGGGCACGGCCAAGGCGCGCGAGTCGATCAGCGTCACCGCCAAGGTCAGCGAGATTGTCGAGAAGGTGCACTTCGAAAGCGGCCAGCACATCGCCGCCGGTGCGCCGATCGTGACCCTGCGCGGGCAGGCCCAGGAAGCGGCGCTGGTGCAGGCGCAGGCCACCTTCCATGAGGCCGACCAGCTGTACAAGCGCCAGCGCGAACTGGCCACCCAGCGCCTGGTGTCCAGCGCTACGCTGGATACGCAGAAGTCGATCCGCGATGCCGCCGAAGCGCGCGTGGCGCAGATGCAGTCGGACATCGGTGACCGTCGCGTGCGCGCGCCGTTCGCCGGCGTGCTCGGCATCCGCCAGGTCAGCCCGGGCACGCTGCTGACGCCGACCACGGTGATCGCCACGCTCGATGACATCGAACACATGCACATCGATTTCCAGGTGCCGGAAGTGGAACTGGCCGCACTGGGCGTGGGTGACAAGGTCAGCGCCACCAGCGTGGCCTGGCCGGGCCGTACCTTTGAGGGCGTGGTCAGCACCATCGATGCGCGCATCGACCCGGCCACCCGCGCGGTGACCGTGCGCGCTGATTTCGCCAACGGCGACCACGCACTGCGCCCGGGCATGCTGCTGGACGTGCGCCTGTTCCACCCCGAGCGCGAGGCGCTGGTGGTGCCGGAAATCGCCGTGGTGCAGGTCGGCCGCGATACCTTCGTCTACCGCATCAAGGCCGACGACAGCGTCGAACGCGTGGACGTGGTCACCGGCGCGCGCCGTGCCGGCGTGGTCGAGATCAAGCAGGGCCTGGAGGCCGGGCAGCGCATCGTGGTGGATGGCACCGGCAAGCTGCGCCCGGGCCTGAAGGTCGCCGCCAAGGACGCCGCACCGGCCAGTGGTGCCAAGCCGGCTGACGCGCCGGCGCCGGTCGCCGCCGAGGGCCACGGCGGATGAAGCTGTCCGACATCTCCATCCAGCGGCCGGTGTTCGCCGTGGTGATGAGCCTGTTGCTGCTGGTGCTGGGCGTGATGTCCTTCACTCGCCTGACCCTGCGCGAACTGCCGGCGATCGATCCGCCGATCGTGTCGGTGTCGGTGGACTACACCGGCGCTTCGGCGGCGGTCATCGAAAGCCGCATCACCCAGGTGCTGGAAGATGCGCTGGCCGGCATCGAAGGCATCGATACGATCAACGCGCGCAGCACCAACGGCCGCTCGCAGGTCAGCATCGAATTCACCTCCAACCGCGATATCGAAGCGGCGGCCAACGACGTGCGCGATGCAGTCAGCCGCGTCGCCGACCGCATGCCGGAGGAAGCGCGCCCGCCGGAGATCGCCAAGGTCGAGAGCGATGCCGACCCGATCATCTGGTTCAACATGGTCTCCTCGACCATGGACACGCTGGAACTGAGCGACTACGCCGATCGCTACGTGGTCGATCGCTTCTCCAGCCTGGATGGCGTGGCCCAGGTCCGCATCGGTGGCCGCCAGCGCTACGCGATGCGCATCTGGCTGGACCGCGACCAGCTGGCCGCGCGCGGCCTGACCACCGGTGACGTGGAAACCGCGCTGCGCAACGAGAACGTGGAACTGCCGGCCGGCCGCATCGAATCGACCGACCGTGATTTCACCCTGCGCGTGGAGCGCAACTACATCAAGCCGGAAGACTTCGCGACCATCCCGCTGGGCAAGGGCCGCGACGGTTATGTGGTGCGCATGGGCGACGTGGCGAAGATCGAGCTGGCCTCGGCCGAGCGCCGCGCGTACTACCGCAGCAACGGCGAGCCGGGCATCGGCCTGGGTATCGTCAAGACCTCCACCGCCAACTCGCTGGACGTGGCCCGCGTGGCGCGCGCGGAAGCCGAGCGGGTTGCGTTGACGCTGCCCAAGGGCACGCAGATCTTCGTCGCCTTCGACAACACCACCTTCATCGAAGCCGCAGTGGACCGCGTCTACGCCACGCTGGTCGAGGCGATGATCCTGGTGCTGGCGGTGATCTGGCTGTTCCTCGGCAGCTTCCGCGCCGCACTGATTCCTGCAGTGACGGTGCCGGTCTGCCTGGTGGCCGCGTTCATCGCGTTGTATGCGTTCGATTTCTCGATCAACCTGCTGACCCTGCTTGCCCTGGTGTTGTGCATCGGCCTGGTGGTGGACGATGCGATCGTGGTGGTGGAGAACGTGCAGCGCCGCATCGACCTGGGCGAGCCACCGCTGGTCGCCTCCAAGCGCGGTACCGCGCAGGTCGCCTTCGCGGTGATCGCCACGACCGCCGTGCTGGTGGCGGTGTTCCTGCCGGTGGGCTTCCTGGAAGGCAACACCGGGCGCCTGTTCCGTGAACTGGCGGTGGCGCTGGCGGCGGCGGTGGCGTTGTCCGCCTTCGTCGCGCTGACGCTGACGCCGATGATGGCCTCCAAGCTGCTCAAGCCGCACACCGGGCAGGCGCCGCGCGGCCTGCATGGCTTCGTCAACCGCAACCTGGAGCGCCTGGCCGGCGCCTATGGCCGCGTGCTGGACCACCACGTCGACCGCACCTGGATCTACCTGCTGGTGATGGTGGCCGCGCTGGCCGCCAGCTGGGGCCTGCTCAAGCTGCTGCCTTCGGAGCTGGCCCCGGCCGAAGACCGTGGTTCGTTCCAGATCATGATCGATGGCCCGGAAGGCGCCGGCTACGACTACACCGTGCAGCAGGTGCAGCAGGTGGAAGCGATGCTGGCCCCGCACGTGGGCGCGGACAAGCCGATCGTGCGCGCCAACCCGCGCGTGCCCGGTGGCTGGGGCGCCAGCGAGGAAATGCACACCGGCCGTGTCAGCATCTTCCTGCAGCCGTGGCGGCAGCGCAGTGAAGGCACGCCAGAGGTGGCCAACGAGCTGCAGAAGGAACTGGACACCATCCGCGGCGTGCGCGTGCGCACGCAGGTGGGCGGGGGCCTGGTGCGCAGTGGCGGGCAGCCGTTCCAGATCGTGCTGGGCGGGCCGGAATACGCCGAAATCGCCCAGTGGCGCGATCGCATCCTGCTGCGCATGGCCGACAATCCCGGCCTGGTCGGCCCGGACTCGGACTACAAGGAAACCCGGCCGCAGATGCGGGTGAACATCGACCGCCAGCGTGCGGCCGACCTCGGCGTGCCGGTCACCGCGATCGGTTCGGCGCTGGAAACCATGATGGGCTCGCGCCGCGTCACCACTTTCGTCGACAACGGCGAGGAGTACGACGTGCTGGTGCAGGCCGGCCGCGATGGACGCACCAGCCCGGCCGACCTGGCCGCGATCCGCGTGCGCGCCACCTCCGGCGAACTGGTGCCGCTGTCCAACCTGGTCACGCTGAGTGAAGTGGCCGAGGCCGGCACCCTGAACCGCTTCAACCGCCTGCGCTCGATCACAATCACCGCCGGCCTGGCGCCCGGTTATCCGCTGGGCGAGGCCATCGCCTGGGCGCAGAACGTGGCCCGCGAGGAACTGCCGCAGTACGCGCAGGTGAACTGGAAGGGCGAGTCGCGCGAGTACCAGAGCGCCGGTGGCGCGGTGCTGCTGACCTTCGCCATGGCGCTGCTGGTGGTGTACCTGGTGCTGGCCGCGCAGTTCGAGAGCTTCATCCACCCGCTGACCATCATGCTGACGGTGCCGCTGGGCGTGCTCGGCGCGCTGGTCGGGTTGTGGGTGAGTGGGGGTACGGTGAACCTGTTCAGCCAGATCGGCATCGTCATGCTGGTCGGCCTGGCCGCGAAGAACGGCATCCTCATCGTCGAGTTCGCCAACCAGCTGCGTGACGATGGGCGCACGGTACGCGAGGCGATCATCGAATCGGCGATGGTGCGCCTGCGCCCGATCCTGATGACCTCGATCGCCACCGTGGTCGGCGCGGTCCCGCTGGTGGTGGCCGGTGGCCCGGGTTCGGCCAGCCGTGGCACGATCGGCATCGTGATCATCTTCGGCGTGACCCTCTCGACGTTCCTGTCGCTGTTCGTGGTGCCGGCGTTCTACGCGCGATTGGCGCCCTATACGCGTTCGCCGGAAGCGGTGAAGCGCGAGCTGGAAAAGCAGGAAGCCGCGTCGCCGTCGGTGGGCGGCCATGCCTGACCCGGCGCAGCGCCTGTACGGCGACGGCTTCGTGTTGAGGCCGTGGTGCAGCGACGACCTGGAGTCGCTGCTGCACCACGCCAATGACGCCGAGGTCTCGCGTGGCCTGCGTGATCGCTTCCCGTTCCCGTACACCCGCGAGGATGGCGAGGCGTTCCTCGCCGGCCGGGTACTGGCGCCTGGAACGCTCAACCTGGCCATCGAGATCGACGGCCATGCCTGCGGCAGCATCGGTGCCCAGCAGGGTAGCGCCGAGCGCGCGCATATGGCCGAGCTGGGCTATTGGCTGGGGCAGGCCTACTGGGGCCAAGGGCTGATGACCCGCGTGGTCGGCCTGTTCGCACCGTGGGTGATGGACGAGCTGCGCCTGTTCAGGCTGCAGGCCGGGGTGGTCGATTTCAACCTCGGTTCGGTCCGGGTGCTGGAAAAGAACGGTTTCCAGGAAGAGGGCATTGACCGCTGTGCGGTCTACAAGCGTGGCGTCCTGCACGACCTGCGCCGGTTTGCCCGGGTACGCATGCAGCTGCCCTGAGCGGCGAATTCCTTCTGGCGCTACCGCAGCGGCCTTCGATCAGGGAGAATCGACCGGTCCCCTCCAGCCGACGGGACGTCCTTACAACCCGCCGACTGGAGAGAGCGCGCGTGGAAGCTACCGTACATTTCATCAACAGCATCATCTGGAGCAAGGCACTGATCTTCATGTGCCTGGCCGCCGGCCTGTTCTTCAGCCTGCGCACCCGCTTCATGCAGATCCGTGGTTTCGTCGAGATGTGCCGCCTGACCGTGTCGGGTGAGAAGTCCGACGCCGGCGTGTCCTCGTTCCAGGCGCTGGCCATGTCGATGGCCGGCCGCATGGGCATCGGCAACATCGCCGGCGTGGCCACCGCCATCGCCTTCGGCGGCCCGGGTGCCATCTTCTGGATGTGGGTGATGGGCTTCCTCGGCGCGTCCACCTCGTACGTGGAATGCACCCTGGCGCAGATCTACAAGACCAAGGATGCCGAAGGCCGCTACCGCGGCGGCCCCGCCTACTACATCGAAAAGGCCATGGGCCTGAAGTGGTACGCGCTGGCCTTCGCCATCGCCACGATCATCGCGGCCGGCTTCCTGATGCCGGGCGTGCAGGCCAACGCCATCGCCGACAGCATCATCAACGCCTGCCGTGGCACCGCGCTGTGCGGCCCGCTGGACGGCCAGGCCTTCGGCATGGAATCGGTGCAGGCGCTGAAGCTGGGCATCGGCATCGTGGTGGCACTGCTGCTGGGCGTGGTGATCTTCGGTGGCGTCAAGCGCATCGCCAATTTCGCCGAAGTGGTGGTGCCGTTCATGGCCGCCGGCTTCATCCTGATGGCCATCGTCATCATGATCATCAACTACGATCGCGTGCCGGAGATGTTCGGCATCATCTTCAAGAGTGCCTTCGGCACCCACGCCGCGTTCGGCGCGATGATGGGCCTGGCGGTGGAGTGGGGCATCAAGCGCGGCATCTATGCCAATGAAGCCGGGCAGGGCTCGGGTCCGCACGCGGCAGCCGCTTCGGAAGTCTCGCACCCGGCCAAGCAGGGTTACGTGCAGGCCTTCGCCATCTACTTCGACACCATGATGGTGTGCACCGCCACCGCGTTCCTGATCCTGGCCAGCGGCACCTACAACGTGTACTCGCCGGCAGGTGCCAGCGCCCCGCCGATCTTCCAGGGCCTGGCCGGCATTCCGGAAGGCGCGGGCTATGCGCAGGCCGGCGTGGAAGCGGTGCTGCCGGGCTGGGGCTCGGCGTTCGTGTCGATCGCCATCTTCTTCTTCGCCTTCACCACCATCATGGCGTACTACTACATGGCCGAGACCAACCTCAGCTATGTGAACCACAACAAGAAGCGCCCGCTGACCGTGCTGGTGCTGCGCCTGGGCATCATCGGCATGGTGGTGTTCGGTGCGTTCCACAATGCGACCCTGGCCTGGGCGCTGGGTGACATCGGCGTTGGCCTGATGGCCTGGCTGAACATCATCGCCATCCTCATCATCCAGAAGCCGGCGATGCTGGCCCTGCGTGACTACGAACGACAGAAGAAGCTGGGCCTGGATCCGGTGTTCGACCCTGATGCCCTGGGCATCAAGAACGCCGATTTCTGGCGCCAGCGCAAGCAGGAGAGTGTGTAAGTGAACAACCCTTGGAACAACCGCCGCCCGTCCGCCCGTCCGCCGCGCGCAACGCCGTTGCCGCGCCCGGAGGTGCCGGCCACGGGCGGTGGTGGGCGCGGCGGCAGCGACGAGCTGCGCCTGTACGGCCTGAACGCCGTGCTGGCCGCGTTCGACGCGCGGCCGCAGGCGCTGCGCAAGCTGTACCTGCTGGAGGCGCGCATTCCGCGCCTGCAGCCACTGCTGAAGTGGTGCGTGGCCAACCGCGTGGGCTATCGCGTGGTCGAGGACGGTGATCTGAACAAGCTCGCCGGTACCACCCATCACGAAGGCGTGGTGGCCGATGTGCTTCGCGCACCGGCACTGCCGTTGGCGCAGTGGCTGCAGCAGGTCGGTGACGGCCCGGCGCTGGCGCTGTGGCTGGACGGCGTGGGCAACCCGCACAACCTCGGCGCGATCCTGCGCTCGGCAGCGCACTTCGGCGCCAAGGCGCTGCTGCTGCCCGAAGGCAGCACGCTGGCGCTGTCCGGTGCCGCCGCACGCGTGGCGGAGGGCGGTGCCGAAGCGGTGCCGCTGGTGCAGCTGCCGGCCGCCGCGCAGGCGATGGCGCAGCTGCGGGACGCCGGTTTCGGCCTGGCCGCGACCCTGGTCGAGGGCGGTGACGATGTATTCCGTGCGGCGCTTCCGGCGCGGCTGGTGTATGTGATGGGTGCCGAGGGCGAAGGCATGGACCGTGCGCTGGCCAGCCAGTGCGATCAGCAGGTTTCCATCCCCGGCAGCGGCGCGGTGGAAAGCCTGAACGTGGCCTCGGCCACGGCAGTGTTGCTGGCGCAGTGGGCGAGCCGCCGCGACGGCTGATACTGCCGCGATACCGTCCCATCGATGACCTGGACCCGGCCCCTCTGGCCGGGTTTTCTTTTGCGCGGTGCGGAAACGGGCGTGCCGCGCTGCGCGGCTGGCGGGCCAATCACTTCACCGCGTGTCGCATCAAGCACGCTTGATCGAGGATCAGGTGTTTTTAGTAATTGTCTCATTGTCGAGCCATATCCCGCATCGCACGGTGGATCTCCATCCAACGTCGAACAGGAGTGGTTCCCATGCATCGAGTCAAACACCCCACGATGCGCGCATCCCTGCTGCTGGCCCTGTGTGCGCTCGCCGCACCGGCGGTGCACGCCGATGAGCGAAGCCTGGACGGCATCAACTTCACCGGACCGCTGATCACCCCGAATCCGGCCGGCCTGCCGCAGGGCAACTGGTACATCGAGCCCTATCTGGTGCGGGTCGACAGCCGCGACCACTATGACGACAACGGTGATCGTCGCCGCAGTGCCGAGCGCAGCGGCGCATGGGCAACCGTGGTGCCGATCATCTATGGCTTCAGCGACCGGGTGATGGGCCAGGTCAACCTCAGTGCCACACGTTCGGAATCCGGCAGTGCACGCAGCAGTGGTTTCCGCGCTGGCGACACCACCGCACGGTTGCAGTACCTCCTGCAGGCGCCGAACGCCGATGGCACCCGCCCGGCCATCTCGGTCGCGCTGGTACAGCGCTTCAGCACCGGCAGCCATGACCGCATCACCGGCAATCCGCTCGATGCGCAGGGCGACGGCGTGCAGCGCACCACCGCTGCGCTGGGCGTGCAGCAGGTGGTGTGGCTGGGCAACGACCGCCCGCTGCGGTGGCGGGCCCAGTTCAGCGCCGGCCCCGCTCCCTCGCGTACCGCCATTTCCGGCACCAGCGTCTACGGTACCGACGACAGCTTCCAGGGTCACATCGCGCGTGGCTCGGTGCTGGGGCTGTCGGTGGGCGCCGAGTACAGCTTCAATTCGCGCTGGGTGGGGGTGATGGAAATGTCCGCCAGCCGCGAGACCGGCCAGCGGCTGAGTGGCTTTGCCCGCAACGGCGCGGGGGAAATCGAGCGCATCGACGAACGCCGCCCGGCCAGCCGCAACGTCAGCCTGGCGCCTGCCGTGGAGTATCACTTCAGCCCTTCGCTGGGGCTGATCGTCGGCGTCGAATTCACCGTGGCCGGGCGCAACACCGGGCGTATCGTCAGCCCCCAGGTCGCCCTGGGCATGTTCTTCTGAGGGGCCGCCGATGAACATCGAATCCATCGTCAATGCGATCCTGGGCGTGGTCTGGAGCCCCTACCTGGTGGTGCTGTGCCTGCTCACCGGCCTGTACTTCAGCGTGCGTACCCGCTTCATCCAGCTGCGCGCGCTGCCGGACATGCTGCGCCTGGTGTTCCGCCACGAACGCTCCGAGTCCGGAGTGTCACCGTTCCAGGCACTGTCGATCTCGCTGTCCAGCCGGGTCGGCGTAGGCAACATCGCCGGCGTGGCCATGGCCATCGCCTTCGGCGGCCCGGGGGCGATCTTCTGGATGTGGGTGGTGGCCTTTCTCGGTGCCTCCAGTGCCTTCATCGAATCCACCCTGGCGCAGATCTACAAGGACCGTGATGCCAAGGGCCAGTACCGCGGCGGGCCGGCGTACTACATCGAGAAGGGCCTGGGCCAGCGCTGGTATGCAGTGCTGTTCGCGCTGGTGACCGTGCTCGCCGGCGCCATGCTGGCAGGGACCCAGTCCAATGCCATCACCAGTGCGGTGAACGAAGCCTGGGATGTGCCAGTGATGAGCACCACCGTGGTGCTGCTGGTGGTGCTGGGCATCATCCTGATCGGTGGTGTGCGGCGCATCGCGCGAGTGGCGGAATGGGTGGTGCCGCTGATGGCGGTGGCCTACCTGATGGTTGCCGCAGTGGTAATGGTGCTCAACGCGGAAAAAGTGCCCGGCGTGATCATGCTGGTGCTGAACAGCGCATTCGGCGTGGACGCGGCCTTCGGCGCGATGATCGGCACCGCCATCCAGTGGGGCGTTCGCCGCGGCGTGCTGTCCAACGAGGCCGGCATGGGCAGTGGCGCGCATGCGGCCGCTGCCGCCGAAGTCTCGCATCCGGTCAAGCAGGGACTGGTGCAGTCATTCTCGGTCTACATCGACACGATGGTGGTGTGCAGCGCAACCGCATTCCTGATCCTGTCCACCGGCCTGTACAACATCTACGACCCGGCGGTGAACGGCATTCCCGATGAGGCCCGCCTGCTGCTGGCCAATCTTCCGGGTGTCGAGGCCGGGCCGCGTTTTGTGCAGCACGCCGTGGAATCGGCGCTGCCGGGCTTCGGCCGTTCGTTCGTGGCGCTTGCGATCCTGCCATTCGCATTCACCACCATCCTGGCGCTGTACTACATGGCCGAAACCAACGTCAGTTACTTGTGCCGGGATCGTCCTTCGCGGTGGGCGATGGGGGCATTTCAGCTGCTGTTCCTGGCGGTTGCCGGCTACTCGGCGGTGAACAGCGCAACGGTGGCATGGTCGCTGGGCGACATCGGGGTGGGCCTGATGAGCTGGCTCAACATCATCGCCATCCTGCTGCTGCAGAAGCCGGCGTTGGCGGCATTGCGCGACTACGAACAGCATCGCCATGCCGGTACGGAACCATTGTTCAATCCACAGCGGCTGGGCGTGCGCAACACCCGTGTGTGGGAGGGCTGACAGGATCGGGGTCAGATCCCTCGCCAGGGCGAGGGCTCTGACCCACGCCATCGCCCTGTGGGTGCGAACCTCGGTTCGCACCGCTCTTCCCGCTGCGCTCGCCGGGCATGGCCCGGCGCCAGCGTCATTCGTTCGGCGGCGTGGTCGCCTTGGCCTCGCTGCCGAAACCACCGTCAGCTTCCGCGGCCAGGTACGCGAATACCGTGTAGGCAGCCACGTTCTGCGCCAGTGCCTTCGGGTCGATCTTGTCCAAAGTGTCGTCGGCGGTGTGATGCAGGTGGAAGTAGTCCGAGCCATCCTGCGCCAGCCACGCCCACGCACCGCCCTTGGCCGCCAGCGGACCGACATCCGGCCCCGGGCCGCCCTTGTCGGCCTGGTACTCGATGCCCAGCGGCTTCATCACTTCGGCGATCTGCCGGGTCGCTTCGCGCGAGCCTTCCGGGTTCGGCGAACCGGTGTTGAAGGCATAGATGCGGCCGGCACCGAAGTCGCTCTCGGCTGCCAGCTGATGCAGGGCCACGTCCTTGGCGTGCGCTTCGGCGTAGGCCTTGCCGCCGTACAGGCCCTGTTCCTCGTTGGCGAAGGCGATCACGCGAATGGTCCGCTTCGGCGCCTGCTTGAGCTGGCCGATCAGGTGCCCGGCCGCCATGGTGATGCCCACGCCCGCGCCGTCATCGACCGCGCCGGTGCCCAGGTCCCACGAATCCAGATGGCCGCCGATCACCACCACTTCCTTCGGCAGGCTGCGGCCGGTGATCTCGCCGATCACGTTGTACGAGGTGGCCGTGCCATCCCAGCCGCAATCCAGCGCCACCTTCACCGTGGTGCTGCCACGGGCCAGCAGGCGCGCCAGCTGATCGGCATCGGGCACCGACAGTGCTGCCGACGGCACCGGCGTCAGGCCTTCATCGAAGCGGGTGATACCGGTGTGCGGCACGCGATGCGAGTCGGTACCCGCCGAGCGCATCAGGAAGCCGACCGCGCCCTTGCGGATCGCCTCCGACGGGCCCTTGCTGCGGATCGCGCCGCCACGGCCGTAGTCGCGGCCATCGCGGAACGGCAGCATCTGGTAATCGACGAAAGCGATCTTGCCCTTCAGCGAGCCGGCCGGTGCGGCCTGCAATGCGGCCAGATCGGCAAAGCGCACCACCTCGGCTTCAACGGTGCCGCCCGGGCTGCCGCCCAGCGCGGTGATCTGCAGCGGCTGCGGATTCCTGCCGGTCACGGCGGCATGTTCGCTGCGGCGTTCCCACTTCGGGAACGTCACCGGTTCCTTCCATACCTTGTCGAAACCGAGTGCCTTGAACTTGGCTTCGGCCCAGGCCACGGCGCGGGCGTCGGCCTCGCTGCCGGCGATGCGCGGACCGATCTCGGTGGTGAGCGATTCGACCACCTTCCAGCCGGTGTCGTCAGCCAGTGCCTGGTCGCGCAGCTGTGCGGCGGTGGCCAGCGAGGCCGGGGGCAGGGTGGTGGTGCGCGGCGCCGCGAAGGCCGGGGCGGCCAGCAGGGCGAGGGAGGATGCGATGGCAAGCACACGGCGACGCATGGACAACTCCGGGAAGGGACCTAAGCCTTGGAGCTTAACAGTCGTTCAGGCGTGTGCATGGGCGGGAGGTCATGGCTGGCGCGAACGCTGTTTTCCGCCACGTCCGGCAAAGCGAAAGCCCCGCCGGAGCGGGGCTTTCGGTAGTCGCGGTAGTGCCGGCCGCTGGCCGGCACCCACATGTTCCGATGTTGCCGGCCAGCGGCCGGCACTACCGTTCTGCGACCTTACTTCTTCAGGCTGTCGCGGATCTCGCGCAGCAGCACCACTTCCTCGGCCGGTGCGGCCGGGGCGGCTTCCTGCTTGCGCGACAGGCGGTTGATCGTCTTTACCACCAGGAAGATGGCGAACGCCACGATCACGAACTGGATCAGCGTATTGATGAAGTCGCCATAGCCGATCACCACCGCCGGGATCTCCTTGCCGTCGGCACCGATGCTGGCCGGTGACAACGTCCAGGCCAGCTGCGAGAAGTCCACCTTGCCGATCAGCAGGCCCAGCGGCGGCATGATGATCTTCTCGACCAGCGCGGTCACGATCTTGCCGAAGGCCGCGCCGATCACCACGCCGACGGCGAGGTCGATGACGTTGCCGCGCATCGCGAATTCCTTGAACTCGGTGAGCATTCCCATTGTTGTTTTTCTCCGGGGGGGAAGTGGACAGCGCGCAGGGTAGCGCAGGTGATGTCAGCCGGCGATCACGCCGTGGCGCTCGGCCACGTTTTCCAGGCGGGCACTGAAGCGGTCGCCGGGCTTCAGCGCGGCCACCCCGGACGGGGTGCCCATGAATACCAGGTCGCCGGCGCGCAGCTGCCACAGCTTGGACAGCTCATGCAGGATCTCCGGCACGTTCCAGATCATCTGGTCGAGCAATGCCTGCTGGCGCACTTCGCCGTTGACCTCCAGCGACAGGTTCAGCGCGGCCAGGTCACCAACCTCGGCGGCATGTACGATCTCGCTGATCGGCGCGGAGGCATCGAAGCCCTTGGCGGCATCCCACGGGTGGCCCTTGTCCTTGGCGGCCGCCTGCAGATCGCGGCGGGTCAGGTCCAGGCCGACGGCATAGCCGTAGACCAGTGCATCGGCATCGGCCACGGCCAGCTCGCCGGCCGGCGCGTCACGGCCGATGGCCACCACCAGTTCCACTTCGTGGTGCAGGTTGGCGGTCGCCGGCGGATAGGGAATGGCATCGTCATGGCCGACCACGATCGCATCGGCGGGCTTGCTGAAGAACATCGGGCGGCCGCGGTCATCGGCGGCCGGCACCACCGCGCCCATTTCACGGGCATGGTCGGCGAAGTTGCGGCCCACGCAGTAGATGCGGTGCACGGGGAAACTGCCGCCGCCCACGACCGGCACACGCGGCAGGGCAACGGCAGGGATCACATCGGAGACATCGGACATGCGGGCATCCAGGAAGGGCGTGCCCGCAGTCTAGAACGCATGGCGCCCGCCGTCAGCGGGCGCGGAAGGCATGGATCAACGCGAGGCCGGCAGCACCGGCTTGCGCACCACGCGGTACTCGCCCTCGACCACGGTCGGATCGACCGGACGGGCGGTGCCCGGCTTGCGCGAGGCCAACAGCTTCCACGCCAGCCCGACCAGGATCATCGCCGCACCGACGAACACGCCGATGAACACCATCGCGGCCAGGATCGCCAGGCCGAGCAGGCCCACGGCAACGCGCACCAACGGATGACGCGGCTTGCGCGGCGCGAACAGGGTGCGGAACTGGGTGAAGGCGGATGCGCGATTGAACATGGCGGCTCGATAGGCTGGGATCAGCGAAAACAGAGTATCGGGACGCGCCACTGTCATTGAGTGAAAAACTCGTTAAATATAGCCTGTGCTTATTACGAATCAATGACTTGTGTTCATCTTGCAGCCAGTCACCTGAGCAGGCGTGCGACAATGCCGCTTTACTGTCCGAGCCTTCGCCATGACTGCCGCTGCTGCCCTGATCGCCCTTGATGCCATTGCCGATGGCGCGTTTGCCGAGGTCGAAGCGGTGGTCGATGGCGATGCCGAGTCGGTGCTGCTGTATCGCGACGGCGCGCAGGTGCGTGCCTTCCTGAACATCTGTCCGCATGCCGGCCGCCGCCTGGACTGGGCGCCGGGCCAGTTCCTGAAGAGCCGCGAGGGCCACCTGGTGTGCGCGGCACATGGCGCTTCGTTCGCGCTGGACAGCGGCGACTGCATCGCCGGCCCGTGCAAGGGCGACCGCCTGCGGGCCGTGCCAGTGGATGTGCGCGACGGGCAGGTCTATCTGGCCTGAGGCCAGCCAGGGGGCGGATCCGTTTTCCTCAGGAAAACGGCTCTGACCCCATCAAGCCAGGAGCAGTCGAGCGCGGCTCGACTCTACAAAAGCCGTGTTGACCAAGGTCGACAACTACCAGAGCGAGATCCGTGCCGACCAACGGTCGGCACCCACCACCAGCCGCGTGAAACTGTCGAAGGCGGGGCACTGTGGGTTTGCGGGGTGTGAGCGGCATGGATGCCGCGACCAAGCCCCCATGGATGGGTTTACGGCGTCCCCGCAAACCCACAGTGCCCCGCCATCCCACGGAATGCACGCTGTTGCTGTTGAGGTTGCCGGCCAGCGGCCGGCACTACCGGGGTGCAGGGCGCAGCCCTGCCAACAAACCCAACCCTCAGAACATCAGGTTGATCATCAACACCACCACGCAGGTGTAGATCAGCGACAGCGGGCCGCCGACCCGCCACATCTCGCGCGGGGTGTAGTTGGCCGGACCGGTGATCATCGAGATCACCGGATTGGAGGCCGTCATCAGGTTGTTGGACGCCGACAGCGCCACGATCAGCGCGAATGCGGTCGGGCTGCCGCCGGCCGCCAGCGCCAGGTTCACCGCGATGGGGACCATCACGATGGTCGCACCCACATGGCTGATCACCAGCGAGAACGCGGTGGTCAGCAACGCCAGCGCCACCTCCAGCACCCACAGCGGAATGCCGGTGGGCAGCTTGTCGATGGTATGGCCGGCCACCCACGCCGCCGCGCCACTGGAGTCCATTGCCCAGCCCAGCGGAATCAGCCCGGCCATCATGAACACCGTCTTCCAGTTGATCGAGGCATAGGCCTCGTCCATGCGCAGCACGCCGGTCAGCAGCATGCCGGCCACGCCGGTCATCAGGGTCAGCGCCACCGGTAGCTTGCTGGTCAGCGCGATCAGGATGGTCAGCGCGAAGATCGCCATCGCGATCTTGAACTTGTGCGGGCGCTGCTCGCCGGTCGGGTAATCGGTCACCACCACGAAGTCCCGGCTCCTGGCGGCCTGTGCCAGGTCGGTCCAGATGCTGTGGAAGACCAGCATGTCGCCCGCGCGCAGCTGCACGTCGCGCACGTCTTCGCGGATCACCTGCTTGTCGCGGTTGATCGCCAGCAGGCTGATGCCGCGCTCCTTGCGCAGGCGCAGGTCGGCCGCGCTCTTGCCGATCACGTTCGAGGTCGGCGGCACCACCGCCTCGGAAATACCGGCGCGGCTGGGATTGAACAGGTCGCCCAGGTGCTTCAGGCGCGAGGACATGCGCAGGAACTGGTTCTGCGCGAAGTCGCTGATCTGCTGGCGCGGGCCCATCGCACCCAGCACGCTGCCAACCCAGATGCGCATCTCCGCCGGCGGTGCCAGGCGGGTGTCGTTGCCGGTCTTCAGGGCCAGCAGCAGCGGTGCATCGTGCAGGTTCTCCGCCTCGCCCAGGGTCATGCCCACCAGCGGGCTCTCGGCACTGACCACCAGCTCGAACACATCACCTTCAATGCCGTAGGTCTTGGCGAAGTAGCTTTCGGTGCGCGCCGGGGTGACCCCGTCGTTGACCAGGTTCTCTTCCTCGATCAGCTTGCGGTCTCCGTAATAGCGGAAGTACAGCAGCGAGGCGACCAGCAGCGCCACGCCGATCGGCAGCGGCGCGAACATGCGCAGCGGCTCGATGGTGGCCAGGCCCGAGGGCAGGTTGTTGTTGGCCGAGGCCAGCAGGTCGTTCAGCAGGATCAGTGGCGAGTTGCCGACCATGGTCAGCGCGCCGCCCATCACGATCGCCGCCGAGATCGGCAGCAGCAGGCGCTGCAGGGTCAGCCCGGTGCGCGCGGCCAGCCGCGAGGCGACCGGCAGGTACAACGCCATCACCGACGGGTTCTGCATGAAGGACGAGTTCAGGCCGGCAATGGCCGTGGTCATCATCAGCAGCCGCTGCTCGACGCCGTGGCCGCGCCGCAGCAGCCAGGCGGCCAGTCGGTTCAGTGCCCCGGTGCGGTCCAGGCCCGCACCGAGGATGGTGGTGGCGATGATGCTCATCACCGCGTTACCGGAGAAACCGCCGAAGATCTCCTCCGGCGCGATCAGCCCGGTGACACCAAGCACCACCAGCACCACCAGCGCGACCACGTCGGCGCGGATGCGCTCGAACAGGAACATCGCCATCGTGAAGCCGACCAGCCCAAGCACGAGCTTCATGTCGTTGGTCAGCGTCAGCGCGGTATCCATGTGGGGCGCGGCGTCCTCAGGCGATCGTCAGGTGCGGTCGTACAACAGGTCCCAGACGCCATGGCCGAGCTTCTGGCCACGGGTCTCGAAGTGGGTCTGCGGGCGCCAGTCCGGGCGCGGCACGCTGCCACGCGGGCCGGCACGGTTGACCAGGCCGGCGGTGGCGTCGAGCACATCCCACATCTGCTCGGCGTAGTCCTCCCAGTCGGTCGCGCAGTGCAGGCGGCCACCCGGGCGCAGCTTGCACACCAGCAGGTCGGCGAACGCCGGCTGCAGCAGGCGGCGCTTGTTGTGGCGCTTCTTGTGCCACGGGTCCGGGAAGTAGATGCGCACTTCATCCAGCGCGCCGTCGGCGATCTCGTTCTGCAGCACTTCCACCGCATCGTGGTGGTACAGGCGCACGTGGTCGGCGTTGTCGTCGGCCAGCGCGTTCAGCAGCCGGCCCACGCCGGGCGCATGCACCTCGATGCCGATGTAATCACGCGACGGGTCGTGCTGGGCCGCGAAGCGCAGCGCGGCACCGTTGCCGAAGCCGATTTCCAGCACCTTGTGCGCCGGGCGGCCGAAGGTCGCGTCCAGATCGCGCGGCTGGCCGTTGTAGTCGATGCCGAAACGCGGCCAGCGTTCGTCAAACGCACGCTGCTGGGCGGGGGTGAATCGGCCCTGGCGCAGCACGAAGCTGCGTACTTCACGGCGGCCTTCGCTGACGGTGAAGGGCTTGGGCGGGGCCTTGGAGCCGGCGCTGTCGAAAGGATTGGTCATCAGCCGATCAGCCCATCCACCGGAGAGGAGGCGCTGGCGTAGCGCTTGCGCGGGATGCGCCCGGCCAGGAACGCCTCGCGGCCGGCTTCGACCGCCTTGCGCATCGCGCTGGCCATCAGCACCGGGCTGCGCGCGCCGGCGATGGCGGTGTTCATCAGCACGCCGTCGCAGCCCAGCTCCATCGCGATCGCTGCGTCCGAGGCGGTGCCGACGCCGGCGTCGACGATGATCGGCACCTTGGCGTCTTCGATGATCTGCAGCAGGTTGTACTTGTTCTGGATGCCCAGGCCCGAGCCGATCGGCGCGGCCAGCGGCATCACCGCGGCGCAGCCGATCTCTTCCAGGCGCTTGGCCAGGATCGGGTCGTCGGAGGTGTAGACCATCACCTCGAAGCCATCCTTGACCAGCTGTTCGGCGGCCTTGAGGGTCTGCACCACGTCCGGGTACAGCGACTTCTGGTCGCCCAGCACTTCCAGCTTGGTCAGGTTGTGGCCGTCCAGCAGCTCACGGGCCAGGCGGCAGGTGCGCACGGCGTCCTCGGCGGTGTAGCAGCCGGCGGTGTTGGGCAGGATGGTGTAACGGTCCGGCGGCAGTACGTCCAGCAGGTTCGGCTCGCCCGGGTTCTGGCCGATGTTGGTCCGGCGGATGGCCACGGTGACGATCTGGGCGCCTGCAGCCTCGGTGGCCAGGCGGGTTTCTTCCAGGTCCTTGAACTTGCCGGTGCCGGTCAGCAGCCGCGAGCCATAGGTCTTGCCGGCGATCACCAGCGAATCGGGGGAGACATGAACGTTCATGGCGCGATTATCGCTTATCCGCCTGAAGATGGGGTCACGCAACCAAAGGTAGTGCCGGCCGCTGGCCGGTAGATGTGAGGCGTCAGACAGCGTCGGATGGCCGGCCAGCGGCCGGCACTACCCGGAATGGCCTCAACCGCCGCCCAGCGCGTGCACGATCTCCACCACGTCGCCCTCGGCCAGGACATGCTCGCCATGGCGGCTGCGGCTGACGATCTCGCCGTTGACCTCCACCGCCACCCGGCGCTGCAACAGCTGCTCGGCCTCAAGCAGATCGTGAAGGGTCGCCGAAGCGGGCAGGGTACGGGGTTCGCCATTGAGCTGGATGTTCATCGGCGCATTGTCGCTGATAGCCCGCCGGGATCGGAACCGTTGCAATCTGCGCCAGATGCCACGTCCTGCACAGCACGTTGGCGCAGGGCCGGGCGACAATCCATGCGGCGGCGCAGCGTGAGCAAAAGGCGGCGCGGTGAAACCATTCACCGTGCGCCGGCGTACGTCCGCCGGGTCCTCAACGATTTCCCCACAGGAGTTCTTTACATGCTGCTCAGCAAACGCCCGATCCGCTCCCTGATGGCGGCCGCGATCGCGCTGGCCGCGGTTCCGGCCATGGCAGGCGAATCCCCGTATACCCACGCGGTGTTCTTCGGCGACAGCCTGACCGACGCCGGCTACTTCCGCCCGCTGCTGCCGCCCGGCGTGCAGCCGGTCACCGGCCAGTTCACCACCAACCCGGGCTGGGTGTGGTCGCAGCAGCTGGCCAATTACTACGGCCTCAACGGCGCAGCCAACGGCAACGGCCAGAACGGTGACAACTACGCCGTGGGCGGTGCCCGCGTGTCGGTGGAAGGCAGCGGCGCGCTGGGTCCGATTCCCTCGCTGAAGTCGCAGGCTGCTCGTTACCTCGCCGCAAATGGCGGCAAGGCTGACGCAAATGCCCTGTATACCGTGTGGGGCGGCGCCAACGACCTGTTCGCGGCGGCGGCAGCGCCGGCACAGGCGCAGGCCATCATCGGCGCGGCGGTCACCGACCAGATCGCCCTGGTCGGCGCGCTCAAGCAGGCGGGTGCGCAGTACGTGCTGGTGCCGAACCTGCCCAACGTCGGCCTGACCCCGGCCTTCCGTGGCCCGAACGCCGGTGCCGCCACCGCGCTGTCGGCCGGTTACAACAAGGCCCTGTACGGCGGCCTGAAGCAGGCCGGCATCGAGTTCATTCCGCTCGACACCTTCACCGTGCTGGGCGAAGTGGCCGCCAACCCGGCCATGTACGGCTTCACCAACGTCACCAGCACCGCCTGCAAGATCGATCCGACCAATCCGACGCAGAGCATCCTGACCTGCAACCCGACCAGCTATGTCAGCCCGGATGCGGCCAATACCTATCTGTTTGCCGATGGCGTGCATCCGACCACGGCCGGCCACCAGCTGCTGGGCCAGTACGCGGTCTCGGTGCTGGAAGGGCCGCGCCTGCAGCAGGTGCTGAGCCACTCGGCGCAGACCATCGGCCGCTCGCGCGCCGACCAGGTCAGCATGCACCTGGGTGGGCGTCCGGCCGACGGCCTGTCCTGGTGGGGCGGCGTGCGTGGTGACCTGCAGCGCTACGACCACGCCGACCTGTACGACGGCCTGGCGCCGGCCGGCCTGTTCGGTGTCGACTGGGCACGCGACGGCATGGTGTTCGGCGGCTTCGCCGGCTTCGGCCGCCTCAATGCCGACTTCGGCAACAGCCGCGGTGACTTCACCCAGAAGGACACCACCGCCGGTCTGTTCGCCGGCTGGTACCACGACCGCATCTGGGTCAACGGCCAGGTCAGCTACACCTGGCTGTCCTATGACGTGAACCGCAAGGTCCAGCTGGGCCCGGCCACCCGCGAGCACGGCGGTTCGCCGGACGGCAGCAACCTGACCGCAGCGCTGAACGCCGGTTACGAGTTCGGCACCGAGGGCGGTTTCCGCCACGGCCCGATCGCTTCGGTGATCTGGCAGAAGGTGAAGATCGACGGTTACACCGAAAGCGCCGCGACCGGCACGCTGGCCACCGCGCTGGGCTATGACCGCCAGAACGTCGATTCGACCGTCGGCCGCATCGGCTGGCAGGCCCGCTTCGACGGCGGTGCGGTCAAGCCGTACGCACAGCTGACCTACGACCACGAGTTCGAAGACACCAAGCAGGCCAGCGCCTGGCTGCAGACCCTGCCGGAACTGGGCAGCTATCGCGTGCCGGGCCTGAACTTCGACAAGAACTACGCCACCGTCGTACTGGGTGCCCGTACGGAGATGTTCGGCCTGCAGAGCAACTTCGGCCTGAGTGCTTCGGCCGGGCAGAAGCGTGCCCAGGACGCGACGCTGTTCGCCAACTTCAGCGGCAGCTTCTGATCCACGCGTCATCCCGGGCACCGCACGGTGCCCGGGATGCCTGACAACAGCGCCGGACCGTGTCCGGCGCATGCGGCGCGGCCAACCATTGCGCAACACCGGCCCCAGCGCATAGACTTTCCACCGCAACGCGGGCGTAGCTCAATGGTAGAGCTGTAGCTTCCCAAGCTACTGACGTGGGTTCGATTCCCATCGCCCGCTCCATCGCACCTCCTTCTTTTTGCACCGCAGATTCGGGCGCTCGATGCCCGCTTTCGTGTGCCTGTCGATCCAGCCTTGTGACCGACGTGCAGCATCACTAGAGTGAATGCCCCTTCACGCCGGATGATGACGTTGGGACAAGGAATGAGGATGCGGGCCAGCTCACGATGGAACGCCTTTCTGCTGGCTCCAGTGCTGGCACTGGCAACGACAGCGTGCACGGACAGCACGGCCCCTTCTGAAGCCGGACATGCAGCGCGCACCGCAAGCGCCACGGTCATCCCCGCCACAGGAGTCGCGAACTCCGGCATGGCGGCCACGGGAAATGCGCCCGCCGCCTATCAGAAGTACTACACCGCTCGAAACGTTCAGCCGTTGATGGCGGACCTTGAATTCCTGTCCAGGAGCGGCGACGCGAACGCGAGTTTTGTACTCAGCCGCATCCATGACGACTGTGCCGTCATTCCTGACTGGGGCTCGCTCGCGGGATTGGACATCGCACAGGAAAAGAAGGTCGCACTCCAGCGCAGCACGGCGTGGTTCAAGGCGCGATGCGAAGGAATGCCCGAGGACGTTGTGAGCGGCTTCCGCAATCTGAAGCGCTACCGGGAACTGGCGGTGAATCAGGGAAGCCTTGCTGCACAGATAGAACAGGCGGCGCCTGGCCTCCACCTCGCTGATCAGGATCTTTCGGTGGAGGACCACAAGACGTTTGTCGAAGCCGTGCTCATGCAGGACGACGGTGAAGCCTACATGGCACTTGCGGCAACCATGGGGGAAGCCGCCTCCCACCGCATCGAAGCGTTGAAGCCCTACAAGGCGGGCACAGCCGTCGAGGAAGCTGCATGGATGCTGGCGGGCTGCCGAAAGGGCGTACCGTGCGGCGCCGATTCCCCCATCCTCCAACGCATGTGCCGCGCCGGTGTGTGTGGTTACAACTCGCTTGAGGAGCTGTACAGCCATGGGATGCTTGCGCCCGAGCAGATGCAACAGGCGCGCGCACGCATGGAGGAAATCATCGCACTGTCGAAAGGTGTCTCCGGCGACGATGGCTCCATCGCCGGAGACGTTGCCGCGGGGCGGCCGGTCAGTCGGAATTGAATCCGGGCGCCAGCGGGCCGGGCAACGTGTGTTCCGGCCACGGCATCAACAAGGTGCAGGCGTCATACAGGCCGCAGAAATCCTGCCGCAGGTCGGCCGGTACCCAGCCTCCGTAGCTCACCTCGGTCGAGTCGCCGTTGCAGGCATAGGTGACATCGATCCAGCGGGTGTTGGTATGTGAGGCAGCCCCCTGGTGCTGGGTTCTGCCGGTGCAGTAGCGCAGGCTCTGGCCAATCAGCGTGTTGCTGGCGTCGAAATAGAGCCGGGAGACGGCATGGGTGGGCGCGGCATGCACTTCGGTGGCGCCCCCCACCAGGCCAAACAGCAACAACAGCGGAATTCCCATTCGCATCTGTGGTTCTCCTTGGGTTGTGTAAGCCGGCCGTGTTCCTGTCCTGTGGCCGGCGTGGCCATCTTGGCACAGCCTGTGCGGCGGTGCCGGCGTCATCGGGCGCGGCATCATCCGCCCGCCACACGCGCGCGCTATGCTGCGCGCCTGCCGCCCGATCCCGCCGCGATGAAGCTCGCCATCCTGTCCCGCAACAGCTCCCTGTATTCCACCCGCCGGCTGGTCGAGGCGGCGCGCGCGCGCGGCCACACCGTGCGTATCCTCGACCCGCTGCGCTGCTACATGCGCATCGCCGCCGATGGCTTCTCGATGCACTACAAGGGCCGGCCGATGACCGGCGTGGACATGGTCATCCCGCGCATCGGTGCCTCGATCACCCGCTATGGCACGGCCGTGCTGCGCCAGTTCGAACTGATGGGAGCCCGCACGCCCAACCCGTCCGATGCGATCCTGCGCTCGCGCGACAAGCTGCGCGCGCACCAGCTGCTGGCCGCCAAGGGCATCGACATGCCGGTCACCGTGTTCGGCGACAACCCCGACGACACCGTCGACCTGCTGTCCATGCTCGGCCCGCCGCCGCATGTGGTGAAGCTCAACGAAGGCACCCAGGGCCGCGGTGTGATCCTCACCGAGAAGGCCAGCGCCTCGCGTGGCATCGTCGAGGCGCTGCGCGGGCTGTACGCCAATTTCCTGATGCAGGAGTTCATCGGCGAGGCCAAGGGCGCGGACCTGCGCTGCTTCGTGGTCGGTGACCAGGTGGTGGCCTCGATGCAGCGGCAGGCACCGGAGGGCGACTTCCGCTCCAACCTGCATGCCGGTGGTACGGCGGTGGCGGCCAAGGCCAGCCGGGCCGAACAGCAGGTCGCGGTCCGTTCGGCCAAGGCGCTGGGCCTGTCGGTGTGCGGGGTGGACCTGATCCGTTCCGCGCGCGGCCCGCTGGTGCTGGAGGTCAACTCCACGCCGGGGCTGGAGGGCATCGAAGCGGCGTGCGGGGTGGACGTCGCCACGCGCATCATCGAGCACGTGGAGAAGCTTAAAAAACCCTGATTATTCAGTTGCTTATGAATCTCATGGGTTGATGAGGCGTGGTTTAACATGCCTTTAATCGGCCCGGGCGTAGCCTTCAGCGAACCGCAGCTCTGCCTCTCAGCAGGATCGGTATCGGGATACAACTTCAGACCCAGGCGGGGGCACCGCCTGGGTCTTTTTTATGGGCCAGGCGCGCCGCTTGTGGAGGCGCCGTGACGGCCGTAGAGTGGCCTCCATCGTTCCTGGATGGATCGGAGGCAAGCGATGTATCGCGTCACCATGATCGCGTTGTTGCTGGGGCTGGCAGGCACGGCTGTCGCCAAGCCGGAAAAAACCGTTGTACAGATGGACCGGCAGATGCCGGTGGCCGAACAGGTCCGGAAGGTCGAGAAGGCCCTGGACGACGGCGACTACAGTGAGATTTCCGCGGATGACCGCGCCCAGGTGCGACAGGCACTGGCGCGCATCACCCAGCGGATGGGGGACCGCCAGACGCTGCAGGAACTGCCGCCGCAGGTCCAGAACGACGTCTTCAACGACCAGGAACGGGTCAATACCCTGCTTGCCCGGGCCCATGATGACAGCCGGCAGGTCTGCCAATACACCCGCACCACCGGCAGCAACATGCCCAAAAGCCGCTGCATGACCGTGGCCGAACGGCGGCGCATCGAGGAGAAGGGCAAGGCCCTGCTCCATGACCAGCGCACCTTCACCGACCTCTCGCCTCCCGGCAACCGCTAGGCCGTCCGCCGCCCCTGCGCTTGGCACTTGCTGGCGTGAAGGCGGTGCGAATACAGTCAGCGATCCATTCAAACAAGGATTCGTTTGTCATGAAGTCCCTCCTGATGTCGGCGGTGCTGTTCTCGGGGCTGACCCTGGCCACCGTCGCCTCTGCGTCCAAAGAGTCCAGCGAAGTCTTCCTGCCCGGCAAGCCGCTGCAACAGCAGATCGAGCGCATCGAAATCCAGCTCAACGATGGCGAGACCTACAGCGAACTGAAGCAGAGCGATCGCAGCCGGGTACGTGAGGCGCTGGTGCGCATGCGCACGGCCGTCGAGCAGCATCCGAACCGCGATTCGATGCCTGAACAGGTGCGAACCGATATCTTCAACGACCAGCAGATCGTGAACACGGTTTTGACACAAGCGCGTGAGGATAGTCGTCTAATATGCCAGCGCGAGAAGGTGACGGGTTCGAACCGGTCCACGACGCAGTGCAGCACCGTTGCCGAGCGCGCCCGGCAGAAGGACAGGGCACAGCGTGACATGAGCCAGGCCCAGCGCACCGGCAAATTCGTCAATTAGAGGTGACAGTGAGAATTCTGGTAATCGAAGACAACAGCGACATTGCGGCCAACCTGGGTGATTACCTGGAGGACCGCGGGCACACGGTGGACTTCGCGGCTGACGGGGTCACCGGCCTGCATCTGGCCGTGGTGCACGAGTTCGACGCGATCGTGCTGGATCTCAACCTGCCCGGCATGGACGGTATCGAAGTCTGCCGGAAGCTGCGCAATGAAGCGCGCAAGCAGACCCCGGTGCTGATGCTGACCGCGCGCGATTCACTGGACAACAAGCTGGCCGGCTTCGATTCCGGTGCCGACGACTACCTGATCAAGCCGTTCGCGCTGCAGGAAGTGGAAGTACGTCTGAATGCCCTGTCGCGCCGTGGAAAGGGCGTGCAGACCCGCGTGCTGGAAACCGGCGATCTGGAATACAACCTGGATACGCTGGAAGTGCGTCGCCAGGGCAAGCTGCTGCAGCTCAACCCGACTGCACTGAAGATCCTGCAGGCGCTGATGGAAGCGGCCCCGGCCGTGGTGACCCGCCAGGAGCTGGAAACCCGGGTGTGGGGTGAGGAATTGCCCGACTCCGATTCGCTGCGCGTGCACATCCATGGCCTGCGTGCGGTGGTCGACAAGCCGTTTGAAGTGCCGCTGATCCAGACCCGCCATGGCATCGGATACCGCATCGCTACCCCGGAAGCCTGATTCGGTGGCAGCGAAAGGGGAGCGTCGGCGCACGCCTTATCGGCGGCGCCTGCGCAGCCGCATCATCGTCTCGTTCGTGTTGTTGGGCTTCTGCCTGACAACGCTGTTCGCGTTCGCCACCAACTGGGCCCGCATGCGGGTGGAAAACCAGTTGGTGGAAGACGTGATCAACCACAACATCGAAGAGTACGCGCGTCGCTTCTACGAGCACCCGGGGCGCAACCCGGCCGTGCCGGTGCAGCAGATCCGTGCTTACGCCTACTCGGCGGACAAATTCGACAAGGCGCGCGAGTCCTGGCCGCAATGGGCCGATCTGCAGACCGGCAACTACAACCTGAGCGGCACCGACGAACAGGGGCAGCCGTATGCCTACAAGCTGGCCGTGCGCAAGAGCGATGATGCCTGGTTCTTCCTTGCCTATGACATGACCGACAGCGTGCGCGGTGGCAAACAGCTCAACCGCGCGCTGGTGTTGTCGGTGCTGGTGTTCAGCGTGCTGTCGCTGGTGCTGGGCTGGTGGTCGGCGTCGAAGGTGATGAAGCCGGTCTCGGATCTGGCGGCGCGGCTGCGCGCGTACCGTGGCGGCACCAGTGATCCCGAACCGCTGGCGCCGCGCTTCCCCGACGATGAGGTGGGGCAGCTGGCACAGGCGCTGGATGATTACTCGTCGCGGTTGACCGAGGTGGTGCAGCGCGACCGCGAGTTCAATGCCGACGTCAGCCATGAACTGCGCACGCCGCTGGCGGTGATCCGCGGCGCCACCGAGCTGCTGCTGACCCGCCCCGGCCTGGATGAGAAGGTGCTGCAGCGCCTGCAGCGCATCCAGCGCGCCGAACAGCAGTGCAGCGACCTGATCGGCGCGCTGCTGCTGCTGTCGCGCAACGAGCGCGGGCAGGGCACCAGCAACGTCGCGCGCGTGGCCGAGCAGCTGCTGGATGCGCACCGCGCACAGCTGGGTGGCAAGCCGCTGGAGCTGGCGCTGGAAGGCGAACGCGATCTGGTGATCGACGCGCCGGAAGCCGCCTTGTCGGTGGCCTTGGGCAATCTGATCGGCAATGCCGTGAAGTACTCGCAGGATGGCGAGGTGCGCGTGCACGTGGGTGCCAACGCGGTCTCGGTGACCGACAGCGGCCCGGGCCTGAGTGAAGAAGATGCAGCCAAGCTGTTCCAGCGTGGCTATCGCGGCACCCATGCCGGCCATTCGCAGGGCGGCGGCATCGGCCTGTCGATCGTCAGCCGCCTGTGCGATCTGTACGGCTGGCAGGTGAGCGTGCGCCCGGGCGGCGAGCGCGGCGTAATCGCCACCCTCACGTTCTCGCCGAAGCCGTTGTAAGGGCCGCTGCTTTGGTAGGTGCCGACCTTGGTCGGCACGTGAGCCCCACGCAGGGCGTGAATCCACTGTCGTACGCAGCACGAATACGCCCGTCCGGGGCCGTCCGGTTCGCGATCCCCGCGGGCGTTGTGGCGCTGTTGCGTGTCATGGCTCACGGTTCGGCGATCTGATTGCGCTGTTGGCGCATTTGCCCCCTGACGGACCGACGAGCACAGAGTCAGATGCTTCTGCCGGGATCACCCACCGTCCGCCAGGAGCTGCGCCATGTCATACCGCACCCATTACCCGAACCTGTATCAACTGGTCGGCGAATCGATCAGGCAGCTGTCCGTCGAAATCGCCCAGCGCGTCGAGGACGTACTGTCCGGGCCCGATGGCCTGATGCCGATGCTGAAGGGGCAGATGGACATCGACGGTTCCACGCAGCGCACCGGGCTGAGTGCCCCGGAGGCTGACACGCTGGCGGGCATCCGGCACACCGTCGCAGGAATCACGAGCTTGACCCGGATGATGTATGCCGTGCATGTCGCGCGCACCCGGGGAGGCCCGTCGCAGGTCGTGCCCCCGGATGCGATGAATGGCCTGTTGCTGGCTGCGCGGGAGCTGACCAGCCACGCACAGCGGCAGTTGCGGGCCGAAAGGAATCGGGGTTCAGCGACGCTGCAATAGTCGCCGCGCGCGAGCCACCGCCCCACAGCCGTTGTCGTATTCCGCCTTACTGGTGGCTCGGCAACGGCTGCACGCCCCCGCGATGCATCGTGCAAGCGCTGTAATACCAAGCAGAAATTGATCTTCGACGCTTTTCAGAAACTTTTCGGATTGCGTCCCCGGCATTGATCCGCCAAGGCTTGAAGCATGGAAAGCGCGTTTCTTCGCGTGCTGTGTCTGTCAAGGAACTGCCATGGATCACCGATCATCGTTCGTTGCTGCCCACGAGGCGTCGTCGCGCGTCCATCGCTTCTGCGGCCCTACCGCGTTGCGGTTGATCGTGGAGCGCTGGCACGGCAGCGAATCGTTGTCCGAAGGCCTGCGCTGCCAGATCGATCTGCTGGGCGAGGCGTGCGAGCACAGCCTGGATGATTGGGTAACCCGTCCGGCAAGCATCACCACACGCCTGCCGGACGGTGCAGACGTTGTCCGGGTCGGACTGATCCGCAGTGTCGAGCGCCTGGCCTGCACAGGCCGTCTTGTGCGGTACCGCGTGCACCTGGCCGACTGGACCGCCTGGCTGCATGACAGCCGCCACAGTCGCGTGTTCCAGGATCAGGACGTGGCCAGCATCATCAGCACGGTGCTCTCGGTGCACGCGCCGCTGGCGCATTGGTCCTGGCACGTTGGAAGTACTGCTGCCATCGACCGCCGGTGCCGGGGCTATCGCGTGCAGTACCGCCAATCGGACATGGCGTTCCTGCAGCAGTTGATGGCCGATGAAGGCCTGGGCTGGTGCATCCGCACGCTGCCCGATGTACCGGGCGGGCATACGATGATGATCTTCGGCGACAGTACCCGATGCTCGCTGCTGTCACGGCCCCGACGCCTGCACCAGACCCAGCGCGTGCCCGATGACGCGGGCATCGCGCTGTTGCATGAGACCTGTCGCGTCGTGCCGACCCACATGACCCGGGTGGCGGATCTGGACGATCCGTTGCGTGTGGTTTCGGCCAGCCTGCCTGTGCGCACTGTGGCCAGTGGCCCATTGGAGGACTATTCGCCGGCACGCCACGCGGCGTGGGAGACCTCGCGCGAGGCCTTGGCCGAGGTGATGCGCGACACCGAGGCAGCGTTGTGTGAGCAGCGGCGCTGGACCGGCGAAGGCACCGAGCCGGACTTCCAGCCCGGCTACGCATTCGAGGTGTTGCCAGAGCCCGGCCAGCGAGCGGTACCCGCGTTGCTGCTTACAGCGGTGCAGCACGCAGCGGTCAACACGCTGCCTGAGGTTCTCGAACTGCAGCAGCACCTGCCGCTGCACGCACTGCCCGACACCGTGCCTGCCGACCGCGCGCAGAGGCTGGGCTATGCCAATCGCTTCGAGGCCATGCCGTACGACCGTCGATGGCGACGTTCTCCGGATGGCAGGGCAGGGCGGTCGGCGGCCCCCGGCCCACAACTGGCCACCGTGCTCGGCGGCGATGACGGTGCGCCGCTGTACATGGACAGCAACGGGCGCATCCGTGTGCAGTTCGGCTTTGCCACCGATAGCAGGGCTGACAGCGGCTGGCTGCGCGTCGCCCAGACCTTTGCCGGCCCCGGCGGGGGCAGCCAGCTCCTGCCCCGCGTCGGCCAGGAGGTGGTGGTGGACTTCATCAACGGCGACCTCTGCCGCCCCATCGTGATGGGTGCGCTCTACAACGGCCGGGGCGAGTCACGCGCTGAAGCGCTGGCGTTGTCCAGCGATGCTGGCAGCAGTGCCCAGAACAACCTGGCCGGTGGCAACGCCCCGCGCTGGCATGCCGCAGGCGCGGGCGAATCGGCCCAGCGCAATGCCGGCGCCGTATGGGGCATCAGCTCGCAGAGCTGGGACGGCCATGGCGGCAACAGTCTCGAGTTCGACGACAGCGACGACCAGCTGCAGGTGCGGCTTGGCACAACGCAATGCCACAGCGCGATCAGCTTGGGTCATCTGCATCACCTGCAGCACAACTTCCGCGGCAGCCTGCGCGGAAGTGGATTCGAGCTGCGCAGCGACGCGTGGGGCGCCGTGCGTGCCACGGCAGGCCTGTGGCTGGACAGCATACAGCGCTCTGCGTCCACCCCGGCCGGTCTGCGCGCTGCGCCGGTCGCGCTGTTGCGGCAGACGCTCGTGCTGGCGCACTCCTTTGATGAAGCGGCACGGCAGCAACGTACGGTGCGGCTGCGCGGCCACGCCGCCGAGGGCAACGGTGCCAGCGTGCTGCAGGCCCTGGCCGACAGCGTGGCGGCATCGCAGCGGCTGCAGGGCGCTGACGAAGACATCCCTGCAACCGGGTCTGCGGTGCTTGGCCTGTCCGCACCGGCAGGCATCTGCCAGGTGGCCGGGCAGGCGATCCAGCTGGGCGTGGGGCACAGTACGTTGCTGGCCAGTGGCGGCAGTTCGTCGGTGACCGTTGCCGGCCATGGGCGTTGGCAGTGCCGCCAGGCCATCGGCGTGCTGGCTGGCGCGACACGCACTCCGGGGAGTGCCGGGTTGAGCGTGGTGGCTGGCCAACAGGTGCTTGATATGCAGGCGCAGGCAGACGCCGTGCACCTGCAGGCGCGCGCTGGGCTGGTGGCGGCCAGCCAGCACGGGGAGGTGCAACTGGCGGCAGGCAACACGCTGCACATCGCAACTGCCGGCGGCGCTTCGATCACCCTGGCGGACGGGCACCTGCGGGTGAGCTGTCCAGGCACATTGACCTTCAAGGCCGGCAACCGGCACTTCACCGGTCCGGTGCAGGAGCTGTTTCCGCTGCCGCAGTTCGCACAGACGGTCTGCGTGGAGTGCCTGCTGAAGGCGATGCAGGCCGGCCTGCCATGGTCTGCGAAGAATGGCTGACGCCCCGTGGATTGATCCGTGGCGGCATTCCAGGTTGCCGTGGCAGACCCCTGACGACCAGCGTGTGGACGCGCAGCCCGCCTGTGCACTGCTGGACATGGCATTCGCGCCAGAGGCCTGGGTGCAGCTGCGCGCACTGGCCGCTGACGTGGTGCCGCTGTTTACGCATCGCTATACCGGCAAAGGGTTGGACCGGTTGTCGCCATGCCTGGTGGTCCTGCCGGACGAAGCCAGAGCACGCGAACGCTGCTGGCAGGCGCTGCTGGACCTGAGCAACGGCGCGCCGATGCTGTCGGTGCTACGCAGCACCGCCGACCCGCATGCATTGGCCGAACATCTACGGCGGATTTGGGAGGGCCGTTCCAGCACCGACCAGCCGTGGTTGCTGCGCTGGGCCGATGGGCGTGCCGCCGCCCGCCTGCTGGATGCGCTGGACGATGCACAGCGGACGCGCGTACTGGGCGGTCTACACGACTGGCACCTGCCCACCCGCATCGGAGATTGGATGTGCGTAACCGGCAAGGGGGGAGTGCCGCTCGATGCCGACGCCAGGCCGCTCACGTTCACCGCGGCGCAGGAGGCCACACTACGGAGCGGAAGCCAGGCCGATGCCATCACGCGCTTCATTCTGCAGCGGCCCGTACTGCGCCCGGACGGCATGCTGCCCTCGCAGGTGCATCGCTGCGCGGAACACGTGCTGGGACGTCTGGCACGCCGAGGCATCGACCATCCCGCGCTGGCGCATCGGATGACGATCAAGGTCGTTGCCGCGAGGAATGCGCCCCATGGCGATGATGAGACGCCATGAAGAGGTTTGTGACGAAGGTGATTCTGATCGGGCTGGCGCTGCTTGCTGTGGCAGGCCTGGTGCTGAAGTTCATGGACTTCAGGATTGGACCACTACCGCCCGGTCCTCCGAAGCCACGCATCATCGACTCTGCTTCTGGTCACGACATTACTGATGCACCGCCAGAAATGTCATTGACAATCGGCGTGGCCAACTACTCGGATGATGGATTGGGGACGGTCTTCATCAATGAGGCCTGGGCGGGTGGGATGGAGCCACGAGCCAGTGGGAACGCTGCGACCTGCTGCGTGACGTTGCCTCGTCTTTGGCATCCAGGGTTGAAGGTGACGGTGGTCTACCGCACCAGCAGCATGTTTCTCAAGGATCCCAGTAGCTATGTTGAGAGGGACATCTTTGTCGCGCCATACAGGCCGTTTCTTGATGGTTTCATCTATTTCATGTACTTCCCGGGCGATCAAGTTAGGGTCGTGGCAACGCCGTATTTCCCGGGATATCCAAAGTTTGCCTACGACATTAGTCATGCTGAGCTTGAGCGTGACCCTGAACGAATTTCTAGATTTCTCATTGAGTCGGATGGAGAGGAATAGAGATAATGAGAGTGAGTTCTTTGGCGCCGTTGGACAAGGAATCAATAAGTCTTAGCACGCGTAAGAAGGTTCGATGTGCGGGGTCATTTCCGGTGGATCTGGTGGATGGCGCGAACTGCGAGCAGATCATCTACGACGGCGTGTGCCGTGGCTAAGGGTGCGTTTGAATGAGCAACCCTGAGGGAATAGCTGTTGTAACGAAGGTGCTTGTCAGGGTTGCTCTGATCGGGCTAGCGCTGTTTGCCTTGACTGGCCTAGTGCTGAAGCTCATGGATTTCAGGATTGGTCCACCACCGCCCAGTCCTCCGAAGCCGCGCATTATTGAGCCTGACACTGGCCACGACATCACCGACGCGCCACCGGAAATGCATCTCACGATCGGTATTGCCAACTACTCTGATGACGGGCTGGGCATAGTCGTCATCAACGAAGCATGGGGAGGAGGCATGGAGCCTCGTACCAGCAGTAATGGGCGTGCATGCTGCGTGACGCTGCCTCGCCTCTGGTATCCAGGTTTGAAGGTCACGGTAGCCTACCGCACAAGCTCCATGTTCTTGAAGGATCCGAACAGCTACGTAGAGAAGGACGTTCTCGTGCCGCGCTATCAACCTTTCCTTGATGGATTTGTATTCTTCATGTATTTCCCGAACGATCAGGTAAGGCTGGTTGCCACGCCGTATTTTCCAGGTTATCCAAAGTTTGCTTACGACCTTGGGGCTGCTGGTTACGAGCGTGATGAACTTCGGATCTCGCGATTCCTCGCGGAGACCGCCTTGGATGAGGTGGCGAAATGAGAGTGACTACGTCTCGACCAGTGTCGGATTTGAGTCGGTGTTCGATGGCTACGACGTGAGCTATAACCGAAGGAGCATTGAATGAAACAGCCTGATCGATTGAAGGTTGTGACGAAGCTGCTGACACGATTTGCTCTGCTTGGTCTTGCGATGCTGGCCGTAGCAGGTGTCGTGCTCAAGTTCATGGATTTCAGGGTTGGGCCGCTGCCTCCAAGTCCCCCGAAACCACGCATCATTGAGCCTGATACCGGTCACGACATTACCGACGCTCCGCCGGAAATGCATTTGACAATTGGTATCGCCAATTACTCGGATGAGGGGCTGGGGACTGTCTTCATTAATGATGCTTGGGGGGGGGCGATGCGGGCTCGAGCCAGTAGCAACGGGCGTACATGCTGCGTGACGCTTCCTCGTCTCTGGCATCCAGGTCTGAAGGTCACCGTGGCTTACCGCACCAGCAGCATGTTTCTCAAAGATCCCCAAAGCTATGTTGAGAAGGACGTTCTTGTTGCGCCCTATGAGCCGTTTCTTGATGGGTTCATCTATTTCTTCTACTTTCCTGGTGATCAGGTGCGGATCGTGGCCACTCCCTACTCCCCAGGATATCCGGGCTTCGCTTACGACACTGACTTCGGTGATGGGCGCGGTGATCCAGCAAAGATTAAGAGATTTCTGGAAGCAACAGCGGGCAAGGAGGCGGAATAGTGAGGGTAAGGGTATCTACTCCGACGTCAGAGCAACCAACGCAGCTCAGTTCCAGTGAAGCGGGGCGATATGCGGCCTCATTGTCGGAAATCGGATCCGACTGCGGTGTGGATCTTTCAATGATCTGCTTCGCATTCCCGCCGATGTGCGTTGCTGTGTGCACATGGTGGCCGCGCATGAAGTACGCGGCTCGTTCCCGGTGGACTTGGTGGATGGCGCGAACTGCGAGCAGATCATCTACCCCAACCTGCGTCGTAGACGAGGGTGCGTTTGAATGAAGGGCGTTGAGCGAATGGCCGTGGTGAAAAAGGTGTTTGTCAGGATTGCACTGATCGGGCTTGTGCTGTTTGCCTTGGCGGGTCTGGTGCTGAAGTTCATGGATTTCAGGATGGGTCCACCACCGCCCAGTCCTCCGAAGCCACGCATCATTGACGCTGCGTCTGGCCACGATATCACCGACGCGCCGTCAGAAATGCATCTGATGATTGGAGTTGCGAACTACTCTGATGAGGGATTAGGAAAAGTCTTCATCAATGATGCGTGGGGTGGTGCGATGCGTGCCCGAGCCAGTAGCAATGGCCGAACCTGCTGCGTGACGCTTCCTCGGCTTTGGCATCCGGGCCTGAAAGTAACGGTTGCTTACCGTACGAGTAGCATGTTCCTTAAGGATCCGCATAGCTATATTGAGAAGGAGATTTTTGTGCCGCGCTACAAGCCCTTCTTGGATGGTTTCATCTTCTTTATGTATTTCCCTGGTGATGAGGTGAGGGTCATAGCTACGCCATATTTTCCGGGATTCCCTAAATTTGCTTACGATCTTGATTTTGCCGACAGCGAGCGTGATCCAGAAAAGATCAATGGATTTCTTGAGGTGACGGCAAGGGGCGGGGTGACAGAATGAGAGTAAATGTGGCGCCTCCGGTGTCAGATCCTTCGGCGCAACTCAGTTTGACTGAACTAGGGAGATACTCCTCTTCCCGTATGGGGACTGAAACGGATTGCGGAGTAGACGTGTCAATGGGCTGCTTCTTCGATGGGACTCGTAATCACAGGCTGGCATCGAAGAAGCGTAAGGACATGAGCGAGAGCAATGTGTCTCGACTCTTCGACGTCTATGATCTAGGGCGAGCCAAAGGAATTGGTCGTCGGCCAACCAATTTTGCGAGCTACATCCAAGGCGTCGGCACCGAGGCGCTGAGAGAAATTGGCGACACCGGCACCGGCTGGCATGCCCGTGCCGGCGCGGCGGCGGGCTGGGGCGGCGAGGGTCGGGTGAATTGGATGCTGATGAAGGTCCAGGACCACCTCTTGACCCATTTTGCAGAGACAACCGTCACGACCGCGATGGGCTTCGATTCCACCGTCCCCATCGCGCGCAAGATGAGTGCCGATCTCCGCTTGCACCTGCAGGACGTAGAGCGCTTGGCGCAGGCGGCGCGGATGTCGCTGTCCAACTACCTGGCGGTCAACCAAGGGCAGGAGGAAATCGATCTTCGCAACTCGCTCAGCGGCGGCTTCTGGAACATGGTGGGCGCGTTACAGCGCGTGCGTGGCACTCATCTCGCGCGCGCCGATCACATAGCGCGGCGGGCAGTCTTGCAGGAGCGACGCGCTTTTCTTGCGAAGAAGGTTGCGCCGTTCCAGAAGCAGAATCCCCGTGTAGACCGCATCCGTATATCGGTGTTTGGCTTCTCGCGCGGCGCTACCGAGGCGCGCGTGTTCTGCAACTGGCTCGGCGATGCGTGCGACCCAGGCCCCGGGCCCCTGCGCTTGTGTGGAATTCCGGTGCAGATCGATTTCGTCGGCTTGTTCGATACGGTCGCGTCGGTAGGTGCCGCGCAGAGCTTCTTTGAGTCGATGTTCGATGGCCACGGTGGTTGGGCGTCGGCCGAAGACCTGCGCATTCCAGCCGATGTACGCCGCTGTGTGCATATGGTGGCTGCGCATGAAGTACGCGGTTCGTTCCCGGTGGACCTGGTGGACGGCGCGAACTGCGAGCAGATCATCTACCCCGGGGTGCATTCGGATGTGGGCGGCGGCTACACGCCCGGTGAGCAGGGGCGTTCGCCGAAGGATGCCGACAAGCTTTCGCAGATTCCGCTATGCGACATGTACCGGCATGCGCTGGCAGCAGGGGTGCCGTTGCTGCCGATGGACGAAGCGGATAAGGAAACCGCCGCTCAGTTCGAGGTCTCCCCGAAACTACGCCAGCACTACAACGCGTACCTGCAGGCGATGGCGCCGTTCCTGCCGGCCAGCACCCCCGCCGCCAAGGCCAACCGCACCGCGGTGCTGATGTATGCCCATTATCGCCAGTACCTGCTGTGGCGTCGGCAGCATCTGGATGACTTCGATCGCCTGCCGGGCTACCTGCAGGCGCCTGCGCAGGACCGCGCGGACCTGGGCGGCGGCAATGCCGAGCTGGTGCAGGAGGCGCGGGCGATGCGCTACAACAACGCCACGGCCCGCCTGCGCACCGAAGAACCTTTCGCTGCCCACCACGGCATGGCCACGCCGCCTCGGTTCCAAGGAATTCCCGTGCAGGATTTTGTGCAGTCGAGGTTGCGGGGCAAGAAGGAACAGCAGTGGCTGGATGGCCAGATCCAAGCGATCTGGGACTCGCGGCAGGCCCCGCCGGTGCCCGTGGCAGCGTTTCTGGATGGCTACGTGCACGACTCGCGGGCATGGTTCAAGCCGTTCGGGCTGGACGATGACGAGTGGGTTCACGTGCAGCGGCGCGAGCGTGAGGCGTATCAGCAGCGGATGCGTGAGCTGGATGCGATTGAGCGGTCCCATCGGCAGGAGCGCGAGCGCATGCAACGCTCCGGGCAGATGTTCCAGCCGCGGGTGCCGTTGGGAATGTCGGTGCAGGAGCTGGAAGCGCTGACTGACTGGCGGCAGCGCCCCGACGACTTCGATGAAGCATTGCAGCTGACCGGGCGCGAGTACCACTGGCAGTGGGGCTATCTGCGCTGGCGCACCTGCTATCTCAATCCGCCCGGTGTGACAGTGGCCGAGGCATCTGCGCGCAGGTCGCAGCGTGCGGAGGAGGCGGCCGCCTAGTGCGCGCGCGAAGTGTCGTAACCGGCGTGCTCGGCGCTACTGGTGTGCCTCAGCGCCGAGGTGCATCGCGACACCCGTGTGATGCGTGCCGCGCGTCGGGCGTGCGTCGTTGCACGAATCCTTGCAGTGGCGATTTCCCCTACAGAAATGCGCTTCGTGAGGTGGCGTGATGGCTGGGCCGGGGCGGGTGCCCTGGCCGGGATTGGCGTCCTGAAATCAACTCCAAGATGGAAAGCTTCCGATGCCCTGCACGGCGTCGCGGACAATGCACCGCGTCTGTCTTATGGCGGACGGTGCGTGGGGATTCGTCAGGATCCGCCGGAGTTTTCATCCATCTGGGAGTTGTCCGGTACGCCAACCCGCACCGTCCGCCACCTTGCTTCTGCAGGTGGCTTGCCGTCTGCGAGGAACTCACCATGTCCGCACGCCCCGAATTTCCCCATCTATCCGCCCTGATTGGCGATGCCGTCAACCGGCTGCCTGCCAATGCGGCCGAGCGGCTCGAAGCCCTGCTCGATGACCCCGAAGACCTGTTGCCGGCCCTGCTGGCCCGCATGGATGGCCATGACGGCCCGGATGGCCGGCGGTGTGATGCGCAGGGTCTCAGCCCCGCGCAGGCCGTAACCCGGGCTGGGCTTGGCCGTACGTTGGCGGGCTTGGATGTGCTGGTCCAGGTGCTGCACGCCGCTGCAGCCGCACGCGAGCAGGGCGGTGCCCACCAGCAGCTCAGCCCGGATGTGGTTGATGGTTTGCTGTTGGGCGCCCGAGAGCTGGTCCGCCACGCGCGCCTGCAATTGGAATAGATCCGCGCGGTGCGCACCTGGATGAGGCATTGAGCCTGTTGAGATCATAACCAGCGCCGGACAAGGCGTTCTCGGCGCCGGTGTGGACCGGACCTGCGAATGTCAGTGGCGCTGCAGAGCGCGGCCTCTTGATGTTTTCGAGTTGCATTCGCTGCACATCAACGGGCTGCGACGGCTTCATCCTTCATGTCTCTTTCAACCCGATGATTTCAACAGCCCTCGTTCTTCCGGAAGGAATCCCGGGGGGAACAAGGTCTTGTCGTCATAGAGTGCCCCGGTGAGAATCGCGCCATCCAGCACGCTTGTGCTCAGGTCTGCACCTTCCAGTTGCGTGCTGCCGCCCAGATTGTCACGGCCCAGATTGGCCCCCGACAGGTTGGCGCCCCGCAGGATTGCGTCTTGCAGGTCTGCGCCACGCAGGTCGGCGTGCTGAAGGTTGGCATCTGTCAGGTCCGCCATGAAAAGTATCGCCCAGTACAGGTCGGCACCTATCAAGCTTGCGCCTGATAGGCATGTCTGCATGAGGATCGCACCTTCAAGTTCAGCGCCGTCCAGATTGGCGTTCGCCAACATGGCCGAGTCCAGGTCAAGAATTCCAGATGTGGGCGGGACTGTAAAAATGACGTTTCCGCTGAGGTCCTTTATCTCTTTCATGATCCGGCTCCGCTTGCGGCTCCCGCAAAGACATGAAGTAATGGTGAGTGGGCTTCTGTCTTCGCGCCAGGTGAGGGCTTTTTCAGAAGGCACTACTTTCACCCATGGTCCGTTGTACTTTCCATATGGCCTTCATGCGGGTGATTTCACCAGCTTTGTGCCCTCAGGAACAGTGCCATCCAGATTGGTTTTCTTCAGGGGCGCGCAGCCGATGCCTCCGACGCGTCTGCAGCAGAGCAGGGACGAGCCATGGGCAGATTGCGCCGTTTACGCCAAATCCCTTTGGAGACTGCCGAAACGTCCTGACTGAACTTCGCGCTGTTCCGCCGCTGCAGCTATATACCGCGCATGCAGCTGTTCTACCTGCACCTGCAGATCCTGCGGCTGCCCATCGTTGACCACCACGTCATCGGCCAGCGCCAACCGCTGCGCACGGCTGGCCTGCGCGGCAATCATCCGGTCGGCCAGTGCGGCGTCGATACCATCGCGCTGCATCAGCCGCGCGTGTTGCACGGCTTCGGGGGCATCCACCAGCAGTACCCGGTCCAGCCATGGGTAGGCCTGACGCCCGCCCACCTCGGTCAGCAGTGGAATGGCGGCAATCGCATAGGGGCTGGTGGCCTGCTCGCACTGCTGTTGCATCAGCAGGCGAATGGCCGGGTGGGTGATGGCTTCCAGCGCCACCCGTTCGGCCGGGTCGGCGAAGACGTGGGCACGCAGGCGCGCCCGGTCTAGGCTGCCGTCGGCCAGCAGCATGTCAGCGCCGAAGCGTTCGGCGATACGGCCCAGCGCCGGGCTGCCGGCGGCCACCACGGCGCGCGCGGCCAGATCGGCGTCGGCCACCACGATGCCCAGCGCCTCGAAGCGCCGGGTCACCTCGCTCTTGCCGGCGGCGATGCCGCCGGTCAGGCCAACCACATACCGGCTCATGGGGATTCCCCTCAGCGCAGCCCGCTCAGGACCAGATACTGCTCCACCAGTGGCTCGCCCCACATGAAGTACAGCCAGCCGGCGATGGCCAGGTAGGGCCCGAACGGGATGGGGGTAGCGCGATCACGGCCCCGGCTGTACAGCCAGATCGATCCGATGATGGCGCCCAGCACCGAGGACAGCAGGATGATCGGGAGGATGCCCTTCAGCCCGCACCATGCGCCGAGGGCCGCCAGCAGCTTGAAATCGCCATGGCCCATGCCCTCCTTGCCGGTCAGCTGCTTGAACAGCCACCAGACCGCCCAAAGCGACAGATAGCCCAGCGCTGCGCCGATCAGAGCAGGCTTGGCCGGCATGTACAGGTTGTCGATGCTGCCTATCAATCCCAGCCACATCAGGGGCAGGGTCAACTGGTCCGGCAACAGCTGGGTGCGCAGGTCGATGCCGGACAGGGCGATCAGGAAGCAGGTCAGCACGATGGCACCGAAGCCCTGCCAGCCGAAGCCGAACTGCCAGACACAGGCCAGCACCAGCAGCGAGGTCATGGCCTCCACCAGCGGGTACTGCAGCGAGATCGGCGCCTTGCAGTGGCGGCACTTGCCGCCCTGGATGATCCAGCTGAACAGGGGGATGTTCTCGTACCAGCTCAGCTTGTGCTTGCAGTGCGGGCAGTGCGAAGGCTCGACCACGATGCCTGGTGGGGGCGGCTCGTAGTAGTCCGGTTCCTCCAGGACCTCGCGCGCATCGCGCTTCCACTGCCACTCCAGCCGCTTGGGCAGGCGCAGGATGACGACGTTCAGGAAACTGCCCAGCAGCAGTCCCAGGGCGGCCGCGGCGGGGTAGCCGAGGCCGGGATGCTGGTCGAGAAAAGCCATGTATGTGTTATCCGACGACGGCGCCGAGTTTGAAGATGGGAAGGTACATGCCGATGACCATACCGCCAACGACCACGCCGATGAAGACCATGATCATTGGTTCGAGCAGGCTGCTCAGGGCGTCAACGGCGTTGTTGACCTCCTGCTCATAGTACTCGGCCACCTTGAACAGCATCGCATCCAGGGCGCCGGCCTCTTCGCCGATGCCGGTCATCTGGATGACCATGTGCGGGAACAGGTTGAGCTGCTTCATCGCCATGTTCACCGGGTAACCCACCGAGACGTCGTCTCGCATGCGCAGGACGGCCTCCTCGTAGATCTTGTTGCCTGTGGCCCCCGCGACGATACCCAGGGCCTCCACCAGCGGCACGCCGGCCTTGAAGGTGACGGCCGTGGTACGGGCGAAGCGGGCAATGGCGCTGTTGTTCATCACTTCGCCGATGACCGGAACCTTCAGAATCAGCCGGTCCATCGTGTGCTGCATCTTCAACGAGCGTTTGTAGCTCATGACGAGGGCAACGACTGCTCCGATCACTACCGCAGCAATGAGCCACCACCACGACACCATGAACCGGGACAGATTGACGATCATCTGCGTGAAGGCGGGCAGTTCCGCGCCGAAGCCGTGGAACACTTCCTCGAACTGGGGAACCACGAAGATCAGCATGATGGCGCTGACCAGCAGGGCGACGACGACCACCATGACCGGGTAGAAGAGCGCCTTCTTGATCTTGCCCTTCAGGGCTTCGATGTTCTCTTTGTAGGTTGCTACCGTGTCCAGCACCGTTTCCAGGACACCCGCACCTTCGCCCGCCTTGACCAGATTGCGGTAGAGCTCATCGAACTGCACCGGGTACTTGCTGACGGCTTCATGCAGGGATGAGCCACCTTCGATGTCAGTCCGGATGCCATCGACCATCTTCTTCATGCGCGGGTTCTTGTGCCCGCTGGCAATGATGTCCAGTGCCGAGACGATCGGTACGCCGGATTTCATCATGGTCGCCATCTGGCGGCTGAAGAAGGCGATGTCCTTGGCGTTCACCGCTTTGCCGGCCGAGCCGAACAGAGGTTTCGGCTTGGGCTTCACCTGGCCGGGGTTGATCCCCTGCCGCCTGAGCTCGGCGCGCAACAGGTTGGCGTTCTTCGCCAACTGCTCGCCTTTCATCTTTACGCCCCGCTTGTCGGTCCCCTCCCAGACAAACGGTTGCAGCTCCATGGTGCTACGCGCCACGGGCTCTTTCTTGATCGCACTGCGACTGACAGACATGTTGGCTCCCCAAGACCCGCCATCCCCAGGCGGGCATCTAGCCGTTGATGGTAGCGGGTTCATGCCCATCTGGGCAGTTGGCGGGCGGCCCAGCGTGCGATTTCGTGCCGGCGGCCGGCCAAAGGTGACGCACTGCGTCACATTGCCGCGTCCATCGCAGATTCGGATATGGGGGGTTCCCATCCGCAGAATTGCTGCCATCATGGGCGCGGGGAAATCCAGGGGGAGGCGTGCCGGGGTTGGCACGCAACCTGCGTTGATCCACCCGCAGGGGGCAGGACCCGCTCAACCGGCCGCTGGCCGGACCGAACCTGTCCGCTGAAATCAACCACCACTATCTTGGGGATGTACCACAATGAAGAACCAGAAGGGCTTCACCCTTATCGAACTGATGATCGTCGTCGCGATCATCGCCATCCTGGCCGCCATCGCTCTGCCGGCTTACCAGGACTACACCGTCCGTTCGCGCGTCTCGGAAGGCGCCGTGCTGGCTTCGGGTGCCAAGGCTACCGTCGGTGAGAACATCGCCAACGCCGGCGGCACGATCGATGACACCGCCTGCAATGGCGTTGCCACCTTCACCACCGCGACCAAGAACACCGCGAAGCTGGAATGTGCCAGTGGCGTCATCACTGTGACCGGCACCGCAGCCGCCAAGAATGTCGCGCTGCAGTTCGAGCCGAAGTCGGCCAGCGCCGGCATCACCTGGACCTGCACCTCGACCGCTGACAACAAGTACCTGCCGGCCGAGTGCCGCAAGGCTGCTCCGTAATCGGCCTGTTGGACTGATTGCCCAGGCATCCGTGCCTGAGGAGCCAGTAGAAGAGGGCCCTGCATGCGGGGCCCTTTTTTTTTCGAGAATGAGGTAGGGGGATGAAGGGGATCGCCGTCCGCCAGTACGTGGCGGCCGCTTTCATGGGGTTGATCCTGCTGGGGCAGCAGGTCCATCAGATCGCGGATCGTTTCGGCAACGAGGGCTTGCACGCCCGTACCGATCTCATGCAGCAGTTCGCGACTGAATTGCTGGAGGAGCGCGGGTTCGCTGCCAAAATCACCTTGTTCGTGCTTTTCGCGATAGGCAGCCATCTTCTGCTGACCGTTGGCGGTATGTGGGTCTATCGTCGGGCCTGCAGCCAGCTCCTGCCCAAACGGCGGGACGCATTCTGGCGCAGTCTGCTGTTTGTGAGCGTGGTCGTTCTGCTGGCGATGTTCGCCAATCGATGGCTGTATCCACAGTCGGCTTCCTTCGTGGATGCAGAGTTGCTGATGATCCAGTGGCTGTCGCCATTGCTTGTAGGTGCCTGCATCGCCGTGGTGGCGATCGCTGTACTGTCCGCGCTGTATTCCCTGTTGCGCAGCCGCCGCAACCTGTTCGCCGCCGGATCCCTGGTTGCCCTGGCTGTCTGCCTCGGGGCATGGGGTTGGAATGGCGGCGTTCGGGAGGGCATGGATGAGAACAGGCCGGATGTGATCATTCTGGGGGTGGACTCGCTTCGTCCGGACTATCTGGCTTCCTACGGTGAGTTTCCCGGCGGACTGGCTCCTGCCATCGAGCAGACGCTGGCCGGTTCGGTCGTCATGGATGATGTACGCACGCCACTGGCCCGGACGTTTGTCTCCTACAGCAGTACCTTGACCGGAATGAATCCGCTCAAGCACGGCGCGCGCTTCAATCTCTATCCTCGCTCGGAATTCTCGCGCGACCAGAATCTTGCCTGGGATCTGAAGCGGCACGGCTACTTCACCATGCTGGCCATGGATGAATCGCGCTTTGCCAATTTCGACCAGAGTTTTGGCTTCGATAGAACCGTCGTCCCCACGGTGGGAGGGCTTGATTTCGTCGTTGGCGGCAGCTTTGACTTCTTCGCAACCAATCTCCTGCTGGCTGCGCTGCCCGCTTCAGAGCCGCTGAGCGTGGTCCAAGGCAATCGCGCTGCCTACCGCAGCTATCGCACCGCGGACCACCCCGCCCGCCTGATCGGTGAATTGCGGGATGCGCCGGCTGACGCGCCACTGTTTCTTGTCAGCCACCTCTGCCTGCCGCATTGGCCCTATCTGCCAGGCGGGATCCGTGAGGACAGGTCTCTTGACTGGGTAGGCAAGGTCAAGGGGTATGAGGATTCACAGTCCCAGTATCTGAACGCGATCAGGGCAGTTGATGGTCAGTTTGAGGCGCTGATCGATGAGCTGCGCCGCCTGCGGCGTCTGGACAACGCGATCCTGGTTGTCATGTCGGACCACGGCGAAGACTTTGCAATGCGCCGTGACCAGTTCAATGACAACGACGCCAACCAAGCGGTGGGCGCATATGGCCATGGCAGCTTCGCGCTGTCGGACGTGCAGAACCACGTGGTGATGGCGATACAGCAATTCCGCAATGGCCAACCGGTCTGGACGCATCGGCGGGTTGCGGGACCTGGCTCAGTGATCGACGTTGCGCCCACGATCGCCGAACTGGTCGGCCTGAGGCGCGACCGCTACGAAGGGCTCTCGTGGTTGCCTGCGATACGCCAGAACGAGGATCTTCCAGGCAATCGTGTTCGTTTCATGGAGAACGGCCTGCGCTCCACGGGCGTTGAGCGAGCGCACATCAATGAAGGCCAGGTGGCACAGGAAATGTCCTACCTGTATCGCCTGACGGAAGATGGTCGTTTCGAGGTTCGCCCGGACCTGTTGCCGGAGAAGCTCCGCGAGAAGCAGCGCGGAGCGATTCTTGGGCGATGGGGCGTGATGACCGATCCGGCGTCTGGCAACGCTCCGGGGGCCCGGCACTGCTGGCGGGTGGTGGACTATGAGCGGCGAACCATCGCCTGCACGCCATACCCCGCGCCTGAGCCTGCCATTGCCGATCTGCAGCGTGAAGTGTGCGAATACTATCGTGAAGACGGGGACTTCCATGCGGCCTGGTGTGCCTCGGCGGCCCGTGCAGATGGCCGCCGGCCTGCGGGTCCGTCAGCAAGCGTGGAACGACAAACCGGTAACATGTAACCGGCTCTTTGCCATAGGCGCTGATGTGCAGCGCTGGAAGGGCTGAATGAATCAAGAGGGCACTATGAACACCGCTACCACCGCCAACCTCGTCGGCATCACCGGCCTGGCCCGCCGCCTGGTCCAGGATGGCGCCCTGGATGAAGCGGGCGCACGCGATGCGATGGCCAAGGCTGCCGGCGCACGCCAGCCCCTGCCAACCTGGTTCGCCCAGAACAGGGTGGTCGGTGCCGCGCAGCTGGCCGCGGCCAATGCGGTCGAGTTCGGCATGCCGCTGTTCGATGTCTCCACCTTCGACGCCAACCAGAACGCGATGAGCCTGGTCAGCGAGGAACTGCTGCGCAAGCACAACGTGCTGCCGCTGTTCAAACGTGGGGGCAAGCTGTTCGTCGGTACCAGCAACCCGACCCACTCGCTGGATGAGATCAAGTTCCACACCAATCTGGTGGTGGAACCGATCCTGGTGGATGAAGACCAGATCCGCCGTACGCTGGAGCAGTGGCATGCCAGCCACGACACGCTCGGTGACGCGCTGGGCGGTGACGACGAAGGCATGGGCAACCTGGAGGTCTCCGCGGGTGACGAGGACCTGGGCACCGGCGGTGATTCCGGCATCGATGCCAAGGGCGACGACACCCCGGTGGTGAAGTTCGTCAACAAGGTGCTGGTCGATGCCATCCGCAAGGGCGCCTCGGACATCCACTTCGAGCCCTATGAAGACGACTACCGGGTGCGCCTGCGCATCGACGGGTTGCTGAAGATGGTGGCGCGCGCGCCGGTGAAGCTCAATCAGCGCATCGCCGCGCGCCTGAAGGTGATGGCGCAGCTGGACATCGCCGAGAAGCGCGTGCCGCAGGACGGCCGCATCAAGCTCAACCTGTCCAAGACCAAGCAGATCGACTTCCGCGTGAGCACGCTGCCGACCCTGTTCGGCGAGAAGGTGGTGCTGCGTATCCTGGATGGCAGTGCGGCCAAGCTGGGCATCGACAAGCTGGGCTACGAGCCGGACCAGCAGAAGCTGTTCCAGGATGCCATCCACAAGCCCTACGGCATGGTGCTGGTGACCGGCCCGACTGGTTCGGGCAAGACCGTGTCGCTGTATACGGCGCTGGGCATCCTCAACGACGAGACGCGCAACATCTCCACCGCCGAAGACCCGGTGGAAATCCGCCTGCCCGGCGTCAACCAGGTGCAGCAGAACAACAAGCGCGGCATGACCTTCGCGGCGGCGCTGCGCTCGTTCCTGCGCCAGGACCCGGACATCATCATGGTCGGCGAAATCCGCGACCTGGAAACGGCGGAGATCGCGATCAAGGCGGCGCAGACCGGCCACATGGTGCTGTCCACGCTGCATACCAACGATGCGCCGCAGACCATCGCGCGCCTGATGAACATGGGCATCGCGCCGTACAACATCACCAGCTCGGTGACGCTGGTGATCGCCCAGCGCCTGGCGCGCCGCCTGTGTGGCAACTGCAAGCGCCTGGCCACGCTGCCCGAACATGCGCTGCTGGCCGAAGGCTTCACCCAGGCGCAGCTGGATGCAGGCATCCAGTTGTACGAGGCGGTCGGCTGCGACGAGTGCACCGAGGGCTACAAGGGCCGCACCGGCATCTACCAGGTGATGCCGATGACCGATGAGATCGCCACGATCGTGCTGGCCGGTGGCAACGCGCTGCAGATTGCCGAAGCGGCGCAGCAGATCGGCGTGAATGATCTGCGGCAGTCGGCATTGAAGAAGGCGGCTGCGGGCATTACCAGCCTAGCCGAGATCAATCGCGTCACCAAGGATTGAGGTAGATCCACGCCATGCGTGGATGCCGCGATGCATGAGGTTGCCGGCCAGCGGCCGGCACTACCGCTTGGGTCTGCGTTCGTGATCGGGATTGCGTGGTCCCGGCGCTACTCCATTCCCAGCTTCTTCAGCTTGTAGCGCAGCGCACGGAAGGTGATGCCCAGCTGCGCGGCGGTGCGGGTCTTGTTCCAGCGGTTCTCTTCCAGCGCGCGCTGGATGGCGCTGCGCTCGAGCTGCTCGATGTAGGAGGGCAGGGCGGCGCTGCCCGGCTGCAGGTCGGCCACCGCTTCGGCCGGGGCGGCACTGCCCGGCGCGCGCGGCGCGTGCTGCGGCAGGCGCAGGTCATCGGCACCGATGCAGTCTTCCTCGGCCAATGCCAGCGCACGTTCCAGGATGTTCTCCAGTTCGCGCACATTGCCGGGGAAGGCATACTGAGCCAGCGCCTCCAGTGCCGACGGCGCCAGCAGCGGGGTGGCGCGGCCATGGCTGCGGGCCAGCCGCGCCAGCACTGCCGCGGCCAGTTCCGGCAGGTCCTGGCGGCGCTCACGCAGCGGCGGCACCTTCAGTTCGATCACGTTGATGCGGTAGTACAGGTCGTGGCGGAAGCGCCCGTCTTCGACCAGTTCCGCCAGGTCGCGGTGGGTGGCCGAGAGAATCCGCACGTCCACCGGTTCCTCGTTGGGCGCACCGACCGCGCGCACCGATTTTTCCTGGATCGCGCGCAGCAGCTTCACCTGCATCTGCAGCGGCAGTTCGGCCACTTCGTCCAGGAACAGGGTGCCGCCATGGGCAGCCTGGAACAGGCCCGGCTTGTCGGCGTGTGCGCCGCTGAAGCTGCCCTTGCGATGGCCGAAGAATTCACTCTCCATCAGCTCGCCGGGGATGGCGCCGCAGTTGACCGGCACGAACGGGCCGGCCGCACGCGCGCCCTGGGCGTGGATGGTGCGCGCGACCAGCTCCTTGCCCACCCCGGACTCGCCCAGGATGTACACCGGCGCCTGGCTGCGCGCGACCTTGCCGATGGTGGTGCGCAGCACGTCCATGGCCGGCGAATCGCCAAGCAGGCGCGCACCCTGTTCGGCACTGGGGCCGGGCGCGGGGCGTTCGGTGTTGTTGAGTTCCAGTGCGTGCTTGACCAGGCCGCGCAGCACCGAGATGTCCACCGGCTTGCTGACGAAGTCGAAGGCCCCGGCCTTCAGCGCTTCCACCGCCAGATCCATGCTGCCGAAGGCAGTGATCATCGCCACCGGCGTGCGCGGATAGTGCTGGGCGATCTCGCTGACCAGTTCGATGCCGTTGCCATCCGGCAAGCGCATGTCGGTGATGCACAGGTCATACGGATTGCTGGCCAGCAGTTCACGTGCTTCGGCCAGGTTGGCGGCGGTACTGATGCGCAGCCCCATGCGGCCGAGGGTCAGCACCAGCAGTTCGCGGATGTCGCGTTCGTCGTCGACGACGAGGGCGCTGCGGGTTTCGTTCATGGGCGTGAAAGATAAACGAGGGGGCTGGATGCGACAAATGTTTGACGCACGGAATCGGAATCAGGTGGGCAACAGCGTGTGCGGACCGGGCAGCACCAGGCGGAAGCAGGAGCCACCGGCCGGCACCGGGATGTAGTCGAGCCGCGCCTGGTTGGCCCGGCACAGCTCGCGGGCGATATACAGGCCCAGGCCAGTGCCGTGCTCGGAGGTGGTGAAGAACGGGCGGAACAACTGCGCGGCCACGCTCTCGGGAATGCCCGGGCCACGGTCCATCACGTCGATCACCGCGCTGCGCTCGTGCTGGGCCACGCGCAGGCGCACCCGCGCCGGCTGCTGGCCGATGCGCCCGTACTTGAGCGCGTTGTGCACCAGCACGGTCAGCACCTGGTACAGGTGGCGGGTATCGACCTGGGCCATCACCGCGCTGTCATTGATGATCGGTTCGATGCTGTCCGTTTCCAGCGTCTGCCCCTGCTTGTACTCCAGCACGAAGCGGCGCACGAAGGCGGCCAGGTCCACGTTCTCGGGCGTGGCGCGCTCGCGCCGGGCCAGCCCCAGCACGCTTTCGACGATGCCGTTGGTGCGCTGGCATTGCTGGCGGATGATCTGCAGCAGGCGGCGGTCGCTTTCGTTGAAGCCGGTGCCTTCCTCGAGCAGCTGCACGGCGTAGTTGATGGCCGCCAGCGGGTTGCGGATCTCATGGGCGAGGCTGGCCGAGAAGCGGCCCATCGCTGACAGGGTGAGCGATTCGGCGCGGCGGGACACCACGCTGGAATCGTCCAGGAACACCAGCGCGAGGTCGCTGCCGGCCAGCAGGCGGGCGAAGCGCGGCTGCACTTCCGGCTGGTCGGGGTTGAGCTGCAGCGGCAGTTCGTCCTGTGCCCAGCCATTGCGCCAGCGCTGCAGGCGGCGAGTCAGTTCCGGCGCGGCGCTGGCCAGGTCCAGGCGCCCGCTCTCGCCGTTGCCGTCACTGTCGCCCAGCAGCATCGAGGCGGCCTCGTTGGCCAGGGTGATGCGGTTGTCGGCGTCCACCACCAGCACGCCGGTGCGCATGCGGCGGATGATCAGTTCGTTGATCTGGAACAGGTTGGCTACTTCGTCGCCGCGCTGGTTGGCCAGCTGCTGGTTGCGGCGGGCGCGGTTGCCGACCTGGTAGCTGATGAAGGCCAGGGCCAGGTAGCTGGTGGTGAACATCGCCAGCTCGGCCAGGGTGCGGGTGGGGTCGCCGCCTTCCAGCAGCTTCCAGGTGTATTCGACGCCGGTGGCGAGGCTGGCGGCCAGGGCCAGGCCCAGGCCCAGGCTGAGTGGCAGCAGGGTGGCGGCGGCGGCGATGTTGAACAGCAGCGACATCGAGATGCCAGCGCTTGCACCGGGCAGGGCATGCGACAGCAGGGTGGCGGCAACGATGTCCACCAGCACGCCGCTGACCACGATCGGCCGCAGCCAGCGTTCGTTGCGGCCGATCACCAGGGCCAGCAGCGACAACGCCAGATAGATGACCGCAACCACATCGGCCAGCCGCGGGTGATGGGCCTCGCCGACCAGGCCGGACAGAGGGCTGTAGAGCAGGGCGGCGATGACGGTTGCGATCAGCACCCGGTACAGCGCGAAGAAATACAGCTCACGCCGCGGGATCGATTCGATGCGGTCGATCAATGAAGCACTGGGTGACACGCCGGAACTCCCCTTCTGGCTGCCTGGGTCTGGAATCTGCGATGCACCGGTCCGGCGTCCCCTGAAGCCGGGCCGGCGCGTCGCTTCTATGTGGCCCGTGGTGGAAGCGGTCGAGCAGGCTCGACGCTGCACACCCTGGCTGACCAGTATAGGCCCCCGCAAAGCGTGCCGTGGGAGTGGCCCGGATCGCGCATTTGGCCGCCCGCGGACACCGGTAGCCAGCACGGGCCCGGGCGCAACTGCCTGAATGACGGTGGAAATCTGGCCGGGTCTGGCGTTTTGTACAGACTTCTTTGCGCCCCGGCGCTGGCTCGGCCACAATAGTGGGCCCGCCGCGGTCCATGCCGGCGCCCCGCCGGGGCCCTGAGGAATTGCGTGCGGTCGTTCCTATTCCCACGGTGACGCATGAATTTCCACGAATACCAGTCAAAACAACTGCTTGCCGAGTACGGCATCCCGGTCCCGGCCGGCAAGGTCGCTGCGACCCCGGACGAAGCGGTTGCCGCTGCCAACTCCCTGGGCCAGGGCCCCTGGATGGTCAAGGCGCAGATCCACGCTGGCGGCCGCGGTAAGGCTGGCGGCGTCAAGTTCTGCAAGACCACCGACGACGTGAAGGCCGCTGCGGCCAAGATGCTCGGCACCAAGATGGCCACCTACCAGACCGCCGGCGTTGAACTGCCGGTCAACCTGGTGCTGGTGACCACCGCCGGCGAGATCGTCAAGGAACTGTACCTGTCGGTGCTGGTCGACCGTGGCACCAAGACCATCACCTACATCGCCTCTTCGGAAGGCGGCGTGGAAATCGAGCAGGTTGCGGCTGAAACCCCGGAGCTGATCCACTCGCTGAACGTCGACTTCGTCGAAGGCGTGCAGGGTTACCACGGCCGTGATTTCGGCTTCAAGCTGGGCCTGACCGCCAAGCAGGCCGGCCAGTTCGCCAGCATCATGGTGAACCTGTACCGCCTGTTCAACGAAAAGGACCTGGCCCTGGTTGAAATCAACCCGCTGGCCATCCTGGACGACGGCAACCTGTACGCGCTGGACGGCAAGTTCGACAGCGACGACAACGCCGCGTTCCGCCAGAAGGCCCTGGTCGCCATGCGCGACAAGACCCAGGAAGATCCGACCGAAGTGATCGCTTCGGAGCTGGACATCAACTACGTCACCATGGACGGCAACATCGGCTGCATGGTGAACGGCGCCGGCCTGGCCATGGCCACCATGGACGTCATCAAGCTCAACGGCGGCGAGCCGGCGAACTTCCTGGACGTGGGCGGCGGTGCCAACAAGCAGCGCGTCATCGAAGCGTTCAAGCTGATCCTGTCCTCGGACAAGGTCGAAGGCATCTTCGTCAACATCTTCGGCGGCATCGTCCGCTGCGACATGATTGCCGAAGGCATCATTGCCGCCGTGAAGGAAGTGGGCGTCAAGGTTCCGGTCGTGGTGCGCCTGGAAGGCACCAACGTGGAAGAAGGCAAGCAGCTGCTGCGCGACAGCGGCATGGCCATCATCCCGGCTGACAACATCAACGATGGCGCCAAGAAGATCGTTGAAGCTGTCAAGAACGCCGCCTGATACCGACACCAAGGAATTCCAATGTCTGTTTTGATCAACAAGAACACCAAGGTGATCGTGCAGGGCTTCACCGGCCAGCAGGGCACCTTCCACGCCACTCAGATGATCGAGTACGGCACCCAGGTTGTGGGCGGCGTGACCCCGGGCAAGGGTGGCACCACCCATATCGACCTGCCGGTCTTCAACACCGTTGCCGACGCCGTGCAGAGCACCGGCGCCAACGCTTCGGTCATCTACGTGCCGCCGCCGTACGCTGCTGACGCGATCCTGGAAGCCGCTGCTGCCGGTATCAAGGTCATCGTCTGCATCACCGAAGGCATCCCGGTGCTGGACATGCTGCGCGTCAAGAACGTGCTGACCCGTTCGCATCCGGACACCGTGCTGATCGGGCCGAACTGCCCGGGCGTCATCACCCCGGGTGAGTGCAAGATCGGCATCATGCCGGGCCACATCCACCAGCCGGGCAAGATCGGCATCGTGTCGCGTTCGGGCACCCTGACCTATGAAGCGGTCAAGCAGACCACCGAAGTCGGCCTGGGCCAGTCCACCTGCATCGGCATCGGCGGTGACCCGATCAACGGCCTGAACTTCGTCGACTGCCTGAAGCTGTTCAACGAAGACCCGCAGACCGAAGGCATCATCATGGTGGGCGAAATCGGCGGTGACGCTGAAGAAGCCGGCGCCGAGTACATCAAGAACCACGTGAAGAAGCCGGTCGTCGGTTTCATCGCCGGTGCGTCGGCTCCGGCCGGCAAGCGCATGGGCCACGCCGGTGCGATCGCCTCGGGTGGCAAGGGCACGGCGGAAGGCAAGTTCGCCGCCATGGAAGCCGCTGGCGTCGTCACCGTGCGTTCGCCGGGCGACCTGGGCGCTGCCATCGCCAAGCTGGTGAAATAAGATCGACTGCCTCCGGCAGACGATTCTGTAGAGCCGGCCGCTGGCCGGCTGCTTGAAACAGAAAGGCCGCCTCCGGGCGGCCTTTCTGCGTCGGGTGTCCAGGCCATCCGGGCAACCCCATCCACCCATGGCGTGGATCTGCTGGGCAGGGTGCGTACACGGTGCGGCGCTACAATGGGCGCATTGCAACCACAGGCTGGATTCCCATGGCTTCGATCCGCATCGCGATGGCGCAGTTCGACTTCCCGGTCGGCGATGTCGCCGGCAACACCGAGCGCATCATCGAGATGATCGGCCAGGCGCGCGACGAGTACGGCGCCGAGCTGGTGATGTTCCCCGAGCTGGCCGTGAGCGGTTACCCGCCGGAGGACCTGCTGCTGCGCCCGGGCTTCCTGTACGAGTGCGAGCAGGCGATGGGGCGCATCGCCGCCGCCTGCCGCGGCATCACCGCCGTGGTCGGTTGGCCGCAGGCTGCCGGCGCGGTGGTCTACAACGCCGCCAGCGTGCTGCGCGATGGCCTGGTCGAGCAGACCTACCGCAAGCGCGAGCTGCCCAACTACGCGGTATTCGACGAGCGTCGCTACTTCGATGTGGACCCGGACGGCGGCAGCTGCGTGTTCGAGGTCAATGGCGTTCCGGTGGGACTGCTGATCTGCGAGGACCTGTGGTTCGCCGAACCGCTGGCCGATACCGTGCGCGCCGGTGCGCAGCTGGTGGTGGTACCCAACGCGTCGCCGTACGAGCGTGGCAAGCACGCCCAGCGCGACGCGGTGCTGGCCGCGCGCACCCGCGAGAGCGGGGCAGCGATCGCCTACCTCAACGTGGTGGGGGGGCAGGATGCGCTGGTGTTCGATGGCGCCTCGGTGGTGGCCGATGGCGACGGCACCGTGCACCCGGCGGCCGCTGCCTTCGTCGACCAGTGGCTGGTGGTGGACTACGACGGCCAGAGCCGCCGGTTCCTGCCGCACGTATGGATGGACGACGGCGACGAAAGCATGGACGCGCTGGCCTGGCGTGCGGTGACCCGCGGCATCCAGGACTACTGCCGCAAGAACGGCTTCAAGAAGGTGTGGCTGGGCCTGTCCGGCGGCATCGACTCGGCCCTGGTGCTGGCGCTGGCGGTGGACGCGATGGGCGCGGAGAACGTAACCGCCGTGCGCCTGCCGTCGCGCTATACCGCTGGCCTGTCCAACGACCTGGCCGCCGAGCAGTGCCAGGCGCTGGGGGTGAAGCTGGAAGCGGTGTCGATCGAGCCGGCATTCAAGGGCCTGATGGAATCGCTGGCGCCGATGTTCGACGGCACCACGCCGGACGTGACCGAGGAGAACCTGCAGTCGCGCAGCCGCGGCGTGATCCTGATGGCGCTGGCCAACAAGTTCGGCGGACTGCTGCTGACCACCGGCAACAAGAGCGAGTACGCGGTGGGCTACGCCACCATCTACGGCGACATGTGCGGGGGCTATGCGCCGCTGAAGGACCTGTACAAGACCGAAGTGTTCGGCCTGTCCAAGTGGCGCAATACCGTGGGTGGCGCGCCGGTGATCCCGCCGGCGGTGATCAGCCGCCCGCCGTCGGCCGAGCTGCGCGAGAACCAGCTGGACCAGGATTCGCTGCCGGCCTACGACGTGCTGGACGGCATCCTCTACCGCTACATCGACCAGGAGCAGTCGCGCGGGGAGATCGTGGCCGCCGGCTACGATGCGGCCGTGGTCGACCGCGTGCTGCGCCTGGTGCGCATCAGCGAGTGGAAGCGGCACCAGGCCGCACCAGGCCCGAAGGTATCGCGGCGTGCGTTCGGGCGCGAGCGTCGCTACCCGATCAGCAACGGCTACAAGGGCTGAGGCAGGGGCGCCGGGCGTGGCCCGGCCGATGGCTGGAGCCGGCCACTGGCCGGCTGTTGCATGACCCTCAGACAGGCCATCGGGTTGCCGGCCAGCGGCCGGCACTACCGCTACAAAAGAAGAGGGCCCCTTGCGGGGCCCTTTCTTATTTCTTTTCCAGTCGCGCGTTGCGCTGGCCGGTGCTGGCGGACTTCTCGCCGGCGAACGGGTTCAGCTTGCGGATCATCCACGGGTACTTCGGCCACTTGCCTTCCAGCCACGGGTGGTCCGGCTGGTTCAGCTGCAGGACGCGGCGGGCGTCGTCGGCCAAGGTCTTGTTGCCCAGGTGGGTGTAGGAGTCGGCCAGGACAGCGACGGCATCGTACTGGAACGCGCTCTGCGGGTAGGTTTCCAGCAGGTAGTTGGCGCGGCCGGCCGCCGAGACCCAGGCGCCGCGGCGCATGTAGTACAGGGCGTTGTCCAGCTCGTGCTGGGCAAACACGTCACGCAGTTCCAGCATGCGGCTGCGCGCATCGGCGGCGTAGCGGCTGTTCGGGTAGCGGTCGACCACGATGTTGAAGTCCGAATACGCCTGGTGCGGCGTGGACAGGTCGCGGCGGCTGGCGTCCAGCGACCATACGCGGCGCAGGAAAACCGTACTGCGGTTGGAGTTGGCAAGACCGCGCAGGTAGTACAGGTACGCGATGTTGCGGTGGGTCGGGTAGGTACGGATGAAGCGGTCGATGCTGGACACCGCATCGTCGTGCTTGCCGGCCTTGTACTGGGCGTAGGCGGTTTCGATCATCGCCTGCTCGGTATAGGGACCGTACGGATACTGGGCCACCAGGCGGCGGAAGCTGGTCTCAGCCCCGCTCCAGTTGCCACCCTGCATCAGCTTGTGGCTCTTCTCGTACAACTGTTCGACCGGCGTCCCTTCATCGGGGCGATCGCCCTTCTCGGCGCCACGGTGGCAGCCGGTGGCGGCGATGACCAGCACCAGCAGCAGGGCGGTGAGGCGGACGGGCGCAGAGAGCATGGCGGAGCGTCGGATCATGGGGTCGAGGCGGGACGCGGCTGGAATACGAAGGGTCGATGATAGCCTAGTGTCCTGTCCAGCGACTGAAACCGGCCGCCGGGACCCCAAAATTTCAAAGAATGCCCCCTGCCATGTCTGAACAACCCTCTGAATCGGCCCGCCAGGCCATCGTCCCCGACACCGCGGCCGGCCGTCGTTTCGACGCCGTCGTGGCCGAACTGTTCCCCGAATACTCGCGTTCGCGCCTGACCGAGTGGATCAAGGCGGGCGACGTCCTGCTGGATGGCGCCCAGGTGCGCCCGCGCGACCCGCTGCGCGGCGGCGAGGTGGTCACCCTCACGGTGGTGCTCGAGACCCAGACCGACGCCCAGCCGGAGGACATCCCGCTGGACGTGCTGTTCGAGGACGAGCACCTGCTGGTGATCAACAAGCCGGTCGGGCTGGTGGTCCACCCCGGCGCGGGCAACCACAGCGGCACCCTGGTCAATGCCCTGCTGTTCCGCGACCCGTCGGTGGCGGTGCTGCCGCGCGCCGGCATCGTGCACCGCCTGGACAAGGACACCAGCGGCGTGATGGTGGTGGCCAAGACCCTGGAGGCGCAGACCGCGCTGGTCGAGCAGCTGGCCGCACGCGACGTGCACCGCCAGTACCTGGCCATCGTGATGGGCGCACTGGTGGCCGGCGGTACTGCCGATGCGCCGATCGACCGCCACCCGCGCGACCGCCTGAAGATGGCCGTGCGCGAGGACGGCAAGGAAGCGATCACCCACTACCGCCTGCGCGAGCGCTTCCGTGCGCACACCGCGCTGGAGTGCCGCCTGGAAACCGGCCGTACCCACCAGATCCGCGTGCACATGGCGCATGTGCGCCACCCGATCATCGGTGATCCGCTGTACGGCGGCGCGCTGAAGCTGCCCAAGGGTGCCAGCGACGAGCTGGTGGCCGCGCTGCGCGGCTTCAAGCGCCAGGCCCTGCACGCCGAGACCCTGGAGTTCACCCATCCGATCACCGGCGAGCCGGTGCGCAACACCGCGCCGGTGCCGGAAGACATGCTGCACCTGATGAAGGTGCTGCGCGAAGACAGCGAAGCCTTCGCCGCACGCGAGCGGGACCGCTGGTGATGGCGGCCGCGCTGCCGTTGCTGCAGGCCGACTGGCCAGCGCCAGCAGGCGTCCATGCGCTGACCACGCGCCGGCATGGCGCGGGCATCTCGCCGGCGCCGTTCGCACAGTTCAACCTGGGCAACCGGCACGCGGCCGATGGCGATACCCCGGCCAATGTCGAGCACAACCGGCAGCTGCTGCAGCAGGGGTTGGCGCTGCCGTCCGCGCCGCATTGGCTGCGCCAGGTGCACAGCAGTACCGTGCTGCGCTTCAACGCACCACCGGTGCCGGGTGCCAGTGAGCCGGTGGCCGACGCGGCGGTGACCTCGGTGCCGGGCGTGGTGCTGGCGATCCTGACCGCCGACTGCCTGCCGGTGGTCTTCGCGGCCACCGACGGCAGCGAGATCGGCGCGGCCCATGCCGGTTGGCGGGGCCTGGCCGACGGCATGCTGGAGGCCACCGTGGCCGCCATGCGGACCCCGCCGACGCAGCTGCGGGCCTGGCTGGGCCCGGCCGCCGGGCCGGCAGACTACGAGATCGGCGAAGAGGTCTTCCACGCCTTTGTCGGGCATGACCCGGCTGCGGAGGCGGCTTTCGTGGCGACCCGGCCCGGGCACTGGAAGGTGGACCTGTTCGCCCTGGCCCGCCAGCGGCTGCAGGCCGCCGGCATGGACCCGGCGCAGGTGCATGGCGGCACGGTGTCGACCATGGCCGACCCGGACCTGTACTCGCACCGGCGCGACCGTCGCACCGGGCGCATGGCGACGCTGGCCTGGATCGCGCGCTGAGCACGCCGCTGTTCGCGCGCGTGTTGGGGCCGGCCTTCGCCACCCTGGCGGCGCCGGTGCAGGCGCTGCACGCCGCTGCGTTGCCGTGCCGCTACGTGGGGCAGTCGCGGATCGAGCGCGGACGGCACTGGCTGGTGCCGCTGCTGGCCGCCCTGGCGCAGTTGCCGAGGGAGGGCGAGGCGCTGCCGACCGAAGTGGCGTTCAGCGCACACGGGCAGGGCGAACGCTGGGCACGCCGGTTCGGCCGCTGGCCGATGGTGTCGCGGCTGTGGGCGCACGAAGGCCATCTGCGTGAGCAGCTGGGCGCGGTGCGTTTCGAGTTCGATTTGCAGGCCCGCGAGGGCGGTATCGATTGGTCGGTGCGCCGGGTGTGGGCGTTCGGGCTGCTGCCGCTGCCCAGGCGCTGGTTTGGCGGCGTGCGCTGCCGCGAAGCGGGACAGGGGCAGCGTTACACTTTCCGGGTTGATGTGACCTTGCCCTGGGCAGGAGCCCTGATCCGCTATGAAGGCTGGCTCGAACCGCAGTGAAGCCGGCGCCGCCGACGGCGCGGTGATCGTGTTCGACGGTGTCTGCGCGCTGTGCAACCGCTGGGTGCGCTTCCTGCTGCGTTTCGACCGCAAGGGGCGCTATCGCTTCGCGGCCATGCAGGGTGCCCAGGGCAGTGCGCTGCTGCGCGCGCATGGACTGGATCCGCAGGACCCACGGTCATTCCTGCTGCTGGATGCGCAGGGCGCATGGACCGACACCGACGCGATCCTGCGCGTGCTGGCCGGGTTGGGCGGCGCCTGGCGCCTGAGCGGTGTGCTGCGTGCGCTACCGCGAAGCTGGCGTGATGCGGCGTACGGGGTGCTGGCGCGCAATCGTTACCGCTGGTTCGGGCGCCACGACGCCTGCCTTCTGCCGCCGCCAGAACAGGCCGCGCGCTTCCTGGATTGAACAAAAAGGGGACGGAGGGAATTAAGTCGTTTATGCATAAACGACTTAATTCCCTCCGTCCCCTTTTTTCAGTCGAGCAGCTGATAGGCGATGCGACGGTTCTGCGCGCGTCCGATGTCGCTGCGATTGTCGGCGACCGGCCGGTCCTGGCCGTAGCCCACCGCGACCAGCGAGGTGGCGGGGACGCCCAGCGCCTGCAGCGCGTGTGATACCGCCTCGGCGCGCTGCTGGCTGAGCTGCAGGTTGGCTTGGGCGTGGCCGCGACCATCGGTGTGCGCGCCGATCTCAACACGCTTGCCGTCGGGCGCTCTGCGCAGCGCATCCGCGACGGCCTCCAGGGTCTGCCGCGAGTCGCCGGTCAACTCGGACGAACCAGCGTGGAACTTCAGCGTGGTCTGGTTCAGCGCTTCAATCCGCTGCGCGGCATCGGCGTGCGTCGGCAGCTGCGACAGCGCCGCCAGTCCCGGGCCCCACAGGCCGCTCATGTCCAGTGCCGGGAAGTCCTGGCGCAACCTGTGCGAGATGGCCAGCCGCTGCGCGTCCTCCATCAGCGATGTGTCGATGCGCAGCTGCGATCCGGCGAATTCCAGCCGCAGCCCGTCGCCCTGCAGCTGCGGAAGATCGGCAATCAGGCGATCCAGCCAGCGCGGCGCGCGTGCGCGTGGGTCCAGCGTTATCCCGCCCTGCACGTTCTGCCGGCCGTGTACCGCCAGCAGCGTGCTCCAGATACGGCGACGATCCCCCTCGGTGGGCAGGTTGCCGTGCACCTGCATCTGTGTGCCGTGTTGCTGCAGGGACAGGTAGGCGTCGTGTTCGAGTGGAATGTCCGGCACCGTCCACAGGGGCGTGCGGGCCTTCAGCTGCAGCCAGGTGGTGAGGCCAAGGACAACGACGATGGCCAGCAGCCACAACAGGCTGCGCACGGCCCTCCCATACATCGCGCGCGATGGCACCGTGCCGGTCATGCGCCGGGGCGATGGGCCCGCGATGCTGCGATGGACATGGGGGGAAGGTACCAGGCCGCCGGGCGCATCCATCAGCGTGACCACCCCGGGCAGAAGATGGCAGGCGACCACCCTGAAAGCACCGGGTGACATGCCACAGCGATGCGCGATCATGGCCAGCGTGTGTGCGCCCAGCGCGCGTTCGAGCTCACTGGCGACGATGGGCAGCCGCAACGCTGCCGGTTGCCGCCAGGAATGAAAACGGGAGGCCAGACCTGCCTGTTCAAACCGCTGCTGCAGACCGTCCAGGCCCCGGTGATGGGAGGTTATCCAGACGCTGATGACCTCCACCACCCAGCGGGCGCGATGGCCCAGCTCGAGGCGTGTTGCGGCATCTTCGATGAAACGGTCGTACGCAGACATGCAGTGACTCCCTGGAATGTGATGTGCGTCGCGCCGCGCAGCAGGCGCGACGGATTGCGATGGCTCCGGGGGCGCCACTCTGGGGAGCGCGCGTCAATGCATGGTGAAATGCTGGGGGTGATGCCTCTTTCGTTTCGGCGGGCCCTGCGGCAGGGCCCGCCGCTGGATGCGGCGAGGCCTAGTGCACAGCGGGATCTGCACGGTGGCCCCGGACCGCTGGCGCGCCGTGGGACGCCCTTCTCCTGGTCGCCGGAATGGTTTCAGGTGCACCTACTTTCGGGCTTAAAACGACAATCTGCGAGCGCTCTTGGCGCCCTTCTGTCGCTTAATGCTGGTCTGGTTGCGCAATCCCTCAGTTCTCCAGCGCGTCCAGGTAACTGCGCCGCCAGTGGTTGATGTCGTAGGTGCGCAGGTGGTCCATCATCGCGTGCCAACGCTCCTTGCGCCTGCGCAGCGACATCGTCGCAGCGGTGGCGATCGCATCGGCCACGCCGTCCAGGTCGTGTGGATTCACCAGCAGCGCCTGTTTCAGTTCATCGGCGGCACCGGCCAGCAGCGACAGCACCAGCACCCCGGGATCCTCCGGGTCCTGCGAGGCCACGTACTCCTTGGCCACCAGGTTCATGCCGTCGCGCAGCGGTGTCACCAGGCCCACCGCCGCCGCCCGGTAGAAGCCGGTGAGGGTGGCATGGGTGAAGTTCTGGTTGACGTAGCGCAGCGGTGTCCAGTCCGGCTCGGCGTGGCCGCCGTTGATGTGGCCGGCGATCTGTTCCAGCTGGCTGCGCAGTTGCCGGTACTCGGTCACGTCGCCACGCGAGACCGGGGCGATCTGCAGGTAGGTCAGCGAGCCGCGCTGGTCGGGATGACGCTCCAGGTAGCGCTCGAAGCCGAGGAAGCGTTCGGGCAGGCCCTTGGAATAGTCCAGGCGGTCGACACCGATCGCCAGCTGGCGGTCTCGCAGGCTGTTGCGCAGATTCTTCACTGCGGCCTTGGTGGCGGCGGTGCCGGCCTGGCGTGCGATCAGGTCGGTGTCGATGCCGATCGGGAAGGCGGCCGCGCGGAAACGGCGCCCACCGGGGGCTTCCAGTTCACCGTTGTCGAGCACGCGGCCACCGCCGAACAGGCGCAGGTAGGTCTGGAAGCGATCGGCATCGCGCTGGGTCTGGAAGCCGACCAGGTCGTAGGCATACAGCGCGGAGAACAGGCGCAGGTGATCGGGCATCGCCTGCAGCAGGTCGGCCGAGGGCATCGGGATGTGCAGGAAGAATCCGATGCGGCAGCCTATGCCGCGTTCGCGCAGCAACGCACCGAGCGGGATCAGGTGGTAGTCGTGGATCCAGACGATGTCGTCCTCGCGCAGCAGCGGGGCGAGCTTGTCGGCGAACAATGCGTTGACCTTGTGGTAGGTCTCGCGGGTGCCACGGTCGTAGTCGACCAGGTCCAGGCGGAAGTGCAGCAGCGGCCACAACGTGCGGTTGGCGAAGCCGTTGTAGTAACCGTCAACTTCGCGCTTGCTCAGGTCCAGGGTGACGAACTCGATGTCGCCGTCCTTCTGCGTGTGCAGCGTGCCACTGCCCTCGCGCACGCTCTTGCCGCTCCATCCGAACCACATGCCGCCGCGTTCCTTCAACGCGGCCAGCAGGCCGACCGCCAGGCCGCCGGCGCGGTTCTCGCCAGGCACTGCCACGCGGTTTGAAACCACTACAAGACGACTCACGATGCCTCCTGCCAGGACCGCGACAGGCGCATCGCGGCCGTGATCAGGCCGACGTGCGAATAGGTCTGCGGGAAATTGCCCCACGCCTCGCCACTGTCGAAGGCCAGGTCCTCCGACAGCAGGCCCAGATGATTGCGCTGTTTCAGCAGCGTTTCGAACATCGCGCGCGCCTCGTCCAGGCGCCCGATCGCGGCCAGCGCGTCGATGTACCAGAACGTGCAGATGGTGAAGCTGGTTTCCGGCTCGCCGAAGTCATCCGGGGCGACGTAGCGATACAGCGAATTGCCATGCTTGAGGTCGCGGCCGATGGCATCGACGGTGGCGATGAAGCGGGCGTCCAGCGCATCGATGAAACCGATGTCGGCCAGCAGCAGCAGCGAGGCATCCAGGCGATGGCCACCGAAGGTATCGGTGAAGTGGCCCAGCTCCTCGCTCCAGGATTCGGCCATGATGCGCGCGTGGATGGTGTCTGCACGTTCGCGCCAGTAGCGGGCGCGGTCGTCGCGCTTCAGGCGCACGGCGATCTTGCACAGGCGGTCGCACGCCGCCCAGCACATCGCGCTGGTGTAGGTGTGCACCTCGGTGCGGCCGCGGAACTCCCACAGGCCCGCATCGGGTACGTCATGCAGGGCAAAGGCCTGTTCACCCAGGGGTTCCAGGCGGGCGAAGGTGTGCGCGTCGCCCGGGTCCTGCAGGCGGCGGTCGAAGAACAGCTGCGTGGAGGCCAGCACCACGCTGCCGTAGACATCGTGCTGGCGCTGCACCCAGGCCAGGTTGCCACGGCGCACCGGGCCCATGCCGCGATAGCCGGACAGGCTGGGCACTTCGTCCTCATCAAGTTTGGCCTCGAATCCGATGCCGTACAGCGGCTGCAGCGTGCCGTCGGTGGTGGCCAGGTTGAAGATGTAGCCGAGGAACTGTTCCATCGTGCGCGTCGCGCCCAGGCGGTTCAGCGCACGCACCACGAACGCGGCATCGCGCAGCCAGCAGTAGCGGTAGTCCCAGTTGCGCACGCTGCCTGGTGCCTCTGGAATGGAGGTGGTCATCGCCGCGATGATCGCGCCGCTGTCCTCGTACTGGCAGAGCTTCAGGGTGATCGCGCTGCGGATCACCGCGTCCTGCCATTCCAGCGGAATGGACAGGTAGCGCACCCACTCGCGCCAGTAATCGCGGGTGCGCTGGAAGGCTTCCTGCACATAGCCGCTGATCGAGCGGTTGAGTGATTCATCGACACCCAGGATCAGGTGGATGGGATGGTTGAGCACGAACGGCAGGCCCTCGCGCACGAAGCGCACCGGCACATCGGTGGTCAGCCGCAGCACGTGCTCGGGCAGGATCCAGCGCACGTGGTTGCTGCCCCAGGTGGACTCGGGCACGCGCGCGCCCCAGTCCGCCAGGGGCCGCGCACGCACCGTGATGCGTGGGCTGCCGGCCAGGGGGCGCACCTGCCGGATCAGGCTGACCGGGCGGTAGAAGCGGTCGTTCTGGCGCCAGCGCGGGGCGAAATCGAGGATTTCCAGTTCGCCACCGTGCGCGTCGCGCAGCACGGTGCGCAGGATCGCGGTGTTGGTCAGGTATTCCTGCTCGCTGCTGGCGAAGTCTTCCAGCTCGATGGCGAAGTCGCCACCGGTCTGCTGGTTGGGGCCCAGCAAGGCGCAGAAGGTGGGGTCGCCGTCGAAGGTGGGCAGGCAGCTCCAGACAACGCGGGCATGTTTGTCGACCAGGGCGCCGAAGCTGCCGTTGCCGACCACGCCCAGATCAAGATCGGGTTGGGTCATCACGCGGTACATCTCGTCGGTTGCGGCCGTGGGGGATGGCCGGGTCAATAGGCATTCTCACGCAGCCAGGCGTGCACGCTGCGTATGTCGGGCAGCGCGAACACAGCCGCGCTGGGTTCACGTTCACCCACCAGCACGCTCCAGCCATGCTGGCCGTTGGCAGCGTCGAAGCCGAATTCGTCGGTGAGGTCATCGCCGAGGAACACCGGCAGGCGGCCGCGGAACGGCAGGTACTGCATCATCCGGCGCACCGCGCGGCCCTTGTCGGTACCCACCGGGACGAACTCGACCACATGGTCGCCCGGTTGCAGGCGATAGCTGGTACGGCCGCGCACGTGGCGGTCGGCGAAGGCACGCACCTCGCTGGCCGCGTGCGGAGCGCCGCGCCAATGCAGGGCCAGGCCGACGCCCTTGTCTTCCACCAGCACGCCGGGATGGCCATGGGCGAAGCGCATCGCCTGCTGGTGCAGGGCGTGCAGCCACTCGGCGGTATCGTCGTCGTGCGCGTCGCGCAGCACGCGACCATCCTCGCCGCGCAACTCGTGGCCATGCAGGCCGGCGGCAGGCAGTTGCAACGGTGCAAACAGCTGGTCCAGCTGTTCAAGGGGGCGACCACTGACCAGTGCCACGGCACCTTCCAGGCGGTCGCTGATGCGGCCGATGGCTTCACGCACATCCGGCAGCAACTGCACGGCATCCGGGCGTGCAGCGAATTCGATCAGGGTGCCGTCGACATCGAGGAACAACGCGCAGGCGTCGTCCAGCAATGGCGGTGGCGGACGCAGGGGGAGCGGTTCAGCCATGACGCCCAGCTTGCCAGCGTGGGCGTGTACGTGGGGTCGAGGTCAGGCTACGGCCTTGCTTCGGTGGGTGCCGACCGTTGGTCGGCACTGCAGGTCGGCCTGCATGGAACCCAGGCAGTGCGGACCAACGGTCCGCACCCACCCAAGGCAATGACACCCAGGGCAGTCAGAACGTATAGCGGACCCGGCCGTAGTAGTACGCGCCGTTGCTGCCGATCGGCGACAACACGTCATACGGCAGGTTGCCGAAGTAGTGGATATCGCTGTTGGATCGATCCGGGTAGTTGTCGGTCAGGTTCTGGCCGCCGATGGCCACGCTCCAGCGCGGGGTGATGCGGTACTCCACTTCCGCATCCAGCTGCCATTCGGCCTGGTAGGTCTGGCGCGGGATGTAGCCATCACCGAAGTTGAACACGCGGGTGGCGCTGCCGTAGCGGTTCACGCGGGTGCTCAGCGACCAGTGATCATTGCTCCATGCGGCCGAGAAACTGCCGCGCGTACGCGGGGTGGCGTCGGTGAGGGTGTTGGTCTCTTCAATGCCGAACAGCACGTAGTCCGGGTTCAGTGCGCGCAGCTGTGCCGGCGTGGCCAGCACGTTCTTCAGCGTGGTCTTGGTGTACGCATAGGTGCCGGTCAACAGCAGCTGGCCGTTGCCCAGCGATTGGCGCCAGTTGCTCACCAGTTCGGCGCCGCGGGTGCGGGTGTCGGCGGCGTTGACGAAGAAGCTGGCGCTCTGCAGACCGCTGACGCCGTAGTTGGCCGCCACGTAGTCGGTCAGCGCATCGCCGGTGATGCTCTCCGACAGTGCGATGCGGTCATCGATGTCGATCTGGAAGAAGTCCAGCGACAGGTCGAAGTGCTCGCCGATGCGGCTGGTGAAGCCCAGCGAGGTGTTGAGCGACTTTTCCGGCTTCAGGTTCTGCGCACCCAGGCCGCGCGCGATCGGATTGTTGACCGACAGCAGGCGGCCCTGCACCAGCTGGCCGCCGGCGTTGTAGCCGGTGGAGGTGGATTCGTAGCCGATCTGCGCCAGCGACGGTGCACGGAAGTTGTTGGAGATCGCGCCGCGCAGCGCGAAGGCCGGGGTGAATTCGTAGCGCAGGCCGAGCTTGCCGGTCAGTTCGCCACCGAAGTCATCGTTGTGCTCGTAGCGCGCGGCCAGGTCGGTGGAGAACTTCTCGCCGAACTGGCTGGACAGGCTGGCATAGGCGCTGGCCACGTCGCGCGACAGGTTTGCCGCATCCTGCGGGGTCAGGCCGCCACCGGCCTGCGAACCGGTCGGGCGGTCGGTGTACGGGCCGGCGGCGTAGCTGGCCGGGTCACCCGGACGGGTCTGGTAGCGCTCGTGGCGTGCTTCCACGCCAAGGCCCAGCGTGTGGCTGATGCTGTCGCTCTGGGTGAACACACGGCTCAGGTCGAGGTTGCCCACGGTCTGCGCATACTCGTAATCAGCGGTCTTGAAGCGGGTCGGGCTGGTCGGGCCCAGCGAGGCGTTGAGCGAATCACGCAGGCGGTAAGTGAAGTCGTTCTGGCCGTAATCCAGGCTGCCGTCGTAGCTCCATTCGCCCCACTGGCCGCGCACCCCGGCCACGGCCTGCACGTCGCGGTTCTCGCCTTCGGAGATCGGCCGGTAGCCGTTCGGATAGACCTGCTTCCAGTTGGCATCGCCGTCGGGATAGCGGAAGTAGTTCGCGCCTTCGGTGTCACGCTGGTTGAAGGTGCCGAAGGCGTAGAACGTCGAGGTCTGGCCCACCGGGATCTCGGTGTTCAGCCACAGGTTGATGTCCTTGCTCTTGCCATCGCCCAGCACGTAGTTGCGCTTGCCCTGCAACGCGAGGTTGTCCGGGGTCTGGTCCCACGGCGGAATCTGGTCGAAGCCGGCGCGGTTGGTGCCGTTGCGGTGCTTGTACTCCAGGCCGACGCGCAGGAAGCCGCCATCCTCGCCCAGCGCGGTACCGACCTTGGCGCTGATGTTGCCGGTCTGGCCGTCGGTGAGGGTGCGGCCGATCGGCTTGAGGTCGGTGTTGTTGGCGCCGTAACTGGCTTCGATCTCGCCACCGTCGCCGCCGTTGTCGAGGATCACGTTGATCACCCCGGCCACGGCATCCGAGCCGTACAGCGCTCCGGCGCCATCGCGCAGCACTTCGATGCGCTTGATCGCGCTGACCGGAATCGAGTTGAAGTCGACCGGGGTGGTGCCCTTGCCGATCTTGCTGTCGGTGTTGACCAGGGCGGTGTGGTGGCGGCGCTTGCCGTTGACCAGGACCAGCACCTGGTCCGGCGACAGGCCGCGCAGCTGCGCGGCGCGCACGTGATCGGCACCGCCGGAGTTGGACTGGCGCGGGAAATTGAACGACGGCAGCAGCGCCTGCAACGCGCTGCCCAGTTCACCGTTGACCACGCCGGCCTTGCGGATGTCCTCGGCGGTGAGCACATCCACCGGCGAGGTGGATTCGAGCACGGTGCGGTCGGCGGCACGGGTGCCGGTGACGATCACCGTATCGAGGTTGGTGGCGTCCTGGGCCAGGGCGGGGACGGCGGCGGCGGAGAGCGCGATGGCGATGGCGAGGCCGAGCGGCGACGCGGGCAGGCGGGCGGACATGGGGGCTCCAGCAACAACGACGACGGGGAAGGGGGAGATAGTTTCACTTACATCCATCCGGATGAAGCGATATATTATCTTCGCGTGATGACCGCTGCCGATGCAAGCCCCTGCCGGTCCGGCATGAGCTGATGCCCTGCCGGCATCAGCACGCCGGGCCGGTGGCGCTGTACGCTGCCGGCTCGCCCTGTCCCCCCATTTGCCCGGAGCTGTACCGATGAAACACCTTGGCCTCGTCTTTGCCGTGCTGCTGGCTACCAGCGGCTGCGCCAGCCTCTCTTCGCAGGCGCCCAGTGCGTATGCCACGGCCACCACCGCCGAACTGAAGGGCGATGCGGCACGCCCGTCCGACGGCCACGGCTGGGTGCGCAGCGAGCTGTATTTCGGCGTGGGCGAAGAGCAGGGCGCAGGCAGCCGTCCGCAGGCCGACACCATCAGCGAGGCGCAGTGGCGCGCGTTCCTGGACAAGGAAGTGACCCCGCGCTTCCCGGATGGCCTGACCGTGTTCGATGCCTACGGCCAGTGGCTGTTCCGCGGCGATGCTTCGCCCAACCGCCTGCGCACCAAGGTGCTGGTGGTGCTGCACGAGGACACCCCGCAGCGCCGGGCCGACATCGAGGCGATCCGCCTGGCGTGGAAGCAGCAGACCAGGCATCAGTCGGTGCTGTGGTCGCGGCAGCCGGTCGAGGTATCGTTCTGAGTTGAAGGTGCCGCCGCGGTGCCGCAGGGAGCGATGATGGATTACAGGGAATGGGTGCTGGGCGTGGTGCTGGCTGGCGTGCTGGCACCGTCGGCGCAGGCGGGCGGGGACGGCGGCGAAACCCTGCGGTTCCAGGTGGCCGCTCACGTGCAGGCGCACGCCGATCCGCAGCAGGACGGCAACATCGCGGTTCAGCTTTCGCCGTCGGGCAAGCGCCAGACGCTGGCCGGCGCGGCGGATGCGGACGGCAACTCGCGGTGGGGTCTGGAGGACGTCGACTTCGATGGCTATCCGGAACTGATCGCACGCGCATCGGTGGGCATGGTCAATGAAGCGGTGGCGGTGTACCGCTTTGATCCGGCCAGTGGCGGGTTCCGTGCGCTGCGGGCTGAAACCCATGGCAAGGAAAGCTGCGGTGACCTGATGGGGCTGACGGTCGATCGTGCGAGTCGCACCCTGACCAGCAGTTGCCGCAGTGGCCCGATGTGGTACGCCGACCAGTACCGGTTTGCAGGTTCGAAGCTCTATCTGTACCGCGCCGAGAGCGTATTGATGCTGGGCGACACGCTGAACGCCGCGCTGCATTGGGAACAAAGCGACGAGCAAGGGCCACTGGCGGTCTGGCGGACCTATGACCCCGCTGGAAAAGTACGTGAGAGCGCCATCGCCGATGGCCTGGGCGCACCGCCCGACGGGCCGCTGCGCGGTCAGCAGGCAACGGTGGTGCCAGCGCGCCTGTTCCTGTTCGACAGGCCCGGCGCGTCCAGCACCCCGCGTTACCTGGTGCAGGGCGACCGTGTGGAAATGCTGGATGAACAGGACGGCTGGATGAAGCTGCGCTACCAGAATCCGAAACGCGGTGCGGTGCTGGGCTGGATCAACGTCAACGATTGACCGGACATCCGTCCGCAGTTTGCACATCGAGGTGATGCGCAATTTGCCCACGGAGGCATCACTTCGCCGGGTCTAGCCTCGGACGTTCCCCCGTTCGAGGATGTATCCGATGAGCAAGCGCGTGGCCGAGATTGTGGTGGACACCCTGCAGCAGGCAGGCGTCCGCCGCTGTTATGGCATCGTGGGCGATACGCTCAACCATGTGACCGATGCGATGCATGGCAGCGACATTGCCTGGGTGCACGTACGCCATGAGGAAGTGGCCGCGTTCGCCGCCGGTGCCGATTCGCTGGTGAGTGGCGAACTGACCGCCTGTGCCGGTTCCTGTGGCCCCGGCGGCCTGCATTTCATCAATGGCATCTTCGAAAGCAACCGCAATCGTGCGCCGATGGTGCTGATTGCCAGCCAGATCGTCACCAGCGAGCTGGGCATGGAGTTCCCGCAGGAAGTGGATTTCAAGGCGGTGTATGGCAGCTGCACGGTGTTCTGCGAACAGGTGCACAGCCCCGCGCAGGCGCGGCGTGTGGTGGCGCTGGCCTGCCAGGCCGCGATCAGCCGCCGCGGCGTGGCGGTGGTGATCCTGCCGGCCGACATCAGCGAGGCCGACGTGAAGCACGATGTGCCGTTCTCGGTGCACTACACCCAACCGGTGCTGCGCCCCTCTGATGCCGAGCTGCAGCGCATCGCCGAGCTGCTGGGGCAGGGCAAGCGCATCGGCATCTATGCCGGTGCCGGTTGCCAGGGCGCGCACGCGCAGCTGCTGGAACTGGCGCGGCGCCTGCAGGCGCCGGTCGCGCACACCTCGCGCGCCAAGGATTTCGTCGAGCCCGACAACCCTTTCAACATGGGCATGACCGGGATCTTCGGCATCGAGTCGGGCTTCCACACGCTGATGGAGTGCGACACGTTGCTGCTGCTCGGTGCCGATTTCGCGTGGGGCCAGTTCTATCCGGACAAGGCCACGATCATCCAGATCGACCGCGACGGCAGCCATCTGGGCCGCCGCCATCCGGTGAACCTGGGCGTGGTCGGTGACATCGCGCCGACGCTGGACGCCTTGTTGCCGATGCTGCCGCCGCGCGAGGACAGCAGTTTCCTGGACGAATGCATCGAGCGCCGCGACAAGGCGCTGAAGAAGCGCGAACAGGAAGAGCAGCCGGGCGAGGGCGAGCTGATCCATCCACAGCACCTGACGGCGTTGTTGTCGAAATACGCGACGGACGACGCGCTGTTCACCGCCGACGGTGGCTCACCGATGGTGTGGGTGCTGCGGCATATCCGGGTCAACGGCCGCCGCCGTACGCTGACCAGCCTGTTGCACGGCACGATGGCCAACGCGATGCCACAGGCGCTGGGCCTGCAGAAGGCGTTCCCGGGGCGGCAGGTGATCTCGTTGTCCGGCGACGGCGGCCTGGCGATGCTGCTCGGCGACCTGCTGACCGCCGTGCAGGAAAACCTGCCGATCAAGGTGGTGGTGTACAACAACGGCTCGCTGAATTTCGTCGAGCTGGAGCAGAAGGTGGAAGGCCTGCTGGACAACTACACCGACCTGAAGAACCCGGACTTCGGCCGCCTGGCCGAGGTGATCGGCTTCCATGGCCGCACCGTCACCCGCAGCGAGGATCTGGAAGAAGCGGTGCAGGACTTCCTGTCCCAGCGCGGCCCGGCGTTGCTGGATGTGCATACCAGCCGCGCAGAGCTGGTGATGCCGCCGCAGATCGAGGCGAAGCAGGTCGCGGGTACCGCGCTGTATGCGGCCAAAGCGGTGTTGAACGGCCGCTTCGACGATGTGAAGCATCTGCTGGTGGACAACTTCCTGAAGAAGTAACGGGGTGGGTTTGATGCAGGGCTGCGCCCTGCACCCGCCGAATCAACATCAACGGCAACCGCAACGTCAAAAGCGGGCAATCCGTGGGATGGCGGGGTGGGTCCGGTTGCGGGGGACGCTGCAAGTCCCCCTCCGGGGCCCGGCCCAGCCGCTGGCGGCTGTGCGTTCGGGCGCTTGCGAAGCGGTGCTTCGCAAGCAAAGCGCCCTCACCCATGTAAGCTCGGTCGCCGCATCCATGCGGCTCACGCCCCCGCAACCGGACCCACCCCGCCTTCGACAGATTTCCGCGATCTGTCGATAGGTCCACGCCATGTATGGATGAGCGAAAGAGTGTTCGGAATGATCTTCTGTAGAGCCGAGCCATGCTCGGCTCAGAGCGAAGCGACCCGCTTTTGCTTTTGATCTTTTGATTCTCTTCCGTGGCTGGCACGCGCAGGAAACTGTCAGGGGCCGGGCGGATAGGTGGCGCGGGGGTGTCCGCGGCATGGATGCCGCGGCCAAGCCCCCATGGATGGGTTTACGGCGTCCCCCGCGCCACCTATCCGCCCGGCCCAGCCGAGGAAAGCGCTGTTCGTGCCCCAGCCACGAGGGGCCCCGCCGTTGGCTGGAACCCATCATTCCATGACGGAATTGGCGCGCCGGCCCCGCTGGGCCTACCATCGGCGGTCCCCACCCCCACCGCCCCTTCCATGTCCGCTCCCGCTTCCGCCGCACCGCGTCGCTGGTTCGTTGCCGGCGACTTCAACGGCTTCTTCGGCCTGGTCGTCGACAACCTCTCCATCCTCGGCTTCATCGCCATGGCCCTGGTCGGGATCTTCCAGTTCCCCGCCGACGTGGTGTTCGGCCGCATGTTCCCCGGCACCGCCTTCGGCGTGCTGGTCGGCAACCTGCTGTACACCCTGATGGCGCGGCGGCTGGCCGCGCGCACCGGCCGCGACGATGTCACCGCCATGCCGCTGGGCCTGGACGCGCCGACCAGCATCGGCATGGCCCTGCTGGTGCTCGGCCCGGCCTTCATCGCCTTCAAGCAGCAGGGCCTGGACCCGCATGCCGCCGGCATCGCCACCTGGCAGCTGGGCATGGCCGCGCTGGTCATCATGGGCGTGCTGAAGTTCGTGCTGTCGTTCTTCGGCGAAGCGGTCACCCGCGCACTGCCACGTGCTGCGCTGCTGGGATCCATCGCCGGCATCGCGCTGGTGCTGATGGGCCTGCTGCCGCTGCTGGAAACGCTGCGCTCGCCGCTGGTCGGCTTCACCACACTGGGCCTGCTGCTGTACGTGCTGATTGCCAAGGGCAAGCTGCCGGTGCGAGGCCCGGGCGTGCTGCTGGCCTTCGTGTTCGGCACCGTGCTGTATTACGGCCTGGGCCTGGCCGGGCTGGGCGCGCCGGGCTTCCATGTGCCGGCGTGGGTGCCGCCGCAGGTGGTGCTGCCGCTGCCGACGCTGGGTTTCCTCGAGGGCCTGCCCACCGCGATGACCTACCTGCCGCTGCTGCTGCCGTTCGGCCTGCTGATGGTGGTAGGCGGCATCAACGTGTCCGAAAGCGCACGCGCGGCCGGTGATGACTACCGCACCCGCGACATCCTGCTGGTGGAAGCGGTGGCCACGCTGGTGGCCGGTGTCTGCGGCGGCGTTGCGCAGACCACGCCGTACATCGGCCAGCCGGCCTACAAGCACATGGGCGCGCGCAGCGGCTATACGCTGCTGACCGGCCTGTTCGTCGGCATCGGCGGCATGCTCGGCATCATCTCCGGGCTGGTGCAGTGGCTGCCGCTGGCGGTGCTGGCACCGATCATCGTGTATGTGGCGATCGACATCACCACCCAGGCCTTCCAGGCCACGCCGCGCCACCACGCCGGTGCGATGGTGTTCGGTTTCCTGCCGTCGGTGGCGTACCTGCTGGCGATCAAGGCGCCGGGCTGGATCGCGCCGGACCAGCTGCCGCAACTGTTGACCAAGCTCGACGGCCATGGCCTGCCGGAACTGGCGGTGATCTTCACCCTCGGCAACGGCTTCATCATCACCTCGATGCTGTGGATCTCGGCAGTGGCGGCGATGGTCGATGGTCGCCTGCGCCGCGCCTGCGGTTTCCTGCTGGTGGCTGCGCTGTTGACCCTGTTCGGCCTGATCCACTCGGTGGACCCGCGCGGTGGCATCTACCTGCCATGGGACCTGGACGGGCTGGCGCGCATCATCAGCTGGCAGTTCGCGGGCGCCTATGTGGCGCTGGCGCTGTTGCTGGGGCTGTTGTCGTTGCAGAAGCAGGCGGTGAAGCCGCTGGACGGGGTCAGCTGAGCGCACGGTGGTGCCGGCCAGCGGCCGGCACTACCGCTCTGCATCGAGTTCCGGGTAATGGCGGAAGATGCCGTTGGTATTGAACGCCAGCCGCCGTTCCGAAGCCAGGTAGGCGGCGATGTTCGGGCGCTTGGCCACGCGCTCCTGCAGCGCACGCAGCAGGGGCAGGGTGGGGGCCAGTGCCCGCATCCGGCGTGGGAACATGTAGTCCAGCCCGCTCAGCAGCTGGAACAGCGACAGATCCACATAGGAATGCTCGCGCAGGGCATGGCGGCCGCCGTTGGCGGCCAGCACCTGTTCGAAATGGCCGAGGAACTTCGGCAGTCGTTCACCACGCAGTGAAGCCGCACGCGCCTTGGCCTCGGTCTTCTGCTCTTCGTAGTATTTCGACGCGGCGATCGGATGGTGGGTGTCATGCACTTCGGCCACCAGGTCGGCGATGGTCAGTTGCAACTGCAGCGCCTGCATCCGCCGCGACGCGGACTGCGGTACCAGGTCCAGGGTCGGACCGAGAAAATCCAGGATTGCCGCCACCTGCGCGATCACCTGCCGGCCCGCCTTCAGGAACGGCGGTGCGAAGGGCAGTGCACCCTCGCTGTTTCCATCGAGGAACGGCTGCATTACCGCATCGCCATGCACCCGCGCCATGTCGATGTAGTCGGCGCCGGCATCCTCCAGCGCCAGCCGCACGAATTCACCCCGGCCCTGGATGCCGGTCCAGTAGTACAGCGCGAACTGCATGACAGCGTCTCCGCACGACAAGACCCACAGCCTCGCGCAGGGTGTGCAAAGCAGGCGTGAGCGTGGCGCATGCGCAGCCCCCAACCCCAACGGCAGCGGAACAGGCAGGGAACCCATGGAAATCAACCGGGTCACACCTTGTCCATGCAGGTGAACAACGAGGGACTGCATCATGCAGAGTGGAAAGGCGGTATGGCCCTGGGTGCTGGGCGTGGTGGTGATCGGTGGCGCGGGGGGCTGGTTGTTCCGCGATCAGCTGAAGGGCCTGGCAGACGGTGTGTCGGTGCCGGTGCAGTCCCCTCCCGCCAGCAGCGGTGCACCCCCACAACCGAAGGCAGCCACAGCGCCTGCGCCAGCACCCCCGCCGATCAAGCATCCGCTCGATACCGAGGCCGCCGCCGACCCGGCGCTGCCGAAGCTGGCTGACAGCGATGCCGCGGCCTGGGGCGCGCTGAGCCAGCTGTTCCAGGGCGAGGGGCCGTTGACCCTGCTGCTGCGCGACCACCTGATCCAGCGCCTGGTCACCCAGGTCGACAACCTGGACAAGCCCAGCGTGCCGCCGACCGCACTGGCCGCGCGCCCGCTGCCCGGCAGCCTGCAGGTCGAGCCCGATGAAGGCGGCGAGCGGATTGCCGCGGCCAATGCGGCGCGCTATGCGCCCTACGTGCAGGCGTTCACTGCGCTGGACCCGGCGGCAACGGCGGCTGCGTACAAGCGCTTCTATCCGCTGATCCAACAGGCCTATGTCGACCTGGGCCGGCCCGAAGGGTATTTCAACGACCGCCTGGTCGCGGTGATCGACCACCTGCTGGAGACCCCGGAACTGGCCCAGGCGCCGCGGGTGGAACGCGATGAACGTGGCCGCTACCGCTTCGTTGATTCGACCCTGCAGTCGAGGTCGATCGGCCAGAAGGCGCTGCTGCGCATGGACCCCGCACAGGCGCGGGCGGTCAAGCAGCAACTGCAGGCGATCCGCAGTGCCGTCGCTCGCGGCTGAAGGCTGAAGACTGCAGGGGCAGGTGTCATCGCCAGCGTGATACGGTTGGGGTCAGGTAGACAGGAGTGACCTCGATGCATCGAATGTGGTTGGGCGTGAGTGCGTTGTTCGCCACGACAGTGGCCTCGGCGGCGGCCGTTGACACGCGCGATGGCGAACTGGGCGATCCCTACGGCTACACCCGCAGCGTGCGCCTTGCCGAACTGTCTCGGCTGCAGACGCTGGGCAAGTCACCCGGTGTGAAGGGCAAGCTGGGCCAGGCGGGTTTCTACCGCGTGCGCGGCGAGCTGGACCGCTCCAGCCAGGCGGCTCATGAGTGCCTGAAGGCCGTGGCCAGCGAGGCGGCCGACAGTGTGAAGGGGGTCGAGTACCTGTGTTCGGCCACCCTGGCCGGCAATCTGCTCCTGCAGGGCGATATCGCGGGTTGGGCGGCGCAGATGCTCCAGGTCCGCACGCTGATGGAGCGCGATATCCGCCCGATGCTGAGCCCCAAGCTGCGCGACATCCATCTTGCCGGTATCAGCGAGCCGCATTTCGAGCGGTTTACCGCATGGCCGCGTAATGCCATGGCAGCGCAGGCGCCAGCCAGCGACATCAGTGTCCCCCTGCAGTTGGACAACGAACTGCCGACGCTCCGCCTGAAGCTGCGCACCGCAGCCGGTGAGCGCGAGCTGCGCGTGCATCTGGACAGCGGCGCCGCACACTCGCGCATCGGCCGAGCGCTGGCGACCGAGCTGGGCTTGACGCTGACCGAGGGCTTCATGGCGGTCGATGGCAGTCCTGGCAAGTTGTATGCGCTGGCGGCACCGGTCGAGTTGGACATCGGTGGTGTCGCCGTGCGCGATGTGTCCTTTGCGGTACTGGGCCAGGACGACCTGCCACGCATCGGCCTGGACGTACTGCGCGCGCTGGGCCGGGTGCGGGTCAACAAGGATGCGCTGGTGATCCAGGCCACGGCCAGTCCGGTGCCGTGCACGCGGCGGATGGCCACGCTGTCCTCGTTATGGGCGGATGCGTACGACGTCCGCTATCCGATCCGCGCTGGCAAGCAGAACGTGCTGGTCAAGGTGGATACCGGCTTCAACGGCGCCTTCCAGGCCCGCGGAACGTTGCCGGCCACGCCACCCGCGTCGGCGATCCGGCGCAAGAACGTGATCACCACCGAAGGCAGCGAAGACATCCAGTTCGTGGAGGCGACCACGCCGGTCATGATCGGGGAGGAAGTGCTGAACCTGCCGATGGACCTGGGGCTGTCGCCCGGGCCCAACCCGCTGTTCAACCCGGACTGGCGCGTGGGCTTTGCCGCGACCCAGCGCTACAGCCTGTACATGGATGTTGAAGGCACCTATGGCTGCCCGGTGGCCGTTGCGGTGGCGCCACCGCTGTTGCCGCCGAAGCCGGCTCCCACGCTGCCTGCAGGCGGCTGATCCGCGGCTACAGGCTCTGCAGGAACGCCTCGATGTCCTGCAGATCCTGGCGGCCCAGCCCGCGCGGCCGCAGCAGTGGATCCGGCTCTGGGAACGGCGCCGCATCAGCCGGCAGCGCGGCCGGGGCGCGCGGGCGCGCGCCGCCCACGTTGTAGAACGCCAGCACGCCGGACAGGCGCGGGATCAGGCCGTTGTGCATGTAAGGCGCAGTGCTGGCAACACCGCGCAGCGAGGGCGTGCGGAAGCGCCCGCTGTCGGCGGGATCGCCGGTCACTTCGTAGCGGCCCAGATCCTGCCGCGCGCGGCCGTGGAAATGCAGGCCCAGGTTGTGGAAGCCGTTGTCGGTCAGCGCGGCTCCATGGTGGCAGTTCATGCAGCCCGCCTGCGTGCGGAACAGGTGCAGGCCGCGCAGCTGGGCATCGTCCAGTGCACGCGTATCGCCACGCAGGAAGCGATCGAAGCGACTGTTGCGCGGCGACAGGCTGCGCTCGAAGGCGGCGATGGCCTGGCCGAGCTGGCTGGCATCGATGCGCGGTTGCGCGAAAACCTCGGCGAAGTCTGCGCGATAGGACGGATCGCGGCGCAGGCGACGCACGGCGCCCTGCGTGGTGAACCCCATCTCGATGGGATCGGCGATGGGATGCAGCGCCTGCGCTTCCAGCGTGGCCGCGCGTCCATCCCAGAACAGCGGTGCCACGTGTGCGCTGGTGGCAACGCTGGGTGCATTGCGGCGGCCGGGCTGGCGTCCGTGCCCGAAGGACACGCGACGACCGTCGGCCCAGCCCAGGTCCGGATCGTGGCAGCTGGCGCAGGCCAGCTGCCGCGACTTCGAAAGAACCGGATCGAAGAACAGCCGCCGCCCCAGCGCCACCTTGGCTGGTGTTGATGGATTGTCCGGTGGACCTACGGGCGACGGCAGTGGGGCCAGTTCCTTCCACGCCACGCCGGGTTCGACCTCCGGCGCGGGCCAGCGCGTACTGGGGCTGCTGTAGAGCGCACGCAGGCAGGCGCCATCCCAGCGTTCCGCCTTGCCCGGAGCAGGCGCGCAGACCGGCTGGGAAGGACGTGGCTGTGCAGCGCTGGCCAGCACGGCGCTGACCAGCACTGCACTCCAGCCAAGCCTGCGGCGGCGCGCGGGCCTCAGAACCGGTAGCCCACTTCGAGCCAGAACGAGCGTCCCATTTCGTAGTACGGCGCGCGGCTGACGCTGCTGGATACGCCATTCACCGCGCGCCGATCCAGCACGTTGAACACATCCACGTTGGCGAACACCGTGCCCATCGTCGACAACGGCTGCTCCCAGCCAATGCGCATGTCCCAGATCAACGAAGGGGCAAACCGCCGTCTTTCCCAGACCGCAACACTCTGGCCGTCATGGACATCCTTCAGTCCGGTGTCCCGTATCGCGCGATAGCCGGCCCGGTAGCGCAGCGTATTGCCCCAGGTCAGCCGAGCTGCCGGGATATGCGTGGTGGTGGCCAGTCGCGCGGTCCATGGGCGAGTGAAGTTGTCTGCCGGGCGATCGCGGTAGCGGATGTAGCTGCCGTCGTAGCGGATGATCGGATTCTCGTAGTACGCGGTGCTGAAGTCGTCCTCGTAGTCGGGCGCAGAAGAGCGGCTGTCGGTCCAGTCCAGCGCCAGCAGGCCCGTGGTGCTGGTTCCGCCGAACTGCAGGCGGCGCAGGGGGCGCACGGTAAGGCTGATGATCTGCGTCTCGCTGCGGCCGTCGTTGCTCCAGGTTTCGTAGTGGGTGGCCAGCGAAGGATCATCCGCGCGTTCGTCCTGTACCCGGCTGCTGGAACGCACGACCTGGTCACGCCCCTTGCGGTTGACGACCTTGCCGAAGAACTCCCAGCCCTTCCATTGCTGCTTGACGCCCAGCATCAGCTCATCGTCGTAGGCGATTCTCAGGCGATCGAAATGCAGCCCGTTGGCGGTCTGCGTGCCTGCGGTCCACTCGCTGTCGAGCGTGGGGCGGCGCTGGTTCCTGTATTGCAGCCGATCAAGGCCATCGCGCAGCCGCCACGTGGCCGCGTTGCGGCCGTAATAGCGGTTGGCACCCGCGATCAGCTGGGTGTCGCCGGCGGCGTCGAGATCCAGTGACATCGCCAGGCGCGGTGCGACCGTGGTGTGCTGCATGTAGCTGTCATGGTCGATGCGCAGGCCGGGGCGCAACGACAGGCGCCCCGCGCGGATGCTGTCTTCGGCGTAGGCGCTCCAGCTGTCGATCTGGAAGTCCAGCCGGCCGCGCGTGTAATAGGTGCGGCTGGTGAAGAACTGTCCGGGCCAGTTGCTGGTGTTGGCGCGGCCGGTGCGGGTCAGGCCCATCCAGCAGGTCTGCGTGTCGGTGATGCCGGCCTTGTTGGTACAGCTGGTGGTGCGCGCCGGCGAGACATAGATGTAGGTGTCGTCCAGGCGCTCGTAGTCGACATCCTGGTGCTGGTACTGGACGCCTGCCGCGAAACGATGCTCCATGCCCAGCCAGCGCCGCGGTGCCAGTATCAGATCGGCACGGTACTGGAGCGTCTTCTGCGCCTGGTCAATATCGCCGAATTCACCTTCCAGCGAGCTGCCTGAGGCTCCCCAGTCCTTGCCCTCGGCCCAGTGCCAGCTCATGTAGTCCGCAGACTGCGGATGGCGGGACTGCTCGGTAGAACTCCAGCCCACCTGCTGGGTCAGAGTGCCCCATTGCGGCGACCACGTCGCCTTGAGCATCGCCTGGCGGCCGCCGCCAATGATGTCGATGCCGGCACCGGGGACGTTGGAGCGGAAGTAGTGGGATTCCTCCGGCGCACGGGTAAAGCTCGCCTCGATGTCGAGCGTGTCGCTCGCTTCCCAGACCGCCTTGACGAACAGATTGTCGATGCTGCGCCGCTGGATCTGTTTCTCCGGATGCGCGTCGTCGACCAGGTGCGACTGCAGGTTGTAGGTGGGAATGGTCGAGCGTTTGCGGGTGAAACTGGCCAGGACGCCGATGCGGTCGGTCAGATAGCCCTCCAGATCGGCGCGCGTGGTGGTCTTCTTGAATTCCGGCTGCCCGTCATTCGCGCCGGACGCCTTCTGGTAGCTGTCTGCGACGGTGGAGTCCAGGTGGTAGCGTGTCCACGAAGATCGCGAGGACTGGGTGGACAGGCGGCCGCTGAAGGTGCGTGATGGTCGCCGGGTGCTCGCTTCGACAACGCCGCCGTTGAATCCACCATAGGCGGCCGAAACGTTGCTGTCATGCACGGTGATGTCTTCCAGCAGGCTGCTGTCCAGTGCCAGCGCCTGCGAGCCGCCTGGAACGGAGAACAGCCGGTATACCTCCGGATCCGCACCCGGGTCGATGTCGTTGTTGAAGTTCATGCCATCGACGATGAACGCGTTCTGATAGAACTTCGCACCATTGATGCTGATTTCCGCAGGGCGGATCTCGCCGGGGCTGAAGCTGCCCTGGTCGGCATTGTCGAACTGCACGGCGGGATGGATGCGCAGCAGCCGGGTGATGTCACCGTTGCCGGCGGCCTGCGCCGCGACGTAGCTGCGGTCCAGTTGCAGGCTGCCCCCGAAGGTCGAGCCGGCGTCCTGCCCCGGCACGTGCAGGGTACTGGTGCGTCGTGCGCCTGCCGACACCTGCGCACGCTGCAAGGTGTAGCTGCCATCGGCGCGGCGCACCGCGCGCAGCCCGCTGCCGTGGAGCAGTGCGTCGAACCCTGCGTCCACGTCCAGGCCTGTGGCAATCGATGGAGCCTGGCGGCCACGGGTCAGCGCGGGGTCGAAGGACAGGGCCACGCCATGCTCGGCGGCGAACGCGCCCAGTGCACTGCCCAGCGAGAGAATGCTGCGCTGGACGTGCAGGGATTCATCGGGCGGTGATTGAGCCAGCGCGGGTGTGGCGGCGAGCGCGGTGGCGAGGAGGCTCAGTCGAAGCCGGGGCAGGTTCACGGTCATGGGGAGAAAAATGAGGGGTTCATACCCTCTGCCACGCGACGCTCGGAAAAGTGTCAGCCGCGATATCCCGCAGCCGACACGTGGATCCACAGCCCCTGTTCGATCCGCAGCGCGTGGGTGGCGGCAAGCATCGACAGGCTGCGTTGCAGGTCGTCCAGCGGGAATGCGCCGGACACCGGCAGGCCGGCGACGCGCGGATCCACGCGCAGCCAGCGGTGCTGGTAGCGCCCCAGCTCCTGCAGAACCTGCTGCAGCGGCATTGCATCGGCGACCAGCATGCCCCGGACCCACGCGTCAGCGCCGGGTGGTGCAGGCTTGGGAGTTGGCAGCCGGGTCAGGTTCCAGCGCAGCTGCTGTCCGGCGTCGACCTGGCGCTGTTGACCCGGTGTGGAGATCCGCACCGCGCCGTGCTGGACGACCAGCAGGGCGTCGTCCCCGAACAGGCGCACGCTGAAACGGGTGCCAAGTGCCTGCAGCGTGCCGTAGGGGGTCGTGACCCGGAACGGCCTCGCCGGGCGTTGTGGATCCGCGGCTGTCTCCACCAGCATCTGCCCATGGCGCAGCCGCAGAAGGCGCGCATGCGCATCGAATGCGACGTCGACCGCAGTGCCGGTATCCAGGTGCAGCACGCTGCCATCGTCCAGCACCTGCTGGGAGCGCTCGCCCACCGCCGTGCGCGCACTGGCATCCCACGCCGCGTCGTCCCACAACCGCCAGGCCAGCCATCCACCGAGTGGCGCCACCAGCAGAGCGGCGACGCTGCGCAGTACGGCGCGGCGCCCAGCAGACGCGGGCGGCTGCAGGGTGCGCTGGGCCAGCGCCGTAGGCACCTGAGCGGTCAGCGCCAACAGACGCTCCGCGCGCTGCCAGGCGCGGGCGTGTGCCGGATCGGCATCGTGCCAGTGTTGCCATTGCGCGCGTCGCGCCGCGCTGTCGTCCTCGTGCAGGCGCATCATCCAGTCGGCCGCCTGCTCCAGTACGCGCGGCGGAAGGGCCGATGCGGCGGCGGTCTCAGCCGGCATGCGCCAGGCAGCCCATCAGCGCTCGCTTCATGTGCCGCTTCACCGTCGACAACGACAGCCCCAGCTGCTCGCTGATGGCCTCATAGCGCAGCCCATCGAACTGCGCCAGCAGGAAGACGCGACGTGCCATCGCGGGCAGACCATCGAGCATCGCGTCGATCTGTTGCAGGGCCTCACGCACCAGCGCCTGTTCCTCCAGCGAGGGCAGCACCGGCTCTGGAAACTGCGCCAGGTACTCCAGGTAGGCGCGCTCCAGTGCCTGGCGCCGGAACCAGTTGGCGGCCAGCCCGCGCGCAACGGTGGTCAGGAAGGCACGCGGCTCGCGCAGCGCGGCCAGGTCGCGGCCCTGCAGCAGGCGGGCGAAGGTGTCCTGGGTGAGGTCATCGGCCACATCGCGATTACCTACGCGACCGCTCAGCCAGCCCTGCAGCCAGGCCCGGTGATCGCGGTACAGCACGCCCAGTTGTTCGTGGTGGGGAGGCATGGACGGGGTGCGCGGCCTTGATCGAAATGAGAATGATTCGCAAGTATCGCATCCGCGATGTGGGGATTCCAGTGCCCGACGCGCACTGGCTTGCGCAGGATCAACGCGGCGGCAACATGCGGTGCGGCATGCTGGCCGCGGGCTGACTGGCCTCCGGATGCAGTCGCAGTCACCCTTGAAACGGGGTGGGGCAGCCGCATCTTTCCAGCATCGCCGGCAGCGGCCGGCCCTGATCACCGATGAGGTTTCGCAATGCGGATGGACAAGCTCACCTCGCGTTTCCAGCAGGCGCTGGCAGACGCACAGTCGCTGGCCGTGGGCCGCGACAACAGCATCATCGAACCGGTTCACCTGTTCAGCGCGCTGCTGGACCAGCAGGGCGGCAGCACGCGCCCGCTGCTGGCCCAGGCCGGGGTGAACGTACCGGTGCTGCGCGAGCGCCTGACCGAGGCGCTGGATGCACTGCCCAAGGTGTCCGGCCAGGCCGGCAACGTCTCGATGGGCAACGACCTGGGGCGCCTGCTGAACCAGACCGACAAGCTGGCCCAGCAGCACGGTGATGCCTTCATTGCCAGCGAGTGGTTCGTGCTGGCCGCGCTGGAGGATGGCGGCACGCTGGGCATGGCGCTGCGCGCCGCCGGTGCCGACAAGACGCGCCTGCAGACTGCCATCGACAAGCTGCGTGGCGGCGAGAACGTTCAGTCGGAGAATGCCGAAGAGCAGCGGCAGGCGCTGGAAAAGTACACCATCGACCTGACCGCGCGCGCCGAGAGCGGCAAGCTGGATCCGGTGATCGGCCGTGACGAGGAAATCCGCCGCACCATCCAGGTGCTGCAGCGCCGGACCAAGAACAACCCGGTGCTGATCGGCGAACCCGGCGTAGGCAAGACTGCCATTGTCGAAGGCCTGGCCCAGCGCATCATCAATGACGAGGTGCCCGAGGGCCTGCGCGGCAAGCGCGTGCTGTCGCTGGATATGGGCGCGCTGATTGCCGGTGCCAAGTTCCGCGGTGAATTCGAGGAGCGCCTGAAGGGCGTGCTCAACGACCTGGCCAAGAGCGAAGGGCAGATCATCCTGTTCATCGATGAGCTGCACACCATGGTCGGCGCCGGCAAGGCCGATGGCGCGATGGACGCTGGCAACATGCTGAAGCCGGCGCTGGCACGCGGCGAACTGCATTGCGTCGGTGCCACCACGCTGGATGAGTACCGCAAGTACATCGAAAAGGACGCCGCGCTGGAGCGCCGCTTCCAGAAGGTATTCGTGGGCGAGCCGTCGGTGGAAGACACCATCGCCATCCTGCGCGGGCTGAAGGAGAAGTACGCCGTTCACCACGGCGTGGAAATCACCGATCCGGCCATTGTGGCGGCGGCCACGCTGTCCAACCGCTACATCACTGACCGCCAGCTGCCGGACAAGGCCATCGATCTGATGGACGAGGCGGCCTCGCGCCTGCGCATGGAGATCGACTCCAAGCCGGAGGAACTGGATCGCCTGGAACGTCGTGTGATCCAGCTGAAGATCCAGCGCGAGATGCTGAAGAAGGAAAAGGACGAGGCTTCGCGCCAGCGCCTGGCCGATCTGGAAAACGACATCGAGGCGCTGGAGCGCGAGTTCTCCGACCTCAATGAAATCTGGAAGTCGGAGAAGGCCGCGCTGCAGGGTGCAACCAAGATCAAGGAGCAGGTCGAGCAGGCCAAGCTGGAGCTGGAATCGGCGCAGCGCCGCCAGGATTTCGCCAGGATGAGCGAGATCCAGTACGGCCTGCTGCCGCAGCTGGAAAAGCAGCTGGCCGCTGCGCAGGAGGCCGAGCACAAGGACTTCAAGCTGGTGCAGGACCGGGTTACCGACGAGGAGATCGCCGAGGTCGTGTCGCGCTGGACCGGCATTCCGGTCAACAAGATGCTCGAAGGTGAGCGCGACAAGCTGCTGCGCATGGAAGAGGTGCTGCACAACCGCGTGGTCGGCCAGGAGGAAGCGATCAAGGTCGTCTCCGACGCCGTGCGCCGTTCGCGTGCGGGCCTGTCCGATCCGAACCGCCCGGCCGGCTCATTCCTGTTCCTCGGCCCGACCGGCGTGGGCAAGACCGAGCTGTGCAAGTCGCTGGCCGAGTTCCTGTTCGACAGCGCCGACGCGATGATCCGCATCGACATGAGCGAGTTCATGGAGAAGCACAGCGTCGCCCGCCTGATCGGTGCCCCTCCGGGCTACGTGGGTTACGAAGAGGGTGGTTACCTGACCGAAGCGGTGCGCCGCCGTCCGTATTCGCTGATCCTGCTGGACGAAGTGGAGAAGGCGCATCCGGATGTGTTCAACATCCTGCTGCAGGTGCTGGACGACGGTCGCCTGACCGATGGCCAGGGCCGCACCGTGGACTTCCGCAACACCGTCATCGTGATGACCTCGAACCTTGGCTCGCACCAGATCCAGGACATGAGCGCTGATGACAGCCCGGAGGCCTACACGCAGATGAAGGCGGCAGTGATGGGCGTGGTGCAGGCGCACTTCCGCCCGGAGTTCATCAACCGCCTGGACGACATCGTGGTGTTCCACCCGCTGGACAAGCAGCAGATCAAGCAGATCGCGCGCATCCAGATGCGTGGCCTGGAAAAGCGCCTGGCCGAGCGCGGCTTGAAGCTGGTGGTGTCCGATGCTGCGTTCGACCTGCTGGGCAACGTCGGCTTCGATCCGGTGTATGGCGCGCGTCCGCTGAAGCGCGCGATCCAGGCACAGCTGGAAAATCCGCTGGCGCAGAAGATCCTTTCCGGCGCCTTCGTCAACGGTGACACCATTGAAGTCGGCAACGACGGCGGCCACCTGGTGTTCGCCAAGGCGTGAGTCCATCGGGGCGCTGCCTGAGCGCAGCGCCCCGTTTCCCGTGAGCAACGCCGGGCCGGGCCCGGCCCGCCCTCAGAAGCGGTGCGTGTACCCGCTCATCAGGCCGAACTGGTTCGGCTTCTGCACGATCGGGCTGTCGGCGGCGTCGCCGAGCAGGCGCGTGCCTTCGGCCGAGATGTACCAGTTGCCGTTGCGGCCCACGCGATGGCTCCACTTCAGGCCGAGGCCGGCGCTCACCAGCCCGGCCTTCGGCGTGTGCTGGGCAAAACCGGTACGCGCGGCCTGCTCCGGGCTGACGCCGTACCAGGTCTGCATGTAGCCACGATTGCCATACTCGGTGGAGACGCTGCCGCTGACCACGCCACCGGCCAGGTCGAACAGCGGCAGGTCCAGGCTCAGGTGCATCTGCTGGGTGGCCAGGCCGTTGTCGCCACGGTCTTCGTCCTTGCGGGTGAATTGCCAGGTGCCGCTCAGCACGGCCTCTCCCAGCGTATAACCAGCCGAAAGGCCGACCAGGGGACGGCTACGGATATCACCCATGCCGCGCAGGAAGTCGGAACCGCCGAGGGCGGAGTCCTTGTCGCGGCGGCTGCCGCTGGCGCCGATGTAGGCGCGCACATGGGTATACTCGCCGATCGCCGTGCCCCAGCCGATGCCACTGGTGCCGAGAAACCAGCCACCGGGTGACAGGGCGTCGAAGGACACCATCGGTGACGCCTGGAAGTCCTTGCTGCCGCTGTAGCGCGGGGTCACGCCGGCACCGGCGGCGACTTCGAAGGTCCAGTGGTCATCCTTGGCATGGGCGATCGGCGCGGCGAACAGCGGCAGCAGGGCCAGGCAGAGCAGGGACGGGGTACGGTGACGCTGGGACATGGGTTCTCTCGACAATGGGAGGAATGCAGCACGCGCATCCGGCGCGCGCTGCAGGGTCGACAGCGTGGCGATTCGCCGGCGACTGATCCGTCCGCAGTTGTGCGGGAGTTGTAATCAAATGTAATCGTGCCCGTTGGCGTTCAGCTTCCAGCCAGCGGCCAGTGCATTTCCAGGCGTGCACCGCCCAGCGTGGCGTGGCTGACATGCAGTTCGCCGCCGTGGCGCGCCGCGATGCGGTTGACGATGGCCAGGCCCAGCCCGAAACCACCGGTATCGCGGCTGCGACTGTCATCCAGCCGGGTGAATGGCCGCATCACTTTTTCGCGGTCGGCCTCGGCGATACCGGGGCCGTCGTCATCCACGCGCAGGCAGGCGCGGCCGCCAACGCCCACCAGTGAGACTTCCACCTGCGAATGCGCATGGCGCAGGGCGTTGCCCACGAGGTTGCTGAGTGCCAGCTGCAGCAGGCGCGGCTCGGCATCCACCCGCGGCAGCGCGCTGGGCTGCACACGCAGTGACAGACCGGCACGTTCGGCGTCGCGGCGCGCATCGGCCAGGCAGGCCTGCAGCCAGTCGTTGGCCTCGATGCGTTGCAGCGGCTCTCCTTCATTGGGGTGTTCCAGGCGTTCATAGGCCAGCAGTTCGCTCACCAGCCGGTTGAGTTCGGCCAGGTCGCCGTGCAGCCCCTGCGCCAGACTTGCGCGACGTGCGCGATCGTCGCTGTCCTGCATCAGGTCCAGCCCGAACGCCACGCGCGCAATCGGCGTGCGCAGTTCATGCGAGATCGCGTGGGTCAGGTCGCGCTGGCGCTGCACCAGCTCGGCCACGCGCGCGGCCATGCGATTGGAATGGTCGACGATGACCCGGATCTGTGAGCGCGGCGACACCTGCGCCCGCGCCTGCAGGTCGCCGGCGCCGATGCGGTCGGCATGCAGGCGCAACGCTTCCAGGTCGCGCCACAGCAGGCGGACCCAGGCATACAGGCTGGCCCCGACCAGCAGCAGGATGCTGAGGTAGGCGGCGATGGACATGTAGGTGGTCATCAGCACCTCGCCGGGCAGGCGCAGGTGCAGCCAGCGGCCGCCGGCATCTTCGATGGGCAACAGGATCTGCTGGTAATGATCGCGGACGATGAAGCCCTGTGCCTGCAGATGGGCCTGCTCCTGCGCGTCGAGCACGGGAGGCGTCTCCAGCAGGGTCAGCGCGATGCCATAGTGTGGTTGCCACTGTTGCACGCGCGCTCGCTGCTGTGCAGCGTCCAGGCCGGCCAGCCCGGTGCGCAGGGCATACACCTGCCCGCGCACCTGCTCGGCGAACACACGATCCTGTACCGGCAGGTAGATGCCGTCCAGGATGTGGTTGAGGACGAACACCGACACCAGGAAACAGGCACCGGTGACGAACCACAACCACAGGAACAGGCGCTTCATGCTGACCAGGCCGAGGGATTGAACTGGTAGCCGCGGCCCCACACGGTCTTGATCCGCCGGGGTTCGCGTGCGTCGTCGCCAAGCTTGCGGCGCAGCTTGCCGATGCTGACGTCGACGCTGCGGTCCAGCCCATCGAAACCGATGCCGCGCACCGCCTGCAGGATCTGGTCACGCGACAGGATCTGCCCCGGCTGGCTGGCCAGCAGCCACAGGATCTCGAATTCACTCGTTCCCAGCTCCACCGGCAGCCCGTGCAGGTGTACTTCGCGCTGCATCCGGTCGATCAGCAGTTCGCCATGCATCAACCGGCACGGCGTGCCGGAGTTGCTGCTGCCATGACGGCGGCGCAGCAGGGCGCGCAGGCGGGCCAGCAGCAGGCGCGGCTCGACCGGCTTGTGCACGTAGTCGTCGGCGCCCGATTCCAGGCCCAGTACCTGCTCGATATCGTCTTCGCAGGCGGTCAGCATCAGGATCGGCACATCGGAAAAGCTGCGGATCTGCCGGCACACATCGATGCCACCCAGGCCCGGCAGCATCAGGTCCAGCACCACCAGTTCCGGTGCATGCTGGCGGCACGCCGCGCCGGCCAGGTCGCCGCGGGCCACGTGCTGCACGGCGAAGCCATGTTCGTGCAGATAGTCGCTGACCAGCTCGGCCAGGCGGCGATCGTCTTCCACCAGCAGGACCGGGGTCGGCGCGCCGCTGGCGGCGGGTGTCCAGGGAGAGGGCTGCATGCGTATTGGGCCTCCGTGCCCGGGCAGGATCGCCCGGCGGCGAAGCCTAGCAACGGGCCATGACGGCTGCCTGAATCGCGGCCAACCTGATAACCGGCGGTATGGACGTCATCGCCAGCGGCTTTCAGCAGCAGGCTCCGCTTGGCCTATGTTGGCGGTTTCCCCGGATGGAGCCTGGTGCAATGAGCGACCTGCAGTGGCAACTGGAAACCCTGGCCGTGCATGGCGGCTACCGTCCCGACCCGACCACCCGCGCGGTAGCGGTGCCGATCTACCAGACCGTGGCCTATGCCTTCGATGACACCCAGCACGGTGCCGACCTGTTCGACCTGAAGGTGTCCGGCAACATCTACACGCGCATCATGAACCCCACCACCGACGTGCTGGAGCAGCGCCTGGCCGCGCTGGAAGGCGGTATCGGCGCACTGGCACTGGCCTCGGGGCAGGCGGCGATCACCTACGCGATCCAGACCATCGCCGAGGCCGGTGACAACATCGTTGCGTCCAGTGCGCTGTATGGTGGCAGCCTCAACCTGCTTGCGCACACGCTGCCGCAGTACGGCATCCAGGCGCGCTTCGCCGATCCGGCCGATCCTGCTGCGTTTGCAGGGCTGATCGACGAGCGCACCAAGGCGGTGTTCGTCGAGTCGATCGGCAACCCGCGTGGCAACGTCACCGACATCGCGGCGATCGCCGAAGTCGCTCACGCGGCAGGCGTGCCGCTGATCGTCGACAACACCGTGGCCACCCCGTTCCTGCTGCGCCCGTTCGAGCACGGTGCCGACATCGTGGTGCACTCGCTGACCAAGTACCTGGGCGGCCATGGCAACAGCCTCGGCGGCGCGATCATCGACTCCGGCCGCTTCGACTGGGCGGCGCAGCCAAAACGCTTCGCCCGCCTCAACCAGCCCGACCCGAGCTACCACGGCGTGGTCTACACCGAAGCGCTGGGGCCGGCCGCCTATATCGGCCGCGCGCGGGTGGTGCCGCTGCGCAACACCGGCGCGGCGCTGTCGCCGTTCAATGCATTCCTGATCCTGCAGGGTATCGAGACGCTCGCCCTGCGCATGGAGCGCATCAATGCCAACGCACTGGCCGTCGCGCAGTTCCTGAAGTCGCACGCCAAGGTGGCCTGGGTGCGCTATGCCGGGTTGGTCGACGACCCCGAGCACACTGCCGCGCAGCGCTATCTGCGCGGACACGGCTCGGGCGTGCTGACCTTCGGCCTGCCGGGCGGGCGCGAAGCTGGCGCGCGCTTCCTCGATGCGCTGAAGCTGTTCACCCGCCTGGTCAACCTGGGCGATGCGAAATCACTGGCCACCCATCCGGCCTCGACCACCCATCGCCAGCTGGACGCGGCCGAACTGGCCAAGGCCGGCGTCAGCGAAGACACCGTGCGGCTGTCGATCGGCATCGAGCACATCGGCGACCTGCGCGCGGACCTGGAGCAGGCCCTGGCCAACGCCTGATAGCCACGGGCTTGGTCGTCATCGCCACAGGCGATCACCACGGGCGCTGCGATGCGCTACGGTGGAACTGCCTCTCCAAGGCGTGGCAACGTGGCGATCCAGATCCCCGGTCGATGCGGGTCGACCGGGGATTTTTTTTGTGCCGCCGTGTCGACCAAGGTCGACACCCACCAACAGCAACCGGACCCACCCCGCCATCCCACGGAATGTCAGCTTCTGCTTTTGTCGTTGCCGTTGCTGTTGCCGTTGCTTCGGCAGGTGCAGGGCTGCAAGCCCTGCACACGCTGCCCCTCACACCACCGGAATACTGTGCTGCCCCAGGTTCCGGTACGGCGGCGTCGACATGATCATCTCCGCCAGCGAATAGGCCAGCTCGCGCTCGGCCATCACCGTGCCATCGGCACCGTGTTCCAGCAGATGCTTCACCTCGGCATCGCTGTGCGCACGCGCCAGCAGGGTCAGGTCCGGATTGATCGCGCGCAGCTTGGCCAGCGCCTCGCCGGCTTCCAGCGGCTGCGGAATCGCCAACACCGCGATCTTCGCGCGCTCCGGGTGGGCCTCGGCCAGCACCCGGTCGGCGGCGGCGCTGCCACGGATCGCCGCCAGGCCCTTGGCGTGGGCCTGCTCGACGTGCTCCTTGTTGTCATCGATCACCAGCACCGGCACGCCACGGTCACGCAGCACCTGCGCCAGTTCGCTGCCGACCCGGCCGTAACCGATCACGATGGCGTGGTCATGCAGGTCCCGGGACGGGCCAGTGGCTTCTTCCGGCTCGGGCGGCTGTGGCAACTGCTCCTGCTTGGCCTGCCAGCGGTCGAGCAGGCCGAACACCAGCGGGTTGAGCATGATCGAGACCAGCGCACCGGCCAGTACCAGCGACTGGCCTTCCTTCGGCAGAATCTGCAGGGCCACGCCGAGGCCGGCGATGATGAAGGCGAATTCGCCGATCTGCGCCAGGCTGGCCGAGATGGTCAGCGCGGTGCTGGTCGGGTGGCCGAAGGCGCGCACGATGAAGAATGCCGCCGCTGACTTGCCGAACATGATGATCAGCACCGTGGCCAGTACCTGCCACGGGTGTTGGATGAGGATGTTCGGGTCGAACAGCATGCCGACCGAGACGAAGAACAGCACCGCGAACGCATCACGCAGCGGCAGCGAATCATGCGCGGCCTTGTGGCTCAGTTCCGATTCGTTGAGCAGCATGCCGGCGAAGAACGCGCCCAGCGCGAACGAAACGCCGAACAGCATCGCCGAGCCGAACGCCACGCCCAGCGCGATCGCCAGCACCGACAACGTGAACAGTTCGCGCGAACCGGTGCCGGCAATGCGTTCCAGGATCCACGGAATGACCCGGCGGCCGACCACCAGCATCACCGCCACGAACAGGCCCAGCTGCACGAAGGTCCAGCCGATGTCGGCCAGCACGCTGCCCAGCGAGTGCGATTCCTTGGCCGCGTCGGGGCCGAACACACCGGCCATCACCGGCATCATCACCAGCGCCAGCACACAGGCCAGGTCTTCCACGATCAGCCAGCCGACCGCGATCTTGCCGCGCATGGTTTCCAGCAGGCGGCGTTCCTCCATGGCCCGAAGCAGCACCACGGTACTGGCGGTGGCCAGCGAGAATCCGAAGATGACGCCGTGGATGGCGGGCCAGCCCATCAGCGAGGCCACGCCCCAGCCGAGCAGGGTGGCCACCGCGATCTGGCCGATGGCGCCGGGAATGGCGATGGCCTTGACCGCCATCAGGTCCTTCAGCGAGAAGTGCAGGCCAACGCCGAACATCAGCAGCATCACGCCCAGTTCGGCCAGCTGGTTGGCCAGCGCCTGGTCGGCGACGAAGCCGGGGGTGAACGGGCCTACACAGATGCCAGCAACCAGATAACCGACCAGCGGAGACAAGCGCAGCTTGTTGGCCAGCGCGCCGAAAATGAAGGCGAGCCCCAGGCCAACGGCCACGATGTTGATCAGGTCGGTGTCATGGTGCATCGGCTCTCGCAGAAATCGGGGGGATGTCCCGATTTTCACCGATGAGGCCAGATACGGCAAACCCGCCGGTCACACGCCGTGGCCGGCGGGTTTGCCCATGCATTTCTCCTCTACCCCCGCCTTCGGCGCGCCCCTTCAACACGAAGGGGCTTTGCTCCAGATATGGCGAGGGGTTGCCGGCCAGCGGCCGGCACTACCGCTTACCAGGTGTACTTGATGCGGCCGTAGACATACGCGCCGTTGAAGCCGAACGGCGAGTAGTTGCTGTAGGGCAGCATGCCGAAGGTGGAGTTCTGCAGGTCTTCGGTGCGGTCCGGGTACTTGTCCAGCAGGTTGTCCGCGCCCACGGTCAGGGTCCAGTTGCTGCTCGGCTTGTAGCTGGCCGAGGCATCCACCACCCAGGCGTCGCCGTAGGTCTGGTCGCGCAGCGCGGTGGCCGAGTTGCGCACGGTGAATTTGCCGTAGCGGGTGGCGGCCAGGCCCAGTTCCCAGTGGTCCGAACGCCAGGTGCCGCTCAGGATCGCCTTGTCGCGCGGGTAGCTGTCTTCGATGCGGCCGATTTCATCGCGGCCGATCAGCGACTGGGTCAGGCCCAGCGTGCCGAATACTGCCGGGGTGCCGCCGACGCGACGCACTTCGGTGTCGTTGTAGCTGTAGGCCGCGGTCAGTTCCAGGCTGCTGGCTGCGAAGGGCACGGTGTAGCTGGACACGAAGTCGACACCCCGGGTGCGCGTATCCAGGCCGTTGGTGAAGTACGAGAACGCGGTCACCTGCGGCAGGCCGAGGCTGGTCAGCAGCGCGCTGCTGGCGGCATTGGTGGTGATGCTGGACGACAGCGCGATGCGGTCATCGATGTCGATCTGGTACGCGTCGACGGTGATGTACAGGCGGTCGACCGGCTGCAGCACCAGGCCCAGGCTGTAGGAGGTGGAGGTCTCGGCCTTCAGCGGCGAGGCGCCCAGTGCCTGCGCAGCCGCGCTGGTGGTCGGGAAGGTGCCGCGTTCGACGAACACGCCGTTGGTGAACTGGCTGGTGACTGCCTGGTAGCCCTGCTGCGCCAGCGACGGTGCACGGAAGCCGCTGGAGGCGGTTGCCCGCAGCGCGACCTTGTCGGTGAACGCATAGCGCGCCGACAGCTTGCCGGAGAAACGGTCGCCGAAGTCCGAGTAGTCCTCGTAGCGGCCGGTGATGCCGGCCGAGAACTTCTCGGTCAGGTCCGCTTCCAGGCCGGCGTAGACCGCGTAGTTGTGGCGGTCGGCATGCACCTCGTTGGTCGGGGTGAAGCCGCCGAAGCCCTGCGCGCCACTGCCGGTGTACGAGTTCAGCTCACCGGGGTTCTGGTCCCACTTCTCCTTGCGATACTCACCGCCGAAGGACAGCGTGACCGGATAGGCCAGGCCCCAGTCCAGCGACTTGGTCAGGTCGGCGTTGAAGATGTCCTGCTGGTACTTCAGCGTGCCGTCGTAGAACGAGCGCGGGCTGGTCGCACCCAGGCTGTAGTTGATGCTGTTGCGGGTGTGGAAGTCCAGGGTGTTCTCGCCATGGTTCAGGCTCAGGTCCCAGGTCCAGCCGTTGTCGGTGTTGCCCTTGACCCCGGCCACCAGCGAGCGGTCCTTGGAGTACTGGTTGATTTCCGGCACGAAGCCGTCCGGGTAGGTCTGCGCCAGCAGCGCGCTCTGCCCGTTGTGGTTGCGCGAGCGGTAGAACGCGAACGAGGTGATGTCGCGGTTGCTCAGCAGCGCGCTGGCGTAGCCGGTCACGTGGTCGCTGAAGTCGAAGCTGGCGTTGGCCGAGGCGGCGGTGGCATCCACGCGCGGGTCGCCGACGATGAAGGTGGTCTGGCCGATGCTGGGGAAATTTCCGGTGTTCGGCGTGGTGCCCTGGTACGGCCCGGCGCGATTGCTCTCGTCCTGCTGGCTGATCTGGCCGGCCACGTGCACGCGGCCACGGCCATTGCCGAACTCGACGCCGGTGTCGCCGGACAGCTGGTACTTGTTGCCGTCACCGGCCGAGTACTGGCCGTAGTCCACCGCCAGGCTGCCGCCGCGGCCGCTGCCCTTGAGCACGATGTTGATGACGCCGGCGATGGCATCCGAGCCGTACTGCGCCGAAGCGCCGTCACGCAGCACTTCCACGCGCTCGATGGCGGCGATCGGGATCGCGTTGATGTCCACCGCCGACGAACCACGGCCGATGCTGCCGTTGACGTTGATCATCGCCGAGGTATGGCGGCGCTTGCCGTTGACCAGCACCAGCACCTGGTCCGGCGACAGGCCGCGCAGCTGCGCCGGGCGCACGCCGCTGGTGCCGTCGGTCAGGGCCGGGCGCGGGAAGTTCAACGAGGGCAGGGCGCGCGACAGCGCGGTGGCCAGTTCACCGGTGCCGGTGGACTGCAGGATTTCCGGGGTGATGATGTCGATCGGCGACTGTGATTCGGCGACCGTGCGATCGGCCACGCGGGTGCCGGTGACGATCACCGTGTCCAGGGTGTTGGCGGCGGTGCCGGCCTGCTGGGCAGCGGCGACGAACGGAGAGCCACCGAGTGCGACAGCGACGGCGGCGGCGATCAGGCTGGTCTTGCGGGTCATCGGGATGGGGCTCCGGTTGGCGGGGGTGGCACCGGAATCGACATCACGGGGGTGAGGCGGACGGCGGTTGTTGCGGTGCGCAAGGCAGGAATTAACGGGATATTCAGTGGCTGTCAAATGCCGGTCATCGAAAAAAACGTTGCAGCAGCAACCATTTAGCTCGCGCAGGCACAGGCGGGGAGGGGAGCCCGGGAGGCGCGCGGCGAGGACGTGGGAGAGAGGAACGTCGGCCGCCGCGCATCCCGGGACGCGTCAAGTATTCGTTAACGCTAGAATTGCGTCGCAGGAACAGTGCTCACCAGCACATTCCATCCGGTTATATGGACCCCTCCCCCGATGATTTCCCTTCGTAATTTCGCCTTGCGCCGCGGCGAGCGGCTGCTGTTGTCCAATGTCGACCTGACCCTGCACGCCGGTTACCGGGTGGGTGTGGTCGGCCGCAACGGTGCTGGCAAGTCCAGCCTGTTCGCGGCGGTGAAGGGCGAGCTGGAGGCGGACAAGGGCGACGTCGACCTGCCCGGCAAGGTGCGCATCGCCAGCGTGGCCCAGGAAACCCCGTCGCTGCCCGATCCGGCGCTGAGCTTCGTGCTGGGCGGCGATATCGAGGTGGCCGCGGTGCTGGCCGCCGAAGCCGACGCCACCGCCCGCGAGGACTGGGAAGCGGTCGCTGAGGCGCATACGAAGATGGCCGAGCTCAACGCCTACGACGCCGAAGCGCGCGCCGGCAAGCTGCTGCACGGCCTCGGCTTCCCGGCCGAGACCCACCACCGCGCGGTGTCCTCGTTCTCCGGCGGCTGGCGCGTGCGCCTGAACCTGGCCCGCGCGCTGATGATGCCCAGCGACCTGCTGCTGCTGGACGAACCGACCAACCATCTGGATCTGGACGCGGTGTACTGGCTGGAACAGTGGCTGCTGAAGTACCCGGGTACGCTGCTGCTGATCTCGCATGACCGCGAGTTCCTCGACAACGTGGCCACCCACACCCTGCACCTGCACGGTGGCGGCGCCAAGCTCTACCCGGGCGGCTACACCGATTTCGAGCGCCAGCGCGCCGAACAGTTGCGCCAGCAGCAGATCGCGCACGAGAAGGAACAGGCCGAACGCGCCCACCTGCAGAGCTTCATCGACCGCTTCAAGGCGCAGGCCAGCAAGGCCGCGCAGGCACAGAGCCGCATGAAGCGCCTGGCCAAGCTGGCCGGTACCGAAGCGGTGCGTGCCGAGCGCGAGTTCCGCATCGAGTTCGCGCCTCCGGCCAAGCTGCCGTTCTCGCTGATCCGCCTGAATCACGTCGAGGCCGGCTATGGCAAGGACGCGGTGATCCTGCACAATGTTGGCTTCGGCCTGGAAGCAGGCCAGCGCATCGGCCTGCTTGGCCCGAACGGCGCCGGCAAGACCACGCTGGTGAAGACCCTGGTAGGCGAACTGGCACCGATCGTCGGCGAGCGCATGGCGCACCCGGACCTGAAGATCGGCTACTTCGCCCAGCACACGGTGGAGTCGCTGCACGAAGGCCAGTCGCCGATGGAGCACTTCCGCGAGATCGCGCCGGATGCACCGAACCAGTCGTTCCGCGACTTCCTCGGCAAGTGGAACTTCCCCGGCGACCGCGCGTTCGAGCCGGTCGATGGCTTCTCCGGTGGCGAGCGCGCGCGCCTGGCACTGGCACTGATCGCCTGGCAGCAGCCGAACGTGCTGCTGCTGGACGAACCGACCAACCACCTTGACCTGGAAATGCGCGAAGCGCTGGCCGAAGCACTGGCGACCTTCGAGGGCGCGATCGTGATGGTCTCGCATGACCGCCACCTGATCGGCCTGGTCTGCGATACCTATTGGCGCGTGGCCGATGGCGTGGTCGAGCCGTTCGACGGCGACCTCGATGCGTATGCCGCGTGGCTGCGCACCCGCCCGCAGGCGCAGGGCACCAAGGCACGCATGGAGCAGGTGGAAGAGCCGGTGGTGGTCAAGACCGCACCGGTGGCGCAGGTGGTGCAGAAGAAGCCGGTGAACCCGCACAAGCTGGCCGCTGCCGAAGCCAAGGTGGCCGAACTGGAAGGTGCGCTGGCCGAACTGGACCGCCAGCTGGCCGACCCGGCCAACTACGCCGATGCCACGCGCATGGCGGTGATTGGTCGTGACCGCGAATCCGCAGCGGCGCAGCTGGAAAAGGCCGAAGCGGCGTGGATGGAGCTGCTGGAGTCGTAAATCCGCAAAAAAGGGGACGGAGGGGATTAAGTCGTTTGTGCCACAAACGACTTAATCCCCTCCGTCCCCTTTTTGTTATGCGCCCTGCGCCTGCAACCATTCGCGGAAGCGCCTGGCCGGCTCACGCTCGGCACGCGAGCGCAGTCGGGTCAGCCAGTAGCGGCCCAGCTCCAGCGTGGTGGCGAACGGCTGCAGCAGCCGGCCTTCGGCCAGTTCCTGCTCGAACATGCGCAGCGGCAGCAGGGCCACGCCCGCGCCCCCGGCGGCAGCCATCGCCACGGTCAGTGACGAATCGAACACCGGCCCGCGCGCTTCCACGCCACTGACCCCGGCCGCCTGCAGCCAGCGCGGCCACTCGTCGCTGCGGTAAGAGCGCAGCAACGGCAGCGTGGCGAGGTCGCGCGGTTGCTTCAGCCGTCGTGCCAGGGCAGGCGCACACAGCGGCGCGAAGGGTGCATCGATAATCGCCGTGCAGGCCTGGCCCTGCCAGTCGCCATCGCCGAAGCGGATCGCCAGGTCCAGGCCTTCGCCGGCCAGGTCGATGCGGTTGTTGTGGGTCTGCAGGCGCAGCTCGATGTCCGGATGCGCAGCCTCGAATGCGGCCAGCCGTGGCAGCAGCCAGCCGGTGGCGAAGGTGCCGACCACGCCCAACGTCAGCACCTCACGCGCGGGTCCGCCGGTGTAGCGCGCAATGCTGGCCGAGATGCGTTCGAAGGATTCGTTGAGCACCGGATACAGCGCCGCGCCCTCGTCGGTCAGCGCGACACCACGCGGCAGGCGATGAAACAGGCGGATGCCGAGCCGATCCTCCAGGCCACGGATCTGATGGCTCAGCGCCGCCTGGCTGACGCACAGCTCCAGTGCGGCACGGGTGAAGTTCTGGTGGCGGGCGGCGGCTTCGAAGGCGCGCAGCGCATTCAGCGGCAGGGTGGGGTGCAGCATTGCGAAGTCGTGAGCTGGAGTGATGGCTGATCCTAACGCCTCACCGGCTTATTCCGTAAAATTAATGAGTTGAATGAAGTTGGCATGAATTCATCTCATGCCAGGCGCTGATTTTTTGCGTTGGTCGCACCTCTGCGTGGCGTCAATAATCGTGTGGTCCCCAGGAGAACTCCGCATGCTCGCCCGCCGCCGATTCCTGCAGTTCAGTGGTATTGCCGTTGCTTCCTCGCTTGCCCTGCCGTTGCTGGCACGTGCGGCAGGAGCGCCGACCCGCGTCGCCCCGACCGAGGCTGCGATCACCGCGGCCACCGATTTCGCCGCACTTGAGAAGGCCTGTGCCGGCCGCCTTGGCGTGAGCCTGCTCGATACTGCCAGCGGGCGCCGCGTCGGCCATCGCCAGGACGAGCGCTTCCCGATGTGCAGCACCTTCAAGAGCATGCTGGCCGCCACCGTGCTCAGCCAGGCCGGGCGCGCGCCCGCGCTGCTCGACCGGCGCGTGCCGGTACGCGACGCCGACCTGCTTTCGCATGCGCCGGTCACCCGCCGCCACGCAGGTAAGGACATGACGGTGCGCGATCTGTGCCGTGCCACGATCATCACCAGCGACAACACCGCCGCCAACCTGCTGTTCGGCGTAGTGGGCGGGCCACCTGCGGTCACCGCCTTCCTGCGCGCCAGTGGCGATACGGTCAGCCGCAGCGATCGGCTGGAGCCGGAATTGAACAGCTTCGCCGAAGGCGATCCGCGCGACACCACCACGCCCGCGGCGATGGCCGCGACGTTGCAGCGGGTGGTGCTGGGCGAGGTGCTGCAGCCGGCTTCGCGGCAGCAGCTGGCCGATTGGCTGATCGACAACGAAACCGGCGACGAATGCCTGCGCGCGGGCCTTGGCAAGCGCTGGCGGGTGGGCGACAAGACCGGCAGCAATGGCGAGGACGCGCGCAATGACATCGCCGTGCTGTGGCCGGTGGCGGGCGGCGCGCCCTGGGTGCTCACCGCCTATCTGCAGGCCGGTGCGATCAGCTACGAACAGCGGGCCATGGTGCTGGCACAGGTCGGGCGGATCGCCGATCGGCTGATCGGTTGAGGTAACCGGGATCATTCGAAAATGGCTTGCCGGATCGGTCCGGCACGCGCATCCTGCGCGCGTTCGAACCCCCACGGAAGACCCTGATGAGCCATGAGTTGATCTACCTGCTGCTGATCTTCGCGCTGCTGGTGATCCCCCGCGCGCTGCAGCGATTCAGCCTGCCGGCGCCGCTGACCTGCCTGCTGTTCGGCATCATCGGCATGCTGTGGCTGGGTGACCAGGCGCACGATGCGGTGATCGGCCTGCTGGCCACGCTGGGCATTTCCTCGCTGTTCCTGTTTGCCGGCCTGGAAGTGGATCTGCAGGCGCTGCGCCGTGGCATGTGGCCGCTGCTGGCGCACCTGGTGATCCGCACCGGCACGCTGTTCGGCGTGGGCTGGCTGGCTTGGCGCTACGCGGGGCTGCCGTGGCAGGCCGCGGGCCTGCTGGCGCTGGCGCTGCTGACGCCCTCCACCGGCTTCATCATGGATTCGCTGTCGCGGCTGGGCCTGAGCGAAGACGAACGTTTCTGGGTGACCAGCAAGGCCATTGCCGGCGAACTGCTGGCGCTGGCGGCGTTGTTCATCGTGCTGCAGGCCGGGGATCCGGGCCATATGGCGCTGTCCAGCCTGGCCCTGCTGGCAATGATGATCGGCCTGCCGCTGCTGTTCATCGCGCTGGGACGCTGGGTGGCACCGCACGCGCCAGGCTCGGAGTTCTCGCTGCTGGTGATGGTCGGCATGGTCGCGGCCTATATCACCTATCTGCTGGGCGTGTACTACCTGGTGGGCGCGTTCATCGCCGGCCTGGTCGCGCGCCTGCTGCACCAGCGGATGCCGCTGCTGGCCTCGCACGAGAACCTGCACGCGCTGCGCCTGTTCGCCTCGTTCTTCGTGCCGTTCTATTTCTTCAACGCCGGCACCAAGGTGCCCAGCGAAGCGCTCAGCTTCGAGGCGCTGGGGCTGGGCATCGTGATCACCCTGGTGGTGTTGCCGCTGCGCATCGGCGTGGTCTGGCTGCAGCGGCGGGTGATGTTCGGCGAGAGTTTCCGCAGCAGCCTGCGCGTCTCGCTGGCGCTGGCGCCGACCCTGATCTTCACCCTGGTGCTGGCGGCGATCATGCGCGAGCGCTTCCAGATTCCGGCGGTGCTGTTCGGCGCGCTGCTGCTGTACGCGGCACTGACCACGCTGCTGCCGTCGCTGGTGTTCCGCACGCCGTTCGATGTCGATCCGGTGGAACAGGAGCCGGCAGGCGAGGGCGAGGCCTCGCCGGTGGCAGCCACCGAGACGCTGCCGGAGGCGCAGCCCGCGCCACGCTGAGCGGGCACCTGCACGGTTTGCGCCCATCGGCGCAGGTCGTTAGGGTTGGGGCATGAAACTGCCTGCCGTTATTACCGCTTCCGCCCTCCTGCTCGGCCTCGCGGCCTGTTCGCAGCGCTCCGATACGGTCGCCCATGATCTGGCGACCGCACCGGCCGATGCCTTCATGGCGGCCATTGCCGCGCACTGCGGCCAGGCCTACGCCGGCAAGGTGGTGGAGGACACGCCGGCACCTGCCGGCAAGGACCCGTTCGCGGGCCAGCGCCTGGTCATGCACGTGCGTGGCTGTGCCGACCCGGCGCACGAGCTGCGCATCCCGTTCCATGTCGGCGATGACCATTCGCGCACCTGGGTGCTGACCCGTACGCCGAACGGCCTGCGCCTGAAGCACGATCATCGCCACCAGGACGGCAGCCCGGATGCGATCACCCTGTACGGCGGCGACAGCACGCCGCCGGGAACCGCCGAGCGCCAGCAGTTCCCGGCCGATGCCGATTCAGTGGCGATGTTCCGTCGGGCCGACATGCTGGCCTCGACGTTCAATACCTGGGCGATGGAGATCGACCCCGACCAGGCGTTCGTCTACGAACTGACCCGTCCCGACGGGCGCCGTTTCCGCGTGCAGTTCGACCTGAGCAAGCCGGTCGACCTGCCGCCAGCGCCGTGGGGTGACGACAAACTGCCCGCGCCGTGATCCCGGGGGCGGATTTCTGAAAGATCCCGGGTAGATCCGCGCCATGCGCGGATGCGGGATGCCGGGCCGGGGCCAGAGCCCTGGCCATCGGCCAGGGATCCGACCCCATGCTCAGCGCGTACCAAAGCGCGCGCGGCAGCCGTTGCTCACCCACACCTGCCCGCGCGCATAGCCCCAGCTGCGGCCTTCCTGGCAGGCACTGCCGGACAGCTGCTGCTGCAGCACCGGCCGGCCCTGGCGGTCATCCCAGTCGCAGGTCTGCGAGCGGTTGTTGTTGCTGCTGCAGGTGACCGAGTAGTTGCTGTTGCCACCGCCCCAGCCGCCGCCGCCCCAGCCGCGGGCTTCGGCGAATTCGGCGCGGCAGCCGTTGCTGACCCAGACCGCGCCATTGCGCACGCCCCAGGTGCGGCCCTCGTCGCAGGGGCTGCCGGACAGCTGGCGCACCAGGCGGGCATTGCGCCAGCCGACCGGGCAGCTGCGCTCGCGGTTGTTCTGGCTTTCGCAGCGGATGGTGTCGCCCGGGCGGCCGTTGTTGCCGCCCCAGCCACCGCCGTTGCCGCCGCCCCAGCCGCCACGGGACTCGACGAATTCGGCGCGGCAGCCGCTGGTGACCCAGATGCTGCCGTTGCGGCTGCCCCAGGTGCGGCCTTCCTCGCACGGGCTGCCGGACAACTGGCGGACCAGCTGCGCGTTGCGCCAGCCGGTGTTGCAGACCCGTTCGCGGTTGCTCTGGCTTTCGCAGCGGATCACCCCGTTCTGCGCAGTGGCGGAAGGGACGGGCAGGGCGAGGGTGCCCAGGGCACCCAGGCTGAGGGTCACGGCCAGGCTGGCCAGGGACAGCGGTTTCATGGCGGCATCCCATACGGTGGCAGGTGCCCGACTATAGGGAGGGGGGCGATCAAGCCGGTGTGACTGGCCGGATTTGCCCCGGCCGGGGCCTCGGCCGCAGAATACGAGGCTTTCCGGCCCCCATCCGGTGCCGGCGTTCTCCAGCGGAGCTTCCCCCCATGCGTACCCACTTCTGCGGCCTGGTCGACGAGACCCTGATTGGCCAGACTGTCACCCTCGCCGGCTGGACCGACGTGGCCCGTAACCAGGGCGGCGTCTGCTTCATCGATCTTCGAGATCATGAAGGCATCGTGCAGGTGACGGTGGAGGTGGACAACGCCGAAGTGTTCGCCGTGGCCGCGTCGCTGGGCTACGAGGACGTGCTGCAGGTGGAAGGCGTGGTGCGTGCCCGCCATGCAGTGAATGACAAGATGCGCACCGGCAAGGTGGAAGTGATCGCCACTGCCATCACCGTGCTGAACAAGGCCGCGCCGCTGCCGTTCCACGCCCACGAGAACCCGGGCGAGGAAACCCGCCTGAAGTACCGCTACCTGGACCTGCGCCGTCCGGAAATGCAGCGCATGCAGCGCACCCGCATCAAGCTGGTGCAGGCACTGCGCCGCCACCTAGACGAAAAGGGCTTCCAGGACATCGAGACCCCGATCCTGACCAAGGCCACCCCGGAAGGCGCGCGCGACTTCCTGGTGCCGGCGCGCATGCACCCGGGCGAGTTCTACGCCCTGCCGCAGAGCCCGCAGCTGTTCAAGCAGATCCTGATGGTGGCCGGCTTCGACCGCTACTACCAGATCGCGCGCTGCTTCCGCGACGAGGCCCTGCGTGCCGACCGCCAGCTGGAATTCACCCAGCTGGACATGGAGTTCGCCTTCGTCCGCGAACGCGACGTGCAGGACTTCGTCGAGAACATGATCCGCGCCATCTTCAAGGAAGTGGTCGAGGTCGAACTGGACGCCAGCTTCCCGCGCATGACCTGGGCCGAAGCCATGCGCCGCTACGGCTCGGACAAGCCGGACCTGCGCATCGCGCTGGAACTGGTCGATGTGGCCGAACTGGTCAAGGACAGCGAGTTCCCGGTGTTCACCGGCCCGGCCAATGATGCCGAAGGCCGCGTCGCCGCGCTGCGCATCCCGGGCGGCGCCTCGCTGTCGCGCAAGCAGATCGACGAGTACGCCGCGCACGCCGCCAAGTACGGGGCCAAGGGCCTGGCCTACATCAAGATCGCCGACAACGGCGAAGTCAGCTCGCCGATCCAGAAGTTCTTCAGCGAGGCATCCTTCGCTGCCCTGGTCGCCCACGTCGGCGCCGGCAACGGCGACATCGTGTTCTTCGGCGCCGGTGGCTACAACAAGGTCTCCGACTTCATGGGCGCGCTGCGCCTGAAGGCCGGCAAGGACTTCGGCCTGGTCGCCGACGGCTGGGCACCGCTGTGGGTCACCGACTTCCCGATGTTCGAGTGGGACGAGGAAGAACAGCGTTACGTCGCCCTGCATCACCCCTTCACCGCACCGGCCGTGGACGACATCGCCGACCTGCGCGCCAACGCCCGTGCCGCCGTCTCGCGCGGCTACGACATGGTGCTCAACGGCAATGAAATCGGCGGCGGTTCGATCCGTATCCACCGTCCGGATATGCAGAGCGCAGTGTTCGAACTGCTCGGCATCGGCGCCGAAGAAGCCCGCGCCAAGTTCGGCTTCCTGCTCGACGCGCTGAACTACGGCGCGCCGCCGCACGGTGGCATCGCCTTCGGCATCGACCGCATCGCCGCGCTGATGGCCGGCACCGAGTCGATCCGCGACGTGATCCCGTTTCCGAAGACCACCGGTGCACAGGATCTGATGACCGACGCGCCGTCGCCGATCGTCGACGCGCAGCTGGCCGAAGTGCACATCCAGGTTCGCCCCAAGACCAACTGATCAGGAGATCCAGGCAATGACCGAGTTTGCGTTTTCGCTGGAGTGGGAAAAGCTGGGCAATGAAGGCTCCGAGGCCAACCTGGTCACCGAGCGTGCGCGCGTGTTCGGTGGTTGGCTGGTCCGCGTCGGTACCAACCCGGCGGCGATGGCCCTGACCTTCGTCGCCGACGGCGAAGGCCGTTGGGATGGTGAAGACTTCGGCGTCGAGGATTACGAGGACGACGAAGAGGAAGAGTACGACGAGGACGAGGAAGGCGAGGAAGAAGAGGACGAGGACGAAGAGGAATACGAGGAAGAGGACGAGGAAGACGAAGCCGCGGAAGCGCCGGAAAAGGCTTGACCCGCGCTTCGCCCTGACGTCAACTTCCTGCATGTATTCCATCCGCCGCGCCACCGTGGACGACGCGCCGACCCTGTCGGCGCTGGCCGCCCGCACGTTCACCGAAACCTTCGGCCATCTGTACCCGCCGCAGGACCTGCAGGCCTTCCTCGACGAGGCCTATGCGGTCGAACGCCAGCGCGTGATCCTGGCCCACCCGGATTACGCGGTGTGGCTGCTGGAGCTGGACGGGGAGGCGGTCGGCCATGCCGCCGCCGGCCCCTGTGGGCTGCCGCACCCGGAGGTGAAGCCCGGGGATGGCGAGCTCAAGCGCCTGTACCTGATCAAGACCCAGCAGAGCTGTGGCTGGGGCAGCCGCCTGTTGGAAACCGCGCTGGCCTGGCTGGAACACGATGGCCCACGCACGCTGTGGCTGGGCGTGTGGTCGGAAAACTTCGGCGCGCAGCGCTTTTATGCCCGCTACGGTTTCGAGAAGGCTGGCGAGTACCTGTTCCCGGTCGGCGATACCCACGATCTCGAATTCATCCTGCGTCGCGCACCGCGCGTGGCCTGACGTTCACCGTCGCTTGCTGCGCGCGCGTGTTCAATTGCAGTACGTTCCTGCCCCGCTGACCGCCAGGCTGTTTGCATGACTCCCCCCGTATTGCTGCTGCATGGCATCTGGAATGCCCGTGCCTGGGTCGGGCCGCTGGCCTGGCGCCTGCGCGCGCGTGGTTTCCAGGTGCACGCCTTCGGTTATTCCTCGGTGTTCGGTGGCCCCGACGTGGCCGTGCCGCAGCTGTTGGAGCGCCTGACCGACGCCGGGCCGTTGTCGCTGGTCGGCCACAGCCTGGGTGGGTTGCTGGCGCTGGAGGCCCTGCGCCGCCAGCCGCAGCTGGATGTTCAGCGCGTGGTCTGCCTGGGCTCGCCGCTGCGTGGCAGCGGCACCGCGCGGTCGCTGTCCGACCATGGCTGGGGCCTGGCGCTGGGGCGCAGCAGCGAGCTGCTGCTGGATGGCCTGCCGGACTGGCAGGGCAAGGCCGAGGTCGGGCTGATCGCCGGCTCGGTGCCGCATGGGCTGGGCAGCCTGCTGGGCGCGATGGACGACGCCTCCGATGGCACGGTGGCGCTGGCCGAGACCCGCCTGCCGGGTCTTTCCGACCATTGCGTGGTGCGCACCAGCCACAGCGGCCTGGTGGTATCGCCCGATGCCGCACGGCAGACCGCGTATTTCCTGCGCCACGGCCAGTTCGACCACAGCCGCGACGCCGCTGCCGCATGATTGAGTGGGTGCGAACCGTTGGTTCGCACGCTCTTCGGCCTGCTTTGGTGGGTGCGAACCGTTGGTTCGCACGCTCTCCGCCGGGCATGACCTGCCGGCATCCCTCCGCCCTAGACACGGTTGCAGCGCGCGATCAGGTAGAATCCGCGCCTTGATCCTGAAGCAGCCAGACGGTAGCACCCATGGGTAGAGGCCCCTCCATCGAAGCCCGCAAGAACGCGTCCGACGCGAAGCGCGGCAAGATTTTCACCAAGATCATCCGCGAGATCGGCGTGGCCGCGCGCGGCGGTGGAGGCGACCCCAACAACAACCCGCGCCTGCGCGTGGCGATGGACAAGGGCCTGGCCGTGAACATGTCCAAGGACGTGATCGAACGCGCCATCAAGAAGGCCACCGGTGAGCTGGAAGGCGTCGACTACGAGGAAATCCGCTATGAGGGCTATGCCCCGGGCGGCGTGGCCGTCATCGTGGACTGCTTGACCGACAACCGCGTGCGTACCGTGGCCGATGTCCGCCATGCGTTCAGCAAGTGCGGCGGCAACATGGGCACCGAAGGCTCGGTGGCATTCATGTTCAAGCGCCTGGGCGTCATCAGCTTCGCCCCGGGCGCCGACGAGGACGCCATCACCGAAGCCGCCATTGAGGCCGGCGCCGATGACATCGTGGTCTACCCGGACGACGGCTCGATCGACGTGGTCACCAGTCCTGACGCGTTCAACGCGGTCAAGGACGCGATGACCGCCGCCGGTCATGTCGCCGGCCACGCCGAGATCACCTTCCGCGCGGACAACGACATCAAGGTCGAGGGCGAGGTCGCCCTGCAGGTCAAGAAGCTGCTGGACATGCTCGAAGACCTGGACGACGTGCAGGACGTGTACTCCAACGCCGAACTCGGCGCCGACGCCTACGCCTGAGCCGTCCCGACGGCCTGGGCGCGGGCCGTTGAACGGTCACCGCGGACAGACATGAGCCCATACGCCTGCCAGCGCTTCCCGTTCCGTCCCGCCAGGAGTGCGGCATGACCCGCATCCTCGGCATCGACCCCGGTTCGCAGCGGACCGGGGTCGGCATCATCGATGTCGACGCCGCCGGCCGCGTCAGCCACGTGCACCACCAGCCGCTGGTGCTGCTGGGCGCCGACGACTTCCCGCAGCGCATGAAGCTGCTGGTGCTGGGCCTGGCCGACCTGTGCCGGGAATACCAGCCCAACGAAGTGGCCATCGAAAAGGTCTTCATGGCCCGCAACCCCGATTCGGCGCTGAAGCTGGGCCAGGCCCGTGGCGCGGCGATTTCCGCCGTGGTACTGCGTGACCTGCCGGTGCACGAATATGCTGCCAGCGAGATCAAGCTGGCGGTGGTCGGCCGCGGTGGCGCCGAAAAGCAACAGGTTCAACACATGGTCGGGCTCATGCTCAACCTGAAAACCAAGCTGCAGGCCGACGCGGCCGACGCGTTGGCGGTGGCGATCACCCATGCCCACGTAAGGGCAACGGCCAACCGCCTGGGGCTCAGCGCCCGCCAGGCGTGGGGCCGCAAATGAGGAGCTGCACGCAATGATCGGTCGACTGCGCGGCATCGTCGCCTACAAGGCGCCGCCGTGGCTGGTGGTGGACGTGAACGGGGTGGGCTACGAGCTGGAGGCGCCGATGAGCACCTTCTACGACCTGCCCGAGCTCGGCCGCGAGGTCACCCTGTATACCCATTATTCGCAGAAGGAAGACAGCGTCTCGCTGTACGGCTTCCTGCGCGAGGGCGAGCGGCGCCTGTTCCGCGACGTGCAGAAGGTCAGTGGCATCGGCGCGAAGATCGCGCTGGCCGTGCTGTCCGGGGTGACCGTCGAGGAGTTCGCGCGCATGGTCCAGGCCGGTGACATCACCGCGTTGACCCGCATTCCGGGCATCGGCAAGAAGACCGCCGAGCGCATGGTGCTGGAACTGCGCGACCGCGCTGCCCAGTTCGGCGCGGGCGGGGCATTGCCCACCGGCAGTGGCCCGGCCCCGGCCGACCCGCTGTCCGACGCCACCGTGGCGCTGCAGCAGCTGGGCTACAAGCCGGCCGAAGCGGCGCGCATGGCGCGTGACGCCTTCAACGAGGGCGACGAAGTGGCCACCGTGATCCGCAAGGCGCTGCAGTCGGCACTGCGCTGAGCCGTCCTTCTTTTCCCCAACGAACCGCCTGAGCCCCGCCAGGAGTCCCATGTCCAGCAGTCAAACCCCGCACGCAGCCGCCCCCGGTGGCCACGGTCACGCCCCTCCCGCGGGAGGCATGGCGCTGATCATCGGTGCGATCGGCGTGGTCTTCGGCGATATCGGTACCAGCCCGCTGTACACCCTGAAGGAGGCGTTCTCGCCGCACTACGGGCTCAACAGCGACCATGACACCGTGCTGGGCGTGCTGTCGCTGGCGTTCTGGGCGCTGAACATCGTGGTCACGCTGAAGTACGTGACCATCATCATGCGCGCCGACAACGACGGCGAAGGCGGCATCATGGCGCTGATGGCGTTGACCCAGCGCACATTGCGCAACGGGTCGCGCTCGGCCTATGTGGTCGGCATCCTCGGCATTTTCGGCGCCTCGCTGTTCTTCGGCGACGGTGTGATCACCCCGGCGATCTCGGTGCTGGGTGCGGTTGAAGGCCTGGAGGTGGCCGCGCCCGGACTGCATGCCTTCATCGTGCCGATCACGGTGGTGGTACTGCTGATGGTGTTCGCCGCGCAGCGCTTCGGCACCGAGAAGATCGGCAAGGCGTTCGGCCCGATCACCTCGGTCTGGTTCATTTCGCTGGCCGCGATCGGCATCTACAACATCGTAGACGCGCCGGAAGTGCTCAAGGCCTTCAACCCGTGGTGGGCGATCCGCTTCTTCATGGAGCACAGCTGGCACGGCATCTTCATCCTGGGCGCGGTGGTGCTGGCGGTGACCGGTGGCGAGGCGCTGTACGCCGACATGGGCCACTTCGGCGCCAAGCCCATTCGCCACGCCTGGTATTTCTTCGTGCTGCCGTGCCTGGTGCTGAACTACCTGGGGCAGGGCGCACTGGTGCTCAACCACCCCGAGGCGCTGAAGAACCCGTTCTTCGAGGCGGTGCCGCCGTGGGCGCTGTACCCGATGATCATCCTGGCCACGATGGCGGCGGTGATCGCCTCGCAGTCGGTCATCACCGGTGCGTTCTCGGTCTCGCGCCAGGCCATGCAGCTGGGTTACATCCCGCGCATGCGCATCAAGCACACCTCGCACGACACCATCGGCCAGATCTACATCCCGGGCATCAACTGGGGCATCGCGGTGATGGTGATCGGCCTGGTGCTGGCCTTCCGCAGCTCGTCGAACCTGGCCGTGGCCTACGGCATCTCGGTATCGGCCACCATGCTGATCGATACCCTGCTGTTGGCGCTGGTGGCGCGTTCGCTGTGGCCGAAGGCGCGCAACTGGATCCTGCCGCTGTGCGTGGTGTTCTTCATCATCGACCTCGGCTTCGTCATCGCCAACGGCGCCAAGCTGCTGCAGGGCGCCTGGTTCCCGGTGGTGCTGGGCATCTTCCTGTTCACCATGATGCGCACCTGGCGCCGTGGCCGCGAGCTGCTGCGCGATGAAATACGCAAGGACGGCATCCGCCTGGATACCTTCCTGCCCGGCCTGATGCTGGCGCCGCCGGTGCGCGTGCCGGGCACCGCGGTGTTCCTCACCGCCGACCCGACCGTGGCTCCGCACGCGCTGATGCACAACCTCAAGCACAACAAGGTGCTGCACGAGCGCAACGTGTTCCTGCACGTGGAAACCCTGCCGATCCCGTATGCGATGGAAGGGCAGCGGCTGAAGATCGAATCGGTGGGCGATGAGTTCTACCGGGTCTACGTGCGCTTCGGCTTCATGGAGACCCCGGACGTGCCGCTGGCGCTGATGCGCTCGTGCGACCACGGTGGCATCTACTTCGACCCGATGGACACCACCTTCTTCGCCAGCCGCGAGACCATCGTCGCCACCGCCAACCGCGGCATGCCGATCTGGCGCGACAAGCTGTTCGCGCTGATGCATCGCAACGCCGCGCCGGCGACGGGGTTCTTCCGGATTCCGGGCAACAGATTGGTGGAACTGGGCGCCCAGGTGGAGATCTAGGGCCGCTTCCTTCCTCGATACCGCCATGCTTCCATCCACGCATGGCGTGGATCTACCGTGTCGACCAAGGTCGACACCCACCAAGAGCAGCCATGTCATTCCGACAGATCGCAGGAATCTGTCGAAGGCGGGGTGGGTCCGGTTGCGGGGGTGTGAGCGGCATGGATGCCGCGACCAAGCCCCCATGGATGGGTTTACGGCGTCCCCCGCAACCGGACCCACCCCGCCATCCCGCAGGAAACCGGCTTTTGAAGTTGACGTTGCCGTTAGCGGGTGCCGGGCGCAGCCCGGCCGAAACCCGTACTTTTGCCGCATAATCAGCACATGACCGACGACCGCATCATCGGCGCCGGCGCCACCCGCGAGGATGACGCCGCCGACGCCAGCATCCGCCCCAAGCGGCTAGCCGACTACCTCGGCCAGGTGCCGGTGCGCGAGCAGATGGAAATCTACATCCAGGCGGCCAAGGGTCGTGGCGACGCGCTGGACCACGTGCTGATCTTCGGGCCGCCCGGCCTGGGCAAGACTACCCTCAGCCACGTCATCGCCAACGAGCTGGGCGTGGCCCTGCGGGTCACCTCCGGCCCGGTGATCGAGAAGGCCGGTGACCTGGCCGCGCTGCTGACCAACCTGCAGCCGCACGATGTGCTGTTCATCGACGAGATCCATCGCCTGTCGCCGGTGGTGGAAGAAGTGCTGTACCCGGCCATGGAAGATTTCCAGATCGACATCATGATCGGCGAGGGCCCTGCGGCCCGTTCGATCAAGATCGACCTGCCGCCGTTCACCCTGATTGGCGCCACCACCCGCGCCGGCCTGCTGACCGCGCCGCTGCGCGACCGCTTCGGCATCGTCCAGCGCCTGGAGTTCTACAGCGTCGAAGAACTGACCCGGATCGTGCGCCGCTCGGCCAGCATCCTCGGCATCGATTGCACCGCCGATGGCGCTGGCGAGATCGCGCGCCGCGCGCGTGGCACGCCGCGTATCGCCAATCGCCTGCTGCGCCGCGTGCGCGACTATGCCCAGGTCAAGGCCGGCGGCCACATCGACGAGGCTGTCGCGCAGGCCGCGATGCAGATGCTGAAGGTCGATCCGGAGGGCTTCGACGAGCTCGATCGGCGGCTGCTGAAGACCATGGTCGATTACTTCGATGGTGGCCCTGTGGGCATCGAATCGCTGGCGGCGGCGCTGTCCGAGGAACGTGGCACGCTGGAAGACGTGGTCGAGCCGTACCTGATCCAGCAGGGCTTCCTGGTGCGCACCGCGCGCGGCCGCATGGCCACCCACAAGGCTTACCGGCACATGGGCCTGAAGCCGAAGAACCCGCCGCAGGACCTGTTCGCGGAGGTTCCCGATGTCGGTTGAGCCGCGATTCAGTTGGCCGACACGCATTTACTGGGAAGATACGGACGCTGGCGGGGTGGTCTACCACGCCCGCTACGTGGCCTTCATGGAACGGGCCCGGACCGAATGGATGCGTGCGCTGGGCTACGGCCAGGAGCGCATGCGCGCCGAGCACGGCATGGTCTTCGCGGTGCGCTCGATGCAGATGGATTTCATCAGGCCGGCACGGCTGGATGACACCCTGCAGGTGAGCGCCACGCTGGTCCAGCTGAAGAAGGCCAGCATGGTCTTCGACCAGCAGATCCTGCGCGATGGCGAGCTGCTGCTGTCGGCCCAGGTCCGCATTGCCGCACTGGAAGCGGCCAGTTTCCGCCCGCGCGGCATGGACGAATCCGTCCTTGCGGTGCTGCAACCCCACCTCCACCCCGAATCCGAACACTGAGGAACAACGGATGATCGCAACGCTCCTGGCCCTGCAGGCCACGGTCACCGAGGCACTGCCGGCCGACGTCAGCAACGCCGCGACACAGACCCTTGCCCAGGCCACCACCGGCGGCGGCATCAACTACCTCGAACTGATGGCCAAGGCCAGCCTGCCGGTGAAGATCATCGTGCTGCTGCTGCTGGTAGGCTCGTTCGTCAGCTGGGTGATCATTTTCCGCAAGGCCCGCGTGTTCAAGCAGGCCACCCGCGAAGCCGACGAGTTCGAGAACCGCTTCTGGTCCGGCGCCGACCTGGGCAAGCTGTACAGCTCGGCCACCGATCGCAGCCGCAACGTCGGCGGCCTGGAGGCGATCTTCGAAGCCGGTTTCCGCGAGTACACCCGCCTGCGCGACAAACGCCGGCTGGACGGCCGTGCGCAGCTGGAAGGCGCGCAGCGTGCCATGCGCACCACCTACACCCGCGAAGTGGACCAGCTCGAGCGCAACCTGGAACTGCTGGCCAACATCGGCTCGACCGCCCCGTACGTGGGCCTGGTCGGTACCGTGTTCGGCATCATGGTGACCATGCACGACATGATCAGCAGTGGCGCGCAGGCCGGCATCGCCGCCGTTGCGCCGGGCATCTCCGAAGCGCTCTTTGCCACCGCCATCGGCCTGTTCGTGGCGATTCCGGCGGTGTGGGCCTACAACCGCTTCACCACCCGCGTGGAGCGCATGTCGGTGCGGTTCGAGACCTTCGCCGAAGAGTTCAGCTCCATCCTGCAGCGCCAGAGCGCTGGCGACGAGTAAGCGCCTGACCCGGGAGTCCAAGCCATGTCCGCTGCCATCGGTCGCCGCAAGCGCCGCAAGCTGAAATCGGAAATCAACGTCGTTCCCTACATCGACGTCATGCTGGTGCTGCTGATCATCTTCATGGTCACCGCGCCGCTGCTCACCCTGAGCTTCGACGTCGACCTGCCGCAGTCCAACGCCAAGGCGCTGGAAAGCAAGCAGGACCCGGTGATCGTCTCGGTGCGCCAGGACGGCCAGCTCAGCCTGAAGCTGCCCGACGCCAAGGAACCGGCCGCGGTGTCGGCCGAGGAACTGGAAGGCCGCCTGGCCGGCATCGCCGCCCAGGACAAGGGCGTGCGCGTGATCGTCGCCGCTGACCGTGCCGTGGCCTATGAAAAGGTCATCGCCGCGATGGATGTGATCAAGCGCGCCAAGGTAGACAAGGTAGGCCTGGCCACCGATGCACGCTGACGCCCTGCCACCTCCGCATCAGCGCGAACCCGGCTGGGGCCTGCCCCTGGCGCTGGCGGTGCTGGTGCATCTGCTGGTCGCGCTGATCTTCATCGGCGCCTGGCTGTGGTCGCCCGAGCGCAACACCGATGCCGCTGCCGGCGACCCGTCGGTCGAGGCCAGCCTGGCGCTGTCCGCGTCCGAAGCGTCCGCCGCGCGCCAGGCGCTGCGCCAGTCGGAGAAGCTGGAAGACCTGCCGCCGCCGGTCGCCGAACCGATCCCGGTGCCGGAAGACACCGTGCCGCCCCCGCAGCCGATTCCCGAGCCGCGCCCGCAGGACGCGCCGACACCGCAGCAGCAACAGGCGCAGGAGCGTGTCGCGCAGCCGGATACCAAGGACCAGGAAGCAGCCAACGCGCTGGCCATCTCGCAGGAGAAGGCCAAGCAGGAGCAGGAAGCCAAGCGCCGCCAGGAGCAGATCGACCTGACCGAACGCAAGCGCCAGGAAGAAGCGGAGCAGAAGCTGCGCCTGGCCAAGCAGCAGGAAGAAGACGCCAAGAAGAAGCTGGCCGACCAGGCGCGTCAGGCTGCGGACAAGGCCGAGGCCGAGAAGCAGAAGAAGATCGCCGAGATCCGTGCGAAGCGTGAGCAGGCCGAGAAGGAAGCCAAGCTGGCCGAGCAGAAACTGCGCCAGGTGGCTGCCGCGCGCAATGCCGCCGGTACGGCCGCTGCCGGTGCCAGTGGTGCGTCCCAGCCGGCGGCCGGTGGCGGTGGCAACAGCGATGACCTGACCGCCAAGTACGCTGCGGCCATCCAGGCCAAGGTGCGCGACACCTGGACGCGTCCGGACAGCGTGCCCCTGGGGCAGAAGTGCCAGGTGACGATCACCCAGATTCCGGGTGGCCAGGTGCTGCAGGCCAAGGTTGGCGCCAACTGCCCCTATGACGAGGCCGGCAAGCGCTCGATCGAGGCCGCCGTGCTCAATGCCCAGCCGCTGCCGTACCGGGGCTTCGAGTCGGTGTTCAACCGCACGCTCAACCTGACCTTCACTGCGCAGGATTGATCGAGCGGGGCAGGGCGGCCGTCCGGTCGCCGCTGGCCCCGGCCACCGTCAAGGTGGCCGCGACGTTAACGGTGCGTGAGAGCACGGGCTGGAACTGACCCGGAATTCACGTACCCTTGGTTCATGATTGCGAAGCGGTTCACTTCCGCTTTGCTATCCCTCGTTCCGGTTTCCCCCTATTGAGCGCTCCATGAAAAAGATGCCTCGCTGGCTTGCCGTGTTTGCGGCCCTGTTGCTGCCTTTCGCTGCCGTCGCGCAGCAGAAGGGGCTGGATATCGACATCATCGGCGGCAATGCCTCCGCGCTGCCGATCACCATCGTGCCGATGCCCTACCAGGGTTCGGCGGCTGCGCCGCAGACCGACGTCGCCGGCGTGGTCCGCGCCGACCTCGAGCGCTCCGGCCAGTTCCGCACGCTGCCGGAAGCGCAGATCGTCGAAAAGCCGGTCCGCGGCGGTGACATCCAGTTCGCCACCTGGCGCGCGCTGAAGCAGAACTACATCGTGGTCGGCCGCGTGCTCGACGCCGGTGCCGGCGCCTACCGCGTCGAGTACGAACTGTTCGACGTGCCCAAGGGCGAGCGCCTGCTGGGCCTGGCGATGACCGCGCGCGGCAATGCCATGCGCGACGTCGCCCACCAGATGGCCGATGCCATCTACGAGAAGATCACCGGTGTGCGCGGCGCCTTCTGGACCCGCATCGCCTACGTGACCGCCAGCGGCAAGGGCGACGCCATGCGCTACGCGCTGATGGTGGCCGACTCCGATGGCTACAACCCGCAGACCATCGTGCGTTCGGCCGAGCCGCTGCTGTCGCCGTCGTGGAGCCCGGATGGCGGCAAGCTGGCCTACGTCAGCTTCGAGCGTGGCAACTCGGCGATCTACATCCAGAACATCGCCACCGGCGCACGCGAGCTGGTCACCAGCTTCCGCGGCATCAACAGCGCCCCGGCGTTCTCGCCGGACGGCCGCAAGCTGGCCCTGACCCTGTCGCGTTCGGGTAATCCGGAAATCTACGTGATGGACCTGGGCAGCAAGCAGCTGACCCAGCTGACCAACCACTTCGCCATCGACACCGAGCCGACCTGGGCACCGGACGGCAGCGCGGTGTACTTCACCTCCGACCGCGGCGGCCGTCCGCAGGTCTACAAGGTCGGTGCGGGCGGCGGCAGCGCCGAGCGCGTGACCTTCCAGGGCAACTACAACGCCAAGCCCACCGTGTCCTACGATGGCAAGAAGATTGCCGTCGCCCAGGGCTCGGGCAACAGCTACAAGATCGCGATGATGGACAGCTCGCTGGGTTCGCCCCGCTGGAGCACGCTGTCCCCGGGTTCGCTGGATGAATCTCCGAGCTTTGCGCCCAACGCAAGCATGGTGTTGTACGCCGCCCGCGAAGGTGGCCGTGGTGTGTTGTATGCCGTTTCGGCCGATGCGCGGGTTCGCCAGCGCCTGGTTCTGGCCGATGGTGATGTGCGCGAACCGGCATGGTCCCCATACCGTACCCAGCGCTAAAAGAGTGTTAATATTTTCGCTGTCTTGAACCCCTCATCGGCCTAGGAGCCACAAAGGTATCGCCATGAACAAGTCCACCCGCGTTCTGCTTGTTTCCCTGCTGTCTGTGGCCGTCCTGGCCGGTTGCTCGAAGAAGGTGAAGGAAGAGCCGGCAGCCCCGGTTGACACCGGCACCTCGACCACCACCCCGACCGGCCCGTCGACCTCCGGCCTGTACGGCCCGGGCGACCTGGACACCGACGCTTGCCTGCGCCAGCGCGTTGTCTACTTCGACCTGGACAAGGAAGACGTGAAGCCGGAATTCCAGGCCATCATGGCGTGCCACGCCAAGTACCTGCGTGACCGTCCGTCCTCGCGCATCACCCTGCAGGGCCACACCGACGAGCGCGGTTCGCGCGCGTACAACCAGGCCCTGGGCGAGCGTCGTGGCAACGGCGTCAACTCGGCCCTGCAGGCCAACGGTGGCTCGGCTTCGCAGCTGACCGTCGTGTCCTACGGTGAAGAGCGTCCGGTCTGCACCGAGTCGAACGAGTCCTGCTGGTCGCAGAACCGTCGCGTCGAAATCGTCTACACCGCGCAGTAATCCATGCGCATTGGCATCAAACTGATGCTGGTCGTTGCGGCAGCCCTCGTGGCTGCCGCACCGGCGCATGCACAGCGACAGAGTCTGGCCGACCGTGTCGGCGCGCTCGAGCAGCAGATGTACAACAACAGTGCCAACCAGGACCTGTTGAACCAGATCAATCAGCTGCGGCAGCAGGTCACCAGCCTGCAGGCCTCGATCGAGCAGTTGCAGCACGACAACGCCCAGCTCAAGCAGTCCGCCCAGGACCAGTACCTGGACCTGGACAGCCGCCTGAACCGGTTGGAAGGGGGCAACGCCGCCCCAGCCCTGCCGCCTGTTCCGGCGACTGCGCCGAAGGCCACTCCGGCCCCGGCAACCCCCGCAGCGGCGGCCACTTCCGAGCGGCCGCCTTCGGTCCATGGTGATGCCGGCAGCCTGGCCGCCACCGGCGACGAGCGCACCTCGTACAACGTGGCCTTCGAATCGCTGAAGGCCGGCAAGTACGACGATTCGGCGCAGCTGTTCCTGAGCTTCCTGCAGCTGTACCCGAACGGCGTCTATGCGCCGAACGCGCTGTACTGGCTGGGCGAGAGCTATTACGCGACCCGTAATTTCCCGATGGCCGAGACCCAGTTCCGTGAACTGCTCTCGCGCTATCCGACCCACGACAAGGCCGCTGGCGGCCTGCTCAAGGTCGGCCTCTCGCAGTATGGCGAGGGCAAGGTCGACCAGGCCCAGCAGACGCTGGAGACCGTCGTGGCGCAATACCCCGGCTCGGACGCCGCGCGCACCGCGCAGGACCGCCTGCAGTCGATCCGGCTGGGCAAGCAGATCCGCTGATCCGGCGTACAATACGTTCCCTGTAGAGCCGAGCCCCCGCTCGGCTGTTTGCGTTTCCGGCTGCCGTAACGCCGGCCGGGCTGCGTTCTCCCGGCTGGGCCATGCCGCCCGGTCGCTGCTGTAGAGCCGGGCCATGCTCGGCTGCTTTCGTTACCGGCCACGGTAGCCCCCCGCCACGTGCCCCACCAAGACGTACCCGCCATGACCGCCGTTATCCCGTCCAATGTCGTCGCCACCCCCAGCGACATCGTGCAGTCGCCGCTGCCACGCCTGAAGATCACCGAGATCTTCACCTCGCTGCAGGGCGAAGCCGATACCGCCGGCTGGCCGACCGTGTTCGTGCGCCTGACCGGCTGCCCACTGCGTTGCCAGTATTGCGACACCGCCTATGCCTTCCACGGCGGCACCTGGTGGGACATCGACGACATCGTGGCCGAGGTGCTGGCCCAGGGCGTGCGCCATGTCTGCGTGACCGGTGGCGAGCCGCTGGCGCAGAAGCGCTGCCTGGTGCTGCTGCAGAAGCTGTGCGATGCCGGCATGGACGTCTCGCTGGAAACCTCCGGCGCGCTGGACGTCAGTGCAGTGGATCCGCGCGTATCGCGCGTGGTCGACATCAAGACCCCGGGTTCGGCCGAAGTGGCGCGCAACCGCTGGGACAACCTGCCGCTGCTGACCGCGCGCGACCAGATCAAGTTCGTCATCTGCAGCCGCGAGGATTACGACTGGGCCAAGGCTCTGCTGGCCGAGCACGAGCTGGTCAAGCGTTGCACCGTGTTCTTCTCGCCCAGCAAGGGCGAGATCACCGCGCGCCAGCTGGCCGACTGGATCGTAGAAGACCGGCTGCCGGTGCGCTTCCAGATGCAGTTGCATAAAATCCTGTGGAACGACGAGCCGGGCCGATGAGCCCGGGCAGCGTTCCCTGATGTAGCTCCGGCGCGGGACAGCGTGCTGGCTTTCCCCTCCCAACCGGATGTTTTACCCATGAAGAAGGCAGTCGTGCTTCTCTCCGGCGGCATGGATTCAGCCGCCGTCATCGCCATGGCCCAGGAACAGGGCTTCGCCGTGCATGCCCTGAGCGTGCGCTATGGCCAGCGCCATACCTCCGAACTGGATGCCGCCGCGCGCGTGGCCAAGGCCCAGGGCGTGGTCGCGCACAAGACCGTGGACGTGGACCTGCGCAGCATCGGCGGCTCGGCGCTGACCGACGACATCGACGTGCCCGAGGCCGGCGGTACCGGCATCCCGGTCACCTACGTGCCGGCGCGCAACACCATCATGCTGTCGCTGGCCCTGGGCTGGGCCGAAGTGCTCGGCGCCAACGATATCTTCTGCGGCGTCAACGCCGTGGACTACTCCGGCTACCCGGACTGCCGCCCCGAGTTCGTGGCCGCGTTCCAGGCACTGGCCAACCTGGCCACCAAGTCGGGCGTGGAAGGTGCGGGCATCCAGGTGCACGCGCCGCTGCAGTTCCTCAGCAAGGGCCAGATCGTCAGCGAAGGCGTGCGCCTGGGCGTGGACTTCGGCCTGACCGTTTCCTGCTACAACGCCGACGCCAACGGCGCCGCCTGCGGCCACTGTGACGCCTGCCGCCTGCGCGCGCAGGGCTTCGCCGAAGCCGGCGTGGCCGACCCGACGCTGTACGCCTGAGATGATGGGGGCGATGCCCCCAATGGTGGGTGCCAACCTTGGTTGGCACGCTCCCTCGGTGGGTGCGAACCGTTGGTTCGCACTCCCTGACCCGCCGGGCACAGCCCAGAGTTACCGCTGCCGCAACCACCCCGACGCTTCAATAAACGCCCGCACCGCCCCCGCATCGGCGTAGTCCAACTCGATCATCCGCGCGATCGCCGCCTTCTCATCCGCCTGCTGCTGCATGTACTCCTGCGCGATGCGATACCCGGCGTAATAGCCCACATCACTCACCCCGAACGGGTTGCGGGCGCTGTTGTACAGCCAGTTATCCAGGGTATCGCCGTCCATCTCGGCGATGAAGCGCGTGCGGATGGCCGCTTCATGCGCTGCACTGTAGCCATAGAAGAGCAGTGCCGGCCGGCGCCCGCTGATGCGTTCGGCCACGTACTCCGCCACACCTTCGCGCACCGCGTACTGGGCCAGGCTGCCCGTGGTCTCGCGCTGCTGGGTATGCACGTACTCGTGCAGGTTGTTCTGCGCGTTGTTCGCCCCCGGGCGGCTGTCGTAGAAGATCCGCAGGCGGCTGCGCATCGGCTCTGGAAGCTCGCTCACATCCACGCGCTCATTACCCAGCGCCAACTCCGCACCAATCAGCACCTTGTCGCCCAACGTGGTGCCGCCGGTGCGCAACACACCGACCGCGTAGGTGATGGTGGCCGGGCGCAGGGCAGGGTAGAGCGCTCGGAACGCGGCGTCGGGCTCGGCGCGCACCGCGTCAAAGGTGGCCCAGAAGCGGGCGATATCGTCGGTGACGACCTGGGACGGAGCAGCCAAGGCTGCGCAGGGCAGCAGGGCGGCAAGCAGGCTGACGATCAGGCGCATCCATGGCTCCGGGGAAGGATCACAGCTGGGATGCGACGGTGGCCCCAAGGGTTTAAGCCCGCTGCCCGGATCGGGGTAATGCCGGCCGCTGGCCGGCAACCTCGGCACACCAGGGTTTCACGCGACCGGCCAAAGTAGGGTAGAATGCCCACCCCGCCGAAAGGCCGGGGCAGTGCCATGGGCCGTTAGCTCAGTCGGTAGAGCAGAAGACTTTTAATCTTTTGGTCGAAGGTTCGAATCCTTCACGGCCCACCATTGCACTCAATGATCTGCGTCATTCCCAAGGCACCGGCTTCCGGTGCTTTTTGCGTTGGGTGTCTGCATTTCACCCGCATCAACAGTATGCGCTGGCCGTTCCAGGCACCTGCGCGTGGTTGCCTGGTGGTGGCGCCGGACGCTGCGGTGAGGGAGACAGCGTGGTTCGCCGGTGTGGCTGGACTCGATCGCCATCATCATCTCGACAAGCCGTGTGGTCGGTTGCCGCGAGTGGCTCAACGGCAGGCCCTGGCAGCACAAGTCCAGAGCATGGGCCAACCCATCCGGTCTTTGCGGCCAACGCCATCGACGATGCGGGCGTGCTTCCAATGGCCTGCCCCTGTAGCAGCGGAATCCGTGGCTGTCCTGCATCAAGGAGGCCGAACCGGGTCAGCGCTCCATCACGCCCATCACCCAGATGTTGCCACTGAACAACGCGAGGCCAGTTGGACCTCCTCCGCCGTCGACCCGCACCGGTCCCGACACCACCTTGGTGTAGGTGAAGGCCATACGCTCGTTCGGAGTGGAGGCGAACGCCGCGCCATCGAGGAACGCCACACTGAAGCTGTTCCTCACCGCCAGGCGGACGGCGGGTACATAGGGCACCACCTTGCCGTCGCGTGTCCACGGGCTGAGCTGCAGGCCGGTGCCGGGCAGTTCATCTGCCCTGATCAGCAGCGTGGAGCCTACGAACTTCGGCGCTTCCACGTCCCGGGGCCCGGTGACGAGGCTGTCGACCTGGTGATGCCAGCCGTTGTCCCACCACACCTGTCCAGTGACCGACTGGGTAATCGACAGGCGGATGACCACGGCGTCGGGGTCGACCGACGAGCCAACCGACACCCCCAGCTGCGATGCCATCGTTTCGTCTGGCGCGGTGATGAAGGACACCACCCGGCCGAAGGCGGGGGAGAACTGCAGGATCAGGTCGGTACCCTTCGCCACGACGGTGGGGGCAAACCCTACCGGCTTGTGCCGGGCATCTTCCACGAAGGTCCACTTGCTGCGGTCGTGCGGATCCTGACGGATGGTGCCGGCGACGGTAACCAGCTCTGCGGCAGCCGGTGCGGAGAGGAAAAGGCAGAAAATCAGTACGATCAGGCGCACGCAAGGGCTCCGTGGCAATCGCACATTGTAGACAGCGCGGACCGGCTTGGAGCAGTTCAAGGCAGATGGCCGAACGGGATCGAGGCGAATGAACTGCAGGCCCTCCTGCTACTTCCCGATGTAGCTTGCGACCAGCCTGGTAGATGCGCCGTTTCTGAATTCAACCCCAGCCCGGTCTATCGTGTACCGCGCGCCAGGCAGCTCACTCTGGAACGATGCCACTCTTTCGGCTCCCTGCTCAGATCGACTGACAAACACGTAGGGAAGCTTCGAAGCGGAAGCCCGGCAATCGGCGGCCTTGTTGGTCGTCTTGAGCTGGATGCTGTCCTGCCCAGCGGTGCTCACCAGTTGGCCACAGATCACAGCCTGCGATGGCCCCAGAACCAGCAGTGCTTCACGGCCAACGCGGGCCATGAACGTATCCGTTGACTCTCCCTTGTCTGCAGTAGCGGTCCAAAGGTTCATCGTCATGCCACGTCTGCTGGCGTACTCGACGCCCCCACTCAGATGGACCCATCGGTAGGCCTCCGCTGCGGGAACTGGAGGTCCCTGCTTCTGCACCGGCGGCTGAGCGAGCACCGGTAGTGCCAGCAGGGAAAGCGCAACCGGCAGTGCGAGCGTGCATCTACCGTGGCTTGGCATTCTTGGCCCTCGCCGCCTCGCGTTCCGCCGCCACCTGCGCGGCAACGGCTGCTGCGTTCGCAGCGGCGTTCGCAGCCCGCTCCGCCGCGGCACGATCCGCATCGAACCGCGCCTGTCGTTGGGTGCTGTAGGTGCGCTCCAGTTCCAGCGAAGCATTGAAACTGTCGGGATGCTTCACGGCACAGGCCTCCTGCACCAGTTGCACGGCACGATCAGACAGCCCGGGCTGGATGTTGCCGAGCAGGCAGTCGGCGTACGGTACGGGCGCGGCCGGGCCGGCGGCCAGCGCGGCGATGAGCAGGGCATTCAACATGCAAACCTCCTTGTAGGTTTCGAAGGGACTGGCGATCCGTCCGGCCCAAGTATGAACCGGTCCGGGGTGCAACGGCGGCTACGCCAGGCGGATATCCCGGCACACCAGTTCCGCCAGCCCGCGGCAGGCGAAGAACAACCCATCGATTACCCCTTCATCCAGATGGCGGTCGGGCGTGGCCATCGACCGGCAGCGTTCGGCGGCGTGCAGCATTTCCGCCACGGTCAGCATGCCGACGGCGGCACGCTCGGCGCGTGCCATCGCCTGATCACGGCCGGGCGGCAGATCGGTTTCCGGCCAGGGCAGGCCGTCGGCGCCGTCGCCATCGCGGATGCGCTTGAGGCACCCCCAGAACGTGCTGAGATCCGGCGCGGGGCTGTCATCGTCATTGACGCTGTCGAGGGTGCAGTAGGGCGCTTGGGGCGGACGTCGGGTCATCTCGGATTCCTCGGCTCTTGGGCAGTAGCACCACCGTGCAGGACGGGTGGCGGACGGTGCATGGCTGCAAGCCCGGAGACATCACGCAGTAACCGGCGGGTCCGAAAACCCCCACGCACCGCCCGCCATGAAGGCCGACGGATCACCCGCCGGCACGGTCCGGAGACGGTGCCGACGGGTGAGCGCAAACAACAGCGTGAATGTCATTACGGGCTTGCAGGCCCGGTGCCACCCGTTGTCGGTGGCGCTGCATATTGGTTACGCCCGCGCGCGGATTTCAATATGAAATGTGGGGAAAAATTTCTGCCAACCGCAGCGCGACACTGTTGTCACAGAGGTTCCGAATGCAGCGAGCGACAGGACGCGACGTATCCGTTCTTGTGGCCTGGGGAATCGCGTTGTGGAATGGCGCAAACCGCACCGGATAACGCATTTGCTGTGAACCGGCGCGTGTAAAGCTGGCTGCACTTCCATGCTCCGTAGCAGTGGCGCGAGCGCGTCACGCGGCAAAATTACGGTGCGAACGCGACATATCCGTGCAGGCTCCCTGTAGAGCCGAGCCATGCTCGGCCGCGGTTCGCGTGGGGTGCTGAGCCGAGCGTGGGCTCGGCTCTACAGTGATCCATCCACGCAGGGCGTGGATCTACGCATCTGGCACGGGTGTTGAGCGTGCCGAAGCCGCCGATCCCTCTGGCGGAGCGCTATGCTCGGCCATCTTTCCCAGGATGGGCCGCCCATGCGCCTGATCGTGCTGTCGCTGTTGTTGTCCGCCGTCTCCGCCACGCCGCTGATGGCCGCCGAACCGGCGCCGTCCGCACAGGCCGCCGCCGCAACCCCGTTGGTCATTGGCGAGACCTTCACCGTACAGTCGAAGGCGCTGGGCGAAACGCGCCGCATCAACGTCTACCGCCCGCAGCCGTGGGGCCTGGACCCGAAGACGCCGCTGCCGGTGCTCTACATGCCCGACGGCGGTATCGGCGAGGACTTCCTGCATGTGGCCGGGCTGGTGCAGGTACTGAGCGGCAACGGCAGCATGCGTCCGTTCCTGCTGGTCGGCATCGAGAACACCGAACGCCGCCGCGACATGACCGGCCCCAGCAAGGATCCGCAGGACCAGAAGATCGCGCCGCGCATCGGTGGCTCGGCGGCTTACCGCACGTTCCTGCGCGATGAACTGATGCCGCAGGTGCGCCAGCGCTACCCGACCACCGACGAGCGCGCGCTGATCGGCGAGTCGCTGGCTGGCCTGTTCGTGGTCGAGACGCTGCTGCAGGAACCGACGCTGTTCAACAGCTACATCGCGCTGGACCCCAGCCTGTGGTGGAACCGGGGAACGATGCTGGCGGGTGCAGCCAAGCAGCTGCCGGCAGTGACGCGTGCGCAGCCGCGCGTGTTCCTGGCCAGCAGCGGGCAGCCGGAGCTGGCAGCCTCTGCCGCGCAGCTGGCAACGCTGCTGGAGCAGCCCTCGCCGTCGCCGCTGGTGAAGTACCTGCCACTGCCGGAGGAAACCCACGCCACGATCTATCATCCGGCCGCATTGCAGGCGCTGCGCACGCTGTTCCCGGCACCGCCGCCGGTCTCGCCCTGACCGCACTGGCACCGCGTCGCACGCCATGCAAGGATGCGGCAGCGGCGCCATCCGGTACGCCGCCCGCAATGGGAGCTTGTGGATGCAGCGTGTGCGTGGATGGAGTGTGGCGGCCTGCCTGGCCGTGAGTGGCTGTGCGATGTCGGTGGCACCGCCGGCAACGCAGAGTGAAGCGAAGGAAAGCGCGGCCACCGCTGCGCCGGGTGTGGTGCTGCCGGATACCGAAGCGCTGCGCGTGCACGATCCGGTCGGCCGCGATTATCCGGTCTGGGTGGCGTTGCCGGCCGATTACGCCGCGCATCCGGAGAAGCACTACCCGGTGCTGTACGTGACCGACGCGCTGTACAGCTTCCCGCTGGTGCGCAGCGTGCGCAACATGGTGGGGCAGAAGGGCGTCAACATCGAGGATTTCATCCTGGTCGGGCTGCCGCCGCAGGAAGGCCTGACCTCGAAGCAGAGCCGCTCGCGGGACTACACGCCCAGCGATCCGGCGCGCACCGATCCGCGTGACTACAGTGATGACGTCAGCTATGGCGGTGCCGCGCATTACCGCGATTTCCTCGCCGAGCGCGTGCTGCCGATGATCGATGCGCGCTACCGTACCGATCCGGCACGGCGCGCCTATGCGGGCCATTCCTACGGCGGCCTGTTCGGCGCTTACGTGCTGACCACGCGCCCGGACATGTTCCGTACCTATATCCTGTCCAGCCCGTCGCTGTGGTTCGACAACCACCTTGTGCCGCGCCTGCAGGCCGAGGCCAAGGCGCCGACTCAGCCGACCACGGTGGTGCTGTCGGTGGGCAGCTTTGAAACGGTCAAGCCGGAACCGCGTTATTTCACCCGCAACGATATGCTGCGCCATAACGCCGAATTCGCAGAGCAGCTGCGCAACAGCGGGCGATCGTTGAAGGTGGAGAACATGGTGATCGATGACGAAGATCACTTCACGGTCTACCCGGACATGATCACCCGCGCACTGCTGAAGGTGTTCCCGGGTACCGGGCCGTACAGCAGCGGTTGATCGGCGGTTGCAGCCACGCCGATGAGACGCGGATTCAGTAGATTCACGCCATGCGTGGATGAATGCCTCAGGCCGCCTGTGCGTCCGGTCCGGTCAGCACGCCCACATCGGCGTGCCTGAAGCACAGGCGGATAGCATCCAGCAGTTCGCTCATGTTGTAGGGCTTGGGCAGGAAATGGATGCCGTCGCGCAGCTGTGGCAGCACGCGGTGCTGATCCATGCCCGAAGTGACCAGGATCGGCAGGTACGGATAAAGGTCGCGCACCTGGTTGGCGGCTTCAATTCCGCTCACGCGGCCCAGGTTGACGTCGGTGAACAGCAGGTCGAAACGCTCACCGGCGGCCAGCAGGCCCAACGCGGCTTCGGCCGAGCTGACGCCCACCACGTGGCAGGCCTGGCTTTCCAGCGCCAGCCGGCTCAGTTCGCGGGTTTCCTCCGCGTCCTCGATCAGCAGGACGCGGGGTTCAACGTGGCGCTTGGACAGCAACATGACGCGACAACTCCGGACAGCAACAGTGAAAAGGCGCGCAAGTATGCGCAAGCCGGTAGTGATACCGGCGTGCACGGCAGGCTAAGTGGGCGTTACAGGCGCGTCGGGCGCCGACGACGCCTGTGCCAGGCCAGTGCGGCCACCGCCAGCAGGGCCGTGCCGATGCGCAGGCTGGTGGCCTGCCAGCCCAATGCGATGGCGTCGTCGAGGCTGAACACATTCCAGGCCAGGTTCATCGAAACGTGCAGCACCAGTCCGCACCACAGGATGTCGCCGTCGAGGTGGTCGAGCCAAGCGAAGATGAAGCCACCGAAGGCGATCACCGCACCGATGAACAGCGCGGTGCCACCGCCCTCGAAACCGCCGAAGCCGAGCCAGTGCACCCAGCCGAACAGCAACGCCTGCGGCAGTGCGAGCAGGGGCCAGGGTCCGCGCACGATCTTCACCAGCAGGATGAAACCCAGGCCGCGGAACAGCACCTCTTCGGCCACGGGGAACAGTACCGCGAGCATCGCTGCGTCCAGGACGGTCAGCGCCGCGTTCGGTGTGCCCAGCAGGGCCAGGCCGAGCCAGCAGGGCAGGCTGGCCAGCAGCACGCACAGGGGTCCGCTCCAGCCGTTGCCATACAGCCCGAGACTGGCGAACAGGCCCATGCCGCGGGGGCGCAGCAGCGCGGCCAGCAACAGCGCTACAAGCACGGCCAGTGCATTGTCGAGCAGGCTGCCGCCATACGGGATGGGCAGCGCAGGAATCGGCGCACCGATGGACGCGGCGATATCGCGCAGGTTCAGGCCAAGGCCAACGCCCAGCAGCACCAGCAACAGGCGCACCGGGTTGGGCAGGCGGGACAGCATGGTCATGCGCGCACTCCCTGCGGGACAAGGCCGCAGTGTCGGGCCGGCCGCTTCCGCCGGCACGCGCCGGAAGTCCCTGTGCCATCGGTCATGTGTTGCCGCACAGTCATCGCGGGGCAGGTACAGTCGATGCCAGACCGAGAGGAGCAATGCCCATGCTGTGCCCCGTATGCACGACCCAGACCCTGCAGATGGCCGAACGCCATGGCATCGAGATCGATTACTGCCCGGGTTGCCGTGGCGTGTGGCTGGACCGTGGCGAGCTGGACAAGATCATCGAGCGCGCCGGAGCGGCGGCGCCGCCACCTGCGCCTGTGCAGCAGCAGCCGGCGTCCACGCCGCCGCCGGTGATGCACCGTGACACGCGCCATCTCGGCCAGCGCTACGAAGACAATCGTGGCCAGCAGCATGGGCACGGCTACAAGAAAAAGAAGAAGGACAGCTTCCTGTCCGAACTGTTCGATTTCTGAGCAGTTCGCTCTTTGTAGAGTCGAGCTTGCTCGACTGCTCCGCTCTTCGTAGAGTCGAGCTTGCTCGACTGGCTGTTCCGACAGTAGTCGAGCAAGCTCGACTCTACAGGGCCGTGATCACGGCCGGCGCAGGATGAACTCGCGGTCGTGGGTCTCGCCGACGATAAATTCATACTCGCCCACCTTGCTGCAGCCATAGCGTGCGTAGAAGCGCTGCGCGCCGAAGTTCTCTTCCCACACGCCCACCCACAGGGTGCGGCGCTGGGGGTGGTCCAGCCACGCCATGAACGAGTCCATCAGGCGCGCGCCATGACCGCCGTTCTGGTAGTCGGCCAGGATGTAGAAACGCTTCAGTTCAATGTCGCCCTCGCGTGCCTCGGCATGCGGCAGGGTGTTGGCACCCGCTGCCAGATAGCCGACCACGTTGTCGCCATCCATCAGCAGCCAGACCGCACTGCGTGGGTCGGACAGCTCGGCGCGCTGCGGTTCGCTGCTGTAGTGCGCCTGCAGGAAATCGCGCAGTTCCTGCGGCGGGTACGAGTCACCCCAGGTCTCGTTGTAGGTGGTGATGGCGATGGCCGACAGCGCTTCGACATCGGACAGGGTGGCGCGGCGGATCTGCAACGACATGGTGGGGCCTGCATTGGAACGTGGCGCAGTGTAGCCGGCCCCGGCGCCTGCCGGGGCTGGCGGTTGCTCACACTCCGCTGCTCAGAACCACATGCGCACGCCGGCCACCCAGCGCGTGTCGCGCGCGTGGTCACCGGCGTAATCGGCGGTGTCGCCAAACGTGCGTTCGTGGCTGATGCCGATGTACGGCGCGAAGCGGCGGTTGAACTCGTAGCGCAGGCGCAGGCCGGCTTCCACCTTGTTCAGGCCGCGGCCGATGCCGTACTCCGGTTCGTCCTTGGCCGCCACGGTGGCTTCCAGCAACGGCTGCAGGATCAGGCGATTGGTCAGCAGCACGTCGTACTCGACTTCGGCCTTGGCCAGTACCTGGCCGCCGGAACCCATGTACAGCGTGGCCGAGCTTTCGAACTTGTAAGGGGCCAGGCCCTGGATGCCGAGCGCGGCCCAGGTACGCGAATCGGCCGGCCGGAAGTCCTGGCGCACGCCGATCAGCACGTCCCACCAGGGCGACACACTGCGGCCGTATAGGGCTTCCAGCGATGACGACTCGGTGCGGCCACGGCTGCGTTCGCCATCGGTGCGCAGCCACAGGCGGTTGATGTTGCCGCCGATCCAACCGGTCGCCTCCCAGGCCTGGCCGTTGCTGCTCTTGCCATCCCAGTGTTCAAGACGGTCGATCAGCAGCAGGCTGTTGATCTCCGGCGCATGTTCCATCGCGCCATGTGCGATCGGCGGGAAGGCGGCGGCGCGGTCGGCGTCGGTCGGGACCGGGATCGGCTCGCGTGGCTCGGTCGGTGCAGGCGATCCGTGGCCCATCGCGGCGTGGTCCATCGAGGAATGATCCATCGAGGAATGATCCATCGAGGAATGATCCATCGAGGAATGATCCATCGTCGCCGGCTGCGTCGTACCGTGATCCATCTTCGAGTGATCTATCTTCGAATGATCGACCTGCTCGGCTGGCGTTGTCGTGGCTTTCGCAGGCGCGTCCATCGCGGCCATGTCATGGCCGGCATGCGACTGCGCGAACACCGGAAGTGCAGTCGCCAGGCCCAGGGCCAGCAGGCTGGGGGAAAGCAGTGTGCGGCTCATTCTTCGATCCTCACTTCGCGCATCATGCCTGCTTCCATGTGGTACAGCAGGTGGCAGTGGTAAGCCCAGCGACCGAGTGCGTCGGCGCGCACGCGATAGCTGCGGCGGGTGCCCGGCGGCATGTCGATGGTGTGCTTGCGCACCTGGAATTGGCCCTGTGCGTCTTCCAGGTCGCTCCACACGCCGTGCAGGTGGATCGGGTGCTGCATCATGGTGTCGTTGACCAGCACGATGCGCATGCGTTCGCCGTAGTTCAGCCGCAGCGGCTCGGCGCTGGCGAACGGGATGCCATCGAACGACCAGGAGAATTTCTCCATGTGGCCGGTCAGGTGCAGCTCGATCTCGCGGCCCGGTTCACGCCCATCCGGGTCCTCGAACAGGCTGCGCATCGCTCCGTAGGTCAACACCTGGCGGCCGTTGTCGCGCAGGCCGATACCCGGGTCGTCCAGTTTGGGTTCGGTGGCTGAGCTCTGCATGTCCACCAGCGGGTTGTTGCGTTCGCTGGCCGGGTGCTTCGGTGCCTTGCTGGCGGCATCGCTGCCACCGCCATGTGCGCCGTGGCCCATGCTGGCACCGCAGCCGCCTTCCATGCTTTTCATCGCGGCCATGTCGTGGCCAGCGTGGCCGCCCATGTCATGCCCTGCCATGTCGTGCCCCATGTCGGACATCGTCAGCAACGGGCGCGGGTCGCGCGCCGGAATCGGTGCCTGCAGGCCATGGCGCACCGCCAGCGTGCCGGCGGCAAAGCCGGTGCGGCCCATGTCCTGGCAGAAAAGGGTGAACGCATCCTGGCCAGTGGGCTCCACCAGTACGTCATAGGTCTCGGCCGGTGCGATGCGGAACTCGTCGATGCTGACCGGATGGATGTACTGGCCGTCGGCGGCGACCACGGTCATCTTCAGCCCGGGGATGCGCACGTCGAAGTAGGTCATCGAGGCGCCGTTGATGAAGCGCAGCAGTACCTTCTCGCCGCTGCGGAACAGCCCGGTCCAGTTGCCGGCCGGCGCGGTACCGTTCATCAGGTAGGTGTAGGTGTGCGCGTTGATGTCGGAGATGTCGGTCGGGGTCATTCGCATCCGCCCCCACATGCCACGGTCGGACAGTGCGGCCGACCAGCCGTCGCGTTTCACGTCGCGCAGGAAGTCCGGCAGCGTGCGCTTGTAGTAGTTGTCGTGCTCGGCGAGCTTCTTCATGCGCCGGAACAACGCACCCGGGTCCATGTCGGTCCAGTCCGACAGCAGGATCACGTGCTCGCGGTCGTGGTGGTACGGTGCCGGCTCGGCCGGGTCGATGATCAGCGCGCCGTACAGGCCGGCCTGCTCCTGGAACATCGAGTGGCTGTGGTACCAGTAGGTGCCCGACTGTTTGAGGTCGAAATGATAGTGGTAGGTCTCGCCGGGACCGATGCCGTTGAAGCTCAGGCCGGGCACGCCGTCCATGTTGGCCGGCAGCAGGATGCCGTGCCAGTGGATCGAGGTCGGGTGGCGCTGCAGCGTGTTGCGCACGAACAGGTCCACGCTCTGGCCTTCGCGCCAGCGCAGGATCGGTGCCGGCAGCGATCCGTTGACGGTGATCGCCGGGCGGGTGCGGCCGGTGAAGTTGGCCAGCGATTCGCCGATGGACAGCTCGACGCGGGTGTCGCTGAGCACGGCGGGGGCGCCGGCCAGGCGCGGCGTGGACGTGGCGGCGGCGAGCGCGCGCTGCGGCACGCCGACGGCGGCAATGCCGGCGACGACGCCACCGGCGGCCAGGCCCTGCACGAACAGGCGGCGCGACGGCATGGGCACAGCGCCCGGGCCGGGGGGAATGCGGGTATTCATGGTGGTGACTCCAGACACGGATAGATGCCGGCAAACAGCCGGCTCTGGTGCGCAGCGCGCACGGTACGCGTGGAATCAGCCGATGGGAGGACGCGAGATCGGCGGCAGTGGCGGCGCCGGGCGGCCATTGGCCGGCATCGGTTGCGGTGCCAGCGACAATGCCGGGCCGGCCAGGTACGGCAGGGGTTGCACCACCAGCAACGGGTGCTGCGCGCAGCTGCGCACGCAGTCCTTGATCTGGCAATGGGCGTCGTGGGCGGGGGCCTTGGCCTGCGGAGCCTGTTCGGCCTGCATGCCGGCGTGGTGGTGGCAGTCGGCCTCGCCGTCTTCGGCGGCCACGGCATGGGCCATCCGGCCCATTTCCTCGTGACCACTGGCCATGGCCGCGTTCAGCCCGTTGAGCAACAGGCTGAGCATGAGCACGACACGGAGCAGGGTCGAGGCCAGGGACATGGACGCCAATTTAGCCGCAAGCGGGCGCGGATGCACTTCCGGCTGAACAGCCGGTTCAAGGTTGGAGCAGCACCAGGGTGGGATTTGTAGCGTCGAGCTTGCTCGACTGCTCCTGGCGTGGAATCAACAGCAGTCGAGCAAGCTCGACTCTACAAACGGGATCGCCATTACCCTTCCTCGCGCACGATCTCCACCAGGCGCGGGCCGTAGCGGCTGAGCTTGGTGCCGCCGATGCCGCCGACCCGGGCCAGTTCATCCAGGCTGGTCGGGCGCTGCTCGGCGATGTTGCGCAGGGTGCTGTCGTGGAAGATCACGAAGGCCGGCACGTTCTGTTCACGCGCCAGTTCGGCGCGCAGGCCGCGCAGGGCGTTGAACAGGGCAAGGTCCTGCGGCAGCACCGACAGGCCGGTGCGCTGCGCGCTGCGTTCGCGGCCGCTGCTGGTGCTGGCGGCATCGCGGCGCATGCTGATCTGGCGGCGGCCGGTCAGTACGGCGCGGCTGGCATCGGTCAGGCGCAGGCCGCCGTGGCCTTCGCTGTCCACTTCCAGCAGGCTGGCGGCCACCAACTGGCGGAACACGCTGCGCCAGGTGCGCGCATCCAGGTCGCGGCCGATCGCATAGGTGCTCAGCTTGTCGTGGCCCTGCTGCTTGACCTTCTCGTTCTCGCTGCCGCGCAGGATGTCGATCAGGTGGCCGACACCAAAGCGCTGGCCGCTGCGGTAGACGCAGCTCAACGCCTTCTGCGCGGGGACGGTGGCATCCCAGGCGGCCGGCGGGGTCAGGCAGTTGTCGCAGTTGCCGCAGGGCTGCGGGTAGGTCTCGCCGAAACCGGCCAGCAGCACCTGGCGGCGGCACTGCATGGATTCACAGTAGCCCAGCAGGTGGTCAAGCTTGGAGCGCTCCAGTTGCTTGCGCTCCTCGCTGGCCTCGGACTGCTCGATCATCTGCTTGAGCAGCACCACGTCGCCCAGGCCATAGCACAGCCAGGCCTCGGCGGCCTCGCCATCGCGGCCGGCGCGGCCGGTTTCCTGGTAATAGCCTTCCATCGACTTGGGCAGGTCGGTATGCGCCACGAAGCGCACGTCCGGCTTGTCGATGCCCATGCCGAAAGCGATGGTCGCGCACATCACGATGCCGTCTTCGCGCAGGAAGCGGCGCTGGTTGTTGGCACGCACCTCCGGCGGCAGGCCGGCGTGGTAGGGCAGCGCATTGAAGCCCTGGCCGCAGAGGAATTCGGCGGTCTCTTCAACCTTGCGCCGTGACATGCAGTAGACGATGCCGGCCTCGCTGCGATGGCCGCGCAGGAAATCGGTCAGCTGCTTGCGGGCGTTGTCCTTCTGCACCACGGTGTAGCGGATGTTGGGGCGGTCGAACGAGCTGACGAAGTGGCGGGCCTCGGCCAGGTCCAGGCGCTCGGCGATCTCGCGCTGGGTGGGCGGGTCGGCGGTGGCGGTCAGCGCGATGCGCGGAATGTCCGGCCAGCGCTCGTGCAGGACGGTGAGCTGGCGGTATTCGGGGCGGAAATCGTGGCCCCACTGCGACACGCAGTGCGCTTCGTCGATGGCGAACAGCGCGATGTGGCTGCGCGACAGCAGCGACAGGAAGCGGCCGGTCAGCAGGCGCTCGGGCGCGACATAGAGCATGTCCAGCTCGCCGGCCAGCAGTTCGCGCTCGACGCGACCGGCGGTTTCGGCGTCCAGGGTCGAATTCAGGTACTCGGCGCGCACGCCCAGCTGGCGCAGGGCCTCGACCTGGTCCTGCATCAGCGCGATGAGCGGCGAGATGACGATGCCGCAACCGTCACGCAGCAGGGCCGGCACCTGGTAGCACAGCGACTTGCCGCCGCCGGTGGGCATCAGCACCAGGGCATCGTGACCGGCAGCCACGTGCTCCACGATGTCCTGCTGCGGACCACGGAAATCGTCGTAACCAAAGACGCGTTGGAGCAGGTCGTGCGCGGGACGGGAAGCCATCCGGGTAGTTTACCCCGGCGGGGGGGGCTCGGCAGGGCTGCGCCCTGCACCTGCTCCAGGCCAGATCAACGTCAAAGGCAACAGCTGGCTCTGGGGTGTCTGCTGGTTGGGCGGGGCGGTGTGGGCTTGCAGGACACGCCGTAAACCCGTCCCTGGGGGCTCGATGGCGCCATCCATGGCGCCAACGGTCCTGCAAGCCCACACCGCCCCACGCCCGACAGTTCCCCGCGCCTGTTGGTAGGTGTCGACCTTGGTCGACACATCTTTCAGATATCGACAAACGAAATGGGGTCAGAGCCGTTTTCCTGCGGAAAACGGCTCTGACCCCAGGCTTTGCCGACAGATCGCGGAGAACTGTCGAAGGCGGGGTGGGTCCGGTGGCAGGGGTGTCCGCGGCATGGATGCCGCGGCCAAGCCCCCATGGACGGGTTTATGGCGTCCCCTGCCACCGGACCCACCCCGCCTACCCATAGGAAGCCAGCTTTTGCTGTTGCTGTTGCCGGCCAGCGGCCGGCACTACCGCGGGTGCAGGGCGCAGCCCTGCCGAGCCCCCCAAACCCTTACTGGAGCAGGGAACGCAGCATCCAGGCGTACTTCTCGTGGGTCTGCAGGCGCTGGGTCATCAGATCCTCGGTCGGGGCATCGTCACCCTTGGCCGCCACGTCCAGCACTTCACGTGCCGTACGGCAGACCGCTTCGTTGGCGACCACCAACTGGCGTACCATTTCACGCCAGTCCGCACTGTCGGTCAGGCCCGGTTCCTCGGCGATCGAGGTCAGCGCAGCAAATTCCCGGTAGGAGCCCGGGGCATTGAAGCCCAGCGCGCGGATGCGCTCGGCCACGTCGTCCAGTGCCGCCCACTGCTCGGTGTACTGCGTCTCGAACATGGTGTGCAGCGAGTTGAACATCGACCCGGTCACGTTCCAGTGGAAGTTGTGCGTCTTCAGGTAGAGCGTGAACGCATCGGCCTGGAAGCGCGACAGACCGTCGGCGATCTTCTTGCGGTCGCCCTGGGTGATCCCGATATCGATGTTCGGTGCCGACGGTGCCGCCGCTGCAAGCTTCTGCTTGCCGGTCTTGGCCTTGGTCGTGCTCTTGGTCTTCGCCATGGGGTTCCTCCTTGTGGAATCGTTGGCCTTCACAATAAACCGGTCGTGATGACTGGTCGCTTTCAAAGTTTTGAACGAACCGATTGATGAACTCTATCGATAAAAATCCATCGCCCCGCCTGCGCCAGCAGCGTGCCGCCATCGACGGCGCCATGAGCCGCGACCGGGGCCGTCTGCTGGGAATGCTCTCGCGTTGCCAGGCCAAGCCACAGGATGCGGCGTTGGCCGCCACCTTCGAGCAGGCCTTGCAGGCATCGGTGCAGCGCCGGCAGATGCGGGCGCAACAGCAGCCATCCATTACTCTGGACCCGCAGCTGCCGATTGCGCGTGAAGCCGACGCGATCATCGAGCTGATCCGCGACCACCAGGTGGTGGTGATTGCCGGCGAAACCGGTTCGGGCAAGACCACCCAGCTGCCGAAACTGTGCCTGGCCGCGGGCCGTGGCCAGGCCGGCATGATCGGTTGCACCCAGCCGCGGCGGATTGCCGCACGTGCGGTGGCCAGCCGCGTGGCGCAGGAACTGCAGAGCGAACTGGGCCAGCTGGTCGGCTACCAGGTGCGCTTCAACGACAAGGTCAGCGAAGACAGCCGCATCAAGTTCATGACCGACGGCATCCTGCTGGCGGAGATCGCCAGTGACCGCTGGCTGTCGAACTACGACACGATCATCGTTGACGAAGCGCACGAACGCAGCCTCAACATCGACTTCCTGCTGGGCTACCTGAAGCAACTGCTGCGCAAGCGCCCGGACCTGAAGCTGATCGTCACCTCGGCCACCATCGACACCGGACGATTCGCCGAGCATTTCGACAATGCGCCGGTGATCAGCGTCGAGGGCCGCACCTTCCCGGTGGAAGTGCGTTACCGCGCGCTGGAAGGCGAGGGCGAAGAGCAGGGCGAGCGCACCGTCAACGATGCCATCGTGTCGGCCATCGACGAGATCACCCGCCTGGATGCGCGCGGCGACGTGCTGATCTTCCTGCCGGGCGAACGTGAGATCCGCGACGCGCACCAGTCGCTGGAGCGCCGCAAGTACCGCAATACCGAAGTGCTGCCGCTGTACGCGCGGCTGTCCAACCAGGACCAGGACCGGGTGTTCAACCCCGGCCCGAACCGGCGCATCGTGCTGGCCACGAATGTGGCCGAAACCTCGCTGACGGTGCCGCGCATCCGCTACGTGGTCGACCCCGGTTTCGCCCGCGTCAAGCGTTACAGCCCACGCAACAAGCTGGACCGCCTGCACATCGAGCCGATCTCGCAGGCCAGCGCCAACCAGCGTAAGGGTCGCTGCGGCCGTATCGCCGAAGGCATCTGCTATCGCCTGTATGCCGAGGCTGATTTCCAGGCGCGGCCGGAGTTCACCGATCCGGAAATCCGCCGCTCCAGCCTGGCCGGGGTGATCCTGCGCATGCTGCAGCTGGGCCTGGGCCGCATCGAGGACTTCCCGTTCCTGGAGGCGCCGGATGAACGTGCGGTGGCCGATGGCTGGCAGCAGCTGACCGAACTGGGCGCGATCGATGCCGAGCGGCGCATGACTACCATCGGCAAGCAGATGGCACGCCTGCCGGTGGACGTGAAGCTGGCGCGCATGCTGGTGGCCGCGCAGGCCGCCGGCTGCCTGCGGCCGATGCTGGTGATCGCCTCGTTCCTGGGCATCCAGGACCCGCGCGAGCGCCCGCCCGAAGCCCGTGGCGCGGCCGACAGCGCGCATGCGCAGTTCGCCGATGGCCGCTCCGAATTCGTCGGCGTGCTGCGCCTGTGGGATGCCTACCGGCAGGCCCACGAAGACCTGACCCAATCCAAGCTGCGCGACTGGTGCGGCCGCCATTTCCTCGGCTTCCTGCGCATGCGCGAGTGGCGCGAGCTGCACCGCCAGCTGCGGCTGCTCTGTGAGGAACTGGGCTGGAAGGAAGAGGCTGCCGATGCGTCGATGGCACCGTTGCTGGCCGGCAGCAGCACGCCGGCGCCGGCGCGTGACGACGCGGCGGCGGTGAAGGCCACCCGTGGCCAGCTGCACCGCGCCGCGCGCCTGGCCCGCGAAGGCAAGTCCGAAACCGCGCCGGCACCCGTGGCCGTGCGCGCACAGAGGGAACAGGCGCCGGCCGGCGGTGGTTTCAGCGAGCGCGTGCGCGCGGCCGCCTACCAGACCCTGCACCGCGCACTGGTGGCGGGCCTGCCGACGCAGATCGGCCACCGCACCGAGAAGGGCGATTTCCAGGCCCCACGCCAGCGCCGGTTCCTGCCGTTCCCGGGCTCGGCGCTGTCCAAGCGGCCGCCGCCGTGGCTGCTGGCGGCCAACCTGCTGGACACGCAGAAGGTGTGGGGCATGACCCTGGCCGCAATCGAGCCGGACTGGGTGATCGCCGAACTGCCGCACCTGCTGCTGCGCAAGCACTTCGATCCGCACTGGTCGCGCGCGCAGGGCCAGGTGCTGGCGTCCGAGCAGATCAGCCTGTTCGGCCTGGTGCTGGCGCCGAAGAAGCCGGTGCACTACGGCCGCATCGAGCCGGGCGAGGCGCACGACATCTTCGTGCGGCAGGCGCTGGTGACCGGCGAGATCAACACCCGTGCCAGCTTCGTGGCCGACAACCAGAAGGTGCTGGAGGTCGCGCGCGAGGAAGAGGCCAAGCTGCGCCGCGCCGGCATCGTTGCCGACGAGGACTGGCAGGCGCGCTGGTACCTGGACCGGGTGCCGCCGCAGATCCATTCGGCGGCGGGTCTGGATACCTGGTGGAAGGGACTGGCGCCGGAGCAGCGCAAGACGCTGCACTGGTCGCTGGTCGACCTGCTGCCCGGCGAAGGCAGTGAACAGGAGCGCTACCCGAAGTACCTGGCGCTGGGCCAGGCGCGGTTGCCGCTGCATTACCGCTTCGAACCGGGCGCCGACGATGACGGCGTGACCCTGGACGTACCGCTGCACCTGCTCAACGCGCTGGATCCGGTGCAGCTGGGCTGGCTGGCGCCGGGCTTCGTGGTGGACAAGGCCTCGGCGCTGATCCGCAGCCTGCCCAAGGCGATGCGCCGCAACTATGTGCCGGCGCCGGACTTCGGCCGCGCGTTCTTCGAGGCGTTCCCGCAGCCCAGCGCCGATGCCATCACCGGTGAGCTGGCACGCTTCCTGTCACGCGCGACCGGTGCCACGGTGACCGCGCTCGATTTCGAGCCCGGTGCGATCGAACCGCACCTGCACATGAACCTGCGCCTGCGCGACGAGCACGGCAAGGTGCTGGCCACGTCGCGTGACCTCGATGCGCTGCGCGCGAAATTCGGTGGTCGTGCCGGCGATGCCTTCGCGGCGCGTGCCGGGCGCGAGATGGCGGCCGATGGCCTGCGTACGTTCCCGGCGACGCCGATTCCGCTGCAGGTTCCCGGCGAAGCGGGTGTGCCGGCCTATCCGGCATTGCTCGATGAAGGCGACAGCGTGGCGCTGCGCATCTTCGCCGACCGACAGCAGGCGCAGGAAGCCCATCCGCTGGGCGTGCGCCGCCTGCTGGAGATCGCCCTGGCCGAGAAGGTCAAGCAGGCACGCAAGCAGCTGCCGGTGGGCGCCAAGACCGGCCTGCTGTATGCCGCGATCGAATCGCAGGAACGCCTGCGCGGCGATCTGGTCGATGCAGCGATGAACGCGGTGCTGGCTGACGGCCTGGAGGACATCCGCGATGCGGCAGCCTTCGAGCAGCGTCGCGACCACGCGGCCAAGGCGCTGTTCGGCGAGGCGATGTCGCGGCTGAAACTGGCCGAGTCCATCCTGGCGCTGGTGGCCGAGCTGAAGCCGATGCTGGAGGCGCCATTGATGGGCTGGGCGCGCGGCAACCTGGATGACATGGAAGCGCAGCTGGTGGGCCTGATCCACCCTGGCTTCCTGCGCGACACGCCGGCCGACGCGCTGGCGCAGTATCCGCGCTACCTGAAGGCGATGATCCTGCGCACCGAGCGGGCCAAGCGCGATCCACCGCGCGACCAGGCACGCATGCTGGAGCTGCATCCGTTCCTGGACGCACTGCGCGATGCTGAGGCACAGGGCCTGCGTGAACGCCCGCAATGGCAGGCACTGCGCTGGGACCTGGAGGAACTGCGGGTGTCACTGTTCGCGCAGGAGCTGGGCGCGCGCACCGGCATCTCGGCGAAGAAGCTGGCGCAGCGGGTAACCGCACTGCGCCAGGCGTGAGTCCGATCCTGTAGAGCCGAGCCGGTGCTCGGCTCTACCTCCAGGACGCGCCGTTACTTGGTGCGGCGGACCTTGGGCTGGGTGTTCACACCGTCAACCTTCATGTACCAGACGCCCATCACCCCGGGCTTGATGCTCACCTGGGGTGACGACTTGCGCACGCCGGCCAGGGTCGTGGCATCGGTCTGTTCCCATTCCTGGCCGTTGTCCAGCACGTAGATGCGGCCCTTGCCGAAGCCACGGAACTCGCCCTGCAGCACGCCGGTGATTGGCTCGTTGCTGCCGAAATCGAAGAAGCCCCGGTTCTTCACGATCACTTCCTGGCGTCCTTCCTCGCGTGCCTCCTCGCGGACGGCGGCCACGGCCTGGGTGGTGGCCGCCTCGACCTTGCCCTGCAGCCAGCGGTTGAGCGTGGCCAGTTCCGCCGCATCCAGCTTGTCCAGCCCGGCGGCCTTGAACTCGGCGGGCGACATCTGCTGCTGCAGGTCGCCTTCCACCACGCGCTGGGCCAGCGCAGGCGCCGATACGGCCAGCAACAGCGCGGCGCAAGCGAGCACTCGTGGACGGAAGTGTGGAACGATCGAGGGCATGGCGGGACTCTCCTGGGTTTGCCCGCGAGTGTAGCGGCATGTCCTCATGCCAGGCGATGGTGGCCGCGGCGATTGTCCCTGAACGGCGCCGGCGCTAGTGTAGGGGCCTCTGTCTTGCCTGCTCGATGCTGTGAACCGCGCTTCCGTCCCCGGCCTGGATGCCTTGTTGAACCGTCCCTCGGCAGCGGTGCTGCCCGCTCCGCTGCGCCAGGCCCTGCGCGGGCACTGGGATGCCCCGGAGTGCGACCACCAGATGCGCGCCAGCTGGTCGGTGCTGGGTGACACCCTTGATGCGCTGTCGATGCTTTCAGCCGACGAAGGCGCAGTGGTCGCGGCCCTGCTGTTCGACCTTCCCGGGTTGCGTGCCCACCTGGACGCGTTGCCGCTGGGCAACCACAAGGCAGCGGTGATCGGCCTGCTCGACGGCCAGGACGCTGCTGACCCGGTATGGGCGCTGCATGCCGGTCGCGAGGCCGGGCGCAACAGTGAAGGGCTGCGCCGCCTGCTGCTGGCGATCATCCGCGACCTGCGCGTGGTGCCGATCCTGCTGGCCCGGCAACTGGCGCGGATGCGCGCGGCCGACAAGCTGGATGACGAACAGCGCCGCGCGCTGGCCCAGCTCACCCGCGACATCCATGCACCGCTGGCCAACCGGCTGGGCATCTGGCAGCTGAAGTGGGAGCTGGAGGACCTGGCCTTCCGCCACCTGGAACCGGAAACCTACCGGCGCATCGCCCGTGAGGTGGACGAGACCCGCATCGCGCGCGAGCGCTACGTCGAGAACGTCAAGAAGGTGCTGTCGCGCGAACTGGTCGCGCAGGGCATCAAGGCCGAGGTCAGTGGCCGCCCGAAGCACATCTACAGCATCTGGCGGAAGATGCAGAAGAAGCGGCTGGCGTTCGACCAGCTGTACGACATCCGCGCGGTGCGGGTGATGGTCGACGATGTCGCCGCCTGCTATGCCGCGCTGGGCGTGGTGCATGCACTGTGGGCGCCGGTGCCGAGCGAATTCGATGATTACATCGCCCGTCCCAAGGCCAACGACTACCGCTCGCTGCATACCGCCGTGGTCGGCCCGGAAGGGCGCACCATCGAAGTGCAGATCCGCACCCACGAGATGCATTCGCAGGCCGAACTGGGCGTGGCCGCGCACTGGAAGTACAAGGAAGGCGGCAAGGGCGCGGAGAAGGCCTTCGACCGCAAGATCACCTGGATGCGGCAGCTGCTGGAGCAGGCGCAGGACGGGCAGGGCAACGAACTGGCCGGGGCGCTCGACGCCGAGCTGACCGAGGACCGGGTCTATGCGCTGAGCCCGAAGGACGAGGTGCTGGACCTGCCGCAGGGTGCAACGCCGCTCGATTTCGCCTACCAGGTGCACACCATGGTCGGGCACCGTTGCCGTGGCGCCAAGGTCAATGGCCGCATCGTGCCGCTGACCTACCGCCTGCGCAGCGGCGACCGCGTCGAGATCCTGACCGGCAAGGAGGCCGACCCGCGCCGTGACTGGCTGATGCCGGCCAACGGCTTCCTGGCCAGCAACCGCTCCCGCGAGAAGGTGCGCAGCTGGTTCCACAAGCTGGACCGTGCGCGCAACGTGCAGGCCGGTCGCGAACTGCTCGATCGCGAGCTGAAGCGGCTGGGCCTGCAGCATTCGGATCTGGCAGTGGCGGCGAAGAAATTCCACGCCGACAGTGTCGATGACCTCTACATCCAGGTGGCGCTGGGCGATACCGGGCCGAACCAGGTCAGCCGCGCCCTGCTGGAAGCCGAGCGCGCGGCCAGCCAGCCAGCAGCCGCGCCGGCGTTGCCGCGCCCGACCGCGCGCCGGGAGAACCTGGGCAAGTCCAAGTTCACCGTGCAGGGCGTGGGCAATCTGCTGGTGCAGCTGGCACGCTGCTGCCAGCCGGTGGCGGGCGAGCCGATCGTCGGCTACCTGACCCGTAGCCGTGGTGTCACCGTGCATCGGGCAGACTGCGCGGCGCTGGCCCGCCTGGCTGCCACCAGCCCGCAGCGGATCCTGCCGGTGGAATGGGGCCAGGCCGGTGGCGGCTACGAAGTGGACGTGGTGGTCACGGCGGTCGATCGCCGCTGGCTGCTGAAGGACATCACCAACCTGATCGCCCAGGAAGACGCCTACGTGCTCGACATCCACAGTGACAATGTGCGCAACAGTGGCCGTGCCCATCTGCGCCTGCGGTTGAAGGTGAGCGACTACGGCCAGCTGTCGACCCTGCTGGGCAAGCTGGACGCGCTGCCGGGCGTGAGCGAGGCACGTCGCCTCGGCTGAGCTTCACGCTGCCCCGGCTACCCTGCACGCATGGAACGCGAGCCTCCGCATCGCCCGCATGGCGCTGAACATCCTGCGCTGGACCGCGTCCGCCGCGAAGGCCGCTGGTGGTGGCTGCAGGCACGCCACGCGCGCCGGGTCTGGCGCTGGGCGCTGGTCGCGGCGCTGGCCGTGTTCGTGCTGCTGGTGCTGCTGCGCAAGCCGCTGGCCGACTGGTTCTGGGATGAACCGCAGATCGAACAATTGCTGGCCGAGGGTGATCGCGCACTCGCCGCGGGCCGGTTGAGCACGGCCGATGGCAGTGGCGCACGCGAGCGCTACCAGGCGGTGCTGGCACTGGACGGTGATCGCCCGCAGGCGCGCGAAGGCCTGGCCCGAACCGCTGCGGCGGCACTGCAGCAGGCACGCGACAGGCTGCAGAACAACGATCTCGACGGCAGCGCGCAGGCACTGGCGTTGGCCCGCGAGCTGCAGGTGCCGCAGAGCGAAGCCGAAGCGGTTGCCCGCCAGCTGCAGGCGCGCCGCAACACGGGGGCCGGCATCGGCGCGCTGCTGGCACAAGCGCGCAATGCCTTTGCGGCCGGGCGGCTTGATGATGGCGACAGCAGTGCATTGCCGCTGTTCCAGCGCATCCTGGCAGTGCAGCCGGACAATCTGCCGGCGCTGGAAGGGCGCGAGGATGCCCTGAGCGATCTGTTGCAGCAGGCACGCACGCTGGCCGGGCGAGGGGAGCTGGCCGAGGCGGCTGCGATCGTGCAGCGCGCCCGCCAGTTCGATGCCGGCCATGCCGACCTGCCGGCCAGCCAGGAGGCGCTGGCACGTGCCGTGGACCTGCGCCTGCGGCAGGCGCAACGCGCGTTGCAGCGCCAGCAACTGGAAAATGCGGCGAAGGGCTTCCTGGCCGTGCTGGCCGTGGCGCCGGAGGATCCCACGGCCCAGCGTGGCCGCGAGCAGGTGCTGCAGGCCGTGCTGGCGCGCAGCCAGAGCCAGGCCGACGATTTCCAGTTCGACGCAGCACAGCGTGATGCAGCGCTGGCCGAGGCGCTGGGCGCGTCGGCCGCGGCGCGCCAGCAGCTGGCGCAGCGCCTGCAACGTGCGCAGCAGGCACAGCGGTCGCTGCAACAGCCGGCGGCCAGCAACGCGCAACGCGAACGGCAGTTGCGCGAGCTGCTGCGCAGGATCGAGCGCGCCGAGCGCGCCGGGCAGTGGATCAGTCCACCGGGACACAGCGCGTTCGACGCGCTGCGTGAAGCGCAGGCCCTGGCGCCGCGCGATTCCCGGGTGAAAGCGGCCGCCGCGCGCCTGCTGCCCGCCAGCCGTGCCTGCTTCGATGACAACCTGCGGCAGAACCGGGTGCAGGCCGCCGGCGCCTGCCTGCAGGCCTGGCAGACCCTGTCGCCCACTGCGAACGGCCTGTCTGCTGCCCGTCAGCGCCTGGCACAGCGCTGGCTTGCGATCGGCAGCGAACGCCTGGGCAATGGTGATGTCGCCTTCGCCGAACGCGCCCTGCAGCAGGCCGCCGAGCTCGGTGCGGGCGCGTCCAGCAGCGAGTATCAACAGCTGCGGCAGCGCCTTCGCGATATCGGTGTGCCCTCGCCCTGAGCCCGCCGTTGCCGGCGGGGTCGTTATAGTAGCCAGCCCCCGCTGCCCGCCCATGGAGTGCCGATGACCGTCCTTGTTTCCGGAGCCACCAGCCAGATCGGCCGGTTCCTGTTGCCGCGCCTGCTGCAGGTGCACGGCCAGGTGCAGGCGGTGAGCCGGCGGCCGCAACCGGCGCAGGACGGAGTGCACTGGCTGTGCGGGGATCTGGCCAGCGCGCTGGACAGCGTGCCGTCTGCCGAATGGCAGGCGATTGCCAGTTTCGGGCCGCTGGAAGGGTTGGCGCAGTGGTTGTCGCGGCAGGCCCGGGCGCCGGCACCTCGGGTCATCGCCACCAGCTCGATGAGCGTGCTGAGCAAGCAGGATTCGGACCAGGCCGACGAGCAGGACGTGGTGGCGATGCTGCAGCGGGGCGAACAGGGCCTCATCGAGCAGGCCGAGCGCCTGGGCATGGCGTGGACGATCCTGCGGCCGACCCTGATCTATGGCGCCGGCATCGACCGCAGCATCACCCCGATCGTGCAGCGCGCGCTGCGCCTGCGCCTGTTCCCGATTCCGCGGGCCGACGGCCTGCGCCAACCCGTGCATGCCGACGATATCGCCCGCGCGGTGGTGGCCTGCATCACCACCGGTGCGGCGTCGGCGCGGGTGCTGGAGATCGGCGGCGGTGAACGCCTGCCGTATCACGCGATGTTCCGCCGCGTGCACGCCAGCCTGGCGCAACCGACCTTGCCGCTGCCACTGCCGGGCTGTGCATTGCGTGGCCTGGCGGCGGTGCTGCCGCGCGCGCGCGGCCCGGTATCACGCCTGCAGCAGGACCTGGTTGCCGACAATGGTCCGCTGCAGGCGCTGCTGGGTATACACCCGCGGCCGTTCAGGCCGGAGGCGGACATGTGGCAGCCGATGAGTGCCGCACAGGCGCTGCAGCGGATCGCAGCGCATCCCGGCAACCACTGACGGTGCAGATCCGCCCACTGGCGGAGGCTCTGCTACCATCCTCGGCCTTGTTCCCCGCGAGTACGTTCCATGCCTGACGCGCCATCCGGATCGGCCCCCGCCGAGCGCATTGGCGTCGCGCTGTGCACCTACAACGGTGCGCGCTACCTGCAGGCGCAGCTGGACAGCATCCTCGACCAGGATCTTCCGGTGAGCGAAGTGGTGATCGGCGACGATGGTTCCAGCGACCAGACGTTGCCGTTGCTGAAGGCCTTTGAGGTGCGCGCGCGGGCGCTGGGCATCCGGGTCGAGATCGTCCGGCACCCACGCAACCTCGGTTATGTCCGCAACTTCGCCGACGCGCTGCAGCGCTGCCAGGCCGACATCCTGTTCCTGAGCGATCAGGACGATGTCTGGCATCCGGGAAGGGTGCGCCGCTACGTGCAGCGCTTCCGCGCTGATCCGGGCCTGTTGCTGGTGCACAGCGATGCACGGCTGGTGGATGCGCAGGGCGCGCCGCTGGGCCAGCGGCTGCTGGAGGTGCTGGTGGTGCATCCGGCCGAAGTCGAACTGGAACGCTCGGGCCGTGCGATCGATGCCATTCTGCTGCGCAACTTCGTCACCGGCGCGACCTGTGCGCTGCGTTGTTCGCTGCTGGAGGGGGCGCTGCCGGTGCCGCCGGGCTGGAGCCACGACGAATGGCTGGCGGTGCACGCGTCGCTGCGTGGAGGGCTGGACATGCTGGCCGAGCCCACCATCGATTACCGGCAGCATGGCAACAACCAGATTGGCGCCAGCCGCCGCGGTTTCCTGCAGCGGCTGCGGCATCTCGATCTGTTCGACGGGAAGGCGCGGCAGCGTACCGCGGGGCGCCTGCTGGCCCTGGACGCGCTGCTGGTGCAGCGCGGCGTCCGCGTTGCACCTGAACGCTTCCAGGGTCTTTCCGCGCTGGCCTGGCGCATGGCCTGGTCGCGTCTGCAACTGTATCGCCGGGCGGGCGTGCAGGCGCGCTGGATCGCTCACGACGCGCCGCGGCTGTTCGCACGCTTGGCCAATGTGTGCCTGGCCGGGGCAGGCTGGCGCGGCGTCCGCGCGGCGTTGGTGGGGGCGGCCGCGGGCTGGCGGGAGCCTCGCGCTGCTTGAACTGCAGTGAAACCGCAGGTCATCGCCCGCCAGCCACCACGGCGCCTGCGTTAGACTCGCCAGACCCTATCTGCCCCCAGCCCCAGTGCCCCGACGCTACGATTCCGACGACAACGACGATTTCGACGACGACCAGCAGGACGACAGCCCGCTGTGGCGGCGTCGCCTGATCACCTGGAGCATGGCTGCGGTCGCGTTGGGATTGGGTTTCCTGATTCCCTACACGCTGTACCTGAACCAGCAGGTGACCCAGCGTTTCGGTGAACTGCGCTGGCAGATCCCGACGCGGGTGTATGCGCGCCCGCTGGTGCTCACGCCCGGCAAGGCGATGGATGCGGCCACCCTGAAGACCGAGCTGGCTGCTTCGGCCTACCGCGACGACGGGCAGGGCAAGGAGCCGGCCACCTATGCGGTGAACGGTGGGCGCTTCGTTATCTCCAGCCGCGGCTATAACGACGTCGACGGCCGGGTCGCCCCGCGCCGGGTGGAGCTGTCGCTGGCCGATGGCGGCGTGGCCTCGCTGCGCGATGCCGACAACCGCAAGGCGCTGAAGGCCGCGCGGCTGGATCCGGCGCGCATCGCCACCCTGTACGGCCAGAAGCAGGAAGAACGCCGCCTGATCCGCATGGGCGAGGCGCCGGACCTGCTGGTGACCGGCCTGCAGGCGGTGGAGGACAAGGATTTCAACCGTCACCACGGTATCGATCTGTCCGGCATCGCGCGCGCGGTATGGGTGACCATCCGCTCCGGTGGCCAGAGCCGCCAGGGCGCGTCCACGCTGACCCAGCAGCTGGCCCGCAGCGGCCTGCTCGGCATCGGCAAGGAACAGACGGTCACCCGCAAGTTCAACGAAGTGCTGTACGCGCTGATCATGGAAGCGCGTTACGACAAGCGCACCATCTTCGAGGCCTACCTCAACCAGGTGTACCTGGGCCAGCGCGGCAGCCAGGCCATCCACGGCATGTCCTCCGGCGCCGAGTTCTGGTTCGGCCGCGACCTGTCGTCGCTGGAAACCGAGCAGATCGCGCTGCTGATCGGCCTGGTCAAGGGCCCGTCCTTCTACGACCCGCGGCGCAACCCGGAACGCGCGCTGGATCGCCGCAACTTCGTGCTGGGCAAGCTGCACGAAGCCACGCTGATCGACGACGCCGAGTACCAGCGTGCGTTGAAGGCGCCGCTGGGCGTGCCGAAGACGCCGGGCCTGGTGGCGGCCAACCGTTTCCCGGCCTACGTCGACCTGGTCCGTCGCCAGCTGGGCCATGACTATCCGGAATCGGCGCTGCAGGGCGCCGGCCTGAGCGTGATGACCGGCATGTCGCCGTCCGCGCAGGCCTACGCCGAAGGCGCGGTGACCCGCACCATCAAGTCGCTGGAAAGCAAGCGACGCCCCGAACTGCAGGCCGGCATGGTGCTGACCGACGTGCACAACGGTGATGTGCTGGCGGTGATCGGCAGCCGCGAGGTTTCCGAGGTCGGCTTCAACCGCGCGATCGAGGCGCAGCGTCCGGTGGGTTCGCTGCTCAAGCCGTTCGTGTACCTGCTGGCGCTGGCACAGCCGGACCGCTACTCGCTGGCCAGCTGGGTGGACGATTCCCCGGTGACCGTGCAGCTCGGCCGCGGCCGCAACTGGAACCCCGGCAACGCGGACAACCGCAGCCACGGTACGGTGCGCCTGATCGATGCGCTGGCCCATTCCTACAACCAGGCCACCGTGCGCGTCGGCATGCAGGTCGGTCCCGAGCGCGTGACCCAGCTGATTCACGTACTGGCCGGCATCAAGGCCGAGGCGAATCCGGCGGTGATCCTCGGCTCGACCGACCAGAGCCCGTACGCGATGGCGCAGCTGTACCAGTTCCTCGCGTCCGGCGGCGAGATCCAGCCGTTGCACGCGGTGCGTGGCGTGCTCGATCCGCAGGGCAAGCTGCTCAAGCGCTATGACAAGACGCCGGCGCCGGCACAAGAGGGCGACTCGATCGCCGCCAACCTGATCAGCGTCGGGCTGCAGCAGGTGGTCGCCAGTGGTACCGCGCAGCGCCTCAACGCCGACGGCCTGGGCCGGCTGCAGCCGGCCGGCAAGACCGGTACCACCAATGATGGCCGTGACAGCTGGTACGCCGGTTACACCGGCGATCATCTGGCGGTGATCTGGATCGGCAATGACCAGAACGAACAGGCGGGCCTGTACGGCGCTACCGGTGCAATGAGGGTGTGGTCCGGCATTTTCCAGCGCCTGCCAAGTGCGCCGCTGCGCGTCAGCAACAAGGGCCTGGACTGGCAGTTGGTGGCGCCCACCGGCATCAACAGTACCGATGAAGGCTGCCCTGGCGCGCGTCGCTTCCCGTTCGTGGTGGGCTACGCGCCGGCCTATGCACCGTGCGCGCCGGCAGTATCGCCGGACGGGCAGGGTGGAACCGAGGGCGAAGGCGGTGGCTGGCGCAGCTGGTTCGGCCTGGACCGCAAGCCGGACGCCCCTGCGGAACCCGCCGCGGCCCCCGCGGCTGCTACTCCTCCTCCAAGCCGATGATGCCGATGAACTTGCGATCCCTGCTGCAGCCCCTGGCCCTGACCGGCCTCAGCCTGGCCTTGGCCGCGTGCGTGAGCAGCGCACCGCCGGTGGCCAAGCCGCCGGTTGATACCACCACGCCGGCGCAGCGCCTGGCCGCCGTGGACGCAGCCGCCGGCCCGGACGACAAGGAGCTGTCGGTGCAGCCGCTGCGCGATTCGCAGGTTGAAGATCTGCGGGTGACCGCGCAGGCGCAGCGACAGGCCAATGATCTGGCCGCCGCGGCCAGCAGCCTGGACCATGCGCTGGAGATCGTGGCGGGTGACCCGGCGGTGCTGCAGGAACGTGCCGAGCTGGCGCTGCTGCAGGGCCAGTGGGCGCAGGCGGAGACATTCGCACGCAAGGCGATCGATCTGGGTTCGAAGACGGGGCCGCTGTGCCGCCGGCACTGGGCGACGATCGAGCAGTCGCGCCTGGCGCGCGGCGAGAAGGAAAATGCGGTGTCGGCGCATGCGCAGCTGGAAGGCTGCACCGTGCCGGGGATCAAGCGGTACTGAGCTGTTCCCCTCCATCGGGCGCTGCCCCCTCTGCGGCGCACGCTCGCACTGATGGAGGGTTGTGAGGGGCCGGGTGGGTAGGGCGTGCAGGACACGCCGTAAACCCATCCATGGGGGCTCGATGGCGCCATCCATGGCGCCAACGGTCCTGCACACCCCACCCACCCGGCCCGCCATACATCGCGCGGGCCGCAGGCAAGAACAAAATCAAAATCAAAAGCGGGTCGCGCGCTCGCTGCCATTTCCTTTCTTCTTTCCCCGTTACTCCCACCGCTTCTGAACCACCAGTCGAGCAAGCTCGACTCTACGAAGTGCGTCCCTCCGTCACGGGGAAACTGTCGAAGGCGGGGGACTGCGGGTTTGCGGGGTGTCCGCGGCATGGATGCCGCGGCCAAGCCCCCAGGGATGGGTTTACGGCGTCCCCGCAAACCCGCAGTCCCCTGCCAGCCCTCAGTACAACCCAGAGCCATGAACAAACGCTGTTGCCGTTGCCGCTGCTGGTGCTCTGGCCTGAAACGGGTGCCGGGCAGCGCCCGGCCGGGTATCCTTTCCTTCTGATGTCCGACCTTGTCCATGCCAGCCGCGAAGCCCTCAGCGACGGCGGCGCGCTCGCCTCGCACCTGGACGCCTTCGTCCCGCGTCCGGCGCAGTTGCGCCTGACCGAAGCCATCGCCGATGCGCTGCAGCAGCGCGATCTGCTGCTGGCCGAGGCCGGTACCGGCACCGGCAAGACCTTCGCCTACCTGGTGCCGGTACTGCTGTCCGGGCTGCGTACCATCATCTCCACCGGTACCCGCGCGCTGCAGGACCAGCTCTACCACCGCGATCTTCCTCGCGTGCGCCAGGCGCTCGGCGTCGGCCTGCGCAGCGCGCTGCTGAAGGGGCGTGCGAACTACCTGTGCCGCTATCGCCTGCAGCAGGCGCGTGGCGAGCCACGATTCTCCAGCCCGGAACAGGCGGCGCAGTTCCAGCGCATCCTGGCCTGGTCCGGTCGCTCCGAGTTCGGTGACATCGCCGAGCTCGACGGGTTGGCCGACGACTCACCACTGCTGCCGATGGTCACCTCCACCGTCGACAACTGCCTGGGCACCGACTGCCCGTTCTGGGACGACTGCTTCGTGGTGCGTGCGCGGCAACGTGCGCAGGCGGCCGACGTGGTGGTGGTCAACCATCACCTGCTGCTGGCGGACCTGGCATTGAAACAGGATGGCTTCGGCGAACTGCTGCCGGGGGCGCAGGCGTTCGTCATCGACGAGGCGCATCAGTTGCCCGAGTTGGCCGCGCAGTTCTTCGGCGAGGGGTTCGGCATGCGCCCGTGGCAGGAGCTCGGCCGCGACTGCCTGGCCGAAGCGCGAGGCGTGGGCGGTGCGCAGTCGGCCCTGCAGGAGCCGGTCGACCAGTTGCAGCAGGCGCTGCTGGCGTTGCGTACAGCGATGGAGGGCCTGCCATCGCGCGGCACGCAGTGGCGCGCACTGGCAATGCCACAGGTGCGCGACGGCTTCGATACGGTGATGGCGGGGCTGGTGACGCTGGAGCAGGCACTGCAACCACTGCGCGAAGCTGCCGCTGGCCTGGATGCCTGCCATGCGCGGGCGCGCGAAGCGGTCTCGCGGCTCAGCCGCTGGCTGGGCGATGATGAGCCCAGCCTGGATTTCGACACCGACCCTGCGGACGTGGCGGGTGCTGCCGATGTGCTCTGGTACGAGCTCACCCCGCGTGGTTTCCGCTGCCAGCGCACGCCCATGGATGTGTCCGGGCCGCTGCGCGAGCACCGTGAACGCAGCCGGGCGGCATGGATCTTCACCTCCGCTACGCTGACCGTAGGCGGTGGCTTTGATCACATCGCCACGCGGCTGGGCCTGGACGATCCGCACACCCTGGTCCAGCCGAGTCCGTTCAACTGGCCCGAGCAGGCGTTGTGCTACCTGCCCGAAGGCCTGCCCGATCCGGCCGCGCGTGGCTTCGGCACCGCGTTGATCCAGACCCTGCGGCCGGTGCTGCAGGCGTCGCAGGGCAGGGCATTCCTGCTGTTTGCGTCGCATCGTGCCCTGCGCGAAGCCGCCGAGGCGCTGCGCGACGGGCCGTGGCCGTTGTTCGTGCAGGGCGAGGCGCCCCGCGCGACGTTGCTGCAGCGCTTCCGCGAATCGGGCAATGGCGTGCTGCTCGGCTCGGCCAGTTTCCGCGAGGGCGTGGACGTGGTCGGCGAAGCGTTGAGCGTGGTGATGATCGACAAGCTGCCCTTCGCCGCTCCGGACGACCCGGTGTACGAGGCACGGCTGGAGGCGATCCGCAGCCAGGGCGGCAACCCGTTCCGCGACGAGCAGCTGCCGCAGGCGGTGATCGCGTTGAAGCAGGGTGTCGGCCGCCTGATCCGCAGCGAGAGCGACCGCGGGGTGCTGGTGCTGTGCGACCCGCGCCTGCTTAATCGCGGCTATGGCCGGGTCTTCCTCGATTCGCTGCCGCCGTTCCGCCGTACCCGCAGCCTGGCCGATGTGCAGGCCTTCTTTACGCCACAATGGGCACCCGTGGCCGATGATGCCGTTCCGGCCACCGCTGCGGCGGGCCCGGATCTGGCGCCCGGCGCCACGTTCCCCCTGTTCTGACCTGATCCGATGAAACTGCTCGCCTTTGAAACCGCCACCGAAGCCTGTTCCGTTGCCCTGCATGTCGATGGGCAGGTGCTGGAACGTTTCGAGATCGCCCCGCGCCGGCATGCCGAGCTGAGCCTGCCGTGGGCGGAGGCGCTGCTGGCCGAAGCCGGCATCAGCCGCCGCCAGCTGGATGGCATCGCGCTCAGCCGCGGCCCCGGTGCGTTCACTGGCGTGCGCCTGGCCATCGCCATTGCCCAGGGCATCGCGCTGGCGCTGGACCGCCCGCTGCTGCCGGTGTCGACGCTGCAGGTGCTGGCGCTGCGGGCGCCGGCAGAAGAAACGCAGATCCTGTCGGCGATCGATGCGCGGATGGGCGAACTGTATGTCGCACGCTTCGAACGCGTGGACGGCCTGCCGGTTGCATGCGATGCCGAGCGCGTGTGCGCACCGGCTGCGGTGGCGTTGCCGGAAGGGCTGTCGGCCTACGGCGTCGGTACCGGGTTCGGCGCGACCGAAGGCGCTCTGGTGGCGCAACTGGGGGCAGGCCTGCGCGGTTTCGATGCCACTGCACTGCCGCGTGCGTCGGATGTGCTGGCGCTGGCGGTACCGGCCTTCGCGCGCGGTGAGGCCATTGCACCGGAGAAGGTCGAACCGGCGTACCTGCGCGACAACGTGGCGCTGACCCTGGTCGAGCAGCAGGCCGCGCGCGAGGCGAAGGCGAAGGCCAACGGCTGAGCCCCTCGTGGCGGGGTTGGTTGATCGCGTAAATCAAAAGCCGCGCTTGGCCGGGCGGGGTGGGTTCGCGGGGGACGCCGTGAACCCGTCCCTGGGGGCTTAGCCGCGCCATCCATGGCGCGGATACCCCCGCGAACCCACCCCGCCCAGCCTTTGACAGTTTCCGTGTGCGTCCGCCACGGAAAATCAAAAAAGAAAATCAAAATCAAAAGCCGATCGCTTCGCTCGCATCCACGCGTGGCGTGGATGTGTGTCGACCAAGGTCGACACCCACCAACAGCGATGAGGCGCCGCGATCTGTCGGAGGTGGGGCGGTGTGGGCTTGCAGGACCGTTGGCGCCATGGATGGCGCCATCGAGCCCCCAGGGATGGGTTCACGGCGTGTCCTGCAAGCCCACACCGCCCCGCCAAGCCCAACATCCCGACCGCTGCTGTTGACGTTGACGTTGACGTTGACTTTGCTTCGCAGCGGGTCCCGGGCCGCAGGCCCGGGCAGCAAAACCCTATCGATCGTCGTGCAGGGTGCCACCGGGCAGGAATACCCACGTGCGGGTGACCTGCAGGATGTCGATCGCATCGTCTGTCTTCGGCAACGGCGGGAACGGCTGCGCCAGCTTCACCACCCGCAGCGCCGCCTCATCCAGCAAGGGCGTGCCGCTCGAACGCAGGATCCGGCTGCTTTCCACGCTGCCATCGCGGCGCACGCCCACGCTGATCACCACCTGGCCACCGAGGCGGCGCTGCCGGGCCTCGTCCGGATAGTTCAGGTTGCCCACCCGCTCGGCACGGTCGACCCACGCACGCAGGTAATTGGCATAGGCATATTCCCGCGTGCTGGCCGACACGAACTTGCGGTTCGGGCGCTTGGCGTACTGCGCCGAACGCAGATGCACCTCGGCCGCCAGTCGCGCCATTTCCACGTCGCGCTGCTCGCGTGCGCTCAGCGGCGCATCGGGTTCGGGCTGCTCCGGCGTGGGCCGCGCCTGCGCCTGCGCCACGGTGTCCTGGCCATTGCGGCTGCTGACCACGCGTGCCTGCGGCGGCGGAGCCGGCGCGGCCGATTGCTGCTGCTGCGGCACCGGGCTCACCCCGGCCTGCGCCTGCGGCACGATGCCGGCCTGGTTGTCGCGCGGGCGCTGTGCACGGTCGTGCTCACCACCGCCTTCCTGGCTGGCCGCGGCAAGGAAGTCGGCCTGCTTCGGGGTCAGCGCGGTGCGGGTCTGGCTGAAGATCACCTCCAGCGTCGGCACCAGCGGCGCATCGCCCTTCACCGCAAAGCCCACGCCCAGGATCAGCAGGGCGTGCACCACGACCGACAGCGCGATGGTCGCTCCCAGCCGCTGCGCTTCGCGCGGTGGCGGGGGCAGCACGGCAGGCGCGGCAGCCATCAACGCAGGCCGGCCTCGAGTGCGTCGAACAGGGTGCCGGCGATGTTCAGGCCGTACTGTGCGTCCAGCTCGCGCACGCAGGTCGGGCTGGTCACGTTGACCTCGGTCAGGTAATCGCCGATCACGTCCAGGCCGACGAAGCGCATGCCGCGGCGCTTCATTTCCGGTCCGACCTGGGCGGCGATCCAACGGTCGCGCTCGCTCAGCGGGCGGCCTTCGCCACGGCCGCCGGCGGCCAGGTTGCCGCGGAATTCGTCACCCTGCGGAATGCGCGCCAGGCAGTAGTCGACCGGCTCGCCATCGACCAGCAGGATGCGCTTGTCACCGGCCGTGATGTCGGGAATGAACTTCTGGGCCAGCGCCAGCTTGCGGCCGCCGTCGGTCAGCGTTTCCAGGATCACGTTCAGGTTCGGATCGCCCTGGCCGCTGCGGAAGATCGAGCGTCCGCCCATGCCGTCCAGCGGCTTCATCACGGCCTGGCCGTGTTCCAGTGCGAACGCCTTCAGTGCCTTGGCATCGCGGCTGACCAGGGTCGGCGGGCAGCACTGCGGGAACAGCAGGGCGGCCAGCTTCTCGTTGTAGTCGCGCAGGCCCTGCGGGTTGTTGACCACGCAGGCGCCGGCGGCGGCGGCCACGTCCAGCACCTGGGTGTCGTAGATGTACTCGGCGTCGACCGGCGGGTCCTTGCGCATCAGCACGATCTGGTCGGGGCCGAACTCGGTACGGCTGAACGTGCCCAGCTCATACCAGCCGGACGGGTCGTCGCGCACCTGCAGCGGCGCGGTCTGGGCCACCGCAACGCCGCCTTCCAGGGCCAGGCCGCCCGGGCGCACGTAGTGCAGGGCATGGCCGCGGCGCTGGGCTTCCAGCAGCATGGCGAAAGTGGTGTCCTTGGCGATCTTGATGTGGGCGATGGGGTCCATCACCACGATGACGTTCAACGGCATGGGCGCACCTGTCAGGCAAGGCGTTGATGGTAGCGGCAACGCCGGCCGCGCGCCTCCCTGCCGTACTGCAACGCAGCGTCCGCCCGGCGGCAGCGCAATCATTGCGAACCCCGTCACGTTCAGCCGGCCGCCACCCCCTGCGCCGTGGGCCGGCCTTGAAGCGGGCGCGGAAAGTGCGATATAGATACGCTTTCGTAGCGGCCCCCGCCAGAGAACGGGCCGTGCGCTTGGGGATAGGCAATGACTGAAAACACGACTGCGGGCGGGGAACTCGCAGGACTCCGGGTGATGGTCATCGATGATTCGAAGACCATCCGCAGGACTGCGGAAACGCTGCTCAAGCGCGAAGGCTGCGAGGTGGTCACCGCCACCGACGGCTTCGAAGCGCTTGCCAAGATCGCAGACCAGCAACCGCAGATCATCTTCGTCGACATCATGATGCCGCGCCTGGACGGGTACCAGACGTGTGCGCTGATCAAGGGCAACCAGCTGTTCAAGGCGACCCCGGTGATCATGCTGTCGTCCAAGGATGGCCTGTTCGACAAGGCGCGGGGACGCATCGTCGGCTCGGAGCAGTACCTGACCAAGCCATTCACGCGTGAAGAACTGCTGGGTGCCATCCGCACATACGTCAACGCCTGACCAGGGGGGAAAGGCACAATGGCTCGTATCGTTCTGATCGAGGATTCACCGACCGACCGCGCGGTGTTCACCCAGTGGCTGCGCCGTGCCGGCCATGAGGTGCTGGAAGCGGACAACGCCGAGGATGGACTGCAGCTGGTCCGCGACCAGGTGCCGCAGCTGGTGCTGATGGACGTGGTGCTGCCCGGCATGAGCGGCTTCCAGGCGACCCGGGCCATGGCCCGCGACGCGGCGATCAAGCATATCCCGGTGATCATCGTCAGCACCAAGGCGATGGAAACCGACAAGGCATGGGGCCTGCGCCAGGGCGCGGCCGACTACATCGTCAAGCCGCCGCGCGAGGATGAACTGATCGCGCGGATCAACGAACTGGTGGCCTGATGCGCTCGCCCTTCGACATCCTTGAAGCCTACGAACGGCGCAGTCTGGCCCACGCGGTGCAGCTGCCCGAACGGCAGTTCGCGCTGGACCTGTGGCGTGGCGTCGGTTACCGCGTCGGCCAGCGCCGGCTGGTATCCGATTTCCGCGAAGTGGTGGAAATCGTGCCGATGCCGCCGGTGACCCCGGTGCCATGTGCACAGCCGTGGCTGCTGGGCGTGGGCAACCTGCGCGGCAACCTGTTTCCGGTGGTCGACCTGAAGTACTTCCTGGAAGGCACGCGTACCGTGCAGCAGGAAGGCCAGCGCGTGCTGATCATGCGCCAGGCCGGTGGCGACGTCGCGCTGACCATCGATGAACTGTTCGGCCAGCGCAGCTTCGAACTGGACCAGCAGATCGCGGCCGGCACGCTGGCCGAAGGGCGCTACGGCCATTTCGTCGACCGCGCCTTCCATGCCGACGGCCACGACTGGGGCGTGTTCTCGCTCTCGCTGCTGTCGCGCACCCCTGAATTCCGGCAAGCCGCGGCCTGAGGCCGGGCATCGCCCCCTGCATTGAAGATCGAGGTTGAACGATGAGTACTGCTTCGGACGCCACCAAATCCGGCAAGCTGCGGCTGGGCGGCAGCAACCTCTGGCTGTTCCTGCTGCTGGCATCGATGATCCTGTTCGGCGTCAACACCGGCGTCGCCACCTGGCAGGGCAGCCGCCTGGCGGATGCCGGTTCCAAGGCGGCCGACCTGCAGGTGCTGTCACAGCAGCTGGCCAACCAGGGCCGTGACGCCGTCGGCGGCAACGCGCAGGCGTTCACCGCCTTCAAGGCGACCCGCAATGCGATCGAGCAGAACGTGTCGACCCTGCAGGGGCGCTACGGCAAGGAGCCCGGCGTGTCCGGTGCCATTGCCACGCTGGGCGAGACCTGGGCGCCGTTGGGCAAGCAGGCCGGGCAGCTGGTTGCCAGCGAACCGGCGGTGCTGGCCCTGGCCGGCAACGCCAACAACTTCACCGGCGCGGTGCCGGGCCTGCAGGCCCAGCTGAACGAGCTGGTGCGCGCGATGTCGGCCTCCGGCGCTCCGTCGGCGCAGGTGTACAGCGCGCTGCAGCAGGTGGTGGTGGCCGGCTCGATGGCCCGCCGCGTGACCGAAATGCGTGCCGGTGGCAGCGCCGCGGCCACCGCCGGTGACGCGCTGGCCCGCGACATCACCGTGTTCTCGCAGGTGCTCGACGGTCTGCGCAACGGCAACGACGAACTGGGCATCACCGCCGTACGCGGTGCCGCCGCCATCGCCGCGCTGGAACAATCGCAGCAGAAGTGGGAGGCGATGAAGCAGGACGCCGACGCGATCCTGGCCAGCTCGCGCCAGCTGTTCGCCGCGCAGTCGGCCGCCACCGCGCTGGGCCAGGGCTCGGCGCACATGCTGGATGACAGCCGCAAGCTGTTCGAAGCGTTCTCCTCGTTCGGCTCGGTGTCCGATACCCGCCTGTTCCCGAATTTCTGGATCGGCGTGGTGTCCGGCGCGCTGTCGCTGATCGCGATCATCGGCTTCGTTTCCACCAACGTGCGCAGCCGCTCGCGCGAGCAGGAACTGCGCTACCAGACCCAGGTGGAGTTCAACAGCCGCAACCAGCAGGCGATCATGCGGCTGCTAGATGAAATCTCCTCGCTCGGCGAGGGCGACCTGACGGTGAAGGCCTCGGTGACCGAGGACATGACCGGCGCCATCGCCGACGCAATCAATTACGCGGTCGACGAACTGCGCCACCTGGTGACCACCATCAACGACACCTCGGCCAAGGTCGCGCTGTCCACCCAGGAAACCCAGGCGACCGCCATGCAGCTGGCAGAGGCGGCGGGCCACCAGGCCAACCAGATCACCTCGGCCTCGGACCGCATCGGCGAAATCGCGGCGAGCATCGAGCAGGTGTCGCGCAACTCGGCCGAATCGGCCGACGTGGCACAGCGCTCGGTGGTGATCGCCGCCGAGGGTGCCGGCGTGGTGCGCGAGACCATCCAGGGCATGGACCAGATCCGCGACCAGATCCAGGAAACCTCCAAGCGCATCAAGCGCCTGGGCGAGTCGTCGCAGGAAATCGGCTCGATCGTGGAACTGATCAACGACATTTCCGAGCAGACCAACATCCTGGCGTTGAACGCCGCCGTGCAGGCCGCCTCGGCGGGCGAGGCCGGTCGCGGTTTCGCGGTCGTGGCCGACGAAGTGCAGCGCCTGGCAGAACGTACCTCGGGTGCGACCCGACGCATCGAAAACCTGGTGCAGGCGATCCAGGCCGACACCAACGAAGCGGTCACCTCGATGGAGCAGACCACCGCCGAAGTGGTGTCCGGTGCGCGCCTGGCCGAGGATGCGGGCACAGCGCTGACCGAGATCGAGCGCGTGTCCAATGCACTGAACACCCTCATCAAGAACATCTCCATCGCCGCCCAGCAGCAGTCCGCGGCGGCCTCGGACATCACCCGCACCATGGGCGTGATCCGGCAGATCACCGGCCAGACCTCGCAGGGTGCCGGGCAGACCGCCGAATCGATCGGCCACCTGGCGCAGCTGGCGGCCGACCTGCGTCGTTCGGTCGCCGACTTCAAGCTGCCGGCGTGACGCGGGCAGGGCGGCGAGCAAGGAACCCCTCGATGAAGCATTTCCATTTCCCACGCCAGAATTCGCGCGGCCCCCGCGCGGCGGCGACCGGAGCGCGTCCATGAGCAGTCTGCGCGATGCGATGAGCCACGCGGCGCTGGGCTGGGTCAAGCCCGAGCTGGACGAGACCCTGCGCCAGGTGCGCAACGAGGTCGAGTACTACGCGGAAGACCCCAGCGATGCCAGCCGCATGCGCATCTGCGCCGGCTTCCTGCACCAGGTGCAGGGCACCCTGCGCATGGTCGAGCTGTACGCCCCGGCAATGGTGGCCGAAGAGCTTGAACAGCTGGCCAATGCCATTGGTGCTGGCCGCGTCGCTGATCGTGACGAGGCCTGCGCGACCCTGATGCGCGGCAGCGTGCTGCTGCCCGATTACCTGGAACGCCTGCAGAACGGCCACCGCGACATTCCGATCGTGCTGATGCCGCTGCTCAACGAGATCCGCGCGGCGCGTGGCGAGGACGGCGTGCACGACAGCGTGCTGCTGGCGTTCGCACCGGACAGCGTCACCGCCACCGAGGCTGAGCTGGACCATGCCCGTGGCAGCCTGAGTGGGCGCAACCGCGAACTGCTGGATACCGTCGGCAGCGCGGTGAAGGAAGAACTGCTGCGCATCAAGGATGCGCTGGACCTGCACCTGCGTACCGGCGGTGCACCGGAGCAGCTGCAGACCCAGGCCAACGAACTGGGCGCGGTGGCCGATACCCTGGGCATGATGGGCCTGGGCGTGGCCCGTGGTGTGGTCGTGCAGCAGCGCGACGCGCTGCGCGGCGTGGTCGACGGCCGCCAGCAGATCGACGAGAACCTGCTGCTGGATATTGCCGGCGCGCTGCTTTACGTGGATGCCTCGCTGGACGACCAGGTGGCCCATCTGGGCGCCGGCGGCAGTGGCGAGGACGACCCGAGCGCGGTCGAGAACCGGCGCACGGTGGAAGTGCTGGCGCACGAAGCGATCGCCAACTTCGCGGCGGCGCGCGAACACTTCGTCGCCTTCATCGAAACCAGCTGGAACCATGCCGAGCTGCAGGATGTACCGCGCCTGCTGGGCGATGTGGCCGGTGCACTGCGCATGCTCGATCTGGGCACCGCTGCCGACTACCTGCGCGGTGTGCAGCAGTACATCGAAGCCGAGTTGATCGGGCGCCAGCGCGTGCCCAGCGGTCGTCAGCTGGACACCCTGGCCGACGCCATGGCTAGCCTGGAGTACTACCTGGAAGCCCTGCGCGACCGTCGTCCGGGTCGTGAGGACATCCTCGACATCACCCGCAGCAGCCTCGAGGCGCTGCGCTACTGGCCGCTGCCGGACCGCAACGCGGGCGAGCCGGCACCGTTCGCGGCACAGCCGGTCGAACGTGAGCCGGTTGCGCTGCAGGCCGAGGCCCTGCAGCCGGAGCGCATCGAGATTCCGGTGCAACCGGCCGCGCCTGCGGCAGGCACCGTGCCGGTGCCGCTGCCGGACTTCACTTTCGATCCGCCACCGGTCGCACCCGCGGCAGAGGTTGTCGACAACCGCCTGATGTTCGGTGCGCTGGGCTCCACCGCGATCGACGCCGCTACCGCGCCGCTGTCGCTGCAGGACGACGCGGAGACGGCGCTGGTCTTCGCCGCTTCCAGTGCGCCCGCCCCCGACGTCCCGCAATGGGATCTTGCGCCGTTCCATCCGGATGCCGACCCGCTCGCATCTGCCGATGATGAGCGCAGCCCGACCTTTGCCAGCTTTGATCCGGTCAGCTTCGAACAGGACGATGCAGGGCAGGGCGCTGCGGCACAGTGGACGCTTTCGGAGGCCGTGCCGTCGGCACGGGCGGATGCGGTCGCTGTCGACGCCGACGAGGACGCAGATGCGACGGCAGGAATCGACGCCGATGCGTATGCCGCGCCGGTGTTCGATCCGGTGGCCGCCGAGCACGACGCTGTGGCGGCGCACGACGACGTGGTGTTCCGCTTCGACGCCGACGCGTTGGACAACGCCGATGATGTGCTGTCGCTGCATGCGATGGAGACGCTGTCGCTGGACGACGATGCCGGGCTGCACCCGTCGCTGGAAATCGTCGACGCCAGCCCGGCAACGGTGGCGGACGAGGCTCCGGCGGTTGCCGGACTGGACGCCGCGCCTGCGGATGCACCCGCGGTGTCGGTGATCGACATCGACACCATCGCACCAATCGATTTCAGCGAAGCCGACGCGCAGTTCTTCGCCGAGCTGAGTGCGGCCGCCGCGGACTTCAATCCGCAGGCCGTGGCTGCCCCGACCGTTGCCGAAGCGCCCGTTGCGGCGGATGCCGAGGCCGGCTTCGAAGCAGGCTTCGACGATGACGCCGAGAACATCGACGAGGACATCCGCGAGGTGTTTCTGGAAGAGTTCGACGACGAACTGGCCAATCTCGGCACCTTGCTGCCGGCATGGCGCATGCAGCCGGACAACATGGACCGGCTGCGGCCGATCCGCCGCATCTTCCACACCCTCAAGGGCAGTGGCCGCCTGGTCGGTGCACGCACCCTGGGCGAGTTCGCGTGGAAGATCGAGGGCATGCTCAACCGCGTGCTCGATGGCAGCCGCCCGGCCTCGCCGGCGGTGCTTGCCATGGTCGACAACGCGCATGCCGCGCTGCCGCAGCTGAACGCCGCGCTGCGCCACGGCCAGCGCATCAGCGTGGACCTGCAGGCCATGCAGGCCATTGCCGATCGTGTCGGCGCCGGTGAAGAGACCTACTACGTGCCGCTGCCGGTTGCAGCTGCACCGCTGGCACCCGTGCTCGAGACCGAGGCCGAAGGCGAGGACGAGATCAGCCGCATTCTCGAAGCCGAAGCGATTGCATCGGTACACACTGATGCTGAGGCGGCACCCGAGGCTGTGGGCACGCCCGCCAACATCGACAGCGTGCTGCGCGAGATCCTCGAAGCCGAAGTGGAAGTGCACCAGGCGACTCTGCAGGACTGGTTGCGTTCGGCGCAGCAGGCGCCGCAGCCGGTCAGCGACGCGCTGCTGCGCGCGGTGCACACCATGAATGGCGCCTTCGCGATGACCGAAGTGCCGGAAATCACCGCCGTCACCGGCGGCGCCGAGTCCTACATCAAGCGTGCACTGGCCGCCGATGTGGTGCCGGGTGACGAAGGCGTGGCCGCGCTGGACGCGACCGCGCAGGCGATCACCGCGACCATGGAAGCCTTGCAGGCCGAGCAGCCGCGGATTGCACCGCAGGAAGCACTGGTGCAGCGCCTGCAGGCGCTGGCCGGCGAACTGCCGGAAGCGCGCTGGCCGATGGTCGGGCTGGAAGACGAAGACGACGATCTGGCGCTGGAGGCCGAAGCAGCGTCTGAGGCCGCAGCCGATACGCAGGCTGCCGAGGTAGCGGATGCTGCCGCAGCCGAGGCTGACGAGCCGGAGCTGGAACCGCGTGCTGCCGAAGTGCAGACAGCGGAGAGCACGGACGCGATCGGCGCGGGCCTGGAGACCGCCGAGCTGACCGGCAGCGATGATCTGTCGCGCTACTTCGATGCCGGATGGCCGGCGGTGCCGGCTGAGGGCGACGCAGCCAGTGTGGATATCGGGTCGATTGAATCGATCCAGCCGGTCGAGCATGCGCCGCTTGCAGCAGTGGCCGAAGCGGACGCCGCACCGACGCCGGACGCCGAAGCCGACCTGACGGCTGCAGACGATCTGTCGCCGTACCTCGACGCCAGCGCGCTGCCGGTGGATGACCGCGACGCCGATGAACTGCCTGTGGTCGCAGAAGCTGTCGCAATCGACCTGAATACGCAGTCGTCCGCCGACGGACTGGACAGCGAAGGCCGCTTCATCGACGAAGCTGCTGCACTGCCACTCGACAGCGGGCTGTCGAGCCTGCAGGATGAAATGGCTGTGCCGGGTTTTGCAGAACCGGTCACGCTGGCAGCCGCGCTCGAGGCCGGCCTGCACGTGATCGACGAAGAGCAGACCCTGGACGACGACGGGCAGTGGCCCGTGCTCGGCCTCCAGGCCAGCGAACTCGCGCCAGGCGAGGCAGACGCCTTTGCCGAGGATGCGGACGTCGGCGGGGAGGCGGCGGTCGGTGAAGGAGAGAGCGCCGACCAGCCGTCCCCGGCGACGGTGGATGGGCAGCCCCCAGTGGATGCCGAAGCGCCGGTGCGCTTCTTCGAACTCGAAGACGCACCGGGCCAGGCCGCCGTGCCTACCGACGTCGAGCCGGTCGAGATCGATCTCGCGCCCAGTGCACCGGCCCATGTTGAAGCAGTTGCCGGGGAAGAAGGCACGGACAGCGCCGAGGCACTCGACTTCAGCGTGTATGACCGCGAGCTGGTCGACATCTTCGTCGAGGAAGGCAAGGACCTGCTGGATCATTGCGATGGCCTGATCAGCGAACTGCGCGATGCGCCGCAGGACCGCGAGGTGCTGGCCGGCCTGCAGCGCGACCTGCATACCCTGAAGGGTGGCGCACGCATGGCCGGCATCAATGCCATCGGCGACCTTGGCCACAGCATCGAATCGTTGCTGGAAGCGGTGGCCGCCGGCCGCACCGAGATCGAGCGCCGTGACGTGCAGCTGTTGGAACGTGGCTTCGATCGCCTGCACCAGCTGCTCACCCGTACCGGTGCCCATCGCGTGGTCGAGCCGGCGCAGGACCTGGTCGACGCCTTCGACGTCCGCACCACCACCGATATCGCCGCCGCCGCGGCCGTCCACGCGGCCAGCGTGGGCCAGAGCGTACCCGCGCCGGCCGACAGCCCGTCGACCGCCATGGTCGACGCTCCGTTGTCGGCACCGCTGCCGATCGAAGGCATGGTCGAAGAAGACCCGCTGGCGCGACCGCAGCAGGAACAGGTGCGCGTACGTGCCGATCTGCTCGACCGCCTGGTCAACCACGCCGGTGAAGTGGCGATCTACCGTTCGCGGCTTGAACAGCAGCTCGGTGCCTTCCGCGGCGCCATGGGCGAACTGGAGCGCACCAATGCGCGACTGCGCGACCAGCTGCGCCGCCTCGATCTGGAAACCGAGGCGCAGATCGTTGCCCGCTACCAGCGCGAGCAGGACCAGGCCGACCAGAAGTTCGATCCGCTGGAGCTGGACCGCTTCTCCACGCTGCAGCAGCTGAGCCGCGCACTGAACGAATCGGCGGCCGACCTTGGCGGCCTGCAGGGCGTGCTCGATGACCTGTCGCGCCAGTACGACTCGCTGCTCCAGCAGCAGTCGCGCGTCAGTTCGGAACTGCAGGATGGCCTGATGCGCGCGCGCATGGTGCCGTTCGATGGCCTGGTGCCGCGCCTGCGCCGGGTGGTCCGCCAGTCGGGCCTGGACACCGGCAAGCAGGTTCACCTGACCCTGGAAGGCACCCACGGCGAACTGGACCGCAACGTCCTCGACCGCATGGTCGCGCCGCTGGAGCACATGCTGCGCAACTCCGTGGCCCATGGCCTGGAAGCACCGGAACAGCGCCGCGCCGCCGGCAAGCCGGAGGAAGGCGAGATTGCCATCCGCCTGCACCGCGAAGGTTCGGAAATCGTGCTGGAAGTGGCCGATGACGGCGCCGGCCTGGACCGCGAAGCGATCCGCCGCCGCGCCATCGACCGTGGCCTGCTGGCCGCCGATGCGCAGCCGAACGAGCAGGAACTGGACAACCTGATCTTCGCTTCCGGCTTCACCACCGCCGACCAGGTCAGCCAGCTGGCGGGCCGTGGCGTGGGCATGGACGTGGTGCGCAACGAGGTGCGCCAGCTCGGTGGCTCGGTCGACATCCAGTCGGTACGCGGCCAGGGCGTGCGCTTCACCCTGCGCCTGCCGCAGACGCTGGCCGTCACCCAGGCCGTGTTCGTGCAGATCGGCGAAACCACCTTCGCGGTGCCGGTCGCCTCGGTCAGTGGTATCGGCCGCCTGTCGCGCGAGCGCTTTGAAGCGGCCGACAGCAGCTACCGCTACAGCGGCGAAGACTACCCGCTGTACGACCTTGGCACCCTGGTCGGCCAGGCCCCGGCGCGTGCCGACGGCCAGGACCAGGTGCCGCTGCTGCTGGTCCGCGCCGGCGACCTGCGTGCCGCCGTGGCGATCGACCAGGTGCTGGGCAACCGTGAAATCGTGGTCAAGCCGGTCGGCCTGCAGATTGCTTCGGTGCCAGGTATCTACGGTGCCACCATCACTGGCGATGGCCGCGTGGTGGTGATCCTCGACGTTGCACCGCTGGTGCGTCGTTTTCTGGCCAACCCGACGCTGCCGGTACTGGCCAACGCACCGCGCCAGGAGCGCCAGGTGCCGCTGGTGATGGTGGTCGACGACTCGCTGACCATGCGCAAGGTCACCGGCCGCATCCTCGAACGCCACAACTTCGAGGTCAGCGTTGCCCGCGACGGCGTGGAAGCGCTGGAGCGCCTGGAAGAGCGCGTGCCCGACCTGATGCTGCTGGACATCGAGATGCCGCGCATGGATGGCTACGAGCTCGCCACCGCCATGCGTGCCGACCCGCGCTACAGGGAGGTGCCGATCGTGATGATCACCTCGCGCAGCGGCGACAAGCACCGCCAGCGCGCCTTCGAGATCGGTGTCCAGCGCTACCTGGGCAAGCCTTACCAGGAACTGGACCTGATGCGTAACGTGTACGACCTGCTGGGGATCGCCCGTGTCCGTGAGTGAAGCCCATCCGGCCCCGGCCGTCGCCCTGCTTGCCCGCCCGGGTGCGGCGCGTGAGCGCCTGCGCGAGGCACTGTCGCACGCCGATGTGCAGCTGGTGCTGGAAGACGACCCGAACGGCCTGGAGCCGCAGCTGCTGCAGGATGCCCGTCCGCAGATCGTGGTGATCGCCCTGGAGGCGGCCATCGAGGATGCGCTGGAGCGCCTTGAGCCCGTGCTGTCCGCGCCGGGCCTGACCCTGGTATTCGACGAGGCCGAACTGGCGGCGCGCCGGGATGGCTGGGACGCGCAGCGCTGGGGCCGGCATCTGGCGGCCAAGCTGCATGGTCACCAGCAGGTGCTGCCGCCCGGCGCCGAGGAAGAACCCAGCCTGCAGCTGGAGCCGGGCCATCCGGCACCGGCACCGGCGCCGCAGGAAGAAGCCCTGCAACCGCACCTGGAGCAGGCGCTGAGCTGGGCCGACGGTGTGCCGGCTGACACCCTGTACTCGCCGCCGGCGCACCTGCACGAACCGGTCGCCCTGGAACAGGCATTGGCTGCGTTGCAGCCGGTGCTGCCCGAGCCGCTGCAGGCATCGCCGCTGCCGTCGCCTCCGGTGGCCGCACCTGTGGCCGCGGCCGCACCGCCGATGTCGTTCGACCACACGGCGTGGTCGCTGGTCGATGACGTGGCGGATGCACCGGCCGCCGCTGCGCACAGCGCTGCGGTGGAAGCGCCGTTGCCTTCTTTCGATACCGATCACCTGAGCCTGGTCGACCTGGATGCTGCGGCACCGGCCGGCGCGCGCGCCGGTTCGCTGCTGGTGCTGGCGGGTATCGGCGGGCCGGATGCCCTGCGCCGCCTGCTCGGTGCGCTGCCGCCTGCGCTGAGCGTGCCGGTGCTGGTGCACATGCGCCTGGATGGCGGTCGTTACGGCAACCTGGTCAAGCAGATGGCGCGCGTGTCGCCGTTGCCGGTGCAGCTGGCCGAAGCCGGCCAGCGCGCCGTACCCGGTGAAGTGCACGTGCTGGCCGACGACATCGGTGTACAGGCGGCCAGCGACGGCCTGCATTTCCTCAGCGATGCCGCCGGTATCTCGATCGCAGCGTTGCCGGCCGAATACACCGCGCTGGTGCTGCTCAGCGGCGCCGATCTGTCCCACGTCGGGCCGGCGCTGGACCTCGCCGCTGCCGGGGCCTGGGTGGCCGGGCAGGTAGGCGAGGGCTGCTATGACCCGGCGGCGGCCACCGCTGTCGTTGCCGCCGGCATGGTTGCCGGTGAACCGCAGGAACTGGCGCAGGCCATCGCCGCGCGCTGGGGTGAGCAGGATGACAACGGAGAGGCACCATGAGCTACGCCAGCAATGATGAAATCCGCGGCGTCCTGATCCAGGCCGGCAGCGAACGCGTGCTGCTGCCCAACGCTACGGTGGCGGAAATGATGTCGCGCGTGCCGGTGCAGCCGGTCGCCGACGCGCCGCGCTGGCTGGTCGGGGAAATCGGCTGGCATGGCTGGCAGGTGCCACTGGTATCGTTCGCGCGGCTTTCCGGACTCGGCGAGGAGGCCGTGGGGGGCCACAACAAGGTGGTGGTGCTGAAGGCCCTGTCGGGTAACGCCCAGCGTCCCTATTACGCGCTGCTGACGCAGAACTTCCCGCAGCTGATCTCGGTGCCGCGTGACGGCCTGCTGGCTGACGCCTCCGAGGAAACCCTGCCGCAGATCGTGCACATGCGCGTGTTGCTGGGGGAGCAGAGCGCGCTGCTGCCGAACCTGGACGCGCTGGAAGCCGCGTTGGATTCGCTGGCTGCCTGATCGGACATCCGCCGGGCACTTTGAATTCCCGGTAGTGCCGGCCGCTGGCCGGCAACCGCATGATCCCGTGGGTGCCGGCCAGCGGCCGGCACTACCAGCAAACGAGCCTTACCCCAGGTCTCCCAGCCGTGCCTGCAGCGCCGCGATCGCGGCTAGGCCGGCGGTTTCCGTGCGCAGGATGCGCGGGCCCAGCTGCAATCCCTGGAACCCGGCCGCCGCCAACTGGTCGCGGTCGCGCGGCGACCAACCGCCTTCCGGGCCGATGGCAATCACGATGCCGCCGGCGGGTGCGGCGTCCAGCGTCGACAGCCGATGCGCGCCCTGCGGGTCCAGTGTCAGCCGCAACGTATCGGCAGGCAGTGCCGCCGCAGCCTGCGCCAGTGACAGCGGCGGACCCACCGGTGGAATACGCGCACGCCCCGACTGGCCGCACGCCGAGGTCACCACGTTGTTCCAGTGCGCTACGCGCTTCTCGGCGCGTGCGGCGTCGAGCTTCACCTCGGTGCGCTCGGCGTTGACCGGAATGATCGCCGCGACGCCCAGTTCGGTGGCCTTCTGCAGGATAAGGTCCATCTTCTCGCCACGGGCGATGCCCTGCAGCAGGGTGATCGCCAACGGTGATTCGTTGTCCACCCTGTCCACTGCGTCGATGCGGACCTGAACCTCGCGCTTGCCGGCCACGGTGAGGGTGGCGCTGTAGTCATGGCCGTCGCCGTTGAACAACACGCAGGTATCGCCTTCGCGCAGGCGCATCACCCGCACCAGATGGTTGGCGGTCTCTTCCGGCAGGGCCAGGGTCTGGCCGCTGTGCAGCGCCAGGTCGATGGGGCAGCGGGTCACGCGCATGCAATCGCCTCGTCAATCGCTGCCAGCGTGGTATGTGCCAGCAGCTCCAGTTGTTCGTCGTCCACGCAATAGGGTGGCATCCAGTACAGCACGTCGCCCAGCGGGCGCAGCACCACGCCACGCTTCAGCGCGGCCTTGTAGGCGTGCAGCCCCAGCCGCAGGCCCGGGTCGAACGGCGTCTGCCTGTTGCCGCCACGCGACAGCTCGAACGCCACCACCATGCCGGCCTGGCGCACATCGGCCACATGCGGGTGATCGGCAAACGGTGCCGCCAGCGTGCCCATCACCGAAGCAATCCCGCGATTGCGGGCGATCACATCGTCGTCGCGGAAGATGTCCAGCGTTGCCAGGGCGGCCGCGCAGGCCAGCGGATTGCCGGTGTAGCTGTGCGAATGCAGGAACGCACGCTCGCGCGAGTCATCAAGGAAGGCGTCGTACAGCGCCTGTGTCGCCAGCACCGCGGCCAGTGGCAGGAAGCCGCCGGTCAGGCCCTTGGACAGGCACATCAGGTCCGGCATCACCCCGGCCTGTTCGCAGGCGAACAGCGTGCCGGTGCGGCCGAAGCCGGTGGCGATCTCGTCGGCAATCATGAACGCACCGTGTGCGTCGCACAGTTCGCGCACGCGCTGCAGGTAGGACGGGTCATGCATGCGCATGCCGCCCGCGCACTGCAGGCGTGGCTCCAGGATCACCGCGCAGATCTCGCCCGGGTGCTGGTCGAACAGCGTGGCCAGCCCGTCGGCGGCCTGGCGCGCACGGTCGGCGGGGCTCTGGCCCGGCTCGGCCAGGTAGGCATCGGGCGAGGGCGCGAACAGGCCTTCGGCCAGCAGCGGCGCATAGACACGGCGGTACAGCGGAATGTCACCCAGCGCCAGGGCGCCCAGGGTCTCGCCGTGGTAGCCGTTCTCCAGCGAGATGAAGCGGGTGCGGCGGGACTCACCGCGGTTCTGGAAGTACTGGAAGGCCATTTTCAGCGCCACTTCCACGCCGGCTGAACCGTTGTCGGCGTAGAACACCTTGGCCAGCGGCTCGCGGCCGGGTTGGCGCGGCGCCAGTGCCAGCAGGCGCTCGGCCAGGATGATGGCCGGCTCGTGGCCGAATCCGGCCAGCATCACCTGTTCCAGTTGCCCGGCCTGGGCAGCGATGGCGCCGCCGATGCGCGGCTCGGCGTGGCCGAACAGGTTGGTCCACCAGCTGCCGACCGCGTCCAGGTATCGATTGCCGTCGTGGTCGATCAGCCAGGCACCTTCGCCGCGGGCGATCGGCACCAGCGGCAGGGTGTGCGGATGCTCGCGCATCTGCGTGCACGGGTGCCACAGCACCTGCAGGTCGCGCTGCCGCCATTGGCGGGCCAGCGGGGAGGGGGTTGGGTCTGCTAGCATTTCGGGCTCATGAACATGTTGCTGCCTGCACATTCTATCGGCCCCGGCGCAGGCGCCGGCCGCCGCGGAGACTCCGCATGAACGATGACCGTGCCGGCCGTCGCTTGCCGATCATCCATCGGATCACCGATGAAGAGAACGGTCCCTTCCAGCGCCAGCATCTGGACCTGGAATTCTCCAACGGCGAGCACCGCCGCTTCGAGCGCCTGGTCAGCCGTGGCCATGGCGCGGTGGTGGTGGTGCCGATGCTCGACGAGGAGACCGTGCTGCTGGTACGTGAATACGCGGCCGGCATGCATCGCTATGAGCTGGGCCTGGTCAAGGGCCGGATCGACGCCGGCGAGACGCCCGAGCAGGCGGCCGACCGTGAGCTGAAGGAAGAGGCTGGCTACGGTGCGCGCCGGGTCGACGTGCTGCGCGCGATGACCCTGGCCCCGACCTACATGAGCCATCAGTCGTGGCTGGTGGTGGCACGCGATCTTTACCCGGAGAAGCTCCCCGGCGATGAGCCGGAAGAGCTGGAGGTCGTGCCGTGGAAGCTGGCCGAGCTGGACCAGCTGATGCTGCGCGAGGACTTCTCCGAGGGTCGCTCGCTGGCAGCGCTGTTCATCGCCCGCCAGTGGCTGCAGGGAGCGCGATGATCAAGCTGACCACGGACCTGCGCGAGACGGCCATCGCCATCGCCCAGGAAGCCGGACAGGCCATCATGCAGGTGTATGCCGGTGGCTTCGACGTGCGGATCAAGGATGACAACAGCCCGGTCACCGCGGCTGACCTGGCCGCCAACCAGGTGATCGAACAGGGCCTGCAGCAGCTGACCCCGGAGCTTCCGGTCCTGTCCGAGGAATCGGCGCAGGTGCCATGGGAGCAGCGTCGCCACTGGGGCGCGTACTGGCTGGTCGACCCGCTGGACGGCACCCGCGAGTTCGTCAAGCGCAACGGCGAGTTCAGCGTCAACATCGCCTTGATCTACCAGGGCGCGCCCGCCTTCGGCGTGGTACTGGCCCCGGTCACCGGCATCGTCTGGCATGCCATGCGTGGCGAGCTGGCCTACCGGCGCCAGGGCCTGCACGACACCGTGCTGCGCACGCGTACGCCGGCCACCGCGCCGCTGCGGGTCGCCGCCAGCCGCTCGCACCGCTCACCGCAGACCGAGGCACTGCTGGCCCGCATGGGCCGCATCGAGACCATTGCCCAGGGCTCGTCGCTGAAGTTCTGCCGGATCGCCGAAGGCGGCCTGGACGTCTACCCGCGGCTCGGCCCGACCTCCGAATGGGATACCGCCGCCGGCCAGTGCGTGCTGCACGCCGCGGGCGGCGCGGTACTGTCGGCAGCGACCGGCAAGCCCTTCCGCTACAACCGCCGCGAAACCCTGTTGAACGGCGATTTCATTGCCCTTGGCGACACTAGCCTGCCGTGGCGCGACTGGTTGTCCGATTGACCCTGGAGGCCGCATGAGCGCGCATGACACCCCCACCCCGCGCAGCGCAGCCAGCACCGAGCTGGAGCGCCTGCTGTCGATCATGGCGCGCCTGCGCGATCCGCAGGGCGGCTGCCCGTGGGATCTGGAGCAGAACTTCGCGACCATCGCGCCGTACACCATCGAGGAAGCCTACGAGGTCGCCGATGCGATCGACCGTGGCGACCTCGACGATCTCTGTGACGAGCTGGGCGACCTGCTGCTGCAGGTGGTATTCCATGCGCGCATGGCCGAGGAGCAGGGCGCTTTCGCCTTTGCCGATGTCGCCCGCGCGATCAGCGACAAGATGCAGCGCCGCCATCCGCATGTGTTCGCCGACGTCAGCGTCGATGATGCCGACGGGGTGATGCGCAACTGGGAGGCGATCAAGCGCGCCGAGCGCGCCGCCAAGGGCGAGCAGGATACCTCCGCGCTGGCCGGCATCTCGCGCGGCCTGCCGGAATGGCAGCGGGCGGTGAAGCTGCAGTCGCGTGCGGCCAAGGTCGGTTTCGACTGGCCGGGCCCGCTGCCGGTGCTGGACAAGGCGGCCGAGGAGCTGCAGGAACTGCGCGAGGAGTTCGAGCGCGGTGACCTTGCCGGCAACAAGGTGCGGCTGCAGGAAGAACTGGGCGACCTGCTGTTCGTCTGCGCCAACCTGGCCCGCCACGCCGAGATCGACCTGGGCGCCGCGCTGCGCGGGGCCAATCACAAGTTCGAGCGTCGCTTCCGTTCGATGGAAGCGCAGGCCGAAGCTCAGGGCAGCACGTTGGCAGCGATGGACCTGGATGCGCAGGAAGGCTTGTGGCAGCGCGCCAAGGCGGCGGAAAAGGCGTGAAGACACTCGCCCTGTTCCTGCTGACCGCGCTGGCCGAGATCGTGGGCTGCTACCTGCCCTGGTTGTGGCTGCGCAAGGGCGGGAGCATCTGGTTGCTGCTGCCGGCGGCGGCCAGCCTGGCCCTGTTCGCGTGGCTGCTGACCCTGCATCCGACCGCCAGCGGCCGCGTCTATGCCGCCTACGGTGGCGTCTACATCGGCACCGCGCTGTTCTGGCTGTGGCTGGTCGACGGCATCCGCCCCAGCCGCTGGGATCTGATCGGCGCAGCACTGTGCCTGGCCGGCATGGCGGTGATCATGTTCGGGCCGCGCACCCCCTCTGTGTAGCGTCGAGCGTACTCGACTGCTCCGGCGTTCTATAGCGCCGGGCCATTCCCGGCGGATTCCGCTCTTCTGTAGAGTCGAGCCATGCTCGACTGCATCTGCGAGGGCCAGCCGAGCATGGCTCGACTCTACAAAGGCAGCGCCACCGGATCATGCACTGCCGCTTTCCCTCCCGGGAAGGCGCATGATGGCGGTGACCACGGCCCCCGGAGCACGTGCATGTCCCGATTCGCCAGCTTCCGCGAGTTCTATCCGTTCTACCTCAGCGAGCACCGCCATCCGGTGTCGCGCCGGCTGCACTTCATTGGCAGCTGCGGGGTCCTGCTGCTGCTCGCCGCGGCAATCCTGCGTGGACAGCCGGTGCTTCTGCTGGCCGCCCTGGCCTGCGGTTATGGATTCGCCTGGGTTGGCCACTTCTTCTTCGAGAAGAACCGCCCGGCCACCTTCCGGCATCCCCTGTATTCGTTCGTGGGTGACTGGGTGATGTTCGTGGACATCCTCCGCCGACGGGTTCCCTGGTAGCCCAGGCTGTGCATGCCGCCTTCACGCGCTATGCTGGGGCCTGGACGTCATAGATAAGGAAAGCGCGATGTTCCCCACCATGTTCTTTACCGTGGTACTGGCCTTCGTGGCCGTGGTCATTCTGTTCAAGGCAGTACGGATGGTGCCGCAGGGATACGAATGGACCGTCGAGCGCTTCGGGCGCTACACCCACACCATGACCCCTGGCCTGCACTTCCTGATCCCGATCGTCTACGGGGTGGGGCGCAAGGTGAACATGATGGAGCAGGTGCTGGACGTACCCAGCCAGGAAGTGATCACCAAGGACAACGCGGCCGTTCGCGTGGATGGCGTGGTGTTCTTCCAGGTACTGGATGCGGCCAAGGCCGCCTACGAGGTGGCCAATCTGGAAGTGGCGATGATCGCCCTGGTGCAGACCAACATCCGTACCGTGATCGGTTCGATGGACCTGGACGAATCGCTGAGCCAGCGCGAGGTGATCAATGCGCAGCTGTTGAGCGTGGTTGACCATGCCACCAACCCCTGGGGCGTGAAGGTCAACCGCATCGAGATCCGCGACATCCAGCCACCGCGCGACCTGCTGGATGCGATGGCCCGGCAGATGAAGGCCGAGCGCGAGAAGCGCGCGCAGATCCTCGAGGCAGAAGGTTCGCGGCAGTCGGAGATCCTGCGCGCCGATGGCGAGAAGCAGGCTACCGTGCTGGAAGCCGAAGGTCGCCGCGAGGCCGCGTTCCGCGATGCCGAGGCGCGCGAACGCCTGGCCGAGGCCGAGGCCATGGCCACCAAGGTGGTGTCGGCGGCGATCGCCGAGGGCGACGTGCAGGCGATCAACTACTTCGTCGCCCAGAAGTACGTGGAAGCATTCAAGGAACTGGCGAGTTCGCCGAACCAGAAGCTGGTGCTGATGCCGATGGAAGCCAGTGGCGTGATCGGTTCCATCGCCGGCGTGGCCGAGCTGGCCAAGCAGGCGCTGGCGTCCCAGGGCAATGCACCGGCGGGCAAGCGACCCCCGCCGATCGGGGGCTGACATGCGTTGGGAAGTCGTAGGCTGGGGCGCACTGGCATTGCTGCTGTTTGCCGCCGAGGCACTGGCGCCAGGCGCGTTCATGTTGTGGATCGGCATCGGTGCGGCGGCCGTGTTCGTACTGGTTGCCGTGTTCAGTGGCATTCCCCTGTTGTGGCAGGTGGTGGCGTTCGTGCTGCTGAGCATTGTTTCGATCCAGTGCTACCGGCGCTGGGGCAGGGCAAGGGCGCGGCCCAGCGATGCGCCCTTGCTCAACCGCCGCGCCGAGCAGCTGGTCGGACGGGTGGTGCCGTTGCAGCAGGGCATCGTCGGCGGGCAGGGCCGGGTCAGCATCGACGACGCGTACTGGCAGGTCAGCGGCCCGGAACTGCAGGCCGGCAGCCTGGTGCGGGTGGTGGCGGTGCAGGGCAGCACGCTGCAGGTCGAGCCGGCAGACCGCCCCCTGTAGAGCCGCTGCGCTGCGGCACGCCTGCGGGCGACCGATCTGGGATAATGGGGATTCTTGTTTCCTCTGCTGCCGGACCCGGTCATGACCCAGAAGACGCTGCTCAACGATACCCACCGCGCCCTCGGCGCCAAGATGGTCGATTTCGGGGGTTGGGACATGCCCATCCACTACGGCTCGCAGCTCGACGAGCACCATCTGGTGCGTCGCGAGTCGGGTGTGTTCGACGTCAGCCACATGACCGTGGTCGACCTGCGCGGTGACCAGGTCAAGCCGTTCCTGCGCCGCCTGCTGGCCAACTCGGTCGACAAGCTGAAGGTGCCGGGCAAGGCGCTGTACTCGTGCATGCTGAATCCGCGCGGCGGCGTCATCGACGACCTGATCGTCTATTACCTCGGCGACGATTTCTTCCGCATGGTGGTCAACGCCTCCACCCGCGAGAAGGATCTGGCCTGGCTGCGCGAGCAGGCCGCGCCGTTCGGCGTCAGCGTCGAGCAGCGCCCGGACCTGGCCATCCTCGCCGTGCAGGGACCGCAGGCACGCGACATCGTGGCCGGCCTGGTCGGCGGCGCCGACCGCGACGCGCTGGCCAAGCTTGGACGTTTCGCTGCCCTGCAGGTCAAGGCCGACGATGGTGTCGAGCTGTTCGTCGCCCGCACCGGTTACACCGGCGAAGACGGCTTCGAGATCCTGCTGCCGCAGGAAGCAGTGGTCGCGTTCTGGAACCGCCTGCTGGCCGCGGGCGTGAAGCCTGCGGGCCTCGGTGCGCGCGACACCCTGCGCCTGGAAGCCGGCATGAACCTGTACGGCCAGGACATGGATGAAGAGATCAGTCCTTATGAAGCGGCACTGGCCTGGACCGTGTCGCTGGACGAAGGCCGCGACTTCATCGGCCGCGACGTGCTGGAAGCGCAGAAGGCTGCCGGCACCGCGCGCCAGATGATCGGCCTGGTGATGGACGAGAAGGGCGTGCTGCGCCACGGCCAGGCGGTGACCACCGCCAGCGGCCAGGGCGAGATCCTGTCCGGCACCTTCTCGCCAAGCCTGGCCAAGGGCATCGCGTTTGCCCGCGTGCCGGCCGGCGAACTCGGCGAGGTTACCGTCGATATCCGTGGCCGGCAGGTGCCGGTGCGCGTGGTCAAGTTCCCCTTCGTGCGCGAAGGCCAGGCCCAGCCCGGCGTGCTTGCCGACGCCTGATCCGAACATGCCGGTCGTCACTGACAGCAGTGGCGGCCGGTTGGTTACACTAGCCCCGTTTTTTCCACCCCTGCATATCTCTGGAGCAGTCCCATGAGCGAGATCCCCGGCGACCTCAAGTTCCTCAAGTCCCATGAGTGGGCCCGTGTCGAAGGCAACGGCCGCGTCACCGTCGGTATTTCCGACCACGCCCAGGGCCTGCTCGGTGACCTGGTGTACGTCGAGCTGCCGGAAGTCGGCGCGACCGCCAAGGCCGGCGAGCAGATCGCCGTCGTCGAATCGGTCAAGGCCGCTTCGGACGTCTACAGCCCGATCAGCGGCAAGGTCGTCGAGGTCAACTCGGACCTGTCCGACAAGCCGGAAACCATCAACGAAGATGCCTACGGCGAAGGCTGGATGTTCGTGGTCGAACTGACCAACGCCGAAGAGCTCAACGAGCTGCTGGACCCGGACGCATACGCCGAAGCCCTGGAAAACGAAGACCACTGAGTCGTCGTTCCCGGGTTCGGACACGGCCACCTTCGGGTGGCCGTTTTTGTTTTGGCGAACGCGCCGGACTCATGACGCAGGGTTCGCTGCACACCCTCGACGCGGCATCAGCCGACCTGCGGGCGGTGCCGACGGGCGTGCGCAGTTTTGCGCAAATCCGCGTTTCCACCCTGCGTCGGCGCGTCCGGATGTGAAAACTTTTCGCCCCCCGTTGCGGTGCCGTTGTGCTGGCGTTGGCACTGGCGACGACCGCCGTTGGCGATGCGTGTCCGTCACTGCGAATCGCATCCGTGCATCTACGCGGAGTGCTTATTTCAAGTGTTTTTTGTTCAACGCATGCATTGCTGGTGTTGTCGCCAGCGTGCGTGCGTTGTGCTTTGAGGGTCGTTGCGGGCGGAGCGCAACGGCCGTGCAGGCGCCACCGGGAATGGCGCGGATGTGAAAATTTTTCGCGGGGGTTGTTGACAGTAAAAAAAACCGTGATTAGGTTTCGCCTCAGCAGACCTTGCCTGCCCAACCGAGTGCGCAGAATCAATCGTCCGATGCGAAGCAGCCCCTTCAAGACCACCGCGACCCTGATGACGGTGGACATGGCCCCGCTTCCCCCGGAGAAATGCAAGGCACCTCCCGTTCCGATGCCCGCTCCGCCGATCGAGGCGGGCATTGCCGCATCCGTAACGGCGCGCCTGACGCGCCGGCGGTCCCCGCACGCAGCACCTGCGGGTTTGATCCACCTGGGCGTTTCAACTCCCTATCACTGACGAGGAGCCATCCCATGGCAACCAAGAAAGCTGCGAAGAAGAAGCCCGCCGCCAAGAAAGCGGTGAAGAAGGTCGCGAAGAAGGCCGCTGCCAAGAAGGCAGTGAAGAAGGTCGCGAAGAAGGCGACCGCCAAGAAGGCAGTGAAGAAGGCTGCGAAGAAGGTCGCCAAGAAGACCACTGCGAAGAAGGCAGTGAAGAAGGCGGCGAAGAAGGTAGCCAAGAAGTCCACTGCCAAGAAGGCCGTCAAGAAGACCGCGAAGAAGGCCGTCAAGAAGGTAGCCAAGAAGGCCACCAAGAAGACTGCCAAGAAGGCCACTGCCCGCAAGCCGGCCAAGAAGGTCGCCAAGAAGGCAGTAAAGAAGACTGCAAAGAAGGCGGTGAAGAAGGCAGTCAAGAAGACCGCGAAGAAGGCGACCAAGAAGGCTGCCCCGAAGAAGGCAGCGAAGAAGGTTGCCAAGCGCAAGCCGGCCGCCCGCAAGAAGAAGGCCGCTCCGGTCGCTCTGCCGGCAACTCCGGCGCCGCTGATCTAAGTACTTCCCGATAGCCGCATCCTGAAACCCCTTCCCTGTTGCCCAGCAGGGAGGGGGTTTTTTTATGGGCGCTCGCCGCCATGGGCAACGGTAGAGTCGACTGCCAGTCGACTGCTTCACCGCCCTTGTAGGGTCGAGCACGCTCGACTCCATCGATCACCGGCGGTCGAGCACGGCGCTGTGCAGACGAACAAAAAGGGCGGCCCGCAGGCCGCCCCTCATGCTTACGGCACAGCTCGCCAGATCAGCGCGGCGACGCCACCGCGCGGTTGCTCGAAGCCCCCTTGCCCTTGCGCTTGTCCTGCTGCGCGGGGCTCGCGCCCTCGGCCATCAGGTTGTCGCTGCCGAAGTCGGTGTCCACGTCCAGCCAGCGCTGCGCCGGCAGGCCGAGCGCGGAATCGAGCACGGTCGGCAGCAGGCCACTGGGCAGGCCGCTTTCGCCGTTCCACATGATGGCGATGCCGAGATCGCGTTCCGGCACCAGCGCGACCAGGCCGCGATAGCCCTGCACCGCGCCGGCATGGAACACCACGTCGTGGCCGGCGTAGTCGAAGGTGCGCCAGCCCAGTGCGTAGCCGGCAGAATGCAGGCGCTCGCGGCGCCAGCCCGAACGCATCTCGCCGGGGGTGTTGATCAGGCTGGAATGCAGCGTCGCCAGCAGCGGTGCCGGCAGCACGTCCGGGCGGTGCCCGGTATGGGCCAGCAGCCACTGCGCCATGTCGCTGGCGCTGGCATTGACGCCGGCGGCCGGGGCGACGCGGTAGTAGGTCGGCTTCGGCGTCAGCGATACCCAGCCGTTGCGGCTGCGCACGTGCGGACGCGCCCAGCGCGAGCTGGCCTGGATGCCGGCCAGGCCGAGGCTGGCATCGTTCATGCCCAGCGGCTTGAAGATGCGGCGTTCGACCGATTGTTCGTAGAAGCTGCCCGAGGCGGCATAGACCACGTCGCCGATCAGGCTGAAGGCCACGTTCTGGTACGCGTAGCAGTCGCCCGGCAGGCACTTCAGGCTGGTGTTGGCCAGCTTCTGGGTCAGCGCGTAGTACTCGGCGTTGCCTTCGATGTCGCGGTCGTAGGCGTTGTAGGGCAGGCCGACGCGATGGCTGAGCACGTCGGCGACGGTCAGGCGGTCGGTGGCCTCCGGTGAGTTCAGGCGGAAGCCCGGAACATAGTCGGTGACCTTGCTGTCCCAGCGCAGGGTGCCGTCGTTGACCAGCAGGCCGGCCATGGTGCCGGCGAATGCCTTGGACAGCGAGGCCAGGCGGAACACGGTATGCGCATCGACCGGCAGCGGGTTGTTGACGTCGGTGACGCCGTAGCCGCGCGCGCTGAGGATGCGGCCGCCCTGCACGATCGCCACTGCCATGCCCGGCACGCGCTCGCCATAGGTGAGCTGCTGTGCCATCGACTCGATGTTGGCGACGTTGAAGCCTGCGGCCGGGGCCTGCACCTGCGGCACCAGGCCGGTGCGGTAGGCCGCCGGCTGGGTGTGGGCGACGGCGGTGGCGGCGGCCGATTCGATGTTGGCCGGCATCGGTGGCAATGCCGGCGGGGTCTGCGCGGTGGTGGACAAGGCAACGGGCATCAACATGCCCAGCAAACCGGTGGCCGCCGAACGGATCGGACGGCGCAGGCTGTTCTTTTTCATCGGTTGGACCCGTGCGCGACTGCTGATGGCGATTCTAGCGCCGCTTTTCCCCTGTGCACAAACAAAGCGAAGATGAATGCGCATCTCGTTGAAAAAGTTGGAATTTTGACGCTCCAAATGCGTGTGTCGGAACGTGTCATCCGGACCTTCCGTAGACCTGGCCCCAACGTCCATCGGCGGTCGCCTGCTGGCGATGTTGCATTGCATTGGCTAACGTACGCGCTTCACTGCGCCCGGAGCCTGCGATGCCACTGTCCAACCGCCGTCTGTGGGCGAGGGACGCCGCGTGAGCGCGGCATCGGGCAAGGGGCCGCTGCGCGGACTGGTGGCGGCGCTGCGCGAGTCGCCGGCGCTGTGGTGGTCCTTCCTGTATTTCTTCTGCCTGCTCAGCGGTTACTACGTGCTGCGTCCGGTGCGCGAGGCGATGGCGGCCTCGGCAGACCTGGAAACGGTGTTCCCGCCGATCCTGATCGGCTGGTTCGACCGTCATGGGATCGCGTTGAAGGACTTCGTCCTGCAGTTCCTGTTCACCTGCGTGTTCGTGATCATGCTGGTGTTGCAGCCGGTGTACGGCTGGCTGGTCAGCCGTTTCCCGCGCCGGGTGTTCCTGCCGGCGGTGTATGGCTTCTTCATCGTCACCCTGCTGGGGTTCTACGCGCTGTTCGACAGCGGGGTACCTGGCCGGGGCATGGCCTTCTTCCTCTGGGTCATGGTGTTCAACCTGTTCGCGGTAGCGGTGTTCTGGAGCTTCATGGCCGACGTGTTCTCCAACGTGCAGGCGCGCGCGTACTACGGCTACATCGGCGCCGCCGGCACCGTCGGTGCCTTCCTCGGCCCCATCATCACCAGTGCGCTGGTGATGCGCGTGGGTATCGCCAACCTCATGCTGGTCTCGGCCGGCTTCCTGCTGGTGTGCCTGCTGTGCATCTGGCGGTTGCGGCATTGGGCGGTACTGCGCGAACGCGAGCAGCAGCTGGTGTCGGGCGAGCAGCCGATGGGCGGCAGCGTGCTCGATGGCCTGAAGCTGATCGTGCGTGAGCCGCTGTTGCGCTGGCTGGCGGTCATGGTGGTGTTCGGGGTGGGCGTGGGTACGCTGCTGTACAACCAGCAGGCCAGCATCGTGCGCGCGGCCTTCACCGACCCGGCGGCCAGTACCGCGTTCTTCTCACGCATCGACCTGGCGGTGAACGCGCTGGCGCTGTTGATGCAGCTGGGCCTGACCCGCTGGCTGCTGTCACGCCATGGCATCGCGCCGGCGCTGCTGATCCCGGGCTTCGCGATCCTGATCGGCTTCTCGGTGCTGGCTGCCTCGCCGATGCCACTGATGGTTGCGGTGGTGCAGGTGATGACGCGCGCCAGCGAATTCGCGCTGGCCAAGCCGGCGCGCGAAACCATCTACACCCGCGTGGACCGCCAGTGGCGCTACAAGGCCGGCGCGGCGATCGACACGGTGGTCTACCGCGGTGCGGACCTGAGCTTCACCTGGGTGCACAAGGCACTGTCGTTGTTTGGATCGCATGTGGTGTTCATCGGTGGCGTACTGGTTGCCGGCTTCATGACCCTGGCCGCGTTCGGCGTGCTGCGCGAAGAAAAGAAGCTGCCGCGCGACCGCTGAACCGGTCCGGCTTTTTCGAGGAGAGGAACGATGTTGATGATCGCGCTGTTGCTGACCGTGCTGGTCGCGGTGCTGCACCTGTACTTCCTGGTGCTGGAGATGTTCCTGTGGACCCGCCCGCTGGGCCTGAAGACTTTCCGCAATACGCCGGAGAAGGCCGAGACCACGCGGGTACTGGCGGCCAACCAGGGCCTCTACAACGGCTTCCTGGCGGCGGGGATCGTGATGGGGCTGGTGATCGATCAGCCGGTGCTGGTGACGTTCTCGCTGGCCTGCGTGGTGGTGGCGGGGTGCTATGGCGCGTACAGCGTGAGCCGGCGCATTTTCATGATCCAGGCGGTGCCGGCGATTCTGGCGTTGGTTGTTCGCGCGGTGGTGTGAGTTTCCGGCCAACGGCGCAGCCCCTCGTGGGTGGGTCGCGTAGAGCTTGTTATGGGGTTGGTCGGGCGGGTGGACTGGGCAGGGGACGCCGTGAACCCGTCCCTGGGGGCTTGGCCGCCGCATCCATGCGGCGGACACCCCTGCCCAGCCCACCCGCCCGACCCCTGACAGTTTCCGTGCGCGGCCAGCCCACGGAGAAAAAAAGAAGATCAACAGCAACAGCAATAGCAACAGCAATAGCAACAGCAATAGCAAAAAGCGGCCGGTGGGCCGCTTTTGCTTTTGCTCTTCTTTTTTCTCTTCCGTGGCTGGACGCCGCAGAGATCTGTCAGAGGCCGGAGGGGTGGGGCCGGGCGGGGTATCCGCGCCATGGATGGCGCGGCTAAGCCCCCAGGGATGGGTTCACGGCGTCCCCGCCCGGCTTCACCCCTCCGGCCCAACCGATAAACCGCTTTCAGCGTCCAACCACGAGGGGCTGCGCCGTTCGCGGGAACCCTATTTCGCCGGCGACATCCACATGTCGATCACCGCGCTGAACACCTCGATGCCCGCACGGTCGCGCACGCTCACCGTCACCGGCAGTGCGTAGCCTTCAGCGGCCGCCACGATCGGCTGTGCCGGCAACGCCACCGCCTGCAGCGTGCCACGTGCCTTGGCCAGGTACTGCACCTGCATGCCCTTCGGAATCCAGCGCATGCCCTTCGGCAGCGAGGCATCCACCATCAGCCCGGCGGTCAGCTCGGCCAGGTTGCACATCGCGATCGCGTGCACCGTGCCGATGTGGTTGCGCACGCTGCGGCGGTCGGCCAGCGTGCCTTCGCAACGGCCATGCTCCAGGCGGGTGATGCGCGGCGCGATGCTGGCGAAGTAGGGCGCCTTGAAGCACACCGCGCGCGAGAACAGCCAGCTGCCGGCGGGCCAGCGCTGCAGGCGGTGATAGAGCGAGAGCAGGGGCGTGGACATGGTGGGTATTCCGGTCGGCGGATAAAGCGACGGCGGGCCGAGGCCCGCCGTCGAAGGCAACGCGTGTCGCGGGCGGTCAGGCTGCCTGCGAATGCGGGTCCTTGTGCTGGCGGTCGTAGTAACTGGCCGCGCGCAGTTCGTGGGTGTCGAAGTCGTCCACGGTGATCGTGTCCAGGGTCAGCGTGCGCAGCTCTTCCAGCAGGCTGCGCTCGTCCTGGGTGATCACGCCTTCGGCCACGGCTTCGTCCAGCTGCGCCTTGAAGTCCAGCGCCTCGATGCCCTTGCTCTTCAGCGCCTTCAGGAACTTGCGCTCCACCGGTTCGGCCATGATCGCCTTGCTCAGGTAGCTGTTGATGCGGCCACCCGGATTGTTCTCGCACGGGGTCAGGAACACGCCATTGGCCAGGCGGTCGCGGGCTTCGTTCGGCGCCATCAGCAGGGCGGCGACGCGGCGGCTCAGGCGGTCGCCCGGGGCTTCAGCACGACGGCCCAGCGGGAAGATCAGCGCCCACATCAGCCAGCCGATCGGACGGATCGGGAAGTTGCGCAGGGCGGCCGACAGCGATTCCTCGATCTTGTGCACACTGTCATGGAAGGCCCAGGCCAGCAGCGGCTGGTCGGCCTGCGGTGCGCCTTCGTCGTGGTAGCGCTTGAGCATGGCGCTGGTCATGTAGACATGGCTCAGCACGTCGCCCAGGCGGCCGGACAGCGATTCCTTGAACTTCAGCTTGCCGCCGAGCGTCATCATCGAGATGTCGGCCATCAGCGCCAGGTTGGCCGAGTAACGGTCCAGCTTGCGGAAGTAGCGGCGCGTGTAGGCGTCGCCCGGGGCGGCACCGAAGCGCGCGCCGGTCAGGCCGAACCAGAACGAACGCACGGCATTGGAGATGCCGAAGCGGATGTGGCCGAACAGGCTGCGGTCGAACTCCTGCAGGCCGGCACGGGTGTCCGGATCCTGCGCCGCCTTCATTTCCTTCAGCACCCACGGGTGGCAGAGGATCGCACCCTGGCCGAAGATCAGCAGGCTGCGGGTCATGATGTTGGCACCTTCCACGGTGATCGCGATCGGCGCGGCCTGCCAGCTGCGGCCGGCGAAGTTGCGCGGCCCCAGGATGATGCCCTTGCCGCCGATCACATCCATCATGTCCGAGATCACTTCGCGGCTCATGGTGGTGCAGTGGTACTTGGCGATCGCCGACGGCACCGACGGCACGTCGCCACGATCAACCGCCGCGGCGGTCGCCTGCGACAGCGCGCTGATCTTGTACGCCTTGCCGCCGATGCGGGCCAGCGCCTCTTCAACGCCCTCGAAGCGGCCAACCGACAGGCCGAACTGCTTGCGGATGCGCGCATAGGCGCCGGTCACGGCGGCACCGGCCTTGGCGCCGCCGCTGGCGGTGGACGGCAGGGTGATCGAGCGGCCCACGGCCAGGCACTCGTTGAGCATGTTCCAGCCCTTGCCGGCCATCGCGGCGCCACCGATCAGCTGGGTCAGCGGGATGAACACATCCTTGCCCTTGATCGGACCGTTCTGGAAGGTCGAGTTGAGCGGGAAGTGGCGACGGCCGATTTCCACGCCGGCGGTGTCGCGCGGCAGCAGGCCCAGGGTGATGCCGATGTCGCGGGTATCGCCGATCAGGCCATCCGGGTCGTACATGCGGAAGGCCATGCCGATCAGGCTCGCGACCGGGGCCAGGGTGATGTAGCGCTTGTCGAAGGTCAGGCGCACGCCGAGCACCTGCTCGCCGTTCCACTCGCCCTTGCAGACGATGCCGTAATCGGGAATCGAGGTGGCGTCGGAACCGGCGAACGGACCGGTCAGGCCGAAGCACGGAACCTCGCGGCCATCGGCCAGGCGCGGCAGGTACTGGTCCTTCTGTTCCTGGGTACCGTAATGCACCAGCAGTTCACCCGGGCCCAGCGAATTCGGCACGCCGACGGTGGAACTGACCACCGAGGACACCGAGGCCAGCTTCTGGATCACCTTGTGGTGGGCCAGCGCGGAGAAGCCCAGGCCGCCATATTCCTTGGGAATGATCATGCCGAAGAACTTGTTCTTCTTGATGAAGGCCCACAGTTCCGGCGGCAGGTCGGCATGGACATGGGTGATTTCCCAGTCGTTGACCATGGTGCACAGCTCTTCGACCGGGCCATCGAGGAAGGCCTGCTCTTCAGCGGTCAGCTGCGGCTTGGGGTAGTTCAGCAGGATGTTCCAGTCCGGATCACCGGTGAACAGCTCGCCTTCGAAACCGACCGAGCCGGTTTCCAGCGCGATGCGCTCGGTCTGCGACAGCGGCGGCAGCACCTTGCGGAACACCTTCATCATCGGGGCGGTCAGCAGCGGCTTGCGGATGAACGGCAGTAGCAGCGGCACGCCGATCACCGCCAGCACCGCGGCCGCGACGATCGTGGCGGTCTGGTTGACGTAGGGAATGAACCAGCAGGCGACCAGCAGGGCCACGCTGATCAGCGTCCAGGTAACCAGCCGCATGCGGTGGTAGGCGACGAACGCGCCTGCCAGCAGCAGGGCGAGGAAGGGAAGAACGATGCTCATGAGCGTGCTCCGGTGACGTGCTCGTTTGTGGCGGACGAAGCTGCAGCATCCGCTGCGGGCAACACGTCCAGATAGTCCAACACAGTAGCGGTAAAGGCGTCGTTGTCATCGCCGGCGACCATATGCGTGGCCTGCGGCAGCTGTACATGGCGCGCGTGCGGCGCCAGCGCCAGGAATTCGGCAACGGTCTGTGGCGTGACCAGGTCGCTGCGGCCGCCGCTGACCAGCAGCAGCGGGCATTTCACCTGGCGTGCGGCTTCGGCCAGCGCATCCTGGTGCTGCTCGCTGTCGCGGGCCAGCTCGGCCACCAGGCGCGGATCCCAATGCCAGCGCCAGCGGCCGTGGCCGTCCTCGCGCAGCAGCGCACGCAGCGACTGCTCGGACTTGCGTGGACGGTGCGGCATGTAGGCCGAGATCACATCGGCGGCCTGGGTCAGCGACGCGAAGCCGTCCGGGTGGGCCGTCATGAACGCAAGGATGCGTTCGACACCGGCGGTATCCCAGCGCGGGGTGATGTCGACCAGCACCATCGCCGAGAACAGGCCGGGCCAGCGCGATTCGGCCAGCAGGCCGAACAGGCCGCCCATCGACGCGGCAACCAGTACGGGCGGGCGTGGTTGCTCGCCAGCCAGGACGATCAGGTCATCGGCGAACTGTTCGCCGTGGTAAGGCAGGTCGGCGGCATTCCAGTCCGAATCGCCATGGCCGCGGGCATCGTAGGCCAGGGTCTGCAGGCCGGCCGCGTTCAGCGCGCGCGCAGTGGCATTCCAGGCGTGGCGGGTCTGGCCAAAGCCATGCGCGAACAGCACCCGGCCGCGGCGGCCGTGGTCACTGGCGGTCGCCGCCAAACGCGCGCCATGGGCAGCGTCCAGGCGCAGGTCATGGAACGCAGCGGGAGTAGGGGACGTAACCATACCGGATAGTATGGATTGCCTGAGGGGGAAGTCAATACTGCAGGGTATGGTGCACTGCGGCAGGGGGCCGGCAGGGCGCGTAACGGTTTCCACCGCAACGGCGTACTGCAACGAACCCCGGCGTATGGTTAAATCAGCCCATGAATCAACCTGACGCTTCCGCCGGCGAACCGCGCGCCGGCCGCAACAGCCGCCTGAGTGCCGAAGACTGGGCCCAGGCGGCCCTCGACCTGATTGCTGAACAAGGTGTGGGTGCCGTCGCGGTGGAACCGTTGGCACGGCGCCTGGGTGTGACCAAGGGCAGTTTCTATTGGCATTTCCCTTCCCGCGATGCCCTGCTGCAGGCGGCGCTGGAACGCTGGGAACTGTTCGAACAGGAACAGGTGTTCGGCAGCCTCGAGGACGTGCCCGATCCGCGCGTACGCCTGCGCCAGCTGTTCCAGATGGTGGCGCACGAAGTGCAGCCGCACATCATCTACAGCGAACTGCTGAAGGCGCTGGATCATCCGATGGTGCGCCCGGTGATCGACCGCGTGTCGCAGCGTCGACTGGACTACCTGATTGCCTCGTTCCGCCAGGCCGGGCTCAGCTCCACCGATGCGCGGCATCGTGCGCGCCTGGCCTATGCCGCGTATGTCGGCTTCCTGCAGCTGTCGCTGCAGCTGCAGCAGCCCAAGCAGGCCCGCGAGGATTTCGAGGCCTATGTCGAGCATCTCATCGAGACGCTGATTCCGAACGGCTGAAGCTCGCCGTACTGGTTACGAGAAAGCCGCGGCACTGCCGCGGCTTTTTTCTTGCCTGCCATCCACGTATTGCCGGCGGCACAAAGAACAACGGCCCCTTGCGGGGCCGTTGCTGCATCAGCCGATCAGTGGATCGATCAGAACTTCTGCTTGTACTGCATGTACATGTAGCGGCCCGGCAGGTCGTACTGCGGGTCGAACATGTTGGCGCGGACCGAGTAGGACACCGGCGGATCCTTGTCGAACGCGTTGTTCAGACCCAGCATGATGGTGCCCTTCCACGGGGTGTTGTAGCGAACCTGGATGTCGTGGTAGGTGGTCGACGCGATGTGGTTCTCGCCCTTCGCACCGTCGGAGCAGTACGGGAAGGTATCCGGGTCCTGGGTCGGGCTGAACGGGCATTCTTCGCGCATGCCGGACTTGTAGCGCAGGCCCCAGTTGACGCCGAAATCACCGTAGCTCCAATCCACATACAGGTTGGAGCGGATGCGCCAGTACGGATCCTGGTCGCGGTAACGGCCCTGACGGCCTTCAACCGGCGAATCCTGGGTCGACTTGGTATCCCACTTGGACAGATAGGTGCTGTCCCAGCTGATGGTGAACTGGCCGAACGAGGTCTCCGGCAGGCGGTAGGCCAGGCCCAGATCCCAACCTTCCACCTTGTACGATGCCAGGTTCTGCAGCGGCATGTTGACGTTGGTGATGGTGTAGCGCTGGTTGACGGTGCCGTAGTTCGGATCACGCGTGATCAGGCCGCAGTAGGCTGCCTGCTGCTGCGGGGTGCCGCCGTAGCAGTAGCTCATGATGTCCTGGATCGCCGGGCGGGTGATCGCGTCTTCAACCTTGATCTGCCACCAGTCCAGGGTAACGTTCAGGCCGGTGACGAAGCTCGGGCTCCACACCAGGCCCAGCGTCTTGCTGGTCGAGGTTTCCGGCTTCAGGTTCGGATTGGCCTGCCAGGTGAACGGCACAACCGTCTGCTTGCGGCCCGCACCGGCGCCCGGCTGAATGAAGTTGGCCGGGACGCCCTGTGCGGCACACTGTGCGGCAACCGCACCGGTACGCAGGCCGGCGTTGGACGAGCAGGGATCGATGTAGGTCTCGAAGGAGTCCGTGTCGCCGCGATACAGGTTGTTGATGCTCGGCGCGCGGAAGCCCTCGGAGTAGTTACCGCGGATCATCAGGTCGTCGATCGGCTTCCAGCGGAAGCCGAACTTGTTGTTGGTGGTGTTGCCGAAGTTGCTGTAGTCGGAGTAGCGCGATGCCACGCTGAAGTCCAGCAGCTTGGCGCCCGGCAGGTCCGCCAGCACCGGAATCGACAGTTCCACGAAGAACTCGTTCAGATCGTAGCCGCCCTTGGTCGGCGCCGCACCGTTGCCGGTGCTCAGGCCCGAAGCAATGAAGGCGTCCGGATCGAACTGACCGGTTTCCTTGCGGTACTCGTAACCGGCAGCGAAGCCCAGCGCACCGGCCGGCAGCTGCACGATCTCACCGGAGATGTTGGCGTAGTAGCCCTTCGACACCAGGCTCGCCGAGTCGTGTGCGGTGAACGAGGTGTAGTCCAGAGCTTCCTGCGAGATCGAACCCAGGCCGCCCAGCGGATTGATCGGCACGCAGCCGGCAATGACGGCACCCGCCGAATTCAAGCAGACCGGCTTGCCATCGCGCAGAGCCGACGGGCCATAGGCCTCGGCCAGACGCTGCCTGTTGAACAGGCCGTAGGTCAGGTCGTTCTGGTCGGTCTTGTCGTAGCGGTAGCCGACGTCCCAGTCGAAGTTGCGATCGGCGAACTCGAAGAAGCCTTCGAAGCCACCGTAGAAGTGCCAGTTCTTGACGTTCTGGTTGAACGAACGACCGCCGGATTCATTGAAGCGACGATTGACGCCGGTCAGTTCGACACCATACGGGTTGTACATGCTAGCCGCGCTCAGGCGCTGGCCGGTCACCGGCATGGAGGCCAGCAGCTGCTCGGACTTGCGCTCGTTGTACATCGCCTCGGTACGGAAGGTGATGTTGTCGGTCACGTTGTACGAACCCAGCACGAACAGCGAAGTGCGCTCGTTCGGGGTCAGCAGGTAGTTGTCCGGCGCGGTGTTGTAACCGTGGACGTTCGCATCGAACGGGGTTTCAACGCCATTGATGATGATGTACTGGTTGCCGTTGCGAACATAGCTGCCCGGGATGCCGGTTGCGCTCTGGCCACTGAAGAACGGCGGGCCACCGGCGGAGATCTTGCGATCGCCGGCCATCACGGACTTTTCGTTGACGTAGGACGCGCCGACGGTGATCGAGGCGCGGTCGGTCACGGTGCCCAGGGTGAAGTCATACGCTTCACGCTCGCCGTCGCCATCGCTGTACTGGCCCTTGTAGGCGTTGACTTCAGCACCATCGAAGTTCTGCTTGGTGATGATGTTCACCACGCCGGCGATGGCGTCCGAACCGTAGATGGTCGAGGCGCCGTCCTTCAGGATGTCGATGCGCTCGATCATCGCGGTCGGGATGGTGTTCAGGTCGACGCTGCCGTCCAGGCCGGTGGTCCAGCGGCGGCCGTTGACCAGCACCAGGGTGCGCTCGGAACCGAGGTTGCGCAGGCTGACGCCGGCCGAGCCGTCACCGCCGTTGTTGAACGTACGGTTCAGGGCGGCACCGTTGGCGGCGACGCGCTGCAGGATGTCGGCGACCGAGGTCACGCCCTGCTTTTCGATGTCGGCGCGGGTCAGGCTGAGCACCGGCTGCGAGGTTTCGATGTCGGTGCTCTTGATGCGCGAACCGGTGACCGAGATGCGGTCCAGGTTGGTCGCTTCCTGAGCCTGGGCGGTGGCAGTGGACGCCACACCGGCAACGAGCGCGACCAGGACGGCGTCGCGCAGCTTGTTGGACTTGAAGTTCATTGGCTCTCTCTCTCCAAGAAATCTTGGCTGGGTGATTGCCTGCGTACGGAGCGAAAAGGCGCTCCAAAAAACGCGAGGCTGAGCCGATAGTACTGGTGCGTTCTCAAAAATTAAAGGTGTGTTAATACAGGCCGTGGCAGGGCTGAATACGATAGGGGTAGGCCGTTGACGTCATTGAATTCAATGACTTGAGGTCGTTCTTGCCCAGCTCGCCAGTACTTCGTTAGTTTCATGTGAAAGAAAATATTTCGGTTGTTGCAGCGCGCAGGCGAAAGAATTCTGTCTGTCCATCGTCCATTCAGCATTGCTGCGGCGCAAAAAAAGAACGGGCGCCCTGCGGCACCCGTTCCCATTCAACCCCGAATTGTGAGCCCGCCGGTGATGTCCGGTCAGAGGTCCTGCTCGTAGCGGACGTACGGCACGGTGCCGTCGTCATTGCTTTCATTGCGCGGCGAGAACGGATTCTTGCCGCGGCTGATCACGTTCTCGGCGCCCACAGTGAGCTGGCCGGACCAGGGGGTACGCCAGGTCAGCCCGATTCCCAGGCCTTCCCACTTGCCAGGCTTGCCCGGCACGTCGACGACACGCCCGATGATGCTGCCGGTGAAGTTGCCGTAGCCGGCGCCGATGCTCAGGCTCTTGCTGTCCCAGCGATCGACGATGGCCGGTGAGGCATCAGCCAGCGGTACCAGGCGGGCCTTGGCATAGGTGCCGGCGATGGAGACGAAGCCCTCGCGGCCGATGTTCTTCTGCGCGAACACGGTCAGGTCGTTCTGCTCGGCGCGCAGCGAAGGGGTCTTGTTCGGGCCTGACAGCCAGGCCGGCAGGGTTTCACGGCCGGTACCGGCGGTGATGCCCAGGCGGCTGTTGCCACGGTTCAGTGCGGCGGTGCCGGTGAAGCGGCGGCTGTTGAGGTCGTCATCGTCGCCGAGGCTGGCCAGCATGCAGTGACTGGCCAGGCCGCTGATGCTGGTTCCGCTGCTGCTGTTGCAGAGCAGGCCCAGCGAATCGCCGGAGGACAGACCGAAGGCGGCATCCAGCGAGTTGCGGCCGAAGTGCCAGCGGGCGCCGGCCGCCTGTTCGCCGGTAGGTTCCAGATACAGCAGGGCCTCGACCTTGCCGCTGCCCTTGTTCCATACCGGCAGCACGGTACGGGTGTCCTTGCTCTGCGCATGCGCGCCCGTAATCGCGCCAAGGGCGATCAGCAGGGCCAGCGGTAGACGCAGGAAGGTACGCATCGGACCAGTTCAGACAGGGATGAACAACGGAAGTTCCCGCGGAAACGGGAACTTGATCGTAGGGCGTTTATGAATTCTTAACAAGCCTTGATCCCCCCAGATGCAAGACAAGCCGATTACTGAAGCCGTTCAGGTGCCGGCACAGTCCCCTCGGCACCGTGGAACAGTATGCCGAACTCCGTCAAAGGAAAGTGATACTCGCGCCCGCAGAATTCGCAGCGAACCTCGACCGCGTTGGTGGCCTCGGCGGCGGCACGGGCTTCGTCCTCGCCCAGCGATTGCAGCATCGATGCAACCCGTTCACGCGAGCAGGAGCAGGCGAAGGACAGCGGCTTGCCGCCCATCAGCTCGGGCTTCTCCTCGTGGAACAGGCGGTGCAGCAACTGCTCGGCCGGGGTGGCCAGCAGTTCGGCCTTGCCCAGAGTCTCGAACAGGGCGCTGGCGCGGGCCCAGCCGTCCTCGTCGCCCTCGTCGCCCGGCAGCTTCTGCAGCAGCAGGCCGGCGGCGCCGGTGCGGTCGGCGGCCAGCAGCAGGCGGGTGGGCAGCTGTTCGGACTGGCGGAAGTAGTCCTCGAAGGCTTCGTCCAGTTCCGGTGCGGTCAGGCCGACCAGGCTCTGGTACCGCTGCGGTTCGCGCGGGTCCAGGCCCGGGTTCTCGATGGTGATCGCGAGCAGGGCGTCATCGCCCAGGCTGGACAGGTCGCGCGGCGCATCGGCACCGTCGCTGAGCTGGGCGATGCCGCGCAGGGTGCCGGCGGCGGTGCATTCGGCGAACAGGGTGCGCAGGGCGGTGCTGCTGCGCAGCTGGATCGACAGGCGGCCATCGATCTTGGTGTGGCCGGTGAACAGTGCCGAGGCCACGCAGGCCTCGCCGAGCATTTCGGCAGCGGTATCCGGGTACTGGGCGTGGGACAGGATCTCCTGCCAGGTGGCCTGCAGGCGCACGTGGACGCCACGGACGCCAGCGTCGGGCAGCAGGAAGCGGATCAGGGAATCGGAGTTGGCGGTCATCGGCTCACATCGCGCGTAAACGGAGGCGGTTGCCGGATAATGCGCCGACAACCAGACAGAAGAAGGATGCACCAGTAATGGGGGCAGCGGGAGAGCAGCACAAGGTCGAGGCCGGGGCGGACGTGCCTCGGCGCAGGCGCTGGCGCTGGAAGCGGCTGCTGTGGCTGCCGGTGCTGCTGGCCGCCTTCAGCTGCCTGCAGGTACTGGTACTGCGGTTCATCGATCCGCCCGGGTCCATGGTGATGCTGTGGCGCTACGGCGAGGCGCTGGGCGAGGCGGACTGGTCCTATCGGCTGCACTACCAGTGGCGCGACCTGGACCAGATGGCGCCCAGCCTGCCGATCTCGCTGGTGGCGGCGGAGGACCAGCGCTTTCCCGACCACAATGGTTTCGACCTGCAGGCCATCGAGAAGGCGCGCGACCACAACGCAAAGGGGGGCCGCCTGCGCGGTGCCAGCACGATCAGCCAGCAGGTGGCCAAGAACCTGTTCCTGTGGCAGGGCCGCAGCTGGGTCCGCAAGGGCCTTGAGGTCTGGTACACGGTGCTGATCGAAGCGCTGTGGCCGAAGGAGCGCATCCTGGAGATGTACGCCAACATCGCCGAGTTCGGTGATGGCGTGTATGGCGCGCAGGCCGCGGCGCAGAAATTCTGGGGCAAGGACGCGGCTCGGCTGAGCCCGGCCGAAAGCGCGCGGCTGGCGGCGGTGCTGCCGGCACCACGGCGCTACAACGCGGCGGCGCCGGGGCCCTATGTACAGCGGCGTGCGGCATGGATCCAGCGCCAGGCGCGGCAGCTGGGTGGGGCGGCGTACCTGTCGGAGGAGTGAGGAGGCGGCCTGCCGGGTCTGCAGGCGGCGGCCCGCATGCGTGCCGGCAACGTACAATCCGGGCATGACCCGTGAACGGCTTACTTTTGTCATCGCCGCCTACAACGAGGCCCTGGCACTGCCGTTGCTGCATCCGCGGTTGTGCGCGGTGCTGGATGGCATGCCCGACATCGAAGGCCACATTCTGTATGTGGACGACGGCAGCCACGACGACACCTGGCCGGTGATCGCCGGCCTGGCCCAGGCCGATGCGCGGGTCTCGGCGCTGAAGCTCTCGCGCAACTTCGGCAAGGAGGCCGCGCTGACGGCCGGCCTGGACCTGGTGCGCGAGGGGGCGGCGATGATCCTCGATGCGGACGGCCAGGATCCACCGGAGCTGGTGCCGCAGTTCGTCGCGCGCTGGCGCGAGGGGCACGACAACGTCTATGGCACGCGCATGGCCCGCGATGGCGAGGCCTGGGTCAAGCGCGCCACGGCGGCGATGTTCTACCGGGTGATGGGGCGCCTGTCGCGCACGCCGATCCCCGCCGACACCGGGGATTTCCGCCTGTTGTCGCCTCGCGCGCTGAGCGCACTGCGCGAGATGCGCGAGCGCCATCGGTTCATGAAGGGCCTCTTCAGCTGGGTCGGGTTCAAGCGGGTGGCCGTGCCCTATCACCGCCACGCGCGCGTGGCCGGCACCAGCAAGTTCAGCCTGTGGCGGCTGTGGAACTTCGCCCTGGAGGGCATCACCGGCTTCTCTACCGTGCCGCTGCGGGCCGCCACCTATCTGGGGCTGGCAACGGCGGCGGTGGCCTTCGTGTTCGGCCTGTGGGTGATCGTCAAGGCGGCGCTGTATGGCGACCGGGTGGCGGGCTGGCCGACGATGATGGCGGTGATCCTGTTCCTGGGCGGGGTGCAGCTGATCGCGCTGGGCCTGATCGGCGAGTACCTGGGGCGGCTGTATGAAGAGTCCAAGCAGCGCCCGCTGTACCTGGTTGACGCATGGCTAGCATCCACCGTGGCAGACTCGGCCCTGCAACCCACCCTCGGAGGGCAGGCGGATGACCACGGTACGGCAACTGTTGGACGGCAAGTCTCCTGAAGTACACGCAGTCGCACCGGATGCGGCGGTGATCGATGCGATCCGGTTGATGGCGGAAAAGGGTATCGGCGCGGTGCTGGTGATGGATGGGCCGCGACTGGTCGGGATCCTGTCCGAGCGCGACTACGCACGCAAGATCGTGCTGCGGGATCGTTCGTCGCGCGATACGGCGGTGGCCGAGATCATGACGGCGCAGGTGGTGACGGTGTCGCCGGGCGAGCAGGTGGAACACTGCCTGCAGCTGGTGACCGATTTCCGTATCCGCCACCTGCCGGTGGTGGACGGCGCGCAGGTGCTGGGGGTGATTTCCATCGGTGACCTGGTGAAGTCGGTGATCGATGCACAGCGCAGGGAGCTGGATCAGCTGCAGCAGTACATCGTGGCGGGATGAGTTGTTCGCTGGCGGGCCTGCGGCCCGCCGGCCCGCTTCTCGAAGCTCAAAGTCAACGCCAAAGCCAAAGCCAAAGCAGCGCCTTCCTGATACGTTGGGAGGCGGAGGGCGCGGCTGGGCAGGACACGCCGTAAACCCATCCATGGGGGCTCGATGGCGCCATCCATGGCGCCAACGGTCCTGCCCAGCCGCACCCTCCGCCTCTGGACACGTTCCCGCGAGCGCGGTGCGTTTCAGTGCCGATCCCCCGCTCCTGGTAGATGCCAACCTTGGTTGGCATTGGCTTTTGATTCTGCTCATTCTTTTGACTTTGAACTTCGCTCTCGTTCCGCGCGCGCAGGAAACTGTCCGGAGCCGGAGCAAGGCGGCAGGCAGGACCGTGAGGCGCATGGATGCGCCGACCGAGCCTACAGGGACGTATTTACGGCGTGTCCTGCCTGTCGCCTTGCTCCGGCTCTACGCGCGGAAAAACGAGGCGCCGCGAACAAACGCCCTACTTCGCATACTGCCCACCGCAGTCGGCATCCTTGCCCGGCCCCAGTTCGATGGTCGCCAGCAGCGCCGCCGGCGGGGCGATGCTGCCCAGCGCCAGGGCCACCGCGCCACGAATGCCCAGCGCCTTGAAGTCCGGCCGGAACGATGGATCCTTGAATGTGCCGGTGATGTGCAGCGGCGAACGCAGCACCAGGATGCTCTTGTCCTTCGGGCGCGGCTTCAGCAGCAGGTCGAGGGTCTCATCGCGCAGGCTGACCGTGCCCTCGCCGATGATGATCGTATCGGTGGTATCCACCGCCAGCGCCTGGCTGGTCATCAGCCCGTCGCGCACGCCGAAGTCGGCGAAGGCGCAGCGCAGGGGAATCTGTTTGTCACCGGTCACCAGGAACTTCAACGACTCGGTGACATCCAGCCCGGCCAGTTCCATCACCAGGTTGCCGACATGGCCGCGGCCCATCGCCAGGCCGACCTTCCCGCTGCTGCTGCCCAGCATCGCGGCGATCGAATTGCCGCGACCGCTCAGGTCGACTTCGCCGCCGATGCCGCCCTTGGCCTGCTCGGCCAGTTTTGCATCCGGGAACAGCTGGCCCAGCTGCACGCCGCGCACGCTGGCTTCTAGCGCGGTGCTGATCTGCGCCTGACGTGCATCCATGCGGATCGTGCTGCGGATATCGCCGCCGGCCACGCCGAAGTTCAGCGGGTCCAGCCGCAGCACGCCGTCATCCAGCAGCAGGTGCGCATCCATGTCGTCCAGCGGCAGCGAGGGTGCGTTGATGCGATGGGCCTTCCAGCGCACGTCGGCATCCATCGCACGCAGCTTGCCGAGGTTGTAGGGCGTGTCGGGCAGTACCCGGGCACGGGCGGCGATACGCGCGGCCTCGGCCTTCTGCTCGGCGTTCGCGGTCTCGCCGCTGCCGGTCTTCGGTGGTGCACCGACGAAGCCGGCCAGATCGTCGAAGTCCAATCGCCGGGATTCGAGCGTGGCCGTCAGCCGCGGGCGTGCACCGCCGACGTCGAACTGCAGGTTGCCACCGAGATCGCTGTCGCCGACCTTGCCGGTGAACTGCTCGTAGCGCCAGGTGTCGTGGTCGCGCTTGAGGCGGCCATTCAACGCGTATGGCGGCGAGGACGGAATGGCGATGCCGAGCAGCGGGTACAGGTCGGCCAGGTCCTGGCCACTGAGTGCGAACTGCAGGTCGAACACGCGCAGCTGGAACGGATTGGTAAGCGTGCCGCTGGCCACCGCGTGGGTTGCCCCGGCGCGGCCATCGAGGTGGATGCGGAACGGATGGTCGCTGTCGGTCAGCTGCAGCGGTGATTCGGTGCCGCCGCGCAGGGTGAACGGATTGCCCTGCCAGCGGCCCTTGCCCTGCACCAGCAGCGGCGGTGCGGCATCGGCCTGTTTCGGCTGGCCGCTGCGCACATCCAGTCGGATGTCGGTGCGGCCGAGCGCATCCAGGAACTGCAGGCGGCCGTCGTCGATACGCAGGCGCTTGAGCTGGGGGCCTGGCCCGCCAGCGCTGTCACCGAGGAAATCCCAGTTGCCCGGCTCGCCCTTGCGCGGGGCCGTTTCCAGCAGGACGTCCGGCCGGGTCAGGCGCACTTCGGGCAACTGCACGCTGCCACGCAGCAGCGGCCACACCCGCACGTCGATCTCGACGCGATCGGCGTTGGCCATGTCCGGCTGCTTTGCCCAGCTGGCATTGGCGAAGGTGATCGCGTCGGCGCGGATCGTGCTGGTGCGGCCGAGATCCACATCCAGGTGGCCGATGTGCAGTACCCGGCCGGTACGCGCCTGCACGGCGCGTTCGACCGGCCCCTTGAACCAGTTCCAGTCCCACAGTGCGATCAACAGCAGGACCGCCGCCAGCAGGAAGATCAGGACCGTCAGCCAGCGCCGGCCGCGCGGGCCGGGTCGGCGGAGGCGCCAGCGGGAGGTGCGCGATGTGGCGGGGGAGGCGGCAGCATTCACGCTGTCATGGTTGCCCCCTCATCGTGGACGGGGCGCGAAGCACCCATGTGCGCGGTGTGCACAACCCGCGCGCGGGCCCCTGTCTTACAGCACCTGCATGGTGACCGCGACGAAGTGGCAGACGCTGCCGCCGATCACGAACAGGTGCCAGATCGCATGCGAATAGGGGATCGATTCGCGATGGTAGAAGTAGGTGCCCAGGGTGTATGACAGGCCGCCGGCCAGCAGCCAGCCCAGCGTCCAGCCGTCGATCGAGGCCAGCATCGGCTTGACTGCCACGATCACCAGCCAGCCCATGGCCACGTAGATCGCGGTGGACAGGCGCTTGAAGCGGCCGGTGTAGAACAGCTTGAACACCACGCCGGCCAGGGCCAGGGTCCAGATCGCCGCGAACAGCCCCCAGCCCCACGGACCGCGCAGGCCGATCAGGGTGAACGGGGTATAGGTGCCGGCGATCAGGACGTAGATCGCGCAGTGGTCGAACACCTTCAGGCGACCCTTGGCGACCGGGTGCTGGATGGCGTGATAGAGGGTGGAGGCCGTATACAGCAGCAGCAGCGCGATGCCGAACACGATGGCGCCGGCCAGCTGCCAGCCATCACTGTAGATGGCGGCCAGGGTGATCAGTACCGCGCCCGCGCCGAGGGCGAGCACGGCGCCCAGGCCGTGGGTCAGGGCGCTGGCGATTTCTTCGCGGATCGAAGCAACGGAAGTCGTGGACATGGCGTAGGCATCGTTCGCGGGGAGGGGGACCCGCACCCCCCTATCATCGCCGCGATGGGCGGCGCATGCACGCCCATCACCGTATGGTCGGTGAATCCCCGCGTTGCGCGGATGCGCCCGCGATCAGCAGATCCACGCCATGCGTGGATGAACCGCCGCGGGGCCCCTTGCGGTTCAGCTTGCCGACACCGTATGCGCCGCTTCGCGGGTGGCCGAGAAGCGCACATCCGGAGAACGTTCCTGCGCCAGCTGCAGGTTGACCCGGGTCGGTGCCAGGTAGACCAGGTGGCCGGCCGCGTCCAGCGCCAGGTTCAGCGCGTTCTTCTCGCGGAACTCTTCCAGCTTCTTCTCGTTGCTGCAGTGGACCCAACGCGCGGTGGTCACGCTGACCTGCTCGAACGTGGCTTCCACGCCGTACTCGTCCTTCAGGCGATAGGCGGCCACGTCGAACTGCAGCACGCCCACCGCACCCAGGATCAGGTCGTTGCTGGTGAGCGGACGGAAGAACTGGGTTGCACCTTCTTCGGACAGCTGGGCCAGGCCCTTCTGCAGCTGCTTGAGCTTGAGCGGATCGCGCAGGCGTGCACGGCGGAACAGTTCCGGGGCGAAATTGGGAATACCGGTGAAGGTGACCGCTTCGCCTTCGGTGAAGGTATCGCCGATGGAGATGGTGCCGTGGTTGTGGATGCCGATCACATCGCCCGGCCACGCTTCGGCGGCGATCTCGCGGTCGCTGGCCATGAAGGTCAGGGCGTTGGCCAGCTTCATCTCCTTGCCGGTACGCACGTGGAAGGTTTTCATGCCGGCGCTGAAACGGCCCGAGCAGACGCGCATGAACGCCACGCGGTCGCGGTGCTGCGGGTCCATGTTGGCCTGGATCTTGAACACGAAGCCGGTCAGCTTGTTTTCTTCCGGTGCGATCTCGCGGCCGGTGGTGGAGCGCGCCTGCGGTGACGGCGCATGCTCGACGAAGAAGTCCAGCAGCGGCTGCACGCCGAAGTTGTTCACGCCCGAACCGAAGAACACCGGGGTCTGCTTGCCGGCGCGGTACGCGTCCAGGTCGAAGGGGTGGCTTGCGCCCTGCACCAGTTCCAGTTCGTCGCGCAGGTCGGCCAGCATCTGCGCACCGATCTTCTCGGCCAGACCGGGGGCATCGATGGACGGGAAGATGGTCGAGTCCTGGCGGGTGAAGTTGCGGCCCGGTTCGTACAGGTGCACTTCGCCGGTCAGCAGGTGCACCACGCCCTTCAGGCGCTGGCCCATGCCGATCGGCCAGGTCACCGGGGCGCACTGGATGCCGAGCACGGTTTCCACTTCATCCAGCAGCTCGATTGGGTCCTTGCCCTCGCGGTCGAGCTTGTTGATGAAGGTCATGATCGGGGTGTCGCGCAGGCGGCACACTTCCATCAGCTTGATGGTGCGCTCTTCCACGCCCTTGGCCACGTCGATCACCATCAGCGCCGAGTCCACCGCGGTCAGCACGCGGTAGGTGTCCTCGCCGAAGTCGGCGTGGCCGGGGGTGTCGAGCAGGTTGACGATCTTGCCTTCGTACGGGAACTGCATCACCGAGGAGGTCACGGAGATGCCGCGCTCCTTTTCCAGTGCCATCCAGTCGGAGGTGGCGTGGCGGGCGGCCTTGCGGCCCTTGACCGAACCGGCCATCTGGATCGCGCCTCCGAACAGCAGCAGCTTTTCGGTCAGCGTGGTCTTGCCGGCGTCAGGGTGGGAGATGATGGCGAAGGTGCGGCGACGCGACGCTTCGTTGGCGACTTCGGACATGGCAGTGGCGCCCGCCCGGGGCGCTTTTCAAAGAGATAAGCGCCCGATTATACCGGCCGGCGCCGGTCAGCGCCCGATGCCGCCGTCTGCCCCGGCCTGGCGGGCGAACTGCAGCTGGCCCTGTGCGGCGAAGATGCGCACCGGCACCGAGCGCAGGCCCATTCCGCGGTTGACCTGCACCACGAAGTGCAGGTGCGGGGCACTGCTGTAACCACTGTTGCCGGACAGGCCGATCGGCTGCCCGGCCTGCACCGCCTGGCCGCGACGCACGCGCATGCCACCGGCCTGCAGGTGGCCATACAGGGCCATGCTGCCGTCGCTGTGCAGCACGCGGATGAAGTTGGCACGGGCACCATCGCGTTCGCGGTCCTGCCCGTTGCCACGGAAGCCATCCTGCATCTGCATCACCGTACCCTCGCGCGCGGCCAGCACCAGGGTGCCCTCCGGCAGTGCGAAGTCGACCGCCTCGCGGTTCTCCTCGTCATCGTGGCTGAACCGGCCCTGCGGCGCCTGGTCCACGCGCAGGCGGGCGGCCTCGAAGGGCAGGCGATAGGCGACATCTTCGGCCTGTGCGGCCGGGTTGCCCGGCACCGACTGCAGGCGCAGATCGAGCATGCGGCCATCGATCGGGGCGGGCAGATGGCCGACCACCAGGCTGCTGTCACCCTGCAGCAGTGATTCGACCGGGAGACCCTCGACCGGGTGTCCCGGCGCCGCGCGCAGTTCGATCTGCAGCGGCCCCGCCAGCCCGTTGTCGATCCGCGCCTGCCATTGTTCGCCCACCGGCTGCAGGCGCAGTCGAGCCATCGGCGTGGCATCCCGGGCCGATTCCCCAGCGGCGGCAGGGGCGGTCTTGGGCACCAGCCCCCAGCCCTGGCGCCAGTCGCCTGCATGGGCCGTCGCGCTCGCCAGCAGGCACAGCAGCAGGCAGGTCAGGGGCAGGCGTGGCATCCGTGGTTCCGGTCAAAAGGGGCCGCCGGGACTGTACCCGATCCTGAACGGGACGACCGGGACGGCCTCCGCAGAGTTCATCTGCAAATATCCATCGCTTTATCCGCATGAAGGGATTGACAGTGCTGGAAAGGGCTGGCATCGTGGCCCCACCATCGAGACCGGCAGAGGGACAGGCCCTTTGAAGCCGGGGCAGCCCGCAGGCGCGCAAGCGACTGCGTAGGTGCCAAATCCTGCGGGGACCGTGGCGTCCACCGAAAGATGGTTCGAACCATGCACCCCACGTGCATCTCGAACGCGGGCCCCGCGAAGGCTCGATGGCCGATTCCCCAACCGGATCCCGCCATGAGCTTCGCTGCCAGTACCGCACTTCGCCCCGAACCCTTTGTCCCCGTCAGCGTGCCGGTCGATGACCGCGTGCATGCCGAGCGCGGTGAGTTCGCCGCGGTGCTGTCGATGCGTCACGCCGGCCCCAGCCCGGTGCGCCTGCGCTATGAGTGGGTCGGCCCGGCGAATGCGCCGGTGGTGGTGCTGGCCGGTGGCATTTCCGCCCACCGCCATGTGGCGTCCAACGCACAGTTCAGCGAGAAGGGCTGGGCCGAGGATCTGGTCGGCAAGGGCCGCGCGCTGGACCCACAGCAGCTGCGCGTGCTGGCCTTCGACTTCATCGGGGCGGATGGCGCGCTGGACGTTCCGGTCGATACCGCCGACCAGGCCGATGCGCTGGCGCTGCTGCTGGATCATCTGGGCATCCGCGCGCTGAAGGCGTTCGTCGGCTATTCGTATGGCGCGCTGGTTGGCCAGCAGTTCGCGATCCGCCATCGTGCCCGCGTGCGCCAGCTGGTGCTGGCCAGCGGCGCGCATCGCCCGCACCCGTATGCCGCGGCCTGGCGCGCACTGCAGCGCCGCGCCGTCGCGCTGGGCCAGCTGCAGTGCGGCGAAGACCACGGGCTGGCGCTGGCCCGCCAGTTCGCCATGCTCAGCTATCGCACGCCGGAAGAATTCGGCGAGCGCTTCGATGCCGCGCCGGAAGTGATCAATGGCCGCGTGCGCGTGGCCGCCGAAGACTATCTCGACGCCGCCGGGGCGCAGTACGTCGCGCGCACGCCGGTAACCGCCTACCTGCGCCTGTCCGAATCGATCGACCTGCACCGCGTGGACCCTGCCTCGATCCTGCCGCCGACCGTGGTGGTGGCCGTGGAGGGCGATCGCCTGGTGCCGCTGGCCGATCTGGTCGGCCTGGTTGAAGGACTGGGCCCGCGCGGCAGCCTGCGCGTGCTGCGCTCGCCCTATGGCCACGACGCCTTCCTCAAAGAAACCGATCGCATTGACGCGATCCTCGCCACCGCCTTCCGTACTTCTGGAGAGTCCGCATGAGCCTGCACGCCAACGAGCCGTCCTGTAGCCGTACCACTGCCGCTGTCCGTGCCGGCATCGATCGCGATACCGCGCATGGTGCGGTCACTCCGCCGATCGTGTTGTCGTCGAACTTCAGCTTTGAAGGCTTCGGCAACAAGCGCCAGTACGACTACACGCGCAGTGGCAACCCGACCCGCGACCTGCTGGGCGAAGCACTTGCGGAACTGGAGGGCGGCGCAGGTGGGGTCGTCACCGCCACCGGCATGGGCGCGATCAATCTGGTGCTGAACGCGCTGCTGCAGCCGGGCGACACCCTGGTGGTGCCGCACGATGCCTACGGTGGCAGCTGGCGGCTGTTCAATGCGCTGGCGAAGAAGGGCCACTTCGAACTGGTCACCGCCGACCTGACCGATCCGCGTGCGCTGGCGCAGGCACTGGCCACCCAGCCGAAGCTGGTGCTGGTGGAAACCCCGTCCAACCCGCTGCTGCGCATCACCGACCTGCGCTTCGTCATCGACGCCGCGCACAGGGCGGGCGCGCTGGTCGTGGTCGACAACACCTTCCTGTCGCCGGCCCTGCAGCAGCCGCTGTCATTCGGCGCGGACCTGGTGCTGCATTCCACCACCAAGTACATCAACGGCCACAGCGACGTGGTCGGTGGCGCAGTGGTCGCGCGCGATCCGGCACTGCACGAGCAGTTGGTGTGGTGGGGCAATGCGCTGGGCCTGACCGGCTCGCCGTTCGATGCCTTCCTGACCCTGCGCGGCCTGCGCACGCTGGATGCGCGCCTGCGCGTGCACCAGGAAAACACCGCCTCGATCGTTGCCCTGCTGGACCAGCATCCGGCGGTCGGCGCGGTGTACTACCCGGGCCTGGCCGATCACCCGGGCCATGCCATCGCCGCACGCCAGCAGGACGGCTTCGGCGCGATGCTGTCGTTCGAGCTGGCGCACTGTGCCGGCGACGATCCGCATGCGGCGGTGCGCGCGTTCGTTGATGGCCTGCGTTGTTTCACCCTGGCCGAATCGCTGGGCGGCGTCGAAAGCCTGATCGCGCATCCGGCGACCATGACCCACGCGGCGATGACCGCCGAAGCGCGTGCGGCGGCCGGGATCAGCGAAGGGCTGCTGCGCCTGTCAGTGGGCATCGAGGCCGAGCGTGACCTGCTGGCCGATCTCGGCGCGGCACTGCAGCGCGCCGAAGCGGTGATCGATGCCGCTGCACGCCGCAAACAGGTGGTGGACGCATGAGCGCACTGGCCGCTGAAATTCCCGCGCTGGGCGCGGGACGCCTGGCGCTGCTCGGCACCGGCACGGTGGGTTCGGCGTTCGTGCAGCGCTACCAGGCGCTGCAGGCACGCGGGCTGGAACTGCCCAGCGTGCAGTGGTTGGCCAATTCGCGTACCGCGCTGGCGATCGATCGTGACCTGGCGTTGCCGTTGGAGCTGGCACGGCGTGCACCGCGTGATGGCCACAGCGCTCCGCCGTGGGCCAGCGCCGAAGGACTGGAGCGTGGCGACGTGGTGGTTGACGCGACCGCCAGCGAGGACGTGGCCGCACGCCACGTGCAGTGGCTGGCGCGCGGCGTGCACGTGGTGACCGCCAACAAGCTGGGGCGAGGCGCGCAGCTGGCGCGCGCTCAGGCAATTGCCGAAAGCTGCGCCGACAGCGGTGCACGCTACGGCGACAGCGCCACCGTGGGGGCAGGCCTGCCCCTGCTGAGCAGCCTGCGCGCGCTGGTGGCCGGCGGTGATCATATCCATGCCATCGAGGGCGTCCTGTCCGGATCGCTGGCGTGGCTGTTCCATCGCTACGATGGCCAGTCACCGTTCTCGGCCGCAGTGCGCGAAGCGCTGGCGGCAGGCTACACCGAGCCGGATCCGCGCCTGGACCTGTCCGGCGAGGATGTACGCCGCAAGCTGCTGATCCTGGCCCGCAGCAGCGGGTTGGCGCTGGACGCGTCGCAGGTGCAGGTGGATTCGCTGGTGCCTGAAACGCTCGCCGCGTTGCCGCTGGAAGATGCGGTAGCCGCGCTGGAACAGCTGGATGCGCCGCTGCAGGCACGCTGGCAGCAGGCGCGCGACAACGGCCGCGTGCTGCGTTTTGTCGGTCGCGTCGATGGCCAGGGTGCGCAGGTGGGCCTGCGCGAGCTGCCTGCCGATCATCCATTGGCGCAGGGCGCGGGCACCGACAACCGCGTGGCCATCCACAGCGATCGCTATCAGCGCCAGCCGTTGTTGATCCAGGGGCCGGGCGCGGGCGCGGAAGTCACCGCCGCCGCGTTGCTGGATGACGTGCTGCGCATCGTGCGGTAAGGGATCGCCGGGCATCGCCCGGCGCGCCCCCCTCAGCGCGCCTTCAACGCCTTCAACAACGCGGCGTTGAACTGTTTCGGATCCTGTACCTGCGGCGAATGGCCCAGCTCGGCGAATTCGACCAGTGTTGCGCCGGGGATCGCTGCCGCCGCGGCCTTGCCCAGTGCCGGGTAGTTGCCCAGCGTGGCCTTCAGCGCCGGTGATGCGCGGTCGCGGCCGATCGCCGTGCGGTCCTTCTGGCCGATGAACAGGGTGGTCGGTACCTGCAGGTGCTTCAGTTCGTAGACCACCGGCTGGTTGAACACCATGTCCGAGGCCAACGCCTGGCTCCAGGCAACGGCCTGCTTGCCCGGCCCTTCGTACATGCCCGACTGCATCCGGGCCCACGGCTCGTAGTCGGCTTTCCACTGGCCATCGTAGTAGACGTCCAACTGGTAGCGCCGGATGCTGTCGTAGCTGGTTTTCAGTTCGCCGGCATACCACTCGTCGACGCTGCGCCACGGCACGCCCAGCGCCTTCCAGTCTTCCAACCCGATCGGGTTGACCAGTGACAGGCTGCGCAGGTCCTGCGGGTACATCAGCGCATAGCGCACGGCGAGCATGCCGCCCATCGAATGGCCGACCAGGTGCACCGGCACATCACCCAGCTGCAGCTGCTGCAGCAGGGCGTGGGTGTTGGCGGCGAGCTGCGCGAAACTGTACTGGTAGCGCTCGGGCTTGCTGGATTTGCAGAAGCCCACCTGGTCCGGTGCGATCACCCGGTAGCCCGCGGCCAGCAGCGGGGCGATGGTCTGCTGCCAGGTGGCCGCGCAGAAGTTCTTGCCGTGCAGCAACACCACCACCCCGATGGCACGCCGTTTGGGCAACACATCCAGGTAGGCCATTTCCAGCGGCTGCTGCTGCGATTCCAGCGCGAAGGTCTTCACTGGATAGCCGTAGTCGAAACCTTCCAGCCGCGGACCATAGGTCGGCGCGGCCAGGGCGGACATCGGCAGGCAGGCGAGCAGGGCGGCAGCGAGCAGGCGCATGGCGTTCTCGGGGGCGAGGGAGCCCCCAGCGTAATGCATCCCGTCATGCGAAGCCGAGCATGGGCTCGGCTCTACACCTCAACACTCGATGACGTTCACCGCCAGGCCGCCGCGGCTGGTTTCCTTGTACTTGTCCTGCATGTCGCGGCCGGTATCGCGCATGGTCTTGATGACCTTGTCCAGCGATACCTTGTGCTTGCCGTCACCACGCATGGCCATGCGCGAGGCGTTGATTGCCTTCACCGCGCCCATCGCGTTGCGCTCGATGCACGGAATCTGCACCAGGCCGCCGATCGGATCGCAGGTCAGGCCCAGATTGTGTTCCATGCCGATTTCCGCGGCGTTCTCGATCTGGCTCGGGTTGCCGCCCAGCGCCGCGACCAGGCCGCCGGCCGCCATCGAGCAGGCCACGCCCACTTCGCCCTGGCAGCCCACTTCGGCACCGGAAATCGAGGCGTTCTCCTTGTACAGGATGCCGATCGCCGCCGAGGTCAGCAGGAAGTCGAACACGCGCTGCTCGTTCGCGCCGGGGCAGAAGCGGTCGAAGTAGTGCAGCACCGCAGGCAGCACGCCGGCGGCACCGTTGGTCGGCGCGGTCACCACGCGGCCACCGGCGGCGTTTTCCTCATTCACTGCCAGCGCGTACAGATTGACCCAGTCCAGCGTGGTCAGCGGGTCGCGCATTGCTGCTTCCGGCTTCGACGACAGTTCGCGGTACAGCGCCGGTGCGCGCCGGCCGACCTTCAGGCCACCCGGCAGCACGCCTTCCTCGCGGATGCCGCGCGTCACGCACGATTGCATCGCGCTCCAGATCTCGCGCAGCTGGGCGCGGATCTCGTCCTCGCTGCGCCAGCACTTCTCGTTCTCGAACATCAGCTGGGCGATGCTCAGGCCGCTGCGCGCGGTCTGCGCCAGCAGCTCGTCGCCGCTCTTGAACGGGTAGGGCAGCGGCGTCTCGTCGGGCACGATGCGGTCATCGGCCGCGTCGTCCTGGTTGACCACGAAGCCGCCACCAACGGAGTAGTAATCGCGGGTGGCGATCACTTCGTCGTCGGCGTTGTACGCGGTGAAGCGCATGCCGTTGGTGTGGTACGGCAGCTTCTGGCGCTTGTTCATGCCGAGGTCGCGCTTCTCGTCGAAGGCGATCTCGTGCTGGCCCATCAGCTGGATGCGCTTGCTGCTGCGGATGCGCTCCAGGGTGGCCGGGATGATGTCCGGGTCGATCAGGTTCGGCCGCTGGCCTTCCAGGCCGAGCAGGATCGCCTTGTCGGTGCCGTGGCCGCGGCCGGTCAGCGCCAGCGAGCCATAGACATCGGCGCGGATGCGCGCGACCTCGTGCAGGCGGCCCGGATCGAGCAGCCAGCGATGGATGAATCGCTCGGCGGCCTTCATCGGCCCGACGGTGTGCGAGGAACTCGGACCAATGCCGATCTTGAAAACGTCGAACGTGCTGACAGCCATGGATGCCAAACTGCGGGTACCGGACAAGCCGCTATTCTAGCGGCTTGCCGGGCCATGCGATGGCTGCGGCGCAGCATTTCCGCCACGGGAGCCGAACCGGTGTTGACCCTGATCCAGCGTGACGATTGCCACCTGTGCGACCTGGCCCTGGCCGAACTGGCAAAGGCGCGGGCACCGGAGTTCGAATCGGTGTTCCTGGACGACCAGCCTGCGCTGGAGACGCGCTATGGCGCGCGGGTACCGGTGCTGCGCGACGAGGCGGGGCAGCGCGAACTGGACTGGCCGTTCGATGCGGCCACCGTGCAGGCCTGGCTGGCCGAATGCGATCAGGTAGTGCCGGCCGCTGGCCGGCAACCACCCGATATCCGTTAATGCCGGGCAGCGCCCGGCACTACCGGGATCGTCTTATTTCGCGTTGAACTTCACGATCGTGCTGATCGCGGTTTCGTCGGGGATGGTCTTGGTGTCGGCCCAGTCACCGCCGCCCACGCCGAAGTCCAGGCGCTTCACGGTGGCCTTGCCGGTCAGCACCGGCTGGGTGCCCGGCTTCCAGGTGAAGGTGAGGGTGACCGGCTTGCTGACGCCGCGCAGTTCCAGGGTGCCATCGGCGGCGAACTGGTCGTTGCCCACTGCGCGGAAGCCCTTGGCGGTATAGCGTGCGGTGGCGAACTTGCCGACGTTGAAGAAGTCGGCGGTCTGCAGGGTCGAGTCGCGGTCGCTGTTGCCGCTCTTGGCACCGGCCAGCGGGATCACCACGTCCAGCGAGCCGGCGGCCGGGTTGGCCGGGTCGAAGCTGAGCTTGGTGGCGAAGCCCGGGAAGCTGCCGGTGAAAACTTCACCGTCGTACTTGGTGGCAAACACCAGGATCGAACCGGCACCGGGAGCCTGCGCGTAGTCGGCGGCGAGCACCGGGGCAGTGGCCAGCATGCCGGCCAGGGCGGCGGCCACGGCGGCCGGGGTGGTCAGTTTCAGGGTCATCGGTCAGTCCTTCTGAGGGGAGGCGAGCCAGCCGCGCGGCAACATGCGGGACAACGTTGCATCGCGCTGGAACAGGTGGTGGTAGAAAGCAGCGCCGGCATGGGCCAGCACCACCGCGATCAACAGCCAGAAGCCGTATTCGTGGATGGCATGGGACACCGCGACAACCTGAGGGTCGGGGCCGCTCAGCTTGGGTACGTCAACCAGCCCGAACCAGCGGAACGGGCGCAGGCCACTGGCCGAGTCGTACAGCCAGCCCGACAGCGGAATGGCGAACATCAGCACATACAACAGCACGTGGGTTGCACTGGCGATGCGCTCCTGCCAGCTGGGCACACCCGGCACCGGCTTGGGCGCGCCGGCATACAGGCGCCAGCCGAGGCGGAACAGCACCAGCGCCAGCACGGTGATGCCGATCGACTTGTGCGCGGTGTAGACCCAGAAATACTTCGGGGTCTTGGGCAATTCACCCATGGTCAGGCCGACCACGCCCAGGGCGAGGATCAGCAGTGCAATCAACCAATGCAGGATCTGGCTGACACTCCCCCAGGCGGCGGGGGTGTTCTTGGCGGTCATGAAAGGTCCTCTAGCGGGCCGTCTTGGGGTCGGAGTGCGGGACGGGAGCGGGAGTTCCCGGGGCGTCGCTGCGGTCGAGAGTGGCCTCAGCCTCGATCCTCAGCTGTACGGCATCACCGATGACGCCCGGCCAGGCGGTGATGCCGAACGCGCGCCGGCTCAGCGTGGTGCTGGCGGAAAAACCGGCGGTGCGTCGAAATGGGGGAAGGGGATAGCGCTTGATGGCATTGAGCGTCACCTCCAGCGTGATCTCCTGGCTGACCCCGCGCAGGGTGAGGGTGCCGATCACGTGGGCACGCCTGGCATCGATCGGTTCCACGCGGCTGGAGACGAATCGCGCGTTCGGGAATCGTTCGCCGTCGAGCAGGCTGCGGGCCAGCGTGGCCTGGTTCCACTTGGCATCGCCAAGGTCCAATCGCGACACGGGTACCTCGACGTCCAGCGTGGCTTCGCGCCAGTTGTCGGGATCGAACTGAAGGCGGCCTTCACTGCCCGAGACCGTGCCCATGGCCTGCGAGTAACCCGCGTGGTCGATGCTGAACAACACCCGGGTATGCACCGGATCGAGGCGATAGGTGTCTGCATCCGCCCAGGCGGGGGCGGTGGCGAGCAGCATCGGCAGCAGGGCCAGGCAGGGACGCATCGATGGCGGGCTCCGGAAGGGGGACGTTGCGATCATACGCACAGGCCCCTGCCAACGATGCGTGCATGGCTGCAACAGTTCGTGGTGCCACTGCCCGTGGAAACAGGCTGTTGCAGTCATGAACCCGTGCCTGTGTGACAATCGGCCCAGGACAGGGGGTTCAGGATGACGAGCAGCTGGCGCCTGTGGTGGCGAGGCATCGCGGGATTGGGGCTGTTGCTGATGGCGTTCGCCGCAGCGGCTGCGCCCCTGGAAATGGCGGAAACACCGCGCCTGCGACGTTTCGGCGCGGCTGAAGGCATGCCCTCACGCATGGTGCTGGCGCTGGCCGAGGATCGCCAGGGCCACGTCTGGGCCGCCACCGATGGCGGCCTGGTGCGTTACGACGGCAGCAGCCTGCGGGTCTGGGAGCACGATCCGGAACAGCCGGGCTCGCTGCCGGGCAATGAGATCGAGACGCTGCTGGTCGATCCGCTGGACCGCGTCTGGGTGGGCATCAATGGCAAGGGGCTGGCCCGCCTGGATGCCGACCGTGAGCGCTTCAGGACCTTCGATGCGGTCAATGGCCCATGCCTGGGCCAGTTCTGGACGCTGGCCTATGCCGAGGACGCCTTGTGGATCGGCACCAGCAGCCAAGGGATCTGCCGGCTCGGAGAGGACGGCAGCCTGCGCTTCTTCAAGCATGATCCTGCGCGCGCGGACGGCCTGCCCAGCAACACCATCTACAGCAGCCTGGTCGATGCGCGCGGGCGCCTGTGGATCGGCACCGAGGCCGGCGTGGCACGCTGGAACGGCCATGGGTTCGAGCCGGTGGCGGCGCGGGAGCTGGGCACGTTGAGCGTGCTGCGGATGAGCCGCGATGCGGATGGCTCGATCTGGATCGGCAGCCAGAACGACGGCCTCTATCGCATCGATGCGCAGGACCGGGTCAGCCGCCCGCGGTGGACCGACAGCGCCCGCCTGCGTTCGGCACTGGTACTGGCCGACCGCCAGGGCGGCTACTGGGCGGGTACGTCCGACGGTCTGCTGCGCGGAGATGCCAGTGCGTTGTGGCGGCTCGACGGCGACCGTGGCAGTGGTTTCCTTACCGCCCAGAGCGGTGTGCTCGATCTGCTGCAGGACCACGAGGGCGGAGTGTGGGTGGCGCTGCTGACCCAGGGGCTGGCTTACCTGCCGCCGGACTGGCGCCGTTTTTCGATCTGGAACCAGCTCGATGGCAAGCCGTTGGACAGCCAGTACCTGCTGAGCGCGGCCAGCGACGGCCAGGCGTATTACGTGGGCTCGGCGCACGGTGTGTACCAGCTGGATGCGCACGGCACGCTGCGCCTGCTGGCCAGCGACCGCCAGATTGGCAGTGGCGCGGTGTGGTCGGTGCTGCCGCGGCCGGACGGGCGCCTGTGGCTGGGCCGTGCCGGCCGCATCAGCGTGTACGACCCGGCCAGCCGCGCGCTGCAGGATTGGCGGATCGACGGTGGCGCCGACCTGCGCCAGCGTATCGATCTGATGCGGCAGGCCCCCGATGGCACGGTCTGGCTGTCGGTGATGAACCTGGGCCTGCAGCAGCGCAGCGCCGATGGCCGGGTGCTGCGCAGCTATCCGCTGGATGATTTCCGCAAGGCGGCCGATTCACCGATCGAACAGATCCGCTTCGATGCCCATGGCAAGGCGTGGGTCATGGGTGAAATGGGCATCTGGCGCGAGCAGGCGGGGCGCTTCGAGGCGGTGCCAGGGGTATCCAGCGGGCTGATCTTCGACCTGGTGTGGGTCGACCCGCAGCAGCTGTGGCTGGCCCGGCAAGGCGCGCTCGAACGCTACCAGTGGGATGGCATGAGCCTGCGCCTGATCCAGCGCGTTGATGGAAGTGCCGGCGTGCCGCCGGTGAGCATGGGCGGACTGGCATTGGCCGACGACGGCCGGGTGTGGGCGACCACGCCGCGCGGCCTGTTGCGCTGGGATCCCAAGGCGCGGCGACTGCAACTGTTCAATGAACGCGATGGCCTGTCCGATGCCGAATTCACCAGCCGGCCTCCGGCAGTGAACGCCGATGGCCGCGTCCTCGCCGTGGCCCAGACCGGCCTGGTCGCGTTCGACGTGAATGCCGTTGACGTCGCGTTGCCCGCGTCGTCGCTGGTGATTGCCGAGGTGCGCGTGCGCCGCGATGACGCGCGCGGCTGGCAGCCCCTGCCGGACACCGGCACCCTGTTGCTGGGGCCGGATGATCGTGACCTGCAGATCGACGCACGCCTGCTGTCGTATGCCAATCCGCAGGGCAACCGCTACCGCTTCCGGGTGCGCGGCTATGACCAGGACTGGGTGGAGCAGGGCGGGGATGGCCAGCGTACGCTGTCCCGGCTGCCCACCGGCAGCTACGTCATCGAAGTGCAGGCGGCCACCGCCAACGGTGCATGGACGCCTTCGCAGCAGTTGAAGGTGAAGGTGCTGCCGCCGTGGTGGCGCAGTGGCATGGCGATCTTCGGCTACATCCTGATCGGTTCACTGCTGCTGCTCACCCTGGCCTGGTCGATCAGGGGGCGCCTGCGCCGTCGCCAGCAGTGGCAGTTGACCGTGCACAAGCAGGAACTGGCCGAGCAGGCTTCGCAGGCCAAGAGCCGCTTCCTGGCCACGCTGGGCCATGAGGTACGCACGCCGATGACCGGTGTGCTGGGGATGAGCGAGCTGCTGCTGGCCACGACGCTGGACCCGGTGCAGCGCAGCTATGCCGGCTCGATCCAGCAGGCCGGGAGCCACCTGTTGCGACTGGTCAACGATGCGCTGGACCTCGCCCGCATCGAGGCCGGCCGGCTGGAGCTGGACCTGCGTCCGTTCGATCTGGCCGGCCTGCTCGACCAGGTGCAGGTGCTGATGCAGCCGATGGCCAAGCAGCGCAGGCTGGATTTCCAGCGTGGCAACGATCCGCAGGGTCCGATCAGCGTCAGTGGTGACGAGATGCGGGTGCGCCAGATCCTGCTCAACCTGCTGGGCAACGCGATCAAGTTCACCGAGCGCGGCCATGTCGGCCTGGCCGTGCGCCTGGAGGACAACGGCGGGGGCGTCTGTTTCGAGGTGTACGACAGCGGGCCGGGCATCAACGCCGAGCAGCAGGAGCGCCTGTTCCACCGTTTCGAGCAGGCCGATGGCCCACGCACGGCCTCGCGCTATGGCGGCAGCGGGCTGGGCCTTGCGATCTGCCAGGAGCTGGCGGTGGCGATGGGCGGGCGCATCGACGTGGAAAGCTCGCCCGGCAAGGGCGCGCGCTTCCGGGTGCGGTTGCCGCTGCCCTGGACGCGGCAGGCGGCCGCTGCCGCAGGTGACGTTCCGTCGCTGCCGGTACTGCCGCCGCTGCGCATCCTGCTGGTGGAGGACGATGCCACCGTGGCCGAAGTCATCGCCGGCCTGCTGCGCAGCCGGGGGCATGACGTCGTGCACGTGCTGCACGGCCTGGGGGCCTTGTCCGAGATCGCCACCGACGGCTTCGATGTTGGCCTGCTCGATCTCGATCTGCCGGCATTGGACGGCACCGCGATCGCCCGCCAGCTGCGCGCGCTGGGCTATGAGCTGCCGCTGGTGGCGGTGACCGCGCGTTCCGACGCCTATGCCGAGTCGCAGGTTCTCGCCGCGGGATTCGATGGTTTCCTGCGCAAGCCGGTCACCGGCGACATGCTGGTGGCGGCGATCGTGCAGGCTCGTGCCAAGCGACAGGACATGGCCTGAAAGCGTCGGAGCCAAGCGTGAACGACGCGACTTTCGGTTTACCATGCCGACGCCCGCAGCGCGGGAATCATCAGGGCAGCGTGAGGAGGCAATCGGTGGCGTATCTGCGGGCGGCGATGCTGCTGCTGATCCTCCTGTGTGGCCTGTCACCCGCTGCCGCGCAGCCTGTGCCCCCGAGTCCGCGCCAGGTGACGGTGTTCGACGGCCTGCCGTCCAATACCGTCAACCGCATGGCCGAAGACCGCTACGGCTACCTGTGGATCGCCACCAACGACGGCCTGGCCCGCTACGACGGGCGCAACTACCGGATCTGGCGTTCGGAGGACGGATTGCGCGACAACCGGATCTGGACGGTGCTGGTCGATGCGCGCAACCAGCTCTGGATCGGGACCGAGAATGCCGGCCTGGTGCGGATGTCCGCCGACCGCCGCCAGCTGCACTTCTACGACCGCAGCAGCCAGCCGCTGATGGGGACCAACACGGTCTGGAGCCTGGCGGCCACGCCGGACGGTTCGGTCTGGTTCGGTACCCACGAGGGAGGGTTGTACCGGCTGGACAACCAGGATCGGCTGCAGCGCTTCCTGCCGGAGGCCAACAATCCGCGCAGCCTGCCGGCCGCATCGGTTCCGTATCTGGCAACCCTGGCCGACGGCAGCCTGTGGATTGGTACCAAGCATGGCGTAGCGCGCTGGACCGGGACCGACTTCGAACGTGTCGGCACCGACGTCATCCCCAGCCTGCTGATCAATGGCCTGACCGCCGAGCCCGACGGCAGCCTGTGGATCAGCACGATGGCCGGTGCCACCGTGCGCCGCCCCGACGGTCGCTTCGAGACTCCGCCGTGGAAGCTTCCGCAAGGGGAGCAGGTGTTGGGCATGATGCTGCGCGACGAACAGGGCGGCTACTGGCTGGACACCCGAACCGGCCTCGGCCGTGCGGTCGACGGCCAGTACCAGGCCGTGCCGTTGTACAGCGCGGTGGCGCGTGGCCCGGTACGACCGAACTGGACCGGTGCCTACGAAGATCGTGAGGGTGGAATCTGGCTGGCCAGCACCAATGCCGGGCTGTGGCACCTGCTGCCCCGCTGGTGGCAGTTCTCGGTGCTGTCACGCTTGGAGGACGACCCCAGCTCGCTGCGCAACGCCTTTGTCCTGGGCACCAGCCCCTCCAGCAATGGCGGCATCTGGACGGTGGGTGGCCATGGTGCGCTGGACCGCTTCGACCCAAAGACCGGCAAGGTCGAACAGCACCGCACCTGGGTCAATGGCATGCACTGGCTGACCTCGGTGCGCGAGGATCGACGCGGCCAGGTCTGGATCGGTTCGAACGATGCACTGCTGCGCTATGACCCGAAGCTGCGCGATCTGCGCCGCTGGGGGCGTGATGCCGGTGCCGATGCGACCATGGAAGGGGTCATCGAATCGATGATGACCTGTGATGGCGACAGCCTGTGGCTGATGCTGCCGTCCGGCCTGCAGCAGCGCGACCTGGACGGGCGCCTGCGCCGCCAGCTGGACAATGGCCAGCGCGGCCTGCAGCAGGGGCAGCTCAACCTGGATGTGGAGTGCGGGCCGCAGGACCACATCTGGCTGGCCAGCAGCCGCGGCCTGCTGCAGTGGTTGCCGGAAAGCGAGCGCTTCCAGCCGGTACCGGGCGCCCCTGCGACCGCGATCCATGCGCTGCACGTAGGCCGCGATGGCCAGGTGTGGTTGTCCGAGGATGGCCGGCTGTCGCGCTATCGCTGGAGCCAGGGGCGGCTGGAACGGCAGGCGGTGGTCGGCGCCGAGCAGGGCTATCCGGCGATCTCCGCGTCGGGGTTGGTGGTCGACGCGCAGGGCGTGGCGTGGGCCACCAGTGCGCGCGGCCTGGTGCGGATTGGCGCCGACGGCCAGAGCGTGCGCCTGTATGGGGTGCACGATGGCCTGCCCAGCCAGGAATTCCGCGAGCACACCCTGGTGATGTCAGGCGACGGCCACCTGGTGGCGGGAACGCCAGCCGGCGTGGTGGTGTTCGATCCGGAACTGGTGCGGCCATCGGTGCGGCGCGCGCCCCTGGTGATCGAACGGGTCGAGGTGCGCCGCAACGAGCAGGTGCTCGACCTGACCCATGACACGCCGCTGCAGATCGTCGATGGTGATCGCGACCTGCGCATCGTCGCACGGCTGCTGTCGTTCGCCGATTCGGCCTCCAATACCTATCGCTACCGCCTGGCCGGCTACGATCCGGATTGGGTCGAAGTCGGGCCGGCCGGTGAGCGCCTGTTCTCGCGCCTGCCCCCGGGCAGTTATCGGCTGGAAGTGCAGGCACGCTCGGCCGACCATGTCTGGTCGCGGGTGCAGAGCCTGGAGTTCCGCGTGCAGCCGCCGTGGTGGCGCAGCCTGTCTGGCCTGCTGGTGCTGGCCTCCATCGCGTTGCTGCTGACCAGCTGGTTCGCCTGGTTGTACCGGCGTCGCCTGCAGCGTCGTCACGCCTACCAGCTGGCGTTGCACAAGCAGGAACTGGCCGAGCAGGCCTCGGCGGCCAAGACCCGTTTCCTGGCCAACCTCGGCCACGAGATCCGCACGCCGATGACCGGCGTGCTGGGCATGAGTGAACTGCTGCTGGCCTCGCCGCTGGACCCGCAGCAGCGGGGCTACACGCAATCGATCCGGCATGCCGGCGAACATCTGCTGCACCTGGTCAACGACGCGCTGGACCTGGCGCGTATCGAGTCCGGGCGACTGGAGCTGCAGCACAAACCCTTCGCGCTGAGCTGCCTGCTGCAGGATCTGGCCGCGCTGATGGGGCCGCTGGCTGCGCAGAAGGGGCTGCGCTTCACCCTCGACAACCAGCTGCCGCCCGGCCTGCAGGCCACCGGCGATGCGATGCGGGTGCGGCAGATCCTGCTCAACCTGCTCTCGAACGCGGTCAAGTTCACCAGCCGTGGCACCATCACGCTGCACGCGCGCAGCGATGGTGAGCTGCGCGCGCTGCATTTCGAGGTGCGCGACACCGGCCCGGGCATCAGCCAGGAACAGCAGCAGCGCCTGTTCCGGCGCTTCGAGCAGGCCGACGGTGCACGTACCGCCGCACAGTACGGTGGTAGCGGCCTGGGCCTGGCGATCTGCCGCGAACTGGCGCAGGCGATGCAGGGGCGCATCCAGGTGGAAAGCCAGCTGGGCCGCGGCACCTGCTTCGGCGTTACCCTGCCGTTGCCGCTGGTGGTCGATGCCAGTGCCGAAGCCGAGGGCGGAACGCATCGCGAGGAGGCTGCGAACATGCCACCGCTGCGGGTGCTCCTGGTCGAGGACGACGCGACCGTGGCCGACGTGGTGCGCGGCCTGCTGAGCGCACGAGGCCACGAAGTGGTACATGCCGGGCATGCGCTGGCGGCGCTGCGCGAGATCAGTGCCGGCGATTTCGACGTCGGCCTGCTCGATCTGGACCTGCCGGGCCTGAGTGGATTCGAGCTGGCCCAGCACCTGCGCAACCAGGGCTACATGCTGCCGCTGCTGGCGGTGACCGCGCGTACCGATCCGGATTTGCAGCAGCAGGTTGAAGCGGCGGGTATTGGCGGCTTCCTGCGCAAGCCGGTCACCGGCGAACTGCTGGTGGAAGCGATCGCCCGGGTGATGGGCAGGTAGGTTCGGCAGGGCCGTAGGCCCTGCACCCGCCGGATCAACGTCAACGTCAAAAGCGTGCATTCCGTGGAATGGCGGGGTGGGTCCGGTTGCGGGAGACGCCGTAAACCCGTCCGTGGGGGCTTGGCCGCGGCATCCATGCCGCGGACACTCCCGCAACCGGACCCACCCCGCCTTCGACAGTTTTCTCCGATCTGTCGGAACGACGCTCGGGGTCAGATCCGTTTTCCGAAGGAAAACGGATCTGACCCCAGATGTATTTCGATTTCTGACCGATGTGTCGACCAAGGTCGACACCCACCAACAGCAGCGACCATCTGTCAGAGGTGGGGCGGTGTCGGGTTGCGGGGTGTCCGCGGCATGGATGCCGCGGCCAAGCCCCCATGGACGGGTTCACGGCGTCCCCGCAACCCGGCACCGCCCCGCCATCCCACGGAATACCGCTTTGGCTGCTGTTTCAGCTGTTGCCGTTGCCTGTAGCAGGTGCAGGGCCGCAGGCCCTGTCGACCCCTTCACTCCGCGACGTGCTCGACCTGCCGCGGTTCGGGCTTGGTGTCCGGCAACTGCCAGAAAATCATCGTCGACGTCAGCGTGATCGCACCCACGCACAGGAACGTGGCATGCAGCGCAGCGGTGGCACTGTTGCTGTCCAGGTGGGTACCGAACGCAGCCAGCAGGCTGCCCGCCGCCGCGGCACCGAAACCGGCGGCGAGCATCATCACCATCGACAGCAGGCTGTTGCCGGAGCTGGCGAACTCGCGGTCGAGATCGCGCAGGGTCACGGTGTTCATCACGGTGAACTGCAGCGAATTGACCGCACCGAAGAACGCCAGCTGCAGCAGGCGCCACGCCAGGTGCTGGCCCGGTGTCATCAGGATGAAGCTGGCCATCGCCAGCCCCACCAGCACGGTGTTGACCATCAACACGCGGCGGTAGCCGTAGCGCTCGACCAGCTTCACCGCCAGCTTCTTCGACACCATGCCGGCCGCAGCGACGGGCACCATCATCAGGCCGGCGTTCATTGGGCCCAGGCCCAGGCCGACCTGCAGCAGCAGCGGGATCAGCATCGGCATGGCACTGCTGCCGATGCGCGAGAACAGGTTGCCAAGGATGCCGATGCGGTAGCTGGGCACGCGGAACAGTGCCAGCGAGAACAACGGCGCGGTGGAGTTGGCCGCGTGCAGCCAGTAGCCCACCAGCGCTGCCAGGCCGGCAACGGTCATCAGCATCACCAGCGCGTGCGGCGTGCCGAGGCCGGAGATGCCGTCCAGCGCCAGCGACAACACCACCATCGCGAAGGCCAGCATGACGTAGCCGCGCAGGTCGAAGCGGGTGCGATGGCTGGCGTAGTGGTCGGGCATGATCTTCATCGCGGCGATGAAACCGATCACGCCGATCGGCAGGTTGATCAGGAACACCCAGTGCCAGGACGCGATCTCGACCAGCCAGCCGCCCAGCGTCGGGCCGATCAACGGGCCGATCAGGGCCGGAATGGCGATGAAGCTCATCGCGCGCAGGAAATCCTCGCGCGACACCGAACGCATCACCGCCAGGCGACCGACCGGCAGCAGCATCGCGCCGCCGATGCCCTGCAGCACGCGCGCACCGACCAGCTGGTGCAGGTGCTGGGCCAGCGCGCAGGCCAGCGAGCCGAGAGTGAACAGGATGATCGCCACCAGGAAGGTGCGCCGCGTGCCATAGCGGTCGGCGATCCAGCCGGAGGCGGGAATGAAGGTGGCGACCGCCAGCGCGTAGCTGAACACCACCGACTGCATCTGCAGCGGGCTCTCGCCCAGGCTGGCCGCCATCGCCGGCAAGGCCGTGTTGACGATGGTCGAATCCAGCATCTGCATGAAGATCGCCAGCGACACCAGCCACAGCAGGGGGCGGTGGCGGGTGTAATTCGATGACGATGTGGACATGGCGTGCGGCCGGTGCAGCGTGGGGGATGCCATGATCGCGCAATGCGGGTCACGGCGCGATCAACATCGCGCCGTGGTTGCCTGCGCAATGCTCAGCGCTGGCTGTGCGCGTGCACCGCGTCGACCAGTACCTGCACGTGTGTCGGGTCCATGTCCGGTGACATGCCGTGGCCGAGGTTGAACACATGGCCCTCGCGCGAACCGCCATTGCCGGCGGCGTAGGTGTCGAGCACGCGCGCGGCGGCCGCGGCGATGGCATCAGGCGAGGCGTACAGCGTGGTCGGGTCGAGGTTGCCCTGCAGGGCGACGCGGCCGCCGGTGCGGCGCAGGGCCTCGTCCAGGTCCAGCGTCCAGTCCAGGCCGAGCGCATCGGCGCCGGTCTGCGACAGCGCTTCCAGGTGCAGGCCGGTGCCCTTGCCGAACAGGATCAGCGGCGTACGCTCGCTGCCTGCGCCACGGTCCAGGCCCTGGGCAATCCGCTGCAGGTAGCGCAGCGAGAACTCGCGGTACATCGCCGGCGACAGCACGCCGCCCCAGGTGTCGAACACCTGCAGCGCCTGCGCACCGGCGGCGCGCTGCGCGCCGAGGTAGGCGATCACCGCCTCGGTGGTCACTTCCAGCAGGCGGTGCAGGGCCTGCGGGTGGTTCAGCGCCATGGCCTTGATGCGCGAGAAGTCCTTGCTGCCGCCGCCTTCCACCATGTAGCAGGCCAGCGTCCACGGGCTGCCGGAGAAGCCGATCAGCGGCACCTGGCCGTCCAGCTCGCGGCGGATCAGCCGCACCGCGTCCATCACATAGCCCAGGTCCTGTTCCATGTCCGGCACTGCCAGCCTGGCGATGGCGGCTTCATCGCGCACCGGGTGGCGGAATTTCGGGCCTTCGCCTTCGACGAAGTACAGCTCCAGGCCCATCGCATCGGGAATGGTGAGGATGTCCGAGAACAGGATGGCCGCGTCCAGCGGGAAGCGGCGCAGCGGCTGCAGGGTGACTTCGCAGGCGATCTCCGGGGTCTTGGCCATGGCCAGGAAGCTGCCGGCCTTGGCCCGGGTCGCACGGTATTCCGGCAGGTAGCGGCCGGCCTGGCGCATCAACCAGACGGGGGTGCAGTCCACCGGTTCGCGGCGCAGGGCGCGCAGCAGGCGATCGTTGCGGAGAGGGCTGGTCACGATGGGCATTCCTTGGGCGAAAGTTGGCAGCGGCGTCAGTCGCCGTGCGAAAGGATCTGGAAGCCGCGATGCAGTTCGGCATCACGGGCCTTCTCGAAGGCATGGCGTGCTTCATCGGCCTGCAGGAACAGCTCGCGCCGAAGCTGCGAGCGGCCACCGACGCGACCGCTCTCACGCAGCAGTTCCCAACCGCCGAACAGGTCCGGCTGCAGGCTCAGGCGCAGGAAGCGCGGTGCCTGGGCACCGGCATCGGGATGTTGCAGGTAGACGTGCATGGCACTGATTGTAGCGGGGCACGGGTGACCCCTGCCGCAACGCGGTAGTGCCGGCCGCTGGCCGGCAATGTCAGCAACGGGGAAGCCGGCCAGCGGCCGGCACTACCGGGCTGCGCGGGAGGATTGCCGGCCAGCGGCCGGCACTACCGGGCCGACAGCACCTTCAGCACCGCTGCCTCATCCACGTCCGGCACCACTTCGGCACGGCCCATGCCCCGCCACAGCACCAGGCGCAGGCGGCCGGCCACGTTCTTCTTGTCCAGCCGCATGCGGCCGAGCAGGGCCTGCGGGTCCAGCCCGGCCGGGATCGCCACCGGCAGGCCGAGGCGCTCAAGCAGCGCCTGCAGGCGCACGCGGTCGGCGTCGTCGGCCAGGCCGAGATCGGTGGACAGCTTTGCCGCCAGCACCATGCCCACCGCCACCGCTTCGCCGTGGTTCAGCGCATCGCGGCCGGGGGCCGAGTAACCCTGTTCGGTCTCGATGGCATGGCCGAAGGTGTGGCCGAGGTTGAGCAGGGCGCGCTCGCCCTTCTCGAACGGATCGCGTTCGACAATCGCGGCCTTGTGCCGGCAGCTGCGTGCGATCGCTTCGGACAGCACGCCGTCTTCGCCAGCAACCAGCGCCTCGGCATTCTGCTGCAGCCAGTCGAAGAAGGCGGCATCGCCCAGCGCACCGTACTTCACCACTTCGGCCAGGCCGGCACGCAGTTCGCGCGGTGGCAGGGTGGCCAGCACGCGGGTATCAGCGATCACCGCGCGTGGCGGGTGGAAGGCGCCGACCAGGTTCTTTCCGGCCGGAATGTCCACCGCGGTCTTGCCGCCCACCGACGAATCGACCATCGCCAGCAGGGTGGTCGGCAACTGCACGCAGTCCACGCCACGCATCCAGCACGCCGCAGCGAAGCCCGCCAGGTCGCCGACCACGCCGCCGCCCAGCGCGAACACGCAGGCATCGCGGGTGGCACCCAACGTGGCCAGCGCTTCGATGGCGCGGCCGAACTCGGCCAGGGTCTTGGAGGCTTCGCCCGCAGCCAGCACGTGTTCGCCGATGATCAGGTCGGGACGTGCCGCCAGCAGCGTCTGCTTCACCGACGCCAGATAGCGCGGCGCCACTTCACTGTCGCTGAGCAGCAGCACATGGCGGCCGCGTACGTGCGAGGCCAGCGCGGCGCCGTCGGCCTGGGCGCCAGCGCCGATGGTGATGGTGTAGGGACGGTCGCCGCCAACGGCGACCTGCAGCGGTGCGGGGAAAGTCATGCGGTCAGGTCCTGGCGCTGCCATTGCGTGGCCAGCTTGACCACCAGATGGGCGGTCGCGTCGGCAGCGGTGTATGGGTCGGTATCGAGGGTGAGGTCGGCCAGCTCGCGGTACAGCGGGTCGCGGTGTGCGGCCAGATCGTGCAGCACCTGCTCGCGGTCCGGGCGCTGCAGCAACGGCCGGCCCTTGTCGCGGGCCAGGCGTTCCAGCTGCGCGGCCACACTGACCCGCAGGTAGACCACGAAGCCGCGCTGGGCGATCAGCGCACGGTTGCCGGGGTCCAGCACCGCACCGCCGCCGGTGGAGACCAGCTGGCCACGGCCTTCCAGCACGCGCGCCAGCGCCTCGCGTTCATGGCTGCGGAAGCCGGCTTCGCCCGAATGCTCGAAAATGGTGGGGATGCTGGCGCCGGCGGCATCGACGATGGCCTGGTCGACATCGACGAAGTCCAGCGTGAAGCGCTCGGCCAGGCGGCGGCCGATGCAGGTTTTGCCGGCGCCCATCGGGCCGATCAGGATCAGGTTCGGAGCAGGATTCATGCCCTCTGATGCTAACACCTCCGTGCCCCGGCCTTTACGTTCTTCACGTCAGGGTAGGCGTTCCTGCGGGGTCTCCCGCGCCAGCCGGAGTACAGGCCATGACGGTCGCCAAGGTCATCGAAATCACCGCCTCCTCGCCGAAAAGTGTGGAGGACGCGGTGCGCAGCGGGCTGAAGAAGGTTTCCGAGACGGTCAAGGGCATCCAGGGCGCCTGGGTGAACGAGACCAAGGTGGTCACCAACGGCAGCGGCGAGATCACCGAATGGCGGGTCAACCTGCGGGTGACGTTCCTGGTGGAGTAGATGGCCTCAGCGCACGTCCTGCACCTGGCGCTGCCCGTCCAGCACCACCACGTGGTCGGCCAGGGCGGGCAGGGCCTGCAGCGCCTGGCGGCTGACCCGCTCGTAGTACTGCACGAAGCGCTCCAGCTGCGGCCGGCTCATGCCGTGCCGGCCCGGCTGTGCCGCCTGTAGATTCTGTTCCTGCTGCCAGCGCCAGCGCGGCACCACCGAGAAGTCCGGTGGCTGCAGGAACCACAGGCGGTGGCAGCGCTGCCACAGCGCCGGGTAGTCGCGGGCCAGCGCCTGGTTGCACCAGCGCCGCCAGCGGCCATCGGTGTCGGCCTCGCGTTCCAGTGCGTTCAGCGGGCTTTCCAGCGCCTCTTCATCCTGCGCGGGCGTGCCGAGGAACCAGCCTTCGAATACCAGCAGGTCCAGCGGTTGTTGCAGGCGAGGCCACTGCGCCTCGGGCAGGCGCTCATCGGCCAGCTTGTCGAAGCGTGGCATTGCGAAGGGCTGGCGCGCGGCCACGGCGTCGAGCACGGCGTGGGCCAGTGGCAGATCGTGGGTGCCGGGTGGGCCACGGGTGATCAGCAGCGGATGCACCTGGCGGGCCAGCCGTTGACGCTGCACCCGGGTGAGGTAGACGTCATCGATCGACAGCGTGGCCGCGTTCAGGCCGCGTGCCTGGGCGCGTGCCACCACCTGCGCGGCCAGCGTCGATTTGCCGCTCCCCTGCAGGCCGCTGATCGCCAATACTGGAACCGTCATGCCGCTGCCCAGCACATCGTCCAGAACCCGCTCGGCCAATGTTTCGGGGAATCCTTTCACCTGGGGCATATACGCAGCAGCGACCATGCCGCCACAATAGCCCAAACCGTGTGAGAAGAACGCAATCATGAGCGACCTGTACGCCGAAGCCCTGTCCACGTTTGCCGGCCTGTTCGAAGAGGCCAAGCAGAGCCGCGAGGTCGAGCCGAACGCGATGACCGTGGCCACCGCTGATGCGCAGGGCCGCCCCTCCGCGCGCACCGTGCTGCTGAAGGCGTTCGACGAGCGCGGCTTCGTGTTCTACACCCACCTGGACAGCCACAAGGGCCGGGAACTGCAGGCCAATCCGCAGGCCGCGCTGCTGTTCCTGTGGCGCAGCCTGCGCGAGGCGGGTATCCAGGTGCGCATCGAAGGCCGTGTCGAACAGGTCGCCGATGCCGAAGCCGATGTCTATTTCGCCAGCCGCCCGCGCATGAGCCAGATCGGCGCGTGGGCTTCGCAGCAGTCGAAGACGCTGGCGACGCGTGAGGAATTCGACGCGCGCGTGGCCGAGATCGAAGCCCGCTTCGAGGGCAAGGACGTGCCGCGACCGGAAGGCTGGAGCGGCCTGCGCGTGGTGCCTGACCGCATCGAGTTCTGGTACGGCGCGCAGTTCCGCCTGCACGAGCGCTGGTGCTATGAGGCCGGTGCCGAAGGGCGCTGGAGCAAGCGGCTGCTGTACCCGTGAATGATGCGGCCCGGCTGACGTGTCCTCTGTAGGGCCGAGCCATGCTCGGCCGCTTTCGTAGAGTCGAGCTTGCTCGACTGCTCTATACCCAGTCGAGCAAGCTCGACTCTACGAAAGCGGGTTGTCGTGTTCGGACTGGCCCGCTTCATCTGCGAGCAGGCTGCCAACCGGCACACTGCGATCGATTCCCTCGACATCCGGAGTTGCCATGCCCTCCTGGCGTTGCCTGTTTGCCGTGCCATCACCGCGCCGTGGCGTGGAAGCGTCTCTTCTGCTGCTTGCCCGCATCGTGGCCGGGGTAATGTTCTGCGTCTCCGGCTGGAACAAGGTGTTCACCGAGGCCGGCCGCGAACGCATGGTGCATACGCTGGTCGATGCCGGCATTCCGTTCCCGGTGTTCAATGCGCCGGTGCTCGGCGCAATTGAGTGGATTGCGGGTGGACTGCTGGTGTTGGGCCTGCTCAGTCGCCCGTCTGCCCTGCTGCTGGCCGCGATCTGCGCGGTGGCGGCGCTGACCGATGGCATTGCGCGCATTCCGGCAGGACTGAGCGTGCCGGACTGGCTGAGCTGGTTCTTCTACCTGAGCGAAGTGCCACTGGGCGTGCTGTTGCTGTGGATAGCGGCAGTGGGCAGTGGCCGCTTCGCCATCGAGGCACGCTGGGCGCGCTCGCGCAATCTGTAGAGTCGAGCTTGCTCGACTGCTTTTCTGTGGGGCCGAGCCATGCTCGGCTGATTTTCTCTAGTCGAGCAAGCTCGACTCTACAGCCCTTCCGCGCGCAGCCAGCGCCATAGCGTGGTGCGTGACACGCCCAGCGCCTGCGCCATGCCTTCGCGGTCATTGCGGTGTTCCTGCAGCACGGCTTCCAGCTGCGCACGCGGGGGGCGCTTGCCGTTGCTTTCCACCGGCATGGCAGGGGTGCCCTCGCGCATCAGCTCCGGTGCCAGCTGCATCAACCGCGCGGTGTTGATCAATTCTTCGCCCGGCTGCCAGTGGATGCGCAGGCGATCCACCAGGTTGCGAAGCTCTCGCACGTTGCCGGGCCATTCGGCGTTGGTCAGTGTGGTCATTGCAGCCTCGTCCAGCGGCGCGTCGATGCCACGCAGCTGGCGGAAGAAATGCTGTGTCAGCAGCGCAATGTCACTGCGCCGCGCACGCAGCGCGGGCAGGGCAATGCGCAGCGCAGCCAGGCGGTAATACAGGTCGCGGCGGAAACTTCCGGCGGCGGCGCGCTGTTCCAGTGACTGCAGCGTGGCAGCGACGACGCGCAGATCCACGGGGGTGGGTTCGGTGGCACCCACGCGCAGCACTTCGCGTTCTTCCAGCACCCGCAGCAGGCGGGTCTGCAGCGGTAGTGGCAGTTCGCCGATTTCATCCAGGAACAGAGTGCCGCCATCGGCCGCCTCGACCAGGCCGACACGGCCCCCCCGCCGCGCGCCAGTGAAGGCGCCATCGCTGTAACCGAACAGCTCGGCCTCCAGCAATGATTCGCTGATCGCACCGCAGTTCAGCGCCACGAAGCGTCCACGACGACCACTGGCCGCATGCAGCTGGCGCGCGACCAGTTCCTTGCCGGTGCCAGTCTCGCCGCTGACCAGCACGGTGCTGTCATGCGGCGCATACAGCGCGATCTGTGCGCGCACCTGCGCCATCGCGTCGCTGTCGCCGAGCAGCTCATGCGCATCGGCGCGCGACGCGGCGCGGCGACGCGGGGCAGGGCGGGTGCCACCGGAGCGGGCCAGGGCCTGGGTCAGTTCCAGTGCGTGTTCAAACGCCTGCCGCACCGAATCGGCCGAATACAGCAGCACGCCCGGCAGGCCGGCCTGCTCGGCGTGGTCGATGGCCATGCCGGTGCCGACGATCACCTCGATGCCGTTGGCGCGCAGGTCTGCGATGCAGTCGCGCGCGTCCTCGCGGGTGACAAAGCGCCGATGCTCGATATCCAGGCCGAAGCTCTGCTGGAAGTTGCTGAATACCGGTACGTCACTGGCGTGGGTGACCAGGCCGATGCGGCTGGCGATGCGCCGTGCACGCGCCAGTGCCTCCATCAGGTCGAAGCCGTTGGCCTGGATGGGCACCAGCGGCAGGTCGAGCCGGCCGCGCAGCCAGGCGGCGTTGGAGCCACCGGCGATGACCACGTCGCAGTGCTCGCGGCGCAGGCGCTGGCCGATCACGTCCACCGCTTCCTCGAAGCCGAGGTTGATCTGCTCGATGCGCGCACGGCGGTCGAACTCGGGAATGACGTCGCCGAGCAGGCCGGTCAGGCGCGAGACGCTGACCGTCCAGATCACCGGGCGGCCGGGGTCGGTGTCGGCATGGCGCAGGGGCGAGCGGGGCAGGTACATGGCGGTGGCAAGGACGAATGATGTTTCATGATACATCCGTTTCAATGTTTCATATGTTTCACTGCTGCGCCATGGTCATGCCTTTGAAATCAACCGCTTGCAGCTTGGCACGGTGTTTGCGCCTACCCCTGCGTTCTTCAACCTGGATTGCCGCATGACCGCTTCCACTCCTTTTTCCGCCGGTGCCCGCTTCCGTGAGGCGCTGGCTGCCGAATCGCCGCTGCAGGTGATCGGCGCGATCAACGCCAACCACGCCCTGCTGGCCAAGCGCGCCGGCTTCCGCGCCATCTACCTGTCCGGTGGCGGCGTTGCCGCCGGCTCGCTGGGCCTGCCGGACCTGGGCATCAACACCCTGGAAGACGTGCTGGTGGATGTGCGTCGCATCACCGATGTCTGCGACCTGCCGTTGATGGTCGACATCGACACCGGCTTCGGTCCGAGCGCGTTCAACATCGCGCGCACCGTGAAGTCGCTGATCAAGGCCGGCGCCGCGGCCTGTCATATCGAAGACCAGGTCGGCGCCAAGCGCTGCGGCCACCGCCCGGGCAAGGAGATCGTGTCGCAGGGTGAAATGGTCGACCGCGTGAAGGCCGCAGCTGACGCCAAGACCGATCCGGACTTCTTCCTGATCGCACGTACCGACGCCATCCAGGTGGACGGCGTGGACAAGGCCATCGAGCGCGCCATCGCCTGTGTCGAGGCCGGTGCCGATGGCATCTTCGCCGAGGCCGCCTACGACCTGGACACCTACCGTCGCTTCGTCGACGCGGTGAAGGTGCCGGTGCTGGCCAACATCACCGAATTCGGCGCAACCCCGCTGTTCAGTCGCGATGAACTGGCCTCGGCCGGCGTGGCCATCCAGCTGTTCCCGCTGTCCGCGTTCCGCGCGGCCAACAAGGCGGCGGAGAACGTCTACCAGGCGGTGCGCCGTGATGGCCACCAGCGCAACGTGGTGGAGACCATGCAGACCCGCGAAGAACTCTACGACCGCATCGGCTACCACGCCTTCGAGCAGCAGCTCGATGCACTGTTCGCCGCCAAGAAATAAGCAGTACCCTGCACCATCAGTTTTCGGAGGGAAAACATGAACGATACGACCGCAACCCCGACCTTCAAGCCGAAGAAGTCCGTCGCCCTGTCCGGCACCGCCGCCGGCAACACCGCGCTGTGCAGCGTCGGCCGCAGCGGCAACGACCTGCACTACCGTGGCTACGACATCCTGGACCTGGCCAACACCAGCGAGTTCGAGGAAATCGCCTACCTGCTGGTGCACGGCAAGCTGCCGACCCGCGCCGAGCTGGTTTCGTACAAGGCCAAGCTGAAGTCGCTGCGTGGCATTCCGGCTGCGGTGAAGGCCGCGCTGGAGGAGCTGCCGCCGTCGGCGCACCCGATGGACGTGATGCGCACCGGCGTGTCGGTGCTCGGCTGCGTGGCGCCGGAGAAGGACGACCACAACCACCCGGGCGCGCGTGACATCGCCGACAAGCTGATGGCCTGCCTCGGCTCGATGCTGCTGTACTGGTACCACTGGAGCCACAACGGCCGCGCCATCGATGTGGAAACCGACGATGACTCGATCGGCGGCCACTTCCTGCACCTGCTGCATGGCGAGAAGCCGCAGGATTCGTGGGTGAAGGCGATGCACACCTCGCTGATCCTGTACGCCGAGCACGAGTTCAACGCCTCGACCTTCACCTGCCGCGTCATCGCCGGCACCGGCAGCGACATGTACAGCGCGATCTGCGGTGGCATCGGCGCGCTGCGCGGCCCGAAGCATGGCGGCGCCAACGAAGTGGCGTTCGAAGTGCAGAAGCGCTACGACAACCCGGATGAGGCCGAGGAAGACATCAAGGCCCGCGTCGAGCGCAAGGAAGTGGTGATCGGTTTCGGCCACCCGGTCTACACCGTCTCCGATCCGCGCAACAAGGTGATCAAGGACGTCGCCCGCGAGCTGTCCGAAGAACAGTCGAGCATGAAGATGTACGACATCGCCGAGCGCCTGGAATCGGTGATGTGGGACATCAAGAAGATGTTCCCGAACCTGGACTGGTTCAGCGCCGTCAGCTACCACATGATGGGCGTGCCGACCGCCATGTTCACCCCCCTGTTCGTGATCGCCCGCACCGCCGGCTGGAGCGCACACATCGTCGAGCAGCGCATCGACGGCAAGATCATCCGCCCGAGTGCCAACTACATCGGCCCGGAAGACCGCGACTTCGTCGCCATCGACAAGCGCGTCTGATCCACCTGCTGTATCCATCCGGCCGGCCCTATGCCGGCCGGGTGCTTTCGCCGCCGCACCGCCGGCACCCGGCCCGCCTCAAGCACTCCGCCAGCCCATGAATACCGATTACCGCAAGACCCTTCCCGGCAGCGCGCTGGACTATTTCGACGCGCGTGCCGCCGTCGATGCGATCCAGCCCGGCGCCTATGCCACCCTGCCGTACACCTCGCGCGTGCTGGCCGAGAACCTGGTGCGCCGCTGCGATCCGGCCACGCTCAGTGACTCGCTGAAGCAGTTGATCGAGCGCCGCCGCGACCTCGATTTCCCGTGGTTCCCGGCCCGCGTGGTCTGCCATGACATTCTCGGCCAGACCGCATTGGTCGATCTGGCTGGTCTGCGCGATGCGATCGCCGACAAGGGCGGTGATCCGGCCAAGGTCAATCCGGTGGTGCCGGTGCAGCTGATCGTCGATCACTCGCTGGCGGTGGAGTGTGGTGGTTACGACCCGCAGGCGTTCGAGAAGAACCGCGCCATCGAGGATCGCCGCAACGAAGACCGCTTCCACTTCATCGACTGGACCAAGCTGGCGTTCCAGAACGTGGACGTGATTCCGCCCGGCAACGGCATCATGCATCAGATCAACCTGGAGAAGATGTCGCCGGTGGTCTACGTGCAGGACGGTGTTGCGTTCCCCGATACCTGCGTGGGCACCGACAGCCATACCCCGCACGTGGATGCGCTGGGTGTGATCGCGATCGGTGTAGGCGGACTGGAGGCGGAGAACGTGATGCTCGGCCGCGCCTCGTGGATGCGCCTGCCCGATACCGTCGGCGTCGAACTGAGTGGTCGCCCGCAGCCGGGCATCACCGCCACCGACGTGGTGCTGGCCCTGACCGAGTTCCTGCGCAAGGAGCGCGTGGTCGGCGCGTGGCTTGAATTCTTCGGCGAGGGTGCGGCGGCACTGACCATCGGTGACCGCGCCACCATCTCCAACATGTGCCCGGAATACGGCGCGACCGCGGCGATGTTCTACATCGACGCGCAGACCATCGACTACCTGCGCCTGACCGGCCGCGAGGAGTCGCAGGTGGCGCTGGTGGAAAACTACGCGCGCACCACCGGCCTGTGGGCCGATGACCTGGCCACCGCGCAGTACGAGCGCGTGCTGCGTTTCGACCTGTCCAGCGTGGTGCGCAACATGGCCGGGCCGTCCAACCCGCACAAGCGCGTGGCCACCGCCGAGCTGGCCGAGCGCGGCATCGCCGACGAAGCCAAGCTGGAAGCGGGCAAGGCCGAGCAGGCGCAGGGCCTGATGCCCGATGGCGCGGTGATCATCGCGGCCATCACCAGCTGCACCAATACCTCCAATCCGCGCAACGTGATCGCCGCCGCGCTGCTGGCGCGCAATGCCAATGCGCGTGGCCTGCAGCGCAAGCCGTGGGTGAAGTCGTCGCTGGCGCCGGGTTCCAAGGCCGTGCAGCTGTACCTGGAAGAGTCCGGCCTGCTGCCGGACCTGGAACAGCTGGGTTTCGGCATCGTGGCGTTCGCCTGCACCACCTGCAACGGCATGAGTGGCGCGCTGGACCCGAAGATCCAGCAGGAAATCATCGATCGTGACCTGTACGCCACGGCTGTGCTGTCGGGCAATCGCAACTTCGATGGCCGCATCCATCCGTACGCCAAGCAGGCCTTCCTGGCTTCGCCGCCGCTGGTGATCGCCTACGCCATCGCCGGTACCGTCCGCTTCGATATCGAGAAGGACGTGCTGGGCGTGGACGCCGACGGCAACGAGGTGCGCCTGAAGGACATCTGGCCGAGCGATGCTGAAATTGATGCCGTGGTGAAGGCCTCGGTGAAGCCCGAGCAGTTCCGCAAGGTCTACAACCCGATGTTCAACGTGCGCGTTGAACATGGCGCTGCGGTCAGCCCGCTGTACGACTGGCGCCCGCAGAGCACCTACATCCGCCGCCCGCCGTACTGGGAGGGTGCATTGGCCGGTGAGCGCACGCTGGCCGGCATGCGCGCGCTGGCGGTGCTGCCGGACAACATCACCACCGACCACCTGTCGCCGTCCAACGCGATCATGGCGTCGAGTGCCGCTGGTGAATACCTGGCGAAGATGGGTTTGCCGGAAGAAGACTTCAATTCGTACGCCACCCACCGCGGCGACCACCTGACCGCGCAGCGCGCCACGTTCGCCAATCCGAAGCTGTTCAACGAGATGGTGCGCAACGACGACGGCAGCGTGAAGCAGGGTTCGCTGGCGCGCGTGGAGCCGGAAGGCAAGGTCATGCGCATGTGGGAAGCGATCGAAACCTACATGGACCGCAAGCAGCCGCTGATCATCATCGCCGGTGCCGACTACGGCCAGGGCAGCTCGCGTGACTGGGCTGCCAAGGGCGTGCGCCTGGCTGGCGTGGAAGCGATCGTGGCCGAAGGCTTTGAACGCATCCACCGCACCAACCTGATCGGCATGGGCGTGCTGCCGCTGGAGTTCAAGCCGGGCACCACCCGCCTGACCCTGGGCATCGACGGCACCGAGACCTTCGACGTGGTCGGCGAGCGTACTCCGCGTGCCGAGCTGACCCTGGTCATCCATCGCCGCGATGGCCAGGACGTGATCGTGCCGGTCACCTGCCGCCTGGACAGCGATGAGGAAGTGGCGATCTACGAGGCCGGCGGCGTGCTGCAGCGCTTCGCCCAGGACTTCCTGGAAGGCGCCAAGGTGGCGTAAGGCAGCGGCTGGCTGCCTTGTGTCGAGTTGCCGCCATGCTGGCTTCGGCCCGCATGGCGGTGGTCACGAAGGAGAGGGGCGTTGCCCCATCTGCATGGGAACCGCGTTCTACAACATCGCAGGTACGGTCAACACCGCCTTCATCCTGCTGAGCCTGTTGGGTGTGGGCGCGCAGCTGCGGCTGGTGCGCCGCCGCCGGGAACGTGCGGGCGCGGCTGACAGCGCCACTGCGGTGCTTTCGCTGAACCAGTTCACGGTCAGCTTCCTGGCCTACCTGTCCTTCTTCGTCTATGGCTACAGCATCACGCCGTTCAATCACTTCATTGTCTGGCCGCGCTTGCTCGCGTCGCTACTGGTCATGGCCATCCTGGTGGAGATCTGGCGCGACCGACGGAGCCGCTCCGCTACGACCAGCGTGCTGACAGCCGCCCTGTTGTTGCTCTGCGCACTGGCCGGGCTGGCCTGGGGTGACCGGCATGTGGATGAGGGCAGGGTAGTCGCCAGCGCGATGATAGTGGTCATTACTGCCTTGCTGGCGCAGGGCTACACGCATCAGATCCTGCTGATCCTGCGCAATGGCCATACCGGTGCAGTGTCGCTGCGGATGAGTCAGTTGATCCTGCTGATGGACCTGTCGACGATCGTGTTTGCCTTCGCCATGGGGATGCAGATGGGATGGCCGTTGCTGCTGCTGGCCGTGGTGAGCGGCAGCACCAAACTGGTCATCCTGTATCTGTTCCGCTGGCAGCAGGGGGCCTCCGCCGCAGATCGTCGGCGACAGCGGTTGCAGCCTGCGTAGTGCGTGTTCCTTACCTTATCGAGAATGTCATGAGCTTCCTTCCGCAACTCCGTATTCCCGCCACCTACATGCGCGGTGGCACCAGCAAGGGCGTGTTCTTCCGCCTGCAGGATCTGCCTGAAGCCGCGCAGGTGCCGGGCGCCGCACGCGATGCACTGCTGATGCGCGTGATCGGTTCGCCCGATCCGTATGGCAAGCAGACCGACGGCATGGGCGGTGCCACCTCCAGCACCAGCAAGTGCGTGATCATTTCCGCCGCTTCGGTGCCTGACCACGACGTGGATTATCTGTACGGCCAGGTCTCGATCGAAACCGCCTTCGTCGATTGGAGCGGCAACTGCGGCAATCTCAGCACCGCGGTCGGCCCGTTCGCGATTGCCAACGGCCTGATCGATCCGGCCCGCGTGCCGCGCGATGGCCTGTGTACTGTGCGCATCTGGCAGGCCAACATCGGCAAGACCATCATCGCCCACGTGCCGATGCGCGATGGCCAAGTGCAGGAGACCGGCGATTTCGAGCTGGATGGCGTGACCTTCCCGGCCGCCGAAATCCAGCTGGAATTCATCGATCCCTCCGACGACGGTGATGCCGGCGCGATGTTCCCCACCGGCAATCTGGTGGACACCCTCGACGTACCCGGCGTGGGCAGCTTCGAGGTGACCATGATCACCGCCGGTATTCCGACCATCTTCCTCAACGCCGCCGATCTGGGCTACACCGGCACCGAACTGCAGCCGGCGATCAACGAGGACAAGGCGGCGCTGCAGAAGTTCGAAGCCATCCGTGCGCATGGAGCGCTGCGCATGGGCCTGATCTCGAAACTTGAAGACGCGGCGACCCGCCAGCACACGCCGAAGGTGGCCTTCGTGGCGCCGGCACAGGACTACGTATCGTCCAGCGGCAAGGCCATTGCGGCCTCGGCCATCGACCTGCACGCGCGTGCGCTGTCGATGGGCAAGCTGCACCACGCGATGATGGGTACCGCGGCCGTGGCGATCGGCACCGCGGCGGCGATTCCAGGCACCCTGGTCAATCGTGCCGCCGGTGGCGGCGAACGCGAGGCGGTGACCTTCGGCCATCCCTCCGGCACGCTGCGCGTGGGCGCGCAGGCCGGCCGCGTTGACGGCCAGTGGACGGTGACCAAGGCCATCATGAGCCGCAGTGCCCGCGTATTGATGGAAGGCAAGGTGCGGGTGCCGGCCGAATAGTGCTCTGGTAGCTGCCAACCTTGGTTGGCTTGGTGCACGGGCAACCGTGCACCGCAACGAGGAGATCGACGATGTCCAGCAACCCCGTTCCATCCAACGAACGTGCAGCGTGGGATGCGCTGCTGGTGGACATTGTCGACTACGTGCGCGACGCGCGCATCGACTCACCGCTGGCGTTCCAGACCGCGCATCACTGCCTGCTCGATACGCTGGGCTGCGGGCTGGAAGCGTTGTCCTTCCCGGCCTGCAGCAAGCTGCTCGGGCCGCTGGTGCCGGGCATCAGCGTGGTCAACGGCGCGCGCGTGCCGGGTACGCACTACGTGCTGGACCCGGTGCAGGCCGCCTTCAACCTCGGCGCGATGGTGCGCTGGCTGGATTTCAACGACACCTGGTTGGCCGCCGAATGGGGGCATCCGTCGGACAATCTCGGCGGCATCCTCGCCGTCTGTGATTGGCTGGGACGAAACGCACAGGCCCTGCGTCGCCCGCCGCCGACCCTGCACGACGTGCTGCTGGCGATGATCAAGGCGCACGAGATCCAGGGCGTGCTGGCCCTGCAGAATTCGTTCAACCGGGTCGGGCTGGACCATGTGGTGCTGGTCAAGGTGGCCACCACCGCGGTGGTCGCGCACCTGCTCGGGCTGGATCGCGAACGCATGCTCAATGCGCTGTCGCTGGCCTGGGTCGATGGCCAGGCGCTGCGGACCTACCGTCATGCGCCCAACACCGGCTCGCGCAAGAGCTGGGCGGCGGGCGATGCGACCAGCCGTGGCGTGCGCCTCGCCTTGATGGCGGCCAGTGGCGAGATGGGTTACCCAAGCGTGCTGAGCGCACCGACCTGGGGCTTTGAGGCAGTGTCGATGCATGGCCAGCAGCTGACGCTGGGGCGGCCGCTGGGCAGTTATGTGATGGAGAACGTGCTGTTCAAGATCAGCTACCCGGCCGAGTTCCACGGCCAGACCGCGGTCGAGGCCGCGATCACGCTGCACCAGCAGCTGCGCGCGACGGGGCGCCGGGTCGAAGACATCGCGCACATCGCGATCCGCACCCAGGAAGCCTGCATCCGCATCATCGACAAGCAGGGCCCGCTGCACAATCCGGCCGACCGTGACCACTGCGTGCAGTACATGGTCGCCATCGCGCTGCTGCATGGGCGGCTGGTGGCCGAGGATTACGAGGACGACGTTGCCGCCGATCCGCGCATCGACGCGCTGCGCGCGAAGATGGCCTGCCATGAGGATCCGCGGCTCAGCGCCGATTACCTTGACCCGGACAAGCGCAGCATTGCCAACGGCCTGAGCGTGCGTTTCACCGATGGCAGCGAACTGCCGGAGGTGCTGGTGGAGTACCCGCTCGGTCACGCCCGGCGCCGCGAGGAAGGCATCCCGCTGCTGATGGACAAGTTCCGCCGGCACCTGGCCCACCGTTTCCCGACCGTCCAGCAGCAACGCATCCTGGCCGCGTCGCTGGACCCGGTGGCACTGGCGGCGATGCCGGTGACCGACTACGTGGACCTGTACCTGCCGGGGTAGGGGCGCGTTGGTGGGTGCCAATCTTGGTTGGCATGAGGGCGCCAACCAAGGTTGGCGGCTACCGGTCCTGCCGGTCAGCGGCCGGCACTACCCGCCCCGGGCAATTGCCGGATTCGCGTCAACACCTTGACGCGGCGCGCCTATAATGGCCACCTCGATCAAGGAGTGACGATATGAGCGGTCCGGCGCGGCGGAAGCGGTGGGGATGGGCGGCGGCGGTACTGGCAGGAGGCCTGTTGCTGGGCCTGGCCGGCTGCCGCAACGACAGCGGGCAGTTGCCCAAGACCAGCGGTGAAGCGATCACCGCCAAAGCCGAGCAGGTGAAGGAATTCACCCTGCTGCGCGCCTACCCGGACCAGAAGAATGACGGCCTGTCGCTGGCGCTGGAGTTCTCGCGCCCGCTGGTCGGCACCCAGGACTTCGACAAGCTGGTGCGCTTCGAAGAGAAGGTCGGCACCGATGACAGCAGCTGGACGCTGTCCGACGACGGCCTGACCCTGCGCTACCCGTTCGTCGAGGCCGGCAAGGAATTCAGCCTGGTGGTCTCGGCCGACCTGCTGGCCGCCGATGGCAGCCGTCTCGGCAAGGAACTCAAGCAGAAGGTATTCAGCGGCGAACTGAAGCCGGTGGTCGGCTTCGCTTCGCAGGGCAGCGTGCTTCCGGCCAAGGACAGCCGCGGCCTGCCGGTGGTCTCGGTGAACGTGCCGGAGGTCGACGTCGAGTTCCTGCGCGTGCGCGAGAAGGACCTGCCGACCTTCTTCAGCCAGTACCAGCGCGGCGGCCGCCGTGGCAGCTGGGAACTGAGCAGCGACTATGAGCGCAGCCCGATCAACAAGCTGGCCGAACCGGTCTACGTCAACCGCTTCATCCTCGGTGGCAAGCAGAACGAGCGGGTGCTGACCTACCTGCCGACCCAGGACATCAAGGAGCTGCAGGAGTCGGGCCTGTATTTCGCCCTGCTCAAGCGTACCGGTGACTATGAAGGCGAGTTCGATACCGCGTTCTTCTCGGTCAGTGACATCGGCCTGCATACCCGTGCCTACAAGGACAAGCTGTTCGTGCACACCGCCGGCCTGAAGGACGGCGCGCCGCTGAAGGGCATCGACCTGCGCGTACTCGATGCCAAGGGCGAGGTGGTGCTGAAGGGCAGCACCGACGGCAACGGCAACGCGTTGCTGAACTACACCCTGGATGCGACCCACGTGCTGGTCGCCAGCAGCGGCAAGGACACCAGCTTCCTGCCGTTCAACCAGCCGGCGCTGGACCTGAGCGAATTCGCCGTGGCCGGTCGTGACAATGCCTGGTTCGACGTCTACGCGTGGTCGGGGCGTGACCTGTATCGCCCGGGCGAGACCGTGCGCCTGTCCGCACTGCTGCGCGACAACGATGGCAAGCCGGTCAAGGCTCAGCCGGTATTCCTGCGCCTGAAGCAGCCCGACGGCAAGACCTTCCGTGAGACCCGCCTGCAGCCGGGCGACCAGGGTTACATCAACTTCGAACAGGTGATTCCGGCCGAGGCGCCGACCGGGCGCTGGCAGGTCGAGTTCCGCACCGACCCGGCCAGCAAGGAAGCGATCCAGGGCATGACCCTGCGCATCGAGGAGTTCCTGCCCGAGCGCATGAAGCTGGACCTGGACAGCGCGCAGAAGACCCTGAAGCCGGGCGAGGCGCTGCGCCTGCAGGCCAATGGCGCGTACCTGTATGGCGCGCCGGCCGATGGCAACCGCTTCACCGCGCGCATGGCGGTGGCGGCCGAACAGAAGCCGGTGGACGGCCTGCCGGGGTATTTCTTCGGCGACCCGACCCTGCAGCTGCCGCGCGAAGCCAAGGACGTGGTCGATACCACGCTGCCGGCCAATGGCCAGCTGCGCGAGGACGTGGCATTGCCGGAAGAGGCGGCCAAGGCCAAGGCGCCGATCGCGGTGGTGCTGTCCGGCAGCCTGTATGAAACCGGTGGCCGCACGGTCACCCGTACCCTGAAGCGGGTGATGTGGCCGGCCAATGCGCTGGTCGGCGTGCGCCCGCTGTTCAACCCCGATGATGGCGCCGATTCCAACGGCAATGCGCGCTTCGAGCTGATGCGCGTGGACGCCGCCGGTAACCCGCAGCCGGCCAAGGGCCTGAAGGTCACCCTGGTGCGCGAACTGCGCGATTACCACTGGACCTTCAACGACAACCGCTGGGATTACGATTTCACCCGCCGCTTCGAGAACAAGGAAACCCGTACCGTCGATGCCGGCAGCAGCGCGGTCGCCTTCGATTTCCCGGTGGAGTGGGGCGAGTACCGGGTGGACGTGTTCGATCCGTCCACCGGCCTGACCAGCCGCTACCCGTTCCGCGCCGGCTGGAGCTGGGGCGATGACAACCGCGGCCTGGACGCACGCCCGGACAAGGTCAAGCTGGGCCTGGACAAGACCGGCTACAAGGCCGGTGACACGCTGGAAGTGACGGTGACCCCGCCGCACGCTGGCAAGGGCATCCTGATGGTCGAGACCGACCGCATGCTGTACGTGCAGGACATCGAGGCCAAGCCGGGTTCGACCTTCAAGATTCCGGTCACCGCCGACTGGGAGCGGCACGACGTCTACATCACCGCGCTGGTGTTCCGTGGCGGCAGTGCGCCGAGCAAGATCACCCCGGCCCGTGCCGTGGGCGTGGTGCATGTGCCGATGGACCGCAAGGGCCGCACCGTGGCCGTCGGCCTGGTCGCGCCCAAGCAGATGCGCCCGGAGCAGGACCTGCCGGTAACCGTCAGCGCACCGCAGCTGGCGGGCAAGACCGCACACGTCACCGTGTCGGCGGTGGACGTGGGCATCCTCAACATCACCCGCTTCCCGGTGCCGGATGCCGGCGCGCACTTCTTCGCGCAGCGTCGTCTCGGCATTGATGCCTACGACATCTACAGCCGGGTGATCGAGAGCTTCGACGGTGGCGCCGGCAAGCTGAAGTTCGGCGGTGACATGGCGCTGCAGGCGTTGCCGCAGGCCAAGCGCCCCACCGCCCGCGTGCAGACCGTGGACCTGTTCTCCGGCCCGGTGCAGCTCGATGCCAAGGGCATCGCCCGCATCCGCCTGAAGGTGCCCGACTTCAACGGCACCCTGCGCGTGTCGGCACTGGTCTACAGCGATGACCAGTACGGCAAGCGCGACGTGGAAACCGTGGTGCGTGCGCCGATCCTGGCCGAGGCCAGCATGCCGCGCGTGCTGGCGCCGGGCGACCGCAGCACCGTGACCCTGGACGTGCAGAACTTCACCGGCAAGCCCGGCCAGTTCAACGTGAAGGTGGAAAGCGAGGGCCCGCTGAACCTGGGCGAGGGCAGCCGCAGCGTGCAGTTGAATGCCGATGCCAAGACCACGCTGAGCTTCCCGCTGTCGGCACGCGAGGGCCACAGCGTGGCCAAGGTGCGCGTGCGCGTGGACGGCAACGGCTTCAAGGCTGACCGCCGTTACGAGCTGCCGGTGCGTGCGGCCTGGCCGCAGGTGCTGCGTTCGCAGGTGCGCACGCTCGATCCGCTGGCTGCGGTCAGCCTCGACAACAGCCTGACCGATGGCCTGATGTCCGAGTCGGTGAATGCGCGCCTGCTGGTCAGCCCGCTGCCGCCGATCCCGTTCGCCAGTGCGCTGCAGGGCGCGTTGAACTACCCGTATGGCTGTGCCGAGCAGACCACCAGCAAGGGCTACGCCGCGCTGATCCTGGACCAGGCCACGTCGTCGATGCTTGGCGCCGACGGCCTGGACGCCAAGACCCGCCGCGAGCGCATGGAAGGCGCGTTTGGTCGCCTGGCGTCGATGCAGGTGGCCAACGGCAACTTCTCGATGTGGGGTGACGATGGCTACGTGAACCCGTGGCTGACCCCTTACATCACCGAGTTCCTGCTCGACGCCAAGGATGCTGGCTTCGCGGTGCCCGACAACGTGCTGCAGAAGGCGCTCAACCGCCTCAGCGAGGACCTGCTGTCCGGTGGCAATCAGTTCTACGGCCAGGACGACCGCGAGAAGCTGAAGTTCGCCAACCAGGCGTATTCGGGCTACGTGCTGGCCCGGGTCAACCGCGCTCCGCTGGGGACGCTGCGCACGCTGTATGACAACGAGCGCAGCAAGGCGGTCGGCGGCCTGTCGCTGGTCCATCTGGGCGTGGCGCTGTCGCTGCAGGGCGATGCCAAGCGTGGCCAGGCGGCATTGGCCGCGGCCTTCGCCAAGTCCAGCATCGAACGCCCGTCGTACTTCGGCGACTACGGCAGCGCGATCCGTGATGACGCGCTGATGATCGCGCTGACCCACGAGAACAAGCTGGCCAAGCCGGCCTGGGATGCGCGTGCGGTGGATCTGGGCCGTGGCCTGGACGCGCGCCGCAATGCTGGCTGGATGTGGCTCAGCACGCAGGAACAGGTGGCCATCGCCCGCCTCGGCAAGGCCTTGGCCGCCAACCAGAAGGCGCTGGTGGCCGGTGAGCTGGTGATCGGCGGTACGACCGAGGCGATTGGCGAACGCAAGCTGTTCGGCCGCAACTTCAGCGCCAGCGAACTGGCCAGTGGCGTGCGCTTCACCCCGCAGGGCCAGCCGCCGATGTTCGCCAGCATCGACGTGGCCGGCATCCCGCGCAGTGCACCGGCACCGGACAACAGCGTGCTCGGCATCGAGCGCAGCTACTACGGCACCGATGGCAAGCCATGGTCGCCGCGTCCGCTGAAGGAAGGCGAAGCGCTGATCGTGCGCGTCACCGTCACCGCCGATACCACGATGCCCGACGCGCTGCTGACCGACCTGCTGCCGGCCGGCCTGGAGATCGAGAACTTCAACCTGGGCGATGCGAAGCAGTGGGCTGACGTGGTGGTCGATGGCATCACCATCAGCGACCGCGGTGAAGCGGCCGATACCAAGCACGAAGAGTTCCGCGACGACCGCTACGTGGCCGCGCTGAAGCTCTCGCGTGGCAGCAAGGCCAACGTGTTCTACCTGGTGCGCGCGGTGACCCCGGGTACCTACTCGGTGCCGCCGCCGCTGGTGGAGGACATGTACCGCCCGCAGCTGCGTGGCGTGGGCCGCAGCAACCCGACCACGATCACGGTGGTGCAGCCGTGACCGCGCGGACGGGCCGCGACGGCGCGGCCCGTCCCCCTGGCAACCTGCAATGAAACGCACGATGACGACCCGGCTGGCGGCCCTGCGCCGCTGGCTGCGGCCGCTGTGGCCGTGGCTGCGATGGGGCACGGCAGCCATGCTGGCGCTGCTGCTGGTGCTGGACGTCGCCTTCCCGCCACCGCTGCCGAAGCAGCGCGATACCAGCACCCTGGTGGTGGCTGCCGACGGCACGCCGCTGCGTGCATTTGCCGATGCCGAAGGCGTGTGGCGCTATCCGGCGTCGATCGACAGCGTCTCGCCGTTGTACCTGCAGGCGCTGCTGACCTACGAAGACCGCTGGTTCTGGCGGCATCCGGGCATCAACCCGCTGGCGATCCTGCGTGCCAGTGGCCAGCTGCTGCGTGGCGGCCGCATCGTGTCCGGCGGTTCGACCCTGACCATGCAGGTCGCACGCATCCTCGACCCGCACACGCGCACGCCGTGGGGCAAGCTCAAGCAGATGCTGCGCGCGGTGCAGCTGGAAGTGCACCTGAGCAAGCGGCAGATCCTGGCCCTGTACCTGGAGCGCGCGCCTTACGGGGGCACCATCGAGGGCGTGGAAGCGGCCAGCTGGGCCTACCTGGGCAAGCCGGCGGCGCAGTTGTCGCACGCCGAGGCTGCGTTGCTGGCGGTGCTGCCGCAGGCGCCGAGCCGGCTGCGCCCGGACCGCCACCCGGAAGCGGCGCAGAAGGCGCGCGACAAGGTGCTGTCACGCATGGCCGAACTGGGTGCATGGACGCCGGACGAGGTGGAGGACGCGCGCATCGAGAACGTGGTGGCACGCTCGCTGCGGCCGCCGCTGCACGCCGCGCTGCTGGCCCAGCGCCTGCATTCGGCGCATCCGGGCCAGGCGCGCATCCAGAGCAGCATCGACATCGGCCTGCAGCGCACGCTGGAAGAACGCGTGGCCAGCTACTTCTCGACGCTGCCGGAACGCACGTCTGCAGCGCTGCTGGTGGTCGACAACCAGACCCTGCAGGCGCGCGCTTATGTCGGCACCCTGGCGTTCGGTGACCGCCAGCGGCTGGGTCACGTGGACATGGTGCAGGCGTGGCGCTCGCCGGGCTCCACGCTCAAACCATTCCTGTACGCGATGGCGCTGGATGATGGCCTGATCCATTCGGAAAGCCTGTTGGTCGACGCACCGCAGAGTTTCGGCAGCTACCGCCCCGGCAATTTCGACATGGCGTTCAACGGGCCGATCGGCGCCGCCAGCGCGTTGCGGCTGTCACTGAACGTGCCTTCGGTGGACCTGCTGCAGCGGGTCGGCGCGGCGCGCTTTGCCGCGCGCCTGTCGCACGCCGGCATCCAGCTGCGCTTCCCGCCCGGCAGCACGCCCAACCTGTCGTTGATCCTGGGCGGCACCGGCGCGCGCCTGGAGGATCTGGTCGGCGCGTTCGCTGCGCTGAACCGCAACGGCATCGCCGGTCGCGTGCGCTACACCGATGACGAGCCGATGATCGAGCGCCGCCTGGCCTCGCCGGGGGCCAGCTGGATCGTGCGCGAGATGCTGGAGTCGAACCCGCGCCCGGGTTACAGCGTCGGCACGTTCGACGTCGGTGGCCGCCCGCGCGTGGCCTGGAAGACCGGCACCAGTTATGGCTACCGCGATGCGTGGGCGATCGGCAGCACCCGCCACTACACCGTGGGCGTGTGGGTGGGGCGTCCGGACGGCACGCCGCTTCCCGGCCAGTACGGCGCGGTCACCGCTCTGCCGCTGATGTTCGAGGTAGTGGACAGCCTGCCGCGCCAGCGCGGTGACTCGGCTGCCGCACCGATGCCGGCCAGCGTCAGCCAGGAAGACATCTGCTGGCCGACCGGCGAGCGGGCCGAAGGCCTGCCGGCGGCGCTGTGCCAGCGGCGGATGCCGGCGTATCTGCTTGAGGGCGCCGCACCGCCGACCTTCCCCGAGCGAGAGGCGCGGCGCTGGCAACCAGGCCGCCAGCGCTACCTGGCCGATGCGCGCAGCGGCCTGCGGGTGTCTGCTGATTGCAGCGCGCCCCATGAAGAAGTGGCGCGCGAGATCGCGCGCTGGCCGGCGCTGCTGTCGCCCTGGCTGTCCAAGGCCACGCGCGAGGCCTCGCAGCTGCCGCCGTTGTCGCCGGATTGCCGTGATGATGGCCGCGAGGCCAGCGTCGCACTGCACATCGACGGGCTCAATGATGGCGCCACGCTGGCGCGCGCGCCGAATGCCGAGCATGGCGTGCGCCTGCAGCTGCGCGCGCTGGGCAGCGAGCAGGCGGTGGACTGGCTGCTGGATGGACGCTGGATTGCACAGACCCGTGGCGCGCAGCTGATGCAGCGTGAGTTTGCCGACCCGGGCGCACACACCCTGACCGCGCTGGCGGCCGATGGGGCATGGACGCAGGTGCGGTTCAACGTCCTGCGGTAGCGCCAGGCCCTTGTAGAGTCGAGCCATGCTCGACTGCTTCTCCCGAGTCGAGCATGGCTCGACTCTACCGGGAGCGTTATAAGGCTATTCGCCGATCCACCCATCCAGCAGGTCGGCGAATTCGTCGGCGTGTTCCTCTTCCTGCGCGAGGATCTCTTCGAGGATGCGCTTGGTGGTGGTATCGCGGTCGCCGATGAAGTTGATCATCTCGCGGTAGCTGTCGATGGCGATGCGCTCGGCCACCAGGTTCTCGCGGACCATGTCGCGCAGGTCGCTGCCTTCCTTGTACTCGGCATGCGATCGTGCGGTGAGGGTATCGGGGTTGAAGTCTGGCTCGCCGCCGAGCTGGACGATGCGCTCGGCCAGCTTGCCGGCATGTGCCTGTTCCTGCTGGGCGTGTTCGAGGAACTCGGCCTTGACCGCGTCGGCCAGCATGCCCTTGGCCATGAAGTAGTGCCGGTAGTAGCGCAGCACGCACACGTATTCGGTGGCCAGGGCATCGTTGAGCAGCTTGATCACCACCTTGCGGTCGGCGCTGTAGCTGTCGGTGATCGCACCATCCTCGATGTTGCGGCGGGCGCGGTCACGCAGGGTCTTGCGGTCGCTGATGCCGGGAATCTTCGCGGTGGGCTTGGGGGCTTTGGCTGGCTTGCTGGACATGGCTGGCCGTTTCCTCTTGCGGTTGGTAGTCAGGTGGGCAGGTGCTCCAGCACGTACTCGGCTGAAGAGACTTCGAACTGGCCGGGCTGTTCGATCCAGGCTGCGCGCACCACGCCGTCGACCACGTACAGGGCGAAGCGGCGCGAGCGGATGCCCATGCCCGAGGCGCTGGCATCGAGTTCCAGGCCGAGCGCGCGGGTCAGTTCGGCATTGCCATCGGACAGCATCAGCAGGCCATCGGGCACATTCTGCTCGGCCGCCCAGGCCTTCATCACGAACGGATCGTTGACCGCCATGCAGTAGACGTCGATGCCGCGCTTGCGGAACGCCTCGAACTGCTCGACGTAGCCGGGCAGATGACGGGCCGAGCAGGTCGGGGTGAACGCACCGGGCACGGCGAACAGCACCACCTTGCGTGCGTCGAACAGCGAATGCGTATCGAGCGTTTCGATGCCCTCGCGGATGCGCTTGAGGGTGACTTCCGGAATGTGGTCGCCAACGTGGATGGTCATGGGGAACTCCTTGCTGGGGCAGGCTAGTGGGCCGGATGGGACAGGGGCGTCAAGACATTGGAAAACCCGTGTGCAGGCCCCATCTTCAGGCGTTGCGGCGGGGGCTTCCAGCCACAGCCTGGGGCATCGGGATGGCAGCCGCATTGCGCAGGATCAGTCGGCCTCACCGGGGCCGCACGATGGGCGGCGTAGCATCGCTGGCGCGTAGAATGAACCCGGGGCGGCGCCACCGGCGCGGCCGAAGCGAATCGAGGTAGCTGGATGGAATTCAAGGATTACTACGCCACCCTGGGGGTGGAACCGAGCGCGGGCGAGGCGGAGATCAAGACCGCCTATCGCCGGCTGGCACGCAAGTACCACCCGGATGTCAGCAAGGAGGCCGGGGCCGAAGACAAGTTCAAGGCGGTCAACGAGGCCTACGAGGCGCTGCGCGATCCCGAGAAGCGCGCAGCCTACGACCAGCTGCGCGCGCAGGGGTACCGCCCGGGCGAGGAATTCAACGTGCCGCCGAACTATGGCGGCGCCGGTGGCTTCAATTTCGAGGAAGTGTTCGGCGGTGGCGGCCCCAATGGCGGCTTCAGCGACTTCTTCGAGAGCCTGTTCGCACGCCAGCGTGGCGGTGCCGGCCCGGGGCCGGGCTTCAGCAGCCAGGGGCATGCGCCCAACCGTGATACCCGCGCCAAGCTGTCGGTTCCGCTGGAGGCGGCCTACAACGGCGACAGCCTGCGCATCACCGTCAACGGCAAGCAGCTGGACGTGCGCGTGCCCAAGGGCATCCGCCCGGGCCAGGTGATCCGCCTGGCAGGGCAGGGCAACCACGGTGGCAACCTGCTGCTGGAAGTGGAGTACGCCGCGCACCCGCAGTTCGAGGTCGATGGCCGCAACATCCTCTACACGCTGCCGGTCACGCCATGGCAGGCCGCGCTGGGCACCAGCATCAGCGTACCGACCCTGGGCGGAGCGGTGGAGCTGAAGATCCCGGCCGACTCCGATGCCGGGCGCAAGCTGCGCCTGCGCGGACGTGGCCTGCCGGGCAATCCGGACGGCGACCAGATCGTCGAAATCGAGATCGTGGCCCCGGCTGCGACCGACGAGGCGCAGAAAAAGGCCTACCGGAACCTGGCCAAGGCGTTCGGCGAAACCATTTGAAGGTAGTGCCGGCCGCTGGCCGGCACCCACCAAGCAAAGGCGTGCCAACCAAGGTTGGCACCCACCGGAATGTTTCAGCCCTGCCCGGCGAACACCCGCTCCAGCACCTCGGACAGTTCGTCTTCCGAGAACGGCTTGGTGATGTAGGCCTTGGCGCCCTGGCGCATGCCCCACATGCGGTCGGTGTCCTGGTCCTTGGTGGTCACCAGGATCACCGGGATGTGCCGGGTGGCCTCGTCGCGGGCGAGGGTGCGGGTGGCCTGGAAACCATTGAGATTGGGCATCACCACGTCCATCAGGACCAGGTCGGGCAGTTCGGCCTTGGCGGTTTCGACCCCAGCGGCGCCATCGGTGGCGGTCAGGATCTGGTGCCCGAGCTTCTCGACGATGCGCTGTATCCCCAACAGCTGCGACGGTGAGTCGTCGACGATCAGAATGCGTGCCATGTTGTTCCCCATGTAATGCCCGCAGTGTAGTGCGGGCACATTACCGGCGGGAGGGCCACGTCTGCCGTCCGTCGCCTGCCTGCGACGTTCAGTCGATCCGCACCACGGTGCGGCCCAGCGAGCCGCCGGCCAGCATCCGCTCGAACACCGCCGGCAGGCCATCAAGGCCGACCTCGGCGGTGCAGATGCGGTCCAGGTGCTGCGGTTTCCACTCGTTGCCCAGGCGTGCCCACACTTCCTCGCGCAGCGCGCGTGGTGCGTTTGCCGAAGACACGCCCAGAAGCGACACACCGCGCAGGATGAACGGCATCACCGTCATGTCCAGCGTCGGGCTGGCCGCCAGGCCGGCGCTGACCACGCTGCCATAGGGCACGGTCTGCGCCAGAAGGCTGGCCAGCATCGGGCCGCCGGCATTGTCGAGGCCACCGCCGAAGCGCGCCGACTGCAGCGGGCCGGTGTCGGCCAGCGCCGCGCGCGGCAGCACCTCGCTGGCACCGATGGCGCGCAGGAAGTCGGCCTGGTCCGGCTTGCCGCTGATCGCGTGCACGCTGTAGCCGGCACGGCTGAAGATCGACAGTGCCAGCGCACCGACGCCACCGCTGGCCCCGGTGACCGCCAGCGGGCCGAGGTCCGGGGTCTGCCGGTTGTCCTGCATGCGCAGCAGCGCCAGCGCGGCAGTGAAGCCGGCGGTGCCCAGCACCATCGCCTCGCGCGGGCTCAGCCCGGCCGGCTGCGCGATCACCGCGCGCGACTCCAGCCGCACGTACTGGCTGTAGCCGCCGTCACGGGTCTCGCTGAGTCCGCAGCCGGTGGCCAGTACTGCATCGCCTTCACGCCAGTCCGGGTCGGTGCTGGCGACCACGGTGCCGGCCACGTCAATGCCGCCCACCAGCGGGAAACGGCGCAGGATCTTCCCCTTGCCGGTGCCGGCCAGGGCGTCCTTGTAGTTGACCGAGGACCAGTGGGCGCGGATCAGCACCTGTCCAGGGTTGAGGTCGTCCACCCTGAGCTGGGCCAGGCCACTGCGGTAGCCGGCGTCGTCGTTTTCGATGCGGAAGGCGGTGAACGGGGTGGTGGGGGCCATCGGCGCTGCCTGACTTCGAGGAAAACGTCACCTTACCCCGTTGCCCCCCTTTCGATCCTGCCGATCCGCCCCATCTTGTATGATCGGTAATGGTTTCACGGCTGGCGCCGCGGGAAGGGCCCGCGCCGCAGCCCACATCTTGATGGAGCGTGCATGGCCTGGAATACACCCGGCGGCAACAAGGGCGGACAAGGCCCCGAGGACAATCGACGCGGGCCGTTCGGGTCGCGCGGCGGTGGCAATGGTGGTGGCTGGGGCGGACTGCCCGGGCCGCTGAAGGACCTGTTCGACGGCGGCATCATGCGTTGGGTGGTGGCAGCCGTGGTGCTGCTGGTGCTGTTCTCCAGCTTCCAGCTGATCGGCGAACAGCAGCGTGGCGTGGTGCTGCGCTTCGGCCAGTTCTCGCGGATCCTGCAGCCCGGCCCGAACTTCAAGCTGCCGTGGCCGATCGAATCGGTCACCAAGGTCAACGCCACCGAGATCAAGACCTTCTCGATCCAGGTGCCGGTGCTGACCCGCGACGAGAACATCGTCAACGTCTCGTTGAACGTCCAGTACCGCATCGACGACCCGCAGCAGTACCTGTTCGGCACCGTTGATGCCAACCAGGTGCTGGAGCAGTCGGCGCAGAGCGCGGTGCGTGAGGAAGTCGGCCGCGCCGACCTCAATGCCGTGCTGAACAACCGTGGCCCGCTGGCCGTGGCCGCCGAAGAGCGCCTGCAGGCGCTGCTGAAGGCGTTCAAGACCGGCCTGACCGTGACCGGCCTGACCCTGCAGGACGCCCGTCCGCCGGAAGAAGTGAAGCCGGCGTTCGACGAGGTCAACGGCGCCCAGCAGGTCAAGGAACGCCTGATCAACGAAGCCCAGGCCTACGCCGCCAAGGTCGTGCCGGAAGCCCGAGGCCAGGCCTCGCGTGCCCGTACCACCGCCGAGGGCTACAAGCAGGCCGTGGTGTCCAAGGCCGAGGGTGACGCGCAGCGCTTCAGCCTGTTGCAGGCCCAGTACAAGGACGCCCCTGAAGTGACCCGCAAGCGCCTGTGGCTGGAGACCGTGCAGCAGGTGCTGAGCGAGAACCGCAAGGTGATCGGTGGCGATGGCCGCCAGTTGATCTACGTGCCGATGACCGGCGATACCCGTCCCAGCACCTCGGCCCCGGCCGCAGTGGCGAATCCGGACGTGGTGATGCCGTCGCTGCCGGGTGCAGCGGCGGAAGCTTCCCGTGATCCGGGCCGGCCGGTGGGCCGCCCGACCGGGCGACCGAGCGGCCGTGAGGAGGGCAGCCGATGAAGAGTCCTATCTGGATCGCCGTGATCGTGGCGGTGGCGCTGGGCCTGCTCGGCTCGGTGTACGTGGTCCGCGAGGACCAGACTGCCATGGTCCTGAACCTGGGCAAGGTGGTGCGTTCGGACATCAAGCCGGGCCTGCACTTCAAGGTGCCGGTGGTGGAAACGGTGAAGGTCTTCGACCGCCGCTTCCAGGTGCTCGACACCGCGCCGGCGCGCTACTTCACCGCTGAGCAGAAGGACGTCAGCGTCGACTTCTTCGCCATCGGCTACATCTCCAACGTGGGTGACTACTTCCGTGCCACCGGCGGCGATCCGCGCATCGCCAATGCCCGCCTGGCCCCGATCATCACCGACTCGCTGCGCAACCAGATCAACTCGCGCACCCTGCAGCAGCTGGTCTCCGGCGACCGCAGCGAGCTGATCGCCGAGCAGCTGAAGGGGATCAACGAGGCCGTGGCCGGGCTGGGCATGCAGATGATCGACCTGCGCATCAAGCAGGTGGACCTGCCGACCGACAGCCAGGTGATCAATGATGTGTACGAGCGCATGCGCGCGCAGCGCAAGCAGGAAGCGGCCAAGCTGCGTGCGGAAGGCGAGGAACAGTCGCTGACCATCCGCGCCCAGGCCGACCGTGACAGCACCGTGCTGATCGCCGAAGCCGAGCGTGATGCACAGCGCCTGCGCGGTGAAGGCGATGCCGATGCCGCCCGCATCTACGGCAAGGCCGGCTCGGCCGACCCGTCGTTCTATGCCTTCTACCGCAGCCTGGAGGCCTACCGTGGCTCCATGACCGACGGCAACGGCGTGATCGTGCTCGACAAGAACGACCCGTTCCTGCAGTACCTGAAGAACGACCGCTGAGGTCACAGGGCATTACCCCACGGGGCCCGGCCAGATGCCGGGCCCCGTGCTTTTTCCGGAGTCCCCCATGAAAGATCTGTTCGCCGCCGTCTGCCTGGTGGCGGTGCTGGAAGGCCTGTTCCTGTTCGTTGCCCCGTTCGCCTGGAAGCGCATGGCCGAGCGCCTGCTGGACCTGCCCAGCCCGGCCCTGCGCAGCTTCGGCGGGCTGGTGCTGCTGGCCGGCCTCAGCCTGCTGTGGTGGGCCCGGCATTGAAAGGGTAGTGCCGGCCGCTGGCCTGGGATCGCCGGCCAGCGGCCGGCACTACCGGGAGGCGCCTGACCGGCCGGTACATGCGTGGCCCGGCTCTGGTAGAGGCCAACCTTGGTTGGCATTGCCGGCCAGCGGCCGGCACCACCGGGAAGGCGCCTGACCGGCCGGTGAAGCCGCCCGTCGGAAAGGTGGCACCCGACCCCGGAAACCCGGATAATGCACAAAAGCCGGACGGGCCTCCCCGTTCGGCTTTTTCCGTGTCTGGGCCTTCCATCGCCGGCGCTCCCCGTTTGGAGCCGCCATCCAGGTGCTGGCCAGCCCCGCCACGGTTTACCCGTCCGCGGCCCCGATGGCCGCAACAAATCGAGGAGCCCGTCATGGGTCAGTCTGTCGTAGTGTTGGGTGCCCAGTGGGGCGATGAAGGCAAGGGCAAGATCGTCGATCTGCTCACTGAGGAAATCGGCGCCGTGGTGCGCTTCCAGGGCGGCCACAATGCCGGCCACACCTTGGTCATCAATGGCAAGAAGACCGTCCTGCACCTGATCCCGTCGGGCATCCTGCGTGACGATGCGCTGTGCCTGATCGGCAACGGCGTGGTGATCTCGCCGGCCGCGCTGCAGAAGGAAATCGCCGAGCTGGAAGCCTCCGGCGTGGAAGTGCGTTCGCGCCTGAAGATCTCCCCCGCCGCGCCGCTGATCATGCCGTACCACATCGCCCTGGACCAGGCGCGCGAACGCGCTGCCGGCGGCAAGGCGATCGGCACCACCGGCCGTGGCATCGGCCCGGCCTACGAAGACAAGGTGGCGCGCCGCGGCATCCGCATCGCCGACCTGCACTATCCGAAGCAGCTGGAAGAACTGCTGCGCACCGCGCTGGATTACCACAACTTCGTGCTGACCAAGTATCTGAACACCGATGCGGTCGACTTCCAGAAGACCTTCGACGAAGCACTCGCCTTCGGCGAGTACGTGCAGCCGATGAAGTCCGACGTGGCCGGCATCCTGCACGACCTGCGCAAGCAGGGTAAGCGCGTGCTGTTCGAAGGTGCGCAGGGTGCGCTGCTGGACATCGACCACGGCACCTACCCGTACGTCACCAGCTCCAACACCACCGTCGGTGGTGCGCTGGCCGGTTCCGGCGTCGGCGCCGATTCGATCGACTACGTGCTGGGCATCGCCAAGGCCTACGCCACCCGCGTCGGCGGCGGCCCGTTCCCGACCGAGCTGGACGACGAAGTCGGCCAGGGCATCCGTGACCGTGGCGCCGAGTACGGTGCCTCGACCGGCCGTCCGCGTCGTTGCGGCTGGATGGACATCGTCGCGCTGAAGCGCGCCGTGGCCATCAACGGCATCAGCGGCCTGTGCATCACCAAGCTGGACGTGCTGGATGGCATGGAAAAGCTGAAGGTCTGCATCGCCTACGAATACAACGGCAAGCGCACCGAGTACGCGCCGCTGGACGCACAGGGCTGGGAAGACTGCACCCCGGTGTACCTGGAGTTCCCGGGCTGGAGCGAGAACACCCACGGCATCACCAACTGGGACGAGCTGCCGCCGGCCGCACGTGCTTACCTGCGTTCGCTGGAAGAACTGGCCGGTTGCCCGATCAGCATCGTCTCCACCGGCCCGGACCGCGACCACACCATGGTCCTGCAGGACCCGTTCGCCTGAGTGAGTGACCGCTGGCGACGGGCCATGCCCGGCATCGCTGCAAGGAAAGCCCCGCACATGCGGGGCTTTCCTTATCCGCAAACATAAAAAATCTAATGATTTGCAGAGATGGTGGTTTAAGATGCTGGAGGGATCCTCTCACTTTTCTCTAAAATCACTATTAGATCGTCACATGCTATCCGGCACCTTTCTAGCTCTTTGGCGGGGACCTGCGAGAAGTGTGCGCGGTCGTTTCGTACTGGCGCGATGGCTCTAATCAAGTCCTCCAATTGTCTCTTGTCGCGGAAAAGATCCCTAAATTGCGCCCACGCGGAATTGCTTAGAATAAGTGATTGGAGATCTCCAATATACATGCATGACATTATTTCCCTTTCATTACCGCCTTTACTAAGTGGATACTGGCGTGAGCTTTTATCTCTCACGGCCTCAATTTTGGACCAGCTAATCTCTCCTAGGACTGACTTCATTTTGTCCTGATAGTTCTCGCCAAAATGCTCCTCGTATTTCGACCGAACAATCTCACGGAGAAGTAGTTCGGCAGCCTCGATCAATCTCCAGGTTTCATTGGTTGATGGTTTGATGTTTGAGTCCGGGATGAATGAATTGAAGTACTCCCAGAATATTTCGGATGACCGGATGGCGGACCCGTTTGATTTGACAGAAATTCCGGTAAAACAAAGCTCATCCAGTGCGCGATGGCTGTGAAATCTGTTGTGCCCATTAGCATCCAAGATGCTGGCGGCTTCTGAAATGCTTACTTTTTGTTTAGATGCTAATGCTTGCGCTATGCACAGCGCATCCGTTGTAAGTGAAGATATCCAGTTGTCAAAAAGTGGCCGGCTATGCTCTGCAATCCAGGCTGACGCCTGCTCGACATCCTGTAATGAGTTGTAGGGCCTATGCTCCGCCATTCTCCGAGAAAGGCCAGCGTGTCCTCCCGAAAGTTGGTGGATGCGCTCGGAAACGTTTGGTTGACACTCTTCCTCTACATCACGTGCGATGATCTCGTGCACTGCTTGCATGTTCAAGTTGCACAAGTGGACAGGCGCGGCTCGGCTTGCAATAGGTGATGTGTCGTCCTCCGAAAGCTTGTATAGGTGTTGAGAGCCAGCAAAGACCATTGAAATCCTTATGGGGCGCAGGTCTTCTTCGCCGTAGAGAAGGGCAAATAAATTGTCTTGAAACCCCCTTCCAAACCGATCTCCGAGAACTCGCTTTGCTTCATCTAAGAGAAAAATTAGATGCATTTCCACTTCGCCGCTAGATATTTTTAGCTGTGAAAGGAATGCAGAGAAGCTGGATAAGGGGTCTATTTTTGAATCAAGTGGCGAAATTATGTCGCGATTAAATCCGTCGATCTGAGACGAACACTGATCAACCGCGCTCGTGGCGAGAAAGTGGAAAAAGTCTGATGCTGCAGCATCTACAGGTAGTCGCATGAGGTCGACATACACAGCGATGTCGACGCTCGATAGAGATTCGCGATCAATCCTAGGTGATGATAATTCTTGGCATATTTTCCTCAGGATGGTTGTTTTTCCTGACTGCCTCCCGCCAAAAAGCAGTACTGATCCGTGCTTGGTGGCAAGGGTGACGATGTTTCGCTGGAGAATTTCTCTTCCTACGCAAAATACATTCATCAAATTATTCCATTAATTCGCATTTTTGCTTGGTGGGCTTGACTCTTTCTCAAGCCAGAGCCTCATTAATTCGATAGACATTGCAGCCCTTCCTTCTTTGACTTCAATTATCTGATAACCAATAAGGTGGCGAATGTTTATGCTTGAGTTCCCGCCTTTTGTCGTAATCTCAGAAATCGAGATTGGTGTAGGGCTGTGCGCGATTTTTACGCAGGCTTCTAGTTCATCAGGATAGTCTCTTGAAAATCTCTCTGTGATCTCCTGGAAGTCTTTTCCAGAAAATTCAAGATATCCTTCGGATAGTGAGTTCACTATGTCTGACGTAACCTGTAGTGGGCGCTCTGAATTCTGCTCAGAGATATAACTGCATAGCTGTCTTGTGAAGAATGGATGCCCGCCAGTTAGTCTGTGTATGTGGTTGCAGGCGTCGTCATCTATTGTTATTCCCATGCCTCGACCAAGGGTTCTGACCATTGTTTTCATTTCCTTCAATTGCAGGAGAGGTAGGTATATCTCCCTGAAGAAGTTGAAAACGGGGTTGTCTCGTTCATTGAACTGAGAAACCTCTGCAATAGCCGCGTTGGCTGCGGTGACAATAGGAACAAAATCCTCGGATTCCTGTGAAACGCCCCGGAGGTAACTTAATAGATCGAAGAATCCCTCAAACCCTTCCTTTCCAAGTGTATTGGGTAGAAGTCTCTCAACTTCGTCCAGCATGATCACGATTTTTGGTGTGGGCGCATTTTCGTTGTGTGCAGTTGCGCGCAACGCCTGAGTTAGGTCGGAGTCAAACGCAGTGGCGATCGGAAAATCACTCGGAACGTCAAGGAAATCTCTATATTGCGGGCCGATACGCCATCTTATATCCTTTAGCCCAGCTCTTGTGGCTGCTGTATGGAGTTCGACACCAAGCTTCCAATAGATCCATCGGGCATTTTTGATATCAGCAGGAACTCGGAGTAGATCGACATAAATTACAATATCGCCTGCCTCTGTTCCTCGTCGCTCTACTTCCTTCAATATCGATGTCTTGCCAACTTTGCGTAATCCAAAAACTCCGGCCGCTGTGCCAGATGATATGGCCTCTCGCAATTCCGTTATGGCCTTCTCCCGACCGAAGAATCGCCTTCCGGAGACGGGAGTGTTTAGAGAGAAGAGATCTCTTCTGTATAGCCATTGGTCTAAGGTCTTTCGCAATGTGTCCATTGGGTCGGAGCTAGTCTCCAACTCCTCTTGAGTTATGGGCACGATTGCTGGAACGGACCTGGATCGGTCTTCGAGCCTTCGATAGAGGGTGCTTTGTAAGGTTTCCGGTAGCGACGAAACGACCGCGATCACTACCTGCTCATCAATTAGGCCTGACTCTCCTTCTGATTTGGCGTAGTTGTCAATGCTCTCAAGATCGCTTCTGTTTATGTCGGATTTAAAGAAGCATCTAACTAAAATGCTTCCCGATATTCCGTAGCTTTCAAGTAGCTCTGGCCTATTTATTTCGACAATAAAGTCTGCGCCAGCGGTTGCTTGGTCAAACAGTCTTGCTCGCTCAATTTTAAATCCTGAAGATTGGATGAAATCAAAGGTGACACTGCCGCGATGATGTTGAACTCGAACACGAGCATTTTCCTTCATGAGGATGTCATTTCGAGGTAATGATTGTCGCCTTGAGCTCGTTTGCGAGTGCTCTCGCTCGGCTGCTTCATACGTGGCAATGCAATTTCTCAAGTCGCTGCGAGAGCCTCCTTTGTAATACGCACGTGCGAGCGAAAGTAGAAGCCCTCCTGTTGGAGAGGCTGGCGTGCTCTTTGCTAAATCTAGGCCGCCTTTGAAATAGATTATGGCCTGCTTCAAGTTGTTCATTGAGATGGCGAGATTGCCCGCGTCATCTCTCAATTTTATATTGTTGGGGAATAGCTTCATTCCCTCTTCATATATGCGCATTGCTTCTGCGCGCCGGTTGCGGTTCTTCTGCATAGCAGCATAACTCGTCACAAGTTGCACAGAGCCATGCTTTTTCATGCCTAGTTCGTAGAGCCTTTCTGCCTCACTAAATCTTCTTGCATCCCTAGCAAGAATCGCTTGGGCTAGGATGTTGCTTCCATTCTTAGGGGCGGCATCGCTCCCGCCTCGAAGTGCTCCCACTTCCTCGATGCTTTCAATCTCAATTCTAACTTGCGACGCCTGTGCGCCAATAGAGTTTCTCGTTGGCAAGAAAGAAACTCTATCCCCTATTTGAGGTGGGTGGTCGCTATTTGTAATTTCTGACGTGTGGAAGGTGTACGATTTCTGTTGCGCTGTCCTTAGAACTCCTTGGCTGGTCGAATTGTCGAATTTATGAATCGATCCAAACGCTTCCTGTGCGTTACTTGGAGTTGGCGGAGCTTCTAGATGAACGTCCGCCGCTAGTGCTCCGCGAGGGACAATTTCAGTTTTGAATACAACCCGGTCGCCCTTGCTGAGTAAGAGTGATGGCTTCTCTAGGCTGCGCCGATGGACGATATGCTTGGCGGCGTCAGCTCCGTCGCCGATGACGGGATCAGGGATGATTATTCCATATCCCCCTTTGTCGTCGTAACTATCTACAGTTCCGCGCTTAAATTCGCTCATGATGCTCGAATTCTTCCAGTGAATTAATTGAGGAATTAGTGAATGTAAACTTGTCGTCGGTGTACAGTCATGACGGTGTTGGGAATTGCGAATATATAATATGAATTTGCAAGGGCTTGTTCTATAAATTTTCTCATCTGTTCGACCCTGCTCGCTTGCGGTTGATCCGCGGTGCAGATTACATGAATAGTTCAAGCTGCACCGAGTACGCGCCGCTGGACGCGCAGGGCTGGGAAGACTGCACCCCGGTGTACCTGGAGTTCCCGGGCTGGAGCGAGAACACCCACGGCATCACCAACTGGGACGACCTGCCGCCGGCCGCACGTGCTTACCTGCGTTCGCTGGAAGAACTGGCCGGTTGCCCGATCAGCATCGTTTCCACCGGCCCGGACCGCGACCACACCATGGTCCTGCAGGACCCGTTCGCCTGAGTGGGCGGTAGCGCCGGGCCATGCCCGGCGTGGTGGTAACGCTGTTCAATTGAAAAAGAGCGCCGCGACTCCCTGAGGGTCGCGGCGCCTCTTTTTTGGTTCTCCACCAACTCCCGTAGTGCCAGCCCATGGCTGGCAGAACCGAAGCCACCAGCATGTCGCTTCCGGCACTCTAAATCGGCCATCCACGTCAGATTCCCCCAAGCCAAACGCCACTCGTAATTCCCGCACGCCCCCCGCATACAACTTCTAGTAAGCGATAAACGTCACGCGGCATTCGGACGTTCGGGTTGTTTGCGTCACCGCGCGTCGCTCTCGCCCGCCTACCAGCACGGTCGCGCCTATTCCTGTCGCATCCACCGCTCTCCGCGCATGCAAGAATTCCCGGAGTGCGCTCGACTCAGCCGAAATTTTCGGATTTTTCTCATTGAGCCGATCGTGCAGGCGTAGACACCATGGCGCGCCACCGGAAAAGGGTGGCCGGGCGTGCAAACCCGAGATAGGTGTTACTTACGCTTGCCAGCCGGCACCGTCCTGAAGCGGTGCCGGCTGGCAATCCGTCGGCCTTTATGGCGGGCGGTGCGTGGGGGTCTTCGGACCCGCCGGTCATTGGTAACTATCTATCCCGGTTTGCAACCCGCACCGTCCGCCACCCCGCTTCCGCGCGGTGGCGATGTTACGTACAGCCACGGAAGCCGACGCCATGACCAGTCGCAAGACCCCGCCGTTCCATGTTGTTGAGCCCATCAACGACGACGCCAATCCCGCCGACGATCTCAGCACGTTCCAGGGCTGCCTCACCCGCATCCGTGATGGCGAAGGCTCCGATGGCATGTTGTGGCCGGAGGAGGCCCTGTCCGACGGACGACGTCAGTCCCTGGCGCGGATCGACCGTGCGGCTGTGGGCATCCTCACCGCGGTGGAGATGCTGCATGCGGCCAACCGTTGCGCCAGCATGGCGACGCCGCGCAGGCACCTGGACGAAGGTGTGGTGGAAGGGCTGTTCTTCGCCTGCCGCGAACTTGCCGAGCTGGTGTGCAGGGAAGTCAGGCCGGCCTGACTCCTTCCGCATGTGCGATGCCCGGCCTCGCCATATGGCGAGGTACCGGGTGGGTTCACGCGCTGCTTTACGCCGGCACTGTGGGCACGTGCAGTTCTGCGCTACGTTGTGGCCAATGCCAGCAGGGATGCAGCGCGATGACCGGAGGTTCGGCATGAAGGGCGAGACGGTCGCACGGGTGGCCCTGTGGCTGCTGTGGAGCCTGTGGACGCTGGCCTGCATCGTGCTGCTGCTGGGCGCGGTCGCCAACCATCTGGCCTCGCGCACGCAGACCCTGCCACTGGTGCTGCAGCCGGGCGCCTCGGCCGAGATCACGGTCTACCGTTTCATCGATGATCCGCTGCGCCTGCGACTGCGCTATGCGGGCGATGGCCTCGAGCCGTCGATCGATCCGGAGGTGCGCCTGCGCGCTGAAACGCCGACCGATCGCAATGAGTTCCGCGCGGATACGCGCTCACCTTCGGCAACGGCCGACGTCATTCGTGCACTGGAATCGGTCGAGCCCGACCGCTTCGCCGCCTCGTACTTCGGCTACGGCCGCGGTGATGCATTGCCGCGTGGGCGTTCCTGGCTGCGGCTGACCGTGCTGGCGGTCGACCCGGCGCTGGCTGGCCGTGCGGCCTCGGTGGACCTGCTGCCGCCGATGGACGTGCTGAAACTGACCGACCTGGACTACCTCTGGCTGTGGCCGTTCTTCTTCTGGCAGCCGGTGGCGCTACTGCTGCTGATTGCCGGTGGTGGGCTGGCGGCTGCCAGCATCGCGCTGCGGCGCTGGCGACGCCGTCCTCCACCCCGGTAGCGCCGGGCCATGCCCGGCAGTGCACTTGCCAGATAGCCAATTTGGGTAGGATCGTGCCCAGATCGGGCATCACTGCGACTGGCTCTGCCACGCGGCAGACGCGCTAGCCTCCCGCCCGCAGCAGCGGGTATGGATTGATCGACTCGCCTTTCCACCATTGCCTCTCCGGGCCCAGCACATGCACCTCGAAATGCAGGTGCGGGGCCTCGGCGCTGGCATTGCCGGTGCTGCCGACGTAGCCGATCACTTCCCCGCGCTTGATCACCTTCTTTTCCGCCAGCCCATCGGCATAGCGTTGCAGGTGGGCGTAGTAGTAGCACCAGCGTCCGCTGGGTTCGAACTGGTAGATCGTCAGGCCGCCGCGCTCGCTGTCGAACAGCTTTTCCACGGTGCCATCAGCCACGGCCAGCACCGGCGTACCGGCGTCGGCCATGATGTCGATGGCATCGTGTACGCGCCCTTCGCTGCGTGCATCGGTGAAGGTGTCGCGCAGCTGCGAGGCTTCGATGCCCTGTACGGGCAGCAACAGGCCGGTTGGCGTGTCGCCCGCGTTGGCCGACGGTGCCACCGATGCGGAAGGCGCTGCATCCACCTGCGGAGCTGCAGGCGCCTTCACCGGCGTTGCAGCCACTGCGGGTTGCGGGGCAGGCTGGGCAACGGCCACCGGCTGAGCCACATCCCGGCGCAGCCACCAGCCAGCACCCAGGCCCAGCAGCACGCCCAGCACGATCAGCTGCGAAAGACGCATCGCATCACTCCTGCATCACGACGGGAACGGAGGTATCCACCGCATCGGCTACGCGCAGCGCATCCCAGTTGGTCATGCGCACGCAGCCATGCGATTCGGTCTTGCCCACGTGGCCGGGCTCGGGCGTGCCGTGCAGGCCATAGTGCGGCTTGGACAGATCGATCCAGACCCGGCCCACGGGATTGTTCGGGCCCGGCGGCAGCGTGGCCTTCTTCTCGCCCTTGCGCGCATCCCAGAACAGCTTCGGGTTGTAGTGGAAGGGCGGATCGCGATACACGCCGAGGATCTTCCATTCACCGATCGGCAGCGGGTCATGCTGGCTGCCCGAGGACACCGGCACCTGCGCAATCACCTTGCCCTGCGCATCCAGCAGCTGCAGCGTGGAATCGGATTTGTCGACCACGATCTTCGTGGCCTTCGGCAATGCAGCCGGTGCGATGTTGGGGACCTGGATGCGGCTGCCCGCCTTGGCCAGATCGACGCCGGGGTTGAGCACCTTCAGCAGTTCCGGCGAGGCGTGGAAGCGCTCGCCGAGGGCTTCGGCCACGCTGCCGTAGCCCAGCGATTTCAACTTGGCCTGTGCGGCCGGTCCTTTGGGAATCGCCTGGAAGGGGCCGGCCACATCCTCGGCGGTCAGGGTGTAACTGGCCAGCGGCCCAACCGTATCGGCCTGCAGCGCTTTCCAGGTGGCGTCGTCCAGTTCCCCCGTCACGGTCAGCCCGCGCGCTGCCTGGAAGCCGGATACCGCCCTGCGCTGGTTGCTGCCGACCTCGCCGTCAATCTGGCCCGGCGAGAAATTCGCGCGATCCAGCAGCACCTGGGCGTGCAGGGCAGAGCGCGGCGCGGTATCGGGTCCTGCCTTCTCGGCAATGGGCTCGGGCAGCTGGGCCGGCGGCGGCACCTGCGCGAAGGTGGGCGAGATCAGCAAGGACAGGGCGAGCAGGGCGGGGCGGGGTACGGGCATGGAGGACTCCGGCAGATGGCAGCTCTACCCTGCCCGGAGAGGCTGCGCAGCCCCCGTGAAAGCGACCTGATGCCGGCATGAGCGGGGCAGCCCCGGCGTGGCCTGGGCCCTTGTCGCAGAAGCGCCGTGCGTGCCATCACCAAGGTGAACGGCTGCCGACGCCCGTGCGTGTTGCCGATCAAGAATGCCGGCGGCGCGGCCGATACGGGCGCATCCCCCCGTTTTGGATGTACCGATGAACTACTTGAGGAATGTCAGGGTTGCCTGGCGTCTTGGGCTGGGCTTTGGCCTGTTGTTGCTGCTGGTCGCCGCCGTGGTGGCCACGGGTGCCACCGCCAGCGTCGTGCAGAAGCGCGCGATGCAGCAGGTGGTCGATGTCAGCGTGGCCAAGGTGCGGTTGCTGTCGCAGATGCTCGATGCCAACAACCAGATGATGGTGGTGCGCCGCGAGATGCTGATCCGCCAGGGCGATGACCGTGGCCACGACGAGCAGCGCATTGCCGATCTGGTCAAGCGCTATGAGGCCAGCTGGTCCGCCTACCAGGCGCTACCCAGCGATGCCGACGGCAAGGCCATTGCTGAAACCATCGCAGCCAAGCGCGCCCTCGCTCGCCCGCTCAACAAGCAGACCAGCGAGTTGATGGAGCAGGGTGACTATCCCGGCGCGGTGGCGCTGACCCTGGGCCCGGTGCAGGAAGCGGCCAACGGCTGGAACAAGGCGCTGTCCGACGGTGTGGACTTCGAAGAGAAGGAAAGCCGTGATGCAGCCGCCGAGGCGATCCGCCTAGGCGAGCGCAGCCTGCTGCAGCTGCTGGTGCTGGGCGGCGTTGCATTGCTGGTTGGCATTGCTGCCTCGGTGATGATCGGCCGCAGCCTGACCGGTCCGCTGGCGCGCGCAGTGAACCTGGCCGAGCGCCTGGCCAAGGGCGAGCTGGATCAGGAATTCCGGCTTGGCGGTCGTGACGAATTGACCCAGCTGGGCCAGGCGATGGCCAGTGTGCGGCAGAGCGTGCAGGCCGCGATCGGCGCGCAGCTGCAGATGGCCGAGCAGCATGAGGCGGGCGCGATCCGCTATCGCATGGATGCCAGCGCGTTCCCGGGTGATTTCGGCCGCATGGTGCAGGCCACCAACAGCCTGGTCGAATCGCACGTGCAGGTGGAACTGCTGATGGCCGAGGTGATGCAGCGCTACGCCATCGGTGACCTCAGCCGTGACCTGCCGGACTACCCGGGCGAGAAGGGCGCGCTGACCCGCACCCTGTCCGCCGTGAAGCAGAGCCTGATGGCGATCAACGCGCAGATCGATGAACTGGCCCGCGCCGCGCGCGCCGGCGACTTCAGCATGCGCGGCGATGCCGCCGCATTCCAGTACCAGTTCAAGGCGATGGTCGAGCATCTCAACGGCATGATGGCCAGCTCGCAGGCCAGCATCGCCGATGTCTCCGACGTGCTGCGCGCGATCTCGCATGGCGACCTGACCGCACGCATGGACGGCGAGTACGACGGCGTGTTCGCGCGCATGCGCGACGACGCCAACACCACCACCGCGCAGCTGACCGGCATTGTGCGTGGCATCCAGGTGGCGGCCGACAGCATCAACAACGCGGCACAGGAACTGGCCGCCGGCAACAACGACCTGTCGCGCCGCACCGAGCAGCAGGCGGCCAACCTGGAAGAGGCCGCTGCATCGATGGAGGAACTGACGTCCACCGTGCGCCAGAATGCCGAGCTGGCCCGTCAGGCCGACAGCGAAGCACACGCCGCCGGTGCCGCGGTGCGCGAGACCGAACAGGCGATGGCACAGATGGCTTCGGTGATGGGCGAGATCGACCAGTCGTCGGCACGCATTTCCGAGATCTCCACGGTGATCGACGGCATCGCGTTCCAGACCAACATCCTCGCGTTGAACGCCGCAGTCGAAGCTGCCCGTGCGGGCGAGCAGGGCCGTGGTTTTGCCGTGGTCGCCAGCGAAGTGCGCACGCTTGCACAGCGCGCCGGTGTCGCCGCCAAGGAGATCAAGGAACTGATCGAAGACGCCGCTGCCAAGGTGAAGAGTGGCCTGGCGGTGACTGTTGAATCCGAAGCGGCGATCGCACGCGTGGCCCAGGCCAGTTCGCGCACCACGCAGCTGATGAGCGACATTGCCGCGGCCAGCAAGGAGCAGGCGGCCGGCATCGAGCAGGTCAACCAGGTGGTGGTGCAGATGGACCAGGTGACCCAGCAGAACGCTGCGCTGGTGGAGGAAGCCACCGCCGCCAGCCGCGCGCTGGAAGAACAGGCGCATGCGCTGACTACGTCGGTGTCGGTGTTCAAGGTGGAAGGCGCAGCAGTTTCCGCCGTGCCGCGCCGCGCGGCCTGAGCACGTCACTTCCGTTGAAATTGTGCGGCCGCAGGGCACTGCGGCCGCGTTCCAGTGGAAGGATCGCGATCAGCCACTGGCGCGGGTGCGCGCCGCCTTCTTCGCCGCCGCTTTGCGCACACTCTTCTTCGCGGCACGGGTCTTGGCTGCCTTCTTCGCGGCCGCACTGCGCGAAGCAGCGGTGCTGGCCTTCTTTGCCGCTGCCTTGCGAGCGGGAGCCTTCTTTGCGGCGGTCTTCTTCGTTGTGGCCTTGCTGGCAGTCGTCTTCCTGGCTGCCGACGTCGTGGCCGATTTCTTTGCCGGTGCCTTGCTGGCAGTCTTCCCGGCACTCTTGCGCGCGCTGCCGCTGCGCTTGCCACCCCCATCCTGCTTGTTCACCGTGGCCCAGGCGATGCGCTCGGCCGTGCCTTCGCTGGCACCGCGCTGGCGCTCGCTCTCTTCGATGTGCTCGGCCTGGCGCTTCTGCTTGTCGGTATAGGCGGATTTGTCACCGCGTGGCATGGCAGGGTCTCCGGTGGGGGCTGGCCCCCACGGTGGCCCTGGCGGCGTTAAGCACAAGTCCCGCAAGGGTGATCGCACCGGCAAGGCCGCCTCGGCTATGCTTGCCGCATGCGAGTCGAGCCCGCCGACATCGAAGCCCTGTTCGACGCCATTCCGGATGTGCTGTTCTTCATCAAGGACCGCCAGGGGCGTTACACCCACGTCAACCAGACCATGCTGCGGCGGCTGGGCCTGCGCGCGCGCAAGGATGTGATCGGGCGTACCGCGGCCGAGATCTACCCGACCGGGCTCAGTGCGGACTATGTCGACCAGGACGCCCGCGTGCTGTCCGGCGAGGTGATCGAGAACCTGATGGAGCTGCACCTGTTTGCCAACCGCGAACCGGGCTGGTGCCTGACCTGCAAGCGCCCGCTGCTGGTCGATGGGGCCATCGAGGGCCTGATCGGCATTTCCCGCGACCTTGGCCAGAAGGACAGCCTCGGCACCCAGTACGAGCAGCTGCGGCTGGCCCTGGCCCACCTCAATGCGCACTACGCCGAGAACGTGCGCATGCAGACCCTGCTGGATATCACCGGCTTCTCGCTGTCCAAGCTGGAGCGCAGCTTCCGCAAGGTGTTCCAGATGACCCCGCAGCAGGTGCTGACCCGGCTGCGGATCCAGATGGCCATGCACCTGCTGCATGGCGACGACAGCGTCGCCTGCATCGGCCAGGCCTGCGGTTTCAGCGACCAGAGTGCGTTCACCCGCAAGTTCAAGGCTGAAACCGGTTTCTCGCCGCGTGCCTATCGGGCCCGTATCGGTGGGAACGTCGGCGAACCGGCCCTGGCCTGAGCCGCCTGCTGCGCTGTGCCTATCCCCGTGGGCATGGGACAGGGTAAGGTGTCGCCCCTGTAGCCCGCCGCCAGCCCTGCCGATGCCCAATTCGATTCCGACCGCTTCGCCGTCCCGCCTCGGACATTCGCTCAAGCCCCGCCAGCTGATCATGATGGGCCTGGGCAGCGCCATCGGCGCCGGATTGTTCCTCGGCTCGGGCGTGGGTGTGCAGGCGGCCGGTCCGGCGGTGCTGGTGTCCTATCTGGTCGCCGGTGCGCTGGTGATCATCGTAATGAACGCGCTGGGCGAGATGGCGGCGGCCAAGCCGACCAGCGGTGCGTTCTCGGTGTACGCCGCCGACGCCATGGGCGCCACGGCCGGCGCCACCGTCGGCTGGCTGTGGTGGGTGCAGCTGGTGATCGTGATCGCCGCCGAGGCGGTGGGTGCGGCTGGCCTGCTGGCCACGGTCTGGCCATCGATACCGGTACCGATGGCGGCGCTGGCGTTCATGCTGTTCTTCACCGCGATCAACCTGCTCGGGGTGAAGAACTTCGGCGAATTCGAGTTCTGGTTCGCGATTCTCAAGGTGGTGGCGATCCTGGCGTTCATCGCCATCGGCGTGGCGCTGCTGATGGGCTGGCTGCCCCAGGTGACCTCACCGGGCCTGAGCAACTTCACCGAGCATGGCGGCTTCGCACCGAAGGGGCTGGCCGGCATCGGTGCAGCGCTGCTGGTGGTGGTGTTCGCCTTCGGCGGTACCGAAATCGTGGCCGTCGCCGCCGCTGAAACCGAAGACCCCGAGCGCAGCATCGCGCGTGCCATTCGCACCGTGGCCTGGCGCATCCTGGTGTTCTACATCGGCTCGCTGAGCGTGATCATCGCCGTGGTGCCGTGGACCAGCGAAGCGCTGAAATCGCCGTTCGCCGCGGTGCTGGATATCGCCCGTATTCCGGGTGCGGGCACCGCCATCACCCTGATCGCGGTGATCGCGCTGCTGTCGGCGCTCAATGCCAACCTCTACGGTGCCTCGCGCATGATGTATTCGCTGGCGCAGCGCCGCGAAGCCCCGGCCGTGCTCGGTTGGACCGATCCGCGCCAGGTGCCGGTGGTCGCCGTGCTGGCCAGCGTGCTGTTCGGCTTCGCCGCCACGGTGATGGAACTGCTGTTCCCGGACCGGGTACTGCCGGTGCTGCTGAACATCGTTGGTTCCACCTGCCTGCTGGTGTGGACGCTGTCGCTGGTCTCGCAGCTGGTGCTGCGCCGCCGCGCGGATCGCCTGGGCACGCGCCTGCCGTTCCGCATGGCCGGCTTCCCGTGGCTGACCTGCTGCGCGCTGGCGATCCTGGCGCTGATCTTCGGCCTGCTGCTGAGCGAATCGCATACCCGCCTGCAGTTCCTGTCGATGGTGGCACTGACCGCCACCATCGCCGCTGGCAGCGCCATTGCGCGGCGGATGCGCGAGGCGTGATGAAGCTGCCGGCCAGCGGCCGGCACTACCACGGGGGCTGCACATCCGGCGTGCGATGCTGATCGTGTGGGTCGTCACCGGCCCGTCGAACAGGAGTTCCGCATGCTGCGCAGCCGTCCGTTCCTGATGTTTACCGGCCAGGCCGAAGCCGCCCTGGCCCTGTATGCCGAGGCCTTTGCCGATTTCCGGCTGCTGGCGCTGCAACGCCACCCGGAGGGGCCCGGTGCCGGCGTGCCCGGCCAGGTCCGCCAGGCCATCTTCCTGCTCGGCGGCACCCACTACCTGTGCTTCGACAGCCTCGATGTGCACGGTTTCACCTTCACCCCGTCCATCTCGCTGTTCGTGGAGTGCTCCGGCGCCGAGCAGTTCGAGCGCGCGGCGCGCGTGCTGGGCGAGGGCGGCCATTGGCTGATGCCGGTGGGCGACTACGATTTCAGCAACCGCTACGGATGGGTGCAGGACCGCTTCGGCGTGTCCTGGCAGTTGAGCCTGGGGCAGATGCCGGACCCGTGATCGGATTTTTGTGGGTGTGGACCTTGCTCCACAGACCCTTGAAAAAACGGCCCGCTTGCGCGGGCCGTTTTCATTTCCGATGGATCGAAGGCTTACGCCTCGACTTCATCGTCCTTGTAGGCATCGACCGGGATGCAGGCACACATCACGTTCTTGTCGCCGTACACGTTGTCGACGCGCGCTACCGGCGGCCAGTACTTGCTCTGCTTCAGGCTGGCCAGCGGGAAGGCGGCCAGTTCGCGCGGGTAGGCGTGGGTCCACTCGCTGGCGGTCACTGCGGTGGCAGTGTGCGGTGCGTTCTTCAGCGGGTTGTCCTCGCGGTCCAGGCGGCCGTCTTCGATCGCGCTGATTTCCTCGCGGATCTGGATCATCGCGTTGATGAAGCGATCCAGTTCGTGCAGCGATTCGCTCTCGGTCGGTTCGACCATCAGCGTGCCGGCCACCGGGAAGCTCAGGGTCGGGGCGTGGAAGCCGAAGTCGATCAGGCGCTTGGCCACGTCCTCGGCACCGATGCCGCTGGTCTTTTCCAGCGGGCGCACGTCGAGGATGCACTCGTGCGCCACCAGGCCGTTGCGGCCGGTGTACAGGGTCTTGAAGTGCGGGGCCAGGCGCTTGGCGATGTAGTTGGCGTTGAGCTGCGCGACCTGGGTGGCCTTGCGCAGGCCTTCGCTGCCCATCATGGCGATGTACATCCAGCTGATCGGCAGGATCGAGGCGCTGCCGAAGCTGGCCGCGCTGACCATGCCGACCGGGCCGTGGTCACCCAGCTTGCCCGGCAGGAACGGGGCCAGGTGCTCCTTGACCGCGCACGGGCCGACGCCCGGGCCGCCACCGCCGTGTGGGATGCAGAAGGTCTTGTGCAGGTTCAGGTGCGAAACGTCCGAACCCCACTTGCCCGGCTTGGCCACGCCGACCAGCGCGTTCATGTTGGCACCGTCGGTGTACACCTGGCCGCCGTGCTTGTGGATGATCTCGCAGATCTCCACCACCTCTTCCTCGAACACGCCGTGCGTGGACGGGTAGGTCATCATGATCGCGGCCAGGCGGTCGCTGTACTTTTCGGCGTTGAGGCGGATGTCTTCGACATCGACGTTGCCGTTGGCGTCGGTCTTGGTCACCACCACCTTCATGCCGCACATCTGCGCCGAGGCAGGGTTGGTGCCATGCGCCGAGTCCGGAATCAGGCAGATATCGCGATGACCTTCGCCGCGCGAGCGGTGGTAGGCGCGGATCGCCAGCAGGCCGGCGTATTCGCCCTGCGCGCCGGAGTTCGGCTGCAGGCTGACCGCGTCGTAGCCGGTGCACTCCACCAGCATCGCTTCCAGCGTATCGATCAGTTCCTTGTAGCCCAGCGCCTGGTCGGCCGGCACCAGCGGATGGATCTGCGAGAACTCCGGCCAGGTCACCGGAATCATCTCGGCGGTGGCGTTGAGCTTCATGGTGCACGAGCCCAGCGGGATCATCGTGCGATCCATCGCCAGGTCCTTGTCGGCCAGCGAACGCAGGTAGCGCAGCAGTTCGTGCTCGCTGTGATGGGTGTTGAACACCGGGTGGGTCAGGAACGCGGACTGGCGCTGCAGGCCGGCCGGCAGCGCATCGGCGGTGCTGGCATCCAGCGCGTCGACATCCAGTGCGGCACCGAATACGGCAGCCACGGCAACGATGTCGGCGCGGGTGGTGGTCTCGTCCAGGCTGATGCCGACCGAGTCGCTGTCGATCGCGCGCAGGTTGTAACCGGCGGCGCGGGCCTTGGCGTGGATCTCATCGGCGTGCACGCCGGTGACATGCAGGGTGTCGAAGAAGTCGCCACCGACCTGCACGCCGGCCGTGCGCAGCGCCGCGGCCAGGATCGAGGCCAGGCGGTGGGTGCGGCGGGCGATGCGGGTCAGGCCGTCCGGGCCGTGGTAGACGGCGTACATCGACGCCATCACCGCCAGCAGCACCTGCGCGGTGCAGATGTTGGAGGTGGCCTTCTCGCGGCGGATGTGCTGCTCGCGGGTCTGCAGGGTCAGGCGATAGGCCGGGTTGCCCTGCGCATCGACCGAGACGCCGATCAGGCGGCCCGGCATCGAACGCTTGTAGGCATCACGGCAGGCCATGAAGGCAGCGTGCGGGCCACCGAAGCCGAACGGCACGCCGAAACGCTGGCTGTTGCCGACCACGATATCCGCACCCCATTCGCCCGGGGCGGCCAGCAGGGTCAGCGCCAGCAGGTCGGTGGCCACGGCCACCAGGCCGCCGCGTGCGTGCACGGCATCGACCAGCGCCTTGTAGTCGCCGACCTGGCCGAAGGTGTCCGGGTACTGCAGCAGCAGGCCGAAGGCTTCCGCTTCCAGTGCCTCGGCCGGGGTGCCGACGCGCAGCACGATGCCCATGGGCTCGGCGCGGGTGCGCAGCAGTTCCAGCGTCTGCGGGTGCACGGCGTCGTGCACGAAGAAGGTGTCCGACTTCGACTTGGCCGAACGCTTGGCCAGGGTCATTGCTTCAGCGGCGGCGGTGGCTTCGTCCAGCAGCGAGGCGTTGGCGATTTCCATGCCGGTCAGGTCGGCGCACAGGGTCTGGAAGTTGATCAGCGCTTCCATGCGGCCCTGCGAGATTTCCGCCTGGTACGGGGTGTAGGCGGTGTACCAGGCCGGGTTTTCCAGGATGTTGCGCAGGATCACGTTCGGCGTGTGGGTACCGTAGTAGCCCTGGCCGATGAAGCTGCGCAGCACGGTGTTCTTGTCGGCGATCGCACGGATCTTCGCCAGTGCCTGCACTTCGGTCATCGATTCGGGCAGTGCCAGCGGTGCGGGCGACTTGATCTTGGCCGGCACGATGGCATCGGTCATCGCATCCAGCGACGCGTGGCCGACGACGTCGAGCATCTGCGCGATCTCGGCATCGTTGGGGCCGATGTGGCGCTCGACGAACGCGGAATGGTGCTCGAGCTCACGCAGGGAAGGGGTGTTCTGGGACATGGCGAAGGATCCGTCAGGAAAGGGCACACGCACGGGCACAAGCCGCCGGTCGGCGGTCTGCGGGGCGCCCCTCTGTCCTTTTGCCTGAGAGTTTGGAAGTGCGGCTGGCCGCAGCTTCGTGCCCCTTCGGCGCCGGATCGAACCGGTCTCTCCAGAGTTGTGTTACGGGTGGTATCGGGCCTGAGCGATTACGGGCGTTGCGCCTTCGGCAGCGGTGTTCCGCTTCTCCCACCGTGTTGCCCGCCGATTATAGCCCGTCGCGGGCCCGTGGGCCGCCCCCGGCGGGTGCGGCCGCGCCTGAATGGCCGATGGCCCGTCCGTACGTTTTGTGCACTGCTGCATGGCATCGGGCGCAATCCCCACCTATGATGGGCGGATACCCGAATTCATCTGGCGCCGTCCCTGCTGCAGGGGGACCGGCGCCCGCCGTGCGTGCCACGCATGGCCCTGCCGGACGCCTTCCCCATGACCGCCGCTGTTGCTCCTTCCACCCGCCGCATGGCCCTGCTGCTCGCCGGCCTGGCCATGTTCGGTCCGTTCTCGATCGACACCATCTTCCCGGCCTTCCCGCAGCTGGCCCAGCGCCTGGCGGTGGACGAGGTGGCGGTGCAGCAGACCATCAGCGTGTACCTGCTGTTCTACGGCCTGATGAGCCTGGCGCACGGCCCGCTGTCCGATGCCTGGGGCCGCAAGCGGGTGATCCTCGGCGGCCTGGTGGTGTTTGTCGGCGCCTCGGTCGGCTGCGCGCTGTCCACCGACCTGACCACGCTGCTGGCGTTCCGCGCGCTGCAGGGCCTGTCGGCGGGTGTCGGCATGATCGTCGGCCGCGCGGTGATCCGCGATCTCTACCACGGCCATGACGCGCAGCGGCTGATGAGCCAGGTGTCGATGCTGTTCGGCATCGCCCCGGCGATCGCGCCGATCATCGGCGGCTGGATCCTGCTCAGTGGCGCGGGTTGGCCGCTGATCTTCTGGTTCCTGGTGGTGTTCGCACTGGTGCTGCTGGCGGCCACCGCACGCTTCCTGCCGGAAACGCATCCGGTCGAGGCGCGGGTGCCGCTGTCGCCGCGGGTGCTGATGCGCGACTACGTGCGCATCGGCTTCAATCCACGTTTCCTGCGCCTGGCGCTGGCCGGCAGCATCGGCTTCGGCGGCATCTTCCTGTACATCTCCTCGGCGCCGGTGTTCGTGATGCAGCATCTGCATCTGGGCGAGGGCGGATTCGCCTGGCTGTTCATTCCGACCATCGGCGGCATGACCACCGGCTCGTTCCTGTCCGGGCGCATGGCCGGGCACGCCACGCCCACCCGCCAGGTCGCCATCGGTTTCGCGCTTTGCGCATTGTCGGCACTGCTGAACGTCGGCTACGTGGCACTGGCGCCGCAGTTCGTGCTGCCGTGGGCGGTGCTGCCGATTTTCCTGGGTGGCATGGGCATGGCGCTGATCTTCCCGATCCTGGCGCTGGCGGTGCTGGACATGTACCCGCATCAGCGTGGCCTGGCGTCTTCGCTGCAGGCCTTTGCGCAGCTGATGATCAGCACCGTGGTGGCGGGCGTGGTATCGCCGCTGCTCAGTGCCAGCCCGTTGCACCTGGCACTGGGCCAGGCCGCCTTTTTCGCCCTCGGTTTCGTGTTCTGGTACTGGGAACACCAGCGCGAACGCGTGGCGCAGGCAGCCTGCACGGGCCATTGAGCAGCGCGCAGGGGTAGGGCGGGGCGCGATGCCTGCAACCCTTGCGACCGAACACCACCGGATTAGGCTGGGGACTCCAGCCAGCCGGTGCAGGGGTGCACGACAGCCAGCCGATCCAATGTCGTTGCATGAGGTTCCCCCATGGCTGCGCAGCAGACCTACCGCCTGTTCGAGGTGGCGCTGAAAGAGCGCCGCGTGCTTTCCCCTTCGCTGGACCGCATGGTGTTCACCGGTGCCGACGTGGCACGGATGAAGACCGAAGGCCCGGACCAGCGGATCAAGGTGTTCTTCCCCTTGCCCGGCCAGGACCTGCCGCAGGTCCCCAGCGGCGAGGACTGGTACCCGCGCTACCGGGCCCTGCCTGACGACCAGCGCCCTCCGATGCGCACCTACACCATCCGCCAGCTGCGCGCTGAGCAGGGCGAGGTCGACGTCGATTTCGTCATCCACGGCGTGACCGGGCCCGCCTCGCGCTGGGCCATGCATGCACGCCCGGGCGACCGTGTGGTGCTGCTCGCTCCGGATGCCGACTGCGCCGACAGCAGCGAAGGCTGGGAATGGAAGCCGCCGGCCGGTGTGGGCCAGGTGCTGCTGGTGGCCGACGAGACCGCGTTGCCGGCCGTGGCCGGCATCCTGGAGGAACTGGCCGCGCTGGCGGACCCGCCACGCACGCTGGCCCTGCTGGAAGTCGCCCAGGCCGGTGATGCGGTGCCGTTGACCGCGCCGGCCAGCGCCGAACTGGTCTGGCTGCCGCGCGGGCAGGCGGCCTACGGCCAGCCCCTGCTGCAGGCGGTGCAGGAACGCCTGGCAGCGGCCTCGAGCGTGGCCGCCGGCGATGAGCTGGAGGAGATCGACGTCGATGCGCAGATCCTCTGGGAGCAGGCCGATGCCAGCGTGGCCGGGCCGCTGTACGCATGGGTGGCGGGCGAGGCCGGGGCCGTGATGGCGATCCGCCGGCATCTGGTCCGCGACTGCGGGCTGGACCGCCGCGCGATCACCTTCATGGGCTACTGGCGGCACGGCAAAGTACTGGACTGATCGTGCGGGATTGAACGTGCGTGAAGTGGCCCGGCGGGCGGGGTGCGCTATCCTTGCGCCCCCCTCGCCGCGGTACCGCACCATGTCCACCAGCTCCAAGACCCGCCGCGACCAGCGCCGTCGCCAGGAAAAGCAGGCCGCCAACAAGGTTGCAGCCCAGGCCTCGCCGGTGGAGCCGCATGCCGAACTGCGCGACGCGCAGCGCACCCTGCTGGCCGGGGTCGTGCGCCGTGACGGCGAATGGGTGCTGGGCATGGACGGCCGCATCGCTGGCCACAGCGAGAGTGCTGCGCAGGTGCTGGCGCTGATCATGCAGGCCGGTGAACTGCACGAGCGCAACGGCACGCCGGTGCGCCTGATGTACTCCGATGCGCTTCGCGATGCCGCGCAGGCCGAAGCGAAGGAGAAGGGTCAGACCTTCGAGGAATTCAAGGCCGAGCTGGCCGCGGCGATGGCGGCGAAGAAGAACAGCTGACAGGCATTTCGGTAGAGCCGGCCGCTGGCCGGCTGCCGGATGGAATTTCACCGAGCTGTTGCCGGCCAGCGGCCGGCACTACCGGAAAGGGGCGGATCCTCGCGGATCCGCCCCTTCTTTTTTACTTCGCAGGGGCCGCGTTGGCCTGCCAGCCGCACATCTGGCCTTCGTTCTGCTGCTTCAGCCACTCGTTGACCGGGGTGAAGTACTCGATCATCGGGCCGGCATCGAGCTTGTCGGTGCCGGTCAGTTCCTTCAGCGTGGCCTGCCACGGCTGGCTGGCACCCTTGCTCAACATCGCCCAGTACTTCTGGCCGGCTTCCTTGTTGCCGTAGAAGGTGCACTCATGCAGCGGGCCCTTGTAGCCGGCCGCATCGCACAAGCCCTTGTAGAACTGGAACTGCAGGATGCGCGCCAGGAAGTAGCGGGTGTACGGGGTGTTGCCCGGCACGTGGTACTTCGCGCCCGGGTCGAAGAACTCTTCGCCACGGCTGCTGGCCGGGGCGACGCCCTGGTACTTGGCCTTCAGGTCCCACCACGCCTTGTTGTAGTTGTCGGCGGTGATCGAACCGTCGAACACGCCCCAGCGCCAGCGGTCGATCATCAGCCCGAACGGCAGGAAGGACACGCCCGACAGCGCCATGCGCATCTGGTTGTTGATGACCGCCTCACGACTCTCGGTCGGCGCATCGACCAGGCCGATCGAGCTGAGGTACTTGGGCGTCATCGCCAGCACGATGGTGTCGCCGATCGCTTCATGGAAGCCATCGTTGGCACCGCCCTGGAACAGCGGCGGCAGCGGGTTGTAGGCCAGGTCGTAATAGATGTGGCCCAGCTCGTGGTAGATGGTGGTGAAGTTCTCTTCGTTCGGCTTGATGCACATCTTGGTGCGCACATCGCCTTCCATGTTCATGTCCCAGGCGCTGGCGTGGCAGACCACGTCGCGGTCGTCGGGCTTGATGAACTGGGTCTTTTCCCAGTACGACTGCGGCAGCGAGGGCATGCCCAGCGACACGTAGAAGTCCTGCGCGCGCTCGGTCATCTGCCTGGCGGTACGCAGTTCGGCCTCGCGCTGCGCCTTGTACTGCGCGGCCACGTTGGCATCCTTGCCGGCCTTGGCCAGCGCGGCGCTCAGGTTGCTCTGGTACTGCTTTTCAAGCGCTGCGGTGATGTCCAGGCTGCCGGCACCGGGGTACGGTTCCAGCTGGTCCCACAGGTTCGACCAGTCCTGCTGCCACATGTTGCCCAGCAGGTGCGCGGCGATCAGGCCATTGCCCACTTCGGCCTTGTCCTTGCCGTAGGTCTTGTCCAGCTTGCCGCGTGCGTAGCAGTGCAGCTGCTCGTACATCGGCTTGACCTGTTCCCACAGGCGGTCGGTTTCCGGGCCGATCTGCTCCGGCGGCATGTCGTAGCCGCTGCGCCACATCTGCCCGGCATCGGTGAAGCCCATGCCCTTGGCACCTTCGTTCACCAGGCCGACGAACTTCTGGTAATCGCCGCGCATGCTCTTGGTGGTGCTGTGCCAGCCCTGCCAGGCATCGAGCTGCTTGTCGTAGTCGCGGCTGCGCGCCAGCACCTGCTCCAGTTCGCCCAGCTGGCGGCAGGAGTTCGGATCGTTGGCATCGGTGCAGTACTTGCCGGCCCCGTAGCTGCCCTCCATGCGGGTGGCGATCTGGGTCAGCTCAGCCAGCTTGGCCGGGTCACGCGGCGCCGGCATCGAGGACATCAGCTTCAGCAGGTGGATGGCGCGCTTGCTGTCCTCGCTCATCGGCTTGCCTTCGAACTTGGCGGCCTGCTCGATCCAGCTGTTGAGCTGGGTCAGCGAGCGCTCGTTGGCCTTGGCCGCGATGCGTTCGGAATCGCTGTTGATGTAGGTGGAGGACAGCCACTGCGCCGAGGTCATCTCCGGGTAGGCGGCCTTGAATTCGGCATTGATGCGGGCCACGAACTGGTCGGCGGTTTCGCCGGCCGGCGCGCTGGGGCTGGCGGTCTCGGTGCCGGGCGACGGTTCCTTCTTGCAGGCGACCAGGGCCAGCGTGGCGGCGGCGATTGCCGAGGCCAGCAGGAGATGGCGGTGTTTCACGGGCGGTCCTTGGGTGGTGAACGACGGCCGAAGGCTAGTGGGCAGCCGCTGCCACCGCAAGTGGCGGAGGTTGGCCGGGCGGCGCCCGGCACCCGCCGAAGCAACGGCAACAGCAACATCAACATCAAAAGCGGGCTATCCGTGGGATGGCGGGGCGGTGTGGGCTTGCAGGACACGCCGTAAACCCATCCATGGGGGCTCGATGGCGCCATCCATGGCGCCAACGGTCCTGCAAGCCCACACCGCCCCACCTCTGACAGATCGCGGCGGCCGTTGGTAGGTGTCGACCTTGGTCGACACATCTGTCAGGTATCGAAAGTCAAATTTGAATCAGATCTACCGTGTCGACCAAGGTCGACACCCACCAGAGCAGACTGCCGTTCCAACAGATTGCGGAAAACTGTCGAAGGCGGGGTGGGTCCGGTGGCGGGAGTGTCCGCGGCATGGATGCCGCGGCCAAGCCCCCAGGGATGGGTTTACGGCGTCTCCCGCCACCGGACCCACCCCGCCAACCCACAGGAAGCCTGCATCTGCTGTTGCTGTTGCTGTCGAGGCTGCCGGCCAGCGGCCGGCACTACCGCAGGTGCAGGGCTGCAAGCCCTGCCAAACAACCCTCACCCTTCGCAGTTGGCGAACACGTCGCGGTCGCGCTCGTACAGCGAGGTCTTCACCTGCATCAGGCCCAGCACCGATGGGAACAGGTTGTCATGGTCGGCATAGGCCGCCGAACGCTTGCGCACGCACTGCAGGTCCAGACCGCGGCTGCTGGCGAAGCCCGGCGAGAACCACATCGTCATCGGCACGCGGGTCTGCTCGGCCGGGGCGATGGCGTAGGGCACGCCGTGCAGGAACAGGCCCTTCTCGCCCAGTGACTCGCCGTGGTCGGACAGGTAGATCATCGCCGTGTCGTAGTCCTGCAGGCCCTGCAGCGTGCCGATCGTCTTGCTCAGGAAGTGATCGGTGTACAGCACGGCATTGTCGTAGCTGTTGGTGATCTCCTCGCGCGAGCAGCGGCCGATGTCACGGGTGTCGCAGGTCGGGGTGAAGCGGCGGAATGCCGGCGGATAGCGCTCGAAGTAGGCCGGGCCGTGGTTGCCCAGCTGGTGCAGCACCACCACCCGGTCGCCGGGCTTGGCGCGCACCTGGGTGGCCAGGTCCTGCAGCAGGATCTCGTCCATGCAGCGGCCATCGGCGCACAGCCCCGGCGTGGTCGCGTCGGACAACGACTGGAAGTCCAGGCCTTCGCACACGCCCTTGCAGCCGGACTGGTTGTCACGCCACAGCGGTGCGATACCGGCACGGTTCAGCACATGCAGCAGCGACTGGTGCGCGCGGATCTTCTTCTCGTCGTAGTCGTGGCGGCCCCATGGCGAGAACAGGCACGGCAGCGAGACTTCGGTGCTGGTACCGCACGAGTGCATGTCCGGGAAGTTGATCACCGGCGCCTGCGCCAGTTCCGGCGTGGTGTTGCGGCCGCCGTTGAGGCCCCAGTTCTGCGCGCGCACGGTCTCGCCCATCACGATCACCAGCAGGCGCGGCTTGCTGGCCGGTGTACGCGGGGTGGCCTTGGCGTCGGTGCCGATCGGCAGCTTCGGCGCGCGCTGCACCGGATTGTCGCCACGCAGCGCACGCGGCATGCCCAGCAGCACGTTGGCCGGGGTGGCGAGATAGCGTACTTCGCGCTGGTTGCGCATCAGCGCCGAGACGTCCTGGAACGAGATCAGCGCGCCGCCGACCGCGGTCACCGCTGCCACTACCAGGAAGCCGAGGCGCCACAGCAGGCTGCGTCCCCAGCATCGGCGGCGCAGCTGCACACGCCACAGCACCACCATCGGCAGCACCGCCAGCAGCAGCACCGGCCACACCAGCGACACCGTCATCAGTTCGCGGCTTTCCTTGGGGTCGGTCGCCAGCACGTTGCGCAGCATGTCCGCATCCAGGTAGATGTGGTAACGGCTCATGTAGTGCGCGGCGAATGCAGTCACCAGCAGCAGCAGGCTGATCACCACCTTGGCGTTCCAGCGCCAGACCAGGATGCCGAGCAGTACGCCGTGCGTACCCAGCAGCAACAGCAGCAGCGAAAGGGCGTAGCGCAGGCTGCCCGGATGGCTGGCCATCGCGCTGTGCCAGAACAGGCCGTTGCCGGCCACCGCGAAGAACAGGCTGGTCAGCGCGATCAGTGCTTCGGTGGACAGCTGCGGCCGCCAGCGGAGGACGCTTGCCAGGGCCGGCAGGCGGGTAGAGCGTTGGACCGATGCGCTCATGCGTTTGCCTCCTGGCGGTGGGGACGGTCCAGCTGACGGCGGATCAGGACATACAGGCCCAACGAAAGCAGCCAGCACGTCAAGGCCGTGGCAACGTCATGCGAAAGGAAGTGCGCACCGCGCAGCTGCTGGCTGATGCCGAACACCAGGCCGCTGCCCAGGCCGATCCACAACCCCGCCCAGCGCCACGACGGCCGCCACAGCAGGGCGAAGAAGTACAGGCAAAGCCAGGCGTAGCCCGCGCTGGCGTGCCCGGCCGGGAAACACGCCTGCGGTGCCATGCCGGCCGGGCGCAGGGTGAACAGTCCGATGAAGGGCTGGTGGCCGCCATAGCGCAGCAGGTCCCACGGGCATTCCATCGGCACCAGCGACTTCAGCAGGGAGATCACTCCGGTGCCCAACGCCATGGCAACAACGACATAGAGCAGCGCCCAGCGCAGGGTCCGGTCACGGCCCTTGCGCCAATGGTGGAAGCACAACAGGATCGCCACCAGCGCGGCTGCCGTGCTCATCCACTTGCCGGCCTTGTGGACGAGCGTGCGGGTGACCCAGGCGTCCTGCAATGCCCAGTGGCCACCCTCAAGGCGGAACAGGTGGTCGGCGACCCACTGATCGCCACCGAAGCCCATCAGCAGCGCGAACACGGGCAGGCCGATGGCGACAGGCAGCCAGAGGTGAGTTACGGCAAATCTTGACGCCAGCGGCGATGTCGCAAGCGGCGCTACCGAATCAATGGGACGGACGGGCATGCTGGGAAAGGGCGGTTCGGGAATCCGCGGCCATGCTCGTCACCTGGATGTCGGAGAAGGGTCGGACGCTCGTTCGTGCCGGGTTAATGTTTGCCCGGCACGAGCCAACGTTCAGTCTTCTTCGGCGGTCGACCCGGCCCGCTCGGCATGGCATTGCGGGTCCCAGGCGGTACCCGGAAGCAGCTGCCAGCGATTGCGGTTTGCCACGCCGATGTCGATCACCTTGGCTGGGTCCACGCAGGGGCTCATCGCATCGTCCAGTACCAGCAGCCAGCGCTTGTCCGGCGCTTCGGCCAGCCACGGGCCGGCATCGTGCCATTGCTCGGGCCAGGGGCGCTTGAAGCCGAACTCGCGCACCGGGCGGTCGGCCTGCAGCAGGTTCTGTTCGCGCCAGGCCACCAGCGCCAGTTCGGCATCGGGGCCGATCCGTGTGCCAACCCGGCGCATCAGCGCCGAGGCCGATGCATAGGGATCCAGCGCCGGAATCAGCACCAGTCCGTACAGCATCCACAGCATGCCGTGGGTCAGCAGCACCAGTGTCGCAGCGCGCCGTACCCGCAGCCATACGATCAACGTGGCCAGGGCGATGGCGAAGGTCAGCAGGCCGTCGCCGAGCACCGGCAGCAGGGTGTCAGGCATGGCCCGGCGCTCCAGCTGCGCCACCGCCCACGGATGCTCGGTCATCAGCATCACGCCGAGCACGCCGGTGGCCAGCATCAGCACCACGCTGTAGCCGAACAGGTAGCGGCGCACGCACAGCCGGCGCAGCAGGCCCGGCAGCAGCGGTGCGACGGCCAGCGCCATCGCCGGCAGCATCGGCAGCAGATAGACCTCGCGCTTGCCCGGGCTGGCACTGAAGAACACCAGCACCAGCAGCGCCCAGCCCAGCAGCAGCCACTGCCGGCGGTCGCCACGGCGCAGGCGGCGCCACCACGGCTTGAACAGCAGCGGCAGCAGCAGGCTGCCTGGCAGCCACAGGGTGAGGATCACCTGCAGGTAGTACCAGACGGGCTGGCGGTGATGCCAGGCGTTGGCGTAGCGGGTGCCGGTCTGCTTGAACAACAGCTCATGCGCGTAGGCCTGAAGCTCGGCGCTGGGCGCATGCAGCAGGGCCCAGCCCAACGGTGCCAGCCACACCCCCACGCCCAGCAGGAAGGCCGGGATGAGCCAGAGCAGGCTGACCGGATGCGGGCCGTCCACCACATGGCCACGGCGACGCTGGTACAGCCACCAGCCGAACCAGGGCAGCACCATCAGCAGCGGCAGGAAACCCACGCCCTTGGTCACCGTGCCCACGCCGGCGGCGAAACCGGCCAGCCACAGGGTGGGCAGGTTGCGTCGCTCGCACAGGTGGCGCATCAGGCCCCACAGGGCCACCGTGGTCATGCCCACCAGCACCATGTCGATCTGCGCGCGCTTGGCCATCAGGCCGAACTGCAGGGTGCAGAACAGCGCAGCCACGGCGTAGAGCGAATGCCGGGGGGACCACAGGCGCCGCGCCAGGTCCGAGACCAGCCACAGGCTGAGCAGGGCACCCAGCAGCGAGGGCAGCAGGAACGACCACTGCCAGCTGCCGACCACCTCGTAGGCCGCCGCCTGCAGCCACATGAACACCGGAGGCTTTTCCGCATACAGCTCGACGCCACGGTGGGGCAGCAGCCATTGCCCGCTCTCGACCATGGTGCGGGCAGCCAGCACGAAGCGGGGCTCGTCCGGCGGTTGCGGCTGGCGCATGCCGATACCGGCCGCCAGCGCGGCAATGATCAGCAGCCACAGCAGGGGCAGGCGCCAACGACGGGGCAGGGCTACGGGCACGGCGGGCTCCGGGAGCAAAACAGCCATTCTGAGGCGGCAGGGGTGGGAAAAGCGTCGGAGGTGGCCAAGGCGACCGCATTCCGACATGGGCAGCGCTACCATGTTACGAACTTCCGTGGATGTTTCGTGCATGCGTCTGTTGGTGATCGAGGACAACCGCCAGCTGGTGGCCAACCTGTTCGACTATTTCGAGTCGCGCGGGCATGTGCTGGACGTGGCCCCGGATGGCATCACCGGCCTGCACCTGGCCGGCAGCCACCCCTACGATGCGGTGATCCTGGACTGGATGCTGCCGCGCATGGAGGGGCCGGAGGTGCTGCGCCGCCTGCGCGCCGAGCACGCCTCGGAAGTGCCGGTGATCATGCTGACCGCACGTGACGAGCTGCCGGACAAGATCGCCGGCTTCCGCGCTGGTGCCGACGACTACCTGACCAAGCCGTTTGCCCTTCCCGAGCTGGAGGTGCGGCTGGAGGCGCTGCTGCTGCGTGCGCAGGGCCGCAATCCGCGCAAGCGGCTGCAGGTGGGCGACCTGGTGCTGGACCTGGCGACCCTGGAGGCGCAGCGCGGCAGCCAGGTACTGCATCTGTACCCGGCCTGCCGCAAGCTGCTGGAAGTGCTGATGCGTGCCAGCCCCGGTGCGGTCACCCGCCAGCAGCTGGAGTTCGCGCTGTGGGGCGACGAACCACCGGATGGAGACCTGTTGCGTTCGCATGTCTACGAACTGCGCCGCAGCGTCGATGGCCCGTTCGCTGACAAGCTGATCCACACCCTGCCGCGGGTCGGCTATCGGCTGGCGGTGACTTCGGCCAACGATCCGGCCAGGGATGACGATGAAGGCGCGTAAGCCGGGACCGCTGTACCGGCGCGTGGTGTGGTGGTTGCTGGGCTACCTGGCGCTGTTGTCGATCGCGGTGTTCAGCGTCGGCAACTACGTGCATGAGCACGCCGAGCATGCGGCCTGGCGCGCGCTGCTCAACTCCGAACTGGACAGCATCGTCGACCATACCGAGCACGAGCCGCATTACCGCTGGCAGGACTCGGACACGCTCAGCCTGTTCCGTTTCGATGAAGGCAACATGCCCGAGAGCGTGCGCACGCTGCACCCGGGGCTGCACGATGGGGTACCGATCAAGGGGCGGCAGACCGCCGTGATGGTGCGCGACACCGGCTCGATGGGGCGGGTGGCGCTGGCGCTGGACATCTCCGACTTCCATGACCTGGAGCAGTTCGCCACGCGCTGGGTGATGCTGGCCGGGGTGATCATGATCTTCGTCACCGTGCTGATGGCTTCGTTCGGCATGGAGCGGATGGTGCGTCCGCTGAGCCTGCTGGCCCAGCATATCGGTGCGCTGCGGCCGGGTGTGCAGGGGCAGCGCATCAACGTGGACCCGCGCGGCAGTTCCGAGCTGCATACCATCGCCGATGCGCTGAATGACTACCTGGACCGCAACGAGCAGTTCGTCGAGCGTGAGCGGGTGTTCATCAGTACCGCCAGCCATGAGCTGCGCACGCCGATCGCGGTGATGACCGGCGCCGCGGAACTGGCACTGGAACAACCGGGCCTGCCGGATCGGGCGCGCCAGCAGATGCAGCGCGTGCTGCGTACGGCGCAGAGCGTTGAGCAGCTGATCGAGCTGCTGCTGGTGCTGGCACGCGATCCGGCGCGACTGGCCGCTCGCGCCGAGCGCATCGCGCTGGACCAGTTGCTGCCCGAGATTGTCGATGACCACCGCCACCTGCTTGGCGACAAGGACCTGAGCATCGGCATCCAGGCCGCGCCGGTGGATATTGTTGCGCCGTTGGCGGTGGTACAGGCGGCGATCGGCAACCTGTTGCGCAACGCCATCGAGAACAGCGGCCGTGGCCATATCGAACTGCGACTAAGTTCGTCGGCAGTGCTCACCCTGCAGGACCCGGGGCACGGCATGAGCCCGGAGGAGATCGCCGCGATTCATGCGCGCATGGCCCGGGGCGACCGCGCCGACCGCGGTGGAGGCATCGGCCTGGACCTGATCGCGCGCCTGTGTGAACACCTGGGCTGGACCCTGCGGCTGCAGCCCTGCGAAGCGCGTGGTACGCGCGCCACCCTGGATTTCAGCGCTTCGCGCCCGACCTGATCCGGCTGTCCTGGTAGATGCCAACCTTGGTTGGCATACTGCCCGTCGACCAAGGTCGACGCCTACCCAGGCAATGGGCGGCCTGTGTCGTGGTAGATGCCAACCTTGGTTGGCATGCTGTCCGTCGACCAAGGTCGACGCCTACCCAGGCAATGGGCGGCCTGTGTCGTGGTAGATGCCAACCTTGGTTGGCATGCTGTCCGTCGACCAAGGTCGACGCCTACCCAGGCAATGGGCGGCCTGTGTCGTGGTAGATGCCAACCTTGGTTGGCATACTGCCCGTCGACCCAGGTCGACGCCTACCCAGGCAATGGGCGGCCTGTGTCGTGGTAGATGCCAACCTTGGTTGGCATGCTGTCCGTCGACCAAGGTCGACGCCTACCCAGGCAATGGGCGGCCTGTGTCGTGGTAGATGCCAACCTTGGTTGGCATGCTGTCCGTCGACCAAGGTCGACGCCTACCCAGCAGTGGTCACCGTCCGTCCGCGCGCGCCACGTGCTGGTCGATCAGGATCACATTCCCATCAGGATCGGCCAGCTGCAGGTAGCCGGTGCCCTGGCCCTCAGGGTCGGTACGTACTGCCAGCTCGATGCCCTTCGAGTCCAGCTCGGCCTGGAGTTCACGCACGTCCTGGAAGTGGGGCAGTTCCTGCCTGTGCTGGTCCCAGCCGGGATTGAAGGTGAGCAGGTTGCCCTCGAGCATGCCCTGGAACAGTCCGATCACCGTGCCGTTGCTGCGCAGTACCAGCCAGTTCTGTGCCGGGTCGCCACCAGTGACCGAGAAGCCCAGCGCTTCGTAGAACGCGCGGGAGGCGGCCAAATTCTTCACCGAGAGGCTGACCGAGAAAGCGCCGAGCTGCATGGGGAGGCTCCCGGAGGGGATGGGGTCGTGGTCGGCACTGCAGCATGACCCGGCGTGAAGACAATGTTAATCTCAACCTGCGCCGCTTCATGCGGCGCTTTTTTTTCCCGCTCTTTCGATCGACAGAGGATCCCATGCCGACCGAACCCGCTACCGCCCTGATCAGCAACGACATCGTTGGACTGGGCCTGATTGCCGCCACCCTGGCCCTGATCTTCTGGGCTGCCAGCGGTCCGACCCCCTTGCTGAAGAAGATCTTCGCCTGGGTGCCGGCACTGCTGCTGTGCTACTTCATCCCCGCCATCTACAACACCGCCGGTGTCATCGACGGCCACAACACCTCGCTGTACAACCCGGTCGCACGTGATGTGCTGCTGCCTGCCGCGCTGGTCCTGCTGACCCTGTCGATCGATCTCAAGGGCATCGCCAAGCTCGGTCCGAAACTGCTGATCGTGTTCTGTGCTGGTACCGCCGGCATCATGCTCGGCGCCATCGTCTCGTTCCAGCTGATGAAGCTGATCCACCCGGAAACCGTGGCCGGCGACACTTGGGCCGGCATGGCCGCACTGGCTGGCAGCTGGATTGGCGGCGGCGCCAACATGGTCGCGATGCGCGAAGTGTTCGGTACCGATGCCACCACCTTCGGACAGTTCGCGGTGGTCGACGTGGCCTGCGCCAGCCTGTGGATGGCGATCCTGCTGTTCCTGGCCAACCGTGCACAGCAGATCGACACCCGCAATGGTGCCGATACCCGCGCCATCGACGAGATGAAGGCCCGCATCAGTGCCTACGAGGCGCAGAATGCGCGCATTCCCAGCATGACCGACCTGATGGTGATCGTCGGCGTGGCGCTAGGCGGCGTCGGCCTGGCCCATGCGATCGCGGCGCCGCTGTCGGGCTGGTTCAAGGCCAACATCAGCTGGGCCAGCCAGTTCAGCCTGGACAGCCAGTTCGTGTGGGTGATTCTGCTGTCCACCGCAATGGGCCTGGGCCTGAGCTTCACCCGCGCACGCCGGCTGGAAGCGGCGGGTGCCTCGCGGCTGGGCACGGTGTTCCTGTACTTCCTGATCGCCTGCATCGGCATGCAGATGAACCTGCTGTCGCTGCTGGATCGTCCGTGGCTGTTCCTGCTGGGTGCGATCTGGATGGCCACGCACGTGCTGGTGCTCTGGATCGTTGCCAAGCTGCTGCGCGCACCGTTGTTCTTCTTCGCGATCGGTTCGCAGGGCAACATCGGTGCGGCGGCATCGGCCCCCGTGGTGGCGGCGGCTTTCCACCCTACGCTGGCCCCGGTGGGCGTGCTGCTGGGCACGGTGGGCTATGCCACCGGTACGGGCCTGGCGTATGTCACCGGCTTGATCCTGAAGTGGATGGCTACCGGCTGAGCCGGGCCACACCTGGCATCGCGATCCCGTGTAGAGCCGAGCCGATGCTCGGCTCTGCTTTTTTCAGGCCGCAGGCAGAACTGTGCGGTACATACCGGATCGTATGGTGACCGCGTCGTAGCGTAGGCAGCACCTGTCGCTCATCCAGAGCGACGTTGCCTGGGGGCTGGAATGACGCATCGACGGATGATTGGGGGGACCACGCTGCTGGCACTGCTGTTGGCCAGCGCCGGGGCAGCTGCGCAAGGCGATGCTGCCACGCGTGGTGCTCAGATACAGGCCGTAACCGAGGCCAGTGCGCGTGAGGTGGCGGGATTGATTGCCCAACCCGGCTTCGCCGAGGCCGTGCGCACCACGCTGGCGGCCTCACCGGAACGGGGCGTGGCACTGGACGCCGTGATGGAGCGCTTCGACCCGGGCGTCCGCACCCAGGCCAGCGTCTCGCTGACCAGCAACGATCAGCAGCTGCGCCGGGCCAAGGGCTTGCCAGCGCAGGGCGCAGGGCTGCTGCAGCTGCGCGCCTACGTGCCGGACGGCCAGTCGCTGGCCGACATCGCGCCGCGCCAGTTGTGGGTGGCCAGCCTGCCACGGGGCAATGATCGTGACTGGACCACGCTGACGGCCTACGACGCGCAGGGCCGCGCGCATGTGCTGGACGCAAGGCAGGCACCGGCATTCCCGGTCTTGATCGTCGATGTCGATACCCGCCGCTCGGTGCAGGAAGGCATGGCGCTGGTCAACGCCGGCCTGCGCGCACGGGGCCTGCAATCGCCCGAGCGCATCCAGCTGTCGGACGATGGCGCGCGTGCATCACTGGACATCACCCGGCTGGACCGCATCCGCCTGGCCGACGACCAGGAGCCGTGGGCGCTGGGCGCGGCGGAGGTGTTCGCGGTGGTGTCCGGGCTGCAGATCGGCAAGGCGGAGCCGGAGATGGCCACGGTCGACATGCCCTACCTGGACCATGACAAGACCGACTACACGCCGCAGCAGGCGCTGGTGCTGTGGGGCAACTATCGGTTCAACGCCGCCAACGTGCAGTTGTTCGAGGATGACGGTGACACCAACTACCAGGACCTGCTGGTGGCGTTGAGCAACGGTGTGAAGGCAGCGCTGGGTGCGTTCGCACCGGAGTATGCGGTCATCGCCGATATTGCCGGCGCGATCCTCAAGGCGATGCCGTCGTCGTGGTTTTCCAACGACATCGATTACCTGGACAGCTTCTATCTTGTCCAACGCGGGCAGGCGTACACCGATCGCATGGGAGCAGCGAACAACGCCAAGGTCACGCTCACTCCCATTACCCTGGTGGAGTAGGCCGGCAGGGCTTGCAGCCCTGCACCCGCTTCAATCAACGGCAACGTCAAAAGCCGAAGCGGCATTCCGTGGGTTGGCGGGGCACTGTGGGTGTGCGGGGACGCCGTAAACCCATCCATGGGGGCTTGGTCGCCGCATCCATGCGGCTCACACCCCGCACACCCACAGTGCCCCGCCTTCGACAGGTTCACGCGGCTGTTGGTGGGTGCCGACCGTTGGTCGGCACATCTGTCAGATATCGATAAACAAAATGGGGTCAGATCCGTTTCCTTCGGGAAACGGATCTGACCCCGCATGTGTCTCGCCGTCACCGGCAATCTGTCAGAGGTGGGGCGGTGTGGGCTTGCAGGACCGTTGGCGCCATGGATGGCGCCATCGAGCCCCCATGGAAGGGTTTACGGCGTGTCCTGCAAGCCCACACCGCCCCGCCAACCAAACAGAAACCCAGAGCCGACGCTCTTGCAGTTGCAGTTGAAGTTGAATCGGCGGGCGGCGGGCGGCGGGCTGCAAGCCCGCCACCCACTTTCACCTCAGCAGCATCGACCGCCATTGCGGCCGCCATATCGCGCTTCCTGCCGCTCACGGAAGAACGTCTTGTAGTCCATCGGCTCCTGGTCCGGATGCTTCTCCAGCATGTGCCGGACATAGTTGTCGTAATCAGGAATGCCACAGCACAGCCGAGCGGTCTGCACCAGGCGCCGCCAGATGCGGCGGTGCGCCTGGTACTGGCCGGCGGGAACCAGTTGCGTGCTCATCACAGATCCACCATTTCATGTGGCTTCAGCGCCACGTACGGGGGCTCGCGGTCGCTGCGCTGCGGGTTGCGGCGGGCGGCCAGGATGGTCTTGATCGAATACACCAGCACCGCCCCCACCACCAGCAGGAACAGCGCGGTCAGCCCGGTATTGACGTAGGCGTTGACCACGATCTGCTTCATCTGCGCCACCGACTTGGCCGGCGCGGTGATGGTGTCGCTGGCAAGCGCCGCCTGGAACTTGTGCGCCTGTGCCAGGAAGCCCTGCGCCGGGTTGCTGTCGAAGATCTTGATGAAGCCGGCGTAGGTGGTGCAGATCAGCAGCCACACCGCCGGCACCGCGGTGACCCACGCGTAGCGGTCACGCTTCATCTTGAACAGCACCACCGTGCCCAGCATCAGCGCGATGCCGGCCAGCATCTGGTTGGAGATGCCGAACAGCGGCCACAGGGTCTGGATGCCACCGAACGGATCGACCACGCCGGTGTACAGCAGATAGCCCCACAGCGCCACGCAGCCGGCGGTGCCGATGATGTTGGCGGTCCACGACTCGGTCTTCTTCAACGCTGGCACGAAGTTGCCCAGCAGGTCCTGCAGCATGAAGCGCCCGGCACGGGTGCCGGCGTCCACCGCGGTCAGGATGAACAACGCTTCGAACAGGATCGCGAAGTGGTACCAGAACGCCATCATTGCGTCGCTGCTGCTTGGAATCGCCTGGTGCAGGATCTGCGCGATGCCCACCGCCAGCGTGGGTGCGCCACCGGCGCGGTGCAGGATGGTCGGCTCGCCGATCGCTGCTGCCGTGGCGGTCAGCTGTTCCGGGGTGATGGTGAAGCCCCAGGTATTGGTGATGTAGTGCGCGGCCGACGCCACATCCGGGCCGATCACCGCCGCCGGGCTGTTCATCGCGAAGTAGATGCCCGGATCGATGATCGAAGCCGCCACCAGCGCCATCACCGCCACGAACGATTCCATCAGCATGCCGCCGTAGCCGATGTAGCGCATGTGCGCTTCATTGGCCAGCAGTTTCGGCGTGGTGCCGGAGGAAATCAGCGCATGGAAGCCGGACACCGCACCGCAGGCGATGGTGATGAACAGGAACGGGAACATGCCGCCCTTCCACACCGGGCCGTCACCGCTGGCGGCGAACTGGGTCAGCGCCGGCATCTTCAGTTCCGGCATCACCACGAGGATGCCGATGGCCAGCGCGATGATCGTACCGATCTTGAGGAAGGTCGACAGGTAGTCACGCGGTGCCAGCAGCAGCCACACCGGCAGCACCGAAGCGACAAAGCCATAGCCGATCAGCATCCAGGTGATCTGGGTGCCGGTGAAGGTGAACGCCGGGCCCCAGGTCGGGTCGGCCGCGACCTTGCCGCCGAACCAGATCGCGGCCAGCAGCAGGATCAGGCCAACGATCGAGATCTCGCCGATCTTGCCGGGGCGGATGTAGCGCATGTACACGCCCATCAGGATCGCGATGGGCATCGTTGCGATCACCGTGAACATGCCCCAGGGGCTCTCGGCCAGTGCCTTGACCACCACCATCGCCAGCACGGCCAGGATGATGATCATGATCAGGAAGGCGCCGAACAGGGCGATGGTGCCAGGCACCTGGCCCATCTCCTCGCGCACCAGGTCACCCAGCGAACGGCCATTGCGGCGGCTGGACAGGAACAGGACCATGAAGTCCTGCACCGCGCCGGCCAGCACGACGCCCACCACCAGCCACAGCAGGCCGGGCAGGTAGCCCATCTGCGCGGCCAGCACCGGGCCGACCAGCGGGCCGGCGCCGGCGATGGCGGCGAAGTGGTGGCCGAACAGCACGTGCTTGTTGGTCGGCACGTAGTCCAGGCCATCGTTGTTGATCACCGCCGGAGTGGCCCGGGTTGGATCGAGCTGCATCACCTTGTTGGCGATGAACAGGCTGTAGAAGCGATAGGCGACGAGGTACAGCGACACCGCCGCGACGACGATCCACAGGGCATTGATGTGTTCGCCGCGACGCAGCGCCACGGTGCCCAGACAGAACGCGCCGAGCAGGGCGAGTACCGCCCAGCCCAGTTTGGAAAACCCTTTCATGAGGTGCTCTCTCCCGGAAAGACAGACAAAGAGTCCTGCTTGCCCTCGACACGGTCAATTGGCACAGGACGAATCTGCGGTAGTACTTTGGTCGTACGAAGGGAATGCTGACGTGCAGCGAACATCAGCGATGGAACAATCGGTTGCGGAGCCGTCCATTGGCGTCCGGCCGTGTGGCGTCCATCTTCAGGGGCATCCATCCAACAGGAGTCGCCATGAGCTTTCCCGAACCGGTCCGCGTACTGCGCACCATCCGTGGCATGCCCACCTCCGATGGTGCCGGCGTGCGCCTGACCCGCGTCATCGGTGGCCCGACGCTGCCCGACCTGGATCCGTTCCTGCTGCTCGATGAATTCGGCACCGACCGCGCCGAGGACTACATCGCAGGTTTCCCGGAGCATCCGCACCGTGGTTTCGAGACGGTGACCTACATGCTCGACGGGCGCATGCGGCACCGCGACAACCACGGCAACGAAGGCCTGCTGACCCCGGGCAGCGTGCAGTGGATGACGGCGGGGCGCGGCCTGGTGCATTCGGAGATGCCCGAACAGGAAAGCGGGCAGATGCGCGGTTTCCAGCTGTGGGTGAATCTGCCGGCGAAGGACAAGATGACCGAGCCGAAGTACCAGGAGTTCGCGCCCGAGCGCATTCCGCGGGTGCAGCCGGCCGCCGGCGTGGAGGTGAAGGTGATTGCCGGCAGCGTCGACGGTACCCGCGGGCCGATCGTGCAGCCGGCCACCGATCCGCTCTACCTGGACATCTCGCTGGCGCCCGACCGCGCCTGGACCTACGCACTGCCGGAAGGGCACAACGCGTTTGCCTATGTATTCGAAGGTGCGATGACGGTGGGCGAGCAGGACGCCGCGCGTGACGTGGCGCGCCAGGAACTGGCGGTGCTGGGCGGTGGCGAGCAGCTGCACATCTCGGCCGGCCGTGATGGCGCGCGGTTGATCCTGGTGGCCGGCCGTCCGCTGCGCGAGCCGGTGATGCGGCACGGCCCGTTCGTGATGAACACACGTCAGGAGCTGATGCAGGCCTTCGTCGATTTCCAGGAAGGCAGGTTCTGAGGAGGGGCCGGCCGCTGGCCGGCCACTGCGTGAGGTCATGGCGGATCGGGGTGCCGGCCAGCGGCCGGCACTACCGTCGGATCGGGCCGCATTGCGGGGATGCTGCCAGGCAGTCATCCCCATCACGGTCAGCGCCCGGCGGCCACGGCCGACGGCGTCAGGCTCATGCCCTGCGCCAGCTGCTGCAGCGAGCCCAGTTCCTGCGGGCTGTCCGGATACAGCGAAATCTGCGCGTAACGCCCTTTGTCGAGCTTGACCACGCTGATCCGCCGCTCGGCATAGCCGGGCGGCTGCTGGCCGCCGAGGTCGGGCTGGTACCAGTAGAGTGATTCACCGCCGAAGCTGCCCTTTTCCTGGCGCAGCGAACGGTTCAGTGGAATGGACGGATCACGTGCACTGAGCATCAGGCTCAGCACTTCGCGGCCGTCGCCGGTGCTGGCGCGGCAGACCAGGAAATCGGCCTGCGCCTGCTGCTGCCATTGCAGGCCGCTGCTGGCGGGCAGCGAAGGACATTCGGTGGGAGCCTGCGCGGCGGCCTGGGCCACGGCGAACAGCAGGCTCGACAACACTACAGGCGCGAACTTCATGCATCCCCCAAGGTGGTGTGTCGTTTGGCGCCGCCCGATGGATGGGGGCGTTGGCATCCCATCCCCGGATGCCACCCCGCCCGGCATGTGCACGGACGGTCAACTCAACCTTAACGGAACGTGAGCGATCGCACAAATTGCGGTTACAAGCGTAACCATTGCGGCCGATGGTCGGCCGCAATGGTCCGCACAGGCCTCAGCGGTCGTTGCCGATCCACTTGTAGATGATGCCGCCGATCGCGCCGCCCAGCAGCGGGGCGACCCAGAACAGCCACAGCTGGCTGACCGCACCGCTGCCGGCGAAGAACGCCACCGCAGTGGAGCGGGCCGGGTTCACCGAGGTGTTGGTCACCGGGATGCTGATCAGGTGGATCAGGGTCAGCGACAGGCCGATCGCCAGCGGCGCGAAGCCGGCCGGTGCCTTGCCATGGGTGGAGCCCATGATCACGATCAGGAACACCGCAGTGAGTACCACTTCGCACAGGAAGGCGGCTGCCACGCTGTAGCCCCCCGGCGACAGCGCGCCGTAGCCGTTGCTGGCAAATGCACCGGCCTGGCTGCCATCAATGGCGAAGCCACTGGCACCGGAGGCGATCTGCAGCAGGATGAAGCCCGCCAGCAGGCCGCCAGCGACCTGGGCGATGATGTAGGGCACCAGGTCCTTGGTCGGGAAGCGGCCACCGGCCCACAGACCGACGCTGACCGCCGGATTGAAATGCGCGCCGGAGATGTGGCCGAACGCATAGGCGCCAGTCACCACGGTCAGGCCGAAGGCCAGCGCCACGCCGAGGAATCCGATACCCAGCGGATTGCCGTCACCGCCGAACTTGGCGGCCAGCACCGCGCTGCCGCAGCCACCCAGAACCAGCCAGAACGTGCCGAGGAACTCGGCGGACAAGCGTTTACCCATGCTCATGTGTTGCACTCCTTTGACGGTGAAAGTGTGATTTATGTCACATTTCAGTGATCAGCGGGTGACTGTAGCGTCAACGCCGGGTGCAGGGATACACCTTCGGATGTGTGCAACACGCGATGTTCAGTACTGCGGCAGCGGGATGAACTCCTTGTCGTCGCCGGGGATGGTGCCGAAGCGGCCGGCTTCCCAGTCGTGCTTGGCCTGCTCGATGCGCTCCTTCGAACTGGACACGAAGTTCCACCACAGGTGGCGCGGGCCATCCAGCGGTTCGCCGCCGAACAGCATCGCCTTCACCGGGGTCTTCGCGCGCAGGCGGCCGACGGCGCCTGCCTCGGGAATGATCAGGTGCTGGGCGGGCACGTCCACGCCATCCAGCTGCGCGTCGCCTTCGAGGATGTACAGCGCGCGCTCGCGGTGGCCATTGTCGATATCGATCTCCGCATCCGGGTCGAGGTCGATCGCCACGTTGAGCGTGTCGGCGAACACCTTCACCGGCGACTCCTCGCCGTAGGCGCGGCCGGCGATGACCCGCAGCCAGGCACCCTTGCGGCGCTGCTCGGGCAGGGTGGCAGCGGCATGGTGGTAGAACGCCGGCTCAATCTCTTCATGCGACTTCGGCAACGCGACCCAGGTCTGCATGCCGTGGATCGGGTTGTCGTGATCACGGTCGGGCTGCGGCGTGCGTTCGGAATGGGCGATGCCGCGGCCGGCAGTCATCCAGTTGACGTCACCGGGACGGATCACCTGGTCCGAGCCCAGCGTGTCGCGGTGGCCGATGGCGCCCGACCACAGGTAGGTGACGGTGGCCAGGCCGATATGCGGATGCGGGCGCACGTCGATGGCCGTACCGGGATGCATGAGCGCCGGGCCCATCTGGTCGACGAACACGAACGAACCGATGCTGCGTGCCTGCAGGGTCGGGACGGCGCGACGGACTTCGAGTCCGCCGATGTCGTGCACGCGCGGGGCGATGATGGTGGTCATGCGGGCGTTCTCGCTGGCAGGGATCAGGTGGTCAGCATCGCATGCAGCTGTGACGGGGGCATGCCCCGTATGGGTAACAGGTTGTTCCAGCCAACGGCGCAGCCCCTCGTGGCTGGACGCGCAATGCGTATCTCGTGTTTGGCCGGGCGGGTGGGTTGCGCAGGACACGCCGTAAACCCCCCTCCGGGGTCCGGCCCAGCCGCTGGCGGCTGTGCGTTCGGGCGCTTGCGAAGCAGTGCTTCGCAAGCAAAGCGCCCTCACCCATGGGGGCTCGATGGCGCCATCCATGGCGCCAACGGTCCTGCGCAACCCACCCGCCCGGCCTCTGACAGTTTCCGTGGGCGTCCAGCCACGGAGAAGAAAAAAGAAAATCAAAATCAAAATCAAACGCCGGTCGCTTCGCTCAGGTGTCGACCAAGGTCGACAGCTACCGGGTTCGTAGTTCACCCACCGTCATCGGGAAACTGTCGGGGGTGGGGCGGTGTCGGGTTGCGGGGTGTCCGCGGCATGGATGCCGCGGCCAAGCCCCCAGGGATGGGTTCACGGCGTCCCCGCAACCCGACACCGCCCCGCCCACCCAAACAGAAAAGCCAGAGCCGGCTGTTGCTCCGGCTCTGGCTCTGGCTCTGGCGTTGGCTTTTGATCCAGCGAGTGCCGGGCCGCAGGCCCGGCCGATCAACTCACACCACCGGTTCGCGCAGGGCCGGGTTGTCCCAGCCCGGGCGCGGCGCGAAACGATCGCCATGGCGCTGCTGCAACGCCTTCAGCCGCTCGACGATCGCATCGGCACCCACCGCACGGATGTGCTGGATGGGACCGCCGCGGAACGGTGCGAAGCCGGTACCGAAGATCACGCCGGCATCCAGCAGGTCCGCGTCGGCCACCACGCCTTCGTGCAGGCAGGCCACCGCCTCGTTCAGCAGCGGCAGGATCAGGCGGTCCTCCAGGTCGGCCGGGGCCTGGTAATCGCTGGCCACGTCCGGCTTCTTCGGCTTGCCGTTCTCCCAGGTGTAGATGCCCTGGCCATCCTTCTTGCCGCGCTTGTCCGGTTCCACCGTCTGCAGCGCCGCCGGAATCTGCAGGCCCAGGAACGGCGCCAGCTCGCGGCCGACACCGGCGGCCACGTCCAGGCCGACGGTGTCGATCAGTTCGATCGGGCCCATCGGCATGCCGAACTTCACCGCGGCCTTGTCGATCACCGGGCCCGGAATGCCTTCGGCATACGCGGTGGCCGCTTCCAGCATGTACGGGAACAGCACGCGGTTGACCAGGAAGCCCGGGCTGCCGGCCACCGGCACCGGGAATTTGCCCAGTGCCTTGCAGAACGCGGCCAGGCGGCGCTCGGTCTCCGGCGCCATGCCGTCGTGATGGATGATTTCCACCAGCGGCATCTGCGCCACCGGGTTGAAGTAGTGCAGGCCGGCGAACTGCGCTGGGCGCTGGATGTGGTCGCGCAGTTCCACCAGCGGAATCGACGAGGTGTTGGTGGTCAGCAACGCGTCGTGCTTCATCTTCGGCTCCAGCGTCTGGTACAGCGCACGCTTGGCCTCCGGGTTCTCGATGATGGCCTCGATCACCAGATCGGCCTCGGCCACGCCGTTGCCGTCCAGGTCGGCACGCAGGCGCGCGGCCACCGCCGGGCGCTTGCTGTCGTCGCGCACCTTCTTGGCGAACAGTGCCTGCGCACGCTCCATGGCCGGGTCGATGAATCGCTGCTCGCGGTCCTGCAGGGTCACTTCGAAGCCCTTGTAGGCGGCCCACGCAGCGATGTCGCCGCCCATCACGCCGGCACCGACCACGTGCACGTGCCGGATGCCGGAATCACCGCCGCCCAGGCCCTTCAGGCGTTCGGTCAGGAAGAAGATGCGGATCAGGTTGCGCGCGGTCGGCGTGCTGGCCAGCTTCACCACTGCGCGGCGTTCGGCATCCAGGCGCGCCTGGATCGGCTTGCCGCCGCTGCGCTGCCAGGTGCTGATCAGCGCGTACGGCGCCGGGTACTGGTCCTTCTTGGCCTTGCGCGCGACCTGCTTGACCATCTGCGGCGCCAGCAGCTGGCGTGCCGGCCAGGTATTGGTGGCCCAGGCCAGCGCACGCTGCTTGAACGGACGGGTGGTGCCGGACAGCGCCAGCGCGACGGCGGTGTCGAGCACGACCGCCGGCGCCACCACCTTGTCGACCAGGCCGATACCGCGTGCCGCCGAGGCCGACAGGGTACGGCCGGTCAGCATCATGTCCATCGCCGCCGGGGCGCCCACCAGCTGCGGCAGGCGCGCGCTGCCGCCCCAGCCCGGGAAGATGCCCAGCTGGGTTTCCGGCAGGCCGATGCGGGTGCTGGTGTCATTGGAGGCCACGCGGTAGCGGCAGGCCAGCGCCAGCTCGGTACCGCCGCCCAGGCAGTGGCCGTGGATGGCCGCCACGGTCGGGCAGGGCAGCTCGGCCAGCTTCTGGTAGGTGGCCTGGCCGCGGCGGATCGCATCGTTGACGGTGCCGCGGCGGTCGAATTCCTGGAATTCCTTCAGGTCCGCACCGGCAATGAAGCCGGCCTTCTTCAGCGACTGGATCACCACGCCCTTCGGCGGGTCCAGCGCGATGCGCTCAAGCAGGTCGCCCAGTTCCAGCAGCACGTCCTGCGACATCGCGTTGACGCTGCTGTCCTGACGATCCAGGGAGAGAACCACCACGCCGTCGTCGCGGATCTCGGGGTGCCAGTGGCTGAAGCGGAGACCATCGAAGCCTGAAAGCATGGACGTTCCATCCGGTTGTGTATGGAGAAGCGGCTATGATCCAGAGGTTGTTTCCCCCGCGTCAAATCCCAATAGCAGGGGAGTGGCGACCCCGGATCCATGGCCGTGGACCGGGACGCTAACGGAACGGTGGTTAAAAGCTGGTGCGGCGCCGGGTGATCGGCGACTGAACTTTTCCCGGGATTGGCAGTCTCATTGCCCGACGTCGGTTGGGCTGACAGGAGTGCGGCCCCTCATGGCCGAGGTTGATACACCACAGGAGCTGGATCTGGAACTGGTCCGGCGTGTGCAGCGCGGTGAGAGCGCGGCGTTCGATGTCCTGGTACGCAAGTACCAGCATCGGGTCGTGGCCCTCGTCGGTCGCTACATCGCCGACTGGAGCGAATGTCAGGACGTCGCCCAGGACACTTTCATCCGTGCGTACCGCGCGATCGGAAGTTTCCGTGGTGATGCCCAGTTCTCAACCTGGTTGCATCGAATCGCCGTGAATACCGCCAAAAACTACCTGGCTTCACACAATCGACGGCCGCCGACCGATGACATCGACATCGGCGACGCCGAACAGTTCGACAGCGGCACGCGCCTGCGCGACACCGACACGCCCGAACGCGAGTTGATGCGCCAGGAGCTGGAACAGACGGTGATGAAGGCCGTCAACGCGCTGCCGGAGGAACTCCGGTTGGCGATCACCCTGCGCGAGGTGGAAGGCCTGAGCTACGAGGATATCGCGCAGAAGATGGGGTGCCCGATCGGCACCGTGCGTTCACGGATCTTCCGGGCGCGCGAGGCGATCGACACCGAACTCCGGCCGCTGTTGGACATCGGCAGCGCCACCCGTGAGAAGAGCCGCGTATGACCAGCAATCTGACCAGCAATCCGTTCAACGAATCGCAGAACCATCAATCCCCTGCCGGGCAGCGCCTGGACCAGCGCCACCGCGAACAGCTGTCGGCCCTGGTCGACGGCGAGCTGGGCGCCGATGAAGCGCGCTTCCTGTTGCGCCGCATGGAGCATGATCCGGAGCTGGCGGGTTGCCAGGAACGTTGGCAACTGCTGGGCGACGTGATGCGCGGGCAGGCCCCGGCACTGGCCCCGGCCGGCTTCAGTGCCGCCGTGGCGGCTGCCATCGCGGCCGAACCGGCACCGCAGGCCGAGCCGCGCCGCCAGGCGCGTCGCAGCGGCTGGCGGGCCTGGGGCGGTGGTGCCGCACTGGCCGCCTCGGTCGCTGCCGTGGCCCTGTTCATGGGCGGCGAGAAGCTTCAGGAGGCCGCCCCCGGCGAGCCGCTGGCACCGCAGGTGGTCGCCAGCCAGGCTGAACTGGCGCCGGCGCCGAGCGGCCCGGCTGCGGTCACCGAGGCGTCGGTGGATACCGCAACGATGGCCGTGGCGGCTGCGCCGGCGGTGGCAATGGCCGCGGCCAGCCGCCGCCAGGACAGCCGTCGCGCCAGCGCGACCCGCAGCCAGCAGGCCGCGCGCGTCGCCCAGCGTGATGACAGCCCGCAGCGTGCGGTGGCCGCCGCGCAGGCGCCGTTGACCCCGACGGTGCCGGCCAACGCCAGCCGCAACCTGCCGTTTGGCGAGGTGGGAGCACTGCAGGCGCGACCGTGGCCCCGCTCCAGCCTGGCCCCCGCTGCCGGTGGCGCGCTCAATGCCAGCTTCCCGGCCCACGCCGGTGGTGCTGCGTTCTACCCGTTCGAGCCGCGCCTGCAGGATGACCTGCCGGTGCCGCCGCGCCCGCGCGACTGAGCCGGGCGCTTTCACGCCCCGCCGTCGGCGGGGCCCGTATTCCTCTTTCCACCCGATCCGGAGGTTGCCGTCCGATGACTCCCCGACTCCGCACGCAGGCCATCGGCCTGCTGGCCCTGACCCTTCCCTTGATGGCCTGCGCCCAGGCGCCGGCGCCTGCGGCGCAGACCCAGCCCGCGCCGGCTGCGGCGCCGCGGGCGCCCGCGCAGCCGCTGGTCACCGGCCTGCCTGACTTCACCCACTTGGTCGAACAGGTCGGGCCGGGCGTGGTCAACGTCGACACCACCATCGTGCGCAACAACCGCCAGGCCTCGCGGGGCCCGATGGGCGGCGACGATGACATGCCCGAGTTCTTCCGCCGCTTCTTCGGCCCGGACTTCCCGATGCCGGGGCAGGGGCCGGGTGGCCAGGATGGCGGTCCCAGCATCAAGGGCCGCGGCATGGGCTCGGGTTTCATCATCTCGCCTGACGGTTATGTGCTGACCAACTACCACGTGGTGGCCGATGCCAGCGAGGTGAAGGTGAAGCTGGGTGACAGCCGCGAGTTCAACGCCAAGGTGGTGGGCAGCGACCAGCAGTACGACGTGGCCCTGCTGAAGATCGACGGCAAGAACCTGCCGACCGTGCGCGTGGGGGATTCCAACACTCTGAAGCCGGGCCAGTGGGTTGTCGCGATCGGCTCGCCGTTCGGCCTTGATCACTCGGTTACCGCGGGCATCGTCAGTGCGCTGGGCCGCAGCACCGGTGGCGCCGACCAGCGCTACGTGCCGTTCATCCAGACCGACGTGGCGATCAACCAGGGCAACTCCGGCGGCCCGCTGCTGAACACCCGCGGTGAAGTGGTCGGCATCAACTCGCAGATCTTCTCCGCCTCCGGTGGCTACATGGGCATCAGCTTCGCGATCCCGATCGACCTGGCGATGAGCGCGGTCGAGCAGATCAAGAAGAGTGGCAAGGTCACCCGTGGCCAGCTGGGTGCGGTGGTCGAACCGATCGATTCGCTGAAGGCCCAGGGCCTGGGCCTGCCGGACAGCCGTGGTGCGCTGGTCAACCAGATCGTGGCCGGCAGTGCGGCAGAGAAGGCCGGCGTACAGATCGGTGACGTGGTGCGCTCGGTCAACGGCAGCCCGGTCAACAGCTGGTCGGACCTGCCACCGCTGATCGGTGCGATGGCACCGGGCAGCCGGGTCACCCTGGGCGTGATCCGCGATGGCAAGCCGCGCGACCTCAGCGCAACGCTGACCGCACTCAGTGAAGATGGCCAGGGCAATGCCCGCGCGGCCGCCACGGCCAAGCCCGATGCGGCGCCGCAGGCCGGGGCCAATGCCCTGCTGGGCCTGGACGTCAGCGACCTGACCGCGCCGCAGCGCAAGCAGTTCGGCCTGGACGGCAACGAGGGCGTGCGCATCACCGGGGTCAAGGGCCAGGCGGCGCGTGATGCCGGCCTGTCTCCGGGCATGGTGATCCTGCAGGTCGGGCGCACCCCGGTTGGCAGCGTGGATGGCCTCAACCGCGCGCTGTCCAGCTACAAGAAGGACGATGTGGTGATGCTGCTGGTGCGTACCGGCAACGGCAACAGCGCGTTCGTGGCGGTGAAGGCCGGCCAGTAAGGCCTGTCTGGGCCGCTGCTGCGGCGGCTGCCATCTACCCCGAAGCCCCGCCCCGGCGGGGCTTCGGCCGTTCCGGGCCGGCCCGACGAGGCCGTTTTCGCGGCGAGGCGCCGGGCATGCGATAATCGACCGTTACCCTGACGACGCCGCGCGCCGCCGCCACCTATGTCTTCTGATTCGATGCGGAACATCCGCAACTTCTCCATCATTGCCCATGTCGACCACGGCAAGTCCACGCTGGCCGACCGCATCATCCAGCTCTGCGGTGGCCTGCAGGCCCGTGAGATGGAAGCGCAGGTGCTCGACTCCAACCCGATCGAGCGCGAGCGTGGCATCACGATCAAGGCGCAGTCGGTGTCGCTGCCGTACCTGGCCAAGGACGGGCAGACCTACCACCTGAACTTCATCGATACCCCGGGCCACGTCGACTTCTCCTATGAAGTCAGCCGCTCGCTGGCCGCCTGCGAGGGCGCGCTGCTGGTCGTCGATGCCGCCCAGGGCGTGGAAGCGCAGTCGGTGGCCAACTGCTACACCGCGGTCGAGCAGGGTCTGGAAGTGGTGCCGGTGATCAACAAGATCGACCTGCCCACCGCCGACATCGAACGCGCCAAGGCCGAAATCGAGGCCGTGATCGGCATCGACGCCTCCGACGCCGTGCCGGTCAGCGCCAAGACCGGCCTGAACGTGCAGGACGTGCTGGAAGCGATCGTGCACCGCATCCCGCCGCCGACGCCGCGCGACACCGAGAAGCTGCAGGCGCTGATCATCGACTCGTGGTTCGACAACTACCTGGGCGTGGTCTCGCTGGTGCGCGTGATGCAGGGCGAGATCAAGCCCGGTGACAAGCTGCAGGTGATGTCCACCGGCCGCAACCACCAGGTCGACAACGTCGGCGTGTTCACGCCGAAGCGCAAGGTGCTGCCGGCGCTGCGTGCCGGTGAAGTGGGCTGGGTCACCGCCAGCATCAAGGACGTGCACGGCGCGCCGGTCGGCGACACCCTGACCCTGGCCGGCGACCCGGCACCGAAGCCGCTGCCGGGCTTCCAGGAAATGCAGCCGCGCGTGTTCGCCGGCCTGTTCCCGGTCGATGCCGAGGATTACCCGGACCTGCGCGAAGCGCTGGACAAGCTGCGCCTGAACGATGCCGCGCTGCGTTTCGAGCCGGAAAGCTCCGAGGCGATGGGCTTCGGCTTCCGCTGCGGCTTCCTCGGCATGCTGCACATGGAGATCGTGCAGGAGCGCCTGGAGCGCGAATACAACCTGGACCTGATCAGCACCGCGCCGACGGTGGTGTATGAGGTGCTGAAGACCGATGGCTCGATCATCAACATGGACAACCCGGCCAAGCTGCCGCCGGTGAACCAGGTCGAGGAGATCCGCGAGCCGATCATCCGTGCCAACGTGCTCACCCCCGAGGAGTACATCGGCAACATCATCAAGCTGTGCGAAGAAAAGCGCGGCAGCCAGATCGGCATCAACTACCTGGGCAGCCAGGTGCAGATCAGCTACGAGCTGCCGATGGCCGAAGTGGTGCTGGACTTCTTCGACAAGCTGAAGTCGGTCAGCCGTGGCTATGCCTCGCTGGACTACCACTTCGTGCGTTTCGACGCCGGCCCGTTCGTGCGTGTGGACGTGCTGATCAACGGCGACAAGGTCGATGCGTTGTCGCTGATCGTGCACCGCAGCCATGCCGATCGCCGCGGCCGCGAGCTGTGCGAGAAGATGAAGGACCTGATCCCGCGCCAGATGTTCGACGTGGCCATCCAGGCCGCGGTCGGCTCGCAGATCATCGCCCGTACCACGGTCAAGGCCATGCGCAAGAACGTGCTGGCCAAGTGCTATGGTGGCGACGTTTCGCGCAAGAAGAAGCTTCTGGAAAAGCAGAAGGAAGGCAAGAAGCGCATGAAGCAGGTCGGCCGCGTGGAAATCCCGCAGGAAGCGTTCCTGGCCGTGCTGCAGATGGACAACAAGTAAGCCCGCACCGGCCCCTGCGGGCCGGTCGTCTGGTGACGTTGCAAAGGACCCTGAATGAAACTGTTTGAGATCCTCCTGGTCGTGCTGACCCTGGCCTCGGGCCTGATCCTGCTCGCGGACAAGCTGTACCTCGCCAAGCGCCGCGCCCAGCGTGCGGGCCTGCTCGATTCCGAGCCGGTGCTGGTGGACTACTCGCGTGCGTTCTTCCCGGTGCTGGCGATCGTGCTGATCGTGCGCAGCTTCATCGCCGAGCCGTACAAGATCCCGTCCAGCTCGATGATGCCGAACCTGCTGATCGGCGACTTCATCCTGGTCAACAAGTTCTCCTACGGCCTGCGCCTGCCGATCAGCAACACCAAGATCGTGCCGTTCGGCGAGCCGTCGCGTGGCGACGTGGTGGTGTTCCACTTCCCCGGCCACAGCGACAACGACCCGGCCAAGGGCGAGAACTTCATCAAGCGCGTGATCGGCGTGCCGGGTGACACCATCGTCTTCGAAGGCGACGGCGTGATCCTCAATGGCGAGCCGCTGAAGTACGACAACAAGGGCATCTATGCCGGCCACAAGGGCCAGGGCGAGGGCGCCAACCTGCTGGTCGAGCACCTGCCGGGCCGCACCCATACCGTGCTGGAGACCGAGTATCCGCGTGGCCAGGGCCAGTGGACCGTGCCGGCCGGCAAGTACCTGGTGATGGGCGACAACCGTGACAACAGCGATGACGGCCGTTTCTGGGGCCTGCTGCCGGAGGAAAACCTGCGCGGCAAGGCATTCCTGATCTGGCTGAACTGCCAGGGCTGGTTCTGCAAGGATGGCTTCGAGCCGTCGCGAATCGGCTCGAGCATCAACTGATCGGGCATCACCTGAGTATTTTCACATCCAACGCGTATCTGGGGAGAACGCAATGAAGACGATGAACACGCAGCGCGGCATGACCCTGACCTCGTTCCTGACGGTCCTGATCGTGGTTGGCTTCTTCCTCTACATCGGCATGAAGCTGTTCCCGATGTACCAGGAGTACTACGCGGTGCGCTCGGCGATGAAGAGCCTGGCCAACGAGCCGGGCGTGGGCAACATGGAGCCGACCCGCATCCAGGACCTGTTCTTCAAGCGCCTGTACATCAACTACTCGGACAACGTGAAGCCGGCCAATGTGAAGTTCGATCGTCGCGACAACGGCTGGACCCTCAAGGTCAACTACGAAGTGCGTCGTCCGCTGATCGGCAACCTCGATGTGGTTGGCAATTTTGATTCTTCCCAGGACCTGACACGAAGCGGTGCCCAGTAAATTCATCCAACGTAGCGACCTGATCGGTCATCCCTTCCGCGATGCGGCCCTGCTCAAGCAGGCGCTGACCCATCGCAGTGCGGGTGCGCCGCACAACGAGCGCCTGGAGTTCCTCGGCGACAGCATCGTCAACATGATGGCGGCCGAGGCGTTGTACCGGCGCTGGCCGAAGGCCGACGAAGGCGCGATGACCCGTGCCCGCGCCGAGCTGGTGCGTGAAGGCGCGCTGGCGGTGATCGGGCGCAGCCTGGAACTGGGCGAGCGGCTGACGCTGGGCCCTGGCGAAATGAAGTCCGGCGGTCATCGCCGCGACTCGATCCTGGCCGACGCGGTGGAAGCCGTGGTGGCCGCGATCTACCTGGATGCCGGTTTCGAGGCCTGCCGGGCGGTGGTACTGCCCTGGTTCAGCGCGTCGATCGAGGCACTGCCGGCCTCCGGCCGGCCCGAGAAGGACCCCAAGACCCGCCTGCAGGAATGGCTGCAGGCCCGACAGAAGGCGTTGCCGCAGTACGAACTGGTGTCAGAATCCGGTGACGACCACGCCAAACACTTCCGGGTACGCTGCAACGTAGCTGACCCGGCCGCCAGCACCGAGGGCGAAGGCGCCTCGCGGCGGCTTGCCGAACAACAGGCGGCTGCGGCCGTCCTAGAACAACTGGATTCCAAGTGAGCGAACAAACTCCCCATCATTGCGGCAGCGTGGCCGTCATCGGCCGCCCGAACGTGGGCAAGTCGACCCTGACCAATGCCCTGGTCGGCGCCAAGGTCAGCATCGTCTCCAACCGCCCGCAGACCACGCGCCATCGCCTGCTGGGCATCGCCACGTATCCGGAAGGCCAGCTGGTGCTGGTCGACACCCCCGGCCTGCACAAGGTGCAGAAGCGGGCGATGAACCGGGTGATGAACCGCGCCGCGCGTGGCTCGCTGGAAGGCGTCGACGCCGGCCTGCTGGTGATCGAAGCCGGGCGCTGGGACGAAGAAGACAGCCTGGCCTTCAACGTGCTGCGCGATGCCGGCATCCCGGTGGTGCTGGTGGTCAACAAGATCGATCGCCTGAAGGAAAAGGGCGCGCTGCTGCCGTTCCTGCAGCAGGTGACCGAAGGCCGCGACTTCGCCGCCGTGCATCCGATTTCCGCACAGAAGCGCAATGGCCTGGAAGCGCTGGTGCGCGACGTGCTGAAGCTGCTGCCGGAAGCCCCGCCGATGTTCGGCGAGGACGAGATCACCGACCGCAGCCAGCGTTTCCTGGCTGGCGAACTGGTGCGCGAGCAGCTGATGCGCCAGCTCGGCGAAGAACTGCCGTACGCCACCACGGTGGAAATCGAGCGCTTCACCGAAGACGGCAACCTGCTGCGCATCGGTGCGGTGATCTGGGTCGAGCGCGAAGGCCAGAAGGCCATCGTGATCGGCAAGGGTGGTGCGCGCCTGAAGGAGATCGGTGCCAAGTCCCGCCTGCAGATGGAGCGCCTGTTCGGGGCCAAGGTGTTCCTGGAAACCTGGGTGCGCGTGCGTGAAGGCTGGTCCGATGACGAGGCCGCGCTGAAGGCCTTCGGCTACGAGTAGGCCGACCCGGTCGCTTCGATGATGATCGAGGACGACACCGGCTTCGTGCTGCATGCACGGGCCTATCGCGAGACCAGCCTGCTGGTCGAGGTGTTGAGCGCGCAGCATGGCCGCATCGGCCTGCTCGCGCGTGGTGTTTCAACGGCGAAGGGGCAGGTGCTGCGCGCCGCCCTGCAGCCGTTGCAGTGGATCCGTTTCAGCGCCCAGCAGCGCGGCGAGCTGGCGCAACTGCGCGCTGCCGAGGCGCTGGATGCTGCGCCGCGATTGGTCGGCCAGGCAATGCTGGCCGGTTTCTACCTGAGTGAACTGACCCTGCGCCTGGCCCCTCGCCAGGACCCGTTGCCGGAGCTGTACCTCGCCTACGGTGAGGCGCGCGCGCGGCTGGCGGTCGGTGCCGGCCTGGCCTGGACCCTGCGTCGTTTCGAACGCGAACTGCTGTCCGCGCTGGGCCTGGGTTTCGAACTGGACAGCGCCAGCGACGGCCAGCCGATCGACCCGGCTGCACGCTATGCGTTGGACCCGCAGGAAGGGCCGCAACGGCTGCTGAGCGAGCGTGGCGGCGAGCGCCAGGCGGCGGCCACGGGCTCGGCGCTGCTGGCACTGGCGGCCGACGAAGAGCCCGACGCGGCCGACCTGGTCAGCCTGCGCCTGCCGATGCGGCGGGTGCTGGCCCATCATCTGGGACCACGTGGCCTGAAGTCCTGGGAACTGCTCGAGCAGCTCGCCCCCAGGCGTTGAGGGGTGTCCGGCAGGGCTTGCAGCCCTGCACCCGCCGAATCAACGTCAACGTCAACTGCAAAAGCTGGCTATCCGTGGGTAGGCGGGGTGGGTCCGGTTGCGGGAGACGCCGTAAACCCATCCATGGGGGCTTGGCCGCGGCATCCATGCCGCGGACACTCCCGCAACCGGACCCACCCCGCCTTCGACAGATTTCCGCAATCTGCAGTAGATCCACGCCATGCGTGGATGAATTTCCATCGGAATCGAATATTTCGAATTGGAATCGAAAAGCATCCACGCATGGCGTGGATCTACCGTGTCGACCAAGGTCGACACCCATCCACAGCCGCCGGAATCTGTCAGAGGTGGGGCGGTGTCGGAGTGCGGGGTGTCAGCCGCATGGATGCGGCTGCCAAGCCCCCATGGACGGGTTCACGGCGTCCCCGCACTCCGACACCGCCCCGCCATCTCACGGGATGCCCGCTTTTGATGTTGAATTTGACGTTAGCTTCGGCAGGTGCAGGGCGCAGCCCTGCCGAACACCCCTCAGTGCAGCAGGGCAGCCACCGCCGCACGGAACCCGTCCTGGGCCTGCCCCGACTCGGGCGCATGATGCAGCTGGCGCACCGCCCGGCCCAGCCGTGCCGCACCCACGAAGCCGCAACTCGCCTGCAGCCGATGCAACTGGCTGCGCAGTTGCCGCTCGTCATGCTGGTGCACCGCCTGCTCGACCGCGTCGCGCACGCCGGGCAACTCGGCCAGGAACAGTTCTCGCAGCGCGATCAGGTGGTTGCGCTGGCCATTGAGTGCGGCCAATGCCGCGGTCTCGTCCCAGTCCTGCACCTGCAGCTCGACCGCTGCCGGGGCCTGGGCCACGAAGATGCCCGCCGGGCTGTTCACCAGGGCCCGGCGCACTGCCTTCAGCAGCTGGTCGCGGCCCAGCGGTTTGACCAGGGTGTCGCTGAAACCGGCTTCGCGCAGGCGGGCATGAATGGAGGTGTCGCCATCGGCGGTATGCGCCAACGCCGGGGTATCGGGGTGTGAACGGCGCAGTTCGCGCAGCAGCTGCGCGCCATTGCCGTCGGGCAGATTGACGTCGATCAGCCACAGGTCATGCGCGCCGGGCTCGGCGCTGGCCAGCGCGCTGGCAAGTGAGTCTGCGGTGTCCACATCCGCTGGTAACGTTTCCAACGCCGCCTTGAAAAAACCGCGGCTGATGATGTCGTCCTCGACAAGCAGGAAGCGGGGCCGGCTGGTCCGCGGGGTCATCTGCATCAGGGCTGCCTCCATGTCAGCTGGTCCAATCATCAAGCACGACGGCGACGGGCGCAAGCGGGTGCGGACCCTGCCGGTCAGGATCTGCGACAATACGGCCCCATTTTTGCCCGCAGCCTGTCGCCACGTGGCCCGATCCCGCTCCCGCATCGACCGTACCCCGTTCCAGACCGAAATCCTCGACCTCAGCCATGATGGTCGCGGTGTCGCCCGCCGTGAAGGCGAGGGCGGCAAGGTCACCTTCATCAGCGGCGCCTTGCCGGGTGAGGTGGTGATGGCGGAACAGACCGCCCGCAGCCGCCATTTCGACGAGGCGCGCACGGTACAGGTGCTGCAGGCCTCGCCGCAGCGTGTCACCCCCAAATGCCCGCACTTCGGCACCTGTGCTGGCTGCGTGCTGCAGCATCTGGACGAAGACCAGCAGATCGTCGCCAAGCAGCGCGTGCTGATGGACAATCTCGAGCGCATCGGCCACGTGAAGCCGGGCACCGTGCTGGCGCCGCTGGTCGGCGAGAGCTGGGGCTACCGCCGCAAGGGCCGCTTCTCGGTGCGCCGGGTCGAGAAGAAGGACAAGACCCTGGTCGGTTTCCGCGAACAGGACCCGCGGTTCGTGGCCGACCTCGGCCAGTGCCTGACCGTGATTCCGGAGATCGGCACCAAGGTCGAGGCCCTGTCCACCTTCATCGAATCGCTCGATGGCAAGCGTGACATCCCGCAGATCGAATTCATCGCTGGCGACCAGGCCGTGGTCCTGACCGTGCGGCACCTGCAGCCGCTCAGTGATGTCGACCGCGCCGCCTGGGCCGCCTTCGGCCAGCAGCATGGCTTCGTGATCTACCTGCAGTCCGGCGGCGTGGACACCGTGCAGCCGCTGGACGGGCAGGGCGTGCCGCTGTCGTTCCGGCTGGCACCGTGGGATGTCGAGCTGGCATTCCGCCCGCTGGACTTCATCCAGGTCAACGCCAAGCTCAACGAGAAGATGATCGCCCACGCCCTGGACCTGCTGGAACCGGGTGAGGACGAGCGCGTACTGGACCTGTTCTGCGGCCTGGGCAACTTCACCCTGCCACTGGCCCGTCGCGTGCGCGAAGTGGTTGGCGTGGAAGGCGATGCTGGCCTGGTCGCGCGTGCCCGCGAGAATGCCGAGCGCAACGGCCTGGCCAACGCGCAGTTCTTCAGTGCCGACCTGACCCAGGACCAGCGCAGCACCGCGTGGATGCGCCAGGGCTTCGACAAGCTGCTGCTCGACCCGCCGCGTTCGGGTGCGATCGAAGTGCTGCAGCAGCTGCCGCTGAAGCAGTTCAAGCGCATCGTCTACGTCAGCTGCCACCCGGGCTCGCTGGCGCGTGACGCCGGCTACCTGGTCAACGAACAGGGCTTCACCCTGGTCAGCGCCGGTGCCATGGACATGTTCCCGCACACCGCACACGTGGAAAGCATTGCGGTGTTCGAGAAGCGCTGACGGGCTGTCATGCCCATCGCGCATAATGGCGCGATGGGCATCGAAATCGAACGCAAATTCCTCGTCAGCAGCGATGGCTGGCGCACCGCCGCGCACCGGGTGATCCCGATGGCGCAGGGCTACATCAACGACATGGGCGCGCTCGACCGCGGCACCCAGAACGCTTCGGTGCGCGTGCGTGTCGAGGGCGAACACGCCGCGTTGAACCTGAAGTCGCGCACCATCGGCCATACCCGGCAGGAGTTCGACTACCCGATCCCGGTGGAAGACGCGCGCGCGCTGCTTGCACTGTGCGTAGGCGGGCTGATCGACAAGCGTCGCCATCTGGTGGACCACGCCGGGCTGACCTGGGAAGTGGACGAGTTCCTCGGCGACAACGCCGGCCTGGTCGTGGCCGAGGTCGAGCTGGACAGCGCCGACCAGGTCATCGACCTGCCGGACTGGGTGGGTGCCGAAGTGACCGATGACGCCCGCTACTACAACGTCGCCCTTGCCAGTCACCCCTATTCACAGTGGTGAACCCCTAAAAAGGGGACGGAGGGGATTAAGTCGTCTTTACCCCGCCTGTGCGGAAAGCGGCTTAATCCCCTCCGTCCCCTTTTTTCGAAGGCCGCGGCCCCCATGTGGTGGGCATGAGAATCGACATCTACTCCGACGTGGTCTGCCCCTGGTGCTGGATCGGCAAGCATCGTTTCCAGCAGGGCGTGCAGTTGCTGGGCGCCGATGCGCCTGAACTCGACATCCACTGGCAGCCGTTCCAGCTGGACCCGGACGCGGACGCAAAGCCGGTGCCGCTGCGCGAGGCCTATGTGCGCAAGTTCGGCGGTGTCGAGCGCACCGAGCAGATCCTCAACCAGACCCAGACCACGGCGCGCGCCGAAGGCCTGCCGATGGACTTCAGCCAGGGCCAGGTGCGGGTGACCACGCTGCCGGCCCACCGGGTGCTGTGGCTGGCCGGCCAGCATGGGGTGCAGGACGCGGTGGGCGAGGCGTTGTTCCGCGCCCATTTCGAGCTGGGCCAGAACCTGGCTGACAGCTCAGTACTGGTCAAGGCTGGCGTAGCCGGTGGCCTCGACGCGGGCGAGATCACCCAGATGCTGGCCTCCGACCGCGGCCTGGCGGAGGTCGAGGCAAAGCTGCAGGAAGCCCATGCACTGGGCATCTCCTCGGTGCCGACCTTCGTCATCGACGGCCGCTGGGCCATTTCAGGCGCCCAGCCGCCGGAGGCGTTCGCCAACGCGCTGCGCCAGATCGCGGCCGAGCAGGGCACATCCGCGTCCCCGGCAGAGGGCGACGAGGCCTGCGGCCCGGACGGCTGCAAGGTCTGACCAGCCGCGAAAAGGGGACGGAGGGGATTAAGTCGTTTCCAGCTCGTGAGGGCCGATTGCGGCTTAATCCCCTCCGTCCCCTTTTCGCGACCACTGCGCCTGTCGGCCGGTTCTGCGACAATGCGGCACTGCGCCATGCGGGCGCGCGTTGTGGAGATCGACCATGCTGCTGATCGGCGTTGCCGGCACCGAACTGACCGCCCAGGAACGTGACTGGCTGCAGCACGATGCTGTGGCCGGGGTGGTGCTGTTCAAGCGCAACTTTGCCTCGCGCCAGCAGGTGACCGATCTGAGCGCGGCGATCCGCGCCGCCGCCCCGCGCCCGCAGCTGATCTGCGTCGACCAGGAAGGCGGCCGCGTGCAGCGTTTTCGTGAAGGCTACAGCGAGCTGCCGCCGCTGCAGGAGATCGGGGCGCTGTACGCGACCGATCCGCAGCGGGCGCTGGCGCTGGCCGAGCAGCACGCCTGGCTGATGGCCAGCGAGGTGCGCGCCAGCGGTGTGGACCTCAGCTTCGCGCCGGTGGTCGACCTCGGCCGTGGCAACCGTGCCATCGGCAACCGCGCCTTCAGTGAAGACCCGCAGGTGGTGGCCGCGTTCACCGCCGCCTACGTGCGTGGCATGCACGCCGTTGGCATGGCGGCCACGCTCAAGCATTTCCCTGGCCACGGCACGGTGCTGGAAGACACCCACGTGGACACCGCGATCGACCCGCGTGCGCTGGACGAGCTGCGTGCGCAGGACCTGGTGCCGTTCCAGGCCGGCATCGCCGCCGGTGCCGATGCGGTGATGATGGCGCACGTGATCTACCCGCAGGTGGCACCGGAACCGGCCGGCTATTCGCCGCGCTGGATCCAGGACATCCTGCGCGGCGAGCTCGGCTTCCGTGGCGTGGTGTTCTCCGACGACATCGGCATGGCCGCCTCGCACAGTGCCGGCGGCGTGCCGGCGCGCGTGCATGCACACCTGGATGCCGGTTGCGACGTGGTGCTGGTCTGCCACCCGGAACTGGTCGATGAAGCCCTGCACGCCGTGCAGGGACGCTCCCTCAATACTGCTGCGCTGCTGGGGCTGCTTGGCCGCGGCGCGCTCGGCTGGGACGGCCTGCTGGCCGATGCCCGCCATGGCGACACCCAATCCCGTCTGCTTGAAACCCTTGGAAGAACCGTCTGATGCCCAACCTCACCATTTCCCAGGCCCTGGCCCAGGCTGACCTGCTGGTCGACCGCCCCACCATCGACAAGGCCATCGCTGGTATCGCCGACGCCATCGCGCGCGATTACAAGGGCGAGGTGCCGCTGTTCCTGTCGATCATGCACGGCGCGCTGCCGTTCGCCGGCCAGCTGGCGCTGGAACTGGGCGCGCGCGGCCAGGACGTGCAGTTCGATTACCTGCACGCCACCCGCTACCGCGGTGAGACCACCGGCGGCGACCTGGTCTGGAAGCACAAGCCGGCCACCTCGCTGTTCGGCCGCCGCGTGCTGCTGATCGACGACATCCTCGACGAGGGCTACACCCTGCAGGGCGTGCGCACCTGGTGCCTGGAGCAGGGCGCGACCGACGTGCGCATCGCTGCGATGACAGTGAAGAAGCACGACCGCGCGCTGCCGGACGTGGTCGCCGACTACGCCGGCATCGAACTGCCGGACCGCTACGTGTTCGGCTTCGGCATGGACGTCAACGAAACCCTGCGCTGCGTGCCGGCCATCTACGCGATGAAGGAATAACGGCGCCGCCGCCCGCGGCGCGTGTTCTTCTGCCGCCGGCATCCTCGGGTGCCGGCGTTTGTCTTTTCATGGAGTGCTTCGAATGCAACAGATCGCCCTGGCCGTGATCGGCGGTACCGGTGTCTACAACCTGGCCAAGCTTGACGACGTGCAGACCCATGAGGTCGACACCCGCTTCGGCCGCCCCTCCGGCCCGGTGCGCGTGGGGACGCTGCTCGGCCATCGCGTGGCGTTCCTGGCACGGCACGGTGAAGGCCACTCGCTGCCGCCGCACAAGATCAACTACCGCGCCAACCTGGCGGCGCTGCAGCAGCTGGGCGCGCAGCGGGTGCTGGCATTGAACACGGTCGGTGGCATCACCGAACACTTTGGTCCGCGCGTGCTGGCCTGCCCGGACCAGATCATTGACTACACCTGGGGCCGCATCAGCACCGTCTGTGAAGAAGAAGGCACCGACGTGGTCCACGTCGATTTCGGCCATCCGTACACGCCGATGCTGCGCAGCAAGATACTGGCCGCCGCGAAAGTGACCGGTGTCACGGTCCATGACGGTGGCTGCTACGGCGCTACGCAGGGCCCGCGCCTGGAAACCATCGCCGAAATCGCCCGCATGCGCCGTGATGGCTGCGACCTGGTGGGCATGACCGGCATGCCGGAAGCCGCGCTGGCACGGGAGCTGGGGCTGGATTACGCCTGTCTGGCCATCATCGCCAACTGGGCCGCCGGCTGTGGAGATGGCGAGGAGATTACGATGGCCGAAGTGCTGGCCAACGTGCAGGCGGCCAGCAACGGACTTCCGGAACTGGTGGGCGAATTGGCACGGGGGTGATTGTCTTCCCCGAGCAAGCTTTGCATACTCAGCTTGTGCGCGGGTTCAGCGTACACCACCCATTCATTGCATAAGGTCTCGCATCACCATGCCGAACGGTACCGTCAAGTGGTTCAACGACGCCAAGGGATTTGGCTTCATCTCGCCGGAGGATGGCAGCGCCGACGTGTTCGCGCACTTCTCCGCCATCAACTCCAAGGGCTTCCGCAGCCTGCAGGAAGGCCAGCGTGTCACCTATGACGTGACCCAGGGCCCGAAGGGTGCCCAGGCTTCGAACATCACGCCGGCCGAGTGATCCACTCGACAGTGCGTTGAAAACCCCGCTCCGGCGGGGTTTTTTTTGCGCAGCCGTCTGCATTCCGATCGCCTTCTGCCGGCCTCGGGCACAATGCAGGCATGAAGGAACGACTGCGCATCGCCGTTATTGGCTACGGCACCGCTGGACAGGCATTGTCCATCCTGCTCACCCGTGATGGTCATGAGGTGGACATTTTCGAGCGCGTGCCCACGCCGGGGCCGGTCGGCGCCGGCTTCCTGCTGCAGCCCAGTGGCCTGCAGGTGCTGTGGCAGATGGGCCTGCTCGACGCCGTGCGCGCGCATGCTGCACCGGTGCACCGCCTGTACGGCGATACGCCGTGCGAGCGCGCGGTGATGGACATGCGCTACGACGGTCTGGACGCGCGCCTGCATGGGCTGGGCATGCAGCGCGGAGCGTTGTTCTCGTTGCTGGATGAAGCGCGGGACGGCGCAGGGCAATTGCGTGCCGGCATCACGATTACCGGAGTGGATGCCGAACAGGGCCGTCTGCGCGACGGCGAAGGCCGCACGCATGGCCCGTTCGACCTGGTCGTAGCTGCGGATGGCGCAGCGTCGACGCTGCGCAGCACCATTGCCGCAGGTGCCGGGCTGGATCGCGTGTATCCGTGGGGCGCGCTGTGGTGCCTGCTGCCGGCCGAAGACTGGCCACACGTGCAGGAGTTGCGCCAGCGCTACGTGGCCGCGCGCAAGATGATTGGGCTGCTGCCGGTGGGCACCCGCCCCGGTGACGACACGCCGCGCCTGAGCTTCTTCTGGAGCCTGCCACGCACAGATTTCGAGCGCTGGCAGAACGATGGCATGCCGTCCTGGCTGGAGGAACTGCACACGCTGTGGCCGCAGGCCGCTGCGCGCTTCGCCCACCTGCGTGATGCCGGCCAGCTGGCGCGCGCGGTCTATCGCGATGCAGTGATGTCGCGCTGGCACCAGGGGCGCCTGGTGCTGGCCGGTGATGCCGCGCACGCGATGAGTCCGCAGCTGGGGCAGGGCGTGAACATGGCGCTGCTCGATGCACTGGCGCTGCGCGATGCGGTGCGCATCCACGGTGGCGGCACGGCCGCGCTGCAGGCCTACCAGGCGCAGCGGCGCGCGCATGTGGCGGTGTACCAGCGCTGGAGCCGATGGCTGACGCCGTTGTTCCAGTCCGATCGCGATGGCTGGGCGAAGGCGCGTGATGTGCTGCTCGGTCCGATGGGGCGCCTGCCGGGCGGTCGCAGCCACATGCTGCGCGTGCTGAGCGGCACGCAGCATGGCTGGTTCGGTTCGCTCGCGCTGGAACCAGCCTTCATTGAGGCGCTGCGCAGCGCAGCCGAAACGCCTCGCACTGGCGCTGCAATCGCAGGTGTGTGAAGCAGACCGTCACGTGAATTAACGGTTGCCTCACCGTGGTTGTGCGACAAGAGGGGAGCACGCGACAGCCGCGTCGCCCGTTTTCCTTTCCGTGATCAACATCGCGCGTGGCCCGGGCGCCGCCGCCGTTGCGGCCTGCTGCGGCCCGGACGTGCCGCCGGATGTTGAAGAGGAGGACGCCATGTTGTTCGCGGTCGAAGAGCTGGAATCGGAAATCTGCAAGCTGCGCGGCCTGTTGCAGATGCTGCACGAGGACCAGCCCGACGTACTGGAGGACGTGTTCGAGTTCCATGTCGGCAGCCTGATCAGCCATGCATCACCCGAACACCACGCACGCATCCGTGCCTGCGCGCAGGAGATGCTGGCAGCGATCCAGGCCCTGCCGCGACGACGTGACGATGACACGGCGGATTTCCGCCTGATGCCGGCGCTGGGCCTGCGCCCGGCCTGATTCAGCGGGCGGGAAGCTGCACCAGGCCGCCGTCGACGCAGGCAATCATCCGTTCGCCGCGGATGGGCACAGGCACGATGCCAGCGGTGAATGCGGAGAACGCGGGCAGGATCGTCATCCGCTCGCGCAGCCAGAATGCGGGAAAGCGCCGCCGCAACGAGGGCAGTGCGACCTGCGGGTGCAGATGCCCTGCGATCACGTGCATCGCCGCGTCCGGCACCGGCTCATGGCGAAGCAGGAACGGCGCCAGCGGGATTTCATCGTGGATCTGTACCTGCAGCTGCGCGTGCGGCAGCTGCCGATCGTGATTGCCACGCAGTACGTGCACGTCCAGGCCGGCATTGTGTTCGCGCCAGCCCAACCATTGCTGGTACCAGGCGGCGCGATGTGCCGGCCCATGCAGGATGTCGCCGAGAATCCACAGTTCGCGGCAGGCGTGCATGTCCAGCAGTGACTGCAGGCGTTGCAGGTCGTCGACGGTGCCGCCGCGGGGCAGCGCGATGCCGGCACGACGGAACACGTCGGCCTTTCCAAGGTGCAGGTCGGCGATCAGCAGCGCCTGCCGCGCCGGCCAGTACAGCGCACGCGCGCCGATCAGGACCATGGCTTCACCGGCAAGCCGCACGGGCAGTTCATCGACCATGGCGGCGTTCCAGTTGCTGTGCGGCACGCTGCACGCGTGTGCGCCAGTCTTCGTTGCTGAACTGCCCGCGCAGACGCTCGGCCCACAAGGGAAAGCCCAGCGGCGTCAGCGACGCCGGACGCTGCACCGACAGCGCCTGCGTGCTGATGCGCGCCAGCACCTGCTGCAGGCCAGGCAGGTCCAGGCTGTCATGCAGGACCTCGTGTTCGGCCAGCGCCAGCAGCAGATGGCCCGGATCGTGCTCGCGAAGCACGTCGTACAGCAGGCCCGCCGAGGCCTGCAGCTGGCGGAGCGAACGCGGCATGCCGCCGGGCAGGCTGGGCACCAGCAGGCCCGCCACGCGCGCGATGCCGCGGAACTGTCGGCGTGCCAGCTCGCCCAGGTTCACGGCTGCACGCAGATCGTCCAGCAACCGATCACCGGTGAACAGCGTGCGCCAGTGTGCCGTGTCCAGATCGATGGCCTGCGCCGGCGCCAGCACCAGGCCATGGTCGTTTACCGCATAACCGATGCTGTTGCGCTGCAGGCGCGTGCAACGCAGCGCCAACAGGGCCGCCAGTGCCTCGTGCACGTGACGGCCGGCAAAGGGATAGACGAACAGGAACTGGCCGTCGCGGCGGCGTACGTCCTCCACCAGCAGATGATCGGGCGCGGGCCGCGCCGACATGCGTTGCTGCAGGGTCAGCAGCGGAGCCAGCCATCGTGATTCCGCACTGTCATCGGCGCCGGACAGGACCGACTCCAGTTCGCGGCCCAGCGCCATCGACAGCGGCAACTGGCCGCCTTGCCAGCGCGGCACGACACCGTCACCGCGCCCGCGTGCCAATCGCACGAAGGCGGTCATGTCGCGCAGCTGCACCAGCTCCAGCAGGCGCCCGGCGAACTGGAAGCGATCTCCACGGCGCAGGCGGCTGGCGAACTGTTCCTCGACGGCGCCCAGGCCACCGCCGCGCAGGAACTGCACGCGTACGCTGCCATCGCTGCTGATGGTGCCGATCGAGAGCCGATGACGCAGCGCCTGGCGACGGTCGTGCATGCGATAGCAACCGTCGTCATCGCGTACCACCTTGTGGAAGTCGGGGTACTGGGCCAGGGCCTGGCCACCCTGCACGATGAATGTCAGCACGGCCTGCCACTGTTCTTCACCGAGCGTGGCAAAGGCATGGGTACGGCGTACCTGCGCCAGCAACGCGTCGCTGTGGAATCCACCGGCCAACGCGCGGCTGACCGCATGCTGGGCCAGCACATCCAGCGACAGTGTCGGTGGCCTGCGCGCCTCGACCACGCCCTCGGCCAGTGCACGGCGCACGGCGGCGTACTCGGCCAGCTCCAGCGCGTGGCTGGGTATGCAGAGGATGGCGCCGCCGGCTCCGGGTCGATGGCGCGCGCGCCCGGCGCGTTGGCGCAGGCGTGCCACCCCCTTCGGGCTGCCCAGCTGCAGCACCTGTTCAACCTCGGGGAAGTCCACGCCCAGGTCGAGGCTGGAGGTCGCGACCACGCAACGCAACGTGCCCGCACGCAGGCCATCTTCCACCTGCTGGCGCAGCGCCGGATCCAGCGAGCCATGGTGCAGCGCCAGCGTATCCGGGTCTTCCGGCCAGACTGCCGCCAGCGCCTGATGCCACAGTTCGGCCTGCGCGCGGGTGTTGGTGAACAGCAGGCTGCTGCGCGCCTGCATCAGCGCTTCCAGTACGCGCGGCAGCTGCGCCAGGCCGAGATGCCCGGCCCACGGGAAGCGCTCGCCGGGCTCGGGCAGCAGGCTGCGCACGCTGATCGCGCGCGGGCGTACGCCCTGCACGATCGGTGCATCCGGCTGCCCAGGCAGCAGCACGTCGCGTGCCTGCTGCAGATTGCCCAACGTGGCCGACAGCCCCCACAGCTGCAGCGCAGGCGCGGCCTCGCGCAGCACAGCCAGGTTCAGTTGCAGCAGGACGCCCCGCTTGTTGCCCAGCAGTTCGTGCCACTCATCCACCACCACGCAGCGCAGCTGGCGCATCCGCGGCAGGGTATCCGGATAGCTCAGCAGCAGTGCCAATGATTCCGGCGTGGTCACCAGCACGTCGACGCGGCCCTCGCGCGCCTGCCGCCGCTCGCGGTTGCTGGCATCACCGCTGCGCAGGCCCACCCGCCATCCCAGGCCGAGCCCGTCGACCACCGCCTGAAGGGCGCGCGCGGTGTCGCTGGCCAGTGCGCGCAACGGCGTCACCCACAGCACCTGCAGCGGACGCACCGCACTGGCGCGACGGGGTGATACCGGTGGGTCGATCATCGCCTGCAGCAGCGGCCCACCGAACATGGCCAGCGTCTTGCCGCTGCCGGTGGGCGTGTGCAGCACGCCCGATTCACCGGCCAGGTAGTGCCGCCACATCGCGCGCTGGAACGGCAACGAGCGCCAGCCGCGGGCCGCGAACCAGTCCTCCAGCCGACGCAGCGCCTGGCTGCGGGTCATCGCGCCAGCGCCTGCAGCGTGGCCAGCTGATCGGCCTCGCTGGCGGGCTTGTCGTGGCGCCAGCGCAGGATCCGCGGGAAGCGCACGGCAACGCCCGACTTGTGCCGTGAACTCTGGTTGACCGCTTCGAAGCCCAGTTCGAAGACCTGTTCGGCGCGCACGCTGCGTACGGGCCCGAAGCGCTCGCGCGTGTTGGCGCGGATCCAGCGGTCGAGTGCGAGGATTTCCTTGTCGTCCAGGCCCGAGTAAGCCTTGGCCACCGGCACCAGGGCGTCGCCATCCCAGACGCCGAACGTGTAGTCGGTGTACAGCGTGCTGCGGCGGCCGTGTCCGGCCTGCGCATACAGCAGCACGGCATCGATCGTGAGCGGATCGACTTTCCATTTCCACCAGTCGCCGCGGCGTCGCCCGGCCTGGTAGGGCGAGCCACGTCGTTTCAGCATCAATCCTTCCACGCCGCGTTCGCGCGCCAGCTCGCGCATCGCGGCGGCGTGCGCCCAATCGTCGGCCACCACCTCGGGCGACAGCTGGATGCGGGTATCACTCAGCCCGCCGATGACCTCTGCCAGCCGCAGGCGTCGCTGCTGCAACGGCAACGCGCGCAGATCCTCTCCGTCGAGTTCAAGCAGGTCATAGGCGAGCACGCGCACCGGCGTGTTGCGCAGCGTGGCGGCACCGGGCTTGCGACGCTGGATGCGGGTCTGCAGCGCAGTGAAGGCGCGCGGCAGGTCGCCACTCTCGTCCCAGGCCAGCAGCTCGCCGTCCAGTACGCACCCATCGGGCAGGGCCAATGCAGCCTGTTCGATCTCAGGGAAGCGACCATCCAGCCGTTCCTCGCCGCGTGACCACAGGGCTGTTTCGCCGCGCCGCCGCAGCAGCTGCAGGCGGATGCCGTCCCACTTCCATTCCAGCATCCAGTCGTCGATCGGGCCGAGGCGGTCTTCCGGTTCGCCTTCCAGTGGCGAGGCGAGGAAGAATGGGTAGGGCTGCTGCCGGTCCAGTGGCAGCTCGTCCGGTGACAGCAGCTGGTCCAGCAGCCCGGGTGAGGGGACCCATTCGCCGAGCATGCGCTGGGCGATGCGTGCGATGTCCAGGCCCGACCATTCGGCCAGCGCCTGCTGCACCAGTCGCTGCGAAACACCGACACGCAGTGCGCCGGTCAGCAGCTTGTTGAACACCAGCCGTTCGCTGCTGCACAGCTGCTGCCAGCCGGCAACGACTGCTGCGCGGCGTACCGGCTCGTCCTGGTTGGCCACGGCCAGCAAGTGCTGTTCGATCCATTCGGCGAGGGGCCGGTCGGCAGCCGGTTGCGCCGGATCATCCAGCAGCAGGGTGAGGGTTTCGGCCAGGTCACCGACCTGCGCATAGCTGTCTTCGACCAGCCACGGTGGCAGACCCGATTGTTCGGCAATCCAGGCGCGCAGTTCGCCGCTTGCAGCGATCTTCCTGCGCGCGCCGCCGACCTTGCCGCCACTGAGCAGGTACAGCGCCCATGCCGCATCATGCGCACATGCCTGGCGGAAGTAATCGACCAGCGCCGCACGCTTGTCCAGCGTGGCGGTGCTGCGGTCCAACCGCTGGTAGAGCGCGGCGAAGGCTTTCATTCCTCGCTCCCGAAGTCGGTACGGAAGGCTTCGGCAGCCACCCCGCGCTCGCGCAGGAAGGGGATCAGCGCGTCGGTGTTGCCATGGGTGGCGATCACCCGCTGCGCGCCGGTCTGTTCGATGGTCTGCAGCAGCGCAGGCCAATCGGCATGGTCGGAAATGACGAAACCTCGATCAACATTGCGCCGGCGCCGATTGCCGCGCAGCTGCATCCAGCCGGACGCGAAGCCCAGCTGATGGCGGCCGAAGCGACGCATCCACGGCGTGCCCGCGGCCGAGGGTGGCGCGAGGATCAACTGGCCGGCTGCATCCGGCTGGCGCCCCTGCTCGGCGACGGTGTGCGTCTCCAGCATCGGTACGCCGGCCTGCCGGTAGACCGCTACGCCATTGGCGATGGCGCCATGCAGCCAGGCCGGGCGATCATCCAGCAGCAACAGTTCCGCCAGTACCCGCTGTGCCTTGCCCAGTGCGTAGCACAGCAGGATCGCGGCCTCGCCACGCTGTTCGCATTCGCGGCGCCACGCCACGATCCCGGCAGCCACTGCCGGCGTGTCCGGCCAACGGTAGATCGGCAGCGCGAAGGTGGCCTCCGTGATGAAGGTATCGCAGGGCACGACCTCGAACGGCGTGCAGGTTGGATCAGGCTGGCGCTTGTAGTCGCCGGACGCCACCCAGACCTGCTGCCCGTCATCGATACGGACCTGCGACGAACCCAGCACATGCCCGGCCGGGTGCAGCGATACCTGTACCCGCCCCAGCCGGAACGGCACGCCCTCGGCATGCGCCTGCACCGGCACGTCACCCAGGCGCCAGCGCAGGATCGGCAGGCTGCCTTCGCTGCAGTGGTACTCGCCCATGCCCGGGCGCGCGTGATCGCCATGGCCATGGGTGATGACCGCACGTGGCACCGGCCGCCAGGGATCGATGTGGAAGTCACCGGCGGCGCAGTACAGCCCCTCCGGGCGCAGGACCACCAGATCGTCGTTGCCTGTCATGCGGTCACTGTGGCCGCTGCCTCGTGCACGGGGTGAGAACCGGCCTGAACGCGGGCTTGGCAGGTGATGCGGCACAATCGAGCCGCACACTTCTTGCCGCCAGGATGGACCGGATGAGTGGACCGAGCTTCAGCAGCAGCGCGCCCTTCGAAACCCATGTGGTGCTGAACCAGCCGCCACCGTTCGCCGGCCGTCATCTGTGGACCGACGACGTGGCATTGATGGACGCGGTGCAGCGGGAGGGTGCGGGCGGCTTCGCACCGCGCCTGGCGGTGTACGGCGCGCTGGCCGGTGACGAACTGTACCGGCTCGGCTTCGATGCCAACCGTGATCGGCCACGACTGCGTACGCATGATGCGCAGGGCCATCGCATCGATACCGTGGAGTTCCATCCGGCCTATCACCAGCTGATGGGCACGGCCAAGCAGCATGGCGTGGCTGGACTGTCGTGGCACGAGCCGCAGCCCGGTGCGCATGTCGCGCGTGCGGCCCTGAGCTACCTGCATCACCAGGCCGAGGCGGGCACCAGCTGCCCGTTGACCATGACCCACGCCGCGGTGGCGGTACTGGATCCGCACCCGCATCTGGCCGAGTGGGCGCGCAAGGCTGCTGCGCCGGTCTACGACCCACGCGACGTGCCGGTGGCGGACAAGGCCGGCATCACCCTGGGCATGGGCATGACCGAGAAGCAGGGCGGCTCGGACGTACGGGCCAACAGTACCCGCGCCGAACCGATCGATGGCGAGCGCTACCGCCTGGTCGGCCACAAGTGGTTCTTCTCTGCGCCGATGTGCGATGGCTTCCTGGTGCTGGCGCAGGCGCCAGGTGGACTGACCTGCCTGCTGATGCCGCGCCGGCTGGCCGATGGCGACCGCAACGCGTTCCGGCTGATGCGGCTGAAGGACAAGCTGGGTGACTGGGCCAATGCGTCCAGCGAAGTCGAGTTCTGCGGCGCACAGGCATGGCGCGTGGGCGAGGAGGGGCGCGGTGTGGCCACCATCATCGGCATGGTGATGATGACCCGCCTGGATTGCATGCTGGGTGCGGCAGCGGAGATGCGCATGGCATTGGCACAGGCGCTGCACCATGCGCGCCACCGGCGTACCTTCGGCACGCTGCTGGTCGATCACCCGCTGATGGCCAACGTGCTGGCCGATCTGGCGCTGGAGTCGGAAGCGGCCACGGTGTTGTCGATGCGTATCGCGCGCGCGGTGGATCGTGCCGGCGTGGATGGCAACGAAGCGGCGCTGGCGCGGCTGGGCACGGCCCTGGGCAAGTACTGGATCTGCAAGCGTGCCGCGGCGTTCGTCAATGAAGCACAGGAATGCCTGGGCGGTGCCGGCTACGTGGAGGAATCGATGCTGCCGCGGCTGTACCGGCAGGCACCGTTGAATTCGATCTGGGAAGGCAGCGGCAACATCCAGTGCCTGGACGTGCTGCGCGCGTTGGCACGTGAGCCCGAGGCGATGGTGGCGCTGCGCGGTGAACTGGCCGCGGTGGCCGATCGTGATGCGCGCTATGCGGCCGCCCTGCAGCGCTGGGCGGCGGCACCGCCGCCGCAAGAATCGCAGGCGCGGATGTTCTGCGAGCGCACAGCGCTGCTGCTGCAGGCGGCGCTGCTGTTGCGTGCGCGCAGTCCGATGGCCGAGGCATTCGTGCGTAGTCGTTTGCAAGGGGAGCACGGGCTGGCGTTTGGGACGCTGCCGGCGGGGCTGGATGTGCCGGGGATGCTGGCGCGCGCGTTGCCGTAGGCGGCGGCCAACGGCCGAGCCCCTCGTGGCGGGCGGCGCGGAGTCTGCGTCGTGAGCGGGCCGCGCGGGTGGGTTGCGCAGGGGGCGCTGCAAGTACGTCCATGTAAGCTCGGTCGCCGCATCCATGCGGCTCACGCCCCTGCGCAACCCTCCCGCGCGGCCGCGGACAATTTCCGTGGGCGCACACCACGAAATCAACAGAAAAAGCGAAAAGCAGAAAGCAGAAAAGCCGCGGCGGTGCCGCGGCTTTTCCTGTGGCGCCGAGCGCATGCCCGGCTGCCGGTATGCCTCAGTGCTTGGCTTCTTCCTTGGCGGCGTTGGCCTTCGCGTCATTGGCGACATCGCGGGCCTTGTCGGCGACCTTCTGTGCGGCGTTGGCGGTCGCGTCGCTGGCATGAGCCGCGGCGTCGGTGGCAGCGTCCTTGGCCTTGTCGGCGGCATTGGCGGTGGCGTCTGCGGCCTTGTCCAGCGCCTGCTGGGTATCGGCAGCCGCCTGTTCGGAGGCGGCGGCGGTCTTGTCGGCGGCTTCGCGGGTGGCGGCAGCGGCCTTGTCGACAGCGTCGCGGGCGGCAGCGCCAGCGCTGTCGGCGGCCTGCTGTGCGTCCTGCTTGGCCTGTTCGGCTTCCGGGCCCTTGCAGGCGGCCAGCGCCAGCAGCAGGGAGGCAGCCAGCAGGGTGGTGGTGATCGGACGAATCTTCATGGCGGACTCCGGTGCTGCAATGGATGGGGACGCCAGCCTATTCATGCCGTTGTGAAGACGGGGTGGCGATGCAGTGGCTCAACCGCCGGCATCGGCGCAAAGAAAAAGCCGCTGGCGAACCAGCGGCTTTTCCAGAACAGCGTGAAGAAAGAAGTTATTACTTCTTGGCTTCTTCAGCAGCGTCCTTGGCCTTCTCGGCAGTGCCTTCGGCAGCCTTGGCAGCGTCGGCAGCAGCGCCGGCAGCAGCGTCGGTGGCAGCAGCGCCAGCCTGGGCAGCGGCGTCAACCGAAGCGTCAGCAGCGGTGGCGGCGGTGTCAGCGGCCTGCTGGGCAGCGTCGGCGGTCTGGGCGCCAGCAGCGGCGGCCTGGTCGGCAGCAGCCTGGGCTTCGGTGGCGGCTTCGTTGGCCGAAGCAGCGGCGTCCTGGGCAGCTTCCTGCTTCGAGCAGGCGGCCAGGGCCAGAGCCAGGGACATCGCGACCAGCAGCTTGTTGATGCTCATTGTGTAAATCCTCGTCGTTAGAATTAGGCAACGCGCATGCTGCGCGCCGACAACATGATGACAAGCCAATATTGGGTGTCAAGCGATCCCGCATTCATTTTTGCGAAATCATCGTTAAATCTTTTCAAATCAATTCGATGGCGATTGCGGTTGCTTCGCCGCCACCGATGCAGAGGGTGGCAATGCCGCGCTTGCCACCGCGCGTGCGCAGCGCGTTGACCAGGGTGACCACCAGGCGTGCACCCGAGGCACCGATGGGATGGCCCAGCGCGCAGGCACCGCCATTCACGTTGAGCTTGTCGTGCGGGATGCCCAGCTCACGCATCGGCGCCATCGCCACCACGGCAAAGGCTTCGTTGATTTCGAACAGATCGACCTGGTCCAGCGACCAGCCGGTCTTGTCCAGCAGCGTGTGCAGCGCGCCGATCGGTGCGGTGGTGAACCACTCCGGCTCCTGCGAGTGGGTGGCGTGGCCGACAATGCGGGCCAGCGGGGTGATGCCACGCGCGGCGGCATCTTCCTCGGTCAGCAGGACCACGGCGGCCGCGCCATCGGAAATGCTGGAGGAGCTGGCGGCGGTGACGCTGCCGTCCTTCTTGAAGGCCGGACGCAGGGTCGGGATCTTGGCGATGTCCGAGCGCCCCGGCTGTTCGTCGGTGGCGACCTCGACCTCTCCCTTGCGGGTAGCGACCTTCACCGCGACGATCTCATCGGCGAACGCGCCATTGGCCTGCGCAGCCTGCGCACGCTTGACCGATTCGATGGCGTAGGCGTCCTGCTCTTCGCGGCTGAACTGGTACTTGTCCACGGCGCATTCGGCGAATTCGCCCATCGCCTTGCCATCGTAGGCATTGACCAGGCCGTCGTGGGCCATGTGGTCGACCGCCTGGAAGTTGCCGAAGCGGTTGCCGGTGCGCGAGTTCGGCAGCATGTGCGGCGCGTTGGACATCGATTCCATGCCGCCGGCCACCACGATGCTGGCCGAGCCGGCCTTGATCAGGTCATGGCCAAGCATGATGGTCTTCATGCCCGAGCCGCACACCTTGTTGAGGGTGGTGGCGCCCACCGACAGCGGGATGCCGGCGGCGATCGCCGCCTGGCGGGCGGGCGCCTGGCCGAGGTTGGCCGGCAGCACGCAACCCATGAGGACCTCGGAGACGTCGCTGGCCGGAACACCCGACTGTTCCAGGGCGGCGCGGATGACGGCCGCGCCCAGGGTGGGGGTCGGCACGCCGTTGAACTGGCCGAGGAAGGAGCCGATGGCGGTGCGCTTGGCGGCGGCGATGACGATGTTGGACATGGCAATCTCGTTGATGCGTAAGCAATGTTCGGAAAGGAGACCGGAGGCCGTTGGAAGCGCCCCGGTTTCCCGGCAGACTGCGTGGGGGTCGGCCCAAGTATAGAGGGTCGCGGAGGGCCGTCGCTGGGCGCGGCCGCATGCCAGCCAGGATCAGGGCCGGCCAACGTTCATGGGAAGGAATCGATGGAACGCACGATGATGGTGAGGTCTGCCCTGGGTACCGCGCTGGCCATGGCGCTGACGGCATGTGGCGGAGGCGGAGGCGGCAGCAATGTACGCATCGATCCACCGCCGACCGCGCCGCCCCCGACCACGCCTCCCCCCACCACGCCGCCGCCGGCCAAGCCGCAGGAGCCGGCCTTCGATGCGCATCTGTCAGTCACCAACGCGCGGGCCGCACAGGCGGCCGGTCTGACCGGGCAGGGCGTGCGCATCGGCATCGTTGATTCAGGGGTGCAGCGCAATGCGGTGGCGCTGAACGGGCGGGTGCTGGCCAACCTCAACTACATCGATCCGGCCAGGAACAATCTTGCGGTCGACGATGTGGTTGGCCACGGCACGGCGGTGGCCAGCCTGGCCGCCGGTGCAGCGGTGGGAACGTGGCCGGGAGGCATCGCGCCGGGGGCGCAGATCGTATCCGCGCGGATCATTTCCGACACGCCGCCAACGGATGACGGCAGTGGGCGCGGCAATGCCTTCAGCGGTCCGCTGGGCGTGGCGCAGGTCCACCAGGACCTGATCAGCTACAACGTGAAGGTGATGAACAATTCGTGGGGCGGTCTGTACTGGACCGACCTGCCGACCACCGCACAGGTGGCGGCCGAATACCGCCCGTTTGTCATCAACCACGGCGGCCTGGTGGTGTTCGCAGCCGGCAATGACGCGCGCACCGAACCCAGCAGCCTGGCCGCGCTGCCCAGCCAGAAAGGCGTGGCCGGCACGCTTCCGGCGGCCGACCTGGAGCGCGGCTGGCTGGTGGCGACCGCGGTTGATCCCTACACGCCGGGTGCGCTGGCCAGCTATGCCAATGCCTGCGGCCAGGCGGCCCGCTACTGCCTAGCAGCGCCGGGCAGCGCGGTCTATCCCGATGCCAGCGGTGGCAGCTATTACTGGAACTACGGCACGTCATTCGCCGCGCCGTTGATCTCCGGTGCGGCGGCGCTGGTCTGGCAGCGATTCCCCTACTTCAACAACGACCTGGTGCGGCAGACCCTGCTGGGCACCGCCAAGGACATTGGCGCGCCTGGCGTGGACCCGGTGTTCGGTTATGGCCTGCTGGACATCGGCCGAGCGATCAAGGGCCCCGGGCGCTTTGACTGGGGTGATGTGGTCGCCAACGTGGATGTGGCCTCGACCGGCTCGCTGTGGAGCAACGACATCGTCGGCAGTGGCGGCCTGGTCAAGCAGGGCAGTGGAACCCTGGTGCTGGGCGGCAACAACAGCTACACCGGTGCCACCCGCATCGAGCGCGGCATCCTGTCGCTGCAGAACGGCGGTGTCATCCGTTCCAACGTGACCATCCTGGGCCAGCCCGATCCGGATTCGACGGGCCTGCAGTTCAATGGTGGCACGCCGCGGGTGATCGGCAACGTGGTCAACGGCAGCAGCGTGTTCCTGACCACCGGCAGCACCACCGGTACCATCGAGGGCAACTACACGCAGCAGGCAGGTGGCCAGCTGATGATCGCGCTCGGTGCCAATGCGCTGCAGGTGACCGGCACCGCCTCGATCAATGGTGGCGTGCGCGTGCATGGCTTCGTCTCCGGCTATGTGCCGCAGAGCGGCAGCCGCCAGGACCTGGTCCATGCGGCCGGTGGCCTGAGCGGCACCTTCAGCAGCCCGGCCACCTCCAGCGGCCTGCAGGGCCTGTCGCTGCTGCAGAGCAGCTATGGCTATGACAGCAACAATGCCTGGTTGAACCTGACCCAGGTCAGCGTCACTGCGGCGGCGACCGGGCTCACGGCCTCGGCGCAGTCTGCCGCGCAACGACTGGAAGGTGCGTTCAGCGCGCTCGATGGCAGTCCCGTCCTGCAGGGCTCGGCGTTCGGCGCGGCGGCCGGCGCGCTGCAGTGGACCGGCGGTGGTCGTGATGGCCTGGCCGCCAGCCTGCAGAGCCTGTCGGGACAGGCGCATGCGCGGGCCGAGTCGGCCACCTTCGACAGCATCGACATGTCACGCCGCGCGATCGCCGAACGCTTCGATCGGGTTCAGGCCGCACCACGGCTGCGTGGCACCTGGCAGAGCGCCTTGGGCGAGGCCGGGCAGGGCAGCTTCGCCGGCAACAGCGCCGACAGCCGCGGCTGGATGACTGGCCAGGATCTGGCCTTGGGCAGCAACGGGCTGATGGGCGTGGCCTTCGGCGAGACCCGCAGCAACGGTGGCAGCAGTTTTGATGGAGATCGCGGTCGTGATCGCCAGGCGCAGGCGCAGTTGTATGCCGGCTGGAACCTGGGGCGTGGCTATGCGCTGGCCCAGCTCGGCAGCGGCCAGTTCACCCGCACGCTGGATCGCCAGCTGCTGCTGGGTGCCGGCGCCTACGGTGTCTCTGCGCGCTACGGCGGGCGCTTCAGCAGTGCCAGCGTGGAAGGCGGCTATCGCTTCGGCCGCGCCGGTGCGTCGCTGACGCCTTACCTCGGCGCCAGCACCACGCGTGTGGAGACCGGCGCCTTCCAGGAGCTGGGTGGTTTCGGCTTCGGCCTGCGTGGCGATGCCAACCGCGTGCAGCGCAGCCAGATGCTGGCCGGTGTGCGCGGTGAGCGTGGATGGGGGCGATGGACGCTGCGCGGTCATGCCGAGTGGCAGCAGCGGCTCGATGGTGCCGATGTGGATTGGCAGGCCAGTTTCGTCGGCGTCGATGCCTGGGCGCCACTGGCGGGCTGGAACACGTCGCGCGGAAGTGCGCTGTTCGGCGTGGCACTGGAATCGTGGTGGGGCCGCAATGGCCGCCTGAGCCTGGGCTTCGACCAGCGTGTCGGTGGCGAAGGCGCACGGCAGGCGGCCCTGCGCTACAGCACCGGGTTCTGAGTGATCGGTCGCGCCGGGGCCCAGGCCCGGCGCGACCCCCGCAGGCTCAGCCGCCGCGCAGGTTGCCCAGGCGCGGGGTGCTGCGGCCCAGCGGCATCTTCAGCTTGCCGATCGACAGGATGCGGCTTTCGGCGATGCGGTCGGCGGCACGCTGCGGCGCGATGTTCTCGCGCTGCGACAGTTCGAAGATGCGGGTGAGGTTGTGGTAGATGCTGCGGATCAGGCGCATCGCGCGTTCGCGGTTGTAGCCGTCGATCTCCAGCGAAACGTTCATCACGCCACCGGCGTTGACGGCGTAGTCCGGTGCATACAGGATGCCGCGCGCATGCAGCTCGTCGCCGATTTCCAGGCTCGACAGCTGGTTGTTGGCGGTGCCACAGATGATCTTCGCCTTGATCCGCGGCAGGGTATCGGCATTGATCGCGCCTTCCAGCGCGCACGGCGCGAACACATCGGCGTTGACCTCGTGGATCTCGTCCGGCTTGACCGCTTCGGCGCCGAAATCGCTGACCGCACGATCGACCAGGCTGCTGTCCAGATCGGTGACATACAGCTTGGCGCCGCGGTCGCGCAGCAGCTTCACCAGCTCCATGCCGATGTGGCCCAGGCCCTGCACCGCGATGCTGGTCTTGCCCACTTCTTCATGCCCGAACTTGAAGCGCATCGCCGCCATCAGCGCCTGCAGCGCACCGTAGGCGGTGAAGGGGGCGGGATCGCCGGAGCCGCCATGGACCTGGTGAACGCCGGTCACGAACTGGCTCTCCAGGTAGATGTTCTCCATGTCGTTGACGTCGGTACCGACGTCCTCGGCGGTGATGTAGCGCCCGCCCAGCGAATCGACGTAACGGCCGAAGGCGCGGAACAGCACCTCGGTCTTGTCCACCTTGGGGTCGCCGATGATCACCGCCTTGCCGCCACCGACATTGAGGCCGGCCAGCGCATTCTTGTAGGTCATCGTCCGGCTCAACCGCAGCACGTCGGCCAGCGCCTCGTCGGTGCTGGCGTAGGGGCGCATGCGCACGCCGCCCAGGGCCGGGCCCAGGGTGGTGTTGTGGATGGCGATGATCGCCTTCAGCCCGGCATCGTGGTTGTGGCAGAACACCACCTGTTCATGGCCGGTGGTGGCGAGGGTTTCGAATAGCATGGCATCTCCGATGGCGCGAACAGCGGCGAACTGCGGCGAACGGCCAGTGAACGGTAGGGTCCCAAAAACAAAAAAAGCGACGTCGTCGGTGCAGGGGGACGGGTCGCGCGGCGCCATTCTAGTCCATTCCTCCGGCCGCTGCCGTCGACATCGGCGGACGCCCGGTTAAAGAAGATGAAAGCGCGGCCGATGCTGCGACGACGGCGGGTCGCCGGATTCGTGTGAAGAGGCAGGACGGTCAGTGACGGCAAAGGCAGCACAACGACAGGGCGGGCGGCGATGACGCCGGCCTGGTGGCGATCGCTGCGCGCGTGGCTGGCGCGCTCGACCGGGGCGGCGCCGTCGCGGTTGGCCGCAGCATCGCGGCAGGCGGTGGCCGCCGCTGCGGCCAGCCTGCAGGGCGAGGCGCTGCCACCAAGTGAGATCGCGGCGCACCTGCAGCGCGGCCTGCATGCGCTGGCGCTGTATCCGCGGCTGGCCGGCGAACCCGCGCCGGTCCAGGACCCGGCGCTGGGCGAGGCGGTGGCACGCGCGCTGCAGGATCGCGACTGGGCGGCCCGGCACCTGCCCCGGCGTCCGCAGCTGTTGCCGCAGCTGATCCAGACCGTCAACGACGACGCGGCCTCGGCGCGGGTGATGGCGGCGATCATCGGCCAGGACCCGGTGCTGACCGGCAACCTGCTGCGCATTGCCAACAGCCCGGCGTACAAGGTGCACGAGCGGCCTGTGGAAAGCCTGCAGCGGGCGGTGACCCTGGTCGGCACCGAAGGCGTGCGCCAGATCATCAGCGCGGTGCTGGTGCAGCCGGTGATGCAGGTGCAGTGCGAGGTGTTCCCGCAGTTCAGCACGATCATCTGGGAGCATGCGTTGCTGGCCTCGCGCGCGGCCGCCGACCACGCACGCACGGTCACCTTCGGCGATGCTTTCGCCGCCCAGTGGCTGGGCCTGGTGCAGGGGCTCGGCGCGGCGCTGGTGATGCGCCAGCTGCTGCAGGAAGCGCAGGCGCGCGGCGAAACCGTGGAGCCGGCCCTGGCCCTGCAGCTGCTGCAGCAGTGGTCGTTGCCACTGGCCCAGCGCGTGGCGGCGGCCTGGGAATTGCCCGAACCGGTGCACCAGGCTCTGGCACCGGAAGCGGACGGACCGCTGGCCGACAGCCTGCGCCTGGCCAGCGCCGCTGCGGCTGCCAGCCTGCTGTGCAGGCACGGGCATGCCAGCCAGAACCGCATGCTGGCCCTGCTTGAACAACTGCCGTCGGCACCGCCGCATACCCTGCGCTGGATCTGGCGGCGCCTGCACGGGCGCAGTGTGGAAACGCGCGATGAGGCCGGGCAGGAACAGGCATCGCCGTCGCCCTGAGCGCTACAGCTGCGATTCCACCGGCAGCCAGCTGATCACCCGTGCGGTCCAGCGCTTGCCCAGGCTCGCCCCGGGTTCGGCCTCCACCCAGTGCGGCGGCGGTTGCCGCTCCAGCCAGCGCAGCGCATCGTCGTGTCCCAGGGCCAGCCACCAGCTGTGCGCAGGGCTGGCCAGGCGCAGGTACTCGTCGCGCAGCTGCGCACCCAGCACCGGATCGTCGAACAGCACTCCCATCTCGGTATTGAGGTAGGCCGAGCGCGGATCGAGGTTGAACGAGCCGACGAAGCCGCGGCGGTCGTCGACCACGAATGCCTTGGTATGCAGGCTGGCGCCGCTGCTGCCGAACAGGCTGGTATCCGGCTGGCCGTGTGCCTTCAGTTCGTACAGCTGCACGCCAGCCTTCAGCAGGGGTACGCGGTAGCCCATGTAGCCGCCGTGCACCGCAGCCACGTCGTTGGCGGCCAGCGAATTGGTGACCACGCCCACCTGGGCGCCGCGCGCGGCCAGTCCCGAAAGGCCCTCCACGCCATCGCTGCCTGGCACGAAGTAGGGCGAGATCAGCAGTGCGCTGCGACGGGTGGTTGCCAGCTCGTCGCTGAGCGTATTGACCAGCCAGTGGCGGCGATCATCGTCGCGATGCTTCATCGGCGGATCGGAGGCGATGCGCACGTTCGCGCTCCAGTGCAGGGGCTCCGGCGTAGGCCGCTGCAGGCCGCGCGATGCGGCCACGCGTTGCAGGTAGGGCTGCGCCCTGGCATGCAGCGCATCCAGGTCCGACTGCCGCACGAGTTGCCGCAGCTGTTCATCGCTGTAGGAGGCCAGCGCGGAAATCGGAATGGCCGTGCTGCTGTTCCAGTAATCGTCGAAGATCCGGTTGGCCTGCTGCACGGCCGGTCCGGCCACCACCAGGTCAAGATCCTGGAAGTTCACATCGTCGCGTGCACTGAAGTATTCCTCGCCGATGTTGCGCCCGCCGACGATGGCGATGCGGCCATCGGCGATCCAGCTCTTGTTGTGCATGCGGTGGTTCACGCTGAAGGCGCGTTGCACCAGCTCCAGCGTGCGTGCGATGCCACTGCGGTTGCGGAACGGGTTGTACAGGCGGATCTCGATGTTTGGATGCGCATCGAGCGCCATCATCAGCGCATCCTTGTCCCTGGCGTTCATGTCGTCGAGCAGGATGCGCACGCGCACGCCGCGTTCGGCGGCGTCATACAGCGCCTTGGCCATCAGGTGGCCGACCAGGTCGTCGTGCCAGATGTAGTACTGCAGGTCCAGGCTGCGTCCTGCGTGCGCGGTGATCATCGCGCGGGCCGCGAACGCATCCATGCCATCGCTGAGGAAGGCCACGCCGGACTTGCCGGGATGGGCCTGCTGCAGTGGCACGATCTGCTGGTCGATGCGCGTCTGCGCCGGTTGCAGTGGCAGCACGTGCGAGGGCGCGCCCTGTGCCTGCGGCGTGAGATGGTCGGCCAGCAGCAGGCCGGACAGGACCAGCAGCAACAAGGCGGCGACGATGATCGCAGCGACACGCAGCAGGCGTTGCCACAGGGGCTTGGGCGGACTCATGCCCCGATGGTAGATCCACGCCATGCGTGGATGAAAGCCAGAAGACCCGTTGCAATGGCTCCACGACTTGCGTGGATGGCTTCTTCAGGCAATGTCATGCCATGCGTGGATGGGGTCAGAACCGCTCGTCACTGCCCAGGTAGCGCCACTGGCCTGGCGGCAGCGGCCCGAGTGCCACGCGCCCGATACGCAGGCGACGCACGGCCGCGACCTGCAGCCCGGCGGCGGTCACCGCCACGCGCAGGCCCTTGGCGGTCAGCCCCTTGCCGGCAAAGCGCAGGCGCTGTTCGCTCTGCCAGCTGACCTTGGCACCGCCGGATTCGTGCTGCAGCCGCGCCAGCAGCCACGGACCGCGCTCGGGGCCGCCTTCGGCCACTTCGATGAGGTACTCCTGCTCGGTGCGGCCCAGGTTGCGCTGCAGATGGGCGAGGGTGGCCGGGTCCTGGCTGACCACCACCAGGCCGCTGTCGGTCGCCGGCAGCGATGCCGCCAGCTGCAGCCCATGGAAATGACGCTGCAGTGGACGGATGCCGCTGGCATCAAGCTCGCTTCGGCTGTCGCTGCTGACCAGCGCGCACAGGGTCTCGGCGGCGACGCCGGCCGGCTTGTGCAGCAGCATGCTGACCCGCTCGGCCTTGTCATCGCTGGCCTGCTCGGCCACCACGATCACGGCGTTGTCGTCGACCGGGCGCTGCGGCTGTTCCACCACCTCGCCATCGACCGTGACCCAGCCGCCCTCGATGTAGCGCCGGGCTTCGCCGCGCGGGATGCCGAGCAGGGCGGACAGGCGTTTGTCGAGACGGATCGGTTCCATGGCGGGCGGTTCGGTCAGGTCGGGCAGGGGGCGCGCAGTGTAGCTGCTGCGGCCGCTCAGCGCTGGCCGCGGTTGGCCAGCTCGGTCAGGTACAGGCGGGTGTCGAATTCCAGCTGCAGGTAGTCCGGCTCCATGTGCTGGCACAGCTGGTAGAAGGCCTTGTTGTGGTCGGCTTCCTTCAGGTGGGCCAGTTCATGCACCACGATCATGCGCAGGAATGCCGCCGGCGCCTGGCGGAACACGGTGGCGATGCGGATCTCGCGGCTGGCCTTGAGGCGACCGCCGTGTACGCGGGAGATGGCGGTGTGGGTGCCCAGCGCGTGCTTGATCACTTCCAGCGTGTTGTCGTAGCAGACCTTGTTGAGCGGCACCGACTTGCGCAGGTAACGGTCTTTCAGTTCCTGCGTGTAGTCGTACAGCTGGCGGTCGCTGCGCACCGCGTGCGGGTCCGGGTAGCGCTGCTGCAGCCATGGGCCGAGCTTGCCCTGCGCCAGCAGTTCACTCACCTGGGCGACCAGGGGTTCGGGATAGCCGGTGAGGTACTTCATCACTGCCATGCAGGGGGGGCGGGGCGCCGGTAGAATGGGGCCTCCAAGATTACACGCGGTACGCAACGATCATGGCAAAGCCCAACGCGCTGCAGGAACAATTGCTCAAGGCCGGCCTGGCCAAGAAGTCGCAGGCCAGCGCCGCCGCGAGCGCGCAGGCCAAGGCCCGCCAGGGCAAGGCCGAATCGACCTCGGCCGAGGTCCAGCGCGAAGCTGAACGCGCCCGCGCCGAGAAGGTCGAGCGCGACCGCGCGCTGGCTGCCGAACGCAACGCCCAGGCCCGGCAGGCGGAACAGAAGGCGCAGGCGAAGCAGATCATCAGCGCGCACGCCGTGCCCCACAAGGGCGATGACGAATACCGCTTCAGCGACGGCGCCACGATCCGCACCCTGCTGATCGACCCCAAGCTGCGCAAGGCACTGTCGGTGGGCGTGCTGGTCATCGTTGCCCATGGCGAGGGCTACGCGCTGCTGCCGCGTGCCGCCGCCGAGAAGGTGCGTGAACGCGCCCCGGAAGCGATCATCGTCGACCACGGCCAGCCGGGCTCGACCGCCGAGATCTCCACCGGCAACGCCGAGGACGATGCCTACTACGCCCAGTTCCAGGTGCCCGACGACCTGGTCTGGTAAGCAAAAAGGGGACGGAGGGGATTAAGCCGCAATCGGCCTGATCGAACCCGTTCGCATCCTGTTCGTCTTCCTGAAGAGCAGCCGAGCACGGCTCGGCTCCGCATCACGGCCTGTCTTTTTGCCGGCGTGTATCGTCCCCATATCAGGCGACACACCTGCGGAGGATGGCCATGGCCACCGGTTGGGCGGGAGATGGCGCGGTCCAGGATCAGATCGACGCTACCGTTGATGATGCGATTGCCCGCGCGCGGCGCCAGCTGCGCCAGGGTCCGGGTCTGGAACACTGTGAGGAATGCGACGCGCCGATCCCGTTGGCGCGGCGCCAGGCCGTGCCCGGGGTGCGCCTGTGCGTGGCCTGCCAGCAGGCGCTGGATGATGAGGAGCACGCGCACAGCGGCTACAACCGGCGCGGCAGCAAGGACAGCCAGCTGAGGTAAGGGTTGTTCGGCAGGGCTGCGCCCTGCACCCGCAGATGCTTCAAGCCAAGGCAACAGCAACAGCAAAAGCAAAAGCTGGCATTCCGCGGGTTGGCGGGGCGGTGTCGGGGTGCGGGGACGCCGCAAGTACGTCCATGTAGGCTTGGCAGCCGCATCCATGCGGCTGACACCCCGCAATCCGACACCGCCCCACCTTCGATAGGTTCACGCCGCTGTTGGCAACGGCGGCCGTTGGAACGCGCGGCTGTTGGTAGGTGTCGACCTTGGTCGACACGACTCTTCTGTCAGATATCGAGTGAATCATCCGCGCATGGCGCGGCTCTACTGTGTCGACCAAGGTCGACACCCACCAGAGCGGAACGCCGTTCCGGCAGATCGCGGGAAACTGTCGAAGGCGGGGTGGGTCCGGTGGCGGGAGTGTCCGCGGCATGGATGCCGCGGCCAAGCCCCCATGGACGGGTTTACGGCGTCTCCCGCCACCGGACCCACCCCGCCATCCCACAGGAAGCCAGCCTTTGACGTTGACGTTGCCTCGGCGGGTGCAGGGCGCAGCCCTGCAAAGAAAAAAACCCCCTCAGCCGTCGCCCTGGATCCCGCCGGGAGCCTGCGCCGGGTCGCGCCAGCGACGCACCGTGCGCTGGAAGAACAGGTTGTTCGGCAGCTGCAGCACCGTGCCCTCGTGGCCATCACCGGTTTCCTGCAGCGTCGTGTAGATCAGGTTCACGTCGATCACCCGGCCCTTCAGCCCAGGTTTCTCGCCGTTTTCCAGCACCTCGATGTAGTCGTGCAGGCGGAACGGACGGGTGGTGAAGATCAGCAGCGTGCAGAAGATGTTGGACAGCACGCTCCAGGCCGCGAAGAAGGCCACCGCGCCCACCGCGGCGAAGCCGGTGAAGGCGGTCCAGAGTACCGACGGCTTCGCGCCGAGCAGGCTGAGGATGTACAGCAGGGCACTGAAATAGACCACGAAGCTGGTGATCCGGCGTGCGCCCATCACCATCTCCGGCGGCAGCGTGTAGTGCTCGGCGAAGCGGCGGATCAGGCGACGGGCGAGCAGACGCAGCAGCCAGGCGACCAGCAGCACCAGCACGATCTGCAGGGCGACGCCGGCGTAGTTCAGCCACGGGTGGGTCCAGGGCGGCAGGTGGTCTTTCAGCGACAACATCATGGGGCGACTACGGCGGGGGAACGGCCCCCGATGTTACCCGGCGCGTGCGGGGGATTCGACCGTGGGCGTCCAGGCCAGGCAGACCAGCTCCTTGCGATGCTGCTGCAGGCAGGCGCGGCCGTTGTCGGGGCGAAGCTGCAGCGACAGCCCCAGCGCCTGCAGCAGGACGCAGGCGGCGATCACCAGCAGGGCAGCGCAGGATGGGCTGGACATGGCAGGACTCCCGGACGGCATTTTCGCGAAGGACCCTGCATGGATGCAGCGGCCGCCGAAAAGGTTGCAGGGAATCGATCATCATCCGGCTCTAAACCTTTTCCCGGGCCGCCGCATCCAAGCGATATGCTCGACACCACCATGCCCGCGCCGCCTGCCGCCAACGACGCCGTCGACGAATCCGCCCTGGTGCGGGCGGCGGCCGCTGGCGATACCGCCGCCTACGAACTGCTGTACCGGCGCCACGCGCCCCGCGTATTTGCCGTGCTGTGGCGGCTGTGTGGGGGCCAGCAGGCGCGTGCCGAAGATGCGCTGCAGGAGGCCTTCCTGCAGGCCTGGAAGGCGCTGCCGGGGTTCCGTTTCGAGAGCAGCCTGTCGACCTGGCTGCATCGGCTGGGCGTCAATGCCGCCCTGATGGAACTGCGTGGGCGCGCGGCCGGGCAGGACCACGACAGTCTGGATGAGGTCGACGGCGGGCTGCAGGAACTGGCGGTGCATGACCGCTGTGCCGGCACCGAGCGCGACCTGGAGCGCGCGCTGTCGACGCTGCCACCACGGGCACGTGCGGTACTGGTACTGCACGATATCGAAGGCTGGAAACACCAGGAAATCGCCGAGCAGCTGCAGATGGCTGTCGGCAGTTCCAAGGCACAGTTGCATCGTGCGCGCGGTTTGTTGCGTGCACGGCTGGGAGACATGACATGACGACACACGACCACGATTCCGATTCCGATTCCGCGCTGCTGGCACGCCTGCGTGCCCTGTCCAGCGAACGCAGCGTGCCCGCCGATGGCTGGGAGCGCCTGTCGGCCCGGCTGCCACCGCGTGAACCACCGTCGGCGCCTGCAGCGGATGGCAATGTGGTGGCCCTGCCCATGCGTCCGAGGCGGCGCTGGTGGCTGCCGGTGGGCGCGGCCCTGGCGGCCAGCCTGGCGGTGTATGCGGTGGCGCCGTGGCGCCATGCGCAGCCTGACATGCCGGCGCCGTCCGCGCTGCAGCTGCAGGCCGCGGCGATGACCGAGCAGTACCAGCAGGCCGTGGCCTCGCTGCCCGATGGCCGGGCGCCGGAATGGCAGCCGGCCCTGCATGAACTCGATGAAAGTGCCGCGCAGATCCGCGCCGCACTGGCGCAGGACCCACGTGCGCCGCACCTGCTTGGCCAGCTCAAGCGCACCTATGCGCTGCGTCTGGAACTGACCCGGCAGGCGGCCTATGCCGCCGAGTCCGGCCTGGCGACCTGAGGAGACCCCCATGACCCGAACCCTGATTTCCTGCTGTGTGGCGCTGTTGCTGGCACCCTCGCTGGCGCTGGCCGACACCCGTATCGACGAACGCCACACGCTGGCCGCCGGCGGTCGCATCGAACTGAGCAACGTCGCCGGCAAGGTGACCGTGCGCGGCTGGGACCGCAATGATGTGCAGCTCACCGGCACGCTCAGTGACGGCCTGCAGCTGCGCCAGGAGAAGAGCGCCAACCGCGTGCGCTGGGAGATCGAGTACCCGCGCCGCAACAACAACGGTGGCGCCACCCTGGTGCTGAATGTGCCGCGCTCGGTGGAACTGCTGCTGAGTACGGTCAGCGCCAGCCAGGACATCAGCGGCATCGACGTGCGCCGCCTGCAGGCCGATACGGTCAGCGGCAGCCTGAGCGCGGCCGGGCGCAGTGGCGACAGCAAACTCAACACGGTCAGCGGCAGTGTCAGTGCACGCCTGCAGACCCCGAAGCTTGACGTCAATACGGTCAGTGGTCGGATCGAGGCCGGTGGCGGCGTATCCGGTGATATCGGTGCGCAGACCGTGTCCGGCCGGGTCGAGGTGGACGCCGGGCGGGTGCAGCGGCTGGCGGTGGAAACCGTGTCGGGCAGCATCGAGCTGGCAGCGGCCGGGTTGGCACCGGGTGGCCGCGTCAACGTCGAATCGGTGAGCGCCTCGGTGACGCTGAGCCTGCCGCGCACGGTGTCGGCGCAGCTGTCGGTGAACAGCTTCAGCGGTTCGATCAACAGCGATGCCGGGCAGGTGGAGCGGCCGCGCTACGGGCCGGGCAGCCACCTCGACACGCGGCTGGGCGGCGGTGATGGTGACATCCGCATCCAGTCGCATTCGGGCAGTGTGCAGGTACGCCTGGATCGCTGAGCGCGGTCCGGCAGGCCGCGGCGGCAGCGCCGCCGCGGTCGGTACTGGGTCAGCTGGCTTTCTTCAGCGCCCAGGTGGTGCCGAGGACTTCGATCTTGCCACCGGCCTTGCGGAACGCAGCCAGGTCCGAAGCGATCGAATCACTGCTGACCACGGTGCTGGCGGCCGCGCCCTTGCGTTCGCTGCGGATGCTGTTGCTGGCCTTCGCGGGGGTCTTTGCCTTGCGGGGCATGGTTGCTCCTGTCAGGTGGAAGGGGAGGAAAGCGACCAGGCATCAGCCTGGCGCAGGTAGTCCTGCCGCTCGCGGCGGCAGTCATCGCCGCCCATCGAAAACTGGCGGCAGATCGCCGGGCGCTGCGAATAGATCGTGCAGCGCAGGTGATAGGGATCGATCGCCGCGCACCAGCCTTCCTCGTTGCGTGCCATCACGGCACGGCCGTGGGCGTCGCGCGAAAGGAACTGGCCGGGCACCTGGTCGCCGGGCTGCAGCAGCACGGGCAACCGGCAACAGACCGCGTCACAACGGCGGCAGTCGATGGGTGCAGGTGCTGCGTCAGGTTGTAAGGCCTCTGGGGCCTGGCGGGTGCCCAAAGCGGGTCTCGATGGCGGCTCCGGTGGTACGCGGACCATGAACGAGCCAGGAAGGCATGGTCGCTAGGCCCGCAGGGCGGGCCGGGCTGCACGGAAGACACGCACCGGCGTGGCCGGTGGAAGGTGCAGCTGGGTTCTAGCCGACCAAGGGTAACTTAGACCGCGTAACGTTTTGTTAATCCTGGCTGGCTGCGGCCAGCGCAAGGCCCTGGACCACCCCCAGCGAGGGTTCGCCGTGGACCATGCGGGCGCCCGGGAAGGCCTCGGCCACGGCCTGGCGCAGGTAGCCGGCACGGGACATGCCGCCGGTCAGGAACACCGCGTCCGGATCGCCACCGATATCGCTGCGGACCTGGGCCAGCAGCTCGCGGATCTGCTCCAGGTACCCATGCGCGGCGGAGGCCAGGCCGTCGGCGCTGCTGTCGGCATGCAGGTCGCGGGCGATGTAGTCCAGCGTGCTGCGGTGTTCACTGGCGGCGCTCAGGGCGATCTTCGCGCGTTCGACATCGCGGTACAGGCGCGCGGTGTTGCCGGTGTCCTGCAGGGCCTGCAGGCGGTCGCCCCAGGGCGCGTCCACATGGTCGTACTTGTGCAGGCGGAAATCGCGCTGCCGGGTCATGTCCTGCACGGTGGCCGCTTCCACGTAGTGGTGGGTGGGCACGCGGGTGATGCCGCGGCCGAACAGCGGCATGTAGCTGGACAGGCTCAGCGCCAGGTCGATGTCGGTACCACCACGGGCGATACCCCAGGCGCGGTGGATGCGCGGTGCGTCGTCGCCGCCGACTTCGGCATGCGCGATGTCGGTGGTACCGCCGCCGATGTCGACGATTACCGCCTGGTGCCGCTCGCGGCTTTCGGCGTGGTAGTGCATGGCCGCCGCCGCCGGCTCTTCGAGGAAATCGATCTGGTCGAAGCCGGCCTGGGTGGCGGCCTCGCGCAGGATGTCCAGTGCCTGGTCGTTGCCGGCCGCGCCGATCGAACTGCGGAACTGCACCGGGCGGCCGAGCAGGGCGGCACGCAGCGGGCGGCCAAGCTGTGCGCTGGCGGTCAGGCGGATGTGTTCAAGGATGTGCGCGGCGATGCCGGTGATGGTCTGCCTGGCGCGCGGGTGCAGGTTGTAGCCCAGCATCGACTTCGGGCTCTGCACCAGGTTGCCTTCGTGTTCCTCGAAATACGCTTCCAGAGCCTCATCACCGTAGACCGCGTTCTGCAGCAGGTCGCTGGCGCTGCGTTCCTGGCCGGCACGGGCTTCCATCCACTCGCGGCGAAGCGCGCGCAGGGCTTCGCGGCGCAGCGCCTGTGGCGTGCGTTCCTGGCCGGCGGCACGCGCTGCGCGGGCGGCGCTGTCGATCATCTGCTGCAGCTGGTGTTCCTGGCCGTCGTCGAGCTGGAAGTCGTCCGGGTCGGGCACCACGCCGGGGAAGTACACGCTGGTGCGGAACTGCTCGGCGTCACCGAAGCGGATCGGCAGCAGTTTTCCCTCATGCACGATGGCGGCGGCGGAGTTGCTGGTACCGAAGTCGATGCCGAGGCGCATGGGGAGTTCCGGGGACGATCAGGGGTCGCGCACTCTGCTGCAGTTCGCTACCAACTGCAAGTTCCAGCGCCTTGTGGAGGGGGGACCGCCGGCGCCCCTCCGACGGAATGGGAAAAAGGGCCGGCCGGTTACAATGGCGCCTGTTGATTCATTTTGAGGTACTTGCCGATGTCGTCCGCCCCCGCCTGCCCGCAGTGCACCCTGGAAAACACCTATGCCGATGGCGCGCGGTGGATCTGCGCCGACTGCGGCTTCGAGTGGACCGCCGAGGAAAGCGCCGGTTCGACCCTGGTCGTGCGTGACAGCAACGGCAATACCCTGCAGACCGGCGACACCGTCACCGTGATCAAGGACCTGAAGGTGAAGGGCTCCTCGATCCCGCTGAAGCAGGGCACGGTGATCCGCAACATCCGCCTGGTCGAGGACGATGCCGAGCACATCGAAGGCAACTCGGACAAGATCAAGGGGCTGGTCCTGAAGACCTGTTTCCTCAAGAAGGCCTGACCGGACCTCAGCGCCTGGCCTGCTGCGCGCGCCAGCGCGCCAGGCTGTCCAGCTTGGCCTGGTAGCGTGCCTGCTCCTGGGCCCCGCCCAGTTCCTGCGCGCGCAGCATTTCGCGATCGGCACGCTTGAGCTGGCCGGCCAGGAAATAGACCCGTGCCAGCCCGAAGTGGAACTGGTGCGCGGTGTCATACAGGCGCACCGCCTGGCGGTAGTAGCGGATCGCCGCATCCAGCTGGCCCGCACGCTCGGCCTTGGCGCCCAGCATGTACTGCGCGAACGGGTCCTCGCGCTGCACCGACGTCAACCGGCGCTCCAGCGCCTGCGCCTGTGCGGTCAGGCCCAGGCTGCGGAACAGTGCCGAGGCATTGGTCAGCGCGGCATCCTGGCGTCCATCCAGCTGCAGCGACCTGTCCAAGGCCTGTCGGGCGCCCTCGTTGTCGCCTGCGCGATGGTCGAGCACGCCGACGTTGTTCCAGACCGGAGCGAACCCGCTGTCCTGGGCCAGCGCAGCGTCGAAGAACGCGCGTGCGCCCACCAGGTCACCTTCGGCAAGGTACTCGGCGCCGCGGTTGTTGTAGAAATGCGCCAAGGCCCGCGCACGGCTGACCGGAACCGGCCCGCGCCGGTCGTAGAGCACGTTGCGGTCGAGGTCGACGGTACCGAAACGCCCGCCGACGTCGACGCCGGCATTGACGTGCCCGACGTTGTAGACCACGCCGTTCTGCTGGTCCTGGTACCACGACACCACCTGTCCCACTTCCTGCACGCGGGCCTGGATGCCGGCTTCGCGGGCAAGCGTCACGAACAGCAGGGTGAAGGCCAGGCAGTTGGCCTGGCGGTGCTGCCAGATCTCGCTGACGGTGTAGGTCGCATTGGCGTCGTACTGCAGGTTCAGCCCGTGCTGGTCGAAGATCATTTCCACCAGCGCCTGCAGGCGCTGGTCGCGGGAGTAGCTGCGCTGGATCACCTGCTTCTGCAGCATCGCGCGCAGGTCCGCCGGAATGGCGAACACCTCCTCCGGCGTCGGCACGCGCGGAGCCGACACGGTGATGGTCGGAGTGGTCACCAACGTTGCAGGCGGCGCCAGGTCCGCGCCGAAGGCCGGCGCACAGAGGGCGAGCAGCGAAAGGGCCAGGCAAGGGACGGAAGGACGGTACATGACAGCTCCCGGCAGCGGCGGGCGCTCCCGCCTGTGGCGAGTGTAGACCCAGGGATGTTCCGCTGCAGCGACCGTTGGTCGGCGTCGCGGTTCATCCACAACCGGTGTGGACCAGCGCTCGACAAAGCTGTGGACAACCGCGCCCAGGCCGCGCCCGGCAAGCGTTGTGAGTGCGTGGTGAAAAAACAGCCAGCTTGCCCGCCGCCGACGCAGGCGGGATGATCCGGGCATGGACTTCTCACCGCTCTCGCTTGCCCCGGCGCAGTGGCAGGCGCTGCAGGACAGCTATGCAACGCCGCCCCGCGCCTACCACCACTTCGGCCACGTGCGCGCCGTGCTGCAGCACTGCCAGCAGGTGGCTGATGGCCCGGGCTGGCAGCAGCCGGCCGAGGTCTATCTGGCCGTGCTGTACCACGATGCGATCTACCAGGCCGGGCGCAAGGACAACGAGGCACGCTCGGCGCAGTTGGCCTTGCAGGCAATCGCACAGGCACCGGAACTGGCCGCCGTCGATGCCGCCCGGGTCGAGCAGCTGATCCTGCTGACTGCCCGCCATGGCGAGCTCGGCCCGGACGATGTCGATGCCGAGGCCGCGCTGTTCCTGGACTGCGACATGGCGATCCTGGCCGCGCCGGAACCGGTGTTCGCCGCCTACGACCGGGGCGTGGCCGAGGAGTACACGGGCGTGGTGCCGGGCTTTCTGTACCGCGCCGGGCGCCGGCGTTTCCTGCAGGGCCTGCTGCGTGCGCCACGCATCTTCCTCAGCGACTTCTTCCACCAGCGCCTGGATGCCGCGGCCCGCGACAACCTGCGCCGGCAGCTGGACCGCTGAGCCAGCCCGGTACACTGGGGTCTGTTTCCACCGATCGCCGTTTCCGACCGTGTCCGTTCCTGATCCCGATCCCCGTCCGCTGCCACCGGAAGAGCCTGGTCCCAATGAGTGCTGCGGCAGTGGCTGCCCGCTGTGCGTGCTTGACCTGTATGCCGATGAGCTGCAGCGCTACCGCAAGGCCCTGGCCGAGTGGCAGGCGCGGCATCCGGAAGCGGCGCCATGAACCGCGCACGTCCGGCGGCAGTACTGGCACTGGTGGCGTTGCTGCTGTTCGTGGTCACTGCGCTGTGGACCCAGTTCGTGCGCACCGACCTGGACTGGGTGCGGGCCACGCTCAGCCTCTACCTGCATGGGCCGTGGGGGCTGGCACTGCGCGCGGCGTATTGCCTGTTGGCGCTGGCCATCGCGGTGCTCGGCATCGCGCTGTATCGCGGCAGCATCGGCCCGCGTCGCAGCGGGGCCGCGCCGCTGCTGTTCACCGTGTCCGCACTGGGGCTGGCCACCGTCGCCATCGGTGACAGCTGGCTGCCCGATGCAACGCCGTTGCTGGCACCGTTCATCCATGGGCTGGCGGCCAACACCGCGTTCCTGTGTGCCAGCGTCGGCATGCTGCTGCAGGCCTGGTACCTGCGCCGCGAACCGGGCTGGCAGTCCGCCGCTGGCCTGCTCTGGGGCTGGGCGTGGCTTGCGTTCGTGCTTCTCTGGCTGCACGTGCTGTGGCGCGCCGGGCCACCGCGTGGGCTGGGGCAGAAGGTTGTGATTGCGGTGATCGTGGGCTGGCTGCTGTACCTGGCGCTGGCGTTGTACCGCCGCAGCCGCCGTCCCGCCCCTCACTGAACCCCCAACGGCCTGCGCCGGTACGTGCCGTGCACGCGGTGGCGGCGTATCGTGTGCGCATTCCATCGGGGCTGCGATATGAAGCGTGCAGGGCTGGGCAGGGCAATGGGTGTGGTACTGGCGCTGGCTGCGCTGCCGGCAATGGCGGCGGCCAACGTGCAGCAGTTCAGCCACGGGCGGTTCGAACAGATTCCGGTGCATATGCCGTCGGGAACGCCGCAGCGGGTAGTGATCTGGTTCCATGAACCTTCTGCCGGCGGTGATACCAGCCGTTTGCCGATCGAGGCGCTGCGTGCCGATGGCGCGATGGTCGCGGCCGTGGACATCGCGCATCTGCGCGGCGTGCTCAAGCGCGAGGGTGACCCGACCTGCTCCTTTGGTTCCGGCGATGTCGAGAACTTCTCGCGCTGGCTGCAGGCGTCGCTGCATCTGCCCGGCTACCACCTGCCGCTGGTCGGCGGCGATGGTGAAGGTGCCGAAATGGCCTACTCGCTGGCGGCGCAGGCCGATACCCAGGTATTCGCCGGCCTGCTCACCACCGGCTTCTGCCCGGACCACAGCCACGAACGCATGGTCTGCGGCGATGGCGTGAAGCGCAACAGGTTGCAGCCCGCCGAACTGAACTTCCCGTGGTTGAGTGCGGCCGGTGATCACGGCTGCAAGGTGGGCGAGGCCAGCGGGTTCGTGCAGCAGGTGGCGATGGCGCGCGAGTTCAAGCGCACCGCGCGCGGTGACGCCTCGCCGGGGCTGGTGGCTGCGGCGCGGGTGATGGGGGCGCAGGCAGGTGTCAGCCTGGCACCGCCACCGGCTGCGCTGAAGGGCCTGCCGGTGGTGGAAGTGCCTGCAGCCGGCAACGGCGACACGCTGGCCGTGTTTGTCTCCGGCGACGGTGGCTGGGCCGGCCTGGACAAGGACGTGGCGTCGTCGCTCAACGAGCACGGCGTGGCGGTGGTCGGCATCGATTCGCTGCGCTACTTCTGGAGCGAGCGCACGCCGAAGGGCTTTGCTGCGGACCTGCAGAAGATCATCGATCACTACCGCCAGCAGTGGCACCGCGACAAGGTCATGCTGATCGGATTCTCGCAGGGCGCCGACGTGCTGCCGGCCACCATCAACCAGCTCGATGCAGATACCCGCGCGGCACTGGACCGTATTGTGCTGCTGTCGGTGGGCAAGAAGGCCGACTTCGAGTTCCATGTCAGCAACTGGCTGGGCGGCGGCGGTGACGGCCTGCCGATCGCGCCGGAAGTGGCGAAGCTGCCGGCTGGCAAGACGTTGTGCGTGTATGGGCAGGACGACGATGACGCGTTGTGCCCGGGCCTTCCCGCCAACGATGGCGTGCAGAAGGTGAAGCTGCCGGGCGACCATCACTTCAATGGTGACTACGACCGCCTGGCCGAGGTGATCCTCAAGGGTGGCGCCTGACGCTCATGTAGCGTCGAGCCATGCTCGACGGACGTTGGTAGGCGCCGACCTTGGTCGGCGCCGGGGAGCGTGTCGACCAAGGTCGACACCTACCTGGGGTTGCGAAGGGCGGCGCGTAAAGCGGAGGGCGTGCGAACCAACGGTTCGCACCCACCAGAACGCGCCGCAGTAGCGTCGAGCCATGCTCGACGGATCGCGGCCTCAATTCCGCCGCGGATCCAGCGAGATCAGGCGCGTGGCATCCAGCAGCGCCGCCGGCAGGTGCATGCCGCCGGGTGCTGCCAGATAGCGCGGCCGCCACTGTGGATCGAACTTCGACTTGAAGCGGCGCAGACCACTGAAGCCATAGAAGCGTTCACCGTGCCGCGCTAGCAGGCCGGCCAGCCGGTTCCAGCGGCCCGCGAGCCGATGCTGGGCCAATCCGGACAGCGGCGCCATGCCCAGCGAGAAGCGCGCGTAGCCCTGCGCGCGGCCCCACAGGAACAGTTCGATGAAGAGGAAGTCCATCGTGCCCTTGGGCGCCTCGTTGACATGGCGCATCAGGTCCACCGACAGCTCGGCGCCGGCCGGTGCCTGCCACAGGTTGGCGAACGCCACGATCTGGCCTTCGGCCTCGACCAGTGCGACCGGGAAGCGCGCCAGGTAATCCGGGTCGTAGCTGCCCAGCGAGAAGCCCTTTTCATCGCCGGCCTTGTCGTCCAGCCAGGCGTTGGAGATGGCATGCAGGCGTGGCAGCAGGCTGGGAATCTCTTCCACGGGCGCCACCCGGAATGACAGGCCGCTGCGCTTGCCGCGGTTCCAGGCCTGGCGCAGGTCGGCACGTTCGCGGCCGTCCAGGCCGAAGTCGTGCAGCGGCACCATCGCCTCCTCGCCCAGCTTGACCAGGCCCAGGCCAAGGTCCAGGTAGGTCTGCCAGTAGGTCTCGCCCACCTGGTAGAACACCGGGCGCAGGCCGAGCCGGTCGGCCTCCTCGCGGAAGCGCCAGATCAGTGCGCGGGCGACCTCCGGCGGTCCGACCGGATCGCCCATCGCGATCAGCGAACCGCCATAGCGCTGCATCATCACGAAGCCCTGCTTCGCATCATCGCGCAGCACCGCCTTGTCGGCGGTCAGCACCAGGCAGGCCTGGGTATCGGTGGCACCGGCCAGCACAGGCGCCAGCGATTGCAGCGTGGCTTCATCGGCGGCCGGCAGCGGGCTGCGGGTGCTGTGCAGCAATCGCGCCAGGCCGAACATCACCAGCGCGATGGCCACCACCAGCAGCGCACGCAGCGCACGCGGCGCGTTGCCGGACACCGCGAATTCCCACCACAGCTCGTTCTGGTATTCGACGTGGCTGTAAGTGAAGAACAGCAGCCAGGTGACCGCGACCAGCACCAGCCCGAGGTTGCGCAGCCATGGCCACGACCAGGCCTCGTCCAGCAGCGCACCCTGGCGGTAGAACTCGCGGCGCGCGGCCCACAGGGCCATCGCCGCCAGCACTGCGGAAACTGCGATCAACCATTGGCCGCCGCGCAGCCACAGCGGCAGCGGGGTGATCACACACACCGCCATCGCCAGCATCCACGCCGCGTGGCTGCGCCGGGACAGGCCCTGGCCGATCAGCAGCAGGGCGACACCGCTGAGGCTGCCGATCAGGTGCGAGGTTTCCAGGATGGGCAGCGAGGCGTTGACCAGATGACGACGCGGGGTCGGCAGCGTGCCGTCGATGACCAGCGCCGCGCCGATGCTGAACACCGCCAGCGCGATGATCTGTGGCAACCAGGGGCGCAGTGCGTTCCAGCCGGCGCGGGTGGCGCCGGCGCTGGCCTGCAGCGGTTGCCGCAGCGCAGGGGCCAGCGCGAGCAGGGTGGCCAGCACCAACGGCAGCACGTAGTAGGTAACGCGGTAGATCAGCGCGGCGGCCAGTACTGCCGCCGGTGCGACCTGCGGCAGCAGCTTCAGCAGGCTCCATTCGAACACGCCGAGGCCTGCGGGGACGGTCGAGACCAGGCCGGCCAGCACTGCAACCAGGTACAGGCCGACGAAGCCGGGCAGGCCGGTGGGCGTCGAGTCCGGCAGCAGCACGTAGAACGCAGCGCTGGCCAGCACCAGTTCGATCACGCTGAGCACGGTGACGCCGATCATGGTGCGGCGGTCGGGCAGCCACAGGCCATGCCCGAACACGCTGAACTGGCGGCCTTCGCGGCCGACCAGCAGCAGCATCGCCAGATAGGCGAACAGCGCGATGACGCCGACCACGCGCACCGCGTCCGGATTCAACGGCAGTGCCAGCGCCGCGGCTTCAGGCTCCATGCACAGGGCCACGCTGATCAGCAGCCAGGCACCGAACACGAAGCCGAGCGTGCTCATCAGCACCACCTGGCCGATCTGCGCCAGGTCCAGGCCGGCAGTGCGGTAACCGCGCAGGCGCACCGCGCCACCGGTCAGCGCAGCGAAGCCCACGGTCTGGCCCAGCGTATGTGCCAGGAATGCGGTGATGCCGATGCGTGCCGGATGTACGCGGATGCCGCTGCGGCGCAGGCCGATGGCGTCAAAGCCGATCAGGCAGGCGTAGCTGGCCAGGCCAAGCACCACGGTAAGCGCGATCTGCGTGCCGCTGAGTTGATGGAAGGCATGGCGGATGGCGCGGTAGCCGTTCTCATCGAATTCATTGGCCAGCCCATGCAGGGCCAACGCGAGGATCAGCAGCGGGATGACGATGGTAAGGACCCGCTTCCATGCCGGGGTGGAGGAAGCGGTGGCGGGGTCGGTGGTTTCGGTCATCGGCGCAAGGGTGCGTCAGGGAGGGGGAGGGCGGTGTCAACGCGGGCGTGGCGCATCGTGCGCCTGTCGCGGGCATTTGACCAGCGGGTGTGTCGGAGCCCGGTAGTGGCGTTGCGCGGCACGTCCGCGTGCACCCATCGTTGACCGCTTTGGAGGACAATGCAGGCCTGATCACCCGCAGGAGCCACGCCCATGATGGAGCGTTACGACGTCGGACCGCGCATGTCCGAAATGACCGTGTACAACAAGGTCGCCTACCTCTCCGGCCAGATTCCGGAAGACACCAGCCAGGACATCACCGGTCAGACCCGGCAGGTGCTGGCGGAGATCGACAAGCTGCTGGCGCTGGTGGCCAGCGATCGCCAGCACGTGCTGCGCGCGGAAGTGTTCCTGGCCGACATCGCCGACTTCGAGGGCATGAACAAGGCGTGGGACGAGTGGGTGGTCGAGGGCGCGACCCCGGCCCGCGCAACGTTCGAAGCCAAGCTGGCCCACGCCGAGTGGAAGGTCGAGATCGTGGTGACGGCGGCGGTGCCTTAATCATTGAAAGGGGTCAGATCCCTTTTCCGTTGGAATAAGGATCTGACCCCTTCTGCAGACCCCGTTACAGGGGCAGCATCTCGATGCAGTCCACCGGGCACGGCGGAATGCACAGCTCACAGCCGGTGCACAGATCGGCGATGACCGTGTGCATGTACTTGGCACCGCCGACGATGGCATCCACCGGGCAGGCCTGGATGCATTTGGTGCAGCCGATGCAGTCGGCCTCCACGATCAACGCAACCTGCGCGGCCTTGTGCTCGCCGCGCGAGCGGTCAAACGGAATGGCCGGTGTGCCCAGCACCTGGGCCAGTGCACGCGCACCGGCGTCGCCACCCGGTGGGCAGCGGTCCACGCCCGCCTCGCCGCGCGCCATCGCCTGCGCGTAGGGGCGGCAGCCGTCGTAACCGCATTGCCCGCATTGGGTCTGCGGCAGCAGTCGGTCGAGGCGTTCGGTCAGGGGCGGGGTCAGGCTCATGCGTGGCGAAGGCTGCGCGTTGGGTTACTTCAGGGGTTTGCCACGGAACCAGCGCTCGTGGGCCAGTGCCAGCATCGGCTTGTCTTCGGAACTGTCGCCGTAGGCATGGATGCGCACGTAGCGCGACAGATCGAACTGGCGACGGATGTGCTCGACCTTGCGCGGGCCGCAGTCGCCACCGGCATAGCGACCGGTCAGGCGGCCGTCCTGGCTCTCCAGCCGGTTGCAGATCAACTGCAGGCCCAGCTGCTCGCACCATGGCTTCAGGTACAGGTCCAGCGAACCGGACACGATCACCACGGTGTGCTGCTGTTCCTTGTGCCAGCGGATCTGCTCCAGCATTTCCGGGCGCACCACCTCGGGCAGGAATTCGCGCGAGAAGCCGGCGGCCAGCGTGGTGATGTCATCGCTGTGGCGGTCGCTGAAGGTCAGGCGGGTGACGCGTGCACGGATGCGTTCGGCCGAGATCAGCTTCAGCTTGTACGCCACCAGCCACGGGCCGACTTTCCACCACGCCTGCGCCAGCTGTTCGGCCGTGGCCACGCGGCGCAGGAAACGGCCATAGGTATCGCAGGTGGTTACGGTGTGGTCGAAGTCGAACAGCGCCAGTTCCATTCCGTTGCCTCCCATCGCGTTGCCCCCGTGGCCGGTGCTGCCGGCGGGCGCGGCCGTGGCCACGCCCGCTTGAGGCATCAGCGGACCGGCATGCCCGGCAGTGCGCCGCTGTCGGCGTCCAGCAGCGCCAGCGCGCCGCCGTCGAAGCCGGCCGACAGGATCATGCCTTCGCTCAGGCCGAAGCGCATCTTGCGCGGGGCCAGGTTGGCGATGAACACCACGCTGCGGCCCACCAGCTTTTCCGGCTCACCGTAGCTGCCGCGGATGCCGGAGAAGATCTGGCGCTTGCCCAGCTCGCCGGCATCCAGTTCAAAGCGCAGCAGCTTGTCCGAGCCTTCCACGAATTCGCACACCAGCACCTTGCCGATGCGCAGGTCGAGCTTGGCGAAATCATCGATGCCGATGTAGGCCGGCGCGTCGGCGCTGTTCGCTTCGTCCTTGGCCGGTGCCGGTGCGGCCGGCTTGGCGGCGTCGGCCTTGGCGGCGGGGGCAGCAGCGGCGGCCGGCTGCAGGGTGTCCTTGGAGGCGTCGATCATGGCGTCAATCTTCTTCGGGTCGATACGGGTGAACAGCGGGGTGTAGTCGGTGATGCGGTGGCCCAGCAGCGGCTGCACCAGGTCGGTCCAGTCGTTCACCGGCGCAGCCAGGAAGGCCTCGGCCTGCGCGGCGGTGGCCGGCAGCACCGGCTTCAGTGCGGTGACCAGCACGCGGAACAGGTTCAGGCCCTGGCTGCACACCGCCTGCAGCTGCGCGTCGGCGCCTTCCTGCTTGGCGATCACCCACGGCTTGACGTCGTCGATGTAGCGGTTGGCTTCGTCGGCCAGGGTCATGGTCAGGCGGATCGCCGCAGCCGGGTCGTTGCGCTCGTACGCTTCGCGGATCGGCGCCAGGCCATCGACGAAACGCTGGTACTGCGCCGCATCGGGCAGCTGAGCGGCCAGCTGGCCGTCGAAGCGCTTGCTGATGAAGCCGGCGCAGCGGCTGGCCAGGTTGACGAACTTGCCGACCAGGTCGGCGTTGACGCGGGCGATGAAGTCACCCAGGTTCAGGTCGAGATCGTCGACGCCACCGCCGGACTTGGCCGCGTAGTAGTAACGCAGCGCTTCCGGTTCCAGGCCAGCGTCGAGGAAAGTGCGGGCCATTACGAAGGTGCCGCGCGACTTGCTCATCTTGGCGCCGTCCACGGTCAGGTAGCCGTTGACGTGCAGGCGGGTCGGCGCGCGATGGCCGGTACCGTGCAGCACCGCCGGCCAGAACAGGCCGTGGAAGTTGACGATGTCCTTGCCGATGAAGTGGTGCAGCTCGGTGCTGGTGCCGGCACGCAGGTGCGCTTCGAAGTCTTCGCCGAGCTTGCCGCACAGGGTCTGGAAGCTGGACAGGTAGCCGATCGGCGCGTCCAGCCAGACGTAGAAGTACTTGCCCGGCTGGCCGGGAATCTGGAAACCGAAGTACGGCGCATCGCGCGAGATGTCCCACGCGCGCAGGCCGCCTTCGGCATTGAGCCATTCACCCAGCTTGGCCTTCACGCCCGGCAGGGCGACATCGCCGGCAAGCCAGTCGCGCAGGAACGCATCGAAGTGGCCGACCTCGAAGAAGAAGTGCTCCGAATCGCGCATTTCCGGGGTGGCACCGGAAATGACCGAACGCGGCTCCTTCAGGTCGGTCGGCGCATAGGTGGCGCCGCACACTTCGCAGTTGTCGCCGTACTGGTCGGGGCTGCCGCAGTTCGGGCAGATGCCCTTGACGTAGCGGTCGGGCAGGAACATGCCCTTGGCCGGGTCGTAGAACTGCGCCACCGAACGGCGGCTGATGTGGCCGGCCGCTTCCAGCTTCAGGTAGAACTGCTCGGTCAGCGCCTGGTTGGCCGCCGAGTTGGTCGAGTCGTAGTGATCGAAGGCCACGCCGAAGGCGGCGAAGTCACGCTCGTGGCTGGCCTGGATGTTGGCGATGAAGGTTTCCGGGGTGACCCCGGCCTTTTCCGCGGCCAGCATGATCGGCGTGCCATGGGTGTCGTCGGCGCAGACGAACCAGGCCTTGCCGCCGCTCATTCGCCGCGCACGCACCCAGATGTCGGCCTGGATGTAGCCGACCAGGTGGCCCAGATGCAGCGGGCCGTTGGCGTAGGGCAGGGCGGTGGTGACGAGCGCGGTACGGGTCATGGTCGCGGGGTGAAGCCGAGGGGAACCGCAGAGTATCGCATGCCCGCAACGAGGTGACCCGGCCGGGGCCGGGTCACGGGGGTGAAGCGGGCCAGGGCGCTTATTCGCGCTGCCAGGTCTGCGCGCGGCAGATGAAGGCGATGCAGCCGGATACGTCCAGCTTGGTGCCACCTGGCTGCAGTTCCATCTTCGACTTGTAGGTCTTGCCGTTGGCCGGGTCGAGGATGGTGCCACCGGACCACTTGTTGGCGCCGTCGGCCTTCAGGTTCCAGAGGATGGTCATGCCCTTTACCGGCTTGTTCTTGTTGGCGCCTTCACAGCCGTCGCAGACTGGGTTGGGACCCTTGTCCGAGTGCAGGATGTCGACCACCTTGCCGGTCAGGGTGCCATTGGCGGCCTGGGTGATCTCGACGATCGACTTCACCTTGCCGGTCTTGTCGTCGATGGTCTTCCAGCGGCCGGCGGCGCCGTCGGCGGCCTGCGCCGAGAGCGCGGCCAGGCACAGCGGCAGCGCCAGCAGCAGGGTCTTGAAGGTCTTGCGCATGGTCCCCTCCCAGGGTTCATTCCGGCACGATGCCGGTACGGGTCGACTGTATACCCATTCGGCGGGGTATGGGGAAGGGGGGGGCTTTGCAGGGCTTGCAGCCCTGCACCTGCTCAATGCAACGGCAACGGCAACGGCAACGGCCAGAGCCAGAGCCAGAGCGGCATTCCGTGGGATGGCAGGGCACTGTGGGTTTGCGGGGCCGCCGTAAACCCGTCCATGGGGGCTTGGTCGCCGCATCCATGCGGCTCACACCCCGCAAACCCACAGTGCCCAGCCTTCGACAGGTTCACGCTGCTGATGGTGGGTGCCGACCGTTGGTCGGCACGCGGTCGGCTCAACCGACTTCGTACAGCTCCAGCGGCAGGTCGTCGGGGTCGGCGAAGAAGGTGAAGCGGCGGCCGGTGTATTCGTCCACGCGGATCGGTTCGCAGGCCACGCCATGCGCTGCCAGATGCTGGATGAACGGCTCCAGCGCGGCAACCCGGAACGCGAGGTGGCGCAGGCCCTGGGCCTCGGGGCGGCTGGGCCGCGGCGGCGGCGAGGGGAACGAGAACAGTTCCAGTTGGCCGCCGTCGGGCAGGGCCAGGTCCAGCTTCCAGGAATCGCGCGCGCTGCGGTGGTTCTCGGCCAGCACGCGCAGGCCGAGGATACGCACGTAGAAGTCCTTCGAGCGCGCGTAGTCGCTGCAGATCAGTGCGGCGTGATGGATGCCCAGCAGGGCGTCGGAAGCAGCCGTCATTGCAGGATGTCCAGCCAGCGCTGGGCGATCTTCAGCGCCAGCGGATAGGGTTCGGGGTCGTTGCGGTTGGTCAGCACGATCACGGTCAGGTGCTTTTCCGGGTGGCGAACGATCACGTTGCGGAAGCCGATGCTTTCGCCGCTGTGCCATTGCACAGCGCCATTCAGGCGCCAGCCGAAGCCGTAGTGCGGCACGTCAGGTTCGGTGGTCGTGGTGGCCGGGCTGAACATCGCGCGGCGCGAGGCCTTGGACAACAGGCGGTCGTCATACAGCGCGGCATCCCAGCGGGCCAGGTCGTCCAGCGAGGAATAGATGCCGCCATCGCCGAGTACGGCGCTGGTGGTGCTCTGGTCGGTGCGCTGCCAGCGGCCATCGAGCCAGCTGTAGCCATAGGCACGCGTGGCGATCGTGTCGACACCGTCCTGGTGGGCCACGGTATGGGCCATGCCCAACGGGCGGAAGATGCGCTGCTGCAGGAAGGCTGCGAAATCCTGGCCCGAGGCGCGTCCGGCGATCAGTGCCAGCAGCGCGTAGCCGCTGTTGCTGTACCGGTACTGCGTGCCGGGCGTGAAGTTCAGCCGGTCTTCGCGCGAGAGCAGGGCCAGCACGTCGGCATCGTGCACCTGCCGCGGGTCGGCCGGGTCCATCAGGTCTTCGTAGTCGAGCAGGCCGCTGGTATGCGACAGCAGCTGGCGGATGGTGATGGCGGCGGCAGCCGGTGGCAGTTCGGGCAGCCATTGGCGGGCGGTCTGGTCCAGCCCGAGCCGGCCGTCCTCCACCAGCAGCAGCACCGCCGCGGCGGTGAACTGCTTGCTGACCGAGGCCAGCCGGAAGTTGCTGGCCGGGGTGACCGGGGTGCCGTCTTCCACCACCGCCAGCCCGTAGCCGCGACGGAATACCGGCTGCCCGTCATGCAGGACCAGCACCGCAGCGCCGGGCACCTGGCCGTCATAGGCCTGCATCAGGCCGTCGATACCCGCATCCGGTGGGGTCAGCACCGGGGCGGCGGAGCTGGCTGGGGGTAGCAGGCCCAGCACGGCGACGAGCAGGACGACGGCAGGGCGCATGAGGGCTCCGGTCGGGTCAGGGTGAAGGGGCGGGCGTGGCACTGGCCGGCTCGGCCATCCAGCGTTCCATCTTGCGGTCCAGCACGTCCAGCGGCATCGAGCCGTCCTTCAGCAGTTCGGCGTGGAAGCGACGCAGGTCGAAGGCGGCTCCCTGGCGGGCCCTGGCCTTGTCGCGCAGGGCCACGATGGTGGTCAGGCCAGCCACGTTGGAGAGCGCCTGTCCGGGCTGGGCCATGATCCGCTCGACTTCGGCATTGGCGTCATCGCTGCTCATGTCGACCGTCTTCTGCAGGTAGGCCACGGCCTGCTGCTTGCTCCAGCCCTGTGCGTTCACGCCGGTATCGGCCACCACGCGCGCGGCACGCAGCAGGCGCGAGTACAGGTAGCCGATGCGGTCGTAGGGATCGGTGTAGATGCCGAGGTCTTCGCCCAGCGTTTCGGCGTACAGGCCCCAGCCTTCGACGAAGGCGAGATCACCTCCGAGGCGGCGGAAGCGCGGCAGCTTGGCCAGTTCCTGCTGCAGGCCCAGCTGCACGTGATGGCCGGGGATCGCCTCATGCAGGTACTGCACCGGCACGATCCAGCGTTTGCGGCTGGCCAGGTCGCGGGTGTTCACGTACAGCACGGCGGACTGCCCGGGCAATGCCGGCTGGTACGCGGCGGCAGCGGCAGTCAGCGCCCGCTCCGGTTCCACCGCGCGCACCTCAAGCGGTGCCTTCGGCAACGTATCCAGCACCTGCGGCAGGCGTGCGTTGACCTGCTGCTGCACCTGGCGGTAACGGTTGATCAGTGCATTGGCGTCCCCGTACTGGAACTGTCGATCGTTGCGCATGCTGCGCAACAGCTTGGCCGGGGTGCCGCGCAGCTTGGCATCCTTCATCACCGTGGCGATCTGGGCCTGCAGCTCCTGCGCGCGCTGTTCGCCCAGCGCATGCAGCTGCGCGGCGGACTGGTTGCTGGCGGTGGTCTGCACGATCAGGTTGGCGTACCAGGCCTGGCCATCGGGCAGCGCGCCCAGGCCACTGCTGGCACGCGTGGCCGGCAGGTACTCGGTGGCGATGAAGCCGCGCAGGGCGCGATAGGCCGGCATGATGCGCAGCTCGATCATGCGCTTGTATTCGGCGCTGATGCGCGCCTTGTCCTCGGCCGCGATGGTGTCCGGCATGGTGCGGATCGGCGACCAGAAGATGCTCTCTTCGGCGGTCGGCTTGATCACCGCATCCAGCTGCGGCAACACTTTTTCCATCAGGTCGCGTGGCTGCACGACGCCGGCCTTCATGCCCTGGCGCATGTTGTCGATGGCCTGGTCGAACAACTCGGGAATGCCGAGCGAGCGGCGCGACCAGGTGTCGTAATCCTGCACGGTGTTGAACGGCTGCGCGCCGGCACCGGCACCGAGAATCGCCATGATGCTGCCGATGTTGTAGTACTGGCTGATCGGCATCATCCAGCTCGGGTAGCGCTCGGCGGCCAGCGAGGCGCGTGCGTCGCGCACGAAGATCTCGTAGCTGAGCAGGTCCTGGCCCTGCAGGCCGTCACTGCCGAGTTTCTCGACCTTGCCCAGCCATTGCGTGGTGAAGTCGTGCGACTGCTGGCGCCAGGCGGCTGACAGGATGTTGGGCAGCTGGTCGTTGTAACGCGGCTCGCCCTGGAAGGTCGCCTGCAGCGGGTTCAACCGCATCGAGGCATCCCAGTATTCGTCGTACAGGCGCTCCAGCTGTACCTGCTTGGGTACGGCGCGCGCGGGGGCTACGGGACGCGGCGTGGCGCGGCGCGCCGAACTGCCGCGGGCCGGCGCGGTGGCGCGGGCGGGCTTGGCCTTGGGCTTGGCCGCCTGGCGGGTCTGCGCGGTGGCAGGGCGGCTGGCCTTCTTCTTCGCTGCTTCGGCCGGCGGTACGGCACTGAACAGGAACAACGCGGCGATGGCGGCGGCCAGGACGCGGGTGGGATGCGGCATCAGGAGCTTCCGTGGAACACAGACCGTGGAGCTTGCACGATCCGGCCGCGTACGGCCAGCGTGAAGGCGCAGTCAGCTGGCGCTCGCTGGGGCTTCAGTCAGCCGCGGCGGCGGCGCGCAATGCGGCCGCGCGTTCGACGCCCAGGTAGCGGGTGATCGCACGTCGCATCAGGTACAGCAGGGGGATCAAGGCGATCGCAAAGCCCATCTTGTAGATGTAGTTGACGCTGGACACCGCCAGGAACAGCGACGTCGGCCAGTGCTGCGGGCCGAGCACGAAGGCGATCCAGATCACCACGAAGCTGTCCACCACCTGCGAGATCGCAGTCGAGCCGGTCGCGCGCAGCCACACATGGCGTTCGCCGGTGGCCTGGCGGATGCGGTGGAACACCGCCACGTCGATCAGCTGGCCAAGCAGGAACGCGACCAGCGAACCGGCGATGGTCCACATGCCCTGGCCGAACACCGCAGCAAATGCGGCCTGGTAGTCCGGCACGCCGTGAGCGTCCATCGAGGTGACCCACCAGCTGGCCGGCGCCAGCGAAATGGCCGCAAAGGCGAACAGGAAGCCGTAGCCGATCAGCACCACCGCCAGCCACGAGATGAAGCGCACGCCGCGCTTGCCGAAGAACTCGTTGATGGTGTCGGTCATGATGAACACCACCGGCCACAGCAGGGTGCCGGCGGTGAAACTCAACGAGCCGGTCTGGCCGAACAGGTTCCAGTTCAGCGGATCGATCCCCAGCGTGTCTTCCAGGGCGAAGATCTTCACCCCGATCAGCTCGGCCAGCACCGCATTGCCGCAGAAGAACGCGGCCAGCACGATGAACAGCAGGACCGCGCGGTCCTGCAGCGGGCGCTCGATCGGCGCCGGGGTCATTCGGCGCGGTCGCCGGCGCGGGTGAACGGCACGCTGGACGGTGCCACGGCGCCGCCGGAAATGATGAAGCTCATGGCCTGGTCGACGGTCCAGTCGGTCGGGGTCAGCAGCTCCACCGGCACGATTTCCAGATAGCCTGATGTGGGGTTCGGCGTGGTCGGCACGTACACCGCGGCCAGTTCACGGTCGGTGCCGTGTTCCTTGATCACGCGGGTGACCAGCCCGACCGACTTCATGTCACGGTGCGGAAAGTCGATCAGCACCACGCGCTGGGTGCTGCCCGGTTCGGTCTGCAGCATGTCCAGCAGCTTCTTGGCGCTGTCGTAGATGATGCTGGCCAGCGGAATGCGCTTGATGATCGCCCCGACCCAGCGCAGCAGGCGCTGGCCGAGTACACGGCGACTGGCCACGCCCACCGCCAGGATCACCAGCAACGTGGCCAGCAGGGCGATGGTGTCCTGGATCCATTCGGCGCGCACCCAGCCGAGGTAGTGCGGGAAGCTGGTCGCGATCTGCTCGGACAGCGGTACCACCAGCGGGCTGGAAATACCCGACAGCAGCACGAACACGAACTTGACCACGACCCAGGTCAGCCAGATCGGCAGCAGGGTCAGCAGGCCGGTCAGGAACAGGCGCTGCAGGGAGGGGCGGGGAACCAGGGCGGGGGCTTCGAGCGACATGCGCGCATTGTAGCGGTCACCGCGGGTCGATTACGCTGGGCAATCAACTGCGGCAACGGCACATGGAAGGGACGCTGTGTTGAAGATACTGCGTGGGTTGGGTTGGACCCTGCTGGGCCTGCTGGTGCTGGCCATCGTCGTGTGGTGTGCCTCGCGCATGTGGCCCATCCCCGAATCGCGGCTGCAGGCGCAGCAGCGGCTGGAAACCCGCCTGCCGGCAACCGGGCGCAATGGCTATGCGCAGTTGTGGACGCTCGGCGTTGACGGCCTGGATGCCCGCCAGCGCGAGCAGGCGCTGGCCGAAGACGTGCGGCGCTGGGACGCCGACCCGCACGGCAATAACGTCACACAGCCCCAGCTGGCCAGCGCCCCCGGCGGCTTGCACTCGCGCCCATCCGCCAGCTGCGGCCCGGCCGCCAGCGGCTGCCTGGCGCAGGTGCGCGCCGATCCGCAGCGGTTTGCCGAAGCCCACGCCGGTCACCAGCTGCTGCATGCGCGCCTGGACCAGCTGGCCGAGGCGGACCACTTCGTGTCGCCGTTCCAGCCGAAGGGCGAAGGCATCCAGGTGCCCCTGCCGACCTATGGCCTGGTGATGGATGCCACCAGCGCCCGCGCGCTGGCCTACGTACAGGGCGATGTTGATGGCGCCCTGCGCGGCAGTTGCCTGGGGCTGCAGCTGGGGCGCCGGCTGGTGCCCGGGGGCAGCTATCTGGTCGAGAGCATCGTCGGTGCCAGCCTGGTCCAGGCCAATGCACAGCTGCTGGCCGACATTCTGGTCGAGCTTCCGGCCGACCACCCGTTGCCCGCGGAATGCGCACGGGCGATGCAGCCGCTGCGGGCCGACGAACAGAGCCTGTGCCGGGCGATGCAGGGCGAGTACGCGATGAGCCAGGCGGCGATCGAAACCTCGGCGAGGGAATTCGGCGGCGTGCTGGTACTGGACCGCAGCAGCACCCTGGCACGCGTGGCCGGCAACCTCGGCTGGGCCTGCGGCGCGGCAGCGACGGCGGCACTGGAGGCGGATCGTCCGTTGCCCGTGTCGTCGCCGCCACAGCGTGACTTCGGTTGCCTGTCGAACATCATGGGTTGCGTGCTGACGGATATCGCCGCACCGGCCTATCCCGCCTATTCGTCGCGTACCCAGGACGCCGCTGCGATGCTGCGGCTGCTTGGGGCGCAGCGCTGGCTGCGGCAGCAGGCGGATGACCCGGCAGACGCGCTGCGGCGCCTGCCGGAACAGTTCCGCTCGCCGGTGCGCGCCCCGCAGCTGTCGGCCGATGGCAGCCGCCTGCAGGTGCCACGCCGCTCCCCGTCGCGCAGCAACCAGGAAAACGCCTGGCTGTCGGTGCCGCTGATCGTGGATACGCCTTCAGCCGCCGCGCGCGATTGAGGTCGGGTTCAACCGGTGCCGGCCAGCGGATCGAATGCCCAGCCATCGCCAACCGTTTCAAGCGTCCAGCGCCGACTGCTGCGCAACGGTTGCCAGCGCACGCGGTCGGTATCGGACTCGATGCTGCCTTCAACCTGTTTCACCTTGCGGGTGGAGAAGTTGACGCTCAATGATTCGGTCTGCCCGGAATTGCGCATCACCGAGTCGCGGTCGTAGCCGATCAGGGTGAAGGCGCCGTCCTGCCAGCGGAAAGTGAATGCAGTCGTGCCCATTGACCAACTGCCTGCACTGGCGAACGAAAACAGCGCCACCTTCAGGGTGCCACGCTGGATGCTGATCCCGCCGTCCTCGAGCGGATCGCTGAGTACCGGATTCTCCGGGCGCGGGATCAGCGCATGGTCCTGTGCGGCCAGCACATAGCCGGACGGGCGTGACCAGGCGATGGCGAGGATGCGGGGGTTGCTGTCATACGGCGACGGACCGAATCCCTCGTGCTCGATGACGTTGCGCGGGTCCTGCTGGCGCAACACCAGCACCAGGTCCGCGCGCCCATCCTGGTCGAGGTCGCCTTCCACTTGTGACTCCAGCATCCAGCCACCGGGCACGAAGCCGGCAGCATCGGCCGCCTGCGCCGGCAGCGCCGGGAACTGCACCGGCGGAAGATCCAGTGCGTGGACGGCGAAGGACAGCGGGGTCAGCAGTGCAGCAAGGGCGAACGGGCGCATCGGAGCCTCCATGGCGGGGAGGCAGAGGATAGCGCCGTTGCAGCCGATCAGCGTGCGTGTGGCTTCAGCCGCAGGTAGACCTGCTTGCGCACCTGCGCGACCACTTCACCGCTTTCATCAACCACGTCGTTGCTGAACCAGCGCAGCACCTTTTCGCCGCTGGCCGCTTCGGCGCGCAGTTGGTCCAGCAGCGCGTCATCGATGCGGAACGAGGTTCGCACGGTGCCGCGGCCGGGCTTGAGGAAATCGATCGCACCGGCGCGGTCCCACACGTAGTAGTCGCGGCCGAGGATGTGCAGCAGGCCGAGCATCCAGAACGGATCGGTCATCGCGAACAGGCTGCCGCCGAAGTGGGTGCCGACGTAGTTGCGGTTCCAGGGCCGCATGCGCAGTTCGACGTCGATCTGCCGGTAGTCCGGCGAGACCCGGGTGACGTGGATGCCGGTGAACAGGAACGGCGGCCAAAGATTGATGCCGAAGCGGAACAGGCGGGCGTTCATGCGGGTCCGGGGGCGCAGGGCGAGGCCTACAGTCTAACCATTCGCATGCGTATGTTGCACCGGGTGGCGGATCATCGCCATTCTGGCGTGACGGCAGGCGAGAGTCGAGTCGAGCTTGCTCGACTGCTTCCAGCGGGCCTCAATCGAACGAGTTCAGACAATGTCTGATCGCCATTTCGGGGTCTCCTGATAGGTCTGGCCGTGAACCGCGGTCCATGCTGCCCGTATGCCCAGTCCAGCCTTGTTGCGCGGCCGATGCTCCACGGTCGGATGCTTCTACGTAGTCACCACTGTCACTGCCGGACGCCAACGCGTCTTTGCAGACCCGCGATGCCTGGATGCCTTGACTGATGAGCTGCGAGGCAGCGACTGCAAGGGGATCACGCGGTCATTGGCTTGGGTGGTGATGCCGGATCATCTGCACTGGGTTCTGCAGTTGCGCGAAGGTACGCTTGGCCGTTGCATGCAATCACTCAAGTCCAGGGTGGCGATCGCGATCAACGCGCACTCCGGTGAAGGACGCCCGGTGTGGCAGCGGGGCTACTACGATCACCTGATCCGGAATGAGCAGGATGTCCGGCAACAAGCGCTGTATGCCATGGCCAACCCTGTACGTGCGGGTCTGGCATCAACCCTGGGGGAGTATCCATTCGCATGGTGTTGTTGGCCGCTCGAATGATGGGCGCGCAGTCGAGCAAGCTCGACTCTACAGGTGGAGTGCACATGGTGCCTCACGCGCCGTCGATCACACATCCGTCGCGGCCATTGGCCTTGGCCTGGTACAGGGCGGTGTCGGCGCCCTCCACGAAGTCGTGCGGCTGCAGTTCGCCGTCGGGTACGCGGGTGAACACACCAATGGTGAGGGTGATCCGCTCGCCGCCGCCATCACCCGGGGGCGGCAGTGCCCGCACGCAGGCGATGAGGTCTTCGATCACCAGGCGCGCGCCCTCGGCCGGTGTATCCGGCAGCACCAGCGCGAATTCGTCGCCGCCATAGCGTGCGGCCATGTCGCGCGGGCGCCGCGCATGCGCGCCGATCAGGCGGGCGACATCGCGCAGCACGCGATCACCCACCTGGTGGCCGTGGAGGTCGTTGTGACGCTTGAAATGGTCCACGTCGATCAACGCCAGGCTCAGCGGCTTGCCACTGCGCCGCGCGGCGTCGCATTCCTGCTGCAGCGACTGCTCGAAACGCAGGCGATTGCCGAGGCCGGTCAGCGCATCGCGGTTGGCCTGGCGGTGCCAGGCCGAGATCCGCCAGATCGCCCAGGCCAGAAGCACCAATAGAATGCCCAGCATCGCGGTGGCCGGCGCCCACCACAGATCGCTGCTGCGCAGCAGCAACCAGCTCAGCAATGGGGCCGCCGGCAACGACGCCAGCGCCGCAAGCCAGGGCAGGCGCAGGCCGAGCAGGAGGACGCACAGTGCGACCAGCACCGCGCTGATGGCCTGTTGCCATGCCGAGGGCAGTACATCGATCTGCTTGTGCTGCAGCAGCATCGAAGCGATGTTGGCCTGGTACTCGCTGCCGCTCATCCAGAATTCGCGGGTGGTCGGTGTCAGCAGGCGCGGCGCGATGCCGCTGGCGGTCATGCCGACCACGATGCGGCGGCCCTGCAGCATCGCCATGTCGACGTGGCCGTCGAGTACATCGGCGTAGGACACCTGCGGCAGTCGCTCCGGCGGGCCGGCGTAGCGCACGCGCACATAGTCGTCGCGCCGCCATTGATAGGGCGAGCCGACTCCGGGGTCGGGGTCGGGCAGGCCGTGCACGGCGCCTGCCGGCAGGCCGGCCAACGCCAGGCCCAGCGCGGGCCAATGTGGCTGGCCGATGCCGGCGTGCAGGTAGAGGCCGCGGGCGACACCGTCGCCATCCACTTCGACATCGGTGTGGCCGATGGCTGCGGCGCTGGCCGCGATCTGCGGGATCGGCAGCATTTCCTCGGCCATGCGGTCACCCGCGGCGGGCGCGGCCAGTACCGGCAGCACCACTCGGCCATTGCGGCGGATGGCCGCCGCCAGCGCATCGTCCTGGCGGCTGTCGCGCCGATCCGGTTCGGACAGCATCAGGTCCAGCGCGACGCGCTCGGCACCAGCATCGGTCAAACGGTCCAGCAGGCGCGCGTGTATCGAGCGCGGCCAGGGCCACTGGCCGATGCGTTGCAGGCTGCCTTCGTCGATGGCCACGATCAGCACGCTGGGGTCGGGGCGGTAGTCCCAGTCACCGACCAGCGCGTCGTAGGCGGTCTCGTCCTGTCGCCACAGCCATTGGCCCTGGCTGGCCAGCACGGTCAGCACACCGGCCAGCAGGGCCAGTGCGATCCGCTTGCTCCACGGCAGTGGCGAACGCCTCACAACAGCAACCAGAGCAGCACGGCACCACCGCCAGCGCCGTAGCACAGGCGGCACGCCAGCTTGATCTGCTGGGCGGGCGAAAACTCGCCGGCATGGCCGTCATCGTCGATGTACTGCACGCGCACATGCAGGGTGCCGCTCCACGGCCGCTTGAAACTGACCTGCGGCTCGGCCACGGTTTCGTCGACCAGCGGTGCCTTGAAATCGCCATGGCGATCGACCTGCACCCGGTAGCGCTGGCCTTCGCTGCCAGCCTGCCAGCGCAGGGTCAGTTCACCATGAGCCGCTTCCGGCGGTTGCAGCGCCGGGTCGACCGGTTCATTGCTCAGCTGCAGTGGCAGTGCCTGGCCGTAGCGGCCCTGGTGGCCATTGCCATCACGCGACGCGACGCGCCAGAAGTACTGGCCTGGCGGCAGTGGCTGCGCCAGGCGCAGGTCGGTGCCATGGGTCGCCTGTTCCTGCAGTGGCTGCTGGAACGTGGGATCGGAGGCGATCTGCAGCACACTGCTGCGCGCGCCGGGGGCCTGGCTCCAGCGGAAGCGCGGGCGGTCGCTGTTGATCGTCTGCGCGTGCAGGGGGGACACAGTCAGCGGCGGGGGTGGCTGGTCACTGAGTTCGAAGTCGGCGCTGGCGTCCAGGCCCTCCACGCCCTGTGCATCGACGGCGCGCAGCAGGATGCGCAGCTGGCCGGGCGGGAGGTCGCCGATCGCCAGGCGTGTATCGGTGGTGGTGGCGGCATACAGCAGGATTTCCGGGGTTGCGGACTGCACCACTTCCACGCGGTAATGCGCGGCACCCGCAACGGGCTCCCAGGCAAGCAGCGTCGGCAGCGGCGCCAGGCGCAGTTCGTCGTTGTGCAGCTGCGGTGCCGGCAGCAGCGGGGAGACCGCGTCCGGTGCGGCGTCGGCGCTGCCGCTGAGCGTGGCCTGGCCCGGCCGGACCAGGCGCTGTCCGTGGGTGTTGCCGACCTGCACCTTGCCCTGCAGGACCTCGGTCGCACCGACCTGGCCGGCGTCGCCGGCGCTGACCCGGAATACGGTGCCGCGTACGCTGCTGGTCGCGGTGGGCGCATCGATGATGTAGCGCGATGCCGGGCCGCGGGCGGGCGTGACCCGGTTGCTGGCGCGGCCCTGCTGCAGGCGCAGGCGGGTGTCCACCATGCCGGTGTGGCCATAGCGGCTGAGCTGGTCCAGGCGCAGCCGTGAGTACTCGCGCAGCTGCAGGCGCGAGGCGTCGGCGAACTCGAGGGTGACGCTGGATTCGCCCTCGGTCTGCACGGTGTCGCCGATACGCAGCTGCTCGCCCGCCAGGATCGCGCGCGTGGCGCTGCCATCGGCGCCGGACAGCTCGACCTTGCCGCGAACCGACAGCACGCGGGCCGGCGCAGGCTCTGTACGCAGCCAGCTGATCGGGAAGCGCAGCAGCTGGCCGGGCGGCAACCGATAGGGATTGTCGATGCGGTTGTGTTGCTGCAGCTGTTGCCAGCGTACCGAGGGCTTCAGGTACAGGCCGCCCAGATCCCACAGGGTATCGCCGGGACGGACCCGGTAATTCCAGTCCTGGGCGCCGGCCACGCCTGGCAGCAGCAGGAGGAGAAGGGCACACAGCATGGCGCCCTGGAAGCGCTTGGCGAACGACAGCGAGCGGACGAAGGTCACAGTTTGCAATCCCGGCAATGCGGAGGTGCAGCTGCAAGACCCCATGGCCCCGACCTCATCCCCCCGAACGGATCGTGGCGGCCGAACGGCCGCCATCTCGCGCATTATTGCCCGCGTTCAGTGCAGGGATTCTGAACGAAGGGGGCTCCCGTTCAGAACAGCAGAGAGGCCATCCTGCGGCGGTACTGGCCAACGAGGTCCTCGTCGGAGATCACATTGAAGGCATCGATCAGGGCCTTGCGCGGCAACCCTTCCTCGAAGCTGCGATCGATCCGCAGCATTTCCAGGAACTGTGCCAGTGCGGCCTCGTCATGGCCGCCGAGCAGCAGCTGAACCCCCCGCAGGTGGCGGGCCTTGAGGTCATTGCCGTCGGCGGCGATGCGCGCCTCCAGCACTTCGGCCGCGGGGGCATCCTTCAGCGCGGCCGCGAAGGACAGGCGGGCACGGGCACGGACGGCGCGGTCATCGGTGGCCAGGTTGGCGGGCAGGCCGTCGATCAGCGTGCCGGCTTCATCCACGCCGCCGATCTGCAGCAGGGCCAGGGCCAGGTCGAGCTTGAGCTCATCCTTGTCCGGCTCGGCGGCGATCTGCGCGCGCAGCACGTCCACCTGCGCCTGCGGGTCCAGCGGTGCTTCGTCCTCGGAGGTGGCATCGCCGATATCGGCGGGCACGATGCCGTGCTGGGCCAGGAACTCGCGCAGCTGGCCTTCCGGAATCGCGCCGGGGAAGCCGTCCACCAGCTGGCCACCCTTGACCAGGAACACGGTCGGTACCGAGCGGATCTGGAACGCCGCCGCGATCTGCTGTTCCTGGTCGACATCGACCTTGGCCAGTTCGAAGGCGCCGTTGTATTCGGCTGCCAGCTTTTCCAGCATCGGGCCGAGGGTCTTGCACGGCCCGCACCAGGTGGCCCAGAAATCGACCAGCACCGGCGTCTGCAGCGACTTCTGCAGGACTTCGGCCTCGAAGGTCGCGGTGGTAGCGTCGAATACGTAGGTCGTCTCGGTCATGGGGGAGGCATCGTCTGGCATCTGGAGACCGATTCTATGGTGACGATCGATGTCAGACTCAACCCTTTGGTGGCGCCACCAACCATGGCCATTCCGGGCGGGAGAGGGGCAGGCGCGGGGCCTGCCCTCGATGCGCCAGCCGTTACGTCAGCTCATCGCAGCGGACGTGATGCACGATCCAGCGCCCGGTCTTCAGCGGCAGGGTCGTTTCGGAGATGCGAGCCTGATACAGCTCAGCTGCGGTGCGGGCGTCGGGCGCCTTGATGGTGGGGCCCCCGAAGAAGTTGCTGCTCGGCGGTGCCGTGGCGCTGGGCGCGCCGATCCAGGCTGAGCACTGGAACTCGCCGGCGTGGGCCGTGGTGGCCAGGCCCAGGCTGAGCGCGCCGGCGACGAGGATGCGATGGATCATGGGAGGTCTCCCTGCATGGCGGGACTGCCATGCCCCGAGCATCGCGCGCGGCATGCCTGCGCGGATATCGAATGATTCTGAAATGTGCCGCCGCTTGGCGCCCCGCATCGTTGCCGCGACAATGGCCGGTCTTCCGCTTCTTGGTGAATCCGCGCGATGTCCGTGCTCCGGCGTGATCGTTGGTGGGGGCTGCTTGCTGCAGCCATCTTCGTCCTGGCCGTGGTGGGCTTCGGCGCGGCGCTGGACGGCTACGCGCAGGCGCGCCACCCGGTGGCTCTGCTGGGCGCACGGGGCGTGCCGCATGCGCTGGGGTTCAATCTGCTGGGCTTCGTGCTGCCCGGCCTGCTGGCGGCGGCGGTGGCCGAGTGCCTGCGCCGCCGCCTTCCGGCCACGGCCGGCTGGGCGCCGCGGGTGGGCAGCCAGATGCTGCTGCTGGCCGGCCTGGCCTTTGCGGCGATGGGGCTGCTGCCGCTGGACGTGGATGACCTGCATGGACCGGCCAGCCAGCTGCACGCCAGCGCCTGGATGATCTGGGTGCTGGGATTTGTTGCCGGCGCCCTGCTGCTGGGCATCTCCCACCTGCGCCAAGGTCTTGGCAAGGCCCTCGGTGGGGTGGCGGTCATCTGTGCCGTACTGGCGGCAATGGCGGCCTTCGCCCTGCAGGGCGTGCTGCCGGCACCGCTGGCGCAACGCGTGGCTTTCGCCTGCTGGGCGGTCTGGCTGGCCCTGGCCCTGCCTCTGTCGCGGCCTCGCTGAGACGCTCTCCGCGCACGGGCGGCGCCTGCACGCGGCAGGCAGGATTGGAGACGTTTGCCGCACTGCGGTACGCTGTACCGCTTTGCCGCCGCATCCGCGTGTTCCATGACCAGCGCTGAAACCAACGCCTACGACCCGCAGCAGGTTGAATCCGCCGCCCAGCAGTACTGGGACGCCACCCGTGCCTTCGAGGTCGACGAGACTTCGGACAAGCCGAAGTACTACTGCCTGTCGATGCTCCCGTACCCGTCCGGTGCGCTGCACATGGGGCACGTGCGCAACTACACCATCGGTGACGTGATCAGCCGCTACAAGCGCATGACCGGTCACAACGTGCTGCAGCCGATGGGCTGGGATGCGTTCGGCCTGCCGGCGGAAAATGCCGCGATCAAGAACAAGACCGCGCCGGCGGCGTGGACCTACAAGAACATCGACCACATGCGCAGCCAGCTGCAGTCGCTGGGCTATGCCATCGACTGGTCGCGCGAGTTCGCCACCTGCCGTCCGGACTATTACGTCCATGAGCAGCGCATGTTCACCCGGCTGATGCGCAAGGGCCTGGCCTACCGCCGCAACGCGGTGGTGAACTGGGACCCGGTCGACCAGACCGTGCTGGCCAACGAGCAGGTGATCGACGGCCGCGGCTGGCGTTCCGGTGCCCTGGTCGAGAAGCGCGAGATCCCGCAGTGGTTCCTGCGCATCACCGACTACGCCCAGGAACTGCTGGACGGCCTGGATGAGCTGGAGGGCTGGCCGGAATCGGTCAAGACCATGCAGCGCAACTGGATCGGCCGTTCCGAAGGCCTGGAGATCCAGTTCGACGTGCGTGACGTGGACGGCGGTGTGCTGGATCCGCTGCGCGTGTTCACCACCCGCCCGGACACCGTGATGGGCGTGACCTTCGTGTCGATCGCCGCCGAGCACCCGCTGGCGCTGCACGCGGCGAAGAACAACCCGGAGCTGGCCGCGATGCTGGCCGACCTGAAGCAGGGCGGCGTGTCCGAGGCTGAACTGGAAACCCAGGAAAAGCGCGGCATGGACACCGGCCTGCGCGCCCTGCACCCGGTCACCGGTGAGCAGGTGCCGGTCTGGGTCGCCAACTTCGTGCTGATGGGCTACGGCACCGGCGCGGTGATGGCCGTCCCGGGCCATGACCAGCGCGACAACGAAGTGGCCAACAAGTATGGCCTGCCGATCAAGCAGGTGATCGCGCTGAAGGATGCGCGCAGCGAAGAAGAGCGCAGCTGGGACGGCAGCCGCTGGCAGGACTGGTACAGCGACAAGAGCCGGCAGACCGAACTGGTCAATTCGGCCGAGTTCGACGGCCTGGACTTCCAGGGTGCCTTCGAAGCACTGGCCGAGCGTTTCGAGCGCAAGGCCCAGGGTCAGCGCCGCGTCAACTACCGCCTGCGCGACTGGGGCGTGAGCCGCCAGCGCTACTGGGGCTGCCCGATTCCGGTGATCTACTGCGCCAAGTGCGGTGCGGTGCCGGTGCCGGAAGAGCAGCTGCCGGTGGTGCTGCCGGAAGACGTGGCGTTCTCGGGCACCGGTTCGCCGATCAAGACCGACCCGGAATGGCGCAAGACCACCTGCCCGGAGTGCGGCGGTGCGGCCGAGCGCGAGACAGATACCTTCGACACCTTCATGGAGTCGAGCTGGTACTACGCCCGCTACACCTCGCCGGGTGCGCGCGATGCCGTCGACAAGCGCGGCAACTACTGGCTGCCGGTCGACCAGTACATCGGCGGCATCGAGCACGCGATCCTGCACCTGATGTATTTCCGCTTCTACCACAAGCTGCTGCGCGACGCGCGGATGGTGGACAGCAACGAACCGGCGCGCAACCTGCTGTGCCAGGGCATGGTGATCGCCGAGACCTACTACCGCCCGAACCCGGACGGCTCGAAGGACTGGATCAACCCGGCCGATGTGGAAGTGCAGCGCGATGAACGCGGCCGCATCACCGGCGCCACCCTGATCGCCGACGGCCAGCCGGTGGTGGTCGGTGGCACCGAGAAGATGTCCAAGTCGAAGAACAACGGCGTGGACCCGCAGGCGATGGTCGGCAAGTACGGCGCCGACACCGTGCGCCTGTTCTCGATGTTCGCCGCGCCGCCTGAGCAGTCGCTGGAGTGGAACGAGGCCGGCGTGGATGGCATGGCCCGCTTCCTGCGCCGCCTGTGGGCCCAGGTGCAGAAGCACGCTGCCGACGGTGCGGCCCCGGCGCTGGACGCGGCCGCGCTGGATGCCAGCCAGAAGGCCCTGCGCCGCAAGACCCACGAAACCATTGGCAAGGTCGGCGATGACTATGGCCGCCGCCACAGCTTCAACACCGCCATTGCCGCAGTGATGGAGCTGATGAACGCGCTGGCCAAGTTCGAGGACGGCAGCGGGCAGGGCCGTGCGGTGCGCCAGGAAGCACTGCAGGCCATCGTGCTGCTGCTGAACCCGATCACCCCGCACGCCAGCCACGCCCTGTGGCAGGTGCTGGGCCATGGCGAGACGCTGCTGGAAGACCAGCCGTTCCCGCAGGCCGATGCCGGTGCGCTGGTGCGTGATGCGCTGACCCTGGCCGTGCAGGTCAACGGCAAGCTGCGTGGCACCATCGAGGTGGCGGCCGATGCCGCGCGCGAGCAGGTCGAGGCGCTGGCCCTGGCTGAACCGAACGCGGCCAAGTTCATGGAAGGCCTGACGGTGCGCAAGATCATCATCGTGCCAGGCAAGATCGTGAACATCGTCGTTGCCTGATGCATCCCGCACCGGCCACCTGCGTGGTGGCCGGTGCCTTTCCGGTGCCGGGCCATGCACTTGATGGCCCTGCATTCACGCGGCTTCGGGCAGGCTGTGTGTTGCCGTGATCGCCCGGCTCCGCCAGACTGTCTACATGACCCGAATCCTGCTTGCCCTTGTTCTTGCCCTCGGCCTTGCCGGCTGCGGTTTCCATCTGCGCAGCAAGCTGATGCTGCCGACCGACACCGCGCCGGTGAAGGTAGTCTCCACCGCGCCGTACAGCGAACTGGTCAAGCTGCTCAACCGCAGCCTGCTCGCCTCCGGCGCCAAGCTGGCCGATGAAGACAGCAAGGAACCCAGTACCCAGCTGCAGGTGCTGTCCGAAAGCTGGGGTGACCTGCCGATCGCCATCGATTCGCAGGGCCGCGCACAGGAATACAGCCTGCGTTACGCGGTGATCTTCATCTTCCGTCGCGAAGACGGCAGCGAGCTGGTGCCGCAGCAGGTGATCGAGCTGTCGCGTGACTACGTGTCGCCGCCGACCGACGCCACCGGTACCACCACCGAGCGCGAGATCCTGGCCGATGAGCTGCGCCGGGAAATGTCCGCATCGATCATCCGCCGCATCGACAGCGTGGTCCGCGCCGAGCTTGAGAAGGGGGGCAGCCTGTCGGCACCGAAGGCCAAGCCCGTCGAAGGCGCGGTGCCGGCCGAGCCGGTTCCCGCAGCCAAGCACTGAGCAGCGAAGATGGAACTGCGTCCGGAGCAGCTGGCCAGCCAGGGCGCTGATGTTGCACTGGCGCCGGTCTATCTGATTGCCGGCCCGGAGACGCTGCGCGTGCTGGAGGCGGCCGACGCCATCCGCGCGCGTGCGCGCAGTGCCGGGATCGGCGAGCGCGAGGTGTTCGACGCCGATGGCCGCGATTTCGACTGGAACCAGCTTGACGCCAGCTTCAATGCGCCGAGCCTGTTCAGCGCCCGTCGCCTGGTCGAGGTGCGCCTGCCCAGCGGCAAGCCGGGCAAGGACGGCGCCGAGGTGATCAGCCAGTTCTGCGCCAACCCGGCGCCGGACGTGGTGCTGATGATCATCGCCAACGAATGGAGCAAGGCCCACCAGGGCAAGTGGGCCGAGGCGGTCAACCGCATCGGCGTGCTGTCGGTGGCCTGGGCGATCAAGCCGCACGAACTGCCGGACTGGATCGAGCGCCGCCTGCGTGGCAAGGGCCTGCGGGCCGACCCGGCCGCCGTGCAGCGACTGGCCGAGCGGGTGGAAGGCAACCTGCTGGCCGCTGCCCAGGAGATCGACAAGCTGGCATTGCTGGCCGATGGCCAGCCGCTGGATGTGGAACGGATGGAATCGCTGGTGGCCGATGCCGCCCGCTACGACGTGTTCCGGCTGCTGGAGGCGACGTTCTCCGGCCAGCCGCCGGCGGTGCTGCGCATGCTGGCCGGCCTGCGCGGCGAAGGCGAAGCGGTGGCCGCACTGATGCCGATGGTGATCCGCGAGCTGCTGGCCGGTGCCGGCCTGGCCCGGGTGCAGGCGCGGGGCGGCAACCTGGCCGCCGAAATGAAGTCGCGGGGCATCTGGGAGTCGCGCCAGGCGCCGTACAAGCGTGCGCTGCAGCGCCACCCGGAAGGCAAGCGCTGGGAGCGCTTCGTGGCCGAAGCCGGGCTGGTCGACCGCATCGCCAAGGGGCGGGCCGACGGCGATGCCTGGCTGGCGCTGGAGCGCCTGCTGGTGGCCGTGGCCGAACCGCGTGCGGTGCGCCTGCTGGCGCGGGCCTGAGCGATGAGCCTGCGGATCTATTACGGGGGCACCTTCGATCCGGTGCACCTCGGGCACCTGGCGATCGCGCGTGCCGCCCGCGATGAACTGCAGGTGGCGGTGCGCATGCTGCCGGCGGCCGACCCGCCGCATCGCGCGGTACCCGGTGCGACCGCCGAGCAGCGCTGCACCATGCTGTCGCTGGCCATTGGCGACGAGCCCGGCCTGCTGCTGGACCGCCGCGAGCTGGACCGTGCGGCGCGTTTCCCCGGTCGCCCGTCCTACACCGTCGATACCCTGCGCGAGCTGCGCGCCGAACTGGGGCCGAGCCGGCCGCTGGCCTGGCTGGTCGGTGCCGACAGCCTGCTGGGCCTGCCCAGCTGGCACGAATGGGAGGCCCTGTTCGGGCTGGCCCATTTCGTGGTGGCCGAACGCCCGGGCAGCCCGCTGCGGGCCTCGGTTGACGGCGCGCTGGGCCGTGCCCTGGAAGGGCGCTGGGCCGACAACGAACAGGCGCTGTTCGCCAGCCCGGCCGGCCGCATCCTGCGCCTGCACCACCCACTGCGTGACGAATCAGCCAGCGCAGTGCGCTCGCAGATCGCCTCCGGCGGGCCCTGGCGTGCGCTGCTGCCGCCCGCCGTGGCCGACTACGTTGCCGTCCACGGGCTGTACCGCCCCTCCACGCCGTGAATGCCGCAGCTGCGGCTTGCCCGTATAATCGCCCCCACGTTTATCGAGTCGATCCACTTTGAGCAACCAGACCCAGCCCCAGACCATCAAGGTCGATCTGCCCAGCCCGCCGCCGTCCGTGCCGGAACTGCTGGCCAGCGTCCGCCAAGCCACCGAAGACCTGAAGGCCAAGGACCTGGTCGAGATCGACGTGCGCGGCCGGTCCAGCGTTGCCGATTACATGATCGTGGTTTCGGGTACTTCGACCCGCCACGTCAAGTCGATTGCCGACGAAGTCGTGCGTTTCGCCAAGAACATCGACGTGATGCCGCTGGGCGTGGAAGGCGAGCGCGAAGCCGAGTGGGTGCTGGTTGATCTGGGCGACGTCATCGTCCACGTGATGCTGCCGCGCGTGCGCGAGTTCTACGCGCTTGAGCGCCTGTGGACGGTTGGCGACCAGCCGCCGCCCAGCGACGACGAAGTGGCCTGAGCCACGCAGTGCTGCACCCTTCGACGGCGCCGATGGCGCCGTCGACGTTTTGGAGATGCCATAGATGAAAGCGCGCCTGATCGCCACCGGTGAACGCGCACCCAGCTGGGTCGCGCAGGGGTTCGCCGAGTACCAGAAGCGGCTGTCGCACTGGCTGCCGTTCGAGCTGGTGGAAATCGAGCCTGGCCTGCGTGGCAAGGGCCGCGATCCGCGCCGCGCCACCGAAGACGAAGGCAAGCGGGTGATCGCTGCATTGCCGAAGAATGCGTACGTGGTCGCGCTCGACGTGCCGGGTCGCCAGCTCAGTTCCGAACAGCTGGCGCAGCGCCTGGAACATTGGCGTGGGCAGGGCAGGGACCTGGCCTTCCTGATCGGCGGCCCGGAAGGGCATTCGCCTGAAGTCTCGGCATTGGCCGATGAGAAGTGGTCGATCGGGCCACTGACGCTGCCGCACATGCTGGTGCGGCTGGTGGTGGCCGAGCAGCTGTACCGTGCTGCGGCGATGATTGCCAATCACCCCTACCATCGCGCGTGAAGAGTGGTTATACTAGTCGTCTGCCCGAATAGCTCAGCCGGTTAGAGCACTTGACTGTTAATCAGGGGGTCGTTGGTTCGAGTCCAACTTCGGGCGCCACTTTGAAAAACCTGCATCGCGAGATGCAGGTTTTTTTTTGCGCCGGGTAGAGTCGAGCTCGCTCGACGGCTCTGTTGATCGGCCACGACCGTCGAGCAAGCTCGACTCTACAATGCAGCGTCATCGACCAAGGATGTTGATCGTGCGCGCACTCCTGTTGCTGGGCTCGCTGCTGCTTGTGGTGCTGCCGTTCGCCTCGGCGAAAGCTGAACCTCCCACCTGGCACCCGCCGCAGGGCGCCACGGAGCTGCCGTTGTGGCCGGATGGCAAGGCGGCGGTGCCGCCGAAACTGAAGGGACCCGAGCAGCTCAGTGAGGCGATTTCCGAAGCCAGTGGCGAACGCTGGATGATGCTGCAGAACGTGGCGGTGCCGACCCTCACCGTGTTTCCGCCGAGGGAGCCAGGCAACGGCGCTGCAGTGATGGTGGTGCCGGGCGGTGGCTACCGCGTGCTTGCGATGGATCTGGAAGGCAGCGAGATCTGCCAATGGCTGACCACGCAGGGCATCACCTGTGCGTTGCTCAAGTATCGCGTGCCGGCGTCGGGACCGAACTGGGACCGCGACTGCAACTGCCGCGACAACCCATCGGTGCCGATGGCGCTGCAGGATGCACAAAGAGCGATGGGAATGCTGCGTGCGCAGGCCGCGCGCTGGAAGATCGACCCGAAACGCATCGGCGTGATCGGCTTTTCCGCGGGTGGCCATGTGGTGGCTGGCCTGAGCACGCATGCGCGGCGCAGCTACACGCCGATCGATGCGGCCGATGCACAGCCGAGCCGGCCCGATTTCGCGATGGTCATGTATTCCGGGCACCTGTGGGCAGGGCACGGCAAGGGACTGTCGCTGGTCAAGGACATCGTCGTGGATGACAAGGTGCCGCCAACGTTCATCGCGCAGGCCACCGATGACCGTACCGATGACGTGCGCGAATCGCTGGCCTACTACCGTGCCTTGATCGATGCGGGCGTGCCGGTGGAAATGCACCTGTTCGCACGCGGCGGCCATGCGTTCGGCCTGCGCAGGCAGGATGCACCGGTCGCGGCATGGCCCCACCTGGCCGAGCGCTGGATGCAGGACATCGGCATGTTGCCGGAACGCCCGTTGTAGAGCCGAGCCCATGCTCGGCTCTACAGCGTCAGCTGGCCCTTCGAGAACGCCACCAGCGTGGCAATCGCCACCAGCAGAATCGCGCCGAACAGCACCCACTCCCAACGCGTGAACACCCGCTCGCCGCGCTGGCGCCGGGTCAGCGCGAACAACACCACACCGGGTACGTACAGCAGTACCGACAGCAGCAGGTTGTCGAGGCCGCCGGCATACACCAGCCACAGCGCATAGGCACTGGCCAGCAGTGCGACGCCGAAATCGCGCCAGCGCACGCTCGGCTCGCCTGCGTAGGCGTGCCCGCGCCAGGCCAGTTGCACGCCGAACGCGGTGGACAGGAAATACGGCACCAGGCTCATCGACGCGGCCAGCAGCACCAGCCCGGTGTAGCTGCCCGCATTGACCAGCACCAGCAGCAGGAACAGCTGGATCAGGCCGTTGCTCAGCCAGAGCGCGTTGGCGGGCACGCCGCGTGCGTTCTCGCGGCCCAGGAACGCCGGCATGGTGCCGTCGCCCGCTGCGGCATACAGCACTTCGGCACACAGCAGCACCCAGGCCAGCAGCGCACCGAGTACGGAAATGATCGAACCGATGATGATCACCGTGGCGCCCCACTCGCCGACGATGGCACGCAGCACGTAGGCCATCGAGGGATTGGGCAGCCCGGCCAGTTCAGCCTGCGTCAGCACGCCCATCGACAGCAGGCTGACCAGTACCAGCAGCAGCCAGACGCCGAGGAAGCCGATCACCGTGGCGCGGCCGACGTCGGCGCGGCGGGCGGCACGCCGCGAGTAGATGCTGGCGCCCTCGATGCCGATGAACACCCACACGGTGACCAGCATCATGCCGCGCAGCTGCTGGCCGAGGTCGCCGAGTGCAGGCGTACCCAGAAAGTCTGCGCGAAAAACATCGAGACGGAACGCACCGGCGGCGAGCACCAGGAACAGCGCGATCGGCAGCAGCTTGGCCACGGTCACCAGGCCGTTGACGATGGCCGCGGTGCGCAGGCCACGCAGCACCAGCAGATGCACGGTCCACAGCAGCACGGACGATGCGGCAACCGCAGCCGGCGTATTGCCTTCACCGAAGACCGGCATGAAGTGGCCGAGGCCACTGAAGATCAGCACGAAGAAACTGGCGTTGCCAAGCACGGAGGCGACCCAGTAGCCCCACGCCGCAGAGAAACCGATGTAGTTGCCGAAGCCCTCGCGCGCATACGCGTAGATGCCGGTATCCAGGTCCGGCCGGCGGTTGGCCAGCGCCTGGAACACGAAGGCCAGCATCAGCATGCCGGCGCCACTCACCGCCCAGCCGATCAGCGCCGCGGCCGGGCCGGCGCTGCGCGCGACGTTCTGTGGCAAGGAGAAGATGCCGGCACCGACCATCGAGCCGACCACCAGTGCGGTCAACGCGGGCAGGCCCAGTCGTTGCGATGTTGCGGCCATGGAGATCCCCTGCGGCAGTGATGCCGCGTGGACACGGTAGCCGCGTGGCCGTGAACACGCCTGCAAGGGCCAGGAAGACGAAGGCCCGGGCAGGTGCCCGGGCCTTCGAAGGTGCTGCATGCAACGGCGATGCGCTGTTACTTGAACGTGTACTTGAAGCCGACGGTGTAGTAACGGCCCAGTGCACCGGAGAAGTGCATCGGGTTGTAGTTCACCGCACCGTAGGTGGTCGGATCGAGCGGGGCGATGCGATCGAACACGTTGGCCACCGAGGCATTGAGTTCGAACGAATCGTTGATGCTCCAGCGGCCCGACAGATCCATCGTGGTGAACGAAGAGATCTTGGTCACCGGCGTTTCGTCAGCGTAGAAGGCCAGGTAGCTGCCGCCACGACTGCCCGTGTTGTCCATCTTGCTGATGTAGTTGACGATGCCGCTGACGCTCCACGGGCCCTGCTTCCAGGTGGTGCCGAAGTTGACCTTGTCCTTCGGCGTACCGATGCAGTTGGTGACATCGCAATTGCCGTGGGTGCCCACATAATCGACCGTCTTGCCGCCTTCGGTACGTTCGAACTTCAGGATGTGGCTCCACTGCAGGTCCAGCTCCAGCTGGCCCGGGCCGATCTCGAAGGTCTGGCGGATGTCGGTGTCGATACCGCGGACGCGCGAGGAACTGGCATTCACGTAGCCGGTGTTGACCGCCAGGATGGTGCCGCTGTTGGCCACGCCATTGAGGTCATTGCTGTCACGCAGCACGTTGCCGGCAAGGATGGCGTCTTCGGTGTTGCCCTGGACGATCTCGTTGGTGCGCTTGATCTGCCAGGCGTCGACGGTCATCGAAGTGGTCGAGGTCGGCTGCAGTACCAGGCCGATCGAGTAGCTCTTGGACTCTTCCGGCTTCAGCAGCTTGTTCGGCTTGGTGATGATGGCCACCGAATTGGCACCGCACTCGCTCGCTGCGCCGCCACTGATCTGGCAACGCACCGGATCGACCGCGGAGGAGAAGGCGGCCAGGCCACCATCGCCGTTCTCGGCTGGGTTCGGCGCACGGAAGCCTTCGGCGTAGCTGGCGCGCAGGGCGATCCAGTCGGCCGGGGTCCACTTCACGCCCAGCTTCGGCGTGGCCTTGCCTTCACCGCTTTCGTACTTGTCGTAACGCAGCGCGCCGGACAGTTCCAGCTGCTCCAGTACCGGTGCCGACAGTTCGACGTAGCCGGCGTAGACGTTCTGGGTGCCGTCGTAGGCCGAATAGCCCAGGCCGATGATGTCGCCCTGGTCGGTGTAGGTCTGCGGGGTCAGGCTGTTGCTGGTCTTGCGCCACTCGGTACCGATCGCCAGGCCCAGCGGGCCACCCTTGAGGTCCATCAGGCTGCGCGACACGGTGAAGTCGAACATGTCCAGGCTCGACTTGGCACGCGCGCTGATCTTCGGCGAGATGTAGTCGTACAACGCCTGCGAGTTCTTGCCCGCATCGTCACCGATGCGCCACACGCCACCGGCGCAGTTCGCATTGCCCAGTGCGCACTGCACGGCGCTGTAGCGCAGGAAGCCGGTGCGCTCGTTGGTCAGGTCGGTGCCCGAGTGCAGGTAGGCGGTGTCGTAGCTCCAGTCGCCCCAGTTGCCCTTGATGCCGACCAGGAAGCGGTTGAACTCGTTGGTGTTGTCGGTCACGCGCGGGCCGACATCCCAGGCCGAGTAGCGCACGCGGACCGGGGTGGCGCCCGGCTGCCCGTAGAACGGGTTGTCCGGGTGGTTGGCACCCAGCACGGTGGCACCCGGGCCCGAGTTGGCGTTGACCGGACCGCCCGGGTAGCCCCAGCCGCCCGACACGCCGGACGGGGTGTTGCTGAAGATGGTTTCCTTCTTCGAGTAGCCGATCTCGGTGTAGATCTCGCCGCCCTCGCCGAAGGCGAAGCTGGCGCGGCCGAACACGTTGACGTACTTCTCTTCCGGAATCAGGTCGCGGTACTGCTGCGCCGGATCGAACAGGCAGCCGTCGGCGGCAATGCTGGCCGGGGTCTGGCCACCGATGGTGGTCAGGCCTTCGCAGCCGGGCAGCGGAACCAGGTGGCCGGTGGCGTCGAGGTAGGATCCGTTGGGGCCGGAGCCGCCGGAAGTGCCGCCACGGGTGTAAGCACCGCCAAGGAACTGCGCGGTCTTGTCATAGCCCCACGGGCGGGTGTCGCCGGTACCGATCCACTTGCGGTTCTTGCGGTCGCTCAGCTTGATCGCGTCGGTCTTGCCCACGTCCAGGCTGAAGAACGCATTCCAGCCATCGGTGGCCAGATCGCCGGTACCGGCGGTCAGGGTCGCCTTCTTGGCGTCGCCATCGCTGTCACCGGACAGCCCGTAGGAGCCGCGCAGGATGACGCCCTGGAAGTCGCTGCGCAGGATGATGTTGACCACGCCGGCGATGGCATCGGAACCATAGATCGCCGAGGCGCCGTCCTTCAGCACTTCCACGCGTTCAACGGCGTCGAGCGGGATGGTGCTCAGGTCGGTGAAGACCTTCTGGCCGTCATCGGCCAGGCCATAGGTCGCCATGCGACGGCCATTCAACAATACCAGCGTCGAGCCGGCGCCCAGGCCGCGCAGCGAGATGCCCGCGCCACCGCCGGCAAAGCCGTTGCCGAAGGTCTTGGGAATCGAGCCGGCGCCATCGGCGGTGATGGTCTGCAGGTACTCGGCCAGCGAGGTCTTGCCGGTGCGGTCGATTTCCTGGCGGGTCACCACCTGCACCGGGGACGGTGTTTCGGTGTTGGTACGCGGGATGTTCGAACCGGTGACCGTGATGCGGTCGAGGTTGGTGGCCTTTTCCTGCGCGAAGGCGGAGGAGGAAGCCATGGTGCCCACCAGCAGCAGGGTGCCGCCGGCAAGGACGTGGGTGATGGACGATGCCAGGGTGCAGCGGCGGCGGCTGGCGGGCCGTTGGATCAGGTGTTTCACAGCTTCTCTCCTAACTGGAAAACCGTAGCGTTGAGGGCTGTCTCCGGTACTGTCCGGGACGGATCAATCTAGGTTTCCGACAGGTGACGAAGTAGTGAAATTTTGCTTAATTCGTAACGCTTGATCGCGGACTTTGCCGAGTCTGTCCTTTCGCGTGTGAAGGCCGGCCCGGAAAGGTTGCCGGGCCGGCCCTGAAAGCCTCAGTCCGGCAGCGAGAACTGCACCGGTACCAGGCCGATGGCCGGTACCGCTATGCCATCACGCTGTGCGGGCTCGAAGCGCCAGCGCTTGAGCACCTGCTGGCGAGCGGCCAGGTCCAGGCTGCGCGAGCCGCTGCTGCGCTCGATGCTGACCGCGACTGGTTGGCCGCTGCTGTCGACCTCCACCCGCAGCAGCACCGTGCCCTGCTCGTGGTTGCGCAACGCCGGCACCGGATAGGACGGCGGTGGGGCGCTGCGGTACTGCAGCTGGGCACCGGCCAACGGTGTCGAACGGTCGATGCCCGGGGCCGACTGCACCGGTGTCGATTCCGCGGCGGGCGTGATGATGCCCTGTGCCTCCTCCAGCGTGGCGGTCGGCGTCGGCAACGGCGTTGTTTCCTTCGGCACGCTCTGCTGCTTCGGCACGACGTCCACGTGCTGTGGCTCCACGTACTTGGGCGGCGGCGGCAGCGGCTTGGGCAGTTCCCTCGGAATCAGCCGCACCGTGGTGGTGTCGCGCGGCAGTGTGGTGATGGCCTGATAGGTGGCCGGAATCAGCAACAACAGGAACGCGAGCAGATGCAGGGCGATGGCCGCGCTCCAGGCGGCAACGCGGGCGGGGTCGAAGTGCGGGGATGCAACGGGATACGTACGAACCATGGTCCACCTCCATGCCAGTGACGAAGTCCTCAACGCACCAGGGCCCGTGGCGGGGTTGCCGCACGCGGCTGGCAGTGCATCAGTAGCGCGGCATGGCGGCCACTGCCTAGAGGCACGGGCTGGATCGTTGGGCTGGCCTTCAGCCAGCCCCGGCAGCAGGCATGAAAAAAGGCGGGCCCCGTTCGGGACCCGCCTGGTTCGGCACGGGCGGCGGCGATCAGCGGCCCAGTTCGAACACCACGTCCAGGTTGACCGACACGGTCGATTCACCCGGCGCGACCGGGGTGGCCTTGTCCATCGCCGCCCCGGCGGCCATGGCACGCATCATCGGCATCGGGCGGTAACCGCCACCGGCGTTCTCGGAGATGCTGACGATGCGGCGCACCTGCAGGCCCAGGGACTTCGCGTAGGTCTGGGCACGGGCCTGGGCCTTCTTCAGCGCCGCCAGGCGGGCTTCGTCATACACCGGTTCGGGCTGGTCGATCTCGAAGCTGGGGCCGTTGATCTGGTTGGCACCCTGCGCCGCCAGTGCGTCCAGCACCTTGCCGAGCTTGGCGATGTCGCGCACCTTCAGGCTGACCGTGTTGCTGGCCTGGTAGCCGGTGATCTTCGGTGCTTCGTTGTCGGCATAGCGGTACTGCGGGTTGAGGCTGACACCGCTGGTCTGCACGTCGCGCTCGGCAATGCCGGCGGCCTTGATCGCGGCCAGCACCTTGTCCATCTGCTGGGCATTCTGGCGCATGGCGCTGTTGCCATCGGCGGCCTGGGTAACCACGCCGGCCGACAGGGTGGCCACGTCCGGTACGCGGGTGGCCTCGGCGTTGGCCGAGATGTTCAGCAGGGTGCCTTCCGCGGGGGCGGCGATCGACGGCGACGGCGGGGCAGCATGGGCGGTCATCGAGGTTCCAAGGGCAAGGGACAGGGCGAGCAGCAGCGGGGTGGCGGTCAGGCGCATGGAGAACTCCTTGTTGTGCCAGTGAGGGTGGTGTCGTAGCGATGAACGCGCTGTGAGCCTGTTCGGGGTTGAACGCGTTCCGGAACGGGTTGCCGACGATTCAGGTGGCGGCCTCAGGTTATGCTGTGCCGATGCTCTATCTTGCTTCCCGCTCCCCCCGACGCAACCAGTTGCTGGCCCGACTCGGACGCCCCTTCCAGGCCCTGGACCTGGAGGTCATCGAGCAGCGCGCTGCGGCTGAAAGTGCCGAACAGTATGTCTGCCGGGTCGCCGCCGACAAGGCGCGCGCCGGGCTGGCCCGGGTGCTGGCCGATGACCCGCAGGCGCGGGTGCTCGGTTCGGACACCGAAGTGGTGCTGGACGGTGAAGTGTTCGGCAAGCCGGTCGATGCCGCCGATGCGTGGGCGATGCTGGCGCGGCTGGCCGGGCGCACCCACCAGGTGATGACCGCCGTAGTGGTGGTCGGCGCGCAAGGGCTGGACAGTGAGCTGGTCATCTCCGAGGTGACCTTCGCGCCGATCGACGCCACCGACATCGCCGCCTACGTAGCTACCGGCGAACCGTTGGACAAGGCCGGTGCCTACGCCATCCAGGGCGGCGCCGAACGCTGGATCGAGCACCTGTCCGGCAGCTACTCCGGCGTGATGGGGCTGCCGTTGCTGCACACTGATCGTTTGCTGGCGCGCTGCGGCGTGCCGGCCCCCATTGCCGATGCCGCCAGGGAGGCTGCAGATGTCTGAGGAAATCCTGGTCAATGTGACCCCGCGCGAGACCCGGGTCGCGGTGATCGAAAACGGCATGCTGCAGGAACTGCACATCGAGCGCGGCTGGCGCCGGGGTGTGGTCGGCAACATCTACAAGGGCAAGGTGCAGCGGGTCATGCCCGGCATGCAGGCCGCCTTCGTCGAGGTCGGGCTGGAGCGCGCCGCGTTCCTGCACGCCAACGACGTGGTGCGCCCGGCCCCGGTGGCCAGCGCCGATACCGAGAACACCACCCTGCCGCCGCCGGCCAGCGTGCCGATCGTCGAACTGCTGCGCGACGGCCAGGACATCGTGGTGCAGGTGGTGAAGGATCCGATCGGCACCAAGGGCGCGCGCCTGACCACGCAGATCAGCATTCCCTCGCGTTACATGGTGCTGCTGCCGCAGTCCAAGGTAGTGGGCGTGTCGGCCCGCATCGAAGACGAGACCGAGCGTGCACGGCTGAAGGCGCTGGTGACCGAGCTGTCGGCCCAGCATGGTGGCTACGGCTACATCGTGCGCACCAATGCGGAGGGCCAGCCGGCCGAGGCCATCGCCGAGGACATCGCCTATCTGTCACGGGTGTGGAACGTGGTCGAGCGCCGCGGCCGCGAAGCCGCCTCCTGCAGCATCATCTATGAAGACCTGAGCCTGCCGCTGCGTTCTGTGCGCGACCTGATCCGCAAGGACGTGGACAAGGTGAAGGTCGATTCGAAGGAGACCTTCGGCCAGCTGCAGGCCTTCGTTGCCAAGTACATGCCGGTGCTGGCCGAAAAGCTGGAGCTGTATTCCGGTGACCGCCCGATCTTCGACATGTTCGGGGTGGAGGATGAGATCGGCCGCGCGCTGGACAAGCAGGTGCCGCTGAAATCGGGTGGCTACCTGGTGATCGACCAGACCGAGGCGATGACCACCATCGACGTCAACACCGGTTCGTTCCTCGGCCAGCGCAACCTGGAAGAGACGGTGTTCCGCACCAACCTGGAGGCCGCACAGGCGGTGGCGCGGCAGCTGCGGCTGCGCAACCTGGGCGGCATCATCATCATCGACTTCATCGACATGGACGATGCCGAGCATCGCCGCCAGGTGCTGCGCACGCTGGAGAAGGCGTTGGCCCGCGACCATGCCAAGACCACCGTCTACGACTTCTCGCCGCTTGGCCTGGTGGAGATGACGCGCAAGCGCACGGTCGAGAGCCTGGAGCGCCAGCTGTCGGAAACCTGCCCGCAGTGCAGTGGCCGCGGCAGCATCAAGACCACCGAAACGGTGACCTACGAGATCTTCCGTGAGATCACCCGCGCGGTGCGCCAGTTCGATGCTGCGCGCCTGCTGGTGATCGCTTCGACCAAGGTGGTCGCGCGCATCACCGACGAGGAATCCTCGGCGGTGGCCGAGCTGGAGGAGTTCCTCGGCAAGAGCATCCGCTTCCAGGCGGACGAGCAGTACCTGCAGGAGCAATTCGATGTCGTTCTGCTCTGATCCTCGCCGGCCGCAGGCCGGCGGCGGCCGATGAGCGCGCCGCCGCGCCTGCGACTGCGAAGGATCCGCCGTCATTTCATTGCCGCGTGTGCGGTGGGCCTGGTCGGGCTTGCCTTGCTGGTGGGCAGCATCAGCCAGCTGCTGCCGCTGGCCGAGCGCCATCCCGACAGGATCGCTGCGTGGCTGAGCGAGCGTGCCGGCCAGCCGGTGCGTTTCGACCAGCTGCAGACTGCGTGGACCCGCCGTGGCCCGTTGCTGCAGCTGAAGGGCCTGCGCATCGGCGCCGGCCAGGGCCTGGCGATCGGCGAGGCGGAAGTGCTGGTGTCGATGTACAGCGGGCTGCTGCCGGGACGTTCGCTGACCGAGTTGCGCCTGCGTGGCCTGGCGCTGGACCTGCAGCAGGGCGAGGACGGCCGCTGGTCGGTGCGGGGCCTGCCGCAGTCAACCAAGGGCGGTGACCCGCTGGATGCGCTGCGCCGGCTGGGCGAACTGCAGGTGGTCGAGGGCCGCCTGGGCGTGCGCGCGCCGGGCCTGGGCGTCGATACCACGCTGCCGCGCATCGACCTGCGCCTGCGCGTCAACGGCGACCGCCTGCGCGTGGGCGTGCGTGCCTGGGCGCAGGCCGACGCACTGCCACTGACCGCGGTGCTGGATGTGGACCGCGTGCGTGGCAACGGCCAGGCCTGGCTGGGCGCCGATCCGGTTGATTTCAACGCCTGGTCGCCGCTGCTGGCAGCCGGCGGCGTCCGCCTGCGAGAAGGCAAGGGCGAGCTGAACCTGTGGCTGACCCTGCGTGATTTCGCCCCCGTTGCGCTGACCACCGATTCGGACCTGCGCGACGTCCGCATCGATGGTGCTCCGATGCCCGACCTGGCAGCTCCGTACCTGAAGCTGCAGCGCCTGCAGGCACGCCTGCGCTGGCAGCGCCAGGCCGAAGGCTGGGCCCTGCAGGTGCCGCGCCTGCGCCTGAAGACCGAAGACGGCGAGCAACAGCTTGACGGCCTGCAGCTGCAGGTCGGCAGGCAGCTGCGGGTGAGTTCCGGCGACGTGCAGGCCGGCACCGCGCTGCGCGCGCTGGCGCTGAGTGATCGCCTCGACCCCGGCCTGCGCCACTGGCTGTTCCTGTCCCGGCCGCAACTGGATGTGCGTGAGCTGCAGCTGTCCGGCCAGCGTGATGGCCCGCTGTGGGCGCAGGGTGAACTGAAATCGCTGGGCTTTGCCAGCGTGGGCCATTCGCCGGGCCTGCGCGGCCTGGGGGGCCGTTTCGAGGGCGATGCCGATGGTTTCAGCCTGCAGCTGCAGCCACGCCAGCAGCTGCAGTTCGATTGGCCGACCGGATTCGGCGTGCGCCATGACCTGCACCTGGCAGGACAGGTGGTGGGCTGGCGAGACGAAGCGGGCGGCTGGCGCATCGGCACCGCGGCGATGCGCGTGGAAGGCACCGACTATGCCGCCGACGTGCGCGGTGGTGTCTGGTTCCAGGGTGATGGCACCCGGCCGTGGCTGCAGCTGGCGGCCAAGCTGGACGACGTGCCGATGACCGCGGCCAAGCGTTTCTGGATCCATTCCAGGATGAGCAAGGGCGCCACCGACTGGCTCGACATGGCACTGGTCGGTGGCCAGGTGCGCAACGGTGTCGGCCTGGTCAGCGGCGACCTGGACGACTGGCCGTTCGACAACAACGATGGCCGCTTCGAGGCCACCGGCCACATCACCAATGGTGACATCCGTTTCCAGCACGACTGGCCCCTGATGAGCCAGGTCGACGCCGATATCGCCTTCATCGGCCCCGGCTTCGACATGCACGGGCGCGGCGACCTGGCCGGTGTGGCGGTGCAGACGTTCGAGGCGGGCATTCCGGATTTCGGCCAGCAGCCGCTGTACGTGCGCGCCGACACCCAGAGCGAGGCCGGCAGGCTGCTGGCGATGCTGCGGCAGAGTCCCTTGCACAAGGACTATGGCGACACGCTCGACAACCTGACCGCGGCAGGCCCGGCGCATGTGACCTTCGACCTGCTGCAGCCGCTGCACCTGGATGAAGGCGGCGGCCATCTGCAGGGCACGGTCGACCTCGACGGTGTGAAGCTGGTCGACAAGCGCTTCCAGCTGACCTTCGACAACATGCATGGGCAGGCCCGCTACGGCAACGGCGGTTTCGGTGCCGAGGAACTGGCGGTGCGCCACCTCGGCCAGGACGGTCGCCTGAGCCTGCGTGCCGGCAGCTACGTGCATGACAGCAAGCTGGCGTTTGAATCGCTGCTGTCGGCCCACCTCGATGCCGGCGTGCTGATCGACCGCGCGCCGGAAATGGCATGGCTCAAGCCGTACATCGCGGGCACCTCGCCGTGGACCATCGCGGTCAACCTGCCCAAGGTTGCACCGGGTGCGCCGGCGCCGCCCAGCGAGCTGCGATTGAGTTCGGATCTGGTGGGCACCCGCCTGGACCTGCCTGCGCCACTGGACAAGCCGGCCGGCGAACCGCTGGCGACCACGGTGGCCGCACAGCTGCCGATGGGGGCCGGTCGCATCGACGTGGCCTTTGGCCAGCGCCTGGCGCTGGCTGCGCGCAGCCACAACAACCGCACCGGCGTGCAGGTGACCCTGGGCAGCGATCATGTTGATCGCGAGCCACCGCCGAGCGGGCTGGCCGTCAACGGTCGCAGCCCGACCCTGGACGCACTGGAGTGGATCAGCCTCGCGCGCGGAGGCGGTGACTATGACGGCATGCCGCTGCGTGCGGTGGATGTGCAGGTCGGCAAGCTGATGCTGATCGGTGGTGTTTTCGAACAGACCCGCCTGCAGCTGCAGCCGGGCGCGCAGGCGCTGGACGTGCGCCTGGATGGACCTTCGCTGGCAGGTCGCCTGAGCGTGCCCAATGCCGAGGGTGGCACCATCAGCGGCCAGCTGGACCGCGTGCACTGGCAGTCGCTGCCGGTGGCGCCGGGTGCGCCCGCGGCGCCGGCGCGGGTGCAGGCCGGTGCCAACGACATGGACCCGGCCAAGCTGCCGCCGTTCGCGCTGGACATCGCCGACCTGAAGTTCGGCAAAGTGGTGCTGGGGCAGGCGGTGCTGCGCACGCGCCCGCTGGCCAATGGCCTGAACGTGGACGAGCTGCGCTTCCGCGCGCCGGACCAGGAGATCGACATCAACGGCCGCTGGTTGGGTCGTACCGGTGGCGCCCGTACCGAACTGACCGCGCAGGTACGCAGTGAAGACCTGGGCGGCCTGATGCAGAACCTCGACTACGGTGGCCAGCTGCGTGGCGGCTCCGGGCAGGCACAGCTGCAGGCGTCGTGGAGTGGCGGTCCTTCGGACTTCCAGCTGGCCAACCTGCAGGGCCGGCTCGACCTGCACGCACGCAACGGCCAGCTGCTGGAGCTGGAGCCCGGTGCCGGCCGCGTGCTAGGCCTGCTCAGCGTCACCCAGTTGCCACGGCGCCTGATGTTCGACTTCCGCGACTTCTTCTCCAAGGGCTTCGCGTTCAACCAGGTCGACGGCAGCGTGCAGTTCGGCCAGGGCATGGCCCGTACCGACAAGGTGCTGATCGAAGGCCCTGCGGCGAACATCACCATCCGCGGCCAGGCCGACCTGCGCAACCAGCAGTTCGACCAGACCATCGACGTCAACCCGCGTGCCGGCAATCTGCTGACCGTGGTCGGCGCGGTGGCCGGTGGGCCGGTGGGCGCGGCACTCGGCGCGGCCACCAATGCGGTATTGTCCAAACCGTTGGGCGAGATCGGCGCCCGTACCTACAAGGTGACCGGCCCATGGAAGGAGCCGAAGGTGGAAGTGATCGAACGCAGCCGCGACAAGGCGCCGCCCGCTCCGGCCCCCGGCATTCCGCCAACCGTCACCGACCTGCCACGCTCGCGCTGAGCGTGGCTTTCCTGTTCACGGGGCTTGCCTCGGCGCCCCCGCATCCCCAGATCGAGAGCCATGACTGATATCGCCCTGACGCTTGCCCAAGACCGCCTGCTGCGCCCCGGCGGCCTGGATACCGCTGGCCTGGAGCACACCTTCGGCCAGCTGCTGGGGCCCGGTGTCGACTTTGGTGACCTCTACTTCCAGCACGCCCGCCGCGAGAGCTGGAGCGTGGAGGACGGCATCGTCAAGGACGGTGCCCATTCCATCGAGCAGGGCGTGGGCGTGCGGGCCATTTCCGGCGAGAAGACCGGCTTCGCCTACTCCGATGACATCCATGCCGATGCGCTGCGGGTAGCGGCGCAGTCGGCGCGCGCGATCTCGCGCGAAGGCGGCGCGCAGTCCGGGCGCTCGCTGCTGCGTGGCAGTGCGCGTGCGCTGTACCCGGCGCTGGACCCGATCGACGGTATCGGCAACGAGGCCAAGGTCGAGGTGCTCAAGCGCCTGGACGGCTATCTGCGTGCCGCGGACCCGCGCGTGAAACAGGTGATGGTCAGCCTGTCCGGCGGCGTGGATACCGTGCTGATCGCCCGCAGCGACGGCGTGCTGGGCGCCGACGTGCGCCCGCTGGTGCGCCTGAACGTGCAGGTGATCGTCGAGCACAACGGCCGCCGCGAGTCCGGCTATGCCGGCGGCGGTGGCCGCTATGGCTATGCGGAACTGTTCGCCGACGGCCGGCCTGAAGCGTTTGCGCGCGAGGCGCTGCGCCAGGCGCTGGTGAACCTCGAAGCGGTACCGGCGCCGGCCGGCGTGATGCCGGTGGTGCTCGGCCCGGGCTGGCCGGGTGTGCTGCTGCATGAGGCGGTCGGTCACGGCCTGGAGGGCGACTTCAACCGCAAGGGCACCAGCGTCTATGCCGGCCGCATCGGTGAACGCGTTGCGGCGCCGGGCGTGACCATCGTCGACGACGGCACGCTGGATGGCCGCCGCGGTTCGTTGAACATCGATGACGAAGGCCACCCCAGCCAGTGCACCACGCTGATCGAGGACGGCATCCTGGTCGGCTACATGCAGGACAGCCTCAATGCCCGCCTGATGGGCGTGGCACCGACCGGCAACGGGCGCCGCGAATCGTTCGCGCACCTGACCATGCCGCGCATGACCAACACCTACATGCGTGCCGGCCAGCATGACCCGCAGGAGATGATCCGCTCGGTGAAGAAGGGCCTGTATGCGGTCAACTTCGGCGGCGGCCAGGTCGACATCACCAGCGGCAAGTATGTGTTCTCGGCCACCGAGGCCTACCTGATCGAGGATGGCCGGATCACCACGCCGGTGAAGGGCGCGACCCTGATCGGCAATGGCCCGGAAACCATGCAGAAGGTGCGCATGGTCGGCAACGACCTGGCCCTCGACGAAGGCGTGGGCATCTGTGGCAAGGACGGGCAGAGTGTGCCGGTGGGAGTCGGCCAGCCTTCGCTGTTGATCGAGGGCATCACCGTCGGCGGTACCCAGGCCTGAGCCGGGCGATGGCCAGTGCCACCGCCCACGCCGGGGAGGACTCAGTCCTCGTCGGCTTCGCCGGTCTCGACGTCGTCGGCCTCATCGGCCGCGGCCTTGAGGCCCAGCGCGGCAGGCAGCATCAGGCCGCGCAGCACCTGGAAGATCTCGCGATAGGCGCGCGGCGGCTTGTTCTTCGCTTTCTCGGCCTGCGCATTGCGCACCAGCGTGCGCAGCTGCTGGCGGTCGGCCTGCGGGTAATCGTTGAGCAGTGCGGCCAGCGCTGTGTCGCCTTCTGCCAGCAGGCGGTCGCGCCAGTCTTCCGCGCGATGCATCATCGCCACTTCGCGGCGGCCGGTTTCGCTGTTCGCGTCCAGCGCATCGCGGATCGCATCCAGCGTGGCGTCCTCTTCGCGACGCATGTGCTTGGCCAGGAACGCCAGCTGGCGCTTGTGGGCGATATGGGCAGTGATGCGCTTGCACTCGGCGATATGCGGCAGCAGGTCTTCCGGAATCGGCAGGCGCGCCAGCTGGGCCGGGGTCAGCGACACCAGCTTCTCGCCCAGGGCCAGGACATCGAGCGCGTCGCGCCGGTTCTGGCTGCGGCTCTTGTCGTGGAATTCACCGGTTTCTTCGTCGCGTCCGCGCATCGTCCCTACCTGATCTCAAAAAAAGTCGCCCGGCGTGATGCCGGGCCCAACCTGTACAGGATAAAGCATTGAACGTGATCGCCCCTGAAGTGGCCGTCGGCGACGACAGCCCGGCCCGGCTGGAACGGCTGGCCGACCTTTCCCAGCAGCTGCTCGACCGCGCCCGCGCGCTGGGCGCCAGCCAGGCCGAGGTCAGCTGCAGCGAGGACCGCGGCCTGGAGGTCAATGTCCGCCTCGGCGAGGTCGAGACCGTGCAGTCCACCCGCGACCGCGGCATCGCGGTGACGGTCTATTTCGGCAAGCGCAAGGGCAGTGCCAGCACCGGCGACCTGAACGAGGCCAGCCTGGCGGCCACGGTCGAGCAGGCCTGCGCGATCGCCCGGCACACCGAGGACGACCCGGCTGCCGGGCTGGCCGAGGCGGCGCTGATGGCCTGTGACTTCCCCGAGCTGGACAGCTGGCACCCCTGGGCGCTGCAGGCAGACGAGGCGGTGGACCTGGCCCTGGCCTGCGAGCAGGCCGGTCGCGGGGCTGATGCACGCATCAGCAATTCCGACGGTGCCTCGGTGTCGAGCATGCAGAGCGTCTCGGTCTATGCCAATTCGCATGGCTTCATCGGCCGCGAGCGCGGAACCCACCATTCGGTTGGCTGCGCCCTGATCGCTGGCACTGGCGATGGCATGCAGCGGGATGGCTGGTACACCGGCGGCCTGGCCCGCGAGGACCTGGAGGCGGCCGACAGCGTGGGCCGCCGCGCCGCCGAGCGTACCGTGGCCCGCCTGCAGCCGCGTTCGCTGCCGACCGGCAGCATGCCGGTGCTGTTCGCCCCGGAAGTGGCCCGCAGCCTGGTCGGCCACCTGCTGTCGGCGGTATCCGGCGGCGCCCTGTACCGGCAGGCCAGCTTCCTGCTGGACAGTGTCGGCCAGCGGCTGTTCCCGGAGTGGATGCAGATCGAGGAATTGCCGCACCTGCGCCGCGGCCTGCGTTCGGCCGCCTTCGACGGTGACGGCGTGGCGACCCGTGCGTCGGCCCTGGTCAGCGACGGGGTGCTGCAGCGCTACGTGCTGGGCAGCTATTCGGCGCGCAAGCTGGGCCTGCAGACCACCGCCAATGCCGGTGGCGTGCACAACCTGCAGCTGGCCGCCAACGCCGGCTCGCTGCAGGAGATCGCGCGCCAGATGGGCGACGGGCTGCTGGTGACCGAGCTGATGGGGCAGGGCGTGAACGGGGTGACCGGTGACTACTCACGCGGCGCCGGCGGTTTCCGTGTCGAGAACGGCGAGATCCAGTACCCGGTGGACGGCATCACCATCGCCGGCAACCTGCGCGAGATGTTCAGCAGCATCGAGGCGGTCGGCAGCGACGTCGACCCGCGCTCACACATCCGGACCGGTTCGATCCTGCTGGGACGGATGACCATTGCCGGTAATGATTGATGGCATTGATGGCGTAAGCTATGCGCGCCTGACGCGACCAGCTTGGTGCTGGTGGGTCAAGACCACCCAATGAAAAGGAGTTTTGTCGTGAGTGAATTCGATAACGTCCCGCCGCCGCCGGCCACCACTGACGCGCCGGCCGACCAGCGCACCATGGCCCTGGCCGCGCACCTGCTGGGCATCTTCACCTGGTTCATCGGCCCCCTGATCATCTGGCTGATCAACAAGGATGATGCCAGCAAGGCTTTCGTGACCGATCAGGCCAAGGAAGCACTGAACTTCCAGATCACCATCACCATCGCAATGCTGATCTGCATCGTGCTGACCCTGGTGATCATCGGTGGCATCCTGGCCCCGATCGTCGGCATCCTGAACCTGGTGTTCTGCATCATCGCCGCGGTCAAGGCCAACAACGGCGAAGCCTACCGCTATCCGTTCGCGCTGCGCCTGATCAAGTAAATACGGCTGCACGTGGATATGGAAACGCCCGGCCATGCCGGGCGTTTTTGTTTGCGGCGCGGGGTAGCGCCAGGCCATGACCGGTGGCCTCGATCAGTGATCCCGTTCCACCGCCAGCGTCGCCAGCGCGCGCAGCGCATCGGCTTCCTCGCCATGGCCGGCCAGGATCGAGTGCATGCGCGTGGCAAGCTCCTGCAGCTGGGCCTTCGCGCCGTCCATGCCAAGCAGGGCGGGAAACGTGCTCTTGTCCTGCGCCTGGTCCTTGCCGGCAGTCTTGCCCAGCTGCTCGGAACTGGCCTCGACATCGAGGATGTCGTCACGCACCTGGAACGCCAGGCCGAGTGCATCGGCGAAGCTGTCGAGCTGGGCCAACTGCGGTTCGTGGGCCTGGCCACACAGCGCACCCATGCGCACCGCGGCGCGGATCAGCGCCCCGGTCTTCAGCGCATGCATGCGGGTGAGGGCGGCCAGTGTCTGCTGCTGGCCGGTGGCATCGATGTCCAGGGCCTGGCCGCCGCACATGCCGGCGGCGCCGGAGGCATGGGCCAGGGTCTGCAGGCAGGCCACGCGCAATGTGGCCGGCAGCGGCGCATCGGCCAGCAGGCCGAAGGCGCGGGCCTGCAGGGCATCGCCAGCGAGGATCGCCGTGGCTTCGTCGAAGGCGATATGCGTGGTCGGCTTGCCGCGGCGCAGGGCGTCATCGTCCATTGCCGGCAGATCGTCATGCACCAGTGAATAGGCGTGGATCAGTTCGACCGCCATCGCGGCCGCGTCCAGCGCTTCCGGCTGCGCACCGAACAGGTGGCCGCTGGCATACACCAGCAACGGGCGCATGCGCTTGCCGCCGCCCAGCACGGAATAGCGCATGGCCTGGTGCAGGCCCTGCGGTGCCTCGGCAGGCGAGGGCAGTGCGGCGTCGAGCTGGCTTTCAATACGGTCGCGCCAGCGCGCGAACAGGGCCTCAGCCGTCATGGCTGGGCGGGTCGAACGGCTCGGCCGCTTCCGGCTGGGCCGGATCGCTGAGCAGGCGCACGCGCAGTTCGGCCTGCTCCAGCGCCTGCTGGCACTGGCGATACAGGCCGACGCCGCGTTCGTATGCACTGAGCGAAGCTTCCAGGCTCAGCTCGCCGGTTTCCATCTGCTCCACCAGCTGCTCCAGCGACTCGAGCGACTGCTCGAACTGGGCGACCGGGGAGGCGTTTTCGGGGGACTTCTTGGCCATGCCGCAAGTGTGGACGGGCCGCGCGCGGGGGTCAATTCACCAGCCGCCCGGGCGCCACTGCAGTTGCGCCCCATGGGCCTGCAACCAGGCCTGCAAAGGTGCTGCGATGACCACGTCGGCGGCGGCCAGCAACTGCGGGCCATCGAAGATCAGCGGCAGCTGCGCGCGTCGCCAGGGCGCGAGGTGTTCCCGTTGCAGGCAGTCCTTCAGGGCATGCGAATGCTGGCGTCCTGGCAGCTGGATGCGCTCACCACCCACGCGTGCGCGAACCTGCAGCGTGCGTTCGAAGGCCGCGGCGCCCTGCAGGCGCAGCTGGCCGCCATCGGGCAGCGGCAAGGGCGTGCGTCCATCCCATTCGGCCTGCCAGTCGCGTGGTAGTACGGGAAGCGTCGCGGGGAGCAGGTACGCATGGTCCCGCCATTGCTGGATCGCATGATCGTGCCACCCCACGCGCGCCTGGCGGTCGTTGTCGGTGGGAAGCAGTTCGGCCAGTGCCTGCTGCAACACCGTGGCCGGCAAGGGGGCTGCACCGTGGGCCAGCACCCAGCCACGCAGCACGCGTGCGGCGCGGCCCGGCGAAATCTGCCGCAGCAGCTGCAGCGACAGCACGCGCGGTGCCACCTCCAGATGCGCGATCAGCTCGGCATCTTCTTCATCAAGCAGCTCACGGGTCTGCCCGCAATGCGCGGCGCTGCCGGCCAGCGCCGCGGCCGCATGTGGCCAGCGCTGGCGCAGCAGCGGCAGCACCTGCAGGCGCAGGAAATTGCGGTCAGCATGATCGTCGCCATTGCTGGGATCTTCGATCCAGTGCAGTGCATGCTGGTGCGCGTAGTCCAGCAGTGCATCGCGCGGGACCTGAAGCAATGGTCGCCACAGGGCGTGTCCACCAAAGCGACTGTGTACGGACATCGCAGCAAGGCCATCGACGCCGGAACCGCGCAGGGCGCGCAGCAGGAAGGTCTCGGCCTGGTCGTCCTGGTGCTGGGCCAGCGCCAGTGTTTCGCCGTCGCGCAACTCGGCGGCGAAGGCAGCGCGCCGTGCCTGCCGCGCTGCGCCTTCGAGGCCCAGGCCTGCGGTGTTATCGATTCTTACGTGGTGCACGGCCAGGTCGATGCCCAGCGCTGTGCACTGCTGCTGGCAGTGCCGCACCCAGTCGTCGGCCGCGGACTGCAGGCCATGGTGCACGTGCACCGCACGCAGCGGAGTGCCGGAGGCTTGTGCGCAGCGGCACAGCCAGTGCAGCAGCACGGTCGAGTCGACACCGCCGCTGTAGCCGACCAGCAGCGGCACATCCAGCGGAACAAGGGCAGGGAAGGCAGTCACGGCCGCAAGTATAGGGTTGCCCGGCAGGGCTGCGCCCTGCACCCGCTACGATCAAGAGCAACAGCAACAGCAACGGCAACAGCAGAAGCAGAAGCAGGCTTCCTGAGGGATGGCGGGATGGGTCCGGTTGCGGGGGCCGCTGCAAGTACGTCCATGTAAGCTCGGTCGCCGCATCCATGCGGCTCACGCCCCCGCAACCGGACCCACCCCGCCTTCGACAGTTTCCTGCGAACTGTCGGGCATGTTGATGGGGTCAGATCCGTTTTCCACAGGAAAACGGATCTGACCCCGGATTCAATTCGATATCTGACAGATGTGATCCACGCATGGCGTGGATGATCCAACCGTCACCGGGAACCTGTCGAAGGTGGGGCGGTGTCGGATTGCGGGGTGTCCGCGGCATGGATGCCGCGGCCAAGCCCCCAGGGATGGGTTCACGGCGTCCCCGCAATCCGACACCGCCCCGCCAAACCCACAGAAAACCAGAGCCGCTTTGGCTGTTGTTGTTGCTGTTGCTCTGGCTTGCAGCAGGTGCAGGGCGCAGCCCTGCCGAACCCCTACTTCACCCGACGGCCCGAACGGTCGATGCGGAACCGCTCTCCGCCTTCCATCGGCGTGTGCCCATCCGCATCCGGCGTGCCGCGACGGCAGCCGTTGCAGACCTCTGCCACGCCATCGCGGAACGGCCAGCCGAAATCAAAGGTGCCCGGCACCACCTGGCGGAACTTCAGATCGAAGTAGCCCACGCGGTTGCCGACGCGGGCCCGCAGCAGGCCCTCCTGCGGTGTCTCCGGCCCGTTGTCCCAGGTCAGCACCGGCAGGCTGCGGCCCTTGCGGTTGACGTAATGGAAACCCTGGTCGGCATACACCACGGCCAGGCCGTGGTCGTCGAAGTTCAGGTCTTTCAGCGTGTCGGGGTGGATCCTGGGCCGGTGATCGACCACCTCGCAGTTGGGCAGCGGCCACAACCCGTGCTCGTCGGTGAGCAGCTTGCAGGCCGGTGCCTGTGCCAGCGCAGTGCTGCTGGCCAGCATGCCGAGCAGGACCAGCGACCGCGCGAGGCGGCCGCTGGCGGGGGCAGGGCGGGCCTGCCGCGCGATCACTTGGCCTCGGCCTTGCGCTCGAAGGCGGTCGGCGCCGGCAGCTGCACCGGCACGCCCTTGTCGTCGCAGGTGCCGGCCTGGCACAGGCGTTCGCGCAGGGCCGGGGTGGCCTGCACGATCATGTGGTAGATCGCGTTCTGTTCCAGCGTGCCGCGGATCGCCTTGCTGCCCGGGCCACGGGCCCAGATGCCGACGTCTTCGCCACCGTGCGATTCAGCCTTCATCGGCACCAGCGCTTCCTGCATGTAGTCCGGGTGCTCGGTGTCGACCTCGCGCAGGTTCGGGCGGCCATTGGCCGGTTCGAAACTGCTCGGGTTGTGCGGGTAGCGCTTGGCGCCGGCCGGCTGCTGGTTGCTGGCGCCGGTGTGCCCTGGGCCGTTGGCGTAGGTCAGGGTGGTGTACGGCTGGCCGCTGCCGTCCAGCGCATAGTCCAGCTTGCCGGCACCGTCTTCGCCGCCCTTGTCCTTCACCTTGCCCAGGATCGGGTTGCCGCGTGCCGGGTAGCCGACGAAGTTCAGGGTGTGCGAGTGGTCGGCGGTGACGATGATCAGGGTGTCGTCGGCCGAGGTCAGTTCGTTGGCCACGCGCACCGCGTCGGACAGCGCCACGGTCTCGGTCAGGGCACGGTAGGCGTTGCCGCTGTGATTGGCGTGGTCGATGCGCGCGCCCTCGATCATCAGCACGTAGCCCTCCTGGTGCTTGGCCAGGTTCTTGATCGCCGCGGCGGTCAGTTCGGCCAGGCTCGGCTCGCCGCCCGGATCCTGCGGGCGCTCATACTCGTAGCGCATGTGGTCCGGCTCGAACAGGCCGAGGATGGCCGGCGCGTTGGCGGCGGCGGCCAGCTGCTTGCTGTTCCAGACGTAGGCACCCTGCGGGTGCGCCTGCTGCCATTCCTGCACCAGGCTGCGGCCGTCCAGGCGCTGGCCGACCTTGTCGTCGTATTCCGGATCGCGCTCTTCCACGGTGGTGAATTCACCGCGACCGCCGCCGAGGGCGACCAGCGGGCCACGGCCATAGCGCGAGGTCGACAGCAGCTGCTGGGCGATGTCCTTGCAGCCGGCCGCCTTGGCCGCTTCGGTCAGGTCGGTGTCGTTTTCCCAGTTGCGCTCGGGCGAGTTCGCGTAGGTGGCGGCGGGGGTGGCGTGGGTCAGGCGTGCGGTGGACACCACGCCGGTGGCCAGGCCGGCGCTGTCGGCCAGCTGCAGCCAGGTCAGCAGGCCCTTGGACAGGCTGTCGGCACAGTCGGTGCGGCTGCCGGCGCTGACGCCGATCGCACCCATGTGGGTCTTCACGCCGGTGGTGATGGCGGTCATGGTGCCGGCCGAATCCGGCGTCTGCGAATCGGTGTTGTAGGTCTTGCTGAACGCCGTGGCCGGGAAGCGCTCCCAGGACAGCAGGTTTTCTTCGCCCGAACCGCCCTTCTGCTGACCCTCGTAGATGCGCGAGGCGGCCACGGTGGTCAGGCTCATGCCGTCGCCCAGGAACAGGATGACGTTTTTCGCCTTGCCGGACATCGCGCCGTTGGCGGCCGCCTGGGCGGCACCGCTGCGGTACCACCACTGCGGGGTCTCACCGGCCGGGTGGGCGACGGGATCGACGGCGACCTTCAGGCCGGCCGGGGCAGAGGCGGGGGTTGTGCTGGCGCAGGCGCCCAGCAGCAGGGTGGTGGCGCAGGCGGCCAACAGGGAGACGGAACGGCGCATGGACGCTGGGATCTCACAAACTGTAACGGGACGTTCATTATGCCCGGCCCCGCAAGGCACGCCGATGACACACTGATTTGCCGGCCGGGCGGTCGTTCTGCCGGCCACCTTGGGCTATCGTTCCAGCATCCCTTTCTTCCCCTCTGGATTGCCTATGAAGCTGGTCTCTGCCTGGCTGCGGATTCCATTCTGGCAGCGCGTGGTCGGTGGCTTCGTGCTCGGCGCGCTGGCTGGCTGGGCGCTGGGCCCGGCCGCGGAAACGTGGTTCGGCCCGCTCGGCGAGCTGTACGTCACCCTGATCAAGATGATCGCGGTACCGCTGGTGTTCTTCGCGGTCATCAACGCGATCTCGTCACTGCACGGCCAGAAGTCGGTCGCCGCGCTCAGTGGCCGCACCTTCCTGTGGTTCGTGATCACCGCCGCGCTGGCGGTGTGCGTCGGCCTGGGCGTGGGTACCGTGCTGCAGCCCGGCGCCGGTGGCCTGCAGCTGTCGATGGCCAGCAACTATGTGCCGCGCGAAGTGCCCAGCGTGGTGCAGGTGCTGCTGGACGTGGTGCCGGCCAATGTCTTCTATGCGCTGTCCGGCATCGGCACCAAGGTCAATGCGGCCGGTGAAACCGTGCTGGCCGCCGGTCGCGGTTCGATCCTGCCGGTGATCTTCTTCGCCGGACTGGTGGGCTTTGCCATCGTCAAGCTGGGCGAGAAGGTGACCGAGGCGCGCAAGCTGGTCGGCCAGATGAGCGACATCATGATCCAGGTGACCCGCTTCGTACTGGAGGTCACCCCGATCGGCACCTTCGGCCTGATCGCCGGCCTGGTCGGCAGCTACGGGTTCGAGAAGCTGCTGCCGCTGGGTCATTTCGTACTCGCCCTGTACGTGGCCTGCGCGCTGCACATCGTGGTGGTCTACAGCGCGCTGCTGCTGGCGCACGGCCTGAACCCGCTGAAGTTCTTCCGTGGCGCGGCACCGGGCATGCAGGTGGCGTTTGTCAGCTCGTCCAGCTTCGCGGCGATGCCGGTGGCGCTGCGCTCGATCACCCACAACCTGGGCGTGAACAAGGACTACGGTTCGTTCGCGGTGCCGCTGGGCGCCAGCATCAAGATGGACGGCTGCGGCGCGATCTACCCGGCGCTGTGCGCGGTGTTCATTGCACAGTACAGCGGCGTGCCGCTGACTCCGGAGCAGTACGTGGTGGTGCTGATCGCCTCGGTGCTGGGCAGCTTCGGCACCGCCGGCGTGCCGGGCACCGCAGTGATCATGGCCACGGTGGTGCTGAGTGCGGCCAACCTGCCGCTGGAGACCATCGGCTACCTGTATGCCATCGACCGCATCCTGGACATGATGCGAACGATGACCAATGTGACCGGCCAGATGCTGGTGCCGGTGATCGTGGCCAAGGAAACCGGCCTGCTGGATCAGGCGGTGTACGACAACCCGTCCGGCAATGTGGGTGTGGACGACCCCGACCCGACACCGCCGCGCAGCTGAGGTTGTGCGTAGCGATGAAAGGCCCGCCCTGACCGGCGGGCCTTTTGTTTGGCAGGCGGCTGATGCGGTACCGACCAACGGTCGGTACCCACCGGGGGTGGCCGGCGCCTATCCGTCATTGCGGGCCCAACAAAAAAAGCCGCTGCAGGGCAGCGGCTTTCTCGTGTCAGGCGGCGCGTTCTCGCCAACCGGTCAGATCAGAGATCGACCCGGCGGGCCTGCATGAACTTGTTGCCCCAGTAGCCACTGAGCAGGGTATCCACGCGCACGTCCTTGCCCGAGCTCGGGGCATGCAGGAAGCGGCCGTCACCGACGTAGATGCCGACGTGGTCCACGCGGCCCTTGCGGCCGAAGAAGACCAGGTCGCCAGCGGCCAGCGCGGTGCGGTCGTTGATCAGTTCGGCGTTGTCATCGTGGGCCATCTCGCGCGAGACGCGCGGCAGCTCGATGCCGAGGGCGGAGCGGAACACGTAGCCGACCAGGCCGCTGCAGTCGAAACCGCTGTCCGGATTGCTGCCCCCCCAACGGTACGGGGTGCCCAGCAGGGTCATCGCACGGCGCAGCAGCGACTGCACCTTGCCGTTGTCGGCGGCGGTACCGACAACGCTGCCATTGGCGGCGCTGCTGGTGTCGTAGTTGGCGAGCAGGCGGCTGAGATCGCCGGCCACCACGGCCGAGCGGTCCATCAGCGGGATGGTGTCATTGGCGGCCAGGTGCGGCAGCAGGGCAGCCAGCGTGGCGCTGGCGGCGGCATCGACGCGGCTGCGCTGCGGAGCGGCGGCCTCGGCCTTGGCGGCCGGGCGGGCGGTGCTCTCGGCCACCGGGGCCGAGGCGGCATCGGAACGGGGAGCAGTCTGCGACCAGGCCGGAAGGCTGGTCAGACACAGTGCCAGGCCGAGCAACAGCGGGCGGGCACCACGTGAAGATACGGAAGTCTGGCCTTCGCTTTTCAGGTCGTCAGTCGTCACGCGTCGGTCACAGAAAAAAAACGATGGGGCATCATGCCCTGTAAAAGCGTCAATAAGTTAAAAATTCCGTTAGTAATCCGTTAGTTCCATTGTGATGTGCGTCACAGTTTTGAACATATCGCCTGTTCATTTTAGCGAAGGACACGTTTCGCGCCGGTGTAGTGGTCCTTCCAGTAGGGCCCGCTGAGCGAGTCGAGCCGGACGGTGCCGCCGGTGCTCGGCGCGTGCACGAAACGACCTTCGCCGACATAGATGCCGACATGGGTGACGTTGCCGCGGCTGCCAAAGAACACCAGGTCGCCGGTCGCCAGGCGCTGTGGGTCGATCTTCGGGCCCTGTACCGCCGCCAGGTCACGCGAGGTGCGCGGCAGCTTCAGGTCCAGCATCTCGCGGTACACATAGGCGACCAGTCCGCTGCAGTCGAAGCCGGAATCGGGAGTGTTGCCGCCGTAGCGGTAGGGCGTGCCGACCAGGCTGATGGCACGCATCAGCACCGAGTTGGCGGCCTCGGGGTTGTCCGGCACGGTCTTCGGCCAGTGGGCCGTCGGCGGGGGCGGAGCGGGGCGGGTGGCCTTGCCGCCGCCACAGGCGGTCATCAGCAGGGGCAGGGCCAGCAGCAGGGCCGGGGCGAGGAGCCGGCGCAGGCCGGACGAAACTGGCGTGATGTGCATGATCTCCGGATAATGCGCCACCTTGGATTGGCCGTCATGATGGCGGCGTCCCCGCCGGGCGACAACCCGCCCCAACCCGCCTGCCTCCGGCAGATCCAGACAGAGTTGCGCATGAAGATCGAAAAAGACCGCGTTGTCCGCTTCCACTACACCGTTTCCGAAGTCGGCCAGGAGCCGATCGAATCGTCCAAGGACCGCGGCGAGCCGCTGGCGATCCTGATCGGCCACGGCAACATCATTCCGGGCCTGGAAAACGCCATGATGGACAAGGAAGCCGGCGCGACCTTCAGCGTCGACGTCACTGCGGCGGACGCCTACGGCGAGCGCCGCGAGGGCCTGTCCCAGCGCGTGCCGAAGAAGCACTTCGGCAACACCAAGCTGGCCCCGGGCCAGCAGGTCGTGCTGCAGACCAACTTCGGCCCGCGCGCGGTGACCGTGCAGAAGGTCGGCATGAGCGTGGTCGACGTTGACCTGAACCACCCGATGGCCGGCAAGGACCTGCATTTCGACGTGGAAATCGTCGATGTGCGCGAAGCCGGCCAGGAAGAGATCGACCACGGCCACGTCCACGGTGACGGTGGTCACCACCACTGATCGCAGCGCGATCGTGATGGCAGCAACGGCCCGCTTCGGCGGGCCGTTGCGTTTCTGGAACACGGCGCGGGCATCCATGGCGCGTGGGCCGGCGGCATAATGGCGGACCTGCCCGACGGATGCCCCGTGAACGCCGCTTCTCCCTCCCTGCAGCCGATGGCTTCCGGCGAACGCATCGCCGTGCTGGACATCCTGCGTGGTGCCGCCCTGCTGGGCATCCTGTTGATGAACATCGAGGCCTTCAGTGGCCCGCTGGACCTGGCGTTCACCGGCATCGACGTGCGCTGGCAGGGCATCGACTACTGGGCCGATGCCTTTGTCTATGTGTTCGTGCAGGGCAAGTTCTTCACCCTGTTCTCGCTGCTGTTCGGCGCCGGCTTTGCGGTGATGGCGCAGCGCGCCGACGTGGCCGGACGCAATTTCACTCCGTTCTACCTGCGCCGCAGCGCCGGGCTGCTGCTGATCGGCCTGTGCCACGCGCTGCTGGTCTGGTCCGGCGACATCCTGGTGATGTACGCGCTGATCTCGCTACCGTTGCTGGCCTGCCGCGAGGCACCGCGCAGCTGGCTGCCGTGGATGGGCGTGATCGTCTACCTCGGCGGCGTGGCGATGATGCTGCTGGTCGGCGCGATGGTGTCGATGGCCTCGGCCGAAGAGGTGCAGGGCATGCTCGGCGAAGCGCAGCAGAGCATCGCGCTGCAGCGTCAGGTATACGGGCAGGGCAGCTGGGCGCAGGCCACCGTGCAGCGCTTGAGCGAGTTCGGTACCTCGATGGGCGCGCTGCTGATCACAGGCCCGGAAGTGCTGGGCATGTTCCTGATCGGCAGCTGGTTCGCCGGCAGTGGCGCGCTTGCCGCGCCGGAGCGCTTCCCACGCCTGTACGCCTCGCTGCGCTGGATCGCGCTGCCGCTGGGCCTGCTGGTCACGGTGCTGGGTGTTGCCTGGAAACCGTACCTGGCACCGGGTGCTTACGATCTGCCGGTAACAGCCGCAATGGCACTGGTGACGATCGGCGGCCTGCCGATGTGCCTGGGCTACCTGGCGTGGATCGTGCACTGGCGCACGCGGCTGGCATGGCTGGCGCCGGTCGGCCGCATGGCGTTGACCCACTATCTCGGCCAGTCGCTGCTGTGCACCTGGGTCTTCTACCACTACGGACTGGGCAGGTTCGAGATGGTGCCGCGCAGTGTGCAGCTGCTGTTCGCGCTGCTGCTGTTTGCCGTGCAGGTGGGCATCTCGCACGTGTGGCTGCGCCATTTCCGTTTCGGGCCCATGGAATGGCTGTGGCGTGCGATGACCTACCGGCAATGGCCGCCGATGCGGCGCGGAGCCGGGCAGGGCTGATCGATGTCGAGGGCGCGCGAGGACGTGATCGTGGTCGGCGCCGGGGCCATCGGCCTGGCCAGCGCGCTCGCGTTGCGCGCGCAGGGCCGGCAGGTGCGCGTGATCGACCGGGCGCGCGTCGGGGGCGCGACGTCGCATGGCAACTGCGGCACCATCACCCCCAGCCACGCACCGCCACTGGCGGCGCCCGGGGTACCGCTGCGCGCGTTGCGCTGGATGCTCGATCCACGCGCGCCGCTGTACGTGCGCACGCGGCTGGATCCCACGCTGTGGCGTTGGTTGCTGCAGTTTGGTGCACGCTGCAATCCACGCGACTGGCTGCAGTCCACGCGTGCACGCGCTGCACTGCTGGATGATTCGCGGCAGCGCCTGGCCGCATGGGTGCAGGCGCATGCGCTTGACTGTGAGTTCGCTGCGCGCGGGCTGGACTACGTGTTCGGCGATGCACGCAACTTCGACCACCATGTGGCTGAATGCGAGGCACTGAACGCGCAGGGCATCGCCACGACCTGCATCGGTGGTGGCGACTATGCGCGCGCGAATCCGGCCTTCCACGATCACCTGGCCGGTGCGATCCATTTTCCTGGTGATGCGCAGCTGCGGCCGGATCGCTACACCGCCGAGCTGGCACGCGTGCTGCGCGCGCAGGGCGTGGTGATCGACGAGCAGGTGGACGTGCAGGGATTCAGCGATGACGCACAGGGTGTACGCGTGCAGGCGGATGGGCAGTTGCTGGCCGCGCGCGAGCTGGTACTGGCGACCGGGCCGTGGTCGCGGCACTGGGCCCGGCAGCTGGATCTGCGCGTGCCGATCCAGCCTGGCAAGGGCTACTCGCTGACCTGGTCGCGGCCGGCGCTGGTGCCGCAGCGGCCGGTGGTGCTGAAAGATCATTCCGTGTTCGTGATCGCCTGGCGCGAAGCGCTGCGGCTGGGCGGTACCATGGAATTCGCCGGTGCCGATCCAAGCTTGCGCGCGACCCGCCTGCGCGCGCTGCAGCAGGCTGCCGACCACTACCTGCGCGCGCCACGCGGTGCGCAGCTGCAGGAGCAGTGGTGCGGTTGGCGACCCATGAGCGTGGACGACGTGCCGTTGATCGGCCGTGCGCCCGCGCATCCTCACGTCTGGCTTGCAGCGGGGCATGGCATGCTCGGCATCAGCATGAGCGCCGGCACCGGCCAGCTGATCGCCGATCTCGTCTGCGGCCGCACCCCAGCGATCGATCCTGCCCCTTACCGACCCGAGCGATTCCGATGAGCACTGCACCCTATGATTACGACCTGATCGTCCTTGGCGGCGGCTCCGCCGGCCTGGCCGGTGCGATCCGCGCCGCGCAGCATGGCAAGCGGGTGGCAATGCTGGAGCCGGGCGAACTCGGCGGTACCTGCGTCAATGTCGGCTGCGTGCCGAAGAAGGCGATGTGGCTGGCGGCCGACCTGCACGAACGCATCGGCCTGGCCAGTGCGATGGGCTTCGATGTCGAGGCGCGCCCGGCGCTGTCGTGGAAGGAACTGGTGATCCATCGCCAGGCCTACATCAGCAACATCCACACCAGTTACCACAAGCGCCTGGACGAGACCGGCGTGGTGCGCATTCCGGCGCGCGGCCACCTGCTCGATGCGCACACGGTGGCCTGCAGCGATGGCGTGCGCTACAGCGCCGAGCACATCCTGATCGCCACCGGCGCGCACCCGCTGCGGCCGGACATTCCGGGCGCCGAACTGGGCCTGGTGTCTGATGACTTCTTCGATCTGCGTGCGGCACCTGCCGACGTGGCGATCATCGGCGGTGGCTACATCGCGGTGGAACTGGCGGGCCTGCTGCAGGCGCTGGGCAGCCGGGTCAGCCTGCTGGTGCGTGGCAAGCGCCTGCTGGAGCGCTTCGATTACGAGCTGACCGATCAGCTGGCCGAGAACCTGAAGCAGCAGGGCGTGCGAATTCATTTCGACTACCGCCTGCGCGAACTGCAGCGCGATGGCGAGCGCGTGCGCGCCTTCGGCCACGACGGTCCGCTCGACAGCGTGTTCGATGCGGTGTTCTTCGCCACCGGCCGGCGCGGAAACAGCCGTGATCTGGGACTGGAGGCACTCGGCATCGGCATCGGCGAACACCAGCAGGTGCAGGTGGATGAGTGGCAGACCACCAGCGTGCCGAGCGTGCATGCCGTGGGTGACATCGCCGGCAAGGTCGGCCTGACCCCGGTGGCAGTGGCGGCATCGCGGCGGCTGATGGATCGCCTGTTCGGTGGCCGCCCGCAGTCGAAGATGGATTACGAGAATGTGGCCAGCGTGGTGTTCTCGCACCCGCCGTTGGGCGCGGTGGGCATGAGCGAAGAGGAAGCGCGCGCGCGTTTCGAGCAGGTGAGCGTGTACCACAGCCGCTTCCGCCCGATGCTGCAGGCGCTGGCCAACGGCACCCAGCGCAGCCTGTTCAAGATGGTCTGCGCCGGCCCGGAGGAACGGGTGGTGGGCATCCACCTGCTGGGCGAAGCGGCCGATGAGATCCTGCAGGGCTTCGCGGTGGCGGTGAAGATGGGCGCAACCAAGGCCCAGTTCGATGACACCGTGGCGATCCATCCGACCTCGGCCGAGGAAGTGGTGCTGATGCGCTGACCCGGGCCGTTGTAGAGCTGAGCCATGCTCGGCTGCCGTGCGAAAGCAGTCGAGCATGGCTCGACACTACAGAAGGCGGCATTCGGGCACGCTCAGCGCTACCGGGGTGGGCACCGGTCGCCCCCATGCGACAATGGCTGCCCCCACGCCATCCCGGGCCGCCCCGCGCGGCCCGCCGTCGTCCTGATGTCCAGCCCCGCTTCCCGTATCGCCACCGCTTCCCCTCGCATCGCGCTGGGGGGCATTGGCCTGGCCGCGATCGGCGCCATCGCCGCCTCCGGCAAGGCGATCATCGTCAAGCTCGGCCTGCGCCATGGCGTGGATGCCACTACGCTGCTCGCGCTGCGCATGCTGATGGCGTTGCCCTTGTTCGTGCTGATGGCGCTGTGGGCCGCGCGCCGGGCCGCGCCGCTGTCCTGGGCCGACCGCGCCCGGGTGCTGTGGCTGGGTTTCACCGGCTACTACCTGTCCAGCCTGCTCGACTTCCAGGGACTGCAGTACATCAGCGTGACCCTGGAACGGCTGATCCTGTACTTGAATCCAACCCTGGTGCTGTTGATCAACGTGCTGCTGGCACGCCAGCGACCCGGCCGATGGCAGGTCGGCGCGCTGGTGCTGAGCTATCTGGGCGTGCTGCTGGCGTTCGGCCACGACCTGCAGCGCGAGGGCGGGCAGATCATCATCGGAAGCCTGCTGGTGCTGGGCAGTGCGCTCAGCTACGCGCTGTACCTGTTCGGCAGCGGCCAGGTGGTCGCGCGAATCGGCGCGGTACGGCTGACCGCCTACGCCAGTTGCGTGGCCAGCGTGCTGGTGCTGCTGCATTTCGCGGTCACCCATCCGCTGCCGCTGCTGTGGCAGGCGCCGGCACCGGTGCAGTGGCTGTCGCTGGTCAACGCCACTGTGTGCACCGTGTTGCCGGTGCTGGCGATCATGCTGGCGGTGCAGCGCGTGGGTTCGTCGCTGGCCGCACAGGTCGGTATGCTGGGCCCTGTTTCCACCATCGTGATGAGCCTATGGCTGCTCGACGAACCGATGGGGCCGGCGCAGATCGCCGGCACCGTGCTGGTGCTGATCGGCGTACTGCTGGTGACCCGCCTGCGGCGCTGACGCCGGAACAGGCGCGCGCGCGCATCCTGGCGGTGATCCGTGCCATTCCGGCGGGGCAGGTGATGGGCTACGGGCAGGTGGCGATGCGTGCCGGCCTGCCCGGGCGGGCGCGGCTGACCGCACGCATCCTCGGCCAGAACGACGACCCGGACCTGCCCTGGCATCGCGTGCTGCGCTCGGATGGGCGCATCGCCATGGAAGAAGGCTCGGCGGGCTGGCGCGAGCAATCGCAGCGGCTGCGCGCCGAAGGCGTGGTGGTGGAGAACGGCCGGGTGCGGATGCCGGCCACCGATCCGGCCGCGGCGCTGGATGCGGCGGTGTGGGGGCCGGGCTGAGCGCGGCTGGCGACTGAACAGGCCGTGCCTGGCGGTCGCCAACAAGGCCGGGTGCTGCGGCTATGATGGAGGCCGATCCATGCCGGTGCTCCCATGTTCCCGCGACTGCCAACCGTCACCAAGGCCCTGCTGATCGCCAACGCGATCCTGTTCCTGCTGCAGCAGCCGTTCCTGCTCGGCATGCAGACCTTCGAGCCGTTCATGCTGCAACCGTTGCAGCAGGGCTTCGATGCGTTCTCGCCGGGCGGCAACTTCCAGCCCTGGCAGCTGCTGACCTATGGCTTCCTGCATGGCAGCTTCGGCCATCTGTTCTTCAACATGCTGGCGGTCTTCATGTTCGGCGCGCCGCTGGAGCAGACCTGGGGCGAGAAGCGCTTCCTGCTGTACTACCTGGTCTGCGTGGCCGGCGCCGGTGTCTGCCAGCTGCTGGTGGGGACGCTGCTGGAGAACCCGGCGACGGTGCTGGGCGCCTCCGGCGGCGTATTCGGCCTGCTGCTGGCCTACGGCATGCTGTTCCCCAACCAGCGGGTGATGTTGCTGTTCCCGCCGATCCCGATGAAGGCACGGACCTTCGTGATCCTGTTCGGCGTGGGTGAACTGGTGCTGGGCATGACCGGCTGGCAGCCGGGCGTGGCCCATTTCGCGCACCTGGGCGGCATGCTGTTCGGCTGGTTGCTGATCCGCTACTGGCGCGGGCAGCCGCCGTTCAACAAGCGCCGCCCGCCGGGCCCGCCGAATCGACCGAACCATCTGCGCAGCGTGAAGTGAGGCGCTATGCGCCCCACTTCACGCGGGTAGGTGCCAACCTTGGTTGGAACGCTTTGAATGGGATCATTTGACGCGGTAGGTGCCAACCTCGGTTGGCGTTCACTCTGCCGCTCTGTGCCAACCAAGGTTGGCACCTACCCATCCTGCAACACCACCTGCGCGGCATTGTGCCCCGGTGCACCGGTAACGCCGCCGCCCGGATGGGTGCCCGAACCGCACAGGTACAGCCCGGGCAGCGCGCCGCGGTAGCCGGCCTGGCCGACCATCGGCCGCGCCGAGAACAACTGGTTGGCACTGAGCGCACCGTGGAAGATGTCGCCACCGATCAGGCCGAAGGTCCGTTCAAGATCCAGCGGTGACAGCACCTGGCGGCCCAGCACGCTGCCGGCGAACCCTGGCGCATAGCGTTCGACGGTGGCGATCATCAGGTCGGCTACGGTGTCCCGATGATCATCCCAGTGGCGGCCGTCGGGCAGCACCGGTGCCACGTGCTGGCAGAACAGGCTGGCCACATGCTGCCCGGGCGGTGCCAGCGAATCGTCCAGCGTACTCGGAATCAGCATCTCCACGATCGGTTCGCGTGACCAGCCCTCGCGGCGCGCATCCAGCCAGGCGCGGTCCATGTAGTCCAGGCTGGGCGCCATGATGATGCCGGCGCTGAGGTGATCGCCGGGGCCGGGCAGGGCGCGGAACTCCGGCAGCCGCGACAGCGCCACGTTCATCCGGAACGTGCCGGAACCGCAGCGCCAGTTCGCCATGCGTTCGCGTGTGGCGGGTGGTACGTGCGCCGGTTCCAGCAGATGTTCGTAGAGCAGTTTCGGGTTGACGTTGGCGATCACCGCGCGTGCGCGCAGGGTTTCGCCGTTGGCCAGTTCCACGCCCACCGCGCGGCCCTGCTCGATCAGCACGCGCTGCACGCCGGCCTCCACGCGCAGTTCCGCACCGGCCGCGCGCGCCGAGGCGGCGATGGCCTGGCTGATCGCGCCCATGCCACCAATCGCGTGGCCCCAAGCGCCCTTTACGCCGTTGCACTGGCCGAACACGTGGTGCAGCAGCACGTAGGCACTGCCCGGGGTATACGGGCTGGCGTAGTTGCCGACGATGCCATCGAAACCGAACAGCGCCTTGATCGGCTCGCTCTCGAACCAGCGGTCCAGATACTCCGCCGCCGACAGCGTGAACAGGTCCAGCAGTTCCTGCCGTAGCGAGGGATCCAGCGTCGACAGTTCGCGCCCGAGACGACCCATCTGCCACAGTGCGGGCAGGGCTCGCCAACCACCTGCAACGCCAATATCCGGCGGTGCGCGCAGGGCCCACGCGCGCAGCACGTCGGCAAAGATCTCCAGGCGTGCCTCATATTCGGGCAGGCGCTGCGCATCCCGCTCGGAGAACTTCGCGACTTCGGCCTGGGTGCGGCCGGGTGCCGAGAGCAGATAGCGGCCATCCGGCAATGGCAGGAAGTTGTTGGCGGGGCGCGCGACGATGCGCAGCCCGTGCGCATGCAGTTGCAGGTCGTCGATCACCTTGGGCTGCAGCAGTGACACCGTGTACGACGCCACCGAGTTGCGAAAGCCCGGATGGAATTCCTCGGTGACCGCCGCACCGCCGAGAACGCCACGACGTTCCAGCACCAGTACCTTCTTTCCGGCGCGCGCCAGATAGGCCGCGCAGACCAGGCCGTTGTGGCCACCGCCAACGACGATCGCATCCCAGGTCATCAGCGCCTCGGAAAAAGGGGACGGAGGGGATTAAGTCGCAATTCGCATTGCAGCGCAGGCAGTGGGGGAAAACGACTTAATCCCCTCCGTCCCCTTTTTTGATCGCCGCCTCAATGGTGGCGATGTCGATCTTCTTCATCGGCATCATCGCGTTGAAGGCGCGCTTGGCCAGTGCCTTGTCCTTGCTGGTCACCGCTTCGATCAGCATGCGCGGGCTGATCTGCCAGGAGATGCCCCAGCGGTCCTTGCACCAGCCGCATTGGCTCTCCTGGCCGCCGTTGCCGACGATCGCGCTCCACAGGCGGTCGGTCTCGGCCTGGTCTTCGGTCTGGATCTGGAAGGAGAATGCTTCGCTGTGCTTGAACGCGGTACCGCCGTTGAGGCCGACGCAGGGAATGCCACAGACGGTGAATTCGACGGTAAGCACATTGCCTTCCTTGCCGTCAGGATAGTCACCGGGCGCGTGATGCACGGCGGTCACCGCGCTGTCGGGCAGGATGCTGGCGTAGAAGGTGGCGGCCTCGAGCGCGCCGTTGTCATACCAGACGCAGATCGTGTTCTTGTGTGCCATGTCAGGGCTCCACGATGGACGAAGCAGCAGCGATAGCATGCCCGGTGTTAACCCCGGATCGTGCTGCACCCGCAAAAAAAAGGGCGCCCGAAGGCGCCCCTGTGTTACCGATTCATCAGCAGGCTCAGCGCCAGACCTTGATCTGCTCGGCCTCGCTGCGCTGCATCGGCTGGCCGGCCTTGCAGCTGAAGGTGGCACCGAAGGCCGGCAGGTTGGCCAGCGTGCCATTGCTGCGCCACAGGCCCGGCGCGCGGATGTCGGCGGTCAGGCGGCGCACGGCTTCGTTCGGCGACAGCTGCTGTGCCCACAGCGCCGACCAGGCGCGGAAGAAGCCCTGCTGCTGTGCCTGCTTGGCCTTCGGTTCCTGTGCGGTGTACGCGGCCCAGGCCAGTTCCAGGCCAGCGATGTCGGCCAGGTTCTCTTCCTGGGTGAGCGTGCCGTTGACCTTGGCACCCTTCACGCCGGGGAAGTCGTAGGCGCCGTACTGTGCGGCCACGCGGTTGCCGAGCAGGGTCCAGGCGGTCTTGTCGGCCGGGGTCCACCAGCTGCGCAGCTCGCCCTTGGCATCGACCAGTGCACCCTTGGCATCGATCGCACGGGTCAGCTCGTGGCCGACCAGGCCACCGAAGCTGCCGAACTTGTCGGCGGCGTCAGCCTTGGCGTTGAACACCGGGCCCTGCAGGATCGCGGCGGTAACGATCAGGCGGTTCTGCGCCAGGTCGTAGGCCAGCGACGGCTGCTGCGGCAGCACGTCCCAGCGACGGTCGGCGTTGCCCTTGCCGATGCGCTTCATTTCCTCGCGATGGCGCCAGGTCGAAGCGATCAGCATGTTGCCGCCGAACGAGCCACGGCCCATCGGCTGCACGCTGTAGTCCAGGTCGCGCAGCGGGGTGCCGATCTCGATCTTCAGCGCGGCCAGCTTGGCCTGCGCTTCGGTCTTGGCTTCGGCGCTCATCCAGCTGCTGTTCCTGACCGCTTCGATCTGCACTTCGCGGACCTTGTCGACGATCCACGCCGCCTGGCGACGGTCTTCGGCCGACAGGTAACGCGCGGCGTACTCGCGGCCGACCATCGGGCCGGCGGCCACGTTGATCGCGTCCAGCACGTCTTCCCAGCGCTGCGGCGGCAGGGTTTCGCCGCGCAGCACGCGGCCGCGGAATTCGAACTCGGCGTCGCGGTAGGCCTTGGACAGGTACGGCGCCATCGCGTCACCCACGCGCCAGCGCAGGTAGGCCTTCCACTGGTCCGGCTTGAGCTTGGTGACCATGCCGTCGAGCTGCTTGAACAGGCCCGGGTCGGCCAGCGAGACCAGGTCGTCATCCACGCCCTGGGCCTTCAGGAAGGCATCCAGCTGCAGGTTGCGGTAGCGGCTGTTGAGCTCCTTGGTGGAGATCGGCGCGTAGTTGTTGAACGGGTTGTTGATGCCGGCCAGCGACTGCGCATTGCGTGCCAGCTCGGTTTCCAGCGCGATCACCGACTGCGATTCGGCATCCAGCTTGGCGGCGGGGGTGCCGGTCAGTGCCAGGATCTGCTTGACGTAGGCGCGGTAGCGACCCATCAGCGCCACGGTGTCGGCGTCGGTGCGGGTATAGAACGCCGGGTCCGGCAGGCCCATGCCGCCCTGCATGAAGTAGCCGATGTGGCGATCCAGCGCCTTCAGGTCCACGTCGGGGCCGAAGTTGAAGGCCACCGGAATGCCAACCTGGTGCAGCGCGGCGATCGACGCCGGCACGTCCTTGGCCTTCTTGATGGCGTTGATGCGGGTCAGCAGCGGGGCGATCGGGTTGGAACCGTCGGCTTCCACCGCGGCTTCGTCCAGGCCGCTGGCCCAGAAGTCACCCAGCAGCTTCTGCACGTTGCCCTGCGGCGACTTCATCGCGGCATCGAGCAGTTCGCGCTGCTGCTGGCGGCTGCGATCGACCAGCTGTCCCAGTGCGGTGGTGGCACCGGTCTGCGGTACGGGGTTGGCCTTCAGCCAGCCTGCGTTGGTGGCGTCGTAGAAGTCGCTGCACTGGGCACTGACAGCCGGGGCGCGGGCGGCCTTCTTCTTGGCGGCGGCAAACGCATCGTGGGTCGGGACCAGGGTCGCCAGGCTGATGCCCAGGGCGATGGCAAGCGGACGGAAGTTGGGCATGTGGAACGAATCCGTGATGGATTGAGGGCGCGCGCACTATAGCAAGCCGGGCATCGACGCGGCATGCAGGCATCACGCTGCGTTCGCAGGGCGCCGCCAAAAACAAAGGCCCGGGAAATCCCGGGCCTTTGCAGGTCTGCCGCAGCGTCAGCCGTGGCTTACCAGATCACCACCTGCTGCTCGCCAGCGCGGGCCATCGGCGAACCGGCCTTGCACTGGAACGCAGCGGCGAAGGTCGGCAGGTTCGACGGCGCACCCATGGCGCGGAACTGCGCCGGGGCATGCGGGTCGGTGGCCAGGCGGACCTTGGCGTTTTCCGGGGTGTACTTGGTGCGCCACACGGTGGCCCAGTTGAAGAAGAAGCGCTGGTCGCGGGTGAAGCCGTCGACCTTCGGATCTTCCTTGCCGGCGGTGGCCTTCTGCAGGGCGTCGTAGGCGGTGGCCAGGCCACCCAGGTCGGCGATGTTCTCGCCCAGGGTCAGGTGGCCGTTCACGGCCTGGCCGTCGACCTTGTACTGGTCGAACTGCTTGACCAGCTTGCCGGTCAGGCCTTCGAAGTTCTTCTTGTCGGCCGGGGTCCACCAGTCTTCCATGTTGCCGGTCGGCCCGAAGCGTGCGCCCTGGTCGTCGTAACCATGGGTCATTTCATGGCCGATCACCGCACCGATGCCGCCGTAGTTCAGCGCGTCGTCGGCCTTCGGATCGAAGAACGGCGGCTGCAGGATGGCGGCCGGGAACACGATCTCGTTCTGCAGCGGGTTGTAGTACGCATTGACCGTCTGCGGGGTCATGCCCCACTCGGTCTTGTCGACCGGCTTTCCGATCTTGGACAGGTTGAACTTGTAGTTGAACTCGCTGGCCGCGCGCACGTTGCCCAGGTAGCTGTCGCGCTGGGTCTGCAGGCCGGCCCAGTCACGCCACTTGTCCGGGTAGCCGATCTTCGGGGTGAAGGTTTCCCACTTGGCGATGGCCTTGGCCTTGGTTTCCTCGCTCATCCAGCTCAGGCCCTGGATGCGTTCCTTCAGCGACGCGGCCAGGTTCTTCACCAGCTCTTCCATCTTCGCCTTGGCTTCCGGCGAGAAGGCCACCTTCACGTACAGCTGGCCGAAGGCTTCGCCGGCATCGTTCTCGATGGTGCCCAGCACGCGCTTCCAGCGCGGCTTCTGTTCCTTCTGGCCGTTGAGGGTCTTGCCGTAGAACTCGTAGTTCTCCTGCACGAAGGCGTCGGCCAGGTACGGCGAAGCGCTGTCCACGGTGTGGAAGCGCAGGTAGGCGCGCCATACCGACGGATCGGTGTCGCCCAGCGCCTTGCTCACTTCCTCATGGAAGGCCGGCATGGCCAGCGAGAACTTCTCCGGCGCGGCCACGCCCTGCGACTTGAAGAACTCGGTCCAGCTGAAGTTCGGGGTCAGCTTGTCGGCGTCGGCCAGGGTGACCGGGTTGTAGAACAGCTCGACGTTGCGCGACAGCTCGACGCGCGACTTGGAGGCCTTGGCCAGGCGGGTTTCGAACTTGACCACGTCCTCGGCCTGCTTGGCAGCATCGGCCGCGGCGACACCGGACAGTTCCAGCACCTTGGCGACGTGCGCCTGGTAGGCCTTCAGCTTGTCGGCGTTCTTGGCATCGGTGTAGTAGGTGGTGTCCGGCAGGCCCAGGCCGCCCTGGCTGGCGTAGGCCATGTTCACGGCCGAGTTCTTGAAGTCGGCTTCGGCGCCGAAGCCGAACAGCACGTTGTCGCCCTTGGCCGCGCTGGTGCGCAGGTAGTTGGCGATGGCGGCCTTGTCCTGCAGGCCGTCGATCGCGGTCAGGTCGGCCTTCAGCGGCTCGATGCCCTGCGCGTTGATCTTGGCTTCGTCCATGCCGGTGGCCCACAGGTCGCCGACGATCTTCTCGATGTGGTTCGGGTTCTTCACCTGTGCGACCTGCTCGGCCAGCTGGTGCTGCACAGCCACCGAACGCTCGTCGAGGATGGTGAAGGCGCCCCAGCTGGTGCGGTCGCCCGGGATTTCATTGGCGGCCAGCCACTTGCTGTTGACGTAGTCGCCGAAGGCGCCACAGGCGTCCTTGCTGGTATCCAGGTCGCTGGGCTGGAAGGCGTTGTAGGCCGGCAGCTTGCTTTCGTCCAGGGTGTACTGGGTGGCCTGGGCGGGGGCCGGCGTGGAGGCGGTGGCGTCCTTGGCCGGGGCTTCAGTCTTGCCGCAGCCGACCAGCGCGGCCGAAACGGCCAGGGTCAGCAGCACGATCTTGGGAGTACGGGTCACTTGAATGGCCTCCAGGCCGAGTGAGTCAGGGAAGGGCCGCAGGGCGGCCGTGGGCCGAACGATACGCCGCCGGCCTGCCCCGCAAGGGTGTCGAAGGTCATGGCGCTTGGCAAGGGTGCCTGTACAGGCACCGGTAGGGCAGCAACCGGGCAGGATCGGCACACTGGCCGCGCCTGTCCGCGCCGGCAGGCGGGTCAGTGTTGTTCCGGAATCGGTTGTGGCTGAGCATCGTCGGTCTTCGGCTCCGGGGCATCCGGCTGCGGAGCCACCTCCGGAATGCGGGACGGGCGGCCCGGTTCCGCAGGCAGCTGTGTCACGCTGCCGACGTCGACACGTGCCACCCGCGGCGTCGACCAGATGGTGTCCTGCCACTGGCGGTACTGCGCGGGATCCCAATAGCGGCTGTCGTAGAACTTGGTGCCATCGATCTGTTCGGTGGTGCCGTTCGGACCGGGTACGAGGATCTTCACGTTGCCGGCGAAACCGGTGCGACTGCCGGTCATGCGCTTCTGCTCGCGGCGCATGGCCAACGCCAGGCGGGGTTCCGCAGCAGCATCGCCGAAGCGCGCATAGACGGCTTCGCCCTCGGTCACGGCCTGGACCCGCTCGGCCTCGCTGAGCGCGGCCCAGTAGCGTTCACGCAGCTCGAGGAAGCCCTTGTAGCCACGCTCCGCAGCGAGATCCATCCAGGCATAGGCCAGCGGGCGGTTCACCGCGGTGCCCGTGCCGTTCCACAGCATTTCGGCAACCATCGCCTGTGACACCTTGTCGCCGTAGAAGCCCGCGCGCTGGAAGAAGCCGAAGGCCGCCTGCAGGTCGTTGGCACGCTGCTTTTCCATGCCCAGCATGCGGAAGCGAAGGTCGGGATGGCCATTGAGGAATCCTGCGCTGATCAGCAACGGGTCTTCGGTGGGATCGGACGGCAACGCCGAAGGCGCCTGGGGGGCCGGAGGCGCGGCGAGGGACGTGACAGGCACAGCCAGCGCGAGCAGCAGCGGTGCCAGCAGGGAGGTGCGGGATTTCATGTTCATCTTTCCTTGATCGAATCGTAGAGGCCCATGGATGAAAGGTCCTTCCAGTGCGGGACACTCTGCATGCGGCGTTGGTCACTATGCCAAAAGCAAGGGGGAGGGGGCGGGCGGCCCCCTCCTCCCGGTGCGCTAGGGGCTGCTGGCCCCGGCAGCGGCGCCGCTGCCGATATGGCGACCAAAGAAGTCCAGCATCTTCGTATACAGGTTCACGCGTGCCGGCACCTCGTAGAAGCCGTGCATTTCGCCAGACTGGATGATCACGCCCTCCGGGGCATTGCCGACTTCGGTGAGGGCCTTGGCCATCAGTTCGGTCTGCTCGGGCACCGCACGCACATCACGCGCGCCGGCGGCCAGGAACACCGGAATCTTCACTTCTGCGGCGCGGCGGGCCGGAGAGGCCTTGGTCCACTCGGCGACGTCGGTGCCATGGGTTCGACGCAGGTAACGCAGTCCGGATTCGCGCTGCGGAATGTCGCCCTTCTTGAACAGCATGTCCACGTCGTATACGCCGACGTAGCCAAAAGCGCACTTGAACAGGCCAGGCTCACGGATCGGCGCCATCAGCGCGGAATAACCGCCGAAACTGCCACCGTAGATGCACAGTCGATCCTTGTCGGCCACGCCCTGGTCGATCGCCCAGTGGGTCGCATCGAGGATGTCATTCTGGATGCCGTCGGCCCACTGCTTGTGGCCGGCTTCCTCGAAGGCCTTGCCATAGCCGCCCGAGCCACGGAAATTGACCTGCAGCACCGCGTAGCCGCGGCTGGCCAGCAGCTGCGCTTCGGGATTGAAGCCCCAGTTGTCGCGCGGTCCGATCGGGCCGCCGTGCGGGTTGACGATCATCGGCAGGCGCTTGCCTTCGCCTCCCTTGGGCAGGGTCAGATAGCCATGCAGCTGGCGGCCGTCGCGCGCCTGGACCATGAACGGTTTCACCGTAGCCATGCGCTTCGGATCGAGCCAGTCACGCCCCTGCAGCAGGAACCGAGCTTGGCCGCTGGCGCGGTCGAACAGGTACAGCTCGCCCGGATTGGTGTCGCTGTATACCGAGAGCAGGATCTTGGCGCCATCATCGGTATAGCTGGAAAACTGCACCATCTGCCCCGGGAACGCGTTGGCCAGCGACTGGTACAACGCCGCATCCGGATGGTCTTCCTGGACCAGCGTGACCTTCGGGCTGCCGGCCTGATTGACCACGCCGATCAGCTGCTTGTCGTCGGTGCTCCACATCAGCTGCGAGACTTCGGTGACCGGGTCCTGGAACAGTCGCTTGAACTGGCCGGTGGCCGTATCCAGCGTACCCACGGCGGCCGGTGCCTTGCCATCATCCTGCTCAGCGTAGACCGTGCCGTCAGCGGTGGTGCGCAACACGCGCAGGTGCTGGCCATCGGACTTGGATGCGTTGATCAGCGTCCAGTTGCTGCCATCGCGCCGATAGAGTTCGCTTCGTTCATCGTATTCGCCGCTTTCGTCGCGGCTGGAACTGCACACGGCGAAGCGCGGCTCCTTGCCGGCATCCAGTGCGATATCGCAGTTCTCCTTGGGCGCGCGTGCCAACGGGGTACGCCGGCCGCTGATGGTGTCCACGCTGACCACCTGGGTTCCCGCGCCCTCGGACGACCGCGGGTAGCGCACCTGCATGATCACGTTCTGGTCATCGCCGCGCAGAGTATCGAGCAGCGAGTACGATTCGTTGCCCACGCTCTTGCTGCGTTGGGTGGCATCGCGGGTGCCGTAGAAGATCACCGGCCGCGCCTGGCTGCCGTCGGCGTTGACGGCGAACCATTCGCCGGTGGGGAACGGCTGCGCATACCCGCCCTGCTTCTTCACGGCATTGAACATCAGCCGCTGGGGAGAGATCCAGTGGAACGCACCGACACTCTTCTTGTCGGGCAGCTGGTTGACCTTCAGTACCTTCAGATCGCTGGTGCGCAGGATGGTCAGCACATCCTGTTCGCCCAGGTCGACGCTGATCGCCAGGTAGTCGCCATTGGGCGAGATCCGGGCGGAATTGAACGTCGCGTGCTTGACGAAGTCTTCGATCGAGTAAGGCGTGGACGACGGCGCGGCAAACGTGGCCGGTGGCAGCAGCGCAGCCATGGCAATGGCCAGCGGGGTGAACAGCTTCGACATCTTCTGCATGGGCAGGTTCCTTGTCCGCTGCGGTGATCGCGTTCACCGCATTCAAAAAAAGGAAAGCCCGGTACGTGCCCGGGCTTTCCATCCGTGCTTACATCATCCGCAGATGATCAGAACTTGTACTGCAGGCTCATGTAGAAGCGACGGCCCAGCGGGTCGGCGCCAATGAACGGGTCATAGAACGGATAGGCGGTACGGCTGTTGTCCTTGCGGTACTGGTTGTCGAACACGTTGACCACCTGGAAGGTTGCCAGCACGTTCTCGCCGAACTTCTTGCCAACGCTCAGGTTCCACAGGAAGAACGGCGGCAGGCGACGCGGGTAGTAGCCGCCCGCGCTGTTGGTGCCCGCCGTGTCAAGGCTGCTGAATGCCGAGCCGTAGCGGGTACCGAACACGGTGGTTGCCCAGTCGCCCTTGGACCAGGTGACGCTGCCGCGGGCGCGGCTGCGTTCCGGGTTCCAGTACTCCGGCGGCAGATCGCGGTAGTCGATCAGCGGCTCATCCTTCAGCTGCTTGTACTTGTTGGTCAGGGTCAGCGAATAGCCCAGGTCGAAGTTGAAGCGACCCCAGCGATCGGTGTCCAGGTTGTACTTGTAGCTGGCATCGATGCCGCTGGTGTCCTGCAGCGCGGTGTTGATGTAAGCATTGTTGATGCGGCTGATGCGGCCGTTGTCCGGAGCGTCCGGCTGGTTGACGCGGGTGATCAGGGTCGACAGCTGCGAGCACAGTGCAGCGCTCGGCATCGGGCGCGACGGGTCGCTGGTGCTGCCCAGGCGGCAGGCGGCGTCGGAGCGCAGCAGGTAGTCGTTGCTGAGCTGCGCAGCGGCGTCTTCCAGGCGGATGCGGTAGTAGTCAACCGTCAGCGACATGCCATCGGTCACGTCCCACACGAAGCCCGCGCCCCACGACTTGCCCTTCTCTTCGGTCAGGTTGGGGTTGCCTGCCACCAGGGTCTGCACCGAGTACTTGGTCGGATCGTTGGCGGTGGCATTACAGGCGGCACGGGTACGCGGACCCTGCGCTGCGCCGGCACCGGTACCCGAGCGGCACGCATACTCGTCGAGCTCGGTGGTGTAGGACGCCGCACCCTGTGCGTAGATCAGCTGCATGTCCGGGGCGCGGAAGCTGGTGGCGTAGCTGCCGCGCACCAGCAGGTTGCTGAACGGACGCCATTCCAGGCCGAAGTTGTAGGTGGTGGCCGCATCGACCGACGAGATGTCGTCGTACTTGTCATAGCGGGCCGCGGCGTTGGCGCTGAGGCTGCTGAAGATCGGCACGCGGAACTCCGCACCAATGGCGTAGCGGTCGCGGGTACCGTGGGTTTCGCCCGAGCTGGTCAGGTTGTAGATGGTCTGGCTGTCGATCGGACGCAACTGATCGGTGCGCGGATCGCTGACCATGTCCATCTTCTGCCGGTTCCATTCCAGCACACCCGCGAAGCCGAGGGCGCCGGCCGGCAGATCGAACAGATCGCCACTGACGTTGAAGTTGGCGTTGGCGACGCTGGTCTCCGAACGGTTGATCACGCGCGTCGAGAACGAGCGGTAGATGTCCGGCGTGATCGGCGACGTCCAGCGATCCTGGTTCAAGGCGTAGACCGGATAGATCGCGTTGCCGGTGGTACCGCCGGTGGAGTTGAGGTAGCCCAGGCGTGGGCCGAGGAAGTAGTCATGCACGGCCTGCGCGAGCAGGCGCGGGCGATCCATCTTGTAGTCGTAGTAGCCGTAACCGGCGCTGGCTTCCCAGTCGAAGCGGTCGGCGAAGTTGCCACGCACACCGACGTTGAAGTCGTAGGTGTACTCGTCATACAGGGTGCTGGCTGCTTCGTTGCCGCCCAGCTCCTGCGGAGTGAAGATGCGCTGCAGCGACACCATATCCTTCAGGTTCGGGTCCCAGAAGTACTGGGTGGCTGCACCGGCACTGGTCTGGTTGAAGCGGTCGCCCGACGTCGCCCAGAACTCCGTACCCGCGCTGGCCTTGGCCTTGGTGGTGTAGTAGTTGACGCTGGCGAAGCCCTGGGTGGTATCGGTGAAGTCGAAGGTACCGTAACCGTAGGCCGAGTAGAACTGGCGCTTGTTGGAGATCGAACGGGCGGCGTTGCTGGTGTATGAGCCGCAGTACTTGCCGCGGGACGCGGTGGTGACCGTGTCGAAGCCCAGTGCGTCGCACTTCTCCTGGCCCGGGTACAGGACGTTGTGGTTGAGCGGGCCATTGGCGGAGGCCAGGCCACGAATGACGGCCATCGAAAGGTTCGGGGTCGCCGTACTGCCCAGCGGACCCTCGCGCAGGTCGGACAGCCACTTGCGCTGGCTGGCGAACACCGGCTCGCGGTCGCTGTACTGCAGCGCCCACACCGCGCTCCAGCGGTCACCGGTACGGCCACCGGTCAGTTCCACGTTGACCGTGTCACCGCCGCCTTCGGCAGTCGTGCCGGCGGTCACGCGCACCAGGTTGCCGTCGTAGTGCTCACGCAGCACGATGTTGACCACGCCCGCCACGGCGTCGGAGCCGTAAATGGCCGATGCACCACCGGTCAGCACTTCCACGCGCTCGACGATGCTGCTCGGGATCGAGTTGATGTTGGCGACGTTGTTGTCGCGGTTGTACGGCTGCGGGTACTGCGCCGGGCGGCGGCCGTTGACCAGGGTCAGCGTGTAGCCGGGGCCAAGGTTGCGCAGGTTGACCACCTGGGCATTGGGGGTGAAGCCGGTAACGGCCAGGTCGCCGGTGAAGGACGACGTGGTGTTCTGGGTCAGCGTCTGCAGCATGTCACCGACGGTCTGGAAACCTTCGCGGTCGATGTCGGTGCGGGTGATCACGGTCACCGGCGCCGGGCCTTCGACATCAGAGCGCTTGATGCGTGAGCCGACCACCGAGACGCGGTCGAGATTGGTTGCGTTCTTGCCGCCTGCTTCGTTGCCAGCTTCCTGGGCGAAGGCCGGAGCGATGCCGGTGGCCAGCAGGGCCGTGGTGAGCGCAAAGCTCAGCGGGTGGCGGCTGAGCGCCTTGCGGATGGTCATGTGTAGATCCCCTGATGAATCAAACATCGGTCGGCTCCCTGGAGGCTTGCCGCCGTCCCTGATGGGCTGTAGCCCACTTCTCACCGGCTTCACAAGCCGATGAACCAAAGTTAACACAGACTTAACTTGGCCTGTCAACTGTTCATGCGGCCGTCATGAAGCCAAGGTAGGCAAAGCCTTGATTTCTCCGCGATTTCTTCGCAACTCATTGATATGAAAGAAGTTGCAAAGCCTTCCTGAACGGGCGGCCTGGACCGTCGCTTGCTTGGGTGCGGGAACGTTGCGTTCAGGGAACAGAAGGGAAAAGGGGCCGCTGGCAAGAAGACCCGTGCCTTGGGCAGGGGGCAGGGCGGGTAGACGGTCTCTGTCGCCACCCGGTACGAACAGTGATGCAGTTCGCACTTGCCGGGTGCAGGAAAGGACGGACCCCGCCGAAGCGGGGTCTCCTCTGGCACGGCAGGGCGCCTTACTTCGCGCCGAAGTCGTACTGCGCCTGCACGTAGATCGCGCGCCCGTAGGCGTTGTACAGGGCGTTGTTGTACGGCACGTCGATGTTGCCCGCGTAGGAGTGCTGCTGGTTGTCCGGCACCTTGTTGAACAGGTTGTTGACCATCAGCGAGAACGTCAGGTTGTCCATCGCGCGGTAGTTCACGCTCAGGTTGTACGTGGTGTGCGAGCCCCACTTGCCGGCCTTGTAGCCGGAGGTCGGGTCAACGTAGTCGTAGCCGCGTCCCACGTAGGACATGTAGTTGGGCGTGCGGCCGATGTAGTTGAAGTACAGCGTGGTGGTGAACCTGTCGATTGCCCAGCCCACCGAGCCGTCGGCCCGGACCTTGGCATAGGAGTCGTACACCCACATCGCATACGGGTTGCCCAGCAGGTCCAGGAACGGGTCGTTGAGCTGCGGCTGCAGTTCACGCTTGAGCATGTTGGTGTAGTTGCTGGAGAACTGCAGCGAGCCGAAGCGGCCGATGTCCTGCACGTACTTGAAACTGGCGGTCACCGCTTCCAGGTTCTGCCGTGCCACGTTGAGCTTCGGCGTGTAGATTTCCTCCAGCGCACCGGTGGCATCACGGGTGACCCAGTTGGCCACATCCTCGCAGGAGGCACCGGCGGTGTTGGACAGGCCGTTGCGGCAGTAGTACTCGGCCAGCAGCAACTGGTCGGAACTGAGGGTGTTGACCTCGTTCTTGATCTTCCAGTTGTAGTAGTCCAGCGACACGGAGAGATTGCTGATCGGCGCCCAGACCAGGCCCGCGTTCCATACGTCGGCAGTGATCGGCTTCAGCTCCGGATTGCCCGACTGCGTGCCGAACACCGACACGCTGCCGTAGCGGCAATCGACCGTGTTGGACGGATCGAAACCGAGCTGGCCGCAGCGGTAGTAGTCCTTGGAGCCATTGGCGTAGTAACCGCTCTTGCCCTGGAAGGCGTCGGGCAGGGAGGGTGCGCGGAACGCAGTGCCGTACTTGCCGCGGACCAGCAGGCTTTCAAACGGACGGAACTCCAGGCCGATGCTGTAGGTCGGCTTGTCGACGGTGTGGCCGGCAATCTTGAAGTTGTCGTAGCGACCGGAGGCGGTGACCGTCAGCATGTCGTGCAGGGGCAGGCGCAGCTCGCCAGTCACCGCATAGTTGCTGCGATGGCCGTTGCCCGCCACGGCAGTGGTGGCGAACACCGTGCCGTCGGTCAGGCGCGCATCCGGGGTGTAGGTCCAGCCTTCGCTGCCGCCTTCAACCACGGCGGCGAAGCCAGCGTCGCCACCGGGCAGCTTGAACAGCGAACTGTTGGTGAGCTGGGCGCGGGTCTGGGTCTGCCAGGTGCGGCTGCGGCTGGTGGTGAAACCGGTGAAGCTCTGGAAAGCGCCCTCCGGCAGCTTCGAATAGAAGGCACCCCAGTTCGGGTTGTAGATGTTGTAGCCGTCGTCGGTCTCACCCAGCACCGGGCCCAGCACGTTGTCGGCGAACCAGTTGTTGATCGGGTCGTTCCAGCGCGCGTAGCCACGCTCGTTCAGTTTGTACTCGCCGCGGGTGATGCTGGCCTCGTAGTCCCAGTTGCTGCCGATCGCACCGCGTGCGCCCAGCGTGACCTGGTAGGACTTGCTGCGGTCGGTATTCATGATGTCGCGGTAGCCGCCACCGCCGATGTCTTCGGGGGCGAATACGCGCTGCAGGCCGAGATAGCGGCCACTGGACTGATCGAAGAACGGACCCATGCTGATGTCCGTGCCCCAGTAGTTGTAGCCGGAACCGGTGTTGTACTTGACGGTCTCGTAGCTGTAGAGCACATCGCCGAACAGCTGCAGGTTGTCATTCACATCGTAGGTCAGCGCCGAATAGAACTGGCTGCTTTCCTTGCTGTTCTTGATCGTCTTGTAGCCGGCACCGAACGCCGAGCCGCAGGACTGGCCGGCCCGGCGCGTGCCCAGGATGGTGGTGCCATCGAACTGCCCGGCAACGCTGGCGCAGTTGCTCGGATCCATCATCAGGAAGTCATCGGTGTCAGCATCGAAGACCAGGAAGTCGTTCGAGGGCAGCTGGCGGGTATAGCCGCGCGGATTGTTCTGCTTGGTGATGTCGCGCTGGTAGCCCCAGATCGGGTTGGTCTTCTCGTACTGCACGTTGACCAGCGCGCGGAAGCGATCATCGCGGCTGTTGAAGCCATTTGCCCCGCTCACCCGGAAGCTGGCGCCGCCACCATCCGAATAGGCGCCGCCACGGACATTCAGCGTGCCGCCGTCCATGCGCTCCTTCAGGATGATGTTGACTACGCCGGCAATGGCGTCCGAACCGTACAGCGACGACTGGCCGCCCGGCAGGACTTCGATGCGGTCGACGATATCGATCGGGATGCCGCTGATGTTGTTGAACGCGTCGCTGCCGTTGTACAGCGCCGGGTAGGACAACATCGGGCGGCCATTGATCAGGTACTTGGTGTAGCCCGGGTTGAGGCCGAACATCCCGGCCGCTTCGGCGCCCTGGGTGAACGATGCGGAGGTCTGGCCGCCCTGCAGGCCGCCAGTAGTGAGCGAGGACTGCTGCAGCACTTCGGCAACGCTGGAGAAGCCGCGCGCCTGGATCGCCTCGGCGCTGATGGTCAGCACCGGCGTCTGGTTTTCGATCTGGGTCTGCGGGATCAGCGAACCGGTGACGGTAACCCGGTCGAGGTTGGTGGCTGCACTCTTGCTGTCCTGCGCGAGCGCACCGGTGCTGGCGCTGGCAAGGAGCAGGCCGCTGAGCACGGCGCAGGTGAGCGGATGGCGTGGGAACAAGAAGCGACTGCGAGACATGCGATTACTCCGTGTGATCGTAAGAACGCGTTTCCCCTTCCCGGGGCTCGATTTCTGTCCGGCCGCTCTGCAGGCATGCGGGGCGGTGTGCCTGAAACCTAACATGGGCTTAACTTGAAATGCGCAGATGTGTAACCGCATTTGACTGGCTTTGTCACAGTTCTGTGGATGTGTTCTTTGAAAACAACAATTTGCGGATATTGTCCTGTTTTGCTGAATCTGGCGAAATGAATGAATGCAAAATGATCGGTCATTAACAATCGGGACGCCCTTTCATTTTCTGACCGGTTTTCCCAGGCAAAAAAAAGGCCCCGCCGAAGCGGGGCCTGGTCCAGACACGAAGTCCGGAAAACGACGGGATCAGAAGTTGTACTTGACCTGGGCCGAGATCTGGCGGCCGTAGACGCTGTAGAAGCCGTCATTGAACGGGGTCGATTCGTTGCCCGGGTAGTTGTAGCGCTGGCCTTCCGGCAGCTTGTTGAACACGTTGTTGACCATCAGCGACAGCACCAGATCGTCCTGTGCCTGGTAGTTCATGCTCAGGTTGTACGTGGTGTACGAACCCCACTTGCCCGCCTTGGCGCCGGAAGAGTGGACGTAGCCGTAGCTGCGGCCGGTGTAGGCCAGGTAGTTCGGGGTGCTGCCGACGTAGTTGGCGTACACGGTGGTGGTGAACTTGGCGATGTTCCAGGCCACCGACAGATCGCCACGGACCTTGGCGAAGTTGTCGTAGTACCACATGTTGTACGGATCGCTCAGCAGGTCGAGCTTGGCGGCGCCCGGCATCGGCTGCACTTCACGCTTGAGCATGTTGGTGTAGTTGCCGGAGAACATCAGCGAGCCGAAGCGGCCGATATCCTGCTGGTACTTCGCCGCCACGGTCACCGCTTCCAGGTTCTGGCTGGCAACGTTCAGCTTCGGCGTGTACACGCGGGTCAGGTTGCCACCGGCATCGCGGGACACCCAGTCGGTCACGTTCTGGCAGCTGGCCGAGGTGTTGTTCGGCAGGCCGTTGCGGCACTGGTACTCGGCCAGCAGCAGCTGGTCGGTGCTCAGGGTCTTGACCTCGTTCTTGATCTTCCAGTTGTAGTAGTCGGCCGACAGCGAGAAGTTGCTCACCGGGGCCCACACCACGCCTGCGCTCCACACGTCGGCGGTGATCGGCTTCAGGTCCGGGTTGCCGGACTTTTCGCTGTACACCGAGGTGTTCTTGTAGAACGAGCAGGCCTCGTCACGCAGCGCGTAGCCCAGCTGGCTGCAACGGTAGTAATCGTTCTGGCCGGATGAGTACGAGCCGCTCATGCCCTGGAACGCATCGGACAGGGTCGGTGCACGGAAGGCGGTGCCGTACTTGCCGCGCAGCAGCAGGCTTTCGATCGGACGGAATTCCAGGCCGATGCTGTAGGTGGCCTTGTCGACGGTCTTGTCGGCGATCTTGAACGCGTCATAGCGGCCCGAGGCGCTGACGGTCAGCTTCTCGAACAGCGGCATGCGCAGTTCGCTGGTGACCGCGTAGTTGCTGCGGTGACCGGCGCCGGCGACGGCGGTGGTGCCCCACACGTTGCCATCGATGAAGGCCTGGTCCGGCGAGTAGTCCCAACCTTCGCTGCCGCCTTCCAGGACGACGGCCAGGCCGGCGTCGCCGCCCGGCAGGCTGAACAGCGAGCCGTTGGTCACCTGCACGCGACCCAGGTTCTGCCAGGTCTTGCTGCGGTGGGTGCCGTAGCCGGTGAAGCTGGCGAACTGGTCCGGGGTGATCGGCGAGTAGAACGCAGCGTAGTTCGGGTTGTAGATGCCGAACGTGGCAGTCGGGTCCTTCGGATCGGTGTAGGTGCCCAGGCGCGGGCCCAGCACGGTCTGGCCGAAGAAGTCCTCGATCTTGTCCTTGAAGCGCACGAAGCGGTTCTGGTCCAGGCGGTATTCGCCGCGGGTGAAGCTGGCGCTGTAATCCCAGTCGCCGACCATGCCCTTGCCGCCCAGGGTGACCTGGTAGGCGCGGCTCTCATCGGAGTTCAGGATGTTGTTGTAGTGGCCCGGGCCGATTTCTTCCGGTGCGAAGGCGCGCTGCAGGTTGACGACCTTGCCGATGCCCTGGTCATAGAAGCCACCCATGACCGACTTGGTGCCCCACCACAGGGCGCTGGAGCCGGAGGTGAATTCGGTCTTTTCCTTGCTGTACAGCACGTCGGCGAACAGCTGGAAGTTGTCGTTCACGTCGAAGGTCATCGACGAGTAGAACTGGCCGCTGTTCTTGCCGTTCTTCAGGGTCTTGTAGCCGGCGCTGTACACCGAACCGCAGGACTCGCCCGAGGTGCGCTTGCCGACAACGGTGGTGCCGTCGTACAGGCCTGCGACGTTGGCGCAGCGGCTCGGATCCATCATCAGCAGCTTGTTGTCTGCGTTGGTGATGACGGCGAAGTCGTTCGACGGCACCTGTGCGGTGTAGCCGACCGGGTTGTTCTGCTTGGTGATGTCACGCTGGTAGCCCCAGATCGGGCTGCCGTTTTCGATCTGCACGTTGACCAGCGCGTGGAAGCGGTCGTCGAACGCGTTGAAGCCCTTGGCTGCGCTGAAGCGGATGTTGCTGCCGCCGCCTTCGGTGTAGGTGCCGCCACGGACGGTCATCGTGCCGCCGTCCATGCGCTCCTTCAGGATGATGTTGACCACACCGGCGATGGCGTCCGAGCCGTACAGCGAGGACTGGCCACCCGGCAGCACTTCGATGCGCTCGACGATGTCGATCGGAATGCCGCTGATGTTGTTGAAGGTGTCGCTGCCGTTGTACAGCGCCGGATACGAGAGCATCGGGCGGCCGTTGATCAGGTACTTGGTGTAGCCCGGGTTCAGGCCGAACATGCCGGCTGCTTCGGCGCCCTGGGTGAACGAACCCGAGGTCTGGCCGCCCTGCAGGCCGCCGGTGGTCAGCGACGACTGCTGCAGCACTTCAGCAACGCTGCTGAAGCCGCGGGTCTGGATGTCTTCGGCGGTGATGGACATCACCGGGGTCTGGGTTTCAACCTGGGTCTGCGGGATCAGCGAACCGGTGACGGTGATCTTGTCCAGGTTGGTCGCCTTGTCCTGGGCCATTGCCGGGGCGGCGGCCATCAGAGCGGAAATCAGGGCGACGGCGAGCGTGTTGCGACGTGCGGTGTTGCTTACGTATTTCATGTAGTTCCAATAGAGAGCAGAAACAAAAATCGGCACTGCGCATGCGCCATCGTGCGTGCTGGAGACCAGCCCCGCAGCCCAAAACAGTGCTTCAGGAACGTAACATGAACTTAACAATCTGTGCACGAATCCGTAGCAATCCTGAATTTCAGTCAGGCTACGTCCAGCTTGTATGATGTTGGGTTATCCCCCCTGATTCCGCTGGTGCCCGTTGTGAACAGTTCTCTCCGCCGTCCCCATGCCAGCCAGGTCCAGAAGGGGCTGACGCCGCATGCCCGCATCCGCAACGTGATCGCGGTTGGTTCGGGCAAGGGCGGCGTCGGCAAGTCGACGACCGCGGTCAACCTGGCCGTTGCGCTGCAGCAGTTGGGTGCGCGTGTAGGCGTGCTGGATGCGGACATCTACGGTCCCAGCGTACCGGCCATGCTGGGCCTGTCCGGCCGTCCGGAAAGCCCTGACAACAAGAGCATCGAGCCGCTGCGCGCGTTCGGCGTGGATACCATGTCGATCGGCTACCTGATCGAAGAGGACACGCCGATGATCTGGCGTGGCCCGATGGCCACCTCGGCGATGACCCAGCTGTTCAACGACACCCTGTGGGATGACCTGGACTTCCTGCTGATCGACCTGCCGCCGGGCACCGGTGACATCCAGCTGACCCTGACCCAGAAGATCCCGCTGGCCGGTGCGGTGATCGTCACCACGCCGCAGGACATCGCCACGCTGGATGCGAAGAAGGCGCTGAAGATGTTCGAGAAGGTCGAAGTACCGGTGCTGGGCATTGTCGAGAACATGGCCGTGCATACCTGCAGCAACTGCGGGCACGTCGAGCACCTGTTCGGCGAAGGCGGTGGCGAGCGCATGGCCGCGCAGTACGGCGTGCCGCTGCTGGGATCGCTGCCGCTGCAGATCGGCATCCGCGAGCAGGGCGACGCCGGTACCCCGATCACCGTCGCCCAGCCCGATTCGGTGCCGGCCCAGGCCTATCGCCATGCCGCGCAGCGCCTGGTCGAGGAAGTCGGCAAGCGCCCGCGCGCGTCGATCCCGATCCTGTCTTCGCTGCTGTAAGTGCCTGCGCAGGGGCCGCCGGCCACGCCCGGCCCCCTGCTAGAATCCTCGCGCCCCCTCGCATTCCCAGGACAAAGCATGAGCATCAAGAGTGACCGTTGGATCCGCCACATGTCCGAGCAGCACGGCATGATCGAGCCGTTCGAGGCCGGGCAGGTCAAGCAGGCCAACGGCGAGCGCATCGTCAGCTATGGCACCTCCAGCTATGGCTACGACGTGCGCTGCTCGCGCGAGTTCAAGGTGTTCACCAACATCAACTCGACGATCGTCGATCCCAAGCACTTCGACCCGGGCAGCTTCGTGGATATCGTCGGCGACGAGTGCATCATCCCGCCGAACAGCTTCGCGCTGGCCAGGACCGTCGAGTACTTCCGCATCCCGCGCGACACCCTGGTGGTTTGCCTGGGCAAGAGCACCTACGCGCGCTGCGGCATCATCGTCAACGTGACCCCGCTGGAGCCGGAATGGGAAGGCCACGTGACCCTGGAATTCAGCAACACCACGCCGTTGCCGGCGCGCATCTACGCCAACGAGGGCGTGGCCCAGATGCTGTTCTTCCAGGCGGCATCCGATGACGTCTGCGAAACGTCGTACAAGGATCGTGGCGGCAAGTACCAGGGCCAGACCGGCGTGACCCTGCCGCGGACCTGATGACGGTGGGCCGTTTGTGGAGCCGAGCCATGCTCGGCTCTACATGAAGGAAGGCGGCGCAATGCGCCGCCTTCGTCATTTTCCGCGACCGAACAGCATGGCGATGCCGACGCCCACCAGTGCCACCGGCCACCACGTCAGCAGCAGCTTGGACAGGTTCAGGTGCGTCCAGCCGAGGTTGCTGGCAAGCATGAACAGGCCGATCAGGATCAGCAGGATGGCGGCAACGAGGTTGAATCGCATCGGGTCGGCGAAGGCTCAGGAGTGGGCCGGATATCCTAGCCGGTCCTTCCAGTAGGCGACATGCTGGTCCAGTGCCGACGGCTCGTAGCGGTGTGCCGGGCCGCTGCCCCAGACCGGGCCCGGCCAGGCCGGATCGCCGTCATGGCGGCCGATCACGTGGAAATGCAGCTGGCGCACGATGTTGCCCAGCGCGCCGATGTTGATCTTCTCCACGCCGTCGGCGCCCTTCAGGGCCTTGCAGGCGCGGTTGAGCTCGGTGCGCAGCTTGTCCTGCTGCTCGCCGTCCAGCTCGATCCACTCGGTCACCCCGGCCAGGCGCGGTACCAGCACCAGCCAGGGGAATCGTTCGTCGTTCATCAGTCGCACTTGCGACAACGGTCCTTCGGCCACCAGCACGCTATCGGTGGCCAGGCGTGAATCGAGTTCGAATTCGCTCATCCAAGATGCTCCGAGAAGAAGTCCAGGGTGCGTTGCAGCGCCAGGGTGGCGCTGTCTGGATCATACGCATGTCCGACCTCGCGGTTGAAGGCATGATCGGCCGGATAGACGAAGGTGGCCATCTGCGGCAGCTTCTCGCGGTGGGCCTGCACCGCCTCCGGCGGGATGCTCTTGTCCTGGGCACCGAAGTGGAAGATCACCGGGGCCTTGGGCGTCTCATCGAGGAACTGCACGTTGCGCGCACCGTAGTAGCTGACCGAGGGCAGGCCCAGGCGCACTGCCGACAGCATCGCCACGGTGCCGCCCCAGCAGTAGCCGACCGTGCCGACCTTGCCGTAGGGGGCCAGTCGGGTTGCCGCGGCGCGGACCACTTCCAGTGCCTTCTCCATGCCCAGCGCGGCGACCCGTTCCAGGCCGTCCTTCACGCCCTCGGGGCTGTAGGGAAGGGCGTCCGGGTCGGCATCGGGGCCGTCGACCAGGTCGAAGAACGACGGCGCCAGCACCGCGTAGCCCTCGGCGGCGAAGCGCTCGGCCACGCTGCGGATGTGCGGGTTGGCGCCGAAGATTTCCTGCACCACCACCAGCCCGCCGCGCGGGGTGCCTTCCGGCAGGGCCTGCCAGGCCCGTACCGGGCCGTGATGGGTATCCAGGGTGATCCACTCGGCCATCGTCATCTTCCTCGTTGCAGGGAACAGGACTGCATTGTCGGCGCTGCGCGGGTTAGCGGCGTGTCAGCGGCTGTGCGGGATCGGGCGGCTGGCCGTTCAGAGCGCGGCGCCCAACCCCGGTATACTGGCGCCCTTTCAGGCCCCGGCCCCCAGGAACCCCTGCCACGCCGGCAGGGGCCCAGGCCCCCAGAGTCCCGCGATTCCATGTCCCAGCTGAACCCCAAAGTCGGCTTCGTCAGCCTTGGCTGCCCGAAGGCCCTCGTCGATTCCGAGCGCATCCTCACCCAGCTCCGCTCGGAGGGCTACGACATCGTCCCGTCCTACGATTCGGCCGACGTGGTGGTGGTCAACACCTGCGGCTTCATCGATTCGGCAGTGACCGAGTCGCTGGACGCGATCGGCGAGGCGATGAACCAGAACGGCAAGGTCATCGTCACCGGCTGCCTGGGCAAGCGCCCGGAGCAGATCCGCGAGGCGTACCCGAACGTGCTGGCGGTGTCCGGCCCGCAGGACTACCAGAGCGTGATGGAAGCGGTGCACGAAGCGCTGCCGCCCAAGCACGATCCGTTCGTGGACCTGGTGCCCGACTATGGCATCAAGCTGACCCCGCGCCACTATGCCTACCTGAAGATTTCCGAGGGCTGCAACCACAAGTGCAGCTTCTGCATCATCCCGTCGATGCGCGGCAAGCTGGTCTCGCGCCCGGTCGACGAGGTGCTGCGCGAAGCCGAGCGCCTGGTGCGTGGCGGCGTGCGTGAACTGCTGGTGGTGTCGCAGGACACCTCGGCCTACGGCGTGGACGTGAAGTACGCCGAGAAGATGTGGCGCGACAAGGCCTACCAGACCCGCCTGAAGGCGCTGTGCGAAGGCCTGTCCGAGCTGGATGCGTGGGTGCGCATGCACTACGTCTACCCGTATCCGCACGTGGACGAAGTCGTGCCGCTGATGGCCGAGAACCGCATCCTGCCGTACCTGGACATCCCGTTCCAGCACGCCAGCCCGCGCATCCTGCGCCTGATGAAGCGTCCGGGCGCGGTCGAGAAGACTCTGGAGCGCGTGCAGAACTGGCGCCGCATCGCGCCGGACATCACCGTGCGTTCGACCTTCATTGTCGGCTTCCCGGGTGAGACCGAGGCCGAGTTCGAAGAGCTGCTGTCGTTCCTCGACGAAGCACAGCTGGACCGCGTGGGTGCGTTCGCCTACTCGCCGGTCGAGGGCGCCACTGCCAACGATCTGCCCGACGCCGTGCCGGAGGAAGTGAAGCAGGAACGCCTGGCACGCTTCATGGAGAAGCAGGCGCAGATTTCCGCCGCGCGCCTGGAAGCCAAGATCGGCACCGTGCAGCAGTGCCTGGTCGATGCCATCGAAGGCGACATCGCCGTGGCCCGTTCCAAGGCCGATGCGCCGGAGATCGACGGCCTGGTGCACATCCAGAACGCCGACCAGGTGCCGCTGCGCGTAGGCGAATTCGTCGACGTGGAGATCACCGAGAGCGACGAGCACGACCTGTATGGTGACGCGCTGGCGGCCGCCACCCGCCCGGCGTTCGATCTCAAGATGCTGTGACCGCCGCCGCCGGTGACAACGGCGGCCCCCGGCGCTTCGTGCCGCCGCCGCGTGCGGCGGTTGATCCGCAGGCATTCAGGCATCCGCTGTTTGGCGGGCTGCAGGACTTCCGTGACCTGCTGGGCGGCACTGCATGGCCGTCCATCGCTGCGCTTGATGCGCGGCTGGCGCTGCCCGGCAAGCGCCTGCTCGAGCAGGACGCTGCGCTGCTGGCCGACGGCCTGCACTACGAGGTGCGTATCGCGCAGGGACGCATCGCTACCCGTGCCGACAACTGGCATGACCTGTTCAATGCACTGGTGTGGGCCCGTTTCCCGCAGCTCAAGCAAGCACTCAACGCGCAGCAATGCCGGCATATCGAGACAATGCCGCCGGGCCAGCGCAACCGCGCGCAGGCGGCACTGACCCAGTTCGACGAAACCGGCGTGATCGTGCGCGTGTGCGATGACGCGTTGCTCGCGGCATGGGATGGGCATGACTGGCCTGCGTTGTTCGAGCCGACGCGCTGGCACAGCGGTGACATCGCCATCGCTGCGGTATTCGGCCATGCGCTGATGGAGCAGGCACTGCTGCCGGGCCGCCTGCTGGTGGGCAAGTGCGTGGTGGTGCAGGGGGATGATGATGATCGCTGCATCGCCGAGGTGGCCGCGGCCATCGGCGAGGGCAGGGCGATCACCGATCCAGCGCAGCTGCGGCCGCTGCCGTTGGCGGGCATTCCCGGCTGGCATGAAAGGCAGGATGCCGCCTTCTACGCCGACGCCGACTACTTCCGTCCGCTGCGTGCCGGCCGCGCGTACCCGCCGCCGTTGCACGCGGCCCAGTAGAGTCGAGCTCGCTCGACTGCCCCGTTGCGTAGCGTCGAGCTTGCTCGACTGGCTGCAGGTGTAGTCGAGCAAGCTCGACTCTACAACGGCAACGCAGTCGAGCATGGCTCGACTCTACAACGGTGCGTATTCCACCCCGATCACCGCGAAGGTGAACTGCCCGCCGGGCAGCTCCACCGAAAATTCATCATCCAGCCGCTTTTTCAGCAGCGCCCGCGCCAGCGGCGAATCGATGCTGATCCAGCCCAGGCCGGCGTCGGTCTCGTCCGGGCCGACGATGCGATAGCGGCTGGTGTCGCCGCTGTCGACATTCTCCAGCTCCACCCAGGCGCCGAAGAACACCGCCTGCGGATCGGTCGGGGTGGTGTCGACCACGCGCAACGCTTCCAGCCGCTTGGTCAGGTAGCGCACGCGGCGGTCGATCTCGCCCAGCTGCTTCTTGCGGTAGGTGTACTCGGCGTTTTCCGAGCGGTCGCCTTCTGCAGCGGCTGCCGCCAGTGCCTTGACCACCTCCGGCCGTCGCACCCGCCATAGCTCGTCCAGTTCGGCCTTCAGCCGGGCGTGGCCGGCGGCGGTGATCAGGGCGGTGCTCTTTTCTGCGGGGGGACGCCAACGGGACATGCAGCACGACTTCTCTTGCGATGGGGAACGGGCGCGTCGCACCAGGCCTGGCGCGACGCGCGGAAACAGCAGGTGGTCCTCAGCGCTTGCCGCCGAAGATGCCGCCCAGGATGCCACGCACGATCTGGTTGCCCAGCTTGGTGCCGACGGTGCGCGTGGTCTGCTTGGCCATGGTCTCGATCATGCCCTGGCGGCGCTTGGTGCCGAAGATCGCGTCCTTGATCGACTGGCCGAAGCCTCCTTCCTGCGCCTCGTCCTGCTCGCGGCTGCGTGCGGCAGGGGCCTGCGCCTGCTCGGTCGCCTTCTGCGCGCGCTGCGCCAGCAGCTCCGCCGCCGATTCACGGTTGATCGCGGTGTCGTAGCGGCTGCCGACCGGGCTGCCGGCGCGCACCTGGGCGCGTTCGGCGTCGGTGATCGGCCCCATCCGGCAGCGCGGCGGCGCGATCATCGTCTGCTGCACCGGCATCGGTATGCCCTTGTCCTGCAGCGTGGAGACCAGCGCTTCACCGGTGCCGAGCTGGCTGAGCACCTTGGCCACGTCCAGTTTGGGATTCGGCACGAAGGTTTCGGCCGCGGTCTTCACCGCCTTCTGGTCACGCGGGGTGAACGCACGCAGCGCGTGCTGCACCCGGTTGCCGAGCTGGCCGAGGATGTTGCCCGGCACGTCATCGGGGAACTGCGAGCAGAAATATACGCCCACGCCCTTGGAACGGATCAGGCGCACGACCTGCTCGATGCGCTGTACCAGCGACGGCGGCGCATCGTCGAACAGCAGGTGCGCCTCGTCGAAGATGAAGACCAGCTTCGGCTTGTCCAGGTCACCCACTTCCGGCAGCTGCTCGAACAGTTCCGACAGCAACCACAGCAGGAACGTGGAATACAGCTTGGGCTTGAGCACCAGCTGGTCGGCGGCGAGGATGCCGATCATACCGCGGCCGTCGTGATTGACCCGCATGATGTCGGCCAGCTCCAGTGCCGGTTCGCCGAAGAAGTGCTCGCCGCCATCCTGGGCCAGGCGCAGCACCGAGCGCTGGATCGCGGCGATCGACTGCGCGCTGACCAGCCCGTATTCGGTGGAGATGTCCTTGCGCTCCTCGGCCACCAGGCCGAGCAGGGCACGCAGGTCGTCCATGTCCAGCAGCAGCAGGCCACGGTCGTCGGCCAGCTTGAACACGATGTCGAGCACGCCGGCCTGGGTGTCGTTCAATTCGAGGATGCGCGACAGCAGGGTCGGGCCCATTTCGCTGACGGTGGTGCGCACCGGATGGCCGAGCTTGCCGTAGAGATCCCAGAAAATGGTCGGGCTGGCGGCTGGGGCATAGTTGGCCACGCCGATCTCGGCGGCACGCTGCAGCAGGTTATCGGCGCCGGTGCCGGGCACGGCCAGGCCGGATACATCGCCCTTCACATCGGCCAGGAACACCGGCACCCCCAGCCGCGAGAAGCCTTCGGCCAGGGTCATCAGGGTCACCGTCTTGCCGGTGCCGGTGGCGCCGGCCACCAGGCCGTGGCGGTTGCCGAGTTTCGGCAGCAGGGTGACGGCAATATCGTCGGTGATGCCTTTGCCGAGCAGAATCGGATCCATGGTCCAGCCCTTGTAGTGAATAGCCCAATGTTAACGGGCAGGGGTGACGGTCCGAAGGTCCGGCTTGCCCCGACCTTGGCGGCGCCGCTACTCTGCCTGCCTGTTTCGCACACAGTGCCATCAATGCCCGTTCCTGTCCTGATTTCCCGCGGTTGGCCGCTGCTGGCCCTGGCCGGCCTGGTTTCCCTGGCGCCTGACGCCCATGCGCAACGGGTCTCGGCCCGGGACAAGGTGAAGGTCGATGCGCTGCAGCAGCGCATGACAGCCGCCGAGAAGCGCTACAGCGACGCCCTGCTGCTGGTCGCCAATGCCGACCCCAAGGGCAGCAACGAGGCCGACGCCGCGCTGGAGGACATGGAAGATGTCCTCAACGACTGCGTGAAGCAGAAGGGCTGCCAGATGGGCACGCTGCTGGCCAGCTACAAGCGCCTGCTCAAGCATGACGCCGATGCGGCGGCCAGCGATGACGTGGCCGATGAGGGCGGCGACCGCCTGGAAGCCGACCCCGACCATATCGGTCCGCTCACCGCAGACGTACCCGAGGCGGCCCGCGCCGCCGCACTGCTGAACGACAAGCGGCACGCCTTCGACACGATGGTCGAGTACAACCCGGCGGTGCAGGCCGGCATCCGCCGCTGGCTGACCGACATGCGCCCGGCGCTGCTGACCAGTTACGAGAACTACCAGAACCTGCGCGCGGTGATGTGGCCGGAGTGGGAAAAGCGCGGGCTGCCCGAGGCGCTGCTGTTCGGCATCATGGCCAAGGAATCCAACGGCCGCGTGCATGCCTCATCGCGCGCGGGTGCCGCCGGCCTGATGCAGTTCATGCCGGCCACCGGCCGCCGCTTCGGGCTGGGCCCGGACGGCACCGGTTTCGACACGCGCTTCGATGCGCGCAGCGCCGCCGAAGCCAGTGCCAGTTACCTCAACGAGCGCCTGCGCGAGCTCAACAACAACGTGGAAATGTCGGTGGCCGCCTATAACGGTGGCGAAGGCCGCGCCGCGCGGGTGTTCAAGCAGAGCGGCGGCCAGAGTTTCTGGACCGACAGCGTCTACAACCAGTTCCCCGGCGAGACCAAGGACTATGTGCCGATGGTGATCGCCGCGGCCTGGATCTTCCTGCACCCGCAGCAGTACGGCGTGGAGTTCCCGAAGATCAGCGCGCAGCCGGCCACGCTGCGCCTGGCCAGGTCCACCACCATCTACGAACTGACCATCTGCCTGGGCAGCCACGGCACCCGTGATGGCTACATGCGCGCGCTGCGCAACCTCAACCCGCGCTATGAAGCCGATGGCTGGATTCCGGCCGGCACGCTGATCAACGCCACCACCCGCATCGCCGGCCTGTACCAGCGCAACTGCGTCAGTGGCCCGCGTGCGGACCTGGCCCGCACCCTGATCACCGCCGACCTGAACGCGGCGATCAAGCGCCCGACCGCGGCCAGCTACACCGGCAGCGTGGCGGTGGGCGGTGTGGTGCCGGTGGCCGATGCCGCAGCCTCGACCAGCGTGCCGACGACACCCGTGGCGGCGGTGGCGACCCCGCGTCCGGCGCCCGCCCGGGCAAAGCCGGTGCGCAGCCACAAGGTGGGCAAGGGCGAGACCCTGGGCGCCATCGCTGCGAAGTTCCAGTGCGACGTGCCGACCCTGGCCCGCGCCAACGGCCTGAAAGCCCCCGCCTACAGCCTGCGCCACGGCCAGACGCTGAAGCTGCAGGGCTGCGACAAGTAATCCCCACGACCCCTGGAACCCGCATGGACCTCGAAGACACCCGCAACCTGTTCGCCAACCTCCGCGAGAACACCGACTGGGACATCAGCGGCCCGTTGCTGTGGGGCTATTTCTTCGTTCACTCGACCGCCGAGCCGCTGCAGGCCCTGGCCGACCACCTGCAGGCGCAGGGCTACACCTTCGTCGAACTGTTCGAGCAGGAGCCGGAAGAAGGCGACGCGCCGTTCCATGTGCTGCACGTGGAGCGCGTGGAGATCCACGACGAAGCCTCGCTGGACCGCCGCAACCAGGGATTCGCGGCCCTGGCCACTGAAAAGGGCGTGGAAGACTACGACGGCATGGACGTCGGCCCGGCCCCGGCCCTGCAGTAACGCGCGTACCGGTAGTGCCGGCCGCTGGCCGGCAATGCCCGACGCGTTGGATCAACGGAGATGCCGGCCAGCGGCCGGCACTACCGAAGCCTCAGCGCAGCGTGGCCAGCGCCTGGCCCAGCTGCACCGGGCTTTCAGCGCCCAGCTGCGGGGCGAACTCGGCCACGCCCGGCGGCAGCAGCACGATCACGGTCGAGCCATAGTTGAAGCGCGCCATCTCGGCGAATCGCTCCAGCCTGATGCCCTGGCCACGGTAGTCCTTGCGGGTGATGTGGTCGCCGTAGGCCGGGATCTCTTCGCCGCTCCACACGGTTTCCACGCCGGATACCAGCAGTGCGCCGACCATCACGCTGACCATCGGGCCGAAGCTGGTGTCGAAGTGGCAGACCAGGCGCTCGTTGCGCGCGAACAGGCGTGGCACGCCGTTCACTGCAGCCGGGCCGACGCTGAACAGACGGCCCGGCACGTGCACGGTTTCACGCAGGGTGCCGGTCCAGGGCATGTGCACGCGGTGGTAGTCGCGCGGCGACAGGTAGACGGTGGCGTACAGGCCGTCGTTGTACGGCTTGGCATCCTCGTCGCTGCCCAGCAGCTCGGCCGCGGTGAACGACTGGCCCTTGGCCTGGAAGATGCGGCCGGCCTCGATCTTTCCCAGCTGGCTGATGCGGCCGTCGGCCGGCATCACCAGGCTGCGCGGATCGGCATCGGCCACCCGCGCGCCCGGCTTCAATGCACGGGTGAAGAACTGGTTGAAGGTGGCATAGCTGCGCGGGTCCGGGTTGGCCGCCTCATCCAGGTTGACGTTGAACTTGCGGGTGACCGTGTCGATCAGCCAGCGTGACACGCGCGGGTCGTCCGAGTACGCCAGCGAACGCGCCATCGAGGACAGCAGGCGGTGGGGCAGGACGTACGTCAGGGCGGTGGTGAGACTCATGGGGCGGTTTTCTCGGTCAGCTTCTGCAGGTCGCGGGCGATCGCCGGCGCGTTGAACGGGGGGCGCACCAGGCCGGCGAGGCGGCCCTGCGGGTCGAGCACGGCCAGGCTGGCCGAATGCTCGACGGTGTAATCCTCGGGGTTCTCGTCGAAGTGCTTGCCCGGCACCTTCTGGAACACAAAGCCCAGCGAGGTGGCGAAGCGCTCCAGCGAGGGAACGTCGGCGGTGGCGGCCAGGGTGTCCTTGTGGAAGCCGTGCACGTATTCGCCCAGGCGGGTGGCGCTGTCGCGGTCGGGGTCGACCGAGATGAACAGCACGCGCGGGCGCAGGCTGTCGGGCAGGGCCTCCCACTGGTTCTGCGCGCCGGCCAGCTCGGCCAGGGTGGTCGGGCACACGTCCGGGCAGAAGGTGAAGCCCAGGAACACCAGGGTCCAGTGGCCCTTCAGTTCGCCGGGGATCAGGCGGGTGCCGTCGGATTGGGCCAGGTTGAAGTCAGGCAGTTCACGCGGTTGCGGATACAGGGTGATCGCTTCGGTAGCCGGGGCGTTGGCCGGCGGCTTCGGCGCGAACACCTGCTGGGCGGCCAGCAGGCCGAGCCCCGCCGCCAGGGCGATCAGCAGGATGATGCCGGCGTTGCGATTGAACATGGGGGCTCCCGCGCGAAATGGGTTCCATCATACCGGCTGTGGCCCGATCGTTTCCGCCGCAACGGATGCCGCCACGGGCGCCAGCCCCTATAATCGGGGGCCACTTTGCCCGCAGTACCGCCATGACCGCTGAAACGGCCGCCGAACTCCACACGATCATCGATCTGATCCGCTACGGCACCAGCCGTTTCAACGAAGCCGGGCTGACCTTCGGGCACAGCTACGACAACGCGCTGGACGAGGCCACCCAGCTGGTGCTGCACAGCCTGCACCTGCCGCACGACCTCGGCCCGGCGTACGGCCAGGCGCGGCTGCTGCAGGCCGAGAAGCAGCGCGTGCTGGAGCTGTTCCAGCGCCGCATCGACGAACGCATCCCGGCCGCCTACCTGACAGGTGAAGCCTGGTTTGCAGGTTTGAGCTTCAAGAGCGACAAGCGCGCGCTGGTGCCGCGCTCGCCGATCGCCGAACTGATCGAGTGCGGCTTCGAGCCGTGGCTGGCCGGCCGCGACGTGTACCGTGCGCTGGACCTGTGCACCGGTTCGGGCTGCATCGCCATCGCCATGGGCCACTACTACCCGAACTGGCAGGTGGACGGCGTCGACCTGAGCGACGACGCGCTGTCGCTGGCTGAAGAGAACCGGGAGCGGCTGCAGGCATACAACGTCAACCTGGTGAAGTCGGACCTGTTCAATGGCCTGTCCGGCCGCCACTACGACCTGATCGTCACCAATCCGCCGTACGTCACCAACGACGAGACCGATGCGCTGCCGCAGGAATACTCCTACGAGCCGGACATGGGCCTGCGTGCCGGCGACGACGGCCTGGACCTGGTGCTGAAGATCCTGCGTGACGCGCCGCTGCACCTGAGCGAAGACGGCCTGCTGATCTGTGAAGTGGGCGAGTCCGAACAGCATCTGATCAAGCTGCTGCCGGAAGTCGATTTCGCCTGGATCGAATTCAAGGTCGGCCAGATGGGCATCTTCGCGGTCGAATGCCGCGAGCTGATCGCCCACAGCGCGCGCATCACCGAACTGGCGGCGCAGCGCCCGTGAGTTCCAATTCGTTCGGCAAACTGTTCACCGTCACCACGTTCGGCGAGTCGCACGGGCCGGCCATCGGCTGCGTGATCGATGGCTGCCCGCCGGGGCTGGCGCTGGACGCGGCCGAATTCGCCCACGACCTGCAGCGCCGCGCCACCGGCAAGAGCCGGCACACTTCGGCGCGCCGCGAGGCCGATGAGGTCGAGATCCTGTCCGGCGTGTACGAGGGCCTGACCACTGGCACGCCGATCGCGCTGCTGATCCGCAACACCGACCAGCGCAGCAAGGATTACGCCAACATCGGCCAGCAGTTCCGGCCGGGCCACGCCGACTACAGCTACTGGCACAAGTACGGCATCCGCGACCCGCGCGGTGGCGGCCGTTCCTCGGCGCGCGAGACCACCATGCGCGTGGCCGCCGGCGTGGTCGCCAAGAAGTGGCTGGCCGAGCGTTTCGGCGTCACCGTGCGTGGCTACCTGTCGCAGCTGGGCGACATCACCCCGGCCGGCTTCGACTGGTCGGCGGTGGAAGACAACCCGTTCTTCTGGCCGCACGCCGCGCAGGTGCCCGAGCTGGAGGCGTACATGGATGCGCTGCGCAAGTCCGGTGATTCGGTCGGTGCCTGCGTGGACGTGGTCGCCGACAACGTGCCGCCGGGTTGGGGCGAGCCCATCTACGGCAAGCTCGACGGCGAACTCGCCGCCGCGCTGATGAGCATCAACGCGGTGAAGGGCGTGGAGATCGGCGACGGTTTCGCCAGCGCCGCGCAGAAGGGCACCGAGCATCGTGACCTGCTGACCCCGCAGGGCTTTGCCAGCAACCATGCCGGCGGCATCCTCGGCGGTATTTCCACCGGCCAGCCGGTGGTCGCTTCGATCGTGTTGAAGCCAACCTCCAGCCTGCGCCTGCCGGGCCCGTCGCTGGACACCGCCGGCAACGTGGTGGAAGTGGTCACCACCGGCCGCCACGATCCCTGCGTCGGCATCCGTGCCACCCCGATCGCCGAGGCGATGGTGGCGATGGTGCTGATGGACCAGGCGCTGCGCCATCGTGCGCAGTGTGGCGATGTCGGCACGATCACCCCGCGTATCCCCGGGCAGATCGATGGCTGACACGCGGCCGACGGTGTGGGTGAGCCAGCCGCTGATCGATGCGGCCATCGCGCCGCTGCGCGATCGCGTGCAGCTGCGCGTCACCGACACCGTTACCGCCTGGTCGCCCGAGCAGATCGCCGCGCAGCTGGCCAGCGCCGAGGGCGCGATCATCACCCTCAACGAGCGCATCGGCGCGGCCCAGGTGGCCGATGCCGCGCAGTTGCAGGTGATCGCCAACGTCGGCGTCGGCTACAACAACCTGGATGTCGACGCGCTCAGCGCGGCCGGCATCCTCGCCAGCAACACCCCGGACGTGCTCACCGAGACCACGGCCGACCTCGGTTTCGCCCTGCTGATGGCCACCGCGCGCCGCATCACCGAATCCGAGCGCTGGCTGCGTGAAGGCCAGTGGCAGCAGTGGTCGTTCCAGACCATGCTCGGTGCCGACATCCACGGCAGCACGCTCGGCATTCTCGGCATGGGCCGCATCGGCCAGGGCATCGCCCGCCGCGGCGCACTCGGTTTCGGCATGAAGGTGCTCTACCACAACCGCTCGCAGCTGCCGGCCGACACCGAAGCGGCGCTGGGTGCCACCTACGTGGACCTGGATACGCTGCTTGCGCAGTCCGACCACCTGCTGCTGGTGCTGCCGTACACCCCGGCGTCGCATCACCTGATCGATGCCGCCGCGCTGGCGAAGATGAAGCCGTCGGCCACGCTGGTGAACATCGCCCGTGGCGGCCTGGTCGATGAGATCGCATTGGCCGATGCACTGGCCAATGGCCGCCTGGCGGCGGCCGGCCTGGATGTGTACGAGGGCGAGCCGGCAGTGCGCCCGGAACTGCTGGCGCTGCGCAACGTGGTGCTGACCCCGCACATCGGCAGCGCCTCGCTGGCCACGCGAACGGCGATGGTACAGCTGGCCGTGGATAATCTGGTTGCCGGGCTCGGCCTGGACGGCGATCCGTCGCGCATGCCGAGCGCGATCAACGCTGACGCGGCGATGGCCGCGCGCGTGACTCTGGGCAAAAAAACCGGGAAACGATAGGGAACCTCCGCGCGCCCCGCTTGAGGAGGTTCCCCGAACCCTGCTGTCGTGCGTGATTTTTCCCATCCCCGTTTTCGTGAGAGTTTCCCCCCATGAGCAATGCACAGCGCAGTTTCCACGTCGCCGTCGTCGGTGCCACCGGCGCGGTTGGCGAGACCATGTTGTCGATCCTTGAAGAACGTGATTTCCCGGTTGGTACCCTGAGCGTCCTGGCCTCCGAGCGTTCGGCCGGTGGCGAGATCGAGTTCAACGGCCAGAAGGTCACGGTGCAGGACCTGGCCACTTTCGACCCGACCGGCGTCGAGATCGCCCTGTTCTCGGCCGGTGGCAGCGTGTCGAAGGAATACGCGCCGAAGTTCGCTGCCGCCGGTGCGGTGGTGATCGACAATTCTTCGGCCTTCCGTTACGACGACGACGTGCCGCTGGTGGTATCCGAGGTCAACCCGGAACAGGTTGCCAACCGTCCGCGCGGCATCATCGCCAATCCGAACTGCTCGACCATGCAGATGCTGGTGGCGCTGGCGCCGCTGCACCGCAAGTACGGCATCGAGCGCATCAACGTGTCCACCTACCAGTCGGTGTCCGGTGGTGGCCGTTCGGCGATGGAAGAGCTGGGCAAGCAGACCGGCCAGCTGCTCAGCTTCCAGGAAATCGATCCGCAGCGCTTCCCGGTGCAGATCGCCTTCAACCTGATCCCGCACATCGACGACTTCCAGGACAACGGCTTCACCAAGGAAGAGATGAAGCTGGTCTGGGAAACCCGCAAGATCCTCGGCGACGACAGCATCCTGGTGAACCCGACCGCAGTGCGCGTGCCGGTGTTCTACGGCCACTCCGAATCGGTGGCGATTGAGACCCGCGACAAGGTGACCGTGGCCGAAGCGCGTGCGCTGCTGGAGCAGTCGCCGGGCATCGAAGTGGTGGATCGCCACGAAGCGGGTGGCTACCCGACCCCGGTGACCCACGCTTCGGGCACCGACGCGGTGTACGTCGGTCGCATCCGTGAGCACCTGTCGCACCCGCGCGGCCTGAACCTGTGGATCGTCTCGGACAACGTGCGCAAGGGCGCGGCACTGAATGCCGTGCAGCTGGCCGAGCTGGTCGCCGCCGAACAGCGCTGAGCAGCGCGGTTGCTTCACCGGTAGTGCCGGCCGCTGGCCGGCATTGCCGCAGGTCGTCCATCGGTGGGTGCGGACCTTGGTCCGCACGCTTTATAGTGTCGCCCATGAATAAACGGGCCAGGGGCGCAACGCGCCCGCTCAGCTATCTTTCCGCCGCGCTGCTGGCCCTGGCCAGCAGTTCGGCGCTCGCCCTGGGGTTGGGCGACATCCGTGTCCTGTCCAAGCCGGGCCAGCCCTTGCTGGCCGAGATCCCGGTAGTCTCGGCCGACCCGTCCGAGCTGGAAAACCTGCGTGTGGCGCTGGCTTCGCCGGTCACCTTCGAGCGCGTCGGCCTGCAACGGCCGACCGGCCTGGTCAGCGAACTGCAGTTCGAACTGACCCGCAACGCGCAGGGCAGGGCGGTGGTGCGGGTGACCTCGCAGGCGCCGGTCGAGACGCCGTCGCTGAGCTTCCTGATCGAGGCCGACTGGGGCCAGGGCCGGCTGGTCCGCGAATACTCGGCGCTGGTCGATGCGCCGTCCAGCGCACTGGCCGTGGCCGAGCCGGAGATCGTCGCACCGGCTGGCACCCTGTCCAATACCATTGCCCGCGAGCCGGCAGCGGCACCTGTGGCAGAGGCGCCGGGCACGCCACCGTCCGCGCCGGCGCCCACGCCGGCACCCGCACCAGCACGGTCGCGTGCGGTGCCTCCACCGGTTGCGGCCATACCTGCCGATGGCAGCGTCACCGTGCAGCGCGGCCAGACCTTGTCGCAGATTGCCAGCGCGGTGGCGCGTGGCAACCAGGTCAGTCGTGATCGCGCGATGATCGCCCTGCTGCGCGCCAATCCCGAAGCCTTCATCCGTGGCAACGTGAACCTGCTCAAGCAGGGCGCAGTGCTGCGCATGCCAGGCAGCGATGCGCTGGCGGCGGTCGATGCTGCCGAAGCGGCTGCGCTGGTGCGCGAACACGCGGCGCAATGGCGCCAGGCACGCACCGTGCCGCAGCCGGCGGGTACCGTCGCAGCAGTGGCCAAGGCACAAACCACGAACGCAGCGTCCCCGTCGGGGGCCAGCGGCGCGCGGCTTGAAATCGCTCCGGCGCTGGCGTCCGACGCCGCGAAAGCGGGCACAACCACCGGCACCGCTGCCGGCAGTGAGGGTGACATGATGGGCAACGAGCAACTGCGCCAGGCGCGTGAGGACATCGCTACCCGCGATGCAGAGATCGGCGAGCTGAAGCAGCGCGTGGCCGACCTGGAGAAGCTGAAGGAACAGCAGCAGTCGCTGATCGCGATGAAGGACAACGACCTGGCTGCCGCGCAGCAACGCCTGGCCCAGGCGCCGGGCAGCCGCGACGCGGCAACACCGTGGTACTGGCTGGGCCTGCCCGTGCTGCTGCTCGCCGCGGCGGCAGCCTGGCTGCTGCGCCGGCGCAAGCCGTCACCGTTGCCGCCGCTGCGCGAAGAAGGCGATGCGGCTGGCCTGGCCGCGGCGGTGCCGGCGGGTGCGGCGCTGGATACGCTGGCCGAGCAGTCCTCGTGGTCGTCGGTGGTGTCCGACAGTGGCCGCCAGGAGCCCGCGATGCCGGCCTGGGCGACCGCAACCGAGGTGCAGGATGACGTGGCTGCCGAACCGATCGCCGACGTCGCCGCCCAGGCTGACTGGCAGGCGCAGACGCTGCGCGATGACGAAGTGGGGGAGCTGCCCGAGGCCGTGACCGATCTGCCGCGCTGGGACGAGCCGGTGCCCACGCAGGACACCCCCGTGCCGGATGAGCCGGTCGCGCAGGCGGTCGCTGACGAGATCGCGGTGCCGGACTATGCGCTGCACGCCGAACAGCAGCCGCAGTTCCGCGGCGTGTTCGACCTGCCGGCCGAGCACCATGACAACGGTGATTCCAGCGGTGCGCCACACGACGCGATGGCCACGGCCGCGCACGAAGAACACACCGCGGCACCGGCCGGTGATGCCGGCTGGGCACCGCGTGCCGGCCAGGAGCGGCTGGAGCTGGCCATTGCCTATCTGGACCTGGGCGACGCGCAGACCGCGCGTACCCTGCTGCAGGAAGTCGCCGAGGGCGGCGATCTGCACAGCCAGGCGCAGGCGCGCGAGCTGTTGGCGCGCCTGCCGTGACCGAACCCGCTGACAAGGACCGTGCCATGAGCCGCGAGCGCCGCATCGATTACGTTGAATTCGCCTCCGCTGATCCGGCGGCCAGCCGCGCCTTCTTCGAGAAGGTGTTCGGCTGGTCGTTCGTCGACTATGGCGGCGACTACACCGCTTTCGACGATGGCCGCCTGCAGGGCGGCTTCTTCCGTGGCCAGCCGCAGCGCGCCAGCGATACCGGCGCACCGCTGCTGGTGCTGTATGCCGACCACCTGGCGCCGATCGAGGCAGCGGTGCGTGACGCCGGCGGCGAGATCGTGCGCCCGGTGTTTTCCTTCCCCGGGGGCAGCCGCTTCCAGTTCGTCGAGCCCGGTGGCAACGAACTGGCGGTGTGGTCCGAACGCGACCCGGCCTGAGCGCCGCCCCACACGCAGCATCGAGGTAGCACATGCGTTACGCGCTTGGCGTCGAGTACGACGGCAGCGATTTCAGGGGCTGGCAGAACCTGGGCGAAGGTGGTCCCAGCGTGCAGGCCAGCCTTGAACTGGCCCTGTCGTCGGTCGCCGATGCGCCGTTGCAGGTGGTCTGCGCCGGCCGCACCGATGCCGGCGTGCACGGCCAGTGCCAGGTCGTGCATTTCGACACCGAGGTGGTGCGCGATCCGCGCGCCTGGATGCTCGGCACCACCACCCGCCTGCCGCGCTCGATCGCGGTGCGCTGGTGCGTGCCGGTGGCCGATGATTTCCACGCCCGTTTTTCCGCGCGCGCGCGCCGCTACCGCTATCGGCTGCTCAACCGCGAAGTGCGACCGGCGCTGGGCCGCCAGACCCTGAGCTGGGAGCGGCGGGCCCTGGACGAAACCCTGATGCATGCCGCCGGCCAGGCGCTGCTTGGTGAGAACGACTTCAGTGCGTTCCGTTCCGTGCAGTGCCAGGCGCTGCATGCACGGCGCGAGCTGCAGTCGCTGCAGGTCAGCCGCCAGGGCGAGGTGATTGAGGTGGCCGTGCAGGGCAATGCATTCCTTCATCACATGGTCCGCAATATCGTCGGATCCTTGATCCTGGTGGGCAGCGGCGAAAAACCGGTGGAATGGATCGCCGAACTGCTGGCAGGGCGCGATCGCACCGTAGCCGGTCCCACCGCACCGCCGCAGGGCCTGGTGTTCCTTGGGCCCCTGTACCCCGACAACTGGCATCTGCCCGCCGAGGTCACGCTATGAGCCGCTCCTACTACCGCACACGCATCAAGTTCTGTGGCATGACCCGGGCCGGCGACGTCCGCCTGGCCGGTGAGCTGGGCGTGGACGCAGTGGGTTTCATCTTTGCCCGCGAGAGCAGCCGTCGGGTTGCTCCGGCCGAGGCGCGCGCGATGCGCCAGGCGATCGCGCCGATGGTCGACGTGGTGGCGCTGTTCCGCAACAACAGCAAGGAAGAGGTGCGCGAGGTGCTGCGCACGGTGCGGCCGACCCTGCTGCAGTTCCATGGAGAGGAAGACGAGAGCTTCTGCCGCAGTTTCAACATGCCGTACCTGAAGGCGATCGCCATGGGCGGGCGCGAAGAGGTCAACGCCCGTACCCTGCAGCTGCGCTACCCCAGCGCGGCGGGATTCCTGTTCGACAGCCACGCGCCCGGCGGCGGTGGCGGCACGGGTGTCGCCTTCGACTGGGGGCGCATCCCGACCGGCCTGCACCGCCCGTTCCTGCTGGCCGGCGGCCTGAACCCGGAGAACGTGAAGGACGCCATCCTCGCCACCCTGCCGTGGGGCGTTGACGTGTCCAGCGGCATCGAGGTCGAGCCGGGCATCAAGGACGGCTACAAGATGCGCACGTTCGTCGAAGAGGTGCGCAGCGCCGACTGCACCGTGCTGGAGTGACCCGGCACGACCCCGCGCGCGTCGCCGCCTGCGGTCGGCGCGCGTCTTCACATTTGTCCCTGTACACCCTCTTCACATAGGATGAAGGGGAAGCCATGGCCATGAGGGCCGTGGCGGGATCGACGGAACCGCTCCCGGCGGATTCCGAACGGGGCGTCACGCGCCCATAGCCCAGGAAGGCAAAGCGATGCAGGAATTCCTCACCGTCGTGTTCGGCTACCCGACCCTGCCGTACAGCGTCCTGCTGGCGGTGTCGCTGGTCTATTGGGGGCTTGCCGCTTTTGGCCTGGTCGATGACGGGTTCGGCGATCTCGGCGCCGATGGTGCGCTGGACAGTGACACCGATCTCAGCGGCCTCTCGGCCCTGCTGCAGCGCTTCGGCCTCGGTGGCGTGCCGGTCATGGTCGTGGTCACCCTGCTGGGCTTCTTCGGCTGGGCCTTGACCTATTTCATCCATCTGTTCGTACTGTTGCCGCTGCCGGACCTGCTGCGCTGGGGTTTCGGCACGCTCGTGGCCGTGCTCGCGCCGCTGCCGGCGGTGCCGATCACCGCGCTGCTGCTGCGGCCCATCCGCACCTTCCTGCAGCGCCTGCAGCCGGTCGCACAGGCCTCCCTGCTGGGGCGCGTGGGCGTGGTCGCCTCGCCCCGGGTGGATGCGCGCAGCGGCCATGCCACGGTCGATGACGGCGGTGCCGGGCTGGTGCTGCAGGTGCGCAGCGACGTCGAACTGCAGCGTGGCGAGCGCATCGTGCTGGTCGAGCACGTGGCCGAACACCATTACTACCGGGTGGTCCGCGCTGATGCGGTCGCCCTCGATTTCCAGGACAACCTGCTTCCGGGCAACAAGGAGAATCTCTGATGAGTTTTGCTGGCGCGGCCCCCTTCCTGATCGGGATCATCGTCCTCGTAGGCCTGCTGCTCGGCCTGGCGGGACTGTTCAAGGCGTTCTACCGCAAGGTCGACCAGGGCGTGGCCCTGATCGTCAACGACATGAGCGCCACGCCCAAGGTGCACTTCACCGGTGCGCTGATCATCCCGGTGCTGTACCGCGCCGAGCTGATGCGGATCAGCCTGATCACCCTGCAGATCGACCGCCGCGGCAAGGAAGGCCTGATCTGCCGCGACAACATGCGCGCCGACATCGCCGTGGCGTTCTACCTGCGGGTCAACGAGACCCAGGCCGACGTGCTGCGTGTGGCCAAGGCCATCGGTGCCGACCGTGCCTCGGACAAGCACGCCGTCGATGAGCTGTTCAACGCCAAGTTCTCCGAAGCGCTGAAGACGGTCGGCAAGAAGTTCGACTTCACCGAGCTGTTCGAGAAGCGCCAGGAATTCCGCGACGAGATCATCGCGGTCATCGGCAACGACCTGAACGGCTATGTGCTGGAAGACGTGGCCATCGACTACCTGGAGCAGACCCCGAAATCGCTGCTGGACCAGTTCAACATCCTCGACGCGCAGGGTATCCGCAAGATCACCGAGCTGACCGCCGCGCAGAACGTGGTGACCAACGAGCTGGAGCAGAACGAGAAGCTCGCCATCACCAAAAAGAACGTGGAAGCGCGCGAAGCGCTGCTGGCCCTGGAACGCCAGCAGGCCGAGGCCGAGGCGCGGCAGAAGCGCGAGATCGAGACCATCCGTGCCCGCGAGGAAGCCGAGACCGCCAAGGTGCAGGAAGAACAGCGCCAGCTGTCCGAGAACGCACGCATCGAAGCGCAGCAGTTGATCGATATCCGTGACCAGAACCGCCTGCGCGAGGTGGAAGTGGCCGAACAGAACCGCCAGCGTGCGGTGGCCATCGAAGCCGAGCGCGTGGAGCGCGCGCGCCAGCTGGAACAGGTCACCACCGACCGCGAAGTGCAGCTGCAGGGCGTGGAGCGTGACAAGGTGGTCGAGCAGGGCAAGATGGACGTGGCCAACATCACCCGCGAACGCATCTCCATCGACAAGACCGTGGCCCAGGAAGAAGAGCGCATCAAGGAAGTGCGCGAGGTCTCCGAGGCCGACCGCCAGAAGCAGGTGCTGATTCTGGAAGCCGAAGCCAAGGCGCAGGAATCGCTGGTGCGCGAAGTGAAGGAAGCGCAGGCCCGCGAAACCGCCTCCAAGCACCGCGCGGTGGAACTGACCACCCTGGCCCAGGCCGAACACGAAGCGGCCGGCAAGCAGGCCGAAGCCAAGCGCCTGCTGGCCGACGCCTTCCGTGCCGAGCAGGCGGCGCCGGGCCTGGCCGAAGCGCAGGTGCGTGAAGCCTCCGCACTGGCCATCGAGAAGGTCGGTATCGCCGAAGCCCGCGTGATCGAAGCCAAGGCCGAAGCCAACCTGAAGCAGGGCAGCAACGAGGCCCGCGTGCTGGCCGAAACCCTGCAGGCGCAGGCCCAGGGCGAAGAGAAGATGGGCCTGGCCCGTGCCACCGCCACCGAATCGCTGGGCAACGCCGAAGCCGGCGTGGTGCAGAAGAAGCTGCTGGCCGAAGCCGAAGGCCTGGTGCGCAAGTTCGAAGCCATCGCCTCGCTGAGCGACCAGGCACGTGGCCACGAAGAGTTCCGCATGATGCTGGACAACAGCCTGAAGCAGGCACTGGCCTCTATCGAAGCGGGCAAGGAAGTCTCGCGCGAGAACGCCAACGTCATCGCCAGCGCGCTGCGCAATGCCGACATCGACCTGGTCGGTGGCGACGGCGGCATGTTCGAGAACCTGGTCAAGGCCGTGTCGCTGGGCAAGTCGATCGAAGGCTTCGCCGGCAAGAGCCCGATCGTGCAGGAGCTGATGCAGCGCTACCTGGGCGTGGCCGTGGCCGAACCGGCACCGCGGCAGATCGCCGAGGACGCCGACGCGGCGCCGACCGTGTCGGCCGCCGTGGTCGACAGCGCCCGTTGATGCACCGGGCGGTGGCCGCTGCGGCCACCGCCCGCCCGCGCCGGCCGCAACCACGGCCGGCCGTCCGTAAGCCGGAAGCCTGCTGATGTCTGAAACCCATCCGTCCGCCGAAACCACAGCGCCGGAGGCCGGCGGCAACACCGTCGACCAGGCCGTTGCCCAGGGCGGTGCCTACGAAGTTCTGCGCCGCCGCCTTGGCGAACAGGGCCAGCGCCTGCAGGCGTTGGCCGAAGCCCTCAACCGCCAGCGACTGGCCGAGTTCGGCGACAGCCGGCTGGAGGTGGTCGGTCGCTTCCGCATCCGCAGCGAGAACAACTGCGTCGGCCGTGACATCGTCCAGGTCGGGCCTGACCGCCTGCTGTTCGGCTACAACGTCTATATCGGGCTCAAGACCCATACCCGCATCGAGGATGTGTTCGGCCTGTACCGGCTGGTGCAGGGCAAGGACGGCTACGATGTGGCCGCGCTGGAGCTGAAGGGCAGCTTCCTCGACCAGCCCGGCTTCGTGCACGACTTCAACGAGCTGTACGCCTACTACAAGCATGCGCGCCTGCTGCAGCTGATCGTGGTCGGCGACAAGCTGCTGGCCTCGTTCCAGATCGGCGAGCGCAGCAGCGACGTGCGCGTGTTCCGCTGGGCGCTGTCGCGCGAAGGTGAGCTGACCTACCTCGATGCGCGCGGCGAACGCGATATCGCCCTGCCGCCGCCGTTCGACTTCGAATGGACCAAGGCCACCCGCGATCTCGCGGTCAACGGCCGCCACTCGCACCTGAACATCCTCGACACCCTGTTCGTGGAAACCACCGGTGGCGACCTGACCATCAAGGTCGAGAACAACACCGAAACCGGGCAGGGCATCTACAGCGAACCGGTGGAGGACAGCACGCAGTCGCTGGACGACGCCCAGTTCGAATTCGCGCGCGTCGGTTCGCTGCTGCTGCTGAAGGTGTTGCCGTACCGCGAGACCGTCTGGCGCGGGCTGATCTACAACACGCTCACCGGCGAAATCGTGCGCAACGACGCCATCGTCCAGGCCTGCGTGCAGCTGCCCGAAGACCACGGCGTGATCTTCCCCGGCGGTTACTACCTGCAGGGCGGCGAGCACAAGGCCTTCGATGCCTCGATGGCCGGCATGCAGTTCAAGCGCAGCATCCGCTCGCCCAACGGCGAGGACGTGCTCTACATCTTCTACGAGCGCGAAGGCGGGCGCTCGGCGCTGTTCGTCTACAACACCATCCAGCGCGTGCTGCAGAACCCGGTGTTCGGCCACGGCTATGCCTTCATGCAGGATGGGCGCATGGTGCTGTTCCATGCCGAAGGCGCCGAACCCACCCGCATCCATCCGATGCAGGTCTGGCAGACGCCGTTCAGCAGCGACGAGTTCGCCGCCAGCCGGCCGCCCGGCAACACCTTCATGGGCCGCATCGGCAATGCCGAGCTGGTGCGCGGCATCTCCAACCTGTTCAACCTGTCCCGCGAGATCGACGGCCAGGATGTCTCGGTGCAGCGCTACCAGCGCCTGGTGGCCGATACCCGCCGCCTGTTCGATACCCACCACTGGCTGGGGGACGAGGCCTGCGACGGCGCCGAAGCGCTGCTGCGGCAGATCAGCGCCACCGGCGAGTCGGTGCTGGACGAGTACGAGAAGGTCCAGTCCATCCGCGAGCAGTCGGCGCAGGCGATGGTCGAGGCGGAAGCGAACTACAAGGCGCTGCTGGGCCGCCTGCAGCCGCAGAACTGGAACGAGGTGCAGGCCTTCGTCGAGGCCCTGAACGAGATCACCGCGCTGCGCGGGCGGCTGCTGACCATCCGCGAGCTGCGCTACATCGACACCGCGCGCATCGAGGCGATGACCGCCGAACTGGTGCAGGCGCAGGATCGCGTGGGCGCCGCCACCGGCGAGTTCCTGGCCGGCGATGCGGCACTGGCACCGCTGGGCAGCCGCCTGCAGGCACTGGATGAAGCGGCCCAGCAGGCCAGCAGTGCGCGCCAGCTGGATGAGCAGCTGGACGGCATGCGTGGCATGGCCGCCGACCTGGACATGCTGTCCGAACTGATGGCCGGCCTGAAGGTGGACGATGCCACCGCGCGCACCCGCGTGGTCGAATCGATTTCCGCGCTGTACGGGCGGCTGAACCAGGCGCGCACGCGTGCCGAACAGCGCCGCCGCACGCTCGGCTCGGCCGAGGCCGTGGCCCAGTTCGCTGCACAGTTCGCGTTGTTCTCGCAGTCCATCACCAGTGCGCTGGCGATGGCCAACGATCCGGAAAAGGCCGACGAACAGCTGTCGCGCCTGCTGGTGCAGCTGGAGGAACTGGAAAGTCAGTTTGGCGAGCACGAGCAGTTCCTCGGCGACATCCTCAGCAAGCGCGAGGAACTGGTCGAAGCCTTCGAGACGCACAAGCAGGCGTTGCTGGACGACCGCCAGCGCAAGGCGCGCTCGGTGCTCGACGCGGCCAACCGCATCCTCGATGGCCTGGCCAAGCGCACCGAGCGCTTCGCCACCGCCGACGAGCTCAACGCGTTCTTCGCCGGCGACCCGCTGATCCTCAAGCTGCGCGAACTGGCCGAGCGGCTGCATGCGCTGCGCGACAACGTCAAGGCCGATGACATCGAGGCGCGCCTGAAGGGCGTGCGCGACCAGGCCGTGCGCCAGCTGCGCGACCGCAGCGACCTGTACGAAGCCGGCGGCAACGTCGTCCGGCTCGGCCCGCGCCACCGTTTCAGCGTGAACACCCAGGCGCTGGACCTGACCCTGCTGCCGCGCGGCGACACGCTGGCCATCCACCTCACCGGCACCGATTTCCTGGAAACCCTGCACGACCCCGAGCTGGAGGCGCTCAAGCCGTTCTGGCCGGTGACCCTGGATTCGGAATCCGATGCGATCTACCGCGGCGAGTACCTGGCCGGCAGCCTGCTGCTGGCCGCGCAGGACGGCCGCGATGGCCTGGACATGGCCCAGCTGCAGCACGATCTCGCCAGCCCCGAGGCGCTGGACCAGCGCGTGCGTGCGTTCGCCGCGCCGCGCTACCGCGAGGGGTATGAGCGCGGCATCCATGACCACGATGCGGCGCTGATCCTGCACGCCCTGCTGCCGCTGCAGCAGGCCGCCGGCAGCCTGCGCCATGCACCGCGTGTCCGCGCACTGGCCATGCTGTTCTGGGCCGCCGAGCAGCGCAACGAGGCCGTGGCGCAGTGGCCGGCGCGCCAGGCCGGTGCCGATGCCATCGCCCGCCTCTTTGGTTCCGACGAAGGGCGCCAGGCGCTGCGCGCGGAGATGGCCGCTGCGCTGGATGCGTTCGTGCAGGCGCAGGCCCTGCCGTTCGACGCCGCCGCGATCGAAGGTGCCGCTGCCTACCTCGGTGACGAACTGAGCGCGGGCGATCCGGTATTCGCCAGCAGCCGCCATGCGCTGGCATTGCTGGAGACATTGCAGCAGCAGCTGGAGCAGGCAGGACAGCGTGAGGCACTGGAACGCGCGCTGCAGCGTGGACAGGATCCGCTGCCGCTGCGCTGGGCGTTGGCCGGGCAGTGGCTGCGCGCGCTGGGCCGGCTGCCGGCGCAGGCTGCCCATGCCGGTTACACCGATGAGGCTGCCGCACTGCTGCTGGTGCAGCGGCAGCTGCGCACGCGCGCCAGCGATGCCACGCTGCGGGTGGAAGTGAACGGCCTGCTCGGCGAGCATCCGCGCATCGTGCAGGGCACCCTGGCGCTGTCGCTGGATGATTTCCTGGCCCGCCTGCACGCCCACCTGCAGCAGTTCGTGCCGGCATTCCACGCCTACCAGGCGGTACGCCAGGGCATCATCGGCCGTGAGCGGCAGGCCCTGCGCCTGTCCGAGTTCAAGGCGCGGCCGCTGTCCTCTTTCGTGCGCAACAAGCTCATCAACGACGTTTACCTCGGCGTGATCGGCGACAACCTCGCCAAGCAGATGGGCACGGTGGGCGAGAACAAGCGCAGCGACCTGATGGGCCTGCTGATGATGATCTCGCCGCCGGGCTACGGTAAGACCACGCTGATGGAATACGTGGCGCACCGGCTGGGCCTGGTCTTCATGAAGATCAACGGCCCGGCACTGGGCCACGACGTGCGTTCGCTGGATCCGGAGCAGGCGCCCGACGCCACCTCGCGGCAGGAGCTGGAAAAGCTCAATCTGGCCTTGGAGATGGGCAACAACACCATGCTGTATGTGGATGACATCCAGCACACCCATCCCGAGTTCCTGCAGAAGTTCATTTCGCTGTGCGATGGCACCCGCCGCATCGAAGGCGTGTGGCGCGGCCGCACGCGCACCTACGACATGCGCGGCAAGAAGTTCTGCGTGGTGATGGCCGGCAACCCGTATACCGAGTCGGGCGAGGTGTTCAAGATTCCGGACATGCTGGCCAACCGCGCTGACATCTACAACCTCGGCGACGTGCTGGGCGGCATGGAAGCGGCGTTCACCCTCAGCTACATCGAGAACAGCCTGACCTCCAACCCGGTGCTGGCACCGCTGGCGACCCGTGACATGGCCGACCTGTACCTGCTGGTCGATCGTGCGATGGGCAAGGACGTGTCGACCAACGGGCTCAGCCATGCCTACAGCGGTGCCGAGATCAACGAGATCACCGCCACCCTGCAGCGCATGCTGCGCGTGCGCGACGTGGTCTACCGGGTCAACCAGCAGTACATCGCCAGCGCTGCGCAGGATGACCGCTACCGCACCGAGCCGCCGTTCCGCCTGCAGGGCAGCTACCGCAACATGAACAAGCTGGCCGAGAAGATCTCGCCGGTGATGAACGAGGACGAGCTGCAGCAGCTGATCTCCGACCATTACCTGGGCGAGGCGCAGCTGCTGACCACCGGCGCCGAGGAAAACCTGCTGAAGCTGGGCGAGCTGCGCGGCGTGCTGGACGAGGCGCAGGTGCAGCGCTGGACGCAGATCAAGCGCGATTTCCTGCGCAACAAGGCCATGGGTGCCGACGACAGCGATGTCGGTGGGCGCGTGGTCGCGCAGCTGGCCGACATCGCCAGTGCACTGCAGCTGCCGCCACCGGCTGCGCCGCTGGTGGAGGCTGATCCGGCACCGTGGCCGGCCTTGCTGGAAGCGCTGCAGCGCTTGGCCGAAGCACGCCCAGAAGCACCGGCCGCCGTGCAGCCTGCCGAGCCGGTGGTGATTGCCGCGCCCAGCCCCCCGGCCACGCCGCTGGCCGAGGACCTGCAGGCCGGGCTCGCTCCGCTGGTCCAACTGCTGGTGGCCTCGCAGGCACAGCAGGAACAGGTATCGCAGACCCTGGCGGCGTTCGCCGGGTGGGCGCGGCAGCAGGTCGAAGGCGCGGCCGGTGCCAGCACCACCACCGCGCGTCGTCCGCGCGTGCGGCGGGCCAGCACGCCGGAGGAGCGCGCACTGGATGAGGCGCTGATGCGCCACTTCTACGGCGAGTCGCTGCCGCCGGAAGCCACTGACGACGCCCCGTCGGGAAGCGCGCCGATGCGGCCGCCGTTGCCATGACCGACGCGGCGCCCCTGCCGACGCCGCAACGGCCGGACACGGCGGATGTTGCACGCCTGGCCGACTACGGCGCGCCGCTGCTGCAGGCGTTGGCCGCGCGCGACGTCGCGTTGCCGGCGACCGCCGGCGATGGGCTGGTCGAGGCGCTGGCACGCATCGCGCTGGCGCTGCAGGCTGCCGACCCGGCACGCCTGCGCCGGCAGGAAAGCTGGTGGGGCCGCCTGCTTGGCCGCGATGTCGAGCGTGAGGCCGCAGGCCGCGGCCTGCAGTCGCGGCTGGGGGTCCTCGCCCTGCAGGCACGCGAGCAGGCCCAGCAGCTGCAGCAGCACATGGCCGTGCGTGCCACCGCGATCAGCGCGACCGGCCAGGCCGCCGAAGCACTGCAGGCCTGGGCGGACGCGGCCGCCGCGGACGTGCCAGCGATGCAGGGCGCCGGCCAGGAAGCACTGGCGGCGCGCATCGACCACCTGCAGCGGCTGGCGGCGCTGCGCCGCATCGAAGCCGGGCAGTGGCAGCTGCTGCAGCAACAGGACGAGGTGCTGCTGCAGCGCTTCGCCCGCATCCACGATGTCCTGCTGCCAGCGTGGCGGCAGGCCGCACTGGCCGCGCAGGCCGCCACCGGCGCGGTCCGTGCCGGCCAGGCGGCCACGCTGCACGCACAGATCGACGACGAGGTCGCGGCGGCTCAGGCTAGACTGCGCTGAGCCGGCCGCCGCTGCCGCCAACCCACCTGCAAGGAGACTGCCCGATGACCCAGGACAGCCAGCACCCCGGCACCCTCGTGCCCACCCCGGCCACCCCTTCCGCACTCGACGAAGGCGCGCTGCAGGCGTTGGGCCTGGTCCGCGAGGACCTGCCGCGCATCGCCGAGATCCGCATGGAACTGGACGACCTGCGCCCGGGCAACCTGCAGGTGTTCGGCCGCGAGGCCGCGACGCGCACGGCAGCGTTTTCCAGCCAGCTGCTGGACCAGGTGCGCAACCGCGACCTCGATGCCAGCGGCGACAAGCTGGGCGAAGTGGTGCGCATCGCGCGCAGCCTGAAACTGGACGGTTTCGCCCAGCGTTCGAAGGTGCCGGTGATCGGCGGTCTGATCGATCGCCTGCGCGTGTCCAAGGGCGAACTGGTGCAGAAGTTCAGCGATACCAACGCACAGATCGAGCAGCTGCTGGGCGACGTGGGCGTGCAGCAGGCGCTGATGGGCAAGCGCGTGGGCGAGTTCGACCGCATGCACGAGATCGTGCGCGAGGAGCGCCACGCGCTGGGCCTGTACGCAGCCGCCGGCAAGCAGCGCCTGGCCGAACTGCAGGCCGAGCAGCTGGCAGGGCAGGGCAGCGACGACCCGCAGCAGCGCATCCGCCAGAGCGAGGTCGACAATGCGATCCGCCTGATCGAAAAGCGCGTGTCCGACCTGCAGCTGATGCAGCACGCGGCCGACCAGTCGCTGCCGATGATCCGCCTGATCCAGGCCAACGCGCTGCAGCTGATCGAAAAATTCAACACGGTGCGCGAGATCACCATCCCGTCGTGGAAGCGCCAGTTCGCCATCCAGCTTTCGCTGGGCGAGCAGAAGGCCGCGGTCGAGCTGTCCACCGCCATCGACGATGCCACCAACGAGCTGATGCGCCGCAATGCCGATCTGCTGCGCCAGGCGTCGGTGGATACCGCACGCAGCAACCAGCGCGGCGTGATCGACGTGGCCACGCTGCGCCATGTGCACGAACAGCTGATCGCCACCGTGGAGGAAGTGCGCAGCATCCATCGCGAAGGCATGCAGCAGCGCCAGCAGGCCGAAGTCGAACTGTCGCGCCTGCGCGACGACCTGCAGCAGCGGCTGGCCGCACCCACGGCACTGAGGGAGTCGTAGCGTCGAGCTTGCTCGACCGAGGTAGGCGTAGAGTCGAGCTTGCTCGACTGAGGTAGTCGTAGAGTCGAGCTTGCTCGACTGAGGAGATCGATGCCAGTCGAGCAAGCTCGACGCTACAGTTGCGCCATCGCCCACTCGGCCAGTGCATCCACGCGCGGGTCGGCCGGGCCGTCCGGCCGCGCCAGCACCCAGAACCCGCCTGTCGCCGAGAATCCCCAGGGCGCGATCAGGCGCCCGGCGGCCAGGTCTTCGGCCACCAGCGGCTCGGGCGCGATTGCCGGGCCCAGCCCGGCTACCGCTGCCTCCAGCAGGTAATACAGATGCTCGAAGGCGGTGCCCAACGGGAGCTTCGAGGTGTCCAGATCATGCGCCCGCGCCCAGGCCGGCCACGCCTGCGGTCGTGAGCTGGTGTGCAGCAAGGTTTCCTGCAGCAGTGCCGAGGGCGGGACATGCCGCAGGCGTTGCGCCGCCGGGTGGGAGGGGGCCACCACCACGCCGACCCGTTCCGGCGCCAGTTCGCGCACCTGCCAGCCGCGCGGCCACGGCCCCTGCGCCAGCAGCAGGACCGCATCCAGCGCTGCCTGCGCCTCGGTGAAGCTGCCGTCCAGTGCCGACCACTGCAGGCGCACGCCGGGCAGGGCGGCCTGCAGCGCGGGCAGTCGCGGGATCATCCAGCGCGCCAGTACGCTGCCACTACAGCCCAGCACCAGTGCCGGGGATGCCGTCGGCCGCCGCAGTTCACGCACGCAGTCTTCAATGCCGATGAACGCCTCGCTGCATGCCACCTGCAGGCGGCTGCCTGCGGCGGTCAGGCGCAGGCCGCGACCGGCACGCTGGAACAAGGCCATGCCCAGATGATCCTCCAGCAGCTTCAGCTGCCGGCTGACCGCACCGTGGGTGACATGCAGGTCCTGTGCGGCGCGGCCGACCCCGCCCAGGCGGGCGGTGGCCTCGAACGCGCGCAGCGCATTGAGCGGCGGAAGCGATGAGCTGCCCATGTGAGATTTCCTGACAAGATACGCCAGATAATATCCATTTTCCGGTCACGACCCGTGCGCTAGAGTATCCACCTGTCTTGAACCACCGGTCGTCTCCATGTCTGCCTCCCCCATCGCCGACTATCACGCCTTCCCGGATGCCCAGGGCCACTTCGGCCGCTACGGCGGCAGTTTCGTCGCCGAAACCCTGGTCGGCCCGCTGCAGGAACTGGCCCAGGCCTATGACAAGGCCCGCCAGGACCCGGCATTCCAGGCTGCCTACGACCGCGACCTGGCCCATTACGTGGGCCGGCCGAGCCCGATCTACCACGCCCAGCGCCTGAGCGACCATGTCGGTGGCGCGCAGATCCTGCTCAAGCGCGAGGACCTGAACCACACCGGCGCGCACAAGATCAACAACACCATCGGCCAGGCCCTGCTGGCCGCGCGGATGGGCAAGAAGCGCATCATCGCCGAGACCGGCGCCGGCCAGCATGGCGTGGCCAGCGCTACCGTCGCCGCGCGCCTGGGCCTGGAATGCGTGGTGTACATGGGCGCCACCGACATCGAGCGGCAGAAGATCAACGTCTACCGCATGAAGCTGCTCGGCGCGACGGTGGTGCCGGTCACCTCCGGCTCGGCCACCCTGAAGGATGCGCTCAACGAAGCGATGCGCGACTGGGTGACCAACGTGCAGGACACCTTCTACATCATCGGCACCGTCGCCGGTCCGGACCCGTACCCGCGCATGGTGCGCGATTTCAACGCCATCGTCGGGCGCGAGGCACGCGAACAGATGCTGGCCGAGTACGGCCGCCTGCCCGATGCGATCACCGCCTGCGTCGGCGGCGGCAGCAACGCCATCGGCCTGTTCCATGCCTTCCTCAACGACCGCCAGGTCGAGATCGTCGGCGCCGAAGCGGCAGGTGATGGCATCAGCACCGGTCGCCATGCCGCGTCGATCGCCGCCGGTCGCCCGGGCGTGCTGCATGGCAACCGCACCTACGTGCTGTGCGACGACGACGGCCAGATCATCGAGACCCATTCGGTGTCGGCTGGCCTGGATTATCCGGGCGTCGGCCCGGAGCATGCGTTCCTGGCCGATACCGGCCGCGCGCGCTACCTCGGCATCACCGATGAAGAGGCCCTGCAGGCGTTCCATCTGCTGGCGCACACCGAGGGCATCCTGCCCGCACTGGAATCCAGCCACGCGCTGGCGCAGGCGATCAAGCTGGCGCGCGAGCGTCCGCGCGACCAGATCGTGCTGTGCAACCTGTCCGGCCGCGGCGACAAGGACGTGCATACCATCGCCGCGCGCGAAGGCCTGGTGCTGTGAATTGCATGCTGCGCCATGGTGGGGCGTGGGTGCTGGCGGTCGGCCTGGGGGGTTGCGCGCCGCCCGATCCGCCGGTGCTGGCGCCGGCGCCGGCGTCCCCGGCGGCGATCGCCCCGGCACGCCAGGTTGCCAGCAACGACGATGCTGCAGCACATCGTCCGATCGAAGACGCACCGTTGCCAGGCGCAGACGATGCTGCCGATGACGACAGTGCTCCGGCGGTGGTTTCGGTGGCACTGGACCATGCCGGCGAGGTGCTGATCGGCCAACCTTTCAGTGAACTGCAGAGCGAGGGGCAGTGGCACTCGGCCGGGCTGAGCGAGGCGACCTCCGGGCGCTGCGAGTATTACGAGCGCGGCACGCTGCCTGAAGGCGTGGCGATGATGGTGCAGGACGGTGACGTGGTGCGTTTCGACCTGGCCCCCATCGACGATTCGGGCCAGGTGGTGGTCCAGCCGGGGCCGTTCGGCCTGCACCTGGACATGCCGCGCGCGCAGGCCCTGCAGCTGCTGCCCAAGGGCGTCTCCGCCCAGCCTTATGGCAAGGATGTGGAGGCCGGCGAGACCCTGCTCTGGCAGGACCCCGGTTCCGACCTGGCGATCCGCGTGGAGATCGTCGACGGCACCGTATCCCGAATGTACTGGGGCGCCAGCGGCGCCGTTGACCTGATCGAAGGATGTACCTGACATGCCCGTATCCCGACTTGATGCCTGTTTCCAGCGCCTGCGCGAGCAGCAGCGCAAGGCGTTGATCCCCTTCATCACTGCCGGCGATCCCTCGCTGGAGGCTACCGTGCCGGTCATGCACGCACTGGTCGAGGCCGGCGCCGATGTGATCGAACTGGGCGTTCCGTTCTCCGATCCGATGGCGGACGGACCCACCATCCAGCGCAGCTCCGAGCGCGCGCTGGCGCGCGGTGCCGGCAGCCGTTACGTGCTGCAGGCCGTGGCGCAGTTCCGGGAGCGTGATGCGCAGACCCCGGTGGTGCTGATGGGCTACCTGAATCCGGTCGAGATCCATGGCTACGCAGCGTTCGCCGACGCCGCAGTGAAGGCCGGCGTGGACGGCGTGCTGCTGGTCGATCTGCCGCCTGAAGAAGCCGGTGATGCACAGCAGGCGTTCGAGGCCGCTGGCCTGGCGTTGGTCCTGCTGGCGTCGCCGACCACCAGTGAAGCGCGTGCCGACAAGCTGATGGCCCTGGCGCGTGGCTACCTGTACTACGTCAGCTTTGCCGGTGTCACCGGTGCGTCCGAGCGGCTGGACAGCGATGTTGCCAGCGCCCGCCTGCAGGCACTGCGCAAGCGTGCCTCGGTGCCGGTCGTGGCGGGCTTCGGCATCAAGGACGCGGCCAGTGCCGCGGCAATGGCGCGGCAGGCCGACGGCGTGGTGGTAGGCAGCGCACTGGTGGCGGTGCTGGCAGAGGCGGGCTCGGCGGAAGACGCCGCGCAGCGCGCCGCAGCCTTCCTCGCACCGTTGCGGCAGGCGCTGGACGCGTGACGGTCGTGCCGGCCACGGGCCGGCATCCTCCGCGCCCGCCTGCGTGCAGGGGCTGGCGGCCGGCGGCCGGCACGACCCGGACCTAAACGTACGTCCCAGCATGGTTTTTTCCAGCTGGCCCGGGCACCGCAAGGGGTGCACGGGCGGGGGCAGCGGAGCTAGACTGTCCGCCTTTGCGGCCCCCGGGCCGCCCTGAACGGAAGTGTCCTCCCGCATGAGTTGGCTCAGCAAGTTGATGCCGTCCGGCATCCGCACCGACAACACCCCCAGCAAGAAGCGCAGCGTCCCCGAGGGCCTGTGGGAAAAGTGCAGCAACTGCGGCAGCGCGTTGTACCGTCCTGAGCTGGAAGAGAACCTGGAGGTCTGCCCGAAGTGCGGCCATCACATGGCGATCCGCGCGCGCGCGCGGCTGGCGGCGCTGTTCGACGCCGACAGCACCACCGAGATCGGTGCGCGCCTGGGGCCGACCGACCTGCTCAAGTTCAAGGACCAGAAGAAATACAGCGAGCGCATCAAGATCGCGCAGAAGAACACCGGCGAGTACGACGCGCTGATCGCCATGCGCGGCCTGCTCAAGGGGCGAGCGCTGGTGGCTTCGTCGTTCGACTTCGCCTTCATGGGCGGCTCGATGGGCTCGGTGGTCGGTGAGCGCTTCGCGCTGGCTGCCGAAACCGCAGTCGAGATCGGCGCCCCTTATGTGTGCTTCTCGCAGAGCGGCGGCGCACGCATGCAGGAAGGCCTGTTCTCCCTGATGCAGATGGCCAAGACCTCGGCCGCGCTGGGCAAGCTGCGTGAAGCCGGTCTTCCCTACATCTCGGTACTGACCCATCCAACCACCGGTGGCGTGTCGGCGTCGTTCGCGATGCTGGGCGACATCAACATCGCCGAGCCGCAGGCACTGATCGGCTTTGCCGGCCCGCGCGTGATCGAGCAGACCGTGCGTGAGAAGCTTCCGGAGGGTTTCCAGCGTTCGGAGTTCCTGCTGGAGCATGGTGCCATCGACCAGATCTGCGACCGCCGCGAAATGCGCGACCGCCTGTCCGACCTGCTGGCGATGCTGGGCCGCCAGCCGGCGCCGGAGGTGGCTTGATGGGAGGCCGCAAGTACTTCGGTACTGACGGCATCCGTGGGCGGGTCGGCCAGGGCGTGATCTCGGCGGACTTCGTGCTGCGCCTGGGCAATGCCCTGGGGCGCGTGCTGGTCGCCCAGCGCGGCCAGGACGGGCGCCGGCCGATCGTGCTGATCGGCAAGGACACCCGCATTTCCGGCTACATGTTCGAAGCGGCACTGGAAGCCGGGCTGGTCGCCGCCGGCGCCGACGTGCAGCTGCTCGGCCCGATGCCGACTCCGGCGGTCGCGTTCCTGACGCGTACCCTGGGCGTGGACGCCGGCATCGTCATCAGTGCTTCGCACAATCCGCACTACGACAACGGCATCAAGTTCTTCTCCGCCCAGGGCGAGAAGCTCGACGACGCCACCGAGCTGGCGCTGGAAGCGGCACTGGATGTTCCGTTCGCCACTGCCGAATCGGAAAAGCTGGGCAAGGCGTCGCGCGCACGCGAGGCGGTCGGCCGCTACATCGAATTCTGCAAGGCCAGCGTGCCGCGCGCCTTCGACCTGCGCGGCCTGCGCCTGGTGCTGGATTGCGCGCACGGCGCCACCTACCAGATCGCACCGCTGTTGTTCCGTGAGCTGGGCGCCGAGGTGATCGGCATCGGCGCCGAACCCAACGGCATCAACATCAACGCAGGGGTCGGCTCCACCCATATCGACAACCTGGCGGCCAAGGTCCGCGAGACCCGCGCCGATCTCGGCATCGCCTTCGATGGTGACGGTGACCGCGTGCTGATGGCCGACGACCAGGGCAATCCGGTTGACGGCGATGACCTGCTGTACATCCTGGCGCGCGCGTGGAAGGCCGAAGGTCGCCTGCATGGCCCGGTGGTCGGCACGCTGATGAGCAACTACGGCGTGGAGAAGGCCTTCGCCGACCTGCAGATTCCGTTCGTGCGCAGCAACGTCGGTGACCGTTACGTGCACCAGGCGCTGATCGAGGGCGGTGGCGTGCTGGGTGGTGAAGCCTCCGGCCACCTGCTGTGCCTGGACCGGGCAACCACTGGCGATGGCATCATCAGCGCCCTGCAGGTACTGGTGGCGCTGCGCAGCAGCGGGCAGACCCTGCGCCAGGCGCTGAAGGGGCTGGTGCGGGTACCGCAGAAGACGGTCAACGTGCGGCTGGGCAATGTCTCGGCCAAGGCCACGGTGCAGGCCGACCGCGTGCAGGCCGCGCTGGCCGTCGCGCAGCAGTCGGTGGCTGGTCGTGGCCGTGCGTTCCTGCGCCCGTCCGGTACCGAGCCGGTGGTGCGGGTCACGGTGGAAGCCGATGACGCAGCACTGATGCAGGAAACGCTGGACCGCCTGTCCGCGGCGGTCCGTGAAGCCGCTGCCTGAAGCCGGCGACCGTACAACGTGATGCCACGACATGGCCGCTTTTGCGGCCATGTTGTTTTCCAGCGAGGGTGACTGAACCGATCACGACCGGCGACCACGTTCAGCTGCGGCTGTGCGCTTTGTGACATCGCGTGAACGATACGCGGCGTATTCCCGGGATCAGGATCTCTTGCCTGCATGCATGCAGGCGCTACGCAGGCCGGGACCCGGTCGGAGCCGTTCGTGCTCCATCCTTTCACTGTTGTTGCAAGGACCATGACCATGAACACTTCATTGCGCTGCAGCCGCTGCCTGCTGGCAGGTGCGCTGCTGGTGCTGCCGTTGCTGGGTGGCGTCTCCATTGCCAGCGCCGAACGTCGTCCCGAAGGTGGGCCGCATATGTCCGCTCCGCGCGAGGAGCCGATGCGCGCGCCGTGGGGCTACCCAAGGATGGAGCGCCCGCGCGAGCTGGGTAATGCACGGCCGGCATTCCGCGAGGAGTACCGGCACAACTTCCGCGCCGACCATGCGTTCCGCATCGGGCCCTACCATCCGCCGGTGGGCTATGCGTACCAGCGCTGGCACTACGGCCAGTTCCTGCCGCGCCCGTACTGGATCGGCGACTACATCCTCAACGACTTCTGGCTGTTCGGCCTGGACATGCCGCCGATGGGCTACGAATGGGTGCGCTATGGGCCGGATGCGCTGCTGATCAACACCGGCAACGGCGAGATCGTGCAAGCCGTGTACGGGCGCTTCTTCTGAGACCGACATGGGCCTCCCGCGCCGCAGCGGGCGGGGGAGGCCCTTGCGCTCAGGGCCCCGGCACCATCTTCTTCTGGCGCGCCTTGAAGCCATTGAACAGCGGTGCGATCAGCGGGTTGTAGCTCTGCGCGATGCGCTTGCGCAGCCAGCTGGCCGGGCGGTTGCGGATCGCAAACCGGTAGATGCGTTCCGGATCGCCGCCCACCACGTTGCGGCCGAACGGGTGGGTGGTGTGCAGGTAGCGGAAACCCTGCTCGCGTGCCACTTCAATGTGGTCCTGGTCGAAGTCGCCATACGGCCAGCACAGCGTGTCGGACACTTCGCCAAGCTTTTCCTGCAGCACGTCGCGCGAGATCGCCAGGTCGCGGCTCAGGCCGGCGCGGCGCTGTGCACGGTCCAGGTCGTCGCGGCGCAGCCAACGGGTGTGGGTGTGGGTGTGGCAGTGCACTTCGAAGGTGCCGGCGGCGATGGCCGCACGTGCTTCGCTCCAGCGCATCATCACATCATCGCTGCGGTTCTGTTCGTAGATCGCCGCTTCGCAGCCGCGGTGGTCCGGGGTGGCGGGCAGCGACACTCCGGCGATGCCGGCGTGCGGCCGCTCCGGGCCTTCACCCATCCAGCCGGTGACCACGAACACCACGGCGTGCATGCCGTACTTCTGCAGGATCGGGTGTGCGTAGACCCAGTTGTCCAGGTAGCCATCGTCGAAGGTGATCACGATCGACTTGCGTGGCACCGGCCTGCCGGCCAGAAAACCGGCGTACTGGTCCAGCGTCAGCGAGGTCCAGCCGTTGCCGGCGAGCCAGGCGATCTGGCTTTCGAAATTCTCCGGTGACACGGTGATCATGCCCGGCGATGGACTCACGTGGTGGTGCATCAGCACCGGAACAGTTCGCGCGTCAGCCATGTCCCAGCTCCTTCAGCCACTGGTGGTAATAGTGTTCGGTGGCCTCGCCATGGCCAGCCGGGGTGAAACGGTGTGCGCCGTGCATCCAGTCCCAGCCGGCGCGGCCCATCTGCCGTCGCCGTTCCGGATCGTCCACCAGCAGGCGCAGGGCGCCGGTCAGGGCTGCATTGTCGCCCAGCCGGGTGAGGATCGCATTGCTGCCGTCGACCACCATCTCCGGTACGCCACCGACGCGGGTGGCCACGATCGGCACGCCGACATAGGCCGCTTCCAAGAACACGGTACCGGCGGCCTCCTTGTGCGAGGCCAGCGCGAAGATGTCGAAACCGGCCATCAGCCGGCAGGCACCATCGCGGTAGCCGAGCAGATGCACCTGCGCCTGCAGCCCATGCGCGTCGCGCATCGCCTGCAGTCGATCCATCACCACCTGGCCGTCGCCCACCACCACCAGGTGCAGGTGGGGGTTGGTCTTGCACAGCGGCACCATCGCCTGCAGCAGATCGGCATGGCCCTTGGCCTCGCGGAGCACCGCCACGCACCCCACCACCACGTCCTGTTCGCCGAAGCCCAGTTCGGCGCGGACTTCGGCGCGGACTTCCTGCAGTCGCTGCCACGGGTTGTCCAGGTGGATGTCGCTCCAGCGCGGCGGCACCGCGATCGGCGGCACGATGCCGATGTGCTCGGCTGGAATGCCGCGGTCGGCCAGCAGCTGCTTGACGAAGCTGCTCACGGTCAGCACCCGGTGCGGGAGCCGGGTATAGGTCAGCAGTGAATTGACCGGGCTCATCAGGTGGCGCGAGCGCACCACCAGTGGAGTTCCTCCCAGTCGTGCACCGGCGGCGGCAATCAGCGCATCGCGGCGGCTGGTCGTGTTGACCACGTCGTAACGTTCGCGGCGCACCAGCCGCGACACCGACCAGATGCCGCGCAGCAGCCGGGCCAGGCCGCCCATGCGCAGGGTGTGCACGGTGAAACCATCATCGCGTGCCAGGGTGGCCAGGCGAGCATCGGGCTGGCACAACAGCGATACGTCATGGCCGCGCGCCCGCATCACCTGCATGTGGCGGAAGATGTAGATCTCCTGCCCACCCATGCCTTTGGCGGCTTCGGTGTGCAGGATGCGCAGCGGACGGTTCATGCGGTTCGGTCCTTGAGGCTCAGCGGTTGCGGAAGCGGGTCAGCGCTTCCCATGCAGTGCGGACAGCGGCCGCATCGGGGGTCTGCTGTGGCAGCGGGCGGTAATGCAGGTCCAACGCGGTTGCGTTGCCGAACTTGTCGAACACGTAGATGGCATCGCCATCGCGCACCGCGCGCTGCGACCAGCTTTCGACCACCAGCGCGCGCCTGCCCTGCGGTTCGGCAAGCAGGTCGTGGCCGGTGCTGTAATCGGTCAATGCGTTCTCGCAGCCCAGTGCATGGCGCATCAGGGTCGGCACCCAGTCCTCGTGCGAACTGGTGCGCGATTCATGGCCGCTGGCCTGGCCCGGCCAATGCAGCACGAAGGGCACCTGCAGCTGGTAGTCGGAGAAGTTGCCGTTGTGACCCCAGTAATTCAGCTTGAGGTCGTTGAATTCCTCGGCGTGGTCACCGGTGACCAGCACGATGGTGTCCTGCTCCAGGCCCTGTGCGCGCAGATCGTCCAGCAGCGTGCCAACCAGGCTGTCAGCGTAGTGCACGGCAGTCCGGTAGCGGTTCAACTCGGGGGTCGGGTCGTGGTCAGGGCCGAATTTCAGGAAGTCGATTTCCCGTGCCATCGGCGTGGCCAGCGGCGGATAGCCCTTGGGGATGTGGTACGGGGCATGGGTCGAATCAAGGAAGACGAAGCCGAACCACGGCGTATGCGCGGCCTGGCTGGCGCGGATGTCCTTCCGCAGCGAGGCCACGATGTGGCTGTCGCGCGCTTCCGACCCCAGCCCCGCCGGCCCCTGGTGCAGCTGCTCGCGAACGTCGGCGAAGGCGGTGCGGTCGAATTCAGGGCTGTACAGCGGCGCGCTGCCGTACAGGTGCAGGTCGTAGCCCTGTTGGCCAAGCACCTTGAACAGCTGTGAACCGCGCTGCTCATCCAGCATGCTTGGCCAATAGCCCCCCGGAAGGCCGTACAGCAGCCCGAACAGTCCATAGCGGGTGGCGTTGCCGGTGCTGAAGTGACGCTCGTATACGCGCGCGGACTCGGCCAGTGCCGCCGTGTTCGGCATGACCTGCGGGGTGAGAGCGTCGTGGCGCAGCGATTCCAGCACCACCATGAGCACGTTGGGCCGGTGCGGGTTCTGGCAGCGCAGCGGCTGCAGCGGATAGACAAGCTGGGCATGGCGCGGATCAGGCAGGCCCACCTGCTGTTCGCTGACCACGCCCAGCCTGCGCATGAAACTCTTGGCGGTGATCGGCTGCGCCCACGGCAGGTAGTTCCACTGCGTGATCACATCGCGGTCGCCGCGGGCGTCGTAATAGGCGGTGGCGACCTGGCCGCCCGCCATCAGCAGTGCCACCACCGCCCAGGCCTGCAGCACCCGGCGCCGGCGCGGCGCGGCCGGCAGCAGCTTCCAGCACGCCCAGGCCAGCAGGCCCTCGGCGGTGAACACCGCGGCAGCCAGCAGCGCGACCTGCAGCCAGGTCTTCCAGGACAGGGCCACCTGGTCCTGCAGGGCGCCGCCGAACACCATGTTCACGACCATGGCATTGAGGTGGAAGCGGTACAGGGTGAAGACCTTGGCGTCGACCAGCAGCAGGCACAGCCACAGGCCCTGCAGCAGTACGGCGCTGATGCTCAGCGTACGCGCACTGCGCGGCCACAGGCCCAGCAGCAACGGCAGCAGGCCGGCCAGCGCGCCGAAGGCGAGCAGGTGGCCGGGCAGGGCGATCGCCAGATAGGCCAGACCGGCGCCGCCGCCCGGATTGTCACGCAGCGGTACATTGCCCAGCGCGATCGCGGCGGCCAGCACGGCATTGCCGACGACGAACAGCGACCACCACGCCAGCCGGCGCCAGCGCCGGGCGGAACCTTCTATGGCGGGGGCGGCAGGGGCAGCTGCGGGCATGGCGGGACAGGTTCAGGGAGCGCGGGAAAGGGGCGGGGCCCACGTGACGGACGCGTTGCTCCGCGCGCGGGTCGCGCATTGTATCGGTTTGTTTCTTCGTATCGAGTGGCGTCGCCCGGGCGATCTGTCACAATGTTCAGGCGGGCCATGAATGCGCTGGCCCCCCAGACCCAACGACAAGCCAGGAACCGCTGTGAGCCAGATCCCCACCCTCGACATCACCCGTTTCGACAGCGACCGCGAGGCCTTCGTGGCCGAGCTGGGCGCGGCCTACCGCCAATGGGGATTCGCGGGCATCCGCAACCATGGCATCCCGCAGGCCGACATCGATGCGGCCTACGATGCCTTCAAGGCCTTCTTCGCCCTGCCGGACGAGGTCAAGCGCAAGTACCACGTGGCCGGCAGCGGCGGCGCCCGCGGCTACACCCCGTTCGGTGTGGAGACCGCCAAGGGCTCCAAGCATTTCGACCTGAAGGAGTTCTGGCACATCGGCCGTGAAATCGCCGACGACTCCAAGTACCGCGACGTGATGGCGCCGAACCTGTGGCCGACCGAGGTCGAGGGCTTCCGTGAGCGCGGTTACGGTCTGTATCAGGCGCTGGATAACCTGGGTTCGCGCGTGCTGTCGGCGCTGGCCCTGCACATCGGGCTGCCGGAAGACTTCTTCGCCGACAAGACCAACTTCGGCAACTCGATCCTGCGTCCGATCCATTACCCGCCGATCACCACCGACGACATTCCGAACGTACGCGCCGGTGCCCATGGCGACATCAACTTCATCACCCTGCTGGTGGGCGCCAGCGCCGCCGGCCTGGAAGTGCAGTCGCACGAGGGCGAGTGGGTGCCGTTTACGTCAGACGCGGACACCATCGTGGTCAACATCGGCGACATGCTGCAGCGCCTGACCAACCACGTGTATCCGTCGACCATCCACCGCGTGGTCAATCCCCCGGGTGAGCTGGCGCGCCAGCCGCGCTACTCGGTGCCGTTCTTCCTGCACCCGAACCCGGACTTCCTGATCGACGTGCTGCCCTCGTGCATCACCCCGGAGAACCCGAGTCGCTACCCGGAGGCAATCACCGCCCACGGCTTCCTCGAGGAACGCCTGCGCGAGATCAAGCTGAAGTAACAAGAAGTGAAGGCCGCCGAAAGGCGGCCTTTTTCTTTGCAGGGCTGCGCCCTGCACCCGCAGAGGCCAAAGCCAAAGCCAAAGCGGCTCTGGGATGTTCCGCGGGGAGGCGGGGAGGTGTCGGATGGCGGGGACGCCGTGAACCCGTCCCTGGGGGCTTGGCCGCGGCATCCATGCCGCGGACACCCCGCCATCCGACACCTCCCCGCCTTCGACAGTTTCCCGGTGACGGTGGGTAAATCAGGATTTCCGGTAGGTGTCGACCTTGGTCGACACGATTTCACGCCATGCGTGGATGAGATCCGTCAGATCGAAGTGGGGCAGGGGGCGCTCGGGATGCCGATCTTGCTCTTGCTCTTCTTTTTTCTTTCCGTGGCGGGCGGAACCGCCGGAATGTGTCAGAGGCCGGGTGGGTGGGGATGGCGGGGGTGTCCGCGGCATGGATGCCGCGGCCAAGCCCCCAGGGACGGGTTTACGGCGTCCCCCGCCATCCTCACCCGCCCGGCCAAGCTCCAAAACCCACCGGGCCTTATGCGACCAACCCCAAACCCGCCACGAGGGGCTGCGCCGTTGGCTGAAAATCCATGTAACCGCTTACACGGAAACGGATTTTTGCCGTAGCGGGTATCATGACCGGCTGACTTCACACAGGAGCCACCCGCTCATGCGCCGCAAGATCGTCGCCGGAAACTGGAAGCTGCATGGCAGCCGTCAATTCGCCAATGAACTGCTGGGGCAGGTCGCCACCGGGCTCCCGCTGGAGGGGGTGGACGTGGTGATCCTGCCGCCGCTGCCGTATCTGGGCGAGCTGGTCGAGGATTTCGGCGAAACCGGCCTGGCCTTCGGCGCACAGGACGTGAGCAGCAACGAGAAGGGCGCCTACACCGGCGAGGTCTGCGCCGCCATGCTGCACGAGGTGGGTGCCCGCTATGGCCTGGTCGGCCATTCCGAGCGTCGCCAGTACCACCACGAAAGCAGCGAACTGGTCGCGCGCAAGTTCGCCGCGGCCCTGCATGCTGGCCTGGTGCCGGTGCTGTGCGTAGGCGAGACCCTGGAGCAGCGCGAGGCAGGCCAGACCGAAGCGGTCATCGCCAGCCAGCTGGCGCCGGTGCTCGAGCTGGTCGGCGCGGCCGGTTTCGCCCAGGCCGTGGTGGCCTACGAGCCGGTCTGGGCAATCGGCACCGGCCGTACCGCCAGCAAGGAGCAGGCGCAGCAGGTGCACGCGTTCATCCGTGGCGAAGTCGCGCGCATCGATGCTAGAATCGCTGATTCACTGCCCATTGTTTACGGCGGTAGCGTGAAGCCCGACAATGCCGGGGAACTGTTCGCGCAGCCGGATGTCGATGGTGGGCTGGTCGGTGGCGCCTCCCTGGTGGCCGCAGACTTCCTGGCCATCGCAAGGGCGGCGGCCGCGAACTAATCCTAGAAGTATTGTCCGAGGGCGGTTTCCAATGCTGATGTTGATCCTCAATGTCGTCTACGTGCTGGTCGCTGTGGCCATGATCGCGCTGATCCTGATGCAGCGTGGCTCGGGTGCGGCGGCGGGTTCGGGCTTTGGTGCCGGTGCCTCGGGTACGGTGTTCGGTGCGCGCGGCGCCTCGAACTTCCTGTCCAAGTCGACCAAGTGGCTGGCCGTGGTGTTCTTCGGTATCAGCCTCTTCATGGCCTGGTATGCCGGTCACGGCACCCGCCCGGCGGCCGACCAGGATCTTGGCCTGATGTCCGCTCCGGCGGCCAGTGCCCCGGCGGCTCCGGCCGGCGAACTGTCGGCCGTTCCGAAGGCCGATGCGGTCCCGGCTGCCCCGGTTCCGGCCGCGAATGTGCCGGCCAAGGCGGAATCTTCGAATTCTGGTGAAGAAAAGCCTTCGGAAGGCTCCCAGAAAGACTGAAGCCGGTTACAATACGCGGCGCATCGGGAAGATAGTCTGATGTGATCGTTTGCCCAGGTGGCGGAATTGGTAGACGCACTACCTTGAGGTGGTAGCGACGCAAGTCGTAGGGGTTCGAGTCCCCTCTTGGGCACCATTTGTAAGTAAAGCGGGTTCGTCTGGCGCGCAAGGCGCCAGGCAGATTCCCGTCCACTCCCCCATGCCAAAGCGCCTGCAGGCGCGGCGGCAGAGGCAAGAGAGAATCGCTGTGCTGGCCGAATATTTGCCGTCTCTGCTGTTTCTGATCGTTGCCACCGGTATCGGCATTACGCTGATGCTGGTTGGTCGATTCCTCGGTCCCCGCCGCCCCGATCTGGAAAAGCTGTCGCCGTATGAGTGCGGCTTCGAGGCCTTCGAAGACGCGCGCATGAAGTTCGACGTGCGCTACTACCTGATCGCGATCCAGTTCATCGTCTTCGACCTGGAAATCATCTTCATCGTGCCGTGGACCCAGGTCTTCATGGAACTGGGCGCCCGTTCGCTCATCACCATGGGCCTGTTCGTTGGCATGCTGTTCCTCGGTTTCATTTACGTCTGGAAGAAGGGAGCGCTGGAATGGGAGTGATTCAGACTCTCGATGGCCTCATGAACAACCCCACGCCGGAAGGCCGGGTTGATGACATCCTGCGGCCGGAAGGCGACAACCCGCTGCTGGAAAAGGGCTTCGTCACCACCAGCGTCGACGCACTGCTGAACTGGGCACGCACCGGTTCGATGTGGCCGATGACCTTCGGTCTGGCCTGCTGCGCGGTCGAGATGATGCACGCCGGCGCCGCGCGCCTGGACCTTGACCGCTACGGCGTGGTGTTCCGCCCGTCGCCGCGTCAGTCCGACGTGATGATCGTGGCCGGTACCCTGGTCAACAAGATGGCCCCGGCGCTGCGCAAGGTCTACGACCAGATGCCGGACCCGAAGTGGGTCATCTCGATGGGTAGCTGCGCCAACGGCGGCGGCTATTACCACTACTCCTATTCTGTCGTGCGCGGCTGTGATCGCGTGGTGCCGGTGGACGTCTACGTCCCGGGCTGCCCGCCGACCGCCGAGGCGCTGGTGTACGGGATCCTGCAGCTGCAGAAGAAGATCTGGCGTACACAGACCATCGCCCGCTGACCCCTTCACCTGACAAGAGCGCGCCAAGCCCCCATGGCAGAGCAAGCATCCTTCATCGACCGACTCTCCGCACGTTTCGCAGGTGCGAAGGTCATCGTGGTCGAACCCCGCGGCGAAGTGACGCTGGAAGTGCCTGCCGCCGAGTGGCACGCCACCGCCCTGGCGCTGCGTGACGAGTTTGGTTTCGAGCAGGCCGTGGATCTCTGCGGCGTCGACTACCTCGGTTATGGCTCCGACGAATGGGACACCGCCGACGTGTCCTCGCAGGGCTTCAGCCGTGGCGTCGAAGGCAAGGCCCAGGGCCGCTTCGCGTGGGGCGAGTTCCCCACCGAGGAGAACGGTGCCGACGGTGCCCGCCCGCAGCACATGCCGACCCAGCGTTTCGCCGTGGTCGCGCAGCTGCGTTCGTACCAGCATAACCTGATGATGCACCTGCGCTGCTTCGCCCCTGACGAAGCGCTGCCGGTGGTGTCCTCGCTGACCGGCATCTGGCCGGGCCTGAACTGGTTCGAGCGCGAAGCGTTCGACCTGTACGGCGTGATCTTCGAAGGCCACCCGGACCTGCGCCGGATCCTGACCGACTACGGTTTCGTCGGCCATCCGTTCCGCAAGGACTTCCCGCTGATCGGCAATGTCGAAGTCCGCTACGACGAAGAAAAGAAGCGCGTGATCTACGAACCGGTCACCTCGGTGGAGCCGCGTGTCGGCGTGCCGCGCGTGATCCGTGACGACGCCCGTCTGCAGACCGCAGAAGGTGAGCGCGCGCAGGAGGCAGTGAAGTGAGCCACGTACACCAGGCCGGCGAAGCCTTCGCCAGCAACGCCGCCGAAAGCCGGCAGGAAATCCGCAACTACACCATGAACTTCGGCCCGCAGCATCCGGCCGCTCACGGTGTGCTGCGCCTGATCCTGGAAATGGACGGCGAAACCATCATGCGCGCCGACCCGCACGTGGGTCTGCTGCACCGTGGTACCGAGAAGCTGGCCGAGTCCAAGCCGTTCAACCAGTCGATCGGCTACATGGATCGCCTGGATTACGTGTCGATGATGTGCAACGAGCACGCCTACGTGCGCGCGATCGAGACCCTGATGGGCATCGAGGCGCCGGAGCGTGCGCAGTACATCCGCACCATGTACGACGAAATCACCCGCATCCTCAACCACCTGATGTGGCTGGGCTCCAACGCGCTCGACCTGGGTGCGATGGCGGTGATGCTGTACGCCTTCCGCGAGCGCGAAGAGCTGATGGACTGCTACGAAGCAGTCTCCGGCGCGCGCATGCACGCGGCGTACTACCGTCCGGGCGGTGTCTACCGCGACCTGCCGGACCACATGCCGAAGTACAAGGAGTCGCGCTGGCACAAGGGCAAGGCGCTGAAGCAGCTCAATGCTTCGCGTGAAGGTTCGCTGCTGGACTTCCTGGAAAACTTCACCAACGAATTCCCGGGTCGTGTCGACGAATACGAGACCCTGCTGACCGACAACCGTATCTGGAAGCAGCGTACCGTCGGCATCGGCGTGGTCACTCCGGAGCTGGCCCACCAGTGGGGCATGACCGGCGTGATGCTGCGCGGCTCGGGCATCGCCTGGGACCTGCGCAAGAAGCGCCCGTACGCCAAGTACGATGCCGTCGATTTCGACATCCCGCTGGGCAAGGAAGGCGACTGCTACGACCGCTACCTGGTCCGCGTTGCCGAAATGCGCGAGTCCAACCGCATCATCAAGCAGTGCGTGGCGTGGCTGAAGGCCAACCCAGGCCCGGTCATGGTCAAGAACTTCAAGGTCGCTCCGCCCAAGCGTGAGGACATGAAGGACGACATGGAAGCGCTGATCCACCACTTCAAGCTGTTCAGCGAAGGCTATTGCGTGCCGGCCGGTGAAACCTACGCGGCAGTGGAAGCGCCCAAGGGCGAGTTCGGCTGCTACCTGGTCTCCGATGGCGCCAACAAGCCGTTCCGCGTTCACCTGCGCGCACCGGGCTTCGCCCACCTGTCCTCGATCGATTCGGTCGTGCGCGGCCACATGCTGGCCGACGTGGTGGCGATGATCGGTACCTACGACCTGGTGTTCGGCGAGGTTGACCGGTAATGCCGTCCGCCACGCCAACGCCCGCTGCAGGCAGCCGGCGCAAGCCGGCGCCGCAGTTTCTGCAATTTCACGTTATGCATTTCGCTGAGGTCGGCCGATGAAGGCGACAGGTAATTTCGAGGCGGCGCGCGACGTCGACCCGATGGTGGTGCTGAGCGACAAGACCCGCGCTCACATCGATCACTGGCTGTCCAAGTTCCCGCCGGACCGCAAGCGCTCTGCCGTGCTGCAGGGCCTGCATGCGGCCCAGGAGCAGAACGAGGGTTGGCTGACCGACGAGCTGATCGCCGGCGTGGCCAAGTACCTTGATCTGCCGCCGGTGTGGGCCTACGAGGTCGCCAGCTTCTACTCGATGTTCGAGACCGAGAAGGTGGGCCGCAACAACGTGGCCATCTGCACCAACATCAGCTGCTGGCTCAATGGCGCCGAGGACATCGTCCGCCATTGCGAGAAGAAGCTGGGCATCAAGCACGGTGAATCGACCCCGGACGGCCGCGTCTACCTCAAGCGCGAGGAAGAGTGCCTGGCCGGCTGCGGTGGCGCGCCGATGATGGTCATCAACGGTCACTACCATGAGCGTCTGACCCTGGAAAAGGTCGACGAGCTGCTGGACGGGCTGGAGTAAGGGCATGGCACATCACCACGAATCCAAGGGTCCGGTCGGCCCCGCGCCGCTGCCGCACCAGGTGGTCTACACCACCCTGCATTACGACACCCCGTGGTCGTACGAAAGCTACCTGAAGACCGGTGGCTACGCCGCCCTGCGCAAGATCCTCGAAGAGAAGATCCCGCCGGAGCAGGTCATCGAGATGGTCAAGGCCTCGGGCCTGCGCGGCCGCGGTGGCGCGGGCTTCCCGACCGGCCTGAAGTGGTCCTTCATGCCCAAGGGCAACATGCAGAAGTACATCCTCTGCAACTCGGACGAATCCGAGCCGGGCACCTGCAAGGACCGCGACATCCTGCGCTACAACCCGCATTCGGTGGTGGAAGGCATGGCGATCGCCTGCTACGCCACCGGTTCGACCGTGGGTTACAACTACCTGCGCGGTGAGTTCCACCACGAGCCGTTCGAGCACTTCGAGCAGGCCCTGGCCGACGCCTATGCAAATGGCTGGCTGGGCAAGAACGTGATGGGCTCGGGCGTGGACATCGACATCTATGGTGCGCTGGGCGCCGGCGCGTACATCTGCGGCGAAGAAACCGCGCTGATGGAATCGCTGGAAGGCAAGAAGGGCCAGCCGCGCTACAAGCCGCCGTTCCCGGCGAACTTCGGCCTGTACGGCAAGCCGTCGACGATCAACAACACCGAAACCTACGGTTCGGTGCCGGCGATCATCCGCAACGGCCCGGAGTGGTTCAAGGGCCTGAGCCTGACCGCCAACGGCGGCCCGAAGTGCTTCTCGGTGTCCGGTTGCGTGCAGAACGGCGGCAACTTCGAAGTTCCGTTGGGCACCACCTTCGACGACCTGCTGGAAATGGCCGGTGGCCTGCGTCCGGGCCGCACCCTGAAGGGCGCGATTCCGGGTGGCGTGTCGATGCCGGTGCTGACCGCGGCCGAGCTGAAGGGCCTGCCGATGGACTACGACACCATCCGTGCCCTGGGCTCGGGCCTGGGTTCGGGCGCCGTCGTGGTGCTCGATGACAGCGTCTGCTGCGTCAAGTTCGCCTGCCGCATCAGCCAGTTCTTCCACAAGGAATCCTGCGGCCAGTGCACCCCGTGCCGTGAAGGCACCGGCTGGATGCACCGCGTGCTGGAGCGCATCGTCGCCGGCAAGGCCACGATGGAAGACCTGCACCAGCTGAAGGCAGTGGCCGGCCAGATCGAAGGCCACACCATCTGTGCGTTCGGCGAAGCGGCTGCATGGCCCATCCAGGGCTTCCTGCGCCAGTTCTGGGACGAGTTCGAGTACTACATCGTCAACGGTCATTCGATGGTTGACGGCAAGAAGGTGGAGGCAGCCGCTGCATGAGCGCGCAACCCGTAAATCCGAGCGTCCCACCCGATCACGTCACCATCGAGATCGATGGCAAGTCGCTGGTCGTGCCCAAGGGCTCGATGATCATCCAGGCCGCCGACAAGGCCGGCATTTCGATTCCGCGCTTCTGCTACCACGAGAAGTTGCCGATCGCCGCCAACTGCCGCATGTGCCTGGTGGACGTGGAGAAGTCGCCGAAGCCGGCGCCGGCCTGCGCCACTCCGGTGATGGACGGCATGAAGGTCGCCACCCGTAGCGAGAAGGCACTGAAGTTCCAGCGCTCGGTGATGGAGTTCCTGCTCATCAACCACCCGCTGGACTGCCCGATCTGCGATCAGGGCGGCGAGTGCGAGCTGCAGGACGTGTCGCTGGGCTATGGCCGTTCGGTCAGCCGCTTCAACGAGCGCAAGCGCGTGGTGCCGGACGAGGACATGGGTCCGCTGGTCGCCACCGAAATGACCCGCTGCATCCAGTGCACGCGCTGCGTGCGCTTCACCGCCGACGTGGCTGGCACCTATGAACTGGGTGGCATGTACCGCGGCGAGAACCTGCAGATCGGTACCTACGACGGCAAGCCGCTGACCACCGAACTGTCCGGCAACGTCGTCGACGTCTGCCCGGTCGGTGCGCTGACCAACAAGGTGTTCCAGTTCCGCGCCCGTCCGTGGGAACTGACCGCACGCGAGTCGCTGGGTTACCACGACGCGATGGGTTCGAACCTGTTCCTGCACGTGCGTCGCGGCGAAGTGCTGCGCACCGTGCCGCGCGACAACGAAGCCGTCAACGAATGCTGGCTGTCCGACCGTGACCGCTACTCTCACCAGGGCCTGTACAGCGAAGACCGTGCGGTCAAGCCGCTGCGCAAGGTCAATGGCGAGTGGAAGGAAGTGAGCTGGGCCGAAGGCCTGGCCGCGGCTGCCGAAATCCTCAAGGCCAACCAGGGCGACACCCTGGGCGTGCTGGTGCATCCGTCGACCTCGAACGAGGAGGGCGCGCTGCTGGCCTGCCTGGCCAAGGGCCTGGGTTCGAGCAACATCGACCACCGCATCAACAACCGCGATTTCTCCGACGCCGCAACCGCCGAAGTGTTCGGCCTGCCGCTGGCCGAGATCGAAGGCGCCGACCGCATCGTCGTTCTGGGCAGCAACATCCGCCACGAACTGCCGCTGCTGCACGCCCGCCTGCGCAAGGCGCAGACCACTAATGGCGCCAAGATCCACGTCGTCAACCCGGTGGACTTCGACTTTGCCTTCAGCATTGCCGGCAAGCAGATCGTCGCGCCGTCGAAGTTCGTCGACGCGCTGGCCAACGCCGAGCTGCGTTCGGCAGTGCAGGGCGGCAACAACACCGTGTTGATCGTCGGCGGCATCGCCGAGAACCACCCGCAGGCTGCCGCGATCCGCGCCGCCGCGCGTGACTTCGCTGCCGCCACCGGTGCCAAGCTGTGCCGCATCCCGCAGGGCGCCAATGCCGTTGGCCTGACCCGTGCCGGCGTGCTGCCGGCCGGCAAGGACGTCGCCGCGATGCTGGCGCAGCCGCGCCAGGCCTACGTGGTGTACGGCCTGGAGCCGGGCCTGGACTTCGCCGATGCTCCGGCTGCGCGCAAGGCGCTGGTCGGTGCCAAGGTGGTGGCCTTCAGCCAGTTCGCCTGTGTCTCCACCCGCGACGTCGCCGATGTGATCCTGCCGATCGGCGCGCTGCCGGAAATCGACGCCACCCTGACCAACCTCGATGGTCGCGAGCAGTCGGCCCGTGCCGGCGGCAAGCTGCCGGGCGAGGCGCGTGAAGGCTGGCGCGTGCTGCGCGCACTGGGCGGCGAAATGGCGCTGGCCGGTTTCGACTTCACCGACCTGGCCGGCCTGCGCGCCAGCCTGGCCCCGGTGTCGGTCAGCGTTGCCGCTTCGGCGCAGCCGGCGGTGACCGGCGAAGGCCTGGAAGTGGCTTCGACCGCCGCGATCTACCGCACCGATGCGGTGGTCCGTCGCGCCCCGGCGCTGCAGTCGCATCCGCTCAACAACGCCCCGCGCATCGTGCTGAACGCTGAAGATGCCGCTCGCCTGCAGCTGCAGGAAGGGCAGATGGCCAAGGTCGGCACCGATGCCGGCAAGGCCACCCTGCCGGTGGTGGTCGACGCCCGCGTCGCTGCGGGTTCGGTCTGGATTGAATCGGGCCACGGCGCGACCGCGCCGCTGGGTGCCGCTCGCGTAACGGTGGTGGCTGCATGAACGAATTGCTGTTGAACGCGGTCGACCCGCTGCACCAGTGGCTGCTTGGCCTCGGTGACATCGGCGCGCTGATCTGGATCATCCTGAAGATCCTGGTGATCACCGTTCCGGTGATCATCTCGGTGGCCTTCTACGTGGTCTGGGAACGCAAGCTGATCGGCTGGATGCACGTCCGCCACGGCCCGATGTACGTCGGCATGGGCATCTTCCAGGCCTTCGCCGACGTCTTCAAGCTGCTGTTCAAGGAAGTGGTGCAGCCGAGCAGCGCCAACAAGGCGATCTACCTGCTGGCCCCGCTGATCACCCTGGCCCCGGCCTTCGCGGCCTGGTCGGTGGTGCCCTTCGATTCGCAGATCGTGCTGTCCAACGCCAACGCCGGCCTGCTGTACCTGCTGGCGATGACCTCGCTGGGCATCTACGGCATCATCCTGGCCGGTTGGGCCTCCAACTCGAAGTACGCGTTCCTGGGTGCCATGCGCGCCTCGGCGCAGATGATCAGCTACGAAATCGCCATGGGCTTCGCCCTGGTCGGCGTGATGATCGCCTCGGGCAGCCTGAACCTGAGCAACATCGTGATGGCGCAGGCCGGCAGCTCCGGTTTCTTCGACTGGTTCCTGCTGCCGCTGTTCCCGCTGTTCGTCATCTACTGGGTGTCGGGCGTGGCCGAAACCAACCGCGCGCCGTTCGACGTGGTGGAAGGCGAGTCGGAAATCGTTGCCGGCCACATGGTCGAATACTCCGGCGGTGCCTTCGCGCTGTTCTTCCTGGCCGAATACGCGAACATGATCCTGATCAGCTTCCTGATCTCGATCTTCTTCCTCGGCGGCTGGCTGAGCCCGGTCCAGGGCTGGGTCAACTTCGGCGATGTCTCGCCGCTGGTCGACTGGATCTGGAAGGGCGGTGCACCGTGGCTGTTCGTCAAGGTGTTCTTCTTCGCCAGTGCCTACATCTGGTTCCGTGCCAGCTTCCCGCGCTTCCGCTATGACCAGATCATGCGCCTGGGCTGGAAGGTCTTCATCCCGCTGGCCATTCTGTGGATCGCGGTTACCGCCGTCATGGTGTTCTTCGGCGTGATTCAAAAGGGCGTCTAAAGTGATGAACAGGATTACCCATTACTTCAAGAGCCTGCTGCTGCTCGAACTGCTGGCGGGCCTCTGGCTGACGCTGAAGTACAGCTTCAAGCCGAAGTACACGATGATGTACCCGATGGAGAAGTTCCCGCAGTCGCCGCGCTTCCGTGGCCTGCACGCCCTGCGCCGTTATCCCAACGGTGAAGAGCGCTGCATTGCCTGCAAGCTGTGCGAAGCGGTGTGCCCGGCGCTGGCCATCACCATCGACTCGGCCAAGCGCGAAGACGGCACCCGCCGTACCACGCGCTACGACATCGACCTGTTCAAGTGCATCTTCTGCGGCTTCTGCGAAGAAAGCTGCCCGGTGGACTCGATCGTCGAAACCCACATCCTCGAGTACCACTTCGAGAATCGTGGCGAAAACATCGTTACCAAGCCGCAGCTGCTGGCCCTGGGCGACCGTCTCGAATCCGAGATCGCCGAGCGTCGCGCCGCCGATGCCGCTTACCGCTGAGGTCGAGAGATGGATTGGGTAAATATCGCTTTCTGGGTGTTCGCCATCGCGGCAACGGTTTCGGCCGGTGCGGTGATCAGCGTGCGCAACCCGGTTCACGCCGTGCTCTGCCTGGTGCTGACCTTCTTCTCCATCGCCTGCGTGTGGCTGCTGGTGGGCGCCGAGTTCCTCGGTGTTGCCCTGGTGCTGGTCTACGTCGGCGCGGTGATGGTGCTGTTCCTGTTCGTGGTGATGATGCTGGACATCGACCCCACCAAGCTGCGTGAGGGCTGGGTGCGCTACCTGCCGGTCGGACTGATCGTCGCGGTCGCGATGCTCGTGCAGATGCTGATCCTGATCGGCGTCAAGGCCCGCTCGGTCACCCCGTTCCCGGCCGACAACGCCGCTGCGGTCGCCGCCGACAGCTCCAACGTCACCTGGCTGGCGCGCACGCTGTTCACCGAGTACCTGCTGCCGTTCGAGTTCGCCGCCGTCATCCTGACCGTGGCCGTCGTCGCCGCCGTGATGCTGACCCTGCGCCGCCGTACCGGTGTGAAGAGCCAGAACCCGGGCGAGCAGACCATGGTCAAGGCCGGCCAGCGCCTGCGCATGGTCAAGATGGGCGCCGAAGCACCGGTCGTGCACAGCAACAGCAAGCCGGCCGCCGGCGAGGAGACCCAGCCGTGATTACCCTTGGCCACATGCTTGCGCTCGGCGCGGTGCTGTTCGCCATCAGCCTGGCCGGCATCTTCCTCAACCGGAAGAACGTCATCGTCCTGCTGATGTCGATCGAACTGATGCTGCTGTCGGTGAACATCAATTTCGTCGGCTTCTCGCGTCAGCTGGGCGATCCGTCCGGCCAGCTGTTCGTGTTCTTCATCCTGACCGTCGCCGCCGCGGAAGCCGCCATCGGCCTGGCGATCCTGGTGACCCTGTTCCGTACCCGCCGCACGATCAATGTCGGCGAAGTCGATTCGCTGAAGGGCTGATCCACAGATGGAAATCACTCTCTCCAAGAGTCTGTTGATCGCAGTGGTGCTTGCACCGCTGTTCGGCAGCATCATCGCCGGCCTGTTCGGTCGCCAGGTCAAGCGCTTCGGCGCGCAGACCATCACCATCCTCGGCGTCGCGGTTGCCTGCGGCCTGTCGATGTACACGCTCTACCAGCTGCTGTGGGGCGGTGCGCAGCCGTTCAACCAGAACATCTACACGTTCTTCGAAGTCGGCCAGTATTCGGCCCACGTCGGCTTCATGGTCGACAAGCTGACCGCGATGATGATGGTGGTGGTGACCTTCGTGTCGCTGCTGGTCCACATCTACACGATCGGCTACATGCAGGACGACCCGGGCTACCAGCGGTTCTTCAGCTACATTTCGCTGTTCACCTTCTCGATGCTCACCCTGGTGATGAGCAACAACTTCCTGCAGCTGTTCTTCGGCTGGGAAGCGGTGGGCCTGGTGTCGTACCTGCTGATCGGCTTCTGGTTCAAGCGCCCGACCGCGATCTTCGCCAACATGAAGGCGTTCCTGGTCAACCGCGTCGGTGACTTCGGCTTCCTGCTGGGCATCGCCGGCGTGCTGTGGGTGTTCGGCACCCTGGACTACTCGCAGGTGTTCTCGCAGGCCGGCATGCTGGCCGACCCGCGCGCCCAGCTGCAGATCTGGGACGGCACGATCCTGGGCATGCAGCTGCTGAACGAGCCGGTGATCTGGTCGATCGCCACCGTCATCTGCATCTGCCTGTTCATCGGCGCCATGGGCAAGTCGGCCCAGGTCCCGCTGCACGTGTGGCTGCCGGACTCGATGGAAGGCCCGACCCCGATCTCGGCACTGATCCACGCCGCGACGATGGTGACCGCCGGTATCTTCATGGTCACCCGCATGTCGCCGCTGTTCGAGCTGTCGCAGACCGCGCTGAACTTCATCCTCTTCATCGGTGCCACCACCGCGTTCTTCACCGGCCTGATCGGCATCGTGCAGAACGACATCAAGCGCGTCGTCGCGTACTCCACGCTGTCGCAGCTGGGCTACATGACCGTGGCGCTGGGCGTGTCGGCCTATTCGGCCGCCGTGTTCCACCTGATGACCCACGCCTTCTTCAAGGCCCTGCTGTTCCTGGGCGCCGGCTCGGTCATCATCGCGATGCACCACGAGCAGGACATGCGCAAGATGGGCGGCCTGCGCAAGTACATGCCGATCACCTTCGTCACCATGTGGATCGGTACCCTGGCCCTGGTCGGTACGCCGTTCTTCTCGGGCTTCTACTCGAAGGACACCATCATCGAGGCGGCCGAGATCCACGCCCACATGCAGAACAACTGGGTGGCCACCTATGGCTACTGGGCGGTGCTGGGTGGCGTGCTGGTGACCAGCTTCTACAGCTTCCGCCTGCTGTTCATGACCTTCCACGGCAAGGAGCGCTTCCGCGACGCGCATGATGACCATGACCATGGCCACGGCCATGACGATCACCACGCCGCAGACGCACACCATGCCGATGCCCACCACGGCGATGCCCATGACGACCACGGCCATGGCCACGGTCCGCATGAGCCGCATGAAACCCCGTGGGTGGTGACCCTGCCGCTGATCCTGCTGGCCATCCCGTCGATCGCCATCGGTTTCTTCAGCATCGGTCCGATGCTGCATGGCACCGACTGGGCCGGCCACCACGCCCACGCGGCGATCCAGGGCCAGGTCAACACGTTCTTCACCGGTATCGTGAACTTCTACGATCCGGCCAAGAACACCGTTGCCTTCCTGGGTGAAGAGTTCCACGGGCCGGTGGCGTTCGCGCTGCACGGCATGATGCTGCCGCCGTTCTGGCTGACCCTGGCGGGCTTCCTGCTGGCTGCACTGTTCTACCTGTGGAAGCCGGACCTGTCGGGCAAGGCGCGCAAGACCTTCGCCCCGCTGGTGTCGGTGCTGGAAAACAAGTACGGCTTCGACAAGCTGTGGATCGATGGCTTTGCCGGCGGCAGCGTCAAGCTGGGCAAGGTCGCACGCTGGATCGACAGCAACATCGTCGACGGCGTGGTCAATCTCTCGGCACGTGTTGTGGACGTCGCAGCCGGCGTGCTGCGTCGTACCCAATCCGGTTTCCTCTATCACTACGCCTTCGCGATGATCATCGGCCTGATTGCCCTGCTGGGCGTGCTGATGCATTACCTGCGTTGATGACCTGTACGGAATAAGAAGACGTGTCGAACTGGCCTCTACTCAGTGTCCTCATCTGGCTGCCGATCCTCGGTGGCGCCCTGATCCTTGCGATCCGTGATGCGCAGACCGCCCGCTGGGCGTCGCTGGGCGTCGCGGTGCTGACCTTCGTGGCGAGCCTCTCGCTGCTGAGCGGCTACAACGCGGGCATCGACGGTCTGCAGTTCGTCGAGACCCATGCCTGGATCCCGGCGTACAAGATCGGCTACAACCTGGGCGTGGACGGCATCGCCGTGGCGCTGATCCTGCTGACCACCCTGGTCAGCGTGCTTGCCCTGATCGGTGCCTGGAGCGCCATCGACAAGCGCGTCAACCAGTACGTGGCCGCCTTCCTGATCCTGGAAGGCGTCACCGTCGGTATCTTCTCGGCCACGGACGCGATGTTGTTCTACGTGTTCTTCGAGGCGATGCTGATCCCGATGTTCCTGATCATCGGTGTCTGGGGTGGCCCGCGCCGCATCTACGCCGCGCTGAAGTTCTTCCTGTACACCTTCCTCGGCTCGGTGCTGATGCTGGTGGCGCTGATCTACCTGTACCTGAAGGGCGGCAGCTTCCAGCTGGCCGACCTGTACGCGCTGCCGCTGTCGGCCAAGGAACAGACCTGGATCTTCTTTGCCTTCCTGATCGCCTTCGCGGTCAAGGTGCCGATGTTCCCGGTCCACACCTGGCTGCCGGATGCCCACGTGGAAGCGCCGACCGCCGGTTCGGTGATCCTGGCCGCCATCGCCCTGAAGATCGGTGGCTACGGCTTCCTGCGCTTCAACCTGCCGATCGTCCCGGACGCATCGCAGGAATGGGCCTGGCTGGTGATCGCGCTGTCGCTGATCGCGGTGATCTACGTCGGCCTGGTCGCCCTGGTGCAGGACGACATGAAGAAGCTGATCGCGTATTCGTCGATCGCGCACATGGGCTTCGTCACCCTCGGTACCTTCATCGCCCTGTGGCTGGTGCGTGAAGCCGGCAACGCCGATGCGGCCCGCCTGGGCCTGCAGGGCGCCATGGTGCAGATGATCTCGCACGGCTTCGTGTCCGGCGCGATGTTCTCCTGCGTCGGCGTGCTGTACGACCGCATGCACAGCCGCCGCATCGCCGATTACGGCGGCGTGGTCAACGTGATGCCGTGGTTCGCCACCTTCGCCATGCTGTTCTTCATGGCCAACGCGGGCCTGCCGGGTACCAGCGGCTTCGTCGGCGAGTTCATGGTCATCCTGTCGGCGTTCCAGCGTAATCCGTGGATCGCGCTGGGCGCGGCCACCACCCTGATCATCGGCGCCGCCTACACCCTGTGGCTGTACAAGCGCATCTTCTTCGGCGAAGTGGCCAACAGCCACGTTGCCGAACTGAAGGACATCAACGGCCGCGAATGGCTGGTGCTGGGCGTGTTCGCCATCGGCGTGCTGGCCCTGGGCATCTACCCCAAGCCGCTGACCGACCTGATGGAGCCCTCGATCGCGAAGCTGGCGATGCAGATCGCATCCAGCAAGCTGCTGTAATTCCAGGATTTGATGATGACCACCTCGCCGCTGCTGCCATTGACCGCCGCTGACCTGCCACCGCTCGCTCCCGAGCTGGTGCTGATCGGCAGCGCCTTCGCCCTGATGATCCTCGACCTGTTCGTCAGCAACCGGAACAAGATCGTCACCCACCTGTTCTCGCTCGCTGCGCTGGCCGTGGTGCTGTTCATGCTGGCCACCGGCGTGGGCGGGCAGGGGGAGGTCTTCCATGGCATGTTCGTGCGCGATACCGCCGCGGACGTGATGAAGACCGGGATCGTGCTGCTCAGCGGCCTGACCCTGGTCTATGGCTGGCGCTACCTGCGTGATCGCAACCTGTTCCAGGGCGAGATCCCGGTGCTGATCCTGTTCGGCACCGCCGGCATGATGATCCTGGTCTCGGCCGGCAGCCTGCTGATGGTCTACCTGGGCCTGGAACTGCTGGCGCTGTGCTCCTACGCGCTGGTGGCCAGCAACCGCGAGAACGGCCTGGCCTCGGAAGCGGCGATGAAGTACATCGTGCTCGGTTCGCTGGCCTCGGGCCTGCTGCTGTACGGCATGTCGCTGATCTACGGCGCCACCGGCAGCCTGCACCTGGACGTCATCCGCGATGCCATCCCGCATTCGGAAGAACGCGTGCTGCTGATCACCGGTGCGGTGTTCATGATCGCCGGCGTCGCCTTCAAGCTGGGTGCCGCGCCGTTCCACATGTGGCTGCCCGACGTGTACCAGGGTGCCCCGGCGCCGATCGCGCTATTCATCAGCTCGGCGCCGAAGCTGGCCGCCTTCGGCATGGCCTACCGCCTGCTGGAAATGGGCGTGGGCCCGTTGTCGACCGAACTGCAGTTGCTGATCGCCGGCCTGGCTGCGGTGTCGCTGGTCATCGGCAACCTGATGGCCATTGCGCAGAGCAACCTCAAGCGCATGCTGGCGTTCTCCACCGTTTCGCACATCGGCTTCCTGCTGATGGGCATCGCCGGTGGTGGCGCGCAGGGCTATGCCGCCGCGCTGTTCTACGCACTGGCCTACGCCATCATGTCGACCGCCGCCTTCGGCGCGATCATCGCGCTGTCGCGTGCCGGCTTCGAAGCCGAGAACATCGAAGACTTCAAGGGCCTGAACGCCCGCAACCCGTGGATGGCCGGCCTGGTGCTGTGCATCATGGCGTCGCTGGCCGGCATCCCGCCGTTCCTGGGCTTCTGGACCAAGCTGGCCGTGCTCGGCGCGGCGGTCAACGGCGGCCTGCTGTGGCTGGCGATCCTGGGCGTGCTGTGCGCCGTGGTCGGCTGCTTCTACTACCTGCGCGTCATCAAGGTCATGTATTTCGATGAGCCGGTGGGCGAGGCCATGCCGCGCAGCAACGACCGCGTACTGGGCCTGGTGCTGGGCGTGAACGCACTGGCGCTGCTGGCGCTGGGCATTGCCTGGAACCCGATCATGGTCTGGTGCCAGCAGGCATTTGCGCATCTTGCATAAAAGTTGACACAAAGCTGCGCGATTCGTGTAATATGCGCAGCCTGAGTTGTCACTGCAGCGGTTCAGCCAGAACATCGTTGCGGTAGCCCTCCTCGAAAGAGCAGGGCAGCAGTTCAAACACTTCCGGTGCGGGGTGGAGCAGTCTGGCAGCTCGTCGGGCTCATAACCCGAAGGTCGCAGGTTCAAATCCTGCCCCCGCTACCAACATCGAATCGGCGCCAACCGGTTTGATGAATGAGGGAAAGCTTGCATTTTTCGCAGCAATGCCTCATGATTCCGCTTCTGATGCGGGGTGGAGCAGTCTGGCAGCTCGTCGGGCTCATAACCCGAAGGTCGCAGGTTCAAATCCTGCCCCCGCTACCAAGTAAAGAATGCGCCTTCGAAGTCCTGCTTCGAAGGCGTTTTTCTTTGGGTCCTGCGGCGTTTCCGCGCGATCGGGGTCAGATCCCTTTTCCTGCGGAAAAGGGATCTGACCCCGGGCTCGCACCTTGCACCAGTGCGGTGCAGCCGCTATCATCAGCGGCCTAGCAGTACCCCTGAAGGCGGCCTCCCAGCGGGAGTCCGGATCCGGAAGGAGGGCCGCAACCGGCAGGCACTGCAGGTTGCAACCGGAATCCAGTCACCGGAGTCTTTCCGGAAAAGGGGCCCAGCGGGCCCTTTGTCGTTTCCGGGGCGTCATGTTTCCACGCTGGCCAAGGCCGGCACCCAACCATAGAGATCAAGGCAGGCTGTGAGCGACAAGGCAACCGACATCGCGAATCTGCTCGCCCCGACCGTTGTGTCGCTGGGCCTGGAGCTGCTGGGCGTTGAGTATCTGCCGGCCCCCGGCGGTGCGACCCTGCGCCTTTACATCGACGTGCCGCTGGCTGAACAGCCCGAGCGCATCATCAATGTCGACGACTGCGAGCGCGTCAGCCGCGAAGTGTCGGCGCAGATGGACGTCGAAGACCCGATCAGCGGCAACTACACGCTGGAAGTGTCTTCGCCGGGCGTGGACCGTCCGTTGTTCAACCTGGAGCAGTTCGGCCGTCACCTCGGCGAAATGGCCAAGGTCACCCTGAAGCTGCCGCAGGACAACCGTCGTCGCCTGCAGGGCCGCATCGAAGCAACCGACGAGGCCGCGGACACCATCACCTTCGTTGTCGACAAGACCGAAGTGGTCGTGTCGGCCGACAACATCGACAAGGCACGGATCATGCCCGACTGGGTGGCGCTGGGGCTGGCCCCGAGCAAGCCGACCGGTCCGGCACCGAAGCGTCCGAAGCCGAACAAGAATTCTTCTTCCAACGAGCCGGCGGCAAAGAAGCCGCGCGCGGAGTGAGCCAATGAGCAAGGAACTGTTGCTGGTAGTGGACGCAGTCGCCAACGAGAAGGGCGTGCCGCGTGAAGTGATCTTCGATGCCATCGAGGCCGCCCTGGCCTCGGCGGCGAAGAAGCGCTATCCCGACGAGGAAGTGCTGACCCGCGTGGTCATCGACCACAAGGATGGCAGCTACGAAACCTACCGCCGCTGGGAAGTGGTGGCCGATGACGTGGTGATGGAATCGCCGGATCGCCAGATCCGCCTGATGGACGCCGTCGATGAAGCCGAGGGCGTGGACGTCGGCGACTACATTGAAGAGCAGATCGAGAACCCGGACTTCGGCCGCATCGCCGCCCAGGCCGCCAAGCAGGTCATCGTCCAGCGCGTGCGCGAAGCCGAGCGCCAGCAGGTCGTGGATGCGTGGAAGGATCGCGTCGGCGAACTGATCACCGGTGTGGTCAAGCGCGCCGAGCGCGGCAACATCTATGTCGACCTCGGTGGCAACGCCGAAGGCTTCATTCCGAAGGACAAGGGCATTCCGCGCGACGTGCTGCGCGCCGGTGACCGCGTGCGCGGCTACCTGGCCGAAGTGCGCTCGGAGCCGCGTGGCCCGCAGCTGTTCATCAGCCGCGCCGCCCCGGAATTCATGATCGAGCTGTTCAAGCTGGAAGTGCCGGAAGTCGGCCAGGGCCTGGTGGAAATCAAGGCCTGTGCCCGCGATCCGGGCGACCGCGCCAAGATCGCCGTGCTCGCCCACGACCAGCGCACCGATCCGATCGGCGCCTGCATCGGCATGCGCGGTTCGCGCGTGCAGGCCGTGTCCAACGAGCTCAATGGCGAGCGCGTGGACATCGTGCTGTGGAACGACAACCCGGCCAACTTCGTCATCAACGCGATGGCACCGGCCGAAGTGCAGTCGATCATCGTCGATGAAGACAAGCACTCGATGGACCTGGCCGTGGCTGAAGACCGCCTGGCCCAGGCGATCGGCAAGGGCGGCCAGAACGTGCGCCTGGCCAGCCGCCTGACCGGCTGGCAGCTCAATGTGATGACCCAGGACCAGGTCACCGCCAAGTCGGAGGCCGAGCAGGCTTCGGCCCGCCAGCTGTTCATGGACAAGCTGGAAGTGGACGAAGAGATCGCCGGCATCCTGGTCAGCGAAGGCTTCGGCACCGTCGAGGAAATCGCTTATGTCCCGGTCGGCGAACTGCTGGCCGTGGAAGGTTTCGACGAGGACATCGTCGAAGAGCTGCGCGCTCGTGCCCGCGATGCGCTGCTCAATGAGGCCCTGGCAGTCGAGGAAGGCCTTGAAGACGGCCAGCCGGCGCAGGACCTGCTGTCCCTGAAGGGCATGGACGAAGCCACCGCGTATGCGCTGGCCGGCCACGGCGTGCGTACCAGCGAGGACCTGTCCGACCTGGCCGCCGACGAGGTCATGGACTTCGGCATCGAAGGACTGGATCAGGCGCGCGCCGCTGCGCTGATCCTGGCCGCCCGCGCCGAAGAGATCGCCCGACTGGAACGCGGCGAATGAGCCGGCAATGAACAGGGCCCTGAGCCGCTCAGGGCGTAGAATCCGCGCCACCTCCAGATGCGGGGGGGCGCCCACAAGATCATAGGATCCGAATGTCGCAGCAAACCACCATCCGCAAGCTTGCCGAACTGGTCAACACGCCGGTCGAAAAACTGCTGGAACAGCTGGCCGGTGCCGGCATGAAGTTCAGCGGTCCCGACCAGGTCGTGACCAGCTCCGAGAAGGTGAAGCTCCTGGGCTTCCTTCGTCGTTCGCACGGCAAGCCCGAGCAGGCCCCGGAAGAGACCGATCAGTCTGCAAAGAAGATCACGCTCAACCGCCGGAAGCAGCAGGAAGTGACGGTCAGTTCCGGTCGCAGCAAGACGACCGTGAATGTCGAGGTGCGCCAGAAGCGTACCTACGTCAAGGATGGTGCTCGCGCCATGACGCCGGACGAAGAGCGCGCCGACATCCTGCGCAAGCTGGAAGAGTCGCGTGCGCGCAACCTTGCCGAACAGCAGGCCCTGGCCGAGAAGGATCGTCTGCGCGACGAAGCCATCGTCCGTGCCCGTGAGGAAGAGGTTGCCGCCAAGGAGCGCGCCGAGGCCGAAAAGAAGGCTGCCGAAGAAGCTGCGGCCGCCGCCAAGGCTGCCGAGGCGCTGGCGGCCAGCAAGCCCAAGCGTGCTCCCATCGATGAAACCGCGCCGCGCCCGCCGCGTGCCCCCGCCGCCGCCCCGGCTGCGCCGCGTGGCGCACCGCCGCCGCCGCGCAACGACGACCGCAACAATCGCAGCGCGCCGCGCAACGAGCGTGGCCCGGGCGATCGCTTCGCCGGCCAGATGCACCTGTCGGCCGCTGACCGCGCGCGTCGTGGCAACAGCAACAACAGCAACACCCGGGGTCGTCCGGGCGGCCGCAACCAGTCCGGTGGCCGTCGCGACATGTCGCGCGGTGGCAACAATGCCGGCCCGCACGCCTTCGAGCGTCCGACTGCACCGGTGGTGCGTGAAGTGGCGATCGGCGACACGATCACCGTGGCCGACCTGGCGCAGAAGCTTGCGTTGAAGGGCGGCGAAGTGGTCAAGGCGCTGTTCAAGATGGGCGTGATGGCCACCATCACCCAGTCCATCGACCACGACACCGCCGCACTGGTGACCGAGGAACTCGGCCACAAGGCGATCCGTGCCAACGACAACGACGCCGAAGACGCACTGCTGGCCTCGACCGGTGAGAACCAGGGCGAAGCCACCCAGCGTCCGCCGGTGGTCACCATCATGGGCCACGTCGACCACGGCAAGACCTCGCTGCTGGATTACATCCGCCGCACCAAGGTCGCCACCGGCGAAGCCGGCGGCATCACCCAGCACATCGGTGCCTACCACGTGGATACGCCGAAGGGCGTGATCAGCTTCCTGGATACCCCGGGCCATGCTGCCTTCACCTCGATGCGTGCCCGTGGCGCCAAGCTGACCGACATCGTGGTGCTGGTCGTGGCCGCCGATGACGGCGTCATGCCGCAGACCAAGGAAGCGATCCAGCACGCCCGTTCGGCGGGTGTGCCGCTGATCGTGGCGATCAACAAGATCGACAAGTCCGACGCCGACCCGATGCGGGTCAAGAACGAACTGCTGTCCGAGCAGGTCGTGGCCGAAGACTTCGGTGGTGACACCCAGATGGTGGAGATCTCGGCCAAGACCGGCCTGGGCATCGACGACCTGCTGGACGCCATCTCGATCCAGGCCGAACTGCTTGAACTGAAGGCCGTCGACGAAGGCCGCGCCTCGGGCGTGGTGATCGAATCGTCGCTGGACAAGGGCCGTGGCCCGGTCGCTACCGTGCTGGTGCAGCAGGGCCGCCTGAAGAAGGGCGACTACCTGGTGTGCGGCATCCAGTACGGCCGCGTGCGTGCGCTGTTCGACGAAACCGGCAAGCAGCCGGAGTTCGCCGGCCCGTCCATCCCGGTGCAGGTCCTGGGCCTGTCCGGCGTGCCGGAAGCCGGTGACGACTTCGTGGTGGTCGAGGACGAGCGCCTGGCCAAGGACGTTGCCCAGCAGCGTGAGACCAAGCGCCGTGAATCGCGCCTGGTCGCCACCGCCGGCAGCCGCATGGAAGACATCATGGCGACCCTGGGCAAGGGCGAGGGCCAGCAGGTCCTCAACCTGGTCATCAAGGCCGACGTGCAGGGTTCGGTGCAGGCGCTGAGCCAGGCACTGGTCGCGCTGTCCAACGAAGACATCCGCATCAACGTGATCCACTCCGGCGTGGGCGGCATCACCGAGTCGGACGCCAACTCGGCCGCCGCTTCGAAGGCCACCGTCATCGGCTTCAACGTGCGTGCGGATGCTTCGGCCCGTCGCATCATCGAATCCAACGGCGTGGACCTGCGTTACTTCTCGATCATCTATGACGTGATCGATCAGGTGAAGCAGGTGGCTTCCGGCCTGCTGGGCGTGGAGATCCGCGAAGAGATCATCGGTATCGCCGAGGTCCGCGATGTCTTCCGCAGCTCCAAGCTGGGCGCCGTTGCCGGCTCGATGGTCATCGAGGGCGTGGTCAAGCGCAACAAGCCGATCCGCGTGCTGCGCGACAGCGTGGTGATCTTCGAGGGCGAGCTGGAATCGCTGCGCCGCTTCAAGGAGAACGTCGAGGAAGTCCGCAACGGTACCGAATGCGGTATCGCGGTGAAGGCCTACAACGACGTCAAGCCGGGTGACCAGATCGAGTGCTTCGAGCGTATCGAAGTGCCGCGCACCCTGTAATGCTGCGTGGCGGCCCGACCAACGGTCGGGCCCTACCGGCATGCAAAGCCCGACCCACGGTCGGGTACCATGTAGATGTAGCGCCCGACCGTTGGTCGGGCGACAACTGAACCAAGAGCTCCTCGTGCCCAAGACTTTCCATCGAACCGACCGTGTCTCCGCCCAGCTGCGCCGTGAACTCGGCACCCTGGTGCACAACGCCGTGCGCGAGCACGGGTTGCCCTCGGTGAGCGTGTCCGACGTGGAAATCACCCGCGACATGGCCCATGCCAAGGTGTTCGTCACCGCGCTGATGCCGGAACGCTCGGCTGAAGCCGTGGCTGGCCTGAAGGAGCTGGGCTACCGCCTGCGCATGGACCTGGCCCGTGCCATGAAGCTGCGCCACGTGCCGGAGCTGCATTTCCACTACGACGACTCGGTCGACCGTGGTGAGCACATCGACAACATCCTGCGCGACCTGCCCGATACGCTGGCCGCGGAGAAGCGTCGCGAGAGCGACGAAGAATAAGGCAGCGCCGGGCCCGTGCCCGGCGTCTTTCCGTTCCGGCAACGCGATGCCCGTGCGGGCCGCGCTGCGGCAGCCGGGCATGGCTCGGCTCTACAACATCCTGTCATGACCCGAATTCAGTTCCGCCGCCTGGATGGCATCCTGCTGCTCGACAAGTCGACCGGCATGAGCTCCAACGCCGCCCTGCAGGTGGCCCGTCGCCTGTTCCGCGCCGAAAAGGGCGGTCACACCGGCAGCCTCGACCCGCTGGCCACCGGCCTGCTGCCGCTGTGCTTCGGCGAGGCGACCAAGATCGCCGGCCTGCTGCTGGGCTCGGCCAAGGCCTACGACGCCGAGATCGTGCTTGGGCAGACCACCGATACCGACGATTCCGAAGGCCAGGTGCTGCTGCAGCGCCCGGTGCCGGCAGTCAGCGCGCAGGCCCTGCAGGCCGCGCTGGCGCCGCTGACCGGCAGCATCCTGCAGCGGGCGCCGATCTATTCGGCGCTGAAGCAGGGCGGTGAGCCGCTGTATGTGAAGGCCCGCCGTGGCGACGTCATCGAGGCGCCCGAGCGCGAGGTGCAGGTGCACGCCATCGAGGTGCTGGAGCAGCAGCCGGAACGGCTGCGCCTGCGCATCACCTGCGGCTCGGGTACCTACATCCGCAGCCTGGCCCGCGACCTCGGCGAAAGCCTGGGCTGCGGTGCCCATATCAGCGCGCTGCGCCGGCTCTGGGTCGAACCGTTCCGGGCGCCGGCGATGGTCACCCTGGACCAGCTGCGGGCGATGGTCGAGGCGGGCGACGAGGCCGCCATGGATGCGCTGCTGCTGCCCCTGGCCGCCGGCCTGGCCGAGTACCCGCGGGTCGACCTCGACGCCGACCAGGCTCACCGGTTCTGTGTCGGCCAGCGCCAGCGCGACCTGTCCTGGCCGCGCGGCCTGGTCGCCGTGTTCGGCCCGGACGATGCTGTCCAGGGGCTGGGCCAGGTCGATGACAGTGGCCTGCTGGCCCCCCAGCGCCGTTTCAACCTCTGACCGGGGCCCGCCGGTTCAGCCCCGGTCCTTGTCCCGGAAGCCCCCGACCGTTACAATTTCGCGGCCGTTTTCCGGCAGCCTGCCTCGCGCAGGTTTCATCCTCGTAGTCCACGGCGAGCCTGGCGGTGCGCGAAGCGCGTTCCTGCCGGCCACGCATCACAGAGAAAAAAGAAAATGTCGATCGACACCCAGAAGGTCATTGAAGACAACAAGCGCAGCGCCGCCGACACCGGCTCCCCGGAAGTCCAGGTGGCCCTGCTGACCGCCCGCATCGAACTGCTGACCGGCCACTTCAAGACCCACAAGAAGGACCACCACAGCCGCCGCGGCCTGCTGCAGATGGTCAACCGCCGTCGCAGCCTGCTCGACTACCTGAAGAAGAAGGACGTCGAGCGTTACAAGGCCCTGATCGAAAAGCTTGGCCTGCGTCGCTAAGCAACGAATCCCCCGCGGCGCAGCGATGCGCCGCGGTTTTGTTTTGTAGCACCGCAATCCCCGATTCAGGCCGGAACGATCCGGCCACCCGCAGGCGGCAAGGGTCGCCGACGGTCCAAATTCGCAGACAGCATCCCCAAGGACACCCTCCGTGGCAAAAATCACCAAAACCTTCCAGTACGGCAAGCACACCGTCACGCTTGAGACCGGCGAAGTCGCCCGCCAGGCCAGCGGTGCCGTCATCGTCAAGATGGACGACACCGTACTGCTGGTCACCGCCGTCGCCGCCAAGAGCGCGCGCGAAGGCCAGGACTTCTTCCCGCTGACCGTCGATTATCAGGAAAAGTTCTACGCCGGCGGCCGTATCCCGGGTGGTTTCTTCAAGCGCGAAGGCCGTGCGACCGAGAAGGAAACCCTGATCTCGCGTCTGATCGACCGTCCGATCCGCCCGCTGTTCCCGGAAGACTACAAGAACGAAGTGCAGATCATCGCCACGGTCATGTCGCTGAACCCGGACGTGGACGGTGACATCCCGGCCCTGATCGGTGCCTCGGCTGCGCTGGCCCTGGCCGGCACCCCGTTCATGGGTCCGATCGGCGCTGCCAAGGTCGGTTACAAGAACGGCGAGTACATCCTGAACCCGACCGTCAGCGAACTGGCTGACTCGCAGCTGGAACTGGTCGTCGCCGGTACCTCCAACGCCGTGCTGATGGTCGAATCCGAAGCTGCGCTGCTGTCCGAAGAAGTGATGCTGGGCGCCGTGACCTTCGGTCACCGCGAGATGCAGAAGGTCATCAACGCGATCAACGAGCTGACCGTCGAAGCCGGCACCAAGCCGTCGACCTGGGAAGCCCCGGCCAAGAACGACGCGCTGATCTCCGCCCTGAAGGAAGCCATCGGCCCGCGCCTGGGCGAAGCCTTCCAGGTGCGCGACAAGCTGCAGCGCCGCGACGCCATCTCGGCGATCAAGAAGGACGTGGTCGAAACCCTGGCCGGCCGTGTGGCCGCCGAGGGCTGGAACCCGGCCGAGCTGTCGAAGGAATTCGGCGAGCTGGAATACCGCACCATGCGTGACTCGGTGCTGGACACCAAGGTCCGCATCGACGGCCGTGCGCTGGACACCGTCCGCCCGATCGCCGTGAAGACCGGCGTGCTGCCGCGTACCCACGGTTCCTCGCTGTTCACCCGCGGCGAAACCCAGGCCATCGTGACCATCACCCTGGGCACCGCCCGTGACGGCCAGGTCATCGACGCCGTTGCCGGTGAGTACAAGGAAAACTTCCTGTTCCACTACAACTTCCCTCCGTTCTCGGTGGGTGAGTGCGGCCGCATGATGGGCCCGAAGCGCCGCGAAATCGGCCACGGTCGCCTGGCCAAGCGCGGCGTGCTGGCTGTCATGCCGTCGCTGGAAGCCTTCCCGTACACCATCCGCGTCGTCTCGGAAATCACCGAGTCGAACGGTTCCTCGTCGATGGCCTCGGTCTGCGGTTCGTCGCTGGCCCTGATGGACGCCGGCGTGCCGGTGAAGGCGCCGGTTGCCGGTATCGCCATGGGCCTGGTCAAGGAAGGCGAGCGCTTCGTCGTCCTGTCCGACATCCTGGGTGACGAAGATCACCTGGGCGACATGGACTTCAAGGTGGCCGGTACCGCTGAGGGCATCTCCGCCCTGCAGATGGACATCAAGATCGAAGGCATCACCGAAGAGATCATGAAGCAGGCCCTGCAGCAGGCCAAGGCTGGCCGTCTGCATATCCTGGGCGAAATGGCCCACGGCCTGACCGCCCCGCGTTCGGAGCTGTCCGACTACGCGCCGCGCCTGCTGACCATCAAGATCCACCCGGACAAGATCCGCGAAGTGATCGGCAAGGGTGGTTCGACCATCCAGGCCATCACCAAGGAAACCGGCACCCAGATCGACATCCAGGATGACGGCACCATCGTCATCGCTTCGGTCAACGCCATCGCTGCCCAGGCCGCCAAGGCCCGCATCGAGCAGATCACCTCGGACGTCGAGCCGGGCCGCATCTACGAAGGCAAGGTCGCCAAGATCATGGACTTCGGTGCGTTCGTCACCATCCTGCCGGGCAAGGACGGCCTGGTCCACGTCTCGCAGATCTCCAGCGACCGCGTCGAGAAGGTCGGCGACGTGCTGAAGGAAGGCGATGTGGTCAAGGTCAAGGTGCTGGAAGTCGACAAGCAGGGGCGTATCCGCCTGTCGATGAAGGCCGTGGAAGAAGGCGACGCCGTCAGCGCCGAGTAATCGACCTCCGGTCGATTACGGTGGGTGTCAACCTTGGTTGACACGCTTCTGGAATCGCTGAAATGAAAAAGCGGGCTTCGGCCCGCTTTTTCTTTGCCCGCGATCCGCGGCCGGCGTGCCGCTATGCTTCGCCCATGGACACCCTTCGCCTGCTCGATCTGGACATTGACCGCCCGGCACAGCGGGTCAGCCGCGCCGGCCAGGTCCTGCCGGTCAGCGGCCTGAGCTGGACGCTGCTGGACGTGATGCTGGCGCACGGCGCCGAGGTCGTCGATTTCGACACCCTGGCGGCGCAGGTCTGGGCGCCGGCCGTGGTCGGCGAAGATGCGGTCAGCCAACGGGTCAAGCTGCTGCGCCAGGCACTGGGCGATGACAGCCGCCGGCCGCGCTACATCCGTTCGGTGCGTGGGCGCGGCTACCAGCTGTGCGCGCAGCCGTTGCCGGGTACCGCACAGCCTGCCCGGTCACGTTGGCGCGGCAGGGCAGGGTGGGGCCTGATGGCGGCCGTGGCGCTGGGCGTCGCCGCAACGCTGGTGTGGTGGCCGCGGCCGCCTGCACCGGGTGCGGCGCAGGCGGCGCTGCAGCGCGCCGATTATTACGCAGGCATCGGCCAGGCCAGCAACAACGAGCGGGCGATCAGCCTGTACCGGCACGCGCTGCAGGTCGATCCGGAGTCCGCGCCGGCGCGGCGGGGACTGTCGCGTGCGTTGGCGGCGCAGGGCTGCCTGTTCAACGGCTCGCCGGCACAAGTGAAAGAGGCGCTGGCCCTGGCCAGCGAGGAGCGCAGGCGGGCGCCGCGCGATGCCGCCGCCCATGCGCTGTGGGGCTATGCGCAGGACTGCCTCGGCGACATGCCGCAGGCGATGGCCGGTTACGCGCGTGCGCTGGAACTGGATCCCGCCGACGAACGCAGCCGCGCGTCGCTGGCGTATCTGCGGCAGGAGCGCGGCCAGGTGGTGACGGCGCTGCGCGAGAACCTGTCATTGAAGGCGCCTGAGCGCGTGCGTTTCCGCGACGTGCAGGTGGCGCGCGAGCTGGAACTGCTGGGCTTCACCCAGGCTGCAGCGCAACGCCACGCGCGCAACTTCCAGCTCTACCCGGACAACGTCTTCTCCAATATCGCCTGGCCACGCAGCCTGTATCTGGCCGGCGCGCCGCAACAGGCCAGGCAGGCGCTGGACGAGGCGCTGGCGCGGGGCACGCCACACCCGCAGCTGCTGCGGATGAAGGGAGAGCTCGCGCTGCTGGCCGGTGACCCGGTGATGGCGGCAGAGGCGTTTGAGCGCGGCCGCCAGCTGCGGCCCCAGCAATCACTGGGGCAGACGCTGGCGGGCCTGTACGGCGCGCAGCCGGCGCAGGACGCGTGGCTCGGGCAGCGTCTGCAGCAGCTCGACGCCAGCGCGGGCGATGGCTGGTCCGACACGGGCGTGGAGCGGGCATTGCTGCTGCAGGCTGCTGGACGTACAGATGCGGCCGTCGCCGCATTGCATCAGGCCGTCGATGATGGCTTCCGCGACGTGGCGTGGCTGCGCGCCACGCCGCTGTTGGCGCCCCTGCACGACGCCCCGGGTTGGCCCGCGTTGCTGGAGCGCATCGATACCGACATCGCCCGGCAGCGCGCGCAGGTGTTGGCCGCCGCCTGGCGGCCGAAGGACCTGGCCGCCCTCAGCGCAGCGCCGGCAGCAGGAACTCGGTGAGGATGCGCCGCGACTGCGGATGGGCGAAGGAGCGGTTGAAGGCCTGGCTGGTGACCACGGCCACCACGCGCTGTTCGGGCAGCACGAACACATAGTTGCCGCCATTGCCGGACATCGCCCACACGGTGCGCGACGCACCCTGCACATCGAGCTTCAGGCCCCACCACTGGTAGCCATAATCGCTGCCATCGGGCGTCGTGGCCTGCGCCTGCACCATCGCCGCGATGTAGTCCCTGGGAACCAGCTGGCGACCCTGCCAGCGTCCACCGTCCAGTACCAGCTGGCCGAACCGGGCCAGGTCACGCGTGCGGTAGCGGGTGCCGCCGCCGCCCATGCCGATGCCCTCCGGCGAACGGTTCCACTGGCTTTCACTGATGCCCAGCGGGCGTTCCAGCACGCGCGCGGCGTAGTCTGCAAGGGGCTGCCCGCTGGCCTGTTCAAGCACGGCACCGAGCACGAACGGGTTGGCGGTGCAGTAGGCGAACGCGCGGCCATGCGGGCTGTCCTGCGGCCGCTGCATCCAGGGCGCAAAGCCCTTCACCGGCAGCGCCAGCGCGAAGTCCAGCCACCGCTCGGTGACGTACATGCGTTCTTCGTGGCCGGCCGAGAACGGGTTCTCGTCATCGCACTCCCACAGGCTGCTCATGGTCAGCAGGTCCTGCAGGGTAGTGGCGCGCAGGCGCGGGTCGACCGCGTGCTGCGCGGTGAACGCCGGGAAGTAGTCGTACACCCGGGCCTGCACGCCGGGTACGCGTCCCTCGCCGATGGCGGCGCCGACCAGCAGTGCCGTCACGCCCTTGCTGGCCGATCGCACGTCGTGCAGGGTCTGTGCGTCGGCGCCGTTGAAGTAGCCCTCGTAGACCACCTGGCCATCGACCTGCAGCAGCACGCTGCGGATCTGCTTGAGTTCATCGCGGGCGATGGCCTGCTGCAGCGCCAGCAGGCGTGCCGGATCTGGCGGCGCGGCGCGAGCGGTGAGCGGCGGCGCGGCACACACGGCGCAGAGCAGGGTCAGGACGGGCAGGATCGAACGCATCGGCGGGCTCCATCGAAAGGGAGCCCGATTGAGCCATCACCGCATCTGAAGTGCTGGAAAGCCGCCTGAAGAATTCTGAAGGCCTTGTGCGACAACGCTCTGCGCTTTGCCCCGGTAGGTGTCAACCTTGGTTGACACGCTCGCGCCCCGGGTGGGTGTCAACCTTGGTTGACACGCTGTTGGAGGCATCGCCGGAGTCGAACATGCTCGGCGTTACCCGGCATCTTCTTCCTCTTCTTCCTCCCCCAGCCACCAGACCTGTCCCGGCTCGGGCTCACTCAGCGGATGCTCGCGCTGTTCGATGGCTTCCAGCACGCGTCCCGGTGCCGCAGCGGTCCATGTTGCCAGCAGCTTTTCCACCGCGGCACGCCCTTGCGCGGCAATGCCGAGATCGCGCGCGCGCGTCCAGCCGTCCGCGCGCTCCGCTGCGTCATCGTGCTGGTGCGGCGTTCCGTAGCTGCAACGGCGGCACAGCCTGCGCACGGTCGCGGTCCAATCCTCGACCATGCCGATCCCGGGCAGCTGCATGGCTTCCAGGGCAGCGATGTCATCGGCGGAATCGCACTGCACGAACACAGTGAAGGTGGCCATGTCCGATGGCTGCAGGCGCTGCATCGCATTGAACACCGGCACACTCTGCTCCCGGTAGGTGCGGTGGCCGGTCGAGGCGCCGTCATGCAGCACGATGTCACCGAAGCGGAAGCCGCTTTCTGGCAGCGGCACATTGTCGATGCGGGCGCGTACCGGATCGATGCGGCGCATGTAGACCACCTCGGCGGTGGACCACGGCGCCAGGCGCAGGCAGGCCACGCCGAAATCGCCATCGATCGGCCCCGCGTCGCCGGGCACGGTGATGCCGCAGCGGCTCCATTGGCGCCGGGCCTCGGTCCAGTCACCCAGTGCAGTGGCGGCGATACCGGCATTCCATGCGGTGGCTACATCGAACGCGTCGCGCAGCTGTTCCGACTGCAGGTTGTCCCGCAGCGAGGCCGGCCACTCGCGCAGGTACTTGTGGGCGAGCCCGCGCATGTAATGCAGGTAGGGAACCTCCGGGGCATGCCCGGTCAATTCACCGAACAGGGCCACGGCCCGCGCGAGGTCGCCTTCGTGGAATGCGGCATAGGCACGGGCTTCCAGCGCCTGCAGTTCGTCGAGCGTGGCGTCGTCCGGCCGTGCGCCGTCGTCGGTGTTGTCGTGGTCGCTGCTCATGTCCATGCGGGGTTGAAGATCCGCGGCTACCTTAGCCGATGCGGGGAAGGGATAGCGCGGCGTCGGCGGTTGTCCTGTTGCGGCGCACGATGGCAGTGGCGTGACCGCTGGGGTGTCGTCCTGGGAGGGAGCGCGCGTGTCCACTGGACGACATGCCGCGACATCCGTACCGCAGGCACATCGGTTTGCTAACGTGGCTGCGCCTTCGAACCGGGAGATCCCATGTTGCGCCAGACCGTGGCTGTCCTTGCCGTGCTGATTGCCGGCACCCTGCCCACCGCTGCACACGCCGCTGCGGCACCGCAGGCGCCGATCTTCGGTGCCTACTATCCCGGCGGGTCGGCCGAGCGCTATCAGGTGTCGAGCATTCCGGCCGAACGCCTGACCCACCTGTTCTATGCGTTTTCCACCATTGAAGACGGCCGCTGCACGGTCGGTGCCGAAGCGCCGGCCAACTTCGCTGCGCTGGCCGAACTGAAGAAGGCGCATCCGCACCTGCGCACGCTGATTTCCATCGGCGGCTGGGGCGCGGGCGGTTTCTCCGATGCGGCGCTGAGCGAGGCCAGCCGCAAGCGCCTGGTCGATTCCTGCATGGCGCTGTTCTTCGATCGCCACGCCGGCAGCTTCGATGGCGTGGACATCGACTGGGAATTCCCGGTCAGTGGTGGGCCGAAGGAGCTGGCGCACCGCCCGCAGGATCGCGCCAACCTGACCAGGCTCGCGCAGGCGTTCCGCGTCGCACTTGACGCGCGCGGGCGCAAGCAGGGGCAGCCGATGCTGCTGACCGCTGCGCTGGCCGCCGGTCGCCTGCAGACCGATGGCCCCTACGATCCGGCGGCCAGCTACGACCTGCCGGCGCTGGCCAGGGTGTTCGATTTCATCAACCTGATGAGCTACGACATGGGCACCGGTTTCTCGGCGGTGTCGACCTTCAACGCCCCGCTGCATGAAGTGCCAGCCGATCAGCTGGCACCGGAACTGCGGCGCTGGAACAACGTGGCCGGCGCGGTGCAGTACTACCGCGACCACGGTGTGCCGGCCCACAAGCTGGTGCTGGGCGTGCCGTTCTATGGCCGTGGCTTCAAGGTCACCGGTGACGCCGCCGATGGGCTGTACCAGGCCTACAGCGCACCGACCGACGCGGGCGACTGGCGGGTGATCAAGGCGCGCTATCTGGACCAGCCTGGCTGGACGAAGCATTGGCAGCCGCAGGCGCAGAGCCCGTGGCTGTACAACCCGCAGCAGAAGATCTTCATCAGCTACGAAGACCCGCGCTCGATCGGGCTGCGCGCGCAGTTCGCCCGCGAGCAGGGCCTGGCCGGGGTGTTCATGTGGGAGCTGACCGGCGATGACGAACAGGCCAGCCTGCTCAACGCCATGCTTGGCCCGTGGCAGAAGGCCCGCATCGGCGATTGAGGGTTGGCGGTAGTGCCGGGCCATGCCCGGCGCTACCTCAATTGGCCCAGACGCTGTTGGGATCGCCGTTGCGCGCGCGACGCTGGCTGGCCAGGGCCAGCCGGGCAAAACCGAACGCCATGGCCAGTGCGATCGCATCGACCCAGAACAGCGGCCAGTGCCCATGCGCGGCCGCGCGCCACAACCAGTCACCGCTGAGGGCGCCATGCAGCACCGGCACCAGCGCGGTGCTGATCGCGGCGGCCCAGAGCAGCTCGCGTGCCGCCTGGGCCGGGCGGCGCAGTGCTGCCCACAGCGCACACGCGGCCCAGCTGCCGAAACAGGCCCAGCGGATGCCGTGATCAACGGCGGACGGTGCCACCCGTTCCAGCACCAGTGCGCTGGCGAACGCGACCGAGATCGCCACGCACAGGCCGATGCACACGCCCACCGTGGCCCGCGCCATGTTCACCCCGGAGCGCGGCTGTTGTGGTTGCCGGCGCTTGCGCCGCGATTCGATCCACAGCAGGTTGCCCGAATAGAACAGGAAGGCACCGCCCAGGCCCAGCAGGAAGTACAGCCAGACCACCACGCCATTGCCGAACTCACCAAAATGCAGCGCATAGGCCGCGCTGAGCGTGGCGTGGTTGGCATCACGGTGGCCGGGCAGCTGGCTGGCCAGCAGGCGTCCACTGGCGACGTCCAGCGCGACCGAGCCGAGTGGGCCGAGGGTGCCGCTGGATTCACCGGTGATCTCGATGGTGGCATTGGCATCACCGCCGTTGGCCAGTTTCAGGTAGGCCGGTTCGAAATCGGTCACGCCCTGCGCGCGTGCCACTTCCAGCGCGCGCGCATGCAGTTCGCGCAGGCTGCCCGGAGCGGCCGGCACGCCGCTGGCGGCGCGCACGGGCGCGGTGTCCATCGCCGTCGGCACCGCCTGCAGGGCCTTGCCTTCGAAGATGAGCGGATTGAGCAGGGCGATCTGGATGAACACCAGGCAGAGCAGGGCACCGGTCACCGCGAACATCAGGTGGAACGGCAGGCTGAGCACACCGATCACGTTGTGTGCGTCCTGCCACAGCTGCTTGAGGTTGCGGCCCGGGCGCAGCGCGAACAGGTCGCCGAGCAGTTTCGGCAGATGGATCACCAGGCCACTGAGCAGGGCCATGCCATACAGCAGGCTGACGATGCCCATCACGTAGATGCCGGCCACCGGCAGGCCCAGGCTGTAGTGCAGCTCGTTGACCAGTTCGGCCAGGCCCGACTGCGGCGGCGTCGGGCTGCCGGCGGTCTGCCCCGGCCAGGCATAGCGCCACCCCCCGTCGTCGGCCTGCCAGTAGGCCAGCGGCTGCGGATGCTCGGCACCGGGGAAGGTCATGCCGACATGCCGGCGTGCTTCCGCATGTGCGGCCAGCACGTCCTCCAGCAGGTACTGCGCGTCATCCAGGCTGGCGGGCAACGCAGTGGCCGCGCCCGGCGTCTGCCACAGCGGCAGGTCGTGGTGGAACAGGGTCAGCGCACCGGCATAGAAGGCCACGAACAGCCCGAAGCCGGCCACCAGGCCGACCCAGGTGTGCAGGGTGGTGAACGTGCGCAGGGTCTGCGAGCTGAACTTCATGCGATTGATCTCATTGCACGGCGCCGGCCATGCGCAGCAGCCCGAGCACACCGAAACCGGCCGCCGCGCTGCCGGCCAGGGCCAGCCAGGCATACCCAGCGCGGCGGAAACTGAAGGCCCACAAAGCCGCCAGCATCCACAGCGGCACGAAGGCGATCAGCGCAGGCACCAGGGCGTTCTGCCACGGGCCCGGTGGCAGCCAGGTGACCAGTCCGGTGGCGGCGGCCGCCAGGAAGAAGCCGGCGAATATGCCGGCAAACGCGCGCGCCCACATCACGGTGTCTCCGCGCCGGGGCGATGCCACGCGGCCAGTGCCGGCAGCAGCATTGCCGACAGCATCCAGGTGCACAGCATTGCGACCAGGCCAGCGGCGAAGCCCAGCTCGGCCATCCACAGCCACAGCGATGCGGCGGCGGCAACCAGGCCGATCTGGTGGCCGAGGCGTCCGGCGCGGCGCAGGCGTGGCCAGCGGCAGTGCGGCGAGGCGGCATAGAACGCCAGCGCCGAGAACATCGCCGCCAGCATGCCCAGGCTGCAGAATCCCAGCGTCGACAGGCCTACCGTGATCATCGCGGGCTCACCATTGGTAACGCAGGCTGGCGGTGACGGTACGCGGGTAGCCGTAGTAGCACCAGGTCGCGCTGTTGCAGGCCGACACGTACTTCTTGTCGGCGGCGTTGGCGGCATTGACCTGCAGGCGCCACGGGCCGCGGTCGTAATGCACGCTGGCATCGATGAGGGTGAACGACGGCGTGTACCAGTCGTTGTAGATGTCGCCATAGATGCCGCCGTTGTAGCGGACGCCGGCACCGAAGCCGAACCCGCTCAGCGCGCCGGCGGTAAAGGTGTAGTCGGCGCCCAGCGACGCGCTTTCCTTCGGCACCAGGGCCACCCGCTTGCCTACCGAAGCGGCATCGGTACTGCGCCGGACCTTGGCGTCGAGGCGGGTGTAGCTGCCGTACACGCTCAGGCCCTGGCCGATGTTCCAGCGCCCTTCCAGCTCGGCACCGCGCACGCGGGTCTGGCCCTGCTGGATCGAGAACAGGGTGTGCTGCGGGTCGACGGTGAGCGTGTTGTCCTGCTCGATCTGGTACGCCGCGGCGGTCAGCAGCAGGCGGCCACCCTCGGGCTGGTACTTCACGCCGGCCTCGAACTGCTCGCCGGTGGTCGGCACGAACGCGCGCCCCGCGTAGTCGGTACCGATGGTGGTCTGGAACGACTGCGACCAGCTCACGTAGGGGCTCACGCCATTGTCAAACAGGTAGTTCACGCCCACCCGGCCGGAGAACCTGTCATCGCTCTGGTGGGCGCGGCTGGCGGTGCCGATGCGCTGCTCGGTATCGGTACCGACCCAGTCCTGGCGGCCGGCCAGCGTGACCAGCCAGCGGTCGATGCGGATCTGGTCCTGCAGGTACAGGCCCAGCGTGCTCTGCGTCTGCACCTGGCGCGAGGTGTAGTCGGGCACCTGCACCGGCGCGCCATACACCGGGTTGTAGGCATCGATGCCGGGCGCGCCGAACAGGAATGCCGAGGCGTAATCGTTGCGCGCGCGACGGTAGTCCAGCCCCGCCAGCACCGTGTGCTCGGCACGGCCGCTGCGGAAGCGGAAGGTCAGGTTGTTGTCGATGGCCACGCTTTCGGACTTGTCCAGGCGCGGGTAGTAGTAGCGCACCAGCTCGGTGCTGTCCGGCGACACCAGGCCGAACAGGCCCAGGCTGCCGCGGCTGGCGTCCACTTCGGCCCAGCTGTAGCGCGCGTTCTGGTTGAACACGGTGCCATCGCCGAAGTCATGGCGGAATTCATAGCCGAGCGCGGCGCTTTCCTTGGTGTAGTCGTTCACGCCCGGCTCGCCGCTGAAGAAGTGGCGGGAGATGTAGCGGCCGTTGGCGCCGGGCACCACCGTGCCCTGGTAAGGCAGGAAGCCGCCGGTTTCGACCGTGTCGTTCTTCTGGTAGCGCGCCAGCACGGTCAGCGCGTTGGCATCGTCCGGCGTCCAGGTCAGCGAGGGGGCCAGGTAGTAGCGATCGTCATGGACGTGGTCGATCACGTTGTCGCTGTTGCGGGCCAGGCCGACCAGCCGGTACAGCACGCTGCCGCTGTCATTGAGCGCACCGCCGATGTCGAAGGCGGCCTGCTTCAGGCCGTAGTTGCCGACCTGCAGCTCCACTTCCTGCAACGGGTTGGCGTGCGGCCGCTTGCTGACGAAGTTGATCAGGCCGCCCGGCGGCATCGCACCGTAGTTGACCGAGGCCGGGCCCTTCAGCACATCGATGCGCTCCAGGCCATAGGGCTCCAGGCGCGATTCGCCGGTCCAGGTGCCTTCCACCGTGGCCAGGCCATCAAGGTAGCGGGCGGGTTTGAAACCACGGACCAGCAGCCAGTCGCTGCGCGTGTCTTCGCCGTACTGGCCGCCCTGGGCGCCGGCGGTGTACCACACCGCCTCTTCAACGCCATGGATGCCACGGTCACGCATCTGCCGGTCGGTGATGACCGAGATCGACTGCGGGATCTCGCGCAGCGGGGTATCGGTCTTGGTCGCGCTGCCGCTCTCGGTGGCGATCGGGGCAGTCACCTGTACGGTGTCGAGCGTACGCGCCTCGTCGGCCGCGGCCAGGCCCGGAAGCATGCCGGAGACGGCAAGGGCGAGGGCGGAGAGTGGGGCACGGAGCAGGCCGGCACGGGCCGGCAGCGACAGCGTATACATGGGTGGGTCCAGGGCCAGGAAGGGGCGCCTCACACGCGAGTGAGAAACGCCTGCGTATGGTAATCATTGATATTTGGCCCCGCCAGCGGCGGCCATTCAGCCGCGATTGCCGGCGGGAGGCCCCGGCCGGCTTGGGCTTTCCTCCCTGCTGGTTTAAGATCGTCGCAGACCCCTGACTGGAACAAGGTGGCCCGCGCCCAGCGCCGGCCGAGCGTGCGACATGAGCACTACCACCGCCCACTGTTGACCTGCCCCCGAAGGCCCTGCGTTCCAGGCGCCCTCGCGGCGCTTTTTTATTGCCCGGGCCATGGCCCGGGAACGCTTTCCAGCCCGCCCGGCGGGCCCCGCACGAAGCCACTGCGATGATCAATATCACCCTTCCCGACGGCAGCTGCCGCGAGTTCGAAAACCCCGTCAGCGTCATGGACGTCGCCCAGTCGATCGGTGCCGGCCTGGCCAAGGCCACCATCGCCGGCTCGGTCGATGGCGTGCTGGTCGATGCCAGCGATGTCATCGACCACGATGCCAGCCTGCGCATCATCACCGCCAAGGACGAGGAGGGCGTGGAGATCATCCGCCACTCCTGCGCCCACCTGGTCGGCCACGCCGTCAAGCAGCTGTACCCGGACGTCAAGATGGTCATCGGCCCGGTGATCGCCGAGGGCTTCTACTACGACATCTACTCCGAGCGCCCGTTCACCCCGGAAGACATGGCGGCGATCGAGAAGCGCATGGGCGAGCTGATCGCCCAGGACTACGACGTCATCAAGAAGATGACGCCGCGCGCCGAAGTGGTCGAGATCTTCAAGGCCCGTGGCGAGGACTACAAGCTGCGCCTGATCGAGGACATGTCCGACGACATCCAGGCGATGGGCATGTACTACCACCAGGAATACGTGGACATGTGCCGTGGCCCGCACGTGCCGAACACCCGCTTCCTGAAGGCCTTCAAGCTGACCCGCATCTCCGGTGCCTACTGGCGCGGTGACGCGCAGAACGAGCAGCTGCAGCGCATCTACGGCACCGCCTGGGCCGACAAGAAGCAGCTTGAGGCGTACATCAAGCGCATCGAAGAAGCCGAAATGCGCGACCACCGCCGCATCGGCAAGCAGCAGGACCTGTTCCACCTGCAGGAAGAGGCCCCGGGCCTGGTGTTCTGGCACCCCAAGGGCTGGGCGCTGTGGCAGGTGGTCGAGCAGTACATGCGCAAGGTCTATCGCAAGACCGGCTACGGCGAAGTGCGCTGCCCGCAGATCCTGGACGTGAGCCTGTGGCAGAAGTCCGGCCACTGGGACAACTACCAGGACGCGATGTTCTTCACCGAATCGGAGAAGCGCACCTACGCGCTCAAGCCGATGAACTGCCCGGGCCACGTACAGGTGTTCAACCAGGGCCTGCACAGCTACCGCGACCTGCCGATCCGCTATGGCGAGTTCGGTGCCTGCCACCGCAACGAGCCCTCCGGCGCGCTGCACGGCATCCTGCGCGTGCGTGGTTTCACCCAGGACGACGGCCACGTGTTCTGCACCGAAAACCAGGTCGAGGCGGAAGTGACCGCGTTCCACCAGCAGGCGCTGGCGGTCTACCAGCACTTCGGCTTCGATGAGATCCAGGTCAAGATCGCCCTGCGTCCGGAATCGCGCCTGGGCGACGACGCCACCTGGGACAAGGCCGAAGGCGCGCTGCGCTCGGCACTGTCCAGCAATGGGGTGGAGTGGCAGGAACTGCCGGGCGAGGGTGCCTTCTACGGCCCGAAGATCGAGTACCACCTGAAGGACGCCATCGGCCGTACCTGGCAGCTGGGCACCATGCAGGTCGACTTCATGATGCCGGGCCGCCTCGGCGCCGAGTACGTGGACGAGAACAGCCAGAAGAAGCACCCGGTCATGCTGCACCGGGCCATCGTCGGCTCGATGGAGCGCTTCCTGGGCATCCTGATCGAGCACCACGCCGGCCAGTTCCCGGCCTGGCTGGCGCCGACCCAGGTGGTGGTGGCCAACATCACCGACGCCCAGGCTGAATACGTCTCGGGCGTGACCAAAACCCTTGCGGAGCAAGGCTTCCGCGTCAGCTCGGATTTGCGTAACGAGAAGATCGGCTATAAAATCCGCGAGCATACGTTGCAGCGCGTGCCGTACCTGCTGGTCATTGGTGACCGCGAGAAGGAAAACGGCGCTGTAGCGGTGCGTACGCGTTCTGGCGAAGACCTGGGCAGCATGAGCCTGCAGGCCTTCATCGAGCGGCTCCACGCCGAGGGCGCGTAAGCAAAGGTCCGGTCCGGGCGCACAGGCACCCGGACCGGTTCGATACCCTTGGGAGAACGTAATATCAGCACCCCTGACAACAAACAGAACCGCAAGAATCAGGAAATCCGTGTGCCGCGCGTCCGCGTGATCGGCAGTGACGGAGAAATGATCGGCGTGTTGTCGCGCGACGAAGCGCTGTCCATGGCCGAAGATGAAGGCCTGGACCTGGTCGAGATCCAGCCGCAGGCCGATCCGCCGGTCTGCAAGATCATGGACTTCGGCAAGTTCAAGTTCGAAGCGCAGAAGAAGGCCAACGAGGCCAAGAAGAAGAGCAAGCAGGTCGAGATCAAGGAAGTGAAGTTCCGTCCGGTCACGGACGAGGGCGACTACCAGATCAAGCTGCGCAAGATGCGTGAGTTCCTCGAAGATGGTGACAAGATCAAGGTCAACATCCGTTTCCGTGGCCGTGAAATGAGCCACCAGGAACTGGGCCGCGAAATGGCCAACCGGATCGAGGCCGATCTGGGCGAGGACATCGTCATTGAATCCCGTCCGCGCCTGGAAGGGCGTCAGATGGTCATGATGATCGCACCGAAGAAGAAGACCTGAGGCCTGACCGGCCGCCTTCCGGGGCGCCTGGCTGAATGGTTCAGGGTGAAGGGGCGCCGATGGCGTCCCTTTGCTTTTGCGGCATCCCGGTGAATTGCCGGTGAAAGGGTTGCAGGGGCTGGTGACAGGGCGGTTTTGCCTGTATCATGCCCGGCTCGACCCACCCAGGACGGGTCGTACGCCGATCATGGCAGGACGGAAAGAGCGGCCCAGGCCGCCGCCAGATCAGTCAGAAACCAGGGTCAAATCCCATCAAGGACATTGCAATGCCCAAGATCAAGACCAACCGGGCAGCGGCCAAGCGTTTCCGCAAGACCGCCTCGGGCAAGTACAAGTGCGGCCACGCCAACCGTAGCCACATCCTCACGAAGAAAGCGACCAAGCGTAAGCGTAATCTGCGTCAGACGGGCCATGTCCGTGCAGAAGACGCAGGCCGTCTGGACCGCATGCTCCCTTACCTCTGAGGAACTGAAAAATGGCACGAGTTAAGCGTGGCGTACAGGCGCGTCGCCGCCACAAGAAAATCCTGGATCTCGCCAAGGGCTATTACAACGCCCGTCGCAAGGTCTTCCGCGTCGCCAAGCAGGCGGTCATCAAGGCACAGCAGTACGCCTACATCGGCCGTAAGCAGAAGAAGCGCAACTTCCGTTCGCTGTGGATCACCCGTATCAATGCGGCTGCCCGCATCAACGGCCTGAGCTACAGCCGCTTCATGAACGGCCTGCTGAAGGCTGGCATCACCCTGGACCGCAAGGTCCTGGCTGACATCGCCGTGCACGACGCAGCCGGTTTTGCCGCGCTGGCCGAAAAGGCCAAGGGCGCGCTGGCGGCATAAGTCCTTCCCGATGCCGTAACCGTTCACTCGGAACGGTGTCAGGTCAAGGCAATGCATGGGGAAGGGCGCAAGTCCTTCCCCATTCTTTTTTGGGTCCCGGCGCGGCCACAGCGGCAGCGCAGGGACGGCGGTGGCGACAGGGGTCGGCCCTTCGCGCATCGCGATGGCAGATCGACTGGAGTTCCGGCCCCCCATGAGCGACATCCAATCCCTCACCACCCAGGCGCTGGCCGATGTGGCCGCCGCACAGAGCCCCGACGTGCTGGAACAGCTGCGCGTGGCCCTGCTTGGCAAGAGTGGCAGCATCACCTCGCAGCTCAAGCAGCTCGGCGCCCTGCCGGCCGACGAGCGCAAGGCTGCCGGTGAAGCGATCAACCAGGCCCGCGATGCGCTGACCCGCGCGCTGGGCGAGCGCAAGGCGCTGCTGGAAGACGCGGCGCTGGACGCGCGCCTGGCGGCCGAAGCCATCGACATCACCCTGCCGGGCCGCAATGGCGATCGCGCCGGCCTGCACCCGATCACCCGCACCCTGGAGCGCATCACCGGCATCTTCGGCCGCCTGGGCTACGAGCTGTCGGAAGGGCCGGAGATCGAGGACGACTGGCACAACTTCGAGGCGCTGAACTTCCCGCCGCACCATCCGGCGCGCGCGATGCATGACACCTTCTACTTCGGCGACGGCCGCCTGCTGCGCACGCATACCTCGGGTGTGCAGGTGCGCTACATGGGCGACCATGCGCCGCCGCTGCGCATGATCGCCGCGGGCAAGGTGTACCGCAGCGACAGTGACCAGACCCACTCGCCGATGTTCCACCAGGTGGAAGGCCTGCTGGTGGACGAGCATTCGACCTTCGCCGACCTGAAGGGCACGCTGGCCGAGTTCGTGCGCGCCTTCTTCGAGCGCGATTTCGAGATGCGCTTCCGCCCCAGCTATTTCCCGTTCGTTGAACCGGGTGCGGAAGTGGACATCGCCTGGCAGCAGCCGGATGGCAGCACCCGCTGGCTGGAAGTGCTCGGCTGCGGCATGGTTCATCCGAACGTGCTGCGCAACGTCGGCATCGATCCGGAGCGCTACACCGGCTTCGCCTTCGGCATGGGCGTGGAGCGCTTCGCGATGCTGCGCTACGGCGTCAACGACCTGCGCGCGTTCTTCGAGAACGACGTGCGCTTCCTGAAACAGTTCGCGTAAGCGCCGGTCCGTAGCGTCGAGCTTGCTCGACGGCTCTTAAATTCGCAGGCCCAGGCGCATGCGCCGGGCCCACCAGGATGACACCATGAAATTCTCCGAAAACTGGCTGCGCAGCCACGTCCCGACCAGCGCTTCGCGCGATGAACTGAGTGCGGTGCTGACCGCCATCGGCCTGGAAGTGGAAGAGGTGACCGCGCTGGGCGAAGGCCTCGATCACGTGGTCGTGGCGCGCATCGTCGAGGCAGTCCGCCATCCGGAAGCCGACCGCCTGCAGGTGTGCAGGGTCGATGCCGGGCAGGGCGAGCTGCTGCAGATCGTCTGCGGTGCGCCGAACGCGCGCCCGGGCCTGGTCGCGCCGCTGGCGATGGTCGGTGCGCAGATCGGCGAGCTGAAGATCAAGCCGGCCAAGCTGCGCGGCGTCGAGTCCAACGGCATGCTGTGCTCGGCCAAGGAGCTGGGCCTGGACAACGATGCGTCCGGCCTGCTGGAATTGCCCGATGACGCTCCGGTCGGCCAGGCTCTGGTCGATTACCTGGGCCTGCCCGATGCCAGCATCGAGATCAAGCTGACCCCGAATCGCGCCGACTGCTTCAGCCTGCGTGGCATCGCCTTCGACGTTGCCGCTGCGACCCGCAGCGAAGTGCTGGATTTCGCCGCCGACGCCATTGCGGCCGTCGGCAGCCGTGAACTGTCGATCCAGCTGGATGCCGGTGCCGAAGCGCCGCGTTACCTCGGCCGTGTCATCGAGGGCGTCAACGCCGCGGCGAAGACCCCGCTGTGGATGGCCGAGCGCCTGCGCCGCAGCGGCGTGCGCCCGGTGTCGCTGCTGGTCGACATCACCCAGTATGTGATGCTGGAACTGGGCCAGCCGATGCATGCCTACGACCTCGGCACCCTGCAGGGCAGCATCGCCGTGCGCCGTTCGCGCGCCGGCGAGACGCTGAAGCTGCTGGACGGCCGCGATGCTGCGTTGGACGACAGCTTCCTGGTGGTGACCGACGCTGACCGCGCGGTCGGCCTGGCCGGCCTGATGGGCGGCTTCGACACCCGCGTCACCGACGCCACCACCGCCGTGTTCCTGGAGGCCGCGCACTTCGCACCGGCCGCGATCATGGGCCGTGGCCGCAAGCTGGGCCTGCACACCGATGCCGGCCACCGCTTCGAGCGTGGCGTCGATCCGGCACTGCCGCGCACCGCCATCGAATACGCCACCCGCCTGGTGCTGGACCTGGCCGGCGGCACCCCGGCACCGGTCACCGAGGCCGTGCGTGAGGCCGATCTGCCGCAGCCGGCAACCATCGCGCTGCGCCGCGCACGCATCACCCGCGTGCTCGGCATCACCATCGAAGACGCCGAAGTCGAGCGCATCCTGCGCGCGCTGGGCATGGACGTGGTCGCCACCACCGATGGCTGGCAGGTGGCCGCGCCGAGCCGCCGCTTCGACATCGCCATCGAAGAAGACCTGATCGAGGAGCTGGCCCGCATCCACGGTTACGAGCAGATCCCGACCACGCTGCCGGGCGGTGCCTCGCGCGTGGCGATGCCGAGCGAAACCCAGCTGGATGCGCTGAGCGTGCGCCGCCAGCTGATCGCCCGTGACCAGCAGGAAACCGTCAATTTCGCCTTCGTCGACGACGCGCTGCTGACCCAGTGGCAGCTGCGCGACGGCCTGGTGCCGCTGGCCAACCCGCTGTCGGCCGAACTGGCGGTGATGCGCCCGTCGCTGCTGCCGGGCCTGGTCGCCACGCTCGGCCGCAATGCCGCCCGCCAGCTGGGCCGGGTGCGCCTGTTCGAGCTGGGGCGGGTGTTCGCCCAGCAGGCCGGCGACGCGTCGCCCGGCGAAAGCCGGCCGGCACCGCTGGAAACCGCGCGTGTGGCCGCCGCGGTCTGTGGCGATGCGCAGGCGGTGCAGTGGGGCCTGCCGAGCCGCAAGGTCGATTTCCATGACCTGAAGGGCGACCTGGAGTCGCTGGCCGCCGCCAGTGGCGCGCAGCTGGAGTTCCGCTCGTCGGCCCGTGCCTACGGCCACCCGGTGCGCTCGGCCGAAGTGCTGCGCGATGGCGTGGCGATCGGCTGGATCGGCCAGATCCACCCGCGCCTGGCCAAGGCGATGGAGATCGAGGCCGATGTCTATGCCTTCGAGCTGGACCTGGAGCCGCTGACCGCCCGCCGCCTGCCGCGTGCCGGCGAGCTGTCGCGCTACCCGGCGGTGCGCCGCGACCTGGCGTTCCTGGTGCCTGAACAGGTGGCCTGGGCCGATCTGGCCGCCACCGTCCGCCAGGCCGCCGGGCCGCTGCTGCGCGACCTGAACCTGTTCGACCGCTATGTCGGCCAGGGCGTCGAGCCGGGATTCAAGAGTCTCGCTATGGGCTTGATTTTGCAGGACAAGTCGCGCACTCTGACGGACCGCGACGTGGATGCGGTGGTGGCCGAGGCGGTCACTGCCATCGAGCGTGAACACCACGCCCGGATCCGCGGCTGAGCGGGCAGCACTCGGGGGTAGCAGGCAATGGCATTGACCAAGGCGGAGATGGCGGAAAAGCTGTTCGACGAAGTCGGTCTGAACAAGCGGGAAGCCAAGGAATTCGTCGACGCGTTTTTCGATGTGCTGCGTGAAGCATTGGAACAGGGACGTCAGGTGAAGCTGTCGGGCTTCGGTAATTTCGACCTGCGGCGCAAGAACCAGCGCCCGGGTCGCAACCCCAAGACCGGCGAGGAAATTCCGATTTCCGCCCGTACGGTGGTCACCTTCCGTCCGGGCCAGAAGCTCAAGGAGAGGGTGGAAGCTTATGCTGGATCCGGGCAGTAACCGCGAACTACCGCCGATCCCGGCCAAGCGCTACTTCACCATCGGTGAAGTCAGCGAGCTGTGCGACGTCAAGCCGCACGTCCTGCGCTACTGGGAAACCGAGTTTCCCAGCCTTGAGCCGGCCAAGCGCCGAGGCAACCGTCGCTACTACCAGCGCCACGATGTGCTGATGGTGCGGCAGATCCGCAGCCTGCTGTACGAACAGGGCTACACCATCGGTGGTGCACGCCTGCGCCTGGACGGTCCCGATGCTCGCGAGGAATCGGCGCTGAGCAACCAGATCATCAAGCAGGTGCGCATGGAGCTGGAAGAAGTGCTGCAGTTGCTGCGCCGCTGATCCCATTTCCTTCGTAATCCGCTATACTTCACGGCCCGCCGCACTGGCGGGCACATCGCAGCATCAGTCGGGGCGTAGCGCAGCCTGGTAGCGCATCTGCCTGGGGGGCAGAGGGTCGTCGGTTCGAATCCGGCCGTCCCGACCACTGTGATGAATCAAGAAGCCTGCGCAGCGATGCGTGGGCTTTTTTGTGCGCGTGGCGCAGCGCGATCAATCACCCGCGAAGCGATAGATCCGTTCCGCATCGCCCTCGTCCAATCCGTGCACGATGCCGCTGTCGACGAAGCCCGACGCAGCAAGCAGGCGCTGCATGCTGCTGTTGGAGCTGTTGGTGGAGGTGAACAGCTTGCCGCCGCCGCGTCGCGCAATGGCGTGGCGAAGCAGGGCGGCACCGATGCCCTGGCCGCGCCGTGCCGGGCCCACCCTCAGCATTTCAACGAAGGCTTCGCCGAAGAAGTGGTGATGGATGACCAGGTAGCCGACAGCCACGCAATCCTGCTCGGCCACGTGCACATGGCCCTGCGCAAGCCACTGGCCGATCTGCGTCGCCCGTCGCGGATCATGTGCCGCCACGCTGTCCAGCGCGATCAGCGCGGCGGCATCGCCGGGGCGGGCGTCGCGGATCTGCAGCGTCGTCGTGGAGGGATCCGGCGGTGTCATCAATCGTTCCTCGGGCGGTTGCATGCAGTCTATCGGTCACGCCGGTTGCGATCACTGATCCGCCGCAGCCAGCGCGTGCTCGGCAGTCAATAGACCCGGAACTCGGCACGGCAGCCGTCGCTGACCCAGATGCCACGGCGGTCCCAGCCCCAGTTGCGGTCCTCGACACAGGTCGTCACCGACTTCTGCTTGACCAGGCGCACTTCGTGGCGCACGCGGATGCGGCATTCCTTGTCCTTCTTCTCGTACGACTCGCAGACCAGGCGTTCGCCCTCGCCGTCGCGATCACGACCGCGCCCGGGCCAGCGACCGTACTCGTCGGCGACGAACTCGGCGCGGCAGCCGTCAGTGACCCACAGCATGCGGCGGCGCTGGCCCCAGTTCTGGTTCTCCACGCATCGGGTAACCGACAGCTGCCGGGCCAGCCTCATCGGGCCTTCGATGGCGCACTGCTGGGTCTTGTTGAACTGCGATTCGCAGCGCAGCACTGGAATGTGATCCGTGTCGTAATCCTGGGCGGCCACGGTGGTGGCAGCCAGCAGCAGGACAAGCGCGGTGGCGGTGATCGGCAACAGCAGGCGGTGGGTCATCAGGGGCTCGGGCGGTGGATCGGGCGGCAAGAATGACCCAGCCCGGGACCGCCGGAACGCACCGTTCCGGAACCGGCTCAGTGGGGGTTTACTAGTACGCGCGGGCCCATGCAGAGGCTTACATCCCGTATCATCTCTGCACATCCGATCGCATCGGTTTACACCTTCTTACATGTCTTCCACGCCTGTCGGCGCAGCCTGCGGCTGCCGTCGCTGGTGTGAGGGCGGCCTGTGGGGGAGGATGCGCGGACCACGACGACCACAGGGGGTTGCGTTGATCAGCAGTACTGTCATTCATCGCTCGGCCGACACAGGCGCCGAGGTGCAGGTCCTGGACACCACGTTCAAGGGCAAGCATGTGTTCATTGCGTGGGGCCTGCGCGGGCCGGAACTGACCCGCAGCGCGGACCCGGCCACGACCGTGGCCGCGCGCAACGCGTTGCATGCCGTGGCCGGGCACAGTGAAGGGCCGCGCAGCCCGGAAGTGTTCATCGCCAACCAGTCGGCGGTGGCGATCACCGTGTATCGCCTGCTCACCGAAGCGCGCTCCGGCGATGCCATCTTCTTCCTGTGCGATTCGCAGGCGGTGGTCGACTGGCTGATCACAGCGCTGGAAGTGCAGGGCGCGGACTGATTCCGCGCCGCATCGCACGTGGGGTCAGGCCAGTGCCGCGTCCACCGCGGCCCGCGCATGCAGGGTGGTGGTATCGAACAACGGCACCGCGCTGTCCTCCGGCCGCACCAGCAGCATGATCTCGGTACAGCCGAGGATGATCGCCTCTGCGCCGCGCGCGACCAGGCGCGCGATGACCGCGGCATAGATCTGCCGTGACTGCTCGCTGACCACGCCGGCGATCAGTTCCTGGTAGATGATGTCGTGCACGCTGCGACGATCTTCGGCATCGGGCACCAGCACCTCCAGGCCGAAGCGCTCCTGCAGCCGCCCGCGGTAGAAGTCCTGCTCCATGGTGAAGGCGGTGCCGAGCAGGCCCACCCTGCGCGCACCCGCCTGCACGATCGCGTTCGCGGTCGGGTCGGCGATATGCAACAGCGGCAGGGGGCAGGCGGCTTCGATGCGGTCGGTCAGCTTGTGCATGGTGTTGGTGCAGATCAGCAGCAGATCGGCGCCGCCGGCCTGCAGGCGCCGTGCGGCATCGGCCATGTGGTCGCCCAGCGCATCCCAGTCACCGTCGTGCTGCAGTTGCTTGATGCCGGCGAAATCCACCGACCACAGCAGCAGTTGCGCCGAGTGGGCGCCGCCCAGGCGATCACGGATCTCCTCGTTGATGAGCCGGTAATACTGCGCCGAGCTCTCCCAGCTCATGCCACCGATCAGGCCAAGGGTCTTCATGCACCGCTCCATGCCAGGGGCCTCCATTGCAGCACAGAAGGCGCGCGGCTGCCGATCCCGGAATCTGTAACCACTGCATCCACGGTGGGCTGTATGTTCCGTGCGCTGCGGGCACGCCCTATGCTGGTGCGGTCTTCTGGAGTGGATGTACGCGATGGCCCTGCATACCTGGTGGTGGTTCCTGGCCACTGTGTTCGTGCTGTGTGGCACCCCGGGGCCGAACATGCTGCATATCCTGGGCCGCAGCGTCGGGCTGGGTTTCCGTGGCAGCGTGCCGGCAATGGCGGGCTGCCTGCTGGCGATGCTGCTGGTGCTGGCCGCGTCCGCGGCGGGCCTGAGCGCGCTGTTGCATTCCTCGCCGATGCTGTTCGAAGTGCTGCGTTACCTGGGCGTGGCCTACCTGGCCTGGCTGGGGCTGAAGGCATGGCGTGACAGCGGCCGCCCGGCGCCGCCGGTGACCGTGGATGCAGGGCTGGCGGTCGCGCCGGCACTCGGCGCATGGGCAGTGTTCCGCGGGGGACTTCTGGTCGGCCTGAGCAATCCCAAGCTGCTGCTGTTCGCGACGGCGTTCCTGCCACAGTTCGTCGACCCTTCGCGCGGCCAGGCGCTGCAGTACAGCGTGCTGGTGGCTACCTTCGCCGGCTGCGAGCTGTTCTGGTACGTGATGTATGCAGCCGGTGGCCATGGCCTGCGCCGCTGGCTGGCAAAGCCGTTTGCACGGCGCTGGTTCGAGCGGCTGGTGGGCAGCGTGTTCCTGGCGTTCGCGGTGGCCCTGCTGCGTTTCCGCCCGCGCTGATTCACGCCGCGCACGCGGCCTGTTCACGAATGCCGCATCGGCCACGGCCTAGCCTGATCATCCAGTACGCAGTCCCCGCGGGGAAAGGTTTGACATGATCAAGTGGGCCATCATCTTCGCCATCATCGGCGTCATCGCAGGCGTGCTCGGCTTCGGCGGCATTGCCGGCGCGGCGGTCGGCATCGCCAAGTTCCTGTTCTGGGCCGGCATCATCATCGCCGTGGTGCTGTTCCTGCTGGGCATGACCGTGGCCAAGAAGGTCAGCTAGCGCGTGACGCGCGGCAGCGTGCTCAGTGTGCGCTGCTGCGCGAGAACAGGTTGATCACCAGCACGCCGGCGCAGATCAGCCCGATGCCGATCAGTGCCGGCGCATCCAGGCGCTGCTTGAACACCACCAGCCCGATCACCGAGATCAGCACGATGCCGATGCCGGACCAGATGGCATAAGCGATGCCGGTCGGTATCGATTTCATGGTCACCGACAGCAGGTAGAAGCACAGCCCGTAGCCGACCAGCGCACCGAGCGTGGGCAGCAGTCGGCTCATGCCGTCGGAGGCCTTGAGCAGCGACGTGGCGATCACTTCCAGCACGATCGCGGCGGCGAGGTAGACGTAGGGATTCATCGCAGGCTCCGGCTTACACAGGGTCACACAGCTTCAGGGCCTGCTCGGCCATGGCCAGGGCATTGATGCGTTCTTCCTCGTCCAGCGGCCGGCCGTAGGCGGTGGCCCAGTAGCCGTCGGCGACACAGCGCGCCGCATACAGGCGGGGATTGGCGGCTTCCTCCGGGAACTCGGCCAGCATGCGCCGCAGCCAGGCGCCCCACTGCGCAAGCAGTGCAGGTTCAAGCATGTTGCCCAGGGTCAGCCCGATGTCGTTCACCCGTTCCTGCTGCAGCAGGTGGTCGAAGTTGGCGCGCACATAGGCGCGGCTGAAGCAGCCGTGGTGCGCACTGCCTGCCATCAGGCCACGTACCTGCGCTTCGAACTCAGCGATGAGCGTGGCGATGGCGGCATCGACCAGCGCCTGCTTGCTGGCGAAGTGATGGAATAGTGCGCCCTTGCTGACGCCAGCCGCCTGTGCGATGTCCTGCACGGTCACTGCGGCCAGTCCCTGCCGTGCGATCACGTCGATGGTGGCCTGCAGCAGCGACTGGCGCACGCTGTCGGGCGCCTTGCGGCGCGAACGGGAGGAAGATGCGGACATGGCGGGAAGAAACCGACTGGACGGTACGATTGTAGCGCAGGCCCGGCGCCGGGCAGCCACTGCCGGCCGTGGCCGGCAATGCGGATTCAATCGCCGATACGCGCGAAGCGCGGCTGCGGGCCGTGTTCGCCCGGTACCTGCTCGACGAACATCGGGTAGGGGCGCACCCACAGCCCACCTTCGCCATAGAGCGCGCGATACAGCACCAGCGGTTCCAGCGTTTCGCTGCTGCGGACGATGTCGATCACTTGGTACTCGCCGCCCTTGAAATGGCGGTAGCGGCCGGGTGCGAGAGTGGGCAGCGGACTGAGCTCAGCCATGGTGCGCGCGGCTCACTTGCGCGCCGGACTGGCCGGCTTCGCGCAGTAGGCATCGATCGCTTCGGCGGTATTGGCCAACCCCTGGGCCTGTGCCAGTTCCCACGGCCGCTCGCAGCGTTGGCTGTGTTCGCACCACTGGTAGCCAGCCGAGCCGATGCAGCCGTGGGCGTCGCGATCAGCGCCGACCCTCGGCGTGGCCGGCGAGCTGGCCGCAGCATCGGCGCTGGCGGCCACCTGATGCTGGTTGGCGCACGCGGACAGTACCAGCAGCGCTGGAATCAGAAGAAGCGCTTTCATCGGCAAACTCCATACCTTGGAGCAACAGTTTCTGCTGGCGCCGTGCTGCCAGCAAGCGCTCAATGCATGGCGGCGCGGATCAGTTCTTCGATCAGCACCAGATAGCTGGCCCCGAAATAGAACTTGAGCAGCGTCCCGCGCTGCTGCGAGAAGAAGGTGCGCATGTGGAAGGGGCCCCTGTTAGTGACGGTAGTGTGAAGCTGAACCGACTCCGTGACAAGGATCACGGAATGAACAGGCTAAACAGGCTCAGGGATGTGATGAGCGTGGAGTTCTGACACCCGGGCGCGGCTTTTTCGTACTTATCTGATAGGACCGCGCTGATGGGCTGGCTACGGTGACGTCATCAGCAGAGGGTCATGCGCCCCTGCGCCGTTTCCCCACAAGGAGCCTCCCATGGTCATTACCGTCAAGTGCAGTGCCGCACAGTGGTCGCTGCTGGACCCCGCCGCCGGCGTGGCCGAAGCCTTCAGCAGCGGCGCCGCCGCCTTCGATGCCGCGGTTGGCCGGGCCAGCGCCCACCACCGACGCACTGGCCAGGGCAGCACGGTGCGCGTGGAAGCGCTGGGCAACAGCGTGGACGCCGTGCATTTCGAGGCGCTGCCCGCCGCCGTCGCGCCGGTCAGCGGGCTGCATCCTGCGCCAGTGGTGTAACGCCAGTCGATTCATCGCGCAGTGCCTGGTTGATGAAACGGCACAGCCACAGTGGGTTGACCGTCTTCGCATAGACATGCCCGACCTGGGCTGGCAGGGCGCGATCCTGCAGCAGGCGCAGGGGTTGCTGGGCCAGGACCAGGATGAGCAGGTCCCTGCGCAGGCAGCAGATCTGGCGCAGCAGCGGCATGCCATCGGTCTGGCCTACGGTGGGCATGCACGGATCGATGACCAGCACCTTGCAATGCGGGTGGGCGATCTGCATCAGAACCTCGGCGGGCGAGCGGGCTTCGCTCAGCGCCTTGCCATCCAGATGGGGCTGGACGCTGCGCACCAGTTCACGACGGACCCAGGGGTTGGGATCGGCGATGACGAGGGTGGGGTCTGGCAACGCAGATCCATTACGGATGCTGTTGCCTGAAGCGAGCAGATCTTCATTGACTGTTCGAAGCGCGGGCATCTTGGCGCTTGGAGAGCGCTCTGCGAACCGCTTGTTGAATATATCCATACGGTCGAGGACGTCCGTGGCTGGATGATCCCAGCCCGGTGGCTGCAAGGGTGTGTTGGGCCTGTCTGTGGCGGGTCTTGATCACATGCGTGTCGACTTCCAGCGGTGGAAGCCGCGCCAAACCTGGATGGCGCGGCGCCATGATCAGGTTTTGCATTCGTTGGGCAGCAGGCTCTTGTCGGTGACGTTGCTGGTGCAGCTCCACGCTCCATCGCTATCACGATTGAGTGACAGCCTTTCCGAGTCCTGGTCGCCATACATCAGCGCGCAACTGATCTCTGCACGGGAGTAATCGGACGGGTCCAGGTTGATATCTATTCTGGCGCAGCGTTTGGTGTAAAGGCGGATGCCAATATCTGAGTAATGGATGCCTGGCGAGACGCCCCCCTCTGTGAGAAGGACTTCGAAGCCTGCCTTGCCCGGCGCAATTTCTGCCAAGGCAGCAGTGAATTTGGCCTTGGTCGCGAACTTCTGGTACTGCGGCAATGCGATCATGGCAAGGATGCCAATGATGGCTACTACAACCATCAGTTCGATGAGTGAAAATCCGCGTTGAGTTGAGCCGGGCGATGTGCTGCGGCATTCGGGGGTGGTCGCCATGATGGATTCCTGTCATTCGCGGGCGTGCGAAGAAGCAGGGGCCGCAATTCGCTTATGCGCTGCCCCTGCTCCTGCGTCAAAAGGTCTAGGCCTTGCAGGCTTCCGGCAGAACGGTCTGCTCATAGATCGAACTTGAGCACGTCCAGCGACCCTCCTGGTCTCGTTCCAGGCTCAGGGTCTGGCTCTTGCCGTAATTGGCGTCGTCCGTCAGATTGCAGGTGAGGTTGCCCTCGCCAGCGTCATTCACGCTGACATCGAAGCTCGAGCACCTCTTGGTGGAATACCCCGGCATTCCCAGTGCTACTGCGTCCACATTCTTGAGGTCTGAACCCTCAGCCAGCAGCGCTTCAACGCCAATCTTGCCGCTTGCCAGCTCGGCCAGTGCCGCAGCGACTTTCGACTTGGTCGAGAATTTCTGGTACTGCGGCAGCGCGATCATCGCCAGGATGCCGATGATCGCCACCACAACCATGAGTTCAATAAGAGAGAAACCCTTCTGCCGGGAAGCGCGCATGCCTGTGCGCGGTACTGGGACGAATGCGGTATTCATGATGATCCTCTGTGACGTGGGTGATTCATGGGTAATGGCCGCGAAAAGATGCTTCGTGGCGCAGCCCTAGAAAATCACGCATGCCGCAAGGTGGATATTCCAGAATTCGTAAAATGGAATGGATCAGGTGCCTTGAATTGCTTTTTACAAATAATCAGACGCCGCGCTTTCATTCCGCAGGGCATTGCAGCGGAAATGGACGCACGCCGGGAATGCGCGCATGGCACCGCCACTTGCCGGAAGCGGTACGCGACCACCTGACACTGCCGCGCAGGGCGGCCGTTTCGCGCAGCTCGCAGGACAGCACGGCATGTCCTGTATCCGGCAGCGAGGCACGCAGATGGCTGCAGTACGCGGCACTGGCAGGCAAGCCCAGGTGCTGGTCGGTCAAGGTGAGATCGCCCGCGGCGTAACTGGCTTCGACGGTGGTGATGGCGTTGCCCAGCGCGTTGGCCGCGTCACGCAAGCGCACGCGGCTGGCATGGCCGTCCATGGCGGGGGCAAGCAACAGAATCGCGTAGACGGCGACCAGTGCGACGGTGATGCCCGTCGCGGCCCAGGGCGGGTAACGCGGTGACACATCGCGTGCCGCACGTGCTGACGATCCAGCTGGCATGCAAGGGACTCCCGATGGCAAGTGGGGTGTGCGGGGCGCACTCGCAGGCCGGGGCCGCTCTCCCCAGAGCAGCCCCGGCGCTTCCATCCCCTGTCTGTCGTTGCCGGGTGTTACAGCGCCAGCGAACTTTCCACGTCCAGCACCATGCGCCGTGCGAGGGCGAGATTGGCCTTCTGCCGGTCCAGTACCACGTAGAAGAACAGCCCCTTCTTGGCCGACACCGGGCGCAGCACGTGGTACGCACGTCCCAGCGTGATCAGCACGTCTTCGATGTTGTCGTTGAGGTTCAGTGCTTCGGCGGTCTTCATTTTGGCGCGCAGCACTTCGGTGTTGCCTGCGGCCGCCAGTTCCATGTCCACGCCCGAGCCGGCTTCACCCAGCAGCATGCCGCTTTCGTAGTCGACCAGGGCAACGGCTTGCGCGCCGTTGATCTGCATGAGCGTGTCCAGGCATTTGTTGATGGCGATATTCATTTCAGTGGTCCGTTGCGGGTGTGAGGGGGTGAACAGCCGTCTGAGCAGTGAGAAAGGCATGCATCAGTTCAGGCTGTCGGCCAGGGCGCGCACGCACTGCTTGGCATGCCAGAGCACGTTGCCGATGACACAGCGGTGGTCGCACGCGATCATCAGCAGGCGCGGTTGCTTTCCGGGAATGGCGAGCATCAGTACCTTGCCGTCGGCGGCATCGAGGATCAGCGTGTCGAGCTCACCGAAGTGCAGTTCGCGGCCCAGTGCACTGGCCAGGCCGAGCATCGAGCTGGTCATCGCGGCCAGGCGATCGGCGACATGGCCCTGCGGGCCGGCCTGGGCCAGTGCGAAACCATCGGTGCTGGCAACGACGAGGGCCTGGATGCCGGTGACGTCGCGTACCAGCGCGTCCAATGCCGAAGTGCGGTCGATGTCATGCATGGGTGACCGCCATGGCGTTGCATTCGATCTGGCTCATCAGCAGATCCATCGCGGTGATGGCCTGTGCCATGTCGCGTGGGTCCAGTGGCAGCGCCGGCAGATGCGGTGCATGGTCCTGCAACCAGTCCTGCCAGTGCGGCTGTACCGGATCATCGGTGCTGCCGCATCGGGTGAAGCCGATGACCACCGGCATGCCCGGCGCGCTGTCTGCGATGGCTCTCAGGTGCTGCGCAGCCAGCGTGCTGTCCACGCCGGCGCTGCCATCGATCAGGACGATGGCACCTTCGGCACCGGCCAGCAGGATCGGCCAGATGTATGAAAAGCGCTCCTGCCCGGGCGATCCATACAGGCGCAGGCGGTCACCGCCGGGCAGGTCGATGTCGCCATAGTCCATGGCCACGGTGGTGTACTGCTTGCCCACGGCGGGGTCGGTATTGCGGGCCTCGGTCACCACGGCCTTGCCCCGGGTCAGGGTCTGCACCAGGGTGGACTTGCCTGCGCCGAGGGGGCCCATCACTACGATCTTGTGCTCACGCACGGTCTGCACTCCAGCGGATGCGAAGTTGTCGCCACAGATTGACGAGGCCGTCGGTGGGCGAGGGGCGCACGGGCGCGTCCTCGCCCACGACGGGAAAGGCGTAGGCGGTGAGGAAGGCCGCATTGAAGAATGACTGCACGCTTCGGCGTGGCAGGTCGAGGATGGCGCAGCACGCCTGCACGGATGCGCCCTGCTTGATCAGCAGCGCACACAGCCGGAAGTGATCGGGACGATGTGCCAGGATGCGGAAGTCCGGCCAGCGCCGAAGACGCAGCTTTGTTCCTTCGTGCAGGGGCGACATCGGTGCGCCGTGCCCGGCGGTGGCCAGGGCGATGTTCCACAGCGTCAGGCGCAGTGGAATGTTGCTGGATACCGTCGCACGCTGCACGAACACATCCTGCGTCACCGGCACCAGGCTGAGCGCAGGGTCCGCATCGCCCAGCAGCTTCTGCAGCAGCGTCAGCGTGATCGGCGCGGGTGCAGTGGTCATCATCCGATCGTTCCTGGCATCCAGCCAGCACACGGTGGCGCCGTCATGGATGATCGCGGCATGGGCCGGGCGTCGTTGCTGCGCGCCGTCGCTTGCAAGGTGCAGGCGCAACTGCTGTACGAACGGTAATGCGGCCGTTGGCAGGGCTGCCGGCGCCAGCGGTTCTGCTGCAAAGGGCTCTTGCAGATCCTCAAAAGGTCGACGACGGAAACGGACCATGGGGTGTCCAGTGCAGCGAGTGATCGGAGGTGACTATGTAAGCGGCGCTCCCGGTTTTCTGGAATGAAACTATTGGGAAAATTGCAGCGTCATTCGTGTTTATGCAGTTCGCTGCAACTAATGGAATTGGCCGGTTGATGCTGCTGCGATGACATCAATTGCAGTGCGTGATTGTTAAGTTGACGTGGCCTGGAATGATTACTAGCGTCTTCGCTGCGCACTGCGGCGTGACTATTGACGGGTAATCAGCATGCTCACTCGAATTGCCATTGCGGATGATCATCCACTGGTCCTGCTTGGCACGCGCATCGTGATCGAGGCCGGTGGCCGCCATCGTGTGGTGGCCGAGGCGCGATGTGCGGAAAGCCTGCTGGCGGTGCTGGCCGAAGAACCGGTGGATCTGGTGGTGACTGATTTTTCGATGCCCGATGGTGGCCGCTCGGACGGCCAGGCGATGCTGCAGGCGTTGCGTCGCAATTACCCCAAGGTGCCGGTGATCCTGGCCACGATGGTCACCAATGCCACCACCTTGAACATGGCCATGCGCACCGGAGTGCGTGGGCTGGTGTGCAAGGGCAGTGGCGTGGATGGCATCCGCAGGGCGGTCGACACGGTGTTGAGCGGAGGGATCTACCTGGACCCCGAATTGGCGCACTGCCTGCAGGATGCCGGGCGCGAGCGATCGCTGTCGGTGCTGTCACCGAAGGAACTGGAAGTCCTGCGGCTGTATGTGTCGGGGCCCTCGATCACCGAGATCGCCGCGCAGTTGCGGCGCACGGTCAGTACCATCAGCCGGCAACGCATTTCCGCGATGAGGAAACTGGGCATCAGCAATGACGCCGAACTGTTCGCCTATGCGTTCGAGGAACGGCTGGGCAATGCCAGTGGCATGGGCAGCGGGGCCGAGAACGGCGGTCCATGAGGCCACGTCGGTCCAGTCAGGTCCGGTTGGGTTGTTTGAATGGGGGAAAAACTGCCGTTACGTTTCCCACTGTGCGGCGCGCCGCGAATCCCGGATGCTTGCGCCATCGTATTCATCTGGAGATCTCGATGGGCAAGGCACTCAGCTGGCGCACCCTGGCCTGCACCCTGCTGCCAATGCTGGCGGCCGCAGGCGGCGCCCAGGCGCAGAGCTATGGCTACGGCTATGACGATGACCGCTACGGCGGCCGCGAGGGCGGCGGCATCGTGCGCTGCGAATCGATCAAGAACCGCAGCAACGAGTGCCGCCTGGACGGCCGGGCGCGGATGATCCGCCAGCTGTCCGGATCGCCCTGCGTGGAAGGCGAGACCTGGGGCCAATCGCGCAACGGTGTATGGGTCACCCAGGGCTGCCGTGCGGAGTTCGTCGGCGAGTACCGGCGGGGCGGCTGGGGTGGCGGCCGAGGCAACGGCTGGGGCAACAATGGCAATGGTTGGGGTGGCGGTGAAGTGATCACCTGCCATTCCAATGGGCATCGCCAGGAATACTGCGATGCGCGTATCCGCCGTGGCGTGCGCCTGGTCCGCCAGGATTCGCGCAGCGCGTGCATTGAAGGCCAGACCTGGGGTTGGGATCGCCGTGGCATCTGGGTGAGCGACGGCTGCCGTGCCCAGTTCCAGGTGAATTGAGCGTTCCTCTCGAAAATCAGAATAATCTGATACAGCTCACATTTTGAACGTCGTATCGTCTGCGATCAGGGGCACCTCCGCGTGCTCCTGATTCGTCGCGACAATGCGCGCCGCAATCGGCATGCCTGTCCCGCCCCCGTCGATACGCTGTCTCAAGGAGTGAGCCGCATGTTGATCCGCCTGCAATGCGAGCAGCGCCAGTGGCGCGTGCTGCACCCGGATCGGCCGGAGCCGATCGATTTCCGCGATGGTGCCCGCGCCTTCGATTTTGCGGAAACCCTCGCACGCCTGCACTTCGTCGACACCGGGCAGCGCGCAGCCGTGCGCGTGGAGGCCAGTGGCGCCTTCGTGGAAGCGGTCAGCTACGGCTGAGCGCGCGGCGCGCCAGATCATTTTGCCGGCGCGTCATCCACGCAGGGCGTGGATCGGTCTCCGTTCCCCTGTAGATCCACGCCATGCGTGGATCCACCGGGCCTGCAGCGGCCTCAGCCTGCCGCGCTGAGCGGCGCGCTGCCCACGGCCAGCTCGGGCCAGCGCTTCAGCACGGCAGCGCGGATGCCCGCCGCGTCGATGCCGGCTTCGGCCAGCAGGTCCTCACGGCTGGCGTGGTGCTGGTAGCTGTCGGGCAGGCCGAGGTGCAGGATCGGGCGCAGCACGCCTTCGGCATTGAGCAGTTCGCCAACGCCGGAACCGGCGCCGCCGGCCACCACGTTGTCCTCGATCGTCACCAGGCCTTCGTGCCCGGCGGCCATGGCCAGTACCAGTTCGCGGTCCAGCGGCTTGATGAAGCGCATGTTGACCACGCTCAGGCCCAGGTCGCGGCCGACCTGTTCGGCGGCGGCCACGGTGCTGCCGAAGGCGAGCAGGGCGATACGGCTGCCCTGCAGGCGCAGCTCGCCCTTGCCGATCGGCAGCGTGGACAGGTCGGTACCGGCGGCAACGCCGGTGCCGGTACCGCGCGGATAGCGCACCGCGGCCGGGCCCGGATGCTGCAGGCCGGTGCTGAGCATCTGCCGGCATTCGGCTTCGTTGGACGGCGCCATCACCACCAGGTTCGGCACGCAGCGCAGGAAGCTCAGGTCGAGGTTGCCGGCATGGGTCGCGCCATCCGGGCCGACCACGCCGGCGCGGTCGATCGCGAACAGCACGTCCAGGTCCTGGATCGCCACGTCATGCACCAGCTGGTCGTACGCGCGCTGCAGGAAGGTCGAATAGATCGCCACCACCGGCTTGCCGCCCTGGGTGGCCATGCCGGCAGCGAGAGTGACCGCGTGCTGTTCGGCGATGGCCACGTCGAAATAGCGCTGCGGGTATTCCTTGCTGAAGCGCACCAGGCCCGAGCCTTCGCGCATCGCCGGGGTGATGCCGAACAGGCGCGGCTCGGCGGCGGCGGCGTCGCACAGCCAGTCGCTGAACACGTCGGTGTAGGTCGGCTTCCTGGCACCGGTCTTGGCCACCAAGCCCTTGTCCGGATCGAACGGGCCGACCGCGTGGTAACCGATCTGGTCGCCCTCGGCCGGCTCGTAGCCCTTGCCCTTGGTGGTCATCACGTGCAGCAGCTTCGGGCCCTTGGAGGCGCGCAGCGTCTTCAGCGTGGACAGCAGCGCCGGCATGTCATGGCCATCGATCGGGCCGGTGTAGTGGAAGCCCATTTCCTCGAACATCGTGGACGGCACGAACATGCCTTTCCAGTGCTCTTCCCAGCGCTTCACGAAGCGGGCCGGGTTGTTCTTCTTGTCGCCGAGGATCTTCTTGCCGCCTTCGCGCAGTGCGTTGAGCGTGCGGCTGCCGGTGGCGCGGCCGAGCATCTTGGTCAGGCCGCCGACCGCCTCGGAGATCGACATGTTGTTGTCGTTGAGGATCACCAGCAGGTTCGGCTCCGGTTCCATGCCGCCAGCGTGCATCAGCGCCTCGAAGGCCATGCCGGCGGTCATCGCGCCGTCACCGATCACCGCCACGACCTTGCGGTCGTCGCCTTCGGACTGGCGGGCGATGGCCATGCCGAGCGCGGCCGAGATCGAGGTCGAGGAGTGGCCGACGCCGAAGGTGTCGTATTCGCTCTCTTCGCGCTTCGGGAACGGCGCGACGCCGTCCTTCTGCTTGACGGTGTGGATCTCGTCGCGGCGCCCGGTGAGGATCTTGTGCGGGTAGGTCTGGTGACCGACGTCCCAGACCAGCTGGTCCTGCGGCGTCTGGTACAGGTAGTGCAGGGCCACGGTGAGTTCGATCACGCCCAGGCCGGCAGCGAAATGGCCGCCGCTCTTGCCGACCGATTCGATCAGGTAGGCGCGCAGCTCGTCGGCGACCGCCGTCAATTCGGATTCGTCGAACGTGCGCAGGTCATCCGGTGTCTGGATGCGCGCGAGGCGGGGATAGCGGGCAGAGTCGATCATCGTGTTCGCACTTTTTCTGAACGCCCATTTTCGCCCTCAAACGGGGGTGGGGCAAGCAAACGCCGCCGCCCGTGACAGGACGGTGAGGGTTGCATTTTCGGCCGTTCAGGTGCTCAGTTTCGATCGCTTCGGCAATTGCGCCTTCAGGAAGGCCATCTGGTCGGCCAGGATGTTGCGGTTGGACAGGATCAGGTGCTCGATCCAGCTGGGCCGGTAGGGCACGGCCAGCAGGGGCATTCCCGCCTGCTGCGGGGTGCGGTCGCTCTTGCGCGAGTTGCAGTGGAAGCAGGCGGTGACCACGTTTTCCCAGCAGTCCAGGCCACCCTTGGACAGCGGCATGACGTGGTCGCGGGTGAGGGTAGGGCGGTTGAACTGCTGGCCGCAGTACATGCACAGGTGCGCATCGCGGGCGAACAGGGCCGGGTTGGTCAGGTTCGGCGTGGGGTCGATCGCGCGGGAGCGGGCGTGGCCGCGGGCGGCGATGATCGGGTGCAGGTCCATGCCGCTCTGCAGGCCGCTGAAGCGGTTGGTGCCGCCGTGGATGTGCAGGCAGGGATCGCCCAGCGTCCAGGCTACGGCTTCACGGGCGTAGAGGCAGGCCGCATCCTGCCAGGTGATCCAGTCCAGTACGCGTCCGTGGGCATCCAGCGAGAGCAGCCGGACCGAACCGGGGCGATGCAGCGGGGTGACGTTGGGCGATGCCTCGGCGCCCGGAGCAGAAATCGGAGCTCCGGCTTCGATCAGACCCAAGCGTGTAGTGTCTGTCTCCATCGGGAGAACAGCTTATACCTGAATTGTTGCGTTTTGGGTATCGCCACTTGGGCGATACCCAAAACGCAACAATTCAGGTCCGCGCATTCCTCCTAATCCCCGCGCCGTTGGCGCGCCCCCTTTAGCAACCCAGCCCGCCGTTGGCGCGCTGGGTTGCCCGCGCATTCTTCCTAATCCCCGCGCCTGTCGGCGCGCCCCCTTTAACAAAAGGGGGCTTTTCTCCAGAGAGATGATCGAGGGTCGCCAGGTCGCGGTCGGATCCATTTCCGCAGGAAAGGTCTCAGACCCCTCATCCACGCATGGCGTGGATCTACTGGTGGGATGGGCTCAGGCGCCGAAGCGCTCGTCGTCCATCGCCATCAGCGGGGCGGCGCCGGCCTGGATGGCGGCAGCGTGGCTGAGCGTGCGCGGCAGCACCCGGGCGAAGTAGAACCGAGCGGTCTCGCGCTTGCCCTGGGCGAAGGCGGCGCCGTGCGCGCTGGCATCGGCGGCGGCCACGCTGCGGGCCCACCAGTAGGCCAGCACCACGTAACCCGAATAGAACAGGTAGTCGTAGCTGGCCGCACCCAGTTCGTCCGGGTTGGCGGCTGCGCGCTTCAGCACGTCCATCGTCAGCGCGCCCCACTCGGCGGCCTTGGCGCGCAGCGGGCCGATGAACTCGGCCAGCGCCTCGTTGCCTTCATGTTCCTTGGCGAACGCTTCGATCTCGGCCAGCATCAGCTTCAGGCCGGCGCCCTGGCTGGACGCGGTCTTGCGCCCGATCAGGTCCAGTGCCTGGATGCCGGTGGTGCCTTCGTACAGCGTGGTGATGCGCGCATCGCGGGCCAGCTGTTCCATGCCGTGTTCGCGGATGTAGCCGTGGCCACCGAAGCACTGCAGGGCGTTGTAGGTGTTCTCGATGCCCCATTCGGTCTGGCAGGCCTTCGAGATGGGCGTGAGGAAACTCACCAGGGTGTCGGCGCGCTCGCGCTCGGCGGCGTCTTCGGCGTGGTGGGCCACGTCGATCAGGGTGGCCGCGTGCAGGGCCAGCAGGCGGCTGCCTTCGACCAGCGACTTCACCGTCAGCAGCATGCGGCGCACATCCGGGTGGACCAGGATCGGATCGGCCGGCTTGTCCGGGAACTTGGCACCACTGAGCGCACGCGACTGCAGGCGCTCACGGCTGTACTTCAGCGCGTTCTGGTAGGCGCGCTCGGACAGGCCGATGCCCTGCAGGCCGACGCCCAGGCGTGCGGTGTTCATCATGGTGAACATTGCCTGTAGGCCCTTGTGCGGCTGGCCGACCAGATAGCCCTGCGCGCCATCGAAGTTCATCACGCAGGTGACCGAGCCCTTGATGCCCATCTTGTGCTCGATCGAGCCGCAGCGCAGCGCGTTGCGCTCGCCGACGTTGCCGTCGCGGTCGACCTTGAACTTGGGGGTGACGAACAGCGAGATGCCCTTGGCGCCCGGAGGGGCGTCGGGCAGCTTGGCCAGCACCAGGTGCACGATGTTGCCGGTCAGGTCGTGCTCGCCGGCGGTGATGAAGATCTTGGTGCCGGTGATGGCGTAGCTGCCGTCGGCGTTCGGTTCGGCCTTGGTCTTGAGCAGGCCCAGGTCGGTGCCGCAATGCGGTTCGGTCAGGCACATGGTGCCGGTCCAGCGGCCTTCGATCAGCGGCTTGAGGAAGGCCTCGTGCTGCCACGCTTCGCCATGCTGCTTCAGTGCTTCGATGGCGCCGTGCGAGAGCAGCGGGAAGTTGCCCCATGCCAGGTTGGCGGCGTTGATCATTTCGTTGAGCGGTACGCCCAGGGTATGCGGCAGGCCCTGGCCACCCAGGTCCGGCGAAGCGGTCAGGCCGGTCCAGCCGCCATCGACGAACTGGTCGTAGGCCTGCTTGAAGCCGGGCGGCGTGGTCACCTCACCGGTGGCCTGGTCGAGCACGCAGCCGATCTCGTCACCCACGCTGTTGAGCGGGGCCAGCACGGTGGCGCTGAAGCGCCCGGCTTCTTCCAGCACGGCATCGACCACGTCGGCGGTGGCGTCGGTGAAGCCCAGGCGGGCGAACAGGGGTTCGACCTTGAGCACGTCGTGCAGGGCGAAACGGAGGTCGGAAAGCGGGGCGGTGTAGCTGCTCATCGGTACGTCTCGATTTGATCAGGGGCAGGGGAGCGGCGCCGGGCGCCGCGGCGGAAGCGGGGATTCAGCGCAGCACGCCGGGCAGGCCGGGGGCCTGGTTGAGGGTGCTGCGGCTGCTGATGTCGAAGCTGCGCTGCTTCTTTTCCTGCGGCGTGGCGGCCACCGTTCCCTTCAGGCCGTAGGCCAGGGTGCGGTTGCCGGCCAGCGCGTCGGCCACGATCAGGCGCGCGGCCGAGCTGGGCACAAGGTCGACATTGATGACGTCGGCCGAGGTGCCGCCGATGGAAATGCCCGGCCTGGCCTGCAGGGTGCCGGCTTCGCTGTCGCCAACGGTCAGTGCCAGCGAAACGTCATCGAAGGTCATCGGCATCGAGCTGAAGTTCTGCAGGCGCAGGGCCACGGTCCAGTTGCCATCGGCGCGCACGGTCAGTTGCTGCAGGCTGGCCGCCGGTTCCGAAACACGCTTGACGATGCCGTTGTTGCAGGCAACAAGGGCGAGGGTGCACAGAACGATCAAGGCGATACGGAAACGGTGGAGCATGGGCGCAAGTCCTCTGGAGGGGGTGCGTTGGGATAAGCATACTACGGCGTATGGTTGTTTGGATCGCCGGTGACGACCCGCCGCAGAGGGTAGCGCGTGAAGATGGCGGCCGGGCGTGCGCGGCGCCGGATCGTCCACGTCGGGTGCGCGGCTCGCGCCGCGGTTCAATCGGCAGGCGGTTCGCGCAGCGGTGCCATCTGGCGCAGCGGGCCGAGGTCGTAGCCCATGGATTCGGCCGTTGCCTTGAGCTGTTCGAACCGCGCGCGCTCCATTTCCGGCACGCGCGAGAGAATCCATAGGTATTTGCGACCGGGTTCGCCGACCAGGGCCCACTGGTAGTCCGGGTCCAGCGCCAGCACCCAGTAATCGGCCCAGACCAGCGGTACCCAGCTCAGCCAGTCCGGCACGAAGCGCACCTGCAGTTGGCCGGGGTGGCCGGGTACCGGGCGCGCCACGCCTTCGGCAACCACGCGCTCGCCTTCGCCGTTGCGGCAGGCATTGGTGACGCTGATCCGGCCGTCGCGGCGCAGCCCGTAGTTGGCGGTGATCTCGCCGACGCATTGCTTCTGGAACGAGACCGGCAGGTGCGCGATCTCGTGCCATTGGCCGGCATAGCGATCGATGTCCAGGGTATCGACCGCGCGCACCGGCTCGACGGCGAGCGCAGGGGCGGCGGCCAGCAGCAGGCAAGCGAGCAGGGCGGGGCGCAGGTGCATCGACAGGCTCCAGGCAGGAGTCTGGAGCGTAGGTGGCGCGGCAGGTGCCGGTGTAAATGTTTCGTCAATCCAGCGCTGGCGTCCCCATGCGGGCACGTTGCATGGAAGGAAATCGAAGACAAAAAAAGACCTGCATTTCTGCAGGTCTCTGAAAATGGTGGCCGAAGACGGAATCGAACCGCCGACACGGGGATTTTCAATCCCCTGCTCTACCAACTGAGCTACTCGGCCAAATTGTGTGGCAATCGCGATCACCTGCGATTTCCGGAAAAAAAGACCTGCATTTCTGCAGGCCTTCGAAAGTGGTGGCCGAAGACGGAATCGAACCGCCGACACGGGGATTTTCAATCCCCTGCTCTACCAACTGAGCTACTCGGCCACATGTTTCGTTGCAGCGAGGTCGCTGCCAAGGAGGCGTATAATACGGAGGTCGGTTGTCTTCGGCAAGGGTTTTGCCAAGAATTCTTCACATTGCCGTCTGCGCGCGCGCAAGTGCTTGATCCTCCGTTGTGGGGGCGGGGCGGGCCAATCGATCATCGCCTGCGGTGGAATTCAGCAGGTCGCCGCGATCGCTAAAGCTGCAAGGACAAGGGGTGCGCCGGACGCGCACGGGTCCGGGCAATGGAACGCTGTTTTCGTGGCCGCCACGGGCGGTCGCTGCGGCGTAGTGTCGGCAGTCCTTTCCCGATGCTGGCCACAGCAGAGACCGCCGCCATGTCCGATTCCCCAACCACGTCCCGCATCGTGCTGGCCTCGCGTCCGCAGGGCGCACCGAGCGCGGCGAACTTCCGCCTGGAGCAGGCCGCACTGCCGGCATTGGCGGAAGGAGAGGTGCTGCTGCGCAATCGCTACCTGTCGCTGGACCCGTACATGCGTGGACGCATGGACGAGGGTCCTTCGTACGCGGCGCCGGTGGCGGTGGGTGCGGTGATGGAAGGCCAGACTGTGGCGGAGGTGCTGCAGTCCAACGCCGAGGGCGTAGCCACAGGTGAGCTGGTGCTGGCGCCGGGTGGCTGGCAGACCCACGCGGTGCTGCCGGCCAGGGCACTCGGGCGTCGCCTCGATCCGGCCGGGTTGCCGTTGAGCACGGCGCTGGGCGTGTACGGCATGCCGGGGTTCACTGCGTATTCCAGCCTGCATGAAATCGCCCGGCTGAAACCGGGTGAGACGCTGGTGGTCGCTGCCGCAACCGGGCCGGTGGGCGCAACCGTCGCCCAGCTGGCCAAGCTGCAGGGCGCGCGCGTGGTCGCCATTGCCGGCGGCGAAGCCAAGCGCGCCTATCTGCAGACGCTGGGCGTGGACGTGGCGCTGGATCATCGCGCCGCTGATTTCGCCGCGCAGCTGCGCGCGGCGGTGCCCGCGGGTATCGACGTGTACTTCGAGAATGTGGGCGGGCATGTGCTGGATGCGGTACTGCCGCTGCTCAATGACTTCGCCCGCATTCCGGTGTGCGGCACCATCGCCACCTATAACGATCGCGGCATCGAGCAACCCGGCCCGGACCGGCTGCCGGCACTGTTCAGCCAGATCCTGCGCCAGCGCCTGATCGTGCGGGGTTTCATCGTGCACGACTTCAATCACCTGTGGCCGGACTTCGAACGCGAGATGCCGCAATGGCTGCGCGAGGGCCGTATCCAGTACCGTGAGGATGTGGTGGATGGACTGGAGAATGCGCCGGAAGCGTTCTTCGGACTGCTGAAGGGGCGCAACTTCGGCAAGCTGGTGGTGAAGCTGGATTGAGTGTTCGCCGGGCATGGTCCGGCGCTGTCACAGGGCGTGCCGACCAGGGTCGGCACCCACGTCAGGCAGTCGAGGCCTTTTCCCGGCGCAGCAGTTCGCGCTTGCGCGCGACGCCCCAGGCGTAACCGGACAGGTCGCCATCGCGGCGCACCACGCGGTGGCAGGGCACCGCCACCGCCAGTGGATTGCTTGCACAGGCCCTGGCCACTGCGCGGCTTGAGCGCGGTGCGCCGATGCGCGCGGCGATGTCGGCATACGACGCGGTCTGCCCGCGTGGAATCTGCTGCAGCGCCTGCCAGACCCGCTGCTGGAACGCGGTGCCGCGGATATCCAGCGGCAGCGTGGTGCCACGCGTGGGGTCCTCGACCAGGCCCACCACCTGCGCCACCAGTTGTTCATAGCCGCTGTCGGCGCCGACCAGTTCGGCCTGGCGGAAACGCTGCTGCAGCGACTGCAGCAGTGTCTCCGGATCGTCGCCGAGCAGGATTGCGACCACGCCGGTCCCGCTGCTGGCCACCAGCACGCTGCCCAGCGAGCTTTCGGCAAGCGCGAAGTGGATGACTTCGCCGCGACCACCTGAGCGCCACTGCTTCGGGGTCATGCCCAGCAGGCGCGGGGCGTTCTCGTAGAAGCGCCCGCTGGAACCAAAGCCGGCGTCGTGGAAGGCATCGGTGATGCGCTCCTGTTGCTCCAACCCGGTGCGCAGGCGGTCGGCGCGCAGCGCGGCGGCGTACTGCTTGGGGGTCAGCCCGGTGGCCTGCTTGAACAGGCGATGCAGGCGCGTCGGGCTGCAGCCGGCAATGCCGGCCAGTTCCTGCAGCGAGGGTTCGTCGAGGCTGGCCTGCAGGTGGCGGCAGACCCGTTCGACGCGGGCGTCGAGGGCGGTAGTGGCGGTGCTGTCCATGACCAGATTCTGGCATGTGCCGGTTCTGCGGAAACTCCGTTTCCTGCACCGATCGACGAAGCCCGGAAACGGAGTGTTGGCGGGCCGAAGGCGCGGCATCGTGGCGGCCACTTCACAACCGGTACCACGACCATGCGCCTGAACAACAAGATCGCTCTCATCACCGGTGCCAGCGCCGGCATTGGCCGCTCCAGCGCGCTGCGGTTCGCCGCCGAAGGCGCGAAACTGGTGCTCAACGCGCGGCGGCTGGAACCGCTGCAGTCGCTGGCCGAGCAGATCCGTGCTGCGGGGGGCGAGGTGGTGGTGCATGCCGCCGACGTGGCCGACCCTGACACCGCGCAGGCGCTGGTCGATCTGGCCCGGCACTCATTCGGCGGCCTGGACATCGCCCTCAACAATGCCGGCATGCTCGGCCCCGGTGTACCGGCCGCGGAATTCCCGGTGGATGCCTGGCGCGAGGTGATGGCGACCAACCTGGATGCCGCCTTCCATGCTGCTCGCGCGCAGCTGCCGGCATTGCTGGCACGTGGCGGCGGCTCGCTGGTGTTCGTCGGCACCTTCGTCGGCCATACCGTGGGCTTCCCGGGCATGGCGGCCTATGCGTCGAGCAAGGCCGGGCTGATCGGTCTGAGCCAGGTGATCGCCGCCGAATATGGGGCCCGTGGCGTGCGCAGCAACGTGCTGCTGCCCGGTGGCACCGATACCGAGATGGGCCGCCAGGCTGCGCCCAGTGGCGACGCGCGTGACTTCGTGCGCTCGCTGCACGCGCTCAAGCGCCTGGCCGAGCCGGAGGAGATTGCCAACGCGGCGCTGTTCCTGGCCAGCGATGAAAGCAGCTTCGTCACCGGCACCGCGATGCGCGTGGAGGGTGGGGTGTCGATTACCCGCACCTGAGTGGAGTCATTTGCGGCTGCACGCGCTGTTGGCGCAGGGCTGACCTGCTGATTACCCGGCGATCTCTAGGGTAGGGGTAGCGTCGGTGTCCCGCCGGCGAAGGAGCGATGGATGAGCGAGCGCGAGAAAGACCAGGGCGACCCCAGGCAGGGAGTGCAGGAAAGCCGCCAGGACAAGAAGCAGGACGATGTGGCCAGGCAGCGGCCGGGGCAGCGCGACCAGCAGGTGCGCGATGCGCATTCGCGCGACCCGAAGCGCAAGGATGGCGGGCAGGATCCCGCCTGAACGGGCCACTGAAAAGAAAAAACCCGTAGATCGCAGGATCTACGGGTTCTTCCGAATAGTGGTGGAGCCAAGGAGGATCGAACTCCTGACCTCGTCATTGCGAACGACGCGCTCTCCCAGCTGAGCTATGGCCCCACGGCAGGGCTTCAGTGTAGCGCTGCCCGCCGGGCTTGCCAAGCGCGGGGCCGGGACGGCCGTAACGTTGCGTCTACGGCCGCCCCGGCCTTCAGGACAGCGCCCGGCGCAGCAGCACGCCCGCGCGCTGCGCTGCCACCCGGGTGGAGGCAGCCACTCCGCCAAGATGGACGCAGGCATGGATCATTCCGGGCAGCCTTTCCAGCGTGCAGTCGACGCCCGCAGCTTGCAGGCGCCGCGCGTACTGCTCGGCCTCGTCACGCAGCGGGTCGTGCTCGCAGCTGAGCACCGAGGCGGGGGCCAGCCCCTGCAGATCCGTGGCGTGGGCCGGCGAGGCCAGTGCCGGCGGCGCATCCAGGTCGCCCAGATCGCCCAGGTAGGCCTGCCAGCAGCGTTGCATCAGCTCGGCGCTGAGGTAGAAGCCATTGGCGTACTCGCGGTAGGAGTCGCTGCCCATGCTGGCATCCAGTGCCGGGTACAGCAGCAGCTGGTGGCGCGGCTGCGGCAGGCCGAGATCGCGCAGCAGCAGGCAGCATGCGGCGGCCAGATTGCCGCCAGCGCTGTCGCCACCGATCGCCAGCCGTTGCGGGTCCAGTCCCAGACGCCCGGCATTGGCCTGCAGCCACTGCCAGGCATCGGCAACGTCGTGCAGCGGTACCGGGAAGGGATGTTCCGGCGCGAGCCGATAGCCGACGGCGACGATCACCCAGCCACTGCTATTGGCCAAGGCGCGGCAGGGGCCGTCATAGACCGCCAGCGAACACTGGAACCAGCCACCACCATGGGCGAACAGCAGGGCGGGTGCCGGTCCATCGGGCAGCCCATCCGGTGTGTACAGGCGTAGCTCCAGGGCATGACCGTCGCGCGTGGTCAATGTGTGTTCGATCACGTGTGCGACCGCTTGGGGTGCTCCCTGCAGTTGCGGCAGTGTGCTCTCGCTGATCGCGCGCAGCGCTCGCAGATCATCCGGCAGCGGATGCGCGGCAACGGCGTCGACGAACTGCTGCAGTTCCGCTTCAAGCGGCATGGCGTGCCTCCTGCAGGAACGGCAGCAACTGCGCCAGGAACGCCTGCGGCGCTTCCTCCATGATGAAGTGGCCGCAGCCCGGCACGATGCTGCCGCGCACGTCGTCGGCATGTGGCAGCAGGGTCAGCATCGGCGCATCGCCGGTGGCATGTTCGGCGCCGATCGCCAGTACCGGCATCGCTAGCCGACGCTGCGCACGCTGCTTGTTCTGCCGGATCGTTTCCGGAATCGCGCGGTACCAGGCGAAGCCAGCCCGCAGCGCGCCGGGACGGCTGTAGGCGGCGATGTAGGTATCGGCAGCGACGGCATCGCGACGGTACGACCAGCGATCGAACATGAATTCCAGGTAGGCGCGCTCGCGGCCGCTGATCAGCGCTTCGGGAAGATCGGCGACCTGGTTGAACATGAAATGCCAGAGGAAGATGTTGTCGGCCGGTGCGGCGAATATGCCCGGTTCCGGGGCCAGGCCCGGAATCACCGCCTCGGTGACCGCCAGTTGGCGCACGGCCTGCGGCTGGTCGCTGGCCAGCGCATAGGCGATCCACATGCCGATGTCATGGCCGACCACCTGGTAGCGGTCGTGGCCCAGCGCCTGCATGGTCTGGTGCAGGACGGCGGCGGCGCTGCCAGTGTCGTAGCCGTGTGCGGGGCGATCGGATTCGCCGATGCCGGGCGGATCGACGGCGATGGCTTCGAAGCCGGCCTCGGCCAAGGCGTGCAGCACATGGCGCCAGGCGTACCAGGTCTGCGGCCAGCCGGGAATCAGCAGCACCGGTTCACCGTGGCCGGCGGACACGCAATGCACACGCTGGCCGTCGATGCGCAGGTAGTGGTGGCGCAGGGCGTCGTCGCCGGCAGTGCCGGCGGGAAGGGAAGAAGTCATGGGGGGAAGGCTCTGTTGGGGCTCAGGCGATGCCGAGCATCTGCTGCATCTGTGCGGTGCTGATCGGCGCACCGGCGAAGTCGTCGAAGATCTTGTCGGTGACCGGGATGATGTGGTCGCGGATGAACGCGGCGCCTTCGCGCGCGCCGGCTTCCTGGTCCTTCAGGCAGCACTCCCATTCCAATGTTGCCCAGCCCGGGTAGTCGTACTGGGCCAGCTTGGAGAAGATCGACTTGAAGTCGACCTGGCCATCGCCCAGCGAGCGGAAGCGGCCGGCGCGCTCGGTCCAGTCGGCGTAACCGCCATAGGTGCCCTGGCGGCCGCTGGGGCGGAACTCCGCGTCCTTGACATGGAACATGCGGATCAGCGGGTGGTAGATGTCCAGGTACTGCAGGTAGTCCAGCTGCTGCAGCACGAAGTGGCTGGGATCGAACAGGATGCGGCAGCGTTCGTGCTGGCCGACGCGTTCAAAGAAGCGCTCGAAGCTGGTGCCGTCGTGCAGGTCCTCGCTGGGATGGATCTCGTAGCAGAGGTTGATGCCGTTGTCCTCGCAGGTGTCGAGGATCGGCCGCCAGCGCCGGGCCAGTTCATCGAACGCTGCATCGATCAGGCCCGGCGGACGCTGCGGGAACGGGAACAGGTAGGGCCAGGCGAACGAGCCGGAGAAGGTGCCCATGTCCTGCAGGCCGAGCCGGCGCGAGGCGCGGGTGGCCAGGTGCAGCTGCTGCTGTGCCCATTCGCCGCGGGCCTGCGGGTTGCCGCGCAGCGCTTCCGGTGCGAAGCCGTCGCACAGTTCATCGTAGGCCGGATGCACGGCCACCAGCTGGCCGAGGATGTGGGTCGTCAGCTCGCTGACCTGCAGGCCGTGTTCGGCCAGGGTGCCGCGGATGTCGTCGCAGTAGTCCTGGCTGTCGGCGGCGGTGGCCAGGTCGAACAGGCGCGCATCCCAGGCCGGAATCTGCAGGGCCTTGAAGCCGTGGCCGGCCGCCCATGCGGCAATACCGCCGAGGCTGTTGAACGGGGCCTGGTCGCCGGTGAACTGCGCCAGGTGCAGGCTGGGGCCCTTGAGGGTCTGCATGTGTTGCTCCAATTGTTGGTCGATCAACAAAGAATAGGCGCGACCCTCGCGGTGGTCAACACCCGCGTTACACTGCGCGCCTCACTGGAGCAGGCAGGCAGATGGCAGGGCGACCGCGCGAATTCGACAGGGACCAGGCGTTGCGCAAGGCGATGCTGCTGTTCTGGCAGCACGGCTATGAAGGCACGTCGATGTCGGCGCTGGTCGAAGCACTGGGCATCGCCTCGGCGCGCATCTACGCCGCGTTCGGAAGCAAGGAGCAGCTGTTTCGCGAGGCGGTGGCGCTGTACGAAGAGGGCGAGGGCGGTTTTGCGCCACGTGCGCTGGAGCAGACAACGCTGCGTGAGGCCATCGGCACGATGCTGCGCGAGGCGGTGCTGACCTACACCCGTCGTGGGCGTCCGCATGGCTGCCTGGTGGTGTCTTCGGCCAGCAGCGTGTCACCCGACGGCGAAGGCGTCCGTGACTGGCTGGCCGGCCATCGTCGCCAGCGTACGGCGGCGATCATCGCGCGCTTGCAGCAGGCGCAGGCCGAGGGTGAGCTGGCCGACGACGCGGCGGTGCAGGCGCTGGGCGACCATTTCGCCACGGTGCTGCATGGCATTTCGGTGCAGGCCCGCGATGGCATCAGCCGCGAGCGGCTGCTGGCAATGGTCGATGTGGCGCTGAGCCCGCTTCCCTGAGTCAAGCCCGAAAGGCGTGCCGAATGCCGAGTGACTGTGCCGAAACCGCTTGTTTCACCGGGGTTGGAGCTCGCGCAACGAAATCGTAACAATTTGGGGGATAATGGCGGCTTGCGCAGTTTTCCTCCTTTTTGCCGCCCGGCTCGCGCAGGCCGCACGGACGCCTCCTCAGAGCATTGCATGCCCTCCCATACCGATTCCCGCCGCCTGTCGGGTCTGTCGTCTTCCTTCGTTTCCTTCCGCCGCCACCCGCTGGCCCTGGCCTGTGCCAGCCTGGCCCTGGTCGGCAGCTTCGGCGCCGCCGCGCAGGACAGCGCGCCGACCCCGACCGGGCTGGACACGATCACCGTGACCGCCGAGCACCGCGAGCAGAACCTGCAGGAAGTGCCGGTCTCGGTCGGCGTGGTGCAGGGCGAGCGCATGCGCGACTTCACCGCCGGCGGTGACGACACCCTGCTGGCGCTGTCCGGCCGCGTGCCGAGCCTGTATGCGGAAACCACCACCGGCCGCATCTTCCCGCGCTTCTACATCCGCGGCCTGGGCAACATCGACTTCTACCTGGGTGCCTCGCAGCCGGTGTCGATCATCCAGGACGACGTGGTGCTGGAACACGTGGTGCTGAAGTCCAACCCGGTCTATGACGTGGACCAGGTGGAAGTGCTGCGCGGCCCGCAGGGTTCGCTGTTCGGTCGCAACACCACCGCCGGCATCGTCAAGTTCGACACCCTCAAGCCGACCCAGGACTACACCGGCCGCGTCAGCGCCAGCTACGCGACCTACAACAGCGTGTCGATCGATGGCGGCTTCGGTGGCCCGATCAACGACATCGCGTCGTTCCGCGTGTCGGCCCTGTACCAGCACCGCGATGACTACGTCGACAACACCTACAAGGGCCCGAGCGCCGACGGCACCGTCAGCCCGAAGAAGAACGCGATGGGCGGCTTCGACGACCGCAACGTGCGCGCGCAGCTGCTGCTGACCCCGAGCGACCAGTTCTCGATCCTGGCCTCGGCCCATGCCCGTGACTACGAAGGCACCTCGACCCTGTTCCTGCGCGGTGCGCTGACCAAGGGCTCGAACAAGACCGACGTGCCGCGCGACAAGGTGGCCTACGACGAAGCCGACAACAACCCGCAGGCCTACAAGACCTACGGCGGCTCGGTGAAGGCACGCTACGACTTCGGTGCGATCGACTTCACCTCGATCACTGCCTACGAGACCACCTCCGGCTACAGCCGTGGCGACACCGACGGCGGCGCTGCGGTGAACTTCCCGGTCAATGGCGTGCCGAACGGCTATGGCCAGTCGATGGGCCGCATCCGCGACCTCGACCAGTGGACCCAGGAGTTCCGCCTGGCCAGCCATGACGACAACGCACTGCAGTGGCAGGCCGGTGCGTTCTACTTCAACGGCAGCGACACCACCGACTTCTACCAGCGTGCGTGGTTCCTGCAGGGTGCGGCCCGCAACCCGAACAACTGGGTGCGCCTGCGCAACAAGAACACCTCGTGGGCCGGCTTCGGCCAGCTGAGCTACGCCTTCACCGACAAATTCACCGTTACCGCCGGCCTGCGCCAGACCAAGGACGAGAAGCACACCCGCCTGCTGAAGACCGCGGACACTGCTGCTGGCGTGGTCACCTACAAGGGCCGCACCGACGTCAAGATGTCCGACACCACCCCGAGCTGGGATCTGAGCGCGATGTACCAGATCACGCCGGACGTGAGCGTCTACGCCAAGGTTGCCCGCGGCTTCCGCGGCCCGACCATCCAGGGCCGCTCGGCCGTGTTCAACGCCGACTTCACCACCGCCGATTCCGAGACCATCCTGTCCTGGGAAGCGGGCGTGAAGAGCAGCCTGTGGGACAACCGCCTGCGCCTGAATGCCACCGCGTTCACCTACACGGTCAATGACATCCAGCTCAACGGCAACGATTCGGACGGCAACGGCGTGCTGTTCAACGCTGACAAGGCCAAGGCCTACGGCTTCGAAGCGGACATGGAGCTGCGCCCGATCCCGAACCTGACCCTGAGCGCCGGCCTGAGCCTGCTGCACAGTGAGATCAAGGACAAGCGCGTCTATGCGCAGGTCTGCGGCCTCAACGGCCAGGTGGTCTGCACCGTCGGTGACCCGACCATCAAGGTCGGTGCCAACACCTTCGCGCAGATCGACGGCAACCCGCTGCCGAATGCGCCGAAGTACAACGTCAACCTGGCCGCCCGCTACGACTTCCCGGTCAGCGATGCCGGCACCATGTTCGTGTCCACCGACTGGAACAAGCAGGGTTACACCAGCTTCGTGCTGTACGACACCAAGGAATTCAATTCCAAGGGTGATTTCGAGGGTGGCCTGAAGATCGGCTACTCGGGCAACTACGGTGCCTACGAAGTGGCGCTGTTCGCGCGCAACATCACCAACGAGAAGAACCTCAAGGGTGTGATCGAGAACTACATGGCGGCGGTCTACAACGAACCGCGCACCGTCGGTGTCTCGCTGAACATGAACTGGTAATACGCGATTGCGGTGGCGGTGCATGCCGCCGCCATCGCACTGCATGAATGCAAAGGGCGGCCCGGATTACCGGGCCGCCCTTTTCGTTGCTTCAGACCGCGGTCAGGTCGCTTTCCTGGCTGCGCTGGCCGAAGGTCAGGGCCCAGGTTGCGGTGTCCACCTGCTGCCGGTCCTGCGCCTGCTGCTTGCGCGCACGGCTGGCGCCGAACCAGCGCCCTTCGCCATTGATCAGCGGCGCCATGCGCACCACGTCCACGTACTCCGGGTCGATCTCGCTGGCGCGCTGCAGCCAGGCCAGGGCCAGGAACGCGTTGGCCGGCACGCCGTTGCCGAAGTGGTAGATGTCGGCCAGGTAGCCGGCGGCCCACAGCTTGTCGTCGTCGTCACCGCGCCACCACAGCGGGATCAGCGCGCGTTCGACCGCTTCGCGCTTGTGTGCGTCGTTCTGGCCATCCATCGCCAGGCAGGCCAGGTTGCGGCAGGTGGGGCCCCAGACGCGCTCGCCTGCCTCGGACCCGGCCAGGCAGCGCAGGTACAGTTCACGTGCACGCGCTTCGTTGTGCTCGCCTCCGGCCGCCACCAGGCGCACGCCCAGGTTGTAGGTGGCGATCAGGTCGCCGCCTTCCACCGCACGCTCCTGCCAGTAGGCGGCCTTTTCCGCATCGACGAACTGCGGCTGGTCGCGGCCGCCGAGGCGGCCCTTGTACAGGTCGCACAGTGCCGACATCGCGCCGGCGTCGCCGGCTTCGGCCATGCGCTGCAGCAGCGAGAGTCCGGCGGACTGCGAGACATCGCAGAACAGGTTGGAGGCAAAGGTGACCGCCGAGGTGTTGTCCTGCGGCGCCAGCGTCAGGGCGCGCTGCAGCAGGGCATCGGCGCGCATGGGGTCGGTGGTCTGGCCGAGCAGTCCATGCTCGACGGCGGTGGCGGCCCAGAGCAGGCCGATCGCGGAGTCGCCTTCGCGTGCAGCGTAGTCCACCACCTGCGCGAACAGTGCCTCGGCGCCTTCCACGCGGGCGAACCAGGTGCAGGCTTCGAGGTTGCTGAAGCCTTCGTGCAGCACCATGTCGCGGTCCAGCGCCCACGCCTGCTGCAGATCCTCGAACACCGCCCGCATGTGCCCGGCGTCCCACTGCACCTGGTCTTCGCTGCCTTCGATCCGGCCGAGCCGGTAGCGCAGCCCCGAACGCTGGGCCAGAACCTCAGCGCGCAGGTTGCGGTCCAGGTGCCAGTCCAGGATCTGTGCATACGCACGCTCGTGCACGCCTACCGCGTCGGCATCTTCGCGGTGTGGCAGGTCGGCCATCCAATCCTGTTCCTTTCGCCAACGCAGCGCGTTGCTCTGCGCAAGCTCCAGGCCACGGCACCAGCCTCCTTCGATGAAGTCCTCCATGGCTTCATGGCTGCCGCCCCAGCGCGGGTACAGGTAATAGAGGGTGTCTTCCAGCGTGCTCAGGTCGTCGGCGCGCTGTTCCAGCACCAGGCGCATCCAGTAGGCCAACGGTGCATCGAAATCGTCCTGGCTGCGCTCGCGCAGCACGGGCGGCAGGCTGCCGGGCAGCGTCCGCAGCGGAGCGCCGAAGCGTGACAGCAGCTGCAATGCCTGCGGCCAGGCTTGCGGATAGTGCTCGGCCAGCGCCACTTCCTCGGGCTCGGGCACCTGGCCGGCCTGCAGCGCACGCAGCCAGTCCGGCTCGCGCAGGTAGCTGGTGATGCGCTTGATGCCATCCAGCGCCAATGCCGGTCGCGCCGACAGCGGGATTGCCTGCAGGTAGGCATGCACGGCATGGTCGCGCGCCTGCTGTGCGGCCAGCCACTGGCTGTCTTCGACCAGTGCGGCGACGTCGGCGCTGCGCAGTTCGCCGGCGGCGGATTCCCAGCAGGCGCCGAGGCGCAGGTGCGCGTAGTAGCTGTGCGGCGCGGCAGCGACCCATTGCTGCGCCTGCTGAAGGCGCTCGTCCAGGGTCAGTGCCTTGTCATGCAGGTTGCGCAGGCGCCAGCGGATGCCCGGCAGCGGCCTTTCACCATCCAGCCATGCCTGTTCGTGCGGTGCCAGCAGTGCATCCAGTTCGGCGTAGCGCCGTTCCTGCATTGCGGCGCGCGCTGCTGCACGCCAGGCCAGGTCCTCGGCGGAAAGGCCGTCCTTCGCAATTCCATCTGTCATCTGTTGCAGTCCAACAATAGCGGGGACGCTATTGGACAGGCCCACGCCCGCGTCGGCAAGCGTGGCAGATGCTCGATTCACCGTGCAGGCGCCGGGGCATTCCCGACGCCCGGCACCATCAGCGTGCGGGCAGCAGGGCCTGCAGTCGCGATTCCAGTTCCTGCTGGCGCCAACCGGCCAATGCAGCGGGCCATTGGCGACGTTCCAGATAGCTCTCCAGGTGCTTGCGTGACGCCAGTACCCCATCCGGCAGGCCCAGTTCGCGGCTGCGCTCGGCCACCGCATCCTGCAGCTTCTTCAGCGCCTGCTTGTTGCTGTCGTTGGCCGGCAATGCCAGCGGTGCCTCGGCTTCATCGGCCAGCGGCGTCTGCAGGGCCTGCCACACAGCGCCGGCTAGCTTGCGCGGTGCCTTCGGGAACTGCTCGAACAGCGTGCCCAGCGCGTCGGCGTCGGCCGGTGGCGTGCGCGCCAGGGTGGCGGCCAGTTCGTTGTCCAGGATCCAGCTGCGCGGACGATCGCTGCTGCGCGCCTGCACGTCGCGCCAACGCAGCAGGCGCAGCAGGCGGCGCTGTGCGGCGGCATCGAGGAACTGCGCCGAGCGCATCGCCAGGTGTGGCCAGCGGTCTTCGTCGTTGGCAACGCTGGCCAGCAGGCGCTCGCCATCGTCGTGCAGCCACTGCTGGCGGCCCAGCGCCTGCAGCCTGGCATCGATGGCGTCATGCAGGGCAAACAGGTGCTCTACATCGTCGGCGGCATACTGCAGCTGCGACTCCGAAAGTGGGCGGCGCATCCAGTCCGAACGGGTCTCGCCCTTGGCCAGGGCCACGCCGGTGATTTCCGCCACCAGCTTCTGGTAACCCATGCCACCACCGATGCCGGCCAGCGAGGCACCGATCTGGGTGTCGAACAACGGGCGCGGCAGCACGCCGCAGGCCCACTTGAACGCGACCAGGTCTTCGCTGGCGCTGTGCATCACCTTGGTGATCGATTCATCGGCCAGCCACGGTGCCAGCGCTTCGGTCATGCCGGGAATCAGCGGGTCGATCAGCAGGATGTCCTGCCCGACGGCCATCTGCACCAGCGCCAGCTGTGGCCAGAAGGTGCGTTCACGGATGAATTCGGTGTCGAGGCCGATGCGGCTCGGGCGCTGCTGGAAGTACGCATCCAGCTCGGCGGGGGTGGTGATCCAGGTTGCCACGGGTCAGGGCCTACTACTCGGGTTTGCTCAGGCAGGGGAGAATAGCCTAACGTCGGTCCGCGTCCGTGCAGAAGGAGGTCCTGCTTGCGTTTTCCGTTGTCGCCCGCGCTGTGCACCGCCCTGGCCGTTGCCCTGGCCGGCTGCACACCGTCGCCATCGTCGACGCCGGAGCGCGCCGCTGACGAACCGGCGCGGCCACAGGAAGGCGCGGCGGCGGACCGGACAGCGGCGGCCGGGCAGGGCAGCGTGACCATTGCCGGTGAGGATGCCGCCGAGGACGTGCAGTACTGGACGCCGCCGCGGGTGGACCGGGAGGGACGCAGCCTGGCGCAGCTGCGGCGCGCGGCCGAGCAGGCCTTTGCCGAAGGCCGGCTCTACGAGGATGCCGACGCTGCCATTCCCTTGTGGCTGGCGGTACAGGAGGAGAATCCGGATGACCGCCAGGCCCGGCAGGGCCTGCAGCGCGCCCGCCAGGGCCTGCAACAGCAAGCCGATGCGCTGCTGGTACGGCCGCTGAAGCAGCGCGAGGCACTGGCCGAGGCCAGCCGCCAGGCACTGGTGCTGCTCAGCCTGGCGCCGAAGGACGAGAAAGTGCGCGCACTGCAGGGGCGAGTCGAGACCGCGCAGCGCGTGGTGGCGTACAACCGCGCCGGCGAAGAGGACCTGCGCTCGGACCGGATTGGCGAGGATGGCGACGGCGCCATCGGCAACTTCCGTGAGGCGCTGGCGCTGGATGAGCGCAATGGGCGTGCGCGGCAAGGACTGGCGGCCGCCGAGAGCGGGTTGATCCGTCGTGCCGAGGACGCCGCACGGGCACGGGATTTCGCCGGCGCGGGCACCTGGCTGGCCGAGGCAAGCAAGGTGCGCGATTCGTCGCCGACCATCGCCGACGCGTTCGAACGCATCGAACAGATCCGTGCCGCCACGCTGCTGCGATTGCGTGATGACGGCCTGCGCGACCTGGCGACACCACAGGGACTGAAGCCGGCGCGTGAAAAGCTGGCCGAGGCCCTGCGCATCGCCCTGCCGGGCGATGCGGTGGTGGGCCAGCTGCGCGAACGCATCGACCTGGCCACCCACTACGGCAGCTTCCGTCCCGGGCAGGTGTTCAGCGATGCCATGCGCGATGGCGGGCGGGGGCCACAGATGGTGGTGGTGCCGCATGGTGGTTTCCAGATGGGGGCCGGCGATGCGGAGCCGGGTGCCAGTGATGCCGAGCGTCCGTCGCACTATGTGCGCTTCGATCGCGGCTTCGCGATGGCGATCACCGAGGTCACTGTCAGCGATTTCGAGCGCTACGTGAAGGCGACCAGCGCGCGCCCGCGCGCAACCCGCCGTGGCCATTCGGTGGTCTATGACGAGCGCAGCGGCAACTTCATCCGCCGCAGTGGCGTGGATTGGCGCTCGGACTATGACGGCGGTCGTGCGCTGGGCAACTCACCGGTGATGCACGTGAGCGTGCGTGATGCCGAGAACTACGCGACGTGGCTGTCCGAGCAGACCGGGCGCAGCTACCGCCTGCCCAGCGAGGCCGAGTTCGAATATGCGCTGCGCGCCGGCAGCAGCGGCCGTTACCCCTGGGGGGATGCCGGCACACCACCGCCGGGCAGTGGCAATTTCACCGGCAGCAAGGACGTATCGCCGTCGGGGCGGCACTGGCACAACGCGTTCATCGGCTATGGCGATGGCTGGTGGGGACCGGCGCCAGTCGCCACGTTCCAGGCCAATGCCTTCGGCCTGCACGATATGGGCGGCAATCTGAGCGAATGGGTCGCCGACTGCTGGCACGCCAGCTACCGCCGGGCCCCTTCCGATGGCGCGGCCTGGTTCAACCCGGGTTGCCGGTCCCGGGTCATCCGCGGTGGCAACTGGGCCAACGCGCCGGAGCAGACCCGTGCGGCCTGGCGGCAGTCGCAGGATTCGGATACCACCAACGCACGTATCGGTTTCCGGCTGGTGCGCGGTATCTGAGCGGGCCCGGCTTCACCCTCCAATGGCGTCGGCACACTAAGATTGTGCCGTGCCCGCCGGCCGGCGGGGCCTGCCGGACGACCGCCCGATGCGCAACGATCCCTTTTCCCGCTCGCCCCAAGGCCCGCAGCGGCGTGGCCTGTTCGGCAACATCCGCTGGTGGGTGCTGCTGCTGGCCGCCGGCTACGCGGTGTTCTACTGGTTCTCCAACCGAACGGTCGATCCCTATACCGGCGAGAAGGTGATGATCGACAGCAGCCTGGACGCGCGCCAGGAGACTGCGCTGGGGCTGCAGGCCTACCAGCAGATCCTGTCGCAGGAACGGCCGATGGATCCCAACGCGCCAATCGCACGCGACGTGCGCGACATTGCCCAGCGGCTGATCGCCAAGGTCGATGTGGTGGAGACCGCGCTGGCGCAGGAGCATGGCGTGCAGCCGGCGCATTTCGCACGGGATTTCCAATGGGAAGTGAACGTGATTCCCTCCGACCAAGCCAACGCGTTCTGCCTGCCGGGCGGCAAGATGGCGGTCTATACCGGCCTGGTGCCGGTGGCGCGTACGCGCGATGCGATGGCGGTGGTGATGGGCCACGAGATCGCGCACGCACTGCTGCGGCATGGCGCCCAGCGCATGGCGCAGCAGAAGCTGACCCAGATCGGCCAGGTGGCCGGTGCCGCCAGCGGCATGGATGCACAGCAGCAACAGATGATGATGTCGGCGATGGGCTACGGTTACCTGTTGCCCTACGCGCGCAGCCACGAGACGCAGGCCGACGAAGTGGGGCTGATGCTGGCCGCAGCGGCATGCTTCGATCCGCGCGAGGCGGTGCCGTTGTGGCAGCGCATGGGACAGGCCAGTGGCGGCCAGGCGCCGCCGGAGTTCGCGTCCACCCATCCGAACCCGGGTACGCGCATCCAGAACCTGCAGGCGCTGATGCCGAAGGCGCTCGAGTACCGGCAGAAGTTCTGCGAGCAGGCGAAGTAGGGCGTTGCTCGGCAGGGCTGCGCCCTGCACCCGCCGAAGCCAGAGCAACAGCAACAGCAACAGCGGGTATTCCGTGGGATGGCGGGGTGGGTCCGGTTGCGGGAGACGCCGTAAACCCGTCCATGGGGGCTTGGCCGCGGCATCCATGCCGCGGACACTCCCGCAACCGGACCCACCCCGCCTTCGACAGATTTCCGCGGTCTGCAGTAGATCCACGCCATGCGTGGATGAATCTCCATCGAAATCGAATTTCTCGAATCGAGATCGAAAAGCATCCACGCATGACGTGGATCCATCAGATCGCGGAAATCTGTCAGAGGTGGGGCGGTGTCGGTGTGCGGGGTGTCAGCCGCATGGATGCGGCTGCCAAGCCCCCATGGGTGAGGGCGCTTTGCTTGCGAAGCACTGCTTCGCAAGCGCCCGAACGCACAGCCGCCAGCGGCTGGGCCGGACCCCGGAGGGGGGGTCACGGCGTCCCCGCACTCCGACACCGCCCCGCCATCCCACGGAATGCTCGCTTTTGACGTTGACGTTGCCTTGGCTTGAAGCCTCGGCAGGTGCAGGGCGCAGCCCTGCCGAACAACCCTCTACTTGACCTGCACGTCGATCACGCCGTCGCCGACGCGGGCCTGCAACGCGTCACCCTGCTGCACCTGGTCAACGTGCCGCACCAGGGCGCCATCATCGCTGCGGGTGAGGATGCTGTAGCCACGGGCCACGGTCGCCAGCGGGCTGACCGCTTCCAGTGAGCGTGCCAGCCCGCGCAGGCGCAGTGCATCGCGTTCCAGCAGGCGCTGCATCGCACTCTGCGGACGCCCGCGCAGGGCGGTCAGGCGGCGCTGCATCGCGTCCAGCTGTCGTTGTGGATGGTGCCCGCGCAGCACCGCCGCGGCATGACGCAGGCGCGCGGCACGGCGCTCCTGCTGCTGGTTGAATGCCGCATGCAGGCGCCGGCCGAGGTCCAGCTGGCGGCGACGCAGCAGGTCCAGGCGGGCCTGCGGGCTCTGTGCGTTCAGGCGCAGCAGGGCACGGTCGGCGCGCTGCATGGCCTGCTGCATCGCGTGCCGTTGCAGCTGCACCATGCGCGCCGCGGTGCGGCGCAGGCGCAGCGCCAGTTCGCGCTGGTCCGGTACCAGCAGTTCGGCGGCCACCGATGGCGTCGGCGCGCGCAGGTCGGCAGCGAAGTCGCTGAGGCTGAAGTCGGTCTCGTGGCCTACCGCCGATACCACCGGGGTGCGGCTGGCCGCAATCGCGCGAGCCAGCGCTTCATCGTTGAACGCCCACAGGTCCTCCAGTGAACCGCCACCGCGGGTCAGCAGGATCACGTCGTAGCGGCCGCTGGCATCGGCGGCCTGCAGCAGGCGGGTGATCTGTGCCGCGGCGCTGCTGCCCTGTACCAGGGTCGGCAGCAGGTCCACTTCCAGCAGCGGGAAGCGGCGGCCCAGCACGCTCAGTACGTCGCGCACGGCGGCGCCGGTGGGCGAGGTGATCACCGCCAGGCGCTGCACATGCGCCGGCATCGGCCGCTTGCGTGCCGGGTCGAACAGGCCTTCGGCCTCCAGGCGCGCCTTCAGTTCCTCGAACGCGCGGCGCAGTGCGCCTTCGCCGGCTTCCTCCATGTGGTCCAGCGCCATCTGGTACTCGCCACGGGCGTCGTACAGGGTCACCTTGCCGCGCACCAGCACACGCATGCCTTCGCGCGGCACGAACTTCAGGTACTGCGCCTTCATCCGGAACATGGCTGCACGCAGCTGCGCGCGCGCGTCCTTCAGGGTGAAGTACAGGTGCCCGGAGGCAGGGCGCGCCACGCTGCCCAGTTCGGCCTCCACCCAGATCGCCGGGAAGCTGCCTTCCAGCAGATCGCGGGCCAGGGTGTTGAGCTGGCTGGGGGTGAAAATGTCGTCGTTGCGTGGCTGCATGGGCACGGCATGGGGCGGGTGGAACGGGGGCTCAGGATCGCACGTCAGCGCGCCGCGTGCTGGCCCAGCGCCCACTGCACGTGCTCGCGCACCAGCGGCGAGGGATCGTCGATGCGGGTGTGCAGGGCAGCCAATGCCTCGGCGGACGCAGGCGCATTGCCCAGCGCCACCGCGATGTTGCGCAGCCAGCGCTCATGCCCGCTGCGGCGGATCGGGCTGCCCTCGGTGCGGCGCAGGAATTCGGCCTCGTCCCAGGCGAACAGCTGGTCCAGGCGCGCGGTATCCAGCTGGTTGCGTGCACGGAAATCGGCTTCGTCGGTGCGCCTGGCGAACTTGTTCCAGGGGCAGACCAGCTGGCAATCGTCGCAGCCATAGATGCGGTTGCCGATCAGCGGCCGCATGTCCTCGGGGATGGCGCCGTCGTGCTCGATGGTCAGGTACGAGATGCAGCGCCGCGCATCCAGCCGTTGCGGGCCGATGATGGCCTGGGTGGGGCAGACGTCGATGCAGCGCGTGCAGGTGCCACAGTGGGCGGTGGCCGGGGTATCGATCGGCAGCGGGATATCGATGTAGATCTCACCGATGAAGAACCAGGAGCCGCCGTGACGGTCGATCAGGCAGGTGTGCTTGCCGATCCAGCCGAGCCCGGCGTTGCGCGCCAGTGCACGTTCCAGCACCGGCGCCGAATCGACGAAGACGCGGTAGCCCAGCGGAGCCACCTCGTCGTTGATCTGCGTGGCCAGTTTCTGCAGGCGGTTGCGCATCAGCTTGTGGTAGTCGCGGCCCAGCGCATAGCGCGCCACGTAGGCGCGGCCGGGATCAGCCAGGGTCGCCCAGGCCTCGGTGTCGTCCTTGTGGCTGTAATCCATGCCCACCGAGATCACCCGCACGGTGCCGGGCAGCAGCTCGGCCGGACGCGCGCGCAGGGTGCCGTGGCGCGCCATCCAGTCCATCGTGCCGTACAGGCCCTGGCCCAGCCAGTCGGCCAGGTGCGCCTCATCCTCGCCCAGCTCGATGCCGGCGATGCCGCAGCGCTGGAAGCCATGCGCACGGGCAAGTTCACGGATGCGCTGCACGGCCTGGGCCGGATCGACAGGGGCGGGGACGGGGGACATGTGCACCAGTATAAAATCCCTGCATGCCCGATCTTTCCCTTCTGTTCGATACCGCAGCGGCGCGCGCGCTCGATAGGCGCGCATCGGCGCTGGCCGGTGATGGTGGCTGGAGCCTGATGGCCCAGGCGGGTCTGGCCGGCTGGCAGTGCCTGCTGCAGCAGTGGCCGGAGGCTCTCCAGCTATGCGTGCTGGTCGGTGCCGGCAACAACGGTGGCGACGGCTACGTGCTGGCCAGCCATGCCCTGCGGTCGGGGCGCCAGGTTCAGGTGGTCACGCTGCCTGGCAGGTCGCCCGCCACGGTGCTGGCGGCGCAGGCTGCAGCGGAATTTGCGACGGCCGGTGGCAGTGTCGTCGAGTTCGATGGCCATTTGCCGGACGCTGAGGTCTATGTGGACGCCCTGTTCGGGCTTGGCCTGGACCGGGCGCCGTCCGGCATGGCCCGGGCGCTGATCGAAGCCCTCAATGCGGCGCGTGGGCCGGTACTGGCGATGGACGTGCCCAGTGGCGTTGATGCCGACAGCGGATGTGTGCCCGGCGTGGCGGTGAAGGCCGATGTCACGTTGCAGTTCATCGCGTGCCACCGAGGCCTGTACACCGGTGATGCGCTGGAGCAGGTCGGCCAGCGCCGGCTGGCGCCACTCGAACTGCCTGATCAGGCCTGGGACGGCATCCAGGCCAGCGCGCAGCGCTGGACCGGCGACCGTTTGAAGGCGCTGCTGCCACCGCGACGCGCCAATACCCACAAAGGCGAATCCGGGCACGTGCTGTGCGTTGGCGGCAACCATGGCAGCGGCGGCGCCATCGCAATGGCGGCCGAGGCAGCACTGCGCGCCGGCGCCGGCCTGCTGAGCCTGGGTACCCGTCGCGATCACGTCGGCCCCTTGCTGGCGCGCCTGCCGGAGGCGATGACCCATGCGCTGGAAGACGGCGATGCGCTGCCGGCGCTGCTGGACAGGGCCACGGTGGTGGCGATCGGGCCCGGCCTGGGCCAGGACGAATGGGCGCGCGCGCTGTTTGCGCGGGTGCTGGCGTGTGGCAAGCCGTTGGTGGTCGATGCCGATGCACTGAACCTGCTGGCGCAGGATCCGCGAGCGTTGCCCGGCGCCATCCTTACCCCGCACCCGGGCGAGGCCGCGCGCCTGCTTGGTTGCAGCAGCGCTGACATCCAGGCCAACCGCTATGCCAGCGCGCAGGCGTTGGCCGAGCGCTTCCACGCCGTGGTCGTGCTGAAGGGGGCGGGCAGCATCGTGGCGGCACCCGCGCAGACACCACGGCTGATCGCTGCGGGCAATCCCGGCATGGCGGTGGGCGGAATGGGCGACCTGCTCACCGGCATCATTGCCAGCCTGCGCGCGCAGGGCCTGGCCGCGTTCGACGCGGCCGCGGCCGGCGCCTTGCTGCACGCACTCGCCGGCGATTCCGCTGCCGCCGATGGCGCGCGTGGCCTGCTTCCTACTGACCTGCTGGCGCCGCTGCGGCGACTGGCCAATCCGGACCTCTCTCCATGACCGAATTCTTCCTTGCCGACAGCGATGCCACCGAACTGCTCGGGCAGTGGCTGGCGGCGACCCGGCCGCCGCAGGCGCTGATCGAGCTGCGCGGCGACCTCGGCGCCGGCAAATCCACCACTGCCCGCGCACTGCTGCGCGCACTGGGCGTGCAGGGCGCCATCCGCAGCCCGACCTACACCCTGGTCGAGCGCTACCCGCTGGCCAGTGGCGGCGAGGCATGGCACCTGGACCTGTACCGCATCGGCCAGGCCGGCGAGCTCGATTTCCTCGGCCTGGACGAGGGCAGTGCCGTGTTGTGGCTGGTCGAATGGCCCGAGCGCGGGGCCGGTGCGTTGCCGCCGACCGATCTGGTGGTCGCGCTGGAAATCGAGGACAAGGGGCGTCGTGTTCGTCTCACTGGGGCCAGCGACGCGGGGCGTGAATGGCTGGAACGGCTCCCTCAAGGGGGTGACTTGCAGGCCATTTCTGTCGGCTGACGAGAACAAACATCGGCAGGTTACGGATTATTAAGGAAAAAGGTGTTGCATTCCGTTCAGCGCGGTGATTGAATCCTGAGCCATGCGCCCGGGGAACCGTCTCATCGCCATCTGTGCCGCCGTCGGACTGGGTCTGGCGAGCGTCAGTGCGTGGGCCGGTGAAGTCCGCCAGGTCCTGCTGAACACCGGCGCCACCGGCACCCGTGCCGAGATCTCGCTGATCGGCAGTGGTGGCTACAAGACCCTGTCGCTGGCCGGGCCGAACCGCCTGGTGGTCGATTTCCCGGACTCCAGCGCCATACGCAACCTGAAGATGCCGGCCGCGCAGGGCGTGGTCACGGCGGTGCGTACCGGACAGCCGGTTCCGGGCACGTTCCGTGTCGTTTTCGACCTCGCTGAATCGGTGGCGCCGTTCCGCCCGCAGATGCAGCGCGAGGGCAATGAATCCAAGCTGGTGATCGAATGGCCGGGCGATGGCCCGGCCGTGGCCGCCAGCCGGCCGGCGGTGACCCCGGCGGTGCAGCCACAGGCGCCCGCCAGCACGCCCGCGCCGACTCCGGCCGAGAGCGCGCAGTCGCGCAATGACGCCGCGCGCGCCACCGCGCTGCTGACCGCACAGGTGCAGCAGCAGGCCAGCGCCGCTGCAGCGACCCCGGCCACGCCGACGCCGGCACCGTCCACCGCACCGGCGCAGGTCGCTGCGGCAGGTACCGCGGCCAGCAGCACGCCGTCCTCTTCACCGGCCGCGATCCTCGCCGGCCAGCGCACCGCTGCGGTGGTGACCACGCCGCCGGCCACGGTGCCCGCGCCGGCGCCAACGCCAGTGGAACCTCCACGCCCGGCCATGCCCAGCGATGCCTCGCGCATCCGCATGCAGGCTGGCATGCGCCACCTGGTGGTGGCCATCGATCCGGGCCACGGCGGCCAGGACCCGGGTGCGATAGGCCCGACCGGCAAGCGCGAGAAGGACGTCACCCTGGCGGTGGCACGCGAGCTGGCGCGCCAGGTGAACGCGACGCCGGGCCTGAAGGCCTACCTGACCCGCGACAGCGACGTGTTCATTCCGCTGCCGATGCGTGCGCAGAAGGCGCGTGCGAACAAGGCCGACATCTTCATCTCGATCCACGCCGATGCGGCCGAAAACCGCTCGGCCACCGGTTCGTCGGTGTATGTGCTGTCGACCAAGGGGGCTTCCTCGCAGCGTGCGCGCTGGCTGGCAGACAAGGAAAACGCGGCCGATCTGGTCGGTGGCGTGCGCCTGCAGCAGACCGAAGGCACGCTTGCCAACGTGCTGCTGGACCTGGCCCAGAGCGGCTACATGAAGGCGTCCGAGGACGCAGCCGGCCACGTGCTGGGCGGCCTGAAGCGGATCGGCAACAACCACAAGCCGAACATCGAGCGCGCCAACTTCGCGGTGCTGCGCACCTCGGACATGCCGGCGATGCTGGTGGAAACCGCGTTCATCTCCAACCCGGATGAAGAGCGCCGCCTGATCGACCCGGCCTACCAGCGCAAGATCGCCGGTGCGGTGCTCGATGGCGTGCACACCTTCTTCAGCCGCCAGCCGCCGCCGGGCACGCTGTACGCGGCCCGCGCCCAGGCCGAGATCGACGCTGCAGGCACCATGGCCGGCGGCAGCAAGTAACCCGCCGAAGGCGGGTTTCTGCTTTCTGTAGAGTCGAGCCGCGCTCGACTGGGCCTTGCCGGTAACCCGCCGGTCGAGCATGGCTCGACTCTACCCAGGGCCGCTCCGTTATCATCCCTGCATGACGTCTGCTGCCCATCCGCGCCCGATCCGGCCATTGCCGGACATCCTGATCAACCAGATCGCCGCTGGCGAAGTGGTCGAACGTCCTGCGTCCGTGGTCAAGGAACTGGTCGAGAATGCGATCGATGCCGGTGCCAGCCGCGTCGACATCGATCTTGAAGAAGGCGGTGTGCGCCTGATCCGCATCCGCGACAACGGCAGCGGCATCGCGCCGGAGCAGTTGCCACTGGCGGTCTCGCGCCATGCCACCAGCAAGATCGCCGACCTGGATGATCTTGAATCGGTGGCCACGCTCGGTTTCCGGGGGGAGGCGCTGCCATCGATCGCCTCGGTCAGCCGCTTCACCCTGGCCTCGCGCCGCGCGCACGACGAGCATGGTTCCGCGCTGCAGATCGAAGGCGGCAAGATCGGTGAAGTCACTCCGCGTGCGCATGCACCGGGTACCACCGTGGAAGTGCGCGAACTGTTCTACAACGTGCCGGCGCGGCGCAAGTTCCTGCGCGCCGAGCGCACCGAACTGGGTCATATCGAAGAGTGGCTGCGTTCGCTGGCACTGGCGCGGCCGGATGTCGAACTGCGCGTGTCGCACAACGGCAAGGCCTCGCGCCGCTACAAGCCGGGCGATCTGTATTCCGATGCGCGGCTGGCCGAAACGCTGGGCGAGGACTTCGCCAACCAGGCCGTGCGCGTGGACCACAGCGGTGCCGGCCTGCGCCTGCACGGGTGGATTGCACAGCCGCATTATTCGCGTGCCAGTGCCGACCAGCAGTACCTGTACGTCAACGGCCGTTCGGTGCGCGATCGCAGCGTCGCCCATGCGGTGAAGATGGCCTATGGCGACGTGCTGTACCACGGTCGCCAACCGGCCTACGTGCTGTTCCTGGAACTGGACCCGACCCGGGTCGACGTCAACGTGCATCCGGCCAAGCACGAGGTGCGCTTCCGTGATTCGCGGCTGGTCCATGATTTCGTCTACCGCACGCTGAAGGACGCGCTGGCCGACACCCGTGCCGGCATGTCGGCGCAGGAGATCGGTGCCGTACCTGCGCATCCGGTGGATGCGTCCGCGACACCGATGGCGTCCAGCGCAGGCGCTTCTGGATTCGGACTGGTGCGCGGTCCTGCGCCGGGTTCCGGCTCAGGCGGCGGGGGGGGATTCTCAGGCTGGCGGCCGCAGCAGCCGCTGGGCCTGCAGGTGGCCGACGCCCCGGCCGCCTATACCGCGTTGTATGCCGCACCGTCCGGTGCCGAACGCGGGGCGACGCTGCCGCCGATGCCGAGCGAGAATGGACTGCCGGTGACCAGCGCCGATGCGGGCGTGCCGCCGTTGGGCTATGCGATCGCGCAGCTGCACGGCATCTACATCCTGGCCGAAAACGCCGAAGGCCTGATCGTGGTCGACATGCACGCCGCGCACGAGCGCATCGGCTACGAGCGCCTGAAGAATGCGCACGATGGCATCGGCCTGCAGTCGCAACCGCTGCTGGTGCCGATCACCCTTGCCGTGGGCGAGCGCGAGGCCGACACCGCTGAAAGCGAAGCCGAAACGCTGGCCGCGCTCGGCTTCGAAGTGACCCGTGCCGGCCCCGGTTCGCTGCATGTGCGCAGCATTCCGGCGCTGCTGGCGCATGCCGAGCCGGAAGGGCTGCTGCGCGACGTGCTGACCGACCTGCGCGAACACGGCCAGAGCCGGCGCGTGGCGAGTGCGCGCGACGAACTGCTGTCGACCATGGCCTGCCATGGCGCGGTGCGCGCCAATCGGCGCCTGACCGTTCCGGAGATGAACGCGCTGTTGCGCGACATGGAAATCACCGAGCGGTCCGGCCAGTGCAACCATGGCCGGCCGACCTGGGCCCGTTTTTCACTGGCGGAGATCGACCGCTGGTTCCTGCGCGGACGTTGAGGGGAGCATCGATGCGTTATCGGGGAATGGGCGGGCTGCTGGCCGCCATGGTGTTGGCTGCCTGCAGCCCGGCGACACCGCCGGCGCCGACGGTCACTGAAGATCCGGCCTTTGCCGCCGCGCAGCAGCAATGGCGCGTGGCGCGCTACCAGGACCTGACCCGGCCCGATGGCTGGACGGCGCTGGTCGGCCTGCATTGGCTGCAGAACAAGTCGCACTTCGTCGGCAGCGGCGCCACCAACGGCATCCGCCTGGCGGTCGGCCCGGGCAAGCTGGGCCTGCTGCGCCGTGAGGGTACCCAGTGGTGGTTCACGCCGGAGGCCGGTGCCGAGGTCAGCAATGAGGGCCAACCGGTACGCGGTCGTATCCGCGTCGACACCGACAAGGATGCACAGCCGACCCTGTTGTCTTTCGATGCCGGCAAGGGCCAGCTCAGCATCATCCGCCGTGGGCCGCGCGATGCACTGCGGGTCAAGCACGCCGATGCGCCGGCACGCCGCGATTTCGCTGGCCTGGAGTACTGGCCGGGTGGCCCCGACTGGCAGGTGCAGGCACGCTTCATCGCGCACCCGCCGGGCAAGACGCTGCCGATCGTCGACATCACCGGCCTGACCACCGAGATGCCCAATGCGGGCGCGGTCGAGTTCCAGCGCGATGGCCGCAACTGGCGTCTGGAAGCGATCGGTGCCCCCGGGCAGCCGCTGTTCCTGATCTTCGCCGACCGCACCAGTGGCCGCGGCAGCTATCCGGCCGGCCGCTACCTGGACACCGATGCACCCGCTGCCGACGGCACGGTGCGCATCGATTTCAACCATGCCTACAACCCGCCGTGTGCATTCACCGCCTACGCGACCTGCCCGCTGGCGCCACCGGAAAACCGGCTGGACCTGCGCGTGGAAGCGGGCGAGAAGGCCTACCACCTGCCTGAAGGAGAAGGCTGAAATGCCGATCAGAGACCTGTTCCGTGCCGCTACCCTGCTGCTGGCCTGCGCGGTCGCACCGCTGGTTGCGGCGCGCAATGCGCCCGCCGTTGACCCGGCCGCTGCCGCCGCCGCTGCCAAGCCACCGGTGCCGCTGCTGTGGAAAGTGACCGGTCCAGGCGATTCGCGCCTCTATCTGCTCGGTTCGTTCCATCTGCTGAAACCGCAGGACTATCCGCTGTCGCCGGATGTCGAACAGGCCTTCGAGGCCTCGCAGCGCATTGTGTTCGAGCTCTCGCCGGAAGACATGCAGTCACCGCAGCTGGCCAGCCGCATGGTGCAGGCGGCGGTCCGCACCGATGGCAGCGAACTCAAGCGCGACCTGGATGCGGCCACCTGGCAGAAGCTGCAGGCGTTCGCGGCGCAGAACGCGCTGCCGCTGGCGCAGATGCAGGGCATGAAGCCCTGGTTCGTTGGCCTGAGCATTTCGATCGGGCAGATGCAGAAGCTGGGCCTGGACCCGGCGCTGGGCCTGGATCGCCATTTCATGGAGCGTGCGCAGAAGACCGGCCGCAAGACGGCCGGCCTGGAAGACATCGATACGCAGATCGGCATGCTCGATGGCATGACGGTGCAGGAACAGCGGCAGATGCTGTCCGAGGCGCTGGACCAGGCGGGCAAGGGCGATGAGCAGGCGCGCCTGCTGCACGATGCCTGGCGCCGGGGCGACGAACGCCTGTTGTGGACCAAGATGGCGGCGGAAATGCGCCAGCAGTATCCGCAGCTTTACCAGCGCATCAATACCGGCCGCAATGACGCATGGGTGCCGAAGCTGCTGCCGTACCTGCAGGCCGGGCAGGGCGGAACGCTGGTGGTGGTCGGCACGCTGCACCTGCTCGGCAACGATGGCGTGGTCGAGAAGCTGAAGGCCAAGGGCTACAAGGTCGAGCGCGTGTGCACGGGGTGCAGGGCCAAGCGCTGAGGCATCGCGGGCGCGATGCATGAAAAAAAACGGCGCGCCCAGGGCGCGCCGTTTTCGTATCCACCGCGGTGATGGCTCAGCGGCGGGTCTTGCCGCCGGTGCCGCTCCCCGGTTCGTTGGGCTTGTTGCCGGTGCCGGTGCCGGTACCCGTTCCGGTGCCGCCCGGGCGCGGGCCACCGAAACCGCTGCCCATGCTGCGCTGGAATTCCTGCCACAGCTCCAGGTTGCGCTCGGTCAGCTGGTTCATCATCGCCCACGGGGTCTGCCCCAGCAGGTTGCCCATCTGCTGGCGGAACTGCTGCTGCTGGTCGAGGAAGACCTGCATGCTGCGCTCCAGGTAATTGCCCATGAAGCCCTGCAGGGAATCGCCGTAGAAGCGGATCAGCTGGCTCAGCAGCTGGGTGGACAGCATCGGCTCGCCGTCCTGTTCCTGGTCGGCGATGATCTGCAGCAGGACCGATCGAGTGAGGTCGTCGCCGCTCTTGGCGTCGCGGACTTCGAAGTCTTCACCGTCCAGGATCAGCTGGCGCACGTCCTCGATGGTGATGTAGCTGGAGATCTCGGTGTCGTAGAGACGGCGGTTCGGATACTTCTTGATGATGCGGGTCGCAGCCATGAAGCGGTACTCGTCACAGTAGACGCGCAGCATGGCGCAGTGCAGCAGCCGTTGCAACCGCCTCAGCCCCCGCCAGGCTTGGCTTTCGGCGGCGATCATGTTGCGCAGCAAGGGTTTGCGTGCTGCGCAGCATGACTCTTGGCAGGGGCCGGCGGCGTTCGCCGTGACGGTCCGCTGCGCGGCTTACCAGCCCATGTGGTGGCCGCCGTTGATGTCCAGGTTGCTGCCGGTAATCCAGGCGGCCTCGTCGGCCACCAGGAAGGACACGCCGTAGGCGATTTCCTCCGGCTTGCCGAGGCGCCCGGTGGGGATGTCGGCGATGATCTTGGCGCGCACGTCCTCCGGCACCGCCATCACCATGTCGGTCGCCACGTAACCGGGCGAAATGGTGTTGACGGTGATGCCGAAGCCCGCGTTCTCGCGGGCCAGCGAGATGGTGAAGCCATGCATGCCGGCCTTGGCGGCGGCATAGTTGGCCTGGCCGTACTGGCCCTTCAGGCCGTTGATCGAGCTGATCTGGATGACCCGGCCCCAGCCGCGGCGGCGCATGCCCTCGATAACCGGGCGGGTGACGTTGAATACCGAATTGAGGTTGGTGTTGATCACATCGTGCCACTGGTCCACGCGCATGCGATGGAAGGTGGTGTCACGGGTGATGCCGGCGTTGTTGACCAGGATCTCGACCGGGCCCAGCTCGGCCTCGACCGCGCGTACCAGCGCTTCGGCGCTGCCGGGGTCGGAGACATCGCCGGGGAAGATCGACACCGTGTAACCGCGTTGGGTCATCGCCTGCTGCCAGGCACGTGCCTTGGCTTCGTCGCGGTAATTGGTGGCGACCCGATGGCCCTGGTCGGCCAGTCGTTGGCAGATGGCGGTACCGATGCCGCCGGTTCCGCCGGTGACCAGTGCGACGCGAGATGTCATGGAATGCTGTCCGGGTATCAGGTGGGGGAAGGGGGATTCTGCAACATCGGCGTGGAAAGTGCGCCGGGCGGCAACAGGATGTCGGTGCGCGGCAGGCGCGCCGGGTCGAAGGCCCGTTGCGCCGAGGCCAGCAGGGCATCCAGATCGTGTGCCTGCTCCAGCGCCGCAGGGGCCTGGCCGAGCAGCTGCCAGAGCTGGCGCAGCACCGGCAGCGGGCGCGCACTGTCCACCGGCAGCGCCGCCAGCGACTTCGAGAGTTTGTGGCCTGGCGCGTCCAGCAGCAGCGGCAGGTGCCAGTAGCGTGGCACCGCAAGCCCCAGTGCCTGCTGCAGCAGGATCTGCCGCGCGGTGGAGTCGAGCAGGTCGGCGCCGCGCACCACTTCGGTCACGCCCTGCGCAGCGTCGTCGACCACCACCGCCAGCTGGTAGGCCCAGCAGCCGTCGGCACGGCGCAGCACGAAGTCGCCGACTTCGGCATGCACGTCCTGCTGCTGCGGGCCGCGCAGTCCATCGTCGAACTGCACGACGCTGCCGGCCGGTACACGGAAGCGGACGGCGGGGTCCGGTCGAGCCTGCCGCGCGACGCAGCGATGGTGGATGCCGCCACTGGCGGCCAGTTCGCTGCGGCTGCAGTGGCAGATGAAGGCCAGGTCGCTGGCCAGCAACACATCCAGTGCGGCCTGGTAGGCCCCGCCGCGGGTGCTCTGCCAGAGGATCGGACCATCGTGGACCAGGCCGAACGCGGCCAGTGCCTGCAGTTGCGAATCCGCTGCACCGGGTACGGTGCGCGGCGGGTCGACGTCTTCGATGCGCAGACGCCACAGGCCGCCGTGATGGCGGGCGAGCAACCAGCTGCCGAACGCGGCGAGCAGGGATCCGGGGTGGAGCAGGCCGGTCGGCGAGGGCGCGAAACGCCCGGTGGGAATAGGGGAGGTCATGCTGGCTGAATCGTCGGTCAGGTTGGCGCTTGAATTCAAGCTGACCACACCGCAAATTGACCGATATCGACCCTTTCCGAGCCGGATTTTCCCATGTTCACCCGTATAGCCCTCTTCCTGGCCACGAACTTTGCCGTGCTGATCCTGGCCAGCATCGTGATGTCGCTGTTGGGAACCGATCCCAGCAAGATGAGCGGCCTGCTGATCATGGCCGGCATCTTCGGTTTCGGTGGTTCCTTCATCTCGCTGCTGCTGTCCAAGTGGATGGCCAAGCGTTCCACCGGCGCGGTGGTGATCACCGAGCCGCGCAACCAGACCGAGCGCTGGCTGCTGGCCACCGTCGAGCGCCAGGCCAAGGCCGCCGGCATCGGCATGCCGGAAGTGGCGGTGTATGAGGGCCCGGAGATCAACGCCTTCGCCACCGGTGCCAACCGCAACAACGCGCTGGTGGCGGTGTCCACCGGCCTGCTGCACAACATGAGCGAGGACGAGGCCGAAGCGGTGCTGGGCCACGAGATCGCCCACGTCGCCAACGGTGACATGATCACCATGGCGCTGCTGCAGGGTGTGCTGAACACCTTCGTGATCGTGCTGGCCCGCGTGGTCGGCGGCATCATCGACAGCGCGCTGTCGGGCAACCGCGAAGGCGGCGGCCGCGGCTTCGCCTACTACATCATCGTGTTCGTGCTGGAGATGGTGTTCGGCCTGTTCGCCACCATGATCTCGATGTGGTTCTCGCGCCACCGCGAGTTCCGCGCCGACGCCGGCGGTGCCTCGCTGGCCGGCCGCCAGAAGATGATCGCCGCGCTGGAGCGCCTGCAGCTCAACCACGGCCAGAGCACGCTGCCGACCCAGATTGCCGCGTTCGGTATTGCCGGTTCGACGGCGAAGAAGCTGTTCATGAGCCACCCGCCGCTGGAAGAGCGCATCGCCGCGCTGCGGGCGTCGACGGTGGCGTAAGCCTCCGTGCTTTCACGGTAGTGCAGGAACGCCTGGCCCCGCGCCGGGCGTTTTTGTTTGTGCGCCGACGAGAGTCATTTCCGCGACCGCGGAGGGGTGTCACTTTCTTTGCTCGTGCAAAGAAAGTAACCAAAGAAACACGCCGCCGGGGCGCGAGCCGATGCTGCGCATCGGTACCCTGCGCTCCTCGGTCCGTCGAGGGGCGGTGCGGGAACTCGCTGCGCTCAGACACCCGCACCTCTTCGCCCTCGCCGGACCTGCGGTGCTCGGCTCGCTCAAGGCGGACCCAAGGTCAAATGCCACAGCTGCACCCAGTAGGTCCACGCCATGCGTGGATGCTGTTGCCGTTGATCTTGACCTTCCAGTCCGCCTTGAGCGAGCCGAGCATCGCAGGTGAATCAGGGGCGAAGAGGCGCCGGTGTTTGAGCGCAGCGAGTTCGGCGCCGTCCCCTGATTCGCCGAGAAGCGCAGGGTACCGGCGCGTAGCGACGGCTCGCGGCTGGCGGAGCGTTTCTTTGGTTACTTTCTTTGCGCGCAAAGAAAGTGACACCCCTCCGCGGTCGCGGAAACGAATCTCCCAGCGCACAAACGAAAACGGCACCTCGCAGGTGCCGTCTCCATGAACCGCGACTATGCGCAGATCAGAACTTCGCGTCGAACTCGGCGGCGTAGCCAGTGTTCACCAGCACCTTCTGCAGCGACTCTGCCACCTTCAGGTTGCCGGCGACGATCTGGTGGGTCTCCGGGCCGCGGTTGTCCATGCGGCCCAGGGGCGCGCCCTTGAAGTCGCAGACCTTGCCGCCCGCTTCGCGGACCAGCAGCAGGCCGGCGGCGATGTCCCACGCCTTCACGCCGGCCTCGAAGTAGGCGTCGGCACGGCCGCAGGCCACGTAGGCCAGGTCGAGCGCGGCCGAACCGGTGCGGCGGATGTCCTCGCCGTGCACCAGCAGGGCGTCGACCGCCTTCAGCTGGGCACTGGCGCGGGCGCGTTCGCGCGGGGCGAAGCCGGTGTGGATCATGGTGCCGTCCAGGTCCTTGCGGTCGGCCACGCGGATGCGGCGGTCGTTCAGCACGGCACCGGCGCCACGGCTGGCAGTGAACAGCTCATTGCGCAGCGGGTCGAAGATGACCGCATCGGTCGGTTCGCCGTTCTCGACCAGCGCGATCGACACGCAGTAGTGCGGCACGCCACGCAGGTAGTTGCTGGTGCCATCGAGCGGGTCGATGACCCACATCTGGCGACGTTCGCCCTGCACGCCGCCTTCTTCGCCGAAGATGCCGTATTCGGGGTAGGCGCGCTTGAGTTCCTTGACGATGACCTTTTCCGCGTCCGCATCCACTTCGCTGGCGTAGTCCATCCGGCCCTTCTGCACCACGTTCAGTGCCTCGAGCTTGTTGATGTTGCGCAACAGGACGTTGCCGGCGAGGCGGGCGGCCTTGACCATGACGGTGACGGCGGGTTTCTGCATGGCGTGGGCTCCCGGAAAGGCAGAAGAGATGGACTGGCGGGGGAAAAGAGCAGGTCCGGCGCAGTGGCCGGCCGCACAGTTTACCATTGGTCATCGTCCAGCTCGACCTTTTCCCTGTTCATGTCCCAGTTTCCTGCCGCCACCCGCCTCCGATTCGTCCTGGTCGGTACCCAGCACCCCGGCAACATGGGGGCTGCCGCCCGCGCCCTGAAGACCATGGGCCTGGCCCGCCTGGTGCTGGTCGCCCCCGAAAAGCCACTGGACGAGGAGGCCTTCCGCCGCTCGGCCGGTGCCGAAGACGTACTGGGGGACGCCCCGGTGGTGGCCACCCTGGCCGAGGCGGTGGCCGACTGCCGGCTGGTGCTGGGCTGCACCGCCCGGGCCCGACGCGTCCAGCTGGAGGAGTACCTGCCGGCCGACGCCGCTGCGCGTGCGGTGGCCAAGGCAAGCGAGGGCGCCGAAGTGGCGCTGGTGTTCGGCCGCGAGCGCACCGGCCTGACCAACGAGGAACTGCAGCTCTGCCACGCCGCGGTGCACATCCCGTCCGATCCGGAGTTCAGCTCGCTCAACCTGGCCGCGGCCGTGCAGGTGCTGGCCTATGAAACGCGCATGCAGCTGCTGGGCGCACAGCCGGCGGCCGCGGCAGAGCCGGGCTTCCGCGAGCAGGTGGCCAGCCATGAGCAGATGGAGAGCTTCTTCGCCCAGCTTGGCGATACCCTGGACGAGATCGATTTCCACAAGGGCCGCGCCCCGGAATCGGCGATGCGCAAGCTGCGCCGCCTGTTCCTGCGCAGCGAGCCGAGCGAGCAGGAAGTGCGCCTGCTGCGCGGCATCCTCGCCGACACCCAGCGCATGGCGCGACTGGCGCAGGCGGGCAGCAAGGACAGCTGACGACGTTCTCATTTTTTCGGGTAGTCTGTCTGGATACCCAGGGGGGATGAAGCCTGTGTCGGGTCTGCGAAAGGCAATGCAGGGGGCACTGCTGAGCCTGGCCATGGTCCTGCTGGCCGGGACGGTGCGTGCAGCGCCGGACCCGGTGCTGGTGCTGGGCCGGATCAGCGATGATCCCAAGGCCCATTACGAGCAGCTGCAGCCCCTGCTGGATTATGTGGTGGCCCGCATGCACGACGTCGGCATCAGGGAGGGGAGGATCCTGATGGCGCGCGATCCGCAGCAGATGGCCAGCTATCTGCGGCGGGGGCGGGTCGACTGGGTCACGGAAACGGCGGGCACGGCGGTGGCGCTGGGCCAGCGCAGCGGCGCAAGGCCCTTGCTGCTGACCGAACGCAATGGCGTGCGCGAGTACCAGACAGTGTTTTTCGTGCGCAACGACAGCCCGATCCAGCGCATGCGGGACCTGCCTGGGCATCGCCTGGCGCTGCAGAACACGGCGTCCACCAGCGCCTACCTGGTGCCGGTGATGACCTTGCTGCAGGAGGGGTTGTCGCCGCAGATCCTGGCCGGCGACTGGGACATGCCGGGGCGGGACAGCGTGGGGTATGTGTTCGCGCGCAGCGAGTTGAACATCGCGACGTTCGTGCACAAGGGGGTGGTCGACGTAGGCGCGGTGAGCAGCGTGGACTGGAACGACGAGCGGCGGGTGCCGGCCGCGTTCCGGCGCGACTTCCGCGAGCTGCTGCGCACCGAGCCGTACCCGCGTGCGGTGGAGATGGTCCGCTCCGACCTTGATCCGCGCGTGCGCGATCGCCTGCAGGAAGTGCTGCTGCAGGCGGCCAGCGACCCGCGGGCGCAGGGAGCGTTGCATCGGTTTTTTGGCACTTCCGGTTTCCACCGTGTCGATGCGCATGCGCAGCAGCGGTTGGATGAATTGAAACAAGGATTGACGCGCGTGCGGATGGAAGTGGAATGAAGTGGCTCGGCTCTGGAATGCAGGCCCGGTTCCTGCTGGCGATGGGCGGGGCAATGGTCGTGGTGGTCGCGATCCTGGCAGTGCTGCTGGGGCGCCAGACGGCGATGCAGGGCGAGGTGCGCAGCCTCAGTGGCGGTGTCATCCACGAACTGTTCGACCGCAGCGTGCGCAGCCGCGGCGAGGCGATGGCGCGCGAGTTGTCCGACTCGCTGGCCAACCCGTTGTACTACCGCGACCTGGACCAGGTCGGCGCACTGGTGCGCGGTACCGCGCGGCAGCCGGTGGTGCGCTATGTCCTGGTGTTCGACGAACGTGGGCGGTTGGTGCATGACGGCTCGATCGAGGTCGCCGGCTTCGGCCAGCAGATGGCCGACCCGCTGGCGCCCAAGGCCGCCGCCGCACAGGCACTGGTGGTGCAGGAATCGCCCAAAGTGCTCGACAACACGATGCCGATCATGATCGGCAACCAGCGCATCGGCGGTGTCCGCGTCGGCATGGCGCTCGACGAGGTGCAACAGCGCGAGCAGGCCGCCAATGCCACCCTCGGCGAACGCCTGCAGCAGGCCGGCAGCCGTCATCTGGGCTGGCTGCTGCTGATGCTGGGCCTGCTGGTGGTGATCGGCGTAGTGGTGATCCTGTACGTGCAGCGGACCCTGGTCGCGCCGATCCGCGATCTGGCCGCGGCCGCCCGCCGCATCGAGGCCGGCGACTACCAGACGCCGCTGGCGGAGAACACCCGCGATGACGAAGTGGGCGAACTGGTGCGTGGCTTTGCCCGCATGCGCGATGCGATCGCCCGCCATGACCGCGAAGTGCGGCACATGGCCTACACCGACGCGCTGACCGGATTGACCAATCGACTGGCCTTCCGCGAGGCACTTGACCATCGGTTGATGGCCGCGCGCGCGTCCAACCATCGGCTGGGCCTGCTGTTCGCCGACATCGACGATTTCAAGCGGGTCAATGACACCCTCGGTCATGAAGCCGGCGATGAAGCATTGCTGCAGTTCGCGCAGCGCATCGGCCGTGCGGTGACCGAAGCCGGTGGCGACGAGGCCCTGCTGGCGCGCTTCGGTGGCGACGAATTCGTGATCCTGGTTGGCGACGGTGACGTTGCTGCCAACGCGCGGCTGCTGGCCGAAGTGCTGGTACGCGAACTGGGCAAACCGCTGGTGGTGCAGGGCCGGGAGCTGTTCCTTGGCACGTCCATCGGCGTGACCCTGTTCCCGGACGATGCGGCGGATGCGACCACGCTGCTGAAGAACGGTGACATCGCCATGTACCAGGCGAAGATGGCCGGCAAGAATTGCTACCGCTACTACAGCCGGGCGATGGACCATGCGGTCGAGCGCCGCGTGCACATGGAGCAGGAACTGCGCGGGGCCTGGGAGCGCGGCGAACTGCGCCTGGCCTACCAGCCGATCTTCCGCATGCGCGACCGCCGCATGGTCGGTGTCGAGGTGCTGCTGCGCTGGCAGCATCCGACCCTGGGCACGATCCCGCCGTCGGTATTCATCGAGGTGGCCGAGCAGAGCGGGCTGATCGAGATCATCGGCCCGAAGGTGCTGCGCGCTGCGTGCATGGAGGCTGCGCAGTGGCCGCGCGGGGTGGCCGGGGACGACCTGTTCGTGTCGGTCAACGTGTCGCCGCGGCAGCTGCGGGGCGGCGAACTGCCGGCGCTGGTCGCACAGTGCCTGCATGAGTCCGGGCTGCCGGCTTCGCGCCTGCACCTGGAGCTGACCGAGACCGCGGTGATCGGCGATGAAATGGTCGCCGCGCAGCTGCTGGACAAGCTGCACCGGACCGGCGTGAAGGTCTGGCTGGATGATTTCGGCACCGGCTTCTCCGGGCTCAGCCATCTGCGCCAGGTGCCGGTGGACGGGGTGAAGATCGACAAGAGCTTCGTGGCCGACATGCAGCGTGATCCCGACGACCTGGCACTGACCACGGCGATCATCGCGATGGCCCACGCACTGGGCATCACCGTGGTTGCCGAAGGCATCGAGCAGCAGGCGCAGTTCGAGCTGCTGGCCCAGCGTGGCTGCGACCTCGGCCAGGGCTACTGGCTGAGCCACCCGGTGACCGCCACCGAAGTGGTACGCATGATCGAATCGGGCGTCTGACAGATTGACGTTGTGCGGGGGTCAGATCCCTTTCCCGCGGGAAAAGGGATCTGACCCCGGTAGTGCTCTTACACCGGGCGCTTGCTCGGATCGCCAGGCAGTTCGCGCACCAGCTTCGGGATCAGGTAACCGGACAGGCGTGCGGTGAGGCCGGCAATCAGCGCCTTGGCCTGGGTATCGTCCACTTCGAAGTGGGCCACGCCTTCCACCTTGTCCAGCTGGTGCAGGTAATAGGGCAGCACGCCGGCGGCGAAGCTGCGCTCGCTGAGGTCCTGCAGGGCCTGCACGCTGTCGTTGACCCCGCGCAGCAGCACCGCCTGGTTCAGCAGCTGCGCACCCGTACCGCGCAGGCGCGCCATCGCCGCGTCCACGTTGGCATCGAATTCATTGGCATGGTTGGCGTGGACCACGATCGCCAGCGGCCACGGCAGGCTGCCCAGCCAGGCCAGCAGTTCCTCGTCCACGCGTTCGGGCAGCACGATCGGCAGGCGGCTGTGGATGCGCAGGCGGCGGATGTGCGGGATCGCGCGCAGTGCGTCGGTCAGTTCGACCAGCTTGTGCGTGGCCAGCGACAACGGGTCGCCGCCGGACAGGATCACCTCGTCGATGTCCGGATCGGCCGCGATGGCGGCGACCGCTTCCTGCCAGCCGCCCTTGGCCGCATTCTCCGCGCCGTAGTCGAAGTGGCGGCGGAAGCAGTAGCGGCAATTGATCGCGCAGCTGCCGGTGGCGACCAGCAGGGCGCGGCCGCGGTATTTCTGGATGACCCCGGTGGCCTTTTTGGCCGCACCATCACCCACCGCATCGAAGCTGAACCCGGGCGCCGGGCGCATTTCCTCGTCGATCGGCAGCACTTGGCGCAGCAGCGGGTCGGCGGCGTCGCCCGTGCGCATGCGGGCCACGAAGCCCTCGGGTACGCGCAGCGCGAACTGGGCGATGGCCGCTTCCGAGACGCCCAGCGCGGCCGGGTCCAGCTGCAGCCGGGCCAGCAGGGCGTGCGGGTCGCGCAGCGCCTGGCGCCAGAGCTGCTGCCAGCGCGCGGGCGCGCCTGGCGACTGGGGCCGGGGGAAGGCGGAAAGCTGCATGGAGAGGGGGCCTGCGGTTATCATGGGGGCAGAAAAACTGTCGCCCACCGGCCTTCGGTGGGCTTTCCATTCTAACGGCTCGCCGCACCCGCGGCGTTTTTGCCACTCAGGAGTTTACGCATGGCCAGCTACGGCATGAACGACGTCAAGAACGGGATGAAGATCCTGGTCAACAACCAACCGGCTGTCATCATCGACACCGAATACGTCAAGCCGGGCAAGGGCCAGGCCTTCACCCGCGTGAAGTACCGCCTGATCAAGGACGGCCGTACCCAGGAAGTGACCATGAAGTCGACCGACTCGCTGGATGCAGCCGACGTCGTCGATACCGACATGAACTTCATGTACAGCGACGGCGAGTACTGGCACTTCATGGACCCGGAATCCTTCGAGCAGGTCCAGGCCACCAAGGCCGGCATGGGCGGCGCCGAGAAGTGGCTGAAGGGCGAAGAGTCCTGCGTGGTGACCCTGTGGAACGGCGAGCCGATCTTCGTGCAGCCGCCGAACTTCGTCGAACTGAAGATCACCGAAACCGATCCGGGCGTCCGTGGCGACACCTCGGGCGGCGGCGGCAAGCCGGCCACCCTGGAAACCGGCGCCGTGGTCCGCGTGCCGCTGTTCGTCAACCAGGATGAAATCATCAAGGTTGATACCCGTTCGGGCGAATACTCCGCACGTGTCAAATAAGGTTCCGGCCGTAGTCCGACCTTACTGTAGTGCCGGCCGCTGGCCGGCAACCCCGCGGCCTCGAGGGCTGCGGGACGGCGCCGGGCATCGCCCGGCGCCATGACCACGATCCATCCCCGATGGATCGTAGGCCCGCCACCCCCCCCCAGCCAGTGAGCCCGCATGAGCGATAGCCCGCACCTCCCCGAAGCCTGCGACCTGCTCATCGAAGCCGGCTATGTCGTTCCGATCGAGCCACATGCGGTGGTGCTGGAGGACCATGCCGTCGCCGTGCGTGGCAGCGAGATCGTGGCCATCCTGCCGCGCGCCGAGGCCCGCGCGCGCTTCCGCGCCGCCCAGGTGGTCAGCCGCCCCGAGGCCGCGCTGATGCCGGGCCTGGTCAACGCGCACACCCACAACCCGATGACCCTGCTGCGCGGCGTCGCCGACGACCTGCCGCTGATGACCTGGCTGCAGCAGCACATCTGGCCGGTGGAAGCGGCGGTGATCGGCCCCGAGTTCGTCGCCGACGGCACCACGCTGGCCATCGCCGAGATGCTGCGTGGTGGTACCACCTGCGCCAACGAGAACTACTTCTTCGGTGACGTGCAGGCCGCGGTCTACAAGAAGCACGGTTTCCGCGCGCTGGTCGGCGCGGTGATCATCGATTTCCCCACCGCCTGGGCCAAGACCGACGACGAGTACTTCGCCAAGGCCGGTGAACTGCATGACCAGTGGCGCACCGATCCGCTGATCGGCACCGCGTTCGCGCCGCATGCGCCGTACACCGTCAACGACGCCAACTTCGAGCGGGTGCGGATGCTGTCCGACCAGCTCGACATGCAGGTGCACCTGCACACCCACGAGACCGCGCAGGAGATCACCGATTCGATCAAGCTGCACGGCCAGCGCCCGCTGGCGCGGCTGGACCGGCTTGGCCTGGTCAACGACCGCCTGATCGCGGTGCACATGACCCAGCTGACCGATGCGGAAATCCACCTGTGTGCCGAGCGCGGCGTCAGCGTGGTGCACTGCCCGGAATCGAACCTGAAGCTGGCCTCCGGCTTCTGCCCGGCCTGCGCCCTGCAGCGCGCAGGCGTGAACCTGGCGATCGGCACCGATGGCTGCGCCAGCAACAACGACCTGGACATGTTCAGCGAGAACCGCACCGCGGCGATCCTGGCCAAGGCCGTGGCCGACGATGCCACCGCGCTGGATGCGGCCACCACGCTGCGTGCGTCCACGCTGGGCGGTGCGCGCGCGCTGGGCTTCGGTGACCGCATCGGCTCGATCGAAGTCGGCAAGCAGGCCGACCTGGTCTGCGTCGACCTGTCCGCACTGGAAACCCAGCCGCTGCACAACGTGCTGTCGCAGCTGGTCTACGCCACCGGCCGCCAGCAGGTCAGCGATGTCTGGATTGCCGGCAAGCCGAAGCTGGTGCAGCGCGAGCTGGTCGGCATGGACCTGCCGGGCATCATCGCCAACGCGCGCCAGTGGCGCGAGCGCATCCGTCATATCCGCGCCTGAACCTTGGCGCTGCAAGGACTCCCTCATGACTGCCCCCCACGCTTCTTCCAATTTCGATCAGGCCGAGCTGAACAAGTTCGCCGCGCTGGCCAACCGCTGGTGGGACGCTGACGGCCCGCAGAAGCCGCTGCATGCGCTGAACCCGGTGCGGCTGAAGTACGTGGCCGACCGCGTGCCACTGCGCGGTGCGCGCGTGCTCGACATCGGTTGCGGTGGTGGCCTGCTGAGCGAGGCATTGGCGCAGGCCGGTGCCGACGTCACCGCCATCGACCTGGCCCCGGAACTTGTCAAGGTCGCGCGCCTGCATGCGCTGGAAAGCAGCGCCACGGTCGATTACCGCGTGCAGGCCGCCGAGGACCTGGCCGCCGAGCAGCCGGGCAGCTTCGACGTGGTCACCTGCATGGAAATGCTTGAGCACGTGCCCGACCCGGGCGCGATCATCGAGGCCTGCAAGCGCCTGCTGAAGCCGGGTGGCCATCTGTTCCTGTCCACCATCAACCGCACCGCGGCGGCCTTCGCAGTGGCCATCGTCGGTGCCGAATACGTGGCGCGGCTGCTGCCCAAGGGCACCCACCACTACCAGGAATTCATCAAGCCGGCCGAACTGGCGCGCTGGCTGCGCGAGGCCGACATGCAGCTGGTGGATGTCAGCGGCATGGCCTACGAGCCGTGGCGCAACCATGCCCGCCTGAGCAGCCGCACCGACATCAACTACCTGGCCTACGCGGTCAAGCCGGCATGACCACGGCCGGCTTCCCGCGCGCGGTGCTGTTCGACCTGGATGGCACCCTGCTGGACAGTGCGCCGGACTTCGTCGCCACCTGCAATGCGATGCTGGCCGAGCGGGGCCGTGCGCCGATCGATCCGGCGCTGTTGCGCCCGGTGGTGTCGAAGGGTTCGCGGGCGATGGTGTCGGCGGCCTTCCCGGAACTGGATGCCGCCGCGCGCGATGCGCTGATCCCGGAGTTCCTGCAGCGCTACGAAGCGCTGATCGGCCAGCATGCGGTGCTGTTCGATGGCGTGGCCGGCATGCTGGCGGCACTGGATGAGGCCGGTACGGTGTGGGGCATCGTCACCAACAAGCCGGAGTACCTGGCGCGCCTGATCCTGCCGCAGTACGGCTGGCAGCAGCGCTGCGCGGTGCTGGTCGGCGGTGACACGCTGGCCGAACGCAAGCCGCATCCGCTGCCCCTGCTGCACGCCGCACAGGCCATCGGCATTACCGCCGAAGATTGCGTGTACGTGGGCGACGACGAGCGCGACATCCTCGCCGCGCGTGCCGCCGCCATGCCCTCGGTGGCGGCGCTGTGGGGCTACCGCCTGCACAGTGACGACCCGCTGGCCTGGCAGGCCGACGTGCTTGTCGAGAACGCCGGACTTCTGCAACTGGCCAGCCTCTGGCCGACCCGGCCGGCAGCCCCGGCCCAGCCGTAAGGAATGACGTAGTGAGCAGTACCGCGCTGGACAGTTTCCTCGACAAGTGGCGCAGCCGCTGGCCGGAATGGTCGGTGGCCGCGCCGTTCGTGGCCGAATCGCAACGCGAGATCGCGGTCGCGTGGTTCGCGCTGCTGCAGGAATTCGACGACATGCTCAACACCGGCGGCGATCCGTTGCCGGCCGACGCCAAGCTGGCCTGGTGGGGCGAGGAACTGCGCAGCTGGGCTGCGCATCGTTCGCGCCACCCGCTGGGTCGCCTGCTGGAGCCGGCGCGTGCACCGTGGGCGCAGCTGGCCGAGGCGCTGCCGGATCTGGTTGAAGCGCGCACGGTCGCGCTGGATGCGGCCGGCGCCGAACGCGCACTGGCCAACTATTCCGACGCGGTGGCGGCGGTGGAAGCGGCGTTGTTCAACGACAAGCCGCGTACCGGTGCCGGTCGTGCGGTGCAGCTGCAGACCCTGGCCCAGCGTCTGCAGGATGCCGGCGTGGCGGGCGTACCGCGCAGCCTGCTGGATGAGGACGCCGGCACGGCCGCGCAGCGTTGGGCGCAGTATCTGCTGAAGGGCTGGGGCACCCGTGTGCCGGGCCCGCGCCCGCGCCGCGTCTGGTCAAGCCTGGCGCGCGCCCGCGTGGCCGCACAGGCTGCGGGCAAGCCGATCGAGGCCACCCCGGTGCGCACGCTGCTGCGTGTGTGGTGGGCCGCGCGCGGTTGATTGATTCGGGTGGGTGCGGACCTTGGTCCGCACGCTCTTCGAGATTGTGCCGACCAAGGTCGGCACCCACCAAGGCGCATTGCGCGCGTTATTTGCGCTCCAGCACCAGCAGCGGGTCGATGCGGGTATCGAACCAGTTCATGCCCCAGTGCAGGTGCGGGCCGGTGGCACGGCCGGTGGCGCCGACGGCGGCGATCACCTGGCCCTGTTCGACACGGTCACCGACCTTCACGTCGATGCGCGACAGGTGCAGGAAGTTGGAGCTGACCCCGAAGCCGTGGTCGAGCAGCAGCGTGCCACCGGTCAGGTACAGGTCCGGACCGGCGAAGGTGACGATGCCGGCGGCCGGCGCCTTCACCGGCGTGCCGGTCGGCACCGCGATGTCCATGCCGGAATGACCTGCACCGGGCTGCCCGTTGTACACGCGCGCATTGCCGAAGCGGCCGCTGATGCGGCCCTGCACCGGCCAGATGAAGGTCTGGGTGAAGTCGGTGCGGTCGTCATCGCGGGCACGCGCGGCAGTCACCTGCGCCTGTTCGCGCTTGATCCGCTCGGCAATCGCCGGTGGCGGGTTGACCGTCTTCGGCGGCACGCCGTTGACCCGTTCGGTGGGCCAGTCGCGTGGCGTCACCGCGATGGTCGCGGTCTCGCTGCCACCATCGGGGCGCTGCACCTGCACGCGCAGCGGGCCCTTCTCGTCGCGGCCGATACCGAACACCACGCTGCCATAGCCGCTCACCCGCAACTGCCGGCCGGCGTACTGCACGCGGCTGCGGGCGGGCACCTTGCCGATCACCAGCGCGCCCTGCGACGCGCTGGCCGGAAACACCACGCGGCTGTCGATCAGGCTGCCGATGCCATCCTGTGCCTGCGCCGGGGGTGCAGAAAACAGGGGCGCGGCCAGCAGCAGCGCCCCGATCATCAGTGCCGGGCGCATCAGCGGTCGTAGGTCATGCGCTGGCCGGCGGGCTCGCCCACCAGCTTGCTGCCGTCCCACACCTGCTGGCCGTTGACCCAGGTGGAGGCAATGCGCGAACGGAAGGTGGTGCCTTCGAACGGCGACCAGCCGCACTTGGACAGCACGTCCTCGCGCTTGACGGTGAACGGCACGTCCTCGACCAGCACCAGGTCGGCGAAGTAGCCCTCGCGCAGGAAGCCGCGCTCCTCGACATCGAACAGCTGTGCCGGGGCGTGGGCGAACTTCTGCACCACCTGCTCGCGGGTCAGCTTGCCTTCGTGCACGCGCTCCAGCGCGGCTACCAGCGCGTACTGCACCAGCGGCAGGCCCGACGGCGCCTGCGCATAGGGCTTCTGCTTCTCTTCCCAGGTATGCGGGGCGTGGTCGGTGGCCAGCACGTCCAGCACGTCATCGGCCAGCGCGGCGGTGATCGCCTCGCGGTCGGACACTTCCTTGATTGCCGGATTGCACTTGATCAGGTTGCCTTTGGTCGCATAGTCCGGGCGTGCGAAGTGCAGGAAGTGCACGCAGGTTTCGGCGGTGATCTGCTTGCGGCTGCCGTCGGCGCGGATCAGCGGGCCCTTCTCGAACAGCGCCAGCTCGTCGGCGGTGGAGATGTGCAGCACGTGCAGGCGGGTGCCGTGCTTGCGTGCCAGCGACATCGCCAGCCGGGTCGACTTGATGCAGGCTTCGCGCGAACGGATGTCCGGGTGCATGTCCGGGGTCAGTGCGTCGCCGTACTTTTCCTGGAAGGCCTTCAGATTGGCATCGATCATCGGCGTGTCTTCGCAGTGCGTGATGATCGGGGTCGGGCATTCGCGGAAGATCGCGTCCAGCGTTTCCGGGTTGTCCACCAGCATGTTGCCGGTCGAAGCGCCCATGAACACCTTCACGCCGGGCGCCTTCTTCGGGTCCAGCGCACGGATTGCTTCCAGGTTGTCATTGCTGGCGCCGTGGTAGAAGCCGTAGTTGGCCCACGCGCGGCCGCGCGCCAGTTCGTACTTGGCTTCCAGGATGGTCGAATCCAGCGTCGGCGGATTGGTGTTGGGCATGTCCATGAAGCTGGTCAGGCCACCGGCCACGGCGGCAGCCGATTCGCTGGCGATGTCGCCCTTGTGGGTCAGGCCCGGTTCGCGGAAGTGCACCTGGTCGTCGATCATGCCGGGCAGCAGCCAGCGCCCGGCCGCATCCACCACCTGCTCGCCGTCGCGCGGCGTCAACCCGCTGCCGATCTGCGCGATGCGGCCGTTCTCGATGCGCAGGTCACCATCGAAGGTGCGGCCTTCGTTGACCATGCGGGCGTTGGTGATGAGGGTGGAGGACATGTCAGTGTTTTCCTGTGCAACGGCAAGAGGGGGCGTTGGGGGACTCGGGCACGGGGTCGAAGCCGCCGGGATGGAACGGATGGCAGCGTCCCAGGCGGCGCGCAGCCAGCCAGCTGCCGCGCAGCGGGCCATGCAGGGAGATGGCCTCCATCGCGTATTCAGAACAACTGGGCACGAAACGGCAGCGCGGCCCCAGCAGGGGGCTGATGAAGCGCTTGTAGAAGCGCAGCAGGGCAATGAGCAGGCGCGAGATCACCCAGTCATCTTATGCCAGTTGGCATGAAGGCCGCATTTGTGCAGGATGGGCCGTTGGTCGCATGTCGCCGATGGCCTGCGACCGGTACCAGCACCTTCGGGTGCTGGCCAGGTTCCGTACCGCGCAAGGCGGTCCGTGTTCGTCGGACCGCCCCTTGGCTGGCTTGGCTCCAGGACTGAATGGAGCAGGGCCGCTGAGGTTGCTGCTGCGGGTCGGGTAGGCTATAAAGGCCCGCTTTCCCGGGCCCCGGGGAATCCAAGGAAGAGCGTTTCGTGGCTGCTAAAAAAACTGCAAAGAAGGCCGCAACGGCCGCCAAGAAAACCGCCAAGCCTGTTGTGAAGAAGTTGGCGGCAAAGCCCATTGCCAAGAAGCCGGCCAGCAAGCCGGCGACCAAGGCAGCGTCCTCGCAACCGGCGGCCAGGAAGGCCACCGCAAAGAAAGCGCCGGTCAAGGCAACCAAGCCGGTGGCGAAGAAGGCCGCCGCGCCCGCCAAGGCCAAGCCTGCCGCCGCCAGCAAGAAGGCGCCGGTGGTGAAGAAGGCTGCCAGCAAGGCCGCGCCGGTCAAGAAGGCCGCCGCCAAGCCGGTAGCGAAGAAGGCAGCAGCCAAGCCGGCGCCGAAGGCGGTGGTGAAGAAGGCTGCGGCCAAGCCGGTCGCCAAGCCTGCAGCGAAGAAGGTGGCTGCGGCTAAACCGGCGGCCACACCTGCCGCTGTAAAGAAGGTCACCAAGAATGTTGCTGCGCCGGCCGTAAAGCCGAGCCCGGCCCCAGTAGTGAAGTCCGCACCGAAGCCGGCTGCCAAGCCGGCTCCGGCCAAGCCTGTCCCGGCCAAGACCGTGGCAGTGGCAGCAGCCCAACCGGCCCCCAAGCCGGCCCCGGCCGCCGCACCTGTTGCTTCGAAGGCCCCGCAATCCAAGAATCCCGTGCCCGTTTCGAAATCGCCTGCCAAAACCGCCGTGAAATCCGATTCCGCCCCGAAGACCGTGTCGCGCCCTGTCGGCAAGGTTGCCGTGGCCGTCGCCGCCCGTTCGGCTGCACCGGCCCCGCGCAGCAAGTACAAGGTGGTCGAGTACAAGACCGACGAGGCCACCGGCCGCCCGATCCTGCCGGCTGGCTACAAGCCGTCCTCGGAAGAGGAGTACATGAGCCCGCTGCAGCAGGAATATTTCCGCCAGCGCCTGCAGAACTGGCGTGCGGACCTGGTGGAAGAGTCCAAGCAGACCATCGAGAACCTGCGCGAGGAAGTGCGTGACATCGGCGATGAAGCCGAGCGCGCGACCCGCGAAACCGAGAACTCGCTGGAACTGCGTACCCGCGACCGCTACCGCAAGCTGATCGGCAAGATCGACAGCACCCTCAAGCGCCTGGAAGCCGGCGACTATGGCTACTGCGTGGATACCGGTGAAGAGATCGGCCTGGAGCGCCTGGAAGCGCGACTGACCGCCGAGCGCACCATCGACGCCCAGGAGCGTTGGGAGCACCTGCAGAAGCAGCAGGGCGACTGATTCCCGGTCGTTGTCTGGTCATGCGAAAAACCCGGCCTCGGCCGGGTTTTTTGTTGGGCTTCCTGGCTTTTGTAGAGTCGAGCCATGCTCGACTGGCGCCTCTGAAAAGCAGTCGAGCATGGCTCGACTCTACAGAACAGCTACTGCAGGTCGCGAAGATTCAACTTCCGCAGCGTCGGGTTCTTCCACGCCGTGATCCCGGCCACGCTCAGCACCGCGAACCCACCCAGCACCACCGCCGGCACCAGGCCCAGCAGCCGGGCCATCGTGCCAGCGTAGAACGCGCCCAGTTCGTTGGACGAGCTGATGAAGATGCCGTTGATCGACGACACCCGTCCGCGCATTTCCTCCGGCGTGGCCAGCTGCAGGATGGTCGAGCGGATCACCACCGACACGCCGTCGAACGCCCCGTAGAACAGCAGGATCAGCGCCGACAGCCAGAAGTGCTGCGACAGCCCGAAGCCGATCACGCACAGGCCGAAACCGGCCACCGCGAACAGCAGCACGCGGCCGGCATTGCGGTGCAGTGGGTGACGGGCCAGCCACAGCCCCACGCACACCGAACCCAGCGCCGGCATCGCGCGCAGGATGCCCAGCCCTTCCGGGCCGTGGTGCAGGATCTCGTGCAGGAACGCCGGCAGCATCGCCACCACGCCACCCAGCAGCACCGAGAACATGTCCAGCGCCATCGCGCCGACCATGATCCGGTTGCCCACCACGAAGCGCGCGCCTTCGGCGATGCTCCTGAAGATCGGCGCGGCCGGGCCGGTGTGCACCGGTTCTTCCACCTTCAACGTGGCCAGGCACCCCATCGCCACCAGCGCGAAGACGGTGGCCACCGCATAGGACAGGCCCTTGCCCCCGAAGCCGACCAGCACGCCGCCCAGTGCCGGACCGGCCACCATGCCGGCCTGGAACACCACGGCACCGAGGCCGGCGCCACGCGCGAACTGGTCGCGGGCCAGCACGCGGGCGAACAAGGCGTTGTAGATCGGTGACAGGAAGGCGCGCACCATGCCGGTCAGTGCGATGGCCGCATAGATCGGCCACACGCCCTCAAAGGGCAGCCAGCCCTTGGCCACGCTGGTCAGCACCAGCGCGGTGGCGATCAGCCCGGAGCAGGCGACCATGCCCAGCCGGCGCCGCGGCAGATGGTCGACCAGGTAACCGGCGAACGGCGCCACACAGAAGAACGGCAGTACCTCGGCCAGGCCGACCAGGCCCAGCGAGAACGGATTGCGGGTGACTTCGTAGATGTGCCAGCCGACGGTGACCGCGACCACCTGGTAGGACAGCATCGCGAAGATGCGGTATGCCAGCAGCCTGGCGAAACCGGGCCGGGACAGCAGCCCCAGCGCGGTGTCTTCGGCGGTGGCAGGTTCGCTCACGACGGATCGCGCTGCAGCTGGGCCTGCGCGGTCTCACGGATGAAGGCCAGCATCGCCGCCACGCCGTTGCTGCGGGTGGGCGAGAGGTGGCGGGCCAGGCCGATGTCCTGGATGTAGCTCGGTTCGGTGTCCAGGATCTCCTGGGCCGAGCGCCCGGAATACACGCGCAGGGCCAGGAAGATCAGGCCGGAGACGATGGCCGAGTCACTGATGGCATGGAAGCGCAGCGACTGGGCGTTGCCTTCCGGCACGATCCAGACCATCGACTGGCAGCCGAGCAGGCGGTGCTCCTCGGTCTTCCATTCCTCCGGGAAGGCCGGCAGCTTGCGGCCGAGGTCGATCAGGTACTGGTAGCGCTCGGACCAGTCGCCGAAGAAGCCGAATTCCTCGGCGATGGCGGTCTGGGCCTCGGCGGCGGTGGGTTCAAGCGGGAACGGGGAGTCGGTCACAGCAGTCTCTACAGTGGGGGCGTGGCCGGCGGGCCGGCCACGGGGCAGGGCAGGTCAGCCGCGCTTGCGCGACCAGCGCACGCCCTGCGGGGTGTCTTCAAGCACGATGCCTTCAGCGGCCAGCTGGTCGCGGATGGCATCGGAGCGGGCGAAGTCGCGCGCCTGCTTGGCCGCGGCGCGCTCGTCGATCAGACCCTGGATGCGCGCATCGTCGCCGTCATCGCCGGCGGCAGTGCCGAACCACTGCGCCGGATCGGCCTGCAGCAGGCCCAGCGCCAGGCCCGCGCCGAGCAGTTCGCCCTTCAGGCGCGCCTGTTCGGCCGGATCGGTAGCTCGACGTGCATCGGCGGCGATGCGGGCCACTTCGGCCAGCGCCTGCGGGGTGTTCAGGTCGTCGTCCAGGGTCGCCTCTACGGAGGCCGGGATCACCGCGCTGGCCTCGATCGACGCCAGTTCGCGCAGGGTGCCGTACAGGCGGTCCAGGGTGCGCACCGATTGCTCGATCAGGCCATCGGACCAGTCCAGCGGCTGCCGGTAATGGGCCGACAGCAGGGCCAGGCGCAGCGCTTCCGGCGGATGCTGGCGCACCAGGTCGTGCACGCGTTCGATGTTGCCCAGCGATTTGCTCATCTTGGCGCCGCCGAAGTTGAGCATGCCGTTGTGCAGCCAGAAGCGCGCGAAGATCTTGCCGCCGTGGGCGCATTCGCTCTGCGCGATCTCGTTCTCGTGGTGCGGGAACTGCAGGTCGACGCCGCCGGCGTGGATGTCGATGGTCTCGCCCAGGTGCGCGGCGGCCATCGCCGAGCATTCGATGTGCCAGCCCGGGCGGCCACGGCCCCACGGCGATTCCCAGCCGGGCAGGTCGTCGCTGGACGGCTTCCAGAGCACGAAGTCGCCGGGGTCGCGCTTGTACGGCGCCACGTCGACGCGGGCGCCGGCCAGCATCTCTTCCGGGTCGCGGCGCGAGAGCTTGCCGTAGCCGTTGAAGCTGGCCACCGCGAATAGTACGTGGCCTTCGGCGGCGTAGGCATGGCCGCTGGCGATCAGCTGCTCGATCATGGTGACGATCTGCGGCATGTGCGCGGTCACTTCCGGCTCGATGTCCGGCGGCACCACGCCCAGCGCGGCCATGTCTTCACGGTAGGCGGCGGCGAAGCGGTCGGTGATGGTGCTGATCGACACCCCCTGTTCGCGCGCGGCGGTGTTGATCTTGTCGTCGACGTCGGTGATGTTGCGGGCGTAGCGCAGTGCGCCGAAGCGCCGCCGCAGCAGGTCGGCCAGCACCCCGAACACCACCGGGCCACGGGCGTTGCCGATGTGCACGTAGTTGTAGACCGTCGGGCCGCACACATACAGGGTCGGACAGGCCGGATCGAGCGGGGTGAACGGTTCGAGCTGGCGAGTCAGGTTGTTGTGCAGGCGCAGGGTCATGGGGCTGTGGCTGGGGGACAAGCCTGCGATTTTAGAACGTGTCGGCCCCTTTGGGGGCACTGGCTGCCACCGGTGGACGCGGGTTCTCCCAAGGTGGGGTGGGCAGGAGCGGCGTGGACGGGTAATGTTCAGCCCCTTGCGCTCGTCACTGCCTACACTATTGCCGTGTCCTTGCTCCCATCGCCAATGAAATCCACCGCGTTGCTGACCCTGGCCTGCCTGTCGGCGCTGCCCGCCGTGGTGCTGGCGCAGGAGGCCGAGCCCCGCAACCGGGTGGTGATCGTGGAGAACGTGAAGTTCGACTATGCCCAGGTGCTGAACGTCGAGCCGGTGTTCCAGACCCTGCGCGCGACCCGCACCGAGGAGCACTGCGAGCCGGTCTCGACCCGGACCCTGGCCCCGGTCAACGTGACCGGCGAGGAGCCGGTCGAGGACAAGGGCCGGATCAGCCGCTTCTGGGACTCGGTGCGCTCGATGTTCAAGCGCAGCGATGACGAGGCGTCCGAAGAGGTTGCCGCCGAGACGCCGGCCCCGGCGCCGGCCAACAATGGGCCGATGCTGACCCGCGACTGCCGCATCGTGCCGGTGGGGCGTGAATTCCGCCGGCCCATCGCCTACGACGTGGACTACGTCTACAAGGGCACCAAGTACCGCTCGCGGCTGCCGGAAGACCCCGGCAACCGGCTGAAGATCCGGGTGTCGATCACCCCGTGGGTCGGCCCCGAGCAGGGCACCGCCAGCAATCCCTGATTCTGCGACCCCGGCCTCTTGCGCCGGCCCCGGCCGCATGCAAAGATGGATGACCATGAAGCTCACCGACTTCCAGCACGACAGCAGCGCAGCCCGACAGGCGTCGGGCATGACCTCGCGTGCGCGTCGACCGGAACCCCACATCCTCGCTGGGTAACCGGAGCTTTTTGCTGTTCGTCCGAAAAAAACCCAGCCGCCCGGCTGGGTTTTTTCGTTTCTGCGTTCTGAAAGCTGCAACTGCAACCTTTTCGTTCCACCTTTGGTTCCTGCTTTTCCCTTCCACCGCGTCGAACCCGGCGCCGCCACGCAAGGAAAGATGATGTCCCCCAAGCACTTCCTGAACACCCAGGACTGGAGCCGCAGCGAGCTCGACGCGCTGCTGACCCAGGCCGCGCTGTTCAAGCGCAACAAGCTCGGCGACCAGCTCAAGGGCAAGTCGATCGCGCTGGTGTTCTTCAACCCGTCCATGCGCACCCGCACCAGCTTCGAACTGGGCGCGTTCCAGCTCGGCGCGCACGCAGTGGTGCTGCAGCCGGGCAAGGATGCGTGGCCGATCGAGTTCAACCTCGGTACGGTGATGGACGGCGATACGGAAGAGCACATCGCGGAAGTGGCCAAGGTGCTGGGCCGTTACTGCGACATCATCGCCGTGCGTGCGTTCCCGAAGTTCCAGGACTGGGCGTACGACCGCCAGGACATCGTCCTCAACAGCTTCGCCAGGTACTCGCCGGTGCCGGTCATCAACATGGAGACCATCACCCACCCGTGCCAGGAGCTGGCCCACATCATGGCCCTGCAGGAGCACTTCGGCACCCAGGACCTGCGTGGCAAGAAGTACGTGCTGACCTGGACCTACCACCCCAAGCCGCTGAACACCGCCGTGGCCAATTCGGCGCTGACCATCGCCACCCGCATGGGCATGGACGTGACCCTGCTGTGCCCGACCGCAGACTACATCCTCGACGAGCGCTACATGGGCTGGGCCGAGCAGAACGTGGCCGAGAGCGGTGGTTCGCTGAAGATCAGCCATGACGTCGACAGCGCCTACGCCGGTGCCGACGTGGTGTACGCCAAGAGCTGGGGCGCGCTGCCGTTCTTCGGCAACTGGGAACCGGAAAAGCCGATCCGCGATCAGTTCAAGCACTTCATCGTCGACGAGCGGAAGATGGCGCTGACCAACAACGGTGTGTTCAGCCACTGCCTGCCGCTGCGCCGCAACGTGAAGGCCACCGACGCGGTGATGGATTCGCCGCAGTGCATCGCCATCAACGAAGCCGAGAACCGCCTGCACGTGCAGAAGGCGATCATGGCCGCGGTTGCCGGGCGCTAAGAAGCATCAGTCGAGCATGGCTCGACTCTACATAGACGAAGTCGAGCATGGCTCGACGACACACACGAACAGGACATACCCCCCATGAACAACAAAGACGTCGTTCTCGCCTTCTCCGGCGGCCTCGATACCAGCTTCTGCGTGCCGTACCTGCAGGAGCGCGGCTACAACGTACACACCGTGTTCGCCGACACCGGCGGCGTCGATGATGAAGAGCGTGATTTCATCGAGAAGCGCGCCGCCGAACTGGGCGTGAGCAGCCATGTCACCGTCAACGGTGGCCCGGCCATCTGGGAAGGCTTCGTCAAGCCGTTCGTGTGGGCCGGCGAAGGCTACCAGGGCCAGTACCCGCTGCTGGTCTCGGACCGCTACCTGATCGTCGATGCCGCGCTGAAGCGTGCTGCCGAACTGGGCACCAACATCGTCGCCCACGGCTGCACCGGCATGGGCAATGACCAGGTCCGCTTCGACCTGGCGGTGAAGGCGCTGGGTGACTACCAGATCATCGCGCCGATCCGCGAGATCCAGAAGGAACACACCCAGACCCGCGCCTACGAGCAGAAGTACCTGGAAGAGCGTGGCTTCGGCGTGCGCGCCAAGCAGCAGGCCTACACCATCAACGAGAACCTGCTGGGCGTGACCATGTCCGGTGGCGAGATCGACCGTTGGGAAGCCCCGGGTGAAGGCGCGCGTGGCTGGTGCTCGCCGCGCAGCGAGTGGCCGGAACAGGCGCTGGTCGTGACCCTGAAGTTCGTCGAAGGCGAAGCCGTCGAACTGAACGGCAAGGCGCTGCCGGGCGACCAGATCCTGGCCCAGCTCAACAAGCTGTTCGCCCCGTACGGCGTCGGCCGTGGCGTGTATACCGGCGACACCGTGATCGGCCTGAAGGGCCGCATCGTGTTCGAGGCGCCGGGCCTGGTTTCGCTGCTGGCCGCACACCGCGCGCTGGAAGATGCCGTGCTGACCAAGCAGCAGAACCGCTTCAAGCCGGACGTGGCGCGCAAGTGGGTGGAGCTGGTGTACGAAGGCTTCTACCACGACCCGCTGAAGACCGACATCGAAGCCTTCCTGAAGTCGTCGCAGGCCAAGGTCAACGGTGAAGTGGTGCTGGAGACCCGTGGCGGCCGCGTCGACGCGGTGGCGGTGAAGTCGCCGCACCTGCTCAACACCAAGGGTGCCACCTACGCGCAGTCGGCCGACTGGGGCGTGGAAGAGGCTGAAGGCTTCATCAAGCTGTTCGGCATGAGTTCCACTGTCTATGCGCAGGTCAATCGCGGTTGACCTGTGACGGTAGTGCCGGCCGCTGGCCGGCATTCACCACCGACATCGTTGCCGGCCAGCGGCCGGCACTACCAGGATTGTTGATTCATGCTTGAACAGACGCTCGATCACCTGCAGGCCCTGGTGTCCTTCGACACCCGCAACCCGCCGCGTGCGATCACCACCGGTGGCATCTTCGATTACCTGCGCGCGAACCTGCCCGGCTTCAACGTCGAGGTGATCGACCACGGCGCGGGCGCGGTCAGCCTGTACGCCGTGCGCGGGACGCCGAAGTACCTGTTCAACGTGCATCTGGACACTGTGCCCGATTCGCCGCACTGGACTGCCGACCCGCACGTGATGCGGCGCCTGGACGACCGTGTGGTCGGCCTTGGCGTGTGTGACATCAAGGGCGCGGCTGCTGCGCTGGTGGCCGCGGCCAACGCCAGCGAGGGCGATGCGGCGTTCCTGTTCTCCAGCGACGAGGAAGCCAACGACCCGCGCTGCATCGCTGCGTTCCTGGCCCGTGGCCTGCCGTACGAAGCGGTGCTGGTGGCCGAGCCGACCATGAGCGAGGCGGTGCTGGCGCACCGCGGCATCAGCTCGGTGCTGATGCAGTTCGCCGGCCGTGCCGGCCATGCCTCGGGCAAGCAGGATGCGGCCGCAAGTGCATTGCACCAGGCCATGCGCTGGGGCAACCGCGCGTTGGACCATGTGGAATCGCTGGCATCGGCCCGCTTCGGTGGCCTCACCGGCCTGCGCTTCAACATCGGTCGCGTCGAGGGCGGGATCAAGGCCAACATGATCGCGCCGGCCGCCGAAGTGCGGTTCGGTTTCCGTCCGCTGCCGTCGATGGATATCGACGGCCTGCTGGCGACCTTTGCCGGCTTCGCCGAACCGCAAGCCGCACTGTTCACCGAAACCTTCCGTGGCCCCAGCCTGCCGGCCGGTGACATCGCCGAGGCCGAGAACCGCCGCCTGCTGGCACGCGACGTGGCCGATGCGCTGGAACTGCCGATCGGCAACGCGGTGGACTTCTGGACCGAGGCCTCGCTGTTCTCCGCCGCCGGTTACACCACCCTGGTGTTCGGCCCGGGTGACATCGCCCAGGCCCACACCGCCGATGAGTTCGTGACGCTGGACCAGCTGCAGCGCTACACCGACGCCGTGCACCGCATCATCGCCGCCGGCGCCTGATTCTTCCCTTTCCGACGAAACCGAAATGTCTCCTGCCCTCCAGCCTCACCGCCAGACCCGCCAGACCATCGTGCGCCTGCTTTCCAGCATGGCCAGCGCGAAGGAGATCAGCCAGTACCTCAAGCGCTTTTCGCAGCTGGATGCCAAGCGCTTCGCCGTGGTCAAGGTCGGCGGCGCGGTGCTGCGCGATGATCTCGACGCGCTGACCTCCTCGCTGTCGTTCCTGCAGGAAGTCGGGCTGACCCCGATCGTGCTGCACGGCGCTGGCCCGCAGCTGGATGCCGAGCTGTCTGCCGCCGGCATCGAGAAGCAGACCGTCAACGGTCTGCGCGTGACCTCGCCGGAAGCGCTGGCGATCGTGCGCCGGGTGTTCCAGCAGTCCAATCTGCGCCTGGTCGAAGCTCTTCAACAGAACGGCGCGCGCGCCACCTCGATCACCGGTGGCGTGTTCGAGGCCGAATACCTGGACGTGGACACCTACGGCCTGGTCGGCGAGGTGAAGAAGGTCAACCTGGCGCCGATCGAAGCCAGCCTGCGTGCCGGCTCGATTCCGGTCATCACCAGCCTGGGCGAGACCGCCGGTGGCCAGATCCTCAACGTCAATGCCGATTTCGCCGCCAACGAGCTGGTGCAGGAGCTGCAGCCGTACAAGATCATCTTCCTGACCGGTACCGGTGGCCTGCTGGACGAGGCCGGCAACGTGATCGATTCGATCAACCTGTCCACCGAGTACGACCACCTGATCGCGCAGCCGTGGATCCACGGTGGCATGAAGGTGAAGATCGAACAGATCAAGGATCTGCTCGACCGCCTGCCGCTGGAGTCGTCGGTGTCGATCACCCGTCCGGCCGACCTGGCCAAGGAACTGTTCACCCACAAGGGCTCGGGCACGCTGGTGCGCAAGGGCGAGAAGGTGCTGCGCGCCACCGCATGGGAGCAACTGGACCTGCCGCGCCTGAAGCAGCTGATCGAATCCAGCTTCGGCCGCACCCTGGTGCCGGACTATTTCGAGAAGACCCGGCTGCTGCGCGCCTACGTCAGCGAGAACTACCGTACTGCGGTGATCCTCACCGATGAAGCCGAAGGCGTGTACCTGGACAAGTTCGCCGTGCTCGACGATGCGCAGGGCGAAGGCCTGGGCCGCGCGGTCTGGAACGTGATGCTGGAAGAAACGCCGCAGCTGTTCTGGCGCTCGCGCCACGGCAATCCGATCAACCACTTCTACTACGCTGAGTCCGACGGCTGCTACAAGCAGGATCACTGGAAGGTGTTCTGGTTCGGCGCCGATGGCATCGATCGCATCAAGACCTATGTCGATCACTGTGCCCAGCGCACCCCGAGCCTGCAGGGCTGAGCGATGAACAACCCGGACGTCTGGAACACCGTCCCCACACTGCGCGGGCAGCACGTACTGCTGCAGCCGCTGCAGCTTGAGCATGTCCCCGGCCTGCGTGCCGCGCTGGAAGGCAGCGGCCTCGACCAGCTCTGGTACACCCAGGTGCCGTCGCCGGAGCAGGCCGAGGCCTATGTGCAGGCCGCACTGCAGGCGCAGGCCGAAGGCAAGGGGCTGCCGTTCGTGATCCGCGATGCCGCCGGTGACATCATCGGCAGCACCCGTTTCTACGACATGGACGCCAGCGTGCCCAGGCTCAGTCTCGGCTACACCTGGTACGCGCCGCGCGCGCAGCGCACCGGTGCCAATACCGAAGCCAAGCTGTTGCTGCTGCAGCACGCCTTCGAAGTGCTGGGCTGCATCAGCGTGGTGCTGGAAACCAGCTGGTTCAACGCCACCTCGCGCACCGCCATCGCCCGCCTCGGCGCCAAGCAGGATGGCGTGCTGCGCAACCACAAGCGGCATGCCGATGGCACGCCGCGCGATACCGTCATCTTCTCCATCATCGATGCGGAATGGCAGGGCGTGAAGCGCCACCTGCAGTACCGCCTGGACCGTCACGCATGAACGATTCGACTTTCACCCTGGGCATCGTCGGTGCCCGCGGCCATACCGGCGCCGAGCTGATCAAGCTGGTGGCCGCACACCCGCGCCTGGAACTGGCCTTCGTGTCCTCGCGCGAGCGCGCCGGGCAGCGCCTGTCGGACCATCACCCGGAGTTCCAGGGCGATCTGCAGTACGAGAGCCTGGATGCTGACGCGGTGGCCGCCAAGGGCGTGGACGCGGTGATCCTGGCCCTGCCCAATGGCCTGGCCGCACCGTTCGTGGCTGCGCTGGAAGCGGCCAGGCCGGAGACCGTCATCGTCGATCTCTCGGCCGATTACCGCTTCGACAACAGCTGGTACTACGGTCTGCCGGAGCTGACCCGCAACCGCTACAACGGCCAGAAACACATCAGCAACCCGGGTTGCTATGCCACCGCGATGCAGCTGGCGGTGCATCCGCTGCTGGACCTGCTGGCCGGCCCGCCGCAGTGCTTCGGTGTCTCCGGTTACTCCGGTGCTGGTACCACGCCATCGGACAAGAACAACGTCGAGCTGCTGGCCGACAACCTGATGCCGTATGCGCTGACCAATCACGTGCACGAGCGCGAGGTGTCGGTGCAGCTGGGCGTGGCCGTCGAGTTCATGCCGCACGTCGCGCCGCATTTCCGTGGCATCACGCTCACCGCCAACCTGTGGCTGAACCGCGTGCAGACCCGCGAGCAGATCGTCGAGCGCTTCCAGCAGGCCTATGCGGGCGAGCCGCTGATCGAGGTGGTGGATGAAGCGCCGTGGGTCAGCCGTATCGCCGGTCGTCATGGCGCCCAGGTCGGTGGCTTCACCCTGGCCCCGGGCGGCAAGCGGGTGGTCGTGGTTGCGACCCTGGACAACCTGCTGAAGGGCGCGGCCACCCAGGCCATGCAGAACCTCAACCTCGCGCTGGGCATCGACGAACTGACGTCGATCCCGCACTGAACACGCATTCCGGAGCCCCCCATGGCAGACCTTCTTTGGCAGAAGCCCGGCGTCGCCGTCGACGCCCAGATCCAGACCTTCCTCGCCGGCGACGACGTGATCCTCGACCGCGAGTTCTTCCTGCACGACATCGCCGCCAGCGCCGCGCACGCGCAGGGCCTGCAGCACATCGGCATCCTCAGCGCCGACGAGCTGGCCGGCCTGCTGCGCGAGCTGGAGGTGCTGGCGCAGGACTTCCGCGACGGCCGTTTCGTGCTGGACACGCAGTATGAAGACGGTCACTCGGCAATCGAAGCACGGCTGACCGAACGCCTTGGCGACGCCGGCCGCAAGATCCACACCGGCCGCAGCCGCAACGACCAGATCCTGGTCGCCACCCGCCTGTGGCTGAAGGAAAAGCTGCAGCGCGTGGCACGGATCAGCGCCGAAGTAGCCAAGGTCGCGCTGGACCGTGCGCAGGCCGAGAAGGATCTGCCGATCCCCGGCTACACCCACATCCAGCGTGCCGTGGTGTCGTCGGCCGGCATGTGGTGGGCCGGCTGGGCCGAGGCCTTCATCGACAACGCCATCCGCGCCCGCGACACGCATGCGCTGGTGGATGCCAATCCGCTTGGCACCGCTGCCGGCTACGGCGTGAACCTGCCGCTGGACCGTGAACACACCACCGCCGCGCTCGGTTTTGCGCGCATGCAGATCTCACCGATCTACGCGCAGCTGTCGCGCGGCAAGTTCGAACTGGCCGCGCTGGAAGCGCTGGGGGGCGCCACGCTGGACCTGCGCCGCATCGCCTGGGACCTGTCGCTGTTCACCAGCGCCGAGTTCGGCTTCGTCGCATTGCCGGCGCAGTACACCACCGGCAGTTCGATCATGCCCAACAAGCGCAATCCGGACGTGATCGAGCTGATGCGCGCGACCCACGCCAGCGTCGCCGCCGCGCGTACCGAGATCGAGCAGCTGCTGTCGCTGCCGTCGGGCTATCACCGCGACCTGCAGTCGTCCAAGGGCGCCATCTTCCATGGCTTCGGCCGCGGCCTGTCCGCGCTGGAACTGCTGCCGGCGCTGCTGGCCAACCTGGAATGGCGCGACGACAAGGTTCGTGCGGCGATCGACTCGGGCATGTACGCCACCGATGTGGCGGTGGAAGCGGCGGTGGCCGGCGTGCCGTTCCGCGAAGCCTACAAGGCCGCGGCGGCAGGCGCCGACAGTGCAGGGCAGGGCCGTACGCCGGAAGGCAGCCTGGCCGCACGCGTGTCACCGGGCTCGGCCGCTGACCTGCGCCTGGATGAGCTGCGCGCGCGCTGGCAGGCGCTGGCCTGATGGCGGGCACCGTCTACCTGGTGCTGGCCATGCGCCGGGCCGACTTCAACGCCGCCGCCGTGCAGCCGCACCGTGACTTCCTCGATGCGCTGCAGGCGCAGGGCAAGCTGCAGCTGACCGGCGGCTTTGCCGATGGCAGCGGTGGTGCCTATGTGCTGTGCAATGTCGAGAGCCTGGAGGAGGCCCAGGCCATCGTCGCCACCGATCCGCTGGTGACGATGCACGCTTCCGAGCTGACCGTGCACGAATGGACTACCCGCTGAGGCCCTGACCGATGACCCTGCACGCCGCCGCAGTTGCCTCGCCGTTCCCGGAACAGGCGTTGCCGCCCTGGCGGCGCGCGGTGCTGAAAGTCGGCAGCAGCCTGCTGGCCGCCGATGGCGGCGGCCTGTCGCCACGCCACGCGCTGGGCCTGGCCCAGTTCGTCTCGGCCAACGTGCTGGCCGGGCGCGAGGTGGTAATCGTGTCGTCCGGCGCTGTGGCCGCGGGGCGCGCGATCCTGCCGCGGGCCGATGAACCCGGTGCGGCGATGGCAGCCCGGCAGGCCCTGGCCGCGCTTGGCCAGGCCCAGCTGATCGGCCTCTGGCAGCGCTTCTTCGAACGCCCGGTGGCGCAGGTGCTGCTGACCCACGACGACCTGCGCAACCGCCGCCGCTACCTCAATGCACGCGCCACGCTCAGCGAACTGCTGCGGCTGGGTGCGCTGCCAGTGGTCAACGAGAACGACACCGTATCGGTGGACGAACTCAAGCTCGGGGACAACGACAACCTGGCTGCCACGGTCGCCGCGCTGGTCGATGCCGATGCACTGTTCATCGCCACCGACATCGATGGCCTGTACAGCGCCGACCCGCGCACGGCCGCCGACGCACGGCCGCTGCACGACGTGCCCGAACTGGATGAGGCGGTGCTGGCCATGGCCGGTGGCGCCGGTTCGCGTGCCGGCACCGGTGGCATGCGCACCAAGCTGGAGGCAGCGGCGAAAGCCGGCCGACTCGGCATCGAGACTTACCTGTTCAATGGCCGCAGCGGTGACGTGGTGCGTGCACTGGCGCAGGATCGCCTGCATGGCACCCGCATCCACGCCGCGCGCAGCCGCGAGGCGGCCCGCAAGCACTGGTTGAGGCATGCGCCGCTGGCCGAGGGCGCGATCATCATCGATGCCGGTGCGGCACAGGCGATGCGCGAGAAGGGCGCTTCGCTGCTGCCCGGTGGCATCACCGGTGCAGAGGGCGCGTTCCGTCGTGGCGACATGGTGCAGGTGTGCTGGAACGCCCCGCAGGGCCGCGTCTGCGTCGCCCGCGGCGTCAGCCAGTACGCGGCCGACGATGTGCGCAGGATCGCCGGCCGCCATTCTCGCGACATCCAGGCCCTGCTCGGCTACAACTACGGCGGCAGCGTTGTTCACCGCGACGACCTGGTGCTGCCATGACCGGATTGAAGGACACCCCGATGAGCGGAATCGAAACGCAGGCGCGCGCCTGCCGTGATGCAGCCCTGGTTGTTGCCGGCCTCGATAGTGCGGCGCGCCGTTCGCTGCTGCTGGCGATGGCCCAGGCACTGGAAGTGAATGCAGGGCCGATCCTGGCCGGCAACGCGCGCGACCTTGCCGCTGCGCGCGAGAAGGGCGTGGGCGCTGCCATGCTCGATCGCCTGGCATTGGATCCGCCGCGCCTGTTCGCGATGGCCGAAGCCGTGCGCGAAGTGGCCGGGTTGCCAGACCCGGTCGGCCAGGTGACCCGTAACGACGTGCGCCCGAACGGCATCCGCGTGCAGAAGGTGCGGGTGCCGCTGGGCGTGATCGCGATGATCTACGAGGCACGCCCGAACGTGACCGCCGAAGCCGCCGCCCTGTGCCTGAAGGCTGGCAATGGCGTGATCCTGCGCGGCGGTTCCGAGGCGATCCATTCCAACACCGCCATCGCCCACGCGCTGGCCGGTGCCTTGCAGGCCAACGGCGTACCGCCGGCGGCGGTGACCGTGCTGACCGATCTGCGCCGTGAAGCGATGCTGGAGCTGCTGCAGCTGCATGAGCTGATCGACCTGGCCATTCCGCGTGGCGGCGAAGGCCTGATCCGTTTCGTCGCCGAGCATGCGCGGGTGCCGGTGATCAAGCACTACAAGGGCGTCTGCCATCTGTTCGTGGACGCCAGTGCAGACCTGGACAAGGCCATCGATCTGCTGGTGGATGGCAAGTGCAGCCGCCCGGCCGCCTGCAATTCACTGGAGACGCTGCTGGTGCACGGCGACGTGGCCGATGCATTCCTGCCACGCGTGGCACGGGCGCTGGGCGAGCGCGGTGTGCAACTGCGTGCGGACGAGCGTGCCCAGCCGCAGTTGCCGGGCAGCCGCGCCGCCACCGACGAGGATTACGCCGCCGAGTTCCTCGACCTGGTGCTGGCGGTACGCGTGGTCGACGATCTGGATGCGGCGATCGCCCACATCCGCCGCTACACCTCCGACCATACCGAAGTGATTGCCACCGAGGACAGCGGCAACGCCGAGCGCTTCGTCAATGCGCTGCGCTCGGCGGTGGTGATGGTCAATGCCTCCTCGCGCTTTTCCGACGGCGGCCAGCTCGGCCTGGGCAGCGAAATCGGCATTTCCACCACGCGACTGCATGCCTATGGTCCGATGGGCCTGGAAGCGCTCACCGTCGAACGTTTCGTCGTGCGCGGCGAAGGGCAGACGCGCAAGTAGATCCACGCCATGCGTGGACGCTCCTCGTGGCGGACATCGGTGCCGACCAAGGTCGGCATCTACCAAGGCAGGTGCCGACCAGGGCCGGCACCTGATGGGCAGCGGGGCTACACCACCTCGCGGCGGATGCCGATCGGCCGTGCATGCTCATCCATGTGCAGCGTGGCGGCCTTGCATCCCATCAGGCGTTCGGCCAGGCCGGAGCTGGCGCCCAGATCGGCCGCGACCTCGTTGAGGCTGGCCAGCGGGCGTGGCAGGCGCCGGTCGTGGCCGCGGAAGCGTGCACGGTTGTACTCGGCCCAGCCGATCAGCAGCACGCTGGCGCACAGCAGCATCAGCGGCAACGCCACCAGCACGTACGGATCGAGCTGGTTCTGCCGCTCATACAGCTGCTGCCACGCCAGCTGGCCGCCAATCAGCCACGACAGCAGGGTTACCAGCGGCGCCCACAGGTAGAAGTAGAAGCCCCAGAATGCCAGGGTGACGAAGCCCCAGGCCGTGCGCTGGAAGCGCGGCTGGCGGTGCGGCTTGCGGATCGTCCGCGAGTCGAAGCGGTTGGATGGGCGTTGTGCGTTCATCGGATTCCCCGGTCAGGGCTGGTCCAGGTGGCGCGCTTGCGGCGACGGCGCAGCAGCGTCTTCGGCAGCGCCACCAGGGTGGTGGAAAGGCTGATCAGCCAGTACGCCATCGGGTACCAGATGACCCAGAAATAGTTGCGTCCAATCTGTGTTTCGTAGCGCCGGTCGATGATCAGGCTGCTGGCGAACTGCAACAGGCAGACCAGCGCCAGGATCACGCCATGCCATTCCGGCAACAGGCTGACGATGTGCAGCTGCGGGGGCAGCTCGATGAACTTTCCCAATGCCCACAGCAGCACGATGAACAGCATGGTGTAGGCCCACACCACGCTCAGCACATACTCCAGCAGCACCCCCCACATGCGCCGTTCCTTCCAGTGCAGCAGCGACCGCGCATGCCGCAGCATCACTTCCACGCCGCCCTGCGCCCAGCGCAGCCGCTGCCGCCACAGGCCCTTCAATGTTTCCGGCATCAGGATGAAGCACAGCGCGTTGGGCTCGTAGCGGATGTCCCAGTGCGCGCGTTGCAGGCGCCAGCTGATGTCGATGTCCTCGGTGACCATGTCATCCGACCACCAGCCCACCTGGTGCAGGGCGGTACGACGGAAGCCGGCGATCACCCCGGAGATGGTGAAGATGCGCCCGTACACGCGTTGCGCGCGCTTGATCATGCCGATGATCGATGAGAACTCGGCCACCTGCAGGCGACCGAGCAGGGTCGAACGGTTGCGGATGCGAGGATTGCCGGTCACTGCACCGACCCGGCTGCCACTGACAAGGTGCCAGACCATCCAGTGCAACGCGTGCTCTTCCAGCATCGCGTCGCCGTCGATGCACACCAGGTATTCCGAGCCCGCCGCCAGCGCCCCCATGCGCAGCGCGTTGGCCTTGCCCAGATTGCGGTCCAGGTGCAGCACGCGCAGCCGTGGATGCCGTGCGGCCAGAGCATCCAGCCGTGCGCCGGTGTCGTCGCTGCTGCCGTCGTCGATGGCGATCACCTCATAGTCGGCCGGATAACGCTGTGCAAGCGCCGCGCCGAGCGTGTCGTCCAGGTTCTCCGATTCGTTGTGGCAGGGGATCAGCAGGGTCGCGAACGGAGGGTCGACCATCAGGGGTGGATCGTTGCGCGGGCGTGAGTGGCGCTCGCGCCGGAAGTAGTAGTAGAGCCCGCCGGACATCCAGAAGAACGCCATCACCATCGGGTAGTAGAAGGCGAACTGGAACAGGATCAGCAGCATGGGATGCATGTCCATGTCACTTCTCCGGGTACGGGAAGTTGCCGGCGGACATCGCCGCACGGGCATCGTGGGTGGAGGGCTGGTCGGCGATGAAGTCGTCCGGGTACCAGGCGAAGTGGTGCACGCCCTGCGCCTGCAGCTGGCGGATCTGCGCGCGCAGGCGCTCGGCGGGAATCGGCTGGCCGCTGTTCCAGTCGACGGTCTGCAGCTCGAACAGGGTGTGCTGCAGCTGGGGGTCGTGGCTGCGTACGGCGGCCAGCAGCTGGTCCAGCCAGCGCTCCGGGTGCTTGCTGCCTTCCATCCACGGCATCGCCATCAGCGCAGTCTGGTCGTAGGCCTTGTTGAACAGGTCCAGGCGTTGCGCGAACCAGGCTTCGCTCTGCGGGCGCAGTACGGGCTCGGCATACAGGTTGCGTACCGTTGCCAGCTTAGGTCGCCAGCGCTGGGCGCTGTCACGCAGGGCCAGGGTGAAGTCGATCAGCGCCTGGGTGCGCGCGCTGCCGCCGTCGCCGGAGGACAGTGCGGGCAGTTCGGTGTCGCGCAGGTAGCCATCGTCGTGGAACAGCAGGCCTTCAAAGTACGAGTTGACCGCCAGGTCCTCGTAGATGTCGAGCATGATCTGGCGCGCTTTTGGATTGGTGAAATCCAACCGGTACATGCCGTCGGCATCGCCGTTGCGGATTGCCAGTGCCTTGCGCAGCACCGGATCGGGTAGCTCGAAGCCGAGCACCGGCAGCCACGCGTAGACCTTCACCCCGGCGCGCGATTTCAGCTGCCACGCGACGCGGCTGAACAGGTCCGCGCGCATCGGCATGTGGCGGTTGGGGAAGTACAGCGCATCGGCGGTGTTGTTGCCGTCCGGGTCGGCGAACGCCTGCAGGTAGACGTGGGTCGGCGCGATGCGCTTGACCCGCTCGATCAGTGCATCGAGATTGCGCGCCTGCTGTGCAGGATCGGGGTCATATACATCGTCCAGGTCGATCTGCAGCGCGCGGATGCCATCCAGCGCGACGTCACGGCGCAGTTCGTAGGCCAGGCCCTCCACGGTCGGATTGTCACTGACCAGGAAGCGTGCCAGCCCGTGCAGGTCGCTGGCCACCGGGGTGCTGCGGCCTTCCAGATCGAATGAAACCGGCATGCCCAGCTGCTCGGCGATGTTGTTGCTCAGCTGGTTGTAGGCGGCATACGGCCAGACAATGGCCCGTGGGCGTACGCCCAGGTGCTGCTCGATACGCTGCACGCTGCGCGAGAGGTCGGCACGCAGGCGTTGTTCATACTGGGCTTCGCTTTCGTAGCTGTGGGTGGCCGGGCTATAGACGCGGGTCACCACCGCTGGAGTGGAGTTGCCCTGCGGATTGGCGAGCACGCCGTGATGCAGGTCATCGGTGTGGCTGGCCACTTCGATCAGGCCACTGTCATGCATCTGTTTCAGCTGTGCCCAGGTGACGAAGTCGTCACGCCCGAACGGGCGGTAGCCATAGTCGATGGTGCGCCCCGGCGCCATGTCCACGTAGTCGGTGATCACCGCCACCAGCGCCGGATAGCGGTAGGCCTGGAGCAGGGGGAAGGCCTTGTCATAGACACTGCGCAGGCCGTCGTCGAAGGTCAGCAGCACCGGCTTGGGTGGCAGCGTGGCGCGGCCCTGCGAGGCCTCGATCACCTGCGACAGCGAGACCGGGTGGTAACCGTGCGCGCCCAGCCAGTCCAGGTGCGCGGCGAAGTTCTGCGTACTCACCACATAGGTATCGGCATCGCCCTTGGCGGCCACCTGGTCGCGGATGTCGTGGTAGCTGAGGATCAGCAGGCCGTTGTCGATCGCATCAAGATGCAGGGCCTGCTGGGCGAAGGCTGGCGATGCAATGGCCAGCAACAGCAGCACGATCAGTCGCAGGATGCGGGCCATGTCAGTCTCCCCAGCGCAGTGCAGCTTCGAAGCCGATATGACGCTCGCGATGGCCGTCGTAGACCGGCCGCGACCAGCGCACGCCGTACTCGAACACGCGTCCGGGCCCCAGCTGCCATTCGTGCATGTAGGACACCGACGGCACCAGCGCACTGCCGAAGCCATCCTGCCAATAGTCGCCCAGCGAGACCGTCAGGCGGTGCCGGAAGTGGCGTTCGTAGTGCCGCCACAGCTGCTGGTCGATACGCAGGCCGATCTCGACCATGCGGTCGCGCTTCGGGTTGAAATAAGGCGCGTCGTCGCGGCTGCCGCGACTGGCGTACGCGCTTGCCAGGCCATCGACCAGCCAGCGCGGACGCGTCAGCAGCCGTTGTTCGAGGCCGGTACTGACCAGTTCGCGATGGTTGCCATCGTCGTAGCGGAAGCGGCTGGCGCCGAACATCCAGTGGGTCAGCTCGCTTCGACGGTAGTCCACCTGTGCGCTCACGCTGTCGGCAGTGATACCGGCCACGCGGGCCTGCATCGAGGCTTCCGGATCATTGCGAGCGGCTACCAGCCCGGCGTGCCAGTAATCATTGAACTGCCAGCCGACGCCTACGCGCAGGCCGGTGTCGCCGATGTGGTCATTGGCGCGCAGCGCCGCGGCTTCCGCATCCAGCCGGCCGAAGCGGTAGCGCACGCCAGCCCCGAGCCAGAGCGGGTCGATGCGCTGGTCCTGGAAGTCGATCGAGCGGCGGTCGGCGAAGGCGAACAACCGCCAGCGGTCATCCAGCATCGGCGATTCGACTTCAACGCCGTAATGGCGATCGTTGTTGCCCAGTGGCGACGTGCCGCCGCCGCCCGAGCTGCGGCCGATGTCGGTCCATGCCTTCAGCTGCCAGCCGCGATGCGCGCGCCATGCCTGGTCCATGCGCTCGACCGCGGGTTGGGTGGGATAGCGCGCGATCAGATCGTCGTGCAGCGGCCGTGCCAGGTCATCACGCTGCAGGGCGACGTAGGCTTCTTCCATGCCCAGGCGGGCTTCGATGTCACGCGGGTCCAGCGCATGTGCCATCTGCTGCCGCTGCAGCGCCCGGCGTGGCCAGCCGCGCATCATATACACGCTGCCCAGCGCACTCTGCAGGCCGCCGTTGCCGGGTGCGATGTCGACCATCGTTTCCAGATCGTGCTGTGCGGTGCGCAGATCGCCACTGTAGGCGCGCACCATCGCCAGGTTGAGGTCGGCCTCGTAGCGTGACCAGTTCGGGTACGGTGATTTGCCATTGCTCCAGCGCCACGCCGGCTCCTTGTCGCGCCAGGCCTGCAGCAGGTCGATGGCCTTTTCCTGTTGTTCGCTTTCCAGGTAGGCATAGGCCAACTCCGAATGCGAGGCGTCGCGGGTCGGGTCGCCGGCCACTGCGGCCTGCAGCACCGGAATGGCTTCCTGCGGGTGCAGGGTACCCATCAGCGAATCACCCACGGCGGGCAGCACGTAGTCGGGCAGGGTGTGGCCTTCGGCCTGCAGCGCGCGTGCTTCCTCGCGCACCTGCGCATGTCGGCCCAGGCGGTTGAGCAGGATCAGCCGGTCCATGCGGATGCGCAGCGGTGCCTGCGCCGGCGGCGTGCCTTCGCCCCCGAGATAGCGCTGCATGCGGGCCAGGGTCGACTCGGCCTCTTCCAGGCGGCTGTCTTCGCTGCTGCTGTAAGCCAGGCTCCAGACCACCAGTTTGGCCAGGTAATCCCCTTCCAGGCGCTGCTTCTGGGCAGCGTCGAACAGCTGCGGGCGCTGCTGGTAGAGCGCCCAGGCCCGCCACGCGTTGCCGATGTCGCCCAGGGTCAGTACGCGCAGCTTGAACAGCAGATCGTCGTTGGGCTGCTGCTGGCTGGCGCGTTCGATCGCACCCAGCGCATCCAGCCAGCGGGCCTGGTCGCGGTAGCGGCCGATCTCGGCCAGCGCCGCTTCGCGGTCGGGCGGGGCAGCGCTGCTGGCCCAGGCCAGCGCGGTGCAGGCAAGGCCGACGCAGAGCGCCAGCCGGCGGTGGACAACCATTGGGGACCCCCTTGGCTTCCGAACCAGACAACCATGAAAACTGTGACGCACATCACATGCCAGCTTTTGGCGTGGCCGTGGCCCGCGTCACTCCCTTCGTGCATGCCGCCCAGCAAGGACGGGTACAACCCGGACAGCGACCTGCAATGTCTTGTCTGAAACGAAAGTCCCCCGCACACCGAGTGGTGTTCCGGGCGGCGGTGCCGCCCCCATGCCCGATGCCGGCATGCGGCAAGGATGGGCATTCGTGGGCACTATCCGCCGGGAATTGTCAGTCCGGCGTCAAAATGCGCGTGAAGGCCGAGCGCCCACGGCCGGGGCCGGCACGCGGCCCCGCAGCATCACCAGAGGTCTTCCAGTTTGCGCGGCTTGCAGGCCACCCAGGAAGCACACAGCATCAGGGTGGCGCAGCCGAACAGGAAGCTGAACGGGAGGGTCCATCCATCGCTGACGGTGTGCAGCCAGCCGACCAGGAAGGGCCCCAGGCAGCTGAAGCTGTAGCCCACGCCCTGCATGAAGCCGGAAAGCGCCGCCGAACCGGTCGGGGTGCGTGTGCGCAGATTGATCAGGGTCAGCGCCAGCGGGAAGGTGGATGGGCCAACGCCCAGCAGGCAGGCCCACAGCAGCGGTGCCTTCATCGGCGCCAGCAGCAGGCCGGTGAAGGCGATCACGAACGAGAAGAAGCCGATCAGCACCAGCGGGAACGGGTTCTGCAGGCGCACCGCCATCGAGGGAATCACCAGCGAGGGCAACAGGCCCAGGGCCGAGAACACGGCCACCATCACGCCACCGAAGGCAGGCGTGCCACCGGCCTCGACCACGATGCGCGGCAGCCAGGTGAACATCGAATAGGTCATCAGCGAGGTCATGCCGAACATCAGCGTCATGCTCCAGCCCAGCGAGGTACGCCAGACCCTGCCATGCGGCTGCGCGGTCGGATCGGTGGCATCGGCCTGCGGCTTCGGCGCGCGCGTGGCCAGCACCAGCCAGGGCAGCGCAGCGGCCAGCGCCAGAAGTGCCCACATGCCCAGCGACACCCGCCAGCCCGCGGCGTTGGCCACCGGCACCGCCAGCAGCGCCGGCAGCATCGTGCCCAGCTGCAGCACGCTGATGTAGAGCGTGCTCATGGTGCCGACCTTGTTGGCGAAGTAGCGCTTCACCAGCGGCGGCACCACCACGTTGCCGATGCCCATGCCGGCCAGTGCCAGCACCGAGCCGAACAACAGCGTGCCGACATTGCCGGCGCTGGAGCGCAGCAGCAGGCCGGCCATCGCCATCACCATCGCCAGCAGCGTGGTGCGCTCCAGGCCCAGGCGTCGCGCCAGGGCCGGCGTGGCTACGCCGAACAGCGCGAACGAGGCGGTCGGCAGCATGCCCAGCACGCCGGTCATGGTGGTGCCGAAGCCGAACTGCTGGCCGAGCACGTCCAGCAGCGGCGTGATCGAGGTGACGGCGGTGCGCAGGTTGATCGCGGCCAGCAGGATCGCGGCGAACGCGAGGACGCGACCGTGCAGCAGCGACGGCGAATCGGAAGGGGAGGAACTCATCGGTGGTCCTTGCAGGTGTCGCATGCCGGAGCAATGGCATGCAGCGCCGGCATCGGTCTACGCCGAAGCGGCAGGTGGGGGAGAGGGCTGCGGTCAGACCGGCAGCGCGGCCATTGTACGTGCGCGGCCCGGCAAGGTCCCGTCATGCGGGTGGCCTGGCGCTGGATACAAAAAAACCCGGAGGACAGTGATGTCTTCCAGGCTTCTTGGTGACCACCGAAGTGGTCGGGGAGACAGGATTCGAACCTGCGACCTCTACGTCCCGAACGTAGCGCTCTACCAGACTGAGCTACACCCCGAAGGGAGCCGCCTATTCTAGCGATTCACCCCGATGGCGGCAAGGGGTAAATGCTGTTTTCTTCACACTGCCGAAGCAGTGCCACTTCAGGGAACAAAAAAGCCTGGATGACTTCACCAGGCTTCAATGCGACCACAAGAGTGGTCGGGGAGACAGGATTCGAACCTGCGACCTCTACGTCCCGAACGTAGCGCTCTACCAGACTGAGCTACACCCCGAAGGAGCCGCCTAAGATACCGTGTGAAGGCCAAGGCGGCAAGGTTTTTTTACGGCTCAGTGACGATTTTCCTTGTCGATGCGGTTCTGCTCGCGGGCTTCGAACCACATGCCGTTGAGGATGGCCACCGTCGAGGCGAGGCCGGCACCGAGAATCCAGGCGAAATACCACATGTTCAATCTCCTTCATTCCGGGTAGGTGCCGACCGTTGGTCGGCACACGTGCAAGCGATCAATACGCGTTCGGGTTGTTGCCCATCTCTTCACTGGTGGTCTTGCCCTTCAGCACGCGGTACACCCAGGTGGTGTAGGCGAGGATGATCGGCAGGAACACCGCCGTAGCCAGCAGCATGATCCACAGGGTCAGGTGGCTGGACGAGGCATCCCACACGGTGAGGCTGGAGGTGGGCTGGCTCGAGGACGGCAGCAGGAACGGGAAGATCGCAAAGCCGACGGTCAGGATGATGCCGGCGATCGCCGCACCCGAGGCGATGAAAGCCAGGCCGCCACGACGGGCACGCAGCAGGACCGCGCTGGCCAGCAGGCCGGCCAGGCCGAGCAGCGGGGCCAGGATCGTGGCCGGCATCGCGCTGTAGTTGCGCATCCAGCCACCAGCGGCGCCGAGTTCGGCGGTCTTCAGCAGCGGATTGGTGGCGCCATCGGTGACCACCTGCGAGGTGATCTGGTAACCCGGCAGGCCGAAGGCCACCCAGGCACCACCGACCGCGAACAGCACGAAGGCGATGATTGCCGCGATGCTGCCGAAGCGGGCGGCACGTTCGGCCACCGGGCCGTCGGTCTTGATCACCAGCATGGCGGCACCGTGCGCGACCAGCATCGACACGCTGAGCAGGCCGGCCAGCAGTGCGAAGGGCATCAGCAGGCCGAAGAACGAGCCGGTGTAGAAGATGCGCATGCTGTCATCGAAGTGGAACGGCACGCCCAGCACCACGTTGCCCACCGCCACGCCCATGATCAGCGCCGGGATGAAGCCGCCGATGAACAGCGCCCAGTCCCAGGTGTTGCGCCAGCGTTCGCTGGGCATCTTGCTGCGGAACTTGAAACCGACCGGACGCAGGATCAGCGCGAACAGGATCACGAACATCGCCAGGTAGAACCCGGAGAAACTGACCGCGTACAGCGGCGGCCAGGCGGCGAAGATCGCACCGCCACCGAGCACCAGCCACACCTGGTTGCCTTCCCAGACCGGGCCGATGGTGTTGATCACCAGCCGGCGCTCGGCGTCGTTGCGGGCAACGAAGGGCAGCAGCGTGCCCACGCCCAGGTCGAAACCATCCATCACGGCAAAGCCGATCAGCAGGATGCCGAGCAGCAGCCACCAGATCACGCGCAGCGTGGTGTAGTCCAGAAGAATGAAATCCATCGTGGTTCTCCTGCCTCAGGCCTGGCCGGCGGCGGGCGCCGAGGCATTGTGGGAAGCATGCGGCTGGGGCGACTGCAGCGACGGCAGCACCTCGTCCGGACCCTTGCGGATCGCCTTGAGCATCAGCTTGATCTCGACCACGATCAGCGCGGTGTAGATCGCGGTGAAGCCGGCCAGGGTCAGCACGATTTCGTGCAGGGCCAGGCCCGATGCCGCATAGAAGGTCGGCAGCACGCCATCAACCGCCCACGGCTGGCGACCGTACTCGGCCACGAACCAGCCACACTCGATGGCGATCCACGGTGCCGGCAGCGTCCACAGGGCCACCTTCAGGAACCAGCGCTTGTCCTGGAAGTTGTTGCGGCAGGAGTAGTAGAAGGCCAGTGCGAAGAAGGCGATCAGGTAGAAGCCGAGCCCGGCCATCACGCGGAAGGTCCAGAACAGCGGCATCACGCGCGGCACGGTATCCATCGCCGCCTGCGAGATTTCCTGCGGGGTGGCGTTGAGGATGTCATCGCGGTAGCGCTTGAGCAGCAGGCCGTGGCCCAGGTCCTGCCAGTGGCGATCGAACATCTCGCGCGCTTCCACGTCGTTCTTGTTGGCGCGCAGGCGTTCCAGTGCGCCGTAGGCCAGCTGGCCGCCGCGCACGCGGTGTTCGGCACGCTCGACCAGTTCCAGAATGCCCGGAATCGGCTGGTTCAACGAGCGGGTGGCGATCAGGCCCATCAGGTACGGGATCTTCACCGCGTAGTCGTTCTGGTGGGTCTGCTGGTTGGGGATGCCGAAGGCGGTGAAGTCGGCCGGCGCACGCTCGGTCTCCCACATCGCTTCGATCGCAGCCAGCTTCATCTTCTGGTGTTCGCTGGCGGCGTAACCGCTCTCGTCACCCAGCACCACCACCGACAGCGAGGACAGCAGGCCGAACGCTGCGGCCACCGCGAACGAACGACGGGCCAGGTCCTTGTGCTTGTTGCGCAGCAGGAACAGGGCGCTGATCGCCATCACGAACACCGCACCGGTCACGTAACCGGCGCTGACGGTGTGCACGAACTTGGCCTGTGCCACCGGGTTGAACACCACCGCCATGAAGTCGACGACTTCCATGCGCATGGTTTCCGGGTTGAACACCGCACCGGTCGGGTTCTGCATCCAGCCGTTGGCGATCAGGATCCAGATCGCCGACAGGTTGGTGCCCAGCGCCATCAGCCAGGTCACCATCAGGTGCTTGACCTTGCTCAGGCGGTTCCAGCCAAAGAAGAACAGGCCGACGAAGGTGGCTTCCAGGAAGAACGCCATCAGGCCTTCGATGGCCAGCGGCGCACCGAAGATGTCACCCACGTAGTGGCTGTAGTAGGACCAGTTCATGCCGAACTGGAATTCCATCACGATGCCGGTGGCGACGCCCATGGCGAAGTTGATGCCGAACAGGACGCCCCAGAACAGGGTCATCCTGCGCCAGATCTCCTTGCCGGTCATCACGTACACGCTCTCCATGATGGCCACCATGAAGGACAGGCCGAGGGTGAGCGGTACGAATAGGAAGTGGTACATCGCGGTCAGCGCGAATTGCAGCCGCGACAGTTCTACGACTGTCTGATCAATCATGGCCTGGCTACCTCGTTGGATAGTGCCGTTGCAGGTGGCGGGAAGGGTGGTCTACGACGTGAATGATGTGACCGACTACTTCAAACAGCCTTGATCCAGATCAATGTATGAACAGGTGACCCGGTTGATCGTATGCCAACCTGATGAAGACTGCGACCGCCGGCCGCAGGGGCCGGCTATTGCCTGCGCCTACAATGCCGTGTCTCCCCCGCTGCCCGTGAAGACCTCTTGAGCGCTGCCGAAACAACCCCCGACGGCCTTTCCCAGGAAGCCGAAACGACCCGCCAGCGGCGCGCCCGCACTGCATGGCTGGCCGATCTGGCGCGGCCAGCCCGCGGCCGCCAGCGCCTGGCGGCGCTGTGCATCAGCCTGTCCGGGGCGCTGTTGATCGGCCAGGCCGCCGCCATTGCCTGGCTGGTGCAGCAGGTGCTGGTGGAACGCGCGCCGCTGGCATCGGGCCTGCCGGTGCTGGGCGGACTGGCGCTGATCCTGGTGCTGCGCACGCTGTTGGGCAGCGCCACCCAGGCCGCGGCCGGCGATGTGGCCGATGCTGCGCGGCTGGCACTGCGCGAACGTGTGTTCGCGCGCCTGCTGGGCCATGGCCCGCTGTGGCTGCGCCAGCGTCGCACCGGCGAGCTGGGCGAACTGGTGCTGCATCACGGTGATGCGATCGAGAATTATTACAGTGGCTTCCTGCCGGTACGCACCGAGGTGGTGGTGGTGCCGCTGCTGATCCTGGCCGCCGTGGCCTGGGTCGACTGGGTGGTGGCGCTGATCCTGTTGTTCACCGCGCCGCTGGTGCCGTTCTTCATGATGCTGGTGGGGTGGGGCGCTGAAGCGGCCGGTCGTGCCCAGCTGGGGGAACTGGCGCGGATGAGCGGCCACTTCGCCGATCGCATCAAGGGCCTGGGCGTGCTGCGCCTGTACGGCCGTGGCGAAGCCGAACTGGCTGGCGTGGAGGCCGCCGCCGAAGGCGTGCGCCTGCGTACCCTGAAGGTGCTGCGGATCGCGTTCCTGTCATCCACGGTGCTGGAATTCTTCGCCTCGGTGAGCGTGGCGATGGTTGCGCTGTACCTGGGCCTGAGCTACCTCGGCATGATGTCGTTGCATGCAGCGGTGCCGACGCTGGGCGCCGGCCTGTTCTGCCTGCTGCTGGCCCCGGAGTTCTACGCCCCGCTGCGACGGTTGGCCGCGCACTACCACGACCGTGCCAACGCCCTGGCGGCGGCCGCCGAAGTGGAGCGCCTGCTGCAGTCGCTGCCCGACGAACAGGGCCTGCTCGACAACGAGGGCGCCGCGCTGGTGGTGGAGCCGGCCGAGGCCGCCTTGCCGCCGCTGCGCGCGCAAGGACTGGTGCTGCGTCCGCTGGGCGCACCGCACGATGTGCTGCAGGATCTGGATGTACTGCTGGAGCCGGGCCAGCGGCTGGCCCTGGTGGGCCCCAGCGGGTCTGGCAAGAGCACGTTGCTGGAAGCGCTGGCCGGCTGGTTGCCGCCACGCGCCGGCAAGTTGCAGCTGCGCCCCGGCGTGCAGGTGGCCTATGCCAGCCAGCGTCCCTACCTGTTCCACGGCAGCATTGCCGACAACCTGCGGTTGGCCGACCCCGGTGCCAGCGATGCACGGCTGCGTGCGGTGGCCGAGGCGGCGCAGGTGCTGCAGTTCGCGCAACGACTGCCGCAGGGGCTGGACACGGTGATCGGCGAGCGCGGCTTCGGCCTGTCCGGCGGTGAAGCGCGCCGCATCGGCCTGGCGCGCCTGCTGCTGCGCGACCCGCAGGTGCTGCTGCTGGATGAGCCGACCGCCTTCCTCGATGCCGATACCGAAGCCGCGCTGCTGCGCAGCCTGGCCGCGTATGCGCGGGGCCGCAGCGTGGTGGTCGCCACCCACAGCCCAGCCGTGATCGCCTGGGCTGATCGTTGCCTGCTGTTGCCGGAAGGCCGCCTGGTCGAGCCGGCACAGGCGGTGCGCGCATGAGCCGGTCGCCCGATTCACTGCGTGCAGTGTTCCTGCGTCATCGGCCGCGCCTGCTGCTGACGATGCTGCTGCTGTGGACCACGATGCTGGCTGGTACCGCGCTGCTGGGCCTGTCCGGTGGCTTCCTCACCGCGGCCGCGCTGGCCGGTGCGGCCGGGTTGGGCCAGGGTTTCAATTTCTTCTCGCCCTCGGCCGGCATCCGTGGCCTGACCATGGCACGCATCGTGTCGCGCTATTTCGAGAAACTGGTCGGCCACGACGCCACCCTGCGCATTGCCCGCGACCTGCGCGTGTGGTTCTTCCGCCGTGCGCTGCCACTGGCGCCGGCACGGTTGGGGGCCACGCGTACCGGCGACCTGCTGGCACGCCTGCTCGGTGACATCGGTGAGGTGGATGGCCTGCTGGTGCGTGCCATAGGGCCCTTGGTGGCGCTGGGTGCGTTGTCGCTGGTCGCGGTGGTTTCAGCGGCGCTGATCCTGCCGTCGGCGGCCGTGCTGCTGGCAGTGCTGGCGTTGCTGATCGCCGTCGGTGTGCCGTGGCTGGGCGTGCGGGGCCGCGACGACGAAGAGGCCGATCGTGCCGCGCATCGCGCCGCGTTGCGCACCGCTGCATTCGAAGGACTGGAAGGGGCCGGGGATCTGGCCGCGCTGCATGCCGATGCGGCGTGGCAGTTGAAGGTGCGGGTAGCGGCCAAGCAGCTGGCCTCGCGCGACCGTCGCCGGCGCTGGCGCCTGATTGCAGCCTCGACCCTGCATGGCCTGGTGGCTGGGCTCGGCCTGGTGGCGATGCTGGCATTGGCCCTGCATGCGGCCGAACAGCAGCGCATCGCGCCGGAAATGGCCGCCGGCCTGGTGTTCCTCACCGTGGCGTTGATCGAGTTGTGGGCGGGCATGGGCCTGGCCTGGCAGTCGCTGCAGTCCGGGCGCATCGCCGCCGATCGCTTGCAGGCCATCGTCGAGCAATCGCCAACGGTGGAGGATCCGTCGACGCCGCACGCTGTACCACAGGCGGCGCGCGTGCATTGGGATGATGTCCATTTCCAGTGGCCGGGCGCGGCGCGGTCGGTGCTGTCCGGCCTGCAGCTGACCCTGGCACCGGGCGAGCGCATCGCGATCCGCGGCGACAGCGGCAGTGGCAAGACCACGTTGTCCAGCCTGCTGCTGCGGCTGTGGGATCCGCAGCAGGGGCAAATCACCTATGGCGGCCGCGACCTGCGCGATTTCGCCCAGGCCGAGTGGCATCGGCAGCTGGCGTGGCTGCCGCAGAACGCGCCGGTGTTTGCCGGCACGGTGGCCGAGAACCTGCGATTGGGTGATCCCGACGCCAGCGACGTCGAGCTGTGGGCAGTACTACGTCGGGTACGCCTGGCCGAATGGGCCGAGCGCAATGGCGGCCTGCAGGCCTGGGTCGGTGAGAACGGTGCGACGATGTCGGCCGGGCAGGCGCGGCGACTGGCGCTGGCGCGCGCGCTGTTGCGAAATGCGCCGATCCTGTTGCTGGACGAACCGACCGAAGGGCTGGACGTGGATACCGCACGCGCGCTGCTGCAGGACCTGTCCGGGCTGCTGGACGGTCGCAGCCTGCTGATGATCACCCACGATGATCTGCCCGACGGCGTGGTCGATGCGCAGTACCGGTTGCGTGACGGGGTGTTGGAGCGCGAAGCATGAAAACATCCCGGTAGTGCCGGCCGCTGGCCGGCAACCTCTTGGCGTTTCACACGGATACATGATTGCCGGCCAGCGGCCGGCACTACCGATTGCGAGCGCTACCGCGAGAATTCGCGCAGCATCACCGCGACCGAGGCCACGTTGGCCAGCACGCACAGCCAGAACACCCACTGGAACGCCGCCTTGCGGTGCTTGTGACGGAACAGGGCCTGGCCCAGCAGCGCGCCTGGCCAGCCTCCGGCGAAGGCCAGCAGCTGCAGGGTGCGCTCGGGAATGCGCCATTGCTTTCGCTGCGCCGCACGCTTGTCATGGCCATACAGCCCGAACGACACCACGCTCGCCAGCAGGCACCAGCCGCCCAGCCACAGTGGCAGCACGCCGCTGACCATCAGCGCGATCAGCGCACCGAAGGCGGCGAGCCCGAGATTGCGCCGCCACGCCACTTACAGCGCGTCGAGGAAGCCGCGCACGGCCGGGCCGAAACGCTCGAAATCAACAAGGAACGCATCGTGGCCCTGCGGCGACTCCAGGCCGACGAAGCGCGCATCGGCACCGCCGGCACGCAGGCCGTCGGCGACCTGTTGCTGCTGCTGCACCGGGAACAGGATGTCGGTGTTGGCGCCGATCGCCAGCGCCTTTTCCACCCGGATCTTCGCCAGGCCGGCCAGCACATCGCCATCGGCGTACTCGGCCAGATCGAACCAGTCCATCGAACGGCTCAGGTACAGGTAGCAGTTCGGATCGAAGAAGCGCACGAAGCGCCGCGCGTGGCCTTCCAGGTAACTTTCCACCTGGAATTCAAGGCCGAACGGATCATCGTCGGCCTGGTCCGAATCCAGCCGCACGCGGCCGAAGCGACCATCCCATTCCAGCGCCGAGCGATAGGTGATGACGCCCAGCTTGCGCGCCATGCGCATGCCCGACTCGGGATACTCGGCATCGTCGTAGTGGCCGCCGTTCCAGCGCGGGTCGAGGCGGATCGCCTCGCGCTGCAGCGAGCGGATCGCGATCGAGAACGGCAATGCCTGCGCGCTGCCGGAAATGTTGATATGGCTGCGCGCGATGCCCGGGTGCAGCATCAGCACCGCCAGTGCGGTCATGCCGCCCATCGAGTTGCCGACCACGCAGGCCAGCTGCGCGATGCCCAGCGCGCGCACCACCTCGATCGCGGCGCGCGCGCCGTCCTCGATCGACAGCTCGGGGAAATCGAGGCGGTAGGGTTCACCGGTAGCGGGGTTGAGCGAGGCCGGACCGGTCGAACCCTTGCAGCTGCCCAGCGAGTTCACGCACACCACGAACCAGCGATCGGTATCGATCGGCTTGCCGGGCCCGATCATCGCCTCCCACCAGCCCGGTGCCGGGTTGGCATCGTTGGCTGCGGCATGCGCGTCCGGTGACAGGCCGGTCACGATCAGGATCGCATTGCTGGCATCGGCGGCCAGCGTTCCCCAGGTTTCGTAGGCCACGCGTGCGCCATGCAGTGCGCCACCGCGCTTGAACGGGAATGGCGAGGGCAGGGCGTGGAAGCGGGTGCCGGGCGGGATGAATTCGGTCATGCAGTCATTCTAGCGGGGCCGCATGTGGAGCTGGCGACACGCTGGTTTCCATCGACGATGCACCCGGTAGTGCCGGCCGCTGGCCGGCAACCCCATGAACGCTGATGCACCTGCGTGGTTGCCGGCCAGCGGCCGGCACTACCCTGGGGTGTGTTACGGAAACCGCAGTTCCACCACGCCCTCATGCGGCAGGCTCACCTTCACCGGTGTGCTCTGCAGGTCGTCCTCGCTGCGGTTGGCGCTGCCGCTGCGCGAAATGCGTGCCAGCACTTCCACTTCGCGATGCGCCGACAGCGGCGCGGTCGGCATCGGGCTGTCGCCGTCGCCGAGCCCGACCGTGGCCGGGAAGTCCGCCAACGGGAGTTTGCGCGCGGCCACCGGCATCGGCGGCCCACCCACGGCGCGGGCCAGCACGAACACCTGGGTGCTGGCCGGCCACTCCGAGCCCTGCAACGCAGGCAGCTGTACGCGCACCTGCAGCAGTGCCGGTGGCGGTGCAGCGGTTGCATCGGGCGCCTGGCCGGCGGCGTCGCGGGCGATGGCGATCTGTGCCTGCAGCGCCTGCGCGGCGCCGGGCTCCAGCCGCGGCAGCAGGCCGCTCCAGATATCGGCGGCCTCGGCATTCCGGCCGCGCTGGCGCAGCGCGATGCCCAGCAGCCAGCTGGCGCGCTCGGCGTCCGGGGCCAGCGTGCGCGCCTGCTGCAACCAGCCGATTGCGGTGTCATCGAACTGTTTTCCGGGGTCGGCCTGGGCACGTGCCTGTGCGGCTTCCACCAGCACGCCGGGGTCGTCCGGAGCCAGTGCGGCAGCACGTGCGAAGGCCTCTGCGGCGGCGACGGCATTGCCCAGCTCGGCCTGCGAACGGCCCAGCAGCGCCCAGCCATCGGCCCGCTGCGGGTCGCGCTTGAGTGCATCCTGCAACGCCTGTACACCATCGCGCAGCGTCGCGACCGACGGCGCCGGCTGTACCTGCGCGGCGCGCGGGTCACCCACCAGCAGGTACAGGCAGGCGCCGGCCACACCGAGTGCCAGCACGCCCACGGCGAAACCTCTGCGGCCGCGGTGGCGCAGGGGCCACAACACCAGCGCCGCCATCAATGCGGCAACCAGACCGGCCAGCACCGGCAGCCAATGACTCACCATCCCTCTCCTTCGTCGGCCTGGCTGGCCGGCGTGGCGGCAACCGTGCGGCCACGCCGCCGGACGATGCCGAACACCACCAGCGCACCGGCCCCCAGCACCAGCAGCGGGCCGCCCCACAGCAGCCAGGTACCCGGCTGCAGCGGTGGCTGGTACAGCACGAACTCACCATAGCGAGTCACCAGGAACTGCTTGATCTGCGCGTCGTCGTGGCCCTGCTGCATCAGCTGCAGTACCTCGCGGCGCAGGTCCTGCGCGATCTGCGCGTTGGAATCGGCCAGTGACTGGTTCTGGCACTGCACGCAGCGCAGCTGTGCGGCCAGGTCATGGAAGCGACGCTCCTCGGCGTCATCGCGGAACTGCAGGGGCTGCGGATCGTGCAGTGGCTGCTGGGCCAGCACGGCCAGCGGCAGCAGTAAAAGCAGCATCGTCAGCAGCCAGCGCATCGGCTCAGGGCGCCGTGTGCAGCGTGCTGCCGGCACTGCCCTGGGCCTTCTCGATCTTCTCCAGCGCCGGAATCAGTTTCTCGTCCACCACGCGCTGGGTCATCGCGCCGCTGTACTTCCAGCGCACGATGCCGCTGCCATCGACCAGGAAGGTTTCCGGTGCTGCGGTCACGCCCCAGTCGATCGCGGTGCGGCCTTCAACATCGCTGAGCACCACCATGAAGGGATTGCCCAGCTGTTCCAGCCAGTGCAGCGCGTCGGTCGGATCGTCCTTCCAGTTGTAGCCGATCACGCGCACGCGCTTGCTCTCGGCGAAGCGGGTCAGCACCGGGTGTTCCTCGCGGCAGGCCGCGCACCAGCTGCCCCACACGTTCAGCAGGTAGGGCGCGCCGCGCAGGTCGTCGCTGTGCACGATCATTTCCGGGTCATGCAGCACCGGCAGCGCAAACGCCGGCGCCGGCTTGTCGATCAGGGCCGAGGGCAGTACGTCGCGCTGCGGATCGCCCGATTTCATCACCCCGTAGATCATCAGTCCGAGCAGGCCGAAGAAGAACAGCACGCCGATCACGATGGCTACCGGCGGCAGCGGGCGGGAGGGGCGCGGGGCGGGGGACTCGGACATGGGAACTCCTACGGACGACGGAAACGGCGGTCGGCGGCGGTGATGAATCCGCCCAGGGCCATCAGCAGCGCGCCCAGCCAGATCCAGCGCACGAACGGCTTGATGTGTACCCGTACCGCCCATGCATTGTTGCCCAGCGGCTCGCCCAATGCCACGTAGACATCACCGTCGAAGCGTGCATCGATGCCGGCCTCGGTCATCACCTGGCCACCGCTGGCGTACTGGCGCTTCTCCGGATGCAGCAGCGCCAGCTCGCGGCCGTTGCGGAACACCCGCAGATGGCCGCGGTCGGCGATGAAATTGGGGCCTTCGCGATGGTCCACGCCTTCGAAGCGCACTTCATGGCGGCCGACCACCAGCTGCTGGCCCGGTGCCAGCGCCACTTCACGCTGCACATTCAGCGCTTCCACCAGCAAGGCGCCAGCCAGGAACAACGCGATGCCGGCGTGGGCGACGATCATGCCGAGCATCTCGGCGGTGAAGCGGCCGTTGCCGCGCAGCCGCTGCCAGACAAAACGCGCGGTACCGAACCCGACCCAGGCCGCTGCGGCCACGCCGAGGCCGGCCTTCCAGCCATTCTGCGGCGCCTGCCACCAGGCCAGCGCGCCGAGCACGATGGCCAGTGCCAGCCACGGTGCCAGCAGCGCGAAGGCACGCGAGGGCTGGTCGCGCTGCCACTTCACCAGTGGGCCGAACGGCAGCAGCAGGATCATCGGTGCCATCAGCAGCAGGAACAGGCTGCCGAAGTAGGGCGGGCCGACCGAGATCTTGCCCAGCGACAGTGCATCGGCCAGCAGCGGGTACAGCGTGCCCAGCAGCACCATCGCGCAGGCGGTGGCCAGCAGCAGGTTGTTGGCCAGCAGCAGGGTTTCGCGCGAGGTGGCGGTGAAGCCGCGACGCGGATCGTCGGCGTCCACGCTCAGCTGGCTGGCGCGCAGCGCATACAGCAGCAGGCTGCCACCGACCAGCACCGACAGGAACACCAGGATGAACAGGCCGCGCGAGGGATCGGCGGCGAACGAATGCACGCTGGTCAGCACGCCGGAGCGCACCAGGAACGTACCCAGCAGCGACAGCGCGAAGGCGGCGATCGCCAGCAGCAGGGTCCAGCTGCCGAAGGTACCGCGCTTTTCGGTGACCGCCTGCGAGTGGATCAGTGCCGCACCGACCAGCCACGGCATGAAGCTGGCGTTCTCCACTGGGTCCCAGAACCACCAGCCGCCCCAGCCCAGCTCGTAGTAGGCCCACCAGCTGCCGAGCGCGATGCCCAGGGTCAGGAAGCCCCAGGCGACGTTGGTCCAGGGCCGCGTCCAGCGCAGCCAGCGCGCGTCGACGCGGCCTTCCAGCAGCGCCGCCACCGCGAACGCGAACGGCACCGCGAAGCCAACGTAGCCCAGGTACAGCATCGGCGGGTGGATGATCAGCCCCGGGTCCTGCAGCAGTGGATTGAGGTCGCGGCCTTCCAGTGGCGCCGGATTCAGGCGCAGGAACGGGTTGGAGGTGAAGATCAGGAAGGCGAGGAAGCCGACGCTGACCACACCCATCACCGCCAGTACGCGCGCCTGCACCGGTGCCGGCAGGTGCCGCGAGAACAGCGCTACCGCGCCGGTCCACAGCGCCAGTACCAGCGCCCACATCAGCAGCGAGCCTTCGTGCGCACCCCACACCGCCGAATAGCGGTAGATCATCGGCAGCAGCGAATTGGAGTTCTCGGCCACGTAGCGCACCGAGAAATCCTGCTGCACGAATGCGGCGGTGAGCACGGCGAACGCGCCGGCGACCAGCAGCAGCTGGGCAAAGGCGGCCGGTCGCGCCACCGCCATCCAGGCCGGGTTGTTGCGATGCGCGCCCGCCAGCGGCAGGCCAGCCTGCAGCAGCGAGGCCAGCAACGCGCACAACAGCAGGATCTGACCCAGTTCGGGCAGCACTCAGCGCACCTCGGGTGCCGTCACCGGCACATCGTGCTTGCGATGGGCATCGCCCATCTTGTCGGCCACTTCCTTCGGCACATACTTCTCATCGTGCTTGGCCAGCACTTCGTCGGCGACGAAGACGCCGTCCTGCAGCCGGCCGCTGGCGACCACGGCGGTGCCTTCGGCAAACATGTCCGGCAGGATCCGCGAGGTGGTCACCGGCAGCTGTGCATCGCCGTCGGTCACTTCGAAGCGCGCCTCCAGCGAGCCGACCGGGCGGTTGAAGGAGCCCTTCACCACCATCCCGCCGAGGCGGAAGCGCGACTGCGCATCGACATCGCCGCGCAGTACTTCGGCGGGCGTGTACAGGTAGGCGATGTTGCGCTCCAGCGCCATCGCCACCAGTGCGGTGGCCAGGCCGGAGGCGAGCAGGGCCAACAGCACCCAGGCCAGGCGGCGACGCTGAACCGGGGTCATCGTTCCAGCTCCGTCGACAGCGGCGCGGCCGCGTCCTGCCGGCCGGCACGGGTCTGCTGGCGCTGCTGCCGGGCCAGGGCCAAGCGGCGCGCCACGCGCAGGCGCAGCCACGAGCCGATGGCGTCGGCGCCAAGTACCAGCACGAACACGGCGTAGGCGCCGATCACATATTGCAGGTGGGTCATGGCTGGGCCTCCCGGGCCGGGCGCGTGGCATCGACGCGACCGCCGACCCAGGCCTTGCCGGCCTCGCGGTCGAGGTTGTCGGCGCGCGCCTTGGCCAGTACCGAACCGGCGAACCAGAACTTGGTGCCGATCACCATCCACCACAGCGGCGCGATCATCGCGCTGCTGATCGCCGATTCACCGAACACGTTGATCGACTGGCGCTGGTGCAGGCCACCCCACCAGTCCACTGAATAGCGGATCACCGGCAGCAGGCTGACGCCGACGATGGCCAGCAGGCCGGCCGCGCGCGCGGCGCTGCGGCGATCCTCGATGGCGTGGTACAGGCCGATCACGCCCAGGTACAGGAACAGCAGCACCAGCTCACTGGTCATGCGCGGGTCCCAGTCCCACCAGGTGCCCCAGGTGCCCTTGCCCCAGATGCTGCCGGTCAGCAGGGTGATCAGGGTGAAGCCGGCACCCATCGGTGCGCAGGCCATGGCCAGGATCTCGCAGACCTTGATCCGCCAGATCAGGGCAATAGCGGCATACAGCGCCATCAGCGCGAACACGAACAGGCTCATCCAGGCACTGGGCACATGGATGTAGAGGATGCGGAAGCTGTCCAGCTGCTTGGCTTCCGGTGGCACCACCAGCAGCGCCTGCCACATGCCGACCAGCAGCACCGGCACCGCGGCGAAATAGAACACCCGCGACCAGCGGGCAGCGAATCGGTCGAACGTGGGGGGCGAACCGAGTTGGTGGAACCAGCGGACAATCGGATTCATGCGTGGCGGCTATCCAGCAGGGGTGGATTGGCTCTCAGCTCGGTCAACTCAGAGAAATACGTATTGCAGCAGCAGTGGCCAGCGGTGCCAGCACCAGCGCGACCAGCAGGCCGGCGCCCAGCATCAGCAGCGCACCGACCGGATCCTGTCCGCGTCCGGCTGCCGCCAGGCTGCCCGCGCCGAACACCAGCACCGGTACGTACAGCGGCAACGACAGCAACGCCACGAGAATACCAGAGCGTCGGATGCCTACGGTCAGCGCGGCGACCACGCCACCGATCAGGCTCAGCAACGGCGTTCCCAGCAGCAACGATGCCAGCAACATCGGCAGCTGGTCATGCGGCAGATGCAGCATTTCCGCCAGCAACGGGCTGACCACGATCAACGGCAGCGCGGTGGTCGCCCAGTGCAGCAGCACGCGCACCAGCACCAGCCACGCCAACGGTACCGGCGCCAGCAGCCATTGCTCCAGCGAGCCGTCTTCGGCATCGGAACGGAACAGCGAATCCAGCGACAGCTGGCCGGCCAGCAGCACCGCCAGCCACAGCACCGCACCGGCGGTGGCGGCCAGCAGCTGCGGCTCGCGGCCCTGGGCCAATGCGAACAACACCACCACCAGCACGGCAAACAGCAGCGGCTGCAGTGCATCGCCGCGACGGCGCCAGAGCAGGCGCAGGTCGCGCTTGAGCAGGGCGCCCGCGGTCTGCCACAGGCCCGGTTCGGTGCCCGGCGCGATCATGCGGCACCGCCGAGGTCGAGCTGGCGGGTGCGTACCGGCGGGGCGGCATAGGCGCCATGGGTGGTGACCAGCGCCGCGCCCCCGGCGCGCAGATGCGCCGAGATCATCCGGTTGACCAGGGTGATGCCCTCCAGGTCGAGGTTGGCGTAGGGTTCGTCGAGCAGCCACAGCGGTGCGGGCGACAGCCAGATGCGCGCCAGCGCCAACCGCCGCTTCTGCCCGGCGGACAGGTGACGGACCAGGGTGTCCTCGTAGCCGGCCAGGCCGACGATGGCCAGCGCGTTGCCGGGCATCTGCCGTGCACGGCGGCCGTGCAGGCCACACAGGAAGTGCAGGTTCTCCAGCGTATCCAGATCCGGCTTCAAGGCCGGCAGATGGCTGAGGTAGGCGACGTAGCGCGCGCGCTCGGCAGTGCTGGCCGGCTTGCCGTCGATCCGCACCTGGCCCGCGCCGGGCCGGGCCAGGCCGGCCAGCACGCGCAGCAGGGTGGTCTTGCCGGCGCCATTGCCGCCTTGCACCAGCAGGGCTTCGCCGGCGTCCACGTGGAAGTCCAGCGGGCCGAACACGGGCTCGTCATTGCGGGAGAAGCTCAGGCCGCTGGCGGCCAGCAATGCAGGGGTGTTCAAGGGGCAGGGATCTTCATGCCGGAGTGCGGCGGCAATTGTAGCGGCGAATGCCCGTGGTAGTGCCGGCCGCTGGCCGGCAGTTCGCCCGGCGCCGGTTGTCTGGCCGCTGTTGCCGGCCAGCGGCCGGCACTACGGAAGCACGGATTGCGTAAACTCGCAGGTCTGTTCCCCCACAGCCCAGGCCGATGCAACCGAACACCAAGCTGCCCAAGGTCGGTACCACGATCTTCACCGTGATGTCCCAGCTCGCTGCCGAACATGGCGCGGTCAACCTCGGCCAGGGCTTCCCGGACTTTTCCGCGCCGCAGCGCCTGATCGATGAAACCGCCAGGGCGATGGCCGCCGGGCTGAACCAGTACCCGCCGATGACCGGCGTGGCGCCGCTGCGCCAGGCCATCGCGCAGAAGGCGCTGGACTGCTACGGTGCGCAGGTGGATGCCGACAGCGAGATCACCGTCACCAGCGGCGGCACCGAGGCCATCTTCAACGCCATCCACGCCGTGGTGCGTGCCGGCGAGGAAGTGATCGTGCTCGACCCGGCCTACGACTGCTACGAGCCGGCGATCGACCTGGCCGGCGCCAAGGCCGTGCATGTGTCGCTGGACCCGCAGACCTTCGCCGTCGACTGGGATCGCGTGCGTGCGGCGATCACCCCGCGCACCCGCATGCTGATCGTCAACACCCCGCACAACCCGTCCGGCGCGATGCTGTCGGCGCAGGACATGCAGGCGCTGGCCGAGCTGCTGCGCGGCACGCAGATCTACCTGATCTCCGATGAGGTGTACGAGCACATCATCTATGACGGACGCCGCCACGAATCGGCGCTGCGCTACCCGGAGCTGCGCGAGCGTGCGTTCGTGATCTCCAGCTTCGGCAAGACCTACCACTGCACCGGCTGGAAGATCGGTTATGCGATCGCGCCGCCGGCGCTGACCGCCGAGTTCCGCAAGGTGCACCAGTACAACACCTTCACCAGCTTCGGCCCGGCACAGTACGGTTTCGCCGCGATGATCCGTGACGAGCCCGAGCATCACCTGGAGCTGGGCGCGTTCTACCAGGCCAAGCGCGATCGCTTCCGCGAGCAGCTGGCCGGCACCCGCCTGAAGGCGCTGCCGGTGCCGGGCGGCTATTTCCAGCTGGTCGACTACTCGGCCATCAGCAACCTGCCGGACCATGAGTTCGTGAAGTGGCTGACCATCGAGAAGGGCGTCACCGCCATTCCGCTGTCGCCGTTCTACGAGAACCCGCCGGCCGGCCAGCGCCTGGTGCGGCTGTGCTTCGCCAAGAACGAAGCGACCATGGACGCGGCGATCGAACGCCTGCGCCTGCTGTGAGTGGAGAGCTGAACATGCAGGACCTGCGCATTTCTCTCGTCCAGGGCGATACCCGCTGGCACGACCCGGCCGGCAACCGTGCCTATTACGGTGCGTTGCTGGCGCCGCTGGCTGGCAGCACGGACCTGGTGATCCTGCCGGAGACCTTCACCAGCGGCTTCTCCAACGACGCCATTGCCCAGGCCGAAGGCATGGACGGCCCGACCGTGGCCTGGGTGCGTGAGCAGGCCAAGGCGTTGAACGCGGCGGTGATCGGCAGCGTGCAGCTGCGTGAGGGCGAGGGCGTCTACAACCGCCTGCTGTTTGCCACGCCGGACGGCGAACTGCAGTACTACGACAAGCGCCACCTGTTCCGTTACGGCGGCGAACATGAGCGCTATGCCGCCGGCCGCGAGCGCCTGAGCGTGGAATGGAAGGGCTGGCGGATCAATCCGCAGGTCTGCTACGACCTGCGCTTCCCGGTGTTCTGCCGCAACCGCTACGACGTCGAACGCCCCGGGCAGCTGGACTTCGACCTGCAGATCTTCGTCGCCAACTGGCCGTCGGCGCGTGCCTACGCGTGGAAGACGCTGCTGCGTGCGCGGGCCATCGAGAACCTGTGCTTCGTGGCGGCGGTCAACCGCATCGGCGTGGACGGCAACCAGCTGCATTACGCTGGCGACAGTGCCGTGATTGATTTCCTTGGCCAGCCGCAGGTGGAGATCCGCGAGCGCGAGCAGGTGGTGACCACCACGATCTCTGCCGAGGCGCTGGCCGCGCACCGCGCACGCTTCCCTGCGATGCTCGATGCCGATGCCTTCCACCTGGACGAGCGCGCCTGAGTGCTGCCTTCCCACCGGATGACACCATGAAATTCTCCCTGCTGCTGGCCCTGGGCCTGCTCGCCACCGCGCTGACCGCTCCTGCGGCGCAGGCGGCCGGCAACATCGACTGCGACCTGCGCTACAACCTGTCCGGCTGGTCGCTGTTCTACAAGACCGCCTCGGGTACCGGCACCATCCAGTGCACCAACGGCGCGCGCATTCCGGTGCGCATCAAGGTCACCGGCGGTGGCCTGACCGTTGGCAAATCGAAGATCGTCGACGGCAAGGGCCGCTTCACCGGCGCCTATTCGCTGGACGACCTGCTCGGCAAGTACGTGGCGCTGGGGGCGCACGCCGGCGCGATCCGCTCCGGTGGTGCCGTGGCGATGACCAAGGGCGACGTGTCGCTGGCGCTGGCCGGTAGCGGCAGTGGCTGGGACCTGGGTGTGGACGGCTCCTCGTTCGTGATCCGGCGCCGCTGAACCCGCGAAAAGGGGACGGAGGGAATTAAGTCGTTTTTGCCGTTCGGCGCGCACTGTGGCAAAAACGACTTAATTCCCTCCGTCCCCTTTTCTGCACAACGAAAAACCCCGGCCGGAGCCGGGGTTTCTCATTTCAAGCGTATCGGCGATCAGCCGCCGCGCGGGCCGCTGCGGCGCGGGCCGCCCGGACCGCGGTTGCCGCCGGGGCCACCCGGGCCACGGTTACCACCCGGACCACCGGGACCACGATTGCCACCCGGACCACGGTTGTTGCCGCCGCCCGGACCACGGCCGCCCGGACGGGCGCCGTGTGCCGGCTTCGGGCTGCCGTACGGGTTGAAGCCCGGGGTCGCGTGGTCGGACGGGAAGCTGGGGGCATTGCCCGGATGGCCGTACGGGTGCTTGTTGCCCTGGCCCTGCGAGCGGTTGCCCGCGCCGGCCGGACGACCCTGGCCGCCACCGGCGCCACCACGGCCTTCACCACCGAAACCGCCACGGCCCTGGCCGCCACCGGCGCCTGCGCCCGGACCCTTCGGCTTGCCGTACGGACGGCCCTGGCCGCCTGCACCCGGACCACGGGCACCCGGGCCACGCGCGCCCGGACCGGCGTTGCGATGGCCGCTCGGGCCGGTGCTCACGCCATCCGGCACGTACCAGGTGCGGAACGCGGCCGGATTGCCTTCCGGCAGCGAACGGTCGTTCTTCTGCGCGCGCTGCTTGAACGGCTTCTGCGACTGCTTGGCCGCGGCTTCACCGCTGACCGTCAGGCCGCCCTTGAAACCGCCGCCCTTGCCACCGCGACCACGGCCGCGATCTTCGCGGACGTTGTCGAAGCGACGCAGCTCGCGGCCTTCATCAGCGGTGTTGTGGCCGTTGACGTAGGCATTGCCACGGCCACCCTCGCGCACGCGCACGGTGGTCTTGGCGGCGCGGCGCTGGCCGATCACCGGCTGCAGCGTCAGTGCCGACGGCGCGCCTTCTTCCAGCTTCAGCTGCGCGCGCAGGGCTTCCACCTGGGCGGTACCCAGTTCCACCGAATGGCCGCGGGCCAGTTCGCGCGGCAGGCTGACCTTGCCATAGCGGGTACGCTTCAGGCGGCTGACCTGGCAGCCCTGCGATTCCCAAAGGCGGCGCACTTCGCGGTTGCGGCCTTCCTTCACCACGACGCGGAACCAGTCGTGCGAATCCGTGCCGCCGATGCGCTCGATCTCGTCGAACTTGGCCGGGCCGTCTTCCAGTGCCACGCCGCGGGAGAGGCGGTCGACGATGGCGTCGGAGACCTTTTCCTCGCCTTCCGGGGCGCGCACGCGCACCACGTACTCGCGCTCGACCTCGAACGACGGGTGCATCATGGCGTTGGCCAGCTCACCGTCGGTGGTGGCCAGCAGCAGGCCGGTGGTGTTGATGTCGAGGCGGCCGATCGCGATCCAGCGCGCGCCCTTCAGCGGCGGCAGCGATTCGAATACGGTCGGGCGGCCTTCGGGGTCTTCGCGGGTGGTCACTTCGCCTTCCGGCTTGTTGTAGACCAGCACGCGCGAGGGTTCGGCCAGGGCGGTGGCGACGAAGCCGCGACCGTCCAGCTCGATCTTGTCGCCGCTCTTGACCGACATGCCGGTCTGCGCGACTTCACCGTTGACCTTGACCAGGCCTTCGGCGATGCGCTGTTCCAGCGCGCGGCGCGAGCCGAGGCCGGCCTGGGCCAGCACCTTGTGCAGGCGCTCTTCCAGCTTGAACTGTTCGGAGGTGGCTTCGCGCTTCAGCGAGAGCTTGTTACGGGGGGTGTCACTCATCAGTTTTGCTCCGGCCGACGGTTTCGAGGTCGGCCTCTGGTTCGGAATCGGCTTGGTCAACAGCCACGGTCGTCATCGCGACGGCGTTGTCTTCGCGTTCGTTCACTGGCACCGCGCGCTCGCCCGGCGCGGAATCGGGATGCCCATCATCGAAGGGCGAAGGTGCTTGCTCATCGGAGGCCGAGGCAGGGGCTGCATCGGCGGAATCGGGGGTGTCACTGCCGGCACTGCCGGCATCATCGTTCGCGGCAGCGCCATCGGCGCCGGCCGAGATGTCCGGACCGTCAGCACCGGCGGCGGCCGGTACGTCGCGGTCCAGGGCCAGCTGGGGGTCCAGCTCGCCCAGGTCCTTCAGTTCCGACAACGGCGGCAGTTCGTCCAGGCGCTTCAGGCCGAAGTAGTCCAGGAAGCCCTTGGTGGTGCCGAACAGGGCCGGCTTGCCGGGTACGTCGCGGTGGCCGACCACGCGGATCCACTCGCGCTCCTCCAGCGCCTGGATGATGTTGCTGCTGACCGCCACGCCACGCACCTGTTCGATCTCGCCGCGGGTGATCGGCTGCCGGTAGGCGATCAGCGCCAGGGTTTCCAGGGTGGCGCGGGTGTAGCGGGTCTTGCGTTCGGTCCACAGCCGGCTGATCCAGCCATGCACTTCTCCGGTCACCTGGTAGCGGAAGCCGGAGGCGACCTCGACCAGTTCCACGCCGCGGCCTGCGCAGGCTTCCCGCAGGCGTTCCAGCGCACGTTCGATGCTGCCCGGCGGTGCCGGTTCCTCTTCCGGGAACAGGTCCTTCAGCTGGGCCAGGGTGAGCGGCTGGCTGGAGGCCAGCAGGGCACCCTCGACAATGCGGTCGATCAGCGATTGATCCATCGGCAGTCAGCGCTCACTCGTCCGCATTGGCGGCGTCGTTGTCGTCGAACTCGCTGCTGAACTGCAGCGGGGCATTGGTGTTGCCGGCCGCCAGCGACTTCACGTAGATCGGCGCCAGCGGTTCTTCCTGGACGATGTCCAGCAGCTGTTCCTTGGCCAGTTCCAGCACTGCCAGGAACGTGACCAGCACGCCCAGCTTGCCTTCTTCAGCAGTGAACAGCCCTTCAAAACGATAGAACTTGCCATCTTCAAGCCGGCCGAGCACTTCGCCCATGCGTTGCCGCACGCTCAGCGCCTCGCGCTTGATGGCGTGGCCGCTGAACAGCTCGGCGCGCTTGAGCACGTCGTGCAGCGCCAGCAGCATTTCCTTCAGGTCCACCGGCGGCGGCAGCTTCACCGTAGCGCGTTCGGGCATGAAGGCGTGTGCCAGGCTGGTGTCGCGGTCCTGGCGGGGCAGGGCGTCGATGTCCTCGGCGGCCTGCTTGAAACGTTCGTACTCCTGCAGGCGGCGCACCAGTTCGGCGCGCGGGTCGGCTTCGTCGCCTTCCTCGCTGACCGGGCGCGGCAGCAGCATGCGCGACTTCACCTCGGCCAGGATCGCGGCCATCACCAGGTACTCGGCAGCAAGCTCGAAGCGCAGCTCGCGCATCACGGTGATGTATTCCACGTACTGCCGGGTGATCTCGGCCACGGGGATGTCCAGCACGTCCAGGTTCTGCCGGCGGATCAGGTACAGCAGCAGGTCCAGCGGGCCTTCGAAGGCATCCAGGATGACTTCCAGCGCGTCCGGCGGAATGTACAGGTCCTGCGGAATCTGCAGGACCGGTTGCCCATGCACCACGGCCAGCGGCATTTCCTGCTGCTGGGGGGCGGGCGGCCGGGTTGGCGGGTTCGCGTCGAGCGCGAGTTCGGAAGTCATCTAATGGACATCAGGATTGCAACGGACCAGTCGCGGCACCGGGATCGCCGGGCCTGCGCCACGGAGCCCCAGGGCACCAGACACGCCGGGATCGGCGCGATTCCACACATATCAAACAGCAGGACGCGCCGCAGGGAACGGCAGCGACAGAACTACGGGGAGGTCGTCTACGTGGCCCGGCCGGATGGTCCGGTTTTGAAGCAGCGGGACGGTCGTCGGGGGCTGCGTTGGCCGCAAAAACCGACGGGCTGCTGCATCCAGCCACGTGCAATGGAGTCTAGGGTAAGCCTTTGTCGCGCCAGTGTCCAGCCGGGCCGGGGCAGCGGCCGCATTGGCTAGAATCTGCGCACCCGACAACGCAAGCGAGGAAATGCCGGTGTGGTATGTGATCGAAGGGTATGACGGCCAGGACGTGCTGGCGCAACGGCTGCAGGCGCGGCCGGAACACCTGGCGCGGCTGCACGCGCTGCGTGACGAGGGGCGCCTGCTGCTGGCCGGGCCGTGCCCGGCGGTGGACAGCGAAGACCCCGGCCCGGCCGGTTTCAGTGGTTCGGTGGTGATCGCGCAGTTCGAATCGCTGGTACAGGCCCAGGCCTGGGCCGATGCCGACCCGTACGTGGCCGCAGGCGTCTACACCCGCGTGCAGGTGCGTCCGTTCCGCAAGGTCCTGCCGTGAACGCGGAACGGATCGAACGGATGCGTGCTGCGCTGCAACAGGCACTGGCGCCGAGCGTGCTCGAGATCGAGGACGACAGTCATCGCCATGCCGGGCATGCCGGCGCGCGCGACGGGCGCGGCCATTTCAACGTGCATGTGGTTAGTGAACGCTTCGCCGGACTGGGCCCGCTGGCCCGGCATCGCGCGGTCTACGCCGCGCTGGGGTCGATGATGGACACCGATATCCACGCCTTGTCCATCCGCGCACAGACCCCGTCAGAACAGGGCTGAGCCCTTGTCCCGCACTGTCCTGGCCGGTCCCTGCGGGGCCCCGCCATGGACAGATTTCCATGTCCATTTCAGGACATTCGCCTAACGGACTGTTTACAAGCCCAGATGGAAACGCTTACATTCCGCGCCAATGCTGGTAGGTCCAAGCCGTGGAGGGCGGCTTCGTGAACAAGGCAGCTATCACAATCAAAGACGTCGCTCGCGAAGCCCGGGTCTCCGTGGCCACGGTTTCCCGCGCGCTCAACGGGCATGAAAATGTCGCCGAACCGGTCCGCCAGCTTGTGCTGGAGGTGGCCGCGCGGCTGCGTTACACCCCGCACGCCGCCGCCCGCAGCCTGAGCAGCCGCCGCACCAATACGGTGGGCGTGGTGCTTCCGGACCTGTACGGCGAATTCTTCTCCGAGCTGATGCGCGGCATCGACAACGTTGCCCGCAACCGCCGCCAGCACCTGCTGGTGTCCAGCTACCACGGTGACCAGGAGCAGCAGGGCGCGGCCCTGCGTGCCATGCGCGGCCGCGTCGACGGCCTGCTGGTGCTGTCGCCCTATGCCGAGAGCCCGGGCTTCCTGACCGACAACCTGCCGCAGTCGCTGCCGACGGTGTTGATCAACACCTATCTGCCCGGGCAGGACCACCCGGTGCTGAGCATCGACGATCATGCTGGCGCGATGGCGATGACCCGCCACCTGCTGGATGCCGGCCACCGCCGCATTGCGTTCATTTCTGGCCCGGACCTCAACTTCGACGCGCGCGAGCGCCTGCGCGGCTTCCGTGACGCGCTGGCCGCATTCGGCAGTGGCGCCGAGGGCATCGAGCTGCCCGGTGATTTCGACGAAGCTTCCGGCCATCGTGCCGGTCAGGAGTTGCTGGCAGCCGGAGCGCTGCCCGATGCCGTGTTCGCCGCCAACGACATGATGGCCCTGGGTTGCCTGTATGCGTTCACCCAGGCAGGGGTCCATGTGCCGTCCGATGTCGCCCTGGCGGGTTTCGATGACATTCCACTGGCGCGTTTCGTCCACCCGTCGCTGACCACCATGCAGGTCAGCATCGCCGAGCTTGGCGATCGGGCCATGACGCGCCTGATGCAGTTGATGGACGGCACCTCCACGGACGGGACAGGGGACAAGCAGACCCTGGTTCCCCGCTTGATAGTTCGCGATTCCACCACTCCGCCATCCGGCCGTTGAAGCCAGAGGCGTTCCTTCTTTTTTGATTGATCGCAGGGACCGCGCAAGCGGTCACCGCCACCCGGAGATTGAGTTGATGATGCACACCACCTTCCGCACGCCGGCACGCCGGCTGCTGAGCACCGCACTGGTCAGCTGCTTGATGCTGGCCGCCGCTCCGAACGTCATGGCGCAGTCGGCCAATGCCAGCCTTCGTGGCCAGGTGGCCGGCGCCCAGGCAGGCACCGAAGTCACCGCCACCAACGTGGCCACCGGCACCGTCCGCCGCGGCACCATCCGTGCCGATGGCAGCTACTCGCTGATGGGCCTGGATCCGGGTACCTATGACGTGGTCGCCAATGGCCAGTCGCAGAAGGTCACCGTCACCGTGGCCTCGACCGCTACCCTGAACTTCGCCGGTGCGGCCAGCAGCACCCCGGGTTCGACCGCAGCGACCAACCTCGACACCGTCAATGTCGTCGCGCCGACCCTGCTGCAGGAAGTGCGCACCTCCGAAGTCGGCAAGACCGTCAGTCTGCAGCAGATCCAGACCACCCCGCAGGTCTCGCGCAACTTCCTGGAGTTCGCCGACGCGGTTCCGGGCATGATCTTCACCCGTGATGCCAAGGGCAACACCTCGCTGCGCGGCGGTGCCACCAATGCCGATGGCACCAATGTCTACATCGATGGCGTGGGCCAGAAGAGTTACGTGAAGGGCGGCGGCGTCGCCGGCCAGTCCGGCAGCGCGGGCAACCCGTTCCCGCAGCTGGCCATCGGCGAGTACAAGGTCATCACCGGCAACTACAAGGCCGAGTATGGCCAGGTCTCCAGTGCCGCCGTCACCGCGGCGACCAAGTCGGGCACCAACGAGTTCAAGGGTGAGGCGTTCTACCGCTACACCGATGAAGACATGCGTGCGATGACCCCGGCCGAGCGCCAGCCGAACAAGTCGAAGATGGTCTCGGCCGAGAAGGAATACGGCTTCGCCCTGGGCGGCCCGATCATCCAGGACAAGGCCCACTTCTTCGTCACCTATGAAGCCAAGCGCTTCGACCTGCCGGTGACCATCGCGCCGCACGGCGCGGTGACCAGCAAGGCCGACCGCGTGCCGGCCGACGCACAGGCGGGCCTGGGCCCGGCCAGCCAGCCGTTCCAGCAGGACCTGATCTTCGGCAAGATCGACTTCGAGCCGACCGACAACGACCGCCTGGAACTGACCTTCCAGGACCGTGACGAAACCCAGCAGCAGTTCTCGGACCAGACCGCGCCGATGCACGGCAAGGAAACCAAGAACACCGACCGTCGTTACGCGTTGCGCTGGAACCACAGCGGTGAGCGTTACTACAACGAGCTGATGGTCACCCACGAGGATTCGTTCAACAATCCCAAGCCGCTGAGCATGGGCAACGGCTTCAACTACACCGCTCCGGACGGCGCCAACGAAGAGCGCCCGATCGTCTCGATCGGCGGCTCGTCGGCGATGTCGTCGCAGGTGAAGGGCCAGAAGGGCTGGTCGATCGAAGACAACCTGACCCTGGATGGCATCCAGTGGGCCGGTGACCACACCATCAAGATGGGTGCCAAGTACAAGCAGATCGACCTGTACGCCTCCGACGCGGCGCAGATCAATCCGCAGTTCTACTACACCATCGACAACCCGACCTTCCCGGACAGCATTCCGTACAAGGCGCAGTTCGTGAAGCCGGTGACCGGCGTGTCCGGCGTGTCCGGCGAAGTGCGCTCGAAGGTCAAGCAGATCGGCCTGTTCATCCAGGACGACTGGCAGGTCAACGACCACCTGCAGCTGAACCTCGGCCTGCGCTGGGACTACGAGAAGAACCCGTCCTACCTGGACTTCGTGACCCCGCCGGAAGTGGTCAATGCGCTGTTCGCGCAGGACCCGCGTGCTGCGGCTGGCCAGAGCTACGCCGATACGCTGGCGCTGAGCGGCCTGAACATCAACGATTACATCAGCAACGGCCACAACCGCAAGGCGTTCAAGGATGCCTGGCAGCCGCGCCTGGGCTTCTCGTATGACATCAATGCCGACGAGCAGCACGTGATCCACGGTGGTGCGGGCCGTTCCTACGACCGCGACCTGTTCGACTACCTGCAGCTGGAAACCACCAAGCTGGCGCTGCCGCAGCCGACCATCTACTTCCGCAACCCGGCCACCGGCCAGTGCTTCCAGGGCAACGCCGCCTGCTATGACTGGAATCCGAACCTGCTCAACGGCATCGGCAACCTGCAGAGCCTGGTCGGTTCGACCAGCAATGCCGGCCTGGAAGTGGACCTGCTGAACAACAACCTGAAGGTGCCTTACGCCGACCAGTTCAGCCTGGGCATGAGCAACCAGATCGGCGAGTGGCTGACCGACGCCACCATCTCGCGCACGCTGACCTACGATGGCTTCGCCTTCACCCTGGGCAACCGCTATCCGACCGGCAACTTCTTCGATGACCCGCGCCTGTGCGGCGGTACCCAGGCCGGCCTGGGCCAGGCCTGGAGCTGCAACGTGCCGGGCTTCGGCAGCCTGATCATCGGCCAGCAGGGCATCAAGACCCGCGCCACCCAGATCCTGCTGTCGGCGCAGAAGCCGTTCACCCAGGAAAGCGGTTGGGGCACCTCGATCGCCTACACCTGGACCACCGCCCGCCACAACCGTGACATCAGCGAGCACTACGCGTTCGACCGCGGCGTGATCGGTGACTACCCGACCATCCGCTCCAACGGTGCGCCGCGCCACCGCCTGGTGGTGACCGGATCGTACGCGGGCTTCTGGGGCATCACCTTCGGTGGCAAGCTGACCCTGGCCACCCCGACCGCGATCAACGACTGGTACGGCGTGCCGCAGGCCAACGGCTTCGACCTGCCGACGCCGATGGCGGCGGTTCCGGGTGGCAATGGCCGGTTCCTGCTGGGTGGCAAGATCTTCGGCTACCGCTCGGTCGACCTGCAGGCCACCAAGACGTTCAAGATGCCGGGCGATACCGAGCTGTATGCGCGTATCGACATCATCAACGTGTTCAACTTCGACAACTTCTCGAACTACAACTACTACAAGAACGGCAAGCTGACCGCGAGCTACAACGAGACCGGCGACATCGTCGGTACGCCGCGCCAGGTGAAGGCTGAAGTGGGCTTCCGCTTCTAAGCGGTCCAGCCTGCAGCAGTACTCCGATGCCGCCGGTCCGCCGGCGGCATCGGCAGGATGAACAACGGCAATGGCCGGCCGCGTGCCGGTCCATTGCCCACGCCGCTGCCGGCCAGGGGGCAGCGGCGTGGGCAATGATCGCGGTGTCAAACCACGTTTTTCGTGGTTTTTTCAGCCTGCACCTTGTAAACGATTTCAGATCATTGGACGTTATGCTTTCCCATCGATCAGACCACCGGAGGAACCGCGCCATGCAGGCACGCCATCTGTTGTCCGCCGCAGCGTTGAGCCTGGCCGTGGCCGCCTGCCAGCCGGCCCAGCAGGAGCCTGCCAAGCCGCGGCCGCCGGTGATCCTGATCGAGGCCGATGCACCGCCGCGGCCGATGAAGCCGGAGCTGCCGCCGCTGTTCGACGACATCGAGCGCCGCACCTTCCAGTTCTTCTGGGACACCACCAACGAGATCAACGGCCTGACCCCGGACCGCTATCCGTCGCGGCCGTTCGCCAGCATCGCCTCGGTCGGCTTCGCGCTGACCGCCTATCCGATCGGCATCGAGAACGGCTGGGTCAGCCGCAACCAGGCGATCGACCGCACCCTGACCACGCTGAAGTTCTTCCGCGACGTGCCGATGGGCCCGCAGCGCACCGGCAAGGCCGGCTACAAGGGCTTCTACTACCACTTCCTGGACATGCAGGAAGGCCGGCGCTACGACAGCTGGGTCGAGCTTTCGTCGGTGGATACCGCGTTGCTGATGATGGGCGTGCTGTTCGCGCAGTCGTACTACGATGGCGACGATCCGCGCGAGAAGGAAATCCGCCAGATCGCCGATACGCTGTACAGGAAGATCGACTGGCCGTGGCTGCAGCAGCGTGCACCGCTGATCTCGATGGGTTGGTTCCCCGAGAGCGGCTTCATCGACCACGACTGGATGGGCTACAACGAGGCGATGATGGTCTACATCCTCGCTCTGGGCTCGCCGACGCACCCGGTCAGCCCGGATGCCTGGACGGTATGGACGCGGACCTACGACAACGACTGGGGTGTCTACCAGGGCCAGGAGTACCTGTCCTTCGGCCCGCTGTTCGGCCACCAGTACAGCCACGTCTGGATCGACTTCCGCGACATCCAGGACGCGTACATGCGCGAGCGCGGCAGCACCTATTTCCTCAACAGCCGTTCGGCCGCGCTGGCCCAGCGCGAGTACGCCATCGCCAATCCGATGCAGTGGAAGGACTACGGCGAGAACGTGTGGGGCCTGACCGCCAGCGACGGCCCGCAGAACACCACCCAGGAATACCGCGGCGAGCAGCGCCAGTTCCGCCATTACTCTTCGCGCGGCGCCGGCCTGCGCGAGAACTTCGACGACGGCACCATCGCCCCGACCGCCGCGATCGCGTCGGTGGTGTTCGCGCCCGAGCAGGTGATCCCGGCCACGCTGGAGATGCACAAGCGCTATGGCGACTACATCTATTCCAGCTACGGTTTCCTGGATTCGTTCAATCCCAGCTTCAACTACGACATTCCGATCAAGACCGGCCGCCTGGTGCCGGATCGTGGCTGGGTCGCCAGCGACTACATCGCCATCGACCAGGGCCCGATCCTGACCATGATCGCCAACTACCGGAATGATTTCGTGTGGGAAGTGATGAAGAAGAACCCGTACATCCGCAAGGGGCTGGAACGGGCCGGGTTCAGTGGTGGCTGGCTGGCGCCGGAAGGCTCGTTCCAGCCGCTGGAACTGCAGAAGGACGAAAAGGCCGCGGCGGCACGCGCGGTGGGTATCGCCGAATCACGCGCGGCTGCCGCGCAGGAACAGAAGAACAATGCCAACCGCACCACAGGCCAGGGCAAGTAACCCGATGCCGAACTGGATCGACCGCCTGCGCCGCTGGGCGCTGCCTGCCTTGGCCGCACTGGCCGTGGCCGGCTGCGCCCGCACCGAGCCGGGCACCACCACCGTGCGTTTCTGGGCGATGGGCCGCGAGGCCGAAGTAGTCAGCGAGCTGATCCACGAGTTCGAGGCCGAGAACCCCGGCATCAAGGTGGATGTGCAGAACATTCCCTGGACCGCCGCGCACGAGAAACTGTTGACGGCGTTCGCCGCCGACGGCCTGCCGGATGTATGCCAGCTCGGCAACACCTGGGTGCCCGAGTTCGCCGAACTCGACGCGCTGACGCCGCTGCAGCCGTTCGTGCAGCGCTCGTCCGTGGTGGACCCGAAGGACTACTTCCAGGGCATCTGGGATACCAACGTGATCCATGGCGAGCTGGTCGGCGTGCCGTGGTATGTCGATACCCGCCTGATCTACTACCGCAAGGACCTGCTGGCCAAGGCCGGCTACGACCATCCGCCGCGCACCTGGCAGGAGTGGGACGAGCAGATGGCTGCGATCAAGAAGATGCAGGGGCCGAACCGCTACGCGGTGCTGATGCCGATCAACGAGTTCGAGCAGCAGCTGTCGCTGGCGCTGCAGCAGCCCGATCCGCTGCTGCGCGACGATGACACCCGCGGCAATTTCGCCAGCCCGGGGTTCCGCCGCACGCTGGCCTTCTACGCCAACATGTTCGAGCAGGGCTGGGCGCCGAAGATGTCCGAGACGCAGATTTCCAACGTCTGGGACGAGTTCTTCCGGGGCTTCAACGTGTTCTACATCTCCGGGCCCTGGAACATCCGCGAGTTCAAGAAGCTGCAGCCGAAGGAGCTGGAAGGGCAGTGGGGTACCGCGCCATTGCCGGGTCCGGATGGCCCGGGGGCCGGCATCGCCGGTGGCACCAGCCTGGTGATCTTCCGCAAGTCGCAGCAGAAGGAGGCCTCGTGGAAGCTGATCGAGTTCCTGTCGCGGCCGGAAATCCAGGCGCGTTTCCATTCGATCATCGGCGACCTGCCGCCGCGCCGCAGTACCTGGAATGCGCCATCGCTGGCCAATGATCCGCTGGCGGTTGCGTTCCGTGACCAGCTGGAGCGGGTCAAACCGACGCCGAAGGTGCTCGAATGGGAGCGCATCGTGCAGGAAATGCGCATCGTCACCGAAAAGGTGGTGCGTGGTGGCCTGCCGCAGGACAAGGCGGTGGAAGAGCTGGACCAGCGCGTGGACAAGGTGCTGGCCAAGCGCCGCTGGATGCATGAACAACAACGCCTGCAGCAGCGCGCGCCGTCGCCGCAATCGAGCAGTGCCGTGGCCGCCGGGAGCGCGCAATGAAACGTACTTCACTTGCCGGCTGGATCTTCGCCGGCCCTTCGCTGATCGTGCTGGGCGTGTTCTTCGGCCTGCCGGTGGCCTCGGCGCTGGCGCTGAGCGTGACCGACTTCGACCTCTACGCGCTGGCTGACAGCAGCAACCTGCGCTTCGTCGGCCTGGGCAACTACATCGATCTGCTGCAGACACCGATGTTCTGGAAGTCGTTGTGGAACACCACCTACTTCGTGCTGATCGGCGTGCCGTTGTCGATCGGCGTGTCGCTGGGCGCGGCGATGCTGCTCAATGCACCGGCAGCGCGCTTCAAGGCGCTGTTCCGCACCGCGCTGTTCGCCCCGGTGGTGACCACCCTGGTGGCGGTGGCAGTGATCTGGCGCTACCTGTTCCATACCAGCTACGGGCTGGTGAACTACGGACTGGGCCATCTGGGCATCAGCCCGATCGACTGGCTGGGCGATCCCAACTGGGCGATGCCGACCATCATGCTGTTCGCGGTGTGGAAGAACTTCGGCTACAACATGGTGATCTTCCTGGCCGGCCTGCAGGCGATCCCGCATGACCTTTACGAGGCCGCGCGCATTGACGGCGCCTCGCGCTGGAAGCAGTTCCTGCACATCACCCTGCCGATGCTCGGCCCGGTGCTGCTGGTGGTCGGGGTGATTACCGTGTCCGGCTACTTCCAGCTGTTCGCAGAGCCTTACGTGATGACCCGTGGCGACCCGCTGCAGAGCACCGTCAGCGTGCTGTATTTCATGTTCGAGGAAGGCTTCAAGTGGTGGAACCTGGGACGCGCCTCCGCGGTGGCGTTCCTGCTGTTCCTGATCATCCTGGCGGTGACCACCGTGATGCTGCGTTTCGGCCGCAAGAGGCAGTTGGTATGAGTCGTGAAATCGGCCAGTCGCGCTGGTACCCGTGGATGATCAATGGTGCGTTGCTGGTGCTGGCCCTGGTCAGCCTGGCGCCGCTGCTGTGGATGGTGTCGGTGTCGTTCATGCCGCAGGGCGAGGCCAGCCATTTCCCGCCGCCGCTGCTGCCTTCGAGCATCACCACGCACAACTACCATGAGCTGTTCGCGCGCACCGGCATGGGCGGCAACTTCGCCAACAGCCTGCTGGTGTCGCTGGGCATCACCATCGGTTCGCTGCTGCTCAACACCATGGCCGGCTATGCCTTCGCCAAGCTGAACTTCGTCGGCCGCGAGCGCCTGTTCCAGGTGCTGATGGCCGCGCTGGTGATCCCGGCGCAGGTGGCGATGCTGCCGCTGTTCCTGCTGATGAAGCAGCTGGGCCTGGTCAACAGTTTCGGCGGCGTGATCGTGCCGGCGCTGGCCAGCGTGTTCGGCATTTTCCTGGTGCGGCAGTACGCGCGTTCGATCCCGGACGAGCTGCTGGAAGCGGCGCGCATCGACGGGGCAGGGGAGCTGCGCATCTTCTTCCAGATCGTTCTGCCGATGCTCAAGCCGGTGCTGGTGACCCTGGCGATCTTCACTTTCATGGGTGCGTGGAACGATTTCATGTGGCCGTTGATCGTGTTGACCGACCAGGAGCACTACACTTTGCCGGTGGCACTGGCCACCCTCTCGCGCGAACACATCATGGACGTGGAAATGATGATGGCCGGCGCGGTGGTCACCGTGGTCCCGGTGCTGGCGCTGTTCCTGGTGCTGCAGCGGTACTACATCCAAGGTCTGTTGCTGGGGAGCGTCAAAGGATGAAGCGAGCGATCGCCGTTGGACTGGGCCTGTTGTGGGCCTCCCTGGCGATCGCCGCGCCGCCGGCGCTGCCGGCACCGAAAGTGCTGGACGATTTCGACGATATCGGCGCCTGGAAACTGGTCCTGTCCGACCAGGTCAGTGGTTCGTTGCGCCCGGTCAGTGGTGCCGGTGGTGGCCGCGCGCTGTGCCTCGACTACGATTTCCACAAGGTCTCCGGCTACGTCGGCATCCGTCGCGCGCTCAACATCGAGTACCCAGTCAACTATCGCTTCGGCTTCCAGCTGCGCGGTGATTCGCCGGGCAATGACCTGCAGTTCAAGCTGATCGACGCCAGCGGTGACAACGTGTGGTGGGTCAACCGCCCCGGCTACAGCTTCCCCAAGGCGTGGACGCCGGTCGAGTACCGCCGCCGGCAGATCGACAAGGCGTGGGGGCCGTCGCCCGAGAAGGAGATGGCGCGCAGTGCCGCGGTCGAGTTCACGATCTACAGCAAGGTCGGCGGCCGGGGCACGGTGTGTTTCGACAGGCTGACCCTGCAGGGCCTGCCGCCGCAGGATGATTCAGCGCTGGTGCCATCGGTGATCGCCGATACCGCCACCGCGCTGCAGGACCGCATGATCGACGGCAAGAGCGATACGTTCTGGATCAGCGGGGGCGTCAAGCAGCAGACCATCAGCCTGGACCTGCACAAGAGCCGCGAGATCGGCGGTGCGGTGATCGACTGGCTGCCGGACCTGGAAGCGCGCCGCTATACCGTGCGCACCTCGGAGGACGGCCGCGACTGGCGCACCGTACGCGAAGTGACCAGTGGTGCCGGTGGCCGCGACTGGCTGGCGTTGCCGGATACTGACGCACGCTACGTGCGCTTCGACCTGCAGGACGGCCCGAACTGGCGCTACGGCATCCGCGATATCGCGCTCAAGCCGCTGGCCTTCGCTGCCACTCCGAATGCGTTCCTGTCGTCGGTGGCTGCCGACCTGCCGCGCGGTGCGTTGCCGCGCGCCTATGTCGGTGAACAGCCGTACTGGACCCTGCTGGGCCTCGATGGCGGCCAGGAGCAGGCGCTGATCAGCGAAGACGGCGCACTGGAGCCGGCCAAGGGCAGCTTCAGCATCGAACCGTTCATCCGGCTCGATGGCAAGCTGCTGGACTGGTCGAAAGTGGCCATCACCCAGTCGCTGCAGGACCACTATCTGCCGATCGCCAACGTCGACTGGGTACACGAGAAGGTCGGCCTGGCCGTGACCAGCTTCGTGCAGGGCACGCCGGAGCGCGCGCAGCTGATCGGCCGCTACCGGCTGAGCAATCCGGACAAGGTCGCGCACGAGTACACCCTGGCACTGGCGATCCGCCCTTGGCAGGTCAACCCGCCGACCCAGTTCCTCAACACCGTCGGCGGCTTCAGCCGCATCGATGAGCTGGATGTCGGCGAACAGCTGGTGCGCGTCAACGGCGAGCCGCGCATCTACCCGCTGCAGGTGCCGGACGCGCGCTTCGCCAGCACGTTCGACGGCAAGCTCGATGCGATGCATCTGGCCAGCGGCAAGTACCCGGCCACCACGGCGGTGAAGGACAGCACCGGCATGGCGTCGGGCGCGCTGATGTATACGATCAAGCTGGAGCCCGGCCAGAGCCGCGAAGTGGCGGTGGTGTTGCCGCAGACCGGTGGCTGGGCGCCCAGAGCGCTGGATGTGGCCAAGGCCCAGGCACAGGTGGCCGAGCAGTGGCGACAGAAGCTGGGCGTGGTCTCGCTGCAGGTGCCGGCAGCCGGCCAGGCGCTGGTCGACACCCTGCGTACCGCGGTGGCGCACATGCTGATCTCGCGCGTTGGGCCGCGCCTGCAGCCGGGTACGCGTTCCTACGCGCGCAGCTGGATCCGCGATGGCGCGATGATTTCCGAAGGCCTGCTGCGCATGGGCCGCAGCGACGCCGTGCGCGACTACATCAACTGGTATGCGCCGTACCAGTTCGAGAACGGCAAGGTGCCGTGCTGCGTCGACGCGCGCGGCAGCGACCCGGTGCCGGAGAACGACAGCCATGGTGAGCTGATCTACAGCATTGCCGAATATGGGCGCTATACCGGCGACAGCACCTTCGTCGAACTGATGTGGCCGCACGTGCAGGGCGCCTATACCTACATGGAACAACTGCGCGCCAGCGAGCGCACCGAGGAAAACCGGGCGCGCAACCCGGCCTTCTACGGCATGATGCCGGCCTCGATCAGCCACGAAGGCTATTCGGCCAAGCCGATGCATTCGTACTGGGACAACTTCTGGGCACTGCGCGGTTACAAGGACGCTGCGCTGCTGGCGACCCAGCTGGGCAAGCTCGAGGCGATGCAGATCGCCGAATCGCGCGACCAGTTCCGCGATGACCTGCAGGCGTCGTTGCTGTCTGCGATGCAGCAGCACAACATCGATTACCTGCCGGGCTCGGCCGAGCTGGGCGATTTCGATGCGACCTCGACCACCATCGCGCTGGCCCCTGGCGGTGAGCAGGGCAGCCTGCCGCAGCAGGCGCTGGAAGCAACCTTCGAGCGCTACTGGAAGGAATTCGTGGCCCGCCGCGATGGCAAGCGCGAGTGGAAGGATTACACCCCGTACGAGTGGCGCAACGTGGCCGCGTTCGTGCGCCTGGGCTGGCGCGACCGTGCCTGGCAGGCCACCGGGTTCTTCTTCAATGACCGTGCGCCGCAGGCCTGGAACCAATGGGCGGAAGTGGTGTCACGCACGCCGCGCAAGCCGTTCTTCGTCGGTGACCTGCCGCACGCCTGGGTCGCCTCGGACTTCGTGCGCTCGGCGCTGGACATGTTCGCCTACAACCGCGACATGGACGACGCACTGGTGCTGGCCGCCGGCGTGCCCGCCGCGTGGCTGCAGGGCGAGGGCATCGCCGTGCAGGGCCTGCGCACGCCGCAGGGCCAGCTGAACTACCGCCTGCAGCGCAGTGACAAGCAGCTGGTGCTGGAGCTGCAGCCGGGCCTGGTACCGCCGGTGGGCGGCGTGGTGCTGCCCTGGCCGTACAGCGGTGATCCGGGCGATGCCACCGTCAACGGTGAAGCGGTTGAGTGGATCAACAAGGAACTGCACGTGCACCAGTTGCCGGCGCGGGTCGAGATCGACGTGCCGAGCGCGGTGCGCCGCGCCGAACGCAAGGGACAGTAACGATGAAGCTGCAGCGGGCGAAGGTACGCACGTCGGTGCGTGCCCTGGGGCTGGCGATTGCAATGGCACTGCCGGGCATGGTGATGGCGGTCGAGCCTGCAGCCACCGCCGCGTCGGCTGAGGTGGCCAATGCGCCCGGCATGAGCATGGTCACCTTCAACCTGCATCACGACCGCGAAGACTGGCCGAGTCGTCGCCGCACCATCCTGGCCGAGCTCAAGCGCCTGCAGCCGGATGCGGTTGCCCTGCAGGAGGTGATCCAGCGCCGCAACGTGCGGAACCAGGCGCAGTGGCTGGCCAGCCAACTCGGCTACACGTACGTGTTCGTGTCCACCGATCCGGTCGGGGCACCCAAGCGCTACGGCAATGCGCTGCTGACCCGCCGTCCGATCCTGGCTCGCGGCGATCACCTGCTGCAGCCGCTGGATGACTACCGTACCGTCGCCCATCTGCGCATCGATGTCGATGGAACGCCGGTGAATGTCTACGCCACGCACCTCAACGAGCGCAGCGACGAGCGTGGCCAGGGCATCCGCCGCAGCCAGGTGGAAGACCTGCTGCGCTTCATCAGTGACACCTCGGCCGGTGCGCCGGTGGTGATCGCGGGCGACTTCAATGCACTGGTGGATGCCGGCGACCTGAGTGCGCTGCGCAGCCGTTACGGTGACAGCTTTGGCAGCGTGCACGTCAATACGGACCTGGCCGGGGTCAGCACCTTGAACCGGCACTATTACCAGGCGCCCTCGCGGATCGACCACATCTTCTTCCAGCAGGACGAGATGGTCGCGCGCGAGGCAAAGCTGCTGTTCGACCAGCCCGACGACAGCGGTCGCTGGGCCTCGGATCATTACGGCGTGTGGACCCGCCTGCAGTTCGCGCCGAAACCCTGAGATAGACCCGCTCTGGTAGGTGCCAACCTTGGTTGGCACCGGCGTGCCCGCGTGCATTCAATCAACGGTGCCAACCAAGGTTGGCCTCTACCAAGGCGAAGCCAGCGCCAATCACACAAACAAAAACGGCGGGGATCATCGATCCCCGCCGTTTCGATTCACACGATCAGGAGGCGATCAGTGCGCCGGCGGCGTGCGCTTGGCGGTCTCTTCGTCTTCTTCGTCAGCCTTGGCTTCGGCAGCCTGGGCCGCAGCGTCGGTGTGGCCATCGGCAACCGGGTCAATCGACGGTGCCACCACTGCCTCGGCGACCGGGGCAGCGGCTTCCACCGGAGCGGCCTCGACCGCCACCGGGGCGACCGGCTGTTCGGCGATCGGCGCGGTCTCGACGACCGGCGTGGCTTCAATCGCCACAGCGGCGTCCACCACCGGAGTGGTCTCCACCACCGGGGCAGCCTCAACGGCCGCCGGCTGGGCTTCCGCCACCGGGGAAGCGTCAACAACCTCCGGCTTCGATTCCACCACCGGCGCTGCCTCGGCCACGACCGGCTTCGTCTCAACAGCCGGGGCAGCTTCAACGACCGGGGCAGCCTCGACCACCGCCTGCGTTGCTTCCGTCACCGGGGTCGCAACGGCCGCCGGCTGCACCGGCGTCGCAGCGTCGATGGCATCGAGCATGCTGGTCTGTACCGGCGACGGTGCCGGTTCGGCCTTGACCGTAGCTTCGACCGGAGCCTTCGCTTCGGCCACGACCGGCGCAGCGGCTTCGACCACGGCGCTGCTCACCACCGCGACCGGCGCGGCGACAACGGCAGCAGCGGCGCGAGCCGGCTTTGCGGCGTCGGTAGCGGCGGGCTCGACTTCATCATCGAAGTCGAACTCCGGCTGCGAACGAGCCGGCTGCGCAGCAGCGACCGGCGCGGTGCCGGCAGTGCTGTCAGCGGTCGGCTCGGCGACATCAGTGTCATCGCCGTCGTCACCGTCGTCCTGGTCATCGCCCAGAACGTCGCTGCCGGCAGCGTTCTCGGCGCCACCGCGACGACGGCGACGGCCACCGCGACGGCCGCGACGACGGCGGGTCGCGCCTTCGCCGGCCTGGTCACCGTTGGCGTCGGTTGCAGCCTCTTCACCAGCGACCGCAACCACCTCGGCCTCGCTGGCCGCATTGGCAGCGGTCTCGACCGGTGCTGCGGCGTCCACCGGAGCGGTGGACACCGGGACGACCGGCGCCACCGGTGCAGTCGCTTCCTGCGCAGTCACCACGTTGGCGGCGACCGCCGAGGCGGCCACGGCGGCAGCCGCAGTCACGGTTTCGGTCGAGACCTCGGCGGCGTTGCGCTGCGGCTTCTCGGCCGGCTTGTCACCGTCCTGCTGCGGGCGCGGCTGCTTCGGCTGCTTCAGCTTCGGCTGCTGCGGGTTCTGGCCCTGCTGCTCGTTGCGCGGCTTGTTCTGCTGCTGCGGCTGCTGGCCATCCTTCTGCTGCGGCTCCTTCTGCTTGCCCTGCTGCGGCTGCTGCTGGGCATTGCTGTTGTTACCGTTGCGGCCGTCCTTGCGCTGCTCACCGCGGTCCTTGCGGTTGCCGCCGTCCTTCTGCTGCTGTGCGTTGCCGTTGCCGTTGCCGCCGTTGCCACGGTTGTCGTCGCGACGGTCCTTGCGGTCCTTGTTGCGATCCTTGTTGCGGTCCTTGCGGCCGCCGTCCTGCTGCTGGCGCGCCGCCGGAGCCGCCGGCGCCGGTGCGGGGGCCGGTTCGCCACCGAACACGCGCTTGAGCCAACCGATCACGCCACCGCTCGGAGCCTGCGCCACCGGCGCGGCCACCACCGGAGCCGGAGCGGCCGCGGCCGGCTCCACTTCCTCGCGCACCGGGGCGGGGGAGGTGTGCTTGACCTGGGTCACCGCCGGCGGCGGGATGTTCAGCTGGCCCTTGGTCAGGGCGTGCACCGGCAGCTTGCGCGGGGTGCCGCGCTGGTAGCTGGGCTTGTTGCTCTCTTCGCCCAGCTCGTTCTCGCGCAGGCGGGTCACGGTGTAGTGCGGGGTGTGCAGCTGCTCGTCGGCGACGATCACGATCGGCGCTTCGTGGCGCTGCTCGATCTCGCGCAGGGCGCTGCGCTTTTCGTTCAGCAGGTAATTGGCGATCTCCACCGGGGCCTGGACCAGCACCTGCCCGGTGTTCTCCTTCATCGCATGCTCTTCGGCAACGCGGATGATCGACAGCGACAGCGACTCGACGCTGCGCATGCGGCCGTGGCCGTCGCAACGCGGGCAGACGATCTGGCTGGACTCGCCCAGGCTCGGACGCAGGCGCTGGCGGCTCATTTCCAGCAGGCCGAAGCGCGAGATGCGGCCGACCTGCACGCGCGCGCGGTCGTACTTCAGCGCGTTGGCCAGGCGGTTCTCGACCTCGCGCTGGTGCTTGTTGGAGGCCATGTCGATGAAATCAATTACCACCAGGCCGCCGAGGTCGCGCAGGCGCAGCTGGCGGGCCACTTCCTCGGCCGCTTCCAGGTTGGTCTGGAACGCGGTGTCCTCGATGTCGCTGCCCTTGGTGGCGCGCGAGGAGTTGACGTCGACCGCGGTCAGCGCTTCGGTCTGGTCGACCACGATCGAGCCACCCGACGGCAGGCGCACGTTGCGCTCGTAGGCGCCTTCGATCTGCGACTCGATCTGGAAGCGGTTGAACAGCGGGATGTCGTCCTTGTAGTGCTTGAGCTTGCGCAGGGTCTGCGGCATCACCTGCTGCATGAACTCGCGGGCGTGCTCGTACATCTCCTCGGTGTCGACCAGGATCTCGCCGATGTCGGCGCGCAGGTAGTCACGCAGGGCGCGCACGATCAGGCGCGATTCCTGGTAGATCAGGAACGGGGCCGGTTTGCTCAGCGCGGCCTCGGCGATGGCACGCCAGACGTTGAGCAGGTAGTCCAGATCCCACTGCAGCTCTTCGGCATCGCGGCCGACGCCGGCGGTGCGGATGATCACGCCCATGTCGTCGGGGATGTTCAGCTTGTCCAGGGCGTCCTTCAGCGCGGCCCGGTCTTCGCCTTCGATGCGACGGGAGACACCGCCCGCGCTCGGCGAGTTCGGCATCAGCACCATGTAGCGGCCGGCCAGCGAGATGAACGTGGTCAGGGCGGCGCCCTTGTTGCCGCGCTCTTCCTTGTCCACCTGGACGACGATTTCCTGGCCTTCCCGCAGCAGCTCACGGATGCCGGCCTTGTTGTGGTCGACACCGGCCTGGAAGTAGTCGCGGGAGATTTCCTTCAGCGGCAGGAAGCCATGGCGGCCACCACCGTATTCGACGAAGGCCGCTTCCAGCGAGGGCTCGATGCGGAAGATCCGGCCCTTGTAGATGTTGGACTTCTTCTGTTCCTTCGACGGCTGTTCGATGTCGATGTCATACAACGACTGGCCATCCACGATGGCAACACGCAGCTCTTCAGCCTGCGTGGCGTTGATCAGCATTCGCTTCATTGTTGCGTTCCTCGCAAGCGGCTACCGCGCGGAACGCCATGGGGTTTCGCCTCTGGACACGGCTCGCCGCCCATTCGCGCAAGCGCGGGGAGGGCGGCTTGGGTTTCCAGCGCTACGACACCACGGCAGGCCGCGGGAGCGCTTCACTCTTATGGGTTTTTGGGTGTTGCAGGGCCGCAGGCAGCTGTCAGCCAGGCTGGAGCGCCACGCGGGACATGTTCAGCACGGTTGCGTGTCAGGCATCCGGCGATGGCCGGGAAGGCCGGTGAGCCGCTAACATGGCCGCCCCGCGGGCGGTGGTCGCGCACTGTGCCGGATTCGTCGGAAGCTGGGCTTCTGGCCCTGAGTAACTTCCAACGAAATCAATCCCTTATCTCGCCCCCCGAGTGTAACAGAATAAACAGCCTGATGACCGCCCAAGACCCCACCAAGCCCGCTGGCGACAAGCCTTCCGTGCGCATGATCACCGTTCCCGCCGACCGCGCCGGCCAGCGCCTGGACAACTTCCTGCTCGGCCAGCTGAAAGGCGCCCCGCGCAGCCTGGTCTACAAGCTGGTGCGCAGCGGACAGGTGCGGGTGAACGGCGGCCGGGCCAAGGCCGAACGCAAGCTGGAGGCCGGAGACGAGGTGCGTGTGCCACCGGTTCGTCTCACCGAAGAGGGAGACAAGGCCGGTCCGCCGGAGGCGTTCATGCGTCGGCTGGAGCAGGCCATCGTCTTCGAGGACGCCCGCCTGCTGGCCCTGAACAAGCCCACCGGCGTGGCCAGCCACGGCGGCAGCGGCATCAGTTTCGGCGCCATCGAGACCCTGCGTGCGCTGCGCCCGGGGCAGACCCTGGAGCTGGTCCACCGGTTGGATCGCGACACATCGGGCCTGCTGATCGTGGCCAAGAAGCGCTCGGCGCTGAGCGAGCTGCAGGCGCTGCTGCGTGAAGACCACGGCGCCGGCATCCGCAAGCGCTACCTGACCCTGCTGACCGGGCGCATGCCCGACGGCGTGATGACGGTCGATGCGCCGCTGCACGTGGGCCTGCGCCAGGGCGGCGAGCGCCATGTGCAGGTCAACGCGATCGGCAAGGAGTCGATCAGCCACTTCCGCGTGCTCGAGCGTCGCGGCGGGCATTCGTACTGCGAGGTCCGCATCGAGACCGGCCGCACGCACCAGATCCGCGTGCATGCCCAGCACCTGGGGCACCCGGTGGCCGGTGACGACAAGTACGGCGATCCGGTCGTCAACAAGCGGCTTCGTGAGCAGATCGGGCTGAAGCGCCTGTTCCTGCATGCGGCGTCGCTGGAGTTCGCACTGGACGACGGCAAGAGCCCGTACGTGCTGAACGCGCCGCTGGCCGATGAGCTGGTCGAGGCGCTGGATCGGCTGAAGTAGGCAGGACAGGCAGCGCGCCGTATCCCCTTGTAGAGTCGAGCTTGCTCGACTGCTGTTCGGTCGAGGAATGTCAGTCGAGCAAGCTCGACTCTACGGGGCGGGCCTGGAATTGCTCACCACTTGAACAGCACCAGGCTGATTGCCAGCGTGCCCATGCCCGCCACCAGCCCGTACACGGTTTCGTGGCCCTTGGCATAGCGCTTGGCCGCCGGCAGCAGTTCATCCAGGGCCAGGAACACCATCACGCCGGCAATCAGCCCGAACACCCAGCCGAAGGTGGCGTGCGACAGCGATCCGGACAGCAGCCAGTAGCCCAGCGCCGCGCCCACCGGCTCGGCCAGGCCCGACAGCAGACTGGCGCTGAACGCGTAGAACTTGTTCTGGGTGGCGAAGTACACCGGCACCGCGATCGCGATGCCCTCGGGGATGTTGTGGATGGCGATGGCGAAGGCCAGCGGCATGCCCACCGATGGGCTCTCCAGGGTCGCGAAGAACGTTGCCAGCCCTTCCGGGAAGTTGTGTGCGGTGATGGCGATCGAGGTCAGCAGGGCGACGCGCTTCAGGTACTCGCGGCTGTTCTCGCGGAATGCCGGGTCCTGCTTGTCCAGGCTGTCATGCGGGTTGGGAATGAAATGGTCGATCAGTACGATCACGATCACGCCCAGCAGGAACGCCAGGGTGCCGTAGGTGAAGCCGGTGCGCTCGCCATAGGCCAGCGCGAAGGACGCAATGGACTTGTTGAGGATCTCCGACAGCGACACGTAGACCATGGCACCGCCGGCGAAGGCCAGCCCGAAGGCCAGCAGGCGCGGATTGGGCCGGCGCGAGAACAGCACCAGCAGGCTGCCGATGGCGGTGGCCAGACCGGCCGCGAGGGTGACCGCGAGCGCGATCCAGACGTTTTCCGGGGGAATCTGCAGCATGTACCGACGCGATCCTGGTCAACAGACAACCGCCCTGGGCAAGGCCGGGGCGGCGAGGGCGAGGCGGGCGTCGGCTTGCCTCGTCGGGGCGCGCGCGATCAACCGCCGCGGCGCAAGCGTTCTTCGATGGCGAAGCACTGGTCCGGCTTCGGCTGCGGTGGGTTGAAGCTGACCGGCACCTGGATGGTGGCCGGCACCGGCTGGCCGTTGCGGGTGGCGGCGTTGAACTGCCAGCCCTGCACGGCGGCCTTGGCCAGCTCGTCCAGCTGCGGGTTGCCGGCGCCGGTCAGCAGGACGACCTCGCTGGGCTTGCCGTCGGTACCGATGGTGACCTTGAAGGTGCTGGTGCCGCCCACGCCCATGCAGGCCAGTTCCAGCGGGTACTGCGGCGGCGGCGTCTTCACCGCGGCCACTTCGGTCGGCGGCGGCGGTGGCGGTGCCGGCGGTTCGGACGCGCCGCAGCCGGCCAGGCCGGTCGCAGCGAACAGGGACAGGCTCAGCAGGCGTACGTTCATGGCAGTTGCTCCGTCAGGGCCGAAGTCTTTGCCGCGCAGATGAAGTCGTTCTCGCTCAGGCCGCCCACATCGTGGGTGGAGAAGCGCACGACCGCGCGGTCGTAGTGCACGCCCAGGTCCGGATGGTGGTCCTCGCGGTGGGCGATCCAGGCCAGCGCGTTCACGAAGGCCATGGTGGCGTAGTAATCCTTGAAGCGGAAGGTGCGCGACAGGGCCTGGCCGCCCTCGCTCAGCTCCCAGCCGGGAACCTGCGGCAGCAGTTCGGCCAGGCGGGCTTCGCCAAGCTTGTGGTCGCTGCCTTTGCGCGGCACGCAACGGGCCTGGGCCAGTGGAATCAGGTCGGCCATGGGAATCTCCACCTCGTGTTGACTGAACAATGCGCCGGACGGTGTATAAACCGAATGAGCGGCTGACGCTTACTTGGCTAGAATAGCCTGATGATCCAGATCTCCGACACTGCCCAGACCCATTTCCGCAAGTTGATCGAACGCGAGGGCGTGCCCGGCATGGGCGTGCGCCTCAGCGCGGTCGATCCCGGTACCCCGCGCGCCGATGCCCGGCTGGAATTCGCCGAACCGACCGATCTGCTCGGCGACGAGTGGGCGGTGGACTGCGATGGTTTCACCCTCTATGTCGATGCCAGCAGCGTCGGCTGGCTCGATGGCGCCGAGATCGACATCGTCGCCGGCACCGCCGGTGCCCAGCAGCTGACTATCAAGGCGCCGCGCATCAAGGGCGAAGCGCCCGGCGATGCCGCCTCGCTGGTCGAGCGCGTGCATTGGGTGGTCGAGAACGAAATCAATCCGCAGCTGGCCTCGCATGGCGGCAAGGTGGCCGTGCAGGAAGTCTCGGCCGACGGCGTGGTGCTGCTGCGCTTCGGTGGTGGCTGCCAGGGCTGCGGCATGGCCGACGTGACCCTCAAGCAGGGCATCGAGAAGACCCTGATGGGCCGCGTGCCGGGCGTGACCGCTGTACGTGACGCGACCGACCACGACAGTGGCCACGCGCCGTACATCCCTCGCGGCAACGCCGCCTGATCGCTGACGCGTGCCTCTGACCCGGGCCGAGCAGCTCATCGACCTGCTGCTGGCGCGCCAGCAGCCCGGGGCCGTCCTCGAGAAAACCACGCGCCTGCCCTATGGCTGGGCGATGTGGCTGCGCTCGCTCGGTCCATTGCCGCGGCCGCTGCATGCCGGCGAGATCATCGCGGTGCTGTTGCCGCGTCCGTTGCCCGGGCCACCCGGGCAATCACCGCGTTTGTCCCCGTGGCAGGCGCTGCGCCGGTTGTTCTGGCAGGACTGGGATGCCGCACCGCGCGATCAGCGCTGGATGCGCTGGACCTCGGCTCTGGTCAGCGCGCTGTTGCATCTGCTGTTCTTCGTGCTGCTGCTGTGGGTGGCGGTGATCCGCACCACGGCGCCGGAGGAAGAGGGCGCTGAAGGCGAGCGCGTGCAGGTGGAATTCGTCGGCCGCGCTACCCAGGAAGGCGGTGGCGACCAGCCGGGCGCCGAAGCCGCTGCCGCCGCGCCGGCCGGGCAGGTGGCGGCCGGCCGCGAGGCGGGAGCCGCCAGCGCACCGCAACCGCGTCCCGCCGCAGCGTCGGCGCCTGCGCCCATGCCGGCGCCGGCAGCCACCGCCAGCGTGCCTGCGCCGCCGGCTGAAGCCGAACCCGCGCCGGTCGCGGCACCGCCGCCGTCGCCGGTGCAGGCCACCGACGTGGCCGAGGCCAGCTCCGACTTCGTGGTGCCGCCGGTCAGCGTGCCGCGTACCGAGGTCAGCATCGTGCCGCGCGACACCACACCCACGGTGCGCGAGCGCAGCGTGCAGCCGTTGCAGGCGCCCCCTGTGCCGACGCCGCTGCATGCACCGGCCGTCGCGGTGCGCACGCCGCAGTTGCGTGACATCCAGGTACAGGAGCGCGAAGTCAGTACGGTCGACGCCCCGGTGGCGCCGCAGCCGCTGCGCACCGCGGATGTGCAGGTACGCCTTCGGCAACAGGAACTGCAGGTGCGCGAACGCGAGGTGCAGGCCGTGGTCGATCCGCAGGTGCGGATGGCGACCGTGGCCGGCCGTGAGCCGACCGTACATGCGCCGGCGGGCCGTGACGTGCAGGTGCGCGAACGCGAAGTCGCCTCGGCACCAGCGGCGGCGCCATCACCTTCCAGTGGCAGTGTCGCCGCGGCAACTGCTGCGCCTGCGGCCAGCAGCAGCGCGGCGCAGGCCAGCAGCACGACAGCGCGCACGTCGGCATCCAGTACCGCACCGGCCCAGGCCGGCGCGCGCCCGGCACCCGATCCGGGCAATTGGGCCACGCCTGCCAAGGGCGATGACTGGGGGGCATCCAGCCGCAACCGCGACGGTGCCAGCAGTGGCGCGCGCCAGGCCAATGCCGCTGCCTCCGGCAAGGGCAGCGGTCTGTTCAATGCCGATGGCAGCGTGCGGGTGCCGGGGCAGGAGGGCGAAGGGCACGCCGAACGGGGCGCCCCCGGCGGTGCCAACGATGGCTGGACCAAGGAGCGTATCGCCCAGTCCGGCACCTGGTTGAAGCGGCCGCCGTACGACTACACACCCACCTCGTTCGACAAGTACTGGGTGCCGCAGGAATCGCTGCTGGCCGAGTGGGTGCGCAAGGGCATCAAGTCGATGGAGATTCCGTTGCCGGGCACCGGCTCGAAGATCTCCTGCGTGATCTCGATCCTGCAGGCCGGTGGTGGCTGTGGCCTGACCAATCCGAACATGCAGGACCAGCCCGCGGTGGCGCGTCCGCCGCCGGACATCCCGTTCAAGAAAGAACTGCAGGAAGACAATGGGAGCCGCTAGCGGCTCCCATTGTCCACGCATGTTTCCTTATCCCCGCGCCGTTGGCGCGCCCCCTTGAACAACAAGGGGGCTCCTCGCCGGAACCATCACGGGATGTGACGGTCGTGCTGACACGCTTTGGTAGGTGCCAACCTTGGTTGGCACGGAAGCGCCGACCAAGGTCGGCCTCCACCAGGGCAGTGACCTCACGCGCTCTGCGACAGGAACACCCAGAACGGCACGTCACGGCCAACCCAGTCGCGGCTGGTTTCGTCCATCACCTCCAGCAGGGTGTCGAAGTCCTTCTGCGTGGCGGCACGCAGTGCATCGACGTCGGCCAGGAACAGTGCATAGCCGTTGGCCGGCAGCCATTGCAGGTCGCGCAGGTTGTCCGACAGAGCATCCCAGTTGCCGCCGAACCCTGCCGGGAAATCCAGCTGCGCGGCCAGTCGTGCCAGCAGAGTGCGCTTGTCGGCCACGCCTTCCAGATCGATGCGGATCACCTTCAGGCCGGCATCGCGCATCGCCGCGGCCAGCGCGTCGATGTCGTCGCTGTCGATGGCGTAGACGCCGGCATTGTTGATGTCATGCAGGCCGAGGCCGAAATCATCGTGGCTCATCACTGCGCTCCCTGGGCCGGTACGGTGAAGCTGCGGAACGATTCATAGTGGTCGTCGGTGTAGTACCACGCCTCTGGCGGATCGCCACCGGTGACGATGCGGCGCGTGCCACGGGTGCGTGCGCCAGGCGTGTCGACGGTGTACTCGCGGTAGTAGCCGCGCGCGCGCTGCGGCAGCTGCTGCTCGCGGTTGCCGAAGGTGCTGCCGTCCTGGCGGTGCGGGAACGGACCACCGCGCTGTATCAGCGCGATGGTCTGGCGCGCCTCGGCGGGCAGGAACGCGGGCAACCCGCCATCGGCGCGGGCTGCCGGCGTGGCCGGGGCCTGCGCGGCAGGCGCGCCCTGCAGTTCCGGCGCGAACTGCGGCGCTGGCGCACGCTGCATGAAGTGGTTGGCGACCAGGCCGAGCAGCAGCAGGGCGATGGCGGTGATCAGCAGCCGGGGGTTGCGCATGGGCACGGGCAGGCGAGGGCGAGGCACGCACTGTAACGCCTGTGCGCTGCACGGGGCATGAGGAACGCGCAGCGTCACCGCTGCGTAACAATTGCCGGCATGCTCACCGGCAGGACGCAATTTCCTTTACATCCCCCTTGGTAATCTTGCGGTCTGTCCCCATCATTCACCGCGCACTGCCCGACACCGTCGGGTGCCCTCGCAATCAGGAGATGCATCATGGCCTACACCCTGCCCAAGCTGTCCTACGCCTACGACGCGCTGGAACCGCATATCGATGCGGCGACGATGGAAATCCATCACACCAAGCATCACCAGACCTACATCAACAACGTCAACGCGGCGCTGGAAGGCACCGAGTACGCTGACCTGCCGGTCGAAGAGCTGGTGAAGAAGCTCAAGTCGCTGCCGGAGAACCTGCAGGGCCCGGTGCGCAACAACGGGGGTGGCCATGCCAACCACTCGCTGTTCTGGACCGTGATGGCGCCGAATGCCGGCGGCAACCCGGTGGGCGACGTGGCCAAGGCGATCGACAAGGACCTGGGTGGCTTCGACAAGTTCAAGGATGCCTTCACCAAGGCTGCGCTGACCCGTTTCGGCAGCGGCTGGGCATGGCTGAGCGTCACCCCGGACAAGAAGGTCGTGGTCGAGAGCACCGGCAACCAGGACAGCCCGCTGATGGAAGGCAACACCCCCATCCTCGGCCTGGACGTGTGGGAACACGCGTACTACCTGAAGTACCAGAACCGCCGTCCGGAATACATCGGCGCGTTCTTCAACGTCATCGACTGGAACGAAGTCGAGCGCCGCTACCAGGAAGCGATCGCCTGATCGGCGTCGCGGGTTGAAATGAAAAGGCCGGGGGAAACCCCGGCCTTTTTTGTTGCAGGATTCATTCGGTAGTGCCGGCCGCTGGCCGGCAATCGTGTGGTACCCGAGGAGCCGGCCAGCGGCCGGCACTACCTATTCGGCGGTGGCCGTATCGCCCTGCAGGCGCAGGGTTGCCATCACGCCCAGGCGCAGGCCGGGCAGGTCGCCATCGGCCGGCAGCAGGATCGGCTGCTGGCGGATGCCGCCGAAATGCTTGACCTGGAACAGCACGTCCAGGCCATGGCCGGTGGCTCCACCGCCACTGGCCGCTGGCGGTTCCGCGCGGCCGCCAGGATTGCGCCGGGCCGGCTGGAAGCCGGGCGTGCTGCGCACCAGTTCCACGGTGGAGGCCGAGAAGTCGCCGGCGATCAGGCTCGGCATGCCCTCGGCGGTGGCGCCGATCCAGGTCATCAGGTCGTTGGTCTGGTGCTGGCGCGCGGTGGCCTCGTCCGGCTCCGGGCGCAGCCGCGCCACGTAGATGTTGACCAGCGCCTGGCCAAGCTTCAGCCGCATCATGCCGGCCGCGCTGAACGTCCCGGGTGGATGCAACAGGGTGACGCCGTCCTCGCTGACCGGCAGCCGGGTCAGCATGGCATTGCCATGCCGCAGCGGCTGGCTGGGTGGATCGGCGGTGACGAAGTCGCAGCTGTAGCGCAGCCGGCTGGCCAGCCAGCAGGCCGGGTTGCGGCCCTGCTGCTGCAGCACCTGCTGCACCGAGATCACGTCCGGTTGCAGGTCGGTCAACAGTTGTGCGACCTGCTCGCGGCGCTGCTTCCATTGCGCATCGTCGCGGCTGGGCAGTTCCAGTGCGGCCACGGTCAGTTGCCGGGGCTCGCCCTCGCTGCTGGCCGAGGCCGGTGCCTGCGGTCGCGCCTGGGCCTGCAACGCCGGCAACAGCAGCAGGCAGCTGAGCAGGAGTCGGGCGTAGGCGAGGGGGCGCATAACGATAAGTTTACGCTTTTGTCGTGCAGGTGCCGTGACTTCCGGCACAGCCAGGAGCGCCTGCCATGGATTGGCACCGTTGTCATGCAGCCCTGCAGCGTGCTTCGCAAGGCCTGGTTCCGGTAACCTTGCGCCTTTCGCTTTGCAGGAATGCCTTACAGGATGAGCCACGACGCAGTTGCCCCCATCGCCGGCCAGGGAAGGATGCCGCGCCAGATTCCGTACATCATCGGCAATGAGGCCTGCGAACGGTTCAGTTTCTACGGGATGCGCAACATCCTGGTGCAGTTCCTGATCACCTCGCTGCTGCTGCAGGAAATCACTGCGGAAGGCCGTGCCGGTGAAGCCAAGGACATCATGCACAGCTTCATGATCGGCGTGTATTTCTTCCCGCTGCTCGGTGGCTGGCTGGCCGACAGGTTCTTCGGCAAGTACCACACCATCCTCTGGTTCAGCCTGGTCTACTGCGCCGGCCACCTGTGCCTGGCGCTGTTCGAGAACAGCCGCGAAGGCTTCTTCCTTGGCCTGGGACTGATCGCGCTCGGCGCTGGCGGCATCAAGCCGCTGGTGGCCTCGTTCATGGGTGACCAGTTCGACCAGAGCAACAAGCACCTGGCCAAGCTCGTCTTCGACGCCTTCTACTGGATCATCAACTTCGGCTCGCTGTTCGCCTCGCTGCTGATCCCGCTGGTGCTGAAGAACTGGGGCCCGCAGTGGGCGTTCGGCATCCCGGGCATCCTGATGTTCGTAGCCACCTTCGTGTTCTGGCTGGGCCGCAAGCGCTACGTGCTGGTGCCGATGCCGCCGAAGGACCCGCATTCGTTCGCCAACGTGGTGCGTACCGCGCTGACCGCACGCGTCGCCGGGCAGGGCCGTCCGGGCCTGGTGATCGCCGCGCTCGGCCTGGTGCTGGCGGTGGCCTCGTTCGGGCTGGTCGGTTCGTTGGGCATCGTCATCTGCCTGTGCCTTGCGCTGGTCGCCATCCTGGCCGGCATCGGCGGCGGCACCTGGCTGCAGCTGGACCGTGCCCGCGGCCAGCATCCGGCCGAAGCCGTGGAAGGCGTGCGCTCGGTGCTGCGCGTGCTGGTGATCTTCGCGCTGACCACGCCGTTCTTCTCGCTGTTCGACCAGAAGGCCTCGACGTGGGTCCTGCAGGGCCAGCAGATGCAGATGCCGAGCTGGTTCACCGCCTCGCAGATGCAGGCATTGAACCCGCTGCTGGTGATGATCCTGATTCCCTTCAACAACCTGGTGCTGTACCCGGCGCTGCGCCGTTTCGGCTTCGAGCCGACCGCGCTGCGCCGCATGACCGCCGGTATCGCCTTCAGCGGCCTGGCCTGGATCGTCATCGGTGGCATCCAGGTGGTGATGGACGGCGGCAATGCCATGTCGATCTTCTGGCAGATCCTGCCATACGCACTGCTGACCTTCGGTGAGGTACTGGTCTCGGCCACCGGCCTGGAGTTCGCCTACAGCCAGGCGCCGCAGGCGATGAAGGGCGTGGTGATGAGCTTCTGGAACCTGACCACCACCATCGGCAACCTGTGGGTGCTGCTGTCCAACGCGGCGGTGCGCAACGACACGGTGACCCACCAGATCGCCGGGACCGGCCTGAGCGAGGCGGCGTTCCTGATGTTCTTCTTCGCCGGCTTCGCCTTCATCGCGGCGTTGGCCTTCGGTTGGTACGCGAAACGCTATCGTATGGTCGACAACTACCGTAGCGCCTGAGCCTGACATGACCCCCGTCAATCTGCTGTTGATCGCCATCACCGCCATCCTTTCGTGGATGGCGTTCAACAACCGCAAGCTGGCCGACCGCCTGATCCTGTGGCCGCCCGCCGTGGACCGCCATCGCCAGTACGACCGGCTGGTGACCTATGGCTTCATCCACGCCGACTGGTCGCACCTGATCTTCAACATGATCACCCTGTTCTTCTTCGGGGGATTCATCGAGAGCGTGATGGTGGAGCTGACCGGCAGCTACCTGACCTATCCGGCGTTCTATATCGGCGCGCTGCTGGTCTCGATCCTGCCCAGCTACCTGAAGAACCAGAAGAACCCGAACTACCTCAGCCTCGGTGCATCCGGGGCGGTGTCGGCGGTGCTGTTCGCCTTCATCCTGATCAAGCCGTGGTCGATCATCCTGGTGTTCTTCATCCCGGCGCCGGCCATCATCTACGCCGCGTTCTACGTCGGCTACAGCATCTGGATGGACAAGCGCGGTGGTGATCGCATCAACCACAGCGCACACCTGGCCGGTGCGGCGTTTGGCGTGATCTTCATGCTGGCCATGCAGCCGAGCATCTTCAACCACTTCCTGCGTGAACTCTCCAACCCGACCTTCCGCCTCGGCGGCGGTTGAGGGTGGGAACGGGGGCGGATCGGCAGCGATCCGCCCCGGCCGGTTCAGGCCGTGGTCTGCTGCCCGTAGGTGTCCAGCAGGCGGGCGAACACTTCCTCGCCGATGCGCTGGAAATCCTGGTCTTCGGTCTGCCCTTCCACTGCCAGCTGCAGCAGGCCCTCCAGCAGGGCACGGTCGGTATCGGAATGGGGATCGCTGGGGTGCATCGGGGCCTCCGCGGTGATGCGCATGGTCTACGGTCGCAAGGGCCGTGCCAGCCTGGCCGTACCCCTCCACAGGCGATAGCGGCCGCCCGCCCTCCAGCTTGAGGGTCGAAAACTGACGTGAATGGACCGCACTTGCCCCTGTTCAGGCTTCACGCGATCATGGCGCCCGGCTGCGCACCATCCACGCAGTCGCCGCAGGAGACAGTTCCATGGCTTCGGTCACGCCCCCCGGTCTGGCCTACGAGGTCGAACACGACCTGGCCAGCCATCGCTTCACCGCCCGTGTCCGAGGACAACTGGCGGTGCTTGATTATCAGATCAAGCGCAGGCGCATGGTCATCACCCACACCGAAGTGCCCGAGCCGATTGCCGGCCGCGGTATTGCCGGTGAGCTGACCCGCGTCGCGCTGCGCTTCGCCCGCGAGCAGAAATACAAGGTGGTGCCGGCGTGTTCGTATGCCGAGGCCTTCCTGCAGCGGCACGAGGAGTATCACGACCTGCTCGTCGGCTGATGCCGGCGGGCCACGCTTCAGCCATGGCAGGCGATGATGTACAAACATGAACAGGGGATCCCGATGAAGATTGGAAACAACCGGCCATTGCGCGGCAGCGTGCTGGCCGGCGTGGTGGGCGTGCTGTTGCTGGCCGGTTGCCAGCGTGAGAGCGAGCCGGCACCGGCGACCGACGCGGCCCCCGCCGCCGAGGCCCCGGTCGCGGGCGAGACACCCACCACGGAAGCGCCGCTGGATCTGCGCGACGTGATCGAGAACAACGAGCGCGAAGTGGTGGGCATCAGCTACCCGGCCGGCATCGACCGTTATCCGGGCCTGGCACGCGCGCTGCAGGACTATGCGACCAGCGCCCGCAGCGACCTGCAGCAGGCACTGGACGGGCTCGGCAACGACAAGCCGACCATGCCCTACGAGCTGTCGCTGAGCTTCGAGAAGCTGCTGGAGACCCCGCAGCTGGTGGTGGTCAGTGCCGATGGCAGCCGCTATACCGGAGGCGCCCACGGTGAGCCACTGGTGGCACGCTTCGTGTGGCTGCCGCAGCACCAGCAGATGCTCAGCGCCGAAAAGCTGGTGGCCGATGCCAAGGGCTGGAAGGCGATCAGCGATTTCGTCGCCGACCAGCTGCGCGAGCGCGTGGCCACCCGCCTCAGCGGCGAGGACATGGACCCGGCCCAGCTGCAGGAATCGCTGCGCAACGCATCGCGCATGATTGCCGACGGTACCGGCCCGCAGGCCGACAATTTCAGCCAGTTCCAGCCGCTGACCGACGACAAGGGGCAGATCACCGCGCTGCGCTTTGTTTTCCCGCCCTACCAGGTGGGTCCATACTCGGACGGCACGCAGACCGCCGATGTACCGGCGGCGGTGCTGTTGCCGCACGTGGCCAAGGACTACGTGGAGCTGTTCGCACGCGGTTGACCGCAGTCGAGGAGGTGGCGTGGATACAGGGTTGCAGGAGCGGGTCGCCGGCCTGCTGCAGGAAGCCGGGGTCCGCATCGGCGGCACCCAGCCACAGGACATCCAGGTGCATGATCCGCGCTTCTTCGCGCGGGTCATGGCGCACGGCTCGCTCGGCCTCGGCGAGAGCTACATGGACGGCTGGTGGGATGCCAACGTCCTGGACGACTTCCTCGTCCATCTGATGCAGGCGCACCTGGACGAACGGGTGCATGGCTGGCGCGAAGTGGCCGATGCGCTGAAGGCGCGCCTGTTCAACCTGCAGGCCGGGCAGGGCAGCTACGAGGTCGGCCGCCGCCATTACGACCTCGGCAATGACCTGTACCAGGCCATGCTCGGAACGCGCCTGGTCTACAGCTGCGGCTACTGGCGCACTGCCGATGATCTTGACGCCGCGCAGGAGGCCAAGCTCGACCTGGTCTGCCGCAAGCTGGGCCTGCGTCCGGGCCAGCGCGTGCTGGACATCGGCTGCGGTTGGGGCGAGGCACTGAAGTTCGCTGCCGAGCGCTACGGTGTCAGCGGCGTCGGCGTGACCATCTCCAGGGAGCAGGCCGAGTTCGCCCGTGAGTTGTGCGCCGGGCTGCCGATCGAAATCCGCCTGCAGGACTACCGCGAACTGGACGAGCCGTTCGATGCGATCTTCTCGATCGGCATGTTCGAGCACGTCGGTGACAAGAATTATTCCAGTTTCTTCGAGGTGGCCAGGCGCTGCCTGTCGCCACGCGGGTTGCTGTTGCTGCATACCATCGGCACCAACATCTCGCGGCATCGAACCGATCCATGGATCGCGCGCTACATCTTCCCGAACTCGATGCTGCCGTCGGCGGTGCAGATCAGCAAGGCATTCGAAGGACGCTTCGTGCTGGAGGACTGGCACAACTTCGGCACTGATTACGACCTGACCCTGCAGGCGTGGCGGCGCAACGTGGAAGCGGCCTGGCCGCGACTGGATGCGCGCTATGACGAGCACTTCCGGCGCATGTGGCGTTTCTACCTGGCCGGGTCGATGGCGACTTTCCGCTGCCGGCACGCGCAGCTGTGGCAGCTGGTGCTGTCGCCGGAAGGCGTGCCGGGCGGGTACATCGCGCCGCGATGACTGCCAGTAGATCCACGCCATGCGTGTATGGACGATGCCGGGGTTCATGGCCCGGAAGGATCGTGCCGACCAACGATCGGCCCCCACCCGTAGATCCATGCCATGCGTGGATGGCGCATGAAAAAACCGCCCGGTCTCCCGGGCGGTTTTCGTTTCACGCTACCGCGCGGGCGATCAGTTGCCGGCGCCGGTCAGGCCACGCTTTTCCAGCAGCGGTTCGATCTGCGGCTCGTGGCCGGCGAAATCGCGGAACAGCTGCATCGCGTCGACGCTGCCGCCCTTGGACAGCAGCGTAGCGCGGAAGTGGTCGCCGTTCTTGCGGCTCAGGCCGCCGTTGTCCTTGAACCACTTCTGGGTGTTGGCATCGAGCACTTCCGACCAGATGTAGGCGTAGTAGCCGGCCGAGTAGCCACCCATGATGTGGCTGAAGTACGGGGTCTTGTAGCGCGGCGGCACCGGCGCGTAGTAGATGCCGTCCTTCTCCAGCGCAGCGCGCTCGAAGGCCATCACGTCCTTGGCGGCCGGCACCTGGTCGGCGCCGATCTGGTGCCAGCGCTGGTCGAGCATCGCCGCACCCAGGTACTCGGTGGTGGCAAAGCCCTGGTTGAACTTGGCCGCAGCCAGCACCTTGTCCAGCAGTGCCTGCGGCATCGCCGAGCCGTTCTGGTAGTGCTTGGCGTAGTTCTTCAGGATGGCCGGGTTGTCCGACCACATCTCGTTGACCTGCGAGGGGAACTCGACGAAGTCGCGCGGTACCGAGGTGCCCGAGAAGTACGGGTACTTCACGTTGGAGAACATGCCGTGCAGCGCGTGGCCGAACTCGTGGAAGGTAGTGTTCACCTCATCCCAGGTCAGCAGGGTCGGCTGGCCGGCCGGCGGCTTCGGGATGTTCAGGTGGTTGGCCACCACCGGCTTGAAACCGGTCAGCTTGGACTGCGAAACGTAGGAGTTCATCCACGCACCGCCACGCTTGGACGCGCGCGCATACGGATCGAAGATGAAGATCGCCAGCTGGCTGCCGTCGGCGTCGAACACGTCGTAGACGGTGACGTCATCGTGGTAGACCGGCAGGTCGGTACGCTGCTTGAAGGTCAGGCCGAATTCCTGGCCGGCAGCATAGAACACGCCGTTTTCCAGCACGTTCTTCATTTCGAAGTACGGCTTCAGCTGCGACTCGTCGAAGTTGTACTTGGCCTGGCGCACCTTCTCGCTGTAGAAGGCCCAGTCCCACGGTTCGAGGGCGAAGGTCTTCTTGCCGGCGGCCTTCTGTTCCTGGTCGATCATCGCCTGCAGGTCGGCCGCTTCGCGCTTGGCGTTGGCCACGGCAGCCGGGGCCAGCTTGCCCAGCATCGCGTTGACCGCTTCGGGGGTCTTGGCGGTCTGGTTGGTCAGGTTGTAAGCGGCGAAGTTCGCAAAGCCCATCAGCTTGGCCTTGTCGGCACGCAGCTGCATGATGCGCGAGACCAGTGCGGTGTTGTCGAACTCGCCACCGCGGCTGCCACGGCTGATCGAGGCTTCGTAGATCTTCTGGCGCAGGGCGCGGTTGGCCAGGTTGGTCAGCGGCGGCTGGCCGGTGGTGTTGAGCAGGGTGATCACGTACTTGCCTTCCAGGCCACGGGCCTTGGCGGCTTCGGCGGCGGCAGCGATCTGCTCCTTGGACAGGCCGGCCAGCTCCTTGACGTCGTCGACGGTGATCGCCGAAGCGTTCACTTCCGACTGCACGTTCTGGCTGAACTTGGTGCCCAGGTTGGCCAGCTCGGCGTTCATCTCCTTCAGCGTGGCCTTGTCGGCCTCGGACAGCTTGGCGCCGGCGCGCACGTAGTTGTCGTAGTACTTCTCGACCAGGCGCACGCCTTCGGCGTCCAGGCCCAGCTGGCTGCGGGTGTCATACAGTGCCTGGATGCGCGCGAACAGCTTGCCGTTCAGCGCGATCGCATCGCTGTGCGCGGCGAACTTGGCCGAGTAGTCGGCCTGCAGCTTCTTGCGGGTGTCGTTGGTGTCGGCGCCGACCAGGCTGAAGAACACGGTGGTCGCGCGGTCGAGGATGTCACCGCTCTTTTCCAGGGCGATGATGGTGTTGTCGAAGGTCGGCTTGGCCTTGTTGTTGGCGATCGCCTCCACTTCCTTCAGCTGCTGCGCCATGCCGGCGTCGAAGGCCGGGGCGAAGTCGCTGTCCTTGATCCTGTCGAACTGCGGGAAATGCAGCGGCAGCGGGCTTTCGGCGAAGAACGGGTTGGCCTGCTGGGCATTGGTGCTGGCAGCCGGGGTGGCGGCGCCGGCCGAGAAGGCGGGCAGGGCAAGGCCGAGGGACATGGCCACGGCAAGGGCAAGGCGAGTGGTCAAGGTAGGAACTCCGGTAAGGCAAACAAGGGCCCGAGGGTAACCCGGCCAGCGGCGCCCGCACTTGTGTCAAAAGGCATGTTGCCGGGGCTGGGTGCGGGTACCATGCAATCACCGCCCACGCCCCGCCATCATGACCACCGCCTACGATTTCAGCTTCCGTGACCTCGATGGCCAGCCGCAGGCGCTGGCGCAGTTCCAGGGCCGTCCGCTGCTGCTGGTCAACGTCGCCAGTCGTTGCGGTTTCACCCCGCAGTACACCGGGCTGGAGCAGCTGTGGCAGGACTACCGCGAGCGCGGCCTGGTGGCGATCGGCTTTCCGTGCAACCAGTTCGGCGCGCAGGAGCCGGGTGATGCCGCGCAGATCCGCCAGTTCTGTTCGCTGGACTATCCGGTCAGCTTCCCCTTGTCGGAGAAGATCGAGGTCAACGGCAGCGGCGCCGATCCCCTGTGGGCATGGCTGTCACGCGAGAAGCGCGGCCTGCTGGGCATTGCCCGCATCAAATGGAACTTCAGCAAGTTCCTGGTCGATCGCAAGGGAAGGGTGGTGTCGCGGCATGCTCCGACCACCACGCCGGAGCAGCTGCGCAGCGCAATCGAAGCACTGCTGTGAAGGGTGGTAGTGCCGGCCGCTGGCCGGCAATCCCCTAGCGCACGGAGAGCCGGCCAGCGGCCGGCACCACCGTTACAGATTATTTCTCGACGAAGGCGCGTTCGAATACGTAGTGGCCCGGTTGGCCGATACGCGGCGAGACCTGGAAGCCACGGGCATCGAGCACGCTGCGCAGGTCGGCCAGCATCTGCGGGCTGCCGCAGATCATCGCGCGGTCGTTCTCCGGGCTCAGTTCCGGCAGGCCGAGGGTGCGCTGCATCTCACCGCTTTCCATCAGCGAGGTCAGGCGGCCCTGGTTGGCGAACGGCTCGCGGGTGACGGCCGGGTAGTACAGCAGCTTGTCGCCGATCATCTCGCCCAGGAACTCGTGCTCACGCAGTTCCTTCTCGAAATAATCGCGATAGGCCAGATCCTTTTCGTAGCGCACGCCATGGCACAGGATCACCTTCTCGAAGCGCTCGTAGGTCTCCGGGTCCTTGATCACCGACAGCCACGGTGCCATGCCGGTGCCGGTGCCCAGCAGGTACAGGTTCTTGCCGGGGTGCAGGTCGCTGATCAGCAGGGTGCCGGTAGGCTTCTTGCCGACCAGCACCTTGTCGCCCGGCTTGATGTGCTGCAGACGCGAGGTCAGCGGGCCGTCCTGCACCTTGATGCTGAAGAACTCCAGGTGCTCTTCCCAGTTGGCACTGGCGATGGAGTACGCGCGCAGCAGCGGCCGCGCCTCGGTTTCCAGGCCGATCATCACGAACTGGCCGTTCTCGAAGCGAAAACCGCTGTCGCGGGTGAGGGTGAAGCTGAAGTAGGCATCGGTCCAGTGACGGACCTCAAGCACCGTTTCGGCGCCAAAAGCGGAGGACATGGGCGTATCTATCGGAAGTCGTCGGGGGTGATTCTATCTCAAATGAGACAGGTTCTCATTAGGCGGAACGAGAGGCGTTCTCAGCGGTAGCCGGCCGCCTGCAGCTCGAACAGCTCGGCATAGCGGCCGCCCTGTGTCATCAGCTGCTCATGGGTGCCGCTGGCCTCGATCCGGCCGTCGGCCAGCACCAGGATGCGATCGGCCATGCGCACCGAAGAGAACCGGTGGGAAATCAGTACGGCAGTGCGATTATCCGCCAATTCCCTGAACCGCTGGAACACTTCGAACTCGCTGCGTGCGTCCAGCGCTGCCGTTGGCTCATCCAGGATCATCACCTGCGCATTGCGCATCCACGCACGGGCAATGGCGATCTTCTGCCACTGGCCACCGGACAGGTCCACGCCCTGCTTGAAGCGGCGCCCGATCAGCTGGTCGTAGCCGCCGGGCAGGTCGTCGATCACTTCCTCGGCCATGCCGCGGCGCGCGGCGTCGGCGATGCGTGCCCGATCGTCCATGGCCTCGACCTGGCCGACGCCGATGTTCTCGCCGGCGCTGAGGTTGTAGCGCACGAAGTCCTGGAAGATCACCCCGAGATTGGCGCGCAGGTCGTCCAGGTCGTAGTCGCGCAGGTCGCGGCCATCGAGCAGGATGCGGCCCTCGTCCGGTTCGTACAGCCGCGCCAGCAGCTTGACCAGGGTGGTCTTGCCGGCGCCGTTCTCGCCGACCAGGGCCAGTACCTCGCCAGCCTGCAGCTGGAAATCCAGGTGGCGTACCGCCCATTGCTCGGCATCCGGGTAGCGGAAGCCGACGTTCTCGAACACGAACCCCTGGCGGATCGGCTGCGGCACGCGCACTGCGCCTTCGCGCGAGTGGATCTCCGGCTGGATCTGGAAGAACGAGAACAGGTCATCCAGGTACAGCGCCTGGCTGGCTACCTGCGAGAACCCGATCAGCAGGCCTTCCAGCAGCTGGCGCAGGCGCAGGAAGCTGCCGGCGAGGAAGGTCAGGTCGCCGATCGAGAAATCGCCACGGACCGTGCGCCAGGCGATGTAGGCGTAGGCGGTGTAGTAGCCCAGCGTGCCCAACGCGGCCAGCAGCGTGCCCCAGAACGCGCGGCGCCGGGCCAGCGCCCGGTTGGCCTGGAACAGCGCCACCGACAGGCGCCGGTAGCGTTCCACCAGGAAGCGGTGCAGGTTGTAGATCTTCACTTCCTTGGCCGTTTCCACACTGGCACCGAGCTGGCGCAGGTAGTCGAGCTGGCGGCGCTCGGGCGTCCATTGGAAGTTCAAGCTGTAGCCGGCCGCGTTGAAGTGCGATTCGCCGATGAAGGCCGGCACCAGCGCCAGCGCGAGCAGCAGGATCAGCCACGGTGCGTAGACCAACAGGCCGATGGCCAGGCTGGCCACGGTAATCGCGTCCTGGACCTGGCCGAACAGCTGGCTCATCAGGTTCATCCGGCCCATGGTCTGGCGCCGCGCACGGTCCAGCTTGTCCTGCAGGTCCGGGTCCTCGAAGTCCTCCAGGTCCAGGGTCGCGGCGTGTTCCATCAGCCGGATGCTGGTGACGTTGGCGAACAGTTCCGACAGCAGGGCATCGGCATAGCTGACCAGGCGGCCGAGCAGGTCCGAGGCGATGGCCAGGCCGAATTCCAGGGCCAGCAGGCCCAGCAGTGGATTGAGCACGCCACTGGACAGCGCCTCGCCCAGCGGCGGGAAGCCGGCATCGTGTTGGCTCAGGTGCAGGGCGCTGTCGATGATCAGCTTGCCGACGTACAGCATCGCCACCGGCAGCAACGCACGGATCAGGCGCAGGCCGAGGCTGGCCAGGGTGAGCGCGGGGCTGGTCTGCCAGACCATGCGCAGGAACGGCGGCAGGTTGCGCATCGCCTTGAAGCGCTGGCGCAGGCTGGGTTTCTTCGCGGCGGCGGCGCCAGCGGTGGGGGTGGCAGGCATGCGCGTATTGTGCGCGCCTGATGCGTGCAGAGGGGGTCAGTGCAGCCGTGTGGCCGCGCCGGGGTCAGAACCCTTTGCGTCGCAAAGGGCTCTGACCCTCCCGCATCCACGCATGATGTGGATTTACCGTGTCGACCAAGGTCGACACCTACCAACAGCAGCAGGAAATCTGTCGAAGGCGGGGTGGGTCAGGTCGCAGGGGCGTGAGCCGCATGGATGCGGCGACCGAGCTTACATGGACGTACTTGCAGCGGCCCCTGTGGCCTGATCCACCCCGCCATTCCTCGGGAAACCAGCTTTTGACGCTGCTCTGGCTGTTGCCTCTGCCGGTGCCGGGCGCAGCCCGGCCAGCAGAACTCCCTGTTACGGCAGCGGCGGCAGCAGACCCGCGCCCAGCCGGTTCCAGGCATTGATCACCGCGATCCCCATGCTCAGGTCGCTGATGCCCTTCTCATCGAAGTGCGGTGCCAGCGCATCGAACGCCGCCTGCGATGGCGCCCCATGGGTCAACCGGGTCAGCGCCTCGGCCCAGCCCAGCGCGGCACGCTCGCGGGCATCGAAGAAGCGGCTTTCGTGCCATGCCGGCAGGGTGTCCAGCTTGCGCGGCTCGATGCCGCCCTTGCGCAGCGCGGTGCCGTGCATGTCCATGCAGTAGCCGCAGCCGTTGAGCTGCGACACGCGCAGGAACAGCAGTTCCATCAGGGTCGGATCGATCGAGCTGTCATGCACCGCCTTGCTGGTGGCCAGCAGGCCCTTGAAGGCCTCGGCGGCCAGGCGGGTGTAGGGAACGCGGGGAGAGGCATGGTCGGACATCGTGGGCTCCACGGCGGCCACGATGGCCGCCTTTCACTACCAGGACGCCGCGGCGTCCCCGTGCGTGACAACCCGTGGCAGCTTTTCCGGATTCAGCACGCTGTACACCTGGGCGATGCGGCCGTCGACCACTTCGATGGTGGTGACCGAATGCAGGCGGTCACCGATGAAGCGCAGGATCGCCGGTTCGCCGTTGACGTAGCCCAGCCGTGCCGGATGTGCCGCGCCGCGGCGGGCGATGGCCCAGAACAGGCGGCCGATGCGTTCGGCGCCCAGCAGCGGGCGCACCGCTGCGGTGACCACGCCGCCGCCGTCGGAAACCAGCAGTGCGTTGGCGTGCAGCAGGGCCTGGATCGCCTCGCTGTCGCCGCGCTGGGAGGCGTCCATGAAGCGCGCCAGCAGCTGCCGGTGCTGGCTGGGGTCGGCATTGAAGCGCGGTCGCCCGGCCTGCAGGCGTTGCCGCGCGCGGTGCACCAGCTGCCGGCAGTTGGCCTCGCTGTGGCCGATCAGGTCGGCGATCTCGCGGTAATCGTGATCGAAGGCCTCCTTCAGCAGGAACGCAGCGCGCTCTTCGGGGCCGAGCTGCTCAAGCAGGGTCAGGAAGGCCACCGAAACATCATCGGCAAACGCACGCAGCTGGGCCGGGCCGGGCGCCGGGTCCGGCTCCAGCGTGACCGCCAGCGGTTCAGCCAGCCACGGCCCGACGTAGTGCACGCGCTCGCGCTTGGCCGCGCGCAGCCGGTCCAGGCCGAGCCGGGTGGTGGCGGTGACCAGCCAGGCCTCGGCGTCGCGGACGCTGGCCGGGTCGGCGCCCGACCAGCGCAGCCAAGCGTCTTGGACCACGTCCTCGGCGTCGGCGCGGCTGCCGAGCAGGCGGTAGGCCAGGGCCATCAGGCGCGGACGGTGGGTCTGGAAGGTGGTTTCGGCGTTCATATGGGCAAGGACGCCGCGGCGGGCAGGGACGTGACACGAATGTACAACGGCACCCCCGGTGGCAGAGGGGGTAAAATGGTCGGATTACCCCCGCCAGCCTCCAGCAAGCGAGCAAGTCGTGACATCGATCAAGCAGGAAGACCTCATCCAGTCCATCGCCGACGCGCTGCAGTACATCTCGTACTACCACCCGGTCGACTACATCAAGAACCTTGCCGCCGCCTACGAGCGCGAGGAGTCGCCGGCCGCGAAGGAGGCGATGGCCCAGATCCTGATCAATTCGCGGATGTGCGCCGAAGGCCACCGTCCGATCTGCCAGGACACCGGTATCGTCACCGTGTTCCTGGAAATCGGCATGGACGTGCGCTGGGACGACGCCACCATGGGCGTGGAAGACATGGCCAATGAAGGCGTGCGCCGCGCCTACATGCACCCGGACAACAAGCTGCGCGCCTCGGTGCTGGCTGATCCGGCCGGCAAGCGCATCAACACCAAGGACAACACCCCGGGCGTGGTCAACGTCAAGGTGGTGCCGGGCAACACGGTCGACGTGATCGTCGCCGCCAAGGGCGGTGGTTCGGAAGCCAAGACCAAGTTCGCCATGCTCAACCCGTCCGACTCCATCGTCGACTGGGTGCTGAAGACCGTGCCGACCATGGGCGCCGGCTGGTGCCCGCCGGGCATGCTGGGCATCGGCATCGGTGGCACCGCTGAAAAGGCGATGCTGCTGGCCAAGGAAGCACTGATGGAGCCGATCGACATCACCGAGCTGCAGGCCCGGGGTGCGTCCAACCGCATCGAAGAGCTGCGCCTGGAGCTGTACGAGAAGGTCAACGCGCTGGGCATCGGCGCACAGGGCCTGGGCGGCCTGACCACCGTGCTCGACATCAAGATCAACGATTACCCGACCCACGCGGCCAACCTGCCGGTGGCGATGATCCCGAACTGCGCGGCCACCCGCCATGCGCACTTCACCCTGGACGGCAGCGGCCCGGTGATGCTGGACCCGCCGTCGCTGGAAGACTGGCCGAAGCTGACCTATGACGCGTCCAAGGGCACCCGCGTGGACCTGGACACGATCACGCCGGAAGACGTGGCCAGCTGGAAGCCGGGCCAGACCCTGCTGCTCAACGGCAAGCTGCTGACCGGCCGCGACGCCGCGCACAAGCGCATGGTCGACATGCTCAACAAGGGCGAACAGCTGCCGGTCGACCTGAAGGGCCGCTTCATCTACTACGTCGGTCCGGTCGATCCGGTGCGCGACGAAGTGGTGGGCCCGGCCGGCCCGACCACCGCCACCCGCATGGACAAGTTCACCCGCCAGGTGCTGGAGCAGACCGGCCTGCTGGGCATGGTCGGCAAGGCCGAGCGCGGCCCGGCCGCGATCGAAGCGATCCGTGACAACAAGTCGGCCTACCTGATGGCCGTCGGTGGTTCGGCCTACCTGGTGTCCAAGGCGATCAAGGCGGCCAAGGTGGTCGGCTTCGCCGACCTGGGCATGGAAGCGATCTACGAGTTCACCGTGCAGGACATGCCGGTGACCGTCGCCGTCGATTCCACCGGCGAGTCGGTGCACAAGACCGGCCCGCGCGAGTGGCAGGCCCGCATCGGCAAGATTCCGGTGGTGGTGGAGTAAGCCTCCCGTTCCAGTCTGGACAACGGCGCCCTTGTGGCGCCGTTGTTGCATGCAGCCTGCCCGTGGATGGCCTGCTCTGTTAACGTGCTGTCTGATGCATTGGAAGGGAGTCCATCGTGCGGCAGTGTTCGCGTGTTTTCGTCTTGCTGATCGCTGCGCTGGCGTGCAGTGCCTGTGGTCCGCGTTACTTCGTCGAGCCGCCAACCCATGAAGCTGGGAGGATCTGCGCGTCGGTCTGCGAGAGCCAGAAGGCAACGTGCGACTTCCACAACCGCGCCCGTGCCGAGTCGGACCAGCGGAGCTGCGAAAGCGAGAAGAGCCGGGTCATCAGCCGTTGCAGTGGTATCGCCGACGACAAGCAGCGGCACAACTGCGAAGGGGGCAACGGTGCCGGCAACTACTGCGGTTCCCCGGCACTTCCTTCATGCAATGCTCCGTACGCCCAGTGCCTGCTCTCCTGTGGCGGCACCGTGAATGAAGTCCGCACCGACACCGGTGTTCCCGTGTACTGAGCGGGGCGCGCATCGATGCCTGCACGAGCAACCGTGGTCTGCCAGGGTCGGCCTGCCCCTGCACTGGATGTGCCCATGCGCCTGCATCGATCCGTAGCGGCTGTGTTCCTGCTGGTCCTGGCCGGCTGCAGCACAGCGCCATCCTATGAAGGTGCGGATTTCTCCGCCTCCGCGCAGTGCCGCATGCAGTGCCAGGCCAGCTATCGCAGTTGCATGGCGCAGGACAGGACCGGCAACAGTGCGTTCAGCTGCGAACAGCAGGTGGTACCCGCGCCGGACAAGCGCTGCAAGGACGTCGCCAACCCTGAACTGCGCCGTGCCTGCGAGCTGAAGGCGCACGACTGTACGATGCGCGCGCCGATGATGTCCTGTGGTGAACAGCGGGATACCTGCATGAGCAGCTGCGGCTGAGCAACGGCCCGCGCAGGGGCGCATAATCGGCCGATCCAACCGCACAGGATCCGCCGCATGGGCACCACGCTGTATGGTTCGACCAGTACCGCCGCGCTGGTCGTGCACTGGCTGTTGATCGAGCTGGGCATCGAGCACGAGCTGGTGCTGCTGGATTTCGACGCGCGCGAGCACAAGGCGGCGGACTACCTGGCGCTGAATCCGGCCGGTGTGGTGCCGACGCTGATGATCGATGGCCTGGTACTGACCGAGGCGGCGGCGATCGCGCTGTACCTGGCCGACCGCCATCCGGACGCCGGCCTGCTGCCGGCGGTGGGTACGCCCCAGCGCGGCGACGCCTATCGCTGGATGTTCTGGTGCGCCAATACGCTGCAGCCGGCCTATCGGGCCTGGTTCTATCCGCACGAAGTGGCCGGCGAGGCCCATGTGCAGGCCAGCCGCGAGATGGCACGGCTGCGCCTGGAAGCGGCCTGGCAGCAGGTGGCCACGCACCTGCAGGGGCACGGTCCCTATCTGTTGGGGGCAACGCCGTGCGTGGTCGACTACATGCTGGTGATGCTGATGCGCTGGTCGCGCAACATGCCCACGCCCAGTGACACCTGGCCGACGCTCAAGTCGCACGCCACCTCGATGAAGGCGCGTCCGGCGTTCGCCGAAGTCTATCGCCGCGAAGGCATCACCGACTGGCTGTAACCGAAAAAGGGGACGGAGGGAATTAAGTCGCTTGTGCACAAACGACTTAATTCCCTCCGTCCCCTTTTTCAGGTTACAGGATCTGCAGCACCGTTTCCGGTGGGCGGCACAGCCGCGTGCCCTTGGGCGTGCGCACCACCGGCCGGTTGATCAACCGCGGGTGCTCGGCCATTGCAGCCAACAAGGTGGCATCGTCGGCTTGTTCCAGTCCGAGTTCGGTGAACTGCGCTTCCTTGCTGCGCACCAGTTCACGCGCGCTCAATCCGGAATCGGCCAGCACCTCGCGCAGCGCGGCCACATCGGGCGGATTGCCCAGGTACTCGACCACCACCGGGTCGAAGCCGGCATCGCGGATCAGCTTCAATGCGCCGCGTGAATTACTGCAGGCCGGGTTGTGCCAGATCGTCACGTCCATCAGAACCACTCCAGCAGCGACACGCCCACGCCGACATAGGTGGCCTTGTGGTTGTAGTCGATCAGGCTTTCGCCGTAGCCATCGAAGATCTGCACATGACCGCGCAGCAGGTTGCTGATCGGGAAGCCGTAATCCAGCTGCAACGCGCCATGCGAGCGGCTGCCGGTGCGCAGCGAATGGCGCGCCATCAGCGCGACCTCGTGGCCGTTGCGGTTCCAGATCAGGGTCGCGTCGCCGCGGCCCATGTAGTCCTCGATGTCCGGGTTGTTGTCGTCGCTGCGGGTCTCCGGAATGCGGTACCACGGGCGCAGCACCAGTGCCCAGTTCTCGCGGTCCAGGCCGATGTTGAGCATCACCCGGTTCCAGCTGCGTGACAGCGGATCGGCGCGGCCGTTGGACTGGTGGTTCAGCGCGATGCCGGTCATGCGCCCGCGCCAGCCACCGATCGAATAGCCGTTGCGGAACACCATCATCACTTCGGGTTCGTAGTTGGTTTCGCGGAACGGGCGCGAATCCTCGCCGTTGTAGGCCTGCCAGCGCGAGCTCTGGGTATAGCCGGCCCAGATGTCGCCGTTGTCGCCGAACAGGTTCTCGGCGACCTTGGTCTTGAAGCTGATCTGGAACTTCAGTTCGGCACTGTCCAGCACCTGCGGCGTGGTGACCGTGTTGGCCGGGTTCGGCGAATGCGGCGTGGTGTTGCGGTCGCTGGTCCAGAACGCGGGCAGCAGGTACACCGGCTTGTAGGCCCGCAGCTGGAACGGGCCGAGCTTGGAGTCTTCGGCCAGCTCCCAGCGGCTGTCCAGCAGCGAGCCGCGGCCGGCGTTGGCCAGCGCACTGTCCGCTGCCGCCGGGCGGAACAGGTCGCTGACGCGTTCGCGCAGTTTCTCCTCGCCCTGGCTCACCCGCGCGGTCTGCCGCTCTTCGCGGCGCGCCTGCGCGGCGGCCTCTGCGGCAGCATCGGCAGCCGCGGTGGCCTGCGGGGTGTGCGCGAACAGGCGGTCGTAGCAGGCCAGGCGGGCCGCATCGGTGGTGATGGCCGCGCAGGCAGCGGGCGAGGTGTCGGTGCTGGGCACGAACTCCTGCGCCGCCAGCGGTGCACTGGCCAGGGCCAGCGCCAGCGGCGCAAGGCGGGGAAGCAACGGGGGGAGGGTCATTCCAACAGGCCCTTCGGTGAATACGGGGATCGCACAGTGTGGCGGCTGCACCTGATCGCGGCCAGCCCCCACGGTTTATGCACGGCCACCGCGTGCGCAGGGCGTGAAGGCAGCGCCGTCACAGGAACCAGGCGAAGGCGAACAGGCCCAGCATGGCGATCACCACCGCCAGCTTCAGCGCCAGGCCGAGCAGGATGCCGAGCCAGGTGGCGAGGCCGACCCTGGTCGAGCGTCCCAGCTCGCGGGTGTGCCAGTACTCGCCAAGCAGGGCACCGACCAGCGGCCCGGCGAACAGGCCGATGGGCATGAAGAACAGGCCGACGATGCTGCCGACGAAAGTGCCCCAGAGCGCCTTTCGGCTGGCCCCGACCCGCTGCGCACCGACCACGGTGGCCAGCACGTCCACCAGCAGCGAGAGCAGGGTCAGCACGCCCAGTACGACCAGGGTCGGCCAGCCGACATGGACGAAGCCATCAGCCCAGGCCGCCAGCAGCAGTCCGATGAACACCAGCGGGATGCCGGGAAGGGCTGGAAGGATGATTCCGGCGATGCCGACAAGGACAAAAATGACCGCTAGCAGATATAAGATGAATGAGAGTCCCATGCTGTCCCGTATGGTGGTCGATTTGGGGTTGACAGTGAAAGATTTTGCCAGTTGCTTTTTCGTTTTGGGCGGGTTAAGTTGCAGTCGCTGAGCTTGGCAAGGTCACCGTGGATCGTGGCCTGATGAAGCAAGATCTTCCCGATCCGCTGCATCGATGCACCTCGCTTCCCCCTTGCTTGTCAGCCGCCCAACAGGCGTTTCCAACAACAAGAGAGAGTCACCAGGGAGTTAGTGAGATGTCTGATCGCGAGACCGGTACCGTCAAGTGGTTCAACGATGCAAAGGGCTTCGGCTTCATCAGCCGTGAAAACGGCGAAGACGTGTTCGTGCACTTCCGCGCCATCCAGACCCAGGGCTTCAAGAGCCTGAAGGAAGGCCAGAAGGTCACCTTCACCGTCGTGCAGGGCCAGAAGGGCCTGCAGGCCGACGCCGTGCAGCCGACCTGATCGCGCTGTACAACGTCACATGAAAAAGGCCCGCGCAAGCGGGCCTTTTTCCTTGCCATCGGCCCGGGGCAGGTCAGCGCAGGATGACCTTGCCGTTGACCACGCGCACGTAGGTGTTCTCGCGGATGCCGCCGAGGTCACGCTGGTTGACCACGATGGTGCGGCCATCGTCCATGCGCACGCTGATGTCATAGGTGTCGCTGGTGACGTTCTTCTGGATCTGGTTGCCGGCCAGCGCGCCACCCACTGCGCCCGCTGCAGCCGCGATGTTCTTGTTGCCGCGGCTGCCACCGGTGTGGTCGGAGATTTCGTGGCCGGCCACGGCACCGACGATGCCGCCGAGGATCGCGCCGGTGGCGCTGGGCGCGGTGCGGCCGGACTGCACGGTGTTGATGCGGGTGACGATGCCGCAGTCGGCGCAGCGGCCCTGGTTGTAGCCGCCGTTGTTGCCATAGCCGCCATTGTTGTAGCCATTGTTGTAACCACCACCGCCGTAACCGGGCGAGGTGGCACAGCCAGCCAGGGCGAGGGTAGCGATGGCGCTGGCGGCGATGAGCTGGATCTTCATGGGGCGTCTCCTGGCCGTGAAGGCGGGTGCGTTGGGTGGTACTGCGTCATGCAGCAGGGTGGACGAATCGTCCCCTTTCGAACGTGAACAAGGCGCCAACCGCGCGTGCATTGCCCGGCTGCAGGATGAATGCGCTTAGCGGAAATCCTGATGGCAGGCGCGGCAGTCGGCCTGCAGCGTATCCACCACCTGGGCCAGGGCAGTGCAGTCGCTGGGGGGCGCAGCCAGCGCGGCGTTGAGGTTGCCGCGCAGCCGGCTGGCGTGCTGCTGGAACTGCGCACTGTCCTTCAGCCCAGGAAAAGCCAGGTCCAGGTCGTTGGACAGCAGGCGAATGGCCTGCAGCCGCGGCACGCTGTCGGCCAGGCTGCAGCGGTTCTGCTGCTGGGCCTGCTGCTGCAGCTGCGATTGCCGCTGCATCACCTGCATGAGGCTGTCCGGGAACGGGTCGCGGCGGGCCTGCAGGGCGCGTCCGACCATCACCGTTGCGATCAGGCCGATCAGCAGGCCCAGGCACAGTACGAACAGGTAGCGATGGGCGGTGCTCAGGCGACGGGGCGGGCTGGCGTTCATGGCGGGCTCTCCGGGCGTGCAACGGTGGGTTCGATGCCGGCGCGCTGCAGGCGCCGGCACCTGCACGTTAAAATAGCCCGATGAACGAACAGGTCAAACAACGCTTCGCCGGCATCGAACGGCTGTATGGCGTGGGTGCGCTCGAGCGCCTGCAGGGCAGCCGCGTGGCGGTGGTGGGCATGGGTGGTGTCGGCTCATGGGTGGTGGAGGCGCTGGCCCGTTCGGCGGTCGGCCACCTGACCCTGATCGACGCCGATGACATCTGCGTGTCCAACACCAACCGGCAGCTGCCGGCGATGGAAGGCAACTATGGCCGCAACAAGGCCGAGGCGATGGCCGAGCGCTGCCGCGCGATCAATCCGGACATCGAAGCCGATGCCGTGCAGGCCTTCCTGACCGTCTCCAACATGGCCGAACTGCTGGATCGCGGTTTCGATCTGGTGATCGACGCCTGCGACAGCTTCCGGGTCAAGGTCGAAACCATCGCCTGGTGCCGCCGCCGCAAGCTGCCGCTGCTGACGGTGGGCGCTGCCGGCGGCCGCACCGATCCGACCCTGGTGCGCATCCGTGATGTTTCGCGCACCGAGCACGATGCGATGCTGGCGCTGATCCGCAAGAAGCTGCGCAGCGAATTCAATTTCCCGAAGAATGCAAAGCGCTACTTCGGCGTGCCGGCGGTGTATTCATTGGAAAACGTGAAGTACCCGCAGGCCGATGGCAGCGTGTGTGGCATCCGCCCGAACCTGGGCGCCGATGCGGCACTGAAGCTGGACTGCGGCGCAGGCCTGGGCGCCGCGACGCACATCACCGGCGCGTTCGCCTTCGCCGCGGTCGGCAAGGCGCTGGAAATGCTGCTGGAACCGAAGAAGGTGAAGGCCGAAGTGGTCGAGGCCCATGCCGACGCGTGACGGTAGTGCCGGCCGCTGGCCGGCAGCGCCCGAATGATTGAATCAGTGCGGATGCCGGCCAGCGGCCGGCACCGTTAAATCGCCGGCAGCGCGAACAACCGCTGCGCATTTCCGGTGGTGGCCTGTGCCACCGCATCCAGTTCCATTCCACGCAACGCCGCCACATGGCGGGCGATGACGGCCAGCCGTGCCGGTTCGTTGCGCTGGCCGCGGATGCCGGCATCAGGCTGGTCCGGCGCATCGGTCTCCAGCAGCAGCTGCTCCAGCGGCATCTGACGGACCAGTCGCTGCAGGCGCTGCGCGCGATCGTAGGTCAGCGGGCCGCCCAGGCCCAGCAGGAAACCCTGCCTGTGCAGCTGCGCGGCCTGTTCCGGGCTGCCGGAAAAGCTGTGCACCACGCCGCGCAGGCCACCGATGCGGCGGATCGCGGCAATCACCGCGTCCACCGCGCGCCGCGCATGCACGATCACCGGAAGATCGAACTCGCGGGCCAGCTCCAGCTGGCCAATGAAATAGGCCTGCTGCGCCTCGGCATCCAGCCCCTCAACGAAGAAATCCAGGCCGCATTCGCCGATCGCGCAGGGGCGTTCGCGTTCGATCCACTCGCGCAGCAGCGGCAGGTGCCCGGGCTGGTGCTCGGCCAGGAACATCGGGTGCAGGCCGTAGGCCGGGTACAGCCCCGGCGCCTGCCGGCAGACCTCGCGCAGCGTTGGCCAGCTGGCGGCGGTCACCGCGGGCACGACCTGCTGGCGCACGCCCGCGGCCTGCGCACGATCGATCACCGCAGCGCGGTCATCGTCGAAGGCGCTGGCGTCCAGATGGCAGTGGCTGTCGACCAGCAGACTCAACGCTGTTCCAGCGGCGGCGGCGGGGTGGCGTTGCGGCTTTTCCAGTTGGCCAGCAGCAGCGTGCCGAAGCCCAGTACCAGCTCGTCGACGAACGGGATCGGGTCGGGAATGAACAAGGTCAGCACGAACAGGCCGGCCGTGAGCTTGAACAGGGTGGGGTAGCGCAGCCGGCGCGCCCATTGCAGTACCGGCAGCAGCATCGCGTTGGCCATGGCGGGAATCCTCGTGGGTAACATGCAAACGCTACCACGGGCCCAGCATTTCCCGATGCTGAATGGGTTACAGCAATGAGCAGGAAATGTGGAGATTCCGTTCAGGCAGCCCATGCTGCAATCTGGCCCGAGAACGTTGCGGATGGTCCGCAAGGAGCAGGTCATGAAAAGCACAACTACAACTGTCCTGGTCGCAGCGGGCGCGCTGCTGGTCGGTGGCATCGCCACCGCCGCCTTCATGAAGAGTGGCGACACGTCGCCCGATTCCATCAGCGCCGGAACCCCCAATGCCGAATCGCGCCTGGCCGATGGCAATGCCATTGACGACGGTGCGCGTGGTGACAAGCTAGACCCGTCGGCGCCGCGCGGCCTGGAGTACGCCGACGTGCTGAAGGTCGACCCGATCACCGAGAAGCAGAAGGCCTATGCCACCGTGATCGGTACCGATCCGGTGCGCGAGACCTCCACCACCCAGACCCCGCACGAAGTCTGCCAGGACGTGACCGTGCAGGAGCGCCTGCCGGAGCGTGACGGCAACGTCGGCGGTACCGTGGTCGGCGCGGTGGTTGGTGGCCTGCTCGGCAACCAGGTCGGCGGCGGCAACGGCAAGAAGGCCGCAACCGCGGCCGGCGCGGTGGCCGGTGGCTTCATCGGCAACCAGATCGACAAGCGCCACGTGGGTGGCCGCGTGGTCAACCGCACCGAGCGCCAGTGCCACACCGAGACTGCCACCTCCGAGTCGAGCCGCGTTACCGGTTACAACGTGACCTACCGCAACGAGGACGGCACCACCGGTACCATGCGCATGGCCAGCAAGCCGGGTAACCGCATTGCCATGGGCAACACCGATGTGGTCAAGGGCTACAACGTGACCTATCGCTATGACGGTGCCGAGAAGACCGTGCGCATGGACAACAAGCCGGCCAGCGATCGCCTGCCGGTGGTCGATGGCCAGCTGGTCACGCAGACCGCAGCCGCGGGTGCCACTGCCGCAGCCACGCGCCAGTAAGCCCAGGCGCAACATGCAGTAGCCAACGGGCCGGCGCATGCCGGCCCGTTTCGTTTTTCGGGCCGGAATTCATCCCGTCGGGTCAGGGATCGACCATCATGGTCGCCCTTCCCACGACATGGAGTCGGCATGAGCATCTTCGACCTGCGCCTGGAAACCGAGCGGCTGGTCCTGCGCCCCCTGCTGCGCGAGGATTACGAAGCCTACCTGGCGTTCTGCGCCGACGAGGAAACGATGCGAACCCTGGGCGGCGTGCAGCCGCCTTCTGTGGCCTGGCGCGGCTTCTGCAGCCTGGCCGGCGCCTGGCAGCTGTTCGGCTTCTCGATGTTCAGCGTGATCGAGAAATCGAGCGGCGAATGGATCGGGCGGATGGGGCCCTGGCAACCGCAGGACTGGCCCGGTACCGAGGTTGGCTGGGGCATCCGTCATGCCAGCTGGGGCCGGGGCTATGCGCCGGAAGCGGCAGTTGCGGCGATCGACTGGGCTTTCGATACGCTGGGCTGGGACGAGGTGATCCACACCATTGCCGAGAACAACGACAACTCGCGGGCGGTCGCGCGCAAGCTCGGCAGCACGCTGCTGCGCATGGGGGAGCTGCCGCCGCCGTACAACGACAAGCCGATGCAGATCTGGGGCCAGTCACGCGAGCAGTGGAGGAAGCGCGCGCGCTGAGCGTTGCCTGGTAGTGCCGGCCGCTGGCCGGCAATCGCTTGGATCCTGCTGCATCGAGGATGCCGGCCAGCGGCCGGCGCTACCGTGTGGGCATGCTGCACCCGCGCTTGGCAATCATCGGCGCGCTTGCCAGACTGCACGCAGCCGGCCGCCGGCCGGATCCGATGGAGCAGGCGATGGTGGAAGAGCGCGTCCCGTTGACGGTGCATGGCATGTCGGTCTCGGGCAATTGCCACAAGGTACGCCTGCTGCTGGAGCAGCTCGGCAGCCGCTACCGCTGGGTGGAAGTGGACAGTGCCCATGGCCAGACCCACACCGCTGAATTCCTTGCACTGAACCCGAATGCCAAGGTGCCGCTGATCGTCCGTGACGACGGCCGCGTGCTGACCGAGTCCAATGCGATCCTGTTCTGGCTGGCCGAAGGCACGCCGTACCTGCCCAGCGACGGCTGGGAGCGCGCGCAGGCGTTGAGCTGGATGTTCTTCGAGCAGTACACGCATGAGCCGTGCGTGGCGGTGGCGCGCTTCATCCGTGGCTGGACGGCCCCCGATTCGCCGCGCCGCGCTGAACTGCCGAGGCTGCACGAGCGTGCCGCCACCGCACTGGCGGTGATGGAGCAGCACCTGCGCCAGGCGCCCTGGTTCACCGGCAGCGAGTACGGCATCGCCGACATCGCGCTGTTCGCCTACACCGACGTGGCAGGCGAGGGCGGCATCGACCTGGCGCCGTTCCCCGAGGTGCGCGCCTGGCTGCAGCGCGTGCGTGGGCAACCGCGCTTCCTGCCGATGCCGGCGGTGACCGCCGAGGTGCGTGCACGCTTCGACGCCGCGTGAATTCCACAGGGTAGCGCCGGGCCACGCCCGGCGGAACGCAACAACGACACGGAGGGTGTTCGATGTTTGCTGTGGTTCCAGATCCGATTCCCGCGCGCATGCGCGTGCTCAACCGCGCCGACGTGTGCGACGCCAATTTCCTCGATGCGGTACGTGGCTGGCGCGGTACCCCACGCCAGCGGCCGGCACCGGATGCACCGATACTGCCTGGCAGCACGCTCACCGCCGCGGCCTTTGCCGACCTGTTCGACTCGCAGCTGGCCAGCCGCCAGCTGGACCTGATGGCACGCGTGCTGCGTGTGCAGAACAAGGTTTTCTACACCATCGGCTCCTCCGGCCATGAGGGCAACGCGCTGCTGGCACGCGCCAGCCGGCATACCGATCCGGCGTTCCTGCACTATCGTTCCGGCGCCTTCATGGCCGAGCGTTCGCGGCAGGTGCCGGGCATCGATCCGTTGCGTGATGCCGCGCTGTCCTTCGCCGCCAGCGCCGATGATCCGGCCAGCGGCGGGCGCCACAAGGTGTGGGGCAGCAAGCCGTTGTGGGTGCTGCCGCAGACCTCGACGATCGCCTCGCACCTGCCCAAGGCGCTGGGGACCGCGCTGGCCATCGAGAGTGGCAAGCGGCTGGGGCAGCCGCTGCCGATCCCGGCCGACAGCATCGTGCTGTGCTCGTTCGGTGATGCCTCGGCCAACCATGCCACGGCGCAGACCGCGTTCAACACGGCGATGTGGTCGGCCTACCAGAAGCTGCCGGCACCGGTCCTGTTCGTCTGCGAGGACAACGGGCTGGGCATCTCGGTGAAGACGCCGGACGGCTGGATTGCCGAGCGCTTCAGCCGCCAGCCCGGGCTGGATTATTTCTTCGCCGATGGCCTGGATCTGGCGGTCGGCCACGCCCAGGTGCAGGCCGCAGTGGAGCACTGCCGGCGTACCCGGCGGCCGACCTTCCTGCACCTGCGCACCACGCGCCTGATGGGCCATGCCGGCACCGATTTTGAAGTGGAATGGCGCGCGTTGCCGGAGCTGTGCGCGGCCGAGGCACAGGACCCGTTGCTGCGCTCGGCGCAGATCGCGATGGAGTCGGGCTGGATGGATGCCGCCGCCATCGAGGTGGCCTACGAGACCATGCGTGCGCGCTGCATGGCCGCCGCCGCCGAGGCCGAAGGCCGCCCGAAGCTGCAGTCGCTGCAGGACGTGATGGCGCCACTGGCGCCGTACACGCCGGCGGCGGTGCTGGCCGAGGCCCGGCGTGAGGTTGCCGACGAAGCGCGCGAGGCCCTGTACGGCGGTGCCGAGGCGCTGCCGGAGCGGCAGGCACCGCGGCATCTGGCGATCCAGATCAACCACGGCCTGCAGGAACTGCTGGCCAAGTACCCGCAGAGCCTGCTGTTCGGTGAGGACGTAGCGCAGAAGGGCGGGGTGTATACGGTCAGCAAGGACCTGCTGCGCCGGTTCGGCCCGCGCCGGGTGTTCAACACCCTGCTGGACGAGACCATGATCCTGGGCATGGCCCAGGGCCTGGCCAACATGGGCATGCTGCCGATCCCGGAAATCCAGTACCTGGCCTATCTGCACAACGCCATCGACCAGGTGCGCGGCGAAGCCTGCTCGCTGCAGTTCTTCTCCAACGACCAGTTCCGCAACCCGATGCTGGTGCGGGTGGCCGGGCTGGGCTACCAGAAGGGCTTCGGTGGCCATTTCCACAACGACAACTCGATCACCGCGCTGCGCGACATCCCCGGCCTGGTGGTCGGTTGCCCGTCGCGCGGCGACGATGCGGTGATGATGCTGCGCACGCTGGCCGCGCTGGCGCGGGTGGATGGGCGGGTGGCCGTGTTCCTTGAGCCGATCGCGCTGTACATGAGCAAGGACCTGCACGAAGCGGGCGATGGCCAGTGGTTGTTCGACTACCCGGCGCAGGGCCAGGCGCTGGTGCCGGGCGAGGGCCGGGTCTACGCCGCCGACGCCGGGGACCTGGTGGTCTTCACCTATGGCAACGGCGTGCCGATGGCGCTGCGTGCGGCGCGCGCGATCGAGCAGCAGCTGGGCTGGCAGGTGCGGGTGGTCGACCTGCGCTGGCTGGTGCCACTGGATGCCGCCTTCATCGCCACACAGGCCGCCAGTGCCCGGCGGGTGCTGGTGCTGGACGAGGGGCGGCACAGCGGCGGGGTGGGCGAGGGCGTGGTCACCGCGCTGGTCGAGGCCGGCTTCGGCCACCTGCCGCTGCGCCGGGTCTGCGGTGCCGATACCTATACCCCGCTGGCGGGGGCAGCAATGTTCGGGCTTCCAAGCGACAATGCAGTGATTGGCGCCGCCCTTGAACTGGCGCAGGAACCCTGATGCATGTGTGGATTGGCGGGAATGTTGTTGCCGGCGCCGGTGGCGTCGGCCGAGGTGCTGCAGGCGCAGGTGCTGGCCATGGGCGAGGCACTGCACCACCGCGGGCCGGATGATGGTGGCCGCTGGGTCGATGCCGGGGCCGGCATCGCGCTGGCGCACCGCCGCCTGAGCATTCTCGACCTGTCCCCGCTGGGCCACCAGCCGATGGCCTCGGCCGACGGTCGCTATGTGATGGCCTACAACGGCGAGGTCTACAACTTCGCCGCGCTGCGCGCCGAGCTGGAACCGCTGGGCCACGCCTTCCGCGGCCACTCCGACACCGAAGTCCTGCTGGCAGCGATCCTGCAGTGGGGCTTTGAAGACACCCTGCAGCGTTGCAACGGCATGTTCGCGATCGCCCTGTGGGACCGGCAGGAACAGTGCCTGTGGCTGGCCCGCGACCGTGTCGGCAAGAAGCCGCTGTACTACGGCTGGGCCGGCGACACGCTGGTGTTCGGTTCCGAACTGAAGGCGCTGTGGCAGCATCCGGCGTTCGACAACGACATCGACCGCGATGCGCTGACCCTGCTGCTGCGGCTGGACTACATCCCGGCGCCGCACAGCATCCACCAGCGCTGCTACAAGCTGATGCCGGGCCGACTGCTGCGGCTGGATGCAGCGACCGTGGCGGCCGGTGCGGCCGCGCACCGCCCGGAACAGGCGCAACGTCCTTTCTGGGATGCGCGCGCGCGCATGCAGGCGGCGTTGGCGGCGCCGTTCCAGGGCCGTATCGAAGAGGCCGAGGAACAGCTGGACACGCTGCTTCGCGATGCGGTGGCGCTGCGCATGGTGGCCGACGTACCGGTAGGCGTGTTCCTGTCCGGCGGCACCGATTCGTCGCTGGTGGCGGCGCTGATGCAGGCCCAGAGCGGGCAGCCGGTGCACAGCTTCAGCATCGGTTTCACCGGTTCGGGCCACGACGAGGCGCCGCTGGCCAGGGAGCTGGCGACGCACCTGGGCTGCGACCACACCGAGTTGTACGTCAGTGGTGCCGACGCGCTGGCGGTGGTGCCGCAGTTGCCGGCGATGTTCGACGAGCCCTTCGCCGATGCCTCGCAGGTGCCGACCGCGCTGGTCGCGCGCCTGGCCCGGCAGGGCGTGACGGTGGCGCTGTCCGGCGATGGCGGCGATGAACTGTTCTTTGGTTACACCCGTTATGTGCGCGCGCTGCGCAACTGGCAGATGCTGGGCCGCGTGCCGGGGCCGCTGCGGCGCTGGATGGGAGCGCGTTCGCAGCAGCAGGGCGAGGCCTCGCGTACCGGTGGCCTGGCCGCACTGCTGGCCGAGTCCGGCGCGCGCGGTATCGGCGATGTGTACCGCAACCGCATCTCGCGCTGGCGCGACCCGGCCGCAGCGGTACCGGGGGCGCAGGCGGCGGGCAGCTTCTATGACCTGGCCGACCCGCTGCACGGCGCCGGCACGCCGGCCGACGCGATGATGCTGGCCGATTACGTGACCTACCTGCCGGATGACCTGCTATGCAAGGTCGACCGCACCTCGATGGCGGTCAGCCTGGAAGCGCGCGCGCCGTTGCTGGACTGGCGCGTGGCCGAGTTCGCGTGGTCGCTGCCGCTGGGCTTCAAGCGCAGTGAAACCACCAGCAAGGTGCTGCTCAAGCGTGTTCTTGGCCGCTACGTGCCGCAGTCGATGGTGCACCGGCCCAAGCGCGGTTTCGGTGCGCCGGTCAGCGATTGGCTGAAGGGCGACCTGCGGCCGTGGGCCGAGGATCTGCTGCAGCCGGCTCGATTGGAACGCGAAGGCGTGCTGTCGGCGGCGGCGGTGCAGCCGCTGTGGCAGCAGTTTCTCGGCGGGCAGCGCAAGTGGCATACCCACCTGTGGAACGTGCTGATGTTCCAGGCCTGGCAGGCGCATTGGCGGCAGGTGCGGGCGGGCGTGACCGGCCGCTGATCTTCACCGGGGCGCACGGGGCCGGCGACTAGGCTGGGCGTCCCGCACCGTGAGGAGTATGTCCCGATGTCCATCCCCACCATCGCCGTGTTCGTCGGCAGCCTGCGCAAGGACTCCTGCAACCGCAAGCTGGCCCATGCGCTGGAGAAGATCGCCGGCCAGCGAGCACGCTTCCAGTACGTGCAGATCGGCGACCTGCCGCTGTATGACCAGGACTTCGATGGACACTATCCGCCGCAGGGCACGCGGCTGAAGGACCAGGTCCGCGCCGCCGACGCGGTGCTGTTCGTGACCCCGGAATACAACCGGTCGGTGCCGGGCGTGCTGAAGAACGCCATCGACATCGGCTCGCGACCGTATGGTGACAGTGCGTTTGCCGGCAAGCCGGCGGCGGTGATCGGCGCCTCCATCGGCCAGATCGGCACCGCCGTGGCCCAGCAGCACCTGCGCAACAGCCTGGCCTTCCTCGACATGCACGTGCTCGGCCAGCCCGAGGCGTTCATCCACTTCAAGGACGGCCTGATCGATGCCGACGGCACGGTCCACAACGAGGGCACGCAGAAATTCCTGCAGGGCTACGTGGACCGGTTCCTGTCGCTGATCGCGGTGCACGTCAAGGGCGATTGACGCCAGCGGCGGTCGCCCCCATCTGCGATAATGGCCTGCTCGGGTGCCGCAATGGCACCCGTCGCAGGCAGCGCGACGCCCCCACGCCAGTCTGGCCAGGCACCGGCGGATATCCCCCGTTTCTCCACGGCTTATCCACAGGCTTGTCCATGGCCGCCGGGGTCGGCGCATGCCTACACTCGTCTGGTCCACTTTTGCAGGAAACACCGCAGCATGTCCGCCCGTTCCGGCTTCCGTTCCAACCGCAGAGAGCGCGGCGATGGTTTTGATCGTGATCGCGATGAATCGCGCATCGATCAGCTGCGGGTACCGCCGCATTCGGTGGAGGCCGAGCAGGCGGTGCTGGGTGGCCTGATGCTGGCGCCGGAGGCGTATGACCGGGTCAACGACCAGCTGACCGAAGGCGATTTCTACCGCCGCGATCACCAGATGATCTACCGCGCGATCCGTGAGCTGTCCGAGCGCGAACGGCCGTTCGACGCGGTCACCCTGGGCGAGTGGTTCGAATCGCAGGGCAAGCTGGAGCTGGTCGGCGACGGCGCCTACCTGATCGAGCTGGCCAGCACTACGCCGTCGGCGGCCAACATCGTGGCCTACGCCGAGATCGTGCGTGACAAGGCGGTGCTGCGGCAGCTGATCCAGGTCGGTACCGACATCGTCAACGACGGTTTCCAGCCCGAGGGCCGTGACAGCAGCGAGCTGCTGGCGTCGGCGGAAAAGAGCGTGTTCGCCATCGCCGAGCAGGGCGCACGTGGCCGTACCGATTTCGTGGCGATGCCCGGCGCCCTGAAGGACGCGTTCGAGGAACTGCGCAACCGCTTCGAGAACGGCGGCAACATCACCGGCCTGCCGACCGGCTACAACGACTTCGATGCGATGACCGCCGGCCTGCAGCCGACCGACCTGATCATCCTCGCCGCGCGCCCGGCCATGGGCAAGACCACCTTCGCGCTGAACATCGCCGAGTACGCGGCGATCAAGTCGAAGAAGGGCGTGGCGGTGTTCTCGATGGAAATGTCGGCCTCGCAGCTGGCGATGCGCCTGATTTCCTCCAACGGCCGCATCAACGCACAGCGCCTGCGTACCGGCCAGCTGGAAGACGAGGACTGGAGCCGCGTCACCAGTGCGATCAAGATGCTGAAGGAAACCAAGATCTTCATCGACGATACGCCGGGGGTGTCGCCGGAAGTGCTGCGTTCCAAGTGCCGCCGGCTCAAGCGCGAGCACGACCTGGGCCTGGTGGTGATCGACTACCTGCAGCTGATGAGCGTGCCCGGCAACAGCGAAAACCGCGCGACCGAAATTTCGGAAATCTCGCGTTCGCTGAAGGGCCTGGCCAAGGAACTGCACGTGCCGGTGATTGCGCTGTCCCAGCTCAACCGCTCGCTGGAAACGCGTACAGACAAGCGCCCGGTGATGGCCGACCTTCGCGAATCGGGCGCAATCGAGCAGGACGCGGACATGATCGTGTTCATCTACCGCGACGACTACTACAACAAGGAAAACTCGCCGGACAAGGGCCTGGCCGAGATCATCATCGGCAAGCACCGTGGTGGCCCGACCGGCTCGTGCAAGCTGAAGTTCTTCGGCGAGTACACGCGTTTCGACAACCTGGCCCACGACTCGGTCGGTTCGTTCGAATAACCGCAGTGCCGGCCGCTGGCCGGCAACCGCCCCACGGCCTGCAGACCATCCGCAACGCCAAACTTCCGTACGTGGCGTGTAAATGACATGTAACGCGCCGCTTCTACGATTCCGCCGCTGCTGCCCTTTCGACGCCGCCCTTCGGCGTCCAGCGTGCCCAAGGAATCCGCCCCCATGCCGTCCCACGCTCCGCTTCGCCGCAACCTGCTGGCCCTGCTGGTCTGTGCTTCGCTGCCGTCGCTGGCCGCCGCTGAAACCGCTCCCGCCACCGACGCGCAGTCGGCCACCACGCTCGATTCGATCTCGGTGATCGGCCGCGGCGAAGCCCGCCAGGTGCAGCGCATGACTGCCGAGGACATGAAGGTGCTGCCGCCCGGCGCCAATCCGCTGAAGCTGCTCGCGACCAAGCCGGGCGTGCATTTCGAATCGGCCGATGCCACCGGCGCCTACGAATGGTCCACCACCATCAGCCTGCGCGGCTTCAACCAGAACCGCCTCGGCTACACTCTCGATGGCATTCCGCTGGGCAACATGGCCTATGGCAACAGCAACGGCCTGCACATCAGCCGCGCGGTGATCAGCGAGAACCTCGGCGGTGCCGAAGTCTCCACCGGTATCGGCGCGCTGGGTACCCCGTCCACCAGCAACCTCGGTGGCGTGTTCCAGTTCTATTCGATCGATCCGTCCACCGAATATGGCGTGGTGCTGGCGCAGGGCTTCGGCAGCGACAGTGCACGCCGCAGTTATGCGCGCCTGGAGACCGGTGAGCACCAGGGCTTCGCCGCCTACCTGTCCGGCGTGTACTCCGAGGGCGACAAGTGGAAGGGCAAGGGCTCGCAGGAGCTGAAGCAGTTCAACAGCAAGGCGACCTACAACTTCGGCACGGACAGCAAGATCACCGCGTTGTTCAACGTCTCGCGGCGCGTCGAAGCGGACTACCAGGACCTGTCGCTGGAGATGATCGACCGCCTCGGCTGGGACTGGGACAACTACGCGCCGGATTGGGATCGCGCGGTCGCCGCCGCACGTGGCACATTCAGCGGCGGCGTCAACAGCCCGTGGGATGCGTACTACTCCGGCCATGGCCTGCGCAACGATGACCTGTCCAGCATCGCCGGTGATTTCGGCCTGAACGAATCGATGCGGCTGAAGGTCAACGTCTACAACCACAGCAACCGTGGCCAGGGCCACTGGTTCAGCCCGTCCAATCCGTCCAATCCGGGCACCAGCCGCGAGATCCCGATCTCGATCCGCACCACCGAGTACGCGATCGACCGCACTGGCGTGACCTCGGCATTCACCTGGAATGTCGGCGGCCACGAACTCGAAGCCGGCCTCTGGTACGAGGACAACGGCCACAGCGTGCAGCGCAACTTCTACTACATCGACGGCCCGGTCACCGACGACTTCTTCCTGCGCAATCCGGACCAGCGCGTGTGGCACCAGCGCTACACCACCATCACCCGCCAGTTCTACGTGCAGGACCGCTTCCGCCTGTTCGATGACCGCCTGACCATCGACATCGGCGCGAAGTCGCCGCACACCCGCACCAGCGTGCGCACGCCGCTGGGCAGCTATGCCAACAACAGCAGCCTGACCGCAAGGAAGGGCTTCCTGCCGCAGGCCGGCTTCAACTTCAAGCTCAACGAAGGCAACGAGATCTTCGGTTCGTTCGCCAAGAACATCGCGGCCTATGCGCTGGGCGTGGGCAGCCCGTTCAATGTGCCGCAGGCCGCGTTCGACGCCAGCGCGAAGAACCTGAAGCCGGAACAGTCGCGTACGCTCGAACTGGGCTGGCGTGGCTACGGCCAGGGGTATGAAGCCTCGGTCGCGGTGTACGACGTCAAGTTCGACAACCGCCTGCTTGCGATCGCCCAGTGCGTGGGCATCCTCGGCTGCCCGGCGCTGTTCTCCAACGTCGGTTCGGTGACCAGCCGCGGCGCCGAGGCGACCCTGCAGCTGAAGCCGATGCAGGACCTGGCCTGGTCCAACGCGCTGTCGTGGAATGACAGCACCTACGACAACGACTACGTGAACAACGGCGTGGTGCCGACCCGCGGCAAGAAGACCGTCGACACCCCGGAGTGGATGTTCGCCAGCACCCTGGCATGGACCCCGGGCCCGTGGGACATGCGCCTGTCGGCCAACCATGTCGGCAAGCGCTACGTAACCTACACCAACGATGTGTCGGTGCCGAGCTACTGGCTGGTCAACGCCTCGGTGGCCTATGACTTCGGCCAGCTCGGCCCAGCACAGAACCTGACCGTGGCGTTGAACCTGACCAACCTCACCGACAAGCGCTACCTGTCGTCGATCAACACCAACGGCACCTACGCCGCCGACCCGACCCGCAGCCTGGCGACCATGCAGGTCGGCGCGCCGCGGCAGGTGATGGCCACCGCAACCGTGCGCTTCTGATGCGCGGTCCTGTCGATCCGGAAAGCCGTCGTCGTCTGCTGCGCATGGCGTGGCAGGGCACGGGGGCGGCGATCGCGCTGGCGGCGATGCCGGGGCTGGCCACGGCCGGCCCACGGCCGCGGCTGGGGCGTGATCCGTTCACCCTCGGCATTGCCGCCGGCGATCCGGATCCGCAGGGAGCCGTGTTGTGGACGCGGTTGGCCCCGGACCCGCTCAACGGCGGTGGCATGCCGTCGCGGGCGGTGCCGGTGCGCTGGTTCGTGGCTGAAGACCCGGGCATGCGCCGGCTGGTGCAGCGTGGCGTTGCCGCCGCGGTGCCGGAGCTGGCCCATTCGGTGCACGTGGAGGTCAATGGCCTGCGCCCGGGCCGCGACTATTACTATCGATTCGCCTGCGATGGCGATGAGGAAAGCGCGGTCGGCCACTTCCGCACCGCGCCGCTGCTGGACATGCAACTTCGGCAGCTGCGGCTGGCGCTGTGCACCTGCCAGGCCTGGAACAGTGGCTACTATCCGGTGCTGCGCGACATCGCACAGAGCGATGTCGACCTGGTGCTGCATGCCGGTGACTACCTGTACGAATACAGCCCGCTGCAGAACGCACGCGGGCGCACGCTGGATGCCGAGCGCTTCAGCGGCGAGACGGTCAGCCTGGAGCGCTACCGTGACCAGTACGCACTGTACAAGCTCGATCCGGATCTGCAGGCTGCGCACGCCGCACACGCGTTCGCGGTGATCTGGGATGACCACGAGGTGCAGAACGATTACTCCGGCATCCACCCGGAAAAGCCCGGCGTGTCGACCGAGGACTTCATCGTGCGCCGTGCGGCGGCCTACCGCGCGTTCTACGAACACCTGCCGATGCGCAGCGCGCCGTCGGGTAATGGTGGCCTGCGCGTGCACCGTCGCCTGCGCTACGGCGATCTGGCACAGCTGACCCTGCTCGACTGCCGCCAGTTCCGCCCGGCCAATCCCTGTGGCGTCGGTGAATCACCACGCTGTGATGCCGCACTGGACCCGCGCATGAGCATGCTCGGTGCAGGCCAGGAAGCGTGGTTCGCGCAGTCGATGGCCGCCGCACGGGGCACGCGCTGGAACGTGGTGGTGCAGCAGTTGCTGATGGCGCAGCTGCGGCTGGACGGCGGCACGCCGCGCGAGCGCTTCTGGAACGACGCCTGGGATGGCTATCCCGCTGCACGCAACCGGTTGCTGCAGGCACTGCAGTCAGGCGGGCAGGGCAACGCCATCGTGCTCGGTGGCGACTGGCATTCCACCTTCGTCAACGACCTGAAGCTGGATTTCGACACGGCCGATGCCGCGGTGCTGGCCACCGAGTTCATTGCGCCGGCGATCAGCAGTGGCGGCGACGATACGCCCTATGGCCCGTACTACGGTCCATCAATTCCGCAGAACCCGCATATCCGCTATTTCGATGGTGATCGCCGTGGCTGGTGGAAGCTGCAGCTGAACCGGCAGACCGTGGACGCCGAGCTGCGCTTCGCCGACAGCGTGCTGCGCGCGGATGCGCCGGTACGCACGGCCGCCCGCTTCCAGGTGACCCATGGCCGCCCGGGCGCACTGCCGGTGTGAATCCGTTCGGTAGTGCCGGCCGCTGGCCGGCAACCTCCTGAATCTCCGGTTTCCCCACCACCGGTTTCATCGCCCCCAGCCCGGTTTCGTCGCAAACCGTTTGCGGGCAGCGAGGGTGGGGCGCCATGGTGTCCACAGGCGGCAGGGTGCCGCCCCAAGGAGACCGTGATGAAGACCCTGTTTGCGCTCGGTGTGTGGTGCCTGCTGTTCGTGCTGTGCTGGCCGCTGGCGATCCTCGCCCTGATCGCCTGGCCGTTCGTGTGGCTGCTGAGCCTGCCATTCCGCCTGGTCGGCATCACCTTCTCGGCGCTGTTCGCGTTCCTGCGCGCGCTGTTCATGCTGCCGGCACGCCTGCTCGGTGGCGGCCCGGTGGCCGCATGAGGGCGCTGCTGTTGGCCGCGCTGGCGCAGGTTGCGCTGCCAGCGCTCGCTACACCGGCGGTGCCGCCGCCGTCTGCCTGGCTCGAGCGCCAGCAGACCGCGGCTGCCGACGAAGCGGATGCCGCGGCGGCGGCGACACCGAAAGCCCGGGAGCGCTGCCGGGTGGTGAAGGAATGGAAGGCCGGCGATACGGTTGTTCAGCACAAGGTCTGCGACGATCCACCGAAGAAGCCGGCTGGAAAGGTGTAGCGCGGAGCCCATGCCCGGCTGCTCTCCAAAACGGCCAGATCACGCAGGGGCGCGGCCTTGCATCATGCCGCCTCGGCACGCAGCGCTGCCTGCACGGCCGGTCGCGCGTTGACCCTGCGGGTGTAGGCCGGCAGCGCCGGCCACGCCGCCAGATCGATGGAGAAGAAGCGACACCAGCCAAGCACCGTGAACAGATAGGCATCGACCACGCTGAAGGTTGAACCCATCAGGAAATCCTGTTGTGCCAGGATTTCCTGCAGCAGATCGAAGCGCTTGAAGAGTTTTGCACGGAAGAATGCCTTGGCCTCTTCCGGCAGCGCGGCATTGAACAGCGGTGCCGAACCAGCATGGATTTCGCTGGTGACAAAGTTCAACCACTCCTGCAGCCGTACCCGCTCCCAGCTGCCGACGGGCGGGGCCAGCGCGCATTCGGGTTTCAGGTCGGCCAGGAACTGGACGATCACCGGGCCTTCGGTCAGCACCTGGCCGTCGTCCAGCTCCAGCGCGGCAACGTATCCCTTGCGGTTGATCGTACGGAAGTCGCGGCCATCGGCGGTCTGCCTGGTCGCGTTGTCGACCTTGACCAGTTCGAACGGGAGGCCGAGCTCGCGCAGCACGATATGCGGCGACAGCGAGCAGGTGTAGGGCGCGTAATACAGCTTCATGGACGGTCTCGAGAGGGAAGAGCGGCTGGGACAGCCGATGCAGGGCAGTCTGCTGGCCCGGCGGTATCCGGTAAAATCAATCTTCGATTTCCATGCCATAAGCTGGGCTACTGCCTGCCATGATGAATCTTGCCCATTGGCGCCTGCTGGTTGCCGTGGCCGACGAGGGAACCATCTCGCGCGGCGCCGATCGCGTCGGCATCAGCCAATCCGGTGCCAGCCAGGCGCTGGCCCAGTTGGAGGCCTCGTTGGGCTTTGCGGTCTTCGTGCGCGAGCGGCGTCAGGTGGAGATCACCGCGCTGGGGCGGCGAGTGATCGAACACGCACGCAGCATGCTGGGCGGCCTGCAGGCCATTCGCGCGCTGGCCGACGACAGCCGCGGGGTGAGTGGAGTCCGCATCCGCCTGGCCAGCTTTCCTTCGATCATCTCGGGCGTGTTGCCTCCGCTGTTGCGTGATTTCCGGCGGCGTCACCCGGGCATCGAGGTGGTGACCGTGGAAGGTACCGACGTGGAGGTCGAGCACTGGCTGGCATCCGGCATGGTCGATGTCGGGGTGGTGATGAACCCCGCTGCTGATCGAGACCCGCTGGCACTGGGCAGCGATGAGTGGATGGCGGTGCTGCCGCAGGCGCATCCGCTGGGGCGTCGCGCCACCGGGGGCGGGGTGGCGCTGAGCGAGCTGGCGGGCGAACCCTTCATCCTTGCAACGGGCGGCTGTACGGTGAATGGTCAGCGCCTGATGAGTGACGCTGGCCTGGAAATGGCGGACGTACGGGTGACCGTGCGCGACTGGGCCAGTGCCTGCGTACTGGTCCGCGAAGGGCTGGGTGTTTCGCTGGTGCCCGAATCCACGCTGCCTGAGGACCGGCATGGCCTGCGGGTGATGCCGCTACGGCCGCTCATCCAACGGGTGTTCGGTCTTGTCAGTTCGGATGCCGGAAAGGCATCGCGGGCGACCCGGCTGTTGCTGGACGAGCTGCGCGGCCAATGAAAAACCCCGCCGAGGCGGGGTTTTTTGATTGCTGGAGTGTGCCGGCCAGCGGCCGGCACTGTCAGCGAACGATCAGTTCGCCTTGTGGATGGCGCGCTTGCTGACCGCCATCGCCGCGTCGTGGATCACTTCCGACAGCGACGGGTGGGCGTGGCAGATGCGGGCCAGGTCATCGGCCGAGCCGCTGAACTCCATGGTCAGCACGCCTTCGTGCACCAGCTCGGAGACGTTGGCGCCGACCAGGTGCATGCCGAGGATGCGGTCGGTCTCGGCGTGGGCCAGGATCTTCACGAAACCTGCCGGCTCGATCATCGCCACGGCACGGCCGTTGGCGGCGAACGGGAAGCTGCCGGCCTTGTACGGAATGCCTTCGGCCTTCAGCTGGGCTTCGGTCTTGCCGACCCAGGCCAGTTCCGGCTCGGTGTAGATGACCCACGGAATGGTGTCGAAGTTGACGTGGCCCGGCAGGCCGGCGATCAGCTCAGCCACCGCGATGCCTTCCTCGAAGCCCTTGTGCGCCAGCATCGGGCCGCGCACGCAGTCGCCGACCGCCCACACGCCGTTGACGCCGGTGTGGCAGTGCGCGTCGACTTCGATCTGGCCGCGCTCGTTGATCTTGACGCCGGTCCCTTCAGCCAGCAGGCCCTTGGTGGCGGCGCGACGGCCAACGGCCACCAGCAGCTTGTCCACGGTCAGGGTCTTTTCGCCTTCGCTGTCGGTGTAAGTGACAACGACTTCCTTCTTCTTGCCCTTGCCGGTGATCTCGGTCTTCGAGACCTTGGCGCCGAGGCGGATGTCCAGGCCCTGCTTCTTGAATTCCTTGGCAGCGGTCTTGGCCACTTCGGCGTCGGCCACGGCCAGGAACTCCGGCAGTGCTTCCAGGATGGTGACTTCAGCGCCCAGGCGCTTCCACACGCTGCCCAGTTCCAGGCCGATCACGCCGGCGCCGATCACCGCCAGGCGGTTCGGCACTTCGGTGAAGTCCAGGCCGCCGACGTTGTCGACGATGGTCTCGCCGTCGAACTTGGCGAACGGCAGTTCGATCGAATCCGAACCGGCCGCGATGATCACGTTGGTGCCCTTCAGCTCGACGATGGAACCATCATGCTGGGTGACCTTGACCACGTTGCCCGGCTGCAGTTCGCCGAAGCCGTAGTAGGCGGCGACCTTGTTGGCCTTGAACAGCATGCCGATGCCGCCGGTGAACTGCTTGACGATCTTGTCCTTGCGGCCAACCATCGCCTCGACGTCGATCTTGGCATCCTTGAAGCTGATGCCATGGTCGCCAAAGATGTGGCCCATGTTCCAGAACTGGCGCGAGGAATCCAGCAGCGCCTTGGACGGGATGCAGCCCACGCGCAGGCAGGTGCCACCCAGGGCCGGCTTGCCGTCCTTGCCCAGCGCTGCGTCGATGCAGGCGGTCTTCAGGCCCAGCTGTGCCGCGCGGATGGCAGCGTGGTAACCGGCCGGGCCGGCACCGATGACGACGACGTCGAATTGTTCAGCCATTGAATTATTCCTTGATGCATTACCAGAACCCCTCCGCGCGGGCGCGGAGGGGCGGGAGGTGTCTTACAGGCCGAACAGCATGCGGCCCGGGTTTTCCAGCTGGTTCTTGATGTCCACCAGGAACTGCACCGAGTCCTTGCCGTCGATGATGCGGTGGTCGTAGGACAGCGCCAGGTACATCATCGGCGCGATCACGACCTGGCCGTTCTGGGCGATCGGACGCTCCTTGATGGCGTGCATGCCCAGGATGGCGCTCTGCGGCGGGTTGATGATCGGGGTCGACAGCAGCGAGCCGAAGGTGCCGCCGTTGGTCACGGTGAAGGTGCCGCCCTGCAGTTCTTCCAGGCTCAGCTTGCCGTCACGCGCCTTCTTGGCGTAGTCGGCGATGGTCTTTTCGATGTCGGCGAACGACATGCGCTCGACGTTGCGCAGGACCGGGGTGACCAGGCCCTTCTCGGTCGAGACGGCGATCGAGATGTCCGAGTAGCCGTGGTAGATGATGTCGTCGCCGTCGATCGAGGCGTTGACCAGCGGGAAGCGCTGCAGCGCGTTGGCAGCGGCCTTCACGAAGAAGCTCATGAAGCCCAGCTTGATGCCGTGGGCCTTGACGAACTCGTCCTGCAGTTCCTTGCGCGCCGCCGACACCTTGGACAGGTCGACTTCGTTGAAGGTGGTCAGCATGGCGGTCGAGTTCTTCGACTCCATCAGGCGCTCGGCGATGCGCTTGCGGATGCGGGTCATCGGCACGCGCTCTTCCGGACGTGCGCCACCGGCCTTGCCGGCGCCGCCGTTGCGGGCGAAGTTGACGATGTCTTCCTTGGTCACCGCGCCGCGGCGGCCGGTGCCGTCGACATCGGCCGGGTTCACGCCTTCGGTGATGGCGGTGAAGCGGGCGCCCGGCGGCAGCGCGTCGGCGGCCGACTTGGCAGCCGGGGCCGGAGCGGCAGCAGCGGCCGGAGCCGCAGCGGCCGGCGCGGCCTCAGCCTTCTTCTCTTCAGCGGCCGGAGCCGGGGCAGCGGCCACGGCGCCTTCTTCGATGATCGCCACGACCTGGCTGGAGGTCACGGTCGAGCCTTCGGCGAACTTGATTTCCTTGAGCACGCCGTCGACCGGCGACGGCACTTCCAGGACGACCTTGTCGGTTTCCAGGTCAAGCAGGTTTTCGTCGCGCTTGACGGCGTCGCCCACCTTCTTGTGCCAGGTGGCGATGGTGCCGTCGGCGACGGATTCGGGCAGTACCGGGGCTTTGACTTCGGTGGCCATTGCGGGAGCTTCCTGGTTTGTCTTCTAAATAGGGGGAGGATTATTCAGCGAACGTGTCGTTGAACGGGTTGACCAGTGCATCGGCGACCAGCTGCTGCTGTTCGCGGACGTGGTCAGCCATGTGACCGGCAGCCGGCGAAGCCGAACGTGCGCGACCGGCGTAGTGCAGGTTCTGGCCATCGGCCAGGCAGAACTGCAGGTGGTGGCGGATCTGGTACCACGCACCCTGGTTCTGCGGTTCTTCCTGCGTCCACACCACGTCGGTGGCCTTGCCGTACTTCTTCAGTTCGGCGGCCAGCAGCGCACGCGGGAACGGGTACAGCTGCTCCACGCGGATGATCGCCACGTCGTCCTGGCCACGCTTGGTCTGGTCTTCCAGCAGGTCGTAGTAGACCTTGCCCGAGCACAGCACCACGCGCTTGACCTTCTTGGCATCGGCGTTGGCGTCGCCGATCAGGTGCTGGAACTCGCCGTTGGCCAGTTCGTCCAGGGTCGACACGGCCAGCTTGTGGCGCAGCAGCGACTTCGGCGACATCACCACCAGCGGCTTGCGGGTGGTCAGGTGCAGCTGGCGACGCAGCATGTGGAAGGCCTGTGCCGGGGTCGACGGCACCACCACCAGCATGTTCTCCAGCGCGCACAGCTGCAGGAAGCGCTCCAGGCGCGCCGAGCTGTGTTCCGGGCCTTGCCCTTCATAACCATGCGGCAGCAGCAGGGTCAGGCCGGAGATACGGCCCCACTTGGCTTCACCGGCAGCGATGAACTGGTCGATCACCACCTGGGCGCCGTTGGCGAAGTCGCCGAACTGGCCTTCCCAGATGCACAACGTGTTCGGATCGGTGGTGGAGAAGCCGTACTCATAGGCCATCACCGCTTCTTCGCTCAGCAGCGAGTCGATGACGGTGGCCTTTTCCGGAGAATCCACCAGCTGCCGCAGCGGCATGTAGTAGTTGTCGGTCTTCTGGTCGTGCAGGATCGCGTGGCGGTGCGTGAACGTACCGCGGCCGACGTCCTGGCCGACCAGGCGCAGTGCATGGCCTTCGTCGAGCAGGGTGGCGTAGGCCAGGTTCTCGGCAAAGCCCCAGTCGCCCGGGATCTCGCCGGCAGCCATCTTGCGACGGTCGTCGTAGACCTTGGCCACGCGCGAGTGCAGCTGCACTTCGTCCGGCACGGTGTTGATCAGCTTGGCCAGCTCGACCAGCTTGTTCTTCTCGACCTTGGTCGAGACCGGGTCGGACAGCTTGCCTTCCAGCAGCTTCGGCCAATCGACGAACAGCGGGCTGCTCGGCGGGGTCTTCTCGACCTTGGCCAGCTCGGTGGTCACTTCACCGGCGTCCAGCTTCTCGCGGTACGCATCGACCATCGCCTTGCCGGCGCCAGCGGCGATCACGCCCGCCTTTTCCAGCTGCTCGGCGTACATCTCGCGGGTGGTGGCGTGCTTGCGGATCACCTGGTACATCAGCGGCTGGGTGATCGCCGGCTCGTCGGCCTCGTTGTGGCCCCAACGGCGGTAGCACATCAGGTCGATGACCACGTCCTTGGCGAACGTCTGGCGGAACTCGAAGGCCAGCTGTGCGGCGAACACCACCGCTTCCGGATCATCGCCGTTCACGTGCAGCACCGGGGCGGCGATCATCTTCGCCACGTCGGTGGCGTAGCGCGTGGAGCGCGTATCCAGCGGGTTGGAGGTGGTGAAGCCGACCTGGTTGTTGACCACGATGTGCACGGTGCCGCCGACGGCGAAGCCGCGGGCCTGCGACATCTGGAACAGCTCCATGACCACGCCCTGGCCGGAGAAGGCCGCGTCGCCGTGGATCAGGATCGGCATCACCTGCTTGCGCGCGGTGTCCTTGCGGCGCTCCTGGCGCGAACGCACGGAACCGGCCACGACCGGGTCGGCGATTTCCAGGTGCGACGGGTTGAACGCCAGCGCCAGGTGCACCGGGCCGCCGTCGGTGGCGACGTCGGCCGAGAAGCCCATGTGGTACTTCACGTCACCGGCCGAGGCGTGCTCGTCGTGCTCGAACTTGCCTTCGAACTCGTCGAACAGCTTGCGCGGGTTCTTGCCCAGGGTATTGACCAGCACGTTCAGGCGGCCGCGGTGGGCCATGCCGATCACCACGTCCTTGACGCCATCCTTGCCAGCGCTGCGGATGATGGTGTCCATCATCGGGATCAGCGAGTCGCCGCCTTCCAGCGAGAAGCGCTTCTGGCCGACGTACTTGGTGTGCAGGTAGCGTTCCAGGCCTTCGGCCGCGGTCAGGCGCTCCAGGGTGCGGCGCTGGGTGTCAGCGTCCAGCTGGTAGTTGCCACCGGCCGCTTCCAGCTTCTTGTAGATCCACTGGCGCTGCTCGACCTCGGAGATGTGCATGAACTCCGCACCGATCGAGCCGGTGTAGGTCGCCTTCAGGCGCGCCAGCAGGTCGCGCAGCTTCATGCGCGGCTGGCCACCGACGCCGCCGGTGCTGAATTCGCTGTTGAGGTCGCCATCGGACAGGCTGTGGAACGGCAGGCCCAGGTCCGGGGTGTTGACCGGCGTGGTCAGGCCCAGCGGGTCCAGGCGGGCGTCCAGATGGCCGCGCGAGCGGTAGGCGGTGATCAGACGACCGACATTGCGCTCACGCTCGTCGCCCGCACCGTTGCCGGTGCCGGCTTTCAGCGCATCCTTGGCCGCGTCCGCAATGTGGGAGATGACGGCCGAGTGCGGAATGTCACCTGCTTCGCGGCCCTTGAAGCCGTCGAAGTAGGTTTTCCATTTGGGATCGACACTATCCGGGGAGACCAGGTACTGCTCGTACAGGTCCTCGACATAGGAGGCGTTGCCGCCGGCGAGTTGCGAAGATTGCGCAAACTGCTTCAGTTGATTGTCCACGATGGAGGGTGTTGATTCGCTTTGTGGGGTATGGCTTCAGAAGGACCCGGCAGGAAGATGAATAGCCCTGCGCGGGCGCGTTCAAACAGCCAAATTGTACCCCCAACCGGACACGAAGGGGCGCCGCCCGAGGCATCGCAGGTCCACCGGTGCCGCTTCCAGACAGGTTGAGGCAGCCCGCTCCGCTCAGAGGCCGAGCGCGCGAAGTTCGCTGCAATCGCGCGAACGGTCCCAGACACGCTGCAATTGCTGCTCGAACGGCTGCGAACGTGCCGGTAGCGCGATGCCGGCCTCGCCGTCGAGGCGGTGGCCGATCAGACGAAAGTAGAAGTCGCCGGCATCGTTGAGCACGCACGCCGAGGCCAGCGCACGGTCGATCGGATCGGAGACCTCGCGGATCTGGATCACGCTTGGCAGGCGCTGGGCCAGCGCCAGCAGGGGCGCTCCGGCCGAGGCGATCGCCGCCGCATCGTGCACGATCACCCGCAGCTGCTTGTCGTGGCGGGCAGTGACGAAACGGCGCAGGGCGGCCTGCACGGGCGGTGTGTCGAGCAGGCCCGGGTCCAGCTGGCGGCTGTGCAGCCACAGCTGGCGACGGGCGCGATGGACGATGGCGGTGGTGATGTCCACCGCTTCGGCGCGGCTGTCGATGGCGCTGGCCGCGCCCAGCCGGCGGCGCATCTGCTGGTGACCGATGCCGGCTTCTTCAAACACATCGCCCTCGGGCAGGAAGCCCTGGCGGGCATAGAACGCCCGGGCCGGCAGCTGGGCGTGCAGATGCAGTTCGGCCAGGCCGAGCCGGCGCCCGGCCTCGACCAGGGCCAGCAGCAGGGCCTCACCCACCCCGTGGCTGCGATGGCTGGCCAGCACCGCCATGCGACCGATACGGCCGTCCGGTGCCAGCCGGCCGGTGCCGACCGGCCGGTCTTCAGCGTCCAGCGCCAGCACATGGGCGCTGACCGGGTCCAGCGCATCGCGTTCCAGCTCGGCGGCGATGCCCTGTTCCTGCACGAACACGCGCTGGCGCACGTCGTGGATCGCGACGTGGGCGTCGGCGTGGCTGACCTGCTGGACCCGGATCATCGTGATGGCTCAGGCGCGGCCGGTCTCGCTGTCGTCTTCCTCGTCGTCCTCGAAGTTGACGATGACTTCGATGCCGTCGTCATGGACGGTCACGGTGTGGACATCGTCGGACACCGCGTCGTCGTCGATCGCGTCCACGCGGTCACGGCCTTCGACCACCTCGCCCAGCACCACGCTGTCCTCGCCGTCGTCCTCGTCTTCGGCGTCATACAGCTCGTTGGGGTCGATCAGCTGGAACACGCCGCCGACCAGCAGCCGCTGGACCACGGCACGGCCCTTGTCGGACAGGCCGCGGTAGGCGGCGGCGTCGAGCTGCTCGGCACCGGCCAGGCGCTGCGCGTCCTTCACCGGCAGAGCGAAGTCCTGGCCGCTGACGTACAGGCTGGCACCGCGCTTGGCCCGGCGCCAGGCCAGGCGCGCCCACGGGTGGCGCTGCAGCAGCAGGCCCGACGCCAGGGCCTGGACCACTTCTTCCGCTGCCGGTGCGGCCTGGTGGGCCATCACTTCGCCGGCGGCGCGGTAGGTGGTGATGAAGCGGCCGAACCAGTCGCCCAGCTTGTCCGGGTCGTTCATGCGGATCGCATTGAGGGCGGTGATCACCCGGGCCATCGCCACCGTGTCGATCTCGTTCGGGTCGGCCGGCACCTTCAGGTCGGCATCCTGGTAGCGGATGTTCTCGTCGGCATCGGCGATCAGGGTATCCAGGTAGTCGCTGATCAGCTCGGCCGAGGACGGCGCGCGCATGCCGAACGAGAAGGTCAGGCACGGGTCTTCAGCCACGCCGTGGTGCGGCACGTTCGGCGGCAGGTACAGCATGTCGCCCGGTGCCAGCACCCAGTCGTGGGTCGGCTTGAACACCTTCAGCAGCTTCAGTTCCACGTCCGGGCGGAAGCCCAGCGGTGGCTGCTTGCCCTTGATCGATTCGCTGGCGTCGATCTGCCAGCGGCGGTGGCCATGGGCCTGCAGCAGGAACACGTCGTACTGGTCGACGTGGGCGCCGACCGAGCCACCGGTGGCGGCGAAGCTGATCATCACGTCATCCATGCGCCAGCGCGGCAGGAAGCTGAAGTGCTCGATCAGGGCACGCACGTCCTTGTCCCACTTGTCCACGTCCTGTACCAGCAGAGTCCAGTCGTGGTCGGGGAGGGCGGGGAAGATGTCTTCCTGGAACGGGCCAGTGCGCACGCGCCAGCCATCCTGGGCCTTGTCATGTTCGATCAGGCGCGCCAGCACGCCTTCCTCGCAGGCCAGGCCCGCCAGGTCTTCCGGTTGCACCGGGGTCTGGAAATCCGGGAAGGCATTGCGGATCAGCAGCGGGCGCTTCTGCCAGAAATCGCGCAGGAAGACGGCCGGGGCCATGCCCAGCGGCTGGCCGGGGCGTGCGGTGACTTCGATCAGGGGGGCGGAGGACTTGCGGGCGGCCATGGGGAATCCTTGCAGCGGAAAACGGGAGGGCGGCACGGCGGGCCGCCTGAGGCCTCCATTGTCCGCCGTTCGCTGGGATTGCGCACGTGCGCGGGTTTGTCGCGGGGGTTCCGGCCAACGGCGGAGCCCCTCGTGGCGGGGGGGGCGCAGAAGGCAGAAGCCGCGCTGGGCCGGGTGGGGTGGGTTCGCGGGACACGCCGTAAACCCATCCATGGGGGCTCGATGGCGCCATCCATGGCGCCAACGGTCCCGCGAACCCACCCCACCCGGCCCCTGACAGTTTCCTGCGCGGCCCGCCACGGAATGGAAAAGAGAATCAAGGGCAACAGCGGGGCGCGCGCTGCGCTTGCTCATTCCAAAACAAAAGAGGGACGCGGCGAAGCCGCGTCCCTCTTTCAAAATTCCGTCCCGACAACCCAATGCTCTTCGATCCGTCACCAGGAATGTGTCAGAGGTGGGTCGGGAGGGGCCAGCGGGACCGTTGGCGCCATGGATGGCGCCATCGAGCCCCCATGGATGGGTTTACGGCGTGTCCCGCTGGCCCCTCCCGACCCGCCCAGCTGGCATCAATCCAGAGCCGCTTTTGACGTTGCTGTTGCCGTTGCTGTTGCCGTTGCCGTTGCTGTTGCCGTTGCCGTTGCCTGCCGCAGGCAGCGCCCGCGGCCGCCGCCGCAAAGGAAACCCCTTAGATCTTCTTCGCCAGCGACTCAGCCAGGCCGGTGTAGCTGCCCGGAGTCATCTCCAGCAGGCGCTGCTTCGCATCCGCCGGCAGCTCCAGCCCCTGCACGAACGCCCGCATCGACTCGGCGGTGATGCCCTGGCCACGGGTCAGCGCCTTCAGCTGCTCGTACGGGTTCGGCAGGCCGTGGCGACGCATCACCGTCTGCACGGCCTCGGCCAGCACTTCCCAGGCCGCGTCCAGATCGGCGTCCAGGCGCTGCGGGTTCACTTCCAGCTTGCCCAGGCCCTTGGCCAGCGAATCCAGCGCCACCTGGCTGTGGCCGAACGCGGTGCCCAGCGCACGCAGCACGGTGGAGTCGGTCAGGTCACGCTGCCAGCGGCTGATCGGCAGCTTCGCGCTGAAGTGCTCGAACAGCGCGTTGGCGATGCCGAAGTTGCCTTCGGCGTTCTCGAAATCGATCGGATTGACCTTGTGCGGCATCGTCGACGAGCCGACTTCGCCTTCCTTCAGGCGCTGCTTGAAGTAGCCCAGCGAGATGTAGCCCCAGATGTCGCGGGCCAGGTCGATCAGGATGATGTTGGCGCGGCGTGCGGCATCGCCGATCTCGGCGACGTTGTCGTGCGGCTCGATCTGCGTGGTGTACGGGTTGAACACCAGGCCCAGGCCGGTCACGAAGCGCTCGGCGAAGGCCGGCCAGTCCACGTCCGGGTAGCTGGCCACGTGCGCGTTGTAGTTGCCGACCGCGCCGTTGATCTTGCCGGTCAGTTCGACTGCGGCGATCTGCCTGCGCTGGCGTTCCAGGCGCGCGACCACGTTGGCCAGCTCCTTGCCCAGGGTGGTCGGCGACGCGGTCTGGCCATGGGTGCGCGACAGCATCGGCTGGCCGGCCTGGGCGTGGGCCAGGGTGCGCAGGGAGGCGGCGATGCCGTCCAGGGTCGGCAGCAGCACTTCGCGGCGGGCCTGTTCCAGCATCAGGCCGTAGCTGAGGTTGTTGATGTCTTCGCTGGTGCAGGCGAAATGCACGAATTCCAGCGCCGGGGCCAGCTCGGCGTCGTCCTTCAGCTGTTCCTTGATGAAGTACTCCACCGCCTTGACGTCGTGGTTGGTGGTGCGCTCGATCTCCTTGACGCGCGCGGCCTGGGCCGGGCTGAAGTTGGCGGCCAGCGCGCGCAGGCGGGCGACGGCGGCGTCGGAGAACGGGGCCAGTTCGACGATGCCCGGCTCGGCGGCCAGGGCCAGCAGCCATTCCACCTCGACCGTGATGCGGGCCTTGATCAGGCCATATTCGGAGAAGATCGGGCGCAGGGCGTCGACCTTGCCGGCGTAACGGCCATCAAGCGGGGACAGGGCGAGCAGGGCGGAATCGGACATGTCGGCAGGGCGGGGACGAGCGGCGGGGGCCATATTCTACGACGTGCCGGTCAGGTAGTGCCGGCCGCTGGCCGGCGACCACACCCGGCCAGCGATTCCATGCGCTGCCGGCCAGCGGCCGGCACTACCCTGGAGCGTGCAGAACGGCCGCGCAGGCGGAACGATCTGGCCCGCCCTCGTCATCCCACGCTGCAGGCAAGGGAGTATCGTTGTCGCAGCCGCCAGCCCGGGAAGCGACACCCTGCCAGCCGCCGCTTCCCTTTCCCCAACTGAAGTAGTGCGGAGTTGATGCAATGAGCAAAGCTGCAAGCAAGGGTGCCACCCCGGGATTCCGGATCGAACATGACAGCATGGGCGAGCTGCAGGTGCCTGCCGATGCCCTGTGGGGTGCGCAGACCCAGCGCGCCGTACAGAACTTCCCGGTCTCGGGCCAGCGCATGCCACGTGGTTTCATCCGCGCGCTGGGCCTGGTCAAGGGCGCCGCCGCCGGCGTCAACGCCGAGCTGGGCCACCTGCCCAAGACCGTGGCCAAGGCGATCCAGGTCGCGGCCGCCGAAGTGGCCGCCGGTGACTGGGACGCGCATTTCCCGATAGACGTCTACCAGACCGGTTCGGGCACGTCCTCGAACATGAATGCCAACGAGGTCATCGCCACCCTGGCCAACCGTGCCGGCAAGGCGGGCAAGACCACGGTGCATCCCAACGACCACGTCAACCAGGGGCAGAGCTCCAACGACGTGATCCCGACCGCGCTGCGCGTGTCGGCGGTGCTGGCGGCGCATGAACAGCTGCTGCCGGCGCTGGTGCACCTGCGCAAGACCCTGGACAAGAAGGGCCGCAGCCTGCGCAAGGTGGTCAAGACCGGGCGCACCCACCTGATGGATGCGATGCCGCTGACCTTCGAGCAGGAGTTCGGCGCGTGGTCGGCGCAGCTCGCCTCGGCGCAGGAACGCATCGAGGACAGCCTCAAGCGCGTGCGTCGCCTGCCGCTGGGCGGTACCGCGATCGGCACCGGCATCAATGCCGACCCGCGCTTCGGCGCGCAGGTGGCCAAGGCACTGAAGCAGCAGACGTCCTTCAAGTTCGACAGCGCCGAGAACAAGTTCGAGGGCCTGGCCGCGCAGGACGATGCGGTTGAACTGTCCGGCCAGCTCAATGCGCTGGCGGTGGCGCTGATCAAGATCGCCAATGACCTGCGCTGGATGAACGCCGGTCCGCTGGCCGGGCTGGGCGAGATCGAACTGCCGGCGTTGCAGCCGGGCAGCTCGATCATGCCGGGCAAGGTCAATCCTGTGATTCCGGAAGCGACGGTGATGGCCTGCGCGCAGGTGATCGGCCACCACACCGCGATCACCGTGGCCGGGCAGACCGGCAACTTCCAGCTCAATGTCACCCTGCCATTGATCGCAGTGAACCTGCTCGATGGCATCGGTCTGCTGGCCAATGTGTCCACGCTGCTGGCTGACAGCGCCATCGCCGGCCTGAAGGTGCGCGAGGACCGCGTGGCCGAGGCGCTGGCGCGCAACCCGATCCTGGTCACTGCATTGAACCCGATCATCGGCTACGAGAAGGCGGCGGCGATCGCCAAGCGGGCGTACAAGGAACAGCGCCCGGTGCTGGACGTGGCGCTGGAGGACAGCGGCCTGGACGAGGCCGAACTGCGCCGCCTGCTGGACCCGGCCGCGCTGACTGCCGGCGGCATCCAGGCCGGGGGCGGTGGCGCCGGCGGTTGATCGAACGGCGTGCGGACCAAGGTTCACACCCACCACACGCAGGAACGCCGCCCTCGGGCGGCGTTTTTCTTCAGCGGCGGTCGGCGACGATGTTGCCGAAGGTGTCGGTGTAGTCCTTGAATTCGGGGATGCGCTGGATCAGGTCTGCCGGAATCACCTCCATGCCCTCCGGCGGCTGGATCTTCACCGGCTGCATGTTCGGGTCGGCCGGGGCGGCGACCAGGGTGTTCTGGCGCAGCACCTGCAGCTTGCCGAACATGGTCTGCAGCATCTGCTTCTGCGCGTCGTCCAGCGGAATCTGGATCTCGTCCACCTTCATCGTGCCATCGCCGAGGATGATGATGTTCGGTGCCGGCGGGCGACGCACGGTGACCATGCCTTCGCTGACGGAAATCTTCGGCTTGCCGCGCTCGGCGCGGTGGTTGCGGTAATCCTTGTCACAGCCGACCAGGCCCAGGCAGAGCAGGGCGGCCAGCAGCAGGAACAACTTCTTCATGGCATTCGGTTCGGGGACGTCCGGGGCCGCCATTGTAAGCCCGCCAGCGCAGCCCGGCCGACCGTGGAATGCCAGGGGCGGCCGGGTGCGCTGATTTGACTCACCTGGAGAACGTGGCGCCGTTGTTCTTGCCGCAGTCGTCCACGTCACTCTGGTCCATGGTTGCGTACGGCTTGAACGCAGGCAGTTCACGCGCCAGTGCCTGTTGGCTGGCCAGCATCGCCGGGAGGCGTTCGCAGATGCGCTTGGCCTGGGCCTCGATCTTTGCGGCTTCGGCGTTGATGCGCTTCTCCACGCCTTCGCTGTCGCCGCTGAAGATGCCCTTCAGTGCTTCACCGGCCGCATTGGCTCCCAGCTTGGCGCCGGCCAGGCCGATATCCATGCCGTCCATCGCGATGGCTACAACGTGGCCACGGTATTCCTGCAGGTGGCGGCGCTGGGTGTCATTGGCGGTGATTTCCTTGCCCGCGATCAGCAGGCGGCCATCCGGGGTGATTTCAGCGCGTGGCTGCTGGTCGGCGGAGATCTTGATGTTGCCCTCGGTGATCTCCTTATGGGCATCGTCAATGGCTTGCTTGACCGTATCGCCGACACCGCTGGTGGCTTCGGCGACGCTCTTGCCGACGGTCTTGTCGGATGGGGAGGACGTGCCACCGCAGGCGATCAGCGGCAGGCACAGCAGGGTGGCGGGCAACAGGCGCGACAGCTTCATGGTGGTCCCCTGGACGTGTCTGGAAGAGGTTACTTGCCGCGCGGCAGGGTGACCCTGCCACTGACGTTGCGGTGCTCGACATCGCCGCTGCCGCTGTGGTCGACGGTCAGGCTGCCGCGAACGCCGTCGACCTGGATGTCGCCCGAACCGTGGCTGCGGACATGCACATCGCCGCCGATGTCGGCCAGGTCGACGCCGCCGGAGCCGACCACGCCGACTTCAACGCTGCCCTGCACGCGCTTGAACTCGATATCGCCCGAACCGACGGTATCCAGCCGGGCATTGCCGCGCACATCGCTGATCTTCAGGTCGCCGGAGCCGACCGTACCGGTGCTGGCGTTACCGCTGATGTTGCGCACGTTGACGTCGCCGGAACCCAGCGACAGCAGGTTCAGCGAACCACCGCCATCGATGTTGAGGTCGCCCGAACCCACTGCCGCATGGATGTCGCCGCGGGTGCCGCGGGCCACCGCATCACCAGAGCCGACATCCACGCTGAGCGACTGTGCGTTCTCCACGCTGGCGTCGCCGGAGCCGACCTTGAGCTGCAGCGGCAGGTTGTCCGGCACGCTGCCGCGGATATCCAGCCAGGCGTAGCTGTTGCCGAGGCTGATGCCACTGTTGCGGCCCTCGCGGCGCAGGCTTACCACCAGCTTGTCGCCCTCCTTGCGCTGGTCCAGCACCAGCTGATCAAGCCACTCCTGGCTGGATGCACAGGCACGACCGTCAAGCTGGCCGCCGCCCTTGCTGGCGACGATCTTCAGGTCATGCTGGTTGACTTCGAACACCACCGCCCGCGCACCGGCCACATCCAGCTTCAACGTGCGCGCAGCAGTGAACTTGCAGTTCGGGGCATCGGCAGCGAGTGCCGACAGCGGCAACAGCAACAACGCGGAACAGGCGAGCAGGGAACGCATGGGTGGTGCCTCCAGGTGGATGGAATCAGATCTCGCCGGCGCGCTTGCGCAGGCGGATGGCGAGGAAGATGAACACTGCACCGACGGCGGCACCGATCCACAGTTCCGGCATCGCCAGGGATTGCAGCTGTGCTCCAGGGCCAAGCAGTGAGGCGATGGACTTCAGGTCGCTGTGCGAATTGTTCACGCCGACGCGGTACACCAGGTCCATGCCCGGAACGGCACCCAGCAGCAGGCGGCCGACGATGTTCTGCCAGAACCAGCCGGTGGTCAGGCCGATCAGCGGCATGACCTTGGTGGTGCTGATGATGACGCCGGCGAACAGTGGCAGCATCACCGCCCACAGGAACGGCTTGGTGCGTGCCCAGGCCGAGCACAACAGCAGCCAGCCGGCGGTGGGCAGCGCCCACAGGGCGTAGACCGGGATCCAGGCCAGATGGCCGGCGACCAGGGTCAGCGGGCTGGCCGGCCCCCAGATCAGCGTCATCGGGCTGCCGCCGTGGGCCAGCGCAACGATGCTGATCACCAGCATGAAGCCGAACATGGTGATGATGCCGGCAATCACCGCGATCAGCGGTGCGATGATCAGTGCACTGATCACCTTGGACAGCACGGTCTGGGTGTCCGACAGCGGCAGCGACTTCCAGAACAGGATGCTGCGGTCGCGACGGTCGTCGTAGAGCGCGCCCAGGCAATAGAAGAACACCACGAAGGCCAGCACCAGGAACGGCCAGGCCGAGCTGAGCACCAGGGTCAGGTCGAGGCCGTTGCCAAGGTCGGCCAGGTCCTTGCCATTGATGTTGCGGGTGAGCAGTGCCAGGTCCAGGCCATTGACGTTGACGCTTTCGCCATCGACATGCAGCCCGCCGCTGCGTGCGGCGCGGTTCAACGCGAACAGGCCGAAGGCGATGCCGATGCTGCTCATCACCAGCGAGATGAGGCCGGCGATCAGCGGCGCGTAGAGGAAGCCGCCGCGGTTTTCCCAGTACTCGCGCTTGAGCAGCCAGCGCAGGGTACCCAGCGGACTGACGGGGTGGTTGACGGCATTCATGCGTAGGTCCCCTTCATGATGGCGACGAACAGGTCGGCCAGGCCCGGGATGCGGGTCTCGCCAAGGGTCGAAAGCTGGTCGCGTGGTACGCCATCGAACAGCATCACGGTCTTGCCGAACGCCAGGCTGCGCTCGTCGATCGGCTTCAGCGCGCGGGCGGTTTCCAGCTGGTCGGCATTGACCAGCAGCTCGGTGTAACGCTGGCCGACGTCGTCCATTTCCGCATCGAGCACGATGCGGCCATCGCGGATGAACATCACGTCGCTGAGGATGTGCTCGATCTCTTCCACCTGGTGGGTGGTGACGATGATGGTCTTCTGCTCGTCGAAGTAGTCTTCCAGCAGGCGCTGGTAGAACTCCTTGCGATACAGGATGTCCAGGCCCAGGGTGGGTTCGTCCAGCACCAGGATGCGGGCATCGATGGCCATCACCAGTGCCAGGTGCAGCTGCACGATCATGCCCTTGGACAGTTCGCGCACGCGCTGCCTGGGCTGCAGCTTGGTGTTGGCCAGGAAGCGCTCGCAGCGGGCGCGGTCGAAGCGCGGGTGGACGCCGGCCACGAAATCGATCGCCTCGCGCACCTTCAGCCAGCGCGGCAGCACGGCAACGTCGGCGATGAAGCAGATGTCGTTCATCAGCTCGTCGCGGTGCAGCCGCGGGTCGCGGCCGAGCACATTGAGTTCGCCTTCCACCGAGGTCAGGCCGAGGATGGCCTTCAACGCAGTGGTCTTGCCCGCGCCGTTGGGGCCGATCAGGCCGACGATGCGTCCGCTCGGAATGCTGAAGCTGGCATTGTCGAGGGCGACCGTGGTCTTGTAGGCCTTGCGCAGGCCTCGGGCGGTGATGACCGATTCGCTTGCAGTGCTATTCATCAGACTTTCCCCTGGGGCAGCAATTCGTCGAGGCTCAGGCCCAGGCGCTGGATGCGCTCCAGCACCGCCGGCCATTCTTCGTTGAGGAAGCGGTCCCGCTCGCTGCTGCGCAGCTGCGTGGCCGCCTGCTCGGTCATGAACATGCCCAGGCCGCGGCGCTTCTCGACCAGGCCTTCATCGGCCAGTTCCTGGTAAGCGCGCGAAACGGTGATGGGGTTGAGTTGATAGTCGGCGGCCACCTGGCGCACCGAAGGCAGGGCATCGCCCGGCTTGAGGATTCCGTCGAGCATCATGGCGATCACACGCTCCTTCAACTGACGGTAGATGGGAGCGCCGTCGCTCCACTGGATGTCGCTCATATTCAGCTCCGTGGGGTCAGCGGCTGGGCGAACGAGAAATACGGCATGGACAGGGAGCTGTGCAGCCGACGCGGGGGAGGGGGGGAGGAGTCGGCGTTCCCTGCCGGCGAAGCGGTTGTGTCCTGTGCACTGCCGGAGGGCAGTGCGGTGGCGGGAGAGGCGGGCACGGCCAGCCAGGTGAGCACGAGCAGGGTGGAAACTGCAGTGACCGCAGGCGCGGTGAGCGTGCGACGCATCCGGGTGTTCATGGCTTCCCCCTGTCTCAGGTGACTGGTGTTGTATGCAACTATAACACCGGCACGCCGCCGTGCAAGTCCTTGCCGGCCCCAACTGATGGCAGGGGTGGTCATATCGCCGAAATATCCCATCAAGCAGTTGATTCTAAAGAGAAATAAATCTGTCGTGCGGGGAGGGGGCGATCGGGCTTCCATTCAGTGATGTCCATGCCATGTCATCACTGCGGTGCGCCGGCAGGCTGGGCCAGGCAAACGCCATGCCGCGCAAAGCCATCCGGGGCCTGTGCCATCAGGGCGGCAGGGGCCCGGTGCTATAGTTCGGCCGATTCCCGGCCGGTAGCGGCCGGGCCCTGTGAATGGCTACCGCGGACTGTTCCTGATGCCTCTGTCGACCGTTTCCCCGCGCCGCATGCGCGGCCTGTCCCTGCTGGTCCTGATCGTGGCTGGTGTCGCTGGTTCGGCCAGTGCCCTGGCGGCCGATCTGCTCGACCTGGAGTACCGGCCGCTGGCCAGCAAGCAGCAGGTCAACCTGCAGCAGCGCTACCACGGGCAGGTGCTGCTGGTGGTCAACACCGCCAGCAAGTGTGGCTACACGCCCCAGTACGAAGGCCTGGAGGCGCTGCAGAAGCGCTATGCCGGCCGCGGCTTCGCCGTGCTCGGGTTCCCGTCCAATGATTTCAAGGGCCAGGAGCCGGGTGACGAAAAGCAGATCCAGGATTTCTGCACGCTGACCTATGGCGTCAAGTTCCCGATGTTCGAGAAGGTGCACGTGGTCGGGGCCGAGGCCACGCCGCTGTACCAGCGGCTGACCGCTGCGACCGGCGTCGCGCCGGGCTGGAACTTCCACAAGTACCTGGTCGGCCGCGATGGCAAGGTCATCGCCCAGTTCGCCAGCAAGGTCACGCCGGACGATCCGCAGCTGACCGCGGCCATCGACAAGGCCCTGGCCGCAGCGGCCACGCATTGATATCCGCCACGCATGCCTCGACATCTCCGGCATGCGTGCGACAATGTTTCTTTTCGCGCCGACGTCGGCGCCCAGACACTTCCAGGAATGCAGCGAATGAAGATGGGAATGCGCGGCGCCGCGGCGTCGGTTCTGATTCTGGCGATGGGCACTTCGGGTGTCGCTCTGTCGCAACAACCGGCTGCCCCCGCAGCCGCCAAGGAGACCGCAACCTTGAATTCCCCCAAGCAGAAGCTCGGCTATGCCATCGGCCTGGACGTGGCCAAGTCGTTCACCCCGATTGCCGATGAGATCGACGTTGCCGCCCTGCGTACCGCGGTGGAGCGTTCGTTCGAAGGCCTGCAGCCGCAGATCACCCAGGAACAGGCCAAGGCCACCGATGCCGCCCTGCGCCAGGTCGTGATGGCCCGCAGTGGCCAGCAGGTACCGGGCGTTGCGCCGGGTTCGCAGCCGCCGAAGGTCGATCGCGTCAAGGTGTCGCAGATGATCGGTTCGTACTCGGTCGGCCCGTCGCTGGCGCAGCTGAAGGACGACATCGACGTCGCCTCGCTGTTTGACGCGATCAGCACCGGTCTGAACAAGGGCCAGCCCAAGATGACGGAAGCTGACGCGACCGCCACCATCCAGGCCTTCATGGGCAGCAAGCAGGCTGAAATGCAGGCCAAGGCCGCCGCCGCCGCCCAGACCAACCGCGAAGAAGGCAATGCCTTCCTGGCCAAGAACAAGACCCAGCCGGGCGTGGTGACCACCGCGTCGGGCCTGCAGTACCAGGTCATCCGCCCGGGTAGCGGCGAGCGTCCGCTGCCGAGCAGCAAGGTGCGCGTGAACTACGAAGGCAAGCTGCTCAACGGCACCGTGTTCGACAGCTCCTACGGCCGCCAGCCGGCCGAGTTCGGCCTGGACCAGGTGATCAAGGGCTGGACCGAAGGCGTCGCGCTGATGCCGGTGGGCTCGAAGTACCGCTTCTGGATTCCGGGCAACCTGGCCTACGGCGAAAACGGCACCCCGGGTGGCCCGATCGGCCCGAACGCAACTCTGACGTTCGACGTCGAGCTGCTGGGCGTCCTGCCGTAAGCGACCACGGAGCCTGCACGGACATGCGCGTTGCGATTTTCGGTACCGGTTATGTAGGGCTGGTGACCGGCACCTGCCTGGCCGACGTTGGTCATCAGGTGGTCTGCGTCGACATCGACCAGGCCAAGGTCGATGGCCTCAACCGGGGCATCATCCCGATCTATGAGCCGGGCCTGGAGCCGATGGTGAAGGCCAACCATGCCGCGTCGCGGCTGGCGTTCACCACCGATGCCGCGGCCGCCATCGAGCATGGCCAGGTGGTGTTCATCGCGGTGGGCACGCCGCCGGACGAGGATGGCAGCGCGGACCTGCAGTACGTGCTGGCCGTGGCCCGTACCATCGGCCGGCACATGAGTGTGCCGACCGTGGTGGTCAACAAGTCGACGGTGCCGGTCGGCACGGCCGACAAGGTGCGTGCGGCCATCGCCGAGGAACTGGCCGCACGTGGCGCGGACATCGCCTTCGACGTGGTGTCCAATCCGGAATTCCTGAAGGAAGGCGACGCGGTCGCCGACTGCATGCGCCCGGATCGCATCATCATCGGTGCGACCAGCGAAGAGTCGGTGGCGGTGATGCGCCGCCTGTATGCGCCGTTCAACCGCAACCACGACCGCGTTGTGGAAATGGACGTGCGTTCGGCCGAGCTGACCAAGTACGCGGCCAACGCGATGCTGGCGACCAAGATTTCGTTCATGAACGAAATCGCCAACATCGCCGAACGCGTCGGTGCCGACGTCGAGCAGGTCCGCCAGGGCATTGGCTCGGACCCGCGCATCGGCTGGCACTTCATCTACCCGGGTGCCGGCTACGGCGGCTCGTGCTTCCCGAAGGACGTGCAGGCACTGGCCCGCACCGCCCAGCAGCATGGCCTGGAGCCGAAGCTGCTGAACGCGGTGGAGGCGGTCAACGAATCGCAGAAGGGGCATCTGTTCGCCCTCATCCAGCGTCACTACGACAGGGGCGAGGATGAAGGCGTGCGCGGCAAGACCTTTGCCGTGTGGGGCCTCGCATTCAAGCCGAATACCGACGACATGCGCGAGGCATCCAGCCGTCGCCTGCTGGCACAGCTCTGGGAAGGGGGCGCCACCGTGCGTGCCTACGACCCCGAAGCCATGCATGAATCGCAGCGGATCTTCGGCGAGCGCGACGACCTGGTGTTCTGCAGCAGTGCCGATGACGCGCTGCAGGGGGCCGACGCGCTGGTGGTGGTGACCGAGTGGAAGCAGTTCCGCAGCCCCGATTTCCAGAAGCTGCGCGAGCAGCTGAAGGACGCGGCGGTGTTCGACGGGCGCAACCTGTATGACCCGGCTGAAGTGGAAGCGGCAGGCCTGGCCTACTACGGCATCGGCCGGGGGCGCTCGCTGCATGTCTGATCTGCTGCCGACCGAACGTGAGCAGGCGCTGGAAGCGCGCCTGGTCGAGCTGGAAATGCGCGTGTCCTTCCAGGAACAGGCGCTGGCCGAACTGAGCGATGCGCTGGCCGATGCCCGCATGCAGGGCATGCGCAACGCCGATGTGTTGCGCGTGCTGCTGGAAGACCTGGGCAAGGTCCGCAACGCACTGAACTCTTCCGATCCGGCGAGCGAACCGCCGCCGCCGCACTACTGATCCGAACCCTATGAGCGATACCCTCCGCGACCAGCTGATGGGCCTGGGCTTCAAGCCCGCCCCCAAGCCCGAGCGCAAGAATGATGGCCCCCGCCGCGATGGCCGCCCGCAGGGCAAGGGTGGCAATGGCAATGGAAAGCCGCAGGGCGCTGGCAAGGGCGAACACAAGCCCGGCGAGCGTCGTGGCCATGGTCATGGCGGCGCCGGCAAGCCCGGCCCGTCGCGTGGCCCCGGCCAGCAAGGCCCGCGCAAGCCGCGCAGCGCCGAAGAGATGGACCTGGCCAAGGCCTACGCCATCCGTGCGCAGAAGGAAAAGGAAGAGCGCATCGAGACCGAGCGCCTGAAGCAGGAAGAAGCACGCGTCCGCCGCGAGGCGAAGGCAAAGCTGGAAGAACTGCTGAAGGACAAGAGCCTCAATGCCGAAGCGGCGGACATTGCCCGCCACTTCCCGTATGGCGGCAAGATCAAGCGCATCTACGTCACCGCCGAACAGCTGACCGCACTCAATGCCGGTGAACTGGGCGTGGTGCAGCTCAATGGCCGTTACCTGCTGGTGACCGCCGAGGTGCTGGCACAGTCCGAAGCGGTGTTCGCCGCGTCGGTCGCGCTGAAGGTCGACCCGAATGCGCCCGCCGAGGAAGATCCGTACGCGGATCCGCAATACCAGGTGCCGGACGACCTGGTCTGGTAAGCGGAACTGCAGGATGAGGAAAACGCCGGGCATTGCCCGGCGTTTTCGTTACGGGGCGTGCACGGCGCTGCGGCGCGCGCGGATCAGCGGCAGGCTCAGCGCGAAGAAGCACAGCAGCGCACCGACCAGAGCGAAGCCACTGCCGGCCAGGAATGCGGTGCGGCCATCATCGATTTTCCACAGCTGGCCGGCGATGAGTGCGCCCAGCACGCCGCCGACACCGGACGAGAAGCCGTACAGCAGGCCCTGGCCATGGCCATTGAGGCGGCCGGGGAAGTAGGTTGCCAGCATCTGCATCGCGGCCGCGAAGAAGGCAGCAAAGCCCAGCGCGTGTGCGCTTTGGGCGACCAGCATCACCGGCAGGTTTTCCGGGAACAGCGCGGTGACGGCCCAGCGCAGGCAGGAACTGACCAGGGCGATCAGCAGCATCCAGCTGGCGTCATAGCGGCGGAAGAAGCGGCCGATGGTGAAGAACACGCCGACTTCGAACACCACGCCGACGGTCCACAGCAGGCCGAGCGTGGAGGTGCGATAGCCATGATGGTCCATGTAGACCGAGAAGAACGTGTAGTACGGCCCGAACGACAGCTGCTCCATGAACGCGGCCAGGAAGAACGCCAGCACCGGCGGGCGCCGTACGATCTGCCAGAAGCCGCTGGCGTCGCCCGCGGCCTTGCCGATGCCGCGCGCATACTGGTTGCTGAAGGCCGACGCCACCAGCAGGACGAACAGCGGCAGCATCATCCAGGGCAGCAGCCCGGCACGGCTGGCCGAGCCGTCACCTTCGATCAGCCAGCCGAACAGGGTGACGATGGCGATGAAACCGAGCGATCCCCAGACCCGGATCAGCCCGTAGCGATGGCTGTCGCTGCCGAGGTGGGTGAGGGTGATCGATTCGAACTGCGGCATCACCGCGTTGTAGAAGAAGCAGAACACCACCATCGCCGGGTACATCCATGGCTGCGGCAAGGGCAGCAGGAAGGCGGCAAAGCTGAGCAGGGTCAGTACGCAGCCGATGCGCAGCAGGCGGATCGGTCGTGGCGAAGCCGCTGCCAGCGAGGTCCAGGTGCTGGGCGCGACCACGCGGGTGGCGTACCACAGCCCCATCATCACGCTGATCGCGGTCACGCTCATGCCGCGCGCGGTCAGGAACAGGCTCCAGTACGGAGTGAACGCGCCGAGCGCCGCGTAGTAGAACAGGTAGAAGCTGGAGAGGCGGGCAACGGGAACGGTCATCGCGGAATGATGAAGCAAAAAGGGGACGGAGGGGATTAAGTCGTTTGTGCCACAAACGACTTAATCCCCTCCGTCCCCTTTGTGTGTCATTCGGGATCGTAGTCGAGGTTGGAGGCCAGCCAGCGTTCGGCCTGGGCGCGGTCCACGCCCTTGCGCCGGGCGTAGTCGCCGACCTGTTCGCGGCTGAGCCGTCCGACCACGAAGTACTGGCTCTGCGGATGGCTGAAGTAGTAGCCCGAAACGGCCGCCGTAGGCAGCATCGCGAAGCTCTCGGTCAGTTCCATGCCGGCGTTCGCTTCGGCCTGCAGCAGGTCGAACAGGCGGCGTTTTTCGCTGTGCTCCGGGCAGGCCGGATAGCCGGGCGCCGGACGGATGCCGCGGTACTGCTCGTCGATCAGGGCTTCGTTGTCCAGCGTCTCGGCGCGCTCATGGCCCCAAAACTCGGTACGCACGCGCTGATGCAGGCGCTCGGCCAGGGCCTCGGCGAAGCGGTCGGCGAGCGCCTTCAGAAGGATCGCGTTGTAGTCGTCATGCTCGGCCTCGAAGCGCGCGACGTGCGCGTCGATGCCGATACCGGCGGTGACCGCGAACGCGCCGATCCAGTCCTGCTTGCCACTGTCGGCGGGCGCGATGAAATCGGCCAGGCAGAAATCCGGGCGCTCGGCCGGCTTGTCCACCTGCTGGCGCAGGAAGTGCAGGGTGGTTTCGCCCTGCGGGTGCTGTACGCGTACGTCGTCGCCGATGCTGTTGGCCGGCCACAGCCCGAACACCGCCTTGGCGGTCAGCCACTTTTCACCGACGATGCGATCGAGCATCGCCCGCGCATCCTGATACAGCTCGCTGGCCTGGGTGCCCACGATCTCGTCGGTGAGGATCGCCGGGAACTTGCCGGCCAGTTCCCACGCCTGGAAGAACGGGGTCCAGTCGATGTAGTCGACCAGCTCCGCGAGCGGATAGTCGTCGAACACATGCAGCCCGGGCTGGTTGGGCACAGGCGGCGTATAGGTGTCCCAGCCGCCCTGGAACTTCTGCCCGCGCGCGTGCTCCAGCGTGACCAGGCGCTTGGCGTCGCCGCGGTTGCGATGGCGCGCGCGGATCTCGGCGTAGTCGGCCTCGTTGGCTGCGACGAACGCCTCGCGCAGGTCGCGCGAGATCAACGACTGGGCCACGCCCACCGCGCGCGAGGCGTCCTTCACCCAGATCGTGGGGGCCTGGTAGTGCGGGTCGATCTTCAGCGCGGTGTGCGCGCGGGAGGTGGTCGCGCCGCCGATCAGCAACGGAAGGTCGAAGCCCTGGCGCTGCATCTCGCGTGCGACGTGGCTCATTTCTTCCAGCGATGGGGTGATCAGCCCGGACAGGCCGATGATGTCGGCATGATGCTCGCGTGCGGCATCGAGGATCTTCTGCGCCGGTACCATGACGCCCAGATCGATCACCTCGAAATTGTTGCAGGCCAGGACCACGCCGACGATGTTCTTGCCGATGTCGTGCACATCGCCTTTCACCGTGGCCATGATGATGCGGCCATTGCTCTTGGCCGAATCGCCGCTGCGTGCCTTCTCGGCCTCGATGTAAGGCAGCAGGTAAGCCACCGCCTTCTTCATCACGCGTGCGGATTTCACCACCTGCGGCAGGAACATCTTGCCGGCGCCGAACAGGTCACCGACGATGTTCATGCCATCCATCAGCGGCCCTTCGATCACGTCCAGCGGGCGGCTGGAGGCCTGGCGGGCCAGCTCGGTGTCTTCTTCGACGTACGCATCCAGGCCGTGCACCAGCGCATGCGCCAGTCGCTGCGCCACCGGCTTGTCGCGCCAGGCCAGGTCTTCGGTCTTCGCTGCGCCCTTCCTGCCCTTGTAGCGTTCGGCGATCTCCAGCAGGCGCTCGGTGGCATCGCTGCGGCGGTTGAGGATCACATCCTCCACGCGCTCGCGCAGGTCCGGCTCCAGCTCGTCGTAGATCGGCATGGCACCGGCGTTGACGATGCCCATGTCCATGCCGGCGGCAATCGCGTGGTACAGGAACACCGAGTGGATGGCCTGGCGCACCGTTTCGTTGCCGCGGAACGAGAAGGACACGTTGGAGACGCCGCCGGAGACATGGCAGTGCGGCAGCGTCTGCTTGATGATGCGGGTGGCCTCGATGAAGTCCACCGCGTAGTTGTCGTGCTCTTCGATGCCGGTGGCGACGGCGAAGATGTTCGGGTCGAAGATGATGTCCTGCGGCGGGAAGCCGATCTCGTCGACCAGGATGCGGTAGGCCCGGGTGCAGATCTCGACCTTGCGCGCGCAGGTATCGGCCTGGCCGCTTTCGTCGAAGGCCATCACCACTGCGGCGGCGCCGTAGCGCAGCACCTTGCGTGCGTGCTCGCGGAACAGGGCCTCGCCTTCCTTCAGCGAGATCGAGTTGACCACGCTCTTGCCCTGCAGGCACTTCAGCCCGGCCTCGATCACGCTCCACTTGGACGAGTCGACCATCACCGGAATACGCGCGATGTCCGGCTCGGACATGATCAGGTTGAGGTAGCGGGTCATCGCCGCTTCCGAATCGATCAGGCCCTCGTCCATGTTGACGTCGAGGATCTGCGCGCCGCTGGCCACCTGCTGGCGGGCCACATCGACGGCTTCCTCGTAGCGGCCTTCCTTGATCAGCTTGCGGAACTGGGCGCTGCCGGTGACGTTGGTGCGCTCACCGACGTTGACGAACAGCAGGTCCGGGGTGATGACCAGCGGTTCCAGGCCGGACAGGCGGGTATACGACGGGGTGCTCATGCGGCCTGCTGCTCCTGGTTGCCGGGCAGGGCGCGCGGCGGCAGGCCGGCGACCGCTTCGGCAATGGCGCGGATGTGGTCGGGGGTCGAGCCGCAGCAGCCACCTACCAGGTTCAACAGGCCATCCTCGGCGAAGCCCCGCAGGGTAGCCGCCATCTCTTCGGGCGTTTCGTCGTACTCGCCGAAGGCATTGGGCAGGCCGGCATTGGGGTGGGCGCTGACATGGCACTCGGCAACCTGCGAAAGGGTTTCCACGTGCGGTCGCATCGCAGCGGCGCCCAATGCGCAGTTCAACCCGATCGACAGCGGCCGCGCATGCGCCAGCGACGCATGGAAGGCCTCGGCGGTCTGCCCGGACAGCGTGCGTCCCGAGGCATCGGTGATGGTGCCGGAGATCATCACCGGCAGCCGTGCGCCACGTGCGTCAAAGGCCTCCTCCAGCGCGTACAGCGCGGCCTTGGCATTGAGCGTGTCGAAGATGGTTTCGACCATCAGCGTGTCGGCGCCACCGTCGATCAGGCCCTCGATCGCTTCGCGGTAGGTGTCGCGCAGTTCGTCGAAGCTGGTGTTGCGGAAGCCCGGGTCGTTGACGTCGGGGCTGATGGAAGCGGTGCGGCTGGTCGGGCCGATCACCCCGATGACGAAGCGTGGCTTGTCCGGCGTGGTGGCTTCGACCGCATCGCAGCACGCGCGTGCCACTGCGGCCCCCGCTTTGTTCAGCTCGTACACCAGGTGTTGCAGGTGATAGTCGGCCTGGCTGACCGAGGTTGCGTTGAACGTATTGGTCTCGACCAGGTCCGCACCGGCTTCGAGGTAGGCCGTGTGGATGTCGGCGATGACCTGCGGCCGGGTCAACAGCAGCAGGTCGTTGTTGCCCTTCAGGTCATGGCCTTCCGGCGCGCCGTGGTCGCATCCGGGGCCATGGGCATGGTCGTAGCCACCCGCGAAACGCTCGCCACGGTAATCGTCCTCCTGCAGCCCGTGGCGCTGGATCATCGTGCCCATCGCGCCGTCGATGATCAGGATCCGCTCGCGCAGGGCGTCGAGCAGGGCATTGGCACGATCAGGATGCAACCAGGGCAGGGCGGACATGCGGTCTCCAGCTCAGGGCTTGTTGGCGATCAGCGAAATCACTTCGAAGTGTGGCGGACGCTTCTCGCGGGTGACTGTTTCCAGGCTGGACACCTGCAGGCCGGCCTTGTCGACGAATTTGCGCAGCTCCTTGTCGCTGAAGCCGAGGTTGACGTGGCCGTAGGCCTCCACCGCCGCCTTGTGCTCGTGGCGGGCCAGGCTGCACAGCAGCAGGCGGCCGCCGGAGCGCAGCACGCGTGCGGCTTCGGTCACCGCCTGCGCCGGTTTGCTGGCGTAGGTCAGTGCATGCATCAGCACCACCAGGTCGAAGCTGCCGTCCTTGAACGGCAGGGCATGCATGTCACCCTCGCGCACTTCCACGTTGGGCAGACGCCGCAGCCGTTCGCTGGCCGCGGCGACCACGCGTGCGCTGGTGTCGATGCAGATGTAGCGCTTGGCGTGGGGGGCGACGAGTTCGGCCAGTACGCCGTCACCGGACGCGATATCCAGTACGTCGCCGGTCTCCAGCAGCGGCAGCGCGGTCCGGGCCAGTGCCTCCCAGGTGCGTCCCGGGGAGTAGTGGCGTTCCATGTCCCCGGCCACGCTGTCGGCCCAGTTCTGGTCGGCGGCGCGGTGGGCCAGCACCGCAGCCACCCGTTCGGCATCCTGGCGCAGCAGCGGGTCATCGCTTCCGTTGCTCAAGGCGTGCCACAATGCGCGCTGCGCCGGGTCCAGCTGGGCCTCGTCGAAGCGGTAGTAGGCCGACACGCCCGCGCGGCGGTCGCGGACCAGGCCGGCTTCCTTCAGGCGTGCCAGGTGCGTGGACACGCGCGGCTGCGCCAGGCGGGTGATCGCCGACAGCTCGGCCACGGTCAGCTCTTCCTGCTCCAGCAGCGCCAGCAGGCGCACGCGGGTCGCATCAGCGAACACCTTCAGGCGGGTCGACCAGTCTTCAAGATCCATAAATATCTACCTATCGCGATATAGAGATATATTCGCTGAGTGAGCCTGCCGCGGTCAAGTCGCTGGCGTACGGAAGCCGTCGCGCCCCGGTACAATCAGGCCATCCGGGCACGCCTTGCGTGGCCCACTTCATCATGTACCTGGGAGGGTGTTGTGGATTTCAGCTTTACTGAAGAGCAGTTGATGCTGCAGGACGTGGCGCGGCGCATCGCGCAGGAGAAGATTGCCCCGAGCGCGGAGCATCACGACCGTACCGGCGAGTTCCCGCTGGACAACATCCGCCTGCTCGGCGAGAACGGCCTGATGGGCATCGAAGTGCCGACCGAATACGGCGGTGCAGGCATGGACCCGGTTGCGTACGTGCTGGCGATGGTGGAGGTCGCCGCCGCCGACGCCGCCCACTCGACCATCATGTCGGTGAACAATTCGCTGTTCTGCAACGGCATCCTTACCCACGGTACCGAGGCGCAGAAGCAGACCTACGTGCGGGCGATCGCCGAGGGCGAGGCCATCGGTGCGTTCGCGCTGACCGAGCCGCAGTCGGGCTCGGACGCGACCGCAATGCGTTGCCGCGCGGTGAAGCAGGCCGATGGCAGCTTCGTCATCAACGGCAAGAAGAGCTGGATCACCTCCGGCCCGGTGGCCAAGTACATCGTGCTGTTCGCGATGAGCGAGCCGGACAAGGGCGCGCGTGGCATCACTGCCTTCATCATCGATACCGACAAGGCCGGCTTTGGTCGTGGCAAGACCGAACCGAAGCTGGGCATCCGTGCTTCGGCCACCTGCGAGATCGAGTTCAACGACTACGTGGCCGCGGCAGAAGATGTGCTGGGCCAGGAGGGCGAGGGCTTCAAGATCGCCATGAGCGTGCTCGACGCCGGCCGCATCGGCATTGCCTCGCAGGCCATCGGCATCGCACGGGCCGCCTATGAAGCGACCCTGGAATACGTGAAGGAGCGCAAGGCCTTTGGCGCGGCCATCGGTACTTTCCAGATGACCCAGGCCAAGATCGCCGACATGAAGTGCAAGCTGGATGCAGCCCTGCTGCTGACGCTGCGCGCGGCATGGGTGAAGGGCCAGGGCAAGCGCTTCAGCACCGAAGCGGCGGTGGCGAAGCTGACCGCGTCGGAAGCGGCGATGTGGATCACCCACCAGGCGGTGCAGATCCATGGCGGCATGGGCTATTCGAAGGAAATGCCGCTGGAGCGTTACTTCCGCGATGCCAAGATCACCGAGATCTATGAAGGCACCTCGGAAATCCAGCGCCTGGTGATCGCCCGCAACGAGACCGGGCTGCGCTGATCCGCTCTGGTAGATGCCAACCTTGGTTGGGATGCAGCGGTGCCAACCAAGGTTGGCGACTACCGGCTTCATGGCACGAATGAAAAAGGCCCCGGATCGCTCCGGGGCCTTTTCGTTTCAACCCAGCGCCGGATCAACGATCCGGGCGGTGGGCACTTTCGGCGTCGCGCTGGCGTTCCATGAACTCCTTGGAGGGTTCATCCAGCTTGTCGCCCAGCATGCGCCGCACGACCACGAAGAACACCGGGATCATCAGCAGGCCGAGCAGGGTGGCGAACAGCATGCCGCCGATCACGCCGGTACCGATGGCGTGGCGGGAGTTGGCGCCGGCGCCGGTGGAGATCGCCATCGGGATAACGCCCATGATGAACGCGAACGACGTCATCAGGATCGGGCGGAAACGCAGGCGTGCCGCCTCGATGGTGGCATCGCGCAGGTTCTTGCCCGCCGCACGCTGCTCCACCGCGAACTCCACGATCAGGATCGCGTTCTTGGCCGCCAGGCCGATCACGGTGATCAGGCCGATCTTGAAGAACAGGTCGTTGGGCAGGCCACGCAGCATCGACAGGCCCAGTGCGCCGAGCACGCCCAGCGGCACCACCAGCAGCACCGCCACCGGGATCGACCAGCTTTCGTACAGCGCTGCCAGGCACAGGAACACCACGACGATCGACAGCACCAGCAGCAGGGTGGCGGCGTTGCCGGCCAGGATTTCCTGGTAGGACATGCCGGACCAGTCGTAGCCGAAGCCGGCCGGCAGGTCGTCGTTGACGATCGCCTCCATGGTCTGCATCGCTTCACCCGAACTGGTGCCCGGGGCCTGCGAACCGACGATGTTGATCGCCGAGTAGCCGTTGTAGCGGCTCAGCGACGGCGATGCCGACACCCATTCGGACTTGACCACCGTGTTGAGCGGGATCATCGCGTTGGTGCCATCGGCATTGGTGGTCAGGCTGGACGGGCTGTAGAAGCTCTTCAGCGACTCCTGGCCCGTGCGGTACGGACCATCGGCCTGCATCGTCACGCGCTTGATGCGGCCTTCGTAGAAGAAGTCGTTGACGTACACCGGGGCCAGCATCAGCTGGATGGTGCTGTACACGTCCGACACCGACATGCCCATCGACTGCGCCTGCACGCGGTCCACGTGCAGCTGCAGCTGCGGGGCGTTTTCCAGCCCGTTCGGGCGCACGCCGACCAGTGCCTCCGGCTTCTGCGCGGCCTTGCCCAGCAGGATGTTGCGCGCCTGGGTCAGCTGTTCGTAGCCGGCACCACTGCGATCCTGCAGCCACATGTCGAAGCCACCGAACTGGCCGAGGCCCTGCACGGTGGGCAGGTTGACCACGAAGATCTGCGCTTCCTTGATGCCGTAGAACGCGCCGTTCATGTTCTGGATGAACTCTGGCGCGGTGAACTTGCGTTCCTCCCACGGCTTCAGGCGGATGAAGCCCATGCCGACGTTCTCGCCGGAACCGACGAAGCTGAAGCCGGCCACCTGCAGCATGCCTTCATAGCCATCCTGCTTTTCCAGGATGCCACGCATCTGCGCGAACACTTCGTTGGTCTGGCCCTTGGTCGAGCCGGGCGGCAGCTGCACGATCGCCAGTGCGTAGCCCTGGTCCTCTTCCGGCAGGAAGCTGCCCGGCATGCGGGTGAACAGGAAGCCGCACAGCGCGGTCAGCACCACGAACAGGATCATCCAGCGCGGCGCATGGCGCACCGCCGAGGTGATGTGGCCCACATAGGTGTGGCTGATCTTGTCGTAATACTTGTTGAAGGTGCGGTAGATGATGTTCGGGTTGTCGTTGTGCGTCGGCTTGAGGAACGTCGCGCACAGCGCCGGGGTGAAGCCCAGGGCCAGGAACGCCGAGAACGCCATCGAGATGGCGATGGTCAGCGCGAACTGCTTGTAGATCTCACCTGCCGCGCCGCCCTGCAGGGCGGACGGGATGAACACCGCGGCCAGCACCACGGTGATCGCCACCACCGCGCCGGTGATCTGGGTCATCGCCTTCTGCGTGGCCGGCTTCGGCGCCAGGCCTTCCTCGGACATGATGCGCTCGACGTTCTCGATCACCACGATCGCGTCGTCGACCACGATGCCGATCGCCAGCACCATCGCGAACAGGGTCAGCTGGTTGATCGTGAAGCCGATCATCCACATGCCCAGGAAGGTGCCGAGCAGGGCCACCGGGATGACCAGGGTCGGGATCAGGGTGGCGCGGAAGTTCTGCAGGAAGATCAGCATCACCAGGAACACCAGCAACACCGCTTCGAACAGGGTCTTGACCACTTCCTGGATCGAGATCTTGACGAAGGTGGTGCTGTCGTACGGCGAGAACCAGGTCACGCCGGACGGGAAGCTGGGCTGCAGCTCGTCCATCTTGCCGCGCACCGCTTCGGCCACGTTCAGGGCGTTGGCGCCCGGCAGCAGCTGGATGGCGAAGGCGCCGGTCGGCTTGCCGTTGTACTGGGTATCGAAGCCGTAGTTGTTGGCACCGAAGGCGACGCGGGCGATGTCCTTCAACAGCACGCGCGAGCCGTCAGGGTTGGCGCGCAGGATGATGTTCTCGAACTCCTGCGGCGAGCTGAAGCGGCCTTCGGCCGAGACCGTGGCGGTGAAGTGCTGGCCCTCCGGCGACGGGTCCGAACCCAGCGCACCGGCGGCGAACTGCACGTTCTGCGCGCGCACCGCCGCCAGCACCTGGCTGGCCGACAGGCCGTAGCCCTGCATCTTTTCCGGGTTCAGCCAGATGTTCATGGCGTACTCGGAACCGAACTGCTGGGTGCTGCCGACGCCGGGGATACGCGAGACCTGGTCGAGCACGCGCGAACCGACGATGTCGTTCAGGGCATCACGGTTGATGGTCGGTGTATCGGACTGCAGTGCCACCACCATAAGGAAGCCGGCGTTGGCCTTGGCCACCACCACGCCCTGCTGGGTCACTTCCGAAGGCAGTCGTGGCGTGGCCAGCGATACCTTGTTCTGCACCTGCACCTGGGCGATGTCCGGATCGGTACCGGTCTCGAAGGTCAGGGTGATCTGCGCCCGGCCGTTGGAGGACGAGGAAGAGCTGAAGTACAGCAGGTGATCGATACCGGTCAGCTGCTGCTCGATCACCTGGGTGACCGACTTCTCGGTGGTGTCCGCGCTGGCGCCCGGGTAGGTGGCCGAGACGGTCACCTGCGGCGGGGCGATGTTGGGATAGGACTCCACGCCCAGGTTGAGGATCGCGATCACGCCGCTGAGCGAGATCAGGATCGCAACCACCCAGGCGAAGACTGGATGCTCGATGAAAAATTTAGGCATGACGGAAGGTTCCCGTTACTGCTTGTTCGAATCGGTGGCGGCCGGCTTGGCCGCATCGGCCTGCTCGGGCTTGGCCGCGTCGGCCGGTGCCTTGCCGGCGGCCGGTGCCGCGCCTGCCGGGGCAGCGCCGCCTGCGGCAGGCTTGCCGTTGGCGTCCTGCCCCGGGGTCCACGGCTTGGCCACCGCCGGTGCACCTTCCTTGACCTTCTGCACGCCGGCCACGATCACCTTGTCACCGGCGGCCAGGCCGTCGCTGACCAGCCAGTTGCCGTTCTGCGCGCCATCGGTCTTGACGTTCTTGCGCACCACCTTGCCGTCGGTGCCGACCACCATCACGTAGCCGCCGGTGGTGTCGCGCAGCAGCGCCTGCTGCGGCACCAGGTAGGCGTTGTTGCGCTCGCCCAGGTTGGCCTGGAAGCTGACGAAGGCGCCCGGCAGCAGGATCTGCTGCGGGTTCGGCAGCAGCGCACGCAGCGAGACCGCGCCGGTGGCCGGATCGACCGTGGTCGAGGAGAAGTCCAGCGTGCCCGGCTCGCTGTAGGTGGTGCCGTCGGCCAGCTTGACGCTGACGGTAGCCTTGCCATCGCCGGACAGGGCCAGTGCGCCCTTGGCCTGCTGTGCACGCAGCTGGGTCAGCTCATCGACGCTCAGCGAGAAGTTCACGTACAGCGGGTCGAGCTGGTCGACGGTGGTCAGCAGGGTCACATCGCCCTGGCCGACCAGCGCACCTTCGGTGACCTGCTGCTTGTTGGCCACGCCGCTGATCGGTGCGGTCACTTCGGTGTAGCCCAGGTTGATGCGCGAGGAGGTCAACGCGGCCTCGGCCTGCTTGACCGCGGCCAGGGCGGTGCGCTCGGCCGACTCGGCGTTGTCCAGGTCGGACTTGGAGACGAACTGCTGCGGGGCCAGCGAGCGCGCACGGTCGGCGGCGACCTTGGCGTTGGCATAGGTGGCACGGGCCGAGGCCAGCTGGGCTTCGGAGGCGTTCAGCGAGGCACGCAGCGGCGCCGGGTCGATCAGGAACAGGGTCTGGCCCTGCTTGACCTGGGAGCCTTCCTGGTAGACGCGCTTGAGCAGCACGCCCGGAACGCGCGCGCGCACGTCGGCGCTGCGGAACGGCGACAGGCGGCCGACCAGCTCGCGCTGCAGCGGCAGGGTCTGCGGCTTGGCGTCGATGACGCCCACCTCCGGCGGCGGGGGCGTCTGCTGTTCCGGCTTCTTGCAGGCGGCCAGAGCGACAGCAACGGCGCACGTCAAGGCAAGGGTGCGGAGTGGGGCGGTCATCAGGAGGAACTCCGGGGTTGGTTTGTAGACGGGGCCGGCGACGGCTGTGGCGCGAACGCGCGCAGGAAGCTGTCGACGGAGAACTCTGCCCAGCGCCGACGCAGCAGCGCGTCATCACGGTGGGGGGTATGGAAGCGCTGTTTGTCGAAATCCTGACCGGCGATCATGCTCAGCAGCAGCTCGGCCATGAAGTGCGGGTCGTCATGCCGTAGCTGGCCTTGCATGCAAACGGTTTCAATCCATTCAGCAAGATGAAGCGTCAGCGCGCCGGCGCCATGCCGGTACAGCGTACGCGCCTCTTCGGGAAACTGGGACGCGTCGGCGGCGATCAGCCGACAGGCCTGTCCTACGTGCGGTTGGCTGAAATGCTCCAGGAAGTCGGTGGCGAACTGGAGCAGGCTGGCACGCAGGTCGTCAGTGCGGAGTGCACGGACCATGGCTCCGGTGGCGTGGCCGACGTGGCGCTGCATCACCCGGCGCAGCAGTTGCTGCTTGTTGCCGTAGCGCGAATACAGGGTCTGCTTGGAACAGCCTGCCTGCTGGGCCACCGCGTCCATGCTCATCTGCATGCCCTGCTGCGCCAGCAGTTCGCGCACGGCGTCGAACACGCGCTCATCGCGTGCGTCGAGGGCAACGGGAAGGTAGGCCGGATTCACGCGGTGGACTATACCGTCCAGTTCAGGATTGTGGAATCGCATCGGCGTCGCCGCGTGTGTCTTCCGGTAACACGCTTTGCCGATCCTGTCTGCAGTGCTGAAACGGGTGCCACGACCATACCGGTACGAACTGAATAGGCGTCTAAACCGCAGCAAACCCGAATCTGCTTATTCCGTCCTGCAGCAAGGCCTTTTCGCGCGGTAGGGCTACAATTTCATTTTCCCAACTGAGCAAGCGCATCGCTCTGCCATGAAACCGCAAAAAACCGCAGCCAAGACCGTGAAAAACAAGACCAAACCAGCAGAGTCGGAGGTCGCAGTGACCGCTGGTTTCTCCCTGGAGCCGGTGTACACGGCCTTGCGCAAGCGCTACCCCGCGGCCGCACAGGCCGAAGCAGTGGCCTTCGCCACTGACTTCTACAAGCGCATGGAGTCGGACGAGTTCCCGCACCACAGCGCTGAAGAGTGGGCCGCTCTCGCGGCTGAGACGCTGGAATTCGCCCGTGCCCGCAAGGCCGGCAAGGCCAACGTCCGCGTGTTCAATCCGACCACGAAGGCCAATGGTTGGGAATCGCCGCACACGGTGCTGCAGATCGTCAACGACGACATGCCGTTCCTTGTCGATACCGTCACCATGTCGCTGGCCGAACAGGGCGTGGGCGTCCACGTGCTGGGCCACCCGGTGCTGCGCTTCACCCGCGACAAGGCCGGCAAGCTGGTCAAGGTCGGCGAGGGTGATGCCGAATCGGTGATGCTGCTGGAGATCGACCGCCAGCCGGCCGAAGCCATGGCCGCCATCGAGCAGGCCATCAACAAGGCGCTGGATGAAGTGCGAGCGATCGTGCGCGACTGGCAGCCGATGAAGGACAAGGCGCTGGCGCTGGCCGACGACCTGGGCAAGCGCCAGCTGCCGGTCGACGATGCCTCGCGCAAGGAAGCACAGGAATTCCTGCGCTGGGCCGCCGACAACCACTTCACCTTCTTCGGCTACCGCGAATACCGCGTCGAGAAGCAGGGCAAGGAAGAGGTGCTGGCACCGCTGAACGACACCGGCCTGGGCCTGATGCGCGGCAAGGACAAGTCCGCCGCCCGTCCGGTCAAGACGCTGGCCGCGCAGGGCCTGAACGCCACCTCCGGGCTGAAGGACGCGCTGATCCTGACCAAGACCAATGCCCGTTCGCGCGTGCACCGCGCCGGTTACATGGACTACATCGGCGTGCTGGAATTCGACGCCAAGGGCAAGATCATCGGCGAGCAGCGCCTCCTCGGCCTGTTCACCTCCAGCGCCTACAACCGTCGCCCGTGGGAGATCCCGCTGGTGCGCCAGCGCCACGAGCACGTGATGAAGCAGTCGGGCCTGGCCCCGGCCAGCCACAGTGGCAAGGCGCTGCGCCACATCCTGGAAACCCTGCCGCGCGAAGAGCTGTTCCAGTCCAGCGAGGACGAACTTTTCCGCACTGCGATGGGCGTGCTGGGCCTGCAGGAGCGCGTGCGCAGCCGCCTGTTCCTGCGCCGTGACAAGTACAGCCGTTTCATTTCCGCACTGGTCTACCTGCCGCGCGAGCGCTTCAACACCGACGTGCGCCTGCGCATCGAAGCGATGCTGAAGGACGCGCTGCACGGCGAGTACGTCGACAGTTCGGTGGTGCTGGGCGAATCGCCGCTGGCCCAGGTGCACCTGATCGTGCGTCCGAAGCCGGGTGAAATGCTCGACGTCGATACTGCCGAACTGGAGCAGAAGCTGGCCCAGGTGCTGCGCAACTGGCAGGACGACCTGCGCGAAGCGCTGGTGACCCGCCACGGCGAAACCGAAGGCCTGCGCATCGCTGCCCGCATCGGCAAGGCGCTGCCGGCCGGCTACATCGAAGACAACAGCACCGCCGTTGCCGCCAACGATGTCAGCCAGCTCGACGCCCTGACCGGCCCGGACGACCTGCGCCTGAGCCTGCAGGCGGTACCGCGCGAAAGCGGCGATGGCCTGCGCCTGAAGCTGTACCGCCAGCTGGACGACATCCCGCTGTCGGACGCGCTGCCGATGATGGAAAACATGGGCCTGCGCGTGATCGCCGAGCGTCCGTACCGCCTGTCGGTCGACAACGCCCCGGTGTACGTGCAGGACTTCGAGGTCGAATCGACCGCCGGCGCGATCGATGCCGCCAGCGTCGATGAAGCCTTCGGCGAGACCTTCGCCCGCGTCTGGCACGGCGATGCCGAGAACGACGGCTTCAACCGCCTGGTGCTGGCTGCCGGCCTGCACTGGCGCCAGGTCGCCATGCTGCGTGGCTACTGCAAGTACCTGCTGCAGACCGGCGTGCCGTTCTCGCAGGCGTATGTGGAAGGCACCTTTGCCCGCTACCCGCTGCTGGCCCGCTTGCTGGTCGAGCTGTTCGAAGCCCGCTTCGATCCGGCCACCGGCCATGAGAGCAAGGACGACATCGCGGCTGGCCAGGCGCAGCTGAAGGCCCACCTCGATGTGCTGGCTGCCGGCGACGAGGCCACCCTGAAGGTGCTCAAGACCGTGGTCGACGCCCGCAAGGGTGACCGCGACGCGCAGATGCAGGCCGCGCGCGATGCGCTGCTGAAGCTGATGGACCGTGTGTCCAGCCTGGACGAAGACCGCATCCTGCGTTCGTTCATGGGCGTGATCGACGCGACCCTGCGGACCAGCTACTACCAGACCGATGCCAACGGCCAGCACGGCCACGTGATCAGCTTCAAGTTCGATTCGGCGCTGGTGCCGGACCTGCCGAAGCCGCGCCCGTACCGCGAAATCTTCGTCTACGGCCCGCGCGTGGAGGGTACCCACCTGCGCTTCGGCGCGGTCGCCCGTGGTGGCCTGCGCTGGTCGGACCGTCGCGAAGACTTCCGTACCGAAGTGCTGGGCCTGGTCAAGGCGCAGATGGTCAAGAACACCGTCATCGTGCCGGTCGGCGCGAAGGGTGGCTTCTTCGCCAAGATGCCGCCGGTCAATGGTGATCGCGACGCGGTCTTCGCCAATGGCGTGGCCTGCTACAAGCTGTTCATCCAGGGCCTGCTGGACATCACCGACAACATCGTCAACAACAAGATCGTGCCGCCGGTGGATGTCGTGCGCCACGACATGGACGATCCGTACCTGGTGGTGGCCGCCGACAAGGGCACCGCGACCTTCTCCGACATCGCCAACGGCCTGGCCATCGCGCACGGCTTCTGGATGGGCGATGCATTCGCCTCCGGTGGTTCGGTGGGTTACGACCACAAGGGCATGGGCATCACCGCTCGCGGTGCGTGGGAGTCGGTCAAGCGCCACTTCCGTGCGCTGGGCCGTGACAGCCAGACCCAGGACTTCACCGCGGTCGGCGTCGGCGACATGTCCGGCGACGTGTTCGGCAACGGCATGCTGTTGTCGCGCCACATCCGCCTGGTCGCAGCCTTCGACCACCGCCACATCTTCCTGGACCCGAACCCGGATGCGGCCACCACGTTCGTCGAGCGTGAGCGCCTGTTCACCGTGCCGCGTTCGAGCTGGGCGGACTACGATGCCAAGCTGATCAGCAAGGGTGGCGGCATCTATCCGCGCAGCCTGAAGTCGATCGAGATCACCCCGCAGGTGCGTGAAGCGCTGGGCCTGGACGACAGCGTCAAGGCGCTGTCGCCGAACGATCTGATGAGCGCGATCCTGAAGGCACCGGTCGACCTGCTGTGGAACGGCGGCATCGGCACCTACGTCAAGGCCGCCAGCGAGCAGCACAGCGATGTCGGCGACCGCGCCAACAACGCCCTGCGCGTGAACGGTGGCGAGCTGCGCTGCAAGGTGGTGGGCGAGGGCGGCAATCTGGGCATGACCCAGCTGGGCCGCATCGAAGCCGCCCAGGCCGGCGTGCTGCTCAACACCGACTTCATCGACAACTCGGCCGGTGTCGACACCTCCGACCACGAAGTCAACATCAAGATCCTGCTCAACGATGTGGTGCGGGCCAAGAAGCTGACCGTCGAGCAGCGCAACAAGCTGCTGGCCTCGATGACCGACGAAGTCGCCGAGCTGGTGCTCAACGACAACTACCGCCAGAACCAGGCGCTGAGCCTGATGGAGCGGATGGCGGTCAAGCGCCTGGGTTCCAAGCAGCACTTCATCCGCACCCTTGAACAGCAGGGCCTGCTCGATCGCCAGATCGAGTTCCTGCCGTCCGATGCCGAGCTGTCGCAGCGCAAGGCACGCGGCCAGGGCCTGACCCGTCCGGAACTGTCGGTGCTGCTGTCCTATTCCAAGCTGGTGGCATTCGCCCAGCTGCTGGATTCGGACATCCCGGAAGATCCGTACCTGTCCAAGGAACTGCAGCGCTACTTCCCGACCCCGCTGCAGAAGAAGTATGCCGACGCGATGGAGCGTCACCGCCTGAAGCGTGAAATCATCGCCACGGCCGTGACCAACCAGACCATCAACCGCATGGGCGCGACCTTCCTGATGCGCATGCAGGAAGACACCGGCCGTTCCATCGCCGAGGTCGCCAAGGCCTACACCATCAGCCGCGAGACGCTGGATGCCCGCGCGCTGTGGGCGCAGATCGATGCCCTCGACGGCAAGGTGCCGGAGTCGGTGCAGATCGATGCACTGGAAGTGATCTGGAAGCTGCAGCGTTCGTTCGTGCGCTGGCTGCTGTCGCGCCCGGGCGCGATGCCGGGCATCACCGAAGCGGTCAACCGCTACCAGGGTCCGTTCAACGACATCCGCGTCGCTTCGGGCGTGCTGCCGGATTCGCAGCGTCCGACCTACGAAGCCCTGGTGGCCGAGTGGAAGGAAAAGGGCCTGCCGTCCGCGCTGGCGCAGCAGCTGGCCGAACTGCACTTCCTGGAGCCGGCGTTCGACATCATCGAACTGGCGCGTACCCGCAAGCTGAAGCCGGTGGACGTGTCCAAGGTCCACTTCCGCCTGGGCGACGCCCTGCAGCTGCCGTGGCTGTTCGAGCAGGTTGATGCGCTGGAGGTCAACGGCCGTTGGCATGCGGTGGCACGTGGCGTGCTGCGCGACGAGCTGGCGGCCAATCACCGCAACCTGGCCGGCCAGGTGCTGGGCACCAAGGGCAGCAGCGCTGAAGCCAAGGTCGCAGCCTGGATGGGCCGTGACGACAACAGCCTGCGCTTCACCCTGGCGATGCTGGCCGAATTGGCCGAGCAGAAGACCCTGGACTACCCGACCGTCTCGGTCGCGGTGCAGCGCCTGGGCCAGCTGGCCGCGCATGGTGCATAAGCGCATTCGCGCTGCCGCCCCACGGTTTGCTCTGCAAACCGTGGGCCCCATGCCAACCATGCTCCCAGACCCCCGCGCCGTTGGCGCGCCCCCCTGACTCAGGGGGGCTCCTGATCTGCAGCAGTTGGAGGAACGGCCCCGCGAAAGCGGGGCCGTTCTGTTTCTGCCTGTCTTTCTGCGATCACTGACCCGACGCCGGCCGGCAACCTGTCAGGTGGATGACCGGCCCGTCCGCCGGGACCGTGAGCGCCATGGATGGCGCGACCGAGCCCCCATGGATGGGTTTATGGCGTGTCCCGGCGGACGGGCCGGTCATCCGCCCAGCGGGGTCCAACCCCCGGCGCTCGGTTATGCTCTCCCTCATGCCTCCCCCGGATCCACCGATGAGCGACTCCCCCCGCATCGCTTTCCTGGCCAGCACCACCGAACCGGCGCAGATGGCCCGCGCGGCGATGGTCTCGCGCTATGGCGACTACGCGCCCGAGCAGGCCGACGTGCTGTGCCCGCTGGGCGGTGATGGCTTCATGCTGCAGACCCTGCACCGGCACGGGCACCTGGGCAAGCCGGTGTTCGGCATGAAGCTGGGCACGGTCGGCTTCCTGATGAACCAGTACCGCGGCGACGATGACGTGCATGCGCGCATTGCCCGCGCCGAGCCGGCCAACCTGCGCCCGCTGGAAATGGTGGCGCTGACCGAGTCGGGTACCAGCACCGGTTCGCTGGCCTACAACGACGTGTCGCTGCTGCGCCAGACCCGGCAGGCTGCGCATATCGGCATCGATCTGAACGGCCAGGAACGCGTGGCCGAGCTGATCGGCGACGGCGTGCTGGTGGCCACCCCGGCCGGCAGCACCGCCTACAACTATTCCGCGCACGGCCCGGTGCTGCCGCTGGGCTCGCACACCATCGCGCTGACGCCGCTGGCTCCGTACCGACCGCGACGCTGGCGCGGGGCGATCCTCAAGGCCGATACCGAAGTGCGCTTCCGTGTGCTCGATCCCTACAAGCGCCCGGTCAGCGTGACCGCCGATTCGCACGAGACCCGCGACGTGGTCGAAGTGACCATCCGTGAGTCGAAGGACCGCCGCGTGACCCTGCTGTTCGACCCGGAGCACAACCTGGAAGACCGGATCCTGAGCGAACAGTTCGTTTTTTGAGGACAATGGGCGGCCGGCCGTGCCGACCGCTTGAAGGACCCCACCGATGGGCGACAACTCCCCCCGTTTGCTGACCGTCGCGGTGACCTCGCGCGCCCTGTTCGACCTCGAGGAAAGCCATGCGCTGTTCGAGAGCGATGGCGTGGCGGCCTACGCCGAATTCCAGCGCCTGCATGAGGACGACATCCTCGGCCCCGGCGTGGCCTTCCCGGTGGTGCGCAAGCTGCTGGCGCTGAACCAGGGCGCCAGCCCGGAAAATCCGCGCGTCGAGGTGATCCTGCTGTCGCGCAATTCGGCCGATACCGGCCTGCGCATCTTCAATTCGATCCAGCATTACGGTCTGGGCATCATCCGCGCGACGTTCACCGCCGGCGAGCCGACCTGGCCCTACGTGAAGCCGTTCGGCACCGACCTGTTCCTGTCGGCCAACCCGGAATCGGTGCGCAGCGCATTGCGCCATGGCATCGCGGCGGCGACCATCCTGCCCAAGCCGCCCGGCGAGACTGCCGCTGCGGCGGCCGACCAGATCGACACCGGTCGACCGGCCGGGCAGCTGCGCATCGCCTTCGACGGCGACGCGGTGATCTTCGGTGACGAGAGTGAGCGCATCTCGCGCGAACAGGGCGTGGAGGCGTTTGGCCGGCATGAACGCGAACGCGCCCGCGAACCGCTCAGCGGCGGTCCGTTTCGCGGTTTCCTGTCGGCGCTGCATACGCTGCAGGAGGTGTTCCCGGCGGGAGAGAGTGCGCCGATCCGCACCGCGCTGGTCACGGCGCGCTCAGCACCGGCCCACGAGCGGGTGATCCGCACCCTGCGTGAGTGGGGCGTGCGCCTGGACGAGGCGCTGTTCCTGGGTGGCCGCCACAAGGGCCCGTTCCTGCAGGCGTTCGGCGCCGATATCTTCTTCGACGATTCACAGCACAACATCGACAGTGCGCGCGAGCATGTGGCTGCCGGCCATGTGCCGCACGGTGTGGCCAACGAGGGGTAGGGTCAGGTAGTTGCCAACCAGGGTTGGCAACCACCGGGGCACTGCGCTTTGGTAGATGCCCACCTTGGTGGGCATGGATCCAGGACGGCGCCAACCAAGGTTGGCACCTACCAGGCCCAATGCGCCCACCAAGGTGGGCACGTACCCAAAGCAGCGCCATCGAAGGGGCATGACCCGTCACGGGCTGCCTGACATCCCCAGCTGCAGGTCCACCACCTTCCAGCGCAGACCCTGCGGCTCCAGCACCACCTTCAGTGGCGGTTGGCCAGGGCCGCGGTCGACGTCGACCACGAAGCGGTCCAGTGCTTCGAAGTGATGCTCGGCATTCTTCAGCGGCCGTGCCGGCTCGGTCGGACCGAAGGCATCGCCGCCCTGCAGTTCATTGCTGCCGCGCTTCCACAGCACGTGGCCCTGCAGCATTGCGCCAATCCCGGACGGGGTCACCATGGTGTCCACCGCGGCGCCGCCGAGCTGGTCACCCAGGCCGTAGAGCAGGGCGCCGAACGGGCTGGCCGCCACATCCGGGCCGGCCTGGCGCACCAGGTAGTCGTTGAGCTGCGCGCGCAGGCTGCTGCGCACGCGTGGGAAATCGACGTAGCGCTCCAACCGCGCGGTGTCGCGCTGCTCGATGGCCCTGGACAGGCCATGCACGGTCACGTATGGGCCGCCGAACCACCACGCGGACAGCGCGAGAACCACCAGGACCAGCACTGCGATGAGCTTCTTCATGCCGCCCAGACTGCCGCAAGTGAGGCGGCCAGTGGTGAATGGCGGGTGATGTGGCTCAGAACTCCAGGTCTAGCGCGGCGCACAGGTAGTCGACGAACGGGCCGAGTGCCGCCAGATCCTTGCCCAGCGTGGACAGCAGGCGCGGGCCGGTCATGGTGGCGTCGTCCAGCGAGCGCCACATCACCCAGTTGCGGTGCTTGAGGTCGTCGATGAACTCGAAATCAGCCGGGAAACCGCGCGGCGGCCGCACCAGCTTCTCGCTTTCCTCGAAGTCGAAGCGCTTGCGCAGCGCGGGCGCATGCGCGGCGGCCTTCCAGCTGCCCGGGTTGTCGAGGATGAAGTGGCGCACGCGACGCTGGGTTTCAGGCTCCGGATGCCACAGGCCGGCGCCGACGAAGCTTTCGCCCGGCTGCAGGTGCACGTAGAACGAGGGCGCGGCCACTTCGCGGCGACGCTCATGGAACAGCCGCGCACCTTGCCAGGTCTTGTAGGGCGATTTGTCGTTGGAAAAACGCGCGTCGCGATGGATGCGGAACAGCGAGCCACCGACGCCGCGGGTATCGGCGCGGAAATGGTCGCTGACCTCGGCCAACGCCGGCTGCAGGTCGCCGAGCAGGCGCAGGAACGGCTGCCGCACGTGGTCTTCGTACTGCTGGCGGTGGTCGTTGAACCATGCCTTTTCGTTATGCCGCGCCAGGCTGCGCAGGAACCTGAAGCTGGCGTCCGAGAAATAGGTACTCACAACGTCTCCTGCAGATGCTGGCCCCAGTCGCGCAGCGATTGCAGCAGGGCCTGGCGCCGCGCATCGTCGGGTGCATCGGCGGCCAGTGCATCAAGCTGCTGCTGGTACTGGGGCAGGTTGAGTTCACCCAGGCCGCCGTCTCCGAGCAGGCGCTGGCGGCGGTAATCCTGCCAGCGCTGGCGTTCAGCCGGCGCGAGGCTGCCGGGATGGTTGCGCGCACGGTAGCGGAACAGCAGCTCGGGCAGGCGCGGGTCGCGGAAACGGCCTTCCAGCTCGGCCAGCTGTTCCGGTGCGGTGGTGCGCGCCAGGGCAAGCAATGGCTTGTCGCCGTTGCCGAGGAAGCCGTCGTACAGCGAGGCGTCGACGTCGGCCACGGTGGCGGCGCGGGGCTGGTTGTAGACCTGGCGTGCCTTTTCGGCCAGCTGCGCGGCGAAAGGACGCAGCCGTTCGACCTTGGCCTCGATGGCCGCCACGTCCAGGCCCAGGCGTTCATGGTCGTCGGCGCGCAGGTGGTTCCAGGCGATCAGTGCCGGCACTTTGTTCAGGTGCACCTCCTTCAGCGGCACCCGCGCCACGCCTTCGGGCAGCTCGCTGGCACGCATGTACAGGCGCTGCGCGATCACTTCGGCCGGTAGTTCCAGCAGGTCGTCGATGTCGCCATCGAGGTCGAACACGATCACCCGGTTGTTGATGGTCGGGTGCACCGCCAGCGGCAGCACCGGCGCCGCGCACAGGCGGCTGGCCGGGTAGCGCATCGAGACGTGCAGCACCGGTTTCAACGCGGCGATGTCCAGCAGGCCACCGACGAAACGCTTGTCGCGAAGCTTCAGCGCGTACTCCCACAGGCGCGGCTGCGACTGCTTGAACAGGCGCGCCATGCCGATGGTGGCGCGCACGTCGGACAGTGCTTCGTGCGCATCGCCTTCGCGCACGTTGTTGGCTTCGGCCAGGTGTTCGAGCTTGAACGAGGTGGCGCCGTCTTCGCGCAGCGGCCACTGGATGCCGTCCGGGCGCATGGCGCGCATCAGCCGCAGCATGTCCAGCAGGTCCCAGCGCGAATTGCCGTTGCGCCACTCGCGTTCGTACGGGTCATGGAAATTGCGGAACAGGCCGTAGCGGATGAACTCGTCGTCGAAGCGCAGCGTGTTGTAGCCCAGTGCGCAGGTGCCGGGGCGTGACAGCTGTTCGTTGATGCGGTCGAAAGCCTCCGCTTCGCTGATGCCTTCGGCCATGGCCTGCTGCGGCGTGATGCCGGTGACCAGCGTCGCCATCGGTGAGGGCAGCAGGTCGTCGGCCGGGCGCACGAAGAAGCTGACCGGCGTTTCAATCTCGTTGAGGTCAGCGTCGGTGCGGATCGCCGCGTACTGCGAGATGCGCGTGCGGCGCGGATCCTGGCCGAAGGTTTCCAGGTCGTAGAACAGGAAGCTGTCGGCCATCAGTGCGCGCCCTCCAGGACCGGCAACTGCGCGTGGATCCGTGTTTCCAGCGCGGCCCAGTCGATGTTGTCCAATGAATCGTGGCCGGCGGTGGCGGCCACCAGCATGTCGCGCTGCAACTCGGTGCGGCGCAGCGCTTCGGCGTAGGGCGTGTGCAGGAAGGTGACCATCGTGTAATGCGGCACGAAGCGGGTCGGCCAGCGCCGCTGCAGTTCCTGCTCCAGTTCGCGCTGCAGCAGGAAGGCCGGGTCGGCCACGCGGTCACGCATTTCCAGGTAGTTTTCCAGCGCCATCTGCTGGATGGCGCGCGCGTTCGGCTTGCGCTCGGCCTCGAACGCGGCGAACGCACCTTGCAGATCATCCGCTTCCATCAGGTGGCGGGCCAGCGCCACGCAGTCCTCGAACGCGCAGTTCATGCCCTGGCCATGGAATGGCACCATCGCATGCGCGGCGTCGCCGATCAGCACGGCGCGGCCGCCCTGGTGCCAACGCTCCAAGGTGAGCGTACCGAGCAGGCCGGGTGGATGCTGTTCCCAGTCCGCACGCAGGTTCGGGATCAACGGCAGGGTGTCGGCGAACTCGCGCGCGAACAGCGCCTCTGCCTGCGCGCCGGTGTTGACGGTGGCAAAGCTGGGATCGCCCTGGTTCGGCAGGAACAGGGTGACAGTGAAAGTGCCTTCGTGGTTGGGCAGGGCGATGCACATGTAGTGGCCACGTGGCCAGATGTGCAGTGCATTGCGCTCGATGCGGAAGCTGCCGTCGGCGGCCGGCGGGATCTCCAGCTCCTTGTAGGAATGGTCGAGGAAGGCGATGTCCTCGCCCAGCGGCGCGCGCCGGTTCATCGCTGCGCGCAGGGCCGATCCGGCGCCGTCGGCACCGATCAGGGTGTCGAAGCGGATGTCGTGCGGGCTGTCGTCGCGGTCATCGATGAAACGCGCGTAGCCTGCGTCGAAATCGACGGTGTGCAGGCGGCGATGGAAGTGCACGGTCGCGCCAGCCTGTTCGGCCAGTTCCAGCAGCGTGGTGTTCAGGTCGCTGCGATGGATCGACCAGATCACCTCGCTGTCGTCGCGGCCGTAGCGCTGCAGCTGCGGTTCGCCCTCGCGCGGATGCACCATGCGCCCGCGCATCATCACCGCGCGCGCCATCACCTCGTCTTCCACGCCCGCCTGGCGCAGCGCGTTGCGCCCGCGCTCGGCCAACGCCAGGTTGATCGAACGGCCGCTTTCATAGTCGGCCACGCGCGGATCGCCGCGGCGCTCGTACAGGGTGATGCGCCAGCCCTGGCGTGACAGCAGGATGGCCAGCAGAGAACCGGCGAGGCCGGCACCGATGATGCTCAACGAGCGGGAGGCATGTGCGATCAACGAACTGTCCAGCAGTAGGGAAGGGGCGGGCTCAGAGGCCAGCCCAGGCTTCCACTTCCTCGACGAAATGGTGCACGTCCAGGTAGCGGTTGTAGAGCGGGGTGGGCGAAATCCGGATCACGTCCGGTTCGCGCCAGTCGCCGAGCACGCCGATGCCGCGCAGGTGCTCGAACAGTGCGCGGCCGCGCTCGCGGCCACCGATCACGCGCAGCGACAACTGGCAGCCACGGCGTTGCGGTTCGGCCGGGGTGATGATGTCCAGAACGCTCGACAGGCGCGCGCGCACCAGCGCTTCGAGCATGCCGGTCAGCGCCACCGATTTGCTGCGCAGGGCGTCCATGCCGGCGCGCTCGAACAGGTCCAGCGACGCACGCAGCGGTGCCAGGCCGAGGATCGGCGGATTGCTCAGCTGCCAGCCCTCGGCACCCGTGGCCGGGATGAACTGCGGCGCCATCTGGAAGCGGGTGGCTTCCTCATGGCCCCACCAGCCAGCGAAGCGTGGCAGTGTGCTGTCGCGATGGTGCCGCTCATGCACGAACGCGCCGGCCACTGCGCCCGGTCCGCTGTTGAGGTACTTGTAGTGGCACCACACGGCGAAATCGGGTGCGACGTCATGCAGGCGCAGCGGCAGGTTGCCGACCGAGTGCGCAAGATCGAAGCCGATCCGCGCACCCTGCAGGCGCGTGGCGCGGGTGATCGCATCGAGGTCGAAGGCCTGGCCGGTGCGGTACTGCACGCCGGGCCACAGCACCAGCGCCAGGCGTGGGCCATGCTCGGTGATGGCACGCTCGATCGCCGTGAGCGAGATCGTGCCATTGGCTTCATCCGGCTGCACTTCCACCAGGCACTCGGCGGGGTCGAAGCCATGGAAGCGGATCTGCGCTTCCACGGCGTGGCGATCGGTGGGGAACGCGCCGGCTTCCATCAGGATCACCGGGCGCTGCGTGGTCGGCCGGTAGAAGCTGACCATCATCAGGTGCAGGTTCACGCTCAGGGTGTTCATCGCCACCACTTCGCTGGGCAGCGCACCGACCACGCGGGCCAGTTGTGCGCTCACCAGGCGGTGGTAGGACAGCCACTGCGTCGGGCCGGTGAAGTGGCCTTCCACGGCCAGCTCGCCCCACTGCTTCATCACTTCCTGCACGGCTGCTTGTGCGCCGCGCGGCTGCAGGCCCAGCGAGTTGCCGACAAAGTAGGTCTGCTCGCCGCCACCATGGCGCGGAATCAGGAATTCGTTGCGCAGCGGACGCAGCGGATCGGCGGCGTCCAGGGCAATGGCGTGGGTGCGGCTGAGCAGGTCGGACATGGGCAGGCAACAGGCTGCAACGGGACGGCCAGTGTACCGCCTGGGGCGGCGTAGCCGGTGGCGGGGAGACGTGCATGTCGCCCAACCTGTAGAGCCGAGCCTACGCTCGGCTCGCGCCCCTCCAGCCGAGCGTAGGCTCGGCTCTACAACGGCGGATGGTCAACCAGCGGCCGCCGGTGCCGGCAGCGGGTCCACATGCCCGCAGGCGCTGCAGGTACGCAGCTCCAGGCTGGAGTGGTAGCGCGCGAAGACCTTGGGCAGGTCGGTTTCGATGTTCTGCAGCGGGAAGAACTCTTCGTGCAGCTTGTGATTGCAGCGCTCGCAGTGCCAGATCACGCCGTCCAGCTCATGCGGCAGGCGCTTGCGCTCGACTACCAGGCCGACACCGCCGGGCGGGCGCCGTGGCGAGTGCGGCACCTTTCCCGGCAGCAGGAAGATCTCGCCGGCGCGGATCGGAATGTCGCGCACCGCGCCATCCTCCTGCACCTTCAGCACCATCTCGCCCTCCAGCTGGTAGAACCACTCCGGGCCTTCGTCGTAGTGGTAATCGGTGCGCGAGTTCGGCCCGCCGACCACCATCACGATGAAATCGCCGTTGTCGATCATCTTGTTGCCCACCGGCGGCTTCAGCAGGTGGCGGTGTTCTTCAATCCAGGCGTGCAGGTTGATCGGCGAAGCGAGCATGATCGGTTTCCCTTGGAGGTCAGTCGCGCTTGCCCTTGCGCGGCACGTAGGACAGCGCCTTTTCGTAGGCGGGCTGCAGCTCTTCCGGCGCGCCGACGTCGATGCCCATTTCGCGCACACGGCCGTCCTTCAGGCTGTAGACCCAGCCGTGCACCATCAGCTTCTGGCCACGGGCCCAGGCATCCTGCACGATGGTCGAGCGGCACAGGTTGGCGACCTGCTCGATCACGTTCAGCTCGCACAGGCGGGCATGCTTGAGTTCGTCGGTCTCGATGGCGTCGATGATCGCGGTGTGCTTCTGCATCACGTCACCGACGTGGCGCAGCCAGTTGTCGGCCAGGCCGACGCGGGTGTTGTGCAGGCAGGCGTGCACGCCACCGCAGCCGTAATGGCCGACAATCAGGATGTGCTTCACCTTCAGCTGGTCCACCGCGTACTGCACCACGCTCAGGCAGTTCAGGTCGGTGTGCGCGACCACGTTGGCCACGTTGCGGTGCACGAACACTTCACCCGGGGCCATGCCGATGATCTGATTGGCCGGCACGCGCGAATCGGAACAGCCGATCCACAGGTATTCCGGGTGCTGCTGCTTGGCCAGCTGGTGGAAGAACTCGGGGTCTTCCTTCTCGATGCGGTCGGCCCAGTCGCGGTTGTTCTGCAGCAGCTTGTGGATGTCTTTCATGTTCGGGTCCCTGGCGTCGGGTGAGGGCTCGCCGCAACCCTCTGGCTGCGTCGTCGCGGGAAGCGGTTGCGTTCAGTCGCTGCGGGCGGCCTGTTCGCGGTGCCAGCGCATCCACTGCGCCAGTTCCTGGGAAGGTGGGGTGGCCAGCGCGTCCAGTGCGGCAATCACCGCCTGCTGGTTGGCCTCCGGATGGTTCTGGCTGAGTTTCAGCTTCAGCTGCACGTGTTCAACCTGGAAGCGGAAGCCGATGATGGCGCGCAGCTCCGGGCCATGTTCGGTGCGCGCGGCATCGAACTGCCAGGCCTGGCCGACGCTGGCTTCGAAGCGGTCGCTGATCGCGCCGACCAGCTCGGCCAGTGCAGCGGTATCGTCGAAGGTATGCAGCTGGCCGCGCAGTTCTGCCGCAGCGTAGTTCCAGGTGGGCACCCGCGCGGCGGGCTCCTTGTCCGGGTACCAGCTGGCCGAGACGTAGCCATGTGGGCCATCGACCAGCACCTTGGCCGCGCCACCGTGGCGCGACTGCGGGTTGGTACGGGCCCAGTGCCCGCGCAGCTCGATACGCTCGCCATCACGCCGGTACAGCACCGGCATCCGGGTCAGCTCCGGCAGGCCGTCGCTGCCCAGGGTGAGCAGGGTCACGAACGGGTCGCGCGCCAGCAGGCGGTCCAGCCAGAGCAGGTCGGTCTCGGCGAAGGCGCGCGGGGTGAACATGCGCGGGTCAGGCGCGCCCGCCCAGCGACTGGATCATGCGTCCCCGCAGGCCTTCATCGCTGTCGGCGTGCGGCGGCTGCACTTCATGCAGGCTGAAGCCACGCACCAGTGCGTCTTCCTCGTCCAGGCCGTCGTACTCGACGAACTCGGCATCGAACAGCTGCGAACGGGCGGTGTCTTCGCTGTCATAGCTCAGCGTGTTGCCATCGCTGTCGAGCACTTCGGCGGTGCCGGCCGGGCGCACGCGCAGGCGTGCCCAGATCAGGGTGTTGCCGAGGCTGGCCAGCCACCAGCTGTCGCGCGAGGCGGTGATGTCATTCATGGATGTGTTACCAGAGCGAGGCCAGCCAGAGCAGGGCGGCCATGCCCAGTCCGGCCAGCAGGGTCAGCAGCGATACCCAGGCCGGGGTCGCCAGCCCGGACAACGAGCGGTCCGGTTGCTGGCGATAGTCGCGGCGCAGCAGCCAGGCCAGGGCATCGGGCTTGAGGAAGGCGCCACTGCCGAAGCGCTCGGCGAGCGCCGGATGGCGATCGCGCACGTGCACCAGGGTCAGTGGCCAGAAGATCACGAAGGCACTGAACCCGGCCACTGCAACGCCGACGAAACAGAGGGCGAAGAACAGGGTCATGGGGGCAGTACCTCCGTGGTCGTGTGAAGTGGCTTAGAAGTCCGCGCTGCCCGGGGCGCGCGGGTAGGGGATCGCATCGCGGATGTTGGACAGGCCGCAGACGTACACCACCAGGCGCTCGAAGCCGAGGCCGAAGCCGGCGTGCGGCACCGAGCCGTAGCGACGGAAATCGCGGTACCAGCTGTAGTGCTCGCGGTCCAGGCCGAACTGGGCCATGCGCGCGTCCAGCACGTCCAGGCGCTCTTCGCGCTGGCTGCCACCGATGATCTCGCCGATGCCGGGGGCCAGCACGTCCATCGCGGCGACGGTCCTGCCGTCATCGTTCAGGCGCATGTAGAAGGCCTTGATGTGCTCCGGATAGTTGGTCACCACCACCGGGCGGCCGACGTGTTCCTCGGTCAGCCAGCGCTCGTGCTCGGTCTGCAGGTCCAGGCCCCATTCGACCGGGAAGTCGAACTTCTTGCCGGACTTCTGCAGCAGGCTGACCGCATCGGTGTAGTCGATGCGTTCGAACGGTGCGTTGATGAAGTCTTCCAGCTTGGTGATCGCGTTCTTGTCCACGCGCTCGGCGATGAAGGCCAGGTCGTCGCTGCGCTCGTTCAGCACGGCGCGGAACAGGTACTTCAGGAACTCTTCGGCCAGGCGTGCATCTTCGGCCAGGTCGGCGAAGGCGATTTCCGGCTCGATCATCCAGAACTCCGCCAGGTGGCGGGTGGTGTGGCTGTTCTCGGCGCGGAAGGTCGGGCCGAAGGTGTAGACCTTGCTCAGCGCCAGGCAGTAAGCCTCGACGTTCAGCTGGCCGGACACGGTCAGGAAGGTTTCCTTGCCGAAGAAGTCGCGGCTGAAATCGATCGCGCCCTTCTCGTCACGCGGCAGGTTCACCATGTCCAGGGTGGACACGCGGAACATCTGGCCGGCGCCTTCGGCGTCGGAGGTGGTGATGATCGGCGTGCTGATCCAGTTGAAGCCGTTCTCGTGGAAGAAGCGGTGCACGGCCTGGGCCAGGCAGTTGCGGATGCGGGTGACCGCGCCGAACAGGTTGGTGCGCGGGCGCAGGTGCGCCACTTCACGCAGGAACTCCGGCGACATCGGCTTGGGCTGGATCGGGTAGGTGAGCGGGTCTTCGACCCAGCCGACCACTTCCAGCGCGCTGGCCTGGATCTCGAACGACTGGCCCTTGCCCTGCGACTTCACCAGGGTGCCGGTGGCGATGACCGAGCAGCCGCTGGTCAGGCGCTTGATCTCGTCGAAGTTGGCCAGGGTGTCGTTGGCCACGACCTGGATCGGGGCGAAGCAGGAGCCGTCGCTTACATTCACGAAGGCCAGATTCGCTGAACCGCGCACCGTGCGCACCCATCCGCGTACCGTGACTTCGCCGCCTTCCGGGATCTTCCCGGCAAGCGCATGTTCAACGCTGACCACCGTCATGACTTGAATCCTCTGCTGATCGACTCGATCTGTGAACACGGGAGTTTACCGGTTGCAGTGTTCCGCTTGCGAGGCATTTTTCGCGGCAACGGCTCCTTATAATGTCCCCGTACCTCTGGAGTAGCCCCATGGCCGTCAGCCTGACCCCCATTGCCTTCGAGCGCGTGCAGCGCTTCGTCGCCCAGACCCCCGGCGCGCTGGGCCTGCGTTTCGGCGTGACCAAGACCGGCTGTTCCGGCTGGGGCCACGTCACCGACCTGGCCCGCGACGAGCGCGAGGGCGATACCGTGTTCGACCAGGACGGCGTGAAGATCTACGTCGATGCCAAGAGCCTGGCGCTGGTGGACGGCACGGTGATCGACTTCGGCAAGCACGGCCTGAGCGAGACCTTCACGTTCAGCAACCCGAACGCCACCGCCGAGTGTGGCTGCGGCGAGAGCTTCACCACCGACGCCGACAAGGCCTGAGGGCCGGCCGGAGCCTGATCGCTCTGGTAACGGCCAACCTGGGTTGGCATGGGGCTGCTCCCGGGTTCAGGTTGCCCTATGGCCCGCCGGTTGCCCGGCACCCCCATCTGCGCCATAATGCGCGGCTTCCTGCCTTCCTGGCGGGAATCCTTGCCCCACCGCGGTCTCAACGGCGGGGGGCTGTCCGGCCGCAAGGCCACATCCGAAAGGTAGAAAAAAACATGAGTCGTCATTACGAAATCGTGTTCATGGTCCACCCGGACCAGAGCGAGCAGGTCCCGGCCATGATCGAGCGCTACAAGTCGCTGGTCGAGAACGGTAACGGCACCATCCACCGCCTGGAAGACTGGGGCCGCCGCCAGCTGGCGTACCCGATCCAGAACCTGGTGAAGGCGCACTACGTGCTGCTGAACATCGAAGCCGACCAGGCCGTGCTGAACGAGCTGACCGAAAGCTTCCGCTTCAACGACGCCGTGCTGCGCAACCTGGTCATCAAGCGTGACGAGGCTGACACCGAGCAGTCGCTGATCATGAAGAGCAAGGACGAGAAGGGTGACAAGCCGGAGCGCGGTGAGCGCCGTCGTCGTGACGACGAAGAAGGCGAGTCCACCACCACCGCTGACAACGAAGCCGGCGACGACGCCGCTTCCGCCGCCTAAGGAGCCTTCCCATGTCCAAGTTCTTCCGTCGCCGCAAGTTCTGCAAGTTCACGGCTGAAGGTGTGAAGGAGATCGACTACAAGGATCTCAACACCCTGCGCCAGTACCTGACCGAGAACGGCAAGATCGTGCCGAGCCGCGTCACCGGTACCAAGTCGAAGTACCAGCGCCAGCTGGCGACCGCCGTCAAGCGCGCTCGCTTCCTGGCCCTGATCCCGTACACCGACAACCACGACGTCTGATGCCCGGCGGGGCGGCCCGGTGCCGCCCCCGCTGTGCCAGCTATTCGGACAGCCTTTGTTGCGGGGCGTCGCCTCGCTAACGAATAACTCATCTGGAGCAATACCATGCAGCTGATCCTCCTGCAGAAAGTCACCAACCTCGGCAACCTGGGCGACCTGGTCGACGTGAAGCCGGGCTACGGCCGTAACTTCCTCGTGCCGCAGGGCAAGGCCGTTCCGGCCACCGAGAGCAACAAGGCCGAGTTCGAAGCCAAGCGCGCCGAGTACGAAGCCAAGGCCCAGGCCATCCACGCCGACGCTGACGCCCGCAAGGCCAAGCTGGAAGGCGCGAGCGTGACCATCGCCGCCAACGCTTCGACCGAAGGCAAGCTGTACGGCTCGGTCGGCGCCCGTGAAATCGCCGATGCCTTCACCGCTGCCGGCCTGCCGGTCAGCAAGAGCGAAGTCATCCTGGGCGAAGGCGCCTTCCGCAACATCGGCGAATACGACGTGCTGGTCCACCTGCACGCCGACGTCGAGACCACCGTCAAGGTCGTCGTCGTCGCCGAAGCCTGATCCCACGCCGCAAGGCCTGGAATCACCGCAGAACGGGCACCCGCAAGGGTGCCCGTTTTGTTTTGTGGCCCGCTTTCGTGGTGTTGAGCCCTGTCCCGCCGGCGAGGCGGGGCCGGGCAATGTTCCACGCCCATTCGTAGAACACGGCCACATCGGTATACTCAGGGCGTCACACCCGTTCCACGGGCATCGATCCCAACAGGATCAATGACTTGGAGGGTAAACGCAGGCCGCTTGCCGGCCCCAGTCCGGAACCCCTATGCGTCTTTCCACGATCAAGCTGTCCGGCTTCAAGTCGTTCGTCGATCCGACCACCCTGCACCTGCCGACCAACATGACCGGCGTGGTGGGGCCCAATGGCTGCGGCAAGTCGAACATCATCGACGCCGTGCGCTGGGTCATGGGCGAAAGTTCGGCCAGCCGCCTGCGCGGCGACTCGCTGACCGACGTGATCTTCTCCGGCTCCAACGCCCGCAAGCCGGTCTCGCAGGCCACCGTCGAGCTGATCTTCGACAACTCCGACCATACGATTTCCGGCGAATACGCCTCGTTCAACGAAATCTCGGTCAAGCGCACGGTCAGCCGCGACGGCACCAGCAACTACTATCTCAACGGCACCAAGTGCCGTCGCCGCGACATTACCGACCTGTTCCTCGGTACCGGCCTGGGCCCGCGCAGCTACTCGATCATCGAGCAGGGCATGATCAGCCAGATCATCGAGGCGCGCCCGGAAGACCTGCGCGTGTACCTGGAAGAGGCGGCCGGTATCTCCAAGTACAAGGAGCGCCGCAAGGAGACCGAGACCCGCATCCGCCACACCCGCGAGAACCTGGACCGGCTGGGCGACCTGCGCGACGAGATCAGCAAGCAGCTGGAGCACCTCAAGCGCCAGGCCCGGCAGGCCGAGCAGTACCAGGCCCTGCAGGAAGAGCGCCGGGTCAAGGACGCCGAGTGGAAGGCCCTGGAATTCCGTGGGCTCGACGGCCGTCTGTCCAAGCTGCGCGAAGGGCTGTCACAGGAAGAGACCAAGCTGCAGCAGCTGATCGCCGACCAGCGCGATGCCGAGGCCCGCATCGAGACCTCGCGCGTGCGTCGCGAAGAGGCCGCCGATGCGCTCAATACCGCGCAGGCCGCGGTCTACCAGGTCGGCAGCACGCTGGCGCGCCTGGAGCAGCAGATCCAGCACCAGCGCGAGCTGTCGCAGCGCCTGCACAAGGCCCGCGACGAGACCCGCCAGGCGCTGGCCGAACTGGGCCAGCACATCAGCGGCGACGAGGCCAAGCTGATGGTGCTGCGCGAGGCGGTGGAGGCTGCCACCCCGCAGCTGGAGGAGCTGCAGGAAGAGAACGAGATCAAGCAGGAAAGCCTGCGCGAGGCCGAGGAGCGGCTGGCCAGCTGGCAGCAGCGCTGGGAACAGCATACCTCGCAGAGTTCGGAAGCCTCGCGTGCCGGCGATGTCGAGCGCACCCGCGTGGACTACCTGGACAAGCAGGTCCTCGACGCCGACCGACGCCGCGAAGCACTGGCCGCCGAGCGCGCCGGGCTGGACGTGGACGCGTTGGAAGAAGCCTTCGAGCAGCTGCATCTGCAGCACGACACGCAGAAGACCGCGCTAGACGAACTGGGCGAAGAGGTGGAACACCGCAAGCAGGGCGTGGCAGCCGTGCAGGAGCAGCAGCGCAACGGCCAGAACGAACTGGCCGAACTGCGCAAGCAGGCCAATGGACTGCGCGGCCGCCTGGCATCGCTGGAAACCCTGCAGCAGGCCGCGCTCGGCCAGGAGCAGGGCGCTGCCGTGGCCTGGCTGAAGGCGCATGGACTGGATTCGGCGGCGCGTGTCGGCGAACGCCTGGATGTCGATGCTGGTTGGGAAAATGCGGTCGAAAGTGCGCTCGGCCAGTTGATCGAAGGCGTGCTGGTCGATGACCCGGCCGGGCTGGTCGATGCGCTGGGTGAGCTGGGCGAAGGTCACATCGCGCTGGTTGCCGACGATGATGCGGACCTGAAGGTTGCCCCGACCTCGCTGGCGGCACGCGTGCGTGGCCCGGCCGCGATCCGTCGCCTGCTGGCGCACCTGCACGGTGCACGTGATCTGGCCGAGGCGAAGACGCTGCAGGCCAGCCTGCCCGAAGGCGATTCGGTCATCACCCAGGGCGGCGAGCGCCTGGGCCAGGGCTGGCTGCGCGTTTCGCGCTCGGGTGCGGCCCAGCAGGGCGCATTGCTGCGCGAACGTGAGATCAATGAACTGCGCGAGCAGATCGAACAGTTGCAGGAGCGCGAGGCTGAGCTGGAAGAGCAGCTGGCTGGCTTCCGCGAACAGTTGCAGGCCGCCGAGCAGCAGCGCGAAGACGCGCAGCGCACGTTGTACCAGGCCCATCGTGCGGTCTCCGAGCTTGCCGGCCAGCTGCAGGGCCAGCAGGGCAAGGTGGAAGCCGCTCGTACCCGCATCGACCGCATCGAAGGTGAACTGAAGCAGCTGCAGGAAACGCTGGAAGCCAACAATGAGCAGGCGCGTGAAGCGCGCTCGCGGTTGGAGAATGCGGTCAGCAGCATGGGTGATCTGGAATCAACCCGGCAGCGCTTGGAGGGCGAACGCCGCCAGCTGACCGAGGCGCGCGACCTCGCCCGTGATGCTGCGCGTGCGGTGCGCGAACGCTCGCATTCGCTGGCGCTCACCCTGGAATCGCAGCGTGCGCAGCTGGCGTCACTGAGCCAGGCCCTGGAGCGCATGGGTACCCAGCGCGGGCAGCTGGATTCGCGCCTGGGTGAACTGCACTCGCAGCTGGATGAAGGTGATTCGCCGGTCGAATCGCTGCAGGCCGAGCACCAGAACGCACTGGAAGAACGGGTGCGTGCCGACCGCGTGCTGACCGAGGCGCGCACGCTGCTCGATGGCATCGACGCCGAGCTGCGCAACTACGAGCAGACCCGTCATCAGCGCGACGAGCAGGCGCTGGCCCAGCGCGAGCGTATTTCACAGCGCAAGCTGGACCAGCAGGCGCTGGTGCTCAGCGCGGACACCCTGCAGGGCGCGGTGGAAAAGGCCGGTTTCGTGCTGCAGGACGTACTCAATGCACTGCCCGAAGACGCCCGCCTGGGCGACTGGGAGCAGGCCGTGCACCAGATCGACGGCCGCATGCGCCGGCTGGAGCCGGTCAACCTGGCGGCCATCCACGAGTACGGCGAGGCCTCGCAGCGCTCGGAGTACCTGGATGCGCAGCATGTGGACCTGACCACCGCGCTGGAGACCCTGGAGGACGCCATCCGCAAGATCGACCGCGAGACCCGTGGCCGTTTCAAGGACACCTTCGACCGCGTCAACGCAGGCGTGCAGGCGCTGTATCCGCGCCTGTTCGGTGGCGGCCATGCCTACCTGGAGCTGACCGGTGAAGACCTGCTCGACACCGGTGTGACCATCATGGCGCGTCCGCCGGGCAAGCGTGTCTCCAGCATCTCGCTGCTGTCCGGTGGCGAGAAGGCGATGACTGCGGTGGCGCTGGTGTTTGCCATCTTCCAGCTGAACCCGGCGCCGTTCTGCCTGCTGGACGAGGTGGACGCGCCGCTGGACGAAGCCAACGTCGGCCGCCTGGCCAACATGGTGAAGGAAATGAGCGAGAAGGTGCAGTTCCTGTTCGTCAGCCACAACAAGGCCACGATGGAAGCCGCCCACCAGCTGTCGGGCGTGACCATGCGCGAGCCGGGCGTCAGCCGCCTGGTCAGCGTGGACCTGGAAGAAGCCGCGCGATTGGCGGGCGCGGCCTGACGTGCCATCCTAGTTACCTGAATGAACTAGCCGGAGAACCTATCGAATGTCCGACACGGCACTGTTGCGCATCGGCATCCTGGCCGCCGGCCTGCTGTTGATCGCCGCGATCTTCCTGTTTGGCCGTCCGAAGAAGAAGCCCCAGGGGCGCCGCGTGGAAAGCGCGGAGCCAAGCAGTGGCGAGCGCCGCGAGCCGGTGCTGGGCGAGGATGGCGTCGCCGTGGCCGATGGCCGGGTCGAACCGGGCATGGGCGGCGAAGGCGAGCAGGCCGAACTCGGCCTGGCCGACACCGACGCCGGGGCCAGCGATCTCGGCAAGCGCGCCACCCAGGACTTCGACAAGATCGTCTCGTTGTTCGTGGCCGCCCGCGCCGGCGAGCAGCTGCGCGGCGAGGACATCGTGGTCGCGGCCGAAAAGACCGGCCTGGTGTTTGGCCACATGAATGTCTTCCACCGCCTGGTGGAGGCCCATCCCGAGCGCGGCCCGATCTTCTCGATGGCCAGCATCATGAAACCGGGCAGCTTCGACATGGCCAATATCCGCGCCATGGAAACCCCGGCGATCGCCTTCTTCCTGACCCTGCCCGCGCCGCTGACCGCGCTGGACGCCTGGGAGAAGATGCTGCCGACCGTGCAGCGGATGGCCGAACTGCTGGATGGCGTGGTGCTGGATGACAGCCGCAATGCCCTGGGCCGCCAGCGCATCGCGCACATCCGCGACGAACTGCGCGCCTACGACCGCCAGCACCAGGCACCGCCGCTGACCAAGACGCCGCGCTGGTAAGCGCCATGGCGTGCCGGCCAACGGTCGGCACCCACCGTCGGTCGTTGTTCGGTATCCCCGGGTAGATCCACGCCATGCGCGGATGGCGTTGTGTAGAGTCGAGCCATGCTCGACTGGGGCCTTCCCTACACATCTGACCGCATTCAAGCGATACCCGACCGGACCCGGTCCGGTAATGCTCAGGCATGCCCAGCCCACGTCTCCTGAAAGGTCGTTGGTCGCAATCCCGGAATGTCTACGCGATCACCACGATCACTCACCGCCGTCAGCGATTCTTCGATGACGCCGATCTGGTGGCACTCGCGGTGGCGACGCTGCAGCGCCTCCAGCAGGAGGGCCGATGTATCAACCTCGCTTGGGTGGTCATGCCGGACCACATTCATTGGTTGATGCAGCTTCGCGGAGGAACGCTTGCTGCTTCGGTGCAGATCATGAAATCCCGGTGCAGTAGGTTGTCAGGAACCGACGGGCCACTTTGGCAGCGGGGGTATTACGACCACGCTGTGCGATGTGATGAGTCCCTGCGGAGTCAAGCACTGTACATTGCCGCCAACCCTGTCCGTGCGGGCCTGGCGGAACAGTTGGGCGAGTACCCGTTTGCGTGGTGCCGATGGTTTGATCGGGCCCCGTAGGGTATGAGTCGAGCATGGCTCGACTCTACAAATGGCCCTGTCTGGCGTGCCGACCAACGGTCGGCACCCACCCGGCGGGGTTATGCCGGTACGCCGGCCACCTTCGCGAACGCTTGGCGGAATGCCGCCATCTCCTCTTCGGTGCCCACGGTGACGCGCACGCGCTGCGGCCAGATCGGCCAGCTGCGCCCGATCACCACGCCGTTCTCGGCCATGGCCTTGGCGAATGCGCCACCGTCGCGCTGGACATCGACCACGAAGCAGTTTGCCTCCGAGGGCAGGCAGCTGAAGCCGCGCTTGCCCAGCCATGCAAGGGTGGTCTGTCGTGCCTTCGCATTCTGCAGTCGTCGCTGCGCGATCAGTTGCGGGTCGCGAAGGCTGGCCAGTGCCGCCGCCAGTGCGGGCACCGGCAACGGGTTGTCGCCGAGGCTGGCCAGCTCACGCAGGCGGTCGGGATGGGCCGCCGCAACGCCCAGTCGCAGGCCGGCCATGCCGTACAGCTTGGAGAACGTGCGCAGCACGATCAGGTCATCGCGCTGTGCAACCTGTGTGATCAGGCTCGGCTGCTCGCTGTACTGCAGGTAGGCCTCGTCGACCAGCACGCGGGTGGCTGCGGGCTTGTGGGCCAGCAGCCAGGCGAGCTCGTCCGCTGGGCTGATCGAGCCGGTCGGGTTGTTCGGGTTGCATACGTACAGCAGCCCGGTGGGGCGTGCATGCGCGGCAGCGACCATCGCGCGCAGGTCGTGTGCACCGTCATCGCGCAGCGGCACCTTCTGCACGTGCGCACCATGTGCGGCAGCGACCTCGCCCAGCGTCTCGAAGGTCGGGTCGGCCACCACCAGCCCCGCCTGCGGGCCGGTCCACAACGTGGCGGCGCGGTTCAGCGGTTCACTGGAGCCGGGGTACAGGCGCACGTGGTCGGCGGAAATGTGCGCCTGCTCGATGAAGGCGTCGCGGACCTGGCCCGCCAGCGCGAAGCGATAGCGGCCGCACTGGGCGATGCTGTCGCGCGCCGCCTGCTGCGCAGCGGGAGAGGGACCGTAGGGGCATTCGTTGAAATTCAGCAGCACGGCGCCCTCGCCAGGGGCAGTTGCCGCGGCTGCGGCGGGCTGTGCCTGGCCAGGATGTGGCAGGCCGGCGCCTGCCACGGCGAGGCCGGCACCGGCCAGTTGCAGGAAGCGTCGACGGGAGGCGGGCAGGGTCATGGGCGGGATTCCAGAGGGCAACCGACGCACGCTAACGCTGGTGGTGATGGGCGGCAAGCCCGCTTGTTGTGGATTCGAGCCATGCTCCATTGGAGATGTGCCAACCAAGGTTGGCACCTGCCAGGGCGGGGGAGCGCCAGTCGAGCAAGCTCGACTCTACAAAGGGCGCCGGCGTTACAGGGCCTGACGGCCGGGCGCGGTAGAATTCCCGGCCATCCCAGAACCACCGGATCCCGATGAGCCCCAGCCCCGCCGAACGCGCCGAAGACCTTCGCCGGCAGATCGCCCAGGCCAACCGCGCCTACCACGAGCTGGATGCGCCGGAGATCCCCGACGTCGACTACGACCGGCTGGTGCGCGAGCTGGAAGCGCTGGAGCGCGAGCATCCGGAACTGGCACGTGCCGACAGCCCGACCCAGCAGGTTGGCGCGCGTCCCTCCGGCCGTTTCCCGGAAGTACGCCACGCGGTTCCGATGCTGTCGCTGTCCAATGCCTTCAGCGATGAGGAAGTGGCCGACTTCGTGCGCCGCATCGATGAGCGCCTGGGCCGTCGCAGCCTGCAGTTCTCGGCCGAGCCGAAGATGGATGGCCTGGCGATCAGCCTGCGCTACGAAGAAGGTCATTTCGTGTTGGGCGCCACCCGCGGCGATGGCAGTACCGGCGAGGACGTGACTGCCAACCTGCGTGAGATCGGCGACATCCCCAAGCGCCTGCATGGCAAGAACTGGCCCGACGTGCTGGAGGTGCGCGGCGAGGTCTACATGGCCCGCGCCGACTTCGAGGCCTACAACGAACGTGCGCGCCAGCAGGGTGGCAAGGTGCTGGCCAACCCGCGCAATGCCGCCGCCGGTTCGTTGCGCCAGCTGGACCCGAAGATCAGCGCGCAGCGCAGGCTGAGCTTCTTCGCCTACGGCACCGGCGAGGTGCAGGGCGGCGAACTGCCCGACACCCATTCGGGCACGCTGGCCCAGCTTGGCGCCTGGGGCTTCCCGGTCAGTGCGCTGTGCAAGGTGGTGGAAGGCACCGACGGCCTGCTCGGCTATTACCGCGATATCGGTGAGCGCCGCGATGGCCTGCCGTTCGACATCGATGGCGTGGTCTACAAGCTGGATGACCGCGCCGGCCAGCAGGCGATGGGCTTCGTCTCGCGCGCACCGCGCTGGGCCATCGCGCACAAGTTCCCGGCGCAGGAACAGAGCACGACCGTGGAGGCGATCGAGATCCAGATCGGCCGCACCGGTGCCGCGACGCCGGTCGCGCGACTGGCGCCGGTGGCGGTGGCCGGTGTGATCGTGTCCAACGCCACCCTGCACAACGCCGACCAGATCGCACGCTTGGATGTGCGCGTGGGCGATAGCGTGATCGTTCGCCGCGCCGGTGACGTGATCCCGGAAGTGGTCAGCGTCATCCTCGACCGCCGCCCGCCGGGCACCACGCCATGGCAGATGCCGACGCGCTGCCCGGTGTGCGGTTCGGAGATCGTGCGCGAGGAAGGCGCTGCAGCATGGCGTTGCTCGGGCGAACTGTCCTGCCCGGCACAGCGCAAGGAAGCCATTGCCCATTTCGCCTCGCGCCGCGCGATGGACATCGATGGTTTGGGGGACAAGTACATTGAAACCCTGGTCGACGCGGGCATCGTCAAGAGCGTGGCCGACCTGTACCGCCTCAACCGCGACCAGCTGCTGCACCTGAAGCTGGTGCTGGATGCTGAAGACCCTTCCGCACTGGCCGCCGCGCTGAAACTGCACCTGCCGGCCGAAGGCAGCGGTGCGGTGCTCAACGCGGTGCTCAAACTGGATGGCACTGATCCGGGCTGGCGCGCACAGGCGCTGGTACAGCCGGCCAGCTTCGATTGGAACACGAAGAAGATCGCCACCAAGTGGGCCGACAACCTGATCGCGGCGATCGATGCAAGCCGCGCCGCCACGCTGGAGCGCCTGCTGTTCGCGCTCGGCATCGAGCACGTGGGCGAGAGTACGGCCAAGGCGTTGGCGCAGTGGTTCGGTGATCTGGAGCTGATCCGCCACCTGCCGTGGCCACTGTTCAAGCGCGTACCGGACATCGGCGGCGAAGTGGCGCGTTCGCTCGGTCACTTCTTCGAGCAGCAGGGCAACCAGCAGGCCATCGATGACCTGCTGCAGGTCGGCCAGGTGCGCATCAGTGATGTGCATGCGCCCAGTGCAAAGTTGCGCGAAGGCCTGGATCTTGCGCAGCTGCTGGTTGAATCGGAAATCCCCGGAATCACGCGCCTGCGCGCGGAGAAGCTGGTGGCGGCGTTGCCGGGCGCCCAGGCGGTGCTGGATGCCGAACATGGCCAGTTCGTCAACGCGGGCCTGCCGGACGACACCGCGCGCGGCCTGGCGCAGTGGCTGGACGCCGAAGGTCATGGCGTGATGCTGCTGGCGGCCGAAAAGGCGATGCAGCAGATCCTGGCCAACGCGCCGGCGCTGGCCGAGATCGTGGCCGGCCCGCTGGACGGGCAGACCGTGGTGCTGACCGGCACCCTGGCCCAGCTCACCCGCGATGCCGCCAAGGAGCGCCTGGAAGCGCTCGGTGCCAAGGTCTCCGGCAGCGTCTCGAAGAAGACCAGCTTCGTAGTGGCCGGTACCGAGGCGGGCTCCAAACTGGACAAGGCGCAGTCGCTGGGCGTACCGGTCTGGGACGAGGACCGCCTGCTGGCCTACCTCGCCGAACACGAATGATGACTTCGCCGGGTGCCTCGCGCCCGGCCTGAAACACAAAGGAACACCGATGCAGACCGCCCCGCTGGATTTCCGCCTCGCCACCCGCGCCGACGAGGAACGGTTGATCGCGTTGATGCGCGAGTTCTATGCCGAAGACAGGATCGACTTCGATGATGCGCGCGTGCGTCGCGGCGTGGATGCACTGCTGGCCGACCCGCGCAACGGCGAAGTGCTGCTGTGGTTGGACGAGGCGGCTGACGTGGTGGGCTACGCGGTGATCGCGATGGGCTTCAGCCTGGAACAGGGCGGCCACTTCATGCTGCTGGACGAGCTGTACCTGAGCCATCGCGCGCGCGGTCGTGGCCGTGGCAAGCAGGCGCTGGCCATCTGCGAACAGCGCGCCCGCGGGCGGGGCGTCAGCCGGCTGCGCCTGGAAGTGAACCACCACAATGAACTGGCGCGCCGCCTGTACCTGGCCAGCGGCTACATCGATGACACCCGTGACCTGCTGACCCTGCCGCTGGACCATCCGCGTCCGGAGGGGATCCTGTGAGCGCGGCCCTGCTGCGCACGCTGCAGCAGCGCGCGTCACTCAATGCGCTGGTGCGTCGCTTCTTCGCCGAGCGCGATGTGCTGGAGGTGGAGACGCCGATCCTGTCGGTGGCGGGCAACACCGAACCGAACATCGACAGCTTCCATACCGATTTCACCGGCCACGTCGATGCCGGCGGCCGCCGCCGCTGGCTGCGCACCTCGCCGGAGTATCCGCTCAAGCGCCTGTTGGCGGCCGGTGTTGGCGACTGCTATGAGCTGGGCCGGGTGTTCCGCAACGGCGAGGCCGGTGGCCGCCACAACCCGGAGTTCACCATGCTGGAGTGGTACCGGGTCGGCTGGGACCACCACCGGCTGGTGCAGGAAACCGCCGAGCTGGTCGGCCAGGCGCTGGCCCTGGTCGGGCGCAGTGCATCCCTGCGTGTTCTGAGCTACCGCGAGCTGTTCCAGCAGCATGTGGGCGTGGACCCGTTCGACGCCGATGAGGCCGCACTGCGCGCCGCACTGGGCGATGTGCATATCGATCCGGTCGGCCTGACCCGCGATGATTGGCTGGATCTGTTGATGACCCACCATATCCAGCCGCATTTCGATGACGCGGTGATGACCGTGGTGCATGACTGGCCCGCCAGCCAGGCAGCATTGGCCCGCATCCGCCCCGGCACGCCGCCGCTGGCGGAACGCTTCGAGTTGTACCTGGGGCCGGTGGAGCTGGCCAACGGTTATCACGAACTGAACGATGCCCACGAGCAGCGTGCGCGTTTCCAGCGTGACCTGCAGCGTCGGCATGAGCGCGGTCAAGTGCAGCCGGCGCTGGACGAAGCGTTGCTGGCCGCATTGCCGTCGTTGCCGGCCTGTGCCGGCGTCGCCGTCGGCGTCGACCGCCTGCTGATGGCGATGAACCGCACGCCACGCATTGCCGATGTGCTGGCCTACGACTTCGCCCATGCGTGAGCGCAGCGCTTTGCTGAACATCGAAGACTGAACGGATTGCTGCGTTCGCGCGCTTGCTTCGGCAAGCAGGATGATGCTCTTATCACGGCAGATGCGAGACACTGGCATCGGAATTCGTCCACTCCTGTTGGGGAAGGCATTGGTCAAGTGGTTTGCGGTCGTCGCTGCTCCGGTGTACTCCATCGCGCTCTGGGGTGCCTGGCTGCCGTCCTCGGCGTCTGCCCAGCAGGTTGGCTACGACGATGCAGTGGTGACCTGCGAATCGCGTGACATGGCGTGGGTGCATTGCGATATCGATGTCAGCAATGGCGTCGACCTGGTCCGCCAGCTGTCCAACAGCAGCTGCATCCGTGGCAGCGAATGGGGGACCGACCGCAGTGGCGTCTGGGTCACTCTGGGCTGCCGCGCCGAGTTCCGCGCGCGCCGCGCTGCCGGTGCCACCGGCGCTGCCACCGAAGGCAAGCGCCTGGTCCGTCGCGTGGTGCGTTGTGAATCCAACGGCCGCCCGCAGAGCTGCCCGGTGCGCCTGGACGGTGCCCCGGTACGCCTGCTGCGGCAGCTGTCGGCGCTGCCGTGCCGGGAAGGGCAGGGTTGGGGCTACAAGCGCAATGAAGTGTGGACCAGCCGCGGCTGCCAGGGTGATTTCGAGGTGGCCGATGATGAGGGCCGCTTCGTCGACGTGCCGCGCAGGCTGACCTGCGAATCGAAGTCGAAGAAGCGCCGCTTCTGCGGCGCCAGCATCTCGGTGGGGGCTGCCGTCTCCGAGCAGCTGTCCAACACGCCGTGCGAGGAGGGCAGCACCTGGGGCTGGAACCGCAACGGGATCTGGGTGGACGGCGGCTGCCGCGCCGAATTCCTGGTGAACTGAGCCGGGCAGGCTCCAACGCTGCCGGGCGTGGCCCTACAATGGGCCCATGAACACTGCCTCCGACATCGATTACGCCCGCTACGACCACATCCGCCCGATCCTGTGGACCGGCGATGCCCTGCAACTGCTGGACCAGCGCAAGCTGCCGTTCGTGGTCGAGCATGTGGTCTGCCATGACAGTGACGAGGTCGCCTCGGCCATCCACGCACTGACCGTGCGCGGTGCGCCGGCGATCGGTATCGCGGCTGCCTGGGGCGTGGTGCTGGCGGCACGTGACGTGCAGGCGGCCGATGGCATGCAGGCACTGCAGCAGCTGGAGCCGGCGCTGCAGCGCTTGAACGCTTCGCGTCCGACCGCAGTCAACCTGGCCTGGGCGCTGGCACGCATGCGCCGTTGCCTGAACGCTGCCGGCCCGGACTGGAAGGCATTGCTGGCCGCGGAAGCGCAGGCCATTGCCGAGGAAGACCTGGCCGCCAACCGTCACATGGGGGCGCTGGGCGCGGGCCTGATCGACGCTGGCAGCGGGGTGCTGACCCATTGCAATACCGGCTCGCTGGCCACCGCCGGCTTCGGTACCGCACTGGGCGTGATCCGTGCCGGCATGGCCCAGCACCGCATCGCCCGTGTCTTCGCCGGCGAAACGCGGCCGTGGCTGCAGGGCGCGCGCCTGACCGTGTGGGAGCTGCAGCAGGATGGCATCGACGCCACCCTGATCGCCGACTCGGCAGCCTCGCACCTGATGAAGACCGGTGCCGTGCAGTGGGTGATCGTCGGTGCCGATCGCATCTGCGCCAATGGCGATACCGCCAACAAGATCGGCACCTACCAGCTGGCCATTGCGGCCCGCCACCACGGCGTCAGGTTCATGGTCGTGGCACCGTCCTCCACCGTGGACATGGAGACCGTGGACGGCAGCCAGATCGAGATCGAGCAGCGCGATCCGGGCGAGCTGTACGGCGTGGGCGGCACCCGCACCGTGGCCGAGGGCATTGCCGCCTGGAACCCGGTATTCGACGTCACCCCGGGCGAGCTGATCGACGCCATCGTGACCGAGCGCGGGGTGATCCTGAACCCGACCGTGGAGAACATGCGCGCCGCCTTCGGCGGTTGAAGCGCAGGGGAGGGGCAGCGTGACCTCCGCCCCCGGGTCGTGCCGGCCGCTGGCCGGCAACCCCTAAGTTCCTGATTTGTTCCGGTAAAATCCCCGTAAAGGGAGGCGGAAAACGGCCTGTTGTGGTAGTATCCACAGGTTGAATCGAGGTTCCGGCACGACCCCCTCCCGCAGAGGGCTGCGCCGGACTGGACCGCTACCAGACAACGGAACCCGAATGGCAGAAACCGCCAAGGAAATCATCCAGGTCAACCTGGAAGACGAGATGCGCAAGAGCTACCTCGATTACGCCATGAGCGTGATCGTGGGCCGCGCGCTCCCGGATGCGCGCGACGGCCTCAAGCCGGTGCATCGTCGCGTGCTGTTCGCGATGAACGAGTTGAACGCGCACAGCAACAAGCCCTACTTCAAGTCGGCGCGTATCGTCGGTGACGTCATCGGTAAGTACCACCCGCATGGCGATCAGTCGGTGTACGACACGCTGGTGCGCCTGGCACAGCCGTTCTCGCTGCGTTACATGCTGGTCGATGGCCAGGGTAACTTCGGTTCGATCGACGGCGACTCCGCCGCGGCGATGCGATACACCGAGGCGCGCATGTCGCGCCTGGCGCATGAGCTGATGGCGGACATCGACAAGGAAACTGTCGATTTCCAGCCCAACTACGACGAAAAGGAACTGGAGCCGACGGTCATGCCGACCCGGTTCCCGAACCTGCTGGTCAATGGTTCGGCCGGTATCGCGGTGGGCATGGCGACCAATATCCCGCCGCACAACCTGAGCGAATCGATCAACGCCTGCATTGCGCTGATCGACAACCCGGACATCGATGTCGACGGCCTGATGGAGTACATCCCGGGCCCGGACTTCCCGACCGCCGGCATCATCAACGGCACCGCCGGCATCGTCGCCGGCTACCGCACCGGCCGTGGCCGCGTGCGCATCCGTGCCAAGGCCGATATCGAGGTGGCCGACAACGGCCGCGAATCGATCATCGTCACTGAAATTCCTTACCAGGTGAACAAGGCGCGTCTGATCGAGAAGATCGCCGAGCTGGTCAAGGAAAAGAAGATCGAAGGCATCAGCGAGCTGCGCGATGAGTCCGACAAGGACGGCATGCGCATCTACATCGAGATCAAGCGCGGTGAATCTGCCGAGGTTGTGCTGAACAACCTGTACCAGCAGACGCAGATGGAGTCGGTGTTCGGCATCAACATGGTGGCGCTGGTCGATGGTCGCCCGCAGTTGATGAACCTCAAGCAGATGCTGGAGGCGTTCGTCCGCCACCGCCGCGAAGTGGTCACCCGCCGCACCGTGTTCGAGCTGCGCAAGGCGCGCGCCCGTGCCCACGTGCTGGAAGGCCTGACCGTCGCGCTGGCCAACATCGACGAGATGATCGAACTGATCAAGACCTCGCCGAACCCGAACGAAGCCCGCGAGCGCATGCTGGCACGCGTGTGGGAGCCAGGCCTGGTCGGTGCGATGCTGGGCGCCGCCGGTGCCGAAGCTTCGCGTCCGGAAGACCTGCCCAAGGGCGTGGGCCTGATCGAGGGCGGCTACCAGCTGACCGAGATCCAGGCCACCCAGATCCTGGAAATGCGCCTGCACCGCCTGACAGGGCTGGAGCAGGATCGCCTGACCGACGAGTACAAGCAGCTGCTGGAAGTGATCGCCGGGCTGATCCACATCCTGGAAGATCCCGACCGCCTGCTGCAGGTGATCCGCGAGGAACTGGTCAACGTCAAGGCTGAATTCGGCGACGAGCGTCGCACCGAGATCCGCCACAGCGAAGAAGACCTGGACATCCTCGACCTGATCGCGCCGGAAGACGTGGTGGTCACCGTGTCGCACGCCGGCTACGTCAAGCGCCAGCCGGTGAGCGTGTACCGCGCGCAGCGCCGCGGTGGCCGTGGCCGTAGTGCGGCGGCGACCAAGGAAGAGGATTTCATCGAACAGCTGTGGCTGGTCAACACGCACGACACGCTGCTGACCTTCACCAGTTCGGGCAAGGTGTTCTGGCTGCCGGTGTACCAGCTGCCTGAAGCCGGTTCCAACGCCCGCGGCCGTCCGATCATCAACTGGATCCCGCTGGAGCCGGGCGAGCGCGTGCAGGCCGTGTTGCCGGTGCGCGAGTACGCCGATGGCCAGTTCGTGTTCTTCGCCACGAAGAACGGTACGGTCAAGAAGACTCCGCTGGGCGAGTTCGCCTTCCGCCTGGCCCGCGGCAAGATCGCGATCAACCTGGACGAGGGCGATGCGCTGGTCGGCGTCGGCCTGACCGACGGTGAGCGTGACATCCTGCTGTTCGCCTCCAACGGCAAGACCGTGCGCTTCGGCGAGGACAAGGTCCGCTCGATGGGCCGTACCGCGACCGGCGTGCGTGGCATCAAGATGCCGGCGGGCGAGGAAGTGGTCAGCCTGATCGTGGCCGAAAGTGCCGGTGGCAGCGAGGACGAGAACGAGGACGACAACGGTGTCGAGGAAATCGCAGCCAATGGCGATGCGGTGATCGACGGCGCCGACGACGCCAGCGTGCAGTACATCCTTACCGCCACCGAGAACGGCTACGGCAAGCGCACCCCGCTGCCGGACTACCCCCGCAAGGGTCGTGGCACGCAGGGCGTGATCGGCATCCAGACCACCGAGCGCAACGGCAAGCTGGTCGCCGCGGTGCTGATGGGCTCCGGCGATGAAGTCCTGCTGATCTCCGATGGCGGCACCCTGGTGCGTACCCGTGGCTCGGAAATCAGCCGCGTCGGCCGCAACACCCAGGGCGTGACCCTGATCCGCCTGTCCAAGGACGAGAAGCTGCAGGCGGTGGAGCGCATGGATGCCTCGATCGACGAGGACGAGGACGAGGTGGCCGCCGCCGCCCCGGCCGCGACCGACGGCATCCCGGCTGCTGCCAGCAGCGAGGACGCCGCGCAGGAGTGATCCTGCCGCCAGGTTGAGGTACCCGACGACGCCGGCCCTGTGCCGGCGTCGTCGTATCCGGATGCCACATATACGCGCGCGCTTCACGTCGGCGGTGGGATAAGGGCGCATGCTGCCCCGGAGATCGACGATGTCCGCCACGCCGCAGTCTGCCTCCGCTCCTTCCTCCCGCCACCCTCTGGTCACCGTGCTGTCGCTGCTGCTGGTCGTGCTCGGCCTGGTCATCGGCGGGCTCGGCGCGTGGCTGCTCAGCCTCGGTGGCTCGGCCTACTATGCGATCGCCGGGTTCGGCCTGCTGCCCAGCGGCATCCTGTTGTTCGGCAACCGCCGCAGCGGTGCGCTGCTGTACGCGTTGGTGTTCCTCGGCACGCTGCTGTGGACCTGGTGGGAATCGGGCAGTGATTACTGGCGCTGGGTGCCGCGGCTCGGCCTGGTGACTGTGCTTGGCATCGTGCTGGCGCTGCTGGCGCCGACCCTCCACCAACCCGTCTCCAGGCGCCTGTCGCGCAGCGTCGCCGGCGTGCTGATGCTGGTGTTCGTGGCGGCCTTCGGCCTGGCGTTTGCGCCTCATGGCGAAGTGGATGGGCATCAGCCTTTCCCGGAAGGTGCAGCCAGTGCCGGCCTGGAGCCGACCCGGGACACCACCGGCCTGCAGCCGGCCGACCAGCCTGCCGACGGTGATTGGCCGGCGTGGGGCCGCAGCAACGCCGCCACCCGTTACTCGCCGCTGCAGCAGATCACGCCGGCCAACGTCGGCACGCTGCAGCTGGCCTGGCAGTTCCGGACCGGTGACCTGCCGAAGAAGCGCTGGGGCGCGGAAACCACGCCGCTGAAGATCGGCGACCGCCTGTACCTGTGCACCGCCCGCAACCGGCTGATCGCGCTTGATGCCGCCAGCGGCAAGGAGCTGTGGCGGTTCGATCCCAAAGTGAAGGATGCCTCGATCCCGTACACCGCCGCCTGCCGCGGTGTGAGTTACTACGAGCAACCGAGCGCACCGACCCTGGCCGATGCGGCACTGGCGGATGTCGCTGCCGATCTGGCACTGCCGGAGCCACCGCCCAGCGTGACCCGGAGTGCTGCGCCGGGCAGCCATCCGGCCTGCTGGGCGCGCATCATCGAAGGCACGCTGGACGGCCGCCTCATCGCGGTGGATGCCGGCAGCGGCCGGCCCTGCGCCAACTTCGGCAACAACGGCCAGGTCGACATCACTCTGGGCATGGGCGAGGTACCGCCGGGGTACGTGTCGATCACTTCGCCGCCGGCCATCGTGCGCGGGGTGATCGTCACCGGCCACCAGGTGCTGGACGGGCAGCGTCGCGATGCACCGTCGGGGGTGATCCAGGCCTACGACGCGATCACCGGCAAGCTGCGCTGGGCGTGGGACATGGACCAGCCCGATCGCAGCGGCCTGCCGCCGCGCGAACAGACCTATACGCGTGGCACGCCGAACATGTGGACCACGGCTACCGGTGACGAGGCATTGGGGCTGGTCTACCTGCCGCTGGGCAATTCGGCCGGCGACTACTGGAGTGGTTCGCGCACGGAAAACCAGAACCGCTACGCGACCTCGCTGGTGGCCATCGATGTGGCCACCGGCAAGCCGGCCTGGCATTTCCAGGCGGTGCGCAAGGATGTCTGGGACTACGACCTGGGCTCGCAGGCCAGCCTGATCGACTATCCAACGGCAGCCGGCAAGGTGCCGGCGATCCTGCTGCCGACGAAGCAGGGCGACATCTACATCCTCGACCGCCGCAACGGCCAGCTGCTGAGCGCCGCCGAAGAGCGCAAGGTACCTGTCGGCGGTGTCGAGCCAGAACAGCGCTCACCCACCCAGCTGTTCTCGCTGTATCACACGCTGCGCCGCGAGCATGACCTGACCGAGCGCGACATGTGGGGGCTGACCCCGATCGACCAGCTGGTCTGCCGCATCCAGTTCCGCAAGGCGTACTACGAAGGCTTCTACACGCCGCCGAGCAGTGATCGTCATTCCATCGAGTACCCCGGCTACAACGGCGGCTCGGACTGGGGCAGCGTGTCCATCGATACCCGTCGCGGCGTGGTCGTGGCCAACTACAACGACATGCCCAACTACAACCGGCTGGTGCCGCGTGCCGAGGCCGACCGGCTGGGCTGGCTGCCGCGCGAGAAGATCCGGGCCGACCGGGGCGCTGGCGAAGGTGCCGGCGATCCACAGGTCGGCACGCCGTATGGCATCCAGGTCAATGCCGGCTGGCGGCTGCCGTTCACCGGCCTGCTGTGCAAGCAGCCGCCGTATGGCGGCATCCGGGCCATCGACCTGCGCACCGGCAAGCTGCTGTGGGACCGCCCGTTCGGCAGTGCCCGTGGCAATGGACCATTCGGCATCCGTTCGGGCCTGCCGATCGAGATTGGCACGCCCAACAACGGCGGTTCGGTGGTGACCGCCAGCGGCCTGATCTTCATTGCCGCGGCCACCGATGACCTGTTGCGCGCCATCGATCTGAAGAGCGGCAAGGAGTTGTGGCATACCACGCTGCCGGCGGGCGGGCAGGCCAACCCGATGGTGTACGAACAGGATGGCCGCCAGTACGTGGTGATCGTGGCGGCCGGACACCATTTCATGGAAACCCCGAAGGGCGATTATGTGATGGCCTATGCGCTGCCGGAACCGGGGCGGCCGGTCGCCGCCCGCGCTCCCTGATGATCGATCAAACCGTCACTACCACCTTGCCGATCTGCTCGTTCGATTCCAGGTAACGATGTGCGTCCTGGATCTGCGCGAACGGGAACACCCTGGCGATCTTCGGCGCCAGCGTGCCCTTGTCCAGGCCATCGACGATGAACGCCTTGGCCCGGGCCAGTGCGGCATCGTCGGAGACGATTTCCGAATACAGGTAACCCTTCAGGGTCAGCGACTTGCCCAGTACGTTGAACAACGGGAACGGCGTGGGTTCGCTGCTCAGCGCGCCGTACTCCAGCAGGATGCCGCCACGCGCCATCGCTTCGGTCAGCGGCACGAACTGCGGGCCACCGATCGGATCGAACACCACGCGGGCACCGGCGCCATTGGTGATGCGCGCTACTTCGGCCACCAGATCCTGTTCCTCGGTGGCGATGACATGGGCGGCACCGGCATCGAGCAGGGCCTGGCGCTTGCCCGGGCCACGCGTGACCGCGATGGGCGTGGCGCCTACGGCATTGGCGATCTGGATCCCGGCCAGGCCGACGCTGCTGCTGGCGGCGGTGATGATGACGAAATCCCCCGCGGTCAGTTGCGCCTGTTCCAGCAGTGCGCCCCAGGCTGTGACGTACTGCATCCACACTGCGGCAGCCGTTTCAAAGTCCAGTGTCTGCGGATGTTTGACCACCAGTCGCGCGGGCACGTTGGCCAGCTCGCCATAGGTGCCCCAGCGTGCGATATCCAGCGGCGGTATCACGCTGACCGCATCGCCTGCAGCGAAGCCGCTCACCGCACTGCCGATGGCTTCAACCACGCCGGCCGCTTCGTAGCCCAGGCGGCTGGGGAACTGCGCTTCCTGCAGGTAGGCACCATTGCGGAACATCACCTCGGCGCGATTCAGGCCGATGGCCTTGACCCGGATCTGGACCTCGTCGGCGGCGGGGGCGGCAACGTCGATGTCGTCGATTCGCAGTACATCGGCATTGCCGTATTCGTGGATGCGGACAACCTGGCTCATGGGGGGGGCTCCGAGAAAGGGCCGACGAGGGCGCCGGCGAAAGGGTGAGGGCTACTGTGCGCGTAGTCTGTACCCAGAATAAGGGGTAATCTCGTGTTTCATTGAAAACGGAATGTTTGCAATGGACTTGATTGCTCCCCTGCGAACCTTCGCAAAAGTGGCCGAGGTCGGCTCGTTCGCCGCCGCTGCCGAGGTGCTGGACCTGTCCCCACAGGTGGTCGGCAAGCACGTCCAGGCGCTGGAGCAGCACCTGGGCGTGCGCCTGCTCAACCGCACCACGCGCAAGCAGAGCCTGACCGACTTCGGTCAGGCCTTCCTGGCGCGGGCGCGGGTGATCCTGGAAGAGGTGGAGGGCGCCGAGCAGCTGGCCGAGGTGGCACGCGGACGGCCGATGGGGCGTCTGCGCATCAGCGCACCGGTGACCTTCGGCGTGCATGCGCTGGGCCCGGCGCTGGTGGCCTACATGCAGGCGTATCCAGACGTGCAGGTCGATCTGAACCTGTCCAACAGCCTGGTCAACATCGTCGAAGACGGCTACGACCTGGTGTTCCGCACCGGTGACCTGGCCGACAGTGGATTGGTGGCGCGACGGCTCGGGCCGTATCCGCTGGTGCTGTGCGCCTCGCCGGACTATCTGGCTTCGCGCCCGGCCATTACCCATCCCAATGACCTGAGCCGTCACGAGTGCCTGGGCTTCGCGCATTCGATCATCCGCACCCGCTGGAGCTTCCGCGATGCCGAGGGCAGCGTGCTGGCCGTGCCGGTGTCCAGCCGCTTCATGGTCAATCAGGCCGAGCCACTGCTGACTGCGGCCGTCGGTGGGCTGGGGCTGATCCTGCAGCCCTACGAAATGCTCTCGTCGGCGCTCGCACGCGGTGATCTGGTGGAAGTGCTGCCGACGTTCGAGCCGGTGTCGACCTGGATCCATCTGCTGTACCCGCGCGACCGCCAGGTGACGCCCAAGCTGCGCAGCTTAGTGGATTTCTGCGTGGCGCGGTTCAGCGAGCAGAGCATGGCGCGGCGGTAGCGCGGCCATCGGTCAGCATTGTTCCTGTCTACTGTGAAGGATCATGCCCTCACGCCGCTTCAGGACCGCAACGTGTTGTGCGCTTTCCAGCCAACGCGCGCAGTGGATGGCAGCGCATCGAAGCATTCAACGTTACCGTTGATGTGTTGCGGCAGATTCCCAGGCGTGGATGCGGCGGGCCGATCCATCATCTAGGATGCGTCCAGGGACACCCGCAAAGGAACTGTAATGAGGGCTTTTGGACGCCTGTTTCTCTGCAATGCGCTGGCCTGCGTGGTCCTGGTGACCGCCTCGGCTTCTCCGGTAGTTGGCGCAAGTTCTTTCGAGCATGTGCATCCACGTGCGCAGAATGCCATCGATGACTGGCTTGCGGCCTTCAATGCGGGCAGCCTCGAGGGGCTGCAGGCATTCGCCGACAGATATGCGAAGCAGGAGGGCAGCACTCCCAAGGACTATCTCGACTTTCGCGAGAGCACAGGCCCGCTGAGCGTTCTGGAAACACTCGAGAGCACGTCCAGCCAGGCGAAGCTGTTGGTGATGGGCCAGGTGAACGAGCGTGTGATGCGGGTGACGGCCGTCATGGATCCGGCCAATCCTGCGCACGTGAAGCAGTTCCAGATTGAGGGCGCTGAAACGCCGGACAAGTACAAGCCAGCTCGGGTGGCTTTGCCTGTCCTGATGGCCGATGCCGCGGCAAAACTCGAGGCGCTGCGGGCGCGGGACGCGCTGTCGGGGGCGTTGCAGGTGGTACAGAACGGCAAGGTGCTGCTGGACTGGCGCGGTGGCGATTCTGATCGCACCGCTGGCATCCCAGTGGGCGTGGATACGCAGTTCCGCCTTGCGTCCTCCAACAAGATGTTCACCGCAGTGGCCATCCTGCAGCTGGTGCAGGATGGCAAGCTCAGTCTCGATGACACGATCGGAAAGCACCTGCCGGACTATCCGAACAAGGCCGTCGCCAACAACGTGACCGTACGTCATTTGCTCTCACATACCAGTGGCCTGGGTGATTTCTTCGGCGATGATTTCGAACAGTATTCTGCGTCGCTGAAGACGCTGGATGACTACGTGCAGCGCTTTGCCAAGGATGCGCCGCAGTTCGCGCCTGGCAGCCAGGACAGCTACTCGAACTATGGCTTCATCGTACTGGGGCGCATCATCGAAGCGGTTTCAGGGCAGTCGTACTACGTCTATGTGCAGGACCACATCCTGCGCCCGGCCGGTATGACCGGCACCGGCTTCGAGCCGGAAACAGTGAGCGTTCCGCAGCGTGCCGTCGCCTACACGAAGAAGGATGGGCAATGGCTCCGTGAAACGAAGTCGCTGCCCTGGCGTGGCATGTCAGCCGGTGGTGGCTACAGCACGGTGAGCGACATGGTGGCGTTTGCCGAGGCATTGCGTAGTGGAAAGCTGGTCTCACCTGTATTGCTGCAACGGGCCACCACGGCGCAGAATCACAAGGGCTGGTACGGATTCGGCTTCGTGGTGCAGGGCGAGGGCAGGGAACACCAGTACGGCCACGAAGGCGGTGCGCCCGGATCGAACAGTGCCATCGTGGTGCTGCCCGCGCAGGGCTGTGTGATCGTTGGCCTGGCCAATGTCGATCCGGATGCGATCGGCAACGTGGTCAACTACATCGCGCGAAGAGTGCCGCTGTAGGCCCGAGCGACTGTGCTGCAGCGATGTTGACGCTGGGGCGGGTGGCGGACCAGAATCGGTTCATGAGCCGATTCCTTCCCGTGGTATGTCTGGTCGCCAGCATGGTGCTCCTGCTGCGCGGAATGCAGGTGATACTCAAGGGTGTCGCGGTGATGGCCAACGAAGGTGCCAGCGCTGCGTATGCACAAGGCTACCTGCATGGACAAGCGGTAGCCGGGTGGATGTTGATTGCTGCAGCAGCAGCCTGTGCGCTCATTGCCTGGCAGAGGGTGCGCGCGAAGAAGTGAGAGACGGCCGCATCAGCGCGGTGCCCGCACCATCTTCGTCATCAGGTGTTCGACCACACCGGCCGGGTCCGCCGTGCGACCCACGTGCGTGCTCGACATCTGCACGATCGAGCTGCGCTTGGCGGTGAGGAAATGGAAGCGCGCGCGTGCCGGCAGCTGCGCGATCGGCCCGGCGCTGGCGTCGCCGCGGCAGATGGCCACGATCGCATCCAGCCACGGCTGCAGCGCATCCTGGTCCAGTGCCGGCGCGAACGCGTGCAGGCGTGCCGGATCGATCTCGATGGCTGCTTCCAGATGGCGCGCGCCGGGGCAGGAGACGATCACTCCGACGTTTATGAACTCTTCGCGTTCCACCCGCGGCACCACGCGGATGACCGCATAGTCATACGTGTGCAGCGTGGGCACGGATGGCCTCCTGCACGAACACCGCACGCACTTTCAGGCGGTGCTTGAGATAGTCGATGTAGCCCTGGCGATAGGCCTGAGGACTGTCGAACGCCGGCTCGTTGACCAGCCAGCTGTCCGGCACCAGGCCGACGATGCGCTCGATCTCGGCATCGGTCAGGCGGGCGGCCAGTTCGGCATCCACCTCGGCGATGCGGCTGGCGAACGACAGCAGCACGTGGTCGCGGATCAGTACGAAGGGCTTCTCGCAGGCGTCGCCGGCATTGGCCCAGTCGTGATGGAAGTACATGGCCGCACCGTGGTCGATCAGGTACAGCTTTCGATGCCACACCATCAGGTTGGGATTGCGCGTGGTGCGATCGACATTGCTGGTGAACGCATCGAACCAGACAATGCGCGAGGCCAGGTCGGCATCCACGGGCATTGCCGCCGGATCGTAGTTGATCGCGCCGGGCAGGTAGTCCAGGCCCAGGTTCAGGCCCTCGCTGGCACGGATCAACTCCTGAATTTCCGGGTCCGGCTCGGTGCGGGCGAATTCGCGGTCCAGTTCCACGAACAGGATCTCTGGAATCGGCAGGCCCAGCGTGCGCGCCATCTCGCCGGCAATCAGCTCGGCGATCAGCGCCTTCGGTCCCTGGCCAGCACCACGGAACTTCAGCACGGCCATGCCGTCGTCGTCGGTCTCGACCACGGCCGGCAGGGAGCCACCTTCCCGTAAAGGGGTGATGTAGCGGAGGGCATGTACGGTGCGCATGGGCGCATTCTAGCGTGGCGCCGCGGGAGACGCGCCGCAGCGGAACGACGCGCCAGCTTAATGAACGGGCACCGCGCGAATCGCCTTGTACGGGCCGCCGGCAATCTTCACTTCTTCCTTCCGCGCGCAGTGGCAGCATTCGTTCCAACGGAGCAACACGCCCGCGTGTGACCTTCAACAGGAGGCCGTCATGCCGCTACAGTGCAGCTGTCACGCTTCACCCTGCATGCAACGCAACGCGTGGTGTTGACCTTGGCCTGACACGGTCACGGCACCGGCACGGATGGCCGCCCCCGCAGCTGCAGACACCGTTCACACCTCGCGCCCCCGGCGTTGCCCGGTGGGTCCTGCGATCCAGAGAGTTGCGCCCCGAGATGAATCCCTGCGTTGCCGCCGGCAGTGGCAACGTGGGCGGCCGCCGAATCCATGATGTCCCCACAGGCTTTGGAGGTGCACCGATGAGCGACGAATTCAATCCCATGTTGCCGCCCCTGGACGATGCCAAGGTCGAGGAAATGATCGGCAAGCTGGTGCTGGTCGGTGTCACCCGCTATGGCGGTGATGGCCAGGTGCAGGGGCTGGAGCAGTACGCGGGTACGGTGCTGCGCATCAGCGCTGACGAAGGCGTGGTGCTGGCCGACGAGAACGATGGCCACGAGCGCTACCTGCCGCCGATGCTCGACCAGTACCTGCCCGCCGAACCGGGCGAGTACCGCATGCGCAACAGCGGCATGATCGTGGTCGACCCGGACTACCTGGCCACCTGGGACCTGCACGCCCAGCAGTAGTGCCAGGCCACGCCTGGCAGGTGCCGGCAGTTCCCCGGCACCTCCCGGCGCTGCACTTTGCCCCATCCGGCCACTAGTCCTTCCGGCCCATTCACTACAGCCCTTGCGGTGCTAGATTCGGGCCCTTGCCCGTCCTCGGGCGCCCATTCACACCCCAGGGGATAAGGATGCTGATCCGTCGAACCTCTCTGGCGGCGGCCATTGCCGTTGCCACCGTCGGCCTGCTGGCCGCTGGCCCGGCGCTTGCCGACTACGCGAAGCCGCCGGAACACCTGCTCAAGGTGCTGAAGGCACCGCCGCCGCCGGCACCGAACGTGGCACCGGGTGGCCAGCGCCTGCTGCTGACCACCGCGCAGACCTATCCGTCGATCAGCCGCGTGGCCCAGCCCTATCTGAAGCTGGCCGGCGTGCGCCTGGAGCCGAAGAACCGCAGCCGCCATGACACCCCTGGCGGCTACGGCATTCCAGCCTGCGTGGCCGACTTCACCCTGGTCGATATCGGCAGCGGCAAGGAAACCAAGGTGAACCTGCCGCAGGGCTGCGCCACCGGCGCGCTGTGGTCCGCCGATGGCAGCCACTTCGCCTTCCAGAACGCGGTCGACACCAACGTGCAGCTGTGGGTCGGTGATGCCGCCACTGGCCAGGTGAAGCAGGTGCCGAACGTGCAGCTGAACCCGATCTTCGGCAACACCGTGCAGTGGCTGGGCGGCAGCCAGAACCTGCTGGTGAAGCTGGTGCCGGCCAATCAGGGCCCGGCGCCGTCCAATGGCGGCGTGCCGACCGGCCCGGACGCGCAGGAGTCGCTGGGAAGCAGCGGCGAGAGCAGCACCTATGAAGCGCGCGACACGCTGACCAGCGTGCATGACGAAAAGCTGTTCGCCTACTACGGCGCCTCGCAGCTGGCGGTGGTCGATACTGCGGCTGGCAGCGTGCGCCCGGTCGGGCAGCCGGCGCTGTTCAACGAGGTCAGCGCCGCACCCGATGGCGTGCATGTGCTGACCGAGTCGATCAAGGCCCCGTATTCGCATGCGGTGACCTACCAGCGCTTCGCCAACGACGTGGCGGTGCTGGACATCGCCAGCGGCAAGACCACCGCGATCGCCAGCCTGCCGCTGGCCGATCGTGTGCCGGTGCACGGCGTGCCGGAAGGCCCGCGCGGTTTCGACTGGCGCGCCACCGATCCGGCCACCCTGGTCTATGCCGAAGCGCTGGACAAGGGCGACTGGAAGGTCAACGTGCCGCACCGTGATCGCGTGCTGATGCTGAAGGCCCCGTTCAACGGCAAGCCGACCGAAATCACCCGCACTGCGCAGCGCTTCGAAGGCTTCGCGTGGACCGCCGATCCGGCCGTGGCCTTCCAGTACGAGAACGACGAGAACCGCCACTGGATGCAGACCCGCATCGTCGACGTGGACCAGCCGAAGAAGGAAGGGCGCCTGCTGTGGGACATGTCCAGCGATGAGCTGTACGGCAACCCCGGGAACCTGGTCTTCACCCGCCTGCCGAATGGCGCGCCGGTCGTGCGTCGTGAAGGCAACCATGTATTCCTCAGTGGCCGTGGTGCTTCACCGCAGGGTGACCGCCCGTTCCTCGACCGCCTGGACCTGGGCACGCTGAAGAGCGAGCGCCTGTTCCGCAGCAGTGCCGATGCCTACGAGCAGTTCCTCGGTTTCAGCGCCACGCCGGGCCGCTACCTGACCTGGCACCAGTCGGTGATCGATCCGCCGAACGCTTTCATCCGCCAGCAGGGTGAGGCGGTAGCCGATGCGAAGGCCGGCGAGGCGCAGTTCGCCTCCAGCGCCACTGCGTTGACCAAACTCGTCGATCCGACCCCGGAAGTGCGCCAGATCAAGAAGCAGCTGGTGACCTACAAGCGTGCCGATGGCGTGGACCTGTCGTTCACCCTGTACACGCCGCCGGGTTACAAGGAAGGACAGCGCGTGCCGGCGATCCTGTACGCCTATCCGGCCGACTTCGCCAACGCCGCGCAGGCTGGCCAGGTGTCCGGTTCGCAGCAGACCTTCACCCGCCTGCAGCCGTACCGCCTGATGCTGCTGGCCGGCTACGCGATCATCGACAACGCCTCGTTCCCGATCGTGGGCGACCCGAAGAATGCCTATGACACCTACCTGGAGCAGCTGGAAGCCGACGCCAAGGCGGCGGTGGACAAGGCAGTGGACATGGGTGTGGTTGACCGCAACCGCATCGGCGTGACCGGTCACAGCCATGGTGGCCTGATGACCGCCAACCTGATCGCGCACACCAATCTTTTCAAGGCGGGCGTGGCCACCAGTGGTTCGTACAACAAGACCTTCACCCCGTTCGGCTTCCAGAACGAGCGTCGCTCGGTATGGCAGGCGCAGGACGTGTACCTGAAGGCCTCGCCGTTCTTCTATGCCGACAAGATCAAGCTGCCGCTGCTGCTGGTGCACGGCGAGGATGACGCCAACCCGGGTACCGAACCGTTCCAGTCGCGCAAGCTGTACCAGGCGATCCGTGGCAACGGCGGTACCACCCGCCTGGTGATGCTGCCGAACGAACCGCACTGGTACACCGCGCTGGAATCGAACGAGCAGCTGGTGGCGGAAATGCTGAACTGGTTCGACACCTACGTGAAGAACGCCAAGTGAGATGCAGCAGGGCCGCCCCGGGGCGGCCCTGCTGCTGGCTGCCGCGTGGCGGGGATGGGGAGTAACCGGCGAAGAGGGAGCGTCGATCAGGCGGGTATCACGCAGTCTTGACATCCGCGGGAGGCCCATCCGATGATCGGGCCGGGGAAAACGCATTCAGGGATGACATGCACCAGGGGACGGTAGCCAGTCAGGGCGTCGCGCGCGAGCGCGTGGTTCACGCCCAGCCAGATCTGGCGTTGCGGGGGCTGGTGCTGCTTGCGCAGTTCCATGGCATTGCTGCGGATGCGGAGCAGCTGGCGCATGCGCATGGACGCAACGGCGAAGCATTTGACGAGACGACCCTGCTGCTGGCCGCCCGCCGGTTGGGCCTCAAGGCCCGGATCTCAGCGACGCCGCAGCGGCGCCTTTCCAGGGTCACGCTGCCGGCGCTGGCGTTGGCGGGCGCGCATCCTTTCATCATTGCGCGGATCGACGCCGATCAGGTGCTCATCCACGACCTGGCCGAAAAGCGGCCGCGAACGCTCACGCTGGACGAACTGGGGCAGCGCTATGCAGGACGCCTGCTGCAGGTGACCTCGCGCGCCTCGGTGCTGGGCGAACTGGCAAGATTCGATTTCAGCTGGTTCATCCCGGCAGTCATCAAGTACCGGCGCTTGCTGGTCGAAGTGCTGATCGTCTCGTTCTTCATCCAGATGTTTGCCCTGGTAACACCGCTGTTCTACCAGGTAGTGATGGACAAGGTGCTGGTGCACCGGGGGCTCACCACGCTGGATGTGATTGCCATCGGCCTGGTTTCGATGGCGGTGTTCGACGTGGTGCTGTCAGGCCTGCGTACGTACGTCTTCTCACACACCAGCAGCAAGATCGATGTCGAACTCGGCGCGCGCCTGTTCCGGCATGTGCTTGCGCTTCCGTTGGCGTACTTCGAGTCACGCCGCGTGGGCGACACCATCGCCCGCGTGCGGGAACTGGAAAACATCCGCAGTTTCCTCACCGGGCAGGCGTTGACCTCGGTGCTGGACCTGTTCTTCACGGTTGTCTTCCTTGCCGTGATGTTCCACTACAGCGGCTGGCTGACCCTGATCGTGGCGCTTTCGCTTCCGGTGTATGCACTGATTTCGGCATTGGTGACGCCTGTACTTCGCAGGCGCCTGAATGACAAGTTCCAGCGTGGCGCCGACAACCAGGCGTTTCTGGTGGAGACCGTCAGCGGCATCGGAACGGTCAAGGCCATGGCGGTGGACCCGAGGGTGACCCGCACGTGGGACAGCCAGTTGGCGGGATACGTCAGCGCAGGCTTCAACGTCACCCGCATCGCCACGCTCGGCCAGCAGAGCGTGCAGCTTGTGCAGAAGCTGGTGGCCGTTGCGATCCTGTTCTGGGGCGCGAAGCTGGTCATCGAAGGCAAGTTGAGCCTGGGTCAGTTGATTGCCTTCAACATGCTGTCCGGCCAGGTGGCGGCGCCGATCATCCGCCTGGCTCAGCTTTGGCAGGACTTCCAGCAGGTCGGGATCTCGGTCGAACGACTGGGCGATATCCTCAATACGCGCACTGAGCTGCCGGGAAGCCGGATGGCATTGCCTCCGATCCAGGGCCGGATCACGTTCGAACGCGTCGGGTTCCGCTATCGTCCAGACGCTGGGGCCGTGCTTGCTGATATCGAACTGGATGTCCGGCCCGGCGAAGTGGTTGGTATCGTCGGGCGCTCAGGCTCGGGCAAGAGCACGCTGACCAAGCTGGTGCAGCGCCTGTATTCGCCGGAACAGGGCAGGGTGCTGATCGATGGACACGATCTGGCGTTGGCCGATCCGGCATGGTTGCGGCGACAACTCGGCGTGGTCCTGCAGGAGAATTTCCTGTTCAACCGCTCGGTGCGCGAGAACATCGCGCTGGGCGAGCCTGGCATGCCGCTGGAACGAGTAATCCAGGCCGCCACGCTTGCCGGCGCGCACGAGTTCATCATCGAGTTGCCCGAGGGCTATGACACCAAGGTGGGTGAGCATGGCACGGGGCTTTCCGGTGGACAGCGCCAGCGCATCGCTATCGCCCGGGCGCTGATCACCGATCCGCGCATCCTGATATTTGACGAGGCCACCAGCGCCCTGGACTACGAGTCCGAGCACGCCGTGATGTCGAACATGCGTGCGATATGCAAGGGCCGCACTGTACTGATCATCGCGCACCGGCTGTCTACGGTGCGCCACGCCAACCGCATCGTGGTAGTAGAGAAGGGGCGGATCGTCGAGGTTGGTGCACATGAGGAACTGATGCGCCGGCCGGAGGGCTTCTATGTGCGCCTGCATCGGCTGCAGGCGGGTGCGGCATGAAGCATCGGTTGCAGGCTGCAGGCGATTTCCTGCGACGATATGGGCGCGTGGCCGGTGCAGCCTGGAAGGCACGGGCGCAGATGGAGGCGCCACAGCGAACGGCAGATGAGCGTGACTTCCTGCCCGCCCACCTGGAGTTGATCGAGACCCCCATTTCGCCAACGTCACGCTGGAGCATGCGGATCATCATCGCGCTGTTCTGCGTGGCGCTGTTATGGGCATGCATTGGCCAGCTGGACATCGTAGCGGTGGCTCCGGGCAAGACTGTCGTCAACTCACGGACCAAGGTGGTACAGCCGGCCGAGACTGCGGTGGTGCGTCGCATACTGGTGCGCGACGGGCAGGCGGTGAAAGCGGGTGAACTGCTGATCGAGCTGGAGGGGGCGGGCACCGGGGCGGAGCTCGCCCAGGCTGACGAAGCGCTGACCAATGCACGGTTGGCGGCGCTGAGGCTTGATGCATTGCTGGTGGCCTTCGACACGGGCAACGTGCCGCAGCTGCCTCTGGACAGCAGGCTGCCTGCGCAGCGGCTGGCGGACGAACAGGTGCTCGTGCGCAGCCAGTTCGACGCATTCCAGGCCCGGCGCAATGGCTTGCAGGCCGGCATCCAACAGCGCCAGGCAGAGCTTCACACCACCGAGGGCCTGATCCAGCCGCTGAGCGATTCGGCGCAGATCGCACGCACCCGTGCGGCGGACTATGCGCGCCTGGTGGAGGGCAACTACGTAGGGCGGCATGACTATCTGCTGCGCGAACAGGAACGCATCGCCGCCGAGCGGGACCTGGCCACGCAGCGCAATCGGGTGCAGGAGCTGCGCTCGGCACTGCTGGCGGCACGGGAAGAACTGCGCGTGCTGGTCACCGATACCCGGCAACAGGCCCTTGATGAACTGCGCAAGGCCCAGGAGCAGATCGGGCAGATGGGGCCGGAAGTGGCCAAGACCGGTCAGCGCAACCGTCAGATGACGTTGCGCGCGCCAGTGGACGGAACGGTGCAGCAGCTGACCGTACACACCGTGGGCGGGGTGGTGACGCCGGCACAGCCGCTGTTGGTGGTGGTGCCCAGTGGTGATGGCATGGAAGTGGAGGCAACGCTGCTCAACAAGGATATCGGCTTCGTACGGCCGGGCCAGGCGGTCACCATCAAGATCGACAGTTTCCCCTACACACGTTACGGCTATCTCACCGGTACCGTCGTGAGCGTCTCCCATGATGCGGCACAGGATGAGCAACTGGGCCTGGTGTTTCCTGCACGCATCCGCCTGGACAGTTCCGAGCTGGATATAGGCGGCGTCAAAGTGAGGATGAGTGCTGGCATGAGCCTGTCCGCAGAAATCAAGACGGGGCGGCGGCGGGTCATCGACTATCTGCTCAGCCCTCTTCAGCAGCACGCGCAGGAATCGCTGCGTGAACGCTGAGCGCGATCCTGCAGTGGCTGGCAGGTGGCTGGCAAGCGTGTGCCGGCTGCGGTTCGGCCTGCTGCTGTGCTTGTCGATGTCGGCGATGCTGGTGGGGTGCGGGTCCGACAGGAAAGAGCCAGAGGCCGCACGGCTGCAGGGACGCATTGGTGGAGTCGCGCTGGAGGTGCCCAGAGAGGATGTGTGGATATGGGAGCAGGACCGGGACGCGCGCGCCGACCCCTCGTCAAGCTGCGGGGCACCGTTGCGCAGCGTTTCCATCCAGCTGCGTTGGCCGGAGATGGTGCCGCGCAACGCACAGACCCGGGAGGACTACGACCGGCATCACTCTGCGGGGAACGGCGATTCGAACTGGATTGACATCGGCCTGAACCAGGCAGGCGAGGGCGAGAACATCACGCTGCGGCAGATTCGTGACTGGGGACTGTACCGCCTCCACCATCAAAGACTGCCCGCCGAGGTCACATTCGAGTTCGGTCGTGACGCCGCCCTTGGACTGGAGATGGCCATACCGGCGTTGCCGGAGAGCCGGAGCTTCAACTGGAACAGGGTCACCTATACCGACAGCCTGGACCCGGCACGCGCACCCACCGTCCTGATCCGCTGCATGACCGGGCCGCAATACGCACCTCCGCAGTGGACGCCACTGTGCGAGGCCTCGCTTGAGCAGCCTGGGCTGCTGAACGTACGCACCACCGTTGTTTATCGTCAGAACCTGTTGCCGCATTGGCGGAAGATCGAGTCGGATGTCCAGGCCTATCTGAAACGCATCAGGTCCCATTGCCCTACACACCGGAACGTGAAGGAGATTGAACATGGTTGAAACGATGACCGCCGAACAGCGTGCAATGGCGCGGGCGATGCTCGACAGCGGCAAGATCGAGGAGGTGTATCAGTTCATCGCCGGATTCGGGCATCGCTATGCCCGGCTGGCCAGTGGCGTGGCCGTGGGCAACATGTTCTCCGGTCTGACCGCACTGGAGTTTCTGGAGGAAACCGCAAAAGATCATGGAGTTCCGGTAGACGATGCAAAAATCCAGGCCGTGCGCGCGGGCATGGCCCGGGGTCTCCTGGATATGCTTGACCAGATCGCCAATGCGGCCGGTGATGTTGTCCGTGAGATTACCGCCGACGAAGCATGGACCTTCCACAATCGCATCTTCACCGAGCTCAATCTGCCGGTCGATTCCTGGACGTTGAATACGCCGTTCAAGCTGCTGGACGAACAGGAGCGTGCCGCCATCTGGGACTCGATGCTCGACAGCAACGGTCGTCTGCCATGGGACACCAAGGCCGGCATCGAACTGCTGGTCGAGGTGGTCAAGAACGCAGAGCACGATCCGCAGGGCGCCGGCACATGGTTCCTGCGCCTGGGGGCGAACGAGGATGTGTACTCGGCATGGCTGGCGCGGTTGAGCACCGAAATGCTGGAGGACGGCTCCGGATGGGTTGCCCGCCCCTTGGATCCCTTCCTGTTCTTCACCGGCGCGCTGATGCTGGATGCCCAGGACGGGGAGTTCAACAAGGACCAGATCCGCGAATTCCTCAATGCCCTGCCCGAGGTGCTGAAGCTGTCGGTCAAGCAAGGGAGCGGACTGACCGCCTATGGCTCGCTGCAGGGTGATGCCATCGACGGTACCGATGAGGCCGACGTCCTCTTCGGCCAGGATGGCGCAGACGTGCTCTCTGGCCTGGCCGGCAACGATGTGATCGACGGCGGTACCGGCAACGATACCCTGAACGGCGGCGCCGGCAATGACGCACTGTTCGGTGGCGCGGGCAACGATACGCTCGACGGCGGTACCGGCAGCGACCAGTTGCACGGCGGTCTGGGTTTTGACACCTACACCATTGGTACTGGCCTGGCCGGCGATCTGGATACGATCGTCGATACCGACGGCAACGGTACCGTGATCATCAACGGCAACGGCGCCTGGGCCAACGGACTCATCGCGACGTCAGCCACCACCTGGGAGAGCGCCGATGGCCAGATCAAGGTCAGCCACTCGGTCGCCAACGGTTCGAAGCTGATCATCCGCAGTGGCACCGACACCGGCAGCGTGATGGTCGACGGCTGGAGCCAGGGCCACCTGGGCATCACGCTGCCCGAGTTCAAGCCCGGCCAGGGAGGCACGGGAGGCACCGGGCTGGCTGATTTCCTCAATCCCTTCGTGAACAGCGTGCCCAGCGCTGCGGTCAACCTGTCCGGTGGCAATGGCCGCGACATGATCTGGGGAACCGCGTTCGGCAGTGGTGACACCCTGGACGGTGGTGAAGGCAGTGACATCATCAACGGTCGCGGTGGCGCCGACATCATCACCGGCGGCGTCGGCCACGACTTCATCTCCGGCCTGGGATCGGGGACGATCGCGCATGGCGGAGAGGGCAATGATGTCCTCAACGCACAGTGGAACTTCGGCTTTGATGTGCGCACGAATTCACGTGTACCGATTACCGAATCCGGCATCTGGCGCGACGTGGAGGCCTTCTTCAGCTGGAGCGCGATGCAGAGGCTGGGACGCCGCGATGATGGCAGCCTGGCCATCGGCTTCGACTATGGCCTGTCGGGCATGTTCGATTTCAGTGGCGCCTCGGTGGCGCCAGGCTGGACGTTCAGATTCCGGCGCCTGGACAATGATACCTACACCCTGGTCTACAGCAGCGCCACCGAGCCGGATGGCATCGCGCTGGGCCAGGGAAGGATCACCACGGAGGGCGGCTCCGGCATCACCTACACCAGCGGTGTGAGCCTGTTTGGCGAAGACGGCAACGACCAGCTCGGTGGCAGCAGTGCAGCGGATTACCTCGATGGGGGAGATGGTGACGATGCGATCAGTGGAGAAGGCGGCCACGATGTGATCCTGGCCGGGGCCGGCAACGACCAGGTGGCCGGCGGTGATGGCAACGACAGCATCGACGGCGGTGCCGGCAACGACGAGATGTGGGGGGAAGGTGGAAATGACCTGATCGACGGTGGAGACGGTGATGATCTGATCTGGGGTGACTACTACCCGCAATCCGGAATCGTTGGCGGCGGCAACGACATCCTGCGGGGTGGCGCCGGCAATGACCAGCTGTCCGGCCAGGCTGGCGATGATCTGCTGTCCGGCGGCATTGGCAACGATCTTCTGGTTGGCGGTACCGGCAATGATCGCCTGATGGGCGAAGACGGTGACGATGAGCTGCAGGGCGAAGACGGTGACGACACCCTTGACGGCGGCAATGGCGCCGACCGGCTGTTCGGGCAGGATGGCAATGATGTTCTGCTGGGAGGCGAGGGCGCCGATCATCTGGAAGGTGGCGATGGCAATGATCATCTCGATGGTGGCGCCGGCAAGGATGTGCTGATCGGCGGCGAAGGCGATGACACGCTCATGGGTGGCGAGGGCGACGACGAACTGTGGGGTGGGACTGGCAAGGACACACTGTCCGGTGGCGAGGGCGCCGACACCCTGCGCGGTGAAGCGGGCGACGATGTGCTTGCCGGCGGTGCGGGCAACGACATGTTGATGGGCGGCGATGGGCGCGACACGCTCGACGGCGGCGATGGCGACGACGAGCTGCAGGGTGGCGCCGGCAATGATTCCCTGAACGGCGGCAACGGCGCTGATCGTCTGTTTGGTGAGGATGGCAACGACAGCCTGTATGGCGGCGCCGGTGATGACGTCCTGGCCGGCGATGGCGGTGCCGGCAGTTCCGGTGCGGCTGGCAATGACTATCTCGACGGCGGAGCTGGCAACGACGTGCTGTTCGGGCAGGGCGGGCACGACGAGCTCAATGGCGGAGCCGGCGATGACAGATTGTACGGTGATGAAGACAATGGCCCGGGAGGCAACGATACGCTGCGCGGTGGCGCAGGCAATGACCTGCTGTCCGGCGGCGCCGGCGACGACATCCTGGATGGCGGCACCGGCAATGACGTGCTCTACGGTGGCACCGGCAACAACCAGTACCACTTCGAAGCGGGGTTTGGTATCGATCATGTCTACCTGCAGGAGGGCAATCCGGGTAGTGATCGCATCACCTTCGGTTCAAGCATCAACCAGGCCGACCTGCACTACGAGGCGTACGGGCTGGATCTGATCATCCGCCACATCAACGGCGCTGATACGGTGGTGGTGCACAACTACTTTGCATCCACCGGAGCGGGCGGGATCGCAGTGGGCGGCACCGACGTCACCGATCGCGGCCGCCTGGAGGAACAACTGGAGCTGCCGTCGCTTGTCTTCGGTACCGGCGGTGATGACAGCATGCTGGGCACCAGCGGCGATGACAGTCTGTATGGCGCCGACGGCAACGATACGCTGATGGGCCTGGAGGGCAACGACCGGCTGTTCGGGGGCGGCGGCGATGACCTGCTGATCGGTGGTTTTGGCCATGACGTGCTCGACGGCGGCGCCGGCAACGACATCTATCACTACGACTTCGGTCATGGCTACGACCGCATCATCAATCTGGGCAGCGCCGAGGCGGGCACGGACATCATCCGAATCGGCCCTGGGCTGACTCGGGCGATGATCAACAACGTCCAGATCTCCGGCGATGACCTGATGCTCGCCTTCTTCACCGGCGCGGGGTTCCAGTCACTGAGCCTGGATGGATTCCTTGCCGGGAGCAATCGCAGCCACATCATCGAATTCGACGATGGCACGTGGATGAGCGCCGAGGACTTCGTCGAGACGGCGCGCAGCTGGAACGGTACCGACGGTGACGATACATACACGGCGACCGATGAAGGCAACAACCTGCGTGCCGGTGCCGGCAACGATATCGTCCATGGCCAGGGGGGCAATGATCGAATCTTCGGCGGCGAAGGCGACGATCAGCTGTTCGGTGGCGACGGCAACGATGTGATCTACGGCGATGGCGGCGCGGACGTGCTTGATGGCGGCGCCGGTGACGACATGCTGTATGCCAACGAGTTCGGCGACGGTAGTCCCGATATCCTGCGCGGTGGCGCAGGCAATGATCGCTACTACATCAGCACCGGCTACCAGTACGGCAGCTCCCCGGACACGGTCATTGAACTGGAAGGTGAAGGCGTGGACACCGTCTTTGCCGAGTCCTTCTCGTACACCTTGACGGCCAATGTCGAGAATCTGGTGGGCGTGTTCAACAGCAGTACTTGGCATTGGCAGAATCCGTCCTATCCCGGTTGGATCGTGCACATTCCCCGCAGCTTGGTCGGCAATGATCTGGACAACATCATCCAGTTCGGCAAGCCGTCGTACATGGGCAGCCATAGTGGACGTTATTACGTGCTTGACGGTGGTGCCGGCAATGACACGCTGATCGGAACCGAGGCCAACGAAACCTATGTGGTCGACAGCCTTGGCGATGTGATCATCGAAGGTGACTGGGGCTCTGACAACCGCTTCTCCATTGATACGGTGCGTGCCAGCCTGTCCTATTCGATCGCCAATCTGGTCAACATCGAGAACCTCGAGCTGGTTGGCAGTGGCGATTGGGCAGGTTGGGGCAATGCGGGCAACAACACGCTCAACGGCCGCACGTCGATGGGTGCCAACCACCTGTACGGTGGGATGGGCGATGATCGCTACATCATCAGTGCCAACGATACGGTGGTGGAGCTGGCCGGCGAGGGCAACGATACCGTGGTGATTGACGCCATCGAGGATGGCGCGCCACAGAACCAGTGGTTCGATGTCGCCAATTTCGCAAATATCGAGAACCTGGAGCTGGGCAACAACCTGGTGCCTGATGGACGCGGCGCGGGCACCATCAACGGTGGCGCGTTCCATGCGAATCTGCGCGGCGATGCCGGTGACAACGTCCTGACCGGAAACGGGTTCAGCAACGAGATCCGCGGTGGCGGAGGCAACGATACTCTCAAAGGCGGCGATCGTGAGCCGAACACGGTCTACAAGGCCAGCCGGGACTACCTGTACGGTGAAGAGGGCAATGATCTGCTGATCGCAGGCCAGGGCGGTGCGGACCTGCATGGCGGTACCGGCGATGACGTGCTCAGGGGCGGTTATGGCGACGACGATTTCCACTACGGAATAGGCGATGGTCGCGATACGGTGGATTCCTGGGCCGGCGCCGGCCGCGACCGTGTGGTGTTTGGCGCAGGGATCGACCCGGACCACGTCACCTTCAGTCGCAGCGGTCTGGACCTGATCGTGCAGGTCGGCAGCGATCCGAATGATCAGCTTACGGTCAGCAGCTACTGGTATGAGGAGGGCGACAGGCTGGTGGTGCGTGGGGTGATCGACCACTTCCTGTTCGCCGACGGCACCGTGCGCCGCGGCGATCTGCACCAGCTGCCGTACACCAATAAGCCTCCGGTCACGCTGATCCCGTTCGTCGAGTTCGAGGCCATCGGTGAGACCGCCTTCTCGGCGAAGATTCCCTCGGGCATGTTCCAGGATGAGGCACAGGACACGCTGACCTATTCGCTGAGTGAGAACGCGCCAGCCTGGCTGGTCATCGATCCGCTCACCGGCGAGCTTACGGGCACACCGCCCAATGGCGGTGCGGATCTTTCGCTGGACATCATCGCCGCCGACAGCTGGGGGCAGCGCACCACGGCCTGGCTGACGGTGAATGTACGCAACGTGCTGCGGGGTACCGACGGCGCGGATGTACTTGCCGGCACCCAGTTCCGCGATGATCTGCATGGCGGCGCGGGCAATGATGTATTGAGTGGTGCAGGTGCCGGTGATCGCCTGTATGGCGGTGAGGGCGACGATATCTATGTGGTGAGCGACCCGAGCCAGCAGGTGATCGAACTGGCCGGCGGCGGTGACGACACTGTTCGCAGTGGCAGCCATCGCTACGTGCTGGGCGAGAATGTCGAGCGGCTCGAGCTGCTGGACGGTGCGTATGAGGGGACCGGCAACCAGGGCAACAATACGTTGATCGGCAATCAGGGCGACAACAGGCTTGATGGCGCCGCCGGGGAAGATCGCCTGGTCGGCGGTGGCGGCGATGATACCTACGTGGTCGACAGTGCCGGCGACGTTGTCATCGAGGTGGCCGGCGAAGGCATCGATACCGTGGAGTCGGCGCTGGACTGGCAGCTGGGCGACCATCTGGAGAACCTGGTGCTGACCGGCTCCGGCAACCTGAGCGGGGTTGGCAACAGCCTGGACAACGAGCTGTATGGCAATGATGGCAACAATCGGCTCGAAGGCGGCCTGGGTGCTGATCGTCTGTACGGTGGCCTGGGCGATGATCTGTACATCATCGAGTCGGCCCAGGATCGCGTGTTCGAGGACGAAGGCGGCGGCCTGGATACCATCGAGCGCCGCTTCGAGACGAACCTGATCCTGGCCGACAATGTCGAGAACCTGATCCTGGCCAACGGCATTGTGTCCGGCAACGGCAACGCGTTGGACAATGTCATCAATGGCAACGCTGCGGCAAACAAGCTGAGCGGCATGGACGGCAACGACACCCTTGTCGGTGGTGATGGCGATGACCAGCTATGGGGCGGCAGCGGTGACGATGTCCTGCGCGGTGACAATGGTGCGGACTATCTTGACGGCGGCAGCGGTGCTGATCAGATGAGTGGTGGCGCAGGCAATGACATCTACATCGTGGACAATACGGCGGACACGATCATCGAGCTTGCCGGCGGTGGCACTGACCAGGTGCAGTCTTCGGCTTCCTACACGCTGTCGGCGGATCTGGAGAACCTGTTCCTGACCGGAAGTGCTGACATCAACGGGACCGGCAACGCGCTGGGCAACTACCTGGCGGGCAACAGCGGCAGCAACACGCTCAACGGAGGAGGCGGCAACGACACGCTCAGTGGTGGGGGCGGCAACGATACCCTGCTGGGCGGAGCTGGCAATGACGCCTATCTGGTCGATGCGAACTCGGGCAGCGATGTGGTCGACAATACCGGTGGCGGCAACGATACGGTGTTCTTCCAGAACGGCGTCACCCGGGAGCGGCTGAGCTTCTCCCGCGAGGGGGATGACCTGTTGATCCGGATCGACCAGGCAGCCACGCCGGCGGTGCGCGTGCGCAATCACTTCCTCGGCGGGGACTGGGCCATCGATCAGGTTCAGCCTGACGGAGGCAGTTCACTCAGCGCGGCCCAGATCAATCAGCTGGTGAGTGGCGGCAGTGGGGGCGGATTCGACAAGACCATCACCGGCACCTCGGCGGGAGAGCAGTTGGTGGGCACTGCCGGCAAGGACCTGATCGAGGGACTGGGGGGCGATGACACGCTGTTCGGCATGGCAGGCGACGACACGCTGCGCGGAGGCGATGGCAATGATCAGCTTGCAGGCGGCAACGGCAGCGCTGCGGGCTCCGGCAACGACCGGCTCGAGGGCGGGGCAGGCAACGATACCCTGCGCGGCCAGGACGGCAACAACGTGCTTGTGGGTGGCAGTGGCGATGACCAGTACATCCATGGCGGCGGAAACGATGTGATCGACAATACGGGGGGCGGCGTCGACTGGCTGTTCTTCCAGAACGGCATTACCACCGGACAGCTTGCTTTCACCCGCGAAGGTGACAATCTGGTGATCGTTGTGAACGGAAACGCCAACCAGCGCGTCACGGTGACCAATCACTTCCTCGGCGGTGACTGGGCGCTCGACTACCTGCAGGCTGCCACCGGCAATGCGCTCAACACCGCGGCCATCAATGCGCTGGTCAGCAACGGCGGCGGTGACGGCGGAGGTACGCCGGGCGCCGGAAACGATGCCGACTACCCGTCCAAGATCAACGGTACGGCGAACGCCGAGCAGTTGGTCGGTACCAGCGGGCGTGACCTGATCAAGGGCCTTGCCGGCGACGACAAGTTGTTCGGAATGGGGGGCGATGACAAGCTGGAAGGCGGCGATGGCAATGATTACCTGTCCGGTGGCAACGGCAGCTTCAGCGGATCAGGCAAGGACATCCTGATCGGTGGCGCCGGCGATGACCAGCTGGTGGGCGAAGATGGCGATGACATGCTCATCGGCGGAGTGGGCAACGACACCTATTTCTACCGGGCCGGATCGGGCGCCGATACGGTGGACAACACCGGCGGTGGTACCGACTGGTTGTACTTCGATGGCATTGATCGCAGCCGCCTGAGTTATCACCGTGACGGCGATGATCTGGTCGTCAGGGTGGATGGCAGCGCCGGGCAGCAGATGCGTGTGCTTCGTCATTTCCAGGGTGGGCAGTACGCCATCGCTTTCGTGCAGCCTGGCGATGGTGGCTACGCCATCACCGCCGATCAGATTGCCAGTCAGTTGACACCGATGACGGCACTTCGCACCAGCATGACGTCTGACGCTGCGCCTGCGCCGGAGGGAATGTCGCTGGAGGCCGAGCTGCAGCATCTGGTAGGGGCCATGGGCGCGTTCCGGGCAGGTGCTGCCACCGGGCTCGTTGGCGATGTACCTGTGCAGCTGGCCGATGTCGACCCATCCCTGTGGGCGGGTGCACTGCACCGTCAGGAGGCGCGCGCCACACTTGTGCCGGGCTGATCCGGCCTGCGCATGAGGTGGCATGCCCGCAACGGTTCCGGCAGCAGGGGCCGTTGCGGGCGGGTTGAGTCGATGAGCTTCGGCCGGCGGGGCATTGGCCGAACGGTAACACCAGGTAACAGCCTGCCTGGATTGGGTAACAAAGGGTGATCCGGGCACCGACAGCGGCCGCCACTGGGCTACCCTGTAGTTCCAGCGTAAGTTGTAGGGCGCACCGATGAAGGTTGTGGTTCTTGCTGCATTACTGATGGTGGCGCAGGCGCCTGCGATACACGCCCAGGCCCTGCCTGCCGAGCTGGCCCAGCTGGGGATCATCGCCGGCATGCCTTACGCCAAGGCCAAGCGCCTGCTCGATGCGGCCGGCTGGCAGGCCCAGCCGATGCAGGGCGCGCCGGAATCGCTGGAAGGCTTTCCGGAAGTCGGATGCCAGAAGGGCGGAAAAGAGTGCGTCACGACCTTCGAAAAGGGCGATCAGCAGGTCGCGGTGCGGCTGGGCACTACCCTGGCAGGGCAGCCGTTCGTGCAGGGCGCTGACTGAGCGTCTGCCGCGCTCACGCCAGCGGCAGCCGGTCCAGCGCGTGCGACAGGCGATCATGCAGGTCGCGCACGTGTTCGGCCTTGGCGTGGGTACGCGTGGTGTCACCAAAGCTGCGCAGATAGGCGCAGGCCGCGAAGCCGGAACTCTTCTTCTCGTATTCGGCAATCCAGGCCAGGCGGTCCGGGTTGTTGGCCTGCTCGGCTGACCACGCGGCCACCGGCGGACGGATGCGGTGCTTCAGGCCGACGCGCCAGGGTTTGGGTGTCAGCCGTGCACGGAAGCAATGCTGCAACCGGCACATGCGCGCGTACAGGGTGTCGGCGCCCAGTGCCTTGAAGAACGCCTGCAGCTGTTCGTCCTCGGGTGGGAACGTGGCGTGCATGGCCAGCACGCGCAGTCCGGCCGGCGTCCGGTAGGCGCGCAGGTGCCAATCCGGATGCTGCTCGCTGAAGGTCGCGACCCGCTGCAGGGCCACACCCTCGGCGCCACCGGCCGCTGCCAGGCGGCGCCTGCGTTGCATCAGCAGCGCGGTATTCACCAGCACCACTGCCGCCACGCCCAGCACCAGTCCCACCAGCCAGTGCCAGAGCAGGGTGCCGATGATGGCGCCGGCAAACAGCAGCACCGCCGCGATGAGGGCGGGCATCACGCAACCTGCCGGGGGCGGCGCGTGGTCGATGTCGGCGAACAGCACGTCCGGGGTGTTCAGGCACAGCGCACCGTAGCTGTTGCGGGTGATGATGACATCGCCGTCGCGCCGCACGATCTGCTCGCGGATCGGAACACCTTCCACACCGTAGTTGCTGCGCACCTCGCGACGCGGCAGTGCCTGCCCGGCAAGGATGGCGTTGAGGGCTTCATTGGCACGACGGTCGGCGTGCCCCTGGGCCTCGGCCGGGCCTTCGTCGGACCAGCCGAAGCGGCGCACGACCACCGGCCGGCCGCGGAAACGGGCCTGCAGGCGGGCTTCGGCCCAGTACGCGGGGACGATCATCATCGTGCGGTGCTCCATCATCCGTGGCAGGTGCCGAAGCGAGTCTGGCACAGCGCCGGAGCGGCCGCATCCGCCTGCTGCGGCGGGTCGGGCAGAGTGGTAGATTGCGCGCTTCGCATGCACTCCACCAAGGACGGAGCGATGTTCATGATCCTGCGCGGCCTGTTGGCCCTGGCCTGTACCGGGGCGGTTGGCATGGCCATGGCGGCGGAGCCGGCCGCGCCGCAGATCCTCACCGAGGATGTCACCCGCTTCTACGCGCTGTACGACACTGCCGGCGGCAAGCCCAGCGTTGCACAGCTGCGTGGATACATGGCCGAGGGCTCGGTGGGCCTGGCGGAGTTGGCCAAGGCGCGGCGGGTCACTCCCGAACGGATTGCCGAAGCCATGGTCGCCCAGCCCGAGCTGTACGCCCAGGGACGAAACTGCCTGGCCGAGCTGCCGATGGTGAAGCAGCGTCTGACGCACGTGTTCGCCAACCTGCGGGCGATCTACCCGCAGTCCCGGTTCCCGCCGGTGACCATCGCGGTGGGCCGTGGCCGGCCGGTCGGGCTGACCTCGAAGAGTGGGGTGATCATCGGCCTGGAAGCGCTGTGTGCGGCGGATTTCATGAATCCCAATGTGCAGGACCGCTTCGTTCACGTGATCGCGCATGAGTACGTGCACATCCAGCAGACCGGGCTGACCGACTTCGAGCCGGGCGATCCGCATGCGACGGTACTGCGCGTGTCGCTGGGTGAGGGCATCGCCGAGTTCATCACCGAACTGATTTCCGGCAACGTGGGCAATGGCCGCCATGCCGCGTGGACACGCGGCCGCGAAGTGCATATCGAAAGCGCGTTCGCACTCGACCTCGACAGCACCGACCTTTCGCCGTGGCTGTACAACTACACGCCCGGTTCGCAGGAGCCCTACGACCTGGGCTACTGGGTCGGTTACCGCATTGCCAAGGCCTATTACCTGCAGGCCAGGGACAAGCGTGACGCGGTGCGTGCGCTGATCCAGCAGGACAACCCGAAGACCATCCTGGCCGCCAGCGGCTGGACGCCGGGCATGTGGATGCCGGCGAAGGTGACCGGCGTGGCGGCGGGTGCGGTTGCGCGCTGAGCCTTGTGCACAGCGCTAGACTGCGGTTCTGGTCATCTGGAGAATCCGCATGCGTGGATCCGTGCTGCTTGCCGGTGCAATCACCGTTGTCATGGCGCTGAGCACGCCACTGGAGGCGGCCGAACAGGCGGCGGTCAATCCGTTGCTGGTCAAGCCTGTTGAACAGCTGCGTCCGGACGAAGTGCGTTTCATGCAGCAGCAACTGGCCGACTGGCCGCAGCTGCAGCGCTATCGCGACGCCAACGCACAGCTGCCTGCGGCGGTGCCCGGTCAACCACGCGTGGTGTTCTTCGGTGATTCGATTACCGAAGGTTGGGGCAGGGAAGGCAGCGCCTCGTTCTTTCCCGGCAGGGGCTGGCTCAACCGTGGCATCAGTGGCCAGACCACGGCGCAGATGCTGCTGCGTTTCCCGCAGGATGTGCTGGCGCTGAAGCCGCAGGTGGTGGTGATCCTGGCCGGTGCCAATGACATTGCCGGCAACACCGGCCCGTCCACGCAGGCGATGATCGAAGACAACCTGCACGCGATGGTGGATCTGGCGCAAGTGCATGGCATCCGCGTGGTGCTGGCTTCGGTGCTGCCGGTCAGCGACTACCCCTGGTTGCCGGGCACGGCACCTGCGCCCAAGGTGCGTGCGTTGAATGCTGCCTTGAAGCGCTATGCCGATGCGAAGCAGCTGGTGTATCTGGACTACCACACGCCGATGGCCAATGCCGCTGGTGGCCTCGACCCGCAGCTGGCCGACGACGGCGTGCACCCCACCGCGAAGGGCTATGAAGTGATGGCGCCGTTGGCCGAGGCGGCGATCAAGCGCGCGCTGGATCAGGCAGACTCGCTAGCAACCACTCACCGAAACTGATCACCAGCGGATCTGCGGCGCTGTCCTCATGCACCAGCCAGCTCCAGCGTGGGCCGCGCACGCGTGCATCATCCAGCGGTTGCAGCAGTCCCTGCTCGCAGGCGCGCGCGGCCAGCAGCTCGCTGACCAGCGCGATGCCCAGCCCCTGGCACGCAGCATCCAGCAGCTGCCCGGGCTCGGAGAAATTCATGCCCTCGCGGCGCTGGCCCACGTCCGCGCCGCCCTGTACCTGCCACTGGCTCCAGTCCATTTCGCGCTCGCCATGCAGGGTCAGGCGCTGCTGCACGGGCGTGGCGAGCAGGGCCGGATGGCAGGCCGGATAGAGGCGGTCCTGCAGCAGCACCCGATGCTGGCACTGCGCCTGTGAGTCGAGGTCATCACGCACCGCCACGTCCAGCGTCTGCGTGGTCATATCGGGTGCTTCCTCGCTGGTCAGCAGCCAGAGGTCGGCGCCGGGATTCAGGCGATGGAACTCCGCCAGGCGCGGCACCAGCCAATGGCGGGCAAAGGCCGGGCTGGTGTTGACGATCAATTGATTGGGTTTGCGGTATTGATCGAGCCGGCGGATGCCGCTGGCCAGCTGGCGCAGCAGGGACTGGGTGGTTTCCAGCAGATCAAGGCCGGCGTCGGTAAGGGTGACGCTGCGACCTTGGCGGAAGAACAACGGTTGCTGCAGGGCGTCTTCCAAGCCGCGGATCTGCTGGCTGATGGCCGATTGGCTCAGGTGCAGTTCCTCGGCGGCGCGATGGAAGCTGCCGAGCCGGGCGGCGGCTTCGAAGCCCCGCAGGGCGTTCAGGGGTGGCCAGTGCTTGAGCATTTCAGATAAGCAGAACTGTTCAGATGATGGCTGAATCTATCGTTTGTTCTTATGGATCGGCAAGCGCAGCATGGCGTCCATCCCACACCGGCCCTGGAGACTGTCATGAGCAACCGTCGTCACTTCCTCACCCAGCTGGCGGGCGCCGCCGGTCTTGGCGGCCTGGCCGCCCTGGGTCTGGCCGGCCTGCCGGGTCGCGTGGCAGCGGCAGGTCCGGGCGCAGGCATCTGGCGCATGCCGGACGAGCACGGCCCGCAGGAGCGGGTGTTCCTGGCCTTCGCCGCGCAGCCGCGGGTATGGGGCGCGCAGGCCGATGCGGTGAACACTGCCGTGGCGCGGCTGGCGCGCACCATCGCCCGCCACCAGCCGGTCAGCGTGCTGTGCCGCCCGGCGCAATTGAAGCAGGCGCAGGATCGCTGCGGCCGCGACAACATCGAGTTCCTCGAGGTGCCGCTGGATGACATCTGGGTGCGCGACTACGGCGGCTGCTTCGTCACCAACGGCCGGGGCGGGTTGGGCCTGGTCGACTTCAACTTCAACGGCTGGGGTGGCAAGCAGAGCGCGCGCAACGATGGCGCGGTGGCACCCTGGCTGGCGCAGGTGACCGGCGCAACGCTGCTGGAAAGTGACCTGGTGGGCGAGGGCGGTGGCATCGAAGTCGATGGCCATGGCACCGCCATCCTCACCGAGAGCTGCTGGGTGAACCGCAACCGCAATCCGGACTGGTCGCGCGCAGATATCGAGGCCGAGCTGAAGCACCACCTCGGCCTGCGCAAGATCATCTGGCTGCCCGGTATCGCCGGCGAGGACATCACCGATGCACACGTGGACTTCTACGCGCGCTTCGTGCGTCCCGGCGTGGTGATCGCCAACCTCGACAACGATCCGGAGTCCTACGACTACGACCTGACCCGCGAGCACCTGCAGATCCTGCGCGGGGCCAGCGATGCCGATGGCCGCCGCTTGCAGGTGCATACGCTGCCGCCGCCGCTGGACGGGCGCGACAACGTGCATACCCGCGACAACGATGACCTGGCGATGGGCTACATCAACTACCTGCCGATCAATGGTGCGGTGGTCGCGCCGCAGTTCGGTGATGATGCCGCCGACGGCTACTGCCGTGCGCTGCTGGAAGACCTGTATCCGGGCCGCGTGATCGAACAGGTGGACATCGATGCGATTGCCGGTGGCGGCGGCGGCATCCATTGCGTGACCAAGAACATGCCGAAGGTGGAGTGACGGGCCTCAGGCGTCGTCGTGCTTCAACGCGGCATCGGCGGCCAGCAGCGCCTCGGCGGCCGCACTCAGTGGCGGCGACGGCGGGGCGACCACACCGATCGCTTCCATCATCTTCGGCATGCCGAGGAACTGGCGCGCGCGGCGGTCGTAGATGCCGGTGACCAGCAGTGCGCGGGTGGCGATCTTCTGTTCGGCGCCGATCAGCACGCGCTGCTCCATGATGCCGCGTGAGCCTACCCAGCCGACCAGCCGGGTTTCCAGGGTGAAGCGCTGGAACGGCTTCAGCTCGCGGCGGAACTGGATGGTGCCGGCGCCGACGATCGGCGCCCATTTCTCGCGCAGTGCCACCCGGCCCAGGCCCATGCGCAGGATCAGGTCCAGTCGGCCCAGGTCGAAGATGTTCCAGTAGCGGCCATTGGTCATGTGCAGGTTGCTGTCCAGGTCGTTGGGCAGCACCCGGAACTGCAGCCGCGAGACCCCGAACGGGGCGTCCAGCTTCGGCCGGAACAGGCTGCACAGCAGCAGGTGGAGCAGGCGGAACCAGAGATTCATGGCTATGACGACTGTTATAGAACGGCCGGTACGCTAATCTATGACGACTGTCTTAGCAAGGAGCCTGCCGTGAGCCCGCGATCCTCTGATGCGCCTCAACGCGTGATTGATGCCGCGGCACAGATGCTGGCGCGCGTGGGCCTCAATGCCACCAGCATCCGCGAGGTGACCAAGCTGGCCGAGGCGCCGCTGGGTTCCACCTATCACCATTTTCCCGGCGGCAAGCAGGAGCTGCTGGCGCGCGCCACCCACATGGCCGGCGACAAGGTGGAAGCGCTGCTGGTGGAGCTGCTGAAGGGCGGCGCGGTGCAGGGCCTGCAGCAGTTCCTGGCGATGTGGCGCGAGCGGCTGCTGCGCTCCGGCTTCCGTGCGGGGTGCCCGGTGCTGGCCGCTGCGGTGGAGGAGCCAGTGGAGGCGATGCACAGCCAGCCCCGCGCGGCCGCCGCGGAGGTGTTCGCGCGCTGGCAGGGCCATCTGGCCTCGGCCTTCGTCGCTGAAGGTCACGATTCAGCCGCTGCGGCCGGTCTGGCCAGCCTGGTGATCGCCAGCGTGGAAGGCGCGGTGGCGATGTGCCGTGCCCTGCAGGACATCGCCCCGTTCGATCAGGTGGCCGCGCAGTTGCTGAAAGCCGCGGCGACGCCTTGATCCGGCTATCCGCGTGCGGGAGACGCGCAGCAGGTCATCGGAAGATCATCAAGTAGCCCCAGCCGAGCACGATGGGCAGGAACGCTGCGACGGCCGACGCGCCCAACCAAAGAAAGTAGCTGCGAGCGGCGGGCGCTCCTTGCCGCTTGAGGGCCCAGGCATGCGTCGTGAGTACCAGCAACGCCTGAACTACAAATGCAACCACGGCGGCAAGCCATGCCACCAGGACGCCGAGGCAGCCATCGCTGAAGCAGCGGCTACCAAACCAGGAACCCCAACCGGCGAGGCCAAGCATTGGAACGAACATCACGAGGGCGGCGGAGCGGGTGAGCTGGGAGACGTGCATGCCGTAGAGCATACTTTTTCTGGCAGAAAGCCATGATCCAGCCGCCGGCGCGCGAGTACAAAGCAGGCGCCAGTCCGGTCCGTGGGTGTTTGACCCGCAGTCCCATCGCGCTAGACTCCGCCCATCACCACCTACGCGTGCCCGGCAAGGATGTCCGCATGCAGTATCAGGTTCCCGACGTTCGTGGCCGCGATGCCTCCCGTCCCCTGGCGGCTGCATGAAGCGCTCGCGCCACTTTTCACGCAGCCCACTGAAATTGCCCGTGAACCGCGGTAGCGAAGTCGTGCGTGCGCGCCGGCACCTGCAGCAGCGTAGTTGGCCACGCCTGCAGATGGCGCTGATCGTCGCCCTGACCGGTGCGGCCGGTTTCCTTGCCTCGTACCTGCTGCGCCTGGCAGGTATCGACGCGATGCTGCTTCGCTACCCGATGGCCGTAGTGCTGGCCTACGGCGTGTTCCTGCTGCTGATGTGGATCTGGATCCGCTGGCGCTGGGACAACGTACTGGATGGCCTGTCGCCGGACATGGGCGGTGGCAGCCCATCCCCTCGTGGAAGTGCCGTGGAATCTCCGTGGAGCGGTGCCGAGGGGCGCTCCGGCGGTGGCGGTGTGTCGGCGTCGTGGAGTGATTCGGCATCGCCGAGCGGCGCGGAGGTGAGTGAGTTGCCACTGGCTGGATTGGCTGAAGACGAAGCGGGCCTGCCTCTGCTGGCCATCCTCGGCATCGTCGCGCTGGTGGCGACCGTCCTGCTGGCGAGCGTGTGGGTGGTGTGGTCGGCGCCGGTGCTGATGGCTGAACTGCTGGTGGACGCCGCCATCGCTGGTGGCCTGTACCGGCGCATGCAGGGCATGCAGGAGCAGGGATGGTGGCGGGTATGCGTGACGCACACGATCTGGCCGCTGCTCGGCCTGCTGCTGTTCTTTGCAGTGCTGGGTTGGCTTGCGCAGGAACTTGTGCCGGGTGCGAGCCATCTGCTGCAGGTCATCCAAGCGCTGTAGCACCACGTTTCCGGCCGATATCCCAACCTGCTTCATTTCTTCCAGGAACTTCATGCGACAGCGCATTGCACGGAAGCGCATCCTGACGACAGCGGTCGTCCTGTTCGTGGCTGTTGGCGCAGCGCTGATGGTCAGTGTGCGCCCGCAGTGGCGGCAGGACAGCGGTCCGCCGCCGATCAACCTCGGTACCGCACAGATGCAGGCCGAGGTGATGGCAGAGCTGATCGACCTGCGACCGACACCGCAAGGAAAGCCGCCGGTACCACCGATTCCAATGAAGGCAGTCTCCTCCCCGATGCTGACCGGTAACAGTGGGTTCGCGACCGCGGAGGTGCCACTGCAAGACGCCGCGCCAGCACACTTCGAGCCGCGCAGCTGGGAGCCCGACATGCCATTCGCTGTGATGGAATGGACCGCACCTTCCTGCGGTGAAGGAGACCCCGCCCCGGTCTGCCAGGTTAGTCACAGCGTCGTCGAGTGGCGCGATGATGACAGTGCGGCATCCTTTCAACTGCAGCAGCATCTGGAGGCGATGTTGCAGGTCGCGAACCGCCGGGCTGTACGCGTACCCGACCTCGCGTTTGGGCTTGCACACGCGCGGGCGCAACGGATGACGTGGGACGAACTTCAGCAACGGCGCGCGCGTGGCATCGAGGGATGTACGGATGGCCTGGGCAATCCCGATCTGGGCGTTGTCTATCTGCAGCGCCCTGTGTTCAGCCTGGACGGTAACTGGGCAATGGCATCGGTCGCCTCGGATCTGTGCAGTGGAGGAACGGCGATGCGCGTCCTCTACCTTCTGCACCGCGGGAAGGGCGGATGGGAGCGTATTCGAGTGGAGCCTGTCCGCTATACGGGCTTTGGACACGGCCTGTGGCCCGCATTGCCGGAGTCGTGATGACAGACTCGCAGCGCTGGACCTGCGGCACGCTGGCTCTGCTGCTGGTGGGAATTGGCGCAGCGTTGCGGTGGTGGGTTGGCAGCACCCTCGGTTACAACCCTTGGCAGGAGCTGCTCGCACCCGGCGACGGCTCGCTCGGTTCGACGCTGCTGAGTACGTCGCCGAAGTGGTTGGCGGCACTGGTGCTGATCGGCTTCGCGCCTTCCATCTGGAAACACAGCGAGCGCCTGCCGGCCTGGTGTATCAGCTGACCCTGGAACGGTGGCGCCGGATCACACCCGGCGCCGCCTGCGGCAATCAGTCAAAGCGCCAGCGCACGCCCGCATAGACGCCACGGCCTTCGCCCGGCGTCGAGCGCGCCACATCCTTGCCCACATCGTCATAGCCCGGCGTGACCGTAGCAGCGTAGTGGCGGTCGCCGATGTTGCGCATCTCCGCCCACGCCTGCCAGCGGCCATTGGGTGCGTCGTAACCGATGCGGCTGCCGAAGATCACATGGCTGTCGGCCCAGTAGCTGTTGGCGTAGTCCACCGCGATACGCGAGGCGTACTCGGTATTGAGCGCGGCGTACAGGCCGGAGGCGTGGTCGAAGCGCAGCTCGGCCTGGTAGCTGTGGCGCGGCAGGCCCGGCAGGCGGTTGCTGCCGAAGCGCGCATCGTGTCGGTACCGGAAATCGCTGAAGGTATACGCCTGGCGCAATGACAGGCGCGCCGGCGCGGCCTGCCACAGCGTGCTGTCCAAGCCGGCCTCGATGCCACGGTGCACGGTCGGACTGGCGTTGTTCTCGGCGATGAACAGGTTTGGCACCGGCTGCAGCTCCACGCTCAGCAGTTCGTGGTTCACGTGTGCGTAGTAGCCGGTCAGTTCCCAGCGGCCCAGCACAGCGTCGCCACGTGCGCCCAGTTCCAGCGTGGTGGCGGTCTGGTTCTGCATCGGCACCGGCGCGCGCTGGCGGCCGGTGGACGGTCCATTGCCTGGCCCGAAGTACTGGTTCGAGCCCCAGATCATCGACCACGGGTGCGGTGCTTCCACCGAACGGCTGAGGTTGCCGAACCACTGCGTCTGCGCGCTGTGCTGCCAGGTGAAGCCCAGTCGAGGCGCATAGTCCCAGTCGTGGTCGCGCAGGCGGCCGCCACTGCTCGGCCAGGTCACCTGCACATCACGGCGGGTGTTGATCAGCGCCAGCCCGGTCTGCAGGCGCAGGCGGTCGTTCAACGTGAGGGTGTTGCTGACGTGCAGGGTGCTGTCAGTGCCGTGGTGGCGGAAGTCGCGCGTGCGCGTGCCAGCGGCGTAGCCGTTGTTGGCAAAGCGCAGCGACTCGCGCACGTCGGCGTCCAGGTCGTGGGTGACGCGCAGGCCTACGGTGGTTTCGCTGTCCAGGCCGAACAGCCGGTGGCGATGGCGATAGTCCAGCGTGGCATTGAGGTTGGCGTAATCCAGCTGCTGGCGGTACAGGCTCTCGTTCAAGTCCATCGGGTACTTGTGATAGACCAGCCCGGCCTGCAGCGAGGAATCCTCATCGATCTGCAGCGTGGTGACATTGCCCACCCACGTGCTGCCCGGCTGCGGGCGGCGCGCATCAATGGCCAGGTTGGCCGGGTTCGCCGCACGCGGGTCGTTGCGGATCTGGTCGCGGGTCAGGCGCCCGGGCGTCTCGTGATTGGTTTCGCGGTAGCGAACGAAGAAGCGGGTCTGCAGGTCGGGCGTGATCTGCCAGCCGATGTTGGCCATCGCGCCCTTGCCGTCGCCACGGGCATGGTACTGGTAACCGTCGAATTCGGTATCGGTGTAGGCCAGGAAGTAGTCGACATCGCCACTGACACCCCCCCAGCTGATCCCGCGCTTCTGGTAGCCACGGCTGCCGGCTTCGTAATGCAGCTGCACGCCCGCCGAATCACGGCCGCTGCGGCTGACGTAGTCGATGGCACCGCCGAGTGCCAGCGCGCCACGCTCGAAACCGTTGGCCCCGCGCAGCACTTCCACGCGCGACAGCCACAGCGGTTCCAGCAGCTCGTAGGGCGTGCCGCCCGGTCCGGTCAACGGCAGGCCATCGATCGACACGGCAATACCCGAGGCGTGCGCGCCCGGGCCGCGGTTGATGCCGGAGCCGCGGATGGAGACCTTGGTGCCTTCATTGCCTGGCGACTGTGCGCTGATGCCCGGCTGGTAGGCCAGCACATCGGCGCTGCTGGACAGTCGGCTGTCGGCCTTGGCCACATCGATGACGTTGCTGGCGCCGGGCACGCGCTTCAACGCCTCGCGTGCCTGGGCGCTGGCATCGGCGGCGGTGACCTGCACCGCATCCAGCGTGGTGGCCTGCGGCGCGGCGTGGGCGGTAGTGGCGAGGCCGAGAGAAACGGCCAGGAACAGTGGCGACGGAGTGGGGCGGTACGACGAGAGCGACATGCGGGACTGCTGTAAACCACGAAAGTGGCGCGCAAGTTAACAGGTCGCGCGCGCCGCGTCACCCATCGGCGGCGTATGGCCGCCCGCGCACTTGTAGAGTCGAGCTTGCTCGACTGCTCTTTCGCACTTGTGGAGTCGAGCCGTGCTCGACTCCGACGCAGAGAAGCAGTCGAGCAAGCTCGACTCTACAATCGGTTTACGGTGAAGGCTTCGCCAGCGCCTGAGCCTTTGCATACAGCCGATCAGACGTCTCCTTCTCACCCAGCGCCGCATGGCACTCGGCCAAGCTGTCCCAGGTATTGGCCGAATCCGGATACAGCTCGGTATTGAGGGTGAACACCTTCAGCGCCTTGCGCGCGCCCAGACTCCCGCGGATGGCATAGCCGCTCGCATTGATCGCACGCTCCCGTTCGTTGCCCGTAATCCGGGTGTCGTCGCGCAACCAGGCCCGCATCGCCTGCGCGGCGCCGGCATCATCATCCAGTGCATAGGCGATCAGTCGCTCCGACAGCACTGCATGCGGAAACTCGGCGGGCGCGGCCACCGCCATCGTGCTCTCCACCAACGTGCTCGACCACACATTGCGCGCGCTGCCATTGGTCAGGTACACGAACACCCAGTAGCCACTGGCCAGCGTGTCCTTGTAGGCCAGCCGCACCCGCACGCGGGTGCCGCCATCGTGGCCGACCTGGGTGTAGTCGTCGCTGTGCGTGGTGTCCCAACCAGTGGAGAAAAAGTTGCTGCCGCCACCGCTCAGTTTCTGCGGCTTCCATAGATTTTCCAGCGTCGCCGTGCGTACCAGCTTTCCGGTCGCCAGCGCCTGCAGGAAGCGGTTCATGTCGCCCACGGTAGTCTGCAGATCGGCATGGCCCCAGCCGTAGTCCGGCCACGGATCTTCGTTGGCGGGCTGCAGCTGGCCCTCCCTGCCGATGTACGGCACCGCCGCGCGCTGCGCCGGTACGCTGGCTGCGCCCCATGAAGTGCTGGTCATCTTCAGCGGCTGCAGGATGCGTTCGCGCGCGATGGCCGGGTAGGGCTTGCGGTAGTGCGCTTCCAGCAGCGCCGTCAGCACCAGGTAGTTGGCCTGGGTGTATTGCACGCGGCTGCCGGTGGCGAACTGCATCGGTGCGGCAGCCGCCACCTTCAGAGCGGCGGCAAGGGTGGGTGCCACGCCGCTGTAGCCCCTGCTGACCCAGCGGTTGTCGACCCGATCGTAGTACTCGGCAATGCCGGAACTGTGGCTGAGAAAATCGCGCACGGGGATCGCCTGCCATGCCGTGGGCAAGTCAGGCACATAGCGGCTGGCGGGTGCATCCAGGTCCACCTTGCCTTGTTCCACCAGCTGCATCACCAACGTGCTGGTCAGCAGCTTGGCCACCGACTGCGAGGCGAAGATGGTATCGACGGTGGCCTGTGCATGCGTGGCAGGATCGCGTTCACCGCTGGCGCCCTGGTAGAGCACCTTCCCGTTGTGCGCGACCAGTACTGCCTGGCCGGCAATACCGTAGCGTTCGCGGTTGGCCTGCAGTTGGGCGTCGAGCCGGGAAGAAAGGCCGGTAGGGACGTCACGCGCCGAGGCGGGCAGGGCGATGGCCAGGGCGCAGAGCAATGCAGCAGCAAGGGTGCGGTACATCGCGGTGATCCGTCAGCGGCGATGGCGCATCTTGGTCACGGCGGGAGATCGGGTCAAGAGCACCGATTCCCGCATCAGGGAGAGCCGGCCAGCGGCCGGCACTACCACACCTGCCAGGGCGGAACGTGCCCGGTAGTGCCGGCCGCTGGCCGGCACCCCTGCGATCAGCCCAGGATTCCCGGCAGATCCAGTCCCTTTTCCTTCGCGCAGTCAATCGCGATCTCATAGCCGGCATCGGCATGGCGCATCACGCCGGTGGCCGGGTCGTTCCACAGCACGCGGCCGATACGCTTGGCCGCCGCATCGGTGCCGTCGCAGACGATCACCATGCCGGCGTGCTGCGAGAAGCCCATGCCGACGCCGCCGCCGTGATGCAGCGACACCCAGGTGGCGCCGCTGGCGGTGTTGAGCAGGGCGTTCAGCAGTGGCCAGTCGGACACTGCATCGGAGCCGTCGGCCATGGCTTCGGTTTCGCGGTTCGGCGATGCCACGCTGCCGCTGTCCAGGTGGTCACGGCCGATCACCACCGGCGCCTTCAGTTCGCCGTTGGCGACCATCTCGTTGAAGGCCAGGCCGAGGCGATCACGGTCGCCCAGGCCGACCCAGCAGATGCGCGCCGGCAGGCCCTGGAACTTGATCTTCTCGGCGGCCATGTCCAGCCAGCGATGCAGGTGCGGGTTGTCCGGAATCAGTTCCTTCACCTTGGCATCGGTCTTGGCGATGTCTTCCGGGTCACCGCTCAATGCCGCCCAGCGGAATGGGCCGATGCCGCGGCAGAACAGCGGACGGATATAAGCCGGCACGAAACCGGGGAAGTCGAACGCGTTCTCCACGCCTTCTTCCAGCGCCATCTGCCGCAGGTTGTTGCCGTAGTCCACGGTCGGCACGCCCAGCGCGTGGAAGCCGAGCATGGCGCGGATGTGGTTGGCCATCGACGCGCGTGCAGCCTTCTCCACTTCCTTGGGAGCGGATACGCGCTTGTCGTCCCATTGCTCGACCGTCCAGCCCTGCGGCAGGTAGCCGTTCACCGGGTCGTGCGCGGAGGTCTGGTCGGTCAGCAGGTCCGGCTTGATGCCACGCGCCAGCAGTTCGGCCAGTACATCGGCCACATTGCCCAACAGGCCCACCGACTTCGGTGTACCGGCCTTGCACGATTCGTCGATCAGGCGCAGCGCTTCGTCCAGGTTGTCGGTCCAGGTATCGAGGTAACCGGTGCGCAGGCGCATGTCGATGCTGCTCTTGCGGCACTCGACAGCCAGGCAGGAGGCGCCGGCCATCACCGCGGCCAGCGGTTGTGCGCCACCCATGCCGCCCAGGCCGCCGGTGAACAGCCACTTGCCGGTCAGGTCGCCACCGAAGTGCTGGCGGCCCATTTCCACGAAGGTCTCGTAGGTACCCTGCACGATGCCCTGCGCGCCGATGTAGATCCAGCTGCCGGCGGTCATCTGGCCGTACATGGCCAAGCCCTTCTTATCCAGCTCGTTGAAGTGGTCCCAGTTGGCCCAGCGCGGCACCAGGTTGGAATTGGCGATCAGCACGCGCGGTGCGTCGGCGTGGGTGCGGAACACGCCCACCGGCTTGCCCGACTGCACCAGCAGGGTCTGGTCGTCGTCCAGGCGCTTGAGCGTTTCGACGATCGCATCGAAGCTCTCCCAATCGCGCGCGGCGCGGCCGATGCCGCCGTACACCACCAGTTCCTGCGGCCGTTCGGCCACGTCCGGGTGCAGGTTGTTCATCAGCATGCGCAGCGGCGCTTCGGTCAGCCAGCTTTTGGCGTTGAGCGTGGTGCCGGTCGGCGCGGCAATGGTGCGGGACGGGTCGTTGCGGGTCATGCGGCGCTCCGGTTCGTAGCGAATTCAAGGCAGGCGTTGAGCACCTGCGCCAGGGTGTGGCGCAGCGGTGCGGCGTGGTCGGGGTCGAGCGGGGTGGGCCAGCTGTGTTCGTCCACCTGGTCGGGCAGCGGCTCGTGCATGTAGCCGCGGCAGGCCAGTTCCATCTGCAGGCTGTGCACGCCGCCGGCGACGTTGCTGTAGTGGCGTGTGATCCAGCCGCCCTTGAAGCGGCCGTTGCGCACCTGGCTCATGCCACTGATCTTCAGCAGGTTCTCCACCACATCGCTCAGCGCGTTGTCGCAGGACGTGTCCGGCGCACCGGAGGGGCCGGCGGTGCCCAGGTTGAACTGCGGCAGTTCGCCGTCGAACAGGTGTGGAATGTGCGAGCGGATCGAGTGTGCGTCGTACACCACCACGGTGCCATGGCGTGCGCGCAGGCGGGTGATCTGCGCGGCCAGCGCATCGTGGTAGGGCAGGAAATAGGTATCGCGGCGGCGCGCGATTTCCGCGTCGTCCGGTTCGCGCCCGGCGTGGTACAGCGGCTGGTTGTCGAAGGTGGTCAGCGGGCACAGCCCGGTGGTGTTCTGGCCCGGGTACAGCGAGACACCGCTGGGATCACGATTGAGATCGATCACCGAGCGCGAGATCGCCGAGCGCACGGTGGTTGCGCCCATGCCACGCACGAAGTCGTACAACTCGTGCACCCACCAGTCGGCATCGCGGCGTGCCAACCACGGCGAGTGGTAGTGGCCGATCAGGTCATGCGGCAGCTCGCTGCCGGTATGCGGGAAGCTGACGATGAGGGGGGCGTCGCCCTCGTGCACGGTCAGCCATTCGGGATGGGCATTCATGCCTGCGGTTCCACGGTCGGCAACAGATCGCTCAGGCCCTGCGCCAGCGCGCCGCTGCGCACCAGGTTCGTGGCGGTCACCATGTCCGGGTGGAAGTAGCGATCTTCTTCCAGCGTCGGCACCTGTGCGCGCAGGGTGGCGCGCACGCTTTCCAGCGCGGTGCTGGAGCGCAGCGGGGCGTGGAAGTCGCAGCCCTGCGCGGCGGCCAGCAGCTCGATGCCGATCACGTTGGCCGCGTTCTCGGCCATCTGCATCAGGCGGCGCGCACCGTGCGCGGCCATCGACACATGGTCTTCCTGGTTGGCCGAAGTCGGGATCGAATCAACACTGGCCGGGTAGGCGCGCTGCTTGTTTTCCGAGACCAGCGCGGCGGCGGTGACCTGCGGAATCATGAAGCCGGAATTCAGCCCCGGGCGCGGGGTCAGGAACGCCGGCAGGCCGGACAGCGCCGGGTCGACCAGCATGGCCAGGCGGCGCTCGCTGATCGAACCGATCTCGCACACCGCCATCGCCAGCATGTCGGCGGCAAAGGCGACCGGCTCGGCGTGGAAGTTGCCACCGGAAAGGGCTTCGCCGGTATCGGTGAACACCAGCGGATTGTCGGACACGCCATTGGCTTCGATTTCCAGCGTGGTCGCGGCCTGGCGCAGGATGTCCAGTGCGGCGCCCATCACCTGCGGCTGGCAGCGCAGGCAGTACGGGTCCTGCACGCGCACGTCGTTGTCACGGTGCGATTCGCGGATGTCCGAGCCCTGCATCAGCGTGCGCAGCGTGGCCGCAGTGGCAATCTGCCCGCGCTGGCCGCGGATGGCGTGGATGCGCGGATCGAACGGCGTATCGGAGCCCTTGGCCGCTTCCACCGACAGCGCACCGGTGACCAGCGCGGCCTGGAACACAGTCTCGATCTCGAACAGGCCGGCCAGCGCATAAGCGGTGGAGAACTGGGTGCCGTTGAGCAGCGCCAGGCCTTCCTTCGCACCCAGTTCGATCGGCTGCAAACCCGCGCGTGCCAGTGCATCGATCGCCGGCAGGCGTTCGTCGCCGATGAAGGCTTCGCCCACGCCCAGCATCACGCTGGCCAGGTGCGAGAGCGGTGCCAGGTCACCCGAAGCACCCACCGAGCCCTGTGCGGGCACCACCGGCAGCACGCCCTTGACCAGCATCGCTTCCAGCAGCAGCAGGGTTTCTTCGCGGATGCCCGAAGCACCCTGCGCCAGGCTGACCAGCTTCAGCGCCATCATCAGGCGCACCACGCGAGCCGGCATTGGTTCGCCGACGCCTGCCGCATGCGAGAGCACGATGTTCCGCTGCAGGGTGGCCAGGTCCTCGCGCTCGATGCGCACGCTGGCCAGCTTGCCGAAGCCGGTGTTGATGCCATAGACCGGCGCGCCCTTGGCGACGATGGCGGCCACGGCCGCGGCACTGGCACGCACCACCGGCAGCGCGGCCGGGTCCAGTGCCAGCGGTGAACCGCGATAGACCTGCCGCCACTGGGCGAGAGTGACGTGGCCGGGGCGAAGAACCAGGGTGTTGCTCATGTGTTGCTCCAGGAGGCAGGCAGGTCGGGCTGTCCGCGCACCACGCGCGCGTGCAGCGGGTTGAATCCAATGCGATAGACCAGGTCGGCGGGGGCGTCGATGTCCCAGATCGCCAGGTCGCAGTCCATGCCCACGGCCAGTCGGCCGATACGGTCGCCATGGCCCAGTGCACGCGCCGCTTCACGGGTGAAGCCGGCGATGCACTCGTCCACGGTCAGGCGGAACAGGGTGGCGCCCATGTTCATCGCCAGCAGCGGGCTGGTCAGGGGCGAGGTGCCCGGGTTGCTGTCGGTGGCCAGCGCCAGCGGCACCCCGGCCGCACGCAGCGCCGCGATCGGCGGCAGGGTGGTATCGCGGGTGAAATAGAAGGCGCCGGGCAGCAGCACTGCGACGGTGCCGGCGGCGGCCATTGCCGCGATGCCGGCGTCATCGAGGTGTTCGATATGGTCGGCCGAGAGTGCACCGAAGCCGGCCGCCAGTTCGGCGCCATGCTGGTTGCTCAGCTGCTCGGCATGGATCTTCACCGCCAGCCCGTGGGCACGTGCCGCCTCGAACACCTGCCGCGCCTGTGCGGGCGAGAAGGCGATGTTCTCGCAGAACACGTCCACCGCTTCGGCCAGGCCTTCGGCGGCGATGGTCGGAATCATCACGTTGCACACCTCGTCGGTGTACTCCTGTGCCTCGCGGCCCGGCGGGATGGCATGTGCGCCGAGGAAGGTGGTCACCACGTTGACCCGGCATTCCTCGCCCAGTGCACGCGCCACCTGCAACTGCTTGCGTTCGTCGGGCAGGGTCAGGCCGTAGCCGGATTTGATCTCGAGCGTGGTCACGCCTTCGGCGCGCATTGCCAGCAGGCGTGGGCGGCTTTCGCGGGCCAGCTGTTCCGGCGTCGCGGCGCGGGTGGCACGCACGGTGGAGACGATGCCGCCGCCGGCACGGGCGATCTCCGCATAGCTGACGCCCTGCAGGCGCTGCTCGAACTCGTTGGCGCGGTTGCCGGCGTAGACCAGATGGGTGTGGCAGTCGATCAGTCCCGGCGAGATCCAGCGGCCTTCGCCGTCGATGCGGGTGGTCGGTTGCAGGTGGGCATCGCTGCCGGCGGTGCCGACATGGACGATGCGCCCGTCGGCGCAGGCCAGCACGCCATCGCGGATGACGCCCAGGCCGTCGCCGTCGAGGGTGATCAGGTGGACGTTGGACCAGAGGGTATCGACGTGCATGGCATCCACAATGCGGCTGTGCTTATATGTCTATACAATATAGGCGTCCATTTCGGGTTGTCCAGCCATGTCCGATTCGCGTTCCCCCCACAGATTCCATGCCGCCCACGCCCTGCTGGCCGGAGGCTGGGCCCGCGATGTCCAGCTGCAGGTGCAGGACGGCCGCATCACGGACATCCGCGCGGGCCAGGGTACGCAGCCGGGCGATACCCGGGTCGGCATCCTGGTGCCGGGCCTGCCCAACCTGCACAGCCACGCGTTCCAGCGCGGCATGGCCGGCCTGACCGAGATCGGCGGCGGTGACGGCGACAGTTTCTGGAGCTGGCGCGAGCTGATGTACCGCTTCCTGGCCCACCTGCGCCCGGACGCGGTGCAGGCCATCGCCGCCCAGGCCTATATGGAAATGCTGGAAAGTGGTTTCACCCGCGTTGGCGAATTCCACTATCTGCACCACGACGCCGACGGCCGCCCGTATGCCAACCGTGCCGAGATGAGCGCGCGGATTGCGGCGGCGGCCGAGCAGACCGGCATCGGCCTGACCCTGTTGCCGGTGTTCTATGCCCATGCCGATTTTGGCGGTGCGGCGCCGAATCCCGCGCAGCGTCGCTTGATCCACGATGTGGACGGCTTCGCGCAGCTGTTGGAGGCCGCCAAGCCGGCATTGGACGCGCTGCCCGATGCGGTGCTCGGCATCGCGCCGCACAGTCTGCGTGCAGTCACGGGCGAGGAACTGGGTGCATTGTTGCCGCTCACCGAAGGCCCGGTGCATATCCACATCGCCGAGCAGGTGCGCGAAGTCGAGGCCTGCCTGGCCTGGAGCGGCCAGCGCCCGGTGCAGTGGCTGTTCAACCATGCGCCGGTGGATGCGCGCTGGTGCCTGGTGCATGCCACCCACATCACCGATGACGAGCGCGCAGCCATCGTAGCCAGCCAGGGCGTGGCCGGCCTGTGCCCGATCACCGAGGCCAACCTGGGCGACGGCCTGTTCCCGATGCAGGCGTTCGCACGCGAAGGCGGTCGCTTCGGCGTCGGTTCCGATTCCAATGTGCTGATCGATGCCGCCGAAGAGCTGCGCCTGCTTGAGTACGGCCAGCGCCTGACCCTGCGCGGGCGCAATGTGCTGGCCCCGGATGCCACCCGCAGCACCGGTCGCTTCCTGTTCGAGGGCGCACTGCACGGCGGTGCGCAGGCGCTGGGCGTGGCCGCCGGACTGCAGGTCGGTGCCAGTGCCGACCTGGTTGAACTGGACGCTGCGCATCCCGCGCTGCAGGCGCGACAGGACGACGCATGGCTTGACAGCTGGGTGTTCGCCGCACGTAATGGCGCGCTGCGATCGGTCTGGCGCCATGGCCGCCAGTGCGTGGCCGACGGCCGCCACCTGCAGCGCGAGGCGATCACCACCGCCTTTGCCGCCGCCCTGAAGGGCGTGCTGGGCTGATCGCCCCCGCCACCGAGACCCCATTACGTGAAGGCCAGCAAGTCCGCCACGCTCAACCAGCGTATCCGCAGCGATCTGGAAAGCCGCATCCTCAGCGGAGAGTGGGCGCCGGGCTTCCGTATTCCGTACGAGCACGAGCTGATGGAGCAGTACGATTGCTCACGGATGACGGTGAACAAGGTGCTGACCGCACTGGCCGAGAGCGGCATGATCGAGCGCCGCCGTCGCGCCGGCTCGTTCGTGGCGCGGCAGCCGCCGCACCTGGAGCAGGTGGCGCTGGAGATCCCCGATATCGCGATGGAGGTCGGCTCGCGCGGCCATCAGTATGGCTACCGCCTGCTGCAACGCGAACTGCGCCTGGCCGACGCCGGCAATGCCGGTGAAGTGGAGCTGGCCGGTCAGCAGAAGCTGCTGGCGATGCGCTGCCTGCACCTGGCCGATGGTCGCCCGCTGGCGCTGGAACACCGCTTGATCAGTCCGGTGGGCGTGCCCGAGGTGCTGGAGGTCGATTTCAACACCACAGCGCCGGGCAGCTGGCTGCTGCAGAACGTGTCATGGACCCGGGCCCAGCACCGCATCAGTGCCTGGGGCGCGGACAGCGCCACGGCCAAGCTGCTGGACGTGAAGCCCGGCACCGCCTGCCTGGTGATCGAGCGCCTGACCTGGCGCGGTGAACAGCCGATCACCCGCGTGCGGCAGGTGTTCCTGGGCGACGCCTGGGATCTGGTGGCGCGGTTTGCGCCGGGGGCGCGGTAGGGGCGGATCCACGCATCGCGTGGATCTACTGAATCCCGGTTGGGATTACGCGATGCGTGCGAACCCTTGGTAGATCCACGCCATGCGTGGATGCTGCCTCATCAATAGGTAGCGCACTGCCGCCAGCGCACCGGCTCATCCACGCCGGGGCGGGCATTGAGCTGGATGCGCACGTTGCGCAGCGCGGGGTAGTGCAGCACTTCCTCGCAGACCCGTGGCCACACCGCGTCCAGTTCACCGGTGCGGTTGATCGCCAGGGTCTGCCGGGTCAGCCACACGCCGCTGGCAATACCGGGCTTGCCAGCGAGGGCACGGGCGAGCTCGGCCTGGTAGCGATCCAGGGTGGCCGCATCCGGGTTTGGATTGCTGCGCGCGTCAGTATCCGAGGGGGTCGGTGCAGTGGCCGGCGCTGCCGCAGCCGGGGCCGGCTCGGTTGCGGGTGCGACCGCAGGCGCCGCCGCTATCGGTGCAGCTGCAACAGGTCTGGCCTCTTCCATGTGCAGCCCCTGCAGGCCCAGGCCGACCAGCAACCCGAGCGTGACCGAGCCCAGTGCGGCTATGGCGATCCGGCGCAGCGCCTCATGCCTGGCGCTGGCGCGCACGCGCGCTTCGATGTCGCCCGGCAGGTAGGGTTGCAGCAGTGGCCACAGGCGTGGGCCGTCCAGCACTTCAACCGCCTGCTTTTCCGCAGCACTGCGGCCATCGCGTTCGATCCGCCCCTCGGTCAGCAGCACACCGCCTCTGGCGCCGGCCAGGCGTGCAGCCGCGCCCAGTTCATTCACCGCGGCGGTGCCGATGCGGTAGGCCAGGCCATGCTTGCATGACACCAGCCACTGGTTCGGGCCGTCGCTGAGCAGGAAATCACTGCTCGGCTCGCGGGATTCCTCGGAAGGGTCATTCAGTTCACGCAGGCCGCGCTGCTCGCGCAGCATGCGCTTGACCAGTACCGAGAACTCGCGCCAGTGCATGCCGGCCAGGGCCTGCAGGCCGAGTTGCATCTCCTTCTGCCGCCGCTTGATCCACCACAGATAGACAACGGCAAGGGAACAGCTAAACAGGGCCGACAGCAGGGCCAGGATCCAGGGGAGCATGCAGGAGGTGCGCGGAGGGGGCGAGTGCGGAAGACGACAGTGTAAAGGTCGTATCGCGCCGCTGGGTCAGGAGGTTCCTGACAGGAAACGTGACGGCGCACGCAGATTCGGCATACGACGGACACGAAAAACCCGCCAATCCTGAAGCCGTGAGGGGAGGGAACAAACGGCAGCCGAAGCGATTGGCGGGTTGCTCGCGATTGTCAATCAAAATTTATTGCATTGCAACAATGGCGGTCAGGGCACGCTGTCCGGTGACTGATGGCTGCCCGGGGCGGGAGCGTCGGCACCGGAGGCGGCGCGGTTCTCCAGCTTTGCCAGGCGCGCATGCAGGGCATCGATGCGGGCTTCCAGCGCCGTCAGTTCGTCGGCGGTGGGTACATGCAGGCGCTTGAGGACGCCCTGCACCTGGTCGTCGAAGGCCTTTTCGACCTTGTTCCAGGTGCCGGAGGCCTTTTCGCGGGCTTCGTCCAGCGACGATTCCACGTTGTCACGCCAGCCCGGGCCCTGCTCGCCGCTGCGTTCACGGCGGCGCGACTCCCAGGCCTCGCCTTCCTTCACCAGGCCATCAAAGAAACGGCTGCCTTCGGCCTGGGCACGTCCCAGCGCGCCGAGGCCGGCCAGCCAGACCTGCTGCGCCGAGTCGCTCAGCTTGCGCGAGAAGCGCTCGGCCTGGTCACCGAAAGAGGCGTCGTCGTCGCGGCGGTCGTCGTTTTCGTAGCGGTTCATCGCACTTCCCGTGGGAGTTGGGCCTGTCCCGAGAGTAGCGCGCGTTGGCGTTGCACGGCCGTGACGGCCGCCGCCGGGATTCAGCCCAGCTTTTCCTTCAGCACGCGCTGGATCTCGCCTTCGACCATGCCCTTCATCGCCGACAGCAGGAAGCCCAGCTTGGCGGTCACGCGCACGGCGCCCGGCTGCAGTTCGATCGCGCCGTCCACGCCGCTGCCGGAGAAATTCAGCACATCGGCGGTCCACGAGGACTTCAGGCCGAAGCGCTCGGACAGCTTGGCGGCAACCTGTTCGATTGCCGCGCGCGCCTGTGCGTCGGGCAGGGCGTGGGCGTGGCGGACATCGATGGTGGACATGCAGGCTCCTGGCGCAGGGCGGGGATGATCAATGAGGGCGAGCATTGTGCGCATCGAGGGCCTTCGCGCCAAGCACTCATCGCAGGTTCTTCTTCGTTGGCGGCCAACCTGCTAGGCTGCGCCGCGTGCAGAACCTGCTTGTTCACTTCAGTCAGCAACAACAGCCCGACCAGCCGCTGCGGCCCGGGGTGCAGCGCATCGTGCGCCAGGCCAACGGCAGCGTGCGGCTCGGCGACGCCGGCAACGGCGCCCTGCTGCTGGCGCAGTTCTGCATGGACGACCGCGGCCTCTGGCTGCAGGTCGGCAACGGTATCCGCGGCATCCACGTGAACGGCCGGCCGGTGCGCCGGATGGCCCTGCTGCGTGCAGGCGACGCAGTGTATGTGGATGGCGTGGAGATGGTGCTGCAGGGTGAGGTCGAAAGCCTGTTGCAGGCGCCGGCGCCGAAAAATGAAGAGGTCACCGACGAACAGCAGCGCCTGCTGCGGGGTGTCGGTGGCCTGCACCATGGTCGCAGCTTCACCCTGTCGCGGGCCCGCCTGATCGGCCGTGGCAACGAGGCGGACATCGCCATCGATGATCCGGCCTTCGCCGAGCAGCATGCGCGGGTGGAAGTGCACGGCGAGCGCGTATTGCTTCGCGATCTGGGCAATGCCGAAGGTACCCGGGTCAACGGCGTGGCGGTACGTCACTGCTGGCTGCAGGCGGGTGACCAGGTCGTGTTCGATGGCCAGCACCGTTTCGTGCTGGAAGTGCCGCACGACCCGCGCCGTCGGCCGCTGCCGGCCGAGGACGAGTCCGGCCAGGACGCGGAGCAGGCGCCGGTGCTGCCGGCCGTGCCGCGCAAGGTCCGGCGCTGGCCGTGGCTGCTGGTCAGTGCGCTGCTGCTGGCCGCACTGCTCAGCCTGCTGCTCTGGTTCGGCGCGCGCTGATCTGAACCCTCGGGGGCCGCTCTGGTGGGTGCCGACCTTGGTCGGCACGCTTCTTCGGCGGGCATGACGCCTTGCGGCGTACGCCAACCAAGGTTGGCGGCTACCGGTGCTGTGCGCGCGGCCAATGGATTCCAATGAAACCAAATTTCCCTTGCCGCACAAGGCCGCAAGGCTGGTGCACTGCGGCATACTAGGGGTCTTGCCCCACAGGTGTGACATGACGCGCGCGTTCAACTTCAGTGCCGGCCCTGCAACCTTGCCGGAATCGGTCCTGCGCCAGGCGCAGGCGGAAATGCTGGACTGGCACGGGTCCGGCGCCTCGATCGTGGAAATGAGCCATCGCGGCGCGGAGTTCATGTCCGTGGCGGCCGAGGCCGAGGCTGACCTGCGGCGCCTGCTCGACATCCCCGACGACTATGCGGTGCTGTTCCTGCCCGGTGGTGCCACCACCCAGCAGGCGCTGATCCCGCTCAACTTCGCCGCCCCCGGCCAGCGCGCCGACTACGTGGTCAGCGGCCACTGGGGCAAGACCGCGGTCAAGCAGGCCGGTGTCTACGTCGACGTCAACATTGCCGCCAGCAGCGAGGCCGATGGCTACCGCACGCTTCCGCCGCGTGCCGACTGGCAGCTCTCGCCCGAGGCTGCCTACGTGCACATCACCGCCAACGAGACCATCCACGGCGTCGAGTTCCGTGATGTGCCCGACACCGGCAACGTCCCGTTGATCGCCGATTTCAGTTCGTCCATCGCCAGCGAGCCGCTGGATGTGCGCCGCTATGGCGTGATCTACGCCGGTGCGCAGAAGAACCTCGGCCCGGTCGGTATCGCGGTGATGATCATCCGCCGTGACCTGCTTGAACGCAGCGGCCAGCCGCGCGCGGACATCTTCGATTACCGCTCGCACGTTGCCCGCGATTCGATGCTCAATACCCCGCCGACCTGGAATTGGTACCTGGCCGGGTTGGTGTTCAAGTGGATGCTGGCTGAAGGCGGGGTGACCGAGTTCGCCAAGCGCAACGCCGCCAAGGCCGCCCTGGTGTACGGCGCCATCGACGGCTCCGGTGGCTTCTATCGCAACGAAGTCGCGCATGCGGCGCGTTCGCGGATGAACATCCCGTTCTTCCTGCCCGATGCCGACCTCGATGCCCGCTTCGTGGCCGAAGCCAAGGCCGCCGGCCTGCTGGCGCTGAAGGGGCACAAGGTGGTCGGCGGCATCCGCGCCTCGCTGTACAACGCCATGCCGCTGGCCGGGGCCGAGGCGCTGGTCGCCTTCATGGCCGATTTCCAGCAGCGTCACGGTTGAGCAATGAACGGCGCGCACCGTCGGGTGCGTGCCCCGCAACAAGGAACTCCGATGGCAAGCAGCAAATCCAGCAAGAAGGCGCCGAAGAAGGCAGAACCGGCCAAGGACAGCGCGCCCACCAAGGCGAAGGGCAAGGCCAAGGCCGCGTCGAACCCGGCACCGACCCTGGCGCCGCTGGCGTTGGCCGATGTGCGCTCGAAGATCGACCAGATCGACCGTGACATCCAGAACCTGATTGCCGAGCGCGCGCGCTTCGCCCATCAGGTGGGCAAGGCCAAGGGCAAGCTCGCCGCCGCCGTCGACTACTACCGCCCCGAGCGCGAAGCGCAGGTGCTGCGCATGGTGGTGGACCGCAACGAAGGCCCGCTCAGCGACGAGCTGCTGGTGCACGTCTACCGCGAGATCATGTCGGCCTGCCTGGCCCAGCAGGAGCCACTGAAGATCGGCTACCTCGGCCCGGAGGGTACCTTCAGCCAGCAGGCCGTGCTCAAGCACTTCGGCCGCTCGGCGCTGGGCCTGCCGATGGCCAGCATCGAAGAAGTGTTCCAGGAAGTGGAAGCGGGCAACGCCGATTTCGGCGTTGTGCCGGTGGAGAACTCGGGCCAGGGCACCATCCAGATCACCCTGGACATGTTCCTGACCTCCAACCTGAAGATCTGCGGCGAAGTGGAGCTGCGCGTGCAGCAGTACCTGATGTCGCGCAGTGGCCGCATCGAGGACATCGAGCGCATCTACGCGCACCCGCAGTCGTTCATGCAGACCTCGGCCTGGCTGCGCGCCAACCTGCCGAAGGCCGAGAAGATTCCGGTGTCGAGCAATGCCGAAGGCGCGCGCCGTGCGCGCAACGCCGACGATGCAGCGGCCATCGGTGGCGAGAGCGCCGGCCATGTGTACGGCCTGAAGAAGGTGGTCACCAAGCCGATCCAGAACGACGCCGACAACACCACCCGTTTCCTGGTGGTGGGCCGCAACATCTTCCCGACCTCCGGCCATGACCGCACCTCGGTGCTGGTGTTCATCCATGACAAGCCCGGTGCGCTGTTCGACGTGCTCAGCCCGTTTGCCCGCCACGGCATCAGCATGAACCGCATCGAGTCGCGCCCGTCGCACCACGGCAAGTGGGAATACGGCTTCTTCATCGACCTGGCCGGCCATATCGACGACGCGCCGATGCAGGCTGCGCTGGCCGAACTGGAAGCGCACTCGGCGCAGATCAAGGTGCTGGGTTCCTATCCGGTGGCCGTGCCCTGAGTGCTGCTGTGGCGGCTGCGGCCGCTGCCCCCTGATGCATCGCCGGCGCTGCCGGCGTTTACGGAATGATCGAACGATGAGCAACGCGCAACACTGGATTGCCCGCAAGGGCCAGCCGCTGCAGGGCAGCCTGACCATTCCCGGCGACAAGTCGGTCTCGCACCGCTCGGTGATGTTCGCCGCACTGGCCGATGGCACCTCGCATATCGACGGCTTCCTGGAAGGCGAAGACACCCGCGCGACCGCGCGCATCTTCAGCCAGCTGGGCGTGCGCATCGAAACGCCGAGCCCGTCGCAGCGCGTCGTGCACGGCGTCGGCCTCGACGGCCTGAAAGCACCGGACGCGCCGTTGGACTGCGGCAACGCCGGTACCGGCATGCGCCTGCTGGCCGGCCTGCTGGCTGGGCAGGCGTTTGATTGCACGCTGATCGGCGATGAATCGCTGTCTGGCCGCCCGATGCGCCGCGTCACCGGCCCGCTGTCGCAGATGGGTGCGAAGATCGATACCGAGAGCGATGGCACGCCGCCGCTGCACGTGCATGGCGGCCAGACGCTGCACGGCATCGACTTCGCCTCGCCGGTGGCCAGCGCACAGATCAAGTCGGCCGTACTGCTGGCCGGCCTGTATGCGCAGGGCGAAACCCAGGTGACCGAACCGCACCCGACCCGCGACTACACCGAGCGCATGCTGTCCGCGTTTGGCGTGGACATCGAATTCTCGCCGGGCAAGGCGCGCCTGCGCGGTGGCCAGCGCCTGCGTGCCACCGACATCGTGGTGCCGGCCGACTTCTCCTCGGCCGCGTTCTACCTGGTGGCGGCCAGCATCATTCCCGGCTCCGAGCTGCGCCTGAAGCAGGTTGGCCTGAACCCGCGCCGCACCGGCCTGCTGCATGCGCTGCGCCTGATGGGCGCAGACATCACCGAAGAGAACCCGGCCGAGCAGGGCGGTGAACCGGTGGCTGATCTGCTGGTGCGCTACGCGCCGCTGAAGGGCGCGCGCATTCCGGAAGCGCTGGTGCCGGACATGATCGATGAGTTCCCGGCGCTGTTCGTGGCCGCTGCCGCCGCCGAGGGCGAGACCGTGGTCAGCGGCGCCGCCGAGCTGCGGGTCAAGGAATCCGATCGTCTGGCTGCGATGGCCACCGGCCTGCGCGCGCTGGGCATGCAGGTGGACGAAACCGAAGATGGCGCCACCCTGCATGGTGGTGTGCGCCTGGGCAGCGGCACCATCGAAAGCCACGGCGACCACCGCATTGCCATGGCGTTCGCCATCGCCGGCCAGATCAGCGATGGCGAAGTGCGCATCAACGACATCGCCAACGTCGCCACATCCTTCCCGGACTTCGACGGCCTGGCACGCAGCGCCGGGTTCAACCTGGCCTGAGCGGCCACGTCCGGCGGACGACACAACCCGGTAGGTGCCAACCTTGGTTGGCACGCTTCTCCAGATAAAATGACGGAGGCCGAAGCCTCCGTCGAAACATCACGAACCCCTCGTCCGCGATCAACGCTGCTCGGTGCGGAAATCCACCGGGACCCGCACCACGCTTGCTACTGCGCGGCCGTCATGCACCGCAGGCTGGAACTTCCAGTTCTGCACGGTGTTGAGCACCGCACGATCCAGGTCGCGGCTGCGCTCGCCACTGCGCGAAACAATCGCAGCATTGGCGACATTGCCGCGGGTATCGACATTCAGGCTGGCGATCACGCTGCCCTGCACGCCACTACGAAGTGCAGCGGCGGGGTAGGTCGGCATGCGGTTGCTGGCCAGCGGGCGCGCTTCACGATTGCGCACCACCGGTGCGGCCTTGCGCTGGCTGGAAGCCGGTGCGGCCTGACGCGCGGCAGGCGCCGCAGCATCGGCAACCGCAGCCTGCTCAGGAGCCGGCAGCATGCGCTCGCCAACCGGTGCCGGCGCCACATCTTCCTGGTTCGAGTGACGCAGCCACAGCAGGGCAGCCGCGAACATCGCCACGATCAGCGCGATCCACATCCACGGTGATGTGGGCCTGTGCTGCAGGCTGGAATCCTGCTGCAGCTGCGGCGAATGGAGGTCTTCGTGGGTGGTGGCAGTCATCGCAAACTCCTTCCGTCAATGGACGACGTGGGCAGTGTTGCCCGAGCCATGGACGAGGAGTGTCAGCGTTGCGTCAACGCAATCGGCAGGGTTCAGTTTGCCTGCCGGCAAGCGTTCAGTTACTGCGTCTTGAAGTCGAACGGCACTTCAATGCTGCCGGGCACGGCCTGGCCGTTGCTCTGCGCCGGGGTAAAGCGCCAGCGGCGTACTGCATCGGTGGCGGCACGGTCGAGCTCGCGTGAGCCGCTGCGCTGGATCACCGTGGCGTTGTTCGGGTAGCCGGTGGCATCCACATCCACGCGTACCACCACGCTGCCGGTCTCACCGGCACGCAGGGCGGCGGCAGGATAGGCAGGCGGCGGCGACTGGCCGGCAATCGGCATCGGCTGGCTGTTGCCGGTGGCCGCCGGCGCAGGGCCCGGTGCAGCCGGGGCCGCTTCCGCCACCGGGGCAGGCGGCGGCGGGGCGGTTTCGACCAGCTTCGGGGCTTCTTCCTCCACCGGGGCCGGTTTGGCATCGGGCATGTCGCTGGAGCCCGCGGCCGCGGCCAGCGGCTCCGGCAATGGCTCCACCTGGGCCGTTTCCTGCGGGGTCTGCGCGGCCGGGTCGGCGCGGAAGAATTCCTTGTCGCGGCCGGTCAGCCAGACCAGCACGAACAGCAGGATGCCCACACCGAACGCGATACCGGCGATCTTCAGGGCGTTGCGCGGGATATGCACGGTGAACGACTTGGCGGACGACGAGCGGGGTGCAGACATGGACCGGACCAGTACGGAATAGCCCGATTCTGCCACGGCGGGAATGAACCGGGCGGCAGAAATCCGTATAACAAGCGATAATCCCATCCCTGATACCCACCACGACACCTGCCATGCTTGATCCAGCCCTGCTCCGCCACCAGCCCGCCGACCTCGCCGAACGCCTGCGCACCAGCCGCGGCTTCGAGCTCGACGTGTCTGCCCTGGAGTCCCTGGAGGCCGATCGCAAGCGCATCCAGGTGCGGACCCAGGAGCTGCAGAGCCTGCGCAACAGCCGTTCCAAGGCCATCGGCCAGGCCAAGGCCAAGGGCGAGGACGTCTCGGCCATCATGGCCGAGGTCGCCGCGTTCGCCGACGAGCTGAAGGCTTCGGAAGTGGCGCTGGACGAGCTGCGCGAGAAGATCGATGCGATCTCGATGGGCATCCCGAATATTCCGGCCGATGACGTGCCGGCCGGTGCCGACGAGAACGACAACGTCGAGCAGGCGCGCTGGGGTACCCCGCGCCAGTTCGATTTCAAGGTGCTGGATCACGTCGAACTCGGCGCCCGCAATGGCTGGCTGGACGGCGAGACCGCCGCCAAGCTGTCCGGCTCGCGCTTCACCGTGCTGCGCGGCCCGATCGCGCGCCTGCACCGTGCGCTGGCCCAGTTCATGGTCGACCTGCATACCGGCGAGCACGGCTATGAAGAGACCAACGTACCGCTGCTGGTCAACGCCGATTCGCTGCGTGGCACCAGCCAGCTGCCGAAGTTCGAGGACGACCTGTTCAAGACCGCCGTGGGTGATTCCACGCGTTACCTGATCCCGACCTCGGAAGTGCCGCTGACCAACATCGTGCGCGACGAGATCGTGGATGCCGAGCGCCTGCCGCTGCGCATGACCGCGCATTCGATGTGCTTCCGCGCCGAGGCCGGCAGCGGTGGCCGCGACGTGCGCGGCATGATCCGCCAGCACCAGTTCGAGAAGGTCGAGCTGGTCTCGATCAGCCGCCCGGAAGAAAGCGACGCCGAGCACCAGCGCATGACCCGCTGCGCCGAAGTGGTGCTGGAAAAGCTGGGCCTGCCGTACCGCAAGGTGCTGCTGTGCACCGGCGACATGGGCTTCTCGGCGATCAAGACCTACGACCTGGAAGTCTGGCTGCCGTCGCAGGAGACCTACCGCGAGATTTCCTCGTGCTCGAACTGCGGTGATTTCCAGGCCCGCCGCATGCAGGCCCGCTGGCGCAACCCGGCCACCGGCAAGCCGGAGCTGGCGCACACCCTGAACGGCTCGGGCGTGGCGGTGGGCCGCGCAATGATCGCGGTGATGGAGAACTACCAGAACGCCGACGGCAGCATCACTGTGCCGGAAGCGCTGCGCCCGTACATGGGCGGCCTGGAAACCATCGCCTGACACCCTGATCGGGTGGGTGCCATGCGTGCATGGCACCGCCGTGGCTCTGGTGGGTGCCATGCTTGCATGGCATCGCAGTGTCTCTGGTGGGTGCCATGCTTGCATGGCACCGAATCCACGCCCTGCGTGGATGAACCACCGCGATCACGCCATGACGCGCATCTTCTCCAACGGCACCCATCCGGGTTCGCCCGTTTCCGGTACGCACCACGCCCAGCCATTGAGCGTGCGTTCCCCGCGCAGCACCTGCCCGGGATCCACATCCAGTTCCCGCGCGCAGTAAGCCTCCGTGGCAAAAGCGCCACCCTGCGCATCGCGGCCGATCACCGGCGCCGGTACGAAACCGGGCTGCTGTCCCTCGGCTTCGCACAGGAACCAGTCGTCCCAGCCCTCCGGGCCTTCATAGCGTTCGCCCACCACCAGTGCCTGGCCACGGCGCAGGGTGATCGGGTGCGGAAATTCGCTGCGGTGCGCAGCCGTCACGATGTAGTTCATGCCCCCAGCCTAACGCGTCGCCCAAGAAAACGGCCCCGCAATGCGGGGCCGCCGGGGTGGGCCGGGATGGGGGAGGGGATCCCGGCCCGCGTTCAGCGCCCAGACGAGGAGAGAGGGGCACCGAACGCTGGAGCGCGTTATGCCGCGACGGCTTCGGCCACTTCGTGCGACGGCAGGGTGGCCAGCGCGCCGGCAATGGCGTCCTCACGATGCTGCGGCGAGTAGGCGATGCCTTCGGCACGCACGAACTCGACCTCGTTGATGCCCATGAAGGCGAACACCTGGCGCAGGAACGGCTCCTGGAAGTCGGCCGGCGAGTCGGTGTAGATGCCGCCGCGGCTGCTGGCGATGATCACCCGCTTGCCACCGGCCAGGCCGACCGGGCCGTTCTCGGTGTACTTGAAGGTGCGGCCGGCCACGGCGACGCGGTCGATCCAGGCCTTCAGGGTGGACGGAATGCTGAAGTTGTACATCGGCGCGCCGATCACCACGATGTCGGCGTCCAGGAACTGCTGCATCACCTGTTCAGCATCGGTCGCCTCGGCGGCATCGGTCTTGGCCAACGAACTGCTGCGCAGATGCGGTACCGGATTGGCGTCAAGATCGCGATAATCGACTTGCAGGCCATCGATCTGGCCGGTGAAGCGGGCGACCACGGCGGCCGACAGCTGGCGGGACACGGAGTTGTCGCCAAGCACGCTGGCGTCGAGATGCAGAAGCTTCATGGCAGTCACCTATGTTCTGGGAGGAAGGGGCGGGGTAGCCCCGCCGACGGAGAGAACGATAGGTTGTTGCAAAGGCGGGATAAAGGTGGTTGAATGCCACGTATTGTTCTAGATATGGAACTCGGGCATGCATGACCTGAATGATCTGTACTACTTCGCGATGGTGGTCGACCACGGCGGATTCGCCGCCGCCGAGCGCGCACTGGGCATCCCCAAGTCGCGCCTGAGCCGCCGCATCAGCCAGCTGGAAACCGACCTGGGCGTGCGCCTGCTGCAGCGCTCCACGCGCCGCTTTGCGGTCACCGACGTCGGTACCAGCGTGCACCGCCACGCGCAGACGATGCTGGCCGAGGCGCAGGCTGCGCGCGAAGTGGTGGACCGCCTCAGCGCGGAACCGCGCGGCGTGGTACGTGCCAGCGTGCCGGTGTCGCTGGCGCAGATGCAGCTGCCCAAGCTGCTGCCCAAGTTCCTGGAGCAGTACCCGAAGGTGCGCCTGCAGCTGAACATCAGCAATCGCCGCGTGGACATCATCAATGAAGGCTACGACGTCGCGCTGCGCGTGCGTTCGCGCCTGGACGACGACGGCAGCCTGGTGATGCGCAGCTTCGGCCAGGTGCAGGAACTGCTGGTGGCCAGCCCGAAGTACCTGGATCGCGCCGGCCGCCCGAAGGACCCGGAAGAGCTGACCCAGCACGTCACCCTCAGCATCAGCGAAGACGAAGCGCGCCAGCGCTGGGAGCTGCATGGCCCGGAAGGCGAAGTGCGCCGGGTCGACCTGCAGCCGCGCGTGGCCGGCTTCGACTTCCCGCTGCTGCAGAGCATGGTGAAGGACGGCTTCGGCATCACCATGCTGCCGGAAACCGTGTGCGCCGATGCGGTGCGCAATGGCGAGCTGGAAGTGGTGCTGCCGGACTGGTCGCTGCCGCAGGGCGTGTGCCACGCCGTGTTCGCCTCGCGCCGCGGCCTGCTGCCGGCGGTGCGGGTGTTCATCGACTTCCTGGCCGAGCATCTGCCGCCGCAGCTGGAGGCCTCGCGCCTGGACTGCGGTGGTGCCTGTGAAAAGGCCAAGGAGCGGATCAAGGCCAGTGCACTGGGGGCGTTGGCGGTGGACGCGGGCTGAGGCCTGCTGTGGGAGCGCTGGGTGATGCCCGGCGCCACGCCGGTCTTGGGCAAATCGCCCGGCCGTGCGAGAATACGCGCCCGGCCAGCAGGCCGGGCCGATACGGAGAGATGGCCGAGCGGTTTAAGGCACCGGTCTTGAAAACCGGCGAAGGGTTAAACCTTCCGTGGGTTCGAATCCCACTCTCTCCGCCAATCGAGCTTAAGTCATTGATTTTTAATTGAAATCAATGGTTTTTGCGGATTGGAAAGCAGGAAGCATGCAGAGGAAACACTCGCATGCGCATTCCTCATCATCTGAGCCGGTCGTCTACCGGCCGCTGGTCGTTCGTCCAGCGTGTTCCCGTTGATCTTCAAGCCGTGCTCGATTGCCGGCTCATCAAGCGCACCCTTCGAACAAAAGACCTCTCCCAGGCACATGTGCGTGCGGTCGTCTTGTCATCCGGCTATGCTCGGCTCTTCGCACAGTTGAGGGATCAACGCGTGGCCAAGCTCAGCAAGTCGGATGCTGACCTGCTCATTGCTCGATTGACGAGTGCCGAGAATCTTCATGAGCTGACGCTCAACCGCACCAGCCAACCGGATGGGACGGTGATCGAGCAGTGGCAGATTGACAGCCCGAAGGACCTGAAGCTCTATCGGCAGCTGATGGAGCTAGAAGCACGGGGTGGTGCAACCGCCCAAGCGCCGCGGCTCCCAGTGGCCACCTTCAGCACATTCGGAATGTCGCACCAGACCAGCCCGGTGCCGCAGTCATCTGCGCCTGCGGTCGAGACGATCACCCTCGGTAAGGCCAGGGATGCGTTCCTGGCGACCCTCAAGGGCTCGACGCTGCCCAAGACCTACACGATCAAAAAGACGGCCATCGAGGCGCTGGTGGCATTCCTGGGTCCGAAGGCCAAGGTCCATGCCATCACCCGGTCCGATCTGGCTCGTTGGTATCAAGACATGCGCGAGAAGGGTGCTTCGACTCCGACGCTCACGAACAAGCAGAGCTACATCGGTGGCAAAGGTGGCTTCTTCGAGTGGGCGATGGCCTCGGGGCACTACCCCCGTGGTGACAACCCGGCCAGCGGCCATGTGAGCTATTCCCAGCGCGAGAAACGGGCCCGAAAAAAGCTCGGGTTCAAAGCCTATGACAGGGCGCAGATCCAGGCCTTGTTCGCGCCCGAAGCGTTGGCCAAGCTGTCAGAATCGGCCCGCTGGGCCTCCCTTCTTGGACTTTACACGGGAGCGAGGGCCTCGGAAGTTGGCCAGCTTCTGATCAAAGACGTGTTCGAGGAAGATGGCATTCCGTGCCTCCGTATCTCGGACGAAGGCGAGCATCAGAAAGTCAAAACGGAAGTGAGCCTTCGCACGGTGCCCCTCCATCCTGAGCTGCTCAAGATGGGCTTCCTGAAATGGGTGGACGATAAGCGGAAGGCCGGTGAAAGCAGGCTCTTCCCAGCCGCCAAGGCCACCGCCGTTAACGGGCAGGGCAACTGGATCACCAAGGCTTTCAGTCGGCATCTGGCCGAGGTGGGCAAGGGCTGGGAGCCGGCGAAGCGCGGGTTTCACTCACTCCGAAAAACGTTCATCCAAGAGTTGCAGGGGGCTGGTGTGGTTTCAGAGCTCCGGGCACAGATCGTTGGTCATGAACTCGATGACGAGCATCACTCAACTTACAGTCGAGAGTTTACGGCGAAGGAGAAGCTCAGGGGTATTGGGCCCGGTTCTCGCGGCTTGGACACAGTTGAGTATGGGCTTTTTCACCAATCCGGATTCACAAGTAGCCGCTCGTCATAGCCTGGGCGTTTAGTCAAAATCTTACATGTGGAGGTCATGATGTCGAATACGTCAAAGCCCGATGCGTTTGTGTTTTCCCTTGTGGTAAAGGCTGGTTCCGCTCGCTCTTTGGCGGTGGCTATTCCCACATACGGCGAGGCGGAAGTGCTTGAGGGAGCCGAAGCAACTGCTGTGGCTATTAAGCGGCGCTATAGTCTGATCACAGACCTGGTGCTTGTCCGGGAACAGGTAGCAATAAATAAAGAAACATTCTTTGAGGTCGCAGAATCGAAGTTCTTTAGCCTTAGCGCGGATGTTGAGGTTGTTGAGATCCTTGCCTTTGTTGGTGGATCGCTGGCTCCGATTCCGGTCAACTTCCTTGTTCGTAGGAAGCAAGGAGGGCTTGCCCTCTACACGCGCCCGAATCTCACAGAGGCGGTTGGAGATGCACTCGCAGAGGAAGAGTTAGCTACCTGGGCGAGGACGCCCCGCCACATTCCGAAGCCACGGGGCGTAAAGCCGTAACATTGCCGGTGCGCTTAATATGATGCTCCGCAATGAGCACAGGCACCTTGCCTACTAACTGGTCCTGCCACAGGGTGGCATTGTCAGGTGAATAGTCAGAGGCCTTGCTTTGCCAATGGCTGACGCACATATCAGTTGCCCTATCTGCTTCTTCCTTTGCTTCTTCTGCGGGCAATCGCGCGAGGCAGCTTAAGAAGGCTTGATTCCAGAACGATTCAATGTTCATTGTTGGGCTCGTGGCTTGTGTAGGTCCTTCTTTTATGCGCATTTGTTTTAATGTCAAGTTGCAAGGTCTGCTCCGCTCGCGCGGCCCTGAAATCTCGGATAGCGATGGGGATAGGAGTCGCCATTGGGACCGGATCCGAGCCAAATGATTAAGCCGCCCGAGGGCGGCTTTGACTTAGGGGCGATCGTGTGGGGGTTGTCTAGAAAAGTCGGAGAGCTCTACCTTGCGAGAGCTACTGAATCAGTTGTGCGTAAAGCACGAAAAGGAACATCGGCAGCCCGCTCAGCACGGCAAACGCTCCAGCAGCGCCCATGAGGGTTAGCACCGTCATGGCCCACCACTGCCACCACGCAAAGCCCTTGTCTCGCGCTTGGGCCACGCGGGCCTCTGCCGGGTAGAGTCGGGCCGCCTTCCGGTTTCCGCGTTGGGCCATCAATGGTCCAACGACGAACCCGAAAGGTCCGAGGAAGAGCAGGCTTCCCGAATACCACCAGAAGAACCGGTCCCTAGTGGTCATCAACTTGCGCCGGGCGGGCACCGGCCGGTCAAGCAGGGGAGGGGGTACGCTCATTTGGCGTAGGCCCTCCAACCTTCGGATTCCTCCACATAGCGAAGATTCTTGCTGACCGGAATGGGCACCTGACGGCCGCCGATATCGATGGAGACTTTCCCCTTGGTGTCGCAGCGGTAGCCCTCCATGTCTTGGGCCTCGACGCATCCGGTCAGTTGGAAGTCGCGGATGTCGCCAACCCGTCCAGCCCCGCTTTCGTCCAGAAGGGTGGCGAGTGCCCTTTCGGCATCGTTAGTAGACGGCGGGCCACCGCAAGCAGAGAGGGTCAGTGCAATGGCCAAGCCGGCCAGGGGAAACCTTGCGTTCATGGGTCAATCCTTGAGGGTGATGATGGGCGGCGGTAGGCCGCCCCGGACGGGTAGAGAAAGTGAGGGCTTACCGGTCTTGATTGCCTTCCGGCTTGAACCCGGCGAGCCACATCCGCGAATCTTTGAAGGGCGTCAGCAGACCGCTGGCTCCCGGGTGCAGATCCGATGTTTGGATGAAGCCGCTGACCCAGGCGACGCGAAGCGCCACATCAACCGCCTTGTCCGAAACGCCAGGACGGCTCACATTGAGGACGAACGTCTGGCTGGGCGGGTTGGGCCCTGAGGATCGGCTGGCCCCCGTGTTGGCCTTGCTCGAAGGCACTCGAACGCCCATCAGACTGTCGCGGCCTTTCCAGAGGGCGGCCGTGTTGAGTTCGGCGGTGTCGCCCAGGTCGTCTGTCTCGGTCAAAGCCGCGTTGGCGCAGGTCCGGAACACCTCTGTGGTCGAGGCTGTAGGGCTCGTCCAGATCCGGGCTTCGACGGTCCAGCAAGGCAGGGCAACCCCCCATTCTTGGAACGTCAGGGCAACCCTGGGCCAGTCCAGTCGGCCTTGTTGCGCAAGCTGGTGGTTATCGGATTTGAAGAGTCCTTGGACCTTCCCGGCCCCGCTGACCGGGGTGTAGATCGGTTGGTTGCCAGAGGACTGGCTGGCAGTGGCCCCGGTGGGCTTCACTCCAATCATCTGGCCGCCCGCATCCTTCAGGCTCTTCCCCAACTGCCGGAAGAAGCCGGGCTTCTCTGACTCCGGGTTGGGCTGGGCGGCTTCCTGGGCCGATGCGCTCTGGCCACTCAGCAACAGCGCGGCCGCCAGGGCGGCGGCCATCCTTGTCTGGTTCTTCTTCATGAAAACCCCTGTGGTTGGTCGGGAGGGTGCTACATTTCATGAAGAGTCTGCCATGCAGAGGAGGAGCAAGTCATGCTGTCGGCCCAGCTTTTCAACATTCATTCACGTGCCCAAGGCTTCCCCCCGTTCATTGTTCGCCGCCCGCCTCAAGCAGGCCCGGGAACTGCGCGGCATCGCCAGTCAGCGAGCGCTGGGGGTTCTGATGGGGCTCGATAAGAAGCTGGCGAGCAGCCGGGTCAACCGGTATGAGACCGAAGTCAGCGGGATCGACCTGGACGGGTTGGGGAGGCTGGCCGGTGTGCTGGGCGTTCCCATGGCTTACCTCGTAGCAGAGGATGAGGCCACGGCAGCCGTGGTGCTTGCCCTGTCCAAGTTGACTGCGAGCCAGCGCGCTGCCTTGGCTAAGAAGTTGGCCCAAGAGCTATAGCCCCCAAGGGTTTTGAGCTTCTCCATCCCATCCGCTGCGGACCTCCCGCGGCAGGTCTATGCGATAATCACGCCATGAGCACTGCACGACCCCGCCCCAAGATGGATCCTGCTCTTGAGCAGAAGATCCAACTCATCCGTCAGGACATCCGAGAGGAATACCTGCAGGATCATCAACACCCCTGGATCATTGGTTTTTCTGGCGGCAAAGACAGCACTTTGGTGACGCATCTTGTGTTCGAGGTGCTGATGTCCCTTGCGCCTCACGAGCGCACCCGCGATGTCCACATCGTCTCGAACGACACCCTTGTGGAGAGCCCGCTGGTCATCACTCACATTGCATCCGTGCAGTCCGAAATAGACCATGCCGCCAATGCTTGGCGATTGCCTATTCAGGTGGTGACGACCCGGCCCGACGATGACGCGACTTTCTGGGTGAACCTCATCGGGCGCGGCTACCCGCCGCCTAATAGGTCTTTCCGTTGGTGCACCGACCGAATGAAGATCCAGCCCACCAGCCGATATATCCGCCAGCAGGCCGACGTGGCTGGTCAGGTCATCCTTCTTCTTGGTGTGCGCCGCTCCGAGAGCGCGACCCGAGCGGCGTCGGTGGCCCGTTACGACAATGGTGAGCGGCTCAATCGCCACAACGATCTGGTCAACTGCATGGTGTTCCGCCCGATTGTGGAGCTTTCCACGGACGAGGTGTGGGAATACTTGGCGTTTACTCCGCCGCCGTGGGGTGGCACGCATGGCCCATTGATCCAGCTCTACATGGATGCCGGCGCTGCCGAATGCCCAACTGTTTTGTCCCAAGACGACGCGCCTGGTTGTGGCACTTCGAACTCTCGATTTGGTTGTTGGACGTGCACCGTCGTGGAAAAGGACAAAAGCCTGATGGGCTTTGTCGAGGCCGGCTATGGCGAGTTCACCCCTCTGATTGGCTTCCGGGACTGGTTGGCCGAAATACGAAACGACCCAGAGCGCCGCCTAGCCCGACGCCGCAACGGCAAGCTCACGATCACCAATGATGGAGTTTTCATCCCCGGCCCCTTCACTTTGGAAACCCGTCAAGAAATCCTCGACAGGGTGCTGGCGCTACAAGATGAAATGAAGACCAAGTTGATTGAAGACTCGGAAGTGAGCCGGATTAGAGAGATTTGGGCTGAAGATGCCAGCATGTTTGCCACGCGCTCCGTAGATGAGGCGCGGGCAATGGCTGGTTCCAAGTAAGGACACAGGGGGAACACTAGATGCCACGCGATGTTGTGACGCTTTTCGCCCAGGAGGCGGGAAACAAGCTTATTAGAAGGCACTGCCGTCAGATCGGCCTGCCGGTAAACGACCTGCGCCGACTGGTTGAAGAGGTTGTGGATAAGAGCACCATGCAGCGTCGTCATGGCCTGTGGGAGGCTTTTGACGAAGTGCTGGGCGAAACCTACGAAGAGGAAGCCGACAATGCATCTTGAGTCGATTAGCCTCCGAGATTGGAAGGCATTCGAGTCGGCCACCTTCGAGTTTCCGAAACCCGGCAAGACTAAAAATGTGGTCGTCATTGGCGGGCGAAACGGGTTCGGCAAAACCTCCTTGTTCGAAGCCTTGGCACTGGGCCTGTTTGGCCGCGACGGGTTGCGCTTGGTGCTGCGAGCAGGTGTCGCCAGCGATGACCAAGGTCGCGCACAATCGTTCAAGGACTTCATGGAGCGGGCCCTCTTTGGGAACGCCCTCTCGGAAGGCCGCACCTCTTGCCGCATTGAGCTCAAGTTCGTTGACGATGCAGATGAACCCATCTGGATTGACCGGACTTGGTATTTCAACGACCAAGGAAAGCTCAAGGCTGGCGAATCAGCAGAGCAGCTGAAGATCTTCCAGGGGATCGGTCGACGCGTGGTTGGTCCCGGCCGGACCGAGGCGGACGTCGACGGCTGGTATCGGGATTGGGTCTCCAAGACGTTTATCCCCACTTCTCTGGCCGGATTCTTCCTGTTTGACGGCGAATCAGCGGCCGTGTATGCCGAACGCGACATGGGTTCGCAGGTGCGGGAAGGCATTGAGGGGCTTTTGGGCCTCAACTGGCTCAAGCAGCTTCAAAAAGATCTCCGCACCTACGCAAACACCAAGCGAAGCCAAGTTCCCAAAGGCGTCAGCAATGAAGCCATTGCTGAGCTGGATGCGGCAGTCAGCGGCATGGAGGAGGAACTTTCTCGCTATGAAGCACGACTGCAAACCATCGAGACCGAAATCCGTAACAGCGAGACCCTGCGCGACACACTGACGCGGGAGTTGGGTTACGGGGCGGGCACTAGGGCGCAGCTGGAAGAGCTCACGCGCGACCAAGCTGACCATGAAAAACGCTACAACAATGCTCAAGATCAGTTGGTCAGTGCTGCGCAGGCAGAGTTGCCTTTAGCGCTGGCCGGTGGCTTGCTGCTCTCCAAAGTTGAGGCTCGTCTTGACCAAGAGGCTCGACTCGACCAGTGGGAGGCCGCGCTTTCCCAACGAGACAGCCGGACTGCCAGCGTTCTGGAGTTCCTGAACGAGCAACTGCCGACGGTTGAGCCAGAGCTCCTTGAGCGCCAAGTGGACGGTGTGCGAGCTGCCGTGGAGAAGGCTCTGGAGCGCTTGTGGTTCCCGCCGCCGGGCGATGTGGCCGACTCCTTTAGGCATGCGCACGCGCGGGGTCCTATGCTTCAGCGCGTGCTGGATCGTTTGCGAGATGCAAAGGCGGTTTCATCCGCCAGCATCGTCGAGCTGCTTGAGACGATGGAAAGCAGCTCCGCCAAGCTGCGCGAAGTGTCGGCCGTGATTCGTTCAACGGAGGGGGCGACCCCGCAGGTCGAGGAAAAACGCGACCAGTTGAATGAGGTGAACACTAAGGTGGGCCTGATGCGTGAGGAGCGTGGATCGCTCACCAACATGGTCAAGTCCCGAGGTGCTGACCTCGAGCAGAAGCGTCGTGAGCTGGGCCGCCTAACCGGTCACCTGGACCAATCCGAGCGCCCGGCTCAGTTGGCGGGGCGTGCCGAGCAGGTGGCGGAGATGCTGGGTAACCTCGTTGATGAGGCGTGGCCGTTGCAGTCTGAAGCGGTTGCTGAAGCGATGACGCGAAGTGTGCGTGCTATGGCCCACCGCAGCGACTACCTGCGTGAAGTGACGATCAACGAAGAGGGTGACGTGGAACTGGCGTCCCCGGATGGGCGTGACCTTCGTCAATACGACCTCTCGGCCGGCGAGAAGCAGATTTTCACCCAGGCATTGTTCTCGGCCATCGCTGAAGTGTCGGAGCGGACCTTCCCGCTGGTTGTGGACACCCCCCTGGGCCGGCTGGACGAAAACCATCGTTTGAATGTGCTCAAGCACATCACCAGTCGAAAGGGTCAGGTGATCTTGATCTCCACTGATACCGAGGTGGTTGGCCAGTTCCTGGCGGCGATTCGGAGCAAGGTGGCCAAGTTCTACATCATCCGCAACAAGGTTGATGGCGGTGTGGCTCGCAGTTGGTGTGAGGAAGGCTACTTCGACGGGCAGGGAGTTTGATATGAGCAATGAAGCAAACGACTACCTGACCTTGGAAGTCATCGCCGGGACCTCATTCCGTTCCACTTCTGATACAGATGAGCTGTCTCAGCGGGTCAAAGATCGGTTGGGATTCGGGTCTTACAACATCCCTGCTCGACTCGCGATGGCTCGCTCGTTGGCCTTGCCCGGACAGCCGGCCAAGGCGGAGGGCGAGGTGGGCCGGATCATCAAGGGCGACGTGCTGTTTGGCACGGGGGCCGACCTGGCCAGCTGGGTCTCGCTGTTCATCGAGCATGCCGGCAGCCCGCTCACCATCAAAGATTTGCAGAGCGCAGTCCAGCGCCACTGGGCTCGAGGCATGAAGATCTTGTCGGAGGAGCTCGACGCATCAGGTGGTGACACCTCCGAGTTCTGGCGACGTTTGGCGGAAAGCGCATTGCCTGAAGTCACCGAGAAGCGGCGCAACCAGGTGACCTCGGTAGTGGCTGAAGCATCTCGCGGCCCGGTTCCCGTCCGTCTTGGTGAGATTGGTCGCGACGTGGCTACCAATGAGGAGGTCATTTGGACCCTCAACGCGCCCGGCGGTAGCCCCCATAGTGCCTTCATGGGCGGGGTGGGCAGCGGCAAAACCCGCACGGCGGCCTTCGTGCTTCGGTCCATCGCCGAGCAGACGAACGTTCCGTTGATGGCGTTCGACTTCAAGGGCGACATGGCTGATCGACACAATGCTTTGGACCGTGCATTTGATGCCCAGGTTCTATCGCCGCCATTGGTCCCCATCCCCCTAGATGTGTTTGCCCTGTCTGACAGGAGCAAGCACGGCATCATCTCCACGGCCCAACGGCTCCGTGACAGCTTGAGCAACCTCAAGCAGACCAAGTTTGGTGACCTTCAAAAGCGTCGTCTAAACGACGCCTTAGAAGAGGCATTGCGCACTCGCAGCCCTTGCACCTTGGAGGATGTTCGAGATTGCCTAGAGAACGCCTATGCATCCGCTGGGGCGAAGGAAGATGGCGCGATCGCAACGCTTGTGGATCTCTGCCGACTGCCGCTCTTCGAGCCCAAAATGTCTCCTGAGGAGTTTTTCTCTAAGTCTTGGATAATCTCGCTGCCGGCCAACGTCCCCGAGCTGGTGAGGGTGACCGTGGTGGCTCTGCTGACGGATGCTCTGGAGCGTTTCATCAACTCGCAGCCGGACTCAGAGACTGACAGTGAAGGGAATCGTGCACTCCGAGTCCTGTGTGTCGTGGATGAGGCTCACCGGGCTCTGGAAGCACGCCTTCCCGGCCTGTCCAACCTCATTCGTTTGGGGCGCTCGAAGGGTGCGGCGGTCATGCTTATCTCCCAGAAACCGGACGACTTCGAGGGTGAGGACGACGATTTCCTGGATGAAATGGGGCTGGTCGCTTGTTTTGTAACCAACGCGCGGGAGTCGGCGGTGAAGCGGATCCTGGGCGCTGGCGCTTCCCTGACTTCGCTGAAGAAGGGCGAAGCGTTTGTCAGGGCTCGAGGAGATACCAAGTCTCGGAAGGTGCTTGCCTGGAAGTGAAAGAGAGAAGAGGGGCCATATCGCCCCTCTTCTCTTTGAAGCTTACGGGTGTCGACGATGAATGCTGTCGTTCGAAAGATGGGCGTCATCTAAGAGGGCGGTAATGCGGTCCACATGAGCCTGCATCTCCTTTGATGAGGCCAGCTCGCCACGGTAAGTTGCCTTTCCAGATTGCGTCTCGACCGTTACAGAGCACCCGAACGACAAGCTCTCTGAGCTGCCGATGACTGCTCCTGGTGCGACTTCGTATTTCTCGCCAAGTTGACGATCAATGATGTTAAGCACCTTTCGACCGCCTTCCAGCGCCACTTCAATCTCATCGTAATAAAGCGCCACGAAAACCCCCATCCTTTGTGAGAAGAGTCCGACTTTACGGTTGGGGCTGGGCATCTTCAAGTTTGACCGTTAGTTTTCGGTTTTCACATTATTAGAAGGGATTTCAGCCGTGGGATCTACGGGTAGAACCTGCGAGGGTCAGACAACGCCGCCTTGAACTGCCCCGCTTGGTAGACCGGAAGTGCCACATCGGGGCGATACTTCTCCAGGACTGCGATCTGCTTCGTTCGTGCTTGCGCTGGCTTCTTGTGGAAATAGGCCTCGTGCAGCACAGGGACCCGCTTGCTGATGGAGTGGCCGGTGACCAGGGCAATGTCCTCATCGGCCACCCCCATGTGATGCAGCTCCGTGGCAAGGGTATGCCGGAAAGCGTGGAACCCGACGCCTTTAGGAAACCCGAGATCCTTCATGTATCGGCTGAACTGGTTGAGGACGCCTTGGCTGTAACGGGCGTTGGTGTCGCCATTGTCGCGTCGCACGCCGGCAGACAAGTGGGGGAAGAGGCGAGGATGGCCACAAGCGCGGATGTCCTCCACGAACGCCAGGAACCCGGCATCGAGCAGCGGTTGGGGAATGGGGAGCGTCCGAACGGCTGCTTTGCCTTTTAGGCTTTGGCGGCTCCGGTTCCTGTCTCTGTGGCTCAGGTCCGCGTCTACCGTTTTCTGAATCTTGATGCACCACACGCCTGCCTCCTGGACGATGTCGTTCAACTTGAGCTGCGCTACTTCATTGATACGTGCGCCGGTATATAAGCCAATCATGGGCACCCACCAACGATGGGGGGCTTTCATGGCCCAAGGGATGAATGTGTTGGGGGCGAAAATGCGACGCAAATCTTCTTCGTCAAACAAGCGCTCTGCCTTGTCGGGGTCAATGACCAGGTCCTTCTTCGCCTCTGGGAAAAAGTGCATGGGAGAGCCCACGATGGCTTTCGCCTTGTCCAGCCGGCCAAAGAAGGTGACCAAGAAGCGTCGATGCTTTTCTACGGTGGCCGGTGCAGGCGGCTGGACGCAGAGCGCCTTCCCCTGAGCCACCGCCTGCTCATACGTGAAGTTCCGATATTGCGGGTCTGACTGAAGAAGTGGCGGAGCCCAGCGCATCAGCTCCCAGAGTCGGTAGATATGCACGTGGTCGACCCGGGACACCGGAATATCCCCGCAGGCCATCAGGAGCATCTTCAGTGACCGCGCTGTGGCTTCGATGGTGTTGCGTGTCAGGCCCATGCGCTCGCGGTCAGCCAGGTAGTCCCGGATCTCGATAGACAACAATCGAGCGGGGGCGGCCACGGGGAGAGGCTCAGGGTGGCGCGTGCCATTCTTTCCAAGGAGTGCTCGACGGGTTCGCTCGCAGGCGTCGTTGATGATCTCTTGAGCATGGATGGCGGCTTCTCGGCCAGTCACGATCATTTCGCCGATGCGGACGCGGCCAATGCGCACGTCTGTCAGTTTGAGAGTGCCAGTTGGGTCTGCGAGGTAGGAGTTGAGGTGTTTCGAGGTGGGGGAGGTCACTGCGTTGCTTCCATCTGAAGGATGGAAGTACAGATACTGCGGGCCTAAAAATCGTCAACGAAAAATCGGCTTTTTGTTCACGGCCTTAGGCATCGCCTGAGATGTGACATTTTGCACGTCGGACTAGCCAATCGTACCGCCCTAAGCCGCGCTGGTGTTTACTTTAAAATCAATGGCTTGTGCGGGTCAGGTCGGCCCATCTTCGGAGTCATTACCGTACTGTTTAACCAGGGTAAGCTAACAAAGTCTGTTTTTAAAATGAATGTAGATTAAACGAAGCTCGCCATGTTAAAAAAGGGGGGCGGCCTTGACCCCCCTTTGTGAGATGGCAGAAGTGAGTTGAGTGCCCCGTTTGAAAGGATACGGGGCGCTCAGGATGGTGCTAAGTGTTAAAGAATAGTCTTGGGCCGATCTGGAGCGGGGCGTCTTTTGGTTGCCATGCTGTTTAGCGTGGCCCTCTCGAAGAACGCTCCAAGTCGAATGCAAGCTTCATGACGCTTGTCGCGCTCGTGGTAGATGTCTACCAAAAGTGTATGAAGGGCTTGGTATGACGAATCTCCTTCACTGTCGAGCTCGACTTTGGGAAGTTCCGATATGACCATACGGAGGAGGTCCTCTGTGAAGAGCTTGTCCTGAAGTATGCTCATCCGAACCTCCGAGCTCGAGCTGAGGTCTGACGCGCCAGTGGCCCACCCCTCATGCTGTCTGAGTAGGTTTTCTCGAGCTGTCGTCGCAAAGCCGAGGACGCCAGGGGAAGTTAGTAGATCAATCAAGCGCGAAAAACCCTCGGCAAGAAGAATCGCTTCCAGTGGGCCGAGTTTAACTTTGGATTTGGAAGGACGCCCGCCGCGCTTTCCTTTGTTGGCCTGAAGTTTGGCTCCACGTGATTTCCTTGTCTTCTTTGACATCTAGATTCCTTAAGCCGGTAGGGCGTGAACTTTCTGGTATGTGGTTGTGCCGTGAAGCCAAGGGGTAACGATGCGTGCTAGTCAAACGTCGACGCCCATGCCAGCTATTTCCCGCTGAAGCGTTTTCCTGATATAGGTTCTTCCCGAGCCGGAGGCGTTCTTGAAGGAATCATCCCTAAAATCAATGCTTGCGGCAGGTGCGAGGAACTTCATGAAGCGCTCCACGCTGATATCTCGGGTGTTGACTATTGACGAAATGTTGGTCCTTAGGACATCGAAGAGTGCTTGGACGCCGACAGTTTTGGTGATATACGAATCTGAAGTCGTTTTCGACCAGAAGGTCTTTTCACACGCTATCAAATAGTTTTTTACTATTTGATAGATGATGACGTCGTTTCCTTCTAGATAGAAGGTCCGAAGTGGGGTCTTGTCACTTCTAACGTTGGTCAAGTCGTTGCGGCGGCGACTCTCACCCGTCATTAGGAAGTTTGTGTCTTTCTTCGGGTTGCTAGTGAATAGCTTCATGATGCCTTCAACGACCACTGCCGTTGATACCTTCCAGGCGCGTCCTTTGGTCATTTCATCCAGGGCCTTGTCTTTCCTGGGGGAAATGACAATCCGGCCGCGCAAGGGTGAATCTTCTTCAGTGGCGAGACGCCTGCTGAGGAAGACTGCCAGTTTATCTGGACTCCAGAACTCGCTTTTCTCCTCTGAAACGTTGTAGCCGAAAAGCTCAAAAGTGAGGCTCTTGTCGACAGGCTTCTGTGTGGAGTTGATCGTGGCAAACAACTGAGCCTGGTAGGGCTTGGGTAGATCAAGAAAAATGGAGCAGAGAAGCTGCATATGCATACGTTCTGGGCGCGCCTCAGTGAAGGCAAAGAGCCGATGCTGGCCGTCTATGATGGCCGCGAGCTTCTGCGGTGTGGGGATGGTCAAGAGGAAGCTCTCGGTTTTTCCATCTGCACTGACTTGAGACTCTATTGTCCAGCGCCGATCCGTCGCCGGTTTACCCGAAGGCAGGTCTTCCGGTGCGTCCTCGATAAGGCCGTCTTCACTCCGGTAGTTTGCCGCGAGGATGATTGCGTTGGGGAAGCATGAATCGACTCTATCGATGTAATCAGCGATTGGCTTCAATCGTTTTGGTTGGCGAAGGCGCTGAGTTCCGTCTAGGGTATAGCGCTCTGTCGTCTCATCGTATTCAGCGCTCAAAATATCGCTGAACGCAACATCTAACAGGAGTTCGGCTGGAAGAACAGCCGCATAGAACGCGCCCATTTCTTGCTCAATGAGCAGTGCGGGAACGGTGTATGGGTAGTTGATCATGTCTTGAAGCCTTCCGTGTTCCCCTGCATGGGGGCAGTTACATCCTCACCGCCTACAGCGGAGTCCAGATCTATCCTTTTGTCTAGCAGGTCCGGCTGAGTCGCATTCGCAATCCACCACACCCACATGGAGAGTATCGACATGAGAGTTCCTGCCAAAAGTGCCCAGAAATCGGGCACTCTGGATGGCGATGTGATTAGTGCCGAGACCAAGAATATGAAGAGAAGTAGGATCGAGGCCGATCTGAAGTGTTTTAGCTTTTCAGCCCATATGAGCTGCATTGCCGAGGTTCCTGCGACTGCTGGGAAGAAAGTCAAAATGGCAGCTCGCAACGACGACAGCCCGTTGTCTGTAGTATTCAGCGCGCCTCTAAGGGCGGGAGGCTCGGGTAGTATCAAGGAGTAAATTTCAAGCCATATTCCAAGCGCTCCCAAGCCGACGACTGCAATCGCGAAAAATACGAGAAAGCTGGGACTCCGGAATGGCGTGCAGGTCCGCTGCCAAGCTTCCTTTTTGAGATCTTGGAAGAAGTCCCATTCAGATGATTGAGTGGTGGCTTGGCGTGTCACTTGCATTCCTTTGTCTAGGTTTTTGAGCACCAACTCACCGTTACGTGCGGCGCGCTTGGTCTTGTAGTTCGCTTAATGCTGCCTGACTTGAGTTGCAGTCGCAATGGCTAGGGCTGGCGTCTTCCCGCTCAGGTTGGTCAGGTAGGCACTGGGCTCCAGCAGGAAAGATAGAAGGCAAGAGCGCACTTAGGCATCCTGACGGATGCGTGCGCCAAGGGCTTCGCCCCTGGAACCCCACGCCTCTGCGAGGCTTGCCAAAAGCAGAAGCTGATCCATAAAGACTCCTGTTTTCAGGAGTTTTTATGGCCATCTTCCACACATCAGTCAAAACGTTCAGCCGAGGCAAAGGCCAATCCGCTGTCGCAGCGGCCGCCTATCGAGGTGGCTTGCTGCTGTCCGATGTCATCACCGGGCAGCAGCATGACTACCGCCGCCGGAGCGGGGTCGTCGAGACCTTCTGCCTCGCGCCTTCAGATGCCCCCGACTGGGCACTGGTGCCCGGCGAGTTGTGGGCCGTCGCCGAGGCCGCCGAGCGCCGCAAGGACGCCACGGTCGCGCGGGAGTTCGAGCTGTCGTTGCCGCACGAGCTCTCCGGCGAACAGCGCGCGCACTTAGCGTTTGCCATTGCCGCGGCGTTGGTCGACCGATACCAGTTTGCTGTCCAGGCGAGCATCCATTGCCCAGGAACACCGGATGGGCTCAATCATCACGTCCACCTCCTTGCCAGCACTAGGCGCATTGGGCCGGATGGGTTTGGCGAGAAAACGCGCGAGCTCGATGGGGGCGTGTCGGGGAAAGTGCAGGTCCAGTGGGTCCGGGAGATGGTCGCTGAAACGACCAACGCACATCTTGAAGCCGCTGGCCTGACGGTCACGATTGACCACCGCAGCTTGGCGGAGCAGGCTCGGGCGGCGTCGGACCGGGGGGACGAGCTCCAGGCGGTGGCATTGTCTAGAGAGCCGACCAAGCACTTAGGCAAGGCGGCCACCGCGCTGTCCCGAAAGGGTATGGACAGCCGATTGGCGGCCGAGAACGACGCCATCGAAGCGGGCAACGCCGAGTATCTGGACCATCTCACCCTTCAAGCTGGGCGCGAGGGCAGGGCCGTGCCCATCCATCCGTCAGTCGGTCATGGTCCAGGTGGCCGGTCGCCCTCCCTACAGGGCTTGGCTCCTGGATTGGAGGTTCGAGGCGTGTCCGGGATGCGGCTGTCTCAGGTCGTGGCTCGCCACCATCACGCGACCGAAGGGCAGCGCCCGGTCAGTCTCGCCGAGCGTGTGAGTGATGCCTTGCGCGACCTGCAGGACATCGCGCGCGCCAGGGCAGACCTGTCGACCCAGCGCATCCGTGCTGGTCTCAAATGGGCTCAAGCCGAACTAGCGCGGGCTGGGGAGACCGTCCCCTTGCGGCAGTGGATAACCACGGCGGTTCTCCAGGTCCGGACATTGCGAGCGGCAATCCTGGGGCGTGCCTTGCGATTTGTGTCGCTGGGCAGGGCCGAACGCCTATATCACCTGGCTCAGCACGAATGGGAGCGCTTCAACACCGACTACCCCATGGGAACCAACGGCTACTCGCACCCCGAATGGACGCAGCGCCGGGAGCGCCGCCTGTCTGCGCTGGAGCAGCGGACCAAGGAGCTCGAGAAGGCGCGGTTGCGCGGGTCGGCTGAGGCGCTGGCAGAGGTGGATGCAGACATCCTGCGCAAGGCTGAGGAGTTGGAGGCAATGCCGTCACCGTCGCCGTCACAGATCGTTCTTGAGCGCCAGGCCAGTCTGCCGGTCGCTGCGGACGCCCCTGTGCCTGTCTTGAAGCCACGATCGCCATCCTTCCATTGAACGAAAGAGCCCCGCGATGCGGGGCTTTGTCTTTCAGCGAATCATTGGGAGCGTGGAGGGCTTTCGAGGCGTTGGGGCGGGGGCCAAGCCTCTCGCCTTACGCCACTCCTCTTGTGAGATGAAGGCGGGTGGCACCTGCTCACGGTTCACCGTGGCTGCCTTTGGAGGGGAGCGCGTCCCATCAGTAGGCACGTAGGTGTGATGAACTTGACCAGCAGGGGACGCGGCAAACCGGCGCATCAGCGCGGCCGCCACATCGAGGGCATGTTGGATATCAACTTCGCGCTCTGCGACGTCTCGTGTCTCGCTCTGCGCGATGAGGGCAGGAAGAAGACGGCTGGCGATGCGAAGTTCTACATGGGCGGGCATTGGATCTCTAAAGCTCTCGTTGTGAAGGGTCTTCACATCGAAGCACTGTCCGAACGATTGGCAAGGGGCGAAATCTGCGCTTGTTCACAGATCTGAAAGCTGCGTTTCAACGCCTAGGAATACACGCGCCGGGCTGCCGAGATTGCTATGGGTCTGCGGGCACGTCTAGCTGTCTAGCCCATTGGCCGAGTTCGGCGGGGCTTTGGGGAGTGATGTGCTGGGGACCGCAGGCGCTGGCAATCGGGCCAGGCGGGGGTCTATGATCGGGGAAACATTGAAAGGAAACCTGCCCAGCAGGCTTTCTGCAACGGTTTGAAGGGGTTGGGTCGCAGGTGATCCGATCCCACTCTCTCCGCCAGAATTCTCAAGAAGCCCCTGGAAACAGGGGCTTTTTTGTTGCTGTTGCATCGGCCACGGCAAAGGCCACAGCGCCGCAGACTGCCGAGCCTGTCATATTCCCCGGCGCAGGGGCTGGCTAGAGTCGGCCGGCACGCATGATGCGTGCACTTCGCCAATTCCGAGGACGATAGTCATGTTGAAGGGATTTAAACCTCTCACCGCAGCTGCGGTGTGCCTGCTTGGCCTCTCTGCTTTCGCCCAGACCGCCGCCGCGGCGCAATGGGTCGACAGCGGCCGCACCGCATACCTCAAGTACAGTTTCTTCGGCAGCTTCGCCGAACATACCTGCAACGCTGGCACTGCACCGATCCAGGGCTATCCGGGCAGCTGCGCCAATGATGCACCCAGCGGCTGGACGGCCAACTACACCGCCTCCAGTGGACTGGCCAACGAGCAGGTGAATGCCTGCGGGCACAACCCGTTCCAGCTCGGTTCGGCCTGCTATGGCTTGGCGTATGCGATCAACGGGCAGGTCTACGCCGGTGGGCTGCCGGCCGCATGCAATGTCGGCGCGCGTGCCGTAGTCACCTCCGCCCGCATGGAAACCGTCGAAATCCAGTACGAGGAGCTCGACGTCGACTTCATCGAGTCAGCGCAGGAGTACATCTGCCAGTAAGTCCGTCGAAGGGCGCTGCCGAGCACGGCAGCGTCCTGCCTGTTACGGCGCCGGCAGCTTCATCAGCCGCGACGACGCCCCGCGTTGGGCTTGTTGTGGCACAACGGATAACTGGAGCACGACCGGAACGGCCCGTGCGGTCCATTGCGCTCCACAAACACGCCCACCTTGCACACCGGGCATCGTTCCTCATTGATGACCGCGCCTGAAATCCCGGTCACTTCCACCGCACCGTCTTTCACCAGCTCGTCCAGGAACGGCGAGTGCTTGCCCTGCAGGGTGAACATCGCCACCGAGCGCCGCGCACGCGTCAGTGCCACATAGAACAACCGCCGCTCTTCGCTGAGCGGATAGGAATCGCCCTCCGGCATCGCCAGCGACAGCACCGGGTCATCCGAGCGCAGGCTCGGGAAGCCGCGGTTCACCATGCCCGGCAGGATCACGTAGTCCGCCTCGCGCCCCTTCGAGCGATGCGCGGTCAGGAACTCGACGTCCATCGTGCTGCCAAACGACGTTCTCCACTCCGCAGGCACCGCACTGCGATCGGCCTGATAGCGCCCGAGGATGAACACCGTCACGCGTCCGTTGCGCCCCTGCGGCACCGCACCGGACAACAACTGCTGGTGCAGCTTGGCAAGATACTGGCGAACGCCATCCTGCACTTCCTCACGCCGGGTCATCTGGAACGCCTGCAGCATCGTACCGGTTGCCGGCGCAGCAGAACGGACCGCCTTGCCAATCTGCGCCGGATTGCGGCTGATGAAGCGGCTGGACACATCGCACAGCGCCTGCGGGCAGCGGAAGGTCTGCTCCAGTTTCAGCACCTGGCCATGCCCCATCCATTCGCGGAATCCGGTCATCACCGAAACGTCGGCGCCGGCGAAGCGGTTGATCGACTGCCAGTCATCGCCCACCGCAAACAGGTGGCGGCCCGGCTGGCTGACCAGCGCACGGCAGAGGCGGGCGCGGGCGCGCGAGGCGTCCTGGAATTCGTCGGCCAGCACCAGGTCGTAGGGCGACGCATAGTGTCCCTGCTCCAGCAGCCCGGCGGCCATGTTGAGCATGTCTTCGAAATCGATGCCGCGTTCGTCGGCCAGTGCGTTGTCCCAGGCCTGGAATACGGGGCCGGCGATTTCCAGGAAGCGGCGGTACCGTTCCTTGAATTGGTCTTCGGGCATCTGCCGCAAGCGTGCAGCCATATCGTCCAGCGTCAGGCAGTTGCTCTTTGCATGGGCAATGAAGGTGCGCATCAATCCGATCAGGTCCGCATCCGGCATCGGCTTGGCACCCGCATCGGGCAGCTCGCGGTCCGGGTTCGGATCGAGCTCGATATCAGATGCGCCAAGCGTCTTCGCCAGGTCATGCAGGGCGTGCCCGCTGCGCAGGCCAAACGAGGTGGTCTCGACCAGCGCGGTGCCGCGCGCCACATGCTGTTGCCGTTTCCAGTGCATGCCCTCCGCATAGTGGGCGAAATGCTTCGGCGGCTGGCCATCGGCATCCAGCGCAAAGTGCTCGTGATACAGCGCGGCGTCCGGGTAATAGAAGTCCGGCCGATACTGGCGATGGGTGTCGGTGGCCGTATCAAATTCATAGCGACGCTCGTAGTCGTACGCAACGCCGTTGTAGAACAGCCAATCGGCAATGACGCACTCTTCCAGGCTCTTCACCCGCTCGCCCTGCAGAGTGCGGATATACGGCGTGCCGTCGCGGTCGTAGCCATCGGCCATCATCTCGGCGCCGAACGGTGGAAGGTCGCGGCCGAACACCAGCCGGAACATGTCCCACTGGGTGCGGAAGTGGATCGAGCGATCCTTCAGGTCATCCACCAGCTCGGCCAGCTTGTTGAAGCCCTGCGTGGCATCGATGGCCCATTCGGGAATGTCGGGCTTGCGCCCGGTGGCCTTGCCGATGATGGCCAGGCCCAACGCATGGAAGGTCCGCGCCTCGACCACGGTGTCACCCATGCCGAGCCGATCAAAGGAGCGCTGCGCGCGCGCTTCCAGTTCCTTGGCCGCATCTTTGTTGAAGGCGAGCATGACGATCCGCTCTGGTTCGACAAAGCCGCGATCGATGGCATAAGCCGCCTTGGCGACCATCGTGGAGGTCTTGCCAGAGCCGGCCGCGGCCACGACCTGCACGCGGTTGTCGAAGCAGATGACCGCGCGGGCCTGTTCCTCGGTCAGCGGTCTGCTCTCGACCCGGTCCAGGAAGTCCTTGGCCAGGACCAGCTCACGCATGGCCATGGCGTCGTTCGCTTCGGTCCATACGGCAGGCCAATCCAGATGCCAGTCGTTCAGCGCTTCCAGCGCGGCCAGATGGTGGCTGGAGCGCAGGTCGTCATGCACCCTGGCATCGAGGAACAGGCGCTCCAGCTCATCCGGGGAGAGTGGCAGGGCGGGGCGGTCGGCCAGCAGCGCTTGTTGTTGTTCGTGGGTGATCCAACGCCGGCTGGCGTGACCGCGATCGGTCAGTGCGTCCGCTGCACTCAGCCAGGCCTGGATCTGCGCCAGCACGTCCTCGAACAGGCCTTTGCGCCCGCGTGTGCTGCGCGCGGACAGCACGTTCTGCACAGCCGCCGCGAGTTGGGACGCTTGCCGATTGGGCAGCCCGCCCACGGACACAGCCCCACCTTCAGTCTGCAGCGCAACCCGGGCCCAGAACAGCCCTGGGACAACCTGCACGCGATGATCGCCATCCACGTACTGGCGGTATTGCTCGCCCCCAAGGGTCAGCTCGAGGTGTTCGCCATCAAGCCGCAGCCGCCACAGTGGCGAGCGGGTCACACGCTGGCCCCAGCCCGAGGGGCGCCATTCCATAGACATCCAGATACTGCCTTGCATGCTTCACCGGGCGTATAGCGCCCTTACAACCCAATGATAAGGGGCCTTGGTGCCGCATGTGGCGCTCGTGCATCTGTCGCGCTGGCTGATGGCGTGTCACGCGTTCACATCAACGACAATCCGCCCGCGCACCTTGCCCGGAATGATCTTCTCGTAGACCTCCAGCACCTCGGCAAGCCCGATCTGCTGCACGGTGCTTTCCAGCTTCTGCGGGTCCAGATCGGTGGCCAGGCGATCCCATGCACGCTGGCGCACGTCCTGCGGGGCATTCACCGAGTCGACGCCGGCAAGGGTCACGTTGCGCAGGATGAAGGGAATGACCGATCCGTGCAGCGCATCACTCTGTGCGAGGCCACACGCTGCCACGGCGCCACGGTACTTGGTCTCTGCAATCGCGTTGACCAGCGTCGGTCCACCGGCCACGTCCACCACGCCGGCCCAGCGTTCCTTGCTGACCGGCCTGTCACGCGGCTCGGAGAACTGCGCGCGGTCGATGATCTCCGCTGCACCGAGGCTGTGCAGATACTCGGCGTGTTCCGGGCGCCCGGTGGCGGCCACTACGCGGTAGCCCAGCTTGGAAAGAATGGCCACGGCAATCGAGCCCACGCCGCCATTGGCGCCGGTTACCAGCACGTCGCCCTTCTCCGGGGTCACGTCCGCGTCTTCCAGTGCCAGCACGCACAGCATGGCGGTATAGCCGGCGGTGCCGATGGCCATGGCATCGCGGGTGGTCAGGTTGCCGGGAATCTTGTTCAGCCACTCACCCCGCACGCGGGCGCGCTGGGCCAGGCCACCGTGGTGGCCCATGCTCAGGTCCCAGCCATTGAGCACCACGCGATCACCGGTTTTGAAACCGGCATTGCTGGATTCCAGCACCACGCCCGCCAAGTCGATGCCGGGAATGAGCGGATACGTGCGCATGACCGGGCGCGAATGGGTCAGCGCCAGCGCGTCCTTGTAATTGAGCGTCGAATATTCAACCTGCACCAGGACGTCGCCATCCATCAGGTTGGCTTCATCGAAATCGACAAGTTCGGTGGAAACTCCATCGTCGGTCTTGCGGGTCAGCAGCGCCTTGAAACTCATGGTGGGGCCTCGCGTTCAGGGGATGGCTCCATGCTAGGCTCGCACCGTTATTGCAACAAGAACGATGGTTTTTCGTAGGTACTATGGTTTTCCGGAGTATGCATGCGTAGCAGGCGTTGGGATGGCAAGAGCGGGTGCGCCGTGGAAGTCACGCTGTCGGTGATGGGCGGCGTGTGGAAGCCGATCATTCTTTTCCACTTGATGACTGGCAAGCGGCGTTTCATGGAATTGACGCGGCGGGTACCCAACGCCACGCAATCCATGCTGACCAGCCAGTTGCGCGAACTGGAGGCCGATGGGGTGGTGATCCGCCACGTCTATGCCGAAGTGCCGCCCAAGGTGGAATACGAACTTTCCGAATTCGGGCGCACGCTGGTGCCGGTGCTGCTGGCGATGCGCGAGTGGGGCGAAACCTATCGCGGGTACCAGAGTACGCGCGGGGACAGTTGAAGGCGGGGAGCCGGTGATGCCGGAAGTGCGGTGAGCCTCCTGCCGCAGCGGTTCATGTGATCGCGCTCTGCGCCACGCGAACCATTAGTCCTCCGCTCATGAGGGAGGCAGCGAAGATTGGGGCACATCCCCGCAGGTCACCACGACAGGCTTCAACTCGCGGCCATCGGCGGATTGACGCAGGTGAAAGCAGGCTCTGAATACACGCAACTTTCCCGAAGTTCCATCGTCCAGGCTATCTGGCGTATACCCAGAGAGCACCACCTGGTAGTACGCGCCCACCTGCAGCGGCGGTGCAGGGGTGGGACCGGATCCATAGGGTATGCACTGGTCAGGTGGGAGCGAAGGTTCGGGAATGTGCTCGTCCATGAAGACCCGTTCCCACGTTGGGTAGAGTCCTTGCCCAGCAGCGCTCACTGCGATGGAGTCGATATCAGGCGGCTCGGATCGATTCCCGCGCGTGTCAGGAACACCAAAGCAAAGCCTGCCGTCAGACGTGCTGATCGTGGCCTTCTGGTAGCGCCCTGGCGGCGCTGAGCAGCTGGCCACGAGAGGTATCAGGATTGCCAAAAGGAACCATGCTTGTCTGATCATCGTGTGGTCCTCGGGAGGTTGCGCTTGTCGGAAGTTGACGCGAGGAATAGTGAGAGGACGCGTTTCAACTGGGCATGGATGCCGAATGTGGTTCGATACCTTGTGTTGCTCATCTTGCTTTGTGAATCACGGAAGGCAACGAGAAAGTAGTCAGCGAGGATGTCGCCTTGCGCCTCCATGTTGTAGTCGTGGAGCAGGCGCACGTCATCGAGGACATAGTCGTAGCTCATGTTCGGTCGCGGTCCACGCACCAGCCTCACGTTGTAGCCGAGCTGATGCTGCCAGACATGGGTCATTTCGTGGATGAAAAGCTGCTGGTTGCGAAGATCGCCAGAAGAGTAATCATGAATGTACAGGTCTTTCGGGAAGTAGATCTCGCCATTTGGCGCAACCACCGTGTCCTCAGGTTGCATCCCAAACAACATCCAGTAGCCATGGTTGTGAATCCTCACCAGGCTGTAGTCAATCGCATCGCCGAACACCAGCTGTGCCATCTCGATCTCGCCTTGTGTCAAGCCGCGTTCATGGCTTGGTACCTGCACCGGTACGATCGACGTTCCCATGGTGTCAGAGGTGGTAATCACACCTTCGACATCAAAAACCGCTGCATCATCGATCCCGGCCAACAAGGTGCGTTCGCAACAACCACTCGTGGCGCTGGGTGGGCGCAACTCCGCGCGCACCACCGCCACGCTCTCGCGGGTCGAAACACGTGACGTCTCGCCCAGTGCGTTGGTCATGCCGGAGAAGGTCTGGCCGTTCGCCAGATGGAGCGTGTAGGGAAGTTCCCGCAACGGCATGCCCTGTGAGCCGGTGAAACGGATAGCCTGGTCGAACTGAAGGCGGCGGCCGCTGGCCAGCGGCGTTTCAGCACGCTGCGTACCGGCCATGTTGGGACTGGCAGTCCCGCCTGTGGTGGCAGTATTGGATACGTACACCCTGAGTTGTTGGCTTGACATCACCCTGCAGCCACACGCGAGCGCGCATCCGTCCAGCGCAACGGGCTGGCCATCGATGATGATCGTGCTGTCACCCTGGACAATCGCAAACACCCCTTTGTGCATGTGTGGGCACGTCGCCTTGTCGCCCACGCGTGCAACGCCCATGCCCTCGATGTCGGTTCGGTTCGACGCAGTGATTACACGCCCTCCGCTGGAGGTCGGGTCTCCCATCACAATCCAGTTCCGTGCCATGAATCGCTTCCATTGCTGATCGGCCGGCAGAATCCGATGCAGTTCGGCGTTGCTTCGAGTGGCTTTTGCGACAAGCACGCCGAAGCCCAACTGCAATGGGCGACTGCGGGTTCATGGGAAGTGCGGGTTCGATCTCTGATGTCGGATCAGCAGAGTGTTCAAGGGTCGAACGCGACACCTGATCTGTTCCGATATGAGCGGCTTATGGGGGAAGGTGAATCAGCTGTGTCGCGTTCGGCTTGCCTGCATGCACAGCGCCATGCCATCTGCAGGCGAACATTGCCGCCCCATCTGGTGCGTTTGATGGGCAACTCGCCATTACATGACGCAAGTACCGCGACTGCACGTCGACGCGGCATTTCCCTACTTTTCATCCACGAACGAGTACGCCAATCATCGCCGCGCCAAGGCACTCGCCCTGGCCGGGATTGGCGTCCCGAACTTACGTAGTACACGGCGTCGTGCTTGCATCTAATGTTGCGGTCACGACAATGCACCCTCTGCCAGTTCATGGCGGACGGTGCGTGGGGGTTTTAGGACCCGCCGGCTTTCGTACTACGTATCCGGCACGCCAACCCGCACCGTCCGCCACCTTGCATCTGCAGGTGGCCACACCGTGAGGTTGTCGCCATGCCTGACCGTACTCCCGACATTCCCCGCCTGCGCGAGCTGCTCGGCGCCGCCGCGTGTGATCTTCCCGCCGCCCTGGCCGAAACGCTTGAAGCGGCGCTCTGCGAATCCGCGGAGTCCGTCGCGCCGTCGGCGTTCTTCGCGCACTTGAAAGGCCACGGTGAGAATCTGCGAGCCGATGGCCAGCCTTGGACCGAAACCCGGCTGAGCCCCGGCCGCGCCTTCGATCTGGCCCTGGCCACCCGCAGTGCCTCGGGCATCACTGCGCTGACCGCCATGCTGCACGCCGCGCATGTGGCGCGGGAGAGTGATGATCCCGCCTGCTGCCCGTCCGCAGCGCTGGTCGAAGGCCTGTTCAACGCCTGCCAGGTGCTGTCGCTGCAGGTGGAGCGCTGCCTGGTTCCGTGATGGCGCAGGCTGCGCGGGGCTGTGCTGCAGCCTCACGCGGTCTTTGCAACTCGGCGGGCAGGCATTGCTAAGTTCGCTTGGCATCCATCACAGGAACCTGCAATGACCCGGACGTCCACGCGTGTGCTGCTCGGCCTCTGCCTGATTCCGGCCGCAGCCTTTGCCCAATCCGACCGCCAGGTAGCCGAAGACATGGCTACCCGCGCGGCCAATGTCTGCCCCGGCCACAGCAGCGAGCGCACCACGCCGACAGTGAAGAAGGTGCCGGTCGATGCGCTGCGCGTCATGCTCGATCGTGGGCTGGTGATGTGCCCGGACCGCCGGCTGGATGCCGCCGCGCCGGCCGTGTTCTACGGGAGGGTGGGCGTGTTCGGCTGGAATCCGGAAGTGCCGGCCGCTGCAACGGTGGTCGTGGCCAAGATCGACCAGATGACCCGCAAGGATGAGTACCCGGTGGAGACGCTGGTGTGGGATGCCAAGGGCACCGCGCTCACCCAGCAGACGGTGCCGGCGTTCGAGCCGCGCCCGGGTGCGGCGGTGCTGTACAAGGTGCGCTGACTGCCGCGCGCTACCCGCTGGAGGCCCATTCTGCGGGGCCTCTGGCGCTCGCGCGTGGTGACGGAGCCGTGCCCACCAAGGTGGGCACCTACCAGAACGATGCAACCTGGTATCCGCCAATGCCGCACGATCAGGCGCTGACCCCGTACCAAGGCGCTACTTCGCCGGGGCGTCTGCCGTCTGCGCGGCCACCATGGCCTGCTGCATTTCCTTCAGCGACAGATAACCATCGCCATCAGTATCCAGCCCCGCGAAATACTTCTCGATTTCCGGCACCACGGCGGCTTCCTTCCTGCTGATCTTTCCGTCTTTGTCGGCATCCATTTCCTTGAACGCGGCGTCGATGGATTCGGCCTGCTTGTTGAAGCGTGCCTGCTGGTACTTCGCGTACTCGGCCTTGTCGATGCGGCCATCGCCGTTGCTGTCCATGACGGCGAAGCTGGAGTCGATATAGGCCTGCTTCGGGTCGCCGCTGGCGGCGTGGCCAATGAGCGGTGCGGCAGACAGGGCAATGATGAGTAGCGTCTTGTTCATGCGGTCGGTTCCTTCGGAATGCAGGGCAGGTCAGCGGCAGGGATAGGTGTAGCCATCCGAGCCACGGTAGGTGTCGTTGCGGCGGTCGTAGTTGCCGTAGCGGTTCATGCAGTAGTCGGCACGTTCGCGGGTCTCGCGCTCGCGCTTGGCCGCCGCAGCGATTACGCCGGCAACTACCGCCGCGCCCACAACGCCCACCACCACGCGCTTGGCCTTGTCGTCATCGCGCCGTTCGCGCTCCCGTTCGCGCTCGCGGCGCTCCCATTCGTCGCGCTGGCGGTCGTGATAGCCCCGGTCCCAGCCGGAGCGGTAGCCATCGCGGTCCTGTGCATGGGCGTCGTCCGCGTATGGAATCAGCACCAGTAGTTGCAGTGCGGCCCCCAGCAGCAACGCCGTACGTCCTGTCTTCTGAAACATCGTTCCGCTCCTGTGCGGCTGTGTCGGTGGTGCCAGTACAGCGCGCGGACATTGCGCGAACCTGTAGTCGTTCTTGTGGAATGCGCGTTGTTCAGCGCACCAGCGCCTCCACCGGGTCCAGCTGCGCTGCACGGCGTGCCGGCAAGAAGCCGAAACCAATGCCGATCAGGCTGCTGCAGGCAAACGCGGCCAGGATCGAGGTGCTCGAGAACACCAGCGAGAAGCCGATATCAGCCAGTGCCAGCACGGCCCCCAGCGCCAGCGCCACGCTGATACCCAGCACGCCACCGAGCAGGCAGACCAGTACCGATTCGATCAGGAACTGCTGCAGGATGTCGCTGCGGCGCGCGCCCACCGCCATGCGCACGCCGATCTCGCGGGTGCGTTCGGTCACCGACACCAGCATGATGTTCATCACCCCGATGCCGCCCACTACCAACGCGATGGCGGCAATGGAGCTGATCATCAGCGTGAGGATGCGGGTGGTCTGCTCGATCGACGTGCGGATCTGCGCGTTGTTGCTCATGTAGAAGTCGCGCCGCCCATGCCGGCGTTCCAGCAGCCGGCCGATGGAGGCTTCCGCAGCCTGCATGCCGACGGTGTCGGACACGCGCACGGTAATGCTGGACACATGGCTCTGCCCCAGCATGCGCGCCATGGCGGTGGTGTAGGGCACCCAGACCTGCAGCAGCGAGGCATCGCCGACGGCGCCGGCCTCCTTCTTCACCACGCCCACCACCCGCACCGGAACGTTGCCCAGCAGCAGGGTCTGGCCGATAGGGTCTTCCTGTGCGGCGAAGAACCGTGCCCGTGTATTGGCGTCGATTACCACTACCTGCTGGTAGCCGGTGATGGCGGGCTGGGCAAAGAAGCGGCCTTGCCCGAGCTTCAGGCCGTGCACGCGGAAATACTGCTCACTCACGCCCTGCATCTGCACGTTGGCCGAGCGGTTGCCGCGCTGGGCGGTGCCACTGCTGGCGACGCCGGGCGTGGCGCTGTCCACGAACGGTTGCGCGGCCAGTGCCGTGCTGTCGCCGGGCGTCAGGGTTTCCACCTGTGCCGCGTGCACATCGCCGAAGCCGGAGCCCGGGTAGACCTCGATGGTGGTGGTGCCCAGCGAGGCGATGTTGGACAGGATGGCCTGGCGTGCGCCGGTGCCCAGGGCGACCACCGATACCACCGAGGCGATGCCGATGATGATGCCGAGCATGGTCAGGAAGGTGCGCATGCGGTGCGCGTTCATCGCGCGCAGGGCCATGCGGAAGGCTTCACCGAAGCGGTCGCGCAGCGCCTGCCAGCCGCTGCCTTCGCTGCGCACCTGCAGAGTGGCTGGGTTGCTGGAGGCCGCCGCTGTCGCGGCAGCGGTAGGGCGATCATCGACGATGCGCCCGTCGCGGATCTCGATGATGCGTTGCGCATGCTCGGCCACGGCCATGTCATGGGTGACCAGCACCACGGTGTGGCCTTCGGCATGCAGTTCGCCGAGGATCTTCATCACCTCCTTGCCGGACTGGGTGTCCAGTGCGCCGGTCGGCTCATCGGCGAAGATCACCGCGCCGCCGTTCATCAGTGCACGCGCGATCGACACGCGCTGCTGCTGCCCGCCGGACAGCTCGCCGGGCAGGTGCTGCATGCGTTCGCCCAGGCCCAGCCGCTGCAACAGCGCCTGCGCGCGGGCATGGCGGTCGGCGCTGGGTTGGCCGGCATAGATGGCCGGCACTTCCACATTGCCCAGCGCGGTCAGGTCGGTCAGCAGGTGGTAACGCTGGAAGATGAAGCCGAAGTGCTCGCGACGCAGTTCGGCCAGTTCGTCCGGCGACATCTGCGCGGTCTCGCGACCAGCAATCTGATACGCGCCGGCCGAGGGCCGGTCCAGACAGCCCAGGATGTTCATCAGGGTGGACTTGCCCGAGCCGGACTGGCCGACGATGGCCACCAGTTCACCGGCACGGATATCCAGGTCGATGCCATCGAGCACGACCAGGGTCTGTTCGCCAGCGGCGAATTCACGGCGGATGCCGCGCACGCGCAGCAGCGGTACGTCCTTTTCTGCGTCCGTCATGGCTGTGCGGCGGCTGTGGCGGCGGCATCGCCGGCCTGGGCCAGGACCACCTGCTCGCCTTCCTGCAGGCCACTGCGCACTTCCACGTTGATCTGGTCGTCCAGCCCGGTGGTGATGCGCCGCGGGGCAGGGTGGCCATCCGCGCCGCGTACCTGCACGTTGTAACTGCCATCGGTGGCGCGCGCGCCCAGCGCGGCCGAGGGAATGGTCAGCACGCCCTTGGCGCGCCCCAGCACGATGCGCACCTGCGCCGTCATGTAGCTGCGCAGGCGGCCATCGGCGTTGTCCACGTCGAACTGGCCGTTGTAGTACATGGCGGTGCGGCTGGCACCCGCCGAAGCCCCTGCCGGACTGAAGCCGGAGGTGTCTTCGTTGGTGATCGACTCCGGTGCCGGCGCGATGTCGCGCAGCGTGCTGCTGTAGCGTCGGCCGCTGTCGCCCAGGATGGTGAAGAACGCCTCCTGTCCCAATGCGGTGTGCACCACGTCGGCCTCGGAGATCTCGGCGTAGACGGTCATCACGTCCTGGTTGCCGAGCATCACGATGGTCGGTGCGCTCTGTACCGCATTGACGGTCTGGCCCTGCCGCGCGACCACGGCCAGCACGGTGCCATCGGTGGGCGCGGTGATGCGCGTGTAGCCCAGGTTCGTCTGCGCCACATCCACATCGGTCTGCCGCTGCACCACTTCGCCATCGAGTGCGGCGATCTGCTCCCGCGTGGCATTGACCTTGGCCTTTGCCGCATCGTAGTCGGCGCGTGCGACCAGTTGCCTTGAAACCAGTGCCTGCTGGCGTTGAAGGGTCAGCTGGTACTGGCGCAGGTCGGTGGCCAGGGCATCACGGTTCGCGCGGGCGCTGCGCTGGGCGGCCTGCGCGCTCTGCAGCGCATTGCGCTGGGTGCGCGAGTCGATCTCGGCGATGAGGTCACCGGCCTTTACCTTGTCGCCCAGCTTCACATGCAGGGTTTCGATGCGGCCGGAGACCTGAGCGCCCACGCTCACCAGCCGCGAGGGCTTCAGCGTGCCGGTGGCTTCCACCACCTGTTCGATGTTGCCACGGGTGACCGGCGCCACCTCCAGGCGAGGCGGTGGCGCGGGTCGCAGCCAGGCGAACAGGAGCAGCGCGGTGCAGAGCAGTACGGCGGCAATGATGAGCACGCGGCGACGCTTGCGCGGTACGGCGCTCATCGGCTCAGCATCCAGAAAAGACAGGGCATCGTGGGTCCTCGCGACAGATGGGATGCACGCCTGCGGTGACAGGTGTGGATGGTCGTCGAGTCTCGATGTGCTGGATTGCGTGAACCTTGCGGCGGTGCCGGCCTGTCAGTGCACCGTGCCGAGTGCGAGCAGGGTTACCGCAATGAACTGCAGCACGCTGCCGAGCGCCAGCAGGACGTGGCGCAGGCGTTGCGACACGCGGCGCAGGCTGCAGAGCTGGCATATCGCGCCAGCCAGCAGCCAGGCTGACGTGATGACGGGCCTCGGACCTGTGGCACCGAGGACGATGACCGGCAAGGTAACGGCCAGCATCATGCCGGCGGCACGCGCGTCCAGCACCCGGGGGATCGAGGGAATCGGTCGGGATGCTGCCTCGCGCCACAATGCCAGCATATGCAGCCCCGCATGCAAGGTGACGAACAGCACGATGGCGGCGGCTGTTCCCGGCGCGTGGCGGAATGTTGCAGCCACCAGTGACATGCCAGGCAACAGCAGGAACAGTGCGCCGGCCAGGCGTATCAGGGCGTCCACCCGCTCGGGTTCGGCAGGTATCCGCAGCCAGTGCGGCCAGTGCTTGCCGCCACGGCTGCGCCACGTTCGCGCGCGATGATTCCACGCTGCCGCGGTCAGACTGGACGTACAGCCGGGGGGCGGAGTACGCGTGGTAGACGAAGAGGGATGCGCTCCCTGTGTCACATGCAGGCTTCCTGTCAGACCCGGACGCGGCATCATGAGCAATGCCACGCCTGCAGATGCTGTGCGGCAAACATTGCCGCAACCTTGCGCATCATCCCCGGTCGTCGTGCGTGGACAGCGGGCAGTCAGCCCCGTAGGCAGGGTGTGCTCAGCGCTCCGGTGGCGGCTCGCTGCTGACGCCCGGATGCAGCGGGAACTCGACGCGGATCAATGCGCCGCCGCCGGGTGCATCCAGAATCGTGACGCGGCCGCCATGCCGGTCGATCACCTGTCGCACCAGATTCAACCCCAGCCCGGCACCGGTCTGGCGCGGGCGCAGGCGCTGGAAGGGCTCGAACACGCGCTCGCGCTGGTCGACCGGAATGCCGGGGCCGTCGTCCTCCACTTCCAGGCAGCTGCCCTGCACGCGCACGATGATATGGCGCCCGCCATGCTCGGCTGCATTCAACACCAGATTGGAAAGCACGCGCTCTACCGCGCCGGCCTCGCCCAGCACCGGGAAGTTCGGTTCCACCGCGACGGCGACCGTCTTGTCGGACTGGATCAACAGCGGCGCCAGATCGGCCACGACCCGCTTGGCCACGCGGGCCAGGTTGAGCGAGTCCTTCGGGCCATCTTCCTCCATGCGGTGCAGGTCCAGCAGCTGCTCGGCCAGCGTGGCCAGCCGGGCGACTTCCACGGCCAGGCTGTGCGAGGTGGCGTCGTCGGCCGCATCTATCTTGACCCGCAGGATCGCGATCGGCGTACGCAGCTCATGGGCGGCGGCGGCGATGAAGCGACGCTGCCGCTCGTGTCCCTCGTCCAGGCGGTCCAGGGCTTCGTTCACCGCCGTCACCAGCGGAGCGATCTCCACCGGTACGGCGGTCTCGGTCAGGCGGATGCCGCGACGGCTGGCGGAGATGTTGCGGGCCTCCTGCGCGATGCGTTCCACACCGGCCAGGGCGCGACGGACGATGATCGGGGTCAGGATGAGAGTGGCCAGGCCCAGCAGCAGGAAGATCGGCAGGGTGATGATGTGTGCCGCCAGCGCCATCTGCCAGGTCAGCGAATCGGTTTCGCCATGGGCCATGATGGTCAGCTTGCCGGCCGGGCCGCTGTGCTGGCGTATCGCCACCGCCAGGCCATCGCTGCGGTCGCGTCCGCGCAGGTCGCCATAGGGGATGCCGTCGAGGGTGCCGACCAGCGACGCATAGGCGGGTGGAACGTGGCCGAAGGTCACGTGGTGGCCATGCTCATCCTCGGCGATGAACCACGCGCCGGGAACGATCTTCAGCAGCTCGGCCAGCTCAGGCGTGTGCTCCACATACAGTTCGCCCGTGCTGTCGCGGTGAACGGCCTCTGCGGCCACAGGGGCAAAGGTCTGGATGGTGTAGTAGCCGCCGCTGTCGGCACGCACCAGCACCATCAGCAGCGCAAAGAACGCCACCAGCAACGCAAGCAGCTGGTAGATCAGCGTTTTGACGATCAGCGGGCGCTTCAGGGAGGGGCGTCGCGCCATTACTTCGTTTCCCGCATCAGATAGCCGACACCGCGGATGGCATGGATTTCCACCCCGGCATCGGCGTCGGCCAATTTGCGCCGCAGGCGCGAGACGTGCGAGTCGAGCGTGTTGGAATGGATGCCGTCGTCGAAGCCATACACCGCCATTTCGATGGACTCGCGCAGCACGGTGCGGCCCAGCCGGCGGGCGAGGGCGGCCAGCACCCGGATCTCGCGGCGCGGAAGCTCCAGTCGCTGTCCACCCACCGTGGCCTCGCCCGAGGCGGGGTCGAACAGCAGCCGGCCGATGCTCACCGGCTCTACCTGCATGCCGCCCGGCCGGCGCCCGGCTGCCCGGATCCGCGCGAACAGTTCCTCCAGCGCGAAGGGCTTGGCCAGGTAGTCGTCGGCCCCTTCATCCAGGCCGGCGATGCGGTCCGGCAACTGTCCCAGCGCACTGAGCACGATGATCGGTACCCCGGGGTTGTGCCCGCGCAGGACCTGAATCAGGCCCAGCCCGTCGCCATCGGGCAGGGTGCGGTCCAGCAGCACCAGATCGTGCGACCCGGAAAGCGCCGCTTCGCGGGCCAGTGCCAGCGTGTTGGCCAGGTCCACCACGTAGCGCTCGCGCTGCAGGGCGGACTTCAGGGTGGCAGCCAGTTCGGCTTCGTCTTCGATCAGCAGGATGTGCATCGGCGGGAATCGGGCGGGAAGGGGCGCGGGGGACTTCGGCAGGCGCCGGCACCGTATTACAGGAACATTGCGTGAACATGGCGTGCCAATGCAGGGCGAGCCCCGCAGCGGTGAGGCCCTCTGGCGCAAGGTTGGCGCAATCCGGGCACTCCAGCCTTGGCGCCCGTCTGCTGATCCCCAACCCTGGAGTGCCCATGAAGTTGTACGTACCGCTGTTGTTCGTTGCCGCGCTGGGCGGCTGCACCACCGCCAGGATGACCGTCACCCCCGATGGTCGCCGTGGCGTGTCCATCGACTGCAGCGGCTCCAGTTCCTGGAGTGGCTGCTACGAGAAGGCCGGGCAGATGTGCCCGGGGGGCTATGTGGTCTTCAGCAAGGATGGCGATGAAGGAAATGCCATCGCGGTGGGCAACAGGAACGGCTTCACCTCCACCCAGATGGCCACCCGCTCGATGCTGGTGTCCTGCTCGCACTGACGCTGGCAGGGGAAGTGGGTTGCCACTTCCCCCGCTGCTCCCTGCAGCATGGCCTTAGAAGGTGTAGGCCGCCTGCACATACACCCGCCGCGGTTCACCCGGGAAGTGCCCGTTGCGTTCGATGAAGCCGCTGGCGGCGTACACCTTGTTGAACAGGTTCTTGACGTTGGCCTGGAACTGCCACTGCTTCCACGTGGTCTTCCAGCTCACATCGAACACGGTGTAGGCCTTCACCGTCTGTCCGTCGAGGCTGACGCGTTCTCCGACATGATCCACGCCGAAGCCAATCGCTGAGTTGATCGAGGGCAGGTCATAGCGCGTCCACAGGCCCACTTTGTTGCGTGGTGCGTTGGCGAAGCGGTCGCCCGAGGCATTGGTGATGCCGCCTGGACCGGCATCCTTCACCCGCGCGTCGTTGTAGGCATAGGTCAGATTCAGCACCCAGCGCTCGGTGATGTCGGCCAGCAGGTCCAGTTCCATGCCGGTGCTGCGCACCAGGCCCAGTGCGGCCAGCTGGTTCACCCCGCCGATCACCTCGCCGGTGGCCTGCACGATGTTGCTGCGGTCGATGCGGTAGGCCGCCATGTTCAAGGTCACGCGGTCGGCCAGCAGGGATTTCAGGCCAACCTCCCACTGCCTGCTGCGCTCGGCGTCGAACGGGCCGCCCGCGGCCGGGTTCTGGTTGGCCGCGCTCTGCGGCACGAAGCCACTGGCCACGTTGGCGTACACGTTCAGCCCCTCGCGCACGCTGAAGGTGCTGCCCAGCCGCCAGCTGAGGTCGTTGCCTTCCACGCCGCTGCCACCCAGGCGGTCCTCATCCTTGAAGCCATCCCAGCGCAGCCCGGCCAGCACGTGCCAGCGCGGGCCCAGCGCCAGCTCATCCTGCAGATAGCCGCCGTAGCGCTTGCTGCGCGTGGAGGTGCTGCGCCAGGGCAGCGCGGCCAGGTTGTAGTCATGCCAGGTGCTGGCGCCATAGACCGGGTTGAACAGATCGATGCCGCGCACCGGGCCGGCGCCGCGTGCCAGGTCGGCGCTGTTGGCGGTCTGTGCGGTGAAGTCGGCGTCGAGCTGGTACACATCGGCGCCGAACAACACCTTGTGTTCGATGCGCCCGGTGTTGATCCGCCAGACCGCATTCGCGCTGGCGGTGAACGCCTCGTTGTCGCGGATCTGGTTGCGCAGCTGGCGCGTCATCCACTCGGCCACGCCATCGCGGTCACGGTCGATCAGCCCCATCGGCTCGTGGTACATCTGGTGCTCGTTGTTGCTGAACCAGCGTGCGGCAACGTCCACGTCAAGGGTGTCGCGTGGTGCGAAGCGGTACTGCACCAATGCCACCTTGGCGCGCATGTCGAGGAAGTCGCTGGCCTCGTTGTGGTTCCAGCGGCGGTCGGTCAGGAAGGTCCCGGCATCGTTCACCGGCACACCGCGCAGGCGGTTGCCGCCCAGGTTCTGGGTGATGTCGGTGAACTGCAGCACCAGTTCGCCGGTCTGGCCGACATCGAAGGCCAGCGACGCATCGCCGATCACGCTTTCGCTGTCGGCGTTCCAGCGCACGCCCTCTTCGCTGTCGGCATACAGGCCTGCGCGATAGCGAACGCTGCCGGTGGCATTCAACGGCCCGGTGCCTTCGATCGAGCCCGCACGGAAAGCCTTGTCGCCCACCTGCAGCTCGATGCGGCGCTCGGCACGAGCCTTCGGCTTGCGCGTCACATAGTTGATGACGCCGCCGGCATCGCCGCCGCCGTACAGCGCACCGGCAGGGCCCTTCAATACCTCCACGCGCTCGATGTTGAACAGCTGCGGTACCGAGAAACCTGCATAGGGATCGCCACGCAGGCCGTCGTACAGCACGTTCTCCTGGCGGAAGCCGCGCAGGGTCACGCCGGCATAGCTGAAGAAGCTGATGCCGCTGATGCTGCGGTACAGGTCGGTCACCTGGCGCGCGGCCTGGTCGTCGATCAGCTCGCGCGGGATCACCTGGATCGACTGCGGGACCAGCTCCAGCGGGGTGTCGGTACGAGTACCAACGGCCGCATCGGTGGCGCGGTAGAGGGTCTGCGCACGGCCGCGGACTTCGACCTTGTCCAGGTCCCTGGGGGCGTCTGCCGGGGTCTCGGCGGCCAGTGCGAGGGAGGTCAGGGAAAGGCCCAGCGCAAGGCACAGGGCGCGCGGCAGAGGAGCGGAAAGGGGCATGGGGGCGAGGTGGGGGCGGTTGCAAATGAGAAAGATTAGCATTTGCAACACTTCGTGACCTATCCCCCGAATGCGCTATGGACGCAAGGCCGGGTCTGTATACGGCGTGCCTGCCAAGGCCACCAGCACCCCGGTGGCGCCACGCACGATCAGCTGCTGCATGGCCTCGCGCGGGTCTTCACCCTGCCGCTGGCTGGCCAGGCCCTTCTCGTAGGCCGCCACCATCGACGCCATCAGCATGCCCGCGCCCAGCCTTGCCTCGGCATCGCTGGCGGGCCTGCCGGCAGCATCGGCCATCAGCTGCGCCAGGTCGTCGCTCAGTTGCGCCTGCAGCCTGCGCGCGTGCGCGACAAGCACGGGACTGTCGGCTACGGTCGCCCAGAACGCCGCTGCGCCGGCGTTGATCCGCAGCAGCGGATGGCCGCTGTCCAGCAGTTGCCGTACCAGTGACTGGAAGGCGCCCAGCGGGGCCATGTCGTTGTGGGCCAGCATGCCCTCGCGCAGCAAAGCGCGCGCCTCCTCGTCGCGGTCGAAGACCAGGTCTTCCTTGCTGGCGAAGTAGTTGAAGACCGTCTTGCGCGAGACCCCGGCGGCCTCGGCGATCTCGGACATCGACACCGCCTCGAAGCCGCGCCGGATGATCAGCTCGGTGGCGACGTCTGAAATCGCTTGTCGGGTCTCGGCCTTGCGCTGCTCGCGGCGGCCCGGGGATGGGGTCATCGGAGGTTCACTTGTAGAAACGTACACCGAGTGTAACATTATGATCGCCAGAGCGCCGGCCCGGTGCTCACGAGGAAGTCCCAATGCTGTACGACGTCGTCATCGCCGGTGCGGGCCCGGTCGGCCTGTTCCTGTCCTGCGAACTGGCCCAGGCCGGCTGTTCGGTTCGGGTGCTGGAACAGGCCGAGTCCGCCGAATCCCCGCTGAAACGCTTGCCGCTGGGCCTGCGCGGCTTGAACGCCCCCACCCTGGAGGCGCTGGATCGGCGCGGCCTGCTGGACGCGGTTGCCGCGGCCCAGGTGCTGAAGCCGGACAAGGGCGCCCCCCCGCCCGGCACGGCGCACTGGCTGGCGCAGCCGCGGCCGTTGGGGGGCCACTTCGCCGGCATTCCGTTCGCGCTGGACAACGTGGACAGCGGGCGCTGGAACTGGCGGCTGCCAACGCCGGTCGGCACGCAGATGGCGATCGAGCTGCAGGCGCTGGAAGCGGTATTGACCGAGCGCGCAGTCGGGCTGGGCGTGCACATCGATCGCGGCTGCGCGGTACAGGCGGTGCAGGTGGAGGAGGATCAGGTCGCTGTGCAGACGACCGCACACGGCACCGTCCACGGCCGCTGGCTGGTTGGCTGCGATGGTGCCCGCAGCACCGTGCGCAAGCAATCGGGTTTCAGCTTCGAAGGAACCGATCCGGAGTTCACCGGCCACTCCCTGCTCGTCGAACTGGAAGATCCTTCGATGCTCACGCCGGGTCGCCAGTACACCACGCACGGGATGTGCAATTTCAATCCTCCGGGTGTGCTGGCACTGGCCGATTTCGACGGCGGCGCTGGCCATCGCACGGCGCTGGACCTGCCGTCGGCGCAAGCGCTGCTGCGGCGCGTGTCCGGTCGCAATGCAACGATCACCGCGCTGCACCTGGCCACCACCTGGACCGACGCCGCGCGCCAGGCCAGCGCCTACCGCAACGGTCGCGTGCTGCTGGCCGGTGATGCCGCACACATGCATTCACCGTTGGGTGGGCAGGGGTTGAACCTGGGCATCGGCGATGCAATGAACCTGGGCTGGAAGCTGGCGGCCGTGGTCCGTGGCGATGCCGGAGAGGCCTTGCTGGACAGCTATCAGGCCGAGCGGCATCCGATCGGCGCAAAGGTACTGGACTGGTCGCGTGCGCAGGTTGCGCTGATGCGGCCGGGCGCCGGTTCGCGCGCGCTGGCGGCCGTCATCGCCGATCTGGCCGACACCCGCGATGGCGCGACCTATCTGGCCGAGCGGGTCTGGGGCGTGGCGCAGCAGCTGGCGCCGGGCGATGGGCACCCGCTGGTCGGTCGCAGCGTGCCGGACTTCGTGCTGGCCGACGGCCGTCGCACCGGCGAGCTGCTGAGGGCCGGGCAGGGGGCGCTGCTCGTGTTCGATGTGGAATCGTTGCCGTGCAACATCATGGGCGATGCGCCATCGCACCCTGTCTGCATGGGATCGGTGCCGGATGAGGCGACGGGCCTGGGCGCGGTTCTGGTGCGCCCCGATGGCATCGTCGCCTGGGCCTGCGGTGCGGGCGCCGACCTGACCGGATTGGCTCACGCGCGGCAGCGCTGGTTCGGGACGGCGGCCGTCCGCTGACCTGCACGATGGCGGCGCAGCCGATCCGGGCTGCGCCGGCTGCGCTTACAGATCCTTTTTCTTGCCGCTCAGGTCCAGCGGTTTGTCGCTGCCCTTGCGCTCGCTCGACCACACTTCCATGCCCTTGTTGCAGCGGCTCTCACGGGCGGCCACGTCGCGCGGCAGGTCCTTCAGATGCGGCGATTCCTGGCAGGCCGGGTGCATCGCGCTGTCGTCGTAGGTGGCACAGCCACCCAGCGGGACCAATACAAGGACGGTGAGTGAGGTGCGCAGCAGGGGCGGCAGGTTCATGCGGAAGTCTCGGGGTGGTGCCGGAGTGGCCCTGCCATTCCAGGCTGTGACCCCAGGCACAGGCAATCGGACTGATCGCACTTGTTATTCTGTAACAATCGCGCGATAGTCCGGCGCCCGATGCGGTCAGGCGATGCAGGCCATCAGCACCACGCACAGGGCCAGCATCAGCACGAACACCCGGCGGCTCAGCGCGAGGCAGGCCAGGTAGGCGGCCAGGGCCCAGGCGCCCAGCAGGGCGCAGGCCAGCATCCACACCCCGATCACCATCAGTGATCCACTCGCCAGCGCCGACAGCGCAACAGCCTTGAACGCCGCAACGCCCAGCACACTGCCGAGAATGCCTGCCTGCAGGGCGATGGCATCGTGACGTGCAGGGGCGGGCGCGTGAAGCATGGTGGCTGGATGGGTCCAAGCGTGAGCGGCACGCGTACTGTGCCCGACTGCATATCCACGCCATGTGTTCTTCGTGGGCCCAACGCGGCTCAGTCGAACTCGCCCTCGACCGATTCCAGTCGCTTCCGGTACGCCGCGCGATGCTGGTACAGGCGCTGGCATTCGCTCGACCGGTAGATGCGGCTTGCCGGTTCGTTGGCGACCGAATCGCACATCCGCGCAATGTGGTTGCTGGCCGCCAGTTCGGTGACGAAGAACACCGCCGTGATGCCGGTGCCCAGCAGCACCACATACAACAGGCGGCTGAGCCAGCGCGTGCGCTTGCGCTCGAAGTGCTGCTGGAGGGTCAGGTCGAAGCGGATGATGCTGAGCACGATCCAGATGATGGCGACCAGGAAGCACAGCGTGGGCAGCAGCCCGCGCCAGAGCCCGGCCTCGTACACCGATTCGCTGTAATGGACCGCGGCTCCGGCACCGGCGATGGCAATCGCCAGCGCCCAGTTGCGGCCGAGCGAGAGCAGGTCATCGAGCAGTTTTTCGCGGTTGCTGGTCGGTGCTGCTGCCACGTGGGTTCCTTGTGCCTGCTGTGATCGGGAGCGGATTGCCGCCGATCACGCAGATGGTGGAGCATCGCTGCCGCGATGAGAAGCCTGCCCGTTCAGCGGCTGCCTGCGCGCGCAGCGATCCAGCGCCTGTAGCGACGGGTCCGGCACCTGCCCGCCGCCTGCGCCAGCAGCAGCGCCCACAGCGGTGAGACGCCGGGCGCGGTGGGGCGGCGCCGGCTCAGCCGGCCCAGCTGGTACTTCACCGCCGCCATGTGTGCGCTGGCCGCAAGCGGCTTGCTGCGCCAGTCAATGGTGCGCAGCATCGGCACCGCGTCGTGCCCCTGCTGCCAGTGTTTGGGCAGGTCCGGTTCGATCGCCAACGCGGTGGCGATGCCCACCATCGCAACACCGCTCTCCAGCACCTGCTGGGCCACCGCGTGGCGACGGATACCGCCGGTGACCATCAGCGGCATCGTCGCCACTGTGGCGATCTCGCGTGCGAACTCGAGGAAATAGGCTTCGCGTGCGAGGCTGCGTTCATCGCGCGCGGCGCCGGTCATGGCCGGTGCTTCGTAGCTGCCACCGGACAGTTCGACCAGATCCACACCCAGCGGGGCCAGCATCTCCACCACCGCGCGCGCGTCCTCCGGCGAGAAGCCGCCACGCTGGAAGTCGGCGGAATTGAGCTTCACCGCCACCGCGAACGTGGGCGACACCGCAGTGCGCACCCCTTGCACGATCTCAAGCAACAGGCGTGCTCGGTTCTGCAGGCTGCCACCCCAGCGATCATCGCGGTGGTTGGAGAGCGGCGACAGGAACTGGCTGAGCAGATAGCCGTGCGCGGCATGGATCTCCACCCCGCTGAAGCCAGCACGCTCGGCCAGCTCGGAACTGCGGATGAAGCGGGCGATCACCTCTTCGATGTCGGCCTCGGTCATCGCCCGCGGCGGTGCGAACTGGCTGGACAACGCCCCCATCTGCAGCGGCACCGCTGAAGGCGCCAACGTCGGTTGACCGAGCGCTGCCGGCATCTGCCGCCCGGGATGGTTGATCTGCATCCACATCTGCACGCCGCGCGCGCGGGCCGTGTCCGCCCAGGCGATGAAGCGATCGAGGTGGCGGTCGTCTTCCAGCACCACGCCGCCCGGTCCGGTCATGGCACGGCCATCGACCATCACATTGCCGGTGATGATCAGCCCGGCACCGCCGTCGGCCCAGCGCTGGTAAAGCTGCAGCAGCGCGGGCGAGGGCGCGTGGTCGGCGTCGGCCATGTTTTCCTCCATCGCGGCCTTGGCGATGCGGTTGTGGATGACAGCGCCCGAGGGCAGGGCCAGCGGCGAGAACAGGGACATCGGACAGCTCCGGGACAGGGGAATGGCGCTACGCTAACCTTCAAGTTTGATTGAAGGTCAACCGGTGCCGATGTCGAGGATTCAGGCCCATGAAGATCGGTGAGCTGGCCCGCCGCACGGGCCTGGCCGCGTCGCGCATCCGCTTCTACGAGGATGCCGGGCTGCTGGTGGTGCAGCGCCAGGCCAACGGCTATCGCGACTACCCGGAGCAGGCGGTGCTGCTGCTGGAGCTGATCATCGGCGCGCAGCGCGCAGGCTTCAGCCTGGAAGAGATCCGCGCGCTGCTGCCGCCGGACATGGGCCAGTGGCAGCACGATGCGCTGATCACGATGCTGCGGCGGAAGGTGGCCGATATCGAGGCGCTGCAACTGCGCCTTGCGCAGAGCCGGGCGCACCTGCTGGCCTTGATCGAGGATATCCAGGCGCGGCCGGACGGCATTGATTGCGCGGCCAATTCACGGCGGGTACTGGACCGCGTACAGCGTGGCGAACTGGCACGGCCCACGCTGGCAGCCGGCGATGGTGCGTTGCTGCGACCGGGCCGCCGCCGCCGCAACGGCAGCGACTGACGACCCGGCGCGATGCTCAGTGGCCGCCGGCGACGGCGTGCTTGCGCTTCCTGTCCAGCATCACCGCCACACCCCACAGCAGCAGGCCGCCGAGGGCGGTGGCGGCGCCGACGTAGCCGGTGCTGGCCGGGCTGAAGCCGGCGCTGATCGCCATGCCGCCCAGCCAGGGGCCCAGGGCATTGGCGGTATTGAACGCGGCATGGTTGGAAGCGGCGGCAAGCGTCTGTGCTTCGCCGGCCACGTCCATCAGGCGGGTCTGCAGCACCGCCGCCAGCGCGCCCATGGTGCCGACAGTGATGATCATCGGGCCGATCGTCCACACCGACTGCGCCGCCAGCGGATACAGCAACAGCATCACGATCGACCACAGCAGCACCACGGCGGCGGCCTTGAAGTGGAACTTGTCCACCAGCCAGCCACCGGCGATGTTGCCGATGATCGCGCCGATGCCGAATACGCCCACCGCCAGCGGCATCCACGATTCGGCCACGCCGGTGACCTGCACCAGGGTCGGTGCCAGGTAGGTGAACACACAGAACATACCGGCGAAACCGACCGCACCGATCGCCAGCGCCAGCCACACCTGGGTAGTGTTGAAGGCGCGCAGTTCGCGCATCGGCGAGGTACGCACCTCGTCCGGATCGGGCAGCAGGAAGCGCGCGATCATCACCACGGTGGCGATGGCCAGCAGGCTGACCAGGGCGAAGGCGGTGCGCCAGCTCAGCTGCTGGCCCAGCCAGGTGGTCAGCGGATTGCCGACCAGGATCGCGATCGACAGGCCGAGCAGCACGCGCGACATCGCCTGGCCACGCTGGCCGGCGGGGCTGATCGCCGCAGCCACCAGCATCGCGACGCCGAAGTAGGCGCCATGCGGCAGGCCGGCGACGAAGCGCGCCAGCAGCATGGTGGCGTAGTTCGGCGCCAGCGCGCTGGCCAGGTTGCCGACGGCATAGAAGCCCATCAGCGCCAACAACAGCTTGCGGCGCGGGAAACTGGCGCCGACGAACGCCAGGATCGGCGCACCGACCACCACGCCGATGGCGTAGGCGCTGATCAGGTGACCGACCTGGGTTTCAGAGATCGACAGGCCCCGGCTGATCTCCAGCATCAGGCCCATGCTGGCGAACTCGCTGGTGCCGATGGCGAAGCCGCCCAATGACAGGGCGAGAATGATCAGGGTGCGCTGACGGGGCGTCAGCCGCGCAGCCAGGGAAGAGTTGGGGCTCATGCGGGGGCGCGATGGGGACGGGGAGCCGCCCATTGTACTGCTGCACCGCAGCAGTGATCAGTGCCCATGGCCAAGAATCAGCGTTTGACCGGTGGCACCCGGGCTGCATCGGGCGGTGGTCAGGGCTGCACGTACATGTCGCTCCAGATGACGAAGGTCTCCGGTGTCATCTGTGCCTCCACTTCGGCACGCACGACTTCGCATACGGCGAGCAGCGCCGCCTGGCGTGGGTACGGAGCGTCCTGGCCGCCGGCGGCGGTCACTTCAGGTTCGCTGGCCAGCGCTGCCAACGTGTGTGCTGCATCCATCAGCTGCAGCAGCCGTGTGGTTGCCGTAGCGGGTGTGGCGGTGGCCGCGCGTTGGCCGCCAAGGGCGACCAGCGCGGCGGCGTACTTGCTGCGCAGGCGGTCGGCCAGTGCCGGGGCGAGCTGCAGCAGCCGGCGCGGGTGGGCGTTGTCGGCGATGTCGGCCAACTTCACCTTCAGGGCAAGTGGATGCTGGCGGATGCGCGCGTAGTACTGATCGGCATCAGCGGCGGTGTGCCGGCTGAGCAGGCTCACGGTGTCACGGATCGGCGCCGGGAACGCCTGCACCTGCGCCGCGTACTGGGGGCAGTCCTCGACCACGTCGTGCAGCCAGGCAGCCGCCTTGGCCATGTCATCGTCATGGATCGCCGCCGCCACGCGCGCCACGTGCTCGATATAGGGCTGTCCTGCCTTGTCCTGCTGCCCGGCATGGGCCTGGCTGGCCAATGCGCGTGCCTGCGCGACCCAGTCCATCGTTGGCTGCTGCATCGTCGGCTCCTGCGGATGAAAGATAAATTATCGCCCAATCGCGGTAGTGCCGAGGTTGACCCGCCGCAGGCGGCTGGGTAACGTGCGCGTGCCTGCAGCACGCAGGCGCCTGCCGAGTGTGGTTTTTCATGTTGGAGATTGCCGTCATCGGATAACCCTTCCCGTGTGTCTGCCGGGAGTGGTTATCGAATGCGTGTTCCCCTGGCCGGGTGCCGTTGGCAGCCCGTGTCGTCCGCATTTCCGATTACGCAGGATCTCTTTTCCCATGAATATCTCCCGAGCGGAGCAGAGGACGTTGCACGTTCTCGCCCAGGGCGGCTGCATTGCCTTCAGCCGCGACGGCTCCGGCCGTGTCCGCAGCGTTGAATGCTTCAATCGTGAAGGCCTGTTGCTGAGCGATTGCACGCTGGCCGTCTTCAAGAAGCTGAAGGACAAGCGCCTGATCAGTTCGCATGACGGTCGTCCCTACCGCATCAACCGCGCCGGACTGGTTGCGGTGCGCCCGCAGCTGGACAATCGCTGATGCACGCCATGGCGACCCTTTCCCTTCACCGCGTACCCGCTGCCCGGGTGCGCCGCATCGATCGAGGTGCCCCTTGAACTACACCCTCCGCAATGAAGCCGCGGCCGACGTCGCCGCCATCCATGCGCTGACAGCCGCAGCCTTCGCTACCGCCGAGCACAGCAGCCATACCGAACACTTCATCGTCGATGCACTGCGCGCGCGTGGCGAGCTGGCGGTTTCGCTGGTGGCCGAGGCCGATGGCGAGCGGGTTGGCCATGTCGCGGTTTCGCCGGTGGCGATCAGCGATGGCAGCAGCGGCTGGTTCGGCCTCGGTCCGATTTCGGTACTGCCCGGATGGCAAGGGCAGGGCATCGGTGCGGCGTTGATGCATGCCGCGCTTGAAGCCCTGCGCCAGCAAGGAGCACGGGGCTGCGTGCTGCTGGGCGAACCGGGCTATTACGGACGCTTCGGTTTCCGCGCCGAACCAGGCCTGATACTGCCGGGCGTGCCCGCGGAGTACTTCCAGGCCCTCTGCCTGCGCCCACCGATGGCGCAGGGCGAGGTGCAGTACTCACCGGCATTCGAGGCCACCTCCTGAGCCGGGCCTGGCGCGCTCCTGCTCAGGGCGCGCGCCAGGCGGTCGGTTCGGGTTGCGGCCTCGGAATGCGGTAGCCGCCGATATGCTCGAGCAGTTCGTTGGTGCGGCGCTGTTCGACCAGCACCTCGCGCAGCAGATTGCGCACGGCGAAGATGGCGAACGGCACCAGGATCCAGACCAGGCTGATGCCCAGCGCGAACAGGGTCAACAGGGCTTTTGCACCATCCATGCACGGCATTCCTCGATTCGAAGCGGCCACGCTAGCATGGGGCGGCTGCCGGAGAATGTCAGCCGTTGTGCCGCAGATGGATCAACGGATACGGGCGGCCCTGTGAATCCACAGGTGAGCGTCCGGTTTCGACAAAGCCCATGCGCAGGTAGAAACCCACGGCCTGCGCGTTCTGGGCGTTGACGTCGGTGCTCAGCTGCGGATGCAGGGCCAGTGCGTGCTGCAGCAGTTGGCGGCCGATGCCGGTGCCACGCACGTCCGGGTCGATGAACAGTGCTTCCATGTGGCTGCCGTCGATCAGCATGAAACCCAGTGGGCGATCCTGTGCATCAGCGGCGACGGTCATCGGTGCCTGCGGCAGGAAACCGGCCACTTCGGCATCGATGGCCTGGCGGTCTTCGGCGCTGAGGAAGTCGTGGGTGGCGTCGACGGCGCGACGCCACAGGTCGACGAGGGCGGCGCCGTCATCGGCGCGCGAGGGGCGCAGGGTGGTCATGGGTCACCAAGGTGCTTCGGAAGAATGTGCAGTATGCAGATTCCGGGCGATGGCTGCAGGCGTGGATTCATTCCCCGTTGCGATGGCGGATGAAGGGGCTGAACGCGGTTGCGTCCGCACGAAGCACGACGCCCTCCTCGAAGTCCTCGCTGTTGTTGAACGGCACGCTCGGCCATTGTTGCCAGTGCGCCAGCCGTTCACGGTAGTTGCCGGTGGCGGCCTCCAGCGCGGCATCGTGTGCCTGCACACGTTCGGGCGGAAGCCCGGAACGCACACCATGCACCACGTGCGGCTCCATCACCTCGAAGCCGACGTAGCGCAGGCTGTACATCAACGGCCACAGCTGCAGCCGGGTGTCGCCCTCGCGGCCGTCCACCGCGCATGCCCGCGCCGATGAGCCGGTGGTGACGCTCAGCAACGCTCGCTTGCCGCGCATCATGCCGTGCTCGTGGCGCTGCCGGCTGTTGTAGATCGGTCCGTAGACCAGCACGCGATCCAGCCAGCCCTTCAGCAAGGCCGGCGCCGCGAACCACCACAGCGGAAACTGCAGGATCAGCAGGTCGGTGGCCTGCAGCAGGCGCAGGTGGCGCTGCACCTCGGCCGGCAGCTGTCCCTGCTCGGCGCTGTGCCGCTGCTCGCGCTGCGCATCGAAGCGGCCGGGCCGCAGGCGCTGCGGATGGTGACGGGCCGCTTCCAGCGGGTCGAATGCATCCGCGTACAGGTCGATCATGTCCACCTGCAGGCCTTCATGTTGCAGCTGCTCGGTTGCCTGGGCAGCCAGATGGGCATTGAACGAGCGCGGTTCGGGATGGGCCAGCAGGATCAGGGCATGCATGCGGAAAGGGCGTGATGGAGTGTGCGACCATCCTCGCGAGGCCGGCGCACCCCGGCAATTACGCACCTTGAGGTAACCATGCCCTTTCCCGGCGATGTCTATGCGGCGGACTGCTCGGCGCGCGATGCGTTGGCGCTGATCTCCGGCAAGTGGGTGATGCTGCTGTTGCCTGCCTTGGCACAGGGCCCGATGCGCAATGGCGCGCTGCTGCGGAAGATCGAAGGCCTCTCGCAGAAAGTACTGACCCAGACCCTGCGGCAACTGGAGCGCAACGGCCTGGTTGAGCGCTGCGACCGGGGCAGCAAGCCGCTGCACGTGGAGTACCGGCTGACCGAGGTCGCGCGCAGCCTGGTCGACACGCTGGCTGCGCTGGACCGTTGGGCCGAGCACAACTTCCCCGCACTGGATGCGGCCCGCGATCGCTTCGACGCGCGTTAGCGACGCCTGCACGAGCCGGGGCGTACACTATCGCCCCGGCGGCCATCCTGGCCCAGCAACGACGCGAGAACCGCCATGACCGACACCCTGGGTGTACCGGTGCACGACGCCGATGAGCACTGGATGCGCCATGCACTGGCGCTGGCCGAACGCGCGCAGCGCGAGTTCGACGAGATTCCGGTCGGGGCGGTGCTGGTCGGCGCCGATGGCCAGCTGCTGGGCGAGGGCTGGAATCTCAACATCGCCTCGCACGATCCCAGCGCGCACGCCGAGATCGTGGCCATGCGGGCAGGGGGCAGGCTGCTGGCCAATCACCGGCTGCTTGGCAGCACCCTGTACGTGACCCTGGAGCCGTGTGCGATGTGCGCGATGGCGATCGTGCATGCGCGCGTCTCGCGCCTGGTCTACGGGGCCAGCGACCCCAAGACCGGAGCGTGTGGCAGCGTGTTCGATCTGCTCGGCGACGCCCGCCACAATCACCGCGTCGAGATCCACGGCGGCGTCCTGGCCAAGGAAGCCAGCACGCGCCTGACCAATTATTTCCGTGCCAAGCGGGGCAAGCCGCCGCTGCTGCTGGAAGGCCACGCCGACGAGGGCTGAACGGCGAACGGGTATGATGGGCGCCTCTTTCCCTATCCGGTAGGCCGCGCGCCTGCCCAGCAACGAGGCGACATAATGGCGGACAACGGCGCGGCCAACGAACGACTGATCTGGATCGACCTGGAAATGACCGGGCTGGATACCGACAACGATTCGATCATCGAGATTGCCACCGTGGTCACCGATGCCCAGCTCAACGTGCTGGCCGAAGGGCCGGAGTTCGCCATTCATCACCCGGTGGAAACACTGGAGGCGATGGATGAGTGGAACCGCAACCAGCACCGCCGTTCGGGCCTGTGGCAGCGTGTGGTGGACAGTACCACCACGCTTGGCCAGGCCGAGGCGCAGACGGTGAACTTCCTGGCGCAGTGGATTCCGGCCGGCCTGTCGCCGATGTGCGGCAACTCCATCTGCCAGGACCGCCGCTTCCTGCATCGCCAGATGCCGCGCCTGGAGAAGTACTTCCATTACCGCAACCTGGACGTGTCCACGGTGAAGGAACTGGCCAAGCGCTGGGCGCCGACCGTGGCCGCCGGGGTCGGCAAGAACAGCAACCATACCGCGCTGAGCGATGTGCACGACTCGATCGCCGAGCTGCGCCACTACCGCCAGTTCATGGGCGCGCTGTCGGGCCTGCCGACTGCTTGAACGACGCCACCGGGCATGGCCCGGCGCTACCGGGTGACTCGCGAACTGGTAGTGCCGGCCGCTGGCCGGCAATTCAGCGGCCTTCGTGACGTGTATCAGGTTGCCGGCCAGCGGCCGGCACTACCCTCCGTTCAACTCCCTGGCGCTAAGATCGGCGCCATGAACGAGCCCATCCTGCTCCCCCGCGACATCGCCCACGATGCCCGCGACTGGTCCGACCTGCAGCGGGCGGTCACCCTGCTGGAAGCCCCGACCCTGACCGCGCGCATGGCCAACCTGGTCGGCACGCCACTGGAATTCGCGGTGAAGGCGCTGCCCAAGGCGGTCTCCGGCCGTATCCATGGCGCGGTGCAGGCGGCGCTGTCGAAGTCGGCGCAGGCGGCGCTGTGGAGCATGGACAACAGCCCCGGCAAGGGCGCCTCCACGCGCTGGCACAAGCTGGCAGCGGCAACCTCGGGTGCGGTTGGCGGGGCCTTTGGCTTCGCCGCACTGTTCATCGAGCTGCCGGTGTCGACCACCATCATGATGCGCGCGGTGGCCGACGTGGCCCGCAGCGAGGGCTTCGACCTGTCCGAGTTCAGTACCCGCCAGGCCTGCCTGGAGGTGTTCGCGCTGGGCGGCAACTCGCCGCGCGATGACGCCAGCGAAACCGGCTACTACCTGGCCCGCGGCTTCACCACCGACGTGATGCGGCACCTGTCGGCCGAACTGGCCGGGCGCGTGGTGACGGGGCGCGACCTGACCCTGGGCGTGGCGCCGAAGGAAGCCGGCAAGCTGCTGGCGAAGATGGTGGAGAAGGTGGCCGCGCGTTTCGGCGTGGTGGTCACCGAAAAGTTCGCCGCACAGGCGGTGCCGATCGTGGGTGCGGCGGCCGGTGCAACGCTCAACACCATGTTCACCGATTACTACCAGGACATGGCGCGCGGCCACTTCATCGTGCGCCGGCTGGAACGCAAGTACGGCGAAGACGTGGTGCGCGCCTGCTACGACCGGGTGGCGCACGGTGGCGTGTTGATCGAGCCGACGCTGTAACCGGCTCGGGGGGCAGAGCCCTTTGCGTCGCAAAGGGATCCGACCCCAGGCCAGGCCATCCTTGCCTGCCGGGCACAACTGTTTTGCCACGATGCGCCTGTTGTGCTGCGGGCTCCATCCCCATCCTTGCGGGTACTCCCCCCGCAAGAGATTGCCGCCATGCTGTTCACCCCCCACCGCCTGGGCGCCCTGACCCTGCCCAACCGCATCGTGATGCCGCCGATGACACGCTCGCGTGCAACGGGCGGCAATGTCGCTACCGCCGAAATGGCCGCCTACTACGCGCAGCGTGCCAGCGCCGGCCTGATCGTCAGTGAAGGTACCCAGATCAGCCCGCAGGGCCAGGGCTATGCCTGGACGCCCGGCATCCACAGCGATGAGCAGGTGCAGGGCTGGCGCCAGGTGACTGATGCCGTGCATGCGGCCGGTGGTCGCATCTACGCGCAGCTGTGGCACGTCGGCCGGGTTTCGCACGTGGCCCTGCAGCCCGGGGGCGTGGCGCCGGTGTCTTCCTCGGCGTTGCTGGCCGAAGGCGTGAAGGTCTTCGTCGACCCGACCGGCGCAGGCCCCGATGCCGGTGTGGGCGAAATGATCCAGCATTCGATGCCGCGTGCACTGGCCGAGGATGAGATTCCGGGCATCATCGCCGACTACGCGCAGGCCGCCCGCAATGCGCTCGCTGCTGGCTTCGATGGCGTCGAACTGCACGGCGCCAATGGCTACCTGATCAACCAGTTCATCGACTCGCAGGCCAACCAGCGTACCGACGGCTACGGTGGCGCATTGCAGAACCGGCTGCGCTTCCTGCGCGAGGTGGTGCAGGCGGTGGTGGCGGTGGCCGGTGGTGAGCGCGTCGGCGTGCGCCTGGCGCCGCTGACCACGCTGCAGGGCGCGGTGGACGATACGCCGCAGGCGACTTACCTGGCGGCCGCGCACCTGCTGGGCGAACTTGGCGTGGGCTACCTGCATATCGCCGAGGCCGACTGGGATGATGCGCCGCTGATGCCAGTCGCGTTCAAGCAGGCGCTGCGCATGGTCTACCCGGGCACGCTGATCTATGCCGGCAAGTACACCACCGAGCGCGCCGAGCAGGCGCTGTCTGAGGGCTGGGCCGACCTGATCGGCTTCGGCCGGCCGTTCATCGCCAATCCGGATCTGCCCGAGCGCCTGCGCGCGGGTGCCGAATTGAACCCACCGGATCGGGCGACGTTCTTCGGCGGTGGTGCGGTCGGGTTTACCGATTACCCGGCGCTGGAAGCGGCCGTCGAGGCCTGACGCCGATGGCCGGTCTGCGCGGTTCCTGATAGTGCCGGCCGCTGGCCGGCATTCCCGGTGCTGCCTGTGGTGATGCCGGCCAGCGGCCGGCACTACCGTTGTGCGTCAGGGCTTGTCGCGCACCAGTGCATCGGCCTCGACCACGCCGCCATCCTTGCCATGCAGGTACAGGTGCATGTCCTGCTGCGGGTACGGAATGTTGATGCCGGCCTTGTCGAAGCCCAGCTTGAGCTGTTCCAGCAGCGTGACCTTGGTGCCGAACCAGTCGGCCGACTTCACGTAACAGCGGATGCCGAGGTTGATGGCGTGCGCGCCCAGCTCGTACACCACCACGTCCGGTACCGGCGTCTGCAGCACGCGCGGATCGGCCTTCATCAGTGCCAGCGCGGTGTCGCGCGCCAGCTGGATGTTGTCCTCGTAACCGATGCCGACCACCAGTTCGACGCGGCGCGTCGGCTCGGCGGTGAGGTTGATGATCGGCGCGGCGGTGATCAGCGTGTTGGGAATGGTGGTGTGCTGGTTGTCCGCGCCGGTGATGACGGTCTGGAAGATGCGCACTTCGCGCACGGTGCCGGTCTGCCCGGCCACGGTCACCACATCGCCAACGCGGAACGGGCGCAGGGTCACCAGCATCACCCCGGAGGCGATGTTGGACAGCGAATCCTTCAATGCCAGGCCGACGGCCAGGCCGGCGGTGCCGAGCACGGCCAGCAGCGGGGAAATCGGTACGCCCAGCGTATTGATGGCCAGCACGACCACGATGACCAGCGAGGCCGAATACACCACGTTTCGCATGAAATTGCCGAGCATCGGGTCCATGCCGACCCTTGCCGTTGCACGCGGCAGGGTATTGGACACCCGTCTTGCAAGCCACATGCCGACCAGCAGCACCACGATGGCGGCAAGCAGCGGCACGCCGTAGGTTTCGAACAGGCGTTCCCAATCCAGCGAATGTAACCAGGTCGTGGCGGGGGCGGTGACAGCAATCATGCGGGCTCCTTTGCAGCAGTCGTCATGGCGTATGCGAACGCCAGAAACAGGCACGCCCCGCAGAGGCGGGGCGTGCATGCAGCTGCAGTATGGGCGGACGCCAATGAAAGCGACGTCAGCCCATCAATGGATCAACCATTGGCCTTGTGCTTGGCCAGGCGCAGCCAGGTGTCGACCACGGTATCCGGGTTCAACGACACCGACTCGATGCCTTCCTGCATCAGCCATTCGGCCAGATCCGGATGGTCGGACGGGCCCTGGCCGCAGATGCCGACGTACTTGCCCTTGGCACGTGCCGACTTGATCGCCATCGACAGCAGCTTCTTCACTGCCGGGTTACGTTCGTCGAACAGGTGCGCGACGATCGACGAATCGCGGTCCAGGCCCAGGCTGAGCTGGGTCAGGTCGTTGGAGCCGATCGAGAAGCCGTCGAAGATCTCCAGGAACTCATCGGCGAGCAGTGCGTTGGACGGCACTTCGCACATCATGATGATCTTCAGGCCGTTCTCGCCCTGCTTCAGGCCGTTCTGTTCCAGTACCTCGATGACCTTGCGGCCTTCTTCCAGGGTGCGCACGAACGGAATCATGACCCACAGGTTGTCCAGGCCCATTTCGTTGCGCACGCGCAGCACGGCCTTGCACTCCAGCGCGAAGGCGGCCGAGAAGCTCGGGTCGACGTAACGGCTGGCGCCGCGGAAGCCGATCATCGGGTTCTCTTCGTGCGGCTCGTAGTTGCTGCCGCCGATCAGGTTGGCGTACTCGTTGGACTTGAAGTCCGACAGACGCACGATCACGGCGTTCGGGGCGACCGAGGCGGTGAGGGTGGCGATGCCTTCGGCCAGGCGGTCCACGTAGAAGCTGACCGGATCACCGTAGCCGGCGATCTTCTCGTCGATCTTCTTCTTGGTCGCCGCGTCCTGGCGGTCGTACTCCAGCAGCGCGTTCGGGTGGATGCCGATGTGGCTGGCGATGATCATTTCCAGGCGGGCCAGGCCGATGCCGGCGTTCGGCAGCTGGCCGAAGTCGAAGGCACGTTCCGGGTTGGCCACGTTCATCATGATCTTCAGCGGTGCCGGTGGCATGTTGCCCAGATCGGTGGTGGTGCGTTCGAAGCCGAGCTTGCCTTCGTAGATGAAGCCGGTATCACCTTCAGCGCAGCTGACGGTGACCAGCTGGCCATCTTCGATGACCTTGGTCGCGTTGCCCGAACCGACCACGGCCGGCACGCCCAGCTCGCGCGCGATGATCGCGGCGTGGCAGGTGCGGCCACCGCGGTTGGTGACGATGGCCGAGGCGCGCTTCATCACCGGTTCCCAGTCGGGGTCGGTCATGTCGGCGATCAGCACGTCGCCCGGCTGCACGCGGTTCATGTCGTCCAGCGTCTTGACCACGCGGGCCACGCCCGAACCGATCTTGGCGCCGACGGCGCGGCCCTCGGCCAGCACGTTGCCGCCCTTCTCGGTCAGCGCGAAGCGCTCGATCTGGGTCGCGTGGCTGCGCGACTTCACCGTTTCCGGGCGCGCCTGCACGATGAACAGCTTGCCGCTGACACCGTCCTTGGCCCACTCGATGTCCATCGGGCGGCCGTAGTGCTTTTCGATGACCAGGGCCTGCTTGGACAGTTCCTGCACGTCCTCGTCGCTGATCGAGAAGGTGTTGCGCAGTTCGGCCGGGGTGTCCTCGATCCTGACGCGCTCGCCGGGGACATCCGAATACACCATGCGGATCGCCTTGCTGCCGAGCGAGCGGCGCAGGATCGCCGGCTTGCCGGCCTGCAGGGTGGGCTTGTAGACGTAGTACTCGTCCGGGTTGACCGCGCCCTGCACGACCATTTCGCCCAGGCCGAACGAAGAGGTGACGAACACCACGTCGCGGAAGCCGGACTCGGTGTCCAGGGTGAACAGCACGCCGGAGGAACCGACGCCCGAACGCACCATCAGCTGCACGCCGGCCGACAGGAACACGTCTTCATGCTTGAAGCCGTGGTGCACGCGGTAGGCGATGGCACGGTCGTTGTACAGCGAGGCGAACACTTCCTTGACCTTGTGCACGACATCGTCGGCACCGGTGACGTTGAGGAAGGTTTCCTGCTGGCCGGCGAAGGACGCATCCGGCAGATCCTCGGCGGTGGCCGACGAGCGCACGGCCACGGCCACGTCGCCGCCGCCGTTGTCGGCGCTCAGCTGGGCGTAGGCGGTGCGGATGTCCTGGTCCAGCTGCGGCTGCAGCGGGGCATCGATCACCCAGGTGCGGATTTCCTTGCCCGCGGCGGTCAGCGCGTTGACGTCCTCGACGTCCAGCGTGGCCAGCTTGTCGAAGATGCGCTTGGACAGGTCGTTGTGCGCGATGAAGTCCTTGAAGGCTTCAGCGGTGGTGGCATAACCGCCCGGCACCGACACGCCCAGACCGGCAAGGTTGCCGATCATCTCGCCCAGCGACGAATTCTTGCCGCCTACGCGGGCCAGGTCGGCCAGACGCAGTTCGTGCAACCACAGGATGTTCTCGTTCAAGCGCGATGCTCCGTTTGGCCATCGCCCGAGGCGGGCTGGAATGGCCGCGTCCGTAGGAAGAAGCCGATATGATGCCGGGCAGACCACCGTTGGCACAAGCTTGTGCTGACGGCCTTTTTAGGCTTCGTAGGGGGTAAAAGCGCGCATGTCGACCATCCGTCCGGTGTTCTACGTTTCCGATGGAACCGGTATCACCGCTGAAACCATTGGGCATAGCCTGCTGACCCAGTTCTCCGGGTTCAGCTTCATTACCGACCGCATGTCGTTTGTCGACGACCCCGAAAAGGCGCGTGAAGCCTGTGCCCGGATCCAGGCGGCAGGGGAGCGGTACCAGGTCCGGCCGATCGTGGTGAACTCCTGCGTGGACCAGAGCCTGAGCCTGATCCTGGCCGACAGCGGGGCGCTGATGCTGGATGTGTTCGCACCGTTCATCGAGCCGCTGGAACGCGAGCTGGCCAGCCCGCGCCTGGCGCGGGTCGGCCAGGCCCACGGCATGGTCGATTTCGACACCTACCACCGCCGCATCAACGCGATGAACTTCGCCCTGACCCATGACGATGGCATCGCGGTGAACTACGACGATGCCGACGTGATCCTGGTGGCGGTGTCGCGCGCCGGCAAGACGCCCACCTGCATCTACCTGGCCCTGCATTACGGCGTGCGCGCGGCCAACTACCCGCTGACCGACGAAGACCTGGAAAGCGACCGCCTGCCGCCGCGCCTGCGCAACTACCGGCGCAAGCTGTTCGGGCTGACCATCGACCCGGACCGCCTGCAGCAGATCCGCCAGGAACGGCGCCCGAATTCGCGCTACGCCAACCTGGATACCTGCAAGCGCGAGGTGGCCGCGGCCGAAGTGATGTTCCAGATGGAGCGCATTCCGACGCTGAGCACCACCCACACCTCGATCGAGGAGATTTCCAGCAAGGTGCTGGCTACGCTGGGGCTGCAGCGCGAGCTGTATTGATCCGTGCACCACGACCAACGGTCGTGGCCTACCTACGTGGCGGGCATTGCCCCTCCTCCACGGTGGGTATCGACCGTTGGTCGATACCGAGCCCCTTTGGTCGGGGCGATCCCGCCCCCACGTTGAAGCACCAACGTGTAGGATCGACCCATGGCCCACGCCTCGCCCCGCACCGAACGTATCCCCCGCCTGAGCCGGCTGAGCTGGCTCATGGGCCTGTACGCGGAAAACTACCGCCACCTGGTGCGCCTGTTCGCGCCGGCCGAGCTGGTTGCGGGCAGCTACATCTCTTCGGTGGGTGATGGCCTGGACGTGCGCCTGGACGTGATCGAATGCCACCGCTACACGGTGGAACTGCGCCTGACCTACGACCTGGCCGACCCGGTCACCGGCGAGCCCGATCCGTCGGCCTATGTGCGCCTGTACCGCGACGCGCGCCAGGCCGAGACCACCCACTGCTACGTCGGCCGCCGCTGGCAGGACACGATGGGCCTGTATCCGCCGCCGGCGGAGCTGATCAGCCACCGCATGCGGATGAACACCTTCCTCGGCAAGTGGCTGGAATACCTGGCCGAGCGCGGCCACGGTGTCGCCACCCTGCGTCGCGATCCCGACGGCATCCCCACGCCGACCGAGCGCCGCCTGTCGCTGGTGCGCTGATCGGCCATAATCCGGGGCTGACCTGCCGCTGGATGCTGCCCCATGCCGTACACCCCGATCGTCGCCACCCTGGGCTACGTGCTTTCGCCTGATCGTCGCCAGGTGCTGATGATCCACCGCAATACCCGCCCGGGAGACCACCACCTGGGCAAGTACAACGGGCTGGGCGGCAAGATCGAAGCGGACGAGGACGTGGCCGCGAGCATGCGCCGCGAGATCCAGGAGGAGGCCGGCATCGACTGCACCGGCATGCGCCTGCGCGGCACCATCAGCTGGCCCGGCTTCGGCAAGCACGGCGAGGATTGGCTCGGCTTCGTGTTCGTCATCGATGGCTTCGAAGGTACTCCGCACGGTGGCAACCATGAAGGCACGCTGGAGTGGGTGGAGCTGGACAAGCTGGACACGCTGCCGATGTGGGAGGGCGACCGCAATTTCCTGCCGCTGGTGTTCGATGCCGACCCGCGCCCTTTCCACGGCGTGATGCCGTACAAGGACGGCCGCATGGTGAGCTGGTCCTTCAGCCGGCTGTAACCCGGCGAATCGGGTGGGTGCCGACCTTTCGGGTGGGTGCCAACCCTTCTGGTGGATGCCAACCTTGGTTGGCACGCTCTTCCGGCCAATTAATACCCGGACAATATTGACAGTCTCAAATTACCCGGGCAATATTTGCGCATCGCCTCCGATGCCCTTGCCATGCCTGCGTCCCGACTTCCTCAGTTCAGCTGTTTCGACGGCCATCGCCTGGTGGCGTCCGGTACCCCGGAAGTCGCCGCGTTGGCGCTGAAACAGCTGCGCGCCGACAACGCCGCCGGTCCGCTGCTGGTGTTCGACAACGCCACCGGCCGCACCCGCGATTTCGATACGCGCGGCACGGATGCGCAGCTGCTGGCGCGGGTGGCCGAGGCGTTCCCGCCGGCCGTGGAAGCGGATCCGGAAACCCCGGTCGACGATACACCTGCAATCCCACGCGGCCGCGGTCGACCCAAGCTGGGCGTGGTTGCCCGCGAAGTGACACTGCTGCCGCGCCATTGGGCGTGGCTGGCCGAACAGCCGGGCGGGGCCTCGGTGGTGCTGCGCAGGCTGGTGGAATCGGCCAGCCGTGCCGGCGCGGACAGGGATCGGCAGCGCCGGGACAGCGAGCGTGCCTATCACTTCCTGCAGACCATCGGCGGCGACCTGCCGGGCTTCGAGGACGCCATCCGCCTCCTGTTCGCGCATGACCGCGCGGGTTTTGAAACGGCATTGCACGCGTGGCCCGACGACGTGCGCACGCATGCCCTGCGCCTGGCGTTCGATGACCCTGCCAGCACTGCCGACGGCTGAAACACCCCGCGCTCGCTGAGCGAGCGCTTCACCTGATCGCGGGCCACGGCCCGTTCCCTTCGTGCGCGCTCTTTGCTGGCTGAAACGCCGGGCAGGGCGCCGCTTTGCCCAGAGACTCCGATGAACCCTCCTGCATCTCCTGCTGCGCCGGTTGCGCAGCCGCTGTGGCGCACCTATCTGACCCTGCTGCTTCCGATGCTGCTGACCAATGCGCTGCAGTTGGCCGCAGGCACACTGGACAACATCTATCTGGGGCACCTGCTTGGCACGCAGGCCGTGGCCGCCGCCGCCGCATTCTTCCCGGCTTTTTTCCTGCTGCTGGCGCTGGTGATGGGCCTGGCGACCGGTGCGATGGTGCTGATCGGCCAGGCCTGGGGCGCCGGTCGGCCACACCAGGCGCGAGCGGTGGCAGGCAGCGCGGTGGCGCTGGTGCTGTCGCTGTCGGTGCTGGCGATGGCGGTGGGCGGCCTCTTCGCGCCGCAGCTGCTGGCAGCACTGGGTACGCCGGCACCGATCCTGGACGAGGCCATCGCCTATGCGCGCGTGTTGTTGCTGGGGGCGCCGGCCTTCTTCCTGCTGTGGCTGGCGACCGCCGTAAGCCGCGCGGTGGGCGATGCGAAGACGCCATTGCACGCGCTGCTGCTGGCCACAGGGGTGGGCCTGTTGTGCACGCCACTGCTGATCCTGGGCTGGGCCGGCCTGCCGCGGCTGGGTGCGGCCAGTGCGGCGGTATCGGCGGTGTTCGCTTCGCTGCTGGGCCTGGTCTGGTTGCTGTGGCGCTGGCATCGTCTGGCACACCCGTTGGCGCCGGGCCATGATCTGCTGCGCGCCATCCGTTTCGATCGGGGGCTGATCCGCTCGATGCTGCGCATCGGCCTACCGTCCTCGCTGCAGATGTTCAGCCTGGCCATTGCCGAGATCGTGTTGCTGGGCTGGATCAACCGCTACGGCTACACGGCCACGGCGGCCTACGGTGCGGTCAACCAGTTGATGAGCTGGGTGCAGTTGCCAGCCATGTCGCTGGGCATCACCGCCACCATCCTTGCGGCCCACGCGATGGGCGCGGGGCGTGCGGCGCGGTTGCCGGCCATCGCCCGCACCGGCGTGCTGCTGGGGCTGGCGTTGCTGGCGGCGGTGGTGATGCTGGTGATGGCATTGGCGCCCTGGCTGAGCGGCCTGATCCTGGCGGCGCCGGAGGTGCGCGAACTGGCCGCGCTGCAGCTGCGTACGGTGGTCTGGGGCGTGCTGGCAATGGGTGTCACCGCGGTGCTGGTCGGGGTGATGCGTGGCAGCGGCACGGTTTTGCTGCCAGCGTTGCTGGGCATGTCGGCGGTGTTGCTGGTGGAACTGCCGCTGGCGATGTGGCTGCAGGCGCGGCATGGGCTGGCCGGGCTGTGGTGGGCGTGGCCGCTGGGATTGCTGGCGATGCTGGTGATGCAGGTGTTCTGTTTCGCGCGTTGGCGGCGACGGGTGCAAGGCGGGTAATACCGGCCGCTGGCCGGCAACGCGGAACGGTCGGGGCAGCCGGCCAGCGGCCGGCTCTACCACGTCAGCGCCGCTGTGCCAGCAGCAGATGGAAGTGCTTTTCGCGGGCCTGGCCATCGTTGCCGGGCGCGGTTTCGCGGTGGCTGCGCCAGGCAGAAACGCCGAACCCGGCGACACGCAGCGCCAGCTCCACTGCATCCAGCTCGTGCAGCTGGAAATCGGCGGTGAACGGCAGGCTGCGCATGAAGGCGGCATCGCCGAAGGCCAGGCATAGCCGGCCACCCGGGCGCACGACCCGTGCCAGTTCGCCCAGCACCGGCGCCAGGTCTGGCCAGAAGTACAGGGTGTTGACGGCCAGTGCCGCATCCATCGCGGCATCGGCGATCGGCAGGGCATGGGCGTCGCCATGGCGCATCCCGGCCCGCTCGGCCAGCCCGGCGGCGACGAGCTGCCGGTTGCCGGCCTCGACCATGGCGCTGGACAGTTCGATGCCCAGGTAGCGGCTGTCGCTGGCCTGCAGAAGCAGCGGCGCAAACGCAGCGTTGCCGGGGCCGATCTCCAGCACCCGTTCGCCTGAGGTCACCGCCAGCAGGCCGATCGCGGCCCGGTTGAGCGCGCCATTGCTGCGGTTCATCGATTCGGCCACAGCCTGTGCGGCGTCGCCGTGGGGGTGCCGCAGCTGCGCGGCCAGGGTGGAAGCATCCAGCATCATCATCGTCCGTCGCGGGAATCTGGACGTGGCGGCGGCGGGGTCCGCCGACGACCATAGCGCTGCCTTCGCAGCTTGGGAAGTAGGGGAACCCCGCTTCAGGGTGATGAGTAAATGTCCAGCGTCGCAGTCGGTGAGATCTGGTTGTCCACAGGGGGTGTGGATTACGCGTGGGCAACTTTGTGGATAAGCGGCGACAGGCGCCACCCCCCTAGGCTGTCAAGATGGGTGGCGAAAAATTCACCGCCAGTGAGGACAGGTGAGGGAGCAGTGAAGGATCGGCGCGGCCAGTGCTGTCGCCAGCGGCGGCGCTCGCGGTAACCTGTGGGCCTTGATGCTCCGTGAGACCCCATGAAACGTCACTTCTCGATGCTGCGCGAATTCCAGCTGGCCGACTGGTTCACCCTGGCCAATGCTTTCTGCGGCACCGGTGCGGTGTTCGCCGCAATGCGCTTCCTGCAGGACGGCGAGCGCGGCTACCTGATGTTCGGCATGGCGCTGATCCCGCTGGCCTTCATCTTCGACGCGCTGGACGGGCGCATCGCGCGCTGGCGCAAATCCAGCTCCACCCTGGGCCGCGAGCTGGATTCGCTGTCGGACGTGATCTCCTTCGGTGTGGCCCCGGCCGCACTGGCCTATGCCTGTGGCATGCAGGGCGGGTGGGACTGGCTGGTGCTGAGCTATTTCGTCTGCTGCGGCGTCAGCCGCCTGGCGCGCTACAACGTCACCGCCGAGGCAATGACGGGCGACGAGGGCAAGGTCACGTATTTCGAGGGCACCCCGATCCCGACCAGCCTGGTACTGGTGATCGTGCTGGCGATCGCGGCAGGCACCGGCGCCATCGGCCAGGAAATCTGGTTCGGCCAATGGCAGATCGGCCCGTGGCAGCTGCACCCGATGGTGCTGCTGTTCGCCCTGTCCGGGTCGCTGATGATCAGCAAGACCCTGCGTATTCCCAAGCCATGACCCAGCCCTGCGGAGGCCTGCGATGACCAGCTCGGCCCACGACGCCGGCAGCAGCGATTTCGAAGCCCTGGCCCGGCAGTACTTCGGCGCCTGGGGAGATGCCCTGCGCCACGCGGCGACGCCTGGCGCCCCGGCTGGCGATGGCCCGGGCAGCTGGCAGCGGCTGTTCGACGAGTGGGGCCAGCTGCTGCCCGAACAGGGGCCGGGCGCGCCGGAAGACGCGGTGCGCCGGTTCCGCGAACAGGCCGGTAGCTGGTACGGCACCATGCAGGACGTGGCCGCGCGATTCGCCGGCCGCGACGCCAGCAGCGCCGACGTGGCCCAGGCCTGGCGCGAGGCGGTGCAGGGGCAGGGTGATGGCATGCTGCAATGGATGCTGCAGGGCGCTCGTGGCAGCACCCACGCCGGCGCCGCCGTGCCCGAATTCGCCGCCTGGCTGCAGCAGTTCCAGCTGCAGGCGGGCCCGTGGCTGCAGAGCCCGGCATTTGGTCCGGGCCGTGAGCACCAGGCGCGCTGGCAGGCGCTGCTGCGCGCGCAGGAGGAATACCAGCAACATTCGCGCGCCTACGTCGAGCAGATCAAGCAGGCGCTGGACGAGGCCTTCGCGTTGTTCGAGCAGCGCCTGGCCCAGCACGAGCAGCCCGGCAGCCAATTGACCAGCGCCCGCGCGATGTTCGACCTGTGGATCGAAGTGGCCGAAGAGGCCTACGCCAAGGTCGCCATGTCCGAGCCGTTCCAGCAGGTGTACGCCTCGCTGGGCAACGCACAGATGCGCCTGCGCGCCGGCCTGCAGCGCGAGGTGGAACAGATGAGTGAGCGCATCGGCCTGCCGACCCGCAGCGAGATGGACGCCGCGCACCGCCGCATCGCCGAGCTGGAGCGCAGCCTGCGCCGCCTGCAGGCGCAGGTGGCGGTGCTGGCCGGTACCGCCACCGTGGATCCCGTGGCGCAGCCGGCGCCGGCGAAAGTGAAGCCGGCCGCGCGCAAGGCGGTGAAGAAGGCCGCACCTGCCAACAAGGCGGCCCCCAGCAAGGCGCCTGCAAAAAAAGTGCCCGCAAGGAAGGCGCCTGCGAAGAAGGCCGCCGCCCGCACCTCGTCACGGACGCGTGACCGATGAAGGGACCGCTGGGCTTCAACGCCGACGACCTGATGCAGGAAACCCTGGCCATGCAGCGCAAGCTGCTGGAAGGGCTCACGCTGCTGCCGCAGGTGGAGGACGTGGATTATGGCGTGACCGCCCGCGAGGAAGTCTGGCGCGACGGCAAGGTGGTGCTGTATCGCTTCGTGGGCGAACAGGCGCCGACCCGGCGCACGCCGCTGTTGATTGTCTACGCGCTGGTCAACCGGCCGTACATGGTCGATCTGCAGGCTGATCGCTCACTGGTGCAGAAGCTACTGGCGCTGGGCCAGGACGTATACGTGCTGGACTGGGGCTACCCGGACCGCTCCGAACGCTTCCAGACCCTGGAGGATTATCTGCTGCGCTATATCGATGGCGCGGTGGACGTGTTGCGCCAGCGCAGTGGTGGACCGGTGGACCTGCTCGGCATCTGCCAGGGCGGCGTGTTCGCGCTGTGCTACGCCGCGCTGCGCCGGCACAAGCTGGGCAAGCTGATCACCATGGTCACCCCGGTCGATTTCCAGACCGCCGACAACATGCTCTCGCACTGGGCGCGGCAGGTGGACGTGGACCTGCTGGTCGACACGCTGGGCAACATCCCGGCCGATCTGATGAATGCCAGCTACCTGATGCTCAAGCCGTTCCGCCTGAACGTGCAGAAGTACGTGGGCCTGCTCGACATCCTCGATGACAAGGCCGCGCTGGAGGATTTCCTGCGCATGGAGAAGTGGATCTTCGACTCACCGGATCTGGCAGGCGAAGCGTTCCGTGACTTCATCAAGCAGTTCTACCAGGGCAATGGATTGGTGAATGGCACGGTGCGGATCGGCGAGGAGGCGGTGGATCTGTCGCAGGTGACCCTGCCGGTGCTGAACATCTACGCCGAGCAGGACCATCTGGTGCCGCCGGATGCGTCGCGTGCGATGCGCGGGCGTCTGGGCACCGAGGACTACACCGAGTCCAGTTTCCGCGGCGGCCATATCGGCATTTACGTGTCCGGTCGCGCACAACGCGAAGTGCCGGCCACGATCGATGGCTGGCTGAAGGCTCGCGACCTGTAGAGTCGAGCTTGCTCGACTGCCCTTGGGGGGATGATGACGTACCGGATTTCGTTGATTCTTGCCGCACTGCTGGCGGCACCCCTGGCCCACGCCGCCCCTGGCCCGCAGGCGCAACGCGAGATCGCCCAGTTGATCTCCAGCCTCGACGGTTCGCAGTGCCGGTTCCAGCGCAATGGCAGCTGGTACGACGGCAGCGATGCGCGCGCGCACCTGCAGCGCAAGTACGACTACCTGCTGAAGAAGGACATGGTCGACAGCGCCGAGCAGTTCATCGAGCGCGCGGCCAGCCAGAGCAGCATGAGCGGCAAGCCCTATCGCATCCAATGTCCCGGGCAGCCTGAACAGACGGCTGCGGCCTGGTTCGGCGCCCGCCTGCAGGCCCTGCGCCAACGCGCGCCGTAGACATGGCCGGGGTGTAGAGTCGAGCCGCGCTCGACTGCGCTTTCTGGTTCCCGAGGAGATGCCACCATGAACACCACACCACGCACGCTGTCGCGTTCACTGAACGACCGCATGATTGCCGGCGTGATGGGTGGCATTGCCCATCGCTTTGGCTGGAACGCCACACTGGTACGGATCGTGTTCGTGCTGGTCTCGATCGGCTCGGCGGCCTTCCCCGGCATCCTGGTCTACCTGATCCTGTGGCTGCTGATCCCGAACGAGGCCGATTGAACGCCGCCTCCCGGCCCTGGCCACTCTGGCTGCGCGCGCTGCAGGTGCTGGGCGCGGTGTGGACGCTGCCCAATACGCTGATCGGCCTGATCGGTGGCCTGGCGGGCCTGCTGGGTGGGGCGACGCTGCGCTGGAGCGCCCGCGACTGTGCACTCATCTTCGATCACTGGCCGTGGGGGCCGGGCGGGGCGATCACGCTGGGCAATGTGATCCTGCATACCGGACACGACCTGGGCATGTCCTGTCGCACCTATGCGCATCAGGCCGGGTGGGGCGTGGAGCCGCTGATCCGGCTGGACGACCACGAGCGCGCGCACGTCTACCAGTACCTGGTGCTGGGACCGTTGTACCTGCCGGTGTACCTGCTGTGCGGCGGGGTGAGCGCGCGCAATCCGTTCGAGCGCGCGGCGGATCATTACGCCCGGTTCGGGCAGGGTTGGTGGCCGTAGGTTTCCAGCCAACGGCGCAGCCCCTCGTGGGTTGGTCGCGGAATGCCTGCTTCCTGGGGGCTGGCCGGGTGGGTGGGGCTGGCGGGGACGCCGTGAACCCATCCATGGGGGCTTAGCCGCGGCATCCATGCCGCGGATACCCCGCCACCCCCACCCACCCGGCCGCTGACAGTTTCCGTGCGCGTCCAGCCACGGAAAAGAAAAAAGAAGATCAAAAGCAGAAGCGGCCTGGCCGGCTGCTTTGTTGCTTCCTGTAGAGCCAAGCGATGCCTGGCTCACGAGCAAGCGCAGTGCGCGACCCGCTTTTGCTGTTCTTTTTCTTCTCCGTGGGTGGACGCGCACGGAAACTGTCAGGGGGCGGTCGGGATGGGTTCGCGGGACCGTTGGCGCCATGGATGGCGCCATCGAGCCCCCATGGACGGGTTTACGGCGTGTCCCGCGAGCCCACCCCGACCGACCCAATCACATGAAGCGCATTTCGCGGCCAAGCCACGAGGGGCTGCGCCGTTGGCGGGAATCCCCCGGGATTCGTTAGCCGGAAGTTAAAGATCCGTAAGCATTCTGCTGCGATCCCGCAGTCATCTGCATGCAACCGATCGTCATTAGCCTTCGTGACGTTCCAGTCAGGTTCGACGCGGTAAGCTCTCCCTCGATGAGCTCGCAGCATCGCTCATCGAGTGCAGTACGCAGTAGCAATTTGGAGGAATACATCACATGGCAATCGTTCTTTATGTCGGTGGTAGCAAGGATGGCGAGAAGGGCGTGGTGCCCTACGGCTTCAGCAAATCCCGCGCCGACACCGCGCTGGGGCCGGAGTTCTACACGGAGCGGTTCATGGAACTGCAGGGTGTCGGCAAGGTCCGCCTGATGGCCCTGGAAAGCATGCGTGACGACATCGTCATGCAGCGCGCCGCCCGCCACTACCGCTGACCTTCGCAACACGCGGCAGGGCGCGCCCACCATCGTGCGCCCGCGCCGGCATCCCAGCCCAGGGCCGGTCCGCGCCCTCTCTCCGCCAGGATGCCGGCGTCCACTCCGGGTACGCCGCTGAACCTCGCCGCCTGTCAATGCCTTGTCCGGCTCCGTCGTCGGTTGCCAGAATGGGGTCTTCCCGTAACGCGGCACAGACCTGAAGCAATGCACGACGCCAAGAACGCCCAGAGCGCGCTCGCCCAGCAGATCGCCCAGACCATCGCCGACGAGATCGGTGCCCAGTCCGCCCAGGTACGTGCCGCCGTCGGCCTGCTCGACGAGGGCGCCAGCGTTCCGTTCATCGCGCGCTACCGCAAGGAAGTGACCGGGGGCCTGGATGACACCCAGCTGCGCAACCTGGAAGTGCGCCTGACCTACCTGCGCGAACTGGAAGACCGGCGCGCGGCGGTGCTGGCCAGCATCGGCGAGCAGGGCAAGCTCAGCGACGAACTGCGCAACGACATCCTGGCGGCCGATACCAAGAGCCGGCTGGAAGACCTGTACCTGCCGTACAAGCCCAAGCGCCGTACCCGCGCGCAGATCGCCCGCGAGGCCGGGCTGGAGCCGCTGGCCGATGGCCTGCTGGCCGACCCGACGCAGGACCCGCAGGTGTTTGCTGCCAGCTTCGTCGATACCGAAAAGGGCGTGGCCGATACCAAGGCAGCGCTGGAGGGCGCGCGCGCGATCCTGATGGAGCGCTGGGGCGAAGACGCCGCGCTGGTGGGTGAGCTGCGCACCTGGCTGGGCGAAACAGGGGTGATCCGCGCCCGCGTGGCCGAGGGCAAGGAAACCGAAGGCGCCAAGTACCGCGACTATTTCGAGCATGCCGAGGCACTGGCGAAGATCCCGTCGCACCGGTTGCTGGCGCTGTTCCGTGCGCGGCGCGAGGAAATCCTGTTCCTGGAGCTGGACCCGGGCAACGATGCCGAGGTCGGCCACCAGTACGCCGAAGGGCGCGTGGCGCGCAAGGCCGGCATCGCCGACCAGGGCCGAGCCGCTGACCGCTGGCTGCTGGATGCCTGCCGCCTGACCTGGCGCGCCAAGCTGCACACCCACCTGTTGCTGGACCTGTTCAACCAGGCCCGCGAGAAGGCCGAAGCCGAGGCCATCGCAGTCTTCGGCGACAACCTCAAGGATCTGCTGCTGGCCGCGCCGGCCGGCCCGAAGACCGTGCTGGGCCTGGACCCGGGCATCCGCACCGGCTGCAAGATCGCCGTGGTCGACGCCACCGGCAAGCTGGTCGCGACCGATACCATCTACCCGCACGAGCCGCGCCGGCAGTGGGACCAGTCGCTGCAGACGATCAAGCAGCTGTGCGCCAAGCACAACGTGGAACTGATCGCGATCGGTAACGGCACCGCCAGCCGCGAGACCGACAAGCTGGCCGGTGAAGCGATCAAAGCGGCCGCCAACCCGAAGCTGCAGAAGGTGGTGGTCAGCGAGGCCGGCGCGTCGGTGTACTCGGCGTCCGAGTTCGCCGCCAGGGAATTTCCGGGCCTGGACGTGTCGCTGCGCGGCGCAGTGTCGATCGCGCGCCGACTGCAGGATCCGCTGGCCGAACTGGTCAAGATCGAACCCAAGGCGATCGGCGTCGGCCAGTACCAGCACGACGTGGACCAGTACCGCCTGGCGCGGGCGCTGGATGCGCGGGTCGAGGATTGCGTGAACGCCGTTGGCGTCTACGTGAACACGGCCTCGGCGGCGCTGCTGTCACGCGTGTCCGGCCTGTCGGCCACGGTGGCCGAGAACATCGTCCGCCATCGGGACGACAACGGCCCGTTCAAGCGCCGCAAGGACCTGCTGAAGGTCGCGCGCCTGGGCGAAAAGACCTTCGAGCAGTGCGCCGGCTTCCTGCGCATCGCTGATGGCGACCAGCCGCTGGATGCCTCGGCCGTTCACCCGGAAGCCTACCCGGTAGTGGAGCGCATCGTGGCCAGCACGGCGCGCCCGATCAAGGCGCTGATCGGCGACGGCAGCTTCCTGCGCGGGCTGAAGGCCGAGCAGTTCACCGATGCCACCTTCGGCGTGCCGACCGTGCGCGACATCCTCAAGGAACTGGAGAAGCCGGGTCGTGACCCGCGCCCCGAGTTCAAGGCGGCGCGTTTCGCCGAGGGCGTGGAGGACATCAAGGACCTGCGCGAGGGCATGGTGCTGGAAGGCGTGGTCAGCAACGTGGCGGCCTTTGGGGCCTTTGTCGATATCGGCGTGCACCAGGACGGCCTGATCCACATCTCGGCGCTGTCTGATACGTTCGTGAAAGACCCGCGTGACGTGGTCAAGGCCGGTGACATCGTCAAGGTGAAGGTGCTGGAGGTGGACGTGGCGCGCAAGCGCATCGCCCTGACCCGGCGCCTGGACGACATCCCCGGCCAGGCCACCAGCCGCCCGGGCCAGCGCGACGAGCGCGGCCAGGGGCAGGGGCCGCGCCGTGACGCGGGCGGCCAGAACCGTGGGCCGAACCGCGGCCAGGGCAATGGCGGCCGCCCCGGCGCGTCGGCAGCACCGGCCAACAATGCCCTGGCCGAAGCCTTCGCCCGCGCCAAGCGCAGTTGAGGATCGTGGCCCCCGTCACGGTTGATCCGGGGCGGGGGGCTTGTCGGTTTTCCCCGTGATTGCGCACACTGGCGCTTGAGGGGAGGCGTTCGGCCCCCCCCGCTGTCGCTGGGGAGGGCCATGACGCCAGCACGACCCGCCGTCTTCGTTGCAGGCTGCAGCGCGCCGCTGCGGCAGATGCGTGCCTGCGCGGGCGGGGGAACGGGTTGATGGCGGGCCAGGGAAACAACGGCAACGGGCTGCTTGAACGACGCCTGCAGGAGTTGGCCGAAGAGCGGCGCCGGCTGGCGATGATCATCGACGGCACGGCGGCCGGTACCTGGGAGTGGAACGTGCAGACCGGCCAGATGCGGGTCAATGCACGCTGGGCCGAGATCGTCGGCTACCGCCTGGAAGAGCTGCAGCCGATCTGCCAGGAAACCTTCCTGAAGCTGGTGCATCCGGATGACATCGCGTTGTCTGATGCCGCGCTGGAGGATCATTTCGCGGGCCGCAGCGACAACTACGCCTGCCTGCTGCGCATGCGGCACAGGAACGGCCAGTGGATCTGGATCCAGGACCGCGGCCGGGTCTTCGAATGGGACGGGCAGGGCCGGCCGCTGTGGATGGCCGGCGCGCATGCCGACGTGACCGAGCTGCAGCAGGCGCGGCAGGATGCGGCCGAGACCCGCCAGCGCCTGCAGGCGGTGGTCGATGCGTCCGATGAGGTGGCGGTGATCGCCACCGATACCGATGGCACCATCACTCTGTTCAATACCGGTGCGCAGCGCCTGCTGGGTTACAGCGCTCCGGAGGTGGTCGGCCAGCGCCGGCTCAACGCCTTCCATGATCCGGCCGAGCTGAACGCCTGGCTGCAGCCGCTGGCCGATGCCGAGGGCAATCTTCCGGGCGTGTTCGAGGCGCTGAGTGCGCGTGCCGACGGGCAGACCTACTCGCGGCAGTGGACCTTGCTTCGCAAGGATGGCCAGCCACGGCAGGTGCGCCTGTCGATCAGCCGCATGGATGGGGCCAACGGGGTGCGCATCGGCTATGTCGGCATGGCCATCGACATCACCGAGATCCTGCAGGCTCGCGCCGAGGCCCGCCTGTCGGCGGAGAAGTTCGCCGGTGCGTTCACGTCCGCCGCGCTGGGCATGGCCCTGGTTTCGCTGGAGGGGCGCTGGCTGGACGTGAACGACGCCCTGTGCCGGATCCTGGGTTACCCGCGCGAAGAGCTGCTGCAGGTCGATTTCCAGCGCCTGACCCATCCCGACGATCTGCAGGCCGATCTGGCGCTGGTGCACGATCTTCTGGCCGGGCGGCGCAGCCACTACCACCTGGAAAAACGCTATCTCGACCGCGATGGGCGGGTGATCTGGACTCGGTTGTCGGTGTCGCTGGTGCGCAACGAGCATGGCCAGCCGGTGCATTTCGTGTCGCAGATCCAGGACATCACCGCCCAGCGCAGCAGCGAGCAGCGCTTGTTCGAGAGCGAGCAGCGCAGCCGCCTTACGCTTGATGCGGTGGCTGACCTGGTGCTCAGCGTCAACCTGGATGGTCGTATCGACTATGCCAATGCTGCGGCCGTGCGCATGCTGGCCGGCGATGGCGCACTGTCGCTGGCCGGGCACAAGGTGCAGGACGTGCTGGCGCTGACCACCGAATACGCGCCGGGCTCAGTGCTGGATGTCTCGGTGCTGCTGGACCCGGAAAGCAATGCCGTGGACCTGCATGCCGATCTGCTGTTGCGGCTGGGCACGGCAACGGTACCGGTGGACCTGACCCGCGCGTGGCTGCGCGATGACGAAGGCCATGTGCGCGGTGCGGTCTGGGTGCTGCGTGACGACACCCAGCAGCGTGCGCGCCAGCGCGAGGCGCGGCACCTGGCCGAGATCGACCCGCTGACCGAACTGAGCAACCGCCGTGGTTTCGAAGTACACCTGCAGCAGGCCATCACCCGCGTCGAGCGTACCGGCCAGGCGGCCTCGCTGATGTACATCGACCTGGACCGCTTCAAGCCGGTCAACGACACCTGGGGCCATCTGGCTGGTGATGCCGTGCTGTGGGCGGTGGCCAGTGTGCTGCGCCATGGCGTGCGTGACTCGGACGTGGTGGCGCGGCTGGGCGGTGACGAATTCGCGGTGATCCTGTCCGGCTGCACGCCGCGCCGTGCAGCGCGCATCGGTGGCGAACTGCTGCATACGCTGGCATCGCTGTCCATTCCCTGGGACCAGGACCGGCTGCGGGTCGGTGCCAGTATCGGTGTCGCGCCGCTGGCCGGCGGCATGAGCGTGGACCAGGCTGTGGCCGCGGCCGACGCCCAGTGCTACCGGGCCAAGGCGATGGGCCGCAACAACGTGCAGGTGCAGGGCGAACTGTCCGAGCTGCCGGGTGACGACGGCGAAACGGGCTGAACCGGCCCGCACCGTGGTGGTGGATGAAGGATGTTTCATTTGCCCGTGCCGGCTGATTTGGCGAGCATGGGCCAGTCTCGACTCCAGCGGTGCCCATGTCGCGCGTATTGACCATCGAGGATGACGCCATCACTGCCCAGGAAATCGTGGCCGAGCTGGGCAGCCATGGCCTGCACGTGGACTGGGTGGCCGATGGTCGTGAAGGCCTGGTGCGCGCGGCCAGCGGCGACTATGACGTGATCACGCTGGACCGCATGCTGCCTGGCCTGGACGGCCTGGCCATCGTCACCACGCTGCGGCGGATCGGCGTTGCCACGCCGGTGCTGATGCTCAGCGCGTTGTCCGACGTGGACGAGCGCGTGCGCGGCCTGCGCGCCGGTGGCGACGACTACCTGACCAAGCCGTTCGCCTCCGACGAGATGGCGGCGCGGGTGGAAGTGCTGTTGCGTCGCCGCCAGCAGCCGGCCAGCAACGAGACCGTGCTGCGGGTCGGCGACCTGCAGCTGGACCTGCTGGCGCGCACCGCCCACCGTGGCGGGCGCAGCCTGAGCCTGCTGCCGACCGAGTTCAAGCTGCTGGAGTACCTGATGCGCAACGCCGGGCAGGTGCTGACCCGGATGATGCTGTTCGAGGAAGTGTGGGGCTACCACTTCGACCCGGGCACCAACCTCATCGACGTGCATATCGGCCGCCTGCGGCGCAAGCTGGACCAGGCCGATGCACCGTCGCTGATCCGTACCGTGCGCGGCAGTGGCTATGTCCTCAGCGAAACTGTCTGACGGCTGGCGTTCGTCCAGCAGCCGCCTGCTGGGGCTGTACAGCCTGCTGTTCGTGGCCTGGTCGTGCGTGCTGCTGGGGGTGCTGTACTGGCGGGTATCGCTGTACCTGGACGAGCTGGCGCAGTCGGCGGTGCTGCAACGCGCACATCTGTTCGAGCACTTCACCGGCGATGGGCTGACCGCGGCGCTGCGCGAGAACCGCCGCTACGACCTGCATGGCATTGATGCCTACGGCCTGTTCACCCCCGACGGAAAACCGCTTGCGGGCATGCTGAAGTCGCTGCCGGCACAGCTGCCACTCGATGGCAGCGCACACCCGGTTTCCGGATTGCCCATCGCCGATGTGAACGCGCGAGGCAAGCGCGGCTTCGGCCTGGCGATGCCCACCCGTGACGGCCGCATCCTGGTGCTGGTGCGCTACAGCGGGCCGTTGAACGAGGTCAATCACCTGATCCTCGACGCGCTGTTGTGGGGCGTTTCACTGACCCTGGTGCCGGGTCTGCTGGGCTGGCACCTGTTGCGACGGCGGCCGCTGCGACGCATCCAGGCCATCGAACAGGCGACCGCGCAGATCGTGGCCGGCAACCTCGGCCAGCGCCTGCCGCTGTCCAACCGGCGCGATGAACTGGACATGCTGGCGGCCATCGTCAACGCCATGCTCGACCGCATCGAGCAGCTGATGACCGAGGTCAAAGGAGTGTGTGACAACATCGCCCACGACCTGCGCACCCCGCTGACGCGCGTGCGTGCGCAGCTGTACCGCATGCGCCAGCAGGTGCAGGAGGACGACCCGCAGGCAGTGGCGCTGGAGCAGGTGCTGGAAGAAACCGACACGTTGATGGCACGCTTCCGCGCGCTGCTGCGGATCTCCGAGCTGGAGGATCACCAGCGTCGTTCCGGCTTCGCCACGCTGGCGCCGGACACGCTGCTGCAGGAGATCCACGCCTTCTATGCACCGCTGGCGGAGGAGAAAGGGCAGGTGTTGCTGCTGGAGTTGGCCGCCGATCTGCCGGGCGTGATGGGGGATCGCGGCCTGTTGTTCGAAGCGATCGGCAACCTGCTCGACAATGCGATCCGGTTCGCACCGGAGGGCGGCCGCGTGCAGCTCTCGGCGCGGGTGGAAGACGGCGCGACCTGCATCGCGGTGGAGGATTCCGGGCCGGGCATACCCGAGATGGAGCGCAGCCTGGTATTCCAGCGTTTCCATCGGGCGGAGGCGAGTAAGGGCGGTGGATTCGGCCTGGGCCTGTCGATCGTGGCAGCCATTGCGGGGCTGCATGGGTTTCGCCTGCAGGTGACGTCGTCCGCGCTGGGTGGCGCGCGCTTCAGCCTGCTGTGCCGACCGCAGGTGCTGTAGGGGGTGTTCTTCTGCAGGGCTTGCAGCCCTGCACCTGCCGCAATCAACGTCAACGTCAAAAGCGGGCAGTCCGTGGGATGGCGGGGTGGGTCCGGTGGCAGGGGACGCCGTGAACCCATCCATGGGGGCTTGGTCGCGCCATCCATGGCGCTCACACCCCTGCCACCGGACCCACCCCGCCTTCGACAGTATTTCGCGATCTGCTGGAACGGCATTCTGCTCTGGTAGGTGTCGACCTTGGTCGACACGGTAGATCTGATCAAAGTTTGACTATCGATATCTGACGGATGTGTCGACCAAGGTCGACATCCACCAACAGCCACGGGAATCTGTCAGAGGTGGGGCGGTGTCGGAGTGCGGGGTGTCAGCCGCATGGATGCGGCTGCCAAGCCTACACGGACGTACTTGCGGCGTCCCCGCACTCCGGCATCGCCCCACCAAACCGCGGAAAGCACGCTGTTGCTGTTGCTTTGGCTGTTGCTGTTGCCGTTGCTTCTGCGGGTGCAGGGCGCAGCCCTGCCGAACCCACTCCCTTCATGAAATATGTTTCATCTGCGGCACAGCCTTGTTTTAGCCGGTAGCGCCGATACTTGCCGGCCTGCGCTGCCCGCGGTGGGCAGTGGCATCGCTGGAGAGCCGCATGCTCGGGTTGGTCAGGACCGCGCTCAACAAGCCTTACACCTTCGTGGTGATGGCCATTTTCATCTGCATCGTCGGTCCGCTCAGCGCGCTGCGCACCCCCACCGATGTATTCCCCGATATCGGCATCCCCGTCATCGCCGTGGTCTGGCAGTACACCGGCCTGTCACCGGATGCGATGGCCGGGCGGGTGATCTCGCCCTACGAGCGTGCGCTCAGCACCACCGTCAACGACATCGAGCACATCGAATCGCAGTCGCTGGCGGGCATGGGCGTGGTCAAGGTGTTCTTCCAGCCCGGCGTGGACATCCGCACCGCCAATGCGCAGATCACCGCGATCTCGCAGACCATAGTCAAGCAGATGCCGGCCGGCATGACCCCGCCGCTGATCCTCAACTACAGCGCCTCCACCGTGCCGGTGCTGCAGATGGCGTTCTCCAGCCCGACGCTGGGTGAATCGCAGATCCGTGACCTGGCGCAGAACACCGTGCGCCCGCCGCTGACCTCGATCCCTGGCCTGGCCATTCCCGCGCCCTACGGTGGCAGGCAGCGCCAGGTCACCCTCGACCTGGACCCGCAGGCAATGGCGGCCAAGGGCCTGTCCGCGCAGGACGTGGGCAACGCACTGGCCGCGCAGAACCAGATCACCCCGGTCGGCACCGCCAAGCTGGGCAGCAACGAATTCACCGTGTTGCTCAACAACAGCCCCAGCGAAATCGAAGCGCTGAACGACCTGCCGATCCGCACCGTCAACGGTGCGGTGGTCACCATCGGCCAGGTCGCCCATGTGCGCGATGGCTCGCCGCCGCAGACCAACATCGTGCGGGTCAACGGTGGCCACTCGGTGCTGATGGCGGCGCTGAAGAATGGCGACGCCTCGACCCTGACCCTGGTCAGCCGCATCCGGGCCATGCTGCCGCAGATTGGCGAAACCCTGCCGCCGTCGCTGAAGATCTCGTTGCTCGGCGATGCGTCCACCTTCGTGCGCGAATCGATCAGCAGCGTCGCCCGCGAGGGCATCATCGCCGCGCTGCTGACCAGCGTGATGATCCTGGTGTTCCTCGGCAGCTGGCGCTCGACCGTGATCATCGCCGCCTCGATTCCGTTGGCGGTGCTGTCGGCCATCGCGCTGCTGTCCGCCGCCGGGCAGACGCTCAATGTGATGACCCTGGGTGGCCTGGCACTGGCCGTGGGTATCCTGGTCGACGATGCCACGGTCACCATCGAGAACGTCAACTGGCACCTGGAGCAGGGCAAGGGCGTACGCGAGGCGATCCTTGATGGCGCTGCGCAGATCGTCGGCCCGGCATTCGTGTCGCTGCTGTGCATCTGCATCGTGTTCGTGCCGATGTTCCTGCTCGACGGCATCGCCGGCTATCTGTTCCGACCGATGGCGCTGGCGGTGATCTTCGCCATGGCAAGCTCGTTCGTGCTGTCGCGCACGCTGGTGCCGACCATGGCGTTGTACCTGTTGCGTCCGCACCGGGTGGAGGGCGGGGCAGGCCATCATCCCGAGGATGCGTTCCTCAACCATCATGAAGGCGATCATCCGCAACCGCCTCGCGCACGGATGGCGGCCACGCTGGTGCGCTGGCAGCAGCGCTTCGAAGCCGGATTCTCCGCCACCCGCGACCGCTACCACGCGCTGCTGGGCCTGGCACTGGCGCACCGGGGCCGCTTCCTGCTGGGTTTCATGGCCTGCGTACTGGTGTCCTTCGCGCTGCTGCCAACCCTGGGCCAGGACTTCTTCCCGGCCACCGAAGCCAGCGCGTTGTCGCTGCATGTGCGCCTGCCCCTGGGCACGCGCATCGAGGAAACCGCTGCAGCGTTCGACCGCATCGAAGCGCGCATCCGCCAGGAACTGCCGCCGCAGGAGATCGATGCCATCGTCGACAACCTCGGCCTGCCGATGACCGGCATCAACATGGCCTACAGCGCTACGGGCACCATCGGTCCGCAGGATGGTGACATCCAGGTCTCGCTGAAACCGGGTCACGGCGATGCCGCCGAATACGCGCGACGCCTGCGTGAGGTACTGCCTTCGGCCTTCCCGGGCGCCAGCTTTGCGTTCCTGCCCGCCGATACCAGCAGCCAGATCCTCAACTTCGGTTCGCCGGCACCGCTGGACGTGCGCATCGCCGGACCGGATGCGGCCGGCAATCGCGCCTATGCGCAGGAACTGCAGCGCCGCCTGCGCCACGTGCCGGGCCTGGTCGACCTGCGCCTGCAGCAACCCGATGGCTACCCGACCCTGAAGGTGGAGGTCGATCGGCTTCGCGCCAATGGGCTGGGCATCACCGAGCGCGATGTCACCAACAGCATGGTGGCGTCGCTGGCCGGTAGCGGCCAGGTCGCCCCGACATTCTGGTTGAGCCCGAAGAACGGCATCTCCTACAGCGTGGTCGCCGCCACGCCGCAGTACCGCATGGACAGCCTGGCCGCACTTCAGGCGCTGCCGGTCACCGGCAGCGCTGGTGGCGTGCCACAGGTGCTCGGTGGCCTGGCCGAGATCCAGCGCGGCTCCAGTTCGGCGGTCGTTACCCATTACAACGTGCAACCCACGCTGGACGTATATGCCAGCGTGCAGGGCCGCGATCTCGGCGCCGTGGCGGCCGACGTGCAGAAGATCATCGATGGCATGGCAGGCCAGCGGCCGCGCGGCACCGAGGTTGGCCTGCACGGCCAGATCGATGCGTTGCACGTGGCCTTCAGCGGCCTGGGCTACGGCCTGCTGGCTGCGATCGTGCTGATCTACCTGCTGATCGTCATCAACTTCCAGTCCTGGACCGATCCGTTCGTGATCATCACCGCGCTGCCGGCGGGCCTGGCAGGCGTGGTCTGGATGCTGTTCCTGACCCACACCACGTTGTCCGTGCCGGCATTGACCGGTGCCATCCTGTGCATGGGCGTGGCCACGGCCAACTCGATCCTGGTGGTCAGTTTCTGCCGCGAGCGCCTGGCCGAGCACGGCGACGCGGTCAAGGCCGCACTGGAAGGGGGGTTTACCCGCTTCCGCCCGGTCTGCATGACCGCGCTGGCGATGATCCTGGGCATGCTGCCGACTGCACTGTCCACTGAACAGAATGCACCGCTGGGCCGCGCGGTGATCGGCGGCCTGCTGCTGGCCACGTGCGCCACGCTGCTGTTCGTGCCGGTGGTGTTCGCATTGGCCCACTCCCGTAAAACCCGTACTGCTCCTGCCGGAGAACCCCTGCATGTCTGAGTCTTCGCTGCCGCAGCATTCGCTGCGCCGTCCTCTGGTCCTGGCCGCCGCCGTGGTGGTCATCCTCGTTGCCGGTGGCCTGGCCCTGCGCGCGCAGCAGGCACACGCCGTGGTCGATTGGACCGAGCGCCAGGCGGTGCCGTCGGTGCAGGTGGTCACCGCAGGGGCGCGGGGTGCTGCGGGCACGATGACGCTGCCGTCGCACCTGAGTGCCTGGACCGAAGCACCGATCCACGCGCGTGTGGGTGGCTACCTGAAGTCGTGGAGCGCTGACATCGGCCAGCCGGTGAAGGCGGGGCAGGTGCTGGCGGTGATCGACAGCCCGGAGCTGGACCAGCAGATCGCGCAGGCGCATGCCCATCTGCTGCAGGTGCAGGCCGATGCGGCGCTGGCCAAGGTCAGCGCCGAGCGCTGGCAGGGCATGCTCGGCAGCCATTCGGTATCGCGCCAGGAAGCCGACGAGAAGCAGGCCAATGCGGTGGCCGCACAGGCCAGCGTGGAAGCGGCGCAGGCCGACTACGCGCGGCTGCAGGAACTCGGTCGTTACCGCACCTTGCGTGCGCCGTTCGATGGCACGGTCACCTCGCGGCAGACCGATGTCGGCCAGTTGATCCGCGCCGATGACAGCGGGCGCGAGTTGTTCAACATCGCCGATACCCGACGCCTGCGCCTGATGGTGCCGGTACCGCAGAACAGCGCGGCCAGCATCCGTCCCGGGCTGCAGGCAACCTTGCAGGTACCGGGCCAGGAGGGACGCCACTTCACCGCCACCCTGCAGGGAGACTCCAGCGCGATCGACCGCAGTTCCGGCACCCTGCTGGCACAGTTCGTGGTCGACAATGCCGATGGCGCACTGCTGCCCGGCAGCTACGCGGAAGTGACGCTGCCACTGCAGGGCGGGGGAGCTGGCGTGAGCGTGCCAGCGGAGGTGTTGATCTTCCGGGCCAAGGGCACCCAGGTGGCAGTGGTCGACAGCAAGGACATCGTGCACCTGCGCGACATCCATATCGCCAGTGACCTGGGCAGCACGCTGCGCGTCGACCGAGGCCTGCAGGCCGGGGACAGGGTCATTCCCAATCCGCCTGATGCACTGCGCGAAGGTGACCGGGTGCATGTGGTGGCCGGCGGACAGGAGCCCACGCATGCCCGCGGCTGAGCGCGCTGCCGTACTGGCGGCGGTGGCGGTGGCGGTGGCGCTGGCATTGGCTGGCTGCTCGCTGGCGCCCGCCTACCAGGTGCCAGCGGTGGCAGTGCCGGTGGCCTATGAACGTGCAGGGGCCACTGCCGGATCAGGGGCGCTGCCACAGGCGTGGTGGCAGGCCTTCCAGGACCCGGTGCTGGACCGGCTGCAACAGCAGTTGGGCGCGGCCAACCCGAGCCTGGCGTTGGCCGTGGCGCACTACGATGCGGCACGCGCCGCAGCGGGTGGAGTGGCATCGGCGCGGGCGCCCCAGGTCGGCTTCAGTACCGGCCCGGTGCGCCAGCGGCAGTCCGATGACAAGCCGCTGCGCAGCGCCACCCAGCCGGCCATCTATGACAGCAATACCGCCACGTTCTCGCTGTCGTTCGACCTTGATCTGTGGGGCCGCCTGCGCAACGCAGCTGCCGCGGGCAAGGCGCGTGCCGAGGCCAGTGGTGATGACCTTGCCGCTGCGCAGCTGAGCATGTCGCAGCAGTTGGCCGGGCTCTATCTGCAGCTTCGCGGCGCCGAGGCGCAGCAGGCGATCCTGCATGACAGCATCGAGGACTACCGGCAGGCGTTGGCGCTGACCGAAGACCGTTTCCGTGGCGAGATCGCTTCGCAACTGGATGTATCGCGCGCGCAGCACCAACTGGCCAGCGCGCAGGCCGATCTGGATGCGCTCGACGGCCGCCATGAACTGCTGCGGCATGCCATCGCCGAACTGGTCGGCGCGCCGGCCACCGGCTTCGTCATCGCCGACGCGGGTCTGCCGGCCCTGCCATCGGTGCCAGCCGATCTGCCCAGCCGCCTGCTGCAGCGACGGCCGGATATCGCTGCCGCTGAGCGCCGGGTGTTCGCTGCCAATGCGGGCATCGGTGTGGCGCGCGCCGCGTGGTTCCCGCAGCTCAGTCTCAGCGGCCTGCTGGGCGGCCAGACCTCGGGTGGCAGTGCCCTGCTCGACGCGGGTAACCGCTACTGGGCGCTGGGTCCACTGGCGGCGCTGCCGGTGTTCGACGGCGGCCGTCGCAAGGCGGCCAAGGCCGAGGCCTATGCCGAGTTCGACGCGGCCTCGGCGCAGTACCGGGCTACCGTGCTGGCCGCGATCCGCCAGGTGGAAGACCAGCTGACCCTGCTGCGCCAGCTCGATGCGCAGCGCGGCCACGAGCAGGATGCGGTGACCGCCGCACGGCGTGCCGAGCAGATCGCCAATGACCGTTACTCCGGTGGTGCGGTGAGCTACCTGGACGTGGTCAGCGCTCAGACCGATGCCCGCCAGGCGCAGTTGGGACTGCAGGACATCCAGAGCCGGCAGCTGCAGGCCAGCGCGGCGTTGATGGCGGCGCTGGGCGGAGGCTGGTCGCGATAGCCGCTGGAGGCGGTCTCAGCCTGTGAGAGGGCGGGGCGGAACAATCGCCCCATCCACCCCGGACAGGAGAGTGCACGATGATGGCCTGGAATCGAACTGTCGTTGCCGCCTACGCACCGGCGATGATTGGCTGGTGCCTGGCGCTGGCCGCCGGCTTGCGCCTGGAACAACTGCGAGGCGACCTGCATGCGCAGGCGTTGCTGCCGCTGCTGCACGGCGGCGTTGTGGCGTTGCTGGTGCTGACACTGGCCTGCACGCTGGCCGCAAGCGCGGTGCTGTGGCGGGCCAATCGGCCACCACCGCGAACCGCCGCCCCGTGATCTACAGCGCAGCGGCTTCCATCAGCACGAACCGGCAGGGCGCACGCTGGAAGGCGTTGATCTGTGGCACCAGGCGCTGGAAGTGTTCGCTGGCGCAGTGGAGGTCGAGCGCGGCGCGGTCCGGCGAGAGCTCGATGAAGACGAAGTGCCCGGGATCCTTCTGGTCAACGAACAGTTCATAGCTGATGCACAGCGGCTCGCGCTGCGTGCAGGCAACCAGCTCCCGGTAAAGCGGAAGCACGGTTTCCACGGCAGCGGGATGGATGAAATCCTCGGCGATCACCTTGAGCATGTCGGTACCTGCAACGCGGGCCCTGCAGGATAGTGCCGGCACAGGGCCGGCACCATCCACCGTCAGCGCAATACTGCGTCCGCACTGACCAGCTGCACATCGTGCATCTGGTTGAGGTAGGCCTCGTAGTAGCCCTTGTGCGAGGCGCCGACGATGGCCAGCATGCGGCTGCCGGGGTGCAGGCCCAGCACGTCGCGCATGTTGGCGACCATGCGCAGGTTGCGGGTTTCCCAATAGCCGACATACATCCTGCCGAACGCCTTGGCTGACGGCTCGACGAGTGTCGCGCCGAAGTCGCTCCGGTACGCGTCCATCGCCGCCGCGGGACTGTTGTAGGCCCTGTACAGCGCCAGCACGCCGTCGGGCTTGTCCAGATCGGCGACCAGACGCTTGTCGGCCTCCCGCCGCGCCTGCGAGTGCGCGTTCTTCCAGGCGCCGGTGATGGCGGCGTTGGCCGCCGCTTCGTCCTCGGCAGGTGTGGGTGAATCGGCGGTGTGGTCGTCCACCGCCCAGAGACGCTCATGGCCGAGGCGCGCAGCGACTTCGGCAGCGATCAGATTCGTTTCATTGCGGCGAGCCAGGCCTTTGTCGAGGAACTCGACCAGGGCCGCGCTCAGCCCGTCGCCGTCCTTGCGTTCGGCGGCGGGCAGGCGCAGCCACTGCACCTGTGCAGATCCCCGTTCGCCCGCCGCAAGAAACAATGCGGCCAGCCGACGACGCTGTGCAGGCGTCGGATCATGTGGCCAGTTCGAGAGCAGGCGCTCGACCTCGGTGTTCGCAGCGGGCACGTCCAGTCCGGTCGCGGCCTGTGCGGCCGAAGTGTCGAAGCAGTAGGTGGCCACGCTTTCCGCGTAGCGGGCGGGGTAGCGGCGCATGAAATCACACTGCAGGCCGGACAGGTCCTCGGTGGCGATCAGCTCGGGTTTCCAGGCGACCAGTCGCTGCAGCAAGGGCTCGAGCAGGGCCGGCTGGAAGGTCTTGGGCAGCCCGGACAAGTGGGTGCTGCCCAGTACCAGCACTTCGTTCGGGCGCCCGGCGGGCGGCCCCTTCAACTGGTCGGGATGGAAGGTCGGGCGATAGGGGGCATCGGCGGCCAGGGCGCCGGCGCTGCACAGGCCCAGGATCAGGAAGCTGGCCAAGCGTGTGAACATGCGATCTCCGTGTCAGTGAACGTCCTGCAGTCCGCTGCATGCTGGCCATTTTCATCTGCCTCGGAATCTCCCGTTGGTCATGCAAACCTTTTCGGCTTGAACTGCATCGGCGTTCGGGCGAGGCTGTGCTCAATGAAGGCAACGACGACCCATATCCCGCGTCCCAGCGACTGGACCATCGGCAGCCCGCGGCTGAGCCTTCGGCCCTTCACAACGGATGACGCAGGCGAGGCGTTCATCGCGATCACGCCGGGGCTGACCCGCTACATGGCGTTCGATCCGCCGGCATCGGAGCAGGCATTCGCCGTGGTCTGGCGCGCGTGGTTGCTCACCATCGCTGATGGTTCGGACTTCACATTCGTCATCCGCCGCCGCACGGACCACACCTTCCTTGGCTTGGCAGGCCTGCATCGCACCGGTGATGCGGAACCCGAGTTGGGCATCTGGATCGCTGAATCGATGCATGGGCAGGGCTATGGCCGCGAAGCCGTGTCGGCGGTGCTGGCGTCCGCGTCCCTGCGGCTGGACTGCGCCGCATTCCGTTACCCGGTAGCCGAGCAGAACGCGCCCAGCCGGCGCCTGGCGGAATCCCTCGGCGGTGTCCCCGTCGCGCGTGAGCAAGCTGTGAAGTACATCGCGATTGTCTACCGCATCCCCGCGATGGCGTCGCAAGTTGCGACGGACGTCGCGGAATCCCGCTAAAGCCGCCCGCCCCATCGCCGATATCCCCTCTGGATCCCGCTCCAGTCACCCGCTGCAGGACCCCAGGCTGCCCCCGATGGGCGGTCCGCGCTGTGTGTTCCGCCGCTCCCAGATGCCGATCGCACCCGCACCAGATGTTCTTGCCAGCCGCTCGAGGGGTGCCCACCCGGTACCTGTAGTCCCAAGCAACTGAAGTTGCCGCCGGGCATCCCGCCCGTCGGGTCGCAACCGCTTACCGGACACCGAGGATCAGACAATGCTCATTCCAGGCTTCACGGCGGGCGCGCAGGCGCCGGCCGAGCTGCATACCCGTTGGTCGCCGTGGCGTGCGCTGCTGGGCGCGCTGGCCCCGCAGCAGCGCACCCGCACCGAGCCGGCGGCGACCCACCGCGCCGAGCTCGAAGCCCAGGTTGCGGCGTTGCACCGCGTGCAGGCGGTCATCGAGTTCGCACTCGACGGCACCATCCTGCAGGCCAATGACAACTTCCTGCAGGCGATGGGCTACCGGCTGGATGAGATCCAGGGCAAGCACCATTCGCTGTTCGTCGATCCCGAACTGGCACGCAGCGCGGAATACCGTGATTTCTGGGCGAGGCTCGGGCGCGGCGAGTACGATGCCGGGCAGTACCGTCGCTTCGGCAAGGGCCAGCGCGAGATCTGGATCCAGGCGTCGTACAACCCGGTGCTTGACCAGCAGGGGCGGCCGTACAAGGTGGTCAAGTTCGCCACCGACATCACGGCGCAGAAGCTGCAGGCGGCCGATTCCGCGGGGCAGCTGGCGGCGATTGCAAAGTCGCAGGCGGTGATCGAGTTCAGCATGGATGGCCGCATCCTCTCGGCCAACGACAACTTCCTCGCCACCACCGGCTACAACCTTGATGAGGTGCGTGGCCAGCATCATTCGCTGTTCGTCGAGCCGGGGCATCGCAGCAGCGATGAATACCGCCAGTTCTGGGAAAAGCTCGGGCGCGGCGAATACGATGCCGGGCAGTACCGCCGCCTCGGCAAGGGCGGGCGTGAAGTCTGGATCCAGGCTTCCTACAATCCGATCCTCGACCTCAACGGCAAGCCGTTCAAGGTCGTCAAGTACGCTACCGACATCACCGCGCAGGTGCATGAGAACCAGGCGATGCAGCGTGCGGTTGCGCAGACCCGCGAGGTGGTGGCCGCAGCCAAGCAGGGCGATCTCACCCGGCGCGTGGCCACGGCCGACAAGCAGGGTGCGATCGCCGAACTGTGCGACGGCGTGAACTCACTGGTCGAAGCGATGGCCGCGATCATCGGCCAGATCAAGTTCGCCGCCGATACCATCGCGGTCGGTGCGACCGAGATCGCCCAGGGCAACAGCGACCTGTCGCAGCGTACCGAGCAGCAGGCGGCGTCGCTGGAGGAAACCGCGGTGTCGATGAAGGGGCTCGCCGAGACGGTGCAGCGCACCGCCACCAACGCGCGCCAGGCCAGCCAGCTGGCCGGTGGGGCGGCCGATGTCGCCGCGCGGGGCGGCAGCGTGGTGCATGAGGTGGTGGAGACGATGGCGGTGATCAATGCATCTTCGCGGCGCATCGTCGACATCATCGGAGTGATCGATGGCATCGCCTTCCAGACCAACATCCTCGCACTGAATGCCGCCGTGGAGGCTGCGCGTGCCGGCGAACATGGCCGCGGCTTCGCGGTGGTCGCCACCGAGATCCGCGAGCTGTCGCAGCGTTCGGCCAGCGCCGCCAAGGAGATCAAGCAGCTGATCGATGAGTCGGTGGCCAACGTCGGGGCCGGTACCGCCCAGGTCGAGAGTGCCGGCCGCACCATGGACGAGATCGTGACCAACGTGCGCCGGGTCAGCGATCTGATGACCGAGATCAGCACCGCCTCGCAACAGCAGAGCGATGACATCCAGCAGATGAACCATGCGGTGGACCTGATCGACCAGGGCACCCAGCAGAACGCGGCCCTGGTCGAAGAGGCTTCGGCTGCCGCGCGCAGCATGGAGGAGCAGTCGGCGCACCTGTTGCAGACCGTGGCCAGCTTCCGTGTCCAGGAAGGTGCTGGCCATGCGCATGGGGTACCGGCCCTGCGCGCGGTCTAGGCGCGCTGGCCGGACGGGGCCTCGGCGGTGCCGGGCGCCGGGGCGAGGTGCACGCAGTTGCGCCCGTCACGCTTGGCGCGGTACAGGGCCTGGTCGGCGTGAGCGACCAGGTCACTGGGTTCGCGCTCATCGCCGGCGGCCTGCCACGCCACGCCCACGCTGATGGTCACCTGGCCGTCGGCAGCCGGCAGTGCGGCGCTTTCGACGGCGGCGCGCAGCCGTTCGCCCAGCTCCAGCGCGTGCATTGCCTCGGCCGAGGGCAGGGCGGCGATGAACTCCTCGCCGCCGTAGCGGGCCAGCAGGTCATCGCCGCGCTGCAGGCAACCGTCGAGGATCGAGGCAACCGCGCGCAGGCGGCGGTCACCCTCCGGGTGCCCATAGGTATCATTGAGCCGCTTGAAGTGATCGATGTCGATCATCAGCACCGCCAGGCCCAGGCCCTGGCGGCGGGCACGGCGGTGCGCCGCGCCGAGTGATTCATCGAAGCTGCGCCGGTTGCCCAGCCCGGTGAGCGCATCGCGCCGGGCCAGCGTTTCCAGTTCATCGCGCTGGCGCTGGATGTCGACCTGGCTCAGCACACTGCGCAGGGCATAGCCGAGCAGGGCGCCCAGGAAGCCCACCGTGGCCAGGGTCGGCTGCAGGCGGGCGACCAGCAGCGCCACCATCATCAGCAGCAGGGGCAGCATCAACGGCACGCCGGCATCGACGATGCGCCGCAGCGCGAGGGAAATCTCCGCCGCGGGGCGGCGACGACGGCTGCCGGCCATCACTGCCAGCAGCACGAACAGTCCGCTGATCAGCAGGTCCCCCCAGCTGCCATCGGGCAGTTGTGGCTGGTAGGTGTTGATGTAGAGCGCCAGCAGGAAGTAGCCCGCCGCGTAGAGGGTCAGTGTCCGGAAGAAATCACGGCGGTCGGGATTGTCCTCGGCAATGAAGCGGATCAGTGCGAAGCAGAACACCAGGCTGTTCTGCACGCTGCTCATCGTCTTCAGGCACTGCGTCCACAACGCGGGGTTCAGAGGGGCCATGGCCTGGGTGTGCACGTAGTACAGCAGCCACAGCAGCGCGATGATTGCCAGGTCCACCGCACGGATGGCGCGGCTTCCGCCTCCCGGGCTGGCGGCCACGTAGGTCAGGGGAATCCGGTAGAACACGTACAGGATCAGCGATGACACGGTCATCTGCGCGGGATCGAGGCCGGCCACGTTGCGGTACAGCAGGGCCAGCAGTGCAAGCGAGAACAGCGCGACGGCGGCGCCAAGCATCCGCCATTTGCAGGCCGCGCGGCTGTCACGTGCACGCCGCGCGCAGGCCAGTGCGGCCAGCAATGGGGCGGTGATCAGCATCAGGTAGGAGCCGACCGGATCCTGCGGGCCGATCAAGGCAATGACGAGCGCGTGCGTGACCACAAAAAACAGTGCAGCACGCAACGTCATGCATTCCCCCGCCCCGATCCGGCGCGATCACGATAGGCAGAAGTGCGTGAGGCTGGCAAGAAAAGTGTGCGCTGCGTCTAGTGCCAACGTTGTCAGCGGTCGCAATTGTGCTTCAGCGGGGGGACGTGACCGCACCTTCGAGATGGGCAAACAGCCAGAAATTGCGAGGGTGGCCCCGTACATGACGATAGGCGTGCAGCAGCCCCTCCCGCTGCATGCCGAGACGCTCCAGCACGGCGATCGAGCGGGCATTGCTGTCGAGGACGGTGGCCTGGATGCGGACCAGGCGGCGTACTGCGTGCCCCCAGTCGAGCACTGCGCGCGCCGCATGCGTGGCCAGCCCTTGTCCCTGCCAATCCGGGTCGAGGTCATACGCGAGCTCGGCGCGGCGGTGCAGGAGATCGATGCCGTTCAAGCCGATGGTGCCGATCAACCCGTCCTCGGCATCGGCCAGCGCCCAGCGCTGATCGGGGCCGCCCGGCATGTAGCGGGCGATCTGCTGGCGCAACGCGTGTTCCGAGATGTCGCCCCAGCTGGTGTGTTCGATCACGCCCGGCAGCGAGAGGTAGCGGGACCATGCGGCCGCATCATCCGTCCGCAGGGGGCGCAGACGTGCGGGCAAGGTGTCCGGAAGTGGCGGCACATTCGACGCAGGCATGCCAGGCAGTGTGGGCACCTTGGGCCTGGAAAAGCAAAAGGCCAGGTCATGGACCTGGCCTTTGATGCAGTGGTGCCGGTGAAAGGACTCGAACCTTCATGGGGTCACCCCCGGCTGATTTTGAGTCAGCTGCGTATACCATTCCGCCACACCGGCAGGCAGCGCGTGAGTGTAACCGAGGTCGGCAGGGCTTTCATAGGGGCAGGGCCATTCGGGGCGCTTCCTGTCGGCATCGGCCCCGTGGTGGCTATACTGCGGCGGCGTGAATACCTCCAGGAGCGGTAGCCGATGACAGTGTTGCAGGACCTGAGGGTGCTGGTGGTCGAGAACGACGAAATGAGCGCCGCGCTGCTGCAGATGCAGCTGGTGCATGCCGGCGCGACCGTGGTCGGGTTGGCCGCGAGCGTGGACGAAGCGCTGCGCCTGCTGGAGGATTCGGCGCCGGACGTGGCCCTGCTCGACTACCGCCTGGCCCGCAACGAGACCAGCGAGCCCGTGGCGGCAGCGCTGTCGGCACGCGGTGTGCCGTTCGTGCTGGCCACTGGCATGCTGGCCGAGCAGTTGCCGGCGTCGATGCTGGCTGGGGTGCTGCTGGTCAAACCGTACCTGTCGGTGGATCTGTCCCAGGCGCTGGTGCGCGCGGTGGGGCATTCCCGCGTCAAGGCCTGATTGGCCCCGGCGCAGAGGACCGGCGTATGCTGCCGTGGCCTGAATGCTCAGGCCTACAAGGAGAGTGGCATGAAGAAGTGGATCAAGCGCATGGTTGCTGCGGGTGTCCTTTCGATGGCGGTCTTCGGTGGTACCGCGACTGCCGCATGGTGCGGCCAACCCTGCTTCCAGCTCTACAAGAGCTGCATCGCGCGCGGCGGTGAGGTCGAGCAGTGCCTGCAGGAACAAGCCTTCTGCGAAGAGGCGATGTGCGGCGGCAACCCCTGATCCAGAAACCCCGCCCAGGCGGGGTTTTTCATAGGCGCGTGGTGTTCATCCGGCTTCGTCGTATACGTAGCGGATGTCCTCGCGGTCGTCGAGGATGCGGTATTGCAGGGCCAGGTCATCCGGGTCCGGATTGAGCCAGGCGTCCAGGTGCTCCCGGCGGATCGGCACCACACCGCGGTCATGCCCGGCGGCGGCGACATCGGGTGGCGGGGCATCGGTGATCGTGGCAAATGACAGCAGCCGGCCTTCCGGTCCTTCCCACTCTGCCCACAGGCAGGCCAGCAGCAGGTCGCGGGGCGGATCGGGGCGGAATTCCAGCACCACGTCCTGTTCCTTCTCGTCGGCGCCCAGCGTGCGCGCGTCGATGGCGTGGCGTGGCACGTGCTCATAGAACGCCTGCACGACCACGACCCCATGGCGCAGCCCGAATGCGCCGCGCCAGTAGCCTTCCAGGCTGTCGCGCCGGGCATTGTAGGTGCCGGGGTAGAGCACGTCGTTGCGTGCTGGCGTGTCCGGCAGCCGGCACTGGTAGCGCATCGGCTTGATCACCCGCCGGCCGTTGTCGCTGACCATGACCGGTGCGTAGGTGCCCGGGAAAATGCGGTTGTCGCGCGGCAGCAGCTGCACCCGATGCAGATCCTCCAGCCGGGCCTGCGCGCGCTCGATGCGGTTGCCGGCCACGCGCAGGTCGTTGCGCGCCTTCTGGGTGGGGCGGGTCGCCAGCGTGGCGTGGGCGATATCGCGTCGTTCGCGCTGCCGGACCAGCTCGGCCTCCAGTGCCTGCTGCTCCTGCGCATGCCATTGCTGGATCTTTGCCACGATGTCGCGGCCCTGTTCCGTGCGCGCGCCGGCAAAGCCGTCGTCCATGGCTTTTGGGGTTTTCGGGCGCTTCTTGCCGGGATCGTGCGCGTACAGCTCGGCGAATTCCTCCAGCGAGAGAATGGCGCCGAACTCGCGCACCAGCTTGGCGTAGTCGGCGCGGATCAGGGCGGAATAGCACATGCGAACTCTGCCGGTGTGGGTCGCAGCGGCTGCGACGTGGATGCGGCAGGATAGCCCGACACATCAGGAGATGCCGCATGAATGAATCCGCCACCTGCCAGTTCCGCGAAGCCGTGCCCACGGTCGAGGACTACTGCCGGCTGCGTGTACTGGCAGGCCTCAGTGCCAAACATCAGGACGCCGCTGCGCGCGCACTGCCCAATACCTTGTTCGGCGTCTGTGCCTACCAGGGCAATGAGCTGGTAGCGATGGGGCGCATCGTCGGCGATGGCGGCTGCCACCTGCAGGTCTGCGACATCGCCGTGCTGCCACGCCTTCAGGGGCAGGGCCTGGGCAAGGAGGTGATGCGACGGCTGGACGACTGGATGCGGGCCAGCCTGCCGCCGTCGGCGTACGTCAGCCTGCTGGCCGATGGTGAAGCGCACCGGTTGTACGCACAGTTCGGCTTCGCGCCCACCGCGCCGGCGTCGATCGGGATGTATCGGCGGTTCTGAAATGAGTGCCTGGATTCCAGGCAAAGAAAAACCCCGGCCGAAGCCGGGGTTCTCAAGAATTGGCGTCCCCACGGGGATTCGAACCCCGGTCGCCACCGTGAAAGGGTGATGTCCTAGGCCTCTAGACGATGGGGACGCACGAAAACTTCAAGTTGTAGAACCTTCGACGGCCTAATGTCGAAGTGGTGGAGCCAAGCGGGATCGAACCGCTGACCTCCTGCATGCCATGCAGGCGCTCTCCCAGCTGAGCTATGGCCCCAATGAAACCGCGGATGATCTGCCGGGAGCAGAGTCCGTTTGAAACTGGCGTCCCCACGGGGATTCGAACCCCGGTCGCCACCGTGAAAGGGTGATGTCCTAGGCCTCTAGACGATGGGGACGCACGAAAACTTCAAGTTGTAGAACTTTCGACGGCCTAATGTCGAAAGTGGTGGAGCCAAGCGGGATCGAACCGCTGACCTCCTGCATGCCATGCAGGCGCTCTCCCAGCTGAGCTATGGCCCCGTGTTACCGAGCCGCCTATCATACCTGCGTGTTCACGTTTGTGGAAGCCTTTTTTCAACTTTTTTCGTCCCGGTTCATCCGAAGCCACAGGGGCAGGGGAACCGCAACGCCACAACCTGAATGCCGGTAGGCGGTGAACAAAAAAGACCCGGTTATCGGCCGGGTCCTCGTTGTTCGTGATGAGTGGCGTCCCCACGGGGATTCGAACCCCGGTCGCCACCGTGAAAGGGTGATGTCCTAGGCCTCTAGACGATGGGGACGCAATTCTCATCAATGTTCTTTAGCGACCTTTCGACGGCCTAATGCCGAAAGATTGGTGGAGCCAAGCGGGATCGAACCGCTGACCTCCTGCATGCCATGCAGGCGCTCTCCCAGCTGAGCTATGGCCCCACGTCGCTGAGGAGCGAAATAATAGCCTTGCCCCCGGGGGTTGGCAAGCATTTGTTGCACTTTTCTTCACGCACGCTGCGCGGCAGATTCCTGTCGCGGTGGCTACGCGTTGTCGCCGGTCAGCGCCGCCAGGATCGGGCATTGATCCAGCGCACCATGCCCGGGGCAGGCGTCGACCAGCTGCGAAAGCGCGGTGTGCATGCGCTGCAGTTCGGCCATCCGTTGCGCGATGTCCTGCAGGCGGGCCTGTGCGGTGTCGCGCACGCTGCCCATGTCCTGCGAGTGACGATCACTGAGCGCGAGCAGTTCGCCGATCTCGTCCAGGCTGAAGCCCAGCGCTTTGGCGCGGCGGATGAAGCGCAGCCTGCGCAGGTCCGGCTCGCCGAAGATGCGGTAGCCACCGGCCGAGCGCGCCGCCGTCGGCAGCAGCTGCTGCCGCTCGTAGTAGCGGACGGTATCGATCGGCACGCCAGCCTGGCGGGCCAGTTGTCCAATGTTCATGGCGGATTCCTGCAGGTGCTGCAGGTCATTGTGAAGCCTGGAGTCTGGTCAAGGGTCAAGACCTGGCCCGGAGGCGCGTATTCAGCGCACTTTGCAACTTTCTTCATAGCCCCGCCGCTGGACCAGTTCCTACCCTTCGCCTGAACCGGCCGTTCGATGGCCTGTAACAAACCGAGGAGGTGGTCTGTGGATGGAATCAGGAACGAGGGATTCGTCGAGGTCGCGGTGGTCGAGTATCCGGGAGGCGATCCGTCTGCCGCCTCCGTACTGGCTGAGATGGCTCATGTCGCAAATCGCCTGGCCCAGCAACAGCGCCGGCCGTTCAAGCGTGTGCTGGTCACGCGCTGGATCGTACCCGCCAGTCAGACCGGTGTGCACCGCATCGCCGGTGCGGAGATGCTCGATGCCGCCATTCCTGCGGTGATCGCCGTTCCCGGGCAGATCAGTCCCGGCACCTGCCTGCGTGCCGAAGAAGTCGTGCTGGACTGGCTGCGCGCCCACTATGACGGTGGCAGCCTGCTGGCTGCAGCCAGCGAAGGTGTGAGCGTTCTTGCGCGTGCGGGCCTGCTGGCCGGGCGAACGGTCAGCGGGCCTGATCTGGGGCGGCACCCGGGATTGCAGGCGCAGGCCGTGAGCTGGGTGCCGAGCGAGCGTGCGCTGGTCGATGACGGCGATCTGCTGACCGTCGGCGGATCGCAGGCGTGGCGCTTCCTGGGGCTTCGGCTGCTGTACCGGCTGCATGGACAGGGCGTGGCCAGCGCGGTGGCGCAACAGTTGGGCATCACGGTGCCGGATGCAGTGCAGCAGGATCTGGAGCGCTTCAGCGCCAATTTCGCGCATGGTGATCGCGACGTACTGAAGGCGCAGCGCTGGCTGCACACCACCGCAGCACGTGGCGCCACCCTGGCCGCGATCTGCGAGGTCTCGGGGCTGGAACCGCGGACGCTGCAGCGACGCTTTCTCCGGGCCACCGGTCTGCGGCCCATCGAGTATTGCCAGCGGCTGCGCATCGCCAAGGCGCAGACGCTGCTGCAGCAGGGCGCCGGTATCGACGAAGTGGCCTGGGGGGTGGGCTATGCCGACCAGAGCGCGTTCCGGCGCCTGTTCCTTCGCATTGTGGGCATGACGCCCGCCAACTATCGCCGCCACGTCAGCTGCAAGCGACGCGAGCGGCCGCTGATGCCTTCGGTCGCAGGCAGCCTGCGTGGGCTGCAGGCGCCGACGGGTGCGCAGCTGGGGCGAAGCGCCGCGTGAGACATCAATGTTGCAGTCGTGCTTGCAACCTGGGCGTGACGCTTCGACCATGGAGTGGATGAATGATTGAACAGGTGGGTTGATGTCGAGTGTTGGACCGGTTCCGATGCCGGTGGTGTTGATTCTTGTGTGCGCTGCGCTGGCCATGGCGGTTGCCCGCCTGTGGCCACGCGGAAACGCCCCGGAGCCGCTGCCGTCGGCGGCCAGCATGGTGCTGGACATGCTCCTGATCGGCCTGCTGTGCGGTCGCATCAGTTTCGTGGCACTGAATTTCGCGCTGTATCGTGGCGCGCCGTGGAGCATTCTTCAGATCACCGATGGTGGCTATCATCTGGTGGTGGTGGTGCTGGCGGGGCTTGCGTGGGGGCTGTGGCGCCTGCGCCGATGGCCCGTGTTACGTGCGCCGGTGCTGACAGCGGCCCTGGTCGGCGTATTGCTCTGGTTTGGAGGGAGCCAGGTATTGTCGCTGTGGCAGGAGCGCCAGATGCCATTGCCGACGCTGCAGGTGACGGATCTGCAGGGTGGCCCGGTTGATCTGCAGCAGTTCCGGGGCTCGCCGCTGGTACTGAATCTGTGGGCCACATGGTGTGGCCCCTGCCGCCGAGAAATGCCGGTGCTGGCCGCGGCGCAGCAGGCACATGCCGATGTGCAGTTCGTATTCCTCAATCAAGGCGAAACCCTGGATGAGGTCCAGGGTTTTCTCGCCGACGAGCGGCTGGTGCTGGGAAACGTGTTGCTGGACGACGACGCGGCCGCATCAACCGTGCTGGGCGTGCAGGCCTATCCTTCGACCCTCTTTTTCGATGCCGACGGGCGCCTGCGTGAACTGCACCTGGGCGAACTGACCGCCGCTGGTCTTGAACACAAACTGCGCCGGCTGCGGTAGCCTGCGCGGGCATCTCACTACGGAGTTCCCATGTTGTCGACTTCCCTGCGCACCGCTCCGGCGTTGCTGTTGTTGCCGGTCATGCTGGCATTGGCCGCCTGCAGCCAGGCCCAGACTCCGCCAGGCAAGACTGCGGCGGCACCGGCCGCAAGCGCTCCAGCCGCTGCCAAGGGTGACCGTCCCGCAGTGTTGAAGGGCATCGAAAAGCACGGCTTCGAGGTCGTTGCCGAGTTCGATGCGCCGGGTGGACTGCGTGGCTTCGCCGGTGTGGTGGGGGGGCAGCAGCCGGCTGCGGCCTACGTCACCGCTGACGGCAAGCACGTGCTGGTCGGCAGCCTGTTCGATGCCGAAGGCAACGACGTGGCTGCCGAGGCCGTGGAAAAGCTGGTCGCCGCACCGATGTCGGCCAAGATGTGGACCAAGCTGGAGGCCAGCGCCTGGGTGCGTGATGGCAAGGCCGACGCACCGCGTGTGGTCTATACCTTCAGCGATGCCAATTGCCCGTACTGCCACAAGTTCTGGGAAGCGGCCCGCCCATGGGTCGATGCAGGCAAGGTGCAGCTGCGCCACATCATGGTCGGCGTAATCCGCGAGGACAGCCCGGCCAAGGCCGCAGCCATCCTGTCGGCGCGTGACCCGAGCGCGGCGCTGCTGGAGAACGAGCACCAGTTCGACCGCGGTGGCATCAAGGCGCTGCCAAGCATCAGCCGCGAGATCGCGGGCAAACTCGATGCCAACCAGGTGTTGATGATCGAGATGGGCTTCCAGGGTACTCCGGGCATTCTGTTCCAGGATGCGCAGGGCCAGGTGCAGCGTCGTGCCGGCCTGCCGCAGGGGGATGACCTGCAGACGGTGCTGGGCCCGCGCTGATCGAAACCCGCATCGCATGACGTGAACCGCAGGCCCGCATGGTGACATGCGGGCCTGCTGCATTCAGCGGCCCAGGCGGGCACAGCCACCTGCGCAGCACCTGTTCTTCGTCACGTCTGAATCGTGACTGACATCAAGCATCGCGCCTTGATTCCAATCAAGGCCAAAAACGACAGCCGGATTAGCCTGTGACGCATGGAATACAGCGTCACTACGCGATGGATGCCGCGTTCGCCAGCCCCCAATCGGGGTCGGCCGGCTCAGCCATTCACGACACTCTCACTCCCTGCTTGTTACCCAGACCGCTGCGGTCGCCACCTCTCTGGCAGCGCGGCCTTGATGGAGTCGACATGGGGGCGGGCAGGACAGTGTCATCGTTCTGTTGCCTGCCACGCGCAGGCTGACCGGTGTCGTCGACGCAGTACCTGCATTTCCAGCAACGGCAACGCGAGGCCAGGGTGGCGCATGCGTGCGCTCCGGGAACGTGATGCGAATGTTCGTCCGGGGAGGATGCAATGCGTGTGGCGGTACTGAGTCTGGCGTGTCTGGGTGCACTGGCGATCACGCCAGCGTATGCGCAACAGCACGATGCGGAGGATACACAGACACTGCGGCGCGAGATTGCCGCCATGCGGCAGGCGCTGGAAGGCATGCAGCAGCGCCTGGATCGGCTTGAACAACGCGACGCGACGCCTGCGCCTGCGTTGGCGCAGATGCCGGCAGCGCCTGTAGCGGCTGGTGCTGCAACGGCGGCTGCGACCGATGTAGTCCATCGCACCCAGGTGCCGGGTGTGGCACAGCCGGTGCTGCCGCAACGCGACTCCGTGGCCGACCCGTCCACCGCCGCATCGCGTCCGGACAGCGCCGCAGGCCCGACCGACCCCGATCTGAAGGGCTTCTTCGCCATCCCGGGAACCGACACGGTGATCCGCATCGGGGGCTACGCCAAGCTCGATGCCATTGCCGACTCGCGCGCGGCGGGTGACGAAGACCAGTTCATTCCCTCGTCGATGCCGGTGGGGGGCAGTCATCGCGACGTGTCCAACTTCAACATCCATGCCAAGCAGACCCGCTTCAGTTTTGAAGCGCGGCGACCGACCACGCACGGCAATCTGCGCTTCTACCTGGAAAACGACTTCTTCGGCAGCAGCGATGGCTACGAGTTCCGGCTGCGCCATGCCTATGGCCAGCTTGGCAATACCTACGCCGGCTACGGCTACTCCAGCTTCATGGACCCGGACAGCCTGCCCGACACGCTGGATTTCGCAGGGCCGGGCGGTGCCGGTTATCTGCTGGTGGCGGGCATCCACCACAGCTTCGCGATGGGCAAGGGCAACACGCTCACCGTCGCCGCTGAAGACCCGAAGACCGAACTGGCCGGGGCCACCGAGGAACGGGCCGCAGTGAACCGGCTGCCCGATGTGACGGTGACCGCGCGCATGGAGCGTGACTGGGGCCATCTGCAACTGGGTGCGGTGGCGCGCAGCCTGGCCTATGACGGCGATGGCGAGCGCGACCGGCGCATGGCCGGCGGCCTGCAGCTCAGCGGCTCGGCCTCGGTGGGCGAGCGCGACCTGTTGCTGTTTGGTGCATTGGGCGGGCGTGGCCTCAGCCGCTACACCGCCGACCTGACCGGCTCCGGGCTGGATGCCGTGGTCGGCGCCGATGGCCGCCTGGATGCATTGGACCTGCATGGTGGCTTCGTGGGCTACACCCATTACTGGTCCGAACTGTGGCGCTCGAACCTGATCCTCGGGCAGCTGACGCTGGAACGGAATGCGGCACTGGCCACCGACGCGTTCCGGCAGAGCCGCTACGGCGTGTTCAACCTGATCTGGAGCCCGGCGCCCTCGTGGACGATGGGCATGGAGCTGCTGTACGGCCGCCTGGAACAGCAGGGCGGCACGCGCGGCGACACGGTCCGGGTGCAGGGCAGCCTGCAATACAACTTCATCAAGTAAGCGCCAGCGGCCGTACGCCAGCGCAACCGTCCCCACGCCCGGCCGTACCGGGCTCATGCCAGTACAGGAGATTGTCATGGCAGAAGCAAAGAAAATCGGGGTGGTCGGAGCCACCTTCCTCGTCGCCGGCAACATGATGGGCTCGGGTGTGTTCCTGCTGCCGTCCAGCCTGGCCAAGATCGGTACCGCCTCGATCTGGGGCTGGCTGATCACCACTGCCGGCGCGTTGCTGCTGGCCTTCGTGTTCGCCAAGCTGGGCAAGCTGGCACCGAAGGCGGGTGGTCCCTATGCCTACGCGCGTGACTGGTTCGGGCCGTACATGGGCTTCCAGACCAACACCATCTACTGGTTCGCCAACTGGATCGGTAATGTCGCCATTCCGATCGCCGCGGTGGGGTACTTCAGCTACTTCTTCCCGATCCTGTCCGAGCCGCTGGTGCGCTGCATCGCGGTGCTGGTGCTGGTGTGGGCGCTCAGCTTCGCCAACATGATCGGCCCGGCCTTCGTCAGCCGCGTGCAGACGGTCACCACCAGCTTCGCGCTGGTGCCGATCCTGGGCATCGCCATCTTCGGCTGGTTCTTCTTCGATGCCGACATCTTCAAGGGCGCCTACAACGTGTCCGGTGAGTCGAACTTCGGTGCGATCTCCAGCGCCGCGGCGCTGACCCTGTGGGCCTTCATCGGCGTCGAATCGGCCTCGGTGACCGCCGGCGTGGTCGAGAACCCGGAAAAGAACGTGGCCCGGGCCACGCTGGCGGGCGTGTTCCTGGCTGCCATCGCCTATATCGCCAGTTCTTCGGTGATCATGGGCATGGTGCCCAACGGTGAACTGCAGACCTCCGATGCGCCGTTCGCATTGGCCGCGGCCAAGGCGGTCGGTGGCTGGGGCGGTGCGCTGGTCAGCCTGTGCGCCTTCATCGGTGCTGCCGGTTCGCTGGGCGGCTGGATCCTGCTGACCGCGCAGAGCGCCAAGGCGGCGTCGGATGACGGCCTGTTCCCGAGCATCTTCAGCAAGACCAACAAGGATGACGTGCCGGTCAAGGGCGTGCTGATCGTAGCGGTGCTGATGACCCTGGCCGTGCTGGTCACCTCAACCTCGGAAACCGCGTCCGCGCAGTTCGACGTGATCACGTCAGCGGCGGTGGTGCTGACGCTGCTGCCCTACATCTACTCGTGCGTGGCGTGCTACTTCGTGGTCGAGCGTTCGCACACGCTGGTCCACACCGGAGCGTTCTGGACCCTGACCAGCCTGACCGTCGTGTACTGCCTGTGGGCGATCTACGGTTCGTCGGGAACCATCGTGCAGTACGCCTTCCTGTTCGTGCTGTTCATCACCGTGTTCTATCCCTTCTTCAGCGAGGAGCGCCGCCAGCAGCGGCAGCGCGCCCGCGAGGCCTCGGCGATCAGCGCCGGCGCCCAGCGTTCCTGAGTTAGACAAGGAGAATCAACGTGTACTTCAAGTCCCTGGACTACCCGGTCATTGTCATCGACAACGACTACGAGTCGCCGCGCATCGGTGGCATCCTGATCCGTGCACTGGTGGAAGAGCTGCGCAGCAACGACCAGCGCGTGCTGTGCGGCCTGAACCTGGATGATGCCCGTGCCGGTGCCCGCACCTACGTGGCCGCTTCGGCCGTGCTGATCTCGATCGATGGCAGCGAAGAGGTGGACGGCGAGTTCCAGCGCCTGACCGCGTTCCTGCGTGAGCAGAGCGCGCGCCGCGCCAACCTGCCGGTGTTCCTGTACGGCGAGCGCCGTACCATCGAGAAGGTGCCGAGCAAGCTGCTCAAGTACATCCATGGCTTCATCTTCCTGTTTGAAGACACCAAGAGCTTCATCTCGCGGCAGGTCATGCGCGCGGCCGAAGACTACATGAAGAACCTGCTGCCGCCGTTCTTCAAGGCCCTGATCCACCATGCGGCCGAGTCGAACTACTCCTGGCATACGCCGGGCCATGCCGGCGGCGTGGCGTTCACCAAGTCGCCGGTCGGCCGCGCCTTCCACCAGTTCTACGGTGAGAACACCCTGCGCAGCGATCTGTCGATCTCGGTGCCGGAGCTGGGCTCGCTGCTCGATCATACCGGCCCGATCAAGGACGCCGAGAACGAAGCGGCGCGCAACTTCGGCGCCGACCATACCTTCTTCGTCACCAACGGCACCTCCACCGCCAACAAGATCGTGTGGCACGGTACGGTGGCGCGTGGCGACGTGGTGTTCGTCGATCGCAACTGCCACAAGTCGCTGCTGCACGCGCTGATCATGACCGGCGCGGTGCCGGTGTACTTCACCCCCAGCCGCAACGCGCACGGCATCATCGGGCCGATCAGCCTGGACCAGTTCACGCCCGAGTCGCTGCAGCAGCGCATCGCCGCCAATCCGCTGGCCAGCAAGGCCTACCAGGCCGGCTCCAAGCCGCGCATCGCGGTGGTCACCAACTCGACCTACGACGGCCTGTGCTACAACGCCGAGAAGATCGCCGACGAGATCGGCAGCGCGGTCGACTTCCTGCACTTCGACGAAGCCTGGTATGCCTACGCCGCGTTCCATCCGTTCTACGAGAACCACTACGGCATGGCCAAGGGCAAGCCGCGTGAGCAGGATGCGATCATCTTCACCACCCATTCCACCCACAAGCTGCTGGCCGCGTTCTCGCAGGCGTCGATGATCCACGTGCGCAATTCCGCACATCGCAACCTGGATGCCGAGCGCTTCAACGAATCGTTCATGATGCACACCTCGACCAGCCCGCATTACGGGGTGATCGCGGCCTGTGACGTGGCCTCGAAGATGATGGAAGGTGACGCCGGCCGTTCGCTGGTGCAGGAGATGCACGACGAGGCGATCGCGTTCCGCCGCGCGATGCTGCACGTGCGCGATGACCTCGGCCGCGACGACTGGTGGTTCAGCGTGTGGCAGCCCACCAAGGTCGAGCGCAGCCTGGACAAGGGTGATACGCCGGCACCGCTGGTGGCCAAGCGCGAGGAGTGGTACCTGCAGCCGGATGCGCACTGGCACGGCTTCGAGAACCTGGTTGACGACTATGTGCTGATCGACCCGATCAAGGTGACCCTGCTGACCCCGGGGCTGGCGATGGACGGCAGCATGGGCAAGCTGGGCATCCCGGCGGCGGTGCTGAGCAAGTTCCTGTGGAGCCGCGGTATCACCGTGGAGAAGACCAACCTGTACTCGGTGCTGTTCCTGTTCTCGATGGGCATCACCAAGGGCAAGTGGAGCACGCTGGTCACCGAGCTGATGGCGTTCAAGGAGCTGTACGACCGCAACGCACCGCTGAGCCAGGCACTGCCGTCGCTGGCCGCTGACTACCCCAATGCCTATGCCGGGTGGGGCCTGCGTGACCTGTGCGATGCGCTGCACGCGTTCAACCAGGAATTCTCGGTGGCCAAGGTGATGCGCGAAATGTACGTGGACCTGCCGACCCCGGTGATGACCCCGGCCGACGCCTACAATCACCTGGTGAAGGGCGAGATCGAGCGGGTCGACATCGAGCAGCTCAGCGGCCGCGTCGCCGCCACCATGCTGGTACCGTACCCGCCGGGCATCCCGACCATCATGCCGGGCGAACGCTTCGGCGACAGCGACGAGCCGATCATCCAGTCGCTGCGCATCGCCCGCGAGCAGAATGCCCGTTTCCCGGGCTTCGAGTCGGACGTGCACGGGCTGATCATCGAGCACGATGGCGATGAGGCCTCGTACAGGGTGGAGGTGCTGAAGGCCTGACCGGCGACGGTCGGCCCTTCGGCGAACGATGGATACTGCGCGCGAGCAACGCATCCTGAAGTTCTCGATCGGGGTGACCATCGCGGTCAGCGCGGTCGGCTTCATCGGTGGCCTGCTGGTGGGATCGCAGGCCATCCTCTTCGATGGTGTCTACAGTCTGGTCGACGTTGCCCTGACGCTGGTGTCGTTGTCGGTACTGCGGCTGGTGGCGCGGGAACAGAGCCCGCGCTTCCAGTACGGTTACTGGCACCTGGAGCCGATGGTGGAGGCACTCGGTGGGGTGATTCTGTCGCTGGCCTGCGTGTATGCGCTGGCCAACGCGGTGATTGGCCTGACCACGGGCGGGCACGAAGTGAAGTTCGGGCCCGCGCTGTGGTGGGCGGCGTTGCTGAGTGCCAGCAACCTGGCAATGGCCGCGTTCGTCGCGCAGCGTGCGCGGCGCCTGCGCTCGGCGTTGCTGTGGCTGGACGTGCGTGGCTGGCTGCTGGGCGGATTGATGAGCCTGGCCGTGGTGCTGGCCTTCGTGCTGGCCCTGGTGCTGCACGGCGGTCAGTGGCATCACTGGGTGCCGTACCTGGATTCGATCGTGCTGGCGTTGATCAGCCTGGCGGTACTGCCGGTGCCGGCGCGAAGCGCGTGGAAGGCCATGCGTGAAGTGCTGCAGGTGGCGCCGGATGACCTGGACCGGCGCGTGCAGCAGGTGATGCAGGCGTTCGTGGCCGAGCGCGGCTATGCCGGCTTCACCAGCCACGTGGCGAAGATGGGGCGGATGCGCTTCATCGAGATCCATGTGCTGGCCGACCCGGCGACACCGCTGGGCTCGGTGGGCCAGGTCGATGCGATGCGTGATGAGATCGCAGTACGGCTGGATGCACGCGGCAGCACGTTCTGGCTGACCATCGATTTCACTGCCGATCCGGCGTGGACCTGACCCGGCATCGGTAGCGTCGAGCAGGTTCGACGCTACGAAGGGCCGTGATCGTTGCGCGCGCCGGACTACTCTGTTGCGTTGGATGCATTTGACCTCAACCGGAGTTGAGGTCGCAGACTGCTGCGCAATCCCGGTCATCCATACGAGGCCTGGGGCGCCTAGCGCAGGTAGTACTCCACCGGTACCACCAGTTCCTGCGGCGCCTTCAGTTCAGCAGGAATGGGCGGCAGTGGCTGCGCGCGGCGGAAGGTCTGCAGCGCGGCGTCGTCCAGCATCGGCTGGCTACTGGACTGCTCCAGACGCAGTGCCAGCAGCCGCCCCTCACGGTCGATGCTGGCCCTGACCCAGGCCGTGCCCTGCTGGCGTCGTGAGCGCGCGGCGGCAGGGTAGTAGCGGTACCGCTCCAGCCGCGCCATCAGGCGGGCTTCCCACTGGTCGCTGGCGGCGCCGGCCTGGAAGTCCGCAGGGGGTGCGTCTGGAGCGGGCGGCGCGGCCGTGATCGATGCCGGTGCGGGACTTGCATCGGTCGCGGCCGCAGGCGGGGCGATCGGCAGGGGCTGGCGGCCACGGCCACCGGTCTCGCTGGCCGCCAGCTCACCCTCGCGCGCTGCGGTGGGGGTGGGCGGTGGGGGCGATTTCGTCGGTTGCGATGCACGTGCCTGCTGCGCCTGGCTGGGGGTGTCGGCCTGGCGTTCCTCCACAGGTTGCGGCGGCGTGGCCGGTGCCAGCAGGCGCAGGCTGATGCGCACGTCCTGTTCCGGGGGGGGCAGCGCGGGCGGCGTGGCCACCCAGTGAACCAGCAGCAGCAAGGGCAGCAGGTGCAGGCCGATGCTGATAACAACGGCCTGCCAGTGGTGGCCACGCTCAGTCATCGCCCAGCACCCACAGCAGGTCGGCATCGGTGGCGTCGACCTGTTCGCCTGGAGACGCCAGCACGATCACCAGCGCCGGGGTACCCGGTGGCAGATGGCCCGGCACGCCGGTACCGCGCAGTACATGCCAGCGCCCGGCGACCAGCAGCGCCGGGGCCGGCGCATCGATCAGTACCTGTGCCATGCGGCGATCGCGGGCGTACTGTACGGCCAACATCCCGTCCAGCATCGGTGCTGCGTCTGCATGCTGTGCCAGCACCACCGCCGACAACCGTTGCCGAGCCGCAGCAACCGGAAATGCTACCGGTTCTGTAGAGGCCAGCAGGGTGTTGACCTCGGCGCGCGACAGGTTGCCGCCGACCAGCGCAATGCCTGCAGCCGCGGCGTCCTGCACCAGACCACCGTAGGCGGCCCACGGCCAGCGCGCGTCCCAGTCCAGCAGTTCCTGCAGGCGTGGGCCCTCGGCCTGGTTGCCCTTGGCCAGCCAGCGCTGTACCCGCTGCAACCGCGGCTGGCGTTCGCTGGCGATCATTTCCATCACCAGCGCACCCTGCGGGCGCTGCTGGTGCAGTGCCTGCAGCAACCAGCGCTGGGCGGCATGGTCGCCCGCAAGGTCATGACGCTCGCCCAGCAGCAGTCGCTGCGCGCCGGCCGCACGCTGGATGAACATGGACTCGTCCAGCGGCTGGCCGCTGGCGAGGTCGATCACCGTGCCGGGCATCGGCTGTGCGCTGGCCAGGGAGGTCAGCGCAAGCAGGCACAGCAGCAGCCAACGGCGGCTAGAACGCCACATTGACGCCCATCGAGACGGTGCGGCCACGGCCGTTGCCGCGGTCAAGGATCGGGCTGAAGATGCTGTCGATCGAGGCATTGTTGTCATAGGCCTTGTTCTGCAGGTTTTCGATGTTCAGCCACAGCGTGGTGTTGGGCTGGGGCTTGAAGCTGGCGTAGAAGTCCAGCAGCACGCCGGTGCCGCCGGTCTTGCGGGTCTGGAAGAAGTCGTAGCCTTCCTCGGTGGGACCGGAATACTCGGCGCGCAGGCCGGCCTGCACGCGCTGCTGCCACCAGCGGCCGCCGACGTCCAGCGTCCAGTAGCGGTCGGGCAGGGCGGTGATGTCTTCCAGGTTGACGAACTCGATGGCCGGCGCGCTGGTCTGCGAGCGGGTCCAGCTGAGGGTGGCGTGGTAGTGCTCGCTGGCGTAGTGCGCCTCCAGCTCGATGCCGCGCATGCGCACGATGCCCTGGTGGTTCATCCAGCGCGTGGTGGTGCTGAAATCGTCGGCATCCAGCGTATCGGTCCAGGCATTGAGCTGCGGATCGCTGTCGATCGGCACCACGAACGGCGCCACTTCCGGCGGATGCACGATCAGCAGGTACTGTGGCTTGATGTAGTCGCGGATGCGGTTGTCGAAGCGGGTGATGCGCAGCTGGGCCAGGTCGCCGTCGACCAGCAGCGAGTCGGTGCTGAGGTTGGCGCCGAACTGCAGGTTGCGCGAGCGCTCGCGGCGCAGGAACGGATTGGCGCCTACGCCGTCGGCATCGCTCATGCCCTCCAGCGGAATCTTCTCGAAGAACATTTCCTGCACCCGCGGCGGCCGCGAGGTGCGCGAGACTTCGGCGAACAGCTGCAGCCAGTCGGTCGCCTGCAGAGAAACCGCCAGGCTGGGGCTGAGTGCACGCTCGGTGCGGCGCACATCGATGTTGCCGCCGTTGATCTCCGCGCACTGGCCCGGCACCTCGGAACAGCCGGGGATATGGCCACGGATGCCGTAGCGGTCCTGGCGCAGGCCGGCGGTCAGTGCATAGATGTCGTACTGCAGTTCCAGCGTGCTGAACACGCTGTCGAGCTGGCTGCGCCCCTGCGGGTTGGCGCCGCGCAGGGTAGGCGTGTCGGCCACGAAGATGTCCGACTGGTGCTTGATGCCGGTGTTCCAGCGCGCCTGCAGCGCGCCGATGTCGAAGCGGCTGGTGTTGTCGAGGGTCCAGCTGCTCAGGCTGCTGTGGGTACGGCGGCCGATGTAGCTGGAGTCCTCCACCGGCGGGTAGAACAGCCGGGTCTTGTTGCTGGCGAAGGTCGCACGCAGGTCGACCCACGGGGAGTAAGGCGTGTAGTGGTAGCTGGCGCGCTGGTTGCGTGCGGAAATCTGCCACGGGTAGTTGTGGTAGAAGTCGTTTTCGTAACGCATGTGGCTCAGGTCGAGCCGATGCTGGTCGCTGGGCTGCAGGCGCGCTTTCAGCAGCCAGCTGCTGGGCTGCTGGCTGCCAGGGTCGGCCTTGTTGGTCTGCCCGCGTGCCGTCGCGTATTCGCCGCTGCGGCTGCTGCTGGCGGCGGCGAGCAGGCCGAACTGGCGGTCGCCACCGTCTTCGCTGTGGCGCCATGCGCCGGCGAAGGTGCGGCCACTTCCATAGCCGTTGTTGCCATGCCGGTAGCCTGCACGCAGGCCCCAGTCGCGGCCTTCGCCAAGCAGATCGTCGATGTCCAGGGTGCGGAAGTTGGCGCTGCCGGCCAGCGTACCGGCGCCATCGCCACCGGCGACCGCCCCGCGCTGCACGTCCACGCCGGCCAGCAGGAACGGATCGACGTAGGCGAACGGGCCACCCGATCCATGGCCGGCGTTGTTGCGGAAGGTCTGGGTGACACCGTCGATCATGGTGTTGACCCGGCCGGCGCCGGTCATGCCGCGGATGTTGACCTGCAGGCCGGGCTGGCTGCGCGAGTGGAAGCTGTGGGTTCCGGGCATCGAGCGCAGCAGGCTGTTGCCATCCTGGCGCTCGGCCATCGCCACCCGCTCACTGCCTACAGCGGGAGCGAAGCCATCGCGGGTGGCGGGCACGTACTGGCTGGCGCCGGTGCCTGGCGCCTGGCCATGCGCGGTGTCGCCCTGAACGCGCAGCGGCCCGGTGCGGCGGCTGCCGTCGCTGCGTTCGGCGGGCGCCGGCTCCAGGGTGGCGCGACGTGCATCGATGAAGCGTGGGCGCAGGCCACTGCCGGCCAGCAGGCGTGACAGCGCCTGTGCGTCATCGAAGTCACCGCGCAGGGCCGGTGCAGGATGGCCAGCGGGCAATGCCGCGCCGATCACCAGGTCGACGCCGGTCAGGCGGCTGTACGCATCCAGCGCGGCGGCCAGCGGCTGCGCGGGCAGATCATAGGTGCGGGTGGCCACCTGCGCGTGGGCGCTGGAGGGCAACAGCGGAACCGTGCTGGCACAGGCCAGCGACAGGGCAAGAACAAGGGGGCGGTGGCACAGCATCGAAGACTCCAGGGGCTGACGCAGAGCGTCGTCATCCTGGGTAGACGCAGCGGCAGGCCCGATGTCAGGGCGCATCAGCATGTTCCCTGCGCGGCGGCAACCAGACCTGCACGCCCGCGCCCAGGCGCAGCACGCGCACGTGCAGCTGCGCGGCCAGTTGATCGCGGTTGCTGGCTGCGCCGTCGGCACTGCCCAGCAGGGTGACCGGTTGCTGGCGCAGGCGCGCGCCGATGATCCAGGTGTGCCCGCCGTGCCAGCGGTCCAGGCCTTCGGTGACATCGGCGAGGGGGGCCGAGACCCAGTGCAGGCGTCGTTCGCGCCAGGCAAGGCCGCCGCTGTCTGCCGGCTGGGCGGCAGGCGGTGACTGTCCGTTGAAGCGTACCTGTTGCCCCTCGGCCGCCTGCACGGTCCCGCTGCCGTCCTCTACCCGGACGCGATGTTCGGTGACCGTGACCCTGCTGCTGTTGCCCTGCACGACGAGGTCGAAGGCAGTACCCAGCGCAGTGACCGTGCCATGCGGCGTATGCACCTGGAACGGCCGGCGGGCGTCGGCAGCGACCTTGAACCAGGCCTGGCCGCGTTGCAGCTGCAACTGGCGATGTTGCCCATCAACGCGCACATGCACTTCGCTGCCTGGTGACAGCAGGACATGCGAACCGTCCGGCAGCGCTTCGTCGCGGATTTCGCCAGCGGCGGTGCGCAGCACCTGCGTGGCCGGCGGCGGGGCAGGGCGGCCATACAGTCCAAGCGCGCACAGCAGCAGCACCGCAATACCGGCTTCACCCAGGTGGCGGCGGCGCCGGCGTTGCTGCTGGCGCTGAAGGCTGGGGGTGGCGGCACCGGCCTGCCACAGCTGCTGCAGGTGCTGGTACTGCAGGGCATGGCGCGGGTCGGCCTGGCACCATTGGTTGAACGCGTTCTCATCGCGTTCGCCGTCGTGCCCATCCAGCCACCAGCGGGCGGCTTCGCGTGCGATGGTGTCCTGGCTCATGGGCCAGGCACCTGCTGCAGGGCGACCAGGGCGCGCAGCAGATGGCCGTGCGCGGTCTGCCGGCTGATGCCGAGCTGGCGCCCGATCTCGGCCAGGGCCATCTGCTCGACACGGGCGAGCAGGAATACCTGGCGCGAGCGCGGTGGCAGCGCGGCGATGATCGCATCGAGATGACGCAGCTGTTCGGCGTCGAGCAGGCGCTGGTCCGGCAGTGGTGCGGGATCGGCGATGGCATGCAGCTGGGTGTCATCCAGCGCCTCTTCGCGCCGGCGCTGGCGCTGCCGGTAGTGGTCGGCGATCAGGTTGTGGGCAACGCGATACAGATAGGCGCGGCCATTGTTCAGCAGGCCGCTGGCGGCGACCTTGACGATACGCAGCCAGGTTTCCTGGACGACGTCATCGGCATCGCAGCGTTGCGGGAGTTTGCGACGGACATGGGCGTGCAGCGGCCGGTAATGGGCCGCGCACAGCTGCGCGACATCCGTCGGTTCGACAGGCGTGGACACGGGGCGGGCGACAACTGGGAAAGGGAACAGCCCGCGGCGGCAAGGGCAGCGGCAGCACCTTACAGCAAAAGAGAATCATTTGCATCCATGGGTGGCCATCAGCCAGTGATGGACCCGCCAGCCGTTGGCCGGCATGCCCCCAAACGGGTCAGAGGTCGCGGTACTGGATCTGCGCGGCGAGCACGCGCAGGCCGTCAGCGTTGCTGGACAGGATGCGCTCCTCGCCGATACCTTTCTGCCGCTTCAGCTGGAAGCCCTGTTCGCTGGGCAGCCGTGCGGCGATGACGTCCATGCGCAGCAGGGCGTCGGGGCCGCTGCAGTCGAAGTGGCCCCAGTAGGCGCCATCGCGGTAGACCTGCAACCGGTAATTCATCGTGGCATCTCCGGCAGGTCCTGCAGCCAGTGGTCGAACATCGCGGTGGCGGCGGCTGCCAGCGGGGCACCATAGCGGCGCGCCTGCGCGCGCAGGTCGTTCGGGTCGATGCCGGCCTGGGCCAGTTCCAGGGTGTGGCCGATCAGCCAGCGTTCGAACTGGCGCGCGTCCAGCTCCGGATGGCATTGCAGGCCCAGTGCGTGCTGACCGATGGCAAATGCCTGGTGGCGGCAGGCGGGCGTGCTGGCCAGGCGGCGTGCGCCGGGCGGGAGTTCGAAGCCCTCACCGTGCCAATGCAGTACCGGAATGCCCTGCAGGGCCTGCAGGGGCGAGCGCTGGCCGTCATCGGTGAGCAGCAGTGGCGCGAAACCGATCTCCTTGCCGCCACTGGCAACGACGCTGGCGCCGAGCGCGCGCGCCATCAGCTGCGCGCCGAGGCAGATGCCCAGGGTTGGCCGCTGCTGCTGCAGGCGACGCTGCAGCAGGGCGATGCTGTCGGTGACGAAGGGATAGGTTTCTGTGTCGTTGGCACTGATCGGGCCACCCAGCACGACCAGCAGTTCGGCCGCTTCGGCATCGTCGAGCGGATCGACACCGGCCTGCAGCACCTTCAGCTGCCAGCCCTGCGCCAGCAGCAGCGGTTTCAGGGTGCCGAGATCCTCGAAGGCAACGTGCTGCAGGACCACCGCGTGCTTCATGCCGGTGCTCCGCTGGTGGGCCAGTAGAAACTGTCCGGGGTGGCGCGGGCGCCGAAGATGGCCTGTCCGACGCGGACCACGGTGGCGCCTTCCTCGATGGCCACTTCGAAGTCGCCGGACATGCCCATCGACAGCTGCGACAGGTCGAGACCGGCGGGCGCAGAGCACTGCAGCTGGTCGCGCAGTTCGCGCAGGCGCACGAAGCAGGCGCGCACCCGCTCGACCTCCGGGGTGAACACTGCCAGGGTCATCAGGCCGCGCGCGCGCAGACGATCGAAGGCGGGCAGCTGCTGTACGAAGTCGCCGACCGCGTCGGGTTCGAGTCCGTACTTGCTGGGTTCAGCCGAGGTGTTGACCTGTACGAATACATCCAGCGTGCGGTCTTCCAGCTGCAGGCGCTGCTGCAGGGCCTCGGCCACGCGCAGGCTGTCCAGCGCCTGGAACTCGCTGGCGAAGCGCGCCACGTAGCGCGCCTTGTTGGTCTGCAGGTGGCCGATCACCGACCAGTGCACGCCCAGGTCGGCCATGGCCTCGGCCTTGCGCTGTGCCTCCTGGACCTTGTTCTCGCCCAGTTCGTGGCAACCAGCGGCCACGGCCATGCGGATGCGGGCGTCATCGACGGTCTTGCTGACCGGCAGCAGGCGCACGCTGGCCGGATCACGGCCAGCGCGGGCGCAGGCGTCGGCGATGCGCTGGCGCACGGTGGCCAGGTTGGCGGCGATCTGTTCAACAGACTGGGCCATGGGCCAGTCGGCGGCAGCAAGGGGCATGCGGGCACCTCCAATGCGGAATGGCCAGGGTGGGATACACTGGCACAGGACAAGAGTTATTTTGGCATAGGACAAAATGAAAATCACCGGGCATAGCGCCGAGTCGATCTTCGACAGCATCCGCGACGGCATCGGCAAGGGCCGCCTGCCGGCCGGCAGCGTGCTGCCGCCGGTGCGTGAGCTGGCCGAGCAGCTGGGGGTGAACCGCAACACCGTGGCCGCAGCCTACAAGCGGCTGGACGCGGCGGGCCTGGCCAGCACTGCCGGCCGTCGCGGCACGGTGGTGCGCGGCTTGCCGTCGGCAATGGCACGCGAAGGAAGCACGCCGGGAGTGGCCCTGCATGACCTGGCCAGTGGCAACCCGGACCCGCGCCTGCTGCCGAACCTGCGACTGGCTCCGGCGGCGCCACGGTTGTATGGGGTGGGCACGGTCGACCCGCGGTTGCAGGCGCTGGCACGGGCCTCGCTGGATGCGGATTGCCCCGAGGGGTATGCGCTGGAGCTGACCCATGGCGCGGTCGATGGCATCGAGCGCCTGTTGGCAGCATGGCTGCTGCCGGGTGATCGCATCGCGGTCGAAGATCCCTGTTTCCTCGGCAGCCTCAACGTACTCAACGCGGTAGGCCATGCGCCGTTGCCGGTGGCGGTGGATGCGCATGGCATGCAGGTTGAATCGCTACGTGCCGCGCTGGAGGCCGGCGCACGCGCGGTGCTGCTGACCCCGCGTGCGCACAATCCGACCGGGGCCAGCCTGGATGCGAAGCGCGCACGGGCACTGCGGCAGCTGCTTGCCCACTATCCGCAGGTGGCAGTGCTGATCGACGATCACTACGCGCTGCTCTCGCAGCAGGCCTACCATTCGGTGTTGCCGCTCGATGGCCGGCGCTGGGCGCTGTTGCGCTCGCTATCCAAGCCGCTTGGCCCTGACCTTCGGCTGGCCTGGTTGGGCTGTGATGAGGAAACTGCGGCGCGGTTGCGGCTGCGGTTGGCATCGGGCACGGGCTGGGTCAGTCATCTTCTGCAGGACGCGGCCACCTCGGTGCTGGGCTCGGCGTCGCAGCGGGCGAAGATCGCGTCGGCAGGCGAGCGTTACCAGCAGCGCCTGCAGTCGCTGCAGGAATTGCTCGTTGCACGTGGCGTGGCGACGCCGCAGCCGATGGAAGGGCTGAACCTGTGGCTGCCCTTGCCGGCCGACAGTCATCCGCAGGTGCTGGCGCTGGCCGCGCGTGGCTGGCATGTGCGCGCGGGCGAAGTGTTCGCGGTGGCGGCGCCCGGGCATGGCCTGCGCATCACCTGCGCGGCGCTGGGGCCGGTGCAGCAGCGGCAGCTGGCCGATGATCTGGCGGCGGTGTCTGGACTGTAGAGTCGAGCTTGCTCGACTGCTCGTGCCAACAACAGTCGAGCAAGCTCGACTCTACAAAGGTGAAGCAAAGTCGAGCAAGCTCGACGCTACAAAAGCAGATCAGGGCGCGGCGTTGGCGCCCGGGCGCACGTAGTAGGACTGGCCGCTGTCATCGACGAACATCAGTTCAGGCTTTCCCTGCCAGGAGGTGAGCATGGCGCCGGTATTGTTCTGGTGCTTGACCATCAGGCTGGCGCCGCGGTCCGGGTTGGCCACCACCTTGAACACTTCAGTGGTGCCGGTGGCATCGTCCAGGGTCAGCAGGGCCTCGCCGCCGCGGTCGCTGGTGCCATAGCCACCGCGTTCGGAGCCGTCCGGGCCGAGCAGGATCAGGCCTGACAGGGCGGTCGCACGCGGCCCCTGGGTGCGGCCCTGGCTGAGAGGATCGGGAACCGGTGCGCCGAGGATCACCCGTGGCTGTCCGCTTTCATCGTGGATGACCAGCCCGCGTGCTTCGATGATGCGCTGTGGCGATTGGCTGCGATGCAGGCTCCAGGCGGTCCAGCCGGACACCAGCAGGGCGAGGGTGGCGACCACCAGCGTGGTCAGCAGCAGTGCACGGGGCATCGTGTCGTCCTTCCTTGGATGTGCCGACGATAGCGGATGCGGACCGGCAATGGCCAGTTCGTTGTGTGACGTTGTGTATCGTCAGTGGAAATCGCGGCTGTGGCTGCGCAGTCCCTGCAGTAGTTCATCCAGGCAGTGCATGCGCTGCACGATGACATGCTGCACGCCATCGACGCGCTCCAGGCGGCCATCGATCTGCATCAGCTGGGTATCAACCAGCACCCGGTGCTGGCGATCAGCGATGTGCCGCCAGACCACCGCGTTGACCATGCCGGTTTCGTCCTCAAGGGTGAGGAAGGTCACGCCACTGGCGGTCTGCGGACGCTGGCGCATGCGTACCAGGCCGGCAATGCGCACGCGGCGGCCATGGCCGTGAGCCGCCAGTTGCGCGGCGTCCAGGCAGCCACGAGTGCGCAGCTGTGCGCGCAGGAACGAGATCGGATGGCGGCCAAGCGTGGTGCCGGTACTGCGGTAGTCGGCCTGCATGTCTTCCCAGGTGCTGGGCAGCGGCAACGGCACGCGGGCCTCGGCGGTGGCGCGGGCGTGGTCGAACAGCGGCAGCCGGTTTTCAACGCCGGAGATATCCCAGCGCGCACGATGGCGATGGCCGCTGAGCCCACGCAACGCGCCAGCATCGGCCAGCAGGCCCTGTTGGCGACGGTCCAGCGCGGTGCGCTGGCACAGGTCGCCCACGTCGTCGAAGGGGCGCCGCGCACGTTCTCGCATGATGGCCTGCACGGCGGGTTCGTTGCAGCCATCGACCAGGCGCAGGCCGAGCCGGATCGCGGCCGGTCCCTTGCTGAAATCCAGCGTGCAGTCCCAGTCGCTGTGGCGCACGTCCAGCGGCAGCACGCCGATGCCATGCCGGCGCGCGTCCTGCAGCAGCTGGTCGGGGCTGTAGAAGCCCAGTGGCTGGCTGTTGATCAGGCTGGCGGTGAACGCGGCCGGGTGGTGGCACTTCAGCCAGCAGCTGGCATAGGTCAGCAGGGCGAAGCTGGCGGCGTGGCTTTCCGGAAAGCCGTAATCGCCGAAGCCCTTGATCTGCTCGAACAGGTGTTCGCCGTATTCGCGGCTGAAGCCGTTCTTCAACATCCCCGCCAGCAGCTTCTCGCGATGCGGCTCCAGCCCGCCACGGCGCTTCCACGCGGCCATCGAGCGGCGCAGGGCATCGGCCTCGCCCGGGGTGTAACTGGCCGCATCCACCGCCAGCTGCATCACCTGTTCCTGGAACAGCGGCACGCCCAGGGTGCGCGCGAACACGCGCTCCAGCTGCGGCGGGTAAAGCGGCTCTTCCAGGTTGTCCAGCGCCTCTGGACCCTGTTCGCGCAGCAGCCGGCGGCGCTCCAGGTAGGGGTGCACCATGTCGCCCTGGATCGGGCCGGGGCGCACGATCGCCACTTCGATCACCAGGTCGTAGAAGTTGCGCGGCTGCATGCGTGGCAGCATCGCCATCTGCGCACGCGACTCGATCTGGAACACGCCGATGGTGTCGGCGGCGCTGATCATGTCGTAGGTGGGTGTGTCCTCATCGGGAATCGCATCCATGCGCCCACTGTGCAGGCCATGCTGCTGCAGCATCGCCAGGCATTTGCGGATGGCGGTGAGCATGCCCAGTGCCAGGCAGTCGACCTTCATCAGGCCGGTGGCATCCAGGTCATCCTTGTCCCACTGGATGACGGTGCGGTCGGCCATCGCTGCGTTCTCGACCGGTACCAGGGTGGACAGAGGATGCTCGGAAATCACGAAGCCGCCCGGGTGCTGCGACAGGTGGCGTGGGAAGTCGATCAGCTCGGCGGTCAATGACAGCAGCCGGCGCATCAGCCAGGTGTCGGGATCGAAGCCGCGTTCGCGCAGGGTCTCCGGCAACGGCACGTGGCCGCCCCAGTGATCCATCGCCGCCCCCAGTTCGTTGACCTGGTCCATCGGCAGGCCGAGCGCACGGGCCACATCGCGGATCGCACTGCGGCCGCGGTAACTGATCGCCACCGCAGTCAAGGCAGCACGTTCACGCCCATAGCGCTTGAACACGTACTGCAGCACTTCTTCGCGGCGCTCGTGCTCGAAGTCGATGTCGATATCCGGCGGCTCGTCGCGTTCGGCAGAGATGAAACGCTCGAACAACAGATTGCTGCGTGCCGGGTCGATCTCGGTCACGCCCAGCACGAAGCACACCGCCGAGTTGGCCGCCGAGCCACGGCCCTGGCAGAGGATGTCCTGGCTGCGCGCGAAGCGCACGATGTCCTGCACGGTGAGGAAGTAGGAGGCGTAGTTCTTCTGCCGGATCAGCGCCAGTTCGTGTTCGATCTGTTTGCGCTGCGCCGGTTCGATGCCGTTCTTCCAACGCCACGGAATGCCACGCTCGACCAGCACGCGCAGCCAGCTGTCCGGGTCGTGCCCTTCCGGCACCAGTTCGCGCGGGTAGGTGTACTGCAGCTGCTCCAGGGTGAAGTGGCAGCGTTCGGCGATGCGCAGGGTCTCGGCCAGCAGTTCGGGCGGATACAGCTGGGCCAGCGCGGTGCGTGGGCGCAGATGGCGCTCGCCATTGGGAAACAGGCGCCAGCCGGCTTCGGCTACGCTGCAGCGGTGGCGGATCGCGGTCAGCGTGTCCTGCAGCGCACGGCGGCGGCGCACGTGCATGTGCACATCACCACTGGCAACCAGTGGCAGGCGGTGGCGTTCGCCAAAGGCCTGCAGCTGCTGCAGGCGATGCGCGTCGTCATGCTCGTGATGCAGCTCCACCGCCAGCCACAGGCGATCATTGAAGCCGGTGCGCAGCAGCTCCAGATCGGTGGCGGCCGGCTGCCGGTCCAGCCACAGGCAGAGCAGCCCGTCGGGCAGGCCGAGCAGGTCGTCGCGCAGGCAACGGTATTCACCCTTGGCCGCGCGTCGCCGGCAGGTGGTGATCAACTGGCACAGCCCGGCATAGGCGGCCTGGTCGGTGCACAGCAGGGCCAGCTTCGGCCCGTCCTCGACCTGGAACTCGGCGCCGACGATCAGTGCCACGCCATGCGTCTTCGCCGCCTGCCAGGCGCGCACGATGCCGGCCAGCGAGCACTCGTCGGTGATTGCCAGCGCCCGGTAGCCCTGGCCGGCGGCGCGCGCGAACAGTTCTTCGGCAATCGAGGCGCCGCGCTGGAAACTGAACGCCGACAGGCAGTGCAGTTCGGCGTAGCCGGGCAGTTCACTTTGCATGGCGGCTCAGCCGAACCAGCCGTGCAGCATCCACGGTGCATGCGGATCGTTGCGTGTGCGGAAGGCCCAGCCGCGCTGGCCATGTGCGGTTTCCACCACGTAGTAATCGCGGCGTGTATCGGCCTGGTCCCACCAGCCCGATTCGATCCGCTCCGGCCCGGCGATGATGCGCAGGCGTGGATCGCGCAGTGGTTGCGGCGTATCCAGCAGCCAGCCCGGACGTAGCGGCCAGTACGACGGCGGTTTGACCGCCGGCTGGGTGCCGCTGGCGCGTTCGGGGCGATGGTCGGCCTGCACCGCCAGCGGCTGCACGGCGTCATCGCCCAACCGCGCACGCAGGCGCTCGCGCAGCTGGGTCCAGGGCATCGCCTGCGCCGGCCGGGTATCGAACAGGTCACGCGCGGCGGGCACGAAGGGCGGCAGCTGCTCGGCCTGCAGGCGCAGTGCGCGGCTGCCGGCGGGCAGGGCGAAGGCTTCCATGCGGTTGCGCGCGATTTCGAACAGCAGCGCGGGATCACGCTCCGGTGCCAGCAGGCCGATGGTCAGCACGCTGGGTGGCAGCAGGTCGTGCTCGAAATGCAGGTCGAAGCGCTGCACGCCACCATCGCGGGAGCACAGGAAGGCGGCCAGGTCCAGCAGCAGGCGACGCAGCGGGAACAGCAGGGCCTGGCTGGATTCGATCTCATATTCGAATTCGATGCGCGCATCGAAACGGTCGGGAGGCTGGTAGTAGCGCAGTGGCGCGGTGGGCAGGCCACGCAGCGCATCCAGCTGCTGCAGCACGTCGGGGGCGAAGCGCCGGGCCAGGCTGTCGCGCGGCAGTGCGAGCACCGCACCCAGCGTGCGCAGGCCGGAGCGTCCCAGCACGGTCACTGCTTCGCTGGGCAGCCCACAGCGCGGCAACGGCAGCTGCGCGAGTACCACCGGCAGCTGCTGCGCATCGAGGCCGAGGCCATCGTGCACGTTGGCCAGCACGCGCGCGGCATGCGGCGTGGGCGCGGCCACCAGGCGATGGCGGAAACCCAGTTCGTGCAGTTCACCGCGCAGGCGTTTCTCGATGGTCAGCCAGTCACCGAACAGGGCACGGCTGGCACCGATCTCCAGCACCAGCGCATGCGGGAAATCGAGGCTGACCTGCGAACTGTAGGCATAGGCCCAGCTGGCCAGCAGCTGCCGGGTGTGCTGTTCGGCGTTCGGGTCGTAGTCGTTCAGGTGCATGTCCTGCACCAGCACCTGCGCGGCCGACAGCAGCATGCCCGGGCGCAGCCCGGCTGCCCGTGCGGCCGGGCTGACCGCGCGCAGCACGCGGCGTTGTGCCGGACCCTGCAGCAGCACCAGCGGCCGCTGCGGGTCCGGTTGCAGGCGCAGCACGCTGTCCAGCGCCAGCTGCGGCAACAACAGGCAGGCCCAGTTCACGGCGCGGCCTCAGTGGCTGATGGCCAGGGGCAACGGCTGCGCCGGCGGCAGGCCACCACGGCATTTCAGTACCCGCACCTGGCCGTGGTCGAGCTGCAGGCGCAGGCTGGCCGGGGAGGGGTTGCGCGCTGCCTGCGCCTCGCGGAACACGAAGCCCAGGCACTGGCCGCTGTCGGCGGCGACCTGCAGCCGGCGCAGGGCACGGTCATCGGCCTGCTGTGGCCAGCACAGCACCGCGGCGCAGGCGGCCGAGCGCAGGCACTGCTCGGCCGCCCACAGCGCCTGCTTTGGCACGGCGTGGATGATCTGCAGCTGGGCCAGGTCCAGCCCGGCCGCCGCCCAGGCCGGCGCATGCGGGCGGTACGGGGGCGCGACCAGCACGATCGGGCGTCCGCGCTGGCTCAGCTTCGCCAGCGCCGGCCAGACCAGCGCCAGCTCGCCCACGCCCGGGGCTGCCTGCAGCACCTCGCACAGCCCGCTGGCCGGCCAGCCACCGCCGGGCAGGCGTGCATCCAGTGCCGGGTGGCCGCTGGCCAGGTGGTCGCTGGCGGGCCCTTGGCGGGCCGGGCCGCGCCACAGCTGGCGGCCATCCAGCAGCCGGTCGAGGGCGACGACGGCGCCCATCAGCCGGTCCTCCAGGAGAGGCGCCGGGCGGGCTGGGGGCGACAGGAATGGGCGGAAACGGCGGGCATGGAGCGAGTATCGACAGGCCGGTATCAGGGGCTGAGACCGGACATGCTACTCGCCCTGTGAGTAGAATTACTAATGAAATTGATGGGTCGGGTTTCAGGTTGCTGAAGGGGGAAAGGAGTGCCGACCAGGGTCGGCACCCACAGGCCCCGGTTACGGGCGGACCGGCAACGCCACCGGGCGCAGCGGCGCGGCATCGCCACCGCGGATCTTCAACGGGCCGCCGATGAAGGCGAACTCGTAGACCTTGTCACGGGCCAGTTCGTCCAGCGCCACCAGTTCGATGATCGGCGCGCCCTGCTGGGCCAGCAGGTAGGTGTGCAGTGGCACGTAGTCATCGGACACTTCCGAAGGGAAGGTCTCGAAGCTGAGGTTGTCGGCGCCGACGATCATCGCGCCGCTGTCTTCGACCAGGAAGCGCGCGGCGTCCAGGCCCATGCCCGGCGGGTTGGCCATGTACGCCCTGGGCTGTTCGAACAGGCGCATGCGGCCGGTGCGGATCAGCACGATGTCACCCTGCTGCAGCTTCACCTGCTGGCGTGCCAGCGCATCCTTCAGGTCCTGGCGGGTGACGCGGTAGCTGTCCGGCAGCATGTCCACGCCCTTGGCACCGGCCACGTCGATCAGTACGCCACGCGCGATCAGCGGCGGGAATTTCTCGATGCCGGTGACATTCCAGCCACGATCGCCGAGGTGTTTGTCGGCCTCGAAGCCGTTCCAGATCTTTCCGTGGATACCGAAGTGGTTCAGCGCATCGATGTGGGTGCCGGTGTGGCTGTACATCGAGAACGCCGTGCCGGTGTAGCTGCGGGTGAGGTTCATGGTCTCGCCCACGCCCATCGGGTCGTCCATCACCGTGCCGCGCGGGGTGTGGGTCATCCAGAACTGGTAGTGCGGGTCGCCGGCGTCCTGCCAGCTGGGCATGCCGACGTAGTACTCGGTGGCCAGGTCATAGGCCTTGCCGCCGCTGACCCGCGACAGGATCGCTGCGCGCGACGCCTCGGTGATCAGGTTGAGGCGGCCGATCTCGTCCTTCGGCCCCCAGGGGCTGGTGCCGACCTGCTGGCCGGAAGGAACGCGTTCGTGCGCGGTCACCGAGGTGGAAGCAGCGGTGCCGGCCAGCAGCAGGGCCAATGCGGTGGCCAGGGTACGTGGGGTCATGGGGAATCTCCTTGCAGGGGGGAATGGTGCGGCTCAGGCCGCGACCAGCGGCGCCAGGGCCTGGCGCAGGTGCGGCAGCGGCAGGGTCTGCAGGCGCAGGCCGTTGCCGCCGATCACGGTGGGAATGGAACGGATGCCGAGTGCAGCGGCTTCGGCGCGGTCGGCCTGCACGCGCTGGCGTACTGCGTCGCTGCGCATGTGGTCAGCGAAGGCACCACGCGGGTGGCCGAGCGCTTCGGCGATGTCCAGCAGCACTTCGGCATCGCCGATGTTGCGGTGCTGGTGCAGGTGCGCCCACTGCACGGCATCGAACATCACGCCGTGGGCCTCATTGCCGCCAAGCATGCCGGCGGCCTGGCAGGCCAATGCGCCCAGCCAGCCGGAGGGATATTCGAAGTCCTGTGCACGCATGCCTTCGATATCGATGCGCGCGCTGTCTTCATGCGCGGCGCAGTCGGTCCAGTGGCGCAGGATGATCGCCTTGGCGCGCTCCATCGAGCCGAATACCTCGACCATCTGTGCGCGCGAGTCCTGCAGCACGAAGCTGCGGTGGCGCACCTGGATGCCGAACTCGGCCGAGACCTGCTGCAGGCGCGGGGCCAGCACGAAGCACCAGCCGCACACCACGTCGTGGAAGAAATCGACCACTGGCGCTGCAGCGGTGGGGGAAGAAACGGAAGACATCGGCCTGCCATCGGTGAGAGGGGAGGCGGCAGGTTAGGCAGCGCGGCGTGGCTGAAACAGCACGCCACGGGCAGCTCAGTTTTCGCTGGCGGTTACGAATCCAGGCCGGCGCAGGCGGGCAGCTCGGCGTGCAGGAAATCGATGAAGGCACGCACCTTGGGCTGCAGGTGGCGCGAGGTGGGGTAGACCGCATGCACGAAGCGCGGTGGATAGCGGTGGTCGGGCAGCACCTGCTGCAGTTCGCCGCGGGCCAGTGACGGCGCTGCAAGGAACGAGGGCAGGGCGCCGATGCCCATGCCGGCCACCAGCAGATCGCGCAGCATCAGGCTGTTGTTGACGGTGACGCGTGCCGGCAGGGTGATCGTCACCTGGCCATCGGGGCCGAGCAGCGGCCAGCTGCCGGGTGAGTCGGACAGGCTGTAGGCCAGCACGCTGTGCGCCTGCAGATCGTCCACCGCCTGCGGTGCCGGATGCTGTTGCAGGTAGGACGGGGCCGCGCACAGCACCTGCTGCAGCGAGGCCAGCCGGCGCGCCACCAGTCGCGAGTCGTCCAGCTCGGCGCGCAGCCGCAGCGACACATCGAAGCCTTCGCCGACCGCATCGAGCAGGCGGTCTTCCATCACCAGGTCCAGCGACAGCTGCGGATGCTGCTGCAGGAAACGCGGCAGCAGCGGCGACAGCGTGCTCAGCGCGAACGACTGCGGCGCATTGACGCGCAGGCGCCCGGCCACTTCGCCACGCTGTTCGGCGATGCCACGTTCCAGCGCGTCCAGCTCGTCGAGCAGGCGGCAGCACTCACGGTAATAGGCATGGCCGGTTTCGGTCAGGCTCATGCGGCGTGTGGTCCGCTGCAGCAGCACCACGCCCAGGTGGGTCTCCAGCGTGCGCAGCTGCTTGCTCAGCCCGGCTGGCGACATGCCCAGGTCTTCGGCGGCACGGGCCAGCCCGCCGCGTTCGACGATGCGGCGGAAGGCACGCATCAGGTTGAAGGAGTCCATGCCGGTCCCGGGCGCGATGAGGGCGCCATTGTAGATCCACGCCAGGCGTGGGTGCTGGAATGACGGTGCCGACCAGGGCGGGCATCCAGCAGGCGCGTGGCGGGTTGCGCCGTTTGTTCAAGCCGGCAACCGTCGCATCGCGCCAGCATGCAGGCCCCTCACGTTTCGGGTTGCCCATGAAGCACTGGATCCTCCGCCTGTATGCCCCGTTGTTCCTGCTCGGGTTCGTTGCCACCGCCATCGCCTGGGTGGGCCACCTGCATGGTGATCCGCTGTGGCTGCTGGCCTTGCTGCTGGTCGCCATCGCGGTTTCGTTCGGCGCTGAACGCGCCTGGCCCTACGACCCTGCGTTCAACCACGACCAGGGCGACAGCCTGCGTGACACCCTGCATGCGCTGGTCAACGAAAGCCTGAACCTGCTGTCGATCGCCGCGGTGCCGCTGTTGGCCGCGCTCATTCCGTGGCAGCTGTGGCCGGTGCAGTGGTCCTTCGCGCTGCAGGTACTGCTGGCCATCGTCTGCGCCGATCTCGGCATCACCCTGGTGCACTACGCCAGCCACCGCATCGGCTGGCTGTGGCGGCTGCATGCGGTGCATCACAGCGTCACCCGCATGTACGGCTTCAACGGCCTGATGAAGCATCCGCTGCACCAGGCGGCCGAAGCAGTGGGCGGCGTGCTGCCGCTGCTGGTGCTGGGCCTGCCGATGCCAGTGGCGTCGGTGCTGGCATTCGCCATTGCCATCCAGCTGCTGTTGCAGCATTCCAACGTGGACATGCGCCCCGGTGTGCTCGGCCGGGTGATGGCGTGGGCGCCGCTGCACCGTTTCCACCACATGCGCTACGGCACCGCCGGCGACGTCAACTTCGGCCTGTTCCTGACCGTATGGGATCACCTGCTGGGAACCGCCTTCGATGCGCCGGGCTACCGGCTGCGGCAACGCGATCTCGGCATCGGCAGCCAGCCGGACTATCCGCGCGATTATCCCGGGCAGCTGCTGGCACCGTTCCGTGAACTGCCACATGGCGAGGTGCCGGAGCTGCCCGAAGGGTTGCGCAGGCGCGGATGATCCCGCATGTCAGGTCGCGCGCAGCTGCAGGCCCTGCAACTGCGCGGCACCGATGCCGAACATGCGGTGCAGGTTGCGTGACAGATGGGCCAGGTCGGCGAACCCGGCCGCGTGGGCGCTGTCGGTCAGGCTGTGTCCACGCAGATGATGCGCGAGCGCATTGCGCAGTCGTTGCCACAGTACCCAGCCGCGCAAGGTCACAGACAGGTCTGACTGGAAGCGCCGATGCAGCTGGCTGGTCGACAGGTGGGCCGCTTCGGCGATATCGGCGGCCGGCACCGGGCCAGGCAGGTAGTGGGTGATACGGGCCAGTGCCGCCTGCACGCGTCGATCCAGCGGCTGCGGACGGCTCAGTCGTGGCAGCCAGTCCTGCAGTGCCACCGCGTTGCCCGGCAGGGCGTGCAGATACCGCTGGATCTGTGTGGGATCGGCATGTGCTGGCTCAAGAAAAACCGTGCAACCGTCCTGCGGTGCCGACAGGATGGCATGCGACTGGAAGGAAGGCAGCCACAGGCGTTGACCCTGCTGCCGCACGCCATCAACCTCGACCTGCCACGCTGCACCGTCGCTCAGCAGCAGTTGATGGGCGTAGTGCGCATGCGCAGCGCTGCCACCGGCATGGCCCTGCAGCACGGCCACGTGGGCATCCAGCAGCAGCGTGCCATTCCAGGGCAGGGCGGGAGAGGACATGGAGGAATTGTAGATCCACGCCATGCGTGGATGAATCTACATCGAAATCGATTAATTCGACGATTGATCGAAGAGCATCCACGCATGGCGTGGATCTACTGCAGATTGCGGCGAATTGTCGAAGGCGGGGTGGGTCCGGTTGCGGGGGCGTGAGCGCCATGGATGGCGCGACCGAGGCTACATGGACGTACTTGCGCCGTCCCCCGCAACCGGACCCACCCCGCCACCCCACAGGAGCCCATCTTTTGCTTCTGCTGTTGCATTGGCCGTTGCCTCGGCGGGTGCCGGGCGCAGCCCGGCCGTGCGTACCCTCAGCGCCCGTGCGGGTCGGGGCGGTGATGCACGTACTCGACCACCGTGCCATCGGGATGCACTGCATTGAACGCCGCGCCGGTCGGCACCACCTGCAGCGGGAAGATGATTTCGGCCCCCGCCGCGACCAGTCGGTCGTGATAAGGCCGCACGTCATCGACCAGCAGCGTCCCGGTGGTCGAAGTGAAGGGGGCCAGCGCTTCCTCGCACCCTTCGATCAGCAGGAAGGCTCCGACCATCGCCAGGCGCAGGCCGGCATCGGGAAACGGGAAGCCCGCATCGGCCACGACGCCCTGCAACTGCTCGTAGAAAGCCACGCTCTGCTCCAGTTGGCCCGGGGCCACGAACACCCGGATCAACACGCGTGGGCTGCGTTGGCTCGAGGTATCACAGCGGTCGCGCCAGAGATGATCGAAGTCGCGGTGTATGTTCATGGGCGGGGTTCAGGGCCGGTGACGCCCCATTATCGGCAGCCCCGTGCGGCCTGCTGATGACTGCCGGTGATGGCCTGATAACCGGCGGCCAGGTTGCCCCTGTGACTTAGGTCCTGTTGACAGGTGTGAACGCCCTCGCACAATCTTCACATGATTGGGCCGCCCAGCGCGGCCCGGACAGGCAGGTTGTCACGCCGGGAGGAGGGTCCCGCGCGCAGACCGGCCCGTCCTTCGGCCTGCGGGACGTTGCCTGGCAACCCCTGCGCGGCATGAACGCTGCACCCTTCGGCGGCACTTTCCCTGGACCGATTGCCTTGGCAACGGAATTACGCCTGCCGATGAAAACGTTTACAAAGCCGCTTGCCCTCTCCCTCGCCCTGTCTGCTGCGCTCGCCGCCCCGGCCTGGGCCGACCCTGCGGCGTTCACCGTGTTGACCCTGGAACAGGCGCCCGGCGCCGAAGCAATGCCGGCCCTGGCTGCGCAGCTGAAGAGCCTGAAGGTGGACGCGGTGAGCGTGCGCCAGGTGCAGCGCGGCATCGGCCAGGTCGATCCGCTGCAGGTGCTGGCCGATGGGCTGGGCTACGAGTACCGCTTCATTGCTGCGGGCAAGGACGATGGCCAGACCCAGCGCGGCCAGGCCGTGCTGACCCGGCTGCCGATCGCCGCTGAGTCCGGCCCCGACCAGCCGGGCCTGAACTACCTGCGCCTGGACGATGGCCGCCACACCGTCGCGGTCTATACCGATGCCGGTGCAGGCGCGGCCCAGCTGCCGGCGCTGGTCACGCGCTCGCGGCTGGGTGCGCCGGCGGTGCTGCTCGGTGCCGTGGCTGGCGAATCGGCCACGGCGGCCGGCTTCGATCCGGCGCGTGTCGCACTGGAAGCAGACGCCAGCTACTTCAGTGATGGCTTCCAGGCTGCCAGCAGCGCGCCGTTCAAGGTGGAAGGCAGCAGCCTGCGTGCCACGCTGCTGACTCTGGCCTATGCCGCTGACACGCATGGCGACACGCCGTGGATGGACACCACCCTCAACGCCGACGCGCGCGCTGCGCTGCTGCTGAAGGCGATGACCGAGGATGAGAAGTTCCAGATGCTGCACAGCTACTTCGGGCTGGGCAAGGACGGTGGCCCGCTGCCGGAAGGCGCGGTCGGTTCGGCCGGCTTCGTCCCGGCGGTGCCGCGCCTGGGCATTCCCTCGCAGCAGTCGGCCGATGCCGGCGTCGGCGTGACCAATCCGGGTGGCATCCGTCCGGGCGACTTCGCCACCGCGATGCCGTCGGGCCCGTCCACTGCATCCAGCTGGAACCGCGAAGTGGCCTTTGCCGGCGGCGCGACCATGGGCCGCGAGGCCTGGCAGCAGCGTTTCAACATCCTGCTGTCGGGCAGCGTCAACCTGCAGCGCGACCCGCGCAATGGTCGCAATTTCGAGTATGCCGGTGAAGACCCGCTGCTGGCCGGTTCGATGGTCGGCGCGCTGATCCAGGGCGTACAGAGCCAGCACGTGATCTCCTCGATGAAGCACTTCGCGCTGAACGACATGGAGACCCGCCGCAACTTCCACGACGTGCGCATCGGCGAGCAGGCCATGCACGAGTCGGACCTGCTCGCCTTCGAGATCGCGCTGGAGGCAGGCCGCCCGGGCGTGGCGATGTGTTCGTACAACAAGATCAATGGCACCTACGGCTGCGAGAATGGCTACCTGATGAACCAGGTGCTGAAGCAGGAATGGAAGTTCCCCGGTTTCGTGATGTCCGACTGGGGTGGCGTGCACAGTGGCTCGAAGGCGGCGCTGGCCGGCCTGGACCAGCAGTCGGCCGGTGAAGTGTTCGATGCAGCCGTCTTCTTCGACGAACCGCTGCGCCTGGCCGTGCACGGTGGCGTAGTGCCGCAGGCGCGCCTGAACGACATGGTGGCGCGCATCCTGCGCACGATGTTCCTGCACGGCAACTTCGACAACCCGCCGCAGCACCAGAAGGTGGATGCCGAGGCTGGCTTCGCCGTCGCCCAGCGCACGGTGGAAGAGGGCAGCGTGCTGCTGCGCAACGAGGGCAACCTGCTGCCGCTGGCCGACAGCGTGAAGCGCATCGTGATCATCGGCGGCCATGCCGACAAGGGCGTGATCGGTGGCGGCGGTTCGTCGATGGTGGGCGTGACCGCCAAGGGCACCAATGCGGTGCCGGGCGTGCTGCCGACCACCTGGCCGGGCCCGGTGATCTTCCACCCGTCCTCGCCGCTGGAATCGCTGCGCGCTGCACGTCCGGATGCAACCATCGAGTATGTGGACGGCAGCAATGCCGCCGCTGCAGCCAAGGCTGCCGCGCAGGCCGACGTCGCCATCGTGTTCGCCACCCAGTGGGCGGCAGAATCGGTGGACCTGCCGGACATGCAGCTTCCCGACAACCAGGACGCCCTGATCTCGGCCGTGGCCAAGGCCAACCCGAAGACCGTGCTGGTGCTGGAAACCAACGGCCCGGTGCGCACGCCGTGGCTGGCACAGGTGCCGGCGATGCTGCAGGCGTGGTATCCGGGCATCCGCGGTGGCGAAGGCATTGCCGCGCTGCTGACCGGCCAGGTCAATCCGTCCGGCCGCCTGCCGGTGACCTGGGTGGTGGACGAATCGCAGCTGCCGCGCCCGCACATCGACGGCCTGGGCTTCAAGCCGGCCAAGCCGTTCGGTGATGTGTTCGATTTCGATATCGAAGGCGCCAACGTCGGTTACAAGTGGATGGCGGCCAAGGGCCTGACCCCGACCTTCGCCTTCGGCCACGGCCTGTCCTACACCTCCTTCGCCTATGAAAACCTGAAGGTGAGCGTGGAAGGCTCGCGCCTGGTCGCCAGCGTCGACATCCGCAACACCGGCAAGCGCGCCGGTGCCGACGTCGCCCAGCTGTACCTGAAGCTGCCGGCCGGCAGCACCACGCCGATCCGCCTGATCGGCTATGACAAGGTGAACCTGCAGCCGGGCGAACAGCGCCGCATCCGCATCGAGGCCGAGCCGAAGACCCTGGCCCATTACGATGCACAGGCGCGCCAGTGGAAGATCGACGGCGGCACCTACCAGGTGCAGCTGTCGCGCAACGCCGCCGAGCCGTTGCAGAGCGTGGACGTACAGCTGGTTGAGCAGGTGCTGCGCTGATGCCTGAGGACACGGCCCCGCAACGGGCCGTGTCTGAAAAAGGGGACGGAGGGAATTAAGTCGTTTATGGCAGAAACGACTTAATTCCCTCCGTCCCCTTTTTTCATGCAGTGAACCAGTCGCGCAGGAAATCGATCAGCTGCCGCACTTTGGGCGACGGCTGTGCACTGTGTGGATAGACCGCGTACACGCTTTGCTGTGGGAAACGATGCAGGCGCAGTACTGGCCGCAGCCGGTTCATGGCCAGGTCGTCCTCGATCAGCCAGTGGGGAAGAACGGTGACCCCGGCACCGGCCACGGCGAAGGCGCGCAGGCTGCTGGCGCCATCCACGCGTACCACTGCATTGGCCGGATTGGTGGCAAACAGCGCATCACTTCCGTCCGGCGCGATCACCGGTACATCGGCCAGCCGTGGGTAGCCCAGGCGCGGCAGCGTGCCGAGCTGAACCGGATCGTCCGCGGCATCAGCGGACGGCAGGCGCGCCAGCAGTGAAGGCGCCGCCACCGCACACAGAGGGTGCTGTTCCAGCTCGCTGGCATGCAGGCCAGAGTCGGGCAGGCGGCCAAGACGGATCGCCAGATCAAAACGCTCGGGAATGAGGTCAGCCGGTGCCGGCGAGGTCGACAGATGCAGTTGCAGGGCCGGGTGGCGCGCGCGGAACGCCTCCAGTGCCGGGATCAGGCGCAGCTGTGCGTACTCCGGTGTGGTGGTCAGGCGCAGTACGCCCTGCAGTTGGTGCTGGTCGCGGCGCGCGGCATCGATCGCCGCCTGTGCAGCATCCAGTGCCTGCACGCAGTGCTGCAGGAACTGTTCACCGGCCTCGGTCAGGGCCAGGTGACGGGTGCTGCGCAGCAGCAGGGTCACGCCCAGCTCCTGTTCCAGCCGCTTCAGGTTGAAGCTGACCACCGCGCGGCTCAGGCCGAGGCGGTCGGCCGCCGCGGTCAGGCTGCCGGCCTCGACCACAGCACGGAAGATGTCGAAGCGATCGAGGCTGACCATAGACATCAATTGTCAAAACAGATTTGACAGTGTTGCAGCTGTCGTCGTGTTTTTCCAACAACGCCTGCCGGGCATGCTGGCCGCTTCCCTGCTGGAGCGCCGTCGATGCCGTCCCCCCGCCTGCGCCATGAGGCGATCTTCCTGTTGGTGTTCGCCCTGGACCTGGTCAACATGTTCATTGCCACGGTGGCCTATCCGGCATTGGCGGCCGAGCTGCATGCCGACGTCGGTACCCTGGCCTGGGTCGGCACTGCCTACATGCTGGGCCTGAGCGTGGTGATCCCGTTGGCGCCATGGCTGGCCGCACGCTGTGGCGAGCGCCGCCTGCTGCTGGTGGCACTGCTGCTGTTCGCGATCGCCGCTGCGCTGGCGGGAGCCGCGCCGGGCATCGGTTGGCTGCTGGGGTGGCGGCTGCTGCAGGGCCTGGCCGGTGGCCTGCTGATTCCGGTGGCTCAGGCGGCGGCCTACCGGCAGTGCACGCCTGACCAACGCGGTGCACTGACCCGGCGCATCCTGCTGGTGGCGCTGCTGGTGCCGGCACTGGCGCCAGCGCTGGGCGGGCTGCTGGTGCAATGGCTGTCCTGGCGCGGTGTGCTCTGGGCCAGCCTGCCTCTGGCACTCATGGCGATTGGACTGGTGCTGGCGTGGATGCCCGCCGACGTCCGTCGTACTGTGCCGCGCCTGCAGGCCCATGCGCTGACCACCGCGATGGCGGCGCTGGGCGCGCTGCTGCTGGCGTTGACCTGGCTGGGCGAACCCGGGCATCGTCTTGCCGGCAGCGGGTTGCTGATGGTCGCGGTGGTGCTCGCCGTCGTCCACCTGCGGCATGCACGTCGGCAGCCGCAGCCCCTGCTGCGCTGGTCGCTGCTGTCCCATCGCAGCCTGCGCCTGGCGATGCTGGTGTATCTGGCGGTGCCGGGCGTGTTCATCGGCAGCCAGCTGGTCAGCACCCTGCAACTGCACCAGGCCGGTTACAGCGCCGCGCGCATCGGCGCACTGATGCTGCCGTGGGCGCTGGCCTCGGCCATCGCGATCACCGCCAGCAAGCGCCTGCTGGCTCGCTTCGGCCCGGCCGCAGTGCTGCGTGCCGGCATGTTCCTGCAGGCCAGTGGCCTGCTGGCGATGGCGCTGTTGCCACAGCCGGCGTTTGCGCTGGCCGGGCTGCTGTTCGCGCTGATGGGTGCTGGCGGCAGCCTGTGCAGCAGCACCGCGCAGACGCTGGCCTTCCATGGGGTCGAGGGCGAAGCGCTGGGCGATGCCAGTGCGCTCTGGAACCTCAACCGCCAGCTCAGCTTCTGCCTGGGCACGGCCGCCATCGCGCTGCTGCTGGCACTGGCCATGCAGTGGCTTCCGGCCCGCGCCACTGGCGTGGCGCTGGGTCTGGCCGCCGTACTGACCCTGCTGCCGATGCTGCTGTTGCGTCGGCCGAAGCAGCTTCTTCTTCCACACCCTGGGAATTGATGATGGATACCACCGCAGAACATGAAATCCACCACCTGCACGACAAACTGCAGGCCTGGTTCCGTGCCGAGGTCGGCATCGACGCACTGGATGATCTGATGGCGCATTTCTGTGCAGACTTCAGCATGGTCGGCATCGCTGGTCGCAGGCTGGACCGGATTGCCGTGCAGGCACTGTTCGCGGGCGGTCATGGCGCGCGTCCAGGGCTGCAGATTTCCATCGACGCCGTGCAGGCGGTGGAAGCGCCATCACCGCTGGCGGTGCTGCGCTATCGCGAAGGACATGCGATCGATGGCGGCGAGCCCGCATGGCGGGAGTCGCTGACGGTACTGAGGCAGGAGCAGGAGCAGGAGCAGGGGCGCTGGTGCTGGCTGGCGCTGCATGAGGTGGCCGCCTGATTGGAAAGGCCGGCCGCTGGCCGGCAACCGCGTACCGGCCCCAGGATCATGACCTTGCCGGCCAGCGGCCGGCACTACCGGGCGACGGCACATGTGCCATCAGTCCTGCCTGTATCCACCGCAGAATGCAAAGCCCGCCCACACTTCACGGCACATGGCAGGAGTAGGCTTGAGGCTTTCCTGCCGGGAGGGGTCTCCATGCGTGTGCGTGCCGTTGCTGTAGCCATCGCCCTTTGCCTGTCCAGCACCGTGCTGGCTGCCGATACCCCGCCGATGACCCCGGACATCAGCGGCAAACCCTTCGTTGCGCCGGATGTCGGCCGCGACTACGACAAGCGCGTGGTGATGGTGCCGATGCGCGATGGCACCAAGCTGTATACGGTGATCGTGGTGCCCAAGGGTGCCCACAATGCGCCCATCCTGCTGACCCGCACGCCCTACGATGCCGCTGGCCGCGCCAACCGCAGTGATTCGCCGCGCATGCGCGACCTGCTGCCGCAGGGCGACGAGGTGTTTGTCGACGGCGGTTACATCCGCGTGTTCCAGGACATCCGTGGCAAGTATGGCTCCGAGGGGGATTACGTGATGACCCGGCCGCTGCGCGGGCCGTTGAACAACACCAAGGTCGACCATTCCACCGACGCCTGGGACACCATCGACTGGCTGGTGAAGAACGTGCCCGAGAGCAACGGCAAGGTCGGCATGCTCGGTTCATCGTATGAAGGTTTCACCGTGGTGATGGCACTGACCGACCCGCACCCGGCGCTGAAGGTGGCCGCACCGCAGAGCCCGATGGTGGATGGCTGGATGGGTGACGACTGGCTCAACTACGGTGCGTTCCGCCAGGTCAACTTCAACTACTTCGCGATGCAGACCGAGAAGCGCGGCAAGGGCACGCCGCTGCCCAGCCTCGGCTACGACGACTACAGCACCTTCCTGCGCATCGGTTCGGCCGGCGACTACGCACGTTTCACCGGCGTGGACCAGCTGACCTGGTGGAAGAAGCTGGTCGAGCACCCGGCCTATGACGCCTTCTGGCAAGGCCAGGCGCTGGACGCGGTGATGGCCAGGACGCCGTTGAAGGTACCCACCATGTGGCTGCAGGGCCTGTGGGACCAGGAAGACATGTGGGGCGCCAACCACGCCTACCAGGCGATGGAAGGGCGCGACAGTGGCAACAACCGCAATTACCTGGTGATGGGCCCATGGCGGCACAGCCAGGTGAACTACAGCGGCAGTGAACTGGGCGCCCTGAAGTTCGATGGCGATACCGCGCTGCAGTTCCGCCGCGATGTGCTCAAGCCGTTCTTCGACCAGTACCTTGTGGACGGTGCACCCAAGGCCGACACGCCGCCGGTGCTGATCTACAACACCGGCGAAAACCACTGGGACCGCCTGAAGGGCTGGCCGCGCAGCTGCGACAAGGGCTGTGCCGCCAGCAGCAAGCCGCTGTACCTGCGTGCCGGCGGCAAGCTGGCGTTCCAGGCGCCGGCGGCAGGCGAGGGCGACTTCGAGGAATACGTGTCCGATCCGGCCAAGCCGGTGCCGTTCGTGCCGCGACCGGTGCGCTTCAGCGACCGCGACATGTGGACCACCTGGCTGGTCAAGGACCAGCGCTTCGTCGATGGCCGCCCGGACGTGCTGACCTTCATCACCGAACCGCTGAGCGCGCCGCTGCGCATTGGCGGTGCGCCGGTGGTGCACCTGCAGGCATCGACCAGTGGTACCGACAGCGACTGGGTGGTGAAGCTGATCGACGTGTATCCGGACCAGGAAGCGTCGACGCCGGAGATGGGCGGCTACGAGCTGCCGGTGTCGCTGGCGATCTTCCGCGGCCGTTACCGTGAGAGCTTCAGCGATCCGAAGCCGCTGGCTGCCAACGAAGTGCTGCCGTACCGCTTCGATCTGCCCAACGCCAACCACACCTTCCAGAAGGGGCACCGGGTGATGGTGCAGGTGCAGTCCAGCCTGTTCCCGCTGTACGACCGCAACCCGCAGACCTACGTGCCGAACATCTACCTGGCCAGGCCGGGCGACTACCAGAAGGCGACGCAGCGGGTCTGGCACAGCGCCGCGCAGGCCAGCTACATCGATCTGCCGGTGTATTGAGGTTGATGAGGTGCGCCGGGCACGCGATGCCCGGCGGCCGCGGTAGTGCCGGCCGCTGGCCGGCATCCGCGACGGTGCCAAAGCGTGTCGACCAAGGTCGACACCTACCCAAACGGAGCCATGGCGCGTTGGTCGTGGTCGCATGATGGGGGTGGTGCCGGCCGCTGGCCGGCATCCGCGACGGTGCCAAAGCGTGTCGACCAAGGTCGACACCTACCAAAGCGGAGCCATGGCGCGTTGGCCGTGGTCGCATGATGCGGGTAGTGCCGGCCGCTGGCCGGCATCCGCGACGGTGCCAAAGCGTGTCGACCAAGGTCGACACCTACCCAAACGGAGTCATGGCGCGTTGGCCGTGGTCGCATGATGGGGGTAGTGCCGGCCGCTGGCCGGCATCGACGCTGGTGCCAAAGCGTGTCGACCAGGGTCGACACCCACCAGGACAGAAGCTGCTACCCGACCTTTGAAGGGCCGGTACGCCAACGGCTGGGCACCAGGCCAAAACGCTTGCGGAAGGCGGCAGCAAAGTTGCTGGGATGGCGATAGCCACTGGCGGCCGCAGCCTGCTCGACGGTCCAGCCGTCTTCGCGCAGGCCCTGTTCGGCGTGGCGCATGCGTTGCTCGTGCAGGTAGTCGAACACCGAGCAACCGTACTGCTGGGCGAAATGGCGGCGCAGCGAGCTCGGGCTCATGCAGGCCAGCTGCGCCAGTTCGAGCAGGCTGTGGGCGTGGCTGGGATCATCGTGTAGGTAGGCGCGCACACGCTCCAGGCGCTCGCGCTGTCCCGCGCGCAGCGTGCGCACATGGTCGGTCTGCAGATCCTCGGCCTGCAGGCCGACGGCCAGCAGCTGCAGGGCCACGCCCTCGCGCCACAGCGCATCGATGCCGTCCTGCCAGGGGCTGTCGAACAACTGGCCCAGCACCGGCAGCAGAGTGTGCGGAATCGCCCAGTGGCGGCACTCCAGGTGGGTGTTGAGCGCAGCATGCAGCTGCGGCAGCTGGAACAGGTCCGGATCGATCTCGGCCGGCACCATCACGCTGACCCCGCGCATGCGCGTCTCGCCTGGGTGTGCGCCGGTCATCTCGACCTGCTCGCGATGGTGCGCGGTCATCGCGGTGCCGGCACGCAGAGTGAAGCCCGCGCGTCGTGGCATGCGGACGTCGACCTGGCCCTGCAGCATCACGCGGATGGCCAGCCCCGGGCTCTGCTGGGCGGTGGCGACGTACGGGAAACGATTATGCACGTCGGACGCGATCAGGCTCATGCCGCCGCGCAGGAACTGCTCGTTGACCTCGCCGTGGCCGGCCCACTGGTCGTCGCGCAGGTGTTCCGGATCGGCGCGGTAATCAAAGCCGTGGCGGTGGCCGAAGCGGCGGTAATCGGCAAAAGTGAAGTATCGGGACATTGCTCGGCACGTACGCAGGAGGTGGACGCTGGCTGTGCCTGGCCCATGCGCTCTGCGATGCAGATGCACGTCCGGTGGTGGCCTGTGCAGACCCGCTGCGATGCGGTGGCGACGGCATGCCGGATGGCTGGGGAAACGCCAGATTGGAATTCGTGTGTCGAAGAAACTGGAAACGTTTCCTATTGTCGCCCTGATTCATCTGCATTTGATTTCGAGATGGTCAAAACGATTGATCAATACGGCCAAGTTGATTGCTGCGCAGAACATACGGCGGCGTCTTGCATGCAAATCCATACGCAGATCCCTACATCAACCTGAGTTGAGGTTTTATGGGTGGAACGATCGTTCGTGGACGCACTGTCTGCCGGGTCATCACAGGCAACGTCGTAGCGTGAGGGTTCAACAGCGGCCAGCCGCATCGAAACCCCCACAGATGGAGAATGCAGATGATTGACTACCAGCTCACCGGCAAGACCGCGATCGTGACCGGAGGTGTATCCGGCATCGGCCTGGCGGTCGCACAGACCCTGGCTGCGTCCGGTGCGCGTATTTCGGTCTGGGATCTGAAGCAGGACGCGGTGGATGCGACGGTGGCGCAGCTGCAGGGCAGCGGTGCACAGGCGATCGGCATTGCACTGGACGTGACCGATGATGCCGCTGTCGAGGCGGCGGTGCAGCGCACGGTGAAGGAACTGGGCGGCCTGCATGTGGCGGTCAACAATGCCGGCATCGGTGGACCGGCCGCCAGCAGCGGTGACTATCCGATCGATGGCTGGCAGCGCGTGATCGACGTCAACCTGACCAGCGTGTTCCTGTGTCAGCGTGCGCAGATCCAGGCGATGCGTGCAGCGGGTTCCGGTGGCAGCATCATCAACATGGCGTCGATCCTGGGCCAGGTCGGCTATGCCGGTTCAACCGCGTATGTCGCGGCCAAGCACGGCGTGGTCGGGCTGACCCAGACCGCTGCCTGGGAGCATGCGGGCGACGGTATCCGTGTCAATGCGGTCGGCCCGGGCTTCATCAGCACGCCGCTGCTGGAGAAGATGGACCCGAAGGTGCGCGCCACGCTGGAAGGACGGCACGCGCTGAAGCGGCTGGGCACGGCGGAGGAAGTCGCGGCGCTGGTGGCCTGGCTGGCCAGCGACGACGCCTCGTTCGCGACCGGCACCTATTACGCGATCGATGGTGGCTACCTGGCGCAGTGATGCAATGATCGCCGATGGCGCCGGGCCCGGCCTGGCGGCACCGGGTGAACGGGCCGTGGTGCTGCCTTCACCCCCGTCCCACGCTGTGCACGCAACGCTGCCGCAAATACCCGGAGGCGGCGATGGAACTCACCCAGGATGTCTCGATCCTGCTGCGCGTGGGCGCGGCGATGCTGTTTGGTGGCGTGCTCGGCGTCGAGCGCGAAATGGGCAAGCACGCTGCCGGCCTGCGCACGCACATGCTGATTGCTGGCGCCGCTGCGCTGATCGTCGGCCTCGGTGATTCGGTGGCCGAGCATTTCCAGCAGGAGCGCTACCGCGACCTGCTGCAGGTCGATCCGGTGCGACTGATTGAAGCGGTGGTGGCCTGCGTCGGTTTCGTTGCGGCCGGCACCATCCTGCGCGGTTCGCGCGAGGACCAGGTCAGCGGGTTGACCACCGCCAGTTCACTGATCATGGCGGCGGCCATCGGCATTGCCGTGGGCATCGGCAAGTACGTGATCGCGATCGGGGTCAGCGTGCTGTGCGTACTGGTGCTGGCGGTGATGCGGCGGTTGGAGAGGCGGATTTCGTAAGGAAATCTCGAGTTGCCGGCCAGCGGCCGGCACTACCATCAGGGTCTATTTGGTCGGACCAATATGGCGCCTAGCCCTATGGTCTAATAGGCGTTCCGCCGGAGTGACGGTTAAATCCGCCCTAAGTGGCTCGATGAGTTCACTTATTGGTAATACCAATAAGTATCGGCCACGGCGACCCACCGCCTGCGGTGGAGCACATCCCGCCCCCAGTCGAGAGCCTTCATGCAGCCCTGGCAACACCTGTACGACCCCGCCGGCAACCTGTGGTTGTCCAGCCTGATCGCGCTGCTGCCGATCGCGTTCTTCTTCATCGCCCTGGCCGTATTGCGGATGAAGGGCTGGCTCGCCGGCACGATCACCGTGGCCATCGCGCTGGGCGTGGCGCTGCTGTTCTATCGCATGCCGCTGACCCAGGCGTTGGGCGCAGCCGGCTTCGGCTTCGTTTACGGCCTGTGGCCTATCGCCTGGATCATCATCGGCGCGGTGTTCCTGTACAAAGTCTCGGTCAAGACCGGGCAGTTCGACATCATCCGTGCCTCGATCCTGTCGGTCACCGAGGACCAGCGCCTGCAGATGCTGATGGTCGGCTTCGCCTTCGGTGCCTTCCTGGAAGGTGCGGCCGGCTTCGGCGCGCCGGTGGCGATCACCGCGGCGCTGCTGGTCGGGCTGGGCTTCAAGCCGCTGTATGCCGCCGGCCTGTGCCTGATCGTCAACACCGCGCCGGTCGCCTTTGGTGCAATGGGCATTCCGATCATCGTGGCCGGGCAGGTCACCGGCCTGGATGCGTTCGAGATCGGCCAGATGGCTGGGCGCCAGCTGCCCTTCCTTACGATCATCGTGCTGTTCTGGATCATGGCGATCATGGATGGCTGGCGCGGCATCAGGGAAACCTGGCCCGCGGTGCTGGTGGCTGGGGGCTCGTTCGCCATCGCGCAGTACCTGACCTCCAACTTCATTGGCCCGGAACTGCCGGACATCACCGCCTCGCTGGCATCGCTGGTGTGCCTGACCCTGTTCCTGCGTCGCTGGAAGCCGGTGCGGATCTTCCGCTTCGATACCGAAACCAGCGCCGAGGCGGCCGCGCAGGCGCTGGAGGCACCGCGCTACAGCGTCGGCCAGATCGCCAAGGCCTGGTCGCCGTTCCTGATCCTCACCGCGATGGTTACGCTGTGGAGCATCAAGCCGTTCAAGTCGCTGTTCGCGGCGGGCGGCCCGCTGGAGCACTGGGTGCTGAAGATCCCGGTGCCGGGCCTGGACCAGATGGTGCAGAAGATGCCGCCGATCGTGGACGCGCCGCTCAGCTACGAGGCGATCTACAAGTTCGACTGGTTCTCGGCCACCGGTACCTCGATCATCCTCGCTGCGGTGATCGCCATCATCGCGCTGCGCATGCCGGCCCGTTCGGCGCTGCAGACCTTCGGTGAGACGGTGCGCGAGCTGCGCATGCCGATCTACTCGATTGGCATGGTGCTGGCCTTCGCCTTCATCGCCAACTACTCGGGCCTGTCGGCCACGCTTGCCCTGGCACTGGCACACACCGGTGATGCGTTCCCGTTCTTCTCGCCGTTCCTTGGCTGGCTGGGCGTGTTCCTGACCGGCTCGGACACTTCGTCCAATGCTTTGTTCTCGGCACTGCAGGCCACCACCGCACAGCAGATCGGCGTGTCCGACGTGCTGCTGGTGGCGGCCAACACCACCGGTGGCGTGACCGGCAAGATGATCTCGCCGCAGTCGATTGCCATTGCCTGCGCCGCGGTGGGGCTGGCCGGCAAGGAATCGGACCTGTTCCGCTTCACCGTCAAGCACAGCCTGATCTTCACCACGATGGTCGGCCTGATCACCCTGGCCCAGGCCTACTGGCTGACCTGGATGATTCCCTGAGCCATGCACGGTCGGCCGACCACCCGCTGCGCGCTTCGGGCCACAATGGCGCCATGAGCACGCAACGTATTTCGGACAAGGTGGCTGCGCAGCTGCGCGGCCTGGTGCAGGACCAGCGGCTGCAGCCGGGTGACCGGCTGCCGGCCGAGCGCACCCTGGCGGCGCAGCTGGGCGTCTCGCGCACCGCATTGCGCGAGGCGATCGCACAGTTGGCCAGCCAGGGCCTGTTGACGGCGCGGGTCGGTGGCGGCACCTACGTGGCCGAACCGGCGGCGCGGGCGCGGCAGGCACTGGATGAACCGCTGGCGCCGTACCTGCCGCTGTTCCAGGGCGACCCGGAATACCGCTTCGACGTGCTGGAGATCCGCCACGCGCTGGAAGGTGCCACCGCCTGGCATGCCGCGCTGCGCGCCACTGACGAGGACCGCACCCGCATCGCGCAGGCGTTCCAGACCATGATGGATGCGCACGGCAAGGACGATCCCACCGGTGAAGCCGAGGCCGATGCGGCCTTCCACCTGTCCATCGCCGAGGCGTCGCACAACCTGGTGCTGCTGCAGGTAATGCGCGGCCTGTTCGAACTGCTGCAGACCAACATCTCGCAGAGCCGCGAGAAGCTCTATACCTCGGCGAGGACCTTCTCGCCGCTGTCCGACCAGCACCGCGAGATGATGGACGCGGTGCTGGCCGGCGACCCCGAACGCGCGCGCGCCGCCGCGCATGCCCACCTCGAGTTCGTGCACACCACGCTGCGCACCCTCGATGACAACGAAGCCCGGCGTGCGCGGGCCTCGCGTCTACCTTCCCCACACGGTTGACCCCATGATCATCTCCGCCTCCACCGATTACCGTGCTGCAGCCGAACGCCGGCTGCCGCCGTTCCTGTTCCACTACATCGATGGCGGTGCGTATGCCGAGCACACGCTGAAGCGCAACGTTTCCGACCTGTCCGACATCGCGCTGCGCCAGCGCATACTGCGCAACATGTCCGACCTGAGCCTGGAAACCGAACTGTTCGGCGAAAAACTGGCGATGCCGGTGGCGCTGGCGCCGGTCGGCCTGACCGGCATGTATGCCCGGCGCGGTGAAGTGCAGGCGGCGCGCGCGGCCGACAGCCGCGGCATCCCGTTCACCCTGTCCACTGTCTCGGTGTGCCCGATCGAAGAAGTGGCGCCGGCGATCCAGCGGCCGATGTGGTTCCAGCTGTATGTGCTGCGCGACCGTGGCTTCATGCGCAACGCGCTGGAGCGCGCGCAGGCCGCGGGCGTGACCACGCTGGTGTTCACCGTGGACATGCCGGTGCCGGGCGCGCGCTATCGTGACGCGCACTCCGGCATGAGCGGGCCGAACGCCTCGCTGCGCCGTATCGGCCAGGCCATCACCCATCCGCACTGGGCCTGGGACGTGGGCCTGTTCGGCCGCCCGCATGACCTGGGCAACATCTCCACCTACCGTGGCAACCCGACCGGGCTGGAGGACTACATCGGCTGGCTCGGCAGCAACTTCGATCCGTCCATTTCGTGGAAGGATCTGGAGTGGATTCGCGAATTCTGGAAGGGCCCGATGGTGATCAAGGGCATCCTTGATCCGGATGATGCACGTGATGCGGTGAAGTTCGGAGCCGATGGCATCGTGGTCTCCAATCACGGTGGCCGCCAGCTGGACGGCGTTCTGTCCACCGCACGCGCATTGCCGGCCATTGCCGATGCCGTGCAGGGCGACCTGAAGATCCTCGCCGATTCCGGCATCCGCACCGGCCTGGACGTGGTGCGCATGCTGGCGCTGGGCGCCGACACCGTGCTGCTGGGCCGTGCCTTCGTCTATGCACTGGCTGCGCAGGGCGAAGCCGGGCTGGCCAACCTGCTGGACCTGATCGCCAGGGAGATGCGCGTGGCGATGACACTGACCGGTGCGCGCCGCATCGCCGACATCGGCCGTGACTCGCTGGTCAGCCTGCCGTGAGTGGCCACGATGCCGTGCTGGCGCAGTTGCGCGATGCGGTCGGCAGCCGCCATGTACTGACCGGTGACAAGGCCACCCGCCGCTTCCGCCGTGGATACCGTTTCGGCGACGGCCCGGTGCTGGCGGTGGTGCGCCCGGGCACGTTGCTGGAGCTGTGGCACGTGCTGCAGGCCGCGGTGCAGGGTGGGGCGGCGATCATCCTGCAGGCGGCCAACACCGGCCTGACCGGCGGCTCGACCCCGGATGGCAACGACTATGGGCGGCCGATCGTGCTGGTCAGCACGCTGCGGCTGACCGGCATCCAGCTGTTGAACGACGGCCGGCAGGTGCTGTGCCTGCCCGGCGCAACGCTGGATCGGCTGGAACAGACCCTGGCGCCGTTGGGCCGCGAGCCGCATTCGGTGATCGGCTCGTCCTGTATCGGCGCGTCGGTGCTGGGTGGAATCTGCAACAACTCCGGCGGCGCGCTGGTGCGTCGCGGCCCGGCCTATACCGAGCTTGCGTTGTACGCGCAGGTCGATGCGCAGGGCCAGCTGCAGCTGGTCAACCATCTGGGCATCGCGTTGGGCGATACACCCGAGCAGATCCTGCAACGCCTGCAGAGCGGTGACTATACGCCCGCCGACGTCGGCGATGGCGACGGTCGCGCCGCCTCCGATCCGCGCTATGCCGAGGAGGTGCGCCGGGTCGATGCCGATACCCCGGCGCGCTTCAATGCCGACCCCAGCCGTCATTTCGAGGCAGCGGGATCGGCCGGCAAGCTGGCGGTATTCGCGGTGCGGCTGGATACCTTCGAGAAGGAGGCCGCCGAGGTCTTCTACATCGGCAGCAACCGCACCGACAGCCTCAGCGCGATCCGGCGCCAGCTGCTGACCGGCTTCGAGCGCCTGCCGATTGCCGGTGAGTACATCCACCGCGATGCCTATGACATCGGCGAACGCTACGGCAAGGACAGCTTCCTGCTGATCGACCGTCTCGGCACTGCCCGCGTGCCGGCCGCCTTTGCGCTGAAGAGTCGTGTCGATGGCTGGTTCGAGCGGCTGGGACTGCGCGGGGTGACCGACCGGGTGATGCAGGTGCTGACCGGGTTGCTGCCTTCGCACCTGCCCAAGCGCATGGGCGAGTTCCGCCAGCGCTATGAACATCATCTGCTGCTGAAGGTGTCCGCGCAGGACGCAGCGCAGACCGAGGCCTGGTTGCGGGACTTCTTCGCAGGCCATGAAGGCGGCTATTTCCACTGCACGGCAGAGGAGGGCCGCAAGGCGTTCCTGCATCGCTTCGCGGTGGCCGGTGCTGCCGTGCGCTACCGTGAAGTGCATCGCGAGAAGGTGCAGGACATCGTGGCACTGGACATCGCGCTGCGCCGTGACGATGCCGACTGGTTCGAGCAGCTGCCCGCCGACATCGACAACCGCCTGCTGCACAAGCTGTACTACGGGCACTTCCTGTGCCACGTGTTCCACCAGGACTACATCGCGCGCAGGGGCGAAGACCCGATGGCGATCGAGCACGCGATGTGGGCGCTGCTGGACCAGCGCGGCGCCGAGTACCCGGCCGAGCACAACGTCGGCCACCTGTACCCGGCCAAGCCGGCGCTGGCCGGGTTCTACAAGCAGCTGGACCCAAGCAATACCTTCAACCCGGGTATCGGCCAGACGTCGAAGGCAAAGGGGTGGGGTGGCTGCGATTGCGGCTAGACAACCGATCCGGGTAGCGTCGAGCTTGCTCTGCGGCCTCTTTGCCGGATTACATGCAGTCGAGCAAGCTTGACTCTACGGGGTAGCGGTTACCATCGGCATTCCACATGCAGGAGCCACCCCGATGCCCATCACCGTAGCGCGCAGCGTGTTGTGTACCGCATGGCTGGCCACGCCGCTTCTCGCGCTGGCCCAGGGCTCGATCCTGCCGCAGCAGCGTGATGCGGCAGGCAACGTGATGGAGCCGCTGGGACAGGTGCTGGACGCGGCAGGGGTGCGTCATTGCACCGCCGATGGCGCATGGTGCGTGCGCGTGCAGCCGGTGGCCAACGATGGTGATCGGCCCACAACGCTGGAGGTGTCGGAGCGGGGAGCCACGAAGGGCGACCCGCATGTCTACCACGTCAGCATCGACGTGCCGCAGGAAAGCGAACTGAAGCTGTGGCCATGGATCGTGCGCCTGGCCCCCGGTGTGGGTAGCGATGCGGTGGTGACCGACCCGCAGCAGCGCGCCCGCCAGAATGTACTGGTAGGGGGCATCGTCTCCTTCAGCAGCATGTATTCCGGCGGCGGTGCCGATGCGTCCACGTTGCAGTTGGCACGCGTGCGCCACCTGCAGGACGACATCCAGGTGGATGACGATGTACTGACCGTTCCGTGGCAGGGCAATGCGTCGATCCGGGCCTGTTTCAGTGAACAGGATGCGAGGCAACGGGCCGGGGCCTGCCATGATGAGTACAGTTTCTCGGCGAAACTGGGACTGGACCCGGTTGCGCAGGCCATGCCGGTGCTGCGCTACCAGACCGTGGCCACACGATTCCCTGCCGGCGCCTCGCGCTTCGAGGATTCACTGGCCAAGGGCCCGCTGAAGAAAAAGGACCTGCGCACCGAGCAGGACCCGGCGTGCAGCTACACACGTCTGTTCCGCTTCAGCGAAGGAATGTTCCATCCGGACCAGGCGCTGCCGGACTGCGCAGGCTATACCGAACCCTGAGCCCTGTAGAGCCGAGCCTGCGCTCGGCTGGCTTTCCGTGCAGCCTGACCGGAGAGCAGTCGAGCATCGCTCGACTCTACAGAAGCCTGTGGCAGCGTTTACTCGCAGCGTGCGGCGGTGATGATGTTGTCCTTGTCCATGTAGACCCGCAGGCGGTCCGGGCGGATGTCCTTGGTGGTGATGGTGGTCGGGCCGATCGGATTGACCAGGCCCGCGCCGCTCTCACGCGACAGCCGACGCAGGTTTTCTTCGTTGCCTGGCTGGCCTACCGCCCAGCCCAGCTGACTGGCGTCGCAGCGACCCGTTCCCTTTACTTCCGGGCCGGGGGTGCTGACACAGGCCGACAGCAGCAGGGGCGCGGCAAGGGCGGCAACGGCGAGACGGGTGATGCTGATTCGGGTCATTGGAACGGCTCCAGGTGGGGCATGATGGCGCCACCATAGCACCGTGCCCATGGCGACGGCATGCGTTGGATCAAGGCGCGGCGTTCACGGCGGGCCAGGCTGGCCGCGCTTGATCGCTTCCCACACCTTGTCCACGTGCGCGCGCAGCACTGGCGCAGCCGAAGCCAGCGCAGGATCGTCCTGCCGGTCGCCGCCGAAGGGTTCATCGCCTTCCACCTGCACCAGCGATTCACCACGTACTTCGTAATACTGCTCCCCCTGGCGAAGGCCGATGCGCAACTGCTGCGGGTCGACGCCGCCGCCACAGAAGCTGTGGCTGGCCAACGTAAGCTCGGCGCGGCCGTCGTTGTCCAGGTCGGTTGCGGTTACCTGGTCCAGGAAATAGCCGGCGTCCAGGTCCAGGCCTTCGCATTGGACCGGATCTTCCTGGATCCAGCGTGACGTCCAGGGCGCCGCCAGGCTAGGACGCCGGAACAGCTCTGCACGCAGGGTGATCTGATCCAATGGTTCCTTGTCTTCCTGCGCCGGCGATGTCTGTTCGCTACGCGAAATCAGCAGCAGGCCCGCGCCGTCGATGTCCTCGAACACCACCTGCCTCAGCAGCGTGCCCGGGTAAAGACCTTTCAGATCCGCGTCGGATAGTGCAGGAGAGGTCTCGAACGTCGCATTGGGGGCCGACCCGCCACATCCGCCCATGGTCAGCATGAAAGCGATCAAGAGACATTGACCGGGTCTGCGAATGCGTCTTGCGTCAGTGCTCATCCATGCCCGCCACTGGCACTGGCCAGGCTTTTCCAGATGTCCATGACCGTCCGCTCATCGACCCCCGATGTGGAAGTCGCTTCATTGCTGAGAATGAAATTGCTATAGAAGAAGTGGGCATTGGCCACGGGCATGAATGCCACATGACACGTTGAGGTGGCTCGATACAGGGGCGCGTCCCGGTCGTCACAATCCACTTCGGCAGTAAACAGCGTGCGGCCGTTGATGATGATCGGCTTCAGTTCATGGGTAGACATGCCTGAGGTTACCTGCAAGTGCTCCTGAGCATCAGGAGACGCTGTTGCTGCAATGCCGAAATCAGTGATGAACTGCTCGCTGGAGGAGAAACAGAGAAATCCGATGCTCTTGTGATTTCGCCGGAAGTCAAGGCACTTGGTCTGCGGATAGTTGCGTGCAATCGGACCATCAGCTGTGACTGTAATTCCTCTTGGGGAGCGCGCACTGAGTTCGTTGTCCTTTGGCATTGATGAGCAAGCGGGAGCCCAAAGGCAGGAGAGGGCTACCAGTGCTGTAAGCCTGTTTGATAACTGCTTCATGGTGTGCGCATAGGACATGATGTGCCCATAAGAGCGGTTGTAGCTGATCGGAACTGATGCTGTCTGCGTCAGACTCCCATTACCAGTTGCGGTGGCCCGATGCAGGGGGCGTTTCCGTCATCAGCGTCCACTTCGGCAGTAGACAGCCTGCGACCGTTGATGGTGAATGGCGTCATCTCATAGGTCGACATGCCCGAGGTGACTAGCAAGCGCGCTTGAGGATCAGGAGAATTTGCCGTCGCTGTAATGCCTGAAGCGGTGGTGAGCTTCTTGCTGGGGGAGGGGCAGGTAAATCCAACGCTCTCACCAGGTTCATTGTTCTCTGGCGTGGATACTGTCCCGCTTCCCGCTGCGTGCCGTGAGCACGCAGCGTACTTCGGTCAGTCGCCCTGGGCCTGGCAGGCCGCGACCAGATTCAGGCCTGCAGGTCCACGATACTGTGCTGCCTTGCTATCGAAGGTCAGCCGGATCTTCTCGGTACGGACTGCACCACCGTGGCCCTGCGGGCAATTCCGCGTCGCTTCCAGTTCAGGCCACACGGCATGGGGCATGGCAGGTGCTGACAATGTCGTGAACTTTCCTTCCAGAAGACGGATGTAGGTTCCGTCCTTGCATTGGGCGAGGACCAGTTTGTCGGTCACGTCGATGTCGCCGTAACTGCTGCCGAAGTAGGTCAGGATGGCATCCTTCCGGCCATCCTTGTTCAGATCCGGTGTGTCGCTCAACGACGTCTTCCCCTGCTGCCCGCTGTAGGGGCAACCTTCATCATCTCCGGGCGGGCAGGCGCTGACGTGCTTTCCTTCCAGCGGCAGCAGTTCGATCCGATCGTCAATGGAGACTGCTGCGCAGGCGCGGTCCAGGACGTCGGCGACAGGCTGCTTGGCCGCGCAGGAGGTAGCCAGGCAAAGACCGGCCAGCAGCGGCGCGGCGCGAAGGACGTAAGACATGGTCATATTCCCGTGGTATCGAAATGGAAGGAGCCGCGGCCATCGCGCAAGGCGCCCAACTCATTGTTGAGGGTGTAGTTGCGGCCGTTGCGCCCGGCATAGGTCGGCCAGTTGGCGAGGCGATCCTGCGTGTCGTTGACGGAAAGTGCGTCAGTGAGCAACTGCGCGGTGATCGCCTGCTCGTGTGCGTTGGTCCATTGCGCCGGTGCCGTCGACCAGTTCAACTGGGCATGGCCGTTGATGGCACGGGTCAACGAATCCCTGACGCGGGCGCCGGTCACGTGGCCCGGACGGAAGATATGCCACCGAAGCAGGATCGCGACGGATTTTTCCGATGTGTAGATATCGCCCAGCGTGCCGTTGATATGGACGGCACCCACATTGACCGTGATAGGGGCTGAACGGATATCGCGGATACGGAAGCGCACCATATCCCACATCGCCTGCTGGAAGTTCGCGCAGGTGCGACCGATCATGGCCAAGCGATAGAACCAGTGCCAGGTCTTGAAATAGTTTGCTTCCAGGGTCGCCCGGTCGACCATGGGCAGCTGCGCCAGACCGGTGGCCGCCTGTGCAGGTTGCGTCTGTTCGTCGTGATGGCGGATCCAGCCCACGTACTTCCGGCCCGTACGGTCCCAGAGCGGCCCTGTGTTGACGCCTGCCCAGGCCGTCGCCGGATAAAGACCCAGATTCCCGAGATAGCGCTGGTAGTCGGCTTGATTGCGGTGCAGGAAGTAGGCCAGGAAGCCAGGCAGCTCGCCATTGTCGTAGCCGCCGGCAGGCATCAGGCCCATGGTCCAATGGCACGGGCCGAGAGAGACCAGAGCGTCATCGTAGGCATTGATGCTGTCGAACATGCCCATGCATTCCTGCTCGGCCGTGGCACGCACAACACGATAGGTGGACGCTGCGGCGCCGTTGGGTGTGGCGGCCAGGATTGCCGTGGTGGTCGCTGGACCGATCAAGCGTTCCGGCGTCATTTCCGCTTCGGCCCACGTATGGTTGGGCACTTCGCTCATCGGGCCGCCATAGGTCATGAACCGCGCGTAGCTGCCCAGCGACTGGTACTGATCATCACGGCGACCGTTGGGAAGCGTGTAGTGTCCGGTGAAGTCCCTGCTGAACATCCGGACGCGCGCGACCACCCGGTTGGAGGCATTGCGCACGGTGCCCTGCGTGATCTCGTCGAAGTTCCAGATGTTGACGCCGTTGGTATACGGCGTAGTGCGCTGGTTGTTGCCGGTGGCAACCTGCCATGCCTCGATGACCACCGGGCAACGATAGTTGTTGCGCAACCAGTGTTCCATCGCTGTGCGCGTATTGGCGTTCATCACGCCGCTGATCGGGCCGGTGTAGCGCGATCCGTTGGCGACCCGGTCCAGCGAGGCGACGTGATAGCTTTCCGGTGGATTGGAATTGGGGCGCAGTCCCAGTGCCATCACTTCCGGTGCGGTCAAGCCTGCCTGGGGTTGCCAGCCGTGCAGCCGTCCCTGGTTCAGTTGGGCGGCATTGGCCATGCTGGCATAGATCTGGAACTCTCGTACCGCCCACTCGGTGCCGCGGCCGAATCCACCATCAGGTGTGCCGACGAACATGAAGCCCAGCGTACGCAGGTCCTGCTGGAGCTGGCGTACGTGCTGCGGGATCGCCAGCGTCGCGCCGCCCTGGTTCTGCGGTGTCTGTGCGTTCGCAGGCGTGGGCGGGGGCGGGTTGTCGACGCCACCCCAGCGAGGCGGCCTGTTGTTCGCAGGCGTGCCATCGTGGTCGCCTCGTCGGAGGTTGTGATTGCCGTAGATCATGCATCCGTCCTAGATGTCGTGGTCTTTGCCCAGCGAGGTGACGCCGGGAAGGCTGGGTGTATTGAGCCCAACCAGCGCACGTGCCTGGTGGAAGCGCTGCATGGCCATGCGGCTGAGCTGGCCGAAGTCGCCGTCGACCGCGCCATCGTAGAATCCAAGGTTCTTCAGGCGCGACTGCAACCCGGTGTGCTCGTCCGTCTGCTTCTGTGCGGCAAGATCGAGTGTCCATTCCCAGGGGTGGTTGTCGGCGCCGAACGGAAACACCTTCAGCTTGGCCTGCTTCGCGCCTTCGGGCATCTCATGCATCAGGCTGCCATCGGAGCCCAGCTCGCCTTCGAAGCGTTGCCCGCCGATGTCCAGTGTGTAGGGTTTGCCGGCCAGTCCTTGCAGCCCGAACTGCTCGACCAGGCGCAGCCCGAACTGCTGCGGTACCAGCTGCGTGCCTCGCGGAAGGTGCTCGGGAATGGCGGGGTTGGTATCGGCCCCCATGAACGGATGCTCGCCCGCCTTGACCTTGAACTCGCCCGGGCAGCTGAAGGTGATGTTGCCGCCCTCCAGCGTGATCGCACTGCTGCCGGCCTGCAGCACCACCTTGGTCTGCGCCAGCACGTCGATGCGCTCGTCGGTGGCGGTGATGGTCAGCGCCTGCTCGCTCAGCAGCTCCAGCTCGCCATCGTTGGCCTGCAGGCTGACCGGCCCCTGCGCGGCGATCACCCGCAGCGGGCCGCTCTGCGCGAACAGCGAGACGTGCTCGCCGGACACGGTGGCGAGGGTCTCGCCGGCGCTGACGTGCAGGTCCTGCTGCACGGTCATCTGCAGGTTCTGCCCGGCATAGGCCACGGCGCTGGCCGCAGTGGTCCAGGCCACGTGGTGCGGCGCTTCGGCCACCAGCAGCGGCGTGCCCAGCCGTTCCACCGGCTGCTCGCCAGGGCTGCGGCCGTCGCTGCCGGGCTTCATCGCGCTCTGCCCGTTCACGTCGCCGGTGTAGCGGCCCTGCGCCTTCGGGTCGATCTGCTCGCGCAGCTGCTGGGTGCGCTGGTACTCGGCCAGGCCCGGCACCTGCTGCTCGGCCAGGGTCTGCTGCATCTGTTCCAGGCTGCGTTCGGCGCCTTTGAGCTGCGCCACCACGCTGGCGTTGTCCATCACCGTGGACGCGGCGCGCTCCTGCAGGCTGGCCGACAGCAGCAGGCCTTCGCTGGCATGCACGTTGCCCCAGCCCTGGGTGGCCAGTTCGAAACCTTCGCCGCGCAGCGCGCCGCGGGCGGTGTCCTGATGGGCGATCAGGTAGCCCAGTTCCAGCCGGCTGTCGGCCAGCGAGCTGTGCAGGCGGGTACGCAGCTGGCCGGGGGTATCATCCATCAGCCACTGCTGGGTGCCGCTGCCGTCGTGGGCCTGGGTATGCAGGCCACTGAGCACGCCGGGATGGCGCGCGTTCTCGTCGATGCCACCACCGAAGGGTGGGGCGACCTCGCCGTTGTACAGCTGGCCGGTGATGCGTGGCTGATCGATGTCGCCGTGCAGGAATTCCACCAGCACCTCGCTGCCCACGCGGGGCAGGAAGCTGGTGCCCCAGTTGGGGCCGGCCACCCATTCGGCCACGGCCACCCAGCTGCCGCTGGTGTGGTCGCCGGGGGCATGGCCGGGCTGGGCGCTGCCGGTGTCGGTCAGGCCGCCGGGGTTGGGCGTGCTGCCGCGCTGCCAGCCGAACTGGATGCGCACCTGGTGCTCGCGGTTGGGGGTCACCGCCGCGTTGGCGATGCCGACCACGCGCGCGGTCTGTGGGCCGTGCAGGGTGGGGCGGTCCTGCGGCAGGGCGCGCAGCGGCACGCCACTGCCGGTGGCGATGAAGCTGTTGCGGTAGGCACCGCGCTCCAGTGCCGGGCTGCCCAGCAGGTCGGCGATGCCCTGGTCCAGGTTGTTCAGGGCCACGTGCTGCACCGCCAGCAGCTGGAAGGCCTGGCCTTCGTGCTGCGGATGCTGGGCCAGGCTGAAGGTGCTGCCGGCGGCCAGCTGGCGCTCGCTGCCGCTGCCGCTGTAGAGCACCTGGCCGACGCGCAGCGCATCCAGCCGCGCCTGCGCTTCGGCATCGGCCCAGCCGGACTGCGCGAAACGGCCGGCGCGCGGCTGCACATAGACCTCCAGCGCCGGCAGGCTGCCAGCGTCGGCACTGGACTGCGCGGCCACGGCACCGACCTGCTCGCTGTGCCAGCTGGCCACGGTGCTGGCGTTGGGCACCAGCTGCTGGCGCTCGGCGAAGGCGGTGATGCCATCGCGCGCCTCGGCCATGTCGGCGCGATGGAAGCGCAACGTGCCGCGGTCAGGCAGCTCGGCCCCCGGCTCGAACACCACCAGCGTGTGCGCGGCCTCATCTCCCTGTGCCTGCTCGATGCGCCAGGCCAGGCCGGCTTCGGCCAGCAGGCGGGTGACGAAGGCCCAGTCGGTCTCGCGGTACTGGGTGGTGATCGCACGGACCGGCAGTTCGGCCTGCACGTCGAAGCGGAACACTGCCTGCGGGTAGTCGGTGAAGATCTGCTCGCAGATGGCGCGGGTGTCCTGGTCCTGGAAGATCACCGCGTTGCGGCGCAGCCGCAGCAGCGCCGTCCAGGGTTCCAGGATCAGGCGGTAGCGGGCCAGGCCGCCATCGCTGCCCAGCTGTGCCGCCTCGGTGCACAGGCCATGCCACTGCCGCAGCGCGCCGTCGGCCTGGCGCAGCTGCAGGGTCAGCGGCTGCTCCAGCCAGGATTCCAGCTCCAGGAAGGCGTCGGTGGCCAGGCAGTCGATCTGCAGGCGGTTGTCGCCGCAGACCGATTCGGTGCCTTCGAAGCGTTCGACGACCAGCCCTTCCTCCGGCCCCTTCAGCTGGATCAGGCGTTCGCGATGGGACAGCGAAGCAAGGGATGCGAGCAGTGCGGAGCTTGGGATGTCCATATCATCAGGCTCATGGCAGGGTGATCGTGATGTGGGCAGTGCGCTCGGGCATCTGCACCACGTCGTTGTAGGCCGCCAGCTGCTGGCGCGTCTCATGGCCAAGATAGGTGCGCATGCCGAAGAAGGCGACGATGCCAAAACAGCCGACCACCACAGCCGGCAGCCACAGCGGCACCACGCGGCGCAGGCTGTGGCGAACATTGTCCGGCGGCAGCGCGTGAGGTGCGAAACCGTGGCGCTTGCCCTTCAGGTAGACGATCTCATCGCCCAGGCGGGCGGTCAGGTAGCCCAGCTTCTCGGTGCCTTCCAGCCGGTACTTGCCTTCGAAGCCCATCAGCAGGCAGTAGTGGTAGACCTCCAGCGAAGGCAGGCGCGCGGCGCCCTGTCGGCGCAGCTCTTCCAGGCGGTCGAAGAAATGCTCGCCGGCCAGGTGCTCACCGAACAGACGCAGCTGCAGCGGGTTGCGTTCCCAGGTTTCGTGCAACGGCGAGGGCTGTGACAGGATCGCCTCGTCCACGGCGGCACAGAATGCGTACTTGGCAGCGTAGACATCCTCGGACGCCACGCCCAGGCGCATCGCATTGCGCTCCACGCCATCGAGGAACTTCTGCACCGTCTGCACGAAGCTCTCCGCATCATGCGGCAGCTGCCCGCGCTTGAGCAGCAACAGCAGGTAGAAACCGTCGGACATCAGGTCCTGCAGGCTCTGCGGGTTGGCGGCCTGCGGTGTGGGATTGGCCATCGCGCCGTTGGCGGTCAGCGACGGCATCGGGCCCGGAGTCGGGGGCAGGGGGGAATTCATCATGAGGTCACCGCCACAAGTTCCATCTTCAGCTCGGCAATGCCGGCCGGCACGTAGATCATCACCGACTGCGCCTTGAGCATGCGCTCATACAGCGCGCCGCGCGCGTCCAGTTCGAAGTAGTGGCTGCCAGGGCGCACCGGGATCGCAGCAGGCACCTGTGCGGCATGGGTCAGCTTCACGCCCGGCAACGCAGACAGCACGCACTTCTCCACGTCATCCGGCGCGCCGACCTTGAACCGCACCGGCACGCTCTGGATCAGTTCCTGTGCCGGCAGCGACGCCGACACCGACAGGTAGAACGAGGCGTTGCCATCGATGCGCTGCGAGTCCAGCCGGCCCAGGTGGTAGGAGGGCTTGATCTCGTTGAGCGCGATCTTGAAGTAGCGCGTGGAAATCACCGTATCCAGCAGTGCGCGCACGATCTCCAGCAGCTTGCGGAACGAGGCTTCCGGCTGATCGTGGCGATACACCGGTAGGTCGCCCAGCTGGTAGGCATTGGAGAATGTGAGCAGTGCGCCGGCCATGCGCAGCAGTTCCTGGTGCAGGCGCTCGGGATGCAGCTGCGGATGATGCAGCAGATGCGCCAGTGCACTGAACGAACTGTTGATGGTGTGCAGCAGCCAGAACGAGGCGATATCGCCGGAGCGGAACTCGATGATGTTCTGCGAGGTCTGCCGATGCAGGCCATACAGTGCGTCCACCTTGGCCTGCAGCGCGTCGAGCACCGCGCGCAGTTCGCGGTGCAGGAACGGCGAGGCCTGCAGCTGCGCGCACGGCGGAATGAACTCGTCATCCAGCTCGAAGCCGCCGCTGGAGGTGCGCCGCACGCGCGCCACCGGCACGGTGGCGTAGGCATCGCGCGGCTGATCATCGGTCAGCAGCTTCACCGCCTTGCTGAGGAAGGCCAGTTCGGCTTCCACCGCATCGGTGAACAGGTCCTGGGTGTCACGATTGGCCTGGCGGTAGCGGGCCAGCGCGGTGCCCTCGGCATCGGCGCAGTTGGCGCCGTCATCGCGCAGCAGTGGCAATGCCAGGTAGACCACGGTGGACTGCACGCCCGGCGGCAGATCCTGCAGCGACACCGCATCGGGCAGGCTGTCATGGGCCGGCGCGTCGTAGGTCTCGCCATCGGGAAACACCGCCGAGAGGTCGAGCGGACGCAGCGTGCCGCCGGCAAGTGCATGTGGATCGAAGCGCACCCGGCGCGCACCCCAGGCATAGGGATGCAGCGTCTGCGAAAGGTCCTGCAGCCGCGCTTCGTGATAGGCGTCCTGACGCTGGAAATGCTGGGGGCGCAGGAACAGCCCTTCACCCCAGAGAACCTTCGACATCCTGCTTACATAAGCCACGTTCAATCCTTGGAAATAGCTCAAAAAAATCGCCCTGGCGGGCCGGTTCCGTCATCGTCGCGCTCCGCTGCGACAAAACTCCCCATCCAGTAATGTGAAAACGTGAGTCGCTTCTCACATTTAGCGGGCCGGGGCAAACCTTGCACTGGCGATACTATCGCATCGACGAATTTGGGTGCCAGAATTCCGGCGCGATATTATTTCGCGCCTGCACAACGGATTGATGCAAGACTGCCCGGATCTCCGGAAATGCGCGTCAACAAGGCTTTGCTGTCACTGGTCAGCGCACAGGCATGGACGCCGATGGTGACCCCGTCCTGCGGCAGGGTCTTGCCCTTGGTGTCGAATGCGAGCCGCCAGCGATTCTCGGCCGGGGCGCGGAACAGGGCGACCACGCCAAGCACTGCACTTCCTTCACTCAACTGCTCGGACAATTCCTGCCGGGCACCGGGGGTCAGTACGACTTCGTTGACCGACAGCAGGTCCGCACCCAGGGCCGCCTGCTCGCCAGCCTGGTCCAGGAAGGCGTTGAAGGGGGCCTGTTCGAAGCGCTGCAGACTGCGCAGGTGGTAGATCTTGACCACCGCGGCAGTGGCCCGCTTGTCATTGCCGGCATTGAGGTTGCTGCCGGCATACAGGCGAAGCGGGACGATCGGGGGCGCCTGGGGTTTTTCCTCACGGATGCCGACCGCCTGCAGGGTCTTGTCCATCGCTTTACCCAACTTGCTGTCGCTGGCGCAACCTGCCAGGGAGCCGGACATAATCAGGGAGAAAATCGTGACGGAGATCACGCGGCGGAATCGGAAAAGTTGCGCATTCATGTGCAGTCGGCGGGCTCGGAGTGCGGGGTAAAAGGTGCGCGTATATGCGTTTTTGCTCGCGAATATCACATCGGGATGTGAAGAGTGTGTCTACCGGATTCGCCATATTCTTGACGAAATTCACTATACCGGCGCGTATTCGCGAATGTACACTGCCGCCGACAGGGGCAGGAATCCCGTGTGTTGTATCGGCGGAGATTCGGCTTCCTTTAGGAACTAATTTCGACGAGGGATCACTATGGAAGTGAAGGCAATGGGGAAGGCTGTATACCGGCCGATGTTCGCGCTGATGATGTTCTCGGGCCTGGCGGCCTGCGCATCGGCACCGAAGAAGGCCGAGGTCGTGCCGTTCGAAACCACGCTGAGCAACGCGGAGGCGCAGGTGACCGCTGGCGGTGCCGATGCCGCGATCAGCGCGTTCGAAGTGGCGGCCAAGGCCGACCCGACGCGCAAGGAGCCGTGGGTGCGCATCGCACAGCTGCAATTCGATCAGGGCCAGTACGCCCGCGCGATCGTCGCGGCGGAAGAGGTGCTTCAGCGCGATCCCAACGATCTGGTGGCTGATGGCGTGATCACCGTTGCCGGTTTCCGCGTTGCCAACCAGTCGCTCACTCGTCTGCAGGGGCGTGGTGCACTGGCGTCGGACACCGCACGCAAGGAAGCACAGACGCTGGCCACCACCCTGCGCAACACCATGGGTGACGCGATTCTCGATCCGACGCCCAAGCCCAAGCCGCGCAGCCGCGCCCGCGCAGGCCGTGCCGTCGCTCCGGCCGCCAACGCGCAGCCCGCCGCCACGCAGCCGGCCAAGCCCGCTGCCCGCTCGAACACCTCCGATCCGTTCCAGAACATCGGCAACTGATCCGGAACCGGCCCCAGTCAGGAGACACTCATGGCCAAGAAGGAAAGCATCCAGAAGCGGCTGCAGAAGATCCGCCCGCCGCGCGTCCAGCTCACCTACGATGTGGAGAAGGGTGACGCGATCGAGCAGAAGGAACTGCCGTTCGTGGTAGGCGTGATGGGCGATTTCAGTGGCAACCCGGAGCAGCCGCTGCCGAAGGTGAAGGATCGCAAGTTCGTCAACGTCGATCTGGACAACTTCGATGAAGTGATGGAAGGCATCGCGCCGCGCGCGGTGTATCGCGTGCCGAACAGGATCAGCGACGAAGGTGGCGAGTTCGGCGTCGAGCTGAAGTTCAACTCGATCGAGGATTTCCGCCCCGAATCGGTGGTGGAGCAGATCGAGCCGCTGCGCCGGTTGCTCGAGTCCCGTACCAAGCTGGCTGATCTTCGCAACAAGCTGGCTGGCAACGAGAAGCTGGAAGACCTGCTGACCGATGTGCTCAACAACACCGAGCAGCTGAAGAAGCTCGGCGTGACCAAGGAGGACTGACCCATGTCAGCTGAAGCCAGCCAGTTGGCCGCCCAGGCCGTCGAAACCGAAGAGGTGGGCCTGCTCGACCAGATCGTCGAGAAGAGCAAGGTCGCCAAGTCCAAGACCGAGCATGATCGCGCCAAGGACATCATCGCCGCCCTGGCGAAGGAAGTCCTCGACGGCACCGTGGTGGTCTCCGACAACCTCAACCTGACCCTTGACGCACGCATCGCCGAGATCGACCGGATCATTTCCGAGCAGCTCAGCGCGGTCATGCATGCCGAGCCCTTCCAGAAGCTGGAAGGCAGCTGGCGGGGGCTGCATTACCTGTGCCAGCAGACCTCCACTGGCCCGAACATGAAGATCAAGGTCTTCAATTCGCCGCAGAAGGACCTGGTCAAGGACTTCAAGTCGGCCATCGACTTCGACCAGAGCGCGCTGTTCAAGAAGGTCTACGAGGAAGAATTCGGCACGTTCGGCGGTGCACCGTTCGGCGCGCTGATCGGTGACTACTTCCTGGGCCGCCAGCCGGAGGACATGTACTTCATCGAGCAGATGTCGCACGTGGCCGCAGCGGCGCATGCGCCGTTCATTTCCGCGGCCGGCGAAGGCATGTTCGGCCTGGAAACGTTCACCGACCTGGGCAAGCCGCGTGACCTGGCCAAGGTGTTCGACACCGTCGAGTACGCCAAGTGGAAGTCGTTCCGCGAGAGCGAGGACAGCCGCTACGTGGGCCTGACCATGCCGCGCTTCCTCGGCCGCCTGCCGTACAACCCGAAGGACGGCACCACGGTCGAGGGGTTCAACTTCGTCGAAGAGATCGAAGCGGCCGACCACAGCAAGTTTCTGTGGTGCAACACCGCCTACGCGATGGGTGCGCGCCTGACCCAGGCGTTCGAGAGCTTCGGCTGGTGCGCGGCCATCCGCGGCGTGGAGGGCGGTGGCCTGGTCGAAGACCTGCCGACCCATACCTTCCGCACCGACGATGGCGAAGTGGCGCTGAAGTGCCCGACCGAAGTGGCGATCACCGATCGTCGTGAAAAAGAACTCAGTGACCTCGGCTTCATGCCGCTGGTGCACTGCAAGAACACCGACTACGCCGCGTTCTTCGGCGCACAGTCGGCACAGAAGCCGAAGAAGTACAACACCGATTCGGCCAATGCCAACGCGATCCTGTCTGCACAGCTGCAGTACATCTTCGCGGTCTCGCGCATCGCCCATTACCTCAAGGCGATGATGCGCGAAAAGATCGGCAGCTTCGCTTCGGCGGGCAACGTCGAGGAATTCCTGAACCGTTGGATTGCCCAGTACGTACTGCTGGACGATAACGCGTCGCAGGAAGCCAAGGCGCAGTTCCCGCTGCGTGAAGCCTCTGTGCAGGTTTCGGAGGTGCCGGGCAAGCCCGGTGTCTACCGCGCGGTGGCCTTCATCAGGCCGCATTTCCAGCTCGATGAGCTGTCTGTTTCGTTGCGTCTGGTCGCCGAACTGCCGGCGTCCGCGAAAAAGTCGTAACGATTTGCTTCAACTGAAGCGTCCAGGGGAGTCCGCTCCCCGGATTGCAGTGACGCTTATTTCAAGAGGGCGTAGCCCCCCTTAACCGCCAGGCCCGCGCCTGGCACATCAAATCTCACGGAAGAACGGAATTTAGGAGACCAGATATGCAGCACGCTTTCCTCTCGATTGACACCATCAAGGGCGAGTCGCACGACGACAAGCACAAGGACTGGATCGAAATCCAGTCGTTCTCGCAGGACCTGTTGCAGCCGCGTTCGGCCACCGCGTCGACCTCCGGCGGCACCACCGCAGCCCGCGTGAACCTGTCCCCGATCGAAATCACCAAGTCGATCGACCTCGCCTCCACGGCCCTCAACCAGGCCGCCTCCAACGGCACCACCTTCCCGAAGGCGCAGATCCAGTTCATGCGCGCCGACAAGGACGGCAACGCGATCAATTACTACACGGTCGAGCTGCTGAACGTGCTGGTCCACCGCGTCACCACCACGGTGGACAAGGAAGGCATGCCCCAGGAAGTTGTTCAGTTGAGCTTCGGCGCCATCAAGTGGACTTACCAGCAGCAGAAGCCGGAAGGCGGAGTTGGTGGCAAGACCGTCGCGCAGTGGAGTGCAACCAAGAACATCCCGAACTACACCGTGTGATGTTGTGTCGCTGCGATGGCGCCTCGTGCGCCATCGCAGTCTGATCGCCGGGCAAGGCCAGGAACGGCCTTGCCCTTGATGCACCGCTGCCGCCCGCACGGATGCCGAACCTGAGTGGATCGACCAATGAAGGGACTCGAACCCAGCCTGCTGGAAAAACTGTTCGACGACGCCCCCAAGCAGACGGGCGCCGGGCCGGTCTTCAAGTCCGTCTCGCTGGAGCAGTACAAGGAATCCATCGCCCGCGACCTGGAGGGGCTGTTGAACTCGCGCGCCGCGTTCCAGGAAGGCGACATGAAGGAATTCCCCAATTGCCGGCAATCGCTGCTGACCTACGGGTTGGCGGACTTTTCCGCGATGAGCCTGGCCAACGCCTACGATCGTGCTGCCATCTGCCGCTCGCTGGAGCAGGCCGTGGCGCGCCATGAGCGCCGCCTGCGCAACGTCAACGTCCATCTGGATGCGGGCAACCAGTTTGCCGGCGGGCTGCATTTCACCATCCATGCGCTGCTCGACCTGGAGCCTGCGCGCGAGCCGGTCAGCTTCGATGCGATGCTGCAACCCTCGACCCTGCAGTACCAGGTCACCCGCGCACGTCGCACGCAGGCCGCCTGATGCAGGACCTGCTGCCTTACTACGAACGCGAGCTGGGCTACCTCCGCCGTTACGGGCGCGAGTTCGCCGAGCGCTACCCGAAGATCGCCGGTCGCCTGCAGCTCTCCGCCGAGGGCAGCCAGGACCCGCATGTCGAGCGCCTGATCGAGGCCTTCGCGCTGCTCAGTGCGCGCGTATCCAAGCGCATCGAGGATGACTATCCCGAGTTCACCGACGCACTGCTGGATGTGCTCTATCCGCACTATCTGCGGCCGTTCCCCTCCTGCTCGATCGCCCATTTCGATACCGAAGGGGTGGCCTCCAAGCTGAGCGCGCCGGTACGCGTGCCGCGTGGAACCGCCGTCCAGAGCCGTCCGGTCCGGGGCGTGCCCTGCGATTTCCGTACGGCCTACGATGTGGTGCTGGCGCCGGTCGGCGTGCAGCAGGTGGTGTATCGCAGCGTCGCCGATGCGCCAATGGCGACGACCCTGCCGGCCGGAACCGGTGGCCAGATCTCGATGGGCTTCCAGCTGCTGTCCGATCAGCTGGGTTTTCACCAGTTGGGTACCGATCGCCTGCGCCTGTTCCTCGATGGCGAGCCGTCGGTACGGGCTGCGCTGCGCGATGCCCTGATGCTTGGCGTGAAGGCGGCCTACGTCGAATCCGATGGCGACGGACGCTGGCGGCGCCTGGACAGCGTGCCGTTGAGCCCGGTCGGGTTCGCCGACGATGAGGCCCTGATCGACTTTCCGGCGCGCTCGCACCCGGCCTATCGGCTGTTGACCGAACTGTTCGCCTATCCCGAGAAATTCGGCTTTGTCGACCTGCACCTGCCGTCGGTGACGGCGGGCGCCAGCCGACGCTTCACCCTTCACCTGGTGCTGCACGCCCAGGGCCAGGACCGGGGCAACGCGATGGTGCTGGAGGAGCTCGGCGCACACAACGTGCGCCTTGGCTGCACGCCCATCGTCAATCTGTTCCGCACCAGCGGCGAGCCGATCCGTGTCACCCATCGTACGGTGAACTACCCGGTGCTGGCGGATGCACGCCGCGCGTTCGCCTATGAAGTGCATTCAATCGACTCGGTGCACCGCATCCGGCAGACGCCGCAGGGCGAGCTGATCCAGGCATTCCGGCCGTTCTATTCGCTGCATCATGGCGAAGACCCCGAGCGCACCGGCCAGTACTGGGTGGCGCGGCGGGACGAAGACATCGCGCGGCAGAGCCCGGGTTTCGAAACCGAGATCAGTTTCGTCGACCTGTCGTTCAATCCGGTACTGCCGCAGACCGATACGGTCAGCCTGGAGCTGACCTGCAGCAATCGCGACCTGCCCAACCAGCTGGCGTTCGGCGTGGCCGGGGGCGACCTGACCATTGAGGGCGGCAGCCCGGCCAAGGCGATCAGCCTGCTGCGCAAGCCGACCAAGCCGCTGCGATTCCGCCATGGCCGCAACGCGCAGTGGCGCCTGATCTCGCACCTGTCGTTGAACCAGCTGTCGCTCACTGCCAGCGGGCTTCCGGCACTGAAGGAGATGCTGCGCCTGTACGACCTGTCCGGCAGCAATGTGTCGGCCCGCCAGATCGACGGCATCCTCGAGCTGCAGCAGACGCCGGTGACCACCTGGATGCACGGCCGCCAGTTCGCCTCGGTGGTGCGTGGCCTGGAAATCCGCTTGACCATCAATGAGGCCCATTTCGTGGGAACCGGCGTGGCCGCCTTCGCCCAGGTGATGGACCACTTCTTTGCACTCTACGTGCATGCCAACAGCTTTACCCGACTGGTGCTGGTATCCGGCGACAGCGGAGAGGAGATCGTCCGATGCCCAGCGCGCAGCGGCGAATCGATCCTGGCGTAGCCCAGCAGCTGCTGGCCGAACCACACCGCTTCGAGTTCTTCCAGGCGGTGCGCCTGCTTGAGCAGGTGTTCCAGCGCCAGGGCGTCAAGCCCGGCCAGGCGGTGCCGATGCGCGTGCGCTTCCGCAACTCGCTGTCGCTGGGGTTTCCGGCCACCGAGTTGTCGGCCGAGGGCGAGGTGTATTCGCTCAAGGGTGAGCGGCTGTTGGACCGCGAGGCCGTGGAACAGGCGCTGCATGGCGAGGAACTCGCCGAGGTCCACCTGACGCCGCAGTTCATGGGCTTGCTGGGGACGGCCGGTGCGTTGCCCCTGCACTACACCGAAACCCTGCAGCTGCGCGAGCTCTACCAGCGCGACCGGACCGCGCGGGCGTTCCTGGACATCTTCTCCACCCGTGCGGTGTCACTGCATTACGCTGCCTGGAAGAAACATCGCCTGGCGCTGCAGTACGAGCTGGATCGCCGTGAGCGCTTCCTGCCGCTGGTGCTGTCGTTGCTGGGCATGGGCATGAGCGAGCTGCGCGACCGCCTGCACGAGGGCGACGGCGAGATCTTTGACCAGGCGGTGGCCTATTACGCCGGCGCGGTGCGGCAACGACCGGTCTCGGCGGCGCTGATGCAGCGCGTGCTGTCGGACTATTTCCAGGTGCCGCTGCACCTGGAGCAGTTCGTGGGCGCGTGGTACCGGGTGCCGCCGGGGCAGGCGACCCGCCTGGGCCAGGCCAACGCGGTGCTGGGCGCCAGCGCGCTGGCCGGAGACCGGGTGTGGCAGCGCGACCTGCGCCTGCGCCTGCGCATCGGGCCGCTGCGCCGCGACCAGTTCGATGCGTTCCTGCCGGGTGGCAGTGCCGCCGAAGCGCTGTCCAAATGGCTGTCGCTGCTGACCGGCGGCATTCTTGAGTATGAAGTTCGCCTGGTGCTGCGGGCCGAGGATGTGCAGGGCAGCGCACTCGGTAGCGCAGGGAGCGTCCGCCTGGGCTGGGACAGCTACCTGTGCACCCGGCCGCAGGATACCTCGCGTGAGGACACCACCTATGGCATCCACACATTGCAATGACACTGCGCCGATGGCGTCCGCGCCATCGGCCCCCGAACGGTTCCAGCAAGGAGTGCGCGTTTCCGCATGAGCATCAACCTCAAGACCCTGATCAGCAAACTGGACGACACCTGCCGGCAGGCCGCCGAACGGGCGGCGAACCTGTGCATGGCACGCGGCAACTACGAGGTGGACCTGGAACACCTGTTCCTGGCCCTGCTGGAACAGCCGCAGAGCGATTTCGTGTTGATCGCACGGCGCAGCGGCATCCTGCCCGAGTCGCTGGAACGCGATCTCAACGACGAGATCAGCCAGTTCAAGACCGGCAACAGCCGCACTCCGGTGTTCTCCCAGCACATTCCCAAGCTGTTCGAGCATGCCTGGCTGATCGCCTCGCTTGACTCGGAAACCACCCGCATCCGCAGCGGCCATCTGCTGCTGGCCCTGCTGACCGAACCCGACCTGGCGCAGCTGGCTTACCGGGGCTCCAAGCTCTTCGTGCGCTTCAAGCGCGACGAGCTCAAGCACGACTTCGCCAAGCTCACCGAGGGCTCGCAGGAAGCGGTGCAGACCGTGCGCTTCGCCGATGCCTCGGCCGGCGGTGAAGCGGGCGAGGACGAGGGTGCGGTGCCGGGCGAGGCCAAGGGCGGCCTGTCCAAGACGCCGGCCCTGGACCAGTTCACCACCAACCTGACCCAGCGGGCGCGCGATGGAAAAATCGACCCGGTGATCGGCCGCGATGGCGAGATCCGCCAGGTGATCGACATCCTGATGCGCCGCCGCCAGAACAATCCGATCCTTACCGGCGAGGCCGGCGTCGGCAAGACCGCCGTAGTCGAGGGGCTGGCCCGCCGCATCGCCGACAAGGACGTGCCGGACGTGCTGCAGGGGGTGGAGCTGCACACCTTGGACATGGGCCTGCTGCAGGCTGGCGCCAGCGTCAAGGGCGAATTCGAGAACCGCCTGAAGAACGTGATTGACGAGGTCAAGAAGAGCCCGCATCCGATCATCCTGTTCATCGACGAAGCGCACACCATGATCGGTGCCGGCGGTACCGCCGGCCAGAACGATGCAGCCAACCTGCTGAAGCCGGCACTGGCTCGCGGCGAGCTGCGCACCATCGCCGCCACCACCTGGGGCGAGTACAAGAAGTACTTCGAGAAGGACGCCGCGCTGGCGCGCCGCTTCCAGGTGGTGAAGGTCGAGGAACCGAGCGAGGCGCTGGCTGCGGCGATGCTGCGCGGCATGGTCGGGCTGATGGAGGCGCACTTCAACATCCGCGTGCTGGATGAGGCGGTGACCGAAGCGGTGCGCCTGTCGCATCGCTACATCAGTGGCCGCCAGCTGCCGGACAAGGCAGTCAGCGTGCTCGACACCGCGTGTGCAAAGGTCGCGCTGGGGCAGAGCGCCACTCCGGCGATCATCGAAGACACCCGCAAGCATCTGGACCGGCTGCAGGCGGAGATTTCCGCACTTCAGCGCGAGACGGCCGGTGGCAGCGACCAGCATGGCGAACGCCTGGCTGAACTGCATGCACAACAGGCCGAAGCGCAGGCCGTGCTGGCCAGCAACGAAGAGCGCCTGGGCCGCGAACGTGACCTGGCCGGCCGCATCGCCGTACTGCGCCAGCAGATGGAGCAGGGCGAGGCTGCATCGGGCGATCCCGAGCCGTCCAACGACGACAACGAAGGCGATGTTGCCGTGGCCAAGCCGGCTGCCAAGCGCGGCAAGGCCAAGGCCGAACTCTCGCCGCAGCATGCCGAGCTGGCGCGGTTGCAGGCCGAACTGCGTGAGCTGCAGGGCGAAACCCCGATGGTGCCGTTGCAGGTCGACGGCACCGTGGTGGCCGAAATCGTTTCGGCCTGGACCGGCGTGCCGCTGGGTCGCATGGTCAAGGACGAAATCCGCACCGTGCGTACGCTCGGCAATCTGTTGGTCGAGCGCGTGATCGGCCAGGACCATGCACTGGATGCGATCGCCCAGCGCGTGCGCACCGCCACCGCCAAGCTGGAAGACCCGAACAAGCCGCGCGGCGTGTTCATGTTCGTAGGCCCGTCCGGCGTCGGCAAGACCGAGACCGCGCTGGCCCTGGCCGACATCCTGTATGGCGGCGAGCGCAAGCTCGTCACCATCAACATGAGCGAGTACCAGGAAGCGCACAGCGTGTCCGGCCTGAAGGGCTCGCCGCCGGGTTACGTGGGCTACGGAGAGGGTGGCGTGCTGACCGAAGCCGTGCGCCGCAACCCGTACAGCGTGGTGCTGCTGGATGAAGTCGAGAAGGCCCATCCGGACGTGCTGGAAATGTTCTTCCAGGTGTTCGACAAGGGCATGATGGATGATGCCGAAGGCCGTGAGATCGACTTCCGCAACACGCTCATCATCCTTACCTCCAACATCGGTTCCTCGCAGATCATGCAGGCCTGCCTGAACAAGCCGGCCGAAGAGATCCCCGGCGCGGAGGCATTGTCCGACGCGCTGCGCCCGGTACTGATGCGCACCTTCAAGCCGGCCTTCCTCGGTCGCCTGAAGGTGGTGCCGTATTACCCCATCAACGATGACGTGCTGGCGCAGATCATCACGCTCAAGCTCGGCCGCATCCGCGACCGCGTCATCGCCAATCACAAGGCCACCTTCAGCTGGGACGACAGCCTGGTGGAGGCCGTGCTTGCACGTTGCACCGAAGTGGACTCGGGTGCGCGCAACGTTGACCACATCCTCAATGGAACCCTGCTGCCGGAAATCGCCGAGAGCGTGCTGGCGGCAATGGCCGAAGGAAACCGGATCAACGCCATCAAGGTCACCGCCGGCAAGAAGGGTGACTTCAAATACAAAGTGTCATGACACTGAGCAGAAGGAGAACGCTGATGGAATTCTATGGATTTGACCGCGAAGCGGCCCTCAACCACTGCGACAGCCTGGAACTGGGGCTGGGCCGTGAACTGGACCGCGTGCGTGCCTGGAACCGGCTGCGCCCGGAGCATGTGATCGAGCTGCTGGACACGGCCGTGCCCGCCGCCCGCCAGGATGCCCGCAACGTCGCCGCGCAGATCAGCCGGGGTTCGTGGCGCATCCACATGGATGCCCCGGTGGTTGGCAAGCCGCAGCTGGTGAGCAACGTACGCGAACTGCAGATCACCGCCGGCGGCCGCGATTACCGCCTGAAGATCAGCGAGGGCGTGCGCCTGCAGCTGGAAGAGATCGTCCAGGCTGCCTGACGGACGTGCGTGCCTGTCGCCCCGGCCGGGGCGCAGGCCGCGCGCACGCGGGAAGCGGAGTACACCGATGCGCATGCCGCATGCAGACCACCTTGAGGTACGGGAAGTAGGGGAAGCACCATGGATCTGGTAAACAACCTGCGGGCAGCCTTGGCCGGCCCCTCGCACGCACAGCGCTTCCTGCGGCTGCACACGTCGCTGGGGAGCGATGTGCTGGTGGCCGAAACCCTCGATGGCGTCGAGCAGATCGACGGCATGGGTTTCCAGTGGACGATCACCGCACTGTCGCTGGATGCCGGCCTGTCACTGGCACCGCTGATCGGGCAGGGTGCGCTGCTGCAGCTGCAGCAGGCTGACGGCAGCCTGCGCCCGTTGCACGGTCGCATCACCGCCGCCGAGCGGCTGGGCAGCAATGGCGGCCTGGCGCGCTATCGGCTGCGCCTGCAGCCGTGGCTGGCGTTCCTGTCGCAGCGGGTGGACAGCTACGTCTTCCACGACAAGACCGTGGTCGAGATCGTCGAGGACCTGTTCGCCGACTACAGCGGGCTGGCACCGGCCTGGCGCTGGTCGCTGGGTGACGCCAGCCAGTACGCGCGGCGCAGCCTGACCACGCAGTACCAGGAAAGCGACCTGGCCTTCGTGCAGCGGCTGCTGGCCGAGGAGGGCATCTATTACTGGTTCGAGCATGCCGGCGAGCCCGGCGGCGCGGACTTCGGCACGCATACCCTGGTGCTGGCCGACCATAGCAACGACACCACCGAACTGGGCCGCGTGCGCTTCCATCGCCGCGACGAGAGCGAGCGCAGCGACAGCGTGCAGCAGTGGTCCACCGCGCACCGCTGGCGGCCGGGCAAGGTCGAACGTACGACCTGGGACTACCGCACCCTGGAGCGTCGCCAGGCCAGCGCCGAGGCCGAGCAGGGCAACGACCTGGGCATTGTCGACCGTGATACCTGCGGCCCGTATGGCTGGCAGGACAACGCACGCGGCCAGCGCCGCGCGCAGCAGCATCTGGACGCGCTGCGCGTGCGCACCCATACCATCGACGGCGCCGGCCAATGGCGGGCATTGGCACCGGGCGCGCGCTTTGGCCTGTCGCAGCATCCGCAGGTGGGCGAGGACGCACAGTTCCTGTGCCTGTCGGTGCTGCACCAGGCGCGCAACAACCTCGATGCCGACGTGTTCGACGCTCTGGAACAGACCCTGGGTCCGTCCAGCGTGGCGGTGCCGGCGCTGCCGGATGCGCTGTCCGGGCTGGCCTACGGCCAGGCGCCGGGCGAGGTGTCCACCGCCTTCTACGATAACCGCTTCGTCGCCATCCCCGCCGAAGTGAACTACCGGCCGCAGACCGAGGACGGCCACGGCGCGCACCTGCATCCGCGGCCGACCATCACCGGCACGCTCAGCGCGATCGTGGTCAGCGACGGCGACCCGTTGCTGTCCGACCGCGACCATCGCATCAAGGTGCAGTTCCCGTGGCAGCGCGGCGGCAACGCCAGCAGCGGCCTGGCCCATCCCGGCGGCGACGACAACGCACCGGCCAACGGAGGCGCCTGGACCTGGGTGCGGGTGATGACCCCGTGGGCCGGCGACAACTGGGGCGGGGTGGTGCTGCCGCGGCGTGGGCAGGAAGTGCTGGTGGCGTTCCTGGAAGGCGATATCGACCGCCCGGTGGTGGTCGGTGCGGTCTACAACGGCCGTGGCCAGCAGGACGCACAGCACAACCAGATCAACGGCGGGGGCGCCACCGCCACCGGCAACGCCGCCGCCTGGTTCGAGGGCAATGACCACGCGGCGGTGTACACCGGTTTCAAGAGCCAGGCGCTGGCCGACAGCCAGGGCGGCACCGGCGGCTACCAGCAGCTGCGCTTCGACGACACGCCCGGGCAGGGCCGCGCGCAGCTGTCCACCACCCAGCACGAGACCACGCTGACCCTGGGCCACCTCAAGGGCGGCCAGGACAATGTGCGCGAAGGCGAGCGGGGTTTCGGCGTGGAGCTGTCCACCCAGGCACAGGGCGCGCTGCGTGCCGGACGCGGCCTGCTGCTGACCACCGAGCAGGGCTCGCCGCAGATGGCCGCGCCGCAGGCATTGAGCCAGCTGCAGGAAAGCCAGCAGCTGCTGCAGCAGCTGGCCGAATCGGCCGCCAACCAGCAGGCGCAGCTGCCCGGCGAGCCGACCGAGCTGCCGGTGGACACCACCCTGACCGAGCTGCAGGAGACGCTGCGCGCCACCCACAGCGGCAGTGCCGCCGGCAGCATCGCCGGCGGCGATGGCGAGGCACCGGGCTGGAGCGCGCCGGTGCTGCTGGGCAGCGGTGTGGCCGGCGTGCTGAGCCTGACCCCGGCCGACCAGGTCTGGGTCAGTGGCACCCACACCACGCTGGCCAGTGGCGTGGCACTGAACTGGATGACGCAGGGCTCGCTGACGATGGCGGTGGCCGGCGGTCTGGTGATGTACACCGCCGGCGTGCAGCCCAGCGGTGAAAGCCCGAACCAGGAGCGCGGCATCGCGCTGCACGCCGCGCAGGGCAAGGTGAGCGCGCGTGCGCACAAGAACCAGATGATCGTGGCGGCCAAGACCAAGGTACGCATCGCCAGTACCGAAGCGGACGTGCAGCTGTCGGCGCCGAGCAAGCATCTGCTGGCGACGGCGGCGGGGGCCTACATTCGCATTGAGGGCGACAACATCGAGCTGGGCGCGCCGGGAAAAGTGGAGTTCAAGGCCAGCCAGCGGGAGTGGGTGGGGCCGGCGAGTGTCAACGCGCCGCTGGTACTTCCTAATCCAGCTGACGCCTACAAGCTCAAGTACGTGCTTCGCGATTTCGCGGGACAGCCGATGCCGAACTCACCGTATGTGCTTGTGATGCCCGATGGCAGTGCACGGGAAGGTACCACCAATGCGCAGGGTGAAACCGAGCAGGTGGTGACCAAGGGCCCGCAGAACATCCATCTCTTCGTCGGCGACGGTGAAACCAAGCACGAAGGCTATTACCTCAACGACGAAGCGTAAGCGCGCAGACCGTTACGGCGCGACAAGGAAGACACCATGGCAACTGGAAATTTCAGACTCTATTACCTGGCTGACAACGGCCAGCAGCGTCCTGCCGCGAAGGTCCGCTACCGGATCCTGCAGCTGCCTGATCGCAACGAGGTCGTCAATGGAACAACCGACGCACAGGGCCTCACGAAGTTCGTGAATACCACGCCGAATCCGTTGCAGAACCCGTTGGACAAAGGTGTCAAGCCTGCTACGCAGGTACCGTTCCTTCCGCCCTCAACAATACGATTCCAACTGGAAGTCTGGGACTTCGACCAGCGCAAGTGGGCGCAACCGGACTTCGCTGGCCGCCAGAAGAAGGCGGTCTCGCACGACATCGAGCTTCAGCTCAACAGCACCATCATGACGATGGCACCGATCCAGTGCGCGCTTGAACTGCAGCCCTATTTCCGGGTGAAGTTCCAGATGCAGGCCGACCAGAAGGCGCTACCCAATGCCCCTTACCTTGCCTATGCGGTGGATGCAAAGGGACGCGAAGTTGCTGGCAACGACGCGGCGGGCCGGCCAATCAAAGGAAATACCGACAAGAACGGCATGACGCCGCGCATTACCTGCAACGGGCGTCGTCGCTTCAATTTCAATCTGCCGGGAAGCAAGGTCGGCCGCAACACTGACATGCTGGAGCCATTGATCAAGGGACAGTCCACCACGCTATATGTGCTTGGCATGAAGAGCCAAGTAGCCATGAGCGAGTCTGGGCAGGGGCGGACAGCCAGAGTCGACGGCAAGATCAGCGCGCCCGCAGTTCTCAACGCCGAGGCACGCGAGCTGCTGTTGCTGACGCCGGATGTCTGGAACGAGTTCGAAGAACTCAGCGGCATGATCGAGAATACGATGGCCGGTCTGCACCGATCCAGGGCGAATCTTGACAATGCGTTGCAGGGGCGCGATGCCGAAGCAGTAGCCGCCGCCGAAAAGGCGTTGGGTATTGCTGAAGACAATGTGGCGAAGATGCTGAATGACAACTTCTCGAAGCTGACAGACTTGAAGGAGGTTGTCACCTTCGAGACCTACGACAAAGGCAGGCACGCAGGCAACGGAAGTCTGGCTGATCGTTCCGGCCTACGCCGTCGCTACATTCCCGCCAAGAAGTACGAGGAACTAAAGAAGCGGCGGATCATGGGTATTCCCACAGCGGTGAACACCTCTGTCGGCACCAAGGTCAAAGGTGGTCCGGTCAGTGGCTCCAGCGAGGGCAAGCACGAGGTGACCGGCACCAAGCCATTCGACGCGGCGGACTTCAAGAAGTCAATCCGTTCCATCACGCTGCAGGCGAAAGCCGAGACAAAGATGGATCCGTTCGTCTTCGACATCATCGACGCCGGCGGCAACGAGTTCGTGGAGCACGTCCAGAAAAGCGATTCATATGAAGTTGCGAGCGCTTCGCAGTGGCTGCGTTTTGTTGCGGGCGCAGGTGCCAGCAGCGCTGCTACGTGGAATCCTTCAAAGGGAGTTGCGGCAGCGAAGGCTGAGGCCAATGCCTCTGCCAAGTTGATTCTGTTTGAGGGGAAATGGACGCACAGCTACTCCGTTCCAAGCATCAAGGGATGGCAGATGCAGTTCGGGGATGTCGATCTTGGAGCGATCGTTTTTGTACTGGCCTGTGAGCTGTACGGGTTCGTTGGCGCCAAGGGCACGCTCGCCGGCTCTGCTGAAATCAAATACGTAGGCAAGAAGCCCGTTGCTACCGCCCAACAGCGTGACCGTTCGCAATCGCTCGCCGAGAATTTTGACAGCCAGCGGGGGCTGCCGCGCGCGCAGCTTGATCCAGCCCGGGTGCGCATGCTGGGCATGAATGAATCGGCTCCGAAGGGGAGCGGAGCGGGTGTTCAGCTGACCGCTGAGGTTTTCGCAGGCGTGGAGGGGGGGATCACGCCTTCTGGTGATCTGCGCTGGTTGCCGCCAGATCGCAAGGAACCTGTGAGCTTCGCCAAGATTGCATTGGATGTGGCAGTCAATGCGGGCGCAGGCGCAAGCGCGCAACTCAACATTTACTTCAACAGCGGGAAGTTCCGCATTCGTGCATCTGCACGACTCTGCTGGGGTGTAGGCGCAAAGGGGGCAGTGGATTTCGCCGTGGACGCAGGTGGCATGCAGGAATTCGTGAAATGGGTGTTCTACCAGTTGGCCCACTCCGGATTCATCAAGCTTACCTATATCGCGCAGGACGCATTCAACGTTCTCTCCAAGTTGTTGTTCATGGTCGTTGCAGAGGATAGCAGCATGGGCAAAGCACTGGCTCAGACCATCGACGAGATCAATGATCGCTTCGACAGGCTGCAGGGGAGGCTGCAACGGGCGAGCGCTCGTGATGCACTGGTCAATCGAATCAACAGCAAGCCGGACTGGCTCATTTACGCAACACCAGAGACCAGGGGGATGCTGCTTTACGCCGTTACCCGACACTACCCTGAATCACATGCGCGCAATCTTCCTGAGTTCTCTCCGGGTTGGGGCGACATCGAGATCCACGCGCTGCCAGGGCACAAGCAGGCTGTGCTGAACATTCTGCAGCCGGTCACATCCAGGCCGGAGTGGATGAATGTCATGCAACACATGACGATCGAAGGAAAGCGCCGGCCCGACGGCGGCAAGGCGGAAGGTGACGTGGTGCGCTTCCTCGATTACGGCTACTCGCTGAACAATGATCTGCCCAACGTGTTCGGGACGATGAACAAGCACTCGCGCGACAAGGTCGGCGATGTGGGGAATTCCTATCTCCAGTCCTTCCTTGAGAAGCGCGCAAAGTTGCTCAATGAGTTCCCGAAGGGATACGAGGTGGCTCAGATCATGAACATTGATGATCCAGTACAGCTGGCTGCGTTGGACGGCACCGAAGCTCCGACTTTCGCAATGATGGATCCCCCGGGACTATGGTTGGATCGTGACGATCAGACCATGCTTGCATGATGCCGCCGAGCGGCGATGTATCGCCGCTCCCTGGTACTTCAGACAGCAGGCCCCAAGCCTTAGTCCTGAGTAACGCAGCGGAATCCATGGCTCCTGTTCTGATTGGAATCAATCTCGCTCCCATCCGTATCCTTGTGCCTTGGAGGATTCGGGAGGCGATGATCGCGAGTGAAAGTCATTGAAACCAAGGCGAGTGAGTCGCCGCCGCGATTGCTGTTTCCCCGGATGACCTTCTCTGTGCCGCTCTTTGGGCCGGTGGGATTTCTTGAATCACCGCCGGAGTATTCAGCTTCGTACCAATCCTGGACCCATTCGTAGCCATGGTCGATCATGTCGTATAGACCGGCTGGGTTGGGAGGGAACCTGCCCAAGGCAGTTCCGCTACCGTCCTCATATTGGGAATAACTCGCGACATTGCGACCATCATCAACGGTGCCTGTATCGGTCGGATACACAACCATCTTCCCACCGGAGCGCGCCGCGAACTCCCACTGTGCCTCGGTGGGAAGTGTCAGCTTCCGACCTGATGTTGCTCCGGCCCAGTTGCAGAAGTCCACAGCGTCCTGCCACTTCACTCCCGCCGCGGCCTTGAGGTCAGCACGATATCGCTTTGCGTCAAGCGCTGAGGTGCCTACCCTTGGGCGGCCAGTCGCGTCCGTGAAAGCATCAAAATCTTCAATCGAAACTTTATGCGCCATGATCGAAAAACCGTCCAGCGTGATTTTCCGGAGGACGTCATCATTCATCGCTCCACTGTAGGGCAGCTTGTCCTCGTTGTGCACGGGGCCAAAATCACCCATCAGGAACGAGTCACCCTTGATCGGCACCAGGTCCGACATGATCTTTTGCTGAGTAGCTGTACCGGAGCCACGGTCCACTTGGACAGATGGTCTTTCCTCCTTGGCGCATGCAGTGGTAGTAAGCGGCAGGGTGGCGAGCAGGACGGCTGTCCGAAGTGAAAGCATAGACATGAAGAATTCCTTTGGCCGAGCACTGCATAGTAGCAGCGGACCTGGCGCACTAAGTGAATACCCCGTCGCAACGAGAAGGCTGCGATTGCGCCATCTTCAGGTCCGCCCTGCCCAGTATATGATGCGCTTGCCAAGCTCTCCGGCACTCATCGGGTGATAGATGCGACTTTGTCGCCCCTTCATGGCTCTATGGCTGGAGCAGGTCGACTAGGCAGTGCTCGGGTGAAGCTTGGGGTGCGGCAGTATCTCGCCAACCGCCCTATGCATCCGGCTCGAATCCTCCGCCCTCAGTCCCGATTGACGCAGCGGAACCCGTGGCTCGCATTCTGATTCGCATCAATGTCACTTCCGTGGGCGTTCTTGAGCTTGGGGGGATTCGGAGGCTGGTGATCGCGCGCAAACGTCATGGCAACAAATACAAGTGAATCACCGCCACGACTGTCATTCCCTCGAATTACCTTCTGGGTACCCTTCTTCGGTCCAAGAGGATTTTTTGCATCACCTCCCGTGTAGTTTTCCTCGTACCAATCCTGTACCCATTCATAGCCGTGATCTGTCATGTCGTACAACCCTGCCGGATTGGGAGGGAACTTGCCCAGAGAGGATCCGCTGCCGTCATCGTACTGGGAATAGCTCGCGACATTGCGACCATCTTCGATGGTGCCTGTATCGGTCGCGAACAGAACCATCTTGCCTCCTGACCGTGCCGCGTACTCCCACTGTGCCTCGGTTGGGAGTGTGAGCTTACGACCCGACCCCTTCCCAGCCCACGTGCAGAAGTCCAGGGCATCCTGCCACTTCACTCCGGCAGCGGCCTTGGGATCGGCACGATAAAGCGTCGAGTCAATCTTCGAAGTACCCACCCTCGGGCGGCCAGTAGCGTCCGTGAAAGCATCAAAATCCTCAATCGACACTTTGTGGGCCATGATCGAAAAGCCGTCCAGCGTGATCTTTCGAAGCACGTCATCGTTCATGGCTCCGCTGTAGGGCAGTTTGTCCTCGTTGTGCACGGGGCCAAAATCACCCATGAGGAACGAGCCTCCCTTGATCGGTACCAGGTCAGATACGACCTTTTGTTGCGTAGCTGTACCGGGGCCGCGCTTCGCTTCGGACGGGGAATCTTCCGCCTTGGCACATGCAGATGTAGTGAGTAACAGAATGGCTAATAGAGCTGCAGTCCGGGGCGAGAGTGTGGACATCAGGGACTTCCTTGGCCGAATGATCCATGCTATCGCGCTCGCCCAGCCAGTGCATCCCGATCGAGCGGAGTGCACAATCACGTGGGCCCGTCGGTGGCGACACTGGCCGCCCAGTAGTCGCATGGCATGTCATGCTCGCCAACGCTGCGGGAAAGGGAGATTGGATGTATACCGGATGGATGCGCGATTTTCCCGTGGGACGTCCACTTTCTCCCCAGGAGAGTGCATCGCGTTTCAATGTACATGCCGCTCAATCCGTGGCGCCCGCCGAACACGCCTGCCTGGTACGCTTCAATTCGACCTGCATCGAGCTGATCGATCGCCGCTTCCGTCTGCGGGGAATGGTGTCGACCACGGTAGTCCTGCTTGGCACGCTGGGGCTGTTCCTGCTCGGCTTCTTCCTGCTCTTCACTCTGGTCTTCCCCAACCTGGAGGGGGACATATGGGACTGGGTGATGTACGGCATGGTGGGCGCTTGCGTGGTCGGCGCCCCCGCACTGTTCTGGCATATCACCCTCCGATACGAGTTCTTCACCTACGTCTGGTACCCGACGAGATTCAACCGGCGCAACCGGAAGGTCTACTTCTTCATGGGCGGGAAGGAGGGCGCGGTGTCCGTCCCATGGGATGAGGCCGTCTTCTACATCGGGCAAGGAACCAGCGAGGAGTTCCTGCGTGACCTGCGGTGCAGCATCGTTGAGGATCATCTCGTCAAGCGGACCTTCGCTGTCGGTCACTACTTCGATGACGAGTTGAAAATACGTGGCATCTGGGAGTTTGTCCGCCGCTACATGGAAGAAGGGCCCGCCGAGGTGGTCGACACCATCGACGGTCGGCAGATGAACCTGTCGGTCAAGCCTTCCCTGCGCAACTGCTATCTGTTCGTGGTCGCCAGCCTTGGGCCGGCCATGCTGAGTGCCCGGTTCATGCTTATGCCACTGCTGCTGCCCTTGGTGCTCTGCCGGTGGCTGGTCCTGAAGTCCTGCCGTGTGCCAGTGTGGCCGCAATGGGTGCAGGATGAGTGCGAGGTCGACGCGAATGACCCTCTGAGGCTGGCCGAGCCTGAGGTCATGGCGCAGTCGGAGTGGGATCGTCGTTCAACTCGATCAGGATAATGCCGCAGATGAGTCAGTTCGCCGGCTGGCTTGCCCAGCGCTATCGCAACAACCGCCCCCTCTCCCAATATGAAGAAGGTGCCGATGTGCGCCAGTTCGACTCTTCGGCGTTTACGCCGATCAACAAGGGCATCATCGGATTGGATGCTGACTCCATGGAGTATGTGGATCGGCATTTCTTATACCGCGGATGGGCTCTGATGGGTGGCAGCGTCTTTGTGGTGCTGGGTGCAATCTTCATCATTGCGATGCTGCACGCGGCTATCTCCACCGAGAACAAAGCTCAGTCACTTGATGCCATCTATGCTGCCGTCGGCGTTAGCACCCTGGCTCTCGCGTTTGTCGGATTTGTCTTCTGGATGCTGATACTGCGGGACATCTTCCGCTACCAGTACTACCCCATCCGCTTTGACCGAACCACGCACCAGGTGCATGTCTTCACAGGCGGACGCAACAAGGTGATTTCAGCGGCCTGGTCGGATGTCCGCTTCATCATTGGCAGGGACAAGCCCGCTGGGCCCGGTGACGACTACACCTACGATCTCAGGGGCCTGGTGATGCGCGGCGATCAGGTCGTGCACACCTTTGCGGTAGGCTCGGATTGCGGTTCGAACCCTGCCGTCGTGCTCGCGCACTGGGAAATGATCCGGCGCTTCATGGAGCAGGGGCGTTCCGCGCTTCCGTTCCCGCCGTTGCAGCTCTACACCTCAGTGGTGCCGAGCTTCCGCAATGCGTTCATCATTCATGTCTCTTCTGCGGGCGCAGGGCTGATGTGGATTGCACTGCCGCTCACCTTGCCCTGGGCGCTGTTCCGCTTCCTTGCGATGAAGCTGTGCCGCAAGCCGGTCTGGCCGGCGGCCGTGACCCGACGTGGAACATCCGAGCCTTCCGATACGCCGCCGCTGCGTGCGCCGGCCGTATACGGGCGAGTGGATCATGCGGGCGGCCGGGCGGATCAGATGGATCGATTCTGGAAGGAATCGATCGCTGCTGCGAAGGCCCGCAACGATGAAGTGCGGCAGCAGCTCCTGCAGGCAACGAGCCGGGTCTGACAGAAACTGCGCTCGGCAACGTGTGCGGGCTGGTAGCGGTCTTCGGGTACAGCAGAGTCGAGCATGGCTCGACTCTACAAAAACGCGTCACATCGCCGGGCAGGCCGGGTCCTTGCCGCTCACCGCTGCGCAGATCCGGCGGCGGCAATCCACGCCCTTCAGCGACGCGGGGCTGGGGCAGGCACGCAGCTGAGCCTGGATGTTCGATTCGGTCGATGCGGACTTCTTGCTGGCCACGCGCTCGAAGGCGGCGCGCTCGTCTTCGGTGCGTTTGCGCTGGTCGGCCTCGATCTGTGCGATCAGGTCGTCCATGCTTTGCGGTTGGGCATTGGCCTTCGTTTTGGCCTTGGCCTTGTCCTCTTCCTTGATGATGCCGAGCAGGGTGCCGAGCAGGTTTTCATCGCCCTTGCTCTTTGCGTCGCTCTGCGTTGCGGCACGCGAAGCGCGTGCGGCAGGCGCAGGACTACGTGCGGCCGCCCCGCTCGCTGCAGTCGCCGCCGATGGGGCCGCAGCGACCGAAGCGGCATCAACGGATGCAGGCGCTGTGTCTGCGGCAGGTGCAGGCAGGGCCGGCTCACCGGCGGTGGCCGGCGCATCGACGATCATGGCAGCGCCGTCACGCGGGGCGCCCGCCGGAATGTCCGGGTGCCCGGTGGCATGGGCCGGATCCGGTGTGAGCGAATACTCGCTCGGTTCCGGATAATCGCTGCTGCCGGAGAAGCCCCAGACGGCCAGCCCGGCAAGGGCGACGACAACGGCGCCGATGCCCAGCCATAGCCCCAGGCGTCGATTGCCACCGGCCGACACGCGCGCAGCACGAGGGGACGCGGTTGCCTGCCGGCCCTCCATGTCTGCCAGAATACGGCCCGAATTCGGGGCCTGGCCCTTCGCCTGCGCTCCCCCTGAGAGCAGACTTGGCCGATTGATTCCGCCATTATTCAAGTGCATCCAGCCCTTGGTTTGACTCGGCATCTGCCGAAGCGAATTTCCGCATTCTTAGTGAAAGGCGGTGGGGCGTCAACCAGATTACGAGTCAAGGAGGACCGGTGTTGCCAATCGTGGTTGCTGCCATTGCCGTTGTCGCACTTGTGGCGGCGGTGTGCTGGGTGTTGCTGTTTCCCGAGACCGTGGAATCGCTGCGCCAGGCACTGTCGCGCCGCTTGGGCGGATTCCGTCGCAAGGCGGGTCGGGTGGGCGATAAAGTCGGTCATGGTGTTACCCGGGTGCGCAGTGGGGTTCGTGAAGAAGCCGGCGCTGCGCACAGTGCCCTTCGGCGGCATTGGCCGATTATGGCGATTGCGGCAGCGGCGCTGCTGATTCCTCCAACTGTGATATTGATCACACGTCAGACGGTGGTGCTCGAAGATTTTCGCGGCGATGATCTGGCGGAGTCGAGTTCGATGGTCGCCCAGCTGCTGCGGGGGGAGCGCCTGACCCCGCCGCCGCCGCCACCACCGGAAGTCTTCACCACCGCCGAGGTGCGCCGCCTGCGGCCTGAAATTGTGACGGCAGACCGCAAGTGGGATCAGATCGATGCCGACCTGCAGCAGCGCGTGCTGGCCATCTATGAGGTGATGCGCCGCCAGTACGGTTACGAGATGGTGCTGATCGAGGGTTACCGCAGTCCGCAGCGGCAGGCCGAGTTGATGGCCGGAGGCAAGGCGACACGTGCCGGCGCCTGGCAGAGCTGCCATCAATATGGGCTGGGCGTGGACAGTGCGCCGATCCGGGATGGCAAGCTGCAGTGGGACATGAACGACGAGTGGACCAAGCGTGGTTACTTCCTGTACGGCGAGCTGGCTGAACAGGCAGGCCTGGACTGGGGTGGAAACTGGCGCAGCATCAAGGATTATGTTCACGTGGAAATGACAGCGCGTTGCCGCGCGGCCCGTGCGGCCAAGCGTGAAGAACTGTCACGCCAAGGGTGATAACCGCATGGCGGTGCTGGTATGGTTACCGCGATGATCTGGGTCGCCGGGGAACAGGGGGCGATGGAGCGCCAGGTCACACAGGATCAAGGAGCATGATGGATGGCACGACCGTTTATCGTCGTCGGTGACAAGCTCAGCCACGGAGGCAGCGTGGTGGCAGGCACCGGCCAGACCGATATCAATGGCAAGGCGGTGGCCCGGGTGGGCGACCGTGCAGTCTGCGCCGTGCATGGCGCAACCTCGATTGTCAGTGGTGACGCAACCGTCGTGATCGATGGTCAGCCGGTGGCGCGCGATGGCGACCGCACGGCGTGCGGAGCGACGCTGATGGCGTCACAGGCCACCACTGGCCTGCGCTGAACGACGCGGTCGACGGGAGCAGCGCATGGAGCACGGCAACTGATGGCGGGATGGCTGGGCAAGGCAGCGTCGGTGGTGATGGTCTTCATCGCCACCTGGGGCGCGACGATTCTTTACTGGCGCAACAGCGGCACGGTACCGACCGGCATGCAGATGCTGGCCTATCTGGGGCTGCTGCCGGTGGGGCTGAGTGGTGCCGGCTTCATGCTGCGCAACGCCGCGCGGCGCGGCGCCGATGTGGCGTTGCAGAAAGCCGGTGAGGATCGTTCCGGCCCGGCCCCGGCCGAACGCGAGAGTGTCGCTGGCGCCCCGTCGGGCGTGCCTGCCGTTGCGTTGCTGGCCGGCCACCTGCGCCTGGGCATGGACCTCGATGCGCAGGCCCTGCTGGCGGCTGCGGCGGCGCCACCGCGCCCGGTGCTCGACGGGCGTTTCCGCGACAACTACAACCTGCCGGTGCGGATGAGCGCAGCACCTGATCTGGACGAATTCGAAGTCCTGCAGGTGCGCCAGGACGGTATCGATACCGCCGCGCACGAACGGCGTGCACTGGCGCTGCTGCGGCCGGTGCTGGAACGCCTGCTGGAGGCCGCCTTCACGGCCCTGCCGGAGATCGAAGCCTCCGAAGAGGTGGTGGTGGCCGGCCTGCGCCGCCGCGATGAGCAGCGCGTTGAGAATGTCCTCACCCTCGAATTGCTGGTGCCGGGCAGCTGGTCCGATGGTTTGCGCCCGTGGGTACAGGAGTGGCTGCAGCAACAGGCGCGTAATGCCGGCCTCGATGCGCGCCGCTTCGACGTGCGCATTGCCGTGCTGGATGGCGCGCGCGAGGTGTGGCCGCATGTGCAACGGGTCATCGATGCGCTGGCGTCGTCGCCGACGCCACGCTGGCACCTGCTGTTGGCGGCCGCGTCCAGCATCGATGCCGGCATCGTCTCGGCCTGGCAGTCGGCCGGGGTGCTGGCGACGGCGCAGCGCACCGATGGCCACGTACCCGGTGAAGGCGCAGCGGGCGTGTTGCTGGCCAGCCAGGCTGCTGCACGTGAAGGCGACGCCCGGCTGTGGCGACCCCAGCTGGTCAGTGCCGAGCAGGTCGAGGGGCAGCGCCCGGCAGAACAGCGTCGGCAGCTGGCGGCGCTCGCCACCCAGTGGCATGCATCACTGGCGACCGATGGCGCCCAGGCCCAGTTCGTACTGCACGACGCTGACCACCGGGGCGACCTGATGGTGGATGCCGCTGCCATCGCTGCCACCCTGGCACCCGATCTCGATTTCAGTCCGCAGAGCCTGGCGCTGGCCATCAGCGCCGGCGAACTGGGCCCGGCGCTGCCGCTGGCCCAGCTGGCGCTGGCCCACGCGCAGCTTCAGCGCCAGAGCGAACCTGTGCTGCTGCTCGGTGTCGCCGACAACCAGCAGCGCCTGTTCGGGCTGGTCGATCCTCTTCCTTCCCCGACGCTGACGGCCGAGGCGCCGTCCGCTCCCTGACCCCTGGATCCCTGCATGAGTTTGAGCAATTTCAGCTACTACCTGCGCGACTACCGTCTGTGGATGGTGATCGGCCTGGTCGGTGCCGCTGCGCTGGCCCACTACGGCGAGGCCGAGGCACGGCAGATCGGCATCTGGGTCGCCATCGTGCTGGCCGGCCTGCTGGTGCTGGCGCTGCTGGTCTGGGTCGTCAAGCGGATGCTTGCCCGGCGCGCCGCCAAGCGCGTGGAGGCAATGGTCAAGGACGAGGCGGACAAGGCGGTAGCCAGCGCGCAGCCGGCACAGCGCGCCGATACCGAAGCGCTGCGTACGCGCATGATGGATGCGGTCAAGCAGATCAAGTCCTCGCGGATGGGGGTGCTGAAGGGCAACGCCGCGCTGTACGAACTGCCCTGGTACGTGATCATCGGCAACCCGGCGGCCGGCAAGAGCACCGCGATCCTCAATTCGGGCCTGCAGTTCCCGTTCGAGGACAACCGCGGCAATGTCGTGCAGGGCATCGGCGGTACCCGTAACTGCGACTGGTACTTCACCACCAACGGCATCGTGCTCGACACCGCCGGCCGTTACTCGGTCAGCGTCGAGGACCGGCTGGAGTGGCTGACCTTCCTCGGCCTGCTGAAGAAGAACCGCCCGCGTGCACCGATCAATGGCGTGATCATTGCCGCCAGCCTGGCCGAACTGTCCGGCAGCAAGCCGGAGTTCGCCATCGAACTGGCCAAGAACCTGCGCCAGCGCGTGCAGGAAATCACCGAGCGCCTGGAAGTATTCGCGCCGGTGTACGTGCTGTTCACCAAGGCCGACCTGATCGCCGGGTTCAGCGAGTTCTTCCGCAATCTCGACCCGGGCGAGCGCGAGCATGTGTGGGGCGCGACGCTGCCGTTCGACGTGCAGCAGCAGGGTGACGCGCTGGCCGCCTTCGACAGTCATTTCGATGAACTGGCCGAAGGCATCAAGGAAATGAGCCTGACCCACATGGCGATGCAGCGTGGCCGTGAGGTCTCGCCGGGCCTGCTGTCGCTGCCGCTGGAGTTCGTCGGCATCAAGCCGGCGCTGCGCACCTTCATCGCCACCCTGTTCGAAGACAACCCCTACCAGTTCAAGCCGGTGTTCCGCGGCTTCTACTTCTCCAGCGCGCTGCAGGAAGGGCGCTCGGTTCACCACGCCTCCGAGCGCGTCGGCCGCCAGTTCAACCTGGAGCGCGGCTCGAACGTGGACGAGGCGCCGACCGGGCATACCGCGTTCTTCCTGAAGGACCTGTTCCGCAAGGTCATCTTTGCCGACAAGGAACTGGTGCGGCAGTATTCCAGCCCGCACCAGAACCGCCTGCGCTATGGCGTGTTCCTGGGCGCGGTGGGCGTGCTGGCCCTCGCGCTGGGCCTGTGGACGTGGTCGTACACCACCAACGCGCAGCTGGTGGCCAATGCCACGAAGGACCTGGACCAGGCTGTGCGCGTGCAGAAGGACCGCATGGACCTGAAGTCACGTATCGATGCGTTGCTGCTGCTGCAGGACCGCATGGAGCAGCTGGACCGCTATGGCAAGGAGGGGGGCATCACCACCCATCTGGGCCTGTACCAGGGCACGGCCATCCGCGAGAAGCTGCTGCGCGAGTACAACCACGGCATGCAGCAGGTGATGCTGGCGCCGACCGTATCGAACCTGGAGAACTATCTGGGCCAGGTGGTCGCCGAGCGCGACAAGCTGGGGCAGGGCACCAGCAGCGCTGCCGAGAGCGAGGTGCTGTACCAGAACGCGTCGCCGACCAGCACCAACGATGCCTACAACGCGCTCAAGACCTACCTGATGCTGGGCAACCCCAAGTATGTGGAGGGTGCGCACCTGTCGCAGCAGCTGACCCTGTTCTGGCGCACCTGGCTGGAAGCCAACCGCGGGCAGATGAGCCGCGAGGAAATGGTCCGCGCGGCTGAGAAGCTGATGACCTTCTACGTGGCGCAGGCGGGCCAGCCGAGCTGGCCGCAGGTGCAGAACAAGGTCACCCTGGTGTCCGACACGCGCCAGGCACTGGGCCAGGTGATGAAGGGCCAGCCGGCGATGGAGCGCGTGTACGCGCAGATCAAGGCCCGTGCCGGTGCGCGCTTCACCACCACCACGGTCGACAGCCTGATCGGCGTCGAGCGCAACGGCCGCATGATCAATGGCAACTACGCCATTTCCGGTGCGTTCTCGCGCAAGGCGTGGGAAGAGTACGTGCAGGATGCGATCAAGGAAGCGGCCAACACGCAGCTGAGCACCACCGACTGGGTGCTGGGGACCACCGAGCAGAGCGACCTGTCGCTGGCCGGCAGCCCGGAGCATGTCTCGCGCGAGCTGGTGAACCTGTACAAGAACGACTATGCCCGCGAGTGGACCCGGTTCCTGCAGGGCCTGAGCGTGGCGGAGTTCAGCACCTTCGACGAGGCGGTGGCACGCATCAACAAGCTGGGCGATGCCAGCAATTCGCCACTGCGCGTGCTGCTGGAGCGCATCAACGAAGAGACCGTGTGGGACAACCCGCAGGCGCTGGCCCGCTCCAGCAAGGCGCGCAAGGGCTTCGTCGCCTGGTTCCAGCGCACCATCCTGCGCAAGGACCCGGCCGCCGCGGCTGCGGCACAGCCGGTCGGCCCGATCGGCAAGGCGTTCGAGGGCATTGCGCGCTTGACCAGCGAGCGCGGTGACCAGCCGGCCGTGATCACGGCCTACTTCGACACGCTGGCCAAGCTGCGCGCGCGTCTGAACGCGATCAAGAGCCAGGGCGAGATCGGGGTCGCTACCCGCAAGCTGATGCAGGACACCTTCAGCAACGAAGGTTCCGAACTGAGCGTGGGCCTGGCGCTGGTCGATGAGCAGGTGCTGACCGGGCTGGACGAGAAGCAGCGTGAAGCGCTGCGTCCGCTGCTGCTGCGCCCGCTGACCCAGACCTTCGGCACGTTGATCGCGCCGACCGAGAATGAAGTCAACAAGACCTGGAAGGCACAGGTCTATGATCCCTTCAAGGCACGCATCGGCCAGCAGTACCCGTTCAACCTGAACTCCGACGTCGATGCGGCGCCGAGCGACATTGCCGGCATCTTCGGCGCCAGTGGCAGCATCGCGGCCTTCAACAAGGAGGCACTGGGTACGCTGGTGATCCAGCGTGGCCCGCTGCTGGAGACCCGCCGCTGGGCCGGGCAGGGCGTGAACCTGTCGGCCGAACTGGTGGCCAACTACGGCAACTGGGTGAGTGGTTCGGCGGCCGGTGCGGCGCAGGACACCACGATCTTCGAGATCCTGCCGGCACCGGCGGCCGGCGCGCTGGAATACACCATCGAGATCGACGGCCAGGTGCTGCGCTATCGCAACACGCCACCGCAGTGGACGACCATGCAGTACCCGAACGTCGGCCAGGTGCCGGGCGTGAAGATCACCGCGGTGACCGGCGATGGCAGGACGGTGGAAGTGTTCAGTGCGCCAGGTTCGAACGGCGTCAACCGCTTGATGGGGGCGGGCCAGGTCGAGCGCCTGGATGACTCCAGCCGCATCACCTGGACGGGCAACGGTGTGTCGGTGCCGGTGGAGATGCGCATCGTCCGTCGTGCCGGTGAGGCCGCACAGGGCGGAGGTGACTGGCAGCGCGGGCTGCAGTTGCCCGAACGCGTTGCCGGTGGCGAGCCCGCTGCGCAGGCGGCACCCGCTGCTGCGCCGGCAGCGACGCCGGCTCCGGCCGCTGGAGGCGCCCGATGAGCCGGGTGGTCAGCGCGGGCGTGTCCTATTTCGGCAAGGTCCCCTCGCGCGGCGATTTCGTCCGCGCGGCCGACAACCACCAGCTGCTGGGCTGGCTTGACCGCTGGGCCGGCGAGAGCCTGGAACTGCTGAGCCAGAGCCCGGACTGGAAGCAGCGCTACGACGAAGCGCCCGAGATCCACTATGCCTTCCTCGGTTCGCGCAGCAAGATGGTGCTGTGCGGCCACTTCCTGGCCAGCCGCGACGCGTCCGAGCGGCGCTTCCCGCTGCTGTCGGCGTTGCGCCTGGATGCGCCCGAGCCGTTGCCGTTCATCGGCCGCAGTCCGTTGGCGATGTCCAACGCCTGGTCGGGCCTGGCCAGGCTCGCACGCCAGGCCTACCAGGACAGCGACGCAGCACAGGCGCTGGCACAGCTGGCCGATGCCCGTTTCAGCATCAGCACCGACCCGGGTGACTACAACGGCAGCTTCCAGGATTTCCTCGAGAACACCACGGTGGCCGACCTGGAGCAGCGCCTGCGCGAGTCCGGCCACGGCGACGTGGCGCTGCGCCAGGTGCTGCCCGCGCTGGGCCTGCTGCTGCAGCCGGTGCTCAGTGGCGGCGACGTCAACATCGACAAGGCGCTGGTGTTCCCGCTGGTACGCGATCCGGCCTATCGCCCGCTGGTGGCGGCGTTCTGGCTCGACCTGCTGTCCAGCTTCGTCGCACGCGGCGATTTCGAACTTGCCGTACTGATCCGCAACGACGCTGCGCCAAGCATGATCGTCGGCTTCAACGGCGCTGATCGCCAGGTGCTGCGCGCCGTGCTGGATCCGGCCGAGGCGGGCGACTTCCTGATCCGCATCCAGCATTCGGAGTGGGTGGACGACTACCTGCGCGGCGACTACAACCTCAACCGCTTCGGCAGCTTCCTCGACCGTGACGACCTGGCCCTGGCCACCGCACGCAAGCTGTTCGGCGAGACTTTCCTGGGAACCTGACGATGCGCCTGTGCAAACCTCTCCATCTCATGCTGCCGCTGCTGCTGGTGGCCGCGCCGCTGGCCGCGCAGAACGCGCCGGCAGCGGCCGCCGGCGAGCGTCCGGTGGTCATCGAAGGCGTGGTGCCTGACCAGGCGACCAAGGCCAAGCTGCTCAACAACCTGCGCGCGGTCTATGGCGCGGAGCGGGTGGTCGACCGCATCCAGGTGGAAACCATCGCCACGCCGCCGAACTGGGGCGACTATGTTTCCGGCATGATCAATCCGGGCCTGAAGCGGGTGTCGCCCGGAAAGCTGGAGGTCAATGGCCAGGCGGTGCGCATTACCGGTGAAGTCGGCAACGAAGCCCTGCGCCAGCAGGTTGCCAGTGACCTGAGCCTGGCCAGCAACACCAGTTACACGGTGACAAACGCGCTGAAAGTGGGCTCGCAGCAGAACGTGCTGGACCAGACCCTGGCCAACCGCATCATTGAATTCCAGAGCGGCAGCGCGCGCCTTACGCCGTTCGGCATGGGCATCCTCGACGAGATGGTGGCGAAGATGGCGCAGATGCCGGACAGCCGGTTCCTGATCATCGGCCACACCGACAATGTCGGCCAGCGTGAGTCCAATCTCACGCTCAGCCATGCACGTGCGCTGGCGGTGAAGAACTACATGATGTCCAAGGGCATCCCCGGCAGTCACATGGACGTGCTGGGCAAGGGCCCGGATGAGCCGGTGGCAGACAACACCAGCAACGACGGCCGTGCGCGCAACCGCCGGATCGAGTTCAAGATCCAGTAACCGCGCCCGGGGAGCCGGTCAGGCTCCCCTGCCGTGGCGCGCAGCTCAGTCTTCTGGATTGACGTCCAGCATTTCTTCCATCTGTTCCAGCGTGCCGTGGTCCTTGATGACCCGCTTGAGCCAGACGTGCAGCGGCATCTCGCCCCAGCGCGCTGCCTTTTCCGCCAGATAGGCGACCGGGCTGTGCGGCTCGGTACGGCGGAAGAACTCGGCGACCTGGCGAAGCTGCTGCAAGGCTTCCTTGCGCGAACCCGGCGCACCGGCGGGACCGCGCGAGGGCGCAGCCGGCGTCGTCTCGAACGTGGGTGCGTCTTCGGCGAAATGGCTGTCACTGAACGGGTCTTCCACCGCCCCGGTCTCGCCATCAAGCAACACTCCGGCCTCGCGGGCAAAGCGCAGCACGGTGCGCTGCAGATGCTCAAGCTGTTCGCGTACGGCGCTGAAGCTGGGGCCGTCCAGCCCCAGCCGGTTGTCCACTGCCGCCTGTAGTTCGGCCAGGGCCTGGCTGCAGTCGGGCAGGTCATCCGCCAGCTGGCGGTAGAACCCGTGCTGGGTATCGCGGCGGGCGGCAGTGAGGATGTCCAGGCCGGGCCGGCCGTCATCGTCCTCGCCACTGTTGGCGCGGGCGTGGGCATGCTCGAAATCGGTCAGGCTGAAGCGCCCCTGCGGGGCGACGATGATCGGCACCGCCCGCAGCCACTGCAGCGAATTGGTCAGCAGCCAACTGAGGTTGCCGATGCGTTCTTCGAAGTCGCCGTCCGGAGCCTGAGGATGGACCTCTTCCCAAAAGCGGTCGCACAGCCCGGCGGTGACCCGGTAGCCAGCAGCCAGGCCCTGGAAGCCTTCCAGCTGGGTGGCCGCCTCGCTGAGCCAGCCGGCCAGTCGCAGGTCCTTGGTGCGGGTCTGCAGCAGGCTGTCGGCCTCGCGCAGCACGCTGCTCCAGTCGGCGTACTTGATGTCGGTCTGCCACGCACCCTGGTCCAGGGTCGGGTCGTCGGCACGACGGTTTTCGATGATCCGATCGAATTCCGCCGAGAACGACAGGTCTTCACCGGTCGGGGCGTTTTCCGAAATCGGGGCCAGCAGGGCTTCCTGATCCAGCATGGCAGGTCTCGTTGGGGACTGCGGACGATTCTAGCCTTTGAATGTGAACGCGATTACGGGATCCGGGCAAGTGCCTGTAGCTGAATACGTTATTCCGTCGGTTATGTGACGCAAAGCGCAGTTCGTTGCGCAATAACGCGCCGTGATTTTGACGAACACGCTGTTCTGGTAGATTCGGGAACTGGAAACCGACGCCATTCCGCATGGATCTGGCGTCTTCACTCTGGAAATGGCATGGATCAGCTGAATTACCTGATGACGCAGGTTGCAGGTCTTGGCGATGCGCAGCGCCTGTATCGTCTGCAGTCGGAAGCATTCACGGGATGCACCGTGGAGCGCTGGCGTGGACGTGACGCGCTGGGCGAACACGCATGGACCGAGGTCGAGGTGCTCTGCACTGATGCTGGCCTCGAACTGGGGGCATTGCCTGCCACGCGCGCAACGTTGATCACGCAGCTCGCCGACGGCGGGCAGTGGCAGCGCAGCGGGCTGGTGGCCGACGCCGCGCGGGTCGGGGGCGACGGTGGGCTGGTGCGTTACCGGTTGCACCTGGTGTCGTGGACCTGGTGGCTGCAGCATGCGCGCCACAGCCGCGTGTTCCAGGAGCAAGGCATCCGCGCCATTGTCGATGCGGTGCTTTCCGCACACGCCGACATCGCACGCTGGCGCTGGGCCGAAGGCGTCGACGCCTTCCTGGGTGAGCGTGTGCGCAGCTACTGCGTGCAGTACCGTGAGAGCGATCTGGACTTCCTGCAGCGCTTGCTGGCCGAGGAAGGACTGGGCTGGCGCTTGTATCCGGACGAGGAAGCGCCCTGCGGCAATGGCCTGGAGATCTTTGCCGACAGCGTTGCGCTGCCCGAGGATGCCACCAGCGCCGGGGCCGGCGTGCGCTTCCATCGCAGCGATGCCACTGAAACCAGCGACAGCGTGCAGGCCATCGGCCTGCACCGCAGCCTGGCCAGCACGACGGTCAGCCTGCAGAGCGATGATTATCGCCAGGTGCGTGCACTGTCGGGCCAGTCGCCGATGGAAGGCGGCGGCAGCGGGTCCACCCGCGAGGATTTCGATGCGGTGGGCGCCTATGCCTTCAGCGATGGCGCGGCCGCATCGCGCCAGGCCCGCCTGCAGGCGCAGGCGCGCGAAGCACACAGTCGACGCTGGCAAGGGCACGGTACCGTGCGCGGCCTGCAGTCGGGAAGCTGGCTGCGGTTGCAACAGGCCCCGGGCGGTACACCGCCTGAGCTGCTGCTGGTCGCGGTCGACCATGCCGGCATCAACAACCTGCCCACCGACCTGCGTCGCAGCCTTGACGACGCACTCGGCGTCGCCCCCGGCGACAGCGCAGACGCCGCACTGTGGCAGCAGGCTGAGGCGATTGGCTATGGCAATCGATTTGAGGCGGTGCCGCGCGCCACCCCGTGGCGACCCCAGCTGCTGGATGGCACCGGGGCTCGCCTGAATCCTCGCCCGACGGTGCCCGGGTACCAGACGGCAGTTGTGGTGGCCGGCCAGGGAAGTGACAGCAAGGACCTGCACGCCGACAGCCACGGCCGCGTGCGCGTGCGCTTCCATTTCCAGCAGGGGCAGGGCGAGGGTGCCCATGACAGTGCCTGGTTGCGCGTGGCACAGCGCTACGCCGGACCGGGCGTCGGCAGCCAGTTCCTGCCGCGGATCGGCCAGGAAGTGCTGGTCGGCTTCCTGGATGGTGATATCGATCGGCCGCTGGTGCTGGGGGCGCTGTACAACGGGCGAGGCGAGGCCGGCGTGACGCCGACGCCCGCTGGTGCCAGCAGCGAGGGCGATGTCTCTGCCTACGGCCAGGCCGGTGATGCGCGCCACAGCGCACAGGCCAACCTCAGTGGCGGCCAGGCGCCGGCATGGCACGCAGCAGGCGCGGGCGACCAGGCGCATCGGCAGGGCGGAGCACTCTGGGGTATCCGCTCGCGCGAATGGGACGGCGGTGAAGGCAGCAACCACCTGTTGTTCGACGATTCCAACCAGCAGCTGCGTGCGCAGTTGGCGAGCAGCCAGCAGGCGTCGCAGCTGTCGCTGGGTCACCTGCGGCACCAGGCTGACAACTATGTCGGCAGCGTCCGCGGCACCGGCTTCGAGCTGCGCAGCGATGCCTGGGGGGCGGTGCGGGCGACGGCGGGCGTGTGGTTCACCGCCTATGGTCATCGATCAACCGCACCTGCAGGCGAGGCGGTGCAGCCCGCCGCGCTGCTGACCCAGCTGCAGGCCCTGGGCGAGCGCTTCACCCAGGCCGCGCGCACGCATGTAACCAGTCCGTTGGCGATGCAGGAGGGGGCCAAGGCCGCGGCGCGCTCCAGGATGGTGGCCGACAAGTCACCGGTCCCCGGCTTGCTGGCGAGCGTGCGTACCACCACCGGTGGCGACGATTTCGGCGCAGGAAAGGGCAGTGCGGCCGAGCGCGCGTCCGAGGCGGGCCAGGGCAGGGTGCCGCATTCGGGCGACCCGCTCCTGGGGATGGCTGCTCCGCAGGGCGTTGTGCAGGTGGCGGGTCAAGCCATGCACTGGAGCAGCGGCGAAGGCCTGCTGCTGGCCAGTGGCAGTCACAGTGAGGCGATCACGATGGGGCAGGCGCGGCTTCATGCCGGGCAAGCGATCGGAGTGCTGGCATCCGTCGTTGAAGGGGCCGCCGCCGCTCCGACGGCACTTGACGTGGTGGCCGGCAGCGAAACGCTGGACATCCAGGCGCATGCAGACCTGGTCCGCATCCAGTCGCGTGGTGCGCTGCGTGGCGCCAGCGCGCAGGCACCGGTGGAGCTCGCCGCGGCCAACACGATCCACGTCGCGACGTCCGGAGGGGCCAGCCTGACCATTGCCGGCGGCAGCATTACCATTGCTTGCCCCGGCACGATCACCGTGCATGCCGGCAGCAAGTCATTTGTTGGGCCGGCCCAACAGGGCTATCCGCTTCCCCAGTTCCCGCGCAGCAGCTGCAAGAGCTGCATTCTCGACGCGATGCGCCAGGGCACGCCGGGAGTGCTGGTGTGATGAATCGTTATGCGGTGATCGACAGCGCGCAGCGGCCGCATTTCCATGAGCGGCTGGAGCGCCTGGGCGCGCACTATCGCTCGCTGTTCGAGGGCACGGCCGAGGCGAGCCTGCTGGATATCGCTCCCTTGCTGGTGGCCTGGCAGGACACCGCCGTGCACACCAGGCTGGATGCGGAGATCCGGCAGATGGGGACGCAGCGGCCGGGCGTGACCCTGCTGTGGAGTGCGCTGGATCTGGACGAGCTCGCCAAGCGGCTGAGGACCTTCCATCTGGTCAAGGTGCCCGAGAAGGGCGGTCGCGAAATGCTGTTGCGCTGGTACGACACCCGCATCCTGCCTGCGCTGCTGGAACTGCTGGTGCCCGCGCAGCGTGCCGCGTTGCTGGAGGGCGTGCAGCGCCTGCAGTACTTCGATCGCTATGGCGATCTGCAGGAATGGCCGCTGGCCGAGGTGGACGATGCCGGTCTGCCTGCGCTTCCGCCATTGCGCCTGGACCAGCAGCAGTACATGCGCCTGCTGGACGCGTGCGAGCCGGATGTGGCCATCGCCCAGCTCCGCCGGGTCATTCCCGATGAGATGAAGCGGGTGCCTTATCGCTCGCTGTACCCGTTCGTCGTCAAGCATATGCAGGACACGATCGCGCACGGCGTGGACCAGGTGGACGATCACGTGCAGTACCTGTTGCTGGCGCTGTACACCTCAGGCGCATGCCGGGAACATTCCGCCGTGCGGGCCCGGTTTTCGCAGGGGGCCAGAGCCTTTGAGGCTTCGTTCCCGGATTGGGCGTCGGCCTTGCCTGACGATATCTGGTTGATGGGCGTTCCATTGTGGGAAGCCCCCACGGCCTTGCCGGCCGAAGCGGCAACACCACTGAACTAGAGGAACAACCATGCGTTTGATGCGCACTCAACTGCTGGCGGCCTTGGTATTGCTGCTCCTGGTGCCAGCCCTGGCCGCGTGCAAGGGGCGGACAGCCTCCACACCGGTGGCTGTGCTGGGCTACAACCATACCGATGCCTACATCGCGCAGTTCCTTGTGAACGGCGGCAGTGGCGGGTCGGCCGATTCCCACTCGGAAGGCGGAACGGTGTGCTGCGCGATGCTGCCTGATCGATGGACACCGGATATGAAGGTGGAGATCGAATGGACGACGGATCTCGAAACGTTCCAGAAGGCGACTGTTGCAGTTCCAAAGTACGACCAGCCCGGAAACCTGGCGGTCCATTTCCTGCGCAACGGACAGGTCAAGGTCTTTGTTACCGGTCTGGTGCTGGGTCATCCCGATTATCCGTTGACCGGCCCTGAAGCGCCCTTGCGCGAAGGCGAGAATCCGGTGTGGGAGCACCTTCGGCGCCCCCTCGAAAGCTGATCAGAGGGCCAGGCGCGAATGATGACGTCAGCAACTACATCGGGAATAAAGATGCTGGAAACCAGAAGGCAACAGCCATGACGCGCTGCTCGGGTCGCTGCTGCACCCTCAAGGACAAGAAGAAATGATCCCACGATTCGTGCGTACACATCACATTATGCGTGTTCCGCTGCTGTCCGCCCTGGTTGTGCTGCTTCTGCTGCCGGTACTGGCCGCCTGCAAGGGCCAGCCCACCTCTACACCTGTGGGAGTGCGGGGCTACAACCATACCGACCAGTCCATTGCGCAGTTCCAGGTGAATGGTGGAAGCGGAGGATCGGCTCGACGTCACTCGGCAAGCGGCACGGTCTGCTGCGCTGTTGTTCCTGACCGATGGACTCCGGATCTGAACGTGGAGATCGAGTGGACAACTGATCTGGAAACCTACCAGAAGGCGACGGTATCAATCCCCAGGTACGACGAGGTTGGCAGTCTCGCTGTTCACTTCCTGCGCAATGGCCAGGTCAAGGTGTTCGTGACCAATCTGATACTGGGGCACCCGGACTATCCGTTGACGGGACCCGAGGCGCCGTTGCGTGAGGGGGAAAATCCCGTGTGGGAGCACCTCCGGCGCCCGCCCGCTGGCTGATGGTAAGCGGGGTGGGATCAACAGGGACAAGCAATCCGGCAGGGACGGACATCGGAACAAGGAGGCAAGGACATGAATGAACGCACGGCGACTGGCGCGCAGCCCATGCCCGCCAACGGACAGCGGGCCCTGAGCGGCGCTGAGGCACAGCGGCGGGCGAAGGCGATGGCGTGCCTGCGCGAGAAGGGTTCGCAATGCCAGGGCCAGGTGCATGTGAGCATCTACTTCGATGGCACCGGCAACAACCGTGAGTGGGAAGGAACCTTCGTCACCGGCAAGACACGCGCCACCCGCACCCAGCTTGCACGCAACGGCCACAGCAACGTGGCACGCTTGTACGACGCCAACCTGGCCGAGCCGGAGAACGGCTTCTTCAGCGTCTATGTTCCCGGCGTGGGGACGCCATTTTCCGAGGTCGGCGATACCAACCAGGATGGCGACACGCTGGGAGGAGGGGCTGCACGATACGGTGCCGATCGCATCCATTGGGCGATCCTGCAAGTCATCAACTCGGTGCATCAGTACCTCAAATCCAATGATCTGATCACGCCGGCTGAAGCCAAGATCCTGGTCGGTTCGATGAGCGAGACGCGCCTGCTGGAAGGTATGACGCGCCGCGCCATGCTGACCGGAATCGCGCAACGCCTCGAGCGCGTGGTGAAAAGCCACCAGCGTCGCGTCACCTCTGTGCACGTGTCCGTTTTCGGTTTCTCGCGCGGTGCCGCACAGGCGCGGGCGTTCGTGCATCGGCTGTATGAAACCGCCGAGGCCTGGGGCAGCGGCTGTGGCTACAACATCGCCGGTGTTCCGCTCTACCTAAATTTCATGGGTATCTTCGACACCGTAGCATCGGTGGGCGTTGCTGCCATGAGCCGGGTATCCAAGGGCAAATGGGACTGGGCCGCCGGTGACATGATGAGCATTCACCCCGAAGCCCGGCAATGCGTGCATTTCGCTGCCCTGCATGAGCAGCGCATCAACTTCCCGCTGGATCTGGCGACCAGCGGGAAGGAAGTGCTTTATCCCGGCATGCATTCCGATGTCGGCGGTGGCTACTCGCCCGGCGGCCAGGGCAAGGATTTCGTGTCGGGCGCAGCGAACGGCAAGGCCAAGCTGTCACAGATTCCGTTGATCGACATGCATCACGAAGCCATCAAGGCGGGTGTCATGATGGAGACGATCACCGAACTCAACGAGGACCCGGCCTATGCCACGCATTTCGGCTGCCACCCACAGCTGATCCGCGATTACAACGCCTGGCTGACCGGCCATGGGGTGCCTGCAGGCGCACACACACAGCAGATCACCGGTCATTGTCGGCAGTACGTGGCCTGGAAGGGCAAGCGCCTGCCCAACGGCCCACAGAGCTTGCTACAGCAGCCGTTCTTCAAGCAGTCCGATGCAGAGGATCAGGTGGATCTGGCCAACGCGCAGCGCGACTTTGCCAATCTGGTCACCGAGCTGGCCCAAGGCAAGAGCGACATGGCGGCTTACCGCCGCCAGCTGGATGAAAGCCAGAAACGCATGGACGCCGGACGCAAGGCCGGACGTCCGGTGTTCGAGCCAACCCCACGAGCGTCCGCTGCGGCCTACACCTACGCAGGCATTCCCGCCGAAACCAGCACCCTGCTGGACCTGGTGCTCAACGCTACGCCGGTGCCTGATGTCAGCACCAACCTGTTCGACAATTACATGCACGATTCGCTGGCCGGCTTCTACATGATGAAGTGGACGGAGCTGAACATTCCGCGCCTCAATACCTACGGCTACCTGCGCTATCGCGAGGTCTTCAGCGTCGCCGGCAGGAGGGCGCAGGAGTGCCGCGATCCCGCCACGCTGCCGCCCGCGAATATCCCCTCCATCGGCGGCGCGTTCCAGCAGCTGGGAACCGCAATGGGCGGCTGACCGGTGAAGATGGCCGGGTTCGTGAGTCGAGCGGCGCTTGCGGCAGCAGGCGTACTGCTTTCGGCGAGTTGCCATGCGCAGCCGCCCGACGTGGGCGGGTGGCGCCGGGTCTCCGACAGTGATTACGTGCGGCACTTCCATTTCTCCATGCTTCCCCATGCTGCACCGGTGGGAAGTCGCTGGGCGATCTACGACGCCAGGGCAGGCCGGGTGGTGTGTTGCCTGTCGGTGCAAGGCGCCGAGGTGAGTGAAAGCGAGCTCCAGGACCGCTTGCACATTCCGGGGCCGTGGGTGACCGATCTGACCAATGGCTGGAATCTGGATGCCGCACCCTATCGTCCGCATGTCCAGCTGCTGAAGGCGCAGGATGCGATGGGCAGCCATACCTTCAGGGAAGAGGGCGACGCAGCGGGTGGCCTGTTGCTGCCGCCAGATGCGCGGGTGGTGGGGGCGGATGCGCTGGAGATTGCCGGGGAGCGCTATACGGTGCAGCGCGATGAAACCTCGCTGGCCGATGGCGATGGTGGCGTACACACCTACACCTTGAAACCGGCCAGGGGCGGTGCAGCCCTGAGGGTCGAGGTGCCTTTCGGAACCTATTAGCGGGCATGCCTGCTTCGTTGCCGGGCTGGAACCGGCGCCGCCGCGCCTTTGCCCGTCCCCACATGGCAGCCGCTGCATCTTCATGGCATCCTCACGAAACTGATTGGCCTGGTGCCATCGACGGATGAACAACATGCACAACTGGATCGCACCCGCGGCCGGCGCGCTGATGGTGGCGCTTTGCCTGGCCGCCCCCGCGGCACAGGCGGCCGAGCCGACCTTCGGTGGCTGGCGCAACCTGGGCTCGCGCGATGGCGCCGAGCCGGCGTTGCGGGATGTGCCGTTCGCGCTGCTGCCGGTGCCGGCGAGCCGTGACGCCCGTTTCGCGATCTACGACCGCGAAAGCAAGCGGCTGGTGTGTTGCCTGCAGGTGGCCAGCGCCGAACTGGACGATACGGCGTTGCGCAAGGTCTACCAGCTGCCCGAACAGTGGGTGACCGATCTGCGCAACGGCCGCAGTACGGCGCGGCCGTGGCCGACCCGGGTCTACGAGATGCGGCGTACCGATGAACTGGTCGACTACGGCTTCAGTGATGCGCCCGAAGCCTACAGCGATCTGGGTGGGCTGCTGGTTCCGGCCAACGCACGGCTGCTGCCCGATGGCAGCGTGCAGGCCGGGTCGACCTACCGCCTGCAGTTCCGCAGCACGCCGCTGGGCGACGACAGCAGCGCGCTGGACCGCTTCACCCTGCAGCCGGCCCAGGACGCGGGCAAGCCGGTGGTGGTGGAAGTGTCGTACGGCACCTACTGACCCAGGACAGTGATCCGGCGGAACGCCGGGATCGCCATGGAAGCGATTCGGCGCGACCCCGCATATCCCGGGCAGGGCAAAGGAAAGCTTCCATGCCGCCGGCGCGGTGCGTGGCTGGGAGGGCGGCTACACTACGGGCCGCGGCCGTTGGCCGAGCCACTGACGTGAGTGCCGTGCCCCGCCTGTTGCTGCTGTTGTCCCTGTCCGCGCTGGCTGGTTGTGCCAGTGCTCCGCCACCGCCGGCCCACTCCGATGCGTTGTGGCGGTTGATCGAGCGTGACTGCCGCGGGGCCGAAGGCCCGCGTGGTGACTGCCTGCAGGTGGAGGCGGCGGTGGATCGGCGCGATGTGCTGGTCAAGGACGCGCACGGCGACTACCAGTTCCTGCTGATGCCGCTGGACAAGCTGAGTGGCATCGAGAACCGCAGCCTGTACCGGCGCGGCGCACCGAATTACTTCGCCGCCGCCTGGCAGGCCCGCGGCCATACCGAGCGGGCCCTGGGCCAACCGCTGCCGCGCAGCGTGGCCAGCCTGGCGCTGAATTCACCGCATGGGCGCTCGCAGCATCAGCTGCATATCCACATCGACTGCCTGCGTGCAGACGTGCTGCAGGCCCTCGATGCGCAGGCGGCTGCGCTGGGCACAGAGTGGGCGCCACTGCCGGTGCTGCTGCGTGGCCATCGCTACCAGGCACGCCTGCTGCCGGGCGCGGAGCTCACCGCTAATCCGCTCAACCTGCTGGCCTATGGCCTGGCAGGCGTGGACGATGTGGGCCAGTGGAGTCTGGTGGTGGCGGGGCGTGACCGGGTGCAGGGTGGCCCGGGCTTCATCCTGCTGGCCACCCGTGTGGACGCGGAAACCGGCAACGAGGCCAGCGGAGAAGAGTTGCAGGACCACGCTTGCTCGGTGCTGACCGGTGCCGGCGATGTGCTGGAGCGGGTGCGCTAGTCCGCCACCTGCAGGCCGCTGCGCCACGTCGGCGCGGTCAGTGCCCACAGCTGGCGATCCTGCCAGCCGTCCATGTCCAGATGATGGTCGCGCAGCAGGCCTTCCAGGTTGAAACCGAAGGCGTGCAGCGCGTTGGCGAACGGCGTGTTGCCGTCCGGGGGCAGCATCACGAACAGGCGATGCAGGCCGACGCCGTCGAACAGGAACGGGCACAGTGCCTGCAGCATGGCGTCGACATGCGGATGCCCGTGCTGCAGCGATAGCAGCTCGACGCAGCGCGCCTCCTGCGATTGCAGGCGGATGTGCAGCTGGTCCAGCACCGTGCCGTGTTCGTCATCGAAGACGCCCAGCAGCAGCTGGTCGTTGTCCTGCTCCAGGCGTGAGCGATGCATATGGGCGAGGAAGCGTGCTTCCTCGTCGATGCCGGACGGGGGGTGGCGGCCGCGCTGCCGACGGTCGTCGAACAGGCGCCAGCGCGGCAGATCGGTGCGCTGGAACGGGCGCAGGGTGATCGGCGCCACCTGCAGCTGCAGCAGATGGCGGCGCAGCACCGGGCGTAGCGGGGGGAGGGCGGGGGTCGGATATGGGCTGATCATCCCCGCAACGATGGCGAGGCCCGCAGCGGCAGACCATTCAAATCGTTGCAAAAGCGTGATCGCTGCCGCGGCAGGTCTGATTCGGTTCAGGCATAAGTCCATCAGGGCTGGTCATTTCCGTTGAAACTGCCCATTCAGGACACTTTCGTTACGGGAACGTTATGTGCCGATGGCCGCTGCCCGTGCCACCACCCACTCCTCCAGGAAGCCCATGTCCGCCTCTCACAAGGCGCTGCGCCCGCGTCCGCTGGTGCTCGCGCTGTCGTCCCTGATGCTGGTCTCGTCGCCGGCCTTCGCGCAGGAAAGCGCACCCACCCAGTTACAGGAAGTGAAGGTCACCGGCTCGCGCATTCCCCGCGCCAGCGTCGAGGGGCCGTCGCCGGTGACGGTGATCAGCCGTGAGCAGATCGATGCGCAGGGTTACCGCAATGCCTTCGATGCATTGAGTGCCTTGACCGAGAACACCGGCAACGTGCAGGGCGAAGACTTCGGCAACACGTTCACCCCGGCCGCCAACACTATCAATCTGCGGGGGCTGGGCCCGAACCGCACGCTGGTACTGGTCAACGGCCGACGCCAGTCCGACTACCCACTGGCCTACGAAGGTTCGGTGAACGTGGTCAACCTGGCCAACATTCCGAGCGCGCTGATCGAGCGCATCGAGGTGCTGGCTGCCGGTGCATCGGCGGTGTACGGCTCCGATGCCATTGCCGGCGTCGTCAACATCATCCTCAAGGACCACTTCGAGGGCGTGGACGTGAACGTGCGCGCTGGCGGTACCCAGCAGGGCGGTGGCGACAACCAGCGCGTACAGGTGGTCGGCGGCGGTTCCGGTGAGCGCTGGGACGGCCTGTTCGGCTTCGAGTTCGATGTGCGCAAGGCGATCCACGCGCGCCAGCGCGACTTCATGGATTCGCTGGACGATGACCCGACCGGCAAGGCGCCGCAGGCCACCGCCATCGCCTACCGGCGCAACGCCGCCACCGGCCGCAACATCGACCCGGGTACGAACGGCTGCGACCCGGCGTCGGGCATCTACGGCGGCAGTGTGTTCCGTGCCTTCAACCCGCGCCAGGGCTGGTACTGCGGCAGCAATGAGGCTGCCGCCAGTTACTGGACCGTGCAGACCGAGAAGCGCAACCTCAATGGGTATGGCCTGCTGACCTTCCACGTCAACGAGACCACCGACCTGTTCGCCGATCTGGCCGTGGGCAGCGCACGCATCACCAACAACACCCGCGCGCCCACCTGGACGTCGGCCCGCAACTATTTCTACAACCAGACCACCGGCAACCTGGAGAGCTGGTACCGTCGCTTCGCACCGGAAGAGATCGGTGGCCTGCCGCGCAACGCCAACCGCTTCCTGGAAAACTCGTGGTCGTTCAACGTCGGCGCGCGAGGCCGGATCGGCGACAGCGACTGGGACTATGAAGCGGTCTACAGCCGTTCCCGCTACGAGAACCGTACCCGTCGCCCGGTACTGCTGGCCGGCATCAACGAATACCTGCTCGGCCCGAAGCTGGGCGTGCGCGATGGCGTGGAGGTCTATGCACCGGACCCGGCACGCCTGTTCAAGCCGCTGACGCCGAACGAGTACGAGGGGCTGTCCGATTACCAGGAAAGCCGCAATGCAGCGTGGCTGCAGACCTTCAGCGCCAGCATCAACGGCCGCCTGTTCGCGCTGCCCGGCGGTGATGCCGCGCTGGCGGCGGTGGTCGAGGCCGGCAGCCAGGGTTACCGCAACCGCCCCGATCCGCGGCTGGGGAGCGGAGAGTTCTGGAACACCAGCGCCGGCATCGGTGCCGGTGGCGAGCGCGACCGCTATGCGGCGGGTGTTGAACTGCAACTGCCGTTGCTGAAGTCGCTGACCACCACCCTGGCCGGTCGCTACGACCAGTACCGTGCCGGCGGCGAGCACCTCGGCAAGGCCACCTGGAGCTTCGGCGTGGAGTTCCGCCCGATCGAGAGCCTGCTGATCCGTGGTACCGCTGCGACCAGCTTCCGCGCGCCGGACATGAACTACGTGTTCGCCACCGAGACCCGTGGCTACAACCCGGGCATGACCGACTACTGGCGTTGCCGCACCGCAGGCCAGTCGTATGACAACTGCGACTACAACGGCCTGTCGATTGACTACAGCAACCGCGCGAATGCGCAGCTGCAGCCGGAAACCGCCAAATCCTATGGCTTCGGCGTGGTCTGGTCGCCGCTGGCCGGGCTGGATTTCAGCGCTGACTACTACGACATCCGCATCGACAACGAGGTGACCAGCCTCGACACCAGCCGCATCCTGCGCGACGAGGCCGATTGCCGCCTGGGTCGCACGCTGGGCGGCGAGGCGCGTGATATCGGCTCACCGTTGTGCCAGGACGCGCTGTCGCGGGTGATCCGCAACCCCTCCAATGCCACCGTGCAACCGGACCAGGTGACCCGCGTGCTGATCAACCCGATCAACGCGGCGTCCGAATCGGTACGCGGCCTGGACCTGAAGGGCAACTGGCGCTTCGATGCGGGCCGCTATGGCCGCTTCACCACGCGCCTGGCCTACACCGTGGTGCTGGAGCACACATACCGGCAGTTCTCCGACGACCCGGAGCGCGACATCCGCAATTCGCTGGATGACTACCAGTGGCGCAGCAAGGCCAACGGCAGCATCACCTGGAACCAGGGTGACTGGACCACCACGCTGTATGGCAACCGTTTCGGCTCGCTGCCCAAGAGTGATGGCAGTGGCCGCATGGGTCCGTACATGACCTACAACGCCAGCGTGTTCCGCCAGTTTGGTGAGAACCTGTCGGTGGGCGTGATCGTCAACAACCTGCGCGACAGCCGCCCGCCGGCGGACAGGAACGGAGGCGGCTGGCCGTTCTATCCCGTCGGCAACTACGACCCGTATGGCCGCCAGTACTGGTTGCAGCTGGACTACCGGTTCCGCTGATCCCGCTGCAAGCGAAAGGCCCGGCATTGCCGGGCCTTTCGCCTTTCACTCATCGTGTGGTGCCGCTGCGCCCGCCGCCGGTTCAGGGCAGCGCCTGCTGCAGGTACGACTCGATGACATAGCTGAAAGGCTGCTGCTGGCGGTCGCGCAACAGGGCGCGCACTTCCAGGATCACGCCATGATCGCCTTCGCCGCGCGGCGGCCAGAAGGTCTGGTCGGCCAGGGTCTGGCGCTGGAAGCCGAGCGGGCCGACCACGCGCCCGAAGGGCTCGTCAGTGCTGTCCAGCACGTCGTTCATGGCCGGGCTGAGGTGGCCGGGCAGGTACCAGTTGTCGGCCTCGGACAACACGCGGGTGCCACAGACCAGCTGCACGCGGCGGTAGCGCAGGGCGGTACCGGATTGCGCCGCGCCCAGCGCCTGCAACACGTCGGCCGGTGCCGGCTTGTCCTGGCCGCGCACGCGCACCGCACGCACCCGTGCCTGCTCGGCCAGGCCATGCTCGGCGCACCAGTGCTCCAGGGTGGCGGTAGCGCTCTGCCCGGACAGCACGCGCTGGTGCAGCCGTTCGACCAGCGCAGCCGGCGCGATGCGCTGCTGTCCAGGCGGTGCCTGCAGCGGTGCAGTGGCGGCGGCATCAGTGGCGGACAGGCTGGCGATCGGGGCGGCGGCAAGCAGGGACGCGGCCTGCCAGCGGCGGAGACGATCGTGGCGGTCGGACGGGCCCATGCGGCATCACAGCGGAAACAGGTGCCTATGGTACCCGTTCAGGCGTGTGCACGGCGTGGCAGCGGCCGGCCGTCGTTGCGGCATTCATCGTTCTGATGAATGCATGGCATCCAGATATTTCGTTGGCCGATGGGGGTGCCGGGGGCGCAGGATGGCGCCATGACCTGGCTTTGCGGGAGTTTCCGATGACGCTTCAGTTCGTCCATGGCGGCGTGGATCGCGACGGTGCACCGTTGCATTTCCACATCCGCAACGGACGCATCAGCGGCCTGAACGCAGAAGGCACGCCGCGCGAAGGTGCGGAAAGCGTCGATCTGAGCGGCTTTGCCGTCCTGCCAGGCCTGGTGGACGGCCATATCCACCTGGACAAGAGCTTCGTGGGTGATCGCTGGCATCCGCACCAACCGGTGAACAGCCTGCGTGAGCGCCTGGCGGTGGAGAAGGCGGCGGTGGCGGGCGCGGCACCGATGGTCGACCGGGCCGAGGCGCTGATCCGCCAGTGCAGCGGCTTCGGCACGGTGGCGATGCGCTGCCACGTCGACATCGATGGCAGTACCGGGCTGCGCCATCTGGACGCGGTGCGCGAGGCGGCGCTGCGCTGTGCCGACATCGTGCGCATCCAGCTGGTGGCGTTCCCGCAGGCCGGGGTGATGTCCTGCCCAGGCACCGCCGTAGTGCTGGAGCAGGCCATTGCCGCGGGCGTGGAGGTACTGGGCGGCATCGACCCGACCACCCTCGACGGCGATGCCGAAGGGCAGCTGGCGCTGTTGTTCGGCCTGGCCGAGCGCTATGGCGTGCGGCTGGACATCCATCTGCACGAACCCGGCGAGACCGGGCTGGCACAGCTGCTGCGCATCGCTGCGCGGACCCGGGCGGCCGGATTGCAGGGCCGGGTGGCGGTCAGCCATGCCTATTCGTTGGGTGAAGTGCCGCTGGCGCGCGCGCTGCAGGTTGGCGAGGCGCTGGCCACGGCCGGCGTAGCCATCATGAGCAATGCACCGGGCGACCACCCGTTCCCGCCATTGCGTGCGCTACATGACGCCGGCGTGCGCGTGTTCGCCGGCAACGACAACATCCGCGACTGCTGGTGGCCGTACGGCAATGGCGACCTGCTGCAGCGGGCGATGCTGCTGGGCTACCGCTCCGGCTTCTACACCGATGCCGACCTGATGCTGGCGCTGGACATGGTCACCACCCATGCCGCTCAGGTGATCGGGCTGCCACAGTACGGCCTTGCGGAGGGCTTACCGGCCACCTTTGTCGCGGTGCGTGCCGACCATGGCCCGGCGGCGGTGGCTGCAGTGCCAGTGGAACGCCGCGTGGTGGTGGACGGCCGCTGGCTGTAGATCCACGCCATGCGTGGGTGATGCGATCGAATCCGGCGCGCGGCTCACACGTAATCGTCGGCGCGGGTCGCGACGAACTCCTCCAGCCACGCCAGCAGGTGGGCAATGTCGATCACCTCGCCCTGTTCGACGCGCTTGAGCAGCAGCGTACTGGCGCCGATCTGCAGGCTGCTGTCGGCATAGCGCGGCACCGCATCGATGCCCCAGGCGTCGGTGACCTGCATCCACGCCAGGCCTGGCACGCGCTGGGCCAGGGTGTCGCCGAACGCCACGCCAAGGGCCTCCCAGCCGTCGCCGTCGTCACGGTCGATCAGTCCGGCGTCGACCACACGCTGCAGCGTGCTGGCTGGCAGTGGCCATTGCACCGGCAGGCTGGGGAAACCGGCCGCCACGCGTGCAGCGATCAACGACCGCTGGTGTTGCAGATGGGTCTGCAGGGCCGCGGGCAGGGGATCGAAGCGGGCGGGAATTTCGTCGGACATGGCGAGGCGCCGCGGAGCACGGAAACAGCGGGCACTGTATCTGGCGATGTGACGCCCAGGCGCGGCAGGATTGTTCAGATATCGATGTCTGATGCGCGAAACGCATCCACACATGGCGCGGATCTACGCTGCTCAATCCGGTTCGCGCTGCACCTGCCGCCACAACTCGCTGGCCAGCGCGCGCACGGCGTCATCGGCATCGGCGCGATGCAGCAGGCCGATCTCGTAGTTGTCGATCACCGGCAGGTCGCGCTCACCATCGATGATGCGGTGTTCACGCATGACCGCGCGTCGGGGCAGCAGGCTGATGCCGATGCCATCGGCCACCGCGCCCTGGATGCCGCTGAGCGACGAGCTGGTGAAGGCGATGCGCCAGCGCAGGCCCAGCGCTTCCACGGCGTGGATCATCTCGTCGCGATACAGCCCGCGCGGCGGGAAGGTGACCAGCGGCAGCGGATCCAGCTGCAGGCAGCTGCTGCGCAGGCTGTCGATCCAATGCATCGGCTCACGCCGGCAGTGCACGGCCTGACGCGTGTTGCGACGCTGTTTGACCAGCACCAGGTCCAGCTCGCCATGGTCGAATCCGTGCGCCAGGTCGCGGCTCAGTCCGCTGCTGATCTCCAGCTTCACCTGCGGATGGCGACGGCTGAAGGCCGCCAGCATCCGCGTGGTCTGCGCGTTGACGAAGTCCTCCGGCACGCCGATGCGTACGGCGGTCTCCACCGTGGCGCCGGCCAGCGCCTGGGCCATTTCCTCGTTCAGGTCGAGCATGCGCCGCGCGTAGCCGAGCAGGGTGTGGCCGGCATCGGTGGGATGCACGTCGCGGTGGCCGCGTTCGAGCAGGCGGTGCCCGGCCAGTTCCTCCAGGCGGCGCACCTTCTGGCTGACCGTGGACTGGGTCGAATGCAGTCGCGTGGCGGCGGTGGTGAAACTGCCGCAGTCGGCCACCATCACCAGCGCCCGCAACAGGTCCAGTTCGAACAGGGTTCTATTCGATTTGGCACTGTCTGGCATTTGAACATTTCACTTCTGGATGCAAGTGGCGACTTCTACCATGCAGGAAAGGGGGGCGGCAAGCAGGGCGCTGCGGTTGTGCCGGCAGCGCCCGCAGGACCCGCCGAACAGGAGAAACGAAGATGCGTATCCATCGTTGCCGTCGCTGGCCCGCTCCGCTGGGGCGCCTGCTGCTGCTGTGCCTGCTGGCGATGGCCATTCCTGCCTGTTCGGCCACCGCGGGCTCGCCCGATGCGCGCCTGCGCGACGCGGCCGCCCGCGGCGACAGCGAGGCGGTGCGCGCGGCGCTGGAAGAGGGCGCCGATCTCGACGCTCGCGACGGCCAGGGCCGTACCGCGCTGCTGCTGGCCACGCATGGCAACAACGTGGATGCCGCGCGCGAGCTGATCGAGGCGGGTGCTGACGTCAATGCCAAGGATGCGTTGCAGGACAGTGCCTACCTGTACGCCGGTGCGCGTGGCCTGGACGAAATCCTGGCGATGACGCTGGCGCACGGCGCTGATCTGCACAGCACCAACCGCTATGGCGGTACCGCGCTGATTCCGGCCGCCGAGCGCGGCCACGTCGCCACCGTGCGCACGCTGCTGCGCGCGGGCGTTGCGGTGGATCATGTCAACCGCCTGCACTGGACCGCATTGCTGGAAGCGATCCTGCTCGGCGATGGAGGACCGCGTCATGTGCAGATCGTGCAGCTGCTGCTCGATGCCGGTGCCGATCCCGAGCGCGCCGACGGCGATGGCGTGACACCACTGGCCCATGCGCGGCAACGCGGCTACACCGACATCGAAGCACTGCTGCGCCAGTACGGCGCGGTGCGCTGAGGCCCGACCCCTTCCACCCGCACGCTGGGCGTGCCCATCAGGATGCTGTCCATGTTCCGTTTCCATTCGCTGTCTCTTGCCGTCCTTGTTGCGGTGGCGCCGCTGTCGGCCGCGGCCGCCGAGCGTGCCGACCTGCTGATCCGCAATGCCACCGTGGTGGATGTCGAACATGCCAACACGCTGCCTGGGCAGAGCGTGGTGATCCGCGGCGAGGACATCGTTGCCGTTGGTCCGGACGCGAAGCTGCGCAGCCAGTGGACGACCGCCCGCCAGATCGATGCCAAGGGCAAGTACCTGATCCCGGGCCTGTGGGACATGCACGTGCACTTCGGTGGCGGCCCGGCGCTGATCGAAGAGAACAAGGCGCTGCTGCCGCTGTACATCGCGCATGGCATCACCACCGTGCGTGACTGCTCCGGCGACCTGCCCGAGCAGGTGCTGCAGTGGCGTGGCGAGATCGCCAAGGGCACCCTTTTCGGGCCGCGCCTGCTCAGTTCGGGCGCGAAGATCGAAGGCATCAAGCCGGTCTGGAAGGGCACGATCGAAGTGGGCAGCGAGGCGGACGTCGATCGGGCGATCGCCCGCCTGCAGCACGACAAGGTCGATTTCGTGAAGATCACCGACAGCACGCTGAAGCCGGAGCTGTTCCTGTACTCGGCCAGTGCTGCACGCAAGGCCGGCTTCAAGGCTTCGGGCCATATCCCGATGGCGCTGACCGTGGAGCAGGCCGTCGATGCCGGGCTGGCTTCGATCGAGCACCTGGACTATGCGTTCAAGGCCGGCAGCAAGGACGAGGCGCAGATTGCAGCCGACTTCGCCGCCGGCCGCATCGACCGCGCGGAAGCCAACCGCCGGCTCGACGCCAGCTTCGACCGCGATACCGCGATGCACGCCTACCGCGATTTCGCCAGGCGCGGCGTGTTCGTGACGCCGACCCTCAACGGTGGCCGCATCCTCGACTTCCTCGACCAGGATGACCACGCCAACGACCCGTACCTGGCCTACATCGGCCCGGGCCTGCGCGCGACCTACCAGTGGCGCGTCGACCGTGCCGCCAAGGCCACGCCCGCGCAGATCGAAGCCCGCCACGCGCAGTACCACCAGGTGGCCGCAGTGCTGCCGCTGCTGCAGGAGGCGGGCGTGACGATCATCGCCGGCACCGATGCGGGCTTCCTCAACTCGTACAACTTCCCGGGCATTGCGCTGCACCAGGAACTGCAGCTGTTCGTGAAGGAGGGCCTGAGCGCACCGCAGGCGTTGTCGGCAGCGACCCGTTCCGGCCCGGCCTGGTTCGGCCAGATCGATCGCTACGGTGGCGTGGCCATCGGCAAGGCCGCCGACCTGGTGCTGCTGACCGCCAATCCGCTGCAGGACATCGCCGCTACCGAAAAGATCGACAGCGTGATCCTGCGTGGCAACGTGTATGACCGTGCGGCGCTGGACAGGATGCTGGCCGAGACCAGGGCGAAGGTCGCGGCCTGGAATGCCGAGACGGCCAAGGCCAACTGATGGCGGAGTTGGGCGCCTTCATTCCTGGAGAGTCGAGCCATGCTCGGCTCACTCTGTTCCGCTGTCCAAGTATTCGATCCGGTTGGGATTCATCCACGCATGGCGTGGATCTACTGATCGTGGGATCCGTGCGTCAATCGTGGCCGCTGTCGTCCAGGCTGATGATGCCGCGCCGCAGCGCCTGAGTGACCGCATGCGTGCGATCGCCGACGCCGAGCTTGTCCATCAGGCTCTTCATGTGCGCCTTCACCGTCTGCTCGGAAATCTGCATGCGTTCGCCGATGCGCTTGTTCGACAGGCCACCTGCGACGTGCCGCAGCACTTCGGTCTCGCGGGGTGACAGCCGGTCTTCCACCACGTGCGCGGCGATGCTGGCAGCCACCGCCGGTGGGATCGGTGCGCGCCGGCCACCGGCCACCATGCGGATGGTGTCGACCAGTTCATGGCGCAGCATGTCCTTCAGCAGATAGGCACTGGCACCGGCCTGCAATGCGCGCACCGCACGCACATCGCCTCGGTAGGTAGTCAGCACGATGATCCGTGCACGCGGGTCGAGCGCGCGGATCCGCACGATCGCTTCAACGCCATCCAGGCGTGGCATCTGCAGATCCATCAGCACCACGTCCGGGTGCAACCGCTGGTAGCACGCGATGGCCTCTTCGCCGTCGGCGGCTTCGCCAAGCAGCTGCAGATCGGCCTGCGCGCCCAGCAGCGCCGCCAGGCCGTCGCGCAGCAGGGGGTGGTCATCGACCACAAGGACGCGGATCGGGGCAGGGATTTCAGTCATGCTTCGGAGTGCTCCAGGGCCAGCGCCAACGCGATGGAAGTCGGTGATACAGGCGCCGCGCGGGGACCGCCAGCGCAATTTCGGTACCCAGTCCGGGGCGCGTCCACAGCTGCAGCTCGGCACCCAGACGCTGCGCCCGCTCGCGCATGCCCTGCAGGCCCCAGTGGCCGTGGCCGGCGTTCTCGTCGGCGATACCCACGCCATCATCGCGCACGTGCAGCAGGAAGCAACGCGTGCCGTAGGACAGCTCCACCTCGATGGCACTGGCGTCGGCGTGACGCAGCGCATTGCGGATCGCCTCGCGCCCGATCAGGAAGACCTCTTCAGCGGCGTCGGCCTGAAGCAGTGGCGCTGCCCCCTCCACGGTCAGGCGCAGCGGGTTGGTGCCCTTGCCGGCGTACTCGGCGTGCACGTCGGCCAGCGCCGACGCAAGGTCGCGATCGGCGAACGGGCCATCACGCAATGCGTTGACCCGCTCGCGGCCTTCGGCCAGGTTGCGCTCGGCCAGCTGCATCGCCGACTCCAGCTGGCTGCGCACCGGCGCCGGGGTCTGCGCGGACTGGCTGATCGCATGCAGGCGCAGGATCAGGCCCTGGCTGCCCTGCAGCAGGGTGTCATGCAGGTCGCGGGCGATGCGTTCGCGTTCACCGTGGCGCTCCTGCAGACGAGCACGGAACAATGCCGCCAGCTGGCCACTGCGGATGCGTACGGCCATCACCAGCAGTGCCAGTATCGCCGCTGCGCACAACAGCTTGAACCACACCGTCTGCATGAACGTAGGCGCGATGCGGAAGCTGCGGCTGGCCGGCATGGTGCTCCAGATGCCGTCTTCGTTGGCAGCTTCCACCTCGAAGCGGTAATTGCCCGGTTCCAGGTTGGTGTAGTACGCACGGGTACTGCTGCCGGCGTCCTGCCAGCCGTCGTCGACGCCGGACAGGCGATAGCGGTAGCGGTTGCGCTCCGGGCGTGCCAGCGACAGCGCCACGTAGTCGATCTGCAGCTGGCTGGTGCCCGCAGGCAGGCGCAGGCCGTCGTGCAGGGGCTGGTGTGCGCTGCCGTACAGCACCTCGCCGATGCGCACGCTGGGCGCCATCATGTTGACATGCGATCGCGTGGTATCCAGCCAGGCCAGGCCCTGGTTGGTGGCCAGCCACAGCAGTCCGTCATCGGCCAGCGCGGCGGTGGCGATCGGCCCGCTCTGCAGGGCAATGCCTGGCATGCCGTCCACCGCATCGAACAGGCGTGGCGTCACCTGCATGCCGGTGCGCAGGGCGCCGCGCAGCTGGCTGCTCTGCAGCCGTACCAGGCCCCGGCTGCCATTGAGCCACAGGTGCCCGCGTGCGTCGGCGACCATGCCGGTGATGCCTTCGAGCACACCGGCCATGTCAGTGCGGACGGGCACGAATGGGCCATTTCCCACGCGCGCGGCAAGGCCGGCTTCGCCGGCCACCAGCAGCAGATCCTGATGCTGCAGCAGCGCGGTCACCGGCCCCACGGCAAGCCCCTGGGTGGTATCGAAGGTGTCGATGCCCGTGCTGCGCATGCGGCGCAGCCGGCCGTCGGCATAGCCGAGCAGCAGCTGGCCCTCGTGGTCCAGTGCAAGCGTTGAACAGGCCAGCTCGGGCAAGCGCGTTTCGCGCCGCCATTGGCCATGCCGGTAATGCAGTACGCCGTGTTCGCCACTGCAGACCCAGGCCTGTTCGTCGTCGGCGAACAGCAGGGCATGCAGCGGTTGCCCGGTGAATGGTGCCGGCAGCGGAATCAGGGTGGTGTGGCCGGCCACCGTGCGTGCCAGGTTGACCCAGTCGAACTGCCAGACCGGTGTGGGCGCCTGGCGTGCGGCCGTCTGCAGCTGCGCGGCGTTGCCGTCCAGCAACGGCCGGCGCAGATCGTACAGTTTGAGGTCTTCGCCATAGCCATAGACGCGTCCATCGCTGGCCCGCACCAGTGAGCGGTAGGGGTCGCTGGGGCCGGCGGTGAGCGTATGCACGCTGCGTGCGCGGAAGCGGTTGAGGCCAAGATTGGTGCCGACCCAGAGGTTGCCCTCGCGATCGACGATGATCGGCACGGCCGAGGTGGCGGTCAGCCCGTGCGGTGAATCGAAGCGTTCCATGCGTACGGCATGATCGCCCTGGAAGGTGACCCGCGCCACACCGCCATGTGGGCTCATCGTGGCCCACAACGCACCATCGGCGGTGAACTGCAGGCGCGCGGCGACCAGATCCGGCAATCGCCGTGCTTCGCGCTCATGCTCGGCCATCAGGCCCTGCGCGTTGGCCAGCGGCGAGGTGCCGCGCACGCGGTCGGCCAGCCACACTTCGCCCTGCGGGCTTTCGGCCAGTGACGCCATCTGCGATACGGCGATGCCGGTGTCCCTGAACACGGCATCGCCTGATGCGCGCATCCAGACCTTCAGGTCGGCCAGGACCCAGAAGGTGCCGCGGCTGTCATGCAGCACCCATTGCACGCGATGCTCCGGCACGCCGCTCCCGCTCGGCAGCGGTTGCCAGCGCTGGCCGTCGAACCAGCGCAGGCCACCATTGATGGCTGCCCACAGCCGGCCGTCACGGGCCTGGCTGAAGTGTGGCACCACGCCGACCGGCACCCCCTGGCCGCGGCCGTAGTTGTGCAGCTGGCCGCGCGCGAGCTGGCTGATGCCGGCCTGGAAGTAGCCGATCCAGAGTGCGCCATCGCTGCCGTGCGCCAGCGTGACCATGTTGGAGGAGGGAAAGGCGCTGCCGACCGGTGCCGGCTGGCGTTCAAAGCGGCGGCCATCGAAGCGGTAGAGGCCCGAGCCGGTGGCCAGCCACAACAGGCCATCGCGGTCCTGGCTGATGTCCCAGATATCGCCGGGCGCGCCCTGGCCAACCCGCCAGGCGGTGTGCTCGTAGCCGGGCAGGCCGCTGCTCAGCAAAGGGCGCTGCACGGCGAACGCCTGCAGGGAGATCAACAGCAGCAGGCACGCCAGCAGCGCTGGCAGGCGGTGCTGGAACGGGAAGGGGCGGCCACGCATGGCGGGCATTCTGTCAGGTACGGGGCAGGCCAGGGTGACCCGAACGGGGTAGGCGCATGGCGCGCCGCTCGGCTATCACCCCGGCATGTTCCGTGGAGCCCGGCCATGCAGCGCCTGTTCGTGATGTTTCCCGACCGTGCACCGGGCCTTGGCCTGCTCTGGTTGCGGCTGTGGGTGGCCGCTGCGTTGTGCATGCCGGCGGCGCACGCCGGTGAGTGGTCGATACCCGGCCTGGTGGTGGCCGCGATGCTGGTGCTGGGCGCGCTGACCCCGCTGGCGGCGGTGCTGGCAACGCTGGGCCTGTACCTGCTGGCCCAGCCCTGGGCACTTGCGCCACTGCCGCTGGCGCTGCTGCTGCTTGGGCCGGGCGCCTATTCGCTGGATGCCCGGCTGTTCGGCCGTCGCCTGCTGGGGCGGCGGCCTCCCCCATTCGGGTAGGTGCCGGCTTCGTCCGACGGGGGTAGGGCTTCCGGCGCGTGGCACCGACCATGAGCCACCCCTCTGCGGCGTCCCCCATGGCCACCGTTTCCCTGCCTGCTTCGCCCGCCGCATCGCTGGCCCCGCACCAGACGGCGGCGTTGCAGCGCGCCCTGCGCTATGTCGATGACCACCTGTCACAGCCGCTGCGGGTGACCGAGCTGGCGGAGGCTGCCTGTGTCAGTCGCTTCCATCTGGTGCGCCTGTTCCGTAGCGGCACGGGCGCCAGCCCGCTGCGCTACGTGCGCCGCCGCCGCATCCAGCGCGCCTGCCAGCTGTTGCCGGGCGCGAAGCAGCCGATGTCATCCCTGGCGCAGCAGCTGGGCTTCTTCGACCAGAGCCATTTCGTCCGCAGCTTCCGCGCTGAGACCGGCTGCAACCCAGGCCAGTACCTGGCCGGCGATGCGGCCCTGTTGCTTCCCACAGAAAATGTTTCCAACGGAGTCCATCCATGAGCCTTGCCACCGCTGTTGCCGCCCCGTCCCTGCTGTCGCCCACCGATCACGCACTGGTGCTGATCGACTTCCAGTCGCAGATGGCATTTGCTACCCATACCATCGACATCTCGGCGCTGCGCAACAACGTGTCGCTGATCAGCAAGGGCGCCAAAGGATTCAACGTACCGGTGCTGCTGACCACGGTGGCCGAAACGTCGTTCTCCGGCCCGATGTTCCCGGAACTGCCGGAGATCTTCCCGGGCCAGCCGGTGTTCGACCGGACCTCGATGAATACCTGGGAAGATCAGGCGGTGATCGCGGAGATCAATCGCATCGGCAAGCGCCGCCTGGTTCTTGCCGGCCTGTGGACCAGCGTCTGCATCGTCGGTCCGGCGCTGTCAGCGCTGGCGCAGGGGTTCGAGGTGTACGTGATCACCGATGCCTGTGGCGATGTCAGCGAAGAGGCCCACGAGCGTGCGATCACCCGCATGGTGCAGGCCGGCGCGGTGCCGATGACCAGCGTGCAGTACCTGCTTGAACTGCAGCGCGACTGGGCACGTGGCGAGACCTACGAGCTGACCACCGGCATCGCCCGCGACCACGCCGGCGGCTATGGCATCGGCATCCAGTACGCCAAGCGCATGTTCGGCGCGCAGGAAGGCGGGCACTGAGCATGCTGGCCGGCCATGGCCTCGACCTGGCCCTGCTGATGCTGCGCGTGGCAGCCGGAGGCTTCCTGCTGCCGCACGCGCTGGGCAAGCTGTTCGGCTGGTTCGGAGGCCCCGGGCTGGCCGGTTTTGCCACTGAACTGCGCGGCTTCGGCCTGCCAGCGGTGGCACCGCTGCCGCTGTTGCTGGCCCTGCTGCAGGTGCTGTCCGGGCTGGCCGTGCTGCTGGGCTGGCAGACCCGCGTCGCCGCGCTTGCGGCGGCTGCCTTCATCGGCTTCACCGTACTGTTGGCCTTGCCCAGGGGCTGGTTCTGGATGCGCGGCGGTAGCGAGTACCCGTTGATGTGGACCACGGTACTGCTGGCCCTCGCGCTGGCCGGGCCCGGCGCCTGGGCACTGGACGGCCAGCGCCTTCCAGGAGACCTCGCATGAGTCACGATCCACTCGACCACGGCCGCCGCAACGTGGTGCTGGGCGGCAGCGCCGCGATGGCGCTGGGCCTGGCTGGCCGCGCCGGAGCTGCATTCGATTCCACTTCCAAGGAGCGTCGCATGAGCACGCTGGTCATCCGCAATGCCCGCATCACCACCCTCGACCCGCAGCAGCCACACGCACAGGCGCTGGCCGTGCAGGAGGGGCGCATCGTTGCCGTCGGCAGTGACGAGCAGATCATGCGCGACTGGGGCACCGAAGCGACCCTGATCGATGCGCAGGGCCGGCGCCTGTTGCCCGGCCTCAACGACAGCCACACGCACCTGATCCGCGGCGGCCTGAACTACAACCTGGAACTGCGCTGGGATGGCCTGCGTTCGCTGGCCGATGCGATGGCGATGCTGAAGGCACAGGTTGATCGCACCCCGGCGCCGCAATGGGTACGCGTGGTCGGTGGCTTCACTGCCGCGCAGTTCAACGAAAAGCGCCTGCCGACCCTACAGGAACTCAACGACATCGCGCCGGATACGCCGGTATTCCTGCTGCACCTGTACGACCGCGCGCTGCTCAACCGCGCTGCGCTTCGGGCCTGTGGCTACACGAAAGACACGCCGGACCCGCCGGGCGGGCAGATCGTGCGCGACTCGCTGGGCAACCCGACCGGACTGCTGCTGGCCAAGCCCAACGCGCTGATCCTGTATGCAACGCTGGCCAAGGGGCCCCGGCTGCCGATCGAGTACCAGGCCAATTCCACCCGCCACTTCATGCGTGAGCTGAACCGGCTGGGCATCACCTCGGTGATCGACGCCGGAGGCGGTTTCCAGAATTATCCGGAGGACTACCAGGTCATCGAGCAGCTGCACCGCGATGACCAGCTGACAGTGCGCATCGCCTACAACCTGTTCACCCAGAACAAGGGCAAGGAAGTGGATGACTTCCGCGGCTGGAGCGAGATCCTGCAGCCTCGCCAGGGCGATGACCTGCTGCGCCACAACGGGGCCGGCGAGATGCTGGTGTTCTCCGCTGCCGACTTCGAGCTGTTCAACGAGCCACGCCCGGAGTTGCCGGCGGAGCTGGAACCGGAACTGCACGATGTGGTGAAGCTGCTGGTCGAGAAGCGTTGGCCGTTCCGCATCCACGCCACCTACGACGAGAGCATCACCCGCATCCTGGACGTGTACGAGCAGGTCAACCGCGAGGTGCCGTTCGATGGCCTGCACTGGTTCATCGACCATGCCGAGACCATCACTCCGCGCAACATCGAACGCATCCGCGCGCTCGGCGGCGGCATCGCCGTGCAGCACCGCATGGCCTACCAGGGCGAGGCCTTCGTCGAGCGCTACGGTGTGCAGGCGGCGCGGCATACGCCGCCGGTGAAGCGGATGCTGGCCGAAGGCGTGCCGGTGGGTGCCGGAACCGATGCCACCCGTGTGGCCAGCTACAACCCGTGGGTGGCGTTGTCCTGGCTGGTGACCGGGCGCACCGTGGGCGGCCTGGCCCTGTACGGCGATGAGAACCTGTTGGAGCGCGAACAGGCGCTGCGCCTGTGGACCCAGGGCAGCGCGTGGTTCTCGGGCGACGAAGCGGTGAAGGGCACGCTTAAGGCTGGCCAGCTGGCCGACTTCATCCTGCTGTCGGCTGATTTCTTCCGCGTCGATGACGCGCAGATCGCCGACATCACCAGCGTGTTGACCGTGGTCGGTGGCCGCATCGTGCACGCCGACGGTGACTACGCCGGCCTGGCCCCGCAGCTGCCGCCGGCGATGCCCAACTGGTCGCCAGTGAACAGGTTTGGCGGCTACCACGTGGGTGGAGCCGCGACCGGCCTGGCCGCTGCCCACCGCCATCACCACGGTGTGGCCTGCAGTACGCATGGCGCCCATGGTCATGCCGCCCGGCACGTGGCGCCGACCGATGACCTGACCGCGTTCTGGGGCGCGATGGGATGCTCGTGCTTCGCGTTCTGAGCCTGGCGCTGCTGGCCATGCCGGCGCTGGCGCTGGCCTGCGACGGTGGCCACTGCAGCGATGCAGGCGACGGCCAACTGCAATGGGATGCGTCGCTACGCGTGCGTGGCCTGTACTACGATCCGACCCGCTTCGGCATCGGAGGCGCAGAGGATGGCTACGGCCTGCTGCGTGCGCTGGCCTCGGCCACCTATGTGGAAGACACCTGGCAGGCGAAGCTGCAGCTGGGTGTGCACGCCGAGAGTGGCAAGGCCGGCGGCCCCGGCCGTACCGATCGCAGCGCGTTGGACGTGCAGCAGGCGTACTGGCGCTGGCAGCGCGGTGTCTTTCATTTGCAGCTGGGCCGGCAGGAGGCCGGCTACGGCAGCTCGCGGCTGTTGTCGGTACGCGATGGGCCGAACATCCGCCTGGCCTTCGACGGCGCACGTGCAGGCTGGAAAGGCCGCCTCGGCATGCTGGACCTGATGGTGTTGCGGCCGGTGGAGAATCGAGCCGGTGCCTTCGATGATCGGGGCGAACACGGTGCCCACCTGTGGGGTGCGTACGCCACGACGGCGCGCGGTCAGGCGTCGGGCCAGTGGGATCTGTACCTGCTGGACTACCGCCGCGACGGCGCGCACTTCGCCGCAGGCAGCGGTACCGAACGTCGGCAGACACTCGGCGCGCGCTGGTTCGGCCAGGCCGGTGCACTGGACTGGAACAACGAACTGGTGGTGCAGGGCGGTGAACTGGGTGCCGCCACGGGTGACCTCGACATCCGCGCCTGGACGTTGGCCACCGATACGGGTTGGCGCTGGCCGGACCTGCCGCTGCAGCCACGGCTGGGCCTGAAGGCCGACATCGCCAGCGGCGACGGCAATCTGCGCGATGGCCGGCTGGGAACGTTCAATGCCTTGTTCCCGAAGTCGGCCTACTTCAGCGAGGCCAGCCTGCTGGCGCCGGCCAACCTGATGGATATCCAGCCTACGCTGAGCCTGCGCCTGCACGACGCGGTGACGACGGAGCTGGGCGTACAGATGGCCTGGAAGCATCGGCGCACCGATGCGGTCTACACCACGCCGGCACCGCTGCTGGCGCTGCCAGGCACTGCCGGTGGCGCACGCCGCATCGGCAACCAGTACAAATCCGAAACCCGCTGGCAGGCCAGCGAACACTGGCAATGGCAGCTGCAGCTGGCCTGGGTCGATGCCGGTCCTGCACTGAAGCAGGCCGGAGGCCAGGACACGCTGTTCGCCTCGATCATTGGAGCATGGCAATGGTGAACGCAACCGCGTCGCAACCTTCCGTACCGGCCGCAGGGGCCTGGTCGCCGTTGAAGATCCGGATGTTCCGTTCGATCTGGCTGGCGATCCTGGCCAGCAACATCGGCACCTGGGTCAATGATGTGGCCGCCGCCTGGGTGATGGCCGAGCGCACCGGCTCACCGTTGATGGTGGCGCTGGTGCAGTCGGCGACCACGGTGCCGATCGTGCTGCTGGCACTGGCCGCCGGCACCCTGGCCGACATCGTCGACCGGCGCAGGTACCTGCTGGCCACCCAGGGCTGGATGCTGCTGGTGGCTGCTGTGATGGCGGCGCTGACCGCCATGGACATGCTGACCCCGCAGCTGCTGGTGCTACTGACCTTCTGCATGGGGTGTGGCGCGGCGATGGCGATGCCGGCGCAGGCCGCGATCGTGTCCGAGCTGGTGCCGCAGCCGATGCTGGCTTCGGCGGTGGCGCTGAACTCGATCGGCATCAACATTGCGCGTTCGATCGGCCCGGCCATCGGCGGCGTGATCGTGGCCCAGCTCGGTGCGGTCTGGGCCTTCGGTTTCAACGCCATCACCTTCGCCGCGATGCTGTTCGTGGTGTGGGGCTGGAAGCGCGACCCGAAGCAGTCCAGCCTGCCGCCGGAAGGCTTCGGTGCCGGCCTGAAGGCAGGCCTGCGCTATGCCAGCCGCGCCGGGCGGCTGCAGGCAGTGCTGATCAAGTCGGTCGGCTTCTTCTTCTTCGCCGCGGCGATGAACGCGTTGCTGCCGGTGGTGGTGCGCGGGCAGATGCAGGGTGGGGCAGGGCAGTACGGCATGCTGCTGGGCTGCATTGGCATCGGTGCGGTCGGCGGCGCGCTGCTGCTGCCGAAGCTGCGCGCACAGATGGACCGCGACCTGCTGGTGCTGCTGGCCACGCTGTCGCTGGCGTTGAGCCTGGTCGGGCTGGCGCTGACCCGCAGCTGGTACGTGCTTCCCGTGGTGATGCTGGTCAATGGCTTTGCCTGGATCACCGTGCTCTCTTCGCTGCAGATCGCCGCGCAGACAGCGGTACCGGCGTGGGTACGTGCGCGCGCGCTGGCGCTGTACATCATGGTGTTCTCTGCCGGCATGGCCGCTGGCGGCCTGAGCTGGGGCGCGCTGGCGCAGCGCACCTCGCCCGAGCTGGCCCTGCTGGTGGCTGCCGCCGGTGCGGTGATCGGCGGGCTGCTGGTCTGGCGCGTGCGCATCGCCGGTACTGAAGACCTGAACCTGCGTCCGGCCGGGCACTGGCCGGCACCGGAACTCTCAGTACCGGTATCCAATGATCGCGGCCCGGTGCTGGTGACCATTGAATACCGCATCGACGAAGCCGATCGCAGCGCGTTCCAGGCGCAGATGCGCGCGTTGGGCACGATCCGTCGCCGTGATGGCGCCGTGGTCTGGGGCGTGGTTGAGGATGTGGCAACGCCGGGCATCCACCTGGAGTATTTCGTGACCCCGTCGTGGCTGGAGCATCTGCGCCAGCACGAACGCATCACCGCCGATGACAAGGCGATCCAGGAGGTGCTGCGCGAACTGCATCGCGGCGAACGGGCACCAGTGGTACGTCACTTCGTGGGCGGCCATGACCCGCTGCCCAAGGCCGGCGTTCCGCACCACCACAGTGACATCTGACCTGCTCTGGTAGAGCCGGCCGCTGGCCGGCTGCATGTGCTTTGGATCAGGATGGAAAAGTTGCCGGCCAGCGGCCGGCACTACCGCAGAAGCGGCGGCGCTTCAGGCGCCGCCGCAGTCCATCACTTGCGTGCGAACGCCAGCAGGTCGGCGTTGAACGCGTCGGCGTGGATGACCGTCAGGCCGTGCGGGGCCCCGGCATACACCTTCAGTTCGGCGTCGCTGATGATCTGCGAGGACAGCTTGGCCGAAGCATCGAACGGTACGATCTGGTCATCATCGCCATGCACGACCAGCGCAGGCACGTCGATCTTCTTCAGGTCACCGGTGTAGTCCACTTCCGAGAATTCGTGGATGCAGTCGTACTGGCCCTTGACGCCGCCGAGCATGCCCTGCAGCCAGAACGAATCACGCATGCCCTGGGTGACGCTGTTGCCATCGCGGTTGGCGCCGAAGAACGGCGTGGCCAGATCCTTGAAGAACTGCGAGCGGTCGCCGCCGGTGCCCTTGCGGATGCCGTCGAACACCTCAAGCGGAGTGCCGGCCGGGTTGCCGGCGGTCTTCAGCATCAACGGCGGCACGGCGCCGACCAGCACCACCTTGGCGACGCGCTTGCTGCCGTGGCGGCCGATGTAGTGGGCCACTTCGCCGCCGCCGGTGGAATGGCCGACCAGGATCGCGTCCTTCAGGTCCAGCGCGTCGATCACCGCGGCCAGGTCGTCGGCGTAGGTATCCATGTTGTTGCCGTCCCAGGTCTGGCTGGAGCGGCCGTGGCTGCGGCGGTCGTGCGCAATCACGCGATAGCCGTTCTGCCCCATGAACAGCATCTGCGGGTCCCAGGCATCGGAGGACAGCGGCCAGCCGTGGGCGAACACGATCGGCTGTCCGCTGCCCCAGTCCTTGTAGAAGATGCGGGCGCCATCGGCGACGGTGACGTAGTTGCTCATTGCAGGTTCCTTGGCGGAAGGGAGGGAAGGCATCGGCAGGCCTGCCGGTGCCTCCGGCAGTACAGCGCAATGGCTATCGGATGCCTTGCACGCCTGTGCTGGATTGCCGGGGCTGTGACGTGTATCGCTCTGGCGGCGGACCGGGGGTCGGCTGACGATGGCAGCGGACCTGTCGCGGAGCCCGCAATGCCCAGACTTCCATGCTGCCTGTTGGTGTGCCTGCTGCTGTCGACCGCAGTAGGCGCGCAGACCCACGTCTACAAGTGCGTGGACGGCGCTTACCCGGTCTACCAGCAGACGCCGTGCCAAGGGCGCGCGGAATGGCGCTGGGACGTTCCGGCGGAACAGTCCTTGTCGCGTGGCCCGGTGCCTGCCACGTCCACTGCAGCGCCGGCCCGGCGGCGGGCGTCACGCCCCGGGCGCGCGCGGGCTGCGCTGATCCCGATCAGCGCCGATCCCGCCGCCTGTGAGCGTGCGCGGCAGCAACGCGGGAAGGCGTTGGCCAGGGCCAGGCGCCTGGACTTCGTACAGCGCCGACAGCTGGATGACGCGGTGCACGACGCGTGTCGCTGATTTTGGTGCTGAAAACGACAACGGCGCCCATGGGCGCCGTTGTGCGGAGACGCTGGAAGCGCGGGCTCAGCGACCGTCGCTGGCCGCCGCCGGTGCCGGCGAGGGCACGCTGTCCGGCTTGGGCAGGCTCAGCTCCGGGTTGCCCTGTTCGGCCTGCAGGATCTGGATACGGCGCTGCAGCGCGTCCAGCTGGCTGTTGGTGCTCTGCACATCGGTACTCAGGCTGACGGCCTGCTGCTGGGCCTGCTGCAGGGCCGCGCTGACCTGGGCCGACTGCGCCTGCTGCTGTTCCATTTCCTGCTGCAGCGTGCGCAGGCGCTCCTCGTTATAGGCCACCAGGCGCTCGGTGTAGCGCTTGCCGGCTTCCAGCCGGGTGGTGTCGATATAGACCTGCGCCAGCTGTTCGGACTGCTGCGCAAATGTGCGGTACACGCGCTCTGCGTTGTCCACGGCATCGGTCTTGATCACCCGCCAGAAGTTCTTTTCCTGGAACAGGGCGACGTAATACGTCAGGGTGTTGGCGTTGAACAGCAGGCTGGCACCGTAGTTGCCGTTGTAGGTGGTACGCAGCTCGGTCAGCTGGCGCGAATCCATCAGCTGCTTGAGTTCGTCCACGGTGTTGCGCACTACCGGTGCGGTGCGCGCGGCCGGCTCTGCGGCTGCTTCGCGGTCGCCACGGGCAGCCATCGCCGCCGGTGCCACCAGCATCATGGCCACGGCCAGCATTGCCGCGCCGCGCGCCTGACGGGCGAAGACCGCGCCCCCTGAAGTTTCTCGCATGTCTAGACCATCCACGGATGAGTGTGGGTTGAGATGAAGGTGGTTCCCCGCCGGGAGTCTAGCATGGGCGCGGGCGCCGCCAAGGGCGCCCGTCACGGGTCAATAGACCAGCTGCACGGCGCTGCACTGGATCGATTGCACGTTGACATCGGTCCGCCCCAGTTCCAGCCCCAGCACGCTGGCCAGCAGGTTGGTCAGCAGGGTGCCGACGCTGTTGAGGACCGGGCGCAGCGCGGCCAGGATCGGCTTCAGCAGCGTGCACAGCAGGCCGCTGCAGCTGACGCTGCCATCGGGGTTGCTGACGCCGGTTCCACCGGCACCATCGAGGAAGCCGGCCGGCGCGGTCTGGATGTACGAGGCGAGGTTGTTGCGCACGCAGCCGTTGTAGTCGATCAGGTTGCCGAGCAGGCTATCGCAGCGGTTGATCAGCAGGCCGCCGACCAGTGAGCCGAGCAGCCCGTCGAGCACGCCCAGGCCCTGGCCGGTGACGGTGACCTTGAACGCATCCCAGACCGGCCCGTCCTTGTGGCAGGTGACCAGGTTCAGCAGGCCGCAGGCGTAGGGCAGGCCGCCGGGCACATTCCAGCTGTTCAGCGGCGCCAGCTGCCGGCTGGGGTCGCCATCGCGCAGCAGCGGAATCAGCTTGTTGACGTCATAGCGCGTGTTGGGCGGGAACGTGGCCTGCAGGTAGCGGTCGGCCAGCGCCTTGGCGGTGTCGTTCGCGCTCATGCCCTGCTTGGGTGAGCTGAGCATGCCAGACAGGACCCGCAGCAACTCGTTGACCAGATCGGAAACGGCATTGCCCAGTGCCAGCGGATTGATCTGGGTGGAGCCGCTTTCGCCGGCAGCCAGGGTCAGGTTCTGCGAACTGGTCAACGCGGGCAGGGTGATCTTGTCGTTGATCAAGGGCTGGCCCAGCAGTGTCAGCAGCTGTTCCTTCTGCAGGGTGTTGTCACAGACATTGTTCTTGGAGAACCGCTGTGCGGGATCGACGTTGCCGACGCAGGCGCGCAGCACCGAGGAATCGACCTGAATGGTGGCCTGGGGCGAGGTGCCGCCGCATTGGATGCCGGTCAGCGTTCCCATTGCGTTGGCGACATCGACGTGTACGGGCAGATGCAGGCGCGTACCCAGCAGCTGCAGCAGTGGGCCGAGCGCAAACAGGTTGTTGCTGTCGACATCGGCCATCAGCCGGACCTGCGCGTTGTAGGCGCGCGACCCGACGCCACCGATGGCGATCGACGGCGGTTCGACCACCCCGGCCTGCACGTTGATGCCCAGCAGGTTCAGGCCGCCGATCGCGATGCCATTGCCCTCATTGGCGATGGAAATGGCGGTGCTGATCAGGTTGAGGACGCTGATCTTCGATTCCAGCGCGCTGCCGGCGGTACCGTCCGGAGAAATGACTTCGGCGAACAGGCCACCGCCGCCGGATTCGCTGCCCAGCGCGATGTTGAGCTTGGTGATGTCCAGCCGGGTGGCGACCAGGTCCGACAGGGCACGCAGCTGCACGCCGACGGTGGTATCGCGGCCGACCACCGTGGCGGTGGCGTCGACCAGCTGCGCCAGCGAGATCTTGTTGACTGCCAGCAGGCGGTTGAAGTCGGCCACGCTGAGGTTGGCGCTGACTGGAATGTTGAGCGCCTTCAGCAGGCCGGAGGGTGTGACGTTGGCCTGCGCCAGGCCGTCATAGGAAAGCACGGTGGCGTTGGTGACATCCAGGCCGATCAGGCGCAGGGTCGACATCAGCAGCGAATCGCCGCGGGTCCGCAGCAGCTGCGAGCCGACGGCGAACACCGCAGTGGGCTCGGAGCGGCGCGCCACCGCCTGCACGCTGACGGTCGGCAAGCTGGTGTTCTGCCCGAAGAAGGGCAGCACGCTGCGCTGCGCGATGACCTGCACGGCATTGCGTGGATTGGCGGCATCCACAGTCCCCTGGAAACGATTGGTCGTGCCGCGTGTCGCGCTCCAGTTCCCGCACCTGATCTGCAGGCTGCCGGCAAACCGGTTCTGGGTCAGCGCGCTCTGCCGCGCCGCGCTGTTGTCACTGTTGTCCGACGTGCACAGTTCCAGGCGCTGGGCGCCGGCCAGCGCCGCCAGGTCGGCGACCTTCTGCGCATCACGCTTGGCCCAGAACAGGTAGCCGATCTCGACCAGCCCGAGCATGGCCAGCAGCACCAGCATGACCAGCATCATGGTGACCGACATGCCGCCGCGGGGGCGGTTGAAGCTGAACTGGCGTGGGCGTTTCATGGCCTACCTCAACGTCCGGATGAGGATGTTCCCTTGGACTTGCCGACATCGGTTTCAAAGAAATCGGGAATCTCGTGCTGGAAGCTCTTCAGGTAGCGCGCGTAGCTCAGGGTGGCCTGGTCACCGAGGATCGGCAGGCGCGCGCCGGCCTGCTGTCCCGAGGCCTGCAGCTGGAACAGGCTGCGCGTGGCGTCGCCGATCTCGCTGCGGCGTACCGGGGGTGCAGGTGCGGCCGCTGTGCTGGCGAGGTCGTAGGCAGGGGGTGATGCGGGTGCTGGTACGGGCGCACGAGCCTCGGGCGCGGACACGTCGACCGTTGCCAGCGTTTCGGACTGCAGCGGTTGCGCTGCGGTTGCCGCGGGACGGGCACCGCCGAGCATCTGCCCGGTCAGCGGCTGTTGCTGTGCCTGGGCAGCTGTCGCCAGCAGCAGGCCGCTCAGCGCGGGCAACAGGCGACGGGTCAGGAGCGGCTTGATCATGGCGTGTTCCCGGTGGGCTGGTCTTGGGTGCTGAAGCGTTCGAGCATCGAAGGTGGCAGGCGCTGCGGATCCCGCGCATCGCGGATGTCGCGGCGCGCTTCGGCGGCCAGCCGGGCTGCGGCCTGCGAGCGGGCCGGCGGGCCGGCAACCGCGCGGGGGGCTGCCACCTCGCGTGCCGCTGCTGCCGCCTGGCGCTGCTGCAGGCGTGCGCGGATCTGCTCGGCCTGCTGCTGGATGCCGCGGCGGCTGTCTTCGTTGAGGTTGGCCTGCTGGGCCAGGCGCTCGGCCGTGGCGGTGTCCCCACGCAGCACCGCCCACAGTGCAAGGTTGGCCGTCGCCTTGGCATTGCCGGGTGACAGCTCGAGCGCCTTTGCCAGCGGCTCACGGGCCTGGTCGAACTGTCCTGCACGCAGCCGCGCGTAGCCCAGATCGCCGAGGTAGTCGGTGTTCAGCGGTTCCAGTTGGGTGGCCCGGGCCAGAGACTGCTCGCTGCCGGCGTCGTCATCGCGATGCGCGGCGATCAGGCCCAGGCCATGTGCGGCGGCGGCCGCCTGCGGCCCCGTGGACAGTTCACGGTAGAGCGCGATGGCCGCGTCGGCCTGCCCGGTCTCGCGCAGGGCGTCGGCCTGCAGCAGCCGCAGCGCCGGGCGATCACCGTAGCGCTGGCGGAATGCATCGACGTGGGCCAGCGAGGCATACCAGGCGCCCTGCTGCTGCATGCGCGCGATCAGTTCCAGGTAGGCGTTGCGGCTGTCCTGTGGTGCCGGTTCGGGCGCGGCCAGGCTGGGCGCGCGCAGGTACTTCGGCGTGGTCGACGCGCAGCCACTGGCGACGGCGGCAAGGGCGAACAGCAGGCAGGCGGTGCGAAGGGCGGGCATCAGGTCGTTCCCATCGAGGACATGGTGGCGGCCAGCGCAACCAGCGCCGGGCCGGCAAGAACCAGCATCAGCGCTGGCAGCAGGGTCAGCATCATCACTACCGTCATCTTCACCGAAAGCTTGCCGACCTTTTCCTTCAGCGAGTTGCGGCGCTGCTCGCGCAGGCGGATGCTGAACTGGCGCAGTGGCTCCTGCACCGCGCCACCGTGTGCATGCACCTGCAGGATCAGTTGCACCAGGCTGCTCAGGTCGTCGTCACCGTAGACGTCACTCAGGCGGCGCAGCGATTGCGCGCGGGTGCGCCCGTGGGTGTAGGCCACGTTGGCTTCCTGCAGTTCACCGCCGAGGATCGGCAGCGCATCACGCAGCTTGTCGCCCAGCGTCTGCAGGCTCTGGTCCATGCTGAATCCCACCCCCTGCAGCAGGCGCAGCAGGTCGATCAGCAACGGCAGCTCGTTCTCGACTGCACGGCGGCGACGCTTGACCCAGGCAGACAGGGCGAACTTGGGCAGCAGCAGGCCCGCGGCCAGTGCACCGATCACCACCATGATCTTCGCCAGCCCGGTCGCTTCGCTGAAGGCCAGCGCAAGGGCCAGTACCAGCAGCGCGAGCAGCAGGCGGACGCCGAGATAGATGGCGGTGCCGCGGCGCGTGTTCCAGCCGGCCAGATCCAGCAGCAGGCGATCCTCGTTGGCCAGCAGCGCGGCTTCCAGGCGGCCACCACTGAGCGCGCGACCGAAGCGCTCCAGCCAGCCCAGCGAGTCGCGGCCCGTGGCTTCCACTTCGCGCGCCTCGTCACGCGGCTGCAGAGCGGTCTTGAGCGTGGCCGACGTGCGCTGTTCACGATGGCTGCGGACCCAACCGGCAAACCCGAGCAGGGCCACGCCCGCGGCCAGCACCAGCAGTGAAAGCGCAAACCAGGTACTTGCACTCATCGGGCTTCTCCAGGGGGGCTGCGATGGCTCATAGCGATTTGGCCAGTCGATACAGCAGGAAAGCGCCCACCAGCTCCAGGCCCAACGCGATCAGCAGGACCTTGTGGCCGAGCGGCTCGTGCAGCACGGGCTGGAAGAAGTCGGGGCTGGCGATGGCCATCAGCACGGCGCTGGCTGGCGGCAGCAGGCCCAGCACCCAGGCCGACATCCGCGTTTCCGAGGTGGTCGCCGCCAGCTCCTGCTGCGCCTGTTCCAGGTCGCGCATGAAGTCGCCCATGCGCTGCAGGATCTGGTCGGAGCGGCCGCCGATGCGCACGCTGACGCCGATCACCACCGACAGCACCTTCAGTACATCCATGCGATAGGGCTGCGCGGCGAGTGACAACGCGCGATCCAGATCCATGCCGCTGCGGGCATAGCGCACCGTGGTGTCTAGCAGGCCGCGCAGCGGCGGGCTGGTCTGCATCGACGCAACCTGGAACGCCGCCTGCAGGCTGTTGCCCAGCGCGGTCAGGCGCACCAGGTTGTCGAGGAAATCGGGCAGCTGGTGCAGCAGCTGCGCGCGCAGCCGGGTGGTCCGGCGCATGATCCACAGCCAGCAACCGAGCGCGTACAGCAGCAGGGTCAGCGGGAACATCCACGCAGTGCCCAGCCGCAGCATGGCCGTCAGTGACAGCACCAGCCCCGGCACCAGCAGCATCACCGGAAGTTTCCAGCCCGGTTGCAGGCCCGCACGTTGCAGCAGTCCATTCCAGGGCAGCGGCCTGCGCCCGCTGCTGGCAGGCCGTGCAGGCTCGTTGGCGGCGGCACTGGCGATGCTGGCCGATGGCGAAGGGGCTGTATTGCCACGCGCCAGCTGCTGCTCGGCATGCTGCAGCGAAGCCTGGCGCTGCTCGCGGGTGCTGGCCGTGCCCCACAGCCATGCCGCCAGCGCAAGCAGCACGGAGATGATGCTCAGCACGCCCAGCAGCAGACCGGTGCCCATGCTCAATAGTCTCCGTACAGCGATTCGCGCAGCAGCTGGCGGAACGGTTCCAGCTTGTGCGAGTGGGGCTGGAAGCCCAGGCCGACCCAGCGGTCGATCTCCCGGCCGTTTGCGTCGATCTGCAGTTCGTGCCGGAACATCTCCTGGGTGGTGATCAGGTTGTCGCTGACGCCGGTGATTTCCGTGATCGAGACCAGCACGCGGCGGCCGCTGCCCAGTCGCGAGATCTGCACGATGAAGTCGATCGCACTGGCAATCTGCCGGCGAAGGCTGTCTTCGCTGCCCTGGAAGCCGGCGAAACCTGCCAGCATCTCGATGCGGTACAGGCAATCACGCGGTGAATTGGCATGGATGGTCGCCATCGAGCCGTCGTGGCCGGTGTTCATCGCCTGCAGCATTTCCAGCACCTCGGCGCCTCGGACTTCGCCGACCACGATGCGGTCCGGCCGCATGCGCAGGCTGTTGCGCACCAGGTCGCGGATGCTCACCGCACCATGGCCTTCGGCGCCGCCGATACGGCTTTCCAGACGCACCACGTGCGGGTGGTTGAGCGACAGTTCGGCAGTGTCCTCGACGGTGATCACGCGCTCATTGGGCGGCACGTAGCTGGCCAGAGCGTTCAGCAGCGAAGTCTTGCCGGAGCTGGTTCCGCCCGACACCAGGATGTTGCAGCGGCCCAGCACCATCGCTTTCAGCAGCGCCTGCATCGGCGCGTCGAAGGTGCCTTTGGCCAGCAGCTCGTCAGGCGTGAACGGGTCCTTGCGGAACTTGCGGATGGAGACCATCGGTCCATCCACCGCCAGCGGCGAGATGATCGCGTTGAGTCGCCCGCCATTGGGCAGGCGCGCATCGACCATCGGGTTGGAGTCATCCAGGCGGCGCCCCAATGGTGCGAGGATGCGCCGCAGGATCCGCAACAGGTGGGTATCGTCGGTGAAGCGCTGCGTGGCGCGCTTGAGCTGGCCACCCTGCGAGACGTGCACGTCCTTGAAGCCGTTGATCAGGATGTCTTCGATCGACGGATCATGCAGCAGGTCGTCGAGCGGGCCGAAGCCGGTCAGCTCCTTGACCAGCCCTTCTGCGACCACCTGCATTTCTTCTTCATTGATCGGGATGCGCCATTCCTGGATGAAGCCCACCGTCTGCACCTGCACCCAGCGTGCGATGGTATCCGGCGCCCAGGAATCGATGTCGATGCGCTCGTCCTCGATGCTGTTGAGCAGGTGCTCATGCGCGGCCGACAGCACCTTCTGGTACTGCTCGGTCTGCGCGAACGGCAGGTGGCCCGGCGGGTTGTCGGGCAGCACCGGGCGGGTGGCGGCATGCGGGAACGGGGTTACCTTGTCTTCCATTGCGATCCACCCAGGGCAAGGGAGAGTCTTTCCCGCAGTCCCTGTGCCTGCACCGGGCATGCAGCCGGGTCCAGGCGCGAAACGAGCGGGGCGAGGGCACGCAGGTAGGGGTCGCGCGGTGCGTCCTGCAGCAGCAGGTGGCCCTGGCTGGCAGCGAGGCGCACGCGTGGACGTTCGGGCAAGGTGGCCAGCAGCGGCACCTCGAAGCGGCGCGCGATCTGTTCGGGGCTCATGCCGCTGCTGTCGTCGTGGCGATTGATCACCAGCTGCAGCCGCTTCTCGCGTTCGCGCTGACCCGCCAGATGCTTCAGCGCCTGGTCGAGCGACACCAGGGTAGCGATCGAGGCGTCGGTGACCAGCCAGATTTCGTCGGCCTGGTCCAGCAGCAGCGGCGGCAACTGCCGCAGCGGGCAACCACCGGCATCGCACAGAACACTGGCGAACACGGCGCGCAGGCGCTGCAGCAGTGCACCCGGATCGGAGGGCGGCACCGCGTCACTGCCACCGGCCCGATCAAGCAGCACCAGTCCGGAATCATGGCGGGCCATGGCGGTGCGGGCGAGGGTGGCATCGATGCGGCTGGCGTTGCGCAACGCGTCTTCGTAGTGGAAGCGGCTGTCGAGGTTGAGGTACAGCGTGAGATCGCCGGACGGCTGTGCCAGCTCCATCAGCAGGCCATCCTGCTGCAACGCTTCGCCCTGGGCGAGAGTGCGGGTCTGCTGCGCGAGCACTGACAGGTGCGCGGCCAGGGTGCTGGTGCCGACCCCGGCACGCACGCCCAGCAGCACGATCAGGCGAGCCTTGTGCGCCAGTTGTGGCGAGGCCGTCGGTCGCGGTGACAGCGCGCGTCGCAACGCGGCTTCGATGCCGGCGTTGTCGCTGTCCAGGTCCAGCACGTCGCGCAGGCCGGCGCGCAGCGCGATCACCACGCCTTCGACCTGGCCGGCACTGGTAGCGCCGACCGCGACCAGCACCAGGTCCGGCTGTGTCTGCTGCAGCTGCTGGGCCAGTGCGCTGGAGGCGGCCGCGTGTTCGGGGCGGAAATCGAGCAGCACCAGGCTCTGGCCCCCGCGTTGAAGGTCCTGTGCGGAGGTCGGCGCGTTGCTGTCCTGCCAGTGCAGGGTCGTGGTCGGCGGCAACTTGGCAGCCAGCCGGGGCAGCAGTTCGCGATCCATTCCGTACAGGACCAGGTTCATCGGTGGTCCCTGTGGATGCAGTGGCTGGGCGGTGGCGTAGGGCATGGTCGTGGTATCGCAGGCATCATGGAATCAGCGTGAGAAGCCGGGCACCGGGTCCTGGCTGATCGGGCCGAGCAGCCACGAGCCCCATTCGGGCAGGTTCGGCTTGGCTTCGCGTGCGCCGGGCAGCGGTAGTTCGGTGTTGCGCGCAAGCGGCTGCACCAGCCGCGGCGTGACGATGATCACCAGTTCCTTGTCCTGACGCTTGTAGTCGAAATTGCGGAAGAACGAGCCGATGATCGGCAGGTCACCGAGCAGCGGAATCTTGTTGACGCTGGACACCACGTTGGAGCTGACCAGGCCGCCGATGACGAAGCTCTCGCCGTCACCCAGTTCAACCGTGGTGTCGGCCCGGCGGGTGGTGATCGAAGGGATCTGCACACCATTGAGGGCAATCGAATTGCTGTAGTCCAGGTCGCTGGCTTCCGGCGCGACCTTCAGTGCGATGCGGTTCGGTGCCAGCACGGTCGGGGTCACGGTCAGCCCGATGCCGAACGGCTTGTAGGTGATGGTGGTGGTGCCCAGGCCCTGCGGTTCCAGGATCGGCAGTTCGCCACCGGCCAGGAAACTGGCGCTCTGTCCGGACAAGGCGACCAGGGTGGGCTCGGCCAGCACGCGGGCCATGCCGTTGCTCTGCAGCAGGTCGACATCGGCATTCCACAGGCCCTTGGTGGAACCGAACACCAGGCGGAACGCCGAGGAAATCGGTGAAGTGGACTCGTTGCCCGATTCGCCTTCCTTCATGCCGGGCAGGATGCCGGTGTTGCCGGGCAGCTGGCCGCCGGGACGGGCGATGCCATAGGCGAAGCTGCCGTTGCGGTTCTGGAAGCTGATGCCGATCTGCTTCAGGGCGGTCTTGTTGAACTCCACCACCTTGACCTCGACCTGGACCACGCCACCGCTGCTGACCGTCGACGCGTCGGCGAGCTGGCCCTCTTTGCCAAGTGCCATCGCCGCAGTCTGCTGTTCCTGCATGTGCGCAAGCACGCTGTCCGTGCTTCCCTGCAGCAGGCCCTGTTGGCCCTGCTGGGTGAACAGCAGGCCGCTCGTGCCGGTGCTCGCCGCGCCCTGCACAGCGCTCTGCACGCGCACCTGCACGCGCTGTGGCTCGGCCTGCTTGCGGTGCCACAGCAGCAGTGTGGTGGTGCCGGGCGCCTTGCCCACCAGCAGCGCCTGGCGCTGGCCGCGCAGCATCACGATGTCGGCGACACCAGGGTCGGCGATGGCCACGCGCTCGAGGTCGGCGGGCAGGCTCCATGGGCGCTGCTCACGGGCCTGCAGCACCAGATCGTCGGCGGCCACGCTCGTTGCCGGTGCCAGCAGCACCAGCATCAGGGCCAGCCAGCGCTGGCGAGGGGAGGGGCGTGGAGACAGTCGGCGTTGGGTCATGGATGCACTCGGGGCAGGTCAGAGGGAACCACGGGGAGCGGAGCTGTCACCCCGGATGATTTCAATGCCGGAGGCGCGTGGCGCACCGTGGCGGACGGCCGGTGCGCGCGGCGGCGCCTGCGGGTTGACGCGGGTCGGGGCGGCGCCACGCCCGGCCAGCGCATCGCCGTCAATGCCTGCGAAGGCGTGGTTCTCGGGTCGCTGCAGGGCCACCTGCTGCTCTGCATCCAGTCCGCGCAGCGGATCGATCACGCCCCGCGCCTGCGGGAACAGGGCAAGGTCGGGCAGGCCGGTATCGGCCGGATTGCGCAGCGCCAGGAACAGCTTGCCCTGCTGGGCGCCCAGCAGCAGCCGGTTGGCGTCCGCCACCGGTACCGCCAGTACCGCGCTGCGCGCCGGCTGGCGGGTCTCGTCGCTGGCGCCATGGCTGCTGCCGGTGATGTCCGCGGCGCGTGCGTCGTTGCGTTCGCTGCCATCGGTGCTGGCGGCGGTATCGCCCGGGTTCGGCGCGATATCCTGCTGGCCATAGCTCAGCACGCGCAGGCGCGACAGCAGCAGGCGCGCCTGTGCGGCCTCGCCCGGGCCCCCGGCGCTGGGCTGGGCGGTGCGCAGGTTGAGGAACACATCGACGAAATCGCCGGGGAGGATGCGATTGCCCGCGCCGACCAGTTCATCGACCGGCACCGCCAGTGCGCGCTCACCGGGCCGCAGCTGCAGCGAGAAGCCCTGCGCGAGGGCCGAGGAGCTGATCGCGCTGCCTTCAGCAATGTCCTGGACCGGAACCTTGCCGACCACGGTGGAAATGCTGGTCGCGGCGCCGGCGACCGGCGTGGTGCGCTGGGCCAGTCGCAGCCCATTGGCGGTGATCGGCTCGCCGGCCGGCAGCCGGGCGACGGCTTCGACCACCGTGATGGCCTGCGGGTCCGCGCTGGCAACCGGCGCCACATGTACCGGCGCGTCGGGCTTGCGGCCGATCATCAGTGCAATCACGGCCAGCAGCACGGCCAGGCCGATCAGGGCGACGGCGGCAATGCGGGTCAACTTGAGCATGGAACCGTCTCCTGTACCAATCGTCAGGTGCCGCTGCCGAGGTCGAGCTGGGCGACCGCGACGCTGCGGATGGGAGCCCGCATCACCCACCCGTAGAGGGTGGCGGTGCCGGGCAGGAAGGGGTGGCCGGCATAGTCGTAGCTGACCGTGACGGTGATGCACTGCGCGGCGGGCAGCCCTGCACACGGCGCGGGCGCGGCGACCACGATGGCATTGCTGCCGCCCGCGCTGCAGTCCACGTCCTGCTTGGAGAACTGCAGCAGCCACTGCATTGAAGTGCGTGCTGCGACACAGGCCGCGGTGCGGCGCTGGGCGTTGGTGCCGTAGCGCAGGGAGGCGCGTGCTCCCTCTGCGGATGCGGTCGCCAGCGTCTGCTGTGCGGCCATGATCATCACCCCGGTGAAAGTGAACAGCAGCAGCGGCAGCAGGCCGAGCATCAGCATCAGTGCGAATTCGATGCTGGCCACGCCGCGTTGCCGGCGAGGGCTGCGAGTGTTCATGAAACACCTCCGTAGACCTGGATGATGATCCAGCCGATGGCCGACAGCGCCAGATAGGCGGCGTAGGGAATGCCGTGGCGTCCCTGCCGTGCGCTCTGCAGTTCGCGCAGGGCAGGATGTGACTGCCACTGCGAGCTGGCCCGGGTCATCTGCAGCTGCAGGCCGGCCGGCAGCATGGGGCCGAGGCGACGCGAGGCCAGCACCACCAGCGCATGAAGCCCGGCGGCGAGGCTGGCGACCACCCAGATCGGCAGCAGTGCCTCCAATCCCAGCAGCAGGCCCAGCACCGCAAAGAACTTCACGTCGCCCGCGCCCATCCAGCGCACGGCGTAGAACGGAAGCAATGCGACCAGGCCCAGCGCCGCGCCGGCGACGTGGGAGCCCCACGGCAGGCGCGGCGTACTGAACTGGCCAGCGATCAACAGCGGTACAGCCAGCGCGCACGCGGCAAGCAGCCAGGCGTTGGGCACCCGGCGGGCATACAGATCGCTGATCGCGATCCGCAGGCACATGCCGATGGCCAACAATCCCAGCAGTGTCATCGCACACTCCGTCGCCCGATACCGGGCTGTCCCTGGAAACTCCCCGACCTTGCTTCCGGTAGTTTCACTATTACCGGTGTTTGGATCGGTCCATATCCGCCGCGTTTACTTCGGCGCCGTGGTGGCGTCCTTGGCGATATCCTGCAGGTGCTCGAACAGCGTGGTGAAAAACGCGCTGATCTGGGTGCGGCCGACCGCGATCAGGACACCGGCAATGACCGCCGCCAGCAATCCATATTCAAGCGCGGTGACACCATCTTCTTCCTTCAGGAACGTGCGGATCGATGCGTTCATGGTGATTTTCTCCCTCTACCTGTCTGCTGCAGGACACCTGTTGGGCGGTGGCCCGGCTCCGCCGGGATCGTCCGTGGACCCCCGCGCGTCCTGGCGGGGGAGGCACGACGGGGTGTGCCCGCCGTGCTCAAGCAGGGTGATCGGCCCAGGGGAAAACGCCGGCCGCGCGCCGTCCACCGCGCGACGCTGCGCCGCTGGTCGGAATGTCGTGCAATACGGCCATGGTCATGTGCTCCCCCAGGGTGCGGCCGCGTTGAAGTGGCCGGATCACCGTGTTATCGACTTTGCCTGAATGGCGGTTCGCTGCAACTGGAACCTATATGCAAATTCGGCAGAAACCCGCTGATGCTTAAACTTTCAGTCTGGTTCTGTGACGCAAATCCGTTCGCGGGCAAAACGATTCACTGACGTGCAGATAATGTGATGCCCTTTCGATCGCATGCGAGAACCGTGCCAGTCGCGGCCACATTTTCTTCACCTGTGTATCTATTTTCTTCAATGCAGGCTGCGGGTTTACCCAAGTAGATTATCGGGCATACTCGCCTTCAGGTTGTGGCAATTCCCGGGCCGGTTGCATGGCATTGGCTGCTTCCATTCCGGCAACGACGGATGTTCGTGGAAAGGTGTGGCCCTGTCAGGCAGTGGGGGCCGCAGCGTGTGACGGATCAATGGGGGGATGACACTGTCATGGTCGATGGTGGGGTAGGAGACAGCGACGACAGCGGCCTGCGATCAATCGATCTGGCGACGCTGAGCGGTGTACTTCGGGTGTGCGATGTCGAACTGCTGCTGCTCGATGGTAATGGGCCGCGGGCGGCATTCGCTTCGCGCGTACACGAGGAAGCCCTGTTCTGCAGCATCAGCTGCGGATTCCATTGCCGCGGCCGCTTCATGCTGCCACCGGACTGGGCGATGCTCGGATACCTGCACGCGACCGACGAGACACTGAGCTGGTGCCACGGCATACCGCTGACGCCCGGAATGGCATTGACGGTGATGCCTGAGGGCATCAGCGAGTTCACGCTGAGCCCAGGTACGCACCTGACCCTGATGCTGGTGCCGGTTGCGCGTGTACAGCGCAAGCTGACCGAGCTGAGCCTGCGCAGCACGCCGCCGGCCGGACAGGCATTGTCGCTTTTCAACCTGTCCAGCGAATCGGCGCCGCTTGCGCGTCATTATCAGCAGTTGCATGTCCAGCTGGGGCAGGGCGGCAACCTGGAGCCAGAAGAGGCAGAGCGCTTGCTGCACGAGCATGTACAGGCGCTGCTCGGGGCCGGTGCTGCCGATCGGCCCGGCTGCAGCCGCGCGCGGCGAACGCATTATCTGATCGCGCAGCGCGCGGAGAACTTCATGCGGCTCAACCTGCGCCGCAATATCTACATGAATGAGATATGCGACGCGGCCGGGGTCAGCGAGCGTGGCCTGCGCTACGCCTTCGAAGACCTGTTCGGCACATCGCCCAACCGCTATCTGTCGATGCTGCGGCTGTGCGCGGCCTGCCGCAGCCTGTCGATGGCGGATTCCAGCCGGCGCTCGGTGAAAGCGATCGCGCTCAGCTGCGGGCTCTGGGACCTCTCCCGCTTCGCCGACAACTACCGCAAGGTATTCGGCGAACTGCCCCGCGATACCCTGATGCGCGCCCCGGCGCAGATTGGCCAGCCGGCCTGAATCAAGCGGCACAAGGGTTTTTCCGCGGTTTCTGCCGGAATTGCACATCCGCTTGCCGATATGGTTGCCGCTTCTGCATAACCGGCTGCCGATTCCGGTCGTGGATTTGCCGGAATGCGCGATTGCCGTGCCGGAATGAAGTGCGCCGTGGCTTCCGCCCGCGCTGAAATGTCAGTCACCTGCCTAGCGGCAAGTCCACTGACATTCCAGTTGTTCGCCTACGGGGGAAATGCTCATGAACCGCATCTACCGGCGTGTATGGAACCGCCAGCTCAATGCTCTGGTTGTGGCCTCGGAACTCGCCACGGGCGACAGCGGTGGCACCGCTGCCCGTGATCCGCGCAGTGTCCTGCTGGTGCCGACCGCCCTGGCCCTTGCCCTGCTGTGTGCGCTGGCCAGCGGGCACGCGGGGGCATCCGAATCGAATCAATCGCTGCGTGACCTGCAGGCGCTTGCAGCCAAGTACACGCAGCCGATGCCGGTCAAGGTTGATGCCGAAGTTGCATTGGCAGCTGCCGCGCGACAGGCGCAGAGCAGCCCGGCGATCAGCGCGGATGCGCGCGTTGGCCTGCAGCTGAGCACGGCGTCGCTGCCGGTGGTGCGTGATGTGCTGCCGGCCACCGTACAGGTGAAGCTGGCGGCCGGCAGCACGCCGAAGCAGGTTGCGGTACCGGGTCTTGCGGCGGATGTGCGCGCCAGCGTAGGCCTGGGCAATGCTGCGGTACGGGGCGCGCAGGTGGATGCATCGCTGGCTGCACAGGTTGCGCCGGCGGCGCAGGCGCCGCTGGGCATTGCCGCAGACGCACGCGCCAAGGCCAAGGTCGGTCTTGCGGGCGCGCAGGTGGCGTCGATCGACAGCAGTGCCAAGGCTGCGGCCGGCGTCAGTGCTGCGTCGGCGGGAGGCCTGCCAGGCCTGAAGGCAGCGGCTGATGGTGCGCTGGAGTCGAAGCTGAAGGTGGCGGGCCACCAGATCGACGCTCAAGGCCAGGCCAGGGCGACGGCAGCGGTCACGCTGCCTGCCAAGGAAGAGGTGCCGGGAGAAACCCATGACCGCGCGATCACCGCGGCTTTCGATACCGGCGTAGCCGGCAAGGTGCGCGTGCAGGCGCCGGATGGGCAGGAAGTGGTGGCAGATCGCAATCTCAAGCTGGCGGGCCAGGCAACCGTAGCGGCGCAGAACAGTGCGCTGGGTATGGGGGGCCTGGTCGGCGGTGTGGTGGGCGCCGCTGGGAATGCTGTCGGTGGTGCATTGAATGGCACGGTTGGCACGGTCGGGAGCGCGGTTGGCGGCGCGCTGAACGGTACGGTCGGCAGCGTCGGTAGCGCAGTAGGCGGCACGCTCAACAACACCGTAGGCGCCGTGGGTGGTGCATTGAACGGCGCGGTCGGTACGGTCGGTAGCGCAGTCGGTGGTGCGCTCAACGGCACGGTCGGCAACGTGGGCGGTGCGGTGGGCGGCACGCTCAACAACACCGTAGGCGCCGTGGGTGGTGCATTGAACGGCGCGGTCGGTACGGTCGGTAGCGCAGTCGGTGGTGCGCTCAACGGCACGGTCGGCAACGTGGGCGGTGCGGTGGGCGGCACGCTCAACAACACCGTAGGCGCCGTGGGTGGTGCATTGAACGGCGCGGTCGGTACGGTCGGTAGCGCAGTCGGTGGTGCGCTCAACGGCACGGTCGGCAGCGTGGGCGGGGCCCTGGGTGGCACGCTCAACAACACCGTGGGCGCCGTGGGTGGTGCATTGAACGGCGCGGTCGGCACAGTCGGCGCGGTGGGCGGCGCCGTCGGTGGTGCCCTCAACGGCACAGTCGGCAGCGTGGGCGGTGCCCTGGGCGGCACGCTCAACAACACCGTGGGAGCTGTGAGTGGTGCATTGAACGGCGCGGTCGGCACAGTCGGCGCGGTGAGCGGCGCCGTCGGTGGTGCCCTCAACGGCACGGTTGGCAACGTAGGCGGTGCGGTGGGTGGCACGCTCAACAACACCGTGGGGGCCGTGGGCGGCGCATTGAACGGTGCTGTCGGTACGGTCGGCGGCGCTCTCAACGGCACGGTTGGCAACGTAGGCGGTGCGGTGGGCGGCACGCTCAACAACACCGTGGGCGCCGTGGGTGGTGCATTGAACGGCGCGGTCGGCACAGTCGGCGCGGTGGGCGGCGCCGTCGGTGGTGCCCTCAACGGCACGGTCGGCAACGTGGGCGGTGCGGTGGGCGGCACGCTCAACAACACCGTAGGCGCCGTGGGTGGCGCACTGAATGGCACCGTGGGCACGGTCGGTGGAGCCGTTGGCGGCGCCCTCAATGGCACGGTCGGTACCGTAGGCAGTGCAGTCGGCACCGTTGGCAGCACCGTCGGTGGCGTGCTGAACGGCGCCACTGGCGGCGGCACCGGTGGCCTGGGCGGGGTGCTGGGCAACACGCTTGGCAACGTCGGCAGCGCCGTGGGCAACCTGCTCAATGGCAATCTCAATGGCACCCTCGGCAATCTGGGCAGCGCCGTGGGTGGCCTGGTCGGTGGCACGCTCGGCGGCCTCGGCCTGACCAAACCCTCCGCGATTCCGCCGACCAGTCCGAAGGCGCCGGCTGCCGCCGACCCCAATGCCGGCCTGATCATCGGCACCGGCGGCCTGGTCGGTAATGTTGGCCAGCTGATCGGTCCGACCACCACCAGCCTGTTCGGTGGCAACGGCTACCTGAGCAACGGCAACCTCAAGCTCAGCAATGCCAACGTGATGCAGACCTATTCGACGGTCAACGTGCTGGGGCTGCCGGTGGTCAACCTGTCGCCGGTCGGCAGCACGCTCAATGGCCTGGGCGGTGCGGTTACCGGTGGCAGCTCGCACCTGACCCTGATCGGTGGCGTTACCTCCGACAGCTACATCTACAACATCAACAACGGCAATCCCGGCGGTCTGCTTGGCCTGCTGCTGCCTAAGGATTCGCCGGCATGGGCGGCCAAGTGCCTCGACATCGCCCTGGCCGACATCTCCTGCTGGGCGGTCAATGCCGCACAGGATTACCAGGTGCTGATGGGTGACGGCGCCTTTGCCAACGGTTCCAAGGAAGTGGTGATCGGTGCCAACGCCCGCCACGAACTGCCGAAGGTGGATGCCAATGTCGCCTTCCCCGGTGCCGGCACCAACGATCCGAGCAACCCGACCGGGGTACCGACGGCTGACTATGCCGCGCGCATGGGCCACTCGGTGATCGTCGGTGACAGCGCCGTCGGCACCGCCAATGGACAGACCCTGCTGGGCGCGGAGGCCACCTCGAACCAGGCCAACTCGGTCGCACTGGGCTACCGTTCGGCTGCACTGCGCGGTGCGCAGGCCAGCTACAGCGCCTATGGCCTCACCGCGCCGCAGGTCTCGGCCGGTGAAGTGTCGGTGGGTACGGCTGGCGGCGGCGAGCGCCAGATCACCAATCTCGCCGCGGGTAGCGCCAACACCGATGCGGTCAACGTGGCCCAGCTGAAGGGCGCGATCAGCCTGATCAACGGCGTGGCCGATGTCGCGGTGACCTACGATCTGGACGGTGCCGGCAACCCGAACTATCGCCGGGTCACGCTGGGCGCAGGCACCGGTACCACCACCATCGGCAACCTTGCCGGCGGCGCGGTCACTGCCGGCAGCCTGGAGGCGGTCAACGGCGGACAGCTGGCAGGCACCAATGCGGCCATCGCCAGCTTCTTCGGTGGTCGTGCGGCCTTCGATCCGGCCACGGGCGCCTTCACCGCGCCGCTGTTCGAGATCAGCACCATCTCCACCGGTGGTGCCATCGCCAAGGGCCTCTATACCAACGCCACCGATGCCTTTGCAGCGGTCGATGGATCGCTGGTCAACCTCAACACGCAGATCACCGATATCCGCAACGGCGGCACCAAGTACCTGCGGGTCAATTCGACCGGTACCGAAGCCGTGGCCAGCGGCACCGACTCGATCGCGGTCGGTACCAACGCCCGTGCAACTGCTGCCAACAGCATCGCCGTCGGTGCCGGCAGCCTGGCTGACCGCGCCAACAGCGTGTCGATCGGCGCGGCGGGTGCGGAGCGCCAGGTCACCAACATGGCGGCCGGCACCGCCGCCACCGATGCGGTCAACGTTGGACAGCTGCAGGCAGCCGCGGCCGGCGCGCTGCGCTACGACCTCAACGGCGACGGCAGCGTGAACTATGCCAGTGCCACGCTGGGCCAGGGCGGTACCGCCACCACGCTGCGCAACCTCGGCCCGGGCCAGGTGAGTGCCACCAGCAGCGAGGCGATCAACGGTGCCCAGCTGTTCGCTGCCAACCAGGCCGTGGCCACCCACCTGGGCGGCGGCGCAGCGGTGAACGCCAGCGGTGTGCTGACCGCACCGACCTACTCGATCAACAACATCGCCGCCAACGGCACCATCACCAAGGGCAGCTACAACGACGTCGGCACCGCGTTCGACGCGGTCAGCAATTCGCTGGCCAACGTGGCCGACCAGACCGGCGAGATCGACAAGCTGGCGGTGAAGTACGACGTCGATGGCAGTGGCAACGTGATCAACAGTGTCTCGCTGAAGGGCACCGGCACCGGAGCGGTGAAGGTGACCAACGTCGCCGCAGGCAGCATCCTGGCCGGCAGCAGCGATGCCATCACCGGCGACCAGCTGTTCAGCACCCACAGCACCATCGCCAGCTACTTCGGTGGCAACACCGCCTTCAACGGCACCACCAACGTGTGGACCGCACCGAAGTTCAGCATCTCCAGCATCGCCACCGATGGCAGCTTCACCAGCGGCGACTACAACAACGTCACCGCGGCTTTCAACGCGGTGGACGGTTCGCTGAAGGTCCTCAACCAGCGCATCACCAACGGGGGTGGTGGCAGTGCCTACCTGGCGGTGAACTCGACGGCGGCGGCTGCCACGGCGGCCGGTGCCGAAGCGGTGGCGGTCGGCCCGCAGGCCAGTGCCGCAGGTGCCAACAGCGTGGCGGTCGGCAACGGCGCCAGCAGCAGTGCCGGCAACAGCGTCGCGCTGGGTGCCGGCTCGGTGGCCAGCGTCGGCGCGCAGAGCGGTTACACCGGCGCCTACGGGCAGACCGGTGCCAGCAACTCGGCCGGTGAAGTGTCGGTTGGCAGCAGCGGCAGCGAACGCAAGATCACCCACGTTGCCGACGGCTCCGACGACCACGATGCGACCAATGTCGGCCAGCTGAAGAATGGCGTGAACTACGCCATCGACCAGTCCAAGTCCTACACCGACCAGAAGATCAAGAACATCACCAACGTGGCCGGCAGCTTCCGTGCCAACAACACCAACAACCTGGCCGACCCGTCCGCCAGTGGTGCCAACTCGGCCGCCGGTGGTGCAGGCTCGACCGCCGCCGGTGCCAATTCGACCGCGCTGGGCAACGGTTCGCAGGCTCAGGCCGACAACTCGGTGGCACTGGGTGCGGGTTCGGTGGCGAACCGGGCCAACACGGTGTCGGTCGGTGCCGCCGGTGCCGAGCGCCAGGTGGTCAACGTGGCCGACGGCTCGCAGGCCACCGATGCGGTCAACGTGCGCCAGCTGCAGGCCTCGCAGCAGGGCACGATCCGCTACGACACCACGGTCAACGGTGCCACCAACTACAACAGCGTCACCCTGGGCAGCACCGGCAGCGGCCCGACCACCGTCCGCAATGTTGCGGCCGGTACCGCGGGCACCGATGCGGTCAACGTGGACCAGCTGAAGTCGGGCATGGCGCAGACCCTGGACTGGTCGAAGGCCTACACCGACGAGCGCATGGGCGGCTTCGAGCGCGACCTGCGCAAGACCGACAACCGCGCCTCGGCCGGTATCGCCTCGGCGATGGCCACTGCGGCGCTGCCGCAGCCCAGCGAAGCCGGCCGCAGCATGGCTTCGATCGCCGCCGGCAGCTACAACGGCGAATCGGGCGTGGCGCTGGGCATCTCCGGTGTCTCCGAAGGCGGGCGCTGGATCTACAAGTTCAGTGGTTCCACCAACAGCCGTGGCGAGGCCGGTGTGGCCGTCGGTGCCGGCATCCAGTGGTGATCGCCGCCGCCGGGCCGCAACGCGGCCCGGCGGCGCGGAAACGTCAACAGGGGGAATGACATGAAACAGCATCGCATCGCCCGGGCCGGCCACGTTGCCGCGACACTGGGCCTGATCCTGGGAATCGGCCTGCTGGCCGCCTGTCGCAGCCATGCGCCGGCCGCCGATGGCCCCGCCGAAGCCACCGCCGTGCATTTCCCGGAGGCATCGAAAGCCTCGCTGAAGGAAGGCACCTATCCCGACGTCGCCGATCTGCGCCGCTTTGCGCCGGGGATGAGCAAGCGCCAGCTTTACACCCTGCTGGGCACGCCGCACTTCAACGAAGGCATGTGGGGCGTGCGTGAATGGAACTACCTGTTCAACTTCCGGACCGCGCAGGGCGCGGAGTACTTCACCTGCCAGTTCCAGGTGCGCTTCGACGGCAAGGGCATTGCCCAGGCCGGGTACTGGAAGCCGGAATCGTGCGCGGCCGTGCTCGACCCACCGCGTCCGCCCGCGCCGCCGGCACCGCCACCGGCGCCATTGCCGGAACAACCGTTGCGGCTGTCTGCCGACGCACTGTTCGGTTTCGACAGCGCCGTGCTCAGCGCCGAAGGCCAGCAGGCGGTGCAGGGCATCCTGGCGCAGGTGCGCGAGGCGGCGCAGGTGCAGTCGATCCGGGTGACCGGGTACACCGACCGCATCGGCAGCGCCAGCTACAACCAGGCGTTGTCGCAGCGCCGCGCCGACGCCGTGCGCAACGCACTGGTGCAGGGTGGGGTGCCTGCCGGCAGCATCAGTGCCGAAGGCCGCGGGGCCGCCGAGCCGATCGTGCAGTGCGAGCAGCGCAACCGCCGCGAGCTGATTGCCTGCCTGGCACCGAATCGGCGGGTGCAGATCGCCGGGATGGCCCATCCGCGCTGAGATTCCTGCGCCGGGGCATGACCCCGGCATTCCGAGTCCCCCCTGACCGTCGGCAGGACGTGGCAACGTCTCCCCCGTCATCCACGCCTGCCGGCGGCTCAGGTTTTCCATGGTGCACGCGATGAATGCCCAATTCCTGCCTCTTTCCATGAAGACGGAAACCACACTGAGTGTGTACGGCCAGCTCGGCAACCACGCCGTGGTGCGTATTCCCGGGCGGCGGCTGCCGGGGTTGATCCTGCAGGCCGATACCGTGGCGGGGTTCCTGGCCCAGCTGCAGGAAGCCCAGGCCTGCCTGCGCAGCGGCCGCGCACAGCGCACCGATGCCGAGCTCGACATGCTGATCGACGTTCTGCAGCAGTGGTACGCGCTCATCGAATCGCGCCTGGCCGATGCCGGCGAGGCGTTGTAGGTAAAAGGGGACGGAGGGGATTAAGTCGTTTCCGGCACTGCCGGGGCAAGAACGACTTAATCCCCTCCGTCCCTTTTTCTAGGCGCGGGCGCTTACGTGCCAGCAGGCGGCCTCCACGCGCACGCGGTCGCCTTCGATGAAGGGGGCGAACGCCGCCAGTGCCTTGTCGCGAAGTGCGGCGGCGCGGGCTTCCGGCATCGAGCGCAGGGCAAGACCCAGCGGGCCCAACTGGCCTACGTACGTCGGCAGGTCATCACGGGCGATCGAGCAGGGCAGGTCCACGGCGACCACATCCACATCCTTCCAGCCGGCGGCCAGCAGCGCGTGCCGCACGCGTTGGCCATCGGCGAAGGCGAACTGTCCCGGAGCGCCGGGCACGCGCGGCGGCAGATCCAGCGCATCACCAATGGCGCGCTCGGCGGTGGTCATGAACGGATTTTCGTCTGCGCCGCGCCAGGCAATGAAACGAAGGCCGGCGCCGGGCAGCGCCGCGCGGTGCAGGTTGGCGAAGGCCGCGCCGCTGTCCTCAAAGAACATCACGCCCAGCCGCGACTGGATCCAGTCGTAGTGTGCCGGCGGCAGCGGATGTTGCTGCGCATCGGCCACGATGAAGTCCGCCGCTAGTCCTGCGTCGGCGGCACGCTGCCGGGCCAGCGCCAGCATCGGCGCGGAGATGTCCAGGCCGGTGCAGTGTGCTTGAGGGCGCGCTGCCGCCGCGGCCAGCAGGCTGGCGCCGGTACCGCAGCCAATGTCCAGCAGCTGGGTGACGGTATCCGGCAGCTCGCTGACCAGCAGATCGGCCAGCGGCTGGAACAGGCCATCGAGCATGGCCTGTTGCGCGACCCATACCTGCCCGCCAGAGCCATTCCAGAGCGCGCTTTGATCAACCGGGGATGTGCTGGCCATGGCCTTGCCTTGCAGGGAAGTTGCCCATAGGTTGGCGCTTGAAGGCGACTTGAGGTCAAGCCCATGCGTGAACTGGATATCGGCGAGGTGGTGAAGCGCAGTGGCGTGCCGGCCTCGACACTGCGTTACTACGAACAGCTGGGGCTGTTGCAGGCCCTGGGCCGTCGCGGCATGCGCCGGCAGTACGACGAGCAGGTGCTGGAACGGCTGGCACTGATCGGCCTCGGCCAGGCGGCCGGGCTGTCGCTGCAGCAGATCGGGGTATCGCTGCCGCCCCTGCGCGGATGCCTCACGCTGGACCGGGACGCCCTGCTGGCACAGGCCGAGATACTGCAGCGGCAGATCAGCCAGCTGCAGCGGATACGCCGGCACCTGCAGCGGGCAGCGGCCTGCCCGGAGGCGCAGGATGCGCGCCGGTGCGGCTCATTCCGCAAGTTGTTGAGGGCCCAGCAGCGCATCGCGAGAGGGTGAGAGAAGCGCATCCACGCCATGCGTGGATGAATCAATCGCGCGTACTGACTTCCCAGGTGGCGTGCAGCACGCCTGGCACGTGTTCCATCCGCGCCAGCACCACGTCCAGTTCATCGGCGCTGACGGCGGTGCTGACCAGGACCGCGATCACATCGGTGGGCGCGTCGGCATGTTCGACCACCTGCACATCGCCAACCGGATACTGCGCGGCCTCCAGTGCATCGACCAGCCGCTCGCGCACGCGCGGCACTGCTTCGGCATCCACGCTCAGGCGCACCTCGTAGGTCGCTTCGGTCGCCGCCTCGTTGATCGGGATGCGGTTGATCGCATTCACCAGCGGCCGCAGCAGGGTGTTGCCGGCAATGATCAGCACCGTCAGCAGCACGCCCTCGGCCAGCATGTCCGCACCGGTGCAGCTGCCGACCGCCGCCGAGCACCACAGCGTGGCGGCGGTGTTCAGGCCGCGCACGTTCATGCCTTCCTTCATGATCACGCCAGCGCCGAGGAAGCCGACGCCGGAGACCACGTAGGAGATCACCCGCACCGCCTCGGCACTGCCGGCGATGCGCATGCCCAGGTCGACGAAGGCAGCGGCGCCCACCGCGACCAGCACGTTGGTGCGCAGGCCGGCGGTGCGCTGCCGGTACTGGCGTTCGGCGCCGATCAGCGTGCCAAGCACGAAGGCGGCCAGCAGGCTGACCACGGTGTCGGCGAAGGGGCCGGCCTGGAAGGTTTCAATGAAGCGCATGGCCCGAGTCTACCCGGTGGAGGTGACAGTAGATCCACGCCCTGCGTGGATATCCAGATGTGCCGGAAACGACTTAATCCCCTCCGTCCCCTTTTGTGGGGTCAGTCGGTGTCCTCGACGCGCTCGCCCATCAGTTCGCGCTGGCGCTTGTCCAGTTCCTCGGCGTAGCGCTTGCGCACGAAGGCTTCGGAGACCACGCCCAGCACCTGGCCGTCGGTGGCTACCACGGCCAGTTCGTCGGCCTGGGTCTGGTCGAAGCGCTGCATCACGCTGACCACGTCCGCGGCCGGCGACAGTGACACGTCACGGTTCTCGGCCAGTTCGCCGATCGCGGTCTCCGGCTTCACGCCATCGCCATAGACGCGCGGGATCTGCACGATGCCGGCGTAGTGGCCTTCGCCATCGATCAGCACCACCCGGCTGCCCGAACCCAGCGGGAAGCGCTGGCGGAACGCGGCAGCGTCGAGGTCGGCCGGTGCGGTCGCCACGCCCTTGCGCATCAGCCGGCCGGCGCTGAGGTTCTGCACCCAGCCGACGTCGCGGGCGCTCTTGATGGTCTCACCGCGCAGGTGCATGCGCCAGGTCGAGAACGAGTAGCCGAACCACTGCCGTACCAGCGTGCTGGAGACCAGCACCGCGCTCATCACCACGCTGGTCAACAGGAAGTCGTGGGTGCCTTCCAGTACCAGCATGGCCATGGTCATCGGTGCGCCGACCACGGCGGCGGCCAGCGCCGCCATCCCGGCCAGTGCGGCGGAGGTGGCGTCGATCACCGGCACCCCGGTGGCCATGGCCAGCAGGCCGGCGAACAGGGCGCCGACCAGGGTTCCCATGAACAGAGAGGCGAAGAACAGGCCGCCGCGGAAGCCGAACCCGAGCGAGATGCCCGAGGCCAGGCACTTCAGGGTCAGCAGGCCGCCGATCCAGATCAGCGGCAGGTGCGTCGTCAGGTCCAGGTGCAGCGCGCCATGGCCGGACGACAGCACCTGCGGGCTGGCCAGCGCCAGTGGAATCAGCAGCAGGCCGCCCACCACCGGGCGGCCCCACAACGGCAACGGGCTGCGCTTGACCGTGCCTTCGATCGAGGCGATCAGCCGCATCACCGCGATGCCGACCATCGCGCAGCAGCAGCCGAGCAAGCCGTAGATGGCGTAGTCGGCGGCGCGGACATCAATCGTCGAGGCTGCCGGCAGCAGGTAGGCCTCGATGCCGGCCTGGTCGGCCACGAACGCGCCGGCCAGCGCGGCGACCGCGACCGGCGCCAGTGCCGCCGGGGTGTAGGCACCGATGACGATCTCGAAGGCGTAGAACGCGCCGGCCAGTGGCGCACCGAAGGCGGCGGCGATGGCACCGGCGGCACCAGCGCCGACCAGGATGCGCACGTCGTTGCGGCGCAGGCGCATCACCCGCCCCAGCTGCGAGCCGCTGCCGGCGCCCATCTGCGTATACGACGCCTCCAGCCCGACCGAGGCGCCGCAGCCGTTGGACAGCAGGGTCTGGGTCAGCACGATCAGGTTGTCGCGCATCGACATGCGGCCGCCATGCAGCGCATTGGCTTCCACCGCATCGAGCAGGGGCCGCTTGAGCCGGGTCGCGGCCAGGCTGACCAGGCCGACCAGCAGCCCACCCAGCGGCAGCACCAGCAGCGCGGTCCAGGTCAGCGAGGGCAGGGAGCTCAGCCGCATGCCTTCGTCCAGGCCATACAGCGCGCCCTGCAGCCAGCGCGCGATGCCCGATTGCAGCAGGGTCAGGTAGCCGGCGATCAGGCCGACCAGCAGCGCCAGCGCGATGAACCACAGGTCGCTGCCACGCAGGCGCAGGCGCAGGCCCTGGAAGGCCGCATGCAGGCGCGATGGCGAAACGGGCAGTGACATGGTGGCGGCATGATACGCCGCCACCGTGAGCGCCACCGTCACTGCATCGGGCGGTTATCGCCTCAGAAGCGGTAGCGGCCCTGCACGTAGAAGGTGCGCGGCGCGGCCACCATGCGCCCGGCGTTGCCGTCGACGTTGCGGGTGTACCAGCGCTTGTCGGCCAGGTTGTTCACGCCCAGCGCGATCTCACTGTCGCCCAGCCCCGGCACCTGCCAGGCCACCTGTGCGTTCCACAGTCGCACGCCGGGCACGCGGCCCACGCGCGCGTCGGCGGTCTCGGCCCAGGTGTTGGCCGCATCGGAGAACTGGCCACTCTGGTGGGTGCTGGAAACGTTGAAGGTCCATCCGGCCAGGGCGTAGCGGGCACCCACGCTGTCGGTGTCGCGCGAATAGAACGGCACGTCCAGGCCGCGGTTGTCGCCGGACTGCTGGATCGCCTTGGTCCAGGTGTAGTTGGCGTACAGCTCCAGCCCGGCCAGCGCGCTGTCCTCGGCGAAGTGGTATTCCAGCGCGCTTTCCACGCCCTTGTGGTCGGTGGCGCCGATGTTCTGGAAGGTCGGCGGGGTGATGCCCGGCACCTGCAGGATCTGGTTGTCGAAGCGCATCTTGAACACGGTGATTTCCGCGCGCAGTGCGCCGTCCTGCCAACGCGCGCCCAGTTCGGTGGTCTTGGCCACTTCCGGGTTCAGCGGGTTGCTGGCGGTCTGCGAATTCAGCTGGATGTTCTGCACTGGACCGAACGAGGTGGTGTAGTTGCCGAACACGGTCAGCTGCGGGGTCAGCAGGTAGGCAATGTTGAGCGAGGGCAGGGCCTTGTTGTTGCGGCTGCTGAAGGTCGCGCTGCCGCCAGACTGGCGGCGGTCCATGTCGATCCACTCCATGCGCACGCCCGGGGTGATCCGCCACTGGCCGACCGCGATGCGGTCGTCGATGTAGAACGCGTGGGCGTCGGTGGCGTTGTCGAAGCGGGTGGTGGCGCTGGCCGCACCGGTGCGGCGGGTCACGGTGTAGCTGCGGTCGTTGCCGCGCTCGCGCAGGAAGCGGTAGCCGGCGGTGATGTCATGCACGGTGCTGCCCCAGTGCAGGCGCTGGGTGTAGCGCGGCTCGATGCCGAGCACGCGGTAGTCGCGCGGCTGCACGGTCAGCTGGGTGTTGGCGGCATTGATCAGCGAGCTGGCGCGGCTGCTCTCGTTGTAATAGGCCAGCACCTCGAACTCGCTGTTGGCCGACAGCGTGTTGGTGTAGCCCAGATCGATGCCGGTGCGATGGCCCTTCCAGAAGTCGGTCGGGCGGGTGTTCTGGAACGGATCGGCCTCGTACTGCGCGCGGGTCAGGCCGCCCGGAGTCAGTGAGCGCACATCGTAGTAGGACAGCTTGGCACGCAGTTCCTGCTGTTCGTCGATGGCGTAGGCGAACTTCAGTGCGAGATCGTTGAAGCGATCATCGCTGCCCTGGCGCCAGCCGCGGCCGTCCTGGCCGGAGTAGAGCAGGGCGGCGCCCAGCCCGTTGTCGCCGGTGCCGCCGAGGAAGGCGTTGTACTGGGTGCTGTCGCCACCGCCGTGATCGTAGGCGGTGTAGCGCACACCGGCCTCACCGTGCAGGCCGGCGCCGGTCGGAATGGCGCGGGTGCTGAAGTTGATGATGCCGCCCACGTTCTGCGGCCCGTAACGCACCGCGCCGCCGCCGCGCACCACGTCGATCGATTCGATGTTGGACAGGCTGGTCGGCGCGAACGACAGCTGCGGCTGCCCATACGGCGCCACCGCCAGTGGCACACCATCGAGCAGTACGGTGGAGCGCGGCGAATAGCGACCGGTGAGGCCGCGCACGCCGATGTTCAACGACACCGAGCTGCCGGCCGTACCGGAGTTGTCGGTGACCTGCACGCCGGGGATGCGGCGCATGGCATCGCCGATGCTGGCCGCGCCGCTGGCCTCGATGCGCTGGCGGTCGACCACGGTGCGGGCGCCGGCGAAGCTCTTGACGCTGTCGTGCAGGCCGGTGCCCAGCCAGCTGCCGGAGACCTGGATGCTGTCCAGCGTGGTGGCGCCGTCCTGGGCGAAGGCGCTGGCGGCCGGGAGCAGGCACAGGGCGAGGGCGGCGGCCAGCGGCAGGCGGGCCGGTCGGAGGGCGTTGATGGGCATCGGTGCAGGTCGTGGAAGGTCGTAAATGAGAATTATTGCTGATTCCATTCGCCAATGGAATGCGTCTGCGGTTCATGCCGATGACCGGGTGGTAGAGTGATGGATTGCTTCCTGACTCGCTGAGATCCGCCATGTCCCAAGCCGCTTTCTACCCCGTCGGAACCCCTGGCCAGCCGTGGGGAGCGGCGGAACGGGACCAGTGGCGTGGCCGCCAGCAGCGCCTGCGTCGCTATGACCAGGAGGTGTTGCCGCGCATCGAGGCCCTGGCCTCGCGCTTCGACAAGGTGGCTTATGGCCAGCTCGACTACGCGGGCGAGACCTACACCCTGTTTGCCCTGCGCAGCCGTGACTGGAGTCCGGCCCTGCCGGCCGCGCTGGTCACCGGTGGCGTGCACGGCTATGAGACCAGCGGCGTGATGGGTGCGCTGGAGTTCCTCGAGAAGCACGCCGCCGACTATGCCGGCAAGGCCAACCTGCTGGTGGCGCCGTGCGTGAACCCGTGGGGCTTTGAGCGCATCAACCGCTGGAACTTCGATGCGATCGACCCCAACCGCAATTTCCGCGCCGACGGCCCGGCGCGAGAGTCGACCGCCGTGATCGAACTGATCGCGCCCTACCAGGGCCAGTTCGTGCTGCACATCGACCTGCATGAAACCACCGACAGCGACGAGAGCGAGTTCCGCCCGGCCCTGGCGGCGCGTGATGGCAAGCCGTTCGAGCCGGGCCTGATCCCGGATGGCTTCTACCTGGTCGACGACACCGCGAACCCGCAGCCGGCGTTCCAGCAGGCGGTGATCGCCGCGGTGGAGAAGGTCACCCACATCGCCCCGGCCGACGACAAGGGCGAAATCATCGGTTCGCCGGTGGTCGCCCATGGCGTGATCGAGTACCCGCTGGAGAAGCTGGCGCTGTGCGCGGGCATCACCGGTGCGAAGTACACCACCACCACCGAGGTCTACCCGGACAGCCCGCGCGCCACGCCGCAGCAGTGCAACGACGCACAGGTGGCCGCAGTGTGCTCGGCCCTGGACTACGCACTCGCCCATCGTTGACGAAAAAGGGGACGGAGGGAATTAAGTCGTTTGTGGCACAAACGACTTAATTCCCTCCGTCCCCTTTTTCGGTTCACCCCAACGCGTCGACCCACCACAGGGCGGCCGGACCCGGCGGCGTGTCGCGGCGCCACAGCAGGTCGCTGTGGATACGCCGTGGCCAGCCGGGCAGGGTCAGTTCCACCAGCTGCCCACGGTCATAGCGCTGTACCAGCGCGCGTGGCAGTTCGGCCCAGCCGATGCCGTCCTCGGTCATCTCCATCACCATCAGGTAGTCGGTGGCGGTCCACGCCAGCCCGGTGGCTGCACGTGCATGTTCGACCTCGGCGCTCAATCGCACCTGCCGGTACCGGGCCAGCTGGGCTGCCGCGCGGCGGCCGGCGTCGGCCAGCGGATGGTCGCGCGCCACATAGATCGATAGTTCGCTGTGGTGGGCCAGCGGTCGGGCCACCAGTTCATCGGGATAGCGTTCCTGCCTGGGCAGCAGGCCCAGGCCGGCCCTGCCGCTGCATACAACTTCCAGCACGTCCTCACCTTCGGCATCCAGCCATTCCAGCTCGATTTCCGGGAACGCCTCCGCAAACCGTTGCAGGACCCGCAGCTCCGGATCAAGCTGGTAGACATCGGAGAACACCACGGTCAGGCGCGCTTCGACCGGTGCGGCCAGGCGCACGCTCAACTGCTGAAGGCGCACATCGGCGGCGAGGATCTCCTGGGCATGCCCGAGCACCTGTCGGCCGGCTTCGGTCAGCTGTGGGTAGCGCCCACTGCGGTCGAACAGGCTCACGCCCAGGTCGGCTTCGAGGTGGGCGATGGCGGTGCTGACCGTCGACTGGGTCTTGCGCAGCCGGCGCGCTGCCGCCGAGAACGAGCCGAGCGCTGCGGCTTCGACGAAGGCCTGCAGGGATTCAGGAGAGTAGGGCATTGATCCATCGCTCTTGTCGATGGAATCCATTTTGATCCCACCGTAAAAGACGATGATACTGCCGGTCGTCGCCCCTGTCTGTGGGGCGTTCCGGATCATCCACGCATGGCGTGGATCTACTGATGGCGGGGCGCGGTCCCCGCCCTGCAAGGAGTTTCACATGTCCCGCACTGTTCCCGCCCGTGGCGCGCTGGTCGCTTGGGCCTGCCTGACCGTGGCGATCGTCGCCGAAGTGGTCGGTACCTCGTTCATGGCCCATGCCGCCCGTGATGGCGGCTGGACCGGTTACCTGGTCATGGCTGGCGCGCTGGCGCTGTCCTATTACTTCCTGGCGCTCTCGGTGCGTCGCATCGCGGTCGGCGTGGCCTATGCGGTGTGGGAAGGCCTCGGCCTGACCCTGCTGACCGTGGTCGGCGTCACCGTGTTCGGCGAGAGCCTGTCATTGCAGCAGCTGGCCGGCCTGGTGCTGGCGGTGGTCGGCATCGTCTGCGTCACCCTCGGGGAGGCGCACTGATGAACACCCTGGCCCTGTTTTTCGTGATCTGTTCGGCCTTGATCGACGTCGCCGCCAACATGATGGTGGCCAAGTCGGAAGGCTTCCGCCGCTGGCGCTGGGGTGTTGCGGCGATCGTCATGGTCTGGATCGCCTTCGCCCTGCTGGGCCAGGCGGTGCGCTACATGGACCTGGCCACCGCCTATGCGATGTGGGGTGCGATCGGTGTGATCGGTACCGCTACCTGCGGCCGCCTGCTGTTCGGCAACCGCCTGCGTCCGATCGGTTGGGTCGGCATCGCGCTGGTCACGTTCGCGGTGCTGCTGCTCAGTACCGCGAAGTAGTTCGTCGCTGTGCCAACCAAGGTTGGCACCCACCAGAGCTGAGCCGCTGTGCCAACCAAGGTTGGTGCCTACCAGAACCACGGTTGGCAGCTACCAGCGCGTGAGCCGCCGCAAGCAAGCGCCCCGGGGAGGACCTCTCCGGGGCGCTGTCGTATCCGCAGGGCTCAGAAGCGTGCGGTGAAGTTCAGCCGCGTGGTGCGGCCCGGGCCTGGCATCAGGCTCATCGCCAGCGTGTCCATGTAGTAGGTGTTGCGCAGGTTGCTGACCACCAGTTCCACCTCGGCTTTCGGGGTGAACTGCCAGCGCGCGTAGAAGTCATAGATCGCGGTGGGCAGGTAGATGTTCTGCAGGCCGGTCGAACCGGTCGTGTTCCAGGGCTTGTCCAGTTCATGGGTGGGGCCACTGTTGTAGGTGCGGCGAATGCCGGTATCCAGGCGGCGGTCGAACAGGCGGAAGCCCAGCGTGCTGTGGATCGAGTACTTCGGCGGGTTCTGCGCGTTGACGAACGAGGTACCGAAGCCGCCGTCCACGCAGTCCGGCGTGGTATCCAGCTTGCTCCACTTGGCATACGGGTCTTCGCGCAGGCGCTTGGCGGTGGCCGCATCGCAGGTGCGTGCGCGCTGGTAGTAGCTGGCCGACAGGTCCAGGTAGGCAATGCCGGCGTCATAGCCCGACTGCAGCTCGTAGCCGGACACCGTGTAGTTGTCGACGTTGTCGACGTAGAACGCCCAGTTGCTGGAATCGAAGCGGCGGGTGATCGCGTTGTCGATATCGTTCTTGAACCAGGCCACCTTGAACGCCAGGCGGTCACCTTCGCGCCAGAGGTCCTGCTTGAGCAGGCTGAAGCCGATGTCCCAGGAGCGGTTCTTTTCCGGCTTGAGGTCGGCCACTGGCGCCGAGGTGCTGTTGCCCAGTGTCGATTCGAACAGGCTGGGCATCTTCCAGCCCTGCGCGTACTTCACGTAGAAGAACATGTCCTCATCGAGGTTGAAGCGAGCCTCGGCATAAGGCGCGAAGCCATGGCCGGAGCGGCGGATCGCCGGCTTGTAGCCCCACGCGGTGGGAATCTGCTTGGTGTAGAAGCCATTGGCGCCGCGCGGATCGGGAATGAAGCCATCGAAGTCATAGGCCTGGCCCAGCGTGCTGTCGCCATAGGGCGTGGCACGTAGCGAGTCATACGTGTAGTTGCCCTGTGCGTCCGGGTACCACTCCTTGTACCAGCCCGGCAGCAGCTGGCCGCCTTTGCTCAGGCGCGCGAAGGTGTAGCGCAGGTCGCGCGATTCGCTGACGAAGGCCACGCGGTTGCGGTCACGGGTGCGGTAGTCGATGAAGCGCCCGCCCGCGGTCAGCGACAGCCAGTCCCACGGCTGCCACTGCAGCGAGGCGACGACGCTGGCTTCGCGGCGCGTGCCCGAGCGCAGGTAGCGGTTGTTGTTGTAGTCCACCGGCAGCACCGGCGAGTTCGGCGCGGTGTCCTCATGCTGGAAGGCGGCACCGTAGCGCAGCGTCCACTCACCCAGACCGTTGCTGAAGCGGGTGGTGTTGCTGCTGTCCAGACCCCAGCGCTGGGTCTTCACGTCCGACTGCAGGCCCGGGCCGTAGGTCTCGCCCAGCGTGTCGGGCATCGCGTCGCCCGGATAGTTCTTGAACAGCGGCGTGTTGGCGATGTTGCTGTTGAACATGCGGCTGGTGGCGGTGGTGAGCCACAGCGTGCTGCTCAGGTCCAGCCACGGGTGTGCCTCGGGCCGGTAGCGGTGGCGCAGCGAGGTGGCATTGACCCGCATTTTCCCGGGCTCGAACTGGAACATGGTGTTGGCCTTGTCCACGTAGGTCACCCATTCGTTGGACTCGCCCACGCGGCCGATCGCCGACGGCATGATCTCGCCGAAGCTGGAGTTGAAGAAGCGGTGGCTCAGCTCCAGGCGCTGGTCGGGGTCGGGTGTCCAGGTGAATTTCAGCAGTGCCGATTCGTTGTCGGTATGCGTGTTGAGTACCTCATCGCCTGGATGGAAGAGCTTGGACACCGCCTGGCTGGACATGCCGGTGCCGCCGCTGGACAGGTGCTGGTCGTCGTAGCGGTGCGCGCCGTTGCTGCCGGCAAAGTAGTTGCCCTGGCGGCGACGTGCATAGGCGGCCACCAGCTGCCAGTCTTCGCCGCGCTGGGCGAAGGCCACGCTGCCATTCCAGTCACGCGGGTCGCGCAGGCTGTTGCGGTTGTCGCTGCCACGCGCTACCTGCTTGAACACGCGCGTGCGGTCGATACTGTTGTCGGCCACGCCGCCGCGCACGCGCAGGCCCCAGTCCTGCCCATCGTCGAGGATGTCATCGACGTTCAGCGTTTCCATGTAGACCACGCCGCCGATCGCGCTGGCGGCATTGGCGGCCAGGCTCGGTCCCTTCTCGATGCTGACCGCGCTGATCAGGTCCGGATCGAGGTAGCTGCGCTGCTGCACGCCGGCATAGCCGCGGTACACGTCGATGGCCTGCTGGCCGCCGTCGATGATCACCGGCACCCGATTCTGCCCCTGCAGGCCGCGGATGTTGACGTCCAGCGCGCCGCCATTGCGGACGTCAGCGGTGTGCACGCCGACCGCGCCGGCCAGCACGTCGCCGATCGACTGGCCGCGGAAGCGCTCCAGCTGCTGGCGGTCCAGGTGCACGCGCGAGCCGCTGTCACGGTAGACCGCATCGGCATCGGACAGGCCCCACGGCGAAGCGCCTTCGCTGGCCTGGCCAGCCACGCGCAGGGTGCCGATCTGGCGCACCGCTGCCTCGGCGTTGGGTGCCGCCTGCAGCACCACGCCGCTGGCATCCCGCTGGAAGGTCAGGCCGGTACCGGCCAGCAGCTGTGCCAGTGCGGCATCGGCGCCGAGCGTGGCCTGCACGCCGTTGCTGTGGCGGCCCCGGGTCAGGCGCGCGTCGGCGGCGATGGACAGGCCCGATTGCTGGCCGAATGCGGTCAGGGCCCGGTCGAGCGCACCCGCGGGGATCTGCCAGCGAACGGCAGCAGCGGTGTCCTGTGCATGGGCGGGGGCCGGCAACAGGCACGGGGTGGTCAGGGCCAGGCACAGCGCGATGGCCAGCGGGCGAGGGGAGGGGCAGGGTAGTTTCATGGGGGCGGCAACATCCGCAATGGGTTCCCTTGTAGTGCCCGCCGAGCGCGCAGAAAGGGAACCACGAATCACCCGGGACGCACGACGGTCCACCACGGCCAGCGCTGCTCGATGCGGATCGGCAGGGCGCGGGCCAGCAGCTGCAGGGCCTGCAGGCTGTCCAGGCGTGGCAGTACGGCGGTGACGTTCAATGTGGTGAGCGCCGGATCACACCCGAGGTAGCCGCGATGGTGGCGGGCCAATTCGTCGATGACGCGGATCAGGGGCACGTCCTGCACCTGCAGTCGGCCGTCCTGCCAGTCGCCACGCAGCGGATCGGCATCGATCGGTGACAGTCCGCCCATTGGACCGATCCGTACCGCCTCGCCTGCGGGTACGTCCTGCGCCGCGCCGAACAGCGGCAGGCAGCGCACCACGCCTTCGAAAACATCCAGGCGGCTGTCCTGTGCCTCGCGGCCGACCGCGAAGCGGGTGCCGATCGGCTGCAGGCGCGCGCCCGGTACATGCACCGACAGCGGCAGATGGGCAAATGCGGGCAGATGCCCGGTCTGCAGCAGCAGTTCGCCGCGCAGCAGGTGGAGGTCGCGGAGGCCGTTGCCGATGTCGATCGACACTTCACTGTCGGCGTTGAGCCACAGCCGGCTGCCATCGGCCAGGGTCCAATGCCCCGTGTGTCCGGCGGCGGTGCGCTGCGTCTGCAGGCCGCGCTGCAGCTGCACGGCATGCAGGCCGAGCAACGAGAAGGCGCCAAGGCCGAGGGCGCCGCCGAGCCCGCGCAGTGCCTGCCGGCGGCGACGGCCAGCGGCGTCCACCGCCCTCGCTGCCGCGGGAGCCGACAACGGCGCGAACGACTGCCAGACCGACTCGACCCGCTGCCAGGCATCGGCGTGGCCGGCATCGGCGTGCAGCCATGCGCGCCAGCGCTGCTGGTCGCCGTCACTCCAGCCCTGCTGGCGCAGCGCGAACCACTCCGCGGCCTGTTCCAGCGCCGGGCTGGCGAGCGCGCTGCTCATGCCGTGGCGTCGCCGGACAAGCGCAGGCAATGCAGCATCGCCTGCGCCATGTACTTCTTGACCATCCGCTCGGACACGCCCAGCTGCTGGCCGATCTCCGCATAGCCGAGTCCGGACAGCCGTGCCAGCAGGAAGGCGCGCCGCGGTCGCTCGGCCAGGCCGGACAGCATGTCGGCGATGGCATGCAGCAGCTGCAATGCCTGCGTGCGTTCCTCCGCAGACGGGTGCACCGGCTCCGGTTGCGCGGCCAGCGCGGCCAGATAGGCACGCTCCAGGTCGGCGCGCTGCCAATGGTTGACCAGCAGCGCGTGCGCGATGGTGCTGAGGTAGGCACGCGGCAGGCGCAGCTCGGCCGGATCGACGCGACGGCTGAGCAGGCGCAGGAAGGTGTCCTGGGTCAGGTCGGCAGCGCAATCGGCGTTGTGGGTGCGGCGGCGCAGCCAGCCCAGCAGCCAACCATGGTGTTCGCGGTAGAACCCCGCCAGCGCAGTGCTGGAGGCGGCGGGCACGGCCATCGGCATTGATCATTAATGAGAATGATTCCCATTATAGAATGATCGTGCGTCACTCGACAAACCTTGTGCAGCCAGGGCGCGAGGAGGGGGGATTTGCGATGCGCCCCTGCGCTCGCCGACACTGCGGTTTTCCACAAGGAGTGTCCGCATGTTCAGCCACATCACTGTTGGAACGAACGACATGGAGGCCGCGCACCGCTTCTATGAGGCCCTGTTCACCGCCCTCGGTGCGCGCCCGGGGGTGTTCGACGACAAGGGTCGCCTGGTGTACTTCAAGGACGGCCGGATGTTCATCGTCACCGCCCCCATCGACGGTGAGCCGGCGTGCCATGCCAACGGCGGCACCATCGGCTTCACCCTGGACAGTGCCGAGGCCGTGCGCGGCTGGCAGGACGCCGGCGTGGCCCATGGCGGCACCGCCATCGAAGATCCGGCCGGCATCCGCAACATGGCCGGACGCCAGTTGTTCCTGGCCTACCTGCGCGATCCAGACGGCAACAAGCTGTGCGCGGTGCATGTGATGTCGTGATGCAAGGCGCGCACAGCGGCGCGCGCGCGATAGCACGAAAGCGCGCGCGCGGGCCGTGACCCGCGGCCGCGACTTCATGCTCTGTCCACTGCGGTTCAGCCAGAATCGGTCGGCTAATCCTTTGATCTGCCGGAGAACGCCGCCCCATGGAAGCCCTGGAGCCGCAACAATCCCCGGTGCGCACCCTTCGGCCTGTGTTCGCCTTCGCGGCGATCGTTGTCGTGGCGTTCGCGCTGTTCGTCAGCCTGTTTCCGCTGGGTGCGGGCCGCCTGCTGGTCAAGGCCCAGGACTGGGCCGCGCTCAATGTCGGCTGGTACTACCTGCTGGCGATGACCTTGTACCTGGTATTCGTGGTCGGCGTGGCGCTTTCCAAGTATGGCGGCATCAAGCTTGGTGCCGACCATGACGAGCCGGAGTTCAGCTATCTGTCCTGGGCCGGCATGCTGTTCGCCGCGGGCATCAGCATCACCCTGTTCTTCTTCTGCGTGTCTGAACCACTGACCCATTACCTGCAGCCGCCGCAGGGTGACCCCGCAGCGGGTGAGGCCGGTGCGCGCCAGGCCATGCAGCTGCTGTTCCTGCATTGGGGCCTGCATGGCTGGGGCGTGTTTGCGCTGGCGGCAATGGCGATGGCCTATTTCGCCTACCGCCATAACCTGCCGCTGGCGCTGCGTTCGGCGCTGTACCCGCTGATCGGCAAGCGCATCAACGGCCCGATCGGCTACACCGTGGACGCGCTGGGCATCGTCGCCACCGTGTTCGGCATCGGCGCCGACATGGGCTTCGGCGTACTGCACCTCAATGCCGGCCTGTCGCACCTGTTCAACATCCCGCACTCCAACCTGGTGCAGATCATCCTGGTGGTCAGCATGATGGGCGCGGCGGTGGCCGTGGCTGTTTCCGGCGTGGAGAAGGGCGTGCGCTGGATGGCCAACATCAACATGCTGCTGGCGATCGCGCTGGTGCTGTTCATGCTGTGCGCCGGCCCCACGCAGTACCTGCTCAGCACCTTGATGCAGAACCTGGGCGACTACCTGGGCAGCGTGGTCGGCAAGAGCTTCGACGTGTACGCCTATGGCGGCCGCCCGGAGTGGCTGGGTGGCTGGACGGTGTTCTACTGGGCCTGGTGGATCGGCTGGGCGCCGTTCGTCGGCCTGTTCATCGCGCGCATCTCGCGTGGCCGCACCATCCGCGAATTCGTGTTCGGCGTGTTGCTGATACCGCTCGGTTTCACCCTGGCATGGCTGTCGATCTTCGGCAACAGCGCGCTGGACCAGGTGCTGCACCACGGCCAGCAACAGCTGGCGCAGCTGGCCGTGGATGATCCACCGACGGTGCTGTATGCGCTGCTGGATGGCTACCCATGGAGCCGCACGGTGATTGCGGTGACGGTGCTGGTCAGCTTCATCTTCTTCGTCACTTCGGCCGACTCGGGGGCAGTAGTGCTGTCCACGCTGTCCTCGCATGGCGGTGCGCCGGAGGATGACGGCCCGCGCTGGCTGCGTGTGTTCTGGGGCACGGTGATCGCGGTGCTGACCGCCGGCCTGCTGCTGGCCGGCAGTATCGATGCGCTGAAATCGGCGGTGGTGCTGGCGTCGCTGCCGTTCTCGGCGGTGCTGTTGCTGATGATGTGGGGCCTGACCCGCGCCTTCAGTGACGAATCGCATCGCAAGCGCGCGCTGCAGTACCGGCCATCGCCGCTGATCGGCGATGACCGCCACCACCAGGGCTGGCGCCAGCGCCTGAGCCAGGCGATGCACTTCCCGGTGCGCGATCAGGTCTACCGCTTCATGGACGACACGGTGAAGCCGGCGATGGAAGCGGTGGCCGAGCAGCTGCGCGGGCAGGGCTGGGACGTGACCACCCGCTTCGAAGCGGGTGACATGGAGCTGTCGGTCAACCACGGCGAACAGCAGGACTTCCTGTACCGGGTGATCCTGAGTGGCTACCTGACGCCGTCGTTCGCCGCGCAGCAGCTGCGCAACCAGCGCTACTACCGCGCCGAGGTGCATCTGTTCGAGGGCAGCCAGGACTACGACCTGGTCGGCTACAGCCGCAAGCAGATCATCAACGACATCATCAGCCAGTACGAACGGCACCTGCAGTTCCTGCACCTGAGCCGTTGATGCACGACCGCTGTGGTGGGTGCGGACCGTTGGTCCGCACACCCTTGTAGAGCCGCATCAGAACCGGTAGCGCGCCCCCAGCGAGACGAACTGCCCGCGCAGGTTGTACTGGCTGATGTCGAAGCCGCTGGAGCCGCCAGCCGGGTCGAACGGCGGGTCCTTGTCGGTCAGGTTCAGCACCGACAGCGACAGCGTGGTGTTGGCAATGCCTTCGTACGCCACGTACAGATCCAATTGGTGATACGGCTTGATGCGGTCGCGCAGCCCCGGATTGCTGGTGGCCGTCGCCACACGCTGGTCGTAGCCACTCACGTACTGCAGGCTCAGCGTGCTGCTCCAGTCGCCGACCGCCCAGTTCAACGACGTGGTGCCGCGGGTGCGCGGCAGTGCGCCGTGGCGGTTGTTGCCGGCCCCGTCATAGGGCGCCTGGCCGGCCACCAGCGGCTGCTTGAAGCTGAGCAGGTGGGTCCAGCTGCCGGCGAGGGTGAAGTTGCCCCAACCGTCGGTGCGGAAGGTGCGGCTGGCGTCGAGGTCCAGCCCCGAGGTGGTCAGTTCGCCCTGGTTGGCGTACTGGTTGGTGATGAACTGGATGCGTCCGTTCTCGCGTTGTACGCGGCCCGGGAACAGGGTCGGGTTGTCGACGATGAACTGCGCACTGTCAGGCTTGACCAGGTTGTCCTGTTCGATGCGGTACCAGTCCAGGCCGATGCTGGTATCGCCATCCGGCGACCACACCGCACCCACGTTGAAATTGCGCGAGCGCTCGGCCTTCAGGTCCGGGTTGCCGGTGCGGATGTTGGTCACGCCGCGGCTGCCACCCGGTTGCAGTGGGTCGAACGGATCGATCACCGAGCCGTAGCTGACGGTCTGGCCCGGCGCGATCTCCGGCAGCGACGGCGCGCGGAAGCCGCGCGAGAACGAACCGCGCAGCAACAGGCTGTCCAGCGGCTGCCAGCGCAGCGCGACCTTCGGCGAGAACGCCTTGCCGAAGTCGTCATAGCGGTCGCCGCGGCCGGCAAGCTGCAGTTCCAGCGTGCGGTGCAACGGCACGCTCAGTTCGGCGTATGCGGCGCTGACCTGGCGCTCGCCGTTGACCACGTTGATGGCCGGGCGCAGTTCGGTGCCCGACAGCACCTGCGCGCTGGTACGCGCATCCAGCGATTCCTTGCGGAATTCGGCGCCCCAGGCGAAGCCGACCGTACCGGCCGGCAGCTCCCACAGCGAGGTCGAGGCCTTCACATTCAACGCGTGCAGCTTGTACCAGCCGGGGCGCTTGGTCTGCAGGCGCAGGGCATCGAGCGCGCCCGGCGTGCTGGACGGATTGAGGAAGTTGTAGCTGCCATCGCGCAGGATCTGCTCGAACGCGTAGCGGTTGACGAAGTTGTCGACGTATTCGCGCTGCGCGCTCTGCGAGGTCAGCGCCGCCACCTCCCAGTCCCAGCGTTCGCCACTACCACGCACGCCGGCCAGTGCACGGTAGAACACCTGGGTGTTGTCCTTCAGGCGCGGGCCGAGGTCGAAGAAGGTGTACTCGAATGGCAACGGCGAGTTGCCCGGGTTGTTCGGGTGGCCGACCGGCAGCGCTGCCGACACGTCGATCAGGGTACCGGTGGCCGGGTTGTAGGCGCGCAGGCCGGGGCCGACGGTGAGCGGCGCACTGAAGATCTGGTCGGCCTTGTTGTGGCTGTACAGCACGTCGGCGAACGCTTCGACGCTGTCGTTGAAGCGGTAGGTTGCACTCAACGACGCCTGCAGGCGCTCGGCGCCGGGCTGCAGCGTCTTGAACGGTTGTGCATTGAAGGCGCAGGCCTGGCCGGGCAGGGTGCTGCCGAAATCGCTGTACGGCCGCAACTGGCTGCCATCGGGGCAGTTGGCGAATGGCTGCGGTGCGCGTGGGTTGGACAGCCAGTTGCCACCGGCAGTGGACCAGCCGGCCAGGCGGCCACCGGGCTTGTCGCGGAAATCGCCGCTGCGGGTGTAGGCGCGCTGATCGGCGTCGAGGCGATCTCGCTTGAGCAGGTCCAGCCCGAACAGCACGTTCCAGCCCTGCTGTTCGAGGTCACCGAAGCCGGCCAGCAGGTTGGCCTTGCGTTCGTTCAAGCCGCCCTGGGTAGCAGTACCGAAACCGCCGCCGACCTCCACGCCCTGGAAGTTCTTTCGCAGGATGATGTTGATGACGCCGGCGATGGCATCGGAACCGTACACCGCCGAGGCACCGTCCTTCAGCACTTCGATGCGTTCGACCGCGCTGATCGGCAGCGCGTTGAGGTCGACGAAGGTGTCCTGCGTGTTGAGCGCGAAACCGAAGTTGGACACGCGGTAGCCGTTGACCAGCACCAGCGTGTTCTTCGGCGACAGGCCACGCAGGCCGATCGAGGCCGAGCCGGCGGCGAAACTGCCGGTGTACTGCTCGTCGAAGCTGTTGCCGGCATTGGCCGACAGGTTGCGCAGCACGTCGGTGAGGGTGGAGCGGCCGGTCTGTTCGATCTGTTCGCGGCTCACGATCTGCACCGGGTTGGGCCCGGCGGTATCGCTGCGCTTGATGTTGGAGCCGGTCACCAGCACGGCGCCCAGGGTGGTGCTGTCCTTGCCGGTATCGGCGGTTTCAGCGGCGCCGGCAGCGCCGGCGGAAAGGCCCAGCGCGATGGCGCCGGCAAGCAGGTTCAGGGTAGTGCGGTACATGGAAGCGACAACGCCGAACGGGGGAGGAGCCTCCAGTACCGCACGCAGCTACATGCGCCTTCCAATGACGAAAGCGCATTCAGTTATACATCACAGGTTCTTAACGAAATGACTCGGTGGGTGCGGGCCGTTGGTCCGCACACTGACCGGAAAGCAGCCGAGCATGGCTCGGCTCTACAGAAGGCAATGGCAGCCCATCAAGGCCGCAGCAGCACCTTGCCGCTGCGACCCGAGCCACCCGCGGCCTTCGCTGCCTGGGCAATGTCATCCAATGCGAAGACCCGCTCCACCGGCAGGGTCAGTTCGCCGCCGGCGGCGCGCTTCAGCAGTTCGCCGACCAGCCGCCGCTTGTCCTCCACCGCCATCGCCTGGCTCACCTTGCTGCCCCAGAAGCCCTTCACCGTGGCCTCCTTGTAGATCAGGCCACCGGCGGGGATGTGCATCGGCTGGCCGCTCATCACGCCGAACGAGACCAGGGTGCCGTGGTGGCCAAGCAGGTCGACCAGGTCGCCGCTGGCGTCGCCGCCGATGGAATCGACCGCCGCCGCTGCCTGTGCTTCGCCCGTTGCTGCGCGCACGCGATCCTTCCAGCCGTCCACCGAGGTATCGAACACGTGATCGATGCCGAGTGCCTGCAGCTGCGCCACCGCGTCGGCGTTGCGCACCAGGTTGGTCACGTGCACGCCGCGCGCCCGCGCCAGCATCGCCAGCGACTTGCCGACGGCCCCGTTGGCGGTGTTCTGCACGATCCACTGGCCCGGCTCGACGTGCAGGAACTCCAGCAGCATCAGCGCGCTCAGCGGCATCGCGATCAGCTGTGCGGCCATCTCGTCGGCGATGGCGTCCGGCATCGGAATCACCATGCGCGCCGGTGCGATGAACGCTTCGGCCCAGGTGCCGTGCACCGAGGCGGCGGCCACGCGCTGGCCGATCTGCAGGCCCTCGACCCCTTCGCCAAGCGCATCGACCACGCCCAGTGCCTCACTACCAGCGATGGCCGGCAGGGTCGGCTTGTAGCCATACAGGCCACGCACGGTCAGCAGGTCGTGGTTGTGGATCGAGGCCAGCACGGTACGGATGCGCACCTCGCCGGGGCCGGGTTCGGGCAGGGCCACATCGGCAACGGCAAGGACGTCGGCCGGGTCGGCGAAGGAAGCGTACTGGGCAGCGCGCATGGGCGGTGTTCCGGGGAAAGTGGAGGTTGTATCGAACTGGGGACGAGGGCGCGGTCGACAAGGCGCCGCCGCTGCAACACGGCATCCTGCGACGGATCGTCGCGTCATGTCGTGATTACCTCATCTTGTGTTGACGGCTCGGAATATCCCCACTATGTTGTGGCCGTCACTCCCGGTCAGCCGCCGCCGCCGGACATGCAGCAAACGTCCCGCGGCCCGCCCCTGAAGGCTTGCCGTGTCGACGCGGCCGCCATCGCGCGGACACAGGTCGCCCCCACGGCCCGGATACCGGCCGCAGGCGCAGGCTCTTGCCGACGACCTGATGATCCCGTGCGTTGGCATCCCACCCCGATCGCCCCGTGCGCCGGTATCGCGTGCAGGGCTGCCACGGCATCGACGCCGCTGTGCGTGCGAGCCTGGAGACGCAGGACCATGACCGACAACACCTACCGCGCGGCCGATCTGGCCGGCGCCGGCGACGCTTTGCGCGCTGGCGGCGAGCGCGTGCCGACCTGGATCACCAAGGAGGCCGGCAACCGTCGCCTGCCGTTCGACGCCGAGCGCCTGCAGCGCAGCATCGATACCGTGCACGCGGAGTTCCCGCAGCTGGATGTAAGCGACTATCGCCGCGTGGTGCAGGCGATGGTCGAGCGCAAGCCGAGCCTCAGTGCCGATGACCTGGTCGACCTGCTGATCCGCGAGGCCGAATCGCGCGTGGATCTGGTCGCACCGGAGTGGGAGCAGTTCGCCGCACGCATCTACCTGCGCCGCCTGTACAAGCGCGCCAGCCGCAATCGCTTCTATGACGTCAGCCTGAAGTACGGCTCGTACGTGGGCCTGCAGGAAAGCCTCGCCGACCGTGGCATCTACAGCAACGACATCCTGCGCTGCTATTCCAAGGAAGAGCTGCAGCAGGCCGGCGAGATGATCGAGCCGGAACGCGATCGCCTGTTTGCCTACAACGGCCTGTACCTGCTGGCCACGCGCTACCTGGCCAGCGACCGCAGCCGCGAGGTCTATGAACTGCCGCAGGAGCGCTGGCTGACCATCGCGCTGTACCTGATGCAGGAAGAGAAGCCGCGGGAGCGGCGCATGCAGCTGGTCGGCGAGGCTTACTGGGCGCTGTCGAACCTGTACATGACGGTGGCCACGCCGACCCTGGCCAACGCCGGCAAGGTCGGTGGCCAGCTGTCCAGCTGCTTCATCGACACGGTCGACGACAGCCTGCAGGGCATCTATGACTCCAACACCGATATCGCCCGCGTGTCCAAGCATGGTGGTGGTGTGGGCGCCTACCTGGGCTACGTGCGCAGCAGTGGCGCACCGATCCGTGGCGTGCCCAATTCCTCCGGCGGCGTGGTGCCGTGGATCAAGCAGCTCAACAACACCGCGGTCTCGGTCGACCAGCTCGGCCAGCGCAAGGGCGCGGTGGCGGTGTACCTGGACATCTGGCACCGCGATATCGAGGCTTTCCTCGATCTTCGCCTGAACAATGGTGACCAGCGCCTGCGCGCGCACGATGTGTTCACCTCGGTGTGCGTGCCCGACCTGTTCATGGAAGCGGTCGAACGTCGCGCCGACTGGTACCTGTTCGACCCGCACGAAGTGAAGAGCGCCAAGGGCTGGTACCTGCAGGACTTCTACGATGAGAAGCGCGGCTCGGGCAGCTTCCGCGACCGCTATGCCGAGCTGGTGGCCGACGAGCGCATCAGCCGCCGCACGGTGAAGGCGATCGACCTGTTCAAGCGGATCATGCTCAGCCAGCTGGAGACCGGCAACCCGTTCCTGTTCTACCGCGACGAGGTCAACCGCAAGAACCCGAACAAGCACGCGGGCATGGTCTATTCCAGCAACCTGTGCACCGAGATCCTGCAGAACATGAGCCCGACGCGGATGATCCAGGAGATCGTCAGCGGTGACCAGATCGTCACCACCCGCCGCGCGGGCGACTTCGTGGTCTGCAACCTGTCCTCGATCAACCTCGGCCGTGCGATCAGTGCGCCGGATGACCTGCTGGCCACCGACGTGCTGGAGCGCCTGATCCCGATCCAGGTGCGCATGCTCGACAACGTGATCGACCTCAACGCGTTGCCGGTGCCGCAGGCCACGATCACCAACCGCAAGTACCGCGCCATTGGCCTGGGCACCTTCGGCTGGCACCACCTTCTGGCGCAGCAGGCGATCCAGTGGGAATCGCCGGATTCCGAACAGCTGGCCGACCGCCTGTACGAGCGCATCAACTTCCTGACCATCCAGGCCAGCGCGCAGCTGGCCAAGGAGAAGGGCAGCTACCCGATGTTCGCCGGCAGCGACTGGCACAACGGACGCTACTTCAGTGACCGCGACTACAGCGGCGCGGACTGGGACAGCCTGGCCCGCGAGGTCGCCACGCACGGCCTGCGCAACGGCTGGCTGCTGGCGGTGGCGCCGAACATGAGCACCGCGCAGATTGCCGGTTCCACCGCATCGATCGATCCGATCTACAGCGCGTTCTACTACGAGGAAAAGAAGGATTTCCGGCGGCCGGTGGCCGCACCCGGCCTGTCGCTGGAGACCTGGCCGTACTACGAGAAGGGCGCCTACAAGGTCGACCAGTTCGCCAGCGTGCGCCAGAACGCGCGCCGCCAGCGCCACGTGGACCAGTCGATCAGCTTCAACCTGTACGTGCCAAGCACGATCCGCGCCAGCACGCTGCTGGAGCTGCACCTGAGCGCGTGGCGCGAAGGCCTGAAGACCACCTACTACGTGCGCTCCAACGACATCGACATCAGCGAATGCGAGTGGTGCGCGAGCTGACCAATGGTAGTGCCGGCCGCTGGCCGGCAACACGGTAGAAATAGAACGAAGGCAGAAAACCATGGCAACCCCCCTCGACCGCATCAAGATCCTCGAACCGCGTCATCCCAACCGCAGCACGGGGATCATCAACGGACGCACCAGTGGCATCCTGAACTGGAACGACATTCCGTATCCGTCGTTCTATCGGGCCTACAAGGAACTGTCGACCAACTTCTGGATCCCCGACGAAGTCGACATGAAGGCCGACGCGCGCCAGTACGGCGAGCTGTCCGGGCGCGAGAAGAATGCCTACGACTCGATCATCGGCCTGCTCGCCACGCTGGATTCGCCGCAGACCCGCTTCATCTACAACGTGGCCGAGTACATCACCGATCCGGCCGCGCATGCCAACGCGGCGATCATCGGCCAGCAGGAGGTGATCCACAACGAGAGCTACAGCTATGTGCTGGCCTCGATCACCGACCTGCCGAACCAGAACCGCGTGTTCGAGCTGGCGCGCACCCATCCGACCATCATCAAGCGCAATGCGCCCATCATGGGCGCGTATGACGACTTCATGCGCGAGAAGACCGCCGAGACGCTGCTGAAGTCGCTGATCCAGTCCTCGATCCTGGAAGGCATCAATTTCTATTCCGGTTTCGCGTACTTCTACAACATGGTGCGGCAGAACCGCATGACCGGCACCGGCAAGATCATCAGCTTCATCAACCGCGACGAGCTGGCCCACACCAAGTTCATCAGCGAGCTGATCCGCGCCATCATCGGCGAGAACCCGGAGCTGCAGACCAACGAACTGACCGCCTATGTGCACCAGGCGTTCGAGCATGCCATCGAGCTGGAGACCCAGTGGTCGTCGGAAGTGCTGGATGGCATCGACGGCATCGATGTGGAGGAGATGACGCGCTACGTGAAGTACCGGGCCAACAAGATGGCCGGCATGCTCGGCATCGAGCGCCTGTACAGCGACACCACCGACAACGTGATGCCGTGGATCAAGGCCTACGCCGACAACTTCACCGAGACCAAGACCGACTTCTTCGAGATGCGCAATGCAAGTTACAAGAAGACCAACGTCGACAACGGCTTCGACGACCTCTGAGCCCGGCGCGGCGCTGAGGATCCTGGTGGTGGTGGCCTCGCTGAGTGGCAACACCCGCGAGCTTGGCCGGCAGATTGCCGGGCGCTGCCGCGCTGCGGGCCACGCTGTGCACTGGCAGGAGGCGGATGACCTGCGCCAGGCGCCGCCCTTGGCGGCCGACGAGGCCGACCTGGTGCTGCTGGGCTGCTGGACCGACAACGCCGGCCGCACGCCTGCGGAAATGAAGGCTTGGGTGGCCGGCATCGCCGAGCGCGGCGAGCGGCCGCGCCAGCTGGCGGTGTTCGGAACCGGCGAGACACAGTGGGGGCAGGAGTACTACTGCGGCGCCGTGCACCGCTTGATCCGTTATTTCGGCAGCGACTACCCGCCGCTGGAGATCGAACAGATGCCGCATGGCGAGCGCCATGCCGCGGCCATCGAGGCCTGGACCGATGCGGTCCTGGCCCATTACTGGAGCAACACCGATGCAGATCATCGACGCCACCACGCCTGAGCAGTTCCAGCAGCTGCTGGCCGAACACCCGCGGGTGCTGGTGGACTTCCACAAGGACCAGTGCCCGGGATGCCGGATGCTGGAAATGTCGCTGCATCGGGTGGCGAACAGTGTGGCGGGGCAGGGCACGACCCTGTTGCGGGTGCAGCTGGAGGTGCTGGGCGAGGCGTTCTTCAGGGAACTGGGGCTGCGGCAGACGCCGACGCTGTCGCTGTTCCGTGACGGAGACGAACGACAGCGCCTGCCTGGATTCCAATCGCCGCAGCAGATTGAAGCGGCTATCGCGTTGTATCTGTAGGCCGCGATCCCGGCTTTTGTAGAGTCGAGCCATGCTCGACTGTTGTTCGCACGGTGCGCGATGAGTCGAGCATGGCTCGACTCTACAACGGGCTATGCGCCGGCGAAGGTATCCACCAGCAGCTTCACGTTCAACACCACGATCACCAGCGCGATGACCCACGCGATGCTGCCCAGCCAGCGTGGCGCCACCAGTGCGCCCATCGTCACCTTGTCGGTCACGATCCGCACCAGCGGAATGATCGCGAACGGCAGCTGCATCGACAGCACCACCTGGCTCAGCACCAGCAGCTTTACCGCGCCCTGGTCGCCGAACAGCACGATCACCACCACCACCGGAATGATCGCCAGCGCCCGGGTGATCAAGCGCCGCAGCCACGGCGGCAGGCGCAGGTGCAGGAAGCCTTCCATCACGATCTGCCCGGCCAGCGTGGCGGTCACCGTGGAGTTCAGTCCCGAGGCCAGCAGGGCGATCGCAAAGAGGGTGGCCGCCGCGCCCACGCCCAGCATCGGTGCCAGCAACTGGTGCGCCTGCTCGATGTCTTCCACATCAAAGCGGCCGTTGGCGTGGAACACCGCCGCGGCCAGGATCAGGATGCTGGCATTGATGAACAGCGCGAGGGTCAGCGCGATGGTGCTGTCGGTGACTGCCCAACGCAACGCGCTGCGACGCCCTTCATCGGTGCGCGGGTAGGCGCGGGTCTGCACGATGGACGAATGCAGGTACAGGTTGTGTGGCATCACCGTGGCGCCGATGATGCCGATGGCGATGTACAGCGCATGCGGATCGGTCACCACCTGCGCACGCGGGATGAAGCCGCCGAGTACCGCCATCACCGGTGGCGCGGCCATTGCGATCTGCACCACGAAGCAGGCGAAGATCACCATCAGCAGCGCGATCACGAAGGCTTCCAGTGCACGGAAGCCGCGGTTCATCAGCAACAGCACCAGCAGCGTATCCAGCGCGGTGATCACTGCGCCCCACAGCAGTGGCAGGTCGAACAGCAGTTTCAGCGCGATCGCGGTGCCGATCACCTCGGCCAGGTCGCAGGCAATGATCGCCGCTTCGCACAGCGCCCATAGCGCCAGGTTCACCGGCTTGGGGTAGCGCGCGCGGCAGGCCTGGGCCAGGTCCATGCCGGTGGCGATGCCGAGCCGCGCCGACAGCGCCTGCAGGATCACCGCCATCAGGTTGGAAATGAGGATGACCGACAGCAGCAGGTAGCCGAAGCGCGAGCCGCCGGCCAGATCGGTGGCCCAGTTGCCCGGGTCCATGTAGCCGACCGAGATCATGTAGCCCGGGCCGAGGAAGGCCAGCAGGCGGAACCACCAATGGCCCTTGTCAGGCACCGCTACAGACGCGTTGAGCGCGCCCAGGCTGGCCGGAGTGGAGGCCGAAGGGTCGCGGGGCGCCAGGGTGTTCATGGGTCCGAATATAGCTCCTGCTATAGTCATTAGCAATGTGAAACAATCGTCTTTATCGCGTTACTGGTCCAGAATTCAGGTTCAACACCGGAGTACACCGGAAGGACAGGCGCAGGCGTGGGCAAGACCGACGATTCGACATCGCTGAAGAGCACCCCCTTGATCGAGGCCGAGCGCCAGGTCGAGAGCTTCCGGCAGGTACGCGAGGCGCACCGGATGGAGCTGGTGGAGGACTATGTCGAGCTGATCTCGGACCTGCTGGCCGACGGCGGCGAGGCCCGCCAGGTCGACATCGCCACGCGCCTGGGCGTGGCCCAGCCGACGGTGGCGAAGATGCTGCGGCGCCTGGCCCGTGACGGCTGGGTGGTGCAGCGGCCGTACCGTGGCGTGTTCCTGACCCCGGAAGGCGAGGCGCTGGCGCAGGCCAGCCGCCAGCGCCATCAGACCGTGGAGCGTTTCCTGTTGGCGCTGGGCGTGGACGCGGATACCGCGCGCCGTGATGCCGAGGGCATCGAGCACCATGTCAGCGAACAGACGCTGGCGTTGTTCGAGGCGTTCGTGCGCAAGGCCGAGGGCGGGGCGCCGTAGCGGAAGCACCGGGCAATGCCCGCCGGCATTTCGCGCGATGCGTGCTGAGTCGGGCATGGCTCGACGCTACAGATCAGGCGGGCAACGGGCCTGTTGTTGCGCGCACGCCTGCGTCGTCCATTCCTTCAACACCGGCTGCAGTCCTTCGTAGCGCCGGCCTTGCCAGCCATTGGCAAGCACCTTGCCATCGGCGTCGATCAGCACAAGATTGGGCGGGCCCAGCCCCGCCAGGGCCTGCAGCGCGGGCATCCGCCTGGCGCGGCGCGGGTCGAGCACCGGCCACGGCATGTCCTGCGCGTGCATGTAGCGCCGCAACGCGGCCTCGCTTTCGTCCAGGCTGACGTACACCACTTCGGTATCGGCGCCGGCTTCGCGCAGGGCATCGCGTACGCTGCGCAGGGTCGGTACGAAGGCATGGCAGGGCGCGCACCAGTCGGCACCGAAATACAGTGCCACCAGTTTCGGCGGCGGTGACCACTGCATCGGCCGCAGCGATCGCTGCTCGGGACGCATCAACGAGGCGGAAACCTGCGCGTGCAGGTCCGTCGCCATCGCCGGCGCGGCGAGCAGCAGCGCGCCCGCCAGCAACAGTGTTCGCAGTGTATCAGAACGCATAGCGCAGGTTGACGTACCACGAGCGCGCAAAGCGCGGCCCGTAGACGTAGTCGCTGTCACGCAGTGCACCGGTTTCCAGGTCCTTCTGGCGCTGGTCGAACACATTCTTGACGCCTGCCGCCACCGACACTTCCTGCTGAGCCTGCGCGCCCAGATGCCGGTGCCAGCGTGCACCGAGATCGGTGACCAGGAATGCGCGGGTGCGATGCAGTTCGCCCAGCCGGTTGTTCAGCACCGACATCGGGCCGGTGTGGCGCAGCGCCACGAAGGTTTCCCACGGCTCGGCCGGCATCCAGCTGAGCTGGGCCAGCCCGGTCCAGCGCGGTGTCTTCAGGTAATCGCGGCTCTCGATGACGGTGTCGCCGCCCTCGCCGGTGTCGTCGAAGATGCGCTGCGGTTCGCGGAAGCGCGAGCGATACCATGAGGCGCCGGCGGTCAGCCGCCACTGCGGCGAAGGTTGCCAGCCGAGATTGGTTTCCGCGCCCAGCACGTTGGAGCCGGAGGCGTTGTAACGCAGCTGGCTCAGCTGGCCGTCATCAGCGCGCTGGATCTCGCCCAGTGCGAAGGTGTCGCGGATGCGCGCATACGAGGCGGTGGCATCCCAGCTCCAGACCGGGTTGGCCGGGTCCGAACGCCAGTCAAAGCCGAACAGCGTGGTCAACGCGCGCTCTTCCTTCAGGCCGTCGGTGTTGTGCACGCGCACCTGTTCGCCGCCGAGGGTATCCACGTGCACGTCCTCGACGAAGATTTCCGGTGCACGGAAACCGGTGGCGATGCCGGCGCGCCATTTCAGGTTCGGCGTGGCCTGCCAGGCCAGCGCGATGCGCGGCGAGAACACCGCATTGTCCAGTTCGGAGCTCTTGTCCACACGCGCGCCGAGTACAAGGTCCACGTTGTCACGCAGGCTCCACTCGTCCTGGATGAAGGCGCCCAGGTTGTGGAAGGTCGCATCCTCCAGTACCGCAAGGCGCTGCCCGGCGCCGTTGCGGTTGTCGTCGCGCAGCGCCTCGTGCTTGTACTGCACACCGAAGGCCAACGCGTGCGCGCCCAGTCGCCAGTTCAACTGGCTGTCGATGTAGTGCAGCGGGTTGTGGGTGCGGCCGTACTGGCGCCACGAACGCGAGGCGGCACTGCCGGCCACGTTCGGGTCCAGCTGCGACGGGTCATAGCCCGGCGCCGATGGATCGGTGACCACGTCGCCGAGGCCGCCATAGAAGCTGTCGCGATCAATGTCGGCGAACGCATAGGCCAGACGGAAATCGACGTCGGCATTGATTTCCTGATCCCAGGACACGCTGCCACGGCGATACTTCGTATCCAGCGATTCGGCGATGTTGGCCAGGTATTCGGGCTGGTCCAGGCGGTTGCCGCCGCGGCGGGTTTCGTCGGTCACCTGCAGGTCCAGGCGCAGCCGCGTGCCCGGCGTGGGCGCATACCAGGCCTGCAGCCCGCCGACCTTGAGGTTCTTGCGGGTGATCTCGGTATAGCCGTCGCCGTTGTAGTCGATGCCGCTGTTCCAGTTGCGCTGTGCGATCACCGACAGCCCGGCGTCGGAATCTTTCGCGACCAGGTCCAGGCGCACATCAGCGTTCTTCTGCGGCGTGCCCTTCAATACATCCACGCCCGCCTGCACATGCCCCCCACTGCGTGCCGGCAGCGGCGGGATCAGGTTGATCACACCGGCCACTGCGCCCGGGCCGTACAGCGCCGAGCCACCGCCCTTGACCACTTCGATGCGGTCGACGAAGCCGGCCGGAATCTGTTCCAGCCCGTACACGCTGCCGAGTGTGGACAGCAGCGGAATGCCATCGAACAGTAGCTGGTTGTAGGCGCCGGGCAGGCCCAGCAGCTGCACTTCGCTGGTGTTGCAGTTCTGGCAGTTGCTTTCCACGCGCAGGCCGTTGATCAGTTCGGCGGCACGCGAGAAATCGGTGGCCGCACGCAGTGCGATGTCCTCTTTGCGCAGGACCTCGGTGCGGATCGGCACGTCCGACAGCAGGCGTTCGCTGCGGGTGGCGGTACTGACCTTGACCTGCACGCGGTCCAGTTCGGTCGGCTTCGGTGAGGCGGCCAGTGCAGGCAGCGGCAGGATCAGGGCGATGGCGGCGGCCAGAGGCAGCCGATGGAAGAGCGGGGTGGCAACGTGCATGCGGGCGTCGTCCTTGGGGGAGGAAAGGCGGCGAGGGCGACCTGGCTGGAGCATATGAAAGCAGCGGCTTATAGATATAGCAAGTGCTATATATCGAAGACGCCGCAATTCTGGGCGCGCCAGGCATCCGGGTGGATCATGCAAATGTTATAACATTACATACCGAGGCCGCGACCCTGCCGGTGGTCATGTGCCGCGATGCACGATTCGCGTCTTGTCAGCCGCGGCGGAAGGCGGCGGGGGTGCGGGCGCCGACGATGATCATGCGGATCATCGTGGAGATCTGCTCGACCAGTTCCGGGTCGTTTTCCGGAGGCTGGTCCATGGCCGACGCGCCCATCGCGAACACCAGGCGCGTGATCGCCATCGAGACCAGTTCCGGCTTGTGCAGGACCGCACCATCGAGGGCGGCCAGGCGCACCAGGTCGTGCTGCAGCTCTTCCTCGAAATAGTGCAGCTCGCGTTCGACGGCGTGCTTGAAATCGTCCGAGCCGACGGCCCCTTCGCGCAGCAGCACGTGCAGCAGCTTGTCGTCGGCACGCAGCTGCTCCATGAAGGTCTCCACCGACACCCGCACCACGCTGCTGGCGCTGGAGGTGGCGCGCTGGCGGGCCTCGCCGATGATGGTGCGCAGCGAGCGGCCGGCCACGTCGATCAGGGCCACGGCCAGTTCGTCCATGTCGCGGAACTGCCGATAGAAGCTGTTCGGTGCGATGCCCGCCTCGCGGGCCACTTCACGCAGGCTCAGCGTGGACAGGCTGCGGTGCGGCCCGATCAGCTTCAGCGCGGCAGCCAGCAGATCCTCGCGGCTCACCGTTCGGCGGGTCGGGCTGTTGGCATCTTCGTTCGGCGTCAGGGCGGTGGCGGCGGCCATGGGTGTTCCGGTGGGGCAAGGCTGAATCATACCCAATCCGGTTCAATATACACATGTATACACAGGTGTATGTGCGCCCGTATAGTGCGCCCATGAGCGCTGTCGTCCGTCCTTCCCTGTTTTCTCCGCACCGCTGGGTGTCGCCGACGCTGTTCGATTTCTGGGCAGGTCAGCTGAATCCTCTGTGGACCCTGCGTGAGCCGATGGCCCGCTTGGTACGGCGTGAGCCGGCCGGTGAGGGCGCGGCAACCCTGGTGCTGCGCACCAACCGGCACTGGGCCGGCATGCGCGCCGGCCAGCACGTGACCCTGAGCGTGGAAATTGAAGGACGTGTGTGGCAGCGCAGCTACAGCCCCACGGTGCTTGGGCGACGCGAGCTGGCGATTACCGTCAAGGCGGTCGAGGGCGGCCGGGTCAGCCAGCATCTGGTCAACCACGCACGGCCGGGCGAGCTGTTCCGTGTCGATGCCGCGTTCGGCGAGTTCCACATGCCCGCCGCCGCGCCGGTGCTGCTGCTGGCTGCCGGCAGCGGCATCACGCCGATGCGAAGCCTTCTGCGCGAAGCCTGCCAGCGCCCATTGGCGGCACCGGTCGACCTGTTCTACTGGGAGCGCACTGCCGCCCATCTGCAGTTCCGTGATGAACTGCAGGCGCTGGCGGCGGCGCAGCCGAATCTGCGCGTGCATCTGCTGGCCACCCGCGAAGGCGACATCCCGGCCGCGCGCATCGGCAGCCATGACCTGCAGGTGCCCGGCGATGACACGCCGCTGGCACAGCGCCATGTGCTGGCCTGCGGCCCGGATGGGTTCGTCGCCGCCGCACGTGAACGCCTGGCGCATCAGGTGGCGGGCTTCCAGGCCGAGGCTTTCACCCCGCCGGTGCCGTTGCTCGATGCCAGCAGCGAAGGCGAGGTGTCGTTGACGCTGGCACGCAGTGGCCGCCAGCTGAGCGTGCCGCGCGGCCGCTCGCTGCTGGAAAGCCTCGAAGCCCATGGCATCAAGCCCAAGCACGGCTGCCGCATGGGCATCTGCAACACCTGCACCTGTGATCGCGTCAGTGGCGCTACCCGCCACCTGCGCACCGGCGACCTGCAGTCCGAATCGGCGCAGCCGGTGCGGATCTGCGTGAGCGCGCCGACCACCGACCTGACCCTGGATCTCTGAGGACGCCTGCCATGACCCGCGCTACCGACCGTGCCCTGAGTACTGCCGAGATGCATGCCTTCGGCGAGGAACTCGACGCGATCCGCGACCGTGTGATCGGCAGCCTCGGCGCCTCCGATACCCGTTACATCCGCCGCGTGGCCGCCGCCGTGCGCTGGTTCGGCGTCGGTGGCCGTGGCCTGCTGTTCCTGGCCGCGTTCTCGCCGCTGTTCTGGATGCCGCTGCTGTGGCCGGCCGCGATCACCGGCACGCTGCTGCTGGCGCTGTCGAAGATCCTGGAGAACATGGAGCTCGGCCACAACGTCATGCACGGCCAGTTCGACTGGACCGGCGACCCCAAGCTCAATGGCAATACCTACGAGTGGGACATCGTCGCCACCGCCGACAACTGGCGCAAGACCCACAATTTCCGCCATCACACCTACACCAACGTGCGTGGCATGGACGATGACATCGGCTATGGCCTGCTGCGCATCTTCCCGGAACAGCGCTGGAAGCCGTTCTACCTGCTGCAGCCGATCATCGCGCCGATCTTCGCGCTGCTGTTCCAGTGGGGCGTGGCCGCGCAGGACCTGCGCCTGGGCCGCTGGCTGAAGGGCCGCATGAGTGCCCGTGCGATGTGGCTGCAGACCCGCCCGGTGGCGCGCAAGATGGCCCGCCAGGTGCTGAAGGACTACGTGTTCTTCCCGCTGCTGGCCGGCCCATTCTTCCTCACCGTGATGCTGGGCAACATGGTGGCCAACGGCCTGCGCAACATCTGGACCTACGTGATCATCTTCTGCGGCCACTTCACCGCCGAATCGGAAACCTTCCCGAAGGAATGCCTGCGCAATGAATCGCGTGGCCACTGGTACCTGCGCCAGCTGCGTGGTTCGTCCAACATCAGCGGCGGCTTCCTGATCAACGTGCTGTCGGGCAACCTCAGCCACCAGATCGAGCACCACTTCTACCCGGACCTGCCGGCCAACCGCTATGCGGCCATCGCCAAGGAAGTGAAGGACATCTGCCGCCGCTACGGCCAGCACTACAACAACGGCTCGCTGCCGCGCCAGTTCGGCCAGGTGGTCTGGCGCATCCTGCGCCACGCGTTCCCGAGCAAGCCGCGCCGCCTGCCGATGGCGGACATCATGTCCGCACCGGCATCGGCCAACGCGGGCTGATCCACTCAGCCCGCCTTCGCCAGGGCCGCCTGTTCGCGGTCCAGGCGACGCAGGAACACCTGCATTTCCTTGCGCGCCTGCTGGTCGCCCTTGCTGCCGGCCACGCTCAGCCCGCGCTGCCACGCCTCGCGCGCCGCCTGCGGCTGGCCACTGGCCAGCCACGCCTTGCCCAGCAGCTTCCAGGCCGCCGAGTACTGCGGATCGAGCACCACGCAGCGGCCCAGATGGGTCGCCGCGCGTACCGGGTTGCCGGCATCCAGCCAGCCCTTGCCCAGGCCGAAGCGCAGCAGCGCGCCGTCCTTGCCGCTGGCCAGCATGCATTCCAGGGCCTCGATGTTCATCAGCGCACCTCCTGCAGCAGTTCCTGCGGTCCCGGCTGGAAACGACCGCGATGGAACAGCAGGGGCGCGCCCCCGTTCTCGTGGACATCGATGATGCGGCCAGCCAGCAGCAGGTGATCACCCACCGGCCATTGCGCGTGGCGGGTACAGGTGAGGTGGGCCACCGCACCGGCAATGCGCGGCGGGGCGTCTTCGTCATCCTCCAGCAGCGGCAGACCGTCGAAACGGTCGCGCACCTGTGGATCGGCGAAGCGCCGTGCCAACGCGTCCTGGTCGGCTGCCAGCACGCTGATCGCAAAGCGGGTGGCGCGCTGGAAGGTGGACAGGCTTTGCGCATGCAGCGCCAGGTTCCACAGCACCAGCGGTGGCTGCAGCGATACCGGCACGAACGAGTTGATCGTCAGGCCGACCGGTTTGCCCTGCGCGTCGCGCGCGCAGACGATCGCCACGCCCGTGGGGAAATGGCCGAGCAGCCGCCGCAATGCACGCGGCGGCATCCCGACCGACGGCACCGGAGCCGGGGCGGGGAACACCCCCGCCCACGGCCCGGCGTACGGCAGTGTCTCGCCGCTCATGAGGCCCGGGCCTGGCGGTAGCGCCGGCCGACCTCGGCCCAGTTGATGATGTTGAAGAACGCACCGATGTAGTCCGGGCGACGGTTCTGGTAATGCAGGTAGTAGGCGTGCTCCCAGACATCCAGTGCCAGGATCGGCGTGTTGCCGGACAGGCCGACCGCTGCGCCCATCAGCGGGCTGTCCTGGTTGGCGCTGCTTTCAACCTGCAGGTGACCGTCGCGATCAGTGGTCAGCCACGCCCAGCCGCTGCCGAAGCGGGTCTGCGCGGCCTTGCTGAAGGCATCCTTGAACGCATCGAAGCCGCCGAGATCGCGATCGATGGCCGCGCCGAGTTCGTCATCAGGGGTGCCGCCACTGGCGCTGAGTACGGTCCAGAACAGGCTGTGGTTGGCGTGGCCACCGCCATTGTTGCGCACCGCGCCGCGCTGCGCTTCGGGCACCGCATCAAGGTTGGCGATGAGCGCCTCGACCGGTTGCGCGGCGATGCCGGCCTGCTCGAGGGCGGCATTGAGGTTGTTGACGTAGGTCTGGTGGTGCTTGCCGTGGTGGATCTCCATCGTGCGCGCATCGAAGTGCGGCTCGAGGGCGTCATAGGCGTAGGGGAGCGGGGGAAGCGAGTACGACATCGAAGCAATCTCCGTGGGGAAGGCCAGCGGGCTGGCCGTGGGGAGATCGTTATCGCACCTCAACATTGGTTGAGGTCAAGCGCGGCGTAGAGGCGTGGTAGTGCCGGCCGCTGGCCGGCAATCAACGAAGGTCGGGTTGCCGGCCAGCGGCCGGCACTACCAGGACCCGCTTTTCGAACCCTCACCGGCGCGCTGATGCGCTGCCCGCGCTCGCAGGAAACCGTCCGGTGGCGGGGGGGAGGGGCTGGCCGGGACCGTTGGCGCCATGGATGGCGCCATCGAGCCCCCAAGGATGGGTTTACGGCGTGTCCCGGCGAGCCCTCCTCCCGCCACAACCGATATCAACAAAAGCGCCGGAAGGCGAACCGGCCGCCAGCGCTTTCATCAACTCAGCTCAGCCAGTCCCTGCAAGCGCTGTCGACCTGCTCGCCACACGCCTGCTGCATCCGCTGCTGCAACCGCGCCAGGGTCTCTGCGCCCTGGTGCTTGCCACTCCACGCTTTCAGCTGCCCGGCCAGGCGCTCGAAACGCTGGCGCGTGCGCTGGTGATAACCCGACGGCTGTGCGTCCAGTTCGGCGATCAGCGAGCTGGTGGCCTGCTCGATGCGCGGTGCATCGTCCGGCGCCAGCTTCAGCAACCCTTCCACGTACAGCACGCCCCATTGCACGCGGGTGGCCGGGCCCTGTGCACCGTCGTAGGCACGCTTCAGCCATTCCAGTGCACCGGCGGTGTCGCCGCGCTGCTCGGCCAGTTCGGCCAACTCGGGCATGTAGTAGTACGGCTGCTCACTGCGCTTCAGTTCGGCCAGCAACAGCGCTTCCGCTCCCGCGTCGTCACCCACCTCGCGCAGGGCATAGACCGCGCTGCTGATCGTGGCCTGGCGCGCATGGGCATCGGTGGCGGCAGCATCGGCCGTGGCCACGCGTTGCTTGACCCGCGCCACCAGCGCCGCCGGCAGCGCGCCCTTCGGTTGCTGCTGGCGGGCCAGCGACACCTCTGTCAGGGCCCGCGACAGCGCGTCGTCGGCGCGGTCGCCGCGCTCTGCGTCGGCGCGTTCCAGCGCCACCAGCAACTGCTGGCCCAGCGTAGTGCGGGTGGCCGGGCCGGCACTGGCCTGCTTGACCAGCGTGGCGCCGGCATAGCCCAGCAGCTCGCGGTTGCGGCGTACCTCGGCCGGCTGGGCCAGTACCGCCTGCAGCAGCTCACGGACTTCGGTGGGCGAGGCGCTCGGTTTCTCCGCGGTGGCCAGCGCCAGCAGCGCGAAACGACGCTGCAGGGTAGCCTCTGGCGCCGCCTTGGATAGCTGCCGCAGCACGTCCTCGCTCCTGCGTTCGCCGGCCAGGCGGTTGGCATCCACTTCCCAGCCGTAGTCGCCCAGCACCTGCCAGTCCTCGGCGGCCAGCCTGTCCGGCGTCGCCAGCGCGGTGGCCAGTGTGGCAGCGACTGCGCTGCGGCGTCCGGCGGCCACGGTCAGTGCGCGGGTCAGTTCGGCCGCGTCGTTGCCACCGGCCACGCGGGTGATTTCGTTGCGCTGCGGATCGAGCACGATCAGGGTCGGGTAGCCGCGCACGCCGAAGCGCTCGCCCCACGCCTGCGCCCCTTCCTCGTCGCCATCCAGGTAGACCGGCACGAACTTGCCGGTCAGCGCGATGAAGGCCGGGTCCTTGAACAGGCCGGCCTTGAGCTGGTTGCAGGGCGGGCACCAGACCGCACCCCAGTACAGCAGCACCGGCTTGCCGCTGTCGGCGGCCTCGGCGAACGCATCGTCGACGTCGCCCTGGCGCCAGGCGATGGCCGTGGCTGGTGCTGGGGCTTCGGCGGAGTTGGCGGTGGACACCGGGGCTGGCGTGCAGGCGCTCAGCGCCGAGGCCAGCAGCAACACGGAAAGCGCGACGCGCATCGGCAGCATCTCGAAGGGCAGGGTGACAGGCCATTGTAGGAACGGCCGGGGAACGTGCTGATTCAGTTTGCTTATGTCGGGCGTGCTGCAGGGCATGACGCCCGTCGGGCATTGCCGGTCAATGCCGGGCGGATGCCTTCAGGCCGCTGCCCGCACCATCTGCTGATACACCAACCCATTGAACTCGCCAACCTCGCCATCCAGCACGAAGCCATAGCGCAGGTAGGTCGGCACTGCATTGAGCGAGGCGCGGACGGTCAGCATCGGCCCGCGCACCTGCGGAAGCACCGCTTCGAACAAGGCATGACCGATGCCCTGGCCCTGGCAGGCGGGATCGACGAACAGCATCGCCAGGTGCCGTCCCTCCTTCAGTTCGACCACGCCGACCACGCGTGCGTCCTGCTCGGCCACCAGGATGAGGTTGTCGCCCCGCAGGCGTGCGCCGAACGCATCGGTGGCCGCAACGCTACCGAAGGTGGCGATGCCGGTTGCGCTGAGCGTCGGCGCTACTGCCTCGTTGAACGCGGCCAGGCACACGCCACTGATCGCAGGCAGGTCATCGGCATGGGCGGGGCGGATCTTCGGCATGCAGCGTTCTTCCAGTGGTGTGTGGCGCGTCAGCGTCGCCGGGTACCTGCACGCTAAGCTGGCGGAATGAGTGAATTCAATCCCGCCTACGCTTCGTTGTTTCCGCAGCAAGGGCTGAGCCTGGGCCTGATGACGCCCGTTGCGGCGCATGGGCTGGCCGATCCACGCGAGGCGCGGCGCATCGCGCGGCTGGCCGACGATCTGGGCTTCGCCGCACTGTGGACGCGCGACGTGCCGCTGATGGTGCCGCAAGGGCCGGATGCGACGGCCAGCGCATTGGACGATCCGTTCCTGTGGCTGGGCATGCTGGCTGCCGCGACCGAGCGCATCGCGGTCGGCAGTGCGGCCATCGTGCTGCCGCTGCGGCAACCGCTGCAGGTGGCGAAGTCGGCACTGAGCCTGGACCGGATCAGCGATGGACGTTTCGTGCTGGGGCTGGGATCGGGCGATCGACCGGAAGAGTTCGCCGCCTTCGGCGAGGACCTGGAGGGCAGGGCGGCGACCTTCCGCGAACGCTGGTCGCTGCTGCGCGCGGCGCTGTCACCTGATGCCGATGAGCGGGCCGCGGTGCTGCGGGCGACCGGCGGCTTCGATGTGCTGCCGGCGCCGGCCACGCGCATTCCGATGCTGGTGGTGGGCACGGCGCGGCAGAGCCTGCAGTGGATCGCGCGCGAGGCCGAGGGTTGGGCCACCTATCACCGCGAGGAGGCTGCGCAGGAAGGGCGCATCGGCTTGTGGCAGCAGGCGCTCGTGCAACGCGGCGGGGCAGGCAAACCGTTCGTGCAGTCGATGCTGCTGGACCTGCAGGCAGACCCGCAGGCACCGCCCGAGCCGCTGCCGCTGGGCCTGAAGGTCGGCCGCGACGGTCTGCGCGACTATCTGCTGCGCGTGCATGCGCAGGGCGTGGCGCATGTGATGTTCAACCTGGTCGACAGCGGGCGGCCGATGGATGAAGTGCTGCGCGAGATCGGGGAGCAGATCCTTCCGCACATGCTTCGGTAGGTGTCCACCTGGGTGGACGCGCTTTTGCCGCCACGCCCGTCAGGCATGGCCCGGCGCTATCCAGTGGTGCCAGGCTTGCGTGCATCTGCGTATCATTCGCATTTGATTTCCCGATGCCGGAGCCCCGCGTGACCCAACATTCCCCCATGCACCCGAGCGGACGCCTGTTCGCAGTGGTCGCCTTCATCGAGGCCGTGACCTGGGCCGGCCTGCTCATCGGCATGTGGATGAAGTACGGCCCGATGGCCAACGTGGCACTGGTGAAACTGTTCGGCCCGCTGCATGGCGTGGCGTTCCTGGTCTATGTGGCGGTCACCCTGTTCGCGGCCGTGCGCCTGCGCTGGCCTTGGTGGGCCAGTGCGCTGGCGCTGCTGGCGGCCCTCCCGCCGCTGGTCACGCTGCCTCTGGAATGGTGGTTCAAGCGGCGTGGCCTGCTGGGCCTGCGCGCAACGCGCTGAAGCCACTGTTACACGCTCATTCAAGAGAATGGGTATCAAATGCAAATACGAGCCGTTATCATTTGAGGGTGGTGTCCGCCCCTGAACGGGACGGATGCCGGGCGGGGCGCACAGGCGTACCCGGCGATCCTTCCCTGTTACGGCTGGTGTTCCATGCACGCACGTCCCGTCGTTCCCGGCTTGCCGGCGCTGGTCCTGGCAGCCCTGATCGGCACCATGGCGATGATGTCCTTCGTCGCCGTGATCGGTCCGGTGGTCCGCATGCTCGGCCTGTCCGAGTGGCACGCTGGACTGTCAGTCACGGCGGCGGGCGTGTTGTGGATGCTGGCTGCGCGCCCGTGGGGGCAGCTCAGCGACCGCATTGGCCGCAAGCGCGTGCTGATGCTGGCGATGAGTGCCTACACCGTGGTCTACATCGCGCTGGCGGTGTTCATCGATGTTGCTCTGCAGGCGGTGCCGCCGGTACTGGTGTCGGTGCTGGTGCTGGTGGGTGCACGCGGCCTGATCGGGCTGTTCTATGCGGCCGTCCCGCCCACGGCCGCCGCGCTGATCGCTGACAAGGCCCCGGCCGGACAGCGCGCCAGCTTCCTCGCCCGGCTGGGCAGCGCCAACGCATTGGGCATGGTGCTGGGTCCGGCGGCCGCGGGTTGGCTGGCCTACACGAATCTGTCGCTGGCGCTGTATGTGGCCGCCGTGCTGCCGCTGCTGGCGCTGGCATTGCTGGCCTGGCGGCTGCCGGCCACGCCGCCGGTGGCGGGAGGCGGCGCGCAGCGCCGCACGCCGATGCGCAGGCTCGACCCGCGCCTGCGCCTGCCGCAGTTGGCGGCGTTCATCGCGATGGTGTCGGTCACCATCGCGCAGGTCACGGTCGGCTTCTTCGCCATTGATCGATTGGGTCTGGATGCTGCAGCCGGCGCGCGCATGGCCGGCATCGCGCTCACTGCGGTCGGTGTCGGTCTGATCCTGGCGCAGGCGTTGGTGATGAAGCTGGACGTGCACCCGCGGCGCTGGATCATCCTCGGTGCACTGATCTCCGGTATTGGTTTCGCCTCCGTGGCGGGCGTACAGCACGCCTGGCAGTTGCCGGCGGCCTACGCGCTGGCCGCTTTCGGCATGGGCTTCGTGTTCCCCTCGTTCCAGGCGCTGGCCGCCGATGCAGTGGAAGCGCACGAGCAGGGCGCCGCCGCCGGCACCGTGGCGGCAGCGCAGGGCTTGGGCATGGTGGCCGGGCCGATGCTCGGCACGCTGTTGTATCGCGGCGGGCCGAGCCTGCCTTACCTGCTGGTCGGCGCGCTGCTGCTGTTGCTGTGCGCGCTGGCCGCAGCGCACCGGATGAAGGAGACCCCATGAACGATTCCCTGATGCAGGGCGCGTGGCCCGAGGCTGCACCGGCGCTGTTGGAGAACAGCGACGACGCGTCGCTGTTCCTGCTGCAGCATGCTGGCCAGCACGTGCACGCGCGTGGCTGTCGGGCGACGCTGCCGAATGGAGCGCTGGCCAGCTTGGCCGGGCGCGTTGCCGAGTTCTTCGCGCAGCAGCGCGGCGGGCCGGGCCTGCTGGTCGGGGCGGTGCCGTTCGAGCCGCGTGCCGACGATGCGCTGTACCAGCCCGAGCGCCTGCTGCCGGCGTTGCCGCTGCAGCCACAGGTGGCACCCGCGCTGCAGGGCCCATTGCAGGCCGAGCCCGCAGCGCAGGACTATGCAGCCGCCGTTGCCGCGGCAGTGCAGGCCCTGCGCGCACCCGAACAGGACCTGCACAAGGTGGTGCTGGCGCGCAGCCTGTTGGCGCGTACCCGCAACGCGCTGTCACCGGAGGTGCTGCTGGCGCGCCTGGGCGCCGATCCTTCGGTGGCCACCTACGCGGTTCCGCTTCCGGTCGAACTGGGGCAGGCGCCCGCCTGGCTGGTCGGCGCAACGCCCGAGTTGCTGCTGCGCAAGCGTGGCGCGCAGCTGTTGTCGCATCCATTGGCCGGATCTGCACGCCGCAGTGCCGATCCTGCCGAAGACGAGCGCGCCGCGCAGGCATTGCTGGCCTCGACCAAGGATCATGACGAACACCGTCATGTGGTGGACGCGATCGTCGACGGCCTGGCGCCGTACTGCAGCCACATCGATGCGCAGCCGCGCCCGGCGCTGCATGCCACTGCCAGCATGTGGCACCTTGGCACGCGCATCCATGCCACCCTGAAGGACCCGCAGACCCCTGCAGCCGAGCTGCTCGCGCAGCTGCATCCGACACCGGCAGTCTGTGGCACGCCGCGCCTGGCGGCGCTGCAGCGCATCCGCGAGCTGGAGCCGGTGCCGCGCGGTTTCTATGCGGGCGCGGTCGGCTGGCTGGACGCACAGGGCGACGGCGACTGGTACGTGGCGATCCGCTGCGCGCGACTGCAGGGCACGCAGCTGCGCCTGTACGCAGGTGCCGGCATCGTCGCCGAGTCGCAGCCCGAGGCCGAAGTGGCCGAGACCGCAGCGAAGTTTGCTGCCCTGTTGAATGCGCTGGGCGTCCACGACGCCGCGCCCGCGATCGAGCCTGCTGCATGAACATTTCCGACACTTCTTTCCGCATTCCACTGCGCCAGGTATGGCCGGACGATCTGGTGGCGCGCTACCGCGAGGCCGGTCACTGGCGTGGCGAAACCTTCCCGGCCTTCCTGCGCGAGCGCGCCGAATGCTATGCCGATGACATTGCCGTGGTCGCTGGCGACGTGCGCCTGAGCTATGCGCAGCTGTGGCACGAAGCCGGCCGTATCGGTGCCGGGCTGCTGGCACGGGGCCTGCAGCCGGGCGAGCGGGTGCTGGTGCAGCTGGGCAATACCGCCGGTTTCATCACCACGGTCTGTGGCCTGTTCCGCGCTGGCCTGGTGCCGGTGTATGCGTTGCCCGCGCATCGCATCACCGAGCTGGTGCACTTCGCCAACAAGGCCGAAGCCAGTGCCTACATCACCACCGATCTGCACGACGGCTTCGATCATCGCGGGCTGGCGCGGGCATTGCAGGCCGACGTGCCGGCGATACGCACGGTGGTGATCGACGGCGATGCGCAGGAATTCATCGCGTTGGACGGGCTGCAGGGCGACCGCGCCCAGCTGCCGGCCGACCCGGACCCGCAGTCGGTGGCTTTCCTGCAGATCTCCGGTGGCAGCACCGGCCTGTCCAAGCTGATTCCGCGTACGCACGACGACTACATCTATTCGTTCCGTGCCAGCAACGCGATCTGCGGCATCGACCGCGACAGCGTGTACCTGGTCGCGCTGCCGGCCGCACACAACTTCCCGATGAGCTCGCCGGGGTTCTTCGGCGCGCTGTACGCCGGTGCCCGCGTGGTGCTCAGCCCCGGCCCCGGCCCGGACGCGGCGTTCCCGCTGATCGCCCGCGAACACGTGACCTGCTGTGGCCTGGTGCCGCCGCTGGCGTTGCTGTGGGCGCAGGCGGCGGCGACCACCGCGCATGACCTGTCCAGCCTGCAGGTGCTGCAGGTGGGAGGCGCCAAGCTGGTGCCCGAGGCCGCGCGGCGGGTGATCGACGGCCTGGGCTGCACATTGCAGCAGGTGTTCGGCATGGCCGAAGGCCTGGTCAATTACACCCGGTTGGATGATCCGGAAGACCTGATCGTCGCCTGCCAGGGGCGGCCGATCAGTGCGGACGATGAAGTGCGCGTGGTCGACGACCACGACCAGCCGGTGGCCGAGGGCGAGGTCGGGCACCTGCTGACCCGCGGCCCGTACACCATTCGCGGCTACCACAACGATGCGGTGGCCAATGCACGCTCGTTCACCGACGACGGCTTCTACCGCACCGGTGACCGCGTGCAGCAGCTTCCGGGCGGCTACCTGGTGGTGCAGGGGCGCGCGGGTGACCACATCAACCGGGCTGGTGAGAAAATCTCCGCCGAAGAGATTGAAGATCATCTGCTGGCTCACCCGGGCGTGTTCGACGCCGCCGTGGTCTCCATTCCCGACGACTATCTCGGTGAGCGCAGCTGCGCGTTCGTGATCCAGCAGGGTGAGCCGATCAAGGCGCCAGCACTGAAAGCCTGGATGCGCACGCGCGGCCTGGCCGCGTTCAAGGTGCCGGACCAGGTTGTGTTCGTCGACAGTTTCGATACCACCGCGGTCGGCAAGATCAGCCGCCGCGAACTGCGTGCGCAGCTGCGTGCGCGTCATCTGCAACAGACAGGAGGAACGCGCTGATGGCGCTGCCCCGCATTACCCACTATCCCTTGCCGACCGCTGCCGAACTGCCGCAGGCGCGCGGCCCGTGGCGCCCGCAGCGCGATCGCATCGCACTGCTGGTGCACGACATGCAGCGCTACTTCCTCGCCGCGTTCGATGCCGGCAACGCGCCGCTGCGACCGGCCGTGGACAACATCGCGCGGCTGCTGGCGCATTGCCGTGCCCACGGCATTCCGGTGTTCTACACCGCCCAGCACGGTGACCAGGACCGTCGTGATCGCGGCCTGCAGGCCGACCTGTGGGGGCCGGGCATGCGCCGCAGTTCCGACCATGAGCCGATCATCGAAGCCGTCGCACCGCAGCCGGGCGAGCATGTGCTGGTGAAGCATCGCTACAGCGCTTTCCAGCGCAGCAACCTGGAAACGCTGATGCGGGTGCGCGGACGCGACCAGCTGCTGGTGACCGGTGTGTATGCGCATATCGGTTGCACGGCGACGGTGGTGGAAGCGTTCCAGCGCGACATCGAAGCCTTCATCGCCGCCGATGCCGTGGCGGATTTCTCGCGCGCCGACCACGATCAGGCGCTGCACTGGATCGCGCGCACCAGCGGTGTGCCGATGACGACCGACCAGCTGCTGGAGGCACTGTAATGATCGCTACGGGTGAGGTGCTGGACCTGGAGCGCATGCGTGCCGATGTGGCGCGGGTGCTGGACTGTGCACCGGCCGAGATCGGTGACGACGACAACCTGATCGACCTGGACCTGGATTCGATGCGCATGCTCGGACTGGTGCTGGCCTGGGGCAACACCGGGTTGCCGCTGGAGTTCTCGCAGCTGGCCGAGCACACCACGCTGCGCCAGTGGTGGGGCGTGGTGCAGACGCTGCAGGCTGCGCAGCGCGCATGAACGCCGCTGCGTTGGCCACACCGCTGGCTTTGACCGAGGCCCAGGCCGGGCTGTGGTTCGCACAGCGGCTGGCACCGGACAATCCGTCGTTCAATACCGCCCATGCGGTGTGGATCGACGGCCAGCTGGATGTGCCCGCATTCGTGGCGGCGGCCAACCAGGCGGCGGTTGAATCCGAGGCCTTCGCGCTGCGCTTTGCCGAAGGCACCGACGGGCAGCCATTGCAGTGGCATGACCCGGCGCATGTGCCGCTGCTGTCGGTGCGTGATCTGTCCGGCGAGACCGACCCGGTGTCGGAGGCGCGTGCGCTGATGCAGGCCGACCGGCTCAGCGCGGTCGATCCGACCCGCGACCGGATCAGCCAGCAGGTGTTGTTCGACCTGGGCGGACAGCGCTGGGCGTGGTACCTGCGTGTGCATCACCTGGCCGCCGATGGTTATGGGATGGCGCTGTTCAGCGACCGTGTCTGCGCGCTGTATTGCGGCCGCGCAGGTGAGCCCCTGCCGGGATTGGTTGGGGTGCTGGCCGACGACGCGGCCTATCGCGCAGATGCGCGCCGTGGACTGGCCGGGCAGTGGTGGCGCGAGCAGCTGCAGGGGGCGCCTGCGGGCGTGGGCCTGGCGGGTACCGAGCCGGCCAGCGATGATGCGCTGCGCTGGGTGCAGCCGCTCGATGCCGCGTTCCGCGAGCAGCTGCTGCAGGCTTCGGCGCGCTGGCTGCAACCCTGGCCGGATGTGTTGGCCGCGTTGTCGGCCGAGTATCTGCGACGGATGAGCGCGGCCGACGAAGTGGTGGTGGGCGTGCCCTTCATGGGGCGACTCGGCAACGCGTCGGCCCGCGTGCCGGCGATGGTGATGAACGTGCTGCCGCTGCGTGTCGCGGCGGGCGAGGGCAGTGTCGAGGCGTTTACCCGGGCACTGGGCCGGCAACTCAGCCAGGGCCGCAAGCACGGTCGCTATCGTGGCGAGCAGTTACGCCGTGACCTGGGCCTGGTGGGCGCGCAGCAGCGCCTGCACGGCCCGCTGGTGAATGTGCAGCCGTTCTACGCGCCGCTGGCACTGCCCGGCGTGCAGGCGACGCTGGAGGTGCTGTGCACCGGGCCGGTGGACGACCTGACGCTGGGCTTCCGTGGCGATGGCCAGCGTGTTCTGGATCTGGAGATTGAAGCCAATCCCGCGCTGTACCGCCGCGAGGATGTGCAGGCGCATGCCGCGCGCCTGCTGCATTTCGTGTCGGCGGCGCTGGACGCTGACGACATTGCGACGGTGCCACTGGCCACGGCCGACGAAGCCCAGCAGGTGGTGCACGGCTTCAATGCCACTGGACATGCGCTGCCGCAGACCACGCTGGTCGAACTGCTGCAGCAGGGCATGGACCGCGATCCGCAGGCGACCGCGCTGGTGTTCGGTGATACCGGGCTGGACCACGCCACGCTGGAGGCGCGCAGCTTTGCGCTGGCCGCCCAGCTGCGCGCGATGGGCGTCGGCCCGGGCAGCGTGGTGGCGGTGGCGTTGCCACGCTCGCTGGAACTGGTGATTGCGCTGGTGGCCGTGTTGCGTGCGGGAGCCGCGTACCTGCCGCTGGACCTGGCCCATCCTGACGAACGCCTGGCGCGCATCCTGGCCTCGGCGCAGCCGGCGTGCGTGCTGGCGGCGGCGGATGTGTCGGCGCGGATGTCCAGGGTGCCGGTGCTCGCACCGGAACAATGGACCGCACTGAGCTTCGCCGCGCCGTGGGCCGATCCGGCACCGGACGATGCGGCCTACGTGATCTACACCTCCGGTTCGACCGGCGAACCCAAGGGCGTGGTCATCGAGCACCGCGCCATCGTCAACCGCCTGCTGTGGATGCGCGAGCACTACGGCATCCGTGCAGACGACCGCGTGCTGCAGAAGACGCCGGCGACCTTCGATGTTTCGGTCTGGGAATTCTTCCTGCCGCTGCTGTGTGGGGCCACGCTGGTGATTGCCGGGCCGGACGCGCATCGTGATCCGACCGAGCTGGCACGGCTGATCCGCGCGCATGACATCACCACGGCGCACTTCGTGCCGTCGATGCTCGATGCCTTCCTGGCCGCACCGGCCTCCGAAGGCCTGCAGCTGCGTCGCGTGTTCACCAGCGGCGAGGCGCTGGACGCCGCACTGCGCGACCGCTTCCATGCGCGCGTGCGCGCCGAACTGCACAACCTGTATGGCCCGACCGAAGCGGCCGTGGACGTGAGCTACTGGCCTGCGTCGGCGCAGGACCGTTCACGGCCGGTGCCGATCGGTTTCCCGGTCTGGAATACCCGCCTGTACGTGCTGGACGCGCGGATGCAGCCGCTGCCGGTGGGCGTGCCCGGTGATCTCTACCTCGGTGGCGTGCAGCTGGCGCGTGGCTACCTTGGCCGCGATGACCTGACCACCGAGCGCTTCCTTGCCGATCCATTCCTACATGGCGAACGCATCTATCGCACCGGCGATGTGGCGCGCTGGCGCGACGATGGTGCGGTCGAGTACCTCGGCCGCAGCGACCACCAGGTGAAGTTGCGCGGCCTGCGCATCGAGCTGGGCGAGATCGAGGCGGCGCTGCGCGAGCTGGCGGGCTTGGAGCGCGTGGAAGTGCTGCTGCGCCAGGACGCGCCCGGCGATGCCCGGCTGGTGGCCTACGTGCCATCCGCGCTGGCCGATGCCAGCGCACTGCGCAGCCATCTGGCCACGCGCGTGCCGGATTACATGGTGCCGTCGGCATTTGTTGGCGTCGATCACTGGCCGGTGACCGCCAACGGCAAGCTGGACCGCAATGCGTTGCCGAAGCCACCGCAGCAGGACGTGGGCGGTTTGGCGCCGCGCACGCCGCTGGAGCAGGAGCTGGCCGAGCTGTTCGCTCAGGCGCTGGGCCGCGAGGCACCAGTAGCGGTGGATGCCGACTTCTTCAGCCTCGGCGGTGACTCGCTGTCGGCGGTGCATCTGCTGCTGGCTATTGAACAGCGCTGGCGCTGCGATCTCGGCCTGGGTGCCCTGTTCGCACAGCCGACCGTGGCTGCCCTGGCGACGCGCATCGCCGAGCCGCCGGCACTGGCCGACCATGCATTGGGACCGGTCATCGCGCTGGCCGCCACCGATGCGACCGGGCCTGCACCGCTGTTCGCGTTGCACCCGGCCGGTGGCATTGCATGGAACTATCGGGCCCTGGCCAGGGCGCTGCAGCCGGCGCGTGCGGTGTACGGCCTGCAGTCGCCCGCGCTGGATGCACGCGAACCGATGCCGTCCAGCATCGAAGCGATGGCCAACGACTACGTGCGCCGCATCGTAACGTTGCAGCCGCAGGGTCCGGTGCACCTGCTGGGCTGGTCGGTGGGCGGCATCCTCGCCCAGGCGATGGCGGTGCGCCTGCATGAGATCGGCCGTGAGGTGGGTGAGCTGGTACTGCTGGATGCCTACCCCAGCGAGTGCTGGCGCACCGAACCGGAGCCTGACCCGATTGCCGCGCTGCGCGCACTGCTGGCGATCGCCGGCCATGACCCGGAGGCGCATCCGGAGCTGGACAACCGCGAACGCATCCTTGCATTCCTGCGGCGAGGCGGCAGTGCGCTGGGCAGTCTGCCGGATGTAGTGCTGGACGGCGTGGTGCGTGCGGTGACCGGCACCAATCGATTGATCCGCGAACACATCCACCGGCCGTTCGACGGCACCCTGGTACATGTGCGCGCCGGTCGTGATCACCAGGCACGCCCGCAGCTGCGGGCGGCGCTGTGGCGGGCGCACGCACGCAAGGTGCAGGCGCTGGAGCTGCCGTTCCTGCACGCCGAACTGACTGGGCGTGACGCGGTGGCACAGTTGGCACCGTGGCTGTCGGCGCGGCTGCGCCACTGGGATGAGCAACAGGAGATCGCAACATGCAGTTGACCGGCTTTGAAGGCCGCGTGGCCCTGGTGACCGGCGCGGCCGGTGGCATCGGTGAAGCGCTGGTACGGTTGCTGGCAGCGGCTGGCTGCACGGTGGTGGCCACCGATCGCGAGGCGCCACGTGTGGATGACGCGGGCGTGCACGCGTTTTCGCTCGATGTGACCGACAGCGTGGCGGTGGACGCACTCGTGGATCGGGTGGAAGCCAGCCTCGGGCCGATCGGCCTGGCCGCAAGCGTGGCCGGGGTGCTGCACGTGGGCGAAGTCGCCGGGACCACCGATGCCGACTGGCGCCGGGTATTCTCGGTGAACGCCGATGGCGTGTTCCATGTCGGGCGTGCACTGGCGCGGGTGATGTCGCCACGCCGGCAGGGTGCGATTGTCACTGTCAGTTCGAATGCGGCGGGCGTGCCGCGGCATGGCATGGCCGCCTATGCGGCATCCAAGGCTGCCGCCACGATGTTCACCCGTTGCCTTGGGCTGGAGCTGGCGCCGCTCGGCATCCGCTGCAACATCGTCGCCCCGGGTTCAACACTGACCCCGATGCAGACCGGCATGTGGCAGGACGAGCGCGGTGCGGAGCGGGTGATCGCCGGCAGCCTGGAGACCTACAAGGCGGGTATTCCACTGCGCAAGCTGGCCACGCCCGACGACATCGCGCATGCGGTGATGTTCCTGCTGTCCGAACAGGCCGGCCACGTGGCGATGAGCGACCTGTACGTGGACGGCGGCGCCACCCTGCGCGGGTGAGTTTTGTAGAGTCGAGCCATGCTCGACTGCGTTGCGGCATGAGTCGAGCATGGCTCGACTCTACAGGGCGTATCGCGCCGATCCGACAACGCCAGCCATGCCAAGCGGTGTCTCAAGGCAGCGTCAGGCGGTACACCAGCACGCGGTTGTCGTTGTCGTACGGGCTGTCACAAGCCTCGCCCTGCATGCGGCAGTGGCGGGCGATGAAGTCGTTGTCGTTGCCGATCAACAGCAGCACGTCGTTCGGGTGTCGCGGGTCCAGGGCCGGCACTACGTCCATGGCTTCCCACTTCTCCGACAGCAGGCCAGCATGCGGGCCGCGCTTGGTGTCCAGGTCCAGCCCGGCACGCGCAAGCTGCGGGCGGTCGAGCAGGTTCAGCAGCTCGTCGCTGCGTGCGGGCACGATGCCGGCCCTCAACGTGGTGTCCGCCGCGTCGGCCAGTACCGAGGTCGTGCCGGTTTCGTAGGTGCTGCCGGCCAGGTTGCTGGCAGCAGACACATCCACCAGCAGCACAGACTTGTAGACGATGGGGTCGTTACCGTCCTTGCCGAGGCCGTTGCCATCACGGGCCAGCAGCAGGAAGCGGTTGGCATCCAGTGCGCGCAGTTCGCTCTGCGCGGCGGTACGGTCCAGCTTGCCCTTGCCGTCGTGCGCGTACGCGGGCAATGCCATCACGTAATGGCCGATCGGCTGCTGTGGCGTCGGTGAGGTCGTCACGTCATAGACCAGCACGCGGGTGTTGATGCGTCCGGCCGCATTGCCCTGCGCGCTGTCCTGCAGCGTCGCGCTCTGCAGTGCCACGAACAGGCGGCTGCCATCGGGTGACAGGCCCATGCCTTCCACGCCCTGGTTGTTGCGCCGACCGGTCTGTGGCGGCACCAATGAACCGAAGGCCGGCTTGCCCTCGCGCTGCGGCCTGAGCGCGGGCGGCGCCACGATCACACCCTGCAGCTGACCCTGCGCATCGAAGTAGTAGACGTTGGCGGTGTACTCGTCGCCGATGTAGAAATGGCCATCGGAGGTGAACTGCAGCGACTCTGCATCCAGCGAGACCTTGCCCGCGCCTGCGCCGCTGGCCGGCGAGGGCAGCACCACCTCGCGCTGCGTGATCGTGTGGTCGCCCGGGTCGGCACCGGTGAAGGGTTGCCCGTTGAAGTCCTTCAGCACCACGCCCTTGTCGGGCACCATTCTCAGCGTGCCCAGCGCACCGGGCTTGCCCGGGGTGGTGTCGATGCGCAGATGCATGCGCTCCACGCGGCCGGCGTAGTCGTAGAACAGGCCGGCCTCGGGATCGTTGCGGCCACGGTCGGGCAGGGTCCACAGCACGCCCTGGTAGCCGTTGGCGGTGCGCTTCCAGGTGCCGGGCTGTACCGCCAGCGACGAGAACGAGCCCAGCGTGTCGCCGAGGAAGTCCACCGTGCCCGCCGGCAGCCGCCCGGCGGCGACTAGGCCTCTATCCACGTAGGTGCGGCCGCCCAGTTCAAGGGTGCGTGGCGGCGCACCACTGGCCTCGTGTGGGGCGGAGTATCCGCTGGCGGAGAGGGTGGCCAGCAGCAGGGCGGTCGCGAGCATCGGTGGACTCCGGGCGGTCGATCAGAAGCGAAGGTCGATCGTACCGAACACCTGGCGCGGTGCCGAGGCATGGAACACGTACAGCTTGCCGGCCGGGTCGCTGGGCGCGAACACGCTCGAATCCAGGTTGCTGGCGTAGCGCTTGTTGGTCAGGTTGGTCACGTTGAACGACAGGCGCATGCCCTTGGCGAAACCGACCTGGCCGAAGTCATAGCCACCGGCCAGGTCGAACACGGTGAAACCACCGAAGCCCTGGTCGTTGGTGTAGGTGTAGAAGCGCTCGCCGGTGTACTTGCCACGCAGGCTGGCGAACCAGCCATTGTCACGCCAGGTGATTTCGGTGGCCAGCAGCTGCTTCGGCGTGTCGGTCTGGATCTTGCCCTTGATCTGCTGCTCGACGCCGGCCTGCACGTAGTTGGAGGCATAGGTCGAGCGGTTCAGCGAGGCCGAGGTGTACCAGCTGAAATGCGCGTTCGGGGTCCACAGCACGGTCAGCTCGGCACCGCGGCTGTCGACGCCGCCGACGTTGTAGAAGCGATTGCCGCAGGTCGGGCCGACCGGCTGCCGCGAGTCACAGGGGTTGTACTGCAGCAGGCGGTTGTCGAAGCGCACGCTGTAGGCCGCGACCGAGGCCTGCAGGGTATCGGTGACGAAGCGGTAGCCGGCTTCCAGAGAGCGAGATTCCTCCGGCTTCAGGTTGCCCTGCGCATTCCAGGTCGCTTGGCTGACCGCTTGCGGACCGAGCTTGAAGCCGCCCTGGAACATGGCGATGTTCTCGGCATAGCTGGCGAAGACTTCATGGTGTTCGGCCAGGCGGAAGTTGGCGCCGATGCTGGGCAGGAAATTCTTGCTGGCCTTGAGCGAACCGGTGGCGAACTGGTTGTTCGAGCTCGGCGAGATCGGCGTCTTTGCGTCGCCCGGCAGCGCCTGCGCATCGGAGGTCGCGTGTGGGCTCTTGGCGCCGAACTCCAGGGTCAGGCGGTCATCGAGCAGGCGCCAGGTGTCCTTCAGGAAGAACTGATGGGTCTTCCAGCGGGTACGCTGGGCGAACACGCCGACATCGGAGGGCAGGGTGTTCATACCGCTCAGGTCACGCGGGCCGTCCACGGCGGTCTGGTAGCGCTCGGCGCTGCTGGTGTTGCGCTCGTACCAGACGCCGCCTTCGATGCGGTGCGCGCCCAGCTCCCAGTCGAAGGACAGCGTGCCGCCGTCGCGGTCGATGGTGTAGATGGTATTGCGGAAGATGATCGGAATCTCCTGCGCGGTGCCCTTGTTCGACCACGCACCGCTGTTCCAGTTGTGGCCTTCGCCGCGGTCATCATGGTGGTAGGCCAGCGCGCGCAGGCTGAAGCCATCGGCCAGGAAGAAGTCACCGGCCAGGTAGTACAGGTTGTCGTCACGCAGGATCTGCCCGGCGGTGAAGGCACCGTCGGCGTCCTTGTCCGGGCCGCTGCTGTCGCACTTCTTCGCGTTGAAGCTGGCGGTGTTGCAGTAGGCCTTGGCCACCGCCTTGTTCCAGTCCGGTGCGTAGCCGCCCCAGTCCCAGCCGAGACCGCGCGACATCTCGTCCTTGGACAGGTAGAAGTAGTCGGCCTGGGTGGTGCGCGAGGTATCGACGAAACCGGTGATCTGGCCGCGGCCGAAGTTCCACACGCCCTTGGCATTGAACTGCTTGGTAGTGGATTTATTGTAGGCGGTCTGGTCGTTCCACAGATCGGAGACGGCGTTCATGCCGGACACGTAGCCGGAGAAACCGTTGTACTCGCCGCTGTCCACGCGCACGAAGGTGCGGCGGTTGGCATCGCTGCCGAAGGTCTGCACCACGCGGCCGCCGAGTTCCTGGGCCGGGCGGTCGGAGGTATAGGAAATCGTGCCGCCGAGGTTGCTGGTGGACGGCGTACCGAGGCTGCCGATACCCACCGCCAGTTCCGCACCGGCCATGTTCTCGCTGATCAGCGCACGGTTGATGGTCAGGCCGTTGTAGTTGTTGTACGCGCCATCGCCCAGCGGCACGCCGTCGAGCGTGTAACCGAGACGGGTGGAGTTGAAGCCGCGCAGGCTCAGCGTCATCGACTGCTCGTTGGTGCCCAGCGCATCGGCCGACTGCGCGTTGACGCCCGGCAGCAGGTTCAGGGTCTTCTGCAGGCTGGTGCCCGGCGGCAGGATGTCGAGGTTCTCGCGGGTGATGCGCTGCACCTGGCGGGCTTCACCGCTGCCGATCACAGAGACCGCATCGAGGGTGGTGGCGGAGGGCGTGCTGGAGGTCGGGGCAGCATCCTGCGCCCAGGCCGCGGGAGCGAGCGCGATCGACAGCGCAGCGGCCAACAAAGTCTTCGTCATGTTGCGGACACTCAGGCAGGCACGAGCCACCGCGTCGGTGCGGAGCTCATGGAGTTGAAAAGGGGAGACAACCGATGCGACCGGCGGGCGCTGCAGGCGCCGTGGGTCAACGTGAAAATGGTGCGCTAGACAGATGACTGTCTGGTGACACCGCTACACGCGTGGCATGCCGACGCATGCATGGGTAGATGCCAACCTTGGTTGGCATGCGCAGCGGCGAACAGACGCTGCGCTATCCGGTTGGTGGAGCGCCAACCAAGGTTGGCCTTTACCAGACGCGCCGATCCGGAGCATCGTATCTAGGCGCGCGGATCAGGAGTGTCGTATCCAGCGGCGCCGAACGAGGTCGGCGTCAATGCGCGATCAGCCAGCGTTGCGCGGCTTGCGCGTGCGCTTCGGCTTCGCGGTATCTGCACCGCTGGTAGAACCGTCCTGCAGTGCCTGCAGCCACGACAGGGTGTCCACGTAGTCGATGAAGTGGCGCAGGTAACCGGGGCTGGTCGCCTGCATCGTGTCCAGCATGCGCTGCACCAGTACCGCCGAGTTCAGCGGGCCGCCGTCGGCCGGGGCCTCGGTGCGCAATGAGCGACGCACCTGCAGTTCGCTGCGCAGTTCCGACCACTCGCGCTGCACCTGCTGCAGCATCGGCACCTGCGGGTAATGCGGCAGCGAGCGCGATCCCGCATCGAGGTCGCGCACCAGCGCACGCAGGCTATCCAGTGCGGGTGGCTTACTTGGCATCCGGGGCCTTGGGCTTGGGAATCGGCGCGATTTCCACGCGCCGGTTGCGCGCGCGTCCATCTTCGCTCGCGTTGGAACTGACCGGCTGCTCGCTGCCGAATGCGGCGGCAAACACGGCATCGGCGGGCACCCCGTCGGCGATCAGAGTGCGGGTCACGGTCAGCGAACGTTGCGCGGACAGCTCCCAGTTGTCGGCGAAACGGCGGTTGCCTTCGCGCACGGGCGCGTCGTCGGTGAAGCCGCTGACCATCAGGATTTCTTCGCGGCTGCCCAGATAGGCGGCCAGCGGCGCAGCGAGGCTGCGCAGCAGCTCCTGGCCTTCTGGCTGCAACTGGTCCGAGTTCAGTGCGAACAGCACGCTGCCACTGATGCCGATGCGGCCATCGACCAGGGTTACACGGCCGGCCGCCAACGGACCGGCCAGCGCCTGTTCCAGCGTCTGCAGGCGCTTGGCTTCGGCCTGGCGCTGCTTCACTTCCTGGTCCAGCCGCTGCGACAGCTCCAGCTGCACCGCGACCACCCCGACAAGGATCAGCACGAACGCCCCCAGCAGCACCGACATCAGGTCGCCGAAGGCGGCCCAGATCGGGGCGTGTGAACCGCCGTCGACCTCCAGCTCGTCGCTCATGCGCTGCCGGCCTTGCCGCGGCGCGCGGCCAGCTGCTGCAGTTCTTCCATCACCTGCTTCTGCGACAGCAGGCTGAGATCGACCACCTCGCGTGCCTGCGCCACGTAGTAGGCCAGCTGCTCGTCGCTGCGGGCCAGCGAGGCATCCAGCGCGCCGCCAATCTGCTCCAAGCGGCCGGACAGTTCGGTGGAAGCGCTGCCGAACTGTGCGACCGCCTCGCCGAACGTGCCGGCCAACTGGCCAACGTCACTGGCGCTGCCGCTGAGGGCTGCTGCAATGCCAGCCAGCTTGCCGGTCTCCGCGGCGATATGGTCGGTGAAGCGGTTGCCGACGCGTTCCAGCAGCTCGGCCGAGCCGCCCACCAGTGCGTCCACCGCGGTGCGCTGTTCGTGCGAGGCGTGGTTGATCGCATCCAGCAGGGTCTGCACGGTGGCCAGCAGGCGGCCGCGCTCTTCCAGCATCGCGTTGTCGCGCACCAGGCTCTCGGAGAGCGTGCTGCGCAACTCGTTGATGACGTCGGCGGCGGCCTTCGGCGCGGCGGCGGCGGTCTGCAGCAGGGTGGAGACTTCCGCCAGCGTGGCGCTGGCCTGGGCGCGGCCGTTCTCGCCGATCTGCTGCGCCGTCTCGGCCAGCGTGTCGCAGACCTGCTGCTGCTGCGCGGCCAGGCGTTCGCCGTTGGCCTGCAGGCGCTGGGCCAGATCGGTGGAGACGTGCTGCAGGGCATCGCTCCAGCGCTGTAGGCGCTGTTCGTCACCGGCCTGCAATTGCGCCTGCAGGGTGGCGTGCGCCTGCTGCAGTTCGGCACTGATCGCGTCCCAACGCGCCTGGCGCTGCTGCTCGCGGCTGTCCAGGCTGGCCTGCAGTTCAGTGTGTGCGGCAGCGGCGGCGGCCTGCGCGGCCTGCCACTGCTGCGAACGCTGGTTTTCGTGCTCCTGCAGCAAGGACTGGCTGGCAGCATGGCGCTGGTCCAGTGCTTGCAGCAGTGCCTCGGCACGCGCGTCCAGATGCTCGCTGGCGGCCAGCAGTGCCTGCTGCTGGCGTTCGACCAGCGCGGTATTCAGTGCCTGCTGCTGTTCGGCGGCGGCGCGCCAGGCGTCTGCATTGTCGCGAGAATCGGCCTGCAGGCGCTCGCCGATGCGTGTCACCAGCGCTTCGGCGTGCGTGCCCTGGCCATCGCTGAAGGCCTGCAGGTGCTGGCGAAGATCGCTCACCAGCGCCTGTTGTGCCTGGGTCTGCTCGCTCACCACCTTGGCCCAGCTGGCTTCGGTGGCAACGCGGCTGCGCTCGAAACCGTCGCTGAGACCGGCCAGCTGCTGCTGCACCGCCTGCTCGACACGGGCATGCAGGGCCTGGCCATGCTGGGCCAGCCCGGCCAGGGTGGTCTCGGCCATCGGCTGCAGTGCGCCACCGATGGCGGCCGCGCTGGCTTCGGCACCTTCGCGCAGCGACTGTTGCAGCGACACGGCCAGGCGCTCCTGCAGGGCCTGGCTCTGGGTAAGGAACTCGGCCTGGCCGGCCAGCAGGCGTTCATTGGCGGCGGTGCTGTGCTGTTCAAAGGTCTGGGTCATCGCCTGCAGGCGGTCGACCAGTGCCGGCAACGCAGCGGACTGCGCCTGCAGCAGGCGCAGCGATTCGGCGCGCTGCCAGGCTTGCGAGTACGGGTGCAGGTCGCCGGCAATCGCACGGTCCAGCTGCTGCACGGCCTGCAGGCGGTCACGACGCAGCAGGGCAGCCAGCAGGCCCAGCATCGCCGAGCTGGCAACACCGGCGATCGAGGTGCCGAACGCCACCGCAAGGCCCTGCACCGGCGAGGCCAGCGAGCCGCGGATGGCAGCCATGTCGGTCGCGCTCTGCAGGGCCAGGCCGGTGCCGCGCAGGGTATCCATCATGCCCAGCAGGGTGCCGAGCATGCCCAGCAGCACCAGCAGGCCGACCAGGTAGGGAGTCAGCACCGGCGCGGGCAGGGCGGTGCGCTCGCCTTCCACGCGCAGGCGCACGGCGTTGCGCAGGCCCACCGGCACACGCTCCAGCCAGGGGGCCAGGCTTTCCTTCGCGCTGGACAGGTCGCTCAGCGCAGTGCGCAGGCCGTTGCTGGCCTGGCGGTAGCGGTACAGCTCCACGCCACCGGCGATGTAGCAGGCGGCGATGATCGCGGCCACCGCTGCCCCCAACGGATGCACCGAAACGTAGCCAATGCCGATCCAGCACACGGCCAGCAGGCCGACAAGGAAAACAACGACATGGAAAGCAGTTCTGGACATGGTGTTCCGGTCAGTGGGAGCGCAGGGCGTCTTGCAGCCCTTCGATCGGGTGGAAGCGCAGCTGCAGCTCGGCGAGCAGCAGGGTGCGCATGTCATGGCGGAAGGCCGCGCGCCAGCCCGGCTGGCCGTGCACGCGTTCAAAACGGGCGCCGAGCACCGCCGGCGCAGTGGCCAGCAGGCTGTGCTCGCGCGGGGTGAGGGTCTGTTCCATCACCGCATCGACCTCTGCCAGCCGTGCCAGCTCGGGCGAAACCTGTACCAGCTGGTCGCGCAGGCGGCCGCGCAGGCGCCCGGTGGCGGTCTGGATGGCCTGCTGCAGCACCCGATAGCGCTGGCGCAGCGAGGCGAAGTTGGGGGTGGCGACGGCTTCGGCCAGGTCGAGCAGGCGCTCGGCCTCGGCATCCTCGCGGATCGAGGCCAGCAGACTGGCATGGGCCTGGGCGCAGTCGGCCAGCACATCCTCGACTGCTTCGGCGGCCTCACCCGGCTCGGGCAGGCGCCCGCCGAGCGCCCCGGACAGGGCCACGGCACGGCTCCAGTCCACCCACTGGCCGAGGCGATCGGTCAGGGCGGGACTGCTGGCCGGCATCGCGCCGTCGCTGAGACGGGCGAGCAGGCGGAGGAAGTCCGGTCCACCCAGGACCGGCTGCGCTGCGTTCGCCATCAAGGGGTGAGGGGCCAAAAACCGCTGATTTTACAACCAGATGACCCCGGCTGGATGAAGGCGGGGCAGGGGGAGGGGACCCGCAGGCGCGACAAGGCTTAGAATGACCGGCTGCACCCACCCGTTCGACCCTGGAGTTCCCCAATGACTGTTGCGCAGTTCTATCCGATCGGCACCCCCGGACAGCCCTGGGGCGACGCCGAACGCGCACAGTGGCGGGCCCGCCAGCAGCGCCAGCGCAGCTACCACGACGACGTGGTGGCCGCCCTTGAGCGGCTGGATGACAGCGTCTTCGATGTGATCCAGTACGGCCAGCTGGACTACGCCCCGGACCACTATCCGCTGTTCGCGGTGGTCAACCACGACTGGAACCCGGCACTGCCGACCGCGCTGATCACCGGCGGCGTGCATGGCTACGAGACCAGCGGCGTGCATGGCGCCCTGCAGTTCCTGGAGCAGCAGGCCGAGCGTTACCTGGGCCGGCTGAACCTGATCGTGGCGCCGTGCGTCAGCCCGTGGGGCTACGAGCGCATCCAGCGCTGGAACCCGGATGCCATCGACCCGAACCGCAGCTTCCGTGACGGCGGCCAGATCGAGGAAGCCGCCGCACTGATGCGCTGGGTGGCCGAGCGCAAGCCGAACCTTTTGGTGCACCTGGACCTGCACGAGACCACCGACAGCGACCTGCAGGAGTTCGATCCGGCCCGTTGCGCCCGCGACGGCAAGCCGTTCGAGCGCGACACCATTCCGGACGGCTTCTACGTGATCGGCAACAGCGAAGATCCGCAGGCCGAATTCCAGAAGGCGCTGATCGCCGCGGTTGCGCCGGTCACCCACATCGCCCCGGCCGATGCCGAGGGCAATCTGGTCGGCCTGCCGTTGCAGTCGCCGGGCGTGGTCTGGGGTGAATCGCGTTCGATCGGCGCTTGCGCCGGCTTCACCGACGCGCGCTTTGCCACCACCACCGAGGTCTACCCGGACAGCCCGCGCACCAACCCGCAGGAATGCAACGACGCGCAGGTGGCGGCGGTGTGTGCGGGCCTGGATTTTGCCCTGGCCACGCAGTAAGACATCCGCCCAGGGGCGCGCCGGGTCATGCCCGGCGGGTCAGGCGTGACCTAGCCCAGCAGGATCACGCCCCACACCGTGCCGACCATCAGCAGCGCGGTGGTCTGGGCGGCGCTGCCCATGTCCTTGGCGTTCTTGGACAGCGGGTGGTGGTCAAGCGAGATGCGGTCGACCACTGCTTCGATGGCCGAGTTGAGCAGCTCCACCAGCAGGCTGATGAAGCAGACGGCCAGCACCACGGCCCGTTCGATCGTGCTGATGTCCAGCACGAACGCCGCGACCATCAGAAGTGCGTGCAGCAGCAACAGCTGCCGGAAGGCCGCTTCGCCCCGGAAGGTGGCGATGAAGCCGTCGCGTGAATGGATCAGCGTGTGGAAGATGCGGCGAAGGCCGGTCTTGCCATGCGGGTACTTGCCGCTGTCCCTGGGGTGAGGTGGCTGCATGCCGGTCCTGCCATGAATTGACCTCGCGACAGGATGTGCAGACGGGCGTCGGGAAAGCGTCGGACCCTCGTTAGCATTGCGCTCAACCGGCGTAGTACTGCGAAGGGCCGAGTCACCTAGCTACGCAGGAATAGCCGTGCGCGGCCGCCGGCGATTCACTCCGCCGGGCTGCGTGAATCGCGGATCGAATAGACCACCGAGAAGATCTTCCAGCCCTGTTCGGTGCGGATCAGCTGCCACATCTCCTTGCCCCAGTTGGTCTTCACCCCATCGTCGTGGAAGCTGTAGTCAAACGACACCGAAGCCACGTCGCCATCGGTCTCGATCTTCGTGTTGGAGAATTTTTCCTCCCTCGGCTTCGGCGACGCCACGACTCCATCGATCAGCGCGATGAAATTATTGGCGGGAATCTTCCGCGCCTTGATCGCATCGGGCTTGGCCTTGCGGATGTCCTGCAGGCGCACATCCTCTGAAACGTACTGCCAGCCGATGTCTTCCGCCTTGTCCGAGAAGAACAGGCCCATGTAGGTCGGCTTGTCCTTGTTGATCAGCGAGGTGCGGAACGATTCGACGACCTGTTCGATGGCCTTGATGTCGGCGGCTGCATTCTGCGCGGCGTGGGCTGGCAGGCAGGCGGAGAAGCAGAGGGCGAAGACGGCCGTTCTGGCGGTTGACACGCGAAGTTCCTTCCTGGGTGATAGAGATGAGCGCGGGTGTTGATCGGCGTATCCGGTTTCGAAAGTACGCTGCCTTTGCGACGCTAGCACGAGGGGCGGCGTTGCGCAGGGCAGTGCTCTCCGGCGCCGCTGGGCCATGCCTGCCGCCTCCCTTCCGCCCCCATCTTGACGTTCCCATTCACCAGGCGCAGGCTGCCCGAGCACGTTTCCTAACCAGAAGGAGACTTATGACCGCCACCGCTTCCCTGCACCCGGCGCCCGACACCCCGGGCCGTTCCCGCCTCTGGAGCGTGTTCTGGCTGCAGGGCGTCATTCCCAGCAACATTCTGTGGGCCGTGGCGCTCTGGGCCCTGGCCAACGGGCGCACGCCGCTGCTGCTGGGGGTGTTTGCCGCCCTGCTGCTCTACACCGGCTGGATCATCCCTGCGGTCTGGCGGGCGGCGCCCAGCGCACACAATCCCAACCTGGGCGTGGCCGCACGCGGGTTGACCGTGGCCTGGGGCCTGAACACCGTGCTGGTGATCTTCTTCCTGACGCTGCAGTTGGTGGGTCAATAGAACTGAACAGGCTCGCCGCCCCGGTCGAAGGCGGCGAAGCGGCCGATCTGACCGTCATGGATGGCATTGACCATCAGTTTCAGCGGGCGCGCGGCCTCATCACTGTTGGGGGCGAACCCGGCGCGGCCGTCCAGCGCGGCCACGAACACCAGGTCCCAGTCGATGCCGGTGGTGGTCGATTCAGCCGCCAGCGCCTGGAAGCTGGGCACTTCGGCGGGCAGCTTGTCCACGCACAGCACCGGCGACAGGGTGCCGCCCTCGCGGCGGTCATGCCGGTCGCGCTGGTCGTCGGTGGGCGATTCGGGCAGCTCGGCGCGCACGAATACGAACAGCAAGCGTTGCGGTTCAGCCTGCTGGCCTGCGGCGTGCAGCAGCTGCTGGAAATCGTTCATCATCATGAGGGTTGTCACACGCCCGCTGCACGGAAAGCCGCATGCTGCCACAACGCCTGCCGTGTGGGGCCGAAGACGATTGATTTAAGTCATGCCCATGGAACTGATGGCCGCGTACTCTGGCAATCGTTCCAGCAGACGAGGGTTTCCGGGCCGTTCCGGGCACAGGCAAGACGGTGGAGCAACAAGGTGGACCAGCCATGAGCCAACTCACCGACGGTTTCGGACGCAGCTTTCCGTACCTGCGCCTGTCGTTGACCGAAGCCTGCAACTTCCGTTGCAGTTACTGCCTGCCCGATGGCTACCAGGCCGATGGCCGCCCGCGCTTCCTGCAGGTGGATGAAATCGCGCGGCTGGTGCGCGCGTTCGCCGCGCTGGGCATGAGCAAGATCCGCCTGACCGGCGGCGAACCCAGCCTGCGCAAGGACCTGGACGAGATCATCGCCACCGTGGCGGCGGTGCCGGGCATCCGCAAGGTGGCCATCACCACCAACGGCACGCTGCTGCCGCGGCGCCTGCCCGGCTGGCACCGGGCGGGGCTGACCGCGCTGAACGTAAGCATGGACAGCCTGCAGCGCGAGCGCTTCAAGGCCATTACCGGGCACGATCGCCTGCCGGAGATCGAGCAGGGCCTGGCCCTGGCGCAGGCACTGGGCCTGCCGGCGATCAAGCTCAATGCGGTGCTGCTTCGCGGCCTGAACGACGACGAGCTGCCGCAGTGGATGGACTACCTGCGCGACCGTCCCTTCAGCGTGCGCTTCATCGAACTGATGCGCACCGGCGACAACGAAGCCTATTTCCAGCGCCACCACCTGCGTGCCGACGTGGTGATCGAGCAGCTGCTGGCCGCTGGCTGGCACGAGCGCCCGCGGGCCGCCGATGCCGGTCCGGCGCGCGAGTTCGGGCACCCCGACCATCGCGGCAGCATCGGCATCATCGCCCCGTATTCGCGTGACTTCTGCAAGGGCTGCAACCGCCTGCGGGTGACCGCCAAGGGCGACCTGCGGCTGTGCCTGTTCGGCGAGTTCGGCGTGCCGCTGCGGCCGCTGCTGCAGAGCGACGATGACCATGACGCGCTGCTGGCGCGCATCACCACCCAGCTTGGCCTGAAAGCGGCCGGGCATGGCCTGCACCAGGGCCAGACCGGGCTCACCCCGCACCTGGCCTCGATCGGAGGATGAGCAACACGATGAGTGGGGAATTGAATGCGGCCTTCCATATGGCCGATGTCCGCGACAAGCGCATCACCCGCCGCCGTGCGGTGGCGGTGGGCGAGCTGCATGCCGGCCCGGTAGCGTATCCGCTGATTGTCGAGCGCCGCCTGCCCAAGGGCGATGCGCTGGTGATGGCCGAGATTGCCGGCCTGCAGGGCGCCAAGATGGCCTCGATGCTGATGCCGCTGTGCCACCCGTTGCCGCTGGAGCTGGTGCAGGTGTTCTGCGCGCCGGTACCGGAACGGCAGGCGATCCGCGTGTGGTGCGAGTGCGCCAGCGAGGCGCGCACCGGCGTGGAGATGGAGGCACTGGCCGGCGTCAATGCGGCGCTGCTGACCCTGTACGACCTGAGCAAGCCGGTGGAACCGGCGCTGCGCATAGAAGGCATCCGCCTGCTGTTCAAGGAAGGCGGCAAGCGCGGTGTGTGGCTGCATCCCGATGGCATGGACGAGGCCGAGCGCGCGCGCTTCAAGCCGCGTGCACCGAAGGGTCTGGAGGGCGCGGCCTGCGCGGTGATCACGCTGAGCGACCGCGCCAGCGAGGGCACCTATGAAGATATCTCTGGCCCGACCCTGGTGACCGGTGTGAAAAAGCTGGGCGGTGAGGTTGTGGCCGCCGAGGTGCTGCCCGATGGCATCGAGCCGCTGGCCGGGCGCCTGCAGGCATTGGCCGCCGACGGCGTGCGCCTGTGCCTGTGTACCGGCGGTACCGGGCTGGGCCCACGTGACCTGACCCCGGAGGCGCTGCGCTCCTTGAATGCGCGGCCGGTGCACGGCCTGGCACAGATGGTGCGGGCGCTGAGCGCGCAGCACACACCGATGGCGTGGCTGAGCCGTGCCGAAGTAGTGCAGCTGGGCGCCATGCTGGTGTTCGCGCTGCCGGGCAGCCCGAAGGCGGCGGCACAGTGCCTGGACATCCTGGCGCCGGTGCTGGGCCACGCGCTGGCGATGGTCGACGGTGGTGGCCACTGATGATTGCCTATAGCGAAGCCCTGCAGCACCTGCTGGACGCAGCCACGCCGTTGCCGGCTGAGCGCCTGCCACTGCATGAGGCCGGCGGCCGCACTCTGGCCAGTGACGTCATCAGTGAGCAGTCGCTGCCGCCGTTCGACAATTCTGCGATGGACGGTTTCGCGCTGCGCGCCAACGGCGCGACGTTCGACGCCGGTCGCGAATTCGCCGTGCAGGGCTGGCAGGCCGCAGGCGATGCCGGTGCCGAGGGCGGCGAGGGCGCCTGGGAAATCATGACCGGTGCACGCATGCCGTCCGGACTGGACACCGTGGTGCCGGTCGAGAACGTGGACATCCTCGCCAGCGAGGACGGCCGCCCGACCCGCATTGCCCTCAAGGCGCCGGCCAAGCCGGGCCAGCACGTGCGCCTGCGCGGGCAGGACGTGAGCGACGGCGAGCGCGTGCTGCAGGCCGGGCAGGTGCTGGATATCAACGCCCGCACCCTGCTGCACGCCATCGGCGTGGGTGAGGTGGCGGTGATGGCACGACCGAAGGCCGCTGTGATCGCCACCGGCAAGGAGCTGGTGACCGAGGCCGCGCAGGCGCTGGAATCGGGCCAGATCCGTGACAGCAACCGGCCGTATCTGGTGGGCCGCCTGCAGGCGGCCGGCGCCGAGGTGGTCTGGCAGGGCACGGTGGGCGACGACGTGGCCGCGTTCAACGCGGTGCTGGATCAAGCGCTGGCTGCGGGTGCACAGCTGCTGATCAGTACCGGCGCGGTGTCGGCCGGCCGCTACGATTTCGTTCCCGATGCGCTGCGTGGCCGCGGTGCGCGCATCGTGTTCCACAAGGTGGCGATCCGCCCGGGCAAGCCGCTGCTGTTCGCGGTGCTGCCCAATGGTGCCCTGTATTTCGGCCTGCCGGGCAACCCGGTCTCGGCCGCCGTCGGCCAGCGCTTCTTCGTGGAGCCGGTGCTGCGCCGCCTGCTGGGGCTGGCGCCGGAAACCGTGTTGCAGCTGCCGCTGCAGGCCGACGTACGCAAGCCGCCGGGCCTGCGCTTCCACGCGCGTGCGCGGGTGGAAGTGGACGCGCAGGGGCGCCTGAGTGCGCGCGTGCTGTCCGGGCAGGAGTCGTTCCGTTTGATGTCCATGCTGCAGGCCAACGCCTGGGTGGTGCTGGAGGCCGAGGGAGACCTGGCCAATGCAGGCACCTACGTGCGCGTGCAGGGCTGGGGTCACCACGAACCGGTGCAGCTGGTGAGTCAGGAGTGATGATGAAACAGGTGAATCTGCAGTTGTTCGGTGCCTTTTCCGATCTGGATGCCAGCCGCGAGATCGCGGTGAACGTGGCCGGTGGCACCGTGGCCGACCTGCGCCAGGCGCTGCGCGAGCTGCTGCCGGTGCGCTGGCCGGGCTTCCGCGCCGGCCTGCTGGACTACTCGGCATTCGCCGACCAGCAACGCGTGCTGCGCGACCACGAGGCGCTGCCCGACGATGGCCGGGTGGCGATCCTGCCGCCGGTAAGCGGGGGCTGAGCCATGAGCGAGAAGATCATCGCGAAGGTGGTGGACCGCGCGCAGGCGGCGATCAATCCGGCTGAAGGCATCGCCGCGGTGTCCGATCCGGGTTTCGGCGGCATCGATGTGTTCATCGGCAAGGTGCGTGACGTCAATATCGGCCGGCCGGTGACCGGCATCACCTATGACCTGTTCGAGCCGCTGGTGCTGAACGAGTTCAAGCGCCTGGCCGCGGACGTGGAGGCTGCGTTCGGGCCGAAACTGAAACTGTACGTGGCGCACGCCAAGGGGCGCCTGGGTATCGGCGATGTGGCGGTGGTGGTGGCTGCCGGCAGCCCGCACCGTGACGAAGCGTTCCGTGCCTGCCGGCAGCTGATCGAAGCGGTCAAGCACCAGTGCCCGATCTGGAAGCAGGAGCATTACGAGGACGGCGACAGCGAGTGGAGCGAAGGGTGCAGCCTCTGCCATGCGGACAGCGAGCCCGCACACGCCCATGACCACGCGCACGACCACCAGCATTGACGGCATCGTGCTGGCCGGCGGGCTGTCCAGCCGCATGGGTCGCGACAAGGCGTTGCTGCCGTGGCAGGGGCGCACGCTGCTGGAGCACATGCGCGGCCTGTTGTTGCAGGCTGGCGCCAAGCGGGTCTGGGTAAGCGGCGACTATCCGGCTTTCGGCGGCATCCCCGACCAGGTGGCGCGCTGTGGCCCCCTGGGCGGGCTCTACAGCGTGGCCACGCACATGCCCGATGGCCCGGCCTGGGTGGTGCCGGTGGATACGCCGCTGCTGCCCCCGCGTTTGTTACAGCAATTACGTGACGGCCATCGCAGTCCGTGCACGATCTTTACGGGCCACCCCCTGCCCATGTTGCTGAATATGGACGATGCTTGCCGGGCCGCGCTGGCATCGATGCTGGATGACCCCGACGGCCCGCGCTCGCTGCAGGCGCTGCAGCGCGGCCTGGGCGTGAACACCGTCGCCCTGGCCCCGGTTGACGAGGCCGGACTGGTCAACTGCAATACCCCCGAACAATGGGAGGATGTTGCGTCATGAAAGTGCAGTTGCAGGACCAGTCGGTACGGCTTCGCCTGGACGAGGCCGAGCTTGCGCGCCTGCTGGCCGGTGAATCGGTCGAGAACATGACCCGCTTTGGCGGCATCGAAGGCTGGGGCATGGCGGTCTCGCTGCATGCTGGCGAGCAGCCTGTGATGCTGGACGGCGGCACCTTCTGCCGCCTGGTGCTGCCGCGCGATGCGGTAGAGGCACTGGCAGCACGCCTGCCGTGCCGGGATGGCCTGCCGTTCGACATCGCCCTGGACGAGGGCGGCCAGCTTCAGCTGCAGTTCGATGTGGATGTACGCGACAGCGTGCGCCAGCGCGGGGTAACCCGCCGCAGCACCGCTTCATCGGTTTGACATTTGTCAGGGGCAGGGTGGAAACCCGTTCCTGATTGATCCAGATCAACCCCGTCGTCCGTGCTGCACGGCCTAATGGCTGCATGACGACGGGTCACAACTTGAAACGCAGTACCCACGTCATTCCACAGCCTTGGAGCCATGTATGACCGTCGGTAGCGATCCTGTTGTCCGCAGCACCTCCCGTCCGGGTCGCGTCATCAGCGACTGGACGCCGGAAGACCCCGGCTACTGGGAGCGCACCGGCAAGCGGGTCGCCACCCGCAACCTGGTCATCTCGATTCCCTCGCTGCTGCTGGCCTTTTCGGTCTGGGTGCTGTTCTCGGCGGTGTCGATCAGCCTGCCGAAGATCGGCTTCAATTTCAGCACTGACCAGCTGTTCTGGCTGGTGGCACTGCCCAGCCTGTCCGGCGCGACCCTGCGCATCTTCTATTCGTTCGTGATTCCGATCTTCGGTGGCCGCCGCTGGACGGCGCTGTCCACCGCCTCGCTGCTGGCGCCGACGATCTGGCTGGGCTTTGCGGTGCAGGACCCGGCCACGCCGTACTGGGTGTTCGTGGTCATCGCCATCCTGTGCGGATTTGGCGGTGCGAACTTCTCGTCGTCGATGTCCAACATCTCCTTCTTCTACCCCAAGCAGAAGCAGGGCCTGGCGCTGGGCCTGAATGCCGGCCTGGGCAATGTGGGTGTGTCGGTGGCGCAGGCGGTGATTCCGCTGGTGATCACCGTGGGCGTGTTCGGTGCGCTGGGTGGTGCGCCGCAGCCCACGGTGGAGGGCGGGGCGTCGCTGTTCGTGCAGAACGCAGGTTTCATCTGGGTGCCGGCGATCGCGATCTGTGCGGTTGCGGCCTGGTTCGGAATGAACGACCTGACCAGTGCGCGCTCGTCGTTCTCCGAGCAGGCGGTGATCTTCCGCCGCAAGCACAACTGGCTGATGTGCTGGCTGTACATCGGCACCTTCGGTTCCTACATCGGCTTCTCGGCCGGCTTCCCGATGCTGGTGAAGAGCCAGTTCCCGGACGTGAATCCGCTGGCCTACGCCTTCATCGGCCCGCTGCTGGGCGCGTTGATGCGCTCGGTGGGCGGCAGCCTGGCCGACCGCTGGGGCGGCGCGCGCCTGACCTTCTGGGTGTTCGCGCTGATGATCGCTGCCGTGTTCGGGGTGCTGCACTTCCTGCCCAGCCACGGCCAGGGCGGCAACTTCCATGGCTTCCTGCTCAGCTTCATGGCGCTGTTCGTGCTCAGTGGCATCGGCAACGGCACCACCTTCCGCATGATCCCGGTGATCTTCCGCACCCTGCACGAGCGCTGGTCGGCCAACGACACCGCCGAAGGCAAGGCGGCGGCCGCGCACCAGGCCAGCATCGAGTCGGCCGCGGTGGTCGGCTTCTCCGGTGCGATCGGCGCCTATGGCGGCTTCTTCATCCCCAAGAGCTACGGCTCGTCCATCACCTTGACCGGCAGCCCCGACATGGCGCTGTACGGATTCGTTGTTTTCTACATCACCTGCCTGGCCGTGACCTGGTGGTGGTACTACCGGCGCGGTGCCGAGACACCCTGCTGACAACTTGAAAACGCACCGCAGCCAATGAACACCACAGCCACGTTGCAGATGTCCGCAAAGGGAGACCCCCGATGAGTTATTTCCTTGATCGCTTGCAGTTCTTCAAGCGTGACCCCCAGTCTTTTGCCGATGGCCATGGATTTGCCAAGAGCGAGGGCCGCGACTGGGAAAACAGTTACCGCGCCCGCTGGCAGTACGACAAGGTCGTGCGCTCCACCCACGGCGTCAACTGCACCGGCTCGTGCAGCTGGAAGATCTACGTCAAGAACGGCCTGGTCACCTGGGAAACCCAGCAGACCGACTACCCGCGCACCCGCCCGGACCTGCCCAACCATGAACCGCGTGGCTGCCCGCGTGGCGCCAGCTATTCCTGGTACCTGTACAGCGCCAACCGGTTGAAGTACCCGCTGATCCGCGGCACGCTGCTGCGCCTGTGGCGCGAAGCGCGCAGGAGCAAGGCCCCGGTCGATGCCTGGGCCAGCATTGTCGAGGACAAGGAGAAGGCGCGTTCGTACAAGAGCCGCCGCGGCATGGGTGGCTTCGTACGGCTGCAGTGGGAAGAGGCCAACGAGATCATTGCGGCCTCCAACCTGTACACGGTGAAGCAGTACGGCCCGGACCGCGTGGTCGGCTTCTCGCCGATTCCGGCGATGTCGATGGTGTCCTACGCGGCGGGCGCGCGTTACCTGTCGCTGCTGGGCGGCGCCTGCCTGTCTTTCTACGACTGGTACTGCGATCTGCCGCCGGCCTCGCCGCAGATCTGGGGCGAGCAGACCGACGTGCCCGAATCGGCGGACTGGTACAACAGCCGTTACATCATCGCCTGGGGCTCGAACGTGCCGCAGACGCGCACGCCCGACGCGCATTTCTTCACCGAGGCGCGCTACAACGGCACCAAGACGGTGGCGATCTGCCCGGACTATTCCGAGCTGGCCAAGCTGACCGACCACTGGCTGCACCCCAAGCAGGGCACCGACGCGGCGCTGGCCTTTGCGTTCGGCCACGTGATCCTGCGCGAGTTCCATGTCGATTCGCCTTCGCAGTACTTCCAGGACTACTGCCGCCAGTACTCGGACATGCCGATGCTGGTGCGCCTGGAACGTCGCGACGATGGCCGGCTGGTCCCGGGCCGCTTCCTGCGCGCCAGTGAACTGGGCGGGCTCGGCGAAGCCAACAACCCCGACTGGAAGACCCTGGCCTATGACCAGACCAGCGGCCAGATCGTGGTGCCGAACGGCTCGATCGGCTTCCGCTGGGGCGAGAAGGGCAAGTGGAACATCGAAGAGAAGGCCAGCAACGGCGCCGATACGCGCCTGCAGCTGAGCCTGTCTGAAACCCACGACGGCATCGAGGCGGTCAGCTTCCCGTACTTCGGCGGCATCGAGACCGACGGCTGGACCGCAGCACCGGCCGATGACGTGCTTGACCGCAACATCCCGGTGCGTCGACTGGCCCTGGCCGACGGCGGCGACACCCTGGTGGCCACGGTCTACGACCTGCTGCTGGCCCAGTACGGCGTGGACCGTGGCTTCGGCGGCGGCAACGTGGCGCGCAGTTTCGACGACATGGTGCCGGGTACCCCGGCCTGGCAGGAGCGCATCACCGGCGTGTCGCGTGCGGAAGTGATCGAGATCGCCCGCGAATTCGCGCGTACCGCCGACAAGACCCATGGCCGCTCGATGATCATCGTCGGCGCGGGCATGAACCACTGGTTCCACAACGACATGAACTACCGCGGCCTGATCAACATGCTGATCATGTGCGGTTGCGTGGGCCAGACCGGTGGCGGCTGGGCGCATTACGTGGGCCAGGAAAAGCTGCGCCCGCAGACCGGCTGGCAACCGCTGGCGTTCGGCCTGGACTGGAGCCGCCCGCCGCGGCACATGAACGGCACATCGTTCTTCTATTTCAACACCGGGCAGTGGCGTTACGAGAAGCTGCAGGTGGACGAGCTGCTCTCGCCTCTGGCCGATGCCAGCAAGTACAGCGGCAGCCTGGCCGATCTGAACCTGCGCGCCGTGCGCATGGGCTGGTTGCCGTGTGCGCCGCAGCTGGACCGCAATCCGCTGCAGCTGGTGCGGGAGGCTGAAGCGGCCGGCATTGCCCCGGCCGACTACGCGCTGGGCAAGTTCAAGGATGGTTCGCTGGACTTCGCCTTCGCCGACCCGGATGCGCAGCAGAACCACCCGCGCATGATGTTCATCTGGCGCTCGAACCTGCTCGGTTCGTCGGGCAAGGGCCACGAGTACATGCTGCGGCATCTGCTCGGCACGCGCCATGGCCTGCAGGGCAAGGACCTGGGCGAGATGGGCGCGATCAAGCCGGAGGAGGTGAAGTGGCGTGACGAGGCACCGGAAGGCAAGCTGGACCTGCTGGTCACGCTCGACTTCCGCATGTGCACCACCGCGCTGTACTCGGACATCGTGCTGCCGACCGCAACCTGGTACGAGAAGGACGATCTCAATACCTCGGACATGCACCCGTTCATCCATCCGCTGTCCAAGGCGGTGGATCCGGCGTGGGAATCGCGCAGTGACTGGGAGATCTTCAAGGAGGTCGCCCGCACCGTGAGCGAGATGGCGCCGGGTGTGCTGGGCGTGGAAAAGGACCTGGTGCTGGTGCCGACCCTGCATGACACGCCCAACGAACTGGGCATGCCGTTCGGCGTGGCCGACTGGAAGAAGGGCGAGTGCGAGGCCATCCCGGGCCAGACCATGCCGTCGATGACGGTGGTGGAGCGCGACTACCCGAACCTGTACCGCAAGTTCACCTCGCTGGGCCCGCTGCTGGACAAGCTGGGCAACGGCGGCAAGGGCATGAGCTGGGACACCAGGCACGAGGTCGAATTCCTCGGCAAGCTCAACCACACCGTGCACGACGAGGGCGTCAGCCACGGCCGCCCGGCCATCTCGACCGCGATCGACGCGGCCGAAGTGATCCTGCACCTGGCGCCGGAAACCAATGGCCACGTGGCAGTGAAGGCCTGGGAGTCATTGGGTACCTTCACCGGCCGTGAGCATACCCACCTGGCGGTGGGCAAGGAGCACGAGGCGATCCGCTTCCGTGACATCCAGGCGCAGCCGCGCAAGATCATCTCTTCGCCGATCTGGTCGGGGCTGGAAGACGACAACGTCAGCTACAACGCCGGCTATACCAACGTGCACGAATTGATTCCGTGGCGCACGGTGACCGGCCGCCAGCAGTTCTACCAGGACCACGAGTGGATGATCGACTTCGGCGAGGCCTTCATGGGCTACCGGCCGCCGGTCAACACGCGCACGGTGGAGCCGCTGTTGAACCAGCGCCCGAACGGCAACAAGGAGATCGTGCTGAACTGGATCACCCCGCACCAGAAGTGGGGCATCCACAGCACCTACAGCGACAACCTGATCATGCAGACGCTGTCGCGCGGTGGCCCGATCGTGTGGTTGAGCGAGGATGACGCGCGCAGCGGCGGCATCGTCGACAACGACTGGATCGAACTGTTCAACGTCAACGGCGCGATCGCCGCGCGTGCGGTGGTCAGCCAGCGCGTGATGCCGGGCATGGCGATGATGTACCACGCCCAGGAACGCATCATCAATGTGCCGGGCTCGGAGATTTCCGGTACCCGCGGCGGCATCCACAACTCGGTGACCCGCATCGTGCTCAAGCCGACCCACATGATTGGTGGCTACGCGCAGCTGGCCTATGGCTTCAACTACTACGGCACCTGCGGTACCAACCGCGACGAGTTCGTGATCGTACGCAAGATGGACAAGGTCGACTGGCTGGATGGTGAGGCTGTTCCTGCGGCTGCGAAGGAGGTGGTGTGATGAAGGTCCGTGCACAGATCGCGATGGTGCTGAACCTGGACAAGTGCATCGGCTGCCATACCTGCTCGATCACCTGCAAGAACGTCTGGACCTCGCGCGAGGGCGTCGAGTACGCCTGGTTCAACAACGTGGAAACCAAGCCGGGCATCGGCTACCCGAAGGAATGGGAGAACCAGGACAAGTGGAATGGCGGCTGGGTGCGCACCCGCGCCGGCAAGCTGGTGCCGCGTGCCGGTGGCCGCTGGCGGATGCTGGCCAAGATCTTCGCCAACCCGGACCTGCCGCAGATCGACGACTACTACGAGCCGTTCGACTTCGACTACCAGAACCTGCACACCGCCAAGGACAGCCAGCACCAGCCCACCGCGCGGCCACGCTCGCTGATCAGCGGCGAGCGCATGCAGAAGATCGAGTGGGGCCCGAACTGGGAGGAGATCCTGGGCTCGGAGTTCAGCAAGCGCTCGCGTGACTACAACTTCGACCAGGTGCAGAAGGAGATCTACGGCGCCTTCGAGAAGACCTTCATGATGTACCTGCCACGCCTGTGCGAGCACTGCCTGAACCCGGCGTGCGTATCGGCGTGCCCGTCGGGCGCGATCTACAAGCGCGAGGAAGACGGCATCGTGCTGATCGACCAGGACAAGTGCCGTGGCTGGCGCATGTGCGTGTCGGCCTGTCCGTACAAGAAGATCTATTACAACTGGAAGAGCGGCAAGTCGGAGAAGTGCATCTTCTGCTACCCGCGCATCGAGATGGGCGAGCCGACCGTGTGCTCGGAGACCTGCGTGGGCCGCATCCGCTACCTGGGCGTGATGCTGTACGACGCCGACCGCATTGCCGAGGCCGCCTCGGTGGCCGCCGAGAAGGACCTGTACCAGGCGCACCTGGACATCTTCCTGGACCCGAACGACCCGGCGGTGATCGCTGCCGCGCGCAAGGAAGGCATTCCGGACAGCTGGCTGGACGCGGCCAAGCAGTCGCCGGTCTACAAGCTGGCCATCGACTGGAAGCTGGCGCTGCCGCTGCACCCGGAATACCGCACGCTGCCGATGGTCTGGTACGTGCCGCCGCTGTCGCCGATCCAGTCGGCGGCCGAGCGTGGCCGGGTGGGCATGAGCGGCGAACTGCCGGACGTGGCCTCGCTGCGCATCCCGATGCGCTACCTGGCCAACCTGCTGACAGCCGGTGACGAGGCACCGGTTGTGCGCGCGCTGGAGCGGCTGATGGCGATGCGTGCCTGGCGCCGGGCCAAGAACGTGGACGGCGTGGAAGACACCGCGGTGCTGGAGCAGACCGGGTTGAGCATTGCCCAGGTGGAAGAGATGTACCGCTACCTGGCCATCGCCAACTACGAGGACCGTTTCGTGATTCCGACCGGCCACCGCGAATATGCCAACGATGCCTTCGGCGAACGCGGCGGCTGTGGCTTCACCTTCGGCAACGGCTGCAACGGTGACAGCCCGGCCGACCTGTTCGGCCAGCGCAGCACCAGCACGTTCGTGGTGGACAAGGGGCCCAACCACCGTCGCAAGGAGGTGGTGTGATGAGCGTGCTCAAGCTGGTCGGGGTGCTGCTGGACTACCCCCGTGAGGAACTGTGGCAGCACGGCGAGGAACTGCTCGCCGCCTGCGACGACCCGGCGCTGAGCGCCGCCCGCCGCCAGCAGCTGCGAAGCTTCGTGCAGCAGCTGCTGGGCACCGATGCGCTGGATGCGCAGGCCGCCTGGCTGGCCAGTTTCGACCGTGGTCGTTCGATGAGCCTGCTGCTGTTCGAACACATCCATGGCGAATCGCGTGATCGCGGCCAGGCCATGGTCGACCTGGTCGAGACGTACCGCCGCAATGGCTTCGAGCTGGATGCTCGCGAGCTGCCGGACTACCTGCCGCTGCTGCTGGAGTTCCTGGCCCATCGGCCCGGCAGCGAGGCCCGTGAGTGGCTGCACCACATCGGCCACATCGCCGGCATGCTGGCTGCGCGCGCCGCCGAGCGCGAGCTGCCGCATCGGGTGCTGTTCGAGATCCTGGTCGAAGCCGGCGACGGCAAGGCCGATCTGCAGGCGCTGCGCCAGCGTGCCAGTGAAGAAGTCCGCGACGATACCGCCGAGGCCATGGACCGCTTGTGGGAGGAAGAGGCGGTGCGCTTCGGCGCCGAAGCCCCTGCCGAAGACTGCAAGCCGCCCGTGCGTTCGCCGGCCCGTCCTTCGCATCGAGAGGTCCAGCCATGAGTTACTCCCTGCATCAATTCGCCTTCCAGTACTACCCGTACATCGCCGTGGCGGTGCTGCTGATCGGCAGCTGGGCCCGTTATGACAAGGCCATGTACACCTGGCGCACCGGCTCCAGCCAGATGCTGTCGGACAAGGGCATGCGGATCGGCAGCAACTGCTTCCACATCGGCATCCTGGCCATCCTTGGTGGGCATCTGGTCGGCCTGCTGACCCCGCATGCGGTGTACGAGCACTTCATCACCTCCTCGCAGAAGCAGATGCTGGCGATGGTGGTCGGCGGTGTATTCGGCGCGCTGTGCTTCATCGGCATCAGCATCCTGCTGGTACGCCGCCTGTTCAATGCGCGCGTGCGTGCCACCGGCAGTTTCGGCGACACCCTGGTGCTGGTGCTGCTGTTCGCCCAGCTGTGCCTGGGCCTGTACAGCATCCGCATTTCGGCCGGCCACCTGGACGGCGGGGTGATGGTGCAGCTGGCCGAATGGGCCCAGCACATCGTGACCTTCCGTGCCGGTGCCGCCGACTACATTGAAGGCGTCAGCTGGGTCTACAAGATGCACATCTTCCTGGGCCTGACCCTGTTCCTGATCGCGCCGTTCACCCGCCTGGTGCACGTGTGGAGCATCCCGATCAGCTACCTGTGGCGGCCCTACCAGGTGGTGCGCCGGCGCCAGGCCACGCTGCGCTACGGGCCGCGGGAGTAAGCCATGGGCAGCCTGCCGAAATTCCTGCCGATCACTGTGATCGACTCCGCCGCACCGGTACCTGCCGAGGCGCATTCGCACCACCACGATGCGGCGGAGCAGGGGCCGCGTTCGCTCGGGCAGCCGGCACCGTGCCGGCTGTTCGTGGACGACATTGCCATCAGCGAGGCCGAGATCGCCCGCGAGATGCAGCACCATCGGGCGATGCGCCCGGAACAGTCACGCGCCGAGGCAGCGCGTGCACTGGTGGTGCGCGAGCTGTTGCGCCTGGAGGCGCAGCGGCTGGGGCTGCAGGCGCCCGAGGGTGGGCGGGTCAGCGATGAAGAAGTGCTGATCCAGCAACTGCTGGAAGATGCGATCGAGGACCGTGTACCCACCGACGAGGACTGCCGCCGCTATTTCGAGCAGAACCCGGAGCGCTTCCGCTCGCCCGATCGCGTGCGCCTGCGCCATATCCTGCTGGCGGCAGCGGCCGATGACGTGGCCGGGCGGTTTGCCGCACGCACCGAGGGTGAGCGGCTGGTGGGGCTGCTGAAGGAATCGCCGCACCTGTTCGCCGATTTCGCCCTGCGCCATTCGCGCTGCCCCTCCAGCAGCGAGGGCGGTGACCTCGGCTGGCTGCAGCGGGGCCAGACCACGCCGGAGTTCGATCGCCAGGTGTTCCGCCTGCGCGAAGGCCTGGCCGGCTTCCCGGTGGAATCGCGCTGGGGCTACCACGTGGTCTGCATCGACGCCCGCGAGGAAGGCCAGCCGCAGCCATTCGAAGCGGTGCTGCCGCAGCTGCGTGACTACCTGGAACTGCAGGTGCGGCAGCGCGAAGTGCAGGCCTACCTGCTGCAGCTGCAGGAACGCTATCCGGTGCGCGGGCTGGAAGAGATCGAAGCTGAAGCGGATATCGGCTGACCCATCGTGAACGAGGAGACTCCATGAACCAGGCTCTTGCCCCCGCCAGTGCCGGGCAGCAGCAGCGTGCGCTGTGGCTGAGCACTTTCGCTTTTACCGTGTGTTTCGCCGTGTGGATGATCTTCTCGATCATCGGCATCCAGATCAGCCAGCAGCTCGGGCTGAACGACACCGAGTTCGGCCTGCTGATCGCCACCCCGGTGCTGACCGGTTCGGTCAGCCGCGTGTTCCTTGGCATCTGGTCCGACCAGTTCGGTGGCCGCAAGGTGATGGTGCTGGTGATGCTGTGTGGCGCCGTGGCCACCTGGATGCTGACCTATGCGCAGACCTACACCCAGTTCCTGTTCGCTGCGCTGTGCGTGGGCATCGCCGGTGGCAACTTCTCGGTCGGCGTGGCCTACGTGTCGAAGTTTTTCCCGGCCAGCAAACAGGGCACCGCGCTGGGCATCTTCGGTGCTGGCAACATCGGTTCGGCGGTGACCAAGCTGCTGGCGCCGCTGGTGATGGTGGCCGCCGGCTGGACCATGGTGGCCAAGGTCTGGGCAGTGGCGCTGGCCGTCACCGCCGTGTTGTTCTTCCTCTTCAGCAAGGAAGATCCGTCGCTGGAACAGCGCCGCCGCGAAGGCGTGAAGCCGGTGCCGTTCGCCGAGCAGATGGCACCGCTGAAGAACCTGCAGGTGTGGCGGTTCTCGCTGTACTACTTCTTCGTGTTCGGCGGCTTCGTGGCGCTGGCATTGTGGCTGCCGCACTACCTGGTGGGCGCCTATGGCATGGACGTGGGCACCGCCGGCATGCTGGCGGCGTGCTATTCGATCCCGGCCAGCCTGTTCCGCGTGGTCGGTGGCTGGATGTCGGACAGGATGGGCGCGCGCCGGGTGATGTACTGGACCTTCGGTGTCTCGGCCATCTGCACCTTCCTGCTGGCCTACCCGGACACCGAGTACGTGGTGAAGGGCATTCACGGCCCGATCCACTTCCACCTGGCCATCGGCGTGGTGCTGTTCACCGTGCTGGTGTTCGTGCTGGGCTTCTTCATGTCGCTGGGCAAGGCCGCGGTCTACAAGCACATCCCGGTGTACTACCCGGATCGCGTCGGCGCGGTCGGTGGCGTGGTCGGCATGATCGGCGGCCTCGGCGGCTTCATCCTGCCGATCGTGTTCGGTGCGCTGAACGATGCGCTGGGCATCTGGAGCAGCTGCTTCATGCTGCTGTTCGTGCTGGTGGCCGCTGCACTGGCCTGGATGCATTTCGCCATCCGCCGCATGGAGCGCCGCCACTTCCCGCAGATCGACCGCGAGACCGATCTGCCTGAAGCCATCGATGCCGCCGCGGCCGATCGTGCGCGCGGCAGGTGAAGGGTTTTGCCGGCCAACGGCCGGCACGACCGTGTGTGTGAAGGGGTAGTGCCGGCCGCTGGCCGGCATGAATCCGCGGATGCGTCGCGCTTGATTTCAATCAGGGCAACGCGAGGAGGGACGCCCGAAGATGTCTGCCATGAGCTTCCACGTTGATCAGAGTGAGGACACCGCGCTGCAGGCGGCATTGCTGCGGCAACCCCGGCATGTGCTGTTCCCGCCGGCTGACCAGTTCAGCACCGGCTTCGGCGAAAGTGGATGGCGCGCCGCGGTGCGCGCCAGCAACGAGCACCTGATCCCGCGCGGCCTGACCCTGGGTTTCCAGGCCGGCCGCGGCGGACGCGAGGTATCGCCGCAGGCCTATCTGGAGACACTACTGCAGGCGTTGCGGTTGCAGGCCGATGCACTGGCCGAGGACCGCGAGGTGGTCGCCATGGTCCTGCAGCTGGGGCTGGCCGAAACGCTGCCACCGCCGCAGCTGGGCCAGCTGCTGGACGCGGTGCCGCAGCATCTGCGCACCGTGGCACGACCCCAGGTGGAGGTGCGGCTGGATGCAGGCAGCGCGTTGTCACCGGCACAACTACGTGCGCTAGGGTGCACCCGCCTGAACGTGATCGACCGGGCTGACGCGCCGGGGCCGACCCTGCTGGCGCAGGCGCGGCAGGTGGGCTTCACCGCGCGTTACTACCAGTTGCGGGTGCCAGCCTGCGAGGATGCAGGCTTCATCGAACGCCTGCATGAGGTGCTGGCCGAAGCGCCCGAGCGCGTGCTGCTGCCGGCAGCGTGCGCGTTGCCGCAGCATCCGTCCGCCGCGAACTGGCTGCAGGCCTGGCGCCTGCTGCGCGCAGCGGGCTACGAGGCGATCGGCGGCGATCACTATCAACGCGGTGACCTGCCGAACCCGCACGGGCCAGGCGATGGCCAGCGCCACTGCGACCTGGCCGGCGTGCCGCGCCGTGACCGCAGCGATTTCATTGGCCTCGGCCTGTCTGCCTGCAGCCAGATCGGCGAGGTGTTCTACCGGCTGGAGGACGAATGGGATCAATGGCGCGCTCGGCTGCAGGCCGGGCACATCGGCGTGTCCGCCGGCCTGATCCTGTCTGAAGACGAGCGGCTGGCGGCCGAGGTGGCGCAGAGCATTGCCTGCGACCATGCCCTCGATGCCGCCGCCTTCGAATGGCGCAACGATGAACCGTTCGAGGAGTGCTTCGCCGCACAGCTGCCGGCCCTGTCGCCACTGCTCGCTCGCGGCTGGGCGCAGTGGGACGCACGCGTGCTGCGCCTGGCCGAAGAAGGTCGCCTGCTGTGGCGTATGATGGCTGCATGCTTCCGGCCGGCGGCCGCCATCGCTTGAGTCTTGCCTCGATGTCTCCGAATCCGCCCTCGCATGGCCGCCTTCGCCAGGCGACACCGAATCCCGCTGCTGCCGACGACGGCGACGCACTGCATTTCTGCAGCACCTGTGCGTTCTCCGATGCCTGCATGTCGCAGGGGTATGACAAAACCGCGCTGGGTGACCTGCATGTGCTGGTCGACCATGTCGGTCCGTTCCATGCCGGTGACTACATCTTCCGTGCCGGCGAATCGTTCGACTCGATCGCGGCGGTGCGCGCGGGCATGGTCAAGACCTTCGTCGATGACAGCCAGGGCAATGAACAGGTGCTGGGCTTCAGCCTGCCAGGCGAGGTGATCGGCCTGAACGCGATCCATGGTTCGCGCTTCCCCTGCAATGCGGTCGCGCTGGATACCGTGCACCTGTGCCGCATCTCGTTCCCCAAGTTGAGCCTGCTGGCCACGCGCATGCCGGGGCTGCAGGCCAAGCTGTTCAGCCTGCTCAGTGCGGAGATCGGCAAGGTCGCCACGTTGGCGGCCAACCACCGCACCGAGGAGCGCATGGCCGCGTTCCTGCTGGACATGTCCGAACGTTATGCACGGCGCGGATTCTCCGCCACGCGCTTCAACCTGACCATGGCGCGCACCGAGATCGCCAACTACCTGCGGATGGCGCCGGAAACCGCCAGCCGCGTGCTGCGCCGCCTGAGCGATGATGGGATCATCGCGGTGAAGCAGCGCGAGATCCTGCTGTTGCAGCCCGAGCGCCTGGCGGCGCTGGCGGTGGCTGACGAATCCAATCCGAACTGAACCAGGCCGGGAGCCGACCATGAAACGAGCGGGACTGTTGTTGCTGGGACTGCTGGCCACGGTGCCGGCCTGGGCGGCCGACCTGACGGTGTCGGCGGCATCGAGCCTGACCGAGAGCTTCCGTGAACTGGGTGCCGCCTACGAGAAGGCACACCCGGGAACCAAGGTCGATTTCAACTTCGCCGCCTCGGGCGTGCTGCTGCAGCAGATCAGCCGCGGCGCGCCGGTGGACGTGTTCGCCTCCGCCGATGAAACCACCATGGACCAGGCCCAGCAGCAGGACCTGCTGGCCGCGGGCACGCGCGAGGTGTTCGCGGTGAATGCGCTGTGGGTGGTGGTGCCGCCGCAGGCCAAGGCCGCGCCGCGCAGTTTGAAGGACCTGGCCGGTACCGGCGTGCAGCGCATTGCGCTGGGCAACCCGGACAGTGTGCCGGTCGGCCGCTATGCCAAGGGCGCGCTGGAGAAGGCTGGGCTGTGGCCGTCGGTGCAGGGCAAGACCATCACCACGCAGAACGTGCGCCAGTCGCTGGATTACGTGGCGCGTGGTGAAGTGGACGCCGGCTTCGTCTACGCCACCGATGCGCAGGCGATGCCGGACCGGGTGCGCCGGGCCTTCGCGGTGCCGGTGTCGGGGCGCATCGCCTATCCGCTGGCGGTGACCAAGGCCAGCGCGCAGCCGGTCGAAGCCAAGCGCTTCACGGCGTTCGTGCGCTCGGCGCAGGGCCAGGCGATCCTGGCCAAGCAGGGGTTTGGCAAGCCCTGAGGCATGGATCTCGACTGGAGCGCACTGGGGTTGTCGCTGAAGGTGGCCGGTTGGGCCACCGCGATCAACCTGGTGCTGGGCGTGGCGCTGGGCGCGCTGCTGGCGCGTCGGCGCTTTCCGGGCCGTGAGCTGTTGGATTCACTGCTGACCCTGCCGATGGTGTTGCCACCGACGGTGCTCGGCTACTACCTGCTGGTGCTGATCGGACGCAATGGCCCGATCGGCGCGTGGCTGCAATCGTGGTTCGGTATCAACCTGGTGTTTACCTGGCAGGCGGCGGTGATCGCGGCGGCGGTGGCCTCGCTGCCGCTGGTGTTCAAGCCGGCACGCGCGGCGTTCGAGGGCGTGGACGGGCAACTGGAGCAGGCCGCGCGCACTCTCGGCGTGTCCGAAGCGGCGGTGTTCTTCCGGGTCACGCTGCCGTTGGCCTGGCGCGGCATTCTTGCCGGCCTGCTGCTGGCCTTCGCGCGCGCGATGGGCGAGTTCGGCGCAACGCTGATGGTGGCCGGCAGCATTCCGGGCCGCACGCAGACGCTGTCGATCGCCATCTACGAAGCGGTACAGGCCGGGCAGGATGGCAAGGCCAATGCGCTGGTGATCCTGACCTCGGTGGTGTGCATCGTGATCCTGCTGCTGGCCGCGCGGCTGGTCGGCGGACGCCGCCGGGAGCTGCGTGATGTGGCTTGACCTGCAGGTGCAGCGGCGGCTGCAGGCGGCCGGACAGGATTTCGTGTTGGACGTGTCGCTGCAGTGCTCGCAGCGGCAGGTGGTGCTGTTTGGGCCCTCCGGCGCGGGCAAGAGCCTGACATTGAAGGCGGTGGCCGGGCTGCTGCGGCCCGGCCAGGGCCATGTGCGCCTGCAGGGACAGACCCTGTTCGATGCCGCAACCGGCGTGGACCTGCCGCCGCAGCGTCGCCGGCTGGGCTACGTGTTCCAGGACTATGCGCTGTTCCCGCACCTGAGCGTGCGCCAGAACGTGGCGTTCGGGCTGCAGAGGGGCTGGTTGAATCCACGCAGCAGCCAGCGCTTCGAACCGGTGGAGCAGTGGCTGCACGCGTTCCGCATCGACACGGTGGGCGATCTGCTGCCGTCGCAGATTTCCGGTGGCCAGCGCCAGCGCACCGCCCTGGCGCGCGCCCTGGTGACCCAGCCGCAGGCGCTGCTGCTGGACGAACCGTTTTCCGCGCTGGACCACGACCTGCGCCAGCACCTGCGCCAGGAACTGGAAACGGTGCTGGACAAGACCGGCATCCCGTTGCTGCTGATCAGCCACGACCCGCAGGACGTGGCCGTGTTCGGCCAGCAGGTGGCCCGCGTGGTGGACGGCCGCATCGTCGGCGAGTGACCCGTGATGGACGCACTGGCGATGGTGGGTTACATCTGATGGTAGTGCCGGTCGCTGGCCGGCAACCATGGAATCCGGAGCAGCCGGCCAGCGGCCGGCTCTACCGCACCGGGGGTTCAGCGGCATCTGATGGTAGTGCCGGCCGCTGGCCGGCAATCATGGAATCCGGAGCAGCCGGCCAGCGGCCGGCTCTACCGCATCGGGGGTTCAGTGGCATCTGATGGTAGTGCCGGCCGCTGGCCGGCAATCATGGAATCCCGAGCAGCCGGCCAGCGGCCGGCTCTACCGGGTCAATCGTTGGTCGCCCACTGGATGAACGCCCAGCGCCGTGTCGGTGCCATGCCGAAACGATGCTGCGGCGAGCGTGCATGCCATGCGCGCACGCGGGCTTCCTCATCCGCATCCAGCGCACCGAACAGTTCCACGGCCTGGCGCACCAGGCCGTCGGCATCCTGGGCGACGTCGCGCACCGATTCGGGCAGATAATCCACCTGCGGCGAGCGGCCCATATCCAGCAGCATGTTGATCGGGTAGCGGTGATCGGGCATCGGCACCCAGTCGCGGCCGAGCAGCTCGGCCAGCTCGGGCACGCCGGCACGCGGGCCGGTGGCGAAGGTGATGCAGGCGCGCTGGCGGGCGTGCGCGTCCAGCCTGCGCAGCGCTGCCTCAAGGTCCGGCACCATCAGTGAGCGCGAGGCAATGGCAAGGTCGCAGCGCGGCACGGCGTGCCAGTCATCGGTCCACGACAGCTGCCACGGCGTAACGTTGCTGGCATCTTCGCGTGCGATCGCGGCGCGCAGGCCGTCGAGCATGCCGCTGCTGTAGTCCAGGGCATGCACGTGCTGCACCTGTGCAGCGATGGGCAGGCTCAGCAGGCCGGGCCCGCAGCCGACATCCAACACCGTGGCCACACCTCCCAGATCAAGCCGGGCCAGGAAGGCGTCGCTGTAGTCATCGTGGCGGCGTTTCCAGCTGGTCTGCGCGGCGCGCGCATCCCAGGCACTGGCCGGCTTGGCCTGGAATGCACAGGCCAGCAGGTGCTGGCGATAGCGCGCGGCGTGGTCGATCGGGGTGGGTAGCGGTGTACTCATGGGGAAGATCCAGAAGCGGGCAGGGCGGCAGCGACGCGTGCCGCATCGACGCCATACAGCGTGGCGAGGCGTTCGGGGGTGGCGATCTCCCGCGCAGGGCCCAGTGCCTGCAGGCTGCCCGCCGCCATCAGTGCGATGCGGTCGGCGACCTGCAGCGCGTGCTGCGGTTGATGGGTGGACAGCAGCACGCCGATGCCACGGTCGGCCAGGCGACGCACGGTATCGAGGATGCGCAGCTGGTTGCCGAAGTCGAGGCTGGCGGTGGGCTCGTCCATCACCAGCAGGTGCGCCTGCTGGGCCAGCGCACGCGCGATCAGCACCAGCTGACGCTCGCCGCCACTGAGCGTGGTCACCGTGCGTTCGGCGAGCGCATGCAACCCCAGTTCGCGCAGGCACTCCCCGGCGATGGCTTCATCGGCACGACCGGGGGCGGCCAGCAGGCCCAAGTGCGCGGCGCGGCCCATGGCCACCACCTCGCGCACGCGCCAGGCGAAAGGCATGGGTGAGGCCTGCGGGACATAACCGATGCGGCGAGCAATGGCAGTGCGGTCATGCGCGCGCAGCGGCGTGCCCTGCAGGTCCACCTCGCCGCGCACGGCGGGCAGCAGGCCGTGCAGGGTGCGGAACAGGGTGGTCTTGCCACAGCCGTTCGGGCCAAGCAGGCACAGCACTTCACCGGGGTGTACCGTCAACGCGAACGGCGCACCCAGTGCCACGCCGGCATGGCCGATGACCAGTCCGCGCGCTTCCAGCAACGGTGTGCTGCTGCTCATGGCCGACGCTCGCTGCGCGCCAGTACCAGCAGGAAGCAGGGCACGCCGACAAACGCGGTGAGGATGCCGAGCGGTAGTTCGATCGGCGCCAGGGTACGCGCCAGCGTATCGGCCGCGAGCAGGAAACTGGCGCCGAGCAGCAGGCTGGCCGGCAACAGGCGGCGGAAGTCGGCGCCGACCAGCAACCGCGCGATGTGCGGAACCACCAGCCCGACCCAGCCGATGATGCCGGCCAGCGACACCGCTGCTGCCGTGCACAGCGTGGCGGCGGCGATCAGTGTCCAGCGCAGCGGCGTGACCGCTACGCCCAGCGCGCTGGCCTCCTCGTCGCCGAGGCCGAGCAGGTTCACCCGCCAGCGCAGCAGCGCCAGCGGCAACAGCCCGATCAGCAGCAATGGCGCGGTGACCTTGAGGTCGTCGATGACCACCGCGTTCAGGCCACCGAGCAGCCAGAAGGTGATCGACGGCAACTGCGTGTACGGATCGGCCAACAGCTTCAACAACGAGATGCCGGCGCCAAGCAGCGCCGACACCGCGACACCGGCCAGCACCAGCACCAGCACCGGGTCGTGACGACGCACCAGCGCCGCCACCAGGCAGACCAGGCCGACCGCACCCAGGCCGCCGGCAAAGGCGATGCCCTGCACCAGCAGCATCGGCAGGCCGAGGAACAGGCCCAGCGACGCGCCAAGACCCGCGCCCGCGGAGACGCCGAGGATGTCCGGCGACACCAGCGGATTGCGGAACATGGCCTGATAGGCCGCGCCAGCGGCGGACAGCACCGCGCCGATCAGGACGGCGGCCAGCACGCGCGGCAGGCGGATGTGCCAGAGCGCGGCCTGCACCGCAGGCGCGGGGGGATCGCCCGTGCCGAACAGCTGCCAGCCGATGGCCTGCAGCAGCGCCGCCGGTTGCACCGGGAACTGGCCGACCGAGAACGCCAGCAGCAGCATCGCCAGCAGCAGGCTCCAGCCACCGGCATGCCAGGCCCAGCGAGGAAGCGTGCGCATGCTCAGGCGTTCGCCAGACTGCGCGCAAGCGCGGCGGGCAACGGTTGGCCCCACAGCAGATGATGCAGCGCGCTGATGCGCCCGCGAAGGGCAGCAGGTGCAAGCGAGGGCGTCGCGCCGGGATGCAGCCTGGACAACAGCCACGGCAGGCCAGGCAGGCGGTTGATGCCGGGCGGGCCATCCAGCCAACCGAACGGCAGCACCGGCGCGCAGTACAGCCGCGCGTCCCGCACGGCGCGCAGCGCACGCCAGCGCGGATCCTGTGCGGCATGGGCTGCGAAGCCAGCATCCTGGGTCAGGATCACGTCCGGGTCCCAGGCCAGCAGTTGTTCGAATGAGACGCGGGCCAGGCCGCCGGCACCGGCACTGGCCGCCACATTGCGGCCGCCACAGAATTCGATCACTTCGGTATTGATCGAGCCGGACAGGCCGCTTTCCAGGCCATCGCTGCCGCGTCCGTAGTAAACGCTGGGCCGCGCCGCCTCCGGACGCGCCGCCAGCACCTCGCGGACCAGCGCCAACTGCGCTTCGGCGGCCTGCGCCAAGGCTTCGCCGCGTGCGGCCACGCCAAGGAACCTGCCGACGTGGCGCAGCTGCGCTGGATGATCAGGCAGGCGCCCGGCAATCAGCTCGAAGGGAATCGCGGTCTGCTTCCACACCCGCTCGGCCGAGTCGCGATAGCTGGCGTCGAAATCTCCTGCGTCCAGCACCAGGTCCGGCTGCATCGCAAGCAGGCGCTCGAGGCTGACCGTACTGCCGCGCCCGGCAAGGCGTCCGACCACCGGCAATGTGCGCACGACTGCCGGCAGCTGCGCCAGCGCGTCGGGCGAGACCTTCATCGGCCACCCCAGCAGGCGCTCGGGCGCCACCGCGGCCAGCAGCACCGCGGCCGGTGGACCGGCCGCAAACACGCGCCTGGGTGTGGCCTTGGGTGCGCCCAGCCGCAGCACACGCTGTGCCGGCATCGCCAGCAGTCCGGCACCGGCGGCCAGCAGGGGCGCCAGCGCGAACGCCTGCAGCAGGGCGCGCCGCCTCATGCGGCGGCGTCCGGTGCGGTACGGCAGGCATCCCACCAGGCTTGCAGTGCCGCGTCCTCGGCCGGCAGCTCGACGGCCATGCCGCCGGTGAACTGCCGCCATGCGTCGAGGTAGGGCAGCTTCACCGCGGTCAGCAGCGGGATGCCCGCCAGCATCAGCGCCAGCAGCTCATCGGCCATGCCGCCGCCCTCCGATTCCAGCGTGCCGAAGCGGTTGGCGATGGCCAGCTCGGCATGGTCCTGCAGCGCCCGGCGCAGCACCACGCTGGCATCGGCGATGCCGCCCGGGTCGAGGTTGCAGCCACACGAGGCCTGGCCCAGCGCCTGGCTGATCGGGTAACGTGAAGCGGGATCGGTCACGTCCATCAGCGCCATGCGCTTGCCGCCGTTGGCCGCGGGCTCGTGCGGCAGGTGCACCAGCCCGCGCACGCGGTGTCCGGCGGCCAGCTGGCGCGCGGCGAAGGCGGCCAGCAGTCCATCGGGCTCGCCGCTGTGGTCATGCACGATCGCCGCGATGCGCGGTGTCGAGGACGCGGTCATGCTCAGAACCTCCAGTTGGCATTGGCGAACCAGGTACGCCCCGGCATCGGGTAGCCGTCGGCCAGTTCGTACCATCTGTCACCGATGTTGCGCACGCCGAGGTCGAAATCCCAGGCCTCGCGCGGGCTCCAGCTGGCCTTCAGGCCGGTGATGCCGTAGCCGGGCAGTGCGCGTACCGGTCGCGCCGCGTCGGCGTAGCTGACCTTGCGGCCCTGTTCGGCGTCCAGCGTGGCCTGCAGCTTCCACTGCGGCAGCAGCTGCCAGCCCACCGCCATGAACAGCCGCTGGCGCGGGCTGTCGAGCAGGGCCACGTTGCGGTCCTGCAGGTTGGTGCGACGCAGCCAGGTGTAGCTGGCCTGCAGGTCCCAGTCGTCGCCGATGCGCTGGCGCAGGCCCAGTTCCACACCCTGGTGGCGGGCCTTGCCGATGTTCTGCGCCTGGTTGCAGGTGCTGCCGCCGCACTCGCGCGACGCCACTACCGCGTTCTGGATCAGATCATCGATGCGGCTCTGGAACAGGGACGCCTGCAGCTGGCCGCCTTCCCACCAGCGGCCACGCAGGCCCACTTCGAAGTGGGTGGCGTGCTCGGGCTTCAGGTCCGGGTTCGGCAGGGCCGCGCCCATGCGCGCCGAGTAGCGGTCCTTGATGGTCGGGAAGCGCGTGCGCCGCGCCACGCTGGCGTACCACTGCTGGTCCGGCGCCAACTGCTGCACGTACTCCAGTACCTCATTGGTGGCATCAGCGCTGCCGGTCGGCCAGAAGTACACGCGCTTGGCGTCGCGGCGGTCATGGCCGACCCCCACGCGCAGGTGCGAGGTATCGGTCAGTGCGATGCGGTCCTCGATCGCCACCGAGGTGGTGACATCACGGAAGTCCTTGGTCGGCGAATGCGGATTGCGCTCGCTGTGCTGGTCTTCCTTGTAGTGGATCGCGAACTGCAGTTCCTGGCGCGGCAGCGCCGTCGTGGCCAGGGTCACCGAGCCGCCCACGGTGCGGTCGTCGTAGATGCTGGGGAAACTGCTGTTGTCCATCGCCACCTGGTAGCTGCCGTCGGTATAGGCGTCCAGGCCATTGCCATAGGTATCGCGGTAGACGCGGGTGCGCAGCGTGGTGTGCTCGCCCAGGCGGGTGTTGCCGATGAAGTACAGGCTGTCCTTGTCCCACCACGGCCAGCGCCAGTAGCGGATGCCGCTGCGCGCGGTGCCGGTGTAGACCGGGTTGTCCTTTTCGCCGTCCTGGCGCGCGTAGCCGATCGCGTACTCGTCACCCTCGCGCGGGGTGTAGCCCAGCTTGAACGACAGGCGGCGGTCGTCGCGCGAGGCGTTGCGGCGGTCCTTGCCGGTGTCGGTGGGCACCCGCTTGTAATCGACGAAGCCCTTCGGCAGCGGGAAGTCATCGGCCTTCAGGATCGATGCGCCCAGCTGGAAGTACCAGTCGCCGCGGCGGCCGCCAAGATTGACCGCCGCCTTGCGCTCGCCACCGTCGGCGATGCCCAGGCGCACATCACCTTCCAGCGGGCGCTCGGGACGGCGGCTGACCAGGTTGATCGCACCGCCCAGGATGTTCGGCCCGTACAGCAGCGAGGCCGCGCCGCTGGCGACCTGGATCTCGGCCAGGTCGAAGGTGGTGAAGCGGCCGAAATCCACGTAGCCGTCATAGGGCACGTAGAGCGGGATGCCGTCGAGGAACACCGGCACCTGGCGGGCATCGAAGCCGCGCAGGTAGACCATGTCCTCGTTGCGCGAGTTGCGCGCCAGGCTGACGCCCGGCAGCACGCTGACCGCATCACCGACCGTGTTGCGGTCCAGCTGCTGGATGCGCTCGGCGTCGAGGCTGCGTTCGGCCACGGTGGGCGAGGTGCCGCGTTCGGCATGCACGTCGATGGTGCCCAGGGTGAATACCGGCGGCGGCGAGGCGGTGTCGGCGGCGGCGGTGGCGGCCAGCGGCAGCAGCAGGGCAGACAGGGGTAGAACGAAACGACAGGTACGCATCCTCGCGAGTCCTCGGGTTCGTTATATCCAAGATGATATAACGGTTGGCAGGGGTCAACTTGATGACCGACCCGGGGATTCTCGGCGCCGGCCGGCGCGGCCACCTTGATCGATATCAAGCCCGGTGCAGGGGAGCGACGCCGTACACTGGCCGTTCGCGCGCAACGCAGGAAAACGAGCACCATGAGCGAGGCCGGGCCACCGTTGGAACTGCAGGGCAACCTGTGGCTGAGCATTGCCGGGCAGAGCGTGGGGGGCCGCGGGCGCTTCGCGCTGTTGGGGTTGATCGATGCCTGCGGCTCGATCAGCCAGGCCGCCAAGCGCATGGGCATGACCTACAAGAACGCCTGGGATGCGGTGGATGCGATGAACACCGCCGCCGGCGAGCCGCTGGTCGTGCGCAGTGTAGGCGGACGTGGAGGAGGCGGTGCGCAGCTGACCGTGCGCGGCCACCAGCTGATCGCCCGCTTCGAAGAGGTCGAGCGCGCGCACCGCACCTTCCTGCAGTCGCTGCAGGCCACCCCCGGGCTGGACGAGGATCTGGCCCTGATCCGGAGAATCGGCATGATCACCAGTGCACGCAACCAGTTCCATGGCCGGGTCAGCGCGCTGGCCACCGGTGCGGTCAACGACGAAGTGCAGATTGAAGTGGCGCCGGGGCTGGCGCTGGTGGCCACGATCACCCATGGCAGCGTGGAAGCATTGGGGCTGGCGGTGGGCGTGCCGGCCTACGCGCTGGTGAAGGCCTCGTCGGTGATCGTCGCGCAGGGGGAGGGGCGTTATTCGGCACGCAACCAGTTCAGTGGCAAGGTGGAACGGCTCACCGAGGGCGCGGTGAACGATGAGGTGGTGGTGGATATCGGCCACGGCTGCAGTGTGGTGGCGGTGATCACGCGCACCAGCACCGCGGCGCTGGAGCTGCGCGAAGGCAGCGCGGCAACGGTGCTGTTCAAGGCGTCCAGCGTGATCGTCGGCGTGCCGATGTAGATCGACCTTCGGTAGTGCCGGCCGCTGGCCGGCAGCTTCATGGTACGAAGCGCAGCCGGCCAGCGGCCGGCTCTACTCAAGGCGTCCAGCGTGATCGTCGGCGTGCCGATGTAGAAGGGGTTTGGGTAGTGCCGGCCGCTGGCCGGCAGCTTCATGGATCGAAGCGCAGCCGGCCAGCGGCCGGATCTACCCATGGTGTCCAGCGTGATCGTCGGGGTGCCGATGTAGCGCGATCTTCGGTAGTGCCGGCCGCTGGCCGGCAGCCTCGTGATGTGAAGATCAGCCGGCCAGCGGCCGGCTCTGCCCGACGGACGGGTCAATACAGCTCGCAGTGGGTGCGGCCTTCGCTGCGGAGGGTGTCCCAAAGGCCTTCGCCGCCGATGCCATCGATCGCGTCGCGTATCGCGCCTTCCAGGTGGCGCTTGTTGCCGCACAGGTACAGATGCCCACCACGGGCAAGCACATCGCGTACCTCGCTGGCACGCTGCTGCAGCACATGCTGCACATAGACCTTGTCGGCCCCATCGCGCGAGAACGCGGTATGCAGGCCAGCCAGCGCGCCGCGCGCGTGCCAGTCCTGCAGCTGCTCGCGATAGAGGTAGTCGTGTTCGCGATGCTTCTCGCCGAACACAAGGTGCACTTCACGTTCGCAGGAGGTCGCCTGCAGTTCCTGCATCAGGCCCATCAACGGCGCGATGCCGGTGCCGGTGCCGACCAGCAACAGCGGTGCTTGCCCGGCATCGGGCAGATGGAAGCCGGGATTGGAGCGGCAGTACACACGGGCGTGGTCGCCGCCATGCAGCAGGCTGCCGGTGGCGGTGCCAAAGCGCTCGCGGCCACGCAGGGTGTAGCGTACTTCGCGCACGCACAGGCTGAGCTGGTCATCGTACGGGTGCGAGGCAATCGAATAGGCACGCGGCAGGCGTGGCGACAGCAGCTCGCGCAGGCGCGCCAGCGGAATGCTGTCCGGGGTGGCGTGATCCTGCAGTACGTCCAGCAGGTCCAGGCCGTGCAGGTACGCCTCCAGTTCGCGCTTCTGGCTGACCTTCAGCAGGCCCTTCAATGTATCGCTGCCGCCGAGCCGGGCCAGTTCGCGCAGTACGTTCTTGCCCAGCAGGCGCAGCTCGCGGTCGTGCAGGCTGGCCACGGCGCCGGTGTCGCCGTACCAGTTGGCCAGCGCCTGCAACAGTGCAGGGTCGTTCTCTGGTACCACGTGCAGGGTGTCACCGGCCCGGTAGGCCATGCCGCTGCCGGCAATGTCCAGCTGCAGGTGCCAGGCCGCGGGATCGCTGCTGTTCAAGCGGCGGCGTTCAACGATGCGCGCGGCAAAGGCGTTGTCTTCGCCATAGGCGGTCACCTGCAGGCGCAGGTCCTGGCCGGCGGCGGGGTTTCCGTCCAGCACCTGGCCGAGCACCGGCTGCCATTGCTGGAAGAACTGCTCGTAGCCGAGATCGGCATCCACGCGGTGCAGCAGCGGTTGTGCCTGGCGCTCGCTCAGTGCGGCATCCAGGGCCTTGGTGAAGCCACAGAAGCGGGGGTAGCCGGTATCGCCAAGCCCGAATACCGCATAGCGCAGGCCGCTCAGCGTCGGGGTCTGGCGCAGTGTTTCGAAGAACTGCTCGCCGTTGGCCGGCGGTTCGCCGTCACCGAACGAGCTGGAAATCGCCAGCAGCACATCGCCGTGGCCGAGGCTGGCCACGTCGATGTCGTTGAAGGGAAGCACCTGCGGCGCGTGCGGCTGCAGGTCCGCGCCCAGGCGCTGGGCCAGGGCGCGGGCATTGCCCGACTCGGACGCGAAGCCCACCAGCAGGCGGCTGATGGCGGTGCTGGTCGGGAGGGCGTTCACGCGGCCTCGTAGAAGTCGTCGAACTTTTCCTTGCTGAACTCGACCAGGTCGTAGTTCTGCATCAGGTCGTTCACCACGCGGCGGATGCTGATGTACGAGGTGATGTTGCCGTCGGCGTCGAACAGCGGCTGCACGGTGGTGTCGACCACGTAGAGCACGCCGCCCTTGCCCAGATTCGGCACGATGCCGGTCCAGGTCTTGCCGGCCTTGATCGTGTCCCACATATCCTTGTAGACCGCCTTGGGCACGTCGGGGTGGCGCACGATGCTGTGCGGCTGGCCGATCAGTTCTTCGCGGGCGAAGCCGGTAAGCGTGCAGAACAGGTCGTTGGCGTAGGTGATGTTGCCCTGCAGGTCGGTGGTGGAGATCACCATGACGTTCTGCATGGCGTTGAGGAGCTGGGCGTTGTCGGGGGTGTAGCTCATCGCAGGGTCCTTGTGGATGCCGGAAACGCCGGCGTGTTCGGGTCCTGCATAGGAATACGCCCGCGCGGCGGCGGGCGATTTGATATTGGTCAAGTGACCGACGGGATCGGCTGCGACCGGGTGTCGCAGGGAGGTTTCTATAGAGCCGGACATGGGCTCGGCTCTACCCAGGAAGGCCGGGCGCGTCAGCCCATCAGGTAGCGCAGTACACCCGCCGAGACCACGCCGATCAGCACCGTCGGCAGCATCGACAGGCGCGTGGCGGCCAGCAGGGTGATCGCCAGTGCCGCCAGATCGGCCGGCTTGTCGGCGACGAAGTCCGGTGCGATCACCGAGATCAGCACGCAGCCGGGTGCGGCTTCCATCACTGTTACCGCGCGCTTGCTCAGCGCACGGTTGCGCAGCGCCAGGAATCCGACGATGCGGGTGAGGTAGGTGGCGGCCGCCATCAGCACGATGGTCAGCACCGAAGTCCAGTGAATCAAGCCATTGAAGATCATGCCGCGTCCTCCGCCAGCAGCCAGGCCGCCGCGAGGCCGGCCAGCGCACCGCTGGCCACGTACCACGCGCCGGGAACCAGCAGGTAGGTGGTGGCGGCCACCACCAGGCTCACCAGCCAGGGCCGCGCGGCCTTCATGCCCTGCCACATGCCGCGCAGCAGCACCAGGAACACGGCGGGGAAGGCCATGTCGAAGCCGTAGGCGTGGATGTCGCCCAGCATCGGGCCGACGATCGCGCCCAGCGCGGTGCAGGCCACCCAGACCGTGTACAGGCCGGCCGAGACGCCCAGGTAGTAGGCCAGGCTGAAGCCGAGGGCGCGGCGGCGTGCGTCGGCCACGCCCATCGCCCAGCTCTCGTCGCACATGAAGAACAGTGCCGGCAGCACCCGGCGGCGCGGAAGGTGCTGCAACAGCGGTGCCAGGCTGGCACCCATCAGCAGGTGGCGGCTGTTGACCAGCGCGGTGATCGCCACGATCAGCGCGATATGCGGCGGCGAGGTCCACAGCTCGACCGCGGCGAATTCCGAGCCGCCGGCAAAGTTGAGGCCGGTCATCAGTGGTACTTCAAGGGCGGTCAGGCCCTTCTGTGCGGCCTGGGCGCCGAGCACCAGGGCGAAGGGAATGAAGCCGATCATCACCGGCACGGCGGCGCGCAGGCCGCGCAGGAATTCGGCACGCGGGGCGGTGTCGCAGGTGGCGTCAGGCAGGGGTAGGGTGGTACGGGCGTCCATGGAACGACACAACTGAGTGGGGTGGCCCATCCTAGCGGTCCAATCACGAAATCGGGTTGCGTTGGTGCCATTGAATTAAGGAAGATTGGAATTTCCTGCGGCCATAGTCGGAACGGATGGAATTTCATGCAGTACCAGCTCGACAATCTTGATCGGCGCATCCTCGACGCCCTGCAAGGGGACGGACGCCTGCAGAACCTGGAGCTGGCCCGTCAGGTGGGCCTCTCGCCGTCGGCCTGCCTGCGCCGGGTGCGGCTGCTGGAGGAAGGCGGTTACATCGACCGCTACGTGGCGCTGCTGAACGAGGCCAAGGTCGGGCGGGGGTTCACCGTATTCGTGCGGGTGTGGCTGCGCGGGCAGGACGAGGACACCACCAATCACTTCATCAACAGCATCAAGTCTTTCCCGGAAGTGCTTGAATGCCATCTGATGGCCGGTGACTGCGACTTCCTGCTGCGGGTGGCGGTGGCCGACCTTGATGCCTACCGGCAGTTCCAGATGCAGCACCTGAACCGGATTGCCGGGGTGCAGAACACCAAGACCGAGATTCCGATGCAGCGGATCAAGCAGACCACCCGCTTGCCGCTTTGAGGGGTGGGGGCTGGCCGGGTTGCACCCGGCACCCGCGGTCGTGCCGGCTGCTGGCCGGCAACCCCAGCAGCAACAGCAACAGCAGCGGGCATTCCGTGTGTTGGCGGGGTGGGTCCGGTTGCAGGGGACGCCGTGAACCCGTCCTTGGGGGCTTGGCCGCGGCATCCATGCCGCGGACACCCCTGCAACCGGACCCACCCCGCCTTCGACACTTCGACAGTTCCCCGCGAGGTGCCGGAACGGCATGAGCTGCTCCTGGTGGGTGTCGACCTTGGCTGCTCCTGGTGGGTGTCGACCTTGGTCGACACGCTCTGGTCGGCATGGGGCCGGATGCCGTTGCTTCACAGCGGGCTCCGCGCGGCCGGGCTCGCCCTCGGCCGTGGGCGCTGGTCATCGCAATGACATGTGCTGCCGGTACGGTTTGAACCCGCTTGCTGGTCGCGCGGGCCGGGGTTCCGGTCGTGCCGCGCGTGCATTGCAGCTGCTGTCGCTGCCGAGGGTCATGTGTTCTACGTCAGGGGGCTGAATGGACACCATGCGGTCAGAACTTGGAGGGTGGCCATCGCCGCATGGCTGCTGTTGTCCTTCGCGGCCGCCGCACAGGACGGTGTTCATGCCTACGACATCCCGGCGCAGCCGCTGGAGCTGGCCGTCGAGCGCTTCAGTGTCATCAGCGGGTGGTCGGTGATGTATCCGGGTGACCTTGCCGCTGGGCGCAGCAGCCATGCGCTGCGTGCCAGCCTGCCGCCGTTGCCTGCGCTGCAGGCGCTGCTGCAGGACACCGGCATCGAAGCCGAGGTGATCGGCGAGCAGCGCGTGGTGCTGCGCCGGGGCGCGCAATCCGCGAATGAAATGACGAGCGGCAGCGAACCTGCCGACGCCGAGCGGCGCCGTCGCTATGGCGACGTGCAGCAGCGCCTGCGCGAGGCGTTCTGTGACGACCCGGGCATCGCGCCGGGCCGCTATGCAGCAACGCTGCGCTTCCGCATTGACAGCGACGGCCAGGTGCACGCGCCCGAGATGGTATCCGGCAGTGGCAATGCAGGCCGCGACGCACGCCTGCTGCAGACTCTGGCGCAGCTGGTGCTGGCGCCTGATGCCGCCGCACTGCCGCAGCCGGTGACGCTGCAGATCCGACCTTCCGGCATCGACCACGACTGTGGCCGGCGCTCGCCCCTTCCATGACTTCAAGGATTCGAACATGAGCAACGGTACGGCTGGGGCAGTTGATCTGATGGACCACCTTCTGGGGGCCTATGACGAGCTGAAGCGGCGGCTGGTGCGCAAGCTGGGCTCGGAAGAGCTGGCAGGCGACGCGCTGCAGGATACCTGGATGCGCCTGAGCGCCCGCCGCGATCGGCTGGACGCGGTGCAGAACCCGGCGGCCTACCTGCTGCGCATGGCGATGAACACCGTGATCGACCGGCAACGTGCCGACCATCGACTGCTGAGCCTGGATGAGGTGGATGCGCTGATGGACCTGGCCGATCCGGCGCCGGGCCCGGCGCAGGCCGCGGAACTGGACTTCGCGTTGCAGGACATGGTCGCCCTGCTGCAGCGCATGCCCGAGCGCCGCCGCCGCATCCTGCTGGCCATCCGCGTCGATGGCCTGCAGCAGCGGGACGTGGCCGAGCACCTGGGCGTGTCGCTGCGATTGGTGCAGCGCGAACTGAAGGCGGCCCAGGACTACCTGGCCGAGCGCAGCGGGCAGGGGCGCCAGGTGCGGTTCTGAGCGCCGGCATCCGTCTACACTTTGACGCCGAGCAGAACCCCGCAGCGTGCGGGTCCGGCATGAGCCCCCATGGACGCTGACGATCGCCCGCAACGCCCGCTGGATGCCGTCGAGCGTCAGGCGCATGCGTGGGTGGTGCGGCTGACCTCGGGCGAGGCCACCGCCGCCGATGGGCGCAGGTTCCGCGCGTGGTGCGACGCCGATCCCCGCCATCGAGAGGCCTTCGGCCGTGCACGGCGGCAGTGGGACCAGGTGCGGCTGGCGGGCGAACAGCTGCCGGCCGCGGCACGCCAGCCGGTCGCACCGGGCCGTGCACAGCGATGGAGCCGGCGTGCCTTCCTTGGCGCTGCCATTGCCGCGCCGGCCAGCCTGGTGGTGGTCGCCGCGATCCGCCCGCCGCTGGGCCTGTGGCCGCCGGTCACGGCAATGGCCGCCGATTTCCACACCGGCACCGGCGAGCGCCTGCAGATCACGCCGGTGCCGCAGCTGAAGATCGATCTGGATACGCAGAGCAGCCTGCGCCGTCGCGCCGCCGCCGATGGCGAGGGCTTTGAACTGGTGCAGGGCCAGGCCGCGATCGAAACCCGGGCCGGCCTGCGCCTGGCGTTGTTTGCCGGGCCTGGCTGCGTGATTGCCGACGAAGGTGCGGTGCGCCTGGACGTGCGCAACACCCACGGCCAGGTGCGGGTCACCTGCCTGCACGGCAGCGCCCGCATCGAGCACCCGCAGGGCCGCCTGCAGCTGCAGGCGGGGCAGCAGACCCGCTACGACGAGCGCCTCAGTGGCGTGGTGGCCGAGGCGGTGGCCTCGGAGGTAAGCGCCTGGACCGAGGGCATGCTGGTATTCCGCCGCGCACCGCTGCGTGAGGTGGTGGACGAGATCAACCGCTACCGCCGCGGCAGGATCGTGCTGGGTGAGTCGGCGTTGGCACGTGCGCCGGTCAGCGGCCGCTTCCGCATCGATGATCCCGACGCGGCCCTTGAACAGCTGCGACAGTCGATGTCGCTGGATCTGCGTCGCTTTCCGGGTGGCATCGCCGTCCTTGGTTAGATGATGACGCTGGCCCCGCGCTTCACGCAGGGCCGTTGCAAGCAAGGAGAGGCCAAGGGTGCGCAACGAGACCATCGGTGTGCTGGATCTGCGTCGCAATCTGTCGGCGTTGCTGGAGACCACGCAACGACGACCGTTGATGGTGCATCGCTATGGATCACCGTGGGTGTGCGTGGTCTCCGAAGCGCAATGGCAGCAGCAGGCGGTGCTGCTGGAGTTCGATCCGCAATCGCATCCGTTGGCGATGCTGCTGCGCCTGCAGCAGCAGGTACTTCCGCTGCCAGAGGCGGGTGCGCTGGCGCCCGCGGCGATGGCAAGGGCGCTGCTGCTGATGGGCATGTACGCAATCGATGAGCTGGCGCAGCTGCACGACCAGGTGCAGCACCATCGGCTGTGGCACTGGTTCGTCGCTGGCGGCCACGGGATGATGGAGGGCTGGCAGCTTTCGCCGTTGCGTGTTGCGATGGCGTCATGGCTGGATGACGTGGCGATGACCGATGCGCTGGCGGCCTTCGCGCAACGCAGCGAGGTGGCCGTGCTGGCGCGCCGCTGTGGCGGCGACGTGCCGCGCCTGGAGCGCGAAGCCTGCAGGCGGATGACGCTGCGATGACGCCGATGAGGAAGCGCTACGCAGCGCACAGAGAGGCATTCGCGCTGTCGCTTCATCCGCCCTGCCGACGTCTTTCCTGAGTACGGCGCATCACGCGTCTCAGAGCGCAGGCGATGCCGATGGCAGACAGTCGCAGTGTCACCATGCTGGAGCTGGACCGGCACCTGAGCCAGTCGCTGGAGCAGGCGCGGCATGCGCCGATGAACGTGCAACGCTATGGACGCTCGTGGGTATGGGTGCTGTCCAGCGATGCGTGGGCGGATGCTGCGCGTTGGGCAGCGCTGGACAGCAGCACGCATCCGTTGTTGGCCCTGCGCAGGGTGCTTGATGCGCAGTTGCGGCCCTGGCCCGAGACTGTCATGAACCTGCTGCCGTTCGATGCGGGCGATACGCGCGCGCTGCAACGCGCCGCGTTGCTGGTGGTGATGCGCGATCTGAACAGCGCGCAGCGGGTGTTCGATGACCTGCGCTACCACCAGGCCTATCGGTTGTTCGTCGGCCTCGGTCACGGCACGGCATGGTCGCCGATGCAGTGCGTGCGGCTGCTGCAGGCATGCGCGCAGCCGCTGCTGCGTGCCTGTATCGAAGACACGCTGGGCGAAGTGCCTGCACCACTGCTGGAAGCCGCGTGCGTGCCTGCAATGCGCGCAATGCCACAGCAGGTGCAGGCACTGCGAATAGCAGGCGGATGTTTATCGTACTGACACATGCACCGCTGACCATGGCGCAGCGGTCTCTTCCAGGATGACGGGGGCGGAACAATGGCAAGGCAGGTTCGTGGTCGCTGGGCTCGGCAGCAGGGTTTCAGCCTGATCGAGATCATGGTGGTGGTGGTGATCATCGGCATCCTCGCTGCGTTGATCGTGCCGCGCTTGATGGATCGCCCCGACCAGGCGCGGGTGGTGGCGGCGCGGCAGGATATCGCTGCGTTGATGCAGGCATTGAAGCTGTTCAAGCTGGACAACGGACGCTACCCCACTGCCGAGCAGGGGCTGAAGGCACTGGTGACACCACCGCAGGGCGGCGGTGCAATGCCGGTGGCCCCCTATCTGGACCGCCTGCCGGACGATCCCTGGGGCCATCCCTACCAGTACCAGATTCCCGGCACCCACGGCGACATCGATGTGTTCTCGCTGGGCGCGGACAGCAAGCCGGGCGGCGAGGCCGGCAATGCGGACATCGGCTCCTGGCAGCTGTGAGGCCCGCCGATGGCAACCCGGATGCGTTCGGTGTCGTGCGCCGGCCAGCGTGGCATGGCGGTGATCGTGGCGATGCTGGTGGTGGCGCTGGTGGCGGTGATCGCCACCGCGCTGCTGACCCGGCAGTCGGCGCAGCTACGCATGCTGCGCGGCGACCAGCTGCGCGCGCAGGTACGCATGACCGTGGACGCCTCGCTGGAGCGCGCGGCACAGCAGCTGCGTGAAGACGCGCGCGAGCAGGTGACGACGGTGCGCGACGGGCGCTGGGCGCGGCCGCTGCAATCGCAGGTGCCGCTTCCGGTACAGCTGCAGTTGGTCGATGCGCAGTCGATGTTCAACCTGCGCAACCTGCTTGCACAGGGCAGGCCGGACCCGGACGCTCGGCACGCGTTCATTGCCCTGTGCGCCGGGCAGGGGCTGGGGCAGGGCGCCTGCGCCGCTGCGGCCGAGCACATACAAGCGCGCCTGCGCGATGGCGACATCCAGGCGCAGGCACCCCTGCCGCGCGAGTCATTGATCGAGCAGGCCTTTGCGGGGTCGGATCCGGTGGCCGTGCAGGCACTGGCGCGGCGCACCGTGGTGCTGCCGGCGCAGACCCTGGTCAATGCCAACACCTGCGATCTCAGCGTGCTGCAGGCGGTCACGCCCGAGGTCGAGCGAGGGCGCCTGCAGGCGCTGCTCGGAGAGCGTGACGGCGGCCACTGGCTGCTCAATCGCGGTGACATCGCCAATCGACTCCAACTGAGCAGCGCACAGATGGCCCTGTTGCCCCTTGGCATTCATAGTGAGTGGTTTCTCGCCGTCGGCCAGGTACAGGCCGACGGTCAGGCGGTCGACTTCCGGGCGCTGATCTGGCGTGAGTACCGCGATGACGGTGTGCGCGTGCAACGCGTGTGGACGAGGATCGGTGCATGAGCGTGCAGTTGAGGATCTGCCTGCCACCGCTGGAACGCCTGCGCACCGACAGTGAGGTCGATTGGGCGCTGTTGCACAAGGGCGCCGTGCAGGCGCATGGCCGCGGGGCGCTGATGGCACTGGGCCAGCGCCATTCGCAGGCCGAGGTGCTGGCCTGCCTCGATCCGCACGACCTGATTCTGCTGGAGCTGCAGCTGCCACCGCTGACCGGGCGCAGGCTGCAGGCTGCATTGCAGGGCGAAGTTGAGGCGATGCTGCTGGACGACCTGCAGGAAGTCGCCCTGGCGCACGGCGCGCAGGCCGATGACGGCAGCGTGCCGGTCGCCTGGCTGGGCCAGCAGGCGATGGTGCAGGCACAGCAGCTGCTGGGAGCGTGCGGCCTGCGGCTGCGGGCACTGTATCCGACGCCGCTGCTGCTGCCGTGGAACAGCGGGGAAGCGACGCTGCGGGCCTGCGGTGAGCACCTGCTGGTGCGCAGCGGGCGCGACCGGGGCGGCGTGCAGTGGTGCGGCGGGCGTGACGCGGGCGCGGTGATGCAGGCGCTGGCGGCACGGCTGCAGCAGTCCGGCGTACAGGCCGTGCAGTGGATCGGTAGCGTGCCGTCCACGTGGCCGGAAAGCCTGCCTGCCACGCCGGTCGCGCACGAACTGCAGGCCTGCGGACCGTTGCCAGGGTGGTCTCTGCCCCTGCCCAGTGCGGCCCGGAAGCGGCCGCGGCTGGCGATCGGGCTGGCATTGGCCGCGGTGCTGCTGGCGGCACTGGGCCTGCAACTGCAGGTCTCGCGTTGGCGCAGCGAAGGCGAGGCGCTGCAGCAGGACATGGCGCGGCAGTTCAGCGCGCGCTTCCCAGAGATCACCGATGTCGTGGACCCGGTGCTGCAGGCGCGGCGGGCGCTGGCAGCACCGGCGCCGCTGCCGTCGTTGCCGGCGGTGCAGCGGCAGGTGGCCAGTACGCTGCAGGCGATTCCGGAACTGGGCGGCCAGGTCCGCGGCCTGCGTTACCAACCGGGCCGGCTGGACCTTGAACTGGACGCAGATGCGCAGGCGCTGGTTGACGACGCACAACGGCTGCAGCAATGGCAGCAGGCGGCTCAGGCACAGGGCCTGGAGCTGGCCCGCGCGAGCGATGGGCGCCTGCGCGTGAGCGGGGGCGACCGGTGACCACACCGACCCTGCGCCGGGGTGGGGGCCTGGCAGGCCTGCAGCAGCGCTGGCAGCGCCTGCCGCCTCGCGACCGGTTGATGCTGGGCGTGATGATGAGTGCGCTGCTGGTGGCGGGCCTGTGGTCGTTCTGGCTGGAGCCGCTGCTGAAGCAGCGCGCGCACTGGCAGGCAGAGCTGCCGCGGCTGCAGGCGCAGGCCACCGCACTGGCGCCGCTGCTGCGCGCCCGGGAGCGCCAGCAGCAGGCCCGGGATCAACGCCCGACGCTGGCCGGGCTGCGCGAACGGATCAGGTCCGCCGGCCTCGCCGAAGGACTGCATATCGAAGCACGCGACGGGCGCTGGCACCTGCAGGTGAAGGCCGTGCCCGCCGACGCGCTGTGGAACTGGCTGCTGCCGGTGCTGGCCGATCCGGCCATCGAACTGCAGCAGCTGCAACTGACACGTACAGGGGATGCGAACATGCCGGCGGCACGGATTTCCGGAAACATCGTGATGGCACCCGTTGCGGGTGGACATTCATGAGAGCGACGCGCAGTCTTGCCTGCAGCAGCGCGCTGGCCCTGATCGTGGGCATGGCGCATGTTCCGGCTGTGGTGCTGGCGCAGGACGCCCGCGATGAACCGGTGCAGTTGAACCTGGTGGATACCGATATCGGTGGCGTGCTGCGCATGGCAGCGCGATTCACCGGCCGCCAGTTCCTGGTCGATCCGCGGGTGACCGGCAAGATGACCGTGGTCTCCGAGGGTCCGGTCAGCCGTACCCAGGCCTACCAGCTGCTGCTGGGTGCGCTGCGCATGCGTGGCTTCGCCGTGGTCGAGAGCGGCGGTGTGAGCCGGGTGGTGCCACAGGCCGACGCCAAGCTGCTCGGCGGACGCGTCGGTGCGGGTGGCGCCGGCGGCGAGGTGACCACGCGGACCTTCGCGCTGCGCTACGAGAACGCGGCCGCACTGGTGGCGGTGCTGCGGCCGATGATCAGCCCGGACAACCCGATCACGGCCAACCCGGGCAACAACACCCTGGTGATCACCGATTACGCCGACAACCTGGAGCGCATTGCGCGGGTGATCGCCAGCGTGGACACCCCCGCTGGCATGGACACCGATGTGGTCAAGCTGCAGCAGGGCATCGCGGTGGACGTGGCGGCGATGGTGGCGCCGCTGCTGGATGCACAAGGCGCCGAGCCGAGCCAGAAGGTGGTCGTGATGGCCGATCCGCGCAGCAACAGCGTGCTGCTGCGCTCCAGCAGCCCCGGTCGCACGCGCCTGGCGCGGCAGCTGGTGGAGAAGCTGGACAAGGCCCAGGACGAGTCCGGCAACCTGCACGTGGTGTATCTGCGCAACGCCCAGGCCAACCAGCTGGCCGGGGTGCTGCGCGGCGTGGTGGCCGGGCAGAGCGATGCACCGGCGATGGGCAGCAACGAGGGCATCACGCCGTTGCCCGGCGATGCCAGCCGCAGCACGCCGTCACAGCCGTCGCAGGCGCAACAGGCAAAGACCGGCGGCAATGCGCTCGAATCACAGCGGCTTGATCCGAACCGCCGCGACCCGATCGAGGCCGGCAGCACCGGCTTCAGCCAGAACGGCATCTCGGTGCAGGCCGACGTGGCAACCAACACGCTGCTGATCTCGGCGCCCGAGCCGGTGTACCGCAACCTCCGGCGGGTGATCGACCAGCTTGACCAGCGCCGCGCGCAGGTGCTGGTGGAAAGCCTGATCGTGGAGGTCAACCAGACCGACGCGGCCGAGTTGGGCGTGCAATGGATGCTGGGCAATGGCCGCACCTTCGGCGGCACCCATTTCGGCGGCACCACCGGTGGCAGCGGGCTGAACACCGGCGCGCGCACCACCCTGGACGTGCTGCCCAAGGATGGCCTGAAGATCGGTGTCATCGACGGCACCATCAATCTGCCGGGGGTCGGCCAGATCCTCAACATGAAGGCGCTGGCCAATGCGCTGCAGAGCAGGGGCGGTGCCAACATCCTGTCCACGCCCAACCTGATGACCCTGGACAACGAGGCGGCCAGCATCATGGTCGGCCAGACCGTGCCGTTCGTCAGCGGTCGTTACGTGACCGACGGCGGGGGCGGCAGCAACAACCCGTTCCAGACCATCGTGCGCGAGGACGTCGGCCTGAAGCTGCGCGTGCGTCCACAGATTTCCGAGGGCGGCACGGTGAAGCTGGACATCTACCAGGAAGTCAGCAGCATCGACGCGCAGAGCGCGAGCAGCACGGCCGGCATCATCACCAACAAGCGTGCACTGGACACCAGCGTACTGCTGGACGATGGCCAGATCATGGTGCTCGGTGGGTTGCTCGAAGACAGCGTCAGCCATGGTCGTGATGCGGTGCCCGGGCTGGGAAAAATCCCGGTGCTGGGGGCACTGTTCCGCAGCGATACGCGCAAGCGCGCCAAGACCAACCTGATGGTGTTCCTGCGCCCGCACGTGGTGCGCGACCCGGCCGCCGGGCAGCGTCTGACCCGCGACCGCTACGACTACATGCGCAACGCGCAGGCCGGTGCGCAGCCGGCACAGAGCTGGGCACTGCCCGCGCTTTCCGCGCCGCAGCTGCCGCCGCAGGATCTGTCCGTGCTGGGCCAGGGCAATGCGCGCGATGGCCAGGGCCAGCCGTTGCAGAACAGCAGCCTGGCGGCGTTGTATCCGGCCGGCGAAGGCGATGCGCAGCTGGTGCAGTTCGCGCAGGGGCTGGACGTGGCACGCGCCAACCAGGGCGTGGCGCAGGCGCGGGCACTGGGATTGCAGGCCTATGCCGAGGCCACGCCGGGCGGGAGTGGACAGCGCCTGCGGGTGCGGCTGCCACGCGATCCGGCGAGGCTGGACCCGGCGCTGCAGCAGTTGCGTGGGCTGGGCTACACGCCGGAACTGGTGATCGGTCCGTGAGCGTGACCGCGCCGCTGCCGTATGCCTGGGTGCGCAGCCACGGCGTGATGCTGGCCGAGGCCGGCGGTGAGCCGGTGCTGCTGGGCACTGCCGAAACGGCCGCCTGGGCAGTGGCCGAACTGCGCCGCCGGCATGGCCCGCTGCCGTTCCAGGCGCTGGATGCCGCAGCGTGGCAGCAACGGCTGGGGGAGCGGTATCGCGACGGCGGCGATGCCGCAGCGGTGGTCGGTGCCGCTGAAAGCGAAGTGGATCTGGACCGCCTGATGCAGGACATGCCGGAAGTCACCGATCTGCTGGACGCGCAGGACGACGCGCCGGTGATCCGGATGATCAACGCGCTGCTGGCGCAGGCCGCACGCGATGGTGCCAGCGACCTGCACATCGAGCCGTTCGAGACCCATTCGGTGGTGCGCTACCGGGTGGATGGCACCCTGCGTGACATGGTGCAGCCACGCCGTGCACTGCACGCGGCGCTGGTGTCGCGCATCAAGATCATGGCGCACCTGGATATCGCCGAGAAGCGCCTGCCGCAGGACGGTCGCATCGCGATCCGGGTCGGCGGCCGGCCGCTGGACATCCGCGTGTCCACGGTGCCGACCGGGCATGGCGAGCGCGCCGTGCTGCGCCTGCTGGAAAAGGATGCCGGCCGCCTGCAGCTGCAGCGGCTCGGCATGGCCGACGACACCCTGGCCACGTTCACCGGATTGATCCGGCAACCACATGGCATCGTGCTGGTGACCGGCCCGACCGGCAGCGGCAAGACCACCTCGCTGTACGCCGCGCTGGGCCAGCTCGACAGCAGCACCAGCAACATCCTGACCGTGGAAGACCCGGTGGAGTACGACTTCGCCGGTATCGGCCAGATCCAGGTCAATGCGCGCATCGGCATGAGTTTCGGCACCGCGCTGCGCGCGATCCTGCGCCAGGACCCGGATACGATCATGATCGGCGAGATCCGCGACCTGGAAACCGCGCAGATCGCGGTGCAGTCATCGCTTACCGGGCATGGCGTGCTGGCCTCGCTGCACACCAACGACGCGATCTCGGCGGTGACCCGCCTGGCCGACATGGGCGTGGAGCCGTTCCTGCTGGCTTCGTCGCTGCGCGGCGTCCTGGCGCAGCGGCTGGTGCGGCGCCTGTGCACCCAGTGCCGGCGTGCAGAGGTGGATGGCGAGGGCCGTACCGTGTGGCGCGCGGTGGGCTGCGCGGCGTGCGCGAACAGCGGCTATCGCGGGCGCACCGGTATCCATGAACTGTTCGTGGTCGATGAGCGCGTGCGCGCCCTGATCCATGAAGGGCAGGGTGAGCCTGCGCTGCGGGAGGCGGCGCGGCGTGCCGGCATGCGCAACCTGCGCGAGGATGGCCAGCGCTGGGTCGACAGCGGCGTGACCACGCTGGAAGAGATCCTGCGCGTTACCGGCGACGCCTGAGGCGACGATGGCACTGTTCGACTACCAGGCCGCCAATGCGCAGGGCCGCATCGAGAAAGGACAGCTGGATGCCGACAGCCCGCGCAGCGCGCGCCAGCTGCTGCGCGGACGCGGGCTGACACCGGTACAGGTGAGTGTGGCGCGCGCTGCAGGCAGTGGCTGGGGCGCACGCCGCCTGTCCGCCAGCGAGCTGGCCTGGGCCACGCGCCAGTTGGCCAGCCTGCTGGCCGCAAGCCTGCCGCTGGAAAGCGCGTTGAGCGCGGTGATCGAGCAGGCCGAGCGCCCGCACGTCGCGCAGGCGCTTACCGCGGTGCGTGCCGACGTGCGCGCCGGCCAGCGCCTGACCGTGGCACTGGCCGCGCGGCCGCGTGATTTCCCGCCGATCTACCGTGCGCTGGTCGGTGCGGGCGAAGACTCCGGTGATCTGGCCCGGGTGATGGAGCGTCTGGCCGACTACATCGAGGAGCGCAATGCACTGCAGGCCAAGGTGCTGACCGCCTTCATCTACCCGGCGGCGATCAGCCTGGTATCGGTGGCGATCGTGATCTTCCTGCTCAGCTACGTCGTGCCGCAGGTGGTGACCGCGTTCGTGCAGGCGCGGCAGACGCTGCCGATGCTGACCCAGGTGATGCTGGCTGCCAGCGCGTTCGTGCGCAGCTGGGGCGTGTGGGTGGCGCTGTGCAGTGGCGCGATGGTGGTGGCGTGGCGGCTTGCACTGCGCCGGCCGGAGCTGCGCCTGCGCTGGGATGCGATGCTGCTGCGCGTGCCGATGGTCGGGCGCTTCGTGCTGGGCGTGAACAGTGCGCGCTTTGCCTCGACGCTGGCGATCCTGCTCGATGCCGGCGTGCCGCTACTGCGTGCCCTGGAGGCGGCGCGGCAGACGTTGGGCAATGCACTGCTGGCGCGCTGCGCCGACGACGTATCCGCGCGGGTACGCGAAGGCGCGGCGCTGGGCTCTGCGCTGAAGGTGCAGAAAGTCTATCCACCTATCCTGGTGCACCTGGTGGCCAGTGGCGAGAAGACCGGTTCACTGGCGGCACTGCTGGATCGCGCTGCACAGACCATCTCACGCGAGATCGAACGCCGGGCGATGGCACTGACCGCACTGCTGGAACCGACCATGATCCTGGTGATGGGCGGGGTGGTGCTGACCATCGTACTGGCGGTGCTGATGCCGATCATGGAGATGAACCAGCTGGTGCAGTAGATCCACGCCATGCGCGGATGGAATCACCCGATTCTCCACACAATCCTCCACACCTTTTCCTGATCTTCCACAGGTTTCTTAAGCGGCCTGTCATCGGCGCAGACCAGCATGGACACGTCGCCGCAGAGTGGGCTGGGAGGCCCTCGGCGGCAGCAGGCGTGAAGTGACCGTTCCTCCCTTGGTGTTTCCCTTCGCAGTAAACCCTTCAGGAGAAGATCATGAACAAGTACAAGACCCTGGCCGCGCTGGTTGCCACCGCGCTGCTGGCCACCGCCGGCGCCGCCTCGGCGCAGTCGCTCGTGCAGGGCGGTGGCGCGTCGCTGCCGGCCAAGCTGTACAAGGGTTCGGCCGACAGCATCCTGCCGGCCAACTTCAGCTATGAAGTGACCGGCTCGGGCACCGGCAAGCAGGCCTTCCTGGAAAACCGTGCCGACCTGTTCAAGACCACCGGCACCGTGCATTTCGCCGGCAGCGACTCGGTGCTGACCGACGCTGAGATTGCCGCCTACGCCGCCAACTTCGCCCCGACCTACGGCCCGCTGATCCAGATTCCTTCGGTCGGCACCTCGGTCACCGTTCCGTTCAACAGCGCCGGTGGCAACCTCGACCTGAGCGTCACCCAGCTGTGCGGCGTGTTCGCCGGCACGATCACCAACTGGAGCACCCTGGACGCGAATCGTTCGGGCCCGATCACCGTCGTGTACCGCAACGAGAAGAGCGGCACCACCGAACTGCTGACCCGTTTCCTGGCCAGCGCCTGCTCGGCCAGCGACACCGCCGGCAGCACCCTGATCGGCGGCAAGTTCAGCACCACCCAGGAGTTCTGGAAGCAGTTCTCGTCGCTGCCGGCGAACTTCACCACCGCTTCGGCGCTGGGCAGCCAGCCGCTGTATGACAAGGTCTACGCCACCACCGGTGCGATCGGTTACATCGGCCCGGACGTGGTGCCGAACCTGAGCGACGCCACCAAGATCGCCAAGGTGCGTGGCTTCTCGCCGAACGACCCGAGCGTGCAGGCCACCCTGGACACGGTGCTGCCGCCGACCGGCGCTGCTGCCAATGACGTGCGCAACTGGGCCCCGGTGTTCACCAACCCGCCGGCCGTCGGCTACCCGATCGTGGGTTACACCACCTTCGAACTGGGCCAGTGCTACAAGGCCGGCAACGTTGCGCTCGCCCTGCGCGGCTTCCTGCTGGGCCACTACAACGGCAACAACGATGCCGCTTCGCGTGCCCACGGCTTCGTTCCGCTCACCGCGGCCTGGCGTGATGCCATCCGCAACCGCTTCGTGCTCGCCAGCAGCGTCAACGGCGTGAACAACGCCAGCGCCTGCGCCGGCCTCGGCCGCCCGTAATCGCGTCGAACGCAGTGCTTGAACCGAGCGCCGGCCGTGAGGCCGGCGCTCTCTTGCGTGTGGCCGCCGGCCCCGGACCGGACAGGTATCCGGTCCATTCCTGCATCGGCGGCGCTGTCTTTTGATGTCGGCTTCACGCAGCCGTCCCCGTCTTACAGAAGCAGGGCGCGTGCCGCCCGATCCTTCAGAGCGCGCCGTGATCGCGGCCGCCCAACCAGGTTGACGAGGTTCAGATGTCGCATCCGCTCACGACCGCTTCGCGCCCGTCCACGCTGCGCCGCAGCCACCCGATGGCCTGGGCCGTCGCCGTTGCGCTTGGCACGGTGGTGGCGCCGGCCAGTCAGGCCCAGCAGGCCTTCAGCCCGGCCTGGTTTGCCGACCGCGGTGCCGCCCAGGGCGCGGCCGCGCAGAGTGGACGCATGCCCAGCGGGGTGCCGATCCAGTTCCAGCTGCCCGCGCAGCAGCAGGATGCAGCCCGCCAGCAGCTGCAGCAGTCGATCGACAACCTGGGAACCGCCGCACAGGCCATCGCGCTGCAGCAGCGGCTGCAGCAGGAAGCCAGGCAGGCACGGCGTGACGCGGGATTCGTGGTCGCCGACGGGCTGGGCAAGGACGGCCTGAAGGTGGATGAGAACCCGCTGACGCGGGGCTGGACCAACGCCCGCGAGGCCATCCAGGCGCAGGGCGCCGATGGCCGCGTGCAGGTCAGCATCGAACAGACCGCAGACAAGGCGATCCTGAACTGGGAGACCTTCAACATTGGTGCCAACACCACGTTGAACTTCCTGCAGAACGCGGACTGGGCGGTGTTGAACCGGGTCAACGATCCCAACGCACGGCCCAGCCAGATTCTCGGCCAGCTGAAGGCCGACGGCAGCGTGTTCGTGGTCAACCGCAATGGTGTGATCTTCGGCAGCAACGGCCAGGTGAACGTGCGCAACCTGGTGGCGGCGGCCGCGCGGATCAGCGACACGCAGTTCCGTGACGAAGGCCTGTACAGCGTCAACGCCAGTTCGGATGCGCTGACCGAGGCGTTCGGCAAGGTGATGGTGGAGCGAGGTGCACGCATTGCCACCCATGAGCCCACCACGGCCACGCGCGGGGGCGGCTATGTCCTGTTGGCAGGGCGCAGCGTGGAGAATGCCGGCCAGATCGACACCCGCAAGGGCCAGACCCAGCTCGCCGCGGGCGACAGCTTCGTGATCCGGCGCGGCGTGGGCACGGCACAGAACACGTCGTCCACCACCGGTGGCAACGAGATCGCGCCGCGCTTCGTGGCGGGCAGCACGGCAGGCGATGTGCGCAACAGCGGCCTGATCCAGGCACGCGAAGGCGACATCACGCTGGCCGGACGTCATGTCGAGCAGGCCGGCGTCGCGGTCGCCACCAGCACCCTGAACCAGCGCGGCACCGTGCACCTGCTAACCTCCGCCAGCGATGGCAAGGCCAGCGTGACCCTCGGCCGCGATGCCACCACGGCCATCCTGCTTGAGGACGATGGCAAGACCACCGCGCTTGACAGCCAGCGGCAGGCGCTGCTGAACGAGTCGGCCACCCAGGACAAGGTGCGCAGTACCGCCGCACAGGGCGCGTTCGACAACCTGTCGCGGCTGCAGGATCGGCGCGACCAGTCGCGCGTGGAAATCGTCTCCGGTGGCACGGTCGAGGCCCAGGCCGGGTCGCTGACCTTGGCCACCGGCGGCCAGATCGTGGTCGACGCACGCCAACGCACGCTGTTGGGCGATGGCGCACGCGTGGATGTATCCGGCGCCACCGGGGTGAAGGTGGCGATGGAGAGCAACCAGCTGGAAATCAACGTGCAGGGCAACGAACTGCGCGATGCCCCGGACGTGCGCGATGCAGGCACGCTCAACAGCAGCCGGGTCTGGGTCGACCGGCGCGGTCTGATCTACGTGCCGGCCGGTACCGGCGGCCATGAAGGCGAGCGCTGGTATGCCGGTGGAGGACTGCTGGAAGTGAGCGGCTACCTGGGCAACCAGCGCCACTCCATCGGCGAATGGGCCGCGCAGGGCGGCACCGTGCAGCTTGCCGGCAGTGAAGTGGTCAGCGCCGCGGGTTCGCGGATCAACCTGTCCGGCGGCAGCCTCGATGTGGCCAGCGGCATGCTCAAGGAGAGCTGGCTGCGCGGCAACGATGGACAGCTGTATCGCCTGGACGACGCGCCGGTGGATCGTGGATTCGCCGGCCTGTATCGCGGTTTTGAAGTGGAACAGGCGCGCTGGGGCATCACCGAAGCCTGGCGCAATCCGTTGATCGGCAATGAATCGCGTTACGAGAATGGCTACACGGTGGGACGCGATGCCGGGCGGCTGCTGGTTTCGGCGCCCTCCGCGGTGCTGGAGGGGCAGATCGATACGGCCGTGTTCAATGGCGTGCGGCAGACGCGGGCACCGGGCAGCAGCACCGATGGCTACGTGCAATCGCAGACGGCGGTGGCACGCGGCGCACAGCTGTGGCTGGGGCGCTACGACGGTACCGGCCGCAATGCGGTGTTCGACTCGCAGGTGCGCATCGGCACGGCCCCGGCGGCCACCGCACGCTGGAGCCTGCAAAGCGCGCTGGATGAGAGCCGGCGCAACACCGTCTGGCTTGATGGTGCACAGTTGAGCGCCCAGCAGTGGGGCCGGCTGGACCTGGCGACGGCAGGCGGCATCCGCGTCGACGGTGAGCTGGCCCTTGCCGATGGCGGGCAGCTGAACCTGGTCGGTGGTCGCGTCGACATCAACGGCCAGGTCCGGATTGGCGGTGGCAGCCTGACTGCCAGCAACCTCCTGGCCGACGCCACCGGCCGCATGCAGGTGGTGCAGGCCAACGGCCGTGGTGTGGTCGCATTGGGCGAAACGGCGGTGATCGACCTGGACGGGCGCTGGGCAAACCAGCGCCTGGACGGCGGCGCCGGCAGCGCGCAGGCGTGGATCAACGGCGGTCGCGTGCAGCTGGAAAGCAGCCATGATGTGTCGTTGGCCGCAGGCAGCCGCATCAGTGTCGATGCAGGTGGACGCGTCGACCTGCAGGGCAAGGCCAGTGCAGGCAAGGGCGGTGACATCGCCCTGCTGGCCGACAGCAGCCAGGTGACCACCGACGGCAGTGGGCGCTTGCAGCTGGACGGGCGGCTCAGCGGCCTGGGCGGCACGGGGGCCGGCACCCTGCAGCTGGCGACCGGGGGCAAGGTGACGTTGGCTGACCGGGCCCGCGACGATGGCAGCCTGTGGTTGTCACCGACGCTGCTGCGCAGCGGATTCGGTCAGTACGACATCAACGGCCATGCCGGGCTTGAGGTGGCCGATGGCACCCAGCTGGACGTGCGCGCACCGACGTTGCGCGTGCGCCAGGCCGCTGCCGATGCAGCGACCGCAGGCGAGGGCCTGGAGGCCTGGACGGCACCGCTGTATGCCTTCGACCCGGGTAGCGGGTCGGTCACCCAGCGGCAGGGCGCAAGCGTGCTGCTGCGCTCGCAGCGCAATACGCTGGGCGGAGATGTAAGGATCGGCAGCAACGCGGTCGTGCAGGTCGATGCCGGGCAGTCGATCGAGCTGCGCGGCGGTGGCAACATCGACGTGGCCGGTGCGCTGATCGCAAAGGCAGGCAGCATCCGCCTCGACGATGTGCGCGACAACCAGCAGCGCTACCAGATCGGCGGCACCCCGTTGCGCTATCGCATCGGCAGCAACGCGCTGCTGGATGTGTCCGGCGACAGCTTCGCCGCGGAGGACGCCGCGGGTCGCCACCAGGGCGTGCTGCACTCGGGCGGCAGCATCGGGATCGGCGGTACGCTGGACTGGGAGTCGCGTGACGCGCTGGAGAACCGCCCACCGGATGCCTTCGTGGTGGTCGAGCGCGGCGCGGTTCTGGATGCGTCCGGTACCCGTGAGACGCTGACGGTGGATGGCAGTGGCACCCGCTCCGTGGCCAGCGACGGCGGCACGATCGTGCTGCGCTCGGCCAATGGCCTGTACCTGGATGGCACGCTGCGGGCGGCGGCCGGTGGCGTTGGCGCGCAGGGCGGCACGCTGGGCGTGGCCTTCGGCGGTGGGGTGTACGAGCGCCGGGCGGGCGCTGCGGAGCTTGGCCCGCGTGCAATCACCCTGGTGCAGCAGTCCAGCGATGCAGCCCCTGGCGCGTCCACGCCATTGCAGCACGGGCACGCCGAGCTGTCGGCGGCACAGGTGCAGGCCGGTGGCTTCGACCATCTTTCGGTGTTCGGCGATCTTCGCGCGCAGGGGGATGTCGACCTGCGCGTGGGGCAGAGCCTGCGCCTGTACGGACTGAGCGATGCCGCGATGGGCATGGCCACCGGCAGCGCGGCGGGATCGGCATTGCACGTGCAGGCGCCCTATGTGCGCCTTGCGCAGGCACGCTGGTTCCGTGACACCTCGGACAATCCCTTTGTGGCGCCGGTGGCGGCCCGTGCCGACGCCGGCAACCACAGTTTCAGCGCCTCGGCACAGGTGCTGGACGTACGCGATACGGTCGATCTGGCCGGCTTCGGCAGCGCCCACCTTGCCAGCAGCGGCGACCTGCGGCTGCTGGCGAAAGTCAGTGGCAACAGCAACTTCTTCGATACCCAGCTGCTGGCGCCGTCGAGCCTGGACATCACGGCCGCGCAGATCTATCCGGTTGCCGGAACCAAGGGCCGTATCGCGGTATCGATCTACGACGTGCTGGGTGGACAGAACAACTGGACCGATGCCAAGGGCGTGCTTCGCATCCATGGCACCGGCGCCACGCCTCCTGCGGCCGATTCGGTGTTCGGTTCGCTGGCGTTGGTTGCCGCCACGGTCGAGCAGGGAGGCGTGGTGCGCGCGCCGCTGGGACAGCTGGTGATCGGCGGCCTGGGCCCAGGCAACGTCGCGTCGCGTATCACGCTGTTGCCCGGCAGTGTGACCTCAAGCAGCGCAGCCGGCCTCAGCGTTCCCTTCGGTGGCACCGTGGATGGCCAGCGCTGGCGCCTGAACGGCAAGGATGTCAGTCCCAGCCTGGTGGGCATGATCAACACCGTGGACACGGTGGGTGTCGACCTGCATGCCAACAGTGTCGACATCCAGGCCGGTGCGCTGCTGGACCTGTCCGGTGGCGGCACGCTGACCGGCGCAGGGTTCGTCAGTGGCCGCAGCGGCTCGGTGGACGTGCGCAGCCACGCACTGCGTGACGCCAATCCGGCTTACACCTTCAGCGCCAGCAGCAACGCGGTGTATGCCATTGTCCCGTCCTACCGCAACGGCATCGCGCCGCTGGGCCTGGCCGACGGCAGCGCCGACCCGGGCATCGGCCAGCGCATCACCGTGCCTGAAGGGGTGCCGGGCCTGGCGGCGGGCACCTATACGTTGCTGCCGGCGTCCTACGCGCTGCAGCCGGGCGCGTTCCGGGTGGAAGTAGGGGCGCAGGGCACGCAGCAGGCGTTGGCCACCGCCACCGGAACCGGCTCGTGGAAAGTCAGCGGCCAGCAGGCGCAGGGGCTCGCGCCTTCCGCATCGCCGTTGTGGACGGACCTGGTGCTGACCCCGGCCGACGTGGTGCGCCGCCACTCCGGCTACAACGAAACCGGCTACAACGCGTTCGTGCAGGAAGATGCGGCGCGGCGTGGCATCGCGCGTGGCATGCAGTCGGTGGACGCCGGCACGCTGCGGCTGACGCTGGGCGCCGGTGCAGGCCTGGGCACCACAGACGCACTGCGCATGCAGGGCATGACACGTTTCGCGGCCGAGGCTGGCAGCAAGGGCTTCGGCGGTACGGTGTCGGTGGTGGGCAATGGTGGCCCGAGTACCCTGGAAGTGCTGGGCGCAGGCCAGCGCGCCAGCGCGGGCAGCATGGCGGCCATTTTTGCCGACGCGCTCACGGCGTTGCAGCCCTCGCGCCTGATGGTCGGTGTGACCCTGCGTCCGGACGCCACTCTGCCCGGCACGCTGAATGTGAGATCGGAAGGCGGCGGCGTGCTGGTTCGTTCCGGTGCAACGCTGAGCGCCCCCGAGGTGATCCTGGGCGCAGCAGCCGGTGGCGCGGGCGTGGTGATCGAGCAGGGCGCCGTGATCAGCACGGTCGGGCGTGGAAAGCCCGGCTACGACGCCACCGATGGCTACCTGATGAAGCTCGATGCGATCACGGGCGTGCTGGCCGTGTCCAACGGCCAGACCAACCTGCTGTCGGGCGGCGCGGCCGCCCGGGTGGCGATCGATGTGGGCGCCTGCCGCAGCGACAGCTGCACCGGGCAGACCCGGTTGCTGTCCGAGGGCAGCATCAATGTCAGTACCGAGGGCGGGTTCCAGCTGCGCGACAATGTCAGCTATGGCACGCGCCGGTTGGGCCTGTCGATGACCGCCATCAACCTCGGTGATGCTGCATCGTTGCAGGCGATGGCTGCACAGGGTGCCCTGCCGCAGGGGCTGGCGCTGAACCAGCAGACCCTGCAGCAGCTGCTGCGGGGCAATACCGCGCTTGGCACGCCCGCGCTGGAGACACTGAGCCTGTCCGCGCGCGACGCAATCAATGTATTCGGCAGCGTGGACCTGGACACCCGCAATCCGGCCACCGGCAACAGCAGCCTGCGCGAGCTGGTGCTGGGGGCGCCGGCGATCCATGGCTACGGCAAGGCTGGTGACCAGGCCCGCATCTATGCCGACACGCTGGTATGGGATGGCACACAGGCGGTATCGACGGTGCTGACCGACGGTACCCCGCAGGCGCCGGGCGCGGCGATGGTCGATCGGCTCGGCCATGGGCAGCTCGAGCTCAACACCCGCTCGCTGATCCTCGGACGCGCGCCCTATACACGCCCCAGTTCGGAAGTGCCGGCCAACCGCCAGGTGCTCGGTTTCGACGGCGTCTCGCTGCGGGCCACGCAGCAGGTGCAGTTCGCCGGCAAGGGCACGCTGGATGTCTACCAGGCCCAGGGCGCCTACCAGGCCGGCACGGGTTGGCAGTACAGCGGCGGCGCACTGGACATCCAGGCACCGCTGCTGACCGGCGCGGCGGGAAGCACCCTGCAGGTACGCAGCGGGGGTGATCTGCGCATCAGCGGCGCCGGCCAGACCCAGGGGCACGAAGCGCTGGGCGCCGAACTGGGGCTGCAGGCACGCAATATCCTGATCGACTCCGCCGTGGCGCTGGCCTCGGGCCGCCTGCAGGCCAGGGCGGACGGCGACGTGGTGCTGGGCAGCAACGCCCGCATCGACCTGGCCGGGCGCCGCATCCGCATGGACGATCTGGACAAGTACAGCTGGGGCGGCGACGTTGAACTCACCGCCCGCCAGGGCAACGTGCTGGCCGCCGCTGGCTCGAGCATCGACGTCTCGGCATCGAACAACCGCGCAGGGCGGATCACCGCCAATGCGCTGGGCGAGAACGCGGGCCGCATCGACCTGGCCGGGGCCCTGCGTGGCGGCGCGAGTGGTCGCCAGGCCACCGGTGGCAGCACCGTGCCCTATGACAGCGGCGAACTGCTGTTGCGCGCGCAGCAGCTTTCCGACTTCGCCGGCTTGAACCGCCAGCTGGATGCGGGCGGCTTCTTCGGTACCCGCAGCTTCCAGCTCAAGCAGGGCGACCTGACCGTGACCGACACGCTGAAGGCGCGCAACGTTGCGCTCAGCATCGATGGCGGCAGCCTGCATGTGCTCGGCACCATCGACGCCAGCGGAGAGCAGGTGGGAAGCATCCGCCTGGCCGCGCGTGACCGCCTGCAGGTGGATGGACGGCTGGATGCACACGGCAGCGGGCTGCGGGTGGACAGCTACGGCAAGATCATCGACAGCAGCAACCGTGCGCTGGTGGAGCTGGGCAGCCGCGACGGCGAGGTGGTGCTGGGCAGTGCCGCGCGCGTTGACCTGCGCAGCGGCACCGCAGTTGCACAGGGCACCGCGCCCGGCCAGAACGATGGCGTGGCACGAGGTACCTTCACCCTCAATGTGCCGCGACGGGGCACTGACGATGCAGCAGTGCGCGCCGAGTCCGGTGCGTCGGTCACCGGCGCGCGGGATGTGCTGGTCAATGCCTTCCGGCGCTATACCGACGCGCCGCTGGCAGCGACGCCGGACGTCAATGGCCATCGGCCGCAGCTGGTCACCCAGCAATGGCTGGACACGGTGGTCGATCCGCACAACAAGGCATGGATGAACGCCGCCCTCGGCAACGCCGATCTGGCGGCGCGCACTGCGGCACTGGGCAAGGTGCGCCTGCGGCCTGGCGTGGAGATCGTGGGCCAGGTGTCGGCCGACAATCCCACCGGCAACCTGACCGTGCGCGGCGACCTGGACCTGTCCGGCTACCGCTATGGTCCGCAGGCCAATCGCAATGACCCCCTGCGTCGTGGATTCGGCGAGTCGGCTGCGCTGGTGCTGCGCGCAGCGGGCGACCTCAGCATCTACGGCAGCATCAATGATGGCTTCGCGCCGCCCCCGGCCAATCCGGATGAATCGGGCTGGATGCTCGGAGAGACGGCCGATGCCAATACGCTTCGCATCACCCCGCTTGGCGGCGACATCGTGGTGCCCATCGATGGTGTGACGCTGCAGGCCGCGACACGGTTCCCGAAGGGCGCGGTGCTGAACTACGCGATTCCGGTCACGCAGACCGATGTGCCCGCCGGCACCGTGCTGCCGGCGGAGATGCGGCTGGGCGCCCGCCTGCTGCTGGCGGCGGGCACGGTGCTGCCGGCAGCCGTCACCCTCGCCGACGGCACCGTGCTGGCTGCGGGCAGCCTGCTGCAGCAGCCGTTGCAGCTGGCGGCCGGTGACCGGCTGGGCGCCGGCTTCCGGCTCGCTTCGAAAGCAACGCTGGCGGCGCAGCTCTGGCCGGCAGGCGCGGCGTTGCCGGAGGCCATGGAACTGTCCGGCGCGGTTGCACTGGCACCGGGCTCGCTGATTCCGTCGATGACCGCGGTGAAGCTGCCCGGCGGCAAGCCGGTCAACCTGCGGCCGGCCGATGCCAACGGCAGGCAGGGCCGCAACTGGGCGTTGGCGGCAATGTTGCCGGAAGGCACCACGTCGTGGGATGTCACTGCCGTGGCCGGTGCCGATACCTCGGCAGCCGATCCGCGCCTGCGCCGGCTGGGTGCCAAGGGCGACCTGATCCTGGCCGACAGCCACTATGGAACGATCGGCACCGTGCAGAAGACCAGCGAGTGGATCGGCGAGCGGGTCCTCACCCTGGATGGCGCGCTTGCGCTGATCGGCGATCCCTCCTACGCCAATCGACCGTTGAAGGAAGTGGCCGAAGAACTGGGCGTCGACGAGCAGACGCTGTGCGACGCAGGCGAAGGCTTCTGCGGCCTGGCCCCGCGCCTGGTGGCCAAGCAGGCCTCGCTGGACCTGGTGGGCGACGAGTCGGCGGTGGGCATGTCGGCGAAGGAATTCGCCGAGATCTTCGGCATGACCGAAGAAAGCTTCTGCGCGATCACCGACTACTGCTATGGCGGCGGCGAACTGATCGAGAAGACGATCTATGGCTCGAAGCTGGGCACGCCACTGTGGAGTGTGCTGCGCACCGGCAAGGGCGACCTGCAGTTGCTGGCCGGCCGCGACGTGCGGATGATGTCGGGCTTCGGTGTGTACACCGCTGGCGCCCCGACATCGCTCGGCAACGGGCGCGATGCAGCGTTCAATCCGGGTCGGGCGCCGGCACCGGGGCTGTCCACCGTGCTTGGGCCGACCGATGCGGACGGGCGCTATGCAGCCGCCTTGGGGGCATGGCAGGCCTGGTATCCGGACCAGGGCGGAAACCTGACCGTTTCCGCGGGCCGCGACATCCGTGGCGACCTGTGGGACAGCGCCGGCCAGGTCGGATTCGATGTCACTCCGCGCAGCCAGACTGAAGGCGCGGGCTTTGCCCCCAGCGCGGTGGGCAACTGGCTGTGGCGCCAGGGCAGCCCGGGCGTGGCCGGGGCGCCGTCCACGGCGACCAGCTGGTGGGTGAACTTCGGCAGCTACACCAGCCTGCCGACGCTGACCGGTGCGCGCATGGTGGGCTTCATGGGCTTCGGCACGCTGGGTGGCGGCAACCTCACCCTCGAGGCCGGCCGTGACGCCGGCGTGGCCAGCGGAACCGTGGTCAATTCACTGGCACGCCATTCGTCCGGCGTGGTGGCAGCGGTGGGCTCGACCGGGCGCGTCGAGGCGGACGGTACGCTGCACCTGACCGGTGGCGGCGACCTGGCGGTACGCCTGGGTGGCGCGCTGAATCCGAACCTTGCACTGGCAACCAGCGATCCATCATTGAACCAGCCCAACCTGCCGCTCAGTGGTGCGCTGGTGAACCTGCGCGGGCGCATGCAGCTGGACGCGGCACGCATCGGTGGCATGGTCACCAATGTGGCGCACTACGTGGCGCCGTACAGCGGCCTGAGGCAGGAAGATCCGTTCCGCGCGCAGCTGGGCGATGCCATGGGCGGGCCGGTGCTGGTGCTGGGCGACGCGGTGGCGACCCTGCAGTCGCGCGGCGACCTGGTGCTGGCCGGCGTGGCCGACGCCGGCCGGGTGCCGGTGCCCAGCTACAACGCACTGGCGCTGGGCGATGGTCGCACCGCCGCTTCCAGCAGCTGGTTCTCGCTGTGGACCGCCAATACCGCGGTGGACCTGATCTCGGCCGGTGGCGACCTCGCACCTGGCCAGCAGAGGGGAACCGTGATGGCCACCGCCGAGTCCGGCGAACTGTTCGCCGAGGCGGTGAAGCAACGCGGCGGTGCCGATCTTCGCTACTGGCTGTATCCCTCGCAGCTGCGGATGCTGGCCGCCAGCGGCAGCATCCGCCTTGCGGAAACTTCGACCACGGGCGGTGATGCGCGCGATGTGCTGCTGACCGCACCCTCGGCACGCGGTTCGCTGGAAGTGCTGGCGATGGACTCGATCCTGGTGCCGATGCGCGGTGCCGACATCAGCAGCTCCGGCGCCGATGTGCGCTTGCCGTCGCCGTTCGCACCGGCCTTCACCGCCGAGGTGGGCGCGACGGTGATCGGCAATGCCTCGGTGGATGGCGTGGCGGGCAATCCGCGCGCCTCGCTGCCGCTGTTCGCGTTCGGCCCGAATGCGCCGCTGGCGCGGGAACTGCGCGACGGCACCAGCGCGCCGAATCGATTCTATGCAGTGCAGGGTGACATCGTCGGCCTGAGGACCGGTGGCCAGTGGACGCTGGACAATGCCATGGGCACGCGCAGCCTGCTCAACTGGAGCGATCTTTCCGCCCCGGTCCAGGTGCGCGCCGGTGGCGACATCCTGGTGTCCAGCATCGGCGCCATGAACACTACTGCCACCGACATCACCGTGGTGCAGGCCGGGCGCGATGTGGTGCGCAGCACGGTGCACGTGGCCGGACCGGGCAACGTTGATGTCAGCGCGGGTCGCCAGCTCCGCTTCGAGGACGCGGGCAGCGTGACCACCACCGGCGGCCTGATCCAGGGCGACACCCGGCCGGGTGCCAGCGTTTCCTTGACGGCCGGCGACCAGCACATCGCCTTCGATGCCGTGCGCGCCCGTTACCTGGGGGCTGCCAATCTTGCCGATCCTGCGCAGCCGCTGGCGGCGCAGCCGGGGAAGGTGGCCAAGATCTACGACGCGGAACTGAAGCAGTGGCTGTCGCAGCGATTCGGCATGAGCGTCGACGACGGCTCCGCGCTGGCCGCCTTCGATGCGCTGCCGAAGGAGCAGCAGCACATCTTCCTGCGCCAGGTCTTCTATGCCGAACTGCGCGAGGGAGGCCGCGAGTACAACGATGCCGAGGGGCCGCGCTTCGGCTCCTACCTGCGCGGGCGCGAAGCCATCACCACCCTGATGCCGGACAAGGATGCAAACGGTGCGACCCTCGACCGGACCGGCGACATCGTGATGTTCGGTGGCTCCGGCGTGCGTACCGAAGCCGGTGGCAACATCGAGCTGCTGGCGCCGGGCGGCCAGATCGTACTGGGCGTGGCGGGCGAGGTTCCGCCGGCCAGTTCCGGCCTGATCACCCAGGGTCGCGGGGATATCCGGCTGTTCAGCCAGGACAGTGTGCTGCTGGGACTGTCGCGGGTGATGACCACCTTCGGCGGTGACATCCTGGGCTGGTCGGAGCAGGGCAACATCAACGCCGGGCGCGGCTCGCGCACCACGCTGCTGTATACCCCGCCGCGCCGCGTCTACGACCGCTGGGGCAATGTCGTGCTGTCACCGCTGGCGCCTGCGACCGGCGCCGGCTTTGCCACCCTGAATCCGATTCCGGAAGTGCCGGCCGGCGACGTCGACCTGATCGCGCCGCTGGGCACCATCGACGCGGGCGAGGCGGGCATCCGCGTCTCGGGCAACATCAACCTGGCTGCGCTTCAGGTGCTCAACGCCGCCAACATCCAGGTGCAGGGAGAGAGCAAGGGCCTGCCGGTACTGGCCACGGTGAACGTCAACGCGCTGGCAGCAGCCAGTGCGGCGGCAAACAGTGCCAGCCAGGCCGCACAGGATGTGATGCGCAAGAGCCAGGACGACGCGCGGCGCAACCAGCCGTCGGTGATCAGCGTGCAGATCCTCGGCTTCGGCAGTGGCACCAGCAGCATCCAGCCGCCGGCGCATGGCAACACCGCCAGCGGTGGCTACGACGACAACAGCGCCTTCCAGTTCCCGCAGGCCAGGCGCGATGAAGGCAAGCAGCGCCGCTGAGCATCGAACGGCGCTGCAGACGGCAGCATCGGGCCAGCCGCCACGGAACGGTGGCGGCCCCAGCCAGGACGGCACGGAGGGCAGGGAGCGGCCATCAGCGGTGAGGACCACCGACACGGCGCCGCCGGGTGCAGGAGTGCGCCCGGCGGCAGGAGGGCAGTGGGTCGCTGCCTGCCAGTAGATCCACGCCACGCGTGGATGACTTTCCTCCAGCGGCGCCCTAGAACCCCACCACCCGCCGATAGCTCAACGCACCACGCCCGTCGCGCAGCTCCAGCCGCAGTTCCAGGCCGGTGGCCGGCAGCACATCGCCTTCGCCCGGCAACGACGCCCAGCCCGCCCCGGGCTGCCACGCGCGCAGTTCGAAGCGCTGCACGGCGCGTGCCACCGCAATGCCCTTCGACGGCTCGGGTGCGGGCAGCGGGTAGCGGTCGGTGGCAGCGCCGCTGGCCCGCCACAACGTGTCCCCCTGCCGCCACCAGCGCACGCGCTGCCAGCGCAGCCCGTCGCTGCCCACGCTGCGGGTGATCTCCAGCGCGAAACTCCCGTCCGGGTGGCGCTCACTGACCAGCGAGGGCGGCAGCAACCGCTGCGGCTGATCGGCCGGACGCACCGCGCCGTTCATCAGCGCATCATCGGCGCGCATCTCGACATCGCGCTGGAACTGCTGAACCGCGCGCAATGCACGCGTGGTTTCCGTATCGGCCTGGCGCAGGCGCTGGTCGCTGCTGGCCACGCTGTCGATGGCCCGCCAGCAGATCAGTGCCAGTACGCCCATGATGGTGATCGCGATCATCACCTCGATCAGGGTGAAGCCATGCACCGGGCGCTTCACGGCGTGGCTGTCCAGGGCAGCTGCATCCGTGCCAGCGACTGCCGCGGCGACTGTTCGGCCACCACGCTGAGTTCCAGCTGCGGCTGCCCATCCGCCCCGGTGCCCAGATGCTGCAGCACCAGGAACCGGCTGCGCCCCTGCAGGCAGCGCTGGCGTGCCTCCTGCGGTACCTGTCCGGCCAGGCGCAGTTCCTGCCATCGATCCTGCGCACACATCAGGGCCAGCCGACGGTCGCGCAGGCGCGACTGATCATCGGTGGCGACCGCGACCGATCGCATCACCGCGGCCAGGGCAATCGACACGATCGCCAGTGCGATCAGCACTTCGATCAGGGTGAATCCGCGCGTGTTCCGTTTCACTGCACGACCTGCAACTGTCCGCTGCCATCATCACGAAGACGCAGCAGGCGACCGTCCAGCGACAGCCGTACTTCCCAGGCAACGCCGATCCATTCCGGGCTCAGTTCGATGGCGGTGGCCGGCTGTACCGAAATGCCGGCGGCCTGCCACTTCTGGGGCCGCAGCAGGTCGTCGCGCTGTACCTCCACCCAACGGCTGCCTTCGCGGCGGCTGAAATGGTAACCGTCGGCGTCGGCCTGCCAGCGCACGGTGTTGCCATCGATGCGGGCCTCGTCGCGCGCGACCTGCAGGCGTTGTGCCAGCCGCTCGGCCTCCTGCCGCAACTGCCGCGCGGGGTCGAGCAGGCTGCCCAGGCCCAGGCCGATGCCGGCCGTGCAGATGCCGATGATCACCAGCACCACCATCAGTTCCAGCAGGGTGAAACCACGCGGAATGTGCAGCATCGACATTGCCTCCGGTCCTTGCCGATGCCTGCCAGCGTATGCGCGGATGATGAAACAAAAGCGTCAGCGGTAGCTGCTAGCGTAGGCGGACACGAACGTGGCGATGGTGCAGGACATGGACAGGCGCTGGGATCGCAATCGGCTGTTGACCGTGCTGGCAGCGACGCTGCTGCTGGCCGTGGTGGCCTACTGGACGGTGACCCTGTCTGCGGTCGCGCCAGCGGCGGTGGCCAGCGAAGCGCCTGCCGAGGCCGCTGTGCGGCCGGTGTTCGCGGCGGCGGCCAGCCTGCCGCTGGTGCGGCTGCTTTCGCCCGGCGCCGTCCAGACCGAAGTGGTGGTGCTGGGGGTGATGGCCGGCGAGCATTCGCCGCTGGCCTTGCTCTCGGTCGATGGCCGTCCTGCAGAAGCGTACGCACCGGGCCAGCGGCTGGGACCCTGCACGGTACTGGCCAGCATCAGTGCCAGCACGGTGGAACTGAACCAGGCAGGGCAGTCGCGCAGCCTGCCGGTGCCGGAGCTGCCACCGGTGCCGACGGATGGCATCGTGCCGGCCGCTGCGCAGCGTGGCGCCCCGTAGCGCCGAGCCCACGCTCGGCGGCAGATGCACGGGTTCAGCGCGCCGGACGCTGCGGCACCACCGAACGACCAAAGGCATCGCCCATGCGCTGCCGCGTGCCTTCCAGGTTGTACTGCATCAGCTGGTTGCCAGGCTGCCGCATCAGGCGTTCGGCTTCGGGCAGCGCCGGTGACCTCGCCGGTTTCGGCGCCGGTGCCAGCTTGCGCTGCAGGCAGTCCCAGGCAGGGATGCGCTCGCCGTTGACCTGCACTTCGATGCATGGCGCGGCATCGTCCTGCTGCTTCGCTTCCCCGGCCTGGAGCGGTGGCACCACCAGCAGCAATGCCAGGGCGAGGGCAGGGTGGAGGCCCGTCTTCAATGAACTGCTCATCTCGAATCTCCTGCGGCAACCGGTGTTCTTCAGCGAAGACGTATGGCGAAGGCAGTGTCCGCCCGCGAGGGTTGCGGCGCTGTCAAAAGATGACAGGGCTGTCACAAAACTGTTGGCGGCTTTGACGCGACGTGCACGTCCTGTTGGTAGATCCACGCGCCGCTCCATGGCCATTCCCTTCGATACGACGCGATGCCTTCGATGACTCCTGTTCCGTCCCGAGCCGTCCGCCTTCCGCTGCGCCTGCATCCGTTGGTGCTGGCGCTGGCCATGATGCCGCTGCCGTTGTTCGCGCAGCAGGCGCCCGCGCCCAGCGTGAACATCAACGAATACATCGTGCGCGGCAACACCGTGCTCGATCCGCGCCAGATCGAACGTGCAGTGGAGCCGTTCCTGGGCCCGGGCAAGACCCTGGCCGATGTCGAGAAGGCGCGTGATGCGGTCAATGCGCTGTACCAGCAGGCCGGTTACCAGTCGGTCTACGTTGAACTGCCGGAACAGCAGGTCAGTGGCGGCGTGGTACTGCTGAAGGTGCAGCAGACGCCGATCGGCCAGCTGCGCGTGGTCGGCACCAGGCACGAGTCGCCCGAACGCATCCGCGAGCGGGTGCCGGCGCTGGCCGAAGGCAAGGTGCCCGATTTCGAGCAGGCGCAGAAGGAACTGACCGCGCTCAACGAAGGCGGGCGCCGGCAGGTGATGCCACTTGTGCGCGAAGGCCAGGTGCCCGGCACCATGGACGTGGACCTGCAGGTGGAAGAGAAGTCGCCGTGGCGCGTCAGCGCGGCACTGAACAACGATCGCAGCGCCGATACCGAGAAGCTGCGCCTGAGCACCTCGCTGGCCTACGACAACCTGTGGCAGCGCGGGCACAGCGTCAACGTCGGCGTGTACCTGGCGCCGCAGGACACCCAGCAGGCCAAGGTGTTCTCGGCGTCGTACATGATGCCGTTCGAAGGCACGCCCTGGAGCCTGGAAGCTTCCGGCTACAAGTCCGACAGCCGGGTGCTCAATGCCGGCGCGCAGGTCGGCACCGGGTCAGGCACCAACGTGATCGGCAATGGCCATTCGATCGGCCTCAAGCTCAACTATCGCCTGGCCGGCAGCCGCCAGTGGTGGCGCCAGCTCAGCCTCGGTGTGGACTTCAAGGACACCGAGGAAGACACGCAGATGGAAAAGGGCAGCCTGAAGACGCCGTTGAAGTATGCGCCGATCACCCTCGCGTTCGTGGGCGTGCGCCAGGGCGAGCAGGACCAGTTGAGCATCAATACCCAGCTGGTGGCCGGCACCCGCCGCCTGCTGGGCTACGGCAGCGATGCCACCGCATTCGGGCAGAAGCGATTCTGGGCCGATCCGAGTTTCGTGGCCTTCAAGGCCGACGTGGCCAACACCCATACCTTCGGCAGCGACTGGCAGTGGTATGCGCGCGGCTCGCTGCAGGTGACCGACGCGCCGCTGGTGTCGGCCGAGCAGTTTGCCGCCGGCGGCATGTACACCGTGCGTGGCTATCTGTCGGCCGAAGCGATCGGCGACTACGGCGGCCTGGCCAGCCTGGAATGGCGCACGCCGGCGTGGTCGCTGTGGAGCGGCACCGATCTGCGCGTCTACAGCTTTGCCGACGCGGCCTACCTGCGCCTGCGCCAGCCGCTGCCCGATCAGCGTGACAAGTACAACCTGGCCTCGGTCGGCCTGGGCGCGCAGCTGCGCCTGGGCGAACACCTGCAACTGCGCCTGGACTACGCCTGGCCCTACGCCGACGGCCCGGTCACGCGCAAGGACGACCCGAGCCTGCATTTCAACATCAGCACCAGTTACTGACCCTTCCCTTGAACATGCGTTCTCCGGAGACCCTTCGCATGGACCGTTTGCTTTCCCGAGTGTTGTTGCTGCTGGCCGCGCTGGTGGCGCTGCCCGCCGCTGCGGCCGATGCCAATTGGTGGCAGGCCGAATGGAAGTACCGCAAGCCGATCACCGTCGACGCCGGCCCGCAGGGCGCCGGCCTGGCCGGTGACCCGGGCCGCACGCCGCTGCTGCTGCGCCTGCATACCGGCAACTTCGGCTTCGATGGCACCCAGGATGCGGGCAGCGACCTGCGTTTCGTCTCGGGCGATGGCCGCACCGTGCTGGCCCACCAGATCGAACAGTTCGATCCCAAGCTCGGCCTGGCGCTGGTCTGGGTGGACGTGCCGGCAGTCAGCGCCGCCGCACCGCAGACGATCTGGATGTACTACGGCAACGACAAGGCCCCGGCCAGCGGCAATGGCCAGCAGGTGTTCGACCCGGACTACACGCTGGTCTACCACTTCGCCGAAGCCAATGCCCCGGCCCGCGACACCACCGCCTATGGCAACAATGCCGGGGCCGTGGTGCCGCCGTCGGAAGGCTCGGTGATCGGCCGTGGCGTGCAGCTCGGCGGCGGTCCGCTGCCGCTGCCGGCCAGCGCCTCTCTGGCGCAGCAGGCGGGCGCGCCATTGACCGTTTCCGCGTGGATCAAGCCGGGCAGCAACAGCGCCGCACAGGCGATCTATGCCCGTCGCGACGGTGCGGCCGAGCTGGTGCTCGGCATCGAGAACCGGGTGCCGTTCGTGCAGCTCAACGGCCAGCGCAGCACGCCCGCGCAGCCGATTCCGGAAGGGCAGTGGGCGCATGTGGCGCTGACTGCGGAGAAGGGGACGCTGCAGCTGTACCTCAATGGGCGCGTGGTCGCCCAGCTCAGTGGCGATCTGCCGGCCCTGAACACCGCCGCCGTGGTGGGCGCCGACGCCGCGGGTGCGGCGCAGCCGCTGGCCAACTTCGAAGGTGCGCTGGATGAGCTGCGCATCTCGCGGGTGGCGCGCCCGGCGGCGCTGCTGCTGGCCGATGCCACCGCGCAGGGCGCCGATTCGCGCCTGATCAGCTACGGGGCCGACGAGCAGTCGGCCGGGCAGAGCCACTTCGGTTTCATCCTCAAGGCGATGCCGTTCGACGCCTGGGTGGTGGTGGCCATCCTTGGCCTGATGATGTTGCTGTCGTGGGCGATCATGATCGCCAAGAGCCGCCACTTTGGCCGCACCAGCAAGGCCAATGCCGTGTTCACCGAGAGCTTCGGCAAGCTGTCCGGCGTGCCGCTGCGCACCCTGTCCGACATGGACCGCCAGGGCAAGGCGCCGACCGCGATGCATGAGGGTTCGCTGTGGCGCATCTACCAGGTCGCCATCGATGAAATGCAGCAGCGCCACCAGCGTGATGGCAACAGCGGCTACCTCAGCGCGGCCACCATCGCCGCCATCCGCGCCTCGATGGATGCAGTGATGGTGCGCGAGCAGGAAGGCATGGCGCGGCGCATGAACTGGCTGTCCACCACCATTGAAGGCGCGCCCTATGTGGGCCTGTTCGGCACCGTCATCGGCATCATGCTGGTGTTCGTGGTGGCGGCGATGGCCGGCGCGGTGGACATCAACTCGGTGGCGCCGGGCATGGCCGCCGCGCTGCTGTGTACGGCCGCTGGTCTCGGCGTCGCGATCCCGGCGCTGTTCGGCTACAACTACCTGGGTGCGCGCGCCGAGGCGATCGGCGCGGACATGGCGGTGTTCATCGACGAGTTCGCCGCGCGCCTGGCCGAAGAGCAGGACGGGCGCGGCCCGGCCGCGGTCCAGGGCTGAGGGGCGCGCCATGGGCCAGAAGGCGAAGTTCGGCATCAAGAAGCGCGAGAAGGGCATCAACGTGACGCCCTTCGTCGACGTGCTGCTGGTGGTGCTGGTGATCTTCATCCTGACCAGCAACGCCTCCATCCCCGGCATCGAGGTCAACCTGCCGAAGGCCAGCAACAGCGTGGCGCTGGAGAAGCCGAAAACCAAGGCGATCACCATCGACCCTAGCGGCCAGGTGTTCCTCGATGCCTACCCGGTGACGATGGCCGAACTGGAAGACCGCCTGCGCACCGAACGTGCGACCACGCCGGACTTCCCGGTGATCGTGCGCGGCGATGCGCAGGTGCAGTACGCGCGCGTGGTCGAGGTGCTGGACCTGCTGCGGCGGCTGGAGCTGGCCCAGGTCGGGCTGGTCACCGGCAAGGCACAGGGCTGAGGCATGACGGCCCATCAACCCCCTCGGCCGGAGCCCGGCATGCGCGGTCGCCAGCTGCTGGTGACCGTCGCGCTGGTGCTGGCCGCGCTGTTGGTGCTCGGCATCGCGGTGTGGTGGCTGCTGTTCAAGGACACCGCCAGTACCCGCAGGCCGGTGGTGCAGCCGCCGATGCTGGCGCTGCCGCCTCCTCCGCCACCGCCCCCGCCACCGCCGGAAAAGCCGCCTGAGCCGGAAACGCCGGAAGAGACGGTCCCCGAGCCGGAGCCGCTGGATCAGCCGACCCCGGCGGAAGAACCGACGCCAACCCCGGACAACGCCGACCCGGTAACGATGAATGCCGACGCACAGGCCGGCGGTGACAACTTCGGTATCCAGTCCGGTACAGGCGGCGGCACGTCCGGCGTGGGCCGCGGTGGTGCCGGCAATGCCACTTACGGCCGCTACCTCGGCTACCTGATGCAGCAGGCGATCGCGCGCGACGACAAGGTCAAGCGCCTGGCGTTCCAGCTGCAGGTGAATGTGTGGCTGGCCGCCGATGGCCGCCTGGAAAAGGTCGAGCTGGTGCGCGGCAGTGGCAACGAGGAGGCCGATGCGGCCGTGCTCGATGCGCTGCGTCGCATCGGCAAGGTCGACCAGGCACCGCCGCCGTCGCTCGATTTCCCCGCCCGCGTCCTGATCCAGGGCCGCCGGCCCGGGGCCTGATTCCCGACTTCCGTGATTTCCACTCTTTCGATGAGAACCGTGATGAACGACCACGACCGCGCACGAACCGACTCCCGCCGCCCGCGGCCGGCCCGACGGGCGCTGCTGTGCTGCGCCGTGCTGCTCAGCCTGGCGGCCCCGGCCGGTGCGATGGCCGCAGAAACCACCATGGTCAAGCTGATCAAGGGCCTGATCGCCAGCGGCGCGCTGAAACCCGAAGACGGCCAGGCGCTGCTGGTGCAGGCCGAAGCCGAAGCGGCCGCCGCACAGCGCACCGCCGCCAGCGGTAGTTCGGCCGCCAGCGGCGGCGTGGTCCTGGAAGCCGGCGACGTGCGCGTGCCTTACGTGCCGCAGAGCGTGCGCGACGGCATCCGTGACGAAGTGCGCCAGGATGTGATGGCGCAAGCGAAATCGGAAGGCTGGGCGGCGCCGAACGAAGTGGCCGAATGGACCAAGCGCATCAAGGTCACCGGTGACATGCGCGTGCGCAGCGAATCGCGCTTCTATTCCGAGCGCAACAGCGACATCGTGAGCAACTGGCCGGCGATCAATTCCGGCAATGGCTTCGATACCAACACCAACACCAACCTGCAGCTGCCGCCGCTGTTGAACAGCCGCCAGGACCGCCGCAACCTGTGGCGCATCCGTGCCCGCCTGGGCATCGAAGCGACCATCGGCCAGCACACCACCGCCGGCGTGCGCCTGGCCAGCGGCAGCAGCAACGGCTCGGTGTCGACCACCGAACAGCTGGGCGGCGGTCTCAGCAAGAAGGATGTGTGGCTGGACCAGGCCTGGCTGGCCTACAGCCCGGCGGACTGGGTGACGGTGCGCGGTGGCCGCTTCGGCAATCCGTTCTGGACCAGCGATACGCTGTTCTCCAACGACCTGAACTTCGACGGCCTGGCCGCCAACCTGAAGTACGACTTCGACGGCGGTGACCTCGACCTGTTCGGCAACCTGGCGGTGGTGCCGCTGGAGTACACCTCCGACAGTTCACCCAGCCAGAGCCGGGTCAAGACCCCGAACGAGAACAAGTGGCTGTCCGGTGCGCAGGTGGGCGTGAACTGGCGCTTCAACGATGACAACGCGCTGCGCGCGGCGCTGGGCTACTACGACTTCAAGAACATCAGCGGTCGCCTGTCTTCGCCGTGCGCACTGTATGCAGGTGCGGTGGGCTGCGATACCGACTGGTCGCGCCCGGCCTTCATGCAGAAGGGCAACACCCTGATGCTGATCCGCGACATCGCGCGCAATCCGCTGGACCCGGCCAACACGCCCACCCCGCAGTACGTCGGCCTGGCCTCGGCGTTCCGCCTGGCCACGCTGAACCTGCGCTGGGATACGCAGCTGGCGCAGGGCATCGGCCTGCGCCTGGACGGTGACTACATCCGCAACCTGGCCTACGACAAGCAGGCGATGTTCAGCCGTGCCAACAATGGCATCGTCAACAACTACGACGCGGGCGGCACCGCCAGCATCAACACCTTCCGCAGCGGCGATACCGCATGGATGGTGCAGGCCACCTTCGGTGCCACCGAGCTGAGGGAGAAGGGCCAGTGGCAGGCACTGCTGGGCTACAAGCACATCGAGGCCGATGCGCTGCCGGATGCCTACAACGACCCCAACTTCCACCTGGGCGGCACCAATGCCCGCGGCTACTACGTGGGCGGTGCCTACGCGCTGGATGCGCGCAGCTGGATCAGCGGCAAGTGGATGGCGGCCAAGGAAGTGTCCGGTGCGCCACTGTCGATCGACGTGTTCCAGCTGGAGTTCAATACCGGCTTCTAGCCGGATCGCGTGATGCAGATCACGCCGGGCGTGGCGGGGGCGCAGCGATGCGCCCGTCTAAGGAAAGGAGACCACGCGTTGCACGAAAGGAGGAGTGGATGAGCCGTCGCAAGCTGTTTGAAAGTCCTGAACCGTCCAGCCAGTTGCTGGGCATCGGGCCTGCCTATGTATCGGTGGAAGGGCTGCGCCAGCATCTGGCGGAGTTCCTGCTGTATGCCGGCCGGCCGGTGGTGATCATGCGCGGGCGCAGCGAAGTGGGCTACTTCCTGCCGGCGCGCTGCTGGCGCCAGCGCGATGACGATCCGCTGGCGGCGGCGGCTGCCGACCAGCTGCTGGATGCGGCCGGTTTCCAGGCCGAGGACATCCAGCAGGTGGAGCAGGAGTTCAACGCCATGCGCCAGCGCACCGTGCTGCATTCACGGCGCTGAGCTGTCTGTAGAGCCGGGCCATGCTCGGCTCTACAGTAGATCCACGCCATGCGCGGATGGGGTTACGCCGCAGCCCCGCGCTCACTGGTGATGCGTGCACCCTCGCGCATCACCAGGGTCACCGGGGTCCTCTCCACTACCTCCAGCAAGCGCTGCCACTGTGCATCGCTCAGCTCCGCGCTGGCATGCAGGACGCGGTGCACGTGGAAGCGCCCGTCCTCGTCACGCTCGGAGCGTAGTTCGGCATGGAACTCACCCAGTTCCCAGCCCTTGCGCTGCGCGTACATGCGCAGGGTGATGGCGGTGCAGGCCGCCAGCGAGGCCAGGTACAGATCGAACGGGGCGAAGCCCTTGCCCTGGCCGCCAAGCGTTGCGGGCTCGTCCGCATCGACATCGAAGCTGCCATTGCTGATGTGGTGCAGGTAGTTGTCGCCGGTCGAAACAATGCGTGCGTAGGCCATGCGGATCTCCTCTGTAGCGTCGGGCCATGCCCGACGCGTTGGACTCTACCGCCTTGCGCGCTCAGCTGCGCTGCGAATCCAGCGGCTCGTGGCTTTTCTGCACGTCCTGCGCCTTCAGGTAACTCTCGATCAGCAGCTGGTAGTTCGGGAAGATCCTGGTGTAGACCTCGGCCCACTGCTGCGCATCGTCGCGGTTCCAGCTGCGCTGGATCTCCGAGGCCACCGCGGCGGTGTCCATCGGCACCACGCCGGCCTGTACCACGCGCGCCAGGGTGATCTCCTCGGCCATCTTCGAATAGGTGCCCGAGGCATCGATCACCGCGAACACCTGGTAGCCGTCGGCGACGGCGGCGATCGACGGGAAGGCCATGCACACGCTGGTGATGGTGCCGGCGATGATCAGCTGTTTGCGGTCAGTGGCCTTCACTGCGGCAACGAACTCGGGATTGTCCCAGGCGTTGATCTCACCCTTGCGCGCCACGTACTGCGCATGCGGGGCAGCTTCGTGGATCTCCGGGATCAGCGGGCCATTCGGGCCCTGCGGCACCGAGGCGGTGGTGATCACCGGCATCCGGGCCAGCGTGGCCATCTTCGCCAGTGCAGTGGCGTGGGCGCGCACGGTGCTGAACGGCATGTCTGCGATGGTCTGGAACAGGCCGCTCTGGTGGTCGATCAGCAGCATCGCGGCATTGTCCGGATCGATCACCGGGCGGGCGCCGTTGAAGTTGGCGGGGGTACTCATGGTCAGTCTCCTTTGGGGGAAGGACCGGGGTGGCCCGATGGCGGCGGCGGGCCGGGGCCCGCCGCGTTGAAGCGCTCAGTGCGCGATCTGGCCGAAGCGGCCGCTGTTGAAGTCGTTGACCGCCTGCGCGATCTCGGCCTGGCTGTTCATCACGAACGGGCCATAGCCCACCACCGGCTCGTCGATCGGCTCACCGCTGAGCAGCAACACGGTGGCGTCGCTGTCGGCGTCGACGAACACGTCCGTGCCAGCGCGGTCGAAGGTGACCAGCTGTGCCTCGCCGACCGGCGGGCCGCCGTTGATCCGCACAGAACCCTTCAGCACCACCAGCGCCAGCGTGCGGCCATCGGCCACCGGCAGTTCGGCGTGGTGTCCCTGCTGCAGGCGGATGTCCCAGACATCCATCGGCGTGTGGGTGCGGGCCGGGCCGGCACGGCCGTCGAAGCGACCGGCGATGACCCGCACGCGGCCAGCGCCCCCAGGCAGATCCACCGAGGGAATGTCTGCATCGAGCAGGGTCTGGTAGCCCGGCGCACCCATCTTGTTCCGCGCCGGCAGGTTCACCCACAACTGGACCATGTCCAGCGTGCCGCCGCGCCGGCTGAATTCCGGCGTATGGAATTCCTCGTGGAGGATGCCCGAGGCAGCGGTCATCCACTGCACGTCGCCCGGGCCGATGGTGCCGCCGGCCCCGGTTGAATCGCGATGGGCGACTTCGCCCTCATAGACGATGGTGACCGTCTCGAAACCACGATGCGGGTGCTGGCCGACCCCACGCGGGGTGTCGCTGGGCGCAAAGCTGTACGGGCCAGCGTAGTCCAGCAGCAGGAACGGGCTCAGGTGCTGGCCGTGGGTGTTGTACGAAAACAGCGAGCGGGCGGGGAATCCGTCGCCGACCCAATGCGGGCGGGGGGCGCTGTAGGTACCGGTGACACGCTTCATGGCGATCTCCTGGCCGGGGCTGCCGGCCGTTGCTCTTCGTTGCGGAGACGATATCGCTGCAACAATTAGCTCGGTAGACGCCATTATTTGCCGTCATAGTCCTATCTGGTGAACAATTGGCCCAGACCTTGCGCCGCAGGAATTCGCCCCGTGTTCATCGCCGATATCCGCCGCTGCGACCTCAACGACCTGTTCTACTTCGCCATGGTGGTGGAGCACGGCGGCTTCTCGCAGGCCGGCCGGGCGCTGGCGATGCCGAAGTCGAAGCTGAGCCGGCGCATCGCGCTGCTGGAGGAACGTCTGGGCGTGCGGCTGATCCAGCGTTCGACCCGGCGCTTCTCGGTCACCGAGGTCGGCCAGGACTACTACCGCCACTGCAAGGCGATGCTGGTTGAGGCCGAAGCAGCCGAAGAAGCCATCGCGATGTCACGCGCAGAGCCGCGCGGCACGATCCGCCTGGCGTGCCCGATCGCGATCCTGCACGCGCGCATCGGCCCGATGCTGGCCGACTTCCTGGCCCTGCACCCGCAGGTGACGGTGCAGCTGGAGGCCACCAACCGCCGCGTCGATGTGGTGGGCGAGGGTGTGGACGTGGCGATACGGGTACGGCCGCCGCCGCTGGAGGACAGCGACCTGGTGGTGCGCGTGCTGGCGCGCCGCGCCTGGTGCACCAGTGCCAGCCCGGCGCTGCTGGATCAGCTGGGCACGCCGCAGGTGCCGGCCGACCTGGCGATGATGCCGAGCGTCGATCTGGCATCGCCCAGCCAGCAGCACGTCTGGGAATACACCGGGCCCGGCGGCGTGCAGGCCAGCGTGCACCATCGCCCGCGCCTGGTCAGCGATGACATGATCGCGCTGCGCGCGGCCGCGGTTGCCGGGGTCGGGGTGTTGATGCTGCCGTGGATGATGATCAGCGAGGAGCTGGCCCGTGGTGCGCTGGTGCCGGTGTTGCCCGAGTGGGTGCCGAAGCACGGCATCGTGCACGCCGTGTTCCCATCGCGGCGCGGATTGCTGCCGGCCGTGCGGGCGCTGCTCGATTACCTGGCCGAGCGTTTCGAGGCGTTGGACGAGCCATAGCCCCAGCATCCACGCATGGCGTGAATCTACTGAATGTGTCGACTCGACTGTGCTTGCCGCCTGCAGCCATGCAGCCCACAATTCACCTCCGGACCGTCGCCATCACGCCCATCATTCCCCGGTCCGGCCTTGGCACCTATGTCTCCCAATGCCCTGGCGCTGGTCGAGCTGCTGATCCGCGAGCGCCGTGCGTTGTCTCGCTTCATCGCGCGCTATCTCGACCCGGCCAGTACCGAGGACACCCTGCAGAACCTGTACCTGAAGGCCAGCAGCGTGCCCGGCGATCCGCCCATCCTGGAGCCGCGTGGCTATCTGTACCGGATGGCCTATCACCACGCGCTCAACCGCAGCCAGGCCGATGCCCGCGAGCGGCGCGCGATGGCCGAGTACGCCGCCGACATGGCCGGGGCCGGCCACGATGGCGAGGCGCAGGCGCTGGACCAGGCACAGCTGCGTGAGATCACCCAGACCATCCTTGCGCTGCCCGGGCAGGTGCGCGAGTGCTTCGTGCTCAACCGCTACCTGGGCCTGAGCGAGCGCGAGATCGCCACGCGCCTGGGAATCTCCAAGAGCCTGGTCGGCAAGCACGTACTGCGCGCGGCGCTGCTGATCCAGCAGCACCAGCAGGGAGTGCGGCGATGAGCGGCGATTGCCGTGGGCAGATCGCGCCCGCCGTTGTCACAACAGGAAAGCGCACCCGTTCGCGGTGCGGCAGGCCACAACCATGACCACGTCCGAACCCTCGCCGCGTCAGGCCAGGCAGGCGTTGCGCTGGGTGATCCGGTGCAGTGCAGGCCCACTGCCCGAACGCCAGCAACGAACCCTGCAGCGCTGGCTGCAGGCCGATCCCCGCCATGCGCTGGCCTGGCGCCAGCAGCAGGCCTTCTGGCAGGGGCTGGATGCCGCCGGGCCCGAGGTGCTGGCCGCGCTGCCCGGGCTGACCGCCGATCGCCAGGGGCTGCGGCCGCTGGCGCCGCGCCGCCGCCTGCCGTGGCTGCTGGCCTCGGCCGCTGCCGTGGTGTTGATGGTCGCCGCCGCACCGCAGGCAGTGCTGCTGGCACGCAGCGACCTGCGCAGCAGCGATGCGCCGCGCGTGGTGCAGCTGGAAGATGGCAGCACTGCCGTGCTGGATGCCGGTACCGCGCTGGCCATCGAGTTCAATGGCCAGCAACGGCACCTGCGCCTGCTGCGCGGCCAGGCCTGGTTCCAGGTGGCACACGAGGCCCGGCCGTTCCAGGTCGAGGCGGCGGGTGGCAAGGTGCATGACATCGGCACCGCGTTCAGCGTGTCGATGCAGGACAGCACGGTCACCACCCAGGTCAGCGAGGGCGTGGTCGATGTGCGCCCGGGCGATGGCAGCGTGCAGCGCCTGCATGTGGGGCAGGCACGTGTGTTCCGTGACGGGCGCTGGCTGCAACCGCTGCAGCAGGTAGGGCCGGATGGCGTAGCGCCGTGGCGGCGCGGTGAAGTGGTGATCGACGATCTGCCGGCGGCACAGGCCATTGCCGATCTGGGGCGCTACCGCCGTGCACCGGTCTGGGTGCTGGGCGGGCAGGGTGCCCGCGTGCGGGTCAGCGGCCTGTTCCACCTGCAGCACCCGGAAACGGGCATCGATGCGGTGGCTGCACAGGCCGGGTTGCGCGTGCAGCGCCTGCCCGGCGGGGCGCTGGTGGTCTGGTGAAGCCCGGTTGGCGCAGCGCTGGATCGGTCACATGAAAAAAACATGAAAAAACCGTGGGCAGTCGCCGCATGCGGCTGTCTATAGAGGTATAGCCAGAGCGAAACACCGTTTTTCCTCAAGCCAGACATGCCACCGGCACCGGATGTGCCGGCGGTTCCGCCCCGCTTGAGGAGTTCCTGTCCATGCCGTCCACGGCATCCGCCTGTCACCGTCGCGCCACCGTCCTGGCCCTGGCCATCTCCACCGTACTGCTGCCGTTGGCCGGGGTGCCGACCGCGCAGGCGCAACCGGCGGTCGTCGCGCCGCTGCGCCAGTACGCCATTCCCGAGCAGCCGCTGGCCGATGCCGTGCGTGCGTTCGGCCGCCAGGCCGATGCCCAGGTGGTGTTCCGCAGTGACCTGGTGGAAGGCCGTCGTTCCAGTGCGGTGAGTGGCGAGTACAGCCAGATGCAGGCCCTGCAGCAGCTGCTGCGCGGCAGCGGGGTGCGCGCACAACGCGGCATGGACGGCACCTGGAGCCTGCGTGCCGCGGCGGAGGCGGGTGAGGGGGAAGGGGTGCGGGTGACCGAGACACTGGACGTGGCCGGTCGCCTGCAGTCGGAAGGGGGCGAGGCCCGCGATCGGCGCGGCTACGATGATGTGTTCGCGCTGGACCTGACCACGGCGTATTCGGGGCGCGACCGGGTGGAACGCTACCGCGGCTCCAACCCGGCCGACGTGGTCAAGGATCTGGTCGGCGTGTTCAGTGGCGATGCGCGCAACAGTGGCGCGCTGGACATCAACATCCGCGGCATCCAGGGGCCGGGGCGGGTGCCGGTCAGCATCGACGGGGGCGAACAGGCGTTGACCGTCTGGCGCGGCTACAACGGCGTCAGCAACCGCAACTACATCGATCCCAACCTGATTGGTGGCATCCAGGTCATCAAGGGGCCAGGGCTGGTGCGCGATGTGCACAGCGGGATCGGTGGCGCCCTGGTGATCAAGACCATCGATGTTGACGACATTGTTGCGGCCGGCGAGCGCTTTGGCGGGGAGCTGAAGATCGAAGGCAGCAGCAATGCGGTGGCGCCGCGCCTGCCGCGGCTGCATACCGGCGAGGACTACCGCACGGTACCCGGCTTCCCGCAGGGCTCGCCGAACTCGCCCTATGACGACCGCACCCTGGTGGTGCCGGTGAAGTCGCGCAGTGGCAACAACCCCTTCGATGGCGAGGACCAGGCCTGGCGCCTGGCGCTGGGCGTGCGTGGCGACAACGTCGACCTGATGGCCGCCTACGCCTGGCGCAAGCGCGGCAACTACTTCTCCGGCAGCAAGGGCAGCAGCTACTACGACCAGGACCCGCGCGAGAAGTACGAATACCAGGGCATCGACTACATCACCACGTTGGCGCGCTACTTCAAGCCGGGCGATGAAGTGCCCAACACCTCCAGCGAGCAGGAATCGTGGCTGGTGAAGGGAACCTGGCAGATCAACGACGATCAGCAGCTGAAGGCCACCTGGCGGCGCACGCTGTCGCACTATGGCGAGATCATGCCGTCGCGCATCTTGTCCGCGCCGGACTATGGGCGCATCCAGTGGCCGCTCAGCCGCGTCGATTCGGATGCCTGGAACCTGGAGTACCGCTTCCAGCCAGCCGGCAGTCGTTGGCTGGACCTGTACGCCAACCTGTGGCGCACGGAAACGGAAAGCGACACCTACACCGCCGGTGGCTTTCCTAACTTCGCGGTGGGCAACCCGGCATGGAACCCGGACGCCAGCCCGATCCTGCGCAACACCGCGCTGGCCAACGCGCGCAACGACCGCACCGGCCTGATCCTGAGCAACCGTTTCGCACTGCATTCGACCCTGGACCTGACCGTGGGCGGCAACTGGCAGTACGAAAAGCTCGGCTCGACCGATCCGTATTTCGGTACCACCGATGGCTGGCGCATGTTCCCGCGTGCCGGGCGCCGCCAGGAGGGCGAAGGCTACCTCACCCTGGAGTGGCGTCCGGTGGACTTCCTCACCCTCAACGCAGGCGTGCGTTACAGCCGCTACTGGGCCTTCGATGATTTCCTCGAGGCGCACCCCGAGCTGCTGACCAAGGGCGTAGGTGGCAAGGAAGCGCAGTACACCGTGAACGAGTTGCTGCCCCGTCCGGCAGACCTGCAGTCACGCATCGATGCACTGGAAGCGCGCCGCGCCGTCTGGGAAAAGCGGGGCATGGGCTGGTTCATCGACCAGAGCATCCGCAACCTGCTGGCGCCGTACGAGACCCCGCGCCCGGTGCAACACACCCGGCCCTGGCTGCCCGATGCCGATGGCAACTACACGCGCGCAGGCAACCCCTGCCTCAATGGTGAAGTGGCGGCCATTCCCGGCGTGCAGCCGGTGTTTGCCGGCAGCGACCAGGTCTGCAACATCGGCAACAGCGTGCAGTCGCGGCCGGTGGATGGGCGCAACAGCCGCCGGCGCGACGATGCCTGGCTGCCGACCTTCTCGGCCACGGCTCACCTGTCCCCGGCCGCGCGTGCCTACGTGCGTTACAGCGAAGCAGTGCGGTTCCCGAGCATGTTCGAAAGCACCATCGCCTTCTCCGGCAGCCTCAATCCGCTGTACGCGCTCAAGCCCGAGCACGCCTACAACTACGAGATTGGCTACGTGCACAACCTGTCGGCCCTGTTCGGCAACACCGCCGATGCCGACGTCAAGCTGGCGTACTACGTGCACAAGACCCGGGACGTGATCGAGCGCGACGGCAACTTCCTGTTCGACAACATCGACAAGCAGACCATCCGCGGCATCGAGCTGCAGGCGCGCTTCGACAACCGGCGCTTCTTCACCGATCTGGGCATCACCCGCACGCTGGAAAACGAAGTGTGTGACGAGAGCACGGCGGTGCTGCTGGACGCGAACCGCGGCCTGGTGCCGAACTGCGTGCAGGACGGCTTCGTCGGCGGCTACCTGCTGACCCAGGCCATTCCCAAGCTGTCGATCAACTGGTCGCTGGGCACGCGCCTGTTCGATGAGCGCCTGGAACTGGGCAGCCGCATCGTGCACTACCAGCGCCACGAGAACCCTGATCTGCAGGCCTACCGCGACCGCCTGCTGAGCGGCGGCAGCGGCCTGCTCTGGCAGAACGTGCCGTTCACCTGGGGCAACATCACCACCGTCGATGCCTATGCGCGCTGGCGCTTCAACGAGCATGCCAGCGTCGAACTGGTCGGCAGCAACCTCGGCAACCGCTACTACGTCGATCCGGCCACGCGGTCCACGCTGCCGGCGCCGGGCCGCACCCTGAAGCTCGGCGTCACCGCGCGCTTCTGATCTCCCACTTTCAAGCGTTGTACCCGTAGTTCCCTCAATCAAGGAGCAATACCATGAAAATGATCTCCCGTTCGGTTCTCGCCGTTGCCGCCTCGCTGGCTCTGGTCGGTGCCGCGCATGCTGCCGATATCGTCGGTGCCGCCAGTGCCAAGACCGATGCCGAGCTGTACGTGGCGGTGGGCGAATCGCAGGTCAATGGCGGCCCGCACCGCGCTGGCAAGGCCGGTATCGGTGTCGGCACCGTGTCCCAGGCCAAGCCGGTGGACTTCCAGGGCCTGAGCGCCTACTCGGCACCCACCACCGTCAATGGCGTGACGGTACGTACCCTGGCCATGCCGATCACCGGCGCACCGGGCAGCCACGCCGGCATGGGCCACTTCAACTTCGTCAAGGTTGGCAGTGGCGATGTCTGGTTCGGTGAATGGTCCAAGGATGGCGCCGCCGGTGGCTTCAACAACCGCCAGGTCTACTTCGTCGGTGACCGCGCCGGCACCACGCTGCCCGCCGGTGTGGCGTCCTACACCGTGGCTGGCCTGAACAAGTTCAACGGCAGCAACCTGCTGAGCGGCACCTTCGACGCCGACTTCGGTGCCGGCACCCTGGATGGTGCACTGTCCGGCAATGGCCTGAATCTGGCCATCGTTGCCAACATCAACAGTGCCGACGCATCGTTCGCCGGTTCGGCCAACGTCAATGGCAGCGTCAACGGCACCACCCAGGGCCAGTTCTTCGGCGCCAACGCCGCCACCCTGGCCGGCATCGCCACCTTCGCCGGCAACAGCCAGTACGACACCGCCTTCGGCGGCAGCAAGAACTGATTGCCACGCCCCTGACGGGGCAGGGCAGGGACAAGCCGCGATCCGCCAGTCCCTGCTTCGGCCCGCTGCATGCACCACCACGGATCGACCATGCGCCATCCCATCTTCCTTGTGATCCTGTTGCTGGCCGCTGCCGAAGTGCGCGCCCAGCAGGATGATCTGCGTCGCGTGCTTGAGCAGGGCAGCGAACTGCGCCACCAGCAGCAGGACCAGCAGCGCCTGCGGCAGGCCGAGTCGGAGCGGCCGACCATCACCATCGACGGCCAGACCCTGCGCGTGGAGCGCACCGTCGACGATCTGGGCCAGGCGCTGTACCTGTCGCTGCAGCATCAGCAATGGGGCGCCGCGCAACGCTTCCTGGACGAATACATCGAACTGCCCGGCCACGACCCGTTGCTGCGCCACTACGCGCAGGGCAGCCTGGCGCGGGTGGGCGGCAATCACCGCCGCGCGGCCAACGAATACGAGGCGCTGCTGGCGGCGCAACCGGATTTCCTGCCGGCGCGCCTTGAACTTGCGCGTGTCTATGCCGAAGACCAGCGCGACCGTGATGCCGTGGCGTTGTTCACGGCCATCGCCGGTGGCATCAATGCCGACGACCCCGCCACCGCAGGGGTGCGCGGACGGGTGGACGCCTACCTGGCCGCGCTGCAGGCGCGCCAGCGCTGGAAAGGAGCGCTGGCCGCCGGCCCGGCATGGAGCGACAACATCAACCGCAGCTCGGCCAGCCGCACCTGCCTGTTCGGCGTCGGCGAGACCTGCATCATCCAGCGCAATCTTCCCGATGCCCAACGCGCGATGGGCCTGGACTACGACGGCAACCTGGAACGTCGCTGGGCGCTGGCCGGTCATCATGGGGTCTATGTGCGCGGGCTTGCGTTCGGCCAGGCCTGGCGCGGGCACAGTGCCTACAACGAACTCAATGCCAGCGTGCAGGCCGGCTACAGCTGGCGCAGCGCACGGCATACCCTGCAGATCGCGCCGAGCTATGACTACCAGGGCCTGGGCAATCGGGCCCTGCAGGGCGGCAGCGGGCTGCACGGCGAATGGCAATATGCGTTGGACGCGCGCAGCCTGCTCAAGCTGGAGGCCGACTGGAAGCGCCAGCGCTATCGCCAGCGCGGCCTGGCCAGCAATTACGACGGTGAGTTGGCTGCGGTGTATGCCACCTGGTTCCGTGCGCTCAACCCGCGCTGGACCCTCTTTGCCGGGCTGGACCTGAGTGACAGCCGTGCCGCCAATCCGGCCAACGGCTACCGCCAGCGAGGCCTGCGCCTGGGGGCCGCGCGCCAGTGGACGGGTACCACCGCCACCGTGTTCGTTTCATTGCGCGAGCGTGACTACGATGCGTGGAGCCCGTTGCTGGAGGCGCGGCGCGAGGACAGCGAACAGAACCTCATCGCCATCGTGCGCAGCGAACGGCTGGCGGTCGCCGGGCTGGTACCCAGCCTCAGCCTGCGTTACGCGCGCATCGACAGCAATGTCGGCTGGCTGTACAGCCACGACCGCAGCCTGCTCAGCCTGAAGTGGGAGCGCGCGTTCTGAGGTAGAGGCCGGCAGTACCGGTTCTTCATTGATCGTCACGCGCTCTTGTAGGCCGGATCGCGCATCCTGCCCTCGTTGCGACCGCAGGCGGGTCGCGTGCATCGAGGAGTGCAGGGCGTGCTGGAAGCCGGTAACAAACCAGAGGGCCTGAAAGGGCTGCGCGTGCTGGTGGCGGAAGATGAATTCGCCATCGCGATGTTCCTGGTCGACTACCTGGAGCTGAAGGGCGCACAGGTGATCGGTCCTGCCGGTGACCTGCAGGCATTGGGGCGGCTGGTCGATACCCATCCGATCGACGTCGCATTGCTCGACATCAATCTCGGCGGCGAACAGGTCTATCCGTTGGCCGATCGCCTGGCGGAGGCAGGGACGCCGTTCCTGCTCACCTCCGGCTACGACGACAACTTGCCGAGCCGTTTCGCCGCGGCCCCGCGCTGCACCAAGCCCTATCACATCGAGGCCCTGGTCCAGCAGCTGGCCGGGCTTGTCGCTGCACCGCAGGCGTCTGCGGGCATCGCCTGACCGGGCCGTATGGGGCGCCGTATCGAAGGTTTCCATACCGCCGACCGGCAGGCCGGCATGCCGCCGGCGCTGCGGCTGCACGCACGCCACGACGGGATGGCCGCGCGCATTGCCCGGCATGACTGGGCGTCGACCGCGCTGGGGGGGATGGACCGCTGGCCGCCGCACCTGCGCGCCACGGTTGATCTGATGCTGGCCCACGGCTTCCCGATGATCGTGCTGTGGGGCGAGCAGCTGGTGCAGCTCTACAACGACGGCTATGCCGAGATCCTCGCCGACAGGCATCCGGCCGGGCTCGGCCAGCCGACCCGCGAGTGCTGGCCCGAGGTCTGGCACATCAATGGACCGCTCTACACCCGGGTCTGGCAGGGCGAAACCCTCACCTTCGAGGACAAGCTGTATCCGTTGGCCAGGCACGGCCGCCTGGAGGATGTCTGGTTCACCATCACCTACAGCCCGATCCGCGGCGAGGAAGGGCGCATCAACGGCGTGCTGGTGACGATGTTCGAGACCACCGCCGCGCATCTGGCGCAGGCCGCGCGCGAGCGCGAAGAACTGCGTCGGCGCGAGAGCGAGCGTCGCCTCGAGCTGGCCTTCAGGATGCTGCCGGTGGGGTTGTGCATTGTCGATCTGGACGGTCGCATGCTGTTGTCCAACGACCAGATGCGCGCCTATCTGCCCACCGGCAAGGTGCCCTCGGCCGATGCGGACAACCAGCACCGCTGGCGAGGCTGGCACACCGACGGCAGCGCGATCGGGCCCAATGATTTCGCCATTGCCAGGGCGATGCGCGGTGAAACCGTGGTGCCGGGGCTGGAGTTCCAGTACCTGCATGACGACGGGCGCGCGCGCTGGACACGGGTTGCTGCCGCGCCGCTGCGCGATGCCGATGGCGAGGTCAGCGGCGTGTTCGCCATTGCCGTGGACATCGACGACCTCAAGCGCGCCACCGAGCGCCAGTCGGTGCTGCTGGCCGAACTGCAGCACCGGGTGCGCAACATCATGTCGACCATCCATGCCCTTGCCTGGCGCACCCGCGCGTCGGTCGGCAGCGTGGATGAATATGCCGAGCGCCTGTGCGGGCGCCTGATGTCGCTGGCGCGCACGCAGAGCCTGCTGACCCGCGGCGCCAATGCCGGGGTCTGCCTGCGCGGCATGCTCAACGAGGAAATCGCGGCGGAGACGCCGTCGATGGCCGCCTACTGCCTGCAGGGCGAGGATGTGCTGCTGCCGCCCAAGGCCGCCGAAGTGCTGTCGCTGGCCATCCACGAACTGGCCACCAACGCACTCCGGCATGGTGCGCTGAGCCATGACAGCGGCCGCGTCGAGGTGTCCTGGCATCTGCAGGTACAGGATGAACACCCCTGGCTGGGCCTGCACTGGTGCGAGCGCCATGCCGAAGTAGAGGGCTGGGCGCTGCCCCGGCAGCGCGGCCTAGGCCGTACCCTGATCGAGCAGCGCGTGCCGTATGAACTGGCCGGCACTGGCGAGCTGCGCTTCAGCCCGCAGGGGCTGGATGCCTGGATCCGGTTCCCCCTGCGCGAGCGCGACAGCCTGCTGCAGACCGATGCGCCGCAGCCCGGGCCGGCCCGGTGAAACCCGGTTTATCCCCAATTTGGCCAAATTGGGTATAGTGGCCATAGTCCACCTCTACCCGGAGCTGTGCCATGACCCTGCCGCTGGATCTGCCCGGCCTTGAAAAGGCCCCGGCCTCGTCGGTGAAGACCCGCGGTTGGCCGAGCCTGATGCGCACCGTGCGCGAGAAGCAGGCGCTGGTCATCACCAACCACAACCACCCCGAAGCGGTGATCGTGGACATCCGCACCTATCAGGAACTGCTGGCCAAGGCGGCCGGCGGTGATGCCGGTGAGCGCAGCGAGGAGCTGATGCGCCTGCGCAGCGAGTTCGACCAGACCCTGGCCGGCCTGCAGCGCGGCGAGGGGCTGGGCAAGGTGCTGGGCCAGCCGATCCGTCGCGGCCGCAAGGTCACCCTCGGCCGTCCGCTCTGACCGATGGGGCGGATCCTGGTGCTGGCCGGCGTCAATGGCGCTGGCAAGAGTTCGCTGCTGGGTACCTGGCTGGAGGCCGAAGGGCTGAGCTGGTTCAACCCGGATTCGTTCACCCGGCGCCTGGTGGAGGCTGGCTGGCCGCTGCCCGAGGCCAACGCCGAAGCGTGGCAGGAAGGCACCCGTCGCCTGCGCCAGGCGATGGCCGACGGCACCGACTTCGCCTTCGAGACCACGCTGGGTGGCAACACCATTCCGCGCCTGCTGCGCGAGGCCTGCGAACGGCACCACGTCGCGATCTGGTTCTGTGGCCTGGCCGATGTCGAACTGCACATTGCCCGCGTGGCCGCGCGGGTGGCAGCCGGTGGCCACGACATCCCGGTCGAGAAGATCCACGCGCGCTTCGATTCCGCGCGCGAGAACCTGCTGGACCTGCTGCCGCACCTGGCCGAACTGCATGTCTACGACAACAGCGCCCCGGCCGATGCCGAGGGCTGTGTCGAACCGCTGCCGGTGCTGGCGATGGCGCAGGGCCAGCTGCAATACCCGGTGTCGGTGGCCGAACTGCTGCACACCCCGGACTGGGCCAAGCCCATCGTGATGCGTGCGATGGAATTGAACGCCGCACCGTAGATCCACGTTATTCGTGGATCGCGTTTCGCGCCCAGCCTCAGGCCGGCTTCACCTGCTCGGGCTCCGCAACGTCGGGCAACGGCGGCAAGCTCGGGTCCACCGTCACCGGCACGTCGCTCTTCAACAGCGCGGCCGCTTCCTTGTCGCTGCCCACCGCCGGCGGTGAACCGCGCAGCGGCAGGCCGGCGGTTTCCTTTACGAACAGCATGGTGACCAGGCCGATCACCGCCGCGCCCATCAGGTAGTAGGCCGGCACCAGCGGATCGCCGGTACGCTCCACCAGCCACGCGGTCACCAGCGGCGTGGTGCCACCGAACAGCGACACCGACACGTTGAAGGCGATCGACAGCGCGCTGTAGCGCACCGGGGTATAGAACAGCGCCGGTAGCGTGGACGGCATCGAACTGGTGAAGCACACCAGCGCCAGGCCCAGCAGCATCAGGCCGAGGAAGATCATCCAGTCGTTGCCGCTGCCGACCAGCAGCAGGCATGGCACCGCCAGCACCAGCAGCGCGATGCACGCACCGATGATCATCGGGCGACGGCCCAGCTTGTCACTGAACAGCCCGCCGACGATGTTCAGCGGCATCATCACCAGCATCACGATGATGATCAGCAGCAGGCCCTTGCTCTCGGCGTAGCCCATGGTGACGCTGAGGTAGCTGGGCATGTAGGTCAGCAGCATGTAGTCGGTGACGTTGAACACCAGCACCAGGCCCATGCACACCAGCAGCTGGCGGCCGTGCACCTGGAACAGCGCACCCAGCCCGGGCCGGTCATGTTCGCGCTTCTCGGCTTCCTCGGCGAAGGCGCGGAATGCCGGGGTTTCTTCCAGTTTCATGCGCATGTACAGGCCGAGCAGGCCCAGCGGGCCGGCCACCAGGAACGGAATGCGCCAGCCCCAGTCCAGCATCTGCTCGCTGCTCAACAGCATGTGCAGCGCGGTGACGGTGCCGGCACCGGCGATGTAGCCGCCCAGCGTGCCGAACTCCAGCCAGCTGCCCATCAGGCCGCGGTTGCGGTCGGTGGAGTACTCGGCGATGAAGGTGGCCGCACCGCCGTACTCGCCGCCGGTGGAAAAGCCCTGCACCACGCGCGCCAGCAGCAACAGCACCGGGGCCCAGATGCCGATGCGCTCGTAGGAGGGAATCAGGCCGATGGCAAAGGTACCCAGCGCCATCAGGATCATGGTGAACGCCAGCACTTTCTGGCGGCCGTAACGATCGCCCAGCGGGCCGAACACCAGGCCGCCCAGCGGCCGCACCAGGAATGCCACGGTGAAGGTGGCGAAGGCCGCGATCACCTGTGCGGTGGGATTGCTGGAGGGGAAGAACACCTGGCCGATGGTGACGGCCAGATAGCCGTACACGCCGAAGTCGAACCACTCCATGGCATTGCCCAGTGCAGCCGCGCCGACGGCGCGCTTGAGCATGGGCTTGTCGACAACGGTGATCTCATCGACCTTCAGGTGGCGGCGGCGTTTGAACCAGCCGAAATGAGCATGTGAATCGGGGGTGTCCTGCATGGAGGCTCCCTGTCAGGTGGGGGAATGAGCGATGGGTGTGTTCCGGGAACAGGCGCGATGCCACGCGCACGGCACGGCACGGCACCGCCGCAGGGGCGGAAACACGGAAACGGGATCACCGCGGCAGCGCAGTCAGCGGCCGGGTGTCACATCAGCGTGGGGAATGCAGGCAGAAGGGCCTGCGGGCGTCAGCCGCCAGGATCCAGCGCGAGGCGATGGAAATGCTGGGCGGGAACATGCGTGGCAAGCGAAGCGCCGGTCGGCAGTGCTTCCCACGTAACAGGTGCGCCCGTCACGTAGTGGGTCGTGTCGATCATCCGTTCATCATAACGGCATCGGCGTGAGCATGCAGCGAAGCCGCCTGATCTGCACGCTGTGTTCCATCGCGCCTGTTCATCCGCAGCGCGTGTGTGATGACATGCGTTGAACGAACTGTGGCCGCGCTGCTCACGCACAGCTGGCTACGGTGCAGGTGAACGCACTCCACAAGGAACATCGCATGACCCGTCGCATTCCCGAAGGCACCCTCATCATCGTCGCCGATGGCGGCTCTGCCCGCGTATTCACCAACGTCGGCAGCGAGCATCAACTCAGCTTGAAGCAGGAAGGTGAGCTGCGCCTGCAGGACATCAGCGAGCAGGGCATCTCGGGGCAGGGGCCGGCCGGCGCGGTGCCCAAGGACATGTCGATCTCACAGCTCAATGAAGCCACCTTCGCCAAGCAGGTCGCCGAGCAGCTCAACGACGATGCTTTGAACAACCGCTACGCGCATCTGGTGCTGGTGGCCGACCCGACCACGCTGGGCCGCATCCGCCCGCTGCTGCACAAGGAAGTGCAGTCGCGCCTGCTGGGTGATATCGCCAAGGATCTGACCAACGCACCGTTGGCCGATATCCAGAAGGCGCTGGCGGCGTAACGCGCATGCCGTTCATGCGTGATCACCTCTCGGCAGAGCCGGCCCGTGCGGATATGGAAGCACAGCCGGGCTGGCAACTGCTGGAGTTCGGCGCACCGTGGTGCGGCCACTGCCAGGCCGCACAGGCGGCATTGCAGTCTTTCGTCGATGCCAACGATCTGGTGCATTGGAAAATCGAGGATGGCAAGGGCAAGCCGCTGGGCCGTGCGTTCAAGGTGAAGCTGTGGCCGACCGCCGTGCTGCTGCATGACGGCCACGAGGTGGCACGCGTGGTGCGGCCACTGGACAGTGCCGACCTGGCAACCCTGCAGACGGCACTGCCGGATTGAGTGCAGCTAGGCGCGCGGCTAGCGCAACGGGTAGAACGGCTCGATCATCTCGGTGCCGGTGGCCTCATCGCCCTTGAACGACAACTCGAAGGCGCCACCCCACAGCGTTTCGGGGTGGTCGAGCACCTGCAGGGTTTCCATGCGCAATGCCTGCAGTCCAATCAGATGCGCGGCTTCGTCGCGGCTCACCCAGCGATACTGCTTGTCCGCGGTGGTGGCGGGCGGATGCCCACTGCGTAGCGAGGCACGATAGTGCTGCCGGAACGATACCGCGTCGTGCGTCGGGTCGGGCGGGTCCTCGTTGAAACGATAGCTGTAGACGGCCGCCAGCGCGAACGGTGACACCTGCAGGCCAAGCTCCGTTGCCAGCTGCCGCAGTGCTTCCTGCACGCTCTGCTTGCGGTTGGCGCGTACGGCAGGCGTCATCCAGCCACTGCGGTTGTGTTCCAGCAGCAGGCGGCCCTGATCGTCGGTGACCAGCAGGCGCAGGATGGTGTAGTCGTCCTGCGCGGTGCGCGCAACGGCGGGTGGCGGTGGGGGCGGATCGGCATGGACAGCAGAGGCGGTGGCGATCATTCCTGCAATCGCGATCCATCGTGCAGCGCGGCGGGCCATGCGGGGTCTCCCTGGTCTGGGCGCAGGGTAGGGCGGCCCAGGGTGGCGGGCAAGTGCCGGCTCACCCCACTCGGGCTCAGTGAAGGGTCACCTTCTCCGCCTCCTCGCGCAGCGCCTGCAGCAGGCATCGCCCGTGCTGGCTCAGCATGATCATCGCCGTGGCGATCTGCTTCGGGTTGTAGCCCATCGGCGCCGGTGGCTTCGGCTCGGGGCCGTACTGCTCGCCGATGAGGATAGCCATGCCCTCGGCGCTGTTGAAGGCCTGTTCGATGCGATGGAGCAGCGATTCCATGGCCGGGCTGAGCGGACGTTCGTGGATCATGCGGGAACTCCCTGGGTGTGATGGCCACCGCGAGGGTGGCGGGCAGTGCCCGTCGCATTTATGACGAGCGATGTCTGTCCCTCTTTCTTTTCGGGGGTTCCAATCCCGGCAGCGGTATGTCCGCTGCGGCGCCATCCTGCACAGGCCATGGCGCGACGCGCCAATTGATGTGTCGTCTTGTTTCGTCCTCTGCAAAAGGCGTGGTCTTTCAGATGGGAGGTTATGGACAACAATTTACGCATAGCAGTCAGCTGGTGGAGAGGTGGGCGACAAGCCTATGAGCCGATTCGTCGCGCGGCCATGCAATTGAGTGCAAACCTGCGCGCCAATCCCGACGGCCGCACTGCAGCATGCGACATGGCGATACCGGTGCTAGCATCCGGCCATCGCCTGAATCGATCCAAATGCCGATGCCCACGCTGGACCGTCGTTTCCTGATCGCCGTTGCCGCCACTGCCATGCTGGCTTCCGGCGCCGCGTTGGCCGCCACGCCGAAATCCGCTGCCGAACGCGCCTATGCGGCGGTCGACCCGTTCATCGGTACCGGCGGCGAAGGCCACACCTATCCCGGCGCCACAGTGCCGTTCGGCATGGTCCAGCTCAGCCCGGATACGCGCATCCAGCCGCGCGAGAAGGCCTATGGCTGGGCCGCCGGCTACCGCTACGACGACAGCAGCATCGTCGGTTTCTCGCACACGCATTTTTCCGGCACCGGCCATTCCGATCTGGGCGACATCCTGCTGATGCCGTTCACCGGCACACCGGGGCTGGAGCGCGGCGATCCGGAAAAGCCCCGCAGCGGCTATGCCTCGCGCTTCCGCCACGACGATGAGAAGGCCGAGCCGGGCTATTACGCGGTCACCCTGGATGATTACAAGGTGCGCGCCGAACTGACCACCAGTGCGCGCGTGGGCGTGCATCGCTATGCGTTCCCGAAGGGCACCGAGGCCAAGGTGCTGCTGGACATGCGCACCAGCATGTACGACTACCCGGGCAAGGTGCTGTGGTCGCGGGTGCGGGTGCGCGCCGATGGCACGGTGACCGGCTTCCGCGAAACCCGCGGCTGGGCACCGGGCCGCCAGCTGTACTTCGCGATGCGCTTCTCGCGTCCGCTGGCCGGGCATGAACTGCACAACACCGAGCAGGACATCGTCTACAAGGGCTTCCCGCCGCCGGGCGAGAAGGACCCGGAGCAGCGTGCGCAGATCGAGGGCCGGCAGCTGGTCGGTACGTTCGCCTTCGGCAAGCTGGACGCACCGCTGGTGGTGAAGGTGGCCATTTCGCCGGTCAGCGAGGCCGGCGCCATCGCCAACTTGGATGCCGAAGTGGCGGACTTCGATTTCGACCGCGTGCGCGCGCAGGCCAAGCAGGAATGGACGCAGGCGCTGTCGGTGCTCGATATCGAGGCACCGGAACATGCACGCCGCAGTGCCTACACCGCGCTGTACCACACGATGCTGGGGCCGACGCTGTTCATGGATGCCGACGGCCGGTACCGCGGCTCGGACAACGCCGTGCACAAGGCAGAGGGCTACACGAATTACTCCACGTTCTCGCTGTGGGATACCTACCGTGCGCTGCATCCGTTGCTGACCCTGGTGCAGCCGGAGAAGCGCAACAGCGACTTCGTCAATTCCATGCTCGCCCACCACGAGCACAGCCCCTATGGCATGTTGCCGGTGTGGTCGTTCCACGGCCTGGAAGACTGGTGCATGATCGGCTACCACGCGGTGCCGGTGATCGCCGATGCGTACGTGAAGGGTATCCGCGGCTTCGACGCCGACAAGGCGCTGAAGGCGATGGTCGAGACCGCGAACTACGGTCCCTATGACGGCATCGCGCAGTACCGCGAGCTGGGCTACGTGCCGATCGACGAGGAAGGCGAAGCGGCCAGCAAGACGCTGGAATACGCCTTCGACGACTGGACCATCGCGCGCATGGCGCAGGCCATGGGCAAGACCGATGTTGCGGCCACCTTCGACAAGCGCGCCGGCAACTGGCGCAACGCCTTCGACAAGGACACCGGCTTCATGCGCGCGCGCAAGCGCGATGGCAGCTTCCGCACGCCGTTCGACCCCAGCGCCAGCGGCTACGGCACCGACTACACCGAAGGCAATGCCTGGCAGTATTCCTGGTATGTGCCGCAGGACGTGGCCGGCCTGGCCGCAGCACACGGGGGCAGCGACAAACTGCTGGCGCGGCTGGATGAGGTATTCAACGCCAAGGTCGATCCGTCGATCTTCGAGCACATGGAAGACATTACCGGGTTGATCGGCTGGTACGCACATGGCAACGAGCCCAGCCACCACGTGGCCTACCTGTATGCGTACGCTGGCCAGCCGTGGCGCACGCAGGCGCGCCTGAAGCAGATCATGGACACCCAGTACGCCGATCGCCCCGATGGGTTGGCGGGCAATGATGACGTCGGCCAGATGTCGGCGTGGTACGTGTTCACCGCGCTGGGCTTCTATCCGGTGGCGCCGGGCTCGGGCGAGTACATCCTGGGCCGTCCGTTCCTGCCCAGGACCGCGATGCGCCTGCCGAACGGAAAGACCTTCACCATCGTGGCCGACGGATTGGACGACAAGCACACCTATGTGGGTAGCGTGAGCCTCAACGGCACGCCATTGCCGCGCACGTTCCTGCGCCACGACGAGATCCTGGCCGGTGGCGAACTGCGCTTCAGCATGCAGGCCGAGCCGAACAAGGACTGGCCGGGGCAGGGCGCGCAAGCGCCGTATTCGATGAGCCGGTGATGCGCACTGGGGCGACATGGGGTGATTTCCGCTTCTTGTAGGTGCCAACCTTGGTTGGCACGCGGGAGGTCAACATCGCCAACCAACGTTGGCCTCTACCGGAACCCGATCACTGCTGGCCGTGGGTGTCCGCGATGCATCGCCCAGATGCCGGTGCTGCGCACTGGGGCGACATGGGGTGGTTCCCGCTTCTGGTAGGTGCCAACCTTGGTTGGCACGCGGGAGGTCAACATCGCCAACCAAGGTTGGCCTCTACCGGAACCCGATCGCTGCGGGCCTTGGATGTCTGCGATGCATTGCCCGGATGCCTGTCGCGATCTGCATGATTTGTCGAGTGCGGATCAGGGTTCAACGGAAGGATTCGCACCGGAATCGGTGACGCAGCGTCGCCGCCGGACCGTTCCAGGCCACATTCATAGCATTCTGATTTCACCTCTCCCATCCCGTTGCTAGGGTCCTGCGCACAGAAGTGCGCCAGGGTGGTGCACGGGGTGTAGGTCATATGCACACGTTGCATGCGCATGAGGATGCAGCGCTGCTGCACCGGTTTGAACTGCCCGGCGCAGGGTCTCTGCTGGTGGAGCGCTGGCACGGACGCGAGGCACTGTCGGAAGGTCTGGATTACCACATCGATGTACTTGCGGCGCGCGCGGATGCTGCCTGCGAACACTGGTTGGGCCGGCCTGCGACGCTGCACACGCGTGATGCGCAGGGGCGCGACATTCCAAGGGCAGGGCTGGTGCGCGAGGTACGTCGGCTGGACGGCGATCGGGAATTCACCCGCTACCGTATACGCCTGGCGGCATGGACCTGGTGGCTGGGCCAGCAGCGCAACAGCCGCGTCTTCCGTGACGCAGCCGTCAGGCAGATCGTGGATGCCGTGTTCGCCGAGCATCAGGCACGTGCCTGCTGGCACTGGAGCGATGATGCACGGGCCCGCCTGGACGCCCTCCCGCCGCGTCACTACTGCGCTCAGTACCGCCAGTCGGATATGGATTTCGTGGCCTGCCTGTTGGCCGAGGAAGGCATCGGCTGGCGTGTCGAGGCGGATGCGGAGGCGCCCGCGCTGCATCGCATCGTCCTGTTCTTCGACAGCGTGGCCTTGCCGCAGGATCCGCTGTCGGCACGCGACGGTGCCCTGCGCTTCCACCGCGGCCACGCGGCCGAGCAGGAAGACAGCGTAGTACAGCTGGCCCGGCATGCGCGGCTTGGCCCGCGCCGGTTGAGCATGGTCAGCGATGACTATCGGCAGGACCGTACCTTGGCCGTCCAGTTGCCGGTGGACGGCGGCGGTCATTCGCCTGTCGAGCAATATCTGGCGTGCGGCGCCCAGGCCTTTGAGTCGCATGCGGAGGCCGAGCGGCGTGCCGCGCTTCTGGCTCAACGCCATGAAGCGGAGCGGCAGGGATGGCAGGGCATTGCCACGGTGCGCTGCCTGGCCGCCGGCACATGGTCCAGCATCAGCCAATGGTCGCCGCAGCAGGTGCCCGAGCTGCTGCTCACCTCGGTGGAGCATGCCGGGGTCAACACCTTGCCCGCGCGGCTGCGCCAGCATCGTCCGGAGCACGCCCTGCAGCGGGATGGGTTCCTGCCCGACGCGCTGCAGCGCCATGCCCAGCAGTTGGGCTATGCGGCTGCATTCCATGCCGTTGACCGCCAGCGCCCCTGGCGGCCGCGCGCACCGGAGCAGGAGGGCGAAGCCCAGGTGGTAGGTCGGCAGACGGCCATCGTGATCGGTCCTGACGATCGCACCGGGGTAGCCGAAGGCGATCAGGTGCACGCTGACGCGCTCGGGCGGATCCGCGTGCGCTTTCCGCTGATGGATGCAACCGGCAGGCCGGCGCACAGCGCATGGTTGCGCGTGGCGCAGCGGTTTGCGGGCCCGGGGGTGGGCAGCCAGTTCCTGCCGCGCGTGGGCCAGGAAGTGCTGGTGGGCTTTCTGGAAGGGGACGTGCAACGCCCGATCGTACTGGGTGCCCTGTACAACGGACGCGGTGAGAACGATCCATCGCTGCACGCGCAGGCCTGCGATACGCACGTTGGCGGCATCGGCAACCTTGCCGGTGGCAATACGCCGGCCTGGCATGCAGCAGGCGAGGGCGAGCAGGCGCATCGCCATCCGGGTGCGCTCTGGGGTATCCGCTCCCGGGAGTGGGGTGGTGAAGGCGGCTCCACGCTCCAGTTCGACGACACCGACCACCAGCTCCGCCTGCAGTTGGCCACGACACAGGCCAGCACCCAATTGAACCTGGGCCACGTCATCCATCAGCGCGGCAATTATCGTGGCAGCCTGCGTGGGCAGGGTTTCGAGCTGCGCAGCGATGCGGCGGGCGTGGTGCGCAGCGAGCGCGGCCTGTGGCTTGGTGCGTATCCGGCAGGGGCTGCCCAGCCAGCAGGTACGGCGGTGCAGGCCGGCGCGTTGCTGGCCCAGTGTAGGACGCTGGCCGCTGCGTTCGGCCAAAGCGCGCGCCTGCACGGTACTGCCGGGCTGCATGCCTCGACTGCGTTGACACCCCTGCGCGACGCGGCAATGGGCGTGGTTGCGGCCGATGACTTCGGCCGCGCGCGTGATGCTGCCGGTGACACGGTTGCAGCGGGTGGTGTCCCGCATTGCACGGCACCCCTGTTGGGCATGGTGGCGCCACGCAAGGCGCTGGTGGCGGGGCAGGCTGTGTTCTGGCAGGCCGGGCAAAGCCTGCTCCTGGGAGCAGGCGCTGCCGGGCAGGCCGTGGTGAAAGGCCACGCGCGGCTTCATGCGTCGCAGTCTGTCGGCGTGCTGGCTTCGGCCTCTGCTTCTGCATCGGGATGTCCGTCCGGCATGACCATCGCTGCCGGCGAGCAGCCGGTCGACATCCAGGCGCAGGGCGACGCGGTAAAGCTGCAGTCTCGGCAATCACAGCGCCTGGCCAGTACGCATGCAGCGGTTGAACTGGCGGCAGGACGTGCGCTGGTGGTGCAGGTGGAAGGCGGCGCCAGCCTGACGATCGAAGGCGGCAACATCCAGTTCAACTGCCCGGGAACCCTGACGGTGCACGCGGGCCAACACAGCTTCATCGGTCCGGCGTCGCTGGCCTATCCGCTGCACACGCTGGGCGCCGCACCCTGCCGTGCCCGCTTCCTTGTACGCGATCACGCCGGTGCACCGCTGGTGGGGGCGGCCTACTCGATGCAATTGCCGGATGGCCGCTGGCTGAGTGGAAACACCGACGGCGACGGACTCACCGAGGAGGTCGTCACCGATGGCCCGGAGAAGGTGGGCCTGTTCGTGGATGACGAACGGCACGAAGGCTACCTGCGCGACGCAGGCAACAGCTGAGCGGGTCAGAAGAAAGGAATCTGGTACATGAGTTCTGGAAAGTTCACCCTGTTCCGCCATGACGGGCATGGCAACGTCGTGCCCTGCGCGGACGTCACCTATCGTATCCGCGATGTACTGCATGGCTTCGCCGTCGTGGCATCCGGCACGACCGACACGCTCGGCGAAACCGATCTGGTGACGCTGGCGGAGCGCGCGCAAACTCCGGCACCACCGGCCCTACCCAACTGGCGCAGAGGCTGGCCGAACCTCGGCCCGGGGCCGGCCGGCCTGAAGCTGCCCTGGCCGCGGCGCAACGTGCCGGACGCAGCCGCCGGGGCCGGGCAGGGCGCCCGCCTGCCGCAGAGTGAGCATCGATACCAGCTGCAGGTCCGCGATGACGCCAGCGGCGAGTGGACCGATCCGCTGTTGCATCCGGACTGCCATGAGCCCGCGCAGCTGGGCCCCTGGAGCGAAGATCCACGGGCCGACGCGTCGCTGCGGCCTGCGTTGGAGGTGCGGCGGCTGCGGTTGCGGCCGTTTCACCAGCTGCAGTTGCAGCGGCAGAGCCCGCCAACACCGGTGGCGGAGGCCGGCTTTGTGGGCTACCGCCGCGACCGCGATGGAACTGAGGTGGTCGCCCTCGACGTGCACGGGCGGCCGGTCCGTGGCTTAACGGATATGCAGGGGATGACCCCGCGTCTGTTCTGCGAACAGGATCTGCGGCTGGTGTTCACCCTGCCGGGCAGCCGCAGCGAACTGCGCAGTGCGCTGTCCGAGCCACGGGTGGTCGGGCAACCGCGCCTGGTGCCGATGGTGCCGGTGAAGATGCATGCGGTGGTGAGCGGCCCCGGCGAAGGCGCCACGCTGGAGCTGGCCGGGAAGATCAGTGCACCGGCGCTGCTGAATGTGGCCGACGAAGAACTCCTGCTGCTGACACCCGAGGTCTGGGAGGAGTTCCGCGAGGTTGCGCGATCCATTGAAGGCAGCCTCTCAGCCGTGCCGCGCGCCCGCTGGCAACTGGAGGAGGCGCTGGCCGGCCGCAGCCTGGAGGCGGTGGCCCAGGCCGAGAAGAACCTGGGCATGGCCGAGGACCGTGCAGCGGCCATGCTCAACCGCAACTTCGCCCGAAAGGCCGATCTGGTCGAAGTGATCACCTTCGAGAGTTACAGTCGCAAAGGGGACGGCGGGGCGCAGCAGGAGGTGGGCCTTCGCCGGAACTACCTGCCGCGGTTCAAGTACGACGAGTTCAAGGGGCGCCGGGTGATGGGCGTGCCCACCCGCGTGGATCTGGGCATGTCGACACGGGCAGGCGACAGCGGGATGTCCGTGGGCAGCGCGGCCCGGCAGAAGGGGCCGGCCTTCCAGAACTTTGATTCACGCAAGTTCATGGAATCGCTGATGACGATCAAGGCCCAGATTGGCCGGAGCGTCAAGGCGCCGAACATCCAGTTCGACCTTATCGAGCTGGGTGGGAACCAGTTCTCCGAGCTGGTGCGCGCGTCGGAGACCTACTCGGTGGAGACCTCCGCGCAGTGGCTGCGGTTTGTGGCGGGTGCCGGGGCCAGTGCCCAGGCCGAGTGGGACCCACTGCACCGCAAGGCCAGCGCCAAGGTCGATGCGGGTGCACATTACAAACTGGCGCTGCTTGAAGCAAAAGCCGTGCATACGTGGTCGATTCCCTCGCGTACCGGGTGGATGCAGCGCTACGGCGATATCGACCTGGGCGCGATCGTATTCCAAATGTCGTTGGAGCTGCACGGCTTTGCTGGAGTGAAACGGGCGTTGATGGGCGCTGCCGGCGTGAGCATTGATCGTGGTGCTGCCAAGGTTGACGCGCAGCCACGTGATCGTGATGACAGCTTCGTGCCCAGCTTCGACATCGTGCGCGGCATGCCGCGGGCTGATATGGGCGATCCGCCGGGCGAAGACGGTCGGCCGTCGAGACGCGTGGTGATGGCTGCGGTGGGCGAGAAGCCGCCGGAGACCTTGAATGGCATGCAGGTGAATGCGGAAGCCTTCGTAGGTGTTGAGGCGGGCTTGACGCCTGCGGGTGAATTGCAATGGCTGCCGCCCCAGCAGGGAACACCGGTGACGCTTGCGAAGCTGAGCTTGGATACGGCGGGTTCTGCGGGCGTGGGCGCCAAGGCGCAGCTGTATGTGTACTACGCGAAGGGACGTTTCAGGATCAAGGTCAGTGCGCGGTTGTGCCTGGGCATTGGCTGCAAGGGGGCGCTGGATTTCGTGGTGGGAGTGGAGGGAATGCTGGAGTTCGCCAAGTGGGTGTATTACCAGTTGGCGCATGCGGGGTTCAGGGAGCTGATGTTCTTTGCGCGAGATGCGCTGAAGTACTTCTCCCAGATCGCCTTCCTCGAGGTGTCCGCCGGAGGATCTGTAGAAAGGTTCCTCGCCCAGAACATCGACCGCGCGCTCAAGGCTGTAGAAGATCAGATTGGCAAAGCGCAGATTGCGCGGAATCGAATTGAACTGGTTCGAAGAATCAACTCCGCTACGGGAAATTCAGATCTCAATAGTGCATGGCTCTTGTACGCAACACCTGTGACTCGTGGAATGATCCTCTACACCATCACTCGCCACAACTGGATAACGCATATGAATAGTCCAGCTGAATTCGAGGGGATTTTTGATCCTCAGCTGCACTACCTTCCTGATCACAAGAAGGCTGTAATCCGCGTGATAAGGGGCGTCAGCCTTGTCAGTGAATGGCTGGCGATGTTTCAGTACATGACTGCCGACGGCGAGATTAGCGGTGAGTCACTGGGCAAGCTTGAAGGCGATGTAATTAAATTTCTTGACTATGGGAACTCGCTGTCAGGTGACCTTAGAGGAAAAGTAATTGATCCAATCAATGTGGAAGGTGATGTGCCATCAGATCGGCTGGGGAGCAGCTACGTCGAGCAGTTCATTGCCCATCGCAGAAGACTGCTGGGTAGCTTTCCAAAGGGGTATGAGGTAGTGCAGTTGCAGCGGATGGACCTCGATGCGCTCCTGGCGCTTGACGGCAGGGACGCGCCTACATTTGCAAGCATTGATGGCGACTACCTGCGCTCGCGTGGGCAGGAACAACGGGCTGTTGCGATACTTGGTCACAGTGGTTCGCCTGCAAACGCATCCTAGTTTGCAGGCGTCACGACCCCAGAAATGAATAGCGGTGCAGGCCCGTTGCTGGGCCGCGTCAGCTGTCCTTTGAACTGGCAGGGCCGGCGGCTGCGCAACGGAACCTGTTTGAGCTGTTCGGATTGAGCAGTCGCCTTCCTTCTTCCGAGAGAAGCGGGTCTGGAGAAGGGTCTGGAATGTCCTTGAACCGGGTAAACGTCATCGACACGATGAAGAGCGAGTCCCCTCCTCGATTGCTGTGGCTTCGTTGGACCTTCTCCTTGCCATGTGCAGGTCCGCGTGGATCTTGCGTGTCTGAAATGTCGTAAGTATTGCTATACCAATCAAGCATCCACTCAAATCCATGATCAATCATGTCGTACAGGCCCAACGGGGTGGGCGGATATTGTCCAAGCGGAGTAGGGCCAGACATATAGCCACGCTGGGAAGCATAGTGCGTGATGGTTCTGTAATCCCCGACATTCCTTCCATCGTCGACGCTCCCATCATCGGTGGGCCAGATCACGAACTGCCCTCGGTTGCGCGCCGCGTATTCCCATTGCGCCTCCGTCGGCAGCTCCATCTTGCGCCCGATAAGCCCGCCAACCCATCCACAGTACTGATGCGCCGACTCCCAGCTCACGCCGACCGGGAGGTCGTCTGGCAGGTTCCTGTACTTCAGATCCTTCGGGTACTGCGCTGTCCGGGGCTGGCCCGTTGCATCGGTATATACGTCGAAGTCGGCGTAGGTGATCTTTTTGGCGCCGAGTGCGTAGCTGCTCAGCGTTACCTCACGCAGTACGTCGTCGTCGCGCTCACCGCTGTAAGGCATCTTCGCGCGCGGATCGATGGGGCCGAAATCACCCATGATGAAGGTGCCGCCTTCCACCTCCACCAGGTCTCTTTTGGTCTTTTGCGACAGCGCTTCGATGCGCGCTGTGAGCTCAGGAGAGTGCTTCTGGGGCGCTTTGACGGTCGAGCCTTGGCACGCCGTCAGCAGAAGTGCTGTTGGCACAAGGGATTTCAGAAGGACGGGTGGAATAGGCGGCATGGAAAGCACCGATCATTTCTGGATGGACTGAATTAGCGTAGCAATGCCAGATATGGGGAGGCACTTATGACGGGGTCAAGGAGTGTGAGGCGGCACTTTCCATAGGACGCAGAGATGCAGTGGCGGCGCATCGGAACCTGTTCAGGCTGTTAGGGTCGAAGAGATACTTCGCATCGTCGTCCAGAAGTGGATCTGGACCCGGATTTGGATGGCGTTTGAATCGAGTGAATGTCATCGATACGATGAAAAGAGAGCCTCCACCCTGATTGCCGCTGCTTCGCTGGACTTTTTCATCGCCATGCACTGGTCCGCGAGGGTCTTGTGTGTCGGAGATGTCATAAGGATCCCGATACCAGTCAAAGACCCACTCATACCCATGGTCGATCATGTCATACAGACCCAGTGGGGTGGGCGGGTACTGACCAAGAGGAGTTGGACCGACCGTGTAGCCATGCTTGGAGGCATACGCTCGGAGCGTCTTGTAGTCGCCAACATTCCTTCCGTCGTCGACGCTGCCATCATCGGTGGGCCAGATCACGAACTGGCCCCGGTTACGCGCCGCGTATTCCCACTGCGCCTCTGTCGGCAGCTCCATCTTCCGCCCGATCAGTTTTCCTACCCATCCGCAGTACTGCTGCGCTGCCTCCCAGTTCACACCTACCGGTAGGTCGTCCGGTATGTTTCTGTACTCTAGGTCGAACGGGTACTGCGACGTTCGTGGCTGCCCCGTCGCATCGGTGTACACATCGAAGTCGGCGTAGGTGATCTTCTTCGCACCGATTGCGTAGCTGCTCAGTGTTACCTCACGCAGTACGTCGTCGTCGCGCTCACCGCTGTAAGGCATCTTCGCGCGCGGATCAATGGGGCCGAAATCACCCATGATGAAGGTGCCGCCTTCTACCTCCACAAGGTCTTTTTTGGTCTTTTGCGACAGTGCTTCGATGCGCGCTGTGAGCTCAGCAGAGTGCTTCTGGGGCGCTTTGACGGTCGAGCCTTGGCACGCGGTCAGCAGAAAGGCCGTTGGCACAAGGGATTTCAGAAGTGAAGGTCGAGGAAGCGGCATGAGAAGCACCGATCAGTTCTGGATGGACTGAATCAGCGTAGCAATGCTGCCGCAAGGCGCGTGGCGGCTTCACGGCTCAGGCATCGTGCCAGGTGCGGCCGGGCACAGCTGGTCGCTGCGTAGATCAATGGCTGCCGATGGACAGAGCCAACCAAGGTTGGCGTCTACCGGTGTGTCCCGCTACGGTCGCCGTGGGTGCCATCCAAGGTTGGCATTTACCGGGAACGAAACCGCAGCCCCACCCGTGCGCCACCGATCGGAGCGGTATCGATCACCAATGCCGCACCATGCCGCTGCGCGATCTCTGCCACGATCGCCAGCCCCAGGCCGCAGCCTTCGCCCTCGCTGCTGGCCCGGTAGAAACGTTCCGTGACACGCCCGCGCTCGGCCTCGGCGATGCCGGCGCCGTCGTCGTCCACCCACACCTGCACACCTTCGGCGTTCTGCTGCAGGCCGAGCGTGATCACGCCGCGCACGCTGCCATAGCGCAGCGCATTGTCCAGCAGATTGCCAAGCGCTTCGCGCAGGAGTTGCGGATCCCCCTGGATCAACACGCCCTCGTCGGGCCCGTCGTAACCCAGGTCTACACCTGCGGCCAACGCCCTGTCCGCATAGCGCTCCACTACGCCGCGCGCCAGCACCGCCAGATCCACCGGCTGCAGCGGCAACGCGCTGCCTTGCGGATCTTCGGAACGGCTCAGCATCAGCAGCTGGTTCACCAGGTGCTGCAACCGCGCCAATCCGCCCAGCGTGCCGGACAACGCCAGCTGCTGCGCCTGCGGATCATGCTGGCGCAATGAACTCTCCAGCTCCACCTGCATCGCCGCCAACGGCGTGCGCAGCTGATGCGCGGCATTGCTGACGAAGCGCCGTTGTGCGGCCTGCATCGCGTCCAGACGCTGCAGCAGCGCGTTATAGGCCTCTACCGCCGGCCACAGTTCGCGCGGCGCCTCCTGCGCGGGCTCCAACGGCGCCAGCGGGTCGGGGCGTGGGCTGGCCAAGCGGCGCGCCACCTGATTGGCATGGCGTGCGGCGGCGCCGGTACCCGACCACGCCAGCCACGCGGCCAGCGCGAGGATCGCCGCCTGGAACGGGATGCTGGTCATCAGCAGCTTGCGCTCCAGCCGGTGGCGTTTGCGCAGCGTTTCGGCCACCCGCAAGCGGATCTCGTGGCCGGGCCCGGCGCTGACCACCACTTCGACCATGCGCACCGGCTGCCCACGCAGCCGTGCGTCGTAGTAGACGGCCTCGTCATAGCGTGCAGCGGCAACGGCAGGGCGGGGCAAGGCTTCGGGCAGGTCGCCGTACAGGCGTCCGCCCCCGGCATCGACCACTTCGCCATGCACTTCGTCGGTGGTGTCCCACGTGAACATGCGCGACACCGCTGGCGTGATTTCGATCGAGGCGCGTCCATCCTGCACCTCCACCAGTTCGGACAACGACATTGCCGAGTCCAGCAGCCAGCGGTCGTAGACCTGGCCAGCGTAGAAGCGCGCCAGTGCGAACGAACCCACCGCGCTGCACAGCATCAGCACCAGCAGCGGCAACCACAGGCGCCGCAGCAGCAGGCCACGCAGGCTGTGCACGCGCTCAGTCACCGCCGGCCTCCAGGCGGTAGCCGAGGCCGCGCAGCATGCGGATGCCAACGCCGGCACGCGCCTGTTCCAGCTTGCGGCGCAGGCGGCTGACATGCACTTCGATCACCGACAGGTTGGCCTCGTGGTCCCAGCTGTACAGCGCATCGAACAGGCGCTGTTTGGTGACGGTGCGGCCGGGATGCTGCATCAGTGCTTCGACCAGCGCCAGCTCACGCGCGGTCAGTTCGATACGCTGGCCATCGACCTGTGCTTCATTTCGGATGCTGTCGAAGCACAGCCGGCCCAGTCGCTTCTGTGCCGGTGCATCACTGCGGCGGCGTGACAGCGCACGTAGCCGCGCCTCCAGTTCGCCCAGTGCGAAAGGCTTGGCAAGGTAATCATCACCGCCGCGGTCCAGTCCCAGAATGCGGTCGTCGACGCCATCGCGCGCGGTCAGGATCAATACCGGCAGGGTGACACCGTCGTTGCGCAACCGCGACAGCAGGTCGAGGCCATCGACATCGGGCAGCGACAGGTCGAGCACCATCACGTCATACGGTGCACTGGCCAGCGCGGCCGGTGCATGCAGCCCGCGCGAGAGGTGGTCGCACAGGTGCCCGGCGCTCTGCAGGGCGCGGATCAGTCCATCGGCCAGGGCGGCATCGTCTTCGATCAGCAGGATTCGCATTGCAAGCTTCGTGCAAGGTTGGGGCAAGTTTGGCGCAAGTGCGTCACCTTACCGTGACGCGCATGAATTTCTCCCTTCGACTTGCGGCTGTGCTGGCCGCCCTCGTGTGTGCGCCCGCAGCGTCGGCGCTGTCCCTGGCGGACGCGCAGCGCGCCATGGAGGCGCACAACCCGGACCTGCGTGCCGCGGCGCTGGAGCTGCGTGGCGTGCAGGGGGATGCGCAGACCGCTGCCCTGCGGCCCGCAGCCGAGTTGTCGATCGGCAGCAGCAAGATCAGCCCCAAGCATGGCATCGGCCCCGGCCGCTGGCAGGACAAGCGGGTGGATAGCACGCTGGGTGTGGGCTGGACCTGGGAGCGTGGTGGCAAGCGAGCGCTGCGCATCCGCCAGGCGGACGCGTTGCTGCAGGTGGCCGGGCTGGAAATGCTCGATACCCGGCGCCGCCAGCAGGTGGCGCTGCGCGAGGCCTATTTCGGTCTGAAGAGCGCGCAGGAGCGGGCGCAGATTGCCGAGGCCAACCGCCAGAGTTCGACCGAACAGATGGCGGCAGCGGACAAGCAGGTCGCAACCGGGGCGATGGCACCGGTCGATCGTGCGCGGTTGGCGGTGGACGACCTTGCCATAGCCGATGCCGCGCGCGAGGCGGCGCTGGACCTGCGCGACGCCCGGCACGCGCTGGCGCTGCTGCTCGGCAGCGATGACAGCAGCAACCTCAGTGCCGACGACCCGTGGCCCGACACCCGCAGTGTGGCCGCCACGCGTGCGTTCGATCCGCAGCAGCGTGCCGACTTGCGCGCGGCGCACTCGCGGTTGGCTGCTGCCGATGCCGGTGTGGCGCTGGCCCGAAGCGAGCGCCATCGCGACATCCAGCTGGGCGTGGAGGCCGAGCGTGAGCCGACCGACATCAGCGGTGTCACCTGGGGGGTGTCGTTGACCATTCCGCTGGGTGGACCGTCGCGCGCACGCGGTGCCATCCAGCGCGCCGAAGCGGATCGGGACAGTGCCGCACTGGAACTGCAGGTGCTGCAGCGCGAAGCGCGCGCCGAACTGGACCAGCTGCAGGCCAGCGCGCAGTCCGCCGCGCAGCGCCGCACCGATTACGAAGGGCTGCAGTCCGACGCCGCGCGCAAGGCGGTGCAGGGCATCGAGCTGGCCTACCGCCGCGGTGCCGCCAGCCTGACCGACCTGCTGGATGCGCGCCGCAGCTGGCGCGACTTCGAGGCGGCGCTGATCGAGGCGCGCGCCGACCATGCCATTGCCCTGGCGCGCTGGGAAGCCGCCACATCCGTTGCCGAAGGAGAGTCCCGATGAAGTCCACCGTCGCCCATCGCCCGTGCGCGCGCCCTGCGTTGCTGCCGGTGTTGCTGGCACTGGCCCTGCTCAGCGGCTGTGGCCGCGAGCCGGCGTCGTACACCGAAGATGCGCCGCAGGTCAGTGCCGGCCAGATCCAGTTTCCGGCCGACAGCCGCCAGCTGGACGTGCTGCGCAGCGAGGCGGTGACCGCCGGTGCCAGTGCCAGCCTGCAGCTGCCGGGCCGTGTGCTCTGGGATGAGACCCGCTCCAGCGCATTGCGCACGCCGCTGCCGGGGCAGGTCGCGCGCATCGAGGCGCAGCCGGGCCAGCAGGTAAAGGCGGGCCAGATCATCGCCTGGATCACTTCGCCGGAGTTCGGCCAGGCCCAGGCTGAGGGCGCGCGTGGCCGCGCCGAACTGCAGCAGGCCCGCAAGGAGCTGCAGCGCACCCGCGAGCTGCATGCGGCCGGTGTGGCGTCCGGGCGCGAACTGGACGAGGCCGAGGCCAACTTTGCCGGCAGCCAGGCCGATCATGCGCGCGCAACCGCCTTCGCCAAGGCCTATGGCAACGGCCAGCACGTCGATCAGCGCCTGCCGCTGCGTGCGCCCATCGAGGGCGTGCTGGTGGAACGGCGGATGAGCCCGGGCATGTCAGTCAGCCCCGACAGCGAACAGCCGCTGGCGGTGATCGGCGATCCGGATCGCCTGTGGCTGCTGCTGGACATTCCCGAAAGCCTGGCCGGGCGATTGAAGGCCGGCATGCCGGTGAGCGTGCTCGGCGCCGATGGCAAACCCCTGCAGGCCACACTGCAGCATGTGGACGACTTCGTCGACAGCGAGCGTCGCGTGGTCCAGGCCCGCGCCGAGCTGGACAACCGCACGCGCGGATTCAAGGCTGGGCAGTACGTGCGCGCTCAGGTGGCGCTGCCGGCCGAGGGCGGCGTCTCGCTGCCGGATGCGGCGGTGCTGTTGATCAACGGCACGCAGGTGGTGTTCGTGGAGGAGGGCAAGGGCCGCTTCGTGCGCCACGCCGTGCACGCCGAAGAGCTGGGCGATGGCCGCCTGTGGGTGCGTGAGGGCCTGGCGGCAGGCAGCAGGGTGGTGGTCGAAGGTGGCCTGCTGCTGCAGCAGCTGGTCGACAGTGCGCCGACGGCGGCCAGCAGCGGCACGGGGCATGCCGCCCCATGATCGATCGCCTGATTGCCTATTGCCTGCGCCAGCCGCTGATGGTGATGCTGGCGCTGCTGCTGTTCATTGGCGCGGGCATCGCCGCGTTCCGCGTGTTGCCGGTGGAAGCCTTCCCGGATGTGTCAGACACCCAGGTGACGGTGGTCTCGCTGCACCCGGGCCGCGCCGCCGAAGAGGTGGAGCGCGAGGTGACGATGCCACTGGAGGTGGCGCTGTCCGGCATTCCGCATTCGGTGCGGGTGTTCTCGCATACCCAGTTCGGCCTGTCGATGATCATCCTGACCTTCGATGACAAGGCCGATGACTATTTCGCGCGCCAGCAGGTGCTGGAACGCCTGCAGGGCGTGGAGCTGCCGGAAGGGGTGACGCCGGAACTGGAGGCGATGAGCTCGGCGGTGGGCGAGATCTACCGCTACGTACTGAAAGGCCCGCACCTGACCTCGACCCAGCTGCGCACCGTGCAGGAATGGACGATGGAGCGCAGCCTGCGCACCGTACCGGGCGTGGCCGATGTGATCAGCTTCGGCGGCTTCGCGCGGACCTTCCAGGTCAAGCCGGACCTTGACAAGCTGCGGGACCGCGGCATCAGCCTCGGTGAGTTCGCCGAGGCCCTGGAGAAGGGCAGTTCGAATGCCGGCGGCGGCTACGTGGAGCGTGGCCAGCAGCAGTTCCTGATCCGCGGCGTGGGCCTGATGCGCTCGCCGGCCGACATTGGCAACGTGGTGGTCGGGCAGCGCGGCGGTACGCCGATCCTGGTGCGCGACCTGGCCAGCGTCGCCGACACCGGGCTGCCGCGGCAGGGCCTGGTCGGGCAGGATGACAACGACGATGCGGTGTTCGGCATGGTGCTGATGCGCAAGGGCGAGAATCCGTCCGACGTGCTCGACGCCTTGCATGCGCGCATCGCCGAGATCGAGGCGAACCAGTTGCCGGCCGGGGTCAGCATCGAGCCGTTCTACGACCGCTCGTGGCTGGTCTCGACCACGCTGAAAACGGTGTTCCGCAACCTGCTGGAAGGTGCAGTGCTGGTGTTCCTGGTGCTGTGGCTGTTCCTGTACAACGCCCGCGCGGCGCTGATCGTGGCGGCAATGATGCCGCTGGCCCTGCTGTCGACCTTCCTTGGCCTGCACCTGTGGGGCGTGCCGGCCAACCTGCTGTCGTTGGGGGCGATGGACTTCGGCATCATCATCGATGGTGCGGTGATCGTCACCGAGCACATCGTCTCGCGGCTGTCGAAGCTGCCCCCCACGGCAGACAGGAAGACGCGCTTCTCGACCATCCTTTCAGCGGCATCGGAAGTGGGCCGGCCGACGTTCTTCTCGATGATGATCATCATCGCCGCGCATATCCCGATCTTCACCCTGCAGCGCCAGGAAGGCCGCATGTTCGCGCCGATGGCCTATTCGGTGACGTCGGCGCTGATCGGTGCGTTGATCCTGGCGCTGGCCGTGGTGCCGCTGTTCTGCTACTGGTGGCTGCGGCGCGACCGCATGCGCGACGGCAATCCGCTGATGGACCGCCTGACCGAGTGGTACAGACCGGTGCTGGAGCGTGCGCTGGCCCGCCCGCGCGCGGTGGTGCTGACCGCGGTGGCGTTGCTGGTCGGCACGCTGGCGTTGGGTACCCGGCTGGGCTCGGAGTTCCTGCCGGAACTGGACGAGGGTTCGATCTGGCTGACCGCCACGCTCGACCCCAGCACCAGCCTGGCCGAGGCGCAGCAGCAGTCGCGGCGCATCCGCGAACTGGTCGGCACGTTCCCGCAGGTATCGACGGTGGTGGCGAAGCTGGGCCGCCCGGAAGATGGTTCCGATGCCAAGGGCGCCAACCAGATCGAGGCGTTGGTGGCATTGAAGCCGGAGAAGGAATGGCCGAAGGGCGTAGACAAGCGGCAGCTGGTGAGCGACCTGCAGCGAACGCTGGAGCAGCGCATACCGGGGCCGGAATTCTCGATCTCGCAGCCGGTGCGCGACAACATCCTGGAGAGCATTTCGCAGATCAAGGGCCAGGTGGTGATCAAGGTCAGCGGCTCGGACCTGGACGTGCTGAACCGGCAGGCGCAGGCGATCCTTGGTCAGGCGCGCAGCGTGGACGGCGTGGAAAGTGCCTTCATCGACCGCGACGGCGCATTGCCGCAGCTGCAGATCGAGATCGACCGTGACCGGGCTGCGCGTTATGGCCTGAATGTGCGCGACATCGACGAAGTGATCGAGACCGCACTGGGCGGGCGCCAGGTCGGCGAACTGTGGGAGGGCGATCGCAGGTTCCCGATCACGCTGCGGCTGGACGACGCCGACCGCGACCTGCAGCGGCTGCGCACGGTGCCGGTGGGGATCGGTGACGGCCACGCGGTGACGCTGTCCGATGTGGCCGAGTTCCGCATGGCCAGCGGCGCGATCAACATCTCGCGCGAGAACGCGCAACGGGTGAAAGCGGTCAGCATTTTCATCGCCGGGCGTGACATGGGCAGCGTGGTGGCCGACATGCGCAAGCGCGTGGAGGCCAGCGTGCAGCTGCCGGAGGGCTACCGGCTGGAGTGGTCCGGCGAGTTCGAGAACCAGCAGCGCGCGATGAAGCGCCTGGGCTGGGTGATTCCGCTGTCGGTGCTGCTGATCTTCGTGCTGCTGTTCGATGCCTTCAAGGACATCAGCAGTGCGGCGTTGATCCTGGCCAACGTGCCACTGGCGATGATCGGCGGCATCCTGGCGCTGTGGCTGACCGGCATTCCGTTGTCGGTGTCGGCGGCGATCGGCTTCATTGCATTGTTCGGGCAAGCCGTATTGAACGGGGTGGTAATGCTCAGTCGCTTCGCCCAGCTACGCGAACAGGGCATGGACCTGCTGCAGTCGGTGGTGCAGGGTTCGCTGCAGCGCCTGCGCACGGTGCTGATGACCGCACTGCTGGCAATGTTCGGGCTGCTGCCGATGGCGACTTCGCACGCGATTGGTGCCGAGACCCAGAAGCCGCTGGCGGTAGTGGTGATCGGCGGCCTGCTGTCGGCGATGCTGCTGACCCTGCTGGTGCTGCCCACGCTGTACTACTGGGTGCACCGCCGCCGCGAGGCGCGGTAGATGCCAGCCCTGGTTGGCGCGTGCGGAACGCCCACCAAGGTGGGCGGCTACCCGGTGTGCCGTGCCCTGGTGGATGCCAACCTTGGTTGGCATGCGCCAAGGCGGCCACCCAGCGGGCGACGAACAGCGTGCCGTGATCTGGTAGATGCCAACCTTGGCTGGCATGCGCCAAGGCGGCCACCCAGCGGGCGACGAACAGCGTGCCGTGCTCTGGTAGATGCCAACCTTGGTTGGCATGCGCCAAGGCGGCCACCCAGCGGGCGACGAACAGCGTGCCGTGATCTGGTAGATGCCAACCTTGGTTGGCATACAGCACCTGCCCACGGCGGACAATCGTGCATAATCAACCCACACCATCCGGACAGCCGAACAATGGACCGCTTTACGGCCATGCGCGCCTTCGTCCGTATCGTCGAGCGCCGCAGTTTCACCCGCGCCTCCGAGGACCTTGGCCTGCCACGGGCCACGGTGACCGACGCGATCAAGGCGCTGGAACAGCGCTTGGGGGTGCGCCTGTTGAACCGGACCACGCGGCTGGTGGTACCGACCCTGGAGGGTGAGGCCTTCTACGGTCGCTGCCTGCGCCTGATCGCCGACATGGACGACGCCGAGGCCGCGTTCCGTGACGTGCCACCGCGTGGCCCGCTGCGCATCGAGGTGCATGGCACGCTGGGCCGGCATCTGCTGTTTCCGCACCTGCCGGACTTCCTGCAGCGCTACCCGGACATCGAGCTGGACGTCAGTGAGGGAGACCGCTACGTCGACCTGCTGCGCGAAGGCGTGGATGCGGCGATCCGGGTCGGCACGCTGGCCGACAGCGACCTGGCGGCGCGACGGCTGACGCTGCTGCGTGAGGTTACCGTGGCTTCGCCGGACTACGTGCAGACCCGGGGCTTGCCCGAGGGAATCGACTCTCTGAAGGACGGCCACGAAATGATCGGCTATCGCTCCAGCGCCACTGGCCAGCTGATTCCCCTGGAGTTCCAGCAGGACGGGCAGGTCTGCTACGTGCCGTTGCCGGCACGGGTGCTGGTGTCCGGTGCGGATGCGTTCCTCGGCGCCGCGCTGGCAGGGCTGGGCATCATCCAGGCACCGCGTTACCGCATGGATCCGTACATTGCGCGGGGCGAGCTGGTCGAACTGCTGCCGCAGATGCCGCCAACGCCGAGCCCGCTGAACCTGGTCTACCCGCGCAACCGCACGCCCTCGCCGCGGTTGCGGGTGTTCATCGACTGGGTGGCGGCGCTGTTCGATCGGGCGGGGTAGTGCCGGCCGCTGCGCTCGGCAGCAGCAGTTCGAACACGGTGCCGGTTTCATCCGAGGCGACGCCGACGCTGCCGCCATGGGCCTGGGCGATGGCGCGGGTGATCGCCAGGCCCAGCCCGGCGCCTTCATGGCGGCTGCGCTCGCCACGATAGAAGCGGTCGAACAGGCGCGGCAGCGCTTCGGTGGCAATCGGCGTGCCGAGGTTGTGCACGCTGATTCTGCACCGGCCGGCCCCCTGTTCCAGCCGCACCCGCACCTCGCTTCCCGCGCGGGCGTGCTTCAACGCATTGGACAGCAGGTTGGCAATCGCACGGTGCAGCATCAACGGGTTGCCATCGACGCGCGCGGTACCGTCGCGGCGCAGCGTCAACTGCCGGTCCTCGGCCAGCAGCCCGTAGAACTCCAGCAGCGAATCCACCACCGCATCCAGCGCCACCGGCTCGCGCGAAGGCAGTACACCGGGTGTCTCGGTCTGCGCCAGGTACAGCAGGTCACCCACGGTCTGCGCCAGCTGCTGAAGCTCTTCCGCACAGGAGGCCAGCGTCTCCCGATAGGCCTCGTTGCTGCGTGGATGGGCCAGTACGACCTGCACCTGGGTCAGCATGTTGGTGATCGGCGTACGCAGTTCGTGGGCAAGGTCGCCGGAGAACTCGGTGAGGCGTGCGAAATCCTGCTGCAGCCGCGCCAGCATGCCGTTGAGGGTCTGCGCCAGCTGCTCCAGTTCGGCCGGTGCCCGGCGTGCACTCAAGCGCCGCTGCAGGCGCCCGGCGGTGATCTCGCGGGCGTCATCGGCCAGCGTGCGCAGGGGGCGCAGCGTGCGCTGCACCACGTAGCCGCCGAGCAGGCTGCTGGCCACCGCCGCGGCGACGATCGCAATGGCGAGCAGATGGCGGAAGCGCTGCAGGAACGCGGTATGGCGGGCATCGTCGATGGCCAGCAGGGTGACCAGCTGGCTGCCGTCTGCCAGGGTCTGGCGCAGGTGCAGGGCATGCATGCAGCGGCCATCGGCAAGCGTCCAGTCATGCCGGCGCGGTGCCGTATCGACGGGTTGGCGGCGGGCATGTTCGCGCAGCAGCGGCGGTGCGGTGGAGAACAGCACGCGGCCGCGATCATCGGCGATATGGAAGGCGATGTCGGGATGATGGCCGAGCGCGGCGGCCAGCCGTTGCGCGCGTGCCGATGCCGGCCCGCGGGAGGCCAGGTCGTTGATCAGCGCGACCTTGTTCTCCAGCTCGGTGAAATCCTGCGCCACCAGATCGTGACGGGCGCTGACATATATCGCGACGCCCAGCGCCGCCAGCACCAGTGTGGCCACGGTGGCGAACAGCACCGTCAACCGCACCGCCATGGAACGGCGCAGGCTCATCCGTCGCGCGCAGCACCGTCCTCCGGCGCCTCCAGCACATAGCCCATGCCACGCACGGTCACGATCAGCTTGGCGTCGAACGCGTCGTCGATCTTCGCGCGCAGGCGGCGGATGGCCACATCGATCACATTGGTGTCGCTGTCGAAGTTCATGTCCCACACCTGCGAGGCGATCAGCGAGCGGGGCAGCACTTCACCCTGGCGGCGCGCCAGCAGTTCCAGCAGGGTGTATTCCTTCTGGCTGAGCGCGATGCGCTGGCCGGCCCGCTCCACCCGGCGCCGCAGCGTATCGACCACCAGATCGGCGATGACGATGCGCTCGGCCTGCGGCAACGCCTGGCCTCGGCGCAGCAGGGTACGCACGCGCGCCAGCAGCTCGGCGAAGGCGAAGGGCTTGGCCAGGTAGTCGTCGGCGCCCAGCTCCAGGCCGTGCACGCGGTCGGCGATGCTGCTGCGTGCGGTAAGGAACAGCACCGGCAGCGGCCAGCCGTCCGCGCGCAGCCGCGACAGCACGTTCCAGCCGTCCAGCCCGGGCAGCATCACGTCGAGGATGACCAGCTGGTATTCGCCGGTGCCGGCCAGATGCAGCCCATCGACGCCGTTGCAGGCAAGATCGACCACGTAGCCGGCTTCGATCAGGCCCTGGCGCAGGTAGTTGCCGGTCTTGGGTTCGTCTTCAACGATCAGCAGTTTCATGGTGCGCCCATCATCGCAGCTTGCACCTGCATCGGCCCGGACCGCTCATGCCAGCGGATCCAGTGTGCCCAGCACCGCCACGCAGGCCAGCACCAGCAGCACCAGTACCGACTCGCAGGCCAGGCTGTGGCGCAGAGCGCGCAATGGGCGCGGCTGCCAGCCGCCTCGGATGGACACCGCCAGCGCGGGTACCAACCGCCAGCGATGCAATGCGGCCAGCGCCAGCATGCCGCCCACAAGGGCCAGTTTGAGCAGCAGCCAGCGCCCATGCGCGGTGCCGGCCAGGGTCTGCACCGATCCCCCAAGATCGACATAGGTATAGGTGCCGGTCATCGCCAGCGTCGCGACGATGAGGGTGCCGGGCAGGGCAAAGCCGTGCGCCGCCCGCCACAGTGCATGGGTACGCTCGCGCAGGCCCACGCCCTGGGGGCGCAGCGCCAGCTGCAGCAGGGCGGCGATCGCACCCACCCAGGCGCCCGCGGCCAGCAGATGCGCGAGGCCGGCGATCAGCCGCAGCGTGCCGCCGGGGCCATCACCGGCGGCGGCATGGCCGTTCCAGGCCAGGCTGGCCAACGCGATCGCCGACAGCAGCATCAGCGCAGCACGCCATAGGCCCCGCAGCGGGCGGTTGATCGCCAGCAGCGGCAGCATCGCCAGCAGGGCCACACCCCGCAGCAGGCCTGCCTGGCCTACCGGCGTTCCGCTGAGGAACCAGTGTGCGGTCGCGCCATCGATGTCGGTTGGCGCGATGCCGAGCACGCCGGAAAGCCGGGTCAGCGCGTCGACGGCCACCAGCAGCAGCGCGATGAAGGTCATTGCCAGCAGGGCGCCGCGCGGCAGCAGCGGACGCACGAACAGCGTGCGCCCGAACAGCAGCATCAGTGCCACATACAGCGCCAGCCTCAGCCCATACGGCGAGAGCTCGACCACAAGCGCGGCCTTACTTCACGGTAAAGCGGTAGGTGCCGGTGACCGGATGGCTGTCCTGGCCGACTGCGCGCCATTGCAGTGCGTAACGGCCTGCGGGCAGCGGCTTGCCGAAGCGCGCGCGCAGGGTGTGGCCGTCTTCGGAGACCTCCTGCGCGGTGGTCGGCATGGCCATCTTCATGCGGCCGTGGTCCATGCTCAGCTCGATGCGGGTGGCACGCGGCATCACCTTCTCACTGAACTGCAGCTCGATCTGGCTGGCCGGGGCCACGGTGGCATCGGCGGCCGGCGTGGCCCGCACCAGGCTGGGATGGGCCAGCGCCAGTGGCGCGATGGCGAGGCCGGCCAGCATCAGCATGAGCAGGGCGGGACGCTGCAGGGAACGGATCATTGCGGAGCACCTGTGGGGACTGTGGCCCTCAGGGTGGAGGCCGGCACCTTTCGATGGCCTGACCTGGACATTACCGGTCTGTAAGGTTGGCCGGTGCTGCACAGCGGCGATCCGGATCACCCGCTGCGCGCCTGCGCGATCCAGGCCGAGGGCGAACAGCCAAGCACACGGCGGAAGGCCGCGCTGAACTTGCTGGGGTTGGCGTATCCGCTGGCCAGGGCCACGTCGGTGACGGTGCGGCCCTGCGCCAGCGCGGCGCCGGCCCGCTGCATGCGGTGCCGGGTCAGGAACGCGTACGGTGGCAGCCCGGTGGCGGCGCGCAGGGCGCGGCTGAAGCTGGACGGCTGCATCTGCACGGCGGCAGCCAACTGGGTGACGCCCAGCGGCTGGCCCTGCTGTGCATCGATGTAGTCCTTCAACTGCAGCAGCCGTTGCGCCGACAGCGGCGTGGCCGTGCCGCCCACCTCGCTCCGTTGGCCGGCAAGCTGGCCCAGGCGATGCAGCAGCACCTGCGCGCCGTGTTCGAGAAAACCGGGCAGGCACGCACCGGCCTGCGCGCTGCACCACAGCGCCTGCAGCACCGAGCCCACCACCGGATCCTGGTGAAGCCGCGCCGCCAGCGGCTGCAGCTGCTGCAGCGCCAGCGCGTGGTGCGGGTACGCGTGGGTGTCGATGGCAATGCCGAGCACGTCGACGGCGGGGCTGGCGTAGGTGCCGCGGTCGCCAGGCAGGACCAGGTTGAACTGGCCCGGTCGCCACGGTGCCTGCAGCACGCCGTTGAGCGTGCGCTGCTGCAACCACCCCCCGCCGGCCATGGCCATGCCCAGGCGCAATTGCTGCGGATGCCCCATCTCGCCTTCGCTGGCCTCGAAGCGGTGGCGCAGCAGGACCACCGCCCCGTCCGGGCTGACGTGGGCGGCCGCAGGCTGGGGGCCGGTTTCGCGCAGCATCTGGTCGGCGAGGGCGGGCATCAAGGATCCGGAAATGGAGCGGCGCTGCCGCGAATGGAGTGGCGGGATGGCGCGAATGTTACAGGATAACACTCTTGACCCGCGCTGCCGCCGCCCGCGCGTCCGCCTTTCCATCCGTTGAGGTCCGTCCGTTGAAGTCGTCCACGCCTGCTGCCGCCCTTGTTGCGGCATCCCTGCTCATTCCTGCCATGCCCGCGCTTGCCCAGCAGGCCGCCCCGGCCACGCTTGACGGTGTCCGTGTCACTGGCTCCAAGCGCGATACCCCGTACCTGAAGAGCGACCTGTCGGTCACCGTGCTTGATCGGCAAGCGCTGAAGGAGGCCGGTGTTACCGAGTTCCGTGACCTCGACAAGCTCGCCCCGAATGTGAAGTTCAATGCGATGGGCCAGCTGAGCAACATGTTCATCTCGATCCGCGGCATCGAGTCCAATCCGTTCCTGGTCAACCGTGCGTCGGTCTATATCGATGGCATTCCGTTCCGTGAACTGAGCAATGCCGTGCTCAACCAGGTCGAGTCGGTGGAGGTGCTGCGCGGGCCGCAGGGCACGCTGTACGGGGCCAACAGCGAGTCCGGCCTGGTGCTGGTGCGCACACGCGGTCCGGCCGATGCGCGCGAAGGCGAACTCAATGTGCGCAGTACCTGGTTCGGCAATGGCAACGGCACGGCACTGGACGGCTTCCTGGCCGGCCCGTTGAGCCACGATGGCCGCCTGTCCGGCTCGGTGGCGTTCATGGGCTCGGACGAGGATGCCTACCTGAAGAACCTCACGCCCTCCGGTGCGCGCGGCAGGGTGGGCGAGGGCTACCTGCAGGGCAAGCTGCGCTGGCGGCCGAGCGACTACGTTTCGGTGAATGCACTGGCCTACCATCTGCGCACCCGCGCGCCGGGCATGTTCGAGTACGAGTACCTGCCGCTGGATACCGGCCTGTACAACCGCACCTACGGCAGCTCGCTCAACGGCGGCCGTCGTGCCGGTGATTTCACCTACATCAATGACGCACCCAAGCGCACCGAGAAGGATGAGTCGGTGGCGGGCCTGAGTGCGCAATGGCAGCTGCAGGCCGGCACGCTGGACGTGGCCGCCTCCTGGCGGAACGAGGAAGTGACCTCGGCCGGCTACGACTTCGACATGACCCAGAGCGCGGCACTGGCAGGCCGCATCTACGACCGGAAGAACGAATGGACGGCCGAGGCGCGCTTCAGTTCGCCCAGTGACCAGGCGTTGACCTGGATGGCCGGTGTGTCGACCTACCGCAACAGCAAGGATTCGATTCTGGGTACGTTCGTCGGTCCTGCGCTGCGTGGGCTGGACAGCTACAACCTGGCGCCGCGGCAGACCTCGAAGGGGGAGGACTACAGTGTGTTCGCCACCGCCAGCTATACCTTCCCGTCGCTTCCACAGCTGACCGCAAGTGTGGGCCTGCGCCATGAGCAGGCGCGGCGTTCCACCGAGCAGCGTGCCGGCGCGCTGGACCTCGGCGCCGGCGGCCGCGTGCTGTACCGCGATGCCGCGCTGGCGCATACCTTCTCGGCCACGCTGCCGCGGGTGTCGCTGCGCTATGACGCCACCGACGACCTGTCGTTCTATGCGGCCTCGGCCAAGGGCTACATTCCGGGCGGCTTCAATCTGGCCGCAGCGCAGAGCGATGTGGTCAACGACAAGGTGCTGCGCTATGAATCCGAACGCATGTGGAGCCATGAGCTGGGCTTCAAGATGAACCTGGCCGGTGGCCGTGGCCACATCGGCGGTGCGCTGTTCCACATCACCTCGGACAACTGGCAGGAGATCCAGGTGGCCACCGATGCCAACGGCCGCCCGATCTCGTCGGACTACGTGGGCTCGGATGCGTCGATCCGTTCGCGCGGCGCGGAACTTGAAGGCGTGTTCGAGGTGATGCCCGGCTTCACCCTGATGGCCAACGTGGGCTATGTCGATGCGAAGTACACCAAGCTGTGGGTCAGCGTCGACCAGAACCTGGCCGGCAAACGGGTCAAGCTGACCCCGCATTACACCGGCTATCTGGCGGCGCGCTACCAGTTCCAGTCCGGTCTCTACGCGCGGCTGGAATCGCAGTTCACCGGTTCCAGTGCGCTGGACGAACGCAACCGCGCCTTCCAGCCGGCCGTCGCGGTGCTGGGCGCGCAGCTGGGCTATGAGCGCGGGCCGTGGAGCACACGCGTGTTCGTGCAGAACCTTACCAACAAGCGCCGCATCAACGGCCTGATCTTCGACAACCTGGCGTTCGGCCGCGACGGTAATTACTACGGTCCGGTCGACAGCCCGCGCATCGTCGGCGCGGAAGTGGGCTATCGCTTCTGACGAGGCAGGGACGCCGGCCAGCGGCCGGCGCTACCGGTGGTGGTGCGGCGCGGACGGCCCGCGCTTCCAACGACAGGTAGTGCCGGCCGCTGGCCGGCATCTTCGAAACGCTACCGGTGCTGGTGCAGGGCGCGCCTGTTGCCAATATGCGCACAGGCCAGCAGCACGCCACCACAGGCCGTTGCCACCCCATGCCACAGCAGCGATTCCTTCAGCGGCAGGTACAGCGACGCCGACAGCAGCAGGCCGGCGCCCACGCAGGCCAGCCGCAGCGGCCACCTGCGACCATGCCGGCGCAGCCCCGCCGTGGTGCTGGCCAGCGCCAGCGCCGAGGCCACCAGCGCGAACAGCCACTCCCAGCGCGACATCATCAGCAGCAGCGTCATCGCGCCATGGCCGGGGCGCTGGAACGAGCGCAGCGCCATCATCGCGGCCGGCACGAACGCCAGCAGCAATGGCAGGGCGACGCAATGGGCGGCGCAGGCCAGCGACAGCCAGGCACCGGCCAGATCGAGGCGGGGATGCCAGCGTGCCGAAGCTGGCGGCTGGGCCAGGGCCCTTGCGGGCATCGAGGGGATATGGTCCATAATGTTACATAGTAACAATTGGAGTCTCCCCCATGAAGCTTCCCGCTGCTTTTTTCCTGCTGCTGGCTGCCAGCGCCGCGCAGGCCCATGACGTCCGCCAGCTCGGTGCGCACGTGCACGGCCAGGCCACTGTTGATCTCGCGCTCGATCAGGGCGTGCTGGAACTGGCCCTGCAGGCGCCGGGTATCGGCATCCTCGATTTCGAGCGACCGCCGGCCAACGCCGCTGAGCGGGCATCGCTGGCACGCGCCACCGCGGTGCTGAAGAGTGGCAGCTGGGTAACGCTGCCGACGGCGGCGCATTGCCGGCTGGCCCGCAGCGATGCCAGCGCCGAGGGCTTCGATGCGACCGCCGCGGCACCGGCTGCCGGGCAGCACCGTCACGCCGGCTTCAGCGCCAACCTGCAGTACCGCTGTGCCAATCCCGCGGCGTTGCGCGCCCTGGTGATGCGCCTGCCAGCCGTGTTCCCAGGCCTGCACGAGGTCATCGTCAACACCGCAACCGATCGTGGCCAGGGCCGCAGCGTGCTGACCGCCACCCAGCTGCGCGTGGTACTGGCGCCGTGAGCAGCGCTGCGCTGATCAGGCTGGATGAGGTGCAGTTCGGCTATGGCCTGCGCCTGGTGCTGGACATTCCGCAGCTGTGGATCGAGCAGGGCAGCAGCGTGCTGCTGCGTGGGATCAGTGGTGGCGGCAAGAGTACGCTGCTGGGTCTGTTGGCCGGGGTGCTGCTGCCTGGCAAGGGCCGCGTCGAGGTGGCCGGGCAGGCGTTGCAGGCGATGCGAGGCGCCCGCCGCGACCGCTTCCGCGCCGACCACCTGGGCGTGATCTTCCAGCAGTTCAACCTGCTGCCGTTCCTCAGTGTGCGCGACAACGTTGCGTTGGGCCTGCGCTTCTCGCGCCTGCGCAGCGAGCGCATCAGCGGGCCGCTGGACGCCGAGATCGCGCGCCTGCTGGGCGCCCTGCAACTGGACCCGGCGCTGATGCAGCGGCGCGCGGGCACTCTGAGTGTCGGCCAGCAGCAGCGCGTGGCGGCCGCACGTGCGCTGATCGGCCGGCCGGCGGTGCTGCTGGCCGATGAACCGACCTCGGCGCTGGACCGGGAGGCCGCCACGGCCTTCCTGCAGTTGATGTCCGCACAATGCCAGGCGGCCGGCACCACCGTGGTGGTGGTCAGCCATGATGATGGTCTGCAGCCGCTGTTCGACCGCACGATTGCCCTGGCGGAGATCAACCATGCAGGTGGCGCCCATGCTTGAGCTTGCCTGGGCCAGCCTGCGCAGCCGCGCGTTGAGCGTTGGCCTCACCGTACTGGTGATCACCCTCAGCGTGGTGCTGTTGCTGGGCGTTGAACGCGTGCGCGCACAGGCGCACGAGGGCTTCGCCAGCACGGTGTCGGGTACCGACCTGATCGTCGGTGCGCGTTCGGGGCCGGTGAACCTGCTGCTGTATTCGGTGTTCCATATCGGTGACCCGACCAACAACGTGTCCTGGCAGTCCTACCAGGAGCTGTCGGCGCTGCCGCAGGTGAAGTGGGCGGTGCCGCTGTCACTGGGTGACTCCTGGCGTGGCTACCGCGTGGTCGGCACCAGTGGCGGCTACTTCGATCACTATCGTTACGGCGCCGGTCACGCGCTGGCGTTCGCGCAGGGGCGGCCGTTCGACGATCTGTACGATGCGGTGATCGGGGCCGAAGTGGCCGCTGCGCAGCGGGTCGGCCTCGGCGATGAGATCGTGCTGGCCCACGGCACCGGTGCGGTTACGCTGGCCACCCATGCCGACAAGCCGTTCCGCGTCGCCGGCATCCTGCAGCGTACCGGTACGCCGGTGGATTCATCGGTACTGGTCTCGCTGCCGGCCATCGAGGCGATCCATGTGGATTGGCGCTCGGGTGTGCAGCTGCGCAGCCAAAGCGTCAGCGCCGAGCAGGCGCGTCACCTGGATCTGACCCCGACCAGCATCACGGCGTTCATGCTTGGCCTGAACTCGCGCATCGCCACCTTCTCGGTGCAGCGCAGGATCAACGAGTACCCGGACGAGGCGATGCTGGCGATCCTGCCGGGCGTGACCCTGCAGCAGTTGTGGCAGTCGCTGGGCACGGCCGAACGTGCCCTGCAGCTGATCAGCGCGATGGTGGTGCTGCTGGGCATGGTGTCGCTGGTGGCGCTGCTGGTTTCGACCCTGCAGGAACGGCGGCGCGAGATGGCCGTACTGCGTGCGATCGGTGCGCGGCCGGGTTACATCGCCGCCCTGCTGGTGGTTGAAGCGGTGGCGACCAGCGCGGTCGCCTGCGTGCTCGCGCTGGCGGTGCTGGCCGTGGCCAGCCTGGCGGGCCGCGCGTGGGCGCTGACCAGCTTCGGGCTGTCGATCACCCATGTCTGGCCGGACGGCCGCGAGCTGGCCTGGGCCGCAGGCGTGCTGGTGATCAGCGCGGCGGCCGGGCTGGTGCCGGCGCTGCTGGCCTATCGGCGCACGCTGGCCGATGGCCTGTCGCCGGGAGGCTGAGCATGCGCTGCTTGTGGATGTTGCCGATGCTGCTGTCCCTGGCTGCCTGCGAGCGGCCGGTGGATAGCGGCGTGCAGGCGCTGCCGCCGTCGCCGGTGATCGACCGCAGTGGCGCCGTGGCTGCGGGCACGGCTGAAGAACAGGAGCTGGACTGGCTGCAGATGATGCCTGGTGATGAGCTGGCCGCGCTGGAGCGGGGCGAGGGCCCCGAGGTCGAGCACAACGGCAACCGGCGCATGCCGCAGTTCGGCACCTTCCGCACCGTGGACGCGGTACTGGAACGACCGGTGCGCCTGCCGGGCTACGTGGTGCCGCTGGCCAACGCGCAGGACGGGCGCCTGACCGAGTTCCTGTTCGTGCCGTATTACGGCGCCTGCATCCACGTGCCGCCGCCACCGCCCAACCAGATCGTGCACGTGCTGCTGCCGCGCCCGATCGAAATGCCGGACATGTATTCGCCGTTCTTCCTGGCCGGCACCCTGCGCGCGGAGCGGCTGGACGACGACCTGGCCGGTTCTGCCTACACCATGCGCGATGCGCACCTGAGGCCCTATGAACCTTGAGCACGTTGCAGTGCTGGTGGGCTGCCTGTGTCTGGGTGGCTGTACGCAGCCGGTGCCGACCGCCGCACCTGTCAGCACCGCGCAGACCGCGCATTCCGCGCAGCCAACGGTGGCCGATGCTCCCATCAACCGCTGGGATGCGCTGCGGCCCGATGAAGTGACCTATCAGCGGCCGCCGCCGCAGATCGGCCTGTCACGCAATGGCATGGACGGCGTGGGCGGTTTGATCGACGACACCGGTTCCGGCACGCCGCCGGGGCAGGAGATCGACCATTCCAGCCCCGACCGCGCCAGGCAGTTCGGCTCGTCGCAGGTGGTCGATGCCGCCGATGGCCGTGCCGTGGATCTGGACGGCTACGTGGTGCCGCTGGGCACCAACGACGCCGGTCTGGTCGATGAACTGCTGTTCGTGCCGTTCTACGGCGCCTGCATCCATGTGCCGCCACCACCGCCGAACCAGATCATCCATGTGACCCTGGCCACGCCGATCGCGCTGGGCGACCTGTGGGACCCGTACCGGCTTGCGGGACGCCTGCAGGTGAAGCGCTTCGATGCGGATATCGCCAGCGCGTCCTACGACGCCGCAGCGGCAACGCTGACGGCGATCCACAACTGATGCGCACGCGCTGGATCATCGTTGCCGGCGTGCTGGTGGGCGGCGTGGTGTTGGCCGTGTGGTGGCATCGGCGCGCCGCGGTCTCCGAGCCGCCGGCGATCGCGTTCCCGGCGCCCGCGGCGGATGCGCGCCAGCGCATCGAACAGCGCATGATCGAGGAACCGGCCTTTCGCAACGACGTGCTGTTCCTGTTGGCGGCCACGCTGCGTGATCGCTGCCAGCCGGCACAGGCGGGGCTGTTGGCGCGCATGGCCAATCGTGCGTCACTGCCGGTGCTGGCAGCGGTCAGCACGGTGACCCAGCAGGATCCCACGCTCGACCGGCCGATCTACCAGTACATCCAGCATCGCGCCGATGCCCTGCGCTGTGGCCAGCCGTTGCAGATGCCGCTGGCGGCGGGCCGCAGCATGGACGTGGACATCGAACAGTACGCACGCACCTTCCCCGACAGTTACTTCGATCCGCAGCGCAGCAGTGAACCACGTGACTTCGCTGGCCTGTCGTTGCAGCAGCGCGCCGGCAATGCCTGCAACAGCGTGGTGTATTCGGTGCTGCCGCTGGGCGGCACCGACTGGCGTTGCAGCAGCCTGCGCGCCAACGCACGCGGGCGGGTGCGCGGCCTGTGCGAGGACGAACTGCGCCGCCAGCACGGCGGCATCGGCGGCGAGCTGGACATGGCGGTGGGGCAGGGCATGCAGGCGGCCGTGGTGTCCGCGATGGCCGCATTGCCGGAAGACTGCCGGTGAGGGTTTACCCGTAGAGCAGGCCATGCCTGGCTGGGGTGTCCGATCGAGCAGGTTAGCCTCTACAGAAGCTGAATCGATCGATTCCGACCGTCATAACTATACAGGATATCCTGTATAGTTATGACGGTACTTCACCCCCATCAGGTTTCCCCATGGCTCTGTCCCAGCCCTTGGCCGGTGCTCCGGCCCTGTCGCGCGCCCGCCGCTGGGCGCTGTTGTTCACCGTGGCCGCCGGCCTGCTGCTGGTCACGCTGGACAACTCCGTGCTCTACACCGCGCTGCCCACACTTACCGAAGAACTGTCGGCCAGCGCCGGCCAGGCGCTGTGGATCATCAATGCCTATCCGCTGGTGATGGCCGGCCTGCTGCTCGGCGCCGGCACGCTCGGCGACCGCATCGGCCACCGCCGCATGTTCCTGATCGGCCTGGTGGTGTTCGGTGTTGCCTCGCTGGCCGCGGCATTCGCGGAGAGTGCGGCGCAGCTGATCGCCGCGCGCGCGTTCCTGGCGGTGGGTGCGGCGGCGATGATGCCGGCCACGCTGGCGCTGATCGGCCTGAGCTTCCACGAAGAGCGGGAGCGCAACATCGCCATCGCGATCTGGGGCTCGGTGGCGATCGTCGGCGCCGCGCTCGGCCCGATCATCGGTGGCTGGCTGCTGCAGCATTTCTGGTGGGGCTCGGTGTTCCTGATCAACGTGCCGGTGGTGGTGGTCGCCTTCGTGGCCACGCTGCTGCTGGCGCCGGAAGGCCAGCGCGATACCTCGCGCCCATGGGATCTGGTGTCGTCGGTGCTGGCGCTGGCTGCGCTGTCCGGGTTGGTGTTGGCGATCAAGTCGCTGATCGCCACGCCGCCGTCGTACGCGCTGGGCGCCGGCGCGCTGCTGCTGGCGGTCATCAGCGGTGCGGCGTTCGCGCGGCGCCAGCAGCAGCTGCCGTACCCGCTGCTGGACTTCGCGATCTTCCGCAATCCCGCGTTCCTGGCCGGCACGCTGTCGGCGGTGTTCACCCTGTTCGCGATGGCCGGCCTGCAGCTGGTCACCACCCAGCGCTTCCAGCTGGTGGCGGGCTTCACCCCGTTGCAGGCGGGCCTGCTGGTCTCGGTGGCGGCGCTGGGCAGCCTGCCCAGCGCGTTGCTGGGCGGCAGCATCCTGCACCGGGTCGGCCTGCGTCCGCTGATCTGCGGTGGCCTGGCCGCAGGCGCGGTGGGTGTCGGCGTGGTTGCGTTCGGCTTCCCGCACGGCCTGGGCTGGGTGGTGGCCGGCATGGCCATCACCGGCTTCGGCATGGGTTCGGCCATATCGGTCGCGTCCACCGCCATCCTCAATAATGTGCCGGCGCACCGTGCGGGCATGGCCTCGTCGGTGGAGGAAGTCTCCTACGAATTCGGTGGCCTGCTGGCGGTGGCGATGCTGGGCAGCCTGAGCGCGGCGATGTACAGCGCCTTCCTGCCGGTCTCGGCCGACATGCCGGCGCTGGCCCGCGAGGGCTTCACCCAGGCCCTGCATGTGGCACGCGAGAGCGGGCAGGGCGAGTGGTTCACGCTGGCCACGGCCGCGTACGACCGCGGCTACCAGATCGTACTGCTGGTGATCACGGTGATGCTGGCGGTCGGTGCGACGATCATCGCGCGCCTGCTGCGCGGCCGCGTCGGCAGCCGCGAGGGTGCGGCCGATCGCGTAAAATGATGCGATGAGAACCAGCAAGCGCGACCGCATCCTCGACGCCGCCGTCAACGTGATCAATCGTGACGGCGTGCGTGCGGTGACCTTCGAGTCGGTGGCGGCCGAGGCCCAGCTGACCCGCGGCGGCCTGCTGTACCACTTCCCCTCGCGCGAAGCGCTGCTGCGTGGCATCGACGAACATCTGGTGCAGGCCTGGGAAGCGTCGATGGAAGCGCTGCTGGGCAAGCGCGCCGGCGAAGCGACGGCGCTGGAGCGCTACCAGACCTTCGTGCGGGTGTCGGCGCAGAGCGCCACCCGTGCCGAGCTGATGTTCATGCTCGAATCGGCCGACCCGGATGCCGATGAGCGCCCGTGGGGCCCGGCGGTACGACGCTGGGCGCCGTTGCCGCCTTCACCCGGGCAGGACGACCCGGCCGCGCTGGACAATTTCGTGGCGCGGCTGGCGGCCGATGGCCTGTGGATCTACGAAGCGATGTACGAAGGGCAGCTGGATGAAAGCGTGCGTGCCCAGGTCGCCGAACGCATCGCCGGGTTGCTGGCGAAGTCCGATGGGGCGGCCAGCTAGGCCATCGGCCATCGCGCGAGCATTGCTCTTGGTAGAGCCGACCGCTGGTCGGCTGCCCTGTAGCGTCGAGCCATGCTCGACGGCCTTTCAGGCAAGGCCGGCCAACCACGCCCGTGGCGACGCCCCCAGCCGCTTGCGGAAGGCCTTCGACAACGACGCGGTATCGGCAAACCCCACCTCGATGGCGACCTGCTTGACCGCCACGCCCGCACGCAGCTGCGCGCAGGCCAGGCTCAGCCGCCAGTCCAGCAGGTAGCTCGCGGGTGTCGCCTGCATCACCTCCTTGAACACTGCCGCGAAGGCGCTGCGCGACATGCCGGCGGTGGCAGCCATTCGCGGCAGCGTCCATTCGTGCTGTGGCGCCTGGTGCATCGCGACCAGCGTACGCGCCAGCCTTGCATCGGACAGGCCGCGCATCAGCCCATGGCTGACACCCGCCGCATCCGGGTGATCGACCACCCAGCGCAGGATCTGGATCAACGCCACCTCGAACAGGCGGTTGGTCAGCAGCCGTGAACCACAGCGTTGGCGATCAGCCTCGGCAAACAGCAGGTGCAGGGTGTCGTCCAGTTCGCTGATCGCAGCCAGCGGCACCACCATCACCGGCGGCAGTGACTGCACGATCGGATTGCGCGCACCACCATCGAAATCCAGCGTGGCGCAGGTGAAATCCGGTCCCTCCAGCGGCGCGTTGTGGAACACGTGGTGCAGCGGCTGCGGGTACAGCAGCAGGCTGGGGCTGTCGATCTTCAGTCGTGGCAGTGCGGTATCGCCATCGGGATGGCGGACCTCCATCTCGCCCTGGCGAAGGATGTGCAGGAACGCGCGCCCGGGCTGCGGCGCGAACACGTGACGTCCACACAGCGGCCCGCTGTGGAACAGCGCGGCCTGCACGCGGAAGCGCTCCAGCAGCGAGGACAGCCGGTCAGGCGCGGAGGTATCTGTGTGGGTTGCAGAAGCGCTCATGGACGAATGGACAATACGAGCGGCCGATATGGCCTGATAGGTCCATGGAGTCTACCTAGGATGGCCGGGTCGTCCAATCCCGGGCGCTTTCCCAAGGAGATCCACCATGTCCCGTGTCCCCCTGATCGATGCATCCGCCACCACCGCCGACCGCCAGGCCCTGCTGGGCCAGGTGCATGCCGCCTTCGGTGCCACTCCGGCGATGTTCCGTGCCGTGGCCAATTCCCCGGCCGCGCTGCAGAGCATGTGGGGGGCGTTCGGTGCGCTGGGCGCTGGCCGCCTGTCCCCGTTGCTGGGCGAGCAGATCGCCGTGGCCATTGCCAACCGCAATGCCTGCGAGTACTGCCTGGCCGCACACACCGCGCTGGGTCGCAAGGCTGGCGCCAGTGGCGAACAGATGGCCGCCGCGCAGATCGGGCAGTCCAGCGATCCGGCCACGGCCGCCGCACTGGACTTCGCACTGAAAGTGGTCGAGCAGCGCGCGCAGATCGCCGATGGTGATGTGCAGGCGCTGCGCGCGGCGGGTTTCGACGATGAGCTGATCGTCGAAATTCTCGCCCATGTAGCACTCAACCTGTTCACCAACTACGTCAACGTAGCGTTCGACGTGCCGGTGGACTTCCCGAAGGTGGCACTGCGCTGAGGCATGCCTCGGCCGGGGGCGAGGTGCTCCCGGCCGGTTTCAGACCGCCGTGTCGTCGTGCGTCTGCAGCCGCTCCGGATGGGTATACACGTTGAATCCGTTCTCGCGTGCGAACCCGACCAGGCACAGCCCGGCACTGCGGGCCAGGTCGATCGCCAGCGCGGTCGGCGCCGAGACCGCGGCCAGTACGCTGGCGCCGGCGCGCACCGCCTTGCTGACCATCTCGTAGCTGGCGCGGCTGGAGATCACCAGCAGGCCGCCGTCGATGACGTGCTCGTTGTGGTGCAGCGCGCCGATCAGCTTGTCCAGCGCATTGTGCCGGCCGACATCCTCGCGCACCCAACCGATCCGCCCGCTGGCGTCGGCCCAGGCCGCAGCGTGGGTGGAACCACTGACTTCGTTCATCGGCTGGTGTTGCGACAGGGTGGCCAATGCCCGTTGCAGCGCGGCATGCGGATAGGTGCGGCGTCCGCGGATCTGCGGCAGCGGACGCAGCACGTCCTCCAGTTGCCGCGTGCCACACAGACCGCAGCCGCCACGGCCCGGCAGCAGGCGTCCGTTGGCCGGGTCCAGATCGGCGCCGGGTGCGTCGTCGGTCACGGTCATCTGCAGCTCGATGCCCTCCAGCTGTGGCCGCACATCGATGGTCACCAGCTGCGACGGCGCGGTGATCAATCCCTCGCTGAGCGAGAAGCCCAGCGCGAAATCTTCCAGGTCGCAGGGGGTAGCCATCATCACCGCGAAGGCGGCGCCGTTGTAGCGCATCGCGACCGGCACTTCCTCGGCCACCACGTCGACCTGCTGCTGTTGCCCCTCGCTGCGCCAGCGCTGCATCGGGCGCTGGGCCGTGCCGGCAGGCGGGGTGTGCGGCGGGGTGGAGTCAGGCATTCAGCGTGTCCGGGCAAGAGGGAAACGCAGGTGGTGGACCACCCACGGCATCGAGAATAGCGCAGTGGCCGCGCGCTGACGCGGTGGTAACCGTTGTCATGACACGCTGTGCTGCAATCGGTTCCAGCCTCTGGCGCCGTCGCGTGGACCATGCTTGACTGTAGGGCTTGGCGAGCGGCCGAATGGCAGCACGCCCGCATTCCGCGCCGTTCTGTTGTTGCGTTCCTCCCGCCAGGTTCCCGAACATGTCCGAGCAGAAGCCACCGCGCTACAAGCCCTACAACCAGCCGGCCGGTGGCTGGGGCGCCGCCGGCGCCACCGCCAAGGTGCTGCTGCAGCAGAGCGTGATCGGCAAGGGCTCCAAGGCGCTGCTGGCGATGAACCAGCCGGGCGGCTTCAAGTGCCCGAGCTGTGCGTTTCCCGATGCCGACGAGCGCAGGAAGCTGGAATTCTGCGAGAACGGCGCCAAGGCGCTGGCCTGGGAAGCCACCCAGTTCCGTGCCGGGCGTGAGCTGTTCGCCCAGTACACCGTCACCGAACTGATGGCGCAGACCGACTACTGGCTGGAGATGCAGGGCCGGCTGACCGAGCCGATGCGCTACGACGCGGCCACCGATCACTACGTGCCGTGCAGCTGGGACGAGGCTTTCGCGTTGATCGGCCGCCATCTGCAGGCGCTGGACAGCCCGCACCAGGCCGAGTTCTATACCTCCGGCCGCACGCCCAACGAAGCGGCGTTCCTGTACTCGATCTTCGTGCGCGAGTTCGGCACCAACAATTTCCCGGACTGCTCGAACATGTGCCACGAGCCGACCAGCCGTGGGCTGCCACCGGCCATCGGCGTGGGCAAGGGCACCATCGTGCTGCAGGACTTCGAGCACGCCGAGGCGATCTTCGTGATCGGCCAGAACACCGGCACCAATTCGCCGCGGATGATGAGCAACCTGGTCGAAGCGCGGAAACGTGGCATCCCGATCGTGGCGGTCAATCCGATGCCCGAGCGCGCGCTGATCCGCTTCGCCGAGCCGCAGGACGTGGTGCAGATGGCCACGCTGGGTTCCACCGAAATCAGCAGCGAGTTCGTGCACATCCGCATCGGCGGCGACCTGGCGCTGATCAAGGGCATGATGAGGGTGATGTTTGAACGCGAGGCGCAGGGCGAGCGTGTGCTCGACCACGACTTCCTGGCCGAACACACCGTGGGCCTGGATGCGCTGCGCGACGATGTGATGGCGCAGGACTGGGACGATCTCGTTCGCGTTTCCGGCATCTCCGAAGCGCAGATCCGCCGCTGTGCGGAGATCTACATCCGCTCCAACGCCACCGTGATCTGTTACGGCATGGGCCTGACCCAGCACCAGTACGGCTCGCGCCTGCTGCAGCAGGTGGCCAACCTGCTGATGCTGCGCGGCAACTTCGGCAAGCCCGGTGCCGGCATCGGGCCGATCCGCGGCCACTCCAACGTGCAGGGTGACCGCACCGTCGGCATCGACGAGAAGCCCAAGCCGGCCTACCTGGACCGCGTGCAGCAGGTGTTCGGCTTCGATCCGCCACGTGAGCACGGCCACCATGTGGTCGAGTCGATCGAAGCGATGCTGGACGGCAGCGCCAAGGTGTTCATCGGGCTGGGTGGCAATTTCATCCATGCCGTGCCTGATACGGCGCGTGCCTATGAGGCGATGCGCGGCCTGGAGCTGACCGTCGGCATCGCCACCAAACTCAATCGCGGGCATCTGGTGCATGGCCGCGATGCGTTGATCCTGCCGGTGGTGGCGCGCTCGGAACGTATCGTGACACCGGCCGGCGAGCAGTTCGTCACCATCGAGGATGCGATGTCGAACGTGACCGCATCACGCGGTGTGCTGGAACCGGTCAGTGCCGAGGTGCTGCCCGAGGTCGAGATCGTCTGCCGCATGGCGATGGCAACGCTGCCTGGCAGCAAGGTCGACTGGGCCGCGTGCATGCACGACTACACCCCCATCCGCGACCTGATCGCGGCGGTGTACCCGGAGATCTACACCGGCTTCAACCAGCGCATCCAGCAGCCGCACGGCTTCCATCTGGATATTCCGCCGCGCCGCCGCGTGTGGCCCACCCCCAATGGCAAGGCCAACATCCTGGTGATGCCCGGCCTGGACGTGGACGAGCCGGTGGATGACCCCGAGATGCTGCGGCTGGCCACGGTGCGCTCGCACGACCAGTACAACACCACCATCTACAGCTACAACGACCGCTACCGCGGCGTGTACAACGATCGCATGGTGCTGTTCATGAACATCGAGGACCGGCTGGCGCGTGGGCTGCAGAAGGAGGCGCAGGTCAGCCTGGAGACGATCAGCCGCGATGGTGTGAGCCGGCGCATCGATGGCCTGACCGTGCTGGACTACCCGATGCCGCGCGGCGCGCTGGCCGGCTACTACCCCGAACTGAATCCACTGTTGCCGCTGGACTACTACGACCGCATCAGCGGCACCCCGGCGGCCAAGTCGATTCCGGTAAGGATGCGTGCGATGGCGGCGTCGATGACCTGATGCGCGCATCGGCTATCATCGACGCGTGAACCTGCCTGGCCTGCTGCTGCGATGGATGCTGCTTGTTGCCCTGGTGCTGAATGCACCGGCGCTGGCGCTTGCGTCGTTGCCGGATGCATCGGTGCCTACAGCAGGGCATTGCGTCGCCCCGCATTCCACTGCCATGGACGGATGCTGCGACGAAGCGGCATCAACGCTCTGCGCAAGCGGTGAGTGCGAATGCCCACCGGCCTGCCTGGGCATGCTGGCCACGTTGAATGGAACGCCCGCGTCGCCCTGGCGCGAGGCGCCTATGCCGTTCAACGCGGCGCAACGCGCGCCGCCGCCTTTGCCGGACCCGTTGCGGCCACCCATCGATTGATTCCTGCAGGCGCGCAAGCGCCTGCCATGGCTGCTCATTCTACTTACGACCCTGCCTGTGCCATTGATGCGCCGGTGGCGGGCGGTACTGCCCGCATCTGCAAAGGAATCAACCCATGAACCGTTCTCTCTCCCTCGGCCTGCTGCTGGGCACTGTGCTTGCCACCGCCGCCTGCGCACGCGCTGCTGAAGACGCCACCGCTGCGTCGTCTGCAGGGCAGGCCCCGGCGGCACCCGTCACGGCCAGCCCGGCCTCGATCGATCCCGCATTGCCGATCGCTGTCGTGCACAAGACCGCCAGCTGCGGATGCTGCGGCATCTGGGTCGACCACCTGAAGGCCGAAGGCTTCCAGGTGGAGGTGCGCGATACCGATGACATGAACCCGATCAAGGTCGGGCTGGGGGTGCCGGTCGGCAAGGGCTCCTGCCATACCGCCGAGATCGGCGGCTACGTGGTCGAGGGCCACGTGCCCGCCGAGGACATCAAGCGCCTGCTGGCCGAGCGCCCGGCGGCGCGCGGTCTGGTGCTGCCGGGCATGCCGGCCGGTTCGCCGGGCATGGAAATGCCGGATGGCTACGTGCAGCCGTATACCGTCGAGCTGGTGCGTACCGATGGCAGCATCGAAGCGTTCGCCGAGCATGGGCAGGACGGCTGACCTTGTAGAGCCGAGCCCACGCTCGGCTTGCTCTTTGTAGAGTCGAGCTGTGCTCGACTGTTCTTCGCTTCAGTCGAGCAAGCTCGACTCTACGGAATCAACGGGCCCGGACCGTTTCCTTGGCCAGCTGTGCGTCGAATTTCTTTTCGGCCTCATCCGCGTAGGCCTTGCAGGTCAGTGCCTTGGCACCTGCCTTGCTGCCGGCGGCATAGTCCCAGTGGCTGGCGCCCGGGTGTGGCGTCAGCAGCAGGTCGCAGGGCAGCCCGCGCACGGTGGCGAAGCTGCGCGTGTAGTCCTCGATCAAACGCGGATAGCGGACGTTGCCACGCAGCTGGTAGCCCGGCGCGCTCAGGCTGTCGGCATAGGCGATGCGCACCGGCTTGCCCTCGTGCGTATCGGTCCAGGTCCAGGCCGTGCTGCCGGGGGTGTGCCCGGGCATGAAGTGTGCGGTGAACGCGATGCCGCCCACGGTGACCACTTCGCCATCCATGATGATGCGGTCAGTGCTGGCCGGCGGATAGGTGATGTCATCACCGAAGTGCAGGTCATCACTGCCGCCGCGTGCCAGCAGGACCGCTGATTCTGCGTTGGCGACCACGCGTGCTCCGGTACGACGCTTCAGTTCCGCCACCGGGCCGGCGTGGTCGGCATGTGCATGGCTGAGCAGGATCAGCCGTAGGTCCTGCGCTGCCACGCCGCGCGCCTTCAGGTTGTCCAGCAGGTGGCCGGCCATCTGTGGCATGCCGCCGTCCAGCAGCACCGCGCCTTCGCTGGTCTGTACCAGCAGCGCGGTCAGGTTCTCGGTGCCGATCTGCCAGGTGTGGTCGGCAATCTGCAGCGGTGCCATCGGCTGCAGCCAGGACGCATCCACGGTGTATGCCCGCAGCTGCGGCAGCGGTGTTTCGGCGGCCGCCGCGTGGGCGGCCGGCAGTGCAGCAGCCAGGGTGAGGGCGAGCAGGGAAGAGCGCATGGTCCAGGTCCGTTTGAAGGAGGCCCAGAAACTAGCACGGGCCTCCTTCATCACGTTCCGCATAGATTTCATGGCTCCCATAAGGGCGCCATGGATCAGTACCGGTACTGCCACCCCAGCGTCAGCACCCGCCCACGGCCGGAGAAGTAGCTCGGGTTCGACGGCGTGGTCTGCGAGTAGTAGCTGATGTACTGCCTGTTGGCCAGGTTCTGCACGCCCAGGGTGAAGCTGTGCTTGTCCAGTGCATAGCGCGCGACCAGGTCCATGGTGGTGTAGCCCTTGAACTCGGCTACCCGCGCGCCCTGCAGGTCGAAGTCGCGGTCGAATGCGCGGCTGGCCTGCAGGCGCGTGCTCAGCTGCGGCGTCCAGTTCTGCTCCCAGAACGCGGTCAGACGGTTCGGCGCGATGTTGACGCCGGCCAGATCGCTGTCGAGGCGGCCATCGAGGTTGGCGTCGTAGCGGCCGTTGGCGCGTGCGTAGCCCAGGCCGAGGCGGCTGTCGCCCAGGCGCAGGCGCAGGTTGGTCTCGAAGCCTTCCACGCGGGTGGCCTGGCGCTGCACGGCATAAGCGTCGATGCCCGGGTCGTAGACCAGCACCGAGCCGAGCTTGGATTCGGAGGTGTAGTAGGCGATGTCACCGCTGAAGCGGCCATCGTCGTACTCCAGCCCGATTTCGCGGTTGTCCGACACGACCGGGGACAGGTCGATCAGGCTGTCCACGCGCTGGCCGTCACGGTTGATCGCGCGCAGCACGCGGCCGACGTCGGCCACCGTGTAACCCTCCGAGTAGGAGGCGTACGCATTGAGGCGATCATTGATGTACCAGACCGCGCCGAAGTTGGGCAGGGTCTCGCTCATGGTCGGCTTGCCGCCGGTCACCTTGCGCGCGCCATAGCGGGGCAGGGTGGTGTAGTCGCCTACTTCCAGCTCGCCCTTCTCGTAGCGCAGGCCGCCGGACAGCATCAGGTGGTCGGTCGGCCACCAATGCAGCTGCAGCAGTGGCGACAGGCTCTGGTAGGTGGTCTGCGGCACCCAGTTCATGCCGCTGGCCAGCAGCACCTGGTGGGTGCGGTCGCGCAGGCCGTCCAGGCCCAGGGTCACGTCCAGCGTGGTGTCGTCGATGCGGGTCCAGCTCTGGGTCAGCTTGAAGCCGCGCTTGTCCGATTCGTTCTGGGTCTGGTCCCACGCAGCATTGGCGCCGGTGTTGCCCCACGGGTCCCACTGGCTGGCGCCATAGCGGCCCTCGAAATCGACCGCGAAGGCCTGCGCCTGGAAACGGCCACCGAGCAGGTCGGCGGCGCTGTAGTCCAGGGTCAGCGAGCGCGAGCGGTTCATCGGCGGCTCCAGCGGCGTGTCACCGCGCACCGAAATCGTCGGCCGACCGGTGCGGTAATCACCGTTGACCGCCAGGTAATTGTCCAGCCCACGCAGTTCGTAGCGGTTGGCCATCAGCTGCAGGCGATGGCCCTCGGCCAGGTTCCAGCCCAGCTTGGCGAACACGTTCGACGAGGTCGAATCCATCAGTTCGCCCTGCGCATTGGTGCCGATCGAACGGCCCTCGCCATCATGGAACAGGCCCTGCTTCTCATAGGCCAGGCCGGCGACCAGGTCGAACTGCTCGCCGCGCACACCGACCAGCGCAGAACCGCGCTGGCCACTGTCATCGCGGCGGCTGGGCAGGGCGCTGCTGTAGCTGATGTGGGTGTCGAGCAGGAACGCACCGGGCTCGCTGGGCGCACTGCGGGTGATGATGTTGACGATGCCGCCGGTGCCACCGATGCCCTGCAGCGCGTTGGCACCATGGATGACCTCGATGCGTTCGATCATCGCCGGGTCGATGGTGTGCGAGTCACGCGAACCATCGCGCAGCGGCGTCGACTGCGGTACGCCATCGACCATGTACAGGATACCGCGGCCGCGCATCGTTTCACCGTAGTTGGACATCTTCTCGCGCGCCGGCGCGAAGGCCGGAATCTGCGAGGACAGCACGCGCGAGACGTCCGAACCCAGCGCCAGCTGCTGCGCGATGTCTTCGCGGGTGAGCACGGTGATGGTGTTGGGCATGGCGGTCTCGCCCTGCGGCATGCGCGCGGTCGAGGCCGATACCGTGACGCGGGCCAGCGAGGTCGGCGCGGCACCTGCGGCCGCCCGCGCCGGGGCGTTGGCCTTTGCCGGCGCTGGCGCGGCGCTGACCACGAAGACGCCCGGCGAACGTTCCTGCAGGGCCAGGCCCTGTCCCGCCAACAGCCGCTGCAGGGCGTCGCGCGGGGTGTAGCGGCCATCCAGCGCCGGCGCCGTGCGGCCGCTCACGCTGTCGGCGGCGAACAGCAGCTGGATGCCACTCTGCCGCGCCAGCGTGTTGAGCGAGGCCTGCAGCGGGCCGGCGGGCAGATGCAGCTCCATCGGCGCAGGCGCGGCGGCCTGCGCGGCGGCGGGCAGGGCAGCGCAGAGGCAGGCGGCGAGCAGGGAGGGAGCCAGCCGACGCAGTGCGGCGGGCGAAACAGGGCGGGTCATTCGGGGGTCCTTCGGAGGGGTTCACGCACCTGCCGGATGGGACGGCGCACAACCCACCCTTGCGAAGGCGATCAATGGCGATCAATCGCGCCTGCGCAGGTGCAGGCTGCCATCGGCGGCGGCGTGCACCTGTACCGGCAGGATCTCCGGCAACAGTGCCACGGCGGTGTCGGCGCGGTCGGCGTCGAACACGCCGGACACCTGCAGCGGGCCCAGCGTGGGGTCATCCAGCACGATCGGACGGTCGTGATAGCGCTGCAGGATCCGCAACACCTCCACCAGCGGCAGCCGATCGAACTGCAGCCGCCCGGTGGTCCAGTCGGCCGGGTCGGTGTCGATCGCCTCGGGCGGAGAGATCGACCCCGGCTGCGCCAGCAGGCGCTGGCCGGGCTTCAGGCGCTGCTCGGCATCGCTGCCCTCGGCGCGTACCCCCACCTCGCCGCGCCACAGGGTCACTTCGCTCAGATCGCCCTGGCGATCCACATCGAACACCGTGCCGTAGTTGCGCACGCGCACCGGTCCGGCATCGACCTCGAAGCGTCGCCATGCCGAATGCTGTACCTGGAAGCGGGCGCGCCCCTGGATCAACACCACCTGCCGTGAACGCAGGTGGCGACGCACCTGCAAGTGGGTGCCGGCATCGAGCAGCAGGTGGCTGCCGTCGGCCAGATCGAGTGCGCGGCGTTCGCCTGCCGCCGTGCGATGGTCCTGCACCTGCCAGGCCGGATCGACCAGCAACAGCGCGCCGGCCATCAGCGCCAGTGCGGGCAGCACGACCTTGGCGGCACGGCCGCCGCGACGACGCTGCAGCGTTTTCGGATCCGGCAGCGGAAACCGTTCCTTCAGCGCATCGCGATGCTGGTCGAGCAGTTCATCGGTGGTGGCAGCCTGCGACGGCTGCGGCCGCGTGGGAGGCCCGGGTGTACGCCTCATTGCTGCATGGCCTGCCGGCGGCAGTCGGCCATGGCCAGGCGCAGGTGGCGTTCCACCGCCTTCAGGCCGATACCCATCCGCAGCGCGACCTCGGCCTGGGGCAGTGCGTGGATCTTGTGCAGGATGAACACCTGCTGGCGCCGGCACGGCATGCGCTCGATGGTCGCGCTCAATTGCTGCAGCGCCTGCAGGCCCTGGGCCTGCTGCTCGGGCCCGGGCCGGGGGCAGGCATCGTCCGGCAGCTCGGCTCGCGCTTCCACCCAGTGCCGGCGAAGATCTTCGGCGCGGCAGCGATCAACCGCCGCGTCATGCGCGATCCGGCGCAGCAGCGCGATCGGCTGCCGTGCATCGTGCAGCGGCGGGCGCTCCAGCAGGCGCACGCAGACGTCGTGCACCACCTCGCGGGCCAGTCCGGGCGAGCGGAAGCGGCGGCGCAGGTAGTCCACCAGTTCCTCGTAGTGGCGCGCCAGCGAAGACACCAGCGGCAGCGCAGGTGGGTGAGGCGAGGGCAGCTGGGACATCCGGACCGGCAACAGGGGCGAGGGGCGGCTGCAGGGAGGGCATCCCTGCACGATGACGCAATACTAATGGGAACCGTTCGCGTTTGCTATGTCCCGGCAGCCATTGATTGTTCGCAGCGGCTGGAAGGTGAAACCACGATCATCGGCTGGAGCGCAGAATCGGCCCGGGCTAGCCTGCCAGCAGGCTCAAGGAGATCGTTACATGCATGTGCTTCTGGTGATCACCGCTGGCGTCCTGCTGCTGGGCGTGTTCCTGCTGTTCGGCCGGCTCTGGAGCGTGGGCAGCTCGCAGCTGCCTGCCGCGCTGATCGCGTTCATCGCCACCTGGCTGCTGGTCTCGGTGGCCAACATGTGGATAGGGGTCAGCAAGGCGGGCTACGCGGTGCGCGAAGAACTGCCGATCCTGCTGCTGGTGTTCGCCGTGCCGGCACTGCTGGCGGGCCTGCTGTACTGGCGCCTGGCGCGCTGAAGGCCCGCCATGAGCACCCGACTGCGCCTGCCCGCGCTGCGCCATCGCGATGGCCACCATGCCCGCGTGACCTACGAAGAACTGTTCTTCGACCTGGTCTACGTGTTCGCGGTCACCCAGCTCAGCCACCACCTGCTGCACCACCTTGATCTGGCCGGCGTGCTGCAGACCCTGGTGCTGTGGTTCGCGGTCTGGCTGGGCTGGCAGTACGCCTGCTGGGTCAGCAACTGGTTCGACCCGCAGGCGCCGCGCATCCGCGGCCTGCTGTTTGCCACCATGCTGCTGGCGCTGCTGATGTCCTCGTCCATTCCCGAGGCGTTTGCCGACCGGGCCTGGATGTTCGCCGGGGCCTACGCCACGATGCAGGTGGGGCGCACGGCATTCGTCCTGTTCGAGGTCGGCCGCAACCATCCGCTGGCGCCCAACTTCCGCCGTATGCTGGCTTGGGTCAGCGTTTCGGCGTGCTTCTGGCTGGTCGGTGCCGCGGCCGATGGCTCTCTGCGCCTGGCGTTGTGGGCGGTGGCGGTGGCCTGCGAGTACATCTCGCCGATGTTCGGTTTCGCGTTCCCGGGCATGGGCCGTTCGCACACCCGCGACTGGACCATCGAGGGCGGGCATCTGGCCGAACGCTGCCAGCTGTTCGTCATCGTGGCGTTGGGCGAAACCCTGCTGGCCACCGGCGGCGTGCTCAGTGAAGTCGAGCACTGGAGCGGCGAAGTGGTCTCGGCGGTGCTGGCCACGTTCGCTGGCACGATCGCCATGTGGTGGCTGTACTTCGGCATCTCCAGCCGCGATGCCACCGAGGCCATCACCCATGCCGAAGACCCCGGGCGGATGGGCGCCAACTTCCATTACGTGCATGCCTTGCTGATCGCCGGCATCATCGCCACAGCGGTGGGCAACGACCTGGTGATGGACCATCCGGGTGCAGCCGTCAGCACGGTGTACGCCACCGTGATGGTGGCCGGGCCGTTGATCTATCTGCTGGGCAGCGCCCTGTACAAGCGCGTGGTCTATGGACACACGCCGCGCTCGCACCTGCTGGGCGCCGCGGCGCTGCTGGTGCTGGGCCTGCTGTTGCCGTGGCTGCACCTGCTGGCCGCCGGATGGCTGACCAGCCTGGTGCTGCTGGGCGTCGGCCTGCTGGATACGCGGATGAAGCGGCGCACCCGGCAGGTGGAGGGCTAGAACCCGCCGCCGGTCTTGAAGCCACCGCCACCACTGATGCCACCACCGCTCTGGAAGCTGCTGCCGCTGGAACTGGAGCTTGAACTCGAACTCGAACTCGAGCTGGAGCTTGAACGAGAGCTTGAACTGCTGGATCCGCCCGCAAGCAGGTCGAACAGGCTGCCAGAGGAGCGGGTGGTGCTTCGGCTGCTGGTGGTGCTGAAGAAGGATGCGGCGACGGTGGCCGGGGCGGCGGCCCGGTAGCTCGGTGCCTCGTACGCCTGACGCTCGATATCCGCAGCGGCCTGGTAGCTCCTGCGCGCAGCCTGCAGGCTGTCCAGGCGCTTCTTCAGCACGGCCATTTCGCGGGTGTGCTCGCCCACCATGCCATCGATCTCGCCCAGGCGCAGGCGACTGCGATGGATGCGTTCGAGCACGGCATCGTCCTCGCCGGAGGCAGTGGCGGCGACGCGTCGGTACAGGTCGTCCATGCTCTTGGCCGACAGCGTGCGCGCCAGCGCGGTGAGCAGGGCGCCGCCTTCGGCATCGGTCCAACTGCGGAAACCATTGATCTGTGCCTGCTTGGCATCCACGGTCTGCCGATGCAGCTGCTCAGCCAACAGCGCCTGCGCCACTGCGCTCTGTGCCGTCTGCAACTGCTGGCGCAGCGGGTCGCCGCCGGCGTCGGCGAGGGCGGCGTCGCGGGCCTGCTGCACCGGCTGGCGGGCCGCCTCGACGTCGGCACGGGCCCGTCCGGCATGCTCCTGCAGATAGGGCGGAAGCTCGACCAGCGTGGCGTACTCGCGACGGGCACGGTCGAAGCCGCACAGCTCGGCCAGCCAGCCATCGACCGTGCGCACCAGCGGCCAACCGCGATAGGCCGCGCTGCCGAAGCTGCGACGGTGCAGGTACATGAAGATCGGGTCGGCCTGGTAGGCGCCGGCCTTGGCATCATGCTCCGACTGCGCAGAGGTGGCCATGCGTTCGACCGTGTCGGCGCGTGCCTCGGCCAGCTGCAGGTCGTCCTGCAGCACCCTGTAGGTGGGTTCCGCTTCCAGCGTGGTGTCCACCTGGTTCTGCAGGGCCTGCCACTGGCCGCCAGCGGCGTCGCGTGCGGCAACGGCCTCCTGCGAGCGCTGCTGCAGCGACTGTTCGATGTCCAGCAGCGCCTGCAGCTCGTCGGCCAGCACCGCCGCTTTGCGATCGCGGCGCTGCAGGTCGGCGCTGGACTGCTGCAGCAGGTCCCTGGCTACCATCGGCGGCGAATCAATGGCGGCCTCGGCCTGCAGGCGGGCCAGTGCATTGAAGTCTTCGCGGACCCGGTCGTGCAGCGCTTCCTGCTCCTTGACCAGGTCCAGGCACTGGTCGCCGCGCGTGGCCAGTTGTGCCTGCACCTGGCCGATATCGGTTTCGACATCGGCAATCGCGTCGTTCAGATCTCTCATGTCAGTTCCTTACCCATCACCATTCGGTGATGTAGCCGCCGGTGGTGGGCATGCGGAAACGCGGCGACAGGCTGCCGCGCGGCTTGCTGCCGATCTGGTCATCTTCGATGATGCCGTTGTCCTGCTTGTCGGCTGCGACCCGGTTGTAGGTGGCCTCCGGCACGCGTACGGCGAACAGCGAGGCCCACTCATCCTTGCCGGTCTCCTCGTTGCGGATCAGCAGTTCGGTGGCGTTGCCGGCCTCGTCCAGCGCTTCGGTCACCAGGTAGTAGTTGCGGCTGCCATTGGCCTTTTCGCTGTAGCGCCAGACGCCGGTACGCTCACCGTCACGGTTGACGATGCGGTAGACCAGGGACTTGGACAGCAACGCCACCAGCTGGCCGACCTCGTCGATCGCCGGCCCGGCTTCGGCCAGTGTCTCGACGCGGACCCGCTGGGCGGCCTGGTCCAGCGCACGTTCCAGCCGTTTGCGGTCTTCGCCCGCAACGCCCGTGGCCAGGCCGTCGGCCTTGAGCTGGGCCAGCCGCTCGTTGAGCGCGGCCAGCTTGTCGGCGCTGCCGATCAGCTCCTTCAGCGTGGTGACTGCCAGGGTGGCCGCGGCCATGTCGCCGGCGCGAAGTGCAACATCGCCGGCGGTGTAGGCGCGTGCGCGTACCTTCTCGGCGTCCGGCGTGAGGCGTGCCGCCCTTGCGGCGGTGTCGGTGGTGTCCAGCAGTTCGCTGGCATCGATGGCCTGGCCGAGCGTGGTCACCCGCTCGGTCAGTGCGGGCAGGGTTTCCCTGGCGCGCGCCAGCAGCGCTGCGGCGGCCTGCCGCTGCTGCTCCACCTGGGCGGCGGCCTGTTCGCCGGTGGCGCTGCCACCACTGCTGATACGCGTGAGTTTGTCCTGGCGGATCAGGGTGGGCAGGCCCGCCATGGCGGCGGGCACGCCGGCGAAGCGCCGCTGCGCTTCCGCCAGCGCTGACTGGGCGCGCTCGGTCAGGGGCTGCAGGCGCTCCGCACTGGCGTTGGCGCGCGGCAGCAGCCCCTGCAGGGACTGTTCCTGCCGGGCCAGCAGGGCGCGCGCTGCTGCGGCCTCCTGCTGCTGCGCTGCCACCTTGTCGTTCAACACCTGGACGTTCTTCTGCACGTTGCTTTCGTGCACGAACGCGCCGAAGCTGCGCGCCATCATCAGCAGCGCACCGAGCACCAGCAGCACCAACGCCGCCATCAGCGCCCATTTCAGCAGCCGACGGCGATCGATCCAGCGTCGGGCCAACCAGGCCTTCCAGCCACGCGGCGCAGCATAGAGGTAACGCTGCTCACGCTGGGCCTGGATGCCGGCCTCGACGATCTCGTCGGAGACCTCGATACCCTGCGAGCGATACAGTTCAAGCAGGCGCTGCTTGAGCCTCGCCTGGTCATGGCCGCTGTCGGCCAGTGCCTTCATTTCGGCATTGCGGTAGCGCAGCTGGTCGACCACATCCATGGTCAGCAACGCATCCTGCAGCTCGGCAGGGGCCATCGTCGCACTCACGTCAGCGCGGCTCCGGGCTCGGCGGTGCCTGCAGCAGTGCGGCGAAACGCTGCTTGCCCTGTTCGACATACTCGGCAATCTCCACCGAGTCGCGGGTGGCCTGGCTGCGCAGCTGCTCGATTTCCTGCAGCGACGTCTCCTGGAAGCGCACCACCGCATCGACCAGCTTGCGCACCGAATCGACGCCGATGGTGGCGCCGTAGCCGGCCTTCAGGCCCTCGTGCAGCACTTCATCGCCAATGTTGGCCACCGCTTCCAGCCCCTTGGAGGTACCCTCGGTCATCGCATTGAGCGCCTGCGTGGACTCATGCAGCCCCATCTGCGTGGTGAAGGCCAGGTTCAAGGCGGTGAAGCTGGTTTCGTTGGTGGAGAAGAACACCACCGAGCGCTCGTTGACGCGGCGCTTGACCTCGTGCGACTGGTGCACGCGCAGCATGATCGCCTCGGAGGTGGCGTAGTTCACCTGCAGGTTCTCGGCCAGGTCCTTGGCCAGCTGGTAGCGCGACTCTTCGGCCTGGCTGTTGCGCAGCGCTTCATCGCGGGCCATCACCAGGCGGCCGGTATCGGCGGCATCGGCGGCCGGGTCGGCCGATTCCACGCGCTGCTGCGCCTGCTTCAGCGTTTCGCGCGCTTCGGCCAGCCGCTGCTGCTGCAGCTTCAACAGCTCATGCGCCTGGATCTCGGCATCCTTGATCGACAGGCGGAAGTCGCCGTACATCTCCAGCACGCGCGATTCACGCTGCAGCTGCTCGGCCGAATCGCGGCTGACCTCCAGGAACGTACGGCGGATCTTCTCGAACCGGCTCGGGATATCGCCGCGGGTGACCTTCATCCACAGGTTCTGCAGGCGCTCGCCCATGTCGATCTTGCCGTCGCGGACCTGTTCGACCATGGTGCTGGCATCGTCACGGATGCTGTCGAAGGCGCGGACGATCTCGGTATAGCGGTCGGACACCTTGGCCGAGCTGATTTCATCACGCATCACGGCATTGAAATGGCCGGACTGCTGCAGCACCCGGGCGATGGCCACCACGCGGCCCTGGTCAAGCGTGGACAGCTGCGAAACCAGCGCGATGGCCGGTGCGTTGTTGTCCTGCGGGGCGGCCAGGCCCAGGCTGCGCAGCGTAGCCATGGCGCGGTCGAGGTAGGTGGTCGGCGCGGTAGCGGCCGGCGTGGCAAGGAGAGTGTTCTCGGGCATTTCGACGGCTCCGGTCAGGGCAAGCAATGAGGAACCTGCCGCGCCAAACGGGCAGGGTGCTGCGAAACAGAGGGGAAGGGGAGCGGGAGCCGAGTGCTGCGCGGCAGGCCGGCTCGGTCGAGGGCGGCTGGCCCGGCAAGGGCGACGAAGATGTCCTGTTCAAGCATGGTGCATTCCCTGCAGATCGCCCCCTGGCGTTTCCGTGCCCATTGTAGCGGCGGTGACGGGCAGGTGAAGCCCCACCGATGGCAGGGTGGAGTAGCGTTGGCGCACATGCAGGTGCAGGCAAGCGAGGCCTTCGTGCAGAACCTACCGCAGTGGTTGATCTGGGCTGGACTGTCTGCCGTGTTCGCGGCGCTGACCGCGCTGTTCGCCAAGGTCGGCGTCAAGGGCGTCGACTCGGACCTGGCCATGGCCATCCGCACCCTGATCGTGGCGGCGGTGATCCTGCCGCTGGTGGTGGTCACCGGCAAGTGGTCCAACCCGCTGCTGCTGCCGGGGCGCACCCAGCTGTTCCTGGTGCTCTCCGCCCTGGCGACCGGCGCCTCATGGCTGTTCTACTTCCGCGCGTTGCAGAGTGGCGAGCTGGCCAAGGTCGCGGTGGTCGACAAGTTCAGCGTCGTGCTGGTGATCGTGCTGGCCTATCTGCTGCTGGGTGAGCGACCCAGCCTGCGCGAGTGGAGTGGCATCGGCCTGGTCGTGGCCGGGGTGATCGTGCTGGCCACCCGGAAATAGCGCAGGCGGAATGCTGTGCGACGCTGCCGACCGCTCTGCCTTGCTGCTGGGTCAGGGCGAGCCCGCCTGCAAGCGGTCGTACATCCGCACCAGGTCGACCAGGGTGCGCGCCCCCATCTTGCGCATCACCTGCGCGCGGCGCACCTTCACCGTGATCTCGCTGACCCCGAGGTCGCCGGCGATCTGCTTGTTGAGGCGCCCGCGCACCACGCCATCGACCACCTCGCGCTCGCCGGCATTGAGCGTGTTCCAGCGCTGCTGCAGGGCACCGAGTGCCTCGCCGTCGCGGCGGCGCTGGCGGTCCAGCTCGATGCCCCTGTGGATCGCATCCAGCAGCTCCTGGTCACGGAACGGCTTGGTCAGGAACTCGATGGCGCCGTCCTTGATCGCATTGACGCCCATGGCGATATCGCCGTGGCCGGTGATGAATACCACCGGCAGCTGCAGGCCATGGGTGCCCATGCTGCGATGGAACTCCAGCCCGCTCTGGCCGGGCATGCGAACATCCAGCACCAGGCAGGCCGGTGCATCTTCCAGTTCGTGGTCCAGGAACGCCTGGGTAGAGGCGAAGGCCCTTACCTGCAGTCCCATCGACGCCAACAGATCTTCAAGCGCCGCGCGCACCGAGGGGTCGTCGTCGATCACGTAGACGATCGGTGCCGGATCGGCAGCAGGGGCAGTGGGCTTACGCATGAGGGACATCCGTGGCGATGGGCAGGTCGAAGACGAAGCAGGCCCCGCCGCCGCTCGGGCGCTCGGCGTGGATCTGGCCGTCGTTGGCTTCGATCATCGAACGGCTGAGGCTGAGGCCGAGGCCAAGACCGTGTGACTTGGTGGTCCAGAACGCATCGAACACACGCTCGGGATGGTCGGCGGGGAGGCCGACACCGCGATCGCGCACACTGAGGCTGATCCGCGCGCCATCGCGCTGGGTCAGCAGGGACAGGCGCCTGTCAGCGGCAGGCACCGCTTCCATCGCGTCCACCGCATTGAGAATCAGGTTGCCGATCACCTGCTGTACCTGTACGCGGTCGGCCTGCACCGGTGGCAGGTCGGCATCCAGCAGCAACGCCACCGCCACGCCATGCCGATCCAGCTCGCTGCGCGACAGTGCCAGCATTTCTTCCACCGCCTGGTTCAGATCGAAGGCGCGTCGCTGCGGCGCGGCACCCTGGGTCAGGCCGCGGATGCGCGCGATCACGTCGCCGGCGCGGTGCGCATCGGCCAGGATGCGGGCCACGGTCTGCCGTGCCTTGTCCACGTTCGGCGGGTCCTGCGCCAGCCAGCGCTGGCAGGCCTCGGCACTGCTGGCGATGGCCGCCAGCGGCTGGTTCACCTCGTGCGCGATGGAGGTGGTCAGCTCGCCCACGGTGGACGCGCGCGCGACCCGCAGCAACCGTCCCTGGGCCTCCTGCACCGCCGCCTTGGCCGCTTCCATGTTCAGGGCCAGGTAGGTGGTGATGCCGATCACCAGCATGCCGATCACCGAATTGACCAGGCCGATGCGGTAGGTGCCGAAGCGGGTCAGGAAGAAGCTGAGAGCGGTCAGCGCGATGCAGGCAAGGGCCAGCGTGATCAGCCCACGGGCGGCCAGCACGCGCGAGGCGGCCAGGATGACCGCCGCGTAGAAACACGCCGCCGCAACGGCGTAGTCGGTGACGGTGTCGATCAGGAAGATCGCCGCCATCACGACGATCAGGGCCAGCAGCACCAGCGGGCGACGGGGCGACAGCGATGGCATCGGGACAGCTCCCTGGCGTGGGCGGAAAGGATAGCAAAGCGATGCTGGGTAGTGCCGGCCGCTGGCCGGCAGACCGCGGCGTTCAGGCTTCTGGTAGTTGCCGACCTTGGTCGGCAGGCCCGGGCAGGAATCATGATGCCTGAGGGATTCTGCCGACCAAGGTCGGCATCTACCAAAGCAACACGTGGAAGCGCTGAGCCACGCCCGGCGGAACGCATCCGGCGGCCGGCGCTACTCCTCCAGGCTGGCGTTCCAGAACCCCTGCAGTACGCCAGGCGTGGTCGCCAGCGTTGCCAGCACGGCATCCAGTTCGCCGGCATCGACCGTGGTGGCGTACAGCACTGCTTCGATCTCCACATCGCGTTCGCCAAACGGCCGCTGGTCCACCGCGCGTACCGGGTACTGCGCCTGCTCCAGCAGCAGTAACAGCTGGTCAAGCACGTCGGCCTGCTGCTCGCGCTGGCAGACCACGTTGATCGCATAGGTTGCTTCACTGAAGGCTTCCGGCAGCGGCTGCCGCTGGATGCGATTGACCACCGGCCGCAGCAGCGTATTGGCGGCCAGCACGAAGATCGCGGCCATCACCGCTTCCGGCAGCAGCTTGATGCCGGCGCACGCACCCACCGCCGCCGAGCCCCACAGGGTGGCGGCGGTGTTCAGGCCGGACACCTGCGCGCCGTCCTTCATGATCGCGCCGGCACCGAGAAAGCCGACGCCGGAAATCACATAGGCCACCACATGCAGCGGCGACGGCGGCCCTCCGTACAGGTCATGGAAGCGCACGGCCAGGTCGACGAACACCGCCGCGCCTACCGCCACCAGCGTGTTGGTACGCAGCCCGGCGGTGCGCTGGCGCAGTTGCCGTTCCAGGCCGATGGCCGTTCCCAGCACGAAGGCCACCGTCAGGCTGATCAGCGAGCTCAGGGTGGCGCCGGCGTTGAACGCCGGCAGGTTCGGATTGATGTCGAGCATCCATTTCTCCCTGGACAAGCCGGCCAGTGCTTACTGCCAGCCGTAGCGACGGATGTAGAACTTCTTCAGCGCGGTGGTCAGAACCGCATAGCCGAACAGGATCGCCACCAGGAACGGCCAGTAGCCGGCCGGCAGGGCCTGCAGCTTGAAGTAGCCGGCCAGCGGACTCATCGGCAGGGCCACGCCGATGGCCATGATCAGGCCGGTCATCAGCAGCAGCGGCGGTGCAGCGATGCTCTGCAGGAACGGCACCTTTGGCGTGCGGATCATGTGCACGATCAGGGTCTGGGTCAGCAGGCCGACCACGAACCAGCCGGACTGGAACAGGCCCTGGTCGGCAGGCGTGCGTGCATCGAACACGTACCACATCAGGGCGAAGCAGGTCAGGTCGAAGATCGAGCTGATCGGCCCGAAGAACACCATGAAGCGGCCGATGTCCGCCGGGTTCCACTTCAGCGGCTTGCGTACCAGTTCCTCGTCCACGTTGTCGAACGGAATGGCAATCTGCGAGATGTCGTACAGCAGGTTCTGCACCAGCAGCTGCAATGGCAGCATCGGCAGGAACGGCAGGAAGGCCGACGCCACCAGCACCGAAAACACGTTGCCGAAGTTGGAACTGGCGGTCATGCGGATGTACTTGAGCATGTTGTTGAAGGTGCGCCGGCCCTGGATGACGCCTTCCTCCAGCACCATCAGGTTCTTCTCCAGCAGGATGATGTCGGCGGCCTCCTTGGCGATGTCCACCGCGCTGTCCACGCTGATGCCGATGTCGGCGGCACGCAGCGCGGGCGCATCATTGATGCCGTCGCCAAGGAAGCCGACCACCTTGCCCTGTGCGCGCAGCTCGCGCACCAGGCGCTCCTTGTGCAGCGGCGTCAGCCGGGCGAACACGCGATGGTGATGCAGCGCCCGCGACAGTGCGCCATCATCCATGCGCTCGATCTGCGGGCCGGTCAGGATCGTGTCCGCGTCCAGCCCGACCTGGGCGCAGACGCGGGCGGTGACCAGTTCGTTGTCGCCGGTGAATACCTTCACCTCCACGCCATGCGCGGCCAACGCCTGCAGTGCCTGCGCGGCGGACTCCTTCGGCGGGTCGAGGAAGGCCACGTAGCCGACCAGGGTCAGGTCGCACTCGTCGGCCTGCGAGTAGGCGGTCCGGCTGGCCGCGGTTTCCTTCATCGCCACCGCCACCACGCGCAGGCCCTGTTCGTTCAGTTCCTCGGTGGTCTGCCGCACGCGCGCCAGGCGCGCGTCATCCAGCGGCATGTCCTGGCCGTTCTCGCGCACGGTGCTGCACACGGCCAACATCTCTTCCACCGCGCCCTTGCAGATCAGCTCGTGATGATCCTCGCGCTCGGACACCACCACCGACATGCGGCGGCGCTCGAAGTCGAACGGGATTTCGTCCACCTTGTGGTAGTCCTGCGACAGCCGCAGCGAGCTCTGCAGCTCCACGTGTTCCAGCACCGCGCGGTCGAGCAGGTTGATCAGCCCGGTCTGGAAATGGCTGTTGAGGTAGGCGAAGGCCAGCACGTCCTCCGAATCGTGACCGAACACGTCGGTGTGGCGTTCCAGCGCGATCTTGTCCTGGGTGAGGGTGCCGGTCTTGTCGGTGCACAGCACCTCCATCGCGCCGAAATTCTGGATCGCATCCAGGCGCTTGACGATCACCTTGCGCCGCGACAGCAGCACCGCACCCTTGGCCAGCGTGGAGGTGACGATCATCGGCAGCATTTCCGGGGTCAGCCCCACTGCCACCGACAGTGCGAACAGGAACGCCTCGGTCCAGTCGCCCTTGGTCCAGCCGTTGATCAACAACACGAACGGCACCATCACCAGCGCGAAGCGGATCAGCAGCCAGCTGACGCTGTTGACGCCGGCCTGGAATGCGGTGGGCGCACGGTCGGTGGCGGTGCTGCGCTGGGCCAGGGTGCCGAAGTAGGTACGGTTGCCGGTCGCCAGAACGATGGCGGTGGCGGTGCCGGACACCACATTGGTGCCCATGAACAGCAGGTTGTTCTGCTCCAGCAGGCCGGCCAGGCCATCGCCCGGGTGCGCGAACTTCTCCACCGGCAGCGATTCACCGGTCATCGCCGCCTGCGCCACGAACAGGTCCTTGGCGGTCAGCACGCGGCAGTCGGCCGGAATCATGTCGCCAGCCGACAGCACGATGTGGTCACCGGGCACCAGTTCGCGGATCGGCAGGTCCAGCAGGCGTGCCGGGCGACGGCTGTGCAGGTGTGCACCGAAGTACTGGTCGGCCACGTCGGCGGCCTCGGTACCCGGATTGCGGCGCAGCACCCGCGCCGTGTTGCCGACCAGGGCCTTCAGGCGTTCGGCCGCGCGGTTGGAGCGGCCCTCCTGCACGAAGCGAATCAGCGTGGACAGCAGCACCATCGCGCCGATCACGATCGTCGCCTTGAGGTCTTCGGTCAGCCAGGACACTGCCGCCAGTACGGTCAGCAGCAGGTTGAACGGATTGCGGTAGCACTGCCACAGGTGGCGCCACCACGGCAGCGGCTTTTCGTGATCAACCTCGTTGGGGCCGAGCGTGGCCAGTCGCTCCCCGGCTTCGTGCGGGCTGAGGCCATCGGCATGCGAATCCAGCGTGGCCAGCAGCTCCGCTTCCGGCTGCTGGGCCAGGGTGACCAGGCCGGTGGTAAGCGCGAACGGCGCCGCTTCGGCGCTGCCCGGACCGAAGCCGGCCTCGGGCATCGCACGGCGGCGGAACAGGTTGCCTGCGCGACGGCTGCGCAGGAAGGCGTTGAACCAGGCGTTGAGCAGGCTCATGGGACTCTCCTCGAATGTCAGAGCCGGCCGGGGCCGGAACACGAACGGAACGGATGGAACAGGTCAGGCGTGGCGCATCGCCAGCACCGCCGGCGACCACGGCTGCATGTGCAGGCGCTGGCTGCCGCCGATGCACAGCGGCTTCATCGCATCGCGCAGGGGGTAGGGCAGGTGGCGCAGCACGTTGATGCGCTCGCTGATCGGCAGCAGCGACAGCGCGTCGGCCACCACGCGTGGCGAGCCGAGCGAGAGCGAACGGGCGAACATGACCGGGCCGTGCTGCAGCAGCTGGCTGCGCAGGGCGGCAACATCGCGCTCACCGATCAGGCGGCGCAGGGTGATGTAGAGGATCTTGTAGGACATGGGGGCGATCTCCAGGCAGGCGGCACCTGGCGATCCCCCGTCACTCAGGCAGGCAGGGACCGGCGGGCAGGCGCCAGGAACAGGCAACAGGCAGGCATCCGGGGCGCGTCGTGCCCGGCAGGGTCGGGGTCCATCTGCGTCTCCATGAGGGGAGGGTGCCGGCCAGGGTTGCCCTGGCCAGTGGCGCTATTGTCCGCCCCTGAATGGGGCAGTCCTAGAGGCTCGTGGGTTAGCCCGGCTATACCTTGGTATAGCCGTGGGCGGGGGAGCGTGCGCGGCCAACACGGCCAGGCGCGCGCACAGGCGCGCCGGCGCCGGGAATCAATGCGCGGCCGCAGGCGCGGTCTGCTTGCAGACGTCGTATTCGCCGCGGCTCAGTTTCTGGTCACGGTCGGTATCGCAGGTGTGCAGGCGCTCGGCCCAGTCCGGTGCGACTGCATCCACTTCGGCCAGGGTGACGATGCCGTCCTTGTCCTTGTCGAGGGATTCATAGGCGGGGAGCAGCTTCACTTCGGTGACGTCTTCGCCCGCAGTGGCCTTGCTGGCCTCCTGCGGCTTGGAGCAGGCGCCCAGCAGCAGGGTGCTGGCAATCACGAGGGCAGCAGGGACGAAGCGGAAACCGGTCATGGCGTACTCCTGAGGGTGTGGGATCGCCAGCGTGGCGCCCTTGGCCGGATCATCGGCACCGCTCCGTAAGGGAGGTGCGAAGAACGCCGGTGTTCGCGCAGGTGGGTGGGCCATCGTTCACGGGACGCCCGAGGGACGACCAGCTGACGGAATTGTCAGGCAGGCGACAGCCAGGCGCCGGAGGCTACCGGTAAGGATGGCATCAGGCCCGCGCAGCCCCCGCGCCGGCACCGGTATGGACTCCCCGCATGCGAATTCCCTTCCTGTCCGCGCGAATGCGTCGCCGCCACCTTGCACTGGGTGCGCTGTTGCTGGTGGTGCTGTCGCTGGTGATGCTGTTCCATGGCGTGTCGCGGGGTGACGCGCAGCCCGCCAGCACCCCGCCACCGGTGCCGGTGGTCACCGGTCGCGTCGAGCAGCGCGATGTGGCGCACTGGCGCAGCGGCGTAGGCACGGTGCAGTCATTGCAGAGCGCGGTGCTGCGGCCGCAGGTCGATGGCGTGCTCACCGAGGTGCTGTTCGAGGAAGGCCAGAAGGTGCGCAAGGGACAGCTGCTGGGGCGCATCGATGATCGCGCGATCCGCGCCGATCTGGGCGTCGCGCAGGCCGCAGTGGTGCGTGACCGCGCCACGCTGGATGCCGCACGCTCGGACCTGGCCCGCCTGCAGCACCTGTCCAGCGATCAGCTGGTGTCCCGGCAGATGCTTGAACAACAGGCCGCGACGGTACAGCAGCTGCAGGCGACCGGGCATGGCAACCAGGCGGTGGTGGACGCCGCGCAGGTGCAGCTGTCGTACACCCGCATCCTGGCGCCGATGGACGGCCGCATCGGCCTGCGCCAGGTCGATCCAGGCAATCTGGTGCGGGCCACCGATACCCAGGGGCTGGTCACCGTGCAGCAGACCGACCCGATCTCGGTGGTGTTCGCACTGCCGCAGGATGCGTTGCCGCAGCTGCGGCGGGCATTGGCCTCCGGTGAAGTGGCGGTGCAGGCGCTGGACCGGGATGGTGGCCTGCTGTTGGCCGAAGGCCGCCTGCAGGTGATCGACAACCAGGTGGAGGAAACCTCCGGCACCGTGCGCCTGCGTGCGCGCTTTGCCAATGCCGATGATCGGTTGTGGCCGGGCCAGCTGGTCAGCGTGCGCGTGCGCACCGGCCAGAGCACCGGCGCCCTGGTGGTGCCGGCGGCGGCCATCCAGCGCGGCGTGGACGGCAGCTTCGTCTATCGCGTGCTCGGCGACGGCAGCGTGGAAATCCTGCCGGTCAGCGTCGGCGAGGCCGAGAACGGGCAGGTGGCGGTGCAGGGCGAACTGCGCGTGGGCGATGTGATCGTGCGCGACGGCCAGTCGCGCCTGCGCCCGGGTGTGGTCGTCGCTGAAGCCGCGGCAGCGGCCGTACCGGCTGCCAACGGCGGGGCCGCCCCATGAGTGCGCGTGTCTCGCTGTCCAGCTGGTTCGTCAGGCACCCGGTGGCGACCACGCTGCTCACTCTGGCGGTGGTGCTGCTCGGCGTGGCTGCACTGCCGCGGCTGCCGGTGGCGCCGCTGCCGGAGGCCGAATTCCCCACCATCCGGGTCAATGCCAGTCTGCCCGGGGCCAGTGCCGACACCATGGCGTCGGCGGTTGCCACGCCGCTGGAAACGCAGCTGACCGGCGTGCCAGGCATCATCGAGATGACCTCCACCAGTGCACTGGGCAGCACCTCGATCACGCTGCAGTTCGATCTGGAAAAGAACATCGATACCGCCGCACAGGAAGTGCAGGCGGCGATCAATGCCGCCGCCGGGCGCCTGCCCAGCGACCTGCCGAACCTGCCGACCTGGCGCAAGGTCAATCCGGCCGACAGCCCGATCCTGGTGCTCAGCGTGGTGTCGGCGCAGATGTCGATGACCGAGCTGAGCGATCTGGCCGAAAGCCGGCTGGCGCGTTCGATCAGCCAGATCAGTGGCGTGTCCGAGGTCAACATCGTCGGCCAGCAGCGCCCGGCCATCCGCATCCAGGCCCAGCCGGAGCGGCTGGCGGCGATGGGCATGACCCTGTCCGACCTGCGCGGGGTAGCCCAGAACGCCAGCCTAAACCAGGCCAAGGGCGCGCTGATGGGCGAGCAGCGTACGTCCACCTTTGAAGCCAACGACCAGTTGTTCGATGCGCAGGACTACCGGCAGCTGGTGGTGGCCTACCGCGCGGGCTCGCCGGTGACGCTGGGCGACGTCGCGCAGGTGGTCGACGGTGCCGAGAACGCCTACGTGCAGGCGTGGCCGAACGGGCAGCCGGGCGTGGGCCTGATCATCAGCCGGCAGCCGGGCGCCAACATCGTGCGCACCACTGACGCAGTGCTGGCAGCACTGCCGGAGCTGCGTGCGAACCTGCCGGCCAGCGTCGATGTGGACGTGCTGAACGACCGCACGCGCACCATCCGCGCCTCGCTGCACGAAGTGGAAGTGACCCTGGTGCTGACCATCGTGCTGGTGGTGCTGGTGATGGGCCTGTTCCTGCGCCAGCTGTCGGCCACGCTCATCGTCGGCGCGGTGCTGGTGGTGGCGCTGGTGGCCACCTTCGCGGCGATGTATGTAGCCGGTTTCAGTCTCAACAACCTCACCCTGGTGGCACTGGTGGTGGCGGTCGGCTTCGTGGTGGACGATGCCATCGTGGTGGTGGAGAACATCCATCGCCATCGGGAGGCCGGATTGGGGCCGATCGAGGCCGCGCTGAAGGGGGCCGAGGAGATTGGTTTCACCGTGGTATCGATCAGCCTGTCATTGATCGCAGCGTTCATCCCGCTGCTGTTCATGGGCGGCGTGGTCGGGCGCTTGTTCGCCGAGTTCGCGCTGACCATCACCGTGGCCATCCTGATCTCCATCGTGGCCTCGCTGACACTGGCGCCGATGATGGCCGCGCACCTGATGAAGCGCATGCCGGCGCATCGGGACAGCCAGGACACGCTGGCCGGGCGCCTGCTGGCCGGCTACGACCGCAGCCTGCAATGGGCGCTGGGCCATCCACGGCTGATACTGCTCGGCTTCGGCGCCACCGTGGCGGTGGCCGTGGCGTCGTACGTGATGATTCCCAAGGGCTTCTTCCCGTTGCAGGACACCGCGTTCGTCGTTGCCACCACCGAAGCGGCACAGGACATCGGCTTCGAGGAGATGGCGGCCAAGCACCAGCAGCTGGCGAAGATCGCCGCCGAAGATCCGGCGCTGCTGGCCTACAACCATGCGGTGGGCGCGACCGGTGGCAGCCAGACGCTGTCCAACGGGCGTTTCTGGTTCATCCTCAGGGACCGTGGCGACCGCGACGTGGACGTGCACGCCTTCATCGACCGCCTGCGCGCGAAGATGGCCAGCGTGCCCGGCATCACCGTGTACATGCGTGCCGCGCAGGACATCAACCTCGGTGCCGGGCCGTCGCGCACCCAGTACCAGTACGCCCTGCGCGGGCAGGACAGCCGCGAACTGTCGCGCTGGGCCGAACAGCTGACCACGCGCCTGCGCGGCCTGCCGCAGCTGCGCGACGTGTCCAACGACCAGCAGGTGGGCGCCAGTGTCACCCGGCTGCAGATCGACCGCACCGCCGCAGCGCGCTTCGGCCTGACCGCCAACGATATCGACCAGGTGCTCTACGACGCCTTCGGCCAGCGCCAGATCAACGAATTCCAGACCGACACCAACCAGTACCGGGTGATCCTGGAGATCGCACCGGGCCTGCTCGGCCAGGTCGATGCGCTGTCCTACTTCCACCTGCGCTCTCCGCTCACCGGGCAGATGGTTCCGTTGTCGGCGGTGGCGCAGGTGCAGCCGCCGGGCAACGGTCCGCTGTCGATCAGCCACAATGGCATGCTGCCGGCGGTGAACCTGTCGTTCAACCTGGCGCCGGGAGTTTCGCTGGGCGAGGCAGTAACGCTGGTCGAGCAGGCACAGGCGCAGATCGGCATGCCTGCCAGCATCAGTGGCCGTTTCCAGGGCACCGCACAGGCGTTCCAGGAGTCGCTGGCCAGCCAGCCGATGCTGATCCTGGCCGCATTGCTGGCGGTCTACATCATCCTCGGCGTGCTCTACGAGAGTTTCGTGCATCCGCTCACCATCCTGTCCACCCTGCCTTCGGCCGGTATCGGTGCGGTGCTGATGCTGTGGCTGTGGGGCCTGGATTTCTCGATCATGGCGCTGATCGGCATCGTGCTGCTGATCGGCATCGTCAAGAAGAACGGCATCCTGATGGTCGACTTCGCCCTCGATGCGCAGCGCAATCGTGGGCTGACGCCAATGCAGGCCATCCACGAAGCCTGCCTGACCCGTTTCCGCCCGATCATGATGACCACGCTGGCGGCACTGCTCGGCGCCATCCCGCTGATGATCGGCTTCGGTACCGGCTCGGAGCTGCGCCAGCCACTGGGCGTGGCGGTGGTGGGTGGCCTGCTGATCAGCCAGGTGCTGACCCTGTACAGTACCCCGGTGATCTACCTGGCCCTGGACCGGCTGTTCCTGCAGCGCCGACGTGAGCGCAGGGCAGCGGCAGGCGCCGCGCTGACGGAGCCCGGATGAAACTGCTGATCGTCGAGGATGAGAGCAAGACCGCCCATTACCTGCGCACCGGGTTGGGCGAGCAGGGCTGGGCAGTGGATCTGGCCGCGGACGGCGTGACCGGCCTGCACCTTGCGCGCGAGTTCGACTACGACGTGATCGTGCTGGACGTGATGCTGCCGGGCATGGACGGCTTCAACGTGCTGCGCGAACTGCGTCGTAGCAAGCAGACCCCGGTGATCATGCTGACCGCGCGTGACCGCGTGGATGATCGCGTGCACGGGCTGGGGCAGGGCGCCGACGACTACCTGGTCAAGCCGTTCTCGTTCATCGAACTGCTGGCGCGCCTTCAGGCGCTGGTGCGGCGTGGGCGCCAGCAGGAGCCGACCGAGCTGCAGGTGGGCGACCTGCAGGTGAACCTGCTGGCACGACGCGCCTATCGTGACGGCGCGCGACTGGACCTGACCGGCAAGGAATTCGCGCTTCTGGCGTTGCTGGCGCAGCGACGCGGCCAGATCCTGTCCAAGACGGTGATTGCCGCCCAGGTCTGGGACATCAACTTCGACAGCAATACCAACGTGGTGGAAGTGGCGATCAAGCGGCTGCGCAGCAAGCTCGATGGCCCGTACCCGAGCAAGCTGCTGCACACCGTGCGCGGCATGGGCTACGTGCTGGAAGTGCGTGACGACGAGGACGACGGTCGATGAGGATGTCGATTGCGCAGCGCCTGTCGGCGATGTTCGCGCTGGCCGCGCTGCTGGTGTTCACCCTGCTGGGCATCGGCGTGTACGGCGTGCTGGAGCGGCAGGTGGTGCGCTACCAGCATGCCGAGCTGCAGACCAAGCTGCATGCGGTCAGCGGCAGCGTGGCGATGTGCGATACCCGTGAACGCTGGAGCAAGGTGCGCGACAAGGTCGGCAACCTGATCTCCGGTGACCGCGACACCCTGGTCTGGGCGTGGAGTGATGACCCGACCTTCCGCATCGGGGCGGAGCGTCCTTCGGTGCGGCCACCGGCCAAGGGCGATGCGGGGATGGGGACGCTGCAGCGGGCAGGCGGGCATCCATTGCGCACCCTTTACGAGCACGTGCCTGGCAAGGGGGTGCGGCCGGCCGTGGATCTTTGGATCGGCATCGATTCGGAGCCCTACACCCACGCATTGCAGCGCTTTGCGTGGGCGCTGTGGATCGCCGGCGCGCTGGGCGTGCTGCTGGTGGCCGGGCTAGGCTACTGGATCGCGCGCCTGGGGCTGGCACCGCTGCGCGCGCTTTCCGACGAGGCACGCTCGCTCAGTCCACAACGGCTGTCGCAGCGCCTGGCGGCCGATGGCCTGCCGGCGGAACTGGGCCACCTGACCAGCGCGTTCAATGGCGCGCTGGACCGGCTGGAAGCGGCCTACACCCGCCTGGACGGCTTCAATGCCGACGTCGCCCATGAGTTGCGCACGCCGCTGGCCAACCTGATGGGCCAGACCCAGGTGGCGCTGTCACGGCCACGCGACAACGCCGAGCTGCAGGAGGTGATGCAGTCCAACCTGGAAGAACTGGAACGGCTGCGTGCCATCGTCAACGACATGTTGTTCCTGTCGCGTGCCGGGCAGGGTGACATCGCCATGGAGACCCGTCAGGTTGCGCTGGCCGAGGAAGTGGCGGCCGCAGGCGACTTCCTCGAGCTGTTGTTCGAGGATGCCGGGCTGACCCTGCACATCGAGGGCGACGCCACCGCCCGCATCGACCCGTCGCTGTTCCGGCGCGCATTGACCAACCTGCTGCACAACGCCGTGCAGCATGCGCGGCCCGGAAGCGCGGTGCGCGTGCAGCTGCAGGCCGAAGGCGAGGGCGCGCGCATCGCGGTAATGAACGAGGGCGCCGGCATCGCTGCCGAGCACCTGCCGTTGCTGTTCGAGCGCTTCTACCGCGTGGACCAGGCCCGTGAGTACCGGGGCGAACGCCACCACGGCCTTGGGCTTTCGATCGTCAAGGCCATCGCCATGCTGCATGGCGGCGACGTGTTCGTGGCCAGCCACGAGGGGCTGACCACGGTGGGGTTCACGGTCGCCTGCTGAGGCGGCAGCTCAGCTGCGCTTGCCGAACTGGTCGGCAAATGCATCCGTGGCCCGTACCAGCGCGTCGACCGTGGCCGGTTCGTTCGCACTGTGGCCCGAGGTCACCATCTCCAGCCGCGCTTCCGGCCATGCCTTGGCCAGATCCCAGGCACTGCGCGGCGGGCAGATGATGTCGTAGCGGCCTTGCACGATCACCCCGGGCAGGTGGCGGATGCGGTCGATATCGCGCAGCAGCTGGTTGGCTTCAAGGAAGATGCCGTTACGGAAGTAGTGCGCTTCGATGCGCGCCTTCGCCAGCGTGTCCAGCGGATCATCGGTGGATACGGCATCCACATCGTGCTGCAGGGTGGCGGCGTTGTCCTCCCAGCCCAGCCACGCCTGTGCCGCTTCGATGCGGGTGGCTTCATCGGCGCTGTCCAGGCGCGTCCAGTAGGCGGCGATCATGTCGGCGCGCTCGCCTTCTGGAATATAGGCCTCGTAGCGGTCCCAGCGTTCGGGGAAGATCCAGCGCGCACCGCCGCTGGCCTCTGCGAACCAGCGGTTTTCGATCTCGCGGCCGAGGAACACGCCGCGCACGATCAGCCCGGTCGCACGCGCGGGATGCGCCTGCGCATAGGCCAACGACAGCGTTGAGCCCCAGGAGCCGCCGTAGACCAGCCAGCGTTCGATGCCCAGATGCTCGCGCACCTTCTCGATGTCGGCCACCAGCGCCTGCGTGGTGTTGTCGCGCAGCTCGCCGAACGGCGTGGAGCGCCCGCTGCCACGCTGGTCGATCAGCACGATGCGGTAGCGCGCCGGGTCGAAGAAGCGGCGATGGGTCGGCGAAATGCCGGCGCCCGGCCCGCCGTGCAGGTACACCACCGGTATTCCGTCCGGCGTGCCGCACTCCTCGATGTGCAGGGTGTGCAGATCGCTCACCGCAAGGGTGAACTCGCGGTAGGGCTCGATGGCCGGGTACAGGGTACGCATGACGGGTGTCTCACAAACAGGGCCTGCAAGCATACCTCCCGCCGTGGCAGCTGGCGTTGGCCCCAGCCTGCCTTGCAGGCGCCGGGTGGGCCGATAGGATAAATTGTAGGCCACTCACCTGGGGATCACGGTCATGGCGGGCTCAGACGTAGTGCATGGCCCCGCCAGGCAGGCGGTGGCTGCGCGCCTGGACGACCTGCGCCAGCTGCGCCGCCGATTGCTGTACGGAGGCGGCGCGCTGATCTCCGCACTGGTAATGCTGACCGCCCTGGTCAGTGCCATCGCCGATGTCGAGGAGTTCCACGCGCGGGAGAGGCATTCCTTCAACGAGGCGCGTGCCGCCGCCGAATACTACCTGCTGCAGCGTGATCGCGCCTATGCCACCTCCATCAACGGTAATGATGTGCTGTGGCGTGACCAGCGGGCCGGACTGGCCGCTTCCGGTGCCGGACTGGCCGCCCGCTTCCACGCGCAGGGCGAAGAAGTGCTGGTTCGCTCCGAAGGGCGTACTGCGGTGCCCTGGCTGGTGCTGGGGCTGAAGGACAAGCCGCTGCCGGAACAGGAACTGGCCGCGTACCTGGGCATGGTGGACATCTATTCGGCCTACACCGCCGATTCGATCACTTCACAGAATGCTTCCGGGCCATTGCTGGTCTATGCCTACGAGCCGCAGGGACGGCTGCTGGCGGTGTCCAACATCAGCGGTGAATCCCAGTTGCTGCGCGCACTGGGTGTAACGACCCGCCAGCAGGCCTTCGCGCGGCTGCTGGGTGAGGAACCGCGGTTCCGCCAGGCAACCGTGCGTCCCGGGCCCATCCGTGAAGCCGCGCGCGAGGGGCGCCTGATGTCGCGCTATGGCATCAATCCGTTCACCGGTCAGCCGTCGCTGATCGGCATGGTCACCCTGGCCGAAGGCACCACTCCGTACTTCCGGCGCGTGGTGTTTGAATCTGTCGGCAACATAAAGGCTCAGCTGGAAGCGCGCGAGCAGGGTCGCTACCTGGTCAGCACGGCAGAGCGGCAGGTGGTGCTCAGTACCGGCGGCCTGTCCAACCGGGAGCAGGATCTGTTGATGAGGCTCGCGCCAAGCGACACGGCGCGCGCAGGGAGACAGCCGCCGCGACGGTACAGCCAGGGGTCGTTCGTACTGGCCAGCGGGCTGCCAGGCGTCGAGTGGACCCTGAGCCATGTGTACGGCTGGTCCGATATCTGGCGCAGCCAGGGCGCCTACCTGCTGGCCCGTGCGCTCAGTGCGCTGCTGATCATCAGTCTGCTGTGGTGGCTGCTGCGGCGCATCGACCGGCGTGTGTTCACCCCGGCGCTGGCCGATGCTTCGCGGGTGTACGAGAGTGAGGCGCTGAGCCGGGTCATCATCGGGACGGCACCGGTCGGACTGGTCCTGCTGGCCAGGGACAGCGGTGAGCCGCTGTTGCAGAACGACGCTGCGCGTCAATTGGTTGAGACCGTACGCACGGCCAGCGAAGTCGCGTCGCCGCCACTGTACTTGCGCCTCGCCGAAGTGGGTCGCAATGCGCGCATCGATGAAGTACTGGAACTGCAGTGGTCTCCCGCCGAATCGGGCACCGCCACCCAGTTGCAGATCAGCATGGCGCAGGCCACCTATTACGAACGGCCGGTGTGGGTCTGCGCACTGCGCGACGTCACCGCCCAGGTGGAGCTGGAAGAAAACCTGCGCCGCGCTCGCGAGGATTCCGAGGCGGCACGCCAATCCGCCGAAGCGGCCAACCGGGCCAAGTCCGCCTTCGTAGCCACCATGAGCCACGAGATCCGCACGCCGCTCAACGGCGTGCTGGGCCATCTGGAGCTGCTGGCCCGCTCGCCGTTGCAGCCGGGCCAGCGCGAGCGGCTGGACCGCATCCGGTTCTCGGCCGACGCCCTGATGCGCATCATCAGTGACGTGCTGGATTTCTCCAAGATCGAGGCCGGCCAGCTGGATGTGGAGCCGGTGCCCTTCGCGTTGCGCCCGCTGATCGAAGGCGTGGCGCTGCTGTTCGCACCCGATGCGCTGCGCAAGGGCGTGCGCCTGTACTTCACCGTGGACGCGGCGGCCGGCCAGCTGTGCGTGGGCGATGCACACCGCATCCGCCAGATCCTCACCAACCTGGTGGGCAACGCGGTCAAGTTCACCGAATCCGGGCGCATCCTGCTGCGGGCAGAACTGCACCACTCGGCGGGGCAGGGTGCTCAGCTGCGCGTGCAGGTCATCGACTCCGGCATCGGCATGAACCCGGAACAGACCGCGCAGCTGTTCCAGCCGTTCCAGCAGGCGGACGCCAGCGTTTCGCGTCGCTACGGTGGCAGTGGGCTTGGCCTGGCGCTGTGCCAGCAGATCGCCCAGGCGATGGGCGGGCAGGTGTCGGTGGAAAGCACCGAAGGGGTTGGCAGCAGCTTCACCCTGCTGCTGCCGATGCAGGTACAGGCGTTGCAGCCGCCGCCCACGCAACCGCTGCTCGGCCGGCGGGTGACCGTCTTGTCGAGCACGCCGGAATGGCGCGCCGAGATGGAGCGCCTGCTGGTCGCGTGGGGGGCGACCGCCGCCGTGCTCGACCGCCCGCAGCACGACGACGAGGGCGGCGATGCGCTGCTGATCGTGGGCGACCACCGCGCATGGAGCATCGACGAAGAGCAGCAGCTGATGCAGGGCTACGCGCGCACCGTGCATGCCCATGCACAGGGCCCGCTCAGCGCGGAAACCCGCGGCGACCGCATCGAAGTCAGCAGCTACGCCAGCGAGGCCGTGCTTGAGGCACTGGCACCCGGCGAAAGAGCGGGGGGCCACGTGGCGGTGGTGAAGCCTGTACGAGCAACGGCCGCCCGCGGGCGCGTACTGCTGGTGGAGGACAACGCGGTGAACCGCGAGCTGATCCAGCAGCAACTGGAGGAGATCGGTTTCGCCGTGGACGCTGCCGGCAATGGTGCGGAGGCGTTGGAACTGTGGAAGGACGGTCACTACCGTGCGGTGCTGACCGACATCAACATGCCGGTGATGGATGGCTATGCCCTGGCCCGTGACCTGCGTCAGCGCGGCCAGTCGCTGCCGATCCTGGCGATCACCGCCACGGCGCTGGCCAGTGAACGCGAGCGCTGCCTTGCTGCCGGCATCGATGATCTGTTGCTGAAGCCTTTCAACCTGGACCGGCTTGAGGTTGCCCTGGCCCGCACCAACGCTCCAGCGGACCACGTACGCGGCCAGCAGCGGGAGGCGGGGCCGCTGCGGTGCCGGTGCCTCGCGACATTCCGGCAGGCATCCGCCGGATTTTTGTTGATACCGGCGACCAGGATCTTCAGGCCATCCTCGATGCACGCGCCAACGTGGACACTGCAGCGCTTCTGGAGCGTGTGCACGGATTCAAGGGGGCATTGCAGATGATGGGCGAGCAGGCGCTGGCCGAGCAGTGCGGCGAGATCGAGAGTGTGTTGCGCCAAGGTGCGAGCGCCAGCGATGGGGCGTTGGATGCACTACAGCTGGCTCTCAGCGCCCGCCTGGAGGACTATCGCCGCGATCTGGACGCATCGTTGTAAGATGCAGCGGCGAGGGCATGGCGTATCGATGCCGGTGGCCAGTTGCGAATCGGAGCCGAGCATGGCTCGGCTCCACAGTAGATCCACGCCATGCGTGGATGCCTTTCAGAAATCCATCGTCGCCGATAGCAACACGGTGCGCGGCGCGCCCAGTGCCAGGCTCGACAACAACGGCATGCCCCAGTACGCCTTGTTGGTCACGTTGTTAACACTGGCCCGCAATGCCAGCGGGCGGCCGGCCAGCGTGGTGCTGTAGCGCGCCCCCACGTCGAACAACGTGCGTCCCGGCACCGACAGGCGGTTGTCGGCACTGATGTACTGCTTCGACATCGCGGTGGCGTTGCCGGTCAGGGTCAAGCCCTCCAGCGCCGGCACATCCCATTCCACGCCCAGCTTGGCCTGGCGCTGTGCCACAGCGGTAGCAATGCGGCCTTCATTCACGCCGCCTGCGGTGCGGGTCAGCTTGGGTTGCACGTAGGCCACGCCGCCCATCAGGCGCAGGCCATCCAGCGGTGCGCCGAAGAAGCCCCATTCCACGCCGCGGTTCCGCTGCTCGCCACCGAACGAGAAGATATTCGTGACCGGGTCGGTGTAGCTGCTCGGCCGCTTGATCTCATACACGGCAAACGTGTGCGCGAAGCGGCCGAGGTCCAGCTTCAGGCCCAGCTCTTTCTGCTTGGTACGGAATGGGGCGAACACATCACCGGCATTGGCGGCGGTCATCGGCGCGGTGGCACCCTGGCTCAGGCCCTCGATGTAGTTGGTGTAGACCGAGACCTTGTCGGTGGCCTTCACCAGCAGGGCGAAGGCCGGGGTGGTGGCACTCTCGTCATAGCGCGAGGTGCGTGCACCGGTGGCCACGCTGAAGGTCTCGCTCAGCACCTGCTGGCGGCGCACGCCCACGGTCAGCTGCACGCGGTCATCGGCGAAGGACAGCGTATCGGCGAAGCCGATGCTGTCCAGCTTCAGCTCGGTATGCGAGATGTGCGGTGCCACGAACGGCGCCGCCGGGCCCCACACCGGGCGGTACAGGTTGGTGGTCCAGTCCCAGCCAGGCACGCTGCGGCGGCCGTAGTCGTTCTGGGTGTGCTGGTAGTGGGTTGCGTTGGCGGCCCACTGGTGGCCGACGCTGCCGGTGTGGAAGTTGCCACGCAGGCCGGCATCACCGGACTGTTTCTTGATATCGAACGCGAGCTGGCCGATCACCGTGGTGAAGTCGCCGGCCGGGTTCAGCACCTGCGCGCTGATCGAACCGTTGTAGCGGTAGTCGGTCTTGCTGGTGCCATAGGCCAGGTAGGCCATCAGGTTGTCATTGATGTCCAGCTCGCCGCGCAGCATTGCGCCCTTGTCACGGCTGTCGACGTAGGCCCAGTCCGGGTTGATCAGGGTATCGCCGCGCGGCGGCCGCGGAATAGCCACGCCTGGTGCCAGGCCAACACCACGGGCCGGGCCGTCGACGCGGTCGTCGGCGCTGTACAGATCGGCGGAGAGGCGCGCGCGCTCGCCGCGCCAGTCCAGTGCCAGCGCACCCAGCTGCACCTTCTTGCTCTGCTTGCCCACGGCGCCGTCGCCATCACGGTAGGCACCGTTGAAGCGGATGCCGAACTGCTTGTCGGCGCCCAGCCGGCGGCCGAGATCCACGTGCGTGCCGAACTGCGCATCGGAAGCGAAGTTGGCGCTGACCCGCAGCAGCGGCTGTTCGCCCGCGCGCTTGGGCACCAGGTTGACGCTGCCGCCAACCGAGCCGCCCGGCGGCATGCCGTTGAGCAGTGCGGACGGGCCCTTCAACACCTCGATGCGCTCGAACATCTCCGGCGAGGTGCGGTAGTACGGCGCCATGCCGCTGAGGCCGTTGAAGGTGGTGTCGCTGGTGCTGGAGGCAAAGCCGCGGATCGAATAGTTCTCGCTCCACGAACCGGTCACGCCGTTGCTGAACACCGTGGGGTCGGTCGCCGCGATGACGTCGGTCAGGTCCCTGGCCTGGCGGTCGCGGATGAACGCCTCGGTATAGCTGACGGTGCTGAACGGCGTGTCCATGAAGTCCTTGTCGCCGAGCAGGCCGACGCGGTTGCCGGAGGCTACCTGGCCGCCGGCATAGTCGCCGGTTACCCGGCGCTGTTCCTGCACCTGGACCGAGGGCAGGGTGGACGGCGCCGAGTCCGCCAGCGCAGCGAACGAGGCCAGCAGGCCCAGCGCCAGGGCCGACACGCGGTAGCGCCGGGCAGCGCCCGGCAGATGCATCGACACGCGGGAACCACCCCCGGCCGGACGAAGGATCGAAGAACGAACGAACTGCACGGTCATGCCAGATTCCTGTGAATCGCAGGTGCGAACGCGCCTGGCGCGCTGCCATCGGCAAGCACGGGGAGAGGGCGCAGCGCAGGGTTGTCGGCTGGGTGGGGACCTGGCGGGAAGTGAGCCACGGGCTCGATTCCGGCGTGCGTCGTGATTGCGAACCAGACGCATTCCGAATTAGTTGAGTAAAGTAAACTAAATTGCAGGGTGCGGACAAGAGGGTCCATTTGCTGGCACGCTCACTACGGTATGAACATGCACACCGAGATCCCGGCGCCGGCCCGTGGCCGCCCGCCCACCATCACCCCCGATCGCCTGGCCGACATCGGCATCAAGCTGGGCCTGCCGAACCTGACCATGGCCAACGTGGCCGCCGAACTGGCGGTGACCCAAGCCGCGCTCTACAAGCGTGTGGCCAATCTGGAGGCGCTGAAGCGGCTGGTAGCCGATACCGTGTTCCAGCGCTGGCAGATTCCGCGCGCCTCGGCCGACGCACCGGGTGGGCTGGAGGCCTATCTGATGGGTTTCGTGGCATCGCTGTGCGAAGTGGTGAAGGCCCACCCCGGGCTGCCGCCGTACCTGCTGCGCCGCGCGGTGGCGACCGCGCCGATGCTGGACAAGATCGCCTCGCACCAGGCGCATGTGGCCGAAGTGTTCGGCCTGCCGCTGGACAAGGCGCGCTGGCTGCTGGCCACGATTGCGTTCTACTGCATTGCAGGTGCCGACACGATCTACGCGATTGCCGATGACGAAGAGGGGCAGGTGATCACCGAGTTCAGGCAGGGGATGCGTGCGCTGGTGATCGGTTCGCTGGAGGTGCTGCAGCTTCGCTAGATCCACGCCATGCGTGGATGCCGTTGCACGGTTCGCCACGGCCCCATCCACGCATGGCGTGGATCTACAATGCGACCATGCCTGCCACGCCCACCCTCGATGATCTGCGCCGCTACGCGGTGGCGCGCACGTTGTTCAAACCCACCACGCTGCTGAGTGCGATCCGCCGCCTCGGCTTCGTGCAGGCCGACCCGATCCGTGCGCCGGCACGCGCGCAGGATCTGACCCTGCGCCATCGGGTGAAGGACTATCGCGCAGGGGATCTGGAGCGGCGCTATGCGCGCCTGCCGGTGGAGGAGGATTGCCTGGTGAACTACGGCTTCCTGCCGCGCGAGCATCTGGCGCTGATGCATCCACGGGTGTCCAAACGCGCGTGGGACGCCGAAACCCAGCGACGCGCGGCGGACGTGCTGGCCTTCGTGCGCGAGCGTGGCAGCGTGCATCCACGTGAGGTGGACCAGGCCTTCGCGCACGGCCGGGTGACCAACTACTGGGGTGGCACCAGCAATGCCAGCACCCATCTGCTGGATGGCATGCACTACCGCGGCCTGCTGCGTGTGCAGCGTCGTGACAGCGGCACGCGTATCTATGCGGTGGCCGACCACAGCGAAGCCGATGCCAGCGAACAGGCGCAGATTGAACGCGCCGCCGCCCTGATCGACCTGGTGGTGCGCAAGTACGCGCCGTTGCCCTCGGCCAGCCTGACCTACCTGGTGCGCCTGCTGGGCTACGGCGCACCGCATCTGGCCGAGCAGACCCGCAAGGCGTTGGCGCTGGCCAAGCAGCAGCTGGCCAGCTGCACGCTGGAAGGCACCACCTGGTACTGGCCGGCGGATGAGAATCCGCGCTCGCGCCGCCATGCACCGGACGAACAGGTGCGCCTGCTGGCCCCGTTCGACCCGGTGGTGTGGGACCGCCGCCGCTTCGAGCTGCTGTGGGCGTGGGTCTACAAGTTCGAAGCCTACACGCCTGCGCCGAAGCGCCAGTACGGCTATTACGCACTGCCGGTGCTGTGGCACGACCAGGTGGTGGGCTGGGCCAATCTCAGCGTACGCGACGGTGAACTGGCATCGAGCGTGGGCTATGCCGGCAGGTCGTTGGCACGCGACAAGGTGTTTCGAGGCGCGCTGGACGACGAGCTGCAGCGTATGGCCGCGTTCCTGTAGCGTCCGGGCATTCGTGCCCACCAAGGTGGGCACCTACCGAAGCAATTCCAAACTAGTCTGGTGGGCATCTACCGATACCGTCGTGCATGCGCCACCATCGCCAACACCACTACGCCGGCGGCCACGCTGGTGTGGCCGGATAGTGCGGCCAGACCAGATCCCACCCCCAGCCCGCGCATTGCGAATACGGTGCTGAACACCAGCAGCGCCCACCCCATGGCCCGCAGCTGCTGGGTCGCCTGCGCGCTCAGCACGCGACGCACCACGTCCCGCTGATGGCGTTCCATCGAAAGCGCAAGGCAGGCGAACGCCGCTACTGACAACACGAAGAGAATGAGGTGGATCATGCGCCGGCCTCCGGTACCGCATTGCGTGACGCTGCAGACGGCCTTGCGCGCTTCGCCTTTGGCGCATGCCGCCAGGTGCGCCAAGCCAGTAACGAGTGCAGGGCGGCCAATGCCAGCAGGGTCAGGTCGGTCCCGGCAAACGCCCAATCGCCCATCGCCAGCGCGTGCCACAGTGGGTGCGAGGTGGTCATCGCAGTCAGTACTGGCAACAGCGCCAGCAGCAGTGCCGCCAGCAGAAACTGTTCGATCCACGCGCGCTTCGCTGTACGCAGCGCGGCGTGCACGAACATGGCCGCCCAGGCCAGGAAGAACAGATGCATCTCCCAGGCCGCGCGGCTGTCCATGGCGACCGGCAGCAGGCGGTTGGCCCACAGGTAGGCGGCCATCGCCACCGACAGCCCGGCGACGGTGGCGATGTTGAGCCGCTCGACCAGGCGGAAACCGAAGTAGGGCCGTTGCGGATCGGGCAGCTGCGCGCGTCGCTTGACCGTCCACAGCACAAGCCCAGTGCCGACCATGGCGGTGCCGGCCAGGCTGACGATGAAGTACAACCAGCGCAGGGTGGCATCGGCGAAGCGGCCCAGGTGCAGGCCATACAGCACGCCCTGGGTATCGGCGGCGACGCCTGAGTGTTCCTTGATCTGCAGCAGCTGCCCATCGCTGCCGTCGAACAGCAGGTAGTTCGGGGTGGTGGAAACACGGCTGGACTGCGCGCGCACCACGGCCACGCGTGCGTTCTCGTCGCCGGGATTCTGTACCTGCACGCTGCCTGCAGCGCCAGTGCCCCAGCGCTGCTCGGCCTGTTGCACCAGCGCACCGACGTCGGTGAGCGGGGCAGGGTGGCCTGCTGGCTTCTGCGGCGGCAGGAACAGGCGCATCTCGCTGATCACTTCGGCCTGCTGGCGTTTGTCCGGCAGTTTGGCCAGGCCCCACGGCATGTACAGCACCGCCAGCATCACCAGCCCGCTCCAGGTGATCATGAAATGGAAGGGCAGGCCGAGCACCGAGACCGCGGCGTGACCGTCCAGCCACGAGCGCTGGCCCTTGCCCCAGCGGAAGGTGAAGAAGTCGGCGAAGATCTTCTTGTGGGTGATCACGCCGCTGACGATGGCCACCAGCATGAACATCGCACACAGGCCGACGATCCAGCGGCCCCACATGGCCGGCATGTAGTGCAGGTTGAAGTGGAAGGCGTAGAAGAAGTCGCCGCCACCCGTATCGCGGGCCTGCAGCGGTGCACCGGTGCTGGCATCGAACAGGCCCGAGTCGAAACCGTGGCGGCCGCGTCCGCCCGGGCTGGCCCACATCGCCGACACCCATGGCATGCGCTGGCTGGGCAGGCTGAGGTTGATCTGGCTGGCTGCAGGCGTGTCGGCCATGATCGCCGTGACGGTACGCTGCGCGACCGCAGCCGCGTCCGGCAACGTAGACGGTGTGGCGATCTCCGGGCGGGTGTAGCGCGAGAGCTCGTCGCGGAAGTAGCTGGCGGTGCCGGTGAGGAACATCGCGTACAGGATCCAGCCGGCCAGCAGCCCTACCCAGGTATGCAGGTCGGACATGGTCTGGCGGATACCGCGTGGCTTCGGGGAGCGATCGACCTGGCTCATGCCCCGCCTCCGTCGCCAACCGTTTGTGCGATCAACCACAGCGGCAACGCGGTCATGACCAGGCCCAGCCACGCACGCCATGCCGAGCGCACTGCGAACACCCAGACCACGGCGCCGGCATACAGCAGGAAGCTGGCAAGCATGCCGCTGAACACGGCCTGGCGGCCATCGATGGGCAGCGCCAGTGCGGCGATGCTGCACAGCGCAGCCAAGGCATAGCCACCGAACAGCGCGGCGAGGATACGTGAGACCAGCGGCAGCCAGGCCAGCACGGAAGCGGTACGGGAAACGCTCACATCAGTTCTCCGGGGCGCCCTGCGCGATGGCGGGGCGCTCGTGTATCAGGCATCAGAAATCGACGGTGGCCGACAGCAGGGCGGTGCGCGGCGTGCCCAGCCCGGAGCCAAGGCTGCCGGCCCAGTACGCTTTGTTGGTGAGGTTCTGCACGGTGGCACGCAGCACCAGCGGGCGACCGGCGGCCTGCAGCGCGTAGCGGGCACCGAGGTCGAACACGGTGCGGCCCGCCACCCACTGGCTGTTGTCTGCGTTGATGTAGCCCTTGGACAGGCTGACTGCATTGCCGGTGAGGGTGAGGCCGGCCACGGCGGGCACATCCCATTCCACGCCCAGCTTGCCCTGCCACTGCGGGGTGGCGGTGGCCAGGCGGCCCTGGTTGATGCCGCCCTGGGTGCGGGTCAGCTTCGGCTGCAGCCAGCCGATGCCGCCGAGCACGCGCAGCTGTTCGCTGGCCTGGCCGAACACGGTCCATTCCACGCCACGGTTGCGTTGCTGGCCCCCGAACGAGAACACGTTGGTGGCCGGGTCGGTGTAGGCGCCGGGCTTCTCGATCTCGTACACGCTCAGCACACTGGCCAGGCGACCGAAGTCAACCTTGGCACCGACCTCGCGCTGGCGCGTCTTGTACGGCGGGAACACGTCGCCAGCGTTGGCGGCGGTGGCCGGGGCGGTGCTGCCCTGGCTCAGGCCTTCGATGTAGTTGGCATACAGCGACAGGCGATCGTTGGCCTTGAACAGCAGTGCACCGGCCGGAGTATTGGCGCTGGCGTCGTAGCGTGCAGTGCGCTTGCCGGTGCTGCCATCGAAGGTATCGCTGAGTACGGTCTGGTGACGGATGCCCAAGGTCAGCTGTACGCGATCATCGATGAAGGACAGCGTATCGGCGATGCCCACGCTGGTGGTGCGCACTTCCGCGGTCTTCGGCAGCGACGCATCACTGAAGCTTCGATCAATGGCCGGGCCCCACTGCGGGTTGTAGATGTTGGTCACCCAATCCCTGGCCAGCAGGTTGCGCTTGAAGCCGAATTTCTGGTCGTGCTGGTACCACGCTGCACTGATCGCCAATGCATGATCGACCGCACCGGTGCGGAACCGTGCCGAGAGGCCGGCTTCGGCGGTGTCCTTGCTGTAGATGAAGCGCTGGTGGGCGAAGTTGTTGCGGAAGTCGCCGGCTGCGTTGGTGATCAGCGTGGTGGCGCTGGCGATGGAGTCGAAATCGGTGTGGCCGTGCCCGTAACTGGCATGCGCCTGCAGGTGGTGGTTGATGTCGAACGACCAGCGCAGCGCGGCGGCCTGGTCCTTGACGGTGCTGAAGGTCCAGTCCGGTGCGAACAGGGTGCTGGCCTTCGGCGGTCGGGGCACCGCCAGGCCGGGCGACAGCGACACGCCACGGTTGAGGCCATCCACATGGTCGCGGCTGCTGAGCAGGTCCAGCGACACCTGCGAGCGCTCACCACGCCAGTCCAGGCCGAGCGAGGCCAGCTGCGTCTTGTGCTGCTGGTGGTCGGTGGCGGTGTCGCCGTCGCGGTGCACGGCATTGAGGCGCACGCCGAACTGCTTGCCCGCGCCAAAGCGGCGGCCGACATCCAGATGACCGCCCCACTGCGTGTCGCTGCCATAACTGGCAGTGAAGCGGGTCAACGGCGTGTCGCCAGCACGCTTGGGCACCAGGTTCACCGCACCGCCCACCGAGCCGCCCGGCGGCATGCCGTTGAGCAGCGCGGACGGGCCCTTCAGCACCTCGATGCTCTCGGCCAGCTCCGGGGTGACGCGGTAGTAGGGAATCAGCCCGTAGAGGCCACCGAATCCGATATCCGACGAGGCGACACCGAAACCGCGGATGTTGAAGTAGTCGGTGATGCCACCACTGGACCCACTGCTGTAGACGCTGGGGTCGGTCAGCGCGATCACCCGTACCAGGTCCGGCGCCTGGATGTTGTCGATGAATTCGGCGGTGTAGCGGGTGGTGTTGAACGGCGTGTCCATGAAGTCGAGCTCGCCGAGCAGGCCGACGCGGCTGCCGCGCGTGACCTGTCCACCCGCATAGGCATCGGTGGGTGCGGTCTTGTCGGCGCGCACGTTCACGGTGGGCAACTGGCGGGCGCCATCGGGTGCATCGTTGGCGTGGGCGGCGATGGCGATCAACAGGGTGGGCAGCAACGCTGCACGTGCGGCCACGGACAGCGCGGAGCGGCGTGGGAGGGGCAGGGTTCGCAGGGGGAGGGACATGGCGGTTCTCGTGTGGTGGGTCGTGCGATCGGCCAGCACGGCGCCGTCGATGACCTGCAGGGGCAGGGCGACGCGGGCTGTGGAATGGCTGGCAGAGGGCACGGCGCTGCCGCTGGGGCAGTGCTGCACGCGAGGTGCGTGGGCGATCTGTGGCTGGGTGGAACGACGCGCGTGGCGCGGATGCTGCCGTGTGGATCAGATATCGTCGGCAAGGTCGTCGAGGTCCTGCAGGCCACCGCCGCGTGCCAGCACGCGCTCGTAGTTGCGGCGGCGACGCTGGTCGGTTTCGGTGGTGGTCTCGCCACGCTTCCAGTAGCCGGCAACGGCAACATCGGTGCGTGGCAGGCCGACCGTTTCGATGAAGTGGCGGCGCAGGGCGCGCATTTCCTCGCGCTCCCCGGCCGCCCAGACCGTGCTGCCAGGCGGCGGCTGCTGTTGGCGCGCCTGCTGCAGCAAGGGCGCGTCACCGGTGGCAAGGCGATGCACGCAGACACCGTCGAGGTGCGGCAGCTCGTCTACCGGGAAAGCATCCTCCGAGCTGACCCAGGCCCGCGCACGCTGACCGACAGGCCACTGCTGCAGCAGGGCAAACAGGGCTGGGATGGCGCTCTGGTCTGCGAACAGCAGGGCGCAGGTGCCTTCGCGCTGCGGCACCTGCAGATGGGGGCGCGGCCCGGTCAGATCGAAGGCATCACCGGGGCGCAGCGCACGTACCCACGCCAGCATCGGCCCCGGCGCCTCGTGCAGCACTACGTCGAGAGTGAACTGGCGGGCGGCGGCATCGACGCTGCGCACGGTGTAGATCCGTGACACATCGCCGAACCCGGCGCCCAGCTGGATGCGCACCGCGATGTTGGCACGCTGCCATGGCGCAAGTTCTGCGTGTTCCGGCAGCTGGACCAGAAGGCGCAGCAGGCTGGCACACGGCTGCACGACCGCGACCACCTGGACCTGCAGCGCCTGCAGGCCGCGATCATGGTCGGCGCTGCGCAGCCGCCCGGCCGGGGTGATTGAAGTGGGGGACGCGGACATCGACAACGATCCTGGACACTGCAGATGCGAATTAGTTACATCATAGTAAACTAAATTGATCGCGCTGCAACCCGGGCCTGTCCGAAGGACACGCGACGCGTTGACCACTGCGTGGCGGCGGACCACCATGACAGGCCTTGCCCGCGCATCACGAAGGAACCCTTACCGCATGGCTGCACCAAAAAAAACCGCCTCCCGTGGGCGACCGCCCAGCATCACCCGCGAGCGCATCGCCGACGCCGGCATTGCCATGACGCTGCCGGGGCTGAGCTTCGTCGGCGTGGCGGCGGCACTGGGTGTCAGCCATATCGCGCTGTACAAGCATGTGGCGAATCTGGCGGCACTGCGCGAGCTGGTGGCCGAGGCGATCTTCGAGCGTTGGCAGGCACCGGCGCTGGATGCCGCTGGGCAGCGCAGCATCGTGGAGGATCTGCGTGCGTTCCAGCGCTCATTGCGGGCGCTGGTGGATGACAATCCGGGCCTGGCCCCGTTCCTGGTCAGCCACGGCGCGAAGACGCCGGAGATGCTGGCGCGCATCCAGCGCCACCATGCCGAATTCAGTCGCGTGCATGGCCTGCCGCTGGAACAGGCGGCATGGCTGCTGTCGACCGTGGGCTATCACGCCGTGGCGCTGGCCGACACCGTGTATTCCCGGCATGCGCTGGTGGATACCACGCGCCGGACCTTGGATCGGAAGGCACAGCAGGCCGAGTTCGACCGCAGCATGGAAGCATTGATCATCGGAGCATTGGCGATGTGCGGGCGCATGGCAGCCCCTGGGTAACGCTCATTCCAGGTGGGCAGCTACCGGTCATGCTCCGCATCCTCCATGCCCGGGCTGACCCGACGACCGATGTCCTTCAAGCGCGCCAGCTGGTCCACCATCGACGGCGCATCATCCAGGCTGCCGACGAACGTCCACAGGTAGGTCATCACTGCGTACACATGGCCCGGGGTCACCCCGTCGGTGGTGGCGAGGCGGCCGATGGTCAGCGCGAACAGCACCGCGGCGGCTGCGCCGACCACCACGAAGGCGCCCGCTTCGCGGTCGGACAACAGGATGCGCAGTCGCGACAGCGTGGTGTAGTGACGGCGCAGCACCGAGGGGCTGACCCGGTCGACCAGGCGGATTTCATGTTCCAGCCGGTTGTTCAGGCGCCCATGCAGCTGCTCGTTGCGGCGCGCGAATGACGGCAGCAGCAACAGTGCGCCCAGCAGGGCGACCAGGCTTGCAGCGCCCACTACGGGTTCGATCGCCAGCAGCATCGCGGCCGCGCCGAACATCGACACCAGCGCGGTGGCGATGATTGGCACGTGCTTCTCGAAGAAGTCGACGAACTCGCGCGCCAGCACCACGCGTGCGGCGGAGGTGGAGGTAGCGTGGCCGAGACGCCGCTGTGCCTGCACCACATTCACTGCCAGGTCGGCATAGATGCGGGTGAAGGTGCGCGTATCCACCGCACGGCGGGCGGCACCGACCAGCCAGAACAACAGCACCACGCCGGCATAGGAGATGGCGTGGCCGATGTCGCCGCGGATGATCGCGTCCACCGCGAAGCCGGCAAACAGGGGGTAGGCCAGCAGCAGCGCGTTCTCCAGCGCGACCAGCGAGAACGTACCGGTGAGCTGCCAGGGGTAGGTGCGCAGGATCGCTTTGAGGGTGGCGGCCGCATTCTGCTGGCCGATGCTGCCGGCGGCCGCCGCCGGATCGTGGGGGTGTTTCATCGGGATGCCTGGAGGGGACGGAGACAGGGCAGGGGATGGATGCCTGCCATCTGCCCGGTCATGCCCAGTATCGGCAGCCGTTTGGAGCGGGCATGGAGGGACGATGGAGATCGCGTGGAGACAACCGCGGTGTTCAGCGGAGGGCGTGGTGCCCACCAGGGTGGGCCGCTACGAGGGCTTCACCGCCGCGCGTGCACCGGCCAGCGCAGTTCGAATGCACTACCGCCACGCTCGGTCGCGCGGCATCGCGCCGTTCCGTGATGGGCCACGGCAATCGCCCGCACCACGGCCAGGCCCAACCCGGAGCCACCGCTCTGCCGTGAACGTGAGACGTCGGTGCGCTGGAACGCTTCGAAGATGCTGTCGCGCAGTTCATCCGGAACACCAGGACCGCCGTCTTCCACGGCCACGGTGCAATGCCCTTCGGCCAGGATGACGCGCACCCGCAGCGGGCAGGGAATGGCATGGCGGCGTGCGTTTTCCAGCAACGCCAGCACCGCCTGGCGGATGCGCGCCGGATCACAATCGGCCAGTGCCGGACGCGCCTCCAGTGTCACCGAGAAGCCACTTTCGGTGAGTGCCTCGGACATGGCTTCGACCACCGCCGCCACCTGCACGCTGACATCGCTGCGTTGCAGCCGCAGGTCCAGGTGGCCGCTCTGGGCCAGGCTGACCACGCGCAGGTCCTCGATGATGCGGGTCAGGCCCTCCAGCTGGGTGAGCATGCTGTTGAACTGTTCCGGCCCCGGTTCGAACACGCCCTCGGCGATGCCCTGCAGGCGGCCGCGCAGGATGGTCATCGGCGTACGCAGTTCGTGCGCGATTGCTGCATTCCAGAACACCCGGTTCTCGGACATGCGGCTGAGGCGCTCGGCCATCGAGTTGAAATCGCTGACCAGCGTGGCCGCTTCAGCCATGGTGGTATCACCGCCGCGTGCACGCGCGTCCAGATCGCCGCTGGCCACCCGGCGCAGGCTCTCGGCCACCGAATTCAACGGGGTGATGATGCGCCGGGTCAGGCGCGAGGCGACCAGCGTAGCGAAGATGACGACCACGCTGGCGGTCAGGCCGATCCACAGCCATTCCAGGCCGGACGGCATGATGGTTTCCGGCTGGTCATACCAGCGCGGATAGAACACTTCCATCAGGTAGTAGAACAGGTAGAAGCCGCTGATCGACAGCACCGTCGAACACAGCGAGGCGACGGTGATGGACAGCGTGATCTGGCGTCCGATGCTCTTGCCTTTGGGGTTCATCATTCAGTCCAGGAAGCGGTAGCCGACGCCGCGGATGGTGGCGGGAATGCCGATCACGCCGACGTCCTCCAGCTTGCGCCGCAGTTTGCTGACATGGCTGTCGACGGTGCGTTCCTGGGTATCGCCTTCGGGCAGGCAGGCATGCAGCAGGTCCACCCGCGCATGCACCTGCCGCGGTGCACGGGCCATGTGCACCAGCAGACGGAACTCGGTGAGGGTGAAGGTCAGTGCATGCAGCTGGTCGCCGCTGCGCACGGTTACGTCGTGACTGCGCAGGTCGATCTCGAACGGCCCCTGCCGGATCAGCCCGTTGGGTTCTTCGGCCACCGTCCTGGCACTGCGGCGCAGCACCGCCTGGATGCGCGCCACGATCTCGGCGGGATTGAACGGCTTGGCCACATAGTCGTCGGCGCCCACGCGCAGGCCGGTCAGCTTGTCCACGTCCTGGTCGAGTGCAGTGAGCATGATCACCGGGGTGTTGCCCCGTCGGCGCAGTTCGCTCAGTACCTGCCAGCCATCCAGCAGGGGCATCTGCACGTCCAGCAGCACCAGGTCCGGGCGCAGCTGGCGGTGGGCGGCGAGGGCGGCCTCGCCGTCGGCGGCACGGGCGCTGCGCAGGCCGGAACGGTGCAGGTAGGCGCCCAGGATGTCGGCGATCTCGCTTTCATCTTCGGCAATCAGCACCAGCGGCGGCTGGCGGGTACGGAGGGCGTGTTTCATTGCGTGATGCGCAGCGTTGCGGTGGCGGCCAGTCGGCGAGGCCGACGAGGCTAGCGGCCGTTGATGGAGACTCGGTCGAGATTGTGTCGAGATTTCATGGACACGCGCGGCGACGTTCAGCTGCGGGCCGCCTGCCTGAACGGCGGCGCCCTCTCCACGCAATCTCCATGCTGGCTGCAGAAGACGTCCACACGCGGCCACCAGACTGGGGACTCAGCGGTCGCACCGGGCGACTGCGTGCAGCTGGGCCTTTCGATGAGCAACCGCAGGACCTGGATCATTGTTGCCGCCGTGGCCGCGTTGGCTGCCGGCGCCGCCGCGTGGGTAGTCGCCGATGGCGACGAGGCCGCGCTGATCACCGCGCCGGCCCGGGTGGCTGATCTGGAGAAGACCGTGCAGGCGGTGGGCCGGGTCAATCCCAAGGAACTGGTGGCGGTGGGCGCGCAGGTGTCGGGGCAGGTCAAGCGCCTGCATGTGGTGCTGGGCCAGCGCGTGCAGGCCGGCGACCTGATTGCCGAGGTCGATTCACAACCACAGCGCATCGCGCTGCGCAGCGCCGAGGCTGCCACCAGTACGCTGCGCGCCCAGCACACCGCCAGCCAGGCCCGCTACGTGCAGGCCAGCCGTGTGTTCGAGCGGCAGTCGCAGCTGGTGGCGTCGCGGCTGGTCTCGCAGGAAGGTTTTGAAACCGCACGGGTGGCCCGTGATGCCGCCCGCGCCGACGTGGCTGCGCTGCAGGCGCAGATCGACCAGGCGCTGACCCAGGTGGAAACCGCACGGATCAACCTGGGCTACACCCGCATTGTTTCGCCCACTGACGGCTACATCGTTGCGATTGTCACCAAGGCTGGGCAGACGCTGAATTCGATGCAGACCACGCCGACCATCGTGATGCTGGCACAGATGGACACGATGACGGTGCGTGCCGAGATCGCCGAGGCCGATGTGGAACTGGTGGCGCCGGGGCAGCCGTTGTGGTTCTCGACACTGGGGCCGAGCGGACGCCGCTATGAATCCCACCTTCAGCAGCTTGAGCCGGCGCCGTCCTCGATTGCCGAGGCGGCCACCGGCGCTGCGGGCGGCTCTGCACAGACGCCGAAGGCGGTGTACTACGCCGGCCTGTTCGATGTGGCCAACCCGGGCCTGGCGCTGAAGCCGTCGATGACCGTCAAGGTGACCCTGCAGCTGGCGCGGGCGGCCAACGCGTTGCAGGTGCCGCTGACGGCGCTGACCGAGTCGGACGACACACAGGGCCAGCACGCCACCGTGCAGGTGGTTGATGCCAAGGGGCGCGTGCGCGAACGTGCAGTGACCACCGGCCTGCGCACCGCCACTGCCGTGCAGATCCTGACCGGCCTGCGCGAGGGCGAGAACGTGGTGGTCGGCCAGGCGCCCAGCGGCGCCGACGCCGAGCCGACCAGCCTGCTGGGGATGTGAGCATGGCCGACGCACTGCTGGAACTGCGCGCGGTGTCGCGCGCCTATCGCTCCGCCGCCGGTGAAGTGGTGGTGCTGAAGGACGTCTCGCTGCGCATCGATGCCGGTGAGTTCATCGCCATCATCGGCCCGTCGGGGTCCGGCAAATCCACGCTGATGAACATCCTCGGCTGCCTCGACCGGCCGACCGAGGGCAGCTACCGGGTGAACGGCGAGGCCACCGAGCAGATGGCGCCGGATGCGCTGGCACGGCTGCGCCGCGAGCACTTCGGTTTCATCTTCCAGCGCTACAACCTGATGGAGAACCTGAGCGCCACCGAGAACGTGGCGCTGCCGGCGGTGTATGCCGGCGTGGATGCAGATACGCGCACTGCCCGTGCACGCACGCTGCTGGAAACACTGGGGCTGGGCGAGCGCACCGCAAACCGGCCGAGCCAGCTGTCCGGCGGCCAGCAGCAGCGCGTGTCCATCGCACGTTCGCTGATGAACGGCGGCGCCATCGTGCTGGCCGATGAGCCGACCGGCGCGCTGGACCATGCCAGTGGCCAGCAGGTGATGGCCGAGCTGAAGCGCCTGCACGCGCAGGGCCATACGGTGATATTGGTGACGCACGACGCCGCGATTGCGGCCAACGCCGCGCGGGTGATCGAGATCGCCGATGGCCGGGTGGTGGCCGACCGGGGCGAACGCAGGACGCAGGCCGCGCACTCCGCACGTGCATCCGAACACGAACCTGCGCCGCGTGCCGAACGCCGCGCACGGGTGGACGCAGTGCGCGAGGCGGCGCGGATGGCCGTGCGTTCTATGCTGGCCCATCGCCTGCGCACGCTGCTGACCATGCTCGGCATCATCATCGGCGTTGCTGCGGTGGTGACCGTGGTGGCGCTGGGCAAGGGCGCGCAGGCCCAGGTCGAGTCGCAGATCAACGAGCTCGGCGCCAGCACGCTGGAGATCTACCCCGGCGCCGATTTCGGCGACCCGCGCTCGGCGGAGATCGAGACACTGGTGGTGGGCGACGCCGACCACCTGGCCGCCTTGAGTTACGTGGACAGTGTCAGCCCCAACCTGAGCGGATCGGTGGCGGCGTTGCAGGGCAGCCGCCGCGCGAATACCCAGGTGCTGGGCGTAGGCGCGGATCTGCCGCGCGTGCGCGGTCTGCGGCTGAAGGCCGGGCGCTTCTTCAGCGCTGACGAAGTGGACGCGCATCGCGCCGTGGGCGTGGTCGACCAGAAGGCAGCGAAGGCACTGTTCGCCGGTAGCCCGATCGGCAGCACGGTGCTGCTGGGCGGTATGCCGGTGGAGGTGATCGGCGTGGTGGGTGCCAGTGCCTTTGCCGGCGGCGCAACGCCCACGGTCTACGTGCCGTACACCTCGGCCGCCTCGCGGCTGCTGGGCAGCCAGCGCCTGGAGAGCATCACCGTGCGCGTCCGCGACAATGTGCCGACCAACGCCGCCGAGGCCTCGCTGGCGGCCGAGCTGCAACGCCTGCATGGGCGCCGCGACTTCTTCATCTACAACGCCGACCAGATCCGCAAGGCGGTGATGAAGTCCAGCCAGACCATGGCCGCGCTGGTCTCCGCCATCGCGGCGGTGGCGCTGGTGGTGGGCGGGGTGGGAGTGATGAACATCATGCTGGTGTCGGTGAAGGAGCGCGTGCGCGAGATCGGCGTGCGGCTGGCGGTGGGCGCACGCCAGGGCGACATCCTGCGCCAGTTCCTGATCGAGGCGGTGCTGATCTGCCTGTTCGGTGGCGTGCTCGGCGTGCTGTTCGCGTTCGCGGTGGGGGCGTTGTCCAGCCTGCTGTCGCTGGGCGTGCCGTTCCTGTTCACTGCGGGGCCGGTGCTGGCCGCGCTGGCGTGCTCGTCGGCGATCGGGCTCGGCTTCGGCTACTTCCCGGCACGCAGTGCGGCGCAGCTGGACCCGATCCAAGCGCTGGCGGCGGAATGACGCCATGTGCGACTGTGGGTAGCGCCGGGCTGTGCCCGGCGCCATCGCTCAGGCCGCGTAGACCTGCGTGTCCACATATTCCGACAGGCCCCTGCACGCCAGCAGCAGGCCCTCGCGCACGTCGTTGCCCACCTGCTGCGCCTCTTCGCCATCCACGCGCACGCGCTCGCTGGCATGCAGCAGTTCCAGCAGCACGGTGAGGCCGGCGTTGGCACGGTTGATGCGCGCCAGCGCCACGCACTGCCCCGGTGCGCGCCCCTTGCGCTGCAATGGCTGGCCGTCGGCCGCTTCCACGTCGCGGATGCGTTGCAGGCAGCCCAGCAGGGTGATGCCGTTGGCGGCGGGGTTGGCGGCGAGGGTGGTTTCCAACGGCTCGGCGAGGGTGTCGGGCAACTGGCTGGCGACATCACCGAGGGTGGCGAACAGGTACGGGTAGCGGTCGGCGCTCATGGCGGTTTCCTTATGCGTTGCGCGAAGGAGCCACCCTGCTTGACAGCAAGGGTGGCGGACGGTGCATGGTTCCAATACCGGTGACTAACGTTGCCAAAGCTCCGGCGGGCACGAGGCCCCCACGCACCGCCCGCCATAGATGCGCGGACAGAGTGCCTGCCGGCGCCTTCCAGAGGGATTGGACGACGCCGACAGGCAAGCGTAAACAACATTAGTCAAACGGGATTGGAAGCCCGTGCCACCCGTTGTCGGTGGCTGGATATGATTTGCATGCAGCGCCTTGGCTGCCAATGAGAATAGTTGGAAAGTTCGAAATTATTGGAATTTAGATGCACCCGCGCAGCGAATGATCGAGGCGTGCCAATCACGACATTGCGTGCGATGCAGCGTAGCGTGTGTGGCGCGTCAGGAAGCCGGTCGAGGATGCCTGCGCACGCGTGCGCGTTCGCGATACAACCGGCTGTCGGCACGCTGCAGGGTATCGCCCACTGATTCGCCAGGCGTGTGGTGCGTCGCACCGAGTGAGAACGGCGTCGGCGACTGCGCGGCATGCTGCAGATACCACTGTTCCAGCACCGCCAGCCGCCCCGTGTCCGGGGTGATCAACACCACCATGAACTCGTCGCCGCCCATCCGCACCACGTTTTCCGCCGCACCCAGCGGCGAGCGCAGGAAGGCGGCGAACTCCACCAGCACGGTATCGCCGCGCGCATGGCCCTGGGTGTCGTTGATCTGCTTGAAGTGATCGAGGTCGAACATCAGGCAGGCCCAGGGCTGGTCGGCCAGCTCGTCCAGCCGTGGCAGGAAGCGGCGGTTGTAGCTCTGGGTCAGCGGGTCCTTGAAGGACATCTCGCGCAGCTGCTGTTCCTGCATGCGCAGCGCGGTAACGTCCTGTGCGTGGCCCAGCACGTAGGGCGGGTTGGCCTCGCTGTCGAGCACGTTATGGTAGGCCCAGAAGTGGCGGGTGCCATCGGCGGCGATCAGCTCGATCACGCCGGCATCGGTGTGGTTGACCGCAATGCGGGCGAGGTACGCCTTGAACGCGGCGTGCTTCTCCGGCGGCATCAGGTCGCACAGGCTGCGCCCGATCATGTAGCTCTCGTCGAAGCCCAGCGATTGCACCGCGGCCGGATTCACCGAGGTCAGCACGCCTTCCAGTGTGTGCGTGCAGATCAGCCCCAGGCTGTAGTGGAACAGGCGCCGGTAGCGGGTTTCGCTGGCTTCCAGCGCATCCAGTGCGGCGCGCTCTTCGGTGATGTCCTGGATGGCGCCGACCAGGCGCGGGCGGCCGTCGACCTGCTGCCGGCCGCCGACGACGCGCGTCCAGATGTCGCGGCCGTCGGCGGTGGTCATCGGTAGCTGCACTTCCCAGGAGGTGCCTTCGTCGATGCAGCGCTGCACGGCGGTGCGGATGATGTTGCGGCTGTCTTCGCGATAGAACGACAGCGCGGTTTCCAGGGTGGGTTCAAAGGTGCTGCGCACACCGTGGATCAGCTTGGTCTCGCGGGTCCAGCGCACGTCGTTGCTGGCCAGATCCAGTTCCCAGCCGCCCACCCGCGCGGCGCGGTTGGTGCGTTCCAGGAAATCCTCGCTGCGCTTCAGTTCGCGGTGCAGGGCCTTGGCCTGGCCGACCTGCGCCATCAGCGTGCTGCGCTGTTCCAGCACCTGGGTGGTGACCCGGGCCAGGTGCACCATCAGTTCGCGCTGCGACGGCGACAGCACGCCGGGCATCGGGTCGAGCAGGCACAGCGTGCCGATGCGCGCACCGTGCGCCGAGCCCAGCGAGATGCCGGCGTAGTGGCGGATGCGGGGGCCGCCGATGACCAGTGGATTGCTGGCGAAGCGCGGGTCCTGGCGGGCGTCGGGAATCTCGAACAGCGCATCCTGCTGGATGGTGTGCGTGCAGAACGAGATTTCGCGTGCGGTCTCGCTGATCCCGTCCAGCCCGATGTTGGCCTTGAACCACTGGCGCTCGTCGGCCACTACCGAGATCAGCGCCATGGTCATGCCGGTGGCGGTACGAGCGGCGGCCACGATGGCGTCAAACACGGGTTCCGGCGGGGTGTCCAGCAGGTGCAGCCGGTCAAGTTCAAGCAGTCGTTCGGCTTCGTCCATGGCGCTTTTCAGGGCTGGGTGGCGAGGGCGGCTTCGGCGGCTGTCAGGCACTACGCTAGTGCGTACCGCGTTATGTATCGCCATCACCGGGTGATGCCAACGTGAGGCAGCGCGGTCAGCGCTTGTGCGGCGAGCGGGGTGGGCGTACTGAAACGTGACGGTGGTCGCGAACGTGCCAGCGCCACGGAAACTCCACGGCGCGCGTGATGCCGATGCGCGGGCCGACCACCGGGTCGAGCGGGGGTGCGGTGCCATCGCTGGCGATGACGATGCCCTGGTTGCCGGTGACCAGATCGGCACCGTCGAAGCGGCGGTCCAGCCCGAACGCCTGGGAGAGTTTGCCCGGGCCGCTGGCCAGATCGTGGTCGCGCCTGGCAGCCGGGCGCAGTTCGCGCATGTGCTGCAGTCCGGCCAGCGGCTCGGCGGCACGCAGCAGTACGGCCACCCCTTCGCCGATCTCGCCACACACCACATTGCTGCCCCAGTGCATGCCATAGGTGAAGTAGACGTACAGGTGCCCGGCTTCGCCGAACATGCTGGCGGTGCGTGGGGTCGGCCCACGGTAGGAATGCGCGGCCGGGTCCACGCTGCCCGCGTAGGCTTCGACCTCGACGATGCGGGCCGCGCGTCCATCGTCGCGCACCAGCAGCTTGTTGAGCAGCTCCGGCGCAACCTCGGTGGACGGGCGCTGGTAGAAGCGGCGGGGGAGAATCTTCCAGTGCGGCGGCAATCCATCCAGCACGGCAGGGGCGGGCTCTGCGGGAACACTGGGCAGTGTGACCGCTGCCGGGTGAAGCCGCTGCCGATGCCGGCTCACGGCTGATCGGGACGCGACGCCAACGCGGCGCGCCGGGCGGCGTAGACCTCCGGCGCCTGCGGCTTCACGAACAGGGCCACCAGCTCGGGGTACTCACGCTTCACTGCCGCCTCGATGCGGGTGATACAGGCCTCGATCTGCGGGGTACGGCGGTCATCCTCGAACTCGGCGCTGAGCATCGCAACGACCTGCTGCGGGCCCATCTGCAGGGTGGTCACGCCGTTGGCGCGGCGCAGGTCAGGATCGGTTTCGGCCACGGCCAGGATGCGCTCGGCCACCGCCGGGTGCGCGGGCTCGCCCACCAGCAGTCCCTTGGTTTCCCGCGCCAGCAGGAAGGCCGTGACGGCCAGCACGGCGGCGATGCACAGCGAGGCCACGCCGTCGAGGATCGGCATGTCCAGCCACTGCGCGGCGAGCAGGCCGATCAGGGCGAAGCCGAGACCGAGCAGGGCGGCGCTGTCTTCCAGCAGCACCGTGAAGGTGGACGGGTCCTTGCTACGGCGGAAGGCCTCGAAATAGCCGAGCGTGCCCTTGGTGCGCCGGAACTCGCGCAGCGCCACCCACCACGAGGCGCCCTCGAACAGGAAGGAGATGCCCAGCACGCTGTAGCTCAATGCGTGGTTGGTAGCGGGCTGTGGGTTGCGGATGTGCTGGATGCCTTCGTAGGCCGAAACGCCCGCGCCTGCAGCAAACACCAGCAGGGCGACGATGAAGCTCCAGAAGTAGAGTTCGCGCCCATAGCCGAAGGGATGCACCTGATCGGGTGCCTTGCCGGCACGCCGCAGGCCGTAGAGCAGCAGCAGTTCGTTGAGGGTGTCGACCAGCGAATGCACGCCCTCGCTGAGCATGGCCGAGCTGCCGGAGATGCCCGCGGCGATGAACTTGGCCACGGCGATGGCCAGGTTGCCGGCAAGGGCCGCATAGATGACAAGACGGGAACCGGTGGGAGCGGACATCGCGCAGGCGGTAGCGGGCGGAGCGGATCATCTTCCGCGCCCGCCCGTGCCCAAGGCGTGCAGGTACGAGGCGTCAGCGCCCGGCGGGGTTCAGATACAAGCGCGCGCCGTCGGATTCGCGCGACCCTGACCAGCGACCACCGCCGGAGAAGCTGAAGCGCCCGAACACGGTGTTGCTGGTGTCGGTCAGAAGCAGCTGGTCACCGGACAGCACCCAGCGATTGGCAGAGAAGAAGCCGTCCGGGCAGCCGGCGGGCACATAGGCGCTATAGCCACCGAACCATTCGCTGTTGCGCAGTTCGATGGTGCAGGTGCTGCCATTCTCCTGGTCCAGCGTCCAGCGTCCGAACAGGTCACTGTCGCGGATATCTCGACTGCGACGGCGGTCATGCCCCCAATCATTGTCACGGTCGTTGCGGCCAACGCCGGCGTCTACATCAACCGCCCTGTTTTCACTGCGTATTTCGGACTGGGAGGTGTCGCGGGTGGTGGACTGTGTGGCCAGGCTCCCGATATCGCCGGAGGTGGACACTTCGCTGTTCCGGGTCTGGGTGCTGCTGGATTGTGTGGTCTGTTCGGTGCGGGTGGTCTGTTCGCCGAAGCGGAACGAGGCGTCCTGGGCCACGGCGGGCAGGGCCAGGCAGCACAGCGTGGACAGGCAGGTACTGGCAAGCACGGCAGCCATCGCAGGAACCTCGGCAGGGTCGACCGGGCGAGTATCGGGCCGGTGAGGCGGGGACCGCGTGATGGTCACGCGGCCCCCGTCGAGTCAGCATCGAGCGTCATGTTGCCGATACTCCGCGGCGGAGGCGAGGGAGCTCATGACGACCACGTCGAGCGGCGCTCAGTCCGCCATTACCCGCCCAATCGCATCGGCCAGCAGGGCGCGCACGCGTGCCGGTGGCAGGTCCGGGTCGCGCACGGCGCGCATGGCCAGGCCTTCCACCAGCAGCCGCAGCAGCAGGGTGCGCCCGGCGATGGCTTCCTCGTCAATCGGCCGGCCCAGGCGCGCATCGTGCTGGCGCAGCCAGTCATGGATGGCGGCGCTGGTCTGCTTGTCGTGGGTGCGCAGTACCTGGGCCAGCATCGGGTCGCGGTGCGCTTCGGCGTTGATTTCGGCGTACAGCGCCACGCTGGCGATGGCATTGCCGTGGATCGGCAGCACCGCGCCGCGCGCCCATTGCCGATAGCACTCCAGCAGGCCATCGACCAGATCGGACGCCGCGGGCATCTCGCTGATCGACGCCTGGTCGTGGCGCAGCTGGCGCTCGATCAGGGCCAGGATCAGGGTTCGCTTGTTGGCGAAATAGCGGTACATCAGCCCTTGGCTGATCTCGGCCTCGGCGGCGATATCGCCGATGGAACCGGCGTGGAAGCCGCGGGTGATGAAGCACTTCTGGGCGGCATCGAGGATGCGCCGGCGCTGGGCCTCGGCGTGTGCGGCGGCGGCGTCATCAACGGGTGGGGCTACGGCGGGCTTTGGCGTCATTGCGGAAGGTCAGGGCGTCCAGAGACGGGATAGTACGTCACAAAAGGTGTGAATGAACGGTCATTCATTTGTAATTCCCGACTCCCAGACTGCGCCGGCCTTCTCCTTCCGCGAACGAGTCCGATGCGCTACGCCACGCTGCACCGCCCGCTGCTCACCCTCGCCATTGCCGCCGCGCTGCCGGCGATGGCCCATGCCGAAGACGGCCCTGCTGCCGATACCAGTGCTACGGCTTCTGCCGACGCGGCCCGAGCCGTGGTGGCGCTTGACCAGGTGATGGTGACCGCGCAGAAGCGCGCCACCAACCTGCAGGAGACCCCGATTTCAGTGTCGGTGGTCGATGCCGAAGCGTTGAAGGATCGCAGCGCGATCTCGCTGGGCAGCCTGTCCGATGGCTCGATTCCTTCGCTGCGGGTGACCCCGTTCGCGACCCGCAGTTCGGCACTGAACATCGGCATCCGTGGCATCGGTGCGTCCGGCGATGCCAACCAGCCGGCGCGCGATGCCGGCGTCGGCATCTACGTCGATGGCGTGTTCATGGGCCGCGCGCAGGGCCTGGGCAGCATGCTCTACGACGTGGAGCGCATCGAAGTGCTGAAGGGCCCGCAGGGCACGCTGTTCGGCCGCAACACCGAAGGCGGTGCGGTCAGCATCGTGACCAAGGCGCCGACCGGCGAGTTCGGCGGCAGCGTCAGCGCCGGTGTGTCCAACTACAGCGGCTACAACAGCGCGCTGCACCTGGACCTGCCCAAGGTGGGCGACGTCAGTTTCAAGATCGACGCGGTGCAGGCCAAGCGTGGCGGCACCACCGACAACCCGATGCGCGGCGAGCGCGACTTCAACAGCTACGACAAGCGTGGTGCACGGCTGAGCGCGCTGTGGCAGCCCCGTGATGACGTCTCGCTGCTGTACGCGTTCGATCGTTCCTACGATGCGACCACGCCGTACCACACCCAGGTGCTGGTGCCCGGTGCCTACCTCAGCCCGCTGCAGAAGGCCGGTGCCAGCCTCGATCGCCGCGACAGCGCCATCCTCGGCGGCCCGCAGGAAGACAACATCGGCCGCACCAGTGGCCACCTGTTGAACCTGTCGTGGACCTTGAACGAGAACCTGGAACTGAAGTCGATCAGTTCCTACCGTGAGCTGACCCAGGGCCAGTTCGACATGGGCCTGGTCGATGCGATCTCGGCCTACGGTGGCGCGGGTACGCCGTTCGGCCGCTACAGCCTGGCCCAGGTCTACCAGCACCAGTACAGCCAGGAGTTCCAGCTGATCGGCAACACCGCGCAGGTGCAGTTCCTCGGCGGTGCGTTCTACTACCACGAGACCGCGGGTGACAATGCGCAGACGCCCAACATGCTGGTGTGGGGGCCGGGCGGGAACAGCTACACGCTGAACCCGGCCACCAACCCGCTGGACCTGTCGCGGGTGCGCATCGACCGCGCCAGCAAGGCGTGGACCGACAGCCTGGGCGTGTTCGGCCAGGCCACGTGGACCCCGGAGACGATGCCGGGCCTGCACCTGACCGCCGGCGGCCGCTACACCCGCGATGACAAGAAGGGCAGCCTGTACATCGTCAACGGTGCGGCGACGAGTCTCGCCTTCAAGGACCGCTGGAGCCGCTTCGACCCGATGGTCAACATCGCCTACGACCTGGGCGAGCACGCGATGGTCTACGCCAGGTACAGCACCGGCTTCAAGGCCGGTGGCGCCAACTCGCGCTCGACCAACTACACCGCGTTCGGCCCGGAAGAGGTGACCGCCTATGAGCTGGGCTTCAAATCGCAGTTCTGGGACAACCGTGCGCGCTTGAACCTGGCGGTGTTCGATTCCACCATCGCGCACAAGCAGATGGACTTCTCGCTGCCGTTCGACCCGAACAGCGGCGAAACCCGCACCACCATGGTCACCACCAATGCGCTGAGTGATGGGAAGTCGCGCGGTGCCGAGCTGGAGTTCAACGTGATGCCGGTGGACAACCTCACCCTCGGCCTCAACTACGCGTATACGAAGATTGACGCGCAGACTGCAACGGACCCGTTCGGTGCGGGCGTGCAGGTGACCGTGCAGCCGCTGCTGGCGCCGAAGAATGCGGGCAGCCTGTCGGCCGACTACCTGGTGCCGTTCGCCAACTTCTCGGCGCTGAAGTTCCATGTGGACGGCAACTGGTCCGATGGCTACTACACCAGCGAGTACGACCAGATGCTCACTGACAGTTCGTTCGTGGTGAATGCCCGCGTGGCGCTGGTGGATGTGCCGGTGAACAGCTCCGGCACCACGATGTCGTTCTCGCTGTGGGCACGCAACCTGCTGGATGAGCAGCACCTGTTCTACAAGCTCAACAGTCCGGCGCTGGGCCAGACCGGCATCTTCAACGACCCCCGCACCTTCGGCCTGGATGTGGCCGTCAACTTCTGATTCGAACGGAGACTCCCATGAAGCACCGCTCTACCGAACTTGCCCTGGCCGTGATGCTCAGCCTGCCGCTGGCGGCCACCGCCGTGGCCGCAGACGCACCGCAGGCCGTTGCCGCGAAGCCGGCCGCTGCCGCCAATGTGAAGCCGGTCGCCGCCGATGCGCAGCGCGTACTTCCGCTGCAGGGGGCGTGGAACGTGCGCACCTTTGCTGGCCTGCAGGGCCGTCATGGCCCGATTCCGGCCGCTGCGTTCGTGCGTACCGCCGATCTCGGCCGGCTGACCGACGCCGATCGCGATGCATTGGCCGCTGCCGGCGTGAAGCTGGACATCGACCTGCGCACCGCGGACGAAGAGGCACAGTCGCCAGACCTGCTGGCCAAGGATGATCGCTTCGACTATCAGCGCATCTCGCTGATGGGCACCGAGAAGATGGACCTGCAGAAGATGATGACCAGCTTCCCGGATTCACTGGGCGAGGCCTATGTGCAGTGGCTGGGCCATAGCCAGCCGCAGTTCAAGCAGGTGTTCCAGCGCATCGCCGCGCAGCAGGACGGCGCGGTGCTGTTCCATTGCACCGCGGGCAAGGACCGCACCGGGATCATCGCCGGCCTGCTGCTGGACCTGGCTGGCGTGCCGAAGGCCGAGATCGTGCACAACTACGCGATTTCCGCGTACTACCTGGAAGGGCAGCCGAAGGACAGCGCGATGAATGCGCAGATCATGGCGCTGATCAAGCAGAACCCGGAGATCGGCCGCAAGATGGCCGGCATGTCCGGTACCGCACCGGACAACATGGAGCAGTTCCTCGCCGCGCTGCACAGCCAGTACGGCAGCGCCGAAGGCTACCTGAAGTCGATCGGGGTAAGCGAGCAGGAGATCCAGCAGCTGAAGGTGCGGCTGGGGCAGGCGGGGTGAGGGTCGTGGTGTGCCGGACGGATGCCGGCCAGGCCGGCACCCGCCCGGGTCCATCAGGGTTGCAGCGGTGCGACCAGGATCGAGGCGTCCAGCACCGGGAACGTCTGCGGTGCCTGGCCGGTCGATGCGACCAGGCGGATCTCCAGCGTGGTCGTGCCGTCATCGGCGGCCTTGACTGCCTGCAGCGCTCCCAGCTTCTGCGGCAAGGGCACCGCAAAGGTGGTGGGATGGCTGTGGTCCATGCCCGGCATGCTGGGCCCGAAGAACGAGACCGTGCCCGCGTAATAGGGGCTGTCGGCAGCAACAGCCGAGGTGCCGGCGGGTGCATTGACCAGGACGTCGAACTCGCGCGTATTGTTCAACCCCTGTGGGCGCTCCAGCGTGACTTCGGCAATCAGCTGGCGCGGTGCGGACGTGGCGAGGTGCGCGCGCACCGCTTCGTTGGGAACCGCGACGCGGACGGCGCCATCGGACCGCGTGCCGCGGACCAGCCGTACCGCACCGGCGGCTGCAGGCAGCGCTGCCGCCTGCAGCAGGTCGTTGCGGCCCGGATAGACGTAGTCGTAGTCGAAGGCAGTGGTGGAGAAAAACGCGCTTGCCGGACGCTCGCCGACGAAGCCGCCCTGGGCATTGACGAAGAAGCGGAACGGCTCGTTCATGAACTGGCGTCGCTGGTCGACGTCGACCGGCATGATCGGCTTGCCCCGCGATTGTTGCAGCTGGTTCCACACGTCCCACAGGCGGTCCATGTTGGCGTGGTGCAGGTAGAAGATGGGGTCCAGCGGCGACAGGAAGTTGGTCATGTTGCCGTAGGGACCGGGATCGACCGCGCCGACACCGCCGATGCAGTTGTGCACCTTGTTGTGCGGGAAACCCTCAAGCACCGAGAATTTCGTGGCGCCATCAGGCGGCACCACGTGCGACGCCGTGCGTGAACTGGTGAAGCTGCGGCTTACATCGGCATTGTAGAAGTCCACCGGCGACAGCCCCGCATGGATCGTGTCGGGAGACACCGCCGAGGCCGTCTTGGCATCGAAGCCCGGATTCTCGCGCCACAGGTAACGGGCACCACAGGTGATCGCATAGGCCGCATTGCCGGAAATGCCGGTCTTCTCCGTGGCGCTGTATCCGGTCACGTCGTTCCACACATCGTCGGCCGTGAGATAGCCGCGCAACTTGAGCTGGCCGCGTTGGCCCGCGTCGAGCTTGTCCCAGTAGCGCTGCAGCGCCGGGCGCATGAACCGGGTGAACACCGCCAGGTTGCGCGTATAGGGCGCATAGGCGCTGTCGGTGGGCGTGAGTACGCCATCGAACATCGCAGGAGGAATACGCGGCAGCTCGGTCCAGTCCCAGTAGGGCATCGCGAACTGCGGATCACCGCTGAGCGTGCGGATGGTCTGCTCGAAGTAGCCGACATAGCCGCGGTGCCAAACGTAGAACCACCAGTTGCCGTGCGGGCAATCCATCAGGTGCACGAAGGCGTTGCGGAACCAGTTGCGTGGATCGTCCGGCGGCAATTTCAGCATGGCATTGATGCCGCGCGCGTAGCTGGCCAGCATGCGCTGGCCCTCGGGACTGGTGACGTTGTAGCGGTGGTAGCGGGCCTGCACGGCCTTTTCGGCCGGTGTGGTGCCGCTGGCCCAGGCTGCGGGCGCGACCAGTGACGCCAATGAAGCGCTGGCGGTGGTGGCAAGAAAATCACGACGTGTGTAGCGCATAGCCTTCCCCCTGGTGATTGGTTGAACCGCGTTGGGTTACAAATCACTGGCAAGGCCGGCGGCAGCAGGGCGGCCGACCCGACGGGGACATCCAGCCCCGCCGCTTCCACCGGCATGTGCAGCCATGGCCGGATGGGAAGCGGCGGTAGTATAGGCATGCGCTACGGCGACGATCTGCGAAGCACGCCACAGACGGCAGCGGGTAGAGACCACCGCGGCCTGAAGCCGTTCACCGTCGTCGTTGCGGCGTCGTCGATCAGCCAGGCATGGCCTGGCTCTACCGATCGGGCTTTACCCGTGCAACCCGTATCCGGTACTGGTACACGTTGTCGCCTTCGATGCGCGTGGCCTCGGTGCCACGCACCTGGCCCACCTTCTGGTTGGAGCCGGTGACCGGTTGTGCCTTGACCTCGGTCTCGTGCTCGAAGGAATGCGATTTGTCGGTGTTGCGGTAGTAGCGGTACAGCGCCCAGTACAGCGCAGTTGCGCCGGCCGGACCTGCCGCCAACAGCCAGAGGCCGCTATCGTCGCTCATGAGGTTGCCATCAGGATGAGGATTGCCAGTGCTTCGATGACCGTGCCGGCGGTCAACGCCGCCAGCAGCATCTTCCATTGCTGCACCGGCACGCTGCCCATGGTTTCGCCGGTACGGCCGTTCACTGCGATGTAGTGCAGCATGCCGCCGTTCTTGCCGGGCTGGTGGTACGAGTACAGCCAGACCGGCAGGTACATCGATACCCAGCGGGTGCCATGCACTTCCAGCTGTTCCTGCTCCCAGCGCACGCCACGGTTGTAGCCGCGTACCGAAGATTCCACCTGCGAGCGCGCAATGGACAGCAGCTGGTCTTCAAGTCGTGGCCGCAGCTTCTCCACGTCCAGGTTGCGCTTCTCGGAAGTGAAGCCCGCCAGGTACGAGGCATTCCACTTCACCGCGTTCTTGGTGTCGAACGGCAGGATGGTGTTGATGATGTTGTTGGTGTTGGCGCGGACATCCAGATTGCCGCGCTCGGCGGAGGATTCCAGCGGCAGATCGTCCACGGTGAAGTCGACCTGGCGCTCGATCTGATAGATGTCGGCGTCATAGACGGTGCGCTTGTTCTTCTCGCTGCCTACCGTGTACTGGCGGGTCTGGATCTCGCCCTTGCCGGCCACGGCCGCACTGACATTGCCATCGACGATCATGTAGGGCAGGAACACGCCCACCACGTTTTCCGGGGTGAACTCCTGCTTGAACGCCTTCAGCGCGAACATCCGGCGCTTGTCGACGAACTGGCGGATGCGCGCGACGGCATCGTCCTTCTTGATATGGAAGGGAAGGACGGCATCGGGCACCGCGCCGTTGCTGATCTGTTCGTTGACGCCGAACACATGGCGGCACCAGTGGCAGCGCGCCGTCATCGTGCTTTCGGTATTGACCGTGACTTCGGCGCCACAGCCGGTGCACTTGAAGGTCATCAGCGCCGAGGTATCGGCGTCGATGTCACGCGCGCCGGAGGCGATGACGGTGCCACGCAGCTGGTCGATGGCTTCGCCCAGCCCGAACTCCTCCTCGACCCGCGCGCCATGCCATTCGTGACGGCAGTACAGGCAGATCAGGATGTCGGTGCCGGCCTTGGGCCGGATGTCGGTGGCGCCGCACTTCGGGCAGCGGTTGAGGCCGTCCTTCAGCTCGCTGGCCGAGGTGTCGATGGCCACCGGGTCCGGGGCCTCCACTTCATCGCGGATGGCCTGCGGCAGCGTCGAGGTGTCCAGCGGGAAGCTGCCGGGCAGGGGAGGGACGTCCTGCGGGGAACCCGGCCCATCCAGCGACGCCGCCGGCAAGGGCGGCGGCGTCGCGGGCGCGGATCCGGGCAGCGGCGGTGGGCCGTTTCGGGGATCGGACATGGTGGTTGTGCGTCCTGCAGTTACAGGCCCAGCGCCTTGGCCTTGAGCGCGTCGTAGTCGCTCTGGGTGATCAGGCCCAGGTCGAGCATTTCCTTGGCCTTCTTCAACTTGGCCACTGGATCATCGGCGGCCGGCGTGGTCGGCTGCTGCATGCCACCGACACCAAACATGCCCGAGGCCATGCCGACGCCGACCAGGCCTGCCGCGCCGCCGTTCTCGCCGGCGGACTGGATGCCCTGGGCAACGCTGGCCTGCAGGTTGGAATTGCCGCGCGAACCGGACAGCGCATCGGCGCGCTGCACGGTCTTCAGCAGTTCGCGGGTGTTGGCGTCGTACTCGATGGAGACGATGGCGGTCTTGACGATGGCCAGGCCGCGATCGCTCTGCCACTGGTACGCCTGCTCGACCGCGGCCGACAGGCTCTGCGCGAAGCCGATCGAATCCTGCTGCAGCTTGGTGATGCGGTTGCCCTTGCCGGGATCGTTCGTGTACAGGCTGAAGGCCGGGGCCAGCGAACCGACCACTTCATTGAACAGCTGGCTGGCGGCGGCGTTGTCCAGGTCGGTGAAATCGAACACCTGGCCCGGCTGCAGGTAGCTGGCCGGCACGAAGTTCTTCACGAACAGGATCGGGTCGACGATCTTCAGCGTGTACGAGCCACGGGTGACCGCGCCGACCTGGGTGTTGAGGAAGCCGTCGTCCCAGTAGATCTCCGACTGGGTGCCGAAGCGGTTGTCCGGCAGTTCCTTCAGCGACACGAAGTAGGCGGCCTGCTGCGAGCCCGGCTGGCCGCCGAACTTGAAGCGTTCCCAGCTCTGCTTGATGAAGGTGCTGACCAGGCCGTCGCCGGCAAAGATCGACTGCGAGTTCAGATCGTCCGAGCGCCACTCGTAGCCGCCCGCTTCGGCAACGAACGCGGTGATGGCGCCGTCCTGGAACAGCAGCAGGCCGTAGCCTTCCGGCACAACGATCTTCGAACCATTGCTGATGATGTTGGACGAGCCACTGGTGTTGGAGCCGCGGCCGGCGTTGGTGCCGCGCGGTACCGCTGCGAACAGGGCCGCCGTGGACGGCAGGCCCGTGGGCACGGTGTAGAAGTCCTTCCACTGGTCGGCCAGCACACCGCCAACCGCACCCTTCACCGCCTGTACCAGACCCATGTCCAACTCCCTGTGATTCGAGGGCAGGCACCGTGCCTGCCGAGCGTGGCTGAATATAGCAGCGGCCGGGGACGGCAGGAGTGCCGGAAGATGAATTCCGATCAGGCCCGGTCGGTACCGCCCGGACCGGCGCGCAACGCCTGCAGCACGGCGGCCATGTCCAGTGCGCCCAGCCCGGCGTGCTGCGCCTGTGCGAACAGCGCATCGCTGGCGTTGATCAGCGGTGCATGCATGCCGACCTCGCGCGCGGCGGCGGCGACCAGCCCGCTGTTCTTGTACACGTCGGTGATCGAGGCCTGCACGGCAAAATCGCCACGGGCCATCTTGTCCAGCTTGATCCGTGACACGTCACTGGCCATCGGCCCGGCATTGAGCACCTGCGCGAAGCGTTCCAGCTCGATGCCGTGGGCTTCGGCGAAGTGCACCGCTTCGGCCAGGCCGGTGACCAGCGTGATGAGGTACAGGTTCACCGCCAGCTTCATGCGCAGTGCGGACGGCACACTGCCACAGCACACCGTCTGCCGGCCCATCGGTGCCAGCAGCGGTGCCGCCACAGCGAGATCGGCATCGGTGCCGGCCAGCAGGATGACCAGTTGCGCCGCTTCGGCCTGCACACGGGAGCCGGAGACCGGCGCTTCCACGTAACGGCCACCCGCGGCGCGGATCTGTTCGGCCAGCGCCTGTGAATACGCCGCCGAACTGGTGCCCATGTTGATCAGCAGGCGGCCGCGCACGCGTTCGCCGAACGCGCCGCCCTGTCGATCAAGCACGCTGTCGATGGCTTCGTCGTTGGCCAGCATCAGGATGAGGGATTCGCAGGCTGCGAATACGTCGTGCAGCTGCTCACGGACCTCGATGCCTGCGGCACGCGCGGCGGCGTGGTTGCGGCCGGAGCGGGACCAGCCCTGCACGGCATGGCCCGCCCGCGCCAGGTGGCTGGCCATGGGGGTTCCCATGACGCCCAGGCCGATGAATCCCAAAGGCATGGCTGGCTCCAGAGCAGGACAGGACGCCCATCATGCCGCAGACCGGCGCTGCGTGGCTCAGCCAGCTGCGCGCAGGATCAGTGCATACCCCACCAGCAGCAGGACACACAGCGGCAGCGTGACGAATGAAGCGATCATCCAGCGCAGCGCCTTGCGCGATGCCACCGTGGCCGGGCCGATCTGGCCGGCGGCGAGCAGCGATGACGTGCGGTTGGCGTAGACGGTGGCGACGATGCCGAAGGGCCAGAAGCCACCGAAGATACTCAGGATCGCCCACATCAGATAGTTTTTGGGGGCTGCCGGGCTAGTGTGTTCCATACGTTGAATCTCCTTGGTTGGGCGCGGATTATGCCGCCCGCTGGCGGCACCGGCATACGGGCCCGGTGCTGCACGCTGCCCAGATATCGCTGGCGCCGCGCCACGGCCCGCGAAAAGGACGATTTCCTGGTGGTGCAGGAGCCCGCCGACCCGTGGATGTGGTGCGGCAATCTGGATATTCACGTGATTATCATCACGTTTCTCTTGAAACTCCGATTCGATAATCGGAAATGCCGGCGCCGTGAAGGCGTTGGGGGAATCCGGATCCGTCCGACGTCCGCATCGTCGACCCACCGACGGCAACCCCCTGGGGGCATGGGGGCGGACAGCGTGCGCGTTGATCTGCGTGTGCAGCGGCTGGCGCGAGGCGCGGCGTAGGCATCGCAGCATCACGCAATGAAGCCAGACGCTAGGCATTGCGCGATCGCCTGGTGCAGCAGCACCGGGGCGCCATTCGCAAGGGGAGTTTCAATGCACAGGCAAGTCAGTCAGATGTTGCAGCGCGCCTATCGACCGTACCGGTCCTTGCCCGACCTGCTGGGCGCGTTCATCAAGGAGTTTTCGCAACACCATGCGCTGCGTGGCGGCCGTGTCCATCTGCGTGGACCGGACACGGCCCCTGGCCAGGACGCGTCGCTGGAGGCCGGCCAGCGCCTACCGATCCGCTACGGCGGCGAGGTGCTCGGCGAGCTGCAGCTGGAAGGCGAGGCGGGTGGACTGGACAGCAGTGCGCTGGCGCTGGGTGAAGCGTTCGCGCATCGATGCGCACATCTGATCAAGCGTTATGAAGCGCAAGCCTGGGCCGAACAGGCCCTGAGCCGCCCGTTGCTGCTGGTCGGCGCCTGCGATGCGTTGAAGCGGATGGAGGAGTTCGTCGAGCGCGCTGCTGCCAGCCAGTTGCCGGTGCTGCTGCGCGGCGAATTCGGCACCGAGAAGATGGAACTGGCCGCGGCCCTGCACAGCTGCGGTCCGCGGCGGCGGGGGCCGTTCGTCGAGGTCAACTGCGCCCATCCACAGGAAACGCCTGCGGACTGGTTCGCGCGCGCCCGCGGCGGCAGCCTGTATTTCCACGAGGTGGATGAGCTTCCGGTTCCCTTGCAGGCGCAGCTCTCGCATTGCATCCGCGACCTGGAGACCGCCACCGTCCAGTCCGGCCAGGCCCGCGCGATCCGGGTGATCGCCTCCACCAGTGCCGACCTTGAACAGCGTGTGCGCGAGCGGCAGTTCTCGCGGGCGCTGCTGGCCGGGCTGGAGTTCCTTACCGTGGACATTCCCCCGTTGCGCGAGCGCAGCGACGACATCGATGCGCTGGTGGCGCGCTCGCTGCAGATGCATGGGTTCAACCCGCAGGTCATCAGCGAGGACGTGCTGGATGCGCTGCGTGGCCATGACTGGCCCGGCAACCTGCTGGAGATGGAGCGGGTGGTGGTGCGCCTGGCGGTGATGACCGGCGGGCGCAGCATCCGTCGTGAGGACCTGCTGCGGCATGCGCCTGGCCTGATGCTGGGCGAAACAGTGGTGGATGCCGATCCTCCGGTGCCCGACGGAGAGGCGCTGCAGGCGGCCGGGGCAGTACCGCAAGCTGTCGCTTCGACGACACCTGCGCCGTCGCACGACGGCCTGCACGATGGCCTCAAGCGTGCGCTTGCCTATCTGAAGGATCACGCCGCCGAGCCGGTCACGCTGGGCGATCTGGCGCGCCAGGCGCATGTGAGCCAGTCGCACCTGGGCTTCCTGTTCCGCAGCGAACTGGGCACCACCTTCAAGCTGCTGCTGCAGCAGCAGCGCATCGAACACGCCAAGCAGCTGCTGCGGGGTGGGCAGCGCCTGCGCATCACCGATGTCGCGCTGCAGGTCGGCTTCGGTGACCTCAGCCACTTCGAGAAGAGCTTCCGGCGCCTGGTCGGGGTCAGCCCGCGCAGCTATCGGCGCATACCGGAGCAATGAAAACCCCGGCGCAGGTTCAGGCCTGCCCGGGGTGAGCGCATCACCGCAGCGGACGCTACCTGGCGTTCGCTTCGGCGGCCCTGCGTACCGCTTCCTCGGCAGCCTCATCGGCGCGCCGGGCGGCTTCGGCGGCGGCTTCGACGGCCTGCTGCGAGACCGTCATCGCCTGGCGGATGCCTTCCTCGCTTGCCGCCATCGCGGCGTCGGCAAGTTCCTGCGCAATCTGCATGGGGGTTTTGCCGCCGGGACGGTCCGGCGTGGGGAACGGAGAGGGTGGGATCGGGAAGGTCATCGCAGGAACTCCTTCTGGGGCTGGGGAGGAGGAGCCGTCGTTGCGCTCCCCCAGGATGTGGCGCAATGCCGCCTGGGCATCGGCCAGGATCTTCTGCGCTTGCTGCCGCGCGGCCTGACGGCCGGCGTTCACGGCCACGCCGGCGGCCGAGGCCAGCGCGGCCGTGGCTGCCTGCACGCCGTCATCAGGCCCGGGCGCGGGTGAGGGCGGGCTCACACCGCGTCTGCCTGGTAGCCGATCTCGGCCTCATCCTCGGCGAAACGGCGCGTTCGGCGGTAGTCCTGCAGGGTGATGACGTTGTCCTCCACCTGGATGCGCGCCTGTTCCTTGGAGCCATCGATGGCGAACAGCACGCTGGCACCGTCCTGGCCGAGCTGGCCGCGCGAGACCGGATGGTTGTCGAGGAACGCCTGTGCGCTGCGCAGTTGCCGGCGCGCGGCCTCGCGCCATCGTTCACCATCCAGCTGCAACCCACCGCCATCGCCCAGGAACATCGCGACCTGCTGCGCGGCCAGCGAAATGCGGGCGTAGCCGATGTGGCGGTTTGCCGCCAGTGTTTCGGCAATGGCGGCGCGCACCTGCTCGGGGGATGGAAGATGCGAAAGCTGAGGCCCGTCCAGGTAGCCGAACAGCATCGGTAGCAGGGTCTGCAATGCGTGCGTGGCACGTTCCAGGCGCAGGTCGCTGTTGCCTCCCGGCCGATAAGCACGCAGGTAGAAGCGGAAATAGTCGGCGAACTCGATCGGCCTGCGTGCGTGCTGCAAGGCGAAACGGGCCGCTTCGGCCTGGACCTCGCTGGGCGGGTTATGGCCGCCCTGTTCCTGGGCCAGCTGGTACAGCGCCAGCGATTCACGGAAGTCGAGCTGCTGCAGCAGCGGCGCGTCGCCGGCGCCAACGGCCGCGAGGAAGGGCCGGTATGCGCCCAGTTCCTTGTTGCTCAGCAGGCCGTGCCGGACCAGCACACTCTGCACTTCATTCGACAGCAGGTTGCTGGGCGGGCTCGATTCCAGCTGGCGCAACGCTTCAAGTTCGTCGGTGTGAAGGCTGAGCAGCTTGACCGGGCTCACCTGCAGGCCGGCATGGGGAAGCCAGGCCATGCGTGAACCATGCAGGCCCTGCTGCACGCCTTCGAGCATCGCGCCTTCGTCTGCAAAGGCGTATCGATGCTCGTGTGAATCGATGGCCCACTGCAGCCAATAGTGGCCGCCATCGACGAACGGCAGCACGCGCTTGGTTCGCGAACTGAACTGGCCGGGATGGGGAACGGGGCGACCGTCGATGAAAACGCTCATGCGTGGCTCTCCTGGCGGCCTCACTGGGCCGGAAAATCCTTGAGGACGGTCGCAGCGGCGCTGCCGACGCGGGTGAAGTCGTCGGTGGCCCCCTGCATCATGGTCTGCGCCTGCGTAAGCACCCTCGCATACTTTTCGTCTCCGGTCGCCAGGTATTGAGCCATGGCCACGCCGGCGGCGGTGGTTGCGATGGTGGAAACGTTGCGCAGCGCGTCGGCCGCGTCCTGCACGGCAATCGCCGCGGACTGGGCCACCGATTGGTAGGCCTTGCCGGCGCCACTGGTCTTCACCACGGTCGTGGCCATGGTGGCCGTCTGCACCTGGTTGATCACATCGATGACCTGGGCGTTGACGTTGCTCGGGTCCATACGGGCTCCTTGATGGGCGGGGCGGCCGGAATGCAGCCGCGGCACGGTCACGGCGTGGCGTCGGTGCCGCCGGCGGCCGCGGTGGAGGGGGAGTCTGGCGCGGGGTCGTGGGCGGGACCCGCTGCCGGTTCCGGACCGGGCGTGGAGTCGGGCGCAGGTCCGGGCGCGGGCGCCGCGCCGTCGCCTGCAAGCTGTTCGAGCGTGTGCAGGCTGGCGGTGGCGGCCGCAGCGTCGGCAGTGGCACCGTGGGTCTGTGCCTGCAGGACGCTGATGGCGGTCTTTCCTTCTGCGGTAGCCGCGGCGATCACCGCCGCGGGCGAAGGCGGCGCCGGCACCGGCCCTGGCAGGGGAATGACCTGCGGCGGTGGCGGCGGCGGGGGAAGCGGAGGCGGCGGTGGCACCGGCCAGGGGGCATTGATCATCTTCGCGCAGGCGGCGGTGACCGCGGCGTTGCTGACCATGCCTGCGCCCTGTTGGCGCGCAACCGCGTTGTGCATGGCCGTGCCCAGCGTCTCCAGCATGACCATGTCGAGCATGCTGAAGGACTGCGCCGGCCCCTGGGCCACCAGCAGGGTCGAGGCGGCACTGACGCTGTCGACGATCTGGCTGTTGACGGTGTTCTCACTGCTCATGATGGAACGGCTCCCTTCTGGATGATCAGGGCCAGGACCTGGGCCAGGCTGGCGCCGGCAGTGACCTGGCCGCGTTGCTGGTTGGCCACGGCGTTCTGCATGGCCAGGCCAAGGCTGTCGGCCATCGCCAGGTAAGTGGCGGACATCGCGAATGACGGGGCGAGGGCGATCGCCAGGCCCGAGCCGGCGCTGGCAGCGTCCAGCAGGTAGCCGGTGGCAGGCGATGCGGCCATCAGACAGGGGCCCGGCGTGACGCCACCCGGGCGGGGGCGCTGGGGGGGGCGTCACGCCGGGCCGACACGTCAGCGCAGACCCAGGATTTCGCGGGTAGCCACGCCGTTGGAGGCGGTGTCGATGGCATACAGCGTGGACACGCCCTGGGTGGTCGAGGCCTGCATGGTCACGTAGGACTGCTGCTGGTTGTTGGTGGCGTTGTGCGCGGCGTTGGACAGTGCCTGGCTGGTGGCCACGAACAGATTGCCCATTGCGATGGCCGGCGCATCACCAAGGACCTTGGTGTTGACCTGCGAAACCGAATCGGTGATCTGGCTGTTGACGGCGGTGGGAAATGCCATGGTGGAAACTCCTTGGGTGGACAGCACTACAGGAACGGAGACTGCCGGCACTTAGTGGAATCAGCCGAGAATCTTCCGGGTGGCGGCGCCGGTGGCGCCGGTATCGACGGCGTAGAGCAGTGCAACGCCCATCGTGGTCGCGGCCTGCGCCGTGACGTACATCTGCTGCTGGGCGAGCGTTGCGTTGTGGGCTGCATTCGCCAGGGCCTGTGCCGTGGCCTGGTACAACGTGCCCATCGCCGTGGCGGGGGCCACGCCCAGCACCTGCAGGTTGGCCTGGCTGACCGAATCGGTGATCTGGTCGTTGACGGCCGTGGGAAATGCCATGGCTCAGCTCCTTGCCTGCCGGCGCATCACGCGCCGAGGATCTGCTTGGTGGCCACACCGGTGGTGGCGGTATCGATCGAGTACAGCGTGGCCACGCCCATGGTGGTGGCCGCCTGCGCGGTCACGTAGGACTGCTGCTGGGCGTTGGTGGCGTTGTGGGCGGCGTTGGCCAGCGCCTGCGCGGTGGCCTGGTACAGGTTGCCCATGGCGACGGCGGGCGCGTCGCCCAGCACCTTGGTGTTGGCCTGGGTGACCGAATCGGTGATCTGGTCGTTTACAGCGGTCGGGAATGCCATGTCGAGCTCCTTGAGGTTGGCGGATCAGCTACGGGACGACGGATCAGGAACCGAGGCCGCGGACGCGGGTGCTGAGGATTTCCTTGCTGGCCACGGCCGTGGTGGCGGTGTCGATCGAGTACAGCGTGGCCACGCCCATGGTGGTGGCCGACTGCGCGGTCACATACGACTGCTGCTGGGCGTTGGTCGCGTTGTGCGCCGCATTGGCCAGCGCCTGTGCGGTGGCCTGGTACAGATTGCCCACCGCCACGGCGGGCGCATCGCCCAGCACCTTGGTGTTGGCCTGGGTGACCGAATCGGTGATCTGGTCGTTTACCGCGGTTGGAAATGCCATGTCCTGCTCCTGCGAAAAGGTGGAAGTGCGTGGTATCCAGTGTCACGGTGCGTGGTGCGTAACTGCGTGTGCTTCACCGTGGATGCAGAGTAGAAACAAGCGCTGCTGCTGGATTGGTGGAATCGACGGAGAATGCGGGGGAAATGGTGTGAAGAGCGGGGCCGCGATGCGGGTGGTGCCGTCGCCGCATCATCGCTTTCTCCGCATCCGCGTCGGCCGCCTACTGCTGTTCAATGTAGCGGGCCATGCGCAGGTACCAGTCGATGGACTGGGACTCGGCAAAGCGTCGCTGCCTGCGCTCCCACGCCGCCAGGGCGGCCCCTCCGGCAGGCATCGGCACGGGCACCGGCCGCAGCGTGTCGGGAATCGAGACGGGCTGGAATGTCCCCAGAGAGCTGCTCAGCTCGTCCTGCGCCACGGTGCAGACCGCATCCAGTTCCCAGTCGACCACCGACCCGGCGGTCGGACGATTGAGCCAACCGGTCTGGGCCATCAGGTTCGCGTTGATCCGTGTCACCAGGTCGGCGATGTCCTGGCCGCCGGGCAGGTCAAAGCAGACCAGGTAGAAATCGGCGCCTCCCGGCGCGGTCTGGAACAGCGTGTGGTAGGCCATCACATAACCTGCGTCCAGCTCGACGCCGGTTTCTTCCTGGAATTCCCGCCTGGCCGCATGCTCGGCGGTTTCCGCATCCGACATGCGTCCCCCGGGCAGTGCCCACTGCCCGGCCTGGTTGACCAGGCGCGGCGATTGCGAGCCGGCCCAGCCGGAAATGCGCCGCTGTGCGGCGTTGACGGTCGCCTGCAGGTTCGGGTCCGGCCATGCGGGGATGCCTACATTTTGAAGCTGGACCCAGGCCGGCACGGCCCCTCCACCCGCGACCCAATCGGCCGCCCCCATGGCGGCGGCCCGGTCCACGGCGGCCAGTACCGTCGGCAATGCTGCCTGCAGCTGCGCCAGGACCTGGCCGGCGTTGTTGACCGCAACGGCCGCTTGATTGATGGCATCCCGCGTGGCGACGCCATTGGCGGCAGCCCCCGCGGGCCACGCAGACGTCGCTGCAAGCACGGCATTGGCCAGCGACGCGTTGATGGCGGCGACCGCGCCGGCATTGACGGCGCTGCCTGCGGCAACGTTCACCACCGTGGTCAGGGCGGACGCCGCCTCGGCCACCAGCACCGGCGCGGCATAGCCGCTCCACCAGGCATTGGTGATCTGCTTGCGTGCGATCAGGTACTGATCGTCCGAGCGAAGTGTTGCGTAGACCTGTGTCATTTCGTTTCTCCGGTTGGAACAGCGTCGTGCCTGCCGCAGTGGATGGAAGGGCGGCAGCGCGGATCAGGGCGATGTGTCAGTGGTTGCGATGCTCGATCAGGTAGGTGAATTCGTTCCGCGTGTTCTCACGCGGTGCAATGGGCGGGAGGAGGGTGTCGTAGCGGGCCTCCCACGCCGGGGTATTGCGCCGATCGAGGAACGGCCGATCCTTCTCGTCAGGGAGATCCGGTGGCCCGGGTTTGTCCGGGGACAGGTGTTTCAGGTGCTCGGCCAGGCTTCCGGCCACCTCGACCACCTTTTCGTAGAGCACCTGCCGTCGCTCAGGCTCGGCGAACTCTTCCAGGTCGGTCCATTCGATGGTTGAACCCATCGCCTTGATCCGCTCCATCCCTTTCCAGTTCAGAAGCGCGTTCTCCCACACTTCGGTCCTGGCCAGCACCCGCGGCAGCTCGGTGACGGCCCAGGTATAGGTCTGCAGGTTCTGGGTGCGCATCACATCCATCAGCGAGGCCTTCAGCCAGATGCCGGTGAGGTCTTTCAGCGCACTGTGGTACGGGGCCCAGTCACCCAGGGTCACCTCCGGCTCGTCAGCATCGATCGCGCGGGTGGAGCCGGCATCCCAGGCCTTCTGCTGCAGCTCCAGCTGCGGCGCTTCCGCGAGTTCGGCCAGGGCGCCGGTCAGCAGTTTTCCAACCACCAGGTAGAGCAGGGCGGAGCGACCAATCGCCTCGGGCGAGAACAGCTTCCTCGCCTCCGGTTCCACACCGAGTGCACGCTGGTATCGGCACCACGCCTGCAGCAGCACATGCCGCCAGTACCAGGCCGTCAGCTTCTGCCCGGCCTTTTCGCCGCTCAGCTTCTGCTGTGTACGAACCGCTTGCGAGTAGTGCTTGTCGTGGGTCTTGTACATCATGTACAGGAAGTAGCCGCTGAGCGTCATCGGCAGGTTCATCTGCGAGGCGTAGCCTTCGGACCAGAATTTGCTGCAGCGGGCCAGGATGATGCCCGGGGTATAGCTTTCCCAGTCGAGCTTGCGCAGCTTGTGGCGCAGCAGCCCGGCGGGAATGTTGATGCCATCGTCTACATTGCCGACGTTCAACCCTTCGCCCACCTCCTTCCAGCTGGCATAGTCGATGGCCTTCAGTGCCACCAGCTCCAGCTTCAGCTGGCCCGTGTTGATGTGGGTGTTGAGCAGTTCGACCAGCTTGGGTGCGAACTGTCCCGCCCAGTCGCCGAGCGTGATGGCGTTGACGCCCTGCGTCTCTGCTTTCTGGATGGACGCCTGCAGCATCGCCACAAGCTGTTCCTTGAAGGCGTAGGCTTGATCAATGGCGCCGAAGCGCAGCGGCGGCGTGACGAGTTCGAAGACGTTGCCGGAATCGGATTCGAGCTTCCATGGCTCGGTGCCAGCGATGTCGAAGCAAGCTGCGACCACGTGGGTGAACGCGAAGATCACGCTGTCGTGCGTGCAGAACTCGATCTCGATGCCATACGTGTTGTCGGGCAGCGCCTCGCCGCCCTTGCCGATGTCGATGCCCTGGACGGTCGGGCGCTTGCTGACGATCCAGCCAAGCTGGCCGTCTTCTGCGATGTTTGCCATGCGAATGCCCCTGCATGAGTGCGCGACCGGGAATGGCCGGCTCAGGGGCATGCTAGAAACGGGGAGACTGCGGGAATCGGCGAAATCGACGCGCAATGCGGTGCCATTGCGTGGATCGGCACCGATGCGGCGGAATCGACGACGGCGGGCCATAGCCTCGCCGTCGCCGGGCCACGGGGGCTAGAGCATGTACGGGATCTTGAAGGCCAGGGTGAAGTCCGGCGCATCCGGGGTCAGGCCGATGCCGAGCAGGGTCACCAGGGTGGTGTGCTGGTTCAGCGCATAGGTCACGCCGAGATTCAGTGACGCCGCATTGGCATCGCTGCCGATCACCTTCATCCACTGCCCGCCCTGGAAGCGGGTCGAGGCGCGGGCGCTGATGCGGTCGCTGAAGGACAGGCTGAGGCTGGTGCGTTCGTTGAACGCGAACGCCACGCCGGCGCCGAAATACACCGAGCCGCCGAGCTTCACATCGCCGGGATTGACGGTGTCGGGGTTGCTGTCGATGTCGTTGAAGCCGCGCGGGAACGAATGTACGTAACCCAGATTGGCGAACAGGATGGCCGGGTCGGCGGTCTTGACCATCGACAGGCCCACATTGGCCTGCCAGACGCCGTTGCCGGTGGGCTGTTCTTTCGGTACGGCGAAGCGGATGTAGTCATCGTCGTCGCGCTCGATCACCTTCCAGTCCAGGCCGTAGGGCGCGCGCCCGGTGGGTGCGGTCACCCCGGCGGTAAGAACGGTTTCAGGCCGCCAGCCGCGCTCACCGAACAGGCGGTAGTTCGCGCTCAGGCCGATATCGCCCAGGCCATTGCCATTGGTCTGTTCCTGGGCGATGGCGGCGGCCGCACCCCCGGCACCGCCTTTCTGGTACACCGTGCGCCGTGCGAGGTACGGCACGTCCAGGTTGAGCGTCAGGTTCGGACTGACGCCCCAGCGTGCGGCCAGGTTGTAGGTGAGCGAATCGGATTCGACGTTCTCGATGGCGATGTTGCCGAGGAAGATCGCATCCAGTGCCAGGAAGCCGTTGAGGGTGAGCTGCTTGCGGTCATAGCGGGCGTAGGTGAGGCTGTTCTCGATGGTGAAGCGGCGCGAGAACAGGGCCGATTGCTGCTGCTTCACATCATCCACGCTGCGCCGCGACTCCTGCCTGACCTGCTGCGCTTCGGCCGCAGTGCTGGCGTAGCCTTCGCCGCCGGGCGCTGTCTGTCCCGGCGCTGCCTGTAGAGTCGAGCCATGCTCGACTTCCGTGTCCGTGCCCGTGCCCGTGCCGGTTGCCGCCGCCGTTGCCGGCCCGGCAGGCCCCGTGCGCCCACTCAATCGCGCCTGCATCGCCTGCACCTGCATGTCGAGCTCGCGCAGGCGTCGGACTTCCTGGGCGTAGTTGCTCTTCAGCTGCTCCAGCTGGTTGGCCAGGGCCTGCACATCGGCGTTGTCGTCGGCCGTCGGCGGCGCGGCGAGGGCGGTGCCCGCCAGCGCCGCCAGCGCCAACGGGGTGATCCTCAGAAGGGTATGCATGTTCGTGTCCTGCGTTGTGGAACGCGTCCCCCAATGCCGCGCCGTACTACTGGCCCGGCCCCATGCCGCGGTTCAACGCAATCGCCTGGGCCACGTTCTGGCTCAACGGCAGGTTGCCGCCCGCGGTGTTGCGTACCAGCTCCAGCCGCAGCTGGTTGCTGGCTGCCTGGCCGTCACCGGCCAGGGCAATGCCCTGGCCGACGCTGCCATTGCGTATCCATTGCTGTACCAGGCCCTGGCCATCCACCTGCAGCTGCAGGCGCGCCTGATTGCCATCGAGCACGGCGCTGGCGCTCACCCCGGCCTGCTGCGCGCTGGCCGAGTGCGCGCTGTCGGACTGCATCGCGGGAACGTCGCCGTCACGCACCAGCAGCGTGGTGGTGTTGCGCGCGGCGTTGCCATCGCCGGCGACCTGCACGCTCTGCACCAGCCCACTGACATTGGCCAGGCCGCTGCTGTCGATGCTGCGGCCCGCTGTGACAGGCAGCGGCGCGTCGGCGGCGGTGACATGCACGCTGGGCTGAAAGCTTAGCTTGGGTGCACCACCGCCGCGGAAATCCATGCCCAGGGTCAACGTGCCTTGCAGGGCCGTGCCATTGCTGGCCTGCCACTGCGAAACCATCGTCACCCCGAACCAGGCCACGCTGTTGCCGCCCACCGTGTAGCGGCCGCGCATCAGGTTCAGTTCGGGGTCCGGAATTTCCTTCAGGCCGCGACCCGGCGCTGCGTCCGCCGCCCGCACCGTCAGCGCGGGAAGCATCAGCAGCAGGGTCATCAACAGGGGAAGACGGATCATGGCGAAGCCTCCTTCAGAACAGGTCGGCATGGCTGAAGCCGAAGTCGACCAGCTCGGCATCGGTGATCGGCCCCTGCCGCGCGTAGAGCGCGCGGGCACTGGGCCGTTCGCTGGGTTGCAGCAGCACCGTGTTACGGTCGAAATCACTGCCGATCACCACGAACACGGCGCGTGACGGCCACGCGGCGAGGAAGTCCGGCAGTGCCAGGCTGCGGTTTCCGAGGATCGGATCGGCCACTTCGACGATGCCTTCACGCACCTGCTTGAGCACCACGAAATGGCGGAAACCGCGCACGTCCATCAGCACCAGCCCGGGCACGCGCAGGGTACGCAGGCGCGCTTCGTCGATGCGGTAGCCGCGCCCGCGCATGCCCAGTGATTCCACATAGCGCTTGATGTCCAGCAGCGAGAAGCCGCGCTCGGCCACCAGTGCGGGGTCTGAAACCCCCATCATTCCCTGGATCACCGTCGCCTCGTCGGTGTCCAGGTGGTAGGCATGGCGCAGGATGGTGGCCAGTGCGGCCGCGCCACAGCTGTAATCGGTGTGCTGGCGCACCACGTTGCGGTAGCGCCGCTCCTGCATGCTCTCCACTTTCTGCTGCAGCAGGGCGCCATTGGGCAGTACCCCGCTGAAGCGCACCTCGCCCGCCCACGCGGGGGTGATGCCCAGCAGCAACAGGCACGCCAGCAGCCAGGTTGAAGGTCGGCAACGGAACATCGCGTTCTCCGGCAGCAGGGGGGAGCCCCTGTTCCAAGGGGGAGGAGGAACAGGGGCTCCCGGAACCCGGTCATTGGCGGATGGCCGGGGTGTTGCGCTTACTCGCCGCTGCCACCACCACCGCCGGTGCTGGGCTGGGCGACTGCCAGGGCGAGGCTGTTGGCCTGCAGGTTGCCGGTACCCGATGCCACGTTCACGCCGATGTTGCCGGAGGCGCCGGAGAAGGCACTGCCCGACAACGCCGAGGTGTTGGTGGCATCGACGTTCACCCAGCGCGTGGTGCTGACCGTGCCGCTGAGGCTGGCGTACAGATCGGCCACGCCCAGCTCGACGAACTGGCTGGTGCCGCTCTCACGCGTGTCGAAGCCCAGGCCGCCCACCCCCGGCCGGTTGGGGTTCATCGTGGCGTTCTGGATCTCGTTGTCCAGGTCGATGTGGCCGGTGCTGTTGCCACCCGGATGCGGCAGCGCGCCGTTCCACGTATCCAGGTAGTAGTTGGCCATCTGGTAGGCATTGCCGGTGCCGCGATAGGTGCCGGCGCCGTAGCCCAGGGTCAGGCCACTGACGCTGCCGCGCATGCCCACCTGTACGGTGTCGGTGTAGGACTGCACGAAGCCGGCGTTGCTGACGGTGTTGCCGGTGGAGACCTGGTTGGAGCTGATGCTGGATTGGGCAACGGCCGTGGTCGCCACCGAGGCGGCCAGCGCGTTCTTCTGCTCGTTGTTGTTGCCCGACGCGATGTTCACGCCGATGTTGCCCGAGGCACCGCCGAAGGCATTGCCGCCAAGCGTGGCCGCATTGGTGACGCCAGCGTTCTGGGTGACGTTGCCGAACCCGGCCTGGTTGACGAACACTTCGGCGTCGGCCATGCCGAAGCTGAAGGACGCATCCGCCGCCGACAGCGATGCGGCGTTGTCCTGCGCGTTGTTGTCGCCGGACACCACGTTGAAGCCGAGATTGCCGGACGCGCCTGCGCCTACGCTGTCGCCGATCGAGGCACGGTTGGTGACCAGGCTGTTGCTGGTGGCGTTGTTGCTGATCGACTGGCGGTTGTCGATCACCGCGATGGCCGCCGAATCGAGGTCGATGTCGCCGGTGATGGTCGGATCACCGGAGAAATTGACGTCGGTGCTCAGGCGCAGGTCCTTTTCCAGGTTCACGTCGACGCCGTGATTGTTCTTTTCCTTGCGTTCGTCGGCCTGGATGTTGCTGTGCTTCTGCACATTGACGTTGACGGTGCGGTTGCGTACGTCGTTGTCGGTGTGATTGTGGGTGTCGTTGCGGGTTTCGCTGACGGTGTGGTTGTGGTTGATGTTCGCGTTGGCGTTCTGGTTGTCCCAGCCATTGGCCGCAGCGGCGGTCGAGGCAGTGGCAATCGCCATGGCGAGCATGGTCCGTTTGACGGTCGCTTTCATGGTGCCCTCTCTCTCATCGGATGGTGCATCGGTGGGTGGTTGTCACGGGCGGTCCTGCACGACGAGGCCCAGTACGTTGGCCGTATCGTTGCCGCTGCCCGCGATCTGATTGAGTTGCAGGACCCCGTCGAATCCCCGCAGTGCGGTGCTGGCTACACCGACGCTGCGGGTTCCCGTCGCAGCGCCGCGATCGACGCCGTCCCGCCCCCCTGCCAACGCGGAACCTTCGGCGGCCAGGGCCGTGTCGTCGGTTTCGCGTATGCCCTGTCGGGCCAGCGTCGCGCTGACGACGTTGAGCGTCGTGTTGGCGCTGCCGCTGGCCTGGTTGATCGAAGCAATGCCGCTGGCGCCTGCCAGTGCCTCACCGCCGATGTGCGCGGCGGCATGCAGGGGTGCGGACAGCACCCGGTTGCCGTTCTGCAGCTGTTGTGCGCTGATGGCCACATCGGCGCGTTCAGCGCGGGCGATGCCGCGCAGATTGGCCTGCAGGTTGAAATCGCCTGCCGCCTGGTTCACCGCGATGGCGCCGCTGGCACCTGCCAGTGCGCGGCCCTCGATGCGGGCCAGGTCCAGATAGGCGAGCATGCCGCTGTAGTCGTCGGCCGATGCGGACAGCGGCGCGGCGATCACCGCCAGCAGCGGCCACGCCAGGGCCTTCACTTGCCACCTGCCGGGGCGGTGCCCTGCAGCGGGAACTGGCCCAGCGCGCCGCGCACCGTATCGGTGATGCCACGGGTGCTGTTGCCGACCGCGCCCAGCGGGCCACTCATCGTGCCGCCAAGACTGCTGCCGACCATGCCGTCGCCGTTGCGGCCCAGCGTGCCGCCCAGGGCCTGCTGGGTAACGCGTTCAACGGTGGTGCCGCCCGGCGCGGTCGTGGGAGTGATATGGCCTGCACCCATTCCCGCGTAGTCGGCATCGCTGAGCTCATCCATTCCGGAGGCCGGGTCACCGCTTCCGAGCGCCGCGGCGACCTCACGCTGCGGCTTCGGATCGGCAATCAACGCGATGCCCGGTGGCGCCATGCGGTAGGCCGGCCGGGCCGCGACATCGCGCAACAGGACTATTTCGCCCGGTTGTGCCTTCACCCCCTGGCGGGCGCCGGACGCGCCTGCACCCGTGGCGACGGCCAGCAGGGCAAGGGCCAGCGATGCAGCCAGGCCACGAATCAGGGTGGTGCCGTCCATGCCGATCTCCCGCGATGGGTGCGGCGGAACCACGCATCAACCGTGCCAACTGCCAAAGGCTGGTGCAGCAGCCGATGCCGGCGGTGCGGCGGGGTGGGGTGCTGCCGGGGCGTTACAGCGGCGTCGGGAAATTGTTGGGATTGCGCAACCCGCAGGCGCCACAGGGCAAGGGGGCGGCTGACTGTCGCATTGTTGTTACAGGTGCCGTCGCGGACTGCAACGGTGCCGCTTCAGCCGGTGATTTCTTGACGCGCTGCTCATTGCGCCGCCGTTTAGCGCGGCGCTAGGATCCGCCCAACAAAGGCCGCCGAGGTGGCCGTGGAAGTCCCGGCGGAGGGCGGCACGCCGGCGATCGACTGACAGCCCGCCGACGGTGTCCGGATGCTGGGGGAAGCATGGCGGCGGTCCCGGAAGCTTCAAGCTCGCGCTGTGTGCTGTGGTTTGGCCAGCCGCTGCCGAACGAGCGCAGTGCGCTCGCGGCCGCCGGTTGGTATGTGCGCAGCATTCAACCTGACCCTGCCATGGCGATCGGGCTGCGTGGCCGTGATCGATTGTTGGCTGTGCTCGATCTTCGCCACCTGGACGCAACGGCGTTGCAGCTGCTCGCGCCATGGATCGAACAGCACCGGCATCTGCCCTGGCTGGCTGTGCTGCCGCCAGGCGCAGGTGCCACACCGTCGGCATGGTTGCCCGTGCTGCAGCACTGTCCTGCACGGTTCACCCTGCCATTCGGCCTGCAGGACCTGGTCTGCGCGATGCGCAGCCAGTTCGATGCGGATGATCTGCCCACCGACGAGGCCTGCGCAGGGCAGGGGCCGCGCGCATTGATCGGCGAAAGCCCGGCGCTGCATGCGGTGCGCACGGTGCTGCACAAGTTCGCACCGGTGGAGCTGCCGGTGCTGGTCACCGGCGAAACCGGCACCGGCAAGGAGCTGGCCGCGCATGCGCTGCATGCGCTGTCCGGGCGTGCCGGCAAGCCTTTCATCGCAGTGAACTGCGGTGCGATTCCGGCCAACCTGGTGCAGTCGGAACTGTTTGGGCACGAGCGCGGTTCCTTTACCGGCGCCGACAAGCGCCAGATCGGCGTGTTCGAATCCGCGCAGGGCGGCACCGTGTTCCTGGATGAGGTGGGCGATCTGCCCGCCGAGGCCCAGACCAGCCTGCTGCGGGTATTGCAGGAGGGGACGTTCGAGCGTGTCGGCAGCAGCCAGTCGCTGCGTGCCGATGTCCGCGTGCTGGCCGCGACCCACGTGGAACTGGAACAGGCCGTGGCGCAGGGACGGTTCCGAAGCGATCTCTATTACCGGCTCAACGTGCTGCGCCTGCTGATGCCACCGCTGCGCGAGCGCGGCGCCGACGTGCTGCTGCTGGCCGAGCACTTCCTGCGTTGCTTCCGGCGGCGCCACACGGTGCGCGCACGTGGCTTCTCGCCCACAGCAAGCCAGGCGATGCGACGCTTTGGCTGGCCTGGCAATGTGCGTGAACTGCTCAACCGCGTGCAGCGGGCGGCGATCATGGCCGAGGGCGAGCTGATCAGCGAGCGTGACCTTGAACTGGGGGAACCGGCCGAGGCGCTGCCCAGCGCGATGCTGCATGATGCGCGTGGTCAGGCCGAACGCGATGTACTGCTGCAGACGCTGCGCCACACCGGCTACAACGTGTCCGAGTGCGCGCGGCAGATGCAGATCTCGCGGGTGACGGTGTACCGGCTGTGCCGCAAGCACCGCCTGGAGCTGCCGGCACAGCGCTGAGCCGGGTTGACGCCGCCGCCCGTACCACCCAGTCTGCGGCCAACGACCGCCGCCCTTGCCCTGCGCGAATGAACCAGAGCCCCGAACTGCTGCGCCGCCTGCTGCGTGCCAAGGACCGGATGGACCGGGCCAGCCATGAAGACTGGCCGGTTGCCCGCCTGGCCGAGGTCAGCGCGGTTTCGCCCGCCCACTTCGCGCGCTCGTTCAAGCAGGCCTTCGGCCTTCCTCCGCACCGTTACCTGCTCAGCCGACGCATCGAACGGGCGGTGGGGCTGCTGCGCGACACCGAGCTGGCGATCACCGAGATCGCGGCGCAGACGGGCTGGACCAGCCTGGGGACCTTCGGCCGGATCTTCCGCGACATCACCGGCGACAGCCCGGGCAATGTGCGTGACCGCGAGCGCGCTGGGCACGCCGCGGCGGAGAGCGTACCCGAGTGCCATGCCCGTGCGGCGCAGCGGCCAGACCTCAACATGGCAGTTTTGGAGAAGCGCCGCCGCCAGGCCGTTGCTAACGTGGACCGCACCTGAGGGAGGTCCCATGACGAATACCGTGAATACGGTCGGCCTGTATGTACGCGACCAGGATGAAGCACTCGAATTCTACGTCGGCACGCTCGGTTTCGAGGTGCACACCGACGTGCGCAATGGCAGCTACCGCTGGTTGACGGTACGCAGCCCCGGCCAGGATGGTTTCCAGCTTGGCCTGTTCGTTCCCGGCCCGCCGACCCATGACGCGGCGACGGCGCAGGCGCTGCAGCAGCTGGTGGCCAAGGGGGCGATGCCGCCGCTGGTGCTGGCGGTGGACGACTGCCAGGCACGCTATGCGCAATGGCAGGCAAAGGGCGTGGAGTTCATCCAGGCACCGGTCGAGCGCTTCGGCGCCATCGACGCCGGATTCCGTGATCCGTCCGGGAACGGCTGGAAGATGATTGAAGCCCGCTCCGAAGCGAGGCGTCGTCAATGAGTCGCGGTGGTTGGGCGCGGCCGGTGCACCGCTGGACCTCGATCGTGTTCACCCTGGCGGTGATCGCCAACTTCGTGGCGCGCGCGATGGGGCAGGGTGAACCTGCGGCGTGGATCACCTACTCGCCGCTGCCCCCGTTGTTCCTGCAGCTGTTCACCGGCCTGTACCTGTTTGCGCTGCATTACGCAGTAAGGCGCCGCAGCGCCGCGCTGGGCGCTGCGGGCTGAGCGTGGATCAGGCGACCGCGTCGATCGCGTAGCCGGCAAGCAGGGCCGGCAGGTCTTCCATGCGCTGGAAGATGACCTGGGCGCCGGCCGCGCGCAGCGCCTCCGGCGTGCTGTGGTGCGGGCCACCTTCGCTGAAGCCGAACACGGTGGCGCCCGCTGCCACACCCGCGGTGGCACCGGTCACGGTGTCTTCAATCACCGCGCAACGCTTCGGGTCCACGCCCAGTGCAGCGGCGGCCGCCAGGTAGACATCCGGGTGCGGCTTGGTGTTGGGCATGTCCTGGCCGCTGTAGACGTGGTCACCGAAGGCATCGAGGATGCCGACCTTGCCCAGCTGCAGCTGCACCTTGTGCAGGTCCGCACCGGAGGCACAGGCGATCCGGCCGCCGGTAGCAGCCGCGATCGCGCGCACCGCCTCCGGCGCACCCTGGATGGCCTGCAGGTCACGCTCCAGCGCGATGTTGCGCTGCAGGCGGAATTCCTCCAGCCATTCCTCGGTGAACGGCTTGCCGGTGCGTTCCTCGATCAGGCCGGCCAGATGGGCCACCGACTGGCCGAGGAAGACTTCACCCGCCTGTGCCGGGGTCAGCGGCCAGCCACGCTCGGTCAGCATTTCGGAGAGTACGCGGGCCACCAGGGGCTCGGAATCGACCAGCACGCCGTCACAGTCGAACAGCACGGCATCGAAGGGAAAACGGGACATCTACAGCTCCAGGGGCAGGCGGTTGGGCGCGGGTATCCGCCATTTTCCCATAGCGGCGAGGACGAGGCACCCGACGATCACAGGGTGCCTCGACGCGGCGGGCCGATCAGCTCAGGTCGCAGCCCGCCGGCTGCGGCCAGGTGGTGGCCGGCAGCATGTTCTTCAGCGAGGCCGGCGCATTGATGGCCACGTAGCTGGCACCCAGCAGCTCTTCCAGGTCGGCGATGGTGACCAGGTAGCTGTCCAGGCTGCCGAGGTTGGCTTCATTGGGGATGATCCAGCTGATCGCCTTGGCGGTGCCGGTGTTCGGGTCGCGGGTGATGATCGTCTTCCAGAAGAATTCCGGCGTCGGGATGCCGTGGCTGGACAGGAAGTAGTCGTTGGACGCATCGCCGTAGACCACGCCGCCGTAGACGTCCACCGGCGCGATGTCGCGGTAGCACTCGGCCACGTTCTCGGCCTTCACCCAGATGCCCTGGTTGAAGCTGGACACCTGCGGCACGATGTTGGTCATGTAGTTGGCGCGGCGGATGTAGGTCGCGTTGTAGTCCATGTGGTTGGAGGTCACCAGGTGGCCGCGGTCATAGCCGGACCGGATGCTGGCATACGAGGCGGTGCTGGTCTGGCCGAGGCAGCCGGCCGGCAGGTCCGGGTCCTTGTAGAAGCTGGACGGACGCGCGGCGGAGCCGGTGTCGGCGGTGAGCGTGTACTCGTAGCGGGTGGCGCTGTGGATGCTGCAGTCGTAGGTCAGCACGAAGCCGCCCTTGTTGAGGGTGACGACCTGGGCCTGGGCGGCGCCGGCGAAGGCGCTGAGGACGAACGCGAAGAAGAAGCTTGCAAGACGCATTGCGGTGCTCCAGCAGAAGATTCAGGGCGCAGCCGTCCGCCACGACCAGGCCGTTGCCAGGTCGGGGAATCGGTTGCGGAGAGGGGTGCTGCGGACTGCGGTGGAACGTGACCGCGACGACAGGGCCACAGAGGCCGTGCGGTGTCGTAAGCGTCACAAGCGGTCGTCTTTCGGTCAATGACGAAACGACGGAGCTGTGACAGCGCGCAAGCACTGGAGATGTGTCAGATGGAGCCGGGCATGACTGAAACGCAGGCGTGCTAGGGCGTCGCGATGCCTGCCATCACGGTGTGTTGGGCACACAGCGCCCGTGCAGCAAGGCGGAAGTGAAGTGGCCTTATGAAGTCGATCCGTCCTTGGGGCCCATCGCTATCGGCATCGATCCGCGCGGCAAGTAATGCAGCAAACGTCATGCTGCGTCGCAAGGTGCCAGCCACCATTCGCACTGGTACGGTCCGAGCCGTTGCACCACCACCGACGGGGAGAGACGACGATGCGCAAGGCTCTGCTGCTGTTGCTCCTGCTGACCGGGTTGGCCCCCAGCGCTTGGGCGGCCACGGTCAAGACCACCCACCGGACCATTCCCAGCTGGGATGGAACGCCTCTCGGGGCCTTCGTCATCGAACCGCAGGATGCGGGCAGCGGCCGGTACCCGCTGCTGGTGATGCCCAGCAGCTGGGCCGTGCCCAGCGTCGAGTACGTGGGCGTGGCGCAGGCGCTGGCACGGCGTGGCTATGTGGTCATCAGCTACAGCTCGCGTGGCTTCTGGGAGTCCGGCGGCAGCATCGACATCGCCGGGCCGGCCACGGTCGAGGATGTCAGTGCGCTGATTGACTGGGCGCTGGACAACACCCGCGCCGATCCGGCCCGCATCGGTGTTTCGGGCATCTCCTACGGCGCCGGTACCAGCCTGCTGGCGGCGGCACGGGATCCGCGCATCAAGGCGGTGGCCGCGCTCAGCGGCTGGGCCGATCTGCAGGCCTCGCTGTACAGCAACGACACCCCCAGCGCGCAGGGGATTGCCCTGCTGGTGGCGGCCGGATTGGCGACCGGGCGCCCCGGCACGGAGCTGGCCACCATCAACCGCAATGTGCTGGTCGGCAATTACCAGGGCGCAGTGGACTCGCTGCTGCCGGTGGCGGCCCAGCGCAGTCCTGCGGCCAGCATCGACGAGATCAACGCCCACCAGCCGGCGGTGTTCCTGGCCAATGCGTTCAACGACAGCCTGTTCCCACCGGGCCAGCTGGTGGACTTCTTCAACCGGCTGAAGGGGCCCAAGCAGCTGCAGCTGCGCCACGGCGACCATGCGCTGAACGAAGCGTTCGGGGCACTGGGCATTCCCAACGAGGTCTACGACCAGGTGGGCGACTGGTTCGATCACTACCTGAAGGCGGTGGCCAATGGCATCGACCGCCAACCGGCAGTGCAGCTGAAGTCACAGAAGGGCAGCTGGAGCCGCTATCCGGACTGGAAGGCGACCAGCGACGGTGCCGTCAGCTACGGGCTGACCGCACCCTCGGGCCTGCTGCTGCCGACCGGTGGCCTGGCCGAGAAGGGCGGCACGACCGGCTGGAACTACCGCATCGGCAGCGGGCTGCTGACCGCGGCCAACTCCGGCGTGGCGATGGCCTCCGGCGCGCTGCAGATGATCAACCTGCCGCCGGGTGCCTACGTGCCGTTTGTCGGGCGTAGTGCTGCAGGGGTCTGGCAGGGGCCGGTGCAGTGGAGCGCGCGGCGCCTGGATGGTGCGCCGGAAGTGCGCCTGACCGTCACCCCCAGCCGTGCCAACACCACGCTGTATGCCTACCTGTACGCCGAGGATGTGCTGGGCAATGGCCAGCTGATCAGCCACAAGCCGTACACGCTGCGTGGCGCCACGCCAGGGCAACCGAAGACGCTCAACCTGCGCCTGGAGGCGAGCAGCTGGAACCTGCCTGCAGGCAGCCGCCTGACCCTGGTGGTCGACACGGTGGACCTGCGCTACGCCGGCATCAGCCAGCTGGGGGGAACGGTGACCTTCAGCTCGCCGGCCCACGCTCCCTCGGTATTGAAGGTGCCGTTGCATTGAGACTGGCCAGGAGAGGAATGGACCCATGACCATCGCGCGGCTGCTGCTTGCCGCGGTACTTGTTGCGCCAGGCGCGGCAGGCGCAGCGACGGATTGGCGGGGCACGCTGTTGACGGACCTGGAGGCTGCCGACGCGGCGATGCGCGGCAGTCATCCTGGCACGGTGGACCGGCAGAACCCGGGATTCGTCCTCCAGTTGCGGGATGCGCTGGCCCTTGCGCGGTCACGCGCGGACACGGTCGACAGCTTCGCCGGCTACTGGTGGGCCATGAAGGGTTACGCGGCCTCGTTCAATGATGGCCATGTCAGCCTCAACGCGCGTGCTGCTGCGCCGGAGCTGCCGACGCGGTGGCCGGGCTTCCTGACCGGCTTCGACGGCGACGTGCAGGTGGTCATGAGCGTGGACGATGGCCCGGGCCATCCGCCATTGGGTGCACAACTGTTGTCCTGTGACGGCGTCGATGCGGCGACGCTGGCCGCGCGTCGGGTGGGCGACTTCAGTGGGCGCTGGAACCTGCAGGCCAGCCGCATCCAGGGTGGTGGCGAAGTATTGCTGGAGCAGGGCAACCCCTTTCTGCTCGCGCCGCGCAGCTGCGTATTCCGCACCGATGGGCGTGAGACGGCGTATGCGCTGCAATGGACGCCGCTCGATCCAGCGCAGCGTACGCAGCGGCTGGCCGATACCCGTCGCAGTTTCCGGCCGGCCAACGGTTGGCACGCCCTGCCCGGGGGCGGCTACTGGATCACCACCAGCAGCTTCAATGCCGATCCGGCGGCGCAGAATTTCAAGGAACTGACAGCGTTGCTTGAGGCGCTTGGGCGGGTGCCCGAACCGCTGCAACAGGCGCCGCTGGTGGTGCTGGATGTGCGCGGAAACACCGGTGGCGCGTCGCAGTGGAGCATCGAGCTGGCGCGATTGATATGGGGGCGTGCTGCCGTGGATGCGCTGCCGGACCACAGCTGGGTGGAATGGCGGGCGTCGGATGCCAACATCGCGCAGCTGCGCGGCTTCCTGCAGAAGCTGGAACAGGCGCCCGATGCGTCGCCGGAGCTGCTGCGCATGCTGGAAACCGTGACAGCGGGAATGGCGTGGGCGCGAGGGCGGGGGGAAGCCTTGTGGCGTGAGCCGTCGGAGGCCAAGGCGAGTGCGGCGCCGGCGCCCGTCGTACCCGTGCGCGCGGGCAGGGTGGTGATCGTGGCCGATGCCGCCTGTGGTTCCGCCTGCCTGGATGCGCTGGACCTGTGGAAGCGCCTGGGTGCGGTGCAGGTGGGTGTCGAGACCTCGGCCGACAGCCTGTACATGGATGTCAGGCCCGACATGCTGCCCAGCGGGCTGGCCCGGATCTCGGTACCGATGAAGGTGTTCCGTGGGCGGGTGCGCGGTTCGAACGAGCCTCACGCACCGGATCGCCGTTATGGTGGCGACATGCGGTATACGCCGGCGCTGGAAGCGTGGGTACTTTCGCTGCAACAGAACAGCGGGCCCGGTCCAGTGGGCCCACCATAGGAGACCACCGCTTGAACACTCCAAGCCCTGATCCTGCAACCACGCCCTCCCAGGGCAGGGCGCTGCGTCGCTGGATGCTGACACTCGCCGCGTTGTTCGGCGTGGCCCTGCTGATCTACCTGGGCAGCGCCATCCTGCCACTGGCCAGGCCCGGTGGGATATATGGCGGAATGGGGGTGATGATGATGCTGCCGATCCTGCTGGCGTGCGCGGCATTGGCGGCACTGCTGGGCAGCTCGGTGGTTGCGGCGATTGCATGGTGGGCCGGGGTGCGCCGGATCGGGTTCGTTCTGGTGATGCTGCTTGCTGCGTGCCTCAGCGCAGTCAGCTTCATTGCGGGCTTTGACTCGCCACTGGCGAGGTGATCAGCGCAGGTCCGGCGGATTCATTGATGCGTCGCGCACATGGGCATCGCCGGGCCCAGGCTGCAATCGCGCTTCGATGTCCGGCGGGAACATGGGAATCCTGCTGGTCCGCATCACCGCCCAGCGCATCATCGCGTGCAGGTGGTTGAACGGCAGCATGGTCAACCACATCACCGCAGGCATCTGCGCGTCAGCGGCGAAGATGCGTTCCTTGCAGAATGCAAGGCTCTCGCGCTTGCCGTCCACCGGCATGCAGTACTGCACCGCATCCAGCACCGCCGCCGGCCCTTCCTCCATGTAGCGCCGCAGGAATTCCCAGTGCGCATGCGCATTCTTGATGCGGGAGGTGGCGATGCAGAAGGCGAATGCTTCCCTGACCGTCGCGCCGTCCGCGTCCAGGATCAGGCCGCGGACATCCCAGTTGCGCCAGCCGAAGGTTCCGGTTCCGCGGCCCAAGGTGAAATAGATCTGGTCCCATCCCGCGCTGAGGATCGTCCCGTCCAACCGGAACACATGAACCTGGCGATGCTTGCGGTCGAACACGATGGGGTAGTAGGTCCAGCGGAACAGTTCGCGGCACGCTACCCACGCACTTGCTGCAGTGAACACCGCAAGCATCGCGATGCTGATGAACACGGCTGCCCAGAGGCCATTCTCGTTGGGCAGCTTCTCCACGACCAGCAGCCACAGCAGCATCGACATGCCGCCAACTCCGAACGCCACGCCTATCGCACCCAGCAGGGCGACAAAGCCTCGGGGGCCGTACCACCGATCCACTGAGACCAGGCAGTTCGAGTTCATCTTCACGACGCAGAGCTGGGCCAGCAGAGGCACGTCGAGACGCGTCTTCTGCCGCAGCCGATGCTCTCGATCGAACGCGGCGAGGGGACGGTTGCTCGGAAACCTCGAGGTGAAGCCGGTGAAGTCCATGGTCGCTCCTTGCTGCGTGGATTCTAACCAGTTCATCAGCGCGGCCGGAAAGCGAAGCGCAGTCCTCTTCCAGCGGCTTGCGTTGAAGGGCGTATCCCGGGAGACTCAGTGCGTTGGCGTTCCCGAATCGATAACAAGGATGCTGTCATGGCGCTTCAGCAGGAACTTCGCGACCTGATCAACCTGTCTCATGCGTTGGCCTGGAAGGGCGCGGGAGACTCGCCCAGCGCATCCAACATTCCCGACGAACCCGGGCTGGTTTCGGCGTTTCTCGATGAATCCATACAGAATCAGCTCGAAGCCAGCCTTCAGGGCGCGCTCGGCAGCAGCGCAAGCGTACAGGTCAACAGCATTTTTACCCACAAGACCCCATTGGTGACGCCTGAAGGCCGCAGTGCGGTGGAGATCGGCGATCTGCTGCTGGTGCGGCAGCACTTCGTTACGACAACCGACTCCGTCGAGGGGCGGGCGCTGCTCCTGCAGGCCAAGAGGAACAAGCATCCGGACAGCGGCGACATCTCGGAAGGCAAGCCGCAGATCCAGTATCTCCTGTACAAGGACTGGCCGCGTTTTCACGGTGACGGTCGCCTCGGCCACTGTCCGGACCCGACGCCGACGGGGGGCGTGGAGCAACCCTGGGACTTCAGTCTTTCCAATCCACTGGGCAGGTTTGGCCAGTATGTGGCCATCTTTGATGGCCAGGCCCACCCGCATCCGGCGGTATTACCGCTTGCTGCGCCCACGGCGGCTTTTGATGCATCACGTTATCCGCCTGATGGCGGGAAGGGGACGCCGAGGACAACATGGGCATGCGGACAGGTCCAGCCGACCCCACCGGTCACGAACATTGCCTGCAACGAGGACTTTGCCGAGGTACTGGAGCATTTCTTCCTTGGCACCGTGGGTGAACACTTCACGCCCGGCACGGTGAGTGGCGACGACCATTGGTCGCGCTTTGTAACCACCATGCTGGGGGCGGCCACGCAATCCAGCTACACATTCCTGTCCTCCCGTACGAACGTGCTGAAACCCACTTCGCGCGGTGCGAAGATAAGTACGCTTCTGGGTATCCAGCCCCTGCTCAAACTGGCGATCATGAAGGAGATTGATCGCCACTTTCGCAGTGCGGCGTTCACTGCATCGTTTGACTACGACCACGAGCCGCACTTCTTCCACCGGGCGATTGAGCGTTCGGCATTCGTCAATCATCTCGCCCAGATCCAGCAGAGGCTGCGCCGGGAGCTCGATATCGAGTATGGCGGGTGGTTGCCGCCGGACGATATGCCCGGGCCGGACAAGAGTGGGGGAGGTCATGTTCCGATCCTCTCGATCGCCAGCAGTGGACCGAAACCGCTTCTGCCTGAGCCAAGAGAGCCCCGCTTCCGGGGCGAATAGCATCGGTGCCAGTGCGCTGGCGGGGCACACTCTGGCCCCGCCCGGTCAGGGTCGCCCCGGATCATGCATCCCGCGCAGCTTTTTTTTGTTGATCTTGCCCACGCTGGTACGCTCGATGGACTGCACGAAGCTGACGCGTTCCGGAATCGCATAGCGCGAGATGTCGCCCGAGCGGCTGCGCGCGGCGACGAGGTCAATGATCTCCGCTTCCGTGACGTCGCTGCCGACCTTCCTGACCACCAGCGGCAGCGGCCGCTCGCCCCATTTGGTGTCTGCGATCCCGATCACGGCCACTTCGCTGACCGCGGGGTGCAGAGCGATGATGTCCTCCAGGGCAAGCGAGGAGATCCACTCGCCGCCGGTCTTGATCACATCCTTGATGCGGTCGGTCACGCGCAGGTAGCCACCTCCGTCGATGTTGCCGATATCCCCGGTATGCAGGTAGCCGCCCGCCCACAGCGCCTCGGACGCTGCCGGGTCGTGCAGGTAGCCTTCGGTCAGCCAGGGCGCGCGTACCACCACCTCGCCGGTGGCGATGCCGTCGTGGGCTACGTCGTTCATGTCCGGGTCGACGATGCGCAGCTCGACCAGCGGCACCGGTATGCCGGCCTTGGTGCGCAGCGAGAGAACCTCATCCGCATCGGTCACGGCCTCGGCGTCGATCTGGGCGACGGTCAGCAGCGGACAGGTCTCCGACATGCCATAGCCCCCGAAGATGTCGATGCCGCGTGCCAGTGCCCGTTGTGCCAGTGCACGCGGCAGGGCCGCCCCACCGATGATGACCTTCCAGTGGGCCAGATCGGTGTCCGCCGCAGCGGGATGCTCCAGCAGCATGTGCAGGATGGTCGGTACGCAGTGCGAGAAGGTCACCTTCTCGCGCGCGATCAGTGCCAGCAGGTTGGCAGGCAGGTAGCGCCCCGGGTACACCTGCTTGATGCCCAGCAGTGTGGCCACATAGGGCAGGCCCCAGGCATGCACATGGAACATGGGAGTCATCGGCATGTAGACATCACCGCGATGCAGGCGCCCCTGGGTGGCTGCACTGCCCAGCGCGGCCATGCCGGTCAGCGAATGCAGGACCAGTTGCCGGTGGCTGAAATGGACGCCCTTGGGCAGGCCGGTGGTGCCGGTGGTGTAGAACATCGTGGCACGGGTGTTCTCATCGAAGTCCGGGAACTGCGTGACTGCAGGGGCGGCGCGCAGGCCAGCCTCGTACTCGGTCACGAAACCCTCTGGCAAGGGACCGACGGCATCCTCCAGCAGGATGCGCGTGCGCAGATCCGGCAGCTGCTCGTCAATGCCGTCCAGTATCGGCAGGAACTCGCGATGGGCGAGGAGTACCCGCGCGCCGCTGTGGTTGAGCGTGTAGGCAATCTGTTCGGGGGCCAGGCGCACGTTCACCATCATCAGCACCGCGCCGATCATCGGCACGGCGAAGTAGGCCTCCAGGTAACGGTTGCTGTCCCAGTCCATCACTGCCACGGTATCGCCGTGCCTGACCCCGAGCGAGGTCAACAGCCCGGCCAGCTGGCCGATGCGTGCCTGCAGCGTCCGGTAGTCGAAGCGGACCGAATCGCCATAGACGATCTCCTGGCCTGGGTTCACCGCCAGTGGCGTGTGCAGCAGCTGCTTGATCAGCAGCGGACAGGTGGAGGCGCCGGCAGCAGGGGGGAATGACATGGGGTGTCCTCGTGGACGACGTATCGGTGGCCGCCCTTCAATCCGCCACACTAGCCGCGCGCCGACGCGGCGCCAGCGTACCTAGGTACGCCTGCCCAAGGGGGGACGATTTGCTACTCTCGCCTGCACATGCCAACCCTGCTCATCGCCGACGATCACCCCTTGTTCCGCGCGGCCCTGCATCGCGCGGCCGAAGAGGCCGTGGCCGACCTGCAGATCAGTGAAGCCGATTCACTGGGGGGCGTGCTCGACGTGCTTGAGCGCCAGCCGATCGACCTGATGCTGCTGGACCTGCACATGCCGGGCAACCACGGCCTGGCCGGACTGGCCACGCTGCGCGCGTTGCAGCCGGGGCTGGCGATCATCATCGTTTCGGCCAATGAAGAGCCGCAGGTAATCCGCCGTGCCATCGACCTCGGCGCCGCCGGCTATCTGCCCAAGAGTTCAGGCCTGAACGAACTGCAGTCTGCGCTGCAGTCCGTGCTGGAAGGAGAACGCTGGATACCTTCACTGCTGCGCGAACCGGTGGCCCGGGTAGCGGCGTTCAGCAAGGATGCCGACCTGGCCGCGCGCCTGGCCAGCCTGTCGGCGCATCAGTACCGGGTACTGAGCCTAGTGGCCGAAGGCCTGCTCAACAAGCAGATTGCCGACCGGCTCGGGGTACAGCTGCGCACCGTCAAGGCGCACATGACACGGATCATGGAGCGGCTGGGAGTCCGCAATCGGGCGCAGGCGATCCGCGTTCTGCATGAAATGGGGCTGGCCGATCCCTCCCGGCAGATTGAAGACGCAGCAGAGCGCTGACCGCTCAGGGCGCTGTCGCTGCGGCAGAGGCCAGCAGGTGGTTGATCGCCCAGCGCAGCGCCAGTGGCTTGAAGGGCTTGCTCAGCAATGACAGCCCCGCGCCGCGCACCGCCTCACGGGTCTCGGCGCCGGTGTCGGCACTGAGGATCACCGTGGGCCGTGGCCCGTGCGCTGCAGCCAGGCGCGTGAACAGTGCCACGCCGGTATCGCCGTCATCGAGGTGGTAGTCGAACAGCCACAGTGCCGCATCGTGCGCCGACGCATCGATGCCTTCGGCGCCGTGCAGGGCGATGACATCGCAGCCCCAGGACAGCAGCAGCTGCTGCATGGCCGCCAGGGCGTCGGCATCGTTGTCGACCACCAGGACGCGGGTGCCCCTGAGGGTGCTGCCGGCGTTGGCAGGCGGTTCGATCCGCGGTGCCACCGGTGCTGCACTGCGCGCCACGCTGACCGAGAACACCGAACCGCGATTGACCACGCTGCGCAACTGCAACGGTGCGTGCAGCAGGGCCGCGATGCGGTGCGCGATGGTCAGCCCCAACCCCAGGCCCTGGCCATTGCTGCGGTCCACCCGATGGAATTCCTCGAACACCACCGCCTGCTGCTCGGCTGCGATGCCGGGCCCGGTGTCGTGCACACCGATGGACAGGCATTGGCCTTGGCGACGTACGCCCAGCAGGACGCCGCCTTGCCGGGTGTAGCGGATGGCATTGGCCAGGAAGTTCTGCAGCACGCGGCGCAGCAGCAGCGGATCGCTATGCACCCAGGCGTGGGTGCGCAGGTAGCGGAACTGCAGGCCGCGCGCCGCCGCCAGTACCGCAAATTCCTGCGCCAGCGGGTCCAGTACGGTTGAAAGTGCGAACGGGCGCGGATCGGCCACCAGACCGCCGGCTTCCAGCCGGGAGATGTCCAGCAGGCCGGACAGCAGGTCATCGGTGGAATCCAGCGCACCGCGGATCTGGTGCAGGAAACTGTCAAGGAACCCGGATTCGATGTGCTGCGACATGGCATCGGTCAGCAGCTGTGCGGCGTGCAGGGGTTGCATCAGATCGTGGCCGACGGCCGTCAGGAAGCGGGTTTTGGCCGCGTTCGCGCGCTCGGCGTCCTGTACCGCCTGCTGCAGCCGGGCGGTACGGTCCTGCACGCGGCGCTCCAGTGTTTCGTTGCTGCGCCTAAGTGCATCCTCGGCGCGACGGAACGCGGTGACATCGGTGAAGGTGGCTACGTAGCCGCCACCGGGCATCGGGTTGCCGCGGATCTCGACGATGGTGTTGTCCGGAAAGACCCGCTCGGAGAGGTGCGGGGTGCCGCGTTGCATGTGCGCGACGCGACGCTGCAGTGCCTGCTGCGGAGAGTCAGCGGGGCCCTCACCGATCTTCAGCTGCGCCAATGCCCAGGCGGTGAGGTTGATCACCGGCTGCCCGACCTGCAGCAGTTCCGGCGGAAACCGGAACAGCGCAGCGTAACGGCTGTTCCAGGCCACCAGCTGCAGCTGCGCGTCGACCACGCTGATGCCCTGGCTCATGTTTTCCAGCGCCGCTTCCAGCAGGCGCTGGTTGAAGCGCAGTACCTGGGTCGCTTCGCCGACGGCACGGGTCACCGCTTCCAGTGGCGCGGCGCCGCCGTCGCGTGCGGCCTCGACCAGCAGGCGTGCCATGCCGGCGCCGACCACAGCGGTCAGCTCACGTTCGACCGCAGTGACCCGGTCGTCATCCAGCAGCTGCCCCGCATCTCCTGCCATCAACTGGCGCGCACGCTCCTGGCCGAGGAAGCGGCCGGCGGTCTTCCGCAGCGAGGCCGCTGCCACCGCGTCGCGCCGCCGTGGCAGCGAAGGGCGCACGGCCCGCGATACCAGGGCGACGGTGAGCAGGTTGACCGCCAGGCTCGCGCCCATGCTGATGGCGATGTGGCCGGGCTGCATCCGCAGCGAGACCACCGTCAGCCATCGCAGCCCCTCCGGGCTGGCGGCCGGTGCAGGGAGCACCATCGGCAGCAGTACCAGCCACAACCAGGCCAGTGAACCCAGCACGATGCCGGCGACGATGGCCGGCGAGGGCGTGCGTGGGCGGTACACCGCCAGCAGCACCGCCGGCGCCAGCTGCGAGAGCGCGGTGAAGGACATCAGGCCGAAATCGCTGAGCGCCTCGGTATCGCTCATCGCGCGGCTGTACAGCCACGACATCAGGAACACGGCGAGGATGCCGGCACGGCGGAACGCCAGCACGCGCGGACGCAGGTCGGCATGCGCCACGCCGCCCTCGAAGCCACTGATCAGGCGCGAACCGAAGCCGTGGTTGCCGAGCATGATCGACAGGGTCAGCCCGGACAGGATCATCATGCCGGTTGCCGCGCTCAGGCTGCCCAGGTAGGCCAGCAGTGCCAGCAGATGGTGGCCACCGGCCTGCGGCAAGGCCAGCACGTACAGGTCGGGCGTCACCGACGCCGGCAGCTGCGCGGCTCCGGACAGTGCCATCGGCACCGAGGGCAGGCCGATCAGCAGCAGATAGACCGGAAACATCCAGCGCGCCGTTTTCAGGTCCGAGCTCTGGCGCAGTTCCACCACCCCGACATGGAACTGGTGGGGCAGGGTGAAGGCAGAGATCGCGCCCAACGCGACCATGGTGAGGTAGTCCGGGACGATGGCCGGTGGCGGCAGCTGCGCCATCCTGTCCAGCAGCGGCATGCCGGACCGGTGCACCGACAATGCCGCATACAGGCCAATGGCCAGCAGCGCGGCCAGCTTCAACAGTGATTCCAGGCCCAGTGCAACCACGATGCCACGGTTCGGTTCGGTGGCCGACGCCTTGCGCGCGCCGAACAGCAGGGTGAAGGCCGCCATCGTCAACGCGAACCAGAACGACATGTCCAGGTGCGCGCCGGCCGGTGCGAAGCGATCGCCAAGCAATGCCCCCAGTCCCTGGCTGACGGCTTTCAGCTGCAGCGCGATGTAGGGAATGATGCCGAACAGAGCAACCAGGGTGATGGTGAAGCCGAGGCCGCGATCTGCGCGCAGCCGGGCCACCACCAGGTCGGCGATGGTGGCACTGTTGTGCTGCTTGGCCAGGCGCCCCAGCCGCATCAGGAAGGGCAGGCCGAAGGCGAAGATCAGCGCCATCCCGGCCAGGGTCGGTGGAATCGGAAAGCCCCATTGCAGGCCCTGCGAAGCGGCGCCGTAGTAGGTCCATGCGGTGCAGTGCACCGCCAGCGACAGCGCATAGATGGCCGGCCACGCGCGCGCCAGCCGGTGCCCCTGGCGCTCGCCCCAGAGGGCCACGCCAAACAGCAGTACGGTCCACGCAATACAGGCGAACAGGACGACAGTAGGCGTCAACATCGCTCCAGTGTAGGCAGGGAGCCGGGCAGGCGGGTGCTACGGGGCAAGCACGATCAATGACAGCTGCTCAGCAACCAGTGCCAGCTCGCCATCGTCAACGCGTTCGACGGCCTTGCGCTGGGTGAGCAGCCACTGACCCGGCTGGCGTGCATCCAGCGACACCAGCTGCGAGCGCACGCGTACGTCGGTGCCGCTGGATACCGGCGCCAGGAAGCGGACCTTGTTCAGGCCGTAATTGAGGACATGGGCAATACCGGGAAATCCGGCCAGGGCCGCCACGTCGTCCTGCACGGTGAGCGAGAGCAGCAGGAAGCCGTGTGCAATGGTGCATCCACCGGGCAACTGCGCCTGTGCGCGCCGCGGATCGACGTGGATCCAGTTGTGGTCGCCGGTGGCGTCGGCGAAGGCGTCGATCGTTGCCTGCGTGATGCGCATGCCGGCGCCCACGCGTTCCTCCGCGGCCCACCGCTGCAGGGCCTGCAGCGCACTGGGCAGCGCGTCCGCCACAGGGCCGCTGCTCACCGCACACGCTCCAGCAGGGCCAGGATCGCATCGCGTGCTTCAGGCTCGGACAACATCGGCGCATGACCGACGTCGGGCACTTCGACCAGGCGGGCACGCTCCGATGTCGCCGCCATCTGCCGGGCAACATCGGCCGGCAGGATATCGGACAACGCACCGCGCACCACCAGCACCGGCACCCGCGCGGTCAGCCCGCGCACCGCGCGCCACAGCACGGGGCGCAGCAGCCACAACAGCCAGGGGCGGGTGGTGCGGATCACCGCCGGGTCGTAGTCCAGTTCCAGCAGCCCATCGCTGCGCGGGCGGAAGGTACGCACCGCCATCGCCCGCCAGTCATCGGTGCTGAAGCGCGGGAAGGCGGCCTTGCCGATCGACGCCACATAGGCCGTGGCCTGCTCCAGATCCATCGGCGGCACCGGCTTGCCGGCGTACTTGCCGATCCGCGCCAGCGCTTCGCGCGGCACTTTCGGGCCGGCGTCGTTCAGCACCGCGGCGGAAATCAGCTGCGGTGCGCGCGAGGCGAGGGTGATGGTAACCAGCACGCCCAGCGAGGTACCGACGAACACCGCCTTGTCGATGTTCTGCGCGCGCAGCAGCGCCACCATGTCATCTGCATAGGTGCGCGGGTTGTAGCTGGACGGATCATGCGCACGTTCTGATCCGGCGCGGCCACGCAGGTCGACGGCGATCACGCGCCAGCCCACGGCAGTGAGCATGCCGGCAAGCGCATCGAAATCGGCGCCATTGCGGGTCAGGCCGGGGATGCAGACCACCGTGCCGCGGGCCGCCTGCCCGGTATCCGGTGCATGGTCACGCGCGTGCAGGCGCAGGCCATCGTCGCTGTTCCAGTACAGATCTACGTAAGACTGCGTCATGCAGGGGCTTCCTGGAAATCGTATCGGATGCTCTAGAAATCGTAACGGACGCTGAGGCTATATTGGCGTGGCGGGCCATAGAAGCCAATCAGCGTGCCGACTGCCGGGATGTTGTAGCCGGTGGTGCGGTACTCCTTGTCGGTCAGGTTGGTGCCCTGCAGCGAGAAGGTCCAGGCATCATCCAGCCGCCAGATCAAACCGGCATTGACCAGCCCGTAGCCGTCCTGGCGGATCACCGGGCTCAGATCGGTGGTCGGCCACACTTCGCTCTGGTAGCTGTAGCTCACCCGTGCCGACAGGTTGCTGCCGTTGGCCAGCTCGGTGCGGTATTCCACGTTCAACGCACCGGAGAATTCCGGCGCATTGGTGAACTTCATCTGCTGGGCCACGTTGATGCCGCGGTCCATGTACTCGTCGTACTTCGTGTCCAGCCAGGCCAGGTTGCCGGAAATCAGCCAGTGCTGGGTGGGCAGGTACTGGTACTCGACCTCCAAGCCCTTGACAGTACCGGCACCGGCATTGGTGAAGTCGCCGAAGAAGGAATCATCGATGCCATCGCCATTGGTATCCAGGCCGGTGAACACCGACAGCTGGATGTCCTTGTACTTGTTGTAGAAGGCCGACAGGTTCAAGAACAGGCGCTGGTCGAGGAAGGCCATCTTGCTGCCGACCTCGTAGCTGTCCACGGTCTCGTCGTCGAACGGCTCGGCCGAGCGCGGCACCGCCACCGCGTTGGCGCGGATGTTGTAGCCACCGGACTTGAAGCCGCGCGTGGCCAGGCCGTACACCATGATGTCCGGGGTGATCTGGTAGTCCAGTGAGACCTTGGGCGAGACGTTCGTGAAGTTGGTCTTCTTGTCGAAATCCGCGGTCACCGCCACCGGCCGGCTGAAGCCCGGGTCGGCATAGAGCCGGTTGAGCACGATCGCGCGCTTGTCCTCGTCGGTGTAGCGGGCGCCCACATCCAGCTTGAGCCTGCTGGTCAGGTCGAAGGTCCAGTCCGCATACAGCGCAATGCTGTCGGTCAGCACCTTGCCCTGGTTGTCGGCGAACTGCGCGCTGAAGTAGTTGTTCTGGATCTGGCCACCGGCCTCGCCGCTGAACTGGTACAGGCCGACCACGCCGCGCACGCGGCCGCCCGCATCGTAGTTCAGCTGCACTTCGTTGCTGACCTGGTTGTCGTTGTAGGTGCCGCTGACGTCGGCCAGCTTGACCGGCGTGGTATCGAAGTCGATGTTGGCCTCGCTGTCCGATTCGCGCTTGGCCACCACGTACTTCACGGCGATGTCCTCGTTCGGCCGCCAGTTCACCGTGGCCGAAGCGCCCTTGGTCTCCACGTTGTTGAGGTTGCGCATTCCCGAGCGGATGTCGTAGCGGCTGTCCATCGGCGGGTAGGGGCGCAGGAACGGGTTCGGCGCCAGCATCTTCGAGCCACGCATGCCGGACTGGTCGTCGATCCAGTCCAGTGCGAACTGCACGTCGAAGTCGTCGCCCGCATAGGCGCCGAGATTCAGGCGTGCCGCGTTGACCTGCTTGTCGCTGACCGGTTGGCCATTGACGGTGTTTTCGCCAAAGCCATCGTGATTCATGCTGGCAACTGCCACGCGCGCGCGCAGGCCGCTGTCGGCGCCGCCGATCGGGCCGCCGATGGCCGCCTTGGCATCGAGCTGGCTGTAGTTGCCCACGGTGATCTGGGCGAAGCCCTCGGTCTGGGTGGGCAGGCCGCGCGAGATGTACTTGATCGCGCCGCCGATGGTGTTCTTGCCGTACAGCGTGCCCTGCGGGCCGCGCAGCACCTCGATGCGCGAGACATCGAATACGTCCAGCAGGGCGCCCTGCGGGCGCGCGATGTAGACGTCATCCAGATAGATGCCCACGCCCGGGTCGGCGCCCCAGGTCGGGTCGGACTGGCCGATGCCGCGGATATAGGCGGTGACCGTGCTGCTGGCGCCGCGCGCGGCGTAGATGGTGAGGTTGGGCACCTGCGCATCCAGGTCGCTGATGTCCTGGACATTCATCCTGTCCAGCGCTTCGGAAGTAAAGGCGGTGACCGCCACCGGCACTTCCTGCAGGGTTTCCTCGCGCTTGCGGGCGGTGACCTTGATGCTGTCCAGGTTGGTCGGCGAGGCGGACCGGCCGGCCGGCGGCGCTTCCTGTGCCAGTACCGGCCCTGCGGCCAGCCATGCGCCGATCATGAGACTCAAACCGTTCCGCTTCATCCACTCCTCCCCCAGGCATGTCCGTATTGATGGCCCCTTGCCATCCCTGCAGCCAAGGCTAGCGGTGTCATCCGCCGCCAGCGAGTGGACCTAGGTCCAGTCGGCAGTGGCCATGGGATGCGGATACTGGGGGCGCCCCCAGCCGGGAACGCTCCCCGGTACGCCTTCATCCACGACCCACGCAGGAGGATCTGGTCATGAACTCCACAATCGATTCGATCAAGCGGGTGCTGCTGATGCTGTGCCTCTGCCTGGCAGCGGGCAGCGCTTCCGCTGCAGGCCCGGCCGGACATTGGGACATCGGCCTGTACGGCAATCTGTTCGGCGCCCGCGAGTACCAGGTCTGGGTACCTGCCGGCTACGACGACGTCCAGCCGCTTCCGCTGCTGCTGGTGCTGCACGGCTGCGTGACCGGGCCGAACCTGATGGGCGAGGCCTCGGGCTTCAACGATGTGGCCGATACCGAGGGCTTCATCGTGGTGTACCCACGACAGAACGTCACCGCCAACCCGGCGCGTTGCTGGAACTGGCAGCTGCCCATCAACCAGGCGCGCGACAGCGGCGAAGCGGCGATCCTGGCCGGCATCGTGGACAAGGTGAAGGCGGGCTACAGCGTTGATCCGCACCGCGTCTACGTCACCGGCATTTCCGCCGGCGGTGCGATGACCTCGATCATGCTGGCCTGCTACTCGGACGTGTTTGCCGCCGGCGCCATCCATTCCGGCGGCATGTTCAAGGGCGCGACCACGATTTCCGGCAGCGCCTATGCACTACTGGCAGGCAGCATCTACTCGCCCGACAGCAACGGCAGGCTGGCCTGGCAGTGTTCCGGATCGCCGTCGCCGCGACCGCTGCCGGTACTGGTGTTCCATGGCAGCGCCGATCTCACCGTCAACCCGGTGAACGGACAGCAGGCCGTGCGCCAGTTCCTGCAGACCAACGATCTGGCCGATGACGGCCAGGACAATGACTCGGTGAAGTATGTGCCGACCAGCACCTATCACGGGCAGGTACCGGGCGGCCGCGCCTATACGGTGGATACCTATGCCTACGGCGGCCGTACGCTGGTCCAGCACTATGTGGTGCAGGGCATGGGGCATGCGTGGAGCGGCAGCCAGTCGGGCCTGCCGTTCACCGACCCCAAGGGGCCGGATGCCACGCTGATCACCTGGTTGTTCCTGAAGGACTACCAGCGCTGAGCCTGGTCTTCAGCGCCGGGCCCGCGCAGTCGGGTGCTCCGCTCCGCCAGGAAGCGCTTGGGCGGGGCACCCACGGTCTTGCGGAACATGGTCACGAATGCGCCCGCGCTGTCGTAGCCCAGCTCATCCGCAATAGCCTGGACGGTCTTGCCGCCGGCCAGCATCGGCAACGCGACCACCACGTGCATCTGCCGGCGCCAGCGCCTGACGCTCAGGCCGGTTTCACCGGAGAACAACCGGGACATGTTGCGCTCGCTCATGCCGATCCGGCCGGCCCAGACGTCCAGCGTTGCCCGCTCGGCGGGCGCGGCCAACATCGCACTGGCCAACCGGCGCAGCCTCGGCTCGGACGGCATCGGCAGGTGGATCCACTCCGGTGGCGCGGCAATGAGTTCGTCCAGGAGCACCGCCATCAGCCGCGCTTGTGCGCTGCCGTGCTCGTACTGTTGGGGGTGATCTGCCACGCGTTCGAGCAGGGCGTGCATGAACGGGGTGATCGCCATCGTGCAGCACTGCGTGGGCAAACCCGGTACCGCTCCGGGTTCAACGAACACGACGAATCCATGCGGCCTTCCACTGCTGCTGGCCCGATGGGTCAGCCCGCCCGGAATCCACACCGCCCCCTGCGGTGGGACCACCCATAGGCCGGCATGGGTTTCCAGCGTGATCAACCCACGCGTAGCGACCATGACCTGTGCCTTCCGGTGTTCATGGAAAGGCATTTCCCAGGCATCGGGAATGGGTTCCAGTCCAAGCACCATCACCGGCACGTCGATCCGATCGGGGTAGTCCGGACCGACCTCGTCCTGCCCTGCAAGCGAAATCGTCACTTCGTTACCCGCCCGGTGCGCGTCGGGCCGGCCCTGTAGTGGCGTTCAGGCCTCGTCACGTGCCTGCTCCGGTTCGCGCCTGTGCCAGACGCAGATGAAACCCATCAGGACGTGGACGATGGGCGGGTCAGCACAGGGGGCGGCGACGGCCGCGGTGGTATCGTTCATGTGGGCATCCTCTGTCGTCGAGGATGGGAAGCGTATTCGGCGGCCGGAGCGGGGTCATTCGACAGTTCCGCCAGGTAATTCATCAATCCGGCCAAAGCCGTGCAGGCGCCCGGCGGGTGCATGCGTGCGCGCCAATCCGCTATGTTGGGCGCTCTTTCCGCACCCTTGAAGCGCCAACAACGCATGGAAGCTCCATTGAAGACGATCCGGTACAGGCCCTTGCTGCCGGTCTTGCTGATGTCCAGCGTGCTCCTGCTGGCCGGGTGCGGGGGCCAGAAGCCCGCGGCGGATCTTCAGGCGGATATCGATGAAGTGGCGCAGACCCTGGTCGAGCGGCCCTTGCTGCACTCGGCCTCCATCGCGGTGGTACACAGGGGCAGGAGTTTCATCGGACATCGCGGCCAGATGGTGGCCGGCAGCCCAGGCGCACCGACCGATGCAACGATCTACGAGATCGGCTCGCTGAGCAAGACGCTGGCAGGCACGCTGATGGCCGACGCGGTGCTGGAGGGCAAGCTCAGCCTGGATGACGACGTCCGCACGTTCCTGCAGGGCAACTACCCGAACCTGCAATACCAGGGGGAGCCCATCCGGGTCCGCCACCTGCTGTCGCACACCAGTGGGCTGCCGAACATGCTGCCCGAGCGCGCAAACACGGTGCTGGAAGACTTCACCGATCACCGCACGCCCGCCGAGCTCAATGCGCTGTACGCGCACTACGGAAAGCCGGATTTCCTCAGGGATCTGCACGCCGTACGGATCCCGCGCGCGCCCGGCAAGGAGTACGCATACTCCAGCGCCGGGACCGAACTGACCGCGCACATCCTGGAGGTGATCCACCAGCGTGACTACCAGTCACTGCTGCGTGGCTTCTTCAGCGACGCCGCCGCGATGACCGGCCTCAGGATCAGGCTGGACGATGCCGATGCTTCGCGGCTGGCGGTCGGCTACCACAGTGACAATCCGGTACCGACCACGCCGATGCCGCCGTTGCCGTGGGGTGCTTCCGGCGGTGTGAAGGCAACTGTCCCCGAGATGGTGAAGTACCTTCAGTTCCAGCTGGCCAATGGGCCAGTGGTAAAGGAATCACATCGCGCTCTGGCCCGGTTCGACGATGAGTTCAGCGTCGGCTACTTCTGGAACATCGTCGCTGGCGATCGCCAGAAGGGCGTCTACTACGCCCACCATGGCGGCGTCCCCCGATCGCAATGCTACATCTACATCATGCCGAAGCATGACCTGGGTATCTTCGTCATCACCAACCAGAGCGGCGACCAGACCGCGCGTGCCATGGAAGCGGCGATCGATACGCTTGTCGGAAAAGTGGTCGCACGCGAAGCGTTACCGCCTCGGGCAGGGTGAGGCAGCGCACGGCTACAGCAGCAGCAAGGCGCCGATCAGCGCGGGCGGCATCACCAGCGCACCAACGCGCAGGAAGTCGAGCGCGCTGACATGCTCGCCTTCGCGGCGCAGCGCCACCAGCCACAGCATCGTGGCCAACGAGCCGGTCACCGACAGGTTGGGGCCCAGGTCCACGCCCACCAGCAGCGCGGCCCGGGTCTGTGCCGGCAGATCGGCCATCTGGCCCAGCGAGCCGGCTGCCAACCCCACTGGAAGATTGTTGGCCACGTTGCTCAGCAGCGCGGCGGCGCCCCCGGCCAGCCAGCTGGCCTGCCCGGGCGACGCCTGTGCCAGGGCCTGCAATGCGCTGGCCGTGCTCTGGATGGCGCCGGTCTGTGCGACAGCCTCCACCAGCACGAACAGGCCAGCCACCAGCGGCAGTACGCCCCACGACACGTGGCGCAGCATCGGCAGCGGGCTGCGGCGCTGCCGGATCGCCACCACGGCGACGCTGAGCCCGCCGGCACAGAACGTGGCCAGGCCCAGCGGGCCGTTGAGCGCCGAGGTCACCAGCAGCACGCTGCCGGTGAACAGGACGCCCAGCGCGCTGAGTCGGCCGCCGTCGGTCAGCGGCCGATGCTCTGGTGCCGCCACCAGCGGTTGGGCGATCTCGTGCCGGTGGACCCAGCGCAGCACCAGGTAGGTGGCGCCGATCGCAGCCAGCGAAGGCAGTGCGAACTGCGCCAGCCACTGCAGCAGCGGCGGCATGTGCTGGCCGTACACCACCAGATTGGCCGGATTGGAAATGGGCAGCACGAAGCTGGCCGCATTGGCGATGAACGCGCAGACGAACAGGTAGGGCAGCGGGTTGGCACGCGCCGCCCTGCAGGCGGCGTACACCGCAGGCGTCAGCACCACGGCCGTGGCATCGTTGGAGAGAAACACGGTTACCAGCGTGCCGACCAGGAACACCAGGTCGAACAGGCGCCGCCCCGAGCCGCCGGCATGACGAACGGCATAGAGCGCCAGCCAGTCGAACAGGCCTTCGCGACGGGCAAGCTCGGCCAGCACCATCATCCCGACCAGGAACAGATAGACATCACGGCCCTCGGCCACCGCACCCCAGGTCATGTCCAGCGATACCGCACCCAGCAGCGGCAGCAATGCGGCAGCCCCCAGCGCCCACACGTATTCCGGAATGCGGAACGGACGGAACAGCAGGCCGACCGTGGCCACAGCCACAGCCGCCCAGATCAACAAAGGTGAGTAGGAAGCGGGCATCGGGCGGGGGATCTCGGCTGCGCCGGCACGCTACCAACAGCAGCACGCCCGCTGCACCCACAGCAGTTCGGAGGGAGGCGGCATCATACCCTGCGAACTGTGTTGCAGCGGGCAACCACGCCCGGGCCGGGGTCAGGCCGAGAGTTCCTCGCGCACGATCCTCGCTCCTTCGCTGAGCGCGCGCAGCTTGCCGCGTGCCACGTCGCGCGGTAGCGGTGCCATGCCACAGTTGGTGCTCGGGTACAGCTTGTCGGCATCGACGAACTGCAGCGCCCTGCGCAGGGTGCTGGCCACTTCCTCAGCCGTTTCCACCGTGCTGGAGGCCACGTCGATGGCGCCGACCATCACCTTCTTGCCGCGCACCAGTTCGATCAGGTCGATCGGCACGTGCGAGTTGTGGCATTCCAGCGAGATGATGTCCAGGCTGGACGTCTGCAGCTTCGGGAACGATTCCTCGTACTGGCGCCACTCCGAGCCCAGCGTCTGCTTCCAGTCGGTGTTGGCCTTGATGCCGTAGCCGTAGCAGATGTGCACGGCGGTTTCGCACTTCAGTCCTTCAACCGCCCGTTCCAGCGCGGCCACGCCCCAGTCGTTCACTTCGTCGAAGAACACATTGAAGGCCGGCTCGTCGAACTGGATGATGTCCACGCCGGCAGCCTCCAGCTCCCTCGCTTCCTCATTGAGGAGCTTCGCGAACTCCCACGCCAGCTTCTCGCGGCTCTTGTAGTGCGCGTCGTACAGCGTGTCGATCATGGTCATCGGGCCGGGCAGGGCCCACTTGATCGGCTGCGAGGTCTGCCGCCGCAGGAACTTCGCATCCTCCACGAACACCGGCTTCGGGCGGCTGACCGCGCCGACCACGGTGGGCACGCTGGCATCGTAGCGGTTGCGGATGCGCACGGTCTCGCGCTTCTCGAAATCGACGCCGCTGAGGTGCTCGATGAACGTGGTCACGAAGTGCTGCCGGGTCTGCTCACCGTCGCTGACGATATCGATGCCGGCATGCTGCTGTTCCTGCAGGGACAGGCGCAGCGCGTCCTGCTTGCCTTCGGTCAGGGCGTCGTCCTGCAGCTTCCAGGGCGACCAGAGCTTCTCGGGCTCTGCCAGCCAGGAGGGCTTGGGCAGGCTGCCGGCGGTGGAGGTGGGGAGCAGTTTCTTCGTCGACATTGCGTGTTGTTTCCTGGGGGCGAGTGGAAATCGATGGATCAGCGGGCAGCCCACTGCTCAAGCACGGCGCGGTACGGCTTGATGAAGTGCTCTTCGGTGAACCGGCCCTGCTTGACCGCCAGCTGGCTGCGCTCTTCGCGGTCGTAGACGATGCGGGTGGAGGAATAGTCCTGGTGCTTCAGGCTGGGCTGGTAGACCTTGCCGGCCACCGAGTTGGCGTTGTAGATCTCCGGGCGGTAGATCTTCTGGAACGCTTCCATGGTGCTGATGGTGCCGATCAGCTCCAGGTTCGAGTAGTCGCCCAGCAGGTCGCCGCGGAAGTAGAACGCCAGCGGCGCGACGCTGCCCGGCGGCATGAAGTAGCGCACCTGCAGCCCCATCTTGTCGAAGTACTGGTCGGTGGGGGAGAACTCGCCCTGCCGATACTCCACGCCCAGGATCGGGTGGTGGTTCTCGGTGCGGTGATAGGTCTTGCTGCTGGACACGCTGATGCAGATCACCGGCGCCTTGCTGAAGTTGGCGCGGTAGGCGTCCGACGCCAGGAAGTGCCTGAACAGCTTGCCGTGCAGGTCGCCGAAGCCGTCCGGAATGCCGAAGGTGGCCTTGCCCTCGTTGCTGGCCGGCAGCACCACGCTGAAGTCGTAGTCGCGCACATAGGACGAGAAGTTATTGCCGACGATGCCTTCGGTGCGCATGCCGGTCTGCGTGTCAACGATGGTTGGCCGCAGCACTTCGATCAGCGGGAACGGATCACTGCCATCGCCGCCGTCGATGTGCATCTCCACCGAGATGATGTCCAATTCGACCGCGTAACGGTCGGCATTGGGGTTGTCCCAGTGGGCCAGGTCGTTGAAGCGGTTGTTGATCATGCTGATCGTGTTGCGAAGGTTCTCCTGCCGCGACGCGCCACGGGCCAGGTTGGCGAAATTGGTGGTGATGCGCGTGCCGTCAGCGGGCTGGTAGTCTTCGTTGAAGGGGATGCGCGTGATGCTGAAGGTAAAGCTGTCGGTCGTCATGGGTGGCGTTCCGGGTTGCGGGGTCACATCCGAATGCAGGATTGCGGCATTCGGCATTCAAAGGGCTGCTGCGATCTCGGCGGTGGCCGGTGCGGCGCGGTGGGACAGGGCAAGCAGGGGCATCGCCCGCTGCACCGCCAGCCGCGCCCGCTGGATCAGCGCCTCGTTGTGCACGCGGCCATCGGCGAAATCGCGGTCGGTGGCATAGACACCCAGTGGCAGGGTGCGGGCCTGGAAGAAGCTGAAGAGCGGCCGCAGCTGGTGGTCGATCACCAGCGCGTGGCGTTCGCTGCCGCCAGTGGCGGCCAGCAGGATGGGGGTATCGACCAGCGCGTCCTGGTGGATGAAGTCGAAAAAGTGCTTGAACAGCCCCGTGTAGGAGCCGCGGTAGACCGGCGTGGCCACCACCAGCACGTCGGCCTGCTCGACCGCGGCCAGCTGCCGCTCCACCGCCTCGGGCAGCTGCGATCGCCACAGCGCGCCAGCCAGCTGCGGCGCCAGCTCGCCCAGCTCGATCAGGTGCGGTTCGCAGGCAACGTCTTCGCCGATCAGGTCCAGCAGGTGCTCGGCCAGGGTTGCAGCCCGCGAGGGGCGCTGCAGTCCGCCAGAGACGGCGACGATACGGAGGGGGCGGGTCATCGGTTTGCTTTCAGCTGGGGAGGGGCTGCTTCGGGCGGTCTGCGCGGACGCAGTCCTGCGGGCCGGCGGGGTGACCGGGCGTACAGGCAACCGAAGGCATGAGCCGATGCTAGCCATGCCCTTCCATGACGTAAAATGGTATTACTTCACCAATCCATGAGCGGGATTCATCATCATGCTGGAGCGTATCCACCTCAGCATCGTGCAGCAGGTCGAGCAGCAGGGCTCGTTGACCGCCGCTGCCGGCGTCCTCAACCTGACCCAGTCGGCGCTCAGCCACAGCATGAAGAAGCTGGAGCAGCAGCTCGGCACCGATGTCTGGTTGCGCGAAGGCCGCAGCCTGCGCCTGACCCAGGCCGGGCAGTACCTGCTGGCGGTGGCCAATCGCGTGCTGCCGCAGCTGGACCTGGCCGAGGAGCGATTGGGCCAGTTCGCGCAGGGCGAGCGCGGCGCGCTGCGCATCGGCATGGAATGCCACCCCTGCTACCAGTGGCTGCTGAAGATCGTCTCGCCCTACCTGGCCGCGTGGCCGGACGTGGACGTGGACGTCAAGCAGAAGTTCCAGTTCGGCGGCATCGGCGCGCTGTTCGGCTACGAGATCGACCTGCTGGTCACGCCCGATCCGCTGCTCAAGCCCGGCCTGAAGTTCGTGCCCGTGTTCGACTACGAGCAGGTGCTGGTGGTGGCCAGCAGCCACGCCTTGGCCAAGGTAGACCACGTAAAGCCGCGCCAGCTCGGCCAGGAAGTGCTGATCAGCTACCCGGTGCCGTTCGAGCGGCTGGACATCTACAACCAGTTCCTGCTGCCGGCCGGCATCACGCCGCGTCGCCACAAGACCATTGAAACCACCGACATCATGATGCAGATGGTGGCCAGCGGGCGCGGCGTCGCCGCCATGCCGCGCTGGCTGGTGGAAGAGTACGCCGCGCGCATGGACGTGGTGCCGGTGCGACTGGGCGCGAAGGGCATACCCAAGCAGATCTACCTGGGGGCACGCGAGGCGGACACCGCCATCGACTACCTGCAGGCCTTCGTCGAACTGGCCCGCAACAGCACGCCCATCGCCGGCAACGTGCGCGGGGGCGGGTGATGTCCGCACGTGCGCCTGCCCGGGCAGCGGCTTTCATCAACAGGTATTCACTGGAGGTCAGTGCGAAGGCCCTGCCTGCGTTGCGCGCCGAAGCAGATCGCATCGCGCCGGGCACGACCATTTCCATTCCGTACCTGGCAAGCGAAGACGACAACGCGCGTCTGGCAGCGGCACGCATCGTGCGCCAGCTGGGTTTCGAGCCGATGCCACATCTGTCGGCGCGCCGCATCGAGTCGCGGGCTGCGCTTGAGCGTTTCATGCAGCGTGCCGCCAGTGAGGCCGGGGTGGAACGATGCCTGTTGATCGCCGGCGATCTGGCGGCGCCGGCCGGGCCGTTCGCCGACAGTGCCGCGATCATCGACACCGGCATTCTCGAAGGCGCCGGCATCAAGGTGGTCGCCATCGGCGGGCACCCGGAAGGCCATCCGGTGATGGGCAGTGGCGAACGCTGGCAGGTGCTTGAACGCAAGTGCCAGGCCATCGAAGCACGGCGCATGGCGCCGCTGATCATCACCCAGTTCGCCTTTGATGCCGACATCGTCCTGGCCTGGCTGGATGATCTGCGCTCCCGCGGCATCCGCGTTCCGGTGCTGGTGGGCGTGCCAGGGCCGGCCAGCATCACGCGGCTGGCGCGCTACGCCGCGATGTGTGGCGTGGGAGCCAGTGCCTCGATGCTGGCGCGGTACGGCATCTCGATCGGCCGGTTGCTGGGAACGGCCGGGCCGGAGGTGTTTGTCGACCACCTCGTGCGGGGGCTGACCGACGCCCATGGCGCGGTCAGTCCGCACTTCTTTCCGTTTGGCGGCATCGCACCGTCGCTGGCGTGGATCGAGCGCTATCGGCAGCGCGCACTGGCGTCCAGCCCATCATAGGCCATCAGTCATGGCGGCCGGGACGCGTTCGCGGCAGCCCGGCACCGCTACACTGCGGCATCGACTCGTGAGGTAGGTAGATGCCCAGCGCCATCCTGCAGTTCTCCATGGAGTGGAAGCGGTCAGTGCTGAGGATGGTTTCCGCAGCGGCGGGTTCGCTGGTGTTGCTGGCCGGCATCGCCGGGCAGGCGAGGGCGGCCGCTGGCCCGGCCGAGATCGCGCAGCTGGTGGACAGTTATGCAGCGAATCGTGATTTCAACGGCGTCGTGCTTGTCGCCCAGCACGGGCGCATCCTGTATCGGGGCGCCCATGGACTGGCCAACCGCGAATGGCAGGTGCCGAACGTCGAGGATGGTGTTTTCCGCATCGGCTCGCTGAGCAAGCCGATCACCGCCATCCTGGTGATGCAGCTGGTGCAGGAAAACACATTACGGCTGGACGGCACGCTGGGCGAGTACCTGCCCGCGCTCTATGCCGGCACGCCTGCGGCTGCGGTCACGGTGGCGCAGCTGTTGAATCACACGTCCGGCATTGCCGACCTGCCGCGCAGTTACGAAGACCCGTGGTGGCAGACGCAGGCCCGGCTCTCGCTGGCGCCCGATGACTTCGCCAAAGCGTGGATTCCCGGCACGCTGCAGAGCGCGCCGGGGGCCGAGTGGCGCTACAACAACAATGGCTATTTCCTGCTCGGGCTGATCATCGAGAAGGCAACGGGTGCCAGCTACGAGGCCAACCTGCAGCGCCGGATCCTGGGCAAGGCCGGCATGACCAACAGCGGGCTGTACAGCACCAGCGCACTCATCCCGCGCCTGGCGACCGGCTACCAGACCCGGCCGGACTTCAGCCTGGCCCGCCCGATGCCCATCGATCCGAGCGTCTCGTTCTCGGCCGCCGGCCTGTACTCCACCGTTGACGATCTGCTGCGGCTGGACCAGGCCCTGCAGGATGATTCGCTGCTGAGCGCGCCTTCGCGGCAGGCCATGTGGACCAACCATCGCTCGGGCTATGGCTACGGCTGGGAAGTGGAGAACTGGCCCTTGCCTGCAGGTGGCAGCTACCCGGTGGAATCGCATACAGGCAGCGTTCCGGGCTACCAGACCTACTGGCTCCGCGCCGGGCAGGACCAGTCGGTGGTGATCGTGCTGGACAACTATTGGCAGGGCGAAACCGCAGCGAGTCTCGGCAAGGAACTGATGGGCGTGCTGCACGGCATGCCGGTTACCCTGGCCCGGAAGAATCTGGGCACCCTGCTGGTGCCGGCCGCACTGTCAGCGGGTGTGCCGGGCATGACCCGCGCCTACGAGGCACTGGGGCCTTCGGCCAGCCAGTACGACACCTCCGAGAAGGCGCTGAACTCGCTGGGCTATCGCCTGTTGAGGATGAAGCGCGTGCCGGAATCAGTGGCCGTGTTCCAGTGGAATGCCCGCGCGCACCCGCAATCGGCGAATGTGCATGACAGCCTGGGCGAAGCCTACCGGGCCAATGGCCAGCGCAAGCAGGCGATCAACAGCTACCGCACGGCGGCGGCGCTGGCACCCAATGATGCGCGCCTGCGCGCCGTATTGAAGGAGCTGGAACAGGAGTAGGGCCTGGCCCTTCAGCCCGGCAGTTCGCACTTCATCCGGCCGTCCACATAGTAGGGCTTGGGTACGTTGGGGTTCTCGCTGGTCTTCTCGAACACCACTTCGAACGAGGCGGCATCGGGCGAGCCCTTGCGGTCGGCACACGCATCCTGCAGTTTCTTCTTCACCGCCGTGATGCCGGCTTCGCGGTTGGCGCCGTCGGCGCTGTTGGTCAGGTTCACGGTCTCGGCCGAGGCCAGCGGGCTCAGGGCGAGCAGGCTGCCGGTCAGCAGCAGGGTGTGCAGCTTGGTCATGGGTCGCGCCTCGTGGGTTTGCATGAAGCTCCAGCATAGGGCCGGGCCGTTAACGGCATGTGGCCGGAGCCTCTTCGAAGGCGGTTTTCACTGCGTTCGTCGTTGAACGTGGAGGTCCGGTCGCAGGCACTGACTTTGCGGGAAGTGTTCGGCTAGGCTGCTGCAACTGAACGCAACGACAAAGGTCCACATGATTCGCTGGCTGCTCCTCGCGTTCGCCGCCCTGCCATCCGTTGCCGGGGCCGTCGTGATCCGGCACGATGTGGACGATGCCCGATACCGGATCGATGGATCCGAATTTCCAGCCCTGGCCGACATGCCGGGCGAGGGGCAGGGCGTTCTGATCGCGCCGCGATGGGTGCTGACTGCAGCGCATGCCGCACCGATGGAAGGAATGGGGCAGGCGATCGCCATCAATGGAACCGACTACGGCGTGGAGCGGGTGATACTGCACCCCGGCTACAGGAAGATGCCCGATGCGCTGGGCAAGGAGGCGCTGGCGACGGGCAGCCCCGCGAAGATCCACGCGTTCCTGGCCGGATCGGATGACATTGCGTTGATCCGGCTCGCAGCGCCGGTGAACGATGTGCCACCCGTGGCGCTCTATCGCGGCAATGCCGAGGTCACGCAGGCCGCCACCCTGATAGGCAAGGGCGCCACAGGCAATGGTGCGGTTGGGCTGGTGCCGGGAGGATCGCATCGAACCGCCTTGCGGCGCGCATGCAACGCCATTACCGGCGGCAACGATCGCTATCTCTGGTATCGGTTCGATGCGCCGCCGCAGGGCCTGCCGCTCGAGGGGGTGCTCGGCAACGGCGACAGCGGTGGACCGTTGCTGGTCGAGGATCATGGAACCTGGCAGTTGGTCGGCTTGGGCTCCTGGATCAGCGCCGTTCCCGAGCATGCTCTCGAGGCGGGCTTTTACGGCCAGGTGGTGCACAACGTTCGGGTGTCGCGGTATGTGGATTGGATCGAGAGCGTCCTCGTCTCATTCCGTTCCCCCAAGTAACCCTCGATGGCTGACAGCTGTCACTGGCCGCAACTGGGCTGGAAGCGAATAGTGAGCACCAAGGCGGAGACGCTCCGCCACCATTCAGCCGAGGGACGACCCATGAACATGCTCCAGCACCTTGTGTCGCAGACGCCTACCTGGGTCTGGCTGCTTCTGGCCTTCCTGGTCACGCGCGGTATTGCCGCCATGAAGCCGGGCGAAACGTCCCTGCAGAAGCTGGCCGTGGTGCCTGTGCTGTTCACCGTATGGGGTGCCTGGTCGATCAGCCACCGCTACGGGATGTCCCTGAGTACCTGGGCTGAGTGGCTGGCCGGCATCGGCTCGGGCGCGGCGCTGGGGTGGCTGCTGCTGGGCCACGTGAAGCTGACGTTCGACAGCGCCACCGGGAAGCTCTGGCGCAATGCGGACTACAGCGTGTTGCCGCTGCTGCTGGTCACGTTCCTGGTGAAGTACGGCTTCGAAGTCGCCTTTGCGATCTCGCCCGCATTGACCAACCATGCCGGCGCCAGCGCGGCGTACCTGCTGCTGTCGGGTGGATTCACCGGCCTGTTCATTGGCAAGTACTGCCGCTACCTGGCTTCGTTGCGGCTGGACGCGGCGGGCAAGGGGCTGGGGATCGCGGGCTGAGTTCCGCTCGAGCGTGACGCGTCACAGTAATAGCCCTCTGCCGACGCAACGCCGCATCTACACACCCGATGCCAGGGCGGCGCGCCGCCCTTTGCGCCCAAGCCAGGCCAGTGCCGCCGCCGCGGCCAGCAGCCACGGAATCAGCATCAGGTTCATGCGCTGCCAGCCAAGCGCATCCAACAGGCCTCCTGCACCAAACGAACAGCCCAGACCGACAACGAAGATGGTCATGTCGTTGATCGCCTGTGCCCGGGCGCGCTCGGCCTGCGTGTAGGTCGTGGTGAGCAGTGCCGTGCCTCCCACGTACATGAAGTTCCAGCCCACGCCGAGCATGACCAGTGCCGTCGCAAAGGAGCCGAATCCAGTGCCGGTGGTCGTCATCAGTACATGCCCGACGAAGATCACCGCACCGGCCAGCATGATGCGGACAGCGCCAAAACGAGCGATCAGCGATCCGGTAAGGAACGAGGGCAGGAACATGCCCAGCACATGGAGCTGGATCACCGTTGCGGCACTGCCAAGGGCGTGATGGTGGTGGACCATGGCAATGGGCGTCGCCGTCATCGCCAGGATCATGATTCCATAGCCGGTCGCAGCGCCGAACAGCGCCACCAGGTACGCGGGATGGAACACGATCTGCTGCCATGGGCGCCCGGCGGGCTCACCCGGCTCGGTTTTCGAGGTGGCCGGCATTCGCAATCCCGCCAGCACCCCGGTCGCCACCAGCGAGACCACGGCGAGGATGATGAAGGAGCCTTGATATTCCGCCTGCAACAACGGGCCGCCCAGGCGGGCCAGCGATGGCCCGACCAGCGCCGCAATGATGCCGCCCGCCATCACCAGCGAAATCGCCCGGGGGCGGAATGCTTCGTCTGCCACCTCGCTGGCGGCGAAACGATAGAACTGCGCGAAGGCCTGGTATGCGCCCACCAGCAGCGTGCCGGCAGCCAGCAAGGCCATCGAATGCCGGGCGATTCCCAGCGCAGCAATGCCGCCGCCGGCCAGGCCCAACAGCGAGCCGCAGATGAATCCGACCCGCCGCCCGGCCCTGGCCATCCACATGGCGGCGGGGAAGGTGGTCAATGCCGTTCCCAGGAACATGGTCGCGATGGGGAGGGTGGCCCACTGCGGGGCAGCGGCGAGGTGAGCACCCGCCAGCCCGCCGACGGTCATGACGATCACCGAGACAATCTGCAACAGCGCCTGGGCGCTGGCCAGCAGGAACACCTGCCGATGCATGGGGTTGCCGGGCATGGGGACGGTTCTTGGATAGGATGGGTGCCGTGACGCGGGTTCAGCCAGTGACTGGACTTACATTCAATCAATATGCAGAATGTTTGAGTATGGACAAGGCAAAGTCAATCCCCCAGCCCAGGCAGGCGATCTATCACGCCCTGGCTGACGTCGCCCAGGCGATCGGCCATGTCCACCGGCTGGAGCTGCTGGAGGCGATTTCGCAGGGGCCGCGCAGCGTCGAGGCGCTGGCAGAAGCGACCGGGTTGAGCGTGGCCAATACCTCGCGGCACCTGCAGTTGCTGCGGCGGGCCCGGCTGGTGGAGCCCGATCGCCAAGGCAAGCGTATCTATTACAGCCTGTCCGGCGAGGCCGAGGTCGTTGCGCTGCTGCGGGCGCTGGGCTGCTTCGGCGAGCGCAATGTTGCCGAAGTGCAGGGTGTCATGCGGGATTTCTTCGATCAGCGCGACGCCCTTGAACCCGTATCGCGCGAAGCGCTGCTGGAGCGCCTGGTGACGGATGGAGTGACCCTTCTGGATGTTCGGCCTTCGTCGGAGTACGCCCTGGGCCATCTTCCCGGTGCCTTGAACGTTCCCGCCTCGGAACTGGAGGCGGCATTGATCAACCTGCCCAAGGACAGGGAGATCGTGGCCTACTGCCGAGGCCCGTATTGCGTGATGTCCTTCGAGGTCGTGGAAAAACTGAGGGCGCTGGGCTTCACTGTGCGGCGCCTGGAGGATGGCTTTCCCGAATGGAAAGCGGCCGGTTTCGAAGTGATTACCGGGCCGTAGGATGCCAGTCACGGCGTAGAGGGGCCAGCCTGGATGCCGCCGATACGTAGCCGGGTGGGAGAAGGAGCATCTCCATGGCCAACGTGAAGTCGTCATGAAGGCGTCACACCGCGCCCGTACCTTGCGGCGCACTTCAGGGGGCAGGGGCGACGCAGGTGGCCGAACAGGCAAGACGGCGCCTGGCGCGCATGTTCGAAGAGCACGCGCCGCTATTGCGTGGCTTCTTCGTGCGACGCGGTGCGCGGCAGGACGCCGAAGACCTGGTGCAGGAAACCTATCTGCGCCTGCTGCGTGCGCATGAAGGCAAGGGCGAGCCGATCGCCAACCCCGAAGCGTACCTGTTCACCGTCGCGCAGAATCTGGCGCGCGAGCAGGCCGCGCGCCGGCGCTGGTCGACCCTGTCCATCGAAGAGATCGAAGGCCCGGGCCAAAACCTGGCCAGCGGGGAATGCGTGGAAGACGCCGCCGAACGGGAGCAGCGCCGCCAACGGCTGCAGACGTTGCTGGAGACCCTGCCCGAACACACCCGGGCGGTGCTGGTCATGCAGTACCGCGATGGTCTGAGCTACAAGCAGATCGCCGAACGCATGGGCGTGTCAGCGCATATGGTGAAGAAGCATGTGGTGCGCGGGCTTTCGGTGTGCCGCCGGGCGCTGGCCGAACCGGCAGGGAGGTCGTGAGCGTGGCCACTGAACATCCATCGGCGCTGACCCTGGCCGCCGCGCAGTGGCACGCGCTGCAGCGCGAAGGCGACCTCAGCCCTTCGCAGCAGCACGCCTTCATGCAGTGGCTGCTGGTTTCCCCCGAACACCTGCGCGAGTACATGGCCATCAGCGAGGTGGCCGGTGCACTGGCCGATGCGCTGCGCGACATGCCGGATGACGTCGACGCACTGTTGAAGGCTCCCGCGCCGACGCGCAATGATCACAACGTCGTGCGGTTGTCGCCACGCGCGGTCACTGCATCGAACCAGCGCCGGGCCCGGCCCACACCCGGCTTGCCGCGCATCGCGGCAGCAGCGGCGCTGATGCTCGCTGTAGGCGTAGGCGCCACCGCTGCTTGGCCGCGCACCGGGCACTATGTGGCCGCACATGGCATGCCGCGGCAGGTAACGCTGCCAGACAGCACCGTCGTGCGCCTGGACGCTGAAAGCGAAATTTCGGTGCGCATGACCCTGCTGGGGCGGCGCGTCGAGCTTGAACGTGGCCAAGCCAGCTTTGTCGTAGCCAAGGACCGGCGCCCGTTCGCAGTACATGCTGCTGGCCTGCAGGTGACGGACATCGGCACCACGTTCGATGTTTCCCTGCTGCGCGAGCAGGCCCGCATCGGGGTCAGCGAAGGGCGCGTGCACGTCCGCGGCGATGGTGGCCGCGGACGCATGCTAGCCGACCTGGGCGCCGGGCAGGCCGCACAGGTCGACTACCGTGACCAGCGCGTGCGCATCCGCGAGGAGGATGCCGCCAGCATGACGGCATGGTGGACGGGGCGGGTGCTGTTCCGCGACGAGGCGCTGCGCGACGTGGCCGACCGCTTCAACCGGCGCAACGCGCTGCGCCTGCACGTGAGTGATGACGCTGGTGCGCTGCGCCTGACCGGCAACCTGCGCGCGGATGACGTGGCGTCGCTGCGCGCGTTCCTCGACCAGCAACCGACGCTGGTCACGCAGGTGGCACCGGACGGAATCCATGTACGGTTGCGCGCTGGAGCGCCGCAGGCGCTGTAAGAAAAAATTCATCGAATAAGTGGTGCCCGATCGGCGCGCTGCGCCCTCGTAGATGGGGAATGCAGGAACACACCTGTTCCGCGACCACCGCCATTCCCTACTGGACCCTACGATGCGCCGCACCCTGTTCCTTTCCATTGCCCTTGCACTGCAGATCACCGCCACGGCCGGCGCCAACGCCGCAGAACCGGCACGCGTCGCCAGCGAAGCGATCGCCTCGCAGCCGCTGGATGGGGCGCTCAACGCGCTGTCGCGCCAGACTGGCCTGCAGTTCGTCTACAACGCGCAGAATGCGGGCAATCCGCGCACGCCGGGCGTACCGGCCGGCCTGAGCGCGGACGCAGCGCTGACCCGCCTGCTGGCCGGCACCGGCCTGCGCTACCGCTATCTCAATGCCACCACGGTGACCATCGAAGCACAGGACGCCAGCGCGCCGGCCGCCACCTCCGCGCTGGCAGCACCCGAGGCGGCAGTGGGCGCAGTTGCGGCAACGGCACCGGCCGGCGCTGCGAGTTCCGATGCGCAGGCGGCCAACCTTGAAACCATCCAGGTCACCGGCAGCTACAGCCGCAGCCTGGAGAAGGCCGTGGACATCAAGCGCGCCACGGTGGGCTTTTCGGATTCGATCGTTGCGACCGACGTGGCCGATTTTCCCGAACAGAATCTCGCTGAAGCCCTGCAGCGCATGCCCGGCGTGACCATCGAGCGCAACAAGGGCCTGGGCACCAAGGTCAATGTGCGTGGCCTGCCTTCGGAGTACACCCACGTTTCGATCAACGATCTGGCGACCGCCTCGGGCAGTGGCGGTCGCGATGTAGAGTTCGACATGTTCGCCTCGGAGATCATCCAGCAGGTGACCGTGCAGAAGTCGCCCACCGCCGTCGACGAAGAGGGCGGCATTGCCGGCTCGGTGAAGATTTCCACGGCTCGCCCGTTCGACTACAACGAACGCAAGCTGGTGTTCTCCGCCGAAGGCGCGCACAACAGCATCTCGGAGGAGGTGGACCCGCGTTTTGCCTTCCTTGCCGCCGATACCTGGGGTGACTGGGGCGCGCTGGTCTCGTACTCGCAGTCCAAGCGCACCAACCGCACCGACTCCACCTCGGGCATCAACTTCCGGCCGTCCTCGCGCTTCCTCACCGCCTCGGGCACCCGCGGTACCCAGGCGCAGGCCGTGCTGCTGCGCGATGCGGGCGTCAACATCACCAATCGCAATGATGCCGAGCAGACCAACCGGGTCGTGTTCCAGGACAAGGTGGGTGATCGCGTCTACCTCAACGAACAGGACAAGTGGGGCGCCACAGGGTCGCTGCAGTACAAGCCCAGCAACAACTTCAGCCTGACCTTCGACGCGATGGTCGGCGGCTATGACAGCACCGAAGATGAGTACGACGCTGCCGCCTATTCGGCGTCCAGCCGCAGTACGTTCGACACCATCCATGCCTACGATGCCACTACGCTGTCCGAGTACGGCATGGTGGTGCTGCGTGATGTGTCCTACACCGCCACCCAGCACGAGATGCTGAGCAAGGAGCGGATCAACAAGACCGACTACAGCCAGTACAGCATGGCGATGGACTGGAAGGGCGACCGCTGGTACGTGGATGCGCTGGTGGGCTACTCCGGCGCGGAGAAGACCTCGGATTTCTCCAACCTCAAGCACGTGGCCTATGCGCCGTCGCGCACCCGCTGGACCGGCAGCAGCGGTGAGACCATCCCGACCGCCGCCGCCGGCAGCTTCGACATGTACAACGACCCGAGCCGGTACCTGTTCGAGGCCTACGAGACCACGCTGGAGAAGGTGAAGGATGACAAGTACGCCGCCCAGGTCAATGTCACGCGCCTGCTGGACATGGCCTTCCTGCCCGCGCTGCACACGGTCCGGTTCGGTGCACGCTATACCGACCGCTCCAAGGAGCGCCAGTACGGCGAGCTGAAGATCACCGGGCCGAGCGCGGGCAGCAGCGCCTGGGTCAACACCCGCACGATGGCCGACAGCCCGCTGCAGTACATCGACGACATCGTTCCCGGTGGCAGCTATTCCAACAACGGGCTGGCCTGGCAGCAGATCTCCAACGACTACGCACGCAGCGCGTTCCGCTACACGGGCTTCCAGACCCCGTTCGATCCTGGCCAGTTCTACCAGGTGGACGAGAAGGTGATGAGCTTCTACGCGATGGCCGACTTCGCCTTCGATATCGGCAGCGTGCCGTTCACCGTCAATGCGGGTGCGCGCTACGTGGATACCAAGGTCGATTCGTTCGGCTATCACCCGATCCAGCTGCCCAACGGCAGCACCGGCTACACCGACACCCCGGTGTCGAAGGACGGCAGCTATGACGACCTGCTGCCCAGCTTCAACATGACCGCCGAGCTGTCGCACGGCCTGCTGCTGCGCGCGGCGGCGTCCAAGGTGATGATGCGCCCGGCGCTGGCCGACATCGCCTACAAGCGCACCGCCAGCTGGGGCTCCTACCGTTTCACCGATGGCAATCCTGAGCTGAAGCCCACCTATGCCAAGCAGTGGGAGATCGGCCTGGAGAAGTACCTGGACAACGGCGCGCTGTTCGCCGCCAGCTACTTCCGCAAGAACATCGATGGCGTGGTGATCAACTCCCTGACCGGCGTGGTGCAGGATGTGGCGGTATACAACGCCAACGGCAGCCTCAATGGCATCTACGATTTCGACGTCTACCAGCCGGTGAATGCCAAGGGTTCCTACCAGGTCGATGGCGTTGAACTGGTGGCGCAGCTGCCGCTGAACATGTTCACGCCGTGGCTGGACGGGTTTGGCATCAATGCCAACTACACCATGCTGGACAGCTCGCTGGCCGGCGAATCCAGCCTGGGCATCCGCACCCCGATGCCGGGGCTGTCGGAGAAGACCTGGAACCTCACCGCCTACTATGAGAATTCGCGCTTCGACGCGCGCGTGTCCTACAACCACAAGGGCGCCTACGTCGAATCGATCGGCTACAACCTGTACCCGATCTGGCGCGATGCCTATGGCCAGATGGATGTGTCGATCGGCTACCGCATCACCGACAACATCAAGATCAGCCTGAAGGGCATCAACCTCACCAACGAGCGGACCAGCGGTTACACCATGGACCCGTCCTTCCCGACCATGGATGAGACCTCGGGCCGTCGCATCAGCCTGGGCCTGCGCGCGGACTTCTAAGCAGGCATCCACGCACCGGCAGCGTGCGGACCCGCAAGGGTCCGTGCGTCGTCCGCGCGCTTTTCAGAGGTGAACCCATGAAGAACCTTGTAATGCTGGCGCTGTTCGCAGCGGCGGCCCCGGCATTGTCCGCCCCGGCGGCGGCAAGGCCGGCAGACGACGCTGGCCGCCAATGGCTGGCCGGTGACCACCACGTGCACAGCGAATGGAGCGTGGACTGGGACCGCCGCACCACGCCGCCCACGCCGGTGCGTGGTGGCGACTCGCCGTACAGCCGCAGCCACAACGCGGCACAGGCCAGGGCCTTCGGCCTACGCTGGATGGTCCACACCGACCACGGTGGCCCCGGCCACTCCGCGGTCACCCGCGACCACGCCTATCCGGCGCTGCTGCAGGCGCGTACCGACGTCCCTGAGGTGATCCAGTTCAATGGCATGGAATTCGATGTGCCGGCCGGCGAGCACGCCTCGCTGATCATCGCGCCGGGCCCGCAGGAGCGGGAGCAGCTGGTCATCGCCGAGCGGGACTTCAGCCGCAGCGAGCCACTGCACGGCAGCCGCGATAGCGAACAGCAGATGCAGGCAGCGCTGGCCTACCTGCGCGGGCTGGTCCCTGCGCCGCTGATGTTCATCAACCATCCTTCGCGTACCGCGACCGGCATCGGTGAGTGGGGCGAGGTAACGCCGGACGAGCTGCGCGGCTGGCATGCAGCCGCACCCCAGGTACTGGTGGGCATGGAGGGCGCCCCCGGGCACCAGGCCATCCGCAGCGAACGCGGGCTGTACCGTAACGCGGCCGCGCCGACACTGGGCGGCTACGACCAGATGACCGCGCAGGTCGGTGGCATCTGGGACCAGATGCTGGCTGATGGCATCCGCTTCTGGATTACCGCCAACTCCGACTCGCATGTGAACCTGCGCGATGGCGGACGTGATTACGACCCGGGCGAGTACAGCAAGACGTACGCATGGGCGCGGCCGGAGGCCGAAGACATCCTGGATGCCCTGCGCAACGGCCGCATGTTCACCGTCACCGGCGACCTGATCGACGCCCTGCAGCTGCGGGTAGCCGCGGGCGACTCCAGCGCCGGAATGGGCGGCACGCTGGTGCTGCCGGCAGTGCAGACGATGCAGCTGGAGGTGCGGGCACGGCAGCCGGCGCGCGCCAACGCGAGCGGACAGCACCCGGCGCTGGAGCGCATCGAGCTGATCGTGGGCAGCAGGGATGAGGGCGGTGCGCTGCAGATGCAGCGGCGCGGATTCGACACGGCAACCTGGCAGCGTGACGGCGACTGGATCGTGGCGCGCTGGTCAGTGCCGGTGCCGCCGCGCGGTGGCTTCGTGCGGGTGCGGGGCAACAGCACCGGTGCGGTGGATGCACTGGCGGACGCGCCCGGCGAGGATCCGTGGGCGGATCTGTGGTTCTATTCCAACCCCGTCTTCGTCAGGGTTGCCGAAGGTGCTGGCCCGTCGCGCGAGTGATGTAGCACCGGCGCGCCTTTCGCGAGGGGGCGCGGGCAGGGCGGGGGAGTTCCAATTGCAAATGACTCTCACTACACTTGCAGGTCTCCACCCCTCTGTCGCCTAGTGCGGCCCATCCGCCGGCTATCCAAGTGAATGTCCCGCCCTACCTGTGCAGACCGCAGGCATCTGTCCTGAGGACGCCGTGTCCGCGCTAGGCCGGGGCACGGGCGGGGCCGCGAACCACAGTGCATCAGCAGAGGCCGGCCTGGCCGAGAGCGGCTCATCCACGGGCGGGAGTCTGCTTTCCAAAGCCTATGCCCGTTGGCGGGCGCCCATCCTCCGCGGCCTTGCGCGTGTCAGAGGCGGAGACGCTGAGGACGCCCTGCACGACGGCGCAGTCAAATGGATTGCGGCAAACCCTTCGCTGGCGTCCAGCGATCAGCAGGGGGCCTACCTTCGCCGGACGGTAATGAACACCGTGGCCGATGAGTACCGCGAGCGCAGCGCAGGCCGCCGCGTGCAGACCGTGCCCCTGGCAGATGCCGAGGATGCCGGCCATCCCATGGCCAGCGATGAATCACAGTGCCCGTTGCAGCTCACCGCACAGCGCCAGCGCCTGCAACGTCTGGCAGATGCGATGGCCGAACTGCCCGAGCGCCAACGCGAAGCCTTCGTGCTCTGCCGCTTCGATGGCCTGACCCAGGAAGAGGTGGCCGCCCGCATGCAGATCTCCCGGCGCATGGTGGTCAAGCACCTGTCGCGCGCGGTTGCTTACTGCCAAGTGCGGGTACGCTATGCGTCGCTGGAACAGATGCAGGAACTGCATCGGTCCGGCGGGGCAGGCGAGGAGTTGGCGCCTGCCATTGATGCCGATCTTCCCTGCCGATGACCGATCTCCCTTCTGCCGCAGGTTCTGACCCGTTTGCCCTGCACGAGGCGGCGGCCACGTGGCTGCTGCGACGGCAGGATGTGGACTGGCGCCCGGAGGACGAGGCGGCCCTGCAGCACTGGCTCGCCGAAAGCGAAGCGCACCAGCAGGCGTTCACCGACGTGGCCACGACCTGGCACGACCTCGGCCAGCTGCCGCGCCCCGCATTGGCTTCGGACACTCAGGCCGCGCGTGCGCCAGCGGCACCTGCCGCCCTGCGACCGGACGGCCTGACGCGCCGCGCGCGGTCGCGACGCCTTCCTCGCGTGGCGACCGCTGCGGCGGTGGCGCTCCTGGCCCTGGGTTGCGTCGGCTATGGGTGGTACACCACGCCCAGCTACGTACAGGACGTGAGCACCGCCGCTGGCGAGATCCGTGATCTGCAACTGCCCGACGGCTCACGGATTTCGCTCAACGCGCGCAGCACGCTGGCCGTGCATTTCTATCGCTCTCGCCGCGAAGTAGTGCTCAGCCAGGGCGAGGCGTTCTTCGAGGTCGCCCCGGCGGCCGAGCGGCCCTTCACCGTCGATGCCCAGCGCAGCCGGGTGACCGTGGTCGGCACCGCCTTCAACGTGCGTAACGGGCCGGGCGAAGTGCTGGTCAAGGTGCTGCATGGGCACGTGCGGGTACAGCCGGACCGCACCGAAGGCACCGCGCCGGTCAGCCTGTACGCCGAACAGGGCCTGGCCGTTACCACTGCCACAGCCACGTATCGTCCCATCTCTGCCAGTGCAGACAGCATCGGCGGTTGGCGCAACGGGCGCTTGGTGTTCCGGCGCACCCCGCTGGACGAAGTGGCACAGGAAGTCGCGCAGTATCTGGGCCACCCGGTCACGCTGGGCCAGCCGGGGCTGAGATTCCTGCCGGTTTCCGGCTACGCCGCCACCGACGCCCCGGCCAGCTTCGTGGAGGCGCTGCCGGATCTGTTGCCTGTGCGGGTGACCCGCACGGCGCAGGGCGGCTATCGCATCGACGAGCGGCCTGTGACGCGCTGACGCCGCAGGAAGAAATTGTTCCAGCACGGGTTCCCACTCCATCGCTGTTTTCCGTTTACCCCAGTGAGGCCAGTGGTGGCCAAGCATGATGGAGCGGTAATGGGGTACATGAAGATCAAGCGCGCGCTTGTCGCCCGCGCGTTCTCTACCGGGGTACAGGCCACGCGGCTGCCGCTGCTGGCCGTGTGCATTTCCAGCGCACTGGCCGCGCCGGCCATCGCACAGGCGCAGCCGGCGGCGCGCATGCCGTTCAATATTCCGGCCCAACCGCTGGACGCGGCACTGCGCCGCTTCTCCGAACAGTCGCGGCAGCAGGTGTTGTTCAGTGAATCGGCGGTGGCCGGCCGCCGCGCGCCGGCCGTGACAGGCAGCTACACGCCGCAGGAAGCACTGGCGCGCCTGCTGGAGGGCAGTGGGGTGCGTGTCAACGCCACCCGCCCCGGCGTGTTCACGCTGGCGCAGGACGCAGCATCACCTGCGCGCAGCAAGGATGCCCAGACCACCCTGCAGACGGTGAATGTGACCGCCAATGGCCCAGGCGATGGCTCCTACATGACACGTGAGCTGAGCCTGGGCAAGCTGGGGCAGAGCATCCGCCAGACCCCGCAATCGGTCAGCGTGATCACCCGCCAGCAGCTGGACGACCGCAACCTCACCACACTGGACGAGGCACTGGCGCAGACCACGGGCGTGACCAAGACCGCCCGCAACTTCGGCAACCACAAGTTCTCGATCCGCAGCTTCACCGTGGACGACAGCAACTATCTGGTCGATGGCGTGGCCGGCATCGTCTATGCCCCGGTGGGCTGGCTGCCGATCGACACCGCCGTGCTGGAGCGGGTTGAAGTGCTGCGCGGTGCCGGTGGCATGATGCTCGGCGCGGCCGACCCCAGCGGGGCGATCAACATGGTGCGCAAGCGCCCGCGCGACCAGACCCACCTGGATCTGGCGGCCACGCTGGGCTCGTGGGACAACTATCGCCTCGAGGTCGACGGTGGCGGCCCGCTCAATGCCGCTGGCACGGTACGTGGCCGACTCGTCGCCGCCTACCAGGACCGCGACTACTTCCAGCGCGGCACCTCATCGAAGACGCCGGTGGCCTACGGCGTGATCGATGCCGACCTGGGCCAGGACACCACGCTCACCTTCGGCCTGCGACATCAGGCCAGTGACACCGACGGCTACTGGCTGTTCGGCCTGCCGCGCTACACCGATGGCGGGGCGCTGGACATCAAGCGTTCCACCTCGCTCATCCAGGACTGGAACCGCCAGGAAGGCTCCGTTGACGAAGCCTTCGCCGAAGCGGAACACCGCTTCAACGAGCGCTGGAAGGCGCGCCTGTCGGTGAACCGCACCGAATCGGACCTGGACCAGCGCGTTGCGGTTCCGGTGGGCGGGGTGGACCGGGCCACCGGCATCGGTTCGCGCTTCTATGACATCTACTTCAACCGATCGCGCGTGCGCAGCGATGGTATCGACCTGCACACCACCGGCAGTTTCGACGCCTTCGGCCGCACCCACCAGCTGCTGCTGGGGGCGATGTGGTCGCGCCAGCGTACCCGCCAGAGCTCGGCGGATCTGGCCATCGACGTGCCGATCGATGTCTACGCACCGGACCACAGCGCCATTGCACAGCCACTGCAACCCGCGTGGGACTGGTCGGAAAACGCGCGTGCGCAACAAAGCGGCCTGTACAGCAACCTGCGCCTGCAGCTGGCAGAACCGCTGCACCTCACGCTGGGTGGCCGGCTGAGCTGGGTGAAGTACCAGTCCAACGATGGCTTCACCGGCGCCAAGAGCCGCGACTACGAACAGAAGCACGAATTCACCCCGTACGCCGGCCTCGTCTACGACCTGGGCCCGCAGTGGTCGGTCTACGCCAGCTACGCCGATACCTTCCAGCCGCAGAGCTCCTACGTCACATCATCCGGTGCGGTGCTCGATCCCGCCATCGGCGCCAACTACGAGCTGGGCGTGAAGGGCGAACTGAACGATGGGCGCCTGAACGTCTCCGCTGCGGTGTTTTCCATCCGCAAGACCGGCAACGCCGTGGTGGACGCCTCCGACCCGGGCAGCTGCCCCGGCTCGCTGGCCTCGTCCGATTGCTACCGCAATGGTGGAAAGCTGCGCAGCAAGGGCTTTGAACTCGAAGCCAGCGGCGAACTGGCACCCGGCTGGCAGATGATGGCGGGCTATACCCACGTCACCAGCCGCGACGATGAAGGCGCCACCATCAGCGCCGAAACGCCGCGCCATCTGCTGCGCCTGTCGACGTCGTACCAGCTGCCCGGTCGGTGGAATGCGTTCTCCGTGGGCGGTGGCGTCTCTGCACAGAGCAGCTATTCCTATCCAGCCTACGACGACCCGGACTGGCGCATGGGTGCGGCGGGACGCGCGGTGTGGGACCTGCGTGCCGGCTACCGGATCAATCCGCGCTGGAGCGTGGGCGTCAACGTGGCCAATCTGTTCGACACGCGCTATTACGCGATGATCAGCCAGATCCGCCGCGGCAACTTCTTTGGCGAACCCCGCAACGTGATGCTGACGCTGCGCGGCGCGCTGTGATCCTCCGCAACCGGCGGGACGAGGGCATGCCCGCCACGGGGATGGCATGAAGGCGGGCTTCCGGCAGAGCATGTCGTGGCTGCACACCTGGTGCGGCCTCACCTGCGGCTGGCTGTTGTGCGCGATCTTCCTCACCGGCACGCTCAGCGTGTTCCGCGAGCCGATCACGCGATGGATGGAGGCCGGCCCGGTGCCGGCCTCCCCGCAGGAAATGGATGCAGGTGCGCAGGCAGCGCGAGCGCAGCAGTGGTTGGCTGCAAACGCCGCCGATGCCCGGGCATGGCAGATCCGTTGGCCTGCCCAGCACGGCTGGCCGCTGCAGCTCTCATGGGAGGATGACGGCGGCAGCGCGCACGAACGCTGGGTAGAGGCCGGCACCGGCATGCCCCAACCACCACCTCGCCTTCGGGAAACCGAAGGCGGGCGCCACTTCATGTCCTTCCATTACACCCTGCACGGCGGCATGGCCGGCTACTGGCTGGTCGGCTGGATCACCGCCTGCATGCTGCTGGCGCTGGTGTCCGGCGTGGTGGTGCACAAGCGCATCTTCAAGGACTTCTTCACCTTCCGCCCGGGCAAGGGGCAGCGCAGCTGGCTGGACGCGCACAACCTGAGTGCCGTTCTGACCCTGCCGTTCCTGTTCATGATCGGCTACACCGGGTTGACCTTCTTCTACAGCAGCTATCTGCCGTGGCCGGTGCAGGCAGCCTATGGCGATGCCGATGACGCCTATGCGCGCTATGAAGCCGAACTGGCACCTGCGCGACCTGTCCCGGCCGGCATCCTGGTTGCGGGCGCGCAGCTGCCGAACCTGCCGGACCTGCTTGCGCGGGCGCAGGCCATCAGCGGTCAGCCGCCGGCACTGGTGATGATCCAGGCGCCCGGCACCGTGCACAGCGTGGTGGAAGTGGAGGGCCGCAAGACAGCGGGGGACGCCGGCAGGCACCTGTTGAGCGAGGCCAGCCGGGTGACCTTCGATGCGGCCAGCGGCAGGATCCTGCAGCAGCATGCAGCGCATCCGCAGCAACTGGGTGCCGTGCAGGTACACGAAACCATCGAAGCACTGCACAAGGCCGATTTCGGTGGCTGGCCGATGAAGTGGCTGTACTTCATCAGCGGCCTGCTGGGCACGGCGATGATCGCCATCGGCACGCTGCTGTTCTCCATCAAGCGGCGCAAGCGCAGCGAGCAGGAGTTCGGCGCCGCCACGGCAGGCATCTACCGTTGCGTGGAGGCGTTCAACGTGGCATCGCTGGCCGGGGTGGCACTGGCAAGCATCGTCTACCTGCACGGCAATCGGTTGCTGCCACTGGAAATGAGCGATCGCAGCGCGTGGGAGATACGCATTTTCCTTTTAACCTGCGCGGCCTCGGTGCTGCATGCACTGTGGCGTCCACCGCGCCTGGCCTGGATCGAGCAGTTGTGGCTGGCCGCCGCGCTGTGCCTGGCACTGCCGCTGGTGAATCTGGCAACCACCGGGCAGGGGCTGCTGATGTACCTGCAGCGCGGCGCATGGCAGCAGGCCGGCGTGGAGCTGGTCGCCCTGGCCTTCGGGTTGATGCTGGCAAGAATGGCCCTGATGCTGCAGCGCCGCTGGCCACAGACGCACGAGGCCGCGCGCAGTGGCAAGCCCGCACCCGGGCAGGGCGCGGCCCATCGCTGGCAGGTAGCGAGCCGGGTGCTGGCTGCCTCGGTGGGGGGCTACGTGTTCACCGCGCTTACCGCCACGGCACTGGCGCTGTTGCTGCCCTCGCTGGTGAATGTACGCACGTCCGTTTCGGTCCTGACCAGTTCGCTGCTGGGGTTCGTGCTGTTGATCGCCGTCGCCGTGGGCATCTTCAATACCCGTAGTGTGGGGAAGGCGTGGCTGGTCGTGGCGGCAGGGAGCGCCCTGATGGGGGCGTTGGTAGCGATGCTGCGGCCGGGGTGAGGGGGGGGCACGGCTCGCCCATCACCCACATTCACCCCGCAGCAGCGAAAATGCATCCCTGGGCGCGCCCTGAAGCGCGCCACTCACTGCCTGCAGGATCGTAACGATGTCCAACACCCCCTTTGGCGAGTCGTCATGCGCTGCCGCCGCCAGCGGTTGCGTCGAGGTGCGTGGTGCACGCGAGCACAACCTCAAGAACGTCGACGTCTCCATTCCGCGCAATGCACTGGTGGTGTTCTCCGGGGTCTCGGGCTCGGGCAAGTCATCGCTGGCCTTCGGCACCGTGTTCGCTGAAGCGCAGCGGCGCTACTTCGAGTCGGTGGCGCCGTATGCACGGCGCCTGATCGACCAGGTGGGCGTGCCCGATGTGGATGCCATCGACGGCCTGCCGCCGGCAGTGGCCCTGCAGCAGCAACGCGGTGCCAGCAATGCGCGTTCATCGGTGGGCAGCGTGACCACGCTGTCCAGCCTGGTGCGCATGATGTACTCGCGCGCCGGGGCCTACCCGGCCCATCAGCCCATGCTGTACGCCGAAGACTTCTCGCCCAACATGCCGCAGGGCGCCTGCAGCACCTGCCACGGCCTGGGGCATGTCTACGAAGTGACCGAAGCGCTGATGGTGCCGGACCCGTCGCTGACGATCCGTGAGCGCGCCATCGCATCCTGGCCGCCGGCCTGGCATGGCCAGAACCTGCGCGACATCCTGGTCACGCTGGGCTACGACATCGACGTGCCGTGGAAGAAGCTGCCGAAGAAGGCCCGCGACTGGATCCTGTTCACCGAGGAAACGCCCAGCGTGCCGGTCTACGCCGGGTTCACCCCTGCAGAGACCCGCGCCGCGCTCAAGCGCAAGCTCGAACCCAGCTACATGGGCACCTATACCGGCGCGCGCCGCTACGTGCTGCACACCTTTGCCAACACCCAGAGCGCGCTGATGCGCAAACGCGTGTCGCGCTACATGGAAGGCAAGCTGTGCCCGGCCTGCCACGGAAAGCGCCTGAAGCCGGAGGCGCTGTCGGTCACCTTTGCCGGTGTGGATATCGGCGAGTTCATGCGGCTGCCACTGGATCAATTGGCCGACCTGCTGGAGCCGGTGGCGCAAGGCGACTTCAGCGCGCACAGCAAGGGCGCTCGCACCCGCAGGAGTGCGACACCCCGCGATCGCGCGCGTCGGGCCGCGAGTGGCCAAGCGACCCATGAGGGCGCCCCCGACGTGCGGCTGACTTCGGCTCTGTCCGAAGAGAAGCGCCTGGCCGCACAACGGCTGGCAGGCGGAGTCATGGCGCGGGTACGCCAGCTGCGTGAACTGGGCTTGGGCTATCTCTCGCTGGATCGCGCCACGCCCACGCTGTCGGCCGGCGAACTGCAACGCCTGCGGTTGGCCACGCAGCTCAGCTCGTTGCTGTTCGGCGTGCTGTACGTGCTTGATGAGCCCTCGGCGGGCCTGCATCCCGCCGACAGCCAGGCGCTGTACGACGCGCTGGACCGGCTGCGCGACGGCGGCAACTCGGTGTTCGTGGTTGAACACGATCTGGAGCTGATGCGCCGCGCGCAGTGGCTGGTGGATGTGGGCCCGGAGGCCGGCGAGCACGGCGGACGGGTCCTTTACAGTGGCGAGCCCGACGGCCTGCGCCACGTCCAGGACTCGCGCACGGCCCGGTATCTTTTCGACCAGGTGCCTGCGCCCGCCAGCCGTCAGCGCAGCGCCGGCAACTGGCTGCAGCTGCAAGGCATCCATCGGCACAACCTGCAGGGTGTGGACGCACAAGTGCCCCTGGGGTTGCTGACCGCCGTCACCGGCATTTCCGGCTCGGGCAAGTCCAGCCTGATGGCCCAGGCGCTGCCGGAGCTGATGCTGTTGCACCTGGGGCACGAGCCGGCGGACGAGGGCGTGGACGCCGAGCCCACCGACGGGCCGAGCGTGATTGAAGCAACGCGAGGCCGACTGGCCGGCGATGTGGATGCCATCCAACGCGTCGTGCAGGTCGACCAGAAGCCCATCGGGCGCACGCCGCGCTCCAATCTGGCCACCTATACCGGCCTGTTCGATCACGTGCGCAAGCTGTTCGCCGCAACACCGGCCGCGCGCCGCCGCCGTTTCGACGCCGGCCGTTTCTCGTTCAACGTGGCCAAGGGCCGATGCGAAACCTGCGAAGGCGAAGGGTTTGTCAGCGTCGAACTGCTGTTCATGCCCAGCGTCTATGCGCCGTGCCCGACCTGCCATGGCGCCCGCTACAACGAAGCCACGCTGAAGGTGCAGTGGAATGACCGCAACATCGCCGAAGTCCTGCAGATGACGGTGGACCAGGCGCGTGCGTTCTTCAGCGAAGAGGATGCCATTGCCCGCCCACTGCAGTTGCTGCAGGAAATCGGCCTGGGCTACCTGAGGCTTGGCCAGCCGGCCACCGAGCTTTCAGGTGGCGAAGCCCAGCGCATCAAGCTGGCCACAGAGCTGCAGCGCAGCCAGCGCGGGCGCACACTGTACGTACTGGATGAACCCACCACCGGCCTGCATGCCTCCGACGCGGACCGGCTGCTGGTGCAGCTGCAACGGCTGGTGGATGCCGGCAATACCGTGGTGATGATCGAGCACGACATGCGCGCGGTCGCGCAGGCGGACTGGGTGATTGATGTAGGCCCCGGCGCTGGCGGGGCAGGGGGCACCATCGTGGCGAAGGGAACACCGCAGCAGGTGGCGCGGGCCAAAGGCAGCAGGACGGCGCCATTCCTTGCGCGCGAGCTGGCTCTTCTGTAGAGCCGAGCCATGCTCGGCTGACCCTCGAGCCAGTCGCTTCCCATGGAAGCAGCGCCTCCTGCAGCAAAGCCGGTTGCTGGAGCGGGGAGGGGCGGGAAAACAAGAACGCCTGGCGAAGCGTGTAATGGCGAATCCTCTGGTGACGCTCCAGCCAGAAGCATCCACTTTGATGTTGCAGCGCACACAGAAAAGCACGGCCCAGCTAGTCCCATCCGGCTATAGGACGCCAGCGCGACTCGACGCACACTTCGCCCCGTAAAGGCCGACGGGAGGGCGTGATATGAGTCTGCATGTGGGGAAGCTGCGTGGGTTGGCGGTGCTTCTGTTCCTGCTGAATCCCTTGCTTGCCGGTGCGGTGCCGGCAGCGCCGCCTGCCTCGGCACCCGAGGTGATTCCGCTCTGGCCGCAGGACCACTGGCAGCAACGCGCGCGTGGCCCGGAACGGATCGGCGCCGAAGGCAGCGCGAAGGGCGCGGTCTCGGGAGTCAGTAACGCGCGCATGGAGATCTACCGACCGCTGAAACCGAACGGAACAGCCGTGGTGATTTTCGGCGGTGGCGGCTACTTCCGCATCCAGATTGGCAGCGCCGCCAAGCCGACGGCGCAGTGGCTGCAATCGCTGGGCGTCACGGCCGCCGTGGTGTACTACCGGCTGCCTGCCGATGGGTGGGCGCCGGTTTCGCCCTTCCAGGATGGCCAGCGCGCCATGCGGCTGCTGCGCGCGCAGGCCGCAAGCCTGGGGGTCGATCCGGAGCGCATCGGCGCATTGGGCTTTTCCGCCGGCGGCAATCTGGCCGGTATCGTCGCCACGCGCTTCGATGCCCCGTTGTATCCGCCGGTGGATGCAGCCGACCAGCTGTCAGCGCGCCCGGACTTCCTTGGCATGATCTATCCGGTCGTCTCAATGCGCCCGCCGCTGGACCACACCCGGTCGAAGCGGGAACTGGCCAGCCAGGATGACGCACAGCAGGCCTATTCGGTCGAACAACACGTCCGCAAGGACATGCCGCCGGTGTTCCTGGCCCAGGCCGTGGACGATCGTACCGTGGATGTCGGCCACAGCGTGGCGATGTACCAGGCCACGCATGCGGCGGGCATTCCGGTGGAGCTGCATCTGTTCGAAGCCGGAGGCCACAGCTGGGGGTTGGGCAAGCCCGGGACATTGGTGGCGCAGTGGCCGCGGCTTTTCGCCAACTGGGCACGCAGCCACGGCTACCTCGGGCCGCCGCCTGTGCGGCTGCCGCCGCACGATGCCAGCGCGATACCCGCCGCTGCTGCTCAGCCACCTCGCTCGCTGGACGATGATGGCGCGGGCGACTGAGCCGCACACTGTATTTCATTCGGGAGAACTGCATGAACTCACTGAAGCGTGCCGCGCTTGGCGCGGCTGCCGGCGGCTGCCTGTTGCTGGCTTCCCCCTCTGTGCTGGCCGCGGCTGGCGATACCGAAGCCGGATTGCGTGCGCAGGTGCAGCAGCAGGCAAAGCAACTGCGCGATCAGGCATCCCTGCTGGAGCAGCTGAGCGCACGACTGGCTGCACTGGAGGGGGCCTCTCAAAGTACCGGCGTGGCACCCGGCAGCGATGCGGGCCTCGATGCACAGGTGGCTGCGGCCATCGCTGACACCCGCCAGGACGACATGGCCATTCTGCAGGCGCAGGTGGCACAGCTCGCCGCAACCGGTGGAGGCGGTGACGGCAATGTGCGCTGGCGCAAGGGTGGACCTGAGTTCCGCAGCAGTGATGGCCAGTTCACCTTCCACCCGCGCGGCCGGGTGATGGTCGATTTCAGCAGTACCCACGGTTCCGCATTCGACGCACGCAACATCAACGGCACCGATCTGGCCAGCGGCCGCCTCGGTGCCGAAGGTCGGATGGGACCACTGGGTTACAAGATCGATGCGGACTTTGCGGGCAACGATGTCTCGCTGAAGGACACCTATCTGTCCTGGGACACGCGGCTGGGTGGCCTGCCAACGGAAATCTACGTGGGCAACAAGCTCAAGGACCGTGGGATCGATGGTGGCACCAGCGGCGTCAATACACCATTCATGCAGCGCAATGCGGTGGCGTCGGTCGGTGCCCAGCAGAGCGGGTACTACGGGCTGGGCGTCACCACCAAGGTGATCGGTGATGGCTGGCACGCCAGCGCGGCGGTGACCGGTGACGATATCGGCAATGACAGCACGGCCAGCGACACCATTGCGTATTTGCTGCGCGCGCACTGGAACCCATTGCGTGGCCAGGCAGGCTTCGTGCATCTGGGAGGCTGGTACTGGTACGAGGATCTCGGCCAGGATGTCGGCAGCATCAACAAGACCTCTCCGATCGCGCTGGGCTGGAACGGCAACGTGCGCGTGTCGGCCAGCTCCATCGCCAACGTCACCGACAACCGCGCCTGGGGGCTTGAGCTGGGCGGAGTGTACGGCCCGGTGTGGGCCTTCGCCGAGCACACCACCCGCACCATCGCGTCACGCACGGTCGACTCGGTCGACCAGCGGGCGACATCGGTCTACGCAGGCTGGCTGATCACCGGCGAGCGCCCCGGGTTCAGCAGCCGCTCTGGGGTCTGGGGTACCACGCGCGTATTGCGTCCGGTACAGGAGGGTGGCGTTGGCGCCTTCGAGCTGGCCGCGCGCTATGACCGCTACGACTTTCTCGATGCGGCCCGGGGCGGCGAGGGCACGGCATGGACGCTCGGGGTGAACTGGTACCTCAACAACTGGTCGCGCCTGATGTTGAACTACGTTCACTGGAAGACCGACAACAAGGTTGGCAACGCCCAGGGGCCTGACTCCGGCAATACCGTGGGCGTGCGAGCGCAGGTTTCGTTCTGACCCGGGGTGGCGCTGGTGCATCCAGCGCATCTGTAGAGTCGAGCCATGCTCGACTAACGCATGCCACATCGCGTACCTGCGCCAGGCGAGGAAACCGGCCAGCGAGCAGTGGGTGTCAGCCAGGGCGATGCGTCGGCCGGACATCAGGTGGCGCTCTGGCCAAGGTTGGCCATCGGAGGTGGCGCCCGACCCGATGCTGCGCAGCAGGGCAGTGCGGGCGTTCCGGTCCAGAGCGGGGCCGTTCGCGGGCACTTCCAGGATCGGTTGCGGGGCAGGGGAGTAGCGCTTGGTCGTGGCGGCGCTGCTTGCGGGCAGGCAGAAGCCGCCACCGATAAAGGTCGCGGGCGGTGCAAGGCTCGAAATCCGGTGTGCAATCATCCCGGCGCGGCGGTTTACAAGTAGAGAACCACCGCGTGAAGGCCCAGAAAGAAATCAAGGAGCTGACTTCGACTTCCTCACATGAGCATTGGTTAGTCGTGGGTGCCACGTCAGATCCGACTCAGCCTTAGCCGCACCTGCCGCGCGTCCCATTTCCTTGCGATAGCTTTCCACGCTATGAGACTTGGCCCCAGACACGAGAAAAGCCGCCCAACGAACGAAACCGCCAAACAAACCACTAAAGTGATCTGGTTCTGAATATGCGCTGCCGTCGGTACTGATCTGCCGGAGATGGTCCGCGTAGCCGAGAAACTTTGGCGGTACGGTAGGCACTCCATCGCCAGCACGACGAACCTGCATCGGCAGTTGCCGATAGCCTGAAGCAAGCGCAGACAGATTGCAGTACCGCGGCGCTCCCATGAGACAGACCGCCGATCTTGGCCATTCAAGGATCAAAGCGCTGATAGCGGCGACAGCACCACCTAGCGAGTGACCACTAAAGACGACATTGTCAAACGAACCTCTCCCCATTTCGAAGAGCTTCCCATCAATCTGTTGGGATATCCGGATGGCTTCCATCGCAAAGCCTTCATGAAACCGATCACTCCGCCCGGCCCATCGAGATAGACTGATCCTGGATGAGCGCAGGTTGATTGACCAATCGAACAGAAATTGTGTACCGCGAAAGCCCAAGAACAGCGTTCGATGAACGCGCACTCCGACTACGATGACCCCGGGGCTGGTCACGATGAACGTATCCGACTCGGGGATTTCTACTTGGTTGACCAACTTCAGCACGTTCGGTCGGCTTCCCGACTGCACCAGATCCTGGTAACTCTCGCAAGGGATCAGAAGGGCGCGCTTGCTGTCATCGAGCTCCGCTTCCGGAACGTGGTAGTACGCGAGTTCGGCAAAGAGCGCGCCCAGGTAGCGTACGACTGGATCCTCAACTCGAACTTGACCCTGCAGTCTTGATAGCAGGGCACTGACCTCACTGAGTGCACACATCGCAGCTCCCGATTGAATCATTCAATGGCGCAGAGAGAATTTTTACTGTTCAAGCGCCGCGCTAGCGGAAGCCCACATCAACCACAACGGTAGCGGGCGATGGAATATTACCCCGCAACCGTCAGCGCGTAGAAGCAGGAGGAGATCTGGACCGCCCATCGGGGTTGGGCGAGCAATCACGATGATCTTCGCAAGTGATCTCACAGGCTTGGTGCCCCGCTGATCGCTCGCGGCACCGTTGCGCCCAATCTCGCTGTCCTGCATCCACGACATTTGAACGACACGCGCCGGCCATCCTCGTCGCTGACGCTTCACCATGCCGGTGAGGAGCGCCCGGTGTCGGCCTGACCGCTCAACGGGCAGGCTCGAGGACGCCCAGCCATGAAACGCAACCGATTCGCCCTCGCAACGGGGCTGTGTTTGGCCGCAGCAACTGTTGCCACCGCCTGGGTGCGCATTGCCGAGGACGATGCAGCGCCCGTCCCTGCGCCTGCCCCCGTAATCTCCGTGCATCTGGTGCGGCCGCTGCACACTCCGCTGCAAGTACACGCGCCAGCTACTGGCAGCGTTGCTGCGTGGGAAGAAGCCAGCATTGGTGCAGAGGCTAACGGGTTGCGCCTTACCGATGTGAAGGTGAATGTCGGCGACACAGTACAACGCGGCCAGCTACTGGCGAGCTTCAATCCTGGCCTGATTGAGGCCGAGCTGGGCGAGGCGGCTGCAGCGGTAGCACTGGCTGCTGCAGAGTCGAGCCAGGCTGCCGCCAACCTGCAGCGGGCTCAAGTGCTGGATGCCTCCGGCGCTATTGCCCGGCAGCAGCTTAATCAGTACCAGGCCACGGCGCTCACTACACGCGCGCGCCTGGATTCAGCGCGGGCGGTAGTGCAGAGGGCCCGCCTACGGCTACTGCAGACTCGGGTACTGGCACCCAGCGACGGGATCATCAGTGCCCGCACAGCCACCGTGGGCGCGGTGGTGCCAGCAGGCCAGGAACTGTTCCGCTTGATCCGGGATGGGCGCCTGGAGTGGCGTGCAGTGGTGGCATCGGAAGATCTGCTCGCCATGCGGCCCGGCCAGACGGTGAACATCAGCATACCGGGAGCCGGATCTCTGGAAGGGCGCGTACGTGCGCTCGGGCCGGTGATTGACGTCGCCACGCGCAGCGGGCTGGTCTACGTGGATCTTCCTGCCGGCGCGCCATTGCGTGCGGGCGCATTCGTGCAGGGATACATCGCGGTCGGCGAGGAGGGCATGTTCACACTTCCCCAAGCTGCGGTGCTGCTCCGCGATGGCTTCAATTACGTAATGCAGGTAGGGCAGGACGGCAGGGTACTCACTCGCCGTGTTGAGGTGGGCCGCCGCAGCGCGGACCGGGTGGAAGTTGTATCAGGCCTTGAACCGTCTGATGCGGTGGTGGCCTCTGGTCTTGGTTTCCTCAATGACGGCGACTTCGTGCGGGTTATCAGCGTACCTGCTTCAGGTAAGGCCTCGCACTCATGAACCTCAACGTGTCTGGCTGGTCGATCCGCAATCCGGTGGCAGTGACGCTGCTGTTCGTTGCGCTTGCGTTGGTCGGTGCCTTCGGCTTTGCGGCGATGAAGGTACAGAATTTCCCGGATATCGACTTTCCCATCATCACCATCACCGCAACGCTACCTGGCGCCTCACCAGCACAACTGGAAAACGACGTTGCACGCAGGATCGAGGATGCTCTGGCCAATCGGCAGGGCATAAAGCACATCAAGACGACGCTGGCCGACAGCGTGGCCACCATCAGCGCTGAGTTCCACATCGGCAAACCTGTACAAGAGGCAATGGATGACGTACGCGACGCGGTGGCCGGTGTCCGCGCGGATCTGCCCGCCGAACTTCGAGACCCGGTTATCCAGAAGGCGGAACTGGCCAGCCAGCCGGTGGTGACCTATGCGCTGAGCTCGACCACATTGGACATGCAGGCGCTGTCCTGGTTCGTGGACAACCAGGTAAGCAAGCGGCTGCTAGGCAAGGCGGGCGTAGGTGCAGTATCGCGCGTTGGCGGCGTGGACCGCGAAGTTCGGGTGGCGTTGAGCCCCGGCCGACTGCTGGCGTTGAATGCCACCGCTGCCGATGTTTCCCATCAGTTGCGTCAGCTGCAGCTGGAGGCCTCCGGTGGGCGGGTGGCTCTCGGGCGTGCAGAGATGTCAGTTCGCACTGTCGCCACCGTGGATTCCGCCGAGCGCATCGCCGACATGAATCTCACCCTGACCGACGGCCGCCGCATACGGCTGGGCGAGGTGGCGGAGGTAAGCGATACCGTGGCCGAGCCTCGTACGGCTGCGTTGATGGATGGCCGCCCGGCAGTTTCGTTCAATGTGCTGCGCTCGCGCGGCGCGAGCGAGCTGGAGGTGGCCAGAGCAGCGCAGTCCGTTATTGCCGACCTGCAGGAGAGCTACCCGCAGATTCACTTCGAACAGGCGGTGGACTACGCCGGGCCCGTGGCGGAGAACTACCGCGGCTCGATGATGCTGCTGCTGGAAGGTGCGGTGCTGGCGGTGGTGGTGGTGCTCAGCTTCCTGCGCAACTGGCGTGCGACCTTCATTGCCGCGATTGCCTTGCCACTATCGGCCGTTCCGACGTTCGCGGTGATGCATCTGATGGGCTTCTCGCTCAACACGGTGTCATTGCTGTCGCTGTCACTTGTCGTCGGCGTGCTGGTCGATGATGCGATCGTGGAGATCGAGAACATCGAGCGCCACCTCCTGATGGGCAAGACGCCCCTGCGCGCAGCCGGCGAAGCCGCCAACGAGATCGGCATGGCGGTGATCGCCACCACCCTCACGCTGGTGGCGGTCTTCCTGCCTACCTCGTTGATGGGGGGCGTCGTCGGCCAGTACTTCCTGCAGTTTGGATGGACCGCAGCGGTAGCGGTCCTGTTCTCCCTGCTGGTGGCGCGGATGCTCACCCCGACCATGGCCGCCTTCCTGCTCAGGGCGTCGGCGAAGCGGCACAAGGAGCCGCGCTGGGTACTGCGCTATCTGCAGTGGGTACGAGCCTGCATGCATCGGCCGGTGTTGACCCTGGCCAGTGCGGTGGCGATGGTTGCGCTGGGCATGCTGGTGGCCGCGCAGCTGCCGGGCGAGTTCATGCCGCCAGATGACGGCAACCAGGTACAGATCAGCCTGGCCCTACCCCCGGGAAGCGCCCTGGCAGACACCCTTGGGCTGGCCGAGAGCGCCCGCGAGATCGCCGTGCGCAGCCCGATGGTGGCCTCGGTGCACACCTCAATAGGCGGGGGTAGCGGCGGCTCCGGAGACCCGGGCGAAACTGCACCCACGGCAAGCGTAGCCACGGCCGTACTCACCGCCAACCTGGTGGCGCGCAGTGAGCGCAATGGCCTTACCCGTTCAATCATCGAAGGGCAGCTACGCACGGAACTGCAGCAACTGGCGGGCGCGCGCGTCAGCGTGGGCAGCGACAGCGAAGGACTCGAACTGGTTCTGAGCGCCGACGACGGCGATCGGTTGGCCGATCATGCGCGCCTCGTTGAGCGGGAACTGCGAGGCATACCCGGCATCGGTGCCGTGGTGTCTTCCGCTGCACTGGTGCGGCCGGAACTGGTGGTGCGTCCCGACTTCGCACGCGCTGCCGACCTGGGAGTCACCTCCCGCGCGATCGCCGATACCCTGCGCGTGGCCACGCTGGGTGACTATGTCCAGGACCTGGCCAAACTGAACCTGAGCGAGCGGCAGGTTCCGGTGCTAGTGAGGCTGGCCGACAGCGGCCGCAACGACCTGGAAACGCTGCGCCGATTGCCTGTCCCCGGGGTCCGCGGTCCGGTGCCCTTGGAGAGCGTGGCAGACCTGGCGCTGCTGTCCGGCCCCGCCGAGCTGACCCGTTACGACCGGCAGAGAAACATCAGCCTGAAGGTCGCGCTCAATGGACTGCCACTGGGCGATGTCGAACGTGCGGCAATGGCATTGCCGAGCCTGTCGCGGCTGCCGCACGGCATCACCATGGCGCCCGCGGGTGATGCCGAAGCCATGAGCGAACTGCTGGCGGGCTTCGGAATGGCAATGGCTGCCGGGGTAATGTGCGTTTACATGGTGCTGGTACTGCTGCTGAAGGACTTTGCGCAGCCGCTGACGGTACTTGTAGCGCTGTGCCTGTCAATACCAGGGGCGTTCGTGGCGCTGCTGCTGACTGGGCAGAGCCTGTCGATGCCTTCGATGATCGGCTTGATCATGCTGATGGGCATCACCACCAAGAACGCGATCCTGCTGGTGGACTACATCGTGATCGCGCGCCGCGAGTTGGGCATGAATCGCCGCCGCGCAGTGGTGGATGCCTGCCGCAAGCGCGTGCGACCGATCGTGATGACCACCATTGCGATGGGCGCGGGCATGTTGCCGGTGGCGCTGGGCCTGGGGGCTGATCCGAGTTTCCGCGCACCGATGGCGATTGTGGTGATCGGCGGCCTGCTGACATCGACGGTGCTGTGCCTGTTGATCATCCCGGTGGCCTACTGCGCGATGGACGACCTGGTCGGAGGTCTGCGCAGGCGAACGCGTCCTGTCGCCGCTGGTACAGCTGGTTCGTTGGGAGTATCAGCATGATTGTCATGATGATCGTGATGGCCGGAATGTTGATCTACATCTCGGCGTGCATCCTGTATCTCTACCGCTTCCGTGGACAGCAGCGATACCAGGGGTTTTCGCAGTACCTGCGCAAAAGCTGGCCAGTGTTCGCACCGCTCAACTGCCTGCTGTACATGGCCACGGCACGCGAGGCGCGGCAACCGGTACTGAAACCGCATTACATTGAGGGCATCGAGCGGCTGCGCCGCAACTGGCGAAGGATCCGCGACGAAGCAATGGAACTGCATGCGTCCGGCGCGTTCGAAGCGGCGTCGGCACCGGGGTCGGCCGGGCATCATGATCTTGGTTTCCGTACGTTCTACAAGCGCGGCTGGCGCAAGTTCTATCTCAAGTGGTACGCCGATCCACACCGCTCGGCAGAGCGCCTGTGCCCGGCCACGGTGCGGCTGCTGGAGGGCATACCAGGGATTCGTGCCGCGATGTTCTCGGTGCTGCCTGCGGGCGCGGAGCTGAGCATGCATTCCGATCCACTTGCCTGCTCCCTGCGTTATCACCTGGGACTGGATACGCCAGGCACGGCGGACTGCTACATCTGCGTGGACGGCCACTTCATAACCTGGCGCAATGGCGGAGACTTTGTTTTCGACGAGACCTACCCGCACTTCGCACGCAACGACAGCACCACGAATCGGGTGATCCTGATGTGTGATGTGGAGCGTCCGATGAACCTGCTGGGGCGTGCCTTCAACCGCCTCTATGCCAGACTCGCCTGGGCGATGACGGTGCCCAATACACCCGAAGACCGGCAGGGGCCGATCAGCTGGCTGTTCGCCCGTCTGGCGCCCCTCCGCGAGGTCGGGGTGGCGCTCAAGCATCGGCATCGCCTGGTGTATACGCTATTGAAGTACCTGCTCAACGCCAGCCTGCTGCTGTTTCTCTTCGCAGCGATCATTGGCGTGATAGGGTTTCTCTTGAGGCTGTTCGGCCTACTGGGGATGTCATGAACAGGGAATCGCTGTCCATCCTGATAATCGAAGACAACGCGCAGCTTGCGGCGAACCTTTACGATTTCCTGGAAGCCTGCGGACACACCCTGGACGCCGCACCCGACGGTCTTTCTGGCCTGCACCTGGCCTCGTCCAAGGACTATGACGCGATTGTCCTGGACTGGAATCTGCCCCGCCTGGACGGGCTGACCGTGTTGCGGCGCCTGCGCGGCGAGGCAAAGAAACACGTACCGGTGATCATGCTGACCGCCCGCGACCAGGTGGCTGACAAGATTGATGGATTCGAGGCAGGGCTGGACGACTACCTTGTGAAACCGGTGGCGCTACCGGAGATCGAGGTCCGGCTGCGTTCGCTGGTGGCGCGCCGCCGCCATGCCGGCGCCACCGACAACGTGCTGCGGGTGGGCGACCTGGCCTTCGACCTTGGCACCCTGCAGGCGCACCGGGCCGGCAGGAAAATCAGCCTGACCCGTACCGGCCGCCGCCTTCTGGAGCTGTTGATGCGCGAGAGCCCGCAGGTGGTAACCCGGGCAAAGCTGGAGCGCGTGGCCTGGGGCGAGGTGGCGCCAGGGACCGATCTGCTGCGCTCACATATGTACGTGTTGCGCCGCGCCCTTGAACAGAATGAAGAAGCGCCGTTGCTGCATACCGTAGCCGGGTCGGGCTACAGGTTGAGCCCAGGTGAATAGTCCTCCGCGCCTGCGTGGGGTTCACTGGTGGACCAGCGTTGCCCTGATCCTGCTCGGTCTACTGGTATTGCTAGCCATCGCAGTACAGAGCTTCAGCGGCCAACTGTTGATGGAAGATCGCTACTGGGAAGATCTGACCCGCGCGATCTCCGACGACCATGCAGAACGGGTCCGCAGCGGCCACGAAGACGCACTGCCCAGCGAAGGACTGGTGCGCTCCTGGTACCTGCGCGAAGGCGTCGTTCCGTCCGGCTTGCCGCGCCAGCTGGCCCACCTTCCGCCGGGCATCTACACGTCCGAAGCGTCGCTCTTTGGCGATGCGGTGAACCTGGATAGTGGGGAGACCTACCATGCCGTGGTGGCTGGCCTGCCACATGGCAGGCTGGTAACCGTAGTGAACATCGAGCCGCTTGAGCAGCAGCAGAATCATTACGCGCGCCTCAGCCTGCTTTGGATCCTGTGCTTTGCTGCGGTCATTGGTGGCTTCATCGTCTGGCTGCATGCCAACCTCGTGCGCCCGGTGCGCGACCTCGCTGCCCGCATGCAGGCCATCGATCCAAGCGATGCCAGCGCACGCCTGCCCACAGACTATCCGCGAGAAGAAATACAGGTGATCGCGCAGGCCAGCAATGCCCACCTGGAACGCGTGGCTCAATTCATACAACGTGAGCGCAGCCTGTTGGACCAGGCCAGTCACGAATTCCGCACTCCCATTGCGGTGATTGCCGGGGCGGCTGATGTCCTGCGGCAGCTTCCACTGCCAGCTGCCTCGCAGCCAGCGCTGGCACGCATCGAGTACGCGGTGGAGGACCTGTCTGAAACGATGGTCGCGTTGCTCTACCTGGCCCGTGAGGCCGGACCGGGCGTTGAAGACGCGGAGATAACCGCACTGCATGACTTCCTGCCACGCCTGGTGCTCGATCATGAATACCTGCTTCGCGGCAAGGACGCCCAGCTCCGCCTTGGCGCGCTGGAGCCAACCTTCGTCGCGGCGCCAGAGGCGATGGTGCGCATTGCGGTAAGCAACCTGATCCGCAACGCGATCGAGAACACCGATGTGGGATTCGTAGAGATCGTGCTTTCGCAGGGCAGGGTGGCTGTGATCGATTCGGGCAGTGGCTTCGACCCGGTGGAAGCCGCGCGACGCTACCGGGACAGCCTTCGTCAACCGGCTCCGATACGGGGCCAGGGACTGGGACTGTTCCTGATTGGGCGCATCTGCGAGCGCTTCCGCTGGACACTGGGGATCGACTCAGGCACCCGCGGCACCCGCGCTACCCTGGATGTGTCAGCCAGCGTAGTCGAGGTGCCCTGATCGTACAGCGGCTAGTAATGCGCTGAGCTCCACCCACGACATTGCGGCGACATCGCCACTTCATTCTCACCTGGAACCGGCCGCGTGCATTCAGCGCGGCCTCTCCCGCAACAGCGGGCTCTCTTCCTGGTGAGGTCTGGCGTCCCATGATCAAGTTTCTCTGTCCCGTATTGGCCTGCAGTCTGTCGTTCACGGCGTTGGCGCAGGAGGGCCCCGGTGGCGGTCCCGATGACCAAGGCCCCCCACGCTGGGGGCTGGGCCTGGCAGCCGTGGTAACAGACAGCCCCTATGCCGGTGAAGGCACCCGCGTGATGCCGATCCCGCTGGTGAGCTACCACGGCGAGCGGTTCTACTTCGAAGGGCTGGGCGCCGGCTGGGTGTTCCTCAAGAACGATTCTTTTGAACTGGCCGCTGTAGCCAAAGGGCGCATGGATGGGTTTGATGTAAAGGACCTGGGCCGCAGCGAGCTGGCACGCAACGGGGTGGACTACCGCTTGCTGGACGATCGCGACATGGGCCTGGACCTGGGTGCCAAGGTCAAGTGGTCCGGCCGTGGCGGCGAACTTGAGGCCGAACTGCTGGCCGATGCCACCGACACCAGCGGCGGTCAGGAGTTCTCGCTGCAGTACGGCTACGGCTTTGATGTGGGCAAGGCCCGGCTCACCCCGAATGCGGGCGTTACGTGGCAGTCCAAGGACATGGCCAACTATTACTACGGCACATTGAAGGAAGAGGTGGCGCGCGGCGTGGTCGACTACAAGCCCGGCGCGGTAACCATCCCGCACGTGGGCGTGAGCTACTTCAGGCCGCTGGGCGAGAAATGGATGCTGATGGGCTTTGCGCAGTACAAATTCCTGCCGGACAAGATCACCGACAGCCCCTTGATCGAACGCGATACCAGCGGGAGTGCAACGCTGTTCATCGGGTTCTCCCGCGGGTTCTGAGCGCCGAGCGTGCCATGCTGGCAGGGGCGTCGCGATGGCATTCGCAAGTCCGTAGCCGTCGGATTCTGGACCTCGGCCTTGGGATGTCTATCGGCCCAGGGCGGATCCGATCTGGGCCGATATCGGACATTGGCAGGCGAATGGGGCAGGGAAGCAGTCCAGCTCTAGGATCAGGGATGTTTATCGAGGGTAGGGCGAGTGTCCGCTTCTGCCCGGAGGCGGACATCGCCCTTCCGCGTTGGACCACGCCCTAGAACTTCATCCTCACACCGCCGTTCACCACAAACCCTTCCAGCGGCGCCCATGCGTCCACGGTCCACTGGCCATCGTCGGCGCGACGAGGCCGCAGCATCGGGTTGTAACCGCTCTGGCGGACGTTGAGGATGTTTTCCAGGTTGAGGAACAGGCTGACTCTGCCAAGCACCATTTCACCCAGCGCACCCACTTCCAGGTACGGCCGGCTGCGTCGACGCCAGGGGCTGTCATCCAGCGCCTGGATGCCGGTGTAGTAGGCTTCGAGCCCCACGCGGCCACGATCATGCTGCTCCCACATGGCAACCAGTCCTGCGCTGTGCCGGGGCGTGAGCGAGACCGGGCGGCGGCCAGCGCCTTCCGCACCGGGTTCGCGCGCGTCGGTGTAGACATAGCTGCCGGTCACCGTGACGTCCTGCCAGCGGTAGCGCAGCAGCAGTTCACTGCCACGCGTGCGGGTGACACCCGCCACATTGATCAGCTGCACACGTTCACCCGGGGCGGTCGCAGACTCCACCAGGCGTACCGCATGGTCGATGCCGGATGCGAACACGCTGAGATTCAATTCCCACGGGCCCTGCACGTAGCCTGCATCGATGGACCCGGTGGTAGCGATCTCCGCGCGAAGGCCACTCAGCGGCTCCAGCCGTGACAGGCCAGCGGCCTCGATCTGCTCGACAAAGGGGGTAGGCGCGTAGAAGCCTCTGCCGATCGAGGCGCGCAGAGTCCACGCATCAGGGCGGAACAACAGTGATACGCGGGGGCTGAAGTGCCCGCCATAGGCGCTATGCTGATCCCAGCGCGCACTGCCCGAAAGCGTAAGGTCATCGCGCAACGCCTGCTCGGCCTGAACGAACAGGGCGGGCACCGTGTAGCGGTAATCAATCTGCGGGTATCGCGCGGAACGGAACCGGTCCTGTTGCGCGGCAATGCCCGCCAGCCAGCTGGTGGCGCCAGCGCCGGACGCGTAGCTCACTTCGGCAAATCCGGTCTGATGGGTGTCGTTGTCCTGTTCAGGGCCATACCCGTGGTCGTGATCGGTGGACATGGCCGATGCACGTAGCTGCAGGCGGTCGCTCTCGCGCACCGGAACATCGAGCACGACGCCAGCGTCAACGCGCTCCGTGCGCTGTGTCAGAGCGAAGGGCTGCCCATCGGGCGCCCGTTGACCGGGCAGCGTCCCGCCCAGCCGACTCTCGCGCATTGCGCCTGCCGTCAGCAGCGCACGCGCTCCATCGTCCGATTCCCAGAACAGACGCGGCCGGACCGTGGCTCGCTCGTAGCCGGGGATGTCAGCCCAGCCGTCTCCGTCCAGGTCCTGGCGGTCCTGGCGATGGTAGCCACCCACCACCGACAGGCCCCAGCGCTCGGCCAGCGGCCCGGCTGCGTAGCCAGTCACGTCCTGGCCGCCGCGGCTGGTGGCATTGAGCAGCATTTCAGCCTCGGCGGTCTCCTTGGGCCGACGCGATATCAGGTTCACCACGCCGCCCAACGCTGCCGGGCCGTACAACGCCGATGTGCTGCCCTTGATGATCTCGACACTGCCCAGGTCCGTCGGGGGAATCTGCAGCAGACCGATGGACGATGACTGACCGCCGTACAGCTGCAGGCCATCGGCCAGCAGCTGGGTATACCGGCCGCGCATGCCCTGGATGCGGATATTCGACGCCCCCATGCCCGGCGAGGTGTTCTGCACCCGCACGCCCGCCGTCTCGGCCACAAGCATGGAGACGTTGCCCGGCGACATCAGCAGCTTCTCTTCGATCTCCTCCTGCGATACGACGTCCACCCGGATCGGTTCGTCGGAAACGCGACGCCCTGAGCGGGTGGACTGCACCACCACCGCATCCAGCTCCACGGCCTCATCGTGGTGGTCGTCGTGCGCGGCGGGTGGTTCATGCGCACTGGCGGGGGCAGCGGCGGACAGCAGGGCGGCGCTCAACGCCAGGGCAAGCGGATGGGCAAACAGGGTCATGGGTCGTCAGGGCGGCATGGCCGCGCGGTGGCGAAGTAGCCCGGCGTTGTAAACCTTGATGCAGCTACAAGGTCAAGCGGCGGCCTTCGGCTGAAGTGCTTCCAGCACCCTGCAATCGGCTACGCGCCCGCCCGGGCAATTGCCGATCATCCGCTGCAGTTCGCCCTGCAGCGCCTGCAGGTCGCGGATCCGGCGCGCGATGTCGGCGATATGCGCCTTCACCACGTCGTCCACCGAGCTGCATTCGTGCTCGCGCTGCTCACCCAAGGCGATCAGCTCGCGGATCTGCTCGATGGAAAAGCCCAGCTCCCGGGCCCGGCGCACGAATGACAGCCGCCGCTGGTCCTGTGCGCTGTAGTAGCGGTAGTTGCCGTCCGACCGCAGCGGTGGCTGGAGCAGGCCGATCTTTTCGTAATAGCGGATGGTCTCGGCCTTGGTGCCGGTCTGGCGGGCCAGCTGGCCGATGGTGAGGTGAGCGGACATGGGCTTGACCTTGTAGGGGCTACAGGGTTGATAACGGCTGCCCCACCTCTTTTCAAGCCCAGGCCAGGCCTGGCCGGAGATACCCATGGATCACTGCTGCGGCCACAAGCGCCGGGACCTGGAAGCGCTGGCACTCCACAGTGCGCAACGGCGCGTGCTGGTGGCGGTACTGATCATCAACCTGGCGATGTTCCTCATCGAGTTCGGCGCAGGCGTCGTGGCGCGCTCAAGCGCGCTACAGGCCGACGCTGTCGACATGCTGGGCGACGCCATCGTGTACGGCCTGAGCCTGTGGGCAGTGAACCGGGGGGCGCGCTGGGAAGCCGGTGCAGCCCTGGCCAAGGGGGCGCTGATCCTGGGCTTCTTTGTGTTCATCGTGCTGGAGGTCATCGCCAAGCTGGCAAAGGGCGTGCCCCCTTCCAGCGGCGTGATGCTCGGCTTCGGCGCCATCGCGCTGGCGGCCAATCTGGTGTGCCTGGCGTTGCTGTGGCGGTTCCGCACGCTCAACATCAACATGAAAAGCACCTTTGCGTGCTCGCGCAACGATGTCGCCGCCAATATCGGCGTACTGGTGGCTGCCGGTGGCGTCGCGCTCACCGGTCGTGGCTGGCCGGATATCGTGGTGGGTGTCGTCATCGCGCTGCTGTTCCTGAAGTCCGCGGTGGGCGTCATCCGCGAAGCATGGCCCGCATGGCGCGCGGCTGCGAAAGCGTGAGGTGAGGCAAGGGGCTCCGGCGAGACGCCAGAGCCCCAAGAGGCTTACTTTTCCTGCAGGAACGTCAGCAGGTCCTGGTTGACGCGATCCTTGTGCGTGTCGGTCAGGCCATGCGGCGCGCCCGGGTACACGATCAGCCGGGCGTTCCTGATCAGCTTTGCCGACTGGCGGCCGGAGATGTCGATCGGCACGATCTGGTCGTCGTCGCCATGGATGACCAGCGTCGGCACATCGAACTTCTTCAGGTCGGCGCGGAAATCGGTTGCCGAGAACGCAGCGATCGAATCGTAGGTGTTCTTGTGGCCGCCCTGCATGCCCTGCGCCCACCACGCATCGATCAAGCCCTGAGACACCTTCGCGCCCGGGCGGTTGAAGCCGTAGAACGGGCCCGACGGGATGTCCTTGTACAGCTGCGCGCGGTTGTCCATCTGCGCCTTGCGGATGCCGTCGAACACTTCAATCGGCAGGCCATTGGGGTTGTCGGCGGTCTTCAGCATGAACGGCGGCACCGAGCTGATCAGCACCGCCTTCTTCACCCGGCCGGTGCCATGGCGGCCGATGTAGCGGGCCACTTCGCCGCCGCCGGTAGAGAAGCCCACCAACGTCACGTCATGCAGGTCGAGCGTGTTGATCACCGTGGCCAGGTCATCGGCGTAGTGATCCATGTCGTTGCCGTCCCACGGCTGGCTGGAGCGGCCGTGGCCACGACGGTCATGCGCAATGACGCGGTAGCCGTGGTTGGCCAGGAAGATCATCTGCGATTCCCAGCTGTCCGAGTTCAGCGGCCAGCCGTGGCTGAAGGTGACGACCGGGCCGTCCTTCGGGCCCCAGTCCTTGTAGTAGAGCTGCACGCCATCGGCGGTGGTGATGTAGCTGGCGGTACGCGCGACGCTGGAGATCGGCGCCGGCTTGGCCGGTTCGGCGGCCTGCGCGGACAGGCCGGCCTGGACCGAGAGGGCGAGGGTGGCAACGGCCAGGGTGCGGGCGAAAGTGTTCATGCGGGAACTCTCATGGGTGGGTGGTGAGGCGTACTTTGCGCCCTGAATCAGGCGCCTGGGTGATGCAATGTCCGGATTTCTTGATAGATCGTCTTGCATGGATGTGTGCACCCGAAACGCCGCCAATCGCGCGTTGACAAGGTAGAACGTTCGTTCTACCTTGCAGCCATGCACAAGACCGGCACCGACACCGCGCAGAAGATCCTCGCCACCGCCGAGGCACTGATCTACCAGAACGGAATCCACGCCACCGGCATGGACCTGCTGGTGAAGACCTCCGGCGTGGCAAGGAAAAGCATCTACCGGCACTTTGAAAACAAGGACCAGGTGGCCGCTGCGGCATTGAACGCGCGCGACGTGCGCTGGCTGGACTGGTTCCAGCAGGAGTGCGACAAGGCCGACAGCCCCGAAGCGCGCATCCTCGGCATGTTCACTGTGCTCAAGGGCTGGTTCGAGTCCGAGGGCTATCGCGGCTGCGCCTTCATCAATACCGCGGGCGAAGTGGGCGACCCCGACGATCCGATTCGCCACATCGCAAAAAGCCACAAGCAGAAGCTGCTGGATTACACGCTGGAACTCACCACGCAACTGGATATCCAGCAGCCGGACGCGCTGGCGCGCCAGCTGCTGGTTCTCATGGAAGGCGCCATCACCGTCTCGCGCGTGATGGGCGACTACAACGCCGCAGACACTGCCAGGGATGTTGCAGAAGTGTTGTTGGAGCAGGCCAGGCGCTGACGCCTGAGCCATCAAAACCTGTCGAAGCACCCCGTTCATCCACTTGATTGGAGGCCCCACCGTGTCCACTGAAGCACCCCGCCCGCCGCTGCCGCCGTTCACCCTTGCATCGGCCATCGAGAAGGTTCGTCTTGCCGAGGATGGCTGGAACTCCCGCGATGCCGACAAGGTCGCGCTGGCCTATTCGCTCGACACCCGCTGGCGCAACCGCGCCGAGTTCACCCACGGCCGCGAGGAAGCGCGGCAGTTCCTGGCCCGCAAATGGAAGAAGGAACTGGACTACCGCTTGATCAAGGAACTGTGGGCCTTCAGCGGCAACCGTATCGCCGTGCGCTACGCCTATGAGTGGCACGACGACTCCGGCAACTGGTTCCGTTCCTATGGAAACGAGAACTGGGAATTCGGAGCGGATGGATTGATGGAGCATCGGTTCTCGAGCATCAACGACATGCCCATCAAGGAGAGCGAGCGCAAGTTCCATTGGCCGCTGGGGCGTCGCCCGGATGATCACCCGGGGCTGTCTGACCTGGGCATGTGAGCGCGGCTGGCCGACGTTCGCTTCACCCTCCATTGCGTAACCTGCACGCCACAGCACGTCATGCCTCACGTTGAGGCATGACGCGCGCCGAGGCTGGAATCGAGTGCTTTCACTCGCAGAACAGGAGGCAGGACGCGACCGTGAAGGCAGTTCCCATCATCATCGCAGCAGCACTGGCCGCCCCCTCGCTTGATGCGCGCGCGGCCAGCGAAGACCGCAACACAGCGCCTCATTTCGATCTCGGTGGCGCCGTTCGATTCAACTATGGCTGGCTCGATTACGGGCCCACCAGCCGCCTGCAGCTGGAGCTGCTTCGCGCCGACATCGATGCCGGCAGCGGACCTTTCTCCTTCTCCGCGCAGTACCGCTGGTACGACGGCTTCGATGCCATCCATCACGCCTATGCGGGCTGGCAGTTCACCGACGCCACGCAGCTGAAGGCCGGTATCCAGCAGGTGCCCTTTGGGCTGCTGCCCACGGTCTCGCAGAGTTTCTGGTTCGGGTCCGGGTACTACCTGGGCATCGAGGACGACTACGACCCGGGCGTGGTGCTGATCCACCAGGCCGGCAATACCACCTGGCACCTCGGCTGGTTCTCGGGTGACGAGTACGGAACCGGGGCCCGCTACGACCGCTATTCCTTCGATGTGGCACAGACCGATGCGTTGCCGTATCGCGAACGGCAGCGGTTCAATGTGCGCGTCGAGCAATCGCGCGACTGGGCCGGCGGGGAGCTGCTGGTCGGCGCATCGGCCTTCGCGGGCAAGGTGCAGAACACCCGCAGCCGACGTCATCACGACCATCAGGCCGCGGCCGTGCATGCGCAGTGGAAGCGCGACGGCTGGACCACCCAGCTGCAATGGGCGCGCTACCGCTACAGCGTGCCCGGCGAACGCATCGCACTGTCGGCGTTCCAGGCCCCGTTTGAAATCGCGGCCGAGGCCGATGTGCCCAGTGCCAACGTTGCCTATTCCTTTGGCCCGCGCGGCCGGCTGGACGATGTGACCTGCTACAACAATCTCAGCATGACGCGCCCGGTGGGGCACAGCAGCGGGGTGCGCGACTCCTGGCAGAACGTCACCGGCTGCAGCCTGCAGAAGGGCGTGATGCTCACCTATGTCGACTGGATTGCCGGCCGCAACATGTGGTTTGCCGGCGGCGATGGCATCGGCATCAACAACGGCGGACCTTCGCGCTGGCATTCACGGCTGAACCTCAATATCGGGTTCTATTTCTGAAAGCTGCCGCGCGTCGGCAGCCAGTGCCACTGTAGAGTCGAGCCATGCTCGACTACGGCATTCCACATCGCACACCATCAGGCACATCGCCCGCGAGCATCAGCAACGCCCGATCCATCAGAACAGGCTCCGGCACGCCCGCCAGCACCTGCTCCAGATAGTCCACGGGTTGCAACTGCCATTGAAGCACCGCACGCAACGACAGAACGGCGGGCGCCCGCTGATTCGCATCCAGTGAGACCTGCAGCAGCACATGCTGCCGCCGCTTCTCCAGCCACAATACCGGAACGCCTTTGCAGTGAACCTGGAAAGTGGCGCCTTCATGCCGCTCCACGAACTGAAAGCCGTGCCCTGGCCGAACCTCCACGAACCGGATCGCTTGCCGGCGAAGCTGTGAGAATCGATCGTTGGAGATGCGCTGGAACGCGATAGGCGAGGGGACGGGGGGCTCAAACCACCGCGCCTGTGCCGCAATCACGCCCCCAACGCACAGGGCCGCGGCCACCCAACTGCACCAGGCCACTCAACCCTCCGGGCGCACTCGCGTACTGGCGTGCGCGGTGAGTCCCAGCCCGGCCATGATCAGCCCCTCCATAATCCGCGGGCCGACATCCTGCTCCAGCTCGCCGTTCTCGCGGGCGCGCTGCGCGGCCAGCAGGATCTCCATCACCACCCGAAGGCCCGCCAGCGAGCAGTCGGTGTCGGCCAGGGCAATGCGTCGGCCCGGCATCAGATGGCGCTCTGGCCAGGGCTGGCCATCGGATGTGGCACCCGAGCCGATGCTGTGCAGCAGGGCAATGAGGGTGTTCCGGTCCAGTGCGGGGCCGTTCGCGGGCTCTTCCTGGATCGGTTGCGGGGCAGGGGAGTAGCGCTTGGTCATGGCAGGGCTCCTTGCGGGCAGGCGGAAGCCGCCACCGATAAAGGTGGCGGACGGTGCGAGGTTCGAAACCCGGTCTACGCTAAACCGGCAGGCACGAGGCCTCCACGCACCGCCCGCCATAGCCGGCCGACGGATTGCCAGCCGGCACCACCTGACGGGTGATGCCGGCTGGCAAGCGTTTACTTCAGCGTAGAACCGGGGTTTCGAAGCCCGACCACCGGTACTCGGTGGCACGGAGAGGAATACGCCCAGTTGTGCGCGATGCCAATGCAGTAAGGCCGATCCCGTCACCACATTCAACATTTTCAGAATCGTTGTATATGGCGCAACGCGACTGAAGCCTTGGGCTGCAAGGCTATCGCCGGCATGCGTGACACGGGTCTGCTTTCTGTTGCCGCTCGGCTGGTGGCGCCAAGGACAGGGCGGATGCGACAAGCCCATGCTTTGTATGAAGATGCCTCTGGCCGTGTCAGTGGCCGCCGCGCGACCGTGACGCGTCACGTTAATTGGATTGAGTCCTGCTGCATCCGGCGCCACATGTCACTATGTGGCGGGGCTGCATTGAAGGAAGGGGAAACATGGATCGTACGCAGAAGAAGCTGACGATGGCCGACGTCGCAGGCTGGGGTTCGGCGCTGGTTACGTTCGGCTTGGTTCAAGGGGCCCTCTACCTTAAGGCGTATTGGGGGCACTTCGGCCTTGATCCCTTTCAGTTTGTTGCGGTAAGCGAGCTTGCGCTGGCAGGCCTTGCGGGCATCGGCGCGGTGTTGTTCTTCATGCTTGTTACAGCATTGCTTGGTGGCTGGATTGAGGGGAGGGTGACGGCCAACACAACGGTCCCCAGCCCCGTGATGTGGCTGATCATGGTGCTGTGCCTGGCAGGATTGGGAACAATTATCTGGTGGTCGAATGGATGGCCGCTTCTGATAGGCGGAGCATTGGTGGGCGTATGTGCCGTAGCCGTACGCCTGTCACCGGTACTGCCTGCTGCGGTAAAGGACTCACCATGGCTGATCTATGCACTGATAATGCTTGTCTATGTCTCGATTTCTTCAATCTGGATTGGATCTGACCGCGCCAGGGCGATCACCACCGGCGGAAGCAGTTACACCGTGAGTGTGACGGTTGATGGCAAGACGCAAGGCGGCGTGAGCCTGGTTGGCCGGCTGGGTGATAGCTACGTGCTGTGGGATCCGGCACAGAGGCTCGCGGTTCTTGTGCCTGTGGACGATGTGGGGAGGTTGGAAATTGGGAGAAAGGCAGCTCCGCCTGCTAAGGCGAATTATTCGCGATAAGGGTCTGTTATCAACGGCAGGATGGGAGGCCGCTTCTGGCCGAAGGACGCCATGGGCCCCAATCGGACATTGCGTGCAGTGTCGGGCTTTCTGTAAGTTGGAGAGACTGACGCCAGGGATAGGGGGACGAAGATGGGAGAGTTTACGAAGCGGGTCCGCAGTGATGCTATCGCCGGGCCGTTGAGGCGCGCTTTCACCCCCGACAGATGGAACCGTGCATTCGGGGACCTGCCGACACCTGATGCCGAAGATCAAGACATGCATGCCGCCGGGCTGGTGCTATACGAAAAGCTAGGAGCGATACGTAGCGTCCTGAAGCTTTCTTCGTCTGACAAGATCTCCGCGACGACCAAACTGCGCGCCTTTCTGGCACTCGCAAACTACGATTTCTTCGTAACAGGCGACAAGACCGGTCTTGCGATTGAGAAATTCAAGGCTGAGAGAGATGCCGTATCGCAGGAAGTCTACGACATGGAGGAAATGGCTTCGGTTAAGCTCAGCTTGCGTGGGGGGGGGCGCCTGGCTGCCCAACGAGGTTGTGGAAAGCATTGTCGATGGGATAGAGCTACCGATTAGGGTTGTTCTGCAAGCCAAACCCAATCTGGCCGGCAATCCTCGAATGAATCAGATCGAGTGGGTCGAAGTTATCCGCGAACTGAATCTGGGCGTCCTGTACCGCTTCGCTGTGGACTTGTGGGGAGAGTGCCTTTGGAACGGCTACAGGATGATCGTCACGGGACCAGTCAAGGTTTTCCTGCCGCAAGAACTCGATGTACTCCGTGGCTATCGGATAGGTTTGGCGCGCCGAGCTTCGCTCTCGATGGGCTTCAACATACAGGCGACGCAGTTCCAACGCGATGCGCTCGCTCAAGGAATGCGGCTGAAACTTCGTGATGTCCGCAGTGTCGAACGTCGTGGCAAACGCCAAGTGATCAAGGTTGCAAAACAAGGAGTCTCGACCGGCATGCTAGAGCAACTCAGCATTCTGCGCACCCATGCTGCCGAGCCGTACTACGGAGAGTTGCTGGAGGAGCGTCTCGAGTCTCTCCACGGATTGACTCTGTCCACGCTCATGGACGCCTGGACCTTCATTTCGCGTGCCGCGCACATGCTGGCTAAACCCATCAGCGAGAAGCATACCCAGAATGCTGGGGATGATCGTGTCCATGCCTGGATGCCCGAGTATGCTCCCACGCTGCAGGTTGGGGCTCTGGAGGATGCTTTGGCGGTCGCGGCGGGGATCAATAGGGCGGAAGCCCGGAGAATCGTGGAATTTTTCACGTTTCGTGGCATGGCCGAACAGGAGATCTGGGCGCAGCCACTCGTGCCAGTTGGGCCAGAGACCGTTGTGCCCGTCTTCGCAGCGGTCGCATCGCCTAATCTGCGTCGGCTGGTTGATGTGTGGATGCGACAGGCCGGCGTGGACTTAGCCAGGCGAGGGCCTGCGTTCGAAACCTACATCCAAGAGCTTGTCATAGATGCCATTCAAAGCTCGAAGCTGCTGTCACCTGTGGCCGCTTGCATCACTGGTGACTATACATTCAGACCCGCCCGCAGCCGCGACGAGCAGATCGATCTAATCTTCTCCATCGGCAACACGGTGTTCGTTGCCGAGGCCAAGTGCATCCTTGAGCCCACCGATGCTAAGGGCCTCGCTATGCACCGCAAGACTGTGCTTGGCGCTGCCGAGCAGGTATTGCGCAAGGCTAAAGCGGTTGAGGACAACCCCATAGAGTTCATTGGGGATGCTCGTCGGTTCGGAATGGCCTTAAGTGAAGGCTTCAAGGTTGAACCCTTGGTCATAGTGAGCACCAGCACTCATGTGGGCATTGCCGCGCTGACAGTGCCTGTCATCGACGAATACATTCTTGGCCGCTTTTTAAACGGTGAACTAGAGGACATCGCCTATCAGCCGGGCGATCCGGCTTCCTCAAAGCGCTTCAGGACCCGGCTCTACTCAAATGCCGTCGAGGCTGAAGAGCGAGCTCCGGGCTACTTTGCATCTCCACCGCAGATGAAGCGATTCATTGATGGTGTGCGCGCACGTGTCGTACCTCTCTACGCCGCGGACGAGGGTGATTGGGCAGGCCAAGTTGTGACAATGGAGTGCGTGGCGGGCGGGGTCCCACTCTCGCTTCAAGAGCAGGCGAGCTCGGCAATCAAAGGCGATCCAGCCACATCCGTCGTTCACGAGAACCACGTCGACGTGCCATAGCTAGCGCTGCCTATGGTCGAAGAACGCTTAAAGCTGCGTCGCCGCTCATGAAGCATTGTCGAACTCGATTGCAACAGACGCTGAGTACGCTAGGGAGAGGAAGTGACAAACAGATCCGTTCTCGCATCGTTGGTAGATCGCATCTTCGGAAGTGGGTCAGCCACCTTCGATACATTCGCTGCGCAGTCCAACGATATTACCGGTGCGCTGGCGCATCCATCCGAGTTCACCGACTTCAAGAACAACTTCGAGGCGCGATTGCACCGACTTAACAATGCTGTTGAAGCAGATGCTAGTCTGCGCGCAGAAATCCTAGCGGCCGTGAATCGAATTGTGGACGCCGGCTGGGACGGCGCGTACGCAGAGTTGTCGGCCCTCGACTACTTCCTGGCCGACCCGGCGACCGGACCAGGACAGGCCCTACTAGACCGCACTGTGCCCGCGAGCGAAACCCTAGCGTCTGAGATGGGCATGCAGAACGCCAATCAAGACCTGAGCTTTCCGGCTCTCGGCGTTTCCCTTGACACCAAGTTGCTTTCAAATAAAACAGGCGAGATCTTTGCGGGCATCTTCAAGGAGTATCGATCGGCCACGGGGCTAAGGACCTGCTGATACCAATCTAGGTCTTTTGAACGTCAACGCGAGCCACCTCTGGAATCCGAATGCCTTGCGGCCATGGTCGGGAAGTGCATTTGAGATCCGGCTGCAGGGCCGAGGTGCATACGATTTAAGCGCGCTTGATCAGGCTGTTCCTGTTTAGTTACTTTGCTCGCTAGCTAGCAATTGGTGCGCCACATGTGAGCTTGGTGGCGGAGCGCAGTCACTTTGTGCGCGACACCTAGGAATCTGGAGAATGGAACGTCCGCTTCTGGCCGAAAGCGGATGCCGGGCATGAGGAATGCGCGGCAGGGGATTAGGAAGATTCATCGGGGGTAGGGGAGGCGGCTTGCGACCCGCCAGCGGACCACAATTTGGCTAGCGTGCCGTTATCGGTGAATTTGATGGATTGGCGTCAGGGATACGGGAGGCCATCAACGCTACTCAAAGGCTTCATCACGTCCGCGGCTATTCTCGGCAAGCATCTTCTCCCAACTATCAATCCGTGAATTAATTCGCCTGACTTCGTTCTCTTGAGTCTGACGATCGGGCGTTCCAGGCTGGGTAGGGAAGGACGCGAGGACAGTAGTCAGTTGGCGCAAGATGGGCAGCAGCCAGTCAGAGCTACCGGAAGTCAAGCTGCGCTGAGTAAGTTCAGCCATGAACGCGCTCTTATCAGGCGCAAGCTCATATAGGCTTTGCGTAACTTGCGGGCCGTTGCCGTTCTTTCCATGGAGCTGGCAGAGCCGCGCAGCCAACAAGACTCGATGTGATGGGTCAGCGGCGCACCATTGAACAAGCGCGTCCTCCGAAATCGGAGAGGTCATCCTCCCGTTTGAATCTACCGAAGACTCCTCCATGGCCAAGTCATTCAACACGTGACGTTGTTGAGTCTCGTCTACGTTAAGGAGGTAGTTCAGCACCTCAGGAGCGTATCTGCGCAGGATGGGAGATACGAAATTTCCTGTTGTGCTAGGCGTATAGCGAGGGTGGAGGGTGCGTGCCCTGACCGCTTGCAGCAGAACTCCCTGCACTTCATTGAATGACCTAGAGTGCTTCGTGCCGAACTTGATTAGCTGTTCAACTTCATAGTCCAGACGCTCCCCTTCATGATCCAGATTAGGCCATTCTTCTCGAGTTAGAAAATTCCGGCAGTAGTGGCCAAGCTCTTCTTGCTCGGCTGGCGTTCGCTCTTCGGCACTGAATACGACCATGTGGAGCACATCTAGTGCAGCATGCATGCCGTCGGGGCCTTTCGAAGCGAGGTCGTTCAGAATATCTCGGATGTCTGCGACCGAAACCGATGCGAGACGTGAACCGTACCCGAGCTCTCGGTATCTCCACAGGGGAGCAAGTCCCAGCGCCAAAGCCTGCCGGATTCGCTGCGCGCCTTCCTTTGTCAGTGGAGTGGCGAACTGGAGTGTCGGCAGCCAGGAGCCTAGAGCGGCATCATTCACTAAAGTTTCCAGCAACTTGCTAGTCATTTCAGTGTCGCGCTCATTCCACCCTGATATCAGTCCAAAGACAAAGGCCGGATTGAGCCGAGTGATATCGCCGCTTGCAAGGATGACATCCTTAATTTGGCTCATCAGGGAGGATGGGTCTGTCGTTGCCAGTGCAACCCCTCGGCCAACCGAAACGGTGTAAGGCATGGCGTCCTTATCAAGCAACATTGGAAGCATTCCCCGCAACAGAACTTCGTCTGACGCCAACTGTTGGCCTAAGCGCTCGCTCTTGACGGTTGCCCGATCATCGGCGCCGAGATAGTCTTCCTCATCTTCCTCATATCCCTCATCTTTCCAAGCGTCGCGCATAGAGATGACGGCATGAATCTTGGCGCGAAGATCTTTGGGGCCAATCAGTTGCTTGAATGCCATCGCTCTCTCACGTGTTTCATTCTTGAGATCTTTATGTCTAAGGAGATCATTGAGGCTCTTGATGGCGGGCAACCAGTCATCGCATGCAATCAGGCGAGGAGCAAGCTTCGTAACTCGATCAAAGAGCACTTCATCCTTGACTAAGCCGAATACCGCCTTTCCCAGGATATTTCGAACTTCTCGCCCCACATCGTCATCGCGGAAGGCATATTCCTCAGCGATTTCAATGAAAACTGAATACCACGTCCGCTGTTCGTCCGAACTTTCTGGCCACCATCCGTATGAGCGTGTGCGTGCTCCAAAGTGAAAGTGAGATGCGGGACGGAAATTGCGAACTTTGAGGGATTCACCCAGCAGCGTGAGCCCGATCTTCACTTCATCGGAATCGCGGGCTGCTAGAAGGCGCCTCACATGCGGGGCGCGCTGCGCGGTTAGTGTCAGGGTGCCGGAGTAATACAACTGAAAGAGTGGGGCTAGCTGTTGATGCTTCTGCGCTCCAGTCCGATGATCTTTCGAAAGTAGGGGAGTGAGGTCAAGTAGGACCCGCACGCACCGGTCAAACAGACTGGGATCGTAGGCAATAGAGCTTGCAAGCTGAGCAAGCTTTTCTACGTCATACTCATTTCGGATGCCGAGATCGCGCTTCGTAGCGAAGTCTCCAATCGCATCAAGTGCAAGCGATGGGGACACAGCGGCAAAGCGCAGGAAAATTAAGAGGTCTTTGTCGGAAATGCTGCCAAGGTCAGAGAAGTGGCCTCCAGTTGCCAAGAGGTCGGATACCAGCTTTACGGCGCTCGTGGAGTTGTGAAGAAAGCTCACCCGATGTGCGAAGGATGCTCTTACCCGGTCTGTAGCTAGAGTGAACAGCTGATCCATCAAGACAGGCTGTGAAAGCTCCTCTAGAGCAAGCGCCGCGAGGCGGTTGGAGACTGCATGGGGCAATAAGGCACGCCACTTGCCACGCTCCTGAAGAAGGCCGCGTCGACGAAGATCGATCATGTTCCGTCGGAAGTCTGCGGGCGTGGTGCCCGCGAAGCCCGCCAAAATCGCGATCTCGGAGGTGGGAGATAGGTCTTCGCCGTCAAACGAATAGAGCAGGCTTGCTGCCTTGGCACAGCGCAGCAGTTCATCCCCAGCGCCCTGGGTTTGCTCGAATAAACGCCGAAATAGTTCGGTGTCTTTCAGCGAAGAAAGATCGTCGGTGCGCTTGGAGGTGGAAGCCAGGGCGAAGGCAAGACGAGAGTTGCCGTCACTGGCGTCGATGACCTTACGGATGTCATTGTACGAAAGGTGTATATATCGGGCCTGTAAGAGTGTTGACATCGTCTCTTCAGAAGCACCCTCAAGACGGTAGAGGGTGGTTTCTTCAGGCAAGTCGTCTTGGATGTCATATTCGATCGTCAGAAGGCCAAGTTGGTTGCCACTTTTAGCCTTACGTTCAACGAGCGCGGCATGCGTCTTCTGACCGCAGTTATCGACAATCAGCACAGTTTGCGCATTGGAACTCGCTAGCGCGTCGATCATGGCTTCAGGCGATGGGTCCGGTCTGTTCGAGATGTCGGTGTAGATTGCCCAATCTGGGGATAGAGCGGGAGCGCTGGTTTTGACGCGGGTGTCAAAAAGGGCTTGCGCTAGCCGCGTCTTTCCAACGCCAGACAGACCAACTAGGCGAACTGTTCCACTTGCCGCCAAATCGCGCCGTATCGCCTCAATGGCTTGAAGATCGGTCATCCCGTCGGTTGAAGTTGAGGAAAAGACACGCGGCTCGCTTCCAACTACGAACTCGGCATCCTGATCCGTCTCCTTGTAGGCCCAAGGGCCGTAAGCTGACCACCCTTGGATTGACCTACCGACGGCCTTACGCACCCAAACGGCTAGAGACGGGAAGTTCTCTACCCAATTGGCTATCTCTCGTGCGCCAAGAAAGTCGACTTTGATCATCCCAGTCAACCCGTGTTTTCCAACCACCTCTTCCATGGCGGCTACCCGGGCGCGCCGTCTAGGGTCGGCGGGATCGTCTCGGGTGGAAGCAATGAGATAGGCGCCGCCGTCGGCTGCTAATGAAACGATCGAGGGCCTGATGATCCCTTTGGGAGCCATCTCGGATTCAACCCTCGCAGGTCCAAATGGCTCGGCCTTAACCTGGACGATGGCAACACCGAGGCCCAGAGGGCCGCCCACCTCGCGAGCCGGCGGGCAATCAACCCGGACATCGACCCCCCCATCACCCGCTCGCTGATTACCACCCCAAAACACGGCAGCTGGATCCAGGCCGGCGCGCTGGAGCTGAGAACGACACAGGCGGGCCAGCAGCTCTCTGGCTTGGCCGTCGTCCAAGGCTTGGATGTGGTTGGTCTGAATATCGAAGAGAGGGTGCATGGGGCCATTGTCGCAAGGTATGTGCGCCCTGGGCAGCTTGTTCAGAGGCCATCCAGCCGTGGAGGCTTTTGCTGGGCTGTAACTAGAACTTGCAGGTCTCGGCAGGATGGCGGGTATCGCTTTCGGGGCGGGTTGGACCCGAAACCATTGATGTAAGCGGAACGCACCGAAGGAGGCGGCCCCAGCGTCGCGGGCACGGCGGCAGAGCCCGAAGTCGACGTGAGCGTAACCGCCCAGGGGTTCTCGAAGAGCTGCATCAATCTTCTGCAGCTTTCCCACGCATCCTGGCCGCATCAATTCTCGTCTGGGCCGACACCTACTTGCTTACTTAGGATCATGTCCCTGAGCACCTCAAAATTCCCAATAGAATCAACAAGGGGCACGATCCTAAGCAAAGGGACAAGAACCAAGAAAACTGACAGAAGGAGGACCAGTGCTGATCGAAGCACCTGACAGAATTTCGCAATCTTGGTATATTTAGAATGCGTTGCGCTTTAAACACCTTGAGACTACTAGCGCTTCCCATCCAAACTCGTTGAGGTGCGTTGCGCTCGAGAATCAGCGCGGCCTGTTGCGTCGGATCTACTAAGTCGCGCAACAGCACTTAGCGCTCAGCGCAACATCCTGGCCGCAGACCTGCGGGCGCCACTGGGTGGCACCCCCTTCTTTGGCAACCTTCTTTGTGGATCTCGCAAGAGCCAGCTGCGCCTAGCTTGGCCAGCGCATGATTCCACTGCCGCGCGCAAGAAACCGCTTGACCAAGTGGCGCCACTGCAAACTGTGCGGGCCGCAGGGCGACCGACTCATCCGAGAGGGGGGGGCGCTAGTTCAACCCTGGTCCTAGCCAGCCCTTCCCGTGTCGCACCATCCTCGCTGGCGACCTGAACTCTGCATCTCGCGGCGAAGGGCATATCTATTCACACCCTGAAAAATGCACTGGACTGTCGAAGCTCAAGCCAGCTGGGGCCCATGCCTGGGCCTTCACGTAAAGAGGGGGCGCTGCAGCAGGTGGAGCTGGGCGCAAATCTCACGTTTTGAGACCGCCGTCACTAAACGAAACCTTAACTAGCGCTTATAACGATTTATTAATGGGTTGCAGATGGCGGTTGGATGTGCTCTACTGTAATGAGAGGGGTTTTACGTTCATGTGAATATTCCTCTCTAAAAAAGCCACCCCTCAAGGGGCGGCTTCTTCCCAAAGAAGCAGGAAGCGAGCCCAGAAATCCTGAGCATCAAATAGCGAATCGAACGATTATAGCAGCAATTCGGCCAAATAGAAGAGCTGAATGGTGCTATGGCCAGGCCTTCTGGATCTATCTCCTGCGTAGCCGACAAGGAGTTAGACCATTGATTGATCGATTGACCGTACGAAAAGCCAGTCGCTTAGCGGTAGCGACAGTAGAAGAGCTAGCTGAGCAGGACCGGAAGTACCGGCGCAGCAATAATTCGGAAGGGATGTCCTTCCCACTCTGGTACACCAACTGTATCAAGCTAGCTGCCAAAGACGTATGTTCCGGCATGAGCGCCAACGACGCGTGTGCACGGGTGGCGAAGTTCCCAGGCGTACTGAAGGAGAAGGCAGAAGGCCTTGTCCGAAATGTCGCAGATATCGTCGCTGCAAACGACGATCTGGACTTCACCCCCCGGCAGAGTCCGCCCAGGTGCTCGGCCACTGTCGATGGTGTCTTGCTGTCTACCGGCCAAGATGTGATCGCCACACATCAGGATGGAAAGCTGGCCTTTCTCTATCTGCACGTGGTGGACGCCCCCCTCAAAGAGGAGCAGGCCCAAGCCCAGCTACACTTGGCGCAGTTCATTGCTGACGCCAAGGAGCTCAATGCAGACGTCATCATTGTGGACGTGGCCCGCAAGAAGCTAATTACCACGAGCGAACCCTACGATGCTGAGGAAGTCAGGGCGATCGTCGCATCCGCGGTTAGCAAATTGAACTGATCGTTAGCTCTTGCTCTGCAGGCAATGGAACGGGGCTCGCCATGCGGCGAGCCCCGCAGCGCTACTCTTAGCTCTCCAACACGATAAAGCAGGATTTGAGTGATTTTGGGAAGCTTCAGAAGGAGCATGCTGAGCACTCCGCTCACCGCGAGTGCGGCGGTGCCAGCCAATTGATAGATTTTCCACGACACTCGCCGACGTACCGCTCACGCTGAGCCGCGCCCTAGAACTTCATCCTGACGCCGCCGTTCACCACAAATCCTTCCAGCGGCGCCCACGCATCCACGGTCCACTGGCCATCGTCGGCGCGGCGAGGCCGCAACATCGGGTTGTAGCCGCTCTGGCGGACGTTGAGGATGTTTTCCAGGTTGAGGAACAGGCTGACTCTTCCCAGCACGATCTCTCCCAGCGCACCGACTTCCAGATACGGTCGGCTGCGTCGGCGCCAGGGATTGTCATCCAGCGCTTGGATGCCGGTGTAGTACGCCTCGAGGCCTATGCGGCCACGGTCATGCTGCTCCCACATGGCAACCAGGCCTGCGCTATGCCGGGGTGTGAGTGAAACCAGACGGCGGCCGGCGCCTTCCTCACCAGGTTCGCGCGCATCGGTGTAGACATAACTGCCGGTCACCGTGATGTCTTGCCAGCGATAGCGCAGCAGCAGTTCACTACCCCGTGTGCGGGTGACGCCCTCCACATTGGCCAGTTGCACACGTTCACCTGGGGCGGTCGCAGATTCCACCAGGCGTACCGCATGGTCGATGTCAGATGCGAACACGCTGAGATTCATCTCCCAGGGGCCATGCACATAGCCTGCATCGATGGACCCGGTTGTAGCGATTTCCGCGCGAAGGCCGGTGAGCGGCTCCAGGCGTGACAGGCCAGCGGCTTCGATCTGCTCGACGAAGGGCGTGGGAGCGTAGAAGCCTCTGCCGATCGACGCGCGCAGGGTCCACTCGTCAGGGCGGAACAACAGTGACACGCGGGGACTGAAGTGCCCGCCATAGGCGCTGTGGTCATCCCAGCGCGCACTGCCGGAAAGCGTGAGGTCATCGCGCAGCGCCTGCTCGGCCTGCACGAACAGGGCGGGCACGGTGTAGCGGTAATCAAACTGCGGGTATCTGGCGGAACGGAACCGGTCCTGCTGCGCGGCAATGCCCGCCAGCCAGCTGGTGGCGCCTACGCCGGACGCATAGCTGATTTCCGCAAATCCGGTCTGATGGGTGTCGTTGTCCTGCTCAGGGCCATACCCGTGGTCGTGATCGGTGGACATGGCCGATGCGCGCAGCTGCAGGCGGTCGCTCTCGCGCACTGGAACATCGACCACCGCGCCGGCATCAACGCGCTCCGTGCGCTGCGTGAGAGCGAAGGGCTGCCCGTCGTGCGCCCATTGACCGGGCAGTGTTCCGCCCAGCCGACTCTCGCGCATAGCGCCTGCCGTCAGCAGTGCGCGCGCTCCGTTTTCCGATTCCCAGAACAGCCGCGGCCGGACCGTGGCACGCTCGTAGCCCGGGATGTCGGCCCAGCCGTCTCCGTCCAGGTCCTGCCGGTCCTGCCGATGGTAGCCACCCACCACAGAAAGGCCCCAGTGCTCGGCCAGCGGCCCGGCTGCGTAGCCGGTTACGTCCTGCCCGCCACGGTTGGTGGCATTGAGCAGCATTTCGGCCTCGGCGGTTTCCTTGGGCCGGCGCGATATCAGGTTCACCACGCCGCCCAACGCTGCCGGACCGTACAACGCCGACGCGCTACCCTTGATGATCTCGACACTGCCAAGGTCGGTCGGGGGAATCTGCAGCAGGCCGATGGACGATGACTGGCCGCCGTACAGCGGCAGACCATCGGCCAGCAGTTGGGTATACCGGCCGCGCAGGCCCTGGATGCGGATGTTGGATGCGCCCATGCCCGGCGAGGTGTTCTGCACCCGCACGCCCGCCGTCTCGGCCACAAGCATGGAGACGTTGCCCGGCGACATCAGCAGCTTCTCTTCGATCTCTTCCTGCGACACGACGTCAACCCGGATCGGTTCGTCGGAAACGCGACGGCCTGACCGGGTTGACTGCACCACCACCGCATCCAGCTCCACGGCCTCGTCGTGGTGGTCGTCGTGCGCGGCGGGCGGTTCACGCGCATTCGCCGGGGCAAGGGCGGACAGCAGGGCGGCGCTCAGCGCCAGGGCCAGCGGATGAGGTAATAAGGTCATGTGTCGTCAGGGCAGCAAGGCCACGCGGTGGCGAAGTAGCCCGGCGTTGTAAACCTTGATGCGGCTACAAGGTCAAGCGGGAGACTGCGGCTGAAGGGCTTCCAGCACCCTGCAATCGGCCACGCGGCCGCCCGGGCAATTGCCGATCATCCGCTCCAGCTCGCCCTGCAGCGCCTGCAGGTCATGGATCCGGCGCGTGATGTCCGCGATATGCGCCCTCACCACCGCGTCCACCGAACTGCACTCGTGTTCGCGCTGTTCACCCAAGGCAATCAACTCGCGAATCTGTTCGATGGGAAACCCCAGTTCCCGGGCGCGGCGCACGAACGAAAGACGCCTCTGGTCCTGGCTGCCGTAGTAGCGGTAGTTGCCCTCAGACCGCAGCGGTGGCTGCAGCAAGCCGATCTTTTCGTAATAGCGGATGGTCTCGGCCTTGGTGCCGGTCTGGCGGGCCAACTGGCCGATGGTGAGATGGACGGACATAGGCTTGACCTTGTAGCGGCTACAGGGTTGATAACGGCTGCCTCACCTTTTTTCAAGCCCGGGCCAACCCGGCGGGAGACCCCCATGGACCGTTGCTGCGGGCACAAGCGCCAGGAACTGGAAGCGTTGGCCCTCCATACCGCGCAGCGGCGCGTACTGGTGGCGGTACTGCTCATCAACCTGGCGATGTTCTTCATCGAGTTCGGCGCGGGCATCGTGGCGCACTCAAGCGCCTTGCAGGCCGATGCAGTGGACATGCTGGGCGACGCGATCGTGTACGGCCTGAGCTTGTGGGCGGTGAGCCGGGGTGCACGCTGGGAGGCCTGCGCAGCCCTCGCCAAGGGGCTGCTGATCCTGGCTTTCTTCTTCTTCATCGTGGTGGAGGTGGCCAGTAAGCTGGTCCACGGCGTGCCACCTTCGAGCGGCTTGATGCTGCGGTTTGGTGCCATCGCGCTGGTGGCCAATCTGATTTGCCTGGCATTGCTGTGGCGGTTTCGCGCACTCAACATCAACATGAAAAGCACCTTCGAGTGTTCCCGCAATGATGTCGCCGCCAACATTGGTGTACTGGTGGCCGCCGGTGGCGTTGCGGTAACCGGAAGCGGCTGGCCGGACATCGCCGCAGGCGCGGTGATCGCGCTCCTGTTCCTGAAATCCGCTGTGGGCGTGATTGGCGAGGCGTGGCCCACGTGGCGTGCAGCAGCCAAGCGGTGACGCCACTGCATTGGGTACGAAGAGTCACGTTGCGAATGGAGCATGAGACTCGGATTACTCGCCACCGCGATAAGCAGGCGAGGCCTGACGACGGTCACCGACTAGAATCATGACCCCCGTTGTGTCCGCGCGTAGCTAGCAATAGAGGTTCTTGATTGAGTTCTGGGCGTGCAGCAGAAGCGGCTTGGCTATTTGCGTCCACGATGGCCTACATAGCCCTTGGCAGAGCTCCGCTTTCCCGCCTCATGAAGGCGACTAATGCGCTCTTCCATGCGACGCTCAACTTCCGAATGTGGAATGCTCGGGCGAGTCCCTGCAAGACTTGCCGCCACCTTCTCATTCAGCCACGCATCGTAGGACGAAATTCTATCGTCGCCATTTGGCTTCCCTGAGTTTCGCTTACCTTGATCTTTCATACTGACGTTGTAGCTCGATAGGATCGGGGGGGGGGCATGAAGTCGGCATCTGCAACTTTCACGTCTGCGTTTAGTGCTCCAGATGGAACCCTTGCACAGGAGAAGCCAAACAGCTGAGGGGCGTTACCTAACTTGCGTTTCAAGCTCAGGCCATCGCTCGACACCTCTTCCCGACCGGACGCTGGATCGAGGGATCCGAATTCCCTCGCAGTGACGGATTGGTCTACGCATATCCAGATCGCGATAGGCTCGCATCCCGGCTCTTGATGCGGGCGTCCCGCTGAATCGGCCCAGCCAGAAGATCATCTGAAGGAACTGCCCATGACTGAAGGCAATAACATGTGCTTCGTCAGTTCCCGAATCAAACAAGCTAAGCGCGCTATACGCTCGCTCGACCAGCATGGAGAACGATTCGGCACCGGGCCCATCCACGTAGTCCGGATCTCCGCGCCGCCAGTACTCATCCACCCACTGCTTTCGCTCAGCAGGGGTTGTTCCCGCACACTTGCCAGGGCATAGATAGGTGAACTCCTGTAAGGGCTGCTGCTGGACAACGAGACCAAACCGCTCTGCAGTGGGAGATGCCGTCTGAAGTGATCGCAGGTAGGGGGAGCTCCAGACAGCTATCACTGGGGACGGGAGCGCGGACTCCGCCAGCTGCCTGGCCTGCGCCTCGCCCGCAGATGTCAAGGGAATTGATGCAGGATCGTGCGTTACCAGGCCGGCATTTGCCGAGCTTTCTGCATGTCTAATCAGCGTTAGCATTTCCCACACCCCTTGATCGGGCCCGTAGCGGGGCCGCCTTATTTCGCCCCTCTGAGCATCACGCGGACTTCGGTGACTTCAGTCGCGGGCGAATACGCTTTGCCCCGATGATGAGGTCTGTGTTGGCATCAAGAAAGGCTCCCATGTCGCTGCGTCGTTGAAGCACCTTCGCAGGTATTTCAATGTTCAGCCTCCGTGCAATCGATACGGCATAGCTCACCTGGGCAGAAGTCGGAGGCTTCAGGTCCCAGTCGAGACAATCCGATAGGACTGGTAAGAGACGCCTCGAGATTCGAACAGCAAATTCCTGCCGCTCGGGATCGTGGGCGAGACGCTCCCATTGCTCCTGTATGGCCTCAAGCAGGCCAGGCGAGGCGGCTAGATCTAGCAGGAGGTCGTAATCGGGATCAATTAGAAGCAGCGCCATGGCTTCGCCTGATGATACCTATAAGTAGTCTACCTTTGAGGTGGTAGCTATAGAAGTAGCCGAGGCCCAATCCTGTGCGCCATGCAGGAAGAGAACTTCGCCCTCCGACTTGGCTCCGCCATTCGAACCAGCCGACTGGCGACCGGCTGGAGCCAAGAGCGATTCGCGGACGCGATATCGATGCATCGCGCCTACTACAGCGCGATAGAACGCGGCGAGAAGAACATCACCCTTGGCACTCTGATCCGGCTTGCCAATGGGCTAGGCCTCCGGCCTTCTGAGCTTCTTGCTGCTGCTGAGCTCTAACCTGACAGGAAGTTGGAAGATGGCACAGGCCTTGACGCCCTTCATCTCGTCTGCCCCAACTCCCTATCGGGGTCCATGAGCTACTGAAGTCGGGCAGGGGAGGGGTACCGCCACTGCCAAATGGAGGAGAGTCCTCCCTTGACCGATTGCCAACGCCAATCTCAGCAATCGGCGTCATTGAATTGAAACAATAGGGGCAAATAATTCGATATTTCTAGATCTATGGTATAGATCATATGCGTAAGCTGAACATCCTTTTTCTTTGCTCGGGCAACTCGGCGCGAAGCATTCTTGCCGAAGTGCTCGCCAATCATCTCGGCCGCGCCCGGCTTCATGCACACAGCGCCGGAAGCCACCCCAAGGGCCAGGTGCACCCAATGGCTCTGCAGGTACTTCAAGAGGTCGGCCTCGAAACTCACGGGCTCTCCAGCAAGCCGTGGGAGGTCTTCGCGGGTACTACCGCAAAGCACATGGACCTGATCATTACGGTCTGTGATCGCGCAGCTGGAGAGACATGCCCGGTTTGGCCTGGCCAGCCGATTACGGCGCACTGGGGCATTCCTGATCCATCTGCCATCACCGGCAGCGACGAGCAGGTGCACAAGGCATTTCTTGTGGCACTTCATCAGCTTCAGCACCGCATAGCGCTGCTGCTGGCACTCAAACCTGAAGCACTGGATCGGATGACACTGCAATCTCACGTACGCGATTTGGGCGGTGCCGAATTGGTGCGTCAGCCTGCGGGGCGCGATGGATCATCCGCCACATAGGCTTGGACTTGCTTCACCACCTCACGCGCATATCGCGTCACTCCAATCAGCGTTGCGGACGCCGACCCGTTCCAGTCTCCGTAGCCCAATAGCCAGACAGAGGGCACAACGATAGACCGAAGCTCGCTCTCGTCCAGATCCACACGCCCCTGCCCATTGATGACGCCCAGGCCTTCTAAGTGCGATAGGGCAGGACCAAAACCGGTGCACCAGATCACCGCATCAAAAATGCGGTGGCTGCCGTCAGCCCATTCCATACCAGTTGTCGTGAAGCGTATGGGCGGAGGAATCGAGTTCAGCACTCCGCGTTCGCGGGCGTCCCGAACCGACGGCACCATGACGATATCTCCAAAGCCCCCGGGCAGCTCGGGGCTGCGTCCCTCCTGCCGAGCTCTCCATCTCTCAGTGGCACGCTCGAACAGTACGCGTCCATCGACATCGTCCGGCAGGAAGACTGGCGGTCTCTCTGTGATCCAGGTGGTCTCGGCCACTCTGGATACCTCCGCCAAGATCTGCGCGCCGGAGTTACCCCCACCAATGATGGCGACACGCAGGCCGGATAAAGGGGCAGGGCTGGAGTACTGAGCTGAGTGCAGCTGGATGCCCCCAAATACACCTAACCCCTCGTACGGCGGAATGTAGGGGCAGCGCCAAGTACCTGAGGCGCTGATCACCGCAAGCGATCGCCACCGCCTGCCATCGGCCGCATCCACCACTAGCCGACCGTCTGAGTGACGGACCCCCTGCACCTGTACCGGACGAGCAATGTGCAGCGCGTACTTTTGCTCATATCGTGCCAGGTAATCGAGTATCTCGGCTCGTGTGGGGTAGAGCGCCTGACTCGTCGGCATCGGCCAGCCAGCAATAGAGCTCCAGCTTGCCGGTGAGAACAGGCTGAGCGATTGCCAAGCATGCTGCCACGCCCCTCCTGGCGATGTCTCCCCATCTAGAATGATGTAAGACAATCCGCTGCGTCGCAGAAAGTAGCCTGCTGACAGCCCGGATTGGCCACCCCCAATTACCACAACATCAACGCTATCCATCCATGCTTTCCCATGCCAAGGCTATGCAGCTTGCTGCAGCTGAGCGAAGCCCATAAATGCATCTAGGTACCGCTCGGCATCCAGTGCGGCCATGCAGCCGAAGCCGGCCGAGGTGATCGCCTGGCGGTAGTGCTGGTCGGCCACGTCGCCGGCGGCGAACACGCCTTCCACCGAGGTCTGGGTGGCATTGCCGCCCAGACCCGAGCGGATCTCCAGGTAGCCGTTGTTCATCGCCAGCTGGCCGTCGAACAGGGTGGTGTTCGGGTGGTGGCCGATGGCCACGAAGAAGCCGTGGGCATCGATGTCGCGGGTGCTGCCGTCCAGGGTGGACTTCACGCGCACACCGGTCACGCCGGCGTCGTTGCCCAGCACTTCTTCCACCTGGTGGTGCCAGACGGTCTCGATCTTGCCTTCGGCCACCTTCTTGAACAGCTTGTCCTGCATGATCTTCTCCGCCTTCAGCGTGTCGCGGCGGTGGACCAGGTAGACCTTGCGGGCGATGTTGGACAGGTACAGGGCCTCTTCCACGGCGGTGTTGCCGCCACCGACCACGACCACGTCCTGGTCGCGGTAGAAGAAGCCGTCACAGGTAGCACAGGCGGACACGCCGCGGCCCTTGAATTCTTCTTCGGTCGGGATGCCCAGGTACTTGGCGGTGGCGCCGGTGGCGATGATCAGCGCATCGCAGGTGTACTCGTGGCTGTCGCCGATCAGCTTGAACGGGCGCTGCGACACGTCGGCGGTGTGGATGTGGTCGAAGATGACCTCGGTCTCGAAGCGCTCGGCGTGGGCCTGCATGCGCGCCATCAGGTCCGGGCCCATCAGGGCGTGGGCGTCCCCCGGCCAGTTGTCCACCTCGGTGGTGGTCATCAGTTGGCCACCCTGCTGCAGGCCGGTGATGACGACCGGCTTGAGGTTGGCGCGGGCGGCGTAGACGGCGGCGGTCCAACCGGCCGGGCCGGAACCGAGGATAAGCAAGGGGATGTGTCGAGTCGCGCTCATGGCTCAATGGCTCCTTGCATCGCCAGGAAAGTAGCGCTTGCCCAGCCGCAGGGCGACATGGACCAGCAGGATCAGCACCGGCACTTCCACCAGCGGACCGATGACCGCCGCGAAGGCGACCGGCGAGGCCAAGCCGAAGGCAGCGATGGCAACGGCGATGGCCAGCTCAAAGTTGTTGCCCGCCGCGGTGAAAGCGATTGCGGTGGTGCGCGGGTAGTCCTTGGCAATGAGCTTGCCCAAGAAGAAGCTCAGGACGAACTGAATGATGAAATAGAGCGTCAATGGGATTGCGATTCGCACCGCATCCATTGGGATACGAAGCACATCGCCTCCCTTCAGGCTGAACATGGCGACGATCGTGAAGAGCAGGGCAGCTAGAGTGATCGGACTGATCGCCGGCAAAAACTTTTCCTCATACCAGCGCACGCCCTTGCGCGCCTTGAGCCAACGGCTGGTAAGGAACCCCGCAAGGAAGGGGATGCCCAAGTAGATCAGAACCGCCTCGGCAATGGTCCAGAAGCTGACGTCAATGACGCTACCCTGTAGGCCGAACACTGGCGGCAGCCAAGACAAGAAGAACCACGCATACACACTGAACAGCGCTATCTGGAAGATCGAATTAAAGGCCACCAAGCCCGCCACATACTGCCCGTCACCACGGGCAAGCTGGTTCCAGACCAACACCATGGCGATGCAGCGTGCCAAGCCAATCAGAATAAGGCCGGTCATGTATTCGGGGTAGTCGCGCAGAAACAACACTGCCAGCCCAAACATGAGGAACGGACCGATGATCCAGTTCTGCAGCAGGGAGAGCATCAGCACGCGCTTGTCGGCGAACACCTTGGGAAGCTCTTCGTACTTCACCTTTGCAAGCGGCGGATACATCATCAGGATCAGCCCAATCGCGATCGGGACGTTGGTCGAGCCTATAGACAGGCTGTGGAGCGCCTTGGGCACGCCGTCGAACATTGCGCCCAGGCCGACGCCCAAGGCCATCGCCATGAAGATCCAGAGCGTTAGGTACCGGTCCAGGAAGGACAGGCGAGGGGAATCAGTGGTCATGGTAGGTCTCGAGAAAAGCGATTAATCGATCTGCGCAATCGGGTCGAGGCGGGCCTTCAGCGCCGTGCGGTCGTCCCAGGCGCTTTCGGGGATGTCGAGGAAGGCCTGGAGGCGTCTCTTGATGATCTGATGTGCGCGATCGAAGGCTCCTGCCTTCTCCGCATCCGAACCGCCGACGCCGGCGGGATCGAACAGGCCCCAATGGACGCGTACGAAGTCACCAAACACCACCGGGCATGCCTCGGCGGCGGCGCTATCGCACACAGTGACGATCAGATCCATCGCAGCCGAATCAGCTTCGGCAAATTCGTCCCAAGACTTGCTTCGCATTCCATCGACAGGAAAGCCTTCGCGCTGCAACTGGGCAATTGCAAACGGATTGACGCGACCGGCCGGCTGGCTGCCCGCACTGAAGGAGAGATAGCGCCCTTCGCCCCATTTTTTGAGAGTCGATTCAGCAAGCACGCTGCGAGCAGAGTTGCCAGTACACAAGAACAGAACACGACGGATCATTTGAGCTATCTCAATGAGGGGAAGGTCAGCAGCCAGCGGGACGTTCGCAGGCTTGCTCGTCGGCACAACAGTTTTCGGTCAGGTAGGCCACAAGCGCGTTCATCGCATCGAACTCAGCTCGATAACAGATCGTGCGACCGCGCTGCTCAGCGGTGATCAACCCGGCCGCCAGCAACTCCTTCAAATGGAAGGAAAGGGTGGCGCCAGGAAGGGAGAGGGCTTGGGCTATGTCGCCCGCAAGCTTCCCGCCACCGCCCGCTTGGACCAGCAGACGGAAGATCGAAAGTCGGGTGGCGTGGCCCAGGGCAGCCAGAGCGTGGGTTGCGTTTTTATGTTCCATGCTTCTAGAATAGTCGAAGCGAATTAGCAGGACAACCCCGTGCAACAGCTTCCCAACCTCGTCCCCGGCGCCTTGGACCTTCCCTCGGTCGAAAAGCTGAACGAACCCAATCCCGCGCCACATCGGCCCCGCATCTTGATCCTGTACGGCTCCCTGCGGCCGCAGTCATTTAGCCGGAAGCTGGCTTTGGAAGCGCAGCGGTTGCTGGAGCACTTCGGGGCTGAAACGCGCCTATTTGATCCGCACGAGCTCCCGATGCTTGACTCGGTGCCAGCCTCCCACCCCAAGGTCCAAGAACTGCGTCAGGCCTCATTGTGGTCCGAAGGGCACGTGTGGGTCAGCCCGGAACGCCATGGCACCTTGACCGCTGCGTTCAAGAACCAAATTGACTGGCTGCCACTGGAGGAGGGGAGCGTACGCCCGACCCAAGGTCGCACTCTGGCAGTGATGCAGGTCTGCGGTGGCTCCCAGTCCTTCAATGTGGTCAACGCTTTGCGCGTTCTCGGCCGCTGGATGCGGATGGTCACGATTCCGAACCAGTCCTCAGTAGCCAAGGCCTGGCAGGAGTTCGATGACGAAGGACGCATGAAGCCTTCGGCCTACTACGATCGCGTCGTGGATGTGATGGAGGAACTGGTCAAGTTCACGCTCCTCGTGCGTGGCCGCAGTGACTACCTGGTCGATCGCTACAGCGAACGGAAGGGGGCTGTCGAAGCAGCCGCCCTGACCGCCGCGGCCGGCGTCGTCGAGACTGCATTGAATGAAAAGGAGAGCGCATGAACGCTGTCATCTATCACAACCCCAAGTGCGGCACATCGCGAAACACCTTGGCGCTGATCCGCCATGCCGGCATTGAGCCTGAAGTCATTGAGTATTTGGTCGCTCCACCCAGCCGAGCGCGCCTTGTCGAGCTGATTGCCGCCGCCGGATTGGATGTTCGCAGTGCGATCCGCCAGAAGGGGACGCCATATCTGGAACTGGGGTTGGACGATCCCGCGCTGAGCGACGAGGCGCTGCTGGATGCCATGCTGGCCAATCCCATTCTCATCAATCGACCCTTCGTCCAGACCACGATGGGCACACGCCTGTGCCGGCCGTCTGAGGTGGTCCTGGACATCCTGCCAGAAGTGCACGAGCCGTTTACGAAGGAAGATGGCGAAGTGGTAATCGATCAGGACGGGAAGCGCATTCGCTGAGCAGCTGAACGCCAGGGAGAGTTCGAGAGCATGCAAAGCACGCCCAGCCACTCGCAAAGGCTGCCCTGGCTGATCGTTGCACTGGGGGCGGGCCAGATCATTGCTTGGTCCAGCAGCTATTACTTGTTGGCCGTTCTGGCGCTTCCTATGTCCAGAAGCACTGGCTGGTCGCTCGGGCTGCTGGTCGGAGGCCTCTCCACTGGGTTGATCATAGCCGGACTGCTGGCTCCTCTGGCCGGTCGTACCATCGACAGGCGGGGAGGGCGCGCCGTGCTGGCGGCCAGCTCGGCAGTGTTTGCCCTGGGTTTGGTGGTGCTAGCCAGGTCCCACTCCCTAGCAACCTATTACCTTGGCTGGGCGGTACTGGGCATTGCCATGTCTGCGGGCCTGTATGACGCTGCATTCTCAACGCTTGGACAGCTACTCGGGGCAAAAGCGAAGCGATCGATTGCCGGCCTGACCTTGGTGGCCGGCTTTGCAAGCACGCTCGGCTGGCCCGTGCTGACCTACCTTGACGACACCATGGGATGGCGCGGAGCGCTGTGGGCAGCCGCCGCATTCAACCTGCTTGTTGCATTGCCCATCCACTTGCTCGCCATTCCAAAGCGTCAGGCTCTTACTGCGTCAGGCCCGGATCAGCCAGCAACCGTTGCCGCCCGCCCCAATACTGCAGCAACCATTTCGGCTGCAACACCGCCTACACACTGGCTTGTGCTCATCGGCCTGCTGCTGACCTGTCAGGCAGCGATCATGGCGACGCTGTCGGTGCATCTGATTGCATTGCTGGGTGCCATCGGACTGGCGCCCTCGCTGGCCCTTCTCGCCGGGATGATCATCGGCCCCGCACAGGTTGTCGCTCGCTTGCTTGAGATGTACTGCGGGCGAGGCGTGCACCCCACCTGGTCTGCGCGGGCAGGAGTTGCTGCGACCTTGGTGGCTCTTCTGCTGCTACTCACCGGATACCCGTGGGTCGCGATCATTGCATTCGTGATTTACGGTGCCGGCAACGGGATCCTCACGGTGGCCCGTGGCACCCTTCCGTTGGCCGTGATCGGATCGGCGGACTACGGCAAGACTATGGGCCAACTTGCTCGGCCCATGCTTATGGCGCAGGCGGCGGCGCCGCCGCTTGCAGCCGTTGCATTGGAGCGCACCGGACCTACCTGGCTGATCTGCCTATTGGCGCTGCTCGCCACCGTTTCCTTGGTCGGAAGCCGTTGGCTGCCAGTCAAGATGGAGGGCATGCGCCATTGAATGTGGCTGAGCATCGGCTCACTGGCTGCGACACGCTCCAGGCAGTGAAGTAGCCCAGGGTCGCGCCAGGAGGAATGAACTCGGATGACGCGCAAGGCTAGTCAGCCCTCCGCCTACAGGGCATCCTCGCCGGAAGTCCTCTCCTCTGAAATCCCCCCGGGAAGGAAGCGCCGAGTCCCCTTCAATGACGAACGCAAGGCCGACCAATCGTGGCTACATCAATCAGACCCGCATTGCTAAGTACTGAAGTGATTGAGCTACTCAAAGAGCTGAAACTTCCTACAGAGGACCTTCTCGAAAGGCCAGATCGAGCCATCTTCCATGCAGTATTTGAAGACCACGAACTCTGTGGTGTGGTTGCAATGGAACCTCATGGCCATCTGGCCTTGCTCCGCTCGCTCGCCGTGAAGAGACAGCACCAACGAAACGGATTTGGGCAGGCCCTTGTTGCTCATGCAATCGAGGTTGCGCGGAAATCAGGCATAGAGGTGGTCTACCTTTTAACAACTTCATCGAGCCACTTCTTTCAGGGCGTTGGCTTCAGCATCGTCGCAAGAGATGCCGTTCCAATTCAGATACGCGAGACGAGCCAATTCTCCACACTGTGCCCCGCCACATGCGCAGTGATGCGCAAGGAGCTCTAAGAGCGCTCACAAGAGCGCTCAACCAATCACGGTCGGTCGAGTTGAGCAGCTTGCTGGTCCTTCGACAGCGCGACAACACTAGACGCTATCTCTGTCGCGTGATCACCAATCTTCTCAAGATTCTTTATGACGTAGAGAAGGTGAATGAGCCCTACGGCGACCTGGTCTTGCTCGGCAATTCCCTGAAGGATCTCCTTAAACAGAATTGAATGCAGGCCAGAGATGGCAGCGTCATGCTTGAGAACGCGCCCCGCCAGCTCTGCATCTCGCTTCTCGAACGCTACACAAGCGTCTCGGAACTGAATCTGGGCGAGTTCGATCATCTCCAGAAGTGACCCAATCAAATCTTCCGTGGGGCCTGCCCAGGTCATATCCTGCAGATTGTTGCTCTACGGCCCTACCTAGCAGAACGACCTTCGTTTCGACCCGTGCAAGCTCGGAATCCAATGAGGCATGAGGAATTCCTTCCATAGCACTCTCCAGGCTCGATTAGCAGACAGTCAAATCGTGATCCGGATGCTGTAATGTCCCAGTGAAGCCTGCGACCGGCCCCTATCTGCAGGAGCATAAGTTCCAGTGACTGACTTGGACCACATCTAGGGCGCTAGACGGGTGCGCAACTCCTGGCGCGTGCAAGGCTCGAGCCCATGCGACCTCCTTCCACCATGCCGCTGAAACGAGTATCACCGACCTAGGTCTCTCGCTGTCAGCCTTCAGAATTGCGCGACTGAATTGAGCTGAGCTGCGCTACTGGCAGTGCACCGAGATTCACGAGTTGCTCCCGGGACTCACGATACACGCTGTAGAACGACGACCACCTGCTGTACCCACCAAGCTCACCCACTGCCCGAAGCAGCGCAACGTGAGACGCGGTGAGAAGAGCAATCTGTGACTCCAACTTTTCTATGTAGAGATCGCGATCCGCGAGCGCCGCTGCAGCTTCGGTGCTAGCCAGCTTTCCAGGTCTTCCGCACCATTTTCGGTACTCAGCTTGCCGCTCCTGATACTGCGACAGAAGGCGACTACGTTCTTTGCTTCGCGTAATTGATGACGCGGCATTGATGCCAGGATGCAACCGAGCGACGGCACGTGCAGTGATGTTCACATCGCGGGATAGAAGATCATCAAGAACCACCAGCATTTCAGGATCAGATTTCTCCTGGCTTCCATCCAAACTATCAGTACTCATCGATAACTCCCTTGCGGCGGGGAAGTGAAAGGTCCGGACCATCGGGAAATGGCTTCTCACCATAGGGTGTGTTCAAGAGCATGCGTACGCCATCAAGCCTAACCTTCGCGTGGCTGATCTGATTGGTTCGTCCAACGCTATTTGATGGCCTGCCTTCCGCCAGTTCAATCGCAGCAATCAGCTTCACTTCTAGGGATCGAAGATGAGACCGATTCTCTGGCAAGTTAGTCGCCGAGAGATGCCGACAGCCCGAGAAGCACTCCAGGTGTTTCGGACAGGGATCTACGGTGAAGCTATTCAAGCAATGACCATAGGGCGTTGCGTGAAATCCGTCGGCCTCCACCTTCAGGAACTCGAAGGCAGCCGCATCGCCTTCTTCACTCTGTATCCTCTTGAATGAATCCACGATTGGACCTGTGGCCCGACCAGCTTGTATCAACTTTGCGACCGTGCTCGCTTTGTCGCCAAGTGAGGTTTCAACGTCGACAGGAAGCTCCAGCTGATCCAGATCCTCGGCGAGGCTACGATGATCATACACATAACTCTGAGCGACACTTCGACGATTGAAGCGCTTTGAGATTATTGTATCTGCAACCCCGAGGCGAAAAAGCTCCGTGTTCTGCAGGTGGCGAAGGGAGTGCGATGTTAGTGTTGAGCTGCGATCTTCATCGGACCCGCCATAGCGGGTGAATAAGGTTTCATTAGACTTTTGCTCGCCAAGGTACATGTTGACAAGTGAGGGGTCAGGTCGCCCGACAGAGAAGTACCGCGTTACATCGCATAGACCATCATTTCTCTCTTCACTAAGAGATCGTTTCGGGTGAAGGAAGAGGAACTCCCAAGGAGCGAATCTGCGATCCACCAGCTCAAAGTATTCTGTATCAGGAAGCTTGGAGGTCGTCATCGTCCGAACATAGCTCTCGACATCCTCGACCCTTACAAAAACAGAGTGTAGATCGCGGCCGGCACGGAATGGCAAGGGCTCTCCTCTAGAATCCCTGAGCACCAAAGGGTGATTGCGAGCGTCCGCGAGCCTTCGAAAGTACACCTCAATGGCAGCGCTGGGCTTTGCATCCCTCTGAGCTAACATCTGCATCTGTGTGAGCTGAACCTCATCAAAGAGATCACTTGAATAATTCTTGCGGCAAAGGGCTATCCATTTCTGCCTGAGGCCGCTTGGCAAGTCGAGCCAGAAGGAATTTCCAGTTAGGTGGGGATAGATCTGAGTCGCATGAACAAGGTCGCAAGGCTCAAAGCCGGGGAACAGGCGCCCCGACTCGGTCTGCATGCGCAATGTCCTTCTCATTGGGGCGGTAATTGCCTCCGCACGGCTTAGAGTGTCCGAAACAATCTCCTCAAATATCGCCGGTACGTAGTGCGTCTTCTCGATTAGAGCAGTGCTTTTCGCTGCCTTTGACCGCTGCTTCTCCGCAAAGTGACGAATCATGAGCGCCTTCGAGAATCCGCCTAGACGATCCGCAGACTTGCCTCCCGCGTCGTAATAGTGACGCTCGGTGCGCCAATCCGCCGGCAATGAAGTGGCCTCACCAATTCTGAAACCAGTAAGAATCATCGTTCGAATCGCTGCAAATCGCAGTTCGTCCATGAAACTCAAGGGTTGCTCCGTCATGACAATTCTCACCAACTCCCAGAATGCGCGACGTTCCGGCAGGCGCTCAGAGGACTTCCGATCCTCAAGACTCTCCCTGATCTCGGACTGCGACTTAAGATAGCTGGCACGTTGGCTCTGGCGAGGTTTGATTCGTTGAGAAGACAGGGCAGGGGAGAGCGGGCCATGATCCGATAGGTGATTGCCATCGAACACGACCCTAACAAGTCCAACGATCAGGTCCCTCAGCTTTCCTGATGCCTGGAGCCTACCCCCGACCTCCATTGCTGTAGAGATGTCGTCAATCGAGATGTCCCATGGTTCTGTTTCACCAACACAAGTAGCCAGAACTCGAAGGGGGCGTACCACATTGTTCGCCACATGGCCGGGCGAATTCCGGCGCATGAAGACCTGCTCCAGGACCGTCGCTTTGATAAGATTTTGCCAGCTCTGCGAAAGAATGACAGGCTCGCGCATAGGTAGCGCGCTAGACAGACGAATCTCGTTAAGGACAGCAAGAGCTGCAGGCTCTGACCCGAAGTGCCGGAGATATAGCTTAGGAGTGACCCCGCCGGCCAAGGCTGTGATGTTCCACTCATCGCCCCTGACCGCCGATCCAGTAGCGTCTAGAGCAATATCCCACGTCAGGAGTTGAGCTGCGGCAATTTCCTTTCCAAGCTGGACAAATGCCTTGAAGTGAAAGCTCATTTGCCAAGATCCTCCAGTTCCGCGACAACAGCCTTGACATCGGAGATTGTTCTCTCCAACTGAAGATAGGTGGGCGAGACCGAGTCGCTACGCGACGAATCGAGGAAGAACCTGGCGATTCCGCGAAGATCATCCAGAACCTTAGAATGCATTTCTACGTCTTGGACGGGCATGAACCTTCTGCACCCGTAGCACGACATTATTGGATTGAAGGGGCAAGCCGGCTGGCCTGATGTACAACCACCTATTCCCGCGATCGCCACACCGTGCGGAACTCCAGCAATCTGTTGGTCACCCTTGAGCCGAGCGAGCTCCTCCGGCGTGATGTATCGATGATGAGCTATGCTCGCCACGCGCTGGTAGATCTCTGATATCCCGAGCGCTCGATTCACCCGCTCGGCCTGATTTATGGACGTCTCGTAGTAGACAAGCGCTGTCGATGAATTTGAGTGACCAAGAAACTCGGCCAGCTCTTCATGACTGGCGCCAGCGTCCACCAGTCGTTGAGCGGCAGTGTGGCGGAGGTTGTAGGTCGACTCATCGCCCCCCGTTAATCTCCGCAACAGCGCGCTGATGCGCAGGCCAGCTTCATACGAAGATCCAACGCCAAAAGCTCTATCCGCAGCTTCCGCGCCATTGGATTGCGCTAGCATACTGAGAGAAACGAAGATGGAAGCCCACTCAAACTTCACTCGGCGCAACAGCGCCTTGGCTACCACATTGCTTCTCTGCTTCACCATGCGGAACGTCAGATGGACCGACGGAGTTTGGCCCTTCGGATCGGCGCGAATCCGAATATCACGAAAGGTAAGCGACGCGATTTGCACGGGCCGCATTGCAAATTGATAGGCGCAAAGCAGCATTGCAGCATCTTGTAGCGATACTTCATCGACCTTGCCCCCATCCAGGCTGCAGGCAGACTCATCCAGGAAACGCACAACCGCCGCTTCCGCCTCGGCGGAAAGAAATGCACCACCGGACCGAACTACCGCGTACTTGTCGTAGAACGGCAAGGGCAGGGTGGTGAGCAACTCCAAGTAGTCTTCTGACCACCCGTTCAGGCGATGCTTCGAAAGAAGATGCAGCATCGCCTTGGCGCATGCGTATGTGTGCCTGGGAAGATCTAACTCCATAAAGCTAGCCCAAACTGCCGCAACTCCCGCAGGTCCAGCCGACAGCAACCTACTGGCATACTCCGGAGAAATATTCCTTCCAGCAGACACATACAGCAATGCAGTTACTGAAGCGACATCCTCCCCGATTAGAAGCACGAAAACGTGCTTCATTAGCTGAGCAAGGTGCTCGGAGCTGTACTCAAAGGAGAGGGGAGTGACGCGTCCCGCGTAGTGGACACCTACCTTGCTACAACTTGCAATGTCCCTTATGGAACGTTGCCTGTCATCAAAATCATCGTGGTATCGGACTAGTGACGGCAGGGCGGGGAGTGAGGCGACGACCTCACGTATCACACCCGAATCACCTGCAGGATAGGCCTCTTTGGATAGATCCATGTCATACCCCCGGCATCTCTAGAAGTTAAGCGCCCTCAGGACATCAACCCTTGCGTCAAACTCGCTGTTCCAGACGGTCGACAGGCGATCCTCGAACACCGCTCGGGCATAGTGGACCGGCATCTGCGACTCCCTTGACCATCCAAAGAACGAACGAAGCTTCTGCAGGGCCTCGTCCATGCAATCGCCCTGACCGAGCAATTGATTCAGCCGCATCACGGCGCACGTGTGCCTTAGATCGTGAGGTGTAACGGTGATTCTTCCGTTGCGATCACTGAGATCCTTGATGACGGACCTGGGAAGGCTCATGGACACCTTCGCAAACATCTTCGTCAATGACTCTGTAGAAAGCGGAGTGTTCTGCTGTGTGTTCAAGAGAAATGCATGATTGGGCCTGCCTCGGAAGTTCTCCACATAGACCTGAACCATCCCCGCGACCATGTCGCTTACCGGAAGCTGACGAAGGGCGTTGGCTGACTTGATGCTCGGCCGAGAGTAACGCGGATCGTCATCGTTGGAGTACTTGCTTTCCTTGATGTCGAGCCAATTTCGAACTCGGCCCAGCCTTTCATCAAAGCCTCCCTTTACAGCATCTGCTGATAGCAGCAGAACTTCTCCGCGCCGTAGCCCCTGATGAAGCATCAACAGAAATGCAAGGAAGGCAAGCCAGCGCGTGCGCTCTCGTGGAAAGGGATTCGCGCACGATGAAGGGTCAAGCGTTTCGTACAGCGCCGATACCACGCTCGCAGGCAGAGACCGCAGTTGAGTTGTGCGCCGGCGTCCTTGAACATGAAGCTGCCCATAGAGGTGCGACATCCGGTGCAGCCTCGTCTCCATTTGTCGGAGACGATCTGCTGGAAGCGACGTCTTGGATAGCCTGGTAATGACGGACGTTGCGAAGGAGTAGCCAGTCTTCCAGCGCGCATCATCCGCTTGCCCCGCGAGCGGCCGATTCTTGATTGATACGAACCAGGACTCCAGCACCTCTGACAGACGAGCGTCGTCCATTGAGCCAAGAGCGTCATCCAACGAGCCGTGGCCGAACAGAGCGTCAGCATGGGCATAGAGGCTCTCAATGTGTCGGAGCTTCTTGATCAAGCTGGATCGAGCGAGTGATGACCCCTCCATGAGGGCCCAGACGGTCGCCCAGTACCTAGGAAGTCCGTGAGCGTCATCCACGAGTACTGGGCCGTGGAGCACGCTGGGCACTTGAACACCGCTAAGCTGCTGGAGCAAGACGTAGTCCTCGCTGCACTGGCCAGGGAATTTGTACCATTGATCAAGCTTGCGTTGCGGTGCCTAAGCCATGAACAGGGGCTTCAACGCAACAGAAGTAAAAGTACCAGCTTTGCGCATAATGTATATTATGTTCAGATCATCTTGGGGTGGCTGGCACGTCTCTTGCCGCTGCCCCGGCACCTACTCTGGCATGGAGCCTGATCGTGCGTGATCGGAACCTGACCGGCCCTTGGGCCGGTTTTTCGTTTAAGGCTGGCCGACTTGTCACCCCAGAGGGCCGCGAACTGGAGCCGCAGGATCTGGCGTGGCTATCGCTCACTGCGGCGCAGGCTCAGGAATGGCGGCGGATGATGGGCGAACTGCGCAACGATCCTCGATCGGGACACCCTCGGAACCGTTGCAGCACTAAGGCTGCCAGAAACACCTTTCCTGCAGTACCCGCCGATGTGATCGAGGTGGCCACCTTGATGGCCCGCCGACAAGAGCGGTTGTCCAGGGTGATGGCTGGCCCTGACGCCAAGCCGCCGACTGCGGTCCTGCCGGTACCGGGGCCGAGGCGCCGCCAGCGCGTGTGAGGCGATTCCGTAGGGGCGGTGCCCCTACACCCCGGCTAGAATGCGCGCAGGACGCCTTGGGGGACGTATGGAACGCGAACGACCAGACTACCTGCAACCAATCCCGCGCACGCGGTGGGAATTCCCGTGGCTCGGCATGTGGGCTGTTTTGCTACTGGGCATGGCTGGTGCTGGAATCTGGCTGCACCTGAAGACGGGAGACGCGTGGAATGCGCGGTTCCAATCACAGCCTGACCATCAGGCGGCAGCACAACGCCCCGTATCGCCAGCGACGACCGATGCCGTCGAATCGGTACAGCCTGCATCAGCTGAAGAGGAACGACAGCAGTTGATTGCTGAAATCCGGCTGCGCCGGGCAGCTGCCGAAAGGGATGCCGCGGAACGAAAGCGTGAGGAACTACGCTGCATCAGTGGCGTTGCCTTCCGCCGCATTCCAGGCGGATGGGAGAATGTGCCGGGCATGCCCTGCCCCTAAGCGGCCAGCCCCGTCCTGGCTTTAACGCTGGCCATGACGCCGGAAGGCCCGATCCATCCATCGGGCAATCCAGTAGTGAAGATCAAAGTAGCGGCGCATGCTCATGGCCGCAGTATAAGCACTATCAGCCCGAGGCACGCCAGATGCCCCACGTAGTAGCCGTAGAAGACCCATCGCCCGCGTGGCACCGGCCATGCCACACTCGATAGGACAAGCATCACTGGAATCGCGAGCAGCGCCCAGGCATTGCCGTTGTACCAGCAGAGCAGGCCCATGCAGCACCAGAGCCAGTATGGGAACGCCCTCGCCATTGGATCCCATGTGCCGAGCATAGACCGGACCGGCCGGCCACTACCGCAGTTGGAGAACCAGAACCAGCCCTCCACAACGAGCCATACGCCCGCCCACTGGTAATCGACCACCAGAGGTGCCACAAAAAACAGTGCTGCGGCCAAGGCCCATTTGCGACTGGCGTAGGCCCATATGCAGCTCGCAGCCGCGGCGAACGTGAGCAGGATGTTGAGCGGCAACCAGTAGCCGAACACTAGCGCGTGCACCGGCTGCGCGATCACCCCCCACATACTGAGCCTGCGCACCGACTTGCCCACATCGGCGCCTGGCTGGGCGAGGTTGTAGGCCATCACCAGAGCGAACAATGGGAATGCCACCCTCCCCGCCTCGCTCAGCACCGGCACGTAGCCGCCGTAGATCACTTTTGCAACGTGGTCTCCCGTCATGAGAATCACGGCCAGCCACTTCAACACTTCGCGAGCGCTACTGGTCATCAAAGGTCCCGCGTAGTAGGCGGAAGAACTGAGCCGTTCTCGTACGGCGCGGATTCTGGGAACGTCCCCAGCGCACGCGTTTGCTTTTGAATCACGCTCCCTGCCACACCGACAGGTTGTGATTGCATCCTATCGTCCGGGCGATCCATGCGCTCACTTCGACGTTCCTCTGAGCGCTCGCGATACGGGTTATAAACGGGGCCGTTTCGCGCCAGCGTTCGACATTCGGGCTGGCTCAGCTCATACGCGGTTCCTTGTTCGGTCAAGCAACGACAAGTCCCCTCTTGGCGCACGCCCTGCGCATCAAGCCCCTCTAGCGACGACATGCACACCAGCTGCGGATCGGAGCGCGCTTGTCGCTCATCAAAGACTGGCGCAGTCCAGGGCATGGTGCTGATGCGGGGCAGATGGTCTTTGGCGTACGCAGCGGCTGACGGCCAGCGCGGCGCTTCCTCTCTCGCGCCTGCTGGGCGGGACGGCGAAGGGGCCGCATCGGCTGACGCCGATTGCGCCCCCTCTTTCCCCGGCGCACCCGTCAACGATGACGACCGTAGCGACGTATATGCCCAATAGGCGCAAACGGCGGCAACCACGATCATCACCGGCAGAAGCACCACCTTGAGCGGAATGCGCGCCTTGATCGTGTGCACTTCTGCCGACTTGTACTGGCCGTATATCTGGGAAGGCAGAAGCCGCGTCGTGCGTTGGGCCAATTCACGCTTTGCGGACGACTTGATTTCCTCGTTCAACTCGCCCCAACGATAGACGTCGATCATCTTGGTTCCGAACCGACGAACCACATGTGCGTGAGAGCCGATCAGACCGCGAATGAACGGATACAGCTGATTCGGCTGCTGCGTTGTCCAGACGAAGTCAATGCCCCGGTGCCGATGCTCGCTCAACGCAAGAACGTGCTTGGGCGTTTTCTGATTCGTCGCGTTGTGCAGATGACCGAAGTACTTCCACGCCTCATCAACGAAGATCAACGCACCATCCGGAACCAACGTATGGGCATGCGGAGGCCGGGGAATCGGGGTGCCATCAGGCGTGAACTCGATGCCGCAAACACAAGTGCCCTCGACAGTTTGGTCAATCTCATTCCAGCGTGTCGGGTCATCCAGAACCGTCGCAAGTCCAGGACTCAGGCCATTGATGCCAGCTGCGAAGATCGGCCGGCTAGCGGCCTTGGCCTCTGCAACGAGGCGCTCCATCATCAACGCCGTTTTGCCGTTTCCCGGCTGGCCGGTGAACAGTTCGATAGGCATATCAGGTCCGCTTCGTCAGGAACGTCTTTGCAGCGCCAACAGCGAACTTTGCAGTGACCGCTGAGGCGATCATGGTGCAGGCCACATCAAACTTCATGATTCCCGCGTACGCCACGACCAGTGCGCCAAACTCTCCGCCGGGTGCGCCTGCGCGCATTGCCTGCTCCATCTGGTCAATCCATGGCTGAACCAAGAACTCATTCGTTGCCCAGGACAAGCCCAGCCATACCATGGCCTCAGCAACCCACGGCCCCCACTTCGACCGAAACAGCGCCGCGAGCGCCGTCAGCAACGTACTGATTAGCATTGGCATGTCACGCGTCCCTAGTTGCGATGATGCGAAGTGAACCCAACGCGGCCAGACCCAACACGAAATATCCGCCGAGGATCAGCCAGTTGCATATCGGCGCGGTATTGATCTGAATAGAGTTGCCGAAAACATCAATGCTTGGCGGTTGCGGACAGGAGCGCCCCCAGCCATATCCACCCGTATCAGGCTTGATTGGTGTACCGCTACGCGGTGACCACACATCAGAGCTAGGCCGATCCGGGGCTGTTGTGACGGAGCCGCCAGTGCCAGTAAGCGCATCACGAATCGCCTTTACATCAGCCCCGTCGCCCCCGCCGTTACCAGTGCTGGATGCCATCTTTTCCAGAGCGCAGGCGGAGCGCCACTGCATAAGAAGCCCTGCATACTCCATGGCGTCGCACTTATCTCCGGTGCACACAGGCATAGCGTTGCAAAGTCCGCCAGCGATGTTGCGGTTCCTGCGCGTATTGCAGTCGATGCGCCATTGGATGCGAGCTTGACCGCACATGATCGGGGAACCACTACAAGACGGTGGTGTGCTGCAGTCATCGCCGCCGGAGAACGAATCATTCGCCCCCGGCTCATCTGGCTTGCCATCGCCGTCGCCGTCCTTCTTACAGGTGCCATCAGGCCCGCGAACCTCGCCTGCGGCACATTGGCCGTCACCCGGAAGGCACTTTCCATCAGGCGATCTAACCTGGCCTGCGGGGCACTCGTTCGCGGCCTTCTTGCACGTCCCGTCCTGCTGCTGGACCGTTCCAGAAGGGCAAGGCTCAGGCTCACACTTCCCCAGAGAATTTGCCTTACCGCCCCCCTTACACGATGGATCCGGCGGCTCACACACGCCGATCCCCCGATTGTGGTAATAGCCGCCGCCGGGCACTGCCTTGGCGCAGTCATCGTCACTGTCGTAATCATCGCCGGTACACGTCTTACCGAGCGCCTGCCCGTTGACGCTGCCATCGGCGTTATCTGTCCAGATCGTCTCGCAACCAAGGTCGCAGGAGAGAGAGCCAGATCGTGGCTTGATGTTGCCGTTCGGATACGAGCCGTTGTAGTTCGTTCTCGTTGAACACTTCTTGGTGATCGGATACGCAAATGTGCCGTGCTTCGGCGACCATGCCCAAGTCACGTTATCGGGCAGCAAGTACTGGCTCTGCCCCTCGAATATTCCCTGAGTGGTCTGCACTCGATGCGGGCAGCGCGGGCTGCGAGTCGTATTAGGTCGAGCGCTCACGTACTGACCAATGTAGGCCATGCACGCAGCGTACGCCGTGCCTTCATCGCTGTAGTTCTGCGCGCGCACGGAGAAAGGCAGCAGGCTTGCCGTAAACAGGACTGCGACAAGAAGAACGATACGGGGCGCGACGGCTGCGCAGGCGGCCATGCGAGTCAACCAGCGCATCAGTTGAAATCCACAAAAATGATTGCGCATGCCACCAGCCATGCGCCGAGCCAGATCCAACCTTCCATCCCAAGCCCCCTGCCCTGTCCAGGGCGTAGAAAGACCGGGGGGAGGGAGTCGGCCCTTCCCCCCGGGTGCCGTTACATCGCGCGGCGCACCCACTTGTAGACCTTGATGGCCACCAGCACGCTCAGCACGGCAATGCCGATCTGACCGATCGGGCCGAGCGCCGCCGTGATCGCGGAGACGGTTGCACCCACGTCCACACTTCCACCGCCCGAGGCGAACGCCGGGGCAGATGCCAGCGCAGCGGTACCGACAGCCGCCAGAGCGGCACCCTTGCCCTTCTGGGCGTTGAAGATCTTCTGCATGTGTCCTCCTAGGACTGTTCGATTTTCTTGCGGATAAGCCGGAACACGAAAGCCACAGCCCAGAGAAGCGCGATCTTTGCCCCGATGGCCTGTGCATCCTCAATCGGCAGTTCCGGCAGTAGTGCCGGCTGAGGAATCCAGATCACAGCCGTGCAGGTCCCCGTAGCCGTGTCCAGGTCGGCTTCGCGGCATGCGGGGATCAGCACGGCCATGGCTTACGGCTTCGCCGCGACTGCTGCGGCCTTCGCCTGCAGCGGAACCAGATCCACGTAGCGCTTCAACACCAGATCGCCGTACTGGCTCAGGGCGAAGGACTGCGGGTCAATGTCGTACTCACCCGGCGGGTACGGCGGGCGCGAGCCGAGGCCGACACGGAAAGGCAATTCGAAGCCGTTGCCCAGGTCGAGGCCAACGGTCTGCGAACGATTGATGGTGTTCTTGGCTGCGTTGTGCCGCTCTTCAACGGCGGCAGACTTCACACGGCAGATGGGCATAGTTCTTCCCTCACGAAACGATGGAGTGCGTCACCCTTGGCGATACCGCGAAAGCGTCCGGGGTGACCATCACGGACGATGCGGGCCTCGCAGAAGTCGGACCATGAATCTCCGAACGCTCCGCGCAGAACACTGAGAGCCGGGCCTACCTGACGCTCCATCCAGAGCACCATTGCCTCGGCAGAAACTTCGACGTGCTTGCGGATCGTGCGCAGTCGAGTGCACACGCCCTTGATGAGGTCCTGCAATGCACTGTATGAGCCGCGCAGGTAAGCGCCGGGGTTCAACAGCACGTCCAGCGGGATTTCCATGTGCTTGCCGTACAGGCGCACTTCCGCGCGAACCCAGCGCGATGACGGCAGGCCTTCGGCCTTGCCCTTCTCATACACGCACAGTTCCTTGTGGCCTTTGCCGCCGACATACAGCGTGCAGCCGGTGTTGTGACCTTCATCGGAAATGAAGCGGTGACGCGGGGGGCATCCGCCCTCGGTAAAGCCGCCCTGTGCGGCAACCTCACGGAGCGCATGCACGTTCAGGCGTTCGCCTTCGTAGTCGTCGTGCGCGCAGTCAACACGGGTGATCTTGGCGTCGAGCATTGAGCACTGCTTGTAGACCTGCGCCCAGTTTCGGACCCACTTGCAACCCATGCCGGTCAGGCTCAGACACACGGTGCTCTTCTTGCCACCGATGCCGACACGGCCAACAACCTCGTTTTCCCGGTCGATCAACACCGCAGACTGCTCGTAGAAGTTCCAGTTCTTCTCACGAATCGCACCGGCAACAACTTCGCCACGGAAGCCGAAGATGCGGAACAGCAGGAGGTCGAGCTTCTTGCAGTTCACCTCTTCAAGGGCGGAGAGCGGGACCACAATGGTCAGGTAGTCGATGATTGCGTCCTGCTGACCCTTTTGGCCCGTGTTACTCCCCGGGCCAATTGCCGCCGCTGCCAGCTGCCCCTTTTCACCGGGCGAAAGCGGGGAAAAGCCCCCTGCCCCGCCAACGACAGCCATGCGGAAGCGAGCGCGATCAACGGCCACGGTTCACCTCGTCGCGCGTGACCGGGTCGAGGTCGTAATCACGACCGCCCATGAAATCGGAGGCCTCCCACATGCCCGGCAGTTCGCGGTCGTAGGCGGAAGGGTCGCGCTGGTATGCGGACTCGTCGTCCGCGGTCCAGCCGGTAGCGTCCAGTTCGGCGCGTGCCTGGGCGACGATGGCCGCCTCCTTGGCGCGCTGGACGGCGGCACGATCACGCCGGTCCAGCAGCCACGAAACGACGCGAGCGGCACCGATGAAGGCGGTGGCGATGGCCGCCAACAGGGCGAAGGCGAATAGCGGCTCGGTCATGCCAGAATCCCCCCGATGAACTGTTCGCCACAGGGGGAAGAATGGACAAGTGGTACTCGCGAAAGATTGAGGTTCGAGACGTCCTTGTGTCGTGCCTGGTAGCTGGCGGGCTTTCCGCCACGCTTAGCTGGCTGATCTTTGCGTGGGCGGACGGCACCGAAAAGTTTCCTTGGGGCAGCCTTGGAGACTGGGCTGCAGCAATTGGCACATGGGTTATCGGCTACGGAGCCTGGAAGTACGCCGCAGCCACATTTGTGCTGCAAAGCCAGCAGCTTGAGCAGGCTGACGAGCGGTCCCGCCGACTGCGTTCCGCGCAATTGCGTGGCACTGAGACTTGGGCCGGACTGCTGATCAGGCCACTCTTCCACATTAATGAAACGCTCAGAGGCGCTGACAAGAACGGCGCCGTAAGCCTTGGAACGCTTTGCGGAGCCATCGCCGGCACTCGGAACCTTGTTGCAGTAGTTAAGTGGGACGACCCTGCATGGGATGTTCTCGGCGACGACGGAGTCGAAGCAAAAATCTCGGCGCTCACCGTTGCGCGCAACTTTGACCTGCTGTGCGCCGAATTTCTCAAATGCCACTACGGAAAAGAGCGGATGGCAGTTGTCAATGAGATCGGAGGACTGAGGGGAGTACTCACCGGCTGTATGGAGCTCGACAAGGCCGGACGCGCGATCGCTGCTCTTGCCGCACGTGCCAAGGCGGAATTTGAGAGATGAGTTCCTCAACACTGATCCCCTGCCCCAACCCCCAAGAGAACCCGCCAGCGGCCTTGGGGTGCCGGTGGCGGGCGTCAGATACGCATCTGACGCGGAGGATGTAAGCTGATCGCCTGACGACTTGTCAAACGAGTATCTGACATGACCGCTATTGCCGAACTGCTGGATCAGGCGCGTGAGCGCTGCAATTTCAATTCAGACAATGAGTTAGCAACGGCTGTGGGCCTGAAACGGCAGACGATCCACCAATGGCGGCACAGCCTTGCGCCCATCTCAGATGAGCGAATTGCGCAAATCTGCGCGATGGCGAAGCTGGATGGTCCCCACTGGACGGCTCAAATTCACGCCGAACGGGCGCAATCCCCTGCCGAGCGCGCCATGTGGAAATCGATGTTGGACAGGTTGAGCGCGGTCGCCGCCGTGTTGGCGCTGGTAGTGTTCACAGCACCCGGCGCCGCCCGCGCTAAAGCCATTGATTCACAAGGCTTTTCCGGCTCCGATCAGCCGCATTCTGTATATTATGTTCCAAGCATCTTGGCCCGGCCGCCACCTGGCCGTGGTGTCCGCTGATTGGGCAGCTTCGATCTCTTGGCGCAGCTGTTTCTCAAGGCCCCTGTGTCGTTCGGATGTCCTGCTTGGCTGCGTCAGGAGTACCTCCATCTCTGGCCGCGCGCTACCAACACCGCTTCACGTCCGATTCTCGACAGATCTGACGTACTTGGTCCAGCCTTCCCGCTCAGATTTTGCTGTCTCCAGGGCCGCGGGGAGCCGCACGCCAAATTGCTGTCTCGCTGCCTCGGCTCGATCGGCTCTCCGAAGCCCGGTGTCCCGTTGCTCGGCGAGCTATGAGATCTGCAAACGGATCTGATCTTCAGTGCATCACGCTGGGCAGCCACCAACTGCTCACTCAGCAAGCTCTTGATGGTCGGTTTCACCAGGTCACCAGCCAGAGGGTCATAAGGGTCGGCGAGTCCCCCCAAGTGAGCCCGGATCTGCTCGACGGTCGGGCACTCGCACTTGGCCAGCAACTGATCGGCGGCGGCGTGAACACCAGATTCGGTAATGCCGCCGGCCATGCGATGTCTCCTGTACCGGCGCCCTACTCTGCTGGTAACGTACTCGCGATAAGTGATGAGACTCCACATCAAAAGGGGGCGTTATGGGGGCTGAGATATGGATTATTGAGTCGCTGAGACCGGGTGACCGGACCACAGGCAGCCTCTTGTCCAGCAAGATAAAAAATAGCGACGCAGCCCTCACGAGGCAGCTTAAGGTCAAGCTTCTCACCCCGAAAAGCCTGAAGGAGTTCAGTGACTGCTTGAATGATGTACTCCAGTCAGCAGCTGCTGGAAATCACCCAATACTTCATATCGAAGCCCACGGCAACGAGAACGGGCTCCAACTTACGAATGACGACTTGATCGATTGGCCCGATCTCTCGGTACCGTTGGCCAAGATCAATGACATGATGAGGGGGTGGCTGGTGGTGACTGTCGCCGCCTGCTCAGGTGGTCACATGGCACGAACTGTTCTCAATACCGCCCGTGCTCCTTTCTTCGCTTTGGTTGGTCCGCCAGAGGAGATTGAAGAAGACGTTCTTCTGAATGACTATACGGAATTCTATATCGAGTTCTGCAAGACCCGCTCCCTCACCAAGGCAATGTGGGCTCTTAATTCGTTCGGGGCTTCCAAGCGGAACTATTTTTTTACAACGCACAGAAGCTGTTTTGTCCAACTTTTTGAGGAGAGGATCACGGAGAAGATTTCCTCAATGGAGCGATCACAGCGGATAGCCAGACTCGCATCCACGTTGGTAGCGGCGTCAGCAACTCCGGAGGAAATAAGTGCTGCGCACCATGCCGCTACAAAAGTCGTGGACAACCCTACAGAGTCCGCATTCCGCGCGTGGCGTCAGTTCGTGTTCGCTGACAAGTACCCAGAGAATTTGGACCTCTTCCCTTTTCCGTTTCCTTGATCGGACGTCGTCTGCTTTGTAGATCGAGAGCCAGATCAGAACGAAACCTGCGCTCGCACGCCCACAGTGTTGCCGGAATCCGGCCCCTGCGCGTTGCCGACCTTGTTGTCGGTTTTCCAGTGAACGTAGTTCAGCATGACGAAGTCTGGTTTCGATCCCCCATAAGGTCGATGACCTGATCGGCTGCGGTCACAACGCTCCATCGATGGGTGATGGCCAATACAGTCACCTCCTTGGCCAATTCGCGAACGTAGGCAATGATCTCGCGCTCCGTCGCCTCGTCCAGCGCCGAACTGGCTTCATCCAGAAGCAGGATCGCAGGCTCGCCATAGAGCGCACGCGCGATCGCGATGCGCTGCCGTTCGCCGCCGGAGAGTTTCAGCCCGCGCTCGCCCACCGTGGTTTCAAAGCCCTCGGGCAGCGCGTCGATCAACGCCAGGATCGATGCCCTGTGGGTGGCGAGACGCAACCGGGCATCGTCGCGGGGGCGCCCCAACAGAATATTGTCAGCCAAGCTCTCGTTGAGGAGGATGACATCCTGGGGAACCACCGCGACGGCGGCATGCCAGGCGGCACGTTCGATCTGGGCCAGGTCGGTGCCATCTATCAAGATCCGGCCGGCCTGGGGCTCGATCGACTTCAGTGCCAGCTTGAACAGCGTCGACTTCCCTGCCCCGGTCTCCCCCATCAGGAAGTTGATGCCACCGCGCCCGGCGTGGAAGGACGCATCGTGGACGCCGCGGCCATTGCCGTAACGATGGCTGACATGCTGGAACTCGATCTGGCCGCATTCTCCGTGGAATCGGCCGGCGTTCTCGGCCTGCCGTTCTTCGGGTGCCGCCCACAGCGCCGACAACGGCGTCAGCAGGGTCCAGGAACGGGCGACGTCATCGATCGAGCGCGCGATCATTTCAAAGGGCATGTTGAGCTGCAGCAACAGCAGGTTGAACAGCACGATATCGCCGACGCTCAGGTGGCCGCTCTGGTAGCGCGGGAGCAGCAGTGCGAAGGTGACGATGAACTCGACCGCCAGGCAGATGCCCAGCAGCGCGATGAAGCCGATCCGCTGCAGCACGTACGCGCGCCAGCTGTCGCGGACCTGCTGGGCCTTCTGCTCGAAGCGCTGGATCATCCAAGTGCTGCCACCGAACTGCCGCAGCGTCTCCATTGCGTTCATCGCATTGCCTACGAAGCGGGCATTCTGCTGGCCCGCCTCGACCGCCGACTCACGATGAATCCGCGCACGGCGGGTGGCGATGGCCGAAAGCGTGATGGCAACAGAACCATAGCCCAGCACGATGACCACCACCTGCAGGTTGATCAGCGCCCCCAATGTCACCAAGGTCAGCAGGATCTGCAGTGCACTGGGGATGAACACCACCAGGCCGAGCTGCACCACGATCTTCAGGGCATTGCGCCCCTTCTCGCCGGCCACCTGCAATTCGGCTGCGTTGTAATCCAGGAAGAAGCTGTGGGTCTTCTTCAGCAGGCGCGCGAAATAGCGGGTGCTGGTGATGAAACCCAGGTTCTCGCCACTGAGGAACGACAGGTACTGCACGGTGTTCTGCAGGATGCTGGCGGCACCGAGCATCACCGCGTAGAGCAGGAACCATGCCGCCAGTTCACGCAGGTCTTCCGCGCTGATGCGGTCGATCAGGCGCGAGAACAGATACGGCGCTGCCACCGTGGCCAGGCTGGAAAGCACGACGCTAGCGGCGATCAACAGTAGCAGCCTGCGATCAGCCTTCCAGTACGCGGCAAGGATCTCGGTGACCGGCGGTGGCAGCGCGAACGTTCTCATCAGCGTCGGTCAGGCATTGGTGCAGTAACTCCCGTGTGGCGGTGCGCCTGCCCTCGCCTCTGGCCACCGCAAGAGGCGTCGCGCATCTCGAATGATATGATATAACATCGCCATTGAAGGCGCGATGGCTCGTGCCGCAGACCAACATCTGATGAGATCGATGGACCGGGGCATGAACAACGCATCCACCGCCAGGCCGGCGGCACTGGTGGTCGCCAGCCTGGCCGCCGCACTCCAGCTCAACGCTCCGGCAATGGCGCAGGACGCCGGCGCTCCCGCCAGCCCTGCCCAGGGCGACCGGCGATCCGACACCGCCACGCTGGACAAGGTGATGGTCATTGGCAGCAACATCCGCGACGCCATTGGCGGCGGTGCCTCCCCGGTCATCGTCATCGACCGGGAGGCCATTGATCGAAGCGGGGTGCCCTCGTTGCAGCAGCTCTTCGAGAAGCTGCCGCAGAACTTCGGTGGCGGCGCCAACGGCGCCAATGTCGGCAACCTCGGCGTCGACCGCGACACCGGCAACAACTTCGGCCAGGGCACTGCCATCAACCTGCGCGGCCTCGGAACGGGCACCACGCTGACGCTGATCAACGGCCACCGTGTGACCTCCTCGAACCGCTATCAGTACGTCGACATCTCGCTGATTCCGCTGAGTGCCATCGAGCGCGTGGAGATCCTTACCGATGGTGCCTCTGCCATCTACGGCACCGACGCCGTCGGCGGTGTGGTCAACATCGTTCTGCGCCGGGATTTCACCGGCTATGAGACCTCGCTCCGCTATGGCAGCGTCACCCGCGGCAACATGGACGAGTACCAGGCATCACAGTCCGCCGGCTGGTCCTGGGAGGGGGGCCATATGATGGCCAGCTACGAGTTCCTGAAGCAGGCCAACCTCGCTGCGGTCGACAAGGACTTTTCCCGGAACGTTACCGTCAGGCCGTACGACATCTATCCCGGATCGAAGCGGCACAGCCTGTACCTGGATGGCGAGCAGGAACTCAGCGATGTGCTGACGCTCAACCTGACCGGCTCCTTTGCCAGGCGCGAGATGGACACCACCATTTCCGGAACCGCCGACGAAACCCGCCTGTTCCCGCATACGCGGCAGTTCGATGTGTTCGCCGGCCTTACCCTCGAGCTTCCGCGCCAGTGGCAGGCACGCCTGAACTCCGGATTCGGCAGGAGCGATGTCTCCTACGAGAGAACCACCATCTCGGGCAGTTCGGTCAGCACCGCACCGCCGACGGATACGAATTCCGAATCGCGCTATCTGGAAGTGATTGCCGACGGCGAGCTGTTCAATCTCCCGGCCGGCGGCGTGCGCGCGGCATTCGGTGCGGGCTACCGCCGAGATGGCTATGAACTGCTCGACCACCGCGGCCTTGAGAAGCCGCTGGATCTGCAGCGTACGATCCGCTCCGCCTTTGCTGAGCTCAATGTTCCGCTGCTCGCAGACACGCCTGGCGTTCGTCGCCTGTCACTGACTGCGGCCGCACGCTACGACGACTACAGCGATTTCGGATCCACCCTCAATCCCAAGCTGGGCCTGCTGTGGGAGGCGATGGAAGGACTTTCATTCCGCACCAGCTACGGCCGCTCCTATCGTGCGCCGGTCTACCAGGACATGCAGCTGAACAACACCGTGGTGGTGGCCAAGGTACCCAACCCGAGCGCGGCCAGCGGAAGCACGGTGCTGATGATGCTCTCCAACGGCAACCCGGATCTGGGGCCTGAACGTGCCAAGACCTGGACCGGCGGCTTCTCGTTCGCGCCCCCGTCACTGCCGGGCTTCAAGGTTGACGCGAACTACTATCACATCGAGTATGCCGACCGGATCGGCAGCGGCTTCGGTGGCAGCTTCCCGTCGTTGTTCCTGCAGTCCACCGCGCCCTATGCGGACCTGCTGACCGTCAACCCGACGCCGCAGCAGATCCAGCAGGCGCGCCAGCTCGGCGCCTCCGGCCTGGGCCTGTTCGTATCGCGGGCAGGCCCTTATGCCCTGGCGCCAGGTACCGATGAAACCAGCAGCGAGGTCATCCTCGACAACCGCTTCCGCAACAACGCGTTCACTTCCCAACGCGGCGTCGATTTCAATGCCTCCTACGACTTCGACGCCGGCCAGACCCGCTTTGCGTTGAACCTTGCCGGCCAGTACATCATCGATTCCAAGCGCCGCGTGACCGCCACCTCGCCCGAGGTCGACGCGGTGAACACGGTGTACTTCCCGGTCGACCTGAAGGTGCGCGGTGGCCTCGCCATGAGCCACCGGCAGGTCGCCGGCGGGCTGTTCGTGAACTACGTGGACAGCTATCGCGATCCCGCCAACCGGGCCGACCCCCACGTCAGCTCGTGGACAACGGTCGACCTCAATCTCAAGTACGACTTCAGCGACTCTGCCGGCGCCGGACAGGGCACCTCGCTGGCCTTCAACGTGCAGAACCTGTTCGACAGGAACCCACCCTTCATCGTCAACAGCATCAACACCGGTTTCGACCCGACCAATGCAACGGCGCTTGGCCGCTTCCTGTCCATGACGTTGACCCATCGCTGGTAGGGCCCCGCCATGAGCGATGCCTCCCCCGCCTTCTCCAGATCCGCATCGGCCCTGCGCCAGACCCTGACCGTTGCCGCGACCCAGCTGAAGCTGATGTGGCGCGAGCGGCGCCTGTTGTGGCTCGCGCTGACCCTGCTGCTGCTTGCGGGGGCGTCGGTTACCACGGGGGCAGCACGGCTGGCCCAGCAGGCCCAGGAGCGCCAGATCGTAGCGGAGCAGGAGGCCGGGCTGTGGGACAGCCAGGGCATGATCGATCCGCATGCCGCCGCGCACGTCGGCCGCGCCATTCCCGCACCTGTGCGGCCGCTGGCGGCGCTTGACCCGGGCATCTCGGATTTCGTTGGCACGTCGGTGTTCATTGAAGGCCATGCGCAGAACCCGGCCCGGCACCGCCCCATCGACGCCGGCGCCGCGCTCAGCCGCTTCGATGGCTTTTCCGCAGCATGGACGCTGCAGGTCGTGGCACCCCTGCTGATCATCCTTGCCGGATTCGGCAGCCTCTCCGGCGATGTTGCCCGCGAAACCCTCCGCCAGGAGCTCGGCAGTGGCGCATCGGCCCATGTGCTGATCGGTGGCCGGCTGATCGCGCTGGCGACGGCGTCGCTGCTGCTGGTCCTCGCCCTGCTGGCGGTCAGCCTTGCGGGCATGGGCGGACACCTCCTCGGCACGGCCGACATCATCGCGCTCGTTGCGATGGTCGCGGCGTACACGCTTTATCTCCTGGTGTTCTGCGCCATCACCATCGGCGTCTCAGCGCGCTTCAGCGCAGCACGCACGTCCCTGGTGGTGCTGCTCGGCTTCTGGGTGGTGGCCACCCTGCTCGCGCCACGGGTGGCCCCCGCGCTGGCCGAATCGCTGGATCCCACGCCTACTGCACCCGCGTTCCGGGCGGCGGTCACCGAGGACGCGGAGAACGGTGCCGATGGCCACGACCCAGCGGACAAGCGGCTGGACGCGCTCAGAGCAGAGATGCTTGCACGCTACCAAGTGAGCGACGTGGACGATCTCCCGGTCAATTTCCGCGGTGTGGCGCTGGAGTTCGCTGAAGCGAATTCCAGCGAGACTTACAATCGCCACTTCGAACGCATCTACACCGCCTACCAGCGGCAGGAAACTACGCAACGCGCCTTCGCGGCGTTGTCCCCCACCCTCGCGCTGCAGGCCGCGTCACGGGCACTGGCCCGCACCGATTTCCCTGCACATCTGGCCTTCCTGCGGGGCGTCGAAGACTATCGTTACCGGCTGATCCAGGCACTCAACCTGGAAGTGAAACAGCACAAGGCAGCGAACGGCAGCAAGCATCTGGCCGATATTGCGACTCTTACCCGCTCCGTGGTGTACAGCCCACGGCAGCCGTCGCTGGGCCAGATCGCCGCGGCACAGTCGGTGAACGTCGCCATTCTGCTGGCCTGGGTGCTGCTGGCGCTGGGGCTGGTGCTTACGTCAGCGCGGCATCTCGGGAGTGCCCCATGAGCAGCCTGTCGATCGCAGGGCATGAGATCCGTCGTCTGCTGCGTGACCGGGCCTTGCCAGTGCTGCTTGGCCTGCTGGTGGTGCTGGCGGCCTATGCAGCCTGGAATGGCAGTGCATGGGTGGGGCAGCGCGAGGCTGCCATTGGCTTGATCCACGCGGAAGAACAGGATGCCAGGGAGCGCAGCCGGGGGTTCGTTGGCAAGGCGCCGTCGGTACTGCCCCGGGTCCAGCCGGTGCTCCCTCCCGCCCCGATGGCGGCCTTGTCGATTGGGCAGGCCGAAGCCTACCCCTATACCGCCGACGTGGTTGCGCTGGGTGACCGTACCCAGCTGCTCAGGCATGTGTGGTCCGACATCGGCAATCCCGCCGTGCAGGCCGCTGGCCGATTCGATCTGGCCTTCGTCGTTGTGTTCCTGCTGCCCTTGGTCATCCTGGCGGCCACCTTCGACCTCTGGTCGCGCGAACGCGAACGCGGCATCACAGCGTTGGTGTTGTCACAGCCCATCGCGGCAGGGCGACTGATCGCGGTGAAGGCATCGGCCCGCGGCGCCATCGTGCTGCTGCCTGCACTGGCCATCGTCGTTGCCGTTGCCGCTGGGTCGGGTGCAACAAGCCCTTCGGGCCTGGCCGTGCTTGCCCTGATCGTGCTCGCCTACGGCAGCTTCTGGCTGGCGCTGGCGGTGCTTATCGGCTGTTTCGCCCGGCGCACCACCGAGGCCGCCATCGCCGCCGGCGCACTGTGGCTGCTGATCGTGGTCATGGCCCCGTCGTTGATGCTGGCAGCGGTGAACCTGATGGTTCCGCCGCCCTCACAGATGCAGCTGGCCACCGCGCTGAAGGCGCAGCTGGCCGACACTGCCCGCCAGCAGCAGCTGCGCCACGCGGCAGAACCACCCGCCACGCGTTCGCCAGCGCCGCGCATTGCCGATGCCGTACGAGTGGTCTATGCCGATCTTGTCCAGGCCGATCAGGTCATCGCCCCCTTGATCGCCGCCCATGCAGAGGCAGAGGATGCGCGGCGCCAGTCACTCGACCGGGTGCGCCTGCTGCTGCCGTCGGTAGCGGTGCAGGATGCACTGGATCGCCTCGCCGGGTCGGACGCCGACCGTGCGCTGGCGTTCCAGCAGCAGGTTCTCGCCTACTGGCAGGCACGTCGGCAACTGCACAAGGACTATCTGGACCGTGACATGCCACAGACGCTGGCCGAGTATGACGCCCTGCCCCGTTTCGAATTCCAGGAAACAGCGGGTGCCCTGCAACGCGGTGTACTGATCGACCTGGCCGCACTGGCCGTGGCCACCCTGCTACTGCTGATCGCGGCCGGGTTGCTGCGGCGTCGGCTGGGCACTCCCTGAGGTACATCACATATGCTGACTGCAACGCATCTTGTCAAGGAACACGGCACGCATCGGGCGCTGGATGATGTGAGCTTCACAGTGCGCCCCGGCGAGATCTTCTGCCTGCTGGGCGCGAACGGGGCCGGCAAGTCGACAACCATCAAGCTGTTCCTGGGCTTCCTTGAACCTACCTCCGGATCCGCCGAGGTTGATGGGCTCAGTGCCTGGCAGCGGCCACAGCAGGTGCGCCGGCGCCTGTTGTACATCCCGGAGAACGTGGCGCTGTATGACGAACTGACCGGCTATGAAAACCTGGATTACTTCGCGCGGCTGGCTGCGGTGGAGCAACGTTCGCCCGCACGGCTGAAGGACGCGCTCAGGTCCGCCGGGCTGGCGCCGGAGGCATTCGGGCGGCGCGTCGGGTTCTACTCCAAGGGCATGCGCCAGAAAGTGGGCATCGCGCTGGCCATCATCAAGGAAGCCGGGGCGTTGCTCCTTGATGAACCGACGTCCGGCCTGGACCCGACCGCTTCGGCCGAGTTCCATGAGTTGATCGTGCGCCAGCGTGACCGAGGCACGGCGATCCTGATGGCCACCCACGATCTGTTCCGTGCCCGCGAAGTGGCGACGACCATCGGACTGATGCAGGCCGGCAGGCTGCGCAGGACGCTGGATGCCAGCACGATCACCGCCAATGATCTTGAGAGCCTCTACCTTGAGGAAATGAGCCGGAGCGCCTAGGCCACGCCGACCGCAGGCACGCCGGGTCGGCCCATCCAACGCCTGAGCCAGGCTTCGATGTTGACCTGGGGGCCGAAGATACCCAGCACCTGGGATGAGTGATCCGGGCTGACCCGGCGGATACCCGCGTCGGCCGATGCGCTGTCGATGTAGCCGCGCCGCGCCAGCAGGCCGTCCACCAGCAGGCCCCTGATGAACTGCTGATGCCGCTGGGTGACGGCGACCGAGTGATCGTCCAGGTAGCACTTCACCTTGCGCGAGAGCAGGGCCTGCGGCAGCAGGCCCTGCAGTGCACGACGCGCGATCGTCCTGTCCTCCGCGCCGGCCATCAGCAGGTGCAGCGGCAGACGGGCAAAGAGTTCGACCACAGGCTGTGCGCTGAGCGGTGACACCCCGTGCCAGCGCCCTGCGCCCTCGAACGGATCGAGCACGCTGGTCGGGAAGATCATGCGCCCGATGTGAGCCAGCTTGTGCGGGGAGAGCCTGTGCCCCTGTGCTCGTGCATGCCGCAACCAGGCAGGCGGCGTGCCATCCTGTTCAGAAGCATCCACCTTCACCCATTCGCACGGGTTGCCCCAGCGGCCATTGATGCTGCCTGGCCTCTTCAGCACGCCATGGACGAAGGCATCCTTGAATACCCCGTACAACGAATCGCCCGACTGCGCGGTTTCGAACGCAACACGGAAGAAGTCGCGGTCGATCCCCCGCCGCCACGCGTAATCGATGGCAGCGGCATTGCCTTTGAAGCGCAGGAAGACCGCATCGCCGCCGACACCGGTGAACTGCACCGTATCTGCGTCGAAATCCACGTCGCGCCGATGCAGCAGGTAGCCCGAGCAATGTGCAGGACGAGCGGTTCGCGGGAAGTCCATGATTTCTTCCAGCGAGCAGTGCGGCTGCCGCTGGTACTGGACGAACTCGCAGCTTCGCCCCGAGGATTCACGGGCACCGGCAATGGCCATGCGCGCGAACATCCGCTCATCGGCACCAATGCCGGCATCGTAGTGATGGACGCACTTCACTTCCGGTGAGGAGGGCGCATGCAGCAGGCCGGCGAGGACAACGGAGGAGTCCAGCCCGCCGGACAGCTGAAGCTGGATGCATCGATGCTGGCTCGCCAGCGCACCGATGCAGCCCAGCAACGTTGCGCGTGCCAGCTGCACGGCCTCCTCCAGATCTTCGATGGGCGCTTCACTGGCCTGCCGCACCACGTCCCATTGATAGTGCCGGCCAACCGGCTGGCCATCGCGGATCGTCACCGCCTCGCCCGCCTCCAGGGCGACGACCTCCTCGAATCCTGTCTGAAGGCCATCACGGAACGGGAACAGCAGCGAATAGGACAGGAACGACCAGTCGACGTTGAAGTCACCCAATCCCAGCAGCAGGCAGTCTTCCATGTTCGAAAAGACCACCGTCAGCTGATCGGCCGTGGTCATGTAGCACGGAATCTCCGCCGTCGGGTCGCGCAGCACGAACCAGCTGGCGGTATCCGGCTGGTAGCCCAAGGCCACGTAGCGCCCCCAGTACTGCTCCACCAGGCTCCTGCCCTGCGTACTGCAGGCGGTCGTGCCCGCGGCAGCATCGGGAACTGCCTGGGCGGGAACGGTATCGGCGCCGAACACCTTGTGGAACAGCTTGCCGAGTACCACCAACGGGCCGGACCGGCTGTACTCGAAGTAGCCAGGGTTGTCAGTCTGGGCATAGATGGTACCGCCGCTGCCCTTCATCACGCATGCGATTCCGGGGCGGCCCACCTCGATCCGCTCCATGGCCTGCAGGGCCTGCGCACGGGCAGATTCGGAATGATCGTTCCAGAACACAGCGACATATCGGTACATGGATCAGGCCGGCTGCAGCACCAGGATGGGCGTCATCCGGCGCAGGTTGAAAGGGATGTCGGTCAGGACACGGTCGCCGTGCTGCAACCAGCAATGCGCCGCAAACGGCTGGGTCCGCACCGCGAACACCCAGACGGGAACGATGCCGTACGACCCCAGGAACTCGCGCATGGCCAGGCAGTACAGGAAGCACTCATCGGTCTTCCTGAAGGCGATCGGTCGCAGCCAATCGAATACCCGAACCAGGAGGGCCAGCTGCTGCAGGTCCACCTCGCCCGGCGTGGATGCCTGACCACGCCGGCGCGCTGCCGAAACCGTGTAGCTGAAAGGCAGGAACATCCTGCTGCATGCCGCACGCGTGACGGAAGCCAGGAAGCGGCGCACATCGCGGGCCGTGATCGGTGGACATCCCCGGGACTCGCCCTCGCGCACCCAGTGCCGGGGCAACGCGATTGCGGCGCTTGCTGCGGATTTTCCGCGCAGCGGATCCTGGGTGATCAGGCGCCGATCAATCAGCGACTGGAGCATCCTCGGCCTGGGCACTCCGTCGGAGGCCAGGGGCCAGTCCTGCACCAGCCCGCCAAGCCCCGCCGCCCAGCGCCGATCGATGGAAAGATAGCTGCCGGAGGCCTGGTCAAGAATGACCATCGCGTCACCGGTCACGCAGACATGCGCGTGCTTCGAAAGGAAGTATGGAGCTTCAGGCTGGTCCATCGCGAGCGTGATCTCATGCTGCTGCAGGCATCAGAGCGGTGCATGCAGGGGCATGCACCGCAGGTCATGCATGGTGCGATGGATCAGGGCGAGGTGGTCGGGAAGACGCCATCCCACAACGTGCCGTGGTTGTGCGCCTTCGTTTCGGAAACCACCGAGCCCAGCTCGATCAGTTCACCCTGGTCTTCGTGATTCTGCTCTCCAGCCACTACGCCCAGCTCAATCAGTTCGTTCATGAACATCTCCTCTAGTTAGTGGGTGCACCCACGCAATGCAGTGGATGCACAGCGGCCAAGCCGGCGTCGCCCTGCGTTGTTCAGCACGATTGCCGCCAAGGCATACAAATGTTACGATATAACATATTATTTTTGTGTGACGGCCGACCAGTTTGGACGTCGCTGCAGCGACTCCCACGAGAGCGAGATGGATGCCCACCGACATCAATGACGATGGCCTTGATCCCACCCTTTTGCTGAAGGGCCTGTTTCCGCTGCCGAAATTCATCCGCTTCGTCAGGGAGCGTTGCCCGCCAGGACGCTTTGATGAAGCGACGCTGGTGGAGGAATGGCGAAACGCCCGCGCCCTGGTGCGTCGTCTTCATCAGGACGAAGCAGACGCCGCCGACGCCATGGACGCCCTTGCCCTGCCCGAAGAGATGCAGCCATTGGCGGAGCAGGCCCTCCGCCAGCCCTCGATGCACCGCATGACGAGCGTGGTGCCCCGCTGCTGGCAGATGGTGGAAATCGACCGGCTGGTGGTCTTCCAGGAGTGCATCAACCTGCGCCACATCGATCAGCTGGCGGCGGCCACGGCCGCGTCACCCGATGCACGGGAGATCATGGAGCTGGTGGCCCGAAGTGGACGCCATGCACATCCGGATGTGCGCTTTACCCAGTCCGATGGCAGCTACACATTCGCCTCTGCGTCCAACGACCTGAGGTTTCTGGACGTGGCGGCGATCGACCCTCGCAGCATCGCCGATTACGAGCCGTTCGGCGCGGCCAGCCACGCCCTTGTCATCTATCTCGGTTTCAGCGACAACCTCATCAGCGCAACGCGCATTGGCCGCCGGATCATCCTGACCAATGGCTCGCACCGGCTGTACCTGCTGCGCAGGCTCGGCTTCCGCCATGCACCCTGCCTGGTGACCGATGCGTCCGACAGCGATCTGTCCGACGTACTATTGCCAGCCGCGGTCAAGCAGGATCGGCAGTTCTATCTGGGCGCTTCGCGACCGCCGATGTTCAAGGATTACCTGGATCCAAGGCTGACCTGCACCGTGCCGGTCACCCGCAAGCACTATGCGCTCAGGGCCAAGCTGGATCTGCAGAGGATCACGGTACCCTCGCTCTAGCGATTACCGCTCCAGCTCAAAGAAGACATGCTGTTGTAAACGGAGTTGATGCCCGGGGCAGGATCGGCGTCAACCAGTGGATGGTCTGCGTCGCTCCGTTCGGGACCCAATTGAAATCAGGCCGAACATCCGCCTTCGCCGGCCGCGCTGTCACCTTCTGCAACTCGATGCAGCGCAGAGCGAGTGATCTGCCGCCATCATCACCCGCCTTGATCGATCCATCGTGGGACAGCAGCACGGCTTCACGCCTCACCCGATACGCCGAATCCGAAGATGCTCGCGTTGGTTCATCCACGCCCCCTTGAAGCGGCGCTCCTGGCAACGCGGATTCGGGAATCGCCCCAAGAACGGCGAGCTGAGCGCACAAGCCCGCGTAGTAGGCATAGTACTCATCCTGCCCACGGGCATCCCGGGCAATTCGACCGAGAATATGAAAGGTCTCATGCGCCACCAGATCAACAAGATTGCCTTCTCGTCTCTCTTGGTTACCGAATGCCGGCGCAGCCAACGCAACATGCGCTGATCGATAGCCAAAGCTCCACCTGCTCACGGAAATAGATTGCCCTTCAGGCACGATGATCACCGAATAGCGGATGCTGCGCTTGGGGAACCATCGCTCCGCTTCGGTGGCGGAGGCGTCTATGTTCCGGCAGGTACTTTCAACATCTGGCTCGGTGCCCGGGTAGATCTCAAGTTGGATCCTGTGTGCGACAGACTCGCATACCTTGATCTCAGGCGTGCCGGACGCAAGATTCGATCCAGGTAGATAGCTTTCACTGCGCAGGTAGATCCAGCTTGCCAGAAGGGTCGAGCTGACCGATGTGTAACCTGCGGATGAGACCTGCGGTGGCATGCTCTTTGGCTGCAGGCCACAGGCGCCCATGAAAGAGCAGAATACAAAGACGCAGGATGTTCGCCAGATCATGCTCGCTCTACTTCAGGCCACTACAGGAACCGGTGCATCACAAACACGTCCACCAATCCCAGCGTTCGATGCCGGAATGCTTCCGGTAGCGCTCCGACCACCGCAAACCCCAGCTTCCGGTACAACGCGACGGCCGGCGCATTGGTGCTGACCACGTAATTGAACTGCATGGCCAGGAAGTCTTCCGCCCTCGCCCGTTCCAGGCTGTGTTCCACCAGCACCCGGCCAATGCCTCGCCCCTGCACTGTCGGGTCGACCACGTAGGTGGCGCTGGCCACGTGTGCGCCCAGATCGGGGAAGTTGGCGCCCATCTTGTACATTCCGACTACGTGGTCTTGCAGAAGCGCCACATAGGCCGGCTGCAGCCCGAACCAGTGGCCCTGGAAGGTGCTGGCCTCGAAGGTGCCGGCGAACGGCAGCGCATCCTCGGTCGCGATGGCGGCCCTGAAGATGGCCCACATGGCGTCGAAGTCACCTGCGGTGGCAGCCCGGATTTCCATGCGATTCCTCGCGGATCGGCGTAGTGGCCAAGGCGGACACTAGCAGAAACAAACCGCCCGGCCGCGGCTGCTTCACGTACCGCCGCCATCGGTTCCGCAATAGTTGAAGCAATTCCGGCCTGCAGAGCAGTACATGCCCCCTACTTCCGCGCGCATCCCGCACCGTTTTCGCCGATGGCGCGTCGCGGGCTATGTCCTGCTGGGCATCTACGCGCTCTACCTGCTGGCCGGCAACGTTTTCCTCAACACCCCGCTGTTCGACCAGGTCACCAACCGCAAGCCGCACAAGTTCGTGATGACCACCGGCCCGGCCATCACGCTGCTGCCGGGCCACGTCATTGCCTGGAACGTGCACATGCGCGGCCACGTGAACCACACCGTCTACGTGCTGCACGCCGAGCGCGCCAGCGCCCGGTTGGCGGTGTTTCCCCTGTTCAAGCGGGAGGTCCGGGTGCCCCGGCTGCAGGCCACCGGGGTCTCCGCCGAGATCAGCCGGGTCGAGGACGCCATTCCGCCACCGCCGCGCAGCGACCAGGGCTGGACCCTGCGCTTCGATGCCATCCACAGCGACAGCATCCGCAGCGCTCGGTTCGGCAAGCTGTTGATCATTGGCAAGGGCCAGGGCACGGTCGGGTTCCTCAAGCAGCTGCGCGGTGGCCCGTCCGAACTGTTCGATTCGGAGGTCTCGTTCCGCGATGCGGACACCAGCTTTGACGGTGTGCAGCTGCTGGGCGACATGAACCTGACCGCGCGCTTCAGTTATCCACGCCACTACCGCGACCAGGCGCCCGGGTTGGCCAAGCTGAAGATCCTGCATGCCCAGCTGGACGTGGATGCACGCAGCCAGGGCCTGCGCATGGACACCGATGCACGGCAGCCGCGCATTTCCAGCGCGCCGGTGCCCGGTCGCCTGCAGCTGGCGGCCCACCTGATCGACGGCCAGCTGCAACCCGGCGACCGTGCGCTCTGGCAGGTTCCGCTCTATCTGGGCGATGGCGCGCCTGATCGTGGCCTGCTCGCCCTGCAGCTCAACGTGGCCAACGACCTGCGCCTGCAGGCGCGCCTTCCGCCTCGGCCGGGCTCGGGCAGCGAAGTCGATGCGGACATCCACATCACCGGGCGCGACATCCCGTTCCAGGCTCCAGCGCAGCTGCTGGAGCGCAGTTCCGGCACCGTGCGCGGCGAATGGACCTTCACCTCGCTCAACTGGATCCCTGCGCTGTTCGTGCGCAAGCCGTGGCTGCAGCTGGATGGCGGCGGCACACTGAAGGCCGACCTGCGCCTGCGCCATGGCGAGCTGATCGAAGGCAGCACCGTGGACATTCCCTCAGCGGCCGCCGTGGCCGAAGTTGCCGGCGTGCGCCTGGCCGGCACCGCCAGCGCGCATGGCGAATTGAAGGCCGGCACGCCCAATCAGGCACAGCTGGCGATCCGGCTGCCCCGTTTCAGTGCACGCCCCAGCGATGCCAAGGACGTGCGCCTGTTCGATGGTCGCGATCTGGCCGTGGACCTGACCGGCGACGGCCGCCTGCAGGAACTGCGCAAGGGTGTACGTGCCCGGCTGCGTTTCAGCGAAGCCACCATTCCAGACCTGGCCGCCTACAACCGCTACCTGGGGTCGTCGCAGCTGCGGCTGTTGCGTGGCACTGGCAGCCTCAGTGGCGATGCCACGCTCGACACCGATGGCCGCGTCGGCCATGGCACGGCGCGCCTGCTGGGTCGCAACGCCAGCGCCAAGGTCGCAGGCCTGGACATGGGCGGCGATGTGGACGTGAACGCAACCCTGCGCCGCGGCGATTTCAACCAGCGCCACTTCGACCTGTCCGGTACCACCGTCGAACTGCGCAACGTGCAGGTGGCCGGCACAGAGTCCAGCGCCGCATGGAAAGGCCGTGCTGCGTTCAAGCGGGGCCGCATCGACGCGCAGTCCCCGTTCCAGGTGGACGCCACCACCGACCTGACCCTGAGCGATGCGCGCCCCCTGCTGGCGGTGTTCGCCTCGCGCACCGACTACCCGCGCTGGACCCTGTCGCTGCTGGATTCCGGCCAGGTCGATGCGCAGGCCAGGCTGCGCTGGCGGCCGGGTCACCTGATCATCGACGGTCTGCAGGCCGAGAATGATCGCCTCTCGGTGCGCGCACGTCTGGATCTGCTGGAGCAGCGCAAGCGTGGCGACCTGTATCTGCGCTGGGGGCTGCTGGGTGCTGGTATCGAGCTCGATGGCGACCAGCGCCAGTGGCACCTGGCCAAGGCGCGCGAATGGTTCGACCAGCGCCCTTCCCTGCTGCCTTCAAGCCAGGACGGGAGCGCCGCGGGCACTTCAGACTGATCGCCGCCGGCCTGCATCCATTTGCCGCCTCCGTTCGTATGAGGGGGCATAGGCATCATGGAGTTGTACGCAATGAAGCGGAGTTCACAGGCACTGGGTCTTCTGGGATGGGTCGCGGTTACCTTTGCGGCGGCTGCAATGGGCGCGTGGGCCTCCACGTCCGCTGCCAGCTTCTACGCCAGCCTCACCCTGCCGGCCTGGGCACCGCCTGCCGGTGTATTTGGGCCGGTCTGGACCCTGCTCTACGCGATGATGGCGGTTGCCGCCTGGCTGGTCTGGCGGGAGCGCAGTTGGCGCGGTGCGCGTCCGGCGCTGACACTCTATCTAGTGCAGCTCGCGGTCAACGCCTTGTGGAGCTGGCTGTTCTTCGGCTGGAAGCTGGGCGCACTTGCCTTCGCTGACATCCTTGTACTGATCGTGCTGGTGTGCGCGACGATCCTTGGCTTCCTGCGCATCCAGCGGGCCGCCGCAGTACTGTTGCTGCCCTACCTTGCCTGGATCTCGTTCGCCTCGGCGCTCAATTTCGCCGTGTGGCGCGCCAACCCCGGGGTATTGTGAAGCACCCATCAGAGCCCTCAAGCCTGTGCGGCCACCTGCGGCTGCCAGGCACGCAACAGCGACGGCTTGAATGCCTGCTGGCCGCAGCCGGCAGGGCAACGCACCACCCGTGATGCGGAATGGCTCACCAGCCCCTGCCCTTCCTCGGCCTTGAACACCGTTTCGCACGACAGGCAGCGGGCGACCAGCGAGTACAGGTGCAGCAGGCGGCCACTGGCCGGGTCCTGCAGCGCATCCACATCCAGCAGTTCGAACTGGCAGCTGTCGGGCAGCATGCGATACGGCATGGAAGGCAGGGTCTGCAGGTTCACGGTCGTGGTGGCTCAAGGAGGTTGGCCTACGGTAGGCAACCCCGTGTGCAGCGAGCGTGCAGCGCGCATGTACCTTCTGCGAAACGTGAAAGTGCCCGCCGCACGGCGAAAATGAAGAATTCAGTTTTCAATGAAAGGCTCTTCACGCTTACGAAGTGGTATGCGAATGCACGCTTTTGCTTCACCATCACCGGATACCGGATGCAGTGCTGGGTTGTCCCCATCTGGGATGTTCCCGTCATCCATGAATCATGAGTGCCGCCTTTGATGCCTTCCGTTGAGTCCAAGCACGACGTTGCGCTGTCCCGTTGTGCACGCGAACCGATTCATACGCCGGGCGCAATCCAGCCGTACGGTGTGCTTCTGGTACTGGAGCCGCAGTCACTGCGGGTGCGCGAGCGCGCCATCAGCCAGCCCAGGCTGCTGCAGCAGTTCGGCGAGCCGCTGATGCAGCACGTCAGCGAGGTGCTGGGCGGCGTGCTGGCGCCGTTCGAGGCGTTGTTCCAGCAGGCCGCGGTCGGCAGCAGCGCCCACGTCGGCGCCGTGCACCTGGACGGCCACGGCCGGCATCAACTGCTGGTGCACCGCTCCGCCACCGACCTGCTGGTCGAGCTGGAGTCGCCCGTTCCCGGCCAGCCGGGCTCGCTGGAGGAACTCTACCCGGCCATCCGCGAGCTGATGACCGCCATCGAGTCGGCCACGACGGTGGAAAACCTGTGCCAGCTGGCCGCCGAACACATGCGCCGGCTCACCGGCTTCGATCGCACCCTGGTCTATCAGTTCGACCCCGGCTGGAACGGCATCGTGGTGGCCGAGGATGGCAACGGCCTGTTACCGTCCTACCTGGACCTGCGTTTCCCCGAGTCGGACATTCCGGCCCAGGCCCGCGAACTGTATCGCCGCAACCGGGTACGGCTGATCGCAGACAACAACTACACCCCTGCCCCACTGATGCGCGCCGAGGACCATCGCGACGCACCGCCCACCGACCTCAGCCTGGCGGTGTTGCGCAGCGTTTCGCCGGTGCACATGCAGTACATGCGCAACATGGGCACCGGTGCATCGATGTCGGTGTCGCTGGTGCACGAAGGCCAGCTGTGGGGCCTGGTGTCGTGCCACACGGTGCATCCGCGCCGGCTGCCCTACCACGTGCGCACGGCCTGCGAGTTCATGGGCCAGATCCTGTCGCTGCAGATTGCCCTGAAGGAACGTGCGCGGGCCATTGAAGAGCGCGTGGCGCGCCGCTCGGTGCTGGTCAAGCTGCTGGCCCGCATGGCCGGCGACGAGGACTTCATGGCCGCGCTGCGCCACGACGAAACCAGCCTGCTGTCGCTGACCGGCGCCGCTGGCGCTGCCATCGTGCACAAGGGCGACTGCATGCGCGTGGGCGTGTGCCCGCCCGCGACCGACGTGCTGGCCCTCACCGATTGGCTGGCCGCACAGCAGGCCGGGCAGGAAACGTACTGCACCGACCATCTGCCCGGTGACTGGTCGCCCGGCGTGCGCCTGGCCGACGTGGCCAGCGGCGTGCTGGCGGTGTCCATCTCGCAGCTGCATGACAGCTACCTGATGTGGTTCCGCCCCGAGGTGGTGCGCACCGTGCGCTGGGGCGGCGACCCGCGCAAGACCGCCGCGCCGGACGTGGTGCTGTCCCCGCGCAGCTCCTTCGAGGCCTGGAAGGAAACCGTGCAGCAGCGCAGCCTGCCGTGGAATGACGCCGACCGCGATGCCGCGCACGAGATGCGCACCGCCATCGTCGACATCGTGCTGCGCAAGGCCGAGGAAATGGCCGAGCTGAACGAACAGCTGATGCGCAGCAACAAGGAGCTGGAAGCCTTCTCGTACTCGGTCAGCCATGACCTGCGCGCGCCCTTCCGCCACATCGTCGGCTATTCGGAGCTGCTGGGCAGCTCGGCCGGTGAACGCCTCAACGATACCGAACGCCGCTTCCTCGACACCATCGTGGAATCGGCCAAGTCGGCCGGTACGCTGGTGGACGATCTGCTGAGCTTCTCGCAGATGGGGCGCTCCACCCTTGGCCGGGTGCGGCTGGACATGGCCGCGCTTGCCGAGGACGTGCGCAGGAGCCTGGCATTGGACTACGCCGGCCGCGACGTGCAATGGACGCTGGCGTCGCTGCCGGAAGTGCAGGCCGATCCGACGATGATGCGCCTGGTCTGGCAGAACCTGCTCTCCAACGCGGTCAAGTTCACCCGCGAGCGCGAGCATGCGGTGATCGAGGTCGGCCATGAGCGCAGCGAGGAGGAGGATCACTTCTTCGTGCGCGACAACGGCTGCGGCTTCGACATGCGCTATGTCGACAAGCTGTTCGGCGTGTTCCAGCGCCTGCATCACGTCGAGGAATTCGAAGGCACGGGCATCGGCCTGGCCAATGTCCGCCGTATCGTCAGCCGCCACGGCGGCAGGACCTGGGCCGAGGGTGAGCCCGGCAAGGGCGCCACGATCCACTTCACCTTACCCCGTTCCACAGGAGATCACCCATGAGGGACCTGCGGCCGATCCTCCTCGTCGAGGACAGCCCCAAGGATGCCGAGCTGACACTGGCCGCGCTGTCGCGCTGCCAGCTGCTGAACGATGTCATCCATGTACGCGACGGCGCCGAGGCGCTGGACTACCTGCGCTGCGAAGGCAAGTTCGCCGGCGCCAACCACGGTGGCCCGGTGGTGGTGCTGCTGGACCTGAAACTGCCCAAGGTGAACGGCCTGGAGGTGCTGGAGCAGGTGCGCGGTGACGCGCAGCTGAGCAGTACGCCGGTGGTGATGCTGACTTCCTCGCGCGAGGAACAGGATCTGGTGCGCAGCTACGAACTGGGCGTGAATGCTTTCGTGGTCAAGCCGGTCGATTTCAAGGAATTCTTCGATGCCATCCAGGGGCTGGGCATGTTCTGGGGCATCACCAACCAGCCGCCGCCCCATCGCCCCAATGGATCGGGGCAGCACAATGCATGATGGATCGCGCCGCAGCGAGCGCCTGCGCATCCTCATGCTGGAGGACAGTGCGCTTGATGCGGAGCTGATCACCGCACAACTGCAACGGGCCGGCCTGGATTTCGAGGTCGAGCGGGTGTGGTCACGCAACACCTTCATCGAGGCGATCGACCAACGCGCGTTCGACGTGATCCTGGCCGACCACGTGCTGCCGGGCTTCGATGGCGACGCGGCGCTCGCGCTCGCACGCGAGCGGATTCCGCATACACCTTTCATCTTTGTCTCCGGCACGCTTACCGAGGAGCTGGCAGTGCAGGCGCTGACCCGCGGCGCACGCGACTACGTGGTCAAGCAGCGGCTGCAGCGCTTGCCGGATGCCATCCGGCGGGCACAGCAGGAAGCCCGCGAACGCACCCAGCTGGCCGATGCACAGGCCGCGCTGAACGACAGCCAGGCCCAGTTGCAGCAGGTGACCGATGCCGTGCCGGCGTTGATCGCCCAGTTCGACAAGGAGCACCGCTACCGCTTTGCCAACAAGGCGTTCCTGGACTGGCACGGTATCAGCCTGGCCGAGCTGCTGGGCCGTAGCGCGCGTGATGTCAGCGGCATTTCCGCGTTCGAGCACGCCCTGCCCAGCCTGCAGCAGGTGCTGCGGGGCGAGCGCAGCAGCTTCCAGGTGGAGCTGGCGCACCGCAGTGGCGAGTCACGCTTCGTGCAGATGGACTGCGTGCCCGAACGCGGCGCCGATGGAGAGGTGGTGGGTTACATCTGCCTGGGCAGCGACGTTTCCGGGCTGAAGCAGGCCGAGCTGGCGCTGCGCGAGGACAATCAGCTGCTTGAACGGCAGGTGCAGGCGCGCACCACCGAACTGCGGGCCAGCAAGCGACGGCTGCAGGCGATCTTTGAATCCAGTTTCCAGCACCAGGTGCTGCTGGATCTTGCGGGCCAGGTGGTGGATGCCAACATCGCCTCGTTGGCCGCGGTGCTGGCCGACAAGCCCGAGGTGATGGGCCTGCGTTTCGGGCAGTCGCCCTGGTTCGCGGGCACCGATGACGTCGGCGCCACCGTTGACCGGGCCATTGCCGATGCGGCCAAGGGGCACAGTTCGCTGCATGCGCTCGACCTGGAGTTGCCGACCGGCCGGCGCAGCTTCGATTTCTCGTTCCGCCCGCTGCTGGATGCCGAGGGCGCGGTCACCGCCGTGGTTTCGGAGGCGGTGGAAACCACCGCCCGGCTGCAGGCCGAGCACGCGCTACGGCAGGCGCAGAAGATCGAGGCGGTGGGCCAGCTCACCGGCGGCATCGCCCACGATTTCAACAACATCCTCACCGTGATCTCCGGCAACGTCGAGCACGCCATGCTGCTCAGCGAGCGTGCCGGCGAGCCCGGGGCGATGGTCGGCCGGGCGCTGGACAATGCCCTCAAGGGCGTGGGCCGCGCCGCCAGCCTGACCCAGCGCCTGCTGGCGTTCGCCCGCCGCCAGCCCTTGCACAGCCAGGCCGCCAACCTCAACGACCGCCTGTTGGACATGCATGACATGCTGCAGCGTGCGCTGGGCGAACTGGTACAGCTGGACATCCGCGTCGCCGAGGACATCTGGTGCATCGAGATCGACGTCAGCCAGCTGGAGGCGTCCGTGCTCAATCTGGCCGTCAATGCCCGTGACGCCATGCCGCACGGCGGGCGGCTCGTCATCGAAGTGGACAACAGCCATCTCGACCACGACTACGCCGCCCTGTTCCCTGATGCAGCACCCGGCGAGTACGTGATGCTGCGGGTCCGCGACAACGGCCACGGCATGGATGCGGCCACGCTGGCGCGGGTATTCGAGCCCTTCTTCACCACCAAGCAGGTGGGCCGGGGCACTGGCCTGGGCCTGTCGATGGTGCACGGCTTCGTCAAGCAGTCCGGCGGGCATGTGCTGATCGATTCGGTGGAAGGCGGCGGCACCAGCATCACCATGATGTTCCCGCGCTCGGCACTGGCCCTGCCCTGTGAGGGAACGGCACCGCAGACCGGGCTGGCCGGCTATTCGCCGCGCGAAGAGACCATCCTGGTGGCCGAGGACAACGATGATGTCCGTGCCCATACCGTGGACGCGCTGCGCATGCTGGGCTACCGCGTGCTGGAAGCACACGACGGCCCTTCGGCCCTGCGCCTGCTGGAGCGCCCTGACACCACGGTGGACCTGCTGTTCTCCGACGTGGTGATGCCTGGCATGTCGGGTTGGGAACTGGTGCGCGAAGTGCGCGAACGCTGGCCGGACGTCGCGGTGCTGTTCACCTCGGGCTACCCGCGTGACCACGATGCGGTCGGCAGCCAGGGCCGTGCGGCCGCGCTGCTGCCCAAGCCGTTCACCCGCAGTGATCTGGCGCAGGCGGTACGCACCGCGCTCGAAGCCGCGCTGCACTGAGGTCAAAGCGCCGGATCGCGCACTCCCGCTGCGATCCGGTTGATGTCCGCGCACTCCACCGTGGCCGGCGGATGCTCCCGGCCGGCCAGCGCGATCATTGCCTGGCCCAGTGCCAGATTGCTGGTCACCAGCGAGGGCGCGATCGCGCCGGCCAGTTTCATCAGCGGCGCGCCACCCCAGTACAACGGCTTCAGCAGGCCATGGCGGGTGCCGGTGCCTTCCACCGGGCGCACGCCACCTGGCCGCAACATCACCGTGCGAACCGGCAATGCCTGCAGTGCCTGCTCGGTTTCGCCCTTGATGCGCAGCGGCATCAGCCGACTACCCGCATCTGCGCCTGCACCGGACACATACAGGAAGCACCCCTGCGGATTGGCCGCTGCCCACGCCCGGGCAACCGCAAGCGTGGTGTCCAGCGTAACGCGACGGTACTCGGCCTCGGCGGTGCCTACCGGCGGCGCACCGGCACAGTAGAAGCAGGCATCGAATCCTGCCAGTTCATCCTGCCGCGCTTCGACGTGCAGGAACTCCGGCACGATCAGTTCGCTGCCGGCTCCGCGGAGGCTGCCCGGATGCCGGACCAGTGCAGTCAGCTGAGACACCTGGTGCGAGCGCTGACAGGCCAGGGCCACGCCCTGCCCCACCAACCCGGTAGCGCCGGTCAACAGAACCCGCAATGCACCGGCAGCCGCCATTGTGGTCCCCCTAAAGCTTCACGAAACGCTGGATCTTCCGCGCCAGCCAGCCACTGAACACCAGCGGCGCATCCAGCGCGGACACGCAGATGCACGGCACTCCCGGTGCGGTGACGGGCTGGTGCTCCACCTCCTCATCCAGGTCCGCCACATCGCCCGGCGCGAACAGGCCCAGCGCGTCGTTGTACGAACCGCGCAGGATCTGGGTCAGTTCACTGCGTCCGTGGCTGTGCATCGGCAGGCACTTGCCCGGCGCGATCTTCAGCATGATCAGCGATGGCATCTGTTCGGCGCGGATGCAGTGCACGCCCGGTGCCATCCAGCGCCAGCGCAGGGCTGCCAGCGACGCACCGAAGTACGGGTGCAGCGACGCCGGCAGGTGATCAGGATCGGCCTCCGGGCGCTCCCGCCGCGGCATGCTCGCCGCCAGAGGCAGGCTGATGGGCGACTCGCTGGCAAGCTGCGCCAGCATCGCCTGGCGCAACGCGCTCCGGCGCGCGTCACCTTCGGCTGACGCAGGTTGCGTCTGTTCCAGCAGCACCGACCCGATCGCCTCGGCTTCGCGCAGGCGCTGGCGGCACTGCGAGCATTGCTCCAGGTGGGCGCCGGCCACGATGCTCAACGGCGCGGGCAGCGCACCGGCCGCATAGCTCATCAACGTGGATTCGTGCAGATGGTGGTGCGGATTCACAGCGCACCTCCCACTTTCGACTGCAGTTGCAGGAACGCACGTCGTAGATGCGATTTGACCGTGCCCAGCGGCATGCCCAGCGCCTCGGCAATCTCACTGTGGCTCTTGGCTTCGAAATAGGACATCCGCACCAATCGCGCCTGCACGGCAGGCAGCTCGTTGATGCGCTGGCGCAACCGCGCCTGGTCAGCGAACTGTTCGGCACTGCTGCGTTCGACCATATCCACGGTTGCCGCGTCCTCCACCGCCGCCTGCACCTGCAGCCAGCTGCGCTCGCGCCGCACCCGATCAATATGCAGGTTGCGGGCAATCCGGTACAGCCAGGTACTCAGTGCACCCTGGCCGGCATCATAGTCGGCGGCGCGCAGCCACAACCGCAGCAGGCATTCCTGCGCCAGCTCTTCAGCCACCGCATCCGGTGCCTCCAGGCCGCGCAGATAGACGCACAGCCGTGGCATGAAATGGTCGTAGATCCGCATGAAACAGTCGCGGTCGCGCAGGCGGGCAACCCTATCCATGTCACCGGCCCAGTTCGTGGGCTCGCTGCTCGGCTGCTGGGAACTGGACACGATGCGTGCGGTATCGAAGGTGAGGAGAGTGCTGGCGGCGTCAGGGTACATCTGCGTTCGCGGCGGGCAGGTGAAGGTCTGCCCTCTGTACGCGCGTCGGTGGCGATTGGATGCAGGCCACGTACCGCATCCATCCGGCCACGCCTGCCGTATGACCAGGGCCCTCCCTGCGGATGACGATCATGCGGACCGCCTGGCTGCTGTTGTGCCTCCCCCACGCCGCGCTGGCAGCCCCCTGGCTGCGGACCGAAGGCCTTGCCAGCACCGGGCAAGGCGCCACTGCCTATCGCGAAGTGCACTGGCAGCGCGACGCGACCGAAGGCTCCGAACGCTGGGTGCTGTACCAGTGCCCGGATGGGCGCCCCTTCGCCCGCAAGCACCTGCCCGCGACCTCCCGCCCGCAGGCGCGCGGCTACTCGCTGGACGATCTGCGCAGCGGCCAGAAGGTGCAGATCGAGGTGGCCGGCGGCAGTGTCCTGATCGACTGGAAGGAGGATGCCGATGCGCCATCGCGCCAGCGCCGCCTGGACCTGCCTGCTGATGCCGTGATCGATGCCGGGTTTGACACCGCCGTGCGCCAGCATTGGCCCGCCCTGATGCGTGGCGAGCGCATCTCGCTGCCGTTCCTGGTTCCGGGGCGGCAGCGCTATTTCCCTGTACAGGTTCGCCGCACTGGCTCCCTGCGCTGGCAGGGGGTGGCCGCGCAGCAGATCGAGGTCAGCCTCGACACCTGGTATGGCAGCATCGCACCGCGCCTGCAGCTGGTCTATGCCGATACCGACCGACGACTGCTGGAGTTCCAGGGCACCAGCAACCTGCGCGATGCACGGGGCCACTATCCGCAGGTGGTGGTTCGATTCGCCGCTGCTGCGCGCGCGAGCAGCGCGAGCGAATGGCAGCAGGCCTGGGCGCAACCGCTCGTTGCCGGCTGCGGCGTGACGCCCGGGTGAAGCAAAACTAACAGCGGCAGCACGCATCCAGTGGGCATTGTGCTGCGTAGAGAGAACACACGACCCCCTTCGAGACCCCTCATGGCCTCTGCAGCGCCCCTCCCCCGTCGCCGTTGGCGCCTGCTGCGCACAGTGCAGCGCTGGGTCGACACCGGCAGTGCTGCAGACAGCGCCGTCGACCGCCCCGGGCGGATCGACTGGCTGCGCGCGGTCCCCTTCGCCTTGATGCATGTGGCGTGCCTGGCGGTGATCTGGGTGGGCGTGTCATGGACCGCAGTGATCGTTGCGGCGGCGCTCTATGCCGTGCGCATGTTCGCGATCACCGCGTTCTACCACCGCTATTTTTCGCATCGCACCTTCCAGGCGTCGCGAGCGGTGCAGTTCGTATTCGCTGTCATCGGGGCCGCCAGCGTGCAACGCGGACCACTGTGGTGGGCCGCGCACCATCGCCACCATCACCGCCACGCCGACCAGCCGCTGGACCCGCACTCGCCGCGTGAAGGCGGCTTCTGGCGCAGCCACATGGGCTGGTTCCTGACCCGCGAGGCCTTCGCCACGGACCTGTCGCGCATCCCCGACCTGGCGCGCTTCCCTGAACTGCGTTGGCTGGATCGCTTCGACACCGCGGTTCCCATACTGCTCGCCGCGGCGCTGTATGCCCTCGGCGCCGCGCTGGAGCGCTGGGCGCCGGGCCTGCACACCTCGGGACCGCAGTTGCTGGTCTGGGGCTTCTTCATTTCCACCATCGTGCTGTTCCATGCCACCGTGACCATCAACTCGCTGGCGCATCGATTCGGCCGCCGCCGTTTCGAGACCCGCGATGACAGCCGCAACAACCTCTGGCTGGCCTTGCTTACCTTTGGCGAAGGCTGGCACAACAACCACCACTTCTTCCCGGGAACCGTCCGCCAGGGCTTCCGCTGGTGGGAGGTGGACCTGACCTGGTACGGCCTGCGCGTGATGGCGGCCCTCGGCCTGGTAAAGGGCCTCAAGCCGATTCCCGAGTGGGTGCTGGCCAAGGCGAGGTACTGACATGCGCATAGCGATCATCGGCTCCGGCATTGCGGGCCTGGCCAGCGCCTGGTGGCTGGACGGCGAACACGAGGTCACGCTGTTCGAGGCCAACGACTATCTGGGTGGCCATACCCATACCCACGACGTGCAGGTGGATGGCCTGCAGATGGCGGTGGACACCGGCTTCATCGTCTTCAATCCGTTGCACTATCCGCTGCTGACGGCATTGTTCGACGAACTGGGCGTGGTGTCCCAACCGACGACGATGAGCTTCTCCCTGCACAGCGAGCGCAGCGGCGTGGAGTACAACGCCACCTCGCTGGACGGCCTCTTCTGCCAACGCCGCAACCTGCTGTCACCCCGGTTCTGGGGCATGCTGGCCGACCTGCGCCGGTTCTACCGGGACGCGCCCCTGCTGCTGGCCGAAGATGAAGGCCCCACCCTGGGCCAGTACCTGCATGCCCAGCGCTACGGCGAGGCATTCATCGAAGAGCATCTGCTGCCGATGGCATCGGCGCTGTGGTCCTCCCCTACCCGCTCGGTGATGGAGTTCCCGGCCCGCTACCTGGCCCAGTTCATGGCCAACCACCAGATGCTGCAGATGACCGGGCGCTCGCCCTGGCGCGTGGTGAGCGGCGGCTCGGCGCGCTATGTCGACGCGTTGCGCGCCCGCTGGCGCGTGCGTGAGCGGCTGCAGTGCCCGGTGCATTCGGTCGAGCGCATGCCGTGGGGCGCGCGCGTGCACAGTGCCGCCGGCGTGGAGGGCTTCGATGAGGTGATCCTGGCGTGTCACAGCGACCAGGCGCTGGCGCTGCTGGGTGACGCAGACCCTGTCGAACGCGAGGTGCTCGCTGCCATCCGCTACCAGCCCAACGAAGCGGTGCTGCACACTGACGCAACGCTGCTGCCGCGCAACCGCAAGGCCTGGGCCGCATGGAACGCGCATGTGCCGCGTGACCCTGCCGCGCCCTGCACGGTCAGTTACTGCATGAACCTGCTGCAGGGCCTGCCCGGTGACACGCCGCTGGTGGTGACGCTCAACCGCAGCGAGGCGATCGACCCGACCAAGGTCCTGCGCACGCTGTGCTACGCCCACCCGGTGCACGACCACGCAGCCGTCCGGGCCCAGCAGCGCTGGCCCGAGCTGCAGGGCCGTCGCCACACCTGGTTTGCGGGCGCGTACTGGGGCTGGGGCTTTCATGAGGATGGAATCCGCAGTGCACGGCGCGTGGTCGATGCGCTGCGTGCCTGCGAGCCACACCGGCTGCTGCCGGCGGCCGGCGAGGTCGCGGCATGAGCGCCAGCGCGCTCTATTTCGGGCAGGTGATGCATCGGCGGCATCACCCGCACCCGCATGCGTTCCGCTACCCGATCGCGCAGCTGCTGCTCGACCTGGACGAGCTCGATACGGTGTTCGCTGGCCGCTGGCTGTGGTCGATCAATCGGCGCAACCTGGCCGAATTCCGCCGCAGCGACTACTTCGGTGATTCCACGCGGCCACTGGCCGATGCAGTACGCGACCATGCCGCGGCCACCCTTGGCTTCCGGCCTGCCGGCCCGGTGCGCCTTCTTACCCACCTGCGCTTTGCCGGGCATGTGTTCAATCCGGTCAGCTTCTACTACTGCTACCAGCCCGATGGCAGCACCCTGGACTGCATCGTGGCCGAAATCACCAACACCCCGTGGAAGGAACGGCATGCCTATGTGCTGCCGGTCTCCACGGCCACCCATGAAGGCGCCTCGCTGCGCTGGCAGTTCGACAAGGGCTTCCACGTCTCACCCTTCATGCCGATGGACTGCTGCTATGACTGGCGCTTCAACCTGCCCGGCGATGACCTGCGCGTGCACATGCAGGTCTGGCGCGACGGTGTCCGCCAGTTCGATGCCACCCAGGCCATGCAGCGCCGCGTACTGGATGGCCCCGGCCTGGCGCGGGTGCTTGCCCGCTATCCGCTGATGACGCTGCAGGTGGTGGCCGCCATCCACTGGCAGGCCTTGCGCCTGTGGCTGAAGCGCAACCCCGTCCACGACCACCCCAACCTTGCCGGGAAACCGCGATGAACTCGATGACTCCTTCGGTCGCGCTGCCGCGCCCCGGCGCACTGGATGCCTTCCTGCGCCGCCGCCTGCTGGCCCAGCTCGCCCCGCTGCGCGAGGGCCGGCTGTGTGTGCGCGACGCGCTCGGCGAAGTCTGGCTTGGCGATGCCCGGGGCGAACTGCATGCCACCGTCACCATCTACGACCCGGCGTTCTACAGGAAGGTCGCCGCGCAAGGCAGCGTCGGCGCAGGCGAGAGCTACATCAACGGTGAATGGCGCTGCGACGATCTGGTCACGCTGATACGGCTGCTGGTACGCAATCGCGATCTTCTCGACAGCATGGAACACGGCCCGGCCCGCGTCGGCGGTTGGCTGCTGCGCGGCTGGAACCGCCTGCGCCGCAACAGCCGTGAAGGCAGCCGCCGCAACATCGCCGCGCACTACGATCTCGGCAACGACTTCTTCGCCCTGTTCCTGTCGCCGGACCTGATGTATTCCTCGGCGCTGTTCTCCGATGAAAGCGAGCCGCTGGAATCGGCCTCGCGGCGCAAGCTGGACCGCATCTGCCAGCAGCTGCGGCTCAGCCCTGGCGATCGCGTGGTGGAGATCGGCACCGGCTGGGGCGGCTTCGCCGTGCATGCCGCTACGCACTATGGCTGCCACGTCACCACCACCACCATTTCCGCCGAACAGCATGCGCTGGCCGCAGAGCGCGTGCAGGCCGCCGGCCTGCAGGACCGGGTCACCCTGCTGATGCAGGACTACCGCGACCTGCAGGGCCAGTTCGACAGGCTGGTCTCGATCGAGATGATCGAAGCCATCGGCGCCGAGTACCTGGACACCTATATGGCGACGTTGCAGCGCCTGCTGAAGCCGGACGGCGTGGCCCTGCTGCAGGCGATCACCATCGAGGATCACCGCTACGAGCAGGCCCGGCGCAGCGTCGACTACATCAAACGCTACGTCTTCCCGGGTAGTTTCATTCCATCGATCAACGCGATCATGGCGGCCAAGACCCGATCCAGTGACCTGCAGCTGATCGCCCAGCAGGATTTCGGGCACTCCTATGCGCTGACCCTGCGCGCCTGGCGCCAGCGCTTCCTGGCGCAGTTGCCCGCGGTGCAGGCACAAGGCTTCGACGCGCGCTTCTGCCGGCTGTGGGAGTTCTACCTGGCGTACTGCGAGGGCGGCTTCCTCGAGCGCTCGATCGGTGTCTCGCACCTGCTGCTGGCGCGCCCCGGCCATCGGCCGATCCAGGATGCGGGCGGTGGGCACTGAGATGCGCCGCTTCTGGGCCAACCTGCTCGGCAACCAACTGGTCTGGCTCAGCGCCGTGGCCGGCGCCGGTCGCGGCTGGCAATGGCCCGCACTGCTGGCTGCGTCGCTGTACATCGGCAGCCAGCTGCTCACTTCGCCGCAGCCGAGGCTGGACCTGCGGCTGCTGGCGTGGGCGCTGGCCTGCGCCTGGCTGGTCGACGCCAGCGCAGCGGCCAGCGGCACGGTGCGTTATGCCGCCGCCGCGTTCGGTTGGGCGCCACCGCCGTGGATCATGGCGCTGTGGGCGGCGTTCGCGATGACGCTGACTACCTCGATGCGCTTCCTGCAGCGGCATGCCGCGCTGCCGATGCTGTTCGGCCTGCTGCTGGCCCCGCTGGCCTACCTCTCTGCTGCGCGCGGCTTCGACGCGGTGCGGTTTGCAGCGCCGGCATGGCACGGCTTGCTCGTGCTCGGCGTTGGCTGGAGCATCGCGCTTTCCCTGCTGTGCAGCCGTGCCCGGCGCGGATCGCGCGGCACGCCGCAGCCACCCCTCGCTGGAGCGCCGTCATGATCGACCTGTTATGGGTGCTGTTGTACGCCGTGCTGATAATGAGCTGGGGCTGGGCCTGGCAACGCCGCCACACAAACATCGGTGTAGTCGATGTGCTGTGGGCCAAGGGCGTCGGTGCATCTGCACTGTTGCTTGCGTTGCTTGGCGATGGCGCGCAGCTGCCACGGATGGCGCTGGGCGTGCTCGGCGGCGTGTGGGGCAGCCGCCTCGCCCTGCATCTGTGGCATCGGGTCCGTCACGAAGCGGAGGACGGACGCTATCGCTACCTGCGCGAGCACTGGCACGGCCACCAGGGAAAGATCTTCGGTTTCTTCATGGCCCAGGCCCTGCTGATCAGCCTGTTCGCCCTGCCCTTCGTCGCGGTGGCGGCCAACCCACGGCCGGGGCTGACGATCTGGATCGTGGTCGCTGCGGGGGTCTGGCTGCTCAGCGTGGGGGGTGAAGCGCTGGCCGACCGCCAACTGGCCCGCTTCCGCGCCAACCCGGCCAACAAGGGCCGCACCTGCCGGGATGGCCTGTGGCGCTACTCGCGGCACCCGAACTATTTCTTCGAATGGCTGCATTGGTTCACCTATGTGCTGTTGGCCGTGGGTTCGCCACTGTGGTGGATGTCCTGGGTTGGGCCGCTGCTGATGTATGTGTTCCTGCGCTACCTCAGCGGCATCCCGTTCACCGAAAAGCAGGCCCTGCGCAGTCGCGGCGATGACTATCGCGAGTATCAGCGCACGACCCCGATGTTCTTCCTCTGGTTCCCCCGGCCTTCCAAGGAGCATTCCGCATGAACGCGATCCCGTCACAGAACCCCACCGAAGCGGGTGAGAGCGGTCTGATCGCCTGGGCCGAGCGCGGCTGGGTTCCGGATGCAGCCTTGCGCGCTGGCATCCGGCGCCTGTGCGCGCAGCGCCTGCACGAGGAAGCCGAGGGCGGCATCGAGGGCCAGTCGGCCCGCTTCAACCGCCGCATCGCCGAATTGGCCGACAGCCCACTGGCGCTGCATGCCGATGCCGCCAACCGCCAGCACTACGAGGTGCCCGCCGCCTTCTTCCAGGCTTGCCTGGGCAGGCAGCTGAAGTACAGCAGTTGCTACTACCCGACCGGCAACGAGACGCTGGACCAGGCCGAAGACGCGATGCTGGCCCTGTACGGCGAACGTGCCGGGCTGGCCGATGGCCAGCACATCCTGGAGCTGGGTTGCGGCTGGGGCTCGCTGACCCTGTGGATGGCCGAGCGCTATCCGCTCGCGCGGATCACCGCCGTGTCCAACTCGAACAGCCAGCGCCAGCACATCCTGGCGCAGTGTGCGTCGCGTGGGCTGCACAACGTCGAGGTGCTCACCCGCGACGTCAATCAGCTGGAACTGCCACACGCGCAGTTCGACCGCTGCGTCTCGGTGGAAATGTTCGAACACGTGCGCAACTACCAGCGCCTGCTCGCGCGCATCGCGCAGTGGCTGAAGCCGGACGGCGCGCTTTTCGTGCACATTTTCGCGCACCGCACGCTGATGTATCCGTTCGAGACCGACGGCGGCGACAACTGGATGGGCCGGCATTTCTTCACCGGCGGGCTGATGCCTGCCGCCGATACCCTGCTGCACTTCCAGCGCGACCTGCAGCTGGAGCAGCGTTGGCTGATCGATGGCACCCATTACCAGCGCACCGCCGATCATTGGCTGGCCAACCAGGATGCGGCCCGCGACCGCGTGATGCCGGTGCTGGTTGCTACCTACGGCGAAGCGGCCGCACGGATCTGGTGGCAGCGCTGGCGCATGTTCTGGATGGCCTGCGCCGAGCTGTTCGGCTACGACGATGGCCAGCAGTGGCTGGTGGCCCATTACCTGTTCCGTCCCCGCTGAGGTGTCGCATGCGCATTTTCCCGTTGCTCCCGCTGCTGGCGGTCGGACTGTTCGGTACCGGTTGCAGCTCCAATGACACACGCCCCCTGCCACGCCCGCCATCGGTGGACGTGCCTCGATTCATGGGCGACTGGTACGTGATCGCCCACATTCCCTCGCGTCCCGAGCGCGAAGCCTTCGATGCCGTCGAGAGTTACGCACTGCGGCCCGATGGGCGCATCCAGACCACCTTCACCTATCGCAAGGGCAGCTTCGACGCGCCACAGAAGTCGATGCACCCCATCGGCCGGGTCGAAAAGGAAGGCAACGGCGCGGTGTGGGGCATGCAGTTCATCTGGCCGATCCAGGCCGAGTACATCATCGCCTGGCTGGCCGATGACTACGGCCAGACCATCGTGGCGCGCAGCAAGCGCGACTATGTGTGGTACATGGCACGCACGCCACAGGTCTCGGACAGCGACTACCAGCAGGCGGTGCAACGCATCGCGGCAATGGGCTATGACACCCGGAAGCTGCGACGGGTACCGCAGTCGGTGCGATGACCCCTGCTGCGGCCCTGCGCGGCCGCTCGGCCAGCCTTTCGCACCAGGCTGACACTCCGCATCCACGGTGTTGATGCGGCAGCTCGCACACTGCGGTTCCCCACGTGAAACAGGCACCATCGGCATGCATCCCGAATCCCGCCCGCACACCTGCAGCCTGCTGCTGGTGGAGGACCAGTTCGACCTGGCCACACTGATGGAGCAGGCGCTGCAGCAAGAGGGCGACCAGGTCACGCATGCCTACAGCGTGTTCGATGCACTGGGCCTGCTCGACACCCGGCAGTTCGACGGCGCCGTGCTGGATATCGAGCTGCGCGACGGCGTGGTGTTCCCGGTCGCCGATCGCCTGGCCGCGCTCGGCGTGCCCTATCTGTTCGTGTCGGCGGTCTATGACCAGCTGGTGCCGGCACGGCATCGCGGCGCCCCGTTCGTTGCCAAGCCATTCCATCTCGAAAAGCTGCAGCGAGCCGTGCAGCAAGCCATCAGCGGCAGCCCCGCCATTGCATCGCCGGGGCCGGAAGGCGCCCCTCGCAATCCAGCGCACCCACAGGAGGCAGCCGCTCCCGGCACTCAATCCAGCGCGAACCCCGCAACCCTGCCTTCTTCGTCGGGGCGGATCATGTAGGGCATGAAGACGCCGGCGCCGAACGTCGCCACGTAGCGGTACATCGTGCCCTTCTCGCTGGCCTGCGTGCCCTTGAAGACCAGGGCGTCCGGCTTGCCATAGGGCCCGACCGCCTTCGCCAGCCCGGCACCCAGCCCCGCCTCCAGCCTTGTACGCAGGTTCGCGCTGAAATCGGCATAGCCGTGCCCGGCCTGCAACTGTTCAAACGTGGCCCGTGCCCGTGCCGTCACGGCGGCGTCTTCGCCAGGCGCGGGCTGGCTCCACGCAGCGACGATGGCGGGATGAAGCGCACTGAAGACCGCATTGGTCAGCGTGATGCCGGCCTCCGGCGTCTTGTCCCCCAGATTGGTGAAAGCAATGATGCGCAGCCCAAGCGCGGGGAAGTACTCGTCGGCGGTGGTGAACCCCTGCGAGCCGCCGGTATGGCCGATCCTGGCCTGGCCGTAGACCGCATTGACGAACAACCCGAGCCCATAGTCGGCGCTACCGCCCTCAGCGGTGTGAACCGGCGTGATCATTTCGCGGTAGCCGGCCTGGCTGACCACCCGCCCCCCGCTCAGGCCACGATCCCAGCGCGCGAGATCGTCCAGCGTACTGACCAGAAAGCCGGCAGCGCCACTCCAGTCCGGGTGGAAATAGGGTGATTGGCGCAGGACGCCCGCCTCGTGCCGGTACCCCACCGCCATGCCCTGCAGTCGCTCCGTATCGGCCAGGGTGAAGGTGTGCCGCATGCCCAGCGGCTCCAGCAGATGCCGGCGCACGTAGTCGACGTAACGCTCGCCCGATACCACCTCGATCACCCGGCCGAGCAGGATGTACCCGGTATTGGAGTACGACCAGCGGCTGCCCGGCGCGGAATCAAGAGGACGATCGCGGATGCGCGCGATCAGCCGATCAAACGCAATCGGCTGCGTCACCAGGGCATCGACCTCCTGTTCGGGCCCGTCGAAATAGTCGTGCAGGCCGCTGGTGTGGGACAGCAGCTGGCGCAGGGTCACCTCATGCGCGTGCGGGGCGTCCGGCAGGTACCTGGCCAGCGGATCATCCAGGCTGAGCTTGCCGGCCTCCTGCAGTTGCACGACCGCAGCGGCGGTGAACTGCTTGGTGATCGAGCCGATCTCGAAGGGCGTGTCGGTGCGCACCGCCAGGCCCCGCGCCAGGTCGCGCTGGCCATAGGCCTTGGCGTGAATCAAGCGCCCGTCCTGGAGCACCATCACCGCCGCACCGGGAACACTGAAGCGGCGCATGACCTGGCCGACGCCGCGGTCGATCCCCTGGATCGCGGCCGCATCCAGTGGGGCGCTCGCCCTGCTCGCGGCATCGCCGCGCGGCCCTTCCGTGGCAACAGCGGGCCGGGCACTGCCGATCGTCACCAGCAGCAGGCCCGCCAGGGCCATCCAAAAGCGTGCCGTGCGCATTCCCGCCCCTATTATTCAAATTTGAACTATAGTTTGAATTATGAAATCCGCCACTGCAAGCCACTCCAGCCCAGCACCGCTCAAGCTGACACCCGCCCAGCTTGCCGCGATGGCCTCGCCCGCACGGATGGCGATACTGCAGCGCCTGGACGCGGAGGGTCCGGCCAGCATCCGCGAACTGGCCGAGCGCCTGGGCCGCCCCGCCACCGCGCTCTACCACCACCTGGCGCACCTGCAGAAGCACGGCCTGGTGCGCATCACCGAACATCGCGACACCGGCCGCCGCCCCGAAGCCGTCTACGCGGCGGCCTCAACACGGCTGTCCTCCCGCGACGCGGTGCGCACCCCATCCGGCCGGCGGAGCCTTGTCCGCGTGGCGACACGCGTGGTCGCCGCCACCCTGCGCGCGTTCGCCTCGGCCGCCACCCAGGCCGCCGCCCGCTTTGAAGGGCCACAGCGCAACTGCGCGGTCAGGCACCTGTCCTTCCGCGCCGATGACGAGCAACTCGCCCGCATCAACGCATTGATCGAAGCGCTTGAGGCCACCGCGCTCCACGCCGGCACGCAGGGCGACCCCCTGCTGCTGACCGTACTGATGGCGCCCGCCGCACACAGGCCGCGCGGACCCTCGACCTGACCGTCCATGCATCGCTACCATCAATGAACATTGCCAAGTTCGATATTCATTGACGATCGAAACTTAGGAATAATCGCAAAAATCCGACAAATTCAATGTGCGGCATGACAACGGCGCCAGAATGATCGCCACGCCCGCGGGCGCTGACCACCTCTGTGCGCATGAATGGATATCCTGCACCGCGCCTGTTGCGCCTGGCACTATTGGACGATCACGAAGTGGTCCGTCGCGGTACCGCACTGCACCTGTCCCAGGACGCCCGCTTCAGCATTGTTGCCAGCCACGGCCACAGCGACGCGTTCATCCAGGACCTGCATGCAACGCCAGTGGATGTGGCCATCATCGACCTCACTCTGGCGCGCGGGGACCGCGACTGCATGGCGCTGGTGGAGCTGCTGCGCGCGACGTTCCCCGCCATTCCCCTGCTGGCCTTCGCCACCCTGTCACCCAGCATACATATCGGCCCCCTGATCGACGCCGGCGTCAGCGGCGTGGTCAGCAAGGCCGAGCCGCTGCCACTATTGTCCGAGGCAATAGTACGCGTGTCGCTGGGGCTGGACCGGCTGCCTCCCGACTGCCGGCATCCGGCAGACGGCGAAGATCTCAGCCGCAACGAACGTGAAGTGCTTCACCTGCTGCTGGCCGGCCTTACCGTCTCGGAGATCGCCCAGTTGCGCCATCGCAGCATCAAGACGGTCAGCACGCAGAAGAAGTCCGCGCTACGCAAGCTGGGCCTGCGCAACGATGCAGAGATCTATGCCATGCGACATCAGCTGGAGGCACTGTGAGCCGGCGCCATCGCCCGCACTTCGCCCCTGTCCTGCTGCTGGCCCTGCTCCTGTTGCCGACGGTCTCGGCCGGGGATGCACCGTCGCAACGATGGGTGGCGGGCCGCGAGGTCCGCGTGGCCACCGCGCCCTCGCTGCGCCCCTTGCCACCGGCGCTGGCTGATACGGCTCCGCTGCCCACCCTTGCCCATGGCTACGCCACGCTTGTGGCACGCCACTCGCAACTGCGCTTCACCGAACACCCCTACCCCAGCACGGGCTCCTCGGTAGTCGCGGTATGCCGGGGCGATGCCGACCTGGTACTGGTCATCGGCGCGGTCAGGCCACTGCACCAGCCCTGCGCCAACCTTGTTGCCTCCACTCCCTTCCGCGGCGGCAGGACCGTCCTGGCCGGCCGGAACGGAGGGCGCCTCCCGCACGATGTTGCACAACTGGAAGGACGCACACTGGCCGTCGTCAATGGCGGGCCCTACGCCGAGTGGCTGCAGGCGCATCATCCACACCTCCGCCTGCTGCACCTGCCCGATCGGCACGCAACACTGGTGGCCGTTGAAACAGGTGCCGCCGATGTCGCAATTGGCCTGGAATCGACGCTGCAACCGATGATCCGGCGACACTTCGGCGGCACGCTGCAACTGCAGCCCTTCGAAAGCGCGTTCTCCACCGACCTGTACCTGCTGGTGCGCAGCATTGACCGCCAACTGCTGGCGCGCATCGACCAGGCACTGCAGGACATCACGCTGGAAGAGCATGCCAGCCTTCTGCAGCTCTGGGCCCGGCAGGCTCTGCCCGCCTCGATCCAGCGCATGTTCGATCAGATGCGCATGCCACCGCCGCACTGGCTTCTGGCCTTGATTGCAGTGCTGGCCGGCCTGCCGATCCTGTGGCACGTCGCGGCCCGTCGCACCAGGCGCGAACGCCGTCGCCATGCCCGCGCGGCAGGCATGGTCAGCCATGAGATGCGCAATTCGGCCCAGGCGATGCTGATGTCGATCGACCTGCTGGGCCGGTCCCCCCTGGCCAGCGGTCAGCGCGAACTGCTGGCGGCCGCCACGGCGGCCGGGCGCTCGCTGCGCAGCCTGCTGAACCGGTCACTGGATTTCTCGCGCCTGGCCGGCGGCGGCTTCAAGCCGCATGTGGGCGCCTGCGATGTGGCGTCTCTCTGCCAGCAATCGCTCGACGCGATCCGACCACAGGCCCGGCTGAAGGGATTGCAGCTTCGATTCGACTCCAGCCCCGACCCTGCGCCGACGATCGCACTCGATGCAGAAGCACTGCGGCAGATTGTCGACAACCTGCTTGGCAACGCGGTGAAGTTCACCGATGTGGGCGGCATCGATCTGCGCGTGCAACTGATGCCGGCGGTCCAGCCGCGGGCACTGGTGCTGGACGTGATCGACAGCGGCATCGGCATTGATGCCCGGCACGCCGGGCGGCTGTTCCGCGCCTTCCAGCAGGGCGAGGACGGCCAGATGCGCGGCGGCAGCGGCCTGGGCCTTTCCATCGCCCGCGAACTGGCCCGCGCCATGCGTGGCGACCTCACCGTGCACAGCGTCGTGGGACGCGGCAGCCGCTTCACCCTGTGCCTGCCGATACAGGCCGCCGGCGACGATGTTGCGCCCGCAGAGGACCCTGCCGCCGGCCGTCCGCTTGCCGGCCTCGACCTTCTGCTGGTTGAAGACCATGCATTGAACCGGCAGATCATCGCCGAGCAGTTGCGTCGGTTCGGTGCGAGCGTGCGTGCCGTTGCCGACGCGGCAGGCGCGCTGGACGAGCAGAGCCGCAGCCCGCGCCGGATCGTGCTGCTGGATATCGGCCTGCAGGGCATGGATGGCTACGCACTGGCGCAGCAACTGCGCAGCCAGGCCAGTGGGCCGCTGCGGCTGGTGGCGCTGTCCGCCCGTACCGGGCGCAGGCACCTGGCGCGCTCGCGCAAGGCCGGATTCGACGCCGTTCTGACCAAACCCCTGCAGGTTGCGCACCTGCTGCAGGCGCTGCAGCTGACGCCCATCACCGGTATTGCAGCCCGCACGCCCCTGGCAGCGCTGGACCACGTCCATCTGGCCGATATCCGCGGCGAACTGGAAGGCATCGAGCGGGCGCTGGCCGATCACGATGCAAGGGCCATGCGCCATCATGCGCACCGCCTGCAAGGGACACTTCAGATCTGTGGCGCCGCTGCCCAGGCCGACATCGCGGCCGATCTGTGGGAACTGGGTCATGATGCCGCGACGGACTGGATCGACGCGCGGCGACTGCTGCAGTTGCTGTGGCACTGGCATGGCTCCCGCACTGCGGAAGCCATGCCTGCCAACTGATCAGGCGGCCAGGCGCTCGACCTGGCGACGGGTCAGGTCATTGAAGCGACCCAGCGACATCAGGTGCTGGTGGATCAGCGCCAGCCAGCCGCTGCGGTGCCACTCGACCACGGTGGCTTCCGGCAGCGCAACGAACTTTTCGACGTCGACCACCTGGAAACCATTGAGGTTGAACTCGCGGCCATCCGGGGTACGCACGGTGGCGTTGCGCTCGACCAGCAGGCCGTTGTCGATCAGGGCCTTGGAGAAGGCCTGGGTCTGCTCGTGCTCACGGGTGAACTGGCCGCAGAATTCCAGCGCCTGCTGCACCATGTCGGTGGCCTTGCCGTCGACGAACAGCGGCTGGCCTTCGTCACCGCCCTTGACCACGCGCGGGCTCTCTTCATCGATGCCCAGCAGGAAGTCGTTGTCCGCACCGGTGTCGATGAAGATGAAGGGATGGCGACGCAGGTAGGCCGGGATGTAGGCCTCGTCTTCCCACAGGCCGTCCTTGATGAACAGGTTCTCTTCCGACACGCCGACGGCAGCCATCGGCACTGCGGTCGGGCCGGCGAACAGGATCGGGAAGTGGTGCAGCGCCAGCGAGAACTCGCCCAGCACCAGCGGAATGGCGTTGTTGCCGGCGGCGAACTCGAGCTTGCCCGGCAGGACGCGCAGATCGGCGTGCACATCGGCCTGCAGCGGCACCGGACGGGTGTAGAACAGGGGAGCGCCGCTCGGCGCCGCTTCGGTGGTGGTGTCGCTGGTGGTGGTCATCTTGGGAACCGTTCGATCATGCGCGCCTGCCATCCCGGGCGCGCCAGCGGGAACAACCTGAATCCCGCATTATCAACAAGCTCGATGACAAGGGCCACCCCGGTGAGGGCCTATTTCAGCTGCAGGGGGTATCGCTGCCACAGCACGTGGACGAGAAAACCGGCCAGTTCGGTATCACGGGCGCTCACCGCAGCGCGGATCTTGTCCAGCAGCACCATGTCCGAGCACGAGCGCACATCGGCGTGATTGGCCTGCCCTGCCCTGCGCGCACGGTAGCGCGCAGCCCGCTGTGCATCACTCATTGCGTACCCGAACTTGGGCGGACGACCGCGCTTGCGCGGCAGGGTCAGCTCCAGGGTTCCGGGGTCTTTGTCATCACGCATGGGCGGGGTGCGGGCGGCGGCGAGCAACGGGGGGTGCGCAATTTATCGTGAGGCATCACTTTAATCCAGCTTTTTCTGCAGTTTTGTTGCAATGCAGTGCAAATGCATCACGCCTCCGGCAGCAGAACCACACCACGCGTGGATGCCTCACCAAGGCCCACGCAAAAAGGGAGCCCGCGAACGGGCTCCCTTCACCTTCCTCATGCAGCGCGTACGGGCTCGTAACCGTGCAGATGCGCCTCGCTGCTGGCCCGCCCCTGGCTGAGCGAACGCAGCGAGGTGGTGTAGCCCACCAGCTGCGCCAACGGTGCGAATCCGCTGACCTCGGCGCGACCGTCCTGGTCCTCGATGCGGGCGATGCGGCCGTGACGGCGATTGAGGTCGCCGACCACGTCGCCCACCGACGCCGAGGGCGAATGCACCGTCACCGCCATCACCGGCTCCAGCAGCTGCGTGCCGCCTTCTGCCAGTGCCGCCTTGATCGCCTCGGCGCCGGCGCGATGGAACGCCATTTCCGAGGAATCCTTGGCATGGGTCTGTCCATCGACCAGGCTGACCTCGATGCCGACCACCGGATGCCCCTGCGGGCCTTCCGACAGCGCGGCGCGCACGCCCTTCTCCACCGCCGCGATGAAGCTGCGCGGCACCACGCCACCGACGATGCGATCGTTGAACACGACCTCACCGTCCTCGCGCGGCGCCACGTCCAGCACCACCTGCGCGAACTGACCCTGGCCGCCGGTCTGCTTGACCAGCCGGCCGACCACGCCGGCCACTGCACGCATCGGCGTCTCCTGGTAGGCCACGCGCGGCGCGCCCACGCCCACCTCGACCTTCCATTCGCTGCGCAGGCGCTCGACCATCACCTCCAGGTGCAGTTCGCCCATGCCCCAGACCAGGGTTTCGGCCGTATCGCGATCGGTTTCGACGCGGAACGACGGGTCCTCCTGGGCCAGGCTGGCCAGCCCCTGCGCCATCCGGATCAGGTCGGCGGCACGCGCCGGCTCCAACCGCCATGCCAGCACCGGCGCCTGTGCCTGGATGTTCTCCAGGCGCAACGGCTGCGCACGGCCGCTCAGCGTTTCGCCACTGACCGCATCCTTCCAGCCCAGCACCGCGACGATGTCACCGGCCACGGCCTGTTCAATGTCGTGGGTCTGGTCGGCCTGCACCCGCACCAGGCGGCTCACACGCCGTCCCTGCGGATGCTGCGAACTGGCCACCACATCGCCGACCTTCAAGGTACCCGAGTACAGCCGCACGAAACTCAGCGCACCGTGCTGCTGGTGGGTGATCTTGAACAGCAGGCCCGCCAACGGACCGTCCGGATCCGGCGGCAGCACCACCTCGCGGCCCTCGCTTTCAGCGACCACGGCCGGGCGATCCAGCGGCGATGGCAGGTAATCGACCACCGCGTCCAGCAGCGTTTCGATGCCCTTGTCCTTGAACGCCGCGCCGGCCAGTACCGGCACACCGGCACCGGCCAACGTTGCGCGCCGGATGGCTGCACGCAGCTGTTCCGCATCGATCACGCGACCTTCCAGCCAGGCATCGGCAAGTGCTTCATCGTGGTCGGCCACGGCCTCGACCAGCGCATCGCGTTGCGCCTGCCACTGCGTGCGCGCTGCGTCGTCCCACGGGGTGATCGTCGCCGCAGCACCTTCGTGCCACTGCAGCACCCGCTCATCGACCAGATCGACCCAGCCGTTGAAGTCGCTCTCGCTGCCCAACGGCACGCCCAGCGCCCACGGCCGCGCGCGCAGCTTGTCCTGCAGCTGCTCCAGCACGCGCTCGAAGGAAGCACCGACGCGATCCATCTTGTTGACGAACGCAATCAGCGGCACGCGGTGGCGGCGCGCCTGGCGCCACACGGTCTCGGACTGCGGCTGCACGCCATCCACCGCCGAGAACACGGCCACGGCGCCGTCGAGCACGCGCAGCGAACGCTCGACTTCAATGGCGAAGTCGATGTGGCCGGGGGTGTCGATCAGGGTCAGCCGATGCGACGGCAGGTCGCGCGGCGACCATTGCGCCTGCACGGCAGCGGCGCCGATGGTGATGCCACGTTCGCGCTCGATCGCCGAGAAATCGGTGGTCGCATTGCCGTCGTGCACTTCGCCGACGCGATGGATCTCGCCGCTCTTCCACAGCAGACGTTCGGTCAGCGTGGTCTTGCCGGCGTCGATGTGGGCAATGATGCCGAGGTTGCGGCGACGGGAAAGGGTCTGGGTGTTCATGAAGAGATTCCTGCAAAGCCAACTTCGGGGGCCGCGCACCCCGGTTGGCGACAGGGCGCGCGGCTAGCGTTCGGTCTCGGCGATCTGGTGCATGGCACGTTCTCCTTGCGGTACATCGGGTTACGGGGAATGGAACTGCGGAAACGAAAAGAGCGCCCCGGAGGGCGCTCTGTCGAAGGTCCAGCGATGGCCGTCTCAACGGCCTCGTGGGGCTCCAGGCAGACACGCCCGTTCCGCGCTTGCGCGGGTCAGGGTGAAAAACTTCAGGAGCGGCATCCGGTTCATGGGGCGCATTCTAGACCTGCCAATCTGGCGCGCAAGTGAATATTGCACACATTAATGGAACGATGCGCACCACTGCAGACCCACCCCAGGGGTGGCTGCAATCGGTCCCTGGCGCCTTACTTGCACCCATGCAGCGTGCGAGCCTCCGCCACGGTCGCTGCACGGTCATCCCCCATCGAGACCCATCCTTTCAGCGACATCGCCGGATCCACCTGCGCCTGGCGCGGGCCGCCATGGATCACCACCTCGGTCCAGCTGCCGACCGGCACCAGCTCGGACAATCTCGCCGCTTGGTCGTCTTCGGTGCTGAACATGTCGTCCGGCGACGCGGGCTTGGCGTTGTTCACGGTCTCGGTCTTGCGCACCCGGACCCGCAGCGCGCCATCCGGCATGCGCTGGGTCATAACCTCATGGCGTTCGACGCCGTAGGCCCACGTGTTCTCGCCAACGCCACGGGTTTCGCTGCCGTCATCCGCGACCGCCACCACCTCGCCTGCCGGCCCGATCACTCCTGCCACCGCACCCAATCCCGACATCAGTGCCTGGTAGACAATCATCTGCCGCTGCTCGGTCGTCAGCGAACCGGCATCCGCCTTGCCCGCAGACAACTTCAGATAGGCCGCTTCCTTGCACAACACCAGTACCTGCTGGTCATCCCAGCTCACCGAAATTTCCTCGTTGGCGAAGTACTGCGTCTTCAACGACGTAACGGTGCCACCCTTACCCTCTGAATGCCGCGTCTCGATCAACGAGGCGTTCTCGGCTGCATCGGTCAGTGATACCGGAGAGGTGGCCGCCGCATGGGCGGCGCATACGGAAGCAAGCAGGGCGGCAAGCAGCACGCCGCGCGGAGCGGTACGGAACATGGGGTCAGTCCATTGAGGGATTCGAGCACGCCATGATATGCCAACGAGACTCGACAGCCCCATCCCAACCCCGGATCAGCTCATCTCGCCATAGGTACAGCCTACCGTCACCCACCCCGGCGAATAGGACAGATCGACAATCAACCGTATGTGTCGATTGTCCGGAAGCGTTCTGTAGAGATTGAGGCCTTTCCAGCCATGTTCTCTTTCCATGGCCTCGGCATTCCAGCGCGATGACATGCGGCCAATGCGCTTGGCAATGGACATCCCCCGTGCCATCTCCTCGCCGATCGGGACCGGTATGGCAAGAAGCATCTCCTGGCGACCCGACACATGCACTAGCGACGACGACTCTCCCCACGCCGTCGTGGACGTCCGGGTTTTCCAGAGCATCAGTGCCGCGCCAACGCCCGCATCGCTCTGGGTGAAATCGGCGAGGTCGCCCGCTGCGATCCGGCCAGTGAAAGCGTCCAGCTCCCGGTGAGTCAGCTGACACTGCAACAAGCGGGAAAGAATCGATGACGTGTCCTGTTGCGCCTGGGCTGAGAATGAGAGGCCGACAGCCACACAGAAAGCAGCCAGCCGCTTACCCCAGAACCTGTCCATCACCATGCCCACGTTCAACACCTTCTACGAATTTTCGATGAAGGCCCATCAATGCGGCAGTGCATCCAAGAAGTAAAGCCGGTGCACGGACTTCCGCGGCCTCCTCGTTGGGCGGTGTGCGTCCTGCCGTTGCAGCAACTGCTGACAGGAAGCCAGATACGTCACGGGCAGCATGGAGATGACGCCTGATCGTACGATTTTCGTACTTCTTGTATACCGCCAATGACAGCGGCAAGTGAACATGCGCCGACCCTATCCCGAGGCGGCGCACATGAGCAAACCGACAGAAAAGTTCCCCAATGACCCATCGCGGCTTGCATGGGCGTCACTTCTGCTGGGCAACTGACTGACTGCAATCGTTGCCATCGTCTACGCAAACAAAGCCGCTTCACTTCATCTCGCGGGCCAGACTCAACTCAGCCTGGCGGCCGCACGCAGATCCCGGGCCTGGGCTTATGCATCATTTGCCCTGCTGTGGATTCCGTTCGCCATAATAGTTGCCGCCGGCATGTACCTGCGTCTCACGGGATCGCGGTAGCCCCCGTCTCAGGTCACCACCACCAGCGGCACCCCGCGGCGCGGATGCTGCAGCACCACCACATCCTGCTGGTAGACCCGCTGCAGGTTGTCCTCGGTCAGCACCTGCAACGGCGTGCCATCTGCGGCCACCCTGCCCTGCTCCAGCAGCACGATGCGGTCGGCATAGCCGGCCGCCAGATTCAGATCGTGAAGTACTACGATCACGCAGGCCCCGGCTTCGGCGCAGGCACGCACGCTGCGCAGGGTGCGCTCCTGGTGACGCAGGTCCAGCGCGGCGGTCGGCTCATCCAGCAGCAGCAGCGGCGTTTCCTGCGCCAGTACCCGCGCAAACGTGGTGCGGGCGGACTCGCCACCGGACAGCTGCTGCACTTCGCGCAGGCGCAGCGCCTGCAGTTCGGCGGCATCGATCGCCGCTTCCACCTGGGCATCATCGGCAACCGGGTCGGGCGGATGCGGCAAGCGCCCCATCGCCACTACCTCTTCCACGCTGAAGGCGAAACGCACGCCATGTTCCTGCGGCATCACCGCGCGCTCGCGTGCCAGCGGCCCCGCCTTGTAGCCTGCCAAGGGTTTGCCGCGCAGGCTCACCTCGCCCGCATCGGCGCGAAGATCACCGGCCGCCACCGCCAGCAACGTGGATTTGCCCGCGCCATTCGGGCCCACCAGCGCGGTCACCGTCCCCGGCTCGAATGCGAGCGAGATGCCATGCAGGATCTCGCGCTGCTGGCGGCGCACCACCACCTCGTGCAGCTTCAACAGCACACTCATGGTGCGGCCTTGCGGCGCTGCTGCAGCACCAGCCAGAGGAAGAACGGCGCGCCCAGCGCAGCCGAGAACAGGCCCAGCGGAATCTCCGCCGGCGGGTCGAGCGTGCGCGCCGCGGTATCGGCCACCACGATCAGCAGTGCGCCCAGCAGGCCGGACAACGGCAGCAGCCAGCGATGGCCGGGACCAACCAGCAGGCGCGCCACGTGCGGCACCACCAGGCCAACAAAGCTGATCGAACCGGCAAAGGCCACCGCCGCGCCCACCAGCAGCGCACTGAACGCGACCAGGCGGCGACGGGTGCGGGTCACGTCCAGCCCGAGGTGCTGCGCCTGGCGCTCGCCCAGCGCCAGCATGTCGAGGGGCGTGGCCAGCCGTTGCAACGCGAACACGCCGATCGCGAACAAGGGCACCACCGCTGCCACATCGGCCCAGTTGGCGCGTGCCAGCGAACCCATCTGCCAGAACACCAGCGATTGCAGTTCGCTCTCGCTGGCAATGTAGGTCAGGAAGCCGATCAGCGCCGAGCAGAACGCCGCCATCGCTATGCCGACCAGCAGCAGCGTGGCATTGCCACTGCCCTTGCCCGGGCGCGCCAACGCATAGGTCAGTCCGATCGCCAGCGCGCCGCCAACGAACGCGGCGACCGGCACCAGCCAACCCGCCGCACCGGCAGCGCCGAGCACGATGGCGGCCACCGCACCCAGCGCCGCGCCCTGGCTGACGCCAACGATGCCCGGATCGGCCAGGGGATTGCCGAACAGGCCCTGCAGGCTGGCCCCGGCCATCGCCAACGACGCGCCGACCATCGCCCCCAGCAGCGCACGCGGGATGCGCAGCTGCCAGACCACGGCCAGGTCACGACTGCTGACCGCCTGCGGATCAAGCAGGCCCAGCTTCACGCCCAGCGCCTGCAGCACTTCCAGTGGCGGCAACCGCAACGGACCCACGGCAAACGACGCCAGCACCGCCCCCAGCAGTGCCAGCAACGCCACCATCAACATCATCCGCCCGCGACGGCGGCGCCGATCCGCCGGACTCATGCCTTCGGCAACGCCGCCAGGGCCTTGGCCAGCGCCAGCGCACCGGCACCGGAACCGACGCTGGTGTACTTCAGCTGCACGTCCGGCATCACCCAGACCCGATTGGCCTGCCCGGCCGGGGTCTGCTTCAGCGTCGGATAGGACTTCCACAGGCCTTCGGCCCCGCCGAACAACTGCAGGTCATGCTCGGTCACCAGGATCACCTCCGGGGCTGCCGCGACCACGCCCTCGTTGCTCAGCTGCGAGTAGTTCTTCACCCCCGCTTCGGTACCGATGTTGACGCCACCGGCCAGCGCAATCAGCTGCGCCGAGGCGCTGTCGGCACCAGCCACGGTCGGCGCGCCGCCGGCGCCGGTTGCCGATACGTGGATCACCCGTGGCGCATGGCCCAAGCCCTTGCCAATCGCTGCAGCCTCGTCAAGCTGACGCTGCACCTGCGTGGCAAGCGCCTGCCCTGCCTCGGCCAGCCCGAGTGCAGCGGCGACCTTGCGCACCTTGTCAGGTGCCGGCTGCAGATCGTCGATGACCACCGCCGGCTCGCCCACTTCGCGCAGCTTCTTCGCCAGCTCGGTATGGCGGCGCAGGCTGTTGCCCAGGAACAGCGAGCCCTGCAGGCTCAGCACGCCCTCTACGCCGGTGGTGCGGTTGAACAGGAACTGGTGCGGCGCGGCCAGGCCCGCCTGGGTGGTGGTGTTGGTCGGCGCGGCGAAGATCTGCTTGCCAAGGCCCAGCGCCTCGATCACCGCAATGACATCGTCGCCACCGGCGATGATCCGGCTGGTGTCGGCCACCTCGATATCGGCGCCGTCATCGGAATGCACCTTGGCCGGCAGCACCGCCTTCTGGTCGTGCACGGCCGGCATCTCGGCACCGGCCACGCGCTGCCAGCCTGCTGGCAACGCACCTTCAGCCGCAGCGGTGGCGGCCGGCGCCTCGGCAGGCTTCTCGCCCTCGGACGGAGCCGGCGCGCCACCGCAGGCGGACAGCACCAGCGAGACAGCCAGGGGAAGCGCACACAGGCGCAGACGGGACGCGATGATCATGGAGGTTCTCCTTGCTGGCCGGGCGGCACACGCGCCGCCCGGCCCGGTGGCTTACTGCTTCGGGGTGATGCGGGTGATGCGGTCACCCTTCGGGTCTTCGGCGCCGCGCGACTTGTTCACCGCGAACACATTGCCCTTGCCATCGGCGCGGACGTGATTCGGCAGCGTGCCGCCATCAAGGTTGGCGACCACCTTGCCGTCGCCATTCACCACGGTGACAGTGCCGGCGCCGCGGTTGCTGACGTAGGCCAGGCCGGAGGCATCGTCGAAGGCGACGTTCAGTGCACCGGCACCGACCGGCACGTCGTGCAGCACCTTGCCGGCGGCCACATCGACGATCAACAGGTTGTCGGTGCCCTGCGAGGCCACGTACAGGCGGTTGCGTGCTGCATCGAAGGCGACGCCGGAGGCGCTGATCGAATTGCCCAGGTCGATGACCTTGTCGACCTTGCCGCTGGCCACGTCGATCACCGCCGCTTCCGGCGTACCGATGCTGACGGTGAACAGCTTGCCGCCCTTCTCGTCCAGCACCAGGCTCATCGGGGTGAACTTGCCGTCATCGACGCCGGACTCCAGCGTCACCGCCGGCAATTCCTTGAAGGTCTTGGCGTCGAACACCGACAGGTGGTCCTCACCCGTAGCCGAGGCGAACACCTTGCCGTGGGTACCATCGACCACCACGTCGCGCGCGTGCGGCACGGCATCGACCGGGAACTGGTGGACCAGTGACAGATCCTTCTGGCGATAGACCGCGATCGAGTTCTGGCGGGTATTGGTGACCCAGACGTTGCCGTTGGTGTCATCCACGCCGACGCCGTAGACCGCATACACCGCGCCATTGGTGCTGCCCGGCACCTGCGCCGGGGTGATCGCCTTGGTCACCTTCAGCGTCTTCGGGTCCAGCTTCAGCAGCTGCGACTGGGTCACCGGCGGGCGGCCCACCGCCGAGGTCACGAACACCGCGTTGCTGGCGGCGCTGTAGGCGGACTGGTACAGGCCCGGCACCAGCTTGTTGGACTGGGTGGCGAACTGCGCCTGGCCCGACAGCGGCAGCTGCGGCGAGACCCGCAGCTTCAGCACCGTGGCTGCGGCCGGCTGGCTGGCACGCACCACCACCGGGTGGGTGCCCGGCACCGCATCGGTCGGAATGCTCAGCTGGGTCTTGAAGTTGCCATCGGCATCGACCACCAGCGGCTGCGCGTTGAGCACGCTGTCGCCACGCAGCAGGCTGACCTTCTGGCCCGGTACGAAACCGCGACCGACCACGTCGGCGGTACTGCCGGGAACCACGTTCTCACCGCGTGAGACGACCTGGCCCTTGAAGGTGGCATTGGCCGGCTGGTCGAATACCGGCTGCGCGGTGGCGGTCACCGCCAGCAGCAGGCCGGCGGCCAGGGAGGTGAGACGGAAAGACGGACGGAACGACATGGAAGGCTCCTTGCACACGTAGGCCGCGCCACGTGGCGCGGGAGTCATCGGTTGCCTGGGCCGCTGCACGTCGGCAGCCTCGCCTGGGTAGTGGGGTCGCACGGCATCGCGTGCGAGGGAATTCATTCGGTGGCGTTGTCACCGCCATTGGCGGCGCCGTCACCGGCACTGCGATCGGTGACGCCATACAGCTCATGCAATGCAGCGTGGAACGAGGCCGGCAGCATCGGACCGTGGCCGAGGCCGTCGAACTCGCGGTAGTGCACGCTCAGCCCGGGCACCTTGCCCAGCCGCTCGGACAGCTGCATCGCCGCGTCCGGCGTGGCGCCGCCGATGCGGCGCAGGTGCGCGACCACGCGCGGGTTGTTCATGTCGCGCTTGCCGCGATCGCCGACGCGCTCGGCACCGCCCAGCATCAACCAGAGCTTTGCGTGCTGGCCGTGCACGTTCTGCACGAACTGCTGTTCCGGATCGCCCAGCGCCGCACCCTGGCTCCACCACAGCGACGGGCTGGCCGCCAGGTAGTACTGGAACGCCGCCGAACGGGTGTACAGCGCATTGAGCACGAACAGGCCACCCAGCGAGTGGCCCCACAGCGCTTGCTGCTGCGCATCGATGCGTGCGCGGCGCTCGACCTCAGGCTTGATCCGCTGCTCGATCACATCAAGGAACGCTGCAGCGCCTCCTCCTACCGCCTGGGTCGTGCCGCTCTCGTCGTCCGCGCGATCGATCCACGCGGTGTAGTCGCGGGTGCGCGCCTTCGAATCGATGCGCAGGTCGTTGTCGTAGCCGATCAGCACCAGCACCGGTGGTGCCTTGCGTGCCGCCAACTCGGCCAGAATCGGCTGGTCCAGCACCATGGCCACGGCATTGCCGTCCAGCGCGTACAACACCGGCAGCGGCGCCTTGCCAGCCTTTGCCGGAATCGCCACGTTCACCCGCCAGCGGCGTTGCTGGTCGGGGCTGTCCACCACGAAATGCTCGAAGCGATAGCTGGCCGCCGGCTCGTCGAGCACGGTGTGGCCGATTTTCTGCAGCGGGTTGCGCTGCTGCGCATGGGCGTACGGAGTAGCCAGGAGCAGACCCATCATCAAGGCGGCCAGGCCGCGGGCCAGCGGGCCCCGGCGCGAAGGCAGGACGAAATGCTTCATCAGCGGCAGCAGAAGCGGCCCACGGCCGCCGGTTCACAAGGGACCGCAGTCTACCTCAAACGCGAATGATTATCACATCGATCACACGTCACACTGTGTATCACGCGCGCGCATGCCCGCTTGCACAGGGGGCGGAATTTCCCCTATTTTGCCGGCCACCGGGGCATTGGACCGCCCCGCTTCCAACGCTGCCATGGAGGGTGGGCAGTCTGCCGCCGTCCGGGCCGCGTTCATCCGCGCCACGACCGCCATGGGATCGGATCCCATGATTGTGAGACCCCTTGAAGCACACCGCACTGATCACCCTTACCCTCGGCCTGTTCGCACCGCTGGCCGCCCACGCCGCGCAGGATCTGCCCACGCTCTACCAGGCCTTTGAAGAGGCCGGCAATTCGACGCTGAGCATGGATCAACTGAACCAGACGGTGACCTTCACCGCCGTGGCGCTGGGCGTTTCCAGCAACATGGCGGGCGAGCCGCTCATCGAGGCCGGCGATGACCAGGGCAATGTCCTGGCCCGGCTGACCAGCGATGATGAGCAGCAGGCGGCCAAACTGGGCGCACTGGAAGAAGGCGCTGTCTTCACCGCCAGCTGCACGCTGCAGTTCAGCTCCGGCACGGACTACCTGTCTTTCGGCGATTGCACCATCAAGTAATGACGAAGCCGGCGAAACGCCGGCTTCTTCTCTTTGCCTCTGTAGCGTCGAGCCATGCTCGACTCGTGCAGCATCACGGCCCCGTGGGCACCGGGCCATACGGATTTTCCTGCGGCGTGCCCGGCAGCAGCGCGAAGATCATGATCACGATGCCACCGCCCGGCACCAGCGCCAGCAGGAACAGCCAGCCCGACTGGTTGCAGTCATGCAGGCGGCGCACGGTCACGGCAATCAACGGCACGATCGTGGCCAGCCACATCACGCCCAGCAGCACCACCATGCCGATCAGGATGCCGGCCAGTGCATCGGCACTGTTGCGCAGGAGGATTGCCAGCACGCCGGCCAGCACCATCACCGCTGTTGCGACCAGGAACAGGAACAGCTGGTACATCCAGTACTCGCGGCGGTTGGCGCGGCCCTCGAACTGGGCGTAGCGCTTCAACGGCAGAATCATTTCCTGCACGGCATCGATCCTTGAAAAGAGAAGCCGCGCAGTGTGCCAAATGCACGCGCACGCGACAATGCAGCGTCGTGCCCTGCCCGACTGCCATGCCCCTGTAGAGTCGAGCTATGCTCGACTCAATACGCGCAAAGCAGTCGAGCATGGCTCGACTCTACACAAGCGGGCTCAACGGCCTTTTGCGGCGCGCGCCGCCTCACGCTCTGCACGCAGTCGATCCAGCTTTTCCTTCAGCTTGATCTCCAGGCCGCGTGGCACCGGGTTGTAGTACACGCGCTCGCCCATCGCATCCGGGAAGCCGGTCTGATCCAGCGCGATGCCACCCTCGGCGTCATGGTCGTACTGGTACTCCGCGCCGTAGCCCAGTTCCTTCATCAGCTTGGTCGGCGCATTGCGCAGGTGCAGCGGCACCTCCTCGGTACCACGCTCGCGCACATCGGCCTTGGCCTGGTTGAAGGCCGCATAGCCGGCATTCGACTTGGCGGTGCTGGCCAGATAGAGCACCAGCTGAGCGAAGGCAAGCTCACCTTCCGGGCTGCCCAGCCGCTCGTAGATGTCCCAGGCTTCCAGCGCCATGCTCTGCGCGCGCGGATCGGCCAGGCCGATGTCCTCGATGGCCATGCGGGTCAGCCGGCGCGCAAGGTAGGACGGATCGCAGCCGCCATCGAGCATGCGGGTCAGCCAGTACAGCGCGGCATCGGGATTGGAGCTGCGCACGGACTTGTGCAATGCCGAGATCTGGTCGTAGAACTGCTCGCCGCCCTTGTCGAAGCGCCGGGTGCGATCTGCCAGCACCTGGGTCAGGGTCTGCGGGGTGATGCGGCCACCCTCGCCGCCCGCCAGCTCGGCGGCGATTTCCAGCAGGGTCAGCGCGCGTCGCACGTCGCCATCAGCTGCGGTGGCGATTTCCAGCAGCAGCTCGGGAGCGACCTCGATACCCTCGTCGCCCAGGCCGCGCTCACGATCACCCAGCGCACGCTCCAGCGCTTCGACGATGTCGGTGGGCGAGACGCCCTCCAGCACATGCACGCGGCAGCGCGACAGCAATGCCGAATTCAGCTCGAACGAAGGATTCTCGGTAGTGGCGCCAACGAACAGGATGGTGCCCCGCTCGATGTGCGGCAGGAACGCATCCTGCTGCGCCTTGTTGAAGCGATGCACCTCGTCCACGAACAGCACCGTGCGGCGACCTTCGGCGAACCGTTGCGCAGCCTCGGCCAGCACCTGACGCACTTCCGGCAGGCCGGACAGCACGGCGGAGATGGCACGGAATTCGGCGTCGGAGTACTCGGCCAACAGCAGCGCCAGCGTGGTCTTGCCACAGCCCGGCGGCCCCCACAGGATCATCGAATGCACGCGACCGGATTCGACCGCGCGGCGCAGCGCGCTGTCCGGCGCCAGCAGGCGCTTCTGCCCGACCATTTCGTCGAGGGTGCGCGGGCGCATGCGCTCGGCCAGCGGGCGCAGATGTTCCCGATCAACGCTCAGCAGATCGGGGCCGGGGAAGGAAGTTGAACGATGTCTTGCCACCCGTCCATTGTACCGCGAGAGCGTGCCAACCAAGGTTGGCACCCACCAAGGCGGTCGGGCCATGATCGGTAGTGCCGGCCGCTGGCCGGCAACCCCGCAATCTGTCGGAAATGGGCCGGCGCGGGTGCCACCAATACATCGGTAAGCCGCTGATTCACATGGAGCATGCTTTCGCGGGACCCATGCATCCTCATCAGTAACCGAGAATTTGAAGCTCAACCATTCAGGACTCACCCGTGCGCGATCCCGAGTCCAATGCCCTTGAGTTCGTTGCCGGCTGCGCCGTCGACGCGGACATCTACTACCTGGCTGCAAGGATTGGCCCGGGGCACGAATGCTATGACCCTGATCCCGGCCCGCCCTCCCGGATGTTCTTCTATCAACATCAAACGGATGAGAAATGGTTCTATCACGACCTGTCCGACTGGCAGGTCGAGTCCGCCATCTTCATCCCTGAACAACAGGACGGGCGGGAGCGCCGTGTACTGGCCCTGGACTTCTACGGCCACCTTGAAGACCTCGCTCGATCAGGCACGAAATGCGAGCTCATTCCACCTGAAGGTGATCACTTCTGCGGGGGCCTGACCCGAGTTCGGCAACTGGGCAAGGATCTGTTCTGCTGTGGCGTGCACGGGATGATCTATCACCGTAGCGAGACTGGCTGGAAGCAGCTTCCCACCCACTTCCCCGCACCCGAACGCGGGAGTCTCAAGGACGATCTTGAGTCGATTGATTTCGACAACTGGCTTGCCTGCGTTGGCCATCTGTTCGAACTGGACGGTGTGCCACCACTACCCGCTGACCCTGCAGAGCGCGACGCAGAGCTTCGGCGAAGATTTGAAGAATCACGCGCCGATCTGGCGCAAATCGGCAAGAATCAAGTGGTCAAGCAGCTACTCGCTGAGTTGGATCTGGCCAGCGTGAATGACCTCTGCGGAACCGGCCTTACCGATCTTTATGCGATCGGTTCTGACGGCCTGATTGCGCACTGGGATGGGGCCACCTGGAATATTCCGGAGCCGATCACCTCCGCCGAACTGCTGCATGCATCCAGAACGGATTCGGGCGAACTGTTCCTGGTCGGTACCGAGGCAACAATCTTGATGGGGCAGATCAATACGGGTTTCACGCCGATCCGGCATCAGATCAGCCCCGAAGTCCCGTTCTACTGCGCTTGCATGTACGGGCAAGCCATCTACATCGGCTCAGAGAATGGACTCTATCTCTACAACCCCAACTCTGGAGTGGTTGAACGCCTGAAGGCGGGCATTCCTGAAGAACTGATGGATGCTGCAATTAACGACATAAGTTCCGTCGATGGCGTGTTGTGGGTGCTGACGCCCTGGGATCTGATTCGATTTGATGGCACCGCGTGGCGGGTGATCGTTCATCCGGACAACGGATGAGCCGACCGAGAGCGTGCCAACCAAGGTTGGCACGCGCCACGGCGGCCGGGCCATGATCGGTAGTGCCGGCCGCTGGCCGGCAGATCAAAAGCGTGCCAACCAACGGTTGGCACCCACCAGAGCAGGTAGCGCCGGGCCATGCCCGGCGCCCCCGATCAGTTACCGATGACGTCGGTGCCCTTCGGCGGGGTAAAGCTGAAGGTGCCAGCGGCGAAGCCCGGGTTGCGCTTCCAGCCAGTAAAGCTGATCACGGTGCGCTGGCCGACGGCGTCGGTGATCTCCATCTTCGCCAGGCCCTGGGCGTTGAAGCCCAGCGCGGCGTACTGGAAGCTGGCTTCGGTCTCGCGCTTCGGCGACAGCGACAGCCACTGCAGGCCGTCGCGCTGTGCGGCCTCTTCGCTGACGTCATACTGCTGCTCCAGCAGCGCCGGGTTGATCAGTGCGGTCAGCGGGCTGTTCTGCTCTTCCTTGCCCTGTTCGCGCACGGTGGCCTGTTCCAGGTCCGGCTCGTACATCCAGACCTTCTTGCCGTCGGCCACGATCAGCTGTTCGTGCGGGCGCACGTACTCCCAGCGGAACAGGCGCGGCGCCGACAGCGCCACACGGCCACTGGTCGATTCCTTCACCTTGCCGCGGCTGTCGAACACCTGCTGGCTGAACTGGCCATCCAGGCCCTTCAGGCCACTGGTGAAGCTCTTCAGGTCATCGCGGGCACCGGCCCAGGCGCTGCCGGCTGCTGCGCAGGCGACGGCCAGGGTGGTGGTGGCAAGGAAACGACGGAAGCGGAAGTTCATGCAGGAATCCTGTGGGCGCATGCGCCAGGAAAGGTGGTAGCCAGTGTGCCCGGGCAAAGATGAATGGGCGATCAGGGCGACATTATGCCGCCCTGAACGTCCATCGGCGATTCAGCCGCCTGCCGCCGGCAGCTTGCCGTACAGCACCTGCCCGCGGAAGCCACGGCGTACCTCGCGGTACAGCGCGCGGAACGCGGTGTAATCCTGCGGCTGGCACAGCGCCTCCGGGCCACGCACCGCCTTCTGCTGCAGGCGGTGCCGCACGACCACGTCCTGGCCGTCACGGCTCCAGTCCACCCGGTACTCGCCAGCGGCGTTGCTGAAACGCTGGCTGGCCGGGATGGCGATGATCGGTGCATTGGCCGGGAACTGCAGGCGATAGGTTTCCTCGCGCAGGCTGGCGTTGCAGTAGAACGGGGTCTCGTTGGCCGGCGCCGATGCGGTGGCGTACAGCCCGCGCACCGATTCGCCACCCGGCGGGTCCGGCACGGCCATGCCGCCGGCCACGCTGAAATCGGCGTAGTCCTCGGCCTGGAACGCCATGCGATAGCCGAATGGCCGGGTCAGGTCGACCGGCACGCCCTGGATCTGCAGCTGCCCTCGCCCATCGAAGCCGGACGCGGCCATGATCTGCTCTTCAGCGCGCGCACGGTTCTGCGCGTTGAGCTGGGCGAACTGCGCACGCATGCCGATTTCGGCGTTCTCGCCCAGCTTCGGAATCGTTTCGCCACGCAGGTTGCCATTGGCATCGAAGGTGAAGCGCACTTCCATGGACGTGGCATTGCGCTGCGGCGTGTTGGCCGGCGTGCGTGCCAGCGTGGCGTCGCGGGTACGCATCACCGGTGCACCGAGGTCGCCCTCGGGCAGCTGGCCGAAGCGCGCCCACGCAGTGGTCGAATCCAGGTACAGATCAAACTCGGGAATGTAGGTGATGGCGTGGTTGAAGCGGCCCAGTACCGGAATCTTCGGCAGGGTCGGGCCACCGCCCGCTCCGATCAGCACCGGCGAACTGGCGATGCCCTTGGCCGCCAGCAATGCCTCCAGGATCGTTACGTGGTCCTTGCAGTCGCCATAGTGGTTGTCGAGGATGCTCTGCGCGCTGTTCGGCTCCAGGCCACCGTTGCCCAGGTACACCGCCACATAGCGGATGTTCTGCGCCACCCAGCGGTACAGCGCATCGGCCTGCTCGCGGCGGTCGCTGATGCCGGCGGTCACCTGGTCGGCCAGTGCCTGCAGCTCCGGGGTGACCTGCGCCGCCGGGCCAGCCTTGAGCTGATAAGCGCGGCCCATCTGCGACCAGTCACGATAGGTGCTGGCCATGATGTTCGGGCCGAACTCCCAGCCTGCCGCCGACCAGTTCTGCGCCGGCATCGCCTCGCGACGCTGGTAGCGCCAGCGCCACTGCGCCTGGCCGTTCTTCACCGTCGGGCGATCACTGCCCTGCACGCCGCGACTGTCCACGAACATCGGCAGGTTGGTCGGCGCACTGAGGGTGACCTCGGCGTCCTCGTATTCGGTGAACACATTGAAGGTTTCCCACAGGCCGAAATAGCCCGGGAAATACGGGGTGGTCTGGGTCCGGCGCACCTGGTAGTACAGCCGGGTGCCGGGGGCCAGGTTCGGGAACACGATCACCCGCACCTTGCGGTCGGCGTACATCGCCGCCGAGGCGCTGGAGTAGCTTTCCTGGGTGTAGATGCGGTCGGCCGGCACGTCGCGGCGCTGGCCGTCGGCGGTGATGGTGTAGGCGCCGAGCACTTCCAGCGTCTCCATCTTCTCGCTGTAGCTCAGCCGCACCTGGCTGAACTGCTCGACGGAGGCCTTGGTCTTGAGCAGGACTTCGTAGGTTTCGGTCTGCACATTGCCCGCATCGGGCCGCACCTGGTAGTCGGCGCGGTAACGGACAATGCTGAAATTGTTGCTGGCTTCGGTGTCGCCGCTGGTGGAAGGCGGCGCCGTAGCGGGCGCGGAGGTGGCGGTGTCTGCCAGTGCCGGGCCGGCAGCCAGGAAGGCTGCCAGCGCCAGTGCCAGCGCGCTGGGTACGGGGTGAAGCATGCGTCGGTTCCTTGGACGTCGTGGGGGATACGTCGGGTCTTACTTCGGCGGCGGCGGTGCCAGCACCGTGCGGTCGCCGTTGTGCTCGGGCGGGCTGACCACGCCGGCCGCTTCCATGGCCTCGATCAGTCGCGCTGCACGGTTGTAGCCGATCTTCAGTCGGCGCTGCACACCGGAAATCGAGGCACGGCGGGTCTCGGTGACCACCCGCAGCGCTTCGTCATACAACGGGTCGGACTCATCGCCGGCAGAGCTGTTCTCGGGCAGGCCGGTGGCGCCGACGACTACGCCGTCACCCATCGTCTGCACTTCGTCCAGCACGCCGTCGACATAGTCGGCCGGGCCCATCGCCTTGAGGTGTTCGACCACGCGATGCACTTCCTCGTCGGAGACGAACGCGCCGTGTACGCGCTCGGGCATGGCGGTGCCTGGCGGCAGGTAAAGCATGTCGCCGTGGCCCAGCAGGGTTTCCGCACCGGACTGGTCGAGGATGGTGCGCGAGTCGATCTTGGAGCTGACCTGGAAGGCGATGCGGGTCGGGATGTTGGCCTTGATCAGGCCGGTGATCACGTCCACCGACGGGCGCTGCGTGGCCAGGATCAGGTGGATGCCGGCCGCACGCGCCTTCTGCGCCAGGCGCGCGATCAGCTCTTCCACCTTCTTGCCGACGATCATCATCATGTCGGCGAATTCATCGATGAAGATGACGATGAACGGCAGCGTCTCCAGCGGGCGCGGCGCCTCGCCCAGTTCCGGGTTCGGCTTGAACAGCGGGTCCATCAGCGGCTGGCCAGCGTCCTGCGCTTCCTTCACCTTCTTGTTGAAGCCGGCCAGGTTGCGCACGCCCACCGCGCTCATCAGCTTGTAGCGGCGCTCCATCTCGGCCACGCACCAGCGCAGGCCGTTGGCGGCCTCCTTCATGTCGGTGACCACCGGCGCCAGCAGGTGCGGGATGCCCTGGTAGACGCTCAGTTCGAGCATCTTGGGGTCGATCATCAGCATCCGCAGGTCTTTCGGCGAGGCCTTGAACAGCAGGCTCAGCACCATCGCGTTGACCGCCACCGACTTGCCCGAACCGGTGGTACCGGCCACCAGCAGGTGCGGCATGCGCGCCAGGTCAGCCACGGTCGAACGCCCGGCGATGTCCTTGCCCAACGCCAGGGTCAGCACGCTGGCCGACTTGTCGTATTCCTTGGAGCGCAGCAGTTCGGACAGGTAGATCATCTCGCGGGTGACGTTGGGGATTTCCAGGCCGATCACCGACTTGCCCGGAATCACGTCGACCACGCGCACCGATTTCACCGACAGGCCGCGCGCGATGTCCTTGTCCAGCGAACTGATCTGGCTGACCTTGATGCCCGGCGCAGGCTCGATCTCGAAGCGGGTGATGACCGGGCCGGGATTGGCACCGACCACCTGGGCGTCGATGCGGAAATCCTTCAGCTTGAACTCGATCTGCCGCGACAGCGCGTCCAGGGTTTCCTTGTCATAGCCCACCGGCTGCGGCTTGGGATCGTCCAGCAGGGCCAGCGGCGGCAGGTCCGAGCCATCGCCATTGACGCCACGGAACATCGGGATCTGCGTGTCGCGCTTGGCCCGGTCGCTCTTCTCGATCACCGGCTCGGGGCGCGGCTCGATCTTCACCGGCTCGCGCTTGGCGCGCACCTCGGCATCGGCCTTGCGCACTTCCTGACGCTCCTCGCGCATCACCCGGGTCTGCTGCCACTCGGTGACCTCTTCCTTCTTGCGCGCCAGCAACGGTGCCAGCGACATCACGCCGCGTCCGATCTTCTCCATCACCGTGAACCAGGACAGCCCGGTGGCCAGGGTGATCGAGGCCAGCAGCAGCACCAGCACGAACAGGTTCGCACCCAGCGCACCGAAGCCCACCGTGAGCGAATTGCCGACCAGCTTGCCGAGGATGCCGCCGGCGCTGGACACGTCGCCACTGAACAGGCGCACATGCAGGAAGCCGGTGCCGGCGATCAGGAAGCCGACCAGGCCGACCAGGCGCAGCGCCGGGTCCAGGTCGTTCTCGCCCTTGCTCTCGCGCTTGAGGCCGAACATGGCGATCCACGCCAGGGCGCCCAGCACCACCGGCAGGAGGAAGGCGACGTAGCCGAACAGCTGCAGCAGCACGTCGGCGATCCAGGCCCCGGCGCGACCGCCCAGGTTGTGTACCGGCGCGACCACGCTGCCGGTATGCGACCAGCCCGGGTCGGTGGCTGAATAGGTGAACAGACTGGCCGCCAGGTACAGCAGGGCCGGCGCGATGGCGATCAGGCCAAGGTCGCGCCAGAGGCGTTGGCGGCGTGGATTGTCGGTCGTCGCCGCCGCGGCCGTGCGACGTGACGCCTTGCTGTCGTCGGACTTGGAGCGTTCGGGGACCTGCTTCGCCACCTTAGACCATACCTTTGGAATGCGCTGTTAGTGATTGATAATAAATGAGACGGCGTCAGTTTTCAGTTATGCGACGTTTCACGGGGCATCCGGGGCGCCGCAACTACCGCTGGATGACGGCGTTCTGTTCATCGGCTTGAATCGCCCTGCCCCAGCCGCCACTCTATGACCAGCCACGGATGCTGCGCAAACATCGCCAGCGCCTTGTCCCATCTACCTTTTCGCGAGTCTACATGAGCACCAGCCTGCCCTCCCGCCACCAGCGCCTCGTCATCCTCGGTTCCGGCCCGGCCGGCTGGACCGCCGCCGTCTACGCCGCCCGCGCCAACCTGAAGCCGGTCGTCATCACCGGCCTGCAGCAGGGCGGCCAGCTGATGACCACCACCGAGGTGGACAACTGGCCGGGTGACGCCCACGGCCTGATGGGCCCGGACCTGATGGCGCGCATGCAGGCCCACGCCGAGCGCTTCGAGACCGAGGTCATCTTCGACCACATCCACACCGCCGACGTGTCGCAGCGCCCGTTCAAGCTGCTCGGCGACAGCCACGAGTACACCTGCGATGCCCTGATCATCGCCACCGGCGCCACCGCCAAGTACCTGGGCATCCCGACCGAGGACGAATTCAAGGGCCGCGGCGTGTCCGCCTGCGCCACCTGTGACGGTTTCTTCTACCGCGACCAGGACGTGGTCGTGGTCGGTGGCGGCAATACCGCCGTGGAAGAGGCGCTGTACCTGTCCAACATCGCCCGCAAGGTCTACCTGGTCCACCGCCGCGACACCCTGAAGGCGGAAAAGATCATGCAGGACAAGCTGTTCAAGAAGGTGGCCGAGGGCAAGATCGAGACCGTCTGGCACCACCAGGTGGAGGAAGTGCTGGGCAACGATGCCGGCGTGACCGGCGTGCGCGTGAAGTCCACCCTGGACGGCAGCACCCGCGACATCGACGCCCACGGCTTCTTCGTGGCCATCGGCCACCACCCGAACACCACCCTGTTCGACGGCCAGCTGGCGATGAACAACGGCTACCTGGAAATCCGTTCGGGCCTGGGCGGCAACGCCACCCAGACCTCGGTGGAAGGCGTGTTCTCGGCCGGCGACGTGGCCGACCAGCACTACCGCCAGGCAATCACTTCGGCCGGCTTCGGCTGCATGGCCGCACTGGATGCCGAGCGCTACCTGGACGCACAGGGCAAGGCCAGCTGAAACGCTGACCGGGTTCTGCGGCGTCGGGCCAGGCTCGACCCATGCAAAAGGCCGGCGCCACAGCGCCGGCCTTTTCTGTTGCGGAAGGCAGAGTTGAACCCTTACTCGGCCGCCAGGTACTCCACCTTTGCGGTGAGCACACCCTCGCCCGCCGGGCCGCCATCAGTCGAGTACACGAACAGCGGCTGATCTTCCAACGCCACCACCGTCGGCAGATGGTCGGCCAGTGCGATGTAGCGGTACTCGACGTCCATCGAAATGGTGTTCGAGTACGACTCCTGGTGGCTCCACTTCCTGTAGTAGCTGGACTCGATCGCGATCACGAACGACTCGCCATTGCCCTTGATGTCGTGGGCGGTGCCAACGCTGTCGTGGATGCGGTACTGCACGCCAATGCCCGAGTGCGACGTGCTGAAGGTGGTGTAGCCGTCGATCTTGCCGACCGGGTGCTCCTGGGCCAGCAGATCGCCGCGCAGGGAGACCACCATCGGCTTGCAGTCACGGAAGGCGGCCAGCGAGTTGCCTGGCTTCTGCCAACCGGTCATCGGCTGGCCGACGCCCTTGAACTGGTACCCCTGGCTGATGCGCCACAGCGCGGTGTTGCCGCTGGCCTCGCAGAGCTGCGGCGTGGTACCCGCCTGGGCGGCAGTGGCCGGCGCTGCGGCAGTGAGTGCGGAAAACGCGACGACAGCAGCCAGCGCGCACGACAACGGGTCGAACGTTCGGATCATGTAGTACTCCAATAGGTAGAGGGGCCGACCGGCCCCTGTGCGGGCGTCGGCGGACGGAAAGCAGTCTTTCCACCAGCGATGCTAGGAACGCACCGGCTACCTCGAAATAGGACAACGCCCAAATCTGTGCCGTGCCCACCGACCGCCCCTCACCGTTGTAGCGTCGAGCCATGCTCGACTCAGGGCGCTCGCGAAGGTCATGCCATCGCGAACGCCTCATACCCCTCCATTCTCATATGCCAGCCAACCTTGCCGGCGGGGATTCCTGGCCACCGTTGCCTGCGGAGTCATCCGGATACTGCTCATCGAAATCTCTGCCGTTGTAGAAGAACTTCGTTCCTGTAGCTGGGACAATGGGTCTGGCGGCTTCAAGAGCACCATTCGAAATGAATCCTTGCAGGTCTTCCAATTCTGCGCCGCCCTCCCCAGGCAACTCCCCTCCCCTTAGATCGATTCGGATCAGCCCGGTCGCTACGTCGTACACAGCAACGGCTTCCAACGGACTTTCCCCATGATTCTGTAGACGGTAGGCATCAAGCGCGTCCTGGCTTGCGCGAGTGACGATGGCATTCATTGCGGAATCCGAATCAACAGGACCTCGCCGGAACGCAGGCTGCTCGGCCTCGACCTGGCCTGTCAACGCAAGCATTGCGGTCAACGCGGTTGCAATCATGTTGCTCTCCTATTCGGTAATGGCTGGACGACCCAACGGTCGCCCCTATTACTATCCGTATGTGAAACCAAATGGCGCTGCACAGGGTCTCCTTTGCTGTGATTCCGTGTTTTTCTCATCGCCTTCAAAGCCGTCTAGGGCAATCGGCCCCCATCTGGCCTATCCTTTCCCCTCATGCCCTCCACCCGCTTCCTCGACTCCCTGCAGGCCATTCGCGCCACCGATTGGGACGCCCTGCACGATGGCCACAACCCCTTCGTCAGCCACGCGTTCCTGTCCGGACTGGAAGAACACGGCTGCCTGCGCGAGGACTGGGGCTGGCAGCCGCAGCACTTCACGCTATGGGACGGCGACGTCCTGATGGGCGCCATTCCCGGTTACCTGAAGACCAACTCGCACGGCGAATTCGTGTTCGACCACGCATGGGCCAACGCCTATGCCCGGCATGGTCGCGACTACTACCCGAAGTGGCTGGGTGCGGTGCCGTATTCGCCGGTCACCGGCCCGCGGTTGCTGGCCCGTCACGATTCAGACCGGGCCACACTGCTGGCGGCACTGTGCGCGCAGCTGCCGTTGCTGAATGTGTCTTCGGCCCACGTCAACTTCCACAGCGCCAGCGACGAAGCCCTGTTCGGCGATGACTGGCTGCTGCGCGAGGATGTGCAGTTCCAGTGGCAGAACCCGGGCGACTGGGCCACGTTCGAGCAGTTCCTCGGCGCGATGGACCACAAGCACCGCAAGAACATCCGCCAGGAGCGCGCAAAGGTCGCCCGCCAGGGCATCACCTTCCGCGTGGTGCACGGCGACGAGGCCAGCCGCGCCGATCTGCAGTCGATGTACCGCTTCTACCTGCAGACCTTCCTCGAATACGGCAACGCGCCGGCACTGACCGAGGCATTCCTGCGCCATCTGGCGATATCGCTGGGGCGCGGGCTGGTGTTGTTCTTGGCCGAGCAGGACGGCGAACCGATTGCCGGCGCACTGTGCCTGCGCGGGGGTGACACGCTCTATGGCCGCTACTGGGGTGGCGCCGCCCTGCCCGGCCTGCATTTTGAGGCGTGCTACTACCAAGGCATCGAGTACTGCCTGCGCGAAGGGCTGGCGCGCTTCGAGCCGGGCGCGCAGGGCGAGCACAAGCTGGCGCGCGGCTTCCTGCCGACGCGGGTGCGCAGCCGGCACTGGGTGGCCGATGCGGAGTTCGCAGAAGCGCTGCAGGACTGGTGCCGGCAGGAGCGTCGCGATGTGCGGCGTTACCAGCAGGAACTGCAGGGGCATGGGCCGTTCCGCGAGCGTGCCAACCAAGGTTGACACCCACCAGAGCAATAGCGACAGCCGCACGCATCCGTAGAGTCGAGCTTGCTCGACTTGGGCGATGCCGAAAAGCGCGCCAACCAAGGTTGGCACCTACCAGATCAATAGGCCTACGGTTGCCACCCGCCAAAGCGCTGGCGGGAATGCTGCGCTCAGGTGCACTGCCAGAAGTGCCCGCTCACCCGGCACTTCGCGCACCAGAACGTGTAGAGCATGCCACCGCTGCCCCACAGCAGCGTGCTCTCACCCGTGGTCGGCAATGTCGAATCCAGCTGCATCACGAACGGCATGTCCTGGCCACAATCGATGCACGCCGGGTACCAGGCGCTCTGCACCCAGCTGGGCGGGCCACCCACGCGCGAGAGATTCTGCCGATGATTGGACTGGCCCCAGTCCTGCTGCCGCCAGCGCGCGCTGTCCAGGGACGCCAGGCCGACATCGGCCGGCATCAGATCGCCACTGTCGGTAGGCGTGCTCGGCACGTCGCGGTACTGGCGGGGATGGCAGCTGGGCCGGCCTGCGCCATCATGGCGATAGAAGCGCACCGGCGGCTCCTCCCAGCCACAGCAGTCCAGGCAGACGCCCAGTGTGATCTCCCCTTCCGCGTCCGGCTGCAGCACGGCGGCGTCGGTCTGCAGCAGGCGCTGCAGTGGTGCATGGCAGCTCCCGCACAGCGCCTCCAGCCGCCCACCCATATGACCGGCGTGATGAACCTGCCCGCCGCTCCAGGTGGGGTGCAGGCGCCAGATGCGCTTGCGCCAGCCCGGCTCGTCGGCCAGCTGGGCGCGATGCTGCGCACCGCCGAAACGGATGTGCAGCGGCCGCTCTCCATGCAGGCGCCGCGGATGCGGCCCGTCGGCAACGCCGGCCCAATGTGCCCAGGCCTCGGCGTCCAGCTGCCCCCAGCCGGCCAGATAGCCGCGCGCGGCGGCATAGGTCGCGGGCTGCGCGGCCAACAACAGCGCCCGCGCCCGCGGCATTTCGCGATCATCATCGGCCTCGGCCAGGACCTGCGCCCAGCCCGCAGCCACCGCAGGCGGCAGCGCCCGCCACAGCTGCGAGGCCAGTTGAAGCTCATCTTCGATGGCCACGGCCAGCAGCGCATCCCAATCGTCCTGCAGCACCTTCGGTGCCTGGTAGCTGGCAAACTCGATCACGCTGGCCAGCAGTTCGCCGCGCTCGCCGTCGCGATAGCGCCGCCAGGCATCGGTGGCAACCGCGGGCACCACCTCATCCGGCATCAGGTCCAGTGCCATGTCGAGGAAGGCCGAGCCCGGCGAGCGCCGCGCCAGGGCCTGCAGCATCAGCTCGCCCAGCTGGCGCGGCTGCTCAGCAGCCAGCGACAGCAGCATGCCCAGGCTGTCGTTGCGTGCGCGCGGGCTGTCGTGCACATCGAGAACGGCGCTGATCGGGTCGCTCATGCATAGGCTCCTTGCCGCGGGAAGGTGATGGTGCCAGACATCGCGCATGCCTACCGCGAATACAATTGCCTGCATGACCCGCCCGCTCCCCTGGCGCCTGGCCGATGCGCCGGACGCCCCCTTCCCGCCGGCCGAGACCGCGCTGCGCCAGCCCGATGGCCTGCTCGCGGTAGGCGGCGACCTGCACCCGGTGCGACTGCTGAACGCCTATGCCGGCGGCGTCTTTCCATGGTTCAGCGAGGGCGAGCCGATCCTGTGGTGGTCGCCGGACCCGCGCATGGTGTTCCGCACCGAGGGTGTGCACCTGTCCAGCCGCTTCCGTCGCCAGCTGCGCGGCAGCACGTGGGAAGTCACCGCCGACACGGCCTTCAGCCGGGTGATGCAGGCCTGTGCCGCCGCGCCCCGCCCTGGCCAGGATGGCACCTGGATCAGCCCGGCGATGATCGAGGCGTACAGCCAGCTGCATGATCTCGGTTTCGCCCACTCCTTCGAGGTCTGGGACCGGCAGACCCTGGTCGGGGGTATCTACGGGGTGGCGATCGGGTCGATGTTCTTCGGCGAGAGCATGTTCAGCGGCGCCAGCGGCGGCTCCAAGATCGCACTGGCGGCGCTGGCGGCCACCCTGCGCCGCTGGGGCTGGGCGCTGATCGATGCGCAGGTGGAGAATCCGCATCTGCTGCGGATGGGGGCCGAGCACCTGCCGCGCGCCGAATTCCTGGCGCATGTGCGACAGGCCGTGCGCGGCAACGGGCGCGAAGGCCCGTGGACCAGGGCGGTCGGACGGCTGCCGGCACGGGATTTGGCCGGGGGTTAACACAAACTTTGCAAGCTGGCCCGGTCACGCGTAAAATACTGCGCCTTAGGCCCAGCGTGGCCGTTTTCTGAACCGCACAGGACTACATGTCGAAAGACGATTCCATCGAGTTCGAGGGCACCGTCAGCGAGACGCTGCCGAACACCACTTTCCGCGTTCGTCTGGAAAATGGGCACGAAATCATTGCCCACATCTCCGGCCGCATGCGCAAGAACTACATCCGCATCCTTACCGGTGACCGGGTCAAGGTTGAAATGACCCCCTACGACCTGACCAAGGGTCGTATCACCTACCGCATGAAGTAAGCGGTCGGCGCCTGGCGCCACTCCGACAAGGCCAGCCCTGGTTGCTGGCCTTTTGTCATGCCTGCAATCCGGCCCTGCCGAAGGTCATCGTGACCGAACTCACCGTGACGTCGGTCAGCCCCGCTTGCGGCAGATTCGCATCTGCAACGACGACGGCAATCTGCAATCCGGTCCAGTCCGGATCGCTACCCCCCTCGCACCGCCATGAAGATGCCCTCCCTGCTCACCGCCCTCGCCCTGGCCGTGACCGGCCTGCTGGCGCCGACCGCCCAGGCCGCCGACACCACCCCCGCCCAATGCGTACCGCTGGCCGGCGAGCAGCAGATCGTGCGCGCCGGCGCAGACAAGAACGTGTTGCTGCGCACCGGCGACGACCACTACATCGTGCACTTCCGCAGCAGCTGTCCTTCGGCCGTGCTGGCCACCCGCCTCGGCTTCAGGACCGACGGCAGGAAGGAGGCGGATCAGTTGTGCGGTGAAGGCCGCAGCCAGCTCGACACCGGCAATGCCACCTGCGACGTGTCGCGCATCGAACCGATCGATGCCGGGCAGTTCAAGCGCGAAGTGCGCCGTCGCAGCCGCTGACCGCAGGCACGACAAGGGCGGCCGAAGCCGCCCTTGCCCCTGCTTGTTGCCGGGTTGCGCCCGGCGCCGGCTTTACTCCACCGTCACCGGCAACAGACGCTCCGGTTCGGCCTGGGTTTCGACCACCAGCTCGTCGTCGCGGACGTCGATGCTGACCTTGCCACCGTTCACCAGCTTGCCGAACAGCAGTTCGTCGGCCAGCGGACGCTTGATCTTGTCCTGGATCACGCGGGCCATCGGACGGGCACCCATCAGCGGGTCGAAGCCGTGGTGGGCCAGCCAGTCGCGCGCGGTCGGGGTAGCCGACAGGCTGACGTGCTTGTCCTGCAGCAACATCTCCAGCTCGATCAGGAACTTGTCGACCACGCGCAGGATGTGCTCGAAGCCCAGTGCCTGGAACTGCACTACCGCGTCGAGGCGGTTGCGGAATTCCGGGGTGAAGGCGCGGCGAATGGTCTCCATCGCGTCGGTGGCATGGTCCTGCTTGGTGAAACCGATAGAACGCCGCGAGGCCTGCGCCGCGCCGGCATTGGTGGTCATCACCAGCACCACGTTCTTGAAGTTGGCCTCGCGACCGTTGGTATCGGTCAGCACGCCGCGGTCCATCACCTGCAGCAGGATGTTGAAGATGTCCGGGTGCGCCTTCTCGATTTCGTCCAGCAGCAGCACGCAGTGCGGCGTCTTGACGATCTTTTCGGTCAGCAGGCCACCCTGGTCGAAGCCGACGTAGCCCGGGGGCGCACCGATCAGGCGGCTGATCGAATGCGGCTCCATGTACTCGGACATGTCGAAGCGGACCAGCTCGATGCCCAGCTGCAGCGCCAGCTGCTTGGTCACCTCGGTCTTGCCGACACCGGTCGGGCCGGCGAACAGGAAGTTGCCGATCGGCTTTTCCGGGTTGCCCAGGCCCGAGCGGGCCAGCTTGATCGCCGAAGACAGCGTCTCGATGGCCGGATCCTGACCGAAGATCACCATCTTCAGGTTGCGCTCCAGGTGCTGCAGCACATCCTTGTCGGTGGCACTGACCTGCTTGGTCGGGATGCGCGCCATCTTGGCGACGATCGCCTCGACTTCCTCGACGTCGATCAGCTCCTTGCGCTGGCCTTCCGGCAGCAGGCGCTGGCGGGCGCCGGCCTCGTCGATCACGTCGATGGCCTTGTCCGGCAGCAGGCGGTCGCCGATGTGCTTCACCGACAGGTCCACCGCCGCCTGCAATGCCTCGTCGGAATAGGTCACGCCGTGGTGCAGTTCGTACTTGGACTTCAGCCCCTGCAGGATCTCGTAGGTCTCGCCGACGGTCGGCTCGACGATATCGATCTTCTGGAAGCGGCGGGCCAGCGCCCGATCCTTCTCGAAGATGCCACGGTACTCCTGGAAGGTGGTCGAGCCGATGCAGCGCAGCTCACCGGAGGCCAGCGCCGGCTTGATCAGGTTGGACGCATCCATGGTGCCACCCGACGCCGAACCGGCACCGATGATGGTGTGGATCTCGTCGATGAACAGCACCGCATTGGGTACCTTCTTCAACGCGGTCAGCACGCTCTTCAGGCGCTTTTCGAAGTCACCCCGGTACTTGGTGCCGGCCACCAGTGCGCCCAGGTCGAGCGAGTAGATCACGGCATCAGCCAGCACGTCGGGCACCGAGCCCTCGACGATGCGGCGGGCCAGGCCCTCGGCAATCGCGGTCTTGCCCACGCCGGCCTCACCCACGTACAGCGGATTGTTCTTGCGGCGGCGGCACAGCACCTGGATGGTGCGCTCGATCTCGTCGGCACGGCCGACCAGCGGGTCGATGCGACCGGCCCGGGCCTGTTCGTTGAGGTTGCTGGCGAATTCGGTCAGGGCGTCGCCCTTCGGCTCACCCTCCCCGCCCTCGATGCGGCCCTCGCCCTCGGAGGACGAGGACGGCTGCTCACCCTCCTCACCCAGCTTGGCGATGCCGTGGGACAGGTAATTGACCACGTCCAGCCGGGTGACATCCTGCTGGTTGAGGTAATAGACAGCGTGGGAGTCCTTCTCGCCGAAGATGGCGACCAGCACGTTGGCGCCGGTGACCTCCTTCTTGCCCGAGGACTGCACGTGGTACACGGCCCGCTGCAGCACGCGCTGGAAGCCCAGGGTCGGCTGGGTGTCGCGGCCGTCATCTTCGGCCAGGCGCGACACAGAGGCCTCGATGGCCTGCTCCAGCTCCTGACGCAGGCGTTCGGCGTCGGCCCCACAGGCCTTCAGAACGGCCTGGGCGGACGGGTTGTCGAGCAGTGCCAACAGCAGGTGTTCGACCGTCATGAACTCATGCCGGGCCTCACGGGCGCGCTTGTAGCACTGGCCGATGGTGTGTTCGAGGTCTTTGCTGAACATGGATTACTCCGGCGGCAGATGGGGACAATATGCGGCCTGACTACGCGTTTTCCATCACCCTAGCGGATTGCTGCGTTCAGATGGCGTTAGCAGTAGACATTGCTTGATCTTCATTCACTCCAGGACAGCCCGCCCAGCATGAGCGAACCCTACCTGAGCCGCTGGCGATTGCGGCGTGATGGCGCATCCATCAAGACGCCCCATGCCCAGCTCTGGCCGGTGCTGACCGCCGCCGGCGAGCCGGCGATGCTGAAGGTCAGCAGCGAAACCGAGGAGCAGAACAGCCATCGCCTGCTGCGCTGGTGGGACGGTGACGGCGCCGCCCGCCTGCTGGCCCACGAGGGGCCGGCGATCCTGATCGAACGCGCATGCGGCGACTCGCTGCGGCAACGCTCGATCGACGGCAACGATGACGCCTGCACCACGATCCTGTGCCAGGTCCTGCAGCAGCTGCACCGGCCACGGAGCGCGCCGCCAGCGGAACTGGTCTGCCTGCGTACATGGTTCGCCGACCTGCTGCAGCCAAGGGCTGCGCTACCGCCATTATTGGAACAGTGCAGGTCAATGGCGGAGGAGCTGCTGCAGGACGAACAGGAGATCCGGCCCCTGCACGGTGACCTGCACCACGACAACGTGCTGGATTTCGGCCCGCGCGGCTGGCTGGCGATCGACCCGAAGCGGCTGCTGGGCGACCGGGCCTTTGATTACACGACGCTGTTCAGCAACCCGGACCTGTGCGGCCCGGGTATCCATGTGGCCACGCGCCCGGAGCGGTTTGCCGTCCGGCTGGAACAGGTGAGCACGCTGGCCGGCCTGGAACGGGCGCGCCTGCTGCGCTGGATCGCAGCCAGCATGGGGCTGTCGGCGGTATGGTTCCGCGATGACGGCGACCCCGCGGACGTCGACGAGGCAGTGGCGCGGATGGCGCTGGAGGCACTGGCGGAAGGGTGAACCGCGCTTGGCAGGTGCCCACCCTGGTGCCCCCCCCATCCGGGATCGATACAGGCCCGTGCCCTGGCAGGTGCCCACCTTGGTGGGCACGCCCCGTCCGGGATCGAAACAGGCCTGCGCCCTGGCAGGTGCCCACCTTGGTGGGCACGCCCCGTCCGGGATCGATACAGGCCTGCACCTGGTAGGTGCCCACCTTGGTGGGCACAACGGGTCCGGAATCAATGTGCCCGGACGAGAATCAGTAGCCGGTCAGGCCTTTTCCATCGTGCACAGCAACGGATGCTGGTTCATCCGCGAGTACTCGTTGACCTGGGCGACCTTGGTCTCGGCCACTTCGCGGGTGAACACCCCGCACACGCCGCGGCCACGGGTATGCACGTGCAGCATCACCTGCGTGGCCTTGTCCAGGTCCATGCTGAAGAACTGCTGCAGCACGTCCACCACGAAATCCATCGGGGTGTAGTCGTCGTTGAGCAGCATCACCTGGTAGAACGGCGGCGGCGCCACTTCCGGGCGCGCGGGCTCCACGGCAACGCCGTGCTCGTGATGGGAATCGGGGGAAGACTCATGGGGCATCCACCCATTATAGAGGTTGCGCCCGGCCTGCGTCGGCCTGCCGCGGATTGGACGGCACGGACGCCCACCGTCACAATTGCAGCTTCTTTCAAATCTGCTTCACAGGATCTTCATGAAAAGGACCCTTCTGCCTGCCCTGCTGATCGGCCTGGCCGCCGCCGGCTCTGCCGCCGCCGCGACCGAGGCCGACAAGGCCGTGGCCCGCCACCTGGACAAGCTGGGTTACACCTATGAGGTGGACGAGGACGGCGATTACCGCATGGTATTCGACGTCGAGGGTGACCGCACGCAGATGGTCTATGTGCGTTCGTCGGTGGAAGATTTCGGTACCCACAACATCCGCGAGATCTGGTCGCCGGCCTACATCGCCAAGACCAAGCAGTTCCCGGTGGCCGTGGCCAACCGCCTGCTGGAGGATTCGCAGGATGCCAAGATGGGCGGCTGGGTGAAGCAGGACACCACCGCCATGTTCGTGGTGAAGATCGACGCCGATGCCAGCGCCGACCAGCTCAGCGACGCGATCGATGCGGCCATCCGCACTGCCGATGCGATGGAGCTGGAACTGACCAAGAAGGACGAATTCTGAGGTGAACGCCACGCCGGACCCGCGCTGGGCACCGCACGCCACCGTCGCCACCGTCGTGGTCGACGGCGGCCGCGTGCTGCTGGTCGAAGAGACCATCGAGGGCCGGCAGGTGCTGAACCAGCCCGCCGGCCACCTCGAGCCGGGCGAAAGCCTGGCCGAGGCGGCCCTGCGCGAGACCCGCGAGGAAACCGGCTGGACGGTACAGCTGACCCATTTCATCGGCTGCTACCAGTGGACCGCCGGCGACGGCACCGCCTTCCTGCGCTTCTGCTATGCGGCACACCCGCTCTCGCATGACCCGGCGCAGCCGCTGGACATCGGCATCGACCGCGCGCTGTGGCTGACCCCGGCCGAGCTGCAGTCCGCTGGCGAACGCCTGCGCAGCCCGCTGGTCTGGCAGGTGGTGGCTGATTTCCTGGGTGGCCAGCGCCATCCCCTTTCGCTGGTCAGGGAGGTCGCATGAGCACTCCGCGGGTGATGGTGGGCGTCTCCGGTGGCGTCGATTCCTCGGTCGCCGCCTGGCGCCTGGTACAACAGGGCGAAGCCGTAGCCGGCCTGTTCATGCAGAACTGGGCCGACGACGGCAGCGGCGACTGCCGCGCCGAAGATGACCGCCGCGATGCGGTGGCGGTCTGCGGCCTGCTCGGCATTCCGTTCCACTTCCGCGATTTCTCCAGCGAGTACTGGCAGGGCGTGTTCGAGCACTTCCTGGCCGAGTACGCCGCCGGCCGCACCCCGAACCCGGACGTGCTGTGCAACCGCGAAGTGAAGTTCAAGCACTTCCTGGACGCGGCCCGCGAACTGGGTGCCGAGCGCATCGCCACCGGCCACTACGCGCGGGTGACCCAGCGCGGCGGCCAGTGGCTGCTGCTCCGTGGCGCCGACCGCTCCAAGGACCAGAGCTACTTCCTGCACCAGCTCGGCCAGCAGCAGCTGGCGGCCACGCTGTTCCCGATCGGCGATCTTGAAAAGAGCGACCTGCGCCGGATCGCGCGCGACGTCGGCCTGCCGACCCACGCCAAGAAGGACTCCACCGGCATCTGCTTCATCGGTGAGCGCGACTTCCGCGAGTTCCTCGGCCGTTACCTGCCGGCCAAGCCAGGCCAGATCCTCGACCCGGCCGACGGCAGCGTGATCGCCGAACACCCGGGCGTGTTCTATTTCACCCTGGGCCAGCGCGAAGGCCTGAACATCGGCGGCGTACGCGGCCGTCCGGCCGCGCCGTGGTACGTGGTCGGCAAGGACGTGGCCAGCAACGTGCTGTACGTGGACCAGGACCGCGACAGCCGATGGATGCTGTCTGACCGCCTGCGCTCGGAGACCGCGCACTGGATTGCCGGCTCGCCGCCGGCGCGGCGCTTCGAATGCACCGCACAGACCCGCTACCGCCAGCCCGACGAGCCGTGTACGGTCGAAGTGCTGGACGATGGCAGCGTGCTGGTCAGCTTCGCCCGCCCGCAACGCGCCGTCACCCCCGGCCAGTCGCTGGTGCTGTATGACGGTGATGTGTGCCTGGGTGGCGCGGTGATCGCCGCCACCAACGCACCGCTGGAACAGCGCCTGCGCACCACCCCTTCTCCTTTTGAGGTAATCGCTGCATGAGTTTCACCGTCGACGACCGCGTCCTGGCCCTGGCCGGCATTGCGCAGGCCCTGCAGCAGGTACGCCGCATCGCCGATACCGGCCATTCCGACGCCGCCGCCGTGCGCACCGCCGTGGACAGCGTGTTCCGCGTCGACGCGTCCTCGCCGCAGGAGGTGTTCGGTGACCGCGACGCGCTGAAGGCGGGCCTGCGCCTGCTGCACAACTACTTCCGCAGCCAGGGCCAGGACCCGATCCTGCCCAAGCTGGCGCTGTCGGTGCTGCAGCTGGAGCGGCGCTTCGTGCAGGACGGGGCGACCGTGAACAAGGTTGCCTCGGGCATCGAGCGCGCCCAGCGCCAGGCCACCGAACTGGGCGACAGCGGCCACCCGGACGTGCTGGCCAACCTGGGCGGCCTGTATGCCGACACCATCAGCCACCTGAAACCGCGGGTGATGGTGCAGGGCAACCCTCACTACCTGGGCCAGGCCGGCGTGGTCGCCGAAATCCGCGCCCTGCTGCTGGCCGCGGTACGCTCGGCGGTGCTGTGGCGGCAGCTGGGCGGCAGCTACTGGGACTTCCTGTTCAGCCGCAAGGCGATGATCGAGGCCGTGGACCGTCAGCTGGCCTGACCTTCACCCACATTCGCCGGGCATCGCCCGGCGAGCGCGCAACGCAACGACGCGCCAGGCGCCGGAAAACCGGCGCATTCAGAATGCACTTCAAGGCACATCGACGTTAAAGAGAAAGGGGGTACGGCCGATACATCCTCCGTGCACCTCCCGAGAACGTCCATGTACTCACGCATTTTCATCCGTCTGGCCGCCCCCCTGGCTCTGACCCTGCTGCTCCCCTTCGCCATCGGTTTCGAATGGCCGGCCGCCCTGCGCTGGGCGATCCTGACCACGATGACGCTGAGCTGGCTCGGCTTTGCGTGGTGGACCACCCGCGCCCAGGCGCACCGTTCCCCGGAACATGCCCGCGTGCTGCGTGAGCAGGACCAGCTGCTGACCGAACTGCGCAATTTCGTCGGCAACGAGATCGACGGTTCGCGCGGCGAAGTGGAACGTGCCCGTGACCTGATCCGCCAGGCCGTTTCCAGCCTGGGCGGCAGCTTCGATGCGATGAACCGCAAGTCGCGCCAGCAGAGCCAGGCCCTGTCGCGCATCGTTGACCGCGCCGGTGATGAAGGCAGCGCCGGCCTCGACGTTGCCCGATTTGCCCAGCACGCCAGCCATCGCATGGAGCAGCTGGTGGAAGCGCTGGAGCAGGTCAGCGGCCAGAGCAGCACCACCGTGCAGCACATCGACCAGATGGCACAGCACCTGGATGGCATCTTCGCGCTGCTGGAAGACGTCAAGTCGATCGCTGACCAGACCAACCTGCTGGCCCTGAACGCTGCCATTGAAGCCGCGCGTGCCGGTGAAGCCGGTCGTGGCTTCGCCGTGGTCGCCGACGAAGTGCGCAACCTGTCCGAGCGCTCGACCACGTTCAACGAGCAGATCCGCAAGCTGGCGCACAGCTCCAAGGACGCCATCGCCAAGGTGCGCGAGACGGTCTCGCACATGGCCTCGCGCGATATGGACCGCTCCCGTGAAGCGCGCCAGGAAGCGGCGGCCATGCTCGACAACGTCGCTCAGATCAACGCCTCGCTGGGCGACGGCATGCGCGAAGTCTCCGAGTGTGCCCGTTCGATCGATGGCAGCGTGGCCGAGGCGGTGCGCGCCCTGCAGTTCGAAGACATCGCCACCCAGGCGCTGGGCGGCGTGCACACCCACCTGGACCGGCTGACCGCGATCAACCGCGAAGCGGTGGCCCTGCAGGAGCTGCTGCACCGCAATGGCGGCGTGTTCGACGAAGAGATCGCCACCGCCCTGCAGCGCACTGGCAGCCGCCTGCGCGAACTGCGTAGCGAATGGGAGCGCCCGCCGCACAAGCCGGTTGCCCAGCAGAGCATGGGCGCCGGTACCGTCGAGCTGTTCTGATCCTGATGTCCGCTGCCGCCACCGGCAGCCCGCAAGGCCCCGGTTCGTCCGGGGCCTTTGCCTGTGACCCGCCGTTGGATGCATCCTGTACGCGCACCATGACTCTGATCCGCGCCCTGCCCTCCCTCACCGACACCGAGCGCCCGCGCAACGCGAGCGTGCGTGAGCAGCTGCAACAGCTGGAAGACGTGGCACGCGAGGAGATCCGCGAACTGCAGCAGCTGGCCGATGCGCGCCCTGCCCCGACCCGTGCGGACAACGAGCTGCTGGGCCTGGCGTGGGACCTGGGCCTGGATGGGGATTCCCTGTAGATCCACGCCATGCGTGGATGATTGCGGGCGCAGGCATGCGTGCCGACCAAGGTCGGCACCTACCAGAGCGGGATTCTGATGCGTGGATGCTCGCGCTCACAGGCATCCGTGCCGACCAAGGTCGGCACCCACCAGAGCAGGATTCTGATGCGTGGATGTTCGCGGGCGCAGGCATCCGTGCCGACCAAGGTCGGCACCCACCAGAGCGGGATTCTGATGTGTGGATGTTCGCGCATGCAGGCATCCGTGCCGACCAAGGTCGGCACCTACCAGAGCGGGATTCTGATGCGGGGATGATCGCGAGCGCGGGCATCCGTGCCGACCAAGGCCGATGCGTGAAGTAGATCCACGCCATGCGTGGATGATTGCGCATGCAGGCGTCAGTGCCGACCAAGGTCGGCACCCACCAGAGAAGGTCGGCACCCACCAGAGCCGGTCCAGATGCGGTCAGCGCACCAGCACCACTTCGCCGCTGGCGTCGGTGCGCATCGGTGACGGGTGCTGCTGGCGCAGCCACTGCGCCAGGTCACGCGGGCTGAGCGGGCGCGAGTACAGGTAGCCCTGGATCTCGTCGCAGCCCTGGCGGCGCAGCATGTCTTCTTCCTGGTGCGTTTCCACGCCTTCGGCCACCACCTTCATGCCCAGCGCGTGGCCCAGATGCACGATGGCCTGGGTCACTTCGGCCGTGCCCGAGTCATGCAGCATGCCCTGCACGAAGCTGCGGTCGATCTTCAGGCGCCCCACCGGGAAACGGTTGAGATAGTTGAGGTTGGAGAAGCCGGTGCCGAAGTCATCCACCGCCAGGGGCACGCCGTGCCGTTCCAGCACGTCGAAGCAGTGGCGCAGGATGTCGGTGTCACGGATCAGCGCCGACTCGGTCAGTTCCAGCTCCAGCCGTTGCGGCGGCCAGCCGTGTGCGTGGCAGATTTCGATCACACGCTCGGCGAAACCACGGTCACGCAGCTGCACCGCCGACACATTGACTGCGATGCGATCGAAACGCAGGCCAGCGTGGTCCCAGGCTGTCGCCTGCCGGCAGGCCTCGTTCAGCACCCAGTCGCCGATGCGCACGATCTCGCCGCATTTTTCGGCAATGGGGATGAACTCGGCCGGGCTGCAATAGCCGATGCCCGGACGATGCCAGCGCAGCAGCGCCTCGATCGCCGGCGGTTCGCCCTGGTGCGCGTGCAGCAGCGGCTGATAGGCCAGGCTGAACTCTTCGCGCTCGATGGCGCCGTGCAGCGCATGCTCCAGTTCAAGCTTGCGCTGGATCCGGGCCAGTGCGTCCTGGCTGTAGTACTGATAGGTGTTGCGCCCGGCTTCCTTGGCCGCGTACATCGCGGCGTCGGCCGCGCGCAGCAGCGAATCGAAGTCGGTCTGTGCATCACCCAGCATCGCAATGCCGACGCTGGCACCCACCTTCAACGTGGTCTCGCCACGGCGCAGCGGCTCGGCCAGCGAGGCAATCAGCTTGCGTGCCACGTGGCCGGCGTCTTCCGGCTCGGCCAGGTCGCGCAGCACGACGATGAACTCATCACCGCTGAAACGCCCGAACAGATCGTTGTTACGCAGGTTCTGGTGCAACCGGGTGGCCGCCGCCTTCAGCAGCGCATCGCCAGTGGCGTGACCGAAGCTGTCGTTGATGGTCTTGAAGCCGTCCAGATCGATGAACAGCATTGCCAGCGAGGTGCCGCGGTCGCGCGCTTCCTCGATGGCTTCGGCGGTCTGCTCGCCGAGCAGCACACGGTTTGGTAGGCCGGTGAGCAGGTCGTAATGCGCCAGCAGCTCGATGCGCTCGTTGGCTTCGCGCTCGCGGGTGATGTCACGGAACAGCACCACGAAGCGCGGCGGCAGCCCATCCCGGCGGTCCAGCTCGACCAGCACCTGCACCCAGACACGCAGGCCGGACTGGCGGTAGAAGCACAGGTCCAGCTGCTCGGGCAGCCCGCCATTGGCGATCCGCACCAACGCCGCCTCGAAGGCGCTGCGCGAATCCTCGGTGTACAGCGCCAGCGCCTGGTCGAGGGTGATGGGCTCCTTGCGCAGGCCGTGGATGCGATAGCACTCCTCGGTCCACTGCATGTGCCGGGTCTGCACCTCGATCTCGCAGCCGCCGATGCGGCCCAGTGCGGAAACGCGGTTCAGCAGTTCGGTGCGCCAACGGATCAGCGCATCGGTCTGGTGCTGTTCGGTGATGTTCTGGACCTGGCCGAGCAGTCGCTTGGGCTGCCCCTCCATGTCCATCAGCGGCTGCATCCACAGCCGCAGGTGCTGCGAGGGCTCGTTGCCGCGGGTCAGCTCCAGCTCGAGGTTGGCGGCGCGACCATCGCGCCACAACCGCCGCCAGGCCGCGCGCAGGGCGCCGCGCGAGCGCGGGTGTAACTGCTTGAGCCAGCGCCGCTGGCCGGGCACGGCGCCCTGCTCCAGCGCCAGCAGCGAGCGCAGTTCCGGCGACCACCAGAAATGACCGGTGGTCGGATCAAACGACCAGCTGCCCATGCTGGCGATGCGCTGCGCCTCGCTCAGGTGCAGCTGCTGTTCCTGCAGCAGCGATTCCAGCTGCTTCTGCTGCTCGATATCGGTATGCGTGCCGACCATGCGCAGCGGCTGGCCATCGGCCGTACGCGCGACCACGCGCCCCCGGTCCAGGACCCAGCGCCACTGGCCATCGGCCTGGCGGAAGCGGAACTGCGCGCTGTACTGCTCGCTCTGCCCGCGCAGATGCTGGTCCAGTGCCGCACGCACCTGGCCGATGTCCTCGCTGTGGACGCGTGACAACATCTCGGTGGCGGTCTCATCGCCGAGCGCCGGGGTTCGCGCCACGCGGTCACTGGGAATATCCCAATCCCACAGGCTGTGGCCGGCACTGTCCAGCGCCAGCTCCCAGCGCCCGCCGCCATCGATCGGCGTTGGCTCGGGAACGCTCAGCGTGAACGCCAGCAGGTTGCCGGCGCCATCGTGCACGGCGCGCAGGTGGCCGTCGTAGTGACCGCGCGGGCCGCCGGGCAGCGTACAGGCCACGATGCCGCCATCGGCGGCCATCAGGCGCAGATCTTCCAGCATCGGCGCATAGGCGGCCACAGTGGCCGGCAGGCCATGCTCGCGCGCAGCCGGATTGGCCGCCAACGGGCGTCCCGTACGGTCGACGATGACCAGCGCCGACGCAAGCGGGTGCTGCAGCAGGCTGGCGATGATCCCTTGGTCCACGCGATCTTGCTCCGGATGACACGCCCGTCAGCGGGGCACGCAGTGGTTAACGGCGCCTGCGGCGGATAATTGAGTGGTCAGGGCACACCCGCGCGGTAAGATGGCCGGCGCCCCTTTCATCCCTCCCATCCATGCCCGCAGACCCTACCGGCAAGGCCCCTGTTTCCGACCCGCGGATGGCGCAGGCGCTGAGCCGCGACCGGCGGCGGGTGGTGCTGAGCTACCTGGTGATGGCGCTGGCCTGGATGATAGCGACCGACGGCGCGGTGCAGGCACTGGTGCCCGACCCGCAGCAGGCCGCGCTGTGGCAGGGCCTGAAGGGTGCATTCTTCGCCCTGGCCAGCGCCGGGCTGCTGTACCTGCTGTTGCGCCCGCTGGCCGAGCACGTGCTGCAGACCCATGCCCGGCAGCAGGCGTCGGAACTGCGGCTGCGGCAGATGTTCGAGGGCAATCCCGGCCCGATCCTGGTCTACGACCTGGATACGCTGGCCATCCTCGATGCCAACCCTGCCGCCTGCGTGACCTTCGGCTGGGAACGCGACGAATTGCTGGAGCAGACCATCGATGCGCTGTGGCCGCCAGGCCAGGACCAGGCCCTGCAGACCAAGCTGGAAGCGATCCGCGAGGCGCCGGAGGAACTGTGCATCCTGCGCACGCAGCTGCAGTTGCGTGACGGCAGCCTGCGGCAGATGGAACTGCGTTCCAATGCGATCAGCTACGACGGCCACAATGCCCGCCTGCTGATCGCCATCGACCGCACCGCCGAGGACCTGGCCCAGCTGCGCCGTGACCAGGCACTGGCGCGGGTGGAAGAGGCGCACGAGCTGGCCCGCATCGGTGCATGGGAACTGGATCCCTCCACGGCCCTGGGCCGCTACTCCAACCAGGTCTATCGCCTGCTCGGCCGCCGCCCGCCCGAGGCGCGCCGCTGGCACCGTTTCGACGAACTGCTGGTGCCGGCCGACCCGGCCACCGCCACCCAGACCGAACAGCTGCTGTCCGAGCTGTGCTCCGGCGACCCGGTGCAGGTGGACGTGCTGCTGCCATTGCTGTCGATGGACGGCCGTGCATTGATGGTGCACCTGCGCGCCGCCAGTGGCATTGATGAGTCCGGCCGCAGCCGCGTGCTGGGCACCCTGCAGGACGTGACCGAGCGCGAGCAATCGCGGCGCCTGCTGCGCGAGCGCGAGGAGCAGTTCCGCGAGCTGGTGCGGGTGTTGCCCGATGGCGTGGTGATTCTGTCCGACGAGCACGTGCTGTACGCCAATGCGTGGGCCGCCAGCCTGTTCGGCTATGGCAGCCACACCCTGCTGGGCGAGCCGCTGTCAGCGCTGGTCGCTGCAGGTGACCTGGCGCGGGTGCGCAGCCAGCTGCGCGCCGGGCAGCCGCACCTGGGCCCCGGACACAGCAGCGTGGTGGCGATGCAGCGCGCCGACGGCCGCAGCTTCCATGCCGGGCTGGCGGTGGGTGAAGTGCGCTATGGCGGCCGCGACTGCAAGCTGTTGATCGTGCGCGACCTCAGCGATTCCGAGCGCACCCGCAGCGCACTGGAAACCAGCAACCGCGAGCTGCAGGCGATGGCCGGCCGCCTGTTCTCGCTGCAGGAAGACGAGCGCCGCGCGATCTCGCGCGACCTGCACGACGACATCGGCCAGGCGATCACCGCGATCAAGCTGTCGGCCTATGCGGCGCAGGACGAGGATGACCCGCAGCGTCGCGCCGAGGACCTGGCGCAGATCGTCAGCCTGGCCGACACCACCGTGGCCAAGCTGCGCGATATCTCCACCCTGCTGCGCCCGCCGCAGCTGGACGCACTGGGGCTGGAGGCCGCGCTGAGCTGGCAGGCACGCGTGCTGTTCCGGTCCTCGCCGGTGGAACTGCTGGCCGAGATCGAGCCGCTGCCGCATCGTCCGGACAACAGCATCGAACAGGCCTGCTTCCGCATCGCGCAGGAGAGCCTGACCAACGTGCTGCGCCATGCGCGCGCCAGCCAGGTGCAGCTGCAGCTGCGTGACGTCGGGCAACGCGGGCTGCATCTGCAGATCCGCGATGACGGCGAAGGTTTCGACCCGGATGGACCGCGCGGGCTTGGCCTGATCGTGATGCGCGAGCGCGCGCAGAGTGTCGGTGGCCATGTACGGATCGAGTCCGCGCATGGCGAAGGCACCCTCGTCGACGTCCACCTCCCCTACCAGGCGGCCGGCATGGCCGCCGTCGAGTCACCGGAATACTGAGCCTATGTGGAATCCCAACCTGCCCCCGGTCAGCATCGACGATGCACCCGACCGCCTTGGCGCCGGCAATCCCGAGCTGCAGGCGATGGTCGCCGACGCGGCTTCGGGCGGTACCGCGCTGATGCTGATGCATGTGGACATCGACCACTTCGCCTCGGTGAACGAGAACATGAGCGCGGAAGTGGGCGACCAGGCCCTGGTGCTGGTGGCGCAGCGCCTGCAGTCCTACCTGCGCGGGCGTGGCAAGTTGTGGCGCCACGGCAGCGACGAATTCCTGATCGCGGTACCGCGCACCGCCGACGTGCCGCTACCGGAAGACTTCGCCGAGGAGATCCGGCAGCAGATGGAGCTGCCGCTGTCGGTGCTGCCGTACACGCTGTTCATGACCGGCAAGCTGGGCGTGAGTCTGTGCCCCGAACATGCCAGCAGCACTTCGCGCCTGCTTGACCACGCCGAAGACGCGCTGTACCAGGCCGCGCGCGAAGGCGGCAACGCGGTGCGCATCCACGCGGTGGATACCCCGCCCAGCGCGCACAGCGAGAGCATCATCGCGCGGCAGATCGTCGATGCGATTCCCAACGGCGAGCTGAAGCTGCGCTACCAGCCGCTGGTCAGCGCCCGCGACGGCCACGTGGTGGGCATGGAGGCGCTGCTGCGCTGGCAGTCGCCCACGCTGGGCATGCTGGTGCCCGAGCGCTTCATGCGTACCGCCGAGCGGCTGGGGATCATCGTGCAGATCGGCACGTGGGTGCTGGAAGGCGCGTTGAAGCAGGCGCGCATGTGGCGCGACCAGGGCTTCGATGACTTCACCATCGCGGTGAACGTCTCCACCCTGCAGCTGCTGCGGCCGAACTTCTTCGCCGAGGTGATGTCGCTGATGCAGGCTGCCGGTGTTCCGGCGCACATGCTGACGCTGGAGATCAACGAAAGCGCACTGACCAACAACGTCAATTTCGTGCACGAGACACTGGCCAACCTGCGCAATGAAGGCATCAGCCTGAGCCTGGACAACTTCGGCACCGGTGATTCCAGCCTGAGCGCGCTGGTGCGCTACCCGGTAGACAAGCTGAAGATCGACCGCAGCTTCATCAAGAGCGCGCCGGCCGGCAACCGCGAGGCCGCCATCGCCCGCGCGATCATCGCCATGGGCCACCAGCTGGGTATGACCGTGATCGCCAATGGCGTCGAGTCACAGGCGCAGCTGGGTTTCCTGCGCCGCAACGACTGCGATGTGTTCCAGGGCTACCTGTTCGGCGAACCGATGTCGGCCGATGCCGCCGGCATGACCCTGCGCCGCCGTTACCTGCGCCCGGAGGCGTTCGCCGAGACCCGCCCCGACCGCACCCTGCTGCTGCTGGACGACGAAGAGAACGTGCTGCGCTCGCTGGTGCGGCTGTTCCGCCGCGACGGCTATCGCATCCTCGCCGCCGGCAACGTGCGCGATGCGTTCGACCTGCTGGCGATCAACGACGTGCAGGTGATCCTGTCCGACCAGCGCATGAGCGACATGAGCGGTACTGAATTCCTCGGCCGGGTGAAGATGCTGTACCCGGATACGATCCGCCTGGTGCTGTCCGGCTACACCGATCTGAACACGGTGACCGACGCGATCAACCGCGGCGCGATCTACCGTTTCCTGACCAAGCCGTGGAACGACGACGAGTTGCGCAAGCACATCCACCAGGCATTCCGCACCTACGAGGAACAGCGCCGCAGCAACGCCGGGCCAGCGCCGGTTGAAACCGGCGAAGGTGGCGAGGATCGCCCGCAGCGGTAACCGGCTTTGTAGAGTCGAGCCATGCTCGACTCCACTTGGGGCCCCGCAAAGAGCAGTCGAGCATGGCTCGACTCTACAGAATCGCCTTATCGCGGCTGCTTCACCGGCAGCACCACGCGGAAGCGCGAGCCGACGCCCGGGGTACTGTCCAGGTCGATGCGGCCGTGGTGCTTGTTGATGATGCTGTAGGAGATCGACAGGCCCAGCCCGGTGCCACTGCCCACCGGCTTGGTGGTGAAGAACGGATCGAAGATGCGCTGGCGCAGTTCCGGCGAGATACCGCCGCCGGTGTCTTCGAACTCGACCCACACATGATCGCCATCGACGCCGGTACGCACGGTGATGGTGCCGCGCTCGGCGATGGCATGGCCGGCGTTGAGCAGCAGGTTCATGTAGACCTGGTTCAGTTCCGACGGCAGGCACTCCACCAGCGGCAGCTGGCCGAACTCGCGCACCAGGGTGACCTTGTACTTGAGCTCGTTCCAGATGATGTTGATGGTCGATTCCAGGCCCGCGTGCAGGTCGACCAGCTTCCACGACTCATCGCGACCGGAGTACGAGAAGTCCTTCAGGTCGCGCACGATGCGGGTGACCCGCTCGATGCCCTCGCGTGATTCGGCCATCAGCTGCGGCAGGTCGCGGCTGATGAAGTCGATGTCGAGGCGGTCACGGATATCGTCGATCTCCGGAATCAACGCCTTCGGGTCCGGCGCACGCAGGGCGCGCTCGTAGGCCTCGATCACGGTGAACAGGCTGCGCAGGTATTCCTGCAGGCTGCCCAGGTTGGAGTGCACGTAACCGATCGGGTTGTTGATCTCGTGCGCCACACCGGCGGCGAGCTGGCCGATCGAGGCCATCTTCTCCGATTGCAGCAGCTTTTCCTGGGTGCCGTTGAGGCGCAGGTAGGCCTGGCGCAGTTCGGCGTGGCGCTGCTGCAGCTCGCGTTCGTAGTCTTCCTGCCCTTCGATGTGGCGGAACAGGGCCAGGAAGTGCCCTTCGCCGACCGGGCCGTGGTGGTACAGGTGGGCGATGACCACGCCCTCGCCCAGCGGCAGGCTGCCGTTCCAGTGACCATGCTGGCGCGCCTGCTCCAGCGCATCGGGCGGCAACAGTTCACGCAGGCGCTGCGGCGGCGGCAATGCGCCGTCTTCGCCGTTGGCCAGCAGGTTCTGCGCGGCCGGATTGGCCAGGGCCACCTGCCCGTCTTCGGTGAACAGCAGCAGGCCTTCGCGCAGGCGCTCAAGCAGCGCCTGCAGCACCGGCTGCGGCGGAAGGGGGGCGGTAACCAGGGCGTTGGCAGCGGACACGGCAACTCGGGGCGTTCGAACAGGCGCCCAATATACGCGGTCACGCGGCGGGCTTCAGCCCGCGGAGAGGGGGTGTGCGATCGCCGTCGCGTCAGGCGACGGCGAGGGGGCGGCGGGCGGTGACCGTGTGCGACTGGCCCTTGGCGTCGTAGGCCGAGGCGTCTTCGGTACGGCCCAGCTGGCGCAGCGCCCAGTTGACCTCACGGCGGCGGCGCGACAGCAGCACACCGTTGGCCCGGTTGCGTTCGGCCAGTTCCTGCAGCTGTTCGCCCTCGCCGACCGGCGGTGCGCCTTCCAGCGCACGCAGTGCTTCCAGCTTGGCGCCGGTGGCACGGATCAGGGCGTGCACGTCGTGCTCGACCAGGGCCTGGCGCTCAACGTCCAGGGCCTGGGCGAGACGCTGCAGCGGCTCGCTCATCGCTGCGGTCATCCCTGCAGCTGCTGGTCCAGATTGAGCATGCGCGAAGCGATCGCGTCCGGATTGATCTTGTAGGTGCCGTTCTGCAGCGACTCGCGCACGGCGGCCACGCGCTGGGCGTCGATCGCCGGGGCGGTGGTCAGCTCACGCTCGATGGCCTGCAGATTGGTGGCCTCGCCGGTCAGGCGCAGGCTGTCGGCGGCCTCGACCGGGCGCGCCGGCGAATCGCTGCTGACGCCGGGCTTGCTGGCCGGGGTCGTCACGCTGCGCAGTGCCTGGGGGACCTGCAGGTTGCCGTCGATTTTCTGGCTCATGGGGTGTCCTGGAGTTGCCGTTCACAAGGGATAACGGCCGCTGGGCCGTGATCTTTAGGGATATTCTGCGGTAATTCAACGCGCCACGATTACGTCACCTGCGGCATCGACCGTGCCCTGCACGATCCTCCGCGAGGACAGGTTCTCCACCGAGACCCGTTCATTCTCGCCCGCGTCACCCATCGCACGGCCGGCAATGCGCACCTCGACCGAGCCGCGACGCGACACCAGGGCCACATTGTCTCCTCGCTTGATGAGACGCTGCACCACCAGGTCGTTGTTCGACAGCAGGGCCCCGGCCTGCAGCGGACGGCGGGCGATGCGGCCGATCGCCGCGTTGGGATCGGCCAGCACCGCACCGGCAATCCGGGCAGCATCACGCTGGGCAGTGGTGATATCGGCGGCGGTAAGGGTTTCTCCAGTGCCGATTCCACGATTGAGTACCAGCACGGTCTGGTTGCGCCGTACCTTCACCGGCACGAACAGGCGCCAACCGCCCGCATCGGGACAGCTGACCTCCACCGTGGTGTTGGCAGTGGGCTGCACCTGCAACGGGCCACCACACTTCGGCAGGCGCAGCGCGTCGGCCACCTGGGCCTCGCCCTCGCTGCCGGCCGGCAGCGTCGTCAGCGCTGCTGCGCGGATGCTGGCCACGGGCTGCCAGTCAGCGGCGCCCGCCCAGGGCGTGGCCAGGGCCAGGGCGATGGCATACAGAAATGTGACCCGGCGCATGGCGCCTCCTGTCGAGGGGATCTGGCCGAGATGCGTGCAAGGGATGTGCCAGATCGACGGGGCCGCCTTCTGTAGAGTCGAGCCATGCTCGACTGCTTTTCTCCGAACAGCCAGTCGAGCATGGCTCGACTCTACAAGAGACTCGGCCGAGCATGGCTCGACGCTACGAAAGCGCTCAAGTTCGGTGCCGAGCGCGCCGATACAGCAGCCATGTCCCATGACCTGCTCAACCGGATCGACCAGCGGACCCGACTGGCCGGCCACAACCGCCTGGCGCTGCTGCTGTTCCGTCTCGGCGGACGTCAGCTTTTTGGCGTCAATGTCTTCAAGGTGCAGGAAGTCCTGCGCCGCCCGGAGCTGTTCCAGGTGCCCGGTCTGCCCAGCCAGTTCTCCGGCGTGGCCGACGTGCGCGGCCGCTCGGTGCCGGTGCTGGACCTGGGCCTGGCGATCGGCCACCCCGAGCGTGAACCCGATGCGGACACCTCGCCCGGCTACCTGGTCGTCACTGAATTCAACCGCTCGATCCAGGGCTTCCTGGTCAGTGGCGTGGAGCGCATCGTCAACATCGCGGTGGAAGACATCCACCCACCGCCGGAGCTGGGCGCTGAATCGAGCTACCTGACCGCCGTGACCCGCTTCCAGGGCGAGCTGATCCAGGTGATCGACGTCGAAAGCGTGCTGGCCGACATTGCCCAGGTCCGCGGTGAAGCCGTGCTCGACCCGGCGATGGCGATGCCCGCCGATGGCCCGCAGCTGCAGGTGCTGGTGGTGGACGACTCGCGCGTGGCCCGCCAGCAGATCCGCAGCGTGCTTGACCAGCTGGGCGTGGGGGCGACCCTGCTGTCCGATGGCAAGCAGGCGCTGGACCACCTGCTGCAGATCCACGCCTCGGGCGAGAACCCGGCCGAACGCTACGCGATGGTGATCTCGGACATCGAGATGCCGGCCATGGACGGCTATACGCTGACGACGGAAATCCGGCGGCACCCGGGCCTGGCCGGCCTGTACGTGCTGCTGCACACCTCGCTGTCGGGCGTATTCAACAATGCGATGGTCGAGCGCGTGGGCGCCAACGCCTTCGTCGCCAAGTACTCGCCGCACGAGCTGGCCGACTTCGTGCTGGACCGCCTGCGCAAGGTCGCACTGGCGGCCTGACGGCCCGCCGATCCGGTAGTGCCGGCCGCTGGCCGGCAACCGCAGCCACATCTCAGAGCCGGCCAGCGGCCGGCACTACCCTCCCCTATTTGGCACACCGCTTGCAGCTTCCCGGGCAACGTTCCCGTGGGAGTGCACCGTGCGCAACCTGATTACCGACTACCTGGGCGTCCATGCCCAGGCCATGCCGTTGCGCGAACAGCGGATGAAGCTGATCGCCAGCAACCTCGGCAATGCCGACACGCCCGGCTACAAGGCCCAGGACCTGGACTTCGACGCCGCCCTGCGCCACGCCCAGGGGCAGGATGCCAATGGCCTGATGGCCACCACCCACGAGCAGCACTACGAAATCAGTAGTGGCCTGAATCCGTTCCAGATCGCGCGCGAAGGCGTGCAGCCCAGCCTGGACGGCAACACCGTCGATCCCGATGCCGAGCGCGCTGCCTATGGCCGCGCTGCGCTCGAGTACCGCGCCTCGCTCAGCTTCGTCGAGAGCAAGGTGCGTTCCATGCTGACCGCGATCACGGGGCAATAAGCCATGAGCAACCTGCCGATCTTCGACATCGCCGGCTCCGCGCTGCAGGCGCAGTCGGTGCGCATGAGCACCATCGCCTCCAACCTCTCCAACGCCGACACCGTCGCCGGTTCCGCCGACGCCGTGTACAAGCCGCTGGAACCGATCTTCCAGGCCGTCACCAGCAAGAACGATCCGAACATCACGTCGGTGAAGGTGAAGGAGATCACCCAGAGCGAGGCCGCGCCGATCAAGCGCTACGAGCCCGGCCATCCGCTGGCCGATGCCGACGGCTACATCTACCAGCCTGATGTCGATCCGGTGGCGCAGATGGTCAACCTGATCTCGACCTCGCGCAATTACCAGGCCGGCGTGGAGATGTTGACCACGGCCAAGGAACTGGCGCTGGCCACCCTGACCATGGGCCGCTGAGGCCCGCAGTACCGGATACCGCCATGACCACCTCCGTCAACAACCAGACCAACCAGGACGTCTACGCCGCGCTCGGCCTGAACGCTCCGAACAGCAACGCCACGAAAAAGAAGAACACGCTGGACCAGGCCGATTTCCTGCGGCTGATGACCGAACAGCTGCAGCACCAGGATCCGCTGAAGCCGATGGACAACACGCAGATGGTCGCGCAGATGGCGCAGATGTCGACCGTGCAGGGCATCACCGATCTGAACAAGACGGTGAAGGGCTTCCAGGAGTCGATGACCAGCGACCAGGTGCTGCGTGGTGCGGCGCTGGTCGGCCACCAGGTGCTGGTGCCGTCGGAAAAGCTGGTGCTGGAGAAGGAAGGCAGTGTTGAAGGCACGGTCGCCGCACCCTCGGCCGGCATCATCACCGTGGACATCACCGATGCCAATGGCACCAACGTCACCTCGCTGAGCGTGGAGGCCAAGGCTGCCGGCGAAACCGCCTTCAAGTGGGACGGCAAGGACGCCAACGGCAAGCGCATGGAACCCGGCAAGTACAGCGTGGTGGCCAACCACGTCGACACCGCCGGCAAGAGCACCAAGCTGTCCACCTACGTGCAGGCCCCGGTGGAAAGCGTGACCGTCGGTTCCGACGGCCTGTACCTGAATCTCAAGGGCCTGGGCACGGCCCCGATCGACTACGTGCTCCGCGTCAGCTGAGCCGCACACCCCGCACTTACCAGGAGCATCCCATGGGCTTCAATGTCTCGCTGTCCGGCATCAATGCCGCCAACTCCGACCTGAGCGTCACTGCCAACAACGTCGCCAACGTCAACACCACCGGCTTCAAGGAGTCGCGCGCCGAATTCGCCGACCTGTTCTCGGCCACCGGCTACGGCCTGTCGAAGAACGCCGTGGGTTCGGGCGTGCGCGTCTCCAACGTTGCCCAGCAGTTCAAGCAGGGCCACAACGAACAGACCGGCCGCAGCCTGGACATGGCCATTTCCGGTGAGGGCTTCTTCACCATGAACATGAACGGCACCCGCGTGTATTCGCGTGCCGGCAACTTCCAGACCGATGCCTCCGGCTTCGTGGTCAATCCGCAGGGCGCGCGCCTGCAGGTGTTCGCACCGAATGCCGATGGCACCAACTTCGATTCCGGCCGCATCGTCGACCTGCAGCTGCTGACCACCGACAGCGCGCCGAAGCAGACCAGCGAAGTGAAGGTCGGCTTCACCCTGCCGGCCAACGCCAAGCCGCCGACCGTCACCACCTTCGACCCGACCGACTCCAACACCTACAACCACTCCAGTGGTGGCATCACCGTGTACGACTCGCTGGGCGTGAGCCACATCCAGGTCTCGTACTTCGTCAAGGGGGCCAACCCCAATGAGTGGACCGTGCGCAACTACGTGGACGGCCAGCCGGCCGGCACGCCGACCCCGGTCACCTTCGACAACAGCGGCAAGCTGACCGCACCGACGGACGGCAAGGTCAGCCTCGGCACCTTCACCCCCAACACCGGCGCCGGCCAGTTGAACATGACGCTGGATATCACCGGCTCGACCCAGTACGGCGAGAAGTTCGCCCTGCGCAACACCCAGCAGGACGGCTATGCCGCCGGCAAGCTCAACGAGATCACCGTGTCGGAGACCGGCGTGGTCTACGCCCGCTACTCCAACGGTGCCGACAAGCCGCTGGGCCAGGTCGCGCTGACCACCTTCAACAACCCGCAGGGGCTGGAGTCGAAGGGCAACAACCTGTGGGTGGATACCTTCAGCTCGGGCACGCCGCGTACCGGCATGCCGGACACCTCCAACCTCGGCAAGATCCAGGCCGGCTCGCTGGAAGCGTCCACCGTCGACCTCACCGAGCAGCTGGTCAACATGATCACCGCGCAGCGCAACTTCCAGGCCAACGCGCAGATGATCACCACCCAGGACCAGATCACCCAGACCGTCATCAACATCCGTTGATGAGCTGCTGACCCTGCTACGGAACTCCCCGCATGGATAAAGCCCTTTACGTGGCGATGACCGGTGCCCGCGCCTCCCTGCAGGCGCAGGGTACGCTCAGCCACAACCTCGCCAACTCGGACACCCCCGGCTTCAAGGAAGCGCTGGCCAACACCGAAGCCTTCCCGATCCGCGGCCCGGGCTTTGCCTCGCGGGTGGATGCGCTGCACGTCGACGCCGGCTTCAACCGCCGGCCCGGCGCGCAGCACATCACCGGCAAGCCGCTGGACCTTGCACTGCAGACCGGCACCTGGCTGGCCGTGCAGTCCAGCGATGGCAGCGAAGCCTATACGCGCGGCGCTGCACTGTCGGTCACCCCGAACGGCCAGCTGGTGACCTCCAGCGGCCGCCCGGTGCTGGATGACAACAACAATCCGATCGCCATTCCGCCCTACCAGGCGATGGAGATCGGCGCCGACGGCACGATCTCGATCATCCCGCAGGGCGAAGGCCCGCAGACCATGGCCCAGGTCGGCCGGATCAAGGTCGTGCAGGCCCCGGACGAGCGCCTCGAGCGCGGCCTCGATGGCCTGTTCCGCAACACCGATCCGCAGCAGCCGTTCGCACCCGCGCAGGGCACCGCCGTGCACAGCGGCCAGTTGGAAGGCAGCAACGTCGATGCCGCCGGTGCACTGGTGCAGATGATCCAGCTGCAGCGCCAGTACGAAATGCAGGTGCAGGTGATCAAGCACGGCGACGACAACGCGCGCAGCGCCAACAGCCTGCTGCGCCTGGGCAGCTGACGGAATTCCGGCGCCGCCCGAGCGCGGCGCTGGCACACCGCTTGCAGACCCGCTACCAAGGGCCGCATCGCGCGGCCGGTTCCACCAGACAGGACACCGAAGATGAACCAGGCATTGTGGATCGCGAAAACCGGACTGGATGCGCAGCAGATGCGCATGTCGGTGGTTTCCAACAACCTCGCCAACACCAACACCACCGGCTTCAAGCAGGACCGTGCCAGTTTCGAAGACCTGCTGTACCAGCAGGTGCGCCAGCCCGGCGGTTCCTCGTCGGCGCAGACGCAGCTGCCGACCGGCCTGCAGCTGGGTACCGGCGTGCGCGTGGTGGCCACCGCCAAGAACTTCGAACAGGGTGGCCAGCAGCAGACCGGCCGCGCCCTGGACGTGATGGTCAACGGCCGTGGTTTCTTCGAGGTGCAGATGCCCGACGGCAGCTCGGCCTACACCCGTGATGGCTCGTTCAAGATCAACCAGGACAGCGAGCTGGTCACCAACAGCGGCTATCCGGTGCAGCCGGGCATCCAGATTCCCGAAGGCGCGCAGTCGGTGACCATCGGTACCGACGGCACCATCAGCGTGAAGATGGCCGACGGCGCCGCCTCGGTGGAAGTGGGCGCGTTGACCCTGACCGACTTCGTCAATCCGGCCGGCCTGCAGGCCCGCGGCGAGAACCTGTTCCTGGAGACCACCGCCTCCGGCCCGGCACAGAACGGCAACCCCGGCCTCAACGGCCTGGGCACCGTGGTGCAGGGCGCGCTGGAAGGCAGCAACGTCAACGTGGTGGAAGAGCTGGTGTCGATGATCGAAACCCAGCGCGCCTACGAAATGAACGCCAAGGCGATCTCCACCACCGATTCGATGCTCGGCTATCTCAACAACAAGCTCTGACCGGCCCAACCGGGAAACCGCCATGTCGCCCATTTCCACCTTCGCCCGCACTGCCCTCGCCTGCGCCGTGGCCGCCCTGCTCGGTGGCTGCGTGATCGCCGGCGACGTGCGCCCCTACGCGGCGATGGCGCCGATCCAGCCGATCATGCCGCCGCAGGCCGCGCCGACCGCCGGTGCGATCTACGCTGCCGGCCCGACCCTGCAGCTGTATTCGGACCGTCGCGCACGCGACGTCGGCGACCTGTTGACCATCACCCTGCTGGAAAACACCACCGCGCAGACCAGTGCCAACACCGCCACCAACAAGGAGTCGAACCTCAACCTGGGGACGCCCTCGATCCTCGGTGCGCCGGTCACCCTGGGCGGCAAGGACATCCTCAGCGCGTCGGCCACCGGCAAGCGTGATTTCACCGGCAAGGGCAACAGCGCGCAGAGCAACCGGCTGCAGGGCAGCGTCACGGTCACCGTGGTGCAGCGCCTGCCCAACGGCAACCTGGTCGTGCAGGGGCAGAAGAACCTGCGGCTGAACCAGGGCGACGAACTGGTGCAGGTGCAGGGCATCGTGCGCCCCGGCGACATCAGCCAGGACAACACCATCCCCTCCAGCCGCGTGGCCGAAGCCCGCATTGTCTACGGCGGACGCGGCCCGGTCGCGCAGTCCAACGCGATGGGCTGGTTGAGCCGCTTCTTCAACTCCGGCCTGACGCCGTTCTGAGTATGGCCATGAAAGCTCTCTTCTCTTCTACGTGGCAGCGACGCATCGCGTCGCTCTACGGATCATTCTTCCTCCTGCTGGCAATGGCTGCGCCGGCCAGCGCCGAGCGCATCAAGGACCTGGCCCAGGTCGGTGGCGTGCGCGGCAATGCGCTGGTGGGCTACGGCCTGGTGGTGGGCCTGGATGGCAGCGGTGACCGCACCAGCCAGGCACCGTTCACCGTGCAGAGCCTGAAGAACCTGCTCGGCGAGCTGGGCGTCAATGTGCCGCCGAACGTCAACCCGCAGCTGAAGAACGTGGCGGCGGTGGCGATCCATGCCGAACTGCCGCCGTTCGCCAAGCCGGGCCAGCCGATCGACATCACCGTGTCCTCGATCGGCAATGCGGTGTCGCTGCGTGGCGGCTCGCTGCTGATGGCTCCGCTGCGCGGTGCCGATGGCCAGATCTACGCGATCGCCCAGGGCAACCTGATCGTCGGCGGCTTCGGTGCGCAGGGCAAGGACGGTTCCCGCGTCTCGGTGAACGTGCCCAGCGTCGGCCGCATTCCCAACGGCGCCACCGTTGAACGTGCCCTGCCCGATCCGCTCGCCAATGGCGGCGACATCACCCTGAACCTGCACAACAACGATTTCACCACCGTCTCGCGCATGGTCGCTGCACTCAACAACGCCTTCGGCGAGGGCGCGGCGCGTGCCGTCGATGGTGTAACCGTGGCGGTCACCGCACCCACCGATCCCGGCGCGCGCATCGGCCTGCTGGCACGCATCGAGAACCTGGAGCTGACCCCGGGCAGCGCGCCGGCCAAGGTGGTGGTCAATTCGCGCACCGGCACCGTGGTCATCGGCCAGCAGGTACGGGTCGGCCCGGCCGCGATCTCGCATGGTTCGCTGACCGTGACGATCCAGGAAAACACCAACGTCAGCCAGCCCAACGCCCTGTCCGGCGGCCGCACCGTGGCCAGCCCACAGTCGACCATCACCGCCACCAACGACGGCAGCCGCATGTTCAAGTTCAGCGGCGGCACCACCCTGGACGAAATCGTGCACGCGGTGAACGCCGTGGGCGCGGCGCCGGGCGATCTCATCGCGATCCTGGAAGCCCTGAAGCAGGCCGGCGCATTGAGTGCCGAACTCGAGGTGATCTGACATGCGCATCAACCCCGCATTCGATCTGCACCCGGCGCAACAGAACGATCCGGCCAAGATCGACAAGGTCGCGCGCCAGCTGGAAGGCCAGTTCGCGCAGATGCTGGTCAAGAGCATGCGTGACGCCAGCTTCGGCGACTCGCTGTTTCCCGGCGAGAACAAGATGTTCCGCGACATGTACGACCAGAAGATTGCCGAGGCGATGACACGCGGCAAGGGCCTGGGCCTGTCGGGCATGATCAGCCGCCAGCTGTCCGGCCAGGCCACCGATGGCCCGGCACTGGATACCCGCGTGGACCCGGCCAAGGCCAGCCGCGCGTACCAGCTGAACGCACCGGCCAGGCCGGCACCGTCGCTGCCATTGGAAGACGGCAGCCAGGCCGTGCGCCTGCTGCAGCAGATGGCGGCCGGCGCACAGTCGGGCGCACAGGCCGCGGTGGCACCGATGGAGCAGGCACTGGACCTGATTGCCGGCCGCGAGAGCAGCAGCATGCACCGCGCGCTCGGCACAGACGATCCCTACATCGGCAGCCTGCAGGGCGATGACTGGGCGGCTGGCAGCGACCAGTGGTCGGCCACTGCCAGCAATCGCGGTACCGCGATCAGCCCGGCCGATGCCCTGGCCACCCGCACTGCCGTGGCGCAACTGGGCGAGCACACCCCGGAGGGCTTCGTGGCCAGCATCTGGCAGCACGCGCAGAGCGCGGCCAAGGAGCTCGGCGTGGATGCCCGCGCCCTGGTCGCGCAGGCCGCGCTGGAAACCGGCTGGGGCAAGCGCCACATCAAGCATGCCGACGGCAGCACCTCGCACAACCTGTTCGGCATCAAGGCCAATGGCTGGAGCGGCCAGCGTGCCGTGGCCGGCACCCATGAGTATGTCGATGGCGTGCGCCGCAACGAGACCGCCAGCTTCCGTGCCTACAGTTCGCCGGCCGAAAGCTTCGCCGACTACGTGCGCCTGTTGAAGACCAGCCCGCGCTACCAGCAGGCGCTGCAGGCCGGCACCGACGTGCAGGGCTTCGCGCGCGGCCTGCAGCGTGCCGGTTATGCCACCGATCCACGCTACGCCGCCAAGATCGCCGCGATCGCCGGGGGGCCGACCATCGAGCGCGCCGTAAGCGCCGTGGCCGACGCCGGCACGCGCCTTGGCCAGACCTTCGCCAGCACCGCAACCGCGGCGCTGGGTATCACTCGTCGTTGAGGAACCCCATGTCCAGCGTACTTTCCACCGGTACCGGTGCCCTGCTCGCCTTCCAGCGTGCGTTGGCGACCACCAGCCACAACGTGGCCAACCTCAATACTCCCGGTTACAGCCGGCAGAAGGTCAACTTCGCCACCGCTGATCCGCAGAACTACGGCTATGGAACGGTCGGCAACGGCACCCGCATCACCGACATCCGCCGCACCGCCGACCAGCTGGCGATCTCGCGCCTGCTCGACAGCAGCGGCGAGCTGGCGCGCCTGAAGCAGCTTTCCGGCATGGCCGACCGGGTCAACTCGCTGTTCTCGGAAGGCGCGACCAACATTGCCGGCGTCTGGTCGAACTTCTTCGACTCGGTTAGCGGCCTGTCCTCCAACGCCTCCGGCACCGCCGACCGGCAGAACATGCTCGACGGCGGCAAGGCCCTGGCCAACCGCTTCGTGCAGCTCAACACGCACCTGAACAACCTCAACGGCGAGGTCAACAACGGCCTGCTGGCCGGTGCCACCGAGGTCAACCGCCTGGCGCAGGAGATCGCGCAGATCAACGGCGCCATCGGCACCAACATCGCCAATGCCGCGCCGGACCTGCTCGATCGCCGCGACCAGCTGATCACCCAGCTGATCGGCTATACCGGCGGCACGGCGGTGATCCAGGACGGCGGCATCATGAATGTCTACACCGCCGGCGGCAACGCATTGGTGGTGGGCACCACGGCGACCAAGGTCACCACGGTGGCCGACCCCTACCAGCCCGAGCGCCTGCAGCTGGCGCTGGAGACCCAGGGCAACACGATCCGGCTTGACGCAAAGGCCGTCGGTGGCCAGATCGGCGGCCTGCTGGAATTCCGCGACACGGTGCTGACCCCGGCCCAGGCCGAACTGGGCAAGCTGGCCGTCGGCCTGGCCGAGACCTTCAACCAGACCCATCACCAGGGTGTGGACATGTATGGCCAGCTGGGCGGTGATTTCTTCAACATCGGCAATCCGCGCGTCACCGCCAACAATGCCAACACCGGCACGGCCAGCCTCAGCGCCACCTATGGCGACCTGGGCAAGCTGGACGCACAGAACGTGGTGCTGCAGTTCGATGGCACCCAGTGGAAGGCCAGCCGCGCCGACACCGGCGCCAACGTGCCGCTGACCGGTACCGGCACCGCCGCCGATCCGCTGGTGATCAATGGCGTCAAGCTGGTGGTCGGCGGGACCCCGGCTGCCAATGATCGATTCCTGCTGCAGCCCACCGCAGGCGTGGCCGGCAGCATGGAAGTGGCGATTACCGATCCCTCGCGCATCGCCGCCGCTGCGGCGGTGAAGGGCGCTGCCGCCACGTCCAACACCGGCACCGGCAAGCTGAGCGGGGTCACCGTCAGCGATTCGACCAACGCCAACCTGCGCAATCCGGCTGCGATCGTGTTCACCTCGGCCACCACCTACACCATCGATGGTGGCCCGCCGCAGACCTACACCCCGGGCCAGACCATCAGCGCCAATGGCTGGAGCTTCGTGCTGGACGGTGCGCCGAAGGTCGGCGACACCTTCAACATCACCCCCACCCCGGCCGGCTCGTCGGACAACAGCAATGCCTCCCGGCTGGCCAAGGTGGAGAGCGCGAAGGCGTTCAACAGCGGCACGGTCACCCTCAACGGTGCGCTGGGCGGCCTGACCACCCAGGTCGGCGCTGCCGCACGTTCGGCCGAGTATTCGCTGGAAGCGCAGCTGGTGATCAACGACAAGGCGCAGGAAGCGCGCGACGAAGTGTCCGGCGTCAACCTGGACGAGGAAGCGGCCGACATGCTGCGCCTGCAACAGGCCTACCAGGCCGCCTCGCAGCTGATTTCCACCGCCGACAGCATGTTCCAGACCATCCTGGGAGCCGTCCGCCGATGAGCAGCCGCATCTCCACCAGCATGATGTTCAACCAGTCCGTGTCGCTGATGATGGCCAAGCAGGCCAAGCTCAGCCACCTGGAGCAGCAGATCGCCACCGGCAGCAAGATCGTCAGCGCCAAGGACGATCCGGTCGCCGCCGGTGCCGCAGTCGGTCTTGACCGCAGCCTGGCCGCGCTTGACCGCATGAAGCTCAATGCCGGCAACGTGCAGAACCGGCTGGGCGTGCAGGAAAACACCCTGGCCCAGGTCAACGACCTGATGGCGCGCGTCAATGATCTGACCATCCAGGCCAGCAACCCGGCGCTGAGTGCACCGGACAAGAAGACCCTGATCACCGAGCTGAACCAGATCCGCGATGGCCTGCTGTCACTGGCCAACGCCGACGATGGTACCGGCCGCTACGTGTTCGGCGGCACCAACGACGGCGACCCGCCGTTTGCCAAGATCAACGGCAAGGTGGTCTACCGGGGCGACCAGACCCAGCGCCAGATCGAAGTCGGCCCCGATACCTACGTGCGCGATGCGCTGCCCGGCAGCGAGATCTTCATGCGCATCCCCACCGGCGATGGCTTTGTCGATGGCGGCGCGGCGGCCGGCAACACCGGCAACGGCGTGCTGACCAACATCACGCGCGACGGCAGTGACAGCTGGAACGGACAGGCCTTCAGCATCCGCTTCACCGCTGCCGACCAGTACCAGGTGCTGGACGGCGCGGGCAACGTCACCGGTACCGGCACCTACAAGGCCGGTGACAACGTGGAAGTGAACGGGGTGCGCCTGCAGATCACCGGTGCACCCGCTGCGGGTGACAGCTTCAACGTCACGCCCGCGAGCAGCCGCGACATCTTCGACACCATGGACAAGCTGATCGCCGCGCTGGATGCCGACACCGGAACCACCGCGAAGATGTCCGCGCAGCAGAACGAGCTGCAGAGTGCCCTGCGCGACGTGGCACGCGCCTCCGAACGCATGATCGATTCACGTGCCGCAGGCGGCGCACAGCTGAAGGCATTGGATAACGCCGCGGACATGCGCGAGGCCAACGGCGTGACCCTGAAGACCACGCTGTCGCAGATGCGTGACCTGGACTATGCCGATGCATTGAGCCAGTACCAGCTGCAGAGCACCGCGCTGCAGGCGGCACAGACGATCTTCTCGCAGATGCAGTCGATGTCGTTGTTCAACAAGATCCGCTGACGCTTCCCTCGCGTCACCCCTGAAAGGCCGCGATGCCCTGCATCGCGGCCTTTTTCGTTTCCGTGCCCGGCGCCATGCCCGCTGCGGCGGAATACCCGTGATTGCCCATCAAGGCCGGCGCTGCCCCGCCGATACCTTCATCAGCGCTGGTCGGGCCTGCCCCGACCGCCCCTTTCCGGGATTGCCTTCACGCCCTTCCAGGGCTGAAAAGCCCGGTAAAAACAGCCTCCAGCAGCGAATTACGGCTCCAGCGGAATTCACGGCTAAAGGTTGTTGACAAAGCGCCGTTATTCATTTGGCAACAGCGAAGCACACAGCCACACAAAAAAACCGGCGGCGCTTCGTTTCATTCACCAACGGGTTCCATATAAGAGGAGACGACCCCATGGCACAGGTAATCAACACCAATACGATGTCGCTCAACGCTCAGCGCAACCTGAGCACCAGCGGCAGCTCGCTCGCTACCACCATCCAGCGCCTCTCGTCCGGCCTGCGCATCAACAGCGCGAAGGACGACGCGGCCGGCCTGGCCATCAGCGAGCGCTTCACCACCCAGATCCGTGGTCTGGACGTGGCCATCCGCAACGCCAACGACGGTATCTCGCTGGCCCAGGTCGCCGAGGGTTCGCTGAGCGAAGTCGGCAACAACCTGCAGCGCATCCGCGAACTGGCCGTCCAGTCCTCCAACGCCACCAACTCGGCCAGCGACCGCAAGGCGCTGCAGGCCGAAGTAACCCAGCTGGTCTCCGAAGTGGACCGCGTCGCCAAGCAGGCCGATTTCAACGGCACCAAGCTGCTGGACGGCTCTTTCACCAGCCAGCTGTTCCAGGTCGGTGCCAACGCCGGCCAGGCCATCGCCATCAACAGCGTGGTCAACGCCAAGGCCGATTCGCTGGGTGCCGCCTCCTTCGCCAACGGCTACACCGGCACCGCGCTGGCGACCGACAAGGCCACCGCCGACACCACCTACTCCGGCCTGCAGATCTCGGTCACCCCGCCGGGCGGCACCGCCACCACGATCACCGTCAACGACTTCACCGTGAAGGCGGGCGAGTCGATCACTTCGGCCACCTCCGCCGCGATCAACAACAAGCTGGGCGAAACCGGCGTCATGGCCTCGGTCAATGCCGGCGTGATCAGCCTGGCTTCGGTCAAGGACGGCCAGACCTTCACCCTGGGCGTCAGCGCCGCGACCCCGCCGACCGGCGCCACCGCCGCGACGATCGCCGGCCTCGGCCTGACCGAGACCAGCACCAATGGCGGCACGCTCACCGGCACCTCGGCCAGCTTCGTCAAGGACCTGAACGTCACCACGGCCGAAGGCGCGCAGAAGGCGCTGTCGATCGTCGACAAGGCCCTGGAATCGGTCAACAGCGTCCGCGCCGACCTCGGCGCGATCCAGAACCGCTTCACCTCGGTGGTGGCCAACCTGCAGACCTCCTCGGAGAACCTGTCGGCCTCGCGCAGCCGCATCCGCGATACCGACTTCGCCAAGGAAACCGCCGAGCTGACCCGCACCCAGATCCTGCAGCAGGCCGGTACGGCCATGCTGGCCCAGGCCAACCAGGTACCGCAGAACGTGCTCAGCCTGTTGCAGCGCTGACATGAGCCGCCCCCGGGGCACGTCGGGGGCGTCTAACCCAACTCACGTGCAACCGCTCAAGGACCTCTCCTCATGGCACAAGTCATCAACACCAATACGATGTCGTTGAATGCTCAGCGTAACCTGAGCACCAGCGGCAGCTCGCTGGCCACCACCATCCAGCGCCTGTCCTCCGGTTCGCGCATCAACAGCGCCAAGGACGACGCCGCCGGTCTGGCGATCTCCGAGCGCTTCGGCACTCAGATCCGCGGCACCGACGTCGCCATCCGCAATGCCAACGACGGCATCTCGCTGGCCCAGGTCGCCGAAGGTTCGCTGACCGAAATCGGCAACAACCTGCAGCGCGTCCGCGAGCTGTCGGTGCAGGCGTCCAACGCCACCAACTCGGCCAGCGACCGCAAGGCGCTGCAGGCTGAAGTGACCCAGCTGGTCTCGGAAATCGACCGCGTCGCCAAGCAGTCGGACTTCAACGGCACCAAGCTGCTGGACGGCACGTTCTCCAGCCAGCTGTTCCAGGTCGGCGCCAATGCCGGCCAGGCCATCGCCATCGACAAGACCATCGATGCCAAGGCCAACGCCCTGGGTGGTGCACAGTTCTCCAGCGGTACCGCAACCGCAATCGCCGGTACCGCTGACACTGACACCGCAGTGGGTGCGTTCACCATCACCGACAGCAAGGGCACCGTCTTCAACTTCGGCGCCATGACGGTCAAGAGCGTCGGTGACGCTGCCGCCAACACCGCTGCAAACGGCAAGGCCGTCGTTGCCGCCATCAATGCGAAGATCGGCGAAACCGGCGTGCTGGCCGAAACCGATGCCGCCGGCGCACTGACCCTGACCTCGGTCAAGGACAGCGTGAACAACGCGGGCGCTTTCACTGCCATCGGCAGCTCGCTGGCCGGCTTCGCCGCAGCAACCCCGGTCCCGGGCAAGCAGTTCGCCGACAAGATCGACGTGTCCACCGTGAAGGGTGCGCAGCAGGCGATGGAAGTGGTCGACAAGGCCCTGGGCGCGATCAACAGCACCCGTGCCGACCTCGGTGCGATCCAGAACCGCTTCACCTCGGTGGTGGCCAACCTGCAGACCTCGTCGGAAAACCTGTCGGCATCGCGCAGCCGCATCAAGGACACCGACTTCGCCAAGGAAACCGCCGAGCTGACCCGCACCCAGATCCTGCAGCAGGCCGGTACGGCCATGCTGGCCCAGGCCAACCAGGTGCCGCAGGGCGTGCTCAGCCTGCTGCGCTGATCCGCTCCCTGATCGACCGCCGGGCGGCATCTGAACCGCCGCCCGGCGCCTGAAACACGTTCCACCTTCGCCAAAGGAAAGCACCATGGCACAAGTCATCAACACCAACACCATGTCCCTGAATGCTCAGCGTAACCTGAGCACCAGCGGCAGCTCGCTGGCCACCACCATCCAGCGCCTGTCCTCCGGTTCGCGCATCAACAGCGCCAAGGACGACGCCGCCGGTCTGGCGATCTCCGAGCGCTTCGGCACTCAGATCCGCGGCACTGACGTCGCCATCCGCAATGCCAACGACGGCATCTCGCTGGCCCAGGTCGCCGAAGGTTCGCTGACCGAAATCGGCAACAACCTGCAGCGCGTCCGCGAGCTGTCGGTGCAGGCCTCCAACGCCACCAACTCGGCCAGCGACCGCAAGGCGCTGCAGGCTGAAGTGACCCAGCTGGTCTCGGAAATCGACCGCGTCGCCAAGCAGTCGGACTTCAACGGCACCAAGCTGCTGGACGGCACGTTCTCCAGCCAGCTGTTCCAGGTCGGCGCCAATGCCGGCCAGGCCATCGCCATCGACAAGACCATCGATGCGAAAGCGGGTTCGCTGGGCACCTCGACCTTCGCAAGCGGCGCAACTGACGTACTGGCCGCCAGTACCGACGGCTCGCGCATTACCGGCAAGGTAATGGGCGTGGACATCGGCACCGTCGAGATCAAGGCCGGCGCCTCCACTGCCGATGCGTCCAAGGCTGTCGCCACGGCGATCAATGCCAAGATCGGCGAAGCCGGCCTCTATGCCGAGGCGAATGCCGATGGCTCGATGAAACTGACCTCGGTGAAGGAAGGCAAGGCGGTCGTCGCTGCCGACATCGCGCTTGAGCGCAGCGACCTGAACGCCGGCACCGGCGTGTGGGGCACGAAGAATGCAGCCGCTGGTTACACCGCTGGCACCGCCACCGCTGCCAACGTGCAGAAGCTGGACGTGAGCACGGTGCTTGGTGCACAGCAGGCAATGGAAGTGGTCGACAAGGCCCTGGGCGCGATCAACAGCACCCGCGCCGACCTCGGTGCGATCCAGAACCGCTTCACCTCGGTCGTGGCCAACCTGCAGACCTCGTCGGAAAACCTGTCGGCGTCGCGCAGCCGCATCAAGGACACCGACTTCGCCAAGGAAACCGCCGAGCTGACCCGCACCCAGATCCTGCAGCAGGCCGGTACGGCCATGCTGGCCCAGGCCAACCAGGTGCCGCAGGGCGTGCTCAGCCTGCTGCGCTGATCCACGGCAAGAAGGCGCCGCTGCCGTCGGATTGAACCGACGGCAGCGGCAACCCGGAAGCCACGGTGCACGAAGGCGCGGGCCATGCCCGGCCCGGGAACCCTCCCGAACCGGCTTGGCATCGCCCGCTCCTGCGGACCTCTCTTTCAGCGCTGTACCTTTGACTGTACGTACCGGGCGGCTTCGTCTCCCCCCGATTGTCAGTAGCCTGATCCCTCCCCTGCATTGGGGGAGGGTTTTTTGCAGACTCCCGGCAGCCCGCGGTGAACCTCCCCGCACCCTGCCCCAACCCTCCTGCAACCTGCGTGCCAGAACCCGCGCCAGAGCATTGGCACGGCGCATGCATCAACGAAGTCCTCAAGACCCAGCGGCACAGGCCGCTATTTTCGTTGACGACGGGCCACCGCACGACGGCCAGGCCCGTATACCAGGAGAAACGACGTGGCAGACTTTGGATACGGTGGCATTGGCTCGGGACTGGATATCTCCAGCATCGTCAACCAGCTGGTCGCAGCCGACCGCAAGCCGGCCGACAATGCACTGAACCTGCAGCAGTCCAAAGCCAAGATGCAGCTGTCGTCGATCGGCACCGTCACCTCGGCCTTCGACAAGCTGAAGACTGCACTGACCGCGCTGAAGGCCACCACCGCCTTCGATACCCGCACGGTGACCGCCAGCGGCAAGGCGCAGCCCGCCAATACCGAGGATGTGCTGACCGCATCGGTGGCGCTGTACGACCTGGGCACGACCAAGGCGGCCGCGTCCAACGGCACGCACCAGGTGGAGGTGACATCCCTCGCCACGGCACACAAGCTGATTGCCGACACCTCGTTCCCGAAGACCGACACCTTCGGCGCCGGAACCTTGACGCTGACCGTCGGCGTGGGCGACAAGGCCAAGACCATGAACGTGGCGGTGGAGGACGGCGACACGCTGACCACCATCCGCAACAAGATCGATGCCGCCGGCCGCAAGGAAGGCGTGCAGGCCACACTGATCACCTCCGGCGACAACCAGTACCTGTCGATCGCCCAGGAGAAGACCGGTGCCGCCAATGCGATCAAGCTGGAGTACGGCGGCAGTGATCCCAAGCTGGGCGCACTGGTCGGCAGCCTGAAACAGAACACCGCTGCAGCGGACGCCGAACTGACCATCGATGGCGTCAAGGTGGTCAGCGCCAGCAATACGGTGGCAGATGCGGTGCCTGGCCTGACCCTGAACCTGAAGGTTCCCGGCAAGAGCACGGTCGTGATCAGTACCGACACGGCCGCCGCCACCAAGGTGATGCAGGAATTCGTGACCGCCTACAACGCGGCCATCGCAGCGATCAACACCGAAACCAAGTACGACGCCAAGACCAAGGAAGCGGCCACGCTGACCGGCGACGCGCAGATGCGTGGTGCTGCCAGCCAGCTGCGTTCCATGATGTCGGGCGTGCTGAAGGAGCTTTCCGCCGACGGCCTGGACCCGAAGGTACTAGGCCTGCAGACACGCGGTTATCCAAACGCCGACGGCAGCCTGGTGCTCGACACCACCAAGTTTGCCGCCGCACTGGCCAGCCAGCCTGAAAAGATCCGCTCGGCCATCACCGGCGACACCGGCGGTGCCGGCACGCTCTACACCATGGTCGACGGCTATGTCAGCACCACGGTCGGCAAGGAAGGCGCCTTCGTCGCCCGCACCAAAGGCCTCAACACCACGCTGGACAACATCGACAAGCGCCGCAAGGACCTGGACACGCGCATGAAGGGCGTGGAAGAGCGCTACAAGAAGCAGTTCATCGCGCTGGACAGCCTGATGGGCAAGCTGCAGCAGAGCAATACGTCGCTGCAGCAGCAGCTGGCACAGCTGAACCGCTGAAGGTCTACGCGCAACGCTCAAGTTTGGCGTGCAACGCACCGATAACGGACGCAACAGCAATCATCGCCGCGCCGCCGGCAACGATCCCCTCGATCGCCCGGCGGCACCCCGCGCAAGGAGAATCACGAATGTACGGTTCCAGCCGTCAATATGCCGAACAGTATCGCCAGGTGGGAGTGACCAGTGCGGTCGCCGACGCCGATCCGCACAAGCTGGTGGCGATGCTGCTGGCTGGCGCGCTGGAGCGCGTGCGCCGTGCCCTGGCCAGCCTCGAGCGTGGCGACCAGGCCGGCAAGGGCAAGGCGATCGGCGAAGTCTGCGCGATCGTCGGCCACCTCAACGGCTCGCTGGACCATGAGGCCGGTGGCGAGATCGCCGGCAACCTGTCGGCACTCTACGACTATGTGCTGCAGCGCCTGACCGAGGCCAACCTGCACAATGATCGTGCAGCGCTGGACGAAGCCCTGCAGCTGCTGGGCGAAATCGACAGCGCCTGGAACGCGATCCCGCACGAACAACGCCGCCCGGCCGCGGTGGCGCCATGAGCCTGCACGAACTGCACGCGCAGCTGGACGCGTTCGAGAAGGCACTAGGCGAAGAAGCCCTCGACCAGGCCGACAGCCTGCTCGACGGCCACGACAGCGCCCTGCATGCCCTGCTCAGCCAGCCGCTCACTGCGGCCGACCACGCGCCACTGAGCGCACTGTTCGAACGCCAGCAGAACCTGCTTGGCCTGCTGCGCCAGCGCCGCGACGCAGTCGCTGCCCTGATGAACGATGGACAGCGTTCTCTTCGCGCGGCGCATGCCTACCTGCAGGCAGAATCGCTGGCATGACCCAACTGCCGACAACGTCGCTGCACCACCCCGCCGAAAGCGAGCTGTTCGACGAAACGCTCAGCTGCGAACTGGCCCTGCCCGCCGAGTTCCAGCCCGGCAGTGCCGCCGGCCGCACCAGCAGCGCCGAAGGCCTGCTGCGCAGCCTGGCGCTGGTGGAAGACAGCCGCGTTGACGAGCATGACGACCGCAACGAGGCCAGCCTGCAGCTGCAGCGGCTCGAAGCCAAGCTGGACCTGGCGATGGTGCTGCTCGGCCGGCTGGTTCGCCAGCAGGGCCAGGAACTGACCCTGCGCCCGGTGCGCTGGTCACGCCGTGGCATCCGCCTGCAACTGGGCCCGCGCAGCGGCGCCATGCCTGGCCAGGCCGGGCTGGTGCGGCTGCAACCCAGCGACTGGCTGCCCGACCACATCGACCTGCCGGTGGAAGTGATCGCCGAAGCCGCCGACGGCGGTGGTGGCCATTACCTCTGGCTGCGCTTCCAGCGCCTCGGCGACGGCCTGGAAATGGCCATGGAGCGGCACCTGTTCCGCCTGCACCGCCGCCAGGTGGCCGAGGCTCGCCGGGCCCGCTGAAACCCACCATTGCGATGCAGGACAGGCAACGCTTGGCGCGCCCGTTCAGCTAAGTTAAGGTGGACTCCCCTACACGGACCAGTTGCGTGCCTGTGCGAGTTCTCATCGTCGACGATCACACCCTGGTCCGCGCCGGCCTGGCGCGGCTGCTGCAGGGGTTTGCCGACGTGCAGCTGGTTGCCGAGGCCAGCAATGCCGAACAGGCGTTGCAGCTGGCCCTGCAGCATGCGCCGGATGTGGTGCTGATGGATCTGTCGTTGCCCGGCCGCACCGGCCTGGAAGCGCTCAGTGACATCCGCCTGCGCGCGCCCGGTACCCGGGTGGTGATGATGACCATGCACGACGATGCCGCGCATGTGCGCGATGCACTCGATCGCGGCGCGGTGGGCTTCGTGGTCAAAGATGCCGCGCCGCAGGAGCTGGAACTGGCCCTGCGCGCCGCGCACGCCGGCCAGGTGTTCCTCAGCCCGCAGATCTCGGCCAAGATGCTGGCGCCCATGCTGGGCCGCGAGAAGCCCACCGGCATCGCCGCGCTGTCGCCGCGCCAGCGCGAGATCCTGCGCCGCATCGGCAAGGGCGAGAGCAACAAGGAAATCGCCGCTGACCTCGGCATCAGCGTCAAGACGGTGGAGACCCACCGCGCACGCATGATGGAGTCGCTGGGCTGCCGCCGCGCCAATGATCTGTTGTTGCTGGCCGCCCGCCACCAGCACGAGCTGGAGTGAATCGGCCTCACCGTGATCGTCGGACAATGCCGGGGTGGAGTCGATTGTCGGTAGAGTCGACTGTTAGTCGATTTGCGCGCGGAGCGCGGGACTTTTCCAGAGCCTGATCTGAGAGCAGTCGACTAACAGTCGACTCTACCAACCCGCGACATCCCCGCATCGGCGACGAAATCCCGTCACCCTGACAGGCCCTGACAGGAATCCGTACATGGCGCCCCGCGAACACGGCCGGTTCGGCACCACGAATCAATGACTTGGCGGCGGCCTTCGTCAACATCCCGCGTCAATGTAGGGGAAATCCTTACATCCTGTCGGGAGATCCACGAAAGCCCTCAGGAACCCCCCGATTCCGCACCCGTCGGATCAAAAGCAAGATGCGTTCCACAAGGCGCCGGGGAGCGGTGCCGGGGAACCACGATGAAGGCTGCACTCTCGACCCAGCTGGGCCAACAACTTCACCTCACCCCGCAGCTGCTGCAGTCGATCCGGCTGCTGCAGCTTGATGGCCTGCACCTGGAACAGGAAATCCAGCGCCTGCTGGACTCCAACCCGCTGCTGGAGATCGAAGAGGCCGAAGCCCCCGCCGCCGAGGCCACCGAGGCCAGCACCACCACGCTGGAGACGGCCGCGTTCGACGAGCTGCCGGAATCCTCGATGTGGGACGTAGCCGGCACCAGCTGGCAGGACGGCGACGACGACCGCATGGCGCGCATCGCCGCCGGTGAATCGACCGATCCGCAGCTGCGCGTGCTGCAGCGCCTGTCGCTGGACATGGACGACCGCGGGCTGGCCGTCGCTGCCTTCTGGCTGGACCACTGCGATGACGCCGGCTACCTGCAGGCACCGCTGGGCCAGCTGCAGCTGCTGGCCAGCGCCCAGTTCGACATCGACGCCGATGGCGTGGAAGCGATCCGCCAGCAGCTGCTGCACGGCGAACCGGCCGGCATGGCCGCGCAGGACCTGCGCGAAGGCCTGCAGGCGCAGCTGCGCAGCCTGCACGGCGTGGTGGCTGCCCGTCACCTGGCCGCACGCATCCTGGACGGCGCGCTCGATGCGCTGGCCGCGCACGACTACCCCGCCCTCGCCCGCCAGCACGACGCCGAGATCGACGACGTGCGCGAAGCCGTCCGCCTGATCCTCTCGTTGCAGCCGCGCCCGGGCGACAGCCTGCTGCCCGAGCGCAACGCCGTGGTGGTGCCGGACGTGGTCGCCTGGCACGCCGACGCGCAGTGGAAGGTGGCGCTGAACCCGGCCACCAGCCGCCGCGTCTCGATCAACAGCCAGTACGAACAGGCGCTGGCCGACAGCAACGACGCCGCCCCGGCCCTGCGCGAGATGCTGCAGGAAGCGCGCTGGTTCAGCCGTGGCCTGTCGATGCGCTACGACACCCTGCTGCGGACCGCGCGGGTGATCGTCGAGCGCCAGGCCGCTTTCCTGGTGCGTGGCGAGGAGGCCATGGCGCCGCTGACCCTGAAGGAAGTGGCCGAGGAAATCGGCATGCACGAGTCCACCGTCTCGCGCATCACCACCGGCAAATTCCTGCAGACCCCGCGCGGCACCTTCGAACTGAAGCACTTCTTCGCCGTGCGCCTGGAAGGCGCCAGCGTCTCCGGCCAGGCGGTCAAGGCCATGGTCCGCCGCCTGATCGACGCCGAACCGGCCGGCCGGCCGCTGGCCGATGAAGCGATCGCCGGGCTGTTGTCGCGCCAGGGGGTGAACATTGCCCGCCGAACCGTCGCAAAATACCGGGAACAACTGGACATCGCCCCGGCCCGTGAACGGCGCCGGCTCGGCGCCAGGCAACCGCAGCTGGCCCGGGTGGGCTGAAAAGGATGTTGGACATGAACAAGCTTACGGTCCTGCTGGTCGATGACCACGAGGGCTTCATCAACGCGGCGATGCGCCATTTCCGCAAGATCGACTGGCTGCAGATCGTCGGCAGCGCCGGCAACGGCCTGGAAGCGATCGAGCGCTCGGAAACGCTGCGCCCGCAGGTGGTACTGATGGACCTGGCCATGCCGGAAATGGGCGGCCTGCAGGCCACCCGCCTGATCAAGTCGCAGGACGACGCACCGTACATCGTGATCGCCAGCCACTTCGACGACGCCGAGCACCGCGAACACGCGCTGCGCGCCGGCGCCGACAATTTCGTCAGCAAGCTGTCCTACATCCAGGAAGTCATGCCGATCCTGGAAGGCCTCAGGGAGGATCGATCGTGAGCGAATCGCGCATCCTTGTACTGGACAACGACGCCGTGCGTGCCGAGCGCACCGTTGCCCTGCTGGAATTCATGGACTTCAACCCGCGCTGGGTCTCCGACGCGGCCGATTTCGACCTGGGCCGCCAGCGCCAGAACGACTGGATGGCGGTGATCGTCGGCAGCCTGGATGACAGTGCCGCCAGCACTGCGCTGTACCACTGGCTCGGCGGCAGCAGCCTGCCGCCGCCGGTGCTGCTGGCCGACGGCGATGCCGCTGCCTTCGCGCAGCAGCATGGCCTGCACGAGGCCAACATCTGGCCGCTGGAGACCCCGCTGCGCCACGCGCAGATGGAAGCCCTGCTGCGTCGCGCCAGCCTCAAGCGCCTGGATGCCGAGCACCAGGCCGGTGCCGTGCAGGAGCAGGGACCGACCGGCAACGGCCCGGCCGTCACCGAACTGCGCACCATGATCGAGCAGGTCGCCGCGTTCGATACCACCGTGCTGGTGCTGGGCGAATCGGGTACCGGCAAGGAAGTGGTGTCGCGCGCCATCCACCAGCGCTCGCCGCGCCGTGACGGCCCGTTCGTGGCGATCAACTGCGGCGCCATTCCGGCCGACCTGCTGGAAAGCGAACTGTTCGGTCACGAAAAGGGCGCCTTCACCGGTGCGCTCACCGCGCGCAAGGGCCGTTTCGAAATGGCCGAGGGCGGCACCCTGCTGCTCGATGAAATCGGCGACATGAGCCTACCGATGCAGGTCAAGCTGCTGCGCGTGCTGCAGGAGCGCAGCTTCGAACGCGTGGGTGGCAACCAGACCATCCGCTGCAACGTGCGCGTCGTCGCCGCGACCCACCGCGACCTGGAAACGCGCATTGCCGAAGGCAAGTTCCGCGAGGATCTGTTCTACCGCCTCAACGTGTTCCCGATCGACGTGCCGGCCCTGCGCGAACGCCGCGAGGACCTGCCGGCGCTGGTGGAAACCATCGCCGCGCAGCTGGCGCGTACCGGCCGTGGCGAAGTGCGCTTCACCGCAGAAGCCCTGCAGGCCCTGGCCGGCTACGAATGGCCGGGCAACGTGCGCGAACTGACCAACCTGGTCGAGCGCCTGGCGGTGCTGCACCCGGGTGGCTCGGTGCGCGTGCAGGACCTGCCGGCCCGCTACCGGGGCGACGCCGCGCTGGCAGCAGTGGCCGCGCCGGCACCGGTGCAGTCCGTCGCCAGCGAAGAACGCCTGGACCTGCGCAGCTTCTCGTTCCATACCCCGGGCAGCGGCAACCAGCCGGCGCTGGAGCATGGCATCGCCGTCAATCGTGTAGCAGCACCGGCCGCCCTGCCCGACGAAGGCATGGACCTGCGCAACCACATGGCCAACATCGAACTGGGCCTGATCAACGAAGCACTGGAACGCACCCAGGGCGTGGTCGCCCACGCCGCCCAGTTGCTTGGCCTGCGCCGCACCACCCTGGTGGAAAAGCTGCGCAAGTACGGCATCGAACGCGAGCAGGCCGAACTGGCCGGCTGAACTTCGCGACCAGCATGAAGGTGGCACGAACGCCTGGGCTTGCCCGGGCGTTGGTGTTTGTGGGCCTCCGAACCCCGGCAGCGCCAGAATTCCGGCCACTGGACCCTGCAGCCCCAGGCCAGAAAACCGACGCCGGTTAAATGGCGCCTCCATTGGGGTCGGAGCCCGTTGCGTTGCAACGGGATCTGACCCCATCCGATCAGTGCCGGCCAACGGTCGGCACCCACCATCAGATCGCAGAGAACTGTCAAAGGCGGGTTGGGTCCGGTTGCGGGGGCGTGAGCGCCATGGATGGCGCGACCGAGCCTCCATGGGTGAGGGCGCTTTGCTTGCGAAGCACTGCTTCGCAAGCGCCCGAACGCACAGCCGCCAGCGGCTGGGCCGGACCCCGGAGGGGGATTTACGGCGTCCCCCGCAACCGGACCCACCCCGCCACCCCTCAGCACACCCGCTTTTGACGTTGAGGTTGCCGGCCAGCGGCCGGCACTACCGCGGGTGCAGGGCGCAGCCCTGCCAGCACACCCTCACCCACACCCTCACGACACTGAATCGAAAACCGGTTTCGGCACGGCACTTGCACAAGCTCCAGCAGACAACCCCATCCCTGTTTCTGGAACCGTTGCAGATGTCCCACTCCGTCACTTCGATCCTCTCCCAGATCCGCTCCTACCAGACCCAGGTGGGACAGTCCGCGGCGCTCAACCCGCTGGCCGAAGCGCCGCGTAGCAATGCCCTGCCGGGCACGGTGCTGGATGCGCCGCAGGTCCAGCCCGCCAGCTTCACCGAAACCCTGCGCGGAGCGATTGCCGGCGTCAACGATGCGCAACAGAAGTCCGGCGCCCTGGCCAAGGCCTTCGAAATGGGTGACCCCAGTGCCGACCTGGCCAAGGTGATGGTCGCCTCGCAGCAGTCCCAGATCGCCTTCCGCGCCACCGTGGAAGTCCGCAACCGTCTCGTCCAGGCTTACCAGGACGTGATGAACATGCCGCTGTAAGGAACGTTGACGCATGGCACTGACGCTCTCCAAGGACAGCCTGAACGCCGAGAAGGCCGGGCAATGGTTCGACCGCCTGCAGAGTCTGCAGATCACCCGTCGGCTGGGCCTGATGGCGATGATCGCGGTGGCGGTGGCGGCAGGCCTGTCCGTGTTCTTCTGGTCGCAGAAGCCGGGCATGGTCCCGCTGTATACCGGCCTGGACCAGAAGGCGACCGCTGAAGCGACCGACCTGCTGCGCGCCGCGCAGATTCCGTTCGCGCTCGACCCGGCCACCGGTGGCATCACCGTGCCGGAAAAGAACCTGCACGACGCCCGCCTGAAGCTGGCCGGATCGGGCCTGACCGACAGCGGCAAGCTCGGCTTCGAGCTGATGGAACGCGACCCCGGCTTCGGCGTCAGCCAGTTCGTGGAAAGCGCGCGCTACCAGCACGCGCTGGAAACCGAACTGTCGCGCACCATCAACACGCTGCGGCCGGTGCGCGATTCACGCGTGCACCTGGCCATTCCCAAGCCCAGCGCCTTTACCCGCCAGCGTGACGTGGCCAGCGCCTCGGTGACGCTGGAACTGCGCGGCGGCCAGCAGCTGGAACGCAGCCAGGTCGACGCCATCGTGCACATGGTCGCGGCCAGCATTCCGGACCTCGCGCCGGAACGGGTGACCGTGGTCGACCAGAGCGGGCGCATGCTCAGCGTCAGCGATCCGAACAGCGAGGCTGCGGTCAACGCCGCCCAGTTCGAGCAGGTGCGCCGCCAGGAAACCTCGTTCAACCAGCGCATCCGCGAACTGCTGGAGCCGATGACCGGCCCGGGCCGGGTCAATCCGGAAGTGAGCGTGGACATGGATTTCTCGGTGACCGAGGAAGCCCGTGAGCTTTACAACGGTGAGCCGCAGAAGCTGCGCAGCGAGCAGATGAGCGAGAACAGCACCACCACGCCGGGCCCGCAGGGCGTGCCGGGTGCGACCAGCAACAGCCCGCCGGGCCAGCAGGCCGCACCGGCCACCGCGCAGGCGCCGACCGAAAGCAGCAAGAACGCGACCCGCAACTACGAGCTGGACCGCACCCTGCAGCACACCCGCCAGCCGGCCGGCCGCATCAAGCGCGTCTCGGTGGCGGTGCTGGTGGACAACGTGCCGCGCGCCGGTGCCAACGGCAAGGTTGCGCCGCAGCCGCTGTCGGCCGCCGAACTGACCCGCGTCGAAGCGCTGGTCAAGCAGGCGGTCGGTTTCAACGCCGAGCGCGGCGACACCGTGTCGGTGATGAACGCCCCGTTCGTGCGTGACACCACGCCGGTCGAAGGCCCGGCCTGGTGGGAGCTGCCGTGGGTGCACGATGCCGGCCGCATGCTGCTGGGTGCGGTGGTGGTGCTGGCCCTGCTGTTCGGCGTGCTGCGCCCGGCGCTGCGCGCGATCACCGGCCAGAAGAAGAACGACGAGCAGGCACTGGAGCCGCATACCGCGGACGTGCAGCTGGTGGATGACGATGGCATGCCGCTGCCGGCGCTGGGCGCCGACCGCGCCAGCCTGGGCGGGCCGGATGCACTGGCCCTGCCGGTGGATTCATATGAGGAACGACTGCGGATGGCGCGTGAAGCCGTGAAGACCGACTCCAAGCGCGTGGCCCAGGTGGTCAAGGGCTGGGTGGCCAATGACTGAGGCACAACTGACCGGTGTGCAGCGCGCGGCGGTACTGCTGCTGTCCCTGGGTGAGCTGGACGCGGCCGAGGTGCTGCGCCACATGGAACCCAAGGAAGTGCAGAAGATCGGCATCGCCATGGCCACCATGACCGATATCACCCGCGAGCAGGTGGAACGGGTGATGGACCAGTTCGGCCAGGAGCTGGGCTCGAAGACCTCGCTGGGCGTGGGCTCGGACGACTACATCCGCAACATGCTGGTGCAGGCGCTGGGCAGCGAAAAGGCCGGCAACCTGATCGACCGCATCCTGCTCGGCCGCAACACCACCGGCCTGGATGCGCTGAAGTGGATGGACCCGCGTGCGGTGGCCGACCTGGTGCGCAACGAGCACCCGCAGATCATCGCCATCGTGATGGCCCACCTGGAAACCGACCAGGCTGCCGATGCGCTGAAGCTGCTGCCCGACCGTACCCGCGTGGACGTGCTGCTGCGCATTGCCACCCTCGACGGTATTCCGCCGAACGCGCTGAATGAACTCAACGAGATCATGGAGCGCCAGTTCGCCGGCAACCAGAACCTGAAGTCGTCCAACATCGGCGGCGTGCAGTGCGCGGCCAACATCCTGAACTTCATGGACAGCGGCCAGGACCAGGCGATCCTGGGCGAGATCGCCCGTATCGACGCGCCGCTGAGCAACCGCATCCAGGACCTGATGTTCGTGTTCGACGACCTGGTCGACCTGGACGATCGCGAAATGCAGCTGGTGCTGCGCGAAGTGAGCGGCGAGCGCCTGGGCCTGGCCCTGCGCGGTGCCGACATCAAGGTGCGCGACAAGATCACCCGCAACATGTCGCAGCGCGCGGCGGAAATCCTGCTGGAAGACATGGAGGCCCGTGGCCCGGTGCGCCTGTCCGACGTGGAAGGCGCGCAGCGCGAGATCCTGGCCATCGTCAAGCGCATGGCCGATGAAGGCACTGTCACCATCGGTGGCAGCGCGGAGGCCATGCTGTGAGCAACGTCGTGCGCTGGCTTGCCCCGGACCTGCTGGCCCAGCCCGAACCGGCGCGGGCCCAGGAGGATGTGTTCGAACTCACCGAGCCGGACCCGGAACACGAACCGGAACCGCCGCTGCAGCTGCCGACCCTGGAGGAAATCCAGGCGATCCAGGACAGCGCCGAGAAGGAAGGCTTCCAGCACGGCCATACCGAAGGCTATGGCCAGGGCCAGGCCGAGGTGCGTCGCCTCGCCGCGCAGATCGAGGGCATCCTCGACAACTTCAGCCGGCCGCTGGTGCGGCTGGAGAACGAAGTGGTCGGCGCGCTGGGCGAGCTGGCGGTGCGTATCGCCGGTGCGCTGGTCGGTCGTGCCTACGAGGCCGAGCCGGCGCTGCTCGCGCAGCTGGTCGGTGAAGCGATCGATGCCGTGGGTGGAAGCACCCGCGAGGTGGAAGTCCGCCTGCACCCGGACGACATCGCCGCCCTCGCCCCGCTGTTGAACCTGTCGCCGCAGCAGCGCCTGGTACCGGATACCAGCCTCAGTCGTGGCGACCTGCGCGTGCACGCCGAAGCCGTGCGCATCGACGGCACCCTGGAAGCGCGCCTGCGCGGTGCGCTGGATGCGGTGATCCGCCAGACCGGAGCAACCACATGAGCCCGGAATCGCAAGCCGCGCCACAACCGGCAGCGCAGCCGGCCGACTGGGCCGTGGCCCGCAACCTGCGCCTGGCCAGCCGTCTCGACGGCCTGCGCGTGGACACCGCGCATGGTCGCGGGCTGATCCGCGAAGGCGTGCTGCGCCGCGCGGTCGGGCTGACCCTGGAAGCGGTCGGCTGCGAGGCGCCACTGGGCGCCAGCTGCAAGGTCGAAGTGGTCGATGGCGGCTGGGTCGATGCCGAAGTGGTCGGCTTTGCCGGCGAACGTACCTACCTGATGCCCAGTGCCGAACTGCACGGCCTGCTGCCCAACGCGCGGGTGGTGCCCTCGGCGCGCCGTGGCGGCGTGGAAGTGGGCGAAGGCCTGCTCGGCCGCGTGATCGACAGCGACGGCGTACCGCTGGACGGCAAGGGCCCGATCCGCGCCGAAGGGCATGTCGGCATGGCCGGCGTGTCGATCAATCCGCTGGCGCGCGAACCGATCACCCAGCCGTTGGACGTCGGCGTGCGTGCGATCAACGCACTGCTGCCGATCGGCCGCGGCCAGCGTGTCGGCCTGTTCGCTGGCTCCGGCGTCGGCAAGTCGACGCTGCTGGGCATGATGACCCGCTACACCGCCGCCGACGTGATCGTGGTTGGCCTGATCGGCGAGCGCGGCCGCGAAGTGCGCGATTTCGTCGAGACCACGCTGGGCGAGGAAGGCCTGCGCCGCGCGGTGGTGGTCGCCAGCCCCGCCGATCGGCCGCCGCTGGCACGCCTGCACGGCGCCTACCGCGCCACCGCCATCGCCGAGTGGTTCCGCGACCAGGGCTTGAACGTGCTGCTGCTGATGGACTCGCTGACCCGCTTCGCGCAGGCGCAGCGCGAGATCGGCCTGTCGGTGGGCGAACCACCAACCACCCGCGGCTACCCGCCGTCGGTGTTCGCCAAGCTGCCGGCACTGGTCGAACGCGCGGGCAACGGTGCCAAGGGCCGCGGCTCGATCACCGCGTTCTACACGGTGCTGACCGAGGGCGACGATCCGCAGGATCCGATCGCCGATGCGGCGCGCGCGATCCTCGACGGCCACATCCTGCTGTCGCGCCGCGTCGCCGACAGTGGCCTGTACCCGGCCATCGACGTCGAATCGTCGGTCAGCCGCGTGGTCACGGAAATCGCCGACGAGCCGTGGCGCCTGCGCATCCGCAAGCTGAAGCGGCTGGTGTCGGCCTACTCGGCCAACCGCGACCTGATCGCCATCGGTGCCTATCAGCGCGGCAACGACGCCGCGACCGACGAAGCCCTGGAACGTTGGCCGGAAATCATGGAGTTCCTCGGCCAGGACGTTGCCAAGGCCGCAGATCTCCCGCACAGCCAGGCGGCGCTGCAGCGCCTGGTGGAACAAGAGAGCTAAGCCATGAACCAGTCCAAGCGCATCGATCCCCTGCTCAAGCGGGCCCAGGAACACGAGGACGCGGTGGCCCGCGATCTCGCCGAACGCCAGCGCGTGCTCGATACCCATCTATCGCGACTGGACGAACTGCGCCGTTATGCCGAGGAGTACGCCAACGCCCAGATGGCGGCGACCAGCCCGGCGCAACTGCTCAACCGTCGCGCCTTCCTCGACCGCCTCGACAGCGCGGTGGAGCAGCAGCAGCGCACCGTCGACGGCAACCGCGAGAAAGTGGAAGCCGAGCGGGCACGACTGATCCTGGCCAGCCGCGACAAGGCCGTACTGGAGCAGCTGGCCGCCAGCTACCGCGCGCAGGAGAAAGTGGTGACCGACCGCCGCGACCAGCGCGAAATGGATGACATCGGCGCGCGCCGGGCGCGGCTGGTGCAGGCCGAAGACCAGGACGGTGCCGAGCAGGGAGGCCGCGCGTGATGCCCGCTCCACTCAGCGGCAGCGCCAGCGCCCAGCCGCAGGGCTCCGGCAATGGTGCCGCGCGTACCCCGCGCAGCGACAGCAACAAGGAATTCAGCCAGCTGCTGCACGGAGGCGCGCCGGCTGCCGATGCGCCCGCCCGGGCGTCGAGCACGCCGACACCCACCACCCCGCAGGGTCCAGCGTCGGACAGCAGGGATCAGGCCGGCAGCGAGCGCAACCCGGACACCGCCGCCGCACCCGAGGACACCGCGGCCGTGGTGCCTGCAGTACCGGCCAAGCCCCTTGCCGAGAAGGACGCACCGGCTGCAACCGAGGAGGCGCCCTGGCCGCCGCTGGGCCTGGCCGGGCTGGTGCTGGCGGTACCGCTTCCCGCCGATCCTGCCGCTGCCCTGCCCGCCGCTGCGGTTGTGCCGGCCACCGACACTGACGGCGTTGCCCTGCCTGCCACAGCTGCACAATCGGCCGCTGCGGTTGTGCCGGCCGCTACCACGCCGGCTGCCGCCGCCACCGAGGGCAAGGCCAACGCCGCGTCCGGCACCGAGCAGGCGACCACGCTGCCACTGCCTGAGATGCTGCTGCCCGGGAAACGCAGCGAGCGTAGCGAAGACGGCGACGCGCCCCTGATCGGCGAGCGCACCGCGGCGCCCCTGCTGCACGCCCCGGCCAACGCCGCGGTGCAGGACCTGAAGGCCGCGCTCGCTGCTGGCAACGCGATCTTCAACGGCGAGCCGACGCCGAAGCCGGTGCTCGGTGATGATGGCTTCGACCAGGCCATCGGGGCGCGGCTGGGCTGGCTGGCTGACCAGAAGATCGGCCACGCCCACATCCGGCTGAGCCCGGATGACATGGGCCCGGTCGATGTGCGCCTGCAGTTGAATGGCGACAAGGTGCATGCCAGCTTCAGCAGCCCGCATGTGGACGTGCGCCAGGCCCTGGAAAACAGCCTGCCGCGCCTGCGCGAGCTGCTCGGCGAGCAGGGCTTCCAGCTGGCCCACGCCGATGTCGGCCACCAGGCCCCCGGTGGTGACGGCAATGCGTCGGGACCATCCAGTGGCGGCGGGCTGGCCGGTGACGGAGAATCGACGCCGGGCGACGCCAGCGTCTCCCCCGCCCAGTTGATCCGCCAGCGCGGGTTGCTGGACGCCTACGCCTGACAGGCGTGCCAACCAAGGTTGGCACCCACCGACACAGGTATCCGACGGAATTCCGTCGCACCCCTCCACCCGCCCTTCGGCACGCCCCTTGCATATCCCGGTGAAGCAACCCTCAGGAGCTTCACCCCGTGGCCGCAGCCGCTGAAAAAACCAAGAAGACCGCCGAGAAGGACAAGACCGCCAAGCCGCGTAGTCCGATCCTGATCACCGCACTGGTGGCCGTACTGGCCGCCGCAGCCGCCGGTGGTGGCGTCTGGTTCTTCACCCAGTCCAAGCACGAAGAGAAGGCCGCGCAGGCGCCGAAGAAGACCGCCACGCCCGCCCCCGCCCAGTACTTCGCGCTGGACCCGGCCTTCGTGGTCAACCTCAACGGCCCGGTCGACGGCCCGCGCTACCTGCAGCTGGAAGTGCAGCTGATGACCCGCGACCCGGCCGCGCTGGAGGCGATCAAGACCCACGCCCCGGCCATCCGGGCGCGCCTGCTGATGCTGTTCTCGCAGGTCAGCCCCGACCAGATCGCCGATATCGCCGGCAAGCAGAAGCTGCAGGCCGCCTCGCTCGCCGAAGTGCAGAAGGTGCTCAAGGCCGAGACCGGCAGCAACGGCGCCGATGATCTGCTGTTCACCAGCTTCGTGACCCAGTAAGGGCCCACCGATGAATGACCTGCTGTCCCAGGACGAGATCGATGCCCTGCTCCACGGCGTGGACAGTGGCGCGGTCGAGACCGATCCGGAACCGCCGTCAGGCGAGGCGCGTTCGTACGACTTCGCCAGCCAGGACCGCATCATCCGCGGTCGCATGCCGACCCTGGAAATGGTCCACGAGCGCTTCGCGCGCCTGTGGCGGATCGGCCTGTTCAACCTGATCCGCCGCTCAGCCGAGCTGTCGGTGCGCGGCATCGAGCTGATCAAGTTCAACGACTACATGCACTCGCTGTATGTGCCGACCAACCTGAACCTGATCCGCTTCAAGCCGCTGCGCGGTACCGGCCTGATCGTGTTCGAGCCGACCCTGGTGTTCGCCATCGTCGACAACTTCTTCGGCGGCGACGGGCGCTACCCGACGCGCATCGAGGGCCGCGAGTTCACCGCCACCGAAATGCGGGTGATCCACCTGCTGCTGAAGCAGACCTTCGCCGACCTGCGCGAGGCCTGGGCACCGGTGATGGACGTCGACTTCGAGTACATCAATTCGGAGATCAACCCGCACTTCGCCAACATCGTGACCCCGCGCGAATACGTGGTGGTGTGCCGCCTGCACGTGGAACTGGACGGCGGCGGCGGCGACATCCACGTCACCCTGCCGTACTCGATGCTGGAGCCGATCCGCGAACTGCTCGACGCGGGCATCCAGAGCGACCGCAACGACCGCGACGAGAGCTGGGGCCAGACCCTGCGCGAGCAGCTCAACATCGCCGAGGTGACGCTGTCCAGCGTGCTGGCCAGCAAGCGCATGACCCTGCGCGACCTGACCCGGCTGAAGGTTGGTGATGTGCTGCCGATCGAGCTGAATCCGCAGGTGCCGCTGTGCGTGGAGAACATCCCGGTGTTCACCGGCGAGTTCGGCATCGCCAACGGCATGAACGCCGTGAAGATCACCGCTACCCATCCGCCGGGCACCCGTCCGCGCGTACCCGTCATCCAGGAAGACCCGCAATGAACGATATCGACGCCCTCGAACCGACCCCGGCCCAGTTCAGCAGCCTGCAGGCCGATGAGGCGAACGGTCCCGACCTGAACCTGGACGTGATCCTCGACGTGCCGGTGACCCTGTCGCTGGAAGTCGGTCGCGCCCGCCTGCCGATCCGCAACCTGCTGCAGCTCAACCAGGGCTCGGTGGTGGAACTGGAACGCGGCGCCGGCGAATCACTGGATGTATTCGTCAACGGCACCCTGATCGCCCACGGCGAAGTGGTGGTGATCAATGACCGCTTCGGCGTGCGCTTGACCGACGTGGTCAGCCCGAGCGAGCGGATCCGGAGACTGCGTTGAGCCTGCTGGCCTCCACCCTGCTGGCGGTCGGCAAGACCGCCGCGCCGATTGGCCCGCAGGTCGGCCAGCACGCGGCCGCCGCACCGAGCCTGTTCGGTGCGGTGCTGGCGCTGCTGGCGGTGCTGGCCCTGGTCATCGGCCTGGGCTGGCTGCTCAAGCGCCTGCCCGGCAGCGGCTTCCGCCCGGCCGAAGGCATGAAGCTGGTGGCCAGCCTGAGCGTCGGTGCCAAGGAACGCGTGGTGGTGGTGGAAGTCAACGGCCAGCAGCTGCTGCTGGGCGTGACCGCCGGCGGCATCAATACCCTGCACACCCTGCCCGAACCGCTGCCGCCGCCGGCACCGGTGCGCGTGCCGGATTTCAAGAACCTGCCGAATTTCGCCCAGCTGCTGCAGCAGCGGCTGCGCAAGGACCCCTGACATGCGTGTCACCCGTACCCGTGTTGCCACCCTGATGCCGTGGCTGCTGTTGCTTGCCCTGTGCCTGTTGCCGGCACTGGCGTTCGCCGCGCCCGGCGCGCCGACCACGCCGCTGCCGGACATCAACGTCGGCAAGATCGGCGGTGCGCCGGTCAGCCTGCCGCTGCAGACCCTGCTGCTGATGACGGCGATCACCCTGATCCCGTCGATGCTGCTGGTGCTGACCTCGTTCACCCGCATCATCATCGTGCTGGGCCTGCTGCGCCAGGCACTGGGCACCGGGCAGACGCCGTCCAACCAGGTGCTGCTGGGGCTGGCCCTGTTCCTCACCGCGATGGTGATGATGCCGACCTGGGACAAGGCCTGGAGTGCCGGCATGGCGCCCTACCTCAACGGCGAGATCGACTTCCAGACCGCGTGGACGCTGACCACCACGCCACTGCGTGGCTTCATGCTGGCGCAGATCCGCGAGACCGACCTGATGACCTTCGCCGGCATCGCCGGGCACGGCACCTATGCCAGCCCCGACGCGATCCCGTTCCCGGTGCTGGTTGCCTCGTTCGTCACCAGCGAGCTGAAGACCGCCTTCGAGATCGGCTTCCTGATCTTCATTCCGTTCGTGATCATCGACCTGGTCGTGGCCAGCGTGCTGATGTCGATGGGCATGATGATGCTGTCGCCGATGCTGGTGTCGGCCCCGTTCAAGATCCTGCTGTTCGTGCTGGTCGATGGCTGGGTGCTGACCGTGGGCACCTTGGCGGCCAGCTTCAATCCGGCCTGATATCCCTCGTAAAGCGCAGTCGAGCATGGCTCGACTCTACATAAGCAGATGGAACCCGAATGTCTCCCGAACTTGCCTTGACCGAACTGCGTGGCGGCCTGATCACCGTGTTGTGGGTGGCCGGCCCGTTGCTGCTCACCGTGCTGGTGGTGGGCGTGGTGGTCGGTGTCGTGCAGGCCGCGACCCAGTTGAACGAACCGACCATCGCCTTCGTCGCCAAGGCGGCGGCACTGACTGCCGTGCTGTTCGCACTGGGCAGCCTGCTGATCGGCCACCTGGTTGAATTCACCACGCTGCTGTTCCAGCGCATTCCGCACCTGATCGGCTAGGACGCGCAACTCGATGGATGCCGCCACCCAGATGGCCGCCGACGGCCTGCAGGCCTTCGGCATGATCGGCACCGTGCTGTGGACCATGCTGCGCATCGGTGCGGTGGCCATGGCCATGCCAATGGTCGGTACCCGCGCAGTACCGGCGCGGGTCCGCGTGGTGCTGGCCGGCACCCTGGCCATCGCGTTGGCGCCACTGTTGCCGCCCGTACCCGAGTGGACCGGATTCGATGCCGCTACCGTGCTGACCATCGCCCGTGAGCTGGCGATCGGCGTGGCCATCGGCTTCCTGCTGCGGCTGGTGTTCGAGGCCGGCGCGATGGCCGGCGAACTGATCGCCCAGGGCACCGGCCTGGCCTTCGCGCAGATGAGCGACCCATTGCGCGGCGGCACCTCGGGCGTGATCGGCCAGTGGTTCTACCTGCTGTTCGGCCTGCTGTTCTTCACTGCCAACGGCCACCTGGCCTTGATCTCGCTGGTGGTGGACAGCTACCGGGCGCTGCCGATCGGCGCTCCGCTGCCGGACCCGCACGCGTTCTTCAGCATCGCCCCGACCTTCCTGCTGACCGTGCTGCGTGGCGCGCTGACCCTGGCGATTCCGTTGACAGTGGCGATGCTGGCGGTGAACCTGGCCTTCGGCGTGCTGGCCCGCGCCGCGCCGGCGCTGAACCCGATCCAGCTCGGCCTGCCGGTCTCGCTGCTGCTGGGCCTGTTCCTGCTGGCCCTGCTGGCCGGGGAAATGGGCCCGCCGGTACAGCGCCTGTTCGACGCCGCCTTCCAGGCTGCGGACGCGGTCACACGCTGACCCGATCATCACGTTTTGCCGCTTGCCCTTCCCCCGGGTCTGCGCGTTAGAGTGAATGCGTGGCGTCCAGGGGGGACGCCACGATCGGCCAGCGTTCCGCGCCGGCCCGCCTCATGCATGCCCCACCGTGGTTTCCGTCGACAGGCAGGTCCGGGAGACTGACGAATGCTGGTAGGCACGTACAACCCGTGGCTGGTGGCGATCTCGTTGCTGGTTGCCGTGATGGCCTCGTACACCGCGCTGGCGATGGCCGGGCGCACGGTCACCGCTCCCGGCAAGGGCGCCGCCTGGTGGTGGCGGCTCGGCGGCGGCTTCGCCATGGGCCTGGGCATCTGGTCGATGCACTTCATCGGCATGCTCGCCTTCAACCTGCCCATTCCACTCGGCTACGACCTGCCGATCACCCTGCTTTCCCTTGCACTGGCCATCGCCTCGTCGGTGTTCGCGCTGTGGCTGGTCTCGCTGCGCACCCTGCCGCACCCGCGGCTGGCCGGTGGTGCATTGCTGATGGGCACCGGCATCGCCGGCATGCATTACGTCGGCATGGCCGCCATGCGCATGCGCCCGGGCATCGAATACGACCCCGGTTGGCTGCTGTTCTCGCTGATGGTGGCGGTCGCCGCCTCTTGGACCGCGCTGTATGTGGCATTCCGCCTGCGCGCGCAGCGCACGCGGGTGGGTGATCGGCTGGCCGCGGCCGGGCTGCTCGGGCTGGCCATCGTCGGCATGCACTACACCGGCATGGCCGCCGCACGCTTCCCGGAAGGCAGCATCTGCGGCGCGGCGGTGGGCGACGGGCTGCAGAGCGAATGGCTGGCGATGCTGGTGGTGGTGCTGACCGTGGCCATCCTGGCCGTGGTGCTGGTGGTGTCGTGGCTGGATCAGCGCGTGGAAGCGCAACTGCTGCGCCTGCGCAATTCACTGCTGAGCACCTCGCTGACCGACGCCCAGCAGGAACTGACCCAGGCCGCGCTGCACGACCCGCTGACCCGCCTGCCCAACCGCCTGCTGCTGCAACGGCGCATCGTGCAGGCACTGGCCGAGGCCGAACAGGGCGGCAACCGCTTCGCGGTGATGTTCATGGACCTGGACGGGTTCAAGCAGGTCAACGATGCCTATGGCCACCAGGCCGGCGATGCCCTGCTGGTGGCGGTGGCCGAGCGCACGCGCCAGCTGTTGCGGCCGCACGACATGCTGGCACGGCTGGGCGGCGACGAATTCGTGCTGGTGGTGCGCATCGAGCACGACGAGGACCTGCCGACCCTGGCCCGTCGCATCCTGCAGGCGGTGGGCAGCGGCCCGCTGTTGCCCGACAACGAACTGCAGGTGACCGCCAGCATCGGCGTGGCGATCTGCCCCGACCACGCCGCCAGCGAGCGGCAGCTGATGGCCTTTGCCGATGCGGCGATGTACCAGGCCAAGGAGTCCGGGCGCAACGCCTTCGTGCTGTTCGCCGACTGGATGAACGACAGCGCCGAGCAGCAGTTCCGCCTGCTGGCCGACCTGCGCCGGGCGATCGGCAGCGATCAGCTGTTCCTGAACTACCAGCCGAAGATCCGCGTGGCCACGCAGAAGGTGGCCGGCGCCGAGGCGCTGATCCGCTGGCGCCATCCCGAGCATGGCCTGATTCCGCCGGATCGCTTCATCCGCCTGGCCGAACGCAGCGGCGCGATCAACGACATCGGTCGCTGGGCGCTGGACCAGGCCTGCCAGCAGCTGCGGCGCTGGCACGACGCCGGCCACGAAGGCTGGTCGATGTCGGTGAACCTGTCGCCGGTACAGTTCAGTTCGCCGCATCTGCTGCAGGACGTGCGCACGGTGATCGAACGCCACGCCATCGCGCCACGCCATCTGGTGCTGGAGATCACCGAAAGCACGGTGATGCGCGATACCGACACCAGCCTGCGCCTGCTGCAGGCGCTGTCGGCGCTCGGCGTCGGCATTTCCATTGACGACTTCGGCACCGGCTATTCCAGCCTGCTGTACCTGAAGCGGCTGCCGGCCACCGAGATCAAGATCGACCATGCCTTCGTGCGCGATCTGGAGCACAGCGCCGAGGACGTGGTGATCGTCTCGGCGATCGTGGCGCTGGGCCACGCGCTGGACATGGATATCGTGGCCGAAGGCGTGGAAACCGCGGCACAGCGCGCCTACCTGGAACGATTGGGCTGCGACTACCTGCAGGGCTACCTGCTCGGCCGCCCGGTCGATGCCGCCCGCTTCATGCAGCTGCACGATCTGCCCCGGCCACGGGTGGAACTGGCGCAGAGCCCGCCGACCCAGCATCCACCCGGGTAACTCCGGGCTGCACGCCTGCGGGGTACGGCCTGGTGCTGCCCGCACCTGCCCTGGCAGGTGCCCATCCTGGTTGGCACCTGAACCCGTCACGGAACAGTTCTTGCACGCACCCCGGCATCCCCTGCCGCAGTGCCCGTGATGTCCGAGAACGAATCCGCCGGCGAAAAGACCGAACAACCCACCGAAAAACGCCTGCGCGACGCCCGTGAACAGGGCAACCTGCCGCGCTCGCGCGAACTCGGCACGGCCGCCGTGTTCGGCGCCGGCGTGCTGGCGGTGATGGCCATGAGCGGCTCGATCGGCCGCGGCGCGACCGCCTGGATGAAGCATGCGCTCAGCCCGGAACAGAGCCTGCGGCAGAACCCGAAGGAACTGTTCGGCCACTTCGGCGACCTGCTGCTGCAGTTCCTGCTGGTGATCGCGCCGCTGGTGCTGGTCTGCCTGCTGGCCAGCTTCGTCGCACCGCTGGTGATGGGCGGCCTGCGCTGGTCGCAGAAGGCGTTGCTGCCCGACATCAACCGGCTGAACCCGATGAGCGGGCTCAAGCGCCTGTACGGCCCGGAGGCCATCGCCGAGTTCACCAAATCACTGCTGCGCGTGGCCTTTGTCGGCGTGGCCGCCGGGCTGGTGGTGTGGACCGGCTTCGACACCCTGCGCGGGCTGATCCACCACCCGTTGGAGACTGCCATCACCGACGGCCTCGGCTTCACCCTGCGGCTGCTGCTGGCCACCGCCGGCGCGATGCTGGTGCTGGCCGCCATCGATGCCCCGTACCAGCGCTGGAACTGGATGCGCAAGCTGAAGATGACCCGTGAAGAGCTGCGCCGGGAAATGAAGGAAAGCGAGGGCAGCCCGGAGGTGAAGGGGCGCATCCGCCAGCTGCAGCAGCAGATGGCCAACCGCCGGATGATGGAAGCGGTTCCCACCGCCGATGTGGTGGTGGTCAACCCGACCCATTACGCGGTGGCCCTGAAGTACGAAGGCGGCGCCATGAACGCCCCCACCGTGGTCGCCCTGGGCGTGGACGAGACCGCCCTGCGCATCCGTGAAGTGGCCGACGGCAACAAGGTCGCGATCGTCTCTGCCCCGCCTTTGGCACGCGCCTTGTATCGGGAAGGCCAACTCGGAAAGGAAATCCCCGTGAGACTGTATTCGGCCGTCGCCCAGGTCCTGTCCTACGTCTACCAGCTGCGCTCCTGGCGCACTGGGCCGATGCCGGACGCCCCGCACATCCAGGTGGATGAATTCGGCAAGGGAGGGCGCCCGTGAGCGCCCAGCCTTCCTCCGGCTTCAACACCCGCCGCGCCCTGGAAATGATCCGCCAGGGACTTGGCGCGCCGCTGATCGTGCTGGCCCTGCTGGCCATGGTCGTGGTGCCGCTGGCCGCGCCGGTGCTCGATGCACTGTTCACCTTCAACATCGCCATCTCGCTGATGGTGCTGCTGGCGGTGGTCTACGTGAAGCGCCCGCTGGACTTCACCATCTTCCCGATCGTGCTGCTGATCACCACCATGCTGCGGCTGGCGCTGAACGTGGCCTCCACCCGCGTGATCCTGCTCAACGGCCAGAACGGCCATGACGCCGCGGGCAAGGTCATTGCCGCGTTCGGCGAGTTCGTGATCGGCGGCAACTACGCGGTCGGCATCGTGGTGTTCGCGATCCTGACCATCATCAACTTCGTGGTCATCACCAAGGGCGCCGGCCGCGTCTCGGAAGTGACCGCGCGCTTCATCCTGGACGCGATGCCCGGCAAGCAGATGGCCATCGACGCCGACCTCAACGCCGGATTGCTGACGCGTGAAGAGGCCAAGGCGCGCCGCGAGGAAGTCCGCGAGGAAGCCGACTTCTACGGCGCGATGGACGGTGCCAGCAAGTTCATCCGCGGCGACGCCATCGCCGGCATCCTGATCCTGTTCATCAACATGCTCGGCGGCCTGGCCGTGGGCGTGATGCAGCACGGCATGCCGTTCGGCCAGGCGGCCGCCACCTATACCCTGCTGTCGATCGGTGACGGCCTGGTGGCGCAGCTGCCGGCGCTGCTGGTGTCCAGTGCGGTGGCGATGCTGGTCACCCGCGCCTCGCGTTCGCAGGACATGGCCCAGGCCATGAGCGGCCAGGTGTTCGGCCAGTACCGCGCGCTGGCGATCACCGCCGGCATCCTCGGCCTGGTCGGGCTGGTGCCGGGCATGCCCAACGTCGCTTTCCTGACGCTGGCGGCGATCCTCGGCTTCATCGCCTGGAAGCTGTACCGCAAGGAGAAGGCACCGGCAGCCAACGCCGCGGCCGCAGGCGGCGACGCGGCCGCGCTCAATGCACTGGGCCGCCCGGCCGCACCGGCGCCGACCGCCGAACTGAGCTGGGACGAGCTGCGCCCGGTCGATCCGCTGGGCCTGGAAGTGGGCTACCGGCTGATTCCGCTGGTGGACGCCAACCAGGGCGGCGAGCTGATGGCGCGGATCAAGGGCGTGCGCCGCAAGCTGACCCAGGATGTCGGCTTCCTGATCCCCTCGGTACACATCCGCGACAACCTGGAACTGCCGGCCAACGGCTACCGCGTGCTGGTGCATGGCGTGCCGGTGGCCACCGCCGAAATCCATCCCGACCGCGAGCTGGCGCTGGACCCTGGCAGCGCGCTGGGGGCACTGGAGGGCATTGCCGGCAAGGACCCCGCGTTCGGCCTGGATGCCACCTGGATCCAGCCGCACCAGCGTGCCCAGGCCGAAACGCTGGGCTATACCGTGGTCGATCCGGCCACGGTGGTTGCCACCCATCTGTCGCACCTGATCCGCGAGCACGCGCCGGAACTGCTCGGCCACGAGGAGGTGCAGCACCTGCTGGCCAACCTGGCCAAGAGCGCGCCCAAGCTCGTCGAAGATCTGACGCCGAAGGCGCTGCCGCTGTCGGCGGTGGTGCGCGTGCTGCAGAACCTGCTGGTGGAACGTATTCCGATCCGCCAGCTGCGCAAGATCGCCGAAGCGCTGGTCGAGCATGCGCCCAGCAGCCAGGACCCGGCCGTGCTGACCGCCGCGGTGCGCACTGCGCTGGGCCGTTTCATCGTGCAGGAGATCGCCGGAATGTCGGCGGAGCTGCCGGTGTTCACCCTCAACCCGCAATTGGAACGTGTCTTGCAGGAGTCCACGCAGGGCAACGGCGCCGCGCTGGAACCCGGACTCGCTGAGCGACTGCACCAGAGCCTGGCCGAATGTGTCAGCAAGCAGGAAGCCCGCAACGAGCCCGCGGTCGTGCTGGTACCCGGCCCGGTGCGCGCCGCGCTGGCCCGCCTGGTCCGCCACAGCGTTCCGTCGCTGTCGGTCCTGGCCTACAGCGAGGTGCCGGAAGACAAGCGCCTGAAGCTGGTCGGCACGATCAGCTGACGCCGCCCTTCGATGCGCCAGAAAACAGACACCACCTTCGAACCAACGCAACAGACAGACACCAAGGGGAACCCGCACCGTGCAGACCACCGACCACCCGAGTTCCCCGACCGCCACTCCGCCGTCTTCGTCCCGTGACCACAGCATGAAAATCAAACGATTCGTCGCCGCCGACATGCGCTCGGCCATGAACCTGGTGCGCAAGGAACATGGTCCTGACGCCGTGATCCTGTCCAACCGCCGGATCGAGGAAGGCATCGAGATCGTCGCCGCCGCCAACTACGACGAGAGCGCCGTGCAGCGTGCACTGGAAGCCTCGCGCCGCGACGTGGCCCCGCCGCCGGCGCCCAAGCCGCGTACCGCCGCCGATGCGGTGATCGCCGCCGTCACCCGCCGCCGCAGCAGCACCCCGGCACCGGAACCGGTGGCCGCCACCACCTCGGCCGTCGCCGCCCTCGCCCGTGCGGCGGTCGGCGCCACCGGCCGCACCCTGGACAGCGCCGACGAGATCGTACCGACCCGCGGCAGCACCGGCTTCGCCGCCACGCTGGCACGCGCCGCCGTCAATGAACCGGCGCTGCCGGAACAGATCTTCGCCCCGTTCGCCGAAGCCATCGTCGCGCCGGCCAACCGCGCCCGCTTCCTGATCGACCCGCCGCACGAGGCGCATCACGAAAGCCCGGCGCCGGCCGTACAGCCACCGCCGCTGCCGACCGCTGCCGTGGCCGACATGCAGCCTGGCATCGCCGCCAGCGAACCGGCAGCGGTGGACGCCGACGCCGAAGCCAGCCCGGCCCCGGTGCTGGCCCCGGCGCCGACGCTGACGGTGGTCGCCCCGGACGACGCCGAGATCCGCCAGCTGCGCCAGGAAGTGGCCGGCATGCGCCAGGTGATCGAGCGCGAGATGAACCGCTTCACCGACGAGCGCCTGCGCGGCTGCCCGGTACGTGCCACCGCGCTGGACCTGATGGACGAATACGGCTTCGACGCCGGCCTGGCCCGCGACGTGGCCATGCAGATCCCGCTGGAGACCGAAGCGCACCGTGGCCGCGGCCTGATGCTGGGGCTGATCTCGCGCAAGCTGCCGATCGCTCCGGTCGACCCGCTGGAAGAAGGCGGCGTGATCGCCCTGGTCGGCCCGACCGGCGCCGGCAAGACCACCACCATCGCCAAGCTCGCCTCGCGCTTCGCCGAGAAGCACGCCCCGCGTGACGTCGCCCTGGTGACCACCGACACCACCCGCATCGGCGCCCGCGAGCAGTTGTACGGCTACGGCCGCCAGCTCGGCATCGCCGTGCACGAGGCCAACAGCGGCACCGACCTGGACCAGCTGCTGGAACGCCTGAAGGACTACAAGCTGGTGCTGATCGACACCGCAGGCCTGGGCCCGCGCGACCGTGCACTGGCCGCCCAGCTGCAGTGGCTGCGCGCCGCCCGCCAGGTCCGCACCCTGCTGGTGCTGCCAGCCAACACCAGCTTCGGCGACATGGACGAGGTGGTCCGGCGCTTCGGCGCCGCCAACCTGCAGGGGCTGGTACTGAGCAAGCTGGACGAGACCGGCCGCTTCGGCAACGCCCTGTCGGTGGCCGTCGACCACGCCCTGCCGATCACCTGGGTGACCGATGGCCAGGACGTTCCGGAGGACCTGCACCGGGCCAGCGCAGCCAATCTTGTACTTCGCCTTGAAGATTTGCGCCGAGCGGCCGATATGCCCTGCAACCCGGAGTTGAACCATGCCGTCGCGTGAGTACGCCAAGCTGACCAAGACCTTCCCGCTGTCGGCCACCCGCAGCGAGCCGCTCGGCCCTGTGCGCACCATTGCCGTCACCGGCGGCAAGGGCGGCGTGGGCAAGACCAACGTCTCGGCCAACCTGGCCGTGGCACTGGCCGGCATGGGCAAGCGCACGCTGCTGCTGGACGCCGACCTCGGCCTGGCCAACATCGACGTGATCCTGGGGCTGAACCCCACCTTCACGCTGGCCGACCTGGTCGCCGGCCGCTGCTCGCTGGAAGACGTCATCGTCGAAGGCCCGAACGGCGTGCTGGTGGTCCCGGCCGCGTCCGGCCGCCGCCACATGGCCGAGCTGGCCCCGGCCGAGCATGTCGGCCTGGTCAACGTGTTCTCCGAACTGGAACGCGAGCTGGACATCATGGTGGTGGACACCGCCGCCGGCATCACCGACGGCGTGCTGACCTTCTGCCAGGCCGCGCAGGACACCGTGGTGGTGGTCTGCGACGAGCCGGCCTCGATCACCGACGCCTACGCACTGATCAAGGTGCTGTCGCGCGAACGCGGCGTGGACCGCATCCAGGTGGTGGCCAACATGGTGCGCGACCCCAACGAAGGCCGCGTGCTGTACGAGAAGCTGACCCGCGTCTGCGAGAAATTCCTCGCCGATGTCTCGCTGAACTACCTGGGCTGCGTGCCGCAGGATGACTGGCTGCGCCTGTCGGTGCAGCGCCAGCAGCCGGTGGTGAAGGCCTACCCGTCCAGCCCGGCGGCGCTGGCGATCACCGAGATCGCCCGCCGCACCGCACGCTGGCAGGCGCCGACCGAACCGCGCGGCGGCGTCGAGTTCTTCCTCGAACGCATCCTCAAGCAACGTGGGGTGGCGGCATGAAAGGCGCAGCCCAGTACCGGGAGGTCCAGCGCTCGGCCGCCAACGAGGTGATCGCCCAGCACTCGGACCTGGTGCGGCGCATCGCCCACCACCTTGCCGCGCGCCTGCCGGCCAGCGTCGAAGTCGACGACCTGATCCAGGCCGGCATGATGGGCCTGATCGAGGCCTCGCGCAGCTACGACGCCGACCAGGGCGCCTCGTTCGAGACCTACGCCTCGATCCGCATCCGCGGTTCGATGATCGATGAGATCCGGCGGGGCGACTGGGTGCCGCGCTCGGTGCACCGCCGCGCCCGCGACGCCGCCGCCACCATCCGCCGGCTCGAACAGAGCAGTGGCCGTGCCGCCAGCGCCACCGAAGTGGCCGCCGCAATGGAGATGCCGCTGCCCGAGTACCTGCGGCTGATGGAAGATGCCGCACGCGGCCAGGTGCTGAGCCTGGAGTCGCGCATCGAGGACCAGGGCGAGCTGGACACCGTAGCGCAGGGCGGCCCGACCCCCCAGCAGGTGCTGGAGCGCGGCGAGTTCGGCCGCGAGCTGGGCAAGGCCATCGGCCATCTGCCCGAGCGCGAACAGCTGGTGCTCTCGCTCTATTACGAGCAGGAACTGAACCTGAAGGAGATCGGCGCGGTGCTCGGCGTGAGCGAGTCGCGGGTCTGCCAGATCCACGGCCAGGCCGTGCTGCGGCTGCGTGGCCGGCTGAAAATCTTCGAGGCGGCGGACGCCGGCCTGGAAGAATGAACATCCCCGAGGCGGCTGCCCCCGGCCGCCCGGAATGAACAACAAAGGAACTCTGCTTTGAACAAGAACATGCGCATCCTGATCGTCGACGACTTCTCGACCATGCGTCGAATCGTCAAGAACCTGCTGGGCGATCTGGGCTTCACCAATACCGCCGAAGCCGAGGACGGGCATGCTGCGCTGTCGCTGCTGCAGAGCCAGCCGTTCGATTTCGTGGTCACCGACTGGAACATGCCGGTGATGACCGGCATCGAGCTGCTCAAGGCGATCCGTGCCGATGCCAAGCTGAAGACCCTGCCGGTGCTGATGGTCACCGCCGAAGCCAAGCGCGAGCAGATCATCGAAGCCGCCCAGAGCGGCGTGAACGGCTACATCATCAAGCCGTTCACCGCGCAGACCCTGGAAGAAAAGCTGGGCAAGATCTTCGAACGCCTGGCGGCCAGCGCCTGATGGACACCACGGTCGACAAGAACGCCCTCGCCCTGCGCCTGCAGGAAGCCCTGGACGCACTGGAGTCCGGTGACGAGGCCGCCTGGCGGCAGCGCATCGACGGACTGGTCGCGCTGCGCACGCAGCCGATGATGAGCGGCCTTTCGCGGCTGGCCCGCGAACTGGGACAGGCGCTGGGTGAACTGCCGACCGTACCCAGCGAAGCCGGTGAGCTGGATGACGCCTGCGCGCGCCTGGACCACGTGGTGGCAATGACCGAACAGGCCACGCACCGCACCCTCGACCTGGCCGAGGAATGCCGCAGCCTGACCGAACAACTACGCGCCGAAGGCCTGCAGCCGGGCCAGGACGCGCAGCTTGAGCGCATCCGCCACAACCTCACCGAGATCGCCCTGACCCAGAGCTACCAGGACCTGACCGGGCAGATCATCCGTCGCGTGGTCGGCATCGTTCGCCGCGTGCACGAAGGCTTCGGCGCGCTCGGCCTGCCGCCGGAACAGCATCGCACCGACCCGGAACTGGCCGGGCCGGCACTGAAGGGACTGGACCGCCACGCGGTCTCGCAGAACGACGCCGACGACCTGTTGTCGGATCTGGGGCTGTAAGCATGAGCGCGGTATCCGACGACATCACTGCCGATTTCATCATCGAGGCCCAGGAAATCCTGGATCGGCTGGGCGAACAGCTGGTGTCGCTGGAGCAGGCACCGCAGGACAGCGAGCAGCTCAATGCGGTGTTCCGCGGCTACCACACGCTCAAGGGCGGCGCCGGCTTCCTCGGCGTCACCGCCATGGTCGAGCTGTGCCACGCTGCCGAAGAAGCCCTCGGCATCGCGCGCGCTGGCCAGGCCGTGTTGCAGGCCCATCACTTCGACGCGGCCCAGCAATCGCTGGATTACCTGCAGTCGATGCTCGATGCAGTGTCTTCCGGCACCGAACCGGGCTACGCCCCGCCGGAGCTGATCGCACAATTCGACATGCACGGCGGCGGAACCGCGGCCCCCACCGCCTCGGCACCCGCTGCCGGCGGCGGCGACCTGATCACCGAAGACGAATTCGAGGCCCTGCTCGACCAGCTGCACGGCGGCAACGCGCCCACTGCGGTGGCGCCAGCGAAGAAAGCCGACGACGGCCTGATCAGCGAGGACGAGTTCGAAGCCCTGCTCGACCAGCTGCACGGTGGTGCGGCCCCCGGCAGCAAAGCGGTCGCCGCCGCACCGATTGCTCCGCCGCCGGCACCCCGCCCTGCTGCACCCACCCCGCCCGCCAAGCCGGCCGCTAAGCCGCTGGCCGAGGCCGAACACACCGTGCGCGTGGACACCAAGCGCCTGGATGCGATCGTCAACCTGATCGGCGAACTGGTGCTGTCACGCAACCGGCTGAAGACGCTGCGCGCACGCCTGCGCGACGAAGAGCTGGACCGCGCGGTCTCCACCCTGGACATCGCCACCGCGCGCCTGCAGTCGGCAGTGATGCGTACCCGCATGCAGCCGGTCGGCAAAGTGTTCTCGCGCTTCCCCAAGGTGGCCCGCGACGTCGCCCGATCACTGAAGAAGGAAGTGGATCTGGAGCTGATCGGCGCCGAGACCGAGCTCGACCGCAACCTGGTCGAGGCCTTGGCCGACCCGCTGGTGCACCTGGTCCGCAACGCCATCGACCACGGCGTGGAAATGCCCGACCTGCGCGAAGCGCAGGGCAAGCCGCGGATGGGCCATGTGCGGCTGTCGGCCCAGCAGGAAGGCGACTATGTCAGCATCGAAGTGCAGGACGATGGCGCCGGCATCGACCCGGAAAAGCTGCGTGCGAAGGCACGCGAGAAGGGCCTGATCGATCCGGAAGCCGCCGCCCGCCTGAGCAGTGAGGAATGCCTGCACCTGGTGTTCCTGCCCGGCTTCTCGACCAAGCAGCAGGTCACCGATATCTCCGGCCGTGGCGTCGGCATGGACGTGGTGCAGTCGCGCATCCGCGAACTGAGCGGCCAGATCCAGATCCAGTCGGAACTGGGCCGTGGCAGCCGCTTCCTGATCCGCGTGCCGCTGACCCTGGCGATCCTGCCGACCCTGCTGGTGCAGGCCGGCGAGGACGTCTACGCGCTGCCGCTGGCGCGCGTGATGGAAGTGCTGCATGCGCCGCGCACCTCGCTGGGCTGGTTCGATGGCCGTGCCGTGCTCGACCGGCGCTCGCACACCCTGCCGCTGGTCGATCTGCGCCAGTGGCTGGATGTGACGCCAGCCGCCTCGACCCTGCTGACCATCGTGGTGCTGCAGGCCGGCGAGGCCCGCTTCGGCCTGGTCGTTGACCAGGTGCGCGGGCGCGAGGAAGTGGTGATCAAGCCGCTGCCCAAAGCCCTGCGCGGGCTGCGCGGTTACGCCGGTGCAACCTTGATCGGCGATGGTCGCATGGCGCTGATCCTGGACGTGGACGGCCTGCGATGAACCCCGCCGGGCCCTGCCCGGCGGCCCGAAAACTGTGACTACCGTCTGTACGCGATCTCCCGGTGTCTCAAGTCCCATTCATACACGCCGATACCGGAACCATGGATAGACTCAGCCTCATTGGACTCTTTCTCGCCCTGGCCTCGCTGGTCGGTGGCAGCATCCTCAAGGGCGCCGGCCTGGCGTCGTTGTGGTCGCCTGCGGCGTTCGTGATCGTCATCGTCGGCACCATCGCCGCGATCCTGCTGCACACCTCGCCGGCAGTGTTCAAGCACGCGTTCAAGATCGTGCGCTGGGTCGTGCGCCCGCCGCACAGCGACCGCCGTGAGCTGATCCAGCAGATCGTCGAGTGGAGCAACATCGCCCGCCGCCAGGGCCTGCTGGGCCTGGAATCGCAGGTGGAAGCGCAGCAGGACCCGTTCCTGCGCAAGGGCCTGCAGCTGCTGGTGGACGGCGTCGAACCGGAGTCGATGCGGCACATGCTGGAAATCGAACTGGGCAGCCAGGAACACCAGGACCAGGCCGGCGCCAAGGTGTTCGAGGCGATGGGCATCTATGCGCCGACGCTCGGCATCATCGGTGCCGTGCTGGGCCTGATCGCGGTGATGAAGAACCTGGCCGATCCGAGCAAGCTCGGCCACGGCATCGCCGCCGCGTTCACCGCCACCATCTACGGCATCGCCTCGGCCAACCTGCTGTTCCTGCCGATCGCCGCCAAGCTCAAGAGTGTGATCTCGCACAACACCCGCGACCGCGAAATGGTCATCGAAGGCCTGATCTCGATCGCACAGGGCGAGAACCCGCGCAACATCGAAACCAACCTCTCCGGCTTCCTGCACTGACATGGCCCGCCGCAAGCACCACGAAGAGCACGCCAACCATGAAGCATGGGCGATCCCCTATGCCGACCTGATGACGCTGCTGCTCGCCTTCTTCGTGGTCATGTATGCGATTTCCTCGGTCAACGAGGGCAAGTACCGGATCATGGCCGATGCGCTCACCGATGCCTTCGGCGGTGCGCCGCGCACCATCAACCCGGTGCAGGTCGGCAACAAGCAGGTGCAGGGCGGCGGCTGGGACAGCCCGTCGGTGATCAAGTCCGGCACCAAGATCGGTCCATCCGCACCCGCCCCGTCGCATGACCCGACGCTGCTGCCATCGATGGCCTCGCAGATGCGCATGCCGGTATCGGTGCACAACCAGGAACAGATCGCGCGCGCCGAGCGCCAGCTCAACAGCATCGCCGACCGCCTGACCGCCGCGCTGGCGCCACTGATCGACCGCGGCATGATCAGCGTGCGCCGCACCGAACTGTGGATCGAGGTCGAGATCAACAGTGACATCCTGTTCCCCACCGGCTCGGCCGCGCTGGACGTGCACGCACGGCAGACCCTGGCCAGCCTGGCCGACGTGCTGCGCGATGTGCCCAACAGCGTGCGCGTGGAAGGCCACACCGACAACGTGCCGATCGCCACCGCCACCTTCCCGTCCAACTGGGAACTGTCGGCCGGGCGCGCGGCCAGCGTGGTGCACCTGTTCGCCGACCAGGGCGTGCAGCCGTCACGACTGGCGATGGTCGGCTACGGCCAGTTCCGCCCGCGCGAAGAGAACGACAGCGCGCAGGGCCGCAACCGCAACCGCCGGGTGATGGTCATCATCCTGGCAGACACCTCGCACTCGGTCGATCCGCTCGGGCAGCGCCTGAACGCTGCCACCGGCGCCGTCGACAACAGCGCCACCGAACAAGCCGCCGCAACTCCGGCTACCGCCCCCACCTCCCCCATCGCACCGGTGAAGTTGCCGCCGGTGCCGGCTGGCAGCCGCGTCGGCGCCGCCGTTCCCCCGGCAATGAAGGAGTAAACCGATGCGCATCTGGGCAGTCGCCAACCAGAAGGGCGGAGTCGGCAAGACCACCACCACCCTCGCCCTCGGCCGCGGCCTGGCCGCGCTCGGCCACCGCGTGCTGCTGATCGACCTCGATCCGCATGCCTCGCTCAGCCGCGCCTTCGGCGTGCCGGTGGATCCGCCGCCGGCCGGCGTGCTGGAACTGTTCGGCGCACCACCGGCCGACCTGTCCAACCTGTGCCATGCCAGCAGCATCCACGGCCTGGACTACGTCTGCGCGCAGTCGGCACTGGCCACGCTGGAGCGTCGCAGCGCCAACCAGCCCGGCCTCGGACTGGCCCTGCAGAATGCACTGGCGCGCCACCAGGCCCAGCACGACTACATCCTGCTGGACTGCGCGCCGACCCTCGGCCTGCTGATGATCAATGCGCTGGCGGCTGCCGATCGCCTGATCATCCCGACCCAGGCCGAACCGCTGGCCCTGCACGGCCTGGATGGCATGGTCCGCACCGGCGAGATGGTCGAGCGCTCGCGCCGCCGTCCGCTGCCGATCTCGATCCTGCCCACCCTGTTCGACCGCCGTACCCGCGCCGGCAACGAGTCGCTGCGCACCATGCAGGACCGTCATGGTGCGCGCGTATGGGAAGACGCGATTCCGATCGACACCCGCATCAGCAATGCCGCCGGCCTTACCCTGCCCAGCGTCGGTGAGGACTACCCGGGCCGCGGCCTGGCCGCGTATCGCCGCGCCCTGAACTGGATTCTCGGCGAGGACGCACGCGCCCTGGAGCAGGCCGCATGAACAGCACCGGCGTACTGGACGACTACCTGGACGAACTGCTGGGCGAAGCCATTGTCGCCGCGCCACTCGCTGCGCCGCCAGCAAGCGCTGGGCCGAGCGAAGCGGCCACCGAGCGCGAGCCGACCTGGGATGACCTGCCGGCCGAAGTGATCTACGAAACCGAAAGTGCGACCACTGCCCCGTGCACCGACAACGCCGCGCTCGAGGCCGCGTTCGAGGCGGCGGCGACGATCGAGCGCGAGCCGACCTGGGACGACCTGCCGGCTGAAGTGATCTACGAAACCGACACCGTGGCCGCTGCCCCGGCCGCGGACGACGCAGCGCTGGAGGCCGCATTCGAGGCCGCCGCAACGCCGGCCGCCATTGAAGGCGAGCCGACCTGGGATGACCTGCCAGACGAGGTGCTGCACGAGACAGCCCCGGCGCCGGCCACCGCAGGCACCGGCCCGGAACCCACCTGGGACGACCTTCCGGACGAAGTGATCTACGAGACCGATACGGCTGACAGCCATCGCCTCGCCCATACCGACAGCCCGGGCCTGCAGGCGGCATTCGAAGCCGCCGCGGGTGGCGAGGACGTCGCCACGCCGGCGCCGGCCGTGGTTGCGGCGCCGGTACCACCGGCAGCACCGCGGGCAGCCGCTGAACCCACCGCACGCACCGCAGCCGTACCGCCACCGCGGGTCGCCGTGGACGCCCCCGCAGCCAGCCGCCCCAGCAGCTGGCAGGAACTGCAGGCGCAGGCGCACCACCCGGCCAGCAGTCCGCACCCGCAGAACCGCCGCGCCGGCGAGCGCACCTCGCGCTGGCTGCGCCTGCGCTGCGGCACCCAGGCCTATGCGCTGGAGCTGCTGAAGGTGCAGGAAGTGGTGCTGCCGGTGCCGCTGCTGCCGTTGCGCGGCACCGCACCGGCCATGCTCGGCATCATGAACCTGCGCGGCCAGGTGGTGCCGGTGATGGACCTCGGCCTGCACCTCGGTGCCGCTGCCGCCGAGGACGACGCGCAGACCCGCATCGTGGTGCTGGAGGAAGACGGCGAGACCATCGGCCTGCGCGTGTCGGCGGTGGAAGACGTCGCCAACCTCACCGACTCGCAGATCGAGCCACCCGATACCGCGCGCATCTGCCAGATCTCCAACGATCTGTTCCGCGGCGTGGCCCGGGTCAGCCAGCGCCCGATGATCCTGCTCGACGCCACGCAACTGTTGAGCTGAGTCGGCGCATCGCGCCGATTCTTCTAAAGAACCCCGCCGGGGTGCCGTTATGGATCACGGAACCGTTTGTCCGGAGCAACGATGAGCACTGTCGAACTGGGTGAGGATCTCGGCATCGAGAGCAGCACCGAGCTCAAGAACCGCCTCGCCCCGCTGGTGGCGCAGGCCGGCGAGCTGACCCTGGATGCAAGCCAGGTCGCCCGCATCCACACCGCCGCCATACAGGTGCTGTGTGCGTTCGTGCAGGCCCGCCGCGAGGCAGGCCTGGGCACCGGCTTCCACGGTTGCACTGCAACCTTCCGTGACGCCGCGCGCCTGCTGGGCGTCACCCAGGCCCTGGGCCTGGACGCAACCCATGACAACCTGAAATCTGTGGAGAACGCTGCATGAGCGCACGTATCTTGGTGGTGGACGATTCGGCGTCGATGCGCCAGATGGTTTCCTTCGCCCTCACCTCGGCCGGTTTTGCCGTCGAAGAAGCTGAAGACGGCGCGGTCGCGCTCGGTCGCGCCAAGGGCCAGCGCTTCAATGCGGTGGTCACCGACGTCAACATGCCGAACATGGACGGCATCGCGCTGATCCGCGAACTGCGCCAGCTGCCGGACTACAAGTTCACCCCGCTGCTGATGCTGACCACCGAGTCGGCCGCCGACAAGAAGTCCGAAGGCAAGGCCGCCGGTGCCACCGGCTGGCTGGTCAAGCCGTTCAATCCGGAACAGCTGGTCGCCACCGTGCAGAAAGTGCTGGGCTGATCGCCCGGCACCGCTCCCCTTCTTCGCTTCCGGACCACCACTGCCATGAGCATGGACCTGCAACGCTTCCACGCCACCTTCTTCGAGGAGAGCCGCGAAGGCCTCGACGCGATGGAGGCTGGCCTGCTGGCCCTGGAATCGGGGCAGCAGGACGCGGAGATCATCAATTCGGTGTTCCGCGCCGCCCACTCCATCAAGGGCGGCGCCGGCACCTTCGGCTTCGATGCGATCGCCGGCCTGACCCACGTGCTGGAAACGCTGCTCGATGAGCTGCGTGCCGGCAAGCGGGCACTGGAAGGCCACGCCGTCGACGCCATGCTGTCCTCGGTGGACGTGCTGCGCGCCCTGTTGCGCGAAGCCGAACACGGCCAGGCCGCCGATCCCGCGGCCGTCGCCGCGGTGAAGGCACGCCTGGAAGCGGTGCTCTCCGGCCAGGCCGCGCCGAGCGCCCCGGCCGCCGCGGCCGCCAAGGTGGACGACACGCCGGAAGCCTGGCAGATCGGCTTCACCCCGGCACCGTCGCTGTTCATGAGCGGCAACGATCCGCTGCGCATCATCCGCGAACTGGAACACCTCGGGTCGCTGCAGGTCGCCGCGCGCATCGAGCGCCTGCCCGGCTTCGCCCAGCTCGACCCGCTCGAGGCCCACCTGGCGTGGGACCTGGGCCTGGTCGGCAAGGTGCCGCGCAGCAAGATCGAAGACACCTTCGCCTGGGTGCTGGACGACTGCGAACTGGACATCCGTCCGGCGGCGCCGCCGAGCCTGGCCACCCAGGCCCCGTCCGCAACAGCCCCTTCCACACCGGCTCCTGCGGCACCTGCCGCACCCGCGCCCGCGGCCAGCGGCGGCGCACCCCAGGAAGCCGAAACCTCGATCCGGGTCAGCGTCGACAAGGTCGATGCACTGATCAACCTGGTCGGCGAACTGGTCATCACCCAGGCCATGCTCAAGCAGGTCTCGCACGCGCTGGACCCGGTTCTTGCCGAGAGCCTGTTCGCCGGCCTGGACCAGCTTGAGCGCAACACCCGCGACCTGCAGGAAGCGGTGATCGGCGTGCGCATGCTGCCGGTCGACGCGGTGTTCCGCCGCTTCCCGCGCCTGGTCCGCGATCTGTCCAGCCGCCTCGGCAAGCAGGTGCGCCTGCGCACCGTCGGCGAAGGCACCGAGCTGGACAAGGGCCTGATCGAAAAGATCGCCGATCCGCTGGTGCACCTGGTACGCAACTCGATCGACCACGGCCTGGAAATGCCCGACGTGCGTCGCGGTGCGGGCAAGGACGAGACCGGCACGATCACCCTGGCCGCTTCGCACCAGGGCGGCCACATCGTCATCGAAGTCAGTGACGATGGTCGCGGCCTGGACCGCGCCAAGATCCTGGCCAAGGCGCACGAGCGTGGCCTGGCCGTACCGGACAACCCGACCGATTCGCAGGTCTGGGACCTGATCTTCCAGCCCGGCTTCTCCACTGCCGATGCGGTGACCGATCTGTCCGGGCGTGGCGTCGGCATGGACGTGGTCCGCCGCAACATCCAGGCGCTGGGCGGCGAGGTGCAGATTGAAAGCAGCCTCGGCGCCGGTACCCGCACCCTGATCCGCCTGCCGCTGACCCTGGCCATCCTTGATGGCATGACCGTGGCGGTGGCCGGTGAAACCCTGATCCTGCCACTGGCCTATGTGCTGGAAGCCCTGCAGCCGCAGGCCGAGGACATCCGCAGCATGGCCGGCGAAGGCCGCGTGCTGCGCGTGCGTGGCGAGTACCTGCCGATCCTGTCGCTCAGCGAGTACTACGGCTACGGCAACCGTGCGCCGGGCAGCGAATCGCTGGTGGTGGTGGTCGAGGGCGATGGCCAGAAGATCGCGCTGGAAGTGGACGAGCTGGTCGGCCAGCAGCAGGTAGTGGTGAAGAACATCGAGAACAACTACCGCCGCATCGGCGGGGTATCCGGTGCCACCATCCTCGGCGACGGCCGCGTCGCCCTGATCGTCGACATCGGCGGCCTGGTGCGCTCGCTGCGGATGCCGCAGGCCGCCTGATTCCCATTGCAGGCTGTCCAGAACCGCCGCCCTTCGGGGCGGCGGTTTTTGTTTGCGCGCCCCATTCCACCCGGGGTCAGATCCCTTCTGTGAACTCCGTCGGCGCCGTGCTTTCGCATGCAACTACGCCACCCAAGCGAAAGTCCCATCACAGCAGCACTTTCGCACCCGCGCCCCTACGCAACCGAATGTGATCTGCGTCCATAAAGTCCGCGCAGCCCGCGCCGTTATCCCGCAATGACGGCCGTCACCGAACCCCACCGGGCACCTCCGTTTGCTCTGCAACCACCCCCAGCCGCCGCGACTGCGCCGGCACCCTGCCCACCTGGAGCACCCTGCATGAAGTGGTTCCAAGATCTGCCCATCGCCCGCAAGCTGGCCGTGGGGTTCACCCTCACCACGTTGATGACCCTGGTCCTCGGCGCCTTCGCACTGTTGCGCCTCAGCGAGGCCAACACGCAGCTGGGCGAGATGGCCGGCAACGATATTCCGTCGGTCCAGCACCTGGGCGAGGCGCGCTCGCAGCTGGGTGAATTCCGCACCTACGAACTGGCGCTGCTGAGCATGCTCGACCAGCCGGACAAGGTGGCCGACTACAACAAGCGCATGGACGACACCGCCAAGACCGTACGCGGCGAGCTGGCCGCGTACGCGGCGTTGCCGGCGCTGGCCAGGGAGCGCGAGCTCTACCAGACCGCCAACGTGCAGCTGGAGCGCTACTTCGGCGCCAACAAGGCGATGCGCGAAGCCGTAGCTGCAGGTGACGGCGCACTCGCGCAGCAGATCTCCGACGAACAGTCGCGCCCGGCGCGCCGTGAACTGTTCGCGGCGATGAAGGCGCTCGGCACCCACATCGCCGGCCTGATGGACGCCAAGATCGCTGCCGCCAACGCCACCCACCGCACCAGCATGATCGCCATCATCGGCTGCATCGTGCTGCTGTCGCTGGTCGCGGCCGCGCTGGCCACGGTGATCTCGCGCGCCGTCACCGGCCCGCTCGGCAAGGCCGTGCACGCGATCCAGGCCGTCGCCCGCGGCGACCTCAGCGTCAGCACCCAGGCCACCAGCAAGGATGAGGCCGGCAAGATGCTGGCCGCCACCGCCGAGATGACCGCCATGCTGCGCCGCTTCAGCGAGCAGACCCAGCTGATGGCGCAGATGCATGCCGGCCCGGACATCAGCCACCGCATCCCGGAAGACTTCCCGGGTGTCTACGGCCAGCTGGCCGGCGGCATCAACACGGTGATCTTCGAACACCTGGACGCGATCCGCGATGCCATCGACGTACTCAACCAGTACGCCATCGGCAATCTGGCCCCGGATGCGCGCCGCCTGCCCGGCAGCCGCGCGATCCTGCACGAATCGATGGACGCGGCCAAGGCGAGCCTGCTGGCGATCAACACGCAGATCCAGCAGCTGGCCGAGGCCGCCGCCGCCGGTGACTTCAGCCAGCGCGGCGACGCCCAGCGTTTCCAGCACGACTTCAAGCTGATGATCGAGCACCTGAACACCATGATGCAGGTGGCCGACGGCAACCTCGGCCAGCTGTCGCAGCTGCTGCAGTCGATCGCCGCCGGCGACCTGACCGCACGCATGGACGGCCAGTTCAACGGCGTGTTCGCCCGCATGCGCGACGACGCCAACACCACCGTCGCCCAGCTGACCCAGATCGTCGGCCAGATCCAGGCCAGCGCCTCCAGCATCACCCTGGCCGCCGGTGAGATCGCCTCGGGCAACAGTGACCTGTCGCGCCGCACCGAACAGCAGGCCGCCAACCTGGAAGAAACCGCCGCCTCGATGGAGGAGCTGACCTCCACCGTGCGCCAGAACGCCGAACATGCCCGCCAGGCCAACCAGCTCGCCATCGGCGCACATGGCGTCGCCTCGCAGGGTGGCGAAGTGGTCGGCCAGGTCGTCACTACCATGTCCGCCATTGAAGCCTCGTCGAAGAAAATCGCCGAGATCATCAGCGTCATCGACGGCATCGCGTTCCAGACCAACATCCTGGCGCTGAACGCCGCGGTGGAAGCGGCCCGTGCCGGTGAACAGGGCCGTGGCTTCGCCGTGGTCGCCAGCGAAGTGCGTACCCTCGCCCAGCGCTCGGCCGCTGCCGCCAAGGAAATCAAGGGCCTGATCGACGACTCGGTCGGCAAGGTTGCCGAAGGCTCCAGCCTGGTGCACCAGGCCGGCAGCACCATGGGCGAGATCGTCGCCTCGGTGCAGCGCGTGACCGACATCATGGCCGAGATCTCGGCCGCTTCGCAGGAGCAGTCGGCCGGCATCGAGCAGGTCAACCAGACCGTGGTGCAGATGGACGAGACCACCCAGCAGAACGCCGCGCTGGTGGAAGAAGCCACCGCCGCCGCCCGCGCGATGGAAGACCAAGCCGTGCAGCTGGGGGAAGCCGTGGCCCGCTTCCGGCTGGCATCGCAGGCGACCCCGGGCACCGCGCCGCGCCTGGCCACCGCACCGCTGCCGCGCCAGGTAGCGGCCGCCGCTCCCGCCCACAGGCCGACACCCGCACGTGCGCTGCGCGGCTCGAGCGCCCAGCCGGCACTGGCCGCCGACGGCGACTGGCAGGAGTTCTGACCCCACGCGGAAAGCATCCACGCATGGCGTGGATCTACCTGCGTGGCACATTGGGGTCAGGTTCCTTTCCTCCGGGAAAGGGATCTGACCCCTCACGCATGGAAAGTGATGTAATTCTCACTTCATAATCCGATGCAGAGGCCGATATCCCCATCGAGCCTCGCGCCAACGCGTGCTGGCGCCCGCCCCTGACCGTAGATTCCATGTCCGACGGCAACGACACTGCAGTGCATGATGTCCACGCGGCCGATGCCGCCGACGAACGTTTCCTGGTCCGCAACCCGCGCCAGCTGCGCCAGTTGCTGCGCTCGCTGATCGACCAGCGATCACTGATCAATGCGCATATCGACGGCCGAGACCGCTCGTTCCCGACGGCGCTGCTTGATCTTGATGAGGACGAAGACTACCTGCTGCTCGATGGCAGCCCGCAGGAAGCGTCCAACCGCGCCGCCGAGCAGGCCGACCACCTGCTGTGCTTCGCCCAGCTTGAACGGGTGCTGGTGCGGTTCCGTCTGCATGAACTGCAGCGCGTGGACAACGAAGGCCACGTTGCGTTCCGTGCGCCCTTGCCCGACGAGCTGGTGCACCTGCAGCGACGCGAGCTGTACCGGCTGGAGACGCCGGTTACCGACTCGCCGCAGCTGCTGCTGCCGCCCGGCGAAGCCCGCGCCGAAGCGTTGTCGATGCGGGTGGTGGACATCAGCGGCGGCGGCCTGGCCGTGGTCGTGCCCAACGACTGCGCGGTGTTCGGCCTGCAGAAGCGCTATCCGGCGCAGCTGTCACTGCCTGATGGCCCGGACCTGGATATCGAACTGGTGGTCTGCAACCTGCTGCCGCAGCGCCAGCCCAACGGCATCGAGGTCAAGCGCGTGGGCATGCGCTTCGACACCCTGCCGCGCGGGGCCGACAGCGCCATCCAGCGCTACATCTTCCGTATCGACCGCCAGCGCAAGGCCCGCCGCAACGGCGAGATGTAGTCACGTGGTAGTGCCGGCCGCTGGCCGGCAACCTCGCGACAATGCGGGTACGGCCATTGCCGGCCAGCGGCCGGCACTACCGCTCCCCGGTAGATCCACGCCATGCGTGGATGCCCAGGGCGCCACAGCTAAAGTCCCCCACGGCGGGGCCGATATCGAGCCTGACACCGGGACTTCCGGCAGAACCAGGACCCCTCGATGAACGACAAGACCAGCTCCGCCGCCAGCGCCGGTGGCGAATTCCTCAGCTTCACCCTCGGTGCCGAGCACTACGGCGTGGACATCCTCAAGGTGCAGGAAATCCGCGGCTATGACGCGGTCACCCGCGTGCCGGATGCGCCGGACTACATCAAGGGCGTGATCAACCTGCGCGGCACCATCGTCCCGGTCATCGACCTGCGCCTGAAGCTGCGCCTGGACAACGCCCGCTACGACGCCTTCACGGTGATGATCGTGCTGAACGTGGAAGACCGCGTGGTCGGCATCGTGGTGGACAGCGTCTCGGACGTGATCCCGCTGTCGGCCGAGCAGATCCGCCCGACCCCGGAGTTCGGCGCCGCCGTCGATACCCGCTTCATCTCCGGCATCGGCACCCACGATGACCGCATGCTGATCCTGCTGGACATCGAGACCCTGCTCGACAGCGCCGACATGGGCCAGGCCGCCGTTGCCGAAGACGCCGCCGCCTGATCCAGCGGACCTGCTTCACGTTCTGGTCACACAACCCTTCAGTTCCCCCTGGCGGTGCCGATAGGGGGACAGAAGCCGGTCGCGCAGGAGCGCGCAGAACCGGAACGACCATCACCATCCCCGGAGATACACCTCGATGAAGTCCCTGCTTGCGTTCGTCTCGGCCGCTGTCCTGGCCACCACCGCCTCCTCCGCGTTCGCCCAGTCGGCCGACATGATCCCGCCGGAACTGGCACCGCGTTCGGTCGGCAAGGACGGCATGGTCTGTGGCAAGGTCGAAAAGGCCCGCTACGCAGAAGGTTCCGAAGGCCAGCCGACCTTCCTGTACATGGGCGGCGCCTTCCCGCGCCACACCTTCTCGGCCCGCATCGCCGGCGAGAACCGCGGCAAGTTCTCCTTCCCGCTGGAAACCCTGGAAGGCAAGACCGTGTGCGTGATCGGCAAGATCCAGCGCGACGCCTCGCGTGCGGAAATCGAAGTCAGCTCGCCGGCTGGCCTGAAGCTGGCCAACATCAAGTAATCCGCTGTCCGTCGAACCACGCCGGAGCTCGTGCCGGCGTGGTTTCTGCTGCAACCGGGCCCGATGCCCGGGCGCGTCTGCCTTAGGAGCTCGCAACGCCCATGCCGTGGATCAACAACCTGAAACTGATGCCGAAGCTGCTGCTGACCTTCGGCGTCCTCCTGCTGGTGATGCTGCTGCAGGGCATCGTCGCCTATCGCGGCCTGCATTCGCTGAACAACGTCACCACCGAGTTGGCCGGTTCGCGCATGGAAAGCATCCGCATGGCCGGCGAGATGCGCGGCATGCTGGGCGAGTACCGCAACGCCGCCTACCAGCAGCTGATCCGCGCCAGCGATGACGTCAAGTCCGACGCGCGCAAGCAGGCCGTCGAGCTGCGCGGGAACATGGACAAGTCGATCAAGGGCTACCCGGCGCTGGTCGACAATGCGCAGCAGAAGAAGCTGTTCGACACCTTCGCCAAGGAATGGAAGGACGCCCTGGCCTCCTATGACAGCGTCACCGAGATGCTGGAACTGGACCTGCCGGACGACGCCATCGATACCTTCGTCGGCGAGACCCGCACCAAGCACCGCAAGGCCGCTTCGGCGCTGGAAGCACTGATCGCCGAAGACAACCGCCTCGCCCGCGCCTCGCGCGAAGAGGCCGAATCCACCTACGCCGCCTCGTCCGTGCTGACCGTGATCGCCCTGCTGGGCGGCGCCGCACTCGGCCTGGTGCTGGTCTGGCTGTTCGCCCGCGCCCTGGTCGGCAGCGTGCGTGGCGCCGTCTCGGTGGCCAACGACGTGGCCGGCGGCAAGCTCGATGGCCACATCGATGTCAGCCGCCAGGACGAAGTGGGCGAACTGATGCAGGCCATGCAGCGCATGCAGCGGGACCTGCGTGAGCGCATCGAAACCGACCAGGCCGTCGCACGCGAGAACCTGCGCATCCGCACCGCGCTGGACTACAGCTCGACCGGCGTGTACCTGACCGACACCAGCAACACCATCGTCTACAGCAACCGCGCGCTGCAGCAGACCCTGAGCCAGTACCAGGATGAAGTGCGCCGCGACCTGCCGGACTTCGACGCCCAGGCCTCGCTGATCGGCAAGCCGGTTACCGTGCTGGAACACCGTGGCGAGATGGACCAGACCCTGCTCGGCAACCTGAAGGCGCACGGCGTCGCCCGTCGCCCGATGCAGTACGGCGATGCCCAGTTTGCGCAGGTGGTCTCGACCATCCGCAATGAAGGCGGCGACACCGTCGGCTACGTGGTGGAATGGCGTGACCGCACCCAGGAAGCGCTGGTCGAGGCCGAAGTGGCCCGCGTGATCGCCCAGGCCGCCGCCGGCGACCTGTCCGGCCGCATCGACGCCAGCGACAAGGAAGGCTTCTTCCTGCAGCTGGCCCAGCAGATCAACGGCCTGCTTGACGCCAACGCCGGCAGCATCGAACAGATCTCCGGCCTGCTCGCCGCGCTGTCGCAGGGTGACCTGACGGTGCGCATGCACGGCGACTACCAGGGCGTGTTCGCCCGCATGCGCGACGATGCCAACGCAACCGCCGCACAGCTGAGCGAAATCGTCACCCGCATCAAGCAGTCCAGCCGCGCGATCAATTCGGCCGCCGGCGAAATCGCCTCGGGCAACAGCGACCTGTCGCGCCGTACCGAACAGCAGGCCGCCAACCTGGAAGAAACCGCCGCCTCGATGGAGGAACTGACCTCCACCGTGCGCCAGAACGCCGAACATGCCCGCCAGGCCAACCAGCTCGCCATCGGCGCGCATGGCGTCGCCTCGCAGGGTGGCGAAGTGGTCGGCCAAGTGGTCACCACCATGTCCGCCATCCAGGCCTCGTCGAAGAAGATCGCCGAGATCATCAGCGTCATCGACGGCATCGCCTTCCAGACCAACATCCTGGCGCTGAACGCCGCGGTGGAAGCGGCCCGTGCCGGTGAGCAGGGCCGTGGCTTCGCCGTGGTCGCCAGCGAAGTGCGTACCCTTGCCCAGCGCTCGGCCGCTGCCGCCAAGGAAATCAAGGGTCTGATCGATGATTCAGTCGGCAAGGTCAACGACGGCTCGGCGCTGGTGCACAAGGCCGGCGCCACCATGGGCGAGATCGTCGCCTCGGTGCAGCGCGTGACCGACATCATGGCCGAGATCTCCGCCGCCTCGCAGGAACAGTCGGCCGGCATCGAGCAGGTCAACCAGACCGTGGTGCAGATGGACGAAACCACCCAGCAGAACGCCGCGCTGGTGGAAGAAGCCACCGCCGCCGCCCGCGCCATGGAAGAACAGGCCGGCCACCTCAGCGAAGCCGTGTCGATCTTCGTGGTCGACGAAGCCGAGGCAGTGACCGCCCCGCGCGTCGCCACCCCGGCACCGCGCGCCGCCGCCCCGGCAGCTCCGGCTGCGGTGGCACCGCCGGCCCGCCGCACGGCGGGAGGTCGCCCGATGGCCACCGAACTGGCCGACGGAGACTGGCAGGAGTTCTGATGCCACGCCTGGAGGGCCGGTCGCAACACCGGCCCTCCTTTCCGACGCAGCCGTCACTGCGGCTGACGGAGCCTGTAACTCTTGTGCAGCAGGCCATCAGGGCTGCCCGCATTGACGATGGCGGCGCGCACCCACACCAGCTTTTCCTTCAATCGCCGGATGTGACCCCGACGCACGTGGGTGCGCGGCCCCGCCGCACCCCCGCCCGGCCCCGTGCCGTCTGACGCGGCCGTGGCGCCATCCACCTCGAACACCCGGTAGCTGAAGAACGGCTGCTTGCCTCTGCGCATCCGCCGCTTATTCAGCGCCACCGAGGCCGGCCGCTCCACCGACGCGACATTGGCGCAGTTGAGCACGCAGCAGGTCTGCAACAGCATGGCGACCTCGTCGCGACAGTCCTGCACGATCTGCGCCTTCACCGCCGCACTGCCCTGCTGCTCCACCGCCCAGGCGTGCCATTCCGGCAGCAGCGCGAACGGCGCAACCCGGAACTGCTGCAAGGGTTTTCCGGACGCCATCGCTTCCACCGGGGCATTGACCAGGCGCGTGGGCAGGCTGGCCTCCTCTGGCCGGTACAGGCTCAACGGATTCTGGTGCGGCAGGAACACGCCTCCCAGCGGCACTTTCCACGCGGCCGCATCGGCCTGCCAGTAGATCGGGATCACCACCACGCCACCGGCCGGTTCATCCAGGAAGCACTCCGTGGCCGGAAAGGCCGCGGCGACTTCGCGGTTCATGTTCAGGCACAGCGCGATGCGCCGAGGCGCCGCATGGCCCGCCCCTTTGTGTCCCGGCAACCCGTCAGGCAGGATCCACGCCGCTTCCAGCGCCATCACCTCGAACGGCGGGCGCGCCATGTCCACGTGCACCTGGCGCAGCTCACGCAGATCGATCATCTCCGCGCAATTGGGCAGCAGGAACTTCACGCTGCGGTGCAGGTAGCTGGCGATGGCTTCATGGGCCTGGCGGATGCCCGGCATGCTGCCCTTGATCCGGGGAATCAGCACGTTCATTTCTTCCAGTGCATGCGCTGCATAGTTCAATAATTCGTTGTGACCTTCCATCGCCGTACAGATGTGCTCCATTCCTTTCCGCCCGTCCGGCGGTGCGATCGAAGTCTAGGAATGGCATCAGTACAATCAACAAATTGTCCTAGATACACTCGGCGCACGGATGGCACGCTCACGGTTCAAGCAGGTAGTCGATGGCCTCGTATCGGACATCCAGAGCGGGAACCTGCGCCCTGGAACCCGCCTGCCCACCCACCGCGAGCTCGCCCGCCGCCATGATCTGGCGCTTGCCACCGCCAGCCGCGTCTATGCCGAGCTGGCCCGGATGGGCCTGGTCATCGGTGAGATCGGTCGCGGCACCTATGTGCGCGAGGCGTTCGGCGCACAGGGCATGGCCTGCGACATGCTGGCCGGTCTCGGCAGCGGCATCGATCTCAACGCCAACATGCCCACCGCGTTCGGCCAGGACACGCAGCTTCGCCGGGCCCTGCGCCACCTCTCGCAGCAGGGCGACCTGGAAGCACTGCTTCTGTACCAGCCGCCCCTGGGTCGGCCCCAGGAGCGCCAGCTCGTGGCCGACTACCTGGTGCAGCGCGGGGTACCTACCGATGCCGGACGCGTGGCCCTGGTCCAGGGCGCCCAGCACGGATTGACCGTCGCCCTGCTGGGCGCACTGTGCCCGGGCGATGCCATCGCCGTGGACGCCTTGACCTACCCTGGATTCAGGCAGATCGCGGCGATGCTGCGGATGGAGATGATCCCGGTGCCGGTCGGCCGGGAAGGCACCGACCTGCAGGCACTGCGTACGCTGTGCAGCCAGCGCCGGGTCAAGGCCGTGTACTGCATGCCGACCATGCACAACCCGCTGGGCTTCGTCCTGACGCTGCAACAGCGCCAGGAGCTGGCCGCGATCGCCCGCCAGCATGGGCTGCTGGTGCTTGAAGACGCAGCCTATGCCTATCTGGCCGCGCCCGCCGTGGTACCCGTGGCGGCGCTGGCACCGGAACGCACCGTGTACATCGGCGGCCTGTCCAAGAACCTCGCCACCGGCCTGCGTTTCGGCTACATCAGTGCGCCGCCGGCGATGATGGGTGCGATCGAGCGCGCCATCCGCGCCACCACGGTCAACTCGCCGGCACTGGTGACGGCGCTGGTGCGCCGCTGGCTGATGGATGGAACCGTCGACCGCATGGAACGCCACCGCCGCGCCGACGCCCGGCACCGGCAGGCACTGGCAAGGCGCCTGCTGGAAGGTGTGGCGCTGGTCGGCCACCCCGGTTCCTACCTGCTGTGGCTGCCACTGGAAGGGCGCGACCGCGCCGAGGCGATCTGCCAGGACCTGCATGAGCAGGGCATCGTGCTTTCGACCGCCGCGCCGTTCGCGGTCGGAACCCACGTTCCCAACGCGCTGCGCATCGCGCTGGGAACGGTCGATCCGTCCACCCTGGAACGCGCCCTGGCGCAGGTACGCTTGCGCCTGGACCAGCTGGCTGGCTGAACGGCCGCGGCCCATCTTCCGCGCGCGGCTCAACCCTGGGCCCGCGCGGCCGATAACGGGGTTGTCACCGCATGTCCCGCCGTGACCGGCTCGGCGCCGCCCGCCCGTTTCGACCTGGTCCTGCTCGATGAATCTCCTGCATCGCTGGCAACACTACTTCAGCAACCTCTCCGTCCGGCGCAAGCTCAATCTGCTGACGCTGCTCATCGCGCTCGGCGTGATCGCGCTCTCGGTGATCGCTGCCCGCATGCAGTACCTGGACCTCACCGAGACCCGCAAGACCGCGCTGAAGACCCAGGTCGAACTGAGCTACGGCATCCTCCAGCACTACCACCGCCTGGCCGGTACCGGCGAGCTCAGCGAAGAGGCCGCCAAGGGCGCCGCGCTGCAGGCGCTGGAATCGATGCGCGCCGAGAACGATACGTACTACTTCAACATCTACGACACCGGCTACCGCCTGCTGATGCACCCGTTCCGCAAGGACCTGGTCGGCAAGGACATGAAGGACTTCCGCACCGACGATGGTGTACGCATCTACTACGACCAGGTCGAAGCGGCCAAGGCCGGTGGCGGCTTCGTCAACTACCGCTGGGCCAAGCCCGGCAGCAAGGGCGACGTCGGGAAGGTGGCCTACGCCGGCCTGTTCGCGCCCTGGAACTGGGTGGTCAGCAGCGGCGTCTACATGGACGACGTGCAGAAGCAGGCACTGGTGTTCACCGCCATCATAGCAGTCTCCGGCGGCGTGCTGGTGCTGATCGTGCTGGCCCTGAGCTGGGTCATCGGCAACCGCATCGCGCGTCCGCTGAAGCAGGCCACCGCCGTCGCCGAAGGCATTGCCAGCGGCAAGCTGGACAGCCACATCGGCCCGCAGCCGCACGACGAACCCGGCCGCCTGCTGCACGCCATGTCGGGCATGCAGCAGCAGCTGCACGCGGTGATCGGCGGCCAGCGCGAAATGGCGCGGCGCCACGATGCCGGCGAGCTGAGCTACCGCATCGACGCCAGCGCCTTCCCCGGCGAGTACGGGCTGATGGTGCAGGAGACCAACGCCCTGGTCGGCGGCCATGTGCAGACCCTGCACGACGTGCTTGACGTGGTCCAGCAGTATGCGATCGGCGACCTCAGCCGCGACATCGCGCGCTATCCGGGCGAGAAGGCCACCATGACCGCCACCGTCGATACGGTGAAAACCAATCTCGGCCGCATCAATGCCGAGATCAAGCAGCTGGCCAGCGCCGCCGCCGCAGGCGATTTCAGCCGCCGTGGCGACGCACAGCGCTTCGATCACGATTTCCGCCTGATGCTGGAAAACCTCAATGCGATGATGGCGGTCAGCGATGACAACCTCGGCAAGCTGTCGCAGCTGCTGTCGGCCATCGCCGAGGGCGACCTGACCGCACGCATGCACGGCGACTACCAGGGCGTGTTCGCGCGCATGCGCGACGACGCCAACACCACCGTCGCGCAGCTGACCCAGATCGTCGGCCAGATCCAGGCCAGCGCCTCCAGCATCACCCTCGCCGCCGGCGAGATCGCTTCGGGCAACGGCGACCTGTCGCGCCGTACCGAGCAGCAGGCCGCCAACCTGGAAGAGACCGCCGCCTCGATGGAGGAACTCACCTCCACCGTGCGCCAGAACGCCGAACATGCCCGCCAGGCCAACCAGCTGGCCATCGGCGCGCAGGGCGTCGCCTCGCAGGGTGGCGAGGTGGTCGGCCAGGTGGTCACCACCATGTCGGCCATCGAAGCCTCATCGAAGAAGATCGCCGAGATCATCAGCGTCATCGACGGCATCGCGTTCCAGACCAACATCCTGGCGCTGAACGCCGCGGTGGAAGCGGCGCGTGCCGGTGAACAGGGCCGTGGCTTCGCCGTGGTCGCCAGTGAAGTGCGTACCCTCGCCCAGCGCTCGGCCGCCGCCGCCAAGGAAATCAAGGGCCTGATCGACGATTCGGTCGGCAAGGTCGCCGAGGGCTCCAGCCTGGTGCACCAGGCCGGCAGCACCATGGGCGAGATCGTCGCCTCGGTGCAGCGCGTGACCGACATCATGGCCGAGATCTCGGCCGCCTCGCAGGAGCAGTCGGCCGGCATCGAGCAGGTCAACCAGACCGTGGTGCAGATGGACGAGACCACCCAGCAGAACGCCGCACTGGTGGAAGAAGCCACCGCCGCCGCCCGCGCCATGGAAGACCAGGCCGGCCAGCTGGCCGACGCGGTGGCGATCTTCCGCCTCGACAACCAGGTCTCGGCCGCGATGAAGGCGGTGGCCGCCCACGTCGAGCCGGCCCGCGTCACCGCCAGCGCGCCGCGCCCGCAGGCGGCGCCTGCGCCGGCAGCGGTCCGCCGCAGCAGCAACGCCAGCACCTTCGTCGCCAGCGACAGCGACTGGCAGGAATTCTGAGACCCACCCGCGGCGGCTTCGGCCGCCGCCCCCGCCGATGGACACGTCCCCCGTGCAAAGTCCTACTCCCATCGTCACCGGCCCCCGCGAATTCGAGTTCGCCGACCGTGATTTCCGCCGCGTCTGCGACCTGATCTACCAGCGCGTGGGCATTGCCCTCGCGCCGGCAAAGCGCGACATGGTCTATGGCCGCCTGTCGCGCCGCCTGCGCACGCTCGGCATGCGCAGCTTCCAGCAGTACCTGGATCATCTGGAACAGGAGGATGGCGATGAGTGGCAGGCGTTCACCAATGCGCTGACCACCAACCTGACCTCGTTCTTCCGCGAGCCGCACCACTTCGACAAGCTGCGCGAGGAGTTGCAGCAGCGCAACGGCCGCACGCCGCTGTTGCTGTGGTCGTGCGCCGCGTCCACCGGCGAAGAGCCCTACTCGATGGCGATCACCGCCTGCGAAGCATTCGGCACGCTGAAGCCGCCGGTACGCATCGTCGCCACCGACGTCGACACCCAGGTACTGGCCACTGCAGGCCGCGGCGTCTACAACATCGATCGTGTCGCCAACCTCGATCCGGACCTGCGCCGCCGCTACTTCCAGCGCGGCAGCGGCCCCAACGAGGGCCAGTGCCGCGTGCTGCCGGCGCTGCGCGACCTGATCGAGTTCCGCCCGCTGAACCTGCTGGCCCCGCGCTACGACGTCGGCGGCCCGTTCGACGCCCTGTTCTGCCGCAACGTGATGATCTACTTCGACAAGCCCACCCAGCGCGCCATCCTCGGCCGCCTGGTGCAGCACCTGGCCGACGACGGCCTGCTGTACACCGGCCACTCGGAGAACTACCTGCACGCGGCCGACCTCATCCAGCCCTGCGGGCGCACCCTGTACCGCCGTGCGGCAAAGGCCGGCGCATGAATGCCTCGCTGCGTACCGACGATGTGATGCGCTACCAGGACGCACGCTTCAAGACCATCGCCGCCAAGCTGTTGCCCACCCAGTACCTGGTGGTCGATGACACCACCGCGCTGACCACCACGCTCGGCTCCTGCGTGGCGGCCTGCCTGCGCGACCCGGTACTGAAGATCGGTGGCATGAACCACTTCCTGCTGCCCGAAGGCAACGCCGGCGACGGCGCGCCCGCGCGCTACGGCAGCTACGCGATGGAACTGCTGATCAACGACATGCTCAAGCGCGGCGCGCACCGCAAGCGCATCGAAGCCAAGGTGTTCGGCGGCGCCAACGTGCTCAAGGGCTTCACCAGCAACCCGGTCGGCACCCGCAACGCCGAGTTCGTGCGCCAGTACCTGCAGGCCGAGCACATCCCGATCATCGCCGAGGACCTGTGCGGCATCCATCCGCGCAAGATCTGGTTCTTCGCCGATACCGGCCGCGTGGTGGTGCAGCGCCTGCCGCACGCCCATGAAGCCGAAGTGGCCGCGACCGAATCGGCGGTGCGTGCACGCCTGTCCAAGGCCCCGGTCACCGGTGGCGTGGAGCTGTTCGAATGACCCTGACCGGCAACGCCCCCTGCCGGGTCCTGATCGTCGACGACTCCGCCGTCGTGCGGCAGATGCTCACCGAGATCCTGTCCAGCGATCCGGCCATCGACGTGGTCGGCACCGCCGCCGATCCGCTGCTGGCGCGCGAGAAGATCAAGCGCCTGGCCCCGGACGTGATCACCCTGGACGTGGAAATGCCACGCATGGACGGGCTGGCGTTCCTGGAAAACCTGATGCGCCTGCATCCACTGCCGGTGGTGATGATCTCCTCGCTGACCGAGCGCGGCGCCGACACTACCCTGCAGGCACTGTCACTGGGCGCAGTCGATTTCGTCTCCAAGCCCAAGCTCGATGTGGCCCGTGGGCTGCAGGGCTATGCCGACGAGATCATCGCCAAGGTGAAGATGGCGGCACGCTCGCGGGTGCGCCCGCTGGTGCGCGCTGCCACGCCAAAGCTCACGCTTGAGGCCGCCCCGGCGATGCGCCCGGCCGCGCCGCAGTTCCGTACCACCGACCGCCTGATCGCGATCGGCTCATCCGCCGGTGGCACCGAAGCCCTGCGCGTGGTGCTGGAAGGCCTGCCCGCCGACGCGCCGGCCGTGGTGATGACCCAGCACCTGCCGGCCAGTTTCAGCACGGCGTTCGCCGAGCGCCTGGACCGGCACTCGGCGATGGCCGTGCGCGAAGCCAGCGACGGCGAAGCGGTGCTGCCCGGGCATGCCTACCTGCCCCCGGGCGGCAAGCACCTGCGCATCATCCGTGACGGTGCGCGCTGGCGTTGCCGGGTCGACGACGGCCCGGCGGTGAACCGGCACAAGCCGGCGGTGGACGTGCTGTTCCGATCGGTGGCGCAGAGCGCCGGTGGCAACGCCATCGGTGCCATCCTCACCGGCATGGGCGACGATGGTGCACGCGGCCTGCTGGAAATGCGCCAGGCCGGCGCACCGACGCTGGTGCAGGACGAGGCCAGCAGCGTGGTCTGGGGCATGCCCGGCGCCGCGTTCAAGCTGGGCGCCGCCGAAGAACAGGTCCCTCTCGAGCGGATTGCCGAGCGGTTGCTGGCCTTGGCGCGCGGCTGAGCCCACGCGCAACACACCTTATCCCGAACGGCCGGCCAAGGGGACCCGGCCGTTCTTCATCGCGTTTCCCCAAGGAGCTCCACTGTGGCACTACGCCTGAACTGCCTGCCTGCCGCCATCGCGTTGGGCCTGATGCTGTCTCCGCCGGCATCGGCGGAAGACCCCGCTGCCGTCCCGGTACACGACGCTGCCCTTGCCACCGACGCAGACCGCACCCAAGCGGTCGACGGCGCGGCTGCTCCGCCCTCTCCCGATGACTGGAGCACCCGCATCCAGGTGGTACAGGGCGCGCCTGCCAGTCTGCCTGGACACCGCGATGTCGATCTGAAACTGCGCCTGGTCTCGCGCGGCGACACCGGCAAAGTGGTCACGCTCAAGCTTGTCCAGTTGGCGGCCGCCGCCAAGGCCGGCGGTGGCCGTGTCGATGGCTTCTCGAAGAAGAACCTGCGGGGCACCGTCATCGAATCAGTGTCCAGCCCGGCCGTCGACGAAATCCCCACACTGCTGCGCCGCCATCTGGCCGAGTACTTCATCGCACATCCGGATGCGCTTCCCGAGCACGCGCAGATCGTCAGCGCAAACGCCGGCCTGTGGTCGCTCACCTACCAGTCGCTGTCGGGCAACGCGGTTCCGTACGATCTGCAGCATGAGGCCACCCTCACCATTGCACAGTCGTCCCCCAGCAGCCCGCCCTGGCTGAGCATCACCTGCAGCGATCCCATACAGACGGCGCCGCTGGAAGACTGGCAGGCAGATGACTACGCGCAGGTCAGGACCGCGGCACGCCAGTTCGCGCAGCGCTGCGTTGACCGGCTCGTGGAACAGCTGCCCACCGTGTTCCCTTCGCCAAGCGTCCAGCTGGCCGCTGCGATCAGTGCCGCCTCGCTCGATCCAGTGCCAACCCAGGACGAGGCCGCAACGGCCACAGACGCCGGCCATCCGGCACCGGTACTGTCCACGGACTGGATGAAGGCGGTCCACATCGACCATGGCACCGGCACCGATGCCAAGGGCAAGCGTTCCGGTGACGCAGACCTGCGACTGGTGACCCGATCGGACATGGGCGTGGCCACGCTGGCCAAGATGAACATCTTCGCCCTGGCCGTGGTCGGTGCACGCAAGGCGCGTGGCTTCTCCAAGGACACCCTGCGCGGCGACACCGTCGAAGGCGTGTCCAGCCCCGCAGTGGAGCGGGTGCCGGCACTGCTGCAGCAGCGTCTTTCCGAGTACTTCAATGCCTATCCCGACGCGGTTCCCAGCGCCCCCGTGACCGTGCGGGCCGACCCGCACGAGTGGGCGCTGGTCTATGGGCAGCTCAGTGGCTCGCAGATCCCCTACGAGCTCAAGCACCGCACCACGATCGAGGTGCTGCCGGCCTCGGGCGCATCGGCCATGACCGTTGACTGCACCGATGGCACGCAGTCCGCTGCGCTGCCACAGTGGCAGGCGGATGACTATGCCGAAGTGAGGAGCGTGTCCGACGAGCTGGCCGAGCAGTGCGTGGCGCGATTCGTCGCGCGTCTGCCAGAAGCGTTTCCGTCTGCGATGCGCGCCGCCGCGCCTGCCAGCGCCATTGCTGCTGCCCTGCCCGCCGGCAATCGCTCCCGCATCCGCATCTTCGGTGCCAACGGCCGCAGTATCACCATGCATATCGGTGGCCAATGCCGTGGCGACGCGCGAAGGAAAGTCGTGGTCGCGCGCAGCAACAGCGCAGCCGTAGGCAGCCTGGTGGGCGGCAGCCCGCAGAACATTTCCATCGGAATGCCGGAAACCGACACCGTGCGTGCGATGAAAAGCGTCCTGTTCTCTAACCCGAACTTCCAGGAGTATTCGGTGGAGGCCGGCAAGCCGTTGATCTTCGACGCACAGTTCCAGAACGTCGCCCACCTCCGCTGCGGAGCAGCACCGGACTCGCTGTCGATCCAGTTCGTGCCGAAGGCGGGTCAGGACTACGAAGTGATGATGCGGCTCGAGAACGAGATGTGCGTGCTCGAGAGCAAGCAGGTGGCTGCCGATGGCAGCCTGCGCGTCAACCTCGTGCACGCCCCCAAGGCGTGTGCCGCGCAGTAAAGCGTCGGCACCGCGGCAGGACCAACGCCGTTGCCAGGCAGTGCCGGGCAACGGCATCACCAACGCGTGATCACAGCTTGAACGACACCGGCACGCGGATCTCTCCCGGCACGGGTACGCCATCCTCGCTGGCCGGCAGGTAGCGCCACTTGCGTGTCGCCGCCTGCGCCGCCTCATCCAGTTCCGGCCATCCAGTGCTCTGCAGCACGGTCGCGCCGGCCCACTGCCCATCGGCAGCCACCTGCACCATCAGGATCGCTTCACCCTCTTTTTCATCACGGAATGCCTGCGACGGATAACGCGGCGGATTGCTGTGCTTGGTCTCCATCACGATCGACGCCGGCACGTGCGCTGGCCGATCGGGCTCGACAACAGCTCGATGCACCGCCTGCTGCGCCATCGCGGCAGGGGCCATCATCAGCGTGGCCAGCACCACCGCACTGCCAGCCCAGTGACCGCAGCACGTGCGACTCCCCTTCAATCGATCCTGCAACATCCGTGTACTCCAACAAGCGGGGCGGCAAGTCTAACGCTGCACGCACAAAAACCCCCGGCTCTCACCGGGGGTTCTTCGTTTCAACGGGGTGCCGGCCAGTGCCCGGCACTACCGCATCAGGCAGCGACCGTCTTGGCCACGTCCTGGTATTCCTCGATCTGGTCGAAGTTCATGTAACGGTAGATCTCCGCGCCGCTGGCGGCAATCACGCCCACATCGGCCATGTACTCTTCCTTGGTCGGGATGCGGCCCAGACGCGAGCAGATCGCGCGCGCAGAGCTCTCCCAAGTAACCAGCGGCCGCCCTCAGATTGCAAGAGACATCTGGACCACTTCAGATTGGGCAGCCCGACGCCACAACCAAGCATCAAACTCTCTCCTCGGCAGCGAAAGCAGATCAGCTGCAAAGCAGAAGCTTTTCTTTAAGTAATCATACTCTTCGTTCACCAGACCGGCGGCTCGAGCAAAAGAACGGACATGCCGATCTACAGCTATTGATTCGATACCTACTAGACACCCCATATAGTCTACAGTCTTAGGACCCACGCCATTGAGGCTCTGCATCTCCACACCGAAAAGCGGCAACATCAGCCTTTGCCTCAAGTCAAAGACACTGTCCACGCCCTGCATATCGAGAAACTCTACCAATCGGATAAACCGTTGAATTTTCTCCATGTGACTCCAGCCCAAGAACTCCCCTGCTCGGCCAGAATTCAGTATCGGAACAAGAGCCGAGACAGTACTCGCCTCCGGATGGTTCCGCAGGATCGCCTCAATCCTAGGACGAACTACATTTGAGTAGTTCAATCCTGCCTGCAAGATGGAGTCAGCCAAGACTGCACCCATATGCAAACACACGCCTCGAGGCTCAGAGTCGCTAACAAGAACGCCCTGATTCAGCGCATGATCTGCGATAGCTCGAGCAGCCAAGAGTGTATTGATAGCGCCTTGATTCATATCGCTCTTAAAGCCTCGAGCGCATCAAGTCGCTCAACGCAGTTGGGACATGCGCCGCATGGAAACGCAGAAGAGGCCTGACACGAATACGTCCTGCCGATTGGCACGCCCAAGCTGCTTGCTAGGACCGCCACGTCCGACTTAGAGAGGAATCTGTATGGGGAGTGAAACCTAACAGGCCCAATACTCTCAGAGAGTCGATCAATTCCATTCATAAATTCAGAAGTGCAGTCTATTTCTTTGGCGTGGTTACTGTTAATAAATCCAGTGTATACATCCAGCACACCAATCGTTTGGGCCCGAGCGGCAGCAACCGCAAAGAATAGCATTGTTCTATACGGTATGTACAAATCATCATCCTGAACCTCTTCAGTCCAGAGATCCGCTTCCGCTATTAATCGAGAGCGCGAGCCCCTATAGATATCACTAATATCGATTCGCTCTGGAGCCCTCACGCCCTCAGGTAGCACCTCATTAACCTTACTCCATTCAACCTCCGCACAATGCTGCCCATAATCAAAGAAAATGGGAATCACTTCGCACCCTTTTGATACGAGCTGATAGGCCACAGTGGTCGAGTCTAGCCCGCCAGATGAAAGTAAGATTGCGCGACTCATGGCTTCCGCCTAAGCATAGAGAGTGCCGAATAGAGTGCATTCAGGGAAACATCTAGACTGGAGGAATAGGAATAGCTTCCCGCCACGACCATTGTATTCTCATTCTCACCGCGAGGGTCGTAGATTATAACCGGCTTTCCGAGCTCAATCCCCATCCCAACCTCCACCAAAGTGCCGGGATCACGATCAATTGGAATTGCAAAAATGACATCGCACTCCTTTAGAAGCTCGCAATCCTTATGATACGCATGTATCAACTCAAACTCTCCAGCCGGGCGAGTGAGCTCACCATTCTCGACAATGGGACGCCGCACAGAGAAATTGTGATACTCCATCGACTGAATCGCCAGGCCAATCTCTGGATTATTCAAGTACGAAAAATCTGGCGCCGCCAAGTAAATCGCATAGCGCCTTCTGTCATGCCAAGGCAGAGACACGCCACCAAGACCCTGAACAACGCTGACATCAAGGGAAAGCTGTCGTTGAACCCCAACTCTTATGTCATCTGGGAAAGTCGATCCAGAGTACTCGGTCGCAGCCTGAGCGCCTCTCCATGCAGCGCAACTCCATCCATGTGACTGATGGCCTACCATGACGGCAGTGTAGACGTCGCCGACGCCAACCGAATTTACAGTTCTACCCAAGACTGCTGGAATTTCCTCACCGATAACACCCGAACCGTCGAACAACCTACTCCCCCCTCGGTTCTCCTTTAGAAGCACCGCCTCCGGATCCAGCTCAAATAGCTTTGAAAGCAGCTTATCAACATCCTCCGAGCCAACATCCATAAAGAGCGGCGATGACGTTGATATTGCGAGCAATCCGATTCTACCTCTGAGAACAGAAAGATCTCCTAGATCGCGAACGTCATAGGCTATGTCGAGGGACACATTTGAACTTTCTGAGAGCATCTCCGCCACAAGGTGAAGATCAAACTTGCCCGGGAAAACAACGACACGTTCATAAGCGCTCAAATCCACGGGATTCATGGACACGCACTTAGAATCCCGCATTAGATCTTCGTAACCCTGATGCCCCACCTCTTGCGGGTCCCCAATTAGCACCACATTAGGAGACCCTTTGACCTCCGCCAACCAAATGAACTCCTTGCAGGCGTACTCCAAAAGGAACGAGCGCGCCTGATCGACCAAATAGGATGGGCATACAGCAGCTACCGAATAATCAATGCCTGCAGCCCATAGCCCCCTAGCAGCGTGAGCAACACCCCCTAACCGAAGCTTACTTCCTCCACCCCCCTGCGAATGAGTGTAATCAACATACAACTCCCCCACTACCAGAACGGACTTTTCCCCCATGACTAAACCGCCACAAAATCGGCAGCCACCAAGGGAAAAGGAGATGTAGAACTAGCGGTTACAACCCCCTCATAAGAAAATCCGTCATCAAGGCATGCGGCCAAGTAATTTAATCGCGTAGGAATAGCGCCAACGTTAACGCCGTTAGAATCTTTCGCAAAAAGCCTTGCCGCTCCAATAGTAATTGTTAGCGTTGTACCGACAGGCGGGACAGCCTTGAAATTCGAAAAATAGTCGCAGTTTCCGACATCATCCAGAACCACACTAAACGCCTGAGCACACCTATCAATTCCACTCCCGCCGCCGGAAATACCCCCACCACTGCCAGCAGGAACCTGCGCCGCAGGAGTGCCGGGATAATCAGAAAAACGACCTGAACCTGAGCTTCCCATCTCAACTCTCCCTATAGGTCTTTGCCCAATTTCCACTCTCGCACTTGAGAAACATTCGGTGCGCAGTTGAGCGTAGCACAGGACTCCAAGCCCTCAATCGGCAACCGTACGAAATGAGCTGTTAGCGATACGCCCCACAAAAAAACCCCCGGCTCTCACCGGGGGTTCTTCGTTTCAACGGGATGCCGGCCAGCGGCCGGCACTACCCTCAGGCAGCGACCGTCTTGGCCACGTCCTGGTATTCCTCGATCTGGTCGAAGTTCATGTAGCGGTAGATCTCCGCGCCGCTGGCGGCGATCACGCCCACATCGGCCATGTACTCTTCCTTGGTCGGGATGCGGCCCAGACGCGAGCAGATCGCGGCCAGTTCGGCCGAACCCAGGTACACGTTGGTGTTGCGGCCCAAGCGGTTCGGGAAGTTGCGGGTCGAGGTCGACATCGCGGTGGAACCTTCACGGATCTGTGCCTGGTTGCCCATGCACAGCGAGCAGCCCGGCATTTCCATGCGTGCGCCGGTGGCGCCGAAGGTGCCGTACACGCCTTCCTTGGTCAGCTCGGAGGCATCCATCTTGGTCGGCGGGGCCACCCACAGGCGGGTCGGCAGGTCACGCTTGCCTTCCAGCAGCTTCGCAGCCGCGCGGAAGTGACCGATGTTGGTCATGCACGAACCGATGAACACTTCGTCGATCTTGGCACCGGCGACTTCGGACAGGGTCTTCACGTCGTCCGGGTCGTTCGGGCAGGCCACGATCGGCTCGTGGATGTCGGCCAGGTCGATCTCGATGACGGCGGCGTACTCGGCGTCGGCATCCGGCTCCAGCAGCTCCGGATTGGCCAGCCACGCTTCCATCTTCTCGATGCGGCGCTGCAGCGAACGCGGATCCTGGTAACCCTCGGCAATCATCCACTTCAGCAGGGTGATGTTGCTGGTCAGGTACTCGATGATCGGTTCCTTGTTCAGGCGCACCGAGCAACCGGCGGCCGAACGTTCGGCCGAAGCGTCGGACAGCTCGAACGCCTGTTCGACCTTCAGCTCCGGCAGGCCTTCGATTTCCAGGATGCGACCGGAGAAGATGTTCTTCTTGCCGGCCTTGGCCACGGTCAGCAGGCCCGACTTGATCGCATACAGCGGGATCGCGTTGACCAGGTCACGCAGGGTCACGCCCGGCTGCATCTTGCCCTTGAAGCGCACCAGCACCGATTCCGGCATGTCCAGCGGCATCACGCCGGTGGCCGCGGCGAAGGCGACCAGGCCCGAACCGGCCGGGAACGAAATGCCCACCGGGAAACGGGTGTGCGAGTCACCACCGGTGCCGACGGTGTCCGGCAGCAGCATGCGGTTGAGCCAGCTGTGGATCACGCCGTCGCCCGGGCGCAGCGAGACGCCGCCACGGGTGGAGATGAACTCCGGCAGGGTGTGGTGGGTCTTCACGTCCACCGGCTTCGGGTACGCAGCGGTGTGGCAGAACGACTGCATCACCAGGTCGGCCGAGAAGCCCAGGCAGGCCAGGTCCTTCAGCTCGTCACGGGTCATCGGGCCAGTGGTGTCCTGCGAGCCGACCGAGGTCATCTTCGGTTCGCAGTAGGTGCCCGGGCGCATGCCCTGGCCTTCTGCCAGGCCACAGGCGCGGCCGACCATCTTCTGTGCCAGCGAGAAGCCCTTGCCGGTATCGACCGGCTGCACCGGCAGGCGGAACAGGTCGGTCGGGGCCAGGCCCAGCGCTTCGCGCGCCTTGCCGGTCAGGCCGCGACCGATGATCAGCGGAATGCGGCCACCGGCACGCACTTCGTCGAACAGCACTTCGGACTTGACCTGGAATTCGGCGATCACTTCACCGTTCTTCAGCGCCTTGCCTTCGTACGGACGCAGCTCGACCACGTCGCCGTGCTCCATCTTCGACACGTCCAGCTCGATCGGCAGTGCACCGGCATCTTCCATGGTGTTGTAGAAGATCGGGGCGATCTTCGAACCCAGGCAGACGCCACCGGCGCGCTTGTTCGGGATGAACGGAATGTCATCGCCGGTCCACCACAGCACGCTGTTGGTGGCCGACTTGCGCGAGGAGCCGGTACCGACCACGTCACCGACGTAGGCGACCAGGTGGCCCTTCTCCTTCAGCGACAGGATCTGCTGGATCGGGCCGCGCTTGCCGTCTTCTTCCGGGGTGAACGGCGCGTCATCGCGCTTGTTCTTCAGCATCGCCAGCGCGTGCATCGGGATGTCCGGGCGGGTGGTCGCGTCCGGCGCCGGCGACAGGTCGTCGGTGTTGGTCTCGCCCGGCACCTTGAACACGGTGACGGTCAGGCTCTGCGGCACTTCCGGGTTGCCGGTGAACCACTCGGCATCGGCCCAGCTCTGCAGCACGGCCTGGGCGTTGGCGTTGCCGGCCTTGGCCTTTTCCTGCACGTCATGGAACGCATCGAACACCAGCAGGGTCTTCTTCAGACCGTTGGCGGCGATGGTGCCGACGCTGGCGTCGTCCAGCAGCTGCACCAGCGGGGCAACGTTGTAACCGCCGAGCATGGTGCCCAGCAGTTCGGTGGCGCGCTCACGGCTGATCAGCGGGTTCTGCTCGCTGCCCAGGGCGATCGCCGCCAGGTACGAGGCTTTGACTTTGGCAGCGTCATCAACGCCGGCCGGCACGCGGTGGGTCAGCAGGTCGAGCAGGAACTCGGCCTCGCCCTGCGGCGGGTTCTTCAGCAGTTCGATGACATCGGCCGTCTGCTGCGCGCTCAGCGGCAGCGGCGGGATGCCAAGCGCAGCGCGCTCGGCGACGTGGTGGCGGTAGGCTTCCAACATGACAACTCCCGGGTAATGCGTAGGTTGAAAAAACAAAAGTGGGCTCAGGCTTGCGGCACGATCAGCTTCAGGCCCTTGAAGTAGTCGCGGTAAAACGTATCGTTCCAGGTGATCAGGCCGTCGCACTGCAGCAGTGCGTGGGCGCCGACCATGAATTCGTCCAGGCTGCGGCGGCTGCCACTGCGCTGGCGGTGGCGGCGGTGCATCTCGCCGGCGCGCAGCGCCGACTTGGCTTCCATCGGGTTGAAATGCACGCCCATCTCTTCCAGCGCTTCCAGCACCTCGGCGCCGCCGCGCAGCGAGGCGCAGACCTCGGCCAGGGTCGCCCCGCAGACCACCACGCGACCGCCGACCAGGCTCTGCCGCAGGATGGCTTCCACCGCATCGGCCTGCGGGCCATTGCTGAGCAGCTCGACCAGCACCGGTGAATCGACGGCGATCATCACGGCTTATTCCTCGTCACGCACCGCGCGTACCGCTGCGTCGGACGATTCGAAGCCGTCCAGCGCGAACTTGCCGCGCGCCCGTGAAATGGCATCGTCAACACTCTTGCGCAGGATGATGCGGCTGCCGTCCAGCTCGACCTTCAGCAGCGTGCCCTTGGTCAGGCCGAGGGCATCACGCACCGCTTTGGGCAGGGTGATCTGTCCGCGTTCTGCAACAGTGGCTTCCATCGGTAGGCCCTCCAGAGTATGCACAAATTATACATACTTCCCCGGGCATACTTCCACCCTGACCCGGACCGGCACCCCACAAGCCCTTGCCTCGCAAAGGATCGGCCACAAACGTGACATACGCCATACACCTTCCCCTGTAGTCTGGAACCGATGCCGCAGGCCGGAACCGGCCCGGGTGAATCCATTCAGTTTCGGGTTCATACTGGAACCACCGGGGCCACCAAGCCCGCGGCGACCGCAAGCAGGTGCGTCCATGCACGCGCCACTGCAAGCCATCCGCAAGAAGGAGTTACCCCGCATGAGCGATTCGTTCTCCACCCGCAGCCAGCTGAACGTCGGCGGCAAGACCTACGACTACTTCAGCCTGCCCACGCTGGGCCAGCGCTTCGATATCTCCCACCTGCCCTACTCGATGAAGATCCTGCTGGAGAACCTGCTCCGGCATGAGGACGGTGGCGCCACCGTCGGCCCGGATCACATCGAAGCCGTGGCCCGCTGGAACCCGTCCGCCGAACCGGACACCGAAATCGCCTTCATGCCGGCGCGCGTGGTCCTGCAGGACTTCACCGGCGTGCCCTGCGTGGTCGATCTGGCCGCGATGCGCGACGCCGTGGTCAAGCTCGGCGGCTCGCCCGAGCAGATCAACCCGCAGATTCCCTCCGAACTGGTCATCGACCACTCGGTGCAGGTCGATGTGTTCGGCAAGCCCGATGCGCTGGACCTCAACGGCAAGATCGAGTTCCAGCGCAACCAGGAACGCTACGGCTTCCTGCGCTGGGGCCAGAAGGCCTTCGACAACTTCAAGGTGGTGCCGCCCAACACCGGCATCGTCCACCAGGTGAACCTGGAAAACCTGGCCCGCGTGGTGATGACCGCCGACAAGGATGGCACGGCCATCGCTTATCCGGACACCGTCTTCGGCACCGACAGCCACACCACCATGATCAACGGCATCGGCGTGCTGGGCTGGGGCGTGGGCGGCATCGAGGCCGAGGCGGCCATGCTCGGCCAGCCGTCGTCGATGCTGATTCCGCAGGTGGTCGGCTTCAAGCTGACCGGCAAGCTGCCCGAAGGCGCCACCGCCACCGACCTGGTGCTGACGGTCACCCAGATGCTGCGCAAGCTGGGCGTGGTCGGCAAGTTCGTCGAGTTCTACGGTGACGGCCTGCAGCACCTGCCGCTGGCCGACCGCGCCACCATCGGCAACATGGCCCCGGAATACGGCGCCACCTGCGGCATTTTCCCGATCGACGCCGAATCACTGAACTACCTGCGCCTGTCCGGCCGCAGCGAAGAGCAGATCAACCTGGTCGAAGCCTACGCCAAGGCGCAGGGCCTGTGGCACGAACCCGGCAGCCCGCACGCCCAGTACAGCACCACCCTGGAACTGGACATGGGCACGGTGAAGCCGTCGCTGGCCGGCCCGAAGCGGCCGCAGGACCGCGTGCTGCTGGAAGACGTGCAGAAGAACTACCGCGAAGCGCTGGTGGGCATGACCGCCAACCGCGACAAGCGCAGCGAGGATGTGTCCTCGTTCGTCAATGAAGGCGGCGGTGCGGCGGTCGGCAACGAGCAGCTGGCCAAGGGCTTCGCCGACATCGAGATCGAGAACCGCAAGGTACGGCTGAAGGATGGCGCAGTGGTCATCGCCGCCATCACCTCGTGCACCAACACCTCCAACCCGGCGGTGATGATCGGCGCCGGCCTGCTGGCGCGCAACGCGGCGGCCAAGGGCCTGAACCGCCAGCCCTGGGTGAAGACCTCGCTCGGCCCAGGCTCGCGCGTGGTCACCGACTACCTGGAAAAGGCCGGCGTGCTGAAGGAGCTGGAGAAGATCGGCTTCTACGTGGTCGGCTACGGCTGCACCACCTGCATCGGCAACTCCGGCCCGCTGCCGACCGAAGTCAGCGCCGGCATCGCCGCCGGCGATCTGGTGGTCACCTCGGTGCTGTCGGGCAACCGCAACTTCGAGGGCCGCGTGCATCCCGAAGTGAAGATGAACTACCTGGCCAGCCCGCCGCTGGTGGTGGCCTACGCCATCGCCGGCACCACCGACATCGACCTGACCACCCAGCCGCTGGGTACCGGCAGCGATGGCCAGCCGGTGTTCCTGCGCGACATCTGGCCGAGCAACAAGGAAATCGGCGACGTCATCGCCGCCACCATCGGCCCGGAGATGTTCAAGCAGAACTATGCCGATGTGTTCAAGGGTGACACCCGCTGGAACACCATCGCCTCGCCGGACGGCAACCTGTATGAGTGGAGCGACGCCTCCACCTACATCAAGAACCCGCCGTACTTCGATGGCATGACCATGCAGACCGGCAGCATCGATGACGTGCACGGTGCACGCGTGATGGGCCTGTTCGGCGACTCGATCACCACCGACCACATCTCCCCGGCCGGCAACATCAAGAAGGACTCGCCGGCAGGTCGCTTCCTGCAGGAACGCGGCGTGCAGCCGGCCGACTTCAACAGCTACGGCAGCCGCCGCGGCAACGATGACGTGATGGTCCGCGGCACCTTCGCCAACATCCGCATCAAGAACCTGATGTTCGGTGGCGAGGAAGGCGGCAACACCCTGTACTACCCGACCGGCGGTGGCCAGCCGGAGAAGCTGGCGATCTACGATGCGGCCATGAAGTACAAGGCCGACAAGGTGCCGCTGGTGGTGCTGGCCGGCAAGGAATACGGCACCGGCTCGTCGCGTGACTGGGCCGCCAAGGGTACCCTGCTGCTGGGGGTGAAAGCGGTCATCGCCGAGAGCTTCGAGCGCATCCACCGCTCCAACCTGGTCGGCATGGGCGTGCTGCCGCTGCAGTTCCGCAACGGCGAGAACGCGCAGAGTATGGGCCTGGACGGCTCGGAAGTGATCGACATCACCGGCCTGCAGGATGGCGCCAGCAAGCGCGCCACGGTCACTGCCACCAAGGCCGATGGCACGAAGAAGACCTTCGAGGTTTCAGTGATGCTGCTGACCCCGAAGGAGGTCGAATACTTCCGTCATGGCGGCCTGCTGCAGTACGTGCTGCGCCAGTTGGCCAGCAAGTAACGCATCAACGGTAGAGCCGGGCCTGCGCTCGGCCACATCGCCACAGCGTCAGCCGAGCATGGCTCGGCTCTACAAGAAGAAGGGCCGGATCCTCACGGATCCGGCCCTTTTCGTCTGCACACCGTCCCGCCGGCATCAGGTCAGGCGTCAACCCTACAGATCAGGGCCGCACGCCGAACAGGTGCCACGACGTTTTCACTGCGGGGCCCATGGTGTCCAGCGACCACAGGCCTTCCTCCCACTCAAGATGCCCATCCGGCGCATCCTCGTTGAACACTGTCACCGACATCTCACCGGCGGGATGCGGCGTATCCTCGATGCGATAGCACACCGCACCGGCGTTTCCCTGGTAGACATTTGAGAGGAAGCCCTGCGGGCAGCGCACATCCAGCACCCGGTAGCCGCTGCTCTCCTCGCTGGCATAGACATTGGTGTGGATCGAATAGGTCACCAGCCCACCCGGATGTGGTGCCAGCTGCAGGTTCAGTTCTGCCGTTTCACCCAGCGCGATCACCGGGAAGTTCAATTGCACCATCGCGCCCGGCACCGCATGCGCACTCATCGAAAGCGAGACCATCAACGCACAGCTCAGGATTCGGACCATTGCTCAACTCCGGAAATGGATCGTTGAACGATGATTACCGCGAACGGCCCTGCCTGTCTTTCAGAGTGCTACGAAATTCCGTGCGGCCGGGTGCCTCCAGCTGTCCAGCAGCGAACGCTTCACCCTGGGTGGCGTCGACTGCTGGTCGGCCATCCAACAAGAGGGCCGGGTCCTCGCGGATCCGGCCCTTCTGGTTTCTTCGCAGCCTAGCATGGCCTGGCGCTACTGCGTCTCCGGCAACGTCGGGATACGTGCCAGATGCCCGGTCACCGGCGCGGTGCGTCCGGGTCGGTGCGCAGCGCCTTCAGCAGGCCCCACATGTAGAACGCCAGGGTGAACGAGAACGGCAGGCCGCACAGCACCACCGCCGTCTGCATCGCACTGAAGTTGCCGGCCAGCAGCAGGCCGACACTGGCCACGGTGATGCCGGCCGCCCAGAACACGCGCAGCCAGATCGGCGCGTCGTGGCCATCTTCCACGCCATCGTCGACGCGACGGGTGCACAGGTTGGCGATCATCAGCGTGCCCGAATCGACCGGGGTCAGGAACAGCACGAAGCCGATCACCACCGCGGCACCGGCCACGTAAGGCGCGGCAGGCAGGTATTCCAGCAGCTTGAACAGCGTCATCGCCGCATCGTGCTGGGCCACCTCGCCCAGCACCGCCTGGCCGTGGTTGAGCACCAGGTCGATGGCGGTATTGCCGAAGATCGACAGCCACGCCAGGGTGAAGCCGAGCGGGATCAGCAGCACGCCCATGATCACTTCGCGGATGGTGCGGCCACGCGAGATGCGCGCCACGAAAAGGCCCACGAACGGTGCCCAGGCGATCCACCACGCCCAGTAGAACAGCGTCCACGAGCCCATCCATTCACGACCCTTCGGGTCGTTGAGGTACATGTCGAAGCTCTTGCGCACGAACGCGCCCAGATAGTCGCCGGTGTTCTGGATCAGGCCGTCGAACAGGTGCAGGGTCGGGCCGGTGACCAGCACGAACAGCAGCAGGCCGCACAGCAGGCGCACGTTGAGGTTGGACAGCCAGGCGATGCCCTTCTCCACACCCGCCACCACGCCGATGGTGGCCACCACCATCATCACCAGCACGATCGCCACCAGCACCTGCGGCGTGTCCGGAATGTGGAACAGGTAGACCAGGCCGGACTGCACCACCAGCGCGCCGATGCCGAGGTTGGTCACCATCGAGATCAGCGTGGCAAGGATGCCAAAGCCATCGACCATGTCGCCGATGCGGCCATGGATGCGCTCTCCGAAGATCGGGTACAGCGCCGAGCGCAGCGCCAGCGGCAGGTCACGGCGGTAGGCGAAATAGCCCAGCGCCACGCCCACCAGCGCGTACAGCGCCCAGCCGTGCAGGCCCCAGTGCAGGAAGGTCAGCACCATCGCCTCGCGGCCGGCGGCCACGGTACCGCCGGGCTGCCCGGGCGGATTGAGGAAGTGATCCAGCGGCTCGTAAGCGCCGTAGTACAGCAGCGCGATGCCGATGCCGGCCGAGAACAGCATCGACACCCAGGGCACGTAGCCGAAGGCCGGCGATTCCTCGTTGTGGCCCAGGCGGATGCGGCCATACGGCGAGAACGCCAGCCACAGCACGAAGCCCAGGCACAGCACGATCAGCAGCATGTACCACCAGCCGAACGCCGCCGACACCTCGGCCTGCGCCCATTGCAGCCAGTGCTCGCTGCCTTCGGGATAGAGAACGGTGAGCAGCCCGAGGATGCCGATCGACACCGAGGAACTGAAGAACACAAAACGGTTCAAGCGCAGGGGCGAACGCTTGGGATGAGCCAGGGAAGACATGGGGTCGTCTCATCAAGTCCGAGGGAGCACATGGGCGGGGCCGGACCGGTAAACCGGGCCCAAGGCGTGGGGCGCGAGCGCATCCTAGGGTTTATTGATTGAACGTTCAATCAATAAAAAGCATAATGGCGGGCAGCCCGATCCTTCGGGTCGCAATCCGTGGAGAGACAATGCCGAAGAAAGGCGTGGAACCGGTACGGCGCGAGCAGCTGATCCGGGCCACTTTCCAGACCATCGACGAGATCGGCATGGCCGATGCAACCGTCGCCACCATCGCGAAGAAGGCAGGGCTGTCCAGCGGCATCGTCGCCCACTACTTCGGCGACAAGGACGGCCTGCTCAATGCTGCAATGCGGCAGATCCTGCGTGAACTGAAGGACGCCGTTGCGCGCTACCGCGCTGACGTCGGCGATGACCCGCGCGACCAGCTGCGTGCCATCGTCGATGGCAACTTCGATGACAGCCAGATCAACGGCACCGCCATGCGCGTCTGGCTCACCTTCTGGGCCGCGAGCATGCACCAGCCGGAACTGGCCCGGCTGCAGCGCGCCAACGACCAGCGCCTGTTCTCCAACCTGTGCCACCAGTTCAACCGCCTGCTGCCCCACCCGCAGGCCCGCCTGGCCGCCCGCGGCCTGGCCGCGATGATCGACGGCCTGTGGCTGCGCGGCAGCCTGGTCGGCGGCCAGTTCAATGCCGAGAAGTCCCGGCGCATCGCTTACGGCTACATCGACTTCCAGTTGCAGGCTGTCGCGCTATAAGCGCTTCAGCACCCGCCCCCTTCCAAGGAGTACGCCCCCATGACCACCCTGCCCGTCCAACAGCTGTACATCCACGGCCAGCGCGTCGATGCCACCAGCGGCAAGACCTTCAAGTCGGTGAACCCGGCCACCGGTGAGGTGATCGCCGAAGTGCAGGTCGCCAGCCAGGCCGACGTCGAGCGCGCCGTGCAGAGCGCGGCCGAAGGCCAGAAGGTGTGGGCCGCGATGACCGCCATGGAGCGTTCGCGCATCCTGCGCCGTGCGGTCGAGATCCTGCGCGAGCGCAATGATGAGCTGGCCCACCTGGAAACCCTGGACACCGGCAAGGCGCTGGCCGAGACCACCACCGTGGACATCGTCACCGGTGCCGACGTGGTCGAGTACTACGCCGGCCTGGCCACCGCCATCGAAGGCATCCAGCTGCCGCTGCGCGAATCGAGCTTCTTCTACACCCGCCGCGAGCCGCTGGGCGTGGTCGCCGGCATCGGCGCGTGGAACTACCCGATCCAGATCGCCATGTGGAAGTCGGCCCCGGCCCTGGCTGCCGGCAACGCAATGGTGTTCAAGCCGTCCGAAGTGACCCCGCTGACCGCGATCCGGCTGGCCGAGATCTACACCGAAGCCGGCGTGCCGTCCGGCGTGTTCAACGTCGTGCAGGGCCCGGGCCGCGAGATCGGCCAGTGGCTGACCGAGCACCCGGTGATCGAGAAGATCTCCTTCACCGGTGGCGTCGCCACCGGCAAGAAGGTCATGGCCAGTGCCGCCTCTTCGTCGCTGAAGGAAGTGACCATGGAGCTGGGCGGCAAGTCGCCGCTGGTGATCTGCGATGACGCCGACCTCGACCGCGCCGCTGATATCGCGGTGATGGCCAACTTCTTCAGCTCCGGCCAGGTCTGCACCAACGGCACCCGCGTGTTCGTGCCGCGCAGCATGCTGGCCGCGTTCGAAGCCGCTGTTGTCGAGCGCGTCAAGCGCATCCGCATCGGTGACCCGATGGCTGCCGAGACCAACTTCGGCCCGCTGACCAGCTTCCCGCACATGGAAAACGTGCTGCGCTACATCGAAAGCGGCAAGGCCGAAGGCGCCCGCCTGCTGACCGGCGGCGGCCGTGCCACCGAAGGTGCGCTGGCCAACGGCGCTTACGTGCTGCCGACTGTGTTCTCCGACTGCCGCGATGACATGACCATTGTCCGCGAAGAGATCTTCGGGCCGGTGATGAGCATCCTCGCCTACGACGACGAAGACGAAGTGGTGCGCCGTGCCAACGACACCACCTTCGGCCTCGCTGCCGGCGTGGTCAGCAAGGACGTCAGCCGCGCCCACCGCATCATCCACCGCCTGGAAGCCGGCATCTGCTGGATCAACACCTGGGGTGAATCGCCGGCCGAAATGCCGGTCGGCGGCTACAAGGAATCCGGCGTCGGCCGCGAGAACGGCATCTCCACCCTCGGCCACTACACCCGCATCAAGTCGGTGCAGGTCGAGCTGGGCGACTACGCCAGCGTGTTCTGATCGGCGCGCCCTGAGCGCGCCCCATCGTCCGGCCACCGTGCCGATCCGACATTCCGCCGGGACGCCTGCATGCAGCGCGCCCCGGCCTGCAGGAGACACCCATGAGCACCCATAACGAGTACGACTACATCATCATCGGCGCCGGTTCGGCCGGCAACGTGCTGGCCACCCGCCTCACCGAAGATGCCGATGTGAGCGTGCTGCTGCTGGAAGCCGGTGGCCCCGACTACCGGCTCGACTTCCGTACCCAGATGCCGGCCGCGCTGGCCTTCCCGCTGCAGGGCAAGCGCTACAACTGGGCGTACAAGACCGATCCCGAGCCCTTCATGAACAATCGCCGCATGGACTGCGGCCGCGGCAAGGGCCTGGGTGGCTCGTCGCTGATCAACGGCATGTGCTACATCCGCGGCAACGCGATGGACTACGACAACTGGGCCAGCATGCCGGGCCTGGAAGACTGGACCTACCTGGACTGCCTGCCGTACTTCCGCAAGGCGGAAACCCGCGACATCGGCGCCAATGACTACCACGGTGGCGACGGCCCGCTGCGCGTGACCACGCCGAAGGCCGGCAACAACGAACTGTTCGCGGCGATGGTCGAGGCCGGCGTGCAGGCCGGCTACCCGCGCACCGACGACCTCAACGGCTACCAGCAGGAAGGCTTCGGCCCGATGGACCGCACGGTGACCCCGAAGGGCCGCCGTTCCAGCACCGCCCGCGGCTACCTGGACCTGGCCAAGCCGCGCCCGAACCTGACCATCGTCACCCACGCGCTGACCGACCGCATCCTGTTCTCGGGCAAGCGTGCGGTGGGCGTGCAGTGGCTGCACAACGACCAGCCGCAGCGCGCCACCGCGCGCCGCGAAGTGCTGCTGTGCGGCGGCGCCATCGCCTCGCCGCAGATCCTGCAGCGTTCGGGCGTCGGCCCGGCCGACCTGCTGCGCAGCCTCGACATCGACCTGGTGCACCACCTGCCGGGCGTCGGCGCCAACCTGCAGGACCATCTGGAGATGTACCTGCAGTACGAGTGCAAGAAGCCGGTGTCGCTGGCCCCGGCGCTGAAGCTGTACAACCAGCCGGCGATCGGCGCCGAGTGGCTGTTCCTGGGCACCGGCATCGGCGCCAGCAACCAGTTCGAGGCCGGCGGCTTCATCCGCAGCGACGCCGAGTTCGACTGGCCGAACCTGCAGTACCACTTCCTGCCGGTGGCGATCAATTACAACGGCTCCAACCCGATCAAGGCGCACAGCTTCCAGATGCACGTGGGCTCGATGCGCTCGCCCAGCCGCGGCCGCATCCACGTGCGCTCCAAGGACCCGCGCGAACATCCCAGCATCCTGTTCAACTACATGTCGCATGACCAGGATTGGCGCGAATTCCGCGCGGCGATCCGCATCACCCGCGAGATCTTCGCGCAGCCGGCGCTGGCACCGTACAGCGGCCGCGAGATTTCGCCCGGCAGCGCGCTGCAGACCGACGCGCAGATCGATGCGTTCGTGCGCGAGCATGCAGAGACCGCCTACCACCCGTCCTGCTCGAACAAGATGGGCCACGCCGATGATCCGATGGCGGTGGTCGATGGCCAGGGCCGCGTGCACGGCCTGGAAGGCCTGCGCATCGTCGATGCCTCGATCATGCCGCAGGTGGTGACCGGCAACCTCAACGCGCCGACCATCATGATGGCCGAGAAGCTGGCCGACGTGATCCGCGGCCGCACCCCGCTCGCCCGCAGCACCGCGCCGTACTACAAGGCCAACGGCGCACCGGTGCGCAAGCAGGGCTGAGCAGCCCCAGACCGGTAGGTGCCCACCTTGGTGGGCACTGATCCAAGCCCCCCCTCGGAATCCTGTGCCGACCAAGGTCGGCATCTACCGTTGCCGTTTCCGGATCCTGTGCCGACCAGGGTCGGCACCTACCATTGCCGCCTCCGCGAACCCCTCTTCGCGTTTTCCCTACGGCGGGGTATGCTGCAATGACCGGCCATTGTCGATACGCTCAGGGCCGGAACCTAATACATCACGATTCCTGGAGGGGGAATATGAGTCTGGATCGTCCCTGGCTGCAGAGCTATCCGAAAGGCGTTCCCGCCGAAATCGACGTCAACGAGTTCCATTCGGTCGCCTCGGTCTTCGACGCCTCCGTCGCGAAATTCCGCGACCGTCCCGCCTACTCCAGCTTCGGCAAGGTCATCACCTATGGTGAGACCGATGCGCTGGTCACCCAGTTCGCCGCCTACCTGCTGGGCGAGCTCAAGCTCAAGAAGGGTGACCGCGTCGCCCTGATGATGCCCAACTGCCTGCAGTACCCGGTGGCCACCTTCGGCGTGCTGCGTGCTGGCCTCACCGTGGTCAACGTCAACCCGCTGTACACCGCACGCGAACTCAAGCACCAGCTGGTCGATGCCGGTGTCAGCGCGCTGGTGGTGGTCGACAACTTCGGCGACACCGTCCAGCAGGTCATCGCCGACACGCCGGTCAAGCACGTGATCACCACCGGCCTGGGCGACCTGCTCGGCGCCAAGGGTGCGATCGTCAACTTCGTGCTGAAGTACATCAAGAAGATGGTGCCCAACTACCACGTCAAGGGCGCGGTCCGCTTCAAACAGGCGCTCAAGCTGGGCAGCCGCCACACGCTTCCGAAGGTCGAGATCGACCACGACGACATCGCTTTCCTGCAGTACACCGGCGGCACCACCGGCGTGGCCAAGGGCGCGATGCTGACCAACCGCAACCTGATCGCCAACATGCAGCAGGCGTCGGCGTGGCTGTCCACCTCGGGCATCGAGCCGGGCAAGGAAGTCATCATCACCGCCCTGCCGCTGTACCACATCTTCGCGCTGACCGCGAACGGCCTGGTCTTCATGAAGTTCGGTGGCTGCAACCACCTGATCACCAACCCGCGTGACATGAAGGGCTTCGTCAAGGAGCTGAAGGGCACCCGCTTCACCGCCATCACCGGCGTCAACACGCTGTTCAACGGCCTGCTCAACACCCCCGGCTTCGACGAGATCGATTTCTCTTCGGTCAAGTTCACCCTGGGCGGCGGCATGGCGGTGCAGCGCGCGGTGGCCGAGCGCTGGAAGAAGACCACCGGGGTCACCCTGGTCGAGGCCTACGGCCTGACCGAAACCTCGCCGGCGGCCTGCATCAACCCGCTCACCCTGCCCGAGTACAACGGCTCGATCGGCCTGCCGATCCCGTCCACCGATGCCTGCATCAAGGACGACAACGGCAACATCCTGCCGCTGGGCGAAGTCGGTGAGCTGTGCATCAAGGGCCCGCAGGTGATGAAGGGTTACTGGCAGCGCCCGGATGAAACCGAAAAGGCCATCGATGCCGACGGCTGGCTGCACACCGGCGACATGGCGAAGATGGACGAGCACGGCTTCTTCTACATCGTCGACCGCAAGAAGGACATGATCCTGGTGTCCGGCTTCAACGTGTACCCGAACGAGGTCGAGGACGTCATCGCGATGATGCCGGGCGTGCTGGAGGTGGCCGCAGTCGGCGTTCCGGACGAGAAATCCGGCGAAGTGGTGAAGGTCGTGATCGTGAAGAAGGACCCGAACCTGACCGCCGAAATGGTCAAGGAGCACGCGCGGGCAAACCTGACCGGATACAAGCACCCCAGAATCGTAGAATTCCGAAAAGAGCTGCCGAAGACCAACGTCGGCAAGATTCTCCGTCGCGAGCTGCGTGATACGCCCGCCCAGTAAGGGTTTGCGGGCAAGCAGGCAGAACAGGGGCCCCGCCGGCGACGGCGGGGCTTTTTCATTGCCGGAACATGGCCGGCCCAGCGCTTGCGGGCGGTTCACGACGGGTGCATAGAATCAGTCGCCGCCGCACGTTCAGCTCGCCCCCTCACTCTTCTCCGTCCGCTCTGCGGTTGGCCGGACGGTCACACGGAGAACTTCCATGTCCGCAGTACGCCCCATCATCACCCGCCCCGCCCAGCACCCTACCCTGCGTATCACCGAGGAACTGGAGCGGAATGTCTACTGGATCCACATGCACGCCAACCTGGTCAACCAGCCGGGCCGGCCGTGCTTCGCTTCGCGCCTGGTCGATGACATCGTCGACTACCAGCGCGAACTGGGCGATCGCCTCAGCGCCTCGCATGTTCTGTCACCCCATGTCGTTCTGGCCTCGGACAGCGACGTGTTCAACCTGGGCGGCGATCTCGAACTGTTCTGCCGCCTGATCCGCGAAGGGGATCGCGCCCGCCTGCTTGACTACGCGCAGCGCTGCGTGCGCGGCGTGCATGCCTTCCATGCCGGTCTTGGCGCCCGCGCGCACAGCATCGCGCTGGTCCAGGGCAATGCACTCGGTGGCGGCTTCGAAGCGGCGCTGAGCTGCCACACCATCGTCGCCGAGGAAGGCGTGCTGATGGGCCTGCCGGAGGTGCTGTTCGACCTGTTCCCCGGCATGGGCGCCTACTCCTTCCTGTGCCAGCGGATCAGCCCGCGCCTGGCCGAGAAGATCATGCTGGAGGGCAATCTCTACACGGCCCGCCAGCTCAAGGAGATGGGCCTGGTGGACATCGTCGTGCCGGTCGGCGAAGGCGTGGCCGCAGTGGAACAGGTGATCAAGGACAGCAAGCGGATTCCGCACGCCTGGGCGGCGATGCGCGAAGTCAACGAGATCGCCACCATGGTGCCGCTGCACGAAATGATGCGGATCACCGAGATCTGGGTCGACACCGCCATGCAGCTCGGCGAAAAGTCCCTGCGTACGATGGATCGGCTGGTGCGGGCGCAGGCCCGGCGCAATGGCGACCCGGCCTGACAGCCCGGCGGTTCAGGACGGGCTGCGCTCACTGTCGTCGCGGTGCGGTGCCCCCGCACTACGCGCAGCCAGCGCATTCCTGCCGTTGCGCAGGGCGGCCGACAGGTTGCCGAGCCGGGTGTTCCACTCGCCCTTCAGCTGCCAGTCCGCCATGCGCATGATCTCGCCACTGGAGGCGGCAACCTGGACCAGTCCCAGGTTGCTCGCCACACCCCGCAAGGCGTGGGCATGCTCGCGGAAGTCTTCCCAGGCCTGGCGCTCGCCGCAGGCCTGCAGCTGGCCCATGCTGGCGTCGACATCCGCCAGGCACTGGTCGATGAACTTGCGCTCGAAGCCATCGCCCATGCCCAGCGCAGCCAGCTCGTCCAGCACGGCGGTGTCGAGCACGCCATCGCCGACCGGCAAGGCGGGCACCGACTGTATGCCGGTTTCGGCACGGGTATTGGCCGCAACGTCGGCCAGTACTTCCAGCAGCCGGGTGGCGACCACCGGCTTGGCCAGGAACGCGCGCGCGCCCGCCTGTTCGCAGCGCAGGATCGACTCGGGGGTGACATCGGCACTGAGCACCATCACCGGCACATAGGGCATGCCACTGGCCTGCATCACCCGCAGCTGCTTGAGCAGGTCCAGGCCGCTCATGCCGGGCATGTGCAGGTCGACGATCGCCGCGTCGTAGCTTGCCTGCTCAAGCGCGTCGAGCACTTCAGCGCCACCATTGACGCAGGTGACCTTGTGGCCGGCTTTCTCGAGCAGGCGCTGCAGCACCATCCGGTTGGCTTCATGGTCATCGGCCACCAGCACCCGCAGGCTGCGCACCCGTGCCCGATGGCGCAGGAACGGATTGGAAAAGGCAATGACGTTGCCGGCTTCGGCCACCTCGGACGCCGCCACCGGCGCCGCCACGGGGTCTGCAACGTCCAGCGTGATTTCAACCCAGAACACGCTGCCGCGCGGGCTGTTCGGGGCGTAACCGACCTGGCCGCCCATCGACTCCACCAGGCCCTTGGCAATGGCCGTACCCAGGCCGGTGCCCTCATGGCGGCGGGCCAGGCCGACATCGCCCTGCTCGAATGCATTGAACAGGCGGCCGCGCAGCGCCACCGGCACACCGATGCCGCTGTCGACGATCTCGAAGCGCAGGCGTACCCGCTCGCTGCCCAGCGCATCAGGGCTGGACACGTGCAACTGCACGTAGCCGCTGTCGGTGAACTTGACCGCGTTGCCCATCAGGTTCAGCAGGATCTGCTGCAGATGGCCGGCGTCGCCCAGCAGGCGCGGCGGCACGTTCTCGTCCACCTGCACGCGGTAGTCCAGCGATTTCGAGCGGGTCTGCGGGGTCAGGATCAGGTTGATCGCCTGCAGCACATCGGCCAGCGCGAATTCGTGCCACTCCACCCGCACCTTGCCCGCCTCGATCGCGGAGATGTCCAGCACCTCCTCCACCAGCGCCAACAGGCTGCGGGTCGAGGCCTGGATGGTGTTCAGGCATTCGCGCTGCTCATCGTCCAGGCGGGTGGTGGCCAGCACTTCGGTCATGCCGGCCAGGCCGTTCAGCGGTGTACGGAACTCGTGGCTCATGTTGGCCAGGAAGCGGCTCTTGGCCTCGTTGGCCTGGCGCGCTTCGGCCACGGCGCGGGTCAGTGCGTGCAGCAACGAGTCGAAGTACAGCGGGATCGCGCCCAGGCCCAGCAGCAGGCCCCAGCCCAGATAGTCGTGGCCCCGCCAGTACGGCGACAGCATCACCGTGCACAGGAAGGCCAAGCAGCCCATCGCGGTGGCCACGCGCAGATAGGTACTGCCGTAGCGCATGCCGTTGCCGATCGTCACCCACAGCATCACCGCGTACAACGGTGCCGCCGGCTCGCCCTGGATGGTCATGATCCAGGCCATGCAGGTGTAGTCGGTCAGCATGCCGATCACCCGGCGCACATGCGACACGCCCGGATGCACCAGGATCGCCGCCAGCAGGCCGGCGGAGATGGTCAGTTCGAAGGCCAGGATCAGCCAGGTGGCCGTCAGTGCTTCACCGCCGCCGCTGATCGAGCGCCAGCCCAGGTAGCTGATGAACAGTGCAGTGATGACGATGCGGATCAGGTTCTGCGCGTGCTCGCTGTCTTCGCGCCCGGACAGGCGCTGCCTGAAGCGGGCCAGCAGCGAACGCGAGACGGTGGCGGCGGCGGGGGTGGTATCCATGGTCGGATGTCGCATCCTTCGGCGCAGCAGGGAAGAGCAGCACAGGGGCACCGCCAGCAGCCCCAGCCACAGGGAAAGGGCCAGGCCAGGGTTGGCCCGCCAGTACGGGGTCAACAGCACGGTGGCACCGAAACTGGCCATTGCCAACGCGATGGCAGCGGCCAGGTAGCGGGGGCCGAAGCGCAGCCCATTGCCGACCGTCACCCACATCACCACGGCATACACCCAGGCCAGCGGCTCGCCCATCTGGATCATGCCGATCGCGATCAACCCGTAGTCGGCCAGCATCCCGGCCACCCGTCGCGGGTCCGAGCGGCCCGGCTTCCACAGCAGCCAGCCGAACAGCAGCAGCGACAGGCCGAGCCCGGTCAACACCGTCGCCAGCACGCCCTGGTACTGCTCGAGCCGATGCAGGCGGGCGCCCGACAACAGCACATAGACCAGGATCAGCGAGATCAGCACCATCCGCACGATCGCCTGGCCATGCTCCGAATCCGGACGCTGCGCCAGCTTGCGCCTCACGCGTGCGAACAGGTCCTGCATGTCACCCACCCGGTCGCGTCGATGCCGTCGAGTGCTGGGCGCAGATATCCATCAGCTGCGAGTGGCCGCGCATCAGCGCATCCACGCAGCGCGGGTCGAACAACCGGCCACGCTGGGCATACAGATAGGCCAGCGTGGCTTCCATGGTCCATGCTTCCTTGTACGGACGGGGCGAAATCAGGGCGTCGAACACGTCGGCCACGGCCACGATCCGCGCCTCGAGGGGAATGGCCTCGCCCACCAGGCCGTCCGGGTAACCGCTGCCGTCATAGCGCTCGTGATGGCGCAGTGCGATCAATGCGCCGACCTGGATGAAGCGGTTCTGGCTGCCACTGAGCAGTTCATGGCCGATCCTGGGGTGCCGGCGCATGATCGCCAGCTCCTCGTCGTTGAGCTTGCCCTGCTTGAGCAGCACGGCATCGGGAATCGCGATCTTGCCCATGTCATGCAGCGGCGCCGCCATCTCGATCAGCTTGACGTCATCCTCGGGCAGGCCGAGCTGCTCGGCGATCAGTCCGGCGACCCGCGCCATGCGTTCCAGATAGGCACTGGTGCCGGCATCACGGAACTCGATCGCACGGGCCAATCGCGACAGGGTTTCGCGTTCGCGTTCCTCGACCTCGTGCATGCTGGCCAGCAGCCGCTGTTCCAGCGACAACGCACGCTGTTTCACGTTCTCGGTCTGCTGGCGCAGCTGCAACAGGTTGTAGCAGCGCGCGCGCAGTTCGCGCGGGCGGATCGGCTTGACCAGGAAATCGATGACACCCGCTTCCAGCGCCGCCTGCCGGATCGGCTCGTCGCCAACAACGGTGATCAGGATCACGGGAATATCGCGGTGCTTGGGCAGGCGGCGGAAACGGCGGGCGAACTCCAGCCCGTCCATCTCCGGCATGCGGTAATCGAGCAGCAGCAGGTCGACCGGATGCGCCTCGCACCAGGCCAACGCGGTCAGCGGGTCACCAAAGTCATACACGCTCAGTTCCGGCGCGATGTCCTCGATGACATGACGCAGCATCGTCCGCGCGGACGTCTGATCATCAACAATGACGATGTTCAACGCGTACTCTGCCTGGCTTCTCGACCATGCTGGATCATCAGCAGGCGAGGATACTCTGCCGCTGCGAACGCTCGCACCCTGCATCGGCCTGACTCCCGTGTCATACGTCCCGGTTCATGATCGTCATCACATTGTGAAGCGGACGCTCCACAATGCACCATCCCCCTGGCGCCGATCAAGCCATAACAGGCGTCAAGGTAGTGCATTAACGATACGCCGAGTGCGGGACGCGTCAATCGCGCCGTCTCGTTTCGCGACGGCGCGCACAATCAGGAGTCAGAAAGACGGCTTACTGCTCCGGACGCATGTACGGGAACAGCAGCACGTCACGAATCGAACTGCTGCCGGTCAGCAGCATCACCAGGCGATCGACGCCGATGCCGAGGCCGCCGGTCGGGGCCATGCCGTACTCCAGCGCACGGATGTAGTCGGCGTCGTAATGCATCGCCTCGTCGTCGCCACCTTCCTTCGCGGCCACCTGGGCCTGGAAGCGCTGGGCCTGGTCTTCCGGATCATTCAATTCCGAGAAGCCATTGGCCAGCTCCTTGCCATTGACGAACAGCTCGAAGCGGTCGGTGTAGCCCGGATCGTTGTCGTTGGCACGGGCCAGCGGCGAGACCTCGACCGGATGATCGGTGATGAAGGTCGGCTGGATCAGGGTGTGCTCGACGGTGGCTTCGAAGATCTCCAGCAGCAGCTTGCCCCAGCCGTAGGACGGCTTGACCTTGATCTTCAGGCGCTCGCAATGGCGCAGCAGCGCCTCACGATCGGTGCAGTCGGCGGCGGAGATCTCCGGGTTGTGGTGGCGCACGGCTTCGTCCATGCGCCAGCGGCGGAACGCCGGGCCCAGGTCGATCTTCGCGCCGTCCCACTCCACTTCGGTGGTGCCGTTGACAGCGCTGGCGACGTCACGGATCACGCCCTCGGTCAGGTCCATGATCTCGTTGTACGTGGCATAGGCCTCGTACAGCTCCATCATGGTGAACTCCGGGTTGTGCCGGGTGCTGACACCTTCGTTGCGGAAGTTGCGGTTGATCTCGTACACGCGCTCCAGGCCACCCACGGTCAGGCGCTTGAGGTACAGCTCCGGCGCCACGCGCAGGTACAGGTCCAGGTCCAGCGCGTTGTGGTGGGTAGTGAACGGCTTGGCCGCCGCGCCGCCGGGGATGTAATGCATCATCGGCGTCTCGACTTCCAGGAAGTCGCGGTTGTCGAGCCACGCGCGCATGGCGCGGATGATCTTCGAGCGCTTGATGAAGACCGCGCGCGATTCCGGGGTCACGATCAGGTCGACGTAGCGCTGGCGGTAACGCTGCTCGACGTCGGCCAGGCCGTGCCACTTGTCCGGCAGCGGGCGCAGCGACTTGGTCAGCAGGCGGATCGATTCGGCCTTGACCGACAGCTCGCCGGTCTTGGTACGGGTCAGACCGCCTTCGACCGCGATGATGTCACCCACGTCCCAGCCCTTGAAGGCGGTGTAGGCATCACCGAGGACCGTGCCCTGCAGGAACAGCTGGATGCGGCCGGACTCGTCCTGGATCTGCGCGAAGCTGGCCTTGCCCATGATGCGCTTGGCCATCAGACGGCCGGCCATCTTCACCTGGCGGCCGTTGCCTTCCAGGGCCTCGGCGGTCCACTGTTCGGCATCGGCGAATTCTTCCTGCAGCCGTCCGGCAAAGTCCTCGCGACGGAAGTCGTTCGGGTACGCGATGCCCTGCCCACGCAGCGCTTTGAGTTTCTCACGGCGCTCGGCGATCAACTTGTTTTCGTCGACGGGGGGGGTATCGGTAGCTTCGCTCATGGATCTGCGGGAATCGTGTAGTGAGGGGGGATGCTGCGCCCGGCACAGCCGGTTCCACAGCATACCAAAACCGCCCTGCCCCGGCCCCTGGCGGCCCCGCCCGGTAGCCGCCAACCCTGGTTCGCGCCGACAAGCCCCGGTAGTAGCCAACCTTGGTTGGCGCTTCGTGTGTCGACCAAGGTCGACACCTATCGGGCCGCGCGGCGCCGGCGTCAGCCGTTGCCGGGGAACGCCTGGCGCAGTTCGTCCACCAGCACCCGCTCGTTCTCCGAATAGTCGATCGGCACCGACACCAGGTGCACCCCACCCTCATTGAACGCCGCTTCCAGGGTCGGGATGAACTGCTCGATGGCGGTCACCTCATGGCCCCTGCAGCCATAGGCCTCGGCGTACTTGACGAAATCCGGGTTGCCGAAGGTCATGCCGTAGTCGGTGAAACCATCCACCGCCTGTTTCCAGCGGATCATCCCGTAGGCGCCGTCGTTGAGGATCAGCACCACCAGGTTCAGGCCCAGCCGGCGCGCCGTTTCCAGCTCTTGGCTGTTCATCATGAAACCGCCATCCCCGCACACCGCCAGTACCCGCCGCTGCGGGTACAGGATCGAGGCCATGATGGCCGAAGGCAGGCCCGCGCCCATCGTCGCCAGCGCGTTGTCCAGCAGCAGCGTATTGGCCACCTGGGTGCGGTAGTTGCGCGCGAACCAGATCTTGTACATGCCGTTGTCCAGCGCCACGATGCCGTCCGGTGGCATCACCTGGCGGACGTCGTGCACCAGCCGCTGCGGGGTGAACGCTTCCTCCTCGGCACGGTCGGCGATGTGCTCCAGGATGGTCGCGCGCAGCGGCAGCAGCGCATCGGCGTTCGGCACCGCACCCTCGATGCGGTCGGCCAGCTGGGTCAGCGCGCGGCCGATATCACCGATCACCTCCACCTGCGGGAAGTACACCTGTTCCACCGCTGCCTGCGAGTAGCCGATATGGATCACGGTCGGGCCGCCCGGGCGCATCACGAACGGCGGCTTTTCGGTGACCTCGTGGCCGATGGTGACGATCACGTCGGCCTGGTCGATCGCCATGTGCACGTAATCGCGCTCGGTCAGCGCCGCGGTGCCCATGTACAGGCCCGAGCCACCGGCGACCGCACCCTTGCCCATCTGCGTGGTGAAGAACGGAATGCCGGCACGCAGCACGAACGCTGACAGCGCTTCGCTGGACTGTGGCCGCGACGCCGCCGAAGCGATCATCAGCAGCGGACGCTTGGCGTTGCGGATGATCTCCGCCGCACGGTCGAGCGCCTCCGGGCTGGCAATGGGGCGATCCACCGCGTGCGGGGGAATCAATGCCACGCCCTCGACCTCGTTGGCCGCGATGTCTTCCGGCAGTTCCAGCAGCACCGGACCCGGCCGCTCTTCCTGGGCCACGCGGAACGCCTCGCGGACAATGGTCGGGATGGTGCGCGCCGAGACGATCTGCCGTGCCTGCTTGGTCAGCGGCTTCATCGTGCTGACGATGTCGACGATCTGGAAGCGCGCCTGCTTGCTGGCGACGATGCCCTTCTGCCCGGTGATCATGATCACCGGCCACGCACCCAGCAACGCATACGCCGCGCCGGTGGTGAAGTTGAGCGCGCCCGGGCCAAGCGTGGCCAGGCACACGCCGGGCTTGCCGGTCAGGCGCCCATAGGTGGCCGCCATGAACACCGCCGCCTGCTCATGGCGGGTGACGACCAGCTCGATGCTGGAATGGCGGAGCGACTCGACCACGTCGAGGTTTTCTTCGCCGGGGATGCCGAAAATACGCTCGACGCCTTCGTTCTCAAGCGCGGCGACGAGCAGGTCTGAACCCTTGGACATTGGAATGCCGTCCTTTTCGCTGGACTGATGGTGGATCGTTGCAGGAAGGATGAGAGCCGCGCGTCAAGGCTTGTCGAACCACACCGTCTGCGCGTTGACGAATTCACGGATGCCGAAGTGCGAGAGCTCGCGGCCGAAGCCGCTCTTCTTCACGCCGCCGATCGGCACGCGCGGGTCCGACGCGGAGAAGCCGTTGACGAACACGCCGCCGGTCTGCAGCCGGCGCGCCAGCTGCATGGCGCGCTCGCGGTCGCCGGTCCACAGGTTGCCGCTGAGGCCGAACTCGCTCTGGTTGGCCAGTTCCACCGCGTGATCGGCATCGCGCGCGCGGCTGATCGACGCCACTGGGCCGAAGGTCTCGGTATCGAAGGCCTGCATGCCCGGCGCCACGCCGGCCAGCACGGTAGGTGCATAGAACGCGCCCGGGCGCTCCAGTTGATGGCCGCCGACCAGCAGCTGCGCACCGGCCTCCACCGAGGCGCGCACCTGCGCATCAAGCTGCTCAAGCAGGTCCTGGCGCGCCATCGGGCCGATGCGGCTGCCGGGGTCGCGGCCATCGCCAATGGTCAGCGCCTGCACCTTCTGGCAGAACTGCGCCACGAACCGATCGTAGACTGCGTCTTCGACGATGATGCGCTTGCCGGCGATGCAGACCTGCCCGGTGTTCTGGAAGCGAGAGGCCACCGCCGCATCGACGGCGGCATCCAGATCGGCATCGGCCAGCACGATGAACGGGTCCGAGCCACCCAGCTCCAGCACCACCTTCTTCAGCGCCTGCCCGGCCTGGGCGGCGATGCTGCGACCGGCCGCCACGCTGCCGGTCAGGGTCACCGCAGCGATACGGTCATCGGCAATCGCGCGGCTGGTGCCCTCGCGGCTGATGTTGGCGGCGATGAAGGTGCCGTCCGGCAACCCGGCATCACGCCAGGCCGCATCCAGCAGCTGCGCGGTACCCACGATGTTCTCGGCCGGCTTCAGCAGGAAGCCGTTGCCGCCCATCAGGATCGGCACCGCGGCGCGCATCACCTGCCAGTACGGGAAATTCCACGGCATGATGCCCAGCACCACGCCCAACGGCAGGTAGGACACGTAGGCCTTGTCGTCGGGCACCTGGGTCGGCTCGTCGCGCAGGAACTGCGCGCCGTGGTCGGCGTACCAGTCGCACAGCACGGCGCACTTTTCGATCTCGGCCAACGCTTCGGCCTGGACCTTGCCCATCTCGGCGGTGGCCAGCGCGGCCAGCGCGTCGCGGTCGCGGCGCAGTACACCAGCCATCGCGCGCAGCACCCCGGCGCGCTGTTCGAGGCTGGTTGCGCTCCAGGCGGCAAAGCCGGCCTGGCCGCGATCGAGGATCGCCTCCAGTTCGGCGTCGGTGGCGAAGAGATGGCTGGCGATGAGCTGGCCGGTGGCCGGATCGCGGGAAATGGCAGTGCTGGGGGCAGCGGACATGCAGGTCTCCTGGTGTCTCGACGACGGGCAGCGGCCCGTCTCCTGCACAGGAATGTGGACCTGTTCGATGGCAGCAACAAGGCGTCTGCTTATCCTGTGACCTGCACTTACCTGCCTGAATGGGGGGGGGCTCTTGGCAGGGCTGCGCCCTGCACCCGCCGAAGCAACTGCAACAGCAACAGCCGAAGCAACAGCACAAGCTGGTTTCCTGCGGGATGGCGGGGTGGGTCCGGTTGCGGGAGACGCCGTAAACCCGTCCTTGGGGGCTTGGCCGCGGCATCCATGCCGCGGACACTCCCGCAACCGGACCCACCCCGCCTTCGACAGTTTCCTGCTGCTGTTGGTGGGTGCCGACCTTGGTCGGCACGGGGTCGGATCCCATCGTGAATATCGATATCTGACAGATGTGTCGACCAAGGTCGACACCTACCAACAGCCGCGTGAAATTGTCAGAGGTGGGGCGGTGTCGGAGTGCGGGGTGTCAGCCGCATGGATGCGGCTGCCAAGCCTACACGGACGTACTTGCGGCGTCCCCGCACTCCGACACCGCCCCGCCCCCCCACGGATAGCCTGCTGTTGCTGTTGCTGTTGCAGTTGCTTCGGCCTCTGCAGGTGCAGGGCTGCAAGCCCTGCCGCCCCCCCTACTTCCGCGGCAGGTAGGTCACCAGCGAAAGGTCGTGCCGGCTCTCCGGCACCAGCGCCACGTACTGCAGGTCCAGCAACCCGCGCGTGGGATGGTTCAGCTTCTTCGCACCTTCGTCGAACCGGCGCACGTCGTGCTCCGGCCACCACTGGCGAAACTCTTCACTGTGCGCCGCGATATCCTCGACCAGCGCCAGGAACGGCGCCTTGTCCGGCGCCTGCGCCATCGCCGCACGGAAGCCTGCCAGCAGGCCGCGGGTCATTTCTTCCCAGTTGAGGATCAGCGTGCGGTACGGCGGGTACAGGAACATCAGCCGCAGCGTGTTGCGCTCATGCGGCGCCAACTGGCTGTAGTCGACGAAAAGCTCGGCGATGGCCGGGTTCCAGGCCAGGATGTCGAAACGGGTATTGCGCACGTAGGCCGGGATCGGCTGCATCGCCTCCACCAGCTGGCGCAGGCCGTCGGTCACGCTCTCGTCCGGCGACTCCAATGGCACGCCATAGCCGGACAGCGCGAACGCATAGGCGCGCTCGTCGTCGCTCATGCGCAGCACCTCCGCCAGGCGCTCCAGCACCTCGGGCGAGGCGCGCACTTCGCGCCCCTGTTCGATCCATGTGTACCAGCTGACGCTGACCCCGATCGCCAGCGCCACTTCCTCGCGCTTCAGGCCCGGGGTACGCCGGCGCCCGGCCGGCAGGCCGAGCGTGGTGGGGTCGACACGGGCGCGACAGGCCTTGAGGAAGCCGCCAAGTTCCTTGCGTTCAGCTTCGCTGCGCATCATCTCCCCGTCCTACCCTTTGTAGCGTCGAGCCATGCTCGACGCATCCGCTAGCTCGCGAAAAGCAGCCGAGCACGGCTCGGCTCTACAGAAAGCCGGTTCAACCACCCTCGGCGTTGCGCACGAGGGCGATGATATCCGCGCAGGCGCGTCGATCAGGCATCGACGCGCTTGGAACCCACGGCCAGGCCGGCCTTCAGGCTGGCCTCGACGAATTCGTCCAGGTCACCGTCGAGCACCTTCTGCGTGTCCGAACGCTCGATGCCGGTACGCAGGTCCTTGATACGGCTCTGGTCAAGCACGTAGTTGCGGATCTGGCTGCCCCAGCCGATGTCGGACTTGGTGGCTTCCACCGCATCCTTCTCGGCGTTGCGCTTCTGGATTTCCAGCTCGTACAGCTTGGCGGCCAGCATCTTCATCGCGTTGTCGCGGTTCTGGTGCTGGCTGCGGCCGGTCTGGCAGGCCACGACGATGTTGGTCGGGATGTGGGTGATACGCACCGCCGACTCGGTCTTGTTGACGTGCTGGCCACCGGCACCGGACGAACGGTAGACATCGGTACGCAGGTCGGCCGGATTGATGGTGATATCGATGTTGTCATCGATTTCCGGCGACACGAACACCGAGGTGAAGCTGGTGTGGCGGCGGTTGTCCGAATCGAACGGCGACTTGCGCACCAGGCGGTGCACGCCGGTCTCGGTCTTCAGCCAGCCATAGGCATAGTCGCCTTCCACGCGCAGCGTGGCCGACTTGATACCGGCAACGTCGCCGCCGGAGACTTCCATCAGCTCGGTCTTCCAGCCGCGCGATTCGCACCAGCGCAGGTACATGCGCAGCAGGATCTCGGCCCAGTCCTGGGCTTCGGTACCACCGGCACCAGCCTGGATGTCGACGAATGCCGCCGCATTGTCCATCTCGCCGGAGAACATGCGCTGGAATTCCAGCTTCTCGACGTGCGCCTGGTGTTTGTCCAGGTCGGCGACCACGGCCAGCGCGGTGTCCTCGTCCTGTTCGGACTCGGCCAGCTCCAGCAGTTCGGTCGCGTCGGTCAGGCCGTCCAGTACCGAGGCGATGCCGCCCACGGTCTTTTCCAGGCTGGAACGCTCGCGGCCCAGGTTCTGGGCGTACTCGGCGTTGTTCCAGACGTCGGGGCTTTCCAGCTCCCGCGTTACTTCTTCAAGACGCTCTTTCTTGGCGTCGTAGTCAAAGATACCCCCGAAGCGACAGCACGCGATCGGTCAGATCGGTGATGCGCTGGCGGACAGGATTCAGTTCGATCATGTCGGCGGTCATGCATTCAAAAGATGACTGCGAATGATACCGCAGCCACCCGGCCCGCGGCGAGGCGGCCCGAACCCGGCGGTCGCGCGCCTGGACACGGGCCTGCACGATGCCGGTAGACTTCCCGACCGCCGCGGGAACAGGGGGACGCGCGGTCCATTCCCATCCAAGGAGCATCAATTCAATGACGATCATGCGTTCCACCCTCTGCCTGGCCGCCTGCCTGCTGGCCGCCAATGCCTCGGCCATCGACCTGAAGGGCCTGACCAGCACCGGCATGAAGGCCGGCAAGGCGCTGACCCTGTCCGACGCCGAGGTCTCGGCCGCCGCCGACCAGGCCTGCACCTACATGGACAAGGACAACCAGGTGGTTGCCGGCAATGATCCCTATGCCCAGCGCCTGGCCAAGATCACCCAGGGCCTGGCCAACGAGGACGGCCTGAACCTGAACTTCAAGGTCTACCGCACCGCCGACGTCAACGCCTGGGCGATGGCCAACGGCTGCGTGCGCGTCTACACCGGCCTGATGGACATGGCCAGCGACGACGAAGTGCGTGGCGTGATCGGCCACGAAATCGGCCACGTGAAGCTGGGGCACAGCAAGACCAAGATGCGCACGGCCCTGCTCGCCTCGGCTGGCCGCGAGGGCCTGGCCGCCTCGGGCAATGGCAACCTGACCCAGCTCAGCCAGGGCCAGCTGGGCGAACTGGCCGAAGGCTTCGTCAACGCGCAGTTCTCGCAGAAGGAAGAGAGCGCGGCGGACGAGTACGGCTACCAGTTCATGAAGCGCCACAGCTACGACCCGGCGGCACTGGCCAGCATGTTCCGCAAGCTGTCCAGCGAAGGCGGCCTGATGTCCTCGCACCCGGGCTCGGAAGCCCGCGCTGCGCGCATCGACGCGATGATCAAGAAGGACAAGAAGTAAGTTGTCCGCGGGCGGGCCGCAGGGCCCGCCCGCTCACCCGCCCGCCAGGTCGAGCCGGAGTTGGGGCAGCTGTCGTCTACTGCACGGCACTTTGACGCCATCGGCCATGTGGAGCAGCGCCTCGCCGCCCTCCAGTGGCTCGATCGAGCGCAAGTGGCCGCGATTGATCATCCAGCTGCGATGCGGGCGTAGAAACACGCCCGGGTCCAGGCGCTGCTCCAGCACGGCCATGGTGATCCGCAGCGGATAGTCATGGCCACGCACGTGGAGGTTCACGTAGTTGCCTGCCGCCTGGGCATATTCCACGTCTTCGGTGGCCACCAGGAACTCCTTGCCCAGCTTGCGTACCAGGAAGTGCTGCGGACGCTCGACCGGCTCCACCGGGACGCCAACGTCAGGCTCGGCCAGCAGGCTCGCCTCGCCCTGGCGCCGCCGCCCAAGCCAGCTGGCCAGGTGCTCCAGCGCCACGAACAGCGCAAACGTACGCACATCCTTCAGGTATTCGTAGGCAAAGCGCTCCAGCCAGCCGGCATCGTCCTGGTAGCGATAGCCCACTGCCGCGTAGGCCAGGTGCCGGACCAGCATCATTCCCACCACGTGAATCAGCGACCAGCCTACGCTGGCCAGCAGGTACAGCGGCAACCGCCGGCGCCAGGTATCGGCATGCAGGGGCCAGCGCTCGCACCCCCACCACAGCAGCGGCAGGGTCGCCAGGATCAGGCTCAGGCTGCTGAACTCCCAGATCAGTGGCTCCCACAGGCCCAGATCCGCGCCCCGGCGCCCTGCGTCCATCACCTCCACCAGCGCATTGCTCACCGCTGATACTGACAGGATCGCGGTCCATACCAGAATGCGGGTTGACGTACGCCAGCGCGGCGGGCGCCCCTGTGCCATTGCTGCATCCATCTCGTTGCGGTGCTCCAGCGTGCCTCAAGGGGCCGAGGGTAGCGGCTCCACTGGTCCCCCGCCGCCCGCCATTGGTCACCTGGTCGGTACCGGCGGGCCCAGCGCCATGGTCACGGCGCGTGGCGGCGCTCACCGTGGCCTGACCTCCCTGCCCTGCCTGCCCATGAACCGACGCCACGACATCGACGCCCTGCGGGTGTTCGCCTTCGCCCTGTTGATCCTCTACCACACCGGCATGGCCTACGTGGACGACTGGGGCTTCCACCTCAAGAGCGTACATACCGCCGAATGGCTGCAGTCGCCGATGGTGTTCGTCAACCGCTGGCGGATGTCGCTGCTGTTCCTGATCTCGGGCATCGCCATCGCGTTGATGCGGCCGGAAGGCAGGGTGCTGCGCTTTGCAGGCCTGCGCACGTGGCGGCTGCTGCTGCCGCTGCTGTTCGGCATGTTCATCATCGTGCCGATCCAACCCTACTGCGAAGGGGTGGCCAACGGCCATGTCGCACCGGGCTTCGGCGCCTTCCTGCTGCGCTACTGGCAGGTGCAGCCGTGGCCGGAAGGCAGTTTTGCCGGCTGGCAGTACGGCATCACCTGGAACCACCTGTGGTACCTGGCCTACCTGTGGAACTACACGCTGGCGCTGGCCCTGCTGATGCCGGTGCTGGGCAGGCCTGGGGTGCGCAGGACCGTGGCCCGTGTTGCCGCATCGCCCACGCTGCTGATCGGCATTCCGTTCGTGCTGCTGCTGGCCTGGGTGGTCTGGCTGGAGCCGATCTACCCGTCCACCAATGCCCTGCTCGGCGACTGGTACCAGCACGCGAAGTACGCGACGGTGTTCCTCGCCGGCTACCTGTTTGGCCGCGAGCCCGTGTTCTGGGATCGAGTGGTCGCCCTGCGCCGCACCATGCTGTGGCTGGCGCTTGCCGCAGTCGGCTGGTACATGGGCCTGCGCATCCTCGGCCAGGTGCTGCCGGCCGACTCGCCGCTGCGTCAGTGGCCCGCTCCTTTCTGGGACCTGCAGGTCCGGACCAGCCAGTCGCTGTACGTCTGGACCGCGCTGCTGGCCATCCTCGGCTGGGGCAAGGTCTTCCTCGACCGCCCGTTCCGTTGGTTGCCGTACTGCACCGAGGCGATCTATCCCTGGTACATGCTGCACCAGAGCCTGATCATCGTGCTGCTGTTCTGGCTCAAGCCGCTGCAGCTTGGCGCGTGGACCGAGCCGGCGCTGCTGCTCGGCGGCACCGTGGGCGGCTGCCTGCTGATCCACGAGCTGCTGATCCGTCGCGTGCGCTGGCTGCGGCCGCTGTTCGGCCTGCGTGCCGAGCCACGATCATTGCCGACCGTACACGCCGCGACGGCGGCCTCATAGAGCCGAGCCCCTGCTCGGCTCCGCATCGACCCTGGGTGACTCATTCCACCGTGAACTCACCCACCAGCACGGTCTCGGCGCGGTCCTTCAGCCGCATCGTGACCATCTGGTCCTTCTGCTTCGGCGTGCCCCAGTGCGTGGTCAGGCGCAGCATCAGGGTGGTCGCACCGGTCACCAGCTGCTGGCGGCTGCCGAAGTAGTTCGCCTCCACCTTGTACCTGCCGGGCTTGGCGTTGCGCAGCGAGAACTGCTCCGGGCCGTAGCCACCGGTGAAGTCCTGCGACATCTGCCCGCCCTGGTAGGTCAGGCGGTTGCCATAGTACGCGCGCTCGCCGTTCGGGTCGGTCACCCACAGGTCCATGTCGCTGTTGTCGGCATCCCAGGCCAGCACCACGCGCAGGTCCAGCGGCATCGCCTGCAGCAGGCGCGGGTCGATGCCCGTGGTGTCCAGCACCGGGCGGCTGCGTGATACCAGGTTGGTCAATTCATCCAGCGCGATCAGCGCAATACCATCGAAGCGGTTGTCCCACGGCCGCACCACCACCTGATACAGCGGCGCCAGCGCCTGCTGCGGCTTGCCGGCGGCGGCCAGCGCCAGGCCGAGGTCACGGAAACTCTGCGGTTCTTCCTGGCCCATCGCCAGCACCTGTTCGAACACCGGCACCGCCAGTGCCGGGGCGTCGGCCTGCATCAACCGATAGCCGAGCACACGCAGCAGGTGGCGGTTGTCCAGGTCCATCTCGGCCAGGTTCGACAGCACGCGCAGCGCCAGCTCGCGCTGGCCCTGCTCCAACAGCAGTTCGGCCACATCGAGGAAGAACGCGCTGCTGTCGGCATGCGCATCGCGCTCGGCCAGGTAGCGGTTGTACAGCTGCGAGGACGGCCCCTGGCGCAGGCGGCGGGCAATGGCTGAATCCGGCTGCCATGCGGCCAGCTGGATGCCGAGCTCGCCCTCGTTGGCGGGCCCCGCTTGATCGATGGCCGAACCGGTGACCACCACCGCGTCGAGCGCCTGGTTCGCCGCGGACACGGAGCGACGCGCGCGCGCGCTGCCTGCCTCTCTGCGCTGCTCGGCCGCGGCCGCCATCGGTGCAGGCGGGGCCGCCGGCGCAGGCGCAGCCAACATCGCCACCGGCGCCGATTCCATCGCGTAATCCGCGGACGCCACTTCCAGTGCCCTGCCCTTCAACTGCGGCGGCGCATCCTTCGGCCAGCTGCGGCTCCACCATTGCTGGCGCTCCTTCCAACGTGCAGCGACCTCGACCAGACGCTCGCGATCGGCAGCGGCACGGTCGCTCACCTGCCGCGCGAAGCGGGCGTCATACTCGGCGCGCAGCTTTCCGGACGGACGGATCGCATAGCGCAGGTAGTCCTCCAGCGTTTCCAGCACGATCAGCGAGGAATCCGGCCCGACCAGGCCGAACTGCTGCGACAGGCGCTGCATTTCCTCGCGATTGCCGCGACGATCGGCGGCCAGCTGTTGCAGGCGTGCCTGTGCCCACAGCCCCGCAAGCAATTCACCGTCATCGCCTTTCTGCGTTGCTGGCAATGCCTGCCAATCACCGGCACCGACACGGACCCGCATCGGCACACCGTCAGCCGCCAGCCGGGCATGCAGCCACAGCCAGCCTTCGGCTTCGCTGCGACGATCAATCACCACGTCCTGCACGCCACGCCCCGCATCGATCTGCACGTCCAGCGGCAAGGACAGCAGCTCACGCGCAGCGGCGTCGACATCCTTGCCGAGCGCGACGAAGCGGCCGCCATGCGCTTCGCTCCAGCCACGCAAGCGCACTGCATCGGTACGTGCGCCGGCACTGCTGACCGCGAACAGGCGCTGCTCTGGCGCCATCGCCGGCAGCTGTTCCGGGCCGTAGGTCAGCAGGCCGTCGCTGATCAGCAGGTACTCCTTCACGCTCGGCTGCGGTTGCCACTGGGCCAGCGCACTGGCACCGTCCGGGCGCACCGCCTGCAAAGCCGCGCGCAGCTCGCTCCAGTTGCCTGCGCGGATACGGAAGCGGCGCACCGGCTCGGCACGGTCGCGCAGCACGGTCAGCGCGACCGTGCCATTGCCCATCGCGGCGAAGTAGCGATCCAGCAGCGCGAACTCACGCGCGCGGTCGCGCTGGCCGGAGGAACCCGAACCGTCCCACAGCAGGCCGACTTCGCTCGACGGCGTGCGGGGAGTACCGCTGACGGGCACCGGCAGCTGCGCCAGCAGATAGTGGCCGTCCTGCCACGGCGCCACCTGCACCTGCGGCTTGCGTTCGGCCGGCAGCGTCCATTGCAGCTGTGCCGGCAGCTGCGCGCCGCGGCCCTGCCATTGCAGCTGGCCCGCCGTGATCTGGAACGGTGCGGTACCTGCGGCCATCGCCCCTGGCGCCTGCACCTTCACTGCAACGGAGGCAGCACCGGCGGCGAACTGCAGCGGCAGCGTCCACCGCCAGCCCTGGCCCGAGAAGGCCAGCGGCTCGCGCAGCACCAGCTGCACGCGGCGACTGCCACCGGCCGGCAACGGGTAGATGCGCAGGCGGAACTGGTTGCCCGCCGTCTGCTCCAGCAGGCCGGGGTCGACGCCACGGCGGGCGATCTCCTCGAAGACCTGGCGGCCGCGGTCCTTGGGCACCGGCACCGCCTCGCGCAGTTCGCTGCCGATATCCAGGGCAAACCCGGTGATCTGCTGGCCCTCGGCCAACGGGAACTGCAACTCCCCTTCCAGCACGCGCCGGTTCGGGTTATGGAATTCCAGGGTGATGCGGGTCTGGGCGATGCCGGCTTGGATGTCGCTTTCGATGCGGGCCTGGCGCAGCGCGATGGGCTGCTCGGCGCCCGCGACCTGCAGTAGCGGCACCGACCGGACGGGCCGGACGGCCTTGGTGGACTGCGCCTGGGCAACACCGGCGACAGCGCAGAGCAGCAGGGCCAGTACGGATGGAATCACGCGGCGGACGAGGGGCATCGGACTGCTCCAGCGGGAGGTTGGACGGTTCAACGCGTGGCTGGGGCAAATGGGGTTGGATGGGGAGATGCCGTCGAAACAGGCACTCACCCAAGACTGTTTACAATCCAATGGGAGGAGCGCTGAGCATGAGCGGAAACTCGCCTAACCCGAGACAATACCCAAACGCCTCAACTCTGCGATCCCACCTGCCCAGTCTTCACGTCGCTTCCTTGGGGCGGCCAAAGGCACCACGAGCAACGCCTCCTCAGCAATCGACTCACCGAAGATGCCTAGTCTCGTGTGCGTCTCAGGGAACGCACTTCCAAGTCCACCATAGAGACCAACGAAGACACCACACATGATGTGAATGAATACACGCTCATAGCGGCGCTTCAATATCAGCACCGAATTGCGCAACGCGAGAGGTAGTCGACGGAGCTACCACGTCACCCTGGGGCGTATGACCACAGCGCTACAGCCACTCCATATCAGGCAGAGCAAGGCCAGGAACTAGAAGGCAAGAGCCTCTTTACCCTGAGTGACGAACGAGTTGCGACCAGCGCAGGAGCACCAAGTGATCATGAACGTGCCGATGCAGCGCAGTGCCCTCTGCCAGCAGACGCCTGCGCCAGCATCGTTCACGTCGGCGCCGATACCTGTGACCAGCCGTAGTCGCGTCGTAGGCCGATATCTACAGGCGGCGTAACTCACGGCTGATGGTCGCCGGCGAGCGCCCAAGACATCGGACGATGCTGCGCATACTGGCGCTTGATCATGATCACAGCACGTTTTTCTGCACTGAGGTGGTGATAGGTTCTTGTCGTTGACATGGCAACATCAGGACATGGGGGTATTGCGCTTGGATGTTTAGCCTAATCCGTGCTGAAAGTTCGTGCTAATCAGGTCACATCAAGCCTGCCGGACAATCTCCTCTAGAAAACCCACAAAACTGTCGGCAAACGGCTCATACGATCCGTCAGACCAATCCCGCCTGACAACGGGATACTCTCCGCCAACCAGCCCCTTGCTGGTATCGAAATAGAATGATTCATCCGTATCCGGCAGATGAATTGAGATATACCCGACCGACAGCTCGCCATCACGGGAATCCAACCTGAAATTGTAGATCAGATCACTATCGGAAATGTCACGCACATCCCGAGGCGCAAGGGTCAGAACAGGATAAGCGCCGACCCTCAGATTCCCATACTTGAGCAACCACTCCTTGTACGAATCAGGCAATGGAATCCCCAGCTCAGCTTCGGCCTCGCGGATAAGGCCAGGTTCAACCTGGCGCCCAGGAAATACCTTGACTCGCGGGTGCTGCGCCACCAGCGCCTCCAGATTATCAAACATGAACACACCTCATTGTCGGCAGCCAGCAAGTATTGATTGCGCTCTCGCCTTCCAATATGACTCCCTGAAGCTGTCGAATTGACTTGCCAGCAGGGACGCGCTTCCATCGTTATTTCTTCTAAAACTCGGATATCGAGGCAGGGTCTGCCTCTTGTTGTTTGGATTCCTCGGGAAAGGAATATGGAGAATCGATGTGTACTTCGAATGGATGGATGCCTTCACCTCAGCCAAGGAACCTCTCCGCCCATTCATCCCGGGCGCCTCGGTCATGGTCAGATGGTGCAACTGAACTGGCCGCCCATCTTTTCCGATCGGCGCCAAGCCCTCCGACATTCGGTCAAGATTCGTACCCCGCCTGAACTCACCCGTCTCTGCATCTTCCCACGACACCTTTCTATGAGGATTGAATGCATCATCATTCTGATAAACGGTTCTACCATCACTCGCCGTAGTCTTCCGGTACTTCAGACCCAACGGGTCGCAGTACGCAATTGCGTTTAGAGAATATTCGTATATGCACTCTCCTGCATCGAGACCGAGCGGATCCGGAGATATGAAGCTTCCGACCAACGGATCAAAGTATCGATTTCTATTGTAATAGAGACCTGTCTCAATGTCCCGATACTGCCCTTGCAGACGTATGAAGAACTCCATCCCGCCCTGGGTGCTGTTCTCATCAGCCCCCCATGACCCGTATCTGACCGCCCACTCATGTACTCCTGACGCATCCAGCGCTCTAACTACCGCACCATTCGGATCCACCCCAAATAGGCCCGCCCGAGCAGTACTGCATGCGGACTGATCCGCCAGCGACGCGGAGCTAGCCGGTGCTTTTCTGGTCGGGAAGGTCAAACTGGGGCTTTTCCTGCTCTCTGCCGAACGAGTGAGCTGCGCGGATGCCGGAGCAGTAGTCGATTCAAGCTTGTCGGTACACGCAGATCCCCTGAGTCCCAAGGAAGACGCACCCAACTGGCCAAGTCCACCACCAAACGAGCGAGACGTTGTCCTTTGCTCTACCTCACACCCGATTGCACCTGGCGGATCAACAGGGGCGACAAACGATGCGGCCTCGTGCACAGGATCGGGGGCTCCTGATACCTCCGAAATTGGAGCAGATATCCTCTCTAGATCGAGAGGTCTGACCCAGGCCAACGGCACAAACGTCCCGGGGTAGTAGACATACTCCCGCACCCGCTCATGCAGCTTTTCCAACCGCCGCTGCCGCCGCCTCATCTCCACCAGGCTGGCCACATTACCGACCCACACCGGCGCCGCCTCTTCGGCGTCGTTGGCCTGCTGCACCTCACCCAGCAACGCATCGCCATCCCAGAAGAACCACGTTGTCTGCGTCGGGTTACGCTTGAAAACCCGCCGTCCCAGCGGGTCATAGCCGTAGTACGTTGATTGCCCGTTGCGGCGGCTCTCCGCCAACCGATGGTTGGCATCCCAGATCAACGTCAGGTCATCAGGCGCATCTCCTTGCGGTGCGCCCTTGTGCACAAGATCACCCGCCCGGTCGAACACGTAGTGCACGCCCTGATAGATGCCTTCGCGCGTCCAGGTGGCCAGGTCGTCATCGTCGCCGCCCACTACCTTGCGCGCCTGGACCTGTTTCACTTCGGTGCGCAGCCGATCACCGGCGGGATCGTTGAAGTAGCGCTCGACCTTGCCCTTCGGGTCGATGTGCTGCAGCAGGCGCCCGATAGCGTCGTAGCGGTACTCGTCCACGCCTTGCGTGCTGTCGCTGCGGCAGGTCAGGTTGCCACTGCGGTCGTAGTCGTAGCGAGTCTCGAACAGCGGCGCAGCGTCCTTCAGTACCGACTGCGAGGTCAGCAGGTTACGGCTGTCGTAGGTGAACTCGCGCTGTAAGTGCGGGCTCAGCTGCTCGCGCGTGGTGCGGCCCAGCGCGTCGCGCTCCATCGAGATCGGCGATTCGTCGTTGATGGCCACCGATACGGTCTGGTCGCGCAGGTCGTAGCCGAACGCCACCCGATTGCCGGCAGCGGTCTCGCGCAGCACGCGGTTGCCCACTTCATCATAGGCGTAGCCCACCCGGAACCCGTCCTGCAGTTCCTCCAGCAATTGCCCCAGCGGGTCGTACCGGCGCTTCACCGTACGCGCCGCATTGCGCAGCTCGACAATCTGTCCCTGCACGTCGTAGACGAAGTGTTCCTGTACCTGCTGACCAGGATGGCGCACATCCGGCAGCGTCTTGCGGGTGATGCGCCCAAGATTGTCGGTGGTAAAGGCGATGCGCTGGCCCAGCGGATCCAGGGTCGCCGTCAATCGCCCGGCAGCATCGTAGCTGTAACGCCGTGATTGCCCCCAGTAGTCCACTTCCTCGACGATGCGGCCCAGCGCATCGCGCACCAGCTGGTAGGTTTCGCCGCGCTGGTTGATGACCGCAACCAGCTGCTCTTCGGTGTCGTAGCGGTACTCCACGCTGTGGCCATCGGCCTGCACGCGCTTGCCGATCTGGCCGATGCCCACGTACTGCAGCCGCGTCTGCGCGCCTGCTTCATCGGTATAGCGCAGCAGTTGGTCTTCGGCATCGTATTCGCAGCGCACACCGCTGCCGTCCGGACCAACAGTGGCCAACAACCGCCCCTTGGCGTCGTACTCGTAGCGGCTGACCTGCCCCAACGGGTCCACCTGGCGCAGCAGGTTGCCGAGTGGACCATGCTCGAAGCGGCTCTCATGACCGAGCGCATCAATGACGGCAGCCACCAGCCCGTGACGGTCATAGCGTAGGCGTGTGACCGCATCGCGCGCGTTGGTCTGCGACTGCAACTGGCCTTGAGGGTCGTACTCGAAGCGGGTGGTTGCACCCAATGGATCGGTCTGGCTGACCAGCAGGCCTTGGCTATCGTATGCCTGCTGCCAGTCGACGCCATCCGGCGTGCGCAGCGACACCATATGGTCGTCCGGGTCATACTCCATCTGGATCGACGTGCCATCGGCGCGGGTCAGGCAGACCAGGTTGCCATGCGCATCATAGGCAAACGCCGTGCGCAGCCCTTCCGGGTCGGTCACCGCCACGGTCCGCCCGAAATCGTCGTACTCGAACAGCGTCACGCCATCGAGCGGATCGATCTCGCACAGCGGCAGCTGGTTCTCGTCGAACTTGACCACGCTCAGATGGCCGAGCGAGTCGGTCACCCGGGTCTCGCGCAGCAGCGCGTCGTACTCGAAGTGGTAGTCGTACAGGCCACCGTCGCCCCACGAATGCACCACCCTGCCCTGCACGTCGAACGCGTAATGGAATGACAGGCCAACGCGGTCGGTGTGCCGCACCAAGCGGTGCTGTTCGTAGGCGAAGGTGCGCGGCGCTCCAAGCGCGTCCACCGCCGCCAGCAGATCGCCGTCGGCGCTGTAGCGATAGCTCACCAGCGGATGCACCAGGCCGGTGGCCGGGTCATGCAGCGCCATGCGATCGATGTGACCGTGGCGCGCCTCCACTTCGATGAAACGGCCCTGCAGGTCGCCGATACCGCTTTCGACGATGCGCACCAGGTGGCCATCGCGACGCTCGAACCGCCAGTGGTTGCCGTGCGCGTCCTCGATGCGCTCGATCGGCCAGGATTGTGGATTCGGCAGTGCGCTCACGCCTGCCGGCAGTTCGCCGCCAAACACGTACTTCAGGCCGCTCTTGAAGCGCACCAGCCACTGCCCGCGCCGACGCAGCAGGCGCGCGCCATCGACGAAATCGAGGATGGCCCCGGCCTCGCCTTCAGCGGGCGGCAACTCGGGGAAGAACGCGGCCTGGTCCGGGCCGGACAACCACACGCTGCCGTCGTCCAGCAGTTCCAGGCGGATGTCGGCCGGCGTCTGCCAGCCCGCGCCGCACAGGCCGGGTTCGCCCGCGCGGCGCGAGCCGTAACTACGCTGCCAGGCAAAGGAAAGCCGCCCCGGAATGTCGAAGTCCTGGTGGCTGACCACCACGCTGCCATCGCGGATATCCACCGGCTCGGCACGCAGCACCTTGCATTTCAGGAAGCTGGAGGGCAGATGGCCCCACTTGCCGCGCCGCCAGTTGGCGAACGCATCCATCTTCTTGCGGAAGAAAGCACTCTTGCGCAGCTTGCCCAGCCCGGCGAATGCGGCGCGGAACGCCAGCGCGGTCCATGACACCGTCGGCGGACCGCCGACGGTGACGCTGGTGGGAATGGCCACGTTCAAGCCGGTCGGCAGCGACATCGCGCGGAGCGGCTTCTTCGGCTTCTTCATCCGGAACGGATTGATCATCCCGGCCAGGTTGCAGTCCAGCACCGGCATCGCCAGCCGCGAGAACGGTTCGCCGTCGGCAGACACGGTACGGCTGCCCATGAAGATTTCTTCGCCGTCGAACTGCGGCCCCATCGGCGCCGCCAGCGGCGGGCCCCACACCCCCAGCGGAATGTGGATGTCCAGGCCGCCGGTGCCGGCAGTGCCGCGATGCACGCCATTGACCTTGATGGTCGAGCCGATGAACGGGATGTAATCGAACGGATCCAGCACCAGGCCGATGTGCGGCGTCGGCAGCGGGCACGGTGGCACTGCGTACATGTGGATGTCGATGCCCAGTTGCGGATCGAAATGCTTGGCGGCGATGCTCACGGCAACACTCCTTGTTGCTTTACAAGGCGCGGAACAACGCGCGCAGGAACGCCTTTACTTCGTCACGGTACTCGGCGCTGATCCAGGTCACGACGATGATGCCCAGCACGATGGCCACCAGCATCACCACGGTCTTGTTCGACTTCATGCAACAGCCACTCCTGTAACGGCAGGCCCGGCCGGCGCCGCCACGGACGCCTGCAGCAGGCCACTGGGGTCGGGCAACGGCTGCATCGCCGGCGGCTCGCTCCACACCGGTATCTCGTGATCGAGCGGGTGTTCGATGGCCGGCAGGCCGTTCCAGCCCGGGTCGAGGAAGTCGCGGCCGACGGCCACGATCTTGCGGAAGAATTCGTCGCCGCCCTGGATCAGCCGCTCGCGCTCCTGCTGGGCGCGGTGGAAGCCACGTTCCAGCGCGGCATCCAGCTCCGCGTCGACGGCATCCAGTGCCGGCCGCACCGGCCGCGGGCCCAGCGCATGCCCCTGCGCGTCGGCCTTCTCCAGCAGGCCGGTGCTGGCCTGCAGGTAGTCGGCGGCCGCCTGCTGCAGCGATTCGCAGCGGCGCGCATCCTGCAGTTGCAGCAGGTCCCACAGTGCCTGTGGCAGCGTAGTGGCCTTGCGGTCGGCCGGCGCCAGCGGCTTGGCGATGCGGATCGCCTCCAGCAACTGGGTCCGCGCCGCTTCGCGCTGTCCGGCCTGCAGCTGGCACCAGCCGGCCATGCGCTGGCCTTCCAGCGCGAACATCGGGTGCGGAATGCTCGCTGCCGACGTCGAGGCCTGCAGATAGGTCTGCGCGGCGCGCTCCGGCTGCTTGGCGGCCAGCCAGCAGCCTGCCTCGCCAAACCAGCTCTGCATCACCAGTTCCGGTGCAGCAGGGTTGCCGCTCATGCGCGCGCCCTCGGCCGCACTGCGCGCCTGCCGGTAGCTGTTGATGGCCTGCCCGTGGTCGCCGTGCTTCAACCACGCACCAGCGACCATCATCTGCACCACCGATTGCTGGTCCTGCCAGCCCTGCCGCTGCGCCAGCCCCTGCGCGCGCTCGGCGCGGGCGACCACCTGCGAGGGGCTGCCGCGTTCGAGCAGCAGCATCAAGTCGGCCAGCAGCTGCCGGTACAGCACTTCCGGGCCGCGGCCGCCAGACTGTGCGGCGGTATCGCGGGCGATGCCGAACATGTCGACCGGCGCACTGACCACGCGCGCGATCCTGCCGTGCCGTTCCAGTAACGGCTGCCAGCGCGGATCCTCCTCGGTATCCACCAGCACCAGGCGCAGGCGCGGGCCGGGGCCGGCGGCCAGCGCAGCGTCCACCCAGCGCTCGAAACCTTCGCCGGGCACGCTGCGCTCCGGCTCCAGCACCGCCGCCAGCAGGCGCAGATGTTCGCCGTGGTGATCGATGAAACTCTCCAGCACCTCGACCACACCCTGGGCGCTGTCCGGATGGCCTTCATGCGGACCGCGCCAGCCCAGCGGCACCTGCTGGGCGCGCAGATCCTCTTGGCTGGCGACATAGCGCTCCAGCAGGTCCTGCTTGAGCTGCCGGCTGTAGCGGAAGCCCAGTTCGTAGGCGGTATCGATGCGCAGGAAGTAGTCCGGCGTATCGCGTCCGGCATCGTTGCGCTGCATTTCGAAGAACGCCGCCAGCAACCGGCTGGCGGCGGCTGGCAAGCGCCAGACCAGCAGGCGCCGGCTGTGGTCGGCGCTGGCCTCCAGCCAGGCATCGCGCAGTGCGTTCAGGCCGCGCAGCATGGGGGTGTCCTGCATCGTGCTTCTCCCTTGCGGCTCAGCAGTTGAGCTTGATCTCGCTGCCGTTGACCGATACACCACCGGCGTCGATCACCACTTCCGAACCACCGGCGGTGATCTTGATCGCGCTGTCGGTGATCTCGATGACCGAACCGCCGACCTTGCTGGTGAGCTTGACCGCCGACTCCAGGCTCATTGCCCCGTCCGAGCCCTGGCTGTGGGTGCCACTGGCATCCTGGCTGAAGTTGCCGGTGACATCGATGACGCGCTCGCCGACGTTGCTGTCGTCGACCTTGCCCTGCACCTTGCGCTTGTCCTGCCCGGTGATCGTCACTTCACGCGCGGCCTGCAGGGTCTCGGTGACCAGCCCACCGACGGTGCGGCTGGAGGTGGAGGTGACGGTCTCGGTCCAGGTGCCGGTGCGCTGGCTGGTGTAGTTGCCGGTCAGCGTGGTCTTGAAATCACCGGTGATGGTTTCGGTGTAGCCAGCGGCCACGATCGTCTTGGTCTCGCCGGTCTCGTACTTCTCGGTCACCGCGCCGGTCACGTTGGTGGTGCGGGTGCCGGTGACACCCAGCGTATCGGTGCCGGTGACCGTGATGCCGCGGTTGCCGCCGACACTGATGTCCTGGTTGGCGCCGACGCCCATCGTGTGGTTCACCGCCACCGTGGTCGACTTGTTGTTCTTGATGCTGGCGTTCTGGTCGTTGAGCACGGTGGTGACCATGTCACGCTGGGCGCGCATGTTCAGCAGCTCGCCACCGGCACCATCGTGCATGGTGATCTCGTTCCAGCCCGCGCCCTTGACCGTCTTCGACTTCAGGCCGCTGACCTCCATGCCGAACGGCGGCATGTTGTCTTCGTTGTAGACGCGGCCGGTGATGATCGGCCGGTCCGGATCACCGTCGAGGAAGTCGACGATCACTTCCTGGCCCACGCGCGGCGGCGACACGCCGCCCATGTCCGCGCCGGCCCAGGGGCTGGCACTGCGGATCCAGCACGAGGCGTTCTCGCGACGGTCCAGTTGGCGGTCCCAATGGAATTGCACCTTCACCCGGCCATAGCGGTCGGCGTGCAGTTCCTCGCCCGGCGGGCCGACCACGGTGGCGGTCTGCGGGCCCGGCATGCGTGGCCAAGGGGTGAGCCGCAGCGGGCGGTACGGGATGCGCCGCCGCAGCACTTCGGCCTGCACTTCCACACTGGGCGCTTCTGCACTGCCGAAATCGGCGGCAAAATTATTGTGGCCTTCGCGCTGCATGCTGACCACGAAGAAGCTGCGATCGGTGTCGTCGCGGCCGATGAAGTCCGGATGCCGTTCCAGATCAAAGCAGCCGCCGGCCTCCATCTCGCCGGCATTGCCCGCACACTCGAACAGCTTGGTCGGCCAGGTCACTTCCTCGTTGCGCACCGCAGCCAGCGCCGTACCGATGCGGCTGTTCATGAAGCGCGCGGCACCGTCGTAGCGGTATTGCTCCAACGGCGGCAGCAGGCCCAGCGGCACCTGGTTGCCCTGGTTGCCATCCAGCCGTTCGCCCGGCTGCTTGAAGTCGAAGCTGCGCAGCGTCTGCACGCTCGGTCCGACCCGGCGCCGCGCGCCCCAGCGATGCAGGCCCGTGCTGGCCAGGGTGCCCTGGTCGGAAACAAACGCGATCGGCTGTGGCTCGCCATGGGCAGTGCTCAACGTCGAATCGTCGCTGATCACCATCTCATGGCCTTCTTCGTCGTGGACGAAGCTGTAGTACAGGCCGGCATCTTCCAGCAGGCGGCTGACGAAGGCGAAGTCCGATTCGTTGTACTGCACGCAATACGGCAGCGGCGCCAGCTTGCCTGCATTGAGGTCGTAGCGGAACCTGGCCAGCTGCGCATAGCCCTCGAAGACTTCCTCGATGATCTGCAGCACGTTCCGGTCCTGGAAAATGCGGCAGTTGCAGGTGTAGTCGAGGAAGGCGAACCACGGCGCCAGTTCGGCACGATAGGCGCTGAACTGCGCCTGCTGCCCGCTGCTGGCGAACTCGCGCACGTAACCATGCACGCTGCGGTTGCCGAACTCATCGCCGAGCTGCAGCCGCAGCGGTTGCCCGACCAGCTGTTTCAGCTCCAGTCGCGGCTGGATCGAGAGCAGATCGATGCGGTACGCAAACGGCGCGGACACCGATTCGGCGCCGTCGAAGCGCTTGACCAGGAACGTGTCCGGATCCAAAGCGGTTTCGACGCGGATCAGGCGTCGGTCCTGGTGAAGGCGCTGCAGCGTGGCGCCGGGAAGCAGTGATTCGGCGTACATCGGGCGTTCCGTCGTCCCATGTTGGTCGTGGCCCGACTTTGCCATTGACCTGTGCCATGTGCCAGCTTTTTGACGCAATCACCGTTGGATAAGGAGATGAATTCATTAAGGATTTTCACGGCAGCGCGAACCACGTCACAAATACGGAGAGCACAGCGCAGCCATTCAGGCTGGCGCTGACGGTCCTGGCTGGGCACTCTGTGGCCCCGCCCATGTGTATGGATGCCCATGCGTCAGTTCCTGCCCTTTGCCCTGCTGGCCTTGGTCACCCCGCCCGCTGCGAACGCCGGGGCACCCTCCAGCCGTCTGTACTTCCAGCACCACGATTGGGTGGTGGCCTGTGACAACACCCGCACCTGCCGCGCCGCCGGCTACGCCGCCGACGAGCAGAGCACGCTCAGCGTGCTGCTGACCCGCAAGGGCGGCGCCAACCAGGCCATGCAGGGCCGTCTTTCGCTGCAGCCGGATGAAGGCCAGACCCGGCCCGCCGGCGCGCTGCGCCTGCATGTCCGGCAGCAGGACCTGGGTGTGCTGGTACCGGACCAGAGCGAAGGCACCTATACCCTGAGTGCCGCGCAGACCGCCGCACTGTTGTCCGCACTGGTGCGCGACGGTGGAATCAGCGTGAGCGATGCCACCGGTCAACGTTGGGCGTTGTCGGACAAGGGCGCCGCCGCAGTCCTGCTGAAGATCGACGAGTACCAGGGCCGCCTCGGCACGCCCGGTGCCGTGATGCGCAAGGGCAGCACGCCCGAAGCCAGCGTTCCGGCCGCGCTGCCGGTGCCCATGGTGCACAGCGCACCGACTGCCGATTCGATTCCGGATGACCCGGCCTTCGCGCAGCTGGCCGCCTCGCCCGCGCTGCGCGCGGCGCTGCGTGCCACGCTGAAGGACAACAGCTGCGAGGGCCTGCTGGAGGCCGATGCCGATATCCCGCTGAGCAACTCGGCACTGGAGATACGTCGCCTGGACGCGCAGCACGTGCTGGTCAACGTGCCCTGCTGGCGCGCGGCCTACAACACCGGCGACGGCTACTGGGTGGCCCGCCCGAAGGCCCCGTTCCAACCGCAGTGGGTGACCAGTGATGCGATCGACTATGACGATGGGCAGATCATCGCCGCGCAGAAGGGCCGCGGACTGGGCGACTGCATCTCGCAGAGCACCTGGACCTGGACTGGCACGGCCTTCGTCGCGACCTCCGAAATCGCAGCAGGCCTGTGCCGCGGCGTGCCCGGTGGAACCTGGGAACTGCCGACGCTGGTGACCGAGGTGGAAAAAGGGGACGGAGGGGATTAAGTCGCAATTGGCAAACAAGGCACAAGCGACTTAATCCCCTCCGTCCCTTTTTTCAGCCGGGCAGGCAGTGCTCGACGATCAGCTGGATCGCGCTGCCACCACGGTAGTCATCGCAGGCCAGCCGGTAGGCGAGATGCACATGGCGGCCCGGCGCATTGCCGTGCCAGCCGCCGAAGTGAATGGCGTTGATCGTGCCGGGCACGCCCGGCAGGCGCAGTTCGAGCTTCAGGTGGCGCTCCTTCAGCACGCGCCAGTTGGCCACTTCGAAGTGGCCGTCGAACAGTGGTTCCGGGAAGCCCTGCCCCCACGGCCCGGCCAGGCGCAGCGCATCGGCGTGGCGATGGTCGAGTTCCTCCGCCGCCAGTTCACCGTCGCTCAGCACCTGCTGCTGCAGCGCCGCCGGGTCGAGCATTTCCAGCACCACGGCGACGAAAGCGGCCTTGAAGTCATCAATGTGATCCAGGCGCAGGCTGAGGCCGGCCGCCATCGCATGCCCACCGAAACGTTCGATCAGGCCCGGATGGCGTGCGTCGACCAGCGCCAGCGCGTCACGGATGTGCAGGCCGGGAATCGAGCGGGCCGAGCCACGCAGGGTGTCGGCGCCCGGTTCGGCGGGGGCGAAGGCGATCACCGGACGGTGCAGGCGGTCCTTCATCTTCGACGCGACCAGGCCCACCACGCCCGGGTGCCAGTCGGCATCGAACAGGCAGGCCGCCACCGGCCGCTGGCCGGCCGTGTCCAGCACCACGCGGGTCAGCGCCTGCTCGGCGTCGTCGGTCATCGACTGCTGCACCGCGCGCCGTTCCGAATTGATCTGCTCAAGTGTCTGCGCAATGTCGCGTGCCTGCCGTGGGTCCTCGGTCAGCAGCAGCGCGATGCCCAGCGCCATGTCCTCCAGCCGGCCGGCAGCGTTCAGGCGCGGCCCAAGTGCGAAGCCGATATCGGTGGCGGTCAGTCGTGCGGCATCGCGGCCACTGGCTTCGATCAGGGCGCGCAGGCCGACACAGCCCTGCCCAGCACGCAGCCGGCGCAGGCCCGCGCTGACCAGTGCACGATTGTTAGGGTCCAGCGCCACCAGGTCGGCGACGGTGCCCACCGCCACCAGGTCCAGCAGCGTGGTCAGGTCCGGCCCCTTGCCATCGGCGAAGACACCGGCCTCGCGCATCTGCCGGCGCAACGCCATCAGCACGTAGAAAATCACGCCGACACCGGCCAGCGATTTGCTGGGGAAGGCATCGCCATCCAGGTTCGGATCGACGATGACATCGGCCGGCGGCAGCTGCGGGCCCGGCAGGTGATGGTCGGTGACCAGCACCTGCCAGCCACGCGCCTTGGCCGCAGTCACGCCCGCATGGCAGGCAATGCCGTGGTCGACCGTAACCAGCAGGTCCGGCTGCAGCGCGGCCAGTTCGTCCACCAGCGACGGCGACAGGCCATAGCCGTGCACCATGCGGTTCGGCACCGCGTGGAAGACATGCTGCGCGCCGAGCATGCGCAGGCCGCGCACGCCCACCGCGCAGGCGGTAGCGCCATCACAATCGAAATCGCCGACCACCAGGATGCGCTTGTCATTGGCGATGGCCTCGACCAGCAGGCCCACTGCATCATCGATGCCGGTCAGCAGCTCGGGCGCGTGCAGATTGCCCAGTTTCGGCAGTGCCAGCTCCGGGGTACCGGCATCGCGACTGGCGTAGAGCCGCGCCAGCAGCGGCAGTGTGCCGTCCGGCCAGTTGCCGGGTGCGACCGCATCGCGACGGCGGATCGTCACCGTATCAGTGGATGGCTGCACAGCATCGGCGGCAAGGGACATCGGCATCGCCGGTTACGAAAGACAGAGGGATGATACCGCGCGTGGGAGAGGCTGGCGGAATTGCGCCCGGCAGCTGCGGTAGTGCCGGCCGCTGGCCGGCAACCCCGGTAACCATCGGGGGTCAGAGCCGCTTTCCGACGAAAAACGGATCCGACCCCGATCAGTCGTGCAGCTGCCGCGGCTTCTTCCAGAACTGCCAGCGCTGGCCACGGTCCAACTGGAACTGCAGGCCATCCTCGAAGTCCAGCACCAGTCGCTGCAGCTCGCCTCGCTTCAGCGCGGCCAGCAGCGGCCGGATCGCATCATTGCCCAACTGCTGCGATGAACGCAGTTGGCGCAGGTCGACCAACGCATCCACCGCCTGCTCGCCATCCACCGCCACGCCAGCCGCCAGCGCCAGGCCCTGCAGCAGGGCATCGCGGCTGCGCACCTGCGCGTGCGCCGTGCTGACCGATACCGGCATCACGCCACCGCCCCAGAACCACAGCGAATTGATCGGCTGTTGCCCCTGGGCCACGCGCTGCTGGTTCCAGGAATGGTTGTGCAGCAGCACCTGCGCCTCGGTCATCAACGCCCGCCAACGGCGGCCGCCCTCGCCTTCCGGCAGGTGCGAGAACAGGTCATCGCCCAGCACCTCGTCCGGGCTGTCGAACTCGGGCAGCGCCAGGTCGATCGGAAGCCGCAGGTACCAGCGCGAAGGATCGGGTGCGTCGAGCACGAACCCGGCATCAGCAAACAACGGCTGCAACACCGGCAGCAAGGCCAGGCAATCGGCCAGGTTCGGCCGCAGCGTTTCGCCGTAGGCCATCATCCGCGCACCGTGCATGTCCGGCACCATGCAGGCCGGATCGGCGCGCAGCCAGCGGGCGCCGGCGGCATCACCCACGTCACGCTGGCGGGTCAACGCAGCCACCGGCCACTGCGGCGCAGCCACGCTGAAATGCCGTTGCAGCTGGGCGCGTTCACCGGCATCCAACTGCAAAGCGGTGGCGCGACCCAGGGCGCGCGCCACGTCATCCGGCAATGCAGCCGCCGCAAGGCGGCTGCGCGCCGGCAACAGCAGGGTCGCCGTTGCCACCTCGTCAGTCCACGTAGCTGACGCTGACGATCTCGTACTCGCGCTGGCCGGCCGGGGCGTCGATCACGATCGAATCGCCTTCCAGCTTGCCGATCATCGCGCGCGCCACCGGCGAGGAAATGGCGATCAGGCCCAGCTTGATGTCCGCTTCCAGGTCGCCGACGATCTGGTACTTCTTCTCTTCGTCGGTTTCCACGTCGGCCAGGGTCACGCTGGCACCGAACACCACCTTGGAGCCGGCATTGAGCTTGCTCACGTCGATGATCTCGGCGTGCGACAGCTCGCCTTCCAGCTGCTTGATGCGGCCTTCGATGAAGCCCTGTTCCTCGCGCGCGGCGTGGTACTCGGCGTTCTCCTTCAGGTCGCCGTGTTCACGCGCTTCGGCGATCGCGGCGATCACCTTCGGGCGCTTGACCGACTTCAGGTGATCCAGTTCGTCGCGCAGCTTCTGCGCGCCCTTCATGGTGATGGGGGCTCTCATGCATTCAACTCCTTGTGCAGCTCCTGCAGCGACCAGACGGGGCCGGTGCCGCGGAATTCCAGTGAATCCACCAGCGCCTTGGCGCCGGCAATGGTGGTCGAGTAGGTGACGCGGTGCTGCAGCGCCTCGCGACGGATCGAGAACGAGTCATTGATCGCCGAACGGCCTTCGGTCGTGTTGACGATGTACACGATCTCGCCGTTCTTGATCGAATCGACGATGTGCGGGCGACCTTCGACCACCTTGTTGATGATCTCGCAGTCCATGCCGTGCTGCTGCAGCCATGCGGCGGTGCCACGGGTGGCCACCAGGCTGTAGCCACGCGCCAGCAGGGCCTTGGCCACCGGCAGCACGCGCTTCTTGTCGGGATCGCGGACCGAAACGAAGGCCTTGCCGACCGGCGGCGCCTTGATGCCACCGGCTTCCTGCGCACGCGCGAAGGCGGCGTTGAAGGTGCGGCCCACGCCCATCACCTCACCGGTGGAGCGCATTTCCGGCCCGAGGATCGGGTCGACGCCCTGGAACTTGGCGAACGGGAAGATCGCTTCCTTCACCGAGTAATAGTCCGGCACGATTTCCTTGGTCGCGCCCTGCTCGGCCAGGGTCGTGCCAGCCATGCAGCGCGCGGCGATCTTGGCCAGCGGCATGCCGGTGGCCTTGGACACGAACGGCACGGTGCGCGAGGCACGCGGGTTCACTTCCAGCAGGTAGATGGTGTCATCGCCCTCTTCGCTGGTCTGGATCGCGAACTGGGTGTTCATCAGGCCGACCACGTTCAGGGCCTTGGCCAGCTCCACCACCTGGCGGCGAAGTTCGGCCTGGGTCTTGGCCGACAGCGAGTACGGCGGCAGCGAGCAGGACGAGTCACCCGAGTGCACGCCGGCTTCTTCGATGTGCTCCATCACGCCACCGATCAGGACGTTGCCCTCCTTGTCGGCGATGATGTCCACGTCGCACTCGACGGCGTTGTCGAGGAAGCGGTCCAGCAGCACCGGCGAATCGTTGGACACCTTCACCGCGTCACGCACGTAGCGGGCCAGGTCGGATTCGCCGTAGACGATTTCCATCGCGCGGCCACCCAGCACGTAGCTCGGGCGCACCACCAGCGGGTAGCCGATCTCGCGGGCCAGCAGCAGCGCTTCCTGGTCGTTGCGGGCGATGCGGTTCGGCGGCTGCTTCAGGCCCAGCTTGTCGACCAGCTGCTGGAAGCGCTCGCGGTCTTCGGCCAGGTCGATGGAGTCCGGGCTGGTGCCGATCACCGGCACGCCGTTGGCTTCCAGCGCACGTGCCAGCTTCAGCGGGGTCTGGCCGCCGTACTGCACGATCACGCCCTTGGGCTGTTCCAGCTCGACGATTTCCAGCACGTCTTCCAGGGTCAGCGGTTCGAAGTACAGGCGGTCGGAGGTGTCGTAGTCGGTCGACACGGTTTCCGGGTTGCAGTTGACCATGATGGTTTCATAACCATCCTCGCGCAGCGCCAGTGCCGCGTGCACGCAGCAGTAGTCGAACTCGATGCCCTGGCCGATGCGGTTCGGGCCACCGCCCAGGATCATGATCTTGTCGCGGTTGGTCGGCGCGGCCTCGCACTCGTCCTCGTAGGTCGAGTACAGGTAGGCGGTACCGGTGGAGAACTCACCGGCACAGGAGTCCACGCGCTTGTAGACCGGGCGCACCTTGTGCGCACGGCGCAGCGCGCGGATGGCCGCTTCGTTGGTACCGGTCAGCTGGGCCAGGCGGGCGTCGGAGAAACCGGCGCGCTTGAGCTTGCGCAGGCGCGCCGCGTCGAGCGCATCGATGCCACCGGCAGTCACTTCAGCTTCGGCCGCGATGATTTCCTCGATCTGGTCCAGGAACCAGTGGTCGATGAACGACAGCGCGTAGATCTCTTCCACGCTCATGCCGGCGCGGAATGCATCGGCGACGAAGAACAGGCGCTCCGGGCCCGGCGCCTTCAGCTCGCGGCGCAGGGTCTGCAGGTCTTCTTCGTTGGCCAGGTCCAGGCCGGTCGGGTCGAAGCCGACCTTGCCGGTTTCCAGGCCACGCAGGGCCTTCTGCACCGACTCCTGGAAGGTGCGGCCCATCGCCATCACCTCGCCCACCGACTTCATCTGGGTGGTCAGGCGGGCATCGGCAGCCGGGAACTTCTCGAAGGCGAAACGCGGAATCTTGGTGACCACGTAGTCGATCGACGGCTCGAACGAGGCCGGGGTCAGGCCGCCGGTGATCTCGTTCTTCAGTTCGTCCAGGGTGTAGCCCACGGCCAGCTTGGCCGCGACCTTGGCGATCGGGAAGCCGGTGGCCTTGGAGGCCAGAGCCGAGGAACGCGACACGCGCGGGTTCATCTCGATGACGACCACGCGGCCGGTCTTCGGGTTGATGCCGAACTGCACGTTCGAACCACCGGTATCGACGCCGATCTTGCGCAGCACGGCGATGGAGGCATCGCGCAGGCGCTGGTATTCCTTGTCGGTCAGGGTCTGCGCCGGGGCCACGGTGATCGAGTCACCGGTGTGCACGCCCATCGGGTCCAGGTTCTCGATCGAGCAGACGATGATGCAGTTGTCCGCGGTATCGCGGACCACTTCCATCTCGAATTCCTTCCAGCCCAGCACCGACTCTTCGACCAGCACTTCGGTGGTCGGCGACAGCTCCAGGCCACGGCTGACGATCTCGACCAGCTCTTCGCGGTTGTAGGCGATGCCGCCGCCGCTGCCGCCCAGGGTGAAGCTGGGGCGGATGATGGTCGGGTAACCGACGCGGGTCTGGATCTCCAGCGCTTCGTCCAGGGTGTGGGCGACGGCAGCGGTCGGGCATTCCAGGCCGATCTCACCCATGGCCACGCGGAACAGCTCGCGGTCTTCGGCCATGCGGATCGCTTCGCGCTTGGCGCCGATCAGTTCGACGTTGTACTTCTCCAGCACGCCGTGGTCGGCCAGGTCCAGCGCGCAGTTCAGCGCGGTCTGGCCACCCATGGTCGGCAGCAGCGCGTCAGGCTTTTCCTTGGCGATGATCTTCTCGACCGTCTGCCAGTTGATCGGCTCGATGTAGACGGCATCGGCCATCTCCGGGTCGGTCATGATCGTGGCCGGGTTGCTGTTGACCAGCACCACGCGGTAACCCTCGTCGCGCAGGGCCTTGCAGGCCTGGGCGCCGGAGTAGTCGAACTCGCAGGCCTGGCCGATGACGATCGGGCCAGCACCGATGATGAGGATGGTCTTGAGGTCAGTGCGCTTGGGCATTTTCTTCTCTAAGTCAGTACAGCGTGACAAGGGGGGTGATCGCACGCTGTCGATCAGGAATCTTGATCCGCAGCGCCGCGCCAGCGGCAGCAGCGATGCGGGGGCTTACGGTCCATCGCGACGCCACCGGCAAGCCGGCGACGTACTGATCACGCCTTGCTCTGTTCCATCAGGGCCACGAAACGGTCGAACAGCGGGCCGACATCGGTCGGGCCGGGCGACGCTTCCGGGTGGCCCTGGAACGAGAACGCCGGCACGTCGGTGCGGGCGATGCCCTGGTTGGTGCCGTCGAACAGCGAACGGTGGGTCACGCGCAGGGTCGCCGGCAGGGTCGATTCATCAACCGCGAAGCCGTGGTTCTGCGAGGTGATCATCACCCGGCCGTTGTCCAGATCCTGCACCGGGTGGTTGGCACCGTGGTGGCCGTGGCCCATCTTCATGGTCTTGGCGCCCGAGGCCAGGCCCAGCAGCTGGTGGCCCAGGCAGATGCCGAAGGTCGGGATCTTCACGTCGATGAAGGTCCTGATCGCTTCGATGGCGTAGTCGCACGGTTCCGGGTCACCCGGGCCATTGGACAGGAACACGCCGTCCGGCTTCAGCGCCAGCACTTCGGCGGCCGGGGTCTGCGCCGGCACCACGGTCACTTCGCAGCCGCGCTCGGCCAGCATGCGCAGGATGTTGGTCTTCACGCCGAAGTCGTAGGCCACGACCTTGAACTTGGCCGGCACGCTGACAAAGGCATTGGCGTCCAGGTCCAGCTGGCCCTCGGTCCAGGTGTAGGTCTTCTCGGTAGTGACGACCTTGGCCAGATCCATGCCCTTCAGGCCCGGGAACTTGCGGGCGGCTTCCAGTGCCTTTTCCACGTCGATGTCGCCGGCCATCAGCGCACCGTTCTGCGCGCCCTTCTCGCGCAGGATGCGGGTCAGCTTGCGGGTGTCGATGCCGGCGATGGCGACCACGCCACGCTGGATCAGCCAGTCCTGCAGCGACACCTGGCTGCGCCAGTTGCTGGGGCGGCGCGGCACGTCGCGCACGATCAGGCCGGCCGACCACACCTTGGACGCTTCATTGTCCTGGTCGGTCATGCCGGTGTTGCCGATATGCGGATAGGTCAGCGTGACCATCTGCCGGGCGTAGGACGGGTCGGTCAACACTTCCTGGTAACCGGTCATGGCGGTGTTGAACACCACCTCACCGACGGACAGGCCGGGCGCGCCTACGGATTCGCCCTCGAATACGGTGCCGTCTTCGAGGACGAGGATTGCGGCTTGGGTCACGGAAATCTCACTTTGGCTACCGAGGGGGCTGCCGAAGTCACGCCTGCGCTTCACGGAAATCCGGTTGCAAAAAAGCGCGGACGTACGGTCTGGGACCGGTCCGGCTTTCGTGATTCGGCGAGTGCGAATTGTAGCGCTGCCGGGGCGCTCGCGCCAGCGGTTATCGCTGTTCATGAACAGGCGATTGCGCATTCATTTCAATCCGGCGGCGTATGCGGGGCCGCCATGACCCCGGTAGATGCCAACCTTGGTTGGCAGGCTTTCCGGGAAGCGCCAACCAAGGTTGGCATCTACCATCGACCTGGACCGTTACCGGGGGCCGTCCAGCAGGTCCCGCACTCGGTAGCTGCCGGCCGCCCGGCCGTGCAGCTGGCGGGCGGCGAACAGCGCGCCGCGGGCAAAAATGTCGCGATTGGTGGCCCGGTGGACCAGCTCGATGCGCTCACCGGGGCCGGTGAACTGCACCAGATGCTCGCCGACGATATCGCCGGCACGCAGGCTGGCGTAGTGCGGCTGCGCCCCACCCCGCTGCGCTGCCGCACCCAGGGTCAGCGCGGTGCCCGACGGCGCGTCCTTCTTCTGGGTGTGGTGCGATTCGACGATGTCGCAGTCCCAGCCGGCCAGCGCCTGTGCGGCGCGCTCGACCAGCTCGTCCAGCACCGCCACGCCCAGGCTGAAATTCGAGGCCCAGACCAGCGGGATCTTCGCTGCCGCGGCCTCCAGCGCCTGGCGCTGCGTACTGGAGATGCCGGTGGTACCCGACACCAGGCCCGCGCCCCGCTCCACGCACAGCGCCAGCATCGGGTCGAAACCCTCCGGCAGGCTGAAGTCGATTGCCACATCGAACACCGGCGCGCCGGGCAGCTCGCTGGCGGCGAAGAACGGCACGCCGTCGACCACGCGCTGGGCCGGCGCGCGGCCGGTCACCGCCGCCACGATCTGCAGGGTTTCGGGGTGTTCGGCGGCCAGCCGCAGCAGAGCCTGGCCCATGCGCCCGGAGGCGCCGTGAATGAGCAATCGCAGGGGAGTCTGGTTCATGCCCGCAGGCTAGCGGCAGCGCACCCGCTCCGGCAAGCGCCATCGCTGCTACGCTGCATGCCCTTTCACGCAATGGATGGCAGTTCCACCATGCAGATCAGCGAACAACTGGTGCTGGTCACCGGCGCCGGCCGCGGCCTTGGCACGCACATTGCCCGCGCCTTCGCCGCGCAGGGTGCGCGCGTCATCGTGAACTACCACCGCAGCGAGGCCACCGCACGGGCCCTGGCTGCCGAACTGGGCGGACAGGCGATCGCGCTGCCGGCCGACGTCACCGATCGCGCCCAGGTCGACGCCATGCTGCAGCAGGCGCTGGCGCACTTCGGCCAGGGCGTCACCACCGTGGTCAACAACGCGCTGGCGAGCTTCTCGTTCAATGGCGATGCGCGCGACAGCGCTGCCGATATCGGCTGGCCGGCCTTCCAGGCCCAGTTCGAGGGCAGCGTGCGTGGCGCGCTCAACACCGTGCAGGCCGCCCTGCCCGGCATGCAGGCGCGCCGTTTCGGCCGCGTCATCAACATCGGCACCAACCTGTTCCAGAACCCGGTCGTGCCCTACCACGACTACACCGCGGCCAAGGCCGCGCTGCTGTCACTGACCCGCACCCTGGCCGGCGACCTCGGCCCGCATGGCATCACCGTCAACATGCTGTCCGGCGGCCTGCTGCGCACCACCGATGCCAGCGCTGCCACGCCCGAGGCGGTGTTCGACTACATCGCCGCCAACACCCCGCTGCGCAGCGTCACCACCCCGGCCGAGTTCGCCGATGCGGCGCTATTCTTCGCCAGCCCCTGGTCACGCGCGGTGACCGGCCAGAACCTGGTGGTCGATGGCGGGCTGGTGCGGGACTGAGCCGATGCGCATCTCCGAGGTCAGTCGCCTGACCGGCGCCAGCGCCAAGGCCATCCGCCTGTACGAGGCGCGCGGCCTGCTGCCACCGGTGCCGCGCGTGAACCGCTACCGCGACTACAGCGAGCAGGACGTGGCCTGGGTGCAGCTGATCCGCCAGGCGCTGGCACTGGGCATCACCCTGGCGGCGGTCTCGCGGCTGCAGGGTGGCGATGGGCGGCTCGACTGGCCGGCCGTGCTGGCCCTGCTGGAGCAGCAGCGCAGCCGCATTGCGTGTGAGCGCGCACGGCTGGAGCAGGTCGAGCTTGACCTGCAGCAGGTCAGCGACGAACTACGGCAGTGGCTGCACTCCGGCAGTGGCGACTGCGTCCTGCAACCCAGCGGCTGCCCTGTCGGCGCCTGACCCGGCGTTTGACTCTGCCCCTGGGGCATAGCCCAACCTCGCGCACTTTCCATTGCCCGAGGTTGTCGTGTCCCGTTCCATCCTGATCCTGCTCGGCCATCCCGACCGTGACAGCCTGTGCGGCGCCCTCGCCCAGCGCTACGCCACCGCTGCTGAAAACGCCGGCCACCGGGTGCGTCTGATCGCCTTGGGTGAACTCGAATTCGACCCGGTACTGCGCCACGGCTACCGCCAGGTCCAGCCGCTGGAAGCCGACCTGCAGGACGTCGCCGATGCGATCCAAGCCTGCGATCACCTGGTGCTGGTCTATCCCACCTGGTGGGGCGCGATGCCGGCCCTGCTGAAGGGCCTCTTCGACCGCGTGCTGCTGCCGGGGTACGCCTTCCGCTACCGGCGCGATTCGGTGTGGTGGGACCGGCTGCTGGCCGGCCGCAGCGCGCGGGTGATCACCACCCTGGACACGCCGCCGTGGTACTACCGCTGGATCTACCGCGACCCGGGCATTGCGCAGATCCGCGCCACCATCCTGGCGTTCTGCGGCTTCCGCCCAGTGAAGATCAGCCGCCTCGGTGCGGTGCGCAGCAGCACGCCGGCGCAACGCAGCACGTGGCTGGCGCTGGCAGCAGAGCTTGGATCCCGCGCCAGGTAGATTCAGGCCATGGGCAAGGCGTGCGAACCAAGGTTCGCACCCACCTGGGGCGCTCGTTGCGCGTGTCGCGTTTGCCAATTGACCCCCGCGCACGGCGCGACAAGGCTGTGGGCCCTTCCTCCAGCCCAGGCGGGCCCCATGAAATCCGCGACGGTCTTCAGCAGATGCGCAAGGAAGACAGGCTTTGCCGGGACCACCACCACCCGCTACCGGCTGCTGGAGGGCGCCCTGCTTGTCGTGAATCACCAACGCGCCAGCGAACACCGGGGCTTCTATGTGAATGCCGGGCTCTACTTTCCAGAGCTGCTTGAGTATCCGCTTGCGCCTTCCGACCTGGAAACTGCGTTCAGGTACCGCTCCAGCATTCCCACGCCGCATGTCGACTGGCGGATCGAAGAGACGCCCGGCCTGCGCCGGGCCTTCATCCAGCAGGATCTGGATGATCTGCTTGAGGCAGGCAATCGTGATGCGCTGAAAGGCCTGCTGCTCGGTGCCCTTGCCGATGTGGCGGGCTTCGCGGAAGCCCACGGAAACCGCGAGTCGGTGCGGCGATTGAATCGGGACGGAAACTTCCGCGCGCTCATCCGCAGGGAGGTCTGAACCCGGGAAGCGTGCGAACCAAGGTTCGCACCCACCGGGTGAAGTTCGCACCCACCGCGGCGAATGCTCGCACCCACCGTGCGGCCGCCGTCGAGCAAGCCCGGCGCTACTTCTTGGTCGGCCCGCAGCTGTCGCAACCGCCACATGCGCCACCGCCGCCCGTCGCCGGCGGCGCGATTTTCCGGCCCAGCGTCTGCAGCCAGGCAGCACGGCCCGGCCTCAGCAGGGCCAGCGCCAGTGCACCGCGCACCCTGCGCACGGTGCCCGGGAACTGCTTCTTCAACACCACCCAGGCGCTGACCAGCACGGCCACCGCGATGATCAGGTATTGCAGCAGCAATCCGCTGTCCATCAGCCGCCTCCCAGCGCCCGGGTCACCTGGTAGGTGATCAGCGCCGCCACGTAGGCCGCGGCGAACAGGTAGAACGCCGAAAAGGCCATCGTCTTCCACGAATTGGTTTCGCGCTTGATGGTGGCCAGCGTCGAGATGCACATCGGGGCGTAGATGTACCAGACCAGCAGCGACAATGCGGTGGCCAGCGACCAGCCGTCGCTGATCAGCGGGGTCAGCGCCTGGCTGGCGGCATCGTCATCGGCCGCCGACAGCGCGTACACAGTGGCCAGCGAGGACACGGCCACTTCGCGCGCGGCTAGGCCCGGGATCAGCGCGATGCAGATCTGCCAGTTGAAGCCCAGCGGCGCGAAGAACACCGCCATCGCGTGGCCGATCTGGCCGGCGTAGCTGTAGTCGATGGCCGGCATCGTGGCGCCCACCGGCGCCGCCGGGAACGACAGCAGCACCCACAGCAGGATGGTCAGCGCCAGGATGATGCCGCCGACGCGCTTGAGGAAGATCATGCCGCGCTCGTACAGGCCCACCGCCAGGTCGCGCACATGCGGCAGGCGGTACGACGGCAGTTCCAGCATCAGCGGATGCTCGCTCTTGTCGCGGCGCCACTTCTTCATGATCCACGACATCGCCAGCGCACTGAGGATGCCGGCCGCATACAGGCCGAACAGCACCAGGCCCTGCTGGTTGAACACGCCCCACACGGTCTTCTGCGGGATGAACGCACCGATCAGCAGCGCATACACCGGCAGGCGCGCCGAGCAGGTCATCAGCGGCGCGACCAGGATCGTGGCCAGGCGGTCGCGCGGGTCCTGGATGCTGCGGGTGGACATGATGCCCGGCACCGCACAGGCGAAGCTGGACAGCAGCGGGATGAACGAGCGGCCGGACAGGCCGGCTGCCGCCATCATGCGGTCGAGCAGGAAGGCCGCACGCGGCAGGTAGCCGGACTCTTCCAGCACCAGGATGAAGAAGAACAGGATCAGGATCTGCGGCAGGAACACCACCACGCCACCGACGCCGGCGATGATGCCGTCGGTCAGCAGGCTGGCCAGCGGCCCTTCCGGCAGCACGCTGCCGACGAAGGCGCCGAGCCAGGCGAAGCCGGCCTCGATGGCATCCATCAGCGGCGTTGCCCAGGCGTAGACCGCCTGGAAGATCAGGAACATCACCACCGCCAGGCTGACCAGGCCGAACACCGGGTGCAGCAGCCAGCGGTCCAGCGCGTCGTCGATCTTGGCGGTACGTGCCGGCATGCGCACGGCCACCGACAGGATCTGGCGCACCTTGGCGTGGTAGTCGATGCCGCCTTCCGGGCCCGGCACTGGTGCATCCAGGTGCGGCACCATCGCATCCAGGCGCTCGACCAGCGCCTTGGCACCCTGCTTGCGCACCGCCACGGTTTCCACCACCGGCACGCCCAGCTCGCGCTCCAGCGCAGCCACATCGACCTGGATGCCGCGGCGCTGGGCGGCATCGACCATGTTCAGCGCCACCACCATCGGCTTGCCCAGCTCGCGCAGCTCCAGCGCGAAGCGCAGGTGCAGGCGCAGGTTGGTGGCATCGATCACGCACAGCAGCACGTCCGGCGCGGCTTCGCCCGGGTAGAAGCCGCGGCACAGGTCGCGGGTAATCGCCTCGTCCAGGCTGGCCGGTTGCAGGCTGTAGGCGCCCGGCAGGTCGAGCACGGCGAATTCACGGCCGGACGGCGCGCGCAGGCGGCCTTCCTTGCGTTCGACGGTGACGCCGGTGTAGTTGGCGACCTTCTGCCGGCTGCCGGTCAGCTGGTTGAACAGGGCGGTCTTGCCACTGTTCGGGTTACCGACCAGCGCGACGCGCAGGGGGGCGGTGGAGGCAGTAGCGGTCATGCACGTCGTTCCTGGCTGGCGGCGTCAACCACGACGCGCTTGGCTTCACTGATGCGCAGCGCGAACCGGGTGAACCCGACCTGCACCAGCAGCGGCTCCCCGCCTACCGGACCCTTGGCCACCAGGCGCACTTCCTCGCCCTTGACGAAACCCAGCTCGCGCAGGCGACGGGCAATGGCATCGTTGGCATGCAGGTCCTGCACGGATTCGACCACGGCCGAGGTGTGCAGCGGCAGTTCGGACAGCGTCATCTAGCGTAATCTCTGCTGGATGTAAATGGTTCTCGATTCTAACATTCCCGCGTCGCGTCATGGCCCATGACCAATGGCCCGCTATGATCCATACAGGTATGGAGTGACCTTGGAATCCCATGAACGATGCTTTGCAGATCGAGCGCCGTGGCGCCGTCCTCACCCTCTGGCTGAACCGGCCGGAGCTGCACAACGCCTTTGACGCCAGCCTGATCGCCCGGCTGACTGCCGCGCTGGAAGCCGCCGGCCGCGATGATGCGGTCCGCGCGGTGGTGGTGGCCGGCCACGGCGCCTCCTTCTCGGCCGGGGCCGACATGCAGTGGATGCGTGGCATGGCCGCCGCCAGCGAGGCGGACAACCGCGAGGACTCGCTGGCCCTGGCAAGGCTGATGCGCACCCTGGACGAGCTGCCCAAGCCGACCCTGGCCCGGGTCCACGGCGCAGCCTTCGGCGGTGGTGTCGGCCTGGTCGCCTGCTGCGACATCGCCATCGCCAGCACCTCGGCCCGTTTCGGCCTGACCGAAAGCCGCCTCGGCCTGCTGCCGGCGGTGATTTCGCCCTACGTGATCGAGGCCATCGGCCCGCGCCAGGCCCGGCGCTGGTTCGCCACCGGCGAGCACTTCGACGCCGATACCGCGCTGCGCATCGGCCTGGTCCACCAGCTGGTCGAGCCCGAGCGCCTGGACGAGGCACTGGAACGCCAGCTGGCCCTGCTCGACAAGGCCGGCCCGATCGCCTCGTCCACCGCCAAGCAACTGGTCCGGCAGGTCCGCGACAGCCATGATCGCGACGCGCTCGATCGGGATAATGCCGCGCTGATCGCGCGCCTGCGGGTCTCCGCCGAGGGCCAGGAAGGCCTGGGCGCGTTCCTCGACAAGCGCGCCCCCCACTGGGTCACGGAAGCCTGAACATGCTCGATCATCTTGGTTTGACCAGCGCCAACCTGGCGCGCAGCAAGGCCTTTTTCCTGCAGGCGCTGGCGCCGCTGCAGATCGGCGTGGTGATGGAAGTGACCGCCGAACAGAGCGGCGCCCACGACCACATCGGTTTCGGTAGCGACGGCAAGCCGTTCTTCTGGCTCGGCAATGGCGGCACCGCCAGCCACGGCGTGCACGTGGCCTTCGCCTGCGCCAGCCGCGCGCAGGTGGACGCCTTCCATGCCGCCGCCCTCGCCGCCGGCGGCCGCGACAATGGCGCCCCCGGCCTGCGCCCGTGGTACCACCCGGATTACTACGGCGCCTTCGTGCTCGACCCGGACGGCAACAACATCGAATCGGTCTGCCACCACCCCGGCTCCGAGGTAGAGGCATGAGCGACTACGTCCGCATCGTCGAAGTCGGTCCGCGTGACGGCCTGCAGAATGAAAAGCAGTCGGTGTCCACCGCCGACAAGATCGAACTGATCAACCGCCTGTCGGCCACCGGCCTGCGCAGCATCGAGGCGACCAGCTTCGTCAGCCCGAAGTGGATCCCGCAGCTGGCCGATGCCGCCGAGGTCTATGCCGGCATCCAGCGCAGGCCCGGCGTCAGCTATCCGGTGCTGGTGCCGAACGAACAGGGTTACGACCGTGCCCGCGCGGTCGGCGTGGAGGAAGTGGCGGTGTTCACCGCCGCCTCCGAAGCGTTCAACCGCACCAATACCAATGCCGGCATCGACGAGTCGCTGGTCCGTTTCGAGCCGATCCTGCGCCGGGCCGCCGCCGATGGCGTGCGTGTGCGCGGCTATGTGTCCACCGTGCTCGGCTGCCCCTACCAGGGCGAAGTACCGCTGGCCGACGTGGTGCGCGTGGCCCGTGCCCTGCACCAGATGGGCTGCTACGAAATCTCGCTGGGCGACACCATCGGCGTCGGTACCCCGCGCAAGGCGCGGGCGATGCTGCAGGCGGTCGCCGCCGAGATTCCGATGCCGGCGCTGGCCGTGCACTTCCACGACACCTACGGCCAGGCCATCGCCAACATCGCCACCTGCCTGGAAGAAGGCGTGCGCGTGGTCGACAGCGCCGTGTCCGGCGCCGGTGGCTGCCCGTATGCCAAGGGCGCCAGCGGCAACGTCGCCAGCGAAGACGTGGTCTACCTGCTGCAGGGCCTGGGCCTGGACAGCGGCGTGGACCTGCCGGCACTGGCCGAGACCGGCCGCTGGCTGGCCGGCCTGCTCGGCCGCGCCACCGCCAGCCGCACCGGACAGGCGCTTGCCGCCGCCGGCTGACCGCCGCACCGCGCCGCCACGCAAAGGCGGCGCAGTGCACAACAGCGACGGTCGTGGCTTCCGTTAGAATCGGCGGTTCTCGAACCTGCAGGACCGTTCAATGCAGCTGTCTTCCGTACGTGCCGTGATCACTGGCGGCGTCTCCGGGCTCGGCCTGGCCGTGGCCCAGCACCTCGTCGCCCAGGGCGGCAAGGTGGCCCTGTTCGACCTCAACGACGACAAGGGCGCAGCCACCGTTGCCGAACTGGGCGCCGACAAGGCCCGCTATTTCAACATCAACGTCAGCGATGAGGCGGCCGTGGCCACCGCCATCGACCAGGCCCACGATTTCCTCGGTGGCCTGAACGTGGCGATGAACTGCGCCGGCATCCTCGGCGCCGGTCGCGTGCTGGGCAAAGAGGGCCCGATGCCGCTGGCCGGCTTCCAGGGCACGGTGATGGTCAACCTGGTCGGCAGCTTCAACGTGGCCAAGGCCGCGGCCAACCGCATGCAGCACAACGAGGCCGGCACCGACGGCGAGCGCGGCGTGATCATCAACACCGCCAGCATCGCCGCCTATGAAGGCCAGATCGGCCAAGCCGCGTATGCCGCCAGCAAGGGCGGCGTGGTCTCGATGACGCTGCCGATGGCACGCGAACTGTCGCGCTTCGGCATCCGCGTCAACACGATCGCGCCGGGCGTGTTCTGGACTCCGATGGTCGACGGCATGCCCGAAGCCGTGCAGCAGTCGCTGGCCGCCTCGATCCCGTTCCCGTCGCGCCTGGGCAAGCCGGAAGACTTCGCCAGCCTGGTCGGCTTCATCCTCGGCAACACCTATCTCAATGGCGAGACCATCCGCCTGGACGGCGCTACCCGCCTTGCTCCGAAGTGATTCCCCCGGGCGCCGGGACGGCGCCCTCCCCCAACCACCTAGAACACCATGAAAGCCAACGACATCAAGAAGGGCAACGTCGTCGAGTACAACAACGGCGTGTACCAGATCCGCGACATCGAGCGCAGCTCGCCGCAGGGTCGCGGCGGCAACGTCCGCTTCCGCTTCATCATGTACAGCGTGCCGGGCGGCAACAAGCTCGACGCCAGCTTCGATGCCGACGACAACTTGGTCGAGGTCGAACTGCTGCGCCGCCAGTCCACCTATTCGTACAAGGACGGCGACGCCTTCGTGTTCCTCGATGACGAGGACTACACCCCGTACACGCTGGACGCGGACGTGATCGGCGACGACGCCGGCTACATCACCGACGGCCTGACCGGCATCTACGTGCAGGTCATTGACGAGCAGCCGGTGGCGATCCAGCTGCCGGCCTCGGTGGTGCTGGAAGTGATCGAGACCCCGCCGGAACTGAAGGGTGGCACCGCCACCAAGCGCCCGAAGCCGGCCAAGCTCAACACCGGTATCGAGATCATGGTGCCGGAGTACATCGTCAACGGCGAACGCGTGCTGGTGAACACCGCCACCGGTGAATTCGCCGGACGCGCCGACTAAGCGCCTCGAGCTGCCTGCGGCGCACGCCGCCGCAGGCAGCATCTTCGTGCAGCCGGGCACTGTCCCGGCTGCACGGATCACTTACGGCTGCTGGGCACCGAAATTACCGCAACCGTGGTACTGGCGCGTGCCAATGGTCAGATTCACCTTGGCGTCGAATGATTCGCCACTCATGTCGTCCTGGCAGGTGGTGCGCTGGAAGCTGAGCTTGACGTCGGTGCCATCGGCCGCCTTTCCGCTCCAGCCATCGGCGCCTTCGGTGGGCTTGGCCACGTCGAAGCGGCGCTCACCGTAATCCACTTCCACCTGCAGGCCGGGCTTGTCGCCATCCACGACCGCCAGCCAGCCCGGTTCGTTGCCGGTAGCACGGAACGCCGCGTTGCCGGCGCTGCCATCGCCCTCGATGGCTTCCACCGCGTGGCATTCGCGGTCCGGCTCGCCCTTCAGGCTCAACAGGCCGTCATCGCTGCCCTTGGTCCAGAAGCTGTTGCCCTGGCCATCACCATACTTCGCGCCCGACGCCGCACGCTCGGAGGTCATCGCAAAGGTGCGATCGCCGATCACCACCGTGGCCGCATCCTCGCCATTGAAGGTCGCGCGCACGTTCAGATCGCCGCATTGGTACAGGGTCTCGCTGCCGGCGCCGGTGCCGGTGCTGGCAGCCGGTTCGGGCGCAGCCGGCGGTGCGGCATCATTGCCGCCCGCAGCCGGCGGTTGCGCAGGCTGGCACGCGGCCAGCACCAATGCCAGGGAGGCTGCCAACAGACTGGGAACTACACGCATGGCTCGACTCCTTGTCGACACTACTGAGAGGTTCGACCCTATCACCTGGCGGTGAGCGGGGCCTGAAAGCGGCCTGACCACGCTCACGCGGCCAGCACCGCCATCGACAGCAGTTGAGCGCCGCCGTCGCCGGAACTGCAGGTCCATACCCGCAGCAGGCGCAGTTTCAGTTCGCGCTCGCGGTCCTGCCGGCACACCGCCAGGCGCACGTCGCTGGACAACAGCGCCAACCGCCCGCACAGCAGCGTCTCCACCGTGTCCACCTGCAGGCTGCGCACCTGCAGATGGCCTGCGAGCCACTCGCCCAGCCAGGGCAGGTCGAGCATGCGCCCGCCCTGGCCATCCATCATGAACAGCGCTGGCGATACCAGCGTGCCCAGCGCATCGTGGTCGCCGGCCAGCAGTGCCTGGCACAGGCGCTGCTCCAGTGCGATCAACTGCAGTTCATGCAGGTCTTCAACGATGTTCCGTTCCATCCACGGATCCTTCCGGCATCGGCCGGCGCCTGCGCAGGCGTTGCGCGATCCATTGCCGCGCGCCCTGCACCACTACATAGAAGACCGGCACGAAGAACACCGCCAGCACGGTCGCACTGACCATGCCGCCGAACACGCCGGTTCCGATCGCCTGCTGGGTTTCCTTCGACGCACCCTGCGCCAGCATCAGCGGCACCACGCCCAGCGCGAACGCCAGCGAGGTCATCACGATCGGCCGCAGGCGCAGCCGCGCCGCCTCCAGCGCCGCTTCGGCCAGTCCGCGCCCCTGCTGCTGCAGCTGCCGTGCGAACTCGACGATGAGGATCGCGTTCTTCGCCGACAACCCGATCACCGTAATCATGCCCACCTTGAAGAACACGTCGTTGGGCATGCCGCGCAACAGCACCGCGGCGACCGCACCGAGCAGGCCCAGCGGCACCACCAGCATCACCGCCAACGGGATCGACCAGCTCTCGTACAGCGCCGCCAGCACCAGGAACACCACCAGCATCGACAACAGCAGCAGCCACGGTGCCTGTGCGCCCGATTCGCGCTCCTGCAGCGATTGGCTGGTCCACTGCAGGGCGAAGCCGGAGGGCAGCTGCCTGGCCAGCCGCTCCATCTCCGCCATCGCCTGGCCGGTCGAGACGCCCGATGCCGGTGCGCCGGACAGATTCAGCGCCGGGAAACCGAGATAGCGCTGCAGCTGCAGCGGCGCCTCGGTCCAGTGCGGCGTGACCAGTTCGGACAGCGCCACCATGCCGCCTTCGCTGTTGCGCACGTACAGCTTCAGCACGTCCTCCAGTTCCATCCGGTGCGGCGCGTCGGCCTGCAGGATCACCTGCTGCAACCGGCCCTTGTTGGGGAAGTCGTTGACGTACTGCGAGCCCATCGCTGCCGACAGCGTGCTGCTGATGTGCTCGAAGCCCACGCCCATCGCCTCGGCTTTGGCGCGGTCGATGTCCAGCCGCACGCTGGTGCCGGCCGGCAGGCCATCGGCATGCACCTCCGACAGCAGCGGGCTGGCCTCGGCCAGTTTCAGCAGCTGCTGCAGGGCTGCACGCAACTCGGCCTGGCTCTGCCCGGTCCGCGCCTGCAGGGCGAGCGAGAAGCCGGACGAACGCCCCAGGCTGTCGATTGCCGGTGGCATCACGCTCATCACCTCGCCCTCGGCGACGGCGGCCATCGCCTTCTGCGCAGCCGCCACCTCACCGGCTGCGGTGGCACCGGCGCGCTCGCCCCAGTCCTTCAGCATGGTGTAGGTCAGCGCCGCGCTCGGGCCCGAACCGGAAAAGCTGTAGCCGAGGATCGACTGGTTGGACCCGATGCCCGGGCGCGACGCCACGTGCCGTTCGTAGGCTTCCACCACGGCCAGCGTGCGCTCGGCCGTGGCTTCGGCGGGCAGCTGGATCGAGGTCATGAAATAGCCCTGGTCCTCTTCCGGCAGGAACGCACCCGGCAGCCAGTGCAGGCCCAGCAGCAACGCGGCCACCAGCGCGGCGAACACGCCCATCACGCGCCCGCTCCGCTGCAGCGCCGAGGCCACGCCACGCTGGTAGCGCCCGGTCATCCTCTCGAAGCCGCGATTGAAGGCGCCGAACAGCCCGCCACGACCGTGATGACCATGGCTGTTCGGGCGCAACAAGGTCGCGCACAGCGCCGGGGTCAGGCTCAGCGCCAGCAGCGCCGAGAACAGGATCGACACCGCCATCGCCACGGTGAACTGGCGGTAGATCGCGCCCACCGAGCCGCTGGCCAACGCCATCGGAATGAACACCGCGGTCAGTACCAGGGTGATGCCGATCACCGCGCCGGTCAGCTCGCGCATCGCCTTGATGGTGGCCTCGCGCGGTGGCAGGCCCTCCTCGGCCATGATCCGCTCCACGCCCTCGACCACCACGATCGCATCGTCGACGATGATGCCGATCGCCAGCACCATGCCGAACATGGTCAGCACGTTGATCGAGAAGCCGAGCGCCAGCATCACCGCGAAGGTGCCCAGCAGCGCGATCGGGGCGACCAGCGCCGGAATCAGCGTATAGCGCCAGTTCTGCAGGAACAGGTACATCACCGCAAACACCAGCAGCATCGCTTCGAGCAGCGTCTGCACCACCTTCTGGATCGAGATCTTGACGAACGGCGCGGTGTCGAACGGAATGCTCGACTCCACGCCACGCGGCAGCAGCGGTGCCAGCTCGGCCATGCGCTCGCGCACTGCGCCGGCGGTTCGCACTGCGTTCGCGCCCGGGCGCAGCTGCACGCCGGCCGCCGTCGCCGGATGGCCGTCTTCCCGCGTGCCCCAGGCGTAACTCTGCGCGCCCAGCTCCACGCGTGCGACGTCACCCAGCACGACCCGCGAACCGTCGGCGGCCGCCCGCAGCACGATGGCGGCGAACTGTTCCGGCGTGGACAACTGGCCATCGGCGCTCAGCGGCACGGTGATGCGCTGGCCGGCGACGCCCGGCGAATCGCCGATGCGGCCCGGCGAGATCTCCAGGTTCTGCTGCTCGATGGCCGCGGCCACATCGCCCATGGTCAAGCCATAGCCGGTCAACCGGGTCGGGTCCAGCCACACCCGCATGGCCTGCTCGGCACCGAACAGCTGCACGCGGCCGACGCCATCGATGCGGCGCAGCTCTTCGATGATGTTGCGCGCCATGAAGTCACCCAGCGCCGCCTCGCTGACACTGGCATCCGGCGAACGCAGGCCGACCAGCATCAGGAAGCCGGAATCGGCTGCTTCCACGAACAGGCCGTTCTGGCGCACGCTGCGCGGCAGGCGGGGTTCGATCGCCTTGATCCGGTTCTGCACATCCACCTGCGCCAGCTCCGGGTTGGTCCCCGGCTTGAAGGTGGCGGTGATCGAGGCTTCGCCGGAGGTATCCACCGACGATTCGAAGTACAGCAGGTGCTTGACGCTGGACAGCTCGCGCTCGATCAGGCCGACCACGGCATCGTTCAGCGTCTGCGGGCTGGCCCCCGGGTAGCTGGCATAGATGCTGACGCTGGGCGGCGCAACGGCCGGATAGCGCTCCACGGCCAGGCGCGGAATCGCTAGTACGCCCGCCAGGATGATGAAGATCGCCAGCACCCAGGCGAACACCGGGCGATCAATGAAGAAACGTGCCATGTTGGATTTCCCTGGAGAGACTGGCCCGGGAAAGGCTCAGCCCTTGCTGCCGGCCTGCATCGCACCGGCGCTGGCGACCGGCCGCTGCCAGTCGCGCGCATCGACCACCACGCCTTCCTGCAGGCGCTCCTGGCCCTCGACCACCACCCGCTCGCCGGCCTTCAGCCCGTGCCGGACCAGCCACTGGCGATCAACGCTGCCGTCGACCTCCAGCGTGCGGATCACCGCCTTGCCATCGCCCGCGATCACCCAGGCATAGGCCTGGCCACCCGCGCTGCGCAGCACCGCCTGCTGCGGCACGGTCAATGCACTGGCCGGGGCGCCACGGGGCACCCTGGCACGCACGTACATGCCGGGCAGCAACTGGCGCTGCGGATTGTCGACCAGGATGCGCAGGATCACATCACCGGTGCGCGCATCGACGTTGATGCCGGAGAACAGCAGCTGGCCGCGCTCGGTCAGCGGCTTGCCGGCCGCGCCGATGATCGTCACCGGTAGTTCGCCACCGCCGGCGGCGCTGCGCTGCAGCGACTCCAGCTGCGCAGCCGGCTGGCGCACGTCGACGTAGACCTGGTCGATCTGCTGCACCACCGCCATCGGCTCGGCATCGGCGACCCCGACCAGCGCGCCTTCGCTCACCAGTGCCTGGTCGATGCGGCCGGCAATCGGCGCACTGACCGTGGCGTAGCGCAGGTCGAGCTGGCGGCGGGCCAGGATCGCGCGTGCTTCGTTCACTGCCGCGCGCGCCTGTTCGTACTCGGCACTGGCATCATCGCGATGCTGCTGGCTGACCGCCTGCGCGGCGGCCAGCGCATGCAGGCGCTGCGACTGCACGCGGCTGCGGCCCAGCGCCGCTTCACTGCGCTGCAGCGCAGCCAGCGCCGAATCGACGTCGGCACGGAATGCCGCCGGATCGATCTGGAACAGGGCCTGGCCAGCACTTACTTCGGCGCCCTGCTCGAACAGGCGGCGCTGCACGATGCCGCCCACCTGCGCGCGGATCTGCGCCGTGCGTACCGCGGCCACGCGACCGGGCAGTTCGTCGTCACGCTGCACCACCTGCGGGCCGACGGTGACGACGCTGACGCGCGGTGCGGCTTCGGGGGTGGCTTCGGGGGAGGAGCAGGCCGTCATGGCCAGAGCGATGGCCGCGATCAACGCGGCCGGAGTCCTGAAGGTTCTCATTGCTGTGCACAATGCCGCGCGGGCGGCTGAAAGGTCCTGAAGAACGCAGTGTGCGGGGCGATGATGGGGTTTCGATGGAGGAACTGTGGAGATACGATGGAGGCAAGCACCTTAAGGCCCCGCCCCCGCATGCATGCCTCCCCTGCCCTGGCCGCCCTCGTCCTGATTGTCGAGGATGAGGCCGAGATCGCCGATATTCTCACCGCCTATCTGGAACGCGAAGGACTGCGCACCCTGCGTGCCGCCGATGGCCACGGTGCGCTCGACCTGCACCGCAGCGCCCGCCCCGACCTGGTCCTGCTGGACGTGCAGCTGCCTCGCCTGGATGGCTGGAGCGTGTTGACCCAGCTGCGCCAACGTGGCGAAACGCCGGTGATCATGCTGACCGCGCTGGACCAGGACCTGGACAAGCTGACCGCACTGCGCATGGGCGCCGACGACTACGTGGTCAAGCCGTTCAACCCGGCCGAGGTGGCTGCGCGCGTGCGCGCCGTGCTGCGGCGTACGCTGCGCGCCTCGCGCGTGGATGCACCCAGCGCGCTGCGCGTGGGCCCGCTGCTGATCGACTCGGCAACCCATGCCGTGCACGTGGAGGGCGACGGCTACAGCCATGAAGTCCTGCTCACCCTCACCGAGTTCAAGCTGCTGCACTGCATGGCACTGGCCCCCACGCGCATCTTCAGCCGCAGCGAACTGATGCACGAGTGCCTGCCGGAGAGCGAGGCGCTGGAGCGCACCGTCGACAGCCATGTCAGCAAGCTGCGCCGCAAGCTGGATGAGGTGGGCATGCTCAATGTACCGGCCAGTGTGCGCGGCGTCGGTTACCGGTTGATGGCCGACCGCTGATGGGCACCCTGCGCCGCTCCGGCCTGAGCCGCCACATCATCGTCTCGATGTCGCTGATGGTGATCGGCGTGATCGTGATGATGATCCTGTCGTCGTGGCTGTTGTATGCGGTGCTGGTCGAGTTCTTCCCCGGCAGTGCCGAGGAGCCGGAAAGCTGGCTGCCTACCGGGCCGGAGCTGGCGTGGATGGTCGGGGTGATCCTGACCGGACTGGCCCTGGCCATCGCCGCCTCGTTCCGGCTTGCGCACCGCATCCTGTCGCCGTTGAATTCGCTGGTCGACAGCGTCCGCGCGCTGGCCGGCGGCGATCTCGGTGCACGCGCCAGTGTCGAAGAAAACTCGCCGGGCGAAGTAGCCACCCTGGTCGAAGACTTCAATGCGATGGCGCGGCGCCTGCAGCACATGGAGAGCGAGCGGGCCATGTGGCACGCCGCCATCGCCCACGAGCTGCGCACGCCGGTGACGATCCTGCGTGGCCGCCTGCAGGGGCTGGCCGAGGGCGTGTTCCAGCCTGACGAATCACAGTTCCGCAGCCTGCTTGCCCAGGTCGAGGGCCTGTCGCGCCTGATCGAGGACCTGCGCGTGCTGAGCCTGTCCGACAATGCACGGCTGGACGTGCGCCGCGCGCGCACCGACGTGGTGGCCGAGGTGCATTCGGTGATGACCCTGGTCGACCCGCAGTTCCGCACCGCCGGTTTCGTGCTGGAACTGGAAACCAGCCGCGAGGAACACACCGCGCACTGCGATCCGACCCGGCTGCGCCAGGCGCTGCTGGCACTGCTGGAGAACGCGCGTCGCTACGCCAGCCCGGGCAAGGTACGGATTGCCGTGCATGACACGCCGGGGCATGTACAGGTGGCCATCGAAGACGAGGGACCGGGCATCGACCCCGCCCTGCACGCCGATATCTTCACTCCGTTCATGCGCGCCGACGGTTCGCGTTCGCGCCAGGGCGGCGGCAGCGGGCTCGGCCTGGCGGTGGTCAAGGCCATCGCCGACGCCCACGGTGGCCGCGTCTACTGCATGCCGGGCAGCGCCGGCGGCAGCCGCTTCGTCATCGAACTGCCGCGCCAGTAGGCGAGCTGGCGGCCTGCGTGCGCAGGTGTGCACCAAGCGCGGCCAGATTGGCATCGATCGCATCCATTTCCTCGCGCTGGTTCACCGGCAACTGCTGGCGCAGCTGCAGGCGCAGCGCCCGCCACGCCGGCACCGCCTGCGCACTGGCAGTGGCCACGGCGTGCATCAGGAGCGCCTGTTCGTCGGCCAACGGCAATCCATAGCCATCGCCCTGCAGTAACGTACCCGGACGCAGCCATTGCCCACTCTGCTCCAGCAGCCCGCGCAGGTTGCGGGTCTGGGCGCTGTCCGGTGCACCCAGCAGCTGCCGCTTGAGCACATCGCGCGCGCGTAGTTCGGCACGCCGTTGCGCAGCCTGCTCCAGCAACAGCAAGCCCGCACTGGCGCGCAGGTCGCCCTGCAACAGCCACGGTGCCCGCTGCCGTGCGGGCAGCTTCAGCCAGCCGCGTACATCGCGCGTGGGCAGCGCCAGCTGGCCGGCAGCCACATCGAACAACTGCTGGAAGTGGTCACGCGCCGAGGCAAAGTAATAGCCCTGCGCCTGCGCTGAATCGCGATCGGCCAGCACCTGCTCGTCCAGCACCTGCAGGCGCGCCAGCCGGCGCTTCAGCCCGCGCGGACTCAGCTGCGCCAGGCCGGCGCTCCCGAGCCTAGGCACACCGGCCTGCAGCAGCTTCGCGGTCTCCACCGCGCAGTTGTTGCTGACGAAGTAATAGCGCCCGTCATAGCTCCAGTGCACCTGCGCGGTACGCTCGAGCAGGCTGGCGATCTCGTCGCGTTCCAGCTGCAGGGGCAACGACTGCAGCCCGCGAAGTTCGACCTTGGTGTACTCGTCCACCACCTGCTGCAGTGGCAGCACGAACAGCCGCGAGGGATAACCGCCGGTCAGGCCGCGCCAGTTTGAAATCTGCACGTCGCCGACGAAGGCACGGAACGACAGCACGCGGTGGTACTCCAGGTCCAGGCGACAGTCCGGCCCCGGCGCGCGGCCTGGCCGGCAGATCACCAGCCGCAGCATGCTGTGGCCCCAGCGGCTCATCGGCTGCGCGCTGCCTTCGGCGAACAGGTAGTCCACCGCGTAAACCCGCGAGGGATCCAGCTGCAGCAGTGATGCCGCCCCCTCTTCCGGTTCCGCCTGCAGCAACGGGACGCGGCGGTCGCACTGCGGCTGCGGCAGCGACGGCGGTGTGCCGAAGTGCTCCTGGTACCACTGCGCCAGTGCCGGGCGACGGCAGGCGAACTCGGCATCCAGCACGAAATGCTCGGCGTTCACCGCCAGATACTCAGCCGGATCTTTCAGCTCGTAACCGTCCGGGCTGCGATCACGGAAGTCGTTGTGGCCACGACCCAGATGCCAGGGTTTGCGCTGCCACCCGGCCAGATCGCGCCAACGCGTACTGCGCGACCAGCCAGCACCACCACGATCCGCGACATGGGTCAGTTCGTGCACCAGTGCGCTGCGTCGCGCCCGTCGCGCACCGGGCACGCGATCGTCCAGCAGGTCGCGGCGCAGCGTGATGCGGCCAGCAAATGCACGGCCATGCACCTCGGCGGGCAGGTCAGCGCCCCAGCGTACCTGTACCTGCGTCGGCAAGGCACGTAGCAGGCCGTCCGGCAGCAGTGACTGCACATCGGCCAGGGTCTGGCCAGCCACCTGCTGCTGCACAGGGCTCAGCCCTGCCGGGTCGAGCTGCAGGCGGTCGGCTGCGTGCGCGACGTGGGCGATCAGCAGTAGCGCCACGCCATGCGTGGCTGCGTTGCGTGCAGATGTCATGGCGTTGCCGGCCAGCGGCCGGCACTACCCGAAGGCCGGATCAGCGTGCCAGCAGCGCGCGGGCCAGCTGCAGGTCGCTCTGCTGCTGGGCAGCGGCATCCTGCTCGCGCAGGTGGACCAGTGCGGCCTGCAGGCGTGCGCCGCGGATCTGGCCGTCGCTGGCGACGAACGCAGCGGCATCATCGCGTGCGGCCTGTACCACCTTGTCGTCGCCCGAGCTGCTGGCCGAGGAACCGGAGGAAGCACCGGTGGCCGAGCCGGCCGAGGTGCCTGCGAAGCTGGAAGCGAAGCCGGCCAGCGGCAGGGACAGCAGGGCAAGCAGAACAAGCGGACGGGTCATCGATTCGAAGCCGGTTGTGGGAATGCGTGGAGCGTAACGGGTACGTGAAGGATTTGCCCGGATCAGACGTCGAACAGCTTTCCGGGATTCAGCCGCGCTTGGGGATCGAACGCGCGTTTGACTGCCTTCATCAGCGCGATCTCGGCCGGGCCGCGGGTGCTGTCCAGGTAGCCCTTCTTGACCAGGCCGATGCCGTGCTCGGCGGAAATGCTGCCATCGAAACGGGCCAGCACCTGGGCCAGCAACTTGGTCACGTGCTCGCACTGCGACACGAAATCGGCGTCAGGGGTGTCGTCCGGCTTGAGCACGTTGATATGCAGGTTGCCGTCACCGATGTGGCCGAACCAGACCACGTCGAAATGCGGATAGGCCTGCCCGATCAGCGCCTGGGTCTCGGCCAGGAACGCCGGCATCGACGAAATCCGCACCGAGACATCGTTCTTGTACGGCTTGTAGCGTGCAAGCGACTCGGTGATGCCTTCGCGCAGGCGCCACAGCTGGGCAGCCTGGGCGTCACTGGCACTGATCACGCCATCGCTGACCCAGCCGTTGCCCATGCAGTCCTCGAACGCCGCCATCGCCGCCGCTTCCTGCGCCTCGTCGTTGGCCGCGAACTCGGTGACCACGTAATAAGGGTGCACCTCGTCGAACGGCGCCTGCGCACCATGCGCCAGCACGTGCTCCAGCGCCCGCTCGGTGAAGAACTCGAAGGCCTGCAGCTGCAGACGCGCGCGGAACGCGGCGAACACCTGCATCAGCACCTCGAAGCTGGGGACGGCCAGCAGCATCACATTGCTGGCCGGCGGCGGGTCGGTCAGCTTCACCGTCGCCTCGACGATCACCCCCAGCGTACCTTCCGAGCCGATCAGCAGCTGGCGGAAGTCATAGCCGCTGGAGTTCTTGATCAGGCCCTTGTTAAGTTCGAGCAGCTCGCCGCTGGCGGTGACCACTTTCAGCCCGGCGATCCATTCTCGGGTATTGCCGTAACGGATCACGCGGATGCCGCCGGCATTGGTGGCGATGTTGCCGCCGATCGAGCAGGAACCGCGCGCCGCGAAATCGACCGGGTAGATCAGGCCGTGGTCGAGCGCGGCGTTGTGCACCGCCTCCAGCGGCATGCCGGCCTGCACCACCAGCGTGCGATCGACCGCGTCGTAGGCCAGCGCCTTGTTCATCCGCTCCAGGCTGAGCACCAGCTCGCCGTTGGCCGCCACCGCGCCACCGGACAGGCCGGTGCGTCCACCCGACGGCACCACCGGCACGCCCTCGGCCGCGCTCCAGCGCATCACCGCCTGCACCTCTTCAACCGTGGCCGGCAATGCAATCGCCAGCGGCGCCGGCGTCCAGCGCCGGGTCCAGTCGCGCCCGTAATGCTCCAGGTCGGCCGGATCGGTCTTCAGTTTCAGGCCGGGACAGGCCTGCTGCAGCGAGGCAATGCGGGAATCGGTCATGACGGTCCAGCGCGGTGCGTGAAGAACGGGCAAGCGTGCCAGCGGCGCGCGCCAGCGTCCAGCCCCGCACCCGTGCAGATAGCTACGGATGCAACCAATTGCGCACTGCACCATGGCCGGTGCGATCTGGCATAGTGGTCAGCCCCTGTCCCACTGGCCGTGTTGCCCCATGTCGCCGAAGAAGACCTCGTTCCCGAAGCAGGATATCCGCGTGCTGTTGCTGGAGGGGGTCAGCCAGACCGCCGTGGAGGTGTTCAGCGGCGCCGGCTACAGCCAGATCGAAGCGCACACCAAGGCGCTGCCCGAGGACGAACTGAAGGCGCGCATCGCCGAGGCGCACATCGTCGGCATCCGCTCGCGCACCCAGCTCAGCGCCGAGGTGCTGGCCGAGGCCAAGCGGCTGATCGCAGTGGGCTGCTTCTGCATCGGCACCAACCAGGTCGACCTGGACGCGGCCGAGCTGGCCGGCATCCCGGTGTTCAATGCCCCCTATTCCAACACCCGCAGCGTGGCCGAGCTGGTGATCGCCGAGGCGATCATGCTGACCCGTGGCATCCCGCAGAAGAACGCCGAATGCCATCGCGGCGGCTGGTCGAAGTCAGCCAGCGGCAGCCATGAAGTGCGTGGCAAGACGCTTGGCATCATCGGCTACGGCCACATCGGCACCCAGGTCGGCGTACTGGCCGAATCGCTGGGCATGCAGGTGATCTTCCACGACGTGGAAACCAAGCTGGCGCTGGGCAATGCCCGGGCCGCGGCCAGCCTGGACGATCTGCTCGCCCGCGCCGACATCGTCACCCTGCACGTGCCGGAAACCCCGTCCACGCAATGGATGATCGGCAGCACCGAGCTGGCGAAGATGCGCAAGGGCGCGCACCTGATCAACGCCGCGCGCGGCACCGTGGTCGACATCGATGCGCTGGACGCGGCGCTGGCCAGCGGCCACGTCGGTGGCGCCGCGCTGGACGTGTTCCCGGTCGAGCCGAAGGGCAATGGCGATATCTTCGAATCGCCGCTGACCCGCCACGACAACGTGATCCTGACCCCGCACGTGGGTGGCAGCACGCTGGAAGCGCAGGACAACATCGGCGTGGAAGTGGCCGCCAAACTGGTGCGCTACAGCGACAACGGCAGCACCCTGTCGGCGGTCAATTTCCCGGAAGTGACCCTGCCCGAGCACGCCGACAGCCTGCGCCTGCTGCACATCCACCAGAACGTGCCGGGCGTGCTGTCCAAGGTCAACGAGATCTTCTCGCGCCACAACGTCAACATCGACGGCCAGTTCCTGCGCACCGACCCGAAGGTGGGCTACGTGGTGATCGACATCACCGCCGGCGAGGAACAGGCCGCCGCGGTGCGCGACGAGCTGGCCGCGATCCCCGGCACGCTGCGCACGCGCATCCTGTACTGAAAAAAGGGGACGGAGGGGATTAAGTCGTTGATGCCACAAACGACTTAATCCCCTCCGTCCCCTTTTTATCTCAACGTGCCAGCCACCTGTGTGCCATGCGCTGCATGGATTCATCGGACTGCGGGTCGGCCGCGACTTCGGTCACCGGCCGCCAGGCCAGCTCCAGCGATTCCTCGCTGAGCACGAAGGCTTCGCCACCCAGCGCACGGATCACGAAACGCACGTCGTAGTGCCAGTGCCCCGGCACGTCCTTGCGCTCTGGAATCCAGTGCTTGTCCAGATCGAAGATGGCCGGGTCTTCCAGCACCAGGCCGCCCAGGCCTGATTCTTCCTCGGCTTCCTTCAGCGCTACCCGGGCCAGGTCGCGGTCGCCGTCGGCGTGGCCGCCCAGCTGCAGCCAGCGCTGCAGCTTGCGGTGGTGGGTCAGCAGCAGGCGCTGGCCGTCGGCGCTGACCAGCCAGCAGCTGGCGGTGAAGTGGCCGGCCAGCCGTTCGCGCCGGAACGGATCTTCCGGATCGTCCAACAATGTGCCGAATTCGGCGGCCAATGCGTCGTGGGCCGGCTCGCGACGGGCATAGTCCTGCAGCAGGTCGCGCAAGCGATCGTCAAGCACGGCAAGGGTTTCGGCGGTCTGGCTCATGAATGGGCGGCGTCTGGAAAAATACTGCTCATTATCGCCGTTCATTGTTGCGATTGCGCTTGTGCGTTGGCTTCAGCTTTGGCTAAGGTACAGCGGGCCGTTCGCGCGGCCTTCACCATTCCAGGGTTGCCGGCAACGTATCGGCGGCCCACCCAATCCGATCACTAGGAAGTACTGCATGCTGAAAGCTCTGTTGAGGGTCAAGCCGGTCCAACCGGCCGGGCACGTCGATGCCGGCGAACCCATCGAAGGCAGCCTGGACGGCGAAGCCACGTTGAAACGGACCCTCACGGCTAAACACCTCATCCTGCTTGGCGTGGGTGCGGTGATCGGCGCAGGTATCTTCGTCCTGACCGGCCAGGCCGCGGCCAACCACGCCGGCCCCGCCGTCATGCTGTCGTTCGTGATCGCCGGTTTTGCCTGCGCGCTGGCGGGCCTGTGCTACGCCGAGTTCGCGGCGATGATGCCGGTCTCCGGCAGCGCCTATTCCTACTCCTACGCCACCCTCGGCGAAGGCATGGCCTGGTTCATCGGCTGGTGCCTGGTGCTGGAGTACCTGTTCGCCTCGGCCTCGGTCGCGGTGGGCTGGTCGGCGTACCTGATCAGCTTCATCACCACTACGCTGCACATGCCGTTCCCGGACCTGCTCAGCGCCGCGCCCATCGCCTGGACCGGCAGCGAGTTCGTCTCCTCCGGCAAGCTGTTCAACCTGCCGGCGGTGCTGATCGTGGCGGCGGTGTCCGGCCTGCTGTACGTGGGCGTGACCCAGTCGGCCTTCGTCAACGCGATCATCGTGGCGATCAAGGTCACCGTCATCTGCCTGTTCATCGGCATCGGTGCGGCCCACATCGACCCGGCCAACTGGCAGCCGTTCATCCCGGAAAACACCGGTGTGCCGGGTGAGTTCGGCTGGAGCGGCGTGTTCCGCGCGGCCACCATCGTGTTCTTCGCCTACATCGGCTTCGATGCGGTCTCCACCGCCGCCGGCGAGACCAAGGACCCGCAGCGCAACATGCCGATCGGCCTGCTCGGCTCGCTGGCGGTGTGCACCATCGTCTACATCATCGTCTGCGCGGTGCTGACCGGCATGATGCCGTACCACCTGCTGGGCACCGACAAGCCGGTGGCCACCGCGCTGGAGCCCTACCCGACCCTGTCGTGGCTGAAGACCCTGGTCGAGATCGGCGCCATCGCCGGCCTGTCCTCGGTGGTGCTGGTGATGATGATGGGCCAGACCCGCATCGCCTACACCATCTCCCGCGACGGCCTGCTGCCGAAGTTCTTCGGCAAGGTCCACGCCCGCTTCCGCACCCCGTACGTCGCCACCATCGTGGTCGGCGTGATCGCCGCCGCACTGGCCGGCCTGGTGCCGCTGAACGTGCTGGGCGAACTGGTCTCGATGGGCACCCTGCTGGCCTTCGCCACGGTCTGCATCGGCGTGCTGGTTCTGCGCTATACCAAGCCGGAGATCCACCGCCCGTTCCGCGTGCCGATGGTGTGGATCATCTGCCCGCTGGGCGCGGCCACCTGCCTGTTCCTGTTCTGGCAGGCGTTCGTGGTGCACTGGCACCTGTTCGTTGGCTGGACGCTGCTCGGCCTGCTGATCTACCTGGGCTACGGCATCCGCAACAGCAAGCTGGCCAAGTCACCCTGATCCGCCTACGGGCCGGCCTCGCGCCGGCCCGTCCGTTTTCCCCGCGCGCCCCTGGCGGCGCGCTTCGACAAGACCACCACACATGTTCAAGCAACTGTGGGCCACCAAGCACCCGCATGCCGCCCATGAAGACGCCAACGGCCTCAGCCTGCGCCGCCACCTCGGCCCCTGGGGGCTGACCGCCCTCGGCATCGGCGCGGTGATCGGCGGCGGCATCTTCGTCATCACCGGCCAGGCCGCCGCCAACCACGCCGGCCCGGCGATCATGCTGTCGTTCGTGCTGGCCGCCATCTGCTGCGCCTTCTGCGCACTGGCCTACGCCGAGTTCGCCTCGATGGTGCCGGTGTCCGGCAGCGCCTACACCTATACCTATGCCACCTTCGGCGAGCTCTCGGCCTGGTTCATCGGCTGGATGCTGGTGCTGGAGTACGGCGTCTCCGCGTCAGCCGTGGCGGTCAGCTGGACCGGCTATTTCCTCAGCCTGCTCAGCCAGTTCGACATCCATCTACCGGCGGCGCTGGTCAGCGCGCCACTCGACGCGCAGCTGCGCCCGACCGGCGCGATCGCCAACCTGCCGGCCGCCGCGCTGGTACTGCTGCTGACCTGGCTGTGCTACGTCGGCATCAGCAAGTCCTCGGCGATGAACATGGCGATGGTCGTGCTCAAGACCGGCCTGATCGTGCTGGTCATCGTGGTCGGCTGGAAGTACGTCGACACCAGCAACTGGACCCCGTTCATCCCCGCCAACGAAGGCCCCGGCAAGTACGGCATGGAAGGCGTGCTGCGTGGCGCGGCGATGGTGTTCTTCGCCTACATCGGCTTCGAGGCGGTGTCGGTGGCGGCGCAGGAATCGAAGAACCCGCAGCGCGACATGCCGATCGGCATGATGCTGTCGCTGGCGGTCTGCACCGTGCTGTACATCGCCATGGCCGCTGTGATGACCGGCCTGGTGCCGTACCAGCTGCTGGGCACCGACGAGCCGGTGGTGACCGCAGTGGCCGCGCATCCGCAGCTGGGCTGGCTGCGCTGGGTGGTCGAGGTCGGCGCGCTGGTCGGCCTGTCCTCGGTGGTGCTGGTGATGATCATCGGCCAGCCGCGCATCTTCATGATCATGGGCCGCGATGGCCTGCTGCCGCCGGTGTTCACCAAGATCCATCCAAAGTACCGCACCCCGCACATCAACACCGTGATCACCGGCATCGGCATCGCGCTGCTGGCGGCGCTGTTCCCGCTGGACATCCTCGGTGAGCTGACCTCGATGGGCACGCTGATCGCGTTTGCTGCGGTGTGTGCCGGCGTGCTGATCCTGCGCCGCACCCAGCCGGACCTGCCGCGCCCGTTCCGCATGCCGATGGCGTGGCTGATCTGCAGCCTGGGCGTGCTGAGCTGCCTGGCGCTGCTGTCGGCGATGACGATGCACAACTGGATGCTGATGGGCGTGTGGACGTTCGTCGGCTTCGTGATCTATTTCTGCTACGGCTTCAAGCACAGCCGTCTGCGGGGAAAGTAAGGGGTTTTGCATTGCAGGGCCTGCGGCCCTGCACCCGCCTTTGAAGCCGGAGCAACGGCAACGGCGACAGCTGGGCTGAGGCTTTGGTGGGGCGGATTGGGTTAGCGGGGGACGCCGTGAACCCATCCATGGGGGCTTGGCCGCGGCATCCATGCCGCGGACACCCCCGCGAACCCAACCCGCCCCACCTCCGACAGTCTGCTGGCACGTCCAGTAGATCCACGCCATGCGTGGATGAATTGCGTCTGAGAGATGAATTCTCTCCGGTCGATGAATTCCCTGTAGAGCCGAGCCATGCTCGGCTCCGAGCAAGCGCAGCGCGGCGACCCGCTTTTCGCTTTTCCTTCTTCACTCCGTGGCTGGCGCGCACGGAACCTGTCCGTGGCCGGTTGGGTGGGCTGCGCAGGGATGTCCGCGGCATGGATGCCGCGGCCAAGCCCCCATGGACGGGTTCACGGCGTCCCCTGCGCAGCCCACCCAACCGGCCAACCCACGGAATCTGCTTCTGACGCAAGCCACGAGGGGCTCAGCCGTTGGCCGAATCCAGTAAAATCGCCGGCATGAACGCCCCCACCTTCCCCTACGACACCGCGCGCCTGAGCGAACTGGCCCAGCTGCTGATCGACAACGTCCGCGAACTGGCCCACGCCGGCTGGACCCCGGCCACCAGCAGCAACTTCTCCCACCGCCTGGATGACGGCCACGCGGCGATCACCGTGTCCGGCAAGGACAAGGGCCGCCTGATCGAGGACGACATCATGGTGGTGGACTTCGACGGCAAGGCCGTCGGCCGCCCGCTGCGCCCGTCCGCCGAAACCCTGCTGCACACCCAGCTGTACCGCCGCTTCCCGGAGATCGGCTGCGTCCTGCACACCCATTCGCCCGTGCAGACCATCGCCTCGCGCCTGTATGCGCCGCAGGGCCATGTGCACCTGGAAGGCTACGAGCTGCTGAAGGCCTTCGCCGGCAACAGCACCCATGAGATGGCCATCGATGTGCCGGTGTTCGCCAACACCCAGGACATGAACGTGCTCTCCAGGCAGGTCGATGACCTGCTCGACCGGCAGGCCCTGTGGGGCTACCTGATCGATGGCCACGGCCTGTACGCCTGGGGCCGCGACATGGCCGAGGCACGCCGCCACCTGGAAGCGTTCGAGTTCCTGTTCCACTGCGAGCTGGAACTGCGCAAGCTGCGCGGCTGAACCCGCGCGCAGGTGCAGATGCCGATCCGGAATCTGCGCCGCGTCCCCACCCTGCTACCCTGTCTTCCCCCCGAGACGTTCAAGCTGCCGCCATGAGCCGACTGCGCATCTACGACGACACCCGCCCCGAATCGCCGCTGCTGGACAGCCAGGACGGTGCGATCATCGCTGCCGAACTGCAGAAGATCGGCGTCACCTTCGAGCGCTGGCAGGCCACCGCGCCAGTCGCACCGGGCGCCAGCCAGGATGAAGTGTTCGCCGCCTACCGCGCCGACATCGACCGCCTGGTCGCAGAGCGCGGCTTCAAGAGCGTGGACGTGGCCTCGATCGCCCCGGACAACCCGAACCGCGCTGAACTGCGCAAGAAGTTCCTCGACGAGCACTTCCACAAGGAAGACGAGGTGCGCTTCTTCGTGGCCGGATCGGGCCTGTTCACCCTGCACGTGGGTGACAAGGTCTACGAGATCGAGTGTGTGAAGGATGACCTGATCGCGGTGCCCGATGGCACCACCCACTGGTTCGACATGGGCGACGAGCCGAGCTTCGTGGCGATCCGCTTCTTCACCGAGCCGGATGGCTGGGTCGGTCACTTCACCGGCACCGACATCGCGCAGAAGTTCCCCCGTTACGTACCCACCCAGGCGTCCTGATCCATGCAGCCCCGCGTCATCCTGACCGACATCGAAGGCACCACCAGCAGCATCTCGTTCGTCAAGAACGTGCTGTTCCCCTATGCCCGCAAGGCGTTGCCCGCGTTCGTGGCCGAGCATGGCCAGCAGCCGGAGGTCCGCCGCTGGCTGGATGCGGTGGCCACCGAGATCGGCGGCGCCTGCCAGGACAGCCTGGTGGCCGAGACGCTGCAGGGCTGGATCGACCAGGACCGCAAGCACACTGCGCTGAAGGCGCTGCAGGGCATGATCTGGGACGAAGGCTACCGCCGCGGCGACTACACCGCCCACTTCTACCCGGAGGTGGCGCCGGTGCTGAAGGGCTGGCACGCGTCCGGCCTGCCGCTGTACGTGTACTCCTCCGGCTCGGTACCGGCGCAGAAACTGTTCTTCGGCTTCAGCGATGCCGGTGACCTCAGCCCGCTGGTGTCGGGCTGGTTCGACACCGAGGTGGGCGGCAAGCGTGAGGCCGACAGCTATCGCCGCATCGTGCAGTCGATCGGCGTGCCGGCCGGTGAGATCCTGTTCCTGTCCGACGTGGTCGAAGAACTCGACGCCGCCCGCGAAGCCGGCCTGCAGACCCGTCTGATCGACCGCCTGGACGACTACCCGCTGCCGCGCACCGGCCAGGCCGCCAACGGCCACGAGCGGGTCGAGAACTTCCAGCAGATCCAGCTGTAAAGCGCCTGGTAGATGCCAACCTTGGTTGGCATGCTTCGGGAGTGCCAACCAAGGTTGGCACCTACCAAAGCGGCGAGGTTGGCGTCGTGCAAGGCGGGATGCACCGCCCTCAACGATCGTTGAGGGTCTTCAGCTTCAGCGCTTCGCGCAGGGCAGCCAGATCCACTGGGCCGCGTACGGCGATATCGCGGGTTTCCCCCGGCAACAGGTCCAGCAGGTTGTCTTCGACCTGCACGTCCAGCGCACCGAAGTCGATCCACGCCGCCCGCACATACGCCGCGCTTTCCAGCCGCAGCCGATAGTGGTCGCCCTCGATGCTCAGGGCAGCTTTCAGCTTCTGCCGCGGTAACTGCTGGTCCTTGGCTTCGACGAAGCCAACCACCTGCCGCGCGCTCACCCTGCCGTCCCGCAGCAGCTCGAATACCGCAACCGTGCGCTTCGGATCGGCGCCGGCCAGCAGTTCGGCATCGCTGTAGGTGCCGATGTCGGTGACGCCGGCAGCGGCAAGCGTCACCGCCTGCTCGCGACGGCGCAGCACCTTGCCGTCCACGTCCATCACCCGCAGCCGCCAGCGCGCATCCAGCGCGGCGCCATCATTGAGCAGCCCCACCCGCGTACGGCCCTCGTCGCGCAGCGCGGCCACGGTGACCGGCGCGAAGAAGCGCCGCGCGGCGAAATGCAGCGCCTTCCAGCGGCCGAAGTAGTCCACGCTGGACCACGAAGCCCCCGGCCAGACATCGTTGAGCTGCCAGTACAGCGAACCCATCGTGTACGGCCGCGAGGCGCGATGATGCAGTGCCGCCAGTGCAATGCCATCGGCCTGCATCACCTGGCTCAGGTAAACGAAATCCTCGAAGTCCTTCGGCGTGCCGTAGCCCAGCTCGATGTAGTGCAGCAACCGGCTGTTGCCCTCGCCGGCCATGAATTTCTGGTGCGCGCGGATCACCGGGCTGTCGATGCGCTGCTCGGCGCGGGTGGCGATCTGGTCCACGGTCGCCACCGACGGCCACGCCTGCAGTCCGTACTCGGACATGAAGCGTGGGGTCTCGCGCAGGTAGGCCTGCACCGGCAATGCCGGATTACCCCAGACCTGCCAGTAGTGCTTGTCACCGCGGGTCGAATCGTTGGCCTTCTCGTCAAGGTCATTGCTTGGCGAGCTGGACCAGTACGGTACGCCCAGCCCTTCCTCACCCACGACCTTCCGCAGGTCGTTGCCGAACAGGTCGACATAGCCCTGCCAGACCTTCGCCGCAAATGCCGGGTCGGCCGCCTTCAGGTCGCGGCCATGGCCCCAGTCCTTCCAGGCGGTCTCTTCCTCGTTGTTGCCACACCACAGCACGATGCTGGGGTGATGCCGCAGGCGGCGCACGTTGTCGCGTGCTTCGGCCACCACGCTGGCACGGAACGCCGGATCGTAGCCCGGCTGCATGCCACCGCCGAACATGAAGTCCTGCCACACCAGCAGGCCGAGTTCATCGGCGATGTCGAAGAACGCATCGTCCTCGTAGTAGCCACCGCCCCAGTTGCGCAACATGTTCATGTTGGCATCGCGGGCCGCCGTCAACACCTGGCGCAGTCGCGCCGCATCGACGCGTGCGGGGAACGCGTCGAACGGGATCACGTTGGCACCCTTGGCGAAGATCGGCACGCCATTGATGACGAAAGCGAAGCCCTGCCCGCCCTTGCCGTCTTGCTCGCGGCGCAGTTCGACCGTGCGCAGGCCGATGCGCTGCTCGCGCGCCAGTTCCGCTGTGCTGCCGTCGTCAAGGCGTGCCTGCACGGTGTAACGGTCCTGCGCACCATGACCCACCGGCCACCAGCGCCGCGGCTTGGTCAGCTCAACCGGCAGCTCAACGGTGTTCTGGCCGGGCATCAGCGGCACCGTGCGTTGCACCTGGGCCACGCTGCGGCCCTGCGGATCGCGCACCTCCACATGCACCACGGCCGAGCCCGACACCGCCCCCTGCTCCACCTGCAGCAGCACCGCCAGCTTCGCCTGCTGGGCGTCCAGTGCATCCGTACGCACGGCCAGATCGGCCAGGCGGTGTGCATCCCAGGCCTGCAGGTCGACGCCACGCCAGACCCCGGCGGTGACATAACGCGGGCCCCAGTCCCAGCCGAAGTGATAGGCCGGCTTGCGCGCGAAGTTGCCGACCATCGCGTCCTTCGGCTCATCGCCATAGGGCGACGGATAGTTGCCAGCAATCTTGTGCGGCATGGCCTGCACGCCCGGCAGCAGCGTGCGGATCGGCGAACGGAACACGATCTGCAGCTCATTGCCCTTGGCCCGCAGCCGGCCCTCCACGCGCGCGCGCCAGGTACGATGTGCATTGTCTGCACGCAGCAGCGGTTTGCCGTTGAGGAGGACCTCCGCATAGGTATCGAGCCCATCGAAGCGCAGCTCGGCATTGGGCTTGGCAAGCGTCGCCGTATCCACGTCGAAACGGGCGCGGTATTCCCAGTCGGCCAGGCCGATCCATTGCAGCTCGGCCTCGGCTGCACCGACGTAGGGATCGCGGATCAACGCATGGGCCAGCAGATCGGTGTGCACGCTGCCCGGCACCGTTGCCGCGCGCCACTGCTGCAGGCCCGGATGCGCCGCACCCTGCGCGTCGCCGGGCAGCATGCGGAACTCCCACTGCGCCTGCAGCGGGGCTGCAGTTGCCGGAAACACGGAGGCTGCGATCAGCAGCAGGAGCAGACGGACAACGAGGGAAAGGCGATGCACGTGATGCTCCTGTTCTTGCGCCGAGCGAGGCCCAGCGCTACCGGTTCCAATACATCGCGCCTCAGCGCACGACGTTCAACACTTCGTAGCAGGCACCCATGGTGTGGTAATCCACCTTGCCGGCCGGGCTCTTCTCGTCGCTGTACTTGCGGTTGTCGGCATCGAGGATGCGGAACCAGGCGCCGTACCGGTGGTCGACGAAGTGCTCCCACGAATACGCCCAGAGGCGCTCGTACCACTGCCAGTAGCGGTCATCGCCGGTGCGCCTGGCCATCAGTGCGGCGGTGGCCAGCGTTTCGGCCTGCACCCAGAAGTATTTGTCGTCATCGCAGACGAAGCTGTCGCCACCGATCGGTGCGCCGTCCATGCCCGGCTGCCGGCGCGCTTCCGGTGCGAAGCCGTAGTACAGGCCACCCCGGGCGTCGTCCCAGCTGCGCGCCACGGCCACGTCGAACAGGTGCTGCGCGGTCGGAACCAGCCAATCGGCCTGCACGTGGCGATCGAGGATCAGCAGCAGCTTGGCCCACTCGGTCTGATGACCCGGCTGGAAGCCCCAAGGGCGGAACAGATGCTTGGGATCGTCCAGGTTGTAGTCCCAGTCGATCTCCCAGTTCACGTCGTAGTGTTCCCAGACCAGACCACCGGCCTTGGCGGCCTGGCGGCGGGTCATGTTGTCGGCCAACTGCAAGGCACGCTCGACGTAGCGCTGCTCGCCACTGGCCTCGAATGCGGCCAGCATCGCCTCGCACATGTGCATGTTGGCGTTCTGGCCGCGATAGCCGGTGAAGTTCCACTGGCCATCAGCTTCGTCCTTGTACAGGCCATGCTGCGGCTCCCAGAAGCGCGCTTCCAGCAGCTGCCAGGTCTCGTCCATCCACTCGCGGGCCTGCTCGATGCCGGCCTTCAGCGCGCAGCTGTAGGCCAGCAGCACGAAGGCCACGCCATAGCAGTGGTTCATGTCGTCCTCGACCTTGCCATCGCGCAGGGTCCAGGCATAGCCGCCGGTGGCCGGGTTTCGGTGCACCTTACGCAGGTAGCGCACGCCGTGCTCGACGGCCTCGCGGTACTCGGCATTGCCGAATTCGCGGTAGGCCATCGCATAGTTGAAGACGAAACGGGTGCTGCTTACCAGGTGGCGATGGCTGGCATCGTAGATGCTGCCGTCGTCACGGAAGTAGTGGAAGAAGCCACCGTTCGGATCGATGCAGCGCGGGTGGTAGAACGCCATCGTGTCGGCGATGTGCGCACGCAGGAACGCGGGTGAACGGAAGTCGGGCGAGGTGCTCATGCGGTAATGTCCTGGGCCTGCAGCAGCTGCTGCACTTCATCAAGCGAGGGCATCGCGGCAAACGCGCCCTTGCGGGTAACCGCCAGCGCACCGACTGCAGCGCCGAAGCGCAGCGTGGCGGTGATTGCCTCCGGGTCCTTGCAGAAGGCGGCGAAACCTGCGCCTGCGCCACCACGCTCGAGCAGGCCGACCAGCACGCCACCGACGAAGGCATCACCGGCCGCGGTAGTGTCGACGGTGGCCACGCGGAAGCTGGTGACCGTGCCGTGGTTGTCGCGGGTGTACCAGTGCAGCGTGGCTGCACCATCGGTGACGATGACCCAGCGTGCCTGCGCGGCCAGCAGGCGCCGCAGCACCGCCGCCTCGCCATCGGCTCCCAGCGGAGCTGCCAGGTAATCCAGTTCCTCGCGCGACAGCTTGACCAGGTCGGCGCGCTCCAGCGCCTGCCACAGGCGCGGCGTCGGATCGACGTCGGCAGGCCACAGGGCCGGACGCAGATTCAGATCGAGACTGACCACCGCGCCGGCCTTACGGGCCCGGTCCATGCCGGCGAAGGTCGCCTCGGCGATGGCCGGCTCGGTCAGGCTGTTGGAGCAGACGTGGAAGCACTGTGCGCTGTCGAGGCACTCCGCCTGGAAGTCACTGTCACGGAACAGCAGGTCGGCCGCCGGCGGGCGGTAGAAACTGAAGCTGCGCTCGCCGCTGGCGTCGAGGGCAACGAAGGCCAGTGCGGTCTTCGCCGCATCGGTACGCACGATGTAATCCGTGCCCACGCCGTGCTCGACCAGGCTGTCGGCCAGGAAGTCGCCGAACATGTCACGGCCGAGCATGCCGACGAACTGCGTCTTCGCACCCAGCCGTGCGGCGGCGACGGCGACGTTGGCCGGCGCACCGCCGGCGTACTGCAGGAACGCGCGCGGGGTATCGGCCGAGGCCGGCGGCTGCGCTAGTAGATCGATCAAAATTTCGCCGAAGCAAACGATGGCACCCATTCCGGACTCAGCCTCCCTGCGTTGCGGAGGCCGGCGTACGCGCGCCGACCAGTCCGTAGAAAATGATGTAGCCGTAGCACAGCAGCGGCAGGATGAAGCTGGCCTGCACACCGATGTGGTCGGCCAGCACGCCCTGCAGGTACGGCACCACGGCACCGCCGACGATGGCCATGATCAGCAGGCTGGAACCCTTGTTGGTCAGCGGGCCGAGGCGCTCGATGCTCAGTGCGAAGATGGTCGGGAACATGATCGAATTGAACAGGCCGATCGCCACCACCGAATACAGCGCGACGTTGCCGGAGCTCAGCATGGTCGTGACCAGCAGCCCCACGTTGACCAGCGCGAAGATCGCCAGCAGGCGGCTGGGCGAGAAGCGCGCCAGCAGCGCCGAACCGGCGAAGCGGCCGATCATCGCCATCGTCCAGTAGGCCGACACGTAGTGCGTGGCCTGCTGCTCGCTGAAGCCGCCGATGTTCGGCATCGACAGGTAGTTGACCAGGAAGCTGCCGATCGACACTTCGGCACCCACGTAGAAGAAGATGCCCAGCACGCCCAGCAACAGGTGGCGCTTGCGCAGCGCATCCAGGTAGCTGTGGTGGTGACCCTGGTCGGCCTGCTCGGTGGCATCACTCAGCGCCGGCAGGCGGAACAGGAACACGAACAGCGCCAGCAGCACCAGCGCCACCGCCAGGCCCACGTACGGGCCCTGCACGGCCTGCGCCTCGGCGGCACGGTAGGCCAGCTGCTCGGCGGCCGGCAGTGCCGCGATGTCATCGGCACTCTTCACCGTGTTGGACAGGATCAGCATGCCGCCGAAGATCGGCGCGATGGCCGTGCCCAGCGAGTTCAGCGCCTGCGCCAGGGTCAGGCGGCTGGAGCTGGTCTGTTCCGGGCCCAGCAGCGCCACGTAAGGATTGGCAGCGACCTGCAGCACGGTGATGCCGCTGGCCAGCACGAACAGCGCGCCGAGGAAGGCGCCATACACGCGCAGCTCGGCCGCCGGCCAGAAGCCCAGCGCACCGATGCCGGCGATCACCAGGCCGGCCACGATGCCCTTCTTGTAACCCAGCGCGGCGACCAACCGGCCCGCCGGCAGCGACATCAGGAAATAGGTGCCGAAGAAGGTGAACTGCACCAGCATCGCCTTGGCGTAGTTCAACTCGAACACCGCCTTCAGGTGCGGGATCAGGATGTCATTGAGGCAGGTCAGGAAGCCCCACATGAAGAAGATCGTGGTGACCACGGCCAGCGCCTTGCCGTTGGTGACGGCGGGTGCGTTGCCCGAAGAACCCGATGGACGGGGCGTTGCGGAGATCGGCATGCGGTACGCGCCTCGATGCGCGGAAGGTCGTTGTTGCGTGGAAGGGGTGTATGGAAGGAATCAGTTCGGTCGTGCGGCACTGCTTTCGCGGATGCGCAGCTGCACCGGCGCGACCGTGCGCCGTGGCGGCGCGTCCGGTTCGTCCAGCCGTTGCAGCAGCAGAGCGGCAGCTTGCCGGCCCCGCTCGCGCGGATCGGCAGTGAGCGTGGTCAACGGCGGCACCGCCACCGACGCCTCGGAAATATCATCGAAACCGGTAACGGCGAAGTCGCCACCCGGGCGGATGCCGCGCGAGTTCAGGCCCAGCATCAGGCCCAGCGCCACGGTGTCGTTGTAGCAGACCGCCGCACTGGGACGATGGCCATCGGCAAACAGCTCATCGGTGCGCGCCGCGGCTTCCAGGCGGTTCGGTGCCGACTCGATCATCCAGCCCGGCGGCAGCGACAGACCGGCCTCGGCCAGCGCCTGCTGGAAACCGGCGCGGCGCTGATGGCATGAACTGGAGGCGGCATGGCCACCAAAGAACGCGATCTGGCGATGGCCGCGCTCGATCAGGTGGCGGGTGGCCAGGTAGGCACCGTGCTGGTTGTCCAGGGTCAGGAAGTCCCAGTCGGCACCTTCCAGTTCGCGGTTGAACAGCAGCACGTTGGCGTTGGCACCCAATGCCTGGCGCAACTGCGCGGTATCACTTCCTTCGGCCGGCGACAGGATCAGGCCGGCCGGGGTGTGCTCCATCAACGTGGACAGCACCGCCTGCTGCCGCTCCGGCGATTCGCCCGTGCTGCCGAGCAGGGTCACATAACCGCGTCCGCCCAGCGCCTCGTCCACGCCGGACGCGAATTCGGCGAAGAACGGGTTGGACAGATCGTTGATCACCAGCGCGATGCTCGACGAGGTCCGCCGGCGCAGGTTGGCCGCCGCGCGGTTGTAGACATAGCGCTGGCGGCGCAGTTCGGCCTCGACCTTGGCCCGGGTATCGACGTTGACCAGTGGACTGCCGCGCAGCACCAGCGACACGGTGGCCCGCGACACGCCGATGGCACGCGCGATGTCGGTCACCGTCACCGCTTTGCCGGCGCGCTTGCTGGAACTGCTGCCGTTGTCGTTCATCGTCTTCCCGGACTCCGCTGGAGGCTCAAGCCTAATGGATCAGGGCCGTGTCGTGCCGTGCCGTTCGCTGGGTCACCGCGAACGGCACAGTCCGGCTCAGCGCAGCTGGCTGCCCGGCGCCGCGCACCAGGACACCGGCAGGTCCTTCACCGCCGTGCCCCAGCCCTGCTCCGGCGCCTTCGCATCCAGCGCGAACTGCAGGCGCGGGCCCTGCTGCAGGCGGTTCCAGTCCAGCCATACCGGCGCATGCGCCCGGCCATCGACCTTCACGCCCTGCACGTACTGCAGCTGCCGGCCATCCGCACCCGGCGCGTCGATGCGCAGGGTACGGCCATTGCCCATGTCCACTTCCACCTTGCTGAAGCGCGGGGTGTGCAGCAGGAACTGGCCGCTGCCCGGCACCGCCGGGTACACGCCGATGGCACTGAACAGGTACCAGGCCGACATCGTGCCCAGGTCATCGTTGCCGGTCACGCCGTTCGGCGCATTGGTGAACAACTGCTGCGCGGCACGCACCACCGCAGCGGTCTTCCACGGCTGGCCGATCAGCGTGTACAGCCACGGCGAGTGCAGGTCCGGCTCGTTGTTCGGGTTGTAACGGAACTGGTTGTAGTAGCTGTACGGCCCTACCACCCACTCCTTGCGGGCGGCGTGGAGCGGGTCGGCCTGCAGCGCATCCATCGCGAAGAACGCGTCGAGGCGGCGGCCGGCCTGCTCGCGGCCGTCCATCGCTTCGACCAGGCCCGGCACGTCCTGCTGCGCCAGCCACTGGTACTGCCATGCCGTACCTTCATGGAAGCCGTGGTGCGAACGCGGGCTGTAGTGGCCATCGGCCGGCGTGTACCACTGGCCATCCTCGGTGCGCGGGCGCGGGAAGCCGGTGAAACCGGTCTCGGCATCACGCACCTGCGGGTCCCACACCTTGCGCCAGTTGCGGCCGCGCTCACGCAGCGTCGCTGCGTCATGCGCATGGCCGAGGCCATCGGCCATCTGCGAGAGCGCGCAGTCGGCCAGCGCATACTCCAGCGTGGCCGAACCGCCGTGGTGCGGATCGACGTCCATGCCCTTGGACGGGAACGCGCGGTCGTAGACCACGTAGCCCTTGTCCAGGTAGGTCGGGTTGCCGGAGCGGCCGGCCATGCGCGAGTTCAGCGGCGGCGTACCGAAGGCGTTGCGGCGCAGCGCATCCCACGCCTGCGACTCACGGCCCTTGAGCGCGCCGAAGCGCCACAGGTCGACCATGAACGGCGTGACCGGATCGCCGGTCATGATGTTGGTCTCGAAGTTGGCATAGCCCCAGCGCGGCAGCCAGCCACCCTGCTCATCGATCGCCAGCAGCGTGCGGCCGATATCGCGTGCCACGTCCGGGCGGGTCAGTGCCAGCCACTGGTTCTGCGCACGGTAGGTATCCCACAACGAGAAGTACTCGTAGTAGGTCCAGCCGTCGGCGCGATGGATGCCATCGTCATAGCCACGGTAGCGGCCGTCGGCATCGTTGCCGGTCATCGGCTGCAGCAGCGCGTGGTAGACCGCGCTGTAGAACACCGCGCGGTCGTCGGCGTTGCCGCCCTGCACGCGCACCCGGCCCAGCTGCTCGCGCCACGCCTGCTGCGACAGCGCGCGCATGCGGTCGAAACCGAGCAGCGCCCCACCCTGCATGCCGTCGGCGCGCAGGTTGATGCGCGCGCCCTCGGCGTCCACGTGCGAGATCGCACTGACTGCGGTCACCGACTGGCCCTTGGCCAGGTCGAAGCTGAGCCAGGCACCATTCGGCTTCTGCTCGCCTTCCATGCTGTGGCGCGCACCTGGCAGGCCACCGCCCTCGCCCCAGGTGCCATGCGCCTTGAACGGGCGATCGAACTCGATGCGGAACCAGGTCGTGTACTGATGGCCACCACAGAAGCTCTTGGTGACCAGCTTGCCTTCGACCACGCGGTCGCCCACCACATCAACCACGCTGCCGATCACCGAATGGCGCTCGTTGGCTTGGCCGACATTGACCAGTACGTGGCCCTCGCCCTGGCGCTGGCTGAAGGTATAGCGCTCGGCGGCGGCACGGGTGCGTGCGGTGGTCTCGGCATCGATGCCGCCGTAACTGGTCAGGCGCACCTTGTAGTAGCCGGCCTGGCCGATCTCGCCGTCGTGGGTATAGGACGCGGCGTAGGCCTTGTGGTCGAACTGCTTCGGGTTGGCGGTATCGAAATCGCCACCGGGGCCGATCGAGCCGGTCACCGGCAGCACCGACACCTGGCCGCCCTGTTCCCAGCAGCCGGCGCCAGAGATGAACGAATGGCCGAAGCCGCGGATCTTGTCATCGTCATAGCGCCAGCCCGAATAATGACTGCCGATCGGGCTGACCTGGATCAGGCCGAACGGTGCCGACGCGCCCGGGAAGGTGTTGCCGTCGTCCTTGCTGCCGATGAAGGTATTGACCTCACGCTCCAGCGCCGCCGGCGCGGCCTGCAGCAGCATCGGCGTGGCCGACAGGGCGAGCAGGCAGGCCAGGCGCACCAGCGGGCGCGAAGACGATGGGACGGCGGGAGCGGACGGCACTGGACGCATGTCGGGTTCCTGTAGTCGATGACACGGAGGCATACGGTGCGGGCCGTCTGGCACCGTTCCACCGAGCTCCGCCTTTGACCGGCAGACAGCTTCCCCTGGAATGACGCGCGACCCGTTGAACCGTGGATTTAGATCGATTCAAGTAGAGCATGCCGATTCCGCCGAATGCATTCTGCGCCGCAGCATGAGGGGGGTGTTTGGCAGGGCTGCGCCCTGCACCTGCTGGTAGTGCCGGCCGCTGGCCGGCGACAGCAACAACAACAGCAAAAGCCGGCTATCCGTGGGATGGCGGGGTGGGTCCGGTTGCGGGGGACGCCGTAAACCCGTCCCTGGGGGCTTGGCCGCGGCATCCATGCCGCGGACACCCCCGCAACCGGACCCACCCCGCCTTCGACGGTTTCTCGCGATCTGCAGTAGATCCTCGCCGTGCGTGGATGAATCTCTGTCAGATAACGAAATCAATCGGGGTCAGAGCCGTTTTCCAAGGGAAAACGGCTCTGACCCCATGACCCCACGTGATTCCACGCTCCATCCAGCCGTCACCGGGAAACTGTCAAAGGTGGGGCGGTGTGGGCTGGCAGGACCGTTGGCGCCATGGATGGCGCCATCGAGCCCCCATGGGTGAGGGGGCTTTGCTTGCGAAGCACTGCTTCGCAAGCGCCCGAACGCACAGCCGCCAGCGGCTGGGCCGGACCCCGGAGGGGGGGTTACGGCGTCCCCGCAATCCCACACCGCCCCGCCAAACCATCGGAAAACCAGAGCCGCTTTGGCTTTGGCCCTTGCTTTGGGTTTGGCCGTTGCCCTGGCTCATAGCAGGTGCAGGGCGCAGCCCTGCCGACCCACCCTCCCCTGCGCACGAAAACGTTTCCACTGTTTTCAGCAAACCGTCATCCCTTCGCCACGCCAGTACCATATTGCGCAGCAGCATGCGCCCGCGGGCGACCCATGCTAAAAAACGCCCGCCCATCGCTTAGATCGATCCAAGACGACATTGCGATGGCCGGGAGTTGGGGAAGCAGTCACAGGACGTACCAGGCCATGCGCACGGTGCTACTGCCACTGCATGGCGATAGCGACAATGTCACTTCAAATTAGATCGATTCAAGTTGTCCGTGCCACGTCACCGGATCAATCCAGGAGAGAGGGAGAGATGGGAATGAAGCATTCAACACGCACGCACGGCCAGGACGCATTGTCACTGGCCATCGCGCTGGCCCTGGCCGCCGCCGTCGTTCCGGCCGGCGCCGCCGCGCAGCAGGCCGCTTCCACCGGCTCGCAGGACGCCACCAATCTGGACAGCGTCCAGGTCACCGGCTACCGCTACGCCATCGAGAAGAGCCTCGAACAGAAACGCGACGCCAACGCCGTGGTCGAAGTGATCACCGCCGAGGACGTCGGCAAGTTCCCCGACAAGAACGTCGCCGACGCACTACAGCGCGTGCCCGGCGTGATCATCACCCGCAGCGGCGGTGAAGGTAAGAACGTCAGCGTGCGTGGCCTCGCCTCGGATCTGACCCTGACCCAGTTGAACGGCAACTACGTCGCCACCTCGGAAACCAACGACGAAGCATCGCGTTCGTTCAACTACACCCTGCTGCCCTCGAACATGCTGTCGGCGGCGGAGCTGTACAAGACCCCGGAAGCACGCATCGACGAAGGCGGCATCGGTGGTACCGTCATCCTGCGTACCCGCCGCCCGCTGGACATGAAGGCCAACTCGGGTTTTGCCTCGATGGAAGGCACCTCGTCCGACACCAGCAGCGGTGTCGACCCGCAGGCGTCGGCGATGTACTCCTGGCACAGCGAGGATGAGCGTTTCGGCCTGCTGATCGGTGCGACCAAGCAGGTCCGCACCAACCGCAGCATGGAAGTCAGCACTGAAGACTGGCAGTGGTACAGCGACCGTGTGGACGCCAACGGCGCCGTCATCCATGACTATGTCTGGAACGCTCCCGGCCGCACCCGCAATCCGGCCGTGGACGTCCATGGCAACGCGCTGCCGGACGCCTCGCAGTTCTGGGGCCGCTCGGGCATCTACAACCAGAACGGCGGCCATTACTCCGGCTTCTTCATGCCGACCTCGGTCAACTTCGCCGTGCGTGATGAGCGCCGCGAGCGCACCGGCGGGCAGCTGACGTTCCAGTTCAAGCCGCTCGACAATGTCACGATGACGGCCAACTACTTCCGATTCGAGCTGCAGGGTGACTACACCCAGAACATGCTGAAGGTTCCGGAATGGAACCTGGCTCGCGTAGCCGGCGACGGCAACTGGGAAGGCGGCCGCATGCTCAACGGCTTCACCATGGACCCGAGCGGCACCATCGTGACCGGGGCGCAGTACCAGATGCAGCCGGGCCGCAACTACATCTGCAGCGAACAAGAGGCGGCTGCTGCCGGCCTGCGCCCAGGTGGTTGGGGTCCGGATGACTGCACCATTCCCACCCCGCAGCTGACCGGCACCTACAGCAAGGAAAAGGCGCTGTCGCAGACCGCCGACCTGACCATCGATTGGGACATCAGCCCGCTGTGGAAGGCCAGCTTTGCCGGTGGCCGGACCTGGTCGGAAGGCGGCCCGTCGATGAACTTCCGCATGTCGGCCAAACCGCGCCGCCAGGTCGATGGCCAGTGGCAGGCAGGCAACACCGCCACCTCCTGGGACCTGACCGGCACGCCGTCGGTGAACTTCTCGCCCGACCTGCAGCAACAGCTGATGGCCGGCATTGCCGAAGTGGACACCGGCTCCACCGACTCGTCGTGGAAGCGCACCGAGGTCAAGCAGAACCACTTCCAGGCCGATGTCACCAAGCTGTTCGAAGCCGGCTGGCTGGATTCAATCCAGTTCGGGGCCAAGTACAGCGACGGCAAGGTCCATCGCAACACCGGCAACACCTACTGGGTCTGCCAGGGCGCGGACCCGAGCGACTACAGCAAGCGCTACCAGGCCGGCTGTGATTCCACCGCGGGCATCGCACAGCCGGGCTTCTTCCTGTCGCAGCCGATGGGCAATATCGCCGGTGCGTTCAATGCCAATGTGTTCCCGGGCATCAACTACCCGGCCTACATCGATTATCTGAACAACCGCTACGGCGGCGTGCAGAACCGCACCGAGGACGACTTCGTCTACGACGTGCAGGAAAAAGTGTACTCGGGCTACTTCCAGGCGAACTTCCGCACCGAGCGCCTGCGCGGCAACATCGGCGTGCGCGTCGCACGGACCAAGCAGCATGCCGCCTCCAGCGATTCGGTCGAGCGCTTCAACGACTATTTCGCTGACAACGCGGCCGGTTCGCCGCTGGCGTGCACCGATCCCTCGGCGGCCGCACTGCTCGGCTCGAACGCTGGCTATGGTTGCGAAAGCGGCTTCGTGCGCCTGCCCGACAGCATGGCCCGGGTGAAGACCTACGAGCTGGCATCCCTGGACAAGACCTATACCGACTTCCTGCCGAGCTTCAACATCGCCTGGGACATCACCGATTCGCTGGTGCTGCGCGGTGCAGCGTCGAAGGTCATCGCCCGCCCCAGCTACACCAACATCGCCTATCCAGGCGGCCTGAGCTACTACTCCGATGAGTACAGCAATGATCGTCGCGTTGCTGGCGGCGCCGTCAACCCGGGCTGGTATGGTTCGGGGAGCAACAAGGAACTGGAACCGTTCAAGGCGACCCAGTACGACCTGAGCCTGGAGTGGTACTTCAAGCCGGGCGCCGTCGCCGGTATCGGCGTGTTCCGCAAGGACGTCAAGAACTTCACCGTGCCGGTGGTACGCGACCAGCAGATGAACGTCGGCGGCCAGAGCGTGACCGTGCAGAAGTACGAGACCCAGGCCAACGGCCGCGATGGCGTGTCGCAGGGCGTGGAAATCTACGGCCAGTACACCCTCGACTTCGGCCTCGGCTTCCAGGCCAACTACACCTACAACGACACCAACCTGGCGTCGGTAGAGATCAACGGCGAACAGATCGGTTCTTCGCCGCTGGTAGGCAGTGCCAAGAACCAGGCCAACTTCACCATGTTCTACGAGAACGAGAAGTTCCTGGCGCGTGCCTCGTACAACCGCCGTGGCGTGGTGGTCGGTGGTCTCAACAATGGCTTCAGCTCCTACTCCGAGCCGTACGACCAGCTGGATCTGAATGCCGCGTACAACATCCGCGAGGATCTGGCGCTGACCGCGTCGGTACTCAACGTCACCAAGTCCGAGCAGCGCGTGCATCTGGGCAACGACACCAAGGCCCGCCTGCTGTCGAACACCTACTCCGGCCGCCAGTACTACGTCGGCCTGACCTGGAAGTTCTAAGCCAACACCGGGTTGCCCGGGCCTGCCCCGGCGCAATCCACGCCCCGCTCCGGCGGGGACGTTCCTCCACGGCAGCCGCGCTGGTACAGGTGGCTGCCGTTTTCACTTCAGCCCAGCGCTTGACCCTGCCATCGTTGGAAGGTGCACACTGGCTCCACCCCCAAGAGCACCGAAGGAGCTACAGATGGAATTCCATGTCGACGGCATGACCTGCGGCGGCTGCGCACGCAGCGTGACCCGCGCCATCCAGCAGATCGATCCGAATGCCAGCGTGGTCGCCGATCCGCCGACCGGCCTGGTCAAGGTGCAGACCACCGCATCGCAGGAGCAGGTCTTCGCCGCAGTGAACGATGCCGGTTTCCCGCCGCGTACTCCCTGACCTGCCACCCTGCCCCGCAACACCAGGCCCACCGGGTGCAACTGCACCCGGCGGGCTTTTTCATGCATGCGGTGTGGGTTCAATGCTTGTGCGCGCGCCGCCGCACCGCGCCGGTCTTCGCTGCATCGACCGGCACCGGCAACTCGTCGCCGTCACCCAGCCGCTGCAGGATCGGGCACTCCGGGCGCTCGTCACCCGCGCAGCAGCTGATCAGCGACTTCAGCGTGTCGGCCATCTGCCGCATGCTTTCGATACGCTGTTCCAGGTCGGCAATGTGCTGCTCGGCCAGGCGCTTGACGTCGGCACTGTGCCGCGAGGTGTCGTTCCACAGACCCAGCAGGTCAGTGATTTCGGCCACCTGGAAGCCGAGATCGCGGGCGCGGCGGATGAAACGCAGGCGGTGGATGTCCGCCTGCGAGTACGCGCGATAGCCCGACTCGGTACGATCGGCCGCAGGAATCAGGCCGATCTGCTCGTAGTAGCGGATCATCTTCGCCGAAACACTGGAGGCCTTGGCAGCTTCACCGATGTTCATGCGGCTCTCTCCTTTTCAATGGCTCGCGGCGGGGGCGTCCGCCATCGGCGCCTGGAAGCGGCGCAGGCGCAGCGCGTTGCCCAGCACGAACACGCTGGACAAGGCCATGGCACCGGCCGCGAACACCGGCGACAGCAGCACGCCCCAGACCGGGTACAGCACACCTGCCGCGACCGGGATCAGCGCGGTGTTGTAGGCGAAGGCCCAGAACAGGTTCTGCCGGATGTTGCCCAGCGTTGCCTTCGACAGCGCAATGGCATTCGGCACGCCCTGCAGGTTGCCCGACATCAGCACCACATCGGCCGACTCCACCGCGATGTCGGTGCCGGTACCGATCGCCAGGCCGACATCGGCCTCGGCCAGCGCCGGTGCATCGTTGATGCCGTCGCCGACGAAGGCGACGTGCCCATGCGTGGCCTTGAGCCGGCGCACCGCTTCGACCTTGCCTTCCGGCAGCACCTCGGCCACCACCTCATCAATGCCCAGCTGGCGTGCGATGGCCTGCGCGGTACCGGCATTGTCGCCGGTGATCATCGCCACCTTCAGGCCCAGCTGGTGCAACGCCGCGATTGCGGCCGGCGTGCTCGGCTTGATCGGGTCGGATACCGCGATGATCGCCGCCAGGCGTCCATCGATGGCTGCATACAGCGGCGACTTGCCCTGCGTGCCGAGGTCCGCCGCCAGCGTCGAGAACGCGGTGATGTCCACGCCAAGATCGCGCATGAAGCGATCAGCACCGACCTCGACCCGGGCTCCATCGACACGGGCGCGCACGCCCATGCCGGTGACCGATTCGAAGTCGAGCAGGGTCGACAGCGCAATGCCCTGCCCGGTCGCCGCATCAACAATGGCACGGGCAATCGGGTGCTCCGAGCGTGACTCCACTGCCGCCACCGCTGCCAGCACCGTGCTGCGATCGAAACCGTCGGCGATCTCGAGATCGGTCAATCGCGGACGCCCTTCGGTCAGCGTACCGGTCTTGTCCACCGCAACCACCTGCGCATCCTTCAGCAACTGCAGCGCTTCACCCTTGCGGAACAGCACGCCCATCTCGGCGCCTCGACCGGTACCGACCATGATCGACGTCGGCGTGGCCAGCCCCATCGCGCAGGGGCAGGCGATGATCAGTACCGCCACGGCATTGACCAGCGCGAAACTCAGCGCCGGCGACGGGCCGAAGATCAACCAGACCAGGAAGGTCGCCAGTGCGGCCAGCATCACTGCCGGCACGAACCACAGCGTGACCTTGTCGACCACCGCCTGGATCGGCAGCTTCGAGCCCTGCGCCTGCTCGACCATGCGGATGATCTGCGCCAGCATGGTCTGCGCGCCTACCGCCGTGGCTCGCACGGTCAGCGCCCCCTTCTGGTTGACGGTGCCGCCGACCACGCTGCTGCCCGGCTGCTTCTCTACCGGAATCGGCTCGCCGCTGATCATCGACTCGTCGATATAGCTGCGGCCCTCGACCACTTCGCCATCGACCGGCACACGCTCGCCCGGACGCACTTCCACCACGTCGCCACTCATCACCTCGTCGACCGGGATATCGACCGCGCGGCCGTCCCGGATCACATGCGCGACCTTGGCCTGCAGGTTGACCAGGCGCTTGATCGCCTCGGACGTGCGGCCCTTGGCGCGCGCCTCAAGCAAGCGACCGAGCAGGATCAGCGCGACGATCACCGCCGCGGCTTCGTAGTAGACGTTCACCGTGCCCGCCGGCAACAGCCTCGGCGCGAAGGTCGCCACCACCGAGTAGCCGAATGCCGCAGCGGTGCCCACCGCCACCAGCGAGTTCATGTCCGGCGCAAGCCGCAGCAGTGCCGGGAAACCCTTCTGGTAGAAACGGCGGCCGGGAATGGCCAGCACCAGCAGGGTCAGTACGAACTGCAGGTACCAGCTGGCCTGCATGCCGAGGGTGGCCATCACCCAGCCGTGCATGCCGGGAATCAGGTGCGAGCCCATTTCCAGCACGAACACCGGCAGCGCCAGCGCGGCGGCCACGATCAGGTCGCGCTTCAGTTGCGCGCGCTCGGCGTCCTTCTTTTCCGTCGCTTCGTCATCCGCTTGAACCCCAGCCTCGATGGCATGGGCGGCATAGCCGACCCTGTCGATGGCCGCCACCAGCGCGGCCACGTCGGCCACGCCACGCACCGTGGCGCGCTCGGTGGCCAGGTTCACGCTGGCTTCGCTGACACCGGGCACCGCGCGCAGCGCGCGCTCGACACGACCGACGCAAGACGCGCAGGTCATGCCCTCCACCGCCAGCTCGAGGGTCGCAGCGGGCACGTCGTAGCCCACCCGCTCCACCGCCTGGATCAGCGCGGCGCGATCGACCGGACCGGACGCACGGATATCCGCACGTTCGGTGGCCAGGTTGACCGAGACGCTGCCCACGCCCTCGACCTTGGACAGCGCCGCTTCGACCCGGCCCACGCAGCTGGCGCAGGTCATGCCCTCGATGGGCAGGCTGATGGTGGGCAGGCTGGCGGGGGCTGCGGTGGCGCGGGGTGTACTCATGATCGGATTCCCATGGATTCCTTCTGGATGCGGACAGGCTAAACCTTGCCATCGTGGGAAGGTCAAATCCAGCCTGTCCGCATTTCCTGAATGGGCATCCAGGTGTCCATATCCACGCATGGCGTGGATCTACCGCCGGAGGTGGGTCTCGTCAGAAGGTGAACACATACTCCAGTGCGAACTCGCGGCCGACCGCGCCGAGCAGGCGGGTCGGGGCGAAGTCGTAGTCCAGCTTGTACGGGTCCTTGTGGTTCCAGCTGGCCGAATTGAACGCGTTGTTGACGTAGACATTGACCTTGGCGCGTTCGGTCACCTGGTAACCCACGTTGAAGTTCCAGGTGATGAACGGCCCGACCCGGCCGTAGTAGCGCGCGGTCTGCTGGCCGGCGTTCGGGTTCGGATTGGGCGAGCCGTCCGGTCGGGTCGCCGGCTCCAGGCAGTTCAGCGACGGACTGTCACTGGGCACGTAACCATCGGCGAACGGCAGGCAGCCGCCGGGGTTGTCCAGGCGGTCGGTACCCCAGTGGTAGCGCACGCCCGGCACCGAGCCGATGCGGTCGGCATAGACATTGGCGTTCCAGTTGCCACGCTGCCAGGCCAGGCTTGCGCGCAGCTTGCTGCGCAGGTCGCGGTCGCGGCGTTCCGGGTTCGGGTCGGCGGCGTAGCGCTGTTCCTTGGTCGAGATCTGGTTGGTGTAGTTCACGCCCAGCTGGAAGCTGCCCCACTGCGCGGTCTCCAGGCGGTAGCGCGCGGTCAGGTCGATGCCGCGTACCTCGCGGCTGGCCAGGTTGAACGGGCCACGCTCGATCGACACCAGGCGTCCGTTGCTGTCACGGTTCACGCGCGCCAGGATGCCCGCGCAGTACTCGCCGCCGGCCGGATTGGCCCACGGCGTGCCGTCCATGTTCTTGCCGGTCAGGCAGCCGGCCTCGCTGGCCAGCACTTCGTCGGCACCGACGTCGACGATCATGTCTTCCAGCTTGATCGCCCAGTAATCGGCGCTGACCGACAGGTTCGGCATCACGTCCCAGACGAAGCCGACCGTCCACGAATCACCGGTTTCCGAGCGCAGCAGCGGCGTGCCGCGCCGGTTCACATCGAACGTGTACCAGACGTCGGTGTTGCCCACGCCGCAGTTGTTGACCAGGTAAGCACCGCTCTGGATGCAGCGCAGGCGGTCATAGGTCTGCACTTCGGAACTGCTCGGCTGGCCCAGCAGGTAGTGCATGTCCGGCGCGTGGAAACTGGTGGCATACGAGCCGCGCACCAGCAGCGATTCGACCGGGCGCCATTCCAGCCCGACGTTCCAGGTGGTTTCCTTCTGGCTGCCGATGTTCAGGGCCTCGGCGCTGTCGTCGGCCTTGTAGCTGCCATAGCGGTCATAGCGCGCCGCCGCGGTGGCGATCACGCTGTCCAGCAGCGGGATCTTGAACTCGATGCCGGCTGAGTAGCGCGTGCGCTCGCCGCCACCGCGGTCGACGTTCTGCAGGTCGAAGTCGATGCCGGCGCGTGGATCAGGACTGAGGTGATAACCCTGCTGCGCCACTTCGGCCACGGCGGCGAACGAAATCGGACCGGCCCAGCCCTGGACCAGTTCACCGGTGATGTCCGCCGAGGCCTGGTTGACCCACGAGCTGGCGCGATTCTTCGCCACGGTCCCCATCTGCCAGTACTGATCCGGCGTCAGCGGATTCCACCAGCGCGATTCGTTCAACGCATAGATCGCTTCACCCCCGGCGGTGGTGCCCAGACGTGGGCCGAGGAAGTAGTCGTAGGACTTCTGCTTGTCCACCACGTTCTGCCGTTCTTCCACGCGGTAGTACGAGCGCCCCACCGTCGCGCTCCAGTCGAAGCGATCGGCCAGGCGACCACGCAGGCCCGCGCTCCAATCCCAGGACAGTTCGCGGTTGGTGTTGCGCAGCGTGTCCAGGCCGCCCACTTCGTTCGGAGTGAACTGGCGCACGCCGAGGATCGGGCGGTTGCGGTTCGCATCCCAGTAGTAGCCATTGTCATCGTCGATCAGCGACACGCCGGGCGGGTTGGTGCCCCAGATGGCTTCGGAGTGATACACCGCCAGGTTGGTCCACGCCTGCAGGTCATTGCTGAAATCGAAGGTGGCGTACAGGTTGCCAGAGACGTTCTCGGCGCCGCCGGTCAACAGCCAGTTGGCGTAGTCGGCGCTCATACCGCACAGGCGGCCGGTGTTGGTGATGGTGTTGGCGGCGTAGTTGTAGACCAGGCGATCGGCGGTGTAGTACTCGCCGTTGAACTTCTCGCAGGTGCCTGCCGGCGGCGCCAGGCGCTGGCCGGTGGTGGGATCGATCAGCGCCAGGCCGGCGGTGGGTCGGAAGCCGACCTTGCGCTGTTCCATGTTCCAGGAGGGATACGGCGCGTCGTCGGCATCGTCCATCTGCGGGCGATCGCGGCCGAACAACGGATCGCGCTTGGTGTACTGCAGCGCGTAGGTCACGCTCCAGGTGTCGCCGGTCTTGCCGCCGGCCCAGGACAGGTCCCAGGTATCGCGGCCGCCTTCAGTGGAAGTACCGCCGCGCACGCGTACTTCGTCGCCGTCATAGTTGGTTTTCAGGATGACGTTGACCACGCCGGCGATCGCGTCCGAGCCATAGATGGCCGAGGCACCGCCCGTCAGCACCTCGATGCGCTCGACCGCCGCAGCCGGGATGTTGCCGTAGTTGGAGAAGTTGGTTTCACCGCCATAGGGCAGCGGGTAGTCGGCCACGCGACGGCCGTTGACCAGCAGCAGCGAGCGGTTCGGGCCCATCCCGCGCAGGTTCAGGCCGCTGGCATTGGGCGTATGCGAGCCCCACTGCGACGCCGCTTCGACGGTACCGGTTGCTTCGGTGAGGGTCTTCAGCGCGTCGTACACGCTGACAAAGCCCTCCTTCTGGATCTGCGCGGCGGTGATCACGTTGACCGGCGCCGGGCCTTCGACGCTGGCGCGCTTGATGCGCGAGCCGGTAACGGTGACCGCATCGAGATCCTTGGTGGACGAACTGGAACTTTCCTGCGCGCTGGCCGCCAGGGGCAACAGGGCCAGGACCAGAGCCTGGGACAGCAGGTGACGGCGCTTGCGGACGGACTGAGCCATGGGTGGTTGCTCTTCGAAGGTGTGGACGCACGGACGGGTGGTGGCGCGGCACTACGGCTGATCCGGGCGCCTGGATCGGTCCAGGACCGATGCGGCACCCTCCCCTGTGGATCGATCCAAACTAAAGCACAGCTGAACCACATCCGGCATGCGGCGACGCAGCAACAGGCCGCGGATTGCCGCTACCGGCCGCCGTTGGCCATGACAATCAAATAGTTGTCAGACAATGCTGAGAGAACGGCCCACGGATCGATGACACGATCGCGACAACCGCGCGCGGAACGGTTTTGTCCGCCCTCAGCGGCTTCCCTCGCCCGATTGAGCCGGGACAATACGGCCATTGCGAAGCACATAGCGGCTTGAGGCCTTTCCGTCGGGCCCGCCAGCCCACCACTTGATGGTGAACCCGTTGTTCTGCCAGACCACGGAGGAAAAGTCGGACTCACTGCCGGGTCGCCCTGAATTCTGGCTATCCAGAGACAACGCCTCAAGGCAACTACTGATCAGTATCCTGCCCCGCTCGACAGGCGTGGGCGGGATCAGTTCGTAGACGAAGAGATGAATCTCGTGCCCCGCACCGCAACGGCCCATCGGATTATCGGCGTTTGAATCGAATACCTGGTACACCGCCCGAAAGCGCTGGATTCCAACCGGATGTATGCGCGTGTCGACGAACGCACCTTTCGCAGCGGGAGTCAGCGTCACCCCGTCCACGACAGCGTCGATGCGGTTTCCCTCGGGACCGGCAGCCCTCCAGATCAATACGGGTGACTGCCCCTCTTCCGCAGCTGTTACGGCGGCGGGCAGCAAACACAGAAACAGCAAGAGCAGTCGAGGCATGCAGAAGGAGAATCGTTGCCACCAAGCGTTGGGCCCACTGTCGGCACTCCCAACCAGATCGTCCATCCCAAAGTACGGATGCCCCTGCATTCCGCTGTTTGGCGGACGGCCTGGCCATCCGCACGCGTCAAAAGCGTCACTTTTCGGCAACGCGTGCGTATCCGGGTGGGGTCAGAGCCCTGCTGCGAAGGGATCCGACCCCGGGGCTTGCGATCAGCCGTCCAGCGCTTGCCGTAGTGCCGCCACGGTCGCGGTGGCGGTCTGGCTCCAGTCCGGGTCCAGGCCGCGCAGCGCCGGATTATGGAACTGCATGGCCGAGCGTCGCAGGCCCTTGGCTGAAGCATGCAGTTCGGTACAGCCGCTGCGTCGCGCGACGCCCGCGATGTTGCCCGGGGCCAGCCCCGCGCCGGCCATCACCGTGATACGGCCAGCGGCCTGCGTGACCAGGCCCGCCAGCACCTCAGCCCCGGCCTCGGCGCTGACCTGGCCACCCGAGGTCAGCACCCGCTGGCAGCCCAGACCTATCACCTGCTCCAGCGCCGCCGGCAGATCGCGGGCTGCATCAAAAGCGCGATGGAAGGTCACCTGCAACGGCCCGGCGGCCTGCACCAGTTCACGGCACAACGGCAGGTCGATGCCACCCTGCACGTCCAGCGCACCAATCACTACGCCATCGCAGCCCAGCGCGCGGCACTGCGCGATGTCACGCAGCATCAGTTCGGTTTCCAGCGCGTCGTAATGGAAGTCGCCCGGGCGTGGCCGCACCAGCACGAACAATGGAATCGACAGGCGTTCGCGGGCAATCGCGATGCTGGCGAACGACGGCGTGGTGCCGCCCTCGGCCAGGTTGTCGAACAGCTCGATGCGGTCTGCGCCGCCGGCCTGGGCGGCCAACGCCGAAGCCAGCGAGTTGCTGGCGATCTCCAGGCTCAGTCGCGTGCTCATGCCTGGGTGCTCGTGTAGATCGATGGCGAATCGCGCAGGTCATCCTGGCGCTGCGCATCGCACACCGCGTAGACGAAGCCGCGGTGCAGTGCATAGGCACCCACCTCGCCCTGCTTGTTCATCGCCAGGAAGCACACCTGCAGCGTCCTGCTCGCTTCCGGGCGCTTGCGCACAACGCGGTCGATGGCTTCGCGGCAGGCCTGCGCCGGCGAGCGCCCCTGCCGCATCAGCTCGACCACCAGGAAAGAAGCGGCGTTGCGGATCATCTCCTCACCCACGCCCGACGCGGTGGCGGCGCCGACCTCGTTGTCGACGTACAGGCCGGCACCGATGATCGGACTGTCGCCGACCCGGCCGTGCAGCTTCCAGGCCATGCCACTGGTGGTGCAGGCACCGGCCAGGTGGCCCTTGGCATCCAGCGCGAGCATGCCGATGGTGTCGTGGTTGTCGCTGTTGCCGGGGATGCCCCGGCGCTCGGCATTGATCTGCGGCTGGTACTTCTCGGTCTTCAGCCATTCGCGCCAGGCGGCTTCGGCCTGCGGCGTCAGCAGATGTCTGCGCTCGAAACCCTGCTGCATCGCGAACTGCTGCGCGCCGTCGCCCACCAGCAGCACGTGCGGGCTGTTCTCCATCACTTTGCGCGCCACCGACACCGGATGCAGGATGTCCACCAGCGCGGCCACCGCACCGCAGCGGCCGTCACCGTCCATGATGCTGGCGTCCAGGCTCAGCACGCCGTCGCGATCCGGATTGCCGCAATGACCGACGGTGGGGTTGCACAGCTCGCTCTCGGCCCAGCGTGCGCCCGCCTCGACGGCATCCAGCGCGCTGCCCCCCTGGGCCAGCACTTTCCATGCGGCCTGGTTGGCCGGCACGCCGAAATCCCAGGTGGAAACCACCTTGGCCCCACCCTGCGTACGCGCCTGCACGCCCGGCAATGCCGCCATGCTTGCGGCCAGCGCACCGGCCTGCAGGAACTGCCTGCGATCCACCATATTCCCCTCCCAGTCTGCAATGCACGACCAGCCCGATGCCGGCCCTGCCGATCAGTCGTGCGTGGGCTGCCGTGCGGCGTGCCAGACCGCTGCACCGAGCACGCCCAGCTGGCCGTGCTCCACGCGCCATACCGGCACCTGGCGCAGCACCTCGCTCAGCACGCCCTTGTTGAGGAAGCGCGCGCGGAAGCGGCCATCGGCCAGGAAATCCTGCACATGCGCGGAAATGCCACCGGCCAGGTACACCGAGCGCGCGCCGACGGCGATCGCCGCGTCGCCGGCCAGGCTGCCCAACCAGGCACAGAACACCTGCAGGGTCTCCACCGCCAACGCATCCTCGCCACTGCGGGCGGCGCCGATCAGCGCCTCGGTGCTGGTCCACACCGGAGTGGCGCCGCGCAGTTCGCACAGGCACGGATACAGGTTCATCAGGCCACTGCCGGACAACACGCGTTCGTTGTCCACGTGCGGCCAGCGCTGCAGCAGTTTGCCCAGCACCTGCAGCTCCAGCGCGTTGCCCGCGCCGAGCGCGGCATGGCCGATCTCGCTGGCCAGCACCGGGCGTTCGCCATCGGCAAAGCGCAGTGCGGCACCGAGTCCGGTGCCGGCGCCCAGTACCAGTGCCGGGAACGCCTGCGCCGGATCGGCGTCGCCGTTCAAGGGCACCAGGGTATCGGCCTGCAGGTAAGGAATGGCCAGCGCCACCGCTTCGAAATCATTGATCAGCTGCAGTTCGTGCAGCCCCGACTGCGCGCGGCTGGCCGACAGCGACACCGTCCACGGCAGGTTGGAGTTGATCAGCACATCGCCATCGAGCAGGCCAGCAATGGCCACCACCGCGGTCTGCACCGGCTGACCAAGACCTGTGATGAAGTCGGCCAGGATCGCGGCCAGGCTTGGATACTCGGCGCAGGCATAGGTGCGATGGCTGCCCAGGCGCGGCGGCTGCCCGGCCAGCGTCTCGGCCAATGCCAGGCGAGCGAAGGTGCCGCCGACATCGGCGACAACGAGACGGCGCGGAAGACCGCCGCGGGCGGAGTCGGTGGAAACCGGGGACGCTGCTGCGATGGTCACGCGGGCCTGCTTGGATCGATTGAATCGCCCCGATTCTCAGGCATCGGGGCGGCTTTGCCTAGCACGCCGGTGGTTCAGGTTGGCCTACATGCCTTCCTGCTCGGCCACCTGCACACCATCCACCAGCACGCGCAGGCGCTGCGGGCGGAAACCGGCGAACAGCAGCGGCCGGGTACGTTCGACCAGCACTTCATGGCCGGCGATGTGGCGCAGCCACGACTGTACCAGCGAGAACGAGAAATGCGTGCCCGGGTGCCACGGATGCTGCACCCAGACCTTCTCGGTGGCGCTCTGCAGCAGCATCGCGCCGGTGAACCAGTGGCGGCTGAGGGTGACCGGCGTAGTGCCGGCCATGAAACGGATATCCATGCGGGTTCCTTTCGCTGGAGCGGCACTGCCGCGGGTCAGGGCTGGGCAGTCTGCAGGCTGTAGCTGGTGGTGGCCGTGAACACCGCACCGTCGGGCTGGGTGGAACGCACCTCGACCTTGTGGCTGCCCACGGACAGGTCGGTCGGCAGCGCGCCACGCCACAGGTGCGGCGACGCGGTGGCCTCCGGCGAGCGGTCATAGCCACGCAGCGTGACGGCCAGGTCGTCGGCAACGTTCTCCACCATCAGCCGCGGATCGGGCTGGCTGACCTGTTTCATCGGCTGCCAGGCGCCACCATCGACGCGGTACTCGACCACGCTGGTATCCTCACCCATGTAGACATTGGCGTAGATGCCCCACGCCGGGTAGGCGCCCTGGCGCAGTACCTTCGGTGCATGCAGGCCGATCTGCTCGCTGGCCGGCTTGCCGGCCACGCGGTACTGCAGGCGATAGCTGCCGTTGCCAGCGACGTCGAGCAGCGCGTAGCCCTTCGGCGTGCCATCGCTCATGGTGCTGTCCGGTACCCCGGCGGCATTCTTCACCCCCGACCAGAACGCACCGCAGTTGGCACCGACGTTGTATTCGTGCAGCGGCTTGTCGCCGTTCCAGCCCTCGGCCCTGCCGTGGTAGACGTGTTGCTGGGTGTGGCTGTGGCCGCTCAGCACCAGCACGTTGCGGAAGTCCTTGAGCAGGTCGAACAGGCGCTGGCGGTCGGCGTGACGGAACGTCTCGCGCCCCGGCGCAGCGTCGAATAGCGGGATGTGCATGCCCAGCACCAGCAGGCGGTCCTTGTGCAGGCCCTTCAGGTAGCTGGCAAGGAACGTGAACTGGTCTTCGCGCAGGCCGCCGACGTACTTCGGCTTGGCCTTGGGGTCATACACCACGTCGTCGAGGAACACGAAACTGGCGCCGCCCTCTTCCACCGCATAGGTGTCCGGGCCATAGACGTTGCGCCAGCTGTCCAGCGAATGCGCGTCGCTGGCCGCATCGAAGTCGAGATCGTGGTTGCCCGGCACATGGAACCACGGCACGCCCAGCGACGTGGTGACCTTGTTGATCGCCGGGTACAGGGCCAGGTCGTCGTTGACGATGTCGCCCAGCGTGGTGCCCATGCGCGCCTTGGTCTGGCCGACCAGCGGCGCCACGATCGACTGCTGGTAGTAGCCGATGTCCTTCAGGCTGGCAGTCTGCGAATCGGTGAACACCAGCATCTGGAAGCCACGGCGGCTGTCATGGCGGTCCGCCTGCAGGGCGAAATCCCAGTTGCGGGTGACGTCACTGGTGGCGGCGATGCCGCCGTACTTCAGCGCCGGCGAACCGTTCGGGCGATAGTGCCGCCAGAACGACGGCAGGCCGTCGGCCGCCTTCGGGAAGGCGTAGGCATCGGGCTTGATCACGAACACGGTCTGGCCATCGCGCACCGGCAGGCTGTAGCTGCCGTCGGCGGCGGTCTTGACGATGGTCTCGCCGTTGGAGACCTGCACCCCGGCCAGGCCCGGATCGGTCGCGCCCCGGCCCGGCTTGCCGTCGCGCTCCAGATAGACCTTGCCGCTGACCACGGTATCCGCGGCCCAGGCCGGCGAAGTCAGCAACAGGCAGCACAGCCAGGCGGCAGGCAGTTTCATGGGACGGTCCGGGAAAGAAGAAGACCCCCTATTGTAGAGCCGAGCCATGCTCGGCTGCATTGCAGAGGTGGGTGCGGACCGTTGGTCCGCACGCCTTCCTCAACGATGGCGCTTTTCCAGCACCGCCCGCGCATCGTCCAGCGACAGCCCGCGCGCGCGCAGCAGTACCAGCAGGTGATACAGCAGATCCGAGGCCTCGCCCAACAACGCCTCATCATCCTGCGCCACCGCCGCCAGTGCGGTTTCCACGCCCTCCTCGCCCACCTTCTGTGCGATACGGCGGATGCCGCCCTCGAACAGGCTGGTCGTGTAGCTGCCCGGCGGGCGCTGCGCCTCGCGCATCGCCACCAGCTGGCCCAGCCCGCCCAGGAAGTCCTTCGGCGCCTGGTCGAAACAGCTTTCGGCACCGGTATGGCAGGTCGGTCCCGCCGGACGTGCCATCACCAGCAGCGTATCGGCGTCGCAGTCGACACGGATCGACTGCACCACCAGCACGTTGCCGGACTGCTCGCCCTTGGTCCACAAGCGCTGCTTGCTGCGGCTGAAAAAGGTCATGTGACCGATCGCCAGCGTGGCCGCCAGCGATTCGGCGCTCACATAGCCCAGCATCAGTACCTGCAGGGTATCGGCATCCTGCACCACCGCCGGCAGCAGGCCCTCGCCCTTGCGCCAGTCCAGCGCCTGCAAGGCGTCCGGTGACGGCCTTACTTCAATAGACATCCCGCACCTCGATCTGCTGTCCGCGCAGGTAGCGCTTCAATTCCGGAATGGCGATGGCGCCGCTGTGGAACACACTGGCAGCCAAAGCGCCGTCGACGTCGGCCTGGTCGAAGGCCTCGGCGAAATGCTCCATCGCACCGGCACCCCCGGAGGCGATCAGCGGCACCTGGCACAGGGCCCGTGCCTGCTGCAGCTGGGCGATATCGTAGCCACGGCGCACGCCATCGCTGTCCATGCAGTTCAGCACGATTTCGCCGGCCCCTCGCTGCTGCGCCTCCACGATCCAGTCCAGGGTGCGCACCGGCACCGCCTGGGTCTTGTCCGGGTCGCCGCTGAAACGGCGCACCCGCCACTGGCCGTCAGCTTCGCGTACCGAGTCGACACCAACCACTACGCACTGTACGCCGAACTCGTCCGCCAGCTCGGTGATCAGCTGCGGTCGGCCCAGCGCCGGCGAGTTGATCGACACCTTGTCGGCGCCGGCGAACAGCACGCGGCGCGCGGTTTCCACGCTGTCGATGCCACCGGCCACGCAGAACGGAATGTCGATCAGGCGCGCGATGCGCTCGATCCAGGCCACGTCCACCGAACGTGCCTCGGGGCTGGCGCCGATGTCATAGAACACCAGCTCGTCGGCGCCCTGGTCGCGATAGCGCTGTGCCAGCTCGGCGATGTCGCCCATGTCGACGTGATCGCGGAAGCGCACGCCCTTGACCACGCGCCCATCGCGCACATCCAGGCAGGGAATGATGCGGCGGCTCAACATGCCAGCGCCTCCGCCAGGTCCATGCGCTGCTCCAGCAAGGCCTTGCCGAGGATGGCGCCGCCGCAGCCGGCATCACGCGCCTCGCCGACATCGGCTACGTCACGGATGCCGCCTGACGCCTGCACGGCCACGCCCGGCAATAGCGCCGAGAGGTGCGCGTACAGCCCGATGTTCGGCCCGGCCAGCATGCCGTCGCGGGCGATATCGGTGCACAGCAGGTGGCGCATGCCGGCACGCGCGTAGCGCAGGGCCAGGTCATCCAGCGTCACCCCCGCGTTCTCGGTCCAGCCGTGCACCGGCAGCTGCCACTGGCCCTGTGCATTCTGCCGCGCGTCCAGCGCAATGGTGATGCGTTCGGCGCCGAACTCATCGAGCCATCCGACCACCTCATCGGGGCGGCGCACCGCCAGCGAACCGACCACCACGCGACCGGCGCCGGCATCAAGAATGCGTGCCACGTCGTCGCGGCCACGCACGCCACCGCCGGTCTGCACCTGCAGCGTCGTCTGCGCGCGGATCGCCGCCAGCAACGCTGCCAGGGTGTAGCCACCGGCACGCGCCGCATCCAGGTCAACCAGGTGCATCCACTGCGCGCCCTGCGCGGCGAAGGCCTGCGCGCGCGGCAATGGATCATCGCCATACGAGGTCTCCTGCGCGTAGTCGCCCTGGCGCAGCCGCACCACGCGGCCATCACGGATGTCCAGCGCTGGGTAGACGATGAAGCTCATGCAGCAGTGCCCTCGAGGAAGTTGCGCAGCATCAGTGAACCGGTTTCGCCCGAGCGCTCGGGATGGAACTGCGCGCCGTAATAGCGCCCCTGCTCCACCACGGCCGTGAACAGGCCCCCGTGGTCGCAGGCGGCGACGGTGTGGGTGTTGAGTGGCGCGGCATAGCTGTGCACGAAGTAGGCGCTGGCGCGCTCCGGTACGCCCTGCAGCAGCAGCGATTCGCGCAGCGGCAGCAGGCGGTTCCAGCCCATGTGCGGCACGCGGATGCCGCAGGCTGGCACCAGCTTGCGCACTACCCCGGGAATCAGCCCCAGTGTCTCCACGCCCGCTTCCTCGGAACGCTCGAACAGCAGCTGCATGCCCAGGCAGATGCCCATCAGCGGCACCTCCAGTCGCTGCAACGGCTCCACCAGCCCCTGCGCATGCAGGCGCTGCATGCCCGGGCCTGCGGCACCCACGCCCGGCAGAATCACCCGCTGCGCGCCGACCAGGCCGTCCGCATCACGCACCAGCCGTACCGTCGCCCCCAGGCGCTCGAGCGCATAGCGCACCGAGCCCAGGTTGGCGCCGCCGGCATCGATCAGCGCGACGTCGCTCACAACGCCCCCTTGGTGCTCGGCAACGCCGTACCCTGGCGGGCCAGTGCCGGGCGCAACGCGCGCGCCAGGGCCTTGAAGCAGGCCTCCACTTTGTGGTGATCGTTGTCGCCGCGCACCTGCAGGTTGAGGTTCAGGCCACTGGCATCGCACAGCGAGCGGAAGAAATGCGGTACCAGCTCGGTTGGCATGTCGCCCACCCGCTCGCGCTTGAATTCGCCCTCGAACACGAAGTACGGGCGTCCGCTGAAATCCAGCGCGGCGCTGGCCAGCGTTTCATCCATCGGCAGAGTGAAGCCGTAGCGGCCAATGCCGCGTTTGTCGCCCAGTGCTTCGCGCAGCGCCTGCCCCAGGGCAAGACCCGTGTCTTCGATGGTGTGGTGCTCGTCGATGTGCAGGTCGCCCTCGGCCTGGATGTCCAGCGCGAAGCCACCGTGCTTTCCGATCTGTTCGAGCATGTGGTCGAAGAACGGCAGGCCGGTGGCGACGCGCGCATCACCGGCACGGTCCAGATCGAGTTCAACGCGGATCTTCGTCTCTTTGGTGTTGCGCTGGACCACTGCGGTACGCGGTGCGTCGGCCAGGGCGTGGGCGATGCCCGGCCAGTCCCACTCACCACCAAATTGTTCGGTGCGCAGCTGGAAGCCACGGATGTTCAGGTTGTCGGCGAACTGCAGGTCGGTGATGCGATCGCCGACCATGCCCGAACGCGCCCAATCGATGCTGCGGTCCTGCAGGTAAGCCGTCATCAGGCCGATGCCCGGCTTGCGGGTCGGCGCATTGTCCTGCGGCCAGCTGCAGTCGATCAGGACGTCACGGAAGGTGATGCCCTGGCTTTCGAAGATCTGCAGCATCAGGTCGTTGGGACCCTCGAAGCTGGCACGCGGATAGCTCTCGCTGCCCAGGCCATCCTGGTTGGTGACGATCACGAACTGGTAGCCGGCGTCGCGCAGCTTCAGCAGCGCCGGAATCACCTGCGGCACGAAGCGCAGCTTCTCGTAGGCGTCGATCTGGAAGTCGGCCGGCTCCTCGATGAGGGTGCCGTCGCGGTCGATGAACAGGATCGGGGTCATGCCGCGGCCCTCCGCGCCGACAGGGCCGCAAGCACGCGGTCATTGTCTTCGGGGCTGCCGATGCTGATGCGCAGCGCGTCGCCCAGCTGCGGCGCGGCGCGCTGGTCACGCACCACCACCCCGGCTTCCAGCAACGTGTCGAATGCGGCCTGCGCGTCGGCGAAGCGGACCAGCAGGTAGTTGCCGGCCGAGCGGTAAACACGGCGCACGCCGGGTAGACCTGGCAAGGCGGCAAACAGGCGCTTACGCTCGCCGATGACCGTGGCCACGCGCTCGGCGGTGCGCGCCAGAGCAGCCGGTTGCAGGGCCTGCACGGCCAGTTCCGCACATGGGGTCGGCACCGGGTAAGGCGCCTGGCAACGGCGCAGCACGGCGATCAGATCCGGTGCGGCAATGAGGGCTCCGACGCGCGCCGCAGCCAGTGCATGCGCCTTGGACAACGTGCGCAGCACCGCCAGGTTGGCATGCGCGGCCAACAGCGTAGTCGCAGATGCACGCTGCGCGTACTCGACGTAGGCCTCGTCCACGACCACCAGCGCTTGCCCACGGAGTGCAGTCGCCACGCGCTCGATCTCGGCCAGGCTCATATCGCTGCCAGCCGGGTTGGAGGGCGCACACAGGAAGACCAGCCTGGCGCTCTGCTCCCGTGCCGTGCGGATGACCGCATCGAGATCGGCGCGCAAGCCATCCTCGCCATCGACCAGCGGCACATCAATCAACGGCGCACCCTGCAGTCGCGCGCAGACGGCATACATGCCGAACACCGGCGAGGTCACCAGCACGCCATCGCGACCCGGCACGCACAGGGCGCGCACCAGCAGATCGATGGCTTCGTCACTGCCACGGCCGACCAGCAGCTGCTGCGGCGTCACGCCGTACAGCGCTGCCAGGCCCTCACGCAGCGCCAACGGCTGCGGTTCCGGATAGCGCCGGCTGCTGCCTGCGGCATCGGCCGGATTGGCCCAGGCCGATTCGTTGGCGTTCAACCAGACCTCACCCTGCACCGCCGCGCTGCGCGCCGAGCTGTAGCCGGCGAAGGCCTGCAGATCCGGGCGCACCAGCGCCAGCACATCGTCAATGGCGCTCATGCCGCCACCTCCATGCGCAGCGCCACCGCACGCTCATGCGCATCCAGTCCTTCGGCACGGGCGATGATGCGCGCGCAGCCACCAATCGCTGCCAGGCCGTCGGCGCTGGCACTCTGCACGCTGATCAGGTTCTGGAAGCTGGCCACGCTGACACCACTGTAGGCACGCGCGGCACCGGCGGTAGGCAGCACGTGGTTGGTACCACTGCAGTAGTCGCCCAGTGCTTCCGGGGTGTAGTCGCCGAGGAACACCGAGCCGGCGGCCTGCACCTGGCCCAGCCAGTCGCGCGGTTCGCGCAGGGCCAGGATCAGGTGCTCGGGCGCATAGCGGTTGCTGATCGCAAAGGCCTCGTCCAACGTCTCGACCTGGATCAGCCGCGACGCCGACAATGCCTGGCGCGCGATCTGCTGCCGCGGCAGCAATGCCACCTGGCGCTCTACTTCCGCCTCAACCGCGGCCAGCATCGCCGCGTCATCGGTCAGCAGCAGCACCTGCGAATCCGGGCCGTGCTCGGCCTGCGACAACAGATCGGCAGCGACGAACGCTGGGGTGGCGCCGGCATCGGCAATCACCAGCACTTCCGACGGGCCCGCCGGCATGTCGATGGCGGCGGCGCCGCCCTGCGCGACCTGCTGCTTGGCTTCGGTGACGAAGCTGTTACCCGGCCCGAACAGCTTGTCGCAGGCCGGGATGGTGGCGGTGCCATAGGCCATCGCGGCGATCGCCTGCGCGCCGCCGAGCTTGAACACGCGCTGCACGCCGGTCAGGCGGGCGGCTACCAGCACCGCCGGATCGGCGCTGCCATCGGCACGCGGCGGCGTGCACAGCACCACCTGCGGGCACCCGGCCAGCTGTGCCGGCACGCCCAGCATCAGTGCCGTGGACGGCAGCGGCGCGCTGCCCGCCGGCACATACAGGCCGACGCGGCCGATCGGCCGCAGCATGCGTTCACAGACCACGCCCGGCGCGGTCTCCACCGCGTATCCCGTGCCCATGCCGGCGGCGTGGAAGCGCGCGATGCGCTCGGCGGCGTCCACCATCGCCTGGCGCAGTTCGGCCGGCACGGCGGCTTCGGCAGCAGCGAATTCGGCTTCGGAAACTTCAAACGAGGCCAGCTCGACACCATCGAAGCGCGCGGTGATCGCACGCAGCGCGTCGTCGCCCTGTGCACGCACCTGCGCGATCAGCGCGGCCACGGCATCGCGGGTCTGCTGCGCCACGGTCTGCACCGGGCGGGTCAATGCCGCGCTGCGGGCGGGCTCATCAAGTCGGGACCAGATCAGACGGTTCATGCCAGCGACCGCTCCACGCTCAGTACCATCAGGCCCTGCGCACCGGCGCGCTCGAGTTCTTCCATGCGCTGCCAGCTCAACGGGCCGGGGCACATGGTCTGCAGGCGCAGCGCGCCGCCATCGGCCGGCAGCCGCACCAATGGTTCGGCATCAGCCAGCAGCTGTGCCAGCGCATCGACGCGATCCTCGCTGGCGCGGAACATCAGCAGCTTGCGGTCCTGGTGCTGCACCACGCCATCGAGGCGGCGCAGCAGCATCGCGCGCAGCGAGGCGCGCGCATCGTCCGGCTCGCGCACCGCACCGGCCAGCACCGCTTCGCTGTCGAGCAGGTTGTGCACCGGGGTCAACTGGTTGGCGCGCAGCGTGGCGCCGCTGGACACCAGATCGCAGATCAGGTCGGCGGTGCCCAGGCGCGGAGCGATTTCCACCGAACCGGACAGCTCGACCACCTGTGCGTCCACGCCCTGCTCGGCCAGCCACTGCGTGAGGATGGCCGGATAGCTGGTGGCGATGCGGGTACCGGCCAGCTGCGCCGGACCCTGCCACTGCCATTCCTCGGGCACCGCCAGCATCAGCCGGCACTGGCCAAAGCCCAGCCCGCGCAGCGCCTGGTAGGCGTCGGGCAGGCCGATCTGGCGGCGTGCCGCGGCCTGTTCGTCCAGCTCGTTGCGACCGACGATGCCGAGGTCGCAGACGCCGTCGGCGATCAGGCCGGGGATGTCGTCGTCGCGCACCAGCAGCAGGTCCACCGGCAGCGATTCGCCGTAGCAGAACAGCTTGTCACGGCTCTCGCGCCAGCTCAAGCCGCAGGCGCTGAGCAGGTTGCGGGCGGGTTCGGCCAGCCGGCCACTCTTCTGGATGGCGATACGCAACCGGTCTCGTGCCGGCGCTGCCTGGGTTGCACTCATGGGGGAGGTCTCGAAGGTCGGAACGGGGCGCGGATCAGCGCGAAGCAAGGCGGTCAATGGCGGCGGCATAGCCTCGATGCCCATGTTCGAGCGTGCGCGCCACCCGTCCGGTGGTGGTCACGCTGACGCCGGTGCGCTCGTGGATCTCGCGGTACGGCACGCCCTGCTGCAGTAGGGGCACCACCTTCCAGCGGTCGGCCATGGCTTCCAGCTCGGCCGGCGTGCACAGGTCGCGCAGGAAGGCCTCGACCTGTTCTGGCTCGCGCAGCGCGGCAAAGGCCTGGGCCAGGGCCTGCAGGTCGGCCTTCGGGTCTTTGGCGGCAATCTCGGGGCGGGCTTTCACGGGGTCGTTTCCATGCATCAATGTAATAGCGCGTTAGTACATTAACGCATTCTTGCGCAGTGCGTCAAATCGTGGATTGGGGGCATGGCAGGGCTGCCGCCCTGCACCCGCAGAGGCCTGAGCAACGGCAAAAGCCGGGCTACTGAAAGCCGGGCTACTGAGGGTTGGCGGGCTGGGTCCGGTGGCAGGGGACGCCGTGAACCCGTCCATGGGGGCTTGGTCGCGGCATCCATGCCGCTCACACCCCTGCCACCGGACCCACCCCGCCTTCGACAGTTTCCCGCGATCTTTCAGAACGGCGTGGGTCGGATCGAAACCGGCTTTTGTAGAGTCGAGCCATGCTCGACTGCTGTTTGCCCTGAAACGCAGAACGCCCACCAAAGGGCGGGCGTTCCTCTTTTAAATCAGCAATTTGGAAACAATCAGGGCGAACAGCGGATCTCCGCCTGCAGCGCGCCGCGCCGCAGGCACTCGCCGAACAGGCTGCCCTGCCGGCTTGGCACGGACTGGGTGTTCTCCAGCTCACCTGCGCCCGTCGGGCACTTCCGCGAGGCCAGGGCCCGCAGGTCCTCCTCCAGCTGCGCGTGATCGATCACATGGCAACGATCGACCTGCAACCGATAGTACGCCGGCCCGATCCGCGCGCTGTGCAGCACCGGATCACTCTGGCAACCCGCCAGCAGGAGCGCACTCAACGCTCCTGCGGCGGCTCGCTTCATGCCATCGCCTTCGACTGCTCCAGCTCCACCTGCAATGTGCTGGCCAGCTCATCGCGCGACACTTCGAACTGCTGCTCGCGCAGCAGGTCCTTTACCGCCACCACGCCGCGGGCCAGCTCGTCCTCGCCCGCCAGCACCACGAAGCGGATGCCGGCCTTGGCCGCGTACTGGAACTGCTTGCCGATCTTCTTCGGCTCCATCTGCACTTCGGTGTTGATGCCACCGGCACGCAGGCGGCGGGCGATATCCAGCGACTGCGGCATGCCCTGCTCGTCCATCAGCGCGACCAGTGCCTGCACGCTGCTGCCTTCGATGCCATCGATCAGGCCAGCCTCGCGCAGCTGCCAGAACAGGCGCGACAGGCCGATGGAGATGCCCACGCCCGGTAGCTTGGACTTGCTGTAGTGGCTGGCCAGGTCTTCGTAACGGCCGCCCGAGCAGATCGAGCCGATCTGCGGGTGGTCGGTCAGCGTGGTCTCGTAGACGGTGCCGGTGTAGTAATCCAAGCCGCGGGCGATGGAGAAATTCAGGCAGTACGCGGATTCCGGCACGCCCAGCGCCTGCACCAGCTGCAGCACTTCGCGCAGCTCGGCCACGCCGGTACGCAGGGTTTCCGACGAAGCCGCACCGGCCTCCAGCGCGGCCAGCTGCGCGAGCGCATCGGCATGGCCCTGCGAACGCACGGCGACGAAGGCCAGGATCTTCTCGACCTGCTCGGCCGGAATGCCGAAGTCCTCGCCCACCAGCGTCTCGCGCACGTAGTCGGCGCCACGCTTGTCCAGCTTGTCCACTTCGCGCAGCACCGCCAGCTGGCGTTCGCCCTCGGCCACGCCCAGGCTCTCGAAGAAACCGCGCATCAGCTTGCGGTTGTTCAGCTGGATGCTGAAGTCACCGATGCGCAGTTCCGAGAACACCGCGTGGATGACCGCCAGCACTTCGGCGTCGTAACGCACGCTCAGGCTGTCCTTGCCGATCACGTCGATGTCGCACTGGTAGAACTCACGGAAACGGCCACGCTGGGCGCGCTCGCCGCGATAGACGCGCTGCATCTGGTAGCGGCGGAACGGGAACGTCAGTTCATGCTCGTGCTCGGCGACATAGCGCGCCAGCGGCACGGTGAGGTCGAAGCGCAGCGCCATTTCCGGCAGCGAGCGGTCGCCCGATTCGGCGGCATTGGCCAGCGCACCGGTGGACTGCACGAAGTACACCTGACGCTCGGTCTCGCCACCGGACTTGGTCAGCAGCACGTCGGACAGCTCGAACACCGGCGTCTCCACCGGCAGGAACCCGAAGCGCTCGTAGTTGCGGCGGATCACGTCCAGCATGCGCTGGAACGCAATCTGCTCGCGCGGCAGCAGTTCAAGGGTGCCGGGCGGGGTACGGGGCTTGATCACGGGCGGAACTCCTGCTGGAACGGGACGTGGGAGGGGGCGACATTCTAGCGCCCCCGCCTCGGGCAGGGTCGAACGGCCGCTTGAAGTATCATAAGGCCCTCCCCGACCGCGATACGCCCCCGCAACATGTCACGGCCTTCCGGCGCTCCGCCCGCCAACAACGATCCCGCCTCGCCGTCCTGCCCCACGCTGGACTGCCTGCACTGCTCGGTTCGCCACCTGGCGGTGTGCTCGGCGCTGTCGCCCGATGAAGTGCAGGCGTTGGAACAGGTCACTGTTTCACAGCAGGTCAGCATGGGCAGCACATTGGCCCGCACCGGTGAAGAGCGTGACCATGTCTATACATTGACCGCCGGGGCGCTGCGCCTGGTGCGCACCCTGGCCGACGGCCGCCGCCAGATCAATGGTTTCGTGCTGCCCGGGGACTACCTCGGCCTCAGCAGCAGCGATCATCACCGCTACGACATCGAGGCGATCGCCGACAGCCGCGTGTGCCGCGTCGCACTGCCGCAGATGAAGGTGTTGCGCAGCCGTTTCCCGCACCTGGAGCGCAAGCTGCTGCAGCGCGCCTGCCAGGAACTGGATGCCGCGCAGGACGCCGCATTGGCACTGGCGCGCCTGCAGCCGGCCGAGAAGCTGGCCGACTTCCTGCTGCGCCTGGCCGCGCGCGAGGCCCGCCTCGGCGGTGACGGCCTGCGCGTGTCGCTGCCGATGGGCCGCGGCGACATCGCCGACCATCTCGGCCTGACCATGGAAACGGTCAGCCGCACCTTCACCAAGCTGCGCCAGCAGGGCCTGATCGCCCTGCCCCACCTGAACGTGGTGGAGATCCTCGACGAGGACGGGCTGCGCGAGCTGGCCGGTGAAGGGTTGATCTGACCGCATCGCGGTTCATGGGATTGCCGGCCAGCGGCCGGCACTACCCCTGCCGCATCCATCCGGCCGTGCCGACCGCTGGCCGGCAACCGTGCCCAATCCGCGCTGCATCCCTCTGGTAGTGCCGGCCGCTGGCCGGCAACCGTGCCCCTCTCCGGTCAGCGCAGCAGCACTTCGCGCAGCGCGGCATAGTCAGCCGCGAGCGGTTCAGCGTGCGCTGGCCGCTGCAACAGCGCACCCAATGCCGGCGGCACCGCCACCGGGGCGCCGATCAACGGCTCGACCACCGCCTCGAACTTGGCCGGATGCGCGGTGGCCACCACCGCCCAGTCGCCCTTGGCGCCGCGTGCACGCAGGTCCTGCAGGACCTTGACCGCCGTGGCCGCGTGCGGGCAGAACAGCTCGCCGCTGCTGGCGTGCGCCGCAGCAATGGTGGCGCGGATGGTGACGTCGTCCACCGCGAACGCACGGAAGGCTGCGCGCAGTTCGGCATCGTCGCCGTGGTAGAGCCAGCGCAGGCGCTCGAAGTTGCTCGGCGCACCCACATCCATCGCATTGGCCACCGTGGCGACGCTGGGCTGGGGATGGTAGTCACCGCCATTGAAGTAGGCCGGCAGTACCGCATTGGCATTGGTGGCCAGCACGATCTGCCCGATCGGCACACCCAGTGCGCGCGCCAGCACCGCGGCCATCGCGTTGCCGAGGTTGCCGGTCGGCACCACCAGGTTGAGCCGGCGACGCGTCTCGGCGTGATGGGTCAGTGCCGCATGCGCGTAGTAGCTCATCTGCGGCAGCAGGCGACCCAGGCTGATGCTGTTGGCCGAGCTCAACGGCACCTGCACCTGCAGTTCGCGGTCGGCCAGCGCCTGCTTGACCATCGCCTGGCAATCGTCGAAGGCACCGGCCACCCGCAGGGCCTGGATGTTGTCGCCGAAACAGCCGAGCTGGTGCGCCTGCCGTGGCGACACGCGGCCATCCGGATACAGCACCACCACGCGCACGCCGGGTTGGCGATGGAACGCCGCTGCCACCGCTGCACCGGTATCACCGGATGTGGCAACGACAATCGTCAGGTCGCGGCCCTTGCCCGCCTGCAGCCGCGACAGCGTACCGGCGAGGAAGCGCGCACCGATGTCCTTGAACGCCGCCGTCGGCCCATGGAACAGCTCCAGCACATGGTCACCAGCGCCGAGCGGGCGCAGCGGTACCTGGAAGTCGAAGGCCTCGCGGCAGATCGCCGGAAGCGCAGCCTCAAGTGCATCGCCAGCAAAGAACGGCGCAAGCAGATCGGCGGCGGTATCGGCCAGGGTCGTCCCAGCCTGCAGTTCGCGGGCGGGCGGCAGAAGCTCGGGAACGTACAGCCCGCCATCGGGCGCCAATCCTGCGGCGATCGCCGCGCTGAGGCCAACGGCCGGGGACTGGCCGCGGGTCGAAACGAAGTGCATGGGTTCGATATCCAGTAGTAGGGAGGAATTCAGCACAGGCGGGCTCCCGGCGCATCCAGCGGCGACACCCAGGCATCACTGTCGAATCCGGCAGCGGCGAACGCGGCTTGCACGGGTGCCACCGCGGCGCGGGCCTGGTCAGCATCCTCGAACCAGGCGAACACGCTGGGGCCGGCACCGGAGATGCCCGCACCCATCGCATCGGCCGACAGCGCTGCATCGCGCGCGGCCTCGAAACCGGCGATCAGGCCCGCCCGGCGCGGCTCCACCAGCACGTCGCGCAACCCGGCGCGGACCAGCCCGGCATCGCTGCGATGGCAACCGCTGAGGACGAGCGCGAGGTTCGCGCTCTGCGCGACGAATTCGCCCAGTGCGTAACTGCCCTGCAATGCCTGGCGCGCGCGCCGGGTTTCCAGCACCGCGTGCGGATGCACCAGCAGGCTGTGCCAGCTGGCAGGCACCGGGATCGGCAGCAGGCGATCAGCCGTGCACAATGCCAGCCCCCCCAGCAGCAGCGGACCGACATTGTCACCGTGGCGGCCGCCACTGGCCACCGCCTCGCCATCCAGCGCATGCGGGTATAACGCTTCGCGTGGCAGCGGCGCATCCAGCAGCGCATTGGCCGCGACCAGCGCCGCAACACTCGACGCCGCCGAGCCGCCCATGCCGGAGCCGAACGGAATGCCCTTGTCGATCTCGACGGCGAAACCGAAGTCCAGGCCCAGCCGTTCGCGCAGCGACATCAACGCAGCACCCGCCGTGTTCCCGGCCGCGTCCAGCGGCAGTTCGACCGTGCTGCCACGGATTGCCTCGATGCGCACCACCGGTTCGTCGATCCGGCGCACGCTTACGGTATCGCCGACCCCGGCGATGGCATGACCGAGAATGTCGAATCCCACTGCCACGTTGGCCACCGAGGCGGGCGCGTACGCACGTGCGATCACAGGCGCGCTCCTTCACCCGCGGCCACGCGCAGCAGATCGGCGAACACGCCGGCCGCGGTGACTTCCGGGCCAGCCCCCGGCCCCTGCACCACGAGTGGATTGTCGCAGTAGCGGCGGGTGCGGAACTGCACCACGTTGTCGGTCAGCCGCAGGTTGGCGAAGGCGTGGTCGGCCGGCAGCTCCTGCAGGCCCACCGAGGCGCCGTCGGCGCCGAGCTTGGCGACATAGCGCAGCACGGCGCCACGCGCGCGTGCCTCCTGCAGCCGCTGCAGCAGGCTGGCATCGGACTCGCCCAGCCTTGCCATGAACGCATCCACGCTGCCGTCGCGCAGCAGGGCCGGCACCAGGCTTTCCACCTGCACCTGCTCCAGGCTGAGCGCGTGGCCGGCCTCGCGGGCGAGGATCACCAGTTTGCGCGCCACGTCCACGCCGGACAGATCATCGCGCGGGTCCGGTTCGGTGTAACCCATCGACCGTGCCTGCGCGACCAGCGCCGAGAACGGCTGGCTGCCATCGAAGCGGTTGAACAACCAGGCCAGCGTGCCAGAGAAGATGCCTTCGATCGCCAGCACCTCGTCACCGGTATCGACCAGGTCGCGCAGCGTGGTGATGACCGGCAGGCCCGCACCCACCGTGGCCTCGTAACGGAAACGCGCGCCACTGGCCGCCGCTGCGGCACGGATGCGCTGGTAGCGCGGCAGCGGCCCTGCACCGGCCTGCTTGTTCGGCGTGACCACATGGATGCCGGCGGCCAGCCAGCCCTCGTAGCGCTCGGCCACCTCGGCACTGCCACTGCAGTCGATCACCACCGCATGCGGCAGGTGCGCAGCCAGCAGATGCTCGGTGAAGCGATCCAGGTCGCTGGACTCGCCGGCTTCCTGCAATGCCTGGCGCCAATCGGCATGCAGGCCGTCCACTTCCAGGCGCATGCGCGAACGCGAGGCCAGCGCACGCAGGCGCAGGTCGACATTGGCCTTGGCCAGCAACTGCGGGCGCGCGGCCAGCAGCTGGTCCAGCAGCGCGGCACCGACATTGCCCGGCCCGATCACTCCCACCGCGAAGGTCTGCGGCGACAGCCAGAAGCCGGCATGTGCGGCGCGCAGCGCGCGGGTGGCATCGGCACTGTCCACCGCCACCGAGATGTTGCGTTCGGACGAGCCCTGCGCGATCGCCAGGATGTTCACCTGCGCACGGCCCAGCGCCTCGAACAGGCGCGCCGCCACACCGGGCTGGCCGGCCATGCCGTCACCGACCGCGGCCAGCACGCTGACCCCCTCGCTGACCTGCACGCGCTGCACCTGGCCCACCGACAACTCATGCGCGAACACATGCAGCAGGGCGTCGCGACCGCGCGCAGCTTCGGCGGCACGCACCACGCAGCAGATTGAATGTTCCGACGAACCCTGCGAGATCATCACCACCGATACCTGCGCCTGGCGCAGGGCGGCGAACACGCGCTCGGCGGTACCCGGCACGCCAATCAGGCCGGTGCCTTCCAGGTTCAGCAGGGCCAGCCCGGGGCTCAGGGTCAGGCCCTTCACCGGCCCGCGCGGCGAGCGCTCGGCGCTGATGCGCGTACCCGGATGCGCCGGCTGGAAGGTGTTGCGGATGAAGATCGGCAGCCCGAGGCGGATGGCCGGTGACATCGTCTGCGGATGCACCACCTTGGCGCCGAAATAGGCCAGTTCGCAGGCCTCGTCATAGCTCAGCGACTCAAGCTGCACCGCTTCGGGCACCAGCCGTGGGTCGGCCGACAGCACGCCATCGACGTCGGTCCAGATGTGCAGTTCATCGGCGTTGAACAGCGCGGCGAAGATCGCGCCGGAATAGTCGCTGCCGTTGCGGCCGAGCGTGGTGATGCGGTCATGGCGGTCACGCGCCACGAAACCGGTGGCGACCAGGCGCAGTTGTGGATGCTGCAGGCGCCATTTGGCCAGGCGGTCCGCACTGGCCTCCCAGTCGACATCCACGCCCAGTTCGCCATGCCCGACCACCAGCACGTCACGCGCGTCGAGCACCGCGCAGTCTTCGCCGCGCGCACGCAGATGCGTGCCCAGCAGCTGCGCGGAGAACACTTCACCCAGGCCCTGCACGCGATCGAGCACTTCACGGGGCAGCTCGCCGATCACTGCCAGCGCGGCCAGTACCTCGGCCAGCTGCTCGAAGCGCGTGTCGATCCATTCGACGGTCTCGCCCACCTGCTCGCCCAGCAGCGCCACGGCAGCGCCACGATGGCGCGCGCGCAGCGCATGCCAGGCCTCGCGCCAGCCTTCGTCACCCTTGGCGGCCAGCTGGGCCAGCTCGATCAGCGCATCGGTGACACCCTTCATCGCCGAGACGACGGTGACCTGCAGCGATTCGGGGCGGGCCAGCAGCAGGCCGGCAACATGGCGGTAGCGTTCGGCGTCGGCTACCGAGGTGCCACCGAACTTGTGCACGACGATGGACGGCGCAGCCAGGTCGGCCGGGGCAACGGAATGGGCGGGGGCGTGGGAAGACATGCAGACCTCGGTAGGAGGCCCCGTCGCATGCAGGTGTCGAGTTTCCCCGCCACCTGTATGGTGCGGGGCCGTGGTTTTCGGGAGTTACACGAAGACGACGGGCCGCACCAGGGCAGTGGTGACGGTGGTGGTGGTAATGGTGGTGGTGGCGACCGGCGCAGTCGAACGGCCCGCGGTGGCGGGGGCGTTCAGGCTGGCGTGGGCGGCATCAAGGACCATGGCGCACAGAAAACACCGCGCGCCCTGCCGCTGTCAAGTGCTGCGATGCAAAAAAACGCTGCCGCGATCATCGGCCAACGTGCCGACATTTGGTTGCATCTGAGACAAAGTAGCCATCAGCACGCTTGACGGCCGCATTCAGCCGGCATGTTCGGCGATCGCCCGCGGTGCGCGATGGGCATGCGCGCACAGCATCACCCCGGCCACCAGGAACACGATCGCCAGCGCCTCCAGCAGTGAGGGCCAGCGCTGTTGCCAGGCAAAGGCATAGAGCAGCGCGAACAGCGTCTCGAACACGATCATCTGGCCGGTGAGGGTCAATGGCAGCAGGCGGCTGGCGCGGTTCCAGAACGCGTTGCCAAGGATCGAGGCAACCACCGCCACGCCGGCGCTGATCGCCCAGAAGCCGCCCCACTGTGCCGGCGTGTGGCTGCCGGTGTGGCCGATGAAGGCCATCGGCACCAGCAGCAGGGCCAGGCCACCGGTGGTGACGCCCGTCAGCAGCGACCAGTCGTGGCTGGACAGATCGGGCCGCCGCGCCAGCCAGCGGCTGTTGCCGATCGAGTACAGCGCCCACGAGAACAACGCACCGAACGCGCACAACAGGCCGATCAGGCGCTGCCGCCAGGGTGTCGCCAGGTGTTCGGACATCAGCGCTTCCCAACCGACCAGCGCTACACCGAGCACGCACAGGCCCAGTGCCGGCAACAGCTGCTTCAGCGGCACCGCGCCTTTCTCGCGCACGCCCACCAGCGTCACCACCACCGGGATCAGGCCGACGATGAGCGAGGCCGCCGCGCCGCCTGCCCACTGTACGGCGGTCGCCAGCAGCAGGAAGTAGACCAGGTTGCCGGCCAGGCTGAGCCACAGCAGGCCCAACCATTCGGCGCGCCCCAACTGTGGCGCCAGCCGCTTCCAGCGTGGCAGCAGCAGGGCTACGGCGATCAGGCCATAGACCAGGTAGCGACCGGCGGACAGTTGCAGGGCATTGAACGACTGCAGCACGGCGGGGGCGAGGAAGACCACGCCCCATAGCGCGCCAGCGGCAACGCCATTGGCGATGCCCCGGGCCATCGGGTTGTTGCGCATTGGAATTCTTCGTGGGGGAAGAGGCCGCGCAGTGTAGTCGGTGGGCGGCGGAGCCCTCTTGACCCAGGCTACTGCCCTGCTGCTTTTGTAGCGTCGGGCCATGCTCGACTGCTTTTGCACCGGCTATCGCGCGAACGGCAGCCGGGCATGGCTCGACGCTACAGCCCTGCGCTCCTGCGCCACGCGGCCGGGGTCTGCCCACACTCGCGGCGCAGCGCACGGGTCAGTGCGCTCTGCTCGGAATAGCCTGCAGACAGCGCGATGTCACTGATCGGCGCGGTGCTGGTGCGCAGCTGGTGCTTGGCCCAGCGCAACCGGCTGGCGCTGAGCCAGGCTTGCGGGCTGAGCCCGAATTCACGCTGGAACAGCGCGTGCAGGCGGCTCTCGCTGACCCCAACGAACGCCGCCATGCGGGCCACCGGCCACGCCTGGCCCGGGTCGGCCTGCACTGCCGCACACAGCCCCTGCATGCGAGCGCCACTGCCGGCCGGTGCGAACGCCTGCAGCAACTGCGGAAGCAGGGCTGGCATCGGCCGGCCGGCCTGCACATCGGCCAGGCACCGGCGCAGCGCCAGCGGCAGGTGCAACCAGCGCTGGCGGCACAGATGCTCCTGGGTGCCGTCATCCAGCACGCCCGGCGCGCAGTCGACGATCACGAAACCGTTCGGGCCATCGGCCATCTGGTCATGGGCCTCGCCGGCAGCCACGAAAGCGCCCTGCAGCAGGTCCAGGCGGCCACCACGCCCTTCCATCTCGAACTGCAGTTCGCCCTGCAGCGGCAACACCCACTGCGCGTAGTCATGGCGGTCCAGGCCGGTGGCCTGGCCGTAGTGCCGCAGGTGGAAGATCGCGCCCATCCGGGCAGTGTGCGCGTGTAACACAGGCCGTGCAAACCGCTGCTATAGTCGGGCCGTCAACCCACGCAGGGAGTGCAGGTCATGACCCATCAGCACGCGTATTTGCTGCTCGCCGCCAGCCTCGGCCTGGCCCTCGCCGCTACCGCTTCCGCCCAGGAGCGCACGCCGCCGGCCCCGCACTGCATGGACGCGGTCGGCGTACAGGAGGTCGAGCAGGCCTCACCGCGCTCGATCGCGCTGCGCTCCGCCTCCGGCCAGGCCTATCGGATCGACTTCAACGAAGACTGCCCCGGCGTTCGCGGTGCCACCACGCTGAAACTGGAGGCACCTGCCGGCTGGGCCTGCGGTCGTCCCAGCGAGCGGGTGGTGGTGGACGGCCACAGCTGCGCCGTCAGTGCGGTTACGCCAGTGCAGAACCGTGATTACGCCAGCGTTGCGCGCGACAGTGATCGCCTGCGCACCGCCACGCTGCCAGCCCTGACCATCCGCGAGCGAAAGGAAGTCCGCCGCGGTTTCGGCGGCTCGCCCTCGTACTGCTTCGCCACCCGCAATGTGCGTGGCTGGTCGTCCGACACGCAGGGCATGCTGGTGGAAACCAATCCACGGCGCAGCGGCGGCCATCGCTTCTACCGGGTCGAACTGGGCAGCCACTGCCTCCAGCTCGACCGGTCGCCGGAATTGAGCTTCCAGTCGGGCATGCAGAATGGTCTGATCTGCGGCAACCCGGGCGATCGGGTGGTCACCGCCGATTTCGCCAGCTACGACGAGCGCAGCGACGAACTGGCGCCGCTGCCCCGCTTCAGCCGCCGCGGTGCCTGCACCATCCAGGCGGTGTACCCGGCCTCCAGCCAGGCGTCGAACTAACCGTCGACGCCGAGGAAGGTGAACGGCGCGCTGGGCACGAAGTGGCCCAGCGCATCGCCGGCGAAGGTATTGCGCTGGTCCTTGCCAAGGTCGAGCTTGAGCACCGGGCCACCGAAATCGACCTTGTTCAGATCGACCCAGAACGTGTTCGGGGTCAACGCCGACTCGAAGAAGTACAGCCGCCGCTTGTGGTCGGCCACGGTACGCCAGCGCGTGGAGGAGATGTTCGGCTCGCCCGGCGTGGTGATGCCGTACGGCACCGAGGCGTTGCGGATCACACTGAACACACTGGCCAGTGCCTCCACCGGATCTTCCGCCTTGGGAATGGCGTTGATGTAGAACGAGGCGCGGGCGAAGCGATCGGAAGAGCGGTTCGTGCCCGGCAGCATCACCGTGCCACCAATCTGCTGCCAATAGGTGTTGAGCGCCAGCTGCTGGTCGAAGATCGGCGAGTTGGTCATCACCTGGTAGCGCCGGTCATGGTGGATGACCTGGCGGCCGCCGATGTACTCGACGATGGCACTGTCACCCGTGGCATCGGACAGCGACAGATGCAGCGTCGCTTGGCGGTCCTCGCCAGGCACCTTGTCGGTGACGATCGAGTACGGCTCACGCTTCAAGGCAGCCACCGCCTCGTCCACCGTCGCAAAATTGTCGAGCACATACTGCGCCCACAGCGAGATCGCCAGGCCCGGCTTGTTGCCGCGCTGTTGCGGGTACTCCGATTCGACCAGCCACAGCAGGTTGGCGACCAGGCCCTTTTCGTTCATGCCGTCGGTGGTCGACACGTCGTAGCCGGTGGCCACCACGCTGCCGTAGCGGGCAGTCCAGGCCAGCGACTTCGGGCCAGCCTGCCCGGTGCGTGCGATGCCACGCGGCAGCACGTAGAGATTGGTGGCGACATCCACCTTCCAGTCCATCGAACGCGCGGTGATCACATCACCGTTGTCGCCCAGGTACACCGCGCGCGTGCAGGCCAGCGCCGGTGCGATCGCGGACGCCAGCGCCATGGCCAGCATCGCCCTTCCCTTCCACTTCATCCGTGCCATGTCACTGCGCTCCGTTCCCCGTGGTCCATGGATCTGACCCGATCGATCGTGACACAGGGGTGAAGCCTCAACGCACGAGGCGATCGTGCAGCCAGAAGCCCAGCACCATCGCCGGCACGAACCACAGCGCTTCACGCGATGCCACGGCAAGTCCGGCGATGGCCGGCCCCGGGCAATAGCCAGCCCATCCCCAGCCGATGCCGAACAGTGCCGCGCCCAGCAGCAGGCGAGCATCCACATCGTGTGCCGTCGGCAGCTGGAAGCGAAGGGCAAACCAGGGCTGCGCGCGACGCAGCACCCAACGCTGGCCGATTGCACTGACCAGCAGCGCCGAGCCCAGCACCCACATCAACGTGGGATCGAACGCGCCACGGATGTCGAGGAAGCCGAGCACGCGGCGTGCATCGGTCATTCCGGAAAGCGCCAGCCCGGCGCCGAACAATGCGCCCGCCACAGCGGCAGCCCAGAGGGCGCGGCTCACAACGGGGCTCCGCCGTGACGAACCACGAACGTGGTCAGCATCGCGCAGGCCATGAACACCAGCACCGCCAGCAGCGACCGTTTCGAACCGCGAGCCATGCCGCATACGCCGTGGCCACTGGTGCAGCCACTGCCCAGGCGGGTGCCGAAACCGACCAGCAGGCCGGCGCCGATCAGCTGCCAGGCGGGCAAGGCATCGCGCAGCAGTACACGTGGAGCGCTGCCGGGCACCGACTGCCACCACAGCACCAGCCCTGCCGCTGCCAGCAGGCCCATGAGGAAGGCCCAGCGCCAGCCACGCTCGCCTCTACCTGCGCGCAGGCTGCCCGCAGCGATCCCGCTGATGCCCGCAACGCGCCCGGTGGCAGCCAGCAACCACACGGCAGCCATACCGATCAACACACCGCCCGCCAGCGCGCTCCATGGCAGGTTCATGCCCCGCCTTCCTTGATGCCATGCATGGATTGCCCTCGAATTTAGATTTCTCTAAATTAGACGCCTCTAAACAAAAAGGTCAACCATGACCCACCCGCCGCTCGACACTGCCACGATGGCCGAGCACGCCACGCAGGCGGCCGCGCTGCTCAAGAGCCTGGCCCACCCTGCCCGGCTGCAGGTGCTGTGCCGGCTGGTCGAGGGTGAGGCGCCGGTGCCGGAACTGCAGGCACTGACCGGCCTCAGCGCTTCGGCGCTGTCCCAGCACCTGGCGGTGCTGCGCGGAATGCAGATCGTGGCAACCCGGCGCGAGGCGCAGGCAATCCACTACCGCATGCAGGAAGGCCCGGCGCTGGGGGTGCTGCAGGCGCTGTACACCGCCTATTGCGGAGGCGGCGTGCGCTGAATCTCAACCGGCGTGCAGTGCCGGCTGCACCACCGCATCCAGCAGGTCGACCGGGGTCGGTGCCGAACGATCTCCTTCCAGGGTCCGGCTGAAACCGGACCAGTCGCTGCTCGAAAGCTGCCGCAGCAGCGCGGCCTCCACCGGCAACGCGCGCATCGACCAGTACGGAAACTGGCGCTGGCCCAGGCGGCCGCGCGCCAGCTCGATGATGTCGATGTGGCTGCCCGCCTGCAGGATGCGCTCATACACCGAATCGATCCCGTCTGGCGGACCTTCGATGTACTGCAGGAAGCGATCACCGTCATGCAGCAGCACGCCGGTCACGCCCGCCATCTTGTTGAAACGCGCGGCATCCTCGACCAGCGCCTGCAGCCGCTCAACGGAGAGCTCCGGCAGCGCCCGGCTGACGTAGGCGATGGCGCGAAGTGGCATGGTGCTTCCTTGGCAGGGTGTGAACGCACGGTAGCAGTTGCGGACGAGTCCGTCTCATTGCGGGCGCGCGTTGCCTGAAGAATTCAGCTTGCGACGACGCCGGTACCGTCCCACCGGCGCGGGAGCCTCGCTTCGAACACCACCTGCCCCGCCTCGTTGCGCGCACCGATATGGCCGCCATGGGCCCGGACGAACTGATCGACGATGTACAGGCCCAGGCCCAGGCCCTTGCTCTGGTGGAAGCTGGCCTTGAACGGCTCGAACAGGCGCGGCAACAGCGCGTCATCGATGTGGCCGGTGTTGCTGACCCGCATCACCACCGTGCGCACATCGCGCCCATCCAGCTGCACCAGGGCCTCGCAGCCATGCGTCAGCGCGTTGCCGATCAGGTTGGCGGCGATCTGCCCCAGCCGGTCCATGTCACCCTGCAGGCGGGTATCGCCGATGGCGTCGAAACGGATGCGCTCATGACCGTGCGCGCTGCCCGCCTCGGCAATCACCGCATGGGTGACCTCGGCCAGGTCGCAGGCACTGGTCTCAAGGCGCAGGCCACCACTGCGGATACGCGAGAAATCCAGCAGCTGCTCCACCATCCGCGCCATGCGCAGCGTGCTGGCCTCGAGGTGCTGCAGCGTCTGCTGTGCCCCCGCGTTGTCCTCGGGAAGCTCCAGCGCCAGCTTGTCGGCACAGAGCAGGATCGCCGACAGCGGCGTGCGCAGATCGTGGGTCAGCACCGCGGCCATCGTCTCATTGAGCTTGAGCGCACGCTCCAGCGCTTCATTGCGCGCCTTCAGCAGCTGCCGTTGCTGGTACAGCTCGATGAAGACATTGACCTTGCTCAGGATCACCTGTGGCGCCACCGGCTTGTGCAGGAAGTCCACCGCACCGGTTTCGTAGCCCTTGAACGCACGCACCGGATCGTCCGGCGAGGCGGTCAGGAAGATGATCGGCACCGTGCGGCTGCGGTGCGAGCCGCGCATCAGCTCGGCCAGGGTAAAGCCATCGATCTCCGGCATGTGCACGTCCAGCAGGGCCAGCGCGACCTCATGCTCAAGCAGCAGCTCGAGGGCCTGCGCACCCGAGCCCGCCAGCAACAGGTTCACACCCTCGCGCTGCAGCAGGGCCTGCATGGCTACCAGGTTCTGCGGCACGTCATCGACGATCAGCAGGTTGACCGGGGTCTGCGACTGCGCAGGGTCCGGTGGCAGCAGGTTCATGCAAACAACTCCTTCAGGCGACGACACATCAATTCAAGGGGCAGCACGGCGTCGGCGCCGGCGTGCTGCAGGGCGGAGGCCGGCATCATCGATGCTTCGGCCTCCTCGGGGCATTGCAGCCAGGCACGGCCGCCCGCGGCGCGCACCGCGGCAACACCTTCGCTGCCGTCGCTGCTGGCACCGGTCAGCAACAGTGCCAGTACCTGCGCACCGAACACGGCAGCCGCGGATTCAAACAGGGGATCGATGGCCGGACGCGAGAACAACACCGGCGCGTCGACCGACAGCGCCACCGTACCGGGGTCTTCCACCAGCAGGTGGTAGTCCGGCGGTGCGAAGGTCACGGTACCCGGCTGCAGCGGCTGCTTGTCCTCCGCTTCGCGCACCGGCAGCACGCAGTACGGCGCCAGCACCTCGGCAATACGGCTGGAGCGATCGCGTGGCAGGTGCAGCACGGCCAGCACTGGCGCGGGCAACCTGGCCGGAAGCGCCCCGAGCACGGCCTGCAGCGCCGCAACGCCTCCCGCCGACGCTCCCACCACCACCACCGCAGGGCGAGCCTGCACCACCATCAGGCCACCTTCCGGTACAGGCGGTGTTCGCGCGAGCAGACGTCGAAGGCATCGTGGTGATGCCCGAACTGCAGCGATTCCTTGCTGCCCAGGCCGAGGAAACCACGGTGCACCAGCGCCTCGCGGAACAACCCGACCGCCCGGTCCTGCAGGTCGCGGTTGAAGTAGATCAGCACGTTCCGGCACGACACCAGGTGCACTTCGGAAAACACGGTGTCGGTGGCCAGGCTATGGTCGGCGAACACCACGTTGCGGCGCAGCTGGCGGTCGAACACCGCGCCATCGTAGGCGGTGGCGTAATAGTCCGACAGCGATGCCGTGCCGCCCGCCGCCAGGTAGTTGCGGCTGAACTGCGCCATGCGGTCGATGCCATACGCACCGGCTTCGGCGGTGGCCAGTGCCGCCGGATTGATGTCGGTGGCATAGACGATGCTGCGCTCAAGCAGGCCTTCCTCGTGCAGCAGGATCGCCAGCGACCACACTTCCTCGCCGGTACTGCACCCGGCCACCCACAGCTTCACCGAGGGATAGGTGCGCAGCACCGGTACCACCTGTTCGCGCAGCTCGCGGAAATAGGCCGGGTCACGGAACATCTCCGAGACCTGCACGGTGAAGAACTGCATGGCCTGGGCGAACAGCTCCGGCTCGTGCAGCAGGCGGTGCTGCAGATCGACCAGGCGATCACACTCGTAGCGCTGCATGGCCTGGCGCATGCGACGGCGCAGCGACGACACCGCGTAGCTGCGGAAATCATAGTGGTAGCGCTGGTACAGCGCCTCCAGCAGGATTTTCAGCTCCAGGTCGAACAGCGCATGCTCGTTCATTGCCGCGAGCACCAGACGCGGCACAGCGAGACCAGCTTGTCGACGTCGATGGGTTTGGCGATGTAATCGTTGGCACCGGCCTGCAGGCAGCGCTCGCGGTCGTCCGGCATCGCCTTGGCGGTCAGCGCGATGATCGGCAGGTCCTGCAGGTGGCGCTGCGCACGGATCTCGCGCATCGCCGCCAGGCCGTCCTTCTCCGGCATCATGATGTCCATCAGCACCAGGTCAACCTCGCGCTCGGCCAGGCGATCCACCGCCTCCTGGCCATTGCGCGCGATCTCCAGGCTCACGCCCAGCGGCTCAAGCACGCTGGACAGGGCAAAGATGTTGCGCACATCGTCCTCGGCCAGCAGCACGGTGCGGCCATCAAGCACGGTATCGCGGCGCCGTGCTTCGCGCAGCAGGCGCTGCTGGTCGGTCGGCAGGCTGGCCTCGACGCTGTGCAGGAACAGGGTCACTTCGTCCAGCAGGCGTTCCGGCGAACGTGCACCCTTGATGATGATGCTCTTCGAATAGCGGCGCAGGCGCTGCTCTTCCTCGCGGTTGAGCGCGCGGCCGGTGTAGACGATCACCGGCGGGAAGCCGACATCGTCGTTGCCGGCCATGTGCTCCAGCAGGTCGTAGCCGCTGCCATCGGGCAGCGACAGATCCATCACCATGCAATCGAAGGTGACGGTGCTGAGCTGTTCCAGCGCGCCGGCCAGAGTACCGACCGCGATGATCTGCAGCTGCTCGCGGCCGAGCAGCAGTTCCAGGTTGTGGCGCAGCTCGCTGTCGTCTTCGACGATCAGCAGGCGCCGCACATCGCGCTGGCTGGTCTGCTCCAGCTGCTCGATGGCCGCCACCAGCCGCTCGCGCGTGGTCGGCTTGATCGCAAAACCAATCGCACCCAGCTCACGCGCCACCTGGCCGCGGTCCATCGCCGAGACCACGTGGACCGGAATATGGCGTGTGTCGGGATTGCGCTTCAAGCGTTCCAGAACACTGAGGCCGGACACATCAGGCAGGCCGATATCGAGCAGGATGCCGTTGGGGCGCAGTTCCGCAGCCAGCGACAAGGCTTCCTCGGCCGTGGTCGCGACCACGCAGTCGAAATCCAGCTCGTGGGCCAGCACCACCAGCGCTTCGGCGAAGGTGGCGTCGTCCTCGACCGCCAGGATCAAGCGCCCGGCGCGCTGGCGGCGGCCGCGGTCATCGGCCACATTGGCGATGGCCGGCGCTGCCGCCGGGGCGACCGCAGGCGCGGCAACCGTGCGTGCGGCGACCGCTGCCACGGGCTGCGGCGAAGCCGCGGTGGACACCGGGGCCGGCACTTCAGCCGACGCCGCTACCGGCGCGCCCTGCAGCGGCAGCTCCAGGATGAAGCAGCTGCCGCGGCCCGGCTCGCTGTCGACGTGGATGCTACCGCCCATGCGCTCGGCAAGATCGCGCGAGATCGACAGGCCCAGGCCGGTGCCGCCGTAACGGCGGCGGGTACTGCCATCGGCCTGGCGGAATGCTTCGAAGATGACCTGCAGCTGCTCGCGGGCAATGCCGATGCCGGTATCGGCGACTTCGAAGCGGATGCGGCCACTGCCCGCAGCACGAACGTGCAGGCTGACCTTGCCGTGCTCGGTGAACTTCAGCGCATTGGCCAGCAGGTTCTTCAGGATCTGCTGCAGGCGCTGGCTGTCGGCCACCAGCTGGCTCGGCGCCAGCGCATCGGCCTCGATCTGCAGGGCCAGGCCCTTCTGCCGTGCCATTGGCTCGAAGGTCTCGCGCAGGCGCTGCACGACGCTGTCCACCACTACCACTTCGTCGGCCAGCTCGACGTGGCCGGCCTCGATGCGCGACAGATCCAGGATGTCGTTGATCAGCGCCAGCAGGTCATTGTTGGACGACAGGATGGCGCGCGCATATTTCACCTGCTCGTCGGTCAGGGTGCCGTCCTTGTTGTCGGCCAGCAGCTTGGCCAGGATCAGCGAGCTGTTCAGCGGAGTGCGCAGTTCGTGCGACATGTTGGCCAGGAACTCGGACTTGTAGCGCGAGGTGGCCGCCAGTTCGTTGCTGTTGCGCACCAGCTGGCCCTGCGCTACCAGCAGCGCCTGCTTCTGCGCCTCCAGCTCGTGGGTGCGCTCTTCCAGCTGGACGTTGCTCTGCTCCAGCTCGGCCTGTTGTTCTTCCAGGTGGCTCTGCGACTGCAGCAGGCTGCGGCTCTGCTCTTCCAGTTCCTCGTTGGCCACCCGCAGTTCTTCCTGCTGCGCCTGCAGTTCCTCACCCTGGCGCTGCGATTCCTCCAGCAGTACCACCAGCTGTGCACGCAGCAGCGATGCCCGCAGGGCCATGCCGATGGTCTCGCCGCAGCGTTCCAGCAGCTCGCGATCCAGGTCGCGCTGCCCGCCTGCCTGGGCGCGGCCCAGTTCGATGACCCCGACCACGGCGCCGTCGTTGCTGATCGGCGCCAGGATGCGCTCGCTCACCGGCAGCCGCCCCAGGCTCGTCTGCAGTTCAAGCACGGCGGCGTCACCGCCGTGCAGATGCCGGATGCGTTCATCCCGAGCCACCTGTCCGGCCACGCCTTCCTGCAATGCCAGCGACGCCGGCATGCCCGACGGCAACGCCATGCCACCGGTCAGCTGCAGGCGCCCACCTTCGATCCGGTACACCGCGCCAATGTCTGCCTGCAGCTGGCTGCCCAGCTGGGTAGCCGCCGCCTCGGCAATCTGCTCAGGCCCCAGGTCGCCACGCAGGCTCATTGCCACCGCGTTTTCTGCTTCCTGCAGCCACAGCGCGCGCATGGCCTGGCGCCGCGCTTCGATGGCGCGGGAGACGATCAACGCGATCATCAGGAACGCGCAACCGCCGATGCTGCGATTGACGAACGAGAACGACGAATTGTTGCTGGCCGGCGCCACGTTGAAGCCGATCACCAGCAGCACGCAGGCGACCGCGGCGACGATGAACGGCACCCGTGCGCTGCGCTGGAACACCGTCACGCCTACCGCGAGGAAATAGGCCAGCCAAACCGCATAGCCCAGCGGCACCACCAGCTCAAGGGCGATGGTGGCTGCCAGCAGTACAGCGGAGGTCATCCAGATCCAGCGGTCACGCGTGGTCGCACCAGGACGCATGCAGGTCGGCTCCAGAGGGCAAAGGGTGGGTGATGGTACTCCGTGTCGCATTCAGCCGCACAGGACCTTTGGCACGTGCCGCACCTGCACGCATCCTTCACACTTCAATGCCTAGCTTCACGTCCCTCACAGGGGTAACACTTATTTCCACGTGGACGCTGCAGCCTCTACGACGTCCGTACTGACGGACCCTTCCCGACAACTGCGACTGCTGATTGACAGCGTGCGCGATCATGCGCTGTACCTGCTTGATCCCGAAGGCATCGTCTGCAGCTGGAACCCGGGCGCCGAACGCATCAAGGGCTATTCAGCCAACGAAGTGGTGGGAACGCATTTCGGTCGTTTCTACCTGCCGGCCGAGCGCGATGCCGGTGAGCCGCAACGCCTGCTTCGCCTCGCGGCGCAGCACGGCCATGTCGCCAGCGAGGGCTGGCGGGTGCGCCATGACGGCTCTTCGTTCCGCGCCAGCGTGGTCATCGAACCGGTCATCGAGGGCGGCGAACTGCTCGGGTTCGTCAAGATCACCCGCGACATCACCGAGCAATGGCAGGCACAGCGCCTGCTGCGCGATGCCCAGCGTGCACTGCGCAACACACAGCAGTTCGAGACGGTCGGCCGGCTCAGCCGTGGCCTGTCGCACGAGTTCAACAACCTGCTGACCACCATCGGCAACGCGCTGGACCTGCTGTCACTGCGCGTAAGCGGTGACGACCTGCGCGCCGCCGAACTGCTCGATGCCGCCCAGGCCGCGACCGACCGCGGCGCCCTGCTGACCCGCCAGCTGCTGGCCTTCAGCACCGGCCAGACCCTGATCCGCGAGCCCTTGGACATGAACGCGCTGGTGCGGCAGTGGTTGCCGGATCTGCAGCGTGCCTGCCCGCCCACGGTGACCCTGGACGCGCGCCTCACTCCGGGCCTGCCGCCGGTAAGCACCGATGCGCTGCAGCTGCAGACCGCGCTGGCCAACCTGGTGGCCAATGCCGTGGAGGCCACCGTCGATGGCGGCCGCATCCTGATCGGCACGGCACTGGAACACCGCCTCGACCCGGATGCGGACACCACGCTGCAACGCGGTTATGTCACCCTCAGCGTCTGCGATGAAGGCCACGGCATGGCCGCCGACATCGCCGAGCGGGCGACCGAACCGTTTTTCACCACCAAGGACATCGGCAAGGGCAGCGGCCTGGGCCTGAGCCAGGTGTTCGGATTCACTACCCAGAGCGGCGGCTTCGTCGACGTGTCCACCACCCCCGGTGTTGGCACCACGGTCAGCCTGCTGCTCCCCGCAACAGAGGAAGCACCCGATGACCGATGACCCGATCCGCGTACTGATGGTGGAGGACCAGACCGATCTTCGCGAGATGATCGGCCTGGCCCTGCGCGACTTCGGCATCGAGGTGGCCACCACCGCCGATGGCCACGAGGCCGCGGAGCTGCTCAAGGGCGAAGCGCGCTTCGATGTGGTGTTCAGCGACGTCAGCATGCCCAACGGCATGTCCGGTATCGAGCTGAGCGAGCACGTGGCGCGCGAACAGCCGCAGGCACGGATGATCCTCTCGTCCGGCTACGCGCGCTCGCAGCTTCCGCCGCTGCCGGAGAAGGTCGAGTTCCTGCCCAAGCCCTACCGCCTGCGCCAGCTGGTGCAGCTGCTGAAGCAGGATTGAGAATCCGCCGGGCTTGGCCCGGCGCATCCGTTCCTGTAGCGCCGAGTCCATGCTCGGCAGCGGTGCTCAGTAACGCCCCACCAGGTTCAGGTACCACCCGCGATGGGTGTAGTCGAACCTGGTCAGGTCGTCGCTGAAATCGGTGAAGTTGTAGCCCACGCCGACGCGGAAATTACGCCCGATATCGCGGTCGACACCGGCCAGCCAACCCTGGCGGGTACCGCCGTCGCGCACGTCCAGCAGGCGGTACTCCAGCAGCCCATGCCACTGGTAGTACAGGTCGTAACGCAGCTGGCCGGAGGCGAAGTTGGTGGCCGAGTCGAACCACGGACCGGTACCGCGCCCATAGCGCACTTCGCCTTCGCGGCGGGCCGCCTTCGCCGCCACTTCCCAGCGCTGGTCGATGCGATACACGCCCTCAAGTGACAGCACCTGGGTGCGCTGGTCGTAGTCGACACCGTTGACCTGCCCCATCGTCGACAGGTCATACAGGTAGCTGTAACGGCCGAACAGCGCCCAGCGATCGTTGTCCCACGGGCGATAGGCGAAGCCGAGGTTGCCCTCGATGAAGCGCGCGCCCGCCACCGGATTGATCGCATCATCGGTGTCGGCGTAGTTGAAGCGCGCCGCGATCCGCCAGCTGTCGTTGAGGCGATGGCTCAGCCGGTTGGTGCTGACCCACTGCGTGCGCCGCTCCGCGCCCGTGTCACGGCGCCACTCCAGCTTGCTCTGCCATTCGGTGCCCGGCGAGGTCCGCCCGCCGGACAGGCTCACCGCCTTGCGATCGACCTGCCCGGTGCTGGCGTCGAGCTTGCCATTGCTCAGCGTGAAGCCGGCATTCCAGCCCACCGCCGGATAGAAATCCATGCCGAAGGTGTGCGCCAACCCGGACTCCTGCCCGGATTTGAGGAACTGGCTTTCGTTGAACACATTGACCTGGTCGGACAACCGCCAGCGCTGGCCCAGCGTCCAGCCATCCTGCGCGTTGGGGCTGAACAGCGGGTCGTACTCGCTGCGGTCGGTCGACTGGGTGAATGCACCATAGAAGCTGTGCTGTGGGGTCAGCCGGTACTCGGCATTGACCTGCGCGGCCGTGCCACGGTCGCCATCGCTCACCTCTGCACCGACAGTGGACAGGTTGGCGAAGGTCCAGGTGCCGCCGGCCACCACCGCATCGTTGTCGGCATAGCGGCCATGGTCGTCGTCCACGGTCAGCTGGCCGCCACCGTAGACATCCAGCGACGTGCCGATGCGGTGGGTGTAGCGTGCTGCAGCCAGCACGCCGGCCACGTTGCTGCCACTGCCGCGGTCCTCCTGCACCCGGCGCAGCTCGGCCGACAGGCGGTCGTTCTCACCGATCCGCCATTCGGCGGTGGCCTGTGCCTGGATCAGCGACTGCGCACCGCGACGTGCCTCGCTGTAGCGTGCGTACAGACTGAAGTCGTCGGTCACATAACCGAGCAGCTCGGCGCCCTGTTCGCGCACCCGCTGACCGGTATCGAAGCGCCCGACCGAATAGCCACCGTCCACCTGCCGCCACCAGGCACCCGCGCTCCAGTCGCGCTGGGTCCAGCCCAGCTCACGCAGGTTGACGCGTGCCTCGACAGCAGTCGCCTCGCCTTCGCGCGGCCCTTCCGGATTCAGGCGGCTGAAGCTGAGGCCGCCATTGTCGGAGAAGAACACCGGTGCACTGGTCGCCTCGCTGCGACTGTGTTCGACCTTCAGATAGGTGCCACGGCCGGCCTGCAACGTCAGGTCCGCGCCCTTCAGCGAATAGTCCTGGCCGGCGCGCTGCTCGTCCACATAGGTGGCACCCACCGCGACATGATCGCCAAACCAGTGCTTGCCACGCACGCCCGCGGTGATGTCATCGCTGTCGAACCCGGTCGGCACCCACTCGTAATCCACGATCAGGCGCTGTTCGTAACCATCCAGCGGCACATCGCGGCTGATCCGGCGCAGGTTCTCGCGGCTGACCTGCGCCAATGGGCGGGTCAGCAGGATGCGGCCCTGCAGGGCGTCGATCTCGTAGTCGGCACCGCGCACCATCGGTACACGCTGCTCCACGCGCCCGGTGGTGCGGTCACGGATTTCCAGCACCACCTGGTCCGAGCCACTGAGGATGCTGGCGTGCCGCAGGTAGTACAGGCTGCCACCGGTACCGATGAACTCGCTGTGGCCGGGCGCGGTCTCGGCCTGCGAGCCGAACAGGCGCAGCTCGCTGCGCGCGTCGCCCCAGGCGTTGGCACCGCGCGAGCGCCACGACAACGCCGCACCGTACAGCGATCGCACGTACTGCGCATATTCGGTGCCGGTCAGCCCGGTGTTGTAGTTGCCCCACAACGCCTGGTTCTTGTCCCAGTCCATGCGCAGGTAGAAGCGCCCCATGCTGTCGACATCGCGCTGGGTCAGCGAATCATCGCCGTAGGTCGGGTAATACAGGTCCGGATCGAGGCTGCGGAACAGGTCGCGCGGATCGGCGGTGGTAAAGCCGGTGAACAGCTCGTCCAGCGGGCGATTCTGGGTATCGGCCTGCGCGGTCAGCAGGTAGCGGCCACGGGTCTTGGCCTTCAGGTAGAAGGCCAGGCGCCCATCGCTGAGAACATCGTCGTTGCGCTCGCCACGGGCCAGGTCCTGCCCTGCCCCGCTGGCCTTGTTCTGGTACACGGTGATGTCGGCCAGGCCGACACCGAACAGGTACTGGCCACTGACATCGACCTGCAGCGTGCGCGCGATGGCCGGTGCATCCGGCCGCTCGACACGCACATCGAAGGCGTGGTGGCCGATCGGCATCAGGTACTCGGCGGCGAACTTGCGATCCTGGTCCAGTGGATAGCTGTCGCCGTTGATCTTCAACGAGGCACCCAGCGGCAGGTCGCGGCCACGCAGGCGCACCCGCGAGCCGTACACCGGAATGTTCTGCTGGCGCAGGCCGTTGCTGTCGAACACCTGCTGCAGCAGCGACAGTGATGCCGCCTGATTGGCATCGACAGCGGTGCCGCGGCGGTCTTCCAGCGCATCGCGCAGCTGCTGGTTGCCCCGCTCGAACTCCGCCGGAGTGACCAGCTGCATCGACTGCGCGGTGGTTTCATCGACATTGCCCTCGGCGTCGAAGGCACGCAGCACGTAGACCAGGCGGTCACCGCGACGCAGCGGTGTCGATGCCGGCAGGGTGCCATCCCAGGTGCCCTGTGCAACGGCGGCCACCGGCAGTTCAAACGTCGCCAGCGGCGCCACCCGGTCGGAGTCGCTGCCGCGGTAGACACTGACTTCCAGGCGCTGGATGAAGGCGGTGTAGTTGCCGCGCACGTAGAACTCGACCGGACGCACGATGCGCCCCTCGTCGAAGGCCACCATGCCCGGCGCTGACACCGACAGTTCCGGCTGCCCCATCGTGGGGTCCTCGGTGGCCCAGATCGCGCCGCCTTCCGGCAGGCGGATCATGAACTCGCCACGCACGGTCGCCTTGCCCGGCTCATCGATGGCCACGCTGACCCGGCGATCCGGCTGCAACGCCTGCGAGCTGGAACGCGTGGACATTCCCTCGGTCACCGGCTCGTCGTAGCTGCGCGAGCGCAGGCTGAACAACAGTTCTCCCTCGGCATTGCACTGGGTGCCATCACACCGGATCGGCGCCGGATCGGCGGCGGGCGGGGCGGCTTGGGCGGTAGCGGCCAGGCCCAGCAGCAGCGCCTGGTACAGCGCGGCACGTGGCAGGCGGGCCGCACGACGGGCGGTAGAGTGATGCGCGCTCATCGGCGGGCCTCCTGTTGGCGGGCGGCCGCACGGGTAGCGGCGCTCTCCTCGTTGCGGACGCGCAGGCGCTGCTGCACGGCGGGGCTGAGCTGGCTGCGCAGCGCCTCGAACACGGCGCTGGCACGGCGCAGGCCCAGTGCCTGGTTGTAGGCATGGCTGCCGCGCACATCGGTGTGCCCGACCAGGCTGACCTGACCACCGCCCATCTTCTCCAGGCGCGCGGCGATCGCCGCCAGCAACGGCTTGAACTCCTCACGCACGGTGGCCTTGTCAGTGTCGAACAGGACGTTGCCCAGCAACGCGCCATTCGCATCGACACCGGCCAGCAGCGAATGCGGGTCCTGCACATCGGTGCGCAACTGCACGGTCAGGCCAGCGCGCGCGCTTTCGGCCACTTCGGTCTGCAGCGCATCGCGCACCACTGCGGCACGGGCGAAGGCCAGCGCCTGGCTTTCGCCGTTGGCCGCGATCACCACGTCACCGCCCTGGTAGCGGTTCACCACCTCGGCCATCTTCACCAGAACCGGGCGGTAGTCGGCACGCAGCTCGCTGCTGCCCGGGGCAAACAGCACTTCGCCCAGGGCCAGCTCCATGCGCTCGGCCGGCGCCTGTGGCGACGGCGGCAGGCGCACGCCGAAGCTGAAGCGTGTCGGCACGCCCTGGGTCACCCGCCGCAGCAGCGGATTTTCGGTCGTCAGCTCCGCACCGGCCGGCACCGTGGCCGGGTCCAGCTTGATGATGAAGTTGCGGCCCAGGCGCGCATCACCGCCGTGGACGTCGGCAAGGTGGTAGCGGCCGAACGGATCGGTCTCCACCAACAGGCCCTCCACCGTGGCCAGGCGCACGCCCGGGATGCCCTGCTCCTGGATGCCCTCGTTGCCGATCACATAGGCCACTTCATAGCCCTCGGAAACGCGCGCGATCTCGCGGCGCACGGTCGGCTCGGCGGCGGTCAGGCCCTTGCCGGCCTCACCACTGCGCTGCACGTCCGTGCCGCCCTGTGCGTCCATTCGCAGGCGGTGACCCTGCGCGCTTTCCAGCACGAAGTCATCGGTGAAAGCCAGTTCGCGCAAGCGCTGCCGCACCACCACCTGATGTGCCTCGGCGCTGTCGGACGTCGACGCGCGGCCGTGCACCGTGCCGATCTGCACGCCGTGCAGCAGCGGTGCGCTGGCATCGGCCAGCGGTTGCGGGCCATCGCCGCGATCCAGCGTGGTCGAGCCGGCCACATAGGCCGCCGCGGCGAAACCACCCTGCACGCGCACGCCGGTCAGCTCGGCACTGTCCTGCCAGCCGTCACCATCGCGGTCATCGAACACGGTACCGAACACCAGGCTGTCTTCCAGCAGCGGGTCGGCATCCATCGCCACTTCGGCGGTGGCGATGTTCGACAGCGGGCTGCCATCATCGGCCGTCGCCACGGCCTGGTTCACGTGATTGCCACCGCGTACGCCAGCGCCGACGCGCAGCAGATAGGTGATGGTCGCACTGCGGCCGACCGCGATATCCACCGCGCCGATGCGCAGCGGCGACTGGCTGCTGGCCAGCGAGAACGCGCCGTCATCGTCGGCCACGCGCATCGAACCGTCGACGTAGCTGAAGCCCGGCGGCGGCGTATCGACCACCACGCCATCGCGCCAGTGGCTGCTGCCCACGTTCTCGACCACCAGCTGGTAGCGCACCAGATCGCCCACCTTCACCCGGCGCGGGCTCGCGGTCTTGGTGATGCGCAGCGCGAAGTCGGACACCACCTTGTGGCGCGTCTCGCAGGTCGTGCACTCGGGCGGCGGCGAGCCATCCGGGTACTGCCCGCGCAGGCGGTTCAGCACTTCGGTACGCGCTTCCTGATTGACGATCGCCTGGTAGACCCATTCGTGGCGGCCAACCGCGGTTCCCGCCGGCAGCGTGCACACGATGTCCGTTCCCTGCTGCACGCATCCGGCCGGCAGGCTCTCGATGCTCAGTCCGGCATCGGGCGTGTCCACCAGCTGCAGCGGCTTGCGCAGGGACGCGCGCTCGACCGTGGCGACCAGGGTATAGCGCAGCCTGTCGCCAGGACGCACCTCGGTGCCACTGGCCGGGCCGGCCTGCTTCTCCAGCACCACGCGCGGTTCTGCAAGCGCGTGCTCGGTGCTGCAGTCGCCGCTGCAGGTGGGCGTGTCACCGCCGCTGCCCAGCACTGCATTGCGCACACTGCCACTGGCCTGTGCATTGACCAGCGCGCGATAACCCAGCGTGTAGGTGCCCGGCACGGTGCCGGCCGGCAGCGAGCAGACCAGCGGATTGCTGGCGTTGCAGGTGAACGGTCCCGGCTGGGTGACCGACTGCAGGTCCAGGCCCACGCCCAGCGTGTCGGTCAGTACCAGCGTATCGGTGGTCTGCGAGTTCGCGACGGTCACTTCAACGCTGTAGTCGACCGCATCGCCGACGCCAACCGGCGCAACGGTGGAGGACTGCTTGCGGTAGGTCACCACCGCTGCCAGCACCGGGGTGGTGGTGCTGCAGTTGCTCGTACAGGTATTGGTACCAGGACCGCCACCCAGCACTGCGTTGTTCACGCTGCCCTTGGCCTGCGCGTTCACCTTCGCGGTGTAGTCCACCGTATACGTGCCCGGCGCGGTCCCGGCCGGCAGCGTGCACACCAGCGGATTGGCGGCATTGCAGCTGAAGCCCTGGCTGGCGGTCACCGCGCCGAAGTCCAGGCCGGGGCCCATCGTATCGGTCAGGGTGAACACCGCCGTGGTGCGCGAGTGGCTGACGACGGCGGTCAACGTGTAGGCGATGCTGTCACCGACCTTGACCGGACCCGCCGCTGCCGAAGTCTTGCGATAGTCGATCTCACTGCCGGTGACCGGCGTGGTGGTATCGCAGTTGGCGGTACAGGAGGGATTGTCGCCGCCGCTGCCCAGCACGGCATTGGTGACCTGGCCGCTGGCCTGCGCGTTCACCACCGCGGTGTAGGACAGGCTGTAGCTGCCCGGCACGGTCCCCGCAGGCAGGGTGCAGACCAGCGGATTGGCCGCGTTGCAGCTGTAGGCGCCCGCACTGGTCACGGCGCCGAAGTCCAGGCCCGTACCCAGGGTGTCGGTCAGGGTCACCACATCGGTGGTGCGCGAGTTGGTCACCACCGTGGTCAGCGTGTAGGTCAGGCGATCGCCCACCGAGACCGGGCCGGTGCCGCTCACCGACTTGGCATAGCTCACGCCGGGTGCCGCCACCGGGGTGGTGGTGTCACAGTTGGCACTGCACGACGGATTGTCGGTGCCGCTGCCAAGCACGGCGTTGCGGACACTGACGCTGGCCTGCGCATTGACGGTGGCGCGGTAGGTCAGGCTGTAGGTGCCCGGCACGGTGCCAGCCGGCAGCGTGCACACCAGTGGCTGGGTGCCATTGCAGGTGAAGATGCCGGCGCTGCTGACGCCGCCGAAGTCCAGGCCACTGCCCAGGGTATCGGTCAAGGTGACCACGCCGGTGGTGCGCGCACGCGTGACGGTCGCACTCAGCGTGTAGTCGATGACGTCGCCGATCCGCACCGGACCACCGGTGGACGCCTGCTTGGCATACACCACCAGCGCGCTGGCCATCGGCGTGGTGGTATCGCAGCTGCCCACGCAGGAGGGATTGTCGGTGCCGCTGGGCACCACCGCGTTGCGCACCTGGCCGCTGGCCTGTGCATTGACGATGCCGGTATAGGAGAACGCATAGCTGCCCGGAACGGTACCCGCCGGCAGCGTGCAGACCAGGGGATTGCCCGGCGCGCAGCTGAAAGCACCTGCGCTGGTGATGCCACCGAAATCCAGGCCAGCGCCCAGCGTATCGGTCAGCGTGGTCACCGCGCGGGTACGCGCGTCAGCCACCACGACCGTCACGGTATAGGCCACCGCATCACCGATCGCGACCGGGCCGGCGGTGCCACTGGCCTTGGACACCGAGATCCTCGGCGCGGCCACGGGCGTGGTGGTGGTGCAGTTGCTGCTGCAGGTGGGGGTATCGGTGCCGGTGCCGACCACGGTGTTGACCACCTGGCCGCTGGCCTGCGCATTGACGGTGGCCGTATAGCTCACGCTGTAGGTGCCAGGCACGGTACCGGCCGGCAGCGTGCACACCAGAGGATTGGCCGCGTTGCAGGTGAACGCACCGGCGTTGCTGACACTGGCGAAATCCAGGCCGGTGCCCAGGGTATCGGTCAGCGTCAGCACGTCGCGGGTGTTGCCATCGGCCACGGTGACATCGACGGTGTAGCTCACCGTCGTGCCCACCGCGACCGGGCCGGCCGTGTTGGAGCGCTTGGCATAGCCCACACGCGTCACCGGCACGGTCACATCGCTGCGCGTGCAGTGGTCGGCATCGGTGCAGCTGGCGCCCGGTGCGGGCGCATTGCCGCTGTTGAAGGGGTCGTAGCCACCGCCGACACTGGCGTGATTGGTCAGAACGCCGGTCGCCGCTGCAGTGACGGTCACCGGCAGGGTGAACACCGAACTGGACCCGGCGCTGCCTGCCGCTGCAAGGACCTGAGTGCTGGTGCAGGTGACGTCCTGGCCGCTGGCGGTGCAGCTCCAGTTGCCACTGACATGCGTGCCGCTCCAGTTCGGCGCGATACCGGCCGGCAGCTGGTCACGCACGGTGATCGTGCCCGCCGCCACATTCGGCGGATTGCCGGTGGGCACGTCGCTGGTGTTGCTCACCGTCAGCGTGTACTCGGTGCCGGCCTGGCCATAGTTCCAGACGCCGCCGGTGGCATTATTGCTCTTCACCACCTTCAGCGACGGCGCGGTGATGGTGATCCGGTGGTCCTCAACCTCGCCGTCGTCGGCCACGCCGGTCGGGTTCTGGATCTGGACCGCGTTGGTGGAGTAGCGCAGGCGCACGTAACTGGTACCCGCCAGTACCTGGGCGGGCACGGTCCAGGTCAGGTTCGCCTGGCCACCACTACAGGCCGCGATACCGCTGCGCTCGTTGGCATCGAACACGCCATTGCGATTGAAGTCGATCCAGCCGGCCACGCTGCCATTGCCCACGCAGGCGACCGGTTGGTTGATCTGGGTACCGGCCTGCATCACCGTCAGGCGGTAGCTGGTCGGCCAGGCATCCTCTTCGCGGCTTCCCACCTGCGGGAAGTTGTCATCGCCCAGCGCATCCAGGCTGTAGCTGCTGCGCTGCTCGGTATCCGGGCCGAGGCTGCCGAGGAAGTCGGTCAACGGCGGCGCCAGACCGCCCGGCGTGTAGCCTGCGGTGTTGATGTTGAAGTTGCTGGCTCCCTGCGGGATGCCGTCGGAACGGAACTGCAGATCGTCCACCACGTGCATGGCATCGCCATAGCTCTGCGGCGCGTCGCCGAAGTCGGCGTAGGGCACCAGCAGGCCGATCGCGATCGCGGTGGTGCCGCCGCCGCGCATCGAGAAGCCCATGTTCACTGCCAGGTTGCCCGGCGCGTGTGCGGCGTTGTCAAAACTGAGGAAGGTGACCGCGGCCGTGTTGTCGTCGTTGCCGGGGCCGAAGCGGATGACCTGATTGGCACCGCTGGTCGACTTGTTGACCAGGTATGGCGTGGCGTTGGACAGGTTCTTGCGGACCTCGACCACGTTCCACGTGCCCTGCGCGCTGGCCTCGACGAATTCGCCGCTGTTGTTGATCGACTCGGCGTCGGCCATCACCACGCCGCGCAGGCGATACGGGGCGCCGCCCAGGGTCGACGTACAGGTGATGCTGAAGGTGGAGGTGCCGCTGGCACGTGCGATACCGGCGATCAGCTGGTTGCTGGTGCCAGTGCCGCCGATGTTGTAGAGGTCGTCAAGGCTGTCGCCACCGAAGTTGCCGGGACGATAGCTGCGCAGCACATTGGTCTCGGCCGTATTCAACCGGCAATCGACGCGCAGGTTCACCCCGGCCGCGACCGGCATGTCGATGGACGACATCGCGCCATCGTTGAGCGCGACGTTGTTCACGCCATTGGCACCGCCACCCCAGGTCAACCACAGCACGGTGTTGCGGTACGGGCTGCTGCCGCCAGTGGCGTAGGCGGCGGCCCAGGCCAGCGACGGCATCGTCAGCGACAACAGGGCCAGCAGGCCGGCCCTCAGCCATCCGCTGGATCGCCCTGTCCGGGCACGTTTTTTGGGATGAACGCATCCACCGCCCGCGCTTTCGCGCGACGTCGTCGACTGCCACATGGTTGATTTCCCCGTCGTCGACCCTTGCCGGGCCGAAGGTCAGTGGGTGACCAGCAACGAATTCCCCGGTACGGCGGTACACATGACTGCGTGTTCCGCCGGGTCCGTGGCGATCAGCTTCGTCCCTTGTCCCCGGTTGGTCAGGCACATATAACTGTGACGACCATAACATATTGCAAACAATTATGTGATGAAGATCACATTCACATTTGCAGAGTCTGGCGTCAGCTCCACGCGTCCAGTTATAGCGGGCACACAGCTTCGGGCCGGGCACGATTCCGGCAGCCGCCGCCTACTTTCCGGCAAAACACCACGCAGATTCGGCAGCGGTATAGGGCCTCAGGGCTGCTTCGCGCCTCGCAGGAAGGACGCCAGCAGCGTCGACGCTGCCATCGCCGGCGCCAACCGGCCGCGCGCCAGTGACCAGGTGGTGCCGTAGAAGCAGGTCCAGTAGAAGTCGGCCAGCCACACGGCGGTGAATCCGAGATTGAACACGCCGGATTTCTGGCCGCGCAGGAAAAAAGCCTCGAAACGCTCGCCAATCGGCGCCCAGCGCCCGGGCAGCAGATGCAGATCGCCCTGGCGCTGCTGCTCTTCCATCATGCGCGCGAACAGCAGCGTCACCAGCTCCCAATCGGCCAGCAGCGCCTCGGTCACCCGCTCCAGCACCTGCATCGCATCGGCATCCGCGTCGAGCCAGGAGGCCGCCGCCTCCAGCCGTTCAAACCCGGCCGCAAACAACGCCTCGTCGATCGCTTCGCGGGTGGGCGCGAACCGGTACAGCGTCGCCCGGCTGATACCGGCACCGCTGGCCAGTTCGCTGAGCGTGCAGCGCGGGTGGCTGACCAGCGTGGCTGCGAGGGCATGGTGCAGGTCGCGGCGGGAACGTGCGGCAGGACGCATGGAGGCACCGGATTCGGGATGCCCTCACGCTAGCATGAATCATCAATTAATGAACTGAATCACAGATGATTCATCCGAATCAAGAGTGCGCTAAAAATGGCGTGCGTCCGGTGCACCCGGGTCGGTGCACGCAGGGATCGCGTCACAGGCATCGAAGGAGACAACGCCATGCTGCATCCGCTACGCGACATTGCCGTGCTGTTCGATGCCAGCGACACCGGGCACCGGGTCCTGAACATCGCCGCCCGGCTGGCGCAGGTCCAGCAGTCCCACCTGATCGCGGTCTCCACCGCCCAGCACCCCAGCGACATCGCCAGCGGCTTCGCCCGTGGTGCCGGCATTGCCGCTGCACTCGACCATGAAGCACGTGCCGATGCCGCCTGCACCGCGCAGCTGATGCAGAACCTGCGCGCCGCCGCCGAGCCGCTGCGGATCAGCACCGAGCTGCGCATCGTTTCGGACTATCTGGGCGGCGCTGATCTCTCCCTGCAATCTCTGTACTGCGACCTGATCATCGCCGGCTATCCACACACGCCGGGTGCGCCCAGCGGCTGGCACCCCCTCGGCACGCTACGCCAGACCGGTGTGCCGATGCTGCTGGTGCCGCCGCACTGGCGCGGCGAACAGGTCGGCCAGCGCATCGTGGTCGCCTGGAATGCCAGCAAGCAGGCACGCCGCGCGGTGGCCGATGCGCTTCCCCTGCTCGCCCGCGCGCAGGCCGTGCACCTGCTGATGGTCGACACCCCCAAGGCGGAGGCCGCACCGGGCGCCGAAATGGCCCAGCACCTGGCCCGGCATGGTGTCGAGGTCGAGATCCAGGCGGTCAATTCCACACAGGGCGGCGTTGCCGCGACCATCCGCCAGCATGTACTCGATGCCGAAGCGGACCTGCTGGTGCTGGGCCCCTACAGCCGCAGCCGGGTGGTGGAACGCGTGCTCGGCGGGGTCACCGAGAACCTGCTGGCCGAGGTTCCCGCACCGCTGTTCGTATCCCACTAGCGAGGCCCTGCCCCGCGCGGCGGTAGGCGGTCAACGATTGCCCGGTATGCCGCCGGAAATAGCGGCACAGGTAGGACGCATCCTCGAAGCACAGGCGCTCGGCGATGCGTCCGATCGGCAGCTCGCTGTAGCTCAGCCATGCCTTGATCTCCAGCACCACCTGATGGTCGATCAACGCCTTCGGCGTTTGGCCGAAGCACTCGCGGGTCAGCTGTGACAGATAGAACGGGGTGATGCACAGCGCCTCGGCGTAGGACTGCACGTCACGCTGGCGCGTGCTGCGCTGGCCGACCAGCTCCCAGAAGTTCCAGGCCAGGCGCTCACGCCGGCTGAGCTGCGCTGTGGGCGCGCCCTTCGCCGGCAGCAGCGTGGCCAATTTGAGAAAGAAGATCTGCAGCAGAGAGCGCAGCATCACATGCCGGTACCGGCCTCCCGTGTGGTGTGCGTCCATCAACTGCTGCAGCCAGCCCTGCAGCAACGGCACCTCCAGCGGTGACGGCGTGCAATGAGGCTGCTGATGCAGAAACTTGAACAGCGCGTTGGGCAGTACATAGCCCACTTCGGACGCCAGCGCCTTCGGCATCAGGCAGACCACCGCAAGGAAGCCGCGCGAGCGCTGCCGCAACAGCGCCAGCGTGTCCTCGGCCAGCACCAGCACGTCGTGCGGCTGCACTACCCCCTCACGGAAGTTGAGGGCGAAGCGCGCACGCCCCGACACACAGACCAGCAGCGCCAGGCGGGCGTGCCCGAACGACAGCGGGACGCCCTGGCCATCGGCCAGCGTGCTGACCTCCAGGCGCATCGATTCGTCCTGATCCAGAAGCTGGGGTATGCGGTCCATGAACCGATCCGGCTGGATTCCGGCACCCAGCATACGGGGCCCGGTCAGCCTGTTGTGAAAAGTGCCGAAGGCATCAAGGCCCGTCACCCGGCGCCCGTCATCCGCCAGCGCGCTGCATGAACAGCAGATCCGGCGTCGAGGCATCGTCCACGGGCCGGAATCCGAGGTCGCGATACAGCGCCACCGCCGCGGGATTGTCCCGATAGACCCGCAGGGTCAGGCGCTGTACGCCCGGTGATTGCAGGGCCTCGGCGATCATCAGCTGCATCAGCACGCGCCCCAGCCCGCGCCCCCGCGCCTGCGGCGAAACGATGATCCGGCCCAGATGAGCCGTGCCAGGCTCGCTCAACCAGTACTGGCCGAAGCCTACGCAGTCGCCCTGCCCGTCCAGCAGCACCCGCCCCGGGCGAGTGCCCAGCCCAAGCACCTGCGCGAACGCTCCGGCCGGCACAGGGAATGCGACACCCGGGCCGGCCCAGCGCTGCGTGGCTGCGGCCGAATCGAGCCAACGGGCGATGCGCGCGTAGTGCGAAGGCTGGACCGGCTGCAGCTGCGTGGGCATGGCGATACGTGCATGACGTGGACGTCCATTGTGCGTGCTCCAGGACGCGCCGTCACACCGCAGCACAGCTCTTGAATTTTGTCCTAGGACAATAAAGAATTCCGGGCGTCCACACGCCTGCCGCCCAACGGCAGCCTGTCTCTTTCTCACTCCCGGGTATCCCATGTTCAGAGGCCTCAGCGCGTTTCCGCTTACTCCGCTCAGTGGAGATGACATCGACACCCGCGCTTTTGCCGCACTGGTCGAGCGCCTGGCCGCGTCCGGGGTGGACTCGATGGGCATTCTTGGCTCCACCGGCAGCTATGCCTATCTGGAGAAAGCCGAGCGCAAGCGCGTGCTGCGCGAGGCCCTCGCCCATGCCGCCGGCGTACCGGTGATCGTCGGCGTCGGTGCGTTGCGCAGCCGCGACGTGCTGGAACTGGCCAGGGATGCCGAAGATGCCGGCGCTGCCGGCCTGCTGCTGGCACCGGTGTCCTACCAGCTGTTGAAGGAACATGAGGTCTACACACTCTTCGAATCGGTGAGCATGGCAGTGCACACCCCGATCTGCGTGTACGACAATCCCGGCACCACCCGCTTCCAGTTCTCCGATGAACTGCATGGGCGGATCGCCGCGCTGCCCAACATCGGCTCGATCAAGATCCCCCGCCTCTCCGACAATCCGGTGGAAGCGGCAGCAAGGGTCGCAATGTTGCGCGCCCACCTTCCTGCGCATGTCACGCTGGGGATCAGTGGTGACGCCGCCGCCGTGCGCGGACTGGCCGCGGGCTGCGATGCCTGGTATTCGGTAGTCGCTGGCCTGTTCCCCGAGGTAGCGCTGCGGATCACCCAGGCAGCGCGCAGCGGTGACATGGCCTCGGCCGAAGCGGCCTCTGCGCAATTGGCACCGCTCTGGGCGCTGTACGATCGCTTCGGCGGCATCCGCGTCATGGCATGCGCTGCCGCGCTGATGGGCCTGTGTAGTGACGACTGCCTGCCGCGACCGCTGCTTGGGCTGCAGGGCAATGACCGGGCGCAGGTGGCCGAAGTGCTGGAAGGTCTGGGGCTGCGCTAGACGCGGGGAACGGGTGCGAAAGTGGTCGCGCAGGTGGTTGGGCGACCTCGCTCTCGAGAAGAGGCTTGCATGGCTCAGTACGTTCATCCTGCGGGACGCGCGTGACCGGATCGGAACCAACGGTCATCTTCCAGCCCTAGGAGGGACCCGGGTAGCGGCCAGTGGCACAATAAGCCTCGATGCCATGGAGGGGAGTCCATGCGATACAACCCTGCGCTGGACGGCCTGCGAGCAATCGCTGTAGCGCTTGTGCTGGCCTTCCACGCGCGATTGTTCGGTGGATTCGGCGGCTTCTTCGGCGTGGACGTCTTCTTCGTCCTGTCCGGCTACTTGATCACGCGCATTCTTGCCGATCAGCACGTAGAGACAGGATCGCTGCGCATTGGCACCTTCTACGTGCGCCGCCTGCGCCGGCTCTACCCAGCCCTTCTACTACTGCTGGCCGTTTACCTGGCCGCTGCGCCATGGGTGTTCCCGGAACACGCCAACCACCTGCGTGACGCAGCTGTTGCCGGGCTCTATCTCTCGGACTATGGCTTCGCCCTCTGGCGGGTGCCGTGGTATCTGCAGCACACCTGGAGCCTGTCCGTTGAGGAACACTTCTACCTTGTGTGGCCGATGGTGCTGATGGTGGTGTTCCGGCTGCCAAGGCACTGGTGGGCACCCGCCGTTTTCCTCCTGGCAATCGCAGCCACACTCTGGCGTTGGCACGTGGCGCTGAACGACGACGCCTGGTATCAGCCCTACTACCGGTTCGACACCCGGCTGTCCGGGATCCTGCTCGGCGCCGCAGCTGGCCTGTGGAACCCGTCCGTACCCAAGGCAGCTGCTCCAATGGGTGCGCTGCTGCTTGGGATCGCCGTGACCCAGGCGCACGTGAAGGAAATGGCGGCCCTCACATCATGGATGGCCATGGCAGAGATCGGCGCGGCATTGCTGGTCCTGGGGGCCCACCACGTGCGTGCACTTTGCTGGACCCCACTGGTATGGGTCGGAAAGCTGTCCTATGGCATCTACCTCTGGCATTTCCCAATCATGTATTGGCTGCGCGGGCAGGACATTACGGGCTGGAGCAGCATGCTCATCGGATCCGGCGCGGCAGCCCTCTGCGCGGCGGCCTCCTACTACACGGTCGAACGTTTCAGCCGGTCAGGCCGCGCCCACACTGCAGGAACCGCGCGGGTTGATCAGGTTGGCACGCTCGGCCGCGATACAGGCACCTGATAGCGCGCTGGCGCGCAGGTAAACGAGGTTCATTCTGCCGGAGAATGGTTCAATTCTCTGGATATGCGGGAGGTCGTGGGAAATGACGTTGTTCTAGCAACTTCCAAACCATTGATTCATGGCAGCTCCGACCCGATTCGGGCGGGCGACCAGGGCATGATTGCCCTAGACGGCAAGAGGGGAGTGATGCCCTTCTTGTTGTACTTGCAGTTTTACCTGCAGATCCCGTTCCATTTTGAAACGGTAGTTGTCCGAAGCGGTGAGAATTGTGGTCGACGGCGCGACCTCACAGTACCAATGCCGACCGGGCAAAGGCCGACATTCGCAGGCCAGTTTACAGGACATACCCTGAGACCAATAATTCTGCCGAAGCCGGGCATTCCTGGCTCACGCTACGGAGGGCTGTATGGAACTGAGTGGATTTCTGCTGATCCTCGGCATGGCCGCCGAGCCGGGGAACCCGGCTGCACCGAAAGCTCCGGCAAGTGAAGAGGTCACTGCGGCGATTGCGGAGGCAACAGAAGCGGCTGACACCTTCGCGGACTGCGCAGGATGGTGGGATTTCATGTCGACCTGGGAAATGAAAGCCGGGCGCTCCGCATCCGCAGAGCAGTTCAGGAACATGGGCAACGGAGCGCAGGCTGCGGCGCTGTGGCTGCATGCACAGGCATACGCATTGACCGCAACCAAACCGGCCAGGTACAGCGCGTGGTTGCCCATGGTTGCCCCTCGACGTTCTGCCGCCGCGACAAGAGTTGCAGCCATGGCCGAACACGGCGATATCGACTTTGCCCGTGCGGAAGGTGAACGCTGCCGAGCAATGCTTGGAGCGCAACAGCACGCCATAGACGACATCCGCAGGGATGCCGTTCAGCGTGAGTTGGATGCTTCGACGCCAGCCGAGTGATCCGCACCTGACTACTACAGACAGGAACGTCCCCGCGTGAGTGGGGACACTGCCTTGTATCTCCCCAAGGTCCCTCGCCATGTCCTCTGCAGCGCAGCCTTACCCAGCACTAAGCTGGCGGCGCCGGATGACGGTGGTAGGTCGCTGCTCCGTTTTGATAGCGGATGGTGACCGGAGGATTGATGTTCATGGCACCAGCATCACCTGCATGATCCCCCATGTAGGCCGTCGAGGTTCCAGCGGGCATGCGGACGCAGATCAAGTTGAACCTTGGACCGCTCTCCTTTTCGGCTTTTATCGTCAGAACCTTGAGCACCGTATGGCAGCAGGAGCATGGGAATTCATTCAATTCGATTCCAACTGAGCTACCAAAAGTCTTCGAGCTCTTCAGCCCCGTCCACCAGCACGCAAGCAGCTTCATCTCCGCGTGACTCTTGCACTGGCTGGAAACTTCTGCGCCTTTGGCATTTCCATAATTGAGATTCAGCCCTTTGAAAAGAGCGGCCGCATCTATCAATTCATCAGCACCAGACACAGTATTTTTATGCGTGAACGTTTCATCGTATAGCGTTGCCACTGTGCTGTGCTGGCTGGCCGAACCACCACCCTTGCCCTTGGGGCTCATCGCAGCATCTCCCATTCCCGGAGACATTCAAATACTCGATGGACAGGCACGAATCACGCCAATTCGTCTCACGTATCCAGCCGAAGGCTCTTAAACATCGCTCGCAATCAGGTCGCGAGCCGATGCTCGTAGATGGGTGCCGCTCGTCTTCGAAGATTCAATAGAGCGCGGCCAGGACAGTCGGGCCCGGGTTGAAACAGGTGTCGACATGCTTCTGCCTTCCGGAACGCGCACCGTGCGGCCATAGCTGCGGGCGTTGACCTGACCAGAGCCCGGGTTCCAGTCCCGGCGATCGAACAAGAACAGCACCGGACCGTCGAACCACTGCAACTCTTTGATTCTGGAGACCCCGGCCCGATTCGAACGGGCGATCTTTTAGGAGGGGGATTGCATGCCCTTCTAATTCAATGACTTGCGGATCAACTGCGACCACGCTGCGCCCAAGCGGTCCTTCGGGCGGGGTTTCGTAGCCGGCGGCTCGGTGGGCTCTCGCGCGTCCTTGATGCACTGCAGCTCTCCCCGCCTCGATCAAACGCCTCCCTGCTCGGCAACTGAAACCGGCTGTTAGACTTCGCGAACCCTCGGACGGAAAGCTCCATGGAACGGTGGTATCTGGCAACACTCGTGGCATTGATCCTGCACCAGATTGACGCCGCGTTCTGGCACGAATGGGACATGTTCCGCGTCCCCGGTGGCATCCAAGGTTTCCTTGTCTTCAACCTAGTCGCTGTCGGCGCCCTGCTGCACGGGTATCGCCAAGTCGCGCTGGCCAAGCCGTCCGCGCGAGCTTATGCCCGCCTGTGCGGGATAGTAGGTGCCGGCACAGCAGCAATCCACTTCGCATTTGCCGCTGCTGGCCGTGAGGAATTCCATCTCCCTCTGTCCATCGCGGCTCTAGCCGCATGCCTCATTGCCGGCGTCGGCCTGCTGCTAAGCAGCCAGAAACCGGCCACTGGTCAGTAGCCGCGGCCTAGCTTGGCGCCCCCTGCCCCTGCCCCCACCCACATCTTCATCGGATCCTTCGCCCCGGGCTTCGTGGCGGGGGCGGTTGGATCGGCGTGCTGTCGGTCAAGCGGGCCATGGCCTCACGAAGGGGCAGATCTGGATAGAGCCTGGCCGCGCACCAGCGCTCGCCGTAACGCTTTGCCTGCCGGACGTTGGCGGCCCGCACTTCCTTGACGTCCCCTGCCTTCCATCCATAGCCGGACCCCGGGCCCGCCGTCGAGCGTGACGCTAGCCGTCTCGCGCCCGTTTTACCAGAGCGCCCAGCGCTCACCGATCTGGACCCAGCCAGAGGGGGTCGGGGCGGTGCGGAAGCCTTGGTAGCCGTGCGAGGGAAGCATGGCCGGAAGGATACGACCGGCGGTCGCAGATCCTGCGAACGCAGCAGCGCTCTGCCTGAATCGTTTGGCGAAGGAACCGTTAAGGCCTGCATCGGCGATTTGACGAGATCGCCCATCTGCCCGAATCGGAGAGTCGAGCCTGACTCGACTCTATGCCGGCGCAGCAAAGTTTGCTTGCCGTAGGAAATTACCTACAAGAGGAGTGATATTTTACCTATTGCAGCAACCGATTGAATGTTGCGACCGTCGAGATAGCATGCTTGCTCATCTATCGACTGGCGCGTAATGGAGAACCCGATGCCAAATCCATCCCTAAAGTACAGCTTTGTCTATCAGTGCTTGCGCCTGTCAAAGTTCGCACTCATCGCCTGCATGGTCACCTCATGCTCAGATAAGAATGATGATGTTCAACAGGTGAGCGGCACACCGAAGAATGAAGTACCCGCTGCTACTGCAGAGCTTCGAGGCATCTCTCCAAAGCCAACAGCAATCGATACCAATCTCCAATCTGCACAGCGCCTACCAGATGCTCCCGTGAAAGATCTGTATCCGGCGCTCCGCAATAGAGCAGAAGCTGGAGATCCGGAAGCAAAACGACAGCTGTTCTTGTTGCTCAACGAGTGCCGCGTTGCAATGCAGTCAGACAGGCAACTTGACTACTCCGATAGTCAAGTCTCTCCAGAAATTCTCAAAGCCAGTGGGAAGACACGAGAGCAATACTTGGCCGATCAAGAAATGAGTACTCTCGCTTTCACCGAAGAGAAGCTCAAGCAATGCGAGGGCATCCCAGGCGATGCACTAAAGGAGACGTCCCGATGGCTGAAGGAGGCTGCGCAAGGGGGCGACTCCTACGCGCGGCTGGCCTACTACAACTACATGGATATCATCGTTGGAGATCAGCAGGAACAAGCAGTATCGGCCGAAAAAGTTAAGCAGTTCAATGACGACTCATATCGCTATATCAAAAGTGTAGCTGACACCGGCAACCCGGATGGGCTCTTTACTCTGGGAACTGCGTATCAGCGCGGCATCATTACGCCGAAGGACCCGATCCTTGCCTACGCCTACAAAAAGGCTGCTGGAGAGCTGACTCCCATCGGTGGAAACGAGCAGATGCTGGACCTCATGGCACAGTCCATGACTCCGACTGATCTAAGGAAGGCCAATCAACTGGCCGCTACGCTGGCACAGAGGAGCAAGAGATGAAAATCAGGCTTACGGCAGCATTCCTGTTGGTCTTTCTGCTAGGAGTAGCGGTTTACGTGCATGCCCAAGTGCGAGGAACTAGAAACATCGGGACTTATCCCTGTAATAACTGCGCACTGGGCTATCCGAGAATCGACCCACACACCTCAAATGAGCTTACTCTCGCCATAGCGAGTTTCAACAGACTTGTTGCTCTTGAGTCTCTGTCGATAGCCCCCGGTGACGTCATAACAATGTGTAACGGAACTGCTTGTGTTGGCTATGAAGTTACGTTGGACGGAGATGGATACATGGGAGTCAAGTATGAAGCCCAAGCCAGTACTACTCCTTTGAATCCTAGCGGAAATGCTAATGGCACCGGCTCAGGAACTGGCCATGGAAGCGGTCAAGGCGTCGGGAATCCGGGCGGCGCCAATCCAGGCAGTGGTTGCTATGGCAGTTGTGGCGGAGGACAAACCGGCACAGTGACAGCCGGCCCTGACTCACCGCTCCCGAAACTCCCTAAGGGCTCACAAGAGCTCTAGCGTCCGAAAGCCCTCCCGACCGAGCCCCAGCGGGCGGTGACCCATCCACCGCCCGCCGACGGCTACGTGGCCCCACCATCCCCCAGCGGCGCTGTAACCACCGCTGCGGGCGAGGTCGCCGCCTTCCAGATCGCCTTGTACTGATACAGACTCTGCGCCAGGTGCCAGCGCGCCAGCAGTGCCGCGTGTGCCTCATGCGGCAGCCTGGCCCATGTCCGCGCTGACCTGAATCATGTTCGTTGCGGTCAGGGTTCCGACGATAAAACGCGCGCCGTCAAAGCCAATGCCATTGATCCTTCCCGTGCTGATGTATGCCACGGAAGGGTGGGCCATCGTGTCCGTATTGACCTTCATTGCAGGCGTAGTGGTGACGGGCCTCATCACGGACAGCGATGGGCTGACCGCGCTGCCCGGCCGGCGCCATCGGGCGACACCACTCTGTGGGGTCGGAATGACCCTAGGGTGCTTCGAAGTCCAGGCCCGGCCGCCCGCCCTGGCAGGCTGGGCATTTGCGCAGGTGTATGTCGCTACCATTCGCGCCATAGGTCTCCCCGCAGGGCTTGCAGTGCAGGACATAGATGGACTGCCCGTGGTCCGTGCCAGGGAGGCCGGTGGCGCGGATGTTCTCCTGCTTGTTCCGGTTGATGAAGCCGATCTTGGTGGTGCCTTTGTCGACCCTAGCCATGGATTCGCTCCCTGAGATCTGCCGGCAGTGTAGTCGTACACGCAACGCCCACGAGTGGCGGCTGGGCGCTTCGCCGCCTACCCGATCCGCTGGTGGCCGTGCACAGGGACACGCTCTCCGATTGGTTCACCTCGGATGCCAAGCGTGCGGGAATCGGTGGCAGCCTCCACCGGCTACGGCACACCTTCTGCGCCCACATGGTGATCGCCGGGGTTCCGTTGCGAAGGGTGCAGATTCTGGCCGGGCACGCTGATTACGCCACGACTGAGAAGTTCTACGCCCACCTAACGCCTGAAGGCGACGATGGCGCAGTCGCGAAGCTCAAGTACTGAGCGGGACCATTGGGACCACTGGGACCAAATCCTGTGGATATGCGGGAAACAGTGGGAATTGCTCACCACTGAGCCCGCCTAAGCTATTGATTCTGGTGACCCCGGCCCGATTCGAACGGGCGACCTTCCCCTTAGGAGGGGGACGCTCTATCCAGCTGAGCTACGGGGCCATGCAGCCTGGAAGTTTACAGGCAACACGCCCTGCCCTCCAAGCATTCATGTTCCACCCAGCTGCGCTGGCGCGTTGCACCATGGCCGCATGGGCCGCTCTGCTACCATCGGCGATTCAGTTCATCGCGTCCCCCCACCTGCCCGCGATGGCACCAAACAACGTAACGAAACACAGGAGTCTGCATGTCTTCCGAGCTGCTCAAGTCCCTTGGCCTGGACGCGATCAACGCTGGCACGTACCTGGGCAACGGGGAATGGTCGAGCGCGACCAGCGGTGAGCTGATCACCCCGGTCAACCCGACCACCGGCGAGCCGATCGCGCAGGTCCGCGCCACCACCGAGGCCGAGTACGACACCGTCGTCGCCCGTGCCCAGGAAGCCTTCAAGATCTGGCGCACCACCCCGGCGCCGCGCCGCGGCGAAGCCGTGCGCCTGTGCGGCGAAGCGCTGCGCAAGCACAAGGATGCCCTCGGTTCGCTGGTGGCCCTGGAAATGGGCAAGAGCAAGCCGGAAGGCGATGGCGAAGTGCAGGAGATGATCGACATCGCCGATTTCGCCGTCGGCCAGAGCCGCATGCTGTACGGCTACACCATGCATTCCGAGCGCCCCGGCCACCGCATGTACGAGCAGTACCACCCGCTGGGCCTGGTCGGCATCATCTCGGCCTTCAACTTCCCGGTTGCGGTGTGGAGCTGGAATTCGTTCCTGGCCGCCATCTGTGGCGACGTGTGCATCTGGAAGCCGTCCAACAAGACCCCGCTGACCGCCATCGCCTCGCTGAAGATCTGCAACGACGCGCTGCGCGAGGCCGGCTTCCCGGACATCTTCTTCCTGATCAACGATGCCGGTACCGCGCTGTCGGAAAAGATGGTCGATGACCGTCGCGTGCCGCTGATCAGCTTCACCGGCTCGACCCAGGTCGGCCGCACCGTCAACGAGAAGGTGGCGCGCCGCCTTGGCCGCTGCCTGCTGGAGCTGGGCGGCAACAACGCCATCATCCTGGACGAAACCGCCGACCTGAAGCTGGCCGTGCCGGGCATCGTGTTCGGTGCGGTCGGTACCGCCGGCCAGCGCTGCACCACTACCCGCCGCCTGATCGTGCACCGCTCGATCTACGCCGACGTACTGGCCACGCTGGTGAAGGCCTACAAGCAGGTGGAAGGCAAGATCGGCGACCCGACCGACGCCGCCAACCTGATGGGCCCGTTGAACAGTGACGGCGCCGTGCAGCAGTTCCTCGATGCCATCGCCCAGGCCAAGGCCGCCGGCGGCACCATCGAAACCGGTGGCACCCGCATCGACCGCGCCGGCAACTTCGTCCTGCCGGCGATTGTCTCCGGCCTGAAGAACAGCGACGCCGTGGTCCAGCATGAGACCTTCGCGCCGATCCTGTACGTGATGCCGTACGACAGCCTCGACGAAGCCATCGATATGCAGAACGGCGTGCCGCAGGGCCTGTCGTCCTCGATCTTCACCACCAACCTGAAGACCGCCGAGAAGTTCCTGTCGGCCGCCGGCAGCGACTGCGGCATCGCCAACATCAACATCGGCACGTCCGGTGCGGAAATCGGTGGCGCCTTCGGTGGCGAGAAGGACACCGGCGGTGGCCGCGAGTCCGGCTCGGATGCGTGGAAGGTCTACATGCGCCGCCAGACCAACACCATCAACTATTCGGATTCGCTGCCGCTGGCCCAGGGCATCAAGTTCGACCTGTGATGGACAACGCCGCACCCACGGCACCGGATCGGATCCCCAGCGGGGCTCCGATCCTTGATTACAGCGGCCGCCGCGTGCTGATCGCTGGCGGCAGCAAGGGCATCGGTCGTGAAATGGCGCTGGCGTTTGCCGGCGCCGGTGCGCAGGTTTCGGTCTGCGCCCGCGGCCAGTCCGGCCTGGACGTGCTGCGCGCCGATGCAACCGCACAGGGCGTCGTGCTGCACGCGTTCGCCGCCGACCTGGCTGACACCGGTCAGATCCAGGGCTGGCTGCAGGCCGCCGCCGACGCACTCGGTGGCATCGACGTGCTGGTCAACAATGCCACCGGTTACGGCATGGCCGACGACGAGGACGGATGGGCGGCCAGCCTGCAGGTGGACCTGATGGCGGCGGTGCGGGCCTCGCGGCTGGCCTTGCCGTGGCTGCGCATGTCCGACGACGCCTGCATCCTCAATCTGTCTTCGATTGCCGCGCAGCAGCCGCGCCCCGGTGGCGCGCCCTATGCTGCGGCCAAGGCTGCGCTCTCGCACTACACCACCTCGCAGGCGTTGGCGCTGGTCAAGGACCGGATCCGGGTCAATGCCATCGCGCCCGGCTCGATCGAGTTCGACGACGGCCTGTGGGACCGCCGCCGCAGCGAAGATCCCGCGCTGTACCACGGCACCCTGGCGAAGATTCCGTTCGGCCGCTTCGGCCATCCGCGCGAGATCGCCGATGCCGCGCTGTTCCTGTGCTCGCCACTGGCACGCTGGATCACCGGCAGCGTGCTCAACGTGGATGGCGGCCAGGTGCTGATGGGCTGACACCGGCATCCCGGTAGCTGCCAACCTTGGTTGGCATGCCTTTCGTCGACCAAGGTCGACGCCTACCTGGCTGGAATGCCTTTCGTCGACCAAGGTCGACTTCTGCCGTAGCGGCCAACCTTGGTTGGCGCCCTTGGATTCACCGGGCATGGGATTGCCCGGGCATAGGCACTATCATGTGCACACTGCCAAGGAGGACCCCGATGAGCGTGGCACCCCGACAGACAAGCGCCCTGGCCGTGGTCAGCCTGGTCATGGGCATCGCCAGCTGGACCGTCCTGCCCTTCGTGGCCAGCATCGTCGCCATCGTCACCGGCCACATGGCCCGCGCCGAAATCCGCCGCCGCCCGCTTGAACTTGAAGGTGACGGCCTGGCCGTCACCGGGCTGGTGCTGGGCTGGGTGATGGTCGGCGCGGTGATCGCCGCGATCCTGGTCTTCATCCTGTTCTTCGGCGGCCTGGCCTGGCTCGCCGCTGTATCGAGCTGACCGCCATGACCGCCTCCGACAGCACTGAACGCTTCAGCAGCCGCGTCGCCGACTACGTCCGCTACCGGCCCGATTACCCGCCCGCGCTGCTGCAATGGCTGCACGGCCCGATGGGCGTCAGCCATCAGGCGCTGGTGGCCGACATCGGCGCCGGCACCGGCATCTCCAGCCGCCTGTTCCTGGCCACCGGCCATCCGGTGGTTGCCGTTGAGCCGAATGCGGCCATGCGCGGCGCCGCCGAAGCATGGCTGGCACCGCAGTATCCGCAGTTCCGTGCGGTCGACGGCCGCGCCGAAGCGACCGGCCTGGACGATGCCAGCATCGATCTGGTGAGCGTCGCGCAGGCCTTCCACTGGTTCGACACCGTGGCGGTGCGCGCCGAGTGGCAGCGCATCCTGCGCCCGGGCGGCCAGGCACTGATCTACTGGAACTCGCGCCTGCTTGACGCCAGCCCGTTCCTGGTCGGCTACGAGCAGCTGCTGCTGGACTACGGCACCGACTACAGCGCGGTGGCCGAACGCTACCAGGACGACGCCACCATGCAGGCCTGGTTCGGCACTGGGCTGCGCGGCATGGTGCAGCTGCCGAACGTGCAGTACCTGGACCTGGACGCCCTGCGCGGTCGCCTGTTGTCTTCTTCCTACGCACCGCAACCCGGTCATCCGCGCCACGCGCCGATGATCGATGCCCTGCAGGACCTGTTCGCCGCCCACGCGGTCGACGGCCAGGTCGCTTTTGAATATCAAACCCGAGCCTTCCTCGGCACGCTGGACTGAACCGACGCATGTATTCGCTTGCCCGCCCCTTCCTGTTCTCGCTCGACGCCGAGCGCGCCCACGGCCTCGGCCTGTCCGCACTGGACCTGGCCTATCGCATCGGCACCACGCCGCTGCTGGCCGCCCGCATCGCGCCGATGCCGAGCACCGTGTTCGGGCTGACCTTCCCCAATCCGGTTGGCCTGGCCGCCGGCCTGGACAAGAACGGCGAGCACATCGATGCGCTGTTCGCACTCGGCTTCGGCTTCGTCGAGATCGGCACCATCACCCCGCGCCCGCAGGCCGGCAATCCACAGCCGCGCCTGTTCCGCCTGCCGGAACACAACGCGATCATCAACCGCATGGGCTTCAACAATGCGGGCGTGGATGCGCTGGTGCGCAACGTCGAGCGCGCGCGCAACCGCCGTGGCCTGCTCGGCATCAACATCGGCAAGAACAAGGACACCCCCAACGAACAGGCCGTGGATGACTACATCGCCTGCCTGGACAAGGTGTACCCGTTGGCGGACTACATCACCGTCAACATCTCCTCGCCCAACACCGCCGGCCTGCGTGAACTGCAGGAGGAAACCGCGCTGCGCCAGCTGGTCAGCCAGCTGCGCGACCGCCAGGAGGCACTGGCCGCACAGCACGGCCGCCGCGTGCCGATGCTGGTGAAGGTGGCGCCGGACCTGAGCGAGCGTGACATCGATGCCGCTGCGCGCGTGCTGGGCGAACTGAAGGTGGACGGCGTGATCGCCACCAACACCACCGTCGACCACAGCAAGGTGGCCGGCGACCCGTTGGCCAACGAAGCCGGCGGCCTGTCCGGCGCACCGGTGCTGGAGCAGTCCACGCTGGTGCTGCGCCGCCTGCGCGCGCGCCTGCCCGAGTCGGTACCGCTGGTCGGTGTCGGCGGCATCCTGTCCGGCGCCGATGCAGTGGCCAAGATGGCCGCCGGTGCCGCGCTGGTGCAGTGCTACAGCGGCCTGATCTTCCGCGGCCCGGCGCTGGTCTCCGAGTGCGTGGAGGCGATCCGTCGCCGCCGCGAAGCGCCCAGCCGTGGCGCGGTGGCGCCGCTGTGAGCGCGCCCATGGACACCACCGACGGCGCCGCACCGCTGCGCTGGACGCTCACCCGCAATGCGCCGCTGCAGGCGCTGAACACCTTCCACGTGCAGGCCAGCGCCGCACAGCTGCTGGAACTGCACGATCCCGCACTGCTACCGGACGTGCTGGCGCTGCCCGAGGTAGCCAACGGCCCGCTGCTGGTGCTGGGCAGCGGCAGCAACGTGCTGATCGCCGAAGACCTGCCCGGCACCGTGCTGGTGTTCGGCAACCGTGACATCAGTTTCCTTGAACACCGCGCCGACCACGCGGTGATCCGCGCCGGTGCCGGCGTGCCCTGGCACGGCCTGGTCATGTGGTCACTGCAGGAAGGCCTGTCCGGGCTGGAGAACCTGGCGCTGATTCCAGGCACCGCTGGTGCCGCGCCGATCCAGAACATCGGCGCCTATGGCGCGCAGGTCGGAGAATTCATCCAGGCCGTCGAAGCCTGGGACTGCCACGACCAGGCCTGGGTGCGGCTGGACAACGAGCAGTGTGGTTTCGCTTACCGCGACAGCGTCTTCAAGCAGCAGATGGACCGCTACCTGATCACCTCCATCGAGCTGAAGCTGCCGCTGCTGCATGACCTGCGCATGGACTACGCCGGCATCCGCGAGGAACTGCAGGCGCAGGGCGTGGAACTGCCCGGCGCGGTGGACGTGGCCAATGCAGTGATCGCGATCCGCCGCCGCAAGCTGCCCGACCCCGACGTGCTCGGCAACGCTGGCAGCTTCTTCAAGAATCCGGTGTTGCCGCTGGAACAGGTCGACGTACTGCTGCAGCATTTCCCGGATCTGCCGGTGTTCCCGTCCGACCAGGAAGGCAAGCGCAAGGTCTCGGCCGCCTGGATGATCGAATCCTGTGGCTGGAAGGGTTTCCGCGAGGGCGATGCCGGGGTGGCACCGAGCCATGCGCTGGTACTGGTCAACCACGGCAACGCCACTGGCGCTGAACTGCTGGCATTGGCACGCCGCATCTCGGCCTCGGTGCTGGAGAAATTCGGCGTGCCGATCGAACCGGAGCCCCGCCTGCTCGGCGCACAGTGGTGAACACCCCCACCCTCTCCCCAGGCGCCACCCCGATGCGGGCGGCGCTGCTGATGCTCGGCAGCACGATGGCGTTCGGCCTGATGGCGGTGGCGATCCGCTATGCCACCCGCTACGTGCCGACCCAGGAAGTGGCCTTCTTCCGCAACGCCTTCGGCCTGCTCGCACTGTTGCCGATGCTGCTGCGCCCGGGCCACGCGCCGCTGAAAACCCAGCAGTTGCCGCGTTATTTCCTGCGCAGCGCGATCGGCCTGGGCTCGATGCTGTGCGCCTTCTGGGCGCTGGGCCATCTGCCGCTGGCGCAGGCGGTCTCCCTGTCCTACTCCACCCCGCTGTTCGTCACGATTGCGGCGGTACTGTGGTTGGGCGAAACCATGCGCGTGCGTCGCTGGGCAGCGGTGGTGGTCGGCTTCATCGGCGTGCTGGTGATCGTGCGACCGGGTACCGCTGGCTTCACCGCCGGCAGCCTGGTAGCGGTGGCCGCCGCCCTGCTCAGTTCGCTGGTGGCGATCCAGATCAAGCAGCTCACCCGCGTCGACAGCGCCGACACCGTGGTGCTCTACACCTACGTGTTCTGGGTGCCGCTGTCGCTGGTCCCGGCCCTGTTCGTCTGGGTCTGGCCGACCGGCACCGCCTGGCTGTGGCTGCTGGCCACCGGCGTGCTGGGCACCATCGGCCAGCTGTTGTGGACACGCGCGTTGCGCCTGGGCGAAGTCTCGGCACTGACCCCGATCAGCTTCCTGCAACTTCCGCTGGTGACGCTGTTCGGCTGGCTGCTGTTCAACGAAAGCGTGGACCGCTGGACCATCACCGGTGCCGGCATCATCCTTGCCGCCAACGCCTACATCGCCCATCGCGAAGCCGTGCTGTCACGCCGCGCCGCCAGTGCCGCCGCCTCCGCCGCAGCCAAACCGGCCGAGTAGGTCCCCCTGTAGAGTCGAGCCATGCTCGACTCATCGCGCGCAGCGCGAAGCCTCATCAATGACGGGTGACGTGCGTTTACAGCGCCCGATACGCCCGCTCCGCCGCATCGAACACATTGCCCGGAGCAAACTGCTCCCCCAGGTAATGCAGCGACTGCCGGCGCAGCTGCGGCGAACGCTCCTCGCCATCACTGCCCAGCAGGACCTGCTGGAACTCGATCAGGTCCTGCAGGATGCGCCAGTGCCGGTACCACGCGATCCAGCGCGGATCGCCCAGGTCGTTGCCATAGCCTGCTGCGAAATCCAGCGGATTCTCGCGACCCCAACGCCCACCCACGGCGCCACCGATGAACATCAGGTCGCGCTCGCGTGGCGCCAGCGACAGGCCATCCCAATCGATCAGATGCAGGCCGCCATCGTTCCCCATCAGTAGATTGCCGGCATGCAGGTCGGTGTGGCACAGGTGCAGATCGACCGGCGCATCCTTCAATGCAGCGTGCAGCTCCAGCGCGCTCGCATGCAGCGCCGCGATGCGCGCATGCTGCTGATCCCAGACCGAAGCGAATGCGCGGCCCAGCCCATCCTGCGCTACCGCCAGCCCTTCACCCACCAGCCACTGTCCCACCGTTTCCAGTGCGGCGGTTTCCAGCCGCACGATGGGCAACGCCTGCTGCAGCTCCGCTGGCAGCTGCGCCGCGTGCAGGCGTCGCAGCACGTCGCCCAACCGCTTCCACTGCGTGCGGCTCAGCGCCGCCTCGAAGCCGGACTGCCCTTCGATGTAGGGGAACAAGGTGAACTGCAACCCCCAGCGCTGCACCGACGCACCTCCCGTCAACGCTGGCCAGGGCGCGACGATCTCCTCGATCCCCAGCGTGCCGCGCAGCCAGTGCAGGCTGTCCCAGACTGCAGGATCGACCTGGTAGGTGCGGCACTTCAACCACCATTGCCCGCGCCGCGCATCGACGCGATACACGCTGGCGCTGGCATCGGCGCCCACCGGGCGCGGCACCACTGCGTTCGCCGTGATGGCATAGGACTGCTGCAGGACTTCGCCGAGATGCTGCGCCGAAGCGAATGACATGGATGCAAACGGAAAGTATTACCTGTCGCTACTATCGCAGATGCGTTCGCTACGACACAGACATGTCCGTCACAACATCGTGCGTCACGACCCAAGGGCTAGCCCGCGATGCGCCGCATCGCCATTTCCAGAGGGCCGCGCGCGAACTGCCATGACCACAGCCACGCCGCCCCGGTCGCCAGCAGCAGGAATAGCAGCGCCCACAGCAGCACCGAGGCGAGCGAGGCACGGCCATCCAGCAGGCCCAGGCTTTCCAGCGTGCCCATGCCCAGCAGGATATGCCCGACGTACAGGGTCAGGGTCATTCGCCCGGCCGTGGTGAACGGTGCCAACCACTCACCCGGGCGTAGGCGCGCCAGCCACAGGCAGGCCGCGATGACACTGCAGGCCGCTCCCGCACCCGTCAGCACATAGGCCGGTCCCGGCGGCATCGGCTGCGTTCCCAGCCACGGCTGCCAGGGCGTTCCCTGCGCCAGCTGCTGCACGCCATGCCCGGCCCCGATCAGCAGCAGGCCCAGCACCAGCAGTGCGCGCTGCACCCGAGGCTGCGACAACGGCAGGCGCGCCAACAGCATGCCCAGCAGGAAGAAGCACAGCCACGGCAGCAACGGATGGAAGCCGTTGAACAACAGGTTGCGCGCCATGCCGGGCCACTGCCACAGGCCGGCATACTCCAGCGTCTGCCAGTTCCAGCCTTCGCTGTAGTCCCACTGCAGCAGCGCCCAGAACGAACCGGCGGCCAGGCCGACGATGCTGGCCAGCAACAGCCGTGGCGACGCACGCAGCCACAGCACCGACAGTGCGAAGTACACCGCGTAGTAGTGCAGGATATCGGCTGGGAACAGTGTCAGATTGAGCAGCCCCAGCACCAGCAGGAACAGTGCGCGTCGCCAGGTCTGCACGCTGGCCGACCACCATCCCTGCCGCTGCGTGGCCAGCACCAGGCCCAGCCCGGCCAGCGTAACGAAAGTGGCCGAGGCCTTGCCTTCCAGCAGGTGGAAGAAGCCTGCCAACCCACCCGTACCCTCTGCGGGCACGGCCATCGCCAGGCGGAAGTTGACCAGCACCATGCCGGCCAGCGCGAGGTAGCGTGCCAGATCCAGGCCGTGCAGGCGCCGGTCATCGGCGCTCATGCACGTGATCCCAGCAGCCGTGCCAGCAGTTCGAGGTCCAGCGCAGCTTCCTCCACGCTGCCGGCTTCACCCAGGCCCTGGCGCAGCGCATCGCTTTCGATGGCATCCAGCAACACCTGCGCCTGCAATGCCGGGGCCAGCGCAGGGCGCCGCCGCTCGCGCCGCGCAATGCCCTGCAGCGCATCGCCCAACACCTGTTGAAGCTGCCTGCGGTTGGCCGCGAAGGCCTCGGCGACGGCAGGGTTGCGTGCGCTCTCGGCCAGCACCTCGACCGCGAGCGTTGCCCACTCCGGTTGCCGGCACAACGCGTGGAAGTCCTGCAGGAATGCCAGCACCTGCGCGCGCTCGCCGTCGGCCGCCGCCAGCCGCTGCAGCATCGGAGCCAGTTCCTCGCTTTCGGCCACGGCCACCGCAAGGATGATCGCCTCCTTGCCCGGGAAGTGGTTGTAGAGATTGCCCAGGCTGACACCGGCCGCCTGCGCGATGTCGCGCATGCTGGTCTGGTGGAACCCCTTGGCGAGGAAGCACTGCAGGGCCGCCTGCAGGATCAGGGTCACGCGCTGCTCATTGCGGTCGATTCGGCTCATGGCGCAAATAGTGAACGAACGTTCGTCCATTTCATAGTGCGCGCGAAGCCACCGGCAGGCCGGCGTTCAGCCCCCGCTCGCTTCAGAAGAACTCGTCGAGCAACCGATAGAACGCCAGACGCCGCTCATCGGCGATCACGCCGTAACGCTGGAACAGCGGTGCCACCCAGCGCGTGTTACCAAAATTGTGCACGAGGCTGCGCGCGGCCAATGCCAGGTCCTGGTAGCGGTCGGCCACGCCCAAGCGTCCGCAATCGATGAAACCGCTGAAGCGGTCGTCGGCCACCATCAGGTTGGGCAGGCAGGCATCGCCATGGCAGACCACCCGGTCTTCATACGCCGGCCGGCTCGCGCAAAGCTCGACAAAGACCTGTTGCGCGCTCTGGCCCAGGCGTTCGTCGTCGAAGTCGTCGGCGTCGACCACACCGGCTTCGACGCGTGCCTGCGCGGCATGGAGGCGCGATGCCAACCGCTGGTCGAACGGACAAGTCGCCACGGGCAAGGCATGCAGTCCACGCAATGCGTCGGCCAACACCGCCACCACCTGTTGCGGTGGCAGATCCACTGACGTGGCCAGGTCGCGGCCCGGCAGCGCACTCATCAGCAACCAACGCCGACCCGCCTCTTCGGCAGTGGCCATCACCGTCGGTGCGGGCTGGCCCTGTGCCTGCAACCAGCGCAGGCGCGCGATCTCATCACCCAGTTCGCTGAAGGCATCGATCACTTCCGATTTCAGGAACGCATCGGCCTGCCCGGGCCGATGCACGCGGGCAACATCCGCGCGTGAGACACCTATCGACTGCCGCTCAAAACGCGCGCCGGCCAGGTCCTGCTGCCACGCCTGCGGCAGCGGCATCTCGGCAGGAGTGGATCCGGTTTCGTCCATGCGCATGCGCAGGTCCAGCGTCGGTCGGTGACGATGGCGATTGTCGCGCACTTCCGGCAGCTGCGTCGCCGCGCTGAACCAGGCCCATACGCCAACGCGTGGTTCGATGGACGAATCACTGCTAGCCGTCCACAGTGGCCGGCGCCGCGACGGTCGCTGCAACTCCCGCATACAAGGAAGCAACATGAAGTTGATGGTCATCGGCGCCAGCAGGGGCCTCGGTCGGGCATTCGTCGAAGGCCTGTGCGGCCCGGGCGACACCGTCGTCGGCGTCTCGCGCGGTCGCCCACGCGACCTCGCCTGTCCCGAAGGCGTCGAGCTGCAATGGATCGAAGCGGACCTGTCGCGGCCAACCGACGCTGCCGACCACATCGCAGCACAGGCACCGGCCGATATCGATGTGCTGATCCACAACCTGGGCATCTGGGAAGACAAGGCCTTCAGCGACGAGTACGCCTTTCTCGATGAAAGCGATGCCGCGCTCGCGCAGCTGGTCGACGTCAACATCACCGCCACCCTGATGCTGCTGCAGCGCCTGTTGCCCCGTGTATTGAATGCAGCACGGCCACAGCTGGTGCTGACCGGTTCGACCTCGGCACTGCCGCGCAGCGGCCGCCCGGAAGTGGCCTTCGGCGCTTCGAAGTTCGCGCTCAACGGCATCGCCGATGCGCTGCGCGAAGGCTTCCGCGAGCGTCGCCTGGCGGTCACCAGCCTGCAGCTGGGCTATCTCAATACCGACGATGCACTGTCGGTACCGGTGGCTGACGCCGCAGCGCGCGGCGAAGGCGGGCTGGTGCCCGTGCACGACGTGGTGACCATGGTGCGTGCACTGCTGCAGCTGTCACCCTCAGGCTTCGTGCGCGAGCTGGTGCTACCGGCCATCGCCGACCCGCGCTACTGACTACGGCGGCCAGCGCAGGGAGGCGTCGGTGGCCGCGCGCGCGGCCGTGGTTTACCCTGCTCCTCACTGGCCGTCGGTCACAGGCGGGAACCTGCTATGGATGCGCTTTCACGGGTTACGGCCCAGGTCCTGGACAGTGCCCTGCCCAGCCTGCCGCTGTACCTGCTGCAGGCCACCGCCGTCATCGGCATGATCGGCGTGCTGCTGATCGCCACCCGCCGCGCCGGCCATGCCATCGAAGGGCGCCGCCTGTATGTGGGCGTGGCGCTGGGCCTGATCTACCTGTTCAACTCCTGGTTCGTGGCCCGCTATACCCAGGGCGTGGTCAAGCTCCACCTCGGCTTCGACATCCTGCTGGTCAGCGGCCTGCTCGGTGGCTGGCGCGGTGGGCTGGCCTGCCTGGCCGCCAGCCTGCTGGCCCGCTACCAGTTCTCCGGCACCCAGTTCTTCCTGCCCGCGGCCCTTGAATCCCTGCTGCAGATGCTGGCCGGCATCTGGCTGCGCAGGCGCCTGCACCCGCGCATGCTCAACGAACTCTCGCTGCCCATGATCCTGCAGGCCTGGGGCGTGCGCATCGGCGTGACCGCGCTGGGCCTGGCCCTCGGCGTGGCGATCATCGGCGCCGATCAGCTGCCGGTAACAGAACTGGCGATCCAGCGCCTGCTGGCACTGCCCGTGTCGCTGTTGATGCTGGGCGCCGTATTCGCACTGGTCTACAACGATGCGCAGATCGATGCCCAGCGCCAGCGCGAGCAGGCCTGGCTGCGCATCGACCCGATCAGCGGCCTGCCCAACATGCGCGCGCTCGGCGAACGCCTGCAGCACTATTGGCGCGACAACGACGGCATCGGTCATGCCTGCCTGATCGTCGCCGAGATGGGCAACCTGCGTGACCTGCGGCTGCGTTATGGGCCGCTGCAGGATAACGGACTGTGGCGGCGCGACAGCGGCGACGATGTGCACCGCCTGCTGCCATCACTGCCTGCGGACAGGCTGGAGATCTACCAGTTCGGTGATGCCGCGCTGGCGATCCTGGTCCAGGGCCTGTCGTTGCCGGAACTGCGCACGCAGCCCCGCATCACCGAACTGGCGTCCGGGCTGGCCGAGCGCATCAGCGAGGAGTGGCCAGGCTTCCGGCCGCTGGTCCGCTGCGCGGTGGTCGAACTGAAGCCGCCCGGAGACGCCGACGACGGGCACCTGCCCTTCCGCGCGATCACCCTGGCGTTGAGCGCGATCGAGTCGGGCGTCGTGTTCTTCGACGATCCGGTCCAGCGTGACAGCGAGATCGACGTGCTGATCGAAGGTGCACTGGAACGCTGGCTCCGCCACGGCGACGCGCCGTTGTGCTACCAGCCCAAGCATCGCCTGCAGGACCGGCGCCTGGTCGGTGCCGAAGCGTTGTTGCGCATGCGCGACGGCGAGGGCCGGATGATCACGCCGATGCGGGTGATCTCGCTGCTGCGCCGGCAGGGCCGCCTGGCCGACCTGGAATGGGCCACGCTGCAGTCGGCCATCCACTTCCTGCAGCAGTGCCGGGGTGAGGGCCTGCAGCTGACCGTGGCGGTCAATGTCTCCGCCGAGTCGCTGCGCCTGCCCGGTTTCGGCCTGCGCCTGCAGGAACTGCTGCAGCTGCATGATGTGCCCGGGACGATGCTGCGCCTGGAAATCGTCGAGTGGACCGAGATCGTCGAGCGCGATGTGGTCGATGCCAACATCGCGCAATTGCTGGCGGCCGGGGTGACCCTGTCACTGGACGATTTCGGTGCGGGCTACTCGACCCTGATTTTGCTCTCGCAGCTGGCCATCGCCGAGGTCAAGATCGAGCAGGCGTTGATCGCCACGCTGTCCGATGCCAAGTCACAGTCGATCGTGCGCTTCATCGTCGAAGTCGCGCATCGCTGCGGCGCGATCGTGGTAGCCGAAGGCACCGAGACCCTGGCACAGGAACAGCAACTGCGCGCACTGGGCGTGGATGTCGGCCAGGGCTATCTGTATTCGGCAGCGCTACCGGCGGACGAATTCCGTCGTTTCGCCGCCAGCTAGATCGCGTAGTAGCCCAGGAACATCGCCACCGCCGACTCGGCCACGCGCGCGCGCTCCTCGGCGTTCAACGGTGCCTGCCCCATCGTTACCTGCGGCCAGAACGCAAAGCTCTTCACCAGGCCGTGCAGCTGGTGCCCGGCAAATTCCGGATCGACCGCACGCAGGCGCCCATCGGCAATCGCCGCACGGATCCATGCACTCTCGCCGCTTTCCTTCTCGCCCATGCGGCAGACGATCGCCTGCGCGCGCTCCGGCGAATGGATGATCTCGGCCATCGCCACCCGCGCCAGATCGATGAAGTTGGCGTCGCTGAGCAGCTCCAGCTTCTGCCCCACAAGCTGCAGCAGCTGTGCCGGCAGCGGCTGGTCGGCGCGGTACGGCAGCGTGTCGCTGGCCACGCTGCGCTCCCACAGCTCCTCCAGGATCATCGAGAACAACGCTTCCTTGCTGGGGAAGTGGTTGTAGACGGTGCGTTTGGAGACCCCGGCCGCTTCGGCGATGCGGTCCATGCTGGTGGCCTCGTACCCCGATGCACGGAACTCCTCCACCGCCGCGCGCACGATGGCGTCGCGTTTGCGGTCGGTCAGGCGTTGCGGGGCACGTGGCATGGCGGGGACCAGTCAGCTGAACGGATGCGCACATTTTACACCGAGCAGTGTACTTTTGAAAAACACGAAACTACACTGTGCAGTGTACCCAGCGGACGTCACCCATGAAGCGCCTGCTCCTTGTCCTTTTGCTTGGAATCCTCGCCGTGACCGCCTACACCTTCTGCAAGTCCTGGTCCCTCCCCGACTTCCCCGATTCGCCGCAGTACCGCGACGGCAAGTTCCGCAACGCCCTGCCGCGGCCGGCAATGGGCCTGCGCGACGGCGCGGAGATCTGGTGGACGTTCCTGTTCAACAAGCCCAAGGGCACGGTGCCGGCGCACCCCATTCCGGTGCTGCCGCTGGACCGCGCCCGCCTCGACGCCGCGCCCGACCGCAGCCTGTTCCGGCTGGGTCACTCGACGATCCTGCTGAAGCTGCGCGGCCAGTACTGGCTGACCGACCCGGTGTTCTCCGAACGCGCCTCCCCGGTGCAGTGGATGGGCCCGGCGCGCTTCCACGCACCCCCGATCAGCATCGACGAACTGCCGCCGATCGCCGGCGTGATCCTCTCGCACAACCACTACGACCATCTCGACCACGCCGCGGTGATGCAGCTGGCCGGCAAGACCGCGCGTTTCATTGCGCCGCTGGGGGTGGGCGACCAGCTCATCGCCTGGGGCGTGGATCCCGCCAAGGTGGAACAGCTGGACTGGTGGCAGTCGACCGAAGCCAGCGGCCTGCGCCTGACCGCCACCCCGGGCCAGCACTTTTCCGGCCGTGGGCTGGGCGACAGCGATCGCAGCCTGTGGGCGTCGTGGGTGATCCAGGATGGTGACTTCCGCATCTTCTTCAGTGGCGACACCGGCTACTTCGATGGCTTCAAGGCCATCGGCGAGAAGTACGGCCCGTTCGACCTCACCATGATCGAAACCGGCGCGTATGACCCGCGCTGGGCGTTCGTGCACATGCAACCGGAACAGACCCTGCAGGCGCACCTGGACCTGCGCGGCAAGTGGCTGCTGCCCATCCACAACGGAACCTTCGACCTGGCCCTGCATGCCTGGCAGCAACCGTTCGAGCGCATCACCGCCCTGGCGAAGGCAAACAGCGTGCCGGTCGCCACGCCGATGATGGGCGAAGCGCTGGACATGCAGGCGCCGAACGCCGGCACGCGCTGGTGGGAGCAGGTGCAGTTGTAGCCAGCGATCGCGCCCTGCCTGGAACCCTCTGCCGCACCCGCCTCGCGCGGGTGTTGCAGCAGGCACAGCCGCCCCTGGCGGCCCGGACGGGGACCTGCAGCGGGTCGGCGACCTGATTGTTCGGCTGCCCGGATGATATTGCCGGATCAAGGGGGATTATCCGCCCCGCAATCACGTCCAGGATGACCGTGCGCCATGTGGGTGCGCCTTCCTGGATCTGAACATGAACATCGCTTCCTCAACCCCCGTTGCCCTTGTCACCGGCGGCTCGCGCGGCATCGGTGCCGCCATCTCCCGCCGCCTGGCCGCCGATGGCTTTGCGGTGGCCATCAACTACGCTGGCCGCCACCAAGAAGCCGAAGCACTGGCCACCGAGTTGATGGCCAAGGGGGGCCAGGCCATCGCGCTTCAGGCCGATGTCGCCAACCCGCAGTCCGTGCAGTCCCTGTTCGATGCGATCGAGGCACGCTTCGGCGGTGTCGATGTGGTCGTGAACAGTGCCGGGGTACTGGAACTCGCTTCGCTGGCCGAGAGCGAAGACACCCTGTTCGACCGCCTCATCGCCATCAACCTGAAGGGCGCATTCAATGTGCTGCGCGAGAGCGCACGACGGGTTCGCGATGGCGGCCGCATCGTCACCCTGTCCACCAGCGTGGTCGGATTCAAGCTCGAGCGTTATGGCGTCTATGCCGCAAGCAAGGCGGCGGTGGAAACCATGAGCGCGATCCTCAGCAAGGAACTGCGCGGCCGCGGCATCACCGTGAACGCCGTCGCACCGGGCCCGACCGCCACGAGCCTGTTCCTGGAAGGCAAGTCAGCCGAACTGATCGACCGGCTTGCAAAGATGAGCCCGCTTGAACGCCTCGGCACCCCGGATGACATCGCCGCGGCTGTGGCCTTCCTGGCCGGTGCCGACGGCGGGTGGATCAACGGTCAGGTTCTGCGTGCCAACGGCGGCGCGGTCTGAACCAAGGAGAGACGCCATGAATCCGATCCCTGTTTCCCGCAGTGCCTACGCCCTCGTCACCGTGACCGCGGCGCTCACCGCGGCCTTCGCCGCAGCCGGAGCGCTGCATGCCGGCTGGCCGGTGTGGACGATGTTCATCGGTTGGATTGCCTTTTTCACGCGACTGCAGGGCACGCGCTCCACGATCGAAAACCTGGCCTGCGTCTGGTTCGGGCTGGGCATCGGCGCATTGGCAACACTTGCAGTGGGCCTGCTCTCTCCCTCACTGGGTCCCTCGCTGGCCGTGCCCGTCGTTGTACTGGTCGTAGCGCTGTGCGTGGTCGCCCTGCGTGGCCTGCCGGTATTGAACAACCTGCTGGGGTACTTCCTCGGACTGGTCAGCTGGTTCGCGGCCCACCTTGAGCCCTCGCTGGCCCATCTCTCCGAACTGGCCGCGGCCAGCGCCCTCGGTTCACTGGCCGCCTGGACCGCGCACACCGTGCCGCAGCGCCTGTTGGCCCGCGCCCGGCCATGACCCTTTCTTCTTCCGGAGCTCCCATGTCACACACTATCCTCATCACCGGCGCATCCTCCGGCTTCGGCCTGATGACCGCCAAGGCACTGGCCCTTGCCGGCCACGTCGTCTACGCCTCGATGCGCGAAACACGCGGGCGCAATGCAACCCGCGTGGCCGACATCGCACAGTGGGCAGACGCGCATCACGCCGACCTTCGTAGCGTCGAACTGGACGTACAGTCGGACGCGTCCAGCCAGGCGGCGGTCGAACAGGTGCTGGCCGACGCAGGCGCGCTCGACGTCATCGTGCATAACGCCGGGCACATGGTGTTCGGACCGGCTGAAGCATTCACCCCGGAACAGCTGATGCAGCAGTACGACGTCAATGTGCTGGGCACACAGCGGGTGAACCGCGCCGCGCTTCCGCACCTGCGCCGCCGTGGCAACGGCCTGCTCGTCTGGATCGGCTCGTCCTCCACACGCGGTGGCACTCCTCCGTTCCTTGCGCCCTACTTCGCCGCCAAGGCCGCAATGGATGCACTGGCCGTGTCCTATTCAACCGAACTGTCGCGGTGGGGCATCGAGACCACCATCATGGTGCCGGGTGCATTCACCAAGGGCACCAACCATTTCCTGCATTCGGGTACGCCCGCCGACAGCGCCATCGCGGCCGACTATGAGAACGGTCCCTACGCCGGTGTCGCCGACCAGGCACTGAAGGGCCTGGCAGGGTTGGAGCCTGCAGATGCCGATCCCGAGGAGGTCGCGCGGCAGATCGTGCGGGTGGTGGGCCTGCCACACGGACATCGGCCGTTCCGGGTACATGTAGACCCCTCACAGGACGGCGCCGAAGTGGTCAATGCCGTTGCCGATCGCATGCGACGCGAAATGTACGCCTCCATCGGTCTTGCAGACCTGCTCTCGCCACGAGGCTGAGCCGGGAAAATCAATGCACCTGCGGGGCGCCTTCGGGCGCCCTTTCTGCAGGACCCCAACGCGCGGGTGACAGCGCTGATCCGGCAGCCTGGCACTAAGCCTTCGGCTGCAACCTGCGCCCTTCCCGGGCCAGATTCAACTGCAATGCGGCCGCGGCCAGTTCGGCCATTTCCGTGGTGACCTTCTCGCTGCCACGCGCGCGCAACCAACCCAGAATGTCGGCCAGATGCCAGATGGAGGTTGAGCCGTCATGCACCGGGGACGGAAACGACTGCGGGTTGGCCAGCATCAGCTTCCGCATGTTCTGTCGCGACATCCCGAGCAGATCGGCCACATCCGTAAGCCCCACCAGATCGGGGCTCACCTCCACCAGCTCGGCGCCTGGCACGGCCCGCTGCACATCATCCACTGCCGAGCACAGCGCGACCACCGCGCTGTCGGCGTCACGGCAGAAGGCCAGCGCCATCCTTCCCGGCAAGCCGCTGCCCAGAAGCGCGTCGTCACACCCCGCCTCTGCCAGCCGCCGCTCGAGCATTCCGACGTCATCGTAGCGTTCGGGCAAGCGGTACTTCAGGGTGAAATTGAATTCCATCATCTGCCACCTCGCTTCCATCGAAACCTGATTTCATTGCTCACGACTGCAGTTCTCGACCACGCGGCGCAAGGCGCGCGCGTGGTTGCCAGGACTGCGCGGCGTGCTCCAGATGCTCACGACACAGAATTCTCCACATCGGCAGTCGGTGTCGTTGTAAGGGCAATACATCCGGCCCCACGCGTGGCTCCCACCTACACGGAGGCTCCAGCCTCGAGCTTCCGCGAACCGCAGCACCGATTCGATGTCCTTGTCGGGATGACGAGCACGAGACATTCCTTGTTCTCCCCAGTCTGCACATGACAGGCCAGGGTTGTCAAATGACAACCTGGATGGCTTTGCCTTGAGCAATGACCCTAGCCAATCCCGGTCATGCGTCCAGAGCTACATCCGTCAACGCTCATTGCATCGCCTACCGCAGCGCGTCATGTAAACGGTTACAACCCTTGCTAGCGTAGCGCTCGCCCGATCCCGGCCGAACCTGCGAGGTTGTCTGTAATGGCATTTCGCGTTGAACGCTCCACGGTCCTGAAGCTGCCCTCCTCTTTCCGTCCCACCGCAGCCCTGCTGTTTGTCGGGCTGGCATTTTCCGCGCAGGCCCAGAACCTGCCGGCCCGCGACCAGTGGCGGGCAAGTGCTTCATCGCAGCAGGTCCCGGCCATGGCCATCAGCCACCTGATCGACAACGATCCGAGCACGGTGACCGGCGGCGCGTTCAGTCCCGGCCACTGGTTCCAGATCGACCTCGGCGCGCCGGCCACGCTCGCTGGCGTGCGCCTGACCTGGGATGTCTCCAATCCCGAGGGCTACACGTTGCAGACCTCGCTGGACGGGGCGCAGTGGCAGACCGCCTACACCATGGGCGATTCACTCGGCGGCGTCGAAACGCTGTACTTCGCGCCACGCCAGGCCCGCTACCTGCGCCTGGCCAGTCCGCAGCGCACCTCCGACTGGGGCGTGTCGATCTTCGAAATGGAACCGCTCGACACGTCGCTCAGCGCGCGTGTGGTGGGACTCGATGCCACGCAGTCCGCAGTTCTGTGGCAAGGCGGCAGTGCGGTAGCCATTCCCGCTGGCAAGGGCGGTGTCCATACGCTCGACATCACCTTGCCACGCCCGCAGCCGAGCACCGGGCTGGCGGTGGACTGGGCCAACGTGCATGGCGCCGCAGCGCTGCAGGCCCAGGATGCAGAAGGCCGCTGGCATGCGCTGGCGATGGATGCGCAGGCCGCGACCCGGCAGCAGAGCTGGCTTGCCGCCAGCGCGCCGCTCGACATCCAGGCTCTGCGGCTGACGGTGCACGGCGACGCTGCGCAGATCGCCCGCATCCGCCTGCTGGGCCCGAAGGCGGTGATGACGCCGATGAAGCGTTACCAGATTGCCGCCAGCGGTGCGCAACGAGCCTTGTTCCCCGCCTCGCTGCAGATGCAGCAGACCTACTGGACTGCCGTGGGTGTGCACGCGGGCCGGCAGAAATCGATCTTCGACGAATACGGCAACCTCGAAGCCTTCAAGGGCGCACCGCTGGTGCAGCCGATCTGGCGCAATGCCGACGGGCACGCTGCAGGTGCCGCCGGGCAGACGGTGCAGCATGCACTGCGCGATGGCTGGAAGCCGATGCCGTCGGCCACCTGGGCGCCGCAGCCCGGACTGGAGCTGCGCAGCGAGGCCTTCGCCATCGAGCGCGACGGGCAGCCGGTCACCCTGCTTCGCCACCGGCTGCACAACAGCGGCACGACCACGATCAACGGCACGCTGACCCTGGTTGTACGCCCGATGCAGATGAACCCGCCGTGGCAGAACGGTGGCCTGTCGCCCATCCGCGATGTGTCCGTCGAACGTCAGGCGGTGCGCGTCAATGGCCGCACCCTGCTGCATTCACTCACCCCGGTGACGGCGTCCGCCGCTGCGCCCTTTGGCAAGGAAGGTGCAACGGAAATCACCAGCGCCATCGCCGCCGGTACACTGCCCGACACGCAACAGGCGCAGGACGACCAGGGCCTTGCCGCCGCGGCCCTCAGCTATCGCATTTCGCTGGCGCCCGGGGCCAGCGAGGCCATCGTGGCCGCCTTCCCGTTGGGTACCGCCGCCGCCGATGCCAACGGTGTGCTGCCGGACGCGCCGCCGCTCGACCTGGCCTCGCTGCCGCACGGGGCCGATGCAGCGTTCGACGCGCTGGCCGCGCAGGCCTCAACGGATTGGCAGGCACGGCTGGGCCAGGTGGGGCTGCGCCTGCCCGATCCCTCGCTGGTCGACATGCTGCGCGCGCAGGCGGCGTACATGCTGATCAACCAGACCGGGCCGGCCATGCAACCGGGACCACGCAACTACAACCGTTCCTTCATCCGCGACGGCATGGCCACGTCGGCGGTGCTGCTGCGCATGGGCGAAGCCAAGGTCGCGCGCGACTACCTGGCGTGGTACAGCGAGCACGGCGTGCACGCCAACGGGCTGGTTTCGCCGATCCTCAACGACGATGGCAGCGTCAACACCGGTTTTGGTTCGGACATCGAGTACGACAGCCAGGGTCAATACGTGGCGCTGGTTGCCGATGTCGCCCGGCTCGATGGCGGGCCAGAGTCGGTGCGTGCGTACCTGCCGAAAGTGAAAGCGGCGCTGCGCTTCCTGCAGGAACTACGCGAGCGCACGCTGGTAGCGGGTTACATGGCCGGCCAGCCGGCGCCGGAACGCTTCGCGGGCATCCTTGCGCCATCGATCAGTCATGAGGGCTACCCCTCGCCCACCCACAGCTACTGGGATGACTACTGGGGCCTGAAGGGCTGGCACGATGGCGCGTGGCTGGCCGACGCACTGGGCGATCACGAAACCGCGGTGTGGGCGCGCCAGCAGTACAAGGCCCTGTACGACGCGCTGCACGCCTCGATCCGGGCGACGATGGCGTGGAAGGGCATCGACTTCATCCCGTCCTCGGCGGATCTGGGCGATGGCGATCCCACGGGCGTATCGATCGCCCTGGACCCGACCGGCGCGCAGAGCGTGTTGCCTGCCGATGCATTGCGGACCACCTTCGCCCGCTATCTGGAGGACGTGCGCAAGCGCAACCAGCCCGGTGCGCTGTATGCCTACACGCCCTATGAGATCCGCAATGTACTGAGCTACGTGCACCTGGGCCAGCCCGAGGCCGCCGACGAACTGCTGCAGGGACTGCTGCATGACCGGCGCCCGCTGGAATGGCAGGTGCTGGCCGAGGTCGTGCATTCGCGGCTGCGTTTCCCGCGCTATCTGGGTGACATGCCACACACCTGGATTGGCGCCGAGTACGGCCGCACGCTGTTCGGCATGCTGATGCGCGAAGACGATGACGCGCTGTCATTGCTGCCTGGCACTCCGCCGTCCTGGGTGGCCGGCGATGGGTTGGCGGTGGAACGGCTGCCCACTGCGTATGGCACTTTGCAGATGCAGGCGCGGCAGCGCGACGGCACGCTGGTGGTCACGCTGGGCGACGGACTGCGCAACGACACTGCGGTGAAGGTCTGGTGGCCGGAGCGCACGATACCGAAATCGGTGCGTGTGGATGGGCGGCCAGTTGCCGACTTCGACGCCGAGGGCGTGCGCCTGGCGAAACCGTTCCGGACGCTGGAAGCGCGTTGGTAGAGTCGAGCTTGCTCGACTGCACTTCGCCGCCCCCTACCCCAGTAGAGCAGGCTCGACGCTACAGGGCCGCGCCGGGCCACGCCCGGCGTCAGAGTGCAGGCAACCCCGGCGGGTTCGTCTGCGACTGCGGCACCGCTTCCTCGGCCACGTTCCAGCGCGCCAGCGCCTGCGCATACGCGCCGCTGCCGATCTGGGTGTTCAGCGCCTGCGTCACTGCGTCGGCAAGGCCGCTGCCCTTGCGCGTGGTCACCGAGATCGCCGCAGCGTTTGGCCAGCCACCGGGGAACAGGCCCACGCGCCGCACCTTGCCGTCGCGCGCCGAGTAGGCGCCGGTGGCATTGGGCTCGAACGAGACGTCGGCACGGCCGGTGATCACCGCAAGCCGCCCCACCACCGCATCATCGAAGTACTGGTATTCCACCGGCTTCAGCCCGGCGGCGATGTTCTGCTGGTCCCACTGCCGCAGGATCTGGTCCTGGTTGGTGGCAGCACCGACCACCACCTTCAACCCGGCCACATCGGCAGGCTTTTCGATCTTCCGGATCGGCCCATCGCTGCGCGTATAGATGCCCAGCAGGTCGTAGCGGTAACTGGAGAAATCGAACTTCTTCTTGCGCTCCTCGGTGACCGTCACGTTCGACAGCACCGCATCGTACTTGCCCGATTCCAGCCCCAGCGGCCAGTCAGCCCAGGCCACCGGCACGATCACCAGCTTCAGGCCCAATGCATCGGCAATCAGCCGCGCGATGTCCGGCTCGATGCCGACCACCTCCTTGCTGTCGGCACCATAGTCGGCCAGTGGCAGCTGCCCCGGGTGGGTGGCCACGGTGAACGTGCCGGGCGTGACGAAGCGGTAGCCAGCGGGAATCAACGCCTGCGCCTTCGGATCGAGCGTGCCTCTCAGCACGGCGGTGTTCGCGCCGGCCAGGCTGGCCGCGGCCACATTGCCAGCATCTGGTGCCTGGCGCACGCGCGAATAGACGATGCCAGCGATGCCGATGACCAGCACGCCCACGATCAACAGGGTGCTGCGCGAAGGCCGACGCGGTGCTGCAGGGCTCATGGCGTTCCTTTCAGGGTTACGGAGTCTTGGCCAGGAAATCGGCGGTGCGTTGCTGGAGCGGGCGCTGGAACAGGGCGTCGGGCGTGCCCTGCTCGATCACCCGCCCCTGGTCCATCATCACCACGTGGTCGGCCACGCGACGGGCGAAGCTCAACTCATGGGTGACGATCACCAGCGTGGTGCCGGAGCGGGCCAGTTCCTCGATCACGCTGAGCACCTCGGCCACCAGTTCCGGGTCCAGCGCCGAGGTCGGCTCGTCGAACAGCAGCACTTTCGGTTGCAGGGCCAGCGCGCGGGCAATCGCCACGCGCTGCTGCTGGCCGCCCGACAGTTGGCGCGGGAAGGCATCGGCCTTGTCGGCCAGGCCCACCCGCTCCAGCAGCGTGCGTGCCTGCTGTTCGGCCTCGGCACGCGACACGCCGCGCACGGCGATGGGCGCCTCGATGATGTTCTCCAGCGCGGTCAGGTGCGGGAACAGGTTGAAGCCCTGGAACACCATGCCCACCTCGGCGCGGCGGCGGCGGATCTCGCGCTCCGGCAGCTCGTACAGGGTGTCACCGTCACGGCGGTAGCCGATCAGCTGGCCGCCGACAGTCACGTAACCACTGTCGGCGCGTTCCAGGTGGTTGATCAGCCGCAGCAGCGTGGACTTGCCGGCGCCGGACGGGCCGATCAGCACGGTCACGCTGCCGGCGCGCAGGTCCAGGTGCACATCCTCCAGCACCGGCTGGTCGCCGAATACCTTGCCGACGCCATGCAGCGACACCGCCGCGCCCTCGCCCGCCTCGACCTGTGCTGCGATGCGCGGGCGCTTGGTGGCACGCGGCGTGGCATCGTGCTGTGCACGCGTCGGCGACGAGACACGTGATACCGAGCGCTCGCGCTGCAGTTGGCCGCGCGCAAAGCGCTGCTCCACCCGTCGCTGCAGCAGCGACAGCACGGTCAGGATCACCAGGTACCAGACCGTGGCCACCATCAGCAACGGCACCACTTCCAGGTTGCGCCGGTAGATCACCTGCACGGTGTAGAACAGCTCCGGCAGCGCCAGCACGTAGACCACCGAGGTGCTCTTGGCCAGGCCGATCACATCGTTGAACGCCGCCGGCAGGATCGAGCGCATCGCCTGCGGCAGGATGATGCGGCGCACCTGGCGGCCACGCGGCAGGCCAAGTGCGGCTGCCGCCTCGTACTGGCCATGGTCCACCGACAGGATGCCACCGCGGATCACTTCGGCCGAGAATGCGGCCTGGTTCAACGTAAGGCCCAGCACCGCCGCCGTGAACACACCGATCAGCTGGGTGGTCGGGTACGAGAACAGGCTGATGCCGGTGAACGGCACACCCAGTTCGATGGTGCTGTACAGGTAGCCCAGGTTGTTCAGCAGCAACAACAGCACCAGCAGCGGGATCGAGCGGAACAGCCAGACGTAGCCCCACGACACCGCCGACAGCAGTGGCGAGCCGGAGACGCGCGCCAGCGCAAGCAGGGTGCCCAGCGCGAAGCCAAGGCCGGTACCCAGTGCAGTCAGCAGCAGCGTACGGCCCAGGCCTTCCAGCACCGGGCGCGCGAAGAACCACTCGGCGAACGTGCCCCAGCCCCAGCGTGGATTGCCCAGCACCGATTGCAGGGCAATCAGGATCAACGCCAGCGCCAGCACGGTGCCGAACACCTGCAACGGATGCCGGGCCGGCATGATCTTCAGCGCGGGTGCCGGCGCCTGTGCGGGGCGTGCGGCGATTCCATCCAGTGCAGTCGACGGCGTGCTCATGCGTGGGCTCCATGCAGCACAGCCTGCGTCTGCGCGACCCGCGACGCAGGCGCCTGCAGATATTTCTCGAACGGCAGATGCGCGATGGTTTCCGGATCCGCCTGCAGGTCGAACAGCGCGGTGTAGCCATGGCTGAGGTACAGCCCGACCGCTTCGGGCTGGCGGAAGCCGGTGGTCAGGAACACCCGCCGATAGCCCTGGCGCGCGGCCTGCGCCTCCAGTTCCTGCAACACGCGCCGCGCGATCCCCTGCCGACGCAGCCCCGGCAGCGTCCAGATCCGCTTGAATTCGGCGGTGTCTGGATCGCGGTGCGGCATGAAGGCCCCCCCGGAGATCGCAACGCCGTCGCGCAGCAACAGTACGAACGCGCCTACCGGTGAGGCGAATGCCTGCGCCGGGTAGCGCTGCAGCTCCTCGCGGGCACTGCCACCGATGCGTCGGCGAACATCCGCATAGCGGCTGTCGTACTCCTGTTCCAGGCCATCGAACAGGGGCCGCGCCAGCGGATCATCCACCGAGGTATAGAAGAAGCGTTCGTTGCTGCTCATGCCACGTCCTTCACCAGGTAGTCTTCGGCCAGCCGTGCCCACAGGCTGGCGGCCGGCGCGATGGCGGCGTCGTTGAACACATAGCGCGGGCTGTGCAGCGGTGCGCTGTCGCCGTTGCCGACAAACACGAAACTGCCGGGCCGTGCCTGCAGCAGGAAGGCGAAGTCCTCGCTGGCCGTGCGCGGCGCGAAGCCGCGCACCACCTGTTCGGCGCCGAAGCCCGCTTCCGCCACGCCACGGATATAGGCGGTCTGCTGCGGATGGTTGATCACGCTGGGGAAGCCACGCGGGAACGCAATCTCGGCCCGCGCACCGAAGGCGGCGGCGGTCTGCTCGGCAATCTCGATGGTCCGGCGGCGCAGGGTGTCGCGCACCTCGGGCAGATAGGCGCGTACGGTCAACGTCAGTTCGACCACGTCCGGAATCACATTGGCGGCCTGCCCACCATGGATCGAGCCGACCGTGACCACGCCCATCTGCCGTGGATCGACATTGCGCGATACCACGCTCTGCAGCGCGGTGATGATGTGCGCCGCCACCAGGATCGGATCGACACTGCCCTGCGGCTCGGCACCATGGCCGCCCTTGCCGATCACCTTCAGCCGCGCCCAGTCCACCGACGCCATCGCCGGACCGTCGACGAAGCCAAAGTGGCCCACGGGTACGCCCGGCCAGTTGTGCAGCCCATAGATTGCATCCACCGGGAAGCGCTCGAACAGGCCGTCGGCAATCATCTTCGACGCGCCCGAGCCGGTTTCCTCGGCCGGCTGGAATACCAGCTGCAGGGTGCCGTCGATACGGCCATGGTGAGCCAGGTAATGCGCGGCCGACAGCAGGATGGCGGTGTGGCCATCGTGGCCGCAGGCATGCATCAGGCCGTCGGTCTGGCTGGCATAGGCCAGTCCGGAATCCTCGTGGATCGGCAGTGCATCGATGTCGGCGCGCAGGCCGAGGCGACGGCTGCCCTGCCCGCGCTGCAGCGTGCCGACCACGCCGGTGCCGCCCAGGCCGGTGGTGACCTCATAGCCCCACTGCTGCAGCAGCTCGGCTACGCGGGCACTGGTGCGGTGTTCCTCGAAGGCCAGCTCCGGGTGCCGGTGCAGGTCGTGGCGGATCGCGATGGCCGCGTCGGCGCGTGCTGCGATTTCGGGCAGTACGCCAGTCGTTGGGGAACTCCGCCGGGCATGCCCCGGCGCTACCGCGTTTTCTCCGCTCATCGCCCTACCCTGCCTTCCGCGCCGGTTCGGCATCGCTTGTATGGCGGCTGGCCTTGTATGGCAGGCCCAGATGCTCGCGCAGGGTCTGCCCCTCCAGCTCGCGCTGGTGATAGCCGCGCGCCCGCAGGATCGGCAGCACCTGGGTCACGAAATCGTCCAGGCCTTCGCGCTGTGCAGCGAAGCCAAGGATGAAGCCATCGCTCGCACCGGCATCGAACCAGCGGATCAATTCATCGGCCACATGCTCCGGCGTACCGATGAAGTTTGGCCGCGGGCTCACGGCTTCCAATGCCACCTGGCGCAGGCTCAGGCCCTTTTCGCGCGCGTCCTGCTTGATGCGGTCGGTGGTGGAACGGAACGAATTGCTGCCGATCCCGCCCAGTTCCGGGAACGGCGCATCCGGGTCGTACTGGCTGAAATCATGGTGGTCGAAGAAGCGGCCCAGATAGGCCAGCGCATCATCAAGCGTGGCCAGCGCGGCAATCGCCTGGTACTTGGCTTCGGCTTCCTCGGCAGTACGGCCGACGATCGGGCCGATGCCCGGGAAGATCTTCACGTCATTGCCGCTGCGGCCGTGCGCGATCGCCGAATTTTTCACCTTCTGGGTGAATGCACGGGTTTCTTCCAGTGACGGCGAATGGGTGAACACCGCATCGGCATACTTGCCGGCCAGCGCGATGCCATCATCGGACGAGCCAGCCTGGAAGATCACCGGCTGGCCCTGCGGCGAACGCTGGATGTTGAGCGGCCCTTCCACCTGGAAGAAGCGGCCCTTGTAGTCGAGCCGACGGAACGTGTCCGGCGCGAAGAACGTGCCAGTGTCGCGCTCGCGCACGAAGGCACCGTCATCCCACGAATCCCACAGCCCCTGCACCACCTCCAGGTACTCGTCGGCAATCTGGTAGCGCAGCGCATGTTCGGGGTGTGGCCGCCCGTAGTTGCGCCCCGAACCTTCCAGCGGCGAGGTCACCACATTCCAGCCGGCGCGACCGCCGCTGAGCAGGTCCAGCGAAGCAAACTGGCGCGCCACGGTGAACGGATCGCTGTACGAGGTCGACAGCGTGCCGGCAAGCCCGATCTTTCTCGTTGCCGTGGCCAGCGCCGACAGCAGCGAGATCGGCTCGAAGCGGTTGAGGAAGTGCGGGATCGACTTCTCGTTGATGTACAGCCCGTCGGCGACGAAGCCGAAGGCGATGCCGTTGTCCTCGGCGGTACGCGCGATGTCGATGTAGAACTGCAGGTTGACGCTGGCGTCGGCCGGATTGGACGGATGCTTCCAGGCATGCATGTGGCTGCCGGGGCCCTGCAGCATGATGCCGAACGGAATGTGGCGCGGGGTCGTGCTCATGGGAATCGCTCCTGCAGGTCAGGCCACCGCCGCGCGTGGCGCGGGCGACAGCAGTTCAAGGGATGTCAGGCGTGCGTCGAGGTCGGCCACCGGCGCATCGAGGATGAACTCGCCCACGCCGAAGCGCCGGTGCAGCGCATCCAGTTCGTCACGCACATGCTGCGCATCACCGGACAGCACGCTCGGGCGTGTTTCTTCGATGCGGAAGTCGGCCACGCCTACCTGGCGCGCGTACTCAGCTGCGGCTTCCGGACTGGGCAGATTCACCGTCTGCCCGGGACCGAGGTGCAGCTTGTAGACCCGTAGCGCACCGATATGGCGCGCGGCAGCCTCGGTGGTCGGCGCAGCGAAAGCCACCGTGGCCAGCAGCGGTGGTTGCGTCGACGCACTTCGGTAAGCCTCAAAGGCCGCCTCGATATGCTTTGGATCACCGTCGAAGTGCGCGGCGTAGACAAAACGCCACCCGAGTTCGGCCGCCTGCTTCGCACTCTGCGGGCTGGCCCCGAGCAGGAAGCGTTCCGGTGCCTGCTGCGGAAGAGGCCGGGCCAGTGCTTCGCCCTCGGCGCCAGACAGATAGCCTTCCAGATCGCGCAGCTGCTGGTCGAAATCGGCGAAGGCCGGTCGCCCTGCGGCCAGCGCGGCGGTCGACGCGGGCAACCCACCGGGCGCCTTGCCCACGCCCAGATCCACCCGCCCCGGCGCCAGCGCCGCCAGCAGGTTGAAGTTCTCGGCCACCTTGTACGGTGCATAGTGGCGCAACATCACGCCGCCACTGCCGATGCGGATGCGCCGGGTCTGCGCCAGTACCCACGCCGCCAGCACTTCCGGAGCAGGGCTGGCCAGCGTCGGTGCGGCATGGTGCTCGGCAAACCAGTAGCGGTGGTAGCCCAGCTGCTCGGCGCGCTGCGCCAGCTGCAGGCTGTGGCGCAGCGCCTGCTCGGGCGAGGCACCTTCGGCCACCGGGCTCTTGTCCAACACGCTGATCAGGTAGCTCATCGTCGCGTCCTCGCTCAGGGGTGGGCCACGGGAATGCCAAGCAACCCGTTCAGCGCCGCCAGGATCGGTTCGGCACCGGAGATGTACTGGCGGTCCTGGTGCGCACCGCTGGCAAGCTCACTGCGCACGCCCTGCGGCAATACCAGCTTCGGCAGTGACTGGTCCTGTTCACCGATCTCGGCGATCACCTCGCGGCGCGGCCGCGCGAAGCCGATGCGTCGCACATCCAATTGCGCGTCCAGGCCGTCGATGCTCGACAGCGCTCCTTCCAGCAACAGGCTGTGCCTGCAGAAGAAGCGCTGCCCGGGAATCTGGCCGTCCTCGAACTCACGGTCGAGCAGGAACAGGATGGGTTTGTCGGTTGCGTGCAGACTCACGGAGTCGTCCTCATCAGGGCCGGCAATGCAATGCCGATTCGATTTCGATGCTAGAGAAGCCAGCGCCGGCAACAGCGATGCCAGGCGACAATCGGCGGTCAGATCCGGCCATGCAGATGCGCCTTGGCCATAAGCAAAGCGCCGCCGGTTATGGCGTCAGGCAATGCGCCGAAGCGGCACCGGCAGCACGCGAGCCTGCGCGGCCAGATGCCCGACCGCACGCTCGGCCGCCAGCGCGATCCGGGCCTGCAAGGCAGCGTTGTGGATGCGCTCGCCGTCGAAGTCGGCCGGCGTGGCATACACCCCGATCGGCAGCGTGTGCGCCTGCAGGAAACTGAACAACGGCCGTAGCTGATGATCAATCACCAGCGCATGGCGCTCACTGCCCCCGGTCGCCGCCAGCAGTACCGGCGTATCCACCAATGCCTCCAGTTCGATGAAATCCACCAGATGCTTGAACAGGCCGGGATACGAGCCGCGATACACCGGCGCGGCGACCACCAGCAGTTCGGCAGCCTCGATCGCCTGCAGTGCCTGTTCCACTTCCGGCTGCGCCTCGGCGCGCGACAGCGACTGGCCCAGCAAGCGCGCGATCGGCGCCAGCTCCACCAGATCCACACTGGCATGCACCCGCTGCTGCAGCGATTCCAGCAGATGCCGCACCAGCAGCAACGTGCGCGATGTCGCGGAACTAGTCGGCGAACCGACTAATGCAACCACCTTCAATGCAGAAGACATGAAACGCTCCCATGTAGAGCCGAGCCCTGCCCGGCTGCTTTCGCCGTTGTAGAGTCGAGCCATGCTCGACTGCCGTTGGCCTGAACCTCAGAACCGGTAATTGACCCGCCCGTACCAATACGCGCCAACATTGCCCAGCACATCGCCGCTATCCCACGTGGTCTCGATGCTGGCCACATCGGTGGCACTGCGCGCGTACTCAGGCACCTTGCGGGTGCGCTTGTCGAACACGTTGTTGATGCCCAGCGCCGCACTCCAGCCCACACCCAGTTCCACCGCACCGGAAAGGTTGGTCACCAGCACCGGCGGCTGCTTGTACTCCACGCCGTTGTTCAGGCGCTTGATCGGGCCGTAGTAGGTGAAGTCCAGGTTCGAGCGCCAACGCCCGTTCTGCCAGCCCAGCCCTGCCACCTGCGTGTAGCTGGGCGTGCGGAAGCGCAGCGCGTACTCGCTGGACTTTGTCAGCAGGTTGATGTTCGGCAGACCCTGCAGTGCCGCCGGAATGTCGCTGACCTTCTGGATGGTGGTGCGGCCGACGTTGGCCGCGTAGCTCCAGCGCAGCTTGCCCCAGGCGGTTTCCTGGTTGGCTTCCAGGGTCAGCTCGACGCCGCGCGTGCGCGTGTTGCCCACGTTGGTGAAGTAGCTGGCGTAGAACGCATCACCGGGCAGGATGCTGATGCCGGCCGAACCCAGCAGCGCATCGATGGTGTTCTTCTGCGCCGCGCTCAGCACCGTGCCGCTGTTGTCGGTCACCCGCGCCGGGTCCTGCGCGTTGTAGCCGATCTGGCTGGACTGGCCAAGCTGGCCGCGGATGTCGATCTGATACGCATCCACTGCCAGATGGAACGCCGGGCTCGGGTCCCAGGTCACGCCCAGGCTGTAGTTGGTGGCCTTCTCCGGCTTCAGCGGCGTTGCGCCCAGCGCGATCGCCGCCGGCGAGGACACCTGCGCCACCAGCGTGGTGCCGCACGGGCAGCTGCCGGTGGCCTGGTAGAACTGCGCGCCCAGGCTGGGGGCATGGAAGCCGTTGCTGACCGTCGCGCGCAGGCCCAGTGCCTCGGTGAAATCAAAGCGCGTGGTCAGGCGCCCGGTCGAGACACTGCCGAAATCCGAATGGTCTTCCCAGCGCGCGGCCGCATCCAGGTACCAGCGCGAAGTGATGTTGGTCGCCGCGCCCACATACACCGCCTTGCTGTTGCGCGTGGCCTTCACCGCATCGGCCGTGGAGTAGCCGACGAACGCGGCGGCACCGAAGCCGGTATACGACTCCCACTGCCCAGCCCCACGCTCGTACTGCTCGTGCTGGTACTCGGCGCCCGCGCTCACTTCCAGCGGCGATGCGAACGCCGCCACCTCGAAGCCTCGACGCAGATCGAGATTGGCGATGCCCTGCTGGTAGTCCAGCTTGCCGTCATAGAAATCGGTGGGCGAGCCCGGGTACGGCAGTGAATAGTTCACCGAGTTGCGCGTGTAGGTGCGCACGGTGCTGCGGTTGCCAGTCAGGCTGGCGTCGTAGTCCCAGCCCGCGAGCTGGCCCTTCACGCCGGCCGTACCGGTGTACTGCTTCTCCTTGGTTTCCAGCACCGGCAGGAAGCCGTCCGGAAACACGCTCAGCACGCCCGGCGCCTTGTACGTGGTGAAGATGGTCGCGGGCAGGCGGAAATTCTGGATCGCCTGCGCGGTGCGGTCGCTGGCGGTCGCGTTGGCATAGAACTGCGCGCTTTCACCCAGGCCATGACCCACATTCACGGCGAAGGCCTTCAACGCATACGACGGCGAACTGAGGATGGTGTTGGCCTCGGCATTGCGGTTGGCCTCGGCCGGGTTCGGTGAAGCCCCCACCGGCAGCCGGTTGTTTGGGCGCAGCGCCACCAGGTTGCCGTTCGCGTCTACCGCCGGGTAACTCAGGTAGCCATCGATGTAACGGCGGGTACGGATTGCATGGTGCTGGCGCGTGGTCTCGCCGGACAGGTTGACGAAGCCATCGGCGCCCCACGGCAGGCCGACATTGGCACGCACGCTGGTACGCGAGCCATCGCCATCGATGCTCTGCCCGCTTTCCACCGACAGATCGCCACCGTGCGCCTGCGATTTCAGGATCACGTTGACCACACCGGTGATCGCGTCCGAGCCGTAGATCGCCGAGGCGCCATCGCGCAGCACCTCCACGTGGTCGATGGCCGATACCGGAATCAACGCCAGATCGGCCCAGGCGTGCCCGGGAAAACCACCACCATTGGCCCCGCTCACATAGGCGCTGGCGTTGCGGCGCTTGCCGTTCACCAGCACCAGCGTGTAGCCCGGCGACAGGTTGCGCAGCTGGTAGCCGCGGATCAGGCTCTCCTGATCGCTCTGGTAGCCACCGATCTGGCTCAGCGACGGGAGCGCACGCTGCAGCGCTTCCAGCAGGTTGCCCTGGCCGGTGGCGGTGAGGTCTTCGGCGGAGATCACATCGATCGGCGTGGAGCTGTTTTTCACCGTGCGCGTGCTGGTACGCGAACCGGTCACCACCACGGCATCCAGCGTGGACGCAGCCACATTGGCGGCCGCTGCGGTGGTGGCGGGCTCGGCATCGGCTTCAGCGGCATGGCTGGGCGATGCCGCCAGGGCCGCGGCGATCAGGACAGCAAGCGTGCTCAGTACGGGGGTGTGGGCGGCAGGCATGGGGGCTCGTGGGGGGTGGCCGGAAACACGCTTCCATTCAAGAGCGTGTTCATCCGCCACGACAGGCGTGATCGCGTCACCCAGCCGTAACATCCGGCCACCCACATGACCGCTGGTCATGACGTTAGGCGGCAACGCGGTCTGCAGCGCTACATGCCCCAAAGGCATCACCTCATGCCCGCGCACCACGCAGCGCCACGCAGCGCCGCCCGTAGCATCAAGCCATGCCCACCCTGCCCGCCGATCCCAACGCGCCACTGGTCGCCATCGTCGCCTGCCACGGCCAGGGGCTGTTCGAGTTCGGCTGCGCGGTCGGCCTGTTCGCACCGGTGCGGCCGGAACTGGGCGTTGCCTGGTACCGCACGCAGCTGTGCGCAGGCGAACCCGGCGCACTGCGCATGCTCGGCAACACCCAAGTGCAGCTGCCTTGCGATCTGGGCAGCGTCGATGACGCCGACATCATCGTCATCCCCGGTTGGCGCGAACCCAGCGAGCGCCCGCCACAGGCACTGCTCGATGCGCTCAACCGCGCCCACGCACGCGGCGCACGCATCGCCTCGATCTGCTCCGGTGCGTTCGTGCTGGCCTGGGCCGGCCTGCTCGATGGCCGCCAGGCCACCACCCATTGGCGCCTCACCGAAGCGCTTGCACGCGACTTCCCCCGCGTCGATGTACGCGAGGATGTGCTGTACGTGGATGCGGGCAGCATCATTACTTCGGCCGGCTCGGCCACGGGCATGGACATGATGCTGCACATGGTGCGCAAGGATTACGGCGCGCGCGTGGCCAACCTGGTAGCCGAACGGCTGGTGCTGGCGCCGTGGCGCGATGCCGGGCGCAGCCAGCGCGTCAGCCGCGCGATTCCCAATGGTGAGCCCAGCCGCCTGGCGAAGCTGATGGAATGGATGCGCCGCAACCTGCGCGAGCCGCACTCGCTCGGCAGCCTCGCCGAGCAGGCCGCGCTCAGCCAGCGCACCCTGCAACGACAGTTCCTGGACGCCACCGGCCTGTCGCCGATCGACTGGTTGATCCGCGAGCGCGTGGCCTTCGCCCGTGAGCTGCTGGAAACCACCGACCGGCCGCTGCAGTGGATCGCCGAGCACGCAGGATTCGGTTCGCAGGAATCGTTCCGGCGCCACTTCCGCAGCCAGGTCGATGCCAGCCCCACCGAGTACCGCAGCCAGCATCGCAGCGGCATCGGTGCGGATCGCCTGGTGGGCTGCTGAGCGCCCTCTGTCCCGACTTTCCACGCCGTCATCATCGCTGCAAGATAGGGGCACGCCCCACACTGCCGATGGAACGGTGATGAACGACAGCCCCTACAGGACCTACCGCGTCGGAATCGGCGTTTCGCTGGTGTTGGCCGCGCTCCTCGCCACGCTCTCGCTCATCGCGGTGGCCACTCCCAACCTGGGCTGGGGTGTCGTGGCGCTGGCCACCATCGCACTCTGGGTCGGCTTGCCATTGCTGTTGGTGCTCGTGCTGGCCTGGCTGCGTTACATGGTGCGGCAGCGCGGGCGCGTTCCCGGCCGCGTCCATGCGTTGATGTTCGTGCCGACCGTCGCGGCCATGCTCATCATTCCCCTGTGGCAGTCCCTGCAGCACACGTGGTCCACCGTGGCAGGCGGGTCGCGTGACCCAATTGCCGAGCGGCACATCAATCTCAGCGGGCAGCCCCTGTGGCTGGACACCGCACCGTACGCGTCCACCGGCTCCGGCACAGGCCCGGACCTGCCCATGCAAGGCGACACGCCCGGGCACTTCGTGGCCTTCCACCGCTACCCCAACGCGCAGTCCGATGCAGACAGGGCCTTCCCGTATGAAGAAGGTCGCCTGAAGCGTTCCGTTGACCATTATCGCTACGCCACGCCGTCCGGGGATCGCGCCGTCACCGACGTGCCACTGGTCCGCCAGCCTTATCCGGACACCACACGCTTCAACACCGGATGGGGCCGCACAGGCACACCGGAGCTCGTACATCTCTACTACCACTACAGCGATCATGTGGAGGTCGCGCCCACGCTCGCACGCCTCAGCGGCTCCACTGCCGACGATCTGCAGCGCAGCCGCTTCGAGGGCCTGGTGCTGTTCACCATCCACAACTATGGCAGCGCGCCCATCGTGCGGATGGAAGCCAATGGCATCGCACTGGACATCGGTGACAGGGCCATCGAGAACATCCCGGCGGCGCCTGCGGATTGCACAGCCTATGGCTACCCGGCCGGCGTCGCGCTGCTGCCACTCGACCTGCCGCTGCAGGTGCGCTGGCAAACCGTCGATGCGCCGACACAGTGGCACAGCGCGCGCGTGCAGGTGCCTGCGTTCCGGCAGGCGCAGCCGTTGCCGGGCCAATCCACGTTGCAGCGCGTTCTGCTGTACGTACTGCCCGACGGCATGCTGGCCGCCGAGCGCTATGCCGAGGTGTTCGACGGCGACACACGGCGCGGCATCAAGGCCACCGGCCTGCCGGCCAGCGCTGCCACCTTCGCGCGGTGTGGCAGCGCCCGGGCTGGCTACGGCGATGATGCCGACGCCGTGCTGTCCGATTGATCCGCAGCGCTGGCGTTCTCAGCCACGCGTACGTACGGCGCGTGCATGGATCCCCCAGCACTGCGCCAGGAAGCCGAGCACAAACACCACAGCACAACCCAGCAGCGTCTGCAGGATCACCGGCGCCAGCGGTGCCGCGGCGATCGGGTGCGACAGCGGTACCCGGGTCAGCGTTTCGTTCACGCCCGGCACCAGCGACAGCAGGAAGCTGAAAGACAGCCCAAAGGTCGACAGATACGGTCGCGCGCGGCCGAGGAACTGCAGCCGCCCGGCCAGCACACCGCCGAACGCGGCCAGCAGCACGATCACGCCGAAGGCGTGGCCCGGATTCAGCCCGCCGGTGCTGGACACGGTGAACGAGGTCGCCACCGACAGCACCAGGCCGACCAGATAGGCCTTGCCCGAATGCGTGGCCGGGTCGATGGCGCGGTGACGGATGAAGCCATACAGACCGGCAAGTACCGGAACCAGGCTCACGGCGGTGTGGATCACCCCGAGGGCGGAAAGTGCGTGTGACATGGGGAAAACTCCTTCGGATTGAATGAACCAACTAGTAGGTAGACTCTGTATTCAAAAGAAAGGCCCGCGAACCTCGCAGGCCTCGACAACCGGATTCAGCGGGCGGTGCTCACCCGCGCAATCGCCAGGCGCGCCAGCGTGGCAAACGTGCCGGCATCACCGAAACCGCGCGCGGCCAGCATCGCGCCATGCACCGCCGACATGAATGCCTTGGCCTCATCGGCCGCGGAGCCCTGCAGCTGCAGCTGCCCCGTTGCCGCGCCCTTCTGCAGGGTCAGCGCCAGCCAGCCGCTCAGGTCCTCGAAATGGCCGCGCACTTCCTCGGCAATCTCCGCAGGAATCATCGGCGACTCGGCCGCCAGCATCGCGCAGATGCAGAACGAGGACGTGCCACCGGCGATGCAGGCCGACCAGTAGTCCACGTAGGCGTTGAGTTCCTGCAACGGGTCGTCCAGCTGCCGGTCCAGCAGCGCCAGCCCCTCGCGCGCTTCTGCCCGGTACAGCTCGACCACCGTGCGCACCAGGTCCGCCTTGCTGGGGAAATGGTGGTGGATGCTGGCCTTGCTGATGTTGACCCGCGCCGACACGTCGGCATAGCTGAAGCCGTTGTAGCCGCCGGCCTCCAGCAGCGAACGGGCGTGGGCCAGGATCTCCAGGGCCTTGGGCGAGAGCGGCTCTTTCATATGCCGTAACCTACTAGTAGGTAGACGCGCAGTCAATACCCCACCGGTAGTGCCGGCCGCTGGCCGGCATCCCAGGAAACCAGGCCGGTCCTGTTCCGAGCCCCTCAATGCGAAGACACGTACACCGCCTCTGCCGGCCCCGGCGGCACGGCAAAACTGCGCCGCATGCGTGCCACTTCGGCCGCCGGCGGCAGCGCGAACAGGCGCTTGAACTCGCGGTTGAACTGCGACGGGCTGGCGTAGCCCACCGCCAGCGACGCAGCCTCGGCCGTCATGCGCTGCCGAAGCATCAGCAGCCGCGCCTGATGCAGCCGGGTCGACTTCACGTACTGCATCGGCGACGTACCGGTAACCGCGCGGAAGTGGTCATGGAAGGTCGCCACGCTCATGCCTGCCTCGGCCGCCAGCTGGCCCACATCCAGGGCCGTGGCATATGCCGCATGAATCGTGCGCAGCGCCTTGCCGATGCTGCCGAAGCGCCCGCGCATGGCCAGCGCCTCGCGCATCGCAGCCCCTTGTGCGCCGGTCAGCACGCGGAAGTACAGCTCACGCACCAGCGCTGGCCCCAGCACGGCAGCTTCCAGCGGATCGGCCAACGCTTCCAGCAGGCGCAGCACCGTGGCCTGCATCGGCGCCTGCATCGGGCTGGACATCATGCTCTGTGCGGGCACCTGCCCTGCACCGGCCTGCTCGCCCAGTTCGATCATCAGGTCCGCTGCCAGCTGCAGGTCCAGGTGCAGATAGATCGCCAGCAGCGGCGCCTGTTCCGAGGCCTCGGTTTCCATCGTGAACGGCACCGGCACCGACACCGCCAGGTAATGCTGCGCGTCGTACTGGTACACCTGCCCGCCCAGATAGCCGCGCTTCACGCCCTGGCAGACGATCACGATGCCGGGGTCATACAGCACCGGCGTGCGCGCCAGCGGCCGGTTCGAGCGCAGCAGGCGCACCCCGGGCAGCGGCGTGAGCGTATAGCCCTCCTCGACTGCCAGGGTCTGCAGCAGGCCAACCATGCGCGCCTGCATCTGCCCTTGCTGGGAATCGACCACGGGCACGAGCACTCCAGAGGAATAGGCAAGAATGGACGAATCCTAGGCCTGGGTAGCCGTCGATTCAAGCACTAACGTGCAAGCCCTCCCCCAACGAGCCTGATCACCATGACCTCCTCCCGCCTCATCCTCATCACCGGCGTCAGCAGTGGTTTCGGCCGCGCCCTCGCCCAGCAGGCCCTGCACGCCGGCCACCGCGTGGTCGGCACCGTGCGCAACGACGAAGCGCGCGTGGCATTCGAAGCGTTGGCTCCCGGCCGCGCCTTCGGCCGCCTGCTGGATGTGACCGATGCCGATGCCATCGATGCGCTCGTCGCCGATATCGAAGCAAACGTCGGCGCCATCGACGTGCTGGTCAACAACGCCGGTTACGGCCACGAAGGCATCCTCGAAGAATCCACGCTGGCCGAATTGCGCCATCAGTTCGAAGTGAACGTGTTCGGCCCGGCCGCGTTGATCAAGGCCGTGCTGCCGCACATGCGCGCGCGCCGCCGTGGCCACATCCTCAACATCACCTCCATGGGCGGCTTCATCACGATGCCCGGCATCGCCTGGTACTGCGGCAGCAAGTTCGCGCTGGAAGGCATCAGCGAAGTGCTGGGCAAGGAAGTGGCAGCGTTCGGCATCCACGTCACCGCCGTTGCACCGGGCTCCTTCCGCACCGACTGGGCCGGGCGCTCGATGGCACGGGCACCGCGCAGCATTGAAGACTACGACGCGCTGTTCGACCCCATCCGCAGCGCGCGCGAGGCGAAGAGTGGCCATCAGCTGGGCGACCCGGTGAAGGCCGCGCAGGCCATGCTGCAGATCATCGACAGCGACGCGCCGCCCAGCCACCTGCTGCTGGGCAGCGACGCGTTGCAACTGGTGCGCGCGAAGCTGGCGTCGATGGCCAGCACAATCGATGCCTGGGAACAGCTCAGCCGCTCCACCGACGGCATCGCGTGAAGCGTGGGGGCAGCCGATGCGTTCACCGGCTGCCACCCTCCCGCCGGCTCAGTCCTCCTGCACCAGCTTGAACTCGCGCAGCAGGCCACCAATCTGCGTCTTGTCCAGCTTGTTCATCAGCAGGTTGCGCAGGAAGGCCGGCCCGGGAATGTCCAGCTCCTTGCCATCGCGCAGGCGGCCGGTTGCGGCCAGCAGCGAACGCACGTCATAGGTGGAATTGAACACCTCAGGCACGCCGCGCTCGATGCCCAGCAGCGTGTACACCGCTTCCATCGGCGTGCGCACTGAATACTCGGTGGTGAAGATGCAGTCGCGCTGCTTCGACTCGGCGAACTGGCCAATGAAGGCAAAGTTCACCGCCCCCTCCGGCACTACGTCCGGGCGGTCACCGGCCTGGCGCGGCATGAAGAACGCGGTCACGTACGGCATCATCACCGGCACCGTCTTCGCACCGGTCGCAGCCAGTTCGTCGATCTCGTCCAGCGGCACGCCCAGGTGGTACAGCCACTCGCGGGTGATCTCCTCGCCGGTGCAGTCCTGCATCGGCTTCTTCACGTAGTCGCCGGGCGTATCCACGAACAGCGAATACACCCACACCACGATCTGGTCCTTCGGCTGGTTCTTGAAGTGCGGCTGCCGGTTCACCGTCCAGCTCATCAGCCAGCGCGAGTCGCGCACGCTCACGATGCCGCCGGTCACCACCCTGCCACTGAACGGATCGCGCTTGGCAATCTTCTGGATATAGGCCGGAATGCGCGCATCCAGCGTGGTCACCGTTGCCGATTCCCACTTGGTCTCGGGAATATGCGCACCGAACACATCCGGGCGCCCGAACGCCGCATCCTTCGCGGCGATGCGTCGCCACAGGTCCCACGCCGGTGCCGGGCCTTCATTCAAGCGCGCCGCCGTGTGGTGATCACCGTTGTCTGAATTCTCGGTCAGCGAACCGATGGTCATGAACACCAGGTCATCGGCGCCCAGATCGACGCCGCCGGCCACGCCGTCGTGGGTCCAATGGATGCGCGTGGCCTGCTTGCGGCCGGCCTGCAGATCGAAGTCGACGTCGGTCACCTCAGTGCCGTACTGGAACACCACGCCGTGGTCCTGCAGCCACTTCACCAACGGCAGCACCAGCGATTCGTACTGGTTGTACTTGGTGAACTTCAGCGCCGAGAAATCCGGCAGGCCGCCGATGTGGTGGATGAAGCGATGCAGGTACAGCTTCATTTCCAGCGCCGAATGCCACTCCTCGAACGCAAACATGGTGCGCCAATACAACCAGAAGTTGCTGTCCAGGAAGTCGCGCCCCAGCACCTCGTCGATGCGCTTGTTCTCCATCTCCTGCCGGGTGGCCAGGAACAGCGCGATGATGTCCTTCTGCGCCTGCTCGCTCAGGGTGAACAGGCCATCGGTATGCGCATCCTCGCCGCGATTGATCGTGGCCCGCTGCAGCGAATAGTTCGGGTCATCCTTGTTCAACCAGTAGAACTCGTCCAGCACGCTGGCATCGTCGATCTCCAGCGAAGGAATCGAGCGGAACAGGTCCCACAGGCATTCGAAGTGGTCTTCCATCTCGCGGCCGCCGCGAATCACGAAACCCTTCTCCGGCACCTTCAGTCCATCCAGCGCCCCGCCGGCAATCTGCTGCTGCTCAAGGATGGTGATGCGCTCACCGGCCATGCGGCCATCGCGCACCAGGAACGCCGCGCCGGCCAGCGAAGCCAGTCCCGAACCAACAAACCAGGCGCGCTTGCCATCAACACCCGCCGGCTTTCGCGGGCGCGCGAAGGCTTCGTAGTTGCCACTGCTGTAGTACATGCACTGCTCCTTCCTGGAGGGGGTAACCCCACTGTAAACGCCCCATGCGTCAGCACCGCTTAGGAATAGTTGCGAGCGCTTGCGACCAAATGCCGCAGCAGTGCCCGGCCATGCCTGGCAGATCCCCTCCACACCGACATTTGACATGCAGGCATTTACCTGCCTATAGTCCACCCCAAGGACGGCACCTGCCCGCCCATCGCGAGGAACCTGCCATGGTGGATATCGCACACAGGGTCGGCATCAAGGCCCCCGCAAGCCAGGTGTACCAAGCCCTGGCCACCCCCGAAGGCGTCGCCGCCTGGTGGGCCGAAGACACCCACGGCGACCGCGACGTCGGCGGTACGCTCAAGGTGCGCTTCACGAATAACGGCCAGGAAATCGGCGCCATGGAAATGAAGTTGGAACAGCTCATTCCCGGCCAGCTTGTGCTTTGGGAATTCCTCGCCGGCCCCGCCGAATGGATCGGCACCCACGCACGCTTCGCGCTGAAACAGGAAGGCGACTACTGCATCGTCCTGTTCACCCACGAAGGCTGGAAGGAACGCGTCGAATTCACCTCCCACTGCAGCACCAAGTGGGCGGTGTTCCTGCTCAGCCTCAAGGCCCTGCTGGAAACCGGCAAAGGCCAACCCAACCCGCACGACGTCAGGATCGACAACTGGAACTGAAGACGCCCCGCATGAATGCAGACAAGGTGTTCAAGGCACTGGCCGACCCCACGCGCAGGACGCTGCTGGACCTGCTCTGCGAAGACAACGGCCAGACCCTGGGCCAGCTCTGCGAACACATGGACATGGCCCGGCAATCGGTCACCCAGCACCTGGGCCTGCTGGAAGACGCCAACCTCATCAGCACCGTACGCCGTGGCCGCGAGAAGCTGCACTTCATCAACCCGGTGCCGCTGCACGAAGTCTACGAGCGCTGGGTACGCAAGTTCGAACAGCAGCGGCTGAGCCTGCTGCATGACCTGAAACGAGAACTGGAAGGAGAATGACGATGTCCGCAGCGTCCACCCGCTTCATCCACGTGATCTACATCGCCTCCACCCCGCAGAAGGTGTTCGAGGCCATCACCCGCCCCGAGATCGCCAGCCGCTACTGGGGCCACGAAAACGTGTCGGACTGGAAACCCGGGTCGCGCTGGCAGCATGTACGTGCCAACGAAACGCGCTCGGTTGAACTGGTTGGCGAAGTCGTGGAAAGCACCCCACCCTCGCGGCTGGTGATCACCTGGGCCGCCGCCTCGCAGGCCGACAACCCCGATGCCTACAGCCGGGTCACCTTCGACATCGTGCCCTACCAGGACATGGTGCGGCTGACCGTCACCCACGATGAACTGGAACCGGGCAGCGGCATGGATACCGGCATCCGCCAGGGCTGGCCGATCGTGCTGTCGAGCCTGAAGTCGTTGTTGGAGACGGGCAAGGGGTTGGATGTGTTTGCGAAGCCGAGTTGAGCATCCCAGCCCGGGTTGAAGGAGCGTCGCCGCGCTAACGGCAAGCGGCGACGCTCTTTCCCTGCCACACGGGCAACGATGGGATCAGGGTTTCCGACGAGCTGCCCGCAGCGCTCAGCTGCCCATCAAGGTAGGTCAGCCGCAGGATCTTCCCGTCCTGGCGCAGCGCAATGGAATCCGCTGCGCCGCTCACCAGCACAAGATCACGCCCGCGTTGCTTGACCTGCATCAGCACCGGCGCGATGGCCGCGCCCTCGTAACGCTGGACCAATGCGTAACCGCCATCGGCCTCACTGACAAACGACACCTCCAGGCCAAGAAGATCGCCCGAGTCGGCCTGCCTGCAGACGCTGGAATACGTGGCGTCTCGCGGCTGCGCGTTGGCACTGCCTGCCGACGCGGACAACACCAGCAGACCCGCTGCCAACACAAACGATGGAATCAATCCGACCATTCCCTGTGTCCCCGTCCCGGGTGCTGGCCGCAGCGTAGCGCGTTCCCCTGCTGAACGCCCGCCCCACGCTCACCGCTGCCAAACCCGGTTCCGACCACACTCCGACGCCGCCCGCCACAGCATCACCCGCAGGCTCCCCAGGCGATGTTCGATGAGTGCTTCAGACGCAGATTCCCTGCACAGCAAAGTGGCGGCGGTCACCCTCTCGTTCTGGGTGATGAAGATCGCCGCTACCACCCTTGGCGAGACCGCGGGCGACCTGCTGTCGATGACGCTCAACCTGGGCTACGTGGCCAGCTCGGCCATCCTGCTCACCATCTTCGCTGGCCTGCTGGCCGTGCAGCTGTCGGCGAGGCGCTTCCACCCGGTGCTGTTCTGGTCGGTGGTGCTCGCCACCAGCACCGCCGGCACAACGATGTCCGACCTGCTCGACCGCACGCTCGGCCTGGGCTACGCCACCGGCGCCAGCCTGCTGGCCGGCTGCCTGGCGCTGGTGCTGCTGGCGTGGCGGGTGTCGGAAAAGTCGATCTCGGTCAGCAACATCGCATCGCGTCGCGCCGAAGGCTTCTACTGGACCGCCGTGCTGTTCTCCAACACGCTCGGCACCGCCCTGGGCGACTTCCTCGCCGACGATTCCGGGCTGGGCTTCACCGGCGGCGCGCTGCTGATCGGCAGCCTCATCGCGCTCACCGCGCTGGCCACCCGCATCAAGGGCATCAACCAAGTCATCCTGTTCTGGATCGCCTTCGTACTCACCCGCCCGTTCGGCGCCACCTTCGGCGACCTGCTCACCAAGCCGCTGGAAAAAGGTGGCCTGGGCTTCGGCACGGTGGGGTCGTCACTGGTGCTGTTCACCATCCTGGCCACGCTGGTGGCGCTGCCGATGCTGCAGCGGCGGGCACAGCCCGCCAATTAGCGCGCCGTCCAGCCCCCATCCACCGGCAACGCCGTGCCGGTGATCTGCGCCGCAGCGTCCGAAGCCAGGAACACCACCATCTCGCCCAGTTGCTCGGGCGTCACGAACTGCAACGAGGGCTGCTTTTCAGCCAGCAGCGCACGCGCGGCGGCTTCCTGATCCGTGCCCTCCTTCTGCGCCAACGCCGTGATCTGCTGCTCGACCAGCGCCGTCCGCACCCACCCCGGGCAGATGGCATTGGCGGTGATGCCGGTGCCTGCGTTTTCCAGCGCGGTCACCTTGGTGAACCCCACCACGCCATGCTTGGCCGCCACATAGGCTGACTTGTTCACCGAGCCCACCAGCCCATGCACCGACGCGATGTTGATGATGCGCCCGGCGCCCTGCTGCTTCATGCGCGGCAGTGCCGCCGCCGTTGCATGGAACACTGCCGAGAGATTCAGCGCCAGGATCGCATCCCACTTTTCCGCGGGAAACTCCTCGATCGATGCGGTGTACTGGATGCCGGCGTTGTTCACCAGAATGTCGATGCGGCCCATCTTCGCAACGGCGTGGTCGATCATTCCGCGCACCGCCTCACCACGCGAAAGGTCGGCGCCATCATGCGCCACCCGCACGCCGAATTCGGTTTCCAGGCGGGAACGGATGCGCTCGATCTCCGCCGCATCACCGAAGCCATTCAGCACGATGTCGGCGCCTTGCCGTGCCAGCGCCGTGGCGATGCCAAGACCGATACCGCTGGTGGAGCCGGTGACCACCGCGACCTTTCCAGAGAACATGGGAGAGATTCCTTACGACGGAGGCCCAAGTGTAGATCCACGCCACGCGTGGATGCCCTAGCTCTCGGCAGAAGGCTGATTTGACCCCCTAGTCAGCCCCATTCACCCAAGGATGGTCCGATGAACCTGTGCCAGCCCCTGCCTCCGGCCACCTTAAACGCGGCCCCCCCCTGCCACAGTTGCAACATTCTCCCGTAGGGCGCAAAGTTCGCGTATCCAGGGGGGGATGAGCAATGGAACGCTCGCATTATATTGTTGATCGACAACTGTTTTCGGATGACATGGTGGCCCGCGCAGCGCATCGCTACACGGGCAAGTTTGGTGTGGAACTGTTGAATCAAGGCGCTGATCTTGCGGTGGTTTTTTCTACCACGGATGGCTCCCCGCTGCCGGTCGACCTCTCTACACGGTTCTCCCGTGATCTGCTCGATGAACGCATCAGAGCGTCCGTCCGGGCCGAAACACATGGGCTTCAACTCGAACTGATCAGGGCAGCGCTACACCAGGCCCAGCCCTCGACTGCCGCCTGATGTCCAAGTTCAGGCATCCAGAGGCGTTTGCCGCCTCTCAGGCGTATCAGTTGCTGCCGTTCCGCTTCCGGCGCTTGCCTTGGGATCCAGATCGGGCATTTGTATCCTCCATGGCGGGAGACTGGCTGCTCATGCACATGCATGACCTGCAGCGCTTCGCCGCCCATGAGCTACCAACCAATTCGGCACTCTTTGCCGACCTGGAGGCCCGCCACCTGGCAGTGGCGGGCACAGAACGCAGCAGCCTGTCCCCGTTGCTGAGCCAGATTCGCAGTCGCAAGTCCTACATCCTGGGCGGGCCAGCGCTGCACATCTTTGTAGTCTCGCTTCGATGCCACCACACCTGCAGCTACTGCCAGGTGTCGCGCCAGGAGACAACAGCCACAGCCTTCGACATGGCCGGCTCGCACGCCGAACAGGCGGTAGAGCGGCTGTTTGAGTGGCCAAGCCAAGAACTGACAATCGAGTTCCAAGGAGGCGAGCCACTGCTCAACTTCGAGCAGGTCATGGCCATTACCCGGCGCATTGTCGAGCGTAATCGCTCTGCTGGCCGTAACCTTCGTTTTGTTCTTGCATCCACTCTGCACGACCTCACTGAAGCCCAACTGGCATTCCTCGCTGAGCATCGCTTCAAGCTATCGACATCGCTCGACGGCCCCGAATCGCTCCACAATGCCAACCGCCCCCGCCCGGGCCGCGACAGCTATCGGCGAACCGTGGAAGGCATAGAACTCGGACGCCGCTGGCTGGGTGATGACGGCGTGTCGGCGCTGACGACGCTGACCCGGCGCAGCCTTGAGGTGCCTGAAGCCATCATCGACGAATACCAGAAGCTTGGTTTCCACAGCATCTCGCTGCGGCCTCTGAGTCCCTATGGATTCGCCAACAGGACTGCCCACCGCACAGGCTATTCGACGGCGGATTTCCTCGCCTTTTACCGGCGTGCCTTCGCGCATCTGATGGTGGTCAATCGTTCTGGCTACGCCATGGAGGAGTCCTACGCATCTTTGCTGCTCTCCCAGCTTTTCACCTCATTCGGGCATGGCTACGTTGATCTGCGCTCCCCTTCAGGCGCGGGTCTTGGTGCGGTGATCTATGACCATGACGGGCGCGTCTATCCGTCTGACGAGGCGCGGATGCTGGCGGCCATGGGAGATGACACATTCGCGTTGGGCGATGTTTCGCAACCGGTAGCGCACTGGCTTGGCTCCCCTGCCATGACCCGCCTGCTTGAAGCGGGCGTGGCTGAGGCGCTTCCGACCTGTGCTGACTGCGCGTTCGTGCCACTGTGCGGTGCTGACCCGATCGAGCACTACGCACGCCAGGGTGACCCGATTGGTCACCGACCGAGCAGCGATTTCTGCGCCCGGAACATGGGGCTATTCGATTTCCTGCTGGAACGCTATGAGCGGGAAGATCTAGTGGGCCGTCGGATGATGCGTTCCTGGGCTGTTCCGAAAGCAAACACTGAGGATCTCATTGATGCTGCCGCTTGAAACCAAAGCGGTTCTGTCGCCATCGGCGAAGGCATCTTTGCTGAAGGTGGTCGGTCTTGGCGACTTCCCCCAAGCCTCCCTGCCCCTGCAGCGAATGGCGCTGGATGTCAGGGAGGTGGCACCCGAACAGCTCAGCGATGCGTTGTTGCGCCTCCCTTGGGGAGCTGTCCTCACGCCGCAAGGCTTCGACGTTCCTGACGATGTTCCACACGTGCGCCTGGATGGCCCGTCAGCCCTCTGCAAGTCCGGTGATGTCGTCGAGCTCAATCCCCTTCAACGCAAGGTAGCCATCCGCTATCGGCGCGGGGATACCGGCAACGTTCTGTTTGCCACCGAACGCTGCAACAGCTACTGCCTGATGTGTTCACAGCCCCCGCGCGAGGTGGAGGACGACTGGCGTGTACATCATCTCCTCGATTTGATCGACCTGATCGATGTCGCAGAGCCATCACTGGCGATCAGTGGCGGCGAACCTACATTGCTGGGCAGCGGGTTGGTCGACATCGTACGCAAGTGCGCTGAGAAACTACCGAATACCCACATCCATATCCTTTCCAATGGACGGTTGCGCGATCCTGAGCTACACAGCCGGTTTGCGGACCTCCATCCGAATCTGAGCTGGGGGGTACCGCTCTATGGGGACCATTACGCCCTTCACGATTACGTCGTGCAAAGCGAAGGTGCGTTCTCCCAGACACTACGCGGCGTGTACGCACTGGATGCAGCGCGCCAACGGGTGGAAATCCGAGTCGTTCTGGTTCGGCCTACCGTCGAGCGACTGGTGCAGCTTGCCCGCTACATCTGGCGAAACCTGCCATTCGTCGAGCATGTCGCACTCATGGGCATTGAGCCGATTGGCTTTGCCAAAGCACACCAGGCTGATCTATGGGCAGACCCCATTGACTATGCCCACACCCTGACTGAAGCGGTTGAGACTCTCGCAGAAGCGGGCATCCCGGTTTCGCTCTACAACCTGCCTCTTTGCGCACTGGACCGCTCGCTTTGGCCTTATGCGGTCCAGAGCATCTCTCCATGGAAGAATGACTACCTTCCCGCCTGTGACGCGTGCGCCGTACGATCGCGATGCGGCGGGTTCTTTTCCTGGATCACCCCTGCCTGGACCAGCCGGGCGATCTCCCCTGTACTGGAAATCTGATCATGTCCAATGCATTGATGATTGTCAGCGCCGCCACGCTGGGGGCACTTGGCACCGAGCCACCCAAGGGTCAATCCGACCTGTCCAGACTTTCGGAGATGGATGGCAAGTACGCAACCGTACTCAGCACCTCGCTCAATGCAGGGCGCCACAATCTGTACGCCGGGCACCGCAGCCACAGCTCACATCGATCGCATAGCTCCCACCGCTCCCATTCCTCCGGGTCTGGCAGTTCATATCGCTCCTACTCCCCACCACCAGCGACCTATACACCTCCACCCAGCACCTACACAGCACCTGCCAGTTCGAGAAGCAGCGGTGGAAGTGGAAGCGGCACAGGTACCTATCAGGGGCAAAGCCTTCAGCCCGCGAGCCGGACCAAGGCTGCTACAACCAACAATCTGACAGTGGATCACGGCGCCTCAGCCAAGCCGATTTCTGAGGGGCGCGATGCCGATGCGCTCAAGCTGCTGATCATGCGTGTGCAAGCCGCACTTTATTCGAAGGGCTACGACCCGGGCGCCATTGACGGAACACTGACGCCGGAGACACAGTCGGCACTTCGCATGTTCCAGTTGGCGCACGGCATTCGTGCTACGGGGACGATGACTACGCCTACACTAGATGCGTTGGGTGTGCGGCTTTGAATCGTTCGGCGATGTCATGACCCACTGAAAAGCCGCTAGTGAAGCTCTTCGTCAAAACAGCGCTTGGAGCGAACGGGTCTACTTCAACCGCTCAACCAACTGCTGCCCCACCTCCAGCGCCGAAGCCGGGTTCTGCCCGGTAATCAGCTCGCGGTCCACCACCACATGCCCGGTCCACGGCGTGGCATTGCTGCTGAACGTCGCACCCGCCCGCTGCAACGCAGTCTGCGGGTAGAACTTCATCTCACCACCGCCCAGCATCGGCTTGGCCTGCTCTTCTTCCTGGTTGCTGATCACCGTCATCTGGTAGCCGCTGTAGATCCACTTCGGCGTGGCCGGCATCGCACCCGCATCCAGCTTTGCCACGAAACCATCCGCATCCGGCAGCGTAGACAGCAGCGCGATCGGCCCGTGGCAGACCAGCGCCGTGGTCTTCTTGCGCTGGTGGAAGTCGGCCAGCAAACGGCCCAGCGCCGGGCTCTTCAGCAGGTCCTGCATCGGCGCGTGTCCACCGGGAATGTAGACCGCATCGAAACGCGCGTAGCCTTGCTGCTCGACGCGCGCCAGGCTGACCACCGGCGAGGCCGTCGGCGAGGTCAGCGCCAGATTCTCCAGCAGGTCCTTGTGCAGCGTCAGCTGCGCCGCATCGTTGCCGAAGTACGCCGGCGTCACCGAGGACGCATCCACCGTCGGCGCCCGCCCCTGCGGCGTGGCGAAGGTCACCTCGTGGCCGGCGTCCAGCAGCAGCTTGACCGGCTGCATCAGCTCGTTGAGATAGAAGCCGGTGGACAGCACCTTGCCGTCCTTCAGGTCCAGGTGATTTTCGTCGGACAGCACCACCAGCACGTTGGCGGCATGCGCGCCAGTCGCGGCCAGGGTCAGGGCCAGCGCTGCGGCCAGCCGGGTCATCAGGTTCATAGGGAGCTCCTATCGGGGAATGGCCGCCACTTTATTCATCGCCGCAGCGGCGATAAATTGGCCTCATCGCAAAACATCTGTTCCCCGGAGAGCCAAATGAGCCGCAAGTTCGACTACCTGGGCGATGTGGAGGTGTTCCTGGCGGTGGTCGAGCACGGCTCGTTCACGGCCGGCGCGGTGGCGCTGTCCACCACGCCCTCGGTGCTGAGCCGCGCGGTCACCCGCCTGGAAGCGCGGCTGGGCCGGCAGCTGCTGCAGCGGACCACCCGCCGCGTGGGCCTGACCGACGCCGGGCGGCTCTATCTGGAACAGGTGCGCACCGCCTTCGGCCTGCTGGACGATGCCGAGCGCGACGTACTGGCCCAGGACGGTGCGCTGGCCGGTCGCGTGCGCCTGAGCGTGCCCACCACCTATGGCCACTACCGGCTGCCGCCCGTGCTGGCGCGCTTTGCACAGCAGTACCCGCAGGTGCAGGTGGAACTGAACATCACCAACCGCAACGTGGACCTGGTGGCCGAAGGCTTCGACCTGGCCATCCGCCTGGGCCAGCTGCCGGACAGCGGGCTGGTGGGGCGGAAGCTGGAGGATGCGCCTTTGGTGCTGGTGGCGTCGCCGGAGTACCTGCAGCGCCGGGGTACGCCGCAGACGCTGGACGACCTGCAGCAGCACCTGTGCCTGCCGTTCGTGATGCCGCGCACCGGGCGGTTGGCGCCTTGGATCTTCCGCGACGGTGGGCGCGACGTGGACTGGCTGCCGCGCTCGTCCATCGAGACGTCCGACGATGTGCTGGGCGTGGTGTCGCTGGCCGAACAGGGTATCGGCATTTGCCAGAGCTATGAGTTCATCGTGCGCGAGCGGTTGCAGCGCGGGCAGCTGGTGGAAGTGCTGCCGCAGCTGCGTGGACGGTCAAGGCCGTTCTCGGTGATCTATGCGCCGCATCGGCGGCAGTCAGCGGCGGCGCGGGCGATGATTGAGTTGCTGGTGGGGAATGCGGCGTTGGTTGAGGACGGCGTGGATTGAGTTTCTGCCGTCTTCCCGCGGTGTCGGCTTTGGACCGCTTTTCGGCCTGTCTGACTGATCGCGCGGTGCTGCGGCCCGGTTCGGAATACGAATTGTTGTAAAGGCGGCTGTCTCGCTATCCCCTGAAGGCACGGGCGATTGCGACGTTACCGTTCGCGATCAGCAGTGCGTCTGCACGAATGCGTCGGATCGTGAGGCCTACGGCACGAATAGTGCGTGCCACAATAGATTCCCGCTCTCGAATTCTGCGATCTCTTCGCGAATTTCAATTGGTATTCGGAGCGACCGCGTAAACACCATGGCGCGCCACCGACAACGGGTGGCTCCGGGTCTGCAAACCCGCGACGATTGTTGTGCCAGTTGTTTGCGCTTGTCCGTCGGCACCGTCCCCAAGCGGTGCCGGCGGGCAATCCGTCGGCCTGTATGGCGGGCGGTGCGTGGGGGTCTTCGGACCCACCGGTCATGGCACTACTTCGTCCCGGTTTGCAGCCACGCATCGTCCGCCACCTTCTTCACGGTGGCGCTGTTAAGTACAGCCACGGAAGCCGACGCCATGAAAAAGTCCGACACCTTTTCCTCGTACACCGTTGTTGAGCCCATCAACGACGACACTCCCCTGCCCGATCTGAACTCGCTGCTCGGCATCCTCACGCGCATCCGCGCGGGTGAGGGAGCCGATGGGCTGCCCTGGCCGGAGAACGATGTGTCACCCGGCCGCCGTGTGAGCCTGGCGAAGAGCGAACGCGCGATGGTGGGGGCGCTTACGGTGCTGGAGGTGTTGCACGCGGCAGACCGCTGCCGGGTGGCAGCGGAGCCGGAGCGGCATCTGGATGAGGGGGTTGTGGATGGGCTGTTCCTGGCTTGCCGGGGGCTGGTTGAGTGGGCTTGTCAAGAAGTGAGACCAGAGTGATCTGCTTCTCCAAGCATACTCGCGGCAGACTTGGTCAAGCGTCACATCGAACAACGTCTGCTTCCGGCCAGGAGCGGACGTTGGCTTCTAAAAGGTGCTGACCCATTGCTAATAAGACAGCTTCACTACGAAAGAAGTGAACCTGGAACCTACACTTGCCAACTAATTGCTAAACAGCAACTTTGTCACGGTGCTTTTTCAGCCTGCGACAAGCTGCTGCATATTCTCGCACCAGCTCCTGTCCATCCTCCGCGAGCTTCTTTGCGGACGCGTCAATCTCATCGATAGTCATGGTGGCATCGCCCATGGCGTGCATTAGGTTATTTCTAGAATCCTTCCAGGCGTTGAGCTTGTCGTGCTCAAAGTTCTCCTTGAGAAGCTTGTCCTTCTCTGCACGCCGATTCAGCTCTTTGATTTTTCGCCCCATCATTTTTATAGGTTTTCCATTGGCACCGCCGGCATTCTCACCAACCCCGCCAGAATTTTGTAGAAGCGAAACGAGTCGATCCTCCAGCGCGGCATATGCGTACCAAGATGCCTCCAGGTACGCTCCGGCGTCAGACGCCGATTTCATTCGATTAATGAATGTTTTGTACAAATCTTCCTTCGGCATGCATCCCCCTGTTGCAGTCCATTGCCTGAACTAAGCCGATCCGCATACGGGCTCGGGTTGAATTATTTGCTACGCCGAGCTATCGACGCTAGCGAATCTCTTCGAATTGCCAGATTCTCGTCGGCGTTCCAGACAGCTGGTCAACACCATCATGACTTGGCTCGCCAAAGAGCTTCTTAGCGATTGCCAGCGATGGCTCATTGTCTGTCTCAATCAAGGATTCGATGTAGTAGCGTTGACCGTAGTGTGGTCGAAGATCCTTCTTGAACTGCTCGAGGCATTGACGGATAAAGGTCGAGGTTAGACCGCGCCCCCGAAGGCTCTCTAACGTGCCATAGAATAGACAAAAGCAAGGCAAACCATTGAGCGGCTCATTCTCGTCAAGTACGACAAGCTGTTGGACCTTTAGCCCCGCCAGGCGCGCATAAGTGTAACGCTCTGATGTAACTCCCTGGTCGATCTCTACGAAAATATCTTCGGCACCTGGGACTGGACGCATACGGAAGCCTTCAGAGAACGCTTGCTCCAGCAACTTGAACCCAGTCATTGGATTCTGATGTTCGTGCATTCCTCACCCTGTCGATTTCCAGAAGATCTAGCAGAGTATATAGCGTGAACAAGACCGATATGCCAAGGAGCGTAGGCTTGATTGAATAATTTGGGATCTTCGCTTTCGGCTAGAGGCGGACGCGCCTTGTTCTCGCAGCCCCCATAGAGCAATTCTTGAGGCCACGCCAGTCCGGCAAGATCGCGAGTGAGCAGCTGTCTCATCGCGCGGCTTCTTTACACGTTCCGATGCGATGTGCTTGAGGCAGACCTTGGTCACAAGGCTATGCTGTCCTACGATTTCTACATGGCTCCTTTGCAACTCTTGTCCGACAGCTGGCGGAGCTGAGTGCCCCCCCCTTTTAGCCCCCGACCATGGTCATGGATCGAACTGCACCAATGTCTTCGACGTTTGAACGTTCATCCTCCTCCCCATCAAGAGGGTGGAAGGCACAGCCGCCGGGGGCACCATCTGCACATACGGCAGCCGTCTATTGTGGCGCTGGCCGCCTCCAGCCAGCACTCTAACGTAAACCGAGTCACCGCCCCTTCTTCCCAATTAGCTTCACGTAGGAGGGCCTACTTACGGGGTGGCGTGGAGGAATTGCTGCACGATTCACATCGACCGCCACCCTGGTGACAGAACGAAGTTGACCGTGCACCCTCACCTCACAGTCCATGAAGTGCCGCCCGATGTATGCCACACCACGCGTCCAGACGCGAGATCCGTCATCAACCCCGCTGTGTCCTAAATCGCTTTCTTCGTGAGCGCCAGCACCCGTGTTCCTCACCACCCAAGTCACTCTGGCATGGTTGGGAATAACATCGGGATTTGTGATCGCGAACCTTAGCTTCTCACCGACTCGTGCGAAGGGGACGCGCCCAATGTAGTTCCTCAGTACGCTATGGCTATCCCCATCTAGCACCGTAATGTTGATAACTGGACTCTGGATCGCAAGCCCTGTACCCGCCACCTCCAGCGCAAGCCCATCCACGCCTTCTGGCAGTGGGAACAGGTGTTCAAATGGCTCGCACCAAATTGCTGCAGCTTCAGCTTCATCTTCGCAATCCACAGCGCGAGACGACGAGTCCTTAAATCGTGCCAGCTCTTCCATGAATACGTCGAAGTCACTTTCATCCAGACGATTTAGATTCGTATCGCTGTCGCCACCTACAGGATTGCGCACAGTGCTGTCCACCAAAAGTCGCTCGTAGATCGAATCGACGACGATCGCCAACGCGTCGTCGTCATCCTCTCCGTTGAGGTGTTGTGCAGCATCGACCACCAACACCGTCAGAAGAAGTGAAGAAGGAATTCCGTCAGAGCCCGCGAACTTAAGCGCAGCCCACGCCTTCATGTATCGAACCAGTCGTCGAATACGCGCCTTCTGGCGATCGCTGCCATCGAGCGCTTCTTGGAACCAATCAAGCATGGCTGCTGGGTTGCTCCTTTCCCAGCCATTCGATAGCGTCGCTAACCGGACGCCTCCTCCGTCTGACGCCTTATGATAGACAGGAACGTCAATGTGGAATTTTCGCTCGTATCTAACCCGCGAGCATCGCTCTTTCGGAGCATCGAGCTGCTTTACTTCGTCGCAAATTCTTGCAAACTGCTCTAGCGAATCTCTCAGCAACTCTCGCAACTCGTTGCTGTCAGGCTCCGCCCGACCATCTATGAAATAAAATCCGACATCCACATCGTACTCGGCTCCCGACATCACTGGCTTGATCAATGTGTGGAAACGATATGACCCTTGCAGAAAGGTTGAAACTCCATATCCAGAATCTGCCAGGTCATTCAGCAGCCACTGCTCGAGCGCGTCCTTGTTATCCCTTAGGAACTCCAACTGTCCGTCCGTCGGTCGAACGCGTCGATTGAGCGACTCTGCATCGTCATTGGAAACGAACAATCTGGCTGCAACACCCACTATTCACCCCCTGCAATGATCCACTTTTGTGGCGAGTGAGCCAAATACGGCTCTATCTCTTCTTCGCGTAGCCGATCGAACGTATCTTTCGCAGCGCCAAGCAATCGTTTCTGCGCATACTCGGTTGCGATATTGAGTCCGAGCTTCTTTTGATCGCTCTGACTCGGCGACTCGTCCAGACGTAGATGATTCGAACCGAGTCTATGCCGGACGATCTGAAGCGCCATCTGTTCCTGTGCAGCAAGAATGGTCTGAATCAGCGGAAAGCTAGTCGGTCGAAGCCACGATAGAACGCCCCTTCTCTTCTCTATCCCCATCGGCTCTACGTAAGTGGTAGACATAGTGCCTATGCTGAGCATGCGGACGGACTCATCCTTCGCCGAGAAGTATGTGTTCGCCTCATGGAGCGCCACAAGGTCTGGAGCGTTCGCGAACAAGCCACCGTCTGCGTACAAGCTCTCGCCAAAGCTGGCAATCGGGAAGTAGATCGGCGCGGCTGAAGTTGCTAGCGCAACGTCCCTTACAGAAAGCTTGTAGTCTCTCGTCCAGTCGGCATTGTGCCTCGACTTGAGAGGAGTGCCCCGTCCAAGAGTCAGATTTAGAGCAGGAATTATCAACGCGTGCTTAGCGTCTGCCATCCGAGCACCTCTCGGCAGAAGAGATTCAAGCAGGTCGGCCACTGGCTCGGAGTCGTACTTATTGCGAAACAGCCCCGCTCGAAACAAATTCCTGCGGAATATCACACTCCCCTTGGACACGAACGCTGCGACGACGTCCTTCATTGGAACTTCGAACGCAACAGCTAGCGCCAGAATTCCTCCGATCGATGTCCCCGCAACTAGGTCGAAGCACTGACCGATTGGCTTACCAGCACGCTCTTCAAGTAACTGCAAAACTCTCGCAGAGTAAAGCCCCCTGTACCCACCGCCAGTCAGCGATAGCACATTGATAGCAGACTGTTGGCGCAGACTTTGAGCAACTTCCATGCCCCCCCCTAGACGCGATACCAAGCCTTATAACTATATTCCGGACGCCCACCACAGTCCAATGCCCCCCCCCCCGAACCGGGAGGCAATCCCCGACATCTCAAGCTCACGAGCAATGCCCGCGTAAGCTTGAACGAATTGTTAGGTCTCTCTCAGTGAGACCTGATCTTTGCTGCAAGGCTCAGAGCTACCTCCACATAGCCAATTGCGTCACCATCGCTCAAATTGATCTCCTCAGCGTGAGCGGCGCTATTGCGCAAATGCCGAAGCCTTTTGAAAGTTTCCAGGTCATGCCTGCCTATTACATTGCACTTGAAAAGGTACTCCCCGATCGTCGAGTCGCTTCTAAAGATCTCGCTTGGTGGCTGGCTCCAGAACGAGCTAGCAACTTCATTTGCAGCCCCCTCAACTTCGAGCCAAGCTTCCATGACAGCGACACGAGCAGAAAATGGCACCATTCGCAACAGCTCTAGCCGCTTACTTTCCAGTCTTTTCGGAAGTCCGGGCGAAGTAACGCCCACACTCGGTAGATCAGATGGCTGTTCCGTGAGGCTTTTGACCTTAAGCATCGCGATTTCCCTGGAAAACTCAATTTCAACCTCTTTGTACCTCAGCCTCCTTAATAGAGGTATCAGCTCTTTAAGTGGCTTGCGAAGCAAGAAAGCCAGTACGAGGAGTGAGGCCGGCCAAACTACCGCCTTAATGACCTCGGCTGTGAATGTGAGAGTGTCCAATACGGCGATGCTCCCTGGGGGACTAACTATCTAACTAATTGTTGGACCCGTAGGTCCGGTTATACGACGTATCCACAAAGCACCGTATGGCGACACCCCGATACAGCTCGATATTAGGGCGATTGGATTCGGCTAACAAGCCGGCGTAGAACCGGGCATAGCCCTAGCGGACACCATAAACAACAAGGGCACCTCTCGGCGCCCTCGTTCTTTCAACTCACTCCCACTCAATGGTCGCCGGCGGCTTCCCCGAGATGTCATAGACCACCCTCGACACCCCCCGCAACTCATTGATGATCCGGTTGCTCACCGTCCCCAGGAACTCATACGGCAGATGCGCCCAGTGCGCCGTCATGAAGTCAATCGTTTCCACGGCCCGCAGCGCAATCACCCACTCATAAGCCCGCGCATCACCCACCACGCCCACCGACTTCACCGGCAGGAACACGGCAAACGCCTGGCTGGTCTTGTCGTACAGATCGGCCTTGCGCAGCTCATCAATGAAGATGGCATCGGCCTTGGCCAGCAGCTCGGCGTATTCGCGCTTCACTTCGCCCAGAATGCGCACGCCCAGGCCCGGGCCCGGGAACGGATGGCGGTAGACCATGGTGCGCGGCAGGCCCAGCTCAACGCCCAGGCGGCGCACTTCATCCTTGAACAGCTCGCGCAGCGGCTCCACCAGGCCCAGCTTCATGTGCTCCGGCAGGCCGCCCACGTTGTGGTGGCTCTTGATCACATGCGCCTTGCCGGTCTTGCTGCCAGCCGACTCGATCACGTCCGGGTAGATGGTGCCCTGCGCCAGCCACTTGGCGTTCTTCAGCTTGTTCGACTCTTCATCGAAGATTTCAACGAACAGGTTGCCGATGATCTTGCGCTTGGCTTCCGGGTCGCTCACGCCTTCCAGCGCGGCGAAGTAACGGTCGGCGGCATTCACGCGCACCACCTTCACGCCCATGTGCTCGGCAAACATCGCCATCACCTGGTCGCCTTCCTGCCAGCGCAGCAGGCCGGTATCCACGAACACGCAGGTCAGCTTCTCGCCGATGGCCTTGTGCAGCAGCGCAGCCACCACGGACGAATCGACGCCGCCGGACAGGCCCAGGATCACTTCGTCATCGCCCACCTGTTCGCGCACGCGGGCGATCTGGTCGTCGATGATGTTGGCGGCGGTCCACAGGGTCTGGCAGCCGCACACATCCACCACGAAGCGGCGCAGCAGCGCCTGGCCCTGCAGGGTGTGGGTCACTTCCGGGTGGAACTGCACGCCGTACCAGCGCTTTTCTTCGTTGGCCATGGCGGCCACCGGAATGCGGTCGGTGGTGGCGGTGATGGTGAAGCCCGGCGGCGCAACGGAGACGTGGTCGCCGTGGCTCATCCAGACATTCAGCTTCGGCTCGCCGCCGTGGTCGCTCAGGCCCTTGAACAGCGCATCGGGGTTGATCACGTTCACTTCGGCGTGGCCGAACTCGCGCTGGTCCGCGGCTTCGGTGGCACCGCCCAGCTGCGCGGCCAGGGTCTGCATGCCGTAGCAGATGCCGAAGATCGGCAGGCCGCTGTCGAACACTTCCTGCGGCGCGGCCGGGGCGCCCGGCAGCGTGGTCGATTCCGGGCCACCGGACAGGATGATGCCCTTGGCGCCGAACGCCGCGATCTCGGCCGGGTTGTGGTCCCACGCCCAGATTTCGCAGTAGACGCCCAGCTCGCGGATGCGGCGTGCGATCAGCTGCGTGTACTGCGCGCCGAAATCGAGGATCAGGATCTTGTCGTTATGGATGTTGGTCATGGCGCCCTGGCAATGCAGTAGGGAAAACGAAATCAGATTTGCAGCAGCAGATGGAAAAAGAGGAACGGGAATCAGCTTCCTCGTTCCTCTTTGCCCGGCCCGCGTCAGGCGCGGTAGTTCGGCGGTTCCTTGGTGATCGTCACGTCGTGGACGTGGCTCTCACGCTGGCCGGCGCCGCTGATCTTGACGAACTTGGGCTTGCTGCGCATGTCGTCGATGGTGGCGCAGCCCACGTAGCCCATGGTGGCGCGCAGGCCGCCCATCAGCTGGTGGATGATGCCGCCCACCGGGCCGCGGTACGGCACGCGGCCTTCGATGCCTTCCGGCACCAGCTTGTCGGCGGTGGCGGCGTCCTGGAAGTAGCGGTCCTTCGACCCCTTCTCCATGGCAGCCAGCGAACCCATGCCGCGGTAGCTCTTGTACGAACGGCCCTGGTACAGCTCGGTCTCGCCCGGCGATTCTTCGGTACCGGCCAGCAGGCCGCCGACCATGATGGTCGAGGCACCGGCGGCCAGCGCCTTGCCGATGTCGCCCGAGTAGCGGATGCCACCGTCGGCGATCAGCGGGATGCGGTCCTGCAGCGCTTCGGCCACCAGGTCAATGGCGGTGACCTGCGGCACGCCGACGCCGGCAACCACGCGGGTGGTGCAGATCGAGCCCGGGCCGATGCCCACCTTCACTGCGTCCGCGCCGCTGTCCAGCAGCGCCAGTGCGGCTTCGCCAGTGCAGATGTTGCCACCGATGACCTGCACGTTCGGGAAGTTCTTCTTGACCCAGCTGACGCGGTCCAGCACGCCCTGCGAGTGGCCGTGCGCGGTATCGACCACGATCACGTCCACGCCGGCGGCGACCAGCGCTTCCACGCGGCGATCGGTATCGCCACCCACGCCGACGGCAGCGCCGACCAGCAGGCGGGTCGACAGATCCTTGGCAGCGTTCGGGAAGTCGGTGTTCTTCTGGATGTCCTTGACGGTGATCAGGCCACGCAGTTCGAACGAGTCATTGACCACCAGCACCTTTTCGATGCGGTTGCGGTGCAGCAGCTGCAGCACTTCGTCAGAGGCGGCGCCTTCCTTGACCGTGATCAGGCGATCCTTCTTGGTCATGATGTGGCGGACCGGGTCATCCAGCTCGGTCTCGAAGCGCATATCGCGGTGGGTCACGATGCCGGCCAGCAGGCCGTCGCTGCCCACCACCGGCACGCCGGAGATGTTGTGCGCCTGGGTCAGGGCCAGCACGTCGCGGATGGTGGTTTCCGGGCCGACGGTGATCGGGTCGCGGATGACACCGGCCTCGAACTTCTTGACCTTGGCCACTTCCGCGGCCTGCTGTTCCAGGCTGAGATTCTTGTGGATGATGCCCATGCCGCCAAGCTGTGCCATGGCGATGGCCAGGCGGGCTTCGGTGACGGTATCCATGGCTGCGGACAGGATCGGAAGCTTGAGCTTCAGGTCGCGAGTCAACCGCGTTTCGAGGTTGACGTCCTTGGGCAGGATGGTCGAATGGGCGGGGACGAGCGAGACGTCGTCGTAAGTGAGTGCTTCAGCCTGGATGCGCAGCATCGGCATACCCGAGATGTGGGGAAGCGCGACATTTTACCCTGTTTTCGCGCCCCGTGGCAGGGGGTAGATGCGACGCAGTGTCGCGCGGGCGATCATTGGTTCAGGAGGCCATCCGGGCCGCCGGTGGCGTACCGCCTTTGGTGGGTGCCAACCTTGGTTGGCACGGCCCGTCCGGCAACTGGACCCCAGATGGGCCGATGACCCCGATGGATGTGCCGACCAACGGTCGGCACCCACCTTAAGAGGATCACTCGGGGCAGTCCTGGAGCGCCTTTGGTAGGTGCCAACCTTGGTTGGCACGATCTGTCCGGCACCGGTGCCCCAGATGGGCCGATGGCCCCGATGGATGTGCCGACCAACGGTCGGCACCCACCTTAAGAGGATCACTCGGGGCAGTCCTGGAGCGCCTTTGGTAGGTGCCAAACTTGGTTGGCACGATCTGTCCGGCACCGGTGCCCCAGATGGGCCGATGGCCCCGATGTATGTGTGCCAACCAAGGTTGGCACCTACCAGGAGCGGGTCATCCGCATGTCCGCATTGTGCCGACCAACGGTCGGCACCACCCCAAAAGGTCAGCTCAGCGCTTCCGCCGCTTCCAGGGTGTTCTGCATCAACGTGGCCACGGTCATCGGGCCCACGCCACCCGGCACCGGGGTGATCCAGCTCGCCCGCTGGGCCGCCGCTTCAAACCCGACGTCACCCACCAGACGACCATCATCCAGCCGGTTGATACCGACGTCGATCACCACCGCGCCCGGCTTCACCCACTCGCCCGGCACGATGCCCGGGCGGCCCACCGCCACCACCAGGATGTCGGCGTTGCGCACGGCCTGTTCCAGCACGTCCTTGGGGGTGAACTTGTGGCAGCTGGTCACGGTGCAGCCGGCAATCAGCAGCTCCAGGCCCATCGGCCGGCCGACATGGTTGCTCACGCCCACGATGGTGGCGTTGCGGCCGCGCACCGGCTGGTCGGTGTGGCCCAGCAGCGTGGTGATGCCGCGCGGGGTGCACGGGCGCAGGCCGAACTCGCGCAGGGCCAGGTGGCCGACGTTTTCCGGGTGGAAGCCGTCCACGTCCTTGCGCGGGTCGATGCGCTGGATCAGCCGGCGCGCGTCGGGGATGCCCGGCAGCGGCAGCTGGATCAGGATGCCGTTGATCTTCGGATCGGCGTTGAGCTGGTCGATCAGGTCGAGCAGCTCGGCTTCGGTGGTACCGGCCGGCAGGTCGTAGTCATGTGCCTCGATGCCGACCTTCTCGGCGGCGCGGCGCTTGTTGCGCACGTACACGGTCGAGGCTGGGTCGCCACCCACCAGCACCACGGCCAGGCCCGGACGGCTGCCACCGGCGGCCACGCGGGCGTCGACGCGCACCTTCAGGCTGTCGAGCAGGTCCTCGGCGATACGGCGGCCATCAAGGATGCGGGCAGGAAGCTGGGGGGCGGAATCGGTCATCGGGAGCGGGCGTGGGGCGGCGGGGACGCTATTGTCCCCGATTCAGGCCCCCTCGCCCACCGCCGCGCGTCGACACCGCGCACCGGTAGTGCCGGCCGCTGGCCGGCAACCTCATGGCGTCGGAATGATTCCGTAACTGCCGGCCGACGGCCGGCACGACCGGTGGCTACTCTTCCTCTTCCGGCACATCCTGCGGGTTCAGCGTCTTGCTCGCCCGCTTCGGTGCGGTGAACGGGGTCGGCGTCGGTACGCCCTGCGGGCTGTTGCCGTAGATCATCCGCGCGCCGGCATTCAAACCACCACCGGCAATTTCCAGCTCGAAGCGTTCGGCATCGCGGCGACGGATCTGCTCGGCAATCTCGATCGCGTCATCCTCGTCCGCACCCAGCTCCACCAGCGCGGCCTGGCCGAACAGCACCGCCGACTCAAACGTCTCGCGGATCTGGAAATCGACACCGGCATGGATCAGCCGCAGCGAATGCTCGCGGTCGAACGAGCGCACCATCAGCTTGGCCTGCGGGAATTCATGCGCCACCAGCTCGACAATGCGGTCGGCGGCCTCGGCCTTGTCCACGCACACCGCAATCGCACGTGCGTTGGCCGCGCCCGAAGCATGCAGCACATCCAGACGCGTGCCATCGCCGTAATAGATCTTGAAACCGAAGCGCGCCGCGCTCTGGATCATCTCCACATCGTTGTCGATGATGGTCACGTCCACGTCGCGCGCCAGCAGCGACTGGCTGGCGACCTGGCCGAAGCGGCCGAAGCCGATCAGCAGCACGCTGCCGGACAGGCCATCGGCCTCGTCCACGCCGTCCATGTTCACCGTCGGCTTCGGCGCCACGCGCTTGTAGACCAGCACCACCAGCGGGGTCAGCGCCATCGACAGCACCACCACGGCGGTGAAGTTGGCATTGATGTCCAGGTCGATCACGCCGGCCGATGCGGCGGCGGAGAACAACACGAAGGCGAACTCGCCGCCCTGCGCCATCAGCACGCCGCGATCCAGCGCCTGCGCGTGGTCGCTGCCCATGATGCGCGCCACCACGTAGATGCACAGCGCCTTGGCCGCCATCAACGCCAGCACCAGGCCGAGGATCAGCTGCCAATGCGCGGCCACCACGCTCAGGTCCAGCGCCATGCCGACGCTGAGGAAAAACAGGCCGAGCAGGATGCCGCGGAACGGTTCGATGTCCGCTTCGATCTGGTGGCGGAAGGTCGACTCGCTCAACAGCACGCCGGCCAGGAACGCGCCCATCGCCATCGACAGGCCGGACAGCTGCATCAGCAGCGCCGCGCCCAGCACCACCAGCAGCGCGGCGGCGGTCATCACCTCGCGCGCCTTCGATTCGGCCAGCACGCGGAACAGCGGATTGAGCAGGAAGCGGCCGACCAGCACCAGGCCGACGATGGCACCCACGCCGATCGCCACCGACAGCCAGCGCGAGCCTTCGCCATCGGCGCTGCCCGCACTCGGCGCCATCCACGCCACCAGCGCCAGCAACGGCACGATCAGCAGGTCTTCAAACAACAGGATCGAAACGATCTTCTGACCCGACGGCAGCGCGATGTCACCGCGCTCGGCCAGCAGCTGCATCACCACCGCCGTGGAGGTGAGCACGAAGCCGGTGGCGCCGATGAAGGCCACCTGCCAGGGGAAGCCGAACAGCTTGGCGATGCTGGTCAGCACCAGCGCACAGGTGACGATCTGCAGCGTGCCCAGCCCGAAGATTTCCTTGCGCAGGCTCCACAGGTGCGAGGGCCGCATCTCCAGGCCGATCACGAACAGGAACATCACCACGCCGAGCTCGGCGGTATGCAGGATCGCCTGCGGGTCGGAGAACCAGCCCAGCCCGAACGGTCCGATCGCCAGGCCAGCGGCGAAGTAGCCCAGCACCGAGCCCAGGCCGGCCCGGCGGAACAAAGGCACCATCACCACCGCCGCGCCCAACAGGGCCACGACCTTGACCAGCTCGCTGGTCGCTGCTTCTACCGCCATGCGGTGCTTTCCCCAAGATCCAGAATCGGGTTCAACAATAGAGCAATGCCGATGACGGCAATAGCACGCATGTTGCGCCGGATTGTCTTGGAGGTGGAACGATGTAGGGAGTGACCCCTCAGATCATCCTGAAACCATGTCTTGTAGAGTCGAGCCATGCTCGACTGCTTTTGGCCTCAGCGCGCGGAGCAGTCGAGCATGGCTCGACTTTACAGAGAGCCGCCCCGGCAAAACGCGGCGTAATCGATATACCCCGGGAACGGCACCCCCGGCGCGCACACCGGGCAGTGCGGGTCCGGCCGGATGCCGGTCTCGCGGAAGCGCATGCCCAGCGCATCAAAGCGCAGCAGCCGCCCCACCAGCGGCTCGCCGATGCCCAGCAGCAGCTTCAGCACCTCGGTGGCCTGCAGCACCCCGGCCAGCCCCGGCAGCACGCCCAGCACACCGGCCTCGGAACAGTTCGGCGCGAACTCCGGCGGCGGCGGCTCAGGGAACAGGCAGCGGTAACAAGGCGCCACGCCGCGCTGGCGGCCGGCGTCAAACACGCTTACCTGGCCGTCAAAGCGCTCGATGGCGGCGTACACCAGTGGCTTGGCGTGCTTGATGCAGGCGTCGTTGAGCAGGTAGCGCAGCGGGAAGTTGTCCGAGCCATCCAGCACCACGTCCACGCCCTCCAGCAGCGCATCCACGTTCTCGGAGGTAACCCGTTCCGGCACTGCCTCGACCTCGATCGACGGGTTCAGCGCCAGCAGCCGCTCACGCGCCGAATCAACCTTGAGCTGGCCGACGCTGGCTTCGGTATGCACGATCTGCCGGTGCAGGTTGCTGCGCTCCACGCGGTCATGGTCAGCGAAGCGCAGATGCCCTACCCCGGCCGCAGCCAGATAGAAGCCGGCCGGTGCGCCCAGCCCACCCGCGCCCAGCACCAGCACGCGCGACTGCTGCAGGCGACGCTGGCCGGCCTCGCCCACCTGCGGCAGCAGCAGGTGGCGCGAATAGCGGTCGTAGAAGTCGCGGTCGGCCGCACTGGTCAGCGGCTGCACCAGCGGCAGCACCTGCTCGCGCCAGGCCACGGTACCGCCCGTCACGGAAGCGACGTTGGCATACCCGGCCTCCCGCAGGAACAGCGCGGCATCGGCCGAGCGCTTGCCGCTCTGGCAGATCAGCAGGATTTCCTGGTCGTGCCGCGGCAGATGCGAGGCCGGGTCGGCCTGCAGCTCGCCCTTGGCCACGCCGCGCGCGCCCTCGGCCATGCCCCCGGCCCGTTCGTGCGCCTCGCGCACATCGATCAGCACGGCGCCGTGGGCCAGGCGCTCGCGCGCCTGCGCGGGGGAAAGCTCTCGGATGCTCATGGCCGCATTATCGCGCAGGCCGCTCTGCCATGCCTCGACCAATGCCCGGCGCTACCCAGGCTGCCCGCGCCCGCCGTGCTGTTCCTGAAGAAGACCGATCAGCGCTTTCAGCCCAGGCGGCACATGTCGATGGCCCGGGTAGTACAGCGAAAGCCCGGGAAACTCAGGACACCAGTCCTCGAGCAGCCGCAGCAGGCGGCCATCGGCCAATGGCTCCAGCGCCAGATGCTCGGGAACGAAGGCAATGCCGATACCATCAATGGCCGCGTCGACCATCAACGGCTGGTCCGTCAGCGTGATCGGCCCGGAGACGTTCACCCGCTCGGTGGTGCCTTGATGCTCGAACTCCCAACGGTAGATCGCCCCACTTTCGAAGCGGAAACGAATGCAGTCGTGCTGATGGAGATCCAGCGGCCGCAGTGGCCGGCCACGCGCCTGAAGGTACGTCGGCGAAGCAATCGCCGCGAAGCGCATGGGGGCGGTCACCGCTACCGCGACCATGTCCTGGGGCACGGCTTCGGTCAGGCGGATGCCTGCGTCGAAACCCTCCGACACGATATCGCCCAACCTGCCGTCACTGACGATGTCCAGGTGGACCTGCGGATACTGGCGCAGGAAGCGCGCAAGCACCGGCTTCAGCACGAGCCGTATGGCGCCTTCACTGGCGTTGATGCGGACCGTGCCACGCGGCGTGCCGGCTTCAGTGTCCACGGACTGCAGGGCCTCCTCGATCGAGGCCATGGCCGGCCGCAGCTTTTCCGCCAGGCGCTCCCCGGCGTCGGTCAGCGAGACGCTGCGCGTGGTGCGGTTGAACAGGCGCGCACCCAGCCGCTGCTCGAGGGCCTTGATCGCATGACTGATCGCCGAGGGCGTGATGTTCAACTCCGCCGCCGCACTGCGGAAGCTCCGATGCGCTGCCACCGCCAGGAACGCAGTGAAGGCGGCCAGATCACCTCCACTGGATTGTTGAATACGACTCACCATATTGTGAAATATTGAAGCGATTGTCTTGATAGTCAACCGATTCTACGCTCCGGGGTGTCCGCGGGCACACGCCCTCGGCGCTCACCCACCGGGACAGGATCAAGACGATGAAAACGATGAAAGCGGTTGTGATGACCGGGCCGAATGCGCCGTGGCAGGTACAGGACGTGCCGATGCCCGTGATCGAACCGGGCCAGGTGCTGGTCAAGGTCCACGCATCAGGCATGTGCTACACGGACGTGTGGGCAACCCAGGGCTACGGCGGCGACATCTACCCGCAGACACCAGGGCATGAAGTGGTCGGCGAGGTCGTGGAAGTGGGCGCAGGTGTGCACACCCGCCAGGTGGGCGACCGCGTGGGCACCTCATGGGTCCAATCCGCGTGCGGGCGATGCCCCTACTGCCGCGAGAGCCGGCCCTTGTCCGGGCAGACCGCGATGAACTGCGATGCACCTCGCACCACCGGCTTCGCTGCGCAGGGTGGACACGCACAGTACATCGCCATCTCTGCCGAAGGCACGGTACTGCTGCCCGACGGCCTCTCCTACGTGGACGCGGCGCCGATGATGTGTGCCGGTTACACCACCTGGAGCGGGCTGCGCGATGCGGCGCCCCAGCCACGGGAGAAGATCGCGGTACTGGGTATCGGTGGACTGGGCCACGTCGCCCTGCAGCTGTCCAAGGCCTGCGGCTTCGAGACCATCGCCCTCACCCATTCCGCAGACAAGCATGCGCTCGCCCTTCAGCTGGGCGCCGACCAGGTGGTTGCCAATGGCAAGGAGCTGAAGGCCATCGGTGGCGCCGACGTACTGCTGGTGACCACCAATGAGTTCAGCTCGGCCGAAGAAGCGATGACCGGCCTGCGTGTCGATGGGCGCGTTGTGCTGTGCGGCCTGGACTTCAGCCAGCCCTTCTCGATCTCGTCCGAAGGCGTGCCGTTCCACATGATGCGCCAGCGCGTGATCGGCGCCACCCATGGTGGCCAGCACTACCTCAGCGAAGTGCTGCAGCTTGCCGCCGCCGGCAAGGTGAAGCCGATGGTCGAGACCTTTGACCTGGACCGCGCGACCGAGGCGTATGACCGCCTGTCGTCGGGAAGGATGAGGTTCCGTGGCGTGCTGTTGCCGTGGGGCCACGCCTGAGCAAGGCGGCCGCCCATGCACCACAACGAAAAAGGCGGCCCTGCGGCCGCCTTCTTCTGCATCACTTGCCCTTGACGTGCTTCATCAAGCGCCGCTTGGCCTTGACCTGCCGCTCGGTGAGGACGTTCTTCTTGCCCTCGTACGGGTTGGTACCCTCGCGGAAGATGAAGCTCACCGGGGTGCCGATCAGCTTGAAGCGCTTGCGGAAGAAGTTCTCCAGGTAGCGCTTGTACGATTCCTGCAGCTCCTTCAGGCGCGTGCCGTGCACAATGAAGGTCGGCGGGTTTGCGCCGGCCGGGTGCACGTAACGCAGCTTGGAGACGTGGCCGCGGATGGTCGGCGGCGGGTTGGTCTCGTAGGCCACTTCCAGCGCCTTGTTCACTTCGCTGGTGGTGAAGGTCTTGTTGGCCGACTCGTGCGCGCGGTGCACGGCACGGAACAGCTCGCGCAGGCCCGAGCCATGCTTGGCCGAGATGCGCACCGATTCGGCCCACGGCACGAAGCCCAGCTTCAGCGACAGCAGGGTCTCGGCCTGCTCGCGCTGGTACTCGGTCAGGCCATCCCACTTGTTGATGGCGATCACCAGCGCGCGGCCGGCATCGAGCACGGCGCCGAGCACGGTGGCGTCCTGGTCGGTCACGCCTTCGGTGGCATCCAGCATCAGCACGGCCACCTGGCACTGCTCGATCGACTGCATGGTCTTGACCACCGAGAACTTCTCGACGACCTCGTCCACGCGCGAGCGGCGGCGCAGGCCGGCGGTATCGATCAGGCGGTACTCGCGGCCGTCACGCTCCAGGTCCACCGCGATCGAGTCGCGCGTGGTGCCCGGCACGTCGGAAGCGATCATGCGCTCCTCGCCGAGGATGCGGTTGACCAGGGTCGACTTGCCCACGTTCGGGCGGCCGACAAAGGCGATGCGGATGCGGTTCGGATCGTTGTCCAGCTCTTCGCCACTGCCTTCTTCGGGCAGGCGCTGGATCACTTCGTCCAGCAGGTCGTCCAGGCCCTGGCGGTGCGCCGCCGACACGGTCAGCATCTCGCCGAAGCCGTAACGGGCGAATTCCGAACGCACGCTGTCCTCGTCGGTGCCGTCGATCTTGTTGATCAGCAGCAGCGTCGGGCGCGACAGCTTGCGCAGCCAGGCCAGGATCTCGTCGTCCATTGCCGACGTACCCTCACGGGCGTCGACCACGAACAGGATCAGGTCCGCTTCCGCCGCAGCGGCGCGGGCCTGGCGGGTGGTGGCACCGGCCAGGCCCTCTTCCTCTTCCGCGATACCGCCGGTGTCGACGACGAGGAAATGGTTGTCCTCGTCCAGACGGCAGACACCGTAGTTGCGGTCGCGGGTGACGCCGGGCTGGTCATGGACCAGCGCGTCACGGGTGCGCGTCAGCGCATTGAAAATAGTCGACTTGCCGACATTCGGCCGTCCAACCAGGGCGACCAAAGGCAGCATCGCGATTACTCCAATTTTTAATTTGCCAACCGGAAGGCGGTCAGCTTGCCATCAACGTTCTGCACCAGCAGCACCCCGTCTGCGACGACCGGCTGGGCCAGCAGGGCGTCACCGCCGCTCTTCGCCCGTGCCGCCATCGCACCATCGGAGGTCTTCAACCAGTGCACGTATCCCTTGTAGTCACCGACGACCACGTAATCACCCTGCAGCACCGGGCCGGTCAGCGAACGACGCGCCAGCTCGGTCTGCGACCACATGGCCGCGCCGGTTGCCTTGTCCAGGCCGAACACGCCGCCCTTGTTGTCGGTGACGAACACATTGCCTGACGACACCGCCACGCCACCGGCACCGCCATGGTCGCGCGCCCACAGCGGGCGACCGGTCGGGCCTTCGATGGCCATGGTCTGGTTCTTGAAGCTGCTCACGTAGAGGGTGTTGCCCTCCAGTACCGGAGCACCGTCAACGTCGGCCATGCGCTCAAGCTCGGTACGGCCTTCGCCGTTGCCGATGTTCTGTTCCCACAGGGTGCGGCCATCCTGCTGGGCCAGGGCCGCAACCGCGCCCTCGTCCTTGCCGATGAACAGCACGCCCGGGCCGGTGACCACCGGCGCGTTGCCGCGCACGGTCAGCGCCGGCAGTTCGCTCGGGTTGAACCACTTCTGGGTGCCGTTGCCGGCATCGAAGGCGGTCACGCGGCCATCGTTGCTGCGCACGAACACCAGGCCCTGGGCCACGGCCGGTGCGGCAATGACTTCACCCGGAACACGGGCGCGCCACTTCTCGCTGCCGTCGTTGATGTCCAGGGCGATGACCTGGCCATCCAGCGTGCCGATCACGACCAGGTTCTCACCGACACCCGGGCCGCCGGACAGGCGCAGCTTCGGCTTCTTCTTTTCCTTCTGCGGCTCCCAGGTCCAGACCTTCTTGCCGGTCTGCAGGTCGATGGCGTGCACGCCACCGGTGATCGCCGCGGCGAACACGTGGCCGTTGGCCACCGCCGGGCCCTGGCGCACGCCGATACGGCGCTCGCCCTTGCCGAGGTTGACCGACCAGGCCTTGTTGACCTTGACGCTGGGCTCGAACTTGACCAGCTCAGCCGGCTCCTGGGCCTTCTTCGCTGCCGCGTCCTTGCCGGCGAACCAGCCCTTCACGGTGCTGCAGCCGGTCAGGGCCATGCCCATCAGGAGCACGGTGGCGACGCGGGTGATCATGACCTTCTGACTCATCAAACCGACTCCGCAGGGGCGGCGACCGTGCCGCCGGCATCCATAACCTTGGTTTCCAGCAGGCGCCGCTGCGGCGCTGCCACGTCCAGCGACTTCAGCGCCTTCTCGTACTGTGCACGGGCGTCGTCACGCTTGCCCTGCGCCATCAGCGCATCGCCATGGATTTCCAGGCTGCTGCTGTCGGCGGCGCTGCCCAGCAGCTTGATCGCCTCGTCGCTCTTGCCGGTGGCCACCAGCAGGCGGGCCACGCGCTGGTCGACCACGCGCTGCAGGTCACCTTCGACCTTCACGCCGCGCAGGGTGGCCAGCGCGTCTTCGTTCTTGCCGGCGTCGACCTGGGCCTTGGCCAGCTGCAGCGCCGCGAGGTCGCCGTAGATGCTGGACGGGCCGGCTTCAAGCGCCTTCACTGCCTTGGAGGCATCGTCGAGCTTGTTCTGCTGCAGGCCGAGCAGCGCCTTCTGGTACTCGACATTGGCCGAGGCCAGCTTGCCGCCCTGATCCTTCTGGTACCACTGCCAGCCGGCGATGGCACCGATGGCGATGACCACGCCACCAAGGATGCTGGCGCCATTCTTCCGCAGCCAGCTGCGGACGCGTTCACTTTGTTCGTGCTCGTCGAGCAGATCGTCGATCGCCATGCGTACTCTCGCCCCGCCCATCGGGAGGGACCATTGGGTTTAATCGAAGGTGGTGAAACCGCGCCTCAGTGCGAAACCGGGACTACGGAGCCTTCAGAGGATACCTGAAAGCGTGCCACGTTGGCTCGCTGGTAGGGGGTCAGATCGACGATAGCGCCGTTCTGCTGAACCTGGACCGCCGAGGCGTTGCCCAGGGTCACCCGGGTCACCTGGCCCGGGGTGAAGCTGCGGCTTTCGCCGGACTTGATCAGTGCCTTCTCGACGGTGGCACCGTCCGGGCCGCCGATATCGACCCAGCTGTCGCCGCTGAACTGCATCTCCAGCGTGTTGGCGGCGGCGGCCGGCGCCGGGGCCGAACGCGGCACCGGGGCCAGCGAGGCCACGTACGGGGTCGCGGCCGGCTTGCTGGCCGGGGCGCTCGCCACGTCAACCGGGGTGGCCGGCTCGACGCCCGCGGCGGACGGAGCCACCGGCACGGCGGCCGGGATCGCATCCAGCGAGGCGGTGTTCGGCGACGGGGTGGCGCTACCGTCGAAGTGGCCACGGGTGGCGAACCACACCGGCACGGCCAGGACCGCGGTGATGCCGACATACAGCATGCGCCGGCCGAGGTTCTCGGCAATGCGACGCGCGCGCGGGGTATGGGTATGGCTGACCAGGGTGGGCGGGACCACCGGGCCAACCTGGGCCTGCTCCAGCAGCTGGCTCACATCCACGTTGAGCAGGCGCGCATAGCTGCGCAGCTGGCCACGCACGAACACCGGCGCGCCGAGCTTCTGCCATTGTTCCTCTTCCAGCGACTTGACCACCTGGACCGGCATGCGCAGGCGCGTGCCGACATCCTCGAGGGTCAGTCCGGCCGCTTCGCGGGCCTGGCGCAGGCGGGTGCCGCAGCCGGCCGCAGTCTCGAGAGCGCTCACAGTCTGGTCATCAATCACAATGCATCAACCCTGGAGTTAGGAGCCCGCTTCCTGCGGAAATTCCTGTCGAATCCGCTGGAGATAGCGATCAGATGCCGCCCGATCGCCCAGCCGCGCTTCGATTTGAGACGCAAGTTGTAACACGGAACGCGTTGCGGGTGCAGCCGCAATCCTACGTTCGGCGAAGGCCCGGGCCTCCATGTAGCGGCCCTGGCGGAAGCTGAGCTGGGCCATCGCCTCGAGTGCGACCGGGTTGTCAGGCAGTGTCGTCAGCGCCGCGCGAAGGTCGCGTTCGGCACGTTCGAACTGGCCGGCATCCAGTGCGCAGCCGCCCGCATTGGCCTGTGCCTCGGCCGGCGTGGCATAGCCCGGCGCCTGCAGCGCGCGGTCGAACCAGACCAGCGACTCGGCCGGCCGGCCCTGCTGGCACAGCCAGGCACCGTAATTGTTGAGAATGTCGCCGCGCTGCGGCGCCAGTTCGGCGGCCCTGCGGAAGCTCTCGCCAGCCTGCGGGGTGCGGCCACGGCGCTCATCGATGCCGGCCAGCAGCACCAGCGCGTCCGGGGCCTCCGGCGCCAGCTTCTGCGCCTCACGGGCTTTGCGCTCGGCCGCATCGAGGTTGCCGACCTGCATGTCGCGGGCAGCCAGCGCCAGCAGATCCTGCCAGCGCACCTGGCGGCGGACGTTGTCCGGATCGCGGACCGAGTACACCGGCGCCAGGCTGGGGCCCAGCTTGGCCTTGGGTTGGGATTTGCAGCCGCCAACCGCGAGGGCCAGCGTGCCAGCGAACAGAACCAGCCAGAGGCGGTCAGGCCGCGGCATCGCTCCCCTTCCCCGCCTGAAGCGTCTTGTTGAACTCGGCCTGGCGGCGGGTGCGGTCCATCACCTGGCCCTTGAGCTGGCCACAGGCAGCGTCGATGTCGTCGCCACGGGTACGCCGCACCATGGTCAGCACGTTGCTGTCGAGCAGGATCTTCTGGAAGGCACGGATGTGCGCTTCTTCCGAACGCTCGTAGCGGGTGCCCGGGAACGGGTTGAACGGAATCAGGTTGACCTTGCCCGAATCCTTGGCCTGCACCGCGTTGTCGAACTGGCGCATCAGGCGGGCCAATTCGCGGGCATGCTCGGGCTTGTCGTTGATGCCCTTCATCAGGGTGTATTCGAAGGTGACCGATTCGCGGCGCTTGTTGGCGCGCAGGTAGCGTGCGCACGAGGCCATCAGCTCGGCGATCGGGTACTTCTTGTTGAGCGGCACCAGGGTCTCGCGCAGCGCATCGTTGGGCGCATGCAGCGACACCGCCAGCGACACGTCGCTTTCGGCCGACAGGCGGTCGATCTGCGGCACCAGGCCGGAGGTCGACAGGGTCACGCGCTTGTTGGCCAGGCCGTAGCCCAGGTCGTCGCGCATCACGCTCATGGCGCGCACGACGTTGTCGAAATTCATCAGCGGCTCGCCCATGCCCATCATCACCACGTTGGTGAGGCGGCGCATCTGGTGCGGCACGTTGCCCAGGTGGCGTGCGGCAACCCACACCTGGCCGATGATCTCGGCGGTGGTCAGGTTGCGGTTGAAGCCCTGGGTAGCGGTGGAGCAGAACGTGCAGTTCAGGCCGCAACCGACCTGCGAGGACACGCACAGCGTGCCGCGGGTCTTGTCGGGGATGTACACGGTCTCGATGGCGTTCTTGCCATCCACACCCATCGCCAGCAGCCACTTGTGGGTGCCGTCGGCGGAGGGCTTGTCGAACACGATGTTCGGAACCAGCACCTCGGCATGGGCCTGCAGCTTGGCGCGCAGGACCTTGCCGAGGTCGGTCATTTCATCGAAGTCGGTGACGTAGCGATGGTGGATCCACTTCATCACCTGATGGGCACGGAACTTCTTCTCGCCGAGAACCTCGACGAAAAACTTCTCCAGGCCCGCGCGATCGAGGTCGAGCAGGTTCTGCTTGCCAACCGTGGGTGCCGACTTCGGCAGCGGCTGGATGGCGGGGGACTGTACGACCTCGTTCACGGCATTACTCTCAGCGCGAGACGACTTCGGTGGCGGCGAAGAAGTAGGCGATTTCAATCGCGGCATTCTCGACCGAGTCCGAGCCGTGGGCGGCGTTGGCATCGATGGATTCGGCGAAGTCGGCGCGGATGGTGCCCGCAGCGGCTTCCTTCGGGTTGGTGGCGCCCAGCAGGTCGCGGTGGGCCAGGACGGCGTTCTCGCCTTCCAGGGCCTGGATCATCACCGGGCCGGAGATCATGAACTCGACCAGCGCGTTGAAGAACGGACGCTCGCGGTGCACGGCGTAGAAGCCTTCGGCTTCACGGCGCGACAGCTGCTTGTACTTGGCGGCCACGACCTTCAGGCCGGCCTTCTCGAAGCGGGCGTAGATTTCGCCGATGACGTTCTTGGCAACGGCGTCCGGCTTGATGATCGAAAGGGTGCGCTCCAGCGCCATGGGATGTCTCCAATGGAATCGGGCCGCTGATGGCCCGAAGGGTAACATGAAAAAAACCCGCGTCGGGACGCGGGCTTAGCCTGATAAACGTAGGCGAATTGTAAAAGATAAAGCGCTGGCTTGGTAGTGCCGGCCGCTGGCCGGCAGGCTGGCGCCCGCCGGGCTGCCCACGATTGCCGGCCAGCGGCCGGCACTACCCTTTGCGCCCATTCACCCACCTGAGCGGATTCTGACCGCCCTGGGCATTTTTGCTGCACTGCAAAATGCCATACGCTACCGTCTGGTCCTAGTATCAAACAATCGTTTGATTAAGGTCCGCCCGCCGATGGCCAAACCCGCCCACTTCTCGACCAAGGACCGCATCCTCGGTGCCGCCGAGGAGCTGTTTGCCCAGCACGGCTTCGCCGGCACCTCGCTGCGCCAGGTGACCAGCCAGGCCGACGTCAACATCGCAGCGGTCAATTACCACTTCGGCTCCAAGGAAAACCTGGTCAACGAGGTGTTCCGCCGCCGCATGGACGAGATGACCGGTGCCCGCCTGGCGCAGCTCGAGCGCGCCCGCAGCGAACATCCCGGGCAGCTGCGCCCGGTGCTGGCCGCCTTCGTCGAGCCGGCGCTGGCGCTGGCCCAGGACCGCCAGAACGGCGGTGCCTTCGTGCGCGTGATCGCGCGCGCCTACGCCGAGAAGAACGACAACCTGCGCAAGTTCCTGTCCGACCACTACGGCCACGTGCTGCGTGCGTTCGGCAAGGCGATTGCCGAATGCGCGCCCGACCTGAGCAAGGAAGAGCTGTACTGGCGCCTGGACTTCCTGGCCGGCTCGCTCACCTATGCCATGGCCGACTTCGGGCTGATCAAGCGTCCCGCCGGTGTCACCGAAGCGGCGCATCGTGCCCATGCCGCCCACGAACTGATCCATTTCGCCGAAGCCGGGTTCCGCGCCGCCGCTCGCGCCAGCGCCCTGCCCGCTTCCCCGTGATTCCACCGGGTGTGACCCACCCAGTAACTGCTGACCAACAAAGGCCCTACACCATGTCCAATTCCCTGCTAGTCCGCCGCGCCGCCGTGCTGGGTGCCGGCGTCATGGGTGCCCAGATCGCCGCCCACCTCACCAACGCTGGCGTCGACACCGTGCTGTTCGACCTGCCCGCCAAGGAAGGTCCGGCCGACGGCATCGTGCTGAAGGCGATCGCCAACCTGGGCAAGCTGAGCCCGGCGCCGCTGGCCAGCAAGTCGCTGGCCGAGGCCATCACCCCGGCCAACTACGAGTCCGGCCTGGAGCAGCTGAAGGACTGCGACCTGATCATCGAGGCCATCGCCGAGCGCATGGACTGGAAGCAGGACCTGTACAAGAAGATCGCCCCGTTCGTGGCCGACCACGCCGTGCTGGCTTCCAACACCTCGGGCCTGGGCATCAACAAGCTGGCCGACGTGCTGCCCGAGCAGCTGCGCCACCGCTTCTGCGGCGTGCACTTCTTCAACCCGCCGCGCTACATGCACCTGGCCGAGCTGATCCCGGCCACCACCACCGACGCCGCCGTGCTGGAAGGCCTGGAAGAATTCCTGGTCACCACCCTGGGCAAGGGCGTGGTGTACGCCAAGGACACCCCGAACTTCATCGGCAACCGCATTGGCGTGTTCTCGATCCTGTCCACCATCCACCACACCCAGCAGTTCGGCCTGGGCTTCGATGAAGTGGACGGCCTGACCGGCCCGCTGGTCGGCCGCCCGAAGTCGGCTACCTACCGCACCTCCGACGTGGTCGGCCTGGACACCATGGCCCACGTCATCAAGACCATGGGCGACACCCTGCCCAACGACCCGTGGCACGCGTTCTTCAAGTCGCCGAAGTGGCTGGACGCACTGATCGCCAAGGGCGCGCTGGGCCAGAAGACCGGCGCCGGCATCTTCCGCAAGGTCGGCAAGGACATCGTGGTGCTGGACCTGGAGAAGCAGGACTACCGCCCGGCCGACCGCGCCGCTGCACCGGAAGTGGTCGAGATCCTGAAGATCAGGAACCCGGCCGAGAAGTTCGCCAAGCTGCGCGAGAGCCAGCACCCGCAGGCGCAGTTCCTGTGGGCGACCTTCCGCGACCTGTTCCACTACAGCGCCTACCACCTGGCCGACATCGCCGAGACCGCGCGTGACGTCGACCTGGCCATCCGCTGGGGCTACGGCTGGTCGCTGGGCCCGTTCGAAACCTGGCAGGCCGCTGGCTGGAAGCAGGTCGCGCAGTGGATCGCCGATGACATCGTCGCCGGCAAGAGCATGAGCAACGCCCCGCTGCCGGACTGGGTGTTCGACGGCCGCGACGGCGTGCATGCCGCCGAGGGCAGCTACAGCCCGTCACGCAACGCCAAGCTGCCGCGTTCGTCGCTGCCGGTGTACCAGCGCCAGCGCTTCCCCGATCCGTTGCTGGGCGAGACGTTCGCGCCGGGCGAGACCGTGTTCGAGAACGACGGCCTGCGCATGTGGCATGACGGCGACGGCATCGCCGTGGTCAGCTTCAAGACCAAGATGAACACCGTGTCCGACCAGGTGCTGGACGGCCTGCAGGAATGCGTCAGCCGCGCCGAGAAGGACTTCCAGGGCCTGGTGATCTGGCAGCAGAAGGAACCCTTCTCCGCCGGTGCCGACCTGGCCGGTGCCCTCGGCCTGCTGCAGGCCGGCAAGGTCGACCAGTTCGAAGAGATGGTCGCCAACTTCCAGCGCACCAGCCAGCGCATCAAGTACTCGCTGGTGCCGGTGGTGGCTGCCGTGCGCGGCCTGGCCCTGGGTGGCGGCTGCGAGTTCCAGATGCACAGCGCCAAGACCGTGGCCTTCCTGGAAAGCTACATCGGCCTGGTCGAGGCCGGCGTGGGCCTGCTGCCGGCCGGCGGTGGCCTGAAGGAACTGGCCGTGCGCGCCTCGCAGGCCGCCGGCCCTGGCGGTGACGTGTTCGCCGAACTGAAGAAGACCTTCGAGACCGTGGCGATGGCCAAGGTGTCCAACTCGGCGGTCAACGCCAAGGAACTGGGCCTGCTGCGCAGCACCGACAAGGTGGTGTTCAACAGCTACGAGGCGCTGCACATCGCCAAGGCCGAAGCCCGTGCGCTGGCCGAAGCGGGCTACCGTCCGCCGCTGCCGGCACGCCGCATCCAGGTGGCCGGTGACGTGGGTATCGCCACCTTCAAGATGATGCTGGTCAACATGCTGGAAGGCCGTTTCATCAGCCCGTACGACTACGAGATCGCCGAGCGCATCGCCACCGTCCTGTGCGGCGGCAAGGTCGACCGCGGCACCCTGGTCGACGAAGAGTGGCTGCTGACCCTGGAGCGCAAGCACTTCGTCGAACTGGCCCAGCAGGAAAAGACCCAGGCCCGCATCGCGCACATGCTGAAGACCGGCAAGCCGCTGCGGAACTGACGGAAGACATCGGTAGTGCCGGCCGCTGGCCGGCAACCTCTTCCAACCCCTATTCAAGAGATCACTGCAATGACCAAGCAAATCCAGGACGCCTACATCGTCGCCGCCACCCGTACCCCGGTTGGCAAGGCGCCCAAGGGCATGTTCCGCAACACCCGCCCCGACGACATGCTTGCGCACGTTCTGCGCAGCGTTGTCGCACAGGCACCGGGCGTGGACGTCAACCGCATCGATGACGCGATCATCGGCTGCGCCATGCCGGAAGCCGAGCAGGGCATGAACGTGGCGCGCATCGGCGTGCTGCTGGCCGGCCTGCCCAACACCATCGCCGCGCAGACCGTGAACCGCTTCTGCTCCTCCGGCCTGCAGGCCGTGGCGCAGGCCGCCGACGCGATCCGCCTGGGCAACGCCGACCTGATGCTGGCCGGTGGCACCGAATCGATGTCGATGGTGCCGATGATGGGCAACAAGATCGCGATGGCACCGAGCGTGTTCGACAACGACCACGTCGCCATCGCCTACGGCATGGGCATCACCGCCGAGAAGGTGGCCGAGGAATGGAAGGTCTCGCGCGAAGACCAGGATGCGTTCGCCCTCGCCTCGCACCAGAAGGCCATGGCCGCGATCCAGAACGGTGACTTCAAGGACGAGATCAGCCCGTACGAGATCGTCTCGCACCTGCCGGACCTGGCCGATGGCCAGCGCATCATCACCCGCAACAAGGTGGCCGACACCGATGAAGGCCCGCGTCCGGATTCCTCGGCCGAAGGCCTGGCCAAGCTGCGCCCGGTGTTCCGCAACGGCCAGTTCGGCGGCACCGTCACTGCCGGCAACTCCTCGCAGATGAGCGATGGCGCCGGCGCCGTGCTGCTGGCCTCGGAACAGGCGATCAAGGATTACGGCCTGACCCCGCTGGCGCGTTTCGTCAGCTTCTCGGTGGCCGGCGTGCGTCCGGAAGTGATGGGCATCGGCCCGATCGCCGCGATCCCGAAGGCACTGAAGCAGGCCGGCCTGACCCAGGACCAGCTGGACTGGATCGAGCTCAACGAAGCCTTCGCCGCGCAGTCGCTGGCGGTGATCCGCGATTGCGGCCTGGACCCGAGCAAGGTCAACCCGCTGGGCGGCGCGATCGCCCTGGGCCACCCGCTGGGTGCAACCGGCGCGATCCGTACCGCGACCCTGCTGCACGGCCTGCGTCGTCGCCAGCAGAAGTACGGCATGGTGACGATGTGCATCGGCACCGGCATGGGCGCGGCGGGTATTTTCGAGGCGCTGTAAGGTTCAAAGCACTGCCGGTCGGGATGTCGGTGTACTGAAGGGCCCGGGTGGGTGAGACTGCCCGGGACACGCCGTGAACCCGTCCATGGGGGCTTGGCAGCGGCATCCATGCCGCTGACAGTCCCGGTCAGCCTCACCCACCCGCGCCATCCATCATTCCGCGCGGCGGAGGGGTGAGCAAAGGCAGGATCAAGAGCTGGCGTCAGAGCCCTTTGCGCAGCAAAGGGATCTGACCCCAGCAAGCAAAAAAGGCAGCCACTGGCTGCCTTTTTGCTTTTGCTTTTGGTCTTGCCCTTGATTCCGCCCTTCCCGTCCGCGCCCACTGGAAATCTGACAGGCGGGACGGGTGGGTCTTTGCAGGACCGTTGGCGCCATGGATGGCGCCATCGAGCCCCCATGGACGGGTTTACGGCGTGTCCTGCAAAGGCCCACCCGTCCCGCCCATCACGTATCAATCAAGGCGCTGCACGGAGCGCTTGATAAAACCCTTACTCCTCCGCCAGCATCGCCGCCAGCTTCTCGCGCGCCGGGCCAGCCAGCTTCGGGTTATCCAGCGCGAACCGGATCGTCGCCTCCACCAGCCCCAGGTGCGTACCGCAATCGAAGCGGGTGCCCTCGAATCGATAGGCATCGACCTCTTCGGTTTTCAGCAGCTGCGCGATCGCATCGGTCAGCTGGATCTCACCACCGGCACCGCTGCCGGTCTGTTCCAGCAACTCGAAAATCTTCGGGCTCAGCACATAACGGCCCACCACCGCCAGGTCGCTCGGCGCGTCCTCCGGCTTTGGCTTCTCCACGATCTCCGAAATGCGACCCTTGCGGCCATCAAAGGCCTCGGTGGCCACGATGCCGTAGCTGGCGGTCTTTTCGTGCGGCACGTCTTCAACGGCGATCACGCTGGCACCACTGGCCTCGTTGAGATCGGCCATCTGCTTGAGCGCACCCGCACCGCGGTTCCAGATCAGGTCGTCCGGCAGCAGCACGGCGAACGGCTCGTCACCGATCACGGCTTTGGCGCAGAGCACCGCATGCCCCAGGCCCAGTGCTTCGGCCTGCGTCACGAAGATCGCACGCACGCCCTCCGGAAGAACGTGGCGGATCAGCTCCAGCTGCTCCTGCTTGCCGGCGCGCTCGAGCTTCTGTTCCAGCTCGTAGGCCTTGTCGAAATAGTCGGCAACTGCATGCTTGTAGCGGTTGGTGATGAACACCAACGTATCGCAGCCGGCCTCGATGGCTTCATCCACGGCGTACTGGATCAGCGGCCGATCAATGATCGGCAGCATCTCCTTCGGCACGGTCTTGGTTGCTGGCAGAAAACGCGTCCCCAGCCCTGCCACCGGGAAAACCGCTTTGCGGATTCGCTTGCTCATTGGTACCTGTTGGCCTCACGTGCCGGAAAGGGCAGGACTTTAGCGGATGAAATGTAAGCATCCTGTGCGATTGGCGAAAACTCCGGCATGGTCGCAAACAGGATCTCCTGGATGCTGGCAGTGTCGTAGCTGGCAATCGCCTCGCGCAGGCGCGGGACATTGCCCAGCACCAGATCGCGCGAGAACGTGCGCACGCCGGCCTCGAGAATCTTCGGGTGCGCGGTTGAGCGATAGTCCTCATCCGAATAGAACAGCGTCTCGTGCAGCTTCTCGCCCGGGCGCAGGCCGGTATAGATGATCGGAATGTCCTTGTACGGCTGCTTGCCGGCCAGGCGGATCATCTGTTCGGCCAGCACGCGGATCGGCACCGGCTCGCCCATGTCGAGGGTATAGATCGCACCGTGCGATGCCGACGCGGCCGCCTGCAGGATCAGCTGGCAGGCCTCCGGGATGGTCATGAAGTAGCGGCTGACTTCCGGATCGGTAACGGTCACCGGCCCACCGCGCAGGATCTGCTCGCGGAACAGCGGCACCACGCTGCCGGCCGAGGCCAGCACATTGCCGAAACGCACGGTGACGAAACGGGTGTGCGTGGACTTCTGGTCCAGGCTCTGGCAGATCATCTCGGCGTAGCGCTTGCTGGCACCCAGCGCATTGACCGGGTCCACCGCCTTGTCGGTGGAGATGAAGACGAAATGCTCGACGCGCGCCTCCAGGCAGGCCCGGGCCACGTTCTCGGTCGCCAGGATGTTGTTGCGCACCGCTTCACGCAGCTGGCGCTCCAGCACCGGCACATGCTTGTAGGCCGCCGCATGGAACGCCGTATCCACCGGATGCAGCGACAGTGCGTGGCGGATAACGGCCGGGTCACCACAGTCACCCAGCACGGCTTCGATCTCGACATCCGGGAAACTGCGGCGCAGTTCGTCCTCGATGGTCAGCAGCAACAACTCGCTGATCTCCAGCAGGATGATGCGGCCAGCACCATGGCGCGCGCACTGGCGGCACAGTTCCGAGCCGATCGAGCCACCGGCCCCGGTCACCATCACCGTACGTCCACCCAACCAGCCACGGATCAGATTCCAGTCCGGCATGATCGGCTTGCGGCCGAGCAGATCTTCGATCGCCACTTCCTTCAGCTGCCCGGGAAGCGACTGGCCCTGCAGGATGTCGCTGAGCTTGGGCACGGTGCGGAACGGCACGCCCGTGCTTTCACAGATGGCCACGATCCGCTGCATGCCGGCGGCATCCAGCGAGGGCATGGCAATCACCAGCAGCTTGGCCGCGGTCTCGCGGACCACGGTGGGCGCGTCGTCCAGGGTGCCAAGGATAGGCAGGCCCTGCAGCTTGGCCCCGCGCAGATGGGGGGCGTCGTCGAGCAGGCCGACCGGCTCGAAGTTGCCCGAGCGCCGCAGGTCACGCACCAGCGTCTCAGCCGCCTGGCCCGCGCCGAGGATCAGCACGCGACGTGCGCTGGAATCGGACTGCAGCGCCTGATAGTCCTTCCAGGCCCGGTACAGCAGGCGTGGCGCGCCCAGCAGGGCCGACAGCGCGAACGGATAGATCACCAGCACCGACATCGGCACGCCATCGAAGCGCTTCCACATCAGCACCAGCACGATCGCGACCATGCCGATGAAGCTGGCCTTGAAGATGTTCAGCAGGTCGCTGACGCTGGCAAACCGCCACAGTCCGCGGTAGAGGCCGACGCGCCAGAACACCAGGCCCTGCAGCAGCAGTACCAGTGTGGTGTCGATGTTCCAGAGGGGAAGCTCGGGCGCGTTGGGCAGGATCGAGTAGCGCCCTGCGTGGAGCAGCTGCCAACATGCCCAGACCATGAACAGGTCGTGGCAGACGATGGCCGAACGCGGCATCAGGCCGAGGATTCTGTCCCGCCAGGGTGAAGCCATAAGTCAGGTATTTCCTTGTCGATGGCGCAATCCATTGCGCAGGAGGAGCCAGAGGACGCTCAGCGCACTGAACCACGCGATCGCCACGACAGCCTCCCACCTCGGCTGCAATTTGGAGCAGACAACAGTCACTGTAATACTGAACAGGCCCAAAGCAAAGTACATCCCTGTCACCCGGGCGTGGCTGGCTCCTGCCTGCACCGCGCGTTGGTAGACATGCTGGGTATGGGGTTCCATCCAGCGTTGTCCGGAAATGATGCGCGCCAGCAGTGTGAAGCCTGCGTCCACAAGGAAAGCCGAGGCTGGCACCAGCAGCAGGAGCCAGTTGATGTCCGTGCGCACGCTGGCGATGGCCAGCACGGCCGCCACCGCATAGCCCAACGCGCCACTTCCGACATCACCCATGAAGATCCGCGCCTGCGGAAAATTGAACGGCAGGAAGCCCAGGCAGGCTAGGCCCAATGCCAGGGCCGCAAGCGAATAGGGCCAGGGCAGAAGCGGCGCCAGTCCCAATGCGACAACAATCGCCTGGCTGGCGGCAATGCCGTTGATCCCATCCATGAAGTTCCAGATGTTGATCAGCGAGGCGGTGAACAGCAGCACCAGCCCGGCCAGCAGCCAGCTGCCACCGTTGGCCTTGACCAGCATGGCCAGCAGCGCTGCCGCAATGAAATGCACCAGCAGGCGGCGCAGGGCAGGCAGGGGCCTGTGGTCGTCCCACCAGCCGATGCCGGCCACCAGGACCAGGCCAAGGCTGGCGACCAGCAGGCTTGGCGCGGCGTCCGGCCAGGCCACCATGGCCACGCCCGCCGTAACCAGCAGGCTGATAACAATGGCGATACCACCGCCGCGCGGTGTCGCCACGCTATGGCTGCGGCGCTCGCCGGGCTGGTCCAGCAACTGCCGGCGCACGGCGTAACCGCGGGCGGCCCAGGTCAGGGCCGCGCTCAGCAGGGCCAGCCCCAGCAGCGCCCCCATCACGAACCACGGCATGGATCAGAGCACCGCGTAGTTCAGCAGCGGCTTGACCGTCCCCCACTCCTTGCAGCTCGGGCACTGCCAGTGATGCGTCCGCGCACCGAAACCGCAGCGGGTGCAGCGGTAGGCCGGGTTGCGCACCAGCAACTGATCGGTGATGTGCTTGAGGTCGTGCAGGGTGGCGGTGGAGTCGGCACCCTCGGCCAGGGTCAGGTCGATCAGTGCGGACTCGCCACGCACCGACGGGCGATCCTTCAGCTGGCGCCCCAGGTAGGCACGGGCCGGTGCCACGCCTTCCTGCTCTTCCATCAGCCGGGTCAACGCCAGTACCGGGGCGATGCCGCGATAGTGCTCGGTCATTTCCGACAGGAAGGCACGCGCGCCCGCGAGGTCACCGACCTTGCGATAGTTCGCCATCAGCGCCGGCAGCAGCTCGGGCAGGTACTCCGGATCGTTACGGGCCGCGCGCTCGAACGCGCGCACCGCGGCTTCGGCGTTGCCGGCATCGGTCTCCAGGCGACCCTCGATGATGCCCGCGCGCACCGACATCGCATCGGCCTGGTAGGCACGGGCGATCGCTGCCCTCGCCTCTTCCAGCTTGCCGGCGCCACGGAAGCGCTCGGCCAGCTCGCACTCGAACTGACCGATCAGCTTGCCCATCGGCTCGCCGGTCACGTCCTCGAAACGGGTCGCGTTGTCGATCGCCTTTTCCCAGTCGCGCTCGGCCTGGTAGATGCCGATCAGGTGCTTGAGCGCCTGCGGGGCGCGCTGGTCCAGCTGCGCAAGTTCGGTGAACACGGTCTCGGCACGGTCCAGCAGGCCGGACTTCATGTAGTCCTCGCCCAGCGCCAGCAGGGCCTGCACGCGCTGCGCATCACTCAGATCGTGGCGGTTGACCAGGCCCTGGTGCAGGCGGATGGCCCGGTCGACTTCGCCGCGGCGGCGGAACAGGTGGCCGAGCGCGACCTGGGTCTCGAAGGTTTCCTTGTCCAGCTCGGCGATATGCAGGAACAGCTCGATGGCCTTGTCCGGCTGCTCGTTGAGCAGGTAGTTCAGGCCCCGGAAGTAGGTGCTCGACAGGCGGCTGACCTGGCTGTCACCGTGACGCTGCCCGCCGCGCCGACCGATCACCCATCCCGCTACTGCAGCCAACGGGACGAACAGGAAAAACCACAGCCACTCGGTGACGAATTCCATCTTCGATCAGCGTCCGTCAAAAGATTGGGAGGAAACACCCGCGGCCGGCGTCGCCGCCCCGGACTTGTTGGCACGGCGCAGCTGGCTGTAGAGCGGAATGACCACGCTTACCAGCACCAGACCGGCACCGACGATGACACCCACCAGCAGTGCAGCGATCAGCGCCACGCCTACCGAAGTATGCAACTGGGTGAAAAGCAGGTTGATCGACATCGCGGTCATGTTGACCGCACCGATGATCAGCCCAAGGATCAGGACCGCCAGCAGGACCAGCAGACGAAAAACCTTCATGCGAGAGCTCCAGTGGCAGGAGTCCGTAGCTTATCCGACTCGCGGCTTGATTCGCACGCGGTGGCGCGACGGGAGGCTCAGGCCGGATCAGCGTCCAGCGGCAGCACACTGCTGACCCGCTCGCGCAGTTCCTTGCCCGGCTTGAAATGGGGAACATGCTTGCCCGGCAGGGCAACCGATTCGCCGGTCTTCGGGTTGCGACCCAGGCGCGGCGGACGATAGTGCAGCGAGAAGCTGCCGAAACCACGAATTTCGATGCGATCCCCGGCGGACAGCGAACCGCCCATCATTTCCAGCAACGACTTCACCGCCAGATCGACATCATCGGCCTTCAGGTGCGCCTGGCGGCGCGCAAGGATTTCGATCAGTTCGGATTTGGTCATCACCGGCTCACATCAGGGGCATCTCAGCCTGAAACGGCCCGGGCAAACGCCCGGGCCGTCCAGGAAACAACGTACAGCGTAAGGCCGATTACTCGGACTTGTTGCCGTTCAGCTGTGCACGCAGCAGCGCGCCCAGCTGGGTGGTGCCGCTGGAAGCCGAAGAGGACTGGTATTCCTCCAGCACTTCGCGCATTTCCGCGTCGTCCTTGGCCTTGATCGACAGCTGCAGGGTACGGCCCTTGCGGTCCATGCCCACGAACTTGGCTTCGACCTTGTCGCCGACCTTCAGGTGCTGGGTGGCGTCGTCAACGCGCTCGTTGGCGATGTCGCGTGCCGAGACGTAACCTTCGATGCCGTCAGCCAGCTCGATGATCGCGCCCTTGGCGTCGACTTCCTTCACCACGCCTTCGACCTTGGAGCCCTTCGGATTGGCAGCCATGTACTGGCCGAACGGATCCTGCTCCAGCTGCTTCACGCCCAGGGAGATGCGCTCGCGCTCCGGATCGACAGCCAGGACGACGGCGTCCAGGGTATCGCCCTTCTTGAAGTTGCGAACGACGTCTTCGCCGGTGGTGTTCCAGCTGATGTCGGACAGGTGGACCAGGCCGTCGATGCCGCCGTCCAGGCCGATGAAGATGCCGAAGTCGGTGATCGACTTGATCTGGCCCGACACCTTGTCACCCTTCTTGTGGGTGGCAGCGAAGGTTTCCCACGGATTGGCGGCAACCTGCTTCATGCCCAGCGAGATACGGCGACGCTCTTCGTCGACGTCCAGGACCATGACTTCAACTTCGTCACCGACCTGCACAACCTTGGACGGGTTGACGTTCTTGTTGGTCCAATCCATCTCGGAGACGTGCACCAGGCCTTCGACGCCCGGCTCGATCTCGACGAACGCGCCGTAATCGGTGACGTTGGAGACCTTGCCGAAGACGCGGCTGTTGGCCGGGTAACGACGACCGATGTTGTCCCACGGATCCTCGCCCAGCTGCTTCAGGCCCAGCGAAACGCGGTTGCGCTCGCGGTCGAACTTCAGCACGCGGACGTCCAGCTCGTCGCCGACGTTCACGACTTCCGACGGGTGACGCACGCGCTTCCACGCCATGTCGGTGATGTGCAGCAGGCCGTCGATACCGCCCAGGTCCACGAACGCGCCGTAGTCGGTCAGGTTCTTGACGACACCCTTCAGGATCGCGCCTTCCTGCAGCTTGTCCATCAGCTGCTCGCGCTCTTCCGAGTGCTCGCTTTCGACGACAGCGCGGCGCGAGACCACGACGTTGTTACGCTTGCGGTCCAGCTTGATGAGCTTGAACTCGAGTTCCTTGCCTTCCAGGTAGGCCGGATCGCGCACCGGGCGCACATCGACCAGGGAACCCGGCAGGAAGGCGCGGACATCCTTGATGTCCACGGTGAAACCACCCTTGACCTTGCCGCTGATGCGGCCGGTGATGGTTTCGTTCTTTTCCAACGCTTCTTCCAGCTCGTCCCACACCATCGCGCGCTTGGCCTTCTCGCGCGACAGGACGGTTTCGCCGAAGCCGTTCTCGATCGAGTCGAGGGCGACCTTGACGATGTCGCCTTCGGCGACGTCGATTTCGCCAGCGTCGTTACGGAACTGTTCGATCGGCACGATGCCTTCGGACTTCAGGCCAGCGTTGATCACCACGACGTCGCCGCGGACTTCAACAACGGTACCGCTGACGATGGCGCCCGGCTTCAGCTTGGCCAGGTTGGCCTGGCTGGCTTCAAACAGTTCGGCAAATGATTCGGTCATTAGATTTACTCTGTTGGACACATGGGTCGGTGGCGTCCCCTTCAGGGGAATGGCGACCGCCCGCCTGTTGGTCGACCCCGGAAACGCAGGTCGTGTGTAGTAGGAAAACCGCCACGCATCATTGCGCGACGGAGCTGGTACAGCACTGCTATGCGCGACCACCACCGATGCTGCTGGCAGTGCTCCCGCGCGAACGGATCAGGCAGCCGGAACCGGAAGCAGATCCATCACTCTGGCAACGACATCTGCGATGCCGATGCCTGTGGTGTCGATGAGGACAGCATCGTCTGCCGGCTTCAGGGGCGCCACGGTACGCTGAGCATCACGGGCGTCGCGGGCCATGATCTCGCGCAGGAGGTCATCAAAGTTAACAGAAACCCCCTTGTCTTTCAACTGCTTATGCCGGCGCTCGGCGCGCTCCTCGGCACTGGCGGTCAGGAAGACCTTGTAGGAGGCGTCCGGGAAGATCACCGTGCCCATGTCGCGGCCGTCGGCGACCAGGCCAGGCAGTTCCCTGAATGCGCGCTGGCGCTCTTTCAGCGCGGCCCGCACCTCGGGGATGGCCGCGATGGCCGAGGCCAGCGCCCCGGTGGTCTCCAGGCGCAATTCGTCGGTGGCATCGGTGCCGTTCACCATGACCCGCATCGATTCACCCTGTTCAACAAACTGAACGTGGGTATCGAAGGTGCAGCGCACTAGGGCCGACGCGTCGGAGGTATCGATGTCGGCCCAGCTCGCAGCCACGCCCACCGCCCGGTACAGGGCGCCCGAATCCAGGTAATGCCAGCCCATCCGGCGCGCGATGATGCGGCTGATGGTACCCTTGCCAGCCCCGGAAGGGCCGTCGATGGTCAGGACGGGAGCGAGTGGATTCATGGGGTTCCCAGAGCGTTCGAAGGGGTCATTCTAGCCCCTGCCCGACGCCCCCAGCGGGATCTTTTGTGCAACCACTTGAAACCATGAGGAAAAGCCCGGTAGAATGGCGGGCTTGAACGAGCGTCAACTGCCGATTGTCTTTCGCATATCGCGGCCACGCTCCACCCGAACAACTACTGTTTACGCCGAGGTATGCCATGAAAGTCCTGTCCTCCCTGAAGTCGGCGAAGGCCCGTCACCGTGACTGCAAGGTCGTGCGTCGTCGTGGCAAGATCTTCGTCATCTGCAAGTCGAACCCGCGTTTCAAGGCGCGTCAGCGCTAAGCCTCACAGCCTTCCGGCTGCGGCTGGCCCTACGCGGGGCCGACCCGATGCAAGAAACCGCCTTCGGGCGGTTTTTTGTTTTATGCGGCTTTTTCCTGCCGATTTTGCTGTAATCGCCGTTCTTGACCACTGGGGAGTAGATCGAGATGAAGCGTTACCTGTCCGCCCTGGCCGTGATGGCCACCCTGGCCGCCGCCACACCGGCGCTGGCCGATACCCTGCTTGTCGACCGTGCCCGCGAGAAGCCGGCCGGTGCCCTCCCCGTGCGCGGCCAGAGCATGCAGCAGGTGCAGGCACAGTTCGGCGCGCCGAGCGAACAGCTGCAGCCGCGCGGCGGGCAGAAGCGGCAATGGCCGACCATCAACCGCTGGGTCTACCCGCAGTTCACCGTCTACTTCGAGAAGCAGAAGGTGATCGACGTGGTGGCCAACCAGGCGGACCCGAACGAAGTCGGCCCGAAACCACCGATCCGTTGATCCCTTTACTACCCGCCGTGGGCGGGCCTGTGTAGCGAGACCATGAACCAGACCCTTCGTTTTCCTGCCGAGTGGGAAGCCCAGAGCGGCGTCCTGATTGCCTGGCCCACCGCCGACACCGACTGGGCCGAGCGCCTGGGCCAGGTGGAAGAGACCTACATCGCCCTGGTCGCGGCCATCACCCGCTTCCAGCCGGTGCTGATCTGCGTGGCCGACGACGACGTGGAGACCTATGCCGAGATGCGGCTGCGCTCCAACCGCATCGACATGGACAAGGTCCACTTCACCACGGCGGCCTACGACGACACTTGGCTGCGCGACTCCGGCCCGATCACCCTGCGCCGCGCTGATGGCGGCTTCCAGCTGCTGGATTTCCGCTTCACCGGCTGGGGCGGCAAGTTCGACGCCACCCTGGATGACCAGCTGGTGGGCGTGCTCGACCAGGCCGGCGTGTTCAACGACGCACCGGTGCGCAGCATCCCGTTCGCGCTGGAGGGCGGCGGCATCGAGACCGACGGCGAAGGCACCCTGCTGACCACCTGGAAGTGCCTGCACGAGCGCCACCCGGACCGCGACCGCGCCAGCCTGAGTGCCGACCTGGCCGACTGGCTGCAGCAGGACCGCGTGCTGTGGCTGGACCACGGCTACCTGGAAGGCGACGACACCGACGCCCACATCGACACCCTCGCCCGCTTCGCCTCGGCCGACAGCATCGTCTACCAGGCCTGCGACGACGAGAGCGACTCGCACTATGCCGAGCTGCAGGCGATGGGCAACGAACTGGCCGCGCTGCGCACCAAGGATGGCCAGCCGTACCGCCTGTTCCCGCTGCCGTGGGCACAGCCGGTGATCGACGAAGGCCGCCGCCTGGCCGCGTCGTACGCCAACTACCTGATCGTCAATGGCGCGGTGCTGATGCCGGCCTATGGCGACCCGGCTGACGACCTGGCGCGCGACGTGCTGGCGCAGGCACACCCGGGCCGCGAGATCGTGCAGGTGCCCTGCCGCTCGCTGATCTGGCAGAACGGCAGCCTGCACTGCATCACCATGCAGCTGCCGGCGGGGTTGTTGAAGGCGTAACGGATGCCGCCGGGCCCCGCCCGGCGCTCTCCCTGTAGAGTCGAGCCATGCTCGACTGGCTTTCCGCGCGATCTGACCGGAGAGCAGTCGAGCATGGCTCGACTCTACAAAGGGCGGCCCATTCAGCGCGCAACACGCCGTCGCCATCCATCCGCGCTAACATGCAGGTTTTCCCCCGCAGGAACGCCCCGCATGAACTCGCGCAGCCCCCTTACCGTCGCCCTGATCCAGGAGCGCAACCACGGTGACGCCGCCGCCAATCTGGCGGTGATCGAAGCACGCGTGGCCGAGGCGGCTGCGCAGGGTGCCAAGCTGGTGCTGCTGCAGGAACTGCACAACGGCCCGTACTTCTGCCAGCACGAGTCGGTGGACGAGTTCGACCTGGCCGAGCCGATTCCGGGCCCCAGCACCGAGCGCCTGGGCGCGCTGGCGAAGAAGCATGGCGTGGTGCTGGTCGGTTCGCTGTTCGAGCGCCGCGCCGCCGGCCTGTACCACAACACCGCCGTGGTGTTCGAGAAGGACGGCACCCTGCTCGGCAAGTACCGCAAGATGCACATCCCGGACGATCCGGGCTTCTACGAGAAGTTCTACTTCACTCCGGGCGACATCGGTTTCACCCCGATCGATACCTCGGTGGGCCGCCTCGGCGTGCTGGTGTGCTGGGACCAGTGGTACCCGGAAGCGGCGCGCCTGATGGCGCTGGCCGGTGCCGAGCTGCTGCTGTACCCGACCGCGATCGGCTGGGACCCGGACGACGTGCAGGACGAGAAGACCCGCCAGCGCGACGCCTGGGTGCTGAGCCACCGCGGCCACGCCGTGGCCAACGGCCTGCCGGTGCTGAGCTGCAACCGCGTCGGCCACGAAGCCTCGCCGCTGGGCGCGTCGGGCATCCAGTTCTGGGGCAACAGCCACGTGCTGGGCCCGCAGGGCGAATTCCTGGCCGAAGCCGGCACCGACGCCACCGTGCTGCTGTGCGATGTGGACCTGCAGCGCAGCGAGCACGTGCGCCGCATCTGGCCATTCCTGCGTGATCGCCGCATCGATGCGTACGGCGACCTGCTCAAGCGCTACATCGACTGAGCCGGAGCCCGCGCATGGCCGTCCTCATCCGTGATGCCGGCCCGGCCGACATCGACGCGATCACCGCGATCTACGCGGTGGAAGTGACCGACTTCGTCAACACCTACGAGTACGACATTCCGGACGCGACCGAGATGCTGCGCCGCATGCGCGACATCATCGACCGTGGCTTCCCCTACCTGGTCGCCGAGATCGACGGCCAGGTGGCCGGCTATGCCTACGCCAACACCTACCGCACCCGCGTGGCCTACCAGTGGACCGTCGAGAATTCGGTCTACGTCGATGCCCGTTTCCAGGGCAAGGGCGTGGGCACCGGCCTGCTGCAGGCCCTCATCGATGCCTGCGTGGCGCGCGGCTACCGGCAGATGGTGGCGGTGATCGGTGAACCGACCAACACCGCTTCGATCAAGCTGCACGAACGCTTCGGCTTTCACCTGGTAGGCGTTTTCAAGGGCCTGGGCCGCAAGCACGGCCGCTGGCTGGACACCGTGCAGATGCAGCGCGCGCTCGGCGATGGCGCTGACACCGCACCTTCCAATGAATGAACCCATGACTGAAACCCTTACCGAGACCGGCGACGACCTGTTCGCCGGCCAGCCGGTGCGTGTCGTCGAACGTGACGGCGTGCGCTACACCCTGCTGGGCACTGCCCACGTCTCCCGCGCCAGCGTCGAAGCCGTGGAAAAGGCCATCGACAGCGGCCGCTTCGATGCAGTGGCCGTCGAGCTGGACCCGCAGCGCCTGCAGGCGCTGAGCGACCCGGACACGCTGGCCAAGCTCGACCTGGTCGAGGTGATCCGCAAGGGCCGGGTGGCGCTGTTCGCCGCCAACCTGGCCTTGTCCGCCTACCAGCGCCGCCTGGCCGAACAGCTCGACATCGAGCCGGGCGCGGAACTCAAGCGTGCGGTGGAACTGGCGCGTGAGCGCAACCTGCCGGTACACCTGATCGACCGCGAGGTGGGCCTGACCTTCCGCCGCGCATCGCAGCGGCTGGGCTTCTTCGGCAAGCTGAAGCTGGTCGCCGGCCTCGGTGCCGGCCTGTTCTCATCCGAGGAAGTGGGCGAGAACGAGATCGAGAAACTCAAGCAGGGCGACATGCTGGAATCGAGCTTCGGCGAGTTCGCCAGCGAGAGCCCGGCGCTGTACGAGACCATCATCGGCGAGCGTGACCGCTACATGGCCACGCGCCTGCGCGAAGAACGCGACCCGCAGCAGCGCGAAGTGCTGGCCGTGGTCGGTGCCGGCCACCTGGCCGGGCTGGCGCGCTACCTGGAAACCGACACCGAGGCACCGGCGCCGCTGCGCGCGGAACTGGAGGCGGTGCCGAAGAAGCGCAACATTCCGTGGTTCACGCTGGGCATCCTGGCCATCGTGGCGACCGGCATCGGCGTGGGCTTCTATCGCGGTGGACTGGGCGTGGGTACCGAACTGCTGGCGACCTGGGCCATGTATACCGGTGGCCTGGCGGGCCTGGGCTGCCTGCTGGCCGGTGGCCATCCGCTGAGCATCCTCACCGCGATCGCGGTGGCTCCGTTCAAGCCGTTCCGCCTGAGCATCCCGACCGGTGCGTTCTCGGCGCTGGTGGAAGCGCGGCTGCGCAAACCGGCCTACGAGGACTTCCTGAAGCTGCGCGACGATGCGCAGAGCCTGAAGGGCTGGTACCGCAACCGCGTCACCCGGGTGGTACTCACCTTCATGCTGACCAACATCGGCAGCATGCTCGGCCTGTGGCTGACCACCTTCAAGGTTTGGGGCAAGGTCGCCGGCTGATTGCGTTGTGCCGCGTCGAGCCATGCTCGACTGCGCTCTGGCAGGTGCCAACCCTGGTTGGCGGAGCCAGAAAAAAAGGGGGAGGCCGCCCCACTACGACCGGCCTCCCCCACACCACAACACGTTGCCGCTGCTTGCGGTCGAGCAAGCTCGACCCCTACACCGGGGTACCCGCCACGACCTCCAGACCGCGCGCACGCCGAATCAGTCGCGTAACCGCACTGCGCAGGTCGTCCAGCACCGCGTAGATCGTCGGCAGGAACAGCAGGCTGACCACGGTCGAGAACGCCAGGCCTCCGGCGATCGCGCGCGCCATCGGCGCGTACTCCGGGCCATTGCCGAACATCTGCGTATTGGTCAGCGAGATCGGCACCATCGCCAGGATCGCCGTGCCCATGGTCATCATGATCGGGCGCAGGCGCTCGCGTGAGCCTTCCACCAGCGCCTGGGTGCGGCCCATGCCGCCGCGCCGCAGGTTGTTGATGTGCTCGATCATCACGATGCCGTTGTTCACCACCACGCCCATCAGCACCAGGATGCCGATGAAGGACATGATTCCGAACGAGGTGCCGGTGATCCAGAACAGCCAGAACACGCCGAAGATCGAGAACAGCACGCCGCTCATGATCGCCGCCGGGAACAGCAGCGATTCGAACACCGCCGCCATCACCACGTAGATCATCACCAGCGCGATGAGCAGGTTGAACACCATCTGCTGCATCGCCTCGTCGTCGTTGCCGTAGTCGCCGCCGTCGAAGGTGAAGCCGTAGCCGGCCGGGAAGTTCATCGGCTTGAGCACCGCTTCCATCGCCTTGCGGCCATCCGGCGCGGTGACCTTCTCGGCCAGGTTGGCCTTGATGGTCAGCGTGGTCTGGCGGTTGGTGCGGCCGATCTGGGTGGCGGACGAACCGACATCGACGGTGACCAGGCTCAGCAGCGGCACGCTGCGGCCATCACCGGTACGCACGCTGAAGCCGGCCAGGTCTTCCGGGCTGCTCTGCTCGGCACCGGCGAAGCGCACCCACACCGGCACCTCGTTGTCGCCGCGGCGGAACTCGCGCATCGGTGCGCCACGCAGCGCCAGGCCGACGAAGCTGGCCACCTGCTCGGCATTGAAGCCGAATGCCGCGGCACGCTCGCGATCGACGCGCACCTTCAGTTCTCCGCCCTTCTCGCCGTTGTCGATGCGCACGTCGCGCAGCTCGGCGCGCTGGGCCAGCAGCGGCACCACTTCCTGGCCGATCTCCTGCAGCATCGAACTTGAGTCGCCGACCAGCTGCACCTGCACGCCCTGGTTGCCACCGCCGCCACCGTCGCCGCCCTGGTTGCCGACGAAGTAGTCGGTGCGGGCGGACTTGGGCAGGCCCTTGCGCAGTTCTTCCTGCAGCGCCTTGATGTCCTTGGCGTACTTCTCGTCCAGGGTGACCACGGTCGAGCTGCCTTCCTGCTCGCTGTACCAGGAGTAGACCTGCTTCACATGCAGGCGCTCGCGGTTCTGGTCGATCCAGTTCTCCACCCGTGCCACTTCATCGGACATCTGCCGATAGGTGTAGGCGCCCTTCCACATGTAGCCGATGAAGATGTCCTTGCCGCCATCACCGCCGAACATGTCGATCTTGGTCAGCTTCATCGGCACCAGGCTGACCAGCACCACCAGCACGATGCCGAGCAGGCTCCAGCCGCGATGGTGCAGCGACCAGTCCAGCAGCGTGGCATAGCGGCGCTGCAGCCGGGCGATCATGCCGGTCTGCGAGTGCACCAGCTTGGGCGTGGCCATGCGCGCGGACAGCATCGGGATCAGGCTGACCGCGACCAGCCACGAAGCCAGCAGCGAGACCGAGATGGTGATCGCGATCTGCGACATGAAGATGCTGATGTTGTTGGTCTCGCCGAACAGGTTCGGCACGAACACGATGCAGTGGCACAACGTGCCCGCGCTGAGCGCGATGGCCACGTTGCGGGTGCCGATGATCGAAGCCAGCCGCGGCTGCCCGGGCATGCGCTCGCGTTCCTGGTAGATGCTCTCCACCACCACCACGGCGTTGTCGACCAGCATGCCCACCGCCAGCAGCAGGCCCATCATGGTCAGGATGTTCAGCGTCACACCGACGAAGTACATGAAACCCAGGGTGATGGTGAAGCAGATCGGGATCGCCAGCGTCACCATCAGCGTGGACGGCCAATGGCGCAGGAAGAAGAACAGCACCGTGATCGACAGGATCAGGCCGACGGCACCGGCCTCGGCCAGCTCCAGCAGCGATGACGTCACCGCCTTGCCCTGGTTGTCGATCACCTTGATCTGAACGTCGCGCATCGACGCCTCGGCGCGGATCGATTCGACCTCGGCCAGCGCGGCACGCGAGACCTCCACCAGGTTGGCGCTGCGCTCCTTGAAGATGTCCAGGCCGACCGCCGGGTTGCCGTCCAGGCGGCGCCCGTAGTTCATGCGCGCCGGCTTCAGCCGAACATCGGCAATGTCGCCCAGACGCAGGCCCTTGGCGTTGATCACCAGGTCACGCATCTCCTGCAGGTCGGTGATCTCGCCCACCGGCTGCACGCGCACGCGCTGGCCGTTGTCATCGATCTGCCCGGCCGAGATCGAGAAGTTCAGCGTGCGCAGGCGCTCGCTCAGCTCGTTGATGCTCAGCCCGTGCGCGTTGAGCCGGTTCGGATCGATGGCAATCTCCACCTCGTTCGGCGGCGCGCCGGTGATATCGACGCGCGCCACGCCCGGAATACGCTCGATGCGCCGCTTGAACTCGCGGTCAAGCATGTCATAGGCGGTGGTCAGGTCGGTGGTACTGGCCAGGCGCACCTTCAGGACCGGCTGGTCGCTGCTGGACCACTTGAACACGTTGTAGCGCTGCAGGTCGTCGGGCAGGTCGCTGCGGATCGCATCGATGCGCTCGCGGGCATCGGAGGCGGCGATGGCGATATCACGGTCCCAGTCGCTGAACTCGATGTAGATCAGCGCCGCTTCGGAGGTCGCCGACGAGCGCATGCGCTTGATCCCGGTCATCGTCGCCAGCGACTCCTCGACCGGGCGGATGATGGTCCGCTCCACTTCCTCCGGGGTCGAACCGGTGTACGGGATCTGCACGAACAGGAACGGCGCGGAGATGTCCGGCAGCGCTTCCAGCGGCAACCGGAACGAAGCGATCAGGCCGATCACCACCAGCGACACGAAGCACATGATGGTGGTGACCGGACGGCGGATGGAGAACTCGGCAACGCTCATGCCGGTTCCTCCGCACCCGCCGCGCTGCCGGCGGCACCCGGCTCGATCTCACCTGCGTGCTTGCGGCCGCGTTCACGGTAGTACGCATCACCGCGACGATCCATCAGGTCGTACACCACCGGGATCACCAGCAGGGTCAGCAGGGTCGATACCAGCAGGCCGCCGATCACGGTGATCGCCATCGGCGCGCGTACTTCGGCACCCTCTCCCATCGCCACCGCCAGCGGCAGGAAGCCGAACAGCGTGCACAGGGTGGTCATGATGATCGGCCGCAGGCGCGAGCGCGCCCCCTCTACGAGTGCCTCGTGCTTGGCCACGCCGGCCTCGCGCAGCTGGTTGACCTTGTCGATCAGGATGATCGCGTTCTTGGTGACCAGGCCGACCAGCAGGATCAGGCCGATGAACACCACCACCGAAATCGGCTTGCCGGTCAGCATCAGCGCCAGGATCGCACCGACCAGCGCCAGCGGGATGGTGAACAGGATCACGAACGGATGCAGCAGCGACTCGAACTGCGAAGCCATCACCAGGTAGACCAGGAAGATCGCCAGGCCGAAGGCGAAGATCAGCGACTTCGCCGCCTGTGCCAGCTCCTCGCCCTGGCCGCCGATATGCAGGCCAACGCCCGCACCCAGCGGCTGCTCGGCCACCATCTGCTGCACTTCGCGCATGGCCGCGCCGAGATCGATGTCGCGCAGGTTGGCCGACACCACTGCCACGCGTGTCTGATCGGCACGATGGATCTCGCTCGGACCGGTGGTGGCGACCACATCGGCCACCGCGTCCAGGGTGACCGGGCGCGTGCTGCCCGGGTTGACGATCAGCCGACGGATGCTCTCCACGCTGGCGCGATCACCTTCCTGCGCCCGCACCAGCACGTCGATCTTGCGGTCGCGGAAGCTGTAGCGGGTGGCGACGTCGCCGCGCACCTTCTTCACCACCACATCGGCGATCTGGCGGGTGGTCAGGCCCAGCGCACCGGCACGTTCCTGGTCGAAGCGGATCTGGATTTCCGGGAAACCCTCTTCCACTGTCGACTTCACGTCGGCGTAGTGCGCATTGCCGCGCAGCATCGCCGCCAGGCGCTGGCCGGCCACTTCCAGGGTCGCCATGTCCTGCCCGCGCAGTTCGATTTCCAGCGGCGTGGAGAAGCTGAACAACGCCGGCCGTGCGAAATCGACCTGGGCGCCCGGATGCTGGCCCATGGTGCCGCGCAGGCGTTCGGTGATGGCCGCTTCGGTACGTGCGTTGCCGCCGCCTTCCATCACCACGGTCAGCTTGCCGATGTTCTCGCCGCTTTCGGTCGGGCTCGCATCCAGCCGGGTACCACTGCCACTGACGCCGTACAGCGATGCCACACCCTCGCCCTTGCCGTGTGCCAGCTGCAGTTCGCGCACCAGCGCATCGGTCTGCTTCAGCGGCGTGCCGGCCGGCAGCTTCACCGTCATTTCGAAACGGTCCTGCGCCAGCTGCGGAATCAGGTCGGCACCGAGCATCGGCACCAGCGCCATGGTCGCCACGAAGATGATCGTGGCCACGCCCAGCACCTTGCCCGGGTGGGCCAGCGCGCTCGGCAGCAGGCGCAGATAGCCGCGCTCGGCACCCGCGTAGGGCTTCATCGCCAGATCGCTGGCCTTGCGCATCACCGGGCCGACCACCGCCACCACGCCGCGCCACAGGCGTACCACCAGCCAGGCCAGCGCATAGAAGCCCCAGCGCACGGTCGCGACGACGCCACGGCGGCCCAGCGCGACCGGCTTCTGCCAGCGGTTCTGCGGCTGCCACGGTTCATTCGGTGCCTCTTCCGGGAACGCCAGCGGTGGCCGTCCCTTCAGCGAGCTCAACATCGGGATCAGCGTCATCGACACCAGCAGCGAGATCGCGATGGCGATCGCCACGGTCAACGCCTGGTCGCGGAACAGCTGGCCGGCGATGCCGTCGACGAACACCAGCGGCAGGAACACCGCGATGGTGGTCAGGGTCGAGGCGACCACGGCCATGCTCACTTCGCGGGTACCGGCGATGGCCGCCTGCAGGATGCCCAGGCCGCGCTCGCGCGCCTTGGCGATGCTTTCCAGCACCACGATCGAGTCGTCCACCACCAGGCCGGTGGCCAGCGCCAAGCCGCCCAGCGACATCACGTTCAAGCTCAGCCCCAGCTGGCCCATGAAGAAGAACGTGGCGATGATCGAGACCGGCAGCGACAGGCTGATCACGAAGGTGCTCCAGCCATCACGCAGGAACAGGAAGATGATCAGGATCGCCAGCAGGCCACCGATCACCGCGTCCTTCTTGACGTCGGCGATGGCGTGCTCGATGAAGCGCGACTGGTCCTCGATGGTGGTCATCTCGACGTCGGCCGGGAACGTGCCCTTGATCTGCTCCAGGCGCTTGCGCAACGCCTCGGCGGTGGACACGGTGTTGGCGTCGCCTTCCTTGTAGATCGCCAGCTCGACCGATTCCTTGCCGCCCAGGCGGATCACCGCTTCGCGCTCCTTGTAGCCCTGGCGCACGGTGGCCACGTCCTTCAGGCGCACCGGCACCCCGTTGGCGATCACGCTGGACCCGCCGCCGGACGATGCGCTCTGCGCCGCCGAGGCCGCCGCGATGGCCGCCGCCGAGCCGGTCGAGGCGGCGATGTTGAACATCTGCTGCAGCGCCGAATCCGCCGCGCTGCCATTGCTTCCCTGGGTGGTGACCAGCAGGTTGCGGATCTCTTCCAGATCGGCGAACTGGTTGACGGTGCGCACCAGGAAACGCTGCGAACCTTCTTCCAGGCGGCCGCCGGAGATGTTGATGTTCTCGTCCTTCAGGCGCTTGATGACGGTGTCGATCGGCAGGTTCAGCTGGGCCAGCTTCTGCTGGTCGATGTCGACCTGGATCTCGTCTTCCAGGCCACCGCCGACCTTGACCGCGGCCACGCCGGAGACCGGCTCCAGCTTCTTCTTCAGGTCTTCATCGGCATAACGGCGCAGGCCGGTCAGCTCGCGGATCGCATCGGCATCGCTGGCCGGCGCGGTCTTGCTCGACAGCACCAGGCGCATGATCGGCTCGGTGGACGGGTTGAAGCGCAGCAGCACCGGCGCCTTCGCCTCAAGCGGCAGGTTCAGCGCTTCCATCTTGTCGCGCACCTCCAGGCTGGCCTGGTCCATGTTGGTGCCCCAGGCGAACTCCAGCACCACGTCGCTCTGGCCGGTGCGCGAGACCGACTTCAGCTTGCGCAGGTTCTTGACCACGCCCACCGCTTCTTCGACCGGCTGGGTGATCAGGGTTTCGATTTCGGTGGGCGCCGAACCGGTGTACTCGGTACGCACGGTCAGCGTCGGGTAGCTCAGGTCGGGCAGCAGGTTGACCTTGAGGTTGCCCAGCGCGATCAGGCCGAACAGCAGCAGGGTGACCGTGCACATGGCGATGGTCACGCGGCGGCGGGTGGCGAATTCCACCAGGCCGCCGCGCAGGCCGGCGGCGGCGCCGTCGCTCGCCGGCGAGGCACCGTGGTCGTGGCCCGGGGCGGTCATTGCTTGCTCCCGGCCTTGTCTGCCGGCGTGGCGGACGCTGCGACCGTCTTCGCCTTGGCCTTCGGATCGGCGATCACCTGCACCGCGGTGCCGTCGCGCAGGGCGACCTTGCCGGCGGTGACCACCTGATCACCGGCCGCCAGGCCATCACGGATCTCCACCCACGGGCCCTCGGCGTAACCCAGCTTGACCGGAACCCGTGCGACCTTGCCTTCGCGCACCCGGAACACCGCCGGCTCACCGTCGTCGAGCAACGAAAGGCGCGGCACCACGAGCGCATCGGCACGCTGGTCGTAATCGATGCGGATGCGGCCGAACATGCCGGGCTGCAGCGCGTGCGCGGCACCGTCGAAGGCGCTGACCACGCGAAACGTGCCGCTGCCCGAATCGACCACCGGTGCGATGCGATCGACGGTGCCGGTGAAACTCTGGCCCGGCAGCGCATCGGCAACCAGCGTCACCGGCTGGCCGGCACGCAGGGTGGCCAGCTCGCGCTCGGGGACGTTGAGCGTGGCTTCCAGCCGCGAGTTGTCGACGATGCGGAAGATCGGCGTGTTGATCTGCACGAAGTTGCCGGTCTTGATCGAGCGCGATGCGATGACGCCGGAGATCGGTGCCACCACCGTGGTGTAGGACAGTTCCAGCGTGGCCAGGCGGTACTGCGCGCGGACGTTTTCCAGGTCAAAGCGCAGCTGGTCGACGTCGGCGGCGCTGACCATCTGCTGGCCAACCAGCTTCTGTGCGCGCTGGTAGTTGTTTTCCAGCTTGCGCATCTGCGCTTCACTCTGGGCAACGGCCAGGCGTGCGCGGTCCGGGTCCAGCCGCACCAGCGGCTGGCCGGCGGTCACCCGCTGCCCTTCCTCGACCAGCACCGCCAACGCCACGCCGGAGGTCTTGGCCACCACCTGCGATTCGGCGCGCGGTTCCAGTGCGGCGGTGCCGGTGTAGCTGGCCGCGACCGCGCGGTGGCTGGCCACCGCCACTTCGACCGGGACCGCATCGACCTTCTTCTCCTCCTTGGTCTCGGCGGCCTTGGCTTCGGAATTGGGCCCTGCGGCGCAACCGCCCAGCAGCAGGGAGGTGGAGATCAGCAGTGCGGCAGCGCAGATTCCGCTGCGACGGCCGGACAGGAAGGTTGGGTGCGACATCGTCGGGTCCCTGGAGGATGCGTGGACAGGTGTGGTAGCAAAGTAATGCACCACTTCACGGCCACACCATATCCCAAAGGTCATGGTGTCTTCACGCCGCTGGTCGGCCCACCCCCATTTCAGCTAGATGAAACCTGGGGCTATACTCGGGGCGTTCCGTACCCCACGCCGGAACGACCAGACCCGAATCCCCGGAAACGACACCATGCGCCCGCAGCCGCTCGCCGCTTGTCTCGCTCTGGCCGTCCTCCTGCCCCTTGGGGCCGCCGCACAGCCCGCTCCTGCTCCTGCCACACCTGCCCCGGCCCCGGCTCCCGCCGCTGCCACGGCACCTGCCGCCCCTACCGGCAACTTCGACAATGGCCGCGTCCTGGCCTACACCTGCCAGGGGTGCCACGGCATCACCGGCTACAAGAACGCCTACCCCAGTTACCGGGTGCCGAAGATCGGCGGCCAGACCCAGCAGTACCTGGCCCAGGCCCTGACCGAGTACCGCCAGGGCAAGCGCCGGCATCCAACGATGCAGGCGCAGTCGATGAGCTTCAGCGAACAGGAGATCGCCGATCTCTCTGTTTACCTGTCCACCGTCAAGTAAGGCCCGCCCATGTCGAAAGCCGCGCATCCGATGCGTCATGCCATCGCCCTGTCCGTTGCCCTGCTGCTGGCCGCCTGTTCGCAGTCGCAGGTGGAAAACAGCGAAAAATCCGCCGCCGACCCGGGCCATGCCAGCGGCGAACACGGTTCTTCTTCATCGGCCGGCCTGCCTGCGGGCCGCGAGGCCGCCGGCGAAGCCCGCGCCAAGGTGAAGGGCAAGGCCACCAACCAGAGCTGCATCGACTGCCACGGGGCGGACGGCAATGCGCCGATCGATGCGACCTATCCGAAGCTGGGTGGCCAGTACGGTGACTACCTGGCGCACGCCCTGCAGGCCTACCGTGCCGGTGACCGCCAGCATGCGCTGATGACGCCGCAGGCCAAGGATCTGAGTGATCAGGACATCGCCGATCTGGCGGCGTACTTCGGCAGCCGGCCGAGCCAGCTGCGGGATCTGCACGGGGTCAAATGACCGCTGGCCCCCCGGTGGGTGCGGACCTAGGTCCGCACTGATGCCGCCATCCACGCATGGCGTGGATCTACCAGGCATCGGCGTCGGTAGGTGCGGACCGTTGGTCCGCACGGATCCCAATATCCACGCACGGCGTGGATCTACCGAGTCCACCGGCAGCGCCGGCCGGCGCTCAGCCTTCCAGCTCTTCCCAGCGCGCGTACGCGGCATCCAGCTCGGCCTGGACCTTGGCCAGCTGCTGGGTGTGCGCGGTCACTTCGGCACTGCTGCGGGTGTAGAACGACGGGTCGTTCATCGCCGAGGTCAGCCCTTCGACGTCGCCTTCCAGCTTCTCGATGGTCTTCGGCAGCTGTTCCAGTTCGCGCGCTTCCTTGTAGGCCAGCTTGCGCTTGGGCGCTGCGGGGGTAGCCGCCGCAGCGGCCGGTGCAGCTGCCGCCGGCTTGGCTGCCGGGGCCGCGGCAGGTGCAGCGATGCTGGCCGCGTAGCGCTGCCAGTCGCTGTAGCCACCGACGTACTCACCGATCACGCCGTCGCCTTCCATCACCAGCGTGGAGGTCACCACGTTGTCGATGAAATCACGGTCGTGGCTGACCAGCAGCAGGGTGCCGGTGTACTCGCCCAGCAGCTCTTCCAGCAGCTCCAGGGTTTCTACGTCGAGGTCGTTGGTCGGTTCGTCCATCACCAGCAGGTTGGACGGCTGCGCGAACAGCTTGGCCAGCAGCAGGCGGTTGCGCTCGCCACCGGACAGGCGGGTGATCGGCGCACGCGCGCGTTCCGGGGTGAACATGAAGTCCTGCAGGTAGGCATGCACGTGCTTGCGCTTGCCGTTGAACTCGAGGAAATCACGGCCTTCGGCCACGTTCTCGATCGCGCTCCAGTCTTCGCGCAGCACCGCGCGGTACTGGTCGAAATAGGCGATCTGCAGGTTGGTACCGGGGTTGACCTCACCCTTGGCCGGCTGCAGTTCACCCAGCAACAGCTTCAGCAAGGTGGTCTTGCCACTGCCGTTGGGGCCGATCAGGCCGATGCGGTCGCCACGCAGGATGGTGGTGCTGAAGTCACGGACCATCGTGCGCTCGCCGAAGGCGAACGAAATATCCTTGACGTCGATGACCTTCTTGCCCGAGCTGACGCCCTGCGCGGCTTCCATCTTGACGTTGCCGCTGAGATCGCGGCGCTGCGAGCGTTCGGTGCGCATCGCCTTCAGGCGGCGTACGCGGCCCTCGTCGCGGGTACGGCGCGCCTTGATGCCCTGGCGGATCCAGACTTCTTCCTGCGCCAGCAGCTTGTCGAAGCGGGCGTTTTCCTGCGCCTGCGCGTTGAGGCGTTCCTCGCGGCGGCGCTCGTAGTTGGCCCAGTCGCCCGGCCAGCTGGTGACCTGGCCGCGGTCGATCTCGACGATGCGGGTGGCCAGCGCACGCAGGAAGCGGCGGTCATGGGTGACGAACACCACGCTGCCGCTCCAGCCCTTCAGGAACGCTTCGAGCCAGTCGATGGCTTCGATGTCGAGGTGGTTGGTCGGTTCGTCCAGCAGCAGCACATCGGGGCTGGACACCAGCGCGCGCGCCAGCAGCACGCGGCGCTTCATGCCGCCGGACAGGCGGCCGAATTCGGCTTCGCCGTCGAGGTCGAGCTTGGTCAGGGTTTCGCTGACGCGCTGGTCCAGTCCCCAGCCGTTGGCGGCGTCGATCTTGGCCTGCACGTTGCCGAGCGCTTCGCCATCGAAGACTTCGGCGTGGCTGAGATGGTGGAACTCGGCCAGCCACTGGCCCAGTTCGCCCAGGCCATCGGCCACGACGTCGAACACCGAGCCGGCAGCGCCATGCGGCACTTCCTGCTCCAGGCGGGTGACACGCACGCCCTGCTGCACGCGGACTTCGCCGTCATCGGGCTTGTGGTCGCCGGACAGCAGCTTGAGCAGGGTGGATTTGCCGGCGCCATTGCGGCCGATCAGGGCGATGCGTTCGCCCGGCTCGATCGACAGTTCGGCCTTTTCCAGCAACAACGGGCCGCCGACGCTGAAGTCGACGTTCTGCAGAGTAATCAGAGGCATCCGGATATTGTACGGGTTGGGGGCGTCGGCCGGGTTGCACCCGGCACCCGCAGAGGCAACGGCCGCAGCCAAAGCAACGTCAAAAGCGGCTTACGGTGGCAGGCGGGTCGATGTGGGGCTGCAGGACACGCCGTAAACCCGTCCCTGGGGGCTCGATGGCGCCATCCATGGCGCCAACGGTCCTGCAGCCCCACACCGCCCCGCCTCTGACGGTTCATCGCGATCTGTTGGAACGGCATTCTGCTCTGGTGGGTGTCGACCTTGGTCGGCACATGGGAATCTGATGGCTTACCCCACTTCCCCCAACAACGCCTGCAAGCCCGGCAACCAGTGCTTGCCCGGGTGGCGTACCAGCCACAGGGTGCGCTGCAGGGTGGGCAGCGGGGTCTCCAGCACGCGCAGGCGGCCGAGAGCCAGCGGCTCTTCCAGCGTGTGGCGCGAGAGGCAGGCCAGGCCGAGGCCGGCGATGGCGGCCTGCTTGATCGCTTCGGTATTGCCCAGCTGCAGGGTCTGGGCGAATCCGCGCAGGTGCGGCAGCAGGGCCTGTTCGACGGCTTCGCGGGTACCGGAGCCGGGTTCGCGCAGCAGCCAGCGGGCGCTGCGCAGTTCATCCATCGTCCATCGCGCCGGGGCGTCGGCGGCCGCGACAATCACCAACGGATCCTGCTGCCAGGCGGTGACCTGCAGGCCACGCTCGTGGCACGGGCCCTCGATCAGGCCCGCGTCGACGTCCAGCCGCTGCACGGCAGCGACCACGCCGGCACTGTTGTCGATGCGCAGGTCGACCTCGGCCTGTGGCGCCTGCCGCAGCAGCTCGGCGATGCGCGGCGGCAGCAGGTAGTTGCCGATGGTGGTACTGGCGGCCAGCACCAGCCGCAGGGGTGCGCCCTGCGCCGGGTCGCCGCCAGCGGCCAGCTGCCGCTCCAGGTCGGCGGCATTGACCAGCAGCGTGCGCGCCGGCTCCAGCAGCGCGCGGCCATGCCCGTTCAGGGCCAGGCGACGGCCGATGCGGTCGAACAGCGGGGTGCCGAAATGTGCCTCCAACTCCTGCAGGGCGGCGCTGCTGGCCGACTGCGAGAGCGCGATGGCCTGGCCCGCAGCGGTGGTGCTGCCGTAGTCAGCGATGGCGACGAAGACCTGCAGCTGGCGCAAGGTCAGGCGCATGACAATTACCCGCTTGATAGGTAGCTTTCACCCATATTATTCGTTTTACAGGTCAATCACACAGGCGCACGCTGGCGCCACTACTTCAGCCCCGTCCCCGTCATGAACGCCCCTGCCCTCTCCCCCTGGTCCCTGCCCGCCCTGCGCCAACGCTGGCAACCGCGCCTGCCCGGCCTTCTACTGGTGGGCCTGATCGCTGCGGCCTCGCTATACCTGGCCGAGCTTCCGTGGCTGCAGGCGCACGGCCTGAGCGCGCTGACCGTGGCCATCGTCGCCGGCATCGTGGTCGGCAACACCCTCTACCCGCGGCTGGCGCCGAGCAGCGCAGCCGGTGTCGGCTTTTCCAAGCACTGGCTGCTGCGTGCCGGCATCGTGCTGTATGGCCTGCGCCTGACCTTCCAGGACATCGGCCATGTCGGCGTCAGCGGCGTGCTGATGGACGTGCTGGTAGTGGCCAGCACCTTCGGCCTGGCCTGCTGGCTGGGTGTGCGTGTTTTCAGGATGGAGCGCGAGGCGGCAATGCTGATCGGTGCCGGCAGCGCAATCTGCGGCGCGGCGGCGGTGATGGCTGCCGAGCCGGTGGTGCGCGGCCGTGCGGCGCAGGTCACCGTCGCGGTGTCGACGGTGGTGGTGTTCGGCACGCTGGCGATGTTCCTGTACCCCGCGCTGTATGCACTGGTGCAGTCACACGGCTGGCTGGCCATGGACGCACGCCAGTACGGCCTGTTCACCGGCGCGACAGTGCATGAAGTGGCGCAGGTGGTGGCCGCAGGCCGTGCGGTCAGCGAAGCGGCGGCCGATACCGCAGTGATCACCAAGATGGTGCGGGTGATGCTGCTGGCACCGTTCCTGGTCGCACTGTCGCTGTGGCTGGCGCGTGGTGGCAAGGCCAGCGCCGACGGCAGCAAGGCGCGCATCGTGGTGCCGTGGTTCGCGTTTGGTTTCGTGGCGGTGGCCGGGTTCAACTCGCTGCATCTGCTGCCGGCTGGTTTGCAGGCCGGGCTGGTGCAGCTGGATACGGTGCTGCTGGCGATGGCGATGGCCGCACTCGGCCTGACCACCCACGTCTCGGCGCTGCGCCAGGCTGGGCTGAAGCCGCTGCTGCTGGCGCTGATCCTGTTCGCCTGGCTGCTGTTCGGTGGGCTGGCGATCCACCAGGGCGTGCTGGCGGTGTTGGGCTGAGCAGGAGCGTGCAGACCCAGGTCGGCACCCACATGGATGAAGGCCCCAGGACGGGAGCTGCCGCGCGGACGGGTACAATGCGCCATGACTGACTTCTCGACCCTGCCGCTGAGCCCGGCCCTGCAGCCCGGCCTGGATGCCCTCGGCTACACCACTCTCACCCCTGTGCAGGCGCAGAGCCTGCCGGCCATCCTCGATGGCCGTGATGTGATCGCACAGGCGCCGACCGGCAGCGGCAAGACCGCCGCCTTCGGCCTGGGCCTGCTGCAGTCCATCGACCCCAGCCTGATCCGCGTGCAGGCGCTGGTGCTGTGCCCGACCCGCGAACTGGCCGACCAGGTCGGCAAGCAGATCCGCAAGCTGGCCACCGGCATTCCCAACCTGAAGCTGCTGCTGCTGGTGGGTGGCGTGCCGCTGGGCCCGCAGCTGGCGTCGCTGGAAGGCCATGACCCGCACGTGGTGGTCGGTACCCCCGGCCGCGTGCAGGAACTGGCGCGCAAGCGCGCGTTGAACCTGGGTGCGGTGCGCACGCTGGTGCTGGACGAGGCCGACCGCATGCTCGACATGGGCTTCGAGGAGCCGATCCGCGAGATCGCCGGCCGCACCCACAAGGACCGCCAGAGCCTGCTGTTCTCGGCCACCTTCCCCGACAGCATCCGCGCCATGGCGCGTGACCTGCTGCGCGACGCGGTGGAAGTGACCGTGGAAGGCGCCGACCAGGCACCGGCAATCCGCCACCTGTTCTGCGAGGTGGAACCGGCGCACCGCCAGAAGGCACTGGCCGGCCTGCTGCTGAAGTACACGCCCGAATCGGCGGTGGTGTTCTGCAACACCCGCAAGGACGTGGACGAAGTAGCCAAGTCGCTGCAGCAGTTCGGCTTCTCCGCCCTCGCCCTGCACGGTGACATGGAACAGCGCGACCGCGAGGAAGTGCTGCTGCTGCTGGCCAACCGCAGCTGCAACGTGTTGGTGGCCAGCGACGTGGCCGCGCGCGGGCTGGACGTGGAAGAGCTGGCGGCGGTGATCAACTACGAACTGCCGACCGACGTGGAGAGCTACCAGCACCGCGTGGGCCGTACCGGCCGTGCCGGTGCCAGTGGCCTGGCGATCAGCCTGGTGGCCGGCCGCGAGAAGACCCGTGCCGAAGCGATCGAAGCGCAGATGGGTCAGCCGCTGGACTGGCAGAAAACGCCGCTGGCAACCTCGCGCCCGGCCGAGCTGCCGCAGGCGGCAATGCGCACGCTGCGCATCGATGGTGGCAAGACCGACAAGCTGCGCCCGGGCGATATCCTCGGCGCACTGACCGGTGACGCCGGCCTGTCGAGCAAGTTCATCGGCAAGATCGCGATCTTCCCGACCCGCTCCTACGTGGCGATCGCGCGCGAGCAGGCCAACAAGGCCGTGGCGAAGCTGGAAGCCGGCAAGATCAAGGGCCGTCGATTCCGCGTGCGGATGATGTGATTGAAGCAGCGTTGCCAACCACGGTTGGCAACGGCATGACCTGGTAGCGGCCAACCTTGGTTGGCCCGTCCATGGCGTCGGTTGCGAAAAGCGATGCCAACCCAGGTTGGCAACTACCGGTTCACGGCGGTTCGCTCTGGTAGGTGCCAACCTTGGTTGGCACTCACCCTACGATCAGAACACCAGTTCAGTGTGCAGCGGCAGATCCGCTTCCCAGCGGGCACGGCCACCCAGGCCGTCCAGCTCGACCAGCACGCCGGCGCCGACCACGTCGACACCCAGGCGGCGCACCAGCGACAACGCGGCGACCAGCGTGCCGCCGGTCGCCAGCACGTCGTCGATGATCGCGACGCGGGCGCCAGCCGGCAGCGCATCGGCGTGCACCTCGATGCAGTCGCTGCGGTATTCCAGCGTGTACTCCTCGCGCAGCACCTGGCCCGGCAGCTTGCCCGGCTTGCGTACCGGCACGAAGCCCACGCCCAGTTCCAGCGCCATCGCGGCGCCGAGGATGAAGCCACGCGATTCAATGCCGACCACCGCGTCCAGCTTCTGGTCGCGCCAACGGTCGGCCATCGCGGTGATCGCACCACGGAAGTCCTCGCCGTGGGCGAGCAGCGGCATGATGTCCTTGAAGAGGATGCCGGGCTTGGGGAAGTCGGCGATGTCGCGCAGGCGGGAGGCCCACTGCGGAGCGACGAGGGCGTCGGTCATGTCACGTTGGCTATCTGATGGCGGCATAGGGTACCTGTTCCGGCCGTTGCCTGCCTGTTGAGGGGTATCGGCCGGGCTGCGCCCGGCACCTGCAGAGGCTTCAAGCAACGGCAACGGCAAGAGCTGGTTTCCTGAGGGATGGCGGGGTGGGTCCGGTTGCGGGGGGCGCCGTAAATACATCCATGTAGGCTCGGTCGCCGCATCCATGCGCCTCACGCCCCCGCAACCGGACCCACCCCGCCTTCGACAGATTTCTGCGATCTGCAGTAGATCCACGCCATGCGTGGATGAATCTCCATCGGAATCGAATATTTCGAGAATTGAATGAAATGTATCCACGTGTCGACCAAGGTCGACACCTACCCGCAGCAGCGGGAATCTGTCGGAGGTGGGGCGGTGTCGGAGTGCGGGGTGTCAGCCGCATGGATGCGGCTGCCAAGCCTACAGGGACGTACTTGCGGCGTCCCCGCACTCCGACACCGCCCCGCCAAACCACGGAATCCAGCTTTTGCTCTGGCTGTTGACCTGGCCTCTGCAGGTGCAGGGCGCAGCCCTGCCAACACCCATCCTCAGGAACTGCAGGACAGCATCGAGCAGCCGGCGCGGTTGTCGGCCCACGCCGGGCGCTTGCCGGCGAAGTGTTCAAGCCCCGGGCGCTCGGTATACGGGTCGCGCAGCACCTCCTGCAGGGCGTGCACGCCACCGAGGTCACCCTGCTCCGCGCGGTCGATCGCCTCCTGCGCCAGCCAGTTGCGCAGCACGTACAGCGGATTGGCGGCGCCCATCTTCGCCCTGCGTTCGCTGGCCGACAGCGGATCGGCGCGCAACCGCGTCGCGTAGTTCTGCAGCCACTGCTGCAACGGCGCCCGCAGCGCCTGCTGGCGCGTCTCGTCGTAGTACACCGCGTCCAGCACCGCCGCATCCGGTGCCGCCGGATCGATGCGCATCAGCGCGCGCCAGGCCAGGGTCATGTCCATCGCGCCGTCCTGCATCAGTTGCTGCCAGCGCAGGTAGAGCTGCAGGTCGTCGTCGTCGGCCGCGGCCAGGCCGAGCTTGGCGGCGGCATCGCGGCGCGTACATGCCACGAAGGTGGACTGGTAGGCGGCCAGACCGGCCTGCAGCGGTGCCACATCGGCAAACAGCGGCGCCAGCGCCTGTGCCAACCGGCTCAGGTTCCAGTACGCCACCTGTGGCTGCGTACCAAAGCGGTAACGGCGGCCCTGCGCGTCGGTGGTGTTCGGCGTCCAGTCCGGGTCGAAGTCCTCGACCCAGCCGTAAGGGCCGTAATCGAGCGTGAGGCCGAGCACGGACAGGTTGTCGGTATTCATCACACCATGCACGAAACCCACGCGCATCCAGTGCGCGATCATCTCGGCGGTGCGCACCGCGACCTGCGCGAACCAGTCGCCATACAGCGCCTCGCCCTGCCCCTCCAGCTCGGGGAAATCGCGGGCGATGCAGGCATCCACCAGCAGCTGCAGCAACGCGGTTTCACCGCGCGAAGCCGGCAGTTCGAACGAACCGAAACGCAGGAACGAGGGCGACACGCGGCACACGATGGCGCCAGGCTCGGCACGCGGATGGCCGTCATAGAACATGTCGCGCACCACGTCTTCGCCGGTGCCGACCAGCGACAACGCACGCGTGGTCGGCACGCCGAGGTGGTGCATCGCTTCGCTGCACAGGAATTCGCGGATCGACGAGCGCAGTACCGCGCGACCATCGGCACCGCGCGAATACGGCGTCGGGCCCGCGCCCTTCAGCTGCAGCTCCCAGTGACGGCCGTCGGGCGCAACCAGTTCACCCAGTGAGATCGCACGGCCATCGCCCAGCTGCCCGGCCCAATGGCCGAACTGATGCCCGCCGTAGTTCGCCGCCCACGGCTGCATGCCGGCGTACAGCGCATTGCCGCCGAACACGCGGGCGAAGCCTTCGCTCTCGACGTCAGCGGCATCGAAACCGAGCAGCGTGGCCACCTCCGGCGACCACGCCAGCAACGTGGGCGCCGCCACCGGGGTCGGCATCACCGGTGACCAGGCCGCGGCCAGCACTTCACGGCGGCGCGGGCCGGATTCGGGGTCACCCGGCAGACTGTGCAGCAGGCGGTTGTCGAAACGGGGGCTGTCGGTATCCATGGCCTTGAAGATGGGGGCGACCGCCGCCCGCCTCAATTGCCGCTGAGCGCCTGCAGGTGACCACCGTGGGCCTCGGCGCGCTGGTAGGCCGGGCGCTCGCCGATGCGCTTGAGGAAACCACGCAGTGCAGGCTTGTCGTCGAGGCCACCGCCACGTGCAGCGGCGGCCTGGATCGGGAAGCTCATCTGGATGTCGGCCGCGCTGAACCGCTCACCCGCAAACCATGGGCTTTCGGCGAGGCGGCGTTCCATCCAGTCCAGGTGCAGGCGCCGCTGCGGGCCAATGAAGCCCCGCTCGGCCTTGTCGGCAATGCTGCGCGCGATCGGGCGCGCGAAGAACGGCATCGGCGCGTTGCGGATGCGCCCCATCACCAGGGTCAGCAGCAACGGCGGCATCGCCGAGCCTTCGGCGTAGTGCAGCCAGTAGCGGTAGGCGATGCGCTCGGCGCCCTCGGCTGGCATCGCTGACGGCGACAGCTGGCGCTGGGTGTCGTAGCGGTCGGCAAGGTAGTCGAGGATCGCACCGGATTCGGCCAGCACCAGCTCGCCATCCTGCAGTACCGGCGACTTGCCGAGTGGATGCACGTTGCGCAGCTCGGGCGGCGCCAGCAGCGTTTTCGGATCGCGCGGATAGCGACGGAGCTCGTAGTCCAGCCCCAACTCTTCAAGCATCCACAGCACGCGCAGCGAACGGGAGTTTTCCAGGTGGTGGACGATGCGCATGAGGATGATCCTTGGGAAGACCTGCATCGTACCGCGCTGGATGCATGCCCCTCGTAGAGTCGAGCTTGCTCGACTGTCGTTGAAAGCAGTCGAGCAAGCTCGACTCTACAAAACGGCGGGCAATAAAAAACGCCGGAAGCTTTCGCTTCCGGCGTTCTGGCTACCCAACGGTAGCAGACGGATTAGACCGCCTGCACCTGGTCAGCCTGCATACCCTTCTGACCCTGGACGGCGATGAAGGTAACCTTCTGGCCTTCCTGCAGGGTCTTGAAGCCGGTGCCCTGGATGGCACGGAAGTGCACAAACAGGTCCGGGCCGCTTTCCGGGGTGATGAAGCCGAAGCCCTTGGCGTCGTTGAACCACTTGACGGTGCCGGTCTGACGATCAGACATTTGACTAACTCCTGAAACACATGTTGAAAAAATCGCAGCCACCGGGTATCGGGGCCGAGACTGAGTTGCAGGCGTTGGTAAAGCGGATCGATGAGCGGATCGTGAGATCAACTGCACCAGGCCACGATTCACGGTGACCCTAGCAAACACAGTGGGACGAACGATACGCGTGTTTTCTGCAAAAAGCGATAGCCCGGACGTTCATGGGCAGGGCCCGCCCGCTAGGCGTGACAAGGGCTGGCAGCCGATCGTGGCTAACTCCGAGTCCCCATTCAGGTTTTTCCTACCCTACACTGGGTAAATGACTGAAGCTGAATCCCAAGCTGAACCCGCCCTCCCCCGCATCTGGGTGGATGCAGACGCCTGTCCTGGCGTCATTCGCGACATCCTGTTCCGGGCCGCTGAACGGGTCGGGATCGAGCTGACCCTGGTCGCCAACCAGTGGATCCGCACCCCGCCCTCGCGCTGGTTGCGCTCGATCCAGGTGCCGCAGGGCCTGGACGTGGCCGACAGTGCCATCGTCGAGCGGGTTGCCGCTGGCGACCTGGTGGTCACCCAGGACATCCCGCTGGCCGCGCTGGTGCTGGAGAAGAAGGCCGTCGCACTGAACCCGCGCGGCCAGCTGTACACCCCGAACAACATGGCCGAGCGCCTGTCGATGCGCAATTTCATGGAAGAGCTGCGCGGCGCCGGGGTCCAGACCGGGGGCCCGCCGCCCCTCGGCCCACGCGACCGGCAGCTGTTCGCCGCCGAACTGGACCGTTGGCTGGCCCGGCGTCCCGGCCGCTGAACGGCGCTACCCCGCCTGATCCGGCAGGCACAGGCGGCGCTGGCTGCTGAACTGCCGCCGTTCCCCGCTGAGCGGATCATCGAAGGCCAGCCCCTGTGCCAGCAGCTGCAGGGGCGGCTCGACCGCCCCCTCCGGGCGCGACCTCAGTTGCGGATACAGGTCATCGCCCTCGATCGGCGCGCCCAGCGCGGCCATGTGCACGCGCAGCTGGTGCTTGCGGCCGGTCGCTGGCCGCAGCCGGTAGTGCCAGATCGGTCCCTCCGCCTCGATCAGTTCGATCCGGCTCCGCGCATTGGGCTCGCCCGGCGCTTCGGCCATGCGGAAGAACGGCTCGCCCGGCACCAGCCGGCTATGCCGCTGCAGTGGGAACGCCACGCCCGGCAGGGCCGGTGCCAGTGCCTCATAGATCTTCTCGATGCGCCGTTCGCGGAACAGCCGCTGGTAGGCATCGCGTGAGGCCGGCTGCGTGGAGAACAGCACCAGCCCGGCCGTCAGCCGATCCAGCCGATGCAGCGGCACCAGCTCGGGGTTGCCGGTGCGGACGATCAGACGCGCCAGCAGGGTTTCGCGCACGTGCCGGCCGGCCGGCGTCACCGGCAGGAAGTGCGGCTTGTCGGCCACCAGCAGGTGCGCATCCAGATGGACGATGGTCTCGGCGAACGGAATCACCGGCTCGTCGGCCACCTCGCGGAAGTACTGGATCTCCAGCCCCACCTGCCAGGGCAGATCCGGCGCCAGTGCCCTGCCCTGCGTGTCCTGCACGCGACCACGGGCGAAGCGGTCCTGCCATTGCGCGCGGTCGATGCGCGGGAATCGCGCACACAGGCCATCAAGCAGGCTGGGCCAGTGGCCGGGCGGCAGCTGCAACCGGCTGGGAGGGGTCATCGGGTCCATTCCTGCGGCGGACAAGGACGGCAAGCGTGCCACGTTGACGCTCTGCCGACAGCCCGGCAACGGACACCCCAAGAGCAAACCTCTATCATTGTCCTCTTTAGTCCACGGATCCCCCATGGCTCTTACCGCCACCATCCGCAAGGCCGAACTACAGATCAGCGACATGGATCGCGGCTACTACGCGACCCACAACCTGACCCTGGCCCAGCACCCGTCCGAGACCGACGAGCGCCTGATGGTGCGCCTGCTCGCCTTCGCCCTCAACGCCGGTGATCGCCTCGAATTCGGCCGCGGCCTGAGCACCGATGACGAGCCCGACCTGTGGGAACACGACTACACCGGCGACATCCTGCAGTGGATCGACCTGGGCCATCCGGACGAATCGCGCATCCGCAAGGCCAGCAACCGCAGCCGCCAGGTGCAGGTGGTGAACTACGGTGGCAACGCCTCCGAGATCTGGTGGACCAAGCAGGGCAAGGGACTGGCGCGTTTCGACAACCTGTCGGTGGTCGACCTCGACGGTGCCTTCGTCGAGCAGTGGGGCCAGCAGATCCAGCGTGCGATGCGCTTCAGCGTGCTGATCCAGGATGGCGAAGTGCAGATTCTCAACGACCAGATCCAGCTCGACATCATCCCGAACTGGCGCAAGCGCGCCAAGGCATGAGCACGATCCGCTGCGATGTAGTGGTCATCGGCGCCGGCGCGGCCGGGCTGATGACTGCGATCACCGCCGGCCAGCGCGGCCGCCAGGTGCAGGTGATCGACCATGCCAACAAGATCGGCAAGAAGATCCTGATGTCTGGCGGTGGCCGCTGCAACTTCACCAACACCGGCACCACCCCGGCCAACTTCCTGTCGGCCAACCCGCACTTCTGCAAGTCGGCGCTGGCCCGCTACACGCCCTGGCATTTCATCGAGCTGGTCAGCAAGCACGGCATCGCCTACCACGAGAAAGAGCTGGGCCAGCTGTTCTGCGATGTCTCGTCCAAGCAGATCGTGAAGATGCTGGTGGACGAATGCCAGGCGGCTGGCGTGCAGGTCCGTACCGACTGCAGCGTGCAGCGCATCGAGCACGGCAGCGACGGCTTCCGCGTACACACCAGCCACGGCCTGTTCCACTGTGCCTCGCTGGTGGTCGCGACCGGCGGGCTGTCCATTCCCAGCATGGGTGCCACCGGTTTCGGCTATGAGATCGCACGCCAGTTCGGCCACGCGGTGCTGCCGACCCGCGCCGGGCTGGTGCCGCTGACGCTCAGCGGCAAGCACCAGGAGCGGCTGGCCGAGCTCAGCGGTGTCGCCCTGCCGATCGAGGCGCGCTGCAACGGAAAGAGCTTCCAGAACTTCATGCTGCTGACCCATCGCGGCGTGAGCGGCCCGGCGATGCTGCAGATTTCGTCCTTCTGGCAGCCTGGCGACACGCTGGAACTGGACCTGCTGCCCGGCCAGGATGCCGGCGAGTGGCTGCGCCAGATGAAGCGCGAGCGGCCGGCCGCCGAGCTGCGCACGGTGCTGGGCGAGGTACTGCCCAAGCGGCTTGCGCAGCGCCTGTGCGAACACTGGCTGCCCGACCGCCCGGTGCGCCAGCTGGACGAGCCGGTGCTGCGCCAGGCCGCGCAGCTGCTGGGCGCGTTCCCGTTGGTGGCCAGCGGCACCGAAGGCTATCGCACCGCCGAGGTCACCCTGGGCGGCGTGGACACCGCCGAGGTTTCGTCCTCGACGATGGAATCCAGGCGCGTGCCCGGCCTGCACTTCGTTGGCGAGGTACTGGACGTGACCGGCTGGCTGGGCGGGTACAACTTCCAGTGGGCCTGGGCCAGCGGCCACGCCGCCGGCGGCGTGGTGTGAACCACATCGCCGTTCGATGCGCGCAAGGGGGGCGCGCATGGACGGTTCGGCGCGCATCGTGTATCTAGATTTGCAGATTGGGGAGCAGTGCATGCAGAACGCGAACGACATCACCATCCGCCTGCTGATCGTCGATGACAGCGGCGAGAATGCCGAAGCCATCGTCAGCGCCCTGCGCAACAGTGGCATCGCGGTGCGCCCGTGGCGCCCGCAGGATGCGGCCGAGCTGGCCCAGGTGCTGGACAGCCAGGCCATCGACCTGGTGCTGGCCTCGCCGTCGCCGGGCATTCCACTGCCGCTGGTGGCCCAGCACATCGCCGCCAGCGGCAAGGATATTCCGCTGGTGCTGCTGGCCGAGCGCATCGATGAGGACGAGCTGGTGCAGGCCAGCAGCCATGGCATCCGCGCCCTCGCCCTGCGCCAGCGCCCCGAGCATCTGCTGGCCGTGGTCCGCGACCAGTGGGTGGACCTGCAGGCCCGCCGTGGCCTGCGCCGCATCGAGGCACAGATGCGCGAAACCGAGCGCCGCTGCGACGCGCTGATCGCCTCCTCGCGCGACCCCATCGCCTATGTGCATGAAGGCATGCACATCCGGGCCAACGACGCCTATCTGGAGATGTTCGGCTACGAGCATTTCGACGACATCGAAGGCATTTCGCTGCTCGACATGGTCGCCGCGCAGCATGTGGAAGGCTTCAAGCAGCTGCTGAAAGGCCTCAGCCGTGGCGAAGCGCCGCCGCCGCAGTATCAGCTCGACGCCCGTCACGAAGATGGCAGCGCGTTCCCGGCAACGATGGAATTCACGGCGGCGACCTACGAGGGCGAATCCTGCCTGCAGGTGGTGCTCCGCCGCCGCATGGAATTCGATCCGGAGCTGGCACGCGAAGTTGAAGACCTGCGCCAGCGTGACCAGGTCACCGGCCTGCTCAACCGCCCGACCTTCATGCTGCAGCTGGAAAGCGCGGTGGCCCAGGCCGGTCGCAGCGAAGGCCAGTTCGGCCTGCTGTTGATCGAACCGGACCATTACGCACGCCTGCTGCCGGACATCGGCCTGGCCTCGGCCGACGCGCTGATCGGCGCGCTCGCCGCCCTGCTGGCCGAGGTGGTCGGCGAGGACGCGCAGCTGGCCCGCTTCGGCGAACACAACTTCGCCGTGCTGCAGGCTGGGCCCTATGCGCAGACCGTTGCGCTGGCCGAGCGCATCCGCGAAGCCTATGCCGCGCATGTCTTCAGCATCGGCGCACGCTCGGCCACGGTGACGGTCAGCATCGGCGGCGTGCAGGTGGGCGAGAAGATCGCCAGCATCGGCCAGGTGCTGGCACGTGCCAGCGAATGCACGCAGGCCGCTGCCGAGCTGGGCAATACCTGCCGCATCTTCGACCCCGCCGCTGCCGACCGCGTGGAGGAAGAGCGCGTGCTGCGCTGGGTGGCACGCATCCGTGAAGCGCTGGCCGGCGACGGCTTCCAGCTGCACTACCAGCCGGTGCTGAATCTGCAGGGCGAGCCGCTGGAACTGTACGAGGCCTACCTGCGCCTGGAGCACAACGGCGAGCTGCTGAGCCCGACCGCGTTCCTGGGCATTGCCGAGGAGCACGGGCTGCTGGCCGACATCAACCGCTGGGTGGTTTCGCGGGCCATCGCGGTGCTGGGCCAACGTGCGCGCGAAGGCCATGCCACCCAGGTGCTGGTGAAGGTCACCCCGGAATCGTTCGACGATCCGCAGATGATCGCCACCCTGCGCCGCGAACTGCAGGCACAGGGCGTGCCAGGCGAACGGCTGTGGCTGCATGCACCGGAAGCGAAGGTGTTCACCCATCTGCGCAGCGCGCAGCAGTTCCTTGCCGAGGTCGCGCCCCTGGGCTGCCGCATCGGCCTGGAGCAGTTCGGTTCGGGGCTGGATTCGTTCCAGTTGCTGGCCCACTTCCAGCCGCAGTTCCTCAAGCTGGACCGCGGTTTCACCAGCGATCTGGCCGCCACCCGCGAGAACATCGACCGCATCAGCCAGATCACCGCGCGTGCGCAGGAAGCCGGTATCCGCACCATCGCCGAGTTCGTCAGCGACGCCAATTCGATGACCCTGCTGTTCAGTGCCGGCGTGGACTATGTGCAGGGCGACTTCGTCGGCCCGGCCTTGCCGGAGATGGGGTTCGAGTTTGGTTGACCCACGGGGCTGCCGGCCAGCGGCCGGCACTACCCAACGAAAAGGCCGGCTTTCGCCGGCCTTTTCATTGATCAGGTCATGTCGACCAGATTCTCGATCCTGACGTCCGGATTGACGTCGGCTTCGTAGTCGACACCTTCCACGCCGAAACCGAACAGGCGCAGGAAGTCGGCCTTGTAGCCGGCCAGGTCGCTGATCTCGTACAGGTTCTCGTTGGTCACCTGCGGCCACAGCGCAACCACCTTGCCCTGCACGTCCGCGGCCATTTCCTTGTAGTCGGCACGCAGGCGGCCTTCCTCATCGACCAGCGCGACGGTGTGGCCATCGGCATCGACCAGGTCGTGGCGCAGGCGATCGACCGCCACGCCGTCAGCCTTGCCGCCGTAGAGGATGTCGTACAGCACGTCCAGCTGCTCGATGCAGCCTTCATGGGTGCCCTTTTCCTTCATCACCTTGAACAGCAGCGACAGGTACAGCGGCATGGTCGGAATGGCCGAGCTGGCCTGGGTGACCACGGCCTTCAGCACCGACACGCGCGCATCGCCACCGATCTTTGCCAGCTTCTCGCGCAGGCCCAGCACCTTGGTGTCCAGGTCCTTCTTGGCGGCACCGATCGAGCCATTCCAGTAGATGGCCTGGGTGATCTCTTCGCCCACGTAGGTGAAGGCGGTGGTGGTGCAGCCGTTGGCCAGCACACCGGCATCGGCCAGCGCATCGATCCACATCTGCCAGTCTTCACCGCCCATGACCGCGACGGTGCCGGCGATTTCTTCGGCGGTAGCCGGCTGCAGGTGGGTCTCGGTCAGCACTTCCTTGTCGGTATCCAGGCCACGCAGCGTGATCGGCTCACCGATCGGCTTCAGCGTGGAGCTGATGATTTCACCGGTCTTCGGGTGCTTGCGGCGCGGTGCAGCCAGGCTGTAGACCACCTGGTCGACCTGGCCAAGATCGGCCTTGATCATCTCGATGGCCTTGGCCTTCACCTCATCGGAGAAGGCATCGCCGTTGATGCTCTTGGCGTACAGGCCGGCTTCGTCGGCGTACTTGTGGAACGCGGCCGAGTTGTACCAGCCGGCGGTGCCCGGCTTGGATTCGCTGCCCGGACGCTCGAAGAAGATGCCCAGGGTCGCCGCGCCGCTACCGAACGCCGCAGTGATGCGCGCCGCCAGGCCGTAGCCGGTGGAGGCACCAATGACCAGCACGCGCTTGGGGCCGTTCTGGATCGGCGGACGCGCGCGGATGTAGTCGATCTGCTGCTTGACCGCGGCCTCGCAGCCGGTCGGGTGGGTGGTGACGCAGATGAAGCCGCGGACGCGCGGTTTGATGACCATGGATACCTCGGGTTGGCAGATGCGGCGCACGGGGCGCTCAGCAGGAATACGGGTGCGCGCCTGCGCGCGCGAACCGCAGGATCGTAGTGCGCGGGGGAAGATTGCACAACCGACGCTGGCGTAGGGTGGGATTTTGTTCTGCAGGGCTGCGCCCTGCACCCGCCGGAAGCCAGAGCAACGTCAACGTCAAAAGCTGGGTTCCTGTGGGTTGGCGGGGTGGGTCCGGTTGCGGGGGGCGCTGCAAGTACGTCCATGTAAGCTCGGTCGCCGCATCCATGCGGCTCACGCCCCCGCAACCGGACCCACCCCGCCTTCGACAGATTCCCGCGATCTGCCGGAACGGCACCCTGTTCTGGTAGGTGTCGACCTTGGTCGACACGGATGAATTCATTCGATATCTGACAAATGTGTCGACCAAGGTCGACACCTACCGACAGCGCGCGGTCCAACAGCCGCATGAACCTGTCGAAGGTGGGGCGGTGTCGGAGTGCGGGGTGTCAGCCGCATGGATGCGGCTGCCAAGCCCCCAGGGATGGGTTCACGGCGTCCCCGCACTCCGACACCGCCCCGCCATCCTACGGAATGCTGCTCTGGCTTTGGCTTTGGCTTTGGCTTCTGCAGGTGCAGGGCTGCAAGCCCTGCAACACAAAAAACCCCGCTTGCGCGGGGTTCTCTGTGTGCTGCGCGCCGCAGGTGATTACGGGCGACGGGCCAGAGCCTCGACGTCCTTCGCCTTCGGCAGCAGGTCCTGCTTGCTGACGCGCAGGAAGCCGATCGTCAGCATCGGCACCGCCACCAGGATCGAGGACAGCACCACGATCACCGCACCGATCATGTGCGTCTCGGCCAGGCCTTCCATCGAGCTGCCGCCATACATGTACAGGGCAAGCGCCGACAGGAAGAACATCACCGCGGTGATCACCGTACGCGACAGCGTCTGGTTGATCGAACGGTTCAGCACTTCCATCGAGTCCACGCGCAGGCTGCGGAAGTTCTCGCGGACGCGGTCGAACACCACGATGATGTCGTTGATTGCAAAGCCCATCACCGACAGCAGGCCGGCCAGCACGGTCAGGTCGAACTCACGGCCCAGCAGGGACACGTAAGCCACCGTCACGATCAGGTCGAACATCGCCACGATGCTGGCGGTGACCGCGAACTTCCATTCGAAGCGCACCGCGATGTAGATCAGGAAGCCGGCCAGCATGAAGATGGTGGCGTACAGGCCATTCATCGCCAGGTCCTTGCCGATCTGCGGGCCAACGAACTCGTTGCGCAGCACGGTGGCCTGGTTGTCGGCGGTGGACAGTGCCTTCACCACGGCCGCGGCGGTGGCCTTGTCCTCGGCAGCGGCGTCGCCGGTACCCGGGGCATGCTCGCCGTGCGGGGCCAGGCGGATCAGCAGGTCGGTGTTGCCACCGACACTCTGCACCTGCGCACCGTCAAAGCCGTTTTCCTCGAGCTTGGTACGCACCTGCTCGACGTCCACCGCCTTGTCGAAGCGGGCTTCGATCAGCGTGCCGCCGGTGAAGTCCAGCGCATAGTTGAAGCCCTTGAAGCCGATGATGGCGACCGAGGCCAGGAACACCACGATGGTGACCGCCATGGCGACATGGCGCCAGCGCATGAAGTCGATCTTGGTGTCGTTCGGGAGGATGTGCAGCGGAAACAGTTTCATGTGCGTGTCGTCCCGTCAGATGGCCACGTTCTGGAGCTTCTTGCGGCTGCCGTAGATCAGCGTCGCCAGCGCGCGCGACACGGTGATCGCGGTGAACATGGAGGCGAAAATACCGATGATCATGGTCAGCGCGAAGCCCTTCAGCGGACCGGTACCGAATGCGAACAGCGCCACACCGACGATCAGGCCGGTCAGGTTGGCGTCGAGGATGGTGCCGGAGGCACGCTCGTAACCGGTCACGATCGCGGTCTTGCCCGGCACGCCGGCACGCAGTTCTTCACGGATACGCTCGTTGATCAGCACGTTGGCGTCCACCGACAGGCCGACCGACAACGCCAGGCCGGCAAAGCCCGGCAAGGTCATGGTCGCGCCGAACATCGACATCACCGCCACCACGATCAGCAGGTTGAACAGCATCGCGATCGAGGTGATCACGCCGAACATGCGGTAGTAGATGCTGAAGAACACCAGGGTGAACAGGAACGCGAACACCACTGCGCGCATACCGTTCTTGACGTTCTCGGCGCCCAGGCTCGGGCCGACCACGCGCTCTTCGACGAAGTCCATCGGCGCCGCCAGCGAGCCGGACTTCAGCAGCTTGGCCAGGTCTTCGGCTTCCTTCTTCTGCAGGCCGGTGGTCTGGAAGTTCTTGCCGAACACGCCGTTGATGTTGGCCACCGAGATCACTTCCTCGTTGACCTTGAAGCCACGCACTTCCTGGCCGTCGACGACGGTCACGGTCGGCACGCGCTCGGTGTAGACCACCGCCATCGGCTTGTTCACGTTGGCGCTGGTGAAGTCGAACATGCGCTGGCCGCCGACATTGTTCAGCGTGACGCTGACCGCCGGCGAGCCACTGTTCGAATCGGTCACCGCCTGCGCGCCGACCATCTGGTCGCCGGTGACAATCACGCGCTTGTTCAGCAGCACCGGGCCACCGCCATCACGGCGCTGGTAGACCTTCGCTTCCGGCGGGATGCGGCCGGAGGCGATCGCGTCCTGCGCATTGCCTTCGACCACCGCACGGTATTCCAGGGTGGCGGTGGCGCCGATCATGCGCTTGGCTTCGGCGGTGTCCTGCACGCCCGGCAGCTGCACGACCACGCGGTCGGCACCCTGGCGCTGGATGATCGGCTCGGCCACGCCCAGCTGGTTCACGCGGTTGCGCAGGGTGTTGATGTTCTGCTCGATGGCACCGTTGGCGATCTGGGTGATCTCGGCCTCCGGGATGGTCACCGTGATGCGGCTGCCGCTGACGTCGTAACCGAGGGTCGGCTGAGCCTTGACCAGCGCGGTACGGGCGAGCTGTGCCGCGTCATCACCGGCCGACGGGCTCAGGTTGGCCACGATGCTGTTGTCGGCACGACGCTCCACCGACTGGTAGGCGATGCGGGCGTCACGCAGCGTGCTGCGCACGTCTTCGGTGTAGGCGTCCAGGCGCTTGTCCAGGGCGGCCTTCTGGTCGACCTGCAGCACGAAGTGCACACCGCCCTGCAGGTCCAGGCCCAGCACCATCGGGCGACCGCCGAGGTTGGCCAGCCAGTCCGGCACGGTCGAGGCCAGGTTCAGCGCAACGGTGTACTGCTCGCCGATGGTGTCACGCAGGGCGTCGCTGGCAGCGGACTGCGCCTTCAGGTCCGGCAGGCGGACGATCAGGCTCTCCCCTTCCTTCTCGGCGCCAATGGTGGTGATACCGGCCTTGTTCAGGTCGGCCAGCACGCGGTCGCGCAGCGCATCGTCGACCTGCCCGCCACGGTTGGCGGTGATCTGGATGGCCGGGTCCTTCTGGTAGATGTTGGGCAGCGCGTACAGCGCGCTGAGCGCCAGTACGATCAGGATGACGACGTACTTCCAGCGTGGAAATTCGAGCATTGCTTGGGTCCCGCGCGGCGCCATCCCCGGCGCCGCGGTTGTGCTTCGGAAAGGGAGTGGCTTACTGGGCCGACTTCAGGGTACCGGCCGGCAGCACGTTGCCGACAGCGCCCTTCTGCACGCGGATGCGCACGTTGTCAGCCACTTCGATGGTGATGAAGTTGTCGCCGATGTCGGTGACGATGCCGGCGATGCCGCCGTTGGTCAGCACTTCGTCGCCACGCTTGATCTTCTCCAGCATGGCCTTGTGCTCCTTCTGCCGCTTCATCTGCGGGCGGATCATCAGGAAGTACATGATGGCGATCAGGATGATCGGGAACAGCAGCGTGGTCAGGCCCATGCCCTGCGGTTGGCCGCCGGCGGCCTGGGCGTGGGCGGCGGGAATCAGGAAAGCAAGCAGGTTCATCGTTGGTCCTTTGGTTGGGCGGCGCTCCGGCCCTTTCACGGGCACGGCGTGTCGACCGCGGATCTGGGTCAGCCTTGAAGTATGCCACGGCCCCGGGCGTTCGTCCTTGGGCCGTTTGGCAGGGGGTGTCCGGTTACAGGGGCGGCGCGACCGCCCCCCGTGCCGCGTAGAAAGACTCACGGAAGGCCAGGAAGGTTCCCGCCTCGATCGCCGCACGGATGTCGGCCATCAGCTTTTCGTAATAGAACAGGTTGTGCAGGGTGCCCAGCATCGGCGCCAGCATCTCGTTGCAGCGGTCCAGGTGGCGCAGGTAGGAGCGGGTGTAGCCGCCGGTGCAGGCCACGCAGCCGCAGCCCGGCTCGATCGGGTCCATGTCGCGCGCGTACTGGGAGTTGCGGATGCGGACGGTACCGAACGAGGTGAAATAGTGGCCGTTGCGGGCGTTGCGGGTCGGCATCACGCAATCGAACATGTCCACGCCGCGTGCGACACCCTCGACCAGATCCTCCGGCCGGCCCACGCCCATCAGATAGCGCGGGCGGTCGCCCGGCAGTTCCGGATCCAGGTGGTCCAGCATGGCATTGCGCTCGTGCTCCGGCTCGCCCACGGCCAGGCCGCCGATGGCGTAGCCGTCGAAGCCGATCGCCTGCAGGGCTTCGGCCGAGCGGCTGCGCAGGTCGGTGTGCACGCCGCCCTGGACGATGCCGAACAGGGCCGCATCGTTGCCAAGCTCGTCATGCGCGTTGCGGCTGCGCTGGGCCCAGCGCAGGCTCAGTTCCATCGAGCGGCGGGCGACATCTTCGGTGGCCGGGTACGGGGTGCACTCGTCGAAGATCATCACCACGTCCGAATCGAGCACTTTCTGGATCTTCATGCTCTCTTCCGGGCCCAGGAACACGCGGGCACCGTCGGTCGGTGAGGCGAAGGTCACGCCCTGCTCGGTGATCTTGCGGCGATGGGCCAGCGAGAACACCTGGAAGCCGCCCGAGTCGGTCAGGATCGGGCCATTCCAGCGGCAGAAGCCGTGCAGGCCGCCGTGGTCGGCAATGATGTCCAGGCCCGGGCGCAGGTACAGGTGGAAGGTGTTGCCGAGGATGATCTCGGCACCCAGCGCGCGCACCTGGTCCGGCAGGATGCCCTTGACCGAGCCATAGGTTCCCACCGGCATGAAGGCCGGCGTTTCCACCGTGCCACGCGGGAAGGTCAGGCGGCCACGGCGGGCACGGCCGTCGCGGGTCTTGAGCTGGAACTGCAGTCGGGACATGGAGCGGTCATTCAGGCAAATAGTCGCCCATTGTCTCCCAAAACCGGGCGCCGACGAACCCGTGACCTGTCTGCGCCGTTCAGCGCCCTGCCCGCTGGCGCCAACGCTGCGCCAGCAGGTCGGCCAAGGCCTCGGCCTGGATCGAATTCAGGATGTCGTTATGGTTGGCGGAGACGCTGTCCTCGCCGGCAATCACCCATACCGGCCGCTGCTGCATCGGCACGCAGCCCTGGCCGGGTATGCTGACCGCGCGCAGCACGAAGCGGCCATCGGCCAGGGTCGCGGTACAGGTATCCGCTGGCGAGGGTCGACAGGCATCCCCTGTATTGCAGATCTTGGCACGGTGGGTCTGCCGCTGGCGGTCAAAGCCGATCGGGGTATCGCGGAAGGCGATCCGGTAGCCCCAGCCCACCGCCTTGTCGCCCTGCGCCTGCAGCACCGTGACCTTGCGATGCTGGCGCAAAGCGTCTGCTGCCGTGATCGAGACCGCGCCGCTGAACGCCGGCGATGCCGCCCACGCTGCGACCAGCGCCTGCTCGACCGCGTCGAATTCGCGTTCGGCCACCGCCGGGTTGAGCATGAAGTACTCGAAGCCGTGCAACTGCTCCTGCGCCAGTCCGTCCTTGATCGCATGGAACAACGCCGAGCCGCCAAAGCTGTGGCCGATCATGTAGACCGCACGCTCGGGGTGCTGCTCGCGCAGCATCGTCACCACCTGCGCCAGCCCACCCTCACCAACGGCTATAGACGCGTTCTTCCGGTCCCATACGGTCAGGAAGTCGCTCGGCTCCCAGGCCAGTGGGGTGTCGATGGAATCGCCCCGCCAGCCCACGTACAGCCCTCTCACCGGCGCTCCAGCCTTGGCCTCGACGCTCGCAAGGAACCGGTCAAAATCGGTGAAATTGCTGTCGTTGGGCGATGCGTTGTGGTGCCAGCCGTTGATGAATACCACCACAGGCAGGTCGGCCGGCTCCTCCGCCAGCCAGTGCTGCAGGCGGTCGAACTGGCCGGGCCAATGGAACCGCCCTGCATCATCGATCTCGATCACCATGCGCTCGCTGCGCGCCGGTGCGTCGAGTCGCACGGCCTCGTGCTCGGGCCAGTAGGCGACATCGGGCACGCTGGTACAGGACGAAAGACCGCACACGATCAGGCACAGGCCGGCAATCCGCCGCATGAGCGTTCTCCTTGGTGGGGCACAGGCCCCTCCCCGGGGCCTGCGCGCTGCGATCCTAGCCTGCGGTCACGGGCACTGGACGACCGCCTGTCGGAAGGTCCAGACTGCCGCTGCGATGTATCGAACCGGGGGGAACGATGCTGCACCCAGCACTGCGGGCCGGCTGCCTGATTCTGGCCGCTGCCCTGGCCTGCGCGCCCTGCGCGGCCTTCGAACTGCAGATGGTGACCCGTGCCCAAGCCAAGGATCTGCGCACCAGGCTGGACCAGCTTGGCGTTCGCGGCGTCTCGTTGCAGATGATCCTGGATAGCGGCTACGAGCCCGTGCACGAGCGCATCATGCTGATGTCGTACGGCTGCCCCGGCCAACCATCCTGCGCGGCCCATTCCGAGCGCGGCCATATCAGCATGGGGCTGCAATGGAACGACAATCCCCCGGATGTGCCCTCCCTTGGCGCCTGCCAGGGGAAGGTAGTGATGATGCCGCACCGGAGCGGAAACTGCTGGCTGGCTCATATGCTGAAGGCCAAGCGCAATCCCGATGCCGGTTACGGCGAAGCGTCACTGATGGCGCAGCGCTCGCACTACGGCGACATGCAGTTCCTGCATGCCATGGCGAGCGAGCCCGGTGAAGCGGCGTCGACCACGCTGGAACACATGATGGCCTGGGCCGAGTACAGCTACCGCCTTTCCCTGCGCGGAGGCCTGGAGCAGTTGGATGTGGAGGCACCGGTACGTCAGTTCGCCGGCCTGGCGCCCTGGTTCCAGGCCGAAAAGCGCCACTGGACCGGCGCCGACCTTTTCATGTTCGGCCACGAGTACGACGAACCATTGATACGCGACATGGCATTCGGCTCCCTGCTGCATCTGCTGCAGGATTCCTACTCGCAGAGTCATGTCCAGCGCGACTACGCTGCCGATGGCTTACCCATCGAACGCCTGTTGACCTATCGCGGGCAGTCCAGCCACTGCCACGCCAAGGCCGATCGCAAGGGCCCGGAGGAAAAGAAGCCGCTGGCGGCCAACCTGCGCGCGGCAATCGAGATGGGTCGCGAGCTGATCGCACTCCGCGAACGCACTGCACCGTGGACGGAGGCCGAAGGCCTGCTACGTGGCAGCGCCTTCCGCCTCGCGGCGGACGTGCAGCCAGCCGGCACCGGGGCGTTCACCAGCAAGCACTGCAAGTAGCAGGCGCGGCGCCTCAACCCGCCTGCGGGAACAGCAGCATCGCGTCGCCGTAGCTGAAGAAGCGGTAGCGCTGCTCGATCGCGTGCTGGTAGGCCTCGAACACGCGCTGCTTGCCGGCGAACGCGGAAATCATCATCAGCAGCGTGCTCTCCGGCAGGTGGAAGTTGGTCACCATCGCGTCGACGCTGCAGATGCGGTAGCCCGGGGTGATGAAGATCTGCGTCTCGCCAGCGAACGGCAGCAGCTCGCCATCGCGCATCGCGCTTTCCAGCGCCCGCACCACGGTGGTGCCGACGCCGATCACCCGGCCACCGGCCGCACGCGTGCGCCGCACCTGCTGCACCAGCTCCGCGCCGACGTTCAGCCACTCGCGGTGCATCACGTGGTCCTTCAGGTCATCGGCACGCACCGGCTGGAAGGTGCCCGCGCCCACGTGCAGGGTGACGTGGCCGAAGTCCACGCCCTTCTCCTTCAGCGCGGCCAGCAGCGGTTCGTCGAAATGCAGGCCGGCGGTCGGCGCGGCCACCGCGCCCACTTCACGCGCGAACACGGTCTGGTAGCGCTCGCGGTCGTCCACGCCCGGCTCGCGCTGGATGTACGGCGGCAACGGCAGGCGGCCGGCGTGCAGCAGCCACTGCTCCAGTGACTCGGGCACATGGAACTGCAGCACGTAGAACTCGCCGTCGCGGCCCAGCACCTCGGCTTCGCCGCCGGCATCCAGCGCGATGCGGCTGCCGGCCTTCGGCGACTTGCTGGCACCCACCTGCGCACGCGCCTGCTGGCCGCCGAGCAGGCGCTCGATCAGGATCTCCACGCGGCCACCGCTGGCCTTCTGCCCGAACAGGCGGGCCGGAATCACCCGGGTGTCGTTGAACACCAGCAGGTCGCCCGGCTGCAGCTGTGACGGCAGGTCACGCACCTGCAGGTCGGTGAAGCCTGCCGGGGCGGGTGGCACCAGCAGCAGGCGGCTGGCGGAACGTTCAGCCAGGGGCGCCTGCGCGATCAGTTCGGCCGGCAGGTCGTAGTTGAAATCGGACTTCTTCAAGGCAGTGGGCGGCAACAGGTCGACAATGGCGCGCATTGTACGTCCAGCGTCTGCGAGCCGGCGCGCTTCGCGGCGAACGTCGCGCAAAATGCTGCTATGCAGCAGGCTTTTGCGGGGTTATCGCGCAAAAAAACAAGTGCTAGCATCGAGCCGGAAGTCCGCTGCACGAGCCTGCCCCCAAGCGCGCGTGATGACGCGCGTTTTGCTTTTGAAGACCCGTGCGACCCATTGTTTCAGGAGATCTGCAATGAGCTTCATCGAACGCCTCGCCCCCCTGCGCAACCAGCCCGGCACCCGCCTCACTACTGGTCTGGACGACGCCACCCTGACCGCCCTGTCCGCCCGCCATCCGCAGCTGGTTGCCGCGGTGGAGGCTGCCGCCGAGGAATTCGCGCGCGTGCAGGCCGACCTGGGGCCGCTGCTGGCGCAGGACGAGCAGGCGCAGATCGACGCGATGCAGGACGGCTTCGTCAATTTCTACGCCGATGACGCAGTGACCCCGTATGTGGCGCTGGCCGCGCGCGGTCCTTGGGTGGTGACCCTGAAGGGTGCGGTGCTGTACGACGCCGGCGGCTACGGCATGCTCGGCTTCGGGCACACCCCGGATGCCGTGCTGGAGGCGATGGCCCGCCCGCAGGTGATGGCCAACATCATGACCCCGAGCCTGTCGCAGCAGCGTTTCATCACGGCCCTGCGCGCCGAGATCGGCCATCGCCGTGGCGGCTGCCCGTTCGCCCGGTTCATGTGCCTGAACTCCGGCTCCGAGGCGGTCGGCCTGGCGGCCCGCATCGCCGACGTCAACGCCAAGCTGCAGACCGACCCGGGCGCCCGCCACGCTGGCGCGGCAATCAAGCGCGTGGTGGTCAAGGGCAGCTTCCATGGCCGTACCGACCGCCCGGCGCTGTACTCAGATTCCAGCCGCAAGAGCTACATGCAGCACCTGGCCAGCTACCGCGGCGAAGACTCGGTGATCACCGTTGCGCCCTACGATGAGGCTGGCCTGCGCAAGGTGTTCGAAGATGCTGCGCGCAACCACTGGTTCGTCGAAGCCGTGTTCCTGGAACCGGTGATGGGCGAAGGCGACCCGGGCCGTTCGGTGCCGCCGGCGTTCTATGCGCTGGCCCGTGAACTGACCCGTGCACACGGCAGCCTGCTGCTGCTCGATTCGATCCAGGCCGGCCTGCGCGCGCATGGCGTGTTGTCGGTGGTCGACTACCCGGGCTTCGAAGGCCTGGACCCGCCGGACATGGAGACCTACTCCAAGGCCCTCAACGCTGCACAGTACCCGCTCTCGGTGCTGGCGGTGACCGAGCATGCCGCGCAGCTGTACCGCAAGGGCATCTATGGCAACACCATGACCAGCAACCCGCGTGCACTGGATGTGGCCTGCGCCACCCTCGCCCAGCTGACCCCGCAGGTGCGTGCCAACATCGCCGAACGGGGTGCCGAAGCGGTGCGCAAGCTGGAGCAGCTGAAGGGCGAACTGGGCGGGCTGATCACCAAGGTGCAGGGCACCGGCCTGCTGTTCTCCTGCGAGCTGGCCCCGCAGTTCAAGTGCTACGGCGCCAATTCCACCGAGGAATGGCTGCGCCAGCACGGCATCAACGTGATCCACGGCGGCGAGAACTCGCTGCGGTTCACCCCGCACTTCGGCATGGACAGCGAAGAGCTGGACCTGCTGGTGGGCATGGTCGGCCGCGCCCTGCGCGAAGGCCCACGCCGCGAGCAGGCCGCCGCAGCGTAAGAACGCCCAACGCGTCATACTCCATGGATACCCCGCCCGCAACCGCTGATCCGGTTGCCGGCGGGGCGTTTTCGTTTCCGGCCTAGAGACAGGAAGATCCATGAAATCGATCTGTGTGTACTGTGGTTCCAACGCGGGCAGCAAGCCGGCCTACACCGAACGCGCCATTGCCCTGGGTGACCGCATCGCCCGCGACGGCCTGCGCCTGGTGTACGGCGGCGGCAACGTCGGCCTGATGGGAACCGTGGCCAACGCCGTACTTGCCGCCGGCGGTGAAGTAACCGGCGTGATCCCGCGCCAGCTGGCCGACTGGGAAGTGGCCCATCGCGGCCTGACCGAACTGGAAATCGTCGGCTCGATGCACGAGCGCAAGTCGCGCATGTTCGACCTGGCCGATGGCTTCGTGGCCCTGCCCGGCGGCTTCGGGACAATGGAAGAAATCTTCGAGATGCTGACCTGGCGCCAGCTGGGCATCGGCAACAAGCCGTGCGCGTTCCTCGATGTGGATGGCTTCTATGCACCGCTGATCGGCATGATCGATCGCATGGTGGAGGAGCGCTTCCTGCATCCGGACCAGCGCCACGACCTGTGGTACGGCTCGGACATCGAGGAGATGCTGACCTGGATGCAGAACTACCAGCCGGCACAGGCCTCGAAGTGGATTGACGAAAAACGCCGCGCCGCCCTGCGCTGATGCAACAGCACGCGGCGGCTCAGGCCACCGCGTGCACCCGGGGCGCAGGCCGGCCCAGCAGGTAGCCCTGGCCGTAATCACAGCCGAGTTCGCGCAGGGTCTGCCGCTGCGCCTCGGTCTCGATGCCTTCACCGATGGTCTCGATGCCCAGCGTGCGCGCCAGCGACAGCACGCCTTCAACCAGCGCGCGCGTGCTCTGCACTTCCGGGCCGTGCAGGCCGGCGATGAAACTCTGGTCGATCTTCAACGTGCTGATCGGGAAGCGGTGCAGGTAGGACAGCGCCGAGAAACCGGTACCGAAATCGTCCAGCTGCACCTGGATGCCACGCTCGCGCAGGCCCTGCAGGATGCGCAGCGTATGCGGGCCATCGTCCAGCAGCGCCACCTCGGTGATCTCCAGGCGCAGCCTGCGCGGATCGGCACCGCAGGTGTCGAGCAGGCCGAACAGGCGATCACTGAATTCCGCCGAACGGAAATGGCGCGGCGACACGTTCACCGAGACGTAGCCCTGGCCGCCCTTGCCGAGGCCGGCGATGACCTGCTCGTAGATCAGCCAGTCGACCTGTTCGATCAGCCCGCTTTCCTCACCCAGTTCCAGGAACGCACCCGGCAGCAGCAGGCCACGGCGCTCGTGCTGCCAGCGCAGCAGCGCTTCGTGCCCGACCACTTCGCCATCGGACAGGCGCACGATCGGCTGGTAGAAGGGAACGAAATCGCGGTTGTTGATCGCGCGGCGCAGATCGGCTTCCAGGTCGAGGCTGCGCATTGCCTGTTCGCGCATGTCCTCATCGAAGATCGAGCAACGATCGTGGCCCTGTGCCTTGGCCCGGTACATCGCGGCATCGGCATCGCGCAGCAGTTCTTCACCGGTGCGGTAGCGCGGGTTCCACAAGGCGATGCCCAGGCTGCCGGACGGGAACAGCTCGCGCCCGGCGATCCACATCGATTCCTGCAGCGCCAGCAGCAACCGCTGGCCGAAGTCCAATGCCTGTGCCAGGCCCTGCGGGCACTGCAGCAACACGGCAAACTCGTCGCCACCCAGCCGCGCCACCACATCCTCGGGGCCGGCCATCGACACGATGCGCTTGGCCACTTCCACCAGCATGCGGTCACCGGCCGCATGGCCGATGCTGTCGTTGACCAGCTTGAAACGGTCCAGGTCGAGGAACAGCACGGCGAACACCGGGCCGCCCTCGCGCCTGGCCAGCGCCAGCGCATCTTGCAGGCGGTCGAGCAGGTGCAACCGGTTGGGCAGGCCGGTCAACGCGTCATGCATGGCCTGATGGGTCAGGCGCTGTTCGGCACGCAGGCGCTCGCCGATCTGGCCGAGCAGTTTTTCGTTCACCTCGGCCAGTTCGCGGGTACGCTCCTCCACCCGCTTTTCCAGCTCGGCATGCGCCGAGCGCAGCCGCTGCTGGTCTCGCTGGCGGGCCAGGCCGGTGCCGATGTTCTGCGCGACGAAGGTCAGCAGGCGCTGGTCGTGCACGCTGAACGTGCTGTTCTCGCTGTAGCTCTGCACCACGATCGCGCCGACCACTTCATCGTCGCGCAGCAGGGGCACGCCCAGCCAGCAATGCGAGCGGGCGCCGGATTCGCGCACTTCGCCGGTGGCCAGCAGCGCGTCGATCTGCGCACGCGAGGCCAGCAGCGGGCGCCGGTTGCGCACCACGTACTCGGTCAGGCCGCGGCTGAACGGCCGTGGCGCACGACTGGCATTGTGCTCGTCCACCGAATAGACGAAATCCAGTCCATTGCCCGCCGGGTTGACCAGTGCGATGTAGAAGTTGCGCGCATCAAGCAGGCGCCCGACCACGCCATGCACCTGCCCGTAGAACTGGGCCAGGCTGTCGGCCGACATCGCCATCTCGGCAATGTTGTACAGCGCGGTCTGCAGCTGTTCGGCGCGACGGCGCTCGGTCACTTCATCCTGCAGGCTGTGGTTGGCGCGCTGCAGTTCCTGCGTGCGCCTTTCCACCTGCTGCTCCAGCCGTACCTGCGCCTGGCGCCGGTCCATGGCGGTCTGCACGTGCTGGGCCACGAACCCCAGCAGGGCCCGCTCGGCCTCACCATAGCGGGCAGCCTGTTCATAGCTCTGCACCACGATGGCGCCGCATACGCGGCCATCGCGCAGCATCGGCACGCCCAGCCAGTCCAGGCTTTCCGGCCCGCGCTGGGGGTCGTGCTCCTGCTCCATCACCCGCGCCAGCAGTTCGCGCGACGGGCCACTGAGCGGCCTGCCATGGCGCAGCAGCGCTACGGTCAGACTGCGAGGCATCTCGCTGGCGGCGTGGCTCTGCGATGGATCGGCAACGAAATCATCCACCTGGTCGGCGAAGTACAGGAAGCGGATCTGGTCCCGCACATCGTCGTACTCGACGATGTAGCAGTTCTCCGCGTACATCAGCGTGCCCAGCACGCCGTGCACGTGGCGCAGCATCTCGCCCATCTCAAGGTCGGCACCGGCCAGGTCGGCGATCTGGAACAACGCCTGCTGCAGGCGCTCGGCCTCTTCCAGCGCCTTGATCTGCCCGGCCTGGCGGCCACGCTGCAGGGCCAGTTCCATCGCCTGCCGGGCCAGCCCCCACCACGCGGACGAGGGCGCCGCGCCGGCCACCGACAGCAGCAGCCGCGCACCGTCGTACTCCCAGCCGTGCTGGCCATCGCCGATGCCAGGTTCCCCGGAGGCGCACCCCGTCACCGCCAGCAAGGGCCATCCGCCCTGGCCACAGCCCAGCTGCGGGTCATCCCAGCCCACGCGGACCACCGCCGATTCCGGCAACAGCGCATGCAGCGCGCGCACCAGCGCCGTGCTCAGCACGACCTCGTGTGGTGGCTCTTCCGCCGGTTCAGCATACGTGGACAAATGACAATCTCTTGGCGCCGTCTGTGCGTCGCCTCCCCTGAGCCGTCGAGCATAGCGCGCCACCCGGGGGGCAATGGAAGCCCGCAAACCCCGAATCGTGCGCCCGTACGTTTTTCCTGCTGTCCGTAGCCCCTTGCGCGCCATGAACCCTGCCCTGCCCGCCCTCGCCACCGGCTATGCGCCATCGCCTGCAGGCCTTACCCTGTACGCCGTGGAAGCCAGCGCATTGCCAACCGATGAAGCCTTGATGCTGGCCTGGGCCGGTGGCGACCTGCGCGCGTTCGAAAGCCTGTATGCGCGCCATCGCAAGCGGCTGTTCGGCTTCCTGCTGCGGCAACTGCGCGACAACGCGCTGGCCGAGGAGATCTTCCAGGACGTCTGGCAGCGGGTGATCAGCGCCCGCGCCGGCTGGCAGCCCGAGGCGGCATTCAGCACCTGGCTGTTCCGCATCGCCCATAACCGCTTGAACGATCACTGGCGTGCCGCCCGCCATCGTCCCTCCGCACCGGCCGACGCCGACCTGCGCCTGGCCGCCATCGAGGATGGGCAGACCCCGGAAGCCGAACTTTCCGAATTCGAACAACGTCGCCGCATCCAACTGGCGATGGAACAACTGCCGCCCGAGCAGCGCGAAGTGCTGCAGCTGCGGCTGGATCAGGAACTGAGCCTGGAGGAGATCGGCCAGATCACCGGCGTAGGCCGGGAAACAGTGAAATCGCGGCTGCGCTATGCGATGGACAAGCTGCGTGCGGGATTGAACGCATGAACCGAGACGAACCGCTGACGCCGGAAGAACGCGAGCTGGCCCGCCTGCTCGGCCGTCGCGCCGAACAGGCGCCGCCGGCCGCGCTCGACGCCGCCATCCTGGCCGCGGCGCGCGCCGCCGTGGACGCACCGGCCGCCGCAACCGCCGCCTCCCCGGAAGCACCCCGCGCACGGCGCTCACGCTCGCGCTGGCCGGCCGTGTTCGGTATCGCCGCCTCGATGGTGTTCGCCATCGGCATCGCCTGGCAACTGCGCCCGGAACCACCGCCGGTCCCGGCAGGTGAAGCAGCCGTCGCTGCAGCACCTGCTGCTGCCGAGATCGCAGCCGACGCGCCGCCTGCTGCAGGCGGCGCCGCGGACCGTACGGCGGCAGCCGCAGAACCGGCTGCACCGCCGGCAACGCCCGAGGCTGCTCCGATGGCTGCTCCGATGGCCACCCCCACGCCCGCACCGGCTTCCGCCGAGCGTGCACCCGCAGTGGCGGCAGCACCCAAGCCTGCACCCGTGGACGCACCGGCACGCGCCGCGCGCTCAAGGGCGGCAGAGGCCGCCGCCGATACGCCTTTTGCCACACCGTCAGCCGCACCAGCAGCGGCTCCGCCTGCGCCACCGGCCCCGGCAGCCTACTCGGCACCTGCTCCGGCATTCGCGCCCGCTCCGGCAGCGGCGCTCAAGGCACGCACGGCCGAAGCGGCCATGGACAACGCCGCAGCCAACGCCGAGCCGGCGCAGGCACTGGATCGGGTACAGATCACCTCGATGAAGCGCGAGGCCGCCAGCCGTTCCGCGGCGGGCGTCATGCGCCGCAGCAGCGATGCCAGCCTGAGTGCCGATGCGGTGCAGGCAGAAGTCGGCGCCGACGCGCGCCTGCCACGCCGGCAGTGGCTGGAAAAAATCCGTGAGCGCCGCGATGCGGGCCAGCGCGACCTTGCCCGCGCCAGCCTGGAACGCTACATCGAGCAGTATCCAGAATCGCGCCTGCCGCGCGACCTTCGCCCGTTGCTGGACGACTGAGACCCACGGAGGTCGGGCGCAACACCGTAGAATGGTGGAGATGCCCGATACCCTCGCCCAGCCGGTCAGTCACACGCTGGAAGTCAAACACAGCCGCTTCATTGCCCATGCCACGCCGATTGATGGCGCCGCGGCGGCGATGGCGTTCCTGCAGCAGGTTGCAGTGGCCGATGCCACGCACAACTGCTGGGCTTACCGCCATGGGCAGGACTACCGCTCCAGCGACGATGGCGAGCCCGCAGGCACCGCCGGGCGGCCGATCCTGGCCGCCATCGATGGCCAGGGTTTCGACCGGGTGATGGTGGTGGTGACGCGCTGGTTCGGCGGCATCAAGCTCGGTGCCGGCGGCCTGGTCCGCGCCTACGGCGGTGCCGCCGCCGAGTGCCTGCGCACCGCGCCACGCCTGCCGCTGGTCACCATGGCCCGCCTGCAGCTGCTGGCCGGCTTCGAGGACCTGGGCAGCCTGCATGCCACCCTTCCCGCCTTTGGTGCCGGGAAGCGTGATGAACAGTTCGATGCCAATGGCGTGTGCCTGCGGATCGAATTGCCTGCCGATCAGGTCGACGCATTGAAAATCCGCCTGCGCGACGCCACCCGTGACCGTATCCGCATAGAAGACGACGACCAGGATGACTGACAAGGACGACGCCCCCGCTTCGACCCCGCCGCTGCGCCGCCTTGGCAGCCTGCGCACGCTATGGCCGTTCGTGCGCCGCCACAGCGGCCTGTTCACGGCCTGGCTGCTGGCCCTGGCTGTCTCTTCGGCCGCCACGCTGAGCCTGCCACCGGCCGTGAAGCAGATGATCGACCACGGCTTCAGCAGCGGCGGCCAGATCAACCGTGCCTTCGCCCTGCTGATGCTGGTGGCGGTGGTGATGGCGCTGGGCACCGCCGCGCGCTTCTACTTCGTGTCGCTGCTGGGCGAAAAGGTCGTCGCCGACCTGCGCAGCCAGCTGTACGCGCACCTGATCCAGCTGGGCGCCGGCTTCCACGATCGCAGCCGCAGCGGTGAGCTGGTCTCGCGGCTGACCGCCGACACCGAACTGCTGCGCAGCGTGGTCGGTTCGACGATGTCGGTCGCCCTGCGCAGCAGCGTGACCGTGGTCGGCAGCCTGGCGATGCTGTTCGTCACCAGCCCGAGGCTGGCAGCGTGGTCGCTGCTCGGCATCCCGCTGGCGGTGCTGCCGATCATCATCGGCGCGCGCAAGCTGCGCACCGTCGCGCGCAACAGCCAGGACCGCATCGCCGATGCCAACAGCCTGGCCAGCGAGACCCTCGGTGCGGTGCGTACGGTGCAGGCCCATGCCCGTGAGCCATACGAACGCGGCCGCTTCGACCACGCGCTTGGCGACGCGATCAAGGCCGCGCGCCGCCGCATCGGTGCGCAGTCGCTGGTCACCGCCAGCGCCATCCTGCTGGTGTTCGGCGCCATCGTGGGGGTGCTCTGGCTGGGCGCTCACGACGTGATCGACGGGCGCCTGAGCGCCGGCACGCTGGGCCAGTTCGTGCTGTACGCGCTGATCGGCGGCGGCTCGGTCGGCGCGCTGGCCGAAGTCTGGAACGAGCTGCAGCGGGCGGCCGGTGGCATGGGCCGCATCGGTGAACTGCTGCAGGAAGACATCGAGATCCGTGCGCCGGCACAGCCGCACGCACTGCCGCAGCCGCTGCGTGGCGAAATCCAGTTCGACGATGTGGTGTTCCATTACCCGCAGCGGCCGGACCAGGCCGCGCTGGATCATTTCACCCTGCACGTGCGGCCCGGCGAAACCGTGGCCCTGGTCGGCCCGTCCGGCGCCGGCAAGAGCACGGTGCTGTCGATGCTGCTGCGTTTCCACGATCCGGCCAGCGGCCGCATCTGCGTGGATGGCGTCGACGTGCGCCAGGCCGACCCTGCCGAACTGCGCGCGCAGCTGGCACTGGTACCGCAGCAGCCGACGTTGTTCGCGGCCAGTGCGCGCGAGAACATCCGCTATGGCCGTCTGCAGGCCAGCGACGACGAGGTCGAGCAGGCCGCACGCGCGGCCGAGGCCGATGGCTTCCTGCGTGCGTTGCCGCAGGGCTACGAAAGTGAACTGGGTGAGCGCGGCGCCCGCCTCTCCGGCGGCCAGCAGCAGCGCGTGGCGATTGCCCGTGCGCTGCTGAAGGACGCACCGATCCTGCTGCTGGACGAAGCCACCAGCGCGCTGGACGCGCAGAGCGAGTACAGCGTGCAGCAGGCGCTGGAGCGGCTGATGGCCGGCCGCACGACGCTGGTGATCGCCCACCGCCTGGCCACCGTGCTCAAGGCCGACCGCATCGTGGTGATGGACCAGGGCCGTATCGTGGCCGAGGGCACGCACGCACAGTTGCTGGCCGAAGGCGGTCTGTACGCTGAACTGGCTAGGCTGCAGTTCATCGATTGATGACGGTCGCCTAACATCGGCCGGACCAAGCTGGCGACCAAAAGCAGCGTTCGCAGTCCGTAGAAGGAGGTGCACGATGTCGTTCCGTCAGTTTCCCGCCGTCGACAGCAATGGCGAAAGCCACATCATCATCGAGTTCAAGCCCGAGGCGAATGGCAGCGGGCACCACTCCGAGGCCACGCCGCGCTACGAGCTGGATGATGGCCGCCAGCTGGTGCGCAACGGCCGCGAGTTCACCACCAGCGGCGGCGAGCTGCGGCTGACGATCTGAGGTTTGCCGGGCATGGCCCGGCGCCACCGGATTCCGCATCGCCCCGCGCTGGGGATTCCGCATCGCCCCGCGCTGGTAGGTGTCGACCTTGGTCGACACGCTTTTTGCCAAGGCAGTCGAGCATGGCTCGACGCTATCAATAGCGTGATCAATTTATCGCCAACCGTCTTGACAGCCTTGGCTGCCAAGGCCTGCGCGCGGTTATCCACACGTTTGCGCAGAAATCATCCACACTGCCTGTGGATGAATTCAGCCCAGCACCCGGCCGATGCCGCTGGCGTCCACCTCGGCCGCCGCCGCTGCGATCGCTGCCGGGTCGCTACCCGCCACGAACCCGATACGGAAATGCACTTCGCCGCCTGGCGTGCGCGAGGAGTGGATCGAGGCCAGGCTGATGCGGTGCTGCTCGAACACATTCAGCAGCTCACGCAGCGAACCGGGCCGGTCTTCTGGTAGATGCACCGACAGCGCATTGCGCTCGGTCAGGTCCGCCAGCAGGTAGCCCACCCGCTCGAAGGTGTAGTTGCCGTCAGACAGTGCCTGCTCGCCGAAGGCGCTGCGGTTGGCCGACAACAGCTGCTCACGGAATGCGCCGCGTGCGCCGTCGTCGCCCTGCCCGACCTGTGCCTGCAGGGACTGCAACTGGCCGATCAGCCGCTCCAGCATCGGCGCCACGTACGGGTTGCCGAACTGGATATCTTCGTAGATGGCCGGATTCAACGACAGGATGCGCGAAATGATCGCGGTATCCAGCTCGAACGACGCCGAACGATACGGCATCATCGCGGCCAGATCGCCCAGCTGCGGCTGGTACTGGCGCAGCACGCCAGCCTGGGCCAGGTGGCTGGCATGCACCATCGCCTGTACCAGCGCCATCATCTGGTCGTGGTGCTGCGGGGTGGCGCGCACGCACTCGGCCTGCAGCGCCGCGCACAACGCGTCGACCCACGGCTGCCAGTGCTGCAGCCGCGCTTCGCACACCACCATCACCCGGCCTTTCAGCGTCGGTGCCTTGGGCGGCGCGGTCATCGGATGCAGGCCGACCACTTCAGCCTGCGAGGCCAGCATCGCCTGCACCGGCGCTTCCTTCACCGACGTCACGTCCAGCCACAGGCGGTCCTGCTCGCGCCCCGCCGACTGCTGCACGTACTGGGCAATCAGCGCAGGCGTGTGCCGGATCGGTGCCGAGAACACCAGCACGTCAGCCTGCGCCAGCAGCTGCTCCGGCGTGTGCGAGGCCGGGTCCGCTGGATCATGGCCGATCACCTGCAGCTGCATGTGCTGCTGGAAGAAGCGGCTCAGCCAGCGCCCGTAGGCGCCGGCGCTGCCGACGATACCGACCGTGCGCGGCGTGCGTTCGTGCAGATCGCTCATGCCACGCGTTCGGCGCGGAAGCGCGTGCCTTCGGCCAGTGCGGCAGGCGCCGCGGCGATCACGTCGAACTCTTCGAAGCCGTTGTCCAGGGTCGCCTCCAGCGCTGCATGGGTACCGGCAATGGCGCGCGAGATCGCCTGCTGCATCGATTCGCCGCGCAGCAGGAACGACACCACCAGTGACATCAGCACATCGCCGGTGCCGGCCACATCCACCGGCAGCAACGGCGAGGTCCAGCGCCAGGTTTCCCCGCGACCGACCGCCAGGGTCACCAGCTCGCCGGGGTTTCCACCGACGCTGTGCGCGATCACCCATTGCGGACCACGGTCGAGCAACGTACGGGCGGCGGCGATGGCATCGGCCTCCGCCAACGCCGGCATGCCGGTGAGGCGGTTCAGTTCGAATGCATTCGGCGTGACCAGCCAGGCATGCGGCAGCAGGCGCTCGGCGAAGATCGCTTCCAGGCCAGGCTCGACATAGGGCCCGGTATGGGTATCGCCGATCACCGGGTCGAGGCAGTAGCGCAGCTGTGGGCAGGCCGGCAGGATCTCGTCCAGCCAGTCGGCGAACGCGGCACCGTTGGCGGTACTGCCGAAGTAGCCGGACACCAGCATCCTGGCCCGCTGCGGCAGGCCGCGTTCGTAGGTACCGAGCAGCAGGTCGGCGAACCAGTCGGCGGGCAGCACGCGGCCGCGGGTGGTGTCGTAGAACGGCGCGTTGCTGAGCAGCACGGTCGGGATTTCCGCCACGCGAACGCCGAGCGCGCGCATCGGCGGAACGGCGGCGCTGTTGCCGGCGTGGCCGTAGACAAGTTGCGACTGGACCGAGATGACATCGATCGGCGATGGGCCGTCGGGCCGCTGGCGGCGGCCGTGGACCAGGTGGTTGTCAAGGGATTCGCTCATGCCAGCATTCTACGCCCGGTGGAGGGTTCGGCAGGGCTGCGCCCTGCACCTGCCGAAGCAACAGCAACGGCAACGTCAAAAGCTCGCATTCCCTGGGATGGAGGGGCGGTGTCGGAGTGCGGGGACGCCGTGAACCCATCCATGGGGGCTTGGCAGCCGCATCCATGCGGCTGACACCCCGCACTCCGACACCGCCCCACCTCTGACAGATTCCGTGTGCTGTTGGTAGGTGTCGACCTTGGTCGGCACATCTGTGTGACATCGAATGAATTCATCCGTGTCGACCAAGGTCGACACCTACCAGAGCAAAACGCCGCTCTGCCAGATCGCGGAAAACTGTCGAAGGCGGGGTAGGTCCGGTTGAGGGGGTGTGAGCGGCATGGATGCCGCGACCAAGCCTACATGGACGTATTTACGGCGTCCCCCTCAACCGGACCCACCCCGCCAACCCTCAGGAAACCAGCTTCGGCTGTTGCTTCGGCTTTAAGCAGGTGCAGGGCTGCAAGCCCTGCAAAGCAAAACCCCTCAGTGAGCAGCAGGCCGCGACGGCGGCAGCCACGCAGCCACGATGCCCAGCAGCGGCAGGAACGCGGTCAGCTGGTAGACGTACTCGATGCTGGTCTTGTCTGCCAGCAGGCCGAGCACGGCCGCGCCCAATCCGCCCATGCCGAACGCGAAGCCGAAGAACAGGCCCGACACCATGCCGATGCGGTGCGGCATCATCTCCTGCGCGTAGACCACGATCGCCGAGAACGCCGAGGACAGCACGAAGCCGATCAGCACCGCCAGCACCGTCGTCCAGAACAGATCCGCATGCGGCAACATCAGCGCGAACGGCGCCACACCCAGGATCGACGTCCAGATGATCGGCTTGCGACCGATGCGATCACCCAGCGGGCCACCCAGGAAACCACCTGCGGCTGACGCCACCAGGAATGCGAACAGGTGCAGCTGCGCCTGCGCCACCGGAATGCCGAAGTGGTGGATCAGGTAGAAAGTGAAGTAGCTGCCGATGCTGGCCATGTAGAAGTACTTGCTGAAGATCAGCACCAGCAGGATCGCCAGCACCTTGGCCACGGTGCGCGGCGGATGCCGAGGCGCCATCGACGCGGTGCTGGCCGGACGCGGCGTGCCCAGGTGCAGCGCATACCAGCGGCCGACATAGGTCAGCAGCGCGATGCCGATCAGGGCCGCACCGGCGAACCACGAGGCGGCGTGCTGGCCATACGGCACGATCACCGCAGCGGCGATCAGCGGGCCGAGCGCGGTACCGAAATTGCCGCCGACCTGGAACACCGACTGCGCGAAGCCATGACGGCCGCCCGAGGCCAGCCGCGCGATGCGAGAGGCCTCGGGGTGGAAGATCGCCGAACCGATGCCGACCATCGCGGCGGCCAGCAGCACCACGGCGTAGCTCGACGCGAAGCCGAGCAGCAGCATGCCGCACAGGGTCGAGGCCATGCCGATCGGCAGCGAGTACGGCGCCGGGCGCCGGTCGGTGGCCATGCCGACCAACGGCTGGAAGATCGAGGCGGTGAGCTGGTAGGTCAGCGTGATCAGGCCGATCTGGGTGAAGCTGAGATTGAAGCCGCCCTTGATCACCGGATAGATGGCCAGGATCAGCGACTGCATCATGTCGTTGACGACATGCGAGGTGGAAATGGCAGCCAGCACACCGGGAGCCACCGGGCGTGAGGTCGTTGCGGGAGAAGCCAGGGCGGACATGGACGCAGTCAGGTTGGGGGCGAGCCACGCATGCTACGGTTGCCCTCCCCTCCCTTCTGCCGCGTTCGGGTCATGGCCTATCGCAAAAAGGACATTGCCAGCGACGTCGATCCGGCGGCGCCCTGGCGCGACGTCCCCCAGCATCGCCCGGTCACCTATCGGGTCACCCAGTACCCGGCCGGTACCCACATCGCAGGCCACAAGCACCAGCGCCACCAGCTGGTCTATGCCATCTCGGGGCTGATGGTGGTGCGCTCGGAAGTGGGCCGCTGGGTGGTGCCCTCGACCCGTGCGATCTGGATGCCGGCCGGCATGGTGCACGCGGTCGACTGCATCGCCGCCGTGCACATGCGCAGCCTGTACATCGACCCGTTGTTCGCGCCGCAGTTGCCGGCCGAACCGTTCGCGGTACAGGTGGCACCCCTGCTGCGCGAGCTGCTGCAGGCTGCCACGCTGATCAAGGGCGAGCACATCGAAGACAGCCGAGATGGCCGCGTGGTGCGCCTGCTGCTGGACGAACTGCATCGCATGGACGTGCTGCCACTGCATCTGCCCGCCGCGACCGACCCGCGCCTGCAGCGGATCTGCCAGCACATCCAGAAGCACCTTGGCGATGACGCCACGCTGCAGGACTGGGCGCAGGCACTGGAGGTGGACGTGAAGACCATCCAGCGCCATTTTGCCAGCGAACTGGGCATGACCTTCGGGCAATGGCGGCAGCAGGCGCGGCTTCTGGCCGCCCTGGAGCGACTGGCGGTCGGCGACAAGGTCATCGATGTGGCGCTGGCGATGGGCTACGACAGCCCGAGCGCGTTCACCAGCATGTTCAAGCGGCAGCTGGGGCAGACGCCGGCGGCGTTTTTCCGTTGACCGCATACGACAACGCCGGGCTTGGCCCGGCGCTTTCGTTCAACTTTTCCGTTGAAAAACTCAGGACGTCATGCGGTCCCAGAAGCCCTTCACGCCATCCATGAAGGTGGCCGACTTCGGCGAGTGCTTGCGTGCTTCCTCGCCGACGAAGGTGGCTTCGAACTGCTCCAGCAGCTTGCGCTGTTCGTTGGTGAGGTTGACCGGGGTCTCCACCACCACGCGGCAGTACAGATCGCCCTCGCTGCGGCTGCGCACCGAACGCACGCCCTTGCCGCGCAGACGGAACAGCTTGCCGGTCTGGGTCTCGGCCGGGATGCGGATCTCCGCCTCACCCCCCAGGGTGGCCACGCGCACGGTGTCGCCCAATGCGGCCTGCGAGATGCGGATCGGCACTTCGCAGTGCAGGTCGTCGCCATCGCGCTGGAAGATGGCATGCTCGCGCACGCGCACTTCCACGTACAGGTCACCCGGCGGGGTACCGGCCGGACCGGCCTCGCCCTCACCCTGCAGGCGGATGCGGTCGCCGGTATCGACGCCGGCCGGCACCTTCACCGACAGCACCTTGTCTTCCTCGACACGGCCGTTGCCGTGGCATGTCTTGCAGGGCTTGGCGATGATCTGGCCGCGGCCGCCGCAGTTGTGGCAGGCCTGCTGCATGGCGAAGATGCCGCGCTGGATGCGCACCTGGCCGCGGCCATGGCACACATTGCAGGTCTCGACCTTGCCGTCTTCGGAGCCACTGCCATCGCAGTCGCCGCATTCGGCCAGGGTCGGAATCTCGATGCGGCGCTCAACGCCACGCACCGCTTCTTCCAGGTCCAGCTCCATCACGTAGCCGATGTCGGCGCCGCGACGGGCCTGGCGCGGGCCACCGCCTGCTCCACCAAAGATGTTGCCGAAGATATCGCCGAAGATATCGTTCATGTCCGGGCCGCCCGGACCGCCACCACCGCCCATGCCGTGCTCGAACGCAGCGTGGCCGTGGCTGTCGTACATGCGGCGCTTGTTGCCGTCGGACAGCACTTCGTAGGCTTCCTTGCACTCCTTGAAGGAGGCTTCGGCCGCCGCATCACCCGGGTTGCGGTCCGGGTGGAACTTCATCGCGCAGCGACGGTAGGCCTTCTTCAGCTCGTCGTCGGTGGCGGTGCGGGCAACGCCCAGCACTTCGTAGTAATCGCGCTTGCTCATATCGTGAATCTGGTTCCGGAAAGTCGGGATTCGTCAAAGCGGAAGAGCGGAACCAGGTCCGCTCTTGCGTCGGGCGCCCCGACACGCCGGTGGCGGCCAGGACCCTGATGCGACAACGGGACGCTGCCAGGCAGCGTCCCGCGTCGGTCCGGATCAGGACTTCTTGTCGTCCTTGACTTCGGTGAACTCGGCATCGACCACATCGTCGTTGCCCTTGCCAGCGTTGCCGGCGTCGGCACCCGGGGCGGCACCGCCCTGGTCGGCCGAAGCCGCGGCGAACAGCGACTGGCCGGCTTCTTCCAGCACCTTCGACTTGGCTTCGATCTGCGCCTTGTCGTCACCCTTCATCGCGGTTTCCAGGTCGGCCAGGGCCGCCTCGACCTTGCCGATCACTTCGCCGCCGACCTTGCTGCCGTGCTCGGTGATCGCGCTGCGGGTGCCGTGGATCAGGGCATCGGCCTGGTTGCGGGCCTGCACCAGCTCCTGGAACTTCTTGTCTTCCTCGCGGTTGGCTTCCGCGTCGGCGACCATGCGTGCGATCTCTTCCTCGGACAGGCCCGAACCGGCCTTGATCTCGACCTTCTGTTCCTTGTTGGTCTTCTTGTCCTTGGCCGACACGTGCAGGATGCCGTTGGCGTCGATGTCGAAGGACACTTCCACCTGCGGCAGGCCGCGCGGGGCCGGCTCGATGCCGGACAGGTCGAACTTGGCCAGCGACTTGTTGAAGCGGGCCTGTTCGCGCTCACCCTGCAGCACGTGCACGGTCACGGCCGACTGGTTGTCCTCGGCGGTGGAGAACACCTGCGAGGCCTTGGTCGGAATGGTGGTGTTCTTCTCGATGATCTTGGTGAACACGCCACCCATGGTCTCGATGCCCAGCGACAGCGGGGTCACGTCCAGCAGCAGCACGTCCTTGACGTCGCCGCCGAGCACGCCGCCCTGGATCGCCGCACCCAGTGCCACGGCTTCGTCCGGGTTGACGTCCTTGCGCGGTTCCTTGCCGAAGAACTCGGTCACCGCCTGCTGCACCTTCGGCATGCGGGTCTGGCCACCGACCAGGATCACTTCGCTGATGTCGCTCGAACGCAGGCCGGCATCGTTCAGGGCGACGCGGCACGGCTCGATCGACTTCTTGATCAGGTCTTCCACCAGCGCTTCCAGCTTGGCGCGGGTCAGCTTGATGTTCAGGTGCTTCGGGCCCGAGGCGTCGGCGGTGACGTACGGCAGGTTCACTTCGGTCTGCTGGGCGCTGGACAGCTCGATCTTGGCACGCTCGGCGGCGTCCTTCAGGCGCTGCAGGGCCAGCGGGTCCTTGCGCAGGTCGATGCCCTGGTCCTTGTTGAATTCTTCAACCAGGTACTCGATGACGCGGTTGTCGAAATCTTCGCCGCCCAGGAAGGTGTCGCCGTTGGTGGCCAGCACTTCGAACTGCTTCTCACCGTCGACGTTGGCGATCTCGATCACCGAGACGTCGAAGGTACCGCCGCCCAGGTCGTACACCACGATCTTGCGATCCTTGTTGTCGCCCTTGTCCAGGCCATAGGCCAGCGCGGCCGCGGTCGGCTCGTTGATGATGCGCTTGACGTCCAGGCCGGCGATGCGGCCGGCGTCCTTGGTCGCCTGGCGCTGGCTGTCGTTGAAGTAGGCCGGCACGGTGATGACCGCTTCGGTGACCTTCTCACCGAGGAAGTCCTCGGCGGTCTTCTTCATCTTTTCCAGCACCTTGGCCGAGATTTCCTGCGGCGCCATCTTCTTGCCGTCGCTGGTCGACACCCAGGCGTCGCCATTGTCATGGGCCAGGATGCCGTACGGGACGTGCGCGATGTCCTTCTGCACTTCGGCGTCGGTGAACTTGCGGCCGATCAGGCGCTTCACCGCGTAGAAGGTGTTCTTCGGGTTGGTCACGGCCTGGCGCTTGGCCGAGGCGCCGACCAGGACTTCGCCGTCCTTGGTGTAGGCGACGATCGACGGGGTGGTGCGATCGCCTTCCGAATTCTCGATGACGCGGGCCTTGCCGCCGTCCATGATCGCCACGCACGAGTTGGTGGTGCCGAGGTCGATACCAATGATCTTGCCCATGGGGGAGACTCCTGAGGATGCTTGTTGGGGTCAGTCCGGCCGTTCGGCCGGTGGATGAATACGATGTGGGGGAGGCTCGTGGAACATTCAAGCCATCTCCCGAACGCTGTGTTCAGCGCCTGGAAAACGTTGCCGGGCAAGGCCCGGCGCTGCCGTCAGTCGGCGGCCACCACCACCAGCGCCGGCCGCAGCAGACGCTCGTTGAGCAGGTAGCCCTTCTGGAACACGGTCACCACGGTGCCGGGGGCGGCGCCCGGGGTCGGCACCTGGCTGATGGCCTGGTGGTGTTCCGGGTTGAACGGCTGGCCGGTCGGGTCCAGCAGGACCAGGCCGTTGTCGGCGGCGACCTTCAGCAGCTGCTTGTAGGTCAGCTCCAGGCCCTCGCGCAGCGGGTGCGGATCATCGCCGGCGGCCTTGAGGCCGGCATCCAGGCTGTCGAATACCGGCAGCAGCTCGCCCAGCAGCTTCTCGTTGGCGAACTTGCGGGCCTGCTCGATGTCACGGGCGACGCGCTTGCGCTGGTTCTCCAGGTCGGCGCGCTCACGCAGCGCATCGGCCCTGACCTGTTCAACTTCGGCGCGCAGGCGCTCCAGTTCATCGTTGACGCCGGCGGTGGCGGCCGCATCGGCGGCGGTCTGCTGGGATTCGATATCTGGATGTTCGTGGTTCATGTCTGGGTCCCTGGCGGTCAATCTCCGCCTCCACCCACCCTAGTGTGGGCGGGATGCTGCGTTTCAAGCGTCGGATGTCCCCGGCGTGCGACCGGCCGGCGAAAAGGCCGCGCCCAGCACATCAGCGGTGGCCTGGACCAGCGGGATCATGCGGTCATAGGCCATGCGCTTGGGCCCGATCACGCCCAGCACGCCCAGCACCTGGCCGTTGGCGGTATAGGGGGCCGTGACCAGCGAAACGCCCTGCAGCGGCATCATTCCGGTCTCCTCGCCGATGAAGATGCGCACGCCCGGGGCCTGGATGGTCCGCTCCAGCAGCTGCAGGATCTCGCGCTTGCTGGAGAACAGCTCGAACAGCTCGCGCAGGCGCTCCAGGTCGGACAGGTCCTGCACGCCCATCAGCCGGGTCTGGCCGGCCACCAGCATGTCGTCGGCCGCTGGCTGCAGGGCCTGCTCAGCCAGCTCGATGCTGTGCGCCAGCAGCTGCTCCAGTTCGGAACGGGCGTCGCGCAGCTCCAGCAGCAGGCGGGTGCGGATCTCGGCCATCGGCAGCCCGGCGAAATGGGCGTTGAGGTAGTTGGCGACCTGCTCCAGCTGCCCCGGCGCGAACTCCTGGCGGGTCTCGATGACCCGGTTTTGTACCTCGTTGTCGGCGAACACCAGGATCGCCAGCACCCGGCGCCCGTCCAGCGCCACGAAATCGATCTGGCGGAAGGCGAACTGCTCGCGCCGTGGCGCGCTGACCACGCCGACGAAGTGGCTCATCGCCGACAGCAGCTCCGAGGCGCTGCCCAGCAGGGCCTGGGTGCTGCCGCCGCCGGCCAGCTCCTGGCGCAGGCGGGCCAGTTCGCCCTCCCCCGGCGGCTGCATCTGCAGCAGGCTGTCGACGAACACCCGGTAGCCATGCGCGGTCGGAATGCGCCCGGCCGAGGTATGCGGCGAGGCCAGCAGCCCCAGGTCCTCCAGGTCACCGAGGATGTTGCGGATGGTGGCCGGGCTGACCTCCAGGCCGGCCACACGCGCCAGCGTCTGCGAGCCGACCGGCTCGCCGTCCTGGATGTAACGCGCGATCAGCGTGCGCAGCAGATGGCGCGCACGCGGGGCAAGCTGGTCGGGAGAACCGTGCATGGAATCAACCTGTGAGACACGGACACTAGATAATGGCGGCGCATCCCCTTGGCAAGTCATTGGACCTCCCTCGCCCGCGTGCTAGCGTTGCGCGGCTGCTGATACCTCTTACCCATGCTCAGACATCTTTCGATCAAGGATTTCGCCGTCGTCCGCGCCACCGAACTGGAGTTCGGGCCCGGCATGACCGTGGTTTCGGGCGAGACCGGCGCCGGCAAGTCGCTGATGGTCGACGCGCTGGGCTTCCTGTCCGGCCTGCGCGCCGACAGCGGCGTGGTCCGCCATGGCGCGGCCCGCGCCGAGCTTTCCGCCGAGTTCGCGCTGGACCAGCTGCAGGCCGCGCGCCAGTGGCTGGCCGACAACGAGCTGGACGATGAAGATCAGTGCCAGCTGCGCCGCGTGATCCGTGCCGACGGCGGCTCGCGGTCCTGGATCAATGGCCGCCCGGTGACCCTCGCACAGCTGGCCGACCTGGCCGCGCTGCTGGTGGAGATCCATGGCCAGCATGAACAACAGGCGTTGCTGACCCGTCCGTCGCAGCTGGCCCTGCTCGATGCCTACGCCCGCAACGAGGACGCGCGCCGCCAGGTGCGCCGCGCCGCCGCCGCGTGGCAGGCACTGGTCGACGAATCACTGGCGCTGTCGCAACAGGGCGACGTGAGTGACCGGATCGGCTTCCTGGAGCACCAGCTGCGCGAACTGGACCGCGAGGACCTGGAACCGGAGTCGATCGCCGCGCTCGGCGCCAGCCACCGCCGCCAGGCCCATGCCAGCGCCCTGCTGACCGCCTGCCAGGCAGCCAGCAACCAGCTCAACGGCGACGACGGCAGTTCCGCGCTGGACCTGCTGCAGCAGGTGCGCCACGAGCTGTCGCGCCTGATCGAACATGACCCGCGCCTGGGCGAGGTGGACGGCCTGATCGAGAATGCCTCGATCCAGCTGCACGAAGCCCTTTCGCTGCTGGACCGCGTGCATGACGACCTCGACGCCGACCCCGAGCAGTTCGAAGAGAACGAGCGGCGCCTCGGCCGCCTGCACGACCTGGCGCGCAAGCATCGCGTGCCGATGGACGAGCTGGGCGCGCAGCGCGAACGCATGCATGCCGAAGTGGAACAGTTGCGCGGCGCCGACGAGCGCCTGCAGCGCCTGGCCGGCGAGATCGACAAGGCCGCCGCCGCCTGGCGCGTACAGGCCGAAGTACTGACCGCCAGCCGTCGCGGTGCCGCCGCCGAACTGTCGGCCACCACCACCGGCATCATCGCCGAGCTGGGCATGGGCGGCGGCCAGTTCCTGATCGAACTGGAGCCGCAGGACAACGGCAAACCCGATCCGCAGGGTGCCGAGCGCGTGGAGTTCCTGGTCGCGGCCAACGCCGGCCAGCCGCCGCGCGCCCTGCGCAAGGTCGCCTCGGGCGGTGAACTGTCGCGCATCTCGCTGGCCATCGAAGTGGCGGCGCTGGACCTGGATGCGGTGCCGACCATGGTATTCGACGAAGTCGACTCCGGCATCGGCGGCGCGGTGGCCGACATCGTCGGCCAGAAGCTGCGCGCGCTGGGCGAGAAGCGCCAGGTGTTGTGCGTGACCCACCTGCCGCAGGTCGCCTCCAAGGGCCACGCGCATTACCGGGTGAGCAAGGCGCCGGTGGAAGGCATGACCCAGAGTGCGGTGGAGAAGCTGGACAGCAAGGCACGCGAGGAAGAACTGGCGCGCATGCTCGGCGGCGTGGAAGTGAGCAAGGAAGCGCGCGCCGCCGCCCGCAAGCTGCTGCAGGTCTGACGCGCGTACGCGTTCATCCACGCATGGCGTGGATCTACAGGTAGTGCCGGCCGCTGGCCGGCAACCGGACCTGTGTGGAAGAAGATCGTGAGGTTGCCGGCCAGCGGCCGGCACTACCCCCGTGGCTGCGTCAGATCGACGTTTTCCACCAGGAAATCGAGGAACGCGCGCACTCGCAGCGGCAGGTAGCCGCCCTGCCCCAGGAACACCGCGTGCACCTCCTCCAGGTCACCGGGATTGGCCTCTTCCAGCACCGGCAGCAGCCGCCCGGCGGCGATGTCGGCCTGCACCTGGAACGCGGCCAGCCGCGCCATGCCCAGCCCGCCCAGCACCAGTTGGCGCAGCGCATCGCCATTGCTGGCACGGGCGTTGCCGCTGGGCAGCAGCATGCGCTCACGACCGTCCTGCAGCAGCGGCCAGCCCTGCATCGCCCGCGCATGGCCGATGTCCAGGCGGTTGTGCGCCTGCAGCTCCTCGACGCTGGCCGGCAGGCCGTGCCGCTGCGCGTAGGCCGGTGCGGCCACGATCATCATCCGCGTCGCGCCCAATCGCCGCGCCACCAGGCTGGAACTCTTCAGCGGGCCGGCGCGCACCGCCACGTCGGTGCGCTGCTCAAGCAGGTCGATCACTTCGTCATTGAGGGTCACGTCCACCCCCACCTGCGGGTTGCGCTCGAGGAACGCCGGCAGCAGCGGCAACAGGAAGTGCTGGCCGAACGGCACGTTGGAATTGACCCGCAGCCGCCCGCGCGGCTCGGCGTGGGCGCTGGCACAGCGTTCGGCTTCCTCCAGGTCGGCCAGCACGCGCAGGCCGCGCTCGTAGAACGCGCAGCCTTCCGGGGTCAGCTGCAGCTGGCGGGTGGACCGCTGCAGCAGGCGGGTGCCCAGCCGCTGTTCCAGCCGCGCCACCAGCTTGCTGACCGCCGACGGGGTCATGTCCAGGGTGCGGGCGGCCGCGGAAAAGCCACCGGTCTCGATCACCCGCACGAAGACTTCCAGTTCGCCGGATCGGTTGATGTCGGGTCGCGCCATGGCGATGAATCCAGTTCACAGATGATTGTCCATGCGCAGTCTAGTTCACAGATGAGGGCGGAATCACCATGGCGGCTCCTTTCCCCGGAATCGCTCCATGGACCGCCTCCGCAAGCTCGCTGCAAGCACCCTGCTCGCCCTGTCCGGCGCCGCCAGCGCAACCCCTGCCCCGCACTGGGTGGCCAGCTGGCAGGCCAGCCCGCAACCGGTGTGGGGCGCAGACTTCCTGTTCCCGGCCCTGATCCCGGCATCGCTGCACGACCAGACCTTCCGCCAGGCCGCGCGCATCAGCCTGGGCGGGCCGCGCCTGCGGGTAAGGTTGAGCAATGCCTACGGCACGCAGCCGCTGCGGATAGGAGCGGCCAGCGTGGCCGCACGACCGGGCGCGGCACCACGGCCGCTCCACTTCGACGGCCAGCCCGGCGTGCTGATCGGCGCGGGCCAGGAACGGCTGAGCGATCCGCTGGCACTGCCCACCGGCAATCAGCAGGCCCTGCAGGTCAGCGTTTTCGTGCCGGGGCCGACGCCGCTGCAGACCTTCCACTGGGACGGCCGCCAGACCAGTTGGATCGCCGGCGGCAACCAGAGCCTGGCGCGCGACCTGGATCGAGCCACCCCCACCACCGCACGCCTGTTCCTGACCGGGATTGAAGTCGAGGCCGCACCCGGCGCACGCAGCGTGGTGGTGATCGGCGACTCGATCACTGACGGCGCCACCGCCAGCCTCGACCAGGACCAGCGCTGGACCGACCATCTGGCCGCGCGGCTGGCACCCCGAGGCGTCGCGGTGGTCAACGCTGGCATCTCCGGCGGCCGGCTGCTGCGTGACGGCATGGGCGAGTCGGTTCTGGCCCGCCTGCAGCGCGATGCATTGGATCAGCCCGGCGTGGCCAGCGTGATCGTGCTGATCGGCATCAACGACATCAGCTGGCCCGGCACCGCCTTCGTCCGGCAACAGGCGCGTCCTACGCTGGCCGAGCTGCAGGACGGCTATCGGGCGCTGGCCGAACAGGCCCATCGGCGCGGACTGCGCATCCTGGGCGCCACCCTGCCGCCCTTCGCCGGCGCCCTGCCCGGCACGCCGCTGGACGACTACTACCAGCCCGGCAAGGAGGCGCTGCGCCAACAGCTCAACACCTGGCTGCGCACACGCAGCCCGTTCGACGCGGTGATCGATCTGGACACGGCCCTGCGCGACCCGGCCGATCCGTCACGGATGGCCGCCGCCTACGACTCCGGCGACCACCTGCATCCGGGCGATGCCGGCAACCAGGCGATGGCCGAGGCGGTGGATCTGGAGGTGCTGATGGGGCCGTCCACGCATGGCGTGGATCTACTGTGAACAACGAAAAACCCCGGGCAAGCCCGGGGTTCTGTCGCGTCCGGCTGGCCGGAACGGCTTACTTGCGCTTCTTGCGCACGTACAGCACCAGCGAGTGCTCTTCCAGCTCGTAGCCGTGATCGGCCGCGATCTTGCGCTGCAGCTCTTCGATCTCGTGGCTTTCAAACTCGATGATCTTGCCGCTGTCCACGTCGACCATGTGGTCGTGGTGGCCGCCGCGGTCCAGCTCGTAGACGGCCTGGCCGCCTTCGAAATTGTGCTTGAGCACGAGGCCGGCAGCCTCGAACTGGGTCAGCACCCGGTAGACCGTGGCCAGGCCGATCTCGTCACCATGCTCCAGCAGCTGGCGGTAGATGTCTTCGGCGGTCATGTGGTGCTGGGCATTGCGCTGCTCGAGCAGCGCCAGGATCCGCATCCGCGGATGGGTCACCTTCAGGCCGACTTTACGCAGGTCGTGGGTTTCCATAGGTCTCCGTTCATTGGCGATTTAGCGCCAGCTGCCTCGGATTGGGTCGCGGTGGCACGCCGGGAGTGTATCATCGGTTTGATTTCCCCAACCGCCAGTCCCGATGCGCAATCTCCTGTTGGTCGCCGCCGTCGCCCTGTCCACCACCGGGTGCGGCATCATCTACAAGCAACCCATCTATCAGGGCAACCTGATCCGGGAAGATGCCGTGGCCAAGCTGCAGGTCGGGCAGAGCAAGCAGCAGGTCACCGCGCTGCTGGGCACCCCGTCCATCCCCGACCCGTTCCACGCCCAGCGCTGGGACTACACCTCCAGCCAGCGCGTGAACCGCCTGGGCCGTACCGAGGTGAAGAATTTCGTCGTGTTCTTCGACAACGACACCGTGACCCGCTGGGAAGGCGACTACTTCCCGGGCAACGACAAGGCCCTGGCCCAGCAGACCGTGCGCCAGTTCGGCCGCAACCTGCCGAAGGACAAGAAGAAGAAGGGCCGCTGAGGCGCCCTGCCCGTCCACTCGGACGGGTCGCGGGCATCAACCGCCGAGCGCGCGCCGCCGGCGGTTGTCCTTGGGGTCGGCCAGCAACGGGCGTAGCAGCTCGATGCGGTCGCCTTCCTGCAACACCTGCTGCGGGCGCGCCAGCACGCCATGCACCGCCACTGCCGGGCATCCGGCAGTGCCGTCCAGCGCGGCGGCGGCAATGGCATCGGCCACGGTCGCGCCCTCTTCCAGCTGCAGCCGGCGCGACAGCACCCGCTGCGGCCAGGCCAGCACCACCTCGACCTCGATCATCGCTCAGCCCTCGTCGGCGACGCGGACGAAATCGTTGACCATCCGATCGGCCAGCCCCTGGAAGCCGATCGCCAGGGCCGGGCCCAGCAGGCGCGAACTGGGCTCGAACTCCAGGGTCAGGGTGACCTTGCAGGCATCTTCGGCCAGCGCATGGAATTCCCAGCGGCCGTGCAGTTGCTTGAACGGGCCATCGCGCAGCTGCATGTCGATGCTGTGCGGGCGCTGCAGGGTGTTTTCGGTCTGGAACCAGGTGCTGAACGAGCCCAGGCCCAGGTCCAGGCGCGCCACCAGCCGGTCTTCGCCCTGCTCCAGGATCTGGGCGGCCGAACACCAGCGGAAACGGCGCGGATAGGCCTGGACATCGTTGACCAGGTCGAACATGCGCGCGGCCGAATGTTCGACCAGGGCGCTGCGGCGGATAGTAGGCATGAATACAGGACGTTTCGGCAATCGACCGGGCGGGCCCGAATCGGAGACAATACGGAAATGAGCAAGAACAGCGGCAAGGATAAAGCAAAGAGCGCGACGGCCAACAAGACCATCGCGCTGAACAAGCGTGCCCGCCACGAGTACCACATCGAGGATCGCTTCGAAGCCGGCCTGGCCCTGCAGGGCTGGGAAGTGAAATCGATCCGTGCCGGCCGCGGCAACATCGTCGACGCCTACGCCTACGTCAAGGATGGAGAGATCTTCCTGATCGGCGCGCAGATCACCCCGTTGATCCAGGCCTCGACCCATGTGGTGGCCAACGACCGGCGCGAGCGCAAGCTGCTGCTGCACCGGAGCGAGATCGACAAGCTGGTTGGCAAGGTCGAGCGCGATGGCTACACGATCGTGCCCACCGCGATGTACTGGAGCAAGAACAAGATCAAGCTCGAAGTCGCGCTGGCCAAGGGCAAGCAGACCCACGACAAGCGCGATGCCGCCAAGGACCGCGACTGGGCGATCGAGAAGCAGCGCGTGATGCGTCGCGGCAACCGCGACGCGTAAGCGGTTGCGCATGCCCCTGTAGAGTCGAGCTTGCTCGACTGCTTTGGCCTTCTGTAGAGCCGGGCCATGCTCGGCTTGGACAAGAATCAGTCGAGCAGGCTCGACTCTACAAGCGGCTCAACCGGCCAGCGCGCCCAGCTTCCGCATCCGCGGTACCAGCGCCGCGTGCATCACCGCCAGGTGCATCACCACCGCCAGTTCCGGCGCGTGGCGCTCATCGCCCGCGCGCCACCGCTGTGCCAGCTGCGCCGCATCGGGTGGCAGCAGCGCCAGCAACTGCGCATCGTCCAGCGCGTCGGCCGCGACCTGCAGCTGCCTGGCGACCTGCCTCGACTGCCACACATGCACGCCGATGCTCAAACTGGCCAGCGACATCAGCACCACGGCCAGGCCGTGCTCGAACCACTGCGACAACACCTCCGGCCCCCACAGCAGGGCCGCCAGCACCGCCAGGCCCGGCAGCCGCCACCCCAACCAATGGATGCGACCGCGCTGCGCCCAGTGCACCACCACCGCGCTGGCCACCAGCGCCGCCGCCGCCGTTGCCGGCAGCTCGGTCAGCCAGGTGGCTGCGAGCAGCAGCCCCAGCAGCGCCCAGACCCAGCCGGGGGGCAGCGCGCGCCGCTGATAATCGGCACCGACCGGTCCGACCAGCTGTCGCAGGCTGCGTTGTTGGCTTGCCTCAGTCACCCACCGTCTCCGTGTCTGCTCTAGCCTGGATGGTCGTCGCCAGTGTGTCGCAAATTCGTGCCAATGAAGTTACCAATCCGCTATGCCAGCCGCACTACAACTTCCTGAGGATTGCCAAGGTGACTGTTCAGCTGTTTTGCCGTAGCATTGCCAACGTTGGGCAGGCCCTGACCGTGGCGACACGGAATTGGCCCTGTACCTTGCAGCACTGTAGAAACCGGGGGTGCATTGGTTTCGACGGGGGTTGTGAAGTCGCCTGGCGCATGCCGAGGGGGTAGCTTTCCTCGTAAATCCAGCTGCAAAACTCTAGTTGCCAACGACGACAACTACGCTCCGGTCGCTCTCGCAGCCTAAAAACTGCGGTGCGTGACCTTCTGCCGACTTAGGCGGAGCCTCGAAACTGCTTGTGTCCATGCTCGCAGCGTAGAGTCATTATCATGGAATCGCGCTGGGCGGCTGCCTGTCAGTCCGGCACTAGAACACAACAGGCTGGTTCCCGGATGCGCTTTGCACGCCGTGCTGTTCGGGGACGAGATTTAACGGCGAGCTAAGCATGTAGTGCTGGGGATGGAGTGCCTTCGGACGGCGGTTCAATTCCGCCCACCTCCACCATCTGTATGGCCTGTCGAGGCCACAAGAAGCCGGAACTTCCATCAACGGGGTTCCGGCTTTTTTGTGCCTGTTTTTCGTGCAGGCAGCGTGCCGCGTGACCACCCGGCCCGCGCTACAGCCAACGCCGTACGCGTTGGCGGAACAGCGCATACGCTTCGGGAAAACGAGCCGACAGCACCCGCTCTTCCGGCACGATCTGCAACCGGGTGATGTACAGCACGAACAGCGGCACGGCCAGCCACGCGACCGGGTTCTGCAGGTACAGCACGGCACCAGTCAGAACGATCGCCTGACCGAGATACATCGGATTGCGTGTGTAGCGGTATACCCCGTGCGTGACCAGCGCGCTCGAGGCCGACGGGCGCAGCGGATTGACCGTGGTGCGCGCACAGCGGAAGGCCAGCTTCGGCAGCAGGTTCAGCGTCACACCGAGCGTCAGCAGAGCACCTGCAAGCAGCGCCGGCATCGGCAATGGCAACACCAGGTCCGCTGCCAGGCGGCTGGCCAGGTAGCCGATGCCACCGCACAGCAGCATCACCAGCGGTGGTGGAATCCGTGTCTCAAGCCAACGCATCGCCGTCCTTGTGTGCCTCCATTCACCCCAGTGTCACATGCGAATGCCTGAATCGCTTGCATGGCGGTGGTTTCAAGGCACAAACCGACCGCCCGGTATCTTCCGCTTTGACAGGCCGGACGCTAGAGTGGCGCCACCGCGCAGGAGGATCGTATGGCTACCACGGGCTTGGGCTTCATCGGCCGCACGACCCTCATCATCACCGTGCTGCTCACCTTGGGCGGCTGCGCGACGTTGCGCCAGTTCGGGCCGTCGGTACAGGTCGCCTCGGTCACGCCGGGGCAGTACATCGCGCTCAAGCGCGGCGACATCCTCACCTCCGGCAAGCTCAGCGCGGCAACCACCGAGACCCTGCGCGTGGCCGGCCTCGACGAGGGCGTCTGTGCCAAGCCCGGTCGGCCCTGCATCGAGGCGATGGAAGGCAGCATCGTGGTACGCGAGGAAGACAAGCGTTCGAGCCTGGCCGAACTGTGGCTACAGTACGCAATGACCCTGCCCGCCCCCAAGCGCGAGTACTCCGCGTCGGGCCGCGCCAAGACCGCGATCACCGAACTGGACGCCGACTTCCAGCCGCGCCTGGACGCGTGGATGCAGGTCGCACGCCAGGCCTATGCCTATCTGTTCTTCACCGAACGCACCGCCAACCAGCGCGGCTTCGAAGACCGCCAGACCCAGGTGCGCGACTACTACAACCTGGCGGTGCAGGAAGCCTCGGTGCAGTTGTACAACGCCTACGCGACCGGCCGGGTGCACAGTGAGGCCAGTCATTTCCAGCTGGGCCGCTGGACCTTCGTGCTGGCGCCTTCCACCGAGGCGTCGCCGCTGGACACGCGCACGCCGACCGAACTGGTGCCGGCCGCTTCGCTGTCATTCACTGGCACGCTGCGCAGCGTGCACCGCCGCGACGGCTTCGGTGCGGAACTGGTGGCGGTCATGGATGATCCGGCAAGTACCATCGCCACCTCGGCACCCACCGCGCACGCCACCGCTGCGACCACGCAGAGCTGGAGCGAGATGCCTTCGCCGTCGATGACGGTGCTGCTGCGCTTCTCCGGAAAGAATCTATGGGAAGTGCTGCACGACGACGAGCCGGAACTGGAGATCCACGATCCCTACCAGGTCACCGAAGTCACCCTGCACGGGCAGGAGGTACCGCTGGCGGCGAACTTCACCGCCGGCTACGCGCTGTGGCTGGCGAGATCCAACTTCAGCCACCAGTCGCTGCGCTCGCTGTTCGGCGGCAAGGGCGGCATCGACACGCCGCACCTGTACATGATGCAGCCCTACGATCCGAACCGGCGCGTGCTGCTGATGATCCATGGCCTGGCCAGCAGCCCGGAAGCCTGGGTCAACGTTGCCAACGAGCTGATGCGCGACGACGAGATCCGCCAGGATTTCCAGATCTGGCAGTTCTACTACCCGACCAACATGCCCATCGCGATGAGCCACGATGCGATGCGCCACACGCTGGCCGACGTGTTCAGGCACTTCGACCCCAGCGGAAAGGCGCAGGCCTCGCATGACATGGTGCTGGTCGGGCACAGCATGGGCGGGGTGATCGCGCGGCTTATGGTCTCGTCGTCCGGCGACCACCTGGTCGATACCCTGCTGGCCACTGCGCAGATGACACCGGCGCAGCGCGAACTGCTGCGCACCCGCGGGGCGCCGGTACTGACCTTCCTGCCGGAACCGGAAGTGTCGCGCGTGGTGTTCATCGCCACGCCGCACCGTGGCACCGACGTCGCCGGCACCCGCCTGGGTCGCTGGATCGGTCGCCTGGTGCGGCTGCCGCTGACCGTGCTGGAGGATGTCGCCACCATCGCCAACGATGGCCAGGTCGACCGCAACGATGGCAAGCACGGCTACCAGATGAACAGCATCCAGAACCTGGACAAGGACGACGCGTTCGTCCGCGCCGTGGCTGACCTGCCGATGGCGCCCAAGGTGCAGTACCACTCGATCGTCGCCCGCGCCAAGGCCGACGGGCCGTTGGAAAAGACCGATGACGGGCTGGTGCCGTATTGGAGCTCGCACCTGCCCAACGCCGTGTCGGAGAAGGTGATCGTGTCCGGGCACAGTGTGCAGGAAGCCACGCCCGCGATCATCGAGCTGCGGCGGATCCTGCACGAGGACATGCAGCAGCACGGGGCAGCAGCCAGATAGCCTCGGGCGATTGAGGGAAATCCCTCATCGCGCGTGCGCATCCACGCTTCTATGCTGGCCTTACGTTCCCCGCAGGAGGTCCGCATGAACACGCAAGAGCCCAGTCGCCAGCCCAGCCCCGATCCGGCCGAGCGCGATGCCTTCTTCCCCTCGCCGTACTCGCTGTCGCAGTTCACGTCGCCGAAGAGCAACCTGTCCGGTGCCGACTATCCAGACGCACGCCGTGATGGTCGCTGGAAGGTGCTGATGATCGCCGCCGACGAGCGCTACCTGCCTACCGCCAACGGCCATCTGTTCTCCACCGGCAACCATCCGGTGGAAACCCTGCTGCCGATGTATCACCTGGACAAGGCCGGCTTCGACATCGACGTGGCCACGCTGTCGGGCAACGCCGCCAAGTTCGAATGGTGGGCCTTCCCGCGCGAGGACAAGGAGATCGGCGGGCTGTACGAACGCTATGAAGAACGCTTCCGCCAGCCGCTGGCGCTGGACGACGTCGTGGCCGCACTGGGGGCTGGTTCGGACTATGCGGCGGTGTTCATTCCCGGCGGCCATGGCGCGCTGATCGGGCTGCCGCAGAGCCGCGCGGTGAAAGCAGTGCTGCATTGGGCGATGGCCGAGCAACGCCACATCATCACCCTCTGCCACGGCCCTGCGGCATTGCTGGCCGCAGGCGTCGACGAAGCCGATGGCGGCTCGCTGTTCCGCGGCTACCGCATCTGCGCCTTCCCCGATGCAATGGACCGGCAGACACCGGAGATCGGCTACATGCCGGGCCAGCTGCAGTGGTTCTTCGGTGAGCGGCTGGCGCAGCAGGGTGTGCAGATCGTCAACGAGGGCATCGATGGCAGCGTGCTGCAGGATCGCCTGCTGCTGACCGGCGACAGCCCGCTGGCGGGCAATGCGCTCGGCAAGCTGGCTGCACGCACCCTGCTCGACGCACTGGCCGGGCGCTGATCCGGATGACCGCGCTGGTGCAGGTGTTGCTGGAGCTGGAACGCGCCCGCTCACTGGACGCGGTGGGCGCGGTACTGCGCAGCATCGCCGCACCGCTCGGCTACGACCGCGTGCTGGTGTTCGCCACCGGCACCGGACTGGAGCGCGGCACGCAGCGCGTGTACTGGATCAACGGCGACTGGCTCGGCGAGAGCGGCGATGCCGACCTCGCCCGCTATCTGCATGCCTGCCCGGTCAATCGCCATGTGCTGGACAGCGACGCGCCGTTCTTCTGGAGCAAACGCCAAGGGCTGCGCGGTGAGCGCTACCAGGTGGTGAAGCAACCGCGTGGCGAAGGCCTGCATGGCCTGCAGGTGCCGGTGTTCGGTACCACCGGGCTGGAGGGTGCGATCAGTTTCGCAGGCACCTCCATCGATGCATCCGCCAGCGCACGCCTGCAGCTGGAGGCTGCTGCAACCGCAGCATTCCGCGCCGCGTGCGGTCTGGCTGAAGTTCCTGCAGAACTTTCCGGAAGCCTGCTGAGCACGCGCGAGCGCGAGGTGCTGCGCTGGGTGGCTGCCGGGCGTCGCCAGGCGGAAATTGCCGCCACGCTCGGGCTTTCCGCACGCACCGTGGAAAACCACCTGCGCCATGCACGCCAGCGCCTCGGTGTTGCGACTACCGCGCAGGCGGTACGCGCTGCAACTCGTCGTGGTGAGATCGAGGACTGATCGCAGCGAGGCACTTCCGATGGTCGGGTTCGCGTGATACACACCCCGTGCGCATGTGCGCGATTGCAGAAGCAAGGATGATGCTTATGAAACTGCAACTGGCCGCAATGGCCGCGTTGGTGGTAGCCACTGCAACCCTGGCACCGGTGGCGGACGCCAACACAGGGGTCCCGAGAGAAAATGTTTCCTGTGTGCCGGTGAATGTGGACCGCAACCGCGTCCACCACCACTGCACGGAAACCTACACCGATGAATTCGGCAACGTCTACACAGCCGAATATTGGATCGACGAGTACGGCAACCCCTACCTGCGCGACTGAGCCGGGGAAATGCGCCGGGTCGCCCATGGGCCGGCGCGCATGCAGCAACTCCCGCACGTCAGCCTGGCGTCGCGCGGGACGTTGCACGACAACGCGCAGATGCGCGATTGCAGACACAAGGATGATGACCATGAAATTGCACCTGGCCTCGATGGCCGCACTGATGCTTGCCGTTGGAGCTCTCTCCTCGCCGTCCCAGGCCGCCGCCAGCGGTGGTGGCGGTGGTCCGGAGAACACGAACTGCGTCCGGGTCAAGATGGGGCCCTACTACCATCAGCGTTGCGAAGTGACGTACTTCGAAGAGGACGGCACTCCCTACATCCGGGTGTACTGGATTGACCAGAATGGCCAGTGGTACCTGCCCGCCGACTGAGCACCCGTGATCTCCTGATCGCGCTCACGCGATCCGCCGGGCGACGCGTTCACCGCCCGCCCGGCACCTGCCATCCGCCCATCCCGGCATACCGCTACCCTCGCCTTCCATGGCATGCTCCGTGAAATCGTTTTCATGGAATGGAGGGATTCCACGATGTTGCCGCGTTTCCATCGCCGGGCGCTGTGCGCGCTGCTGGCACTTGCTCTGCCTGTCTTCGCTTGCGCGGCCACGCCTGCGCCGCTGAAAGTGATGTCGTTCAATGTCCGCACCCCGGCCGATACCGAGCCTGGCAAGCGCTGGCCGGACCGTCGCGATGCGATGGTCAAGGTCATCCTCGATGCGCACCCGGCGGTGATCGGCACCCAGGAACTGGTGAAGGAACAGGCCGATTACCTGTCCGAGCACCTGCCCGGCTACCGCTGGTTCGGCGAAGGCCGCCGGGGTGGCAGCGGCGACGAGCACATGGGCGTGTTCTACGACAGCAAGGTGCTGGCCATCGAGGCGTCCGGCAACTTCTGGTTGTCCGATACGCCGGACGTGCCCGGCAGCATCACCTGGGGCAACCTGTATCCGCGCATGGTCACCTGGGCGCTGTTCCGGCGCCTGGAGGATGGTCGTCGCTTCTACTTCATGGATACCCACCTGCCCTACCGCGACGAGGACGAACCGCGCCGGGTGAAGGGTGCCGAGCTGATCGGCAAGCGCCTGGCCACCCTGCCGGCCGACCTGCCGGTGGTGCTGACCGGCGACTTCAACAGCGAACCCGGCGGCGATACCTACAAAGCGTTCACCCACGTGCTGGAGGACACCCGCCCCCAGGTGAAGGCACCGCAGGGCCCGCGCCTGACCTTCCATGATTTCACCGGCAACGCCACCGCACAGCTGGACTGGGTGCTGGTGCGCGGCTTCCATGCACGCAGTTTCCTTACCGACGACCGCCGCATCGACGGCGTGCTGCCGTCGGATCATTTCCCGCTGGTGGTCGAGCTGGACTGGCCGAAGCGCTGAACCTGCACGGCCGCCGCGGCTACGGCGGCGGCTGCCGTGACAGCAGGCGGTACAGTGCCTGATGCTGGTCGCGTGCCTGGCAGATGCGGGCACCGACGGCCAGAAACACGGACACGCCGATCAGCCCCAGGCCGAGCAGCGGATCCGGCAGCCGTATGAACCCGATCGCAGCCGCCATCGACGCGAGCACCATCAGTACCACCACCGCCACCGAAAGCCCCGCGCCGGGTGGCCCCGGATCTCCGAACAACCTGCGCTGGGTATCGTGTTTGCCATCGGTCATCACCTGTCCTCCCAAGAGCCTGTCCCACTAGTTACACGGCGGACACGGCTTCCGGCAGAGTCAGAAACGTCATGACTGTGACAACGTGCACAGCCTGCACGGTGCTTCCCTGCCCCGGTTGCCGAACTGCGGATTCATCATCCACTGCCAGGCGCTGGCTGCCGGAGAAGGCGGCACGATGGCGGGGGGCCGATCAACGGCCCTGAAACAAGAAGGGGACGGACGCTACCGCCTCCGTCCCCTCGGGGTTACTGCAGCTGCGCCACGCTGGGCGGCTGCGGCGACTGTCCCCAGCCGCCCAGTGCCTTGTACACACCCACCACGCTGACATTCACTTCTGCCTCGGCCGCGGCCAATGCATCGTCGGCGGCCAGCTGCGTGCGCTGCGCGTCCAGCAGGGTCAGGAAGTCCTCCGATCCCTCGCGATAGCGGATCTGTGCAAGCGATTCGGCACGTCGTGCCGCCTGCGCCTGCTCGACCACGATCGCCAGCCGCGCCTGCTGCTTGGAGTAGCGGGTCAGCGCGTTCTCGGTGTCTTCCAGCGCCAGCAGCACCGCCTGCTCATACTGCGCGGCCACACCTTCGGCCTCGGCCTTGCTGGCACGCAGGCGTGCACGCACGGTGCCGAAATCGAAGGCCGCCCAGCTCAGCGACGGGGTCAGCGACCAGGCCTTGTTGTTGCCGTTGACCAGGCCGCTGGCATCGCCACCAAGGAAGCCGACGAAACCGGACAGCGACAGCCGCGGGAACAGATCGGCGGTGGCCACGCCGACGCGTGCGGTCGCCGCCGCCAGTCGACGTTCGGCCACCCGCACGTCTGCGCGTTGGCGCAGCAGCTCGCGGGTATCGCCCAGCGGCAGGGCCTTGGCGAACGCCGGCACCTCATGCGGTGCGAGCATCGCGGTGAGCACTTCCGGGCGCTGGCCAAGCAGCACCGCCAAGCGGTTGCGCGACTGCGTCTCGGCCACTTCCAGCAGCGGAATGTCGGCCTCGATCGCCTTCAGGCGGGCACGGCTGCTCTGCACGTCCAGTTCGCTGCCGGCACCCAGCTCCCAGCGGGCCTCGGTCAACTTCTGCGTGTCGCGCAGATTGACCAGGGTGTGCTGGGCCACCGCGATGCGTTTCTGCGTACCGCGCAGCTCGAAGTAGTTGCGTGCTACCTCGGCGGCGACCAGCACCTGCGCGTCGGCCAGGTTGGCCTGCTCGGCATCGAGGTCGGCACGCGCGGCTTCTGCAGCGCGGCGCTTGCGGCCGAACAGATCCAGCTCCCAGCCGGCGTCGAAGCCGAGCTGGTAGCTTTCACTGAACACCCGCTGCCCACCCAGCTGCGGATCGGGTTGCTTGCGGCGGTCGTAGCTGCCGCCTGCGGTGATGTGCGGGGCCTGGTCGAAACGGCTTTCGACGAACACCGCGCGGGCCTGGCTGACGCGGGCCACGGCCACGCGCAGGTCGAGGTTGTCCGACAGTGCGCCATGCACCAGTTCTTCCAGCACCGGATCATCGAACTGCGCCCACCAACTGGCCACCGGCGACGTGCTGGTGAACACCGGCTGCTGTGCGCCCTGCAGGACGACCGGTTCCTGCACCGGCGCCTTGTAGTTCGGGCCGACGCTGACACAGCCCGCCAGCACCAGGCTGGAGACGGCCATCGCCAACGTGCGGATCACCATGGCAGCACCTCGCCCAGGTAGGTGAAGCTGCCGCTGGCACCGGATTCGCCGATCAGCGCCATTTCCACGCTGGAACGTGCGCCTTCGCTGATTTCGATCTCGCCGTTGCCACCGTTCATGTCGGTCTTCACGTAACCCGGATGCACGGTGTTGACCTTGATCGGGGTGTTGCGCAGTTCGTAGGCCAGGCTCAGCGTCCAGCTGTTCACCGCCGCCTTGGAGGCGTTGTAGGCCGGAATCTTGAAGTCGTAGATGCCCGACGCCGGGTCGGCGTGCAGGGTCTGCGAGCCGAGCATGCTGGACACGTTGACGATGCGACCGGACTTGGCCTGCTTGACCAGCGGCAGGAACGCCTGGGTCACGGCCACCAGCGCATACACATTGGTATCGAAGGTGCGCTTCCAGGTATCGAGCGACTGTTCCGAGGGAGCCTGCGCCGGGTTCTCGATCATGATGCCGGCGTTGTTGACCAGGATATCGAGCCGGCCATGGCGCTGGCGCACCTGCTCGACCGCCTCGGCGATGCTGGCAGCATCGGTCACGTCCAGCTGGATCGCTTCCACCGGCAGGCCCTCGGCCTGCAGCTTCAGTGCCTGCTCCACGGCGGTCTCGCGCTTGCGGCCGGCCAGCAGCGTGTGCACGCCGGCCTGCGCCAGCTGGCGCACGGTCTCGGCACCGATGCCGCGGGTAGCGCCGGTGACCAGCGCGATCTTGTTCTGATGGGAGTTCATGGATTCATGCCTTGTGAGGGGAAAGCCGCCGCCGGCCACTGACCGGCGGCGACGGGGTTCCATGTCAGTGATGGATGGTCGGCTCGCCGTGCTGCACCAGCTGGCCACCGCCGTTGCGGGTGACGAACTTGCGCAGGGCGACGTAGAACACCGGGGTGAGGAACAGGCCGAACAGGGTCACGCCCAGCATGCCGGCGAACACGGTGATACCGGTCACCGAGCGCACTTCGGCGCCTGCACCGTGCGACAGCACCAGCGGCACGGTGCCGGCGATGAACGCGATGGAGGTCATCACGATCGGGCGCAGACGCAGGCGGCAGGCTTCCAGCGCGGCTTCGACGATGCCCTTGCCGCCCATCTCCAGCTCTCTGGCGAATTCGACGATCAGGATCGCGTTCTTGCACGCCAGGCCCATCAACACCACCAGGCCGACCTGCACGAACACGTTGTTGTCACCGCCGGTCAGCCACACGCCGAACAGCGCCGACAGCAGGGTCATCGGCACGATCAGGATCACCGCCAGCGGCAGCGACCAGCTCTCGTACAGCGCGGCCAGCACCAGGAAGGCCAGCATGATCGCCACCGGGAACACGATGAACGCCGCCTTGCCCTGGGTCGCCTGCTGGTAGCTCAGGTCGGTCCATTCGGTGGTCATGCCCACCGGCAGTACCTTGCCCGCAATCTCGGTCAGCTTGTTCATCGCCTCGGCCGACGACAGCAGGCGCGGGTCGGCTTCACCGGCCAGGTCCGCTGCCGGATAGCCATTGAAGCGCAGCACCGGGTCCGGGCCGAAGGTCTGCTTGATGGTGACCATCGAACCGATCGGCACCATCTCGCCGCGGTCATTGCGGGTACGCAGCTTGCCGATGTCCTCGACCGTCTCGCGGAACGGACCGTCGGCCTGCGCGATCACCTGCCAGGTACGGCCGAACTGGTTGAAGTCGTTGACATAGGCCGAACCCAGGTAGGTCTGCAGGGTGTCGAACAGCTCGGTGAGCTGCACGCCCTGCGCCTTGGCCTTGACGCGGTCCACTTCCGCATCCAGCTGCGGCACGTTGGCCTGGTAGCTGGAAATCGGGAAGGCCATGCCCGGGGTCTGCGCAACGGTGCCCTGCATCGCTTGCACGGCATTCTGCAATGCGCCGTAACCCAGGTTGCCGCGGTCCTCGATGAACATCTGGTAGCCGTTGCCGTTGCCCAGGCCGAGGATCGGCGGCGGCATCATCGCGAACGCGAAGCCTTCCTGCAGGCCGGCGATCTTCTGGTTGATCTCGGCATTGATCTGCGCAGCGGTACGGCCATGACGCTCGGCGAACGGCTTGAGCGGAATGAACGCCACACCGGTGTTCGGCGTGTTGGTGAACTGCAGCGCGTTCAGGCCCGGGAACGAAATGGTGTGGGCCACGCCGTCGGTTTCCTGGGCGATCTTGGCGACCTTGCGCAGCATTTCATCGGTACGCGCGATCGACGAGCCTTCCGGCAGCTTCACACCGGCGATCAGGTACAGCTTGTCCTGGGTCGGGATGAAGCCCGGCGGTACCAGCTTGAAGATCACGCCGGTACCGACCAGCAGGATCGCGTAGACCACGAACACCGCGCCACGACGGCCGAGGATGCGGGCCACGCCACGCTCGTACTTCTCCGAGCTGGACTTGAAGAAGCGGTTGAACGGACGGAACACCCAGCCGAACAGGCGGTCGATCAGGCGGCTCGGGCCGTCCTTCGGCGCGCCGTGGGCCTTCAGAAGGCGCGCGGCCAGCGCCGGCGACAGGGTCAGCGAGTTGATCGCCGAGATCACCGTGGAGATGGCGATGGTGACCGCGAACTGCTTGTAGAACTGGCCGGTGACACCGGACAGGAAGGCCATCGGCACGAACACGGCACACAGCACCAGCGCGATCGCCACGATCGGGCCGGACACTTCACGCATGGCCTGGTGGGCCGCCGCAGTGGGCGACAGGCCTTCTTCGATGTTGCGCTCGACGTTCTCCACCACCACGATCGCGTCGTCGACCACGATGCCGATCGCCAGCACCAGCCCGAACAGGCTCAGCGTGTTGATCGAGAAGCCCAGCAGGTACAGCGCAGCGAAGGTGCCGACCACCGACACCGGCACCGCGATCAACGGGATGATCGAGGCACGCCAGGTCTGCAGGAACAGGATCACCACCAGCACCACCAACGCGATGGCTTCCAGCAGCGTGGAAACCACGGCCTTGATCGAGTCGCGCACGAAAATGGTGGTGTCGTACACCGCTTCGTACTTCACGTCGGCCGGCATGGTCTTCTGCATCTCGTCCATCGTCGAGATGACCTGGTCACGGATCTCCAGTGCATTGGCACCCGGCGACTGGAAGATACCGATACCGACCGCGTTCTTGCCGTCCAGCTGCGAGCGCAGCGTGTAGTCGCCGGCACCCAGTTCCAGGCGGGCCACGTCGGCCAGGCGCACGATCTCGCCATCGACGCCGCTCTTGAGCACGATGTCGCCGAATTCCTTTTCGGTCTTCAGCCGGCCCTGGGCGTTGATCAGGGTCAGGAACTGGCTGTTCGGCAGCGGTTCGGCGCCGAGCTGGCCGGCCGAGACCTGCACGTTCTGCTCGCGCATGGCGCGCACCACGTCGCTGGCGGTCAGGCCGCGCGAAGCCACCTTGTCCGGGTCCAGCCAGGCGCGCATGGCGTAATCGCCGCCACCGAAGATCTGTGCGTCACCCACGCCCGGAATACGCGCCAGCGCATCCTTGACGTGCAGGCGTGCGTAGTTGCGCAGGTACAGGGTGTCGTACTTGCCTTGCGGCGAGGTCAGGTGCACCACCATCAGGAAGGTCGGCGACTGCTTCTGCGTGGTCACGCCCTGCCGGCGCACGTCCTCGGGCAGGCGCGCCTGCGCCTGCGCCACGCGGTTCTGCACCTTCACCGCCGCCGCGTCCGGGTCGGTGCCCGGGCGGAAGGTGACGGTCATCTGCAGCACGCCATCGGAGCCGGCGACCGACTTCAGGTACATCATGCCTTCGACGCCGTTGATCGCCTCTTCAAGCGGCGTGGCGACGGTCTCGGCAATGACCTTGGGGTTGGCGCCCGGATACACCGTGCGCACCACCACCGACGGCGGCACCACTTCGGGGTACTCGCTGATCGGCAGGATCGGAATCGTGATCAGGCCTGCGGCGAAGATCACGATCGACAGCACCGCCGCGAAGATCGGCCTGTCGATGAAGAAACGGGAAAAGTCCATGGAGGAATTCCTGGGAAATGCCGTCGGCGGGCAACAGCCGCCCTGCCCCTCGCCGATATGACGAAGGCAGGGAAGGCTGCCGCTGGCGCCGGCAGCTAAGCGGAAACGCGAATCAGGAGACGGCGGATCAGTGGTTCAGTGCGGCGGTGGCGTCGCGGCCCGGTGCCGGCGCGGCCTGTGGCTGCATCGCCACGGCCTTGGCCTGCACCGGCATGCCCGGCATGAACACCTTCTGCACGCCGTCGATGATCACCTTGTCACCGGCAGCCAGCCCGTGCTCGACGATGCGCAGGCCTTCGGCGGTACGGCCGAGCTGGATGTCGCGGCGCTGCGCCTTGCCATCCTTGTCGACCACGTAGACGTACTTGCGGTCCTGGTCGGTCAGCACGGCCTTGTCATCGATCAGCATGGCCTGGAACTGGCCGCTGCCGAGCAGCTGCACGCGGGCGAACAGGCCCGGCGTGAACTGGCGGTCGGCATTGTCCAGCAGCGCACGGACGCGGATGGTGCCGGTGCTGCGGGCCACCTGGTTGTCGAGGAAGTCGACCTTGCCCGAATGCGGGTAGCCCTCTTCACCGGACAGGCCGACCTTCACCGGCAGATCGCTGTCGCGCTCGCTCGGGCGCTCGCCCTTGCGTGCCATCTGTGCGTAACGCAGGAAGGTGCTTTCGTCGGCATCGAAGTAGACGAACACGGTATCCAGCGAGACCAGCGTGGTCAGTACGCTGGCGCTGTCGCCGGCGGTGACCAGGTTGCCGGCGGTGACCATCGCGCGGCCGGCACGGCCGTCGATCGGGGCACGCACCTTGGTGAACTCCAGGTTGAGGCGGGCCGCGTCCAGCGCAGCCTGCGCCGCCTGCACGGCCGCACCGGACTGGTCGGCGGCAGCGCGACGCTGCTCGGCGGTCTCGGTGGAGATCGCCTGCTGCTCGGACAACCGCTTGGCACGCTCGGACTCGCTGCGGGCCAGCGTGGCCTGGGTGCGGGCGCGGGCCAGTTCGGCGGCGGCACGATCGTACTCGGCCTGGTAACTGCGTGCGTCGATGGTGAAGAGCACTTCGCCCTTCTTCACTTCCTGGCCTTCGACATAGTTGACCTTGTCGATGTAGCCGGACACGCGCGGGCGCAGTTCAACGCTCTGCACCGCTTCGACGCGGCCGCTGAACTCGTCCCACTGGCTGACCTGCTTGACCAGCACCGGCGCGGCGCTGACCTGCGGCGGCGGCGGCGCACCGGCTTCTTCGGCATGGCCGCCGCTGCAGGCTGCAAGCACGGCCGCGGCGAGGATCGACACGCCGGCCATCGCGATGCGATGGCCGAAACGATGTGGGGTGGTATTGGGGGAAGTCATGGCATGCATCCGTACGGAGGGGTGGTACAGCTATATGAAAAGGTGTTGCGAAAATCGGCGGCGCATACTGCGACCTCAACCTTGGTCGAGGTCAAGCGACGCCTGCGGTATCGCGCCAGAGCGGGGGTACTTCCAGGTGCAGCAGGCCGCGCGGCAGTTCGGCATCGCTGCTGTCGCAACGGACGATGGCGCGGTTGTCGCGGCAACCATCGAGCAGCGAGACCACGCGACGGCCGACCAGCAGCGAGCTGGGCCACTCGATGCAGGCGTTGGCCGCGTTGGCCGGGGTACAGACCGGGCTGCAGACTTCCAGCATCTGCGCACGCACGCCCAGCGCCTGCGCTTCCTGATGCACCACCTGCGCGTACATGCGCAGCGCGGCGGTGGTGATCGAGGTCTCGCCGTAACCCGCCCACGGCTTGGCATTGGCCGGGCTGCCGATCATCACGTAGCGGCGCGCGTGCACGTTGTCCTGCAGCAGCGGCAGCAGGTGGCGAACCGCATGCACGTGCGGCATCAGGTCGGCCTGCATCGCGCCCATCAGCTCGTCACCGTTGCGATCGGTCACGCGGCCACGGCGGTAGGGACCGCCCATTGCGGCGATCACCGCTGCCAACGGACGCGGACGCTGCGCGATACGCTCGGCCAGCGCCCGTGCCGAGCCGTCATCACTGAGCGAACCCAGCAGCGTTTCCAGGCCCGGCTCATCGGCGAACTGTTCGTGCAGTGCCGCCAGCCGGCCCGGATCGCGACCGACCACCAGCACCGGGCTGCCGGCTTCCAGCAATGCACCGACCACGCCCTGGCCCACGGCGCCGGTGCCGCCGAGGACCAGGACTTCGGGCGTCAGCATCCCATTCACGGGACATTTCCTCCCAAATCCGGGATAGTCCCAATTCGCCGCAGCCGGTCCCCCTTGTGCGGGGCCAGGCGGATGACGCCGCCACGCTGCTGACGCATGGGCGCGGTAAACTCCCGGAAATCCTTGTGCACCAAGGAACTCGGACGGGCTTCAACGGTCATCGCCAGGTCCAGGGTGTTCTGGCCGGCATTCCGGAGACGGGCAAGAATGTTGCGCAGGCTCATGGCGGACGGGCTCCAAATAACGAATGGCGCCACGATAGACCTCAAACCTTTACTTGATTAGTCCTGATTAAGGGGAATAATCATCCCGTTCCCGGTCCAATCGTTCTGTCACGATTGTCCCATCCCCGACGTCCAGGATCCCCGACCATGTCCCACGATCTCAACGAGACGCTGATCTTCGTCAAGGTGGTCGAGCAAGGCAGCTTCATTGCCGCTGCCAAATCGCTCGGCCTTCCCAAGACCACGGTCAGCCGCAAAGTGCAGGAACTGGAAACGCGCCTGGGCGCGCGCCTGCTGCACCGGACCACGCGCCGCCTCGGCCTGACCGAAGCCGGTTCGATCTACCACGAGCATTGCCAGCGCATCGCGCGCGAGCTTGAAGAAGCCGAGAGTGCGGTGAGCCAGCTGCAGTCCGGCCCGCGCGGCTGGCTGCGCTTCACCGTGCCCTATTCGATCGGCATCACCTGGATCGCGCCGCTGCTGGGCCAGTTCCATGCGCAGTATCCGGAGATCCGCCTGGACATGCACATGGGCAACGAGAAGCTGGACCTGATTGCCGGCGAAGCGGATCTTGCACTGCGCGTCGGTGCCCTGCCCGACTCCAACCTGGTCGCGCGCAAGCTCGGCAGCCTGCGCACGCAGGTGTTCGCCAGCCCGGCCTACATCGAACGCTATGGCGAGCCGCTGCATCCGGAAGAGCTGCAGTTCCACCGCATCCTGGCGATGCGCAAGCCGTACCACACCGGCAACTCGCCGCGCTTCACCTGGCAGCTGGGCGAGAACGGTGGCGAACTGCGTGACTTCCCGGTCACGCCGTTGATGACTGCCAACGACATGTCCGCACTGAACGGCGCACTGGTGTGCGGCGAAGGCCTGCTGCTGACTGGCGATGTGATGGCCAAACCGTTCGTCGAGTCCGGCATGGTGCGCCGCGTGCTGGCCGGCTGGACCGGCCCGGAGGTGGACTTCAACGCCGTGTTCGCCGGTGGCCGCCTGGTCTCGCCGAAGGTGCGTGCGTTCGTCGACTTCCTGGTCGAGAAGCTCAACTTCGACGCCAACTACATGCTGGCGCAGTGCCCGGGCGCGAAGCTGGCACAGCAGCAGAAGGCGCAGGAGGACGCCGCGCTGGAAAGCAGCGGCAAGCGGATCCTGGAGAAGGTTGCCGCGTCGGCGGCGTGATGCCGTCTGTAGAGTCGAGCCATGCTCGGCTGCGCCTATGTAGAGTCGAGCCATGCTCGACTTCCGGAAAACAGTCGAGCATGGCTCGACTCTACAGTTCGGACAGCACGTGCCCGACCAGCGCACGTAGTTTCGGCTCGGCCTGCCGGCGGCTGGGGTAATACAGGAAAAAGCCGGCAAACCGCGGGCAATACGCGTCCAGCACGGACACCAGCTCGCCGCGTTGCAGCCACGGCCGCCAGGTGTCTTCCATGCCGATGGCCAGGCCTGCGCCCGCCAAGGCCAGCCTGACCATCACCCCCATGTCGTTGCTGGTGATTTCCGGCTGCACATCGACACTGAACTCGCGGCCCCGCTCTTCGAACTCCCAGCGATAGGGCGCCCTGCCCGGCGCACTGCGCCAACCGATGCAGCGATGGCTGGCCAGTTCCCGTGGGTGCGCCGGAAGCGCATGGGCATCACGATAGCCCGGCGAGCACACCACCAATTGGCGCTGCCGCGCCGATACCGGCACCGCGACCATGTCCTGGGCAATGACCTCGCCCAGACGCACGCCTGCATCGAATCCCGCGCCGACGATATCGAACGCTTCATCGGTCACGGTGATGTCCAGCTGCAACGCCGGATAGCGCGCGGCGAAACCAGCCAGCATCGGGCCTGCCAGGAACGCCTCGGCAATGGAGGACACGGCAAGCCGCAGTTGTCCGGACACGGCGGACTGCCGGCGCACGCTGGCCTCCAGCGCATCGCCCAGTTCCGCCAGCGCAGGGCTGACCGATACCAGCAGTGCCTGCCCGGCATCGGTGAGGCTGACGCTGCGGGTCGTGCGCAGCACCAGGGCTACACCCAGCGACTGCTCCAGCTTGGCGATGGTCTGGCTGACCGCCGAACGGGTCACGCCGAGTTGCTCGGCGGCGGCGGTGAAGCTGCGACAGTCAGCCACCCGCTGGAACACCCCCAGAGCGTTGAGATCGATGGCCATTGGTTAGCAACTCTGAACAAGGTGATCAGCAGTCGCCATCTTATCGCGACAAGGTCCGCCGTCTACCGTGGCAATGCCGGGCACACCCCGGCACTCCCTACCCTTCAGAGACACCGCCATGACCCCTTCCCGAACCATCCTGATCACCGGCGCCTCCAGCGGCATCGGCGCCGGCATCGCCCGTTCCCTCGCGCAACCCGGGGCACGCCTGGTACTGGGTGCACGCCGCGTGGATCGTCTGCAGGTGCTGGCCGACGAGCTGCGCCAGCAGGGGGCCGAGGTGCTGGTGCATGCCCTGGACGTGACCCGGCGCGCGCAGGTGGAGGCCTTCGCCGAAGCCGCCCGGCAACGCTTCCGCGCAATCGACGTCATCGTCAACAATGCCGGCGTGATGCCACTGTCCCTGATGGGCTCGCTGAAGGTGGAGGAATGGGACCGGATGATCGACGTGAACATCCGTGGCGTGCTGTACGGCATCGCTGCCGTGCTGCCCGGCATGATCGCCCAGCGCAGCGGCCAGATCATCAACATCGCCTCGGTCGGCGCACTGTCGGTGGTGCCGACCGCAGCGGTCTACTGCGCGACCAAGTATGCGGTGCGCGCGATTTCCGACGGCCTGCGGCAGGAGCACCGCGAGCTACGGGTGACCTGCATCCATCCTGGCGTAGTGGAAAGCGAGCTGGCCGACAGCATCACCGATCCGGCCGCCGCCGAGATGATGGTCGGCTACCGCGCGATCGCCCTGCAACCGGATGCGATCGGCCGCGCCGTAAGATTTGCAATCGAGCAGCCTGCGGACGTGGACGTGAATGAAATCGTGGTGCGGCCGACGGCGACGGTGTGAGCCGGGCATTCCGCTCTGGTAGAGGTCGAGCTTGCTCGACCGCCTTCTGTAGAGTCGAGCCATGCTCGACTCCATACACGCAGTCGAGCATCGCTCGACTCTACAAAAGCGAAAAAGCACGCGGTCATGCGGTGTGCCCAGCAACGCTCGGCACCCACAAAAATGCCGCCTGCAAGGGCGGCATTTTCGTTCCGGCGGGCAGACTTCCGGTAGATGCCGACCTTGGTCGGCACTGCACGCAAACGCAGCGAACGGGAACGCTATCGGCGTGCCGAGCAAGCTCGGCACCTACGGAAAATGCCGCCTGCAAGGGCGGCATTTTCGTTCCGGCGGGCAGACTTCCGGTAGATGCCGACCTTGGTCGGCACTGCACGCAAACGCAGCGAACGGGAACGCTATCGGTGTGCCGAGCAAGCTCGGCACCTACGGAAAATGCCGCCTGCAAGGGCGGCATTTTCGTTCCGGCTGCGCCGGAACAGCAGTAACGCTGCGCGTTACTGCTTGAGCGGAATCACGCGGATCTCGACGCGGCGGTTCTTGGCGCGGCCGGCATCGGTGCTGTTGTCGGCAATCGGGTACGACTTGCCGGCGCCCAGCGTTTCAATGCGCACGCTCTGCACACCCTGGCCGATCAGGTACTGTGCAACCGAGTCGGCACGCTCCTTCGACAGGCGGTTGTTGACCGCGTCACTGCCGATGCTGTCGGTGTGGCCAACCACTTCGATCATGGTCTGGTTGTAGTCGCGCAGGGTACCGGCAACGCCGTTGAGCGAACCATAGAACTGCGGCTTCAGCGTCGCCTTGCCGAAGTCGAAGGTGATGCCGTCCGGCAGGTTCAGCATGATGTTGTCGCCCTGGCGCTGCACATCGATGCCGGTGTTGGCGGTGCGCTCGCGCAGTGCACGTTCCTGGCGATCCTGGTACTGGCCGACAGCGGCGCCACTGAGTGCGCCGATACCGGCGCCGATCAGCGCGTGCTGGCGGCGCTCGGTGGCGCTGTCGCCGGTCAACAGGCCGGCGGCCACGCCGATGGCGGTACCGATCAGCGCGTTGCGGCCGGTGCGGTTCTGCTGCTCGGTCGGGTTGCCGTACTGGTCACTCTGCACATAGGAGCCGCCGGTGGCGCAGGCCGACAGGACGGCCGCACTCATCAGGGCCAGTGCGACGTTGCGGGTGGTGTTGCGGATCATGGGGTTCTCCTTGGTTTCCGGTCGGCCGGCGGCTTGCGGGCGCAAAGAGAATAAACAGCCCGATGCGATGCCGGAATGATGATGCAGCACGCCGACAGGGCCGCGTTCAGCTATCTGACCAGATCACTCAGCCCGCGCTTTACCCCGCCCCCGACTGGCGGTAAGCAGCCAGAGCGGCATCGCGACCCGCCGCCAGGTCCACCAGAGGCGTGCGCGGATAGCCAGGGGCATGCGCCTCCAGCAGCAGCGGATGCTGCCACGGCGCGAAGCGTGCCTTCAGCGGCAGCGCAGCCAGTTCCGGCACCCAGCGCGTGATGTAGCGCGCCTGCGGATCGAATTTCTCGGCCTGGGTCACCGGATTGAACACACGGAAGTACGGCGCGGCGTCGGCGCCTGTTCCGGCCACCCATTGCCAGCCCATCGTGTTGTTGGCCAGGTCGGCGTCGACCAGGGTGTCCCAGAACCAGCGCGCGCCATGCAACCAGTGCGCACGCAGGTGCTTGCACAGGTAACTGGCCACGATCATCCGCACCCGGTTGTGCATGTAGCCGGTGTGCCACAGCTCGCGTAGGCCGGCGTCGACGATCGGCACGCCGGTGTTGCCACGCTGCCAGTCATGCAGCTGCGCAGCGCTCGGATCTGCCCACGGGAAGCGATCGAAGCGCGGATTGAGGTTGTCGGTTGGCGTCTTCGGGAAGTTGTGCAGCAGGTGATAGGCGAAATCCCGCCAGCCCAGCTGTCGCAGGTAGCCGTCGATATCGGCGTCGGTGCCGGCGCTGCGCAGGCCCTCCAGCGCATGGGCGATGCGCCATGGCGCGATCTCGCCGAAGTGCAGGTGCGGCGACATCCGCGACGTTCCCACGCGATCCGGCAGGTCGCGCTGCTCGCGATAGCCGCGCAACGCACCGTCCTCGAACACGGACAACGCCTCCAGCGCGCCGGCCTCGCCCGGCTGCCAGTGCTCCCAGAAACCGGCATCCCAGTCCAGCGCAGGCGAAAGCCGCAGCTCATCCAGCGCAAGGCTGTCGACCGCGTGCGCTGTCAGTGCCTTCGGTGCGGCCGTCAGCGCCGGCAGGCGCCAATGGCTGAGTACGTTGCGCCAGTACGGAGTGAATACCTTGTACGGTTGGCCTTGCTGGGTCGCGATGTCCCAGGGTTCGAACAGCAGGCTGCCATTGCAGCTCTGCGCATCGATGCCCTGCTCGCGCAGCGTGCGCTTGATCTCCGCGTCGCGCGGTTGGGTAGCCGGTTCGTACTTGCGGTTCCAGTACACCGCCTCGGCGCCGATCTGTTCGACCAGCGCCTGCAGCGTCGCCAGGCTGTCGCCGCGGCGCAGCACCAGCGACGAGCCGCGCGAACGCAGGTCGGCATCCAGCGCCGCCAGCGAACGGTGGCGCCACGCGTCGGAGGCCGCGCCCGGCACCCACTCACCTTCCTCGTGCGGCGCGTGGATGTAGACCGGCACCACCTCGTGGCCCGCCTCCAACGCGGCCTGCAGGGCCGGATTGTCCTGCAGCCGCAGGTCACGACGGAACCATAGCAACGCTACCGACACATGCACCGCCTTCGATATGGAAGGCGCACATGATAGCCAGCGACGGTGAAGGTGATGCGTGGGCGGGGCATCCACGCATCGCGTGGATCTACCGGTTGAAGCGCTGCATCGCCTCGCTGATCAATGCCCGTGCTTCGGCAGCGTTGCCCCAGCCATTGAGCTGCACCGGGTTGCGGCCGGCCGGCAGGTCCTTGTAGACCCGGAAGAAGGCCTCGATGCGCTGCCGTTCGATCTCCGTCAGATCGGCCAGGTCGCGGATGTTGGCGTAGGTCGGGTCGACCTTGTCGGTGGGCACGCCGATGATCTTCTCGTCGTGCTCGCCGCCATCGATCATCTTCAGGTAGCCGATCGGCCGGAAACGCACGATCACCCCCGGATGCAGCGGCTCGCGGGTCAGCACCAGCGCATCCAACGGGTCATTGTCACCGGCCAGGGTACGCGGCATCGAGCCGTAGTTGGCCGGATAGGCGACCGGCATCGACTGGAAGCGGTCCACATGCACCAGCCCATCTTCCTTGATCTCGTACTTGGTGAAGCTGCCGGCAGGGATCTCCACCGCCAGGTTCGCTTCCTGCGGGGCCTGCTTCGGCTGGGCCACCAGGAACGGATGCAGCACGGCATCGGCGGCGGTCACCGCACTGGCCAGCAACAGCAGGGCAGTACCGATGGCAGCAAGGGGAAGGATGCGAGAGGGAGTGGTCATCGGCGTGCGCTCATTCCCAGCACCGGTCGGCGCGACCCTTGGCGGTCTGCGAACGGGGGCAGTCGCGCGGCGTGACGCGGCCGTCGGTCAGTTCCGTTCGCGTCTTGCTGCCCTTGGCGTCACGCTGCAGTTCGAAGGCATCGTAGAGACGGCCTGTCACCGTGCGCGCTTCATAGCGCAGGCGCTGCGGGTCGACGTTCAGGACCTGGAACAACTGGGTGTCCTCGGCCACCGGATCCATCGTCCTGCGTGCTTCGTCGGAAAGGCGGTACTGCTTCGGCCCAGCCACGGTCACCACGTACTGCGGCGTCGCAGCGTGTCCTTCACCCCGGCGGCCGTAGGTGTGATCGTGCCCCTGCAGCACCAGATCGACGTTGTGGCGGCGTACCACCGGCAGCAGCACGTCACGCAACGCGGCGTTCTCGCGGCCTTCGCGCGGCGAGTAGAACGGCTGGTGCAGCAGCACGAGGGTCCACGGCTGCGGATTGCCGGTCAGCACCTTGTCCAGCCACTGCGCCTGCGCCTTGGCCGTACCCAGGTCGAGTGCCGAGGTGCCATCGACCACGGCCACGCGCACGCCCTGCGCATCGAACCAGTAGCTGGTCTGCTGCGCTGCGCTGGCGCCGTTGCCCGGCAACGCGAAGGTCACCGACCAGTGCTTGCCCAGCACGCGGCGCTCCTGCGGGGTGTCCTCGAACTCCTCGAAGTACTCGTGGTTGCCGATTGCCGGCGCCACCAGCGTTTCCTGCGCCAGCCAGCCGGTAGCCGCAAACCATTCGCCCCACTCGCTGTCGTCCATGTTGTCGCCGCCGCTGACCAGATCGCCGGCAAACAGGCTCATGCGCGCCTGCGGTGCCGCCTTCTGCGCAGCACGCACGACCCGGCTGACATGGCTCACGTTCTTGTTCTGGGTGTCACCGAAGTACAGCAGGGTCAGCGGCTGGTCGGCGGCCGCCAGCGTGCGCAGCTGGTTCCACGCGCTCCAGCTGCCATTGCCCTGCACGCGGTAGACGTACTGGGTATCCGGCTGCAGGCCGCCGATGTCGGCACGATGGTGATGCGACAGCCCGTTTTCGGTCTGCAGTGCGCGCGTCGTCGCACGCACCTGACGGATGCCCTCGATGGCCGGCGAATCTGCAGCCAGCGCAATCTCCAGCAGTGGCGCCTGCACGCTGCCATCGGTACGCCAGGCCACGGCGAAAGCGTGGCTGGGATCAGCCGACGGCGAGGCGACGATGCGGTCCGGCACCGTCGTCGCTGCGTAGTGGTGGCTGCCCGCCGGTACCTGGGTATTCGGCTCGGCCGCCGCGAACGACAGCGACGGCAGCGCCAGCAGCAGGCCCAGCGCCAGCGCGCGCATCACGCACTGCCGGCTCATGCGCCACACTCCAGCGGCAGCGCGAGCTGCTTGGCGATGCTCTCCCAGTCGAACGCCACCACGCCCTGGTCGTCATGCACCGCATACAGCGCACCGTGCGGGAACCGCGCGCTGGGCTGCTGCATCATCCAGATGCCATCGGTGTTGGCCACGGTGTTGCCCTGGAACGCACCCACCGGCTTCAGCGTGTGACGATCGAACAGGTGGAACACGCTGCGCTGCTTGCCCTGCTCGGTGGTGATCCACCAGCCGTCCTTGCCACAGGTGCGCAGGGTCACGCCTTCGGCCTGTGCCTTGAACACGTCGCGGCCGAAGGTAGTGCCGGTGAAGCGGCCGGCCAGGGTGTAGACCTTGAACTCGCTGGCGTAGCTTTCGTCCTCTTCGGCAATCAGCAGGCGATCGTTTTCGGGGTCGCCCCAGATCGATTCGACAACGCGCAGCGCACCGGCCTCGGTGGTATCACCGATGCTGGCCACCAGCGTCGCCTCGACCTTGGCACCGTCGCGGGTCACGTGGTACTGGCGCACGCGCTTGTCCAGTTCAGCCAGCGGCGGCAGGATGTCACGCCCCTGCGCATCCTCGCCGTTGTCCCAGGAGTCGGTGACGTAGACGCTGTAGCCATCGGCCCGGCGGTCGACCCACAGGCCGTACGGCTTGCGCAGGTCGTCCGCAGCGAACGTCGCCAGCGGGGTGAAGTCCGGCAGGCTCAGCACCTGCACGCGGTGATTGTCGCGCTCCACGATCCACAGCAGGTCGTCGGTCACCGCGATGCCGTTTGGGCGGTCGAACTGCCCCTTCGCGGTACCGCTGCTGCCAACGTCACGCAGATGCTGGCCGGTACTGCCGTCGTAGACCACCAGCTTGTCGGTGGCCTTGGCGGTGGCGATCAGCCACAGCGCTCCGTCCGGTGCACGCCAGGCCGCCGGCGAATCGATGTTGTCGGCCGGCGTCATCGGCGAAAGGAACGCCTCGGCGATGGTGGCCACCGCACGCTCGCCGGTGGCCTTCGCTGCCGTCGCGGGCGCCGCCGGATCATTGCCCGTGGCCGGCGTACAGCCAGCCGCCAGGCTGGCCATCAGTGCGGCAGCCAGGACGGTGATACCACGCCCCATCACAGTGCCACCTTCAGGCCCAGCGCGTAGGTGCGGCCATACTCTTCCATCTGCAGGGTGCGCGAGCGCGTGCCCTGGTACAGCTCAAGCGGCTTGTCCAGCAGGTTCTGCGCTTCGAAATACATGCTTACGCGCGGGGTGAACTTGTAGTCCAGCGAGAAGTCGAGCTGGGTATTGGGCGCCACATAGATGTCGAAGGCACGGCCCTTGCCGATGCTGTCCAGGTATTCACTGCGGTACACCGCCGCCAGTCGCGTGCTCAGGCCATACTTTTCATAGCCGATGTGTGCGCTGTAGACGTGCTTGGAGGCGCGCGGCAGGGTGAAGTCTTCGCCCGCACGATCCTTGATGCCAGCATCGAACGTAGTGTCGAGCCAGGTACCGCTGGCACCGACCAGCAGCCCGTCCAGGCCGGCCGGCAGGAACGCCAGCTGCTGCTGCCAGTTGAATTCCGCACCGCGCACCGTGGCCTTGCGGCCGTTGATCGGCTGGGTCACGTCGAAGCCGCCATAGTCCGGGTCATTGGTGCGCACGGTTTCCACGATGTAACCGTCGATCGACTTGTGGAACAGGCCCAGCGACACGATGCCGGTGCTGCCGATGTACTTCTCCACCGACAGATCGATGTTCTTCGATTCGTACGGATCCAGCTCCGGATTGCCCAGCCGCACTTCCTCGTCACCGCGGCTGTAGCCCACGCGCGGCGAAATGTCACCGAACGACGGGCGCGAGACGGTCTTGTTGGCCGAAGCGCGCAGCACCCAGTCGTCTGCGGCGTCGTAGCGCAGGTGCAGGCCCGGCAGCACGTTGGTGTAGCTGCTGTTGGCCACGCGCGGGGTGACGGTGAAGCTGCGGCCGTTGGCCGCCACGTCCACCTGGTTGCCGGTGGCCTTGAACTGGGTGTTTTCCACGCGCACGCCGCCAATGATGCGCAGTGCGCCGATGTCCCAGGTACCCATCGCGTAGCTGGCGAAGATGTCCTCGCTGGCCACGTAGTCTTCTTCCAGCGAGGTCATTGCGTTGCCGCCAAGGTCCTGCGGCCGCGCACTGTACTGGCTGCCATTGGCCGCCCAGAACGCCCGCATCGCGGCCGAATCCATACCGTCACCCATGTTGCCGTGGCGATGCTCCGGCGAGGAGGTGGTCCAGCTCGACAGCGCCACCTTCGGGCCGACGCGCAGCTCGCTCTCATCAACGTTGACGTCGCGGTCGCGCCAGCGGCCCAGCAGGCCGATCTTGATGCTGCCGCTGTCGCCGTCGAAGCGCACGTTGATCTGCGCGCTGTGTTCCTTGTCATTGACCTGCTTGGGCGAGAGAACGAAGCGGTCGAACGCGTAGTTGCCGTTGTCCAGCCACTGCGGGTTGTCGAAGCTGTAGCTGGGCAGTCGACTGCGCTGGTCCAGGGTGCCGTTGAACGGCGCGCCGTTGAGCTTGAAGCGGGCCTCCATCTCGTCGTTCACACGCTCTTCGGTGCGGGTGTAGCCCACCTTGTAATCGACCACGGCATTGGTCAGCTTGTTCTCGCCGCCCAGGCTTGCCGCAAAGGTGTTTTCCTTCTTGGTGCGGTAGCGCATGCGCTTGTCGATCGAATCCTTCGGCATGCCATCCAGGCGGTACTGGTCGGTGCCGGTCTTGACCATCTTCGCGTCATCGAAGTTGAAGATCACCCGCTGGCGGGTTTCGGCATCGTCGAACTGGCTGTACAGCGTGCGCAGGTAGTACTTGCTGTCTTCGTTCGGGCGCCAGTCGAGGTTGAGGTTGGCACCGATGCGCTTGCGCTCGATCTCGTACTTGCGGTGCTGCAGGTTGATCGCAGTGACGTCGCCAGGCGCGGCATCATCCTCGCCGTCGTATTCCACTTCGGTGTTGTCCGACTCGAACTTGCGCTTCTGGTAGTTCACGCCCAGTGCCACGCCGAAGGTGTCGTTGAACACTTCGCTGTAGTTGAAAGCGGCCTTGGGGCTGGTCTCGCCGGACAGCTGCTGGTGGCTGCCCTCGATCTTGGCGCGCAGGCTGCGACCGTCGCGGTCGAAGGCCGAGGCCGACTCCACCAGCACCGCGCCACCAATGGCATCGCCCGGCATGTCCGGGGTTGGCGACTTGACCACGCGCAGGCGCTCGGTGGAATCGGACGGGATGACGTCCAGCGGCGCGGCGCGGCTGGAATCCTCCGGCGTGCCAATGGCGATGCCATCGACACTGACGCTGTTGAGGTTGGCGTCCAGGCCACGGATGACCACGAAGCGGCCTTCGCCCTGGTCACGGGTCACGCTGACGCCCGGCAGGCGCTGCAGCGACTCGGCCACATTCTTGTCCGGGTACTGGCCCAGCGCATCGGAGGACACGGCGTCCTCGATGGCATCGCTGCTGCGCTTGAGGTCGACCGCGCGGATCTGCGATTCGAGCTGCGCACGCACTTCGATGCGGTCGAGGTCGACCGCGTCGGCGGCCACCGCGCCGGTGGCGGCAACCGCCTGCTGCCCGGCGGCCTGCAGCGGTGCAGCCGCCCCCATCGCCAGGGTCAGGGTGATGGCAACGGCCAACGGAGTCTTGATATGCACTGGGAATCCCCATTCCTGTTAAGAATGGGTCTGCACGGTATGTCCGCAAGGTTGCATGGCCATGACATGGATCTGCACATTTGACGAAGCGCGGGTTTGGGTTCGGCCCACCGATCCGGCAAAATGGCGTCCTCTCTCCTTTTCCCCTTCCCGACCATGAAGATCGTCGAAGTGCGCCACCCGCTGGTGCAGCACAAGATCGGCCTGATGCGCAACGCCGCGCTCAGCACCAAGGATTTCCGTGAACTGGCCAATGAGCTGGGCACGCTGCTGGCCTACGAGGCCACCACCGACCTGGACACCGAGCCGCACACCCTGCCCGGCTGGGCCGGCCCGGTCACCGTGCAGCGCATTGCCGGCGCCAAGATCACCGTGGTGCCGATCCTGCGCGCCGGCCTGGGCATGCTCAGCGGCGTGCTGTCGCTGATCCCGGCCGCCCGCGTCAGCGTGGTCGGCCTGCAGCGTGATGAGGAAACCCTGCAGCCGGTGCCCTACTTCGAGCGCCTGACCGGTCGCCTGGAAGAGCGCGATGCGCTGATCCTGGATCCGATGCTGGCCACCGGCGGCACCCTGATCGCCACCATCGACATGCTCAAGCGCGCAGGCGCCCGCCGCATCAAGGGCATCTTCCTGGTCGCCGCGCCGGAAGGCATCGACGCGGTCAAGGCCGTGCATCCGGACGTGGAGATCTACACCGCGGCCATCGATGCCCAGCTCAACGACAAGGGCTACATCCTGCCGGGCCTGGGCGATGCCGGTGACCGCATCTTCGGTACCCGCGTCGGTTGATCCGGCGAGCCGGGGTCAGAGCCCTTTCTGCGAAAGGGATCTGACCCCATCCCGCATTCCGGCCTACAGTCCGGCCGCGAAGGTTTCCAGCTGGCCGATGGCAGTGTTCCAGCCGTCGAAGAAGCCCAGCTGCTCATGCTGGTCGCGCAGCGCCTTGTCCGGATGCATCACCCGCGCGGTGTAACGGCAGCCTTGGCCCTCGTCCTCCATCGTGATGATGGCGGTGAAGCCCAGCCACGGCGACTGCGGGCGCCAGCCCGCGCCCAGCATCGAGGTGAACACCAGGCGCTGCTGCGGCACCACCTCCAGGAAGCTGCCCGGATTGTCACTGCTGCCGCCATCGGGGCCCTGCATGAAGGTGTGGAAGGCCCCGCCAGGGCGCAGGTCGAACGCACGCACCTCGGTGGTCCACGGCTTCGGGCACCACCACTGGCGCAGCAGTTCGGGGTCTGTCCAGGCCCGCCAGAGTGCCGCGCGCGGTGCGTTCAACAAGCGGCTGATGACCAGATCGGTGTCCGGATTGCTACTTGCGTCCTCGGCCATGAGCCTGCTCCTGTCGGTGAAGGGTTTCGACGAAATCGACCATGCGGTCGGCACGCGCATCCCACAGGACGCGCTGTTCGGCCAGCCACTGCTCGGCCTGGCCCAGCCGCGCCGGCACCAGTTCGCAGGTACGTATGCGCCCCTGCTTGTGGCTGCGCACGACGCCGCTGCGTTCCAGCACGGCCAGGTGCTTCATCAGCGAAGGCAACGCCATCTGGAACGGCTCGGCCAGCATCGACACCGTGCACGGCCCCTGCCCCAGCGCGGCCACGATCGCGCAACGGGTGGGGTCGGCCAGGGCGTGGAAGATCCGTTGAATGGCGGGATCATACTTACCCATATGGCTAAGTAATACGCCGATCTGAATGCCGACGCAAGCAGGCGCGACCGGGCGGCGATTCTTCACGTGGCCTTGCGGGCCGGAAGCGAATGCTCCGCGCACCCGCCACCGCCTGGAGCACCCTGATGAAAGCCCCTTTCTTGCTGGCCGCCGTTCTTCTGGTCGGCCTGCCGCTGGCCGCCAACGCCACCACCCCGCAGCAGCAGCGCATGGCCGACTGCTCGGCCAAGAACAAGGGGCTGAAGGGCGACGCCTACAAGACCGCGCAGAGCGCCTGCCTCAGCGGCCACGCCACCGAAACCAAGGCGGTCAACCCGCAGCAGGAGCGCATGCGCAAGTGCAATGCCGATGCGGGCGCCAAGAAGCTGGCCGGTGATGCACGCAAGACCTTCATGAGCAGCTGCCTGAAGGCGTCGTAATCGTCGCGCCCGGATAGAACGCCATTCACGCATGGCGTGGTTCTACTGCATCAGTGAAGGGCCGGGCATTGCCCGGCCATTTCATTACCCCAATGCGCGCGCCTTCAGTTCACCCTGCTCATGCAGGGTGACGAAACGACCCTTGTCATCGCGACCGAGCTGCGCCAACGCCACCTGCGGATCGTGGGTGAAGAACAGATGCACGTTGCGCGCCAGCTTGTCCTCGAGGAACTGCCGCTTCTCGTCGATCAGCAGCTCGGCGTTGCGGTCGTAGCCCATGGTGATCGGCACGTGTACCCATGAGCGGCCCGGAATCAGGTCGGCGCAGAACACCACGCCACCATGCGCACCCTCGCCGGCATGTGCATGGCCGACGATCTCGGCCAGCATCAGCCCTGGCGTGTGGCCATCGCTGTAGCTGAAACGCACGCTGCGCCCCAACGCCTTGGAGTATTCCCCGTCCACCACTTCCAGGCGGCCACTGGCCTGCAGCAGGCCCGGCAGCTCCGGAATGAAGCTGGCCCGATCCCGCGGATGCGGCTGCACGGCGCGCTGCCAGTGCTGTGCGCCCACCACGTAGGTCGCGTTGGGGAACAGCAGCTCGGGCTCCCGCCCTTCGCTCCATGCCGCCAGCAGGCCACCGGCATGATCGAAGTGCAGGTGGCTGAGCACCACCACATCGATGTCCTCGTGTTCGAAACCGGCTTCGCGCAGCGAATCGATCAGCACGTGCTGGCTTTCCTGCACGCCATAGCGCTCGCGCATGCGCGGATCGAAGAACGCGCCGATACCGGTTTCGAACAACACCGTCTTGCCTTCCAGCGGGCTGGCAAGCAGCGCACGGCAGGCCAGCTCGATGCGGTTGAGCTCGTCCGGCGCTGCCCATTTTTCCCATAACGCGCGCGGCGCGTTGCCGAACATCGCACCGCCATCGAGGCGCTGCGAGTTTCCACGAATAGACCAGAGTTTCATGAGTCGATTATCGGCGCCGGCTCGTTAAATAATCGCTAGAAAGGAAACGGAAAACCCCGCCGTTGCGGGCGGGGTTTCGATGATCCAGCGGATTGCCGGCCAGCGGCCGGCACAACCGGATCAGCGCGCTGGCACGACCTGGGCGCTGCCCACCGGGTTGCGCGGGTCACTGCCGCCGAACAGCGTGTTGGACTTGCGGTCCCATTCCACGGTCTGCAGGTTGCCCCAGACGTGACTGGAACCGCGGCCACCGGCAGCGACGTTGCCTGGCAGGTCGATCCTGTGGCCCATCGCCTGCAGCTGCTTCACCGTGCCGGCATCGAACGCATCGTCCTCGGCTTCGATCAGGTCCGGCAGCCACTGGTGGTGGTAACGCGGCAAGGCGGCCACCTGCTGCGCATCCAGGCCGGCGTCGTAGCCGAGGATGCCCAGCAGCACCATGGTGATGATGCGGCTGCCACCCGGGGTGCCCAGCACCACCACCTTGTCGGCGTTCTCCATGAAGGTGGGCGTCATCGAGCTGAGCATGCGCTTGCCCGCCTTCGGCGCGTTGGCTTCATAGCCCATCACGCCGAACGCGTTGGGCGTGCCCGGCTTCAGCGCGAAGTCGTCCATCTCGTTGTTCAGCAGCACGCCGGTGCCCTTCGGAATCAGCCCCGAGCCGTACAGCAGGTTGACGGTCTGGGTGGCACCGACGCGGTTGCCGTCGCGGTCGATGATCGAGAAGTGGGTGGTCTCGTCATCTTCCAGCGGCGTCGGATTGCCCGACAGCAGGTCGCTGGGCGTGGCTTTCTCCGGATGGATGGTGGCCCGCAGGCCCTGCGCGTAATCCTTGCTGGTCAGCACCTTCTGCGGGATCTGCACGAAGTCCGGATCACCCAGGAAGAAGGTGCGGTCGCGGTAGGCGCGGCGCATCGACTCCACCACCAGGTGGGTGCGGTGGGCCGGGTCCATCTTCTTGATGTCCCAGCCTTCGAGGATCTGCAGCATGCTGGCCAGCGCGATGCCACCGGACGACGGCGGCGGCGCCGTGGTGATCTTCCAGCCGTTGTAGTTGAAGACGATCGGTTCGCGCTGCTTCACCCGGTATCCGGCCAGTTCCTCGGCGGTCCACTTGCCTCCGGCCTGCTTCACGCCTTCCAGCAGCAGTCTGCCGGTCTGGCCCCTGTAGAAGCCGTCGAAGCCACCGGCGGCCAGGCGTTCCAGCGTCTGCGCCAGTTCCGGCTGCTTGAACAGGTCGCCTGTGGCGATCGGCTTGCCGTTGCGCAGGTAGACCTCGCGGGTGCCGGGGAAGCGCTCCATCACTTCACGGCGCGAGGCATAGCCCTTGGCCATGCGCTCGTACACCGGGAAACCTTCGCGCGCGATGCGGATGGCCGGCTGCAGCGACGCCGACAGCGGCAGCTTGCCATGCTTGGCCGACAGTTCGACCAGCGCCGCAGGCAGGCCCGGAATGCCCGCCGACCAGGCGCCGTTGACCGAGCGGTCACGGTCGAGGTTGCCCTGCTTGTCGAGGAACGCCTGGGGCGTTGCCGCAGCCGGTGCAGTCTCGCGCGCGTCCAGCATCACATCCTTGCCGGTGGCCGCGTCGTGCAGCAGGAAGAAGCCACCGCCGCCCAGCCCGGAACTGATCGGTTCGACCACCGCCAGCGTGGACGATACGGCCACCGCCGCGTCGAAGGCATTGCCGCCCTGCGCCAGGATGTCGATGCCGGCCTGGGTGGCCAGCGCATGGCCACTGGCAATGGCGGCGCCGTCGGGGCGTTCGGCACGGACAGGGCTGTCGGCCCAGGCGATCGGGCTCAGCAGCAGGCCGAGCAGCAACAGCGGACGGACGATCAGCGTCTTCATTCGGATGGGGGCTCCGCATAGAGTTCGGGGTGATCGTGCTGCAGCTGGCGCAGCTTGGCCAGCAGCTGGTCTTCCGTTTCCACGATCTCCGGGTCCGGATCGATGCATTCGACCGGGCAGACGACCACGCACTGTGGCTCGTCGAAATGACCCACGCATTCGGTGCAGCGCGCAGGGTCGATCACGTAGATGGTTTCACCCATCGCAATGGCCTGGTTCGGGCAGGCCGGCTCGCATACGTCGCAGTTGACGCAGAGCTCGTTGATTTTCAGCGACATGGCGATACTCCTCGCCCGCGCCTTGGGACAAGGACCGGCCAGCGCGGGCGCGCGGGCCGGTCAGGTCATCAGCGGCGCGCTTGCGGAGCGCCGCCCGGGCCATGCCGGAGCATGGCCGCCATGGCTCGGTCTTACTTGGCTTCGACGAAAATGTACTCGGCACCGGTCGGCTGGATCGCAGCCTGCACGCGGGCGTTGTCGGCCGACTGGCCGATGAAGACGACGCGCACGCCCTTCATCGAATCCGGCCCCACGTCCTTGAACACGGCCTGGATCATGTCAGCCATCTTGCCCGAGGCCGACGAACCGAAGGCCAGCATGTTGCCCGGCTGCACGCCACGGGCCACGGCCTGGGTCGCGCTCTCGGTCTGGCGCTCGTACTTGGCCTGGAAGTCCGGGTCCGATTCCGGCGAGAGGTAGTACAGGAACGGGCTGTTGGTGATGTTGCCCATGTTCTGGATCGCCACTTCCTGCAGGTATTTCTTCCAGCCTGCATCGTCGTCCTTGGACGGCGCGACCAGCGCCTGCTTGGCTTCGTCGACCGGAGCGGCCTCTTCCTTCTTGCAGGCGGTGAAGGCCAGGGCCAACGAAGCGATCAGCATCGCGCGCATGGTGGTGTTCATGGGTTTCCTCCCGGAATGGTGCGTGGTGGTGTACGTAATGGGGTGCGGGTACAGCGGGACTTACGACTGTGCCGACTTCGCTTCGCGGACCTTGCGCAGGGCTTCGAGCACCGCGGCCGGCACGAAACCGGACACGTCACCGCCCAGGCGCGCGATCTCGCGGACCAGCGAGGACGAAATGAAGCTGTGCTGCTCGGCCGGGGTCAGGAACAGGGTCTCGACCTCGGGGATCAGATGGCGGTTCATGCTGGCCATCTGGAACTCGTATTCGAAGTCGGACACCGCGCGCAGGCCGCGCAGCAGCACCCCCCCCTGGACCGAACGGACGAAATGGGCCAGCAGCGTATCGAAGCCGATGACCTCGACATTGCCGTGGTGGCCCAGTGCGCCGCGGGCCAGCTGCACGCGCTGTTCCAGCGGCAGCGCCGGGCCCTTGGACGGGCTCTGCGCCACACCCACCACGACCTTTTCGAACAACGGCGCGGCCCGGCTCACCAGGTCGATATGACCATTGGTGATCGGATCGAACGTGCCGGGATAGACGGCAATGCGGCGGTTGGCCACGGTCATGGGCGGATGCAGATGTTCAGATGAAGTCAAAGTGTAGCAGTGGCGCGGCGGTACAGGGCAAAGCGCACCTCACGGGTGCCGCCCTCGCGGTGCAGCAGCCATTCCGCCGGCAGTGACGGGACGTGGCCGGCCGGCGATTCCAGGTACAGCCAGGCATCGGCGGCCAGGTGCCGCGGCAGCTGGGCCAGCACGCCCTGCCACAGGCCATCGGCGAACGGCGGGTCGATGAACACCAGGTCGGCCTGCTGCGCCGGGGCGCTTTGCAGCCAGCGCAGGGCATCGGCCTGGACCACGGTGACCTGGTCTACCGCCTGCAGCTTGGCGACGGCGGCGGACAGGTTGCGCCCGAGCTGGGCATCGCGCTCGACCAGGGTGGCGTGGGCGGCGCCGCGCGAGACGGCCTCCAGGCCCAGCGCGCCGCTGCCGGCGAACAGGTCGAGCACCCGCGCCCCGCCCAGCCGGGGCATCAGCCAGTTGAACAGCGTTTCGCGAACGCGGTCGCTGCTTGGCCGCAGGCCCGGCAGGGTCGGCACCGGCAGGCGGGTATTGCGCCAGCGGCCACCGATGATGCGGACCTGGCCGTCATTGCCACCACGGCCGCTCACCGGCGCCCCCGGTGGGGGTTGTTCGAGAATTTCAGCATGAAGGGGATTGTAGTCGTCCGGGCGGCGCCCGGAACCCGCAGAGGCCGAAGCAACGTCAAAAGCGGGCTATCCCTGGGTTGGCGGGGCGGTGTCGGATTGCGGGGACGCCGTGAACCCATCCATGGGGGCTTGGCCGCGGCATCCATGCCGCGGACACCCCGCAATCCGACACCGCCCCACCTTCGACAGACTTCCGCGATCTGTCCGAATCCACGCCATGCATATCTGAACATCTGTCAGACATCGAAGGAATTGATGAGATCAGAAGCCCAGCCGTTGCCACCGTCACCGGGAATTTGTCAGAGGTGGGGCGGTGTGGGTGGGCAGGACCGTTGGCGCCATGGATGGCGCCATCGAGCCCCCATGGACGGGTTTACGGCGTGTCCTGCCCACCCACACCGCCCCGCCATCCCACGGAATGCCCGCTGTTGCTTTTGCTATCGCTGTTGCTTCGGCCTCTGCGGGTGCAGGGTGCAACCCTGCCAGACCAACCCCTTGATTTCGGGACAATCAGCCATACCCCTTGGCGAGGCCGCACGCGCTGGCGCGGCATTGCACATGGAGCCTTATCGATGACCGAGACCACCCAGACCGAAACCCTTGGCTTCCAGACCGAAGTCAAGCAGCTGCTGCAGCTGATGATCCACTCGCTGTACTCCAACAAGGAAATCTTCCTCCGCGAGCTGGTCTCCAACGCCGCCGACGCCGCCGACAAACTGCGCTTCGAGGCCCTGACCCAGCCGGCCCTGCTGGAAGGCGACAGTGAACTGCGCGTGCGCGTCAGCTTCGACCCCGCCGCCCACACCATCACCATCGAGGACAACGGCATCGGCATGAGCCGCGCCGAAGCCATCGCCCACCTCGGCACGATTGCAAAGTCCGGCACCAGTGACTTCCTGCGCCAGCTGTCCGGCGACCAGAAGAAGGATTCGCAGCTGATCGGCCAGTTCGGCGTCGGCTTCTACAGCGCCTTCATCGTTGCCGACGAAGTGGAAGTCACCTCGCGCCGCGCCGGCCTGGCTGTCGGCGAAGGGGTGCGCTGGAGCTCGCGCGGCGAAGGTGACTTCGACGTCGCCACCATCGACAAGGCCGAGCGTGGCACCCGCATCGTGCTGCACCTGAAGGACGGCGAGCATGACTTCGCCGACGGCTGGCGCCTGCGCAGCATCCTCAAGAAGTATTCGGACCACATCGGCCTGCCGATCCAGATGCCGAAGGAAGGTGGCGAAGAAGGTGCAGCAGTCGAGTGGGAAACCGTCAACCGCGCCAGCGCGCTGTGGACCCGCCCGCGCACCGAGATCAGCGACGCCGAGTACACCGAGTTCTACAAGCACGTGGCGCACGACCACAGCGACCCGCTGGCGTGGAGCCACAACAAGGTTGAGGGCAAGCTGGAGTACACCTCGCTGCTGTACGTGCCCGGCCGCGCGCCGTTCGACCTGTACCACCGCGATGCGCCCAAGGGCCTGAAGCTGTACGTGCAGCGCGTGTTCGTGATGGACCAGGCCGAGCAGTTCCTGCCGCTGTACCTGCGCTTCATCAAGGGCGTTGTCGATTCCAACGACCTGTCGCTGAACGTCTCGCGTGAGATCCTGCAGTCCGGCCCGGTCATCGATTCGATGAAGGCCGCGCTCACCAAGCGCTCGCTGGACATGCTGGAAAAGCTGGCCGCCGACAAGCCCGAGCAGTACGCCACGTTCTGGAAGGAATTCGGCCAGGTACTGAAGGAAGGCCCGGCCGAGGACTACAACAACCGCGAGAAGGTGGCCGGCCTGCTGCGCTTCGCCTCCACCCGTGGCGACGGCGACGCGCAGAGCGTGTCGCTGGCCGACTACCTCGGCCGCATGGCCGAAGGCCAGGACAAGATCTACTACCTGACCGGCGAGAGCTACAGCCAGGTTCGCAACAGCCCGCACCTGGAAGTGTTCCGCAAGAAGGGCGTGGAAGTGCTGCTGCTGACCGACCGCATCGACGAGTGGCTGATGGGCTACCTCACCGATTTCGACGGCAAGGGCTTCGTCGACATCGCCCGTGGCGACCTCGACCTGGGCGCGCTGGAAACCGAAGCGGACAAGCAGGAGCAGGAAGCGGCGGCCAAGGACAAGCAGGGCCTGGTGGAGCGCCTGAAGACGGTGCTGGGCGATGATGTGGCCGAAGTGCGCGTCTCGCATCGCCTGACCGATTCGCCGGCGGTGCTGGCCATCGGCGAACAGGACCTGGGCCTGCAGATGCGCCAGATCCTGGAAGCCAGTGGGCAGAAGGTGCCGGACAGCAAGCCGGTGCTGGAGATCAACCCGGGCCACCCGCTGATCGCCAAGCTGGATGCCGAAGCCGATGGCACGCGCTTCGACGACCTGGGCCGAGTGCTGTTCGACCAGGCCGCACTGGCCGCCGGTGACAGCCTGAAGGACCCGGGCGCCTATGTGGCGCGCCTGAACAAGCTGCTGCTGGAACTGTCGGCCTGACCGACAGGGTGGTCGCCGGGCATGGCCCGGCGCTACCGGGTGCTGGTGGATGCCAACCTTGGTTGGCATTCCTGCTCTGGTAGATCCCAAGCTTGGTTGGCATTCCTGCTCTGGTAGATGCCAACCTTGGTTGGCGCTCCAAAGGCGTGCCAACCAAGGTTGGCACCTACCAGGGCGGGTCGAGCGTGTCAACCAAGGTTGACACCCACCAAAGCCGGTCGCCTCAGGCTTCCCAATCCAGCAGCGAGCCCAGCATCTGGTCCTGGCGGCGGATCACCGTGGCGTTGGCGGCGAACGCCACCACATCGGCCCGGGCCGCCAGCAGGTCACCCAGCGGCGCGCCGGATTCGGTGCCGGTGGTCGTCACCACAGCCTGCACCCCACCCTGCTCTGCGGCACCACGCTGCAGCTGCAGGCGCTGGGCATCGGGAGTCGCCAGGTTGGCCACGTCGTGCGCGGCCACCTGCACGCCCTGCTGGGCCGCGCGCATTCCGCCGAGGGCCATTCCCATCACGTTGTTCATGGCGGTCTCCGGGCCACCCTGCGCAGCCCTCCGGACCGGTTAACGGCCGGCAGGCCGCGTCCTTGAGTCCACATCGGCCCGACAGGCCCGAGTGGTAGCATATCCCTCAGATTTCAGCGCCTTTTGCCAATGCTCAGTTTTTTCCGCCGCAAGAAGCCCCAGGACGCCCCCGCAACGGAGGCGCCCAAGACCCAGCACTACTCGGCTGAAGAGCTGGCGGCGGCATTCCCGTCCGCTGCCCCGGTCGACGAAGCTCCGGCCGCTCCGCTAGCCGCGCCGAACACGCCAGAAGCTGCCACGCCCGAGGCTGCCACGCCCGCGCCGACGCCTGCACCTGCGCCGGTCGCAGTGCCCGAAGCGCCGGCCGCCGCACCGGCACCGCCGGCTGCGGAACGCGTCATCGCCGCAGAGGACTTCGAAGCCGAAGCCCTGGCCGCTGCTGCCGTGCTCGCGCCGCTGGCGCCGGTCACCCCGGCCGAAGCACCGGCTGCGCCCGCCGCTGATCTGCCGGTGCTGGTCGACGCGGCCCCGGCTCCGGCCGGCAAGCCCGGCTGGCGCGAACGCCTGCGCAACAGCGTCATCGCACGCAGCTTCGGCGGCCTGTTCTCGCGCAACCCCAAGCTCGACGACGACCTGCTGGACGAGCTGGAAACCGCGCTGATCACCGCCGACGTCGGCGTGGGTGCCACCACCGACCTGGTAGAGGGCCTGCGCAAGCGCATGAAGTCGCGCGAATTCGCCGACGCCAATGCGCTGCTGGCCGCGCTGCGCAGCGAACTGATCGCGATCCTGCAGCCGGTGGCCAAGCCGCTGGTGATCGACCGCACTGCCAAGCCCTTCGTGGTGCTCACCGTCGGCGTCAACGGCGTTGGCAAGACCACCACCATCGGCAAGCTGGCCAAACGCTTCAAGGACGAAGGCCACAGCCTGATGCTGGCCGCCGGCGATACCTTCCGCGCCGCCGCCGTGGCCCAGCTGCAGGCCTGGGGCGAGCGCAACGGCGTGGCCGTGGTCGCCCAGGGTCAGAACGCCGATGCTGCATCGGTGGCATTCGATGCGCTGCAGGCCGGCAAGGCCCGCGGCACCTCGGTGCTGATCGCCGATACCGCCGGCCGCCTGCACACCCAGTCCGGGCTGATGAACGAACTGGGCAAGATCCGCCGCGTGCTCGGCAAGATCGACCCCACCGCCCCGCACGAAGTGCTGATGGTGATCGATGGCACCACCGGCCAGAACGCGCTGTCGCAGCTGCGCCAGTTCAATGCCGCGGTGAACGTGACCGGCCTGGTGGTGACCAAGCTGGACGGTACCGCCAAGGGTGGCGTGGTGTTCGCGCTGGCCCGCGAGTTCGGCATCCCGATCCGCTTCGCCGGCATCGGCGAGCGCCCGGAAGATCTGCGCGTGTTCGATCCGGAAGCCTTCGTCGACGCCCTGCTGCCTGAAGCGCTGGGCGGCTGATACACCGCGCAGCCACCCGTGGGGTGGCTCTACTGGAACCGGTAGAGCCACTCCAAGGTGGCAGCCCTCCTCCGGAACACCGATGCCACGCCAGCCGCACGCCAGCGCCGACACTGCCCAGCAAGACGGCTTCGTTGCCCGCCTGCTGCACTGGTTCGACGGCCACGGCCGCCACGACCTGCCCTGGCAGCACCCGCGCAGCCCGTACCGGGTCTGGCTGTCGGAGATCATGCTGCAGCAGACCCAGGTGGCCACGGTCATCCCGTATTTCCAGCGGTTCCTGCAGCACTTCCCGACCCTGCCCGACCTTGCCGCGGCCAGCAACGACGCGCTGATGGCGCAGTGGGCCGGGCTCGGCTACTACGCCCGCGCACGCAACCTGCACGCCGCGGCCAAGCGCTGCGTGGAACTGCACGGCGGCGACCTGCCGCGCGATTTCGATGCACTGCACGCGCTGCCCGGCATCGGCCGCAGCACCGCTGGCGCGATCCTCAGCCAGGCCTGGAACGACCCGTTCGCAATCCTCGACGGCAACGTCAAGCGCGTACTCAGCCGCTACCACGGCATCGACGGCTTCCCCGGCCTGCCGGCCATCGAGAAGCAGCTGTGGGCGATCGCCGAGGCACATGTGGCGCAGGTCCCAGCCGGACGCATGGCCGACTACACCCAGGCGCAGATGGACCTGGGCGCGACCGTCTGCAGCCGCGCGAAACCGGCCTGCGTGATCTGCCCGCTGCACGACGACTGCATGGCGCGCCGCGAAAGCCGCACTGCCGAACTGCCCACGCCCAAGCCCGGCAAGACGCTGCCCGAACGCGAAGCAGTGGCGCTGCTGTTGCGCGACGCCCAACAGCGCGTGCTGCTGCAGAAACGGCCGGACACCGGCATCTGGGCGCAGCTGTGGACGCTGCCGCAGGCCGAAGCCGGCAGCATGCTGCAGGACTGGTTCGATGCGCACGTCGACGGCTCACTGGAAGATGCCGAGGAACTGCCGGTGCTGCAGCACACCTTCAGCCACTACAAGCTGCATCTGCAGATACTGTCGCGGCAGGTACACGGGCTGCGCGTGGAGGAACCTACGCTGCGCTGGGTCGCCGCCGACGAACTTCCCGCGCTGGGCCTGCCCGCGCCGATCCGCAAGCTGCTCGATGGCGCCACCATCAAAGCGCCAAAACGAAATTCCAAGAAACCCCGCAACCACGAGTGAGTGCCATGTCCCGAACCGTCTTCTGCCAGTACGAACAACGCGATGTCGAGGGCCTGGACTTCGTGCCCTACCCGGGCGAACTGGGCCAGCGCGTCTTCAACAACATCGGCAAGCAGGCCTGGGCGGCGTGGCTGGCGCACCAGACCATGCTGATCAACGAAAACCGCCTTTCGCCCCGCACGCCGGAGCACCGCGCGTTCCTGGAAGGCGAACTGGTCAAGTTCCTGTTCGAGAGGGACGCAGAAAAGCCGGCCGGCTTCACCCCCGAAGCCTGACGGCAAAAGGGGACGGAGGGGATTAAGTCGTTTGTGCCACAAACGACTTAATCCCCTCCGTCCCCTTTTTTGATCATTTGGCCGGGGCGGTTTCCGCCTCGCGCTCCTGCACCTGGGCCTGGCGCAGCTCCTGCTCGGACGCGCGCAATGCCTTGACGTCCAGCTTGCGGATGCTCTTGATGAAGCACGGCATGCGTGGGCCGCCCGTAGGGTCGCGCACCAGCACCTTGTCGAAGCGCGTCGAAACGCGATTCATCTGGCTGGTCAGGCCGATGGCGGTGGCAAACGTCAGGTCCTGGCAGGGGCCGTTCAACTCCAGCAGATAGGCTTCGCTGGGGCGGGTCCATACCGCCAGCGCGCTGTCTCCCAGTTCGGTCCAGCCATTGAGGCTGCCGAAGAACTGCATGTCGTTCTGCGGCGCACCGGCATGCGCACGGTACAGGTCCAGCTTCTCGGCACTGCTGAGCCGGCCGGTGGTCGCACAGGCGGCCAGGGCCAGGCAGAGGCCGGCCATCAGGATCGGGGTCTTCATGGCGATCTCCTCGGGGTACTGTCGCCATCATGCGCCTGCCAGGGTGGCGCCCGTGCGACGACCGGGAGCCCCATTCAGGCGGCGGTCGGCGGTCGACCAAGGTCGACCTCCACCAAGGCAGGCCCAGGACTCCGGAATCCGGTAGTCGCCAACCTTGGTTGGCGCTTGCCCCGCAGGAGCAGCCGACCAAGGTCGGCTTCCACCCAAGCGGGACCAGCGGCTCAGACGTCAGCGTGGGCCAATGCGTGCAGCCGCCCTTCGCGCAGTTCCAGCACCCGATCAAGGCGACGCGCCAGGCTGCGGTCGTGGGTGACCAGCACCAGGCTGGTGTGGCGGGCGCGGTTGAGTTCCAGCATCAGCTCGAACACGGTGCCTGCGGTGCGGTCATCCAGGTTGCCGGTCGGCTCGTCGCCAAGCACGCAGGCCGGGTGGTTGACCAGTGCACGCGCCACGGCGGCACGCTGGCGTTCGCCACCGGACAGCTCGCCCGGCTTGTGGTCCAGGCGATGGCCGAGCCCCACCGCCTCCAGCAGGGCCGTTGCCCGGCTGGACGCCTCGGCCACGGCGGTACCGGCCAGCAGTACCGGCATCATCACGTTTTCCAGCGCGGTGAATTCCGGCAGCAGGTGATGGAACTGATAGACAAAGCCCAGCGCCTGGTTGCGCAGCAGGCCGCGCGCGGTATCCGACAGCGCCGACATGCGCTGGCCGGTCACATAGACTTCGCCGGCGGTTGGAACATCCAACCCACCCAGCAGGTGCAGCAGCGTGCTCTTGCCGGCGCCGGACGCACCGATGATCGCCACCGTCTCGCCAGCGGTCACGGTCAGGTCCAGGCCATCGAACACCGGGGTCTGCATGCGCCCTTCGGCGTAGGTCTTGCCCAGTGCTTCGGCGCGGATCACTTCATCGCCGCGGTTGAAGACCTTATTCATAGCGCAGGGCCTCCGCCGGCTGGGTGCGTGCTGCCCGCCAGGCGGGATACAGGGTGGCCAGGAAGCTCATCAGCAGCGCGACCACGGTGATCGCCACCACGTCGCCGGTCTGCATGTCGGTCGGCAGGCCGGTGATGTAGTACACGTCCTCAGGCATCAGCTTGACGTTGAACACCGCCTCGATGGCACCGAGGATGCGTTCGAGGTTGAGGGTCAGGGTGATGCCGCCGATCAGCCCGGCCAGGGTGCCGAAGATGCCGATCAGCGAACCCTGCACCATGAACACCTGCATCACCCCGCCCGGGGTAAGGCCGAGGGTGCGCAGGATCGCGATATCGGCCTGCTTGTCGGTGACCAGCATCACCTGCGAGGACACCAGGTTGAACGCACCCATCGCGATGATCAGCGACAGCAGGATGCCCATCACCACCTTCTCCATGCGCAGCGAGTGGTAGAGGTTGGCATTCTGCTGGGTCCAGTCACTCACGCGGTAGGCGCCACCGAGGCTCTGCGCCAGGTCCACGCCCACCTCCAGCGAGCGGTCCATGTCGTGCAGCTTCAGCCGCACGCCGGTGGCACCGTCACTGCGCAGCACGCGCTCCAGGTCCTGCATGTTGGCGAAGCCGACGCCACGATCGACCTCGTTATAGCCGGCTTCGAAGATGCCGCTGACGGTGAAACGCTTCATCCGCGGCACTGCGCCGGCAGGCGTGCCCTGCACTTCGGCGAAGGTCACCAGTACCTGGTCGCCGACGTCCACGCCCAGCCAGATCGCCAGCTCCTTGCCCAGCAGCAGGTTGAAGCTGCCCGGCTTGAGGCTGTCATAGCTGCCCTTGGTGACCTTCTTGTCGATCACCGATACCTTCGGCTCCAGCGCCGGATCGATGCCCTGGATGATCGCGCCCTGTACGCGCGGGCCGCTGATCATCGACTGGATCTCGATGTACGGCGCGGCACCCGCCACGCGCGGATCCTTGCTGGCGATGTCGACCACACGCATCCAGTCCGGCATCGGCTCGCCGTCGCGGCTGATGGTGGTGTGCGCGGTCATCTGCAGCAGGCGGCTGCGGATTTCCTTCTGGAAACCGCTCATCACGGCCAGGGTAGTGATCAGCACCGTGACGCCGAGCGCGATGCCCAGGATCGATGCCATCGAGATGAAGGAGATGAAGCCGTTGCGGCGCTTGGCGCGCAGGTAGCGCAGGCCGATCGCCACGGGGATGGGTTTGAACATGCAGGCACGCCAGTCAATTCAGCTTATGGTGCCATCGTACGCGGCCGACGGGAAACGGCACGTGCGGCCACGGCCAGTCGCAGTTCACGTCGCTGCCCGGAATCGAGCACATCCGGCCAGAACAACAGGTGCCGGCGGCGTCGGCCCTCACGCCAGGACAACAACAGCCAGGCACCACGCACCACCAGCCGTGGCACCTCGATGTCCTGCCCGGCCACCTGCAGCGGCTCGGGAAGCGGCGGCAGCCGCACCTGCAGGCGCGGCCTGCGCAGCCGCCAGGCCAGCTCGGCCAGGCCAAGGCCCCAGGCCAGCAACACAGCAGGGATCAGCAGGCGCGGTGGCAGCTCCGAGGCGCGCAGCAGCCAGGGCGCGGCCAGCAGCACCGCCAGCTGGGCGGCGGCCTGCAGCCGCGAGGGACGCCACTCAAGGCTTGAGGGCGAGGATCTTCTGCATGAGAGGGATCGCGTGCGCATGCGGGCAGGCCTCATAGCCCATGAACCAGCGCCACAACTTATCGTCCTCGCAATCGAGCAGGAACAGGAAAACCTCGCGCTCTTCGGTCGGCGCAGTGCTCCATTCGTGGTCCAGGTAACGGCCGAACAACTGGTCCAGTTCGCGCATGCCGCGGCGGCAACGCCAGCGCAGCTTCTTCAGCAGAACATCTTCTTCCATCGTGCTTCTCCAGATACAGCAAAGCCACGCATGGCGTGGCTCTGCTGGGGTCATGCAACTACCCGGCGCCGTATCAGGCGCGGCGTTCCATCATCAGCTTCTTGATCTCGGCGATCGCCAGCGCCGGGTTCAGGCCCTTCGGGCAGGTCCGGGCGCAGTTCATGATGGTGTGGCAGCGGTACAGCTTGAACGGATCTTCCAGATCGTCCAGGCGCGCACCGGTGTCCTCATCGCGCGAGTCGATGATCCAGCGGTAGGCCTGCAGCAGGATCGCCGGGCCCAGGTAGCGCTCGCCGTTCCACCAGTAGCTCGGGCAACTGGTCGAGCAGCAGGCGCACAGGATGCACTCGTACAGGCCATCCAGCTTCTTGCGGTCTTCCGGCGACTGCAGGCGCTCACGGTCCGGCGGTGCCGGGGTCTGGGTGCGGATCCACGGCTTGATCGAGGCGTACTGCGCGTAGAAGTGGGTCAGGTCCGGAACCAGGTCCTTGACCACGTTCATGTGCGGCAGCGGATAGATCGGCACTTCCTTCTTGCCGCAGTCCGAGATGGCTCGGGTGCAGGCCAGGGTGTTGGTGCCGTCGATGTTCATCGCGCACGAGCCACAGATACCTTCGCGGCAGGAGCGGCGGAAGGTCAGGGTCGGGTCGATCTCGTTCTTGATCTTGATCAGGGCGTCCAGGACCATCGGGCCACAGGCGTCCAGATCAACTTCATAGGTATCGGTGCGCGGGTTGCTGTCGTCGTCCGGACTCCAGCGGTAGATCTTGAAGGTGCGCACGTTCTTGCCGCCGTTCTTGACGGGGAAGTGCTTGCCCTTCGTGATCTTGGAATTCTTGGGGAGTGAAAACTCGGCCATGGCTGCTCTCGTTGGCTCAGGCGGCCCGCGCCCGTGGGCGCGGATTGCATGGTAGGCGGGGTCGGATCAGTACACGCGCGGCTTCGGCGGCACTACGGACACGTCGTCGGTCAACGTGTACATGTGCACCGGACGGTAGTCGAAGCTGCACTTGCCCTTCTCGTCGACGCTGACCAGGGTGTGCTTCTGCCAGTTGACGTCGTCGCGGTCCGGGAAGTCCTCGTGCGCATGCGCGCCGCGGCTTTCCTTGCGCTGTTCGGCCGAGTTGATCGTCGCCACCGCGTTGAGCAGCAGGTTGTTCAGCTCGTAGGTCTCGATCAGGTCCGAGTTCCACACCAGCGAACGGTCGGAGACCTTCACGTCCTGGAACGAGTCGAAGATCTTGTCCATCTTCTCGCAGCCTTCCTTCAGCGTCTGGCTGGTGCGGAAGACGGCCGCGTCGGCCTGCATGGTGCGCTGCATGCGATCGCGGATGACCGAGGTCGGGGTATCGCCGTTGGCGTGGCGCAGCTTGTCCAGCAGGCCCAGCGCCTTGTCGCAGGCATCGGCCGGCAGCGGCTTGTGCGATGCGCCCGGCTTGATGGTCTCGGCGCAGCGGTTGGCCACCGCACGACCGAACACCACCAGATCCAGCAGCGAGTTCGAGCCCAGGCGGTTGGCGCCATGCACGGACACGCAGGCCGCTTCGCCGATGGCGTACAGGCCCGGCACCACCGCATCGGGGTTGTCGCCGACCTTGCGCACGACTTCGCCGTGGTAGTTGGTCGGGATGCCGCCCATGTTGTAGTGCACGGTCGGGATGACCGGGATCGGCTGCTTGTGCACGTCGACGCCGGCGAAGATGCGGGCGCTTTCAGCGATGCCCGGCAGCTTCTCGTCGATCACGCCCGGGCCAAGGTGGGTCAGGTCGAGCAGGATGTGGTCCTTGTGCTCGCCGACGCCGCGGCCTTCGCGGATCTCGATGGTCATCGAACGGCTGACCACGTCGCGCGAGGCCAGGTCCTTGTAGTGCGGTGCGTAACGCTCCATGAAGCGCTCGCCGCTGCTGTTGCGCAGGATGCCGCCTTCACCGCGGACACCCTCGGTGATCAGGCAGCCGGCGCCGTAGATGCCGGTCGGATGGAACTGCACGAACTCCATGTCCTGCATGGCGATGCCGGCACGCATGGCCAGGCCGCCACCGTCGCCGGTGCAGGTGTGCGCCGAGGTGGCGCTGAAGTAGGCACGGCCGTAACCGCCGGTGGCCAGCACCACGCCCTGGGCGCGGAACAGGTGCAGGGTGCCATCGGACATGTCCAGGGCCAGCACACCGCGGCAGGCGCCCTCTTCATCGAAGATCAGGTCGAGCGCGAAGTACTCGATCATGAAGCGCGCGTCGTGCTTCAGCGACTGCTGGTAGAGCGTGTGCAGCATCGCGTGGCCGGTACGGTCGGCCGCCGCGCAGGTACGCTGCGCCGCCGGGCCTTCGCCGTACTTGGTGGTCATGCCACCGAACGGACGCTGGTAGATCTTGCCTTCGGCGGTGCGCGAGAACGGCACACCGTAGTGTTCGAGCTCGATGATGGCCGGGATGGCCTCACGGCACATGTATTCGATGGCGTCCTGGTCGCCCAGCCAGTCCGAACCCTTGATGGTGTCGAAGAAGTGGTAGCGCCAGTCGTCCTCTCCCATGTTGGCGAGTGCGGCCGAAATACCGCCCTGGGCGGCAACGGTGTGCGAACGGGTCGGGAAGACCTTGGTCAGGCACACGGTCTGCAGGCCCTTGGCGGCCAGGCCGAACGTGGCGCGCAGGCCGGCGCCGCCGGCGCCGACCACGACCATGTCGTACTTGTGTTCGGTGATCTTGTAAGCGGACATCTAATCTGGATTCCTGTGTTGGTGCCTGGGCTCAGGCAACGCCGAGGGCGATGCGGCCCACCGCAAACACACTGACGATCATGCCGAGCACGGCGACGAACTTCACCGCGGTCTGCAGCACCAGGGCCAGCAGCGATTCGTGGATGTAATCTTCCAGCACGACCTGCATGCCGAGCTGCGCGTGCCAGAACATGGCGATCAGCAGGCCGATCAGCGGCACGGCATTCCACGGCTTGGCCACGGCGGCGGCGGCGGTCGCGTAGTCCGAACCCAGCAGGCTCAGCACGAAGACCAGGAACCAGATGCCCAGCACCACCAGGGCGGCGGCGGTCAGGCGCTGGTGCACGAAGTGTTCGGTGCCGGTCTTGGCCGAACCAAGGCCGCGCACGCTCTTCAACGGGGTACGGAACCTGCTCACGCGGCACCTCCGAACATCACATAGGCCCACACCAGCAGGGTGATCACCAGGCTGCCGGTGACCGACAGCCAGCTGCTGCGGATGAAGGCGGGAATGCTGAAGCCGATGGCGAAGTCCTGCACCACATGGCGGATGCCATTGCACAGGTGATAGGCGAACGACCATGTCCACGCGAACAGGAACACGCGGCCATACCAGGCCCCGGCATGGCCGGTGAAGCAGTTCCAGGACTCGGGCCCCATCATCAGGGCCAGCAGGCCCGCGGCGATGATGAGGGCACCAACAGACAGAAAGACGCCAGTGGCTCGATGCAGGATCGAGGTGGCCATCTGAATCTGCCAGCGATACACCTGAAGGTGCGGGGAAAGTGGGCGTTGTCTGGTCGCCATTCGCTGGGCTCGTTGTCTCGGCTGGGCGGCACACGGCCGCGTTGGCTCAATGCTGATCAGAAATCGATGCAGCGTCCGTTTTTCTCCCAATCGCCGTACCGCACCGGATCAAGTCCGCCGCGGCCGCCGAATTCCTCTGCTTTTTCCTGTTCCACGGGCACGGGTGCCGCGGGGACCAGCGGGGCTTCAGATTCGTCGTCGGGAGTGGGGGTTGTTTGGCCTATCATGTTCGGTCTCGCAACGCACAAATTTTAGACCTCGTTCACGTGCCTGACAACCTGCCCCCTGCTTTCGTCGGATATCCGCGCCTTCCCGGGCACCAGCTGCTGAGCCTGCAGGGTGTCGATGCGGCCGTTTTCGCCCACGCCCAGTTCAGCAGCGATGTCACTGCCCTGCCCCTGCTGCACTGGCAGTGGAGTGCCTGGCTGAGTGCCAAGGGCCGCACCATGGCGGTGTTCCAGCTGCTTCGGCTGGCCGAAGACCATGTGATGCTGGTGCTGGCCGACGGCGATGCCGATGCGATTGCGTCGCAACTGCAGCGCTTCGTGTTCCGCCGCAAGGTGAAGGTGCTGGTGCGCAGCGACCTTGCGGTGGCCGGCGCCTTCACCGCGCCCGAGGCCGCCAGTGGCGCCGCCATTGCGCACGCCGAAGGTGACGGCTGGGAACTGGACCTGGGCAGCGATGCCCTGCCGCGCACCCTGCGCATCGGCGCTACCGACGCCTTCGCCGCCGGCAGCGAGGCCGATGAGGTGGCCTTCGCCCTGGCCTGGCGCCAGGCCGACCTGCGCTACGGCCTGCCCCGGCTTGAGGAAAGCCAGCGCGAGGTGTGGACTCCGCAGCAACTGGGGCTGGATCGCCTGAACGGCTACAGCGTGAAGAAGGGCTGCTACCCGGGCCAGGAGATCGTCGCCCGCACCCACTTCCTCGGCAAGGCCAAGCGCGCGGTGCAGCTGCTGCATACCGCGGCGCCGGCGCAGGCCGGTGATGGCGTGCAGCAGGACGGCGCTACGCTGGGCACGATCGCCAGCGTAGCCGGTGACCTGGCGCTGGCGGTGTTGCCGTTGGAGGCCAGTGACGCCGATCTGCAGGTCGGCGATGCCGTCGCGCAGCGCATGCCGTTGCTGGACGGATTGGCGCGCTGAATCCACCCGACGCTTCGGTGGGTGCGGACCGTTGGTCCGCACGCCTTCGGCGAATGAATGGTAGTGCCGGCCGCTGGCCGGCAACCACGCCTGGTTGAGGTTGCCGGCCAGCGGCCGGCCCTACCCGTTACAGGCGCTCGCCAGTTTCCGGGTTGAAGAAATGCAGCCCCTGCGGGTGGATCGCCACGCGGATCTGCTCACCCACCGCCGGCAGTACCTGCGGCGCCACGCGCATGGTCAGCGCATGCTGGCCACTGCTCAGGTTGACGAAGATCTCGTTGCCGACCGGTTCGATGCCTTCGATGCGCGCGTTGAACGCATGCGCATCGTCGGCGGTCGCCGGCTGCAGGTGCTCGGGGCGCACGCCCACCGCGATCGGCTTCTGCAGCCACGCCGGATCGATCGTGGCCTGGCCCAGCGGCGCGCGCCATTCGCCGTCAACCACGGTCACGCCACCGGCATCGCCCTGCAGCGTGCCACGCAGCACGTTCATCGCCGGACTGCCGAGGAAGCCGGCCACGAACAGATTGGCCGGGCGGTCGTACAGCGCCATCGGCGTGTCGATCTGCTGGATGACGCCGTCCTTCAGCACCACGATGCGCTGGCCCAGGGTCATCGCTTCGACCTGGTCATGGGTCACGTAGATCATGGTGGTGCCCAGCTTGCGGTGCAGCTGCGCGATCTCGGTCCGCACACTGTGGCGCAGCTTGGCATCCAGGTTCGACAGCGGCTCGTCGAGCAGGAACACCGCCGGCTCGCGCACCAGCGCGCGGCCCAGCGCAACGCGCTGGCGCTGGCCGCCGGACATCGCCTTGGGCAGCTTGTCCATCATCTCGGTCAGGCCCAGCGTCTGCGCCGCCTCGGCGATGCGCCTGTCGATCGTCGCCTTGTCATGGCCGCGCAGCTTCAGGCCGAAGGCCAGGTTCTCGGCCACGGTCATGTGCGGGTACAGCGCGTAGCTCTGGAACACCATCGCGATGTCGCGATCCTTCGGCGCCACGTCGTTGACCACGCGATCGCCGATGGTCAGCGTGCCGCCGCTGATCTCTTCCAGCCCAGCCACCATCCGCAGCAGGGTCGACTTGCCACAGCCGGACGGGCCGACCAGCACCATCAGCTCGCCATCGGCGACCTCGAAGCTGGCGTCCTTCACCGCGACCTGGCCGTTGTCATAGACCTTGCGCACACCCTGCAACTGCACTTTTGCCATATCACCTAATCCGGTCCGCCCGATGCCGGGCTGTCTTTTGGGACTGCCTCGGCCCTCCCGATGGCAGTGATGATTGCGCGCCCACCGCATGGCGGCGAGCACTGCAATCGAATACAGTTGCCCATTCTGCCATGTAAACGTTTTCACGTGGCACTATCCGATGATCGGTGCGCACCGATCTGCGTCGGCGATTGAACGAAGGTTCCGCCGAGGTAGTGGTTTCGATTGGAACGGTCTTCCGGAGCCCCGGGAAACCCGCCCGACGAACCTCGGACAGGCAGTTGCGCGGATGTCCCCCGAACCCAGCCATGAAGCGATTGACAACGATGTCACCCGGATCTGAAACTCGAGCGATGCACGACACCCTCTTCCTGTTCGGTGCCACAGGTGATCTGGCCCAGCGCTACCTGTTCCCTTCGCTGCTTCGCCTGCTCGGCGACGGCCTGCTGCCGGAGGACTTCCGCATCCGCGCACTGGCCCTGTCCGGGCATGACACCGAAGCCTTCCATGACATCCTGCGGCCGCGCCTGCAGCAGGCCATGCCGATGGCCACGCAGGACGACATCGCCGGGCTGCTGCGCCGCATCGACTACCGCTCGGTGGACCTGCGCGACGTCGATTCGGTGGCCGCCGCGGTCGCCGACCTGGTGCACCGCAAGTGCGTCAGCTACCTGGCCATCCCGCCGGGCCTGTACATCTCCACCTGCGAAGGCCTGGCCAAGGGCGGCGCCCTCGCCGCGCCGGCACGGCTGATGCTGGAGAAGCCGATCGGCAGCGACAGCGAAAGCGCTGAAGAGATCATCTCCACCATCGGCCAGTGGATCGACGAGGACCGCGTGTTCCGTCTCGACCACTACCTGGGCAAGGCGGCGGTGCAGAACCTGATCGCGCTGCGCTTCGGCAACACGCTGCTGGAAGCGGTGTGGAACCGCAATTACATCGAATCGGTGCACATCCTGGTCGCCGAAAGCGAAGGCGTGGATGGCCGCGACGCCTACTACGCCCGTTCCGGTGCGCTGCGTGACATGGTCCAGAGCCACATCCTGCAGCTGCTGTGCATGGTGGCGATGGAGCCGCCGGCCTCGCTGGAAGCCGACCGCATCCGCGACGAGAAGGTCAAGGTGCTGCGCGCCCTGCGCCCGCTCGATGCCAGGCACGCCGCGCGTGACAGCATCCGTGGCCGCTACACCGCCGGCACCATCAACGGCCAGCCGGCCCAGGCCTACCAGCCGCCGGAAGGCAGCGACGTGGAAACCTTCGCCGGCGTCACCGCGCATATCGACAACTGGCGCTGGAGCGGCGTGCCGTTCCACCTGGTCACCGGCAAGCGCCTGCCCGAGCGCACCACCCGCGTGGTGGTCACGCTGAAGCCGGTCACCCACTGGCTGTTCGAGCGCCCGCAGCGTGCGCAGGCCGCACCGAACCGCCTGGTGTTCCAGCTGCAGCCGCAGGAGAACATCGAGCTGGGCCTGATGAGCAGCCTGGCCGGCCCGGAATGGGGCGCGCTGGAACTGCATCCGCTGGAACTGGAACTGTCGGTGCCGACCGGCCTGCACCGCCGCATCGCCTACGAACGCCTGTTCCTGGATGCCTTCAACGGCAACCACACGCTGTTCGTGCGCGACGACGAAGTCCGCGCGGCCTGGGCATGGATCGACAGCGTCGCCGATGCCTGGAAGGAAGCCAGGCTGCCGCTGGAACCCTACCCCGCCGGCCAGTGGGGCCCGGGCAACGCAACGGAGTTCCTGCCGCAGGGCGTGGATGCGCCGGACAGTGGAGCCTCGGCATGAGTGTCGGCTCGCAGCCGGTGCTGGTCGCCGACATCGGGGGCACCAATGCCCGTTTCGCACTGGCCGATACCTCGCTGGACGCGCCGCTGCTGAAGGACAGCATCCGCGAATACGCAGTGGCGGAGTTCCCATCGCTGGGCGACGCCGCACGTCATCACCTCGAACAGATCGGTGCCAGCGCGGGCCGTGGCGTGTTCGCGGTGGCGGGCCGTGTCGATGGTGACGAGGCACGCATCACCAACCACCCGTGGGTGATCTCGCGCAGCCGCACCGCGGCGATGCTCGGCTTCGACGAACTGCACCTGATCAACGACTTCGCCGCACAGGCGATGGCGATCTCGCTGCTGCAGCCGGAAGACGTGATCCAGGTCGGTGGCGCGGCATGGGTACCGGGCAAACCCGGACAGCCGCGCAACTACGCGGTGATCGGACCCGGCACCGGACTCGGCGTCGGCGGCCTGATCCTGCGCCATGGCCGCTGCTATCCGCTGGAAACCGAAGGCGGCCATGTCAGTTTCCCGCCGGGAACGCCGGAGGAGATCCGTATCCTGGAGATCCTGTCCGAGCAGTTTGGGCGCGTCTCCAACGAACGGCTGATCTGCGGCCCTGGCCTGGTCAACATCCATCGCGCCGTGTGCGAGATGGCCGGCATTGACCCGGGCCAGCTGCAGCCGGTGGACGTAACCGCACGTGCGCTGCATGGCGACCCGCAGGCGATGCGCACCGTGGACGTGTTCTGCGCCGTGTTCGGCGCGATCGCCGGTGACCTGGTGCTGACCCAGGGCGCCTGGGACGGCGTGTTCCTGACCGGCGGCCTGACCCCGAAGATGCTTGATTCGCTGCAGCACTCCGGGTTCCGCCAGCGCTTCGAGCACAAGGGCCGCTTCTCTTCGATCATGGCGCGGGTGCCGTCGCTGGCGGTGATGCATCCCCACGCTGGGCTGCTGGGCGCCGCCGCCTATGCCGCCGACGCCGAACGTGACGCACCAGGAGTTGCCGCATGAGCCCCACCTTCCACGACGACCGCATCGAGTTCATCCAGCACGGCGACGCCGATGGCTGGATCGAGGCGGTCGCCGCCGAGATGGCACAGACCCTCAACCACGACATCAACGAAGTGGGCCGCGCCCGCATCCTGCTGTCTGGCGGTACCACGCCGGCGCCGGTGTACCAGGCACTGGCCGAGCTGGACGTGCACTGGGACCGGGTTGAAGTCAGCCTGGCCGACGAGCGCTGGCTGTCGCCGCAGGATCGTGACAGCAACGCCTGGTTGGTGCGCGAACATCTGCTCAAGCGCGCCGAGGGCGCGCATTTCGACCCGTTGGTGCGCGTCGGCAAGCCGCTGCCGGAATGCGTCTACACCGTCAACCTGCAGGCCCAGCACAGCCAGCCGCCGAGCCTGGTGGCGCTGGGCATGGGCAATGACGGCCACACCGCCTCGCTGTTCCCGGGCTCGAAGGACCTCGCCCGCGCGCTGGAAAGCACCCTGCCCTATGCGGCGCTGGATGCCACCGGCTGCCCCGGTGCCAACCAGTGGCCGCTGCGCATCACGCTGACCCCGCACGGCCTGCGCCAGTGCCGCCAGCGCCTGCTGCTGCTGCGCGGCAAGCAGAAGCTGCAGGTGCTGCGCCAGGCCCTGGACAGCAACGACGCCCAGCAGTATCCGATCCTCAACGCGATCAACCTGGAAGGCGCGCGCCTGCGCGTCCACTGGGCTGATTGAAGTCGGCGGCGGCGCGCTGCCGCCGCTTGCCTCTCGCCACCACGAACGCCGGTAGCCAATGAGCCTCCATCCGCAACTGCACGCCATCACTGAGCGCGTCATCCGCCGCAGCGCCGCCTCGCGCGCCGCCTACCTGGCCGCGATCGACGCCGCCCTGCGCGATGGCCCCTTCCGCAGCCGCCTGAGCTGCGGCAACCTCGCCCATGGCTTCGCCGCCTGCGGCGGTACTGACAAGAGCCGGCTGCGCGGCGGCGTGACGCCGAACCTCGGCATCATCACCGCCTACAACGACATGCTGTCGGCGCACCAGCCGTTCGAGACCTACCCCGAACAGATCCGGAAGATCGCCCGCGAGCTGGGCGCCACCGCACAGGTGGCTGGCGCGGTGCCGGCAATGTGTGACGGCGTGACCCAGGGCCGTGGCGGCATGGAACTGTCGCTGTTCTCGCGCGATGTGATCGCCCAGGCGACGGCCATCGGCCTCAGCCATGACATGTTCGACACCACCGTCCACCTTGGTGTGTGCGACAAGATCGTGCCGGGCCTGCTGATCGGTGCGCTGGCCTTCGGCCACCTGCCGGCGGTGTTCGTGCCGGCCGGCCCGATGACCCCGGGCATTCCGAACAAGCAGAAGGCCGAAGTGCGCGAGCGCTACGCCGCCGGTGAAGCCACCCGCGAGGAGCTGCTGGAGGCCGAGTCCGCCTCGTACCATGGCGCCGGCACCTGCACCTTCTATGGCACCGCCAATTCCAACCAGGTGTTGCTGGAAGCGATGGGCGTACAGCTGCCGGGTGCGTCGTTCGTCAACCCGGACACCGCCCTGCGCGATGCACTGACCCGCGAAGCCACCGAGCGCGCACTGGACATCACCGCGCTGGGCGACGATTTCCGCCCGCTGGGCCGGATCATCGACGAGCGTGCGATCATCAACGCGGTCATCGCGCTGATGGCCACGGGCGGCTCGACCAACCACACCATCCACTGGATCGCGGTGGCGCGGGCCGCCGGCATCGTGCTGACCTGGGATGATTTCGACGAACTCTCGCAGCTGATTCCGCTGCTGGCCCGTGTGTACCCGAACGGCGAAGCCGACGTGAACCGCTTCGCCGCCGCCGGTGGCCCGGCATTCGTGTTCGGCGAACTGATCAAGGCCGGCCTGATGCACGGCGATCTGGTCAGCGTGGCGCGTGGCGGCATGGCCGACTACGCCCGCGAGCCGCAGCTGCGCGAGGGCAAGCTGGTCTACCTGCCGGGCCTGGAACGCAGTGCCGATGAAGAGGTGGTGCGCAGCGTCGACAACCCGTTCGAAAGCCAGGGTGGCCTGCGCCTGCTGCGCGGCAACCTGGGCAAGTCACTGATCAAGCTGTCGGCGGTGAAGCCGCAGTACCGCAGCATCGAGGCACCGGCGGTGGTGGTCGATGCGCCGCAGGTGCTGAACAAGCTGCACGCCGGCGGTTTGCTGCCCGAGCATTTCGTGGCGGTGGTGCGTTACCAGGGCCCGCGTGCGAACGGCATGCCGGAACTGCATTCGCTGGCGCCGCTGCTGGGCCTGCTGCAGAACCAGGGCCGGCGCGTGGCGCTGGTCACCGACGGCCGCCTGTCCGGCGCCTCGGGCAAGATTCCGGCGGCCATCCACGTGACGCCGGAAGCGGCGCGCGGTGGCCCGCTGGCGAAGGTCCGCGAGGGCGACATGATCCGCCTGGATGGTGAAGCCGGCACGCTGGAAGTGCTGGTGGACGCTGCCGAATGGGCGGCGCGGTCGTTGGCGCCGAACACGGCTCCGGCAGCGCATGACCTGGGCCGCAATCTGTTCGCGATCAACCGTCGCGTGGTGGGCCCGGCCGACCAGGGCGCGATTTCGATTTCGTGCGGGCCGGCAGCGGCGGATGGTGGGCCGTGGGATTACGACGCCGAGTATGAGCTGGGGCACGATGCGGCGGCAGCGGCGGCGCCGCATGAGGCGAAGGACGCCTGAGGGTTGAAGAGCGTTGCGGGTTTGTTGCGGCGGTGAGTTTGCTGGCGGCGGCAGAGGGCAGGCCGTCGCCAGGACACGCCGTGAATACGTCCCTGTAGGCTCGGTCGCGCCATCCATGGCGCGAACGGTCCTGGCGACGGCCTGCCCTCCGCCGCATCACAGTTTCCGGCGCCGATACGCCGCGAAGTGATCACTGAAAATCAAATTCAAACGCAGAAGCAAAGGCAGAAGCAGAGCTATGGGTATCGAACAACATCAGGTGAAGGCGGCGGAGCTGTTGCATGCGGCGGGCATCCTGCCGGTGGTGACGATTCATACGCTGGACCAGGCGCGTGCGGTGAGTGCGGCGCTGCTGGAAGGGGGCTTGCCGGCGATCGAGCTGACCCTGCGTACGCCGGTGGCGATGGAAGCGCTGGCGATGCTCAAGCGCGAGCTGCCCGATGTGGTGGTGGGCGCGGGCACGGTGCTGACCGTGCAGCAGATGCAGCAGTCCATCGATGCGGGTGCGGATTTCCTGGTGACCCCGGGTACGCCGCCGGCACTGGCCGATGCGCTGGCCGCCGCCCCGCTGCCGGTGGTGCCGGGTGCGGCGACGCCGACCGAGCTGCTGTCGCTGTATGCGCGCGGCTTCCGCGTGTGCAAGCTGTTCCCGGCCACGGCCGTGGGCGGGCTGGCGATGATCAAGGGCCTGGCCGGCCCGGTCGCCGATCTCAAGCTGTGCCCGACCGGTGGCATCACCGAGAACACCGCCGCCGAATACCTCGAGCAGAAGAACGTGGTCTGCATCGGTGGTTCGTGGATGGTACCGGGCAACTGGATCGCCGACGGCGAATGGGACAAGGTCCGCGCCAGCGCCGCCGACGCGGCGAAGATCATCAAGCGCGTGCGCGGCCACTGAGCCCGACAAAGGTGTAGAGCCGAGCCCACGCTCGGCTCCGGCATCATCAGGGGTCAGAGCCCTTTCCCACCGGGAAAGGGATCCGACCCCGGGCGACGAGCGCGCACAGCGCGCGACCCGCTCCTGCTCTTCCTTCTTCATTCCGCGGTGGACGCGCACGGAACCTGTCCGTGGCCGGGCGGATGGGTTGTGCAGGGGCGTGAGCCGCATGGATGCGGCGACCGAGCTTACAGGGACGTACTTGCAGCGCCCCCTGCACAGCCCATCCGCCCGGCCCCTCAGAATTCAACCGCACCGCACACCGCGAGGGGCTCAGCCGTTGGCCGAAACCCTCACAACGGCCGTGCCGGATCCACCAGCCCGTACTGGCTCGCCATGCGCGCCAGCGCGATGTTGTCGTGGATTCCCATCTTCTCGAACAACCGCGCCTTGTGCGTGTTCACCGTCTTCGCGCTCAGGCTCAGGCGCCGCGCGATGTCTTCCTGGCGCAGGCCCTGGGTCAGCAGCAGCGCCACTTCCAGCTCGCGCGGCGACAGGCTGTCGAACGGCGAGCCGTTGCCCTCCACCGTCGACAGCGCCAGGTTCTGCGCGATGCTGGTGCCCAGGTAGCGACGACCGGCCGCCACGTCGCGCACCGCACGCAGCAGCTCCTGCGCATCGCAGCCCTTTCCGATGTAGCCGGCGGCACCGGCTTCAAGCAGGCGCTTCGGCAGCGGGCCGTCTTCCAGCACCGACACGATCACCACGCGGGTATTGCGGTGGCTGCGGACAATGCGCTCGGTCACTTCCATGCCACTGACACCCGGCAGGTGCAGATCGCACAGCACCACGTCCGGCAGCAGCTGGCGCACTTCACGCAGCGCGTCTTCGCCGGTCTCGGCTTCGCCCACCACCTCGATGTCGGTTTCCCCCGACAGAATCATCTTCATCCCGGTGCGGACCAGTGCGTGGTCATCCACCAGGTAGACTCGAATCGTCATTCACGTACCTCTTCGAATGCGGCCATTGCAGGTCAAGCTAGGCAGGGTGCCGTAACCCTGCAAGCGCGTTCGTAATGCGGCAATGGCAATCTGCCTTGCGCATCACAGTACCGCGCCTGGTGCTTGCCCCCTGTCTTGCAGAACCTGCTGCAACGAAACAACTGATCTATCACGTAGACGTCCCCGAAGGGTCATCCACGTCAAACCCCCTGTGATGATGCTTCGCTGGCCTTCGCTGGCGGCGAGCCGTGACGTCGCCATGGGTGCCGGCGACTGAACATGACCAGATAGCACCCTACCACCCAAACCAGCGCGGCACACCATCCGGCCAGGATATCGGAGGGGTAATGCACCCCCAGATAGACCCGGGACACGCTGACCAGCAGGCTGAACGCCGGGGCCAGCAGCAGCACCGGCCAGCGCCAGCGGGTGTTCCAGGCCAGCAGTACCAGGGTCACCGCCAGGGTCATCGACCCCATCGCATGGCCACTGGGGAAACTGAACGTCGATTCCGGCGCGATCGATTCCCACAGGCTGGGGCGTTGGCGCTGGAAGAAGTGCTTGCTGCCCATGTTCAGCAGCGCCGAGCCGACGAAGCTGACGCCGACGAAGGTGGCCTCGCGCCAGCGCCGGTAGCCCAGCAGCACGCCGATGATCAGCACATCGGCCGGGATCAGGAACCACTCGTAGCCCAGCCTGGAGATGAGCACGAAGAAGCGGTCCAGCAGCGGCGAATGCAGGCCATGCATCTGCCACAGCAGGGGGGCATCGAAATGGAACGATTCAAATTCGTGCACTTCATCGGCCAGCGCGACGAAACCGGCCAACGGCAGCAGCACGCCACCGAACAGCAGCAGCAGGCGCCAGGCGTTGCGCGCCATCCAGTGGCGGAAACCGGAGGCTGACTCCGGTGCAGCGAGGATCGCAGGCTTATCCGGCGCTTCGGACATAGTTGTGTTCGACGTAATCGTCGATCAGGGCGACGAACTCCTGGGCAATGTTGTCGCCACGCAGGGTCACCTTCTTCTCGCCATCGACGAAGACCGGCGCCGCCGGCGTCTCACCGGTACCCGGCAGGGAGATGCCGATGTTGGCGTGGCGCGACTCACCGGGCCCGTTGACGATGCAGCCCATCACCGCCAGGGTCATGTTCTCCGCCCCCGGGTGGTGGATCTTCCACAGCGGCATCTTCTCGCGCACGTGGTTCTGCACCACCTTGGCCAGTTCCTGGAAGAATTCGGACGTGGTGCGACCGCAGCCCGGGCAGGCCGTGACCAGCGGGGTGAAGGCGCGCTGGCCGGTGGTCTGCAGCAGTTCCTGGGCGACGATCACTTCCTGCGTACGCGACTGGCCCGGTTCCGGGGTCAGCGAAATGCGGATGGTGTCACCGATACCTTCCTGCAGCAGCACGCTCAGCGCCGCCGACGACGCGACGATGCCCTTGCTGCCGATGCCGGCCTCGGTCAGGCCCAGGTGCAGGGCGAAGTCGGAACGCTGGGCCAGGTCGCGGTACACCGCGATCAGCTCCTGCACGCCACTGACCTTGGCCGACAATACGATGCGATCACGCGGCAGGCCGAGCTCAACCGCCTGCTCGGCCGAATCCAGCGCCGAACGGATCAGCGCTTCGCGCAGCACGCGGCCGGCGTCCCAGGGCTGTTCGCGCAGGTTGTTCTCGTCCATCAGCTTCGCCGCCAGGGCCTGGTCCAGCGAGCCCCAGTTGGCGCCGATGCGCACCGGCTTGTTGTAGCGGATCGCAAACTCGATCAGCTGGGCGAACTGCAGGTCCTTCTTCTTGCCGAAGCCGACGTTGCCCGGGTTGATACGGTACTTGGCCAGTGCTTCGGCACAGGCGGGCTCGGCAGTCAGCAGCTGGTGGCCGTTGTAATGGAAGTCACCGATCAGCGGTACGTCGATGCCCATCATCGCCAGCTTGTCGACGATACGCGGAATCGCCGCAGCGGCTTCAACGGTGTTGACGGTCAACCGCACCATTTCCGAACCGGCACGCCACAACTCGGCCACCTGCTTCACGCTGGAGGCCACGTCGGAGGTGTCGGTGTTGGTCATCGACTGCACCACCACCGGCTTGCCTCCGCCTACGGTGACCCCGCCGATCTGCACGGCATGGGTCTGGCGGCGCGGCCAGAAGGTGGCATCGGAGGGCGGAGTCGGGCGGGTGACGGCGTCGTGCATGGGCGCATTCTACCGCCCGCCCCCGCATTCCGGGTGACTCGCATTCAGCCGGCGGCACGGCTGCGGCCTATTGTCGCAGGCACGTCCGCCCGTGAACGCATACGATGGGCGTGAATGACCGGTCCCGACGCCCCGTTTCTCCGTACCCTGTGCAGCCTGCGCTGGCTTGCCGTGGGCGGCCAGGCCGCGACCATCCTGGTGGCCACCTGGGTGCTGGGCCTGCCGTTGCCGCAGCTGCCGTTGTGGGCCGGCGTGGCGGTGCTGGCCCTGTTCAACGTCTACACCCAGTTGCGCCCGGAGGCAGCCGACACCGCGCCGCTGACCGCCTTCGGCCACATCCTGGTGGACGTGATCATCCTGACCTGGATGGTGGGCTGGAGCGGCGGCATGGCCAACCCGTTCAGCTCGCTGTTCCTGATCCTGATCGCACTGGCCGCATTCGCCCTGCCCCTGCGCTGGGCGCTGGCGGTCGCGCTGGCCTGCCTGCTCGGCTACGCCAGCAGCGGCATCTTCGGGCAACCCCTGCCGGACGGCTACTTCCGCGCACAGGACCTCAACCGCTGGGGCGTGGTCGCCAACTTCCTGATCTCCGCCGCGGTGGTGCTGGCGTTCTCGACCCGGCTGGCATTGGCACTGCGCCAGCGCGAGCTGGAGCTGTCGGCGCTGCGCGAGCGCTTCGCACGCAACGAAGGCATCGTCGCCCTGGCCACCCATGCCGCCTCGGTGGCGCATGAACTGAATACCCCGCTGGCGACGATGACCCTGCTCGCCGACGACGTTGCCGAGCGCAGCGAAGAGCCGGAAGTACGCGAGGACATGGAAACCCTGCGCGAGCTGCTGGTGCAGTGCCGTGAGCGGGTGCTGGCACTGGCCGCACCAGCGTCGGCCGACGCGCCGGGCCGCAGTCACTCCAGCGCCCAGCAGGTGCTGGAGCAATGGCGACTGGTGCGGCCGACCATCGACCTGCACCGCAACGACGATGCGCCACTGCGGCTGCCGCTGGACCCGGGCGTGGGCCACCTGCTGATGGTCCTGCTCAACAACGCCGCCGATGCCGGCGAGAAGGCCGGCCGGCCGCGCGTGGACCTGGACCTGCGCATCGAAGGCGACGACCTGATCGGCGAAGTCCGCGACTACGGCCACGGCTTCGATGCCCGCGCCGCCGTGCTGCCGGGCAAGCTGTTCGGCAGCAGCAAGAGCGAGGGCATGGGCGTCGGCCTGGCCCTGTCCCATGCCACCATCGAACGCCTCGACGGCGAGATGTGGATGCGCCCGGCCCAGGGGGCCGGCAGCCGCGTCGGCTTCCGCCTGCCGCTGGCCCCACGCGAGGACACCCCATGAGCCTTCACCACTCCACCCTGGGCCTGCTGGTCGACGACGACGAGCTGTACCTGCGCACCCTGCAGCGCAGCCTGGCCCGCAAGGGGCTTGAAACGCAGACCGCACAGGATGCCGCCAGCGCGCTGGCACTGGCCCGCCAGCATCCGCCAGCGTTCGCGCTGATCGACCTGAAGCTGGGCAGCGATTCGGGCCTGGCCCTGATCCAGCCGCTGCGCGCCCTGCGTGCCGACATGCGGATCCTGCTGGTGACCGGCTACGCCAGCATCGCTACCGCGGTGGAAGCCATCAAGCTCGGTGCCGACGACTACCTGCCCAAGCCGGCGACCGTACCGATGATCCTGCGCGCATTGGGCGAGGAAGACGACGGCCCGGCCGACGATGGCGAAATGGAAGTGCCCGACGCGATGACGCCGATCAGCCGCCTGCAGTGGGAACACATCCAGCAGGCGATGCACGAGACCGGTGGCAATGTCTCGGCAGCCGCGCGCCTGCTCGGCATGCACCGACGCTCGCTGCAGCGCAAGCTGGCCAAGCGGCCGAGCCCGGAACGCGACCCGACCCGTTGACCGCCGCGGGACGTTCCCGGCTCAGGCCTCCGCCAGCGCCGCCGGCACGGCCTGCCCGCTGCTGAATCGTGGCTCCATTGCGCCCGCCCGCGCCGACGCCGTCTCCTGCAGCAGCGGCGACGGCAGCACGCAGGCCGGATGCATGCGCAGGAATCCATAGATCGCGCCGGCCAGCCCGATCATCAGGCCCGGGGTGAAGGCCGCACGGGTCAACCCGCCGACCATGCCCTGGTGCTCCTCGATCGAAGACACGATCTCGATGGCTGCATCATCCCGCGCATAGGGGCAGCCCTCCGGGTCCAGCGCGGCGGCCAGCACCAGCAGCTCGCGGGTCGACACGTCGCCGTGGCACAGGGTATGGCTGAAACCCCATTTGCCGCGTGCATCGGCCACCGCCCGGCGCATGTCGCGCAACTGCGCCGGGTCGCCGGTACGCGCATACAGGTCGGCGGCCGCCAGTCCGATGCCGACGCTGCCATGGCACCAGGTGGGGAAGTTCTTCTGCCCGTCCTGCAGATGGATGTCGCGCCAGTGCCCGGTATGCGGCTCGAACAATGCCGCCTGGAACGCGAAGGCCTCTTCTGCCAGTTGCCGCCAGGCGGCGCGCTCTGCCGCACTGCCCGCCTGCGAACGTGCCAGCCGTGCCAGCGCCCACCCCATGCCCATCGCACCATGGCCAAAGCCACCGATCGGCTCCCGGAACTGCGGCGTCGGCCAGCGCGCACCGTCGGCATCGACGATCGCCGCATCCTGCATCCGTCGTCCCGCTGCAGCCGCCAGATCCAGCCAGCGCGCGCTGCCGGTGGCCTCGGCCAGCGCCAGCAGCGGCAGGATCATGCCGGACACGCCATCAATCAGTTCGAACTTCACCGGCCCCTGGAAACCACGGCGTTCGGCGGCTTCCGCGCAGTGTTCTGCCAGCGCCAGCAGTGCCGGCCGCTGCAACAGATCGTGCAACGCCAGCAGGGTCCAGATCTGCGAACCGGTGCCGACGAATCCACCGTCGATCTCGGCAGGATGGCGCTCGCACATGGTCTGGAACACCGCAATGGCGCCGTCGATGGCCGGTTCCAGGCCGGCCACCGGATCTGCACGCCCCTGCGCCACTTCACGGCGGTAAGCCGCCAGCGCGAAGGCAATGCCACCCAGGCCGAAGTACAGGTCGGGCTGCACTGGTTGAACCGTCCAGCCGCTGCGGGTCACCTCGGGCGTGATCCAGGTCATCGAGCCGTCTTCACCGTGCACGGCCAGCCGAAGCAGGTTCTCCACCGCGCGCGCTGCGAGTGCGCGTCGACGCGCATCCAGTTCGTCGGCGTGCGGCTGCCGTGCCGCGTAGCTGTAGCCGGAGCGGGCCTCTGCACGTGCCAGCGCATGCTGGTTCAGGTCGGTGGCCACCAGCGTGCTGCGGATGGTCACGTCTTCCAGATCGATGCGCATCGCGCGCCAGTTGGCGACGATCGAATGAATGCGTGGCGCATCCAGCAGCGATGCGAAGATCGGAATGTCACCGTAGCGCAGGTCATCCACCTCGCCGCGCACGGTGTCCAGGTCCGAAGGTGCAGCCGGCGATACCGTCGCGTTCCGTACCAGCAGGTCGACGGCACGTTCGACTGCCTGGGATTCGTTGTGCAGGGACGCCGGATGCCAGAGCATCCGCCCCAGCTCGGCATAGGCCATGGTCGGCCGCCGCACGTCCCGCACCTGGCACCCTTCGAACCCCGCCAGCAACGGCATCAGCTCGCCCTTCGCATCCAGCGCGCGCAGGCGCCCACTGGCATCGACGAAACCCTCGCTGATGTGGTCCCAGTACAACGAGACATCCGGCTGCGGGCTCGGATGGTTCTGTGCGATGGCAACCTCCGCCTCGACCAGGCCCAGCCGCGCCGGCGCGGTCCCGTCTTCGATGATCACCGGCACCTGCACCCGTGGCTGCTCGCCCGGCAGCGCGCCGGCCGCGGACAGGTCCACGCCTTCCATGCCGAGGCCGGTGGTGCGGAACGGCACGATACCGGTGCGCAGCACGGAATTGCGCATCAGTTTGACGGCGGTGTCGTAGGCATCGCCCAAGCCTGAGGGTTCGACGTCGATGACGCGCGAAAACACACTTTCGGCGTCGACCACCACCGGCACCGGCCCGACTGCAATCAGGTTCTCAAGATGGATGTCGGTACCCCCGACCAGGCGCAGGATCGCCAGCCAGTGACCGAGGCCGCGGTAATAGGCACGCAGCTCTTCGTCACCGGAACAGTAGCGGTGCTCCGCGAATGCGGCCCAGCCGTGGCTGCCACGATCAACCACGCGGGGCACGCGTACCCGGTCCGCGCCTTCGCCGAAGACTGCGGCAAGCAGGCCATCGAGCGTGGCATCGATGCGCAGCGAGCGCGGCTTGTACATCAGCGTGCCACCGTCGAACTGCAGCCGCGCCACTGTGCGGCCGCCGCCATGCAGGTCACCCCGCCCCAGCGAGACGGCACGCAACGCTCCTGCCGGCCGGTCGAGCAGCTCCGTCAGCAGCGCGCGATCACTGCCGATGCGCGCGGCCAGCTCCACCACGGCCGCGCATTGCCCTTCGAGCATGCGCGACAGCCGCGGCAACAGCACCGGGTAGCGTCGCTGCAGATGCTGCTGGAAGCCCTCGCTGGTGGCGAGGGCCATGAATTCGTCCAGCGCACCGGCGCTGTCAAGTGGGCCGATGTCACCGCCGCGCGCGGCGGCATGCAGTTCAAGCAGCAGCACGCGATTGAGCTTGAGCTGGGCATGCTCACGAAGCGCGGCATCGCCTTGCCCGTGCAGCAGCGCGCGTTCGTCCGGCCGCAGGTCGAGAGCGGGGTCATGCAGGCCAGCGGCCAACGCGGCGCGCGCATCGGCAAGAAAATGTTCGGTGATGCGCGCAAACACGGCCGCAGCCGGAGAAGCGGTCATTACGCCCCCTGCAAAGTGTCCAGAGTCTGTTCCAGTGGCCGGCACGCAGCGCAAGCCGCTGCGTGCCGGCTCGGGCTACATCAACAGCACAGGCAGTGATTGACCACCGACATCGTGGTGGTGCACTCGGTACCACCACCGGTGATCAGGGTGTCGGAGGCCGACGTGAGCGCGGACTCGGTGGCCGCAGCGCCATAGATGAACAGCGAACCGGCGGGGTTGGCACACCCATCCACATCGTCCGAGCCGTTGAGCCAGCCGGACACAACATCGTCATTCAGATCCATTCGCAATCTCCTGTCATTCACAACATGAGGCGTTGAGAACGTGGATCGATTCCACGTTCCTTCGGATACGGCCAGTCCCTGGCATCAACTTCATGCTGCGAGCGATACTGGATGACAGGTACTGCCGCCCGTGCACACTGCATCGGCATTCGATGCGGCGTCAAGCTGCGCTGCGGCAGGCACGCGGATGCACGGCACGCGCAACACGGAAGGGCGCGTGCATGGCCGGGATGTGAGATGCGGGGATGGCCGGCCGGTGGCCGGCGCCTCCAGGGACAGGCTCAGCGCTTCAGCTGCGCAAGAATCTCGCGGGTCATCGGATCGGCGATCGCCACGTCCTCACCCTGCAACGCCGGCAGCAGGCCACTGGCCAGCTGCTTGCCCAGCTCGACACCGAACTGGTCGAAGGCATTGATGTTCCAGATCACCGATTGCACGTACACGGCGTGCTCGTACATCGAGATCAGCGCGCCCAATGCCTGCGGGGTGAGTGCATCAAGCAGGATCAGCGTGCTCGGGCGACCGCCCGGGTAATCGCGGTGCGGGTCGTCGCTGCCCTGGCCATTGGCCAGCGCCTCGGTCTGTGCCAGCAGGTTGGCCAGCAGGGCCTGATGATTGATCGTGTAGGGATCATCGTTGTGCACGCAGCCGATGAAATCGGCCGGCACGATGCTGGTGCCCTGGTGCAGCGCCTGGAAGAAGCTGTGCTGCACATCGGTGCCCGCCCCGCCCCACCACACCGGCACGGTGTCGGTGGTGACCGGCTGGCCATCACGCTGCACGCGCTTGCCCAGGCTCTCCATCACCAGCTGCTGCAGGTAGGCCGGCAGCAGCGCCAGGCGCTGGTCGTAGGTCATCACCGCATGCGTGGCACAGCCCAGCAGGTTGCGGTTCCAGATGTCGGTCAGGCCGTGCAGCACCGGCAGGTTGCGCTCCAGCGGCGCGTCCAGCGCATGCGCATCCATCTGCGCCGCGCCTTCCAGCAGCTGCTCGAAACGCTCGAAGCCGATCGCCAGCGCGATCGGGAAACCGACCGCCGACCACAGCGAATAACGGCCCCCCACCCAGTCCCACATCGGCAGTACGCGATCGGCAGCGATCGCGAACGCCTTGGCGGCACGTTCCGGATTGGCGCTGACCGCATACAGGCGCTCGCTGCCACCGAGCCAGTCGTGCAGGATCTGGCCGTTGAGCAGGGTTTCCTGGGTACCGAAGGTCTTGGAGATCAGGATGCCGGCGGTCTTTGCCGGATCCAGCGTGGCCAGCGTGCGCTGCATCGCGGCGCCGTCCACGTTCGACACGAAATGCACGCGCAGGCGCGCGCCACTGACCGGGCGCAGCGCATCGGCCACCAGGCGCGGGCCGAGATCGGAACCGCCGATGCCGACGCTGACCACGTCGGTCACGCCGCTGTCTTCCAGCGCGCGCACCAGCACGCCCATGCGCTGGCGGATTCCGCGCGCAGTGGCATAGGCCTCGGCCGCCACCGGCGCATCGACCACATCGCCACGCAGTGCGGTATGCAGCGCAGCGCGGCCTTCGGTCAGGTTGACCTGCTCGCCGCGGAACAGGCGATTGATGGCACCGCCGACATCACGGCCGGCGGCCAGTGCCAGCAACGCCTGCAGCGCGGCGGCATCGTATTTCTGCCGGGCGAAGTTGACGTACAACGGACCGACCCGCAGCGCCAGGTCCTGTACGCGGCCGGGTTCGGCGGCGAGCAGGCCGGGAATGCTTGCGCCCTTCAGGCGCTGGGCGTGGGAATGCAGCGAGTCGAATCCGTTGTTCGTTGTCATGCGGCCTGGGTCGGGATCGTGTCGTTGGTGTGGGTGATCTGGTTGCTGCCATCAACGTACACCAGCTTCGGCTTGAAGCTGTCGGCTTCCTGCTCGGTCATGCTGGCGAACGCGGCGATGATGATGATGTCACCGACCTGCACGTGGCGCGCGGCGCCACCGTTGAGCGAGACAACGCCGCTGCCGGCTTCGGCGCGGATGGCATAGGTCGAGAAGCGCGCACCGTTGGTCACGTCCCAGATATGCACCTGCTCGAACTCGCGGATGCCGGTGGCAGCCAGCAGGTTGTCGTCGATGGCGATCGAGCCTTCGTAGTTCAGCTCGGAATGGGTGACGGTGGCGCGGTGGATCTTGGTCTTGAGCAGGGACAGGTGCATGGGGGCGCTGCAACGGCAAAGGAAAGAGCGGATTCTAGCACCCGCTTGAGCGTCGTCAGGGGCCTGCGGCAGGACGCTGAAGGCCGTTCAGGCGTCCTCGCCCGGCGGGGCTGCCGGGATCGCACTGGCGGTGCCGCCCATGGACAGGCGGAACACGGTGTGGAAGGCCAGCCCGGCGACCCCGCCGAAGCCCCCTGCAGCCAGCACCAGCAGGCCATAGCCAACCACATCGAAGGTGTCGACGTAACGCAGGCGCTGCAGCAGCGGACCGCTGTCCTCACCCGGCCAGGTACAGATGGCCATGACCAGCGCCGCCAGCCCGAAGCCGACCCACACGAAGCGGCCCCGGCGCAGGCGACACTGAGACTGCTGGAACAGCGCCATCGGCAACAGCACGGCAATGGCACCGCAGGCGGCCAGCACGAACATCAGTCCGCCGCCGTTGAGCGCCGGTAGCGGTGTGCGCCTGAATTCGAGTGCGAACAACAGTCCGCCCACCAGCTGGGCCGGCAGCATGCCCGCAGCCAGCACCGCCAGGATCGAGGCTTGGGCAAGGCGGCCGGTATCAGTGGCAGGAATCTTCATGTGCTGTCTCCCGTCCGTGGGAAGGTGGGAGGCGCCCGTTGCGGGCGCCCCGGAGCCGCATGCGGCTCAGAATTCCAGGTTGTCGATCAGCCGGGTACTGCCCAGGCGCGCGGCAATCAGCGCCACGCGGCCACCGCCGTCGAAAGTCGGCTCGGCCAGCTCCGGGGTGCGCAGCACCGCGTAGTCGACCTGGAAACCGGCCGCCTGCAGCGCGGCCGTCGCATCGGCCTCGATCTGCGCGCGCGACTGGCCAGCCACATAGCCTTCGCGCATGCCCAGCAGGGTGCGGTGAAGGGCGGTCGCGACCGGACGCTGTTCGGCGCTCAGGTACTGGTTGCGCGAACTCTTGGCCAGGCCATCCTCGTCGCGCACGATCTCCGCCCCCACGATCTGGATCGGGAACGACAACTCGGCCACCATCTGCCTGATCACGGCCAGCTGCTGGTAGTCCTTGCGGCCGAACACCGCCACGTCCGGCTGCACCTGCAGGAACAGGCGCGCCACCACCGTGCACACGCCATCGAAGTGGCCCGGGCGGCTGGCACCCTCCAGTACTTCGCTCACGCCCGGGGCATGCATCTGCGTGGTCTTGTCCACGCCCAGCGGGTACATCGCCTCCACGCTGGGCAGCCACACGGCATCGCAGCCGACCTGCTCCAGCCCGGCCACATCGGCCTCGGGCGTGCGCGGGTAGCGGCTGAAGTCTTCATTGGGTCCGAACTGGGTCGGATTGACGAAGATGCTCGCCACCACCTTGTCGGCGTACTGGCGCGCCAGGGTCACCAGCGAATGATGGCCGCCATGCAGGTTGCCCATGGTCGGCACCAATGCCACGCGCAGGCCTTCGCGCTTCCACTGGCCGATCTGCTCGCGCAGTGCGCCGAGCTCGTTGAAGGTCTGGATCATTGGGCGTAGGCGTGCTGTTCGTCAGGGAAGCTGCCGTCGCGCACGGCGTCGGCATAGGCGCGGGTGGCACCGGCCACCGAACCGCCTTCGGCAAGGAAATCCTTGACGAACTTCGGGCGGCGATGACCGCTGTCCAGGCCGAGGAAATCATGCAGCACCAGCACCTGGCCATCGCACTGCGGGCCGGCGCCGATGCCGATGGTCGGCACGTCCACCGCCGCCGTGACTTCGGCAGCGACCGGAGTCGGCACGCATTCGAGCACCATGATGCTGGCACCTGCGGCGGCCACGGCCCTGGCATCTTCCACCAGCTGGCGCGCGGCATCGCCACGGCCCTGGATCTTGAAGCCACCCAGGCGCAGCACCGACTGCGGGGTCAGGCCCAGATGCGCGCAGACCGGGATCTCGCGCTCGACCAGATAGCGGATGATGTCGACCTTGAAGCCGGCACCTTCGATCTTGACCATCTCGGCACCGGCCTGCAGCAGCTGCAGCGAGGCATCCAGCGCGCGTTCGGGGGTGGCATCGGCGCCAAACGGCAGGTCGGCCACCAGCAGCGCACGCTGCAGTACGCGGGCCACGGCGCGGGTGTGGTAGACCATGTCGGCCACGGTCACCGGCAGGGTCGAATCATGGCCCTGCACGACCATGCCCAGCGAGTCGCCGATCAGGATCAGGTCAACGCCGTTTGCGTCGAAAGTGCGGGCAAAGCCGGCGTCGTAGGCGGTCAACATGACCAGCTTCTGGCCATTGCGCTTGGCCTCGGCCAGGGCGGGAACGGTCCAGGGCTTGCTGTCTGCGTGGGTGCTCATGTGCTGATAACCGGGGGAGATAACCCGGGCATTATCACTCTATCGGCGCGATCCCGCAGGCATCCACCCGCATCACTGCATCCCGCACGCGTCCATGGCCGGGAATGGCCAGATCCGGTGCGATTTCGGCCAGTGGCACCAATACGAAGGCACGCTCGTGCAGGTACGGGTGCGGCACCTGCAGCCCGGGCTGGTCGAGTTCCTGCGCGCCGTACAGCAGCAGGTCCAGATCCAGCGCGCGCGGACCCCAGTGCACCGCCGGATCACGCACGCGGCCGAAGCGCTGCTCCAGTGCCAGCATCGCCTGCAGCAGCTCATCGGCTGGCAGCGCGGTATCGACCGCGGCCACCGCATTGACGAACGGCGGCTGGTCCTGGTTGCCCCAGGCCGGCGTGGCATACAGGCGCGAGGCCTGCCGCAGGCGGGTCCCGGGCAGCCCGTCCAGCGCGGCAATCGCCGCGCCGACGGTCTCGGCCGCGTCGCCGAGGTTGGCGCCGAGGCCGATCCAGGCAAGGGTCATCGCTTACTCGCCCGCCGCACCGGCCGGGGCACCCGGGCGACGACGACGGCGGCGACGCTTGCGCGGTGCTCCGCTTTCGTCATCTCCCTCTTCGCTGTGCATCGCATCCAACGACGACTCCAGTTCGCGCCCGGACTGCGCCTGCGCCTCGCGCCAGAACTCGACATCGGCGGCGTGCTCGGCCGAAGCCACCTGGCGCAGGCTGAGGAAATCGAACGCAGCACGGAAGCGCGGATGGGTCAGGGTGCGGAACACGCGCTTGCGCTGGCGCGAGCCGAAACGCGACTGCAGCAGCCAGATCTCCTGCATCGGCAGCGAGAAGCGGCGCGGCAGCGCGATGGTGCTCAGCTGCTGCACGGTCACACGGTCGGCGGCACGCCGCTGTGCCTCTTCCGGTGCCACGCCCTGCTTGAGCAGGGTCGCCTGCGCGCGGCAGTAGGCCGGCCACAGCAGCAGCGCGAACAGGAACGCCGGCGAGACCGGCTCGTCATTGGCAACGCGCGCATCGGTGTTGGCCAGGCCCTCGACCAGCATGCGGCGCAGCGCGCCGGTGCGGTTGGACTTGAGCGCCTTGGCACTTTCCGGGAACAGCACATCCAGCAGGCCGTAGCGCTCCAGGCCTTCGAAGCTGGCCACGCCATGCCCGGACAGGAACAGCTTGAGCACTTCCTCGAACAGGCGCGCTGGCGCGGCTTCGTTGAGCAGGCCAGCCAGATGCGGAATCGGCGCGGCGGTGCCCTCTTCGATCTGGAAACCGAGCTTGGCCGCCAGGCGCACCGCACGCAGCATGCGTACCGGGTCTTCGCGGTAGCGCTGCTCGGGGTCGCCGATCAGTTTCATCAAGCGCGCCTGCACGTCTTCGAAGCCGCCGGTGTAGTCACGCACCGAGAAGTCCTCGATGGCGTAGTACAGCGCGTTGCAGGTGAAGTCACGGCGGACGGCATCGTCTTCGATGGAGCCGTACACGTTGTCGCGCACGAGCATGCCGTTTTCCATCTCGCGGTCGCCGCTGCCGTCGTCGCTGTTGGCACGGAAGGTGGCCACTTCGATGATCTCGCGGCCGAATACCACGTGGGCCAGGCGGAAGCGGCGGCCGATCAGGCGGCAGTTGCGGAACAACTGCTTGACCTGTTCGGGCGTGGCGTCGGTGGCCACGTCGAAATCCTTGGGTTGGCCATTGACCAGCAGGTCACGCACCGCGCCGCCGACAAGGTAGGCGCCGAAGCCGGCATCGCGCAGGCGATAAAGCACGCGCAGGGCGTTCGGGCTGATGTCCTTGCGGGAGATCGTGTGCTGGTCGCGCGGGATGACGCGCAGGCTGAACGGTGATGTAGCAGAGGAAATGATGTTGGCGCTTCCGGTTGAAGTTTCGGGATTGCCCAATGGCATCGAGGTGCATATACTAGCGCTCCTGCCTCGGCAGCGACACAGTTACGCTCCCTTCGTCTAGTGGTTAGGACGTGGCCCTCTCAAGGCTAAAACAGGGGTTCGAGTCCCCTAGGGAGCGCCAGTCGCCGCAGCAGGAACCGAAAAAGCCCGCCTCGCGCGGGCTTTTCTGTTTTCCGGGATTGCCGATGGTTGCGGTCGGGTTGGTCGCGTTGGCGCCTCCCTGTTCCTGCGCGGGAGGGGGCGGGCCACCCTTTTCTGGACACGCAAAAGCCCATCCATGGTGCTCGATGGCGCCATCCATGGCGCCAACGGTCCAGAAAAGGGTGGCCCGCCCCCTCCTGACAGTTTCCCGCGACCGCGGCAGTAAGCACTCTTCGTCTCCCGCCGCATGTTCCATCCCGACGCGCCAACCTGCATCCGCCACCCGTGATGTGTCGAGAGGTGGCAGGCCAGCCGCTCCAGGACCGTTGGCGCCATGGATGGCGCCATCGAGCCCCCAGGGATGGGTTTACGGCGTGTCCTGGATCGGCTGGCCTGCAGCCTCCCCACGGAGAAAGGAGGCGCTGAAACACAGGCTGGCCGTCAGCCTTCCATCTGCTCCAGCTCCTTGCCCTTGGTCTCGCGCACATGGCGGACGACGAAGAAGATCGAGAGGATCGCTGCGACCGTATAGATGCCGTAGGCCCCGGCCAGGCCGATGCCGGCCAGCAGCATCGGGAAGGTCACGGTGATCGCGAAGTTCGAGGTCCACTGTGCCGCGCCGGCCACTGCCAGTGCCGGGCCGCGGATCTGGTTCGGGAACATCTCGCCCAGCATCACCCACATCACCGGGCCCCAGGACATGTTGAAGAACACCACGTAGACGTTGGCCGCGACCAACGCGAGCCGGCCCATACCGTCGGACAGCTGCAGGCGGCCCTCGGCCAGGCTGCCACTGGCAAAGGCCACCACCATCAGCACCAGCGCCACCGACATACCGACTGAACCGACCCACAGCAGCGGCTTGCGGCCGATGCGGTCGATCAGCAGCACGGTCAGCAGGCAGGCCCCGATGCTCAGTGCACCCGACAGCACGTTGATCAGCAGCGCATCGCTTTCCGAGAAGCCGACCGCCTGCCACAGCACCGCGCCGTAGTAGAACACCACGTTGATGCCGACCAGCTGCTGGAACATGGCCAGGCCGATGCCGACCCAGAGGATCGGGCGCAGCCGGCCGGTGGCCTTGTCGCGCAGATCACCAAAGCGCGGCTTGTGCTGGTCGTGCGCCAGGCTGGCTTCGATCTCGGCCTGCTTGGCCGCCGCCGCGCCGTCGCCGTACAGCCGGGCCAGCACCGCCCTCGCCTGCGCCTGCCGCCCCTTCAGCACCAGGAAGCGCGGGCTCTCCGGAATCACCAGCAACAGCAGCAGGAACAGCCCGGACGGCAGCGCCTGCATCCAGAACATCCAGCGCCAGGCCTCGTGGCCCAGCCACAGGGGCTCGGTTGACGCGCCGGCTGCGCGGGCCAGCAGGTAGTTGCTGAGGAAGGCGGCGAACAGCCCGCAGATGATCGCCATCTGCTGCACCGTGGCCAGGCGGCCACGATAGCGCGCCGAGGCCACTTCGGCGATGTAGGCCGGTGACATCACGCTGGCCGCGCCTACGGCGAAGCCGCCGAGCACGCGCGCGGCGATGAACAGCCAGGACGCATGGGCGGCGCCGGCGCCCAGCGCCGAGACCAGGAACATCAGCGCCGAGACGATCAGTACGCCGCGGCGCCCCAGGCGATCCCCCAGCCAGCCGGCCAGGAAGGCGCCGATCGCGCAGCCCAGCAGCATCGAAGCAACTTCGAAACCCAGTGCCGCTTCGCTGGAGTTGAAGGCCTGGCGCAGGCCATCGACCGTGCCATTGATGACACCACTGTCAAAACCGAACAGGAATCCACCGAGGGTGGCCACGCAACTGATCAGGACGATGAACGCGGTGTTCTCACCGCCGTGCGGGGCGGTGCCGGTCTGGGCTTGGGACATGGACGATCCTGCTGGAAAGGGAATTCGGCCACCGCTGCGGCCGATGGCCCGCAGCGTCGCACAGGCTCGGCCGTGCCGCCAATGGCCGCAGTGGTCGCGCCTGCCAGACGCCCGTTTTCCGTCCCGCGCCGACACCGGGGGCCAACCTGTTCTAGAATTGTCAGGTTCAGGAATCGATCCACCCCCAGCCCATGCCCTTTGTCGTCACCGAAAACTGCATCAAGTGCAAACACACCGATTGCGTGGAAGTGTGCCCCGTGGATTGCTTCCACGAAGGCCCGAACTTCCTGGTGATCGACCCGGATGAGTGCATCGACTGCACCCTCTGCGAGCCGGAGTGCCCGGTCAACGCGATCTTCCCGGAGGACGACGTCCCCGCCGGGCAGGAAGGCTTCGTCGCCCTCAATGCCGAACTGGCAAAGGAATGGCCGGTGCTGACCGTGCGCAAGGATCCGCCCGCCGACGCCGGCGAATGGGACGGCAAGCCGGACAAGCTGAAGCTGCTGGAGCGCTGAGAAGCGCCCACTGCGGCAACGGAAAAGGGCGCCGAGGGCGCCCTTTTCTGTTCTTCGGCAGATGCCAACCGCGTGATCCGGTAGGTGCCAACCTTGGTTGGCACAGAAGCGCCGACCAAGGTCGGCCCCTACCCGGGCACGTGCGGACCTGGGCCCGCACCCACCCGACCGGCTCTTACTGGGCCAGCTTCGCCTTCAGTGCGGCAATCAGCTTGACCGGCGCTTCGGCAGTGGCCGGCAGGCCACGCGGGTCGACCGCGGAGATGTAGGCGCCGGCATCGACAGCGACCACGCGGACCAGGAAGTTGCTGCCTTCGTAGGCCACGTCGTACGAGCCCAGCAGCTGCGCGCGGCTGGCGATGGTCACGCCCGCCACGCCTTCCAGCGCGCTACCGACCTTGGCGAAGGCTTCATCCTTGCCGCCGGCGATGGTGAAACCGGTGTTGCCCACGGCCGGGGCCGCAGCCACCGGCGCCGCCGGCTTGGTCGCCGAAGCAAGCGTCGGCACCTTGTTGTCGGAGGTGGCGTTGGGCAGGTTCAGGTCCGGCGGCACTTCCAGCGGACGCATTTCCGGGGCCAGGGCGTAGTCGCCCTTGACGCCACGCTTGAAGCAACCGGTGGTGCCGGCCGCGACAGCTACAGCAAGCAGGGCGTAGGACAGCACGCGGACGGTGGAAACGGATTGACGCATGTGAATCTCCTGGGTCAGACCAAGACGGAAGGTCAGTGGCTGGAAAGGGCTTCGAGGGCGGCGATGTCGCCGGCAAGATGGTCGGCAGCCGCATGATGCGCCGCCGACAGCGGCAGCAGCGGCAGGCGCAGGTCGTGGCCGATGCCGATGCGGCGCAGCAGCGCCTTGACCGGAATCGGGTTCGGCTCGACACCGCAGAAGTCGTGGAATGGCTGCAGGCGCGCATCCCACGACCCGGTGGCTTCGTGGTCATGGGCGGCGGCCAGCTCGCACATGCGGCGGTAGGCGCCGGGCAGCACGTTGGAACCGACCGAGACCAGGCCGTCGATACCGGCCTGGATCGAGCGCGCGGCAGTGCCGTCATCGCCACTGAGCACCGCGAACTGCGGGCTGCGCAGCGCCAGCAGCGCCTGCACCCGGCCGGTGTCGCCCACCGCTTCCTTGATGCCGACGATGTTGGGATGGCGGGCCAGTTCGGCCACGGTCTCCGGCTGCATGTCGCAACCGGTGCGGCCGGGCACGTTGTACAGCACCACCGGCAACCCGCCCTGGTCGGCAACCGCGCGGTAGTGCGCGATCAGGCCGGCCTGGGTCGGCCGCACGTACGGCGGGGTAACCACCAGCGCATGGCTGGCACCCAGCGCAGCGGCGCGGCGGGTCTGTTCGATGGTTTTGGCCGTACCCGACAGGCCGGTACCGGCCATGACCGGGATGCGGCCGCCGATGCGCTCGACCGCGCTGGCCAGCAGCAGGTCGTACTCGGCATCGGTGAGGGTCGCCGCTTCGCCGGTCGAGCCGGCTACGACAACGCCATGGACGCCACCTTCCAGTTGCAGGTGCAGCAGGCGCTGCCAACCGTCGGGATCGAGGGCGCCGTCGGCCCGGAACGGGGTCGCCAGCGCGGTGATGAGGCCGGAAAGGGACAAGGACGTGCTGCTCTTGGCTGGGAAGGGAAAACGCCCGCCACGAAAGGCCGGGGGCGACCTGAATGTTACTTGCGGCGCGAAAGCACGGGCAAGTATGCTGGACACCGGTGGATCCCCGCCTCTGGCGGGCATTCAGACTAACGCATGCATTACCCGGAATCGCCTTGACCGACACCACCCCGCGCCCCGCGCCGAGCGAAAACCACCTCCTGATCAACGCCTATACGACGCATCCGGAGTCTCCCCTGCTGTCCGTCACCCGCCGCATCGCCGACAGCGGCTGCAACCTGGTGGACGCGCGCCTGGCCACGGTCGGCCGCGATGTCTCGGTCACCGCCCTGGCCACCGGCTCCTGGGACTCGGTGGCCAAGCTGGAAGCGATGCTGACCCGGCTGGAGCGCGAGGAAGGCCTGAAGCTGGTCTGGTACCGCACCGCTGCCAAGCAGGCGCAGTCCAACCTGCTGCCGTACATCGTCGAAGTGATCGCCGCCGACAAGCCGGGCATCCTGTTCCAGCTGGCCGATTTCTTCGACCGCCAGGGCATCACCATCGAGAACCTGCAGAGCACGCGCTACCGCGCCATGCAGACCGGTGCGGAAATGTTCAGTGCGCAGGTCACCATCGGCGTGCCGGCCAACATGCACATCGCCGCGCTGCGCGACGATTTCCTTGAATTCTGCGACCACCTGAACCTGGACGCGATCATGGACCCGATGAAGTTCTGAATGAATTCCTGATTTTTCGCGCGTCCCTCACGGGCGCGTGGCGTTTCATGCAATTGTCGTAGAAAGAACCCAGGCTCGACAGAAGGACCTCATGAACAACGGCGACACCCTGGACAGCACCATCCTCTCCCTGCCGCTGGCCCTGTCCGGTGGCGACCAGGCCACCCTCGGCGATTACGCCGGCCACTGGCTGGTGCTGTACTTCTATCCCAAGGACAGCACCCCCGGCTGCACCACCGAAGGCATCGACTTCAACGCGCTGCTGCCGAAGTTCCGCAAGGCCGGTGCGGTCGTGCTCGGTGTCTCCCGCGATTCGGTGAAGTCGCACGACAACTTCTGCGCCAAGCAGGGCTTCAACTTCCCGCTGGTCAGTGATGGCGACGAAGCGCTGTGCAGCGCCTTCGACGTGATCAAGATGAAGAACATGTACGGCAAGCAGGTACGTGGCATCGAGCGCAGCACCTTCCTGATTTCCCCCGACAGCCGCATCGTGCAGTCCTGGCGCAAGGTCAAGGTTGCCGGCCATGCCGATGCCGTTCTCGCCGAACTGAAGGCCTCCCAGTCCAAGTGAGTCCCACTGCCTACTGTGTCTGCCATCACCCTGCCCTGCGGCAGGCCGTGATGGTTTTTCCCTGTCCGTAACCAGGAATCGACGATGACCCGAGGCAAGCGCATCTACGTGCTGGATACCAACGTGCTGATGCACGATCCCACCGCGCTGTTCAAATTCGAGGAGCACGACGTTTACCTGCCCATGCAGGTGATCGAGGAGCTGGACAACGGCAAGAAGGGCACATCCGAAGCGAGCCGCAATGCCCGCCAGGTGAGCCGCTTCCTCAACGAGCTGGTGCAGGCGTCCGGCCTGGACAACCTGGCCGACGGCATTCCGCTGCAGCGCCCCAATGGGCTGCAGCTGCGCGGCAAGCAGAGCGCCGGCAAGCTGCGCTTCCAGACCAGCCATTTCGACGCCGGGAAGAGCTTCGGCCAGGTGATCCCGGACAACGCCATTCTCGGCGCGATCCTGGCCCTGAAGGAAGAAACCCCGGACCTGCCGGTGGTGTTCGTTTCCAAGGACATCAACCTGCGGATCAAGGCGGCGATCGCCGGCATCGTGTCCGAGGACTACGAGAACGATCGCGCGCTGGACGATTTCAGCCTGCTCTACACCGGCGCCACCGAGCTGCCGGAAGACTTCTGGAAGCGCCACGGCGAAGACCTGCGCAGCTGGAGCGACAAGGGCCGTACCCATTACGAAATCCAGGCACTGGACGGCGAGGAGTGGTATCCGAACCAGTACGTCTACCTGCCCGGCGAAGATGAAGTCGAGCTGCGCGTCAGCCGCGTGGTCGGCGACGGCAAGGTGGTGCTGTCGCTGGTCGACGATTTCCGCCATGGCAGCCATGCCGTGTGGGGCATCAGCGCACGCAACCGCGAGCAGAACTTCGCGCTCAACGCGCTGATGGATCCGGAGATCGACTTCGTCACCCTGCTCGGCACCGCCGGCACCGGCAAGACCCTGCTGGCACTGGCTGCAGGCCTGGCGCAGACGATGGACCAGCAGCGCTACCGCGAGATCATCATGACCCGCGCCACGGTCAGCGTCGGCGAGGACATCGGCTTCCTGCCCGGCACCGAAGAAGAGAAGATGACGCCGTGGATGGGCGCGCTGACCGACAACCTGGAAGTGCTGACGCACAACCAGGAAGGCGGCACCTGGGGCCGCCAGGCGACCAACGACCTGCTCGCCAGCCGCATCAAGATCCGCTCGATGAACTTCATGCGCGGCCGCACCTTCCTGTCGCGCTACCTGATCCTGGACGAGGCGCAGAACCTCACCCCGAAGCAGATGAAGACCTTGATCACCCGTGCCGGCCCCGGCACCAAGATCGTCTGCCTGGGCAACGTCGAGCAGATCGACACCCCGTACCTGACCGAGACCACCTCGGGCCTGACCTACGCGGTGGATCGCTTCAAGAACTGGCCGCACAGCGCGCACATCACCCTGCGCCGTGGCGAGCGTTCGCGCCTGGCCGACTACGCTTCGGAGGTATTGTGAGCCGCTGCACCCGACTGCTGCTGCCCACGGCTGCGATCGCCCTCGCAGCCGCGCTGGGTGCCTGCACCACCACGCGCGGCCCGGCCAGCGTGCCGACCGCCGAGCGTACCGGACAGTCCTGGGTGGTCACCCGCCCGATCATCGCCGCGCAGGTGCTAGACACCTGCTCACGCCCCAGCCCCGGCCGCGAGGCCGGGCGGGTCAGCGGCTACTGGGCGCCCAGCCGGCAACAGGTCGACCAGCTGGAAGCGAAGCTGTCCTCGCTGGAAGCGCAGGTGCCGAAGGTGCTGGACTTCGATCGCCAGTACGTCGGCATCGAAAGTGCCGGCAAGCGGCTGATCTACATCAACGCCTTCCACCTGCCCGACGACAGCGGCGTCAATCCGGCCCGTGAAGCGATCCGCGTCTGCGATGGCGGTGCACAGTTCTGGGGCGCCGTGTTCGACCCGGCCAGCAACACCTTCAGCGAGCTGCAGTTCAACGGCGGCTTCGGCGGGCCCTGAGGGGCCCTGCCGATGGGAATACGCCTGCCCACCTGGGTCTGGATCGGTGCGGTTGCGCTCTCGTGCGTGGCCGGCATGGTCAACGTGGTCGGTTTTCTGGGTTTCGAGCATCAGGCGGTCAGCCACATGACCGGCAGCACCAGCCAGCTGGGCATGGCGCTGGCCCAGGGCGACTGGCGTGCGGTCGGGCATCTGTGGGGCCTGCTGATCGCCTTCTCGCTGGGCGCCATGCTCAGCGGCCTGTTGATCCAGGACAGCGCCCTGCAGCTGGGGCGTCGTTACGGCGTTGCGCTGGCGCTGGAATCGGCGCTGCTGCTGGTGGCCATTCCGCTGTTCGAACAGCACCAGATCTGGGGCGCACTGGCCGCCGCCATGGCCTGCGGCCTGCAGAATGCGATGGTCACCACCTTCAGCGGCGCAGTGGTGCGCACCACCCACCTCAGCGGCATGTTCACCGACCTCGGCATCGGCCTGGGCCACCTGCTGCGTGGGCTGCCGCTGCAGGTTCGCCGACTGACCCTCAGCGGGTTGATCATCAGCGGCTTCCTCGCCGGTGGCATCCTCGGCGCCTGGTTGTTCATGCGCTGGCAGTACGACGCCCTGCTCGCCCCCGCCCTGCTGACCGGCCTGACCGGGCTGGGCTATGTGGTGTACCAGCAGTGGGCGCGCTGGCGGCATTGAGTCAAGGACATCCACGCATGGCGCGGAGCTACCCTCCCCAGCGGGACCACGGCACAATCGCTGGATGAGCCCGACTACTCCCGTATCCGCCCTCACCATCGCCGGCTCCGACTCCGGCGGTGGTGCTGGAATCCAGGCCGACCTGAAGGCGTTCGCCGCACATCGCGTGCATGGCCTGTCGGCGATCGCCGCGCTGACCGCACAGAACACCCGCGGCGTGACCGCCGTGCACGTGCCGCCGGTCGACTTCCTGCGTGCGCAGCTGGAGGCCTGTTTCGATGATTTCGATATCCACGCGGTGAAGCTCGGCATGCTGGCCAACGCCGAGGTGATCAACGTCGTTGCCGACACACTGCAGCGCCATCGCCCACCGCACGTGGTGCTGGACCCGGTGATGGTCGCCACCAGTGGCGCACGCCTGCTGGAAGACAGCGCCCTGCAGGCGATGCGTGAGCGCCTGATTCCCCTTGCCACGCTGATCACCCCGAACACACCGGAAGCAGAACTGCTGGTCGGGCGGAACATCGGCAACGGTAACGATGCCGAGCAGGCCGCCTCCGCCCTGCTCGACCTCGGTGCCGGCGCCGTTCTGCTCAAGGGTGGCCATCTGCATGAGGGCAACCGCGTGATCGACCGCTACTTCGACGGCGTCAGCAGCGAAGAATTCATCCACGCCCGCCTGCCGCTGGATGCGCACGGCACTGGCTGCACGCTGGCCTCTGCCATTGCCGCGCAGCTGTGCAACGGCCTGAGCCTGGCCAATGCCTGCGAGGCCGGCATCGACTATGTCGCGCGCGGGCTGCAGAGGGGCTACGCCCCCGGCGGCAGCGAGGTGCTGGTGCTCGATCACTTCGGCGCGGCACCGCACGCATGAGCCTGACGCCGGACACGCTTGCCGTGCAGTGCGAGGATGGCCATCGCTACGAGGTGATTGCCTGCGTGCCTGCGCAGCCCATCGCGCGCCTGCTGTGGCTGCCGGCGCTGGGCGTGGCCGCGCGCCACTACCTGCCGCTGGCACAGGCACTGGCCGCCAGGGGGGTGGTGGTCTACCTGCATGAGTGGCGCGGCAACGGCAGCAGCTCGCTGCGCCCGTCGCGCACGCAGGACTGGGGCTATCGCGAGGTACTCGAACAGGATCTGCCGGCTAGCCAGGCCGTGCTGACCGCCGCAGATGATGAAACTGGCCCGCTGCCCTGGATCATCGGCGGCCACAGCCTGGGCGGACAACTGGCCTGCGTGCATGCCGGCCGCGCTCCGCAACACTTCAACCGGCTATGGCTGGCGGCCAGTGGCTCGCCGTTCTGGCGCGGCTTCCCCCCACCGCGCGGCTGGCTGCTGCCGTTGGTCTACCGCTTCCTGCCGTGGATCGCGCAGCGCCAGGGCGTGCTGCATGGTCGGCGCCTCGGCTTCGGTGGCACCGAAGCGCGCGGACTGATCGCCGACTGGGCGCGCGTCGGCCTGAACAACCACTACGCTGCCGTCGGCATGAGCGAAGACCTCGATGCGCAGATGGCGCGGGTGCACGGCAGTGCGCAGGCGGTGCTGATGGAACACGACTGGCTGGCGCCGGCCGGCTCGATGCGCACGCTGCTGGCGAAGCTGCCGAATGTGGACGCGCAGCTGCGCGTGCTGTCCGCGCAGGAACTGGGCACGCGTGCCGATCATTTCGCCTGGCTGAAAGCTCCGGACGCGGTGGCTGACTGCTTTTTCATTCAGTTGGGTGAAAATTTTCACAAAACTGTTGACGGTGCGCGCCGACATCCGCATAATTCCGCTCCTGTCGCAGGGCGCCCGTAGCTCAGTTGGATAGAGTACCTGGCTACGAACCAGGCGGTCGGGAGTTCGAATCTCTCCGGGCGCACCACTCGACAGGTTTCCAGCATCCGCCGCTGGAAATGCAGTAAAATTTGGCAGTAAGTTGATTGTGTACCGCGCGCCCGTAGCTCAGTTGGATAGAGTACCTGGCTACGAACCAGGCGGTCGGGAGTTCGAATCTCTCCGGGCGCACCATACACAGTCAGCACAACAAGTTTATGTAATTGGCGCCCGTAGCTCAGTTGGATAGAGTACCTGGCTACGAACCAGGCGGTCGGGAGTTCGAATCTCTCCGGGCGCACCATTACACCGAAACAGCAGGCCTCGGCCTGCTGTTTTTTTATGTGTGTTTTTCGGCAGGGCTGCGCCCTGCACCTGCAGATGCTTCAAGCCAAGGCAAGCCAAGCCAAGCCAAGCCAAGGCAACGGCAACAGCAACAGCAAAAGCTGGCATTCCGCGGGTTGGCGGGGCGGTGTCGGAGTGCGGGGACGCCGTGAACCCATCCCTGGGGGCTTGGCCGCGGCATCCATGCCGCGGACACCCCGCACTCCGACACCGCCCCACCTCTGACAGATTCCCGCGATCTGATGGATCCACGCCATGCGTGGATGAATCTCCATCGAATTCGAATATTTCGACAATTGATTGAACAGCATCCACGCATGGCGTGGATCTACCGTGTCGACCAAGGTCGACACCTACCAGAGCAGTACGCCGTTCCGACAGATCGCGGAAAACTGTCGAAGGCGGGGTGGGTCCGGTTGCGGGAGTGTCCGCGGCATGGATGCCGCGGCCAAGCCCCCAAGGACGGGTTTACGGCGTCTCCCGCAACCGGACCCACCCCGCCATCCATCAGGAAACCCGCTTCTGCTGTTGCTGTTGCTGTTGCTGTTGCTCCAGCCCGTAGCGGGTGCAGGGCGCAGCCCTGCCAAACCCCCTACCCCCTGGCCATGGCCTGCCACCACTGCGACAGCAGCTCCGGCCTGCGCAGGCGCTCGCGCCACCAGCGCAGTGCCGCGCCATCCTCACCCGTGCGCCAGGCCAGCCAGAAGGTCTCTTCCGGCTTGTGTTCCTCCACCTCGCGGATCACCAGCTGGCCGCGCGCCACCGCCGCGCGCGCGCACGGCTCGGGCAGGAAACCGAAGCCGACACCCTCGCACTGCAGCTTCAGCTTGCTCGCCATGTCCGGCACCGTCAGCATCTCCTGCCCCATCAACAGGCCGACCGTGCGCGGCAGCAGCCGGCGCGCCGAATCAGAAACGGCGATCGCGCAATGCTCGACCAGTTGCTCGCGACCCAGCACGCCCTCCACCGCGGCCAAGGGATGGTTGGGCGCAACCGCGAACACGAACTCCACCGTGCCCAGCGGCTCGACCACATACCCACCGCCACTGGGGCCCTCGCCCGGTGCGCCCACCAGCAGGTCGGCACGTCTGTCGAGCAGCGCTTCCCAGGTGCCGGACAGTGCCTCGCCGATCAGCCGCAGCCGGGTCGGCGCCTCGGCCTCACGGAATGCAGCGATGTCAGGGCCCAGCAGCCAGGTCGGGAACACCGAATCCACCGCCAGGGTCAGCTCGGTCTCCCAGCCCGATGCCACCCGGCGCACCCGCAATTCCAGTTCGCGGGCCGCGCGCAGCAGGTGCCGGCCCTCGTCCAGCAGGGCGCGGCCGGCCTCGGTCGGCTCGGCGCGCGGCCCGACCCGGTCGAACAGCTGCACGCCCAGGTCTTCCTCCAGCTTGGCCACAGTGTAGGAAATGGTCGAGGGCACCTTGTGCAGGGCCTTGCCGGCACCGGCAAACGAGCCGCGGCGGTCGATGGCATCGAGGATCTGCAGGGCATCGAGGCTGAGCTTGAGCATTCGAATTTTTCGATGATGGCTGTCAAAACTATCCGTTTTTCAAACCCCGGGCGCAAGCGGATACTTCTCTCCAACGGGGAAACACGGCGGCTACCGCCCCACCCCGCCCCATCGAAACCATCGAACAAGGAGATTCCATCATGCTGCAGATCCGCAAGAGCGCTACCCGTGGCCTGGCCGAGCATGGCTGGCTGTCCTCCCGCCATACCTTCTCCTTCGCCAACTACTACGACCCCCGCTACGTCAGCTTCGGCCCGCTGCGGGTGATCAACGAAGACAAGGTGATTGGCGGCCAGGGCTTCGGCACCCACAGCCACAGCAACATGGAGATCGTTTCCTACGTGCTGGGCGGCGCGCTGGAGCACAAGGACTCGATGGGCACCGGCTCGGTTCTGCGCTACGGCGACGTGCAGCGCATGAGCGCCGGCAGCGGTGTCAGCCACAGCGAGTTCAACCACTCGGCCGACGAGACCGTGCACTTCCTGCAGATCTGGATCTTCCCGGATGCGGAGAACATCACCCCGTCCTACGAGGAGACCCACTTCACACCGGACAGCAAGCGCGGCCAGCTGCGCCTGATCGCTTCGCCGGACGGTGCCGACGGTTCGCTGCGCATCCACCAGGATGCCCGCATCTTCGCCACCATCCTTGATGGCGGCCAGAAGCTGCACCATGCGCTCGGCAACGGTCGTGGCGCCTACGTGCAGGTGGCCCGTGGCCAGTTGCAGGTGAACGGCATCACCCTTGAAGCCGGTGATGCGCTGCAGGTCAGCGACGAAGCGCAGCTGACCCTGGAAAACGGCAACGACGCCGAAGTGCTGGTGTTCGACCTGCCGCTGTAACGGCAACGCCCGCGATGCTGGATGGCATCGCGGGCACATTGCTGTAGATCCGCGTCAGAACCTGTAGTTCAAGGTCAGCCGCACGTTGCGCGGCTCGCCCCAGGTGTAGGTGCTGTACCAGCTGAAGATGGTGTAGTAACGCTTGTCGAGCAGGTTGTTGACGTTGAGCGTGGCCGACAGGCGATCGTTGAATTCATAGCGCGCCATCGCATCGAGCAGCCAGTAAGGCTGGGTGCGATGCACCACCTTGGCCTGCGTGGCCGGATTGGTGATCTCGCCGAAGGTCGAATCCTGCCAGCGCGCACCACCGCCCAGCGTCAGTCCCTGCCAGGCACCGCGCAGGCGGTAGCTGGAGTGCAGGCTGAACTGGTTCTCCGGTTCCAGCGTGGTCACCTTGGTGCCCGCCTGGCGCGCGATCTTGTGCGAGAACCCACCCTGCACCTGCCAGCCCTCGGCCAACTGGCCCGACATTTCCAGCTCGTAGCCCTTGGTCCGCACGCCCATCAAGGCGCGATAGGCATCCTGCCCATCCGGTGTCTTGCCACCGGTGGGCTGGGCGAAGTTGTCCTGGTCAAGCTGGAACAGCGCTGCACTGGCGTTGAAGCGGCCATCGAGGAACTCGGCCTTCAGGCCCATTTCGTAGCTGCGGCCTTCCAGCGGATCCAGCGCCTTGCCCTGCTCGTCACGCTCGCCCTGCGGCTTGAAGATGGTGCTGTAGCTGGCGTACACCGAATAGTGCTCGCCGAGGTCGTAGACCACGCCGGCGTACGGCACGAACACGCCGGTCTCGCGCGTCTGCGGCGAGCGGTAGCTGGCCAGGCGGCTGCCAACGATCACCTTCAGCGGATCGGCCAGGTCAAAACGGCCGACCACGTACAGGCCGTTCTCACGGGTCACTTCGTTGTTGTCGTAGCTGCGCTGCCATTGCGGCTCGGCGATGTCGCCGTCCCAGCGGCGATAGTCCGGCACTGTATCGGGGAAACCATCCTGTGGGCCGTAGCCGGTATTGGTCCAGCGCTTGCGCGAGGCACTGCCGCCGATCACCAGCTCATGCGCGCGGCCGAACAGGCCGAAATGCCCGCTCACATAGAAGTCGGCGGCGTTGCTGACCGTCTTTCCGACGTACTTGCCGAGCCACAGGCTGACGCCTTCTCCGGTCAACGGATCGGGATTGCCCGCGGCGGCACCGGCCAGCGCAGCGTCGTAACCGTTGACCTGGTGGTTGAGCTGCAGCTTGGCCACCCAGTCGTCGGAGAACGTATGCTCCAGCGTGGCAAAACCAGTGCGCACATACTGACGCCAGCCGGCCCAGCGTGCGCCGTTGTTGAACGAGCGCGGCATGCGGTTGAAGTTGCCGGCACTGTCCAGCAGCGGAATACCGCCCCACGTCGAACCCTTCGGATCGCTGTCCATCGCATCGCCACCCACGGTCAGTAGCGTGCGCTCGCCCAGATCGGCTTCCAGCACTGCGTAGCCGACCTTGCTGGTGCGCTGGTAGTGGTCGAGGTTGGAATGCTTGTCTTCCCATGCCCCCACCGCGCGGCCGCGTACGTGGCCATCGGCAGTCAGCGGGCCACCGACATCGAGCTCGGCACGGTAGTCGTCCCAGCGGCCGACACCCAGCGAGGCGCTGCCAGCGAACTCCCTGCCCGGCTTCTTGCGCACCAGGTTGATGGTCGCGCCGGGATCGCCCATGCCGGTCAACAGGCCGGTAGCGCCCTTGAGCACTTCGATGCGGTCGTAGATGGCGGTGTCGCTGAGCGTGTTGCCGGCCGAATAGGCCGAGTCACGCGACATCGGGATGCCGTCGTACTGGAAGTTCTGCACGGCGAAACCACGTGCGTAGTACTCGGTGCGCTCGCTGTCGTAGGTGACGATGCTGATGCCCGGGGTCACCCGCATCACGTCGTCGATGCCGTGCAGGCCAAAGTCATCCATCTCCGCACGGGTGATCACGCTGATGGTCTGCGGTGTCTGCCGTGGCGTCAGCACCAGGCGGGTGGCGGTCGCGATGGTGCCAGGTGTGTAGGCGCCGCTGCCTTCGGTGATGGTACCCAGCTGGTTGGCGGTGACCTGCACGGTCTGCAGGGTCTGCGAGGCGGGCGTCTGCGTGGCCTTGTCGCCGTCATCGGTGGACTGCGCGGCGGCGATGCCACTGCTGGCCAGTGCGGTGATCAGCAGGCTCTGCGCGAGCGCCTGCGGCAGCAAGCGGCGACGCGGCAATGAGGACGGAAGACGGACAACGGGCACGTACTGCACGACAGGACCTCCACGATCGGGTGGGATCCTCTGGCGACGGCTGGAGGGGATGGGGATTCGGCCGGGTGGCCGCAGGCGCAGGAGTGTACTCCCCTGCGCCCCGGCTGTCGTGCGATGTGCTGTCGTGCGTCGCGATGACGCGGGATCAACCGCCGATGGTGGCGCAGGCCTCCAGGATCAGCGCACTCACCTCGACGGGCTTCGAGGCCAGCGAAGCATGGCTGGCGTCCAGTTCCAGCAGGCGCTTGGGCTGCATCCTGCCAGCCATGGCCTTCTGGTTCTCCGGCGCGATCATGCGGTCATGGCGGGACAACTGGTACCAGCTCGGCCGGTGCTTCCAGGCCGGGTCACTGACCGCATCGCCGAAGGTGCTGGCCAGCGGCGCCTTCTGGGTCACTGCCATCACCCGGCCTTCGTCGGCGCTCAGGTCCTGGCAGAAACTCTCATGGAATTTGTCCGCGCGCAGCCACAGGTAGCCGTCGCTGTCCGGTGCCAGATTCGGCGCGGCTTCCGGCAGATGCTGCTGGGTGATGCCGCCCGGGCTTTCGCCGGCATCCGGGGCAAAGGCCGCGATATAGACCAGCCCCTTCACGTTGGCCTCGTTGCCGGCCTGGCTGATCACTGCGCCACCATAGGAATGGCCGACCAGCAGCACCGGCCCGTCGATCTGCCGGATCATCTTCTGGGTGCGTCCTGCATCGTCGGCCAGCGAGGTGAGTGGCAGTTCCACCGCCTGCACGCGGTCATGGCCGTTGCGATGCAGTTCCAGGATCACCTTGGCCCAGTGTGCGGCCCCGCCCCAGAATCCATGGACGAGGAGGATGGTCGGTGTCGTGCTCATGTATGGATCTCCGGCAGCGGCCGGCGGAATGCCGACCGTGCAGCCACTGTCCGTGGGCGGCGTTAACCACTGGTGACGCAATCGGGTCACTGCAATCGTATGCGTCGTCCAATGTCATGCAGGGCACTTGCCGATCTCACGTGAAAACGTTTCCATGGGCGTTCCTCTGGAGCTTCGCACCGCGCATGACGCCTTCATCCCCGCTTGCCCAGCAGCACGCTACCCGTGCCGCCTTCTTCATTCCCGGATTCGCCACCGCCGCGTGGGCGCCGATGGTGCCCTACGCCAAGGCCAAGGCCGGGCTGTCCGACGCCAGCCTTGGCGCGGTGCTGCTGTGCCTGGGCCTGGGCTCGCTGCTGGCGATGCCTTTGGCGGGCGCACTGACCGGGCGACTGGGCTGCCGTCGGGTGATGGTCATCACCTGCGCCATGATGCTGTGCGCGCTGCCGCTGCTGGTACTGGCCCCTTCACCCATGGCACTGGGCGCGGCGCTGTTCGTGTTCGGCGCCGGCGTAGGGGCACTGGACTGTGCGATGAACATGCAGGCGGTGGCCGTCGAGCGCGATGCCGGGCGCGCGATGATGTCCGGCTTCCACGCCTTCTACAGCATCGGCGGCTTCGTCGGTGCCGGCTGCATGACCGGCCTGCTGATTCTCGGCACGCCGCTGTGGCTGGCCGCGCTGGTGTCGGTTGCCATACTGCTGCTGGTCGCAGCCTTGGCGGCCCCGCACTGGCGACCGCAGCGCATCCTGCATGAAGGCCCCCTGCTGGCACTGCCGCATGGCGTGGTGCTGTTCATCGGGGTGCTGGCGTTCGTGGTGTTCCTCGCCGAGGGCTCGATGCTGGACTGGAGCGCGGTGTTCCTGGCGGAAGTGCGGCAGGTGCCGCGCGACCAGGCGGGAGCCGGCTTCGCATTGTTCACGCTGGCGATGACCGCGATGCGCCTGTTCGGCGACGGCATCGTCGAGCGCCTCGGGCGAACGCGCACGATTGTCATCGGTGGCATCACCGCGGCCGCCGGTTTCGGCCTGGCCACGCTGGTAGCGTCGTTCCCGGTGGCGCTGGCCGGCTACGTCCTGGTCGGGCTGGGCTGCGCCAACATCGTGCCGGCGCTGTTCTCGATGGCCGGCCAGCAGCGGGTGATGCCGGAGAGCATCGCCATCACGGCGGTGACCACGCTGGGCTACGCCGGCATCCTCGCCGGTCCGGCCGCGATCGGCGCGCTCGCGCACGTGACCAGCCTCGGCTTCGCCTTCCTGTGCGTGGCCGCGTTGCTGCTCGGCGTGGCCGCGTCCGCACGCTCACTGGCACGCCGCCTGCCCTGACAGAAAAAGGGGACGGAGGGGATTAAGTCGTATCTGCCTCGGGTGTGCTGCAAACGACTTAATCCCCTCCGTCCCCTTTTTGTTCAACCGCGCGTCGGGGCCTTCACCGGCATATCCGCAGCGTCGTGCACCAGCCACTCAGCCTGCGCCGGCAGCTGCGGGGCCGGGCACGCGCTCTTCGGGTGGTGCTCGTCACGGGCCATCCAGTCATCGACCACGCCGGCCAGCAGGTCCAGCCGCAGCGGCAGGGTGATGTGGTCCTCGCCACGCATCTCGATGTAGTGCGCGCGCGGATTTGCCAGGGCCAGCTCGCGGCCCTGGCTGACCGGAATATGCTGGTCGCCCTGCCCGTGCAGCAGCAGCACGCAGGCGCGGGTATCAGCCAGCGCGCGTGCCACGTCCACCCGATCCAGATCGACATCGATGCGGCGGCTGGCGGCGGCGATCACCTGGTTGATGTCCTGGCCGCCGTAGCGCCAGCGCGCGTAGGACGCCACCGCCTGCGCCTTCAGGCCTTCCGGCTGCAACCCCATCAGGTGCGGGATCATCGTGCGGATCGCCACGCCGGCGTTGGCGAACGACTCCATCGCCACCACGCCAGCCACCTGGTCACCCAGCTTGTCGGCGGTGAACACCGCAGTGGCGGCGCCGTAGGAGACACCGAACAGGTACAGCGGTCCTATGATCTCGCCACGCGCGCGCAGCTCGCCGATCACATCGACGACGTCGTCGGATTCATAGGTGCCATAGCCGGACGGGCCTGCACCGGACTGGCCGTGGTTGCGCAGATCCAAGGTGACCACGCGGTAGCCAGATTCGGCCAGCTGCAGCGACCACGGCAGCATCGAATCGCCGTTCATCATCCAGCCGTGCAGCAGCACCACGGTGCCGCGTGGCGCCTGCGCGCGGAACGGCTGCGGCACGGCCAGGCTCAGCCCGGTATCCAGCGGCAGGCCGTTCTCGTGGCGCTGCGGCAGGTAGTGGTAGCGCGCACCGTAGTCACCCGGATCGAACACGCGCCAGAAGATCGGCACGCCATCACGGCCCGGTGCGAAGCCGTGGCGGTTGGGCAGTTCGGCGATGGCCGCGGCGATGCGCGGGCGATCGAGCAGGGTCGACACGCCACCTGGCGCGATCAGCCTGTCGGCGAGCGAGGTGGATGAGGCATTGATCGAGGAAGAGCATGCAGCCAGCCACAGGCCGGCGCACGCCAGCAACAGCAGCAGCAGGCGCTTCATATCACGTCATAGGGGCAAATCAGACAGGCTGGGACGTTAACGCCTCAATCGCCCTTCCATCTATCGCGCACGGATGACGGCTTGATGACAACGCAGGAACGATTCAGCTTGGTGCACAAGCTGTATCCGTTCAGTCATTGATCCGGATCAATGAACGCACGCGCACGATTGCCCACAGTGCCGCCATGCGCACCTCGCTCAAGCTCGCCATTGCCCTGGCCGCCACAGTGGCCGCCGCCTACGGCATCGCCCGCACCACGCCCTACTGGTTCGCACCGCGACAGACGGCGCAGGTCGACATCCACGATCCAGCCCTGATCACGCATGGGCAATACCTGTCGCGCGCCGCCGACTGCGCGGCCTGCCATACCGCGCCTGGCGGCAAGCCGTTCGCCGGTGGCCTCGGCATGCAGACGCCGATGGGCACGATCTACTCGACCAACATCACGCCCGACCCCGAAACCGGTATCGGCAGCTACGACTACGCCGACTTCGAGCGCGCGGTGCGCCGCGGCATCCGTCATGACGGCCAGCCGTTGTATCCGGCGATGCCGTATGCCTCGTACGTGATCGCCAGCGACGCCGAGATCAAGGCGCTGTACGCCTATTTCATGGGCTCGGTGCAGCCGGTGAGGCAGGACAACGCCGACAGCACGATTCCATGGCCGGCCAACATGCGTTGGCCGCTGGCGTGGTGGCAGCTGCTGTTCGCACGCCCACGCAGTTTCAACCCGGACCCGTCGCTGGATGCCGGGCAGCAGCGCGGTGCCGAACTGGTGGAAGGCCTGGCCCATTGCGGTGCCTGTCACACCCCACGCGGCCTGGCGTTCCAGGAAAAGGCGATGGCCGACGATGGCAGCCGCCAGTTCTTGTCCGGCTCGGTGCTGGAAGGCTGGTACGCGAAGAACCTGCGCAACGAGTCGACCGGCCTGGCCAGCTGGAGCGAAGGTGAGATCGTCGACTTCCTGCGCACCGGCCGCACTGATCGCTCGGCGGCCTTCGGTGGCATGGCCGACGTGGTCGAACACAGCACGCAGTACCTGTCCGACGCCGACCTGCTGGCGATGGCGCGCTATCTGAAGCAGCTGCCGGCGCGCGAGGGCCGCAGCGCGCAGGGGGCGGCCGGTACCGACACCACCACCGCAGCGCTGCGCAATGGCGACTACCGCGTGGCCGGCTCGCTGGCCTATGCCGAGCACTGCCAGGCCTGCCACCGCGCCGATGGCCGCGGCATGCCACGCGTATACCCGGCGCTGGCCGGCAACTCGATCGTATTCGCCGATGATCCCAGCTCGCTGGTGCAGGTGACCTTGATTGGTGGGCGCACGCCACATACCCCGCATGACCGCATGGCGTTCACCATGCCGGGCTTCGAGCAGCTGCCGAACGCACAGCTGGCACAGATCCTGACCTTCATCCGCAGCAGCTGGGGCAACCAGGCCAGCGCGGTCAGCGAGGTCGACGTGGCGCGCATGCGGCGGGTGGTGCGCGACAAGCCGGTGCACTACGTTCCGCAGGAGGCCGCACGATGAAGCGCTCGCGCAAGCATTCCCGCCTGCTGTTCGGCAGTGCGATCGCCGCCCTGGTGCTGGCCGGTGCCGGCACCCTCGCCTATCGCCATCTGTACCCGGACCTGGATGCCGCCACGGCCAGCACGTTCGATATGCTCGATATGCAGGGCAAGGTGGTCGGGCACTACCAGCCACCCAGCGCCGAAGAGATCGCCGCGCTCGGCAACGCCGAGTCGGTGATGCTCGGACGCCGCCTTCTCAACGAGACCGCACGGCTGTTGCCGGACAATGTCGGCAACGATCTGAACTGCAACTCGTGCCACATGGCCGAGGGCAAGCGGCCCTTCGGCAACCACTACTTCAATACCGGTGGCGGTGCCTATCCGCGCTACATGCCGCGCCCGGGCAGGGTGATCGGGCTGACCGAGCGCATCAACGGCTGCCTGCAGCGTTCGATGAACGGCAAGCCGCTACCGAAGGACGCGCCGCAGATGCGCGCGATGCTCGACTACATGGCATGGCTGAGCAGTCCGGTACCCGAGGGCGCCCGCGTGGCTGCGCCCAGTGAAGGGCCGATCGACAGCACGCTGACCCCGGACCCGATCCGCGGCCAGGCGCTGTACGCCGCCCAGTGTGCGGCCTGCCATGGCGACAATGGCGAAGGCCGGCGTGATGCCAGCGGTGACATCGCCTTCCCGCCACTGTGGGGTGAGCACAGCTTCAACATCGGCGCTGGCATGGCGCGGCTGTACAAGGCCGCCGGCTTCGTCAAGCACAACATGCCACCGGCGGTAACCCGCGAGCCGCCGCTGGGGCAGCAGGTGATGCCCGACCAGGACGCGGTGGACATCGCCAGCTACTTCATCAATCAGCCGCGGCCGGACTTCGCCAACAAGAGCAAGGACTGGCCGCGCGACCCGAAACCCAAGGACGCGCGGTACTGAGCAGGCGCCCGCTCAGCGCTTGACCAGCTCCACGCGGCGATTGCGTGCCTTGCCGTCCTCGCTGCCATTGTCGGCCACCGGCTTGTCCGCACCGAAGCCGGCCGCCTGCAGGCGATCGGCGGCGATGCCCCTGGCGGTCAGCGCGGCCACCACCGACCGTGCGCGATCCTCCGACAGGCTGCGGTTATGCGACACGGCGCCACTGTTGTCGGTGTGGCCTTCAATCGACAGCTTCAACGCAGGATCACCCTGCAGAAGCTGCAGCACCTGCGCCAGCTGCGCTTCGGAGGCCGGCAGGATCTGCGCCTTGCCGGTGGCGAAGTTGACCTGGATCGCCACTCGGCCGTCGCTGTCCAGCTTCTTCTTCAACGCATCGGCCGGCAGCAGCGCCGCGGTCTGGGTGAAGCCCTTGCGCTCGGCCACCACCCAGCCGGCACTGAGGTATTCCAGCCGCGCGTGCACCCACACCTGGCGGCCATCGGCCAGATCGACGCTGTAGACCACGCTGTCGTAGTTGTTCCAGTTGAAGCTGGCTGCATTGCTGTAGGCCGACTGCACCGGCTTCGGCACCCCTTCGGCCGCCTCGCGCGGGATGCGCCCCTCGAACACCTTGGTGCCGTTGACCTGGGCCATCATCGCTTCGAGGTTGCGGCGCACTTCGTGCATTGAGTATTCGCGCTCACCCTTGTCGAAATCGGCGGCGAAGGTACGACCCTCGACCTGCTCGAAGTGATCGCCGGTCCAGAACGGGAACGCATCGAAATCACGTTGCTGGGCCTTGTTGCGGTCGCCATAGCCGGCCGGCAGGGACAGGTGCGGGAAGCTGTCCGACCACTGCGCGGTGGCCTTGAACGGCACTTCATCCACCACCACCAGGCCAGCGCCGTTGCTGTCCACTGCCAGCTGCAGCCAGACGGTGCGGTTGGCCTGGCGCAGCACGTAGACCGTGGTGGGCGCGTCCTGTTCGCCGTTCACCGCGTCGATGAAGCCACCGCCGATCTCGCCTTCCAGCTGCGGGCCATAGTAGATATCGCGCAGCAGTGTGCCTTCAAACACCTTGCGGCCACCGGCGGCCGTGATCACACCGTCGAAGTTGCGCTGCACTTCCAGTGCGGAGAACGTCTTGTCGGGTGCCGCTTCACTGTCGGCCACGATGCGGGCCGACCAGCTCGGGCCTTCCACCCAATGCACGCCCTCGCCCATGCGGAACGGAAATCGTGCCCACGCGCGCGGGTGCGGTGCGTTCTGCGGCGCATAGCCTTGCGGCAGGCTGAAGAACGGCAGTTCGCCCAGCGCGGCAGTGCTCAGCGGCACGCTGCCGGTGTCGAACGGCACCAGCGGCACCGGCTTGCCATCGCGGTCGGTGAGTGCGGCGCCACCGGCCGCAGTGGAGGAAGCCGGCGGCGCTGCCTCGGGTGCGGCGTTCTCACCGGGGGTGGGCGGCGGAGGCTGTGCGCCCGCCTGTTCGCCTGATGGCGCCCGGTTGCACCCTGCCAGCAGCACCAGTGCTGCGCCCCCCAGCCAGATCTTCGACCGCTTCCGCATCGCCAGCACCTCAGCTCCATTGAAGCGCCGAGCATACCCGAAGGCCGTGACCGGCCCCACAGTGCCATCGTAGTTGCGTGGCCACGTCATGCCGATGTCATTGGCACTACCGACACTCCGGGGCTTCCCTCTCTTGCAGGTCCGGTTTCGATGCGAACGATTGCGCGCTTTCCCCGTATTTCGCTGCTTGCCCTGCTGATCGCCCCCGCACTGGACGCCCTGGCCGAAGCACCGCAGGGCGAGACGGCCGAAGCGCGCAGCAGCGACGCCCGTACGCTGGACCAGGTGCAGGTGATCGGCCAGGCCACCAGCTACGCCAAGACCTCGGTACGCGCCGAGACGCTGAACCGGCAGACGGTGATGAGCAGTGTCAACGACGCGCTCAATGAAGTGCCGGGCGTGGTGGTCAGCGAGGCCGACGCCACCGGCTCGTCGGTGTGGGGTACGCAGATCAGCATGCGTGGCTTCGTCACCAACCGCGACACCCAGCAGATCGGCACCACCATCGACGGCCTGCCCAATGGTGGCTCCGGCTACGGTGGCGGTTCGCTGGCCAACCGCTACATCGACACCCTCGATCTGGAAACGGTGGAAGTCAGCCAGGGCACCGCCGACATCTCCTCGCGCTCGAACGAGGCGCTGGGCGGTACGCTGAACTTCCTCACCAGCGACCCGCTGCAGGACAGCCGCCTGCGCTTCGTGATCGGCGCCGGTGACAACGACGCACGCAAGTACTACGTGCGCTATGACACCGGCCTGCTCGGCGGCCATACGCGCGCCTGGGTCAGCGCGTCCTCGTCCAAGGTGCACGATTGGATCGATGGCACCGGCCACGCCAGCAACGACCATATCGCCGGCAAGTTCATCACCGAACTGGACCGCTGGACGCTGACCGGCTACCTGTCCTACAACGATGCCGACGAACCCGAGTACACCAGTGTCTCGCCCGCCGGCTTTGCCACCAACCCGGACCGTGACAATCTGGTGGGCACGCTCACCGGCATTCCGTACCTGGACCAGAACTACCGCTCCGGTTCGCGTGCGCTGCGCGAAAACACCTTTGGCTACCTGCGCGCCGCCTTCGATGGCGGCAACGGCTTCAAGGCCTCGGTGGCGGCCTACGGGCACCGCATGGAAGGGCGCGGCGACTGGCTGCCGCCGTACCTGGCGCAGGTCAGCGATGACGGCGCCGGTCGCCCGGAGTCGGAATACATCGGCGGCAAGACGGTCTACGGCGGCAGCAATCGCGGCCAGATCTTCTTCGTCAATCCCGATGGCAGCGCCGCGCAGCGCCTGGCCAGCTGCACCCCGCGGCTGGGCTTCAGCGCCGAGTACGACCCGAACTGCTACGCCGGCAACGTACTGGGCGCGCAGTCCTACCGCCACACCCACTACGACAACGACCGCATGGGCGTGACCGCCGACGTTGAATGGCGGCAGAGCTTCGGCGCGGTCGACAACACGATCCGTGGCGGCCTGTGGGTGGAGAAGCTGGACCGTTCAGCGCGCCGCGACTGGCACCGCCTGCTCAATGTCGGCCAGAGCATCGCCTTCGATCACCAGCCCTACTGGGTGCAGTTCGAGGACAAGTACAAGGTTGACGAGCAGATGTACTACGTCGAGGACGTCGCGCGCTTCGGCCCGTTCAGTGCGCGCCTGGGCGTGAAGCAGTTCTTCGTCGACCAGTCACGCCGTCGCGTGATCGGTGCCAGCGAGCACGTGAAATCCGATTCCAAGTCCGACCCGCTGCTGTCCACCGGCTTCACCTGGGCGCCGGGCGTGGAAGGCATGGAGCTGTTCGCCGGCTTCTCGCAGAACTTCGCCGCCATCCCCTCCGGCGTGCTGGGCGAGACCGACCCGCAGCGCTTCCGCAACGTCGAGCCGGAAACCGCCGACAACATCGAAGTGGGCATGCGCATCAGCCGCTGGCCGCTGACCGCCTCGGTCACCCTGTACAACATCAAGTTCGACAACCGCATCGTCTACCTGCCGGCCGGCTTCGTCAGCGGCATCGACTACCTGGGCGAGACCGACGGCGTCTACGAGAACTTCGGCGGCGTGGAAAGCAACGGCCTGGAAGCGGCGCTCGGCTATGGCTGGGACAACGGCTGGCGGATCAATGCGGCCTACACCTACAACCGCTCCAAGTACCTGGGCAGCGGCAACGCCGCGCGCGACACCCAGCTGGGCATCGTCGACGGCGCCAAGGTGATCGGCCAGCCGGAGAACACACTGGTGCTTTCGGCCGACTGGCAGGGTGCGAACTGGAACTTCGGCCTGTCCGGCCGCTACCTGGGCACCCGCTACCTGGACGCCGCCAACGTCAACAAGCTGCCGTCGGCCACCGTGTTCAACGCCAACATCGGCTTCGACCTGCAGGGCCTGTCCCCGCGCCTGAAGGGCATGGGCGCCAACCTGGTGGTGAGCAATCTGACCGACAAGCGGTATCTTGCAGGGGTGGACGGCCGCGACAACGCCTTCATCGGCGCACCGCGCACCGTCGGCATCTCCTTCCGTGTGGACCTGTGAGTGAGCCCGTGACCGATATCGGCCGACGCCGGTTGTTGCAGGCCGGCGTTGCCGCCGGCCTTTCCCCGCTGCTGCCCAGCATCGCCCGGGCCGCAGCGATCGCCCCTGCCACGCAGACGCGCAGCCTCGAAGACCTGCAGCACATCGTGGTGTTGATGCAGGAAAACCGCTCGTTCGACCACTACTTCGGCACGCTGCCGGGCGTGCGTGGCTTCGGCGATCGCTTCGTTGCGCCGGCCGCTGCACTGGAGGCCGGTGGCCGCACCCGCAGCCTGTGGCTGCAACCCGACGCCAGCGGCAAGCGCGCGATCGCGCCGTTCCCGCTGGATACCGCCGCGCACTTCGGCTACATGCGCGTGGAAGGCACCCCGCACACCTGGCCCGATGCGCAGCGCGCCTGGGACCACGGCCGCATGGGGCAATGGCCGAAGGCCAAGCAGAATCACTCGATGGGCTACTTCCAGCGCAGCGACCTGCCGTTCCAGTTCGCGCTGGCCGATGCCTTCACGATCTGCGACGCCTACCACTGCGCGATGCAGGCCGGCACCAACCCGAACCGGGTGTTCCTGTGGACCGGGCACAACGATGCCGCCGCGCGCGCCGGTGGCCCGGTGATCGCCAACTCGCACGACAACTTCCCCGAATACGGCGGGCATCCGGCGTCGTACCGCTGGAGCAGCTATGTCGAACGCCTGCAGCAGGCGAGCGTGTCCTGGCAGATCTACCAGGACATGGCCGACAACTTCACCGACAACCCACTGGCCGGCTTTGAGGCGTTCCGTCGCGCCTACAGCGCTGCGCCCGGGCATGACCCACAGCTGCGCGCGCGCGGCGTCAGCACCCGTGGGCTGGCGCAGCTGCGCCAGGACGTGCTTGATGGGCGCCTGCCACAGGTCAGTTTCATCATCGCCGACGCCGCCGGCAGCGAGCATCCCGGCCCGTCCAGTCCCGCCCAGGGCGCGGCCTATACCGCGCGCGTGCTGGACGCGCTGACCGCCGACCCGGAGGTCTGGAGCCGTACGGCACTGCTGTTGATGTTCGACGAGAACGACGGCTTCTTCGACCACATGCCGCCACCGGCACCGCCTTCGCCCGTGGACGGCGGCTGGGCCGGCGCCTCATCGGTCAGTACCGACGGCGAGTATCACCGTCATCCGGCACCGGGTGATGAAAAATACGATGCCGCCGAGCTGCGCGGCCGCCCGTATGGGCTCGGCCCGCGCGTGCCGCTGTACGTGATTTCGCCGTGGAGCCGCGGCGGCTGGGTCGATTCACAGGTGTACGACCACACCTCGGTCATACGCCTGATCGAACGCCGCTTTGGCGTGGCCGCGCCGGACATCTCACCGTGGCGCCGTGCGGTCTGCGGCGACCTGACGGGCGCCTTCGACTTTGCCCAGCGCGATACCCGCCCGTTCGTGCGCGGCCTGCCCGACGTGAGCGCGGTGGCCGCACGTGCCGCTGCGCTGCCGGGACGCACCGTGCCGGCGTTGCCGGAAGGGTTGAACCCGGCGAAGCAGGAAAGCGGTATACGCCCGGCGCGGGCCCTGCCCTATCGGCCGCAGGCCTCGATTGCCCGCCTGGATGCAACGGGCGTGGATCTGGTGCTGTCCTGCGAAGGTGCGGCGGCGGTACTGCATGTCTACGACCGCCTGCGGCTTGGCGCCATTCCGCGCCGCTACACGCTGCTGCCGGGGATGCCGCTGCAGGAGCGCTGGCCATTGGATGCCCAGGGGCGCTACGACCTGTGGCTGCTCGGCCCAAATGGCTTCCACCGCCATTTCCAGGGCGCGGCAAAGGCGCCGGCCCTGCAGGCGACGGTCGAGCGCGCGGACGGCCCGTTGCGGTTGCAGCTGCGCAATCTCGGCGACAGTGCACTGCAACTGCGTGTGCAGGCCGGCGCCTACGCCGGGCACATGCCCGAGCAGGCGCTGGCGCTGCCGGCGCGTGCGGAAACCTCATTGGCGTGGGACGCGACGCCTACCGCTGGCTGGTATGACCTGCAGGTCAGCGCGGGCGAGAGCACCCTGCGCCTGGCCGGGCGCGCCGAGGATGGACGCCCCGGCACCAGCGACCCGGCGATGGGCAGCGAACCGCTGCGCTTCGAGCACGATTGAGCCGTTGCGCTGATGTAGAGTCGAGCCATGCTCGACTGCTTTTCGATCATCTACCGGGAAAAGCAGTCGAGCATGGCTCGACTCTACAATGGACTGGCCCGGTCAGGCCTCCTGCAACCCCGGCCGGCCGTGCTCCACCGCGTAGCGCCTCCAGCTCTGCACGGTGCCGTTGGGCTGCATCACCGAATCCAGCGTCTTCATGTCACCGATCCATGCGTGGCGGGTGACATCGCACAGCACATAGCCACGCTTGTCGGTGGTCGCCTTCAGGTGCGGGCTGTGCCGCAGCTGGTTTTCGGCGTAGGCATCCACGCCCTGGCCATCGGCACCGGAGGTGATCGAGGTGGCGAGGAATTCGCTGGAGACCACGCCCGAATCGCGATGGTCCTGCACAAGGTCACTGGCGTAGTGGCGATGCGCGTCGCCACAGGCAGTGACCACGTTGCCGAAGCCGACCTTCTGGATGTGCTCGAGCAGGCGCCGGCGGCTGTCCAGATAGCCCGACCACTGGTCGTCGGACGACTGCACCACCCCGTCCTTCTCTCGCATGTAATTGCCCAGTGCCACCTGGTGGGCAATGGTGTGCCAGCGCGGTGCGGCATCGGCCAGGCCGTCGAACAGCCAGCGCTCCTGCTTCGCCCCCACGATGCTGCGCTTCGGCGATTCCACCTCCTCGCGCAGCGCCATGTTCACCTGCTTGCTGCGGTACTGGCGGGTGTCGAGCAGGTGCAGGTCCATCAGCGTGCCGTAGCGCGCGCGCCGGTACAGCTGCATGTGGCCCTCGCGCGGAAATGCCGAACGCCGCAGCGGCATGTTCTCGTAGTAGGCCTGGAACGCCTGTGCGCGGCGCAGCAGGAAGACTTCGCTGGGCGTATCGTCCTGGTCTTCGGCACCGGCCCAGTTGTTGTCCACTTCGTGGTCATCGAAGGTGACGAACCAGGGTGCCGACGCATGCGCGGCCTGCAGGTCGGCATCGCTCTTGTACTGGGCGTAGCGGCGGCGGTAGTCGTCCAGCGTATAGGTCTGCGGCCCGACATGATTGCGCAGGTTGGTGAATGGCTGGCCGTTCATCCTGCGCAGGCCCGGCTGGCTTTCACCCTCGTAGATGTAGTCACCGTAGTGGAACACGAAATCCAGCGGCTCCTCGGCGATCCGCCGCCATGCGGTGTAGTGGCCTTCCTCGTAGTGCTGGCACCCCGCCACCGCAAAGCGCACCCGGTCCACCGCGGCCGTAACCGCGGGCAAGGTGCGGGTGCAGCCCACCGCGCTGGCGTGGCCACCCACCGTGAAGCGGTACCAGTAGGGGCGACCGGGTGCTAGCCCTTCCAGCTCCACGTGCACGGCGTGGCCCAGCTCGGGATGGGCCATCGCCGAGCCCTGGCGCACCACCTTGCGCATGCCATCGTCCGCGGCCAGCTGCCACTCGACCACCATCGGCCGCGTCGGCATGCCGCCGCCGAACACCAGCGGTTCGGTCGCCAGCCGCGTCCACAGCACCATGCCGTCGGCCGAGGGATCACCCGAGGCCACACCCAGGGTGAACGGCGTGCTGGCAAAGTGCGGCGAGGCCAGCAGGTTGCGCGGGTTCAGCGCGGTGGCATCGGCCTGCGCCACCAGTGCATGTGCCGTGCCCATCCACGCACCGGCTGCGGACAGGCCGGCCAGTGCCAGGAATCGCCTGCGATTGATCGTCTCCACGGCTGCGCCCTCAGTTGTAGATGATGTGGAAGTAGAAGAAGCGGCCGTAGTCGTCGATCTCGGTACGGAAGCGCCCGTTCGGACCGGTGCTGTAGGTGGGCTGGGTATTGAACAGGTTCTTGGCTTCGTACTTCAGCGTCACGTGCCTGCTGACCTTGTGGCTGAAGGCCATGTTGAAGGTCATGTAGGGGTCGTAGTATGAATCCAGCCATTCGGTATCACCGAAATCAACCAGCATCCGGCTGCGGTAGGTACCGGACAGGCGCAGCTGCGCACTCTTCCATGGCATGCGCCAGATCACCGAACCGTTGAGCGACCAGTCCGGCTGGTACAGCAGACGGTCGAGGCGGCGCTCGCTGCCATCGCTGATGCGGTAGTTGGTCTGGCCCTCCAGCCGGGTCGCGTTGAAGTACATGTCGAAACGGTGGCGGCCCCGCTGCAGGTTGCGGTTGGCCACCGCGAACTCGATGCCACGCAGCTTCGACTCATCCGTGTTCATCGGCTGGGTCACCCGGTAGCGGGTATCACCCACGTTCTCGAAGGTGGTCAGGGTGTAGATGTCATCCTTGATCACCTTGTCGAACAGCGCCACCGACACAAGCCCGTTGTTGCCGTTGAAGTACAGGTCCCACGCCAGGTCGATGTTGGTGGAACGGCGCGGCTGCAGGTTGGCGTTGCCCTGCTTGATGGTGCAGAAGCCCCTGCCTTCCTCGTCATCGCCACAGCTGGTGCTCGTCGCCTGGGCGATATTGCTCGGCGTCGGCCGGCCCAGGGTACGGCTGGCGGAGAAACGCAGGCGCTGGTCATCACTCAGCTTGAATGTGGCGTTCAACGACGGCAGCAGGTTGTTGTAGCCGCCGCCGGTCGTGCGGAAGGCCGAGGTATAGGTGGTGCCGCCGTCGTTGCTGAACGGACTGAATGCATCGAACGTGGTGTGGTCATAGCGCAGGCCGCCGATCAGCAGCAGGCGGTCCCAGGCGTAATGGGCAGACACATATGCGTTGCCGATGTCTTCCACGTACTTGTAGTCGCTGGTGAAGTTGGCATTGGGATACGCCGCGTTGTTGCTGCCCAGCTTCGGAAAAAGTTCGTCGTTCCACTTGCGGTTGTCGATCAGCGGGAAGCCCGGCACGCTGCCCAGCAGGGTCGAACCCGGGTACAGGTAGTCGTTCAACGTCGCGCTGCTCTTGTAGTAGTCGAAATCGATGTCCTGCCAGATCTTCAGGTGACGGTATTCGGCACCCGCAGCCAGGCCGAAACCGCGCGCGTCGGCATCGATGTTGTAGCTGAAGTCGGCGCGCAGGTTGTCGATGGTCTCCTTGGCATCGCGCGGCGAGACATAGGCCTGTGCCGGATTGAGCTTGAACGCCGAACTGGTCAGCAGGCTGGAGTCGGAGACGCCCACCGCGTTGGGAAAGCCATGGCTGTCGTTCTCGTAGTCGACGAACAGGTTGCTCGGGTAGGCGCGCACGCCCCAGTAGACCTGGCTGTTGTGGAAGGTCTCCTCGGTGTGGCCGCCACGCAGCGTCAGCCGCGAGCGATCACCGATATCCCAGTTGAAGCTGGCGATGGCGCCACGGTTGTTGCGGTCCCAGCGGTCGTGGCGATTCTTGATGTAGATGCTGTTGATCTGGGTGGTGCCGCTGTCTTCGGTCTGGTTGCGGATCGGAAACTTGGCATTGCCATACAGATCGGTCTTGTTCATCGTCGAGTTCTCGTAGAACCGGTACGAGTACAACAGCAATGATGCATAGAACGGATCATCCGACGGCTTCCATTCCAGCTTGGCCGAGCCACCGAAATTGGTGATGAAGTTGGTGTAGGTACCGGTACTGAAGTTGCCGGGTGCACGCAGCCCGTTCCAGCCCTTGGCCTCGTCCGGCCCGGTGGTGCCGTCGGTAAGGTACTTGCCGGCATCGTTGTAGTAGTAGTTCGACTCCACCCAGCGCTTGACGCTGTTGCGCGAACGCTGCTCGTAGCGGGCCACCGCAACGATGCCGAATTCCTGGTCCGCACCGAACTGGTTGGAGAACACCATCTTGGCGCTCTTGCCGAAGTGGCCCAGCGTCTCATGGTTGCCACCGGCGCTGCGCTCGACATGGGTCTCGGCCGTGGAATGGATACCGGCCACATCGGCGAACACGTACTTGCCGTATCGATCAAACGCGCTGCGGCTGATGATGTCGATCACGCCGCCAATCGCATCCGGCGCCTGTTCTGCGCTGAAGCTCTTGTAGATGTCGGTGCGGGTGCCGATGTCGCTGGGAATCAGCTGCAGGTTGTTCATGCGCTCGCCGGAGCCACTGCCCCCCACGCTGGCAATCGCGATGCCATCGATGGTGGTGTAGTTGAGGTTGGCCTGCACGCCACGCACGGTCACGTAGCGTGGTTCACCGGCATCCTCGACCGCGCTCAGGCCCGGCGCGGCCATCAGGCTTTCGGCCAGGGTCTCGTCACCGTAGCTGTCCATCTCGTCGTAGACCACCGAATCCTTGATCACCGGCGAGGTCTTCTTCTGGTCGATCACCTCGTGCGCAGCGATCACCTTCACCGTATCCAGCGTTGGCGCCACCACGGCCTCGGCCTCGCGCGGCTTCGGTGCGGCCGGCTTCGGCGCGGTGCGCGCGGGTGCAGGATCGATGGCGATGACGTTGCCATCGACAACGGTATAGCCCAGGCCGGTGCCGGCCAGCAGAGCGTCCAGCGCCTGCCTGACGGTTGCCCCTCGTGGCACCGCGCCGGCCATGCGCGCATCACCGCCCGCCGAGTACAGGAACTGCACACCGGAACTGCGCGACAACTGTTCCAGCGCACGCGACAGCGGCTGCGCTGCGATCGGGGCCGATACAGGCGCTTCGAGGCCATCGGCGCCGGCCGCGAGGGCCACCGGCATGCTGCAGGGAGACAGGGCGAGGACGATCGATAGGTAGAGCGTGTTCCGCATCACGGGTCCTTGGAAGAGAGAGACAACAGGTGCCGCAGCGTGATCCGACAGCGGCTTCTCCCAAGTAAGAGCCCGCGTCCGCCGAAGTGGAGAACGCGGATTCGATGAATTTTTTCTGACAGCGAGCGACCAGCCGGCTTCAACGACTTCCGACCCGCACCGTATCGCCTTCGCGACGGACGACGAAGCGCGGATCGCGTTCGAGGAAGACCTGCAACGCACCGATGCGATGCGCATCCAGGCTGCCGGACAACCGCGCCGATGCGGCGCCTTCGTCCAGCACCCGCACCTGCACCTGGTTGTGGCGGTTGAAGGCCGCAGCCACCTCGTCCAGCCGCTCGTCCAGGAACGATACCTTGCGCTGCTGCCAGTCCAGCAGCATCGACAATGGCATGTCCAACGATTCGACGGCATGGCTGCGCGTGTCGACCTGCACCACGCGCCCTCCGTCCAGCTGCGCAAGGCGGCGGGCACCTGCTCCCTGGCTCCAGACCTCGACCTCGCCGGAGACCACGCCGATGCGCGTACCCTGCAGCCGCCGCGACACATCGAACACCGTGCCGATGTCACGGATCTCCAGGCCGTTCACCTGCACCTTGAACGGCCGCCGGTCGTGGGCGATGTCGAATGTGGCCTCGCCCTGCAGGAGTTCCACCTTGCGGCTGAACCAGCCCATCCGCACGCGCAGGCGGCTGTCCGCGTTGAGCTGCACCTGGGTCTGGTCGGCCAGGACCAGGTCTAGCAGTTCACCGTGGTCGGCGCTGTACATCTGCTCGGCAGGCATCAGCAACGGAAGCAGGCCAACGCCCAGCAGGGCAGCGCACGCTGCGACGGCCAGGCCCAGCCAGCGCGCGCGGTGGCGCCTGGGCACACTGCGCAGCGGCTCCGGCACGCTGCCAAACAGCGGCACCACCTTCGCCGAGGCGGCCTTCAGTGGCGGCGCCAGCACTTCCTCGGGCAGCGGCGATTGCAGTGCCTCGTCGACCTGACGGTACAGCGCGAGCGCCCGCATGTAGGCGCGCACGTGCTCGGGCGAACGCTTCATCCATTCCAGGAAGGCAGCGCGCTCGGCCTCGCTCAACGTCCCCTCGCGATTGCACAGGAACCAGTCCATGGCCTCGCGGGAAATGCCATCGTCGGCCACGTCGGATGGATGCCGGTTCATGTGCGCTCCCTGGCGCCCAGCGCCTTCCTGCAGGCCTCCAGCCCCTTGCCGATATGCTTGCGCACCATGTGCACCGACACCTGAAGCTGCTGGCTGATTGCCGGGCAGTCCAGCCCGTCGCGGTAGTGCAGCTCCATCACCCGCCGCGTGGTCGTCGGCAACTGTACGATGGCGCTGCGGATATCGTTCCAGCGCTGCGCGCGCTCGAACTCACCTTCGATGTCTTCTTCACTCTTCAGCACTTCAGCCAGCAGGTCGACGTCTTCCAGCGGCGGCAACGTGGAACGCGAGCGTGCGTGCTCGCGCGCCAGATTGGCCGCCACGGTGAACAGGTAGGCTTCCGGGTTCTCGATCGCCGCCGCATCCTCGCCGGTCGTCCGCAGCAGCCGCAGGTACACCTCCTGGGCGAGATCCTCGGCATCCTCGTTGGCCGAGCCGCGACGCAGGAAGAAGCCACGCAGCAGCCTGCGCCGCAGTTCGTAGCTCTTTTCCCAGATCCTCACGCTGTTCACGGCCGACCAACCACCCCGAGGCTGGAAAACCCAGCAGGGTGACGGCCCTCGGTGACAGCGGTATTGCAGCGGCATGCCAACGCCTGCTTGCCAGAGACCCAAGCCGGGCCCGCCTATCGAAGCCAGCAGGCCCGGCCTACGCTTGCGTTCCCGGTGACCGCGACGGTCGCCCTTCGCGTCCCGGCCCCGCCGTGGCAACCCCGCTCCAGTGCTGTGCGCCCTGCCGGTGTTGTCGCCCCGGCAGGCGGCCGGTCGGCGCCCTCTGGAGACCGCCATGAACCAAGCCCCCATCCCCTTCGATACCGATCCGCTGGAAACCCGGGAGTGGCGTGAATCGCTGGAAGCGGTGATGCAGGCCGGTGGCCGGCCACGCGCGCAATACCTGATCGACCAGCTCAGCGAGCTCGATGCCCAGCAGCACGGCGACCTGCACACCCGCGCCTGGACCGCCTACGTCAACACCATTCCGCCCGAGCGCCAACCTGCCTATCCGGGCGACCTGGCCATCGAGCGCCGCTTGAACGCGATGATCCGCTGGAACGCGATGGTGATGGTGCTGCGTGCCGGCAGGCATTCCAACGTCGGTGGCCACATCGCCACCTACCAGTCGGCCGCCGTGCTGTACGACGTGGGCTTCGACCATTTCTTCCGTGGCCGTACCGACGCCTTCGACGGCGACATGATCTACATCCAAGGCCATTCCGCGCCGGGCATCTATGGACGTGCCTATGTGGAAGGCCGCATCGATCCGCAGCGGATGGACAACTTCCGCCGCGAAGCCGGGCGCGAAGGACTGTCCTCGTATCCGCACCCGCGCCTGATGCCGGAGTTCTGGCAGTTCCCCACCGTGTCGATGGGGCTGGGCCCGCTCACCGCCGCCTACCAGGCACGCTACATGCGCTACCTCGAGTACCGCGGCCTGAAGGAACACCAGGGTCGCAAGGTGTGGGCCTTCCTCGGTGACGGCGAGATGGACCAGCCCGAATCACAGGCGGCGATTTCGCTGGCCGGCCGCGAGCGGCTGGACAACCTCGTGTTCGTGGTCAACTGCAACCTGCAGCGCCTGGACGGTCCGGTACGCGGCAACGGCAAGGTCATCCAGGAGCTGGAAGGCACCTTCCGCGCGGCCGGCTGGAACGTGATCAAGCTGATCTGGGGCAGTGGCTGGGACGACCTGCTGGCCCGCGACCATAGCGGCCTGCTGCGCCAGCGCATGATGGAATGCGTGGATGGCGACTACCAGACCTTCAAGTCGCAGAACGGCGCGTATGTGCGCGAGCACTTCTTCGGCCGCTATCCCGAACTGCTGGACCTGGTCTCGCACATGAGCGACGACGACATCTGGGCGCTCGCACGGGGCGGCCACGATCCGCAGAAGGTGTACGCCGCCTACCAGCAGGCAGTGAACACCAGCGGCCGGCCCACCGTGATCCTGGCCAAGACGGTCAAGGGCTTTGGCATGGGTGAAGCCGGCGAAGGCCAGAACATCAACCACCAGCTGAAGAAGATGAGCGCCGACGCGGTGCGTGCTTTCCGCGACCGCTTCAATCTGCCGGTCAGCGACGAACAACTGGAGGAGATGCCCTACCTGCGCCCGGAACCGGGCAGCGCCGAAGCGATCTACTTTGCCGAGCGTCGCCGCGTCCTGGGCGGGCAGCTGCCGGCGCGCCTGGCCCGGGTCGATCCGCTGCCGCTGCCACCGTTGTCGATCTTCAACAGCCAGCTGCAGGGCAGCGGCGATCGTGGCCAGTCCACCACGATGGGCTTCGTGCGCATCCTCACCAGCCTGCTGAAGGACCCAGAACTGGGCAGGCTGGTGATTCCGATCGTGCCCGATGAATCACGCACCTTCGGCATGGAGGGCCTGTTCCGCCAGATCGGCATCCATTCGTACCTCGGCCAGCTGTACACCCCGCAGGACGCCGGCCAGTTGAGCTACTACAAGGAAGCCAGGGACGGGCAGATTCTGCAGGAAGGCATCAACGAATCCGGTGCGATCTGTTCGTGGATCGCCGCCGGCACTGCCTACAGCAACCATGGCCTGGCCACGATTCCGTTCTACATCTTCTATTCGATGTTCGGGCTGCAGCGCGTCGGCGACCTGGCATGGGCCGCGGCCGATGCGCGTACGCGCGGTTTCCTGCTGGGCGCCACCTCCGGCCGCACCACGCTGATGGGCGAAGGCCTGCAGCACGACGATGGCCACAGCCACGTGCTGTCGTCGGTGATTCCCAGTTGCGTGTCCTACGACCCGACCTTCAACTACGAACTGGCGGTGATCATCCACGACGGCCTGCGCCGCATGTATGTCGACCAGGAAGACATCTACTACTACATCACCGTACTCAACGAGAACTACCCGCATCCAGCCCTTCCCGAGGGCGCCGAGGCCGGCATCCTGAAGGGACTGTACCTGCTGCACCCCGCGCCCTCCGAACGAGGGACCTCGCAGCTGCGCGTGCAGCTGATGGGCAGTGGTTCGATCCTGCGCGAAGTGGAGGCGGCGGCCGAGTTGCTGCAACAGGACTTCGGTATCGCCAGCGACGTCTGGAGCGCGACCAGCCTGACCGAACTGCGCCGCGATGGCCTGGCTGCCGAACGCTGGAACCTGCTGCATCCGGCCGCGGAACTCCGTGTGCCTTACGTGCAGCAGTGCCTGCAAGGCCACGCAGGGCCGCTGGTGGTGGCCACCGACTACATGAAGATCGTCGGCGACCAGATCCGTCCCTTCATCAATGACCGCCGTTTCACTGCATTGGGCACCGACGGCTTCGGCCGCTCCGACACGCGTGAATCGCTGCGCACGTTCTTCGAAGTGGATCGCCACTTCATCGTGCTGGCGGCCCTGAAGGCGCTGGCCGAAGAGGGCCGCATCGAGCGCTCGCGGCTGCAGGAGGCCATCGACCGATACGGCATCGACACCGGCAAGCCAGATCCGGCCGCGGTCTAGGGCGGCAGGCGCAACGCCTGCGGATCTTCCCCGCAGGCGCGGCGCGCGCAGTGCCGCTAGGGCAGCCGCTTGAACAGGTTGGTCTGCAGGATCGGGGTACCGTCATGGCCGTAGAACGCCTTGGTCTCGGTCATCGTCGCGCGGTCATCGGCTACCGTGTAGATGCGGGTCGAGGCGGGCGTGCCATGGTCCACCAGCTGCATCACCAGCGTGTTCGGCGCCGGCAGCTTCAGGTTGGCCTTGTCCGCGCCATAGGTGCCGGACAAGGCGCCCGGCGTGCCATCCAGGGCCAGCGTGCCATCGGACTTCATGGTCTTGCCGTCATGCAGGACGATATCCACATGCGAGCTCCAACGGCCGCTGCCGGCGTCCTTGAACTCCAGCACCACCTGCTTCGGGCGCTGCGCTTCGGGTAGCGCCGAGGTGGCGATATCCAGCGACCAGCGCCCCAGCAGCGGTGAGGGTGAGGCCTCCATCGCCAGCGCCGACGCGGCCGGCAGTGACAGCGCGGACAACAACACAGCGGACAACAGCTTCATACGATGCTCCGTTCGAGTGAAGAAGGTTCTGCGTAGGACATTGTGGGGCGCAGCGCTTCGGATCGTGCCCGTCACCCGTGCCGGGTACAAGCCGAAGCGCTGAACACAGGGCAACGTCGCGCCTCAATAGCCGACCTTCACGGTGAACATCACGTTTCGCGGCGCGCCGTACCAGCCCTGGTTGTAGAAGCCGATCTGCGAGTAGTAGTGGCGGTCGAACAGGTTGTTGATGTTGACCGCCGCGGACAGGTTGGAACTGAACTGGTAGCGCGCCATCAGGTTGACCAGCGCATAGCCGGGCTGCTCTACCGGCACCCGGCGGTTTCCGGGTGCCGTGGCGGTCTGGTACATGCGGTTCTGCCAGTCCACGCCACCGCCAAGGGTCAGCCGGTCCCAGGTACCGGGCAGGCGCCACGTAGTGAACAGCTTGAACAGGCTGCGTGGCTTGGCGGTATTGATGGCCCTGCCCTGCGCGTCCTGCGCGATGAACGTGGTGAAGCTGGTGCCCAGGCTCCAGCCCGGCAATGGCTCACCGGCCAGTTCCAGTTCCAGTCCATCCACCGTTGCACCCTTCACTGCGCGGTACGCGGCCTGCGTACTGCCCTCGACCAGCCCGCCGGTCGCTTCGGCCAGGTTGTCCTGCCGGGTACGGAACAGCGCGGCTGAAGCATTCAAGCGCTCCTGCAGCCAGCTGCCCTTGAGGCCCAGCTCATAGCTGCGGCCGCTGACCGGGTCGAGGATCTGCCCGGATGCATCGCGATTGTTCTGCGGCTTGAAGATGCCGGTGTAGCTGGCGTAGACGCTGCTGTACCCGTTGAGGTCCCAGACCAAGCCGGCATACGGCACGAACTCGTTGCGGTAGCGGTACTTGCGCTTGGCTCCGAAGTACACCTGGTCGGTCTCCCAGTTGCTCAGGCGAGCACCGACGATCGCATGCAGCGGGTCAGCCAGCGACAGCCGCGCCACCGCATAGGCGCCGCTCTGATGGTTGTCCAGATCATCGGCCTGGGTCTTGCTGCTGGCCCACACCGGTTCCGGCGTGCCCGGCCCGTGCCAGTCCAGATAGCTGGCCAACGGCGGCAGCGGCGCCAGCGCGCGGTACTGCCCCAGCGCGATCTCGTCGCGCGACCGCGACCAGCCGATCGACGCCGTGTGCTGGCGACCGAACAGCTGGAACGGACCCGACAGGCTGGCACTGACTGCCTCGCGCCGCACCGGTCCATCGTAGCGGGTGAAGCTGTTGCCATTGGGCATGGCGCCGGTGACCGGATCGGGATAGCCGCCGCGATAGAGGTGCTTCATCTCCATGTCGGTATGTGAACGGCTGTAGGACACCCGCGCCTGCCAGTCGTTACCGAAGCGGTGGTTGAAATCGAAGAAGCCGTTGCGGGTCTCGGTGCTCATCCGTGCCCACGGGGCCGTGGCCGATACCGAGCGATCGAAGGCGGTGCGCGTGCCATCGGCGTTGAACAGCGCGAAGCCACTGCCAAAGCCACGGTTGTCATTGCCCTGGTAGGAGATGCCGGCGATCAACCCGGTGTCCTCGCCCAGATCCACGCTGACCACGCCGTAGAGCGTCTCCGCGGTGCCGTCCAGGCCGGCGGTGTAGCTATCGGCCTCTGCTTTGGCTGCCACCAGGCGACCGCGTACGCGGCCTTCCCTGCTCAACGGGCTGGACACATCCGCCCACGCCCGCCGTGCGTCCCAGCTGCCGAGGCTGACGCCACCACTGGCAGCGAACTCGCGCAGCGGGCGCTTGCGCACATAGTTCACCGCCGCCGAGGGATTGCCGGCGCCGGTCATCAGGCCGTTGGCACCGCGCACGATCTCGATGCGGTCATACACCACCATGTCCAGGTTGTTCTCGCCGAAATTCCACGGCGACAGCACCGGCATCACCACGCCATCGAACTGGTAGTTGTCGATCTCGAAACCCCGCGCCGAGAACGAGTAGCGGTTGGCATCGCTGCGCGTGACCGAGATGCCTGGCGCGATGGCCAGCGCATCGGCCGTACTCAGCAGCGCGCGGTCCTCGATCTGCTGGTGGGTGACGACGCTGACCGACTGCGGTGTCTGCCGCGAGGTCAGCGACAGGCCGGTCGCCGTACCCATGGAATTGGTGGTGTAGGAGCGCGACGATTCGGTGCTGCCGTCGAGATCGGCGGTGACCTGCACGGTGGGCAGTTGCGAGGCCGTGGCGGCAGGTTCGCGTTCGGCGGCATGGGCAGCGTTGAACAGCGCCAGGGTCGTGCCGATGGCGGTTGCCAGGGCACACGGGCGGAAACAGGCAGGCATGGAAGGTCCAGCGGGAAGGAAAGGCTGGATGAGAATTATTGTCATTTGAACGTGAGCGCACGTATGCGCGGACGCAGCAGGTGTTTGCGCGCTGCCGGCGATGATCGAACGTCAGCGGAACCGGCTCGGTGCGATGCCATAGCGTGCACGGAACGCGGTCGCGAAATTGGTGGCATGCCGGTAGCCGGCGAAATGTGCGGCCTGCTGCACGCTGCAGCCCTGCCGGAGCTGCTCGCAGGCCCGCTGCAACCGATGTTCGCGCAGCCAGGCAAACACCGAGCATCGATACACCTGCAGGAACTTCAGGCGCAGGCTGCTGGGGCTCATGCAGGCCACGCGCGCCAGATCGTCCAGGCTGTGATCGGCGGCCGGCGCTGCCTGCAGGCAATCGATCACCCGCTGCAGCATGCGGCGATCGCGCGCGGACACGCGCAGCTCCAACGCGGCATTGCGAGCAGGCGCGCCCAGGGACAGTGCCAGCATCTGCAGGCCCACGCCCTCGCACAGCAGCGCATGCATCGCGCCGTCCCAGACACCCGACAGCAGCTGGTCGGCCGCGTGCCCCAGATGCGCGGGTACCTGCCAGCTGTGCAACGGCCGGCCGTCGGAGCGGTGCGCGGACAGCAGTTCGTTGATCACCGGGTCATCCAGCGGCGCCGATGCGTCCAGCGAGACATTCAGGCTGCGCATGCGCTGCCCCGCGGGGTGGATCGCGGTCATGGGCGCCGCATCGGCCAGTATCCTCGCGCCCGCGCCCGGGCGCATTCCGATCTGCGCCTGCCCTGACAGGCGAGCACCGGCGCAGCCTTCCAGCATCACGATGGCCGAGAACGCCGGCGGCACTTCCGAGATCGCCTCGAAGGCCTGGTGCGCAACCACGTCCGACAGCGCCAGGGTCAAGCCCGGGCGCAGGCAGCGCTGCTCCACCCTGCCCTCGACCACGTACGGCTCCGCGGTGGTGGCGGCCGGTTCCGGCAGTCGATAGCGGAAGCCGCTGCGGCGGCCCAGGCGGTCCAGGTCGGCAAGGGTGAGGGCATGCATGGAGTCACCGACGGAGGAGCGGACGTCGGCCATTCTCATATGAGAACCACTCTCATCTCCAGTCCGGCTGGCAAGGCCCATTCGCCCCTTGTCGATACAAATAGTTACGTTATAACATTTCACACTATTTTCACGGAGCGTGTCATGCGTCGCCATCTGCTTGCTGCCGCCATTCTGTTCGCCGTCCACACCGCCCACGCCGCGGACGAACCCACCCTTCCCACGCTTCAGGTCGAGGCCTCGAAGCCCTCGCGCATCGACAGCCGGGTCACCGTCGACAATCCACAGGCGCAGAACCGCACCCTCGGCGGCCTGCTCGAGCATGTCTCCGGCGTGCAGAACAGTGCGTTCGGACCGAACGCGGGCGCCCCGGTCATCCGCAGTCTCAGCGGCAACCGGGTTCAGATCCTGCAGGATGGCCAGTCCATCCTTGGCATGAATGCGATCAGCGGTGACATCAACATTCCCTTCGATCCACTGTTCGTGCGCAGTGTCACCGTCAACAAGTCCTCCGACACGGTGCGCTATGGCGGCAATGCGATCGGCGGCAGTGTGGAGATCGACTCGGGCCTGATCTCGCGCAGCATGGAAGACAAGGACCAGTCGATGGAACTGGTCCTGCGCAAGGGCTTCAACGCCGCCGATGCGCAGGGCTTCCGCATGAACTTCAACAACCAGCGCAACATCTCCACCAACCTGCAGGTCTCGCGCCAGCGCATTTCCCACTACGACATCCCCGGCAACAGCAAGGCCAGCGTCTGCAACACCCGCCTGTTCCCCGCCACCGGCGGCGTCAACTCGGCGCTGGCCGACAGCTGCCAGAAGGAAGCGCGCGTCCAGCAGATCTACAACAAGGCCTCGCAGCCCTATATCGACCAGTTCATGACCGAGAACCCGGACTGGGCCGACGGTGACTTCTCCTTCTATACCAACAACCCGACCTCGGTCTGGCAGCGCCGCACCTACATCAACCCGGTCAACCCGGCCTATGTGCCCGGCACGCCCTCGTATGTGCAGAAGCAGATCAACAATGACGTGACCCCCGACTATCACCACCGGTTGGGCAACAGCTACTCACGCAATTCGCAGGTGGCCGCCGGCTCGACCCTGTTCTTCGACCGCGGCTACGTCGGTGTCAGCATCGATGCCAAGGACAGCGAATACGGCGTGCCCGGCTTCTCGATGCAGAACCTGTCATTCGGCTCGAACTACGCCGATGGCCTACCGGTGGGCGTGGTGATCAAGCAGCAGCGCTACGCGCTGGAAGCACTGCTGCGCGATCCGCTGCCCTACTTCGAGCGTGCCGAACTGCGTGTCTCCAAGCTGGACAACACCTCGGGCGAACGACTCGGCGCGTCCAAGGCCAACGACTACGACTTCGAAAGCATCCAGGCCGAGCTGCTGCTCAGCCACCAGCGCGTCGGCCCGCTCAGCGGCATGCTCGGCCTCAGCCACCAGTCGCGTGATGTCACCGGCAGCGGCTCGCTGCGCTACCTGCCCGATGTCGATACCCGCAGCAATGCAGTGTTCCTGAAAGAGACGCTGGACTTCGGCTGGGCCACCTTCGATGCCGGCGTCCGCCATGAGCGTGTCGACCACACGCTGCAGCCCAGCCGCTTCAAGACCGCGCGCAATGCTGCCAACACGAAACTGCAGGACCGCGACTACCGGCTCAACAGCTACAGCCTCGGCTCGTACGTCGAGCTCGGCCCCTTGTTTGCCGCCAAGGTGCGCTACTCGTCCTCGCAGCGCGCACCGGAGATCAACGAGCTGTATGCCAGCAACGCGCACTATTCGGTGATGACCCAGGAGGAAGGCAACCAGAACCTGGAGCCGGAGCGTGCAAAGAACCTGGAGCTGACCGGCCTGTTCCACCTCGGCGGCTTCGAGCTGTCGGCCACCGCGTACCGGATGAAGTACGAGAACTACCTCTACCTTGGCTACTCGGGCCTGCAGACCGCCAACCGCCTGCCGCTGAAGTACTGGAAGCAGACCGACACCACGGTGAAGGGCTTCGAGATCGACGCTTCACAGGCGCTGGATCTCGGCCGCTATGGCACGTTGAACATCTCGGCCTTTGCCGACCTGGGGAAGAACAAGGCCGACCACCCGGACGCGCTGCGCGCCCACAATGATGGCGAGTACCTGCCGAACATGCCGACCAACCGCTACGGCGCCAACCTGCAGTGGCAGCGCCAGGGCTGGAAGGCGCAGCTGTCCAGTACCTACTACGGCAAGCAGAAGTACCTCGGCCGCAATGTCAGCGAGGAAATTCCGCTGGACGCGTTCAACCTGGTCGACCTGCAGGTCAGCCGCGAACTGCCGGTGCGCAACAGCTACATCGCCGGCATGGAAGTGTTCGTCAACGGCAGCAATCTGCTCAACGAGGAAGCGCGCCCGCACAACTCGCCGTTGAAGTACATCGCCCCGCTGCCGGGGCGTGGCTTCCAGGTGGGTGTGACGGTCAGGCTCTGAGCCCGGGCGGAAGGAGAAGCGGCCTGCGGGTGGATTACCTGCAGGCACCCGGCACGGCGACGCGCCGGGTTGCGTCGCGAACCCGGGTTGATCCACCATCCGTCGAAAAGGAGATGGCCATGAACTGGAAGCAAGCGATTTCCCTTGGGGTGTTGTTGACCATCACCTCGGGGGCAGGTGCCGCATCTGCGATCACCTACGACAAGGATGGCCGCTACGGCTACTCGATGAACCAGCATTCCCTTACCACCGCGATGCAGCAGTCGCTGCACTACTGCGCGCTGCAATCGCGCAATTGTGGCCAGTCTGCCAGCACGACCAGCGAAGGCTATTCGGCCATCGCGACGGGCACGGTTGCGTTGGGCTTTGCACTGGGTGAGAAGACTGCGGACGCCGCGCAGCGCAAGGCCGAAAGAATGTGCAGGGAGCGCGCCAACGACTGCACGCTTGCCTTGTTGTGGCGCGAAACCCCACCGCGTGATCTCGAGCCGCCACAGCGTCCTGCTGCCGCCGCTCCGGCACCTGCAACGACGCCTGCTGCAGTACCTGCCATCCGTAGCGATCACTAAGGACAGGCAGCCCCGCGCAGGCTGCACCTTCGAACACCGGACAAAGAAAAACGCCTGCAGATCGAGGATCTGCAGGCGCTTCTTTGTATCTGGCGGAGTGAGAGGGATTCGAACCCTCGATAGAGCTTTTGACCCTATACTCCCTTAGCAGGGGAGCCCCTTCGGCCACTCGGGCATCACTCCGGGGTATTCACCGCGTCTGGTGCGTTGCACCTCAGCGGGGCGTGAATCATAACGTTAATCGAGTGCGAAGGTAAAGCGTTATTCGGCAGAATTTTCGCTACCGGCGCCACCGGCTTCGTCACCGCGCTGGATGCGCTGATAGATCTCTTCGCGATGCACAGCGACGTCCTTCGGCGCGGTGATGCCGATACGCACCTGGTTACCCTTGACGCCAAGCACGGTGACGCTCACCGAGTCACCGATCATCAGGGTTTCGCCGACGCGGCGAGTCAGGATCAACATTTTTGCAAGTCTCCATGGAACCGTGTGGAAGGGTATCCCCCACCGGCTTGACGCTCCGTCAAGAAGCGCTACCACGACAAAGGGAAAAGATTCGCAATGGTACCGTCAGCCGTCCCGCTCCTACAAGGAGGGGGACGGCCGGGTTCATCACAGGCGGGGGCTGACCCATTCGACAACTGCAGCCAGCGCAGTGGCAAGGGCGGGCCCGTCCTCGCCACCACCCTGGGCGAGGTCCGGGCGTCCGCCGCCCTTGCCCCCGATCTGACCGGCGATATGGGACAACAGTTCCCCGGCCTTGACCTTGCCCATTGCGCTGCCGTTCACACCCGCAACCAGGGCCGCCTTGCCGTCCTGGGCGCCGGCCAGCACGATCACCGCGTCACCCAGCTGCTGCTTCAGGCGGTCCATGGCGTCACGCAGGGCCTTGGCGTCGAAGCCTTCCAGGCGGGCGGCCAGCACCTTCACGCCGGCGACCTCGACGGCCTGGCCGGACAGGTCGGCGGTGGCACCGGCGGCGACCTTGGCCTTCACGGCTTCCAGCTCGCGCTCCAGCTGCTTCTGGCGCTGGCCGAGCGCGCGGATCTTCTCGACCACGTCACCGGCGCTGCCACCGAGCAGCTCGGCGGCTTCAGCCAGGCGTGCCTCTTCGGCGTCCACGTAGTCCAGGGCGCCCTGGCCGGTGACCGCCTCGATGCGGCGCACGCCGGCGGAGACACCGCCCTCGGAGGTGATCTTGAACAGGCCGATATCGCCGGTACGGTTGACGTGGGTACCACCACACAGCTCGGTGGAATAGTCACCCATCTTCAGCACGCGCACGTGCTCACCGTACTTCTCGCCGAACAGGGCCATCGCGCCGAAGTCCAGCGCCTCCTGCATGGCCATGGTGTGCACTTCGGCGGCATTGTTGGCGCGCACCTGCTGGTTGACCTTGCGCTCGATCACCGCCAGCTCATCAGCGCTGATCGGCTGGAAGTGCGAGAAGTCGAAACGCAGGCGGTCCGGCGCGACCAGCGAGCCCTTCTGCTGCACATGGGTGCCCAGCACTTCGCGCAGGGCGGCGTGCAGCAGGTGGGTCGCCGAGTGGTTGAGGATGGTGGCGCCGCGACGCTCGCCGTCAACCTGGCCGGACAGCACGTCGCCAACCTTCAGGCCACCTTCGGACAGCGTGCCGACGTGGCCATGGAACTGGCCAGCGAACTTCTGGGTGTCTTCCACCGCCAGGCGCACGCCGTTGCCGGTCAGCACGCCGGTGTCGCCGACCTGGCCGCCGGATTCGGCGTAGAACGGAGTCTGGTTGGTGATGACGATGACCGCATCACCGGCATCGGCCGACTGCACCGGACGACCGTCCTTGAGCAGCGCCAGCACGGTCAGGCCATCGGCCTGCAGGCGGTCATAGCCCAGGAACGCGGTCGGGCTGAGGGTGGCTACCAGCTCCGCCGGCAGGGTCACGCCGCCGCCGAACTTGCCGGCCGCACGCGCGGTCTCGCGCTGCTGCTCCATCGCGGCATCGAAGCCGGCGATGTCGACGGTCAGGTCACGCTCGCGGGCGATGTCCTGGGTCAGGTCGAGCGGGAAACCGTAGGTGTCGTACAGGCGGAAGGCGTCAACGCCCGGGATCACGCCATTGCTGGCTTTGCCAGCCACGTCCTCGAAGATCTTCATGCCGGCGTCGAGGGTTTCAGCGAAACGCTCTTCCTCGGCCTGCAGCGCACGGGTAACGGTGTCCACCGCCGCCGGCAGTTCCGGATAGGCCTCGCCCATCTGTTCGACCAGGGTCGGCACCAGCTTGCTGAAGAACGGCTGGCGCACGCCCAGCATCCAGCCATGGCGCAGGGCGCGGCGGATGATACGGCGCAGCACGTAGCCGCGGCCTTCATTGGAGGGCAGCACGCCGTCGACGATCAGGAACGAACAGGCGCGGATGTGATCGGCGATCACGCGCAGCGACTTGTTCTCCAGGTCGGCGGTGCCGGTCAGCTCCGACGCCTTGCGGATCAGCGCCTGGAACAGGTCGATCTCATAGTTGGTATGCACGTGCTGCAGGATCGCCGCCAGGCGCTCCAGGCCCATGCCGGTATCCACGCACGGTGCCGGCAGCGGCACCAGGGTGCCGTCGGGCTGGCGGTCGAACTGCATGAACACCAGGTTCCAGATTTCGATGAAGCGGTCGCCGTCCTCATCCGGGGAGCCCGGGGGGCCGCCGGCGATATGGTTGCCGTGGTCGTAGAAGATCTCGGTGCACGGGCCACACGGACCCGTGTCGGCCATCTGCCAGAAGTTGTCCGAGGCGAACGGCGCGCCCTTGTTGTCACCGATGCGCACGATGCGCTCTTCCGGAATGCCGACCATGTCGCGCCACAGCGCGTAAGCCTCGTCGTCGGTCTGGTAGACGGTGACCAGCAGGCGCTCGGCCGGCAGCTTCCAGACCTGGGTCAGCAGCTCCCAGGCCCAGGCAATCGCGTCCTTCTTGAAGTAGTCGCCGAACGACCAGTTGCCCAGCATTTCGAAGAAGGTGTGGTGGCGTGCGGTGTAACCCACCTGGTCGAGGTCGTTGTGCTTGCCGCCCGCCCGCAGGCAGCGCTGGACGTCGGCCGCGCGCACGTAGCTGCGCTTCTCCGCGCCAAGGAACACGTCCTTGAACTGCACCATGCCGGAGTTGGTGAACAGCAGGGTCGGATCGTTGCCCGGCACCAGCGGCGCCGACGGCACGATGGTGTGGCCTTTGCCCTTGAAGAATTCAAGGAAATCGCTGCGGATCTGGGAGGTCGTGAATTTGGCGGATGCGTTCATTGAGGGCTGGCAGTCTGCGGGCCGGCGGACCCGGACCACCGGCCACATTGGCCAGGGTCGCAAGGGACCGCCGAAAACCTAAAGGGTATCAGGCCCGGCGCCGCCAGTCTCAGTCATCCGGGTCGTAGCGGGTCGCGCGGCGGATGCTGTCGCCGTCAAAGCCACGTCTGGCCAACAGATCGGCGGCCTTGCGCCGCTGCGTCAGGTCCTGCGGGCCAGCCTCGCCGAAGCGGCGGCGGACCAGGTCACGGGCGTTTTCCTGCCAGTCGCCCTCATAGCTGTCCATCGCCGCCGCAATCGCAGCACTGTCCAGCCCATGGGTGCCCAGCTCGGCGCGGACATGGATCGGCCCGTAGCCGGTGTTGGCGCGCATCCGCACCAGGTTCTCGGCAAAACGGCTGTCGTCCTGCCAGCCCGCCTCGGTCAGCTTGGCCACGGCAGCCTGCGCGGCTTCGTCTTCGATGCCACGGGCGGTCAGCTTGCGGGTCAGCTCCCTGCGCGAATGCTCACGGCGGACCAGCAGGCCCAGCGCGCGTTGCACGGGCGTCTGCTCACGTGGCCGGCGCTTGCGGCCGGTGGGAATATCGTCGGAGTCGGACATCGGTGCTCCAAGGGTGGCGCCGTCCGTGGCGCCCTGCCCATCCCTGGGCGATTCGAACCTGCGAGGCAGGGCGACGTCACTGACGGCGCCGCCCTGCCCCACAGCAAGCCTTACTCGTCGTCGCCGTCGTCGTCGCCTTCCTCGCGGGCGGCTTCAGTCGGCTGGAACTTCTCGCGCAGCTCGGCTTCGAGCTTGGCGGCGACGGTCGGGTTGTCACGCAGGTAACCGCGGGCGTTGTCCTTGCCCTGGCCGATGCGTTCCTCACCGTAGCTGTACCAGGCGCCGGCCTTCTCGACCAACTTGGCCTCCACGCCCATGTCGATCAGTTCGCCTTCGCGGCTGATGCCCTCGCCGTACAGGATCTCGGTGATGACCTGCTTGAACGGCGGTGCCAGCTTGTTCTTGACGACCTTGATCTTGGTCTGGTTGCCGATGATCTCGTCGCCCTTCTTGATCGCGCCGATGCGGCGGATGTCCAGGCGGACCGAGGCATAGAACTTCAGTGCGTTGCCGCCGGTGGTGGTTTCCGGGCTCTGGCCCGGCATCATCACGCCGATCTTCATGCGCAGCTGGTTGATGAAGATCACCAGCGTGTTGGAGCGCTTGATGTTGCCGGTCAGCTTGCGCAGCGCCTGGCTCATCAGGCGGGCCTGCAGGCCCGGCAGCTGGTCGCCCATCTCGCCTTCGATTTCGGCCTTCGGGGTCAGCGCGGCGACCGAGTCGATCACCAGGATGTCCACCGAGCCCGAACGGACCAGCATGTCGGCGATTTCCAGCGCCTGCTCACCGGTATCCGGCTGCGACAGCAGCAGGTCATCCACGTTCACGCCCAGCTTGCCGGCGTAGATCGGGTCCAGTGCATGCTCGGCGTCGATGAAGGCCGCCGTGCCGCCCAGCTTCTGGCATTCGGCGATGGCCTGCAGGGTCAGAGTGGTCTTGCCCGAGGATTCCGGCCCGTAGATCTCAACGACACGGCCCTTCGGCAGGCCGCCAATGCCCAGTGCGATGTCGAGCATCAGCGAGCCGGTCGGGATGGCTTCGACGGGCTCGACCACGCGGTCGCCCATGCGCATCACCGAGCCCTTGCCGAACTGCTTCTCGATCTGGCCCAGAGCTGCAGCGAGGGCGCGCTTCTTGTTCTCGTCCATCGGTTGGGTCCTTGCAGAGGTGATGTCGTTGGAGGTGCTGTCTTTGGGGGTCTTCTTTGCCATGGGCTCACTTTAAGTCGGACGTATCGCACAGGCTGAGATTCTGCCCGGCGCTCTGAAAAGAATTATCGGACATCCGTACCAACCTCAGTGGAACCAGAGAATCGCCACAAAAGACCGCGGGGAAATGCAATGCGGAACGGGTCAACGGTTGGGGCGCAGCAGGCCGCAATAGAGGCCTTCGATCGCAAAGTCCTGATCCGGCAGCACTTCAATCGGCCTGTAATCGGGGTTGCGCGGCAGCAGGCGGATGCGGTCCTTGGCGATCTTCAGCAGCTTGACCGTGATCTCGTCATCGATGCGGGCTACCACGATCTGCCCGGAATGGGCGTCACGGGTACGGTGCACGCCGATCAGGTCACCGTCGAAGATGCCCTCGTCGATCATCGAATCGCCCTGCACCTTCAGCAGGTAGTCCGGCGCCGGCGAGAAAAACACCCGGTCCAGCACCACGAAATCGTCCGAGCCGATATCGGCACCGATCGGCAGGCCGGCCGCCACCCGACCCAGCACCGGCAGCCGCAGCACGCTGTCGGGCAGGCCCGGCTCGGCCAGCTTCTCGACCGGCGGGGCCTGCACCAGGCGGATGCCACGGGCCTGGCCCGGGATGCGACGGATCGCACCGGCCTGCTCCAGGGCTTCCAGGTGGTACTGGGCTGCGCGCACGCCCTTGAAGCCGAACGCACGTGCGATTTCAGTCTGCGACGGCGGTGCGCCTTCGCTCTCGATACGCTCGGCGATCAACTGCAGGATCGCCTGCTGGGTGTCGGTCAGGTCCATGGTTAGTAGTATTACTACTAACGCTCAGGTCTGCAAGTGCCGGGTGCGACACGGGGTGACGCCTACCTGCGGGGCCGAGGCGTGGTCGGCAATCGTCGCCGGGCATGGCCCGGCTGGCAAAGGCACAAGCAAGTGCAGCCGACTAACAGTCGGCTCTACAGGAATCGCTGCGCGATTCCGCGGTTCCGGCGGGAACCGCTGCGGTAAACACACTCACGTGTGTTTACCGCTTCTCCATATCGAAAACAGGATCCAGACGCCGCAGAAACCGGCGCCGATGAAGCCGCACACGCCCAGCGCCAGCAGCCAGCGGCTGGAGACGCCGCCCACGCTGTGCATCACGATCGACGAGCCGATGATCAGGGCGGCGGTGACGATGCCCATCACCAGCCGGTTCGCCGCGCGGTTCACCTGTTCGCCGAAACCCTGCAATGCCGTGGTTTCTACCTTCAGCTGGAGGCGGCCACGGCGGGCGGCCTGCACCAGCTTGCGCAGGTCGCGCGGCAGTTCGCCGGCAAAATCCACCAGCCCCAGCAAGCTGCGCCGGCCGCGCTTGAGCAGCGCCTTTGGCGCATAGCGCTGCAACACCACCCGCTCCAGGAATGGGCGCGCGGCGCTGGCCATGTCGAAATCCGGATCCAGCTGGCGGCCCATGCCTTCCAGGGTCAGGAACGCCTTGATCATCAGCGCCAGGTCGGCCGGCAGGGTCAGGCTGTAGCTGCGCAGCAACTGGGTGATGTCGCCCAGCATCAGCCCGATGCGCAGGTCCTTCAACGGCACACCGCGGTACTGGTCGACGAACTGGCTGATGTCATGCTGCAGCCGGTTCTCATCCACCTCCACCCCACCGGCCCAGTCCAGCAGCACGTCGGCCACGCTCTGCGGGTCCTGCTCGACCAGCCCGTGCAGCAACTGTGCGACCTGGAAGCGACGCACTTCCGACAGCGCGCCGACCATGCCGAAATCGATCACGCCGATGCGCCCGTCGCGCAGGTAGATGATGTTGCCGGGGTGCGGGTCGGCGTGGAAGCTGCCGTCCTCCAGCACCATCTTCAACACGATGTCGGCGCCGCGCCGTGCCAGTTCGCGCCGGTCCAGGCCAGCCGCGTCGACACCCGCCAGGTCCCGTCCGGGAATCCCGTCAACGAAGTCCTGCACGTTCAGGCTCTCGCAGGTCCACTGCCAGTGCACGCTGGGAATCAGGATGTCGCCGCGGCCCTTGAAATTGCGCGCGATGCGCTCGGCGTTGCGGCATTCGGCGGCGAAATCCAGCTCGCGGCGCAGTGACACGGTGAACTGCTGCACCACCTCGGCCGGACGATAGCGGCGCAGGTCCGACAGGCGGGCTTCGACGATCTCGGCCAGGCGTGCCAGCAGCCGCAGGTCGGCCTCGACCACATCGCGGATGCCGGGGCGACGCACCTTCAACACCACCTCGCGACCGTCATGCAGGCGCGCACGATGGGCCTGCGCCAGCGAGGCGGCGGCCATCGGGGTTTCATCAAGGAAAGCGAATACCTCCGTGGGCGACGCGCCAAGGTCGGCCTCGAGCTGCTCGCGGATGTCCGCGTACGGCAACGCCGGCACTGCGTTCTGCAGTTCGGAGAGCTCGGCGATCCATTCCGGAGGCAGCAGGTCGACACGGGTCGCCAGCACCTGGCCGAGCTTGACGAAGGTCGGGCCGAGATCCTGCATCGCGCTGCGCACGCGCACCGGCGCGGTCATCCGCAGCAGTTCCTGCCGCTCCTCGTTCCAGTGCAGCAGGCGCCCTGCCCGTTCAAGCGTCGTGGCCAGGCCGATGCGCCGCACCACGTCGCCGAAGCCATAACGGATCAGGACGACGGCAATTTCCTGCAGTCGGCCCAGGTCACGGACTGTGCCCAGCGTTTCCCACATCATGCGTGCTCCGGACGATTACCGGAGCAGCATGTCACAGCTGGGCGTCGATACCGCGCAATGCCGCCGCCACGGTCTGCCGGCGGATGGCTTCGCGGTCACCCCCGAACTGGAACAGCTCGGCGCGGGCGTAACCGCCACGGCGCTTCCAGCCGATCCAGACGCTGCCGACCGGCTTGTCCGGGCTGCCGCCGCCGGGGCCGGCGATCCCGGTCACCGCCACCGCAATGCCGGCACCGGAATTGACCAGGGCACCGGAAACCATTTCCAGCACCGTCTCGCGGCTGACCGCACCGAACTGCTCCAGGGTCTGCGCGCGCACGCCCAGCAGGCGCTGCTTGGCTTCATAGCTGTAGACCACCATGCCGCAGTCGAAGAACGCCGACGACCCGGCGATATCGGTCATGCACTTGGCGATCCAGCCACCGCTGCAGCTTTCAGCGGTCACCAGCTGCAGCGAGGCCTGCTGCAGGCGCTGCCCTAGCGCGGCGGACTGGGCGTTGAGATCGGCGTCGGTGGGGATGGACATCGGCATGACGGTGGGGTGAAGAACCTGCACGTTGTACCGCAGATGACAGGTTGATGTCGCGGGCCGGCGGCACGGTTGCGCTGCCGGCCAGCGGCCGGCACTACCGGGCCTTGGTCGCTACCTCACCACTCCGGCAGCTTTTCCGGCAACAGCGCGCGGATCGGCGCGCCGTCGGCACTGGCAGCCAGCTTCTCGGCTTCGGCGATCGGCAGGTCCACCTGCAGCAGCCAGCCCTCTTCATCGGCCTGCTCGCTGCGGATCACTTCCAGCTGATGCAGGCGCGCGCGCAGGCGTCCGGCGTCCGGCGGCAGGCGCAGTTCACCGGTCACGTGCTGCAGGCCCAGGCGCTTGCCCAGCACTGCCTGCAGCAGGTCCAGGCCCCGCCCGTCACGCGCGGAAATCCATACCCGCTCGCGTCGCGATTCATCAGGAATACCGTCCTGGCCATCGTGACGGACGTCGGCACCGTCGATGCGGTCGATCTTGTTGAACACCAGCAGCTGCGGCAGATCACCAGCACCTACCGCGGTCAGCACCTCGTCGACCTGGGCGATGCGCTCCTCGCGATGCGGATCGGCGGCGTCGACCACATGCAACAGGAAATCCGCTTCGCGCGCCTCAGACAGGGTCGAGCGGAACGCGGCAACCAGGTCGTGCGGCAGATCGCGGACAAAGCCAACGGTATCGGCCAGCACCACGCTGCCACCCGGGACCGCAATGCGGCGCACGGTCGGGTCCAGCGTGGCAAACAGCTGGTCGGCGGCGTAGGCCTCGGCGCCGGTCATGGCGTTGAACAGGGTCGACTTGCCGGCGTTGGTGTAGCCCACCAGGGCCACGCGCGGCAGTTCGCTGCGCACGCGCGCACGGCGCATCTGGGTGCGCTGCACTTCCACCTTCTCCAGGCGCTTCTGCAGCTGCTCCACCCGCTTCTGCAACAGGCGGCGGTCGGTTTCCAGCTGGGTTTCACCCGGGCCACGCAGGCCGATCGAGCCGCCGCGCTGGCGCTCAAGGTGGGTCCAGCCGCGCACCAGCCGCGTGGCCAGGTGACGCAGCTGCGCCAGCTCGACCTGCAGCTTGCCTTCGTGGCTGTGCGCACGCTGCGCAAAGATGTCCAGGATCAGGCCGGTCCGGTCGATCACCCGGCGCTCGAGGAAGCGTTCCAGGTTGCGCTCCTGGCCCGGGCTCAACGCATGGTTGACCAGGATCAGGTCGGCGCCGCTGGCATCGGCCGCCGCCTTGATCTCGTCCAGCTTGCCGCTGCCGATCAGGGTCGACGGATTGGGACGGTCCAGACGCGCGGTGATCGTCGCGGCGATGCTGGCCCCAGCCGAGCGGGCCAGATCACCGAACTCTTCCAGCACATCATCTTCCAGCTTGCCGAAATGCGGCTGGATCAACAGGGCGTGTTCGCCCTTTTTCGAGCGGTCAAACATTCACCGCTCCGGTATTACTCGTCTGCTTCATCACCTGCCTGACCACCTTCACCCGATTGCACGTAACCACCGCCCGGACCGACCTTCACATTGCGTGCCGGGACGACCGTGGAAATGGCGTGCTTGTAGACCATCTGGCTGACCGTGTTGCGCAGCAGGACCACGAACTGGTCGAACGACTCGATCGTGCCCTGCAGCTTGATGCCGTTCACCAGGTACACCGAAACCGGCACGCGTTCGCGCCGCAGTGCATTCAAGAAAGGATCCTGCAGCGATTGCCCCTTGGACATTGCACACTCCTGATTATTGTTCTTATTGGGTTGCCGACGGTTGCCACGGCCCCCGAGCCGCCCGCCGTCCAATGATGTTACACGGCTGGCGGGGGTTCAGCGTGCGACGAAGGTCGACACCGCGCCGGCCAGGCGCTCGTTGTCGATATGGGGGTCGAACCAGCGCGCATCAAGTTCGCCACGCAGCCAGGTCAGCTGGCGCTTGGCCAGCTGGCGGGTGGCGAAGATCGCCTTGTCACGGAAACGGGCGGCATCCCCCTCCCCGTCCAGGTATTCCCAGGCCTGGCGGTAGCCGACTGCACGTACCGCAGGCAGGTCCAGGGGCGCCTGCACCCTGGCCATTTCCGGCATCGCGCGCAGTGCCCGCACCTCGTCGAGGAAGCCCTGTGCCAGCATGAGATCGAAGCGGGCCTCGATGCGCTGGTGCAGTACCGCGCGGTCGCGCGGGGCCAGGATCAGCTTGAGGGTGCGCACCGGCAACGGCGCCACGCCCGGCCGGCGCTGCCATTCCGAGATGGGGGTACCGGTCAGGCGATAGACCTCCAGCGCCCGCTGGATGCGTTGCGGGTCGGTGGCATGGATGCGGGCAGCCGCGGCCGGATCGACCTTGGCCAGCTCGGCATGCAGCGCCGCCCAGCCACGCTCGGCCGCTTCGGCACTGAGCATTTCGCGCATTGCCGGGTCGGCTTCGGGCATCGGCGACAAGCCCTGCAGCAGGGCGCGGAAGTACAGGCCGGTGCCACCAGCCAGGATCGGCGTTTTGCCGCGCCCCACGATATCGGCCACGACACGGCCGGCATCGGCGGCAAACTCGGCCGCCGAATAGGTCTGCCAGGGCTCGCGCAGGTCCAGCAGGTGATGCGGGGCCTGCGCGCGTTCGGCGGCATCGGGCTTGGCCGAACCGATGTCCAGGTGCCGGTACACCAGCGCCGAATCGACACTGACGATCTCGCCATCCAGCTGCTGTGCCAGGGCAATGGCCGTGGCCGTCTTGCCACTGGCCGTCGGCCCCATCACGGCGATCGCCAATGGCCGCCGGTCGATGCCCATCAGTCTTCGTCCGGCCAGCGGAGGGTCGGCGTGGCGTCGGCGCGCGGTGCCGGCACGGCATCGACCGCCTGCCAGATCTTCAGCGCATCGACAGTGGCGGCCACGTCATGCACGCGCACGATGCGCGCGCCGCGCTGCACCGCGATCAGGTGCGCAGCCACCGAAGCCGCCACCCGTTCCGACGGTGTGTCGCGACCGGTCAGTTCACCGAGACTGCGCTTGCGCGACAGCCCGGCCAGCATCGGCACACCCAGTTCCAGGAAGCGCTCCGAGCGCGCCAGCAGGGTCATGTTGTGCGCGGTGGTCTTGCCGAAACCGAAGCCGAGATCGACCAGCAGGTTCTTCTTGGGAATGCCGGCCATTTCCGCAGCGAACAGGCGCTGCACGAGGAACCCGTGCACCGCGGCAACGACGTCGTCGTAGTGCGGATCAGCCTGCATGTGGCCGGGTTCGCCCTGCATGTGCATCAACACCACCGGCACGCCGGCTTCAGCGGCGGCGTCCAGCGCACCCTCCTGGCGCAGGCCGAAGATGTCATTGATCATGCCGGCACCGGCGGCCACCGCCGCGCGCATCACCTCCGGCTTGAAGGTGTCGATGCTGATCGGCACCGCAGTGCGGGCGGCCAGCTGTTCAACCACAGGAATCACCCGGCGCAGCTCTTCCTCGATCGATACCGGGGCAGCACCCGGGCGGGTGGACTCACCGCCGACGTCGAGCAGATCGGCGCCCTCCTCGACCAGCTTCAGGCCATGTGCGACCGCGGCCTCGGTGGTGTCGTGCGCGCCGCCATCGGAGAACGAGTCCGGGGTGACGTTGACGATGCCCATGACCCGGGCACGGTCGAGGCGCAGGATGCGGCCGGCGCAATCGAGCTGGGGCGAGGTATCGAACATGGGCAATCCTGCAGGGACAACGGCGGTTAGTTTAGTTCGGCAGGGCGGCGCCCTGCACCCGCAGAGGCCAGAGCGACAGCAACAGCCGGAGCAACAGCAGGTCTACTGAGGAATGGCGGGGTGGGTCCGGTTGCGGGGGTCGCTGCAAGTACGTCCATGTAAGCTCGGTCGCCGCATCCATGCGGCTCACGCCCCCGCAACCGGACCCACCCCGCCTTCGACAGATTTCCGCGATCTGCCCGCGCTTCTGTAGAGCCGAGCCATGCTCGGCTCAAATCTCACAGATATCGAGATACTCGATTTAGATGGAAAGTCATCCACGCATCGCGTGGATCTACCGTGTCGACCAAGGTCGACACCCACCAACAGCGACCGGAATCGGTCAGAGGTGGGGCGGTGTCGGAGTGCGGGGTGTCCGCGGCATGGATGCCGCCATCGAGCCCCCAGGGGTGAGGGCGCTTTGCTTGCGAAGCACTGCTTCGCAAGCGCCCGAACGCACAGCCGCCAGCGGCTGGGCCGGTCTGGGGATTTTCGGCGTGTCCTGCCAACCCACACCGCCCCGCCATCCCACGGAATGCCGCTGTTGCTGTGCTGTTGCCGCTGAGGTTGCCGGCCAGCGGCCGGCACTACCACGGGTGCAGGGCGCAGCCCTGCCGGTACCCCTCAACGGCGGCGGCGCTTGCGGTCCACGTACAGGGTCTTGGCGATGCTCAGCACGATACCGACCGCGATACCCACCACGCAGCCCAGCAGCAGGTTGTCGGCACCCAGGCCTACCCCCACGCCCACCACGGTGGCGATGACCATCTCGACGGTGTGGGAAATCGGTTCGGGCTTCGGGGCGGACATGCGGGCTCCAGCGTCAGTTCGGTGCTTCGGAAGGGGCCAATGGCCCGGAAACGACGAAGCCGGGTTGCCCCGGCCTCGTCTGGTGTCACGTGCAGCGGGCCGTCAGTGCGATTCGGCCGGGCCTGCGATCGGCGGCAGCGGGCGGGCGTCACCGCCCTTGTCGTTGCCACCATCCTTGTTCGACTTGTTCCAGCCGGCCGGCGGCGGCGGATCGCGACCTTCCATGATGGCGTCGATCTGCGGCGCGTCGATGGTCTCGTACTGCAGCAGCAGCTGCGACATGGCGTGCAGCTTGTCCAGGTTGGCCGTCATCAGCTCGGTGGTGCGTGCGTAGGCCTCATCGAGGATGTTGCGCACTTCTTCGTCGATGCGGCGCGCGGTGTCGTTGGACACGCTCTTGTGCTGGGTGACCGAGCGGCCCAGGAACACCTCGTCGTCCTCTTCACCATAGGCGATCGGACCGAGCTGGTCGGACAGGCCCCACTTGGTGACCATGTTGCGGGCCATCTTGGTGGCGCGCTCGATATCGTTGGAGGCGCCCGTGGTGACCTTGTCGGCACCGAAGATCAGTTCCTCGGCAACGCGGCCACCGTACAGCGAGCACAGCTGCGACTTGATCGCCACGCGGTTCATCGAGTACTTGTCGCCTTCCGGCAGGTACATGGTCACGCCCAGCGCGCGACCGCGCGGAATGATGGTGACCTTGTAGACCGGGTCATGCTCGGGCACCAGGCGGCCGACGATGGCGTGGCCCGCTTCGTGGTAGGCGGTGAGGGTCTTCTCCTCCTCGCTCATGGCCATCGAGCGGCGCTCGGCACCCATCAGGATCTTGTCGCGGGCACGGTCGAAGTGGTCCATGCGGACTTCCTTCTCGTTGCCACGCGCGGCGAACAGCGCCGCCTCGTTGCAGAGGTTGGCCAGATCGGCACCGGAGAAGCCCGGGGTACCGCGCGCGATCACCATCGGCTCGACGTCGTCGGCCAGCGGCAGCTTGCGCATGTGAACCTTCAGGATGTGCTCGCGGCCCTTCACGTCCGGCAGGCCCACCACGACCTGGCGGTCGAAACGGCCCGGACGCAGCAACGCCGGGTCCAGCACGTCCGGGCGGTTGGTCGCGGCGATCACGATCACACCCTCGCCACCCTCGAAGCCGTCCATCTCGACCAGCAGCTGGTTCAGGGTCTGCTCGCGCTCGTCATGACCGCCGCCCAGGCCGGCACCACGGTGGCGACCGACGGCGTCGATTTCGTCGATGAAGATGATGCATGGGGCGTGCTTCTTGGCCTGCTCGAACATGTCGCGCACGCGGCTGGCGCCGACGCCGACGAACATTTCCACGAAGTCCGAACCGGAGATCGAGAAGAACGGCACCTTGGCTTCGCCGGCGATGGCCTTGGCCAGCAGCGTCTTGCCGGTACCCGGCGGGCCCACCATCAGCACGCCGCGCGGAATCTTGCCGCCCAGCTTGGTGAACTTGGACGGGTCGCGCAGGAAGTCGACCAGCTCGCCCACTTCTTCCTTGGCCTCGTCGCAGCCAGCGACGTCGGCGAAGGTGACCTTGATCTGGTCTTCGCCCTGCAGCTTGGCGCGCGACTTGCCGAAGGACATCGCGCCCTTGGCACCGCCGCCACCGCCCTGCATCTGGCGCATGATGAACAACCAGAAGCCGATGATCAGGATGACCGGCAGGAAGTTCATCAGGATCGCGCCCAGGGAGATGCCGCTGGACGGCTCTTCCTGCACGATCTCCACGTTCTTGGTGCGCAGCACGTTGATCAGGTCACGATCGAACGGTGCGGTGATGGTGGACGACTGCCCACCGCGGGTGGTGTAGGTCAGCTGGCTGGTGCCGCCGCGCATGTCGCCGCCGAAGGCGACCTTCTGCACGTTGCCGCTGTCCACCTGGTCCAGGAACTGCGAGTACGACGCACCCTGCGCCCCGGCCCCGGAGGTCTTGGGCGAGAAGCTCTGGAAGACCACCATCAGCACGACGGCGACGACCACCCATAGCAGGAGGTTCTTGGTCAAGTCGTTCATCCTCATTGGCTCCGGTGTTCCTCTTAGTGCTGGCGTTGCGTTGGGGTCGAACTTGCGTACGTTGCGAGCTTACTTCATGTGGGCGCGTTTTCCCTGACCCAAGGCATACACCTCGGGAGAGCGCTTGCGCGAGGCTTCCGGCTTGCGGATGGAGACCTTGTCGTACCTGCGGCGCATTTCGCGCACATAGTCGTCAAAGCCTTCACCCTGGAACAGCTTGATCAGGAAGGCCCCACCGGTCTTCAGGTGGTTGTCGGCAAAATCCAGGGCCAGCTCCGCCAGGTGCATCATCCGCGGCTGGTCGACCGCGCCCACACCACTCTTATTGGGGGCCATGTCCGACAGCACAAGGTCTACCGGCTGATCCCCGAGCATGGCTTCAAACTGAGATAGGACGGCTTCTTCCCTGAAGTCACCATGAAGGAACTCCACGCCGGCCAGCGGCGGCATATCCAGGATGTCCAGCGCCAGCACGCGGCCGGTGTCGCCGATCTGTCTCCGGACCTGCTGAGACCAGCCTCCCGGGGCCGCTCCCAGGTCGACCACGACCATGTGCGGCTTCAGCAACCGGTCACGTTCGAGCAGTTCTTCGAGCTTGTAGGCGGCGCGCGAGCGCATGCCTTCGGCCTGCGCCTTCTTCACGAAGGGGTCGGAGAAGTGTTCCTTGAGCCAGCGCTGGCTGCTTTTGCTGCGGGTTGCCATTGAAAATAGGGGCTGATGGGGTCCTCATGATACCCTGATCGCCCCATTCAACCGTCTTTTCCTGCATGTCCATCGCCCTGACCGCCTCCCAGACCCGTTTCCTGCGCGGCCAAGCCCACGACCTGAAGGCCCTGCTGCAGACCGGCGGCAAGGGCGTGACCCCGGCCTTCATCGCTGAGCTGAACGAAGTGCTGGAGCGCCATGAGCTGGTCAAGGTGAAGGTCGCTGCCGAGGACCGCGACGCCCGTGACGTGATGATCGGCGAGATTGTCGCAGCCACCGAAAGCGCGCTGGTGCAGCGCATCGGCCACGTTGCCGTGCTGTACCGCCCGAGCAAGGAACAGCGCCAGATCGTGCTGCCGCGCGGCTGATCGCCCACTGCCATGCAGCTGAACCACGAACCGCCTGATTACGCCTACAGCCTGCGCGCCGCCGACGGCCGCTCGGCGCGGGTCAACGACCAGGCGCTGGGCAGCAGCTTCTTCCTGACCCCGGACCAGCTGGTCGAGCACTGGCCGGTGAAGCAGGCCGCCGAACTGCAGCTGGCCGACCTGGAGCCAATCCTGGCACTGAACCCGGCGCTGATCGTGCTTGGCACCGGCGACCGCCAGGTGTTCCCGCCGGCCGTGGTGATGGCCGCCTGCCTGTCGCGCGGCATTGGCCTGGAAGTGATGAACAATCCGGCCGCCGCACGCACCTTCAACATCCTGGCCGCCGAAGGCCGCAAGGTCGCCGCCGCCTTCATCCTGGAAGGCTGAGTTCGAGTCGCCGGGTGCGCCCCGGCGCTAGCTGCCCGAAGCTGTGCAGCGGAAGGCCGAGAACGCCTTGAGCCGGCCAATCAGGTTGCCACCCTGCCCCCAGCGGATATCCATGACCTTCCAGTCGCGGTCCTGGCGCTGCAGCAGGACCCGGTCGGTCCAGCGATAGTCGCCTACGGCCATGTCAACGCGGATCCAGGTGGCGTCACCGCTCGATGCGGGCATTCCTACGGATATCGTTTCCGGCCGATCCGGTGCCAGCAGATACGGGCTCTGGTCGAGCATGTGCGGCTTTTCGTCGCGCGCGGCCAGCGCGCTGCAGGCCCGCTCGTAAGCGCGCTGAGCATCAATCGCTGAACGCAGGGCATCGCCCAGCAGCGGCGGAATGGCCGTTTCGTTCGACGCCGGTGCCTGGATGGCGTCGTAGAGACGGGTAACCACGTCACGCGGATCGCTGGCGGCGGTCGCCAATGGCGCGACGATGAGCAGCACGAGAGCGGAAGCAAAGCGGAACATGGGGCACCGGGGCGAATGGGACCACTCAAGAATGCCGGGTATTCCATCCGTCGTGAAGGCGAGCCTGCAACACACAAGATCGCAAGTGACCGCATCTCTACGCTACCCGAGTCGAGCATGGCTCGACGCTACAAGTCAGGAAGGCCGGGCATTGCCCGGCGCTACCCGATCCAACGGCGATCAGCGTGCCGGCAGGTACTGCTGCGGGTCGACCGGCTTGCCGTTGTAGCGAATCTCGAAGTGGACCATGTCGCGGTTCGCGCCGGTGCGGCCCATCTCGGCGATCTGCTCACCCGCCTTCACGCTCTGGCCTTCATTCACCAGGCGCTTGCGGTTGTGGCCATAGGCCGACAGCCATTGGTCGCTGTGCTTGATGATGATCAGCTCGCCGTAGCCGACCAGGCCGGCGCCGGAATACACCACCACGCCATTGGCCGTGGCCTTCACCGGTTGGCCGCTGGTGCCGGCGATGTCGACGCCCTGCTTGGTCGCGTCGCCGGCCACGTAACGGCCAACGATCGCGCCATCGGCCGGCCAGCGCCAGGCGATGTTGCTCTTCACCGGACCCGCCGGTGCGGTGGTCGGCGCGGTGCTGCCGGCACTGCTGCCACCGGAACGCGGGGCGGTGACCACCGTGGTCGGCGCGCGGCCGCCACTGGCACCAGCCGGATACAGCCGGATCACCTGGCCCGGATGGATCGTCGAGGGGTTGTCCAGGCTGTTCCAGGCGATCAGGTCGGCCGGAGTGATGTCGTGGATGCGGGCCAGCGCATAGATGGTGTCACCCTTGCGCACGACCACGGTCTGCCCCGGCTTGGGCACCGAGGTCTTTGGCGTGGTCACGCCCCCGCTGCTGCCGCCGCCACCGGGGCGGACCACAGTCGCGGTGCCACAGGCGGCCAGGGTGGAAACCAGCAACGCCAGCGCGCCTATGCGCACTCCCTTGCTCAGACGATCAGGACTCATGCGAACTTCGACCTCCATACAAGCCAGGCGATCAGCACCACCACCAACGCGGTGGCGATCCAGCCCAGCGGTTCAATCCAGCGGCGCAGCGCCGCTTCGGCACGCGCGCCACCGATCCGGATGACCGCGGCCAGCACGTACACGCGCTTGCCACGACCGATCAGCATGCTCAGCAGGTACTGCGGCATCGGTACGCCGACGATACCCGATGCCCACGTGAAGACCTTCATCGGGATCGGCATGAAGCCGCCCAGCACCAGGAAGGTGAACACCGCCCACGGCGATTCGGCCATCTTTGCCTGCACGGTGGTGATGCCCTGCTCGATCGCTGGCAGCATGCCCATCGCCTCGAACAGCGGCTTGATCGCCTCGAAGGCGAAATGGCCCAGTGCATAGCCGATCAGTGCGCCGACCATCGAGCCGGCCAGGCTGAGGGTGGCAAACCACCAGCCGCGTTTGGGCTGGGCCACGCACATCGGCGCCAGCATCACCTCCGGCATCACCGGGAAGATGATCGCCTCGAAGAAACTCAACACCGTCAGGTAGGTCGGCGCGCGTTCGTGCGCCGCCCACTTCATCGCCCGCTCGTACAGCGGCCCGAAAATCTTCATGCAACCCTGCTCCGTGGATTAGTCGAGCATGCCAGACAGCAGCGGCACGAAGGTGACCGGCGCCAGCACGCGTTGTTCGATGCTGCCGTCAGCCTTGCGGTCCAGCTGTACCAGCGACTGCGCTCCGGGGCCGCCGACCGGTGCCACCAACCGGCCGCCCTCGGCCAGCTGTTCGACCAGTGCGTCAACCAGTGCCGGCGCCGCAGCAGTGACCACGATGGCATCGAACGGGCCGTGCTCGGCCCAGCCGACGCGGCCGTCGTCATGCTTGGTGCGGATGTTCATGCCCAGCGCCCGGAAGCGCTTGCGCGCCTGCCGCAGCAGGTCTCCGATGCGCTCCACGGTGTAGACCTCCAGGCCCAGCGCGCCGAGGATGGCCGCCTGGTAGCCGGAACCCGTACCGACCTCCAGCACCCGCTTCGGTGCACCCTGCAGCACCGCCTCGGTCATCCGCGCCACGACCCACGGCTGCGAAATGGTCTGCCCGTGGCCGATGGGCAGCGCGGTGTCTTCGTAGGCGCGCGAGGCCAGCGCCTCGTCGATGAACAGATGGCGCGGCACCACCCGGATCGCATTCAAGGTGGGCTCGTCGACGATGCCGGCCTCGCGCAGGCGATCGACCAGGCGATCACGCACGCGCTGCGAGGTCATGCCGATGCCGACAGCTTCCGGCTGCAATCGCAGGCGTGGACTCATGCCGGCCGGTCCAGCGCGGCACTGAGGCCGCCGACCCAGCTGGCCACCTTCTCCAGCGCCTGGTAGCGGGTCAGGTCGACCTGGATCGGGGTGATCGAGATATGCCCGGTGCGCACCGCATGGAAGTCGGTGCCGGGGCCGGAGTCCTGCTCGCGACCAGCCGGGCCGATCCAGTACACCTCGTTGCCGCGCGGGTCCTTCTGCGCGATGCAGCCTTCGGCGCGATGGCGGTTGCCGAGCCGGGTGACTTCAAAGCCCTTGACCTCGTTCCACGGCAGGTCAGGCACATTGACGTTGAGGATGGTGTCGGCCGGCAGCGGATCGGCCTTGAGCCGGGCGACGATTTCCACCGCGGCACGCGCGGCGGTCTCGAAGTGCTTCGGATCGTGGTTGCGGCTGACCAGCGAGACCGCCACTGCCGGCAGGCCGAGGAAGCGACCTTCCATTGCCGCCGAGACGGTGCCGGAATAGATCACGTCATCGCCCAGGTTGGCGGCGTTGTTGATGCCGGACACGACAATGTCGGGCTCGAACTCCAGCAGGCCGGTCAGCGCCAGGTGCACGCAGTCGGTCGGCGTACCGGCCACCGAAACGGTGTAATGGTCGATGCGCTTGAGGCGGATCGGCAGGTCCAGGGTGAGCGAGTTGCTGGCGCCGGAGCGATCGCGGTCGGGTGCGACCACCGTGACTTCGTGGCCTGCCTCGCGCAGGACCGAGGCCAGCATCCGGATGCCTGCGGCGTCGACGCCGTCGTCGTTACTGACCAGGATTCGCATCTTCGATTTAACCGCTTGATTTTCCAAGAATTCGATTCCGTCACCGTGCAGTGTGGGCGGGACCGCCGTACTCCCCTGCGGAAGCCGTCGACCCTGCAAGGGCATCGTCTATTGTGCCGCATGCGAGCCGCGGGTCCTACCCTGCCGGCAGTCAGGGCCGACATCGAACCGTCATAGGCAGACCTGCGCCGGCGGTTTACCCTGTGCGCATGTCGCACCCTGAAGACGAAGATCCGGCCGCCCTGTTCCGTGCGGCCATCGGCGAAGTGACGCCGCTGCGCAAGGATGCCGAACCGGCCCCGGCCGCGCCGCGGCCCAAGCCGCGCGCGCGCATGGCCGAACGTGACGAGGCCGAAGCGGCTGGCGAATTCGCCCGGCTGCTGCGCGACAGCTCGCCACTGGAAGCCGGCGATGTGGCCAGCTATCGGCGCGACAACCTGCCGCCGCGCTTGTTCCAGCGGCTGAAGCGTGGCCAGTATTCGGTGCAGGACGAACTGGACCTGCATGGCGCCACCGCCGCGCAGGCCGAGTCGCTGCTGCGCCAGTTCCTGCTGGAGGCGCATGCTCACGAATATGGTTGCGTACGCATCATCCACGGCAAGGGCCTGCAGTCCGATGGCGGCGCGCCGGTGCTGAAGAACCTGGTCGATCGCCATCTGCGCCTGCGCAACGATGTGCTGGCGTTCCATTCGGCACCGACCGGGCAAGGCGGTACCGGCGCGGTGCTGGTGCTGCTGGCGCGCAGATGAAAAATGGGACGGAGGGGATTAAGTCGTTTGAGGCACAAACGACTTAATCCCCTCCGCCCCCTTTTTTCGGTCAGGCCTGCGAGGCGTCTTCGACCGGGCCGAGTTCGTGCAGCACTGCGGTGGCGTAGCAGCCTGGCGGCAGTGCGAACGACAGTTCCAGCACGTCATCGGCCAGCCACACGTGCTGCAGCAACGCCGGACGCAGGCGCAGCGCGCGGCGCTCCTGTTTCAGGCGTGCGTCTTCCAGGCCGGCCCGCAGCGCTTTCGATTCCTCGTCGTCCAGCGCTGCCAATTCGAGCTCACGTGCAGCGTCGGTGCTGCGCAGCTCGCCCTCGCCCCACAGCGGTGCGCTGGGATGGATGTCGAAGCGCGCCAGGCGTTCGGCCAGTACATCGGTATAGGGCTCGGGGCCGAACACGCTGCGGCTGCCGTCCAGCATCCACACTTCGCCGTCCAGCGGCTGGTCCCAGCTGCCCTGCTCCACGCGCGCGGCCAGCACGCGGTTGAACAGTGCGGAACGGGCAGCCGACAGCAGCAGCGAACGCTGGTCCTTGCGCATGCGACGGCCACCGAACATCGCCAGGGCCGCAGGCACGTTGCCGCCGTCGCGGCCGAAGCGCTGCTCACCGAACCAGTTCGGCAGGCCGCGCTCGGCAATCTGCTGCAGGCGTTCGCTGATCGCTGCACGATCCCCCTTCACGTCGCGCAGCACCAGCTTGAAGCGGTTGCCGGCCAGTGCGCCGCGCTGCAGCTTGCGGTTGTGCCAGGTGGCGTCGAGCACTTCAATCTCATCACTGGCCAGCGCGGCGAGATCCGGCGCGATGCGTTTGGGCAGGTGCACGCTGAAGCGCTGGGTGGTGACGGCGTGGCGATCCTTCATGCCGGCATAGCTGACCGCCATTTCCGGCAGGCCAGCCCACGCCGCCAGCAGCTTGGCCACGTGCACGGTATTGGCACCGCGCTTGCGGATGTGCAGCAGCAGGTGCTCGCCTTCACCCGTGGCCTCGAAGGCCGGCAGTTCGTCGACCTGGAAATCGTCCGGCGTGGTGCGGATGCGTGCGGTGAGCAGCGGCGCACCGAACGCCAGCGGTACCGGAATCATGCCGCCACCAGCAGCACCACCGCCTGAGCAGCGATGCCCTCACCGCGGCCGGTGAAGCCGAGCTTTTCCGAGGTGGTGGCCTTGACGCTGACCGCGTCCAGCGGCAGCTGCAGCAGCCCGCCGATGCGCTCGCGCATCGCCAGCGCATGCGGTCCAACCTTGGGTCGCTCACAGATCACGGTGATGTCGGTGTTGCCGACGCGCCAGCCGCGCTCGCGCAGCAGGCTGTCGCAGTGGCGCACGAACTCACTGCTGTCGGCGCCCTTCCAGCGATCATCACTCGGGGGGAAGTGCTGGCCGATGTCACCCAGCGCCAGCGCGCCGAGCATGGCATCGCACAGGGCATGCAGGATCACGTCGCCGTCGCTGTGCGCGAGCACGCCACAGCTGTGCGGTACGTTCACGCCGCCAAGCATGATGTGATCGCCTTCACCGAAGGCATGGACGTCGTAGCCCTGGCCGATGCGGACGGGCGGGAACGGTGCGGTGCTCATGGATGCAACCCTTGCAGCAGGGCCGCGCGGGCAATCAGCCGGCGCGGCGGGAAAGTACGAATTCGAACCGGTCCAGATCGGCCGGGGTGGTGACCTTGAAGTTGTCCTCGCTGCCTTCCACAAGCAGCGGGCGCTGGCCCTGGCGCTCCATGGCCATGGCCTCGTCGGTGACCTCGACACCGGCGGCCGCAGCCTCGGACAGCGCACGGCTGAGCTGGTGGCGACGGAACAGCTGCGGGGTCAACGCACGCCACAGCCGTTCGCGCGGCTCGGTGCCATCGATGCCACCATCGTCGCCCGCGCGCTTGAGCGTGTCGCGCACCGGCGCGGCCAGGATCGCGCCGACCGGATCGGCACGACCGACTTCAAGCAGGCGACCGAGATCGGCCAGCGACAGGTTCGGACGCGCCGCGTCGTGGACCAGCACGAACTCGTCGGCGCGCACCGACTCCGGCAGCGCCTGCAACCCGGCCAGCACCGAAGCGGCACGGGTCGCGCCGCCGATGCAGGTCAGCACCGGCTTGCCCGCCCACTCGGTCCAGCCCGGCCAGTCGGCGTCGTCCTGCCCGACCACCACCATTGCCCCGGCCACGGCCGGATGCGCCAGCAGCGCGTCCAGGGTGTGGGCGAGCAGGATCTGCCCGCCCGCCTGCAGGTACTGCTTGGGTAGTGGCGCGCCAAAGCGGGTGCCTCGGCCGGCGGCCGGAACCACCACCCAGATCGCCGCGCTCACGGCACGTCCGCCGGATGTTCGGCGGCCTGGGCATTGGCACCTGCCGCAGACTGCGCCGGTGCAACCGGCGCATCTTCGACCACGCGGTAGAACTTCTCGCCGGGCTTGATCATGCCCAGCTCGCTGCGCGCGCGCTCCTCGATGGCGGACTGGCCTTCCTTGAGGTCCTTCACTTCGGCAGCAAGCGCATCGTTGCGCTGCTGCAGGCCCTCATTGTCCCGCTCCTGGTTGGCGACCTGCGCTTCGAGCATCATCACTTCACCCGAATTGCCCGGACCGAACCAGAAGCGGTACTGCAGCCAGCCCAGCAGCAGGGCCAGCACCAGCAGCATCCAGCGCCAGTCGCGCATCGGCTCAGCGCTTCAGCGAAACGAACGCGTCACGACCGGCGTAACGCGCGCCGGCACCAAGGGCTTCCTCGATGCGCAGCAGCTGGTTGTACTTGGCCACGCGATCGCTGCGGCACAGCGAGCCGGTCTTGATCTGGGTTGCGGTGGTGGCAACCGAGATGTCGGCGATGGTGGTGTCTTCGGTTTCGCCCGAACGGTGCGAGACCACGGCGGCATAGCCGGCACGGTCGGCCATGGCGATCGCTTCCAGGGTTTCGCTGAGGGTGCCGATCTGGTTGACCTTGATCAGGATCGCGTTGGCGGTGCCTGAGTCGATGCCCTCCTGGAAGATCTTCGGGTTGGTCACGAACAGGTCGTCACCGACCAGCTGCACCTTCTTGCCGATGCGATCGGTCAGCAGCTTCCAGCCGGCCCAGTCGTTCTCGGCCAGGCCATCTTCGATGGTGATGATCGGGTACTGCGCGGCCCAGTCGGCGAGGAAGTCGACGAACTGCTCGGAGGTCAGGCGCTTGTTCTCGCCAACCAGGTTGTACTTGCCGTTCTCGAAGAACTCGCTGGAGGCCACGTCCAGGCCCAGCAGCACGTCTTCACCGGCGGTGTAGCCGGCCTTGCCGATCGCTTCGAGGATGGTGTCGAGCGCTTCGACGTTGCTGCGGAAGTCCGGTGCGAAGCCGCCTTCATCGCCGACCGCCGTGCTCAGGCCGTGGCCCTTCAGCACCGACTTCAGCGAATGGAAGATCTCGGTGCCGGCACGCAGCGCTTCGGAGAACGAGGTGAAGCCCACCGGCAGCACCATGAATTCCTGGAAGTCGACGTTGTTGTCGGCATGCGCGCCGCCGTTGATGATGTTCATCATCGGCACCGGCAGCGACGGGGTCACGCCGGTCTTGGCGGCGAGGTACTGCCACAGCGCCTGCTTGTTCGAAGCGGCGGCAGCGTGCGCGGCAGCCATCGAAACACCCAGCAGCGCGTTCGCACCCAGGCGACCCTTGTTCTCGGTGCCGTCGAGGTCGATCAGGCGACGGTCGAGGCCGGCCTGGTCGGTGGCTTCAAAATCCTTCAGCGCGTTGGCAATGGCGCCGTTGACGTTGTCGACGGCCTTGCGCACGCCCTTGCCCAGGTAACGGGTCTTGTCGCCGTCACGCAGCTCGACCGCTTCCTTGGTGCCGGTCGAGGCGCCGGAGGGAACCGCGGCACGACCGAACGAACCGTCCTCCAGGATGACTTCGGCTTCCAGCGTGGGGTTGCCACGGCTGTCGAGGATTTCACGGGCGTGGATGCTGCGGATCGTACTCATGGTCGGGCCGGTTACCTGTATGGAGAGGGGGCGACAAAACGAATGCCGCGTGATTATCCCCGGCTGCCCGCCACTTGCCAAATGGCCTGATCGGCATCAGCCCCAGCTGGACCCGATCACGATCAGGACCAGCGACAGCAGCATCGCCAACAGCGCACCGGCAATGGCTGCCCAGATGGGTCCACGCTGCCATCGCCAGGCCAGCACCATCGCCACCGCACTGCCGACGAACGACAGGCCGAGCATGACCAGAGCGGCCAGAATCCAGTACTGCATGGCCCGCATGCCGTGGTTGCCGTCACCCGGCGAGCCGAAGCTGGCCGCAAAGGCCATTACACCCAGCAGCAGGGACGCCCAGGCGAGCACGGACAGCCCCAGCGCGATCAGGCCCCAGGGCCAACCGCGCGCCGACGCGCTCGTATTCATCAAAGAAGACCGTAGAACAGGGCACCCAGCCACAGCGACAGCAGGATGACCGCCAGGCCCGCCGCCACCTTGCCGCGATTCAGCCGCCAGGCCAGTACGGCGGACACGGCGCAGCCCACGGCAGCCAGCAGCTCTGCCGCCAGCAATGCCATGAAATATGCGCGCAGATTGATTGCGCTGCCGCCATCACCGGGCGGCCGCACCGACGCGGCGCCGATCAGCACCAGGCCGAACATGCCCATCGTGAACAGCACGGCCAGGCCGAGTGCGATCAAGCCCCACGGCCATTGCTTCCAGTGCCGACGGTGACGCTGGGCGTCCAGCGCCACCCACGGGTCGCGACTCACGCGAAGCGCGAGAAGCCGTGCTTCTTGGTCACCGCATCGAGCTCCATCAGGGTCTCGAGCAGGGCTTCCATCTGATCCAGCGGCCACGCATTGGGGCCATCGGACAGGGCCTTGGACGGATCCGGATGGGTCTCGGCGAACAGGCCGGAGATACCCACCGCCACTGCGGCACGGGCCAGCACCGGCACGTGCTCGCGCTGGCCGCCCGAACTGGTGCCCTGGCCGCCCGGCAGCTGCACCGAATGGGTGGCATCGAACACCACCGGGCAACCGGTGTCGCGCATCACCGCCAGCGAACGCATGTCGCTGACCAGGTTGTTGTAGCCGAAGCTGGCGCCGCGCTCGCAGACCATGATCTGCTCGTTGCCGGTGGCCTTGGCCTTTTCCACGACCGGCTTCATGTCCCACGGCGCCAGGAACTGGCCCTTCTTGATGTTGACCGGCTTGCCGGCCGAGCACACCTTGCGGATGAAGTCGGTCTGGCGGACCAGGAACGCCGGGGTCTGCAGCACGTCCACCACCGAGGCCACTTCGTCCATCGGGGTGTATTCATGGACGTCGGTCAGCACCGGCACGCCGATCTGCTTCTTCACCTCGGCCAGCACCTTCAGGCCCTCTTCCATTCCCGGGCCGCGGAAGGCGGTGCCCGAAGTGCGGTTGGCCTTGTCGAAGCTGGACTTGAAGATGAAGTTGACGCCGAGGCGGTCGGTGATCTCCTTCAGCTTGCCGGCGGTATCGAGCTGCAGCTGCATCGACTCGATCACGCAGGGGCCCGCGATCAGGAACAGGGGCTGGTCCAGCCCGACCTCGAATCCACACAGTTTCATGGCGTTTCCTTGTTGTCCGCAGCACCGGTCATGCCGGTGCGCTGGGGGTTGAAGCATGCAGGATGGGGGCCGAAGCCCCCATTCACAAGTCAGGCGCGCACTTCGGAAAGCAGCTTTCCGCCCGCCTTGCGCTCGCGCGCGGCACGGATGAAACCGATGAACAGCGGGTGGCCGTCACGCGGCGTGGACAGGAATTCCGGGTGCGCCTGGCAGGCCAGGAACCACGGGTGCACATCGCGCGCTAGCTCGACCACTTCCACCAGGGTGTCGTCCATCGACTTGCCGGCGATCACCAGGCCCGCGTCTTCCAGCTGGGTGCGGTAGCGGTTGTTGAACTCGTAACGGTGGCGATGGCGCTCGGCGACCACATCCTTGCCGTACAGCTCACGGGCCAGCGTACCCGGCTTCAGGCGCTGTTCCTGCAGGCCCAGGCGCATGGTGCCGCCCAGGTCGCTCTTGTCGTCACGCTTCTCGACATCGCCGGTAGCGGTGCGCCATTCGGTGATCAGGCCGATCACCGGGTTCGGCGACTGGCGATCGTTCTCGGTGCTGTTGGCGCCTTCCAGGCCGACCACGTTGCGGGCGTAATCAACCACCGCCGCCTGCATGCCGTAGCAGATGCCGAAGTACGGCACCTGCTGCTCGCGCGCGAACTTCGAGGTCAGCACCTTGCCTTCAAAACCACGGTCGCCGAAGCCACCCGGCACCAGGATGCCGTCGACGTCGGCCAGCGCGGCCATGTCGGTGCCTTCCAGGTCCTGGGCTTCCAGCCACTTCAGGTTGACCTTGGTGCGCTGGCGCAGGCCACCGTGCTTGAGCGCCTCGCCCACCGACTTGTAGGCATCCTGGTGGTCGACGTACTTGCCGACCACAGCAATGGTGACTTCGTCCAGCGGGTGCAGGGTCGCGTCGACCGCATCCTCCCACATCGACAGGTCGACCGGACCGGCCTTGTCGGCCAATTTCAGCTGGTTGACGACGATCTCGTCCAGGCCCTGCGCGTGCAGGCCGGACGGAATGCGGTACAGCACGTCCACGTCAGGCACGCTGATGACGGCGCGTTCGGAGACGTTGGTGAACTGCGCGATCTTGCGGCGCTCCGAATCCGGCACAGCCTGCTCGGAACGGCACAGCAGCACGTCCGGCTGGATGCCGATCGAGCGCAGTTCCTTCACCGAGTGCTGGGTCGGCTTGGTCTTCAGCTCGCCGGCGGCGCCGATGTACGGCACCAGGGTGAGGTGCATGAACAGCGCCTTCTCCGGGCCGCGCTCGGTGCGCACCTGGCGGATCGCCTCCAGGAACGGCAGCGATTCGATGTCGCCCACGGTGCCGCCGATCTCGACCAGCGCCACGTCATAGCCTTCGGTGGCTTCGTCGATGCAGCGGCGGATCTCGTCGGTGATGTGCGGAATGACCTGCACGGTGGCGCCCAGGTAGTCGCCGCGACGCTCCTTGCGGATCACGTTCTCGTAGATGCGGCCGGTGGTGACCGAGTTCTTGCGGCTCAGGCGGGTGCGCACGAAGCGTTCGTAGTGGCCCAGGTCGAGGTCGGTCTCGGCGCCGTCGTCGGTGACGTACACCTCACCGTGCTGGAACGGGCTCATGGTGCCCGGGTCCACGTTGATGTACGGGTCGAGCTTCATCATCGTGACCTTCAGGCCACGGGCTTCGAGAATGGCGGCCAGTGACGCCGCGGCAATGCCTTTGCCGAGCGAGGACACCACGCCGCCGGTTACGAAAATCAAGGGAGTCATGGCTGCAAGCATCCTGTCTGGAAATGGAAAACGGCAGCACCACGCGCGCCCTGGGGGCGGGCATGGAGCCTGAAGGGGGTTTTCCGGTTCGCTGGGGCAGCGAGGGAGGTGCGGAACCGTGCGGCGGCAGGCGCCGGACGGGGACCACCGTGCGAGGTCGGGGCGGCCGTGCCGGCCCTATCGACCGTCACCTGCGACCCGCATTGCTGGCGACCACGCATGGTCGCGCCAGCCCATTCGCAAAGGGTGGACACGCACTTACTCCCGGAAAGCCGTAGTTTACAGATTGATGGCCGCCAACCCAAGAGGCAGTTGCGGCCATCACCCAAAAGAAACGCCCCGCAGAGCGGGGCGTCGGGGGGCGAATCCCTTGCGGCAAGGGCTTCGGAGGGTGGAAGGATTACTTCTTCTTCCTCGCCTCTTCTTCCTCTTCCTGCTGCGGGGCCGGCTGGCCCTGCGCCTTCATTTCGGCAGTGGCCTGCGCGCGACGCTTGGCCTTGGCATCCGCCTCGGCCTGCGCCTTGTCGGCCTGGTCACCCTGCTGCGGCGCCGGCTGGCCGGCGTTCTGCGCCACCACCAGCGGCACTGCAACGGCGGCAGCGGCCAGGATCGCAATGGTCAGCAACTTCTTCATGAGGTCCTCCTCGCGGTATGGCTTGGACGTTTCGACCCAACCGGGGTCGCCGGCGTTCAGATTCCAGCGGCTGCCATTTTACCCCCTCCCCGGCGCCGAGGCTGAACCGCAGGCGTGCAAAATCGCCGTCCAGACCGCACACTTGCGCGTCGCTCCGCGCTTTGAAGATAGATGAACGCCCGCTATAACGCCGCCGATATTGAAGTCCTGTCCGGCCTTGACCCGGTCAAGCGCCGTCCCGGCATGTATACCGACACCGCGCGCCCGAACCACCTGGCGCAGGAAGTGATCGACAACTCGGTGGACGAGGCCCTGGCCGGCCACGCCCGCTCGATCGAGATCACCCTGTACAAGGACGGCAGCGTGGAGGTCAGCGATGACGGCCGCGGCATGCCGGTGGACATCCACCCGGAAGAGAAGATCCCGGGCGTCGAACTGATCCTCACCCGCCTGCATGCGGGCGGCAAGTTCAGCAACAACAACTACACCTTCTCCGGCGGCCTGCACGGCGTCGGCGTCAGCGTGGTGAACGCGCTGTCGACCCTGGTGGAAGTGCACATCAAGCGCGAAGGCGCCGAACACCGCATCACCTTCCGCAATGGCGACCGCGCCACCCCGCTGGAAGTGGTCGGCAGCGTCGGCAAGAAGAACACCGGTACCCGCGTGCGCTTCTGGCCGGACCCGAAGTACTTCGATACGCCGAAGTTCGCGGTGCGCGCACTCAAGCACCTGCTGCGCGCCAAGGCGGTGCTGTGCCCCGGCCTGACCGTCAAGCTGACCGACGAAGCCACCGGTGAAGTCGATACCTGGTACTACGAAGACGGCCTGCGCGATTACCTGAAGCTGGAACTGGGCGAGCGCGAATCGCTGCCGGCCGACCTGTTCGTCGGCAACCTGAAGAAGGACACCGAGGTGGTGGACTGGGCCGTGGCCTGGCTGCCGGAAGGTGAACTGGTACAGGAAAGCTACGTCAACCTGATTCCCACCGCGCAGCACGGCACCCACGTCAACGGCCTGCGTACCGGCCTGACCGAGGCGCTGCGCGAGTTCTGCGACTTCCGCAACCTGCTGCCGCGCGGCGTCAAGCTGGCCCCGGAAGACGTGTGGGACCGCGTGTCGTTCGTGCTGTCGCTGAAGATGACCGACCCGCAGTTCAGCGGACAGACCAAGGAACGCCTGTCCTCGCGCCAGGCCGCCGGCTTCGTCGAGGGCGCGGCCCACGATGCCTTCAGCCTGCTGCTGAACCAGAACGTGGAGCTGGGCGAGAAGATCGCGCAGATCGCCATCGAACGCGCCAGCGCGCGCCTCAAGACCGAGAAGCTGGTCGTCCGCAAGAAGGTCACCCAGGGCCCGGCGCTGCCCGGCAAGCTGGCCGACTGCATCAGCCAGGACCTGTCGCGCACCGAGCTGTTCCTGGTGGAAGGTGACTCGGCAGGCGGTAGCGCGAAGCAGGCCCGCGACAAGGACTTCCAGGCGATCATGCCGTTGCGCGGCAAGATCCTGAATACCTGGGAAGTTTCCTCCAACAGCGTGCTGGCCTCGGAAGAAGTGCACAACCTGGCCATCGCCATCGGTTGCGACCCGGGCAAGGATGACATCAGCGGGCTGCGCTACGGCAAGGTCATCATCCTGGCCGACGCGGACTCCGACGGCCTGCACATCGCCACCCTGCTCACCGCGCTGTTCCTGAAGCACTTCCCGGCGCTGGTCGATGCCGGCCACGTGTTCGTGGCGATGCCACCGCTGTTCCGCATCGACGTGGGCAAGCAGGTGTTCTACGCCCTGGACGAGGAAGAAAAGCGCTCGATGCTGGACAAGATCGAACGCGAGAAGATCAAGGGCGCCATCAACGTGACCCGCTTCAAGGGCCTGGGCGAGATGAACCCGCCGCAGCTGCGTGAATCCACCATCCACCCGGATACGCGCCGCCTGGTGCAGCTGACCGTGGACGATCGCGAGCAGACGAGTTCGCTGATGGACATGCTGCTGGCCAAGAAGCGCGCCTCCGACCGCAAGGGCTGGCTGGAAACCAAGGGCGACCTGGCTTCGCTGGAAGTCTGACGCCATCCTCTGGTAGTGCCGGCCGCTGGCCGGCAGTCGAGGTTGCCGGCCAGCGGCCGGCACTACCAGTTGGAGGCAGGCACTACCGGTTGGCGGCCGGACTCATCCCGCCCCCATCGGCAAACCCGGCGGCGCCATAATGCGCGTCCATCCGCGTGGACCACCGTATTGGCCAGCCACTCGCAGCTGTTCCCCGGCCTGCCGCTGCACAGCGCGCGGCTGGTCCTGAGCCCGATCCGCCGCGACGACGCTGCCGCGTTGTTCGTACTGCAGTCGGATCCGGACGTGATGCGCTGGTGGAACCACCCGGCCTGGACACGACCGGCCGAGGCGCGCGAACAGATCGATGACGATCTTGCCGCCCATGCCATCGGCACCCAGCTGAAACTGGCCGTGCGCGAATCCATGGACGGCCCGCTGCTCGGCGTCTGCGTGGTGTTCGCCGTGGACCGTGACGCCGCGCGCGCAGAGATCGGCTACCTGCTGGCGCCCGACCAGCAGGGCCAGGGCTACATGCACGAGGCGCTGCAGCAGGTGCTGGCCTATCTGTTCCGCACGCTGCGCCTGCATCGCGTCGAAGCCGAGATAGACCCGCGCAATGCGCCTTCCGCACACGTGCTGGAACGGCTGGGCTTCCACCGCGAGGGCGTGCTGCGGCAGCGCTGGCGAATCCAGGGGGAACTCTCTGACTCGGCCGTCTACGGCCTGCTGGCCGACGACGACGCGGCCGCCGCCCTGCCCGCTTGACCCAATCTGGCTGCTGGAGGCTGCAGCCTGCGGACATGCCTTTGGACACATACGGCGCGGCCCTCCCCGGCCTAGCATCGGAACCCCCTTCCGCTGCCGAAACGGTGCCATGAAGTCCCTGCTGCATATCGCCGCGCTCTGCGTCGGCCTGCTCATCGCCCCGGCCAGCGTGCTGGCCGCGCCCGACGCCGAGGCCAAGCCCGATCCGAAAGACGACAAGACCGAAGCGCCCGCCCTGCCGGCCGATGCGTCGGCACGCCAGAGCATGCACCTGGCCGGCCGCACCCTGGACTACACCGCCACCGTCGGCACCCTGCCGGTGCGCGATGCCAAGGGCAAGGTGATCGCCGACGTGGTGTTCACCGCCTACACGATGCCGGGCAAGGACCGGCCGGTGACCTTCGCGCTCAATGGCGGGCCCGGCGCGTCGTCGGTCTACCTCAACATGGGCGCGATCGGGCCCAAGGTGGTGACCTTCGGTTCGGAGGGCGACAGCGCCTCGGCGCCGGCTACCCTGCATGACAATCCGGGTACCTGGCTGGACTTCACCGACCTGGTGTTCATCGATCCGGTCGGCACCGGCTTCAGCCGTGCACGCATCGGCGATGACGAAGCCAAGAAAGCGCTGTACAACCCCAGCGCCGACATCGAGTACCTGTCGCGCTCGATCTACGACTGGCTGCTGCGCAACCAGCGCATGGCCTCACGCAAGTACCTGACCGGCGAGAGCTATGGCGGTTATCGCGGCCCGCGCATCACCCACTTCCTGCAGACCCGGCTGGGCGTGGCGATGAACGGCCTGGTGCTGGTCTCGCCCTATCTGAGCCCGACCCTGGAAGACAACGCCGATGTCTCGCCGATGGCCTGGATGCAGACGCTGCCGTCAATTGCCGCCGCGCACCTGGAGCGCCAGGGCAGGCTGACCGATGCAGCGATGCGCGAGGTGGTCGAATACACCCGCGGCGACTACGCGACGGCGCTGATGAAGGGCCGCAGCGATCCGCAGGCGACCGAAGCGATGCTGCGCAGGGTGACCGAGCTGACCGGACTGGACCCACAGTTCGTGCGCCGCGCCGGTGGCCGCCTGGAAACGCAGGCGTACCTGCGTGAAGTGTTCCGCGACAAGGGCACGCTGGGCAGCCGCTACGATTCCAACGTGACCGCATTCGATCCGTTCCCGAACGATCCGGAGCAGCGCGCCAATGATCCGCTGCTGGACAGCATCATCGCGCCGACCACCACGGCGATGGTCGACTTCGTGACCCGCGTGGTCGGCTGGAAGGTGGATGCGCGCTACCAGGCTCTGAACTACGACGTGAACCGGCTGTGGGACCGCAATGGTGAGCTGCGCCAGGGTGCGGTGACCCAGTTGCGGCAGGCGGTGGCGATCGATCCGCATCTGCAGGTGCTGATCGTGCATGGCTGGAACGACCTGTCGTGTCCGTTCATGGGGTCGATCCTGACGGTGGACCAGATGCCGGCGATGGGCAGCAACCCGGATCGCGTGCAGGTGCGCAGCTATCCGGGCGGGCACATGTTCTACAGCCGGGCGGACAGCCAGGCGGCGTTCCGCAGGGATGTGCAGGCGCTGTTCCAGCGTAATTGAGGTGTTCGGCCGGGCCTGCGGCCCGGCACCCGCTGACGGCAACGGCAACGTCAAAAGCCGGGTTCCAGTGGGTTGGCGGGATGGGTCCGGTTGCGGGGGACGCCGTGAACCCGTCCCTGGGGGCTTGGCCGCGGCATCCATGCCGCGGACACCCCCGCAACCGGACCCACCCCGCCTTCGACAGTTTCCCGCTGCTGCCGATGGATGCCGACCGTTGGCCGGCACGGGATCGGATCCCGGTTTCTGCTCTGGCGGGTGTCGACCTTGGTCGACACGATGGATGCGGAAAAATTCTTTGCCCATGAAAAAAGCCCGCCGGAATCCGGCGGGCTTTTTTTGTGCAACGTGTGCCTGCAGATCAGGTCCAGCCGAACAGCTCGAACAGCTTCAGGATCAGGTAGGCACAGCCACCGGCCGCCGGGATGGTCAGGATCCAGGCCCAGACGATGCGTTCGATCACGCCGAACTTCAGCGAACGCGGGTTCTTGGCGAAGCCGACGCCCATGATCGCGGTGGAGATGCTGTGGGTGGTCGAGACCGGCATGCCGAAGTGGGCGGCCAGGGTCAGGATGGTGGCCGAGCTGGTTTCCGCGGCGAAGCCGTGGATCGGATGCAGCTTGACCATCTTGTGGCCCAGGGTCTTGATGATCTTCCAGCCGCCCGAAGCGGTACCGGCGGCCATCACCACGGCGCAGGTCAGCACGATCCACATCGCGATGCCGTCACCGGCATGGGCGTCCGGGTGCATGAAGGCCAGCCACGACGGCAGGTCGTTCAGTGCGCCGGTCGCTTCGGCACCGATCAGGGTCATCGCGATGATGCCCATGGTCTTCTGCGCGTCGTTGTGGCCGTGGGCAAAGCCCATGTAGGCCGCCGAGGCGATCTGTGCCTTGCCGAAGAACGCGTTGACGATGCGCGGACGGGCCAGGCGGCCGATGGCACCACCGATCTTGGCCAGGCCGGCGATCAGCCCCCACAGCAGCACCATCACCACGATGCCAAGCAGGAAGCCGGCGATCGGCGAGGTGATCATCGGCACGAACACCTTCCACAGCAGGCCCTTGTTCTGCGCCCAGCTGCCCAGGCGCTCGGACCAGATCAGCGCGTCCCAGTTGTTGTGCGCAGCGGCCAGTCCGGCGCCGCAGAGGCCGCCGATCAGCGCGTGCGAGGACGAGGACGGCAGTCCCTTCCACCAGGTGATCAGGTTCCAGATGATGCCGCCCAGCAGGGCGCACAGGATCACCTGCGGGGTGACGTCGACCACGTTGGTGTTGAGCAGGCCCGAAGCAATGGTCAGCGCCACCGCGGTACCGGTCAGTGCACCGATGAGGTTCATGAAGGCGGCCAGCATCACCGCCCAGCCGGGCGAGAGCACCTTGGTCGCCACCACGGTGGCAATGGAGTTGGCAGTGTCGTGGAAGCCGTTGATGAACTCGAAGACGAGCGCGGCCAGGATCACCACCAGGACAAGGGTCAACATGCGGCGGCGTCCGTCAGCTGTTCTTCAACACGATCTGGTACGCCACCACGCCGGCCTCGCGGCAGCGGTCGATGGCCTTTTCCAGGATCTCGAAGAATTCCTTCAGCAGGAACATCTGCAGGTTGTCCAGGCGGCCCGAATAGATGTCGCGGTACAGCTCGAGCATCAGCCGGTCGGCCTCGTTCTCCAGCGAGCGCAGCTTCTCGTTGAGCGCGGTCATCCGGTCCAGGTTCATGTGGCGCAGGTCGGCCACCATCTCCACCACCACCCCGGCGGCCTGTTCCAGCATCGCCGCGCGCGGCGCGAAGTCGATGTGCTCCAGGTGGGTCGTGGCCAGCGAATAGCGATCGGCGAACTTCTCGATCTGCTTGGGAATCTTGTACAGCGCCGAACCCAGCGCTTCGATGTCTTCGCGCTCGATCGGGGTCATGAAGCTGTCCACCAGCGCCTGGCTGATCTTGTCCGAGGCCGCGCGTTCGCGCAGGCGGGCCAGCTTGAAAGCGTCCAGCGCCGGCTGGCGGTCGGCCTCGCGCAGCATGGAATGCAGCGCCTTGGCGGCGTCGGATGCCGCGACGGCGGCCTCATCGAGCAGGGTGTAGAACTGTTTGCCGGAACCGAAAATGGTCTGCAGAGAGAACATTGAGAAACCTGTCAGCCGTCGCGGGAAGGACGGCACCAGACGGAATTATGACGGCTAGATGACCATCTCGGGTATCCCTGCCCCCTTTCCGGGCCTTGGCCCGCCCAACCTGAACAGGCAGTTGCCACCCTGCCACGCCCCTTTGCTAAGATGCCAGCGCGCCTTCGGGCGCACCTTATGGACGACGACCCTTATCCCCCAGCGCCGCGCCGGACCCCGCTCCTGAGCGCCAGCCGCCATCGCAAGCACCCGCCCTCCCTGCCACCAACCGGGGACGACGCCCGTGTTTGAAATGATCCTGATTGTCTTCGCGCTTGTTCTGCTGAACGGCTTCTTCGCCATGTCCGAGATGTCGGTCATGACCTCGCGCAAGAGCCGCCTGAAGCAGATGGCCGCCACCTCCAAGCGGGCCGCCAAGGCACTGGAGCTGTCGGAAAAGCCGGAGAGCTTCCTGTCCACCGTGCAGATCGGCATCACCGTGATCGGCGTGCTGACCGGCTACCTCGGCGGTGAAGCGCTGGGCGAGGCCTTCGCCGGCTGGATCCAGGGCCTGATGCCGGGCTTTGCCTACGCTGGCAACGTCGGCACTGCGCTGGCGGTCAGCCTGATCACCTTCATCACCCTGATCTTCGGCGAACTGGTTCCCAAGCGCCTGGCGCTGACCCGTTCGGAGGCCATTGCCGGCCTGGTGGCGATGCCGATGAGCTGGCTGGCCAAACTGGCCCTTCCCTTCGTGTGGCTGCTGTCCAGGACCACCCAGCTGGTGCTGCGGCTGTTCGGCCTGGGCAAGGATGAAGTCGCCTCGGTGACCGAAGAAGAGATCCGCATGCTGGTGGCCGAAAGCCATGAGGCCGGCGTGATCGATGCCCACGAGCGCGACATGATGAACCGTGTCATGCGCCTGGGCGACCGCACCGCCGACAGCCTGATGACCCCGCGCAACCGCATTGCCTGGCTCGACACCCAGGCCGGGCTGGAGCGCAACCTGGAAATCATGGCCGAGCATGAGTTCTCGCGGTACCCGGTGTACCGCGACAACGACATGGACGTGGTCGGCGTGCTTGAGCTGAAGTCGCTGGCCACGCGCATGGCTCGCGGCGACACCGCGCTGTTCCAGACCCTGCGCGAGCCGCTGTACGTTTCCGAATCGACCCATGCGATGAAGCTGCTGGAGATCTTCCGCGAGGAACAGCAGTCGATGGCGCTGGTGGTGGACGAGTACGGCGAGATCCAGGGCCTGGTGACCATCAGCGACCTGATGGGGGCCGTGGTCGGCCGCCTGCAGGCGGTGGAGAACGCCGACGAGGATGCGCTGGTGGTGACCCGCGAGGATGGCTCGCTGCTGGTGGATGGCTCGCTGCCGATCGAGGACCTGCGCGAGCTGATCGGCAGCAACGACCTGCCCGATGCCGAGGACGGCGACTACTACACGCTGGCCGGCATGTGCATCCACTACTTCGGCCGCATCCCGCATGCCGGCGAATACTTCGACTGGGCCGGCTGGCGATTCGAAGTCGTCGACCTGGACGGTGCGCGGGTGGACAAGCTGCTGCTGCGCACGCTGTCCGACGAGCAGGCCGATGAGCTTACCGCCTGAGGCCGGCCAGGGTCCGGGCGCCGAGCGCTCGGCCTACCGCAACGAGGGCATCCGTACCCTGCTGGAGATGTTCGCCTCCGGCGACCCGGCCGAGCACATGCCGCTCGGCCAGATCCTGTGCAACCTGCAACAGAGCGCGTTCGGCGTGTTCCTGTTCGTGGCGATCCTGCCGTCGTTCATCCCGATCCCGGGCATGGGCGGCGCGGTCAGCGGCCCGCTGGTGATCCTGATCGGCCTGCAGATGCTGTGCTGCCTGCGGCGCCCGTGGCTGCCCGGCTTCATCGCCCGCCGCGGGCCGAAGCGCGGCACCATGCACCGCTTCCTCGACCGCATCGACCGGCCGCTGCGGCGCCTGGACAAGATGCTGAAACCGCGCCTGTCGCAGCTGCTGACCCCGCTGCCGGCGCACGCGTTCACCGGCCTGCTGCTGGTGCTGCTGGGCGTACTGCTGTCGCTGCCGATCCCGTTCACCAACTTCCTGTTCGGCTTCCAGCTGCTGCTGTTCGCACTGGCATTGCTGGAACGCGATGGCGCGCTGATGCTGTTCAACTGGATTGCCGCGCTGGCGGCCATCGCGTTCTTTGGTTTCAGTTCCGGGCAACTGGTGGGCTACACGGTGGAGCTGTTCCAGCGCTGGTTCTGAACCGGAACCCGGTAGGGCCGGCCGCTGGCCGGCTGCCACGTTTGCAGGATTGCCGGCCAGCGGCCGGCACTACCAGTACCGGACATCGGTCATCAGCGCAGGTCGATGAACCCGTTGTCGGCCAACGCCGCCGGTTCGTCCTGCACCGCCGACAGCACGAACGTCAGCGCCTTGCCCAGCAGCGTACCCGGGCCATCCCAGTACTCGGCCGAATCGGCCCGCACATGGATCAGGCGCAGGTTGGGATCCTCCTTGCCGCCAGGGAAGAACAGCTTCATCGCAGGCGACCACAGTTCCTCGATCTTCGCGCGATCATCCACCACGCGAGCGCGACCGGACACCGACACATACGTGTTCTTCGAGGGCGAGGCATAGGCCACGTTCACCCGCGGATCGAGTGCGATCTCGGCCACCTTCGGGCTGTCGGCGGTGATGACGAACCACAGGTCACCGCCGAACGCGACCTGCTGGGTGGCCAGCGGCCGGCTGTAGAGGCGGCCATCCACCCCGGTGGTGGTGAACATCGCCACCTCCACGTCCTTGATCAGTTCGGCCAGCTGGGCGATGTGTTCGGCGCGGGTATCGGCCATGGGGGGGCTCCATTGGGATGAGCCCCCATCAGACGCGGTGTGGCTGCAACAGCCCGTGACGCAAGTGTTCAGCCCGCGTGGCGAGCGTGCCAGGCGTGCATCGCCAGTTCGAACGAACGCAGGCGCGCACGGTGGTCATACAGGTTGGCGGTGAGCATCAGTTCGTCGGGCGCGTGCCGTTCGACGAAGGCGGCGATGCCGTCGGCCACCTGCTGCGGATCACCCAACACGGTGCAGGCCAATGCCCGCTCCACGCCCAGCTTTTCATGCGGTTCCCAGAAGGTTTCGATGTCGTCGATCGGTGCCGGGATCTTGCCCGGGCGACCGCGCCGCAGGTTGACGAAACTCTGCTGCTGGCTGGTGAACAGGCGGCGCGACTCGGCTTCGCTGTCGCTGGCAACGACGTTCAGCGCCAGCATCGCGTGCGGCTGCTTCAGCGTGGCCGAGGGGCGGAACTCGCGGCGATAGACCGCCAGCGCTTCGTCCATCACGTCCGGAGCGAAATGCGAGGCGAACGCGTACGGCAGGCCCATCGAAGCGGCCATGCGCGCACCGAACAGGCTCGAACCCAGGATCCAGGTCGGTACGCGCAGGCCGCCGCCGGGAACCGCCTGCACGGGCTGGCCGGGTTGCACCGGCTCGAAGTAGTGCAGCAGCTCGCGCACGTCCTGCGGGAACTGGTCGGCACTGTCGAAGTAGCGGCGCAGGGCGCGTGCGGTGGGCTGGTCGGTGCCGGGCGCCCGACCCAGGCCTAGGTCGATGCGGTCGGGATACAGCGAGGCCAGCGTACCGAACTGTTCGGCCACCTGCAGCGGCGCGTGGTTGGGCAGCATGATGCCGCCGGCACCGACGCGGATGCGCTTGGTGCCACCGGCGACGTGGCCGATCAGCACGGCCGTGGCCGCGCTGGCGATGCCGGGCATGTTGTGGTGTTCGGCCAGCCAGTAGCGGCGGTAGCCCAGCGCATCGGCGTGCTGGGCCAGTTCCAGCATGTTGGCGAAGGCGGCGGTGGTGTCACTGCCCTCGCAGACCGGGGCCAGGTCGAGAATCGACAACGGGATCATCAGCGGTTTTCCGTCACAGGATTTCCCATGCATGGGGTCGGCCAGGCGCGGCGGCCAGTGACGGTGGCGGGATGCTGATTCCTGCGGAATGGGTTCAGAGCCCGCCGGACATGGCCCGGGGCGCCACGCGTGTCGGGTAGTGCCGGCCGCTGGCCGGCAGACAGACAGCCCTTGCAGCCGGCCAGCGGCCGGCTCTACCAATGTGTAGTCAGAACGCGCTGGGGCGCGGCTCGGGCAGTGGCTGGTCGACCATCGGCTTCAGCTCGGCATCCAGCGCCACGCGCTCGTCGAACACGAAACAGCGGCCTTCGTAGCCCTCGCCACCGACGTCCTCGAAATAGCCGAGGATGCCGCCGTCGAGCTGCAGCACGTTGTCCATGCCGTCGTTGACCATCCACAGTGCGGCCTTCTCGCAGCGGATACCGCCGGTGCAGAAGCTGACCACGGTGCTGCCCTTCAACGCCTCGCGGTGCGGCGCCAGCGCCTCGGGCAGGTCGGTGAACTTGTGGATGGGCAGCACCAGCGCATCCTTGAAGGTGCCGTACTCCACTTCCTGCAGGTTGCGGGTGTCGAGCATCACCACCGGCTTGCCGACGTCATCGTGGCCCTGCCGCAGCCAGCGCTGCACCGTGGCCGGATCGACCGCCGGAGCGCGCGGGTACTCCAGCGGCTGGCCGTCATCGCGGCGGAAGCTGATGATCTCGTCCTTCACCTTGGCCTTCAGCCGCGCAAATGGCTGGTGCTCGCTGAGGCTGGTCTTGACCCGCATATCGGCAAAACGCGCATCGGCGTGCAGCGCCGCATAGAAGCCCTCGACCGACTTCGGCGCACCGGCCAGGAACAGGTTCAGCCCCTCGCCCGCCACCAGGATCGTGCCCCGCAGCCCAGCCGCCTCGGCCCGCGCCAGCAGCTGGTCGCACAGGACCTGGGGAGCGTCGATGACGGCGAAATGGTAGGCGGCGGTATTGGCGATCATCCCGCCATTTTAGCGCCAGACCATCCCAGGAGCAGACTTGCCCGTTCATCCACGCACCGCGTGGATCTACAAAGCTCATGAACCTGTCAGGGGCGGGGCGGTGTGGGCAGGCGGGGGCGCAGAGCGCCATGGATGGCGCTCTACGAGGCACGCAGGAGCAGTTTTTGCCGTCCCCCGCCTGCCCACACCGCCGCGCCATCCCACGGAATCCAGCTTTTGCCGTTGCCGTTGCTTCTGCGGGTGCCGGGTGCAACCCGGCAGGAAGCCCCCTTTACCCCCGCAACAGCATGAACGGCAGCAGCACCAGCGCCGCCGCGCCCGCCATCCCCAGCAGCACCAGCACCACGAACACCGGGCGCCGCCGCAACAGGCTGCCGAAGGTCTCCGCCGTGCCGTCGCGCAGCGCCTGCTCGCGCTCTGCACGCACGCGCTCGCCGCGCGCGGCCTGATACTCGGCCATCAGCGCCTTCGCACGCGGATGATCGGCATCCTCGCGCAGCCACAGACCGCCGTTGGAGATACCCCAGGGGCTGGGTTCGGTGCGATACCAGGCGATGCCATGCTGATCCAGCAGCGTGCAGACATCGGCATATTCGTCGTCGCCGACGTTGCGCAGATTGAGCAGAAGTTTTGCCATGCCCCCATGATACCCGGCACCGATGCGCTACCCTTGCCGCCCTCGCCCTGCGCCCTTCCGGAGACGCCCGATGCGCCGCCTGCTGCTTCCCCTGCTGCTGTCCCTCGCCGCCGCTGGCTGCTCGACCGGGCCCTCCGGCCCGCCGCCGGGCGGCACCCTGACCACCTTCGAGCGCATCGACAGCGTGCCCGGCACCGGTGCCGAGGCTGTCGCCGGCAGCAAGGTCACCGTGCACTACACCGGCTGGATCTACGACAACCGCACCGAGACCAAGCACGGCAAGACCTTCGACAGCTCGGTCAGCCGTGGCGAACCGTTCACTTTCGCACTCGGCGCCGGCCAGGTCATCCGCGGCTGGGATGAAGGCGTGGCCGGCATGAAGGTCGGCGGCAAGCGCACGTTGATGATCCCCCCGGACTACGGCTACGGCGACCGCCGGGTCGGTCCGATTCCGGCCGGCTCGTCGCTGGTGTTCGACGTCGAGCTGCTCGATGTCAAACCGTAATACCGCAGCGCAGTGTCGGGTCGCCGTGATCGGCGGTGGCCCGGCCGGCCTGTTCGCCGCCGAGCGCCTGCGTGCGGCCGGGCTGGACGTCGACCTGTACGAGGCCAAGGGTTCGCCCGGCCGTAAGTTCCTGATTGCCGGCAAGGGCGGGCTCAACCTCACCCATTCCGATCCGCGGCCGCTGTTCGACAGCCGTTACCGCGAGCAGGCGGCTGCCGTCGGCCAGTGGCTGGACGGCTTCGACGCGCAGGCGCTGCGTGACTGGGCCGCCGGTTTCGGTGTGGAGACCTACGTGGGCAGCTCCGGCCGCGTGTTCCCGGTCGACCGCAAGGCCGCGCCACTGCTGCGCGGCTGGGTGCGCCGGCTGAAGGAACAGGGCGTACGCCTGCATGCCAACCATCGCTGGATCGGCTGGAACGACGACGGCGCGCTGCGCTTCGCCACCGAAGCAGGCGAGATCGATGTCCACGCCGATGCCACGGTGCTGGCGATGGGCGGCGGCAGCTGGCCGCAGCTGGGCAGTGACGGCGCCTGGGTCGCGCCTCTGCAGGCGCGTGGCGTGGACATTGCGCCCCTGCAGTCGGCCAATTGCGGTTTCGACGTGGAGTGGACGCCGTTCTTCGCCCAGCGCAATGCCGGCGCACCGTTGAAGCCGGTGGTCGCGCACTGGATCGACCTGGCCGGCCAGCCGCAGTCGCTGCAGGGCGAATGCGTGGCCAGCGACTACGGTATCGAAGGCAGCCTGATCTACGCGCTGGCGGCTGACCTGCGCGAGACCATCAACCGCGATGGCCACGCCATGCTGTGGCTGGATCTGGTGCCGGGCCGCGACGCGGCACGCCTGCTGGCCGACCTGTCGCGCCCGCGCAAGGGCCGCAGCTTCGGCGAGCACCTGCGCCGGCAGGCCGGCCTGGATGCGGTGAAGGCGGCGCTGGTGTTCGAGATCCTCGGCAAGGAGGCCGGCAATGATCTGCCTGCCGTGGCCTCCACGCTCAAGCGGCTGCCGTTGCGCCTGCTGCGGCCACGACCGATGGCCGAAGTGATCAGCACGGCCGGCGGTGTGCGCCTGGATGCGCTCGATGATGGCCTGATGCTGCGGGCGTTGCCCGGCGTGTTCTGTGCCGGCGAGATGCTCGATTGGGAGGCCCCGACCGGCGGCTACCTTCTTACTGCCTGCTACGCCAGCGGCCTGCGTGCGGCGGAAGGCGTGATCGGATGGTTGGCCGGGCGGTGACGCCCGAACTGTAGAGCCGAGCCATGCTCGACTGCATTTGATTCAGGCGATAAAGCAGTCGAGCATGGCTCGACTCTACAATTGCCGGGCGCTCACCATGGCCGGCGCATGCTCACCGAGGCCAGCGCCACGCCGCTGGGATGCGGGTAGGCTTCCTCGCGCTCGGCAATGAAGCCCTGCCGTTGATAGAACGGCACGGCATTGAGCGAGGCCGACAACACCACGTCGCGCTCACGGTCGGCCATCGCCAGCAGGCGCTGCATCAGGGCCTGGCCGATCCCCTTGCCACCCCGGTCCGGATCAACGAACAACGCATCGATTTCATTGGCATCGGTATCGAACACGCCGAAGCCGAGCAGGGCGCCCTGCGCATCCTCGGCCACCACGCAACCGCCCTGCCCCAGCAGCCGCGCGTACTGCGACGGCGGTGGCGAGGCCGACCAGGGCGCGATCACCTCCGGCGGGTAATGGCTGCTGCAGGTCTCGCGCACGCACCGCGTACGCAGCGCCCACAGCGTGGCTACATCGTCGGCCGTGCCTGTTCTGAGCTGCATGACATCTCCTTGTAGAGTCGAGCTTGCTCGACTGTTCTTCGTTCCAGACACGCAGTCGAGCATGGCTCGACTCTACAACGGCAGCTACCGCGACTTGCTGGCGCGCAGTGCCTGGATCTTCGGCGGCGGCTGGAACGAGTCGCTGCGCGCATCGGCCCAGAACGCATGGAACACCGCGTGGTCGGGCACCTTGTGCAGCAGCTCGCCCGGTTCCAGGTAGCGGTACAGGGAGGCAAGCGAACGGATCTCGACCGGCGAAACGCGACGCAGGATGTGCTCAGGCCCCAGTTCGGCCGGATCGTTCAGGCCGGCCGCGCACAGCAGTTCCTTCAAGGCATGCAGTGTGTGCTCGTGGTAGCTGTGCACGCGCGTGGCCTTGTCTGGTGCGTCCAGATGCTTCCAGCGCGCCGGGTTCTGGGTGGCAATACCGGTCGGGCACTTGTCGGTGTGGCAGCTCAACGACTGGATGCAACCCAGCGCGAACATGAAGCCACGCCCGGCATTGCACCAGTCGGCGCCCAGTGCGATGGTGCGCGCGATGTCGAATGCACTGGTGATCTTGCCGGCCGCGCCGATGCGGATGCGCTCACGCAGATCCAGGCCAACCAGCGTGTTGTGCACCAGCAGCAGCGCTTCGTGCATCGGCACGCCGACGTGGTCGACGAACTCGGCCGGTGCCGCACCGGTGCCGCCCTCGGCACCGTCGACCACGATGAAGTCGGGAAGCAGACCGGTTTCCTGCATCGCCTTGGCGATACCAAACCATTCCCAGGGGTGGCCGATGGCCAGCTTGAAACCCACCGGCTTGCCACCGGACAACCCGCGCAGGCGCGCGACGAACTGCAGCAGTTCGACAGGCGTCGAGAACGCCGAGTGACGCGACGGCGATACACAGTCCACGCCCATCGGCACGCCTCGCGTCACCGAGATCTCGGCAGTCACCTTCGGTGCCGGCAGCACGCCACCGTGGCCCGGCTTGGCGCCCTGTGACAGCTTGATCTCGATCATCCTGACCTGGTCGTGGGTGGCGTTGGCGACGAAGCGCTCTTCGCTGAAGGCACCCTTCTCATCACGGCAACCGAAATAGCCCGAGCCGATTTCCCAGACCAGATCGCCGCCCATCTCGCGGTGGTAGGGCGAGATCGAGCCTTCGCCGGTGTCGTGGTAGAAGCCACCGCGGCGCGCGCCTTCGTTCAGCGCACGGATTGCATTGGCCGACAGCGAGCCGAAGCTCATCGCCGAAATGTTGAACACGCTGGCCGAATAGGGCTTGGCGCAGTTGGCGCCGATCAGCACGCGGAAATCATGCTTGACAATGGACGTGGGCGCCAGCGAATGGTTGATCCACTCGTAGTCCACCGCATAGGTGCTGCGCAGGGTACCGAACGGCACCGTGTCCATCTCGTTCTTGGCGCGCTGGTAGATCAATGCACGCTGCTGCCGCGAGAACGGCACGTCTTCCAGGTCGCTCTGCACGAAGTACTGGCGGATCTCCGGGCCGATCGATTCCAGGCCGTAGCGGAAATGCGCCATCACCGGATAGTTGCGGCGCAGCGTGCTGCGCTTCTGCAGCAGATCCCAAGTCCCCAGCGCCACCATCGCGACGGTCAGGCCGACGCCCCAGTACCAGGCCGGCCAGATCGTGGCCAGCCACAGGCATATAGGGAACATCAGGATGGCGAGCAGGTAGACGATATACCGGTGCATGGCTTTCCTCGGTTGCAACTGCCCCCGAGTCTACCGCGCTGCCCGTCTGCCGGGTTTGCAGGCGATCGCCTTTAGACGGGCCTGGGCCATCGCCGGCACCCCTGCTTCATGAGCGGCTTCCACTGTTGAACCGGAGGTGATACGACTGAAATCGGACAGGCGTCGCCCAGACTGGCTCAGGAACCCAGCGCGACCGCCGCCGGCTCGAGCTCGCCGTCTGCGCCGGTCCAGGCCTGCAGCAGGCGTTCGAAGCCACCGCTGCCAAGCAGGAAGCCCGGCCAAGCCGCCTCGACGATCTGTGCCAGCAGGTCTGCCTCGATCCTGCGGGTACCCATCGACCATCGCGGAAACGCCCGCTGCAGCACCGGCGCGCGGCACAACATCTTCACCTGTCCATGGCTGCGGGCATTGACGATGCGCTGGAACACCGAATCGATGCCATCTTCGGGGCCTTCCAGGTACTGCAGGAAACGCGTGCCATCGAACATCAGGACACCGGTGACACCCGCTACGCGATTGAATGCCGTGGCATCGGCCAACAGGCGATCAAGATCGGTTGTCTGCAGATCGGCACGGGCCTCACTGGCATAGGCAATCGCGTGTAGCGACATCAGATGGCTCCCCCCCTGGGAACGATGGCTGGAACTATGACATGAATAGGAACGACAGTTAAGCACGCCACCCACCCTGCACAATCGGGTCGCAGCCCTGCGGGTGGGCTACAATCGGCGCCGCGTTGCAGGCCCGGATGGCGAAACTGGTAGACGCATCGGACTTAAAATCCGCCGGGGGCAACCCCATGCCGGTTCGATTCCGGCTCCGGGCACCATCGCATGTTTTGGGGAGCCAACGTGTTTGCCACGACTCACCCCAATTCGGCACGAAATCAGATACTTAGAGCGATCTGAATTTCCGCGACCGCCACGATTTGCCCGGACTTGCCCGGCTACTCTCCCCAAAAATTCCCCATATGATGCGGCCATGGCCAGCATCCAACGATCGGGAAACAAGTGGCGCGTGCAGGTGTACGTGGCCGGCGTTCGCGACTCCACTACCAAGCACACAAAGCAAGAAGCTGCGAAGTGGGCGCTTGAGCGAGAGGCAGAACTTCGAGGTGGGAAGTTGCCAGACAAGTCGCTGCGCGAAGCTATGCGCCGCTATGTCAAGGAAGAGGCGCCCAAGCGAGCTGGCGAAAGATGGGAGTCAGTCCGCATCGCGGCCTGGGAACGATCACTGCCGCTCTTGGACAGGCGAATTGCGACAATCAACGGTTCCGACATCATTGCTTGGCGTGACGGAAGGCTTAAGCATGTCAAGCCAGGGACGGTGGCACGCGAAATGAACCTAATGCGGTCCGTATTCGAGACTGCACGCCGGGAATGGAAGTGGATCAAGCAGAATCCGATGTCGGACGTTCGATGGCCGCAGCAGCCGAAAGGTCGGGCTCGCCGCGTGTCACCAGCTGAGGAAGCCGACCTGATTGCAGCGTTCGGGCTTGACAAGGATCTGTCGGCGGAGACGGCTACCCAGCGGACGGGCTTGGCCTTCCTGCTCGCCTTGGAGACAGCCATGCGCTCAGGTGAGATCCTCTCACTGACTTGGCCGAATGTGCATCTGTCCGAGCAGTACGTTCACCTACCAAAGACCAAGAACGGGGACGCGAGAGATGTGCCGCTTAGCCGGCGGGCTTGCGAGATCCTGAAGACACTTCCTCTTGGCTTCGGGCCCGTATTCCAGCTTAAGTCCGCCGTGCGTGATGCACTTTGGCGAAAGGTCCGGGACTCGACGGGCCATCGCGAAGTGCACTTCCACGACAGCCGAGCTGAGGCCATCTGGAGGCTGTCGAAAAAGTTGGACATCCTCCAGTTGGCCCGAATCATCGGACATCGGGACCTCAAGTCTTTGATGATCTACTACCACGAGCCTGCTTCTGAGATCGCCCGCCAACTCGGGTGATGCTCTCATCTAGGGTGACCGGGGAAGCCAAGGCATGCCTTACTCAGGGTGACCGAAATGGTGACGGTGCGACTGTACTGGCGAGGAACGCGAGCCTACATCGACTGGACTGAGAGCAACGGGCGATTTCGCAAGTCCATTGGGCAATGTGATGCCAGTGAGGCGGAGAGAATTCGGTCCGCGAAGGAAGCAGAACTGACCCACGGGGTCCGGATCTTGGCGCACCTACCCAAGGTCTGCGACTACCTGGAGTGGTATCTGGACTGGTACGAGGCCGAACACCCGACCACCATTTCGAAGGCCAGAAGCGAAGTTAAGCGCTTCATCGAACGCTTCGGCCTTCGGCCGATCGACAGTATCCGAGCAATCGAGGTGGAGGAGTACAAGCGCTCCAGACTACTCGATGACAAGGCGGCAAAGGAAACAGTAGGGAAGGAGATTCGACGGCTCAAGACGGCCTTCAACCGTGGCGTCGAATGGAAAGAGCTGGGTGTGAATCCACTGGCCTCGGTGAAGGCGCCTCGTGGCGTGAGGAGCGTTGCCGTCAAATTCTATGATCGCGCGGCGATGCGTAGGCTCTACCGGGCCAATCCATCCAGAGCGCCTCTCTGGCTCTTCATGGCACACACCGGCATCCGGCGCGGGGAGCTGACGGGACTGAAGAAGGACTCGGTCGTTGGAAGCCGCCTGTGGGTCGAAAGCACCCCGGATGAGAACGGCCTCGGGCGGACAAAGTCCGGCAAGTGGCGGGAAGTGCCTTTGAATCGATATGCCAAGTGGGCACTTCGACATCTCCCCGACCCATTGGTTACGGCACACATGGATACCGTCTCAGACTGGTTTAGAAAGGACGCCAAACTGGCGGGTATCGGCGGACATCTGCATCGGTTGCGGCACACGTTTTGCGCACACATGGTAGTAGCCGGTGTGCCACTGCGACGAGTTCAACTTCTTGCTGGGCACGCAGACTACACAACGACAGAAAAGTTCTACGCACACCTTAGCCACGATGGCGATATTGACGCGGTGAGAAGTCTTAGATACTAAAGGCCGTAGCAACACCTATCGGCCCACATCTCTCGCCCCGCTTATTTGTTGATTGCGGAGTGGAACGTCGCTAGCTATAAGAGCCTCACAACAGCAAAAGGGGGCAGCGCGTGGACGCATTCTGGAAGTTCGTGCAAGTCATCTCTCCAGCATTGATTGGCCTGTTCGGCGTCGTGGTCGGCGGATGGGTAACAGTCTGGCGTGAGAAGAAGTCGGACGCGAGGAAGGCTGCGAAAGAGACAGCGTATCTGGCAGCGATAGTTGGAGGCGAATTGGACGGCTTCGCCAGTCAATGTGCCGACGTGGTGGATGACCCTGGCTATACCGATAAGGACGGATATAAACGGGCTGGAGTAACACGCCCAACATTCGCCCCCTCCAAGTTCGATGTGGATTGGCGCTCCATACCATCCAAAGACATGTTTGACATCCTTGACTTGCCATACCAAATTGAATTCGCAAATTCAACCATAGAGGCGGTGACAACCCATTCCGATAGCCCTCCCGACTTCGAGCTCACATTCTCCGAGAGCCGTCTCCAGTACGCACGGCTGGGCCTTCACGCTGCTGAAATCGCCAATCGAATTCGCACCGCCGCCAAACAGAAGCCAAGGGCTAAGACGTACGAATGGGATCCGATCGCCAGGTTCACAGCGGACATCAAGAAATTTGAAGCGGAACGGAAGTAGCCCACAACGCGAACTTCGGTTCATTCTTGCTGAGCTTAGACACCGCCGTTGACTATCGCGGTTCCAGCGCTTCCTTGATCCGCGCCAATTCCACAGCCCCGGCCTCGGCCAAGCGCCGGGCCTGTTGCTGCTGCTCGCGGGTCGGCGTCAGGCCGGGAAGCGGTTCGATGGGCTCGGCCGGGGTCGTGTCCAGCAGTCGCGCCACAGCGGCGCGCAGGCGCATCTCCGGGTAGAGCCTGGCTGCGCACCAGCGCTCGGCGTAGCGCTTGCCCTGGGCGATGCAGGCTGCCCGTCCTTCCTTGATCTGCCACATCTTCCGGGCGTCGAGGCGGACGCGCACGCCGCCGTCCTTGCCGAGGCTCACATTCGCAATCTGGCGGCCGCTCCACCACAGCACCCAGCTCTCCCCCATCTGGACCCAGCCAGCGGGCATCGGGGTGGTGCGGGAGCCTTGGTAGCCGTGCGAGGGAAGCATGGCCGGAAGAATACGGGCGACGGTCTCACACTCTGCGATGGCGCTCGACGTTCCAACTCGCTGTGATGAACAGTTCACCTTGGATGTCGCACACTGCAGCCTCGCGGCTCTTCTCCGGTGCAGAATCCTTTGCGCCCGTGTCCAGCCTTTAAACGGCACGGCTATGCACCCTCCCAATGCCTTCAGGATCCATTCGATCCTGCCCCTGCTTGCGCTCAATGGCGCGATCACCCGCTTGGAGCAGGTGCGATCAACCTGCAAGAACTGCGGACTGAGGTCCTCACTTTGCGAGGGTGCAGGCCTTCAAACCGATCTGAAGGGCACCACGCTCACCTGCCCAGGTTGCGGAGCCACGGGTTTGATGGATGAAATCGAGACCTGGCATCACTGGCTTGACCAGTGCCGTCGCGAAAGACTGCTAGCGCAGTTCGCCCCTACGCCAGGTGATCCGCTCGATACTGGAGACACAAAATGAACGACAGCGGCTCCGAACTATCGATGGGTGCCTAGACAGTTCGGATGGGTGCCAGTGCGGCGCTGCTCAGGCAGCCTCCGCGAACGGTTCGACAAGCGCCACCAGCATCTCCATCGCGGTGGCCGGGGCAACCTCATCGCCTCCCCGCTGCAGGAAGCCAGTCCAGTCGGCTCGCACCAGTTGCACCAGCTCCGGCGGCGCCAAGGGGATGCAGCGCATCGGCCAGTATGGAAGCCTGCGCTGCCCCACGCGTCCACGCGCAATCTCGATCAGGTTCGTATGGCTGGCGGCCCCAGCAGCTCTGGAGAAGGCCACATCCAGACCGTCCTGGGGCCCCTCCATGTAGGAGAGGAACCGGCTTCCATCAAACAACGTCACCCCGGTCACTCCTGCTCTGCGGTTGAACCGCTCTGCGTCCGCCATGACCTTCAAAAGGTGGGCCTGGGTCAGGTCGCCGACCGCCTCGCTGACGAATACAACCGCCTTGTTGGGCATGGCACGCTGCTCCGGGCCTGTCGGGGAGTCCGAGCGTAGAGCTGACCGCGTAAGCGTCGCGTAGAGGCCGCCAGATCGCCGTCACAGTTCCGCCAGGTTCTCCGCCCCGCGGGTGTCGCCGACCGAACTGCCTGCGGTCAGGTGCAGCCGACTCGTCGAGAACAGGCCAGATCGTTAAATCGGCCCGAGATCCTTCACCACCGCCTGCCCCTTTTCCAGGAAACCAGCCAACAGCCGGCCTCCAGCTACCTGTCGCCCTACCCGTTCATTGAGCCATCTAGCCTGGACCTTGCCAGCCGCAAGAACGTCGGCTGGCGCGAAGCTATCCGGCCTGCTGGCCAGCGGTTCCCCAGGAGAAGCCAAGCCCCCATCGAGGGGCTGCACTATCGTTGACCTGGAGCTGTCGCTCTTCGCATACGCTGTGGCCACCATCCGGCCTCTCTTCGGCGACCAGCCACCCAGCACCAGCTCGGTCCCAAGCTTTTCGATCGGCAAGCGAGCCTCGGCTGCCGCCCTCACGTAATTCGGCCATAGTTGATCCACTACCAGGCCCAACTCGGCGGAGAGCTGCTCCATCGTGAAATCAGCTCGGAAGCTCGCCTGCAGAGCCAGCTCGTAGATGCGAACGAAGAACTGCGTGGACCCGCGCGCAGCCAGCACAAGGTTGTGCTGCGGAATCAGGAGCAGTTTTGCACCAGATGAGTGGGCGCCGGTCTGGGCATCCTCCGCCAAGGTGTCAACGGCAACGAGGAGCTGGTCAGCACGCAGCAAAACGTTGAGGATGCTCATTGTGTCCGCCTAGTGGCCCACACGGACTATCCATCCTATTCATGCGCAAGTCGAGCCCGCTATGACACTCACCCTGGAGCAAATTGCTGAACGACTGCGCTCGTGCGAGGTCGATCTGGAAGCCCATCGGGCCTACCTCAAGGCGATGGAGTACGCGCTTGGCGCTGCCATCGCCACCCACAACGATCCGCGATCACTGGCCCGAGTGTGGGAACTTATGCTGGTAGAAGCGGCGGACGTTCATGCCGGCACCGACGGCCCGGTTTTCACCGCTGCCCTTCAGCAGTCTCTTCGGATGCTGACCGATCAGATTTCCTCGATCGACCCTAAGGCTACCAATCAGCGCCCAGTAGATCAGTAAGGATTCGCTCAAGCGCGGCGGCGGCCTCCTGCTGGGAGTCCACTTTGATCGAAAGGCCGCTTTGCGACGGACCGGGCCTGACCTGAAACCGCGTAAGGGTGCCGCCCCCGCGCCCATCCACCTGGACCCTGGCCGTTATGGTTCTTCCCCTGGCGCTGAATATCCAATCTTGAAACTCGTGCATCTGTACTTATCGGTGTGGGCTTCACAGGATAACTGCCGCCACGTGATGCGAGAATCATCCAAGGTGACACCCCCACTCTAGGTGTTGACCCGGGATTTCGCCCGCCATGCTCCTGTCTCAACGTCCCTGCGTAGCGCCCACGTCTTCGCGGGTATCTTCGCGCCACGAGCGGTGAGGTACTCCGGCATTGAAAGAAGAACCTCTTCCCCCCTCACAGAGCAACTGGTCGAGAGGACGACACCATCACTCAACTCCACCAAGCACGTGGTCTCACCGTCAGTTCCCGGGAGACTGCCAGAGAGATCGGCGGTAGCCCCGGGATAGATGTGTGTATGCGTGAACTCAAAGCGCATCGATCTGTTCCCAACTGCCCTTGATCGCTTATACACCCGAGGACAGCACAAGGGGCTATCTCCAGGGGAGCCGAAGCAATTCAGGCTGCCGCCGCCTCGCGGCATTGCGCAACCAGATCGGCGAGTTGCTCCATGCCGGTAACGGGATCAAACCGGCCTTTCAGCCGCTGGGAGAAGTTGGTCCAGTCGGCGCGGACCAAGGACTTAAGCTGAGAGGCGGTCACCCGCATGAATAGCAATGGCTGTTCCGGGAAGCGGAGCTGCTGAACAGTCCCTCGAGCGAGCTGCACAAGCTCTGAGTGGATGGCCAATGACTCGATGTAGACCAAAGTCGCAGCTACCGAACTGGCGGTTCCCTCGAGGTAGGTAAAGAAGCGGCGTCCATCGAAGCACACAACCGCTCGCGATCCACACGCCTCGTTGAACCTGGCCCCAGCGGCCATTAGGTCGGCAAGCCGGCTTTCACCCACCTCTTCGACAGCAGAGCTTACAAACACAACTGAACACTTCAGCATGCGGCACAACCTCGAATTCAGAGGCGAGCGTATGCCCGGCCATGTGCTCAGCGCGTGCAGGAAGCAAAGCAACAAGCGGTGCACAGTCACGGGATTTCCACGCTTGCAGAACTACGCTCCGCACACCACTCAAGACTGAGTGGCCGTGAGCTGCATCAAGCCGCCGCGCGTACCTCGCAGGAAGCGATCAGCCATGACACTGTCGCCCCTGAATGATCAAAAGCAATCCATTACACGCGCCGCCCTTCGAACCCAACTCCCCTCAGTTCGTCTGGAAAACCAGGTTCAAGGACAAATGTGTCTATACCGGTTGCGGAGTTGGCCTGCCTGGGCGGATTGAGAGCGACAAAAGTGCCGAGATCCGCGCAACCAAACAGGCGCTTGCCGCACAGCTTGCGCACGTTCGGCTTTCGCAGTGCCACGAGGTGTTCGTGCGAAATATGACGGCCGCCCTGATCACTGTCCACCACTTTCTTTCTGAAGCAGCGGAGAAGGATGCCGTCTTCTTCCTTTGCGCAGATGCAGAGGTCGCTGGGCAGATCATCGACACTCTCAACATCTGCGCGGAGTAACACGTCGCGCCACTTGGCCGCAGCAGCAGCCGGTGGGGGTGACGGCTTAGCCGTCACCCCCCGCCCTCATCCAGCGGCCCGACGATCTCCGGCGCAGGCGGGCTCTCCGACTCCCACACTCGATCCGTCGCGGCCTTGATTAACGCCATCAGCTTCCAGCCAGGCTCGGTAATCTGCTCGCCGGTCTGCGGGTGGGTGAAGGTGTACTCGCCCGCCAGCAGCTCACGGATCGGAGCGCGCACCGTGCGGTCATAACTGCGGGTGTTGACCTGACCCGTGGCCGGGTTCCAGTCCACGCGATCAAAGAAAAACAGCACCGGGCCGTCATTGGCCCGGAAGTCCCATTGCACATCGATCCGGGTCGCCAGCATCTCGACCCGGTTGTTGTTGCTCTCGGAAAGAATCGGCGACATCTCATTGCTCCACGGAAATGATGCCCAGCGTCTGATTGATCACCACACCGACCGTACCTCCGCTCGCCGTGCCGGTGGCCACGTTGCGGGTGACGATGATGGCCCGGTAGGTGAACTGCTCGGTGCCGGGGGTGTTGTCGGTGAAGGTGTGCGAGCCCGCCATGCGCGAACTCAGCTGCGACGGCCCACCCTGCTCGTTCAGCACCTCATAGTTGCCCGTGACGTTGAAGTTGGTGATGAACTGCTCGGCACCATTGCCCACCCGCCGATAGATCGCGATGGTGGCGTTCACCGGCCCGGAAACCCCGGTCCACCGGCCCGTGTTCGCCGTGTCGGTCTTGGTCATGTCGTAGCTGACCACGACGTTCTTGGCGCGCCCCAGCGTAGAGAACGGCCCGTTGACGATCTCGGCGTTGCCGTTGGTCGAAGTGGTCTGCACAGCGTTCTTGAGCACGCCGGCCGACAGGCTGCCTCCGAAGTACCCATTGCCCTGGTTGTCGATCCAGAACAGGCCGTTCGCCTTGCTCGCGTTGGCCGGGTTGGAGCCCACACCGATCCACATCATCAGGTCGTTGGATACACCGAACGGCTTGCCGTGCACCATCATGTAGGCCCCGGAACGAGTTACCCACCTGCCACTTCCGAAGGTTGTGCTGCCCGTATTGTTGGGGTCAACGATGCTCAACACGTCAGCAACAAAGCTGATTCGGCCAATGGTGCCGTCGTTGACGGACGTCATACCGATGGCATTGCCATTCACGTCCAGCGCCCAAGTGTACTTGGCAAACATGGTCGACTGGCCGTTCTCCAGCGTCGTCGCCCGCACCTCCATGGACTGCATTGCCGTGGCTGTGTCGGAGGTGGTGACTTCATCGCTCCAGGGAGTCGCGGAGGGGCCACGCTCCAGTTTCAGACGACGGAACGACATTACCTCACCCGTGCCCTCGCAGATCACGCCGGCCAGCAGCCGCGTAGCGTCCGGCGGCACATCGATTGGAACATTAAGCGCCTGCCAGATCCCCAGCTTGGAGCGATCGGACAGAACGGTCACCGAACCAATCAATCCGCTGCCGTTGTATGCGCTGAGCACCAACCGTGCATTGCCGACCGAGCCATTGCGGAACACCTCTCCGGACAGGTAGTGAACGCCTGCCGTCGGGCTCTGCACGTACTGATAGCAGCTGTCACTGCCGCTGGTCGGCTGGATCGCCAGGAATGGGCCGTGTGACGCATAGTTCAACGGCGCGCCGTTGGTCGGCGTACCGCCCCAGCCCGTCAGCCCATTGCGCCAACTGGGGTTCTTCAGCATGTTCGGGTTGGGGTTCATCCCCACCGACAGATGGGTGATGGCCGAACTGTTGGCCGTCACCGAGTCCCCGAGGTTGCTGACCTGGCTGGCCAACTGCTGTAGCCCCGCCGCAGACGCTTTTCCCTCCAGCGCGGCATCGGTCGTGTTGAGCCGCTCGCCCAACGCACTGTCGCGAGCGACACTGGCCTGCTCGACTGCAGTCACGCTGGCCGTGCTTGCCTTGCCGCCCAAGGCCGCGTTGGTGTTGTCGAGGCGCTGGGACAAGGCCGCGTCCGCCTCCGCCAACGCGTTAATCTGGCTGGCCACTTGCCCTGCGCTGGCAGCCTGACCACCATCTGCCGGAAGCTTCACCACAACGGCGTCAACGCGGCCGGCCTCTGCAGCAATGTCACTGGCGTTCTTCGTGGACATGCTGATGGCGGCCGCCAGCGCATCGCCCACCGAGGTGTAGTCGCCGATGGCCTCCCACACCGCCGGATTGGTGCCTGGCTCCACGTCCACGTTCTCGGCCAGCGCCCGGTACAGCGTCCCTGCGCGGCGCACGAAGTCGCCGGCCGGGTAGGTCGTGCCGGCCGCCCATTCGTCGGCGCCGACAATGTCCTCCAGGATGCCGTTGAGCGCGGCGACCTGGGCGTCGGTGTACTGACGCGCCTTGCCAACCGCCTCGTTCACCGCGGCTACGTCACCCGCCAGTCGATCGATGATCTCCTGCCCCACCCGCTGGTTCGCCCGCTCCGCCTCTTCCCATGTCTCCTGCATCTGCTCGCCGAGGTTGTTCCCCAGCGCCTTGACCACCACGCGCATGCCGGTGGAGAGCTCGCCCGAGGTGTTCACGCTGCGGCAGGCGAACGTCCAATCGCCAGACTCGGGGATGACCGCTTCGAAGGGCGCCGTGTGGTAGCCCGTCTCGCCTACCGGCGTCATCGCATTCCAGTCCGGGCTCATGTCCTTCCCCGGCATGTAGCGGATCTCGACGCCGGCAAAGTCCGCCGATCGCGTCGTGTCGCCCAGCCAGCCCCAGGTGTAAAGCCGCACGCCGCCGCTGCGCTCTTCCACGTCGAACAGGTCAACCAGCACCGGCGGTACGTCCGCACCGTGCGTGGCATAGGTCACCGTCACCGCCACGCCAGCCTGCCCGTCCGGGCTGTAGGGCCGCACGGTGATCGGGTATACGCCTGCGCGCGGAATGCGCCAGGTGGCCGAGCGCGTGGTGGTCGAGGCGACCTGCTCCAGCTCCGAATTCTGGTCCAGGTCCGACAGCACGCGGATCTCGCCCACCGGTCCGGTGATATCGAACGAGGCCTGCAGCTCGGAAAACACCGTGTCACCCTGCACCACCTGGCGCTCGGTGATCCGCAGGTTGCTGGCCACCGGCCGGGTGCCCAGTTGGGAGCCATTCTCCGGCGGGATGTACTCGCCGGTCTTCACGTAGTGCCAGTACTCCGGCCCCTCGGCCACCACGTCGACCGCGGCGCCCTTGAGATCGTTCTCCGGTTGGATGCCCACCACGCGCACGCGGTAGCCCGGCGTCTGCTTGAAGTCGTAGATCCAGATCGTGTCCCATGCCGGGTTACTGTCGCTGTTGCCCGGCAGCTCGGCATCGGTCGGCCACGGCTCGGCCAGCTGCAGCTGGTCGCTTTCTCCTGTGAACGGGCGCACCCGCAGCACGCGGTACACCCGCTCGCCTGGGATGCGCAGGCCGATATAGGCGCTGCCCTGCGCGGGTGCAGGCACCGGTACGTCAAGCTGCAGCGTCACGACTCGCCCCGCCCCCATCGATGCAGACAGGACCTGGCCGCCGAAGCCCCATTGCGTCAGGTCGTGCTGCAGCGCCAGCACCGACATGCGGCCGTAGGCCAGGTGCTCGATATCGGTGCTGTAGCTGATCGACTTGTACTGGTACAGGCTCTGCGCCAGATGCCACCGGGCCAGCATGGCGGCATGCGCCTCGCTGGTGACACCCTCGCCGGTCACCTGTGCCGGGTTGAGCATGGTGGTCACGCCGGGCGCAGGCACGCGCAGGGTCTTTGCCTCCCACGTGGCGCGGTCCAGGTAGCTGTACTCGATACCGTCGGCGCCGTTGGCCAAGGTGTACTCGACCTGGAACTGACCCTTCTTGATCGTGGCCATGTTGACCACGCCCGACAGCGGCTGCTCATCAGCGGCCCACACCACGGCCAGACGGCCCTTGGGCCATGCGATCTGGCCGAAGCCGGCCAGCGCGACCGCGTCCATCACCGCTTGGTGGTTGCGCTTCTCGGCCACCTGGTAGTCGTAGGTGAAGCCATTGGCCGCGCAGTGCAGCATGAAGGCCTTGAGTGCCTCCACGTCGATCTGGCTGTCGGGCAGACCCATGCCGGCAATCCGAACGCCCGCCGGCGACTTGATGCCACGGGCGTAGGCCAGGATCTGTGCGCCCGGGTTACTGCTTTCCTCGGTGACCCAGCCGATGGCGTCACCCTTCCACACCGGGATCGGGAAGGAATGTGCAACACAGCGCAGCTCGTCGGGGCTGCCGTTGAGCTGCCCGGATGCCTTCATGCGGATGCCGATGCGCGGGATGCCGTCATAACTGGCCGTGTCGGGCAGCACACTGACCAGGTTGGTCCAGCTGAAGCTGGCCTGCGCGTTGTTCCCGTCGGTGTTCAGGCCCGCAGTCCGCACTCGTACTTCGTACTGACCGGGCGGCACATCGAGGCCATAGGTCGCGCGCCGGGACTTCTGCGTCCGACCGGCCACGGTGTAGTTGCCGAACACACGCCAGCCGCTCTCGCCCACTGCGCGGTACTGGATCTGGATCTGTTCGCGGTTCTCGTAGTCGCGGCCCTTCTTGTCCGCATCGAAGATGCGAAAATCCATGTTCACCTGCAGCCGGATCGCACCCGCCGAGCTGGTGCGCTGAACCCAGTTGCTGGGCGTGTGCTTGGGATCGCTGCTGGTGTCCAGGATCACGCCACCGTCGACGCTGCCAGAGTTGCTGTACAGCGGAATGGCCTCATCCGGCATGCCGGGGAAGCCGCTGTGCCAGACCTGAACCCCCTCATAGCTGCTCAGCAGGGCATCGCCGTTGTACAGCTCGTCCACGCGGGCCACGTTGAGCCCCGGAGTCAGCACAAGCGACAGGTACTGCTCGTCACCCTCATAGTTCATGTACGGCTTGCTGGCCACGTCCGGCGCGATGCGCACCGTACCGAGCACGAACGACAGCGGCTCATAGGCACGCATCCGATTGCGGGGCGCCGAAATGGAGAAGAGTGTGTCGGCCGGAGCCGAGGCGGCAGCGCTGGGCAGCTTGGGACCGAGAACCTTGTTGATCAGCAGGCTGCCGGCAGCGTAGACAGCCGCGCGCGCAAGCGTCGTACCCAACACCGTGGAGGTGCCGATGCTGAAACCTGCAATGGCTGCACCGCCCAACGTGAAGTAGGCCAGTGCGACCTGGGCCACCAGCCGGATCGCGCTCTTACCGACCACGCCCCGGATCTCGATCACCTGGCCATGCTTCGGGTAAACGTTGCTCCACAGATGCCGCTCAACCGACCGGCCGCCGATAGTTACGAGCCACGCCTGCCCGTCCAGACCTTCCACATGGCGCTCAAGGAAGGCATACAGGCTCTCACCCGGGCGCAGGTCGGCCTGCAGGTTACGCTGGCCATCCAGCATCACCGGATGCGGGGTGATGATCAGACGGCCGGCATCGGTAGGCGTGTGCATCAGGCCCATGCGTAGTAACCCTCGATTCGCAGCCCAAAGTCGGGCAGATCGCGCACTCGGTGCAGCACGCTGCAGCCGTTGCGCTCGTTGCTGTGAAGGACCCAGCCCTCATGGGCCAGGAAAAAGAAAACCCCGGCATGGCCGGGGTTTCGGTGTCCCTGATCGAACATCAGGACAAGATCGCCGTCTTCGGGTGGTCCGTCTCGCAGGTGGGCGTAGGGCCGGGACAGTGCCCCCAGCTCAGCCGCGCCCTGCAGCCCGCGCGGGCGACGGCCCGGTAGGGTGATCACCCTATTGAACAGCTGCAGCTGCACGAGTACCACCAGGTCGGCGCAGTCGAATCCGTCTTCGTCGTAGGGGATGCCCACGAACTTCTCCACCTCGGCCAGGCGCATCAGAAGATCCCCGGCAGAGTGTAGGGATTGGCCCGCAACGTCACGGCCTGCTGGCGTGTCAGGAAATCCACCCCGAGCTGCGCCGAAGCCGTGCGGGTATTCACCAAGACTTGCGTCATCGGCAGGTCGTAGCTGGCCTCGATCACGTTGGCATCGGCCCGGTCGGTGATCATCAGGCGCGCCGTGACCAGCTCCCCCGGCTGCAACCGCTCCAGGTCCTCAGTGATCGAACGGCCCACGTTGTCGAGCACCAGCTGCGCGCGTGGCGCCTGCCCGCCCACATCGTCGGGCAGCTTGAAGCCGAACGGGAATCCCGTATACACGTTGCCCTGGCTCACCCAGTCGCCCGTGTCGTTGACGATGCGCAGCACCTCCACGAACGACGGGGCGCTCAGCTCCAGCAGCAGCAGGATGCCGGTGGCGTCGTCGGTGCGCTGCCGGCGCTCGGTGAACGTACTCATCGCAGATACTCCAAAACAAAGTCGCGCTTAGACAAGCGGAACCCAGGCGCTAGCGGCTCTAAACGCCCAATCCTCCCCGCCTGGAATCTTGCCCGAACCATTTGACCGGTCCTCGGATTTCTCACGTTGAACCAGCCGATTCTCTTGAGGCGGTTGAAGTACCAATCCTCGAAGTCGGAAGCAGCCTGCTCGGATCGAAAGAGAGCGGATGCACCCATGGTTTGCAAGACATGGGTATTCAGCAGCCGCTGCCGCGGCACACCGCGTTCCATCTCTGTTCGTTCAACTGAGGGTTCAAAGTCTTCGCCAAATGCCGCGAACAGTATCTCGGCATAGTTCGGGAATGTCTCCACAATCTTTCAGCTCCAATAGTCACTTGCAACTGCATGCGAGCGGTGATCCTGCTTTTGGTTTTATCCGGAGAAGTCCTGCCACCCATAGCGAGCCTTGCCGGCCATACCAATCTGCCCTCCGCTCGCCACGTTCTCAGCGACAACATCAATGATGAGACTCTTGATCTGTGACCCATCCGGCGCCGTCTCGGTCTGATGCCGCTGCTGAACTCGGTTGTCGCCGTAGTTGTTGACCACCACATTGCCGAAACCAGCGCTTGATCCTCCGTGCACGGTTACACCTAACCTGCCGTCAGATCCACGCCGCAAGGGCATAATGGCCTCTGGCCCCGCCTCACCGAACACCCCGGCTCCCTTAGCAAATGCAAACAGCTGGGGCGAGCTGTACACCCCACCGGAGTAGGTCGACAGGCTCGGCGACTGATACGCGGCACCTTTAGCGTGCGGAATGGGAATAGCCTCTTTTACGACTGATCCACCCCCTCCACTCAGCCCGAACAACCTCCCAATGCTGGTGCCCGACAGTCCATCCAGTAGGCCAACAGCGGCCTTCTGAGACTGTATGCGTAGCAAGTCAGCGATAACCGAGCGCGTCAGGTCACTGAAAGAGAGCTTCCCGGTTTCGCCGAATTTCACCCAAGCGTCTTCCCACCCATTCAGTGCAGTGGTCATCACACTGTTGGCCTGTTCCATGGAATTCTTTGCAGCGAAGCTGTAGTCCTCCCAACCGCGCTGGACGCCAACGCGCCAGTCACCGAGCAACGCGAGCCGCCGAGCCTGATAGCCCCCCTCCCGTCGCAGCTGATCATCACGATGACGTTCTGCATTGGCCGCGAGCTGATCCCACTGTTCCTTATCCGTGGCGACCTCCTTGCTGCCGATGCGCTTCAGTTCGTCCTCAAACTCTCGTTGAATCTCGATCCGTCGGCGCAGCTGAGCAACACTATCCTGACCGTGACCATAGGACATTAGGTCAAGCTCGTCGCTTCGCCTTCTCGTGGCGGCCTGCTGGTCGAAGATGGCCTGTTGGCGGGTTAGCGCCTCCAGGGTCTTCTTCTGCTTGTCCGTCGCATCCACCAAGTCACCGGTGGTCTTCAGCTCCTCCAACATCGTCCTGATGCGCTTCCGATCGGACTCTGGGATCTTTGCCCCCAACCGGTCCAGCTCTTCCAGGACCTGCACCCGCAGACGCTGGCTGACGGTAAGCTTCTCCTCGCTGCCAGACTGCTCCTTGTTCAGAGCTACCTGCTGCTGAATCCTGGCAACGATCGATGTTGCCGGATTCGTTTTGGAGTCGCCATTGCGGCGCGCCTCTGCCTCTTGGAACTGCTTGCGCGAGGCGGCCAGTTCCCGATCAATATCAGCCTGATCCTTGCCAAGCTTCTTGCCCAGGGCGACGATCTGCGCCTCTTCAGCGAGCTGCTTTTGACGCTTCGACAGGTTCTGTCCTGACAGGCGCTCCCATTCCTGCTGGTCCTTCTTCCGCTGCTCCAGGTGTTTGCGCTCCCCAACGCTGTCGATCGACGCATCCGCGCCATCAGCGTAGATGCCGGCCATCCTGACGGTGGGCTTTGGACTCAATCCCCAATAGCGCTCAGCGAAGTTGTTCGCTAACCCGAGGTAGCCGCCCAGCAACTTGGCCTGACCTGCTATCGGGGTAAAGAACGATGCAGTTTCCGCTACAGCGCCCCGCTTCAAGCCTGTGGTGCGGGATAGAAGGCGGTCAGTCAGCTCGATGTAACGCCCCAGCTCGTTGAAGGCAGAGGACGTGTCGTCCTTTACTGCCTTCCACCACTGGCTGACGCCCGAAAGGGACTCACGCGCCTTCGCTGACACATCTCCAAGGCTGTCGTGATAGATCCGGATTGCCTCCGTGACCGCCTCCTGCTGCCTCCCCTCTTCCTGCAGCGCGGTCACCCGATCCAGCTGGGCTCGAGTGAGGAAGTGCTCTGCCTCGTTCAGCTTGAGCAATCCTTCGACCGGGTCCTTTGCCAGCTCTTTGAACTTGCCGATGGTTGAGTCGATGCTCTGGCCAGTCGCGCCTTCCATTTCGGCCGCTGATTCCGACACCAAGCGGAACTGTTCGCCGATGAAGCGGCCCGAAGCCGCAACTTGTGTCAGTGCCGCGAGAGCCTTGCCCCGCGTTACACCGCCAAGGTTGTCCATCTGCCGAGCGAGCGCCGCAATCTGCTCGGCGCTGGTCCCGGCATAGTTCCCGGTCGTGATCAGCGCCAGTTCTGCCTGTCGCTGCGCCTCTCCCACCTGATACCAGGCCACGCCAAGCGCCGCGGTCGCAGCGGCCGCAGCCGTCAGCGGGTTGATCATCGACAGCAGCTGCGACGCCAGGGCGGCGGCCGCAGGCCGGATGCCTCCGAACATGTCCTTAAGCTGTCCGCCCTGCTGCAGGAAGACAGTCAGCGGGTTCTGTCCACCCTGCAGGCTCACAGCAATGTCCGTGATCTGCGCCGGCACACCGCGCATGGCTGCTGCCTGCTGGGCCGCGCTGACACCGAAGGCGTTCAGCTCCTTGCCCGAGCGCTTGGCTGCCGCTTCAGCGCGGGCGAGCTTCTGCACGATTTCGTCCAGCACCGGCCCGCTCGTGCGCAATGCGGCGTTGTAGGCCAGCTGCTGCGACCGGGTCATGCCGAGGGTGTCTGCCTGGCGAACAAGCGTATCGATGCGCGAGCGCTCAGCGCGAGACAGCTGCTGATACTGCTGCTGCGCGCTGCCCGACATGTCGGCAACACCGCGCTTTGCTGCAGTGATTGCGCTGTCGAACTGCTGCGTATCGACAACCAGGTCGATTCGAGCTGCGCCAATTGATTGTTCGGTCATGGTCAGCCCTTGCTGATTTCGGTTAGGGCGGCGCCCTCAATGATGCGGATCGCGGCCATCACCTCGGCCCGGCGATCACCGGTCAACCCTTCGCGGTCCAGCTCTTGGAACACGACGTTGTAGTCCAGGCCAAACGGTCCTCCGGCGCTTGCACGCCACTGGGTGGAGACCCGGGAGAAGATTTCGATAGGCAGCGAGCACTCGGGCCACAGCTGCACCTCCGGCGGCTGGTAGTGCTTCGCTTTGAGGCCAACCTGGGCAAGCTCGGCCTCGGTGGGGGCGTGCCAGTACAGCGCCCCCACCGCCTCGATCAGTTTCCCTTGCGGGCCACCTGGATGGCTTGGGAGTAGCCGGTGATGATCACCGCGTCCAGTCCGATCTGCTGCTGCAGGGCCTCATCCACGCCGGCAGTATCCAGCGACACGTCGGCATCCCACTCAGCCACCATGTCGAGGATCGCCTGGGTCGGCGTGGTCTCCTGCCCCGCCAGACGCTGCAGCAGGGTCGTGTAGGCCTCCTGCGTCAGGTGCCGATAAGTGAGGTTGAGCTTCTGCTCGCGGCCGTGACCGACGATGGTCAGCGCTGCCTTGAAGGTCTCCGGGGCCTTTACCTTGAACATCAGGCGCCCTCCACCAGGACTGAATCAGCCAGAGCGGTGAACGTCGCGGTGGTGCCCATCGGCGTGTTCGCGTTCATGGTCGGATCGCCGTCGTAGCTCAGGTAGCCATACCAGTACAGAACATCGCCGCCGGCGAGCTTGGCCCGCAGCACCACAGGTTCGCCCTTCGCGTCGACCGTCTTCAGCGCCGGATACCAAGGCTTGGTCGGGTCGTAGTAGAGCGGGATGGTGATGGTCTTGGCGTTCTTGAAGGTCGGGATCTGGATCTGACGGCCGGTCGGGTTCTCCAGCAGCGTGCCGCTCCAGTACTGCTGCTCACCGCCAGCGGTTGTCGGATCACCCTGCTGGTCCATGTCCATGAAGGCACCGGCCTTGCGCAGGAAGCCTGCGCCGCTGGTGCCTGGATACAGAGAGGTGTCGGTGGTGTCGGTGCCGAGCAGTTCGATCGCACCCGTGGATTCTGCGCCAGCACGCGTCGTGCGGTTGTTCAGGGCCGGCCAGCCGGGTATCTCCAGCACCACCACGTCATCGGTGTCGACCGCATTGGCGGCGATGCTCGCCAGCGCCGGGGCCGCCTTGGAGATTCCGGTGGTTGCGATCTTGGTGGCCACCACCGGCGCGAAACCGAACTGGGTGCCCTTCGGGAGCTTGAGTGCCATGTGTTGTGTTCCTCTGGTTGAAAACGAAAAGCCCGGCGCTTGGCCGGGCTGATGCGGGGTGGGTGGGACGCTTACGGGTCAGGGAACCAGAGCCCGAAGTCGAGGCGGGCGCCGTATGCCTTGATGGGCGCCTCGTACATGGCGACTGCAGCGCCAAATGGCTCGGAGTGCGGAACGCCGGAACAGATCGCATCCTCAATGCGACGGATCAGCGTGTTGGCTTCCGGTCGGGACTTGGACCAGATGGTGATCTGCACCCGCGCGTGCTTGTGGTCCGGCATAGATCCCTCGAGGAACCACAGTGCCTGGCCACCGACTTGCTGATAGAGCGCAAACGGGAAGACCGGCTGGTCCGGCGGAACGTCGGGGTAGAAGCGCCCCTCTACCAAGGGGGCAACCAGGGCATGGAGGGACGGTTCGTAGCTCATCCGCCACCTCCTCGCACCTCGCGCAACAGCTCGGGCAGCCGCTCCCTCCCCCTTTCCACCATCGCCGCCTGCGCGCGCGTCAGGGACGCCTCGTACCCTGGCCGGACGAAGGGCTTGGCGGGAACCCATTCTGGCTGCGCAAGCGGTGCACCCAGCGTCCAGGATCCGTCCGTGTCCTTGTAAACCGCATGCGTCTGCCAGTGGCCGAACTCCACCAAATGCCCGTGTGGCGCCTTCTTGGCGTTCCACGAGATCGAGTACACCTGCCGACGGTCGGTGGATCGGCCGTCCCGGTACGCTAGGTAGATCGCATCGCGAAGACTGCCGGGGCGCAGACTGCCCCCCTCCTCCGTGCCGACCGGTGCCCGCAGCTTCACCTCATCCCGAATGACCTGGCCACCTGCAACGGCCATGGAGCGGGCGAGACTGACGCGCGAGTCGAGAAGCGCCTCCAGTCCCTTCACCGCGTCGGAGAAGTCAACGTTGGCCTTGATGCTCATCCGCTGTTGCCTCCCTGCTCAGTGATGATGAAGGCGCGATCCTTGCGAGCGAGGTCACGGGTGATTCCTTTGACCTCAAACACGAGGCCCTCGTACAGGATCCGCATGGTTGCGTCGATCCCGAGTGCCGTCACGGTCTGAAACCTGGCCATGAAGCTGTACCGGGAGATCGACGCCGGGACGCCGCCTTGTAGACCAGCGCGGATCGCTCCGAGACCAGTTTCGCCGGCAATGCTGACCATGATCTCGTCGACCAGCTCCCAGCCCTGAACTGGTTGCCCCCAGTCATCCGTTCCGGCCGCCGGCCGCTCTACCCGGACCTTTCGATTGAGCAAGCCTGCGCGCATCAGAATGTCTTCCTGTACCAGAGGAGTCGCTCGACGCCGAACTGCACCTCAGTGGATACCTCGCCGACCACAATCGCCTCACGGTTGGCGACCCAGTGCCCCACCAGCAGAAGTGCAGCCTGCATCACGTCCGGCGACAGCTTCATCTCATCCGGGCCGGCAGGCTCACCCTCGACCAGCCTCCGGTCGCAGTGCTGCTCGATGTGCGACAACGCGGCTGCCACGTACTGCTGCAGCAAGGCGTCGTCCACGTCGGCAACGATGTTGCACTGCTTGCGCACCAGCTCCAGGTCGAGGGTGACGGCCATTACGCGGGATCCTTCTTCTGGGCTTCAGCCAGCGCCGCTGCCAGGCGGGCAGCGCCCCAACGACGGTCGAACTCGACGCCGGCGGCTTCCAGCTGCTGGATCAGGAGCGCCCTTTCATCAGCGCCAACCTGATCGGCTGCCTGGGTGCCTGCGGCAGCGTCGGTAACAGCGCCGGCCGTGCCAGCTTCACCGGACGCGGCACCGTAGCCCACGGGTGCGCCTGCGGTGCCTGGAGCTGCATCGGTACTGGCGGCTCCGCCCACACCGTCGCCCTCGCCGGCCTTCAGTTCGCTGGGCTTGGCGGGCTTTTTCTCTTGGGGTGCGGCACTTTCGTGGACCTGTACCACCAAGCCCTTGCCGACCAGCGCGTGCCCGTACTCCGGGTCCACATTTTCGAACACCTGGCCGGCCTGCACATCGGCAGACTCGGCGTTGAGCTTCGGGGCATCACCGCGAAAGCACCATACGGCTTTGATATTCATGTTCCTACTCCGCATCGAAAGAGAGAGGCCGGCGCGTGGCCGGCCTTGTTCGGGGTCAGCTCGCTATCACGCCTGCGGCTTGAAGCGGCCCTTCACGAACGCTTCGACGCGCCGCTTGGCCAGGCCCAGGCGCTCTTCGACCAGCAGCACGCGCTGGTTCTTCACGAAGTCGTCGTTGATCAGGCCGACCTTGAACAGGAAGCTCATGCGGTCGTAGATCGTGGCGCCGCGCTGGAAGTTGGCGACCAGGAACTCGCCACCGGTGGTGGTGCCGTCGCCCTCGTCCATGCTGTCGGAAGCCACCACCGGGCGGCCCCACAGGATCGGGGTCACGAAGCCCTGCAGGTTGGCGAACAGGTAGCGATTCTGGCTGTCCTTCTCCAGCTCGATGTTCATCCAGTCCAGCTCGGTCATCACCGTTGCGTCGGCCGACAGCTTCGACTGCTTGCGAACCTGGTAGATCGCGCGGCGGACGGTGTCGATCGAGGTGTCGCTCGCCTTCGAAAGGTCGGCGTCGAACACGGTGGCATCGGTCATCAGGCCAGGCAGGTTGTTTCCCAGGCCGTCGCCCTTCAGGATCTGGACTTCTTCTTCCAGCTTCAGGTCATAACGCAGCAGCTGCTGCAGGTAGCCGTACATCTGCGGCACATCGTCCAGCGCTTCGTCGGTCACCGGAATCCAGACGGCCAGCTTCTTCACCAGGTCGGTCTTCTGCTCGAAGGTGACGTTGCTCTGCGGTTTGGCCGTGCCTTCGCCGACCGGGCCGGCGCCGCGGGTGTGCAGCTTCTCCCGGTAGTAGGTGTAGCTCTGGCCGGTGACGGAGATCGACGGAATCAGGTCGCGGATGCGCAGTTCCTGGCGGATGCCCGGCTGAATCGTCGGGTCGTAGTTCGGGACGACGATGCCGGCGCTGGTGACCGCCTTGGTTTCCTGCATGGACGCCAGCTCGTCCTTCTTGATCTCGATCTCCGCCGCCGACTTCTCGCGGCCCATCAAGGACTTGTACTCGTCGTTGCCCTTGATGAAATCGATGAAGCCCTTCTTCGTGCCGGGCTGGTTTCCCAGCCCGATGCCCTTTTCTTCCAGCTTCAGCACCTTGTCGACCACCTTCTGGATCTCGTCGGTGGCGGTCTGGATCTGATTCTTCAGGTCGGTGGTGACCTGGTTGCCCTTTTCGATCTCGGCCGAGGCGCTGTCGTACTTCTTCTGCAGGCCGGCGAAGCCGTCCTTCAGCTGCTTTTCCAAGCCCTCACGGATATCGCTGATGTTCTCGCTCATTGGTGCATACCTTTGAAAATGGATTCGATGGATGTGCCGAGTTGCTGCAGCTGCTTCACGGTCTCCGTGTCCCCAATGCCACCGTCACGGTGGATCGCAGGAAAGCCGAGCGAGGCGACGGCCGCCGCCTCTTTCTGGGACAGCCCCATGCGTTCGCGCAGGGCCGATTCGAAGGTGCGAACGTCGGACTTGACGCTCATGACCTGTGCTTCTGGATTCATTCCGAAGGGGACAAATGACGCCTCCCACAGTTCAGCCTTCTTGATGACCCGAACCTGCTTGCCGCCACGCGTTTCAATGGCGTCTTCAAGCGTGTTGAATCCGATTGACATCTCATCGAGCGTGCCATCCCTCATCAACTCGTATGCGTCCCTTGCATAGCTGACATTGAGGTTGACCTTTCCACTCAGTAGGAGACCCTTACTGTCTTGCTCGAATGCGGAGTTGCCTACCAATCGCGTCAGGTTGTGATACAGCGCTAGCCGCAAGCGACCGTTTCGATTTGTTTTTACCTTTACGAACGCGCCAGGGACGATCAGATCTCCGCCGAGATCAACATTGTCAAAGACCGAGGCATAGCCGACGAAATTTCCGGATTCGTCTGCCGACTTCACTTCGAATGGGCAAGCGAGGTTGCTAAGCATTGGCGGGGTCTCCGGTTGGGTCGTCACTGCTGGAATCAGGTTTGTTGCTGGTCCACCGGGTGACCTGGTTGTACTGCTCACCGTCGAGCACGGGCAGGTTCTCCTTGACCCGAACCTCGTTGATCGTCATCCAGCCCGAGCCGCCGGAGCCGCCAAGTGCGGTCTTGTAGTAAGTGGAACGGGCGCCGCTGTCGGCGCGCAGCAGGCCCTCTACAACGGCCTCCACGAACATGTCCCCATCAGCGAACAGCTTGTCGTTGATCTCGCTCTCGATGGCGTCCAGGTAGGGCTTCAGGCCAAAGGTGACGAAGCCGCTGGTTTGCTGTTCCAAGTTCGAGCCCAGCACCGACGTGGAGCGCGCGCGATTGGTCAGGTACAGAGGGACGCCCCAGATGCCGGCGAGTGCCTCCTCTTGGAACTGCTGCGACTCGATGAACTGGCTGTCTTTCTGCGTCAGACCGGCTGGAGTGATCGTTGGCCCGCCCTGCAGGATGGCCATCTTGCCCAAGTCATCCACGTCGCCCTGGCGGATATCGGGGAGCTTCGCCTTGATCTGGGCCTGCTGCTCTTTGGTCAGGAAGCCCGGATAGGTGATGTATCCACCGGTGAAGCCGCCCTTGCGCATGAAGCGGGCCGACCAGTCCTGCGCAGCGCGCGCCAAGCCGATGGTTTCCGCCTGGTACTCGACTGGCGACAGGCCAACGATGCCGTCCGGACTGAACAGCTTGAAGTGCAGCATGTTCTCCGGAGACACCGGAGTTTCGCTGCCGTTGATGTTGGCCCAGTAGATCAAGCCGTCGTCGGTGTCGATTCGGATGTTGTCCACCGCCACCGGGATCAGGCCAATCCAATCGCCGCTGTCATCGCGTCGAATGATGACGAACGCATTGCCCCGCAAAGCCATGTTCACCACCACCGCTTTGATCAGGTCCAGCCACTTGACGAAGGGGTTGGGCTTGCTCAGCAGGCGCAGGAGCCGCCGCCGCTGCGGGCTGGCTCCCTTGACCAGCGCTCGCACGCCGTTCTTGTCCTCATACAGCTTCCAGGGCAGCCCTGCGGCCGACTCGGTCAGGACCTTGACGCACGACCAGACGATGCTGACCGTCAGTGCCTTCTTGGGCGTCACCCGAACGCCCGCCTTCGTGCCGCGGCCACCGGTGGATAGGTCGACCTCCACGTAGTTGCCTGTGGCGGGGTCGTCGTATCCGAAGAACCGCCAGGTCAGCGGGTTGTACCAGCGAAAAGTTGTCATCCGATCAGCCCAAAGAAGCCGTTTTCCAGGTAGTCATCGATGCCGCCGGCGTCGGGCGGCATGGCGTGTGCCGCGCCGATGGCCATGCATAGGGCCACCGCGGCGTCGATCTTGTTTGCCGATCTGGCCTTCGACAGCCAGCTGTTGCCCCAGCGGTCCGATTCGATGACGGCGGACATGATTGCGGACACCAAGACGGGGTTACGGCGCAGGCGTAGGCGACCTTCCAGAAGCGCCTCTTCCAGCAGGCGCAGAGATCCAGGCATCCACATGCCCTCCGGCGCAGGTTGCCCCGACTGCTCAGCGGCCTCGACCGCCGCCTCCAGTGGCTTGCCCTTCTTGCAGCCGCCCTGCGGGTGCTCGGCGAAGGTCACCGACAAGCCAATGTCGTTGACCTCTTCCTCGAACCGGCGGAACGCGTAGCGGTCGTACGCGACCAGCTGCACGTCGTATCGGTTGTCGTACTCAGCCATGACCTGAGCCACGTGCCGGAAGTTGATCGCTTGACCTTGGGGCGCGTGCAGGTATCCACCGTTTACCCACGTGCGATAGGGCAGCTTGTCCTGCAGCTGCCGCGCGTCCAGCGTGTCACCGGGCGTCCAAGCCTCGATCCAGGCGTCGAATGTCGGCTTCTCGATGACCAGCTTCTCGCCTTCGACTTCAACCTCCACCGGGACAGTGCCGGTCTCCACTACTGCAGCCATCGCGGTGATATCGCGAACCTGCGACAGATCGAGGCCGAGGTAGACCTTGCGGCCCTCATGCATGCGCGGGTCGAAGTCGGCCAGCGCCGGTTCCAGCGTTGGGCGCGTCATCCAGGCGGTCTCCGCATCGGTCCACACACAGAAGTGCAAACGAAGAATGCCGTTCAGTGACCCGGGGATCGCTTTGGCTTGCGCCACCACGTCCGCCAGGTACTGCTCGGTAATAGTTACCCCCAATAGGGGATTGGCCTTCGCCCAGCAGCTGGGATCCTCAAGCGGGTCGTCCCCGTCGTCCAGGCTGCACACGTAGCTGAAGGTTCGGTCGTCGATCACGTCGCCAACGAAGGTCGGATCATTCACCGCCTCGGTGTGGCCGGCGGCGACCTTGACCGCATGCTCATGCTCTTCCCAGCACACCGAGGTTCGGTCGCTGCCGGAATTGGTGATCATGAACAGCAGCGGTTCGCGGCGGAACTTGAAGCCGCGCTCCAGCATTTCGATGATTCGCCGGTCGGGAAGCTCGTGCACCTCGTCGACCAGCACGAAGAACGGCCGAGGGCCGGAGCCAGTGCGCCCTGTGTCGCGCGATACAGGCCGGAAGAAGCTCGCGCTGGCGTGGTGCGCCATGCTGAACTCTCGTCCTTCGCCGCCGGCGAACTCGACTCGCTTGGCCAGAAGCGGCGACTTCTTGACCATCTTCACCGCATCGGCGAACAGAATGCCCGCCTGATCCTTCTTCGCGGCCGCCGAGTAGATCTGCGCGCCGGCCTCGCGTGCGGCAGTCATCCCGAGCAGGCCCAGGCCTCCGGCCAGCGGGCTCTTGCCGTTGCCCTTGCCCTGCTCGATATACGCGCGACGGAAGCGCCGAAGGCCGTCGGCCCCCTTCCAGCCAAACAGCGAGCCGATGATGAATGCCTGCGAGGGGTGCAGCTCGAACTTCCGGCCTTCGAACTGCCCCTCGGAGAGCATCAGCACGTTCTCGAAGTACCGGAACGCGTACTCCGCAGCCTCGTGGTCAAAGTAAAGGCCCCTTTCGGGGCCTTCGATCAGATCCTGCAGGTGGCGGCGACAGGCGTTTCGCACGTGCGGCCCGGCAACGATCCGGCCGGCCACCACGTCCAGCGCATACGCCTTAGTGCGGTCGGCCGGCGCTCGGGCCACCGAAGAATTCTTCGCCTTGGTCGTCTTCGTCACCGCCATGCGAGACCTTCGATTCATCCACAGGTGTGGCGCCCAGCTTCGAAAGGATCGAACTGAGCGCCTGGGTTGCTGACACGCCGAATTCGGCTTTGGGGTCTTCCATCCGCGCCGTCCAGAGGCACGCCAGGCGGAGAAGCACCCGGTGGCTGGAGTTGAGCCACGACATTTCCGATGCGAACTCCTTCCACGCCCGCTTCTCGGCCGCGGTCATGGTCTTGAACGGCTCGCCCAATGGGCGCGTGCCTTTCGGTCTCTTCCTCCCGGCATGCCGGCCTGGGTTCTTGATGGCGGCGCCGCTTGTCGCAGCCTTTGCGACGGGCAATCGGGGCCTTGGCATGAATTCCTCGGGAAAATGCGGGATTTCTTGGCAGGAATGGCCCGCTCGAGGGTCGTCCCGTGAATTGTGGATACGCGAATTTAGGGGAACGATCGGTCTAGGCCGAGATCGACCTAAACAATTCGCTCCCCCTACCCTGCGCGGCGTGGAACATGATGCCGTGGAACTGGTCAGCCTCCGATCGGCCAACCGTCGTCATCACAACCTCTGATCTGCACGGCGCCTCGCTCCAGTCTTGCCTGATCGCTGTTGTGGCAGTTGGCACACTGGCTGTCGAAGGGACCGCTCCAGAACATCTCCTCGGTCTCTCCGGCCGGGTGTCCGTTGGAGTGGTTGCAAATCGTAGCCACCGTCACGTGGCCGCGCGCCTTGCATCGGCTGCACATCGGCTCTCGATCCAACTGTGCTCTACGCGTGCGCTGCCAACGGGCTGTGCCGTACAGCTGGGCGAAGGCAGTACCGCCAGCCTGACGAGTCCTGTTACGGAGCGGAGTTCGCTCGCCTGCCATCAGTAGTGCCTCCTATCCAAGCAACACTCTCTTCCTTCGCACCTTGATCGTGGGCAGTCGCTCCTCCTTCTCACCCAGAGCTTGCGCCACGTGCTGTGCTCGGAGGCCGATACACATGGACGGAAACGATCTTGGCCTCTGCGCTGCAATGAACCTTTTTCCCGGGGACGGCGGTCAATCGACCGATCTCCGATCAGGCCATTCGGCACCCGATTCAGAAATTTAGAAGAGAAATTTACATTTTCATCTTGCATATTTTTTAAGAAGCGCTTAAATTATTTGCACACCACAACTGGAACTACAAATGCTTAAGCACCACGAAGTTGCGTTTCAGGCTTTCATCGACCAAGTCGTCCGTACCGGCGCAGCGAGCACGACGTGGGAGTCGCTCTATTCATGGTTCAACACGACCAGGATCAGCAAGACCGTTTGGCGCCAGATCCATGCGCAGTATTTGGAGCTTTGCGACTACTACGACTGGCAAGGTGACACGCCCGCGCTGAGCGCTCTGACATTCGACGCATCGGTAACGCTCATTCGCGGCCCATTTGAACGCGAAAAGCTGAGCGTTCTGTCTGAAGAAGGCATCGGCTAAGGGAGCGTCGCTTGCGCTGCGGGGCGCCATTTCAACTTTGGCGTCCCGCTCACGCCCGCCCTTCTCTACCTTGGAGTCAGCCGGCTAGTTGGCCGCTTCGAACTCATTGCGGCCTCTGAGACCTTCCTGCCACTGCACTCGCCATAGGCCGCAGCGAGCGCAGGAATCCGCACCCGTTCACTTGACCAGGTCCGGCACAGGTTTGCCCTGCACCTGATCAATGGCTTCGAGCTGGGCCTCGTACTGCACCAAGCATCGCTTCCGGCCGTTGCTCACGTCGAACACCGCCGATGGCGGTGCCTCCTTCACCCACTTGCAGCGCTTGCGCAGCTGGGCGTCGATCGGCACGTAGGTGGCCACGGGAACCGTGATGACGGCAGCTGGCGGCGGGTTCGGCTTGGTAGGTGCGGCCTGGCACGCGGCCAGCATCGAGGCCACCGGCAGCAGTGCGAACCTCATGCCGCGATCCTCCTGCCGAGAGTGATGGGTGATTCCAGGGTGCGATCCTCCTGCACGAACGCAGCGGCGATCTCCAGTACCAAGTCCACTGCCATGCACCACAGGTGCAACGCTGGAACCTTCGGGCTGCCGGTCACCTGGGAATCGCTGTCTTCGCGCAACCAAGCAGGCACACCGAACAGGCGGCCCTCGTGGGTCATCCCGGCCTCAATGGCGCTTTCCCTATCGATGTAGAGCCATACTGGGAGCCGCATATCAGTACCCCTTCAGTGCCGGGCAGGCGGAATCGAGCAGCTCCAGTGCTGCCTTACAGGTGTCGGGCCTCTGTTCGTAGCGGCCGCGCCAGGTGGAAACCTCCTTCTCGGATGCCTCGATCTTTCCAGCCAGGTCCTGGAGGGCTGCCGCGCTCTCTGCCTTGAGGGCTTCCAGCTTCTCGGCCTCCACCCTCAACGCGGCGGCGACCTCGGCCAGGCGCTGATCGCGGGTGTCTACGTCCGCCTGCAGTCGGGCAGCGTCGGCCTGCCAGTCGGCCCGGACCTTGATCACCTGGGCGCTCAGGTCGCGGATCTTCTGCTCCTTCTCCCAGGCAGTCAGCCCGGACACCATGCAGCCGAATGCCAGCACGGCGCACACCAGCTTGACCTTGCTGCCGGGCTTGCTCAGCCACTGCAGCGCGTCCGCAGCAGCGCCTACGATCAGCGTCCACAGCGCGCGAAGGAATCGAATCACTGCGTTCATGGCTTGTCGCCTCCGATGGCGCCGGTGGCTTTCTCCACCATGCGCACGTAGCCGGGCAGCAGCCGGCGAATCAGCACGCCGGATAGGCCGGCCAACGGCAGCTGCGGGGCGCCTGCCAGTGCCGGCCAGATGGATGCCGCAACGGCAATGACCCATGCGGCCACGATGGCGTAGGCCACGACCGCAACGGCCAGGGCGGCCCAGCGCGCAGCAGTCTGCAGGAAGCGGTGCCCGCGCCGACGGCTGGCGTCAGCGGCAACTCGCTCTGCATCCTTCTCCGGCAGCAGCAGGACGCCAATCAGGGCGCCGGCCATTGCCACGAGCAGCACGGATTGAGGCACGCCGAGGATGACTCGCTCGGCCTCGCGGAGGGCGTCCGCCGTCGCCGGCGCCACCACCGCGGCGGTGAACGTCCCGACGATGATTTTCATGGTGCTCACGGGCTCGGTCACGGCGCCACCGTCCCGCCGGCCTTGCGGTACACGGCGAGCAGGTCGGCAAGCTTCTGTTCGTGCTGGCCGTAGCCCGCGCCGGGCAGGCTCGCCCAGGTCTTGCGGACGGCCTTGATGGCTTCCTCGATCTTCCCCGCCTGGATCAGCGGCAGCGCGCGGCGCTCCCGGATCTGCTGCAGCGCAATCAGGTCCTGGCTCAAAGGCGAGAAGTCCGTCAGGCCGAGCGTTTTCTTGTAGGCATCGTAGTAGCGGCGCAGCAGCTGGTAGCGGCCGGCTGCGGTCGACTGGATCTTGAGCTTCGACAGCTCCACCAGCACGCGCGGATGGTCGGCGTAGCTCTTGAACAACTGCCCGCCAACGATCACGTCGTAGCCACGGCCTTTGGTCGCCTGCTTGCCGTTGTCCGTACCTTCGGACCAAGCCAGCATGTCGAGGAAGGCCACGACGTTCACGCCGCCAGCCTGTTGGGGAGTGATCTGCGCCATGGCATCTCCATAAGACAGAGAACCCGGACTGAGCCGGATGTAAGGGTTTCAGCTAATTAGTGAAGCTGCCTTTGTGCTTGCTCAACTTGTGGAGCACGATGGGCGTTCCATCACACAAGGGACTCAAACATGGCCGCAGACGAATTCACATACTTCGCGATGTCTACCGTGCGCCTCGCCCACATCAGTGCGATTAGCGACGTAATCGACAACGGGCCGGAATCCGGCAGCAGTCGCTACCAGGTCAACGTCATCGTCACCGGGATTACGCTTTCGGAGAGCTATGCCGCTGAGCCCGATGCCCGGCAAGCCCGCGCCGTTCTTCTGGACGCGTTGGAGGACTACTAAATTCCATACAAAGTGAAAAGCCCCGGCTGGGCCGGGGCTTGGATTCGAAGTAACAGTTGGCTAATTCGTCAGCTCAATGATTGACTCAGCCAGATGCTGGAACACACGACCGAACTCTTCGCGGTTCGCCTTCATCGTTTGCAGGATCTCTCCAGTCTGCTCAATCTGCGCATCGGAAAGCGCGAACACGGGCACGCTGTACTTCTGAGACTGCGCCACAAGGGAATTGAAGTCCGAGATATTCGCCAGATTGAACGGGCCCGTCTCATTCACACTTGCTTGGAAGCGCTTGAATGAAACGATCATCTTCTTGGCGTTAAGCGCAGGCGCCAGCTCATTGTCGACTGTCTCGTCAATTCTATTGATCCACTGCTGGAACGACTTGGCAGGCGCACCGTTTCGTGGGCGATACTTTTGCGACAAGAAGCCAAGCATCACCGGCGGCTCTTCGGGAATCGGATAGATCAGCTCCCTATCCCGGAAGAAATCAATCTCATCCGACCAGCGAGGAATCGTCTTCGATAGCGAACGGATGGCCTGCACACAGAAGAAATCAGGCGCAGTCGGAACGATGAAATGATCACTCGCCATCAAGATGCACTGATTGAGCGCACCCACGCTGGGACTCATGTCCACCAAGACAAAGTCCGCGCCGATTTCCTCACCTGTCAATCGGATCAACTCGCCAATGCTGCCAGGCAAGTTTCGGATGGCTGGGATTGAGTTTCGCGTGGTAAGTGCCACGCTAAGCTGCGTTTCGGCCTCTGATAGCGCGATGTTGCCGCAGAGCACAAAGAGGTTCGGATTGGCAGTCGCTGCAGGCTCGGCCGGCTCCAAACGCCTCAGATCACCGTCGATGACCGGCTTGAGTCCGGCATAGACGTCTGACATTGGATACTTCGCGTAGTGCTGCTCAATGTCAGCGTCGTCTGTATAGCCGAGAGCAAGGGCAGTGAGATTGCACTGCGGATCGGCGTCGACGAGAAGGACCTTATGCCCGAGTTCTGCCAACTTCCAACCCACATGGAACGTCGAGGTCGTCTTGCTAACCCCACCCTTGTGGTTAAAAAACGAAATAATCTTCAAGTCCTTCCCCTGATGTCTGGAGCCATCCATTTGGCCCGACGCGGATTTTCGCACGCCCATCTGGGATTTGCCTCTCATAGCAACATGTTCCGTTGAACTTGGCCGCTAAGGCGGCGCCTTTAGACCCTATAGAATACAGCTTGCGTAGACCGCTATGCCTCTTCCAACGCAAACGGCCCGCCGATTGGCGAGCCGCTTGGTACGCGCGTAGTAAGCGCATGATGGGATTTTGGGGGGTGTTTTCCGTCCCGTCAAGCCGCTTCGTGGAAAAGCTGGACTTTGACCTCCCGCAGAGCTGTGAATCGCTGCTCCTCCAGCCACGCACCCGCTGCCCTAACCCTGGCCTCGAGCTTCTCACGGCGGGAGAAGATGAGGTACGCGTACTCGCTGTAGGCGGAGCCAGTGACCCTTCCTCCCGCCATCTGCTGAATGGCCAAGGCGCCTCCAAACCTGGTCAGGACGATTTGCTCACGGCTATCGCCCTCCTTCCTTTCGGCATCTTCCCATTCCCTCAGCAAGGCCACCTGGTGCATCAGCGTCGAGCCGTAGTAGGTTTCCAACGCCATCACCCCCACCCGTCCTACCGAACGTGCGGCGGCCCCGATGGCAGCCGCAACGTCCTGATCGGTGAACCGAGGCGGGCCCCCGACGAAGTACCCGTCGCGAAGGTCGCGATAGGCAGACTTCCCCATCAGAGCAGCGATGCGCTCTTCGATCGGTCGCTTGTCAGTGCTCATCTGGATACCCCGATTACGATCTTGGTGACGTTGTGCTTGCGATGGAGAGCCGCTTCAATTCTCTGGATCCAGGCTTTGGGATCACCTCCGCCACCCAAACGATCGATCGCTATCTTTCCCACGAGACAGCGGTCTTTCCAGTCGTTGACCAGGAAACAGGCGCCCGTCAGATCGCAACTGAGAAAGGCATCGATGGCCCGCACAGCATCCTCTGCCGCGGATACTGAACTATCGGTTCGTGACAACGCCGCGCTTAACTCCCGCCGCCCCTTTTGCGCCCCGCTTTCGATCAGCGCGTCCGCATCGTCATAGAGCTTGCGGAGCTTCCTGAGATCATCCGCCATAGGAGCCACGTAAGATGGTTTGCAGACTACGATGGACGCAATTGGAGGCAGTGTGATCCGAACGATCCTAGCGTCCTTGATGACCTCTCCGTCGCTATCCACCTTTGCTGGGGTCCTGCCTTCGACAATGACCTCACCCGAAGTCCTGGCGAGATCCTCAAGTCTGGACTGATTCTTGCGACCCACCGCTTCCATGAAGCCGTGCAGCGCGCGGCGGCGGCCATCAAGGCGTTCGAACGCAGTCACCACCGCAGCCCTGGCGCTATCCCTATCGGACAAAAGCTCGGACAGCCTCAGCTTGACCGCTTCGTCATCGATGCTCTTCTGCGCTAGGTTGATATCGCGCATGATCGTGCTATCGGCGTCGTACTTCTTCTTCGCGCAATCTCCGCCGATGATCGTTAACCCACCTCCTGCTACGCGTGCCACCCAACCCTTTTTGTGGGGCGTCCTGCAAAGTGTTCCGGCCTCCTTGAGCGAGCAGCAGTACATTTCCTCCTTTTCGAAGGCGTACCAGCCGACCAAGCCGACGTAGGTCTCCGCCGAGATGGGCCGCTCCTTTTCAAACTCCGGCAAAGCAGTTATTTCAGCCCGATTCTTAAATTGCTTCATGACTAGATAGCTCCTTGCGGCAAGGACAGCGGAGAGAAGGCGGATGGCGGAAGCTCCAAGGGCCCAGTCCAGATTTTCAAGCAAGACTGCCCGGTAATCATGAAAGTCGTACGGAATCGCGACCCCTGAGATTGGCAAGCCTCGGCGGTGGTTGAACGCTGGCCGCGATCACGCCACAGCAGGCGGTCAAGCCTCTGAGCCTGCTGGTCGAGCGTATCGGCGCAATGCCTGAGTGCTTGGGATCCTGTTGGGATGATGGTCATCGACCGATCCCCCCGTAGGACCTACGGCCAGGACCATAGCTGGTCCGGCGCGGCGGTTGGTCGTCGTTCGCGGCCTCCGGCTTGCGCGGCAGCGGGCCGTCCCAGTTGTCGATGCGCATCTGATCGAAGCGGTTCTGGAGACTGATGCGCTCGCCGGCGCGGATATTTCGACCCTTCGCGAAGTGCATCTCCACGACGCCCTGCAGATGGGTTTGCTGCTCGGGGGTGTCGTAGTAGTCCTCGCGGTGCAGGAGCACCACAACGTCCGCCTTCTGTTCCAACTCGCCCGATTCGCGGAGATCAGAGAGGGTGGGACGCCGGTCGGTTCGACCAGTGACGCTCCGATTCAGCTGTGCCAGGGCCACGAGTGGGATCTTCCACTCTTTGGCCAGATCCTTGCCCTTCTGCAGGATACGGCCGTACTCGAAGCGTGCCATGCGGGGATCCACGTCGAAGTCGTGAATGTGGTCGATGACCAGCAGCTGCAGCGGCGTGCGCTGATGCATGCGGCGGGCGCGGGCCTCGAACTGCCGGACGTTCAGAGAGGCTGTGTCATCGATGTACAGCGGCGCCGCCTTGAGGTCCCGAATGGTCGGTGTCAGGCGACTCTGATAGATCTCGCTGTCCTCGGCTCCGTGGCCAGGACGGGTAACCCACTCGTGCGGAATCATGCCGACGCTGGCCACATTGCGGTCGTGGCAGTCGTCCATGCTCATTTCCAGACTGAACAGGCCGACCGTGACACCCTTCAGCGCGGTGTACACCGCAACATTCAACGCCGCGATGCTCTTGCCCATGCTCGGGCGACCCGCAATCAGGTACGCAGTCGACGGCTGCAACCCGTGCGTGACCCGATTGAACTCTGCCCAAGGGGTTTCCAGGCCGGTCAGCCCACCGCCATTGTGGTAACGGTCCTCCCAGCGCTTGTACCACCCGTACATGGTCTCTCCGGCAAGCCGAAGACCGCCGCGCTGGGCCGGCTGCAGCCCGGCGATGTCCTGCGTCAGCTCAGCCAGGAGCTCAGGGAACTCGCGGCCATCCTGCTGCCGCGCAGACTCCATCGCCTTGCGTCCGACCTCGGCCAGTCGTCGCCGGCCGGCGTACTGCATCACGATTTCGGCGTACGCAGCCACGTTGGCAGCCGACGGCGTCGTACTAGCCAGCTCCGTGATGTAGGTGCCATCGCCGACCAAGTCCAGCTTCCCGCGCGCCTCAAACCACTCGCCGATGGTGACCGCGTCAAACGGGCGCTGCTTCTCCGCCAGCGTGCGGATCGACTCAAAGATCAGCTGATGATCGTGACGGTAGAAGTCCTCGGCGGACAGCGTGTCCGACACCAGCGGCCACGCCTCGGGAGCCAGCATCAGGCCACCCAGGACCGCCTGCTCCGCTTCAAAGCTATGCGGGGGAAGATTGGGGTCAAAGCGCATCAGCCCTGCTCCCCTTTGCGATTGTTGTGGTAAGTGCCCTCAATGACCTTCAGCAGGTTCTCCTCGGACTTGATCAGCCACGGCAGCGATACTTGGAAGCTGTTCACCTTGCCCATGAGGTAATCGCTATCCCGCATCCACTCGAACAGGCCACGCCACCATTCGACCGTCTGCCTTTCGGGATCCGCCTTCCAGCGCGCGCGCAGGTGGGCCTTTCGACTGTCGCTCCACCCTTGCACGACGGGGCAGTTCGGAAGCTCCCTGTGGTAGGCGGCGATGATCGCCTCGTGAGGGCAGCCGGTAGTCGACCTGCCACCGAGCAGATCTGCCCGCTCATCCGCTTCGTCAGTGGCGCCTTCGTCACCGGCAGGTGACCCATGGGTTTCTTCTTGATGGTTATATGACGGATTGGCTGCACCACGTGCACCGCGTTCGGTCGTGGCGTGCACCCCGTTAGTGTCGTGGCGTGCACCCCGTTCCCCTTCACGGGGTGCACCACATGCACCCCGTTCCATGATCAGGTCGTAGCAAATCGGGCGGCGATCTGCAGCGGGAATGTACGCCGCAACGATGGCCTGATTACCCTTCCTGATGACTCCAGCTTCAAGCAACTGGCCGAGGCGAGCCCGCACTGTGCGAACAGCCAGGCCTGTGTCCTGGGCAAGCGTTGCTGCGGAGGGAAACGCGTTCCTGCCGTCCTTGTCAGCGTAGTTGGCCAGGCACAAGAGCACGTGCCGGGAGATCGACTCGGTCGCAACTTGCTGGTCCAGCGCCCATGTCATCGCCTGAACACTCATGCCGATGCTCCCGACACTTCCGGGAATGCAGCCAGCATCAACGTGGCGAAGGCGCCCAGGTGTTCCGTCGTGATCCAGCGCTTGCTGGACATTTGCTGGATCCACTCCAGCGCCTGCTGCGGGCCTGAGCAGTAGAAGTCATAGGTAGGCTCATCGCCCTCACGGCTGCGGTCGTAGACCTCCACGGCAATGCGGCCGTCGGGCAAGCGCTCCTGCAGTCTGACCAAAGGACTTGCGCGACGTTCTTGGACATGGGCCAGGGCTTCCTGCATTACCTCGCCGTAGGCGCGCAGGCCTCGGCCATGCAGATTTGCAGCGGATTCGTGTTGTGGCATAGTGGCCTCGCTCTGAACGAAGCCTCCGCATCTGTCTGCCCGACAGCGGGGGCTTCGTTGCATCTGGACATTGGGTTGTCCCCCGAGCGCGTCACGCTCGTAGCGCCAGACACCTACATGGCCACTTCCACATGCAGGGTGGTCGCCGTCCTTGCCCCCTCGCGCCCGATCCTTCAGGCGAGTTTTTGTTCTGTGCCTCCGGCCAGCCCGGGTCGTTATGCCCTGCTCTTTCCGGACTCAACTGGCTGCAACGTCACTCCATAGGCGATCACCCTGCCTTGCGCATCCCGGTCCCATCGCAGATCCGGACGAAGAAGCTCGCAACTGACACCAGTCGCTACCTCAACCAGCGGAGCTAGGTAGGGCGGGGTCAAGCCACCCTGGAGATTCAGCCAGCTCCAGACGTGTCCTTGGCGGATGGGATGCCCTAATGCGGTGACCAGATCAGCAAGGGCCTTCTGGCCGCCGGCTGCGGCAACCGCGGACCTGAGATGCTCAATGGGTTCGCTCATAGGAAGGGAGGCTACTACTTTTCCTGTAGAACCACAACTATAATTGTTTGACGATCACAACAAGGATGGTCACGCTCCCGGTATGGATACGACCCTTGCTGAGCGATTGGTCGCAGCGCGCGAGCGCTCCGGCCTGTCTCAAACCGCCCTAGCCAAGTCTGTGGGGATTTCCCAGCAGGCCATAGCCCAGCTCGAATCCGGTAAGGCCAAGAAGACCGGGGCACTTGCTGAGATTGCCCGGTCACTGGACGTCGACCCGCTATGGCTGGCGCTAGGCGTCGGCGACATGCTGGGAGCGCCGCCCCAGGGTCACCAAGCGGGCGACAACGAGTACACCGACGTCACTGGCTACTCTCAGGCTGTTGGCCTGGGGGCGGCGGGTGCCGAGGCTGAGGAGTACGCTGAGACCCATAGCCTGAAGTTCAAGAAGACCAGCCTGCGCCGGCGGGGCATCTATGGGCGGAACCTGGCCATCTACTACGGCAAGGGCGACTCGATGGAACCAACCATTGAGGACGGCGATGCGATCCTGTTCGACACCTCAGACACCCGAGTGGTCGATGGGCTGATGTACCTGATCCAGGTGCACGGCGCCGCCAACCCGGAGTACTACGTAAAGCGAGCAATGGTGCTGGATGGCACGGTATTCTTCGCAAGCGACAACCCGAAGGGCGACCACCACTGGCAGAAGCCGCGGCGGATGGACTCGAAGCGGGAACCGATCACGGTCGTTGGCCGTGTCCACTGGATTGGCGGATGGGCGGATTGAACGCCTAAGGAAATCGAATGCATCTTTCCATCAACGACGTGCAGCGCTTCTTCATCGCGAAAGGCGTACCCAACACCTGCCCAGTCTGCGCGAGTGAAAACCGCTACATCACCGGTTTCGGTAATGGCGAAGCAACGACTGCGTTGACCTACTGCGATCACCCTGAAGGTCCGGTTGGCTACCTGCAAATGCTCCCAAGTCGACTAGCGAAGCCCGTTGTCGCGGTGGAGTGCAGCAATTGCGGCAACGTTCAGTGCTTTGCCTACCACGTGATTTTCAACTGGGTACTCCAGAACCCGCTGTACACACCGATTATGCCGCCTCCTCCTACCAATGCAGAGGAGTTTTGACCATGGCGTCTACGGGCAAGGGAATGCCGCCCCAATGGAAGGGCCCGCCAGAGTCCAACGGTGGAGCGACGCAACCGCACGTAGATGAAGGCGGCGGCGGCGGCGGCGGTTCGATATATGATGCGCCCATGCATGAGCGCGTCGCAAAACTCGAAACGGTCGTGGCAAACCTCGCCACAAAAGTGGATATCGAGGCTTTACGTGCCGATATCGAACGGGGCCAGAAGGAAAACCGCGCCTGGATGCTGGCAACGGTTCTCGCATTGTTTGCGGGAATCCTTGGCGCTGGTGGCTTGGTTCTGACTGCGCTGAAGCCGAGCTCAGCGCAACAGTCGGCGGTGATGGCCGCACCACAGCCAATCATCATTCAGATCCCCCCCCAGCCCCAAGGCGTGGCACCGGCCCAGCCACCGCCCCCATCGGCCAAGCCCTGACCCCAGAGACCCCGCTCCGGCGGGGTTTTTCTTTGGCGGAAGCCGTCGTTCCACAACAAGAATGGTAATTTCCAAAAATCAACAAAAATTATTGTTGATTCATCCACAATTGTAATTGTAGCCTAACCCCATGTTGGCAACGGCCGATCGATGGGGTGAACCAATGAAGAGTCTCGCGGGACGATGCCGAAGCAGCTCTCCCCTCGCCCACAAGCTCCAAGCAGACGGCCGCCGTAGACCGTCTTCAGCGGTCGTAACTCTTGCCGCCCGTGGAAATGTCGTAGAGCGCCTGGCTGTACGGCAAGCGGAGCAAGACAGTGCTTTTGCTCGCGACACCACCCATCATCCCCATGCGGCACAGCAGCGACACGCCGCCCATTTCTCGCTCGCACATGGCATCGGCGCTGTCGATGAACTCGGTCTTGTTGAGCCGAAGAATGACCAGCGTCTTGCCCTCGGGAATAGCGCCGATAGGCTGGATGACGAAGATCGTGAGCTGCGTGTAGACCACGATGGCCAACACCACAAGCACGATGAGCAGAATGCTGACGGTCTTCCTAGTCATGGGATCCCCCTGTCCATAGTCCCGGATCGGATCATGACACGGCTCGCGCTTGGTGGGAGACCTGAAGGCAGGCAGCCGCATCTAGCCAGCAAGCCAAACCCAGCACTGCATACGACGCAGGTACGGCTATCGCCTGGGCGCACGCCAGTGACCGCTGGCTTGAGGGAGTCAGCGCTCCTTCTTGGTCTTGGCGCCCGCGTCCGCTTCTTCCGACTCCGGCAATTCGGGCAATCCTGCTGCGTTACGCAGAACGTTGTTTTTGCTAGCGGCAGCGGCACGTCGGTAGACGTCTGCCAGCGTCTTAAACATGTGGTGGAATTTGTCCACGTCGTCTTTTGGCAACGGCGTCGACTCCTTCAAAACCAAGTCCAAGAAGGAGTCTGCCTGGATCACCATTCCTCGTGCAGTCTCGGCATCGTCTTTCTGAGTCCGGACGTTTTGGGCCAACTGCCCAACGATCCTGAACACCTCGTCGTCATCCATCGTCCGACGAAAGCTCGCCTCAAGGCGAGCGTTGATCTCAGCATTCAGGGAACGCCCGGAAACGCTCGCAGCGGTCTCCAGCTGCTCGCGCAGTTCCGGCTGCATGCGCAGTCCGAAGGGATTGATGCTCGCCGTGGACGGCCTAGTTTCGGTCTTCTTCGCCATAGCTACATCATGAAGCCAAAAACCCCTTGACACCATGACTACATGGTGTAACTAATAACACTATGTAGTCACCAGCCTAACGGAGACGACATGAAGGACCGCAAGACCAAGACCAGCGACACCAACCCGTTTGGCCTGCGCATGGACCCCATGGTGCGCGAACGCGCCCAGGCGAAAGCCGACGAGCTGGAACGTAGCCTCAACTGGACCATCAATCATTTGTTGAAACAGGCCCTGGGCCTCAAGGAGCCGTCTCCGTGACAAACCTCGTATCCCTCAGCGGCGACACCGCCGTAACCAGCACCCAGACCATCGCCGGGAACACCGACAACGATCACTCCAGCGTCATCAAGCTGGTGCGGACCTACCTTTCCGATCTTGAGGAGTTCGGCTTGGTCCGATTTGAAATCCGACCAAGATCCCAGGGCCAGCACGGTGGTGGAGACACCGAGTACGCCGAACTCAACGAGCAGCAGGCGACCCTGCTCCTGACGTACATGCGGAACAGCCCGATCGTGCGCTCTTTCAAGAAGTCCCTGGTGAGGGCCTTCTTTGATATGGCCCAAAGGATCAAGATGCGGGCCTCGGACCCGATGGCCGTCTTGAACGATCCCACTGCGATGCGCGGCCTGCTTCTGACCTACACCGAGAAAGTGATCAGCCTGGAACAGACGGTCGCCGAGCAGGCACCGCAGGTGGCCACGCTGAATCGGATAGCTGCTGCCGATGGCTCACTGTGCATGCGAGACGCGGCCAAGGTTCTGCAGGTGCGCCCAGTGGATCTGCGGCGCTGGCTGGTTGCTCATGGATGGGTCTACCAACGACCGGGCCATAGCGGCTGGCTCGCCTATCAGGACCGGATCCAGCAAGGCGTCATGTGCCACAAGGTCACGACCGTCCAGCGCGATGACGGAACCGACAAGGTCGTTGAGCAAGCCAGGATCACGCCAAAGGGCATCGCCCGCATTGGCGCCGAACTGGCAAAGGCAGCGGCATGAATCCTAACCCCCCTCTTCAGAGCGGCGGTTACGCCACACCGACGAGTCGATCGCCATCTAGGCTTCTTCTTGCGGCCTGGGTGGCCATCGGCAGCGCAGCGGTTGTGCTGGTTCCGCTGCGATTGATCGAGATGGCAGTCGCACACAACCGAAGCGCCCTTCTTTGTGTCGCTACAGCAAGTGATGCATCTTCCCCGACTTTTGCATTTTCACACGCGAACCTGAACCAAGGAAACCTGAAAGATGAGTAGGGAAATGCCTACCCCTGTTGGAAAGCCAATCGTCATGAGGGTAAAGGCGGGAACCACCGTCTTTATCGGAAATGGCATCCAGATCCAGCTGCGCGGCGCGCACAGAAACCGAGCCGAGATCCACATCTACGCCCCATCGAACATGGACGTAGACCGAGCTGTGACCTTCGAGCCCGATTGGAACCTCAAAAACAGTGACGGCCCGGGCGTTGCAGCGCCCGAGCCGTCAGCCACGCCGCACCCGTAACCGTCAGATCACAAGGAAGCCAACATGGCGAACAACAGTGTACCCGCGGCAGAGCCGGCCGCAGCCCCCCGTCTTGCAGTCGGCGAGCACTACCTGACCTCGATGTGGCGGGACAACCCGCTCTCGGACTTCCTCACCAACCGGCTGTTCCAGATCGACCGGAACACAAAGGCCTCCGTAGCGATCCTGGAAGTTCTGCGCCGCGACTTCACTGGCAGCCAGGATGTGCGTGACATCGGCTCTGACGAAGAGCCGGTTCTGCAGGACAAGTTGACCGAGCACACCATTGATGGACTGATGCTGGCGATGGAGAGCCTGCTGGGCGACGCGGAGAACCTGCTGGACTACGTTCGCGAGAACCAGAACAACGTATGCCGCCACCCGCTCAAGGGGGTGGCCTGTGGCTGATATGACCCTCACCCAGGAAGAGCCGTTCAGCCTAGTCCCGGTGCAGAGCAATGCCCCCATGTTCAAGGTGTGCGCCGGTATCGACACCGCTCACAGCGACTTGAAGGCCAGCATCTACTTCGACTACGTGCAACGCCAGCTGAGCAACCTGGATAGCGACAGGATCACCGACGACGACATGTTCGTCCTTGGCGACCTTCTCGAGATGTGTAGGGCGCTGCGCTACGCCGGAGGTGCGCAATGAGCAACTCGGACAACGTGGCAAAAACTAAGGAAATCGCAATCTCCGGATCTCCGCTTGTGGTGGCATCCGGGCAGGATCTGGACGTCGCGCTGAGCAAGGCCAGGCTTCTCACTGATCACGTCCAGGCACTCCTCTGGCAAGGCATGCGAAGTGCCGCCGGCAAGGACGTCTCTTTCGGATACGACGAGGTCGTGACGATGGATTTTCTTCTCGATATCGCGACCGGCCTGTATCGGGCTGCAGGAGCGGAAGCATGAGCATGTTTGATGATCTGCTGGATATGGGCCACGTGGAGCAGGAACCGGACTTCCTGGTTGACGCCAAGGGGGTGCGATGTGTTCGCCGGGCCATTACGTTCGGGCTCCATGCGCTGGTGCAAGTCCAGAAGGCCAAGGAAGTCCAGAGCGCAACGGATGGAGACGGCCAGTCGTGGCCGGATGATTTGCGTCTCGCGATGCCTGGCGAGTCGTTCGTCGCAAGCATTGGGGAGCTGGCAGACGCGTTGCTCTGGATTGAGTATGCCAGCCACGTGAAGGAGATACGCGATGACGCTGCAGCTGATCACTGAACTGCGGTCCGCCGCTGCCACTCTTCGCCTCCCTGGTGGCACGACCACCGACCGGATCAGCGCCGAGCTGCTCGAACGGGCGGCGCAGAAAATAGCGCTGCTGCAGCGCGCGCCGCTGCCGGCCACTACCGTGAGCGATCTCGTGCCAATGAAGCAGGACGGCTGGTCACTGGAGGGCTACTGCACGTGGGCGATCCGCGCGGCCGAACGAGCGCATGGCATTGGTGGCGAACCTCCGAACCCACCACCTCCCACCTGGGCCGGGGCACCGCACGGCTACAACTTCCGAGCTATGGACAGCGACGGCCGCTGGTACTGGTTTAAGAATCGCCCCTATACCGAGACGCTAGGCACCCACGACGGCTGGGACAGCGACGAGAGCATCCGCGAGGCTCGCGGCCTGCATTTCTACCCTGGGTGGGCAAATACGTTGGAGGCACGACCGGAGGTGGCAAATGGCCGAGCATGACCACACCCTCGCAGCCCTCGCCGCCCTAATTGAAGGCGACCGCTGGCTAAGTGCGGACTCTTGTGCCGTCCTCCTAGGTTTGACGACCCAAGAAGGAAAGCCCAACCGGCGCGGCTTTCTCGAAAGGCTGGCATGCCGCCCTAGCTTCCCTCCCCCACTTCAAATCGGAAACGAGAAGAAGTGGAAGAGGTCTGAGGTCCTGAGGTGGGCCGACGAGGAAAGACGGGCCAAGCGTAGAGCGTGAGAGCTTGGAGAAAGCCATTCCCCGCGCTACGCTCAGGTGGCCCACAGGGGGCTAAACAATGGAGTGTTACGTGGCACTTTTCCTTGTGTCTTACGACATCATTGAAGGAAATTCGTACGATGCGATCATCGACGAGTTGAAGCGACTAGGTGCCGTCCGCACCCAACGCTCAACTTACTTCGCAAGCGTTACGACTGACAGTGCTCCAGGATTCTTGCAGCATCTGAAGAAGTTCGTGGATCCCGAAGACCGTCTTATGGTGATCAAGCTGACCGAAAAACCTGCGCATACGGTCGGTCTGAAGGGAACCAATGCCTGGCTTGAAGAACACTTTGGCTGAGCTCACTGAGTCCCCGGAGCTTTTCCGGGGGCTCAATAGCTGCCAAGTCTTGCAATTGCCCCCAGATTTTCCCCAGAATCCCCCGAACCCCTTGCAGCACAAGGCCTTCTGATTCCGGCTCCGGGCACCAACATCGCAGCGCAGGATGGCGTCCGCCCTTCGGGGCATTGCACAAGGAACCCGCACATGAAGCTTTCTGCCCTGATGCTTGCCCTGCTCTGCACCGCCAGTCTTCCGGCGTTGGCTCAGTCGCACTCCGATACCCGTCGCAATCGCGATGGCAGCATGGACATCCGCCACAGCGATGGTTCGTCCACCCGCATCACCCGTGACCTGTCCAAACGCGTGATCGCCGAGCACAGCAACGGCAGCCGCTCGGTCACCACGACCGATCTCAGCGGACGCAAGCGCACCACCTACAGCGATGGCAGCTACTCCGACACCACCACCGATCTGAGTGGCAGGATCATCACCCAGTACAGCAACGGTGCCCGCTCGACCAGCACACGCGACCTGAGTGGCAGGTGGCGCACCGAGTACAGCGATGGTTCGTACTCGACCAGCGTGCAGGACCTGAGCGGCAACTGGCGTACCACCGCCAGCGGCGGCATGGCGGCCAGGCATCCGGAGCGCGGCTTCGGCAAGAAGCGCTGAGTTTTCAGATCGCACGCGAGTAGCGCGGCTGCTCATGCGCCGCGCGCAGGTACGGATCGAAGCACATCGCCAGCAGCCGCAGCAGCGGCCGTCCCGGCTCGCTGGCACGCACCACGCCCTCGCGGTACTCCGCCAGGCCGTCCTCCTGCAGCCGCTGCACCGACCGCAGGTCTTCGGCGAAGTACCGCTCGAAATCCACGCCGTGGCGCTGGCCCAGCACAGCGCCATCCACCTCGCCCTGGCACATCAGCTGCTGGATCAGTTCCGCGCGCAGCTGGTCGTCGGCGCTCAATGCCACGCCGCGCCAGACCGGCAGCTGGCCCTGGTCCACCGCGTCCTCCCACGACGGCAGGTCACGCGGATTCTGGCTGTAGGTGGCACCAATGTGGCTGATCGCACTCACGCCCAGGCCGAGCAGATCGGTATCGGCGTGGGTGGTGTACCCCATGAAATTGCGATGCAGCTGGCCTGCGCGCTGCGCGCGTGACAGATCCTCTTCCGGCAACGCGAAGTGATCCATGCCGATGTACTGGTAGCCGGCCGCGGAGAGCTTCTCGACCGCCAGGCCCAGCAGCGCCAGCTTGTCTTCCGGCGAGGGCAAGCGGCGTTCGTCGATCTGCTTCTGTGCGCGGAACAGGTGCGGCAGGTGTGCGTAGCCATACACCGCCAGGCGATCCGGGCGCAGCGCCAGCACCCGCTCAAGGGTGCGGCCGAACCCCTCCAGGCTCTGCCCGGGAAGGCCATAGATCAGGTCGACGTTGACCGAGCGCATGCCGCTGTCGCGGCAGGCCTGCAGGATATCCAGCGTCTGCTGCACGCCCTGTATGCGGTTGATCGACTCCTGTACGTGCGGATCAAAGTCCTGCACGCCCAGGCTGGCCCGGTTGAAACCCAGCCGCGCCAGCATGGCGACGTCGTGGGTATCGATGAAGCGCGGGTCCAGTTCGATCGAAAAATCGCGCTGCGGCGAATCGCTGAAGTCGAAGCGGCGGCGCAGGCCTTCCACCAGCGCAGTCATCGCCTCGGCTTCGAGGAAGTTCGGCGTGCCCCCGCCCAGGTGCAGCTGGATGACCTCGCGGCCATCCTCGAACTGCGGCGCCAGCAGGTCGGCCTCGGCCAGCACGCGCGAGACGTAGCTGTGGCCACGGCCGCGATCACGGGTGATCACCCGGTTGCAGCCGCAGTAGAAGCAGGGGCTGGAACAGAATGGCACGTGCACGTACAGCGACAGCGCGCGGGCCAGCTGGTTGCTGTCGGCGATCGCCTGACGCAGTGCCGGCGCGTCGAAGCCGTCGTGGAAATGCGGCGCGGTCGGGTACGAGGTGTAGCGCGGCCCGGGCCGATCGTGGCGGCGCAACAGGTCGGGGTCGAAGGTCCAGGCCAGGCCGCCGGCAGCGGGAGAGAACGTGTCCATGGCGCCAGCATCGCGCCGGGCGGCCGTGACCGCCTTGACCCAGATCAATCCTTGGCAGGGATGCCCAGCACCGGCAGGCCGACCTGCGGCCAGCGCAGCATCTGGTAGCGCTTCCAGAAGGTGTCACCGATGCGTGCGGCCACGTCGTTGGCCAGCGCCTGCATCGGCGGGTTGTTGCATTCGGCGGTGGTGATGCGGAACAGCACCAGCCAGCGGTCGAACAGATCCTTGTCCAGCTCGATGGCCATGTGCTTGGACATCGGCGAGCCCTTGAAGCGGCGGGTAGCGCGCAGCATCGCCGACCAGAAGTCGACCAGCTGCGCCAGGTGCTCCGGCCAGTCGTGGACATGCGCTTCGAACACCGGCCCCAACCGCTCTTCTTCGCGCACGCGCGCATAGAAGTCGTGGACCAGGCGGGTCACGTCCTGCTCGGTACACAACTCGGGCGAGGCAACGGGGAGGACAGGCGGAGGCGTGGCGTTCATCGGGTACCCAAAGCGTGCCGGCAGTGTGCCGCAGCCGGCCGGCACCGCCGTTGATCCAGATCAATGTCGGCGCAGTTCGCTGCCCCTAGGCTGGCACGCTTGCAGGAAGCATGCCCTGCGGATGCTGCGCCGGACCAGGCGGAGTATACGCGCCGCCCACTTATCGATCCGGGACAGCATGAACAGACCCTCCCTCAGCCGCCGCCAGCAGCTGATCCAGCATTGGGGCGCCATCCTCTGGCCCAGCTTCATCGCCGCTGGCGTGGCCAGCATGGTGTTCTTCGCCTTCGTCGATCCGTTGCGCCTGCAGGCCATCAGCTTCCCGGGAACCACCATCAGCCGCGAGCTGGGCTATACCGCAGGCTTTTTCATGTTCTGGACGGTGACGGCGCTGTCCAGCGCGGTTACCTGGTACCTGCAACGGCCGATGCCGAGCGACGACGACGACGAGCTGCCACTGGGATGAGTACGCCCTGCCCCACGACGCCGCGCCCGCGGCACTGGCGCGGCATCCTCAGCGCAGGCCTGCTGGCACTGTTCTATGCGCTGCCCTGGTTGCGCTGGGACGGTCATCAGGCCGTGCTGCTGGACATCAATGCCCGGCGCTTCGACCTGTTCGGCTGGACGCTGTGGCCGGGTGATGTGGGAGTGCTGATTGGCCTCTTGGCAGTGCTGGCGGTGAGCCTTGCACTGCTCACTCATCTGGCCGGACGCATCTGGTGCGGCCATGCCTGCCCCCAGACGCTGTGGAGAGGTGCCTTCGACTGGATCGGCCACACCGTGTCCCGGGCACTGCCGCCGGCACTGGCGCGGCCGGCCACGCAGCTTGCATGGGGCCTGCTGTCGCTGTGGACCGGAATCACCTTTGTCGGCCTGTTCAGCCCGATCGCCGGGCTGGTGGCTGCCGCGCCGCACGCCGCCTGGAGTGGCTGGGAAACGTTCTGGGTACTGTTCTACGCCGCTGCCACCTGGGGCAATGCCGGTTTCCTGCGCGAGCAGGTCTGCCGTTCGCTGTGCCCGTTCGCACGCATGCAGCCACTGCTGACCGATCCGCATACACCGCGTGTCCTGTATGACGCGCGCCGCGGCGAGCCGCGCGGACCGCGCCCATCCGGCCTGGGCGGCGTGCTCGGTCGCGGCCGTGGCCTGCTCGACCCGACCACCGCGCAGGACTATGTGTTCCGTGCCGCGCATCCGCTGCTGGCAGGACCGATGCCAACGTTCAGCGCAGACCGCCTGGGGGACTGCACCGACTGCGCCGCGTGTGTCAGCGCCTGCCCGATGCAGCTGGACATCCGCCAGGGGCCGCAGGCCGATTGCCTGGCCTGCGGCGCCTGCCTGGAAGCCTGCGCACAGCACCAGCACCGGGCCGGTTTCGGCCGGGGGCTGCTGCGCTACTGCAGTCCGCAGGTCATGACCGGCCAGCCGCGGCGCTGGTGGCGACCGCGAACCCTGGCCCTGCTGTCTCTGCTGCTGGCGCTGCTTGCCTGCGGCGGCTGGCGCCTGCTCTGAATCAGCGCGGCCCGTCGGCGTGCGGCGGGACCAGCTGTGCACGGCGGACAATGCCCAGCTGCTCGATGATCAGCGCCATTTCGTTGGTGACTTCGGTGCGTTCGGTCCCCTGCGGGACCAGGCGATCCAGCACCTGCTGGTAGGTATCCCAGAACGCCGGACCGCATCCGTGTTTGTGATAGCTGGCTTCCAGTTCGCGGCGTACCCGTTCAGCCAAGCCATGCATGCCGTATTCCATACGACCTCCGTTGGACTTGTTCTGCATTGTTGACGGTCTACCGACTCACTTGCGTGCTACTGAAAGACTCCCGGGCTTCACGTCCGGTTGATGCCAATTAGTCATAGATTTCACGACAGGTCAATTACATGCACCGACTTTCGTGATCGAAATTATTAATCGTTCACAAAACTACATACGCTGCCCCGGTGGTGCCGGATGGGTTGAACCCGACGTGCCCTCCGGCCGGCAGACGCCGAACTCCTATTGACGACACTGATTGAGTTCTTTCGATCCATTGAATTTGCCCATTTTGCTAAGTCTACTTAGCAAATGGTGCTTAGCGTGCTAGATGCGACAAAAGACGGCGCAGATCAGATGGATTCGCTGCCTGGCGCGTCGGTTGCAGGGAACAGATGCGGGTAGCGCTGACGTAGGATGTACTGCCGCAGGGCAGGAATCGGAAGGTCCTTAGGCCATTGCGACACTGCGGATCGGCTTATGCCAAAGAAGCGGGCCAGTTCGGCATCGGTCCTCAGTCCCAGCCGGGTACGCACCTGCCGTTTGCTCCAGAATTCGGTCACGGTCGGTTCTTCTGTTAACCAGACTTATTCTCGCGGCAAGGATTCTTGGCATTCCACGCGTTAAGCTGGCTTGCATAGATGAATACTCTCGGCCAACGACTCGCCGCCGCCATGAAGAAAGCCGGGCACCCTCGCCCGGCCGATCTGGCCCGCGCCGCCAAATCCACAACGGCAACCATCAGCAACTGGCTCAATGACCATGTGAGCGCCTCTCATGTGAAGGCCGCACAGCTGTTCCGCATCGCCGATGCGGCCAAGCTGGACGCGCGCGAACTGCTGTACGGGGTGACCGGGCGCGGCGTAGGCGAACCCGGCAATGCCTACATCCCCAGCCAGGCCCATCTGGATGTCTGGCAGGACGCCTACGAGCTGGTCAGCCACCTGGTGGCCGAGAACGGGCTGGAGATCGACCACCGCCGCCATGCCGCGCTGGACCTGCTCGCGTTCGAGCTGCTGATGGATGGCTTCAGCCGCAGCAAGGTCGCCCGCGTACTGACGACCTCGATGACGTAAACGCACTGCCGCTGGTAGCATGGCCCGCGATGGGGATGGAGCTCCCCGATAACCGCCTGGAAGGGCTGATGGCTCCTGCCAAGACGAACCCGGTGTTCGTCGACGGCAGGCCGTGCCTGCCCTCGGCGTTCGCCATCGGACCTGCGAACCCGCACTCGAGGCACGCGATGCAAGCATTGAACAATTACTTTCTGGTCTTCATCGGAGGCGGCCTCGGTGCCTGCCTGCGCCATGCCTGCAACCTGATCGGCGCACGCGTCGCGGTCGGCAGCCCGTGGCCCTGGTCGACCTTCCTGATCAACATCAGCGGCGCGCTGCTGATGGGCGTGGTGGTCGAGGCCTTCGCCCTGCGCAATGGCGCCTCGCCGCAGCTGCGGCTGCTGCTGGCCACCGGCATTCTCGGCGGCTACACCACGTTCTCGACCTATGCGCTGGAGATCGGCCTGCTGCTGCAGCGCGGCCAGCATGGGCTGGCAGCATTGTATGCCGGGGGTTCGGTGGCACTGGGCCTGGCCGGCCTGTTCGGCGGCATGAAGCTGGCCCGGCTGGTGCTGGGCTGACGATCAGGCCGCGCTGGCGCGCGCCTGCACACGCCATTCCCGTGGCGACTGCCCGGTGTGTGCCTTGAACGCGCGCGACAGGGCGGCCTCGCTGCCGTAACCGACGTCATCGGCAATCCGCTTCAAGGGACGGCCCTGGCGCAGTGCCTGCTGGGCCAACCCCACCCGCCAGCCCTGCAGGTAGTGGCCCGGCGTCGTACCCATCGCCTCGCGGAAACTGGCCGCAAACACGCTGCGCGACATGCCCGCCACATCGGCCAGGTCTTCCAGCGTCCACGCCTGTGCGGGCGCTGCGTGCATCGCCACCAGCGCCAAGCGCAGGCGTGGATGACCGAGCCCGGCGAACAGGCCACCGCGCATCTCGCCGCCTTCCATCAGCTGGCGCAGTACCTGGATCATCACTACCTCGAACAGGCGGTTGACCATTGCCGCCCGCCCGCAGCGCTGCTCGAAGGCCTCTTCGAACAGCAGCTCCAGCGCGGCATGGCCGCCGTACAGGTCGGCCAGCGGCAGGCAGATGAAATCGGGCAGCGCAGCGCTGATTGGATTGAGCCGGCCGCCTTCGAAATGCAGGTTGGCGCAGGCCATGTCGGCGCCAAGCTGCGGGTCGGTAATGAACCGGTGGGGCATCGGCCGGGGGTACAGCAACAGGCTGGGGGCCTCGACCTGCACCGTCTGCTGGCCATGGCTGACCTGCAGCGGTCCCCGCCGCACCAGGTGCAGCTGGCCGGCCTCATCCTCGCCTTCCAGGGTATTGATGCCGCACAACGCGCCGGCATGGAACACCGAGGCGGTGACCGCGAAGCGTTCGAGCAGGATGGCGAGACGATCAACCATGACGGGACTCCAGATCAAGCGGCACTGCTTCAATACGACGGATCGTATCGGATTCACCACGTCATTGGGCGAACCGGCCGGCGGCCCTACCTGGAAGTGCCGCGAAGGCTGCATGGCCGTGACGACCGCGCGACCGACCGGCACTTCCCTGCGGCAATGCAGCGCGCGCAACATTCCCGGGGCATCTATGCTCGGCGCCATTCCCGGATGGAACAACCACGATGCGTTGCTTGCTTCGTTGCGCCTTCGCTCTCGGCCTGCTGCTGCCGTCGACATCGTTGCTGGCCGCACCAGCGACTGCACCACGCGCGCTCAGTGGCGAACTGCAGGGAGCGCCGTGGCGCCTGGACGTGCCGGCCAGCTGGAACGGCGACCTGGTGATGCTGGCGCATGGCTATGAGCCGGTGGGCGTGCCGCGCACCACCCCGATGGCCGCCAACGACAGCACCGCAACACTGCTGGCCGCCGGTTACGCCGTCGCGCAGAGCGCGTATTCCAGCCAGGGCTGGGCAGTGGCCAATGCGATCACCGACATGGAGCGCCTGCGCCAGCACGCGCTGGACGAACTCAAGCGCGTGCGCCACACCTGGCTGCTCGGGTTCTCGATGGGCGGCGCGGTGGCCATCGCCAGCCTCGAGCGATATCCGCAGCACTACGCCGGGGGCGCCTCGCTGTGCGGCGCCAACCTCAGTGGTGAGCAGATCGCCGCCGACCTGCTGACCACATTGGTCGCGTTCGATTACTTCTTCCCCGAAGCAGAAGGCCTGCCAGCTGCTGGGCTCGCCTCGACGGAAGCGGCCGTGCTGCCACAGGCAACCCTGTATCAAGGCATTGCCAATGCGCTGCAGCGGAACCCGGAACATGCCGCCGTGCTGGCCAGGCAGTTGCAGGTCTCTACGGATGCGCTGGCCGGTACGATCAGCCTGCACGCACTGGTCCTGCACGAACTGGCCACGCGCAGTGGCGGCATGCCGGTGGGCAACAGGGGCGTGGTCTACCGCGGCTTCGGTGACGATACGGCGTTCAATGCCGGTGTGCAGCGTGTCGATGCCGTGCCTGCCGCGCAGGCCGATGTCCGCGCGACGCTGGCACTGAGCGGCGCCTTGAAGCGACCGCTGGTGATCCAGTTCAACCACAACGATCCCACCATCGTGCCGCGCATGCAGGCGGTGTATCCGCAGCTGGCCGCGCGCGCCGGCGCACGGCCCTTGCCACGGGTGTTGCCTGCGGCGGGCGAAGGGCATTGCGGCTTCTCTGAAGCCGACGTGGTCGAGGCGTTGAAGGCTGCACAGCGGTGAAAACAACGCGTGTCGCGGTGCGTCAAGGCCGCGCTGGAAAGACTGCTCCTGCGGGGGCCGGCTCCGCCCGCTGCGGTGCCGAACGCTTACGATGCAGAGACCGGTGGAGTTCCTGCCGCCGCCCTTCCCTGCTGAAGCAACGCACCCGATGGCCTTCTTCAAACGACTGAGCGAAACCCGCTACCTGCCGACCGAACATACCGGCGGCGCCTGGAACATCCGCGAGCAGCACATCGCGCCGGCGATCGGCCTGCTCGCCCACCACCTGGAGCGTGATGCCGCGGCGCGGGGCCATGGCTTCCTGATCGCGCGCCTGTCCTACGACATCCTCGGCACCATTCCGATCGAAGCGATGGAGGCCGACGTACAGGTGCTGCGAAGCGGCCGCACCATCGAACTGGTCGAGGCCACGCTGCGGCATGACGATCGCCCGGCTCTGCGCGCGCGCGCCTGGTTGATGCGCCCGAATGACACCGAGGCCATCGCCGGCACGCCGATTCCAGGCATAACTCCACCGGAGTCGATGCCGGCATGGGACCCGGGCACGGTCTGGCCCGGTGGCTTCATCCAGAGCATCGAGATCCGTCGCCACGATCAGGGGCCCGGCCGCGCAACCTACTGGGCGCGCGCAACGCAGCCGCTGCTGGATAGCGAGACGGTCAGCCCATTGGCCCGCGCCGCGACGCTGTTCGACCTGTCCAACGGCATGGCGGTACGTGCCGATCCGAAGGAGGTGGCCTTCCCGAACCTGGATCTCACCGCTCACCTGTTCGGCGTGCCCGAAGGCGAGTGGCTGGGCTTCGACACGTCGGTGTCGTTCGGCCGCCAGGGCATCGGCCTGACCAGCACCGTGCTGCATGATGCACGCGGCCCGATCGGAACACTCGGCCAGGCGCTGACGGTGCGCCCGTAAATGCAATGGGCGGCGTCAGCCGCCCAGCGTACCCATGGTGAAGGTGTAGCCCGAACTCATCAGGAACTCGCGCATGCGCATTTCCGCGCGGCGCGGCGAGGCCAGATTGGCCGGTGCGTACAGCGCGTAGACCACGCCCGCACCTTCGATGGCCTCGCGACGCACCCCGCAGTGCCGGGTCTCCGAAGCGATCACCCACCCATCCTTCAACCGGTCGGGCCCGATCGACTGGCCGTTCATCAGCCGGAACGTCAGCCAGCGTACTTCCGCAGCGGATTTGCTCATCGCCGGCATTCCGGCTGCGTATTGCGGTCCATCATGTTCTTGCTCGCCATTGCAGCTCCCTAAGACTTGGAACCTGACCATAGCGCCTCCCCATGTCGCGGTCGGATGAGACTGGCTGGTACAGCTCAGGTTGCCAGGCCGAACCGCTTCCACAGCGCCTCGCGCCCCGTCGGTGTCAGCCGAAGTTCGCGCCGACCTTCAACGCGCCGCAGCCAGTCATTCTTCACGAAGCTGTCCAGCATCGCCTCACCGACCAGGCCGGCCAGATGCGGGCGCCGCTCCGTGCAATCCAGGCAGCCCCGGCAATAGCGTGCGGGCTTGCCGGTCGCGGGGCGCTGCAACACCTCGGCCAGCGGCTGGCCGAGTTGCGCCAGGAATACGGCGCCCTCTGCACTCACCCCCCAATGGTCCTCGAACGCAAGCAGGTGCCCGGCCTGCAGCAGGCGTTCGGTAATGGCCACGGCATGTACACCGGCCAGGTGCCGGTAGCACGAGCGTGCCTTGCGCAACGCCGGCATGCTGCGCGACGCAGCAGCGGTGCAGGATGGCGTGCGGTCGGCAACCCGCAGGATACCTTCCAGCATGTCCGCGACCTCGGTGGACGCCAGCCGATGGTAGCGATGGCGGCCCTGCGGGATGGCGACCAGCAGATCGCCTTCGATCAGGCGACGCAGATGCGTGCTCGCCGTCTGCGGCGTCACCCCGGCCACACGTGCCAGTTCCATCGCGGTGTAGGCGCGGCCATCCATCAGCTGCAGCAGCATCGCGGCGCGCGCCTGGTCACCGACCAGGGCGCCGACACTGACAAGGGAACCGGAGGTGTGGACCATGCCGGCATTGTGGCATGCAAGGCCCGGCTGACAGTTCGATGCAGGCCGAAGCATTGCCGGCCCACCTCGGCGCACAGTCATCGCCCCGCTCTTCCGAGAACCGCAGTGACGAATCCTTCGATCCCGCGCCGGCGCATCACCCCTTCGGTCCTGTACCCGGGCACGCCGGTACTGCTGATGACCACGCTCAATCCAGACGGCAGCAGCAACATCAGCCCGCTCTCTTCGTTCTGGGCACTGGGCAACCGGGTCGTGCTGGGGCTCGGCACGCAGGGCCAGGGCTATCGCAACCTGCAGTTGCGCAACGAGTGCGTGTTGAACTTCCCGTGCCACACCCAGGCCGCGCAGGTGGAAGCCATCGCACGCGCGACCGGGCGCGACCCTGTGCCCGATGCCAAGCAGGCGATGGGCTATGTGCATATCCGCGACAAGTTCGCGCTGGGCGGATTCAGCGCCGTGCCGTCCGCTCAGGTGGCACCTGCGACCATTGCCGAATGCCCGCTGCAGGTGGAAGTCACCGTAATGGCAATGCACGCACCCAGTGAGGACGATGGCCAGCACTTCGTGATTGCCGAGGGGCGGATCCGCTGCGTGCATGCCCATGAGGACATCACCCAGGCCGGCACGCAGCATATTGACGTGGCACGCTGGAAACCGCTGATCTATCTGTTCCGGCACTACCTGGGCGTCGGCGAACCCGTCGCGCGCAACTTCCGGGCGCAGACGCCGGAGCGGGCTCCGGCGTAGCGGGCGGATCAGCGCGTGGTCGCGGGCGTGTTGCTGAACGTGTCGCGCACCGAGCGCTCCCGCTCGCGGCGAGTCGCAGCGCACTGCTCGCGTGCGTTCGACATCTGGGTGTCCGCGGCAACCCGCTCCGCACTCATCGACTGCTGCAGGCTGGCGATCTGTGCACGAATGCCTGAATCCTGGGTGGCACCAGCGAGGTTGGTGCCGGCCGTAGCCAGTTGCCGGTTCAGTTCAGCGATCTGGCGGCCCACCTGTTGGCTGCGTGACTCCAACGGGCCGTAGATGCGGGAGCGCTCGCCCTGCACGCAGTTGCGCTCGGCGATACCGGCGTCCGCCAGCGCGGTGTTCTGGTACACGGCGGCGCGGTTCGACGCCTCCCCCGCAGATTCGGTCGAGGGACGGGTGGACCGCAGCTTCATCGGCTCAGCACCGGCCGCGCACGGATTCTGGCTGTACACCGTTTCCCCGGATGCGCCCTTGCATTTGTAGACCTGGGCCGACGCCAGCGGCGCGCTACCCGCCATCAGGGCTACCGCAAGCAGAATTCCCTTCATCCCTCACCTCTCCCTGGTTCGCAATGGATCACCAACGCACGATACGGCGGATCGGGGATGCCTGCACGTGCCGCCGGGCTGTCCTGGCATTTCGCAGGCCCCCTCGGCCGTCAGGCCAGTGCAATCCAGTACGACACCATGTCCACGTAGCGGCCATCGCGCTTCACCGCGCGCGGCTCGGTGCCGGATTCGATGAATCCCAGCGACGCGTACAGTGCGCGCGCGGCAGCGTTGTCTGCCAGCACCGTGAGGGTGAGCGACTCGATGTCCTCCGCGCGTGCGGCGGCAAATGCCCCAAGGAACAGCTGCCGGGCGATTCCGTGCCCACGATGCCCTGCGCTCACGTGGACGCTGTGAATTTCCGCCGTGTGCCGCCGTGACAAACGTACGGGCCGCACATAGCGCAGGAAGCCAACCAGCTGTGCCTGGTCAAAGGCGCCGAAGTAACGGGTATGGGCGTCATCGAGTTGAGTCCGCATCACCTGTGCGGTCTCACCGCTGGCCTCGGCCAGCGTGGAAAGGAACGCAGCGGGTGATTCACGCAGCGCCTGCAGGCGGGCCGCCCACAGCGTGTCCGCGTCGTCGTGTTGCAGTGGCCGGATCAACATCCCTGGTTCCTGCAGGCGTTCATGCGCAGTGGTCAGCCTAGCAGTCCAGTCCCAGCGACGTACATGAAGTTTGGCAGGGCCACGCCGCAGGTGCGCTACGCAGAAATAAAAAAGCCCTGACCGGAGTCAGGGCTTTTCAATTGGAGGCCTCAAGCGGAATCGAACCGCTGTAAACGGATTTGCAATCCGGTGCATAGCCACTCTGCCATGAGGCCAACGTACTGCGCGCCAGGAACGAAGCCCCTGACAAGACAAAACCCCAAGATGGGGCCTGTCGGAATATGGAGCGGGAAACGAGACTCGAACTCGCGACCTCAACCTTGGCAAGGTTGCGCTCTACCAACTGAGCTATTCCCGCGTAAGCCGACATGGTACCGGAAATCCGGGACACACACCAGCGATTTCACTTTTCTGACTGCGCGCAAAGCCTTGTGGCCCAACGTGCCCCGCCTTGCCGTGGCGGCAGAAAAACAAGGCCCCTACCGGGGCCCTGTAGAATCTGGAGCGGGAAACGAGACTCGAACTCGCGACCTCAACCTTGGCAAGGTTGCGCTCTACCAACTGAGCTATTCCCGCAGATTCTTCGACCTGCGTCGAAGGAGCGCTATTGTGTCCAAATTCCTTCACGTCGTCAACAGTCTTCACACGATGCGGTCACGGGCGTCCGCGCTGGGGTACGCTGCCCCGCCCAGTTGCTTTCGGCCATGTTCCTTCGCGGCAAGCCCCTGTTGATCGCCCTGCTGCTGCACCTGCTGGTGGCGCTGCTGTACTGGGCGCTGATTCCGCTGGGGATGAATACCTATCGCGACCATTTCGGATTCACCTCCCATCGCGACATCGGCCTGGGCATCGCCCAGTTCCACCTGTTCTGGATGTTCCTTGCCGCCCAGCCATTGATCGCAGCCCTGCGGCCACTGTTCGCGAAGCTGCTGGTACTGGCGATCCCGCTGGCGTTCGCGACCTGGACGCTGATGCACAACCACCCGCTGCGCCTATTGTACTTCACCATCGGGCCCGGCCTGCTGGCGCTGGGCGCCATCGCGGTGAGCCTACGTTATTCGTCGCTCGGAACCTCACGCCCCACCACGGACATCGCCGATGCCTAGACGCTACGTCCGCCTGTTCTGGCTGCTGGTCTCGCTCACCTGGCTGGCGCTGATCGCCGCGCTGGTCAATGCCGGCTTCACCCCTGACTACTGGCTGCTGCATCGCCTCGAAGGCGTCGAGCCGCGCTACCCCACCAGCAGCGTCATCGTGTTCGCGCTGCTCGGAACGGTGGAGCTGGTGGTGACCGCACTCATCGTGCGGCCCTGGAAACTGAAGCGGCTGTGGCTGCGCCTGCTGATCGCCTTCGCCCTGCTGCTGGCGTGGTCGGTACCGTGGATGCTGTCGGCCATGCACCAGCCACCCGTGCACGGCATGCATCTGCTGTGGTTGCTGCTGCTCGACGTGGGACTGCTGCTGGCACTGTGCGGGGTATCAGCAGTGAGTGCCTGGCGGGCGCTCAGGCACCGCGCGGGAGACGGCCCGGCCCCGCTGCAACGCTAGGGTTACTTCCGGAACTCCACCCGCACATGCTGGCCGAAGCGCGCCTTGGCCGCGCCGTCGAACTCCAGCACGCACTCCACCACCTTGGCCACACCGCGCCCCGCGTCTTCGGGCAGGCGTGCCTGCGCGAACACCGGGCTGATGCGCACCACGTGTGCGGACGGCAGCGTACTGGTGTTCTCGGCACCGTCACTGTCCGGCACCACGGTGGCCTTCATGCCCACCTGCACGGCATCGGCATAGGCGGCGCTGAGTTCGGCGCGCACCTGCAGCGGACGCGCCGGCAGCAGCGAGATCGCGGGCTTGCCAGCCTGCACGAAGGCGCCCAGCCCCGGCACCTGTCCGACCACGGTGCCGGCTTCGGGCGCGCTCAGCGACATCTGCTGCAGTTTCAGTCTGGCGTGTTCCAGCTTGTGCTGGGCCATGTCGACCTGCGCGCCGGCCACGTCGACGTCGGCACGCACGCCGGCCAGCTGCTGCTTGGCCGCGTCGGCCTGCTGGTTGGACGACACGCCTTCGCTGGCGCCGGTGGACAGGCGGGTGGCGTTGCGCTCCAGTTCGCGCAGCTGCGCCTGGCTGCCCTTCAGACGGTCATTGGCCAGGGCGAGATCGGCGGTGGCCATCGCCACCTCCTGCTGCAGCAGGGCACCATCCAGCGACAGCAGCAACTGTCCCTTCTTCACCGTGGCGCCCTCCTTCACCGGTGCGGCGGTGATCGAGCCATCCACCGGCGGCGCCAACGCGATCAGGCCACCCTCGACGTCGATGATGCCGCGTGCCACCGCGACCTTGCCGGCGGTGGCCGTGCTTGCCTTAGCTGCAGGTGCCTGGGCGGGCGCGTCTTTGGAACAGGCGCCAAGCAGCAATGCCGCGGACAGGGCCAGGCTGAGGGGAAGCAGGTGCGACGTCTTGGTCATGGGGCGGACTCTACAGTTTCGTTCTGGCGGCGGTCATCACGGACCATGCCGTCTTCCATGGCGATCACCCGATCGGCATGCCGGATCAGGCGCGGATCGTGGCTCACGCACAGCACGGTGGCGCCATGCGCACGTGCGTAGCGATGCAGAATGTCGATCACGCGCTGGCCGTTCTCGGCGTCCAGCGCGCTGGTGGGTTCATCGGCGAAGATCAGCGTCGGTGATTTGGCGAAGGCGCGGGCGACGGCAACGCGCTGCTTCTCGCCGCCGGACAGCTGCGCCGGGCGCATATGGCTGCGGTGGCTGAGGCCGACTTCTTCCAGCGCCCTGCGGGCCAGCGGCTCGCTTTCGCGATTGCTCATGCCACGGTAGCCCAGCGGCAGCTGCACCTGCTCAAGCGCGGTCAGCGCCGGGAACAGGTTGAAGCCCTGGAACACAAAGCCGACATGGTGCAGGCGGAAACGCTCCACCTCGCTGCGGCTCATGTGACCCACATCCTGGCCCAGCGCATGCACGCGGCCACCATCGGGTGAAGACAGGCCGGACAGCAGCGACAACAGCGTGCTCTTGCCGCAGCCGGACGGGCCCGACACCAGGGTCAGCTCGCCGGGGTAGATGTCCAGCGACAGACCGCGCAGCACCGGTACCTGCACATCGCCGGACATGAAGCCCTTTTCCAGTGCGTCGGCCTGCAGGGTCGGGGCGACGGCGGGTGTGGAAGTCATCGACCGGTCCTCAACGCAGCAGCAACGATGGATCGGAGCGGACCACGCTGCGGACCGCCATGATGCTGGACAGCATGGCCATCACCGCGACCAGCGCCACGCAACCGATGATGACCATCGGCGTCAGCTGCACCGGCACGCGCTGGGTCTGCGCGATCAACAGCACGACGGTGCTGAACGCCGCCGCCAGCAACATGCCGACCCCACCGATCAGCAGCGCCTGCTCGAACACCACCCGCGCCAGCGCGTAGCGGCCGGCGCCAAGCGCATTGAGCGTGGCGTATTCGCGCACCGAGCCAGCCACCACCGAAGCAAACGACTGGTTGGTGATCACCGCGCCGACGAAGCAGACGATGACCGCCATGAACAACACCGCGATGCCGGCGCCGGTATCGAACAGCCAGTACTGCTGCGAGCGGCTGGCAAACTCGGGCGCCGTCCAGAACTCGACCGGCGTGGCCTGGCCCATCGACGCGGCCAGACGATCGCGCACGCGGTCGGCCAGCTCCGGCGAACGCAGGCCCGCCACGAAATAGGTACTGCCTTCATGCGGGTCGGTACCGGCAATGGCACGCGCGGTATCCAGCGACGCCAGCACGTTGACGCCGCCAAGGCCGCGCAGCCCCGGCTGTGCGGCAACCACGCGCACCGCCTTGCCGTTGATCCAGGCACGGTTGTCCTGCAGGTCCACGCCCAGCGTATCCAGATCGGCACTGTCGACGATCACCGCGCCCGGCTCGCGCAGCTGCGCGCGCAGGTCGGCCGGCAAGATGCGCGCGAACATCATCGCGTCATCCTGGGTGGAGATACCGGACAGGTAGACCGACACGTTACCGGTACCCTGCGCGCTGGAGCGCCATTCGCCATCGACCCATTCGTAGGGTTCGACGCGGGTGACATCCGGGTCCATGCGCAGGTGGCTTTCCACATCCGCGCTGATTGCATGGCCGTAGTTGACGCTCTGGGTGCCCGGGAAACCGGCCCATATGTCGGCGGAGGATGCCTTCACATAGATCGCGGCGGTACCGAAGATGCCCAGCACCAGCGCCGCCTGCACGATCAGCAGCACGCCGGCGAAGCACATCGCCAGCACCACCGGCAGGAACCGGCGCCACTCATAGGCCAGGGTTTTCCTCGCCAGCGCGATCATTGCGGTTCGCCCTCGCCCTCGACGGGCAGCGGCGCGCCGCCAAGTGCGCGATACAGGGAGGCGAATGCCAGCACGCGCGCGCCCTGTGCACCGATCAGATCGGCCTGCGAAGACAACGCAGCGCGCTGGGTGTCGAGGCCATCGAATTCGCTGGACAGGCCCAACTGCACCTGCCGCGCTTGGCGCTTGACCTGCTGGCCGGCGGCATCATTGGCCGCACGCAGCGACTGGATGCTGCTGTCCTGGCGTGCCAGGCTGCCCAGTGCGCCTTCCACTTCGCTCACCCCTTCCAGCACCGCCTTGCGGTAGCCGAGCAGCGCGGCATCCAGCTGTTTCTCATCGGCATGGAACCGCGCGCGGCGCTGGCCCCAATCCCACAGCGGAATATCGATGTACGGGCCGATGGAGGGACTGGAATCGGAATTGGAGCGGGCGTTCTGGGTGAGGTTGTAGGCGTACAGGATCGAACCGCCGAGGCTGACCCGCGGATACATCGCGGCACGCGCGGAACCCTTGCTTGCCGCAGCCTGCATCACTTCCGATTCGGCCAGCAGGATCTGCGGACGGTGACGCAGCAGGTCGGCCGGCACCTGCTGCAGCGAGAATGCGCCCAGCTTCGGCGGCGTGCGATACGCACGCCAGGCCGGGTCCGGGCCATCGCGGCCCAGCAGCAGGGCCAATGCACGGGCGGCATTGTCCGCATTCTCGCTGGCCTGCGCCGTGGCCGCGCGGGTGGCTGCCTGGCGAGCCCGCAGCCGATCAAGTTCGCCCGGCTCATCCAGGCGCAGGCGCTGGCGAACCAGCGCCAACTGCTCGCCGCGATCATCCACCGCCTGCTGCCGGGCCAGCAGGTCCTGCTGGGCCTGCGCCACGGTCAGATCCAGGTAGCTGCGCACCACGTCGGCGATCACCGCAACCTGCGCAGCACTGCGCAGCGCCTCGGCATTGCCGGCCGAAGCCTGCGCGCTCAACTGCGCACTCTCGGCGGCACCGAACAGGCCCAGGTCCCAGATCGCTTCAATGCCCGCATGGAAATAGGTATCGACGGCGGCGGCGTCCTGCACCTGCTTGGCGCTGGCCGAGATCTCCGGCAGGAAGCGTGAGTCCGACGTGCCGGCGACGATCCGCACCGCCTGCAGGCGCAGCGTGGCCTGCTGCAGGTCGAGGTTGCCGGCAATGGCCTGGTCCACCAGGCCATCCAGCGCCGGGTCGGCCAGCACCTTCCACCATTGCCTGGCGTCCACCGCCACGCCCTGCCCCTGTGGCAGCTGGGTCCAGGCGCTGGGCGTGCCGCCGGGCAGGTCCGGCACCGGCACCGACATGCAACCTGCCAGGGCCAGGCTGGCCAGCAGTGCGCCGGGGCGCAGCACCGCCTGCAGGGAAGATCCGCGCCCGGTCCTGGGCACTGCCACTGGAGTGATACGCCTGACCACCAGCCCGCCAACGTGTAGAAGGAGCATGAAGGCTACCGTGCGATTGTGGAGCGAACATGGAGAATTGGTCCGAAAAACGTCACAACACGCGTGCGGTTCAGGCAACGCTGATGCTGGCCTTTCGCCAGCCTTTCAGCGCGCGCGACGCGCAGAACGCTGGTGCACATTCCAAGCCATTGAGCCTTGCCGGAGCCCATCCCGCGGCTCACGCGTCCGGCCGTCCCCACGACCGATGCGACCCGCCATTCCGATTGCGACACTGATGTCGGAATCTCCCCACAGGCGCACTGATACCACGCCTTCCATGAAGATGCCGTGGCGCGGCTGTGGCGACTGCAGCAGCCAGCATCGCGACAAACGAAAAAACGCCCCCTTGCGGGAGCGTTTCTACTGAATCTGGAGCGGGAAACGAGACGTGTACTAGGACAGTAAGTCGTTGTTTCCCAATCACTTTCTTCGTTGGGCTGGCCAGCGAAGACCTCAATTGTAGCCTTGTTTTTCGTCCTCGGCAACAAATTCGTCCAAAGAGTTCCACAGACGTCCAAAGAGCTGCACTCAGCACACCAGACCCACGATCGGTACATCGTCGTAGGCAACTCCCTCGAACTCATCATCCACGCCCGGCCGTCTGCCCCGCATCCATCACCGCGAAGACGATCAGGCAGATGGTTCTGGTGATGGCACAGCTCGGATGCCACCTAGGAACGCCTGCACCACAACTCACAGGCGACCTTCTGGTCAAGCTCCTTTGAAAGAACGCGCATGCTGGCCACCGCGTTTCCGCACACGATTCTTTGTCGATATATCAGGATGACGGGGCAAGCATGACAGGCGCCGGTTTGCTGCGTCCGACTGGACATTCGAGGACGATTGCGGCCCCCTCACGCTTCCTGAGACCGCTGGCATATCAGGTCATACCTAGACGGTTTTGCAGAAACCGTAACTTCTCACGACCCTGATAGCGTGAGCGTCGCTGTCGAGCCTACGTCCCGATGCTCGACCTTCTGATCGATGATTTTTGCACATCGAACACACGACGACTACCAGTTGCGCGAACTGGTGAGAAGTATTCAAACCACATGACGAAGCGGCCTTCGGGACCCACTTCCTACACAAGCGACAGGCCGACCATGAGGTCGGCGACAAAGGAGTCGGTCATGTAGTTCTTCTCCTGGAAGGAGACGGAGCATGCACGAGAACAAGAATGATGCACCAACATCAAAGGTGTTCTATCGCCCGATCGAAGCGTCCATCCGCTGGGCCGGGCTGCTGCGATACGAGCAGGTGATCCTGGCTTCGATTTCGTCGCCAAGGCGCCTGCCGCAGTCGTTGGACTGTCCACGTTGTGACGAGCTGCGGCTTTGCACCGAACGCATCTTCGACGGCATCCTCAATGGAGAACTGCCCTTCGGACGGAACGGCATCACGACGCGCGATTCCGCGCTGATCGACTCCCCTGATCTGACGGTGCGCCACGTCGATCTGAAGCGCTGGATGCGCCAGCACTATCCCGAGCAACGACCGTGCTTCCTTTTCTCCCGGAGCGAGCGCATCGCCCATCCCTTCATCTCGGTGGAAACTGGGCAGGCGATGCTAGTCGAGCGCCTGGCCCTGAAGTCCACCTTGGACCAGTACAAACGCCAACTGCATGAGCTGCAGGAAAAGCACGGAGCGCTTCTCAAGCAGATGGCGCCCTCTGCTGGCGCACAGTGCCTGATCAGTGATCGCGCCGAAGCCACCTACCTGAACATCATCGGCAGCATGCTGGACCTGATGCTCGGCCAGTCGCCTTCCGGCGTTCCGTACTCCAGCTTCAAGACGCAGGAGGCGGTGGTCAGCGCGTTGGTCGCCCATCACAGCGGCGCAATGGGGATCGCGGAGCGGACGCTAAACGGCAAGTTCGCCACGGCCAGACGCCGGCTGCGTAGCGCAACAGTCTGAGGTTTTCCATCTTGTATGTGCAATCGCGGAGATTGCATTTGCAATGTCTTTTCCCATCCATGTCTATTGAATGGAGGTCACGCCAACAAACGCCACTGAGCGTTCAGGAGTGACCGCCATGTCGCAAACACCTGCACTGCCCGCAAGCGAGCGCCGCATCCTGCGGCTTGATGAAGTCGAAACCAAGTCGGGTTTCAAACGCGCCCACATCTACAACCTGATGCGCAAAGGCCTGTTCCCGAAGGCGCTGCGCCTGGGCGTGCGCGCGGTCGGTTGGGACTCCATCGAGATCGATCAGTGGATCGCCGAGCGCGTCAACAACCGGGCCTGACCCGTTCTCCAGCGGACTTCCCATCCTCACACGGAGAACGCCATGCAGGTCGTATCCATCATTTCAACCAAAGGTGGCGTCGGCAAGACCACCACGGCCGCGAACCTCGGCGGGCTTGCCGCGGACGCGGGGCTGCGTGTACTGCTGCTCGACCTCGACGTGCAGCCCACCTTGTCCTCGTACTACGAGCTAGGCCACCGCGCACCTGGTGGCATCTACGAGTTGCTGGCCTTCAACGAGCGCGACCTCGGGCTGCTTGTGTCCCGCACGAACATCGAGGGCCTGGACTTGGTGCTCTCCAACGACCACCGAGGCGAGCTGAACACTTTGCTGCTGCACACGCCGGATGGGCGCCTACGGTTGCGCCATCTCTTGCCGGTCCTGGCGCCTCTCTATGACCTGGTGCTGATCGACACCCAAGGTGCGCGCTCGGTGCTGCTGGAGATGGCGGTGCTCGCCTCCAACCTCGCGCTGTCGCCCGTGACCCCGGAAATTCTCGCGGCGCGCGAGCTGCGGCGCGGCACCATGCAGTTGCTCGAAGACATTGCGCCCTACCGGCACCTGGGCATCGAGCCTCCACCTCTGCATCTGCTCATCAATCGCGTCCACCCTGTGTCAGCCAATGCACGGCTGATCCAGCAGGCCCTGCGCGATCTTTTCCAGGACCACGCCGGCATCCGCGTGCTGGCCACCGACGTGCCGGCCATCGAGGCGTATCCGCGTGCAGCTACGCGCGGATTGCCAGTGCATCGGGTCGAATACCGCCAGCCGCCGGGCAGAGTCGCCCTCGCCGCGCTCGACACCATGCGCGGCCTCGCAGACGAACTATTTCCGCAATGGCGGCACCGATTTGCCATGGTGTCCGGCCGTCCGCCACACCCTCTTGATGCCGGGAGGTCCCATGGCGAACGCACATGAGCTAGCCCGAGGCCACAAGCGGCTTCGCGCCCTGATCGAGTTCGCGGTTGGCGAAGGTTGGCACGTCAAACGCACGCCTGGCGGCCACCTCAAGTTCACCAAGCCTGGCTGCGCCGCGATCTACACCAGCTCGACGGCAAGCGACCACCGGGCGACCCTGAATGCCCGTGCGCAAATCCGCCGCGCCGAGCGCGAGGCCCGATACCAAGCGCAGGGAGGCGGCCATGGCTGAGATCACCTCCCAGCAGATGGCTGGCAAGCTGCTCGCGGCCGGGTTCGAGCGCAGCGGCCCGTCAGCCTCGACCTTGAGCGACCCGATCGCCGACACCCCCATGGTCGTGACCCTAGATCAGTTGCGCCCCTACGACCACGATCCCAGGAAAAAACGCAACCCGGCCTACGAGGAAATCAAGGCGTCCATCCGCGAGCGCGGTCTGGACGCAGCGCCGGCCATCACTCGCCGACCAGGTGAGTCCCACTACATCATCCGCAACGGTGGAAATACTCGGCTGGCGATCCTGCGCGAACTATGGTCAGAGACCAAGGACGAGCGGTTTTTCCGTGTATCGTGCCTGTTCCGGCCGTGGCCCAGCCGCGGCGAAGTCGTCATGTTGACCGGCCACTTGGCCGAGAACGAATTGCGCGGGGGCCTCACGTTCATCGAGCGCGCCCTCGGCGTCGAGAAGGCGCGCGAGTTCTACGAGCAAGAAAGCGGCACCACCTTGAGCCAGTCCGAGCTGGCCCGCCGCCTCGCCGCCGATGGCTTCCCGGTACAACAGTCGCACATCAGCCGCATGAACGACGCGGTGCAGTATCTCCTGCCCGCGATCCCCACCGTGCTCTATGGCGGTCTCGGTCGCCATCAGGTCGAACGCCTGTCGGTCATGCGCAAAGCCTGCATGCTCGCGTGGGAGCGCTACGCCAAGGGTCGCCCACTGGTTCAGGACTTCGACGAATTTTTCCAGGAAGTGCTGTCGCAATTCGACGTCCAGGCCGACGAGTTCTCCGCGCAGCGTGTACAGGACGAGCTGATCGGCCAGATGGCCGAGATGCTGGGTGTCGATTACGACGTGCTCGCCCTGGACATGACCGAATCCGAGAGCCGGCAGCGCGCCTTGGTCAGCGACCCAACGCCGCCATCGACGCCGCCTGCGTTGCCGGAGCCGGGAACCATCGCGCGCCCACCTGCCAACACTGCGCCACCCATCGCAGGGGCTGCATCCGCAGCGCCGCCTGCAGGCCGACCTGCGGCAACGCCTTCGACGCGCGAGAGCGACACGGATGCCAGCCAGGCAAGTCCGGCCAACCCTGCGGTGGGTGGCGATCTGCTTCGGGAGCACATCGTCTCGCCGGCACCGACGACCGAACGGCTCCAGTCCATTCAGCGCATGGTCGCCGACCAGTTGGGTGATGCGCTGCCGCTCGACTTCTCGGCGAGTGTCTTGCAGTCCATCCCTGTGCAGGCTGGCGGGCTCTATCCGATCTCCGATGTCTGGTACATCGATCCCGGCGTGGACACAGCCGAGCGCCTGCGCATCCACATCGCACAGTTCGCCCGCGAAATCGCGGGCGAGGCAGACCTGGACGAGTGCATTGATGACCGTGCAGAGGGTATCGGTTTCGTCTGCCGGGCCCGCACCCAAAGCTCGGCACCGCTGGGCCGTGCCGTCCTCGCGCTGTTAGCGTGCCTGGCCGGTCAGCGGCCCGCCGACGTCGGCCTGCACGACGGGCAAATCGTCATCGAACTGCCGGCGCTGCTGCACGGCCAGGGTGATGCGGCCCAGCGATTGAGCGATACCTCGCTGGTCAAGCTGTTCCGGCTGCTGCGGCTGGCCCGGCGCCTGCTCGACCTTGAAGCCGGCGCTGAAGGCGTTGGAATGTGAGCGAGGGAGGCCAGCATGTCCGCACCACACCCACTCAACCAGGCCGTCATCGCCCAGGCCCTCTATGACCTGCGCAATGGGCAACTGCGCCGGTGCAAACTGATGGGGTTTGGCGAGGAAGAACTGGACGCCCTCAAGCATCCCGCGCTGATCAGCGTGCTCGCCAACGCTAACGTCTCCTGGTGCTCGGTGACGGTCAACCGCGAAGTGCTCCGGCGACTGCTCAAGCAGGCGCAGGACGTGGAGAAGGAAATCGCCACGGTCGATCGCATGCTCAGGCTGGGCGCGAGCACCGAGATGGTCAGTCGGTTCTATGGCCTGACCCACCAGGAGGTGGCGCTTCGCCGCGAAATCCTCGGCCTGCCGAAGCGCAAGGGCCGCCACCCCGTGCTGGACGAGAAACAGGACACGGAGCTGTGGCGGCAATGGAAGGCCGTGACCGGCAGCAGGAATGTCGATCTCGAAGACGAAACCTCCATCCTCGACGCTACCATGGACTTGGCCGAAGGCATGTCGCTGCCTCTGTCGGTGGTCTGGGCCTCGATCAAGAGCTGGGTCGATCAGGGATTGGGTTGAGCCATGGCCGTGGACGACACCGCACCACGCCGTGGCCCCGTCGCACTCGCGGATCTGTTCGATGCTGCCCTGAAAGACCTCGCGCCCAAGCCCAGCCCCAGTGCGCCAGCACCCGTGCCTACGCCGACGCCCGCCACGTCAGGCGATGCCTTCCTCTTCAGCGGCAACCGGCACGAGACCGTGCCGCGGCGGCTGTTCCTCGACCGTCGCCTGACGCCGCTGGAGCGCAACGCCTGGCAGGTGTTCCGGCTGATGCTCAACGACGACGGCATGACAGCCTTCCCGACGTATGAGCAGCTTCGACCCTGGCTGGCGTCGATGCCCTGCGCCGGGCAGGCCTCGCATGAAACCGTGGCCCGAGCGTTGACGCTGTTGCGCCTCACCCGATGGTTGAGCCTGGTACGGCGACGGCGTGACCCCAAGACCGGCCGCATCCTCGGCAACCTCTACGTTCTGCACGATGAACCACTGACGCCCTTCGAGGCCATGCAGCTCGACGCCGACTACCTGGCACTGGTCAGCCAGTCCCTCGGCCATTCGGCCAAGGCTGTCCAGATGGTCGGTCTGAACACCCTCAAGGAGATCGCGGAAGATCCGATGCTCTCCGGACGCACACTGCCGTCGCGGCTACAGGTCCTGGCCGAACGCCTCGCCAGCCAAGGCATCACGGCCGCCGAAAGTTATCCACAGGAGGATGCCGCCCACGATTCCGAAGAAGGAGCATCGAGCCTTCTTCGGAATGCGGACGACCCGTCTTCGGAATCCGAAGCAGGGGCGAAACCCGCGCCAGACGCCTCTCTTCGGAATCCGAAGCAGGCCCGTACAGTACGTAGTAGTCGTATTAATGAAGTACGTACTACCGCGCAGGCGCGCGCGCTGGGCGATCTGCAATGGCCCAAGCGCTTCACGGAACTGAAGGCAGAGCAGCAGACAGGTGCCAGGGTGGCATTGCAGCAGGTCGATGCCGCGCTGAGACAGGCCGTGCTGGACGACTGGGCCGCACGATGCAGCAGTCATGGCATCCGCAATCCTGCGGGGTATCTGTTCGGCATCATCCAGCGCGCCATCCATGGCGAGTTCAATGCCTGGGCCAAGAAAGACGCGCCATCGGCACCCGTCCCGCCAAACGAGCGGCCACCAGCAGCACCGCCACCTCAGCCGCAGGGTAAGCCAGTGCCGCCGGAAGTCGCCAAGCAGCACATCGAGCGGCTACGCAATCTGCTCGCCAGCAAGTGAGCCGGCATGCAAGTCGGTGAAAGTAGATGCCCATGGCCGCCAATAGAGCTATCCCCTGGGGATAGTTCCGCTGCTGGGCACAACGCCAAGTTGTCGCAGGCCTGGGATCGACCATCTGCCGCAGCATCGGTGTTGCCTACCCTGATCCCGGCGTGCAGCGTTCGTTGACGCTCCATGGAGCTATCCCCTGGGGATAGCTCGCGCCGCATGCAACCGCCGCGCCCTAAACCGGGGCCCGCCGGGATTCGGATTCTTGACTGACTGCCTTCCGCTTCCTGCCGAAGCTGGCCGCTCCTTTTCCAACAACGAGCGGACACCATGGCAACCAATGAACCTCTGCAACTGAATCTCGGCTCCCTGCGCAGCGCGATGTCGCTGACCCTGCACACCCATCACGCTTCCCGCATCTGGCACGGCCGCGCCGCCGCCGAGGGGCGACCGGGCATCGTCGGCCTGAACGGCTACATCGCCCAGATGAACAAGATGCGGCGGGGCTCGGAGCAGGACGACCCGTACTCGGACTGGTGGATGCTGCGCATCGAGGACAAGCTCGACCAAACCAAGGTCACGCTGCAATCGCTGCGCGAGCAGGTGGACCAGGCGCTGGCGAGCGTGCCACCGGCGCTCAGCCTGGGCGAAAACCTCAACGTGCAGCCGGTCAAGCTCCCGCTCTTCGTCAACGCGCAGCTCGGCTTTGCCGCGGTCTATCTCCTGGCCGACTACGACGACATCGCCCGCAAGCTGATCCTCGCCCACCACACCGCGCTCATCGACCGCAGCACCTTGGAACGCTGGCTCAACGAGGGCGCGCACGCGCTGCGCAGCCTGTTCTCGCTGGCCCAGCAGTATCGCTACTCGGGCTGCACCCGCGACGATTTCGCGGCGAAGAACGCCGCTGCGCGAGTCGCGCTGGAGAAGTACGGCGAACTGCCGCAGGAGGTGCTGGAGGGGACACGCCGCTCGAAGTTTGCGCCACCCGTCGTGCGCCGTGGCCTGCAACAGCGCGGCGACGGTCCTGCCACAGCGCCTCCGCCCAGCGACGAAGCCGCCACCGCAGAGCCGCCCGAAGCGTCAGCCGGCGAGGACGAGCCCGCATGAACGATCTGAACCAACCGACCCGCTACTTCCGGGGCCTGCAACAGGGTGCCTTCATGCGGCTGGAACACGCGGCCTCTCTAAAAGGCCTTTTAAAGCCTTTTAAGGGTAAAGGGGACTTCGAGGCCTGGGCCAGCCAGTGCTTCGCCATGCGCGACGAGTTGATTGCCCTGGCACAGCGACAGGTGCTGGAGCAAGCATGCGGGCACCCCTTCCACCTTCTGCCCATCGAACTGGCCCAACAGACCACTGGCGCAGGAACCGTCTTCTTGCGCTGGCGCAGGCACGACAGGTCGGCCATGGGCGTGGCGCTGTGGCGGGAGCTGATCGCCAGCAGCAGCACACCCGTCAACCTGCTGGCCGACCTGCACGCGATCGAGCTGCAGCGCATCACGTTGAACATGCAGATCAGCCTGCTGCACACCTTGGGCAGGCAGGCGCAGGAATGCGCCAGCAAGGCCGCCGAGGCGGACGACGCCTACCTGCACCGGCTCACGTCCGTTCCTGCCGCAATGCGCGATCGGTGATTGCGCCGGGCATCCCAGCACGCGCCCGGCGCCGACGAGGCACGGGTATTTCAACCACCACGGAGATCACACCATGAGCACGCATTTTTCTGGCGAAGGCAACATCGGCTCGCCACCGGAGTACCGCGAATTCCCCAACGGCAATGACGAACCCAGCCGCTTGCTGCGCCTGAACGTCTATTTCGACAACCCCGTACCCAAGAAGGATGGCACCTTCGAGGACCGCGGCGGCTTCTGGGCGCCGGTGGAAATCTGGCACCGCGACGCCGAGCACTGGAAGGACCTGTACCAGAAAGGTATGCGCGTGCTGGTCATCGGCCGCATGGAGCGCGAGCCTTGGACGGACAACGAAGATCAGCCGCGCGAGACCTGGCAGATCAACGCGCGCAGCGTCGGCATCCTGCCGTACCGCATCGAGTCCGTGGCCCTCAGTCCGAAGCCGCAGGAGGCAGAACCGAAGCCACAGGCTGCCCAGGAATCGACCGCGCCGAAGGAGGCGAAGCGCAGGAAGTGAACCGGCATGGAGGGCGGCCGCCGTAGTGCTTCGCCGCCCTCCATGCACCCCGCAAGCTATCCCCTGGGGATAGCTCCATCAACGTCCATCGACTTCCACGCGCTCCCGCAAATCGCGGCTACTGGTCCGCACACCTGCGGCCACGCGCCATCCCCGCCCGAGCCATTCCATCGGCGTGAAAGCGGTCGCCGGCGCATGCGGCTTGTTTGCTGCTACCCCAGGTGGCGCTCGGCATCCTCGATTCCAGCAACTCCATGAACAACGGGAATCGGGATGGACGGACATGCGGCTGTTCTTGTGCGAGAAGCCCTCCCAGGGCAAAGACATTGGCCGAATTCTCGGTGCCACGCAGCGCGGTGAAGGCTGCCTCAACGGTTCCGGCGTCACCGTCACCTGGTGCATCGGCCATCTCGTCGAAGCGGCAGCCCCCGAGGTCTATGACGCGGCGCTCAAGCGCTGGTCGCTGGAGCAGTTGCCCATCATTCCTCAGCACTGGCGGGTCGAGGTCAAACCTAAAACCGCCACGCAGTTCAAAGTCGTCAAGGCGCTTCTGGCTAAGGCGACCCAGCTTGTCATCGCCACAGATGCCGACCGCGAGGGCGAGTTGATCGCCCGCGAGATCATCGACCTGTGCGGCTACCGCGGTCCCATCGAACGGCTGTGGTTGTCGGCGCTCAACGATGCGTCCATCCGCGCGGCACTCGGCAAGCTCCGGCCATCGGCCGAGACGCTGCCGATGTACTACTCGGCGCTGGCGCGCTCTCGGGCGGATTGGCTCGTCGGCATGAACCTCAGCCGCTTGTTCACGGTGCTGGGACGGCAGGCCGGCTACGACGGCGTGCTGTCGGTAGGCCGCGTCCAGACCCCCACGCTCAAACTGGTCGTGGACCGCGACCGCGAGATCACCGCCTTCGTGTCCGTGCCGTACTGGGCCATCGACGTGTCCCTGTCCGCCGGTGGCCAGACTTTCGCCGCGCAGTGGGTTCCCCCGAAAGCATGCACCGACGACGCCGGCCGCTGCCTGCAGCAGCCCATCGCGCAGCACGCCGCGCAGCAGATCCGCGCCGCGGACAGCGCCCAGGTGGTGGCGGTCGAAACCGAGCGCGTGCGGGAAGGCCCGCCGCTGCCGTTCGACCTGGGGACCTTGCAGGAGGTGTGTTCCAGGCAGCTTGGGCTCGATGTGCAGGAGACCTTAGACATTGCTCAGGCCCTATACGAGACGCACAAGGCCACGACGTACCCGCGCTCCGATTCGGGCTACCTGCCCGAAAGCATGTTCGCCGAGGTGCCAACGGTCCTCGACAGCCTGGTCAAGACCGATCCCTTGCTGCGACCGATCATGGACCAGCTCAACCGCACTCAACGCTCACGCGCCTGGAACGACGCGAAGGTGTCTGCTCACCACGGCATCATCCCGACGCTCGAACCGGCGAACCTCTCGACCATGAGTGAGAAGGAACTGGCAGTGTATCGGCTGATCCGGGCGCATTACCTGGCGCAATTCCTTCCTCACCACGAGTTCGACCGCAATGTGGCGAACCTCTCCTGCGGCCAGCAGACGCTGGCGGCCACCGGCAAGCAGGTCGTCGTCAAGGGGTGGCGCCTGGTGCTGGCCGAACCGCAATCCGAGGAGGATGGCGACCCTGCGGCGCGCAGCCAGGTACTGCCCGCGCTGCGCGAGGGCCTGGCATGTCAGGTGGCCGACGTCGATCTGAAGGCGCTCAAGACGCTGCCCCCTCGGCCCTATACGCAGGGCGAGTTGGTCAAGTCCATGAAGGGCGTCGCCAAACTGGTCTCGGACCCGCGCCTGAAACAGAAGCTCAAGGATACGGTCGGCATCGGCACCGAAGCGACGCGGGCCAACATCATCAGTGGCCTGCTGACGCGGGGCTACCTCGTGAAGAAGGGCCGCGCCATCCGTGCCTCGGATGCGGCCTTCACCCTGATCGACGCGGTGCCCACAGCGATTGCCGACCCAGGGACAACCGCCGTCTGGGAACAGGCGCTGGACATGATCGAAGCTGGACAGCTCACGCTGGACGTATTCATCGGCAAGCAGGCTGCATGGATCTCACAGTTGATCGCGCAGTACGGCAGCACGTCCCTGTCCATCAAGGTTCCCCACGGACCGCCTTGCCCACAGTGCGGCGCACCGACGCGCCAGCGCACCGGCAAGAGCGGCCCATTCTGGTCGTGCAGTCGCTACCCCGACTGCAAAGGCACGCTGCCGGTCGAATCCGGCACGTCCAAGCGTGGTGCCTCGCGCCCGCGCCGCAGCGGCCGCAAAGGCTCCTGACCGACCCCGTTCCCCGTGAACCGTGCCCGCCATCGGCGGCGCGGCCTGTGTTCCGCACGCCCTGCGGGACGCCCAGCGCGCAACGCCTTCTTGTCCGTGTGCGCGTCCCGCTTGGTCATCCCCGGCCGCGGGACCTGAAGGTAGCTTCTCCGCGAACCGCCTCCTGCGCGTTCTGCTGATCTGCATTTCTCCCGCCTCTGCGAAGGGTCCCCCGGTGGCTTGCCAAGCTGCGCGAGCCACCCGGAGACCCTTCGTGGTCAGCGGTATTCGGTGCCGGTGCCCGCCGGCGCAAAAACGGGCTCCCTTTGTGCGCGGATGTGCGCCAGACGATGCCGGCGCGAACCACGACATGCGCCGGGTGTGATTGCTGATGAGCAGACGGTTCTAGCGACGACCGGGCCTGCACCAGCCCACGGGTGGTTCTGTCCTCCCGAGCCGAAGGCCGCAGGGCCTTCGGCGCCTTTCTCCTGCCTATCAACGTCCCGGCCCGCCCCGGGCCACACGAACAGGAGACCCGACATGAACCCGCAACCTTGCACCCTTCGCGGTGCGCCCCAGGCCGCGCCACTGCTGTACGGCAGCGTGTGCAGCGGCATCGAGGCCGTGAGCCTCGCATGGCAACCCCTCGGCCTCAAAGCCGCGTGGTTCGCCGAGATCGAGCCGTTCCCGAGCGCCGTGCTCGCCCACCGTTACCCCCATGTGCCCAACCTGGGCGACATGACCGCGATCGCCCGTCAGGTGCGCGCCGGCACCGTGCCGGCGCCCGACATCCTGGTCGGCGGCACGCCGTGCCAGTCGTTCAGCGTTGCCGGCGCGCGCCAGGGGTTGAACGACCCGCGCGGCGCCTTGACCCTTGCCTATGTGGAGCTTGCAAATGCCATCGACCAAACCCGCCACCAAGACCGCCGCCCGCCGGCAACGCTCGTCTGGGAAAACGTCCCCGGCGTCCTCAACGACCGCAGCAATGCCTTCGGGCATTTCCTGGGCGCACTGGCCGGAGAAAGCCGTGCGCTCCAGCCGCCAGGGGAAAAATGGGCGCACGCTGGTTGTGTGTCTGGACCCCGCCGCCGCATCGCCTGGCGCGTGCTCGACGCTCAATATTTCGGTGTCGCCCAACGCCGCAAGCGCGTGTTTCTTGTGGCATGTGGTGGTGATGACCTCGATCCCTCCGAAGTACTTTTTGAGCGCACAGGCCTGCGCGGGGATTCTTCTGCGGGCCGCGCGCCGTGGCAAGAAGCTGCCCGCGCTGCTGGACCGGGTGCTGCAGCAGCAGGCGGATACGCAGGATTCGCTGGACTGAACCAGCCCTACGGCAAGGTCACGACGACGTTCGGATTCAGCGGCGGCATTGGCCCCGTCGATGTTGCGGCATGCCTGATGGCCGCGGGTCCCAAGCACGACATCCGCACCGAGACGTTCATGGTGCAGTCCATCGCCGGCAGCATCGCCCACACCCTCGACACCGCCAACAACGGCAAGGGCAGCAGCGAGGACGGTACGGGAAAGGGCGTGCCGATCATCGCCTTCACCGCCCAGGGCAGCGGCGCGGACGCCACGATCGACCTGACGCCGACGCTGCGTGCCGGCGGGCATCGCAACAGCCATGCGAACGCAGGCGTCGTGCCCGCCATCGCCTTCGCGCAGAACAACCGCGGCGAAGTGCGCTTCGAGTCGGGCCATGGACAGGTGTCTTGCACCGTCCTGTCCAACGGCAAGCCGGGCTACGGTGTGCCGATGGTGGCCTGCGTTGCCCTGCGGGGACGGACGCAGGGTCTTGCTGCCGAACTGGGCGGAAGCGTTGCGGCGGCGTTGCGTACCAGCGGCGGCGGCGCAGACAAGCCCCATGTCCTGGCCCCCGACTTCGAGGCACATTTCCGCTACGACTGGAATGAATCCGGTGCAGCGGACTGGTCGCAATGGCGGGTGCGGCGGCTGATGCCCATGGAGTGCGAGCGGCTGCAGGGCATGCCCGACGACTACACGCTGATCCCGTATCGCGGCAAGCCTGCCGCAGACGCTCCGCGCTACAAGGCGATTGGCAACTCCATGGCCGTCCCGTGCATGGCTTGGCTGGGCAACCGGCTGGTGCAGTGCCTGCACAAGACGGACTCGACCGCTTCGGATTGATCGACGACGCAGCCTGCCGGCCGCGCCATTCTCCCCCTGCATTGCCGATGTATCGGCAGCAGCCCGCAGCCAGGGTGTCAAGGCTGCCGTGGGTTCCGCCCACGCCACCCACCAGTTCGCTTCGGCATCTCACCGGCGAACGCTGCCCACCGGGGCATCGATGCCTCCTTTCTCCAACCCACGGGATGGTCGCCACGTCCCGTCAGGGGCATGTCGCCACCCGGTCGATTTCAGGACTTCCCATGGACACCATCACCAAGCAAGACCGCATCACGCTGAAGAACCTCAAGGTCGCCGACTTCGCCAGCGAGGAAACGCTGTGCTTCACCGCGACCATCGTGTTCGACGGCACTCCCATCGCCGAGGCCCGCAACGACGGGCATGGCGGCTCGACATTCCTCCGCGCGCTCAACGGCAAGACGACGCTGCTGGCTCAGGCCGAAGCCTTTGCCAAGGGCTTGCCGCCTGCGCCGCTCGATCTAGGCCAGGAGGGTGAAGACCCTCATTACATCGACATGACGCTCGACTTCCTGGTCGATGAACTGGCCGATGCCATGCACGCGGAGCGCAAGGTGCGAGCCGCCTTCAACCGCGACATCGGCAACAAGGTGCTGTTCATCAAGGACGGCAAACTGCTGTTCATCAAAGGCATCAAGCTCAAGGCTATCGCCGACCGCAAGGCGTACTTCGCTTCGCTGCGCACCAGGCAGGCCCAGCCCATCGTCATCCTCGCCGAGCTTCCGCCCGAGCGGGCATTCGACCTGTGGAAGCAGCATGTCCTGGGCGACAAGCCCGATTGACCCAGCGCCACCGCACCCTCCTGACAGCCCCGTACTCGATGCGGGGCTTTTCTTTTCCTGTGCTCATCAATCGGGGCTGGGCCGAATGCCGTTTTCCAACTGACGCGGCGCAGCCCTCGCACGAAGCTGCCTGCATGTTCGCTGATTCGTCAGCACATGCCAGCAGCCAGGGTTCCAGGCTGCCGCGGGTCTCTCCCGCGTCACCCACCAGTCCGCATCGCATCAATTCTGCGGATGAGCGTCCCCGTGACGCTGATGCTTTTTATCAACCGCGTGCGGGAGCTGCCATCCCGTGAGGGACAAGGCCCCGCTTTTCCAAGGAGCCCGTCCATGTCCCAGCAAGCCTCTTTCGGCCAGTTGGCCCTGACCTACTGCGGCAAGTTCCTGCCGCTCGAAGTCTTGCAAAGCGCCGCCGGCCACTACATCGGCACGCGCGATACCGAAGGTCCCGTTTCGCGGGAATCCCGCGAGTACTTCCGCAGCTATGCCGCGGCTCAACGCGCCCTCGAAAGAGGCGGCTGGTCCCAGCTCGCCATTCCCTGATCCAACTGGAGAAATCACGTCATGAACCAGCTACTGCCGCGGGAAGTCGTCGATGAGATCATGCGGGAAGAGCAGCATTTCGCTGCCGCGCCCCAAGCCTTCTTCGAGGCCTGGAAGCGCGGTGTCGAGATTGCTGGTCCCGAGTGGTTCGGCGACGGCACCCGTGAAGGCCTGAACCAGGCCAAGACCAAGTGGGATTTGCGTCCCGACATGCTGCGGCTCAACGATGCCCTCGGCGTCCTGAGCAGCGGCGAACGCATGTTCCTGTCCGCCATGGTCAGCTTCTACAACGCGCGCGAGGGCGGTGCCATGCTCAAGCGCTGCCGCTTCCACGGGCTGTCGGACTTCGACGGTCTCGATCTGGAACGCCGCAAGGTCATCGCCGACCTGCTGGTGAACTACAGCGGTTGGTGAGCCGGTCTCCGGCACGCCACTGTCCTCTCGATCCCCCCGTGAGGGACATGCGCCCATAAGGCCATGTCCCTCAATTTTTCTTCCCCATCGCCCGACGCCAACGGCCTTGGGCTATTCCCTGCGGACGCCATCGTCCGCATGGGCTGGCTCCGCTCTTCTCGAAAGGAGCCAGCATGGCAAACAACTACTACGAAGGCACGGGCGTTCTCGTGCTCAACCGCGTTACTCCCGTCATCAAGGCACTGTTCGGTGCTTTCGCGCTCGACGAAAACCATCCCGGCAATGGGCAGGCCTACATCGCCCAGATCGCCGAAACCAATGATCCACGCTGGACAGATGTGCTGGACGGTCTGGAAAACCTGGCCACACAACTCGGCATCCCCATGCCCGACGACGAAGAGTTGTCGATTCCGCCTCTGCTTGAACGGCTGGCCGCGCACTTCGGTGCTGACCAGGACGGGGAGCTGGAGAACCTGATCGAGCACCACCAATTCGAGGACGGCGCCGACCTGGAAGCCCTGCTTCTGATCGCTACCCGCTTCGATGACGGCCATAACCTGACCGCCATCCAGTTTGAGGGCTGCTGGTATTGCAGCAAGCCAAGGCTATTCGAGTTCGGCGGCAACGGCTGCTACCTGAGCCGTGAGGTCCAGGTCTTCAGAACGTCCTCGCAGGCGCTTCAACTCGGCGATCAACTGCGCAACACCATCCTGGCCGCCGACATCGAAGAGGCCTCAGCGTTGATCGCGCTGGAGGCCGCCAACCTGCTTGCCGGCATCACCGATGAGCAATTTCGCCTAAATGTGCGCCATCGCATCGCCGAACGGCTGGTTCAGACGCCAACGATCAGCGCCGACTGACGCATTTTCCACTTTCAACCAACCGGGTCCAATTCCCGGTGGCGGAGATTGGCCCCAATATTCAAATCTGGAGAGTTCCCATGTCCCAGAAACCCAATCCCTTTCTCCGCGGCTACTGGAATCTGAAAATCGTCCGCACGCTGTGCATCGGCTACGACGACGGAAGCCCGCATGTCTGGCGAATCATCCACGCGAGTCAAAAGCACTTTTCCGACGAGGAACTGATTTCATCCTCGTGCATCGTCACCAGCGATTTCGCCGTGGTCAGGAATGGTCCCGAACCCGTGAGTGCCGAGGTGCTGGCCGAATGCGATACCGCAGAAGGTGTCAGCGGCGAAGGTGTAATCGGTGCCGTGGTCTATGCCATCCATGGCGACGACTTCGACGGTCGCCCCATCCACGTCGGCGACGCCTATTCGGCAGAGGCAGCGCGGGAAGTCGTACAGCGCCTGAGTTTCGAGACCGGCTACTACAGCCGGTGCTGGGAAATCAGCAGCGCACACATCAGCCAAGAAACCGGCCAATACCTCGCCAACCTGGCAGACCTCGCTACGCCGGAGGCATTCCTGTTCATCGCGTTCCGGGTTCCGTACAGCCCGGCGATCGGCATCAAGCTGATCTCCACTCCCTGGACGGACAAGAACCTGGACCACGCCGAGGGCATCAGTGCGGAGCAGCTTCGCCAGGAGCACCGAAGCAAGGGTATGCCGGATGACCTGGCGAACGTCATTGAACTGGCTGGCCAGGCCGACGTGCGCATCCTGATTCTCGACGCCGACGCACCCGTGCTGTTGGGCCTGCCGTTGGCCGAATCCTAGCAGCCGCTCGACGCAACATCCTTCCTCTTTGTTCTCCCCCATACCGGCCCGTCTCCCTCCCGGAGCCGGGCTGGTCCATTTTCATAGGAGCAACCTCATGTTCCCCGACCTCATCTCGCGCACGCCAGACTTCGAGCACCAGCTCGGCGCCTGCGTCAATGCCATGGGCCAGGACGACGCCATCGGCCAGATCCTGGTATTCGAGCGCATGAGCGGCACGCTGCACATGCGCCATATCGCCAGCGCCGACCTGGTGGACACCGACATTGACGACTACGAAATGGTCGTCTTCGACGGTGGCAACACCAGCGGCGATACATGGAAGCATGTCTTCTTCCCACGTCAGCGCGAGCACTACTTCGTGTACGAAGCCTGACCCAACCAAGCCCCTTTTCGAGGGGCTTTTTCTTGTCCGCAGCGCAGGAAAGCGGGTGCGACGCTGTGCGATTTCTTGCAGGCAGGCCGCCCATTCCAGAGCCATCCTTGCTCCATGTTCGTCGGCGTTGCCGACACATGCCCTGGCAGCCGAGACCTTCAAGGCTGCAAGTGCGGGAAACCGTGCTGGTCGTTTCTTCCTATGGACGTACCCCGTCCGTTCACGCCACCCACAAGGGACCTCTCCCTTGCGGGCGGGGAATCCCTTGTTCTTCCTCAAGGAGATTCCCATGGACCGTTCCCTCATCAAATCCATGATGCCTTCGCTTGTCGCGGGCCATGTCCCTCGCAACGTGCGTTCGTTCAAATACCGCGTATTCGATGATCAGCCGCAGTCCTCGACGTTGGGCTTCGCCATTGACCCTCAGCCCTTCAACGGCAAGGTAGTCTCCGCGACCGACGATGCCATCGTCGTCAAGCTCAAGCCTTCCGAGTTCGCCGTGCTCGATCCCAACCTGGTGACCACCGTTCCCAGCGAGGGCGCCAAGGTCCATGTCCAACCCTACGCCCGGCGACGTTTCGACGGGCTTCGCGCGGACACCCCGGAAGTCGTCACCGAGAAGACTTCGGATGGCACGCCTTACACCATCACGAGGCATATCCTTGGCAAAGCACCCGCCAAGCTGCCCATTCCCGAGCCGCAGTGCATGGAGCTGGGCCAACTCATCGAGCAGTTGGAGGAGATGCCCGCGCCCGACGGGTTCCGGTGCATCACCCACATGCTGGTCGATGCAGGTGCCCGCGACTTCGCCTGGGTCGATCCCAAGCCCTCCAGGATCATCGAGACCCCGCCGGCGATCAGCTTCACGGTCTCAACCACCAAGTTCGAGGGTCAGGTGACGATCCTCTACGACCGTGGCGGCGACACCTACGTGGTGGAGCTGCACCGCGACGGTGAGTTGGTCGATAGGCACGACGAGGTGTATTTCGACATGCTCGGTGAAGTGCTGGAGCGGCTCATCGACGACGGGCGCTGGCGCCTGATCGACGTGAGCGTGATCGACGCCAAAGCCTTTCGGCAACGTCAGGCGGTTCCAGCCTGACGTGCCAGACAGGAAGCCTAGCGGCACGACTGATCAGTCCACAGCCTACCGGCGACTGCCCCACAAGCCTTCCATCCGTTTCGGTGGAGGGCTTTTTTCTTCATCCATACAGGAGATTTCAACCATGTCACTGCGATTCAGAGGCTCCGACCTGCGCCCCGTGCTTGCCGAAGCCATCGCCAACCAATGCCGCGTCGCCCTGGCCAAGGACCAGGGCGTGTACTTCCTCGCCGAGCGCGGAGAGCGCCGCCCCGATGGCCGCGTGAAGCTGCTGGCCTATGCCGTCGGCTGCAACCCGGATACCGACCCGTTCGATGACTGGTGGGAACTGGCACGCGCCGAGCTTGGCGGCGACGACTTCGGCGAGTTCTTCGACCCGAAAGACAGCGTTTTCACTCGCATTCTGCAAAGCTCAGATGATCTGGAGCTGTCCGCCACCGCTACGTATCTGTCGCTGGCGGCGGTGGAATCGGCGTAGTCCAAAAATGTCCGCATACCCCTTGAAGCCCCCATTTCGGGGGCTTTCTTTTGGGCGGAACTGGGCAGCCTGGAAAAAATGGGAAGCGCCCGGATGCCGATTGATTGCTGTCGCGCGCGCGAGGCCCGGCCATGCTGACCCCATGCCTGCTGACGTTGTCAGCGACATGCCAAGCAACCATCGGTCTTCAAGGTTGCGTCGCAGTTCCCACTGCGTGACCGAGCCAGCTCGCACCGCATCCATCCGCGAGCGGCCACCAGTCTCTGGTGGCGGATGCTTTCGCCTTATCGACCCACCGCGGGGTTACGCACCTTTCCCCGCATGCGTGGGGCTGGTGTGTCTCCGCTTCTTCCCTATGGAGATTCACCATGAACACCACGTCCAACGAGAAATCGTATTTCGACCTCCACACCTCGGGCATCGGCTACATCCAGCGTGTCCGTGAAGTGCCTGTCCGGGGCGGCCGCCGTGCGCAGCCTTTCCTGGCATGCACCGTTGCCGCGCTGGTCGGCCCCGCCAGGGACCCCAGCTACCGCTACTTCGACGTCAAGGTCTCGGGTGCCGAGGCCAAGAACCTCGTCCAGCGCTACATCGGCGTTGACGATCCCAAGCAGCGCCCGCTGGTGCGCTTCCGCCTCGGCGACCTGTGGGGCGATGCGTACATCCGCGACAAGGGCGAGCGCAAGGGTGAAGCCGCCGCGTCCCTCAAGGCGCGACTGCTCAAGGCCGAGCCGCTTGACCGGGCCGAACTGGCTTCCATCAAGCAGCACGAGCTGATCACCCGCGGCATCGGCTACCTCAGCCGTCCGAAGGACGTCACCCCCAAGGATGGCGATCCGTTCCTGTCGTGCTGCGTCGCGGCTCTGGCCGGGCCTGTCGGTGAACCGGACTATCGGTACTTCGACACCATCGTCGCCACCCCTGAAGCCGAGCACCTGGTTCGCCGGTGCGTGCAGGCCATCGAAGGGGACCGCAAGGTGCTGATCGCCTTCAAGTTGAACGACATGAAGATCGATCCGTACATCCGCACCAAGGGTGAGCGCGCCGGGGAGCCGGGAGCGAGCCTGGAATCGACGCTGATCCACATCGGTCTGATCAAGATCGACGGCACCCAGGTCTATCCGACGAGCCAGGCGCAAGCCGAGGCGTCGCAGGCCGAGGACGCACCCGCGCCCGAAGCCGAGGACGCCGCCGACACCGCTGCCGACCAGCCTATCGAGCCCGCCGAGCGCGAGCCCGCAGGTGAAGTCGAAGAGCAGGAGCCGGCATTGGCTGCTTCGTTCTGATCCGGCATGGCCCCTCACGGGGCCTTGCCTTTTTCCTATTCCTCAAGGAGAAGCATCATGGCAGTCACATCGGCACCCGAGAAATCGGCCACTCCCATCATCGTCCCGGGCCAGCTCGCGCTGCGCACCATTCATGGCCGCAACGGAAAGTTCAATGTTGGCAAGCTCGAATGCCAACTCGGAAAATTCACGATTAAAGACGCGGAGTTGGAGCAATACCCCGAGGGCAAGTATCAAGGGGAGTTCGTCCTTCGCTACATCTTCCTCAAAGGCTATCCGATCAGCGACGGCAGCATGCGTTTCGAGATGCGCGCCAACCTGGACGGTATGACACTTTTCGGCATCGACAAGCTGAGCAAGGCCGAAGCACATAGCTTCGCCCCGCAGGAAGTCGATCCGCTCGATGAAGATCAAGGGACACAGCCTGCGACAACGCCGGCCAAACCCGCCAAGGCATCCAGGTCCGCCAAACCTGCACCCGTGCAGACGTCCGCGGACCCGCTGGTCGATACCACGCCCTTCGGCGTGGACGCGCCGCCTGCTGCGGCTGCTGCCCCCGGCAGCACCGAGGATGGCGACGCCGCGCTGTTCGGCCTGTTGTGGCCGCTGGGCGAGTCTGTGAAGCTGGATTCGACCATCGACCGCCGCGCCCTGCGCGCCCAGATCGCCCGCCTGGGCGAACTGGGCTACGCGCTGGACTTCAAGACGCAGGAGTGGAGCCGCCAGGCCGAACTGCAACCTGCGTGATTGCAGACACCGCATCCGCGGTGTTCTTCATCCACCCGCTGGGGTTCCTTCCCCATGCGGGGGTGGCCTCGGCTTTCTTCTGGAGGTCTCCATCATGTCCACCATCACTTGCGATACACCCCGTTCCGCGCTGGACGAAACCGCGTGGCGCGCCGTTTGCAAGACGGCCGCCGAGCATGCCCAACGTGGTTGCGGCCTGTCCTGGGATCACTGGGTCACGCTTTTCAGCTCGGAGATCGACGCGCAAGCCAGTCGATTGCCGGAAAGCCAGCGCGTTCATGCGCTGGAAATCGCGACCCAGGAATGGGACTACGCAACACCTGCCGAACGGCAGGAAACCCAGGACTGGCTCGCTGAAAACGGCTGCTGTTCGCATGGGATCACGCTGGGTTGCTGCCCGGCCGGTTGCGGTTCCTAGCCCGCACTGCATTCCATCGCCGCACACGCGGCATTCCATCACCCGCTGGGGGTTCTTCCCCACGGGGAGGCCTCTGGCTCTACTTCTTCAGGAGGCCTCTCATGGGCTGGTATTTCTCTCCCCAATCGCGGTCTGAACTGATCGCCGAACTGATCGCACCGCAGGAGACCGAGCGCGCCAGCGTGAAGGTCATCGCCCACACGCTGCGCGGCAACGTCCTCTGGTCCGTCGCGGAAGTGACGGCCAGGGCCGAAGGCGTGCATCGTGATCTCGCGCCGGGCCAGTCCCTGCGCTACATCCGCTGCGATCTTCTGGAGCGCAGCGGCAACCAGTGGGGCTACAAGCCGCTGGACGAGTCCATGCACCCGTACTACTACTCGTGCCCGCTGTCCTATCTGGACCTCGCACCGGAGCAGTCCGCCGACTGGCGTGCAGGCGTTCGCGCCTACCACGCGCGGCGTCGTACAACCACGGTTGCCACGGCACCCGCCGCGGCACTATTGGCCTGAGCCAGGAGGAACCAACATGGACCCGATCCTGGCTGCGCTCCCCGCCTCGCTGTTAAAGCTCGTTGAAGGCAGTTTGTCCAACGACGAAGTTTCCTCCGACGAGGAAATGCTGGCGTACTTCATCGACAACGGCCTCACCGAGGAGCAGGCACGGCAGGCGCTGACCTATCGCGACCAGTACCTCAACAACATCTACCTGGACGGCTTCACGCCGATCACCGCGGTGGACGAGGCGCTTCACTTCAACCCGCACACCCGGCAGTTCGAGCCGGACTGAGCGGTTTTCTTCCACCCCCCCCGGGGCAGTACCTGCCCCGACGGGCGGTGCTGTTCCCGCTCATCCGAGGACACCACCATGCCCGCAAACACTTCTTCCACGCTGTACCGCATCGACGAATGCCCGGACGTGATGGCCGACGCCTGCGTTGGCGATGACCAGGGCAACCTGATCTTCCTGTCCATCTGGGCACGCGACACCGCCGTCCAGCAATTCCTCGCTCGCCTGACCCTCGGGCGCGACGAGCAGGGACTGGACCAGTTCCACGTCATCACCGACCAGGGCGGCAGCGTCCCGGTGTTCATCGGCAACGTCGATCGCCTGGAAAAGCGCATGACCCGCGCCTACCGGCGAACGCTGTTCGGTTCGCTGTCCAACGTGTGGCTGTTCGACCGGCGCTGCGTCAAGCCCGACAAGGCCAACGCCAGCGCATTGGCACTGCTGCCGCGCGACAGCGCCCACCGGCTTGACCGCCTGTGGATGCTGGTGCGGGACACCTGCCCGTTGCCGCTACTCGACCACTGGCGCGAGACCGTGCTGGAACTGCTGCAAAGCCGCGAGATGCTGGCCCGCCTTCCGTTCGCCCTCGGGCCGCTGGAAGGCCATCGGCTCGCCATCGACGTGCCGGCGCTGACCCTGGCGCTGGGCTCCCTGATCCGCAGTGACGCGCTCACCGCCTATCCCTATCCGACCAAGATTTGGACGCCGGAAGCGGTAGCGGCTTGACCCCCTCGGAGGCACGTCTCGGCGTGCTTCCGTCTTTCATCCCCGCCAACCAGGAGACTTCCATGGCCCTCATGTTCCCGCGGCTCGCCCGCAATTTCGCCAAGAACGGGTACTACCCGACCGACGAACCCACGCTCGAAAGAGCCCTCAACGCACTGATGCCCAGCGACGGGCCGATGTGCATCCTTGATCCCTGCGCCGGCGAAGGCGTGGCGATCGCCGAAGCCGCCTATGCCCTCGGGCGTGACCAGGCCAAGGCATTCGCGGTCGAGTTCGACGCGGAGCGGGCACGCCATGCCCGAGGCTTGGTCGATCACTGCCTGCACGCGGACCTGATGGACACGATGGTCTCCAAACAGTCCTTCGGGTTGCTCTGGCTCAACCCGCCGTATGGCGACCTGTCCAAGGACGTCAACGGCAACATCGGCTATCAAGGTCAGGGACGTGCCCGCCTCGAAAAGCTGTTCTATCAGCGTTCGCTGTCGCTGCTGCAGTACGGCGGCATGCTGGTCTTCATCGTCCCCGGCTACGTGCTCGACGCGGAGCTGGTTGGTTGGCTGACACGCCACTACACCGATCTGCGGATCTACCGAGCGGTGGAAACGCAGTTCAAGCAGGTGGTGATCTTTGGCCGAAGGGTGCGCCAGCGCGAGCAGGCCCCCGATGGCGTCAAGGCCGTGCGCAACTTGCTGCTGCAGGTTGGGCTTGGCGAAGTCGAAGCCGAGGAACTGCCGAGCGAATGGCCGTTCCTGCCGTACATCGTCCCCGCCAGTCCGGTCGAGCCGGAGCATTTCTTCCGCGTGACGATGGAGCCGGAGCAGTTCGCCGATGAGGTCGGTCGGCTGCAAGGCCTCTGGCCGTCGCTGGACACGCACCTGGGGGCCGCGCAGCAGTCGCTGCGTCCACCGGCGCGAGCCTTGTCCCACTGGCATCTCGCCCTGGCCTTGGCAGCGGGCGCGATCTCCGGCGTTGTGCGCTCCCAGACGGGGCGCGTGCTCGTCGTCAAAGGTGACACCCACAAGGACAAAACGCTCCAGCGGGAATTCACCGAACGCGAAGACGGCTCCATCGCCGAGACCCGCATCCTCACCGACAAGTTTGTGCCCGTCATCCGCGCGTGGGACATGACGCCTGGCTCCGCGACACGGGGCGAGGTGTTGACCATCCGCTGATCCACCGGACGCGCTGCCGTCCTGCTGTACCACATCGAAGGAGAAACACCATGTTCCCGAATCCGTTCAAGCGGCCAGCGCCGCACAAGCAACCGTTGTTCGCACCGAGTACGTTGAAGTTGAGCGAGAAGGTGCATTGGCTGGCCCGAAGAGGCCTGATCGACCCCTTAGCCTATGTCCAGCGCCATGTGCGCGGGGACTGGGGCGAGATCGATGAGGCCACACGCCAAGCCAACGACGTGGCGATCCAACAGGACAACCTGATGATCTCGCAGTTCAGGATCACGCCGGACCTGGCGCTAATCGTCAAGACCAGCGAGGACCACCAGACCACGGTGATCCAGCTTCCCGAAGAGCGGGACCTGATCTGACGTCCCCACATCGTCATCCTCATTCTCCTGACGGAGCCACTTCACTCCGGCAGGGGTGTCGTGGCTCAATGACTCATCAAGGAGGAGCCCATGGCATCACATCGCATCGAAACCTACTGTCAGAACCTGGCGTTCCCCATCGGGGCGCTTATCTTCAGCAAAGGCATTGACCGCCTGGTCCGCTCGGGTCGCCTCGACCCGATCCCGTACTTCAGGCGCCACACCCGTGGCGACTGGGGCGACGTCAACGTCCAGCAATGGCAGGCCAACAGCACCGCGCTTCAATCAGGCGCATCGCTGGCATCGCACTACGTGATCCATCCGGGGCTGGCCATTCGCATCGTTACCGACGCGGAGCGCCACGCCACCGTCATCGTTCTGCCGTCCGAGGACTGAGCACGGTTCAGCCGCTGGCCACCCAGGCCAGCACCTTCAACCACCGTCGGCCACGCGTCGATTTACTTCCCACCACGGGGCATGCCACTGCCCCGCTGGGGGTGGTGCATGCCCCTTTTTCTTTGGAGCATCACCATGTCCCTCGATCTCGAAACCAATGCCGCTGAAGCCGCGCCCGTACAGGGCGAACTGCTCGACGCGGAATCTTCCCCTCTGACCCTGAGCCTTCAGGATTTCGTCGGCGAGTTCGGCGACGAACTGCTCGACGCCCTCAACAGCGCCAACCCGCCGGTCTATACCGGCCAACCGCAAGCACATCGCCAGCTCATCGTCGCCAGCCTCAAGCGCAAGCTGTTCCAGGCCCAGGCCGAAGTCGTCCACGCCGCCGCGGAGCTGCTGATTGACCGTGGCGAGCGCGCCGCGATCGTCAATGGCGAGATGGGCTGCGGCAAGACGACCGTCGGCATCGCCACGGCCGCTGTGCTCAACGCCGAAGGCTACCGCCGGACCTTGGTTCTCTCGCCCCCGCACCTTGTTTACAAGTGGCGGCGCGAGATCCAGGAGACAGTAGCGGGCGCGAAGGTCTGGGTGCTCAACGGCCCCGATACCTTGGTCAAGCTCATCAAGCTGCGCGAGCAGTTGGGTGTGCAGCCGACCGGCCAGGAGTTCTTTGTCCTGGGGCGCGTCAGGATGCGGATGGGATTCCACTGGAAGCCTGTCTTCACCCAGCGGCGCACCCGCCACGGCGACGTGGCGGCCTGCCCGGACTGCGGCACGGTCATCACCGACCTCGACGGCGAGCCGGTCAACCCGGTCGCGCTCGAAGCCGAGGAGTACCGCAGGAAGTGCAGCCATTGCGCAGCGCCCCTGTGGACGCTGATCCGCCCACGCAGCCTGTCCGGCAGCGACCAGTCCTCGGCCGTGCTGAAAGCCTTGAAGCGCATCCCGACCATCGGGGCAGTCACCGCGCAGAAGCTGATGCAGAAGTTCGGAGACGGCTTCCTGGCCTCGATGCTCGGCGACAACATCCATGAGTTCATCAACCTCATGGACGGCAACGGCGAGCTGGTGTTTTCCGACCGTCAGGCCACCCGCATGGAACGTGCGATGGCCAACATGGAGTTCGGCTTTGGCGAAGGCGGCTACCAGCCGTCCGAGTTCATCAAACGCTACCTGCCGCAAGGCACGTTCGACCTGCTCATCGCCGATGAGGCGCACGAGTACAAGAACGGCGGCAGTGCCCAAGGCCAGGCCATGGGCGTGCTGGCAGCGAAGGCTCGCAAGACCTTGCTGCTGACTGGCACGCTGATGGGCGGCTACGGGGACGACCTGTTCTACCTGCTGTTCCGAGCCCTTCCGGGGCGGATGATCGAAGACGGCTACCGCCCGACCACGAGCGGCAGCATGACCTCGGCCGCGATGGCGTTCATGCGCGATCACGGGGTCTTGAAGGACATCTACTCCGAGAGCACCGGCACGGCGCACAAGACGGCCAAGGGCACCAAGGTATCGGTGCGCACGGTCAAGGCCCCGGGCTTCGGCCCCAAGGGCGTCTTGCGCTGCATCCTGCCGTTCACGATCTTCCTCAAGCTCAAGGACATCGGCGGCAACATCCTGCCGCCGTATGACGAGGAGTTCCGCGAAGTCGCGATGGACACGGCGCAAGCCGCGGCCTACCGCGATCTGGCGGGTCGGCTGACCGCGGAGCTGAAACAGGCTCTTGCACGACGCGATACGACCTTGCTGGGTGTGGTGCTCAACGTGCTACTGGCCTGGCCAGATTGCTGCTTCCGGTCGGAGACCGTGGTGCATCCGCGCACGCGCAACACCTTGGCGTTCGTCCCGGCTCAGTTCAACGAGTTCGAGATCAGCCCCAAGGAGCGTGAGCTGATCGACATCTGCAAAGAGGAGAAGGCGCAGGGCCGCAAGGTGCTGGCCTACACGGTCTATACCGGCACGCGCGACACGACCAGCCGGTTGAAGGTGCTGCTGGAGCAGGAAGGCTTCAAGGTGGCGGTGCTGCGCGCAAGCGTGGATGCCAGCCGCCGCGAGGACTGGATCGCCGAACAACTGGACCGTGGCATCGATGTGCTCATCACCAACCCCGAGCTGGTTAAAACGGGACTGGACCTGTTGGAGTTTCCGACGATCGTGTTCATGCAGTCGGGCTACAACGTGTACTCGCTGCAGCAGGCGGCACGCCGCTCCTGGCGCATCGGGCAGAAGCAACCCGTGCGCGTGATCTACCTTGGCTACGCCGGCTCCTCGCAGATGACCTGCCTCGAACTGATGGCCAAGAAGATCATGGTCTCGCAGTCCACCTCGGGCGACGTGCCCGAATCAGGGTTGGACGTCCTGAACCAGGATGGTGATTCGGTCGAGGTCGCACTGGCCCGGCAACTGGTCGCCGCCTGATCCCCACGCCAACGCTGGCCTAACGCCGCCGGCTTTCCGCTGTTCCCACCTTGCAGCCACGTCCACGGTCTCCGTGGGCGTGGCTGCGCTTTTTCGATCCCAAGGAGATTTCCATGAACACCAATACCCAAGCAACGACCAAAGTCGTCAGTGCTCGCCTCACGCTGGACGTGACTTACCTGCTCAACGGCGAGGCCGAATCGGAAATGCTGGCACGGCTGCGCAGCATGTGCGAATACGCCATCGATGAGGGTCTGCTGACCGGCGAGACCGCCGCGGAAGTGGATAAGTGGTCGATCGATGTGTCCGAGCAGCCCTCGGAAGCTGAGAGTGACACCCTGGTAACCGAGATCGCCTCCTTCATGCGGCAGCGCATCGAAGACGGCAATCTGAACGCTGAAGACATCCCCGTGCGCCTGGCGCGCTACGGCCTGATGGCTCCCGAGGCATTCGCCGACGAGATGCGCGAGCGCATGGGTATGGCCGACGAAGAACCCGAGAGTCAGGCTGTCATCCCTCCGACCGAGCCTGCTGAAGGCGGCGAGATCGAGATGCAAGTCGCTGTCGCCTGCGTCGATGCTTCCGGCACCCCCAACATGCCGGTCTTCAAGGTCAGAACCACCCAGGAGGAATACGACCAGGGTGCCCACTACCACAAAGCCAAGGATCTGGCCGAAGAAGCCCGGTACGAAGGGCCGTTCGTCTGCTTCGACGCTGCCGAATATGGCCCCATCCTGTCGGCCGCCCGCGAACTGGGTCTTGTCCCGCAGGTCGTCGTGGTCGATATGACCGACGGCCAGATCCACTCCATCCGCTGCGACACCGGCGAGATCAAAGTCGTCTGCTACGACACCAGCGATACCGACGAGTACTCGGTGGCGATGGCGGACCGGCCGCTCGGCGAGAACGGCCAACTCGTGCGCTGCTGGGCGCATGCCCAACTGGCACAGGTCGATCCTGGCCTGAAGCTGGCTCGGGGTTGATTCGGCAGGGTCCGACCTGCGCTCTCATTGGCCCCTTCGGGGGCCTTTTTCTTTGGAGGGAGGCTGTCGGAAAATCGGACGGGGCGTGATTCGCATTGTTTGCTGCCGCGCACGACCCCAGCGGCGATGGTGAGGGCTCGATGTTTCAGGACGCCGAGCTATGTGCCCCTCTCCACCCTGGTTTCACCATCCCGAACGCCGCCTGCTGACGGGATTTCTCGGCCTGCTTTGGTCGGTACTGGCTGGCGGCTGCGCGACAACGACTGCGCCGCACGCACCCGATGCCTTCGAGGAAGTCTCGACCGCGCCCGAACCCGAAGCGCCCGAGTACATCCCCGTTGTGCGCTATGGGCGCTACACGTTGGTCGAGCTGGCCCCCACGGCGGCGCAGCGCGACCTGCTGTTGCAGACCATCGATGTTTCGATGCCGGCGGATGCCCGCGTCACGGTCGGCGATGGGCTGCGGCACGTGCTCAAGCGCAGCGGCTACAGCCTGTGTCAAACGGCACATGCCGTGATCGAGTTGTATGCGCTGCCGCTGCCGGCGGCGCACCTGCATCTCGGTCCCATGACCTTGCGCGACGCGCTGATCACCCTAGCTGGTCCGGCCTGGGAACTGCACGCGGATGACCGCGCACGACAAATTTGCTTCGAGCGGCCCGGCGACAGCATGGCCGTCGAATCCATGCCTGAACCGGCCGCCGCCGATGCGGTGCAGACCTTCCCACTGATGCCCTCCATTCCAGGCGGCCAGCCATGAACACTCCCCAATCCTCGCGGCGCCCGGCTGCCGCCGTGGTGGCGCAAAGCCTGCTCTGGCTCTGGCTGCTCGGTCTCAGCGTCATCGTGGCCCTCGGCTACCAGGCGATGAGCGACCAGGCCGACGAGGAACGGCTCGACTCCCGTTTGCAACGCCTCGAAGCGCAGGCGGTGGCCTTGGCCGAGACCATCGGAACCATCCAGCAGCGTCCGCAGGTCGCAACGGCGGCGGACCTCAAAGACACCCGCCAAATCCTGGAAGCACGCGCTTCCCAAGTTGAGAAGACATTGAGCAGCTACGCAGCAGCCGACGACCTTCAGGCGCTGCGCGCGGAGATCGAGCAGATCAAGACGCGTCAGACCGCCGCGCGTGCAGCAACACCCGCCCAGCCGCGCACATCGAGCAAGCCCGCCGCCAAGCCTGAACCGCCGCCACTGCCGTTCCGCATCGTCGGCGCCGAACTGCGCGCCGGCCAGCTCAGTGTGTCCGTCGCGCCGAGCAGCGGGGACTTCACGCCCGACCAGCTTCAGGTGCTGTTGCCCGGTGATGCGGTCGGTCCATGGCGCTTGCAGGCAATCGATGGCAGCGCTGCGGTGTTCCAAGCCGGCGAACAGATCCGTCGCGTGGCGATTCCCTGATCGGAGCACACGACATGAAGCCGTCGATCATCCTTTCCGCACTCCTACTGGCTTCAGTCCAGTGGCCCGCGTGGGCGCAACAGCCAGCCACAGCTCCAGCCCGCAATGCGCAGAGCCAGGAGCGCCCGCTGGCCGCCCGCGTCCTGGACGACCGAGTAGCAAGCAACTGGGGGCTCCAACCCCTGGAATGGGCGCGTTACCGCGAGCTGATGGATGGGCCGCTGGGCATCTACTCGCCAAACCTGGACCCGCTGTCTGCCCTAGGCATCGAGGCACGCACCGACGAAGAACGGCGGCGCTATGCAGAGCTGCAGGTGCAAGTCGAGGCTCGCCGCGTCGAGAAGCTGCTCGCCTACCAACGTGCCTACGACGAAGCCTGGCAGCGCCTGAACCCCGGCATGCAGCGCGTGAACCTGCCCGACGACGGGCCGGGCACCGGCACCGCGCGCGGCAGCGGTCGCATGGCGGTGTTCGTCAAGGACGGCTGCGCGGCCTGTGGGCAGCTCGTGCAGCGGCTGCAATCCTCGGGTGCCGAGTTCGACCTGTATATGGTGGGCAGCCGCCAGGACGACGCACGCATCCGCGACTGGGCCAAGCGCGCGCAGATCGACCCGGCGCGCGTGCGCAGCGGCAGCATTACCCTCAACCACGACGGCGGCCGCTGGCTGTCGCTGGGCCTGCCCGGTGACTTGCCCGCGGCTGTGCGCGAGGTGAACGGCCAATGGCAGCGCCAGCCGTAGCGGCCACCTCCTTCTCGCAGCTCTTGTGCGCACTGGTGCTCGCTACCGGCCTGTGCGCCTGCGCCGTCCATGCCCAGGAGATTCCGCCACCTGCCTACCAGCTCGCCGCCCAGCAGGCGGGCATCCCCTCGACCGTGCTCTACGCCGTGGCCTTGCAGGAGAGCGGCGTTCGACGCAACGGGCGCATCGTGCCGTGGCCGTGGTCCCTCAATGTCGCCGGCCAGTCGCGCCGCTTCGCCACGCGCGCCGACGCCTGCTCGGGCTTGCAACAGGCAATGCGTACCACGCCCCACACGCGCATCGATGCAGGCCTGGTCCAGATCAACCTCGGCTACCACAAGCATCGCTTCACCAGCGCGTGCGACCTGCTGGACCCGTATCGAAACCTCGCCATCGCCGCTGAAATCCTGAACGAGCAGCACACGTCCGGCGAAGACTGGCTGCTCGCGATCGGCCGCTACCACCGTCCTGCGGGCGGCGAGCCCGCCGCCCGCTACCGGCGCAGCGTGTCGCGCCATCTCGCGCGTGTGCAGGGCGCACATCCAAACGCCGCGGTGCTCGCCGCGCGCCAGGAGACTTCCCCATGACAAAATCCCATCTGGCCCTGCGGGGCCTGCTTGTGCTGCTGGCAGGTCTGCCGCTGGCATCGCGTGCCGGCGATCCGCTGATCGTGGTCGAAGATCGCGGTGGCACGTCGGCGCTGCCGTACTACGAGGCCCTCAACCTCCAGGCGCGCGCCGATGTCCCGGGCCGGCCGCCCATTCCGACGCCACAGGTTCCCGCCACACCCGCGGACGAGGCAGCGATGCTGCCGGTGCGTAGCGCCAAGCTCACGCCCGGCACCGTCGCGCGGCGCGTGATCGAAGCGCCCGGCCTGCGGCCGTTCGTGGTCATCGGCGACGACGACGCCTCCCGGGCCTGGCTGCAGCGCCGCGGCGTCGCTTTGCGCGAACGCGGCGCGGTCGGCCTCGTGGTCAATGTCGAGACCGCGCAGGGCCTGGCACGGTTGCGTGCCCTGGTGCCGGGCGTGCCGCTCGCGCCCGTAGCCGGAGACGACCTGGCCGATCGCCTGGGGCTGCGGCACTACCCGGCGCTGATCACGGCCACCGGCATCGAGCAATGAAGCCATGTCGGGGAAACAGCCGGTCGAGGTTCTGCTACGCCCAGCGGTGGAGCTATACACCGTCGCGGCGTGTGCAGGCGCCGCGTTTCTGTGCCTGGTGGCCCCATGGTCGCTCGCGCTGAGCCCGTCGATGGGCGTCGGCAGCGCGCTGGCTTTCGGCGCTTACGGCGCGATCCGCTATCGCGATGCCCGCGTGATCCTGCGCTACCGACGCAACATCCGCCGCCTGTCGCGCTACGTGATGACGAGCAAGGACGTGCCCGTCAGCCAGCAGCGGCTTTTCATCGGGCGCGGGTTCCTGTGGGAACAAAAACACACCCATAGGCTGATGCAGACGTACCGGCCGGAGTTCCGCCGATACGTCGAGCCGACGCCTGCCTACCGGCTGGCACGGCGACTGGAGGAGCGGCTGGAGTTCGCGCCGTTCCCGCTATCCCGGCTGTCCGCGCTCACGGGCTGGGATGCTCCTTTCAACCCGGTGCGTCCGCTGCCGCCTGTGGGCGGCCTGCCACGCCTGCACGGCATCGAACCGGACGAGGTGGACGTCAGCCTTCCGCTCGGCGAGCGTGTCGGGCACTCGCTGGTGCTGGGCACCACGCGCGTGGGCAAGACGCGACTGGCCGAGTTGTTCGTGACCCAGGACATCCGCCGCAAGAGCGCTGCCGGCGAGCACGAAGTCGTGATCGTCATCGACCCCAAAGGGGATGCGGACCTCTTGAAGCGCATGTATGTCGAGGCCAAGCGCGCCGGCCGTGAAGGCGAGTTTTACATCTTCCACTTGGGCTGGCCGGAGATCAGCGCCCGCTACAACGCGGTGGGCCGATTCGGTCGCATCTCGGAAGTCGCCACCCGTATCGCAGGGCAACTCTCCGGTGAAGGCAATAGCGCGGCCTTCAGGGAGTTCGCGTGGCGCTTCGTCAACATCATTGCTCGTGCCCTGGTGGAACTGGGACAGCGCCCGGACTACATGCTGATCCAGCGGCACGTCATCAACATCGACGCGCTGTTTATCGAGTACGCCCAGCACTACTTCGCCAAGACCGAGCCCAAGGCCTGGGAGGTGATCGTCCAGATCGAGGCCAAGCTCAACGAGAAGAACATCCCGCGCAACATGATCGGGCGAGAGAAGCGCGTGGTTGCGCTGGAGCAGTATCTCTCCCAGGCGCGCAACTACGACCCGGTGCTCGACGGACTGCGCTCGGCAGTTCGGTACGACAAGACCTACTTCGACAAGATCGTCGCGTCATTGCTGCCGTTGTTGGAAAAGCTAACCAGCGGCAAGATCGCGCAGCTCCTGGCACCGAACTATTCCGACCTGGCCGACCCGCGCCCGATCTTCGATTGGATGCAAGTCATCAGGAAGCGCGCCATCGTCTATGTGGGACTGGACGCGCTGTCCGACGCCGAGGTTGCCGCAGCGGTCGGCAACTCCATGTTCTCCGACCTGGTTTCGGTCGCGGGCCATATCTACAAGCACGGAATCGACGATGGCCTGCCAGACGCCTCGGCTGGCGCGCGCGTACCGATCAACGTCCATGCGGATGAATTCAATGAACTCATGGGTGACGAATTCGTGCCGCTTATCAACAAAGGCGGCGGCGCCGGGCTGCAAGTCACCGCGTACACGCAGACCCTCTCGGACATCGAGGCCCGCATCGGCAATCGCGCGAAAGCTGGCCAGGTGATCGGCAACTTCAACAACCTGTTCATGCTGCGCGTGCGCGAGACTGCCACTGCCGAACTGCTGACGCGGCAGTTGCCGAAGGTCGAGGTCTATACCACTACCATCGTCTCCGGGGCAACCGACAGTTCGGACATCCGCGGCGCGACGGATTTCACGTCGAACACCCAGGACCGCATCAGCATGTCCAGCGTGCCGATGATCGAGCCATCGCACGTAGTCGGCCTGCCAAAAGGCCAATGCTTCGCGCTGCTGCAGGGCGGCCAGCTTTGGAAGGTTCGCATGCCGCTGCCGCTACCAGACCCGGATGAAGTGATGCCGACGGACCTGCAACAACTGGCAGGGTACATGCGCCAGAGCTACAGCGAGGCTACGCAGTGGTGGGAGTTCACCAGTTCCCCGGCCTTGCAGGATGCGGCCTTGCCCGATGACCTGCTGGATGATGCTGCTCCAGCCGAGCCTGCTGCGGTGGCCACCGACACCGACCACAGTGGCGACGAGGCCGCGCCGTGAAGGACGCCGCCTCGACCGCGCAGCGGGAGCAGAATCAGCGCCAGGGCCTGATCGTCGGCACCATCACCTTGCCGTTTCGCTTGCTTGGAGTGCTGATCGGCTCGCTGCTGTTCTCGATCGTGGTGGAGTGCGTCGGCATGCACCTGTTCTGGAAGGACCAGGGCTGGCGCCATTCCCAGCAGATGTTGCAGTACGAGCTTGGGCATCTGTCCAACCACTTCACGCGCAGCGTGGTCGTGCAGGAGCCGGGGCGCACGGCGCACGAGTTGGTGGATACAGGCTACGAATGGGTGTTTGTTCGCTCCGGGCTGCTGGCGCGCATGAGCCAGACCGCCGAGCGCGTCCGCGCGCCCAGCCACGAGCAGGCGCGCAACTTCCGCTACTACATCAGCCAAGCCTATGTCTGGGCCGAGAGCTACCTGATCGCCGCGGCCTTCACGACGCTGACCTTCCTAGTGCGCCTGCTGGTCCTGGTGCTCACGCTGCCACTGATCTTCACGGCTGCTTTCGTCGGTCTGATTGACGGTCTGGTGCGACGTGACGTGCGCAGGTTCGGCGCGGGCCGCGAATCCGGGTTCATCTACCACCGCGCGAAAGCCAGCCTTATGCCCCTGGCCGTGCTGCCGTGGATCACGTACCTGGCACTGCCGATCTCGGTGCATCCATTGCTGATCCTGTTGCCGAGCGCCGCCTTGCTGGGACTGGCCGTGAGCCTGACTGCGGGCAGCTTCAAGAAGTACCTCTAGCCGATCAATCCGGTCATCCGCAGGTTCCTATTGTTTGCGGCCTGAAACAGCCCTGATCTCCACGATCTAGCCATTGCTGATCACACAGGAATGGCGCGATGTTGGCTCCGATCTGGCTGCGCGCCGCGCATCGCGGCGTGCCCACTTTTCTCGTGACGGCCCTTGTGTTGGGCCAGTCCTCGATGGCCTTGGCCGAGTCCCCAGCGCAGCGTCAGGAGCTGGTCGCAGCGCTGCGCCAACTCGACGCGCTGGAGCGCACGGTCGCCGACAGCGCCGCGCATGCCCCCATCCAGCCGGGCGAGCGCTACCACTTCGACTACCCGAGGCTGCTGGCTGACCTGGCGCGCGTGCGCGCCGGCATCCAGGCCCATCTCACACCGTCGCGCGCCCAGCCGCGCGACCCGTCCGAATTGGCCGGCGACTACCGCACGGAGCGGGTCGTCCCGCCATCACCGCCGACGACCGCGGAGGGCAAGCCATGAACGGCGCCCAGGTCTCGGCATTTCAAGCCAACAGCGGCATCGCACCTTCAGCGATGGCGACCGTCCTGGTCGGCGTCGTGTTCGCGGTCCTGCTCGTCTGGGGCGTCTGGGCCATGCGAACGGCCTACGTGGGGTGGTCCGAGAGCCGCCTCAACCAGCGCCAGTTCCTCGGCGTCTGCATCCGATTCGTCGCGATGTACCTCGTCCTGACTTTCTTCCTCCTCTCCTGACCTGAAAGGCATGACCATGCAAAACCGCATCCTCAATTCCCGTCTTGCCCAGCGCGCCGCCGTGGCCCTGGGCGCCGCTGCGCTGCCCGTGCTGTCGTTCGCGCAGGGTCTGCCGCAATTGGAGAACCCGACCCGCGGCACGGGCAACGGCATCATGGAAACGATCCGCAACTACGGCTACGACATCATCATGCTCGTAGCCCTGCTGGTGGTGGCGTCGATGTTCATCGGCGTGTGCTACCACGCTTACGGGACCTACGCGGAAATCCACACAGGCCGCAAGACGTGGGGCCAGTTCGGCCTCACGGTCGCCATCGGCGCCGTCCTGCTCGTGATCGGCATCTGGCTGCTCACCGAAGCCACCGGCATCCTGTAAGGCGAGGCCGGTATGTCTGAGCAGCAGCACGTCCGTGCGGACGGGACCGTGACGTTCCTTCCGCACCGGCTCAACCGCCACCCCGTTGTCGTGCGCGGCCTCACCGCCGACGAGCTGTGGATCTGCTGCGGCTTGTCCGGCGCCGCCGGCCTGCTGGTCGGCGCGCCGCTGTCGTGGGTGTTCCGCACGATCGCGCTAGCTCCCACGTTCGTCGTCCTGGGCGTGGCCTTGGGCGTGTTCATCGGCGGCGGCATTCTTCGCCGCCTCAAACGCGGGCGTCCCGACACCTGGCTGTATCGGCAACTGCAATGGCGCATTGCGACACGTCATCCACTGATGGCGGGTTGGGTGGGCGGCCATGTGCTGATCTCGCGTTCCGGCTTCTGGACCACCCGAAGGAGCGCGCGATGAGCCGCTTCAAGAACGAGATCACCCACCTGCAGGCGCACATCAAGACGCTTCGCCTGGGGGCTGGCGCCCTGGTCATCGTCGCCCTGGTCATGGGCGGCGGCTGGTGGAGCGCTCCGCGCGATCTGACCATCCACGTTCCGCCTGACCTGCGCTCCGGCAGTACCAGGAAGTGGTGGGAAGTGCCGCCCGAATCGGTCTATGCGTTCACGTTCTACGTGTTCCAGACGCTCAACCGCTGGCCGACGAATGGCGAAGAGGACTACGCGCGCAACCTCCACACGCTCTCGCCGTATCTCACCCCGTCCTGCCAGGCCTTCCTTCGCGCGGACTACGACTACCGCCGCAGCACGGGCGAGCTGCGCCAGCGCGTGCGCGGGATTTATGAAATCCCCGGCCGCGGCTACGGCGACGACCCTACGGCGCGCGTGCGCGTGGTCTCCGACCGCGACTGGGTGGTGACGCTGGACATCACCGCCGACGAGTACTACGGCGCCGAGCAAGTCAAGCGCGCTCTGGTGCGCTATCCAGTGAAGGTCACGCGGGTGGACGTCGATCCTGCCCGCAACCCGTTCGGCCTGGCGCTCGACTGCTATGAGGGCGCGCCCCAGCGCATCAGCACGCCGGAGCCAACGCGCCCGGCGTCTGGCGGCCTGTCTCCGCAAGCGCCCCAAGGAGAAACCCCATGAAGCATCCTGTACTCACGCTGCTGGGGCTGTTGGCCGTGGCCGCCGCTCCTGCTGTCCAGGCAGTGGAGATCCTGCGCTGGGAACGTATGCCGTTGGCGGTGCCGCTGAAGGTCGGCCACGAGCGCATCGTGTTCATCGACCGCAACGTCCGCGTGGGCGTACCTGCGGGCGTCGGCGAGCGCCTACGGGTGCAGAGCGCGGGCGGCGCGGTGTACCTGCGCGCCAGCGAGCCGATCGAGCCCACGCGGCTGCAATTGCAGGACGCCGACACGGGCGCGCTGATCCTGCTGGACATTGCGGCGGAGCCAGCCAAGGACGGCGAAGCCGAGCTGGAACCAGTGCGCATCGTCGAGGGCAACAGCACCCCGGCGCGCTATGGCGATCAGCCCGGCGATGACAACGAAGCTCCGGCGCGCGCCCAGGACCAGGCCGGCGCGCGAGCGGCGCGACGCGAGACCCCGGTGTCGGTTGTCCTGACGCGCTTTGCCGCACAGAACCTCTACGCGCCGCTACGCACCGTGGAGCCGCTGCCGAGCGTCATGCGGGTGAACCTGCGCCGTGACCTCGACCTCGGCACGCTGATGCCGACGCTGCCCGTGCGCGCGGTCGCGCTCGCGTCATGGCGTCTGGAAGACCAGTGGGTGACCGCCGTGCGCCTGACCAACAGCAGCAGCGGCTGGATCACCCTGGACCCGCGCGTGCTGCAAGGCGATTTCCTCACCGCCACCTTCCAACACGAGGCGCTTGGCCCGCGCGGGACGCCCGAGGACACGACCGTTCTGTACCTGGTGACGCGCGGGCGTGGCCTTGCGCAATCGCTGCTACCAGCGGTCAACCGCTTCGACCCGGCCGTGCATCTCCCGCAACCGGAAGCCGGTTCCCAGGATGGCACCGACCGCAAGGAGGTCCGCCATGCGCAGTAATGGACTCCTGAAGTGGCTGATGATCCCGGTTGCCGTGCTGGTGCTGTTCGTCGCCATCCGGCTGTTCTCGGGAGGCAGCACTTCGGCACCACCGACCGCGGATGCCGGCGCCAAGCTCACGCCAGCGGAAATGAAGGCGCTGGGCATCGAGGGCGATACCCCGCGCGACACCGTGGCGACGCTCGTTGCCCAAGTGAAGCAGTTGCGCACCGAGCTTCAGACCGCGCTCTCGGACAACAAATCCCAGCGCGAAGAAAACCAGCGACTGCGCCAGCGCGAGAACTCCATTGACCAGCGCATCAATTCGGCCCTCGACTCCGAGCGCACCAACCTGCGTCGCGACCAAGAGCAGGCAGCCAGCGCGCGTCAGCAGACCGAAGGGCTGCTGGCCGACCTGCAACGGCGCCTGGACAGTATCGGCGGACGTGGCGGCGGCCATGCCGACCTGCCGGTGGGTCTGGGGCTGCGTGACGGCGACGAGGCCGGCATGGAAGGCGGCGTGCGCTGGGTCGAACCCGACGATGCGAGGAAAGCCGAGGGGCGCAACAGCAGTCGTGGCACGGGTAGCGGCATGAGCTTCCCGACGAGCTTCGGCCCCGCGCAGAGCACGTTGGAAACCACGGCGGAAACCGTGGCGAACGCGGGCGCACGCGCCGCAGGCGTGAAGAGCGCCAAGGCGGTCTATACCGTACCGACCAATTCGACGCTGATGGGGTCGGTGGCGATGACGGCGCTGATCGGCCGCGTGCCGATCGACGGAACCGTCAACGATCCGTACCCCTTCAAGGTGTTGGTCGGATCGGACAACCTGACCGCCAATGGCATCGACATTCCCGACGTGGCCGGTGCCGTGTTCAGCGGCACCGCATCGGGCGACTGGACGCTCTCGTGCGTGCGCGGCCAGGTACGCAGCATCACCTTCGTCTTCCACGACGGCACGATCCGCACCATCCCCGAAGACCGCGACGGCAACCAGCAAAACAACCAGCAGCAGAACTCTCAAAGTGGAGGCCTGGGCTGGATCAGCGACCCATACGGCATTCCCTGCGTCAGCGGGGAGCGGCGCAGCAACGCCCAGCAGTACCTTGGCTCGCAAGCCCTGATTACCGCCGCCGGTGCCGGCGTCGCCTCGCTGATCGACAGCGACAGCGGCCAGATGTCCTACGTCGGCGCCGACGGCTCCATCGGCAGCGTCGGTATCTCGGGCAATGAAGCCGTGGGCCGCATCCTGGCCGGTGGCGTGCGCGACATGGCCGACTGGGTGAACAAGCTGTACGGCCAGGCGTTCGCCGCTGTCTATGTCCAGCCCGGCGCGAAGGTCGCCGTCCACCTCGAAAAGCCGCTCGCCATCGACTTCGATCCCGAAGGCCGCAAGGTCGATCACCGCGCAGGAGAAAGCCATGCTCTCGAACTTGAATAAGGCCCTGGCGCTGGCCCTCGCCGTCGCGGTGCTCGGCGGCTGTGCCACCAGCAAGGAAAAGCTGCTCCCCCACGGCGACAGCACGATGATGGACATCTGGCAGCAGAACGCCGGTGACGGGGGTGGTGGCGCCGGCCAGGTGGCGCGCAGGCAATTGCTCGATGCACGCCAGAGCCTGCGCCGGACGCTGACCGAGGCCGACGTGGAGGCCGCGCCCACCGAGCAGATGCGCTACACGCGCACGGCGCGCAACGAGGTCTATCGCCAGTTCCACCGCCTGCCGAACCCCGATCTTGTCATGTATGTGTACCCGCACCTGGCGGGCACCGATCCCGTGCCGGTTCCGGGCTACACGACGGTCTTTCCCCTGTACCAGCGTGTGCAGTACGCCATGCCGGGCGAGCGCGTGGAGGACTACTGATGCGCTGGAAACTCCCCTGGCCGAAGCTGGCTGCATCCGATGGTGGCAATGACGAGCAGCCGGACGGCTGGCAGCGCCACGTCGAGGCGTTGCGCCAGGCCGGCATTGCCGAACCCGGAGCGACGGTCCAGGGCCGCAGGCCGGCGACCGTGGCGGACGAGCAGGCGATGTACGACGTTGCGCAGTCATTCGCGGAGCTGCTGCCGTGGGTGGAGTTCCTGCCGCCGTCGAAGTCCATGCTGCTGGAGGACGGGCAATCGGTCGCGGCCTTCTACGAACTGGTCCCGCTAGGCACCGAAGGTCGGGAACCGGGCTGGCTCGCTCATGCCCGCGATGCGCTCGAAAACGCGCTCCAGGACTCGTTCGATGAGCTGGATGAGAACCCGTGGGTGCTCCAGCTCTATGCACAGGACGAGCCCAGCTTCGACCAGTACATGCAGACGCTACGCGACTACGTGCAGCCGCGCGCCCGCAGCACGGCCTTCACCGAGTTCTACCTCCGCTTCTTTGGCCACCACCTGCGCGCGGTGGCCAAGCCCGGCGGACTGTTCGAGGATACGGTGGTCACGCGGTTGCGCTGGCGCGGCCAGACGCGGCGCGTGCGCATGGTGGTCTATCGCCGGGCCGCCGGGCAGGCGAACCGCCGCGGCCAGACACCCGAGCAAATGCTGAACATCGTCTGCGATCGCCTCTGCGGCGGCTTGGCGAACGCCGGCATCCAGGCCCGGCGCATGGTCGCGGCCGATGTTCACGACTGGCTGCTGCGTTGGTTCAACCCACGCCCCACGATGCTCGGGCCCGGCGCTGAGGAGCGAGAGCGCTTCTATGCGCTGGCCCGCTATCCCGACGAGGTGGAGGAAGGTGAGATTGAGCTGGCGAGTGGTCGGGACTTCAGTCAACGGCTGTTCTTCGGTCAGCCTCGCTCCGATGCCGAGCACGGCACCTGGTACTTTGACGGTATGCCGCATCGCGTACTGGTCACCGACCGGCTACGCATGCCGCCCGGTACGGGGCACCTGACCGGCGAAACCCGCAAGGGGGACGCTATCAACACGCTTTTCGATCAGATGCCCGAAGACACCACGATGTGTCTGACCATGGTGGCGACGCCCCAGGACATCCTCGAATCGCACCTGAATCACCTGGCGAAGAAGGCTGTCGGCGAAACACTGGCATCGGAACAAACGCTCAAGGATGTGCAGGAGGCACGCTCGCTCATCGGCAGCGCGCACAAGCTCTACCGCGGCACGCTGGCCTTCTATCTGCGCGGACGCGATGAAGCCGAACTTGACAGGCGCGGTCTGGACCTCGCCAACGTGATGCTCAACGCGGGGTTGCAGCCTGTGCGCGAGGACGATGAAGTCGCGCCGCTCAACAGCTACCTGCGCTGGCTACCGTGCTGCTACAACCCTGCGCAAGATCGACGGAACTGGTTCACCCAACTGATGTTCGCCCAGCATGTGGCGAATCTCTCGCCGGCGTGGGGTCGCAGCCAGGGTACGGGTCATCCGGGCAACACGTTCTTCAACCGCGGCGGCGGGCCGATCACGTTTGATCCACTGAACCGCTTGGACAGGCAGATGAACGCCCATCTGTTCCTGTTCGGCCCCACCGGCTCGGGCAAGAGCGCAACGCTCAACAACCTCTTGAACCAGGTCACGGCCATCTACCGGCCGCGGCTGTTCATCGTGGAAGCCGGCAACAGCTTTGGCTTGTTCAGCGACTTCGCAAAGCGCCTGGGTCTGACCGTGAACCGGGTCAAGCTGGCTCCTGGCTCGGGCATCAGCCTGGCGCCGTTCGCCGACGCTCGCCGGCTGATCGAAACGCCCAGCAACGTGCAGACGCTTGATGCCGATGCACTGGATGAAGAATTGCCAGCCGATTCCTCGGTCATGGAGGAGGACGAGCAGCGCGACGTGCTGGGTGAACTGGAGATCACGGCACGGCTGATGATCACAGGCGGCGAGGACAAGGAAGAAGCCCGGATGACGCGGGCCGATCGCTCGCTGATCCGCCAGTGCATCCTCGATGCCGCCGAGCACTGCGTGGCCGAGAAACGCACGGTGCTCACGCGCGACGTGCGCAACGCGCTGCGCACGCGCGGCCAGGACCCGACGCTGCCCGAGATGCGGCGCGTGCGGCTGCTGGAGATGGCGGACGCGATGGACATGTTCTGCCAAGGCACGGACGGCGAGATGTTCGATCGCGATGGCACGCCGTGGCCCGAGGCCGACATCACGCTGGTGGATCTCGCGACCTATGCCCGGGAGGGCTACAACGCGCAGCTCTCCATCGCCTACATCAGCCTGATCAGCACGGTGAACAACATCGCCGAGCGCGACCAGTACCTGGGCCGTCCGATCATCAATGTGACCGACGAAGGCCACATCATCACGAAGAACCCGCTGCTTGCGCCCTACGTTGTAAAAATTACAAAAATGTGGCGCAAGCTAGGGGCCTGGTTCTGGCTGGCTACACAAAATATCGACGATCTGCCGCGTGCCGCGGAGCCCATGCTCAACATGATTGAGTGGTGGATCTGCCTGTCGATGCCGCCCGATGAGGTCGAGAAGATTGCACGCTTCCGCGAACTCTCGCCCGCGCAGAAAGCGCTGATGCTCTCGGCGCGCAAAGAAGCGGGCAAGTTCACCGAGGGCGTCATCCTTTCCAAGAGCATGGAAGTGCTGTTCCGCGCCGTGCCGCCCAGCCTGTACTTGGCGTTGGCGCAGACCGAACCCGAAGAGAAGGCCGAGCGCTACCAGCTCATGCAGCACTACGGCTGCACCGAACTGGAAGCGGCCTTCAAGGTGGCCGAGAAGATCGACCAGGCGCGCGGCATCGAGTCGCCGGCCTTGGAACTGTCGTAAGACGGAGAACGCCATGGAACAGAAACGTCCTTCCATTCCGATGCAGGTCCAGGCGTTCCGCCGCCGCAACGGGCGGCCCCGCTGGCCCTGGGCATTGGCTGCTGTGCTGGTCGCGCTGCTGCTGATCTGGCTTGTGTCAAGGTCGCCCGGCGAATCCCCGCCGCAGCCGCCCACGCCGGTCAGCATGGCACCGGTGGCCGGGCCGCCCTGGCTAATGGGCAACCCCAAAGGCCGTTTCACGCTGACGCTCTATGCCGACCTGGAGTGCCCGTTCTGCCGGGAGTATTTCCCGCAGCTCAAGCGGTGGATCGGCAACAACACCGACGTGGCGCTGCAATGGCACCACCAGCCGCTGGCCGAGCACGAGCCGGCCGCGTCAGCCGAGGCACGCCTAGTGGAATGCGCTGCCGAAGCAGGTGGGCATGTCGCGTTCTGGCAGGCGATCGAATGGGTCTATGCCCACACGCGCAGCGGCGGCCAGGGCTTGCCCGATGGCTTGCGGTACCCCGAATCGACGCCAGCCAGCGAGCAGTGCATGGCAAGCGAAAGGCCCAGTGCGGCTATCCGCGCCCAGGCTGCGGAAGCCACCAAGAGCGGCGTAACCGCCACGCCGTCGCTGCGCCTGCTCGATCGCCAAACGGGCCAGGCCATCCTGCTGCAGGGGCCGATCGAGGGCGATGCCTTGCTGTCAGCCATGGACATGCTGGCGGCTGAGGGTCCGACCAGCACACCCACATCCGAAATGCCTGCCGACGTCGTCGGCGACATGCCCAGGTAGCCCCGGTCTTCAAGGCTACGGCGCAGTCCTCTGCGCTGACCGCGACTCGTTCGCCTTGCATCCTGGCCGCGAACGGTCACCGCAATCGCGGTGATGGATGCATCTTTTCATTCTCATCCCCAGGAGGGCTTGCCCTCGGGGGCGCGCGCCCTCCGATCTCACCGTCTGGAGGTTCGCCATGTCTTTCGCCATCAATGACTCCTGTGTGGAGTCGCTTTCCGCCGTAGCTGCCCAGCACGAAGACTGGATCATCCAGCAGGCCATCGTGCTGCTGGAAAAACGGATCTTCAAAGCTGGACCATGCCTCAGCCAGCCGGCCGCCGTGCGGGACTATCTGCGCGTGAAACTGGTCGCTGAACCCAACGAGATATTCGCCGCTGTGTTCCTGGATAGCATGCACCAGGTGCTGGCCTACGAGCCATTGTTCAGGGGCACGATCAACTCGACTTCTGTTTATCCACGTGTCGTCGTACAGCGTGTGCTGGAGTTGAACGCCGCCGCGGTGATCTTCGCGCACCAGCACCCCTCGGGCATCTCCGAGCCGTCGAGCGCGGATCGTGTGCTGACCCAGCAACTGCAGGCCGCGCTGGCGCTCATCGATGTACGGGTACTGGATCACATCATCGTAGGCCAAGGTTCCCCGTTCTCCTTTGCGGAGTCAGGCCTGCTGTAACGGTCGCATTGCTTCATTGATCCTCGCGGAGGCTTCGGCCTCCGTTTTTTTATGGCCCGGGACAAGCAGGTATGCGGGCAGCCCGCGATGCGCATTGTTTGTTGGGGTGGCATCGGGTTCGCGTTTGACTATGGCCCTGATCAACTTTCGGGGCACGCGACATGCCGGCATCCTTTTCCACGTTCGCGTCGGGCTGGCGAACCCTTGGTCTCGTCGTGGCGCTGCCGGCGTCCCTGGCCGTGTTCAGCCCCGTCACCTTCGCAGCCGACGTACTGGTCGTCACCGACAGCCACCACCCGGTCAAGACCATGGGCGGCGAGCGGCTGATCGAGCTGGACGAAGCCCGCCGGATTGAAGCGGAGCTTTCTGCGGAACTGCCCGCCGCCCCCGAACAGGCGGCGGCCACCGTCAAGCGTCGGCTGAACCAAGGCGGCGCCGACCTACAGCGCCGCATCGCTTCCGCATACCAGGGCGTCACCGACGCATGGAGCCTGGGCATCACCAGCATCCCGGCTGTCGTGGTGGATCAGCGCTACGTGGTCTATGGCGAGCCGGATGTGGCCCGCGCTGTCGCGCGCATCGAGCAGCGTCGGAGGACCCAGCCATGACGAGGCCATTCGACCTTATGCGCCGCATGCGGGCTGGCGTGGCTTCCTTGCTGCTGCTCAGCGCCACGGGTAGCTACGCCTTGAACACCACCGCCATCGTTGCCTCGGTGGCCTCGCCCGATTGCTTGGAGTACCGGGTGGTGGGTATCTGCTACTGGCTCTACTGCACCTGGGGAGGCTGCACGGTGCGCACCTCTGTCAAGGTGCGCCACTACATCCCCGATGCGGTCGTCTCCAGCTACAGCAACACGGGCGAGAACCCGTGGGTCGAAGTCCGGGCGATGAGTACGGCCAACCCGTCCGCCCAAGCGGGCGGCGATGGAACGACGAACGAGGATCACGAAAACAATCTCGCGAAATTCAAGAACGCCGACGTGATCGGCCATCCCGGCGTCGAGGTGTTCAACCAGTTTGTTTCGTCCTCGGGCTACTTCTGCGAGGGCGCGGGAACGGCATTCATGCCGTATCTGCTCAGCACCTTGGACACGCTTGCCTGGCGCTACAACGTGCCCGAGATGGCCTACCCGGAGGCATTGATTCCCGGCATGCGCGAGGTCGGCGCACGCACCACGATGAACCTTTGGGGCAACGTGTATCCCCGCGGCGGCTTCCTGCACCAGACCGACGACCACAAATCGGGAGCCGTGGTGGCCCAGCGTGCGGGCGATGTCGTCACGCGCCGCGGGCAGTTGCACGTGTACCAGCCGCTGCTTGCCAATGCCCGCGATGGCTACTGGCCCGCCAGCGCGCTGATGGAGGGTGATGCCTCGACTGGCAAGTGGCAGGAACTCACGCCCGTCCTGTCCTCGTCCTGCACGGTTTTCCCACGCACCGGCTTCCTGACTCAGGCCCAGCAAGGCGACTACGCCTGGGCGCTGTGGCGGCCGTATGCCTGCTGCGAACGCCGTGGACAGGTGTTCCTTGGCAGCGTTGATTTCCTTTGAGGTGCCGCGATGAAGCGTTCCGACTCTATGCAGTTCTCCCCACCGGCTCGTGGCAAGAGGATCTGTTTGGCGCTTACCGGCGCGTTGGTTCTGGCAAGCGGCGTGGCCTGGGGCCAACTGGGCTACCAGACCAGCGGCAACGTCATCGGCGATGACGTCATGTACTCCATCGGCGGCGGCAGCGCCGTTTCGATGGGCCGCGCAGCCGGCATGCGCTCGCTCGGCGTGGGTGTCGGCTGGAACAGCAATCTGATCTGCGGCGACATGAGCATCCAGACCACGTTGAAGAATCAACTCAACGGTGTCACCAATGGCTTTCAGCAGATCATGTCCTCGGTGATCCAGAGTGCTACGAGTGCTGTGGCGTCCCTGCCGGCGTTGATCATCCAGCGTGCAGATCCAGGCCTCTACAACCTGCTCACCAACGGCGTTCTGCAAGCGCGGCTGGATTTCGACCGCTCGAAGCTGACGTGCCGCGCCATGGCCGAAAAGATGGCCGAAACGGCTGGCGGCCAACTCGGCTGGAGCCAGATGGCAGAGGGGTTGGCGCTGCGTGACGCTGTTTCGAGCACGGATGCCGTCTCGGCCATCGAGCAGGCCGAGACGCGCCGTGGCAACGATGGCGTGCCCTGGGTCGGGGGAAGCAATGCCGGCGGCTCCGGTCAGCCCGCGATCAAGGTGGTCGGTGACGTCACCCGCGCGGGCTACAACCTGGTCAATGGCCGCGGGGTGACCGACACGTCGGCAATCGCTCCGGCCAGTTGCACGAGCCTGTCGTGCCAAACCTGGACCACGCCGCAGGCGGCCATCGAGTGGGCAACACGGGTGCTCGGCGAGAAGGAGCAGCGCACCTGCGACGCCTGCACCAAGACGGAGACGGTGCCCGGCGTCGGGCTGACGCCCCTGATCCAGGAGGAGTACGACGCCAAGCTGCAGGCGCTCCAGGACCTGGTCTCCAAGGCGAAGAACACGACGCCCGAAAACCTGCGGGAGGCCGGCAGCGCGTCGCTGCCCATCACGCGCGGCGTGGTCGAGGCACTGCGCGACGAACCGGACCAGCACCTGCTGTCGCAGCGCCTGGCGTCCGAGGTTGCGCTGGCGTCGGTGCTGGAGAAGGCGCTACTGCTGCAACGCACGCTGCTGACCGGCAAGAAGGAGCCCAACGTGGCGGCCAACCAGCTCGCCGTGGAGGCGGTGAACCACGAGAGCGACACGCTCGATCGCGAGATTCGCAACCTCAAGACCGAGCTGGAGCTGCGCCGGGAGCTGGCGAACAACTCGCCCATGGCGATCATCCAGCGCCACGGCACGCGCGCGGCGGGCTCGCGTGGCATCTACGAAGGCGATCCGGTGCCTGACCGCCTCGATCAGTTGCAGAAGGGCAATCCGGGAGGCCGGCCATGAGCCTGATGCGTGCGGCCTGGCTGCGCCCGCGCTGGCTGTTCAACCGGCGCGCAGCGAAGGCGCTGCTGTGGACGATGGTACTCGCGGCCGTCGCCGTGGGTGCCAACATCGTTGGCATCTACCTCGTCGGAAGTGTCGCGGGCTGGGAGCGTTGGCTGGCGGCAGCAGCGGGCTACTTCCTGGTCTGGCGGCTGTGCCTGTATGGCGCGACGGCCTACGGCTGGGTCTGGATGCGTCGCCGGCTGCTTGCGCGTGAGGACGACGCGCAAGCGCGGCGCCGCCTGGTACGCAGCGAGATCGCCGGCGTCGTTGCCATCGTGGCGCTTGAAGCCAGCCTGTTGATGCAGGGCTGAGGGGAGGTCCGAGCCATGACGCTTTTCACAACCGACTACCTGGAGTACTACCTGACCTTGGTGTCCTGGATCGTCAACAACGGCATCTGGGCGGTACTGGTATCCAGCGGGGTATTCGCACTGCCCTTCGTGGCGATCATCGTGCAGGAATGGCTTAAGGCCCGTGCGGAAGGTGCCGACGAAGGCAACAAGGGCGTGCTCTCGGCCGCACGCATCGAGAACCGGGTGTTCGTCGCCATCGTGGTGGTGATGTTCGCCGGCATCCCCTTCATCGACGTGGACCTCAACACAATTCAGTACGACAGCTCGCGCTCGGCCCAGTGCCAGGTCAACGTGCCGCAGCCCACGGATACCGGCTGGTCCCAGTCCTTCAGCACCATCAACAACCAGAGTGCCAAGGTGCCGGTCTGGTGGGCCTTCATGCACGCGCTCTCGCGCGCCGTCACCAGCGCCTCGGTGGCGGCAATCCCGTGCGGGACAGACCTGCGACAGATGCGCATGGAGATCGACGCTACCCGCATCAATGACCCGGTTCTGGCTCAGGAAGTGGCCGATTTCACACACGACTGCTACGGACCTGCACGCGCTAAATTGTTCATGGCGCGGCCGGAGCTGGACGACGCTCAAATGAACGACGTGACCTGGATCGGTTCGAGGTTTTTCACGGATACCGGCGGCTACTACGACAGCTACCGTTCCAGCACGGCGCGCGAGTCATGGCCCTATGACGACACCCGCGACGCAGGGCTTGCGCAGGTGGCCAGTGGCGGCGGCTACCCGACCTGCAGGCAGTGGTGGGCCGATGGCAGCAACGGCCTGCGGGCACGGCTGCTGGGCCAGGTGGACCCCAGCCTGTTGAATCGCTTGGCGGGCTGGGCCGGGTTCCTGAGCCGTACCGAGGTGGACGATTCGGTGGTCCGTACCATCGCGTCACCGCGACAGCAGAAGCTCAACCAGGGTTCGGTCTATACCGACTACGGCGGCCAGATCGACAAGACCCTGCCGAACATCGTGACGCGGGCCACGGGGGATGTAGGAATGGCGGTCGGGGCACTTGCCGCATTTCCCGCCATGGACGTGGTGCGCCAGGCGCTGCCCATGGTGCTTGCCTTGCTCAAGATGGCACTGGTCATCTGCATCCCGCTCGTACTGGTCGTCGGAACCTATGACCTGAAGACGGTCGTCACCGTCAGCGTCGTGCAATTCGCGCTGTTCTTCACCGATTTCTGGTTCCAACTCGCACGCTGGATCGACAGCACCATCCTCGATGCGCTCTATGGGTGGGGCTTCGGCTGGAACCGGCCACACACTAACTTCGATCCGCTGGTGGGGTTGAACAATGCCTTTGGCGACCTGCTCCTGATGTTCGTCATGGGCACGATGTTCCTGGTCTTGCCGGGCTTTTGGCTTGCGAGCCTTACCTGGGTTGGGATTCGGGCCGGGCACGTCATCCAGGGGCTTTCAGATGGCAGCAAGAGCGCCGGCCAAGCAGGCGGTAAGGGCGCTGGGGCCCTTACCGGAGGTAAGCTGAAGTAGGGGTCGTTTGCGGGAGGGGGCGGAATCCTACGCTAAGGCTTTGGCCAGCGATATTCTCCGGTGAGATTGATGTGTTCCCATCCGAGCGGCGAAACATGGGCCAAGAGATCGGGCGATAGCAGCTTTCCATCGCGTTTCTGGTTTGCAACGACCTCGCCGAGCTTCATGGTGTTCCAGAAGATGATGATGGCGGCGAGCAGATTCATGCCGGCGATGCGGTAATGCTGGCCTTCGGCGGAACGGTCGCGGATTTCACCGCGGCGGTGGAAGCTGATTGCCCGCTTCAGCGCATGATGAGCTTCGCCTTTGTTGAGCCCGATCTGGGCACGCCGTTGGAGTTCGGCATCCAGAATCCAGTCGATCATGAACAGGGTGCGCTCGACGCGACCGACTTCCCGCAGGGCTGTCGCGAGCTCGTTCTGCCGCGGATAGGAGGCGAGTTTCCGCAGAATCTGGCTTGGCGCGACGGTCCCGGCAGCAATGGTGGCGGCGATGCGCAGGATGTCGGGCCAATTGCGCTCGATCATGGCTTGGTTGACCTTTCCGCCGATCAACGCTCGCAGGTGCGCCGGGGCGGCCGACGGATTGAACGCGTAGAGCCGTTTGGATGGCAGGTCGCGGATGCGCGGAGCGAACCGGTAGCCGAGAATGGCACATGCGGCAAAGACGTGATCGGTGAAGCCGCCCGTGTCGGTGAACTGCTCGCGGATATGGCGTCCAGCATCGTTCATCAGCAGGCCATCGAGGATGTAAGGCGCTTCGCTTGCCGTTGCAGGAATCACCTGGGTTGCGAACGGCGCATATTGGTCGGAGACGTGGCTATAGGCTTTCAGGCCCGGGGTATTGCCATATTTCGCGTTGACCAGGTTCATGGCCTCACCTTGCTCTGTAGCGACGAAGAACTGTCCGTCGCTCGAAGCCGACGTGCCCATGCCCCAGAACCGGGCCATGGGTAACGCTGCCTGTGCCTCGACCACCATGGCCAGCGCCCGGTCATAGGCTTCGCCCTCGACATGCCACCGTCCAATGCGGATCAATTCCCAGAAGGTGTGGGTGTTTGTCGCATCCGCCATTTTGCGCAAGCCGAGGTTGATCCCTTCCGCCAAGATAACGTTCATTAGCCCGATCCGGTCAGCGCAGGGTGCTCCTGTGCGCAGATGGGTGAACGCTTCGGTGAAGCCGGTCGCCGCATCCACCTCCAGCAGGGGGTTCACCCCCGTTTTCACGGACACTTACGAGAAGGCCGATCTAGGCCATGAGGAGTGTTCATGTCGAAGCGAAGGAAGTTCAGCGCCGAGTTCAAGCGTGGCGCTGTTGAGCAGGCGAGCCAGCCGGGGGTCAGCTGTGCCCAGGTGGCGCGGGAACTGGGGATCCGGGACGCCCTGCTGACCCGGTGGAAGCGGGAGGCGCAGAGCCAGGGCAAAGTGGTCTTCGGCGGTACCGGCACGCCGCGGGACGAGGAACTGGCCCGCCTCAAGCGCGAGCTGGCTCGGATCAAGAAGGAACGGGATTTTTTGCGAGAAGCGGCGACGTTCTTTGCCAAGGCATCATCCTGAGGTATCAGGTGATCGAACGTTGCCGCGATGAGTTTGCGGTTCGACTGATGTGCCGTTGCCTGCGGGTGTCGGCCAGCGGTTACTACGACTGGAGCAAGCGATTGCCCAGCGCCCAGCAGACCGACAATCAACGACTGCTTGGCCGGATCCGTGAGTTGCACGAGGACAGCCGCGGCACGCTGGGCGCCGGTCGCATGCACGAAGACCTTGCGGATCAAGGCGAGACAGCCAGCCTGAACCGGGTGGCGCGCCTGATGGCTGCTAACGGCTTGCAAGGCTGGCCGCGACCGAAGCGGCGTGGCCAGCGCGGCCAGCCGGCGCTGACGCCGCCGGGCGTACGCAACCTGCTGGAACGGGACTTCACCGCGCTGGAGCCGGAGACCAAGTGGGTCACCGACATCACCGAGCTCAAGACTCGGGAAGGCAAGCTGTACCTGTGCATCGTGCTGGATCTGTTCGACCAGCGGGTCGTGGGTTGGTCGATGCACCACCGGCAGGACCGGCAGATGGTGATCCGGGCCGTCCAGATGGCCGTCTGGCAGCGCCAGGGCAGTCATCCCGTGATCCTTCATTCGGACCGTGGCAGCCAGTTCCGGAGCAGCGACTACCAGCGTTATCTGGCGACCCACCGACTGGTGTGTTCGATGAGTGCGGTGGGCCACTGCGGTGACAACGCTGCGTGCGAAGGCTTCTTCGGGCTGCTCAAGCGCGAGCGGGTCTACCGCATGACGTATCCGACGCTCGATGCCGCAAGAGCCGATGTGTTCGAATACATCGAGCGGTTCCACAACCCGAGAATGCGGCGAAGAGTCGCAAGGCAGGACTTGAAGTTTTCAGTCCTTTCACAACCGTCCGTGATTTCGGGGTAGAACCCAGGAGATCGGTGATGCGCGTGGGCGGGATCTGCTTGTAGAGATCGAGCACCAGATCTTCGGCGCCTGTCGGCGCGGCGGCTTCGAGTTTCTCGATATGCAGAACGCCGTTTTCAATCGACCCGCCCGGGATCGTGCCTGCGCGAGCGGCACGGCCAAGCTCGCGCAACCGCATGTCGAGGCGAGCTTGCCGGTCTGCCAGCCATTCCTCCGGCCGCAATGGCACAGCGAGACGACCGCCTTCCGCGATGGATTGTGCCGGAACGAGTGCGTGTTTCAGATCGCCATAGCGCCGGGACCTAGTAAGCCAGACATCTCCGGAGCGGAACGCATCGCGCAGATGGAACAGCACCGCGATCTCCCATAGGCGAGCGTCGCCAGCCCTCTGGGCCCGAAGGTGGCGATGCCATTTCGAGCTGGGCCGCAAGAAGCTGGTCATCGCGGCATCGTTCAAACCGGTACGAAGGGCCGTCACCGCTTCCAGAAGCGGCAGTGCAACGGGCGCAGCTCGCAGATCGAGCAGGCGCAACATGCGTGGAGCGTATCGGCGGAAGCGGTGATAACCGTCGAGCACATGATTGAGCGGATCGTCGGCCATGGTGGCGGTCAGCCTGGTTGCCATTGCAACAAGGGTTTTTAAGCCGTCCCACCCTGACCCACTCGCGATGACATCGCCCAGCGGCTGGCCATCATCCTGTGCATCGACCAGGGCGCCCCCGATCTCGGCGAAGGATTTCAGGGTGTCACGCACCACCCCCGCTTCGTCTGCGACCTTTGCATGGCAAATACGCTCCGAAGCACGGTAGAGACGGCCGACGATCCGGTCGTGGGTTTCGACCACTGCGTCGGCCAACATCGCCTGCCATTCCGAGACGCAAACAGCCAAGATCGCAAGCCGCCTGTCCTCCGGGAGATCGCGCATGCCGTCGGCATAATACCGTTCACCCTGCCTGCGCAGACGAGTCACCCGATGGGCAGGAACGCCGGCAAGCAGATCCTCGGGGAGATCGATGCGTTGCAGATATTCGGGCTCTGTTGCAAAGATTGGCGGCAGTCAGAGGTAGGCTGTCGCTCTGCGCCGATCAGGCGGCTGCTGCGAAATGGTGGTTGAGCATGCCCATGGCCTCCGTCAGCGCCGAGGGCCCAATGCCAAAAGCTCTCTCCACAAGGCGCACCTCGCCCCTGATGCCGGGCTGCAGGCACCAGGGGCGAGCCTGTCCTTTGCGCAGGGCTCGCATGACTTCGAATCCCTTGATCGTGGCATAGGCCGTGGGGATCGATTTGAAACCGCGCACCGGCTTGATCAGTATCTTGAGCTTTCCGTGATCGGCCTCGATCACGTTATTGAGATACTTCACCTGCCGGTGGGCCGTCTCCCGGTCCAGCTTTCCTTCGCGCTTCAATTCGGTGATCGCTGCACCATAGCTCGGCGCTTTGTCGGTATTGAGCGTGGCAGGCTTTTCCCAGTGCTTCAGGCCTCGCAGGGCCTTGCCCAGGAACCGCTTCGCTGCCTTGGCGCTGCGGGTCGGCGACAGGTAGAAATCGATCGTGTCGCCCCGCTTGTCGACTGCCCGGTACAGGTAGGTCCACTTGCCCCGCACCTTGACGTAGGTTTCATCCAGGCGCCAGCTCGGATCAAAGCCACGCCGCCAGAACCAGCGCAGCCGCTTCTCCATCTCCGGGGCGTAGCACTGGACCCAGCGATAGATCGTCGTATGGTCGACCGAAATGCCGCGTTCCGCCAGCATTTCCTCAAGGTCGCGATAGCTGATCGGATAGCGACAATACCAGCGCACCGCCCACAGGATCACATCACCCTGGAAATGGCGCCACTTGAAATCCGTCATCGTTCCGTCCGTCCAATCTCCGCCAAGCATGCTCAAGCTTCACGATTTTTGCAACAGAGCCCACACGAGTATTGAGCATAGTCGAGATTGGTGCAGATCACTTCTGATATTGAACTGTCAGGAGCTGGCTGCACAACAGCCATTACGCCCAATCAACTGGTGCAGTCGTCTTCTGAAAATGACATTTGGTATCTCTCATAAACGGATGTTTTTGAGAGAACTATCTTCGGCCTTCACACGCACGAAAGGCGGCGAAGCTCCGCCGTTAATCCGTCCGCCGGAGATCTCGCCCAGGCAGGCTGAAGGCCGAGCAAGCCTGACAGGCCCGAAAAGCCCGGCACGGGCGTCGGCGGCGATGACGGCGGCGGCATTATCCAGGGTTGATGATGGAAGTGGAGGATATCGACAACCTCTCGCGCAACCAAGACATCGCGGTCGGACTGCAAGTGATCTTGAAGCCACGGGCCCGTCCCACCCCGACATGGACCTCGATGCCCGAACGGACGTTAGATTTCGAGTTCTAGGCGTTCTGCGATGAAGGTTGGATCCCAGCCGGGATTGAAAGTGTCGACGTGGGTGAATCCGAGCCGCTCGTATAGGCCACGCAGGTTCGGGTGGCAGTCGAGCCGCAGCTTGGCGCACCCCTGCGTTCGCGCGGCATGGCGGCAAGCCTCGATCAGCGCGGAGCTGACACCCCGGCCCGCATGTGTCCGTCGCACCGCGAGCTTGTGCAGATATGCGGCCTCCCCCTTGAGGGCGTCGGGCCAGAACTCGGGATCCTCGGCCGACAAGGTGCAACAGCCGACGATGCCGTCGCTGCAACTCGCGACTAGGAGCTCGGATCTCAGGACGAAGGTCTCCGCGAATGTCCGGTCGATCCGCGCGACGTCCCAGGCGGGCGTTCCCTTGGCGGACATCCACGCCGCAGCGTCGTGCATCAGCCGCACAACCTCGTCGATATCACCCGAGCAGGCGACCCGAACGTTCGGAGGCTCCTCGCTGTCCATTCGCTCCCCTGGCGCGGTATGAACCGCCGCCTCATAGTGCAGTTTGATCCTGACGAGCCCAGCATGTCTGCGCCCACCTTCGCGGAACCTGACCAGGGTCCGCTAGCGGGCGGCCGGAAGGTGAATGCTAGGCATGATCTAACCCTCGGTCTCTGGCGTCGCGACTGCGAAATTTCGCGAGGGTTTCCGAGATGGTGATTGCGCTTCGCAGATCTCCAGGCGCGTGGGTGCGGACGTAGTCAGCGCCATTGCCGATCGCGTGAAGTTCCGCCGCAAGGCTCGCTGGACCCAGATCCTTTACAGGAAGGCCAACGGTGGCGCCCAAGAAGGATTTCCGCGACACCGAGACCAATAGCGGAAGCCCCAACGCCGACTTCAGCTTTTGAAGGTTCGACAGCACGTGCAGCGATGTTTCCGGTGCGGGGCTCAAGAAAAATCCCATCCCCGGATCGAGGATGAGCCGGTCGGCAGCGACCCCGCTCCGTCGCAAGGCGGAAACCCGCGCCTCGAAGAACCGCACAATCTCGTCGAGCGCGTCTTCGGGTCGAAGGTGACCGGTGCGGGTGGCGATGCCATCCCGCTGCGCTGAGTGCATAACCACCAGCCTGCAGTCCGCCTCAGCAATATCGGGATAGAGCGCAGGGTCAGGAAATCCTTGGATATCGTTCAGGTAGCCCACGCCGCGCTTGAGCGCATAGCGCTGGGTTTCCGGTTGGAAGCTGTCGATTGAAACACGGTGCATCTGATCGGACAGGGCGTCTAAGAGCGGCGCAATACGTCTGATCTCATCGGCCGGCGATACAGGCCTCGCGTCCGGATGGCTGGCGGCCGGTCCGACATCCACGACGTCTGATCCGACTCGCAGCATTTCGATCGCCGCGGTGACAGCGCCGGCGGGGTCTAGCCGCCGGCTCTCATCGAAGAAGGAGTCCTCGGTGAGATTCAGAATGCCGAACACCGTCACCATGGCGTCGGCCTCCGCAGCGACTTCCACGATGGGGATCGGGCGAGCAAAAAGGCAGCAATTATGAGCCCCATACCTACAAAGCCCCACGCATCAAGCTTTTGCCCATGAAGCAACCAGGCAATGGCTGTAATTATGACGACGCCGAGTCCCGACCAGACTGCATAAGCAACACCGACAGGGATGGATTTCAGAACCAGAGAAAGAAAATAAAATGCGATGCCATAACCGATTATGACAACGGCGGAAGGGGCAAGCTTAGTAAAGCCCTCGCTAGATTTTAATGCGGATGTTGCGATTACTTCGCCAACTATTGCGATAACAAGAAAAAGCCAGCCTTTCATGATATATCTCCCAATTTGTGTAGGGCTTATTATGCACGCTTAAAAATAATAAAAGCAGACTTGACCTGATAGTTTGGCTGTGAGCAATTATGTGCTTAGTGCATCTAACGCCGGAGTTAAGCCGCCGCGCGTAGCGCGGTCGGCTTGAACGAATTGTTAGACATCATTTACCAACTGACTTGATGATCTCGCCTTTCACAAAGCGAATAAATTCTTCCAAGTGATCTGCGCGTGAGGCCAAGTGATCTTCTTTTTGTCCCAGATAAGCTTGCTTAGCTTCAAGTAAGACGGGCTGATACTGGGCAGGTAGGCGTTTTATTGCCCAGTCGGCAGCGACATCCTTCGGCGCGATTTTGCCGGTTATTGCGCTGTACCAAATGCGGGACAACGTAAGCACTACATTTCGCTCATCGCCGGCCCAGTCGGGCTGCGAGTTCCATAGCTTCAAGGTTTCCCTCAGCGCCTCGAATAGATCCTGTTCAGGAACCGGGTCAAAGAATTCCTCCGCTGCCGGACCTACCAAGGCAACGCTATGTTCTCTTGCTTTTGTAAGCAGGATAGCTAGATCAATGTCGATCATGGCTGGCTCGAAGATACCCGCAAGAATGTCATTGCGCTGCCATTCTCCAAATTGCAGCTCGCGCTTAGCCGGATAACGCCACGGGATGATGTCGTCATGCACGACAAGGGTGACTTCTATAGCGCGGAGCGTCTCGCTCTCGCCAGGGAAAGCCGAAGCCTCCATAAGGTCATTGAGCAATGCTCGCCGCGTCGTTTCATCAAGCTTTACGGCCACAGTAACCAACAAATCAATATCGCTGTATGGCTTCAGGCCGCCATCCACTGCGGAGCCGTACAAATGCACGGCCAGCAACGTTGATTCCAGATGGCGCTCAATGACGCTTAGCACCTCTGATAGTTGGTTCGAAATTTCGATGGTCACCGCTACCCTCATGATGTCTAACGCCTGAGCTCAGCCGACCGAAACCGCGTAGCGGTTTTGGGTCGGCTGCAGCGATTTGTTGGGCGATAGCTTGCCACATTCTCTCAACGATTGGGATTTGACGTACTTTCCGCACTTTGTAGCGCGACCACATCATGCTCCCCCTGGCCGCGAGAGCCCTCCGCTCGGGAAACACAAGACAGACCGAGCACGACTGTTGCAAGGGTCAAACAGTACACGACAACCGGCCAAGCCGTGTTGCGCGGCAACAGCGAAATGATCAACGTTCCGATGCTTCCTAGCAGTACACCGCCCAAGCAGAAGTAAACTGCCGTGACCGTTCCAGCAACATGGTCGAATCCTTGAAGAGCGCCATTGGGTGCCACAGATACCGCTGTGGCGACACCAATACCCACTAGCCACATCGGAGCAATAAAGCCTAACACGGACTGCGAAGCCCATATTTCGGTGATGGCAAGCAATACTGCTCCAGCTATCAGGCATCCCATTCCCATTCGCAAGACACTTGGGCTGCCCCACTTGGGTATCACACGCCCCATAAAACGAGCCGTAAACACCATGGCAATTGCCACTGTGGCGAACAGCAGGCTGAAGCCAAGCTGAGACACACCTTGCCTGCCCATTATTAGTCCGGGCGCAATGGAGAAAAAGACGAAGAAGCTACCCATTCCAGCGGCGTAACACAACGTGTACAACCAGAAGTTCAGGCACTTAACGGGGAGTAGCAGCTGCGACCATTGCAAGCCCGTAACTCGTTGCACCCGGGTTTCTGGCCAGAATCGCCACGCTGCTGCAGATGCAGCGATCATGCCCAAACCTAGAAACGCAAAGATAGCCCGCCACCCAAGCCACATGTCGACGAGCGCTCCGAGCAATGGGCCTACCGCCGGGACCATGGCCAGCATGGATCCGAGTATGCCGTAAATGACGTTACTTTCCTCGCGACCTGCGTAAATGTCACGTACTGTTGCAAACGTGGAAACAAGGCACGCCGAGGCACCACAAGCCTGAAGAATCCGAAGCCCCAGAAAGACTTCAGCCAATGACGTAAAAGCGAGGCCCATTGACGCCACAACGTAGGCGAGGCCACCTCCCAGTAGAACGGGGCGGCGCCCCAGTCGGTCCGATAGCGGTCCAAACAAGAGCTGACCGGCACCGATCATGACCAAGTACGTTGTCAGCGTAAGCTGAACTGTGCTCGCTGTCGTGCCAAGCGCGTTTGGCATAAAAGGCACTGCCGGCAAGTACATGTCCATGCCGAGTGATGCCAGCAAATCGAACGGTGATAACAACAACACCGTGGCGGCAAGGGAGTACCGCCAACTAAAGTTTTTTGAGCGCACGAAACCATCTCCTTGAACGAAGGATTTGGCGGCGCTCTCGTAGAGCAAAAGGATTCATGAGAACGCCGCAACAACCGAAAAATGAAGGTTGCTGCGGCTTACTTGTCTGCGTTCTTGGAAGTGCTCATCTGCTGGCTATCTCATGATTGAATTTGAATCGTAACAACTTTCAAGCAACTCAGCGAGGAGCCTTATTGTGCGCCCAACACCTGAGTTAAGCCGCGCCGCGAAGCGGCGTCGGCTTGGACGAATTGTTAGGCCGCATATCGCGACCTGAAAGCGGCACGCAAGACCTCAACCTTTTCCGCCCCGAGTGAGGTGCATGCGAGCCTGTAGGACTCTATGTGCTTTGTAGGCCAGTCCACTGGTGGTACTTCATCGGCATAGTAAAAGTAATCCCAGATGATCGCCTCCCAGCTGTTACAACGGACTGGCCGCCCGGCGATGACGCCCTCAGCCGCCTCTGGGCACGAGCCCTGCGGAGCCTCCGCGATTTCATACGCTTCGTCTGCCCACCAAGCAGGTTCGCAGTCAAGTAACTCATCCCCGATCTCCGCTAAGAATCCATAGTCCAACTCCTCCATGACGCGCCCGCCGAGCATTTCAACTATTGCCTCGAGCTCGCCGCGCCTCTCGCCGGGAAACGTCAGATCAATATCATCGTGCTTGCGTGTTACACGCCCTAGCCGTGCATCGATCGCCCAGCCCCCACCGATCCAGAGCGGCAGATTTCGCTCATCTGCCGCAGCTAGAATTTTGTGTATCAATGTGACCTGCGTTGTGTCCATGCGGCCTAACACCTGAATTAAGCCGCGCCGCGAAGCGGCGTCGGCTTGAATGAATTGTTAGATGCCAGCCCGATCAATGTGCGCTGACCTTGGATAGCAGATTTAGAACGGCGACGCCACTAACGATAAGTCCCATGCCAACGAACGCCCACAAGTCTAGTTTCTGGCCATGGAAGATCCAAGCGATAGCTGCCACAAGTACGATGCCGAGGCCAGCCCAAACAGCATAAGCAATGCCGACCGGGATGGACTTGATTGCGAGAGAGAGGAAATAGAACGCAAGCCCGTAGCCAGCCACAACTACAACAGAAGGAACTAACTTGGTGAATCCATGGCTGGACTTCAGTGCGGAAGTTGCGACGACCTCACCAAATATTGCAATAGCCAGAAAGAGCCAGTTCTTCACGTGCAATCTCCTCTACGGTATGAAGGATAAATAGTGGTGGCTATGAGTTGCCAAAAACAGTCTTGCGGCTGTCGATTTTCTGTGAGCATACGCAACGCCAAATCTGGCATCTAACTTTGTTTTAGGGCGACTGCCCTGCTGCGTAACATCGTTGCTGCTCCATAACATCAAACATCGACCCACGGCGTAACGCGCTTGCTGCTTGGATGCCCGAGGCATAGACTGTACAAAAAAACAGTCATAACAAGCCATGAAAACCGCCACTGCGCCGTTACCACCGCTGCGTTCGGTCAAGGTTCTGGACCAGTTGCGTGAGCGCATACGCTACTTGCATTACAGTTTACGAACCGAACAGGCTTATGTCCACTGGGTTCGTGCCTTCATCCGTTTCCACGGTGTGCGTCACCCGGCAACCTTGGGCAGCAGCGAAGTCGAGGCATTTCTGTCCTGGCTGGCGAACGAGCGCAAGGTTTCGGTCTCCACGCATCGTCAGGCATTGGCGGCCTTGCTGTTCTTCTACGGCAAGGTGCTGTGCACGGATCTGCCCTGGCTTCAGGAGATCGGAAGACCTCGGCCGTCGCGGCGCTTGCCGGTGGTGCTGACCCCGGATGAAGTGGTTCGCATCCTCGGTTTTCTGGAAGGCGAGCATCGTTTGTTCGCCCAGCTTCTGTATGGAACGGGCATGCGGATCAGTGAGGGTTTGCAACTGCGGGTCAAGGATCTGGATTTCGATCACGGCACGATCATCGTGCGGGAGGGCAAGGGCTCCAAGGATCGGGCCTTGATGTTACCCGAGAGCTTGGCACCCAGCCTGCGCGAGCAGCTGTCGCGTGCACGGGCATGGTGGCTGAAGGACCAGGCCGAGGGCCGCAGCGGCGTTGCGCTTCCCGACGCCCTTGAGCGGAAGTATCCGCGCGCCGGGCATTCCTGGCCGTGGTTCTGGGTTTTTGCGCAGCACACGCATTCGACCGATCCACGGAGCGGTGTCGTGCGTCGCCATCACATGTATGACCAGACCTTTCAGCGCGCCTTCAAACGTGCCGTAGAAGGCACTGTTGCAAAGTTAGCGATGAGGCAGCCTTTTGTCTTATTCAAAGGCCTTACATTTCAAAAACTCTGCTTACCAGGCGCATTTCGCCCAGGGGATCACCATAATAAAATGCTGAGGCCTGGCCTTTGCGTAGTGCACGCATCACCTCAATACCTTTGATGGTGGCGTAAGCCGTCTTCATGGATTTAAATCCCAGCGTGGCGCCGATTATCCGTTTCAGTTTGCCATGATCGCATTCAATCACGTTGTTCCGGTACTTAATCTGTCGGTGTTCAACGTCAGACGGGCACCGGCCTTCGCGTTTGAGCAGAGCAAGCGCGCGACCATAGGCGGGCGCTTTATCCGTGTTGATGAATCGCGGGATCTGCCACTTCTTCACGTTGTTGAGGATTTTACCCAGAAACCGGTATGCAGCTTTGCTGTTACGACGGGAGGAGAGATAAAAATCGACAGTGCGGCCCCGGCTGTCGACGGCCCGGTACAGATACGCCCAGCGGCCATTGACCTTCACGTAGGTTTCATCCATGTGCCACGGGCAAAGATCGGAAGGGTTACGCCAGTACCAGCGCAGCCGTTTTTCCATTTCAGGCGCATAACGCTGAACCCAGCGGTAAATCGTGGAGTGATCGACATTCACTCCGCGTTCAGCCAGCATCTCCTGCAGCTCACGGTAACTGATGCCGTATTTGCAGTACCAGCGTACGGCCCACAGAATGATGTCACGCTGAAAATGCCGGCCTTTGAATGGGTTCATGTGCAGCTCCATCAGCAAAAGGGGATGATAAGTTTATCACCACCGACTATTTGCAACAGTGCCCATAGGCTTCATCAGCGCCTGACTGGCGAGCACGATTCCGGCCCTAGCCGCAGGATCGCGCAGGACGACCTAGTTACGAACCAGGCCGAGTGTTCCTGACATCCATCGGCACCATAGTTCTGCTTATCCGGCACGCGCGCGTCAGGGGTGTGGTGAACTACAAAGCAGACCCGTTGAGGTTATCAGTTCGATGCACAATCAGCAGCGCATAAAATATGCACAAGAACAGGAGCACCCTTCGCATTAAGCTGTGGTGGTAACAAGTAGTGCCGGGCTACCATCAGCGAGCATGATGCGCTCCCACAGCATTCGCCTTGGCAGTATGGAAGTTCCTCGCTCCAGTTCGGGCCGGTATCCACCTCGAGTGACCCCAGCCGCCCCTCATGCCAACCGAGCCCATTAAGCGCAGAGTCGGCCGCAACTATCTCGGGGACGCATAAACACGCAGCGATTTACCAAGGAGTTCGGCTAGGTCAATCCGCAATTCCCTTTGCCTGGCCGGAGATGCCGCGAGCAAACAATGTGTCCGGTCGCTACCAGATGGACTTTGTGGGCGGAGGATTGCACCAGACGCTTCAGCGCAGCGTCGTACGATGAATCGGAAGGCCCGGTAAGCAATTGAAGAACCGCTGACCACCTCCCATCCGACAATGCAAGGGTGCCCCGCTCCCAGCGCGACACGGTTGCCTGATCCACACCCATTAATTCAGCTAGGTGACTTTGCTTCATATGACGAAGCAACCGCGCCCTCCGCACCTGCCGCCCCCTGTCATTCGTCAACATTCTTCAGCACCTCAATGTCGTTCGTAGTGAGCCTCATTTTTTCAAGACCGCCGATGATGAGAGCCAGGCCTCGCTCGAATGCCGCGTCCGGACCGCCTTCGTAGACGATTTTCATCGCGCTCTGTAGGCGCGCCGGCATCGTAGACGCTGAGGTGGTCAACTGATCTTCGCCCCGCTCCTCGGCGTCTGCCTCGCTAGCTTGCTGCTCAAGAACAGCGCCGACGGTGAAGTAGCTGATTGCCATCAACGCATAGGTCGCGTCACCTGCCGAAAAGCCAGCATCGCAAAGGAAGCGAAGCTGCGCGTCGGCTTTTTCCATCTGCGGCGCGGCTGGCCGCGTCCCGGCATGAATACGCGCGCCATCGCGATAAGCGAGCAACGCCCGTCGAAAACTGCATGCATTGCCCTTCAGGAACGAACGCCAGTCGTCGTCATCCCTTGGCGTCGAATGCGTGTGATTTATCGTCAGCATGGCTTCGGCAAGTGCGTCGAGCAACGCACGCTTGTTCTTGAAATGCCAGTAGAGCGCTGGCTGTTGCACCCCGAGGCGCTCAGCCAGTCGGCGCGTCGTTAGACCTTCCATGCCCACGTCGTTAAGCAGTTCGAGCGCGGTTCGGATCACGGCCTCGCGTTGGAGCTTGTTCATTCGCGAATTCTCATGTTTGACAGCTTATCATCGATAAGCTTTAATGCGGTAGTTTATCACAGTTAAATTGCTAACGCAGTCAGGCACCGTGTATGAAATCTAACAATGCGCTCATCGTCATCCTCGGCACCGTCACCCTGGATGCTGTAGGCATAGGCTTGGTTATGCCGGTACTGCCGGGCCTCTTGCGGGATATCGTCCATTCCGACAGCATCGCCAGTCACTATGGCGTGCTGCTAGCGCTATATGCGTTGATGCAATTTCTATGCGCACCCGTTCTCGGAGCACTGTCCGACCGCTTTGGCCGCCGCCCAGTCCTGCTCGCTTCGCTACTTGGAGCCACTATCGACTACGCGATCATGGCGACCACACCCGTCCTGTGGATCCTCTACGCCGGACGCATCGTGGCCGGCATCACCGGCGCCACAGGTGCGGTTGCTGGCGCCTATATCGCCGACATCACCGATGGGGAAGATCGGGCTCGCCACTTCGGGCTCATGAGCGCTTGTTTCGGCGTGGGTATGGTGGCAGGCCCCGTGGCCGGGGGACTGTTGGGCGCCATCTCCTTGCATGCACCATTCCTTGCGGCGGCGGTGCTCAACGGCCTCAACCTACTACTGGGCTGCTTCCTAATGCAGGAGTCGCATAAGGGAGAGCGTCGACCGATGCCCTTGAGAGCCTTCAACCCAGTCAGCTCCTTCCGGTGGGCGCGGGGCATGACTATCGTCGCCGCACTTATGACTGTCTTCTTTATCATGCAACTCGTAGGACAGGTGCCGGCAGCGCTCTGGGTCATTTTCGGCGAGGACCGCTTTCGCTGGAGCGCGACGATGATCGGCCTGTCGCTTGCGGTATTCGGAATCTTGCACGCCCTCGCTCAAGCCTTCGTCACTGGTCCCGCCACCAAACGTTTCGGCGAGAAGCAGGCCATTATCGCCGGCATGGCGGCCGACGCGCTGGGCTACGTCTTGCTGGCGTTCGCGACGCGAGGCTGGATGGCCTTCCCCATTATGATTCTTCTCGCTTCCGGCGGCATCGGGATGCCCGCGTTGCAGGCCATGCTGTCCAGGCAGGTAGATGACGACCATCAGGGACAGCTTCAAGGATCGCTCGCGGCTCTTACCAGCCTAACTTCGATCATTGGACCGCTGATCGTCACGGCGATTTATGCCGCCTCGGCGAGCACATGGAACGGGTTGGCATGGATTGTAGGCGCCGCCCTATACCTTGTCTGCCTCCCCGCGTTGCGTCGCGGTGCATGGAGCCGGGCCACCTCGACCTGAATGGAAGCCGGCGGCACCTCGCTAACGGATTCACCACTCCAAGAATTGGAGCCAATCAATTCTTGCGGAGAACTGTGAATGCGCAAACCAACCCTTGGCAGAACATATCCATCGCGTCCGCCATCTCCAGCAGCCGCACGCGGCGCATCTCGGGCAGCGTTGGGTCCTGGCCACGGGTGCGCATGATCGTGCTCCTGTCGTTGAGGACCCGGCTAGGCTGGCGGGGTTGCCTTACTGGTTAGCAGAATGAATCACCGATACGCGAGCGAACGTGAAGCGACTGCTGCTGCAAAACGTCTGCGACCTGAGCAACAACATGAATGGTCTTCGGTTTCCGTGTTTCGTAAAGTCTGGAAACGCGGAAGTCCCCTACGTGCTGCTGAAGTTGCCCGCAACAGAGAGTGGAACCAACCGGTGATACCACGATACTATGACTGAGAGTCAACGCCATGAGCGGCCTCATTTCTTATTCTGAGTTACAACAGTCCGCACCGCTGCCGGTAGCTATTGACTATCCGGCTGCACTAGCCCTGCGTCAGATGGCTCTGATCCAAGGCAAACTGCCAAAATATCTGCTGGCACCGGAAGTCAGCGCCCTGCACCATTATGTTCCGGATCTGCATCGCAGGATGCTGCTGGCTACCCTGTGGAACACCTACATCTGTATTAACGAAGCGCTGGCATTGACCCTGAGTGATTTTTCTCTGGTGCCGCCTTATCACTGTTGAAGGCCACCGCTCATCACGCGTTTGCTGACATTGAGCCCTGCCGGCCGATCGGCCTGAGACTCTCAGCACAGGAGACGGCGGGTGACGAGCGTATACTTTTTCGACGCTTGGTTGCGGTCGCGCTAGGCGTGGCCGCCGACGAACCCGCTGGTGTCGCCCTTGCGGAGCAGCGCAAGGCGGACCTTGCCACGACATCCCCTCGCCCGCCGATCGTCTAAATTCGTCGAGGTTAAGAAATTCCCGCTCCGGCGAGGCCATCACCATCACCGGCGTCAGGTAGTGGACATGGCAGCAGCGCACGCAGGGGCACTGTTGCAAAGTTAGCGATGAGGCAGCCTTTTGTCTTATTCAAAGGCCTTACATTTCAAAAACTCTGCTTACCAGGCGCATTTCGCCCAGGGGATCACCATAATAAAATGCTGAGGCCTGGCCTTTGCGTAGTGCACGCATCACCTCAATACCTTTGATGGTGGCGTAAGCCGTCTTCATGGATTTAAATCCCAGCGTGGCGCCGATTATCCGTTTCAGTTTGCCATGATCGCATTCAATCACGTTGTTCCGGTACTTAATCTGTCGGTGTTCAACGTCAGACGGGCACCGGCCTTCGCGTTTGAGCAGAGCAAGCGCGCGACCATAGGCGGGCGCTTTATCCGTGTTGATGAATCGCGGGATCTGCCACTTCTTCACGTTGTTGAGGATTTTACCCAGAAACCGGTATGCAGCTTTGCTGTTACGACGGGAGGAGAGATAAAAATCGACAGTGCGGCCCCGGCTGTCGACGGCCCGGTACAGATACGCCCAGCGGCCATTGACCTTCACGTAGGTTTCATCCATGTGCCACGGGCAAAGATCGGAAGGGTTACGCCAGTACCAGCGCAGCCGTTTTTCCATTTCAGGCGCATAACGCTGAACCCAGCGGTAAATCGTGGAGTGATCGACATTCACTCCGCGTTCAGCCAGCATCTCCTGCAGCTCACGGTAACTGATGCCGTATTTGCAGTACCAGCGTACGGCCCACAGAATGATGTCACGCTGAAAATGCCGGCCTTTGAATGGGTTCATGTGCAGCTCCATCAGCAAAAGGGGATGATAAGTTTATCACCACCGACTATTTGCAACAGTGCCCCGTAGAACAAGCAGGCATCACGAAGCCCGCCACACCGCACACCCTCCGCCACTCGTTCGCGACGGCCTTGCTCCGCAGCGGTTACGACATTCGAACCGTGCAGGATCTGCTCGGCCATTCCGACGTCTCTACGACGATGATTTACACGCATGTGCTGAAAGTTGGCGGTGCCGGAGTGCGCTCACCGCTTGATGCGCTGCCGCCCCTCACTAGTGAGAGGTAGGGCAGCGCAAGTCAATCCTGGCGGATTCACTACCCCTGCGCGAAGGCCATCGGTGCCGCATCGAACGGCCGGTTGCGGAAAGTCCTCCCTGCGTCCGCTGATGGCCGGCAGCAGCCCGTCGTTGCCTGATGGATCCAACCCCTCCGCTGCTATAGTGCAGTCGGCTTCTGACGTTCAGTGCAGCCGTCTTCTGAAAACGACAAGTCCCCTGCACGATGCTGTCTTGCGCCGTCACTTTACTAACCATAAACACCCTTTGTATGCCTTAGACAGAATTACGGGTTAAGTGACAATTTTTGACGACCGGCACGTTCTGGCTCACACTGTCACATAATCGAACGTTTGTGATACATGCTGATCGGATATGCCCGCGTCTCCAAAGCCGATGGCTCGCAGTCTCTCGACCTGCAGCACGACGCCTTGCGCGCCGCAGGTGTCGAACGGGACAATATCTATGATGATCTTGCTTCCGGCGGTCGTGATGATCGCCCTGGCTTGACTGCCTGCCTCAAGTCATTGCGTGACGGCGATGTGCTGGTGGTCTGGAAGCTCGATCGCCTCGGACGATCGCTTGCCCATCTGGTCAACACGGTGAAGGAGCTGTCAGACCGCAAGATCGGCCTGCGGGTTCTGACTGGAAAGGGCGCTCAGATCGACACCACGACTGCGTCCGGTCGCATGGTGTTCGGAATCTTCGCCACCTTGGCCGAGTTCGAGCGGGATCTGATCCGAGAGCGCACCATGGCGGGTCTCGCCTCCGCGAGAGCGCGCGGTCGCAAGGGCGGACGAAAATTCGCGCTCACCAAAGCTCAGGTGCGTCTCGCGCAAGCCGCCATGGCCCAGCGCGATACTTCAGTTTCCGATCTCTGCAAGGAACTCGGCATCGAGCGCGTCACTCTCTACCGATATGTCGGTCCCAAAGGCGAGCTCAGAGACCATGGAAAGCATGTTCTCGGACTTACGTAGCAACTCGTTTCTTTTCGCAGGTTGAGCCACCTCCGCGCTTCATCAGAAAACTGAAGGAACCTCCATTGAATCGAACTAATATTTTTTTTGGTGAATCGCATTCTGACTGGTTGCCTGTCAGAGGCGGAGAATCTGGTGATTTTGTTTTTCGACGTGGTGACGGGCATGCCTTCGCGAAAATCGCACCTGCTTCCCGCCGCGGTGAGCTCGCTGGAGAGCGTGACCGCCTCATTTGGCTCAAAGGTCGAGGTGTGGCTTGCCCCGAGGTGATCAACTGGCAGGAGGAACAGGAGGGTGCATGCTTGGTGATAACGGCAATTCCGGGAGTACCGGCGGCTGATCTGTCTGGAGCGGATTTGCTCAAAGCGTGGCCGTCAATGGGGCAGCAACTTGGCGCTGTTCACAGCCTATCGGTTGATCAATGTCCGTTTGAGCGCAGGCTGTCGCGAATGTTCGGACGCGCCGTTGATGTGGTGTCCCGCAATGCCGTCAATCCCGACTTCTTACCGGACGAGGACAAGAGTACGCCGCAGCTCGATCTTTTGGCTCGTGTCGAACGAGAGCTACCGGTGCGGCTCGACCAAGAGCGCACCGATATGGTTGTTTGCCATGGTGATCCCTGCATGCCGAACTTCATGGTGGACCCTAAAACTCTTCAATGCACGGGTCTGATCGACCTTGGGCGGCTCGGAACAGCAGATCGCTATGCCGATTTGGCACTCATGATTGCTAACGCCGAAGAGAACTGGGCAGCGCCAGATGAAGCAGAGCGCGCCTTCGCTGTCCTATTCAATGTATTGGGGATCGAAGCCCCCGACCGCGAACGCCTTGCCTTCTATCTGCGATTGGACCCTCTGACTTGGGGTTGATGTTCATGCCGCCTGTTTTTCCTGCTCATTGGCACGTTTCGCAACCTGTTCTCATTGCGGACACCTTTTCCAGCCTCGTTTGGAAAGTTTCATTGCCAGACGGGACTCCTGCAATCGTCAAGGGATTGAAACCTATAGAAGACATTGCTGATGAACTGCGCGGGGCCGACTATCTGGTATGGCGCAATGGGAGGGGAGCAGTCCGGTTGCTCGGTCGTGAGAACAATCTGATGTTGCTCGAATATGCCGGGGAGCGAATGCTCTCTCACATCGTTGCCGAGCACGGCGACTACCAGGCGACCGAAATTGCAGCGGAACTAATGGCGAAGCTGTATGCCGCATCTGAGGAACCCCTGCCTTCTGCCCTTCTCCCGATCCGGGATCGCTTTGCAGCTTTGTTTCAGCGGGCGCGCGATGATCAAAACGCAGGTTGTCAAACTGACTACGTCCACGCGGCGATTATAGCCGATCAAATGATGAGCAATGCCTCGGAACTGCGTGGGCTACATGGCGATCTGCATCATGAAAACATCATGTTCTCCAGTCGCGGCTGGCTGGTGATAGATCCCGTCGGTCTGGTCGGTGAAGTGGGCTTTGGCGCCGCCAATATGTTCTACGATCCGGCTGACAGAGACGACCTTTGTCTCGATCCTAGACGCATTGCACAGATGGCGGACGCATTCTCTCGTGCGCTGGACGTCGATCCGCGTCGCCTGCTCGACCAGGCGTACGCTTATGGGTGCCTTTCCGCAGCTTGGAACGCGGATGGAGAAGAGGAGCAACGCGATCTAGCTATCGCGGCCGCGATCAAGCAGGTGCGACAGACGTCATACTAGATATCAAGCGACTTCTCCTATCCCCTGGGAACACATCAATCTTACCGGAGAATATCGTTGGCCAAAGCCTTAGCGTAGGATTTCGCCCTCTCCCGCAAACGACCCCAAGTAGCGCGGTGCCGATCAGTCGTCGGTGTACAACTCGTGCGACGTATCGTTGTACAGATTGGGATCGTAGCCGGGTGTCTTGCGCAGTTCGGTGAGGTCGGTGAACGGCCACTCGTCTTCTTCCGATGTATTGGCAGCCGCCGCCCATCCCGCCACCACGACTCCCAGCAACACGAGTGCGAACCAGAAGGCGGCGTAGAGCAGCGCGCCCAGCACAGCCAGCTTGACCACCCACAGCAGCACTGTGGCACCAACCGAAGGCACCCCTTTGGCCACCAACCAATTCGATACCCGCCGTTCGCCACGCGCATAGACGCGCCATCCGCGGCCAAAGGTACGGCCGAGGCGTTCTGCGGTACTGGTGCGGGTCGTCGTGTTCATGGTCGTCTCCTGCTACTGAGGAATGCCTATTCCTGTTTGCTCCACTTCATTCCGTTTCGGGCTTCAATGTGTTTTCTTGCTGCTTCAGGACGCTTCGTCATCCGGTTCCACCGGGCCGGGGTCGGGCTCCACGCCGATGCGGTAGGTGGCAACGAAACGCGGCCAGTCCACATGGTCAACCAGGTCGATGTCCTCGACAACGCTGACCTTCGTTCCCGCACGCTCGAACAGGGCGATGCTCGCGGCGGGATAGTTGTTGCGCGACGGATAGAGCACCCCGTCGAACAGCGGCTGGCCGTCGTCGCCGACCATCGCATGCACCTGAGCGGACACCTGCTGCGTGTGCGTGTAGTCGCGGCTCGCCAACTGCTCCAGATTCAGGCCGAAGTAGCCCGCCATGACGCCCGGCGCCGTGAGGTCGGCCAGGAGCACGTCGTCCAGCACGCCCACGGCGCGGACCATCCGGGCGTGGACCTCCTTCAGGGCGATGGAGCGCTTCGTGTCTTCAAGCCACTGGTGCTTGTGAAACACCGACTCCATCAGCGCCGTGGGCAGGTCGCGCCCCAGGTAGAGCACGCCGTAGGCCCCCGCCGGGTCATCGTAGCGATTCGTGCTGCTGCGACCATAGTACAGCGGGCTGCCCCGATAGACGACGCGGCTCACATGCTGGAGCAGTTCACCGGCATCGATCAGGAACGAAGGCAGCTCGTGGCTCATGGCGATCTCGCTTCAATGCACCTGGACGCCCAGCACGTTGAACACGGCCTCGGCCACGTCATCGATCGTGCCATGCGTCACCGCATCCACCGGCGAGCGCCCACCCAAGCCTTCGAGCGGTTCGGACAGTGCGCGGTAGATCGTCCAGTGATCGATACCCTCGACCTCCTGAAGCACGGTTTGGGTCAACTGCTGTTTCACCGGGTCGAGCTGCCAGTCGGGCAGCTTCTGACCGCGCGGCCCCACGTTCAGCGCCAGCAGCCGACGCGCGAGGATGTCCTTGTAGATCTGCTGGCGCGACTTGTCCGCCAGCTTGGCGAACTCCGCGGGCGGCAGGTTGTGCGGCTGGTTGAAGGTTTCCAGCAGCACGGCGCGGCCTCGCTGGACGTCGGTTTCATTCGGTGCCCAGCGCGTGTCGGCGCGCAGCGCGGCCGCCTTGCGTGCAAGGGCCTGCCCAACGGTCTCCCCCTCCAAGTTGGCGGGCAGTGTCACCGCTTCCACACGCTCGTGGACGAACGCCTGCAACTCGGCCGCGAAAGCCGTGGCATCCCGGATTTCGACGGTATCCGCGAAGCGGCGTACATCTTCCACCGTGACGCGCGGCAGACGGTCGGCAATGAATTCAATGGCAGTGGGCATGGTCATCTCCCGAGTAGGTTTGGGACAGGATTCACTCTAGTCGCCTTTGTCGCGTCTGTCAACTTAGTCGCCTGAGTGAGAACAACCTACCTGGCGGAAGCAGCGTTCCCACAGCATAGGCAGAGGCCAGCGCCGGGTCGCCGTCCAATGCATTCGAGCGGGTTCCACATTGACGCTGGAGCCGCAACCCAGGCCTCGCTATACCGAAACGGTTAAAGGCCAAAGGGCCGAAATGGCAAGGGAATGGGGTGCAAGGGGAAAGGCCCTACCTCGAAAAGGCCAAAAGGCCTCCCGGTCGGCCCGTCATCAGGACACCCACATGCTTTCCCTGTTCCAGCGAAAACGGCCCCCGGTCGCTGCCGCACCGACGCCACCACCCGTCACCGCCCTCCCGAAAGGGCTGCTGCGTCCTGAGTCGGCCGCATCGCTGCTGGCCACCCCACGCCGGCAGAAGCTGCTGGAGCACATCTGGCAGCGTACCTCGCTCTCGCGTAGGCAATTCGCCACCCTGTATCGCACGCCCCTGGAACGCTATGCCGAACTGGTCCAGGCCTTCCCGGCCTCCGAGGCGCATCACCATGCCTACCCGGGCGGCATGCTCGACCACGGCCTGGAGATCGTCGCCTACAGCCTGAAACTGCGGCAGTCCCATCTGCTGCCCATCGGTGCCAGTCCCGAAGACCAGGCGGCCCAGTCCGAAGCCTGGACCGCCGCCGTTGCCTATGCTGCGCTGCTCCACGATATTGGCAAGATCGCCGTCGATCTACACGTCGAACTGGCCGACGGCAGTACTTGGCATCCGTGGCATGGCCCGCTGCACCAGGCGTACCGATTTCGCTACCGTGACGACCGCGAATACCGCCTGCACAGCGCCGCAACAGGCTTGCTCTATCGCCAACTGCTCGACCGCCACGTCCTGGACTGGCTCAGCGACTATCCGGCTCTCTGGGCACCGCTGCTCTATGTGCTGGCCGGTCAGTACGAACATGCCGGTGTACTGGGGGAACTCGTCGTGCAAGCAGACCGGGCGTCGGTGGCCCAGGAGCTGGGCGGCGATCCGGCGCGCGCCATGGCCGCGCCCAAGCACGCACTGCAACGCAAGCTGCTGGACGGGTTGCGCTACCTGCTCAAGGAACAGTTGAAGCTGAACCAGCCGGAAGCCTCCGATGGCTGGCTCACCGAGGATGGTTTGTGGCTGGTGAGCAAGACGGTTTCGGACAAACTGCGCGCACACCTCCTGTCTCAGGGGATCGATGGCATTCCTGCGAACAACACCGCCGTGTTCAATGTGCTGCAGGACCACGGCATGCTGCAGCCCACACCGGACGGCAAGGCGGTCTGGCGCGCGACCGTGACCAGCACGACCGGCTGGTCCCATTCGTTCACCCTGTTGCGTCTCGCTCCCGCGCTGATCTGGGAGTCTGGCGAGCGACCAGCACCTTTCGCGGGCACGGTAGAGATCGACGCGACGCCCGCGGAAAACGACGCCAGCATGTCGGCTCCCGCGCCTACCGTCTCGGTGAACCCAGCGCAGGGAGGTCAAGAGCCTCCGATTTGGGAGGGCGACAGCACCACCATCGTTTCACCGCCCGCAGCCCAGCCCGTGCCCGACGTCATGGAGGATTTGCTCGCGATGGTGGGCTTGGGTGAGTCGGCCGGCGTTGGCCAGGATGCCGAGGAGTTCCTCCACACCCCCGCGCCAGCAACAGCCGCGACGTCCATTCCATCGCCTGCACCTGCACCCGCGCCTACGCCTGGGTCATCGGCAACGAAGCCATCCGGGGAACAGTTCATGGTTTGGCTGAAGCAGGGAATCGCCTCACGACGGCTCATCATCAACGACGCGAAGGCACTCGTGCATACGGTGAATGACACGGCCTACCTGGTCAGCCCGGGTGTGTTCCAACGCTATGCGCAGGAGCATCCCGAAGTGGCCGCACTCGCCAAGCAGGAGAGTCAACAGGATTGGCAGTGGGTGCAGAAGCGCTTCGAGAAGCTGCAGCTACATCGAAAGCAGCCCAATGGCCTGAACATTTGGACCTGTGAAGTCACGGGCCCGAGGAAGTCCCGCCGACTGCATGGCTACCTCCTCGAAGATGGGTCCTTGGCACTCGCCGAAATACCGCCCAACAATCCCTATCTTGCTCTGACTCAGGAAGGATGACGCGATTCGGGCATTGATCGCCACCGTCGTGTGGCGACGATCAATGCCCCGCGAAAACTGGCAACATTTGGCGAACTGAGCTACTCGGCCCGCGCCAACTCCTGTGCAAGGAACGGAGCGGTTCTGCTGCCAGACGTTCGGGCCACCTGCTGAGGGGAGCCCGCCACCACGATGCTGCCGCCGGCAGCGCCTGCACCAGGCCCCACGTCGATCACCCAATCGGCCTGGGCCACCGCGCGCATATCGTGTTCGATCATCACTACGGTATTGCCGGCATCGACCAGGCGCTGCAACTGCACCAGCAGCCGGTCGGCGTCCGACGCATGCAGCCCGGTAGTCGGCTCGTCGAGCACGTACAGGCTTCGGCCGCGCTGGCTGCGCTGAAGCTCGGTCGCCAGCTTGATACGCTGCGCCTCGCCACCGGAAAGCTCGGTGGCCGGTTGCCCCAGGCGCAGGTAGCCCAGTCCGATATCGCGCAGCAGTTGCAGTGGCCTTGCCACAGCGTCTTCACCCGCGAAGAATTCGCTGGCTTCGTCCACGGTCATCTGCAGCACCTCGGCGATGTTGCGCCCGTTCCATTGCACCTTCAGCGTGGCCTCGTTGTAGCGTGCGCCATGGCACGTCGGGCACGGCGCGTACACGCTGGGCATGAACAGCAGTTCCACGCTGACGAAGCCCTCGCCCTCGCAGGTCTCGCAGCGCCCCTTGGCGACGTTGAACGAGAACCGTCCGGCATCGTAGCGGCGGCGTCGCGCATCGGGCGTGGCAGCGAACAGCTTGCGCACATGGTCGAACAGGCCCGTGTAGGTGGCTAGGTTCGACCGCGGCGTGCGCCCGATCGGTTTCTGGTCCACCTGCACCAGACGCTGTACGGCGTCCACGTCGCCCGCCAGATGGCCGCCGGTCGCTTCGATCACTGCCGGCCCTTCGCTGGTGGCGCTTTCGGCTACATCGTCTTCCGGCTCGTGGCCCAGGTGCAGCAGCACCAGCTCCGGCAGGGCCTGCGCGACGAGGCTGGACTTGCCCGAGCCGGAGATGCCGGTGACGGCCGTCAGCACGCCCAGCGGAATGCGTGCGTCCACGCCATGCAGGTTGTGGCGGTGGACGCCCTGCAGCTCCAGCCAGCCGATCGCTTCGCGTGCCCGGCTCCCCGGCGCGGGGATCTCGTCGAACAGGTAACGGGCGGTGCGCGATTCGGCAATCTTGCGCAGGCCATCCGGCTCGCCACTGTAGAGCACGCGGCCGCCACGCTCCCCGGCATCCGGCCCGACATCCACTAGCCATTGCGCGCGGCGCATCAGTTCCAGGTCGTGCTCCACCACGAACACCGAGTTGCCTGCGTCGCGCAGCCGATCGAGTGCGTCGTACAGGGCCTGGCTGTCGGAGGGGTGCAGCCCCGCCGAGGGCTCGTCGAGCACGTACACGACGCCGAACAGCAGGGAACTCAATTGCGTAGCCAGCCGCAGGCGTTGCAACTCGCCAGCCGAAAGCGTCGGCGTGGCCCGGTCCAGCGTCAGGTAGCCCAAGCCCAGCCCGCGCAGTTGGCGCAGGCGTGCCATCACGCCACCGGCCAGGCGCTGCGCGGCGAGGCGCTTTTCTTCCGACAGCGCGGAGGTGCGGCGCACGTCGGGCGATACCGCGTGTACGGCACGACCGGAGGCCGCGCGTTGGGCACGGTCGCGCCGGGTCGCTTCCTTGTCCGTAGCCGCCCCCGCTGCATGGGCGCGGAAATCACCCTGGGCAATGGGTTCGAGCAAGGCCGCCAACTGGTCCAGCGGCATCTGCATGAACGCGCCGATGTCCACGCCGGCGAAGGTGACCGACAACGCCTCGGGCTTGAGCCGCTTGCCGTGGCAGGTGGGGCACGGCTTGCCCTCCATGAACCGGGACACGCGCTTTCTCATCAGCGCGCTCTGGGTGTTGGCAAAGGTGTGCAGCACATACCGGCGAGCACCGGTGAAGGTGCCCATGTAGCTCGGCTCCATCTTGCGCTTGAGCGCGGCGCGGGTCTCGGCGGGCGTGAAGCCGGCGTACACCGGCACCGTCGGTGTTTCCTCGGTGAACAGAATCCAGTCGCGATCCTTCTTCGGCAGGTCCTTCCACGGTCGGTCAACGTCGTAGCCCATGCTGACCAGGATGTCGCGCAGGTTCTGGCCTTGCCAGGCGGGGGGCCAGGAGGCGATCGCCCGCTCGCGGATGCTCAGGGAGGGATCGGGCACCATGATGGCCTCGGTCACCTCGTACACATGGCCCAGGCCGTGGCAGGTCGGGCACGCTCCCTGCGGCGTGTTGGGCGAAAAATCCTCGGCGTACAGCATCGGCTGGTTGGCTGGGTAGGCGCCGGCGCGCGAATACATCATCCGCACCAGGCTGGACAGGGTGGTCACACTGCCCACGGAGGAACGCGCGTTGCTGGAGCCACGCTGCTGCTGCAGCGCCACCGCCGGCGGGAGGCCGTCGATCGCATCGACGTCGGGCACGCCGGCCTGGTCGATCAATCGCCGCGCATAGGGGGCCACCGACTCGAAGTAACGTCGCTGAGCCTCGGCATAGATGGTGCCGAAGGCCAGCGAGGACTTCCCGGAGCCGGAGACTCCCGAGAACACCACGAGCGCGTTACGCGGGATGGAAACGTCCACCTCTTTGAGGTTGTTCTCGCGCGCCCCGCGCACCTGCACGAGGCCGCTGGCCGCAGCGGTACAAGAGGATTCACCGAAAGAATTGTTTGGCATGTTCTTATCCTGTAGTTCGTCCCGCTCAGGACGGGACTTCCTGAGTTCGTGGGCCGCGGCGACTGGCTTCGAGCGCCGCGGTGACAGTGCGGGCGTCGTAGCTGCCGCGCAGACGACGACCCTCGACGAAGAACGTCGGCGTGGCGTGCGCACCGCTGGCGACCGCACTGGCGAGGTCGCGCTCGACACGCTCGATCACCGCGGTGCTGTCGAGATCCGCGATGAACCGTTCGACGTCGAGCCCAAGCTCGGCGGCGTAGCCGATCAGATGCTCGCGCTCCAGCGCATGCTGACGGGTGAACACGAACTCCAGCCACGGCCAGAACATCCCCTGGTTCGCCGCTGCCTCGGACGCCCGCGCGGCGATCGGCCCGTGCGGGTGGTGCGGCAGATGGCGCACCACATACCGCAGGTCGTCCCCGAAGTGGGCACGCAGATCGTCCCAAGAACCGGTCGCGTGCGCACAGTACGCGCACTCGAAGTCCACGTACTCGACGAGTGTGAGCTGGGCGTCCTCCGGCCCGCGGATGTGATCGATCTCCGGATCGACCGGTGGCTCAAGCACCATCGGCAGGTCAGCGGTCTTCTCACCCCACCGCTTGGCGGCGACCTTGAAGATCAGCCACCCGAGCAACGTGGCGAACACCATCGACACGAGCACGCCGACCGTCGCCTGGCGGCCCAGGTCGGAGGTCGTGCCGAACGCGAGCCCGATGATCAGCAGCGACACGGTGAAGCCGATCCCGGACAGTGCCGCACCACCGAACACGCTCCCCACCCCGACGCCCTCGGGCAGCCGGCCCAGGCCGAGACGGACGGCGACGAGCGTGATGAGCCCGATGCCCACGAGCTTGCCGAGCACGAGCCCTGCGATGACGCCCCACGTGACTGGCGAGCCGAAGGCCTCGGCGAGCAGCCCGCCACGCACGTCCACTCCGGCGTTCGCCAAGGCGAACACCGGCACGATCAGCAGCGCCGTCGGCAGCCGCAGGAACTCGTGCAATCGCTCGTTCACCGAGATACCCCGGGACAGCCCGCAGTCCACCGCGCGGGCCGATGCGGCACTCGGAGACTGCCAGAAGTCGCGGAACAGTTGTTTTGCCGCGACGACCTTGTGACGTTGCGTCGCGTAGGCGGGGATCAGCAGCCCCGCGGCCATCCCGGCGAGAGAGGCATGGATGCCGGAGTACACGGTTGCGAGCCACAGCACGATCACGATCAGCACATACGGCATTGCCCGCCACTGGCGGGTGCGCCCTAGCCACCACAACGCAACGAGACTGGCGAGGGCGATCAACAACGGGACGATCCGAATCTCCTCGCTATAGACGATGCCGATGATGGACACGGCGAGGAAGTCATCGACCACGGTCAGGGTGAGCAGGAACACGCGCAACTGACCGGATAGCCGCGGGCCGACGATCGCCAGGGTGCCCAGCATGAATGCCGTATCGGTGCCGACCACCGCCCCCCACCCGTGCAGGCCTTCACTTCCGGCCAGCCCCACGATCAGGACATACACCAGCGCGGGAAGCACGACACCTGCGACACCCGCGATCAGAGCGAGACGGGCACGGCTGCGGTCCCTGAGCGATCCGTGGGCGAACTCCTGACGCACCTCCAGGCCGATCAGGAAGAAGAAGACCACCATCAGGCCGTCGTTGACCCAGTGATGCAGATCCATGTGCATGCCCAGCGGCCCGAAGTCAAACCCGACGTCCAGGTGCCACAACGCGAAATAGGCATCGGATAGCGGCGAGTTCGCCCACGCCAGCGCCACGACCGTGACGATCACCAGCAGCACCGCAGCACCAGACTCCGTGCGCAGATAGCGGGCAACGCGTCCCCGGCTGATATTCGCCGAGGATGCACCGAAAGAAGTGGCTGACATGTTCTTATCCTGTTCCTGTAGTTCGTGAAGTCGCGATGAGCCGGTTTCGGAGGCGACCGGTCAGGCGTCCGCCTCTGGCAGCGTCCCATCATCCAGCGAGCGCAGCCAAGTAAGCCTTTCTCCCAGCCTGCGCTCAACACCTCTGTCCGTTGGCTGATACCAGCCCGGCCGCGCCACGCCCTCGGGAAAGTAGCTTTGCCCAGCGGCATAGCCCTTGGGCTCGTCATGGGCATAGCGGTAGCCTTCGTGATACCCCATCTGCTGCATCAGCTTCGTCGGCGCATTGCGAAGATGGAGAGGCACAGGCAGGGAGCCGCTGTTCTTGACGAAGGCCTTCGCCTTGTTCCAGGCGGCATAGGCAGCGTTCGACTTGGGGGCGGCAGCAAGGTAGGTCGCCGCGTGGGCAATCGGTATTTCGCCTTCGGGGGAACCCAGCCTCTCATAAGCCAGCGCGGCATTGAGCGCCAGTTGCAGCGCCTGCGGGTCGGCATTGCCGATGTCTTCGCTGGCCACCACGATCATGCGGCGCGTCACCTGGCTGACGTCGCCGCTGCCGTCGAGGATGCGGGCCAGCCAGTACAGGGCCGCGTCGGGGTCGGAGCCCCGCAGCGACTTGTGGAAGGCGGAGAGCTGCCAGTAGAACTCGTCGCCGCCCTTGTCGAACCTGCGCAGTGATGGGCTGGTGGACAGTTTGGCAAACTCGCCATCGACCACGGCCTTGCCCGCGCCCGACGCAGCATTCGTCACCTGCTCAAGCAGATTGAGGAAGCGCCTGCCATCGCCATCGGCAAAGCCCTTGAGCAGATCCAGCGCGTCCGCGTCCAACGTGACGCCCTGGAGATGCGGCAGTGCGCGTTCGTAGAGCTGGTTCAGTTCGTCGCCGGACAGCGGTTCGAGGGTATAGACCTGCGCGCGTGAGAGCAGAGCGGAATTGACCGCCAGCCCCGGATGCTCGGTCGTTCCCCCCACCAGGGTCAGGAGCCCCGACTCGACATGGGGCAGTAGGGCATCCTGCTGCGCCTTGTTGAAGCGATGGATCTCATCGACGAAAAGCACCGTCGATCGACCATGGTTGCCCAGTTCTGCCTGGGCCTCGTCGATGGCTTGCCGGATGTCCTTCACCCCGGCAAGCACGGCCGAGATGGCGATGAATCGGCTGTCGGTCGCACTGGCGGCCAGGCGCCCCAGGGTGGTCTTGCCCACGCCTGGCGGCCCCCAGAGGATGAACGAGTGCAACTTGCCCGCCTCGAACGCGAGACGAAGCGGCTTGCCGGGGCCGAGCAAGTGCCGTTGCCCGACGAATTCATCCAGCGTCTTGGGCCGCAGGAGTTCGGCCAAGGGAGGCTTGGGCTTTGTCGTGAATAGATCGGTCAAGTTCCTCTCCCTGGTATTTCTGATAGTTGACGTTCCGATAAGGTGTGCACCTCAATCCAGAGAGCCGGATTTATCCAACGCCGTGGGCTCTTTGTCGCTAATCGCATGCATGATGATGCGAGAGCCGCGGTAGCCGATGCTATGGTTCCATACCCAGCTCAACGCGACGCTGAGACGATTTCGCGTACCGATCAGAAAGTAGATATGCGCGAGCTTCCAGATCCACCACGCAAAGGCTCCACGCAGCTTAACCCGCCCCATGTCAATTACGGCCAGGCTGCGGCCGATGGTGGCCAGGTTCCCCTGATGCCGGTATTTGAAAGGCCCGTCAGCGGGCTTGCCTTTCAAACGCCGTCCAATGAGGTTGGCGACGTACTTGCCTTGCTGTTTGGCGGCGGGGGCGATGCCCGGTACGGGCTTCCCATCAGCCATGGTGCACGAGGCGGTATCGCCGATGGCGAAGACCTCCGGGCGACCGGCCACCGTCAGGTCGGGACCAACGACCACTCGACCCGCACGATCAGACGCAGCACCCAACCAGCGAGCCGCGGGAGACGCCTGGACGCCGGCGGCCCAAACGATGGTCTTGGCCGAAAGAGGCTTGCCGCCATACACCACGCCGTCGGCCGAGCATTCGGTGACCGGCGTACCCAGCACGACCTCGACCCCGAGCTTTTCGAGTGCCTGGCGCGTATAGGCCGAAAGATCCTCTGGAAAGACGGACAACAGACGCGGGCCCGCCTCGATCAGTACAACCCGGGACGTGCTCGGGTCGATCGAGCGGAAGTCACGCGCCAGCGTGTCTCGTGCAAGCTCGGCGATGGTCCCGGCCAATTCAACCCCGGTGGGACCACCACCGATGATGACGAACGTCTGCAGCGCGGCACGCTGCTGAGGATCGCTCGTGCGCTCGGCCTCCTCGAAAGCCGCGAGGATTCGGCCTCGAATGGTCGTGGCATCTTCCAGCGTCTTCAACCCCGGCGCGAAAGCCCCCCATTCGTCGTGTCCGAAATAGGCATGGGTAGCACCTGTCGCGAGTACGAGCGTGTCGTAGGTTTGGCGCGAGCCATTGTTGAGAATGACCTGACGCGCGTCCTGGTCGATACCTTCCACTTCCGCCATCAAGGTGTTCACTTCCGGGCGATTTCGGAATAGATAGCGAATAGGCCAGGCGATCTCGGATGTCGAGAGAGATGCCCCTGCGACCTGGTAAAGCAGCGGCTGGAACAGGTGATGATTGCGCCGGTCGATGATCGTCACATCGACCTCGGCACCAGCAAGCTGGTTGGCAACCTCGATCCCGCCGAAGCCCGCTCCGATAATGACGACGTGATGTCGGTTTTTGGAGGTCTTTGTCATGACCTGATCTCCTCTCTCTCAGCGTTTCAGCGCCGATGCGTGGTGTGCCATATGCTCGCCAATGAAACTGGCAATGAAGTAGTAGCTGTGGTCGTAGCCTGGGCGCAGATTCAACGTGAGCGGGTGCCCCGTCTCGTCGCAGGCCTTGCGCAGCAGATCGGGCTGAAGCTGACTCTCCAGGAACTCGTCGCCCAAACCCTGATCCACCAGCAGCGGCAGACGCTCCTGCACGGTGCGAATCAGCTCCACGGTGTCGTACTGCTTCCACGCCTCCCGGTCGCTGCCCAGGTACGCCTCGAAGGCCTTGTGTCCCCAGGGAACCTGGGTGGGCGCGACGATGGGCGAGAAGGCCGAGACGCTTCGATAACGGCCCGGGTTGCGCAGGGCGATGACCAGAGCACCGTGTCCCCCCATGGAATGGCCGCTGATGCTCCGCTCCGCTGTCACGGGAAAGTGGGCCTCGATCAGCGCCGGTAGTTCCTGCACCACGTAGTCATACATCCGATGATTCGCAGCCCAGGGTTCCTGCGTGGCGTTGACGTAGAAACCTGCCCCCTGTCCGAGGTCATAGGCGGGATCGTCGGCAACGCCTTCGCCGCGAGCGCTGCTATCGGGCGCGACGACGGCAATGCCATGTTCGGCTGCGTAGCGCTGGACGGCGGACTTGGTGATGAAGTTCTGCTCGGTGCAGGTGAGGCCTGAAAGCCAGTACAGCACCGGCACCTTGCCGTGCTGTGCCTGCGGAGGCAGATAGACGCCGACTTTCATCGTGCAACCGAGCGTCGTGGATTCATGCTGATAAACGTCCTGCCAACCATCAAAGCTGGCGTGATGTTCGATGCGTTCCATGGTGTTCTCCTATGTTCAAAGGAACGGCGCAGCTCTCGCGCGCCAGGACGGCAGCTCGTCAGGAAGATTTCTCTTCCGCTGCCGTGTCGCCGTGGGCGTGTCTGATCCTGCGCACGATCCACCAGATCGTCAGCATCACCGCAGGCACCAGAACCGCCATCACCGGCGCCACGCTGTCGTGAACCATCGGAATGCCCTTGAGCAAATAGCCGAGAAGACTCACGACGTAATAAGAAATTGCCGCGACCGACAGGCCTTCGACGGTTTGCTGAAGGCGCAATTGCATCTTGGCCCGGTTGTTCATCGACGCAAGCAGATCGCGGTTCTGGCGTTCAAGCTCGACGTCGATCCAGGAACGCAGCAACGCGATGGCCCGGGTCAGCTTGTCGGAGAGCTTGGTCTGGCGCTCCTTTACGGATTGGCATGTCCGCATGGCGGGAGCGATGCGACGCTGCAGGAAATCCGCCCAGGTGCAGTACCCGGATACGGCCTCTTCCGAAAGCGCTGCCAGCCTTTCCTCGACGATCTCGTAGTAGGCACGGCTGGCGCCGAAGCGATAGAGATTCGCCGCAACGCCAGCTTCCAGCTCGGCAGCCAGGCCGGTCAATTCGGACAGCAGCACGTCGCTGTCGCGCCGTTCCACCAAGCTCGTACACATCTCGTCGGTGATCGCCGCAAGGCGCGACTCCATGCGTCGCAGTTCCGACGTCATCGATCGTGTCAACGGCAGGGACAGCAACGCCAAGGTGCGGTAAGTCTCGATCTCCAGCAGACGTTGAGCCAGCGCACCCGCCCGCGCCGGGGTCAAATCGCGGGCCAGGACGAGGATCTGCGTCAGGCCATCCTCATCCTGTCGAAAGTCGGTCAGGATGGCGGCAGAGCCGTTCTCCACCAGCGAGTAGCACAGGCTGGCAGGATCGAAGCGATCGACCTCCTTCTCCGTTTCCGGCGTCCACGGAAGAAGTCTCAAACGGATGCCGGATACGACCGGGCCGGGAGGAACAAATCCATGCTTGAACGGATTTTCGCCGCACGGCTCTCCCGTCTCGGAATCCAGCGAAGCGCACCAGAGATACGTCGAGAACTCGGTGTGCTTTTCGCAGTGCAGGTCTCCTTCATCCCATGTCACGCCGTGGAGCGGCGTAGTATGGTCGGGTTCGGCAACGCCGAAGCGATGAGACAACTCGCTCATCGCCATCTGATCCCTGGCCTGGTCGCCTTCGGTCATGAAAGCGAGCTGCAATATGCCGCGGGGGGCCTGAATCAAGAGATGCGGGCGCGCGTGCACTTCACCCACGGCGGCAGCACGATCGGTATAGGCCGGCATGCCGTACACGGTGGCGGTCGGGGTGGGTTGTACGGTCGTCGTATTGATGTTGGCCGGCTCTTTCATAACGACCTCATTTCTTCTTGGTTGAAAAACACGCTTCAAAGCAAATGCCCGCAGCCATGCGTTTCGCACATGGCTGCGGGCCGATCTTCATGAGCGGGCACCGCTCTACACGGTCCGTCTAATAGGCTCGCCGTGTAGAGGCTTGTGCTGGCCCTTTCAGAACGCCCTCAGCTTCCTAGCTTTCAGACGAAGGTGTACGAGCAAACCTTGTTGCCCGCCGGATCACGCAGGTAGGCCGCATAGGCACCCGGCAGGTGGCCACGCGGGCCAGGCTGGCCCTCGTCGGTGCCGCCTGCGGCAAGGCCGGCGGCGTGGAAGGCATCCACTTCGGCGGGAGTGGCGGCCGCAAAGCCGACCGTCACGCCGTTGCTGGAAGGCGCTTCACCATTGCCCGGACGGGCGATGATGAAAGCCGGCTTTTCGCGACCGAAAAGCACCCATCCGTTGCCGAAAGGACCGAGGTTCTTGATGCCGAGAGCACCCAGAGCGGCGTCATAGAACGCGGCCGACTTCTGGACGTCGGCGGCGCCGATGAAGACGTGCGAGAAGATGCCGTCGCCGGAAATGACAGGATTGGACATGGTTAATTTCCTTGGTGGTTGGTGTTGAATGGATAGTGAGTGATCAGTAGTGGATCACCGTGCGAATCGACTTGCCTTCATGCATCAGGTCGAAGGCGTGGTTGATCTCGTCGAGACCCATGGTGTGAGTGACGAACGGGGCGAGATCGATCTCGCCTTTCATTGCGTCTTCCACCATGCCCGGGAGTTGGGTGCGCCCCTTGACCCCGCCGAAAGCCGACCCCTTCCAGGTCCGGCCGGTGACCAACTGGAACGGACGGGTCGAGATTTCCTTGCCGGCCCCGGCGACGCCGATGACGATCGACTGGCCCCAGCCGCGGTGGGCAGCTTCCAGAGCCGAACGCATCACGTTGACGTTGCCGATGCACTCGAAGGTGTGATCGACACCCCAGCCAGTCATCTCGATCAGAACCTCGTGAATCGGCTTGTCGAAGTCCTTCGGGTTGAGACATTCGGTCGCGCCGAAGGTACGAGCCAGTTCGAACTTCGCCGGATTGGTATCGATGGCGATGATGCGGCCCGCTTTGGCCTGGCGTGCACCTTGAATCGCAGCGAGACCGATGCCGCCGAGGCCGAAGATGGCCACCGAGTCGCCGGGCTGTACCTTGGCCGTGTTGTGCACGGCGCCGATGCCGGTGGTCACGCCGCAGCCCAGCAGGCAGACGTGCTCGGGGTTGGCGTCCGGGTTGATCTTGGCCAGCGAGACTTCGGCGACGACCGTGTATTCGCTGAAGGTCGAGCAGCCCATGTAGTGGTAAAGCGGCTGACCGTTGTACGAGAAGCGAGTCGTACCATCGGGCATCAGCCCCTTGCCCTGGGTTGCGCGAACCGCGACACACAGGTTGGTCTTGCCGGACTTGCAGAACAGGCACTCGCCGCATTCGGCGGTGTAGAGCGGAATGACGTGATCGCCAGGCTTCACGCTGGTCACACCTTCACCCACCTCCACGACGATACCCGCACCTTCATGACCCAGCACGACCGGGAAGAGACCTTCGGGGTCGTCGCCCGACAGGGTGAAGGCGTCGGTATGGCAAACGCCGGTATTCGTGATCTTGATGAGCACCTCGCCCTTGCGCGGCGGCTCGACGTCGATCTCGACGATTTCCAGCGGCTTTCCTGGCCCGAAGGCAACTGCTGCACGTGATTTCATGATGTCGCTTCCTTTACTAGCTAACTAAATTTGCCCTCACCGAGGGCACCCTGGTGCCTCTATCGCAGATAGGAGCGGACGATAGAGATGGTCTCGTCAATGGACTTGTTCTGCGAATCGCTCCTGATTTCGCTACTGGGAAATTCTTCCCGCAGATAGCTCTCCAGAACGGTTGCCATCAATCCGTTGACTGCCCCACGAACGGCCGCAAGCTGCTGAAGAATTGCAGGGCATTCCGCACCTGCATCAAGCGTTTGCTCAAGAGTCGCTACCTGACCTTTGATGCGCCGGATGCGCGTCAGTGCTTGCTTCTTTTCTTCCGGACTGTGTGGCATCGAACACCTCTCTACTTGGGTACACCGCCGCATTATACAATACTCCCCCATAGTATATGCGGCCGAACTTTGCCACAAATTCTGTGCTCTTCGAGCACTCTTACAGGCTAGTACAGGTTTGTTCCCAAGAAGCGCAAAACATTCAAATCAATGAATATTTCTTGCATGTATCGACAGCATCGGGGCAAGTTCAAAACTGGTCAAACTGGAAAAATCTATGCGCAGATAGATATGACCTATCTAAGCCGACTCATCGAGTTGAAGCTATCAAGATGAGACCGGCTAGGCGACCTGATGACCCGAGTGTCGAGCTTTCCGCAGTGCAGGCAACATCTGTCCGTCCCAGTCACGATCGACCGCAACCTGGGCCTGTTCTTGGTTTCGTTCGAGTGCTTCAACGTCAAGATCACCGATCGCCCATGTCTGCGTGCCGCAAGTAGTCGCGAGAATGCCATCCTCGGGGAATCCACGATCCATGGGTGCATAGATCGTGGCCTCGCCAGTGTTCGTGTCCAGCGCCGGACTCCAGTCAGCAGCTCCGGTCGTCACGGCCTGTGCGACGAACATCCGGTTCTCCAGTGCCCGCGCCATGCAGCCCACACGAACCCGGGTTGCACCTGCCCTCGTGTCCGTACAGCTCGGGACCAACAGCAGGCGTGCACCCGCCTCTCGCTGGGCTCGCACGGGCAATGGAAACTCACTGTCGTAGCAGACAGCGATGCCGGCACGCACGCCATTCAGGTCGAACACTTTGAGTTCGTCGCCCCCCTCGATGACGCCAGTGTCTTTCTCGAACCCCGTCAACTGCAATTTGTCCTGGTAGTCACGCGTGCCGTCCGGCGCAAACCACCACGCCCGGTTGCGATAGCGATCCGGTCCAACCCGGGTCAAGAACGTACCGGCCTGAATGGTCATGCGCAGCTCGCGCGCCAGGTCGGTGTACAGGGCCAGCCACGCAGGCTGCAAGGCCTGCAGCGCGGCCAGCGAGGCGTTGAAATCCTGGCGGATGCCAGGCTCGAACATCGCAGCCAGTTCGAGGGACAGATATTCTGGCAACACGGCCAGTTCCGCTCCGGCACGGCTCGCCTCCTCCAGAACCCGCCGCTGCCGCGCTGCGAATGCCTCGAAGCCCGTGGGCTGACCCACTGCGTATTTCGCAACTGCTACTTTCATTTCGCGTTCTCCAGGGAGCGCAGCCACATCGTGAGCGTCTGCTCGGTTTCGCTCGGCTCACCCACCTGTTTCCAGGGCAGCGTAACCTTCATGTCCGACTGCCGCACGTAGCCACGACGGATCCAGAAGGGATCATTACTGCGGTAGTTGGAAGGACGCCGGGGATCGTCGTCTGCTCGATCCACCGACGCGAACGATGTCCACTGCATGCCGCCCAACGAACGGGCATGCGCTTCGCGTTCGTCAAAGAAGCGATGGCCCAGGCCAAGGCCCCGGAAGGCCGGGAGCAGGACTGATTCGCCGCAGTAAAACACTGCCTCCATCGGGATTCCTCGATCGGCGAACGGCACCTGGAAGGCCGGCTCCGCATCGCCGAGCGGCAATCCCGTGGACGCACCCACGACCACGTCATCAGCGAGCGCGAGTACCAGCAGGCTGTCTGCCGAACGGGCGTACATAGCGAGGTAGTGCTTCTCGTATTCGGTGTCGCCCTCGTACAGGTAAGGAAAGCTGCGGAAGACGCTCGCCCGCAGGCCTGCCACGGCATCGAACCATTCGGCAATGTCCGGACCACGATGAACCAGCACCTGCACGTCGCTGGTCATTTCAGGCGTCCCCTCCAACCTGTGCGATCCAGTCGCCGAGGTTGTAGTAGTTGGTGACACGAGCGATCTTGCCATCGCGGATCTCGAAGAACGCGCCGCCCGGCAGCACGTAGCGCTGGCCCTGGGCTTCCGGCAGCCCGTCGTCCGTGACCTTGTATTCGCCATGCACCACGTACTCCGCGCCTGCACACAGGCCGTCGGCGCTGACCATCACCACGATCCCGCGCAGTTGCTCGCCATAGCAGCGGTCCATGCGCTGCAGGAAGGCGCGGAAGGCTTCGCGACCGACCTCACGAGCGCCCTGGTTCAAGTCGTGCGCGACGTCATCGGTCAACATTGACAGCATGGCCTCGCGGTCACCGCGGTTGAAGGCGTCGTAGTAGGCAGTGATGAGAGTCGCAGCGTTCATTCGCGTTCCTTATTGGGTTGTTCGGAGCGGAGCATTCCGGGGTGTTGTCAGTCTGGGCAACCGCGCCTCCCTTGTATATGGAATTGTTGCGATTTTATAATTCCACAATCTGGAACAATCAACGAGCAGCGAAATCGGCCATAAGGCGTGCGTCATGAACAAGGAAATGGAACTACTGCGCATCTTTCGGGTGGCGGCCGAAAGCAGCAGTTTTCGCGATGCGGCCGTCCGGCTGGGGACTTCTCCGCAAGGTGTAACCCGTGCCATCCAGCAACTGGAGCAACACTACGGCGAGGTGTTGTTTCATCGAAGCACGCGCCAGGTGCGCATCACCGCCTTCGGCGAAGGGCTGCTAGACCAAGTGCGCCCCGCATTGGAGCGGTTCGAGGATCTGTGGCGAACGCCTGGCTCCGACCAGCAGGCCTCTCTGTCCGGTACGGTTCGCATCACCGCACCGCACAGCTTGGGCACCAGAGCGGTGCTACCGGCACTGGAGCGCGTGGCCGCGCGCCATCCCGGCATCACGCTGGATGTGCGCCTGTCCGATCGCATCAGCAATACGGTTGACGAAGGGATTGACGTCGGGATCAGGGTCGGATTCATGCGCGATAGCCGCTTCGTCGCACGCAAGGCCGCCGACATGAGACTCCCCATCGTTGCCGCTCCGCGCCTGATCAAGAAAGTGGGCGTACCTGCAAACATCGATGCGCTAAGCAGCCTGCCAGTTACCGTGGCCTTGGATATCAATACCGGCCGTCCCTGGCCTTGGCACTTCAAGGCGGGACGCCAGTGGACACCTACCGCACCCACTCTCGTCGCAGACAATGCCGACATGGAAATGGGAGCGGCGCTGGCCGGGATCGCGTTCGCGCAACTGGCGGACTACATGGCCGCCCCCTACATTGCCAGCGGGAAGCTCGTGCGAGTGCTGGAGAACGAAGAACCTCCGGCATGGGGGTTGTACGTCTATCGGCCTCAGCGTGGCCCCATTCCGGGAAGGGTTCGAGCGGTATTTGATGAAATGCTGGTCGCCGTTGGATCGTTGCCAGCTTTGCGCTGACACGTCGCAAGACGCTGTAGGGCACACACCTTGGAAAGCGGGGCACTGAGCCTCGGCGGCTCACCCCTCCGGTTGAATGATGAGCCGACCGTCTGCCCGCTTGCCCCAGGTGCAGATCGGTCGGCCATGCAACTCAATGCCGGCGAACGATTAGATGTAAATGAATTGCCGGTACAACCCATCCAACTGATGACGAATGTCTTCGACGCGCTGCTCGTCACCGGTATCGGTAAATTCGAGTAGCTGCTGTTCCTTGGCAGTGATCTGATCGCAAAGGTCGGACAAGTTCTCGCAGAAAGCCTCGGAATGAACGGTGGGCTCCTCCGTATTCGTCTCTTCCCCTGCTAGTTTTCGCACAGACGAGGCTGGAGAAATCCCATTTTCCTCGTTAAAGGCAATTTGAAGCTGCCTGCGCCTATTGGTCTCATCGATCGCCTGCTTCATCGCCGGCGTCACCGCGTCGGCGTACAAGATCGCCTTGCCGTTTTCATTCCGAGCGACTCGACCGATCATCTGAATGAGCGCATGGGCCGAACGCAAGAACCCTGCACGGTCTGCATCGAGAATGGCAACCAATGATGCCTCTGGAATATCCAGCCCTTCGCGCAAAAGACTAATCCCAATCAAAACATCGAACTCTCCTGCGCGCAGGCCATTGATGATCTCAACACGATCCTCCGCTTTTATGTCCGAATGCATGTAGCGCGCTCGAATCCCGTTGTCCGTCAAGAAATCCGTTAGCTCTTCTGCACTGACCTTCGTCAGCGTAGTCACAAGCACTCGATTCTTTCTCTTCACGCACTTCGATATTTCGGCAAGCAGGTCATCTATGTATCCATCCGCTTTCCGCACTTCAACCTTGGGGTCAAGCAGTCCCGTTGGCCTGATAACCTGTTCGACAACCCTGCCTTTCGACACCCTCAGCTCGTAGTCGCCCGGAGTAGCGGAAACAAAGATGGTCTGAGGCTTGACCTTCTCGAACTCGTCAAAGTTCAATGGCCGGTTGTTCTTCGATGAAGGCAAACGGAACCCGTAATCGATCAGCGTGTCCTTGCGCGCCTGATCCCCCCGGTACATTGCGGATATCTGTGGCACCATGACATGAGATTCATCGACGAACAGCAGCCCGTCTTTCGGCAAATAATCCAGCAACGTGATCGGAGGAGAAGCTGCGTCTCGGTCGCTGAAGTAGCAGGAATAATTCTCCATCCCCGAGCAATAGCCGACCTCGCGCATCATTTCCACGTCATGCGTGATCCGCTCGTACAGTCTGTTTGCCTCGACCAAGCGATTATTCCTGTTCAGCTCGGCAACCCGCTCTTCCATATCAGCGAGTATCTTTTTGGATGCAGAATCTATTTTGTTCGTGGGCGGTGCGAAAAGCGTTTTTGGCGAAACCAAATAATGGTCTATCTCTCCCAACGTCTTGCCAGTAACAGGGTCCATCCATTGGACAGACGCAACAGTGTCATCCAACAGTTCCACCCGAACCGCCCTGTACTCGGAATCAGCGGGGAAAATGTCAATCACATCACCTTGGACGCGGAACGTTGCACGCTTGAGCGTACGCTCCGTGCGATCATATTGCAGCAAAGCCAAGCGACGAATTAGCTCTCTCTGGTTTAGTTTGACCCCAGGGGACAGAGCGATCTGTAGCGCTCGATATGCATCTGGATCACCCAGGCCGTAGATTGAAGACACCGAAGCGACGACGATCACGTCACGACGCTCAATCAAGGATTTGGTCGTGGACAGGCGCAGGCGCTCAAGGTGGTCATTGATGGCCGAGTCCTTCGGTATGAAACGATCGGTGCCCGGCATATAGATCTCGGGCTGAAAATAGTCGTAATACGAAACGAAGTACTCGACCGCATTCTCAGGAAAGAAGTGCTTCATTTCACTATAGAGCTGCGCGGTCAACGTCTTGTTGGGAGCCAAGATCAACGTGGGCCGCTTCAGACGATGAATCACATTGGCCATGGTGAAGGTCTTACCTGAGCCGGTGATACCTTTCAGCGTCTGGTGCGTCGCACCTTCTTCTATGTCCGACAGCAGCCGCGCGATCGCCTCTGGCTGGTCCCCCGCCGGCGTATAGTTGGAGTGCAGAATAAACATACCGGTTGACATTAGATATCTCCTAATTGAGCTACTTCAATTTGTCCTGATGTATCGGCTATTCCAGAAGACCTATAGCAGTACCAAACTGGGGTGTAAATGACGGCGATCCTGCCGCGCCCCACCTGGGCGTAGGCGTCGCCAACATGATAGCCCAACACATGGGCGGGCTTCCCAGTGCATATCCGCCGATCGCCACGACGTCAGCCAGCGGCCCGTCTGCCAATGCACCTGGAGCCACTCGCCTCGTTGAGCGCTGACATCGAGCCGTGGCGGGCGAGGTTGCTCTGTACGCCCAATGTGTGGCGCCGGCTCCCGCCGATACGCGCCTTTGTCTCTCTCAGCCCTCCAGACGAGGCGTTGGAAACGTGGAGCTACGTCGCCCCTCTAAAGATGCACGATCTCAACATTCGGCCATTTGCCTGCAAGGTACTCGGCCACTAGCCTCCGATGGCAGTGATGGGGCTTGTCTTCGCTGCAAAGCAGGCAACTGTTATCAATCTTTTCTTTATCGATTGACTCAATCTTTCGGGACGACATTAAATCCAGAAATTTACTGGCGTAGATATCCCAATCTCCCCCTTTTATTTTATATTCCTCGAACATGTCTTTGGTTGGAGCAAGTGCTGGTAGATGTTCATATTCCATCCCACACAACGCCTCGGAAAAATATCGAAGATCCTCGCGTTTAGCGAACCCGGCCAATTGCGAAACATTATTCAGGCGAACATCGACAAGGCGCTTGGCACCAGAAGCACTTAACTTGGTGAAGAAGGACCGCGCGGAGGTCTTAGTGAATCCAATCGTGAATATCTTCATCTGCCTTATTCCCCTCGTTCCTTCATCCATAAATGGCTGTTATTGAGCTACCGCCAGGCATGCCCGTCAATCGCAGCTAAGGAAACGCTGGGGGCATGGTGTACTAGGGATGGTCTGAAGTAGCCCCTGTTTTCCGGCTACTTCGCCATCGACACTTTCAAAAAACGGTAGCCGCTCAAATCCCGGTCAAACCTGCCGTCTATTTCAGCCTTTTTTGCCGCTGCAAGCACCTCGCAGCAGTCACTTCACTCTTCACGGACGCACCTCTCCTGCATTGGAGAGCAAATGTCGACGCGCCATCCAAATGTTCGACAGGGCGAACAGCGTCACCATCTGAGCAGTGTTTTTCACCAAGCCTCGGAAGCGCACTTTCGTATAACCAAACTGGCGCTTGATCACCCGAAATGGATGCTCAACCTTGGAGCGAACCTGGGCCTTGGCTCTTTCGATCTTACGTATCGCTTTGTATAACGCGCTGCGGTTACCGTGCTTTTTGTAAGTGCTGCGCCGGGCTGCAATCTGCCAGATGACTTGGCGCCCCTCATGCTCTTCACGCTTCTCTACACCGGTATAGCCCGCATCAGCGCAGACCACGTTCTCACCACCGTGCAGCAGTTTGTCGACTTGGGTTACGTCCGCGACGTTGGCCGCAGTGACCACCACGCTGTGCACAAGCCCGGACTCATCGTCGACACCAATGTGAGCTTTGGCACCGAAGTAATACTGGTTGCCCTTCTTGGTCTGATGCATTTCCGGGTCGCGTTTGCCGTCCTTGTTCTTGGTCGAACTGGGCGCATGAATCAGAGTGGCATCGACGATGGTGCCTTGTCGCAGTGACAAGCCACGGTCGCCCAAATAGCCATTGATCACGCCGAGAATACCGGTGGCCAACTCATGCTTTTCCAGCAGGCGACGGAAGTTGAGGATGGTGGTTTCATCCGGGATTCGCTCCAGGCTCAGACCGGAAAACTGGCGCAGGATCGTCGTCTCGTACAGCGCCTCTTCCATCGCCGGATCGCTGTAACCGAACCAGTTCTGCATTAGATGAATCCGCAGCATCGCCATCAGCGGATAGGCTGGACGGCCCCCTTCGCCCTTTGGGTAATGAGGTTTGATCAGAGCAATCAAACCCTCCCAGGGTACGACCCGATCCATCTCTATCAGGAACAGCTCCTTGCGGGTCTGCTTGCGCTTACCGGCGTACTCGGCATCGGCGAAGGTCATTTGTTTCATCATCGAAAAGCTCGGCGATTGGTGTCCGGGGATTTTGCCAAATCAGGAAGTCTTTTTCAGGATTTCCCCAGCTGCGCCACAACGGCCATGGCAGGCTCCATTCTCTCCCCGCTTCAACGGCCACGACCCGAACAGCTCAAGAGCTTAGCACCGCCTTTTGCGGTTGCGTGCCTCACCACTCACGCTTACTCCCTTCCAGAACGCGCCAACTGCTAAGCTACATGAGGACGACTCGCCCACAGCGCAAAGCACCTGTGTTCGCGCTATTGGCTGTCCCGTGCGTTGTGGTGCTGACCGTCGATGACGAGTCGAACCTACTGTATGGGCACTGCGCGCGGCAGCCTTTCATGCGTGCCAGCTACGTGCCCAAGGTTGGACGCGGATCGAAGCGTGCGCAGGGTTTTTCGTGAAAGTATAAAATCTAATCAACTTTATCAGAAGAAAATATATGATCGTAAGAAACTTTGAATACTTGCTTGCTTTGCACCGTGAAGGCCATTTTGGCAACGCGGCCAAAAGCTGCAATGTTTCTCAGCCGACACTCTCCGCGGGCATTAAGCAATTGGAGGAAGACATGGGTGTCGAGATCGTGCGTCATGGCCGACGCTATGACGGCCTCACTTCTGAAGGGATGCGCGTACTGTCTTGGGCTCAGCAGATGTATGACGACTGCAAAGGGCTGGAGCGAGAACTCTCCGCACTACGGCGAGGTATAGAGGGGCAATTCCGGCTAGGGATACTCCCAGGAACTGCCGGTGTAGCGCCCACATTAAGCATCGCCCTTGCTGAAAAAACACCCTTACTTCAACAATCAGTTCTGGTTTCCGGCGCTTCTTCCCTGCTACAGGCGATTCGAGAAAACAATTTGGATATCGCACTCATGCATTTGGAGGATATCCCAGGGGAAGACTTCGATACTCACCTTCTGTACCGTGAACGCATTTTCCTTTTTCACGCCGCGAGAACACAGCAACCCCGAAGCACAACGTGGGACCATGTTCTCAATAGACAACTCTGCGTGCTGAACTCGGCAGTACCTGAACCCATTCAAGATAGGCTGATGCAATGTACCGCGCAGACTATTCGCACTGATTCAATTGACGTGCTATCGGCACACGTGGCGACAGGAAAATATTCGGCAGTTCTTCCGCAATCTCTCGCCGGCCAACTCGCGCACATTCCAAATCTCCACGCAATCGCAATCAATGGACCAATGTCGCACTCAAATGTCGGATTCGTTGCTGGGAAAAATGCGTTCGAGGCACCGTCATCGCGTGCATTGCTCGAAATGGTGCACACCCCCGAACTCGCCGCCACTCTTCAATCCGTTATATCGATCCATCGTCGGTTCCAGCCCAAAGCAGACTCATCTCAAAGCCCCCTGAAATAGCGAGTCTTGAAGAGCAACTCTGTATTGCTTCAACCAGGCGAAGATTGCAGGCATGCCGTGTGCGCCGCTAACAGGCGCCACGTGCTGAGCAACCCATCGAAGGCCACTAGGTCCAGGGGCAACTCGGGGGACAGGAGTACCTGCTGCATGCGGCCTCCTCATGTCTCGCTGGGTCGAGCTGACTGTTCCTAGATCAAGCTAGGAGGCGCGATGTAGCGATGATCGTTGCCCTCTCCCGGCTAGGAGACGAGCACGGCTCGACGATCCCGCGTAGATAGATCGTGCCTATCTGTACATAGATTATTCCAGTTTGACCACTTCTGAGCTTGATCCGATGCTGTCAAGACCGCAGAAGGAGACGCGGCCAACGGCTAGGCAGTACCACGATCGTTCTTCTTGACAGCGGTAAATTTCGTTTCCCACTTCGATTTAGAAGATGGAAACATTAACGCACAGAGGTGACGAAATGACTCCGACCGGTAACCGAATCGTGACTTTCGAGAAGCCCTTGGAAATGAAGGTCAACACCTTCAAATTTCCAGAGCTGATAACCCCTCAAGGGAAAAGCGCACCCCATGGCGCTATCCTCAAAATAGTTACCACAAATATCTGTGGCAGCGACCTTCACATTTATCGCGGTTCGTTTGCTGTTCCCAAGGGAATGACCATGGGCCATGAAATGACCGGCGAAGTGATCGAAGTGGGATCAGACGTCGAAGTCGTGAAGAAGGGCGACATCGTTTCCGTTCCCTTCAATGTGGGGTGTGGGCGTTGCTACAACTGCAAGCATATGCGCTCCGATGTATGCGAGAACACCAACCCCGAAATCGACTGCGGAGCCTACGGGTTCAACCTCGGTGGCTGGACGGGGGGGCAAGGTGATTATCTCTTCGTACCGTATGCGGATTTCAATCTCCTTCGCTTCCCTGACAAGGATGCCGCCATGGAAAAAATCCGCGACCTGACCCTTCTCTCTGACGTATTACCCACAGCTTTCCATGGGTTCGCTGGCCCAGACTGGCCAGCCGCGCCGGCCTACGTCGTCGGCGAAAACATCCTGATCTTCGGTGCCGGGCCGGTCGGCAGAGCGGGTGCCGCCTGCGCCAGACTTCTGGGTGCAGGCGCCATCATCGTTGCCGATTACATTCAAGAGCGGCTGGACCTTCTCAAGCCACACGGCGTGGAAACCATCAACCTTTCCGACGGCGTGCCGATCGAGGAGCATCTCGAACGCATTACCGGGCACAGGGAGGTGGATCGCGTCATCGACTATGTTGGTGTGGACTGCCGCGGGTTTGGCGCGGAGGCTGACAAGATCGTGGAGAGCGCTGTTACCAACGCAATGCTCAAATATGTCCGCTTCGGCGGAATGACCAGTACGGTCGGTGTGTACTGCGCAAACCCGATCTCGAAAGACCCGAAAGCCAAGAAAGGCCATATGGATCTGGAATGGTCCAACGCCTGGATCAAGTCGCCGCGAATGTCGGCTGGTCAATCTCCGACGGCCAACTACAACCACGCGTTAATGCGGGCGATACTGAACGATCGCATGCCTTACCTTTCGCCGATGATGAACACTAAGTTCATCAAGCTCGAAGACGCGCCCGCCGCGTACAAAGAGTTCGACGCGGGTTCTGCATACAAGTACGTCATCGACCCGCATGGTTCAGTGCGGCATTAAGCATCCGGCGCGGGCTAAGCATCAGGATGTCTCACACTTTCTGGTGAGAGGCATTCTGGTCCCGCCAGTCTCCGGGCAGCAACTGGAGCCGGCGAATATTTTCGCCGGCATTTGCCGTCTGCCCCAGGGTACTTGCCTTGGCTCGGACCAGGAGCAGAGCCTCAGCAATCCGCAGGTGATGATCAACCGCAAGCGTGTTCAAGCGCTTGGTTCGCAATCGGCCAAGGGTCAGACGGGGACGATGCACGGCATCCATTGACGTGCGTGGCTGGAGATAGCCTTCGTCTGATCCTTATCACCCCACGGACTTGATCAGGCTCGCCTAGTGTTGTGCCTGCCTCGGGCCATCGCACGGTCAACCCAGCCCTGGCTCATTCAGCCAGAAGTTTCCAATGATGTGGCCGAACTCGCCGCCGCCAGAATGGCAGTCACTTCTATAGGGAGATAGCACAGTGTTGGATAAGTCGGAACGGGAGGGTGGCCTATGGAGCTGCGCCATCTTCGCTGCTTCGTAGTTCTTGCTGAGGAGCTACATTTCACGCGGGCGGCTGAGCGCCTGCATATCGAACAACCACCGCTATCACGAGCCATCAAGGAACTTGAGGACGAGTTGGGCGTAGTGCTCTTCGACCGAAACCGACGAGGAACAGTTCTAACGGCGGCGGGCGCGGTCTTCTTGCAAGATGTTCGCCGTCTATTCACAGTGCTGGAACAGGCTCGTGAAAATGCCAAGGCTGTGGCATCGGGCTTGCGCGGTAGCCTGCGCATCGCTGTATCAGATGGGGCTATCGATCCACGGCTGTCGGCATTTCTGGCTCGTTGCCGCGCCGAGGAGCCGGAGATCGAAATACGCTTGTCAGAAGTGCCTCTGGCAGAGCAAGTGCGTGGCTTGCGTTCGGGCGACTTCATGATCGGGTTCGCGCACACGGGCGATGTCGGCGACGGTATCGCTGCCGAACCAATCTGGCACGACCCGCTGGTGATTGCGGTGCCAGCTCGTCACTCATTGCTCACCTACAAGGAGGTGCCACTTCAAGAACTTCAAGGCCATCCACTTGTCCTGTGCGACCCGCAGGTATGCGAGGGCTATTGCCGCGAACTCAAGCGGCTGCTCAACACGTTGGAGCACAAGCTGAATGTTGTCGAGGAAGTGTCCTCGCTGGACATGATGCTCACGTTGGTCGGCGCCGGCTACGGCATCGGCTTCATGACGGCGACCAAGATTCCCATCTCCCAACGGCCGGATGTGGTGATCCGCCCCTTGGCGATGGATTCTGCCGTGATCACCACCTACCTGCTTCGGCCGGACGGCGGCAATTTATCGGCTTCGGTGGAGCGATTTATCGTTCGCCTTCGCGACTCTTCGGACGGTTGACGGAGCCTGGCAGGCTAGACACTCAGGGATCAGTGTCGGCACGCAGATTGCGTTCGGTCGCCGTCATCAGGTCAGCCGCGCTTATTCCAAGTGCCGTAGAAATTTTCAGTATGAGCGGAAGCGTGGGCACGTGCTCACCACGCTCGATCTTACCCATGTGAGAACGCGAAATGCTTGCCCGAGATGCGAACTCGTCTTGCGCGACTCCTTGAGCGACGCGCGCAGCGCGCACGGCCTGTCCGAAGGCTAACGCCGACTCGGATTCATACGTCGATGTGCCAGAAGGACGGCCTGGCTGAATTGTTGATTTCTGCATTAGCAGAAGCGTCAAACAATCTGCCACAATTAACCACGTTAAAGATAACGACGTTAAACTTCACTCTTTCCTGAAACGCTGGTTTGCCTTTCTGGACAGATCGCTTATTGGGGGCCCTCATGCATGACGCCACCAGCCAGTTTTCCCATTTCAGGCTTGCTATCGCGCCCGGAGTGCCATCCTCTTGCCTCACAACGCTTCTTGCCCTACAGCGCGCGGAGGAACCAGAAGTCACCATCACGTTCTTTGAGACCTCAGCCGATGATCTGTTGACGGGCCTTGAGGAAGGCCGCTACGACGCTGGAATGACGCTTCGGAACGCTGGTGCTCCGGCTGTGAAAAGCCAACCGCTCTGGGTGGAGAACGTGGCTGTTGCAGTGCCGCTGGGGTCCCCCTTAGTTGCCCAGGCGAAGATCACGCTTGCCGAGCTTCTGGACTATCCGGTGTTTCGCTGGCCGGCGGAGGCTTGCCTACTGCTGGATCAGCGACTGTCCTTTCTTCCGTTGAGCCAGCAGAGCATTCAGCACGTGACTTCGTTCGAGATGATGGCGCTTTGGGTGACCGCTGGCTACGGAGTGGGGCTCTCCGCGCAATCGCGCATTGAGCGTGCCCATGCGTGGGGGATCACTATGCGACCGCTTTCAGACGGCCCCTACGAGATCGTGACATACCTGCAGCGACCCCACGGACGAGCCAATGTTGTTTCTGAGCGGTTCGAGCACAGGGCAATGCTGGTTGCCAGGGACAGGGCGGCTTGCTCGAATACCCCATAGCCCGCTCTCGCCGAGGCTGCGTGCGGGTAATTGCAGCGGCACGCGCCTGTTAGCGCGCCAGTGATAGCGCTTCCATCTCTGGCAATATGATGAATTAACATGGTCTTTGGAGGCACGAATGGTTGGAAGTGGTTGGGATCGAGTACCAATTGACTCGCAAAGCATCGATGCGCCGCTGTCGCGCGCGGCGGTGTTTCTCACGTTGACGGTCGCCGAGGGCCACGAGGCCCTTCAGGCGGTCGCCGGCGTCTTGGACGGGCTGGACGACCTGATCAAAACGGTGGGCTTCCGCGATCTCAACGGCCGGCTGTCGTGCATCACTGCACTGGGATCGGCGCTATGGGACCGTTTCCAGACCGGGAAGCGCCCGAAGGAACTACGGCCCTTCGTGCCCATCGAGGGTGCCAAGCACACCGCGCCTGCCACGCCCGGCGACCTGTTCTTTCACATCCGTGCCGAACGCGAGGACCTCTGTTTTGAATTCGAGCGCCTGCTGCTGGACCAACTGGGCAGCAGCGTGACGGTGGCCGACGAGGTGGTCGGTTTTCGCTACTTCGACTCCCGCGACCTGCTTGGCTTTGTCGATGGCACGGCCAACCCGACCGGGCACGACATCGGCGCCTCGACGCTGGTCGGCAGTGAAGATCAGGCGTTCGCCGGCGGCAGCTACTTGGTGGTGCAGAAGTATCTGCACCAAATGCAGCCGTGGGCTCGGCTCGCCAAGGACGAGCAAGAGCGGATCATCGGCCGGGAGATCGTCAGCAATGTCGAATTGCCCGACGCGACGAGCGGCCAGAAATCGCACAAGACCCTCGCCACGATCGTGGACGACGACGGCACCGAGCACGACATCCTGCGCGACAACATGCCCTTCGGCCGCCCCGGCCAGGGCGAATATGGCACCTACTTCATCGGCTACTCCAGGCATCTGTGGGTGACGCAGAAGATGCTGGAGCGCATGTTCCTCGGCGATCCGCCAGGCATGCACGACCGCCTGCTCGATTTCTCGACGGCGCACACCGGCGCCGTGTTCTTCGCTCCCGCACCGCGCACGCTGAGCGAACTCGTGGAGGCGGTGCAAGCGTAATGCAGGGGCCGCAAGGCCCCTGCAAGGTTTGAGAGCCCTATGCTCCGTCTAGAACTACTGCGCTATCCACCAGCCGACGAACGCTTTGCCGCACATCCTCGGGGATGGGGTACGGGGCAATGGCCTCGGGCATATCCGCATAGTGCTGGTAGTCGCCCATGATGACCTGGATGATCGCCGGTACGTTGGTCGGCGTGACCGCATCAATGGCCGCGCGGTCCCCCAGGTCAGGGTGCGGCTGGGTCAGCATGCGGTACAGATCCCACGAATCCGCGTGCGGGCACTGGTTCATGAGCACCTGGGCCAGCTTGTGCTTGAGCGGCACCAGTTGCCAATCGGGAACACGCTGCCCCCGATTGCCCAAACTGATGGACAGCAACTTGCCCGCTTTCAGTTCGCGGTTGATCTGGTCCTTGGACTTTCCGGCCAGCTTGCCGAACAGCGGGACCGGCAAGCTGCTTGGAGACTCGTAGATGGTCAGCATTTCCTCGCGCTCGCGCTGGATCGCGGACACTTCCGGCTCTGGGGCATGCGTCGGAGGCGGCGGTACCTGAGACAGCCGCTGGAACGTGATGCCGCCGCTGCTCGGGGTTACGACAATAGGCGTGGCCACGACGGGCGGGACGCCGGGAGGAGTGGGCTCGGCCATCGCGAGGGTCGCATCCACCGCTTCCTCCACTTCTGCCATCGCCGGCGCCCCGTCGATACGGATGGTCAGATGCGCGCTCGCGGCTTCCACTTCGCCCTGTTCGAGCAGGTCGAGCCGATCGGCCCAGTCCTGCATCATCCGACGGCGCGGCTCAACGTACTTGGCGTGGTTGTAGGACGAACTCACCTTGTTGGGGTCGGAATGGGAAAGCTGCGCGTCCACCCAAATCTTCGGGTAGCCAATCTCGTTGAGCGCCGTCGAGATAGTGCCGCGGATGCCGTGGCCGGTCAGGCGCCCCTCATAGCCCATGAGCTGCACGGCCTTGTTGAGGGTGTTCTCGCTGATGCGCTTCTTGAGTTCGCTGCGGTGTGACAGCAAGTACTTCTGCGCCGGCCGCATCACCCCCAGGAGATAGCGCACGATCTCGATGGCCTGCAGGGATAGCGGCACGATATAGGGGGGCACATCCTGCGGCCGCTTCCCTGCCTTGCGCATTTCATCCTGGAGCTGCTTGACGATCTGCGGTGGGATGATCCACAAGCCCCTGTCGAGGTCGAACTGTTCGGGTTCGGCCAATCGCAGTTCGCCGGTGCGCACCCCGGTCAGGAACAGCAGCCGGACGCCAAGCTGGGTCTGCCAGCCACGGGGGTTGTAGAGCCGGAGCTTCTGGAGGAACTCGGGCATCTCGGGCAGGTGCAGGTAGGGATTGTGGGCTACGGGGGGCTTGGGCTCTGCCACCACGTCCAGGTCGGCGGCCGGGTTGACTTCCAACCCCTCGGCAATGACCAGGGCATAGCGGAACAACTGGTTGAACCAGGTGCGGACCTTCTCGGCGGTGGTGAACGCCTTGCGTTTCTCGATCGCCGCCAAGACGCCCAGGAGTTGGGGGCGGCGAATGTCGTAGATCGACATTCTTCCCAGGGTGGGCAACACGTCCTTGTTGAAGATGCGCAGGATCTGCGACAGCGTGCTTTGACGGCCTTCCTTGAGTTCCTTGCGGCGATGCTCGACCCAGGCATCGAAGACGGTCTTGAAGGTGTATTCGCCCGCCAGCTTGGCCGCGTGCCGTTTCTGGTCGCGCTCGACCTGAGGATCGATCCCCCTGGCGAGCAGGGCCTGGGCCTTGTCTCGCTCGATCCGGGCCTCGCGCAGGCTGAGAGCAGGATAGCCGCCCAGGCACAGGCGCTTTTGCTTGCCCAGCCAGTAGTAGCGGAATTGCCATGACTTGCCGCCTGCGGCTGAGACCATCAGGCCCAGGCAGTCGTTGTCGGAGAGGGTGTAGCGTTTTCCGGTGGTCTTCGCCTGCCGGACGGTCAGATCAGAGAGCGCCATTTCGAGACTCCTAAGTAATGACTTAGGCCCTATGCTCGTCATGGTCCCCGCTCAGCCCCAGCAACTATCCGGTAGCCGACCCACCCGTATTCTTGTGCCTTATTTGGTCACTCAAAAACGGTAGCTGTGGGTGGATTTCCGTGGCACTCGCTGGAATGAAAAAAGGAGCCGAAGCTCCTTTTTTCAATGACCTACAGACCCCAGTAGAAGTCTGTGGATCAAAATTTGGAGCGGGAAACGAGACTCGAACTCGCGACCTCAACCTTGGCAAGGTTGCGCTCTACCAACTGAGCTATTCCCGCAGATTTCGTTCGACCTGCGTCGAAGGAGCGCTATTGTGTCGATATTGCTGCACGGCGTCAACAGGAATTTTCACCTGGCGTAAGCGGCCTGGCTTGGGCGCCCCGGCCTGCTCCCTTCACGTGCGAAGACCGCGACGGTGGAAGTAGATCTGCTCGGCGACGCGCCGCGTGGCTGCCGTATGCAGCAGTACGTTGAGGGGCCAATCGGCCCGCAGATGATCCATCGCCCAGCGCAGCAGGCGCTTGCCATGGAACGCCGGCGCCACCTGCCGCGCCACATGCTCCGGCTGTGGGCCGGTGCCGCGCAGATGCCGGCCTATGGCATCGCCCACGGCCCAGCCATGCCGCCACGAGGAGTGGATACCGCCGGCCGAGAGCGGCGAGACGATGCCCGCGGCGTCGCCGGTCAGGATCACGCCAGGGCCGGTGATCGGGCCGTCCGGCCGGCCGCACGGCACCAACCCGGCGCGGGTGGCCGAAGGCCGCGCGGCGGGCGGAATGCCGACCACATCGCGCACGTGCTCAAGGAAGCCATCGATATCCGGCGGCCGCACCTGTGCCGGGTGATGGCGCAGTGCCAGGCCCACCTGCAGGCCCGTCGGATTCTGTGCGACCCAGCCGATATAGCCCGGTGCGAAGCGCTTGCTGACGAAGCAATGCAATGCATCGCCCTGCGGCAATTGCAGGCCAGCGAACTCGCGTTCGACGCCGTAAAGGTTGTCACGCACCCGACCGAGGCCGGTGCGCTGGGCCACGCGCGAACGCGCGCCATCGGCACCGACCAGATAGGCGCAGCGCCCCACTCCTTCCACATCCCAACCTTCGCCACTGCGGCGGGCACCGGTGAAGGACTGTTGCAGGTGCAGGTCCACGCCGTTCGCACGCAGTTCGCTGGCCAGCCAGCGCATCAGGTTCGGCGTATCGGTGGTGAGGAAGTAGTAGCCGGGTGCAGTCAGCAGCACGTTGCGCAGGTTGGGCGCGTACAGGCGCACATCCGCGACGCGTTGCAGCAGGTGCTCCGGCATACGCCCCAGCCACGTCTGTTCCATCGCTTCCTTCACCACGATGCCGGTGGTGTGCAGGCGCTCGCCGGGATCGGCCTTGCGTTCCAGCACGCACACGCGCAGGCCGTACTGGGCAGCAGCCAGCGCACAGGCGGCACCGGCGAAACTGGCGCCGACGATGACCACGTCCTGGTCGTAAGCGGAGGGAATGTGGGGCATTGCTGCAAGGCCTGCTGGAAATCAGGGATGCAGCTTCAAGCCAGCGCATGGCGGGGCGATGGGGTGACGGTGAAGTGGGGATGAAGCGGTGCTTTGCACGTGCTGCGCCATGAGGAGCACCACTCCCTTCAGGGAGCGGTGCTTGCTGAACGTCCTGGCGCTGTCAGGCAACCACGATGCGAAGCGGGTCGGCCAACGCCAGGATCTCCGCACGCTCACCACTGGGCGGATAGATCCATTCGGTGTTGATGCGGGTCTTCAGCGCCTTGGCCTCCGCACCGAAAAGCACCACCTGGCGGTCCCAGCCCTCGGTGTAGACGGCGCCCCACGGCCCCAGGTCCAGGCAGGTCACGTACTTGGGCTGCGCGTAGGGAATCATCGCCTCCCCGATCAGGTCGGCGGCCGCATTGTGGCCGGCCGAGCGTCCCAGGTTCATCGCGTGCTGGCAGGACATCATCGCTACGTTGCCATCGTCGTCCGTGGCGGCGTGCGCGCAGTCGCCAGTGGCGAATACCGCGTCGACACCCGTCGCCTTGAGGGTGCGATCGACGTGCAGGCGACCCACGGCGTCGTGCTGGCCGGGGATCTGTGCGGCCAAGGTGCTGGCACGTGCACCGGCCGTCCAGATGACGGTCGCGGCGTCGATGCGTTCACCGTTCTCGAGGGTCACGCCTTCGGCATCCACGTGGGCCACGCCCGAACCCAGCCGCCACGACACACCCAGCTCGGTCAGGGCCTGGGTGATGACCGGCCGTGGGCCTTCGCCGAGGTCCGGACCCAAGGCCTCGGCACGCTCGACCATGATGACGTCCACTGCGGCATCGGCACCGAGCACGTCGCGCAGGCGGTCCGGCATTTCGGCTGCGGTTTCGATACCGGTGAAGCCGGCACCCGCGATCACCACCGTGTTGCGTCCTGCGTTTTCGGGGCGATCGGCAAGATGCTCCAGGTGCACCTGCAATCGCGCCGCGTCGGCGATCTGATCGACATTGAAGGCGTGCTGCTGCAGGCCCGGAATCGGCGGGCAGTTCAGGCGGCTGCCGGCGGCCAGCACCAGGCGATCGTAGTGCAGCGTCTGCGATGCGGCATCCGCACCATGGCCAACCACCTGCACCTGCTGGTTGGCAACATCGATGTGCTCGACGCGGCCGGCAAGGTAGTGCACGCCGACGGCATCGAAGATCGGCTGCAGCGGGGCCTTCATGCGCTCCGGCCCCTTTTCGTACAGGCGTGGGCGCACATGCAGCTCAGGGGACGGCGCTACCAGCACGATCTGCACATCATGGCGCGCGGCCTGATCGAGAAGACGGGCGGCGGCCAGCGCGCTCCACATGCCGGCAAAGCCGGCGCCGATGACAACAATGCGTTTGGACACGGAGGTAAGTCCTTCTGGGAAATGAGATTCAGGCACCCATGCGCGTGGATGGCAGGGGCGTCAGTGATGTGGTGCGCCGGCACGCCACATAACGCGGATCATATGAGTCCGCGTTATGTGGCGCAAGCAGTCGATGGCGGACCGTTCAGGCCAGCACGCCCCTGCCGTGCGCGTGCCCCCAGCCACAACGCCAATGAAATCAATGCCCTGCATGGGACGCCACTCGCTTGCGGCCAGTAACTCAGGCCCCTATAGTCCGCGTTACATTTTTCTGGACCGGTCCCATGGCCCACATCGGAACGGGCGTCGAGTACGCCCTGCACTGCCTGCTCTGGCTGGTCCCGCCGCTGGAACAGCGGCCCAGCAGCCGCGACCTGGCCGAACTGCAGGGCGTGCCGGCAGCCTTCATGGCGAAGATCTTTCCGAAGCTGGAGAAAGCCGGCATCGTCGAGTCCACCGGCGGCATCCGCGGCGGCTACCAGCTGGCGCGTGCGCCCGAGGACATCAGCGTGCTGGACGTGGTCGACGCCGTTGAGGGGCAGAAGGCGCTGTTCGACTGCCAGGAGATCCGCGGGCGCTGCGCGCTGTTCGATGGCAACCCACCGCGCTGGGCCAACCGCGGCGTGTGCGGCATCCACGCGGTGATGATCAATGCGCAGAAGGCGATGCGCGAAGAACTGGCGCGTTCCAGCCTGGCGTCGATTGCCGAGGGCGTGCAGGGCAAGGGACGCCCGGCGAGCTTTGCAGGCGATGTGCAGGACTGGTTTGCCGACCGCCAGGTTGCACGCGAGGAAGCGCGCATCACCGGCATGCGCGCACGCACGTCGGCACAGGACGATGATTGATCGCAGTGGCGCGCACGCAAACGAAAAACGCCCCCTTGCGGGAGCGTTCTTCTTGAATCTGGAGCGGGAAACGAGACTCGAACTCGCGACCTCAACCTTGGCAAGGTTGCGCTCTACCAACTGAGCTATTCCCGCTTGGGAGGCGAAATTCTACCTGTTCCAGGAATGGCGTCAAGCGGTTTTTTTGGCGTATGCGAGGCACCTGGCAGTGCGTATCCACGCCTGGCATGGATGCAGCATTTCCAGTAGATCCACGCCATGCGTGGATGTCGCGCCCGATCAACCGTTGCCCAGCTTCTTCTGGCGCGAACGTTCGCGTGCGGCGCGTTCGTCTTCGCGCAGGCTTGGCCAGGCGGCGTGCAGGTACTGCAGGCCCGACCACAGCGTCAGCACCGCCGCAATCGCCAGGGTCCAGTCGCCGATGTGGAACACCGGCCAGCCCATCCAGATGTCTTCCACTGGCACGTTCGGTGCCACCGAATAGAGCAGGCACAGCAGCGCGACCATCTGCGCGGTGGTCTTGACCTTGCCGATCATCGCCACGCGCACCTTGGCACGCTGGCCCAGCTCCGCCATCCACTCGCGCAGCGCCGACACCGCGATCTCACGGCCGACGATCACCGCCGCCCAGAACGCCATCCACGGCGTCGGGTGGCCCTGCACGATCAGGAACAGCGCCACCGCCACCATCAGCTTGTCCGCGACCGGGTCGAGGAACGCGCCGAACGCCGATTCCAGCTGGTAGCGGCGGGCAATCCAGCCATCGAGCCAGTCGGTGATCGCGGCCAGGCCGAAGATCGCCGCCGAAGCGAAGTTGGTCCAGGTGTAGGGCAGGTAGAACACCAGCACCAGCACCGGGATCATCACGATCCGCAACAACGTCAGCCAGGTGGGGAGGGTCAACTTCATGGCGTGCGTGCTTCTCTCTCTACTCGGCCGCATCGGGCGTGGCCAACCCGTGCAGGTTAGCGTAGATACGCGCCGCGAGGGCGTCATTGATGCCTTCTACCTTGGCGATTTCCGCTTCGCCGGCGGCTTTCAGGCCGACAAGGCCACCGAAATGCTTGAGCAGGCTGGCACGGCGACGCGGCCCGATGCCGGGGATGTCCTCCAGCTTGCTGGTCATCCGCGCCTTCTGCCGGCGACCGCGATGGCCGGTGATGGCGAAGCGGTGCGCCTCGTCGCGCACCTGCTGGATGAACTGCAGCGCCGGATTGGCCGCACCCGGCCGCAGTTCGCGCCCATCTGGCATCACCAGCGCTTCGTGGCCGGCGCGGCGTTCCACGCCCTTGGCCACGCCTACCAGCAGCACCCCTTCCACGCCGAGGTCGGCCAGCGCGGCCTGGGCCTGCGCCAACTGGCCGGCGCCACCGTCGATCAGCAGTACGTCCGGCAGCACGCCCTGCTCTTCCACGGCACGGCGGAAGCGGCGGTCGATGGCCTGGCGCATGGCGGCGTAGTCATCGCCCGGCTCGATACCGCTGATGTTGAAGCGGCGGTACTGCGCGCGCACCGGGCCAGCAGCATCGAACACCACGCAGGAGGCCACGGTGGCTTCGCCGAGGGTATGACTGATGTCGAAGCACTCGACCCGCTTGACCGGCTCGGCCAGGCCCAGCATGTCGCGCAGCGCGTCGCTGCGCGCGTGCTGCGCGTTGCGGCTGTTGAGTTCGGTGGCCAGGGTCAGCTGCGCGTTGCGGCTGGCCAGTTCCACGTAGCCGGCACGCTCGCCACGCACGTTCCACTTCAGCTGCACCTTGCGTTCGGCCGAGGCCGACAGCGCGGCGACCAGCAGGTCGGCATCGGGAATCTCGCGATCCAGCAGGATCTCGCGCGGCGGCTCGAATTCGATGTAGTACTGCGAGACGAACGCGGCCAGCACTTCCTCGGGGCTTTCCTCGCCATTGGTGCGCGGGAAGAACGGACGGGTGCCCAGGTTGCGCCCATCACGGAACGCCAGCAGCAGCACACAGGCCTGCGAGCCCTGCATGGCCACCGCCAGCACGTCCAGGTCGGCGGCGCGGCCATCCACGTACTGACGGGTCTGCATGCTGCGCAGTGAGGAAATCAGGTCGCGCAGGCGTGCGGCCTGTTCGAATTCCAACGCCTCGCTGGCCACCTGCATCTGCTCGCCCAGCTCGCGGGTCAACTCATCGCTCTTGCCTTCCAGGAACAGCGCGGCACGACGCACCGACTCGGCATATTCGCTGGGCGCCACCAGCTCCACGCAGGGTGCGCTGCAGCGACCGATCTGGTACTGCAGGCACGGTCGCGAACGATTGCGGAACACGCTGTCTTCGCAGCTGCGCAGCTTGAACAGCTTGTGCATCAGGTTGAGCGTCTCGCGTACCGCAGTGACACCCGGGTACGGCCCGAAATAGCGGCCGGGAATGGCACGCGGGCCGCGATGCAGCGCGATGCGCGGCCAGTCCTCGCGGGTCAGCAGCACATGCGGGTAGGTCTTGTCGTCGCGCAAGGAAACGTTGTAGCGCGGCGACAACGACTTGATCAGCTGGTTTTCCAGCAGGAGCGCCTCGGCTTCCGAGCGCGTGACAGTGACGTCCATGCGCGCGATCTGCGAGATCATCGACATGATCCGCGCGTTCTTCGGGCTGCCATTGAAATAGCTGCCGACGCGGTTGCGCAGTGCACGCGCCTTGCCCACGTACAGCAAGGTGTCGTCGGCCGCGTACATGCGGTACACGCCGGGTGCGGTGCTGAGATGGGCCGCGAAGGCCTTGCCATCAAAGGCCGGGGCGGGAACGTCGGTCATTCGCTGATCGGTACTTCGCTGAGCACGCCACTTTCAGGGTCCAGGCGCAGCACGGCGTGGGCATCGGTCTCGGCGATCCACACCGCGCCGGCGCCCACCGCCAGCCCGGCCGGGCCCTGCAGGCGACGCGGCAGCGGCTGGGTGGTGAGTTCGCCGCCGCCCAGGCGAAGCGTGCGCAGACGGCCATTGCCGGAGTCGGCGATCCACAGCAGCGGAGCGTCCGGACTCAAGGCAATCGCCTGCGGGAACTGCAGGCGGGCCTGCGCGCGCGGTCCATCCTCATTGCCGAAGCGCCAGGGCCCCTGCCCGACCAGCGTCTGCACCAGGTCGCCGCGCAACTGCAGCGCACGGATCGAGGACCCCAGCGCGTCGGCCACGTACAGCACCTGCTGCACCACCGCCAGCGCGCTGGGCTGGGCGAAGGCGGCCAGGTGACCACTGCCGTCGCGCTCGTCGATGGCACCACTGCCGGCGCGCCACTGCAGGCTGCGCTGGCCCAGGTGATAGCTCCAGATGCGGTTGTCGCCGGCCATGGCGATATGCAGCTGGTTGTCGGCGATGGCCAGGCCGATCGGATGGTCCAGCGATACCTGCCGCGCCTGCGCAACCGGGCCCTCCACCGGCGCGCCGGGGCGGCCGTTGCCACACAGCGTGTCGACGATGCCGGTGAGCAGGTTGATGCGTCGCACCGCATGGTTGCCGGTATCAGCCACGTACAGCGCGTCGCGTTCCAGGACCAGCGCCTGCGGTCGATGGAACGCCGCCTCGGCAAGGTTGCCATCCATGAAATCGGCGGTACCCAGCCCGAACTGGCGCAGGATGCGGCCACCATGGCTGCATTCGAGGATGCGGTGATGGCCGCTGTCGGCGATGTACAGGCGCTCGGTGCTGACGGCCAGCCCCAACGGAAAACGCAAGGCCTGGCGCGGCTCCGGATGCAGTTCACTGCCTCCCCGCGGCGGCGCCGAAGGGGCGCCCTGGCACAGCGCGTTCAAGGCACGCTCAAGCTCACCGGGCGCGCCCTGCCCGACCAGCCGTTGCTGCTCGCGGCCCTGCGCGTCCAGCAGCACCATCGTTGGCCAGGCGTTGATGCCGAAGCGACGCCAGCCATCCCAGTCGGCATCCAGCAGCACCGGCATCGTCAGGCCCTGCCGGCGCAGCAGCTTCAATGCGGCCCCCGGGTCGCGCTCGAAATCAAAGCGCGGCACCTGCAGCACCAGCGGCTGCAGCTTGCCCGGGTGGCGTGACAGCCACTGGCCGAATTCGGCCAGCCGCTGCGCGCTCCAGGCGGAGGCGGCGTTGACGAACAGCAGCGCCACCGGCCGACCGCGCAGTTCGGTCAGGGTGCAGGGGGTGGCATTGAGCCAGGTGGCGAACTCGGGCAGGTCCGGGACGGGCTGGACGTTCATGGCCCGATTATGCCGGAGTCGGCGTCATGCAACAGTCGTGCCACGACACGTTCCGCAGCAGTGTCGACCAGCGTCCAGACCTGCTCGAAGTGATCGTTGCCACCGGTGTAGGGATCCGGGATCGCCACCCGCCCTTCTCCGCCCGACCACGGCAGGTACAACGCCAGCTGCTCGCGCTGGGCGGGTGCAGCCAGGCGACCGGCATCGCGCAGATTGGCTTCGTCAGCGCACAGGATCCAGTCGAAGCGGTCGAAATCCACGGCCCGCAGCTGGCGTGCACGCAGGCCACCAATGTCCACGCCGTGCCCGGCCGCGCAGGCGATCGCGCGCCGGTCCGGTGGCTCACCGACGTGCCAGTCACCGGTACCGGCCGAATCGACCTGCACCCGCCCGGCCAGCGGCGAGGCCTCCAGGCGTGCGCGCAGCGCACCTTCGGCCATCGGCGAACGGCAGATGTTGCCGAGGCAGACGACCAGCAGTTTCATCGCGCGCCCATCGCCTGCAGCAGCGCTTCGGCGCGCTCGAGGTCCTCGGGAGTATCGATGCCCGGCGGGAACGGTTCCGGCGAGATCGCCACGCTGATCGCATAGCCGGCCTCCAGCACCCGCAGCTGTTCCAGCGATTCGACCTGCTCCAGCTGGCCCGGCGGCATCGCCGCGAACTGCTGCAGGAAGCCGGCGCGATAGCCATAGATGCCGATATGGCGCAGCCAGGCATGGCCGTCCGGCAGCGTGTTGCGACTGCGCGCGAAGCCATCACGGTGCCAGGCGATCGGCGCACGGCTGAAGTACATCGCCTCGTTGCGCACGTTGCGCACCAGCTTGACCACGTTCGGGTCGAACAGGGTGTGCGCGTCCTCGACGGTGGTGGCCAGGGTCGACATCGGCGCATTGCCGCCGACCAGCGCGTCGGCCACTGCGCGGATACCAGCCGCAGGCGCGAAGGGTTCATCGCCCTGCAGGTTCACCACCACGGTGTCATCGGCCCAGCCGGCAATGCGCGCGCACTCGGCCAGACGGTCGGTGCCGGACGCGTGCGATGTTGCGGTCATCGCCACCTTCACTTCGGCCAGCCCGGACAGCGTGTCGGCGATGCGCTGGTCGTCGGTGGCGACCCAGACCTCGCCAGCACCCGCCTGCAGCGCGCGGCGCGCCACGTGCAGGACCAGCGGCTCACCGCCCAGCAGGCGCAGCGGCTTGCCCGGCAGCCTCGATGCGGCATAGCGGGCCGGGATGGCGACGACGAATTCGGTCATGCGGGCGGTACTCGGCAGGCTCGTTGCAACAGGAATGCGGCCGGCGGCAGGTGAATGCAAGCGCCGCCGCGCCACTCAGTTCGGTCTCAGCTTGTCCAGGCGATCGGTCAGCGCCACCCAGAACGCAGCAGGCAGCTCGGCACGCAGCGGGACGGCGTAGTGCCAGTCGTTGCCGAACTGACGGCACTTCACCGCGTCCTTCTCGGTCATCAGCACCGGCAGCTGGCTGCCGAAGGACAGGTCCTGCGGCTGATACGCCTGATGGTCGGCAAAGGCATGCGGCACCACGCCGATGCCACGCGCGCGCAGCATGTCGAAGAAGCGCTGCGGATGGGCGATGCCGGCCACCGCGTGCACACGCTGGCCCTTGAAATACGACAGCGGGCGCGCACGGCCACCGGCCAGCGGCTGCGCACTGTCGATGTGCAGGGCCATCGGCCACTGGCCGAATCCACAGGCCTGGGCTGCGGCATCCTCATCGGCCTGGCCGAGGTTGACCACCCGGAAGTCGCACTCGGTAGCGCGGCTGACCGGCTCACGCAGCGGTCCGGCCGGAATCATCCGGCCATTGCCGTAGCGGCGCTGGGCATCGACCACTTCAATTTCGATGTCGCGTGCCAGCCGGTAGTGCTGCAGGCCATCGTCGCAGACGATCACATTGCAGCCGGCCTCGATCAGCGCCTTGCCAGCGGCAACGCGATCACGATCCACGCGCACCGGCACGCCGGTCTTCCACGCGATCAGCACCGGCTCGTCGCCGCCCTTGGCGGTCGGCGTGTCGGCCTGTACCCACAGTGGCTTGTCCGCATCCTCGCGGCCATAGCCGCGGCTGGCCACGCCCGGCTTCCAGCCGGCGGCACGAAGGCGCTCGACCAGGGCGATGGTCAACGGCGTCTTGCCGGTGCCGCCTGCGGTGATGTTGCCGACCACGATGACCGGCACCGGCAACGTGTAGTGCTTGCGCCAGCCGCGCCGATAGGCACGCCGGCGCAGCGCGGTGACACCGGCGTACAGCGGCGCCAGCAGGCGCATCGCCCAGGGAACCGGGCTGCCGTCGTACCAGTACGGCGGGGTCTGGGTACCCTTGCCAGCCATCAGTCCTGCCTTTCGCGGAACTGCATGCTGTGCAGATGCTGGTACAGGCCACCCATGCTCAGCAGCTCCTTGTGGGTGCCGCGTTCAACGATGCGACCGTGGTCCATCACCAGCACCTGGTCGGCATGCTCGATGGTTGACAGGCGGTGTGCGATCACCAGCGTGGTGCGCTCGGGCATCAGGCGCTGCAGTGCATCCTGTACCAGCCGCTCGGATTCGTTGTCGAGCGCGGCGGTGGCTTCATCGAGGATCAGGATCGGGGCATCACGCAGAATCGCGCGCGCGATCGCCAGGCGCTGGCGCTGGCCGCCGGACAGCAGCGCGCCGTTCTCGCCGACCGGGGTCTGCAGCTGCTGCGGCATGCGTGCGATGAATTCCCACGCATTGGCCGCTTCGGCGGCCGCGCGGATCTGATCATCGGTCGCGTCCATGCCATAGGCGATGTTGGCGCCGATGGTGTCGTCGAACAGCATGACCTTCTGCCCGACCATCGCCACCTGGCGGCGCAGATCGGCCAGCGGATAGTCGTCCAGGGCCACGCCGTCGAGGGTGATGCGCCCACCACTGGGTTCGTAGAAGCGCGGTACCAGCCGGATCAGGCTGGTCTTGCCGCTGCCGGATCGGCCAACGATGGCGGTCACCGTGCCCGGCTTGGCAACGAAGCTGATGTCATCCAGCGCGATGCCACTGTCGGCGCGGTAGCGCAGCATGACGTGCTCGAAGGCCAGTTCACCCTGCACGCGCTGCACCGTGTTGCGGCCTTCGTCGCGCTCGACCGGCATGTCGAGGATGCCGAACAGGCGCTCGGCAGCGGACACGCCACGCGAGATCGAGGACTGCACGCTGGTCAGGCGGCGCAGCGAGGGAATGATCGCGGTCATCGAGATCATCAGGCCCATGAACTGGCCGGCGTTCAGACGGCCGGCGAGCGCTTCGCGGGTCGACACCCAGACGATCACCGCCAGCGCCAGCGCGGCCAGGAACTGGACCACGCTGGACGCGCCGGCACGGGTGATTTCCACCTTCATGTTCAGTGCCAGCATGCGGTTGGCCAGGCGCGAGTAACGCGACATCTCATGCTGCTGGGTGCCGTGCACCTTCACTTCCTGCTGCGCGGCCAGCGACTGCTCGGCGGTCTGCGCCATCGTGCCCATGCCGTCCTGGATGCCGCGGCTGATACGCCGGTAGCGCTTGCCGACGTAGGACACGATCACGCCGATCATCGGCACCACCACCAGCATCGCCACGGTGACCTTGACGCTCATCTGCAGCATCACCGCCAGCATCGCGATGATGGTCAGGGTATCGGCGACCACGGTCTTGAGCGCATCGGCGCTGGCCTGGGTGACCTGCTCGGTGTCGAAATTCAGGCGGCTGACCATCACCGGGGTCGATTCGGTATCGAAGTGCGAGGACGGCAGGTGCAGGTACTTGGCCAGTACCTGCTCACGCAGGTCGCGCACCACGCTGCGGCCGGTCTTGGCCAGTGCGTAGTCGCTGACCCAGGTGGCGGCACTGCGCATCAGGAACAGGCCGAGGATGGTCAACGGCAGGATCACCGCCATCCTTGGCTCGGGATTGACGAAGCCGCGGTTGACCAGCGGCTCCATCAGCTTGGTGAAGAAGTACCCGGCCACCGACTCCACCGCCATGGCGATGACAGCGGCGACCATCAGGACCCAGTAGGCACGGGTATATCCCAGCAGACGCTTGTAGATCGGCCACACCGGCGCGTGTTTGGAACTCATGGACGCACCTCGGGTGCTGTTGCAATGGCAATACGGCGGAAGCCGAGCTGGCCCAGCGCATCCTGCGCGGTCACCACGGCCTGGTAGGGAGTGCGTGCATCGGCGCGCAGCAGCACGGTCTGCTCGCGATCACTGCCCGCCACGGCGGCAATGGTCTGCTTGACCGACTCGACGTCGCTGCGCAGCACTTCCTGGTCATTGATGAAATAGCGGCCCTCGGCGTTGATCAGCACGCTGAGCGAGCGCGGCGGCTCGTTGGTCTGCTGCTGGCTGGCGGTCGGCAGCTGCACCTGCAGCGTCGAACGCGCATCGAACGTGGTGGTGACCACAAAGAAGATGATCAGCACCAGGATGACGTCGATCAGTGGCACCAGGTCGATATGCGGCTCATCCTGGGACCGGTCGTTGCCGATACGCATCGATCAGGCCTTCGCCGTGGCAGCGTTGGACGAACGCACCGCCGCGGCCGGGTTCATCACTCCGGGGCGACCGTCGAGCGTATCCAGCAATGCGCTGGCTTCCTGCTCCATCTCCACCACGTAGCCGTGGATGCGGCCCTTGAAGTAGCGATGGAACATCAGCGCCGGGATCGCCACGATCATGCCGGTGGCGGTGCAGACCAGGGCCTTGCCGATGCCACCGGCCAGCTGGTTCACGTCACCCACGCCGTGGTCGAGGATGCCCAGGAACATCTGGATCATGCCGATCACCGTGCCGAGCAGGCCCAGCAACGGGCCCGCCGAGGCGATGGTGCCCAGTGCGTTGAGGAAACGTTCCATGCGGTGCACCAGGTGGCGGCCGGTGTCCTCGATGCGCTCGCGGATCTGGTCACGCGGGCGATTGCGCGCTTCCAGCGCGGCGGCCAGCAGCGCGCCCAGCGGCGAGTTGGCACGCAGGGTCTGCAGATGGGCCGGATCAAGCTTGCCGCGCGCGGCCCAGTTGCGCACTTCCTGGCCGAGGCCGGGCGGCAGCACTTCCGTCCGCCGCAGGGACCAGAAACGCTCCAGGATGATCGCCAAAGCCAGTACGCCCAACAGCAGCAGCGGCACCATCGGCCAGCCACCGGCCTTGACCAGTTCCCACACGTTTCAACCCTCCGGCCCAACGGCCGCTTGTTCAATCGACGATAGGATAGCAGCCGACCGCGCCCGCCCAGCGGCATCCCACCAACGGGATGCGTGGACACGCTGTTCACGCAGCTGCAGCCCTTGCGCACCAAGCCATACGCGGATCGCCCCGGCGTCGGCGGTCGCCAGCACCTCGGCCCCCTGCGCCTGCCAGCGCTGGACCACCTCCGGGCGCGGGTGCCCGAAGCGGTTCTGGTGCCCGGCCGAAACCAGCGCCAGCCGCGGTGCCACCGCCGCCACCCATCCCGCGCTGGAGCTGCCGCCGCTGCCATGGTGCGGCACCAGCACCACGTCGGCCTTCAACGCGGTCGGCCAAGCCTGCAGCAGCGCCCGCTCCGCCGAACGGCCGATGTCACCGGGCAGCAGAACAACGCCGTGGCGGCTGGCGATGCGCAGCACGCAGCTGTCTTCGTTGCCGCCCTGCCGGCTGCCCGGCGCCGGGTGCAATACCTGGAAGTCGACACCGTCCCACTGCCAGCGCATTCCCTGCCGGCAGGGCCTGGCCCCGGCAATCGCGCTGCCGGGCGGTGCCAGCGCATGCAGCCCGGGCAGCTGACGCCGCAGGCTGGGCAGGCTGCCGATGTGGTCCAGATGGTCATGGCTGAGCATCACCTGCTCGGGCGGCCCCTGGCCCAGCGCGCGCAGGGCCGGGATCAGGATCCGTTCATTGCCGTCGGCGCCGGTCGGCGGCCCGACGTCATACCAGAGCGCGTGCCGCGCCGTGCGCACCAGCACCGCCGTGCCCTGGCCGACATCGTGCACCAGCAGTTCCAGCTCACCCTGCGCGGGTGCCCCGCGCGCCGGCCACAGCAGTGGCAGGCACAGCAACAGCCCCACCAGGCCACCGCCGGCCCCGCGCGGCAGCAGCCACCAGAACACCCCCAGCAACGCCGCCGGCACCGCCCAGCCCGGCGCCTCGGCCAGCCACCACATCGCCCTCGGGTGCAGCGCCAGCGGCTGCAGGGCCTGCCAGCTGACCTCGAACAACCCGGCGGCGGCACGCCATGCCCATCCTCCGGCGCCGTCGTGCAGGGCGTGAAGAGCGGTCCCCAACAGCGACATCGGCACCACCAGCAACGTCCACCACGGGATGATCGGCAGATTGACCAGCGGCCCCAACCGCGCGGTGCCACCGAACAAGGCCACGCACAGGGGCAGCAGGCCCACGCTCGCCACTCCCTGCGCCGCCAGGAAACCGCGCAGGCCACCGCCAACCCCCTCCGGCGCGGTGCGCGGCAGGCACCACAACAGCCACAGCACCCCGCCAAAGCTCAACCAGAACCCTGCTGACAGGACCGACATCGGCGCCGGCAGCACCATCACCATCGCAGCCAGCGCCAGCCCCTGCCCTGCGGCAACCGGGCGGCGTCCGGCCCGGGCCAGCGCAACCAGGCCGATCATCAGCGCCGCGCGCACGGTCGGCAGCGCGCCACCGGCCGCAACGGCATAGGCGGCCGCAGCCAGTGCGGCGCCCCACGCGGCGGCCTGCGGCCGTGGCCGGACCCGCCCCAGCGCTGGCCACAACCACCACGACACGCGGCACAACAGCGCACCGAATCCAGCCACCACGCCCACGTGGAATCCGGAAATGGCGACCAGATGGGTCAGGCCCAGCGCGCGCAGGTGCTCCCAATCGGCATCGGACACGCCACGGGTGTCGCCCAGTGCCAGCGCCTGCACGAACCGTGCAGCCGGATGCGCCACCTGCGTGGCAATCGCGGCGCTGCTGCGTTCACGCCAGGCCTGCAGGCCCCGTGCGGGCAGCCGCTCACGTGCGCTTGCCGGATCACGGACCGTGCCATTGCCGGAAATGCCCCGCTGCAAGGCATGCCGCTCGGCATCGAAGCCGCCCGGATTGATCCGTGAACGCGGCGCCCTCAGGCGCAGTGAGAGGTCCCAGTGCGCCCCGGCGCGAACCGCATGGCGCCCGCCCCCGCTGCCAGCGCTTGCAGGCCCGCGCCACGGATCGCTCCAGGTCACCTGCAGGCGCGTACCACGCAGCGACGGCAGCGCCCCGGCCTCGTCCACACGCAGTACGAAACGCGTGTAACCGGGCCCGCTGTGTGGAAGCTCGACCACGCGTCCCTGCACCCGCACATCCTGCGCCGGCGCAGCGGGAGGCATCTGCCGGTGCAGCGCCCAATGCCCGTGCAGCGTCGCCCATGCCAGCCCGAACACGGCCATCGCCCAGCCCCGGCCACGCCAGCGCGCCAGCCAGCAGGCGCCAGCGGCGACCGCCAACGGCGCGCACAGCCACAGCGGCAGCAGCACCGGCAGCTGCATGCAGGCCAGCGCGCCCAGCACCAGCCCTGCGGCACTGCCCCCGCCGAACAGGGGTGGGGCGGATCGTTCGGGAACCATCCGTGCAGCCTGCAATCGATCACGACGGCCTGCCTATCGGGCAATGCCCCGCGCGGCTGTCAGCGCCGAACGGTGCCGCGATGGAAATTGACCCGGAAGCTGGCGCCACCGCCGGCCGCTTCGCCGACACTGACCGAGCCGCCGTGGTGCTGCACGATCTCCTTCACCAGATGCAGGCCCAGCCCACTGCCACTGCCGGCCGCGCGCAGCCGGTGGAACGGCTCGAAGATCGCCTCGCGATCATTGACCGGAATGCCGGCGCCCTGGTCGCTGACTTCCAGCAGTCCGCGCTCATCCAGGCGCACGCAGATGGTGCCGCGCCCGCCACCGTGGACGATGGCGTTGTGCACCAGGTTGGCGATCACCCGCCCCAGCGCCAGGCTGTCGCCGTGGATCCACACCGGCGCGTCCGGCGCATCCACCTCGAAGCCATAGCCCGCCCCTACCACCAGCGGCGCCAGCTCGGCAGCGGCTTCGCGCACCAGCAGCGCCAGGTCCAGCCGTTGCAGCGCACCGACATTGCGGTCGAGCCGCTGCAGGTCGAGCAGATGCTCGGCCACGTTGCCGAGGCGGGCGACGTCGGTGAGCAGCTGCGACTTGAGTTCGCCCTGCGGCAGCTGTGACAGGCGCGCCTGCACCACCGCGATCGGCACGCGCAGCTCGTGTGCGGCATCGGCGAGGAACTTGTCGCGCGCCGCGTAGCCCTGCTGCACCTTGTCGATCGCATCGTTGAACGCTTCCACCAGCGGCGCAACCTCGGTCGACACCAGCTGCGCATCCAGCCGCGCGCCCGGCTGGCCGATATCCAGCTCCTTGGCCTGCTGCGCGGAACGCCGCACACCGCGCATCGCGCGGTGGATCACCGTCGGCATCACCAGCAGCGTGACCACGATCAGCGGCAGGAAGAACCACAAGCCAATCAGGCGCAACACCATCAGTGCGCCATCCAGCAGCCCGCCCTTCGGTGCGCCCCCCACCATCACCGTGATGCGTCGGCCATCCTCGTTGCGGATCATGACCCTGGCCACATCCAGGTAGGGCGGCACCAGCGAACCGAGTTCGGTGGCACCCAGCGTCGGCAACCGCGCCAGCAACGGCGCGTGGATGGCCGGAATCGTGCCGCGTTCCAGCCAGATGCCCTTGTCATCGACCGCCGCGAACCAGAGATTGCCTCCCGCATCCGCGTCCAGCCTGCGCCAGCGCGCTTCATCCAGCACCAACCGGCCGCCCTCACTGTGCACGGCCTTGGCCACCGCCTCGGCCATGAACATGTCCATGCCCCAGGAGTCCTTGTCACCCCAGGTCAGGATCAACGCAACCACCGCGAACAGCACGGTGAATGCCTGCGCGAGGAACAGGCGCCAGGCCAGGCCGAGCGTGATGGAACGGATCGGACGCGCCATCTCAGGCCTCCGCCAGCAGGTAGCCGACGCCCCGGATCACGTGGATCTCCACGCCCGCCCCGGCCTGCTGAAGCGCCTTGCGCAGCTTGGAAATGTGCGCATCGAGCGCATTGGACTGGATCTCATCGTCAAAGCCGTATACCGCCGCTTCCAGCGCACTGCGGGTGACCGTGCGCCCCTGCCGCATTGCCAGCGCCTGCAGCACCAGCACCTGCCGGCGCGGCAGCGCCAACGGTTGGCCTTCCACCTGTGCCTGCAGCGATTCGAAGTCGAACTCGAGCCGTCCCAGCCGCAGGCTCGGTGTCACCATCGCGGAAGGCCGCCGCGACACCGCGCGGATGCGCGCCATCAGCTCCTCGATCGCCACCGGCTTGACCAGGTAATCATCGGCACCGACGTCCAGCCCTTCGACCTTGTCCGACAACGTGCCCTTGGCCGTCAGCATGATCACCGCCAAGTTCGGGCGCAGTGCGCGCGCGGTAGCGACAAAACCGGCGCCGTCGCCATCGGGAAGCTGGCGGTCCAGCAACATCAGCTGGTGCACCGGTTCGCGCAGCGCGATGGCCGCCTCGGCGAGGCTGCCGACCACATCGGCCACCACGCCCTGCCGCTCCAGGCCCGATTGCAGGGCACGGGACAGGTCAGGATCGTCTTCGACCAGAAGGATGCGCATCAGGGACTCGGCTGCCGGAAACGGTGCCGATCATAGTGCCTGGCGCCTGCTTTGGGCGTCATTGCGTGCCGATTGCCCAGGCGCAATGTTCTGACAATGTTGGGCCCGCACCATGCACAGCCATCCCCCGCAAAGTGGCTGATCGATGCCGTCGCTGTCCCCGACCCTGCTGCGCCCCCTGCTGTTCTCCGCTGCCATCGGCCTGCCGTTGATCACGCATGCCGCCGACCGCAGCCCGGGCGTGCAGGCTGGCATCACCGCGGGTGCGACGTCCGGCGCGTATGCGCACTACGACGTCAAGCCGCTGGTCGTACCGGCGATTTCCTGGCAGGGCCAGCGCTTCTTCGCCAGCCCCGGCTCGCTGGGCATGTACCTGTACAAAGGCCAGGGCCTGCGGCTGTCGGCGGCACTCACGCCCTACACGCTGCGCTTCAAGACCGACGACGTGAATGATCCGCAGCTGCGCCGCCTGCACAGCCGGCAGATGTCGGCCATGGCAGGAATCAACGGTGAATACAGCGCCGACTGGGGCATTGTCGAGGCCGGTGTGATGCGTGAGATCACCGGGCATGGCGGTGGCTTCGAATCGCGCCTGCATTACAGCTATCCGATCCAGGCCGGCCGCTTCACCTGGGTGCCACGGGTGGGCGTGGTGCACTCCAGCGCACGCCTGCTGGACTACTACTACGGCATCAGCGACGAGGAAGCACTGCGCTCGGGCCTGGCGGCCTACCGCCCGGGCAGCACGACATCGCCGAGCCTGCAGATCGCGGTCAGCACGCCGCTGGGCACCCAGTGGCGTGCAACAGGCGTGGTCGCCAACCAGTGGTTCGGCGATGCGGTGAAGGACAGCCCGATGGCACGACGTGGTACACAGACGTCGGCCTTCGTTTCCCTGATGCGCTCGTTCTGATCGAGCGCCTGCTACGGACAAGGACCCCCCATGGCCTCCGTCTCCCCTGCTGCTGAAGCGCACGCGATCCTGCGTGCTCCCGATCTGGAAAGCGCCGAGCGCGCCTACCTGGGCCTGATGCCCGACCTGGAACACGTCAACGCGTTGGCGCGGCGCGCCCTGGGACTTTCGCGCGTAGCCGATGCAGCGCGCGGCTACGCGCTGTCGATGACCCTGGTCGGGCTGCGCCTGCAGGAGCTGGAGATGGGTGAGGCCATCGCGAAGGAACAGCGCCAGGCGACCCTGCGCAGCCTGCGCCAGGCCTTCGACGCCTGAGCGCAGGGTAGCAACGGCGCATGCAGCCGGTGCTGCAGCGCCGCGCAAGGACTCAGCGGAAGGTGGTCCAGGCCAGGACCGCAGCCAGCAGGGCCACCCAGACCACCGCCTTGAACGTGCCCTCCAGCATGTTGCCGCCGAACAGCAGTTCAAGCACTGGATTGGGCCGGGACACCGGGACATGATCGCTCATCGGGAAATCCTTCTGGTAATGAGGGGAAGGCAGGCGCGCATGCCTGCGCGGGTGCCACTCTAGTACAGGCGCGGCTCCCGTGCGCGCGTGGCGAACATCGACTTAACATCCCGTGCGCCAGTTCCGGTATGTTCGAGCCAACGCTGCGTTCAAGGATGATCGATGATCAAGCGCGTCCTGTTCCCCGTTGTGGCCCTGTTGCTGTCTGCGCTGATCGTCGCGCTGGGATGGCAGAACCGCCAACTGCGGCAGATCAACCAACAGATGGCCTCGCAGCTGCAGGAGATGCGGCTTGAAGCGCACGGCCTGGCACGCGGCAGCGTTCCCGCCCCGCTTGCGCTGAAGACCACGCAGCAGGCCCGTGTGCAGCTGGGCGGCCCGCGCACTGCGCCGCAGATCCTCTACTTCTTTTCCACGACCTGCCGCTACTGCCTGGCCTCGATGCCGCATGTGCGGAAGATCGCCGCTGCACGCGGTGCCAGCGAACTGATCGGCGTGGGACTTCCTCCCTACGATGAACTGGCCGACTACGCCGACACGCACGATCTGCGCTTCCCGGTCGCCATCGACAGCGAAGGCGATGCATCGAAGCGCTATCGCGCAACGGTCACCCCGATGCTGATCGTGCTGGGCAGCGATGGGGGCGTGGCCTACAAGCATGTGGGCCAGCTTGATGAGCAGGTCGTACAGGCCGCCATGACGTCGTTGGCGCCGGACCTTGCCCTGCCCTGACCTGGCACGCGCCAGCCCCTCATCACTACATCACGCGCCACCACTGGCACTCACGTGCCTTCGGCAACTGCAACACCACAACGCCCACCAAGGAGATACACATGATCGGAAAGAAAGTCCTTTCGTCCGTCGCCGGTATCGTCGTTGTCGCGGCCATGGCCTTCGGCGCCGCCCAGGCCTTCGCCGTCGCGCCCAAGACCGGCTACGCGCCGGGCTGCGAACCGCACCCGAGCTGTCCGTTCGGCAATTCCGGCAAGCCGGGCCAGGTGCTGTGCTGTGATCCGTTGTAATCCCATCCGTTCCGAAGCCCGGGTTTACTGACCGGTTGCCACCGCCGCGACGCTGTTCCGGCTCCGCGGCGGTGGCAGGGCCACGGGGTATTGGCCACCCCGCCCCGGATTCATCCTCCCCGGACCCACTTGACGCACGCTTTACCGGCTTTCGTCGCATACCGGTTTCACCGCACAGGAGGCAGTGCCACGCTGGACTCCCTTCTCCGGAGCACCGTGCCATGCCGATGCTTGCCCTGCTGCTGTTGTGCGCTGGCTTGTTCGGCCGCGATGCCGATGCCGGGGATGTCTCCCTGCGCCGCCAGATCCTGCAGGCCGATGCCGAGCACGCGGGCGCTCCGGCGGCACGGGATCCGGCCACCCTGCAGCTGTACCGGCTGCGCCAGGACCGCGTACTGCGTGTTGGCTACCAGCCTGTGGCCGCAGACGGCCAGCAGCAACGGTCCAGGTCGGCGCGCTACGCGCAGGTCTGGGAACGCGTCGAGGGCCACTGGAAGCTGCAGCGCATGATCAGCATCGACGAATGGGTCGCGCAGCGCTGATGCGCGGCGAGGCTGCCAGCACAAACGAAAAAAGCCGGCCCAAGGCCGGCTTTCATCGTGATCCACCGCTGCACCGGCCATGCCGGGAGCCAGGTGGTGGGCGGTACAGGGTTCGAACCTGTGACCCCTACCATGTCAAGGTAGTGCTCTACCGCTGAGCTAACCGCCCATCTTGTTCTTGCCGCCCGAAAGCTGGCCTTGCTACGTAAAAACCCGGCGCCAGGGCCGGGCTTTGCAGTTCACGACAGCCCCTTTTCAGGGACTTCGTGGTGGGCGGTACAGGGTTCGAACCTGTGACCCCTACCATGTCAAGGTAGTGCTCTACCGCTGAGCTAACCGCCCGTTTTGCTTCTGCATTTCCGCGATTGCGTCGGTGCAGGCCGCGTATATTACGGATGCCAGCCGTGAAGCGCAACACTTTTGTGAAGATGCGGCTGCCTGCCGTGTTCAGCCCAGGCTGGCTTCCTTCAGCTGCCGGATCTGGTCGCGCACGCGTGCCGCATCCTCGAACTCCAGGTCCTTGGCATGCTGGTACATCTGCTGCTCCAGCGCCTTGAGCCGGGTGGCCAGCTGGGCCGGGCTGAGCGACCGGTAGTCGGCCCCTTCCTCTGCCACGCCTGCCCGGCTCTTGCCCTTGCCCTTCTTGGCTTCTTTCTCCGCTGCATCGGACCGGGCGCCTTCCAGCACGTCGACGATCGGCCGTGCCACCGAGCGCGGCACGATGCCGTGTTCCTCGTTGTACTCGACCTGCTTGGCGCGGCGGCGGTCGGTCTCGTCGATCGCCGCCTGCATCGAACGGGTGATCTTGTCGGCATAGAGGATCGCCTTGCCGCGCACGTTGCGCGCCGCGCGGCCGATGGTCTGGATCAACGAACCCGTCGAGCGCAGGAAGCCCTCCTTGTCGGCATCCAGGATCGCCACCAGCGACACCTCGGGCATGTCCAGGCCTTCGCGCAGCAGGTTGATGCCGACCAGCACGTCGAACTTGCCCAGGCGCAGGTCGCGGATGATCTCCACGCGCTCGACCGTGTCCACGTCCGAATGCAGGTAGCGCACGCGGATGCCATGCTCGGTGAGGTATTCGGTGAGGTTCTCCGCCATGCGCTTGGTCAGCGTGGTGACCAGCACGCGGTCGCCGGCCTTGATGCGCTCGTTGGCCTCGCTCATCAGGTCATCGACCTGGGTACCGACCGGGCGGATTTCCACCACCGGGTCGATCAAGCCGGTCGGGCGCACCACCAGCTCGGTGATCTCGTCACCGGCTTCACGATACTCATAGGGACCGGGCGTAGCCGACACGTAGATCGCACGTGGGCAGCGCTCTTCCCACTCCTCGAAGCGCAGCGGGCGATTGTCCAGCGCAGAGGGCAGTCGGAAGCCGAATTCGACCAGGGTCTCCTTGCGCGAGCGATCGCCCTTGAACATCGCGCCGATCTGCGGAATGGTCACGTGCGATTCGTCGATCACCAATAGTGCGTCGGGCGGCAGGTAGTCGAACAGGGTCGGCGGCGGCTCGCCGGCATTCTTGCCGGTGAGGTGGCGCGAGTAGTTCTCGATGCCGTTGCAGAAGCCGACCTCGGCCATCATTTCGATGTCGAACTGGGTGCGCTGGGCCAGGCGCTGCGCCTCGACCAGCTTGTTCTCCGCGTACAGCTGCTCCAGCCGCTCCTTCAACTCGACCTTGATGGTGTCCACCGCCGCCAGCACACGCTCGCGGGTGGTCGCGTAGTGGGTCTTCGGGTACACGGTGAAGCGCTGCATGTTGCGCAGCGTCTCGCCGGTGAGCGGGTCGAACAACGTGATTTTCTCGACCTCACCATCGAACAGCTCCAGGCGCAGTGCCTCGCTGTCCGACTCGGCCGGGAACACATCGATCACTTCGCCGCGCACGCGGAACGTACCGCGCTGCAGTTCGTACTCGTTGCGCGTGTACTGCAGCTGGGTCAGGTGATTGATCAGGTCGCGCTGGTCGATGCGCTCGCCCTTGGACAGGATCAGGCGCAGCGACAGGTAATCCTCGGGGGCACCCAGGCCATAGATCGCCGATACGGTCGCCACCACGATCGCATCTGGGCGCGACAGCAGGGTCTTGGTCGCGGCCAGGCGCATCTGCTCGATGTGCTCGTTGATCGAACTGTCCTTCTCGATGAAGGTGTCCGACGACGGCACATAGGCTTCCGGCTGGTAGTAATCGTAGTAGCTGACGAAGTACTCCACCGCGTTGTGCGGGAAGAACGCCTTGAACTCGCCATACAGCTGCGCCGCCAGCGTCTTGTTCGGCGCCATGATCAGCGTCGGCTTCTGCACGTTCTGGATGACGTTGGCGATGGTGTAGGTCTTGCCCGAGCCGGTGACGCCCAGCAGGGTCTGCTTGGCGATGCCCGCTTCGAAGTTGCTGGTCAGCTTCGCGATGGCATCGGGCTGGTCGCCCGCCGGCGAGTACGGCGAGACGAGTTCAAAACGGTCGCTCATGGTGTTGCCAGTTCCCGGGAAAGGTGAGTATACGGGGCCAGGAGTGACGGCCGGCTGAGGGGTTTCCGGGCAGCCGAGCGCGGCGCTACCTGATGGTGCAGTCCCTGCGAGGCAGCGAGGCTGGATGCATGCGCCTCCCTCCTGCTTCCAGCCCCGACACACAGCACGGCATGCATCTGCTCGAACTACTGGTGGTGGTGGCGGTCCTTGCCGTCCTGCTGGCAGCCGGCTGGCCCGCCCTGCAGGAACTGATGCTGCATCAACGTGCGGAATCCACCCGCCTCGGCCTGCAGTCCGGCCTGGCCACCGCGCGCTACCAGGCCATCATGCGCAGTGCGCTGATCGGCCTGTGCGCAAGCCCCGATGGGCACCACTGCGGCGACGATTGGAGCCAGGGCTGGATCGTGTACAGGACCGACGGGCGACGACAGCCCCCCTCCTCCGTCGACTCCATCCTGCTGCACCAGTCCGGCCTCTCCAGCGTCAGGATCAGCGCCGCCAGCAGCAGCGGCCGGCCACAGATCTACTTCCAGCCGGATGGCCGCAGTCCCGGAGCGAACCTGACGCTGCGCATCTGCGCGGACGACCGGGAGCATGCCCGCGTCATCGTCAGCAACAGCGGCAGAATCCGCTCGACCCGCAGCCAGGACGGTCCGCCCTGCTGACAACAAAAAAGGCCTGCGGATAACCGCAAGCCTTTGATGCGTAATGCTTGGCGCCCGAAGTTGGACTCGAACCAACGACCCCCTGATTAACAGTCAAGTGCTCTAACCGGCTGAGCTATTCGGGCGGGGAGGCGCATTGTAATCACCTCGAACCGAGAGTGCAACACTCTTTCACGCAGCCCTGCAGGCAGCTTCCCGCTCGCGTTACCAGCAGTCGGACAGTGTTGCCTGCGACGTCTTCACGTTGGCCTGATTGAGCGTCAGGTCGCCACATTTGTCCTTGGTCTGCGCATTGGCCGCTGCTGCCGTGAACGTGAACGTCGACTGCCCGGTCTCCATGGACAGGGTGTAGGCCGCGGTGCCGCCCTCGCGTGGCGAGTTGATGGAATCAGCTCCGCCGGGGAAGGTGAAGCCCACATAGGTGTTGTTGATGGTGTGGTAGCGCTCGGCCAGCTGCGCGTACTCCACCAGATCGGCCTTGGCCTGCGCGCGCCGCGACTTGAGAACATGCGCGCTGTAGTTCGGATAGGCGATCGCAGCAAGGATCGCCACGACCGCCACCACGATCATCAGTTCGATCAGGCTGAAACCGCGGGCCACGCGGCCCGCCATCCACGGTGTACGCATTGCGGTGGCTCCTGGTGCCTGCAAAGAAGGAACGTCGATCACTGGATCTGCCTCCACGACTGGCGACCGCAGGGGTACGGCAGGTACATCGGCTCCGCGCCAGCCACCGAAATCTGCATCATGCAGGCATCGCCCGGGGGTTTCGGCGGCGGACTGCCAGGCTTGCCCGGGTCCGGCGGCGCCAGCCGTGGCACCACCGAAGTGGTGACATCCCGCACCGGCGCGTTGCCGCCCGTACTCAAGGGCACGCCAGCCGTGCCTGCGCCGGGCGACGCGCCATCAGGAGCACCAAAGCGCACCTGTGACATCGCCGCCTCGCCACTGCTGGCCTGCAGGCCGAACACCCAGTTCGCACCATCCACCGAACAGCCCTGGGACTCTGAAGGAATGTAGGTCGGCATGAACACCACACCCGAAACAATGCGCGGATTACCCACCGCACGCTCCTTGCCTGACAGCGTCACAGTCCAGCCACGGCTCTGCGCCGGAACAGTCCCTGGCGAAAGGGTGCGCATGCCATTGTCGAACTGTGCCGTGAACGGACGCAGGTTGGCTGAGGTCAGCGTCGTTCCGGGCTGCCCGACTTCGGTGTCGTTGATGCCATACAGCGCCTGCACCGCCGCGTCGTTCTCATCGCCGTAGTAGGAGAAGCTGCCGGTGCCGAAGATCAGCATCACACCACCGGAGGCCCCCGTGGTCACCGTCATGCCACCGGTAATCGGCTGGCGGTAGGTCCGCTGGTCGCTGCGATCGACGTGGGTATCGGTGGTGAACAGCGGCGCCGTCGGTGCTGCATCGTCGCGCAGGTCGAATTTCCAGATCGCACCCCGCTTGTCAGCAGCGTAGACGGTATCGGCCAGGCCGTCGCGCACCCGGTCGTTCTGGCTCGTCCCACCCCAGCGATCGACCACGACGATATTGCCCAGGCCATTGTTGCCGGCAGGCAGGTTCTGACCCGACTCGACCGCCTCGATCATGCGGATGGTCGGCGTGCTGCTGGCCAGCATGTCGACAACGAACAACACGGCCTTGCCACTCCTGCTTTCATAGCCGTTGCCAAATATCGCGCGGAAGCCCACAGAACCGTCGGCGTTCTTCATCGGCACGATCACCGGCTTGCCCAGCACGTGGCCGATGTTGGCGCGCACCTCTTCATCCAGTGCGGCGTTGAGGTCGCTGATCTCCCACAGCAGGGAGCCGGCACCGCCGAACTGGGCAGGATCGGACACATCCAGCGCGAACACACTGCGCCCGCCAGCTCCGGCCGTGCCTACCAGCGAGGTCGTCCAGCCGTTGCTGCCATAGGTATCGCTGACCGTTACCGGGCCATCGACGTAGTAGCGATGCTGGAAGCGCTGGACGTTCTGGTTGGTGGGGTCGTTGGGCAGCAGCAGGTTGCCCATGTGGCCCAGCGACGTGGATGGAATGTACGCAAACAGCTCCTTGCCACCTTCACCGTCCATCTCCCCGTCGGCCCCCATGCCGCCATCGAAGGCGTGCAGCATGCCGTCGTTGGCAGCGGCATAGACCATATACCTGTGGTCATTGCGCTTGGTGACCATGTAGTCGGCATAACTGGTGCCCATCGAGCCTGGCAGGCGGCGGAAACCGTAGTCATCCAGCGGCGAGCTCAGGGCCGGGGTGGAGGTGATGATGTCGCCCAGCACCGTACTGCGGTCGCGCAGCTTGCCGCCGTTGCGCTTCTCATGGCTGACATCTCCGCGCAGGTATGCCACTGCCGTTGTCGAGTCCGTAGCCAGCCCTTCCAGTTCCGAAGCGCTGCAGATCAGGATGCCCGGATACATCACACCCGACTTGTCGCACAGATTGGCCAGACTGACATTGCCACCGGAGAAGTCCACCAGCGCACCATCGCGCCAGAAGCGAATGCGGCGCGATGCGGCCGCCGGCATCTGCGCGGCCGCTTCCCACGCTTCTTCAGAAACGATCGCGCGGGTGGTCGCATCAACCTTCAGCTTGAAGGCATGCAGCTTTCCATACCAGTCCGTGCCGTTGTTGGTTGCCTCGTAGAATGGCTCCACCGACAGCGAGCCCACGCCTATGCGCGCACCGGTCAACGAACGTGAACCGGACGGCGTTGCGCCCTGGGCGACGTTGCTGATGATACGGCGCATGGCAGCAGTGATATCGCCTGGACGCGTGGCATTGACCATTTCGCCGTGGCTGTCATACACCGCGTTCCACAGCTCGTCGACTGCCTCCGGCTTGAGGTTCTGCGTTGTGGTCGGGAAATTGGGTTTTGTCACGTAGGGGTCAGGACTCAGGACCCAGGGCCGCTCCGGGTCCGGCAGGTACTTGACGCCGAACTCCTTGCCCTGCGTACCCAGCGTCACACCGTAGAAATTCATGTGCAGCTGCTTGTTGCAGTCCAGTGAAGCGTCCGGACTGGAACCCTTGCACTCTGCAGGAACCGGCACCGAACCGTTATCAAGCGAAGGAACCAGAGGGCCCTTGTAGTACGGTGCCACCAGATCCTTCATCAATGTCGTGTTTCCATCTTCATTGATGTAACCATCGGTGAACAGCATGCCCGCATTCTTCTGGCAGGCCAGAAGCACAGGAGCCCCTTCATCCGTGCGCTGGAACTGCTGGCCCAGGTAGTCGGCGGCAGAACGATTGGGCGTACTGTCGTCGGCCCGCATTTCACGGGTGATTTCGCTGAGCAGCTTCGCCCTTTGCGACTCGGTCGTCATGTCGAACATGGTCACTGGACGTCGACCATTGATGCGGAACCAGCCCACTCGCAGATTGGTAGTGTCATACAGCGCATTGGTGGCCGCGCCGATCAACGCCTCGCGGCGAGTCCGGTACAGGCTGAACCAGTTTGCGAAGCTCTGCATGGCATTGTCGTACTTCGCTTGGTTATTGCCGAAGTTCGCAAGCTTGATCTCGTACTTGTACAGCGTCCCCGGCCGGCCACCCGGCGAACTGGCAATAGCTACCGGTGTGGCGGTATAGCCGTAATCCGCAGGAAGCGTAGCGGGATTCTCAAGGAAGAACGTCGCCGGGTAGAAAGCCACAGCAGCGTCGCAGCTTGAGCTGTTGATGGAAGTCTCACGGGTGACTCTGTCAAACGTTCCCTCCCCCTGCACAGCTCCACCGCTCAAGCTGCACCGGCCGCGCTCGATACGGGTGCCTACCGGCAGTTTCATCCCGGAACGGAAGCGGAATCGCCAGCTTCCCGAATCCCTGCCGCCAGTCTGCATGCTGGTCAACAGCGAGTCCGCCGTCAGATTCAGCGCACCACCGATCTTGGCGGGCGCGCCGGCCGGCCGGGGATCGAGAGGAGCACTGGCCGCTTTGATCTCCAGGTAATTGGAGGTTGCCGGTGCAGACAGTCCCGTCTTCCAGCCTGGGTAGCTCTCACGGGGATCGTAATAGGATGAATTGACATCTGGCGAACGCGCGAATCCAAAGTTATCCAACGGCGGGATAGCCACATTGCTATCCCGCCCATAACTCGGAAACACATACAGGTAACGCTGCCCCGAACCATCGAATCCGTTGGCTATTCCCTTGTTGTAGAAGCTGCTGCCATCCCAGCGATAAGCACCGTCGCGCGTATTGTTCAGCGTTTCCCACAGCATCGAACCGGAATCGTCCAGCGCCATCAGGAACGCTGGCGGCGTCTGCACCTGGATGTTCAGCGGCGCCTGCGCCAGCGTGCCCTGGGCCTGGGCGGCCATCAGGCTGTAGATGAAATAGCCTCCCCCCAGCGCCAGTGCGGCGCCGCCTGCGGCCATGAAGCGGAATTTGCGCGAAGCCATGGCCTGCGTCCTCAGAGTTTGAATACGGTGTCGATCACCACCGACGACGAGCTCGCATCGGCATCGTCGGTAGCGAACCCGGTGATCTGGTAGATCGGTGTGGTGTCATCCAGCGGTCGGCCCATGTCCAGCGACGATTCGCCGACCACGCAGCTGTCGATCTGCCGCACGTTGACGGCCGGCGACGTCTCGTCGCGCCGGTCCTCCGCCCAGCTGGCCGGATCGAAACCGTCATCGCAGACACGCGATACATCCCCTGCCTGCAGCAGGCTGCCCTCGCTCACGCTTTCGCGATTGGTGATCTGTTCCACCGAACGCTCGGCCGCCCGCACCACGCCTTCCGAATTCTGGAAAGCGCGGTTGGCCGCCCGGTAGTTGGCCGCCATCTTTTCCTGCATGCCGGCCACCTGCATGCCGGCAATTCCGAGCAGCGCCAGCAGGATGAGCATCACCAGGGCCACATACAGCACCGCACCACGCTGCTGGGCGGGAGCGACGACAGGCCGGAAGGAGCGCGGGAAAGGAGTCATGGTCAGTTTCCGAACAGGCGATTGCGCAGCGCAATCGACACTTCATAGCTGGAGCGGTAATGACCATCGGACTTGTCGCCGTTGGCAAAGCCCACGCCGAGCACGGACAGCGCATTGGCCGAGCGGGTCGAGGACGACGGCGACGGACTGCGTGCCAGCAGCCCCACCTGCACCTGCCCCACGCGCAGCCATTGCGCGGCACCCGCGGCATCGGCATCAGTGCTGACGCCATCGGCCGCAGCGAACTGCGTGATGTTGCCGGCCGGCGGCGTGTCCAGGCTGATGTTGGCGGTGTTGTCCAGGCCGTACATCAACTGCAGGCTTTCGATGCCTTCCACCAGTTCTTCGTTGATCGAGTAGGCGCCATCACTGTCGGCACGCGCGCGGCGCAGGCCCGGCTGCTTCGTCTCCGGATTGATGCCCACGTAATAGACCATCGACTCGGCGCGATACAGCATCGTCTGCCCGGTGGGCTGCGCGGCATAGCGCGACAGGTCGAGCGAGGCGGCGGTGACCCGTGCGGCGCTCAACGTGCCCGCGAACACATCCGCGTGGCCGCAGTCGGCGATGCCGAACAGGGTCGGATCACCCACGCCACCGCCAGTCAGGCGGGCGACGCGGGTGCTGTCCATGTCCAGCAGCGCGTTGCCGCCGTCCGTGGAAATGGCAGTGACCGGCACGCCTTCCGGCGCGAAGAAGCGCAGGACGAGCACGTCGCTGCCGCCGGCGGGTACCGGGATGAGCCCTTCGATCGCGGTAGGCAGGCCGGTCGGAGCCGACCAGTCCGCGCCCAGCGTCAGGCTCCCGCCCGGCGTCGTCTCGGGCGCATCGAAGCCCTGGATGGACACGCTGAAATCCAGCGGACTGCCGTCGCCCGAGGTTGCCCCCAGGTGTGACACCGGGTCGCCCTGGTTCTTCACCACATGGGCCTGGTCGTTGACGCAGCCCATGTGTCCGGCCATGCGGATGTCGCGCTCCAGGAAATCCAGCGCGAAACGCGCGTTCTCCTGCACGCGGGAGGCGCCCTCGGACAGGCGGGAGGCCGTCTGCGAGGCGATGAACACCTGGACCACGCCCAGCATCAGCACGAGGCTGATCACCAGCGCGACCATCAGCTCAACCAGCGACAGGCCGGCCATCGCGGCACGACGGTTCATGGCCATGCTCACAGCTCCGTATCCAGGGCGAAGGTGGTGGCCTTGTCCGGATCGTCCGGATCCCAGCGCTGGTCGCCCCAGCTGACGGCCACCCTCACGTTGCCGCCGTTGTAGGTGACTTCCGCGCCGGCGTCATCACCCAGCGCCTTCACCACCTGGCACTGCCAGCGCGCGACCTTGGCGGAAATGGCGACGTCGCCGGTATCGGCACTGCACGCCTTCTCGGCGGTCTTGCTGCCTGCGGCAAACGACGCGGTGGTATACCACGCCGCCTGATAGCGGTTGCTGCGCATCTGCTCGGTCAGGTCATAGGCAAGATTGGTGGCCTGGGTACGGTAGTTGGCGCTCTGCACGAAGCGGACGTTCATGGTCTGCAGCAGCGCGAAACCCAGCAGGCCGAATGCCAGCACGATGATGGCGATCAGCACTTCCAGCAGGGTGAAGCCCCCTGCCTGCCGCGCGCGGACGGAACGGGATTTCATGGGCAGGCTTCCTTGGTGCTGCGGATCTGCCCGGAGGCGTTCACCGTCAATGTGCGCTTGTGCAGCGCGTCCTTGCTGCAGACATCCGGCTCCAGCAGGATCTGCTGATCGGCGCTGGCCCTGCGGCGCCCACGGCCATCGAAGGCGATCACCTCCGACGGCCCGCTGACCGTCAGCTTCGGGCTTCCATTGACGAAGCGCAGGACGGTCTCACCCGACGACATCTCGCCATCACCGTTGGTATCGGCGAAGGCCAGCATGCCGCCAGACCAGCTGCCGTCGCAGCTGGCGCCATCGCTGCTGCCGCACACGCCGCCGCCGCGGTTGCTGCGGATCGCCTCGCTGCGGGCCAGGCTGAGCAGGCCCAGGATTTCATTGTTGCCCGAGGTCACCCGGCTGGAACGCAGGGTGCCCTGGAAGCTCGGAAACGCGATCGCGGCCAGGATCGCCACCACGGCGATGGTGACCATCAGCTCGATCAACGTGAAGCCGCTTTCCCGGCGCAAAGACATTGGACGCTCCCCAGCGTGTTGATGGCCACGATGGGCCATCGCCCTGCCACCGGCAAGCGGCGGCAGGATGAACGGTCAATCCGGGACGACGGGCGTCAAAGGCTTGACGACCCGCCCTCTCCTGTCCGGCCCGGCGCGAGCCCCATCGCGCCGGCGCAGGCTCAGGCCAGCACCTGGTAGCAGGGCTGGTATTCGCCGGAGATCTTCATCCGGCGCTGTTCGACGAAGGCGCGCAGCAGCGCGTCCAGGGCCTGCATCATGTCGGTGTCGCCGTGGATCTGGAACGGCCCGAACTGCTCGATGCGGCGCATGCCGTCTTCCTTCACGTTGCCGGCCACGATGCCCGAGAACGCCCGGCGCAGGTCGGCCGCCAGCGCGTGCGGCGCACGCCCGTGGTGCAGGTCCAGCGCGGCCATCGCCTCGTGGGTCGGCACGAACGGCTGCTGGTACTCCCACGGAATCTCGATCGACCAGTTGAAGAAGAACGAATCCTTCTGCGCCAGGCGGTGTTCGCGCACGCGCTTGATGCCGTTGGCCATCTTCTTCGCCACCGCCACCGGGTCACCGATGATGATCTCGTAGCGCTCGGCGGCTTCATCGCCCAGGGTCAGGCGGATGAAGCGGTCGATCTGCTCGAAGTACGGCGCGGCCACGGTCGGGCCGGTCAGGATCAGCGGGAACGGCAGATCCTTGTTCTCCTCGCGCAGCAGGATGCCGAGCAGGTACAGGATCTCCTCGGCGGTACCGACGCCACCGGCGAACACGATGATGCCGTGGCCGATGCGGACGAAGGCCTCAAGGCGCTTCTCGATGTCCGGCATGATCACCAGGTGGTTGACGATCGGGTTCGGCGACTCGGCGGCGATGATGCCCGGCTCGGTCAGGCCGATGTAACGCGTCACGGTACGGCGCTGCTTGGCGTGGGCGATGGTGGCGCCCTTCATCGGGCCCTTCATCGCGCCCGGGCCGCAGCCGGTGCAGATGTCCAGGCCGCGCAGGCCCAACTCGTAGCCCACCTGTTTGGTGTACAGGTATTCGTCGCGCGAGATCGAGTGGCCGCCCCAGCACACCACCAGGTTCGGATCACCCGGGTTGAGGATGCGGGCGTTGCGCAGCAGGCCGAACACCGCATTGGTGATGCCTTCGGACGACTCCAGCTCGGCCGCATAGGCCGGGCCCATCTCGATGGCCATGTAGGCCAGGTCACGCACCACCGCGAACAGCAGTTCGGCAACGCCGCGGATGATCTCGCCATCGACGAAGGCCATCGCCGGCGCGTTGACCAGGTCGATGCGCACGCCGCGATCCTGCTGCGCCACCTGGATGTCGAAATCGGGATACAGATCGCGCGCCGCACGCGGATCGTCAGAGGCACTGCCGCTGGTCAGCACGGCCAGCGCGCAGCGGCGCAGCAGCTCGTGCATGCCGCCGGCGGAGGCATCGCGCAGGCGCGCCACTTCGGCCCGCGACAGCACATCCAGCCCACCGCGCGGGTAGATCCGTGCGTCCTGCACCGGCAGCGCGCGGGCTGCTTTTTCGTTCGTGGTCATATCCAATTTTTCGCTTCCTTCAAGGTTTCCGACTGTACTGCCGCCCCCTTAAAAAGCAAAACGGCCGGGAAACCCGACCGTTGGATATGTGCTGCCCGTGATCACCTGCCTGGGACCGCTTCGGCGGCATTGGCGCCGCGCACATTTCTGGATGCTACGCCCATGCAGAGCCGCCTGCAAGGACTTTCGCCTGAACGGAAAACGGCCGGGTTTCCCCGGCCGTTTCCACTTACATCTTCAGGCTCTGACGGATCAGAACTTGTACTTCAGGGTCAGCTGCATCGACCAACGCGACACGCCGGTGTTGCCCTTGTCGTTGTTGTTTTCCTGGATGGTCGGGGTATCGGTGCTGCCGGTGAAGTTGTAGATGTACTTGCCGGTGGCCGGATCGATACCTGCGTAGCTGGCCACGCGGGCGGTCGAGTTGAAGCCGTAATCTTCGATGCGGCCCCACTTCTTGTTGAGCAGGTTGCCGACATTCATGATGTCCAGCGCCAGCTCACCCTTGTGCTCCTTCACGAAGCCCGGGAATTCCTGGGCGATGTGCAGGTCGAAGCTGTTGACCCACTTGGTGCGGAAGGCGTTGGCCGGGGCGATCTGGCCCTGGTACTTCGCCAGCTGCGGGTTGGCAGCCAGCCAGTCGAAGAAGGCCTTCTCCATCGTCGCGCCGCCGGTGAACTTGACGTCGCCCGGGCCGTTCGGCACGTAGAACAGGTCGTTGAAGTAGCCGGCGCCGGTGGTGGCAGCGGCGTCGCCGTTCATGTCGTTGTAGTAGATGTAGCTGAACGGACGACCCGAACGACCTTCGTAGAACAGGCCCACGGTGGTGTTGTAGTTGCCGAAGAACGCCTTCTTCCAGTTGATCGAACCGGTCACGCGGTCCTTGATCGCGTAGCGCGAATCATAGGCCACGTTCTCGTTGGCGGTGCCGATCAGGGTGCTGCCCCAGTTGGAGGTGTTCTGCGAGCTGGTCAGCGGGCTGACTTCCTTCGCGGCGGTGTAGGTGTAGGCCAGCGACCAGCCCCAGTTCTCGGTCAGCGGCTTGTTCAGGCCGACGGTGAACTGGCGGCTGCTGCCCTTGTCGGTGTTGCGCATCAGCAGCACGTCGCCGATGTCATCCGGACGGTTGGCCTTGCCACCCACGGTGCCACCGCCGACGGCGGTCGCGCCTTCGCGGATCGAGCAGTTGGTGCCGGCGCACGGCACGTAGCCCTGCGGGTTCCAGTACAGCTCACGACCGTCCTGGCCGATACGGGTGTATGACGGGCCACCAGCGTTCTTGTACAGGTCCAGGCGCTCGAAGTAGATGCCGCTCTTGACCTTGGTGTACAGGAACTCAGCCGACGCGACGATGCCGTACCACGGCAGTTCGTGGTCGAAGGCAAGGTTCGACTTCCACACCGACGGCAGCTTCAGGTCCGGCGCGGCGATGTCGACGTTCTGGCGAGCACCGGCACCCGCAGCCGGGATGTACGGCGGGTTGGTGTTCGGGGTGAAAATGCCGGTCTGGTTACGAACGGTGTACTCGGTGTAGTTCAGGCCGGTGTTCTGGTAGGCACCTGCCAGCCACACGTTCGGGGCCGCGCCACCGAACAGGCCCACGCCGCCACGCAGCTGGGTCGGACGATCGCTGTCGAAGGTGTAGTTGAAGCCGAAGCGCGGCTGCACCAGCTTCTTGTCGGGCAGCTTGGTGTTGTCGTAGCCGTACAGCTCCATGATGCGCGGGTTGTACAGGCGCTGGTTGCTGAAGTCCGGCATGTCGACGCGGACGCCGCCCTGCACGGTCAGGTTGCTGTTGACCGCCCAGCTGTCCTGGATGAACAGACCGGTGTTCTTCAGGGTGTAATTGGCCGGGATGTCGTCGTAGCTGCCACCCGCGCGCGGGGCACGCACCACGTACTGGTTGACGCGGCCCGCTGCGAAATCAGCCAGGTTGTTGAACACATACGCGCCGTTGACGTTGCGGCCGTAGTAGTTCATCAGGTCGTTCTTGGAGTAGTCGAAACCGAACTTGACGGTGTGGTCGCCGATGTACCAGTTGGCGGCACCGAAGGCGCTCAGCTCCTTGCTCTCGACTGCATTGACATGCGAGTTCTGCTCGGTACCGAAGTACAGCGAGTCATTGCCGCTGGCACCGAAACCACGGACCTGGATCTGCGGCAGGCTGGACGGGGTGGTACGGACCGAGGTGTATTCCTTGTGCGAGATCTTGAACTCGGTCGAGAAGTTCTCGGACCAGTCGCTGAACAGTTCACCCATCCAGGATTCGTAGGTCTTCGGCTGCTGGTACCAGAAGGTGCTCAGCGAGATCGCGCTGTTGCTGATCTGCGGGAAGCGGACGACGTTCTGCTCGAGCTTGTTGTAACGCACCGCGGCGCGGTGGTTCTCGTTGATGTTCCAGTCGATCTTCAGCGCGTACTCTTCCACCTCGGTCTTGTTGGCCGGGGGATTGAGCGAGCCTGCGTCGAAGCCGTAACCGGTGGCGATCTGCTGCGCACGGGCGATGTCGGCATCGGTGATGGTGCCCTTGCCGTACGGCGAATCGGTCAGGCTGACGCCCGGAGCCGAGCGCTCCATCTTCTCGTAGTTGGCGAAGAAGAACAGCTTGTCCTTGACGATCGGGCCGCCGAAGGTCATGCCGTAGGTCTTCTCGTCATCGAAGCCGTTGAAGCGGACGCCGTCCAGCTCCTTGCGGACCATGTCCTTGTCGCGGTACGCGTAGTACACGGTGCCGCCGAAGTTGTTGGTACCCGACTTGGTCACCGCATTGATCACCGCACCGGTACCGCCGGCGATGGTGGTGTCATAGTTGGCGATGTCGATGTTGATTTCCTGGATCGCATCCATCGACACCGGCTGACGCTCGGTCGGCAGGTTGTTGGATTCCAGGCCGAACGGGTCGCCGGCGCCGATGCCGTCGATGCGGATGGCGTTGTAACGGGTGTTCTGGCCACCGACCGAGATCGCGCCGTCAGCCTTGCTGACCTGCGAGATGCGCGGATCCAGGCGGATGTAGTCCTGGATGTTGCGGTTCACCGACGGCAGCGACTCCAGCGTCTCGCGGTTGACGTTGGTGCCGGTGCCCATCTTGTAGGCGCTGAACAGATCGCTGCCCACGGCAGCGGCAACAACATTGACCGCGTCCAGGTTGGTGGCAGCCAGGTCACCGCCCAGGTTGGCGTTGACGGTGTTGACCTGGTTCAGGTTCAGGTAGACACCTTCTTCGGTCTTGGTGCCAGCACCCGGCTTGGTGATGGTGATGGTGTACGGACCACCCACGCGCAGGCCGCGCGCATTGTATCGACCCGACGCATCGGTGGTGGCACGCGAAACGGTGCCCGACTCGGTGTGGGTGATGGTGACTTCAGCACCGGCGACAGGCTGGCCTGCGGCGGACATCACCTGGCCGCCGACACCGGCGGAGGTGCTCTGGGCGAAGGCGGGAGCGGCGGCGAGTGCAGCCACGAGACCAAGGGTAAGCTTGGACATCCGGAGTGGGTGGGTCATTTTTCGGTAGCCTCGATGCGAGTTGGCGATGGCGGAAAAAAAGCGCATCCAAACAGCCCTGCGGGTGGCTGGTCGGAGAGTTATCTGGGGTTCCCTACCGCTTGGCTGAAGGCAGCCATAACGGTTAACACTAGATTAACACGCTACGCCATCAATGTGACGGTTGTGCGACAAACGGCACCAGATCGCAACGCAATCGTGACGGGTTCTTCACTCCGTCTTTCCCCGGGACTCACTCGCCGGGAAACGCTCCGCTGGCATCGAGAATCCGCCCCCGCCAGGCATGGCCGGCGCGGGACAACAGGGTTACCGCCGCGGCAGCCGCGGCTTCCGGGCCCTGCGCGGCCGGATCCTGGTCAACCGAGTAGGCCCGGGCACGCAGCGCCGTACGCAGCGGCCCCGGGTACAGGCCACTGACCCGCACCGGGCTGCGGCCGAGTTCGTCGTGCAGGCTGGTGATCAGGCCACGCAGGCCATGCTGGGCCACACCATAGCCGCCCCAGTAGGCTTGCCCGACCCGCTCCGGAGCGTCGACGGCGAACACCAGAGCGGCATCCTCACGTTGCCGCAGCAGCGGCAGGCAGGCCTGGGCCAACCACGCCGGGGCGGTCAGGGTGACGTGCACCGCGCGGGCGAAACTGGCCGGATCGGCCAGTTCGAACGGGGTCAATCCGGGAAAGTGTGCCGCACAGACCAGCAGGCCATCCAGCCGCCCCAGTTCGCGCTGAAGCGCCTGGGCCAGCTCGGCATAGTCGTCGGGGCCCGCCCCTTCAAGGTCCAACGGGTACAGCAGCGGTTCCGCGCCGACGGCTTGGACCTGGGCGTAGACCCGATCCAGCCGGCGCGGCTTGCGTCCCAGCAGCACCACCGTGGCGCCGGCGGCTGCAGCAGCCACCGCCGCGGCACTGCCCAGGCCACCGCCCGCACCGGCAACCAGCACCACGCGATCCTGTAACGGGCGGCCATCGCGCGCCCCGTCGGTCGGTGACGTCGATGGCCAGGCACTCATCCCTGGGTCGCCTCTTCGACGATGCGCTTGAGCTCGCCGGACTCGAACAGCTCCAGGACGATGTCGCAGCCGCCGATCAGCTCACCATTGATGAACAGCTGCGGGAAGGTCGGCAGATTGGAGAAGCGTGGAAGGTTGGCGCGGATCTCGGGCTCTTCCAGCACGTTGACGGTGCGCAGGGCGACGGCGCCGGCCGCCATCAATGCCTGTACGGCGCGGCTGGAGAAGCCGCACATCGGGTACTGCGGGGTGCCCTTCATGAACAGCACGAGCGGGTAACGATCGACCTCGGCCTGGATTTGCTGCATCACCGCCACAACCACACTCCTTGCTTCGTCGGACAAACCGACCGCGGTGGTCGGCTAGACTGCCCACGGTAGCCGCCATTGTAAGCGGATGGAACCGGCTGCCGCCGCCCCTCTGGCCACGAACCTGTCCATGCCCGTCGAATTGCCCGCCCTGCCCTACCTTTCCGGCTCCCTGCAGCCACACCTGTCCGCACAGACCCTGGAACTGCACCACGGCCGCCACCACCGCGCCTATGTCGATGCGGTCAACGCCGGCATCCTGGGCACCGAGTGGGAAGAAGCGTCACTGGAAGAGATCGTCCGCCACGCCCAGGGCAAACTGTTCGATGCCGCCGCCCAGGCCTGGAACCACGGCTTCTACTGGCAGTGCCTGCGCCCTCGCGGTGGCGGCGAGCCGCAGGGCCGGCTCGGCGAACTGGTCAAGCGCCAGTTCGGCGACGCGCAGCGCCTGCGCGAGGAATTCAACCGCACCGCGCTGGGCCTGTTCGGCTCGGGCTGGGTGTGGCTGGTGCAGCACCCGGGCGGGCAGCTGGGCATCCAGGCCACCCGCAATGCCGGCACCCCGCTGACCGGCGACAGCACCCCGCTGCTGTGCTGCGACGTCTGGGAGCACGCGTACTACACCGACTACCAGAACGACCGTGGGCGTTACCTGGATGCGTTCTGGCAGATGGTCAACTGGGAATTCGCCGAGAGCCAGCTGCGCTGAGCCGGCTGCTCGACCGCGGGGAGTGCCGGCCGCTGGCCGGCAACCCACCGGGAAGCAGAGCGTGGCATCACGCACTCTCGTGTGCGGCCACCGCGTCCATCACCCGCGCCGAATAGACCAGCGCGGCGCCGGCATTGAGCGACACGGCCACGCCCAACGCTTCGGCAATCTCCTCGCGGTTGGCGCCGTGCTTCAACGCGGCATCCACGTGCACGGTGATGCAGCCATCGCAGCGGGTCGTGACCGCCACCGCCAGCGCAATCAGCTCACGGGTCTTCGCATCAAGGTGGTTGGTCTGCGCGCCGGCGTTGGACAGGGTGGCATACCCCTTCACTGTATCCGGCGAGAGCTTGCCGATCTCGCCGATGCGGCCCTTCAGTTCCTTGCGGTAGGCATTCCAGTCAAGCATGGTCGTGACTCCTGGGAAAGGAGCCCCACGCTACCACCGGGAACGTTGCGCCGATGCCTGCACCGGCGCGCCACATCGTTGCAGGAATACCGGGGAATGCCGGCCGCTGGCCGGCATTCCTCCTGCTCAGCGATTGCGCAGGGCGTGCGCGGCCGGCGCCACCTGGGACGGGCGGCCCAGCTCCAGCCCAACCTGGTCCAGCGCATCGGCCAGTGCCGCAGCATCATCATCGCGCAGCGTGGCATGACCGACCTTGCGGCCCTCGCGTGGCTCCTTGCCGTAGTCGTGCCAATGGCCGCTGGCCTGGGCCAGCACTGGCGCAGGATCGGGCATCGCGCCCAGCCAGTTCAGCATGCAGGCATGGCCGAGCATGCGGGTGCTGCCCAGCGGCAGGCCAAGCACGGCGCGCAGATGGTTCTCGAACTGCGAGGTCTCGCTGCCTTCGATGGTCCAGTGCCCGGAGTTGTGCACGCGCGGCGCCATCTCGTTGGCCAGCAGTTCGCCATCGCGGCAGAACAGCTCCAGCGCGAACACGCCCACGTACTGCAGGTGCTCGGCAACGCGACGGGCATAGCCGATCGCAGCCTGCCGCTCGGCGTCGGACAGCACGGCCGGCGCCACGCTGGCCGACAACACGCCGTCGACATGCCAGTTGCCGGTAACCGGCCACGCCTCGAAGCTGCCATCGCGGCCACGCACGGCGACCACGCTGACCTCGCGCTGGAAGGCCACGAAGCCCTCCAGGATCAGGCCCGTGCGCTCGACCTGCGCACCCAGCGCATCCCAAGCGGCGTCGATGTCGGCCTCGCTGCGCAGGCGGAACTGGCCCTTTCCGTCATAGCCGAGGCGGCGGGTCTTGAGAATGCACGGCAGGCCGAACGCGGCCGCCTTCTCAGCCAGCTCGTCGCGGCTGCGGATGTCGGCGAAGGCCGGCAGCGGGATGCCCAGCTGCTGGAACAGGGTCTTTTCGCTCAGCCGGTCCTGGGCCACGGCCAGCGCGGCCGGCGGCGGGTAGACCGGCACGCGGTCGGCCAGGAACTGCGCGCTGTCGGCGGGTACGTTCTCGAAATCGAAGGTGACCACATCCACCTTCGCCGCGAAGTCCGCCAGCGCCTGGCGGTCATCGAAGGCGCCGACCGTCAGGGGCGCCAGCGGGCCACTGCAGGCGTCGGCCGCCGGATCGTACAGTTCGAAGCGCAGTCCCAGCGGCGCACCGGCCAGGACCATCATGCGGGCGAGCTGGCCGCCGCCCAGGATGCCGACGGTCAGGCTCATTGGCGCGGGTCGTCGTGGGCCATCACGTCTTCGGTCTGGCGCGCACGGAAGGCGTCGAGCGCCTGGCCGATCGCCGGCTGGTCGCTGGCCAGCATCGCTGCAGCGAACAGCGCGGCATTGGAGGCGCCGGCATTGCCGATGGCAAAGGTGGCGACCGGGATGCCGGCCGGCATCTGCACGATCGACAGCAGCGAATCCATGCCGTTGAGGGCCTTGGACTGCACCGGCACGCCCAGCACCGGCACGGCGGTCTTGGCGGCGATCATGCCCGGCAGGTGCGCGGCCCCGCCGGCACCGGCGATGATCGCGCGCAGGCCACGCGGGCCCGCCTGCTCGGCGTAACTGAACAACACATCCGGCGTCCGATGCGCGGACACCACCTTCACTTCGAACGGAACACCCAGGGCTTCAAGCTTCTGGGCGGCGTGCTGCATGGTTTCCCAGTCGGAACGGGAACCCATGACGATGCCGACAAGCGGCGCGATCGGGTTGGGGGTCATTGGCCGTCACCTGCCTTAAAGACGTATTCTAGCCATCTTCCACGCAAGACGAAGAACCATGGATCGCAAGCTGCTCGACCTGCTGGTGTCGCCGGACACCCGCCAGCCCCTGTCCCTGCTGGATGGCAAGGGCCTGGAAGCCCTCAACAAGGCCATTTCCGCCGGCGCGGTGAACAAGGCCGATGGCAACCCGCTGGCGCAGCCGCTGCGCGAAGCGCTGGTCACCCGCGACCGCAAGCAGGTGTTCCGCGTCGACGACGGCATTCCGGTGCTGCTGGCCGAGGAAGCCATCCCGACCGCCCAGATCGCCGACTTCCCGGCCGCATGAGCACGCTGCCGACGCCGGATGCGGCCGTTGTCGCCGCCGATGTCGCGCGTGCGCTGGCCGAGGACCTGGGCAGTGGTGACGTCACCGCCGCCCTGCTGCCCGACCAGGCCGACAGCGCCTACCTGCTGTGCAAGCAGGATGGGGTGATTGCCGGCCGCCCCTGGTTCGACGCCACCCACCGTGCGCTCGACCCGGACGTGCGCATCGAATGGCAGGTTTCCGAAGGCGACGCGGTCACCGCAGGCACCGTGCTGGCCCTGCTGTACGGGCGCAGCCGCAGCCTGGTCAGCGCCGAACGCACCTCGCTGAATTTCCTGCAGACGCTGTCCGGCACCGCCACCACCACTGCCCGCTATGTGGCCGCCGTGGCCGGTACCGGCACGCGCATCCTCGACACCCGCAAGACCCTGCCCGGCCTGCGCCTGGCGCAGAAGTACGCCGTGCGCTGCGGCGGCGGCGACAACCACCGCTTCGGCCTGTACGACACGGTGATGCTGAAGGAAAACCACATCCGCGCCGCCGGTTCGCTGGCCGCCGCCGTGGCAGGCGCACGCCGGCAGTGGCCCGCGCTGCCACTGGTGGTCGAGGTGGAGGATCTGGCGCAGCTGCGCCAGGCCCTGGAGGCCGGATGCGAACGCATCCTGCTGGATGACTTCAGCCCCGACCTGCGCCGCGAGGCCGTGCGCATCACCGCCGGCCGTATCCCTCTGGAAGTCTCCGGCAGCGTCGGCCTGGGTGGCCTGCGCTCGATCGCCGAGGATGGCGTGGACTGCATTTCCATCGGCGGCCTGACCAAGCACGTGCAGGCCATCGATCTGTCGTTGAAGCTGGGCCCGCCGCCGGGTTGAGGTGACGGTCGCATGGTGCCGGCCAGCGGCCGGCACTACCGTTCTCACACCCTGCGTTCACGACGGCACTGCGACGCTGCGGCCATCCCCCACAGGAGCCGCGCATGCGCCGGATGCTCTTGCCTGCCTGCCTTCTGCTCGCGACCGTCCCCTTTTCCGCAGCGGCTGCGGAGGCCTGTGACGTACCGCCCCGCTACGGCCTGAGCCCGTTGGCAGTGGCCATCCGCAACACCGCCTGCAACGAACACCGGCTGTGGTTCCGGCCCTTCATCGATCGCGATGGTCGCGCTGCAAGCCTCAGCGTCACCGAGGCCGAGAGCGAGCATCTTGCCGACAACGGCCTGATCGCCTGGCAGCGCGTGGCCGGCTATTGGCGTGACAGCGGCACGCTCAACGCGATGGGCAGCATCGCCGGCGCCAGCAGCTGCCTGGCGCCGCTGGGCACGCGCTACACCGACAGCGACTGCCGCGCGTTCCTGGTCGACAACCCGTGGTCGGCCGCCTTCATTTCCTGGGTGATGGTGCGTGCCGGCGTGCCCGGCTTCAACACATCGCCGCGCCACATCGACTACATCCGTGCTGCCTACCAGGGCGGCCCTTCCGGTGTGCCCTATCGGCTGGTTGATCCCGCGACCGCAAAGCCCGCGCCGGGCGATCTGCTGTGCTTCCTGCGCGACCGCAGCACCACGCTGAGCTACAGCGGGCTGGTACAGGCGCTCGGCAATGGTTCGGTCGGCCACTGGAAATCACATTGCGAAGTGGTGGTGGCGGCCAACCTCGGCGGCGACCAGACCCTGTACCTGGTGGGGGGCAATGTGATGAATACCGTGGCAATGCGGCTGCTGCCGCTGGACCGCACCGGGCTGATCCAGCTGCCGCCGGCACGCGAACGCAGCAGCACCGGCATCGACCCCAGCTGCACACCGGGCCGCGAAGACGAATGCAGCTTCAACCGCCAGGACTGGGCAGCACTGCTGCAGCTGACCGCCACATCACCCCTGGTGATGCCCTCGCCCACTGCGACGCCGATGCAGACCGCGCCGGCGCCGCAACCGGCCATCGTGCCCGCGCAGCCAGTGTCCAGCGAGCCGCAGCCGCGGCGGTGACTGCAGCGCTTGATCCAGCGCGTGTTCGCCGCCATCTTTGCCGGATCGACCTCTGACCGCTGACGCCATGCCCACCCTGCTGCTGTTGCTGATTGCCGGCGGAATCATCTATTTCTTCTGGAACGCCGCCCGTTCGGCCGCCGAGCGCGCGGTCGAGCTGGGCCGCAATGCCTGCCGCGCCGCCGATGTGCAATGGCTGGACCAGGCAGTGCACGCCACCGGCCTGCGCCTGTCGCGCGGCGAGGATGGCCGGCTCGGATTCGAGCGCACCTTCAAGTTCGAGTATTCCTATGACGGCATCGATCGCCACGTGGGCCGCATGGTGCTGCGCGGCGACCAGCTGATCTCGTTTACCGGGCCCGGCGCGGCACGGATCAGCCAGATCCGGCCGGATGTGGACGATGCCGAGGATGTGTAAGGTTTAAAGGCGTGCCGACCAACGGTCGGCACCCACCTCTGAACCGGCAAATGAAAAACGCCGCCCATCGGGGCGGCGTCGGAATCGTTACTTGACCACGCGCAGGTTCGGGCGACCCTTGGGCGGCGGGCTGGCAGGCGGCGTATCGTCCGGCGGCGTACCTTCGTCATGCAGCAGTTCATCGCTGGTCGGCGCGGTCTCGTTGCCCGGGATGTCGTCCGGCAGCGCCATGCCCTGCCCGGTCTCGCGGGCGTAGACGGCCAGCACGGCGCTGATAGGCACCTGCACCGGATAGCTGGTGCCGGAGAAGCGCGCCGAGAAGCTCACCATCTCGTTGTCGATCATCAACCGCACGACGGCACGTTCGGCGATGTTGAGCACCACCCGGCCATCCTTGACCGCCGAAGGCGGGACCTGCACGCCGGGGACGCCGGCGTCGACCAGGATGTGCGGGGTCAGCTGGTTGTCGTTGATCCATTCCACCAGCGCCCGCAGCAGGTACGGGCGGTGGCTGGTCATGTGGAAGAAGTCTTCGGTCATGCGTGAAGTGTACGCGCCCGGCGCCCCGCCGGGGCGGATCGCCTGCACACCGGTCGGCGTGCAGACGGGTAAGGCATGTCCGGATCAGACCGGCAGATCGCGCAGCTTCTTTTCCTGCTCGGTCAGGCTGCGGACGAAACCCGGGTGGCGGAAGATGCGGTTGCCGTAGTCCTCGATCGCCTTGCCGTCCTTGGGCAGCGGCACGTCCAGTGATTGCAGGCGCCAGATGATCGGTGCCATCGCGCAGTCGGCCAGGCTCATTTCCGGATTGAGGAAGAACTTGCTGGCCTTGAACAGCGGCAACGACGCAGTCAGCAGTTCCTTCAGGCGCTTGCGACCGGCCTCGGCCTGGGTCTTGTTGCCCAGCTGGATGGCCTGCACCTGCGGCACCCAGTCGTGCTCGATGCGCAGCATGGCCAGGCGGATGCGCGCGCGCGAGAGCGGATCGACCGGCATCAGCGGCGGATGCGGGTAGCGCTCGTCCAGGTATTCGCTGACCACCGACGCGGCATACAGCACCAGTTCGCGCTCGACCAGGGTTGGCACCGAGTGGTACGGATTGAGGTCGATCAGGTCTTCAGGCGGGTTCTGCGGATCGACCGGAACGAAGTCGAAGGTGACCCCCTTGGCCGCCAGGACCAGGCGTACACGGTGGCACAGCACATCGTCGTTCGAGGAAAACAGCGTCAGTGTATTGCGCATGCGTACGCTCGCCGCCATCAAAGGCTCTCCTACGACAGGAGACCGCCTGCCGCATCGGCGCCGCCAGCACCGTGCCAGCGGTCGACTCCTCCCCGAGTGTGCAACCGACCATCACAAAAGCCAATAGGCCCGTGCGATGGCCGGCCGCAGAATCAGTGAACGTCCTTCCAGTATTCCTTCTTCAGCAGGTACAACAGGAAGGTCAGCAGGGCCAGGAACAAGATCACCCACACGCCCAGCTGCTGCCGCTTCAGCGCGGCCGGCTCGCCGGCGTATTCGAGGAAGTTGGTGATGTCGCGCACGGCCTGGTCGTACTGGCCGGCATCGACCGAACCCGGTGTTTCAATCTTGAGCCCGGTCACCGGCGGGTCCATGCCCGGCGCCTCGGGCTTGCCGTGCACGGCATGCTGCAGGCCCTGCATCTCCCACAGCGGGTTGGGCATGGACGCGTTGGCAAACAGCGCGTTGTTCCAGCCCAGTGGCCGGCTGCTGTCCAGGTAGAACGACTTGAGGTAGGTGTAGACCCAGTCACTGCCCCGCACACGCGAGATCAGGCTGAGGTCCGGCGGCATCTTGCCGAACCATTTCTCGGCATTCTCCTTGGGCATCGCCACCGGAATCGGGTCGCCGATCGCCGAGCCGGTGAAGTTGAGGTTGTTCATCACCTCTTCCTCGGTCAGGCCCAGGTCCTGCGCCATCCGCGAATAGCGCAGGTACTTCAGCGCGTGGCAGCCGGAGCAGTAGTTCATGTACAGCTGCGCGCCGCGCTGCAGCGATGCGCGGTCACCGAGGTCGTTGCCGGCCTGCAGCAGCTTGGTGCCGCCCTCGGCGGCGGAGGCCAGGAAACTGCCCAGCATCAGGGTGGCCGCCAGGGCCAGCCGGACCATCCAGCGCTCAGTCATGCGTGGTCACCCTCTCCGGTACCGGCTTGGTCTTGTCCAACCTTGTCCATAGCGGCATGGTGATGAAGAACGCGAAGTACAGGAAGGTCAGCACCCGCCCGATGTAGGTCTCGTGCACGTCGGTGCCGGGGCCGGAACCGATCACACCCAGCCACACGAAGCACACCGCCAGCACGCCCAGCATCACCTTCGAGATCCAGCCGCGGTAGCGCACCGACTTCACCCGCGCCTTGTCCAGCCATGGCACCAGGAACAGGATCGCGATGGCCGAGAACATCACCAGCACGCCGCCCAGCTTGTTCGGCACCACGCGCAACATCGCGTAGTACGGCGTGTAGTACCAGACCGGCTTGATGTGTTCCGGGGTGACCAGGCGGTTGGCCTCGGTGAAGTTGTCGTGCTCCAGGAACAGGCCGCCGAAACCGGGCGCGAAGAAGATGATGAAGGCCGCGATGATCAGCAGGAAGCCGGCGCCGACGCCATCCTTGAGCGTGTAGTACGGGTGGAATGGAATGCCATCGGCCGGGGCATTCGGCGACCAGCGGTTGCCCTTCGGGCCCTTCTTGATCTCCACGCCATCCGGGTTGTTCGAGCCCACTTCGTGCAGCGCGCCCAGATGCAGCACCACCAGCAGCAGCAGCACCAGCGGCAGGGCGATGACGTGCAGCGCGAAGAAGCGGTTGAGCGTGGCGTCGCTGGGCAGGTAGTCGCCCATGATCCATTCGGTCAGGCCGTTGCCGATGACCGGTATGGCGCCGAACAGCGAGATGATCACCTTGGCGCCCCAGAACGACATCTGGCCCCACGGCAGCACGTAGCCCATGAAGGCTTCGGCCATCAGCACCAGGTAGATCAGCATGCCGAGGATCCACACCAGCTCGCGCGGCTTCTGGTAGCTGCCGTACAGCAGGCCGCGGAACATGTGCAGGTAGACCACGATGAAGAACAGCGAGGCCCCGGTGGAGTGCATGTAGCGGATCAGCCAGCCCCACTCCACGTCACGCATGATGTATTCGATGGAACCGAACGCCTCGGCGGCGTTGGTCTTGTAGTGCATCGTCAGGAAGATGCCGGTGACGATCTGGTTGACCAGCACCAGCAGCGCCAGCGAACCGAAGTAGTACCAGATGTTGAAGTTCTTCGGCGCGTAGTACTCGCTGACATGCTTGCGGTACACCGGCATCAGGCCCGGCGCGCGGGCATTGACCCAGTCGGCGACGCCGCTGGCGGTACGGCTGAGGATATTGGCCATCAGGCTGCCCCCTGCGGATCGACACCGATGATGATGGTGTTGTCGTCCTGGTAGTGGTGCGCGGGCACCTTCAGGTTGATGGGCGCCGGCACGTCCTTGAAGACGCGGCCGGACATGTCGAAGCGCGACTTGTGGCAGGGGCAGAAATACCCCCCCTTCCACTGCGGGTCGTAGGGCTCGGGCCGGATCTCGGCGACCATTTCAGGCGAGCAGCCCAGGTGCGTGCACAGGCCGACCAGCACGGAGATGTCCGGCTTGATCGAGCGCAGCTCGGGATTCTGCTTCAGCACGTAGTCCGGCTGCTGGTCCTTCTCGCCGGACTCGGGGTCCTTGAGGCGGCCATCCAGTCCGTGCAGCGCATCGAGGATCGCCTTGGACCGCTTGACGATCCAGATCGGCTGGCCGCGCCATTCCACGATCAGGCGTTGGCCTTCCTGCAGGGCGCTGATGTCGGCCACCACCGGTGCGCCGGCAAGCTTGGCGCGGGCACTGGGGTTCCAGGACTTGATGAAAGGAACTGCGGTGAATCCGACGCCGACGGCGCCCACCACGGCTGTGGTGGCAGAAAGAAAACGCCGACGTCCGGTGTTGACTGGATCGTGTACCCCATCGTTGGCCATCCGGCACTCCGATATTGATTAGGTAGCTTTAAGGCTGCCAGCGGATCCGGTGGGGGCCAGAGCCGCATTGAATCTTGGACGAGTGTAGCGGAACCGTCGCGCGCCACACAACGCACTGCAACAATCTTTTGAAGGCGTGCCGACTGACAGTCGGCACCTACCGTTTAGAGCGTGCCGACCCACGGTCGGCACCTACTGGTGGCTCAAGGCACTGCGGTAGCGGTCGGCCAGCTGGCCGACCCGGCGCACGTAGTACTGGGTTTCACTGTAGGGTGGCACGCCGCCGTGGCGGTCGACCGCGCCCTCGCCCGCGTTGTAGCCGGCTGCCGCGAGGGTCAGGTTGCCATTGAAGCGTTTCAGCAACCATGCCAGATACTGCACGCCGCCGCGGATGTTCTGCCCGGCATCGTAGGAATCACTGACGCCGAAGCGGGCGGCAGTCGGTGGCATCAGCTGCATCAGGCCCTGCGCACCGGCACGGCTGAGCGCGGTCGGGTTGTAGGCGGATTCGGCGTGGATGATCGCGCGCACTACGGCCTCCTCAACACCGAACTCGCGCGCGGCCGAGGTGATCTCGCTCTGGAACGCCGTGGTGTTCAGGCGCACCGTGCCGAAGTCCACGCGCGGATTGACCCCGCAGGCGTAGCAGCGCTCCATGAAGCTGTAGCGGATGGTCCGCACCGGGCCCAGGTTGGCCACCTGGGTCGGCCGCGCACTGGTGTAGTGGCGCACGCCATCCTTCATGAAGGAATAGACCTGGCCGCTGACCATCCGCCCACCGCGCGAGGCGGTTGCGGCCGTGGGCACGGAAGCAGGTGCAGGTGCGGGTGCAGCCACTGCGGGCGTCGCAGCACTGGCCGCGACGGCAACCGGATTGCGCTCGATGCTGGCCACGGTGGTGGCTGGCGCGGGTTTCGGCGCGGTCACCACAGGGCGCGGCGCCGGGCGGGTATCGCGGCTGTAGCTGATGCTGCTGCAGACGGCGCCGGCCACGCGCTTGCTCACATAACTGGTGACGCCGTCGGCGCCCTGGCACTTGTACAGGGTTCCGGCGCTGGCCGGCGCAGCGGTCAGCGCAGCGATGATGATCGCCGTTGTCCCCAGTATCCCCTTCATGGCGGCGAGTGTCCCAGCTTCGCCGGGGCTTGCCAAGCGATGCGGCTCAGGCTGTGACCGACGGCACAGCCAGCAGCTGGCCCAGGCCCGCCAGGCGCTGCGCCAGTTCGTCGCGCAGCTCCGGGGGCGTGGTCCACAGCGCCACGGGCACGCGGTCCAGGCTGAGGATCTGCGCCAGCATCATGCCGCGGCTCTCGGCCCCCATCCGCAGCAGGCAATGGTCGGTGCCATCGGCCTCCAGTACCCCGCACCACGGCGGAATCCGGCCTTCCAGCTCGGAATGGCTGCCGGCCAGGCGCAGGATGGCCTGCAGCGCGAACGGCGCCTGGCTGACGGCCTGCCGCACCATCACATCCGGCGGTGCCGGCGTGCGCCGATGCAGGCCCGGCTCGGTGCATTCGCGCACCGCGCCCATCCGGTCCACGCGCAGGGTGCGCCAGTCCTGGCGGCCCAGATCCCAGGCCAGCAGGTACCAGCGGCGGCCATAGTTGACCAGATGCTGGGCTTCGACCTCACGCTGGGTGACCGCGTCCTGCGCACTGCGGTACTCGAAGGCCAATCGCGACGCCTGCCGGCAGTGCTGCGCCAGCCGTCCGAGCAGGCGTGCATCGGTGGCGGGCAGGTCCGACAGCGTGGCGGTGGCGGCATGCACCTCGCCGGCCTGCTGGCGACGACGGGTTGGCACCAGCGGATCCAGCTTGGACAACAGGCCGCGTGCGGTGTCGTCGATGCCGGCGACAGTGGCCGAGGCCGCGCGCAGGGCGATGGCCAGGGTGGTTGCTTCCTCTTCGTCCAGCAGCATCGGCAGTACCGGCGCACCGGCCCCCAGCTGGTAGCCGCCGCCGACTCCGGCCGAGGCCTGCACCGGGTAGCCCAGTTCGCGCAGGCGCTCGATGTCGCGGCGGATGCTGCGCCGGTCCACGCCCATGCGTTCGGCCAGCTCGGCCCCCGACCACTGGCGGCGGGCCTGCAACAGGGCGATCAGGCGCAGCAGTCGATGGGCGGTATGGCGCATGAAGGATCGAGGACAGAAGTCGTCCGCAATAGTGCCCCAGGATGGCCTCCAGTTCACCACCCACCGCAAGGAGCAATGCCATGACCTCACGCCAGATCACCCTGTACCACGCCGCCCGTTCACGCTCGAGCGGCGCCGTGGCCCTGCTCGAAGCGCTGGGTGCCGACTACCGCATGCAGGTGCTGGACCTGAAGGCCGGCGCCAACCTGGCCCCGGCCTACCTGGCCATCAACCCGATGGGCAAGGTACCGGCCATCGTCCACAACGGTGCGCTGGTGACCGAACAGGTGGCGATCTACCTGTACCTGGCCGACCTGTACCCGGAAGCGGGGCTGGCACCGCCGATCGGTGACGCCCTGCGCGGGCCCTACCTGCGCTGGATGGCCTTCTACGGTGCCTGCTTCGAGCCGGCGATGATCGACAAGGCGATGCACCGCGAGCCGCCGCCGCGCCTGATGTCGCCGTACAACGACGCCGAGACCGTGCTGCAGGTGATCGAGGCCCAGCTGGCGCAGGGACCGTACCTGCTGGGCGAGACGATGAGCGCCGCCGACGTGCTGTGGGGCAATGCGCTGGCCTGGACCAGTGCTTTCGGCCTGGTGCAGCCGGCGCCGGCCACGGCCGCCTACATCGAACGGATCAGCGCGATGACGGCGTTCGACCGCTCGCGGCAGATCGACGCGGAGCTGGCAGCGGCGTAATCGCGCCGCGCCCCCGCCGGGGCCGACCAGCCACGGGCGGACGGCGGGAGGGCCGGGATGCGGGTAGAATTGCCCGCTTTCCCGCCACCCGAATGGATTAAGCGCCATGACCGGGACGCCAGACGTCTTTCCGCCCGCCCCCGGCGGTACCCCGCTCGTTGCCCTGCCCGCCGGTCCGCGCAAGCCCGACCAGGTGAAAGGCAAGCTGTACATCAAGACCCACGGTTGCCAGATGAACGAGTACGACTCGGCCAAGATGGCCGACGTGCTTGCCGCCAGCGATGGCCTGGAACTGACCGACAGCCCCGATGACGCCGACGTCATCCTGGTCAACACCTGTTCCATCCGCGAGAAGGCGCAGGAAAAGGTGTTCAGCCAGTTGGGCGTGTGGAAGGGCCTGAAGAACAAGGGCCGTGAAGTGATCATCGGCGTGGGCGGCTGCGTCGCCTCGCAGGAAGGCGAGGCGATCATCAAGCGCGCGCCGTTCGTGGACCTGGTGTTCGGCCCGCAGACCCTGCACCGCCTGCCGGAACTGATCCGTGCCCGCCGCGAGCAGAAGCGCCCGCAGGTGGACATCAGCTTCCCCGAGATCGAGAAGTTCGACCGCCTGCCCGAGCCGCGCGCCGAGGGCGCCTCGGCCTTCGTGTCGATCATGGAAGGTTGCTCCAAGTACTGCTCGTTCTGCGTGGTGCCCTACACCCGCGGCACCGAGGTCAGCCGTCCGTTCGAGGATGTGGTGGTGGAAGTGGCCCAGCTGGCCGCGCAGGGCGTGCGCGAGATCAACCTGCTCGGGCAGAACGTCAACGCGTACCGCGGGCCGTATGGCGATGGCGAGTTCGCCGACCTCGGCCTGCTTATCCGCACCATCGCCGAGATCGACGGTGTCGGCCGCATCCGCTTCACCACCTCGCACCCGCTGGAGTTCAGCGATTCGCTGATCGACGCGTTCCGCGACGTGCGGCAGCTGGCCAACTTCCTGCACCTGCCGGTGCAGGCCGGCAGCGACCGCGTGCTGTCAGCGATGAAGCGCGGCTACACCGCGCTGGAATTCAAGTCGAAGATCCGCAAGCTGCGCGCGGTGCGCCCGGATATCTCGATCAGTTCGGACTTCATCGTCGGCTTCCCCGGCGAGACCGATGCCGATTTCGAGAAGACCATGAAGCTGATCGAGGACATCGGCTTCGATCACAGCTTCTCCTTCATCTATTCGCGTCGACCGGGAACGCCGGCTGCGGACCTGGAGGACACGATCAGCGATGCCGAGAAGCACGCGCGCCTGTCGCGCCTGCAGGATCGCATCAATGCGCACGCCGCCGGCATCTCCGAGAAGATGGTCGGCACCGTGCAGACCGTGCTGGTGGAAGGCCCGTCGCGCAAGAACCCGAACGAGTTGACCGGCAAGACCGAGAACATGCGTTCGGTGAACTTCCCGGCACCGGCGCGCCTGATCGGCCAGTTCGTGGACGTGGTGATCACCGAAGCGCTGACCAACTCGCTGCGCGCGCGGGTGGTGGCGGAGTAAGGCGTGCCGACCAACGGTCGGCACCTACCGGCATTGATGCCGGCCAGCGGCCGGCACTACCGGATGGCATGCTTCAATCCAGGCGCTTGCGGAAGCGCAGGATCGCCAGCGTCATCATCACCACGATGAAGGCCAGCAGCGCCAGCGCGTCGTGCCACAGCTCCCACAGCGACGCACCGCGCAGCATGATGCCGCGCACCAGGCGCAGGAAGTGGGTCAGCGGCAGCACTTCGGCCAGCCACTGCACCGGCCGTGGCATGCCGGCGAACGGGAACATGAAGCCGGACAGCAGGATCGACGGCAGGAACAGGAACAGCGTCATCTGCATCGCCTGGAACTGCGAGCGCGCGCGCGTGGAGATCAACAGGCCCAGCGCCAGGTTGGCCAGCACCAGCAGCACCGCGGCCAGGTAGATGTCCAGCAGGCTGCCGCGGATCGGCACCTGGAACAGCCAGGTGCCCAGCACCAGCACCAGCGTGGTCTGCAGCAGGCCGATGGCCGCATAGGGCAGCACCTTGCCCACCATCAGTTCGCTGCGCGATACCGGCGTGGCGATCAGCAGCTCCATGTTGCCGCGCTCGCGTTCGCGCACCACCGCCACCGCCGTGAACATCACCAGGGTCATGGTCAGGATCACCCCGATCAGCCCCGGCACGATGTTCACCGCTGATCTTCGCTGCGGGTTGTAGAAGCTGGTCACGCTGACCTGGCCGCTGGCAATGCTGCCTTCGCGCAGCGGCCGCGTGTTGCTGGTCGGGCGCGTGTCGAGCGGCACCTGCGCCAGCTGGATCGCCGCACTCTGCACCACGGTATCGCTGCCATCGACCAGCACCTGCACCGCTTCGCGCCCATCGAAACGACGGCGCTCGAAATCGGCCGGTACCACGATGCCGACGCTGATCTCGCCGCGGCGCAGCGCCTGCATCAGCTGATCCGGGCTGTAGGCTTCGCTGCGCGGGGTGATCACACCGGTGGCGACCATGTCCTGCACCAGCGCGCGCGAGGCCGCGCTGTTCGCCTGGTCGGCCACACCCGCATCAAGATGGCGCAGGTTGAGGTTGATCGCATAGCCGAACAGCAGCAGCTGCATCACCGGAATGCCGACGATCATCGCCAGCGTGATGCGGTCGCGGCGCAGCTGGCGCAGCTCCTTGAGCATGATCGCCCACAGCCGGCGCAGGTTCATGCCGCCGGCTCCCGGCCACGACCTCGGGTGGCGGCGACGAACACGTCTTCCAGGTTCGGCGCGACCGCCTCGATATGCGCCTGTGGATCGGCACCGGCCAAGGCGCGCTGCAGCGCCGCCATGTCGGCCGCGTCTTCACTGCACAGTACGCGCAGCTGCGTGCCGATCTGCGCCACGCTCAGAACGCCGGGCAGGTCGGCCAGCGCGCGGCTGGCCTGGCGTGGCTGCGAAGAGGTGACCTGCAGCGTGCGCCCCTGCAACCGCGCGCACAGTTCGGCCGGCGTGCCATCGGCCACCAGCGCGCCGCGATCCAGGATCGCCAGACGGTGGCAGCGCTCGGCCTCGTCCATGTAGTGGGTCGACACCAGCACGGTGGTACCGGCGTCGGCCAGTTCGAACAAGGCCTCCCAGAAATCGCGGCGCGATTCCGGGTCGACCGCGCTGGTCGGCTCGTCCAGGAACAGCAGTTCGGGCGCGTGCACCACGGCACCGGCCAGGGCCAGGCGCTGCTTCTGCCCGCCGCTGAGCGTGCCGGCCAACTGCGGCTGCCGGTCCTGCAGCCGATACTGCTGCAACAGTGCATCGACGCGCTGCCGGGCCTGCGCGCGCGGCAGGTCCTGGATCGCGGCAAGGAACTCCAGGTTCTCGCGCACCGACAGGTCTTCGTACAGCGAAAAGCGCTGGGTCATGTAGCCGATGCGGCGGCGCAGCGCCTCGGCCTGTTCCGGCACCGACAGGCCCAGCACCTCGATCTGCCCGGCACTCGGCTCCAGCAGGCCGCACAGCATGCGGATGGTGGTCGACTTGCCCGAGCCGTTCGGGCCGAGGAAGCCGTAGACCTGGCCACGCGGTACCGTCAGGTCGACGTTGTCCACGGCCAGCAGATCGCCGAAGCGCCGGGTCAGGCCCTGCGCATGCACGGCAATGTCGTCGCCGGTGTTCAGAAGCTCACCCGCACCGGCAATCCGGCCGGCAGTTTCTGCATGTCGGTCGCCTCGTCCACTTCGATCTCGGCCAGGTAGCTCAGCCGCGCCACGTCGTCGCCGGTCAACGCGTAGTACGGCGTAAATGAAGGCTCGCTGCGGATCGAGCGCACATGCCCTTTCAACGCAGCGGCTTGCCCTTCCAGATGCACCTGCGCGGCCTGCCCGACCTTGACCTGCAACCGTAGTGGCTGTGGCAGGTAGACGCGCGCATAGGGGCGCTCGCCGACCAGCATCACCGCCAGTGGTGCGCCGATCGGCGCCTGGTCGCCCTGCCGATAGGGCAAGGCGTCGACCACGCCATCGCGGGGGGCGCGCAGCTGCAGCTTCTGCAGGTTGACGCCCTGCACCACCTGCTGCGCCTGCGCAGCGTCCGCCGCCGCCTGGCCCTGCGCGATATCCTGCGCGCGGCTGCCGTGCACCAGCTCCAGCCAGGCCTGCTCGGCGGCAAGCACGCTGGCTTCAGCGTTGCCGGCGGCGGCCCGTGCGCGGTCCAGCTCGGCGGCGGCGATCAGGCGCTGGCGTGCCAGGGGCTGCACGCGCCGGTAGTAGGCACTGGCTTCCACCGACTCCGCGCGTAGCGCGGCCAGCTGTGCCTGGGCCTGCGCGATCTGCTCCTGCCGTGGGCCGATCTTCAGTTCTTCCAGCTGCGCCTGCGCGCGCGCGGTGTCGGCCTGTGCGGCGGCGAACTGGGCGTCACCGCGGGCCGGGTCCAGCTGCATCAGCACGGTGCCGGCCTTGACCTGCTGGCCTTCGCGCACCTCCACCGCTGCAATCACTTCGGCCGCCGGTGCCGGCACGGTGACCCGGTCCCATTCCAGCGTTCCCAGCGCAGTCGGTGGCGCCTGGCCACAGCCTGCCAGCAGGGCCAGGCCCACCAGTCCGAACCCACGCATGCCGTTGCCCATGCCCATCCCCTCCAGCGACGGCACTACGGTGCCATCTGCCCCGTGCACCCGCGATGATGCCGATCCGCCCCGGCGGTTTTTTCACCACACCATGGAAGGCCTTGTGCCGTCAGGGTCTGGTCCACCTATCCACAGGTTGATTCGGCATCATTCCACAGCCGGTGTGGAAAAGCGCCAGGGGGATGGGCGGATTGCTCGCCTGGCAATGGAACGTGCGCCCGCGGCAGGATGGACCGCATGGCGACAGGAGCGGTCAATCCTTCTCTTCGCCTGGGAACCCAAGCTTCGTGGTACCAAAGCCATACTTGGTTTCCATCAGCTTCTTCACCGGGCCCATTCCCTCCACGCTCATCTTGCCGTCGGGCGTGCCGCAGCGTGTACCGACCTGCGTCCTGCCGTACTGCAGTTCGGCTTCACGACTGCGCTTGGGCCGAGGATCGGGCTCCCACCAGGGGAAATGGGCGTAGGGCTTGTTGGTCGAGACTTCGTAGCGCCAGCACACGAACGACAGGGTCTCTCTACCGGCAGCGTCATAGTCGTACACGCGGTAAGAGCTGTAACCGCTGGTGAGGGGCGTGAGCTTCAATACGCCCTTGTCTGCGTAGGCGCGCAGGTTCTCGGTGTAGGCGTCACCAGAGACAGGGCCGGACAGGATCACGCGCGTGAGCTTGCCCTTTGCGTCGTAGTTTTCCTGACGATTCAGATCCAGCGTGCGCCACTGGCGTTCGCGAGGGTGCTTGGCACCTGGGGAGAAAATTTCGAAAATCCGGCTGTGGGACCGGTGGCGGTACTCGCGCACGCGGGTGTAATCGGTTATGCCCTCAAACAGCCCCGTTGCAACTTCCATTGGCACGCGCTCGCCGGGGAATCTGTAGACCAACTTCTGTTGACCGTCCTGACTGCGCTCAGCGAAAAGAGCTGTCGCATCGGCGGGAGCGATAACGAATGAGTAGTCTTCAATTCCACTAATTCCTCCTTTCTCGCTACCATGAAACATGCTACCGATCCGCGTGCGCTGATTGGCATCTCCGATATAAATACTTCCGCTCGCGTACCACGCGCCATCGGTCGCCTCTGTTCCAATACCGATGTCCTCGCGATAGGGATCCTCACCTGCCTTACGCGTGGCTTTCTTGGTCAAATCAGAGGCCAGCGACCCGTCCGGCCGATAGGTGAAGTACCAAGCATTACTTTTGGACGCCTTCACGCGAAGCTGGGGGCATGTAAAGTCTGCATCATCCGATACGCTGACACCTGAAATCTCATTTGCCACCTCTACGCGACCATTTTCGTCATAGAGCGCACAGAACGTTGTGACCTTACGGCCCGACGTGCCGGTCTGTTGAATCGATGTCAATTGACCCGACGTATCGTAATCAAGCTCGTGCGCCTTATGCAGTTCAAAGTACGGATACAGCAACTTGACTGCAGGATGCAGGCTTCGGGGAGGCGCTTCACCAATCAGCTTGGACTCCCGCCTTCTCCATTCCTCAGCACGGCAGATCCGCTGCCCTTGGCCAGTAGTTTCCAGATAGTAGACCGAACCACCATTCGAGTCGAATGGAACGTTGTTCAACTTAGCCAGATCAGGACCGGTCCTGATTCTTATGTAAGGTGCCACCTCGTTCGCGCGACTGAGGCTGGCGCCTACTGCATCTCCTCCACCATCCAAGCTTGGCGTAAACTTGACCACCATGCTGTGTCCCTGAAAGCGGCCATCCCCTTCATTTTTTGAACTGCAACCTGCATGCGCGGCTTGCACGGCGCACAGAGCACTCACCGCAATCAGTGCTTTCAGCAGCAAATACTCACTCACACCTTTTCTCCTTGACTCAAGGCAGCATGTCGAGTCGAGCATGCCAATTCACTTGACCTATCCCCCTGAACAGGCAGGGCTGCAATGATCTCGCTCGGCATCGCGGCAGCCGGATCGTCCATGTCACTCCCCCAGAGGAGTGGCATGGTCACCCAGAAACCCTGAATCCCGCGGCGCGTTGCGGTACCTCTGAGAAAATCCGTCGCCTTACGCACATCATGCCGCCCCACTGCATCGGTCACGTAGTCGTTCACAACACTTGGCTCCTTCATGAAATCTGACTGCAGATCTGCCGGCTGCGCGTAGAGCATGCGCCTGACGTGCCCTTTGTCACTAAGACCTGCCGCCGGAAATCCATGAAACACAGAGTCGTAGCGAGGGAAAGAGTCGCGCGGGACATTCGTGAAAACACGCTGATAAGCTTCGGAATTGGCATCCGCAAGCTGCCTGATTCCCATCCAAGTTCTGGCACTTGCCGGTTTGTCGACCTCCAGGGTTGGAACTTTTTCGCTGAACCAAGGGTAGTAGTCTTCGGTTGCATTAGAAAAGACGAATTGCCCCCCCTTCTCAGGCTTCGTCTCAAGCGCCTGCCCCAGGAACTTCCTCCAAAGTTTCATCCGCAGATCCCGCGCAAACTTCCGGGTTATCACCTGCACGCCATTGCCCAGGTCCATCGACTTGGCCGCACCATCCACGATCACTGCGGCTATCTCGGTGTCACCCGTGCCCAGCAGGCTGCGGTCGTTGCAGTTCGCACTTCCAATGATGGCCACAGCGTCGTCCACGATCAGCAGCTTGGAGTGTACGTAACACTGCTCGGTCACCACGTACAAGGGGGTGGCCTGATCCGCGCCGATCGTATGCGGTGTGTAGTGGTTCTTGTGGTTGATGTCGGCCAGGACCCCATAACTTCTCAGGTTCATTACCGACAGATATTCCTTCCAGCGCCCGGCCTTCACCTCTGCCTGCAGGTCGGCCTCTTCCACGCTCGCCTCGCGGATGTCCTTGTCGCGCGCGATCAGTGAACGGCAGATGCGGCGGATCAGGCTGTCGTCGCCACGCAACAGGGTCTGCTGCACCCAGTACTGCTGCTTCAGCACGGCACCGTCGAACAGGCTGCCTTCCGGATGCACGGGCAAGGTGATGTACACATGGAAGCCCTGTCCGGCCACGATGGCGCGACGGATGCGCGCGGCGATGGCCGCCACCAGCGGATCGCTCAACGGCGTCAGTTCCGTGCCACGCGCCAGCGTGGTCTACTCCGGCAGGCCGACGCCTGTCACAAGTTCGGGAAAGAAGTCTCGCCCTACTCGCCCGGCAATCCCAGCTTGGTCGTCCCAAACCCGTACTTGGTTTCCATCAGCTTCTTCACCGGGCCCATTCCCTCCACGCTCATCTTGCCGTCCGGCGTGCCGCAGCGTGTACCGACCTGCGTCCTGCCGTACTGCAGTTCGGCTTCACGACTGCGCTTGGGCCGAGGATCGGGCTCCCACCAGGGGAAATGGGCGTAAGGCTTGTTGGTCGAGACTTCGTAGCGCCAGCACACGAACGACAGAGTCTCTCTACCGGCAGCGTCATAGTCGTACACGCGGTAAGAGCTGTAACCGCTGGTGAGGGGCGTGAGCTTCAATACGCCCTTGTCTGCGTAGGCGCGCAGGTTCTCGGTGTAGGCGTCACCAGAGACAGGGCCGGACAGGATCACGCGCGTGAGCTTGCCCTTTGCGTCGTAGTTTTCCTGACGATTCAGATCCAGCGTGCGCCACTGACGTTCACGGGGGTACTTTGCGCCAGGAGCGAAAACTTCGAAAACACGCTGACCGGTGCTGTGGTAATACTGGCGGACACGAGCATACCCTACAACCCCCTCAAGGAGACCCTTAGCGAGATCGGGTGGCACACGCTCACCAGTGAAGGTATAGCGCAACTTATGCGATGCCTCCTGGCTGCGATGCGCGAATACAGGCGTCACGTCGGACGAGGCGACACTGAAATTCGTGGTCTCAAAATACTCAATCCCGCGCGCATCACTCATCCCGAAAACCAACGAATCATACCCCACGCCATTCGAACCATTAACGTAGTACAGCTCCCCGTACCCTCGCCAGGATCCGTCTTCAACGGCCCGATCCTCCGCCCCGGCGCCGGACTCCTGCGACTGTCCAGGCTGCACCAGCGATTTTGAAAGTTTCCTCTTCAACGCCCCGTCATTTCCGTATTGGAAATATTCCGTCATACTCAGCGAAGGAGTGCCCCGCAGAGTCTCACAGTTAAAGTCGTGATCAAACGACACCGGATTGTTATCTGTCGAAGTGGCAACCGCGACCCTTCCTGCGGCGTCATAAAGCGCACAGAACTGGACTTGGGATCTGCCACCTGAATCATCAAGAATCACCGACTCTATCCGCCCTTGATCGTCGTAGATGAAACGCCTTGAGCTTTCAACCTTGAAGTATGGATAGACCCTTCCAACTGCCTCCGGAATATCAGCGGGCACCTTTCGAAAAACGGCCTCTCTTCGAACCCATTTCTCTTCGCGGACTACACGAAGTCCACTTCCGCTATTAGGCTCAAGATACACAACAGCTCCTCCATCTCGATCAAACGGCTTGTTCTCGATTTCATCAGGGGAGGTCAACCTAATAGCCACGTTGGGAGCAAGAATTGTCGGCCTGTCTCCGGAGACCCTGACAACACCGCGCGAATCGGGAGAGAACCGAACTTGTACATTCTTTGGCACCTCCCCCCATGGCTCAATGCCCGCGCCGCTCGCCCCGGCCACAATCGGAAAGCAAAACAGCATCGTGATCCAACCAAATTTCATGAATGTGCCCCGCTTACCGATGACGACTTTTTATCATTGAGCGCCAAGAGCACTTCACTCGACCCCAACGCTGGTGCAGCTGCAATTATCTGATTCGGCATTGCCGCGGCAGGATCATCCATACCATGCCCCCACAAGAGCGGCATGGAAACCCAGAATCCATGAAGATTCTTCTGATCCTTCATAAAACTCATCGCTTTCGCAACATCGTGACGTCCGACGCTGACGGTTGCCCCGTCCGCCAATTGACTTGGCTCGATCATGAATTCCGGCTGCAGATCCGGCGGCTGGGCGTGCAACATTCGCAATTGATGCCCTTTTTCATTGAACCCAGCAGCGGGAAAACACTGGAATACTGAATCATAGCGCGCCATGGAATCACCAGGAATGTTGGAAAACACTCGATGATAAGTGGCCAAGTTAAGGTCAGCTATCTTTCCAATTTCCCGCCAGGTGGATGACGCGACTGGAAGCTCTACGAAAGCACTCCTGGGTCGCTTTTGAAATGGCGGATAGTAGGGGCTGGTGGCATTCGACTCAGCATACCCTCGCTCCTTTCCGTCATTGACTGCGATTTCCTCCCCCAGGAACTTCCTCCAAAGTTTCATCCGCAGATCCCGCGCAAACTTCCGGGTTATCACCTGCACGCCATTGCCCAGGTCCATCGACTTGGCCGCACCGTCCACGATCACTGCGGCGATCTCGGTGTCACCCGTGCCCAGCAGGCTGCGGTCGTTGCAGTTCGCACTTCCAATGATGGCCACGGCGTCGTCCACGATCAGCAGCTTGGAGTGTACGTAACACTGCTCGGTCACCACGTACAAGGGGGTGGCCTGGTCGGCGCCGATCGTATGCGGTGCGTAGTGATTCTTGTGGTTGATGTCGGCCAGGACCCCATAACTTCTCAGGTTCATTACCGACAGGTATTCCTTCCAGCGCCCGGCCTTCACCTCTGCCTGCAGATCGGCCTCTTCCACGCTCGCCTCGCGGATGTCCTTGTCGCGCGCGATCAGCGAACGGCAGATGCGGCGGATCAGGCTGTCGTCGCCACGCAACAGGGTCTGCTGCACCCAGTACTGCTGCTTCAGCACGGCACCGTCGAACAGGCTGCCTTCCGGATGCACGGGCAAGGTGATGTACACATGGAAGCCCTGTCCGGCCACGATGGCGCGACGGATGCGCGCAGCGATGGCCGCCACCAGCGGGTTGCTGGCCGCTGACTTCACGCCCTGCTTGCGCTTCACCAGGTCCTGCACAACGCCGGTTTTCCCGATGGGCCCACTCATGGCCACGCCCTTGTCGACGTAGCCGGCCTTCTTTTTTTCGGCTTGGGTCATGGGCCGCCGCTCGCCGCCCTTGATTGCCGTCTCCACCGTCCTGCCGGCTTCAGCGTCGGACCATCCGCATTCGGAAATCAGGAACTGGGTCTCGAGGTAGACAAAAGCGCGCGCCGAGGCGATGCAGTTGACCATCGCATCGAGGATCGAATGCATCGGCTGGTTGCGCTCCCAGTACGGCTGCAGGCAACTGGCATCGTCCAGATTCAGGCCGAGCTCCTTGCAGCCCTTCTTCTCCAGCGCATGCAATGCCGTACCCGAGGAACGCACGATCTGTACGGTGACGTCGCCGGCCGTGCCCGGCCGGGCCAGGTCACCGAACAACGCCTGCATGCCGCCCATCGACTGCAGCCATTGATCGCTCAACGGCGTCAGTTCCATGCCACGTGCCAGCGTGGTCTGCTCCGGCAGGCCGGCACCTGTCCAGTCGTTGGCACCGCGGATGCCCCGGTTCAGGACCTTGCGCACCGCCGTGCCGATCTCACGGTCGCCGCGCTGGTTCTGCCAGACCATGGCGTTCCAGCGGTGCATGAAGTTGCGGCAGATGTCGAACACCGCCGGTCCCTGCAGGCGCGCGTGCACGTCCTGCCACGGCATGCGCGGCTGGCGGCCGCTGTCGAGCAGGCGCTGGATGCGATCCACCGGCTCGTTGATCCACTTCACCAGCGATTCCCACGCCTGTTTGGCCTTGTTGAACTTGTTCTCGATCTCGGCATATTTGGCCTTGGCGTCCGTGACCAGCGAGTCAGGATCACGCACGTATCCCACGACCGTGGTGGCCGTCTTGATCGGGCCCAGAATGGCGTCCTTGATCGCAGCCTTGCGCTCATCGACCCACTCGCCGAACTTCTTCGCCTGGATCTTCGTGAAGCCTTCCACCGCGCGCCCTGCGGCGGCGGCGGCCTCGCCGACGTTCAGCTTGACCGCCTCGTCGGCGGCCCGGTTGGAAGCGGCGATGACGTCGGCGTATTCCTTTTCGATCTCGGTCAACCACCCTTGAATGGCCAGGAAGGTCTTGGCGACCGAACGCTGTACCTTCACCGCTTCTTCCATGCCCGGAATGACCATCTCGGCAAGCTTGCGGATGCCTTCGCGCTCCAGCGCGTCGGGCACGCCCAGCTTGTCCGCATAGTCCTGCAGTTCGGCCAGTGCGGCGCCGGCATCCCATTGCGCCTTCATCCGGTCCAGCGCGATGGCCAGGCCCGGCACGTATGCCTGGGCAAAGCCGGGGCGGACACGGCCGACCGCGTCCGGGCTGGTATCGGGCTTGTCCAGGGTCAGGTCCTGCTCAGCCCTCGTCATGCCCCGAAACTTGCTCAGGCAGTTGTTGTAGTGGTCATTGAGCACATGCAACGTCGGGTCGCAGACCACGTCGAAGTTGCCGTCGTCCCAGCGCCCGTGGGCGATGTCCAGGCCGCCGACAAAGCCGATCTTCCCGTCCACCACCAGGATCTTCTGGTGGTGCGAAAAGGCGATGTTGAAGGCATCGGTGCGGCCGGTGGCCGGGTTGTGCAGGCCGACCTGCACCTGCCCCGGCGTGTTGGCATCCTGCATCTTGTACAGGGCCGTACGCGCCTCGTTCTCGTGGGTGTAGGCCGCCGCCTCGACACTGTCGTAGAGCAGCACCCGCACGTCCACGCCGCGCTGGTTGATGGCATCGAACAGCAGTTCACTCAGGCGGCTGGCGTGGGCACCGCCGCGGCTGTCCAGCTCGGTGTCGAAGTTCATCTGCCAGTCGGCGATGAAGATGAACTTCTGCGCGCCGCGGATGGCATCGGCCATCGCCTTCATCGCCGAGCGGCCATCGGTGTAGGCGTCGACCTTGTTGCCGCGCCGCACCGGCGCGAACTGGCGGTCCGGTGGCGCGTAGTAGTCACCGCTGCTGGTGCCCTTCTGCCCGTCCAGGCAGGTCAATGCGGTATGCGGGACGCTGCCCAGCTTGGTGCCGTCTGCCATCACTGGATCTCCTTGCGCTGGGCCGGGTCGGCGTCGATATGCGACTGGAACTCGTACTCGGCACGCTGCCGGTAGGCATACAGCGCCGCATCATCGGGAAGGTCGGCCAGGGTCTTGCCGTAGTTGATCGCTTCAAGCGTGTCCATGGTGGCGCGCACGCCTGGCGAGCTGCTGTAGGGGCGCGGACGCTGCAGGGGAATCACGTCGATGCCATGCACCAGGAACAGCCGCCCCGGGAACCGGCCGGCATCGTTCCAGATCTTCGCGCACAGGGCGTCATCCAGGCTGACGTCGCCCTGCTCGTCGGCCTGCCCCTCGGCAACGGTCTCGGCCCAGTTGCCCGGTACCAGCGCGCCATCTCGCATGTCCTCGTCCAGCGCCCGGCGGGTACGCACGATCTTCCAGGGCTGGCCTGCCAGCGGATGCCCCTGCGGCCCCGGAATGTCCTGCAGGCGGAAGGCCAGCTTCGGAATCTGCTCGCTGAGGGTGCTGGTCGGCATGTCCGGGAGCGCGTAGCTGAGCTGCGCAGGCCCGACGAAGGATTTCTGCCCGGCGTGCACGGTGATGGTGCCGGGACAGTTCACCACCAGGTTGCCGCCCTCCAGGGTGAGGCTGGCGCCACCGGCGGTGGCGATATGCAGGGTGCGCGGCGCGGCCAGTTCCACGGCCGCCTGGGCGCTGGCGGCACGCAGAGAGGCACGCGATTGCACGTTGATCTGCGCGGACTGGGCGCGGACGTCCAGCGCCGCCTGCCCCGCCACGACGCTCAATGCAGCCTCGCCGGCAAAGGTCCGGCCACTGGCTGCGAGCACGCCCACGGCCTGCATCGCGTGCAGGCGCGCGCTACCGGCCACGCTGGCATCGCTGTGCTGGCCACTGGCCAGCACCACATGCCGGGCACTGCTCCACTGCAGCGCCTGCCCGGCCACCATGGCCAGGCCGGCATGGCCGTGCAGCCCGAGCATGGGCTCTTCGGTATGCGGCACGGCGCCGCCGGTGGGCCGACCCTCACCACCTGCGCGGGCCTGTGCGTAGTCCTGCCCGGGCACGCTGGCGCGCGCGACCCGCTGCAGGCCTGCCAGGCCCGCGCTGTCGTCCGGCGGAGCGTGGCTGGCCATGCCGACCGCCCGGTGGGTGGTCGCCATCGCGTGCCAGGACCCGGCCAGGGTTGACGCCTGCTGCAGCAGCGCACTGGCGGCAACGGCCTCACCGGCCGGCGAAGCGGGCGCGCGGGGGTGCGCGATCAGCCATGCGCCACGCTCGGCGCGCAGTGCACCCCAGGCATCGGTACGCAGTTCCGCGCCCTCGCCGCGCAGGGACCCGCGATGGTTGTCGGCCTGGTGCCGCAGGTGGCCAAGATTCAGTTCGCTGATGGCATGGCTGCTGGCCAGCTGCAGGCGCAGCTGCGCATCGGAGTCGTCGAATACCAGGCGGTTGTAGCCGGTACCGGACCACTCCCGTGACTGGATGCCCCACAAGGCACCGGCATGCCGGTGCTGGCCTTCACCGGGCGCCATCGCATGCCAGGCAGGGGCGTGGCCGCCGGCCGCATTGCCCTGCGCACTCGGACGCCTGTCGGCGGCCTGGCCGAACAGGCCTGCGTCGCTACCGGCTGCGGCCGCACCGGCAGGCGTGGGAGCAGCGCCGGCATCACCACGGCCGTTGTACAGCGCACCCAGCACCAGCGGCCGGTCGATGTCGCCCTCAAGGAAGCCGACCAGCACCTCCTGGCCTACACGCGGCAGGAACTGCGAACCCACGCCTGGCCCGGCGTAGCGCTGCGCCACCCGCATCCAGCACGTTGCCTCGGCGTCGGTGGCCCCCTGCAGATGCAGGCGCACCCGGACCCGGCCCTGGCTGTCGGCATGCAGATCGGCGTCACTCCGGCCATCGCCGGCGATGACCCGGGCGGTCTGGTAGCCCGGTGCAAGCGGCCGCGGGTTGATGCGCTCCCCGGTCCCGTCCTGCAGTACCGGGCGCCATGGCTGCCGCTGGTCGACGGCCCGGAACCGGTTGGCGTAGCCCAACGCCGAGGACGCCTCGAGCGGGGCTCCCGGCAGCCCTGCGCTGGCCGCGAGCCAGGGCGCAGGTGGCTCGGCCCGCCGCTGCCCGCGCCCCTGCGTGATCGGCGGCGGGTTGCACCCGTGGTGCAGTACTTCAGTTGGAAGGAGGGTCGGGGCGGCGGCGGTTCCTGCCGCCAGCACGCGGATGAAGCGGCCCGCCTGCAGGCTTCGAACGCTGCCGGTGCCCAGCCAACCGGCCAGGCCCGCCTCGTGCGCTTCGGCCACCCGGCGTGCCCGGCGCTGCCCATCGGCCGCCTGGGCGAAGGCATGCGCGCCCACCGGGTCGTAGATCTCGCGCGGACTCTGGCCGCCCGCCTGCAACGGCAACTGGACATGGCGGAGCACCGGCCCCCGGTAATCGCTGGTGACCAGCGACAACCGGTTGCTGCCCAGCAGGCGACGTGCGCCCAGCTGCTGCAGCGTGTCCGCCACTTCGGTACCGTCATTGCGATGGAAGCGGATGCCGCCATCGCGGGCGGACTGAGGGTTCTCCGGCTGCGCTCGACTGTCGGAAAACAGCACGAGGGTCAGCCGCCCGCCGCTGTCGCTCTCGAATGCGCCGGCAATTCCCTCTTCGGCCAGCAGGCGCTGCACGAAGGCCAGGTCCGGCTCGCGATACTGCACGCAGTAGCTGCGCGCAGGCGCCTCGGCCAGAGCGGCTACGGCGTCCTCGCTCCAACGCCAGCAGGCCAACTCGCCATGCCCGCCCAGCACGTCCTCGACGATGTCGCGCACGGTGCGCTCCTGGTACACGCGGCTGTGCCGCGCATGCCCCAGCAGCCAGGTCCATGGGACACAGTGCAGGCGATAGCGCGCCAGGCCGCCCTCACTGTCCAGCCGATGGGCAGCGGCAACATACCCGCAGCGCAGATGATCCTGGCCATCGTCCAGGCGGGTGACCAGCGCCGCCTCGCGACCCGGCCATTCACCGAACGCGAGGCCCGCGTCCGGATGCAGCACATCCACCCAGTAATCGAATCCACCGGCCAGGCATTCATGGCCCCACCATTGTTCGACGAACAATGGGGGCAGGCCATCGGCCCGCAGGCGGTGCAGTTGATGGTCCGGCTCCAGCCCGACCAGCGAAGCAAGCGCGGCATGCGCGAGTGAAGCATCCATGTCATTTCCTGTGCCAGGCGCTCCTGCCCTGGCGATGGCCTACCTGCCACTTCCGCGTTGCTACGGGCCGGGCAGCGCGCTGCGCCGATCCTTGCGGAAGACCCTGTTCCCTTGGGGCTCCGGGCAGATAGTCATCCGCGGCCCGGCCGCCGTCAAGTTTCCGGCACTCCCCCCTCCGCCGGTCATGACGTTTTTTTCACCATCGGCTCATGGAGCCTGTGGCACAAGGGACGAAGGTGTCTATCCACAGCTTTCTTCCAGCCCGGTCCACACGCCATGTGGAAAACGCCCGGCGCTGGCCGTGTGACCCTGCCGCGCGCTACCCTTGCCGCCTGAATCCACTGTGGTGCAAGGCTTCCGCCCTACCCGATCAATGAAAAGCATCGAGCATCGAGACTTCACCCTGTCGCCGGAAGACAACGAGCGGCTGGCCAACCTATGCGGTCCGTTTGACGGGCATCTGCGACAGATCGAGCTGAAGCTCGGCGTGGAGATCGCCAACCGCGGCTTCGTGTTCCGCATCAGCGGACCGGAAGAGGCCATCGTCGAAGCACAGAAGCTGGTCGAGGCGCTGTACGCCGAGGCCGGCGAGACCACCTTCGACAACCATGCCATCCATCTGCGCCTGGCCCAGGCCAACGTCGAGCAGATCGCCGAGCGCTCCTACGAAGCGCAGGACGTGGCAATCAAGGTCAAGCGCGGCACGGTGCGCGGACGCGGTGCGAACCAGGGCCGCTACCTGCACCAGATCGCCACCCACGACATCAACTTCGGCATCGGCCCGGCCGGTACCGGCAAGACCTTCCTGGCCGTGGCCAGCGCGGTCGAAGCGCTGAATGAATCGCGCGTGCAGCGGCTGATCCTGGTGCGCCCGGCGGTGGAGGCCGGCGAGAAGCTGGGCTTCCTGCCCGGCGACCTGAGCCAGAAGGTCGATCCCTACCTGCGACCGCTGTACGACGCCCTGTATGAAATGATGGGCGTGGAGAAGGTGGTCAAGCTGCTGGAGAAGAACGTCATCGAGATCGCGCCGCTGGCCTACATGCGCGGCCGCACGCTCAACGATGCGTTCGTGATCCTGGACGAAGCACAGAACACCACCATCGAGCAGATGAAGATGTTCCTGACCCGTCTCGGCTTCGGTTCCACCGCGGTGGTGACCGGCGACCTGACCCAGACCGACCTGCCCAAGCACGTGCGCTCCGGCCTGCGTGACGCCATCGATGTGCTGCGGGGGGTCGAGGGCGTCAGCTTCACCTTCTTCGAATCCCGCGACGTGGTCCGCCACCCGCTGGTCGCGCGCATCGTCAGCGCCTACGACCGCCGCGACCTGCATCAGATCCAGCCTGGAGCAACTCCATGACCCGTGGTCCCGTGCGACTGGATGTCGCCGTCAGTTACGCCCTGCCGCGCACCGGCCTGCCGGCGGCGGTCAGCTTCCGCAAGTGGGTGGCCGCCGCACTGAAGGGCCGCATCCGCGAGGCCGACCTGGCCATCCGCGTGGTCGACGCCAAGGAGGGGCAATCACTGAACCGCCACTACCGCGGCAAGGACTACGCCACCAACGTGCTCAGCTTCCCGGCCGAAATGCCCGAAGGCCTGCCCAAGGGCGTCAAGTTCCCGCTGCTCGGCGACCTGGTGATCTGCGCGCCGGTAGTGGCCCGCGAAGCCGATGAACAGGGCAAGGCGCTCAATGCCCACTACGCGCACCTGACCGTGCACGGCGTGCTGCACCTGCTCGGCTGGGACCACGAGGACGACAAGGAAGCCGAGGCGATGGAACAGCTGGAGCGCGAGATCCTGGCCGAGCTCGGCATCGCCGATCCGTACGCCGGCGAGCGCTGAGCAGGCCGGGCGGCCATCCCCCGGGTCCATAACGAAAACACGAGGAACAAGGATGATCCAGCAAGGCAGCTTCATCACGCTACTGATCGTGGGCGGCCTCTTCGCCGCCCTGCTGGTGCTGGGCGTGCGCACCGTCCGGCGCATCGCTGCCACCGATCCCACCGGGCAGCACTGGCTGCTGCGCGGCCTGGCGCTGCTGTCGCCCCTCTGCCTGGTGGCAGGGCTGGCGATCGGCATGATCGGGCCGTACCTCAACGACCGGGCGCAGCCCGCACACGGCCCCGGCCTGCTGACGATCTCGATGCTGCTGATGCTGGCGGGTGCGCTGGCGCTGCCGGTGCTGTGGCGGATGATGCTGCAACGGCGCCTGGGCCGGCCCGCCAATGGGCTGCCGTTCTTCCATGCCTCGCGCACCTCGCTGCTGGTGCTGTACGTACTCGCCGCGGTCTACATGATGCTGATCCGGAATGCCGGGCCGAACCCGATGCCCTGGCTGATGGACGCTGGGCTGGTGCCGACCGTGGCCTGGGCCATCGCGGGGCTGCTCCACCTCGCGATGCTGTCGGTGCTGATCACCCTGCCGCTGATGTTGCTGCGTGCAGTGATGATCGGAGTCGCCCGCCGTATCACCCGGCCGTTCACCCGTTCCTCGGGGCTATGATGGCGCCCCACCGCCTGCGGATACCGCCCGTGTCACTGCGCTGCTGCCTGATCCTGCTGGGTGCCCTTGCCGCTCCGCCTGCCTTCGCCTCCAGCCTGGACCTGCCGGCGCTGATCGAGTGCCGGCAGCGCGTGGCCGATCTCGGTGCGCTGGCGCCGCTGCTGGCCGACCCGCTGAAGGCCGTGGCCCAGGGCCTGCAGCCGTTGCCGCAGGGCAACCAGTTCATGAGCGAGTACCGGCTGGCCCAGCCGATCACCGTCTTCGGCGTGGCCACCGAGCGGGTGGCGGTGGCCGGCGCCAGCATCATGGCGGTCCTTGACCAGGCCGACCCACGGCCGCTGGCCAAGCGGCTGGGGCTGGAGACCGGCTACGACCAGGACGGCAAGTTCATGGCCGGCCGCGAACTGGTCAGCCGTGATGTGACCGACCCGAAGACCGGTGAGGCCCAGATCGAGTCGATCATCCTCAGCGTCTCCACCGTGGCCTCCCATCCCGGCAAGACCCTGGCCGGCTGCACCTACAGCCTGGACCTGCCCGAGGAAGAAGCCCCCGCGCGGCCTGAACTGGCCCCGCCGCCGATCACCGGGCCCGGCAGCGACGGTCACTGACAGGCCGTCACATCCTGCTAGACTGGGGCCAACGCCCGGCCTGCCGGGTGCCTTTTTTCCAGAGATGTCAGAAGACGACAGTAGTAGCTCCCCTGCGGAGCACAGTGAAAAGAAGCGCGGCTGGCTTGAACGCCTGACGTCCGCCTTCTCCGGCGAACCCCACACCCGCGACGAGCTGGTCGCGGTCCTGCACACCGCGCAGGAAGAGGGGCTGATCGCCGCCGATACCCTGAAGATGATGGAAGGCGCCATTTCGGTGGCCGAGCTGACCGTGGGCGACGTGATGATCTCGCGCTCGCAGATGGTCTCGCTGCCGGTCGAAGCGCCCTTCCTGGAGCTGATGAGGCAGGTGGTCGAATCCGGCCATTCGCGCTTCCCGGTTCATGGCGAGAACAAGGACGACATCCTGGGCATTCTGCTGGCCAAGGACCTGCTGCGCGGCGTGGTCGCCGACAACGGCCCGGCCAACGTGCGCGAGCTGCTGCGCCCGGCGGTGCTGATTCCGGAAGCGAAGAAGCTCAACGTGCTGTTGAAGGAATTCCGCCTGTCGCGCAACCACATGGCCATCGTGGTCGACGAGTACGGCGGTGTCGCCGGCCTGGTCACCATCGAGGACGTGCTGGAGCAGATCGTCGGCGAGATCGACGACGAGCATGACGAGGCCGAGGATCCGTCGGCGCAGATCGCCATCCAGTCCGACGGCCAGTACGTGGTCGACGCGCTGACCCCGATCGGTGACTTCAACGAGCGCTTTGGTGCCACCTTCTCCGACGAGGACTACGACACCATCGGTGGCCTGGTCACCGAGGCCGTGGGCCACCTGCCGGAAGTGGGCGACGAGCTGGCGCTGGATCGTTTCATGTTCCGCGTGGCCCGCGCCGATGCGCGCCGGGTGCAGGCCTTCCACGTGACCGTGCTGCCGCCGGACGCGCAGGACGACGCTTGAAGCGCGGTGCCCCCAACCTGGCACTGCGCCTGACGGTGTGGCTGGCACTGTGCGTGCTGGCCATGGTCCTGCCGCTGGCCGCCTCCGCGCAGCCGGTGGCAGCCACACCCGCACCTGCTGTACCCGTCGCCAGCGCCGAGGCTCCTGCCCCGCGCATCGGCGTGGTGACCATGCAGCCGGGCACGGTGTTCTTCGAGCGCTTCGGCCACGACGCCATCGTCGTGATCGATCCGACCAGCGGCGAAGCGACCTCGTACAACTTCGGCTACTTCGATCCGTCCGAAGATGATTTCATCAGCCGCTTCGTGCGCGGCGACATGATGTATTACCTGGTGGCGCTGCCGCTGCAGCAGGACCTGTCGTACTACGACGAGACCGGCCGTGGCGCCAGCGTGCAGTGGCTGGACCTGCGCCCGGACCAGGCGCGAGCGCTGGCCGCCGACCTGGCCGAGCGGGCCAAGCCGGAAAACGCGCGCTACCACTACGATTACTACACCGCCAACTGCGCCACGATGGTGCGCGATACCGTGGACAAGGCGCTGGGCGGCGGACTGCAATCGCAGCTGTCGGGGCGCTCGCGCGGCAACACCTATCGCAGTGAATCGGTGCGCCTGGCCTCGCCGGCAGCGTGGATGTGGCTGGGCTTCGACGTCGGCCTCGGCCCGTTCGCCGACCAGCCGCTGTCGCGCTGGCAGGAAGCGTTCGTACCCATGCGTCTGGCCGATGCGCTGCGCCAGGCACGCAACAGCGATGGACGACCGCTGGTGCAGTCCGAACAGGAACTGTTGCCGCACCGCATCGACCCGGAACCGAAGGAATTCGCGCGCCGCTGGTGGCCGTGGCTGCTGTGCGGCCTGGTGATCGCCGCCGGCGTGCTGGCGCTGCGCAGCCGCCCGCGGCTGCTGGCCGGGCTGGCCCTGCCGTTCTGGCTGCTGTGTACCATCGCCGGCAGCCTGCTGGTGTTCCTGTGGGGCTTCAGCACCCACTACGCCGCCTGGGCCAACCGTAACCTGCTGCTGCTTTCGCCGCTGGCGGTGCTGCTGCTGCCGGGCGCGATCGCCGTGCTGCGCCGGCGCGTGCCGGGCCGCATGTTCAGGATCGTGCTGTGGCTGCTGGCGGTACAGGCCGTGGCCGCGCTGGTAATGCACTGGCTGAGCCTGCAGGCGCAGTACAACGTGCAGTGGATCGTGCTGCTGCTGCCGGTGCACGTGGCCCTGGCATGGGTCCTGGGGCCTCGTCCTCACTTGTCCGAAACACGGCCCTGACGCACGATGGCGGGCATGTCATTGCCCGCCTCCGCTTCCGCACCTGCCTCGGCCAACCCCGCCTGCGTCATCAACTGCGTCCACTACGATGACGAGGGCAAACGCCACGACATCAGCCTGGACGCCATCAGCGATGTCATTGCCAGTGGCAACGGCTTCGTCTGGGTGGGCCTGTACGATCCCAACGACGATGTCCTGCTGAAACTGCAGGAGGAATTCTGCCTGCACGACCTGGCCATCGAGGATGCGCGCAACGCGCACCAGCGGCCCAAGGTCGAGACCTACGGCAATTCCCTATTCGTGGTGGTGACCACCGCGCAGATGGTCGATGAGCGCATCCAGTACGGCGAAACGCATGCCTTCCTCGGCCCGCGCTTCCTGGTGACGGTGCGCCATGGTGCGTCGCTGTCCTATGCGCCGGTTCGCGCGCGCGTCGAGCGCGAGCCGCAACTGCTGAAGATGGGCCCGTCGTATTGCCTGTACGCGGTGACCGACTTCGTGGTCGACAACTACCTGCCGATCGTGCACCGCTTCCGCGACACCCTGGACCTGCTGGAAAAGGACATCTTCGCTGACAACTACAAGCGCAGCACCGTGGTGCGGCTGTACGAGCTCAAGCGCGAACTGAACAAGATGCGGATGGCGGTGGCGCCGCTGCAGGACGTGCTGGCGCAGCTGCGCCGCTACCAGGGCGATCTGATCCCCGACGAAGTGAAGCTGTACGTGCGCGACGTGCACGACCACGCCGTGCGCATCAGCGATGTGATCGACACCCTGCGCGAAATGCTGGGCACCGCGCTGAGCGTGAACCTGTCGCTGGTGACGCTGGCGCAGGGCGAGACGGTCAAGCGCCTCGGTGCATGGGCCGCACTGCTGGCGGCGCCGACACTGATCACCAGCTGGTACGGCATGAACTTCAGCCACATGCCGGAGCTGAGTGAACCGTGGTCCTACCCACTGATGATCGTCGGCGTGGGCGGCGTGTGCGTGGGGTTGTACCGGTTGTTCAAGCGCGCCAAGTGGCTGTAATCCGCCTTTTTGTAGAGTCGAGCCATGCTCGACTGATGCGGCCAACAGCAGTCGAGCATGGCTCGACTCTACAAAGGCAGGGGCATCAAGCCACGTAGACGGTCTTGATGTTCATGAACTCATGGATGCCGTGGTCGGCCAGTTCGCGGCCGAAGCCGGACTGTTTGCTGCCACCGAACGGCAACCGCGCGTCGCTCTTGACGATGGCGTTGACGAACGCGGCGCCACACTCCATGTGCTGGGCAAAGCCTTCGCCGCGCACCGGGTCGCGGGTCCACACGCTGCCGCCCAGGCCAAAGCGGGTGTCATTGGCCACGCGCAGCGCCTCGGCCTCGTCCTTGACCCGGATCACTGCGGCCACTGGCCCGAACAGTTCCTCGTCGTACGCCGGCATCCCCGGACCCACCTGATCGAGCACCGTGGCCGGATAGCCGGCATGCGTGCCGGCAATCGGCTCACCACCGACCAGCACGCGCGCGCCCTTGGCCACGCTGGCCTGCACCTGCTTGTGCAGTTCGTCGCGCAGGTCGGCGCGGGCCATCGGCGCCAGCGTGGTACCACGCTCATCCGGATCGCCGTACTGGCGCTCGCCCGCCGCCTCAACGAAGCGACGGGTGAATTCATCGGCCACGGCATCGACCACGATGAAGCGCTTGGCTGCGATGCAGGTCTGGCCGCTGTTGTCGAAGCGTGATTTCACTGCCGCCGCCACGGTCTTGTCGAGGTCGGCATCGTCGAGCACCACGAACGCATCACTGCCGCCGAGTTCCATCACCGACTTCTTCAGCTGGCTGCCGGCATTGGACGCGATCGAGCGCCCTGCCCGTTCGCTGCCAGTCAATGTCACCGCCTTCACCCGCGCGTCGCGCAGCACGTCGGCGGCCTGGTCGTTGTCGATGTGCAGCACATCGAACACGCCGTCCGGCAGGCCGCCGTCACGGCACACCGCCAGGATCAGGTCGGCGCACTGCGGCACGTTGCTGGCGTGCTTGAGCAGGGCCACGTTGCCGGCCATGAACGCCGGGGCCAGGAAACGGAACACCTGCCAGATCGGGAAATTCCACGGCATCACCGCGAACACGCAGCCGATCGGCTCGTAGCGCACGTAGCTGCGCTGGGCTTCGGTGTCGATCAGCTGTGGCTTGAGGTAGTCGGCGGCGTGGTCGGCGTAGTACTCGCAGGCAGCGGCACACTTGTCGACCTCGGCCAGCGCTTCGGCCTTGAGCTTGCCCATTTCATGGGTCATCGCCTGCTGCAGGTCGTCGCGGCGTGCGCGCAGCTGCGCGGCGATCTGGCGCAGGATGGCGCCCCGTTCCTGCAACGAGCGATCCGCCCAGCCCAGGAAGGCCTCGGCGGCAGCCTGCAGGCGCTGCTCGATATCGGCAGCGCCCATCAGTTCATGGCGGTAGGTGACCAGGCCGGTGGCCGGATCCACGATCTCGACGGTCATGGGGGATCTCCTTGAGGAAGACCCCCATTGTGCGCCGCCGGCCGTGAGCCGGATGTTGCCGGCGCTGTTGTTGCCGGCCCGGCCGGCAGACCTCAGCCGTTGTCCTGCCGCGCCAGCTGCAGGTCGCGCTGGCGCCGCTTCTCGGCCCGTGCATTGATGTACCAGCCGATCACCGCGGCGATCGATACCGCCGACACCAGCAGCGTTGCCAGTGCATTGATCTTCGGGCTGATGCCCATGCGCACCGAGGCGAACACCTTCATCGGCAGCGTGGTCGAACCCGGCGTGGCGACGAAGCTGGCCACCACCACGTCATCCAGCGACAGGGTGAAGGCCAGCAGCCAGCCTGCCACCAGTGCCGGGGCGATGATCGGCAACGTGATGCGGCCGAACACGGTCAGCCGGCTGGCACCCAGGTCCATCGCCGCTTCTTCCAGCGAGAGATCCATTTCCTGCAGGCGCGAGGACACCACCACGGTGACGAAGCACAGGGTGAAGGTGACGTGCGCAATCCAGATGGTGGTCAGGCCGCGCGCCGGGAAGCCGGGAATCGCACCCATCGAGGCCAGCAGCGCCATCAGCGAGAAACCGAGGATGACGTCCGGCATCACCAGCGGTGCAGTGACCAGGGCGCCGAACAGCGGCTTGCCGCGGAAGCGCTTGAAGCGGGTCATCACCATCGCCGCCAGCGTGCCCAGCACGGTGGCGGTACAGGCGGTCCAGAACGCCACCACCAGGCTGGTCCACATCGCATCCATCAGCGCGCGGTCGGCGAACAGGTCGCTGTAGGCACGGGTGGAGAACCCGGCCCAGACCATCGCCAGCCGCGAGCTGTTGAACGAGTAGAACATCAGCAGCAGGATCGGCAGGTACAGGAAGGCGAAGCCGAGCAGCAGCACGCCCAGCCCCAGGCCCTTGGCGGTGCGCGGGCTCATGCCTGCTTTCCTTCCAGCAGGCGCTGCTGGGAACGGTTGAACAGCAGGATCGGCACCAGCAACAGCAGGATCATCGCCACCGCCATCGCCGAGGCGCCCGGCCAGTTGCGGTTGTTGAAGAACTCGTTCCACAGCTGGCGGCCGACCATCAGCGTCTCCGAGCCACCCAGCATTTCCGGGATCACGAATTCGCCGATCGCCGGAATCATCACCAGCATGCAGCCGGCGATGATGCCCGCCTTCGACAGCGGCAGGGTGATGCGCAGGAACGCCTGCCACGGCTTGGCGCCGAGGTCGTAGGCCGCTTCCAGCAGGCGGTGGTCGTGCTTGACCAGGTTGGCGTACAGCGGCAGCACCATGAACGGCAGGTAGCAGTAGACAATGCCGATGTAGGCGGCGGTCGGGGTATCGATCAGCTGCAGCTTGGGCAGGCCCAGGCTGGTCATCAACGTCTGCAGGCCGGTGAACTGCAGGAACTGGTCAAGCAGCCCGTTGCGGTCCAGGATCGCCTTCCACGCGTACACGCGGATCAGGAACGAGGTCCACGACGGCAGCACCACCAGCATCATCGCCACGTTGCGCGCGGCCGGCGACAGGCGCGCGATGGCATAGGCCATCGGGTAGCCGATCAGCAGGGTGAGGAAGGTGGAGATGGCCGCGATCTTGATCGAGCTGAGGAACGCCTGCGCGTAGATCGAATCGCGGAACAGCGCCAGGTAGTTCTCCAGGTTCAGCTTCAGCGAGAAGCCGCCGTCCACGTACTGCAGCAGCCAGGTGTACGGCGGCGAGCCGACCCGGCTGAGCGAGAAGCTGATCATCAGCACGATCAGGAACGGCACCGCGAAGAACAGCAGCAGCCACAGGTACGGAATGCCGATCACCGTGGCACGCAGCCCCGGCAGCCAACGCTTCAGGCCGGCGACGTTCATGAGGTGAGCACCACGCCATCGTTGTCGCGCCAGTGCACCCACACGCTGTCGCCCCAGGTCAGGCCATCGCTGGCCCAGCGCTGCGAGTTGGCGAAGTTGGCCAGCACCTTGGCGCCGCTGGGCAGGCGCACGTGGTAGACCGAGTGGCTGCCGAAATAGGCGATGTCCTCGATCACGCCCTGTGCCTTGTTGGTGTGCCCTTCCGGCTCGTCCTTGCCGATCATCACCTTCTCCGGGCGCAGCGCGAACGCGACCGGCTGCCCTTCATAACCGGTGATGCCGTGGGCGATGTAGATCGGTGCCGGGAACAGCGGCGAGCGCACGGTCACGTACTCGGGCAGGTCCTCGTCGATCACCCCGTCGAACAGGTTGACCGAACCGATGAACTCGGCGACGAAGCGGTTGGCCGGCTGCTCATAGACTTCGTCCGGCTTGCCGACCTGCTGGATCCAGCCGGCATCCATCACCGCGATGCGGGTGGCCATGGTCATCGCTTCTTCCTGGTCGTGGGTGACCATCACGCAGGTCACGCCCGACGATTCGATGATGCTGACCAGTTCCAGCTGCATCTGCGAGCGCAGCTTCTTGTCCAGCGCGCCCATCGGCTCGTCCAGCAGCAGCAGCTTCGGCCCCTTGGCCAGCGACCGCGCCAGCGCCACGCGCTGCTGCTGGCCACCGGACAGCTGGTGCGGCTTGCGCTTGCCCAGGTGGCCCATCTGCACCAGCTCCAGCATCTCACCGACGCGCTTGCTGATCGCGTCCTTGGCCAGGCCATCCTGCTTCAGCCCGAAGGCGATGTTCTGCTCGACCGTCATGTGCGGGAACAGCGCATAGGACTGGAACATCATGTTGACCGGCCGCTGGTACGGCGGCAGCGCGTCCAGGCGCTGGCCATCGAGGGTGATGCTGCCCTTGGTGGGCGTCTCGAAGCCGCCCAGGCAGCGCAGCAGGGTCGACTTGCCACTGCCGGAGCCACCGAGCAGGGCAAAGATCTCGCCCTTGCGCACGTCCAGATTGACGTCGTCGACGGCGACGAAACCGTCGAATTCCTTGCGCAGGTCACGAATGGAGAGATAGCCGGGCACACCCGTCGTGTCGACGACGGCGGCTACCGGCTGGGCTTCAACGGGCATGGGGGCTCCGGGAGCGGGCGGTGGACAGCGGCCGCCATTCTAACGGCCCGGGGGCGCAGGGGATATGACGGCAACAGGCGGGCGGGGCCGGTCGGGCCGCGCCTGCGCGGCCACTGCCCTTGCCGGGCAAGGCCCGCCTCCCTCCCGGGGAGCGGGCGCCGGGCATCGCCCGGCGCCGCCGGACTGGCTTATCGCCCGGTCTTCACCTCGGTCCACAGCCGGGTGTAGAGCTTGTCGGTCTCCGGCGTGTTGATCGAATAGCTGAACATCTTCTCGGCCACATCGGCCGGCGGGTAGATGGTCGGATCGGTACGGATCGCCTCGTCCACCAGCGGGGTCGCGGTCGGCACCGGGTTGGCGTAGTGGATGAAGTTGGTGTTGGCCGCGGCCACCTTCGGCTGCAGCAGGTAGTTGATGAACGCGTAGGCCGCTTCCGGGTGCTTGGCGTCCTTCGGGATCGCCAGCATGTCGAACCACTGCGGGGCGCCTTCCTTCGGGATCGAGTAGGCCACGTGCACGCCATTGCTGGCTTCCTCGGCACGGTCGCGGGCCTGGATGATGTCACCCGACCAGCCGACCACCAAGCAGGTGCCGCCATTGGCCAGCGAGCCCACGTACTGCGAGGAGTGGAAATTCTGCACGTACGGACGGATCGACTTCAGCAGGTCGGCCGCCTTCTGCAGCTCGGCCGGCTCGGCGCTGTGCGGGTCCAGGCCCAGGTAGTGCAGCGCGATCGGGATCATGTCCGCCGGCGTGTCCAGGATGGTCACGCCGCAGTCCTTCATCTTGCTGATGTTTTCCGGCTTGAACACCAGGTCCCAGCTGTTGGCGATGTCGGCGCTGCCGCCGAAGCGCTGCTTCAGCATGTCCACGTTGTAGCCGATGCCGGTGGTGCCGATCATGTACGGCACGCCGTACTGGTTGCCCGGGTCCTGGGTGGCGATGCGCTTCATCACCGCCGGATCGAGGTTGGCCAGGTTTGGGATCTTGCTCTTGTCCAGCGGCAGGAACACCCCGGCCTGGATCTGGCGCCCGAAGAAGTTCAGGGTCGGCACCACCACGTCGTAGCCGCTGTTGCCGGCCAGCAGCTTGGTCTCGACCATCTCATCGCTGTCGAACACATCGTAGGTCACCTTGATCCCGCTCTCCTTCTCAAAGGCCGGAATGGTGTCCTCGGCGATGTAATCGCTGTAGTTGTAGACGTTCAGGACCTGGCTGTCCTGCGCGCCACCTTTGCCACCGCCACAGGCGGCGAGCATGGCGGAGGCCAGGCCGAGCGTGAGGATACGCAGCTTCATCGGGTGCTCCAGAATGCGGGAAGGGGGGGCCGGCGGAGCCGGCAACGGGTGCCAGCCTACCCCCCGGCGGCGGATTTTTCTATTGCGGATGCTCAGACGTTCAGCAGCAGGAACTCGCGTTCCCACGAGCTGATGACACGGAAAAAGGTCTCGTATTCCTTGCGCTTGACCGAGATGTAGGCCCGGCAGAAACGCTCGCCCAGCAGCGCCTGCAGCGCGCCGCACTGTTCCAGGCCATCCAGCGCCTCGCCCAGCGAGCGCGGCAGGTTGTAGCCCAGTTCCTTGGCACTGCCGCTGACCGGTGCATCCGGTGCCAGGCGCTCGCGGATACCCAGCAGGCCACAGGCCAGGGTGGCCGCCATGGCCAGGTAGGGGTTGGCGTCGGAACCGGCAAAACGGCTTTCGACGCGCATGTTTTCCGGGGTATCCAGCGGCACCCGCAGGCCGCAGGTGCGGTTGTCGAACCCCCAGTGCACGTTGCTTGGTGAAACCTCGCCGAACACCAGCCGGCGGTAGGAATTCACGTTCGGCGCGAAGAAGGCCATGGCCATCGGCACATACTTCTGCAGGCCCGCCAGGTAGTGGGCGAACATGGGGCTGAAATCCTCGCCGCCATGCTCGCCACTGAACACGTTCTGGCCGTCGCTGATCCGTACCAGGCTCTGGTGGATGTGCATGGCGCTGCCGGGCTCGTTCTCCATCGGTTTGGCCAGGAAGGTGGCGTACACGCCGTGGCGCATCGCCGATTCGCGCATGGTGCGCTTGAACAGGAACACCTGGTCGGCCAGGTCCATCGCGTTGGCGTGGGTGAAATTGACCTCCAGCTGCGCCGCGCCGGACTCGTGGATCAGCGTGTCGACGTCCAGCTTCATCGCGTCGCAGTAGTCGTACATCAGGTCGAGGATCGGGTCGAACTCGTTGACCGCATCGATCGAGTAGGACTGGCGCGCCGTTTCCGGACGGCCCGAGCGGCCCGCCGGGGGCAGCAGCGGAAAATCCGGGTCGGTGTTCTTCTGCACCAGGAAGAACTCAAGTTCCGGTGCCACGACCGGGCGCAGGCCCAGTTCGGCATAGGCGTCCAGCACCCTGCGCAGCACGTTGCGCGGGGCCAGCTCGTGCGGTTCGCCGGTCTTGGTGTAGCAGTCGTGGATGATCTGCGCCGTCGGGTCGGTGGCCCAGGGCACCATGCGCACGGTGTCCGGGTCCGGACGCAGGATCATGTCCGAATCCGACGGCGAAGTCAGGTCGTAGTAATCGTCGGGGAACTCGCCGGTGACCGTAGTGGCGAAGATGCCTTCCGGCAAGCGCGTGCCGTAATCGTGCGAGAACTTGTCGGCGGGGATGATCTTGCCGCGCGCGTTGCCGGTGATGTCCGGCACCAGGCATTCGACCTCGGTGATCCGCCGCTCCTTCAGCCAGCGCAGCAGGCTGCTTTCCTGCGGTGCGGGGGGCGTGGCCGTCTTGCGCGGGCGCGTTCGGGAACTCATCGGGAATCCAGTCGGTTCTGTTGGTGCTGCCGGCAAGCTTGGCCGAACGCACGGAAAATAGCGTGATAGAACGGCGCCTGCATGACACGCCACTCCGGGTGCCACTGTACGCCGAGCACGAATCGATGATGCAGGCTGCGCGCCGCCTCGACCAGCCCGTCGTCGGCCACCGCCTCGACCTGCAGCCCCCGCGCCAGGCGGGCGATGCCCTGCCCATGCACCGAATTGACCTGCACGCGCTCGCCCTCGTGCCACTGCGCCAGCCAGCCATCGGCAGCCAGCGTGACCGCGTGGGCCGGGCCGTACTGCACCTCCACCGGCGCCTGCGGGTCCTCGCGATGGTCATCCAGGCCCGGCACCACATGCACCTGCGGATGCAGGCTGCCGCCCAGTGCGACGTTCAACTCCTGGAAGCCGCGGCAGATCGCCAGCACCGGCAGGTCCAGCGCCAGCGCCTCCTGCAGCAGCGCGAAGGCGTTGGCATCCCGCGCCGGATCATGCGGATTGCCCGGCCAGCTGCGGCCGCCTTCATAGTGCTGTGGTTCGATGTTGCTGACCGCACCGGTCAACAGCAGGCCATCGAGCCCCTGCAGCCAGTCGCTGGCCGGCAACGGCGGCTGCAGGCTCGGCAACACCAGCGGGGTGACGTCGGCCGCCTCGACCAGGGCGCGCACGTACTTCTCGCCGGCCACCGCGAAACGGTGATGGCCGAGCACGGTACTGTCGGTGGGCAGGCCCACCCAGGGCAGGCGGCGCATGGGAAAACTCCTTGGCGTATGGACACGTTACCCGTCGCCCGGCGAACGCGGCAAGTCATCACCGTCACACCATGGCCGTCATCCATCGGCGAAACTACGCGGGTGAACACCGGTCCCCCTCCCCCACTCCGACCATCCGCGCCGCAAGCGCGAGGCCTGCAGTGAGCGCTGCCTTCCCACCCAGCTGGTACGCCGCCAGCCTGCCCGAACCACCCGCGCTGCCCGCGCTGCGGGGCGATGTGCAGGCCGATGTAGCCGTGCTTGGCGCCGGCTATACCGGCCTGACCGCGGCACTGGAACTGGCGGCACGGGGCCAGCGGGTGGTCCTGCTGGAAGCACAGCGGATCGGCTGGGGCGCCTCCGGGCGCAACGGCGGGCAAGCGCTGGTTGGCTACGGCTGCGAGGTGGATGAGCTGGAGCGCCAGCTCGGCCGCGACGATGCCCGCCGCCTGTTCGACTGGTCGCGCGATGCGGTGCAGGCGATGCGCACGCGCATCGACCGCCATGGCATCGATTGCCACTGGGTGGAAGGCCACGCCAGCGTCGCCATCCGCGAGCGTCACGAGCGTGATCTGCGCGCCAACTGCGAGCACCTGCAGCGCCACTACGACTACCCCATGCAGTGGTGGGACCGTGACACCCTGCATGCGCAGCTGGACAGCCCGCGCTACCGCGCCGCGATGTTCGACCCGCTCAGCGCGCACCTTCAGCCGCTGGCCTATGCACGTGGCCTGGCCGATGCAGCACGTGCGGCCGGGGTGGTCATCCACGAGGATTCGCCCGTGGTGCGCATCCAGCGCGGCTCCCAACCCGCGCTGCACACGGCGCAGGGCAGCGTGCGCGCCGCGCATCTGGTGGTGGCCGGCAACGCGTGGCTGCAGGGCCTGTTGCCTGAGCTGGAACGACGGATCATGCCGGTCGGCACCTATATCGGTGCCAGCGCGCCACTGGGTGCGCAGCGCGCCCGCGCCCTGATCGGCAACAACATGGCCGTGGCCGACACCGCCTGGGCACTGGACTATTTCCGCCTCAGCCACGACCACCGCCTGCTGTTCGGCGGCCGCGCCAGTTATTCGGCCCTGCCCCCGCCCGGGCTGCACGGGGTGATGCAGCGGCGCATGCACCAGGTCTTCCCGCAACTGGCCGACGTGCCGCTGGAACAGGTCTGGGGCGGCTACGTGGACATTACCCGCAACCGCGCCCCGCACTGGGGCCGGCTGGATGGCAACCTGTACTTCGCGCAGGGGTTCTCGGGGCATGGCGTGGCCGCCGCCGGGCTGGCTGGCGAGGTCATCGCCGCCGCCATTGCGGGCCAGAGCGAGCGCCTGGACGTGTTCCAGCGCCTGCGGCATGCGCCCTTCCCGGGAGGGCGGCTGCTGCGGATGCCGCTGCTGGTCGCGGCGATGTCGTGGTACAAGCTGCGGGATGCGTTGTGGTAGCGGAACCCTTCCCAGCCACATAATCGGTGCAGGAGCTGGGGGAGCACGTGGATGCGGTGGTGGAAGGACGGCCTGCAGGTGAGGATACGGGTCAGCCCCGAGGGGCTGGCACTGGCGCTGCTCTATGCCTTCGCCTGCTGGGGCGCGCGCAAGCTGTCACTGGACCAGTTCTTCCTGCCTGCTGGCGTACGGGTGGCCGCACTGCTGCTGTGCCCGCCCCGGCTCTGGCCTTATCTGCTGATCGGTGAATACGCCTACTTCGCGCATCTACGCATCCCCCTGATCAGCAAATACAACCTGACCTGGGTGATCCTCGCCTCGGTGTTCCTGATGCCTGCCGTGATGCTGATCGTGCGGCTGCACCGGAAGCTGCAGGCACGCACCACGATCGTCGGCGTGATCTCCATTGCGGCATGCGCCGCGATGGTCATCAGCCTGCTGAACCTGGGGATCTCGTACCTGCTCTGGGAACCGTTGCACAACGCGTCATTCATCACCAACCTGCTGCGCTATGCGCTGGGCGACTTCACCGGCATCCTGATCCTGGCGCCTCTGGCTCTGCTGTGGATCCGCCGAGCCGAGGAAGAATGGACGGTCCGGTCCATTGCTGCCGTGGCAGGAGCACTCGCAGCCATGCTTGTCGTTGGCCTGCAGGCGACTCCGGTGTCTGCCTCGATCACGGCGCCTGGCTCACTGCAGTTGCTGTTAATCCTGCCTATTCCCGCGATCGCCCTGACCTGCCTGCTGGGATGGCGCGGTGCGGCCATCGGTGTCGCCGCCGTGAACATGATGCTTGGCCTGAGCGCCCCTGCCGACCATCCGACGGCATTCGACCCGGCCACGTTCGCTACCCAGCAGGCCATGGCCATCGCCAGCATCGCCCTGCTGCTGCTGGGCGCGCGCATCACCCACTTCCAGAGCCAGCATCGGTTGCGCGAGGAAGATGGCAGAGCAGCCCTGCTGCTTGCGCGGAACTCACACCTGGCCAGCGAGATGGACCTGCGTGAGCGTGCGGCCCATCTGCGCCAACTGGGCGATGGCATGGACCTGTCGCTGAACGAAATGGTGAACTGGCTGCATGCGCAGGGCCATCACGCTGTCGCAGACAGCCTGCGGCATACCTCGGAGGTGCATTCACGCCTGTTCCGGGCCCAGGCCAGCATGATCTATCCCGCCGCCCTGGAACGGCTGGGCCTGTACGTGGCCTTGCAGGCGGGTGGAGTGCGTGAGGCATGGAACGCCACGCATCGAATCGGGCAACCCAGGTTGATGGGTGACCCCTGCGCGCTCGGGGTAGGCTTGCAGCTTGCGGCCTACCGGCTTGTAGTTGATGCGGTATCACTTCTACTGAGATGCGAATCCGGACAAATTTCGGTCAGCATCCGCTGTGGATGTTTCGCCCGGAATCCGGGTGTATTCATCTGCGTAGCCCTCGTGGGTCGGAACGAATCTTTGGGAATCCGGACCACGGAACTGGCAAATGAGCAGTTGCTGGGCCGAATTCTTGTGCATGGTGGCCACATGGACATGAGTGGCAACAGACTCAGGATCGTATTGACGGAAGCGCGGGGAGGTTCCAGCCAGGCGAGCGCTACCGAAGCTTTGGGGGGACGTACATCCTCCATTGACCCAGGCGCTCCGCGGGCCGCAACCTGACTTCCTCATAGAAACGAGATGCAGATCACTACTCGAAGGTGATCTTTGTTCGGCACCGCCTTGCCCCCCCCGCCAAGGCGGTCCAGCTCGTGTGATTGCGCGCCCGTGCTTCTATGGATACTGTCACCCAATGGCGCGTTCAAACAAGCAATGGGGCCGCCGCCATGTCACGAGCATTGGAGGCTTGGGTTGAATTGGTGGAAGAGGGGAATTGAACTGACGTTCCGCGTGCGGCCCTTGGGGCTGGCGATTGCCGTGATGTACGCGATTACGTGTTGGGCCGCTTGGCGGGTTTCGCTGGACCAGTTTTACCTGCCTGCCGGCATTCGCGTAGCGGCTTTGCTTGTGTGTCCACCTCGCCTCTGGCCCTACCTGCTTATTGGCGAGTACGCGTACTTCGCACAACTGCGCTACCCGTTGATAGATGAGTATGGGCTGGCATGGGTAATCCTGGGTTCGGCATTCCTGCTGCCAGCCGTTGCTCTGGTTGTACATGCGCATCGAAAATTCATGACTGCCAGGGCAGATGGATGGCTGCTTTCGGTCGCGGTGTCAGCCGCAGTGATTGCTACTGCCCTCAAGCTTGGGCTGTCTCACTTGCTTTCAGAGAACCCTTCAAGCGTGCCGATTGCGACAAGGGCCGTACGCTTCGTCCTTGGTGACTACATTGCCATCCTGACGGTTGCGCCACTGGCGGTTCTCTGGAGCAGGCGCCATGCAATGGACGAATGGGGACGCTGGCGCTCTCCCCCGACTGTCGCCGCTCTTGCAGTGATGCTGGGACTGGGTCTGATTACCGCAATGGCCCCTGGCTTGTCGGATGCAAGCAAGACAAGTCTGCAGTTGACCATGGCGCTGCCCGTGATCGTGTTGACATGTATTCATGGCTGGCAGGGAGCAGCCGTTGGCGTCCCCCTGTTGAACATTCTCATTGCAGTGGTTACTCCTACATCCGGCCTCCTTGGCTCATACGATGAACGAACCTTCACGACGCAGCAGCTGATCGCCATTGCAGGAACCGGGCTGCTGGCACTCGGCTCACGCATCAGCCGGCACTATCATCAGCGGGGGCGTAGAGACGTAGACGGGCACCAGGCTGCACGACTATCAAGGTCCGCTCATATGGCGGGCGAAATGGATCTGCGGGAGCGTGCCCTGGATCTCAGGAGAATCGCGGATGACATTGAAGCTTCCTTGAGCAGGACAGCCGACCTGTTGAAGACACATGGCCATCACTCGCCGGCAGTGGATCTACTTCTCACATCCACCGCACATTCCCGCCAATTCCGCGAATTGACCAGCATGGTCTATCCGACCGAGGTCGAGCACGTCGGTCTCTACCTGGCCCTGCAGGTCAGCGGCATTCGTGAAAGCTGGAATCAGACACATAGGATCACATCCCCCTTCCTGACTGGGGATCCCTGCAAACTGAGTATTCCCTTGCAGTTGGCGGCCTACCGCACTCTCACCGAGGCCGTTTCATTGCTGCTCAAGCAGGAACAAGGACAGATCCAGATACGTGCTCGCTGTGGGAAATTGAAAGGGCAACAAGGAATTCTGCTCAGAATCGCTCTGCTGGACCGTGATCGCGATCTGCTACTCGACACAACACGTCTGGCTATTGAACGTCTGAGTTCCCGCGCACAAGCCTATGGAGGGAAAGTGCACTGCGAAGGGAACTGCGTACGTGTGCTGCTCCTGGAGACCGCAGCCAGCGGCGCGCAAAGCAGCATGCAGGCCGCCTGGGCAAGCCGAGCGGACATAGCCTGACTCTTGCCAGCCATCGGAACGGAAGGCCGGCACGATCAGATCATGGCAGGAGCCGCCCCCCCGGCTCCTGCTTCGTCGATATGCGCAATCGTGGCGCCAACGAGAGTGTCCTCAGCCTGCGGTATCCATAGACTCGACGACCCATACAGCGCTTGCACCTTCTCCATAGACAACCAACGAGAACTGAGCACTCTGGAACACCACGCGCCGGACAACCTTCTCGGGCAAACTCAGTCGATGCGAGGGCAAAGACACCTTAGCCGCACTCTTGCCAGCCGGCAGCGTCCAGAACGTGGCGTCGACATTTCCCACGATCAGCACGACCTGACCCGAGAGATCATTCACTTGGTAGTAACTGATCCCATCACGCTCGAACCCATAGACAAGCCAGTTTGGGTTCAAACTCAGATTCGTGGCTGCTGGCAGAGATTCTCCCAGACCGCTCCGAGCCATATGGATTCCGTTGTCGCCACTGGGGCAACACGCTGATGCGCTGAAAGCAGACACAGAAAGCAGGACAGCGGCAGGAAGCAACACTCGCAGTTCAGAAAATCTCACGCTCACCCCCATGGATGGTTGGAATGACAGCTCCAGGCAATTCCGTTTCGCCACCCCACGACTGGATGGCGCTCGACCTCGCTTGAAGGGTTCCTTCGTTCGACGCAGCCGTGTCCAATGCACCAGTAGGGGTGGCGCGACCCAGCATAACCATGCCGCGCCGTGAGCGCCATGAAGGGAGTGCGTTCGAATCTCACCCTGTTGTCCTAGAGATTCCCGGCGAACTGACCCGAACCAGGCAGGGCAGATATGTCCACAACCGAGGGCTCCGGCTAAAGTTGCACCCGAAACTGCCGCTATCCGTGCCGAGCCCTCCCTCGTGAGCCACCGCATCATGCCCGTGCTGCCGCAGGCCGCCGTCGATGGCGACCTGGCCGATCCGCTGCCACAGCGGATCCTGCTGGTCGAAAACTCCCGTGCTTTCACTGGCATGCTGCGCGAGGCCATCGAGCAACGCCTGGAACTGCCGGTGGTGATCGCCTCCACCCTGGCCGAGGCCGACCGCCTGCTGAGCGAGGATGGGGGCTGGTTCCTGGTGCTGACCGGGCTGGTGCTGGCCGACGGCGACCGCGATGCGGTGGTCGAGTTCTTCCTCAAGCGCGGCCTGCCGACCGTGGTGGTCAGCAGCGTCTACGATGAAGACCTGCGCAAGCGCGTGCTGCAGCAGCAGATCATCGACTACGTGCTGAAGAACACCCCTGGCAGCATCGATTACCTGGTCTGGCTGGTGCAGCGGCTGGAGCGCAACCGTCGCATCGCGGCGCTGGTGGTGGACGATTCGCCCTCCGCGCGCGGCTACGCCGCCGCCCTGCTGCGCATGTATGGCCATGAGGTGCACGAGGCCGCCGACGGCAACGAAGGCCTGGCCGCGATCGAGGCGCATCCGGCGATCCGCCTGGCGGTGGTCGACCAGGAGATGCCCGGCATGCAGGGCGTGGAATTCACCCGCCGCCTGCGTACCCTGCGCTCGCGCGACAAGGTGGCGGTGATCGGCATCTCCGGCAATACCGATGCGTCACTGATCCCGCGCTTCCTGAAGAACGGCGCCAACGACTTCCTGCGCAAGCCCTTCTCGCGCGAGGAGTTCTTCTGCCGGGTCTCGCAGAACGTGGACCAGCTGGAACTGATCGGCACCCTGCAGGACCTGGCCACCCGCGATTTCCTCACCGGCCTACCCAACCGCCGTTGTTTCCTTGAGCAGAGCCAGCGCCAGCTGCCGCAGCTGCAGCTGCACGGCCAATGCGTGGCGGTGGCGATGATCGACATCGACCACTTCAAGCACATCAACGACACCTACGGCCACGAAGCCGGCGACGATGCGCTGCGCGCGGTAGCCGGCGCGGTGGCCGCGCACGCGCGCAGCCAGGACCTGATCGCGCGCTTCGGTGGCGAGGAGTTCTGCCTGCTGGTGCCTGACATGGAACAGGACGAGGCGCTGCTGTACTTCGAGGAACTGCGCCAGCGCATCGCCGCGCTGGAAGTGGACATCGGCTCGGCCACCCTGCGCATGACCGTCAGCATCGGCCTGTGCTGCCTGCGCCCGCAGCGTGATGCGCTGCACCGGCTGATCTCCGAGGCCGACCGCCAGCTGTACCTGGCCAAGGCCGGCGGCCGCAACCGGGTCAGCTGTACCACCATGGCCAGTCCGTTGCGCCCACGCGAGCCCGCCCTGCCCTGACCGGCACGCCTTGATCCAGATCAACGCCGCCCGCGCGCCGCGGTTCTACAGTCGGCCCCGACATACGCATGAAGGGGAGCCGGGGATGGCACTACTGGTCTGGCAGGACGATCTGAACATCGGCATCGAGGTGATCGATCAGCAACACCGCCGCATCATCGAGATGCTCAACCACCTGCACGTGGCCCAGGCCAGCATGCAGCGTGCGGCGGTGGGCGAAGTGATCGATGAAGTGGTCGACTACACCATGTCGCACTTCGCGTTCGAGGAAGAGCTGATGGAGGAGGCGGGTTATCCGTTCTGTGCCGCGCACAAGCGTGTGCATGAGGTCTTCATCAAGCGCGTGGCCGAGTACCGGCTGCGTTTCCAGGCCGGCGAGGACATCAGCGACGAGCTGCGCACCATGCTGTCGCGCTGGCTGTTCAACCACATCCGTGGCGATGACCAGGCCTACGCCGAGCAGGTCAAGGCGCACCTGAACCAGTTCGCCCGCGAGCACCAGGGCGGCGGCTGGCTGGGGCGCACGCTCAAGCGCTTCTTTGGTTGAGCCGCAGTGCGCGCCGGTGCAGCGCCACCAGCGCGCACAGGGTGGCCACCGCAGTCAGGCACAGGTAGTAACCCACCGCGACCAGGCCGAAGTGTTCGGCCAACCACGTGGCCAGGTACGGTGCCGGGGCCGCACCCAGAATGCCGGCCAGGTTGAATGACAGCGACGCCCCGGTATAGCGCACCTCCACCGGGTAGATCTCGGCCAGGAAGGTGCCGCACGGCCCGTAGGTCAGGCCCATCAGGAACAGGCCCAGGCACAGGAAGCCGGTGACCAGCCACGGGCTGTGCGGCTGGAACAGCGGTGCGAACAGCACGCCGAATCCGACGATCAGCACGCTGGCCACGATCATCGTGCGGCGCGTGCCCCAGCGGTCGCCATAGCGTGCCGACAGCGGGATGCCCAGTGCGAAGAACAACATGCCGGCCATCTGCATCAGCAGGAACTGTTCGCGGCTGTAGCCCAGCACCGCGGTGCCATGGCCGAGGCTGAACACCGTCATCAGGTAGAACAGCACGAAGGTGGCGAACGCCCCCAACGTGCCCAGCAGCATCGGCACCGGGTGGTCTCGCAGCACCGTCAGCATCGGCAGCCGCACCGGCGCCTTGCGTTCCAGCGCCTTCTTGAAGTCGGGGGTCTCGTGGATGTTCAGGCGCACCCACAGGCCAAGGCCGACCAGCAGCGCGCTGGCCACGAACGGAATGCGCCAGCCCCACTGCAGGAAGTCGTCCTGGCTCAGGCAGCGGCCCAGCACCAGGAAGATGCCGGCTGACAGCAGGAAGCCGAGCGGCGCACCCAGCTGCGGGAACATGCCGTACCAGGCGCGCTTGCCCGGCGGCGCGTTCTCGGTGGCCAGCAGCACCGCCCCGCCCCACTCGCCGCCCAGGCCCAGACCCTGGCCGAACCGGCACAGCGCCAGCAGTGCAGGTGCCCACAGGCCGATCTGCGCATGGGTCGGCAGCAGGCCGATCAGTACCGTGGACAGGCCCATGGTCAGCAGTGCGGCCACCAGGGTGGCCTTGCGGCCGATACGGTCACCGAAGTGGCCGAACACCGCCGAGCCCACCGGCCGGGCGATGAACGCCACCGCGAAGGTCGCCAGTGACTGCAGCAGTGCCGCCTGTTCGCTGCTGTCCGGGAAGAACAGGTGCGGGAACACCAGCACCGCGGCCGTGGCGTAGATGTAGAAGTCGAAGAACTCAATGGTGGTGCCGATCAGGCTGGCCAGCAGGACGCGGCGGGGGGAATTCACGGGCGGTGCGGCAGCGCGGGTCGTCGACATCGGCAACACGGGTAACGGTGGATCGCCCGATTCTGCCACGGGCCGGTGGCCACACGGGGCAATGGTTTCAGCCGACACCGATGCCAACGAAATTTTTCGGGCCGCCCGCTAGGCTGCGCCACCGGTCCCTGCATGGATGCCTTGCCGATGGCTGCAGTTGCGTTGTCGTGGTCCGATTCGCCGAAGCTGCCGCGCATGGCGGCGTGGCTGGTGGTACTGCTGGTGCATGGCCTGATGGCGCTGTGGTTGTGGGGCAGTGGCCGGATCGTGCTGCGTGCTGACGATGGCGCACGGATCTCGTTGCGCTGGCTGCCACCGGAGCTGCCGGCGCCGGCGCCGTCACTTCCGGCGTTGCCCTCCGTACCGATGACACGCCGGGCTGCATCGGTGAAGCCCCACCCTGCCCCGATTGCGCAGGCGGAGACCGCCCTGCCCGCCGAAGGGGCACCGGCGGCTGAGGCTCCGCTGATCCTGGGCCTGCCTGCGGGCAGCATCGAGGGTGGCGATGGCATCAGCGCGGCGGGGGTGGCGCCACGCCTGATCGGTCGCCGCGAGGTGCATGCTGCGTTCGCACCGCGCCGCAACCATTTCCGCATCCGCCGGCAGATGACCCCGGAGCAGATCGTGCACGGCGTGGCGCAGCTGCTGGGGCTGTGGCCGCCCGGGTATATCGTCGACCCTTGCGAGCTGGGGAAGCAGGATATGGACTATTTCCAGAATGCGGTTGAAGAGGCCGATCGCGACCTGCTGCGTGCTGCGGTCCTGCAGGTGAGTGCACGCTGCCGGTAATCTGCATTCCGCGAACGGCAGTCGAGCAAGCTCGCCTCTACTCAAACGCGGCGCTTCCGTAGCGTCGAGCTTGCTCGACGGCTTTTGCCCTTCTGCATCTCGCGGAGAGCAGTCGAGCGTGGCTCGACTCTACAGAAGCGCGGGCAACTCCGACGCTACAACTGGATCCAGGTGGCCTTGATCTCGCTGTACTTGTCGAACGCGTGCAAGGATTTGTCGCGCCCATTGCCCGACTGCTTGTAGCCACCGAAGGGGGCGGTCATGTCGCCGCCATCCCAGCCGTTCACCCATACGCTGCCGGCGCGCAGCTGGCGTGCAACGCGATGCGCGCGACCAAGATCACGTGTCCACAGGCCGGCGGCCAATCCATAGCGGCTGTCGTTGGCCAGGCGCACGGCTTCGGCTTCGTCATCGAAACCCAGAACGGCCAGGACCGGCCCGAACACTTCCTCGCGTGCCAGGGCCTGCTCAGGCCGCACCTGGTCGAACACGGTGGGCTGCACATAGCAGCCGCCCGCTTCCACCTCGGCGCGATGACCGCCCAGCAGCAATCGGGCGCCCTCGCCTTCGGCACGCGCGATATCGCCCATCACCTTGTCCAGATGCGCGGCATCGACCAGCGCGCCCATCGGTGCGTCGGCTTCCAGCGGGTGGCGCGGCTGCATGTGCTGGCCATAGGCCACCACCTGGTGGACGAAATCCTCGCGGATCGAGCGTTGCACCAGCAGCCGCGAACCGGCGGTGCAGACTTCCCCCTGGTTGAAGAAGATGCCCTGCGCCACGCCCTTGGCCGCCGCATCGAGGTCCGGGGCGTCTGCGAACACCACGTGCGGGCTCTTGCCGCCGCATTCCAGCCAGACCCGCTTGAGGTTGGATCGGCCAGAGTATTCCAGCAGCTTCGCGCCAGTGGCGGTGGAGCCGGTGAAGGCCAGCACGTCCACGTCCATGTGCAGGGCCAGCGGTTCGCCGACGCGCGCTCCATGGCCGGGCAACACGTTCAGAACCCCGTCCGGCAGGCCCGCTTCGGCGGCCAGTGCCGCCAGCCGCAGCGCCGACAATGGCGACCGCTCGGAAGGCTTGAGCACCACCGAGTTGCCCATCGCCAGCGCCGGCGCGATCTTCCAGCAGGCCATCAGCAACGGGAAATTCCACGGCACGATGGCCGCCACCACGCCGGCGGCCTCGCGCGTGACCAGCCCCAGTTCGTGCGGGCCGGTGGGCGCGATCTCCCCGTACAGCTTGTCCACCGCTTCGGCGGTCCAGCTCAGGCAGCGCACCACGCCGGGCAGGTCGATGCGCCGCGCATCGCGTACCGGCTTGCCCATGTCCAGGGTTTCCAGCAGGGCCAGTTCGTCGGCGTGTTTTTCCACCAGCGCGGCCAGCGCCAGCAGCACGCGCTTGCGATGCGCCGGGCTGGCCTGCGACCAGTGGCCCGCATCGAAGGAGCGGCGGGCCGCCAGCACGGCACGCTCCACGTCCTGCGCGTCGCAGTCGGCGACCGCACCCAGCACCCGACCGTCGATGGGGCTGATGCAGTCGAAGCGGGCGCCGCTGGCAGCGTCGACCTGGCGGCCGTCGATGAAGGCCTGGCCGGGTATCGACAGCTGGAGTGCCAGCGCCTGCCAGTGGCTGCGGTCGGGGAAATCGGCCATGGGACACTCCTGCAATCAACCAGCCTTGCTTATACCGGGGCCGCCGCGACTTCGCCGTGACGCAGCTGCGCTACATTCGTCGCATCGCACCCGATGGAGCTGGCATGAAGCGTCCCGAAAGCGACCTGCACGACCTGGCCACCCAGCGCCCCGAGTCCCTGGACGCGTACTGGATGCCATTCACCGCCAATCGCCAGTACAAGGCGGCGCCGCGTGTACTGGTACGCGCCGAGGGCATGCACTACGAAGATGTCGATGGCCGCCCGATCCTCGACGGTACCGCCGGCCTGTGGTGCTGCAACGCCGGCCACGCGCGGCCACGCATCGTCGAGGCCATCGTCGAGCAGGCCCGCACGCTCGACTATTCACCGGCCTTCCAGATGGGCTCGCCGCCGGCCTTCGCACTGGCGCAGCGGCTGGCCGCACTGGCGCCGGCCGCGCTCAACCATGTGTTCTTCACCAGCTCCGGGTCCGAGGCGGTGGACACCGCGATGAAGATCGCGCTGGCCTACCACCGCCAGCGCGGCGAGGGCCAGCGCACCCGCTTCATCAGCCGCGAGAAGGCCTACCACGGGGTCGGCTTCGGCGGCATGGCTCTGGGCGGCCTGCCCAACAACCGCAGGGCATTCGGCCTGCAGCTGGGCGGCGTGGACTACCTGCGCCACACCCTGGACCTGCAGCGCAATGCGTTCAGCAAGGGCCTGCCACGCCAGGGCGCGGAGCTGGCCGATGACCTGGAACGGCTGATTGCGCTGCACGATGCCTCGACCATTGCCGCGGTGTTCGTTGAACCCATCGCCGGTTCGGCCGGGGTGATCCTGCCCGCACCGGGTTACCTGCAGCGGCTGCGCGAGCTGTGCGACCACCACGGCATCCTGCTGGTGTTCGATGAAGTGATCACCGGCTTCGGCCGGGTCGGCATGCCCTTTGCCGCGCAGCGTTTCGGGGTCACCCCGGACCTGCTGACCTTCGCCAAGGCGGTCAGCAACGGTGCGGTGCCGCTGGGCGGCGTGCTGGCCAGCGATGCGGTGCATGCCGCGTTGATGCAGGCGCCCCCGCAGGCGATCGAGCTGTTCCACGGCTACACCTATTCGGGCCATCCGCTGGCCTGCGCAGCGGCGCTGGCCACGCTGGAGGTCTATGCCGAGGAGCGCCTGTTCGAGCGCGCCATCGAGCTGGGTGAATACTGGCAGGAGCGGTTGCACGCCCTGCAGGGGCTGCCCAACGTGATCGATATCCGCAACTTCGGGCTGGTCGGTGCGGTGGAGCTGGCGCCACGCCGCGACACCCCCGGCAGCCGCGGCTACGAGGTGTTCCGCCGCTGCTTCCACGACGGCCGGCTGCTGGTGCGCTGTACCGGCGACATCATCGCGCTGTCGCCGCCATTGATCGTGGACAAGCCGCAGATCGACCAGATCACCGGCATCCTCGGCGAGATGATCCGGGCCACCGCCTGAGCCCGGGCCGGTGGTGGCGAGCAGGTACAATGGGCGGTTCCGCTCCTGCTCGCTGCCGTGCCCATGGATATCGTCGTCAAAGAAGAACTCAAGGCCTACATCGACCCGCTGACTGCGGACGAACATGACGCGCTGGAGCGCAGCATCCTGGCCGAAGGCTGCCGCGATGCGCTGGTGCTGTGGGGCGATGTGCTGGTCGACGGCCACAACCGCTTCGGCATCTGCCAGAAGCACGGCCTGCCGTTCAACACCGTGCAGAACACCCGCTTCCAGAGCATGGAAGACGTGCACCTGTGGATGATCGAGCAGCACCTGGGCCGCCGCAGCGTTTCGGACTTCCAGCGCGGCGTGCTGGCGCTGCGCAAGCGCGACATCCTGGCTGCCCGCAAGCAGGTCGAGCAGGCGCAGCTGCAGCGCGAGAGCGACGGCAGCGCCGAGATCGTCGAGGACGCCGGCGAAGACAGCCCGCCGTGGGAACCGGCGCCGAAGATCAGCCGCGCCGAGCTGGCCCGCGAAGCCAAGCTGAGCACCAGCCAGGTCGGCATGATCGAGCGCATCCACGCCCAGGCCGCCGCCGAGGTGGTCGAAGCAGTGAAGGCCGGCGTGATCTCGATCAGCGCCGCCGCAGCCGTGGCCGACCTGCCGGAAGACGAGCAGCGCGCCGCCGCCGCCGGTGGCAAGGACGAACTGAAGCAGGCCGCCAAGCGCGTGCGCGAGTCCAAGCGCAAGCCGCGGGCACCGAAGCCGGACGCGGCCGAGATGGACTTCGAGGAGCCGGATGAGGACGCGATCGCCAGCCGCGACGCCGACGTGCTGTCGGCACTGGAGCAGCTGGGCGAGGACGCACCGGCGCTGCGTCGCCGCGTCGTCGCGCTGACCCGCGAGAACGACACCCTGCGCGCGCAGCTGGCCGCGCTGCGCAAGCAACTCGAAGCGCTCTGAACCAGCGGCTAGTGCCGGCCGCTGGCCGGCAACCCCATGAACGTTCCGGGTGCGTTGCGGATGCCGGCCAGCGGCCGGCACTACCCGATGCTCATGCAGGGCCGGATAGACTTCGGGCATGACGCCTGCCAACGATCCGCGCCGCGCACAGCTGCGGCGCCTGAAAGCCCTCGCACTGGGCCTGCTGCTGTTGATGCTGGCCGGATTCGCCGTCAGCCACTGGCAGGGCGAACGTGGCATCTGGGCCTGGGTCTCGGCGTTCTGCGAGGCCGCCGCCGTGGGTGCGCTGGCCGACTGGTTCGCCGTCGTCGCGCTGTTCCGGCGGCCGATGGGACTGCCCATTCCGCACACCGCGATCATCCCGCGCAGCAAGGAACGCATCGGTGACAGCCTGGCGCTGTTCGTGCGCGACCAGTTCCTGGAACCGGGCGTGCTGTTGGCCAAGCTGCAGGTGTTCGATCCCGCCAGCCGCCTGGGCAGCTGGCTGGCCGATCCGGCGCGTTCGCGGATGCTGGCCGACATGGCGCGCGGCTGGGCGTTGCAGGCACTGGATTTCTTCGACGAGACCGCCGTGCGCCGGCAGCTGCACGGTTTCGTGGTGCAACAGCTGCGGCAGTGGAATGCCGCCGCCACCGCCGGCGAGCTGCTGGCGCTGCTGACCGCCGATGGCCGCCACCAGCGCGTGCTGGACGAGGGCCTGCAGCGGCTGGGGCGCTGGTTGGAGCAGGCGGAAGTGAAGGAGCGCGCCTCGCAGCTGATCGTGCGCTACATCCAGCGCGAATGGCCGACGCTGTCGAGCACCGTGAACTGGGTCAAGCCGATCGACGAGATCGGCGACAGCCTGGCCGAGCGCCTGGCGCGCGCGGTGCTGGAAGAACTGCAACAGGTGCTGGCCGAGCCGGAGCATCCGCTGCGCCAGGACTATGAGCGCTGGCTGCAGGCCTACGTGCAGCGCCTGCGCGAAGACCCGGCGCTGGCAGAACGCGTCGAACAGCTCAAGCAGGAAATGATCGACCACCCTGCCCTGCAGGAGTACGTGCAGGGGCTGTGGGCGCGCATCCATGCCAGCCTGCGTGCCGACCTGCAGCGCGACGACTCCGCACTGGTCGGCCACCTGCAGCGCAGCCTGGCCTCGCTGGGCAGCAGCCTGCAGGCCGACCCTGCCCTGCGCGAGGCACTGAACCAGCACCTGCTTGAAGGCGCGCAGCGCCTGACCGGGCGCCTGCGCGAGGGCGTGACCACGCATATCGCACAGACCGTGAAGAGCTGGGATGAGCGGCATCTGGTCGAGCAGCTGGAACTGAGCGTAGGCCGCGACCTGCAGTTCATCCGCTTCAACGGCACCCTGGTCGGCGGGCTGATCGGCCTGCTGCTGCATGCGGCGACGGTGATCTTCCGGTTCTGAACGCGCGCCTCGATCCACCGGCAGCAGTCGTCACGCTTGATTAACGAAATGCGAATGCCTATCATTTGCTAATCGGTTGTACGCTTAGCCAAGCGGGGCACGGACGCACGTACCCACCCGCCCCTTCGCCCGTGTACATCCCCCGACTACCGGGTCACCCGCACTGCGCGGGTGGCGCACCGTCGATGGGGCTCGCTGGGCGACGTGCGCGGAGCGCATGGCGACTGTACCTGCGCATTCCATCGCCTGATTCGTCCTGCATGGAACCGCACCAATGGCAATGCCGCTGAACTCCCCCCGTCCCACCGTGTTGGCCCTGGCCGTGACTGCATTGATGATCGCCCCGCTGGCCCACGCCGACGGCACTGCCGATCCTTCCGCGCGCACGCTGGATACGGTGAAGGTGACTGCCGATGGCGAGATGCCCAGCAGCTATACGGTGAAAGGCGCGCGCACTGCGACCAAGCTCGACCTGTCACTACGCGAGACGCCGCAGTCGGTGACGGTGCTTACCCGCCAGCGCCTGGATGACATGGGTCTGTTCTCGCTGTCGGACGTGATGGGCCAGGTGACGGGCGTCAGCGTGTCGGTCACCGACAGCGAGCGCATCAACTATGTCTCGCGCGGCTACACCATCGACAACTTCCAGATCGACGGCATGCTCAACACCTTCGGTGGCTCGATCAAGACCAACACCGACAACGTGATCTACGAGCGCATCGAAGTGATCCGCGGCGCCACCGGCCTGACCACCGGCGCGGGTGATCCGTCCGGCACCATCAGCATGATCCGTAAGCGGCCGACCGACACTTTCCAGATGGGTGCCAACCTGACCCTCGGCCGCTGGGGCAACCGTCGCCTGGAAGCCGACCTCGGCGGCCCCGTGGCCTGGGACGGCCGCATCCGCGCGCGCGTGGTCGCGGCCAAGCAGCAGAGCGATTCGTTCCGTGATGTCTATGCGCTGGACAAGGACGTGTTCTACGGCATCGTGCAGGCCGACCTGAGTGACAGCACGCTGTTCGAAGTGGGCTACGAGTACCAGTCGCCGCACACCACCGGCGTGACCTGGGGCGTGGTGCCGTACTGGGGCGCCGACGGCGCACCGGCCAACCTGCCGCGCTCGACCAATCTGTCGGCCTCGTGGAGTGCGTGGCCGATCGTGGAAAAGACCAGCTTCGCGCGACTGGAACAGCAACTGGGCAACGGCTGGTCGGTGAAGGGCAACCTCAGCCATGCCGTGCGCGATACCGATGGCAGCGTCTGGTACGGCGCGGCCGGCTACCCGCGCGCCGACGGTACCGGTGTGACTGCCTACATTTCACACTTCAACGAACACAGCACGATGGACGTGTTCGACGTCAACGTGGGCGGGCCGTTCCAGCTGTTCGGGCGCGAGCATGAACTCGTGTTCGGCCTGGGCCAGTCGGTGCGCAAGGGTGAGTCCGAGGCCATGTCGTTCGATTCCAGCGCACCGGGCTACGCGCAGGTGCCCGACTGGCGTCACTGGACCGGCGAGGTGCCGGTACTGCCGGTGACCCGCCTTGGTCGCCTGTCGTCACAGGACGAACTGCGCCAGCGCGCCGCCTATGTAGCGGCTCGCCTGCGCCTGGCCGATCCGTTGCTGGCCGTGGTGGGCGCCCGCTATGGCAGCTGGGAAACCCGCAAGTGGACCTATGGCTACGACGCCAACGGCAACCGCAACAGCATTACCCGCACCGGCTACCGGCCGGACGACATGCTCACTCCGTATGCCGGCCTGGTCTACGACTTCAATTCGATCTTCAGCGGTTATGTCAGCTACACCGACATCTTCAAGCCGCAGAAATCCCGCGACCGCAACGGCAACTACCTGGAGCCGGTGGTCGGCGACATGTACGAAGCGGGCGTCAAGGCCGAGTTCTTCGGCGGCCTGCTGAATGCTTCGGCGGCGGTGTTCGAAGGCAAGCAGGACAACGTGGCCGAGATCGATGATTCAGTGCCGGTGAACTCGCTGCCCGATGGCAGCCAGGCCTATCGCTCCACCGGCAAGGGCAACAAGGTGAAGGGGTGGGAAATCGAGACCCAGGGCAGCATCGGCGAGCAATGGAACATCTCGGCGGGCTTCGCCCACACCGTCATCCGCAACAAGGACGGCGTGCTGCAACGGACCACAGCCCCGCAGGACACCTTCCGCCTCAACACCAGCTGGCGCCCCGGCGGCATCGATGGCCGCTTCTGGCTGGGTGGCGGCGCCACCTGGCAGAGCCGCATCTGGAACACCAGCACCAAGGCGGATGGCAGCAAGGCCAACATCACCCAGGACGCGTTCTACCTGCTGAACCTGGCCGGCGGCTACCGCTTCAACGAGAACTTCAGCGCGCAGCTGAACATCAACAACCTGCTGGACAAGAAGTACTTCAACAACGTCGGTTTCTACAGCGGCGTGTACTGGGGCGAACCACGCAACGTGACGATGACGCTGCGCTGGAAGCTCTGACGATGGATGGCACCGGTTCTGCGACTGGTGCCCGGCCACGGATGGCCAACCCCGGCGCGCTGCGGTGCGCCGGTCCCTTTTCACTGAAACCAGCAGGAATGCCGTGGACCGCTCGCCCGCAACCGCCAGCCCCCGCACCTTCTTCTCCAACCCGCGCTGGGGCGTGCTGTCACGCTCGCTGGCCGCGATCTTCGGCGGCTACGCGCTGGCCTCGGTGACCAGCGTGTTCTGCGCCCTGGCGCTGCCCGGCGCGCGCGGCCAGACCGTGCTGACCGGCATGCTGCTGGCGATCCTGGTGGCCGCCTGCGCCGCGTTGTGGGCGTTCGCCACCCGCACTGCGCTGCGCGCCTGGGTCGGCATCCTCGCCCCCACCCTGCTGATGGCCGTCGTCGCGCGCCTGCTGGGGGCCTGGGCATGAAGAACGGATTCCGCCAATCGATGGCCTGGCTGCACACCTGGACCGGCCTGCTGGTCGGCTGGCTGCTGCTGTTGATCTTCATGGCCGGCACCGCCAGTTACTACCGCGAGGAAATCAGCCGCTGGATGCGCCCGGAGCTGCCGGCCAACAAGGTCAGTATCGACGTGGCCGCGCAGCGCGCGGTGGACTACCTGCAGGCCAACGCCAGCCAGGCCGAGAACTGGTTCGTCACCCTGCCGCAGCCGCGCAACCCGGCCATGCAGATGTTCTGGCGGCTGCCGCCGGAGCTGGCCGATCCCAGCCGTGGCCGTCGAGGTGGCTTTGGTGATGCCACGCTGGACCCGAACACCGGCCAGGCCCTGAAGGCGCGCGAGACGCGTGGCGGAGATTTCTTCTACCGCCTGCACTTCGACCTGCATTACATCCCGGTGCTGTGGGCGCGCTACCTGGTCGGCTTCTGCGCGATGTTCATGCTGGTGGCGATCATCACCGGCGTCATCACCCACAAGAAAATCTTCAAGGACTTCTTCACCTTCCGCAAGGACAAGGGTCCGCGTTCCTGGCTCGATTTCCACAACGTCAGCGCGGTGATGGCGCTGCCCTACCACGCGATGATCACCTACACCGGCATCGTCACCCTGATGATCATGTACCTGCCGTGGGGCGTGAAGGTGGCCTACCCGCAGGACGAGGACAAATTCTTCAGCGAAGCCTTCGGCGGCATGCCGGAGGTGACCGCGCCGGCCGAAGGCCGCGCCACGCCGCTGCCGATCGCGCAGCTGCTGGACAGCGCGCGAGCGCATTGGCACGGCGTGGAGGTGGCGGGCTTCACCGTATCCAACCCGGGCGCGGCCAATGCAGTGATCGACATCCGCCAGCGTGACGGCAAGCGCCTGTCCACCGACACCCCGGCCGTGCGCTACGACATGGTCAACGGCACGCTGCTGGAAGAAACACCGCCTTCCGGTGGTGCCACCGCCACCCGCGGCGTGCTGTACGGCCTGCACCTGGCGCGCTTCGCCGACTGGGGCCTGCGCGCACTGTTCTTCCTGTCTGGACTGGTCGGCTGCCTGATGGTGGCCAGCGGCGTGGTGCTGTGGGCGGTGAAGGAACGGCCCAAGCACGCCAAGAGTGGCCGCACCGGCTTCGGCCTGCGCCTGGTCGATGCGCTGAACATCGGTACCGTGGCCGGCCTGCCGATCGCCTTTGCCGCCTACTTCTGGGGCAACCGCCTGCTGCCGTTGGACATCGCCGAGCGCTCCAGCGCCGAGGCCAACGTGTTCTTCTACGCCTGGGGTGCGGCACTGCTGGCCGCCTTCATCTGGCCGAAGCGGATGATGTGGGCCTGGCAACTGTACCTGGGCGCCGCCGCGTTCGCGCTGGTGCCGGTGGTCAACGCGCTGACCACGCATGCGCATCTGGGCGTGACCCTGCGCAATGGTGACTGGGTGCTGGCTGGCGTCGATCTGTCGATGATCGCGTTCGGCGCGATGCTGGCGCTGTGCGGCTGGCGCATGCAGCGCTGGACGCCACCACTGTCTGCGGCCGAGAAGAAGAAGCGTGCCGCGGCGGCGGCAGCGCCCAAGGCTCCGGTTGATGCTGCGGAAGCTGCCGAAGCGGAGGCCAGCGCATGATGCTGCTGGCGTTGACCCTGTCGTTCTCCGCGTTCACGGCATTGTCGCTGGCGATGGAAAAGCACCAGCACGACCTGCATGGCAAGGCGGCTGCCTCGCCGGCACGCCGGACGCAATGGCGGGTGCTGGGCTGGGCCCTGCTGGCGGTAGCGTTCGCACTGTGCGTGGTCGACCACGGCTGGGCGATGGGCCCGGTGCTGTGGCTGGGCACGATGACGCTGGGCGGCGCGGTGTTGTCGTTCGGGTTGTACCCGTACCGGCCGAAGTGGATCGCCGCGCTGGCGATCGCGTTGCCCGTGGCCGGGCTGCTGGTGGCGGTGCTGTAGCCACCCTCCACGCATGGCGTGGATCTACTGAACGCCCATCCACGCATGGCGTGGATCTACCGGCCAGATAGGGGTAGTGCCGGCCGCTGGCCGGCATCCCATGAACCCTCTGCGGGTCTGACATCGTTGCCGGCCAGCGGCCGGCACTACCGGGCTTAACCCAACCGCTTCAATTCCCACGCGCGGTGGATGCGCGCGTTGCGCTCGAAATCCGGCCCGATGGTGCGCGCGGTGATCTCGCGGCACTGGGCGAACTCGGCGATGGCGTTCTCTTCCAGCTTGAAGCGGCGGAAGTTGTTGGAGAAATACAGCACGCCGCCCGGCGCCAGTCGTGCCACCGCTGCGCGCAGCAGCTTCAGCTGTTCGCGCTGCACGTCGAAGTCGTCGGCGCGCGCGGAGTTGGAGAAGGTCGGCGGGTCACAGAAGATCACGTCGTACTGCCCGCGGTCGCCTTCCAGCCACGCCATGGCGTCGGCCTGCACCAGCAGGTGCTGGTTGCCGCCCTGCCCGTTCAACGCCAGGTTGTCGTAGCACCACTGCAGGTAGGTGGCCGACAGGTCGACGCTGGTGGTGCTGGCGGCACCGGCCACGGCCGCCTGCACGCTGGCCACGCCGGTGTAGCAGAACAGGTTGAGGAAGCGCTTGCCGCGCACCTGCTCGGCCATCATCCGGCGCAGCGGGCGGTGGTCGAGGAACAGGCCGGTGTCGAGGTAATCGAACAGGTTCACCTGCAGCAGCGCGTTGTTTTCGCGCACCACGATGAACTCGTCGCGCTGTTCGAAGCGGCCGTACTTGCTGCCGCCCTTGCCACGCTCGCGCGACTTCATCGACACCTGTTCCGGCGGCACGCCGAATACTTCACGCGCGGCCGCCAGCAGCTCGTTGCGGCGACGGCGCACGTCGTTTTCCGGAATCGCCGCCGGTGCCGCATATTCCTGCACGTGCAGGAACGTGCGGCGCTGGCCACCGTCTTCCTCGTAGACGTCGATGGCGGCCGCGTACTCCGGCAGGTCGGCATCGTAGGCGCGGAAGCAGGTGATGTCCTCGCGGGCGCGCCAGCTCTTGAACTTCTTCAGGTTCTTGCGCAGGCGGTTGGCCACCATCTGCGCACCTTCGCTCAGCTCGCGCGGCTGCGCCGGGTCGCGGCCCGGCACGGCGATCGGGTCGCAGACGATCAGCGCGCATTCCAGCGCGCCGTTGAACATCTGGTACTTCTTGCCGGCGCGCAGGCCGGTGGCGAAGGCCAGTTCATCGTTGCCGCACAGCAGGCTGGCGCGCCACTGCGGCACGGCCTTCTGCAGGGCATTGCCCAGCGCGCGGTACAGCGCCGGATCGGCCGCCAGACGCTCGTCGTACGGCGGGTTGCAGACCACCGCGCCGATCTCCTGCTCCGGCGCGGCCAGGTCGGCGACGTCGGCGCGGGTGAAGCGGATCGCATGGGCGACGCCCGCTACTTCGGCATTCTCGCGCGCCGCCTGGATCGCGGTCGGGTCGATGTCGCTGCCGTGGATGACCGGCTTCAACGCTGCCAGGCCGGCCGCTTCGCGGTCACGTGCCTCGCTCTGGATGGCCTTCCAGGCGGCCTTGTCGAAGCCCAGCCAGCGGCTGGGCGGCAGGCTGCCGTGGCGCATCAGGCCGGGGGCAACGTCGGCGGCCATCAGCGCGCCCTCGATCAGCAGCGTGCCGCTACCGCACATCGGGTCCAGCAGGCCGCCACCGGCGGCGTGCAGGCGCGGCCACTGCGCGCGCAGCAGCAGCGCGGCGGCCAGGTTTTCCTTCAGCGGCGCCTCGTGGGCGGCACCGCGCCAGCCACGGCGGTGCAGCGGGCCGCCGCCCAGGTCGATCGACAGTGAGGCGCGGCCCTTGCGCAGCGACAGGTTCACGCGCACATCCGGCAGGTCGGTGTTGACCGACGGGCGTTCCAGGCCTTCGTCACGCATGCGGTCGACGATGGCGTCCTTGATCCGCTGCGCCGCGAAGCGCGCATGGGTGATCTTGTCACCGGACACGTGCGCGTCCACCGCCAGGGTCATTTCCGGCTTGATGTGCTCATGCCACGGCAGCGCACGCACGCCGTCGTACAGGGCCTGCTCGTCCGGGCACTCGAACTCGTCGATCGGCCACAGCACGCGGCTGGCCAGGCGCGACCACATGACGATCCGCAGCGCCTGCTCCAGTTCGCCGTCGGCGTTGACGCCGGCAATGGTGGCGGTGGCCTTGCCAAGGCCCAGGGCCGACAGTTCATCGGCAAGCAGGTATTCCAGGCCCTTGGCGCAGGAGACGAAGAATTTCACGGGATCGGTTCGCAGGTGGTCGGGCGCGGCACAGGGGCCGGGCCAGTCGGAAAGGAGGGCCGTAGGCACGGCCGGCAGGCCCGCGCCGGGGGCGGCGGGGCTGCCATTGTAGTCAAAGCGGGCGGGCGCGCCGTGCGCCCGGGCTTCACAGCTGGCGCAGCAGGCGCTCGAAGGCCTGCGCGGAGGCCTCCACGTGGTGCTCAAGGCGGTGCCCATCATCGACCAGCAACAGCTGCGCCGAGCGCGCCTGGGCCCAGGCGATCACTCCGGCGGCCGGGACCACGTCGTCATGCCAGGCCTGGACCACCGTGGTCGGCACCGCGGCGGCGTCCAGCGCCGGCATCGGGCCCATGGTGGTCGGTGGCACCATCAGGAACAGGCCGGCCACCGGCACCTGCAGCGAGGCGATGGCGGAAATGTAGGCACCGAGGCTGGAGCCGGCCAGCACCACCGGCCCCTGCCCGGCGGCAATGGCGGCACGCTCGACCAGGCGGCGCAGTCGGGTCGGCACGTCGCCCACCCGGCTGACCTCGCTCATCGCGTCCAGGTCGGTGTAGTCGGGGCGTTCATGGGTCCAGCCCAGGCGTTGTGCCACCTCGGCCAGCGCGGTGACCTTGGTCGCGTCCGGGCCGCTCTCGAAACCGTGCGACAGGATGCAGTGGCCGCGGCTCATGCGCGCGCTCCGCGCGAGCGGGCCGATGAGGAAAGGGAAGGCAGGTTCATGCCGCAATGCTAGCATCGCCGGATGCCCAACCCGCTCCTGCCCGGCCTGCAAGTGCAGCCCCTGCCCTACCACGACCGCCTGCCGCTGCGCGACCCGGCCACGCTGGAGATGGTGGTGATCCACTGCACCGAACTGCCCGACCTGGCGATGGCCCGCGAGTACGGCGAGCGCGTGCTGTACGACAGTGGCGCCGGCAACAGCGGCCACTTCTACATCGATCGCGACGGCCGCGTGGTGCAGTACGTGGCACCGGAACGGGTGGCCCACCACGTGCGCGGCATGAACGCGCATACGCTGGGCATCGAGCTGGTCAACACCGGGCGCTACCCGCACTGGTTCGACAGCCGCCACCAGGCGATGGACGAGCCGTACACCGAGGCGCAGCTGGTGGCGTTGGAACACCTGCTGCTGGCGCTGGTGGCGCACTATCCGTCGCTGCGGCGGATTGCCGGGCACGACCAGCTGGATCTGGAGCAGGTAGTGGCCAGCGACGATCCAACGCTGCGAGTGGCGCGCAAGCGTGATCCGGGGCCGTTGTTTCCGTGGGCGAGGATTCTGGCGAAGGTGCCGCTGCAGTCGGTGGGTTGATCGGCAGGGCTGCGCCCTGCACCCGCAGAGGCAACGTCAACGTCAACGTCAAAAGCGGGCTGTCGGTGGGATGGCGGGGTGGGTCCGGTTGCGGGGGACGCCGTAAATACGTCCATGTAGGCTCGGTCGCCGCATCCATGCGGCTCACGCCCCCGCAACCGGATCCACCCCGCCTTCGACAGATTTCTACTGCTGTGGGTGGGTGTCGACCTTGGTCGACACGGTAGATCCACGCCATGCGTGGATGAACGTCGAATCGATCGGAACGAGCCTTTGTAGAGTCGAGCCATGCTCGACTGCTTCATGCGCGATGCGTGCGAGGGTACGAGCTCAGGCGCCGGTCGCCACCGGGCGGCTGCTGTCGCTGACCCAACCGCTCCAGGAATCGGCGTAGATGCGTGCGCCGGACAAACCGGCCGATTCCATCGCCAGCAGCAGATGGCAGGCCGTCACGCCAGAGCCGCACATCAGCACCACCTGTTGCGGATCGCGGTTGCCGATCACGCCCTGCAGTTCGGCGCGCAGTTCCTGTGCATCACGCAGGCGGCCGTCGGCGACGTTCAACGCAAACGGACGGTTGACCGCGCCGGGTACGTGACCGGCGACCGGGTCCAGCGGCTCCACTTCGCCGCGGAAGCGTTCGCCCGCGCGTGCGTCGACCAGCCAGCCCGGCGCGTGCTTCAGACGTGCGCTGATTTCATCGGCATTGGCGATCTGGGTGGTGTCGAAACGGCCCGGGTAAGCCGGCAGCGCCGTTACTTCGCCCTGGCCGGTTGCCAACGCGTGACCTGCGGCCTGCCACGCGGCGATACCACCATCGAGCACAGCCACCTTGGTGTGCCCGATCAGGCGCAGCAGCCACCACAGGCGCGAGGCGGCCATGCTGCCGTCGCTGCCGTCGTAGACCACCACCTGGGTGTCGGGACCGATACCCCACTGGCCCAGCTTTGTGGCGAAGGCATCGCTGTCCGGCAGCGGATGACGGCCGTGGCCGCTGCGGGTCAGATCCGACAGGTCCCGATTGAGGTCGGCGTATACCGCGCCCGGAACATGCCCCGCCAGATACTGGCCGCTACCCGCCTGCGGATCAGCCAGCGAGGACCGCGCATCGACCACGCGTACGGCGGTACTGGCAGTAGCACGTGCGTCGACCACGCGAACGCCCTCGCCCAATGCAGCGGCCAGGGTGGCGACATCGACCAGGGTGGTCCACGGCGGATCGATCGGCTTCATTGCACTTGCTCCAGGCGGCGACGCAGGTTGTAGAGGATGGCCGCGGTCGCGCCCCAGATGCGCTGGCCCGGCCAGCCGTATTCGAGGACGTGGCGGACGCGGCCGCGATGATTGATTTCGACCTGGCGCAGGTTGTCGGCAGCCATCAGGTAGTCCAGCGGCACCTCGAACACCTCGGCCACTTCGCTGGGTTGCGGCACCGGCACGAAGTCCGGATCCACCGCCGCCACCACCGGCGTGACCCGGTAACCGGTGATCGTCACGAAGGGATCCAGGTAGCCCAGCGCCTGCACCTGGCCGGGCGCCAGCGCGATTTCTTCCTGGCTCTCGCGCAGCGCAGCGGCCAGTGCATCGCGGTCGTCCGGTTCGGTGCGACCGCCGGGGAACCCGACCTGGCCACCATGGGTGCGCAGGGTCTCGGTACGGCGGGTGAGAATCACCTGTGCGCCGTTGGCACGCGGCACGATGCCGGCCAGCACCGCCGCTTCCACGGGGGGGCCGGGCGGCAGGAGGTCGATCAGTTCACTGCGGTTCCAGCCGTCGCCAAGCGGCGGCACGGCCAGCGGATGCAGCGCGCGCATCAGGCGTTCGTGGTCGGCCAGCGAGCCGCGCAGCGATTGCTGAAGCTGTTCGCGCAGCGGTTGCACGCGATGCAGGATGCGGCTGCGTTCCTCGTTGCTCATCGACGACCACCTTGCGATCTCGTCGAGATGCCGCCCGCAGCCGGTGCACTGCCGGCCTGGATCCAGCTTGCACACTCCGATGCAGGGACTTGCGACAACACGCGCCGATTCTTCCGTTGTTTGCACCCTGCAACAGTAGCGCGAATGGGCTGGATTTGCGCGTCAGGCACTGCACAAACAAAAACGCGCCGGTGGGATCACCGGCGCGTTTCGTTTACTGCTTCGATATTACTTGACGCTGACCAGCTTGATCTCGAACTGCACAGCCACGTTCGGCGGGAACGGGGTGCGCGGATCGGCACCGTAGGCCTGGTCCGGCGGCAGGGTGACTTCCCACTTCGAGCCTGCCGGCATCTGCAGCAGGGTCTCGCGCATGGCCTTCATTTCAACTTCGCTGACCTTGATCGACGGGATCTGCTGGGCCGGACGGGCTTCGGTCGGACGCTGGCCGTACGGGAACGGACCGGCCACTTCCAGCTGCACGGTGCTGGCCTGGGTCGGCTTGGCACCCTTGCCGGCTTCGATCACGCGGTACTGGACGCCGCTCGGCAGGGACTGCACGCCGGCCTTGGCCTTGTTCGCCGCGATGAACTGATCGCTCTTGGTCTTGTTTTCGGCAGCGGCCTTTTCGTACTCGGCCTTGGCGGCCTGGGCACGGCCCTGCTCGCGCTTCTGGAACGCTTCAACGGCCGGCTTCAGCTGCTCGGCGGTGATCGCCGGCTGCTTCTTGGCGTAGGCGTCCTGCAGGCCCTTCACCACCGAGTTGATGTCCAGCTGCTCACCGCGACCGGTCAGCTCCGCCAGGTTGTTGCCGTAGTCGTAACCGAAGTAGTAGCTCAGCTTGCCCTTTTCGGACGAAACGTCCTGGGCGAAGGCATTGCCCGTCAGGGCCAGGGCCGCGACGGCGACCGCGATAGAACGCAACTTCATCAAACAGTTCTCCAGGGGTGGTAACTCAGGGACGTTCTGCGCCGCCCTGAGGCGACGGGTTAGGATAACGGGCGCAACGTGTAACCGCTACTCACGATGCAGGCTATGACCCGTCTGCGTTCGCGGAGTTCAATCTCACTTTTTTTTAACGTTCCAGGAGTTTCCCCGTGGCCGATGCCCTGATCGCTGTCGCCGACGACGGCGCCATCCGCACCGTGACCGTCCAGCGCCCGGACAAGCTCAACGCCCTGAATGCCGCGACCCTGCAGGCCCTGGCCGAGGCGTTCAGCGCCGCCGCCGCCGACCCGGAGGTACGCGTGATGGTGCTGACCGGCGCCGGCCCCAAGGCCTTCGTGGCCGGCGCCGATATCGCCGAGATGAACACGCTCAGCGCCGTTCAGGGACGTGATTTCTCGCTGCTCGGCCAGGGCCTGATGCGCCAGATCGAACGCATGCCCAAGCCGGTCATCGCGCGCGTGAATGGTTTTGCGCTGGGTGGCGGCCTGGAACTGGCGATGGCCTGCCACCTGCGCATCGCCGCCGATACCGCCAAGGTCGGCCAACCGGAAATCAACCTCGGCCTGATCCCGGGCTTCGGTGGCAGCCAGCGCCTGCTGCGCCTGTGCGGCCGTGCCGCCACCCTGGAGCTGTGCCTGCTGGGTGCACCGGTCAATGCAGCACGTGCGCTGGAACTGGGCATCGTCAACGAGGTGGTGCCCGCCGACGCGCTGGACAGCCGCGTGCAGGACGTGGCCCGCCAGCTGGCACGTTCGGCGCCGCTGGCCCTGCGTGGCCTGCTCGATGCGGTGCACGTGGGCGGCGAGTGCAGCCTGGAAGCGGGCCTGGAGTACGAAAGCGCACAGTTCGGCCTTCTGTTCGCCACCGAGGACATGCGCGAAGGCACCAGTGCCTTCCTGCAGCGCCGTCCGCCCGCCTTCCAGAACCGCTGACGCCATGGCATCCCGACCCAACCCCGCGCAACTGTTCGCCCGGGTCCAGGCAGACGATCTCGATGGCGCCCTGCAGGCCGGGCTGATGGACTATGTCGCCCGTGCCGGCGACGAACAGTTGCTGCCCGGCCACCCCGAGTTGCCGCAGCGCCTGCAGCAGGCCCAGCAGCAACTGCACGCCGCGTGGGCCGCGCGCGAACGCTACCGCGCCCGTGCGGTGCGGCTGGCACGCCGAGAGGCCGAACGCGACGCACGCCGGACACCGGCCCCGGCGCCGGACGTGAAGCCGGCCCTGCCCGCGGCAGCGGCGGCCATCCTCGCCCGGGCCAAGGCCCGCGCCACCGGCAAGGAGCAGTAATGGCCACGGTGAAGAAGACCGCGCGCGCACCGGCGCGCCGTGGCGGCGTGATGCCGCGTGCCGACGTGGTGGAAATGTTCACCCGCCTGCGCGAACTCAATCCGCACCCGAAGACCGAACTGGAATACAGCTCGCCGTTCGAACTGCTGGTGGCGGTGGCGCTGTCGGCACAGGCCACCGACGTCGGCGTCAACAAGGCCACGCGCCGCCTGTTCCCGGTGGCCAACACGCCGGCGAAGATCCTCGCGCTGGGCGAGGACGGCCTGAAGCAGTACATCGCCACCATCGGCCTGTTCAACGCCAAGGCGAAGAACGTGATCGCCACCTGCGCGATCCTGCTGGAGAAGCATGGCGGCGAAGTGCCGCGTGACCGCGATGCGCTGGAGGCGCTGCCCGGCGTCGGCCGCAAGACCGCCAACGTGGTGCTCAACACGGCGTTCGGCGAGCCGGTGATGGCGGTGGATACGCATATCTTCCGCGTGGCCAACCGCACCGGGCTGGCCCCCGGCAAGAACGTGCGCGAGGTGGAAGACAAACTGGTGAAGGCGATTCCGGCCGAGTTCCTGCTCGACGCGCATCACTGGCTGATCCTGCACGGCCGCTATGTGTGCAAGGCGCGCAAGCCGGATTGCCCGGGCTGCGTGATTGCCGACCTGTGCCGGTTCAAGGACAAGACCACGGCCGAAGCGTGACGCGGACCGTGTTGTGACGAAACGAAGACGGCGGGCACCAGGCCCGCCGTCTCGATTTCAGACACTGTGTTTGAGGTGATCAGAACGACAGGTCGCCCCAGACGCCGAATTCCTTGGTCTTGTCGTTCTTCTTGTCGCCGGCGTTGGCCAGGTGCGTGTACTTGTACACGGTCGACAGCTTGAGGTTCTTCATGACCGGGAACTCGACACCGACGTTCCAGTACTTGTCGCTCAGGGTCGGGTCCAGGGTCTTGCTGACGTCGGTGTCATCGTAACGACCGAACACGTTGATGCCGCCGTCGGTGACGCGCACGCTGCCCCACACCGACCAGCCGCTGGTCTTGTCGGTGGCAACGGTCAGCACGTTGTTGAGGTTCTTGGCCTGGAAGTACTCACCACCGACGCGGAAGTTGCTGTCGGCGTAGGCCACCATCGCGTTGGCGCGGGTGTAGGTGTTCTCGGCGCTCTGGATGTCGGTTTCCTTGCCCAGCTTGCCGCTGTAGCCACCGACGGCGACCACGAAGTTCTCGTTCGGGGTGTAGGCCACGCGGCCTTCCACGTCCATGCCCTTGCTGCGGGTCGGGTTCTTGTAGCCGGCGCCGGACACGACCGAGACGGCGTAGTTGAAGTTGTTGCCCAGGTTGCCGAAGCCATGCAGGCCCCAGTCGGACGAGTTGCCGTACTTCAGGCGATCGGTCAGGGTGTTCTCGACATAACGCATGCCGTAGAACTTCTCGACGTACGGGATCCACGGCATGTCGGCGGCACCGACGCGCAGGTTGAAGGCCGGGTCGAAGCTGCCCTGCACGTAAGCCTTCTTGACGAACAGTTCGGTATTGCCGATGGCCGAGCTGTACTGGAAGTCGGTGGTCAGGTTTGCCGACCAGATGTCGTTGAACTTGTGGTCGACGGTCAGGTAGAAGCGCTTGACGTCCAGACCGGTGCCGCTGGCGGCGGTGTCCTTGCCGTTGCTGGTCTTGTCGATGTTGGTCAGGTCGAAGAACATGCGACCGCCGATCTTGTTGTCATTGACCAGCTTGGCCAGCTTGTCGACGCTGGTCTGGGTCTTCTGTGCACCTTCCAGGGCCTGGGCCTGGGTGATGTTCACTTCGGACTGCGCGTCGGACTGCGCCTGCAGCGCCTGCGAGTCGCTCTGCAGCTGCTGGACCTGGGCCTGCAGAGCAGCGATCTGCGCCTGCAGCTGCTGCAGCTGTGCCTGGGATACGCCCGTGCTGGCGGGAGCTGCGAAGGCGTCGGCGGAAACCAGACCGAGGCTTGCAACGACCGCGGCGGCGAGCAAATGGGAACGCATTTTGGATTTCTCCAGAGGGTTGGAATGGCTTGGGCAGAACGCCACGCCGGCAGGCCGGTCAAGCGTTTTGCGAACATTCCGTTAAAACCATGACAGCCGAATGACAACCTGAGCACCAACCACAGATTTCTTCGTGCGGTCATGCGTACGACGCATTTGTCGCGCCATCCTTGTCGATCCCTTGCGGCATATGGCGTGATGTATCGGGGTCGACGCGCAGGCCGCCCGCCGCGCGGCATCCACCTGCCGCCCGGTTGCGCACGAAAAACGCCGGATCGCTGCGGAATGCCCGGAGCACACATGCATCGGACAGGCCGTCAGCGACATATAGAAAGGGGTCACAACGGGTGCGTCGTTCCTTCACGCCCCTGCCGCACAGGCGCCGGGCAGCGCTGTAATGGATGCGTCATACAACGGTCCCTGCGCTGTCATCGAACCGTTATGGAATGTGCACCGGGCGGGTAACCCCGCATCCCAATCAACCCAGGAGCCACCCCGTGATCCACGCCTTCAAGTCGCGCGTTGCCGTTGCCGTCTTCGCAGCGTCGTCCGTGTTCGCCGCCAACGCCGCTGAAATCACCGGCGCGGGCGCCTCGTTCATCTACCCGGTGATGTCGAAGTGGTCGGCCGACTACAACGCCGCCACCAGCAACAAGGTCAACTACCAGTCGATCGGCTCCGGCGGTGGTATCGCCCAGATCAAGGCCAAGACCGTTGATTTCGGCTCGTCCGACGCCCCGCTGAAGCCGGAAGAACTGGCTGCTTCGGGCCTGGCCCAGTTCCCGTCGGTGATCGGCGGCGTGGTGCCGGTGGTCAACGTGGCCGGCATCGCTCCGGGCGCGCTGAAGCTGGACGGCACCGTGCTGGCCAACATCTTCCTGGGCAAGATCAAGACCTGGAACGACCCGGCCATCGCCGCGCTGAACCCGGGCCTGACCCTGCCGAGCGCCAAGATCACCGTCGTGCACCGTTCGGACGGTTCGGGCACCACCTTCAACTTCGTCAACTACCTGTCCAAGGTCAGCCCGGAGTGGAAGAGCTCGGTCGGTGAAGGCACCTCGGTCCAGTGGCCGGCCGGCATCGGCGGCAAGGGCAACGAAGGCGTTGCTGCCTACGTGAAGCAGATCAAGGGCGGCATCGGCTACGTCGAACTGTCCTACGCACTGCAGAACAAGCTGTCGTACACCGCGATGAAGAATGCCGCCGGCAAGTTCGTGCAGCCGAGCGACGCCTCGTTCGCCGCCGCTGCCGCCAGCGCCGACTGGGCCAGCGCCAAGGACTTCTACCTGGTGATGACCAACGCCCCGGGCGCCGAGTCCTGGCCGATCACCGCCACCAACTTCATCCTGGTGCACAAGAAGCCGAAGAATGCTGCCAACGGCAAGGCCACCCAGGAGTTCTTCCGCTGGGTCTACAAGAGCGGCGACGCCCAGGCCCGCCAGCTGGACTACGTGCCGCTGCCGGACAGCCTGGTCCGCCAGATCGAGACCTACTGGTCGCAGAACCTGAAGTAAGCAAGCGCGTTCCCCCGCAGGAACGGGATCGGCGGGTCCTCTCTCCCCCGCCGATCCCACCCGGGCGCGAGATCCTCGAGATCTCGCGCCTTTCTCGTTTGCCGGTGGCGTCGAGCTTGCTCGACTGCCCCGGGTGGGTAGAGTCGAGCTTGCTCGACTGCTCCTGGTCGGCCCTAGTCGAGCAAGCTCGACTCTACGAAGGGCCAAGGACTCGGCTGGGTGCTGAAGTGTGCGGACCAACGGTCCGCACCTACCGAGAGCATGGAGCAGTCGAGCAAGCTCGACGCTACGGAGGCCATCCGCCGGTCATACCGTGCGCAGATCCGGGGTCTGCGGGGGTCTCCCGGATCGTGGCCGACCCTGTGAAACCCTTGTCGGAACGTGATCCAGGACACCTCTGTCATGGTCGTAATACGGCTGTAACAAAAACATCATTTCATAGCCGCATCCGCCGACCCCGTCGGCTCTTCCCCGCTATGGAGTGACCATGAAACTGCACTCGGCCGGCCTTGCCGCCCTTTCCCTGGCCATCGCCCTGGGCCTGTCGGCCTGCGGTGGCGACAAGCAGGCCGCACAGCAGCCGGCTGCCGACGGTGCTGCCGCTCCGGCCGCTGCCGGTGCCAAGGTGACCGCCGAGGTCTCCGGCGCGGGCGCATCCTTCATCTTCCCGCTGGTCTCCAAGTGGTCGGCTGACTACAACGCCAGCACCGGTGCCAAAATCAACTACCAGTCGATCGGCTCCGGCGGCGGCATCGCCCAGATCAAGGCCGGCACCGTCGACTTCGGTTCCTCGGACAAGCCGCTGAGCAGCGAAGAGCTGGCCCAGGCCGGCCTGGCCCAGTTCCCGTCCGCCATCGGCGGCGTGGTGCCGGTGGTCAACATCGAAGGCCTGGAAGGCGGCAAGCTGCGCCTGAGCGGCGCCCTGCTGGCCGACATCTTCCTGGGCAAGGTCAAGACCTGGAACGATCCGGCCATCGTCGCCGCCAACCCGGGCGTGAAGCTGCCGGACGGCAAGATCACCCTGGTCCACCGTTCGGATGGTTCGGGCACCACCTTCAACTTCTCCAACTACCTGTCCAAGGTCAGCCCGGACTGGAAGGCCAAGGTCGGCGAAGGCACCTCGGTGCAGTGGCCGGACGGCGTGGGTGGCAAGGGCAATGAAGGCGTCGCGTCCTACGTGAAGCAGATCAAGGGTTCGATCGGCTACGTCGAACTGGCCTACGCGCTGCAGAACGGCATGCCGTACACCGCCATGCAGAACGCGGCCGGCAACTGGGTCGAGCCGAGCGCGGAGACCTTCGCCGCCGCGGCCGCCAGCGCCGACTGGGCCAGCGCCAAGGACTTCAACCTGGTCATCACCAATGCCCCGGGCGACCAGGCGTGGCCGATCACCGCCACCAACTTCATGCTGATGCAGAAGCAGCCGAAGGACGCCAAGCGCAACCAGGACACCCTGGCCTTCTTCAAGTGGGCCTTCGAGAACGGCCAGGCCCAGGCCAACGAGCTGCACTACGTGCCGCTGCCGGCCGAACTGGTCAAGCAGATCGAGGCCTACTGGGCGACCGACCTGAAGTGATGGTTACGACGGTGCCCGCCCCGCGCGGGCACCGCTGCTTCCACGCCATGCCGCCCCGCCCCTTCCTGGCCCAGCCGTCCCCATGAATGCCATCGCCCAGCCTGTAGCCGCCCCGTCCACGCGTGATGCGCGTGATGCCCGCAACGACAAACTGTTCCGATGGGTGCTGGTCGGCACCGTCATCTTCGTCCTGATCGCCCTGGCCTGCGCCGCGCTGTCGATGCTGTGGGGCGGCCGCCATGCCCTGCAGATGCAGGGCCTGAGCTTCTTCTTCTCCGCCGACTGGAATCCGGTCGAAAACAAGTTCGGCGCCCTCGCCCCGATCTACGGCACCCTGGTCACCGCGCTGATCGCAATGGTCATCGCCGTGCCGGTCAGCTTCGGCATCGCCTTCTTCCTCACCGAAGTCGCGCCGCGCTGGCTGCGTGGCCCGGTCGGTACCGCCATCGAACTGCTGGCCGGCATCCCCTCGATCATCTACGGCATGTGGGGCCTGTTCGTGCTGGTGCCGGTGATGACCGAGTACGTCACCCCGTTCCTCAACGAAACCCTGGGCGAGTGGCCGATCATCGGCCCGATGTTCCAGGGCCCGCCGCTGGGCATCGGCATGCTCACCGCCGGTTTCGTGCTGGCCATCATGGTCATTCCATTCATCTCTTCGGTGATGCGCGAAGTATTCCTGACCGTGCCGACCCGCCTGAAGGAGTCGGCCTACGCGCTGGGCTCCACCAAGTGGGAAGTGAGCTGGGACATCGTGCTGCCCTACACCCGCTCGGCGGTGATCGGCGGCATCTTCCTCGGCCTCGGCCGCGCCCTGGGTGAAACGATGGCAGTGGCCTTCGTGATCGGCAACAGCGTGCGCCTGTCGCCGTCGCTGCTGGAGCCGGGCACCACCATCGCCGCGCTGATCGCCAACGATTTCGGCGAGGCCACTGAAACCTACCGCTCGGCCCTGCTGCTGCTCGGCTTCGTCCTCTTCATCGTCACCTTCGTGGTGCTGGCCATCGCCCGCCTGATGCTGATGCGCCTGTCCCGCAAGGAGGGCAACTGATGTCCACCACAGCTGATTCGCTGTACCTGCGCCGCCGCATCGGCAATGTCGTTGCCATCACCGCGTCCTGCGCCACCGCCCTGTTCGGCCTGTTCTTCCTGGGCTGGATCCTGTTCACCCTGGCCTCCAAGGGCCTGGCCGGCATCAACCTGGATCTGTTCACCAAGATGACGCCGCCGCCGATGCAGGAAGGCGGTCTTGCCAACGCCTTCTTCGGCAGCGCCGTGATGTGTGCGCTGGCGATCGGCATCGGCACCCCGCTGGGCGTGCTGGCCGGTACCTGGCTGGCCGAGTACGGCAACGCCCGCAAGGCCGGCACCGTGGTCCGCTTCGTCAACGACATCCTGCTGTCGGCGCCGTCGATCGTGCTCGGCCTGTTCGTCTACACCCTGTACGTGATGCAGACCGGCGGCAACTTCTCGGCATTCGCCGGTGCGCTGTCGCTGGCCTTCATCGTGCTGCCGGTGGTGGTGCGCACCACCGACGAAATGCTGCGCCTGGTGCCTTCGCAGATGCGCGAAGCCGCGCTTTCGCTGGGCATCCCGCAGTGGAAGGTGATCGTGCAGGTGCTGTACCGCAGCGCGTCGGCCGGCATCATCACCGGCATCCTGCTGGCGCTGGCGCGCATTTCCGGCGAAACCGCCCCACTGCTGTTCACCGCCTTCGGCAACCAGTACTGGAACAACAACATCTTCCAGCCGATGGCCTCGGTGCCGGTGGTGATGAACCAGTTCGCCGGCAGCCCGTATGAATCCTGGCAGGTGCTGGCCTGGGCCGGTGCCCTGGTGCTGACTGTCTTCGTGTTGCTGGTCAGCCTTGCCGCCCGCGGCATCCTGCTGCGCAACCGTATCTCCCATGACTGACCTTTCCGTGGATAACGCCATGAACGACCTTTCCAATGCCGTGCCGATGCAGCGCATCGCCGTGCCGTCCTCGCACGAGAGCCTGCACACGCCGTCGCCGGTCAAGCTGGCCGCGCGTGGACTGGACTTCTACTACGACAAGTTCCACGCCCTGAAGGGCATCAACCTGGAGATTCCGGAAAAGCGCGTGACCGCGCTGATCGGTCCGTCCGGTTGCGGCAAGTCGACCCTGCTGCGCATCTTCAACCGCATCTACGCGCTGTACCCGAAGCTGGAAGCGCGCGGTGAGGTGCTGCTGGACGGCGAGAACATCCTGTCGCCGAAGTACCCGATGAACCGCCTGCGCAGCAAGGTCGGCATGGTGTTCCAGAAGCCGGTGCCGTTCCCGATGACCATCTTCGAGAACGTGGCCTACGGCATCCGCCACCACGAGAAGCTGAGCAAGGCCGACATGGCCGACCGCGTCGAGCAGGCGCTGCGCCAGGGCGCGCTGTGGGACGAAGTGAAGGACAAGCTGGGCCAGAGCGCGCTGGGCCTGTCCGGTGGCCAGCAGCAGCGCCTGTGCATCGCCCGTGCCGTGGCCCTGCGCCCGTCGGTGCTGCTGCTGGACGAGCCGACCTCGGCGCTGGACCCGATCTCGACCAGCCGCATCGAGCAGCTGGTGGAAGAGCTCAAGCACGAGTACACCATCGTCATCGTCACCCACAACATGCAGCAGGCCGCGCGCGTGTCCGACTACACCGCCTTCATGTACCTGGGCGACCTGATCGAGCACGACCGCACCGAAGTAATCTTCTCGCAGCCGTCGCAGCGGCAGACCGAGGACTACATCACCGGTCGCTTCGGCTGAAACGTCAGTCGAGCGTGGCTCGACTCTACAGACAACGGCAGTCGAGCATGGCTCGACTCTACAGAGTGGAACAACCATGAACCTTCCCAACGACCACATCGTCAAGAGCTACGACGAAGAGCAGCAGCGCCTGGTGGCCGAAATCGTGCGCATGGGCGAGATGGCCGTCGCCCAGCTCGAAGCAGCGATGGACGTGATCGAGAAGCGCGACGAGAACGCCGCCCATCGCATCATCGCCAACGATGAAGCCATCGACGCGCTGGAACAGCAGATCAGCCACGACGTGATGCGCCTGGCGCTGCGCGGGCCGATGGCCCGCGACCTGCGCGAGATCCTGGCCGGCCTGCGCATCCCGGCCGACATCGAGCGCATCGGCGACTACGCGGCCAATGTCGCCAAGCGTTCGATCGCACTGGGCAAGGTACCGCCGCTGCCCCAGATCCAGGGCCTGCGTGCGCTGGGCCGCCTGGCCGCGCAGCAGGTGCGCCGCGCCATCGCCGCCTACCGCGACAACGACGCCGACGCCGCACTGGCGCTGCGTGAGGACGACGCCCGCCTGGACGCGCAGTACACCGCGCTGTTCCGCGAGCTGCTGACCTACATGATGGAAGACCCGCGCAACATCACTCCGTGCACCCATCTGCTGTTCATGGCCAAGAACCTGGAGCGCGTGGGCGACCACGCCACCAACATCGCCGAGAACGTGTGGTTCCTGGTGCACGGCGAGCAGCCGCTGCCGCCGCGCGAAAAGCGCGACGAGACCTCCAGCACCGGCCAGCCCTGACGCTGCACTGCAACACGTGAGTTGACTCCATGGTGGCCGCTGTCCTTGCGACAGCGGCCTTCTTGTTTCTGGGCATTCCGGCCACCGGTCTCCCCTTCTGTAACAAACCTCACGAAAATTTGAGGTCTTGGCGAGGATTCGTTGAGTAGGATCGCTGCACCATCGTTTCCACCGGCACCCCTGCCGGCCACCCGGGCACCCGCCCACACCACCCAGGAGCACGACCGATGAGCAGTTCCAACAAGACCCTGTCCCTGCTGACTGCTACCGCCCTGGCCGCCGGCCTGGGCATGACCGCCAGTGCCTCGGCCCTGAGCATGAGCGACCTCGCCCAGGGCTACCTGGTGGCCGGCCAGGCTGCCAAGGCCAGCACCGATGCCAAGGCCGCCGATACCAAGATGGCCGCCGACGCGATCAAGCACGCCGAAGGCAAGTGTGGCGCCGACGGCAAGAGTGCTGAAGGCAAGTGCGGCGCCGACAAGGGCAAGGCTGCCGGTGCTGCCGCCGGTGCCAAGGCCAAGACCGGCGACAAGAAGTCGGCTGAAGGCAAGTGCGGCGAAGGCAAGTGCGGTGGCAAGCACTGACGTCCGCGCCAGCATCGTCCACCCGCGGTCGCCGCTTCGCGCGGCGGCCGCCGGGTTGGGCCTGCGCCGGGCGCTGCTGCAGGATCTGCGTGATGCACCGGCCGGCGACTTCGATTTCCTCGAATGCGCGCCGGAAAACTGGATCCATGTCGGTGGGCCCGCCGGCGACGCGCTGGCCGAACTGGCGCAGCGCCACCCGCTGAGCTGCCACGGCCTGTCATTGTCGCTGGGTGGCAGTGCGCCACTGGATACCCAGCTGCTGGAGCAGGTCGGCCAGTTCCTCGAGACCCATCGCGTGCCGCTGTACAGCGAGCACCTGAGCTACTGCAGCGACGACGGCCACCTGTACGACCTGCTGCCGATCCCCTTCACCGATGAAGCGGTGCGCCATACCGCGGCGCGCATCGCCCGCGTGCAGGACCTGCTGGGCCGACGCATCGCGGTGGAGAACGTGTCCTACTACCTGGCACCGGAGCCAGCCATGGACGAACTGGCCTTCACCAACGCCGTGCTTGCAGAAGCCGACTGCGACCTGCTGCTGGACGTCAACAACGTCTACGTCAACGCCTGCAACCACGGCTACGATGCCGACGCCTTCATTGCTGGGCTGCCCGCCGAACGCATCGTCTGCCTGCACGTGGCCGGGCACCTGGATGAAGCACCCGACCTGAAGATCGATACCCACGGCAGTGCGGTGATCGATCCGGTCTGGGAGCTGCTGGCGCGTACCTATGCGCGCATCGGCGCGCGCCCGACCCTGCTCGAACGCGACTTCAATTTCCCGCCCTATGCCGAACTGCAGGGCGAGCTGCAGACCATCCGCCGCCTGCAGGCCACGCACGCCGGTGGCGGTCATGGCTGAGGCTCCCGATTCCCTGCGTGCACAGCAGCATGCCTTCACCGCGCACCTGCGCGACCCGCAGGCGGTGGCCGCGCCGGCAGGCCTGGAACCGCGTCGCGTGGCGGTCTACCAACGGCTGCTGTTCAACAATCTGCTCGGCCTGTTGAGCAACGGTTTCCCGGTCTGCGTGCGCCTGCTCGGCGAACCCGCCTGGAGCGCGCTGGTGCGCCAGTACTTCGCCACGCATCGCTGCCAGACGCCGTTGTTCACCGAGCTGGCCGCCGAGTTCGTGCAATGGCTGCAGGCACGGCCGCAGCTGCCGCATCCGGCACTGGCCGAGCTGGCCCACTACGAGTGGGTGGAAACCGCGCTGTACCAGCTGGCCGCCGAGCCCCTGCCGCCCGCGGCAGACATCGATCCGCTGCAGGTGCCGCTGCAGCGCTCGCCGCTGGCCTGGCCGCTGCTGTACCAGTGGCCGGTACATCGGCTCGGCGCCGAGGACGCGCCAACGCAGCCGCCAGTCGAACCGACCGGCCTGCTGGTACGCCGCGAAGCCGATGGGGAGGTGCGGTTCGCCGCGCTCAGCCCGCTGGCGGTGTACCTGCTGGCCAGCATCGGCGAGCAACCCGGCCTCGAGGGCCAGGCCTACCTGCAACACCTGGCCAACGCCCACGGGCTGGCCGAGGACGCGCTGGCCGGACCCGGTGCCGCGTTGCTGCGGCAGTTCCTGCAGGCTGGCGTGATCGGCCCGCTCCCCGCCCCTCCCTGCCCCCCTTCCGCGGAGATCCCCTGATGAACCTTCCGACCCTGGCCGTCGCACGCGGCCAGCTGGACCGTCTCGCCCCCTGGCTGGCCCCGCTCGGCCTGCGCCTGCTGCTGGCCTGGGAATTCTTCGAATCCGGCCGCGAGAAACTGCAGGGCCAGAACTGGTTCGCCGACCTGCAGGACGCCTTTCCGTTCCCGTTCGATCAACTACCGCCCGCCCTGAACTGGCAGCTGGCAACCTGGTTCGAACTGCTCGGCGCGGCCTGCCTGTTGTTGGGGTTCGGCACCCGTTTCGCCGCCACCGGCCTGCTGGTGCTGACGGTGGTAGCAACCTATGCCGTGCACTGGCCGATGGAATGGCACTCGCTGGGCGACCTTGCGATGGGCTATGCGATCAGCGACCAGGGCTTCGGCAACTTCAAACTGCCGGTGCTGTTCATGGCGATGCTGCTGCCGTTGATCTTCACCGGTGCCGGCAAGCTGAGCGTGGATGCGTGGTTGTCGCGGTGGTTTCCATCGGGCATGACGGTCCGGCCCGCGGCCCGGTAGGCGCTGACCGGGGTCCGGCGCGCTCTGTGCCAACCAAGGTTGGCACCTACCGGGTTCCAGAGGTTGGCACCTACCGGGTTCCAGAGGTTGGCACCTGCCGGGTTTCAGGGGTTGGCACCTGCCGGGAACCTGGTGGTGTGGTGCTCCGGTGGGTGTCGACCTTGGTCGACACGCTCCTGCGCAGGGAACCCGTGCGCCACAGGCCAGCCGGGCGCTCGGGGGCGCTCTGCTAGAATTCACGCATGACTGACCCCACTCCCGCACCTGCCGCCGCTCCCGATTCCGCAGTTCCCCAGGCGCAGCGCGCGATGTCACAACGCTTCCGCGGCTTCCTGCCGGTGGTGGTCGATGTGGAAACCGGCGGTTTCGACAGCCAGCGCAATGCCCTGCTGGAAATCGCCGCCGTGCCGATCGAGATGGACGAGAACGGCCTGCTCTACCCCGGCCAGACCGCCAGCGCACACGTGGTGCCGGCCGAGGGCCTGGAGATCGATCCAAAGTCGCTGGAAGTGACCGGCATCATCCTCGACCACCCGTTCCGTCTGGCCAAGGAAGAGAAAGCGGCACTGGACCATATCTTCGTCCCGGTGCGTGCCGCGATGAAGAAGTACGGGTGCCAGCGCGCGATCCTGGTCGGCCACAACGCCCATTTCGACCTCGGTTTCGTCAATGCGGCCGTGGCGCGCACCGGCCACAAGCGCAATCCGTTCCATCCGTTCAGCGTGTTCGACACGGTCACCCTGGCCGGCATCGCCTACGGGCAGACCGTGCTGGCGCGTGCGGCTACGGCCGCCGGACTGGGCTGGGACGCGAATGAAGCGCACAGCGCGGTGTACGACACCGAGCAGACGGCGCGCTTGTTCTGCACGATTGCCAACGCCTGGCCGCGCTAAGACAGCCAACGGCGCAACCGCATCCACGCATTGCGTGGATGCGATCAACCAATACTCGTACGATCGCGGCCATCGCTCTTGGCCCGGTACAGCGCGCGGTCGGCGCGCTGGTACAACAGCGCCGGGGTGCGGTCGTCGGCGTCCAGCTCCACCAGGCCGGCGCTGAAGGTCACGCGCAGGCCGTCCACGCCGGCCCAGTCCGGATGGTCATGGAACAGCCCGCGCAGGCGCGCGCACAGCTGCGCGGCTTCTTCCAGGCGGGTGTCGTTGAGCAGCAGCGCGAACTCTTCGCCACCGGTGCGCGCGGGCAGGTCCGAATCGCGGCTGGCCGCGGCGATCAGTCGCGCCACCTCCACCAGCACCGCATCGCCGATGCTGTGGCTGTGGCGGTCGTTGACGTCCTTGAAGTGATCGATGTCCAGCACCACCAGGCACAGCGGATGACCGCTGCGCTGTGAGCGGGCGAAGTCGCGGGCCAGGGTTTCATCGAAGCCACGGCGATTGGCCAGCCCGGTCAGGGCATCTTCGCGGGCTTGCCGCTCGAACGCCTCGGCCTGCCGTGCCAGGCGCTCGGCCAGCTCGGTCTTTTCCTGGTTCAGTGCCTGCAGGTGCACGGTCTTGGCCTGCAGGTCGAAGGTCGCCTCGTCCACGCGCCGGGCCAGGCGCAGGTTGCTCGCCTTCAGCTGCTGCAGCAGCAGGCGGTACAACGCCACCAGGCCGGCCAGCAGCAACAGCCCGCCCAGCGCCTGCACGCTGCGGCGCTGCCACCAGAACGGCTCCACGGTGAAGCTCCACACCGCTTCCTGCTGGCCCCAGGCCCCCGCCGGGTGCGCAGCGGCCACGTGCAGGGTGTAATCCCCCGGTGGCAGGCCAACGAACTCGACGCTGCGCTGCGGGCCGCGTTCAACCCAGCCGGCATCCAGCCCATCCAGCCGCGTGCGGTAGCGGATCCGGTCGGACATCAGGTAGCTCAGGCCCACGTAGCTCACCGCTAGGCGGCGGCCACCCGGAATGTAGTTGCGGTCGGGCCCTTCCCAATGCACCGGCGCACCATCCACCTGCACGCTCTCGATCGCCGCCGGCGGTGACGGGCGTTCACGGAAGCGCTGCAGGCGCTGCGGATCGACCGTGCTCAGCCCGCCCGCGGTGACCACCCAGAACGTGCCGTCCTGGCGCAGGATCGCCGACGGGCCCGAACTGCCGTTGGCCTGCGCGTTGGCCATGCCGTCGATCTCGTTGTAGCGCTCCACCAGCACCCGCGGCGCGCGGCCGTCGGCCACCGCATTGAGCGTGGCCATGTCGGTGCGCAGCACGCCCCGATTGCTGCTGACCCACACGTTGCCAAGGCGGTCGGGCACCAGTTGGAACACCGCATCCACCGGCATGCCCTGCTCCAGCCCCACCCGCGCCAGCCGGCCGTTCTGCCAGCGGTACAGGCCGCGGTCACTGCTGATCCACATCGCATCGCCCAGCTGATGGAAGCCGAACACGCTGCGGCCGCCGCCCATCGGGGCCAGGTCGATCGACTGCACGTGGTTGCCGCGCAGCACGCGGATGCCTTCGATGGTGCCGATCCACAGGTTGCCCTGGTGGTCATGCTCGAGCGCGGTGATCAGGCCACCGGGCATGCCCGGCACGCTCGATACCTGCACGCGGTCGCCGTCGATGCGGACCACGCCCTTCTGCGTGCCGGCCCAGACCACGCCCTGCGCATCCACGCTGATCGCGCGGATGTTGCCTCCCGGCATGCCATCGGCGGCCGCAAAGTTATGCCGTAGGCTGCCGTCAGGGCCGAGGCGGTAGACGCCGTCACCGAAGGTGCCGACCCACAGATCCCCCGCCGGGCCCTGCGCCAGGCTGAGGACCGACGGCGCCTTGCCCCCCCGGTTGTGCAGCGGTACGGGACGGAAGCGGCCGTCGGGGGTCTGCAGGTCCAGGCCGCTGGCGCTGCCGACCCACAACTGGCGGTCACGGTCCTCGAACACGGTGCGCACATAGTCGCCACTGAGGCCATCGCGCTCGGTGTAGCTGCTGAACAGTGTCTCGCGCAGGCGGTACAGGCCGCCGTTGGCACCCACCCAGATGCTGCCCTCCGCATCCTCGCGCAGGCTGACAACGCGCCCGCCGGGCAGGTTCAACCCCGCCGGCAGCCGCTCCAGCCCATGCGTGGAGATCCGCAGCAGGCCCTGGTTCTCGGTACCCAGCCACAGGTCGCCGTGGCGGTCCTGCAGCATCGCGGTCATGTGCAGCTGGCCCGGCAGGCGGTGCACCAGCACCAGCTGATCGTCCTCCACCCGGTACAGGCGCTCGCCGGCGACGATCCACAGGGCACCATCCGGAGCGCGGTACGGCCACGACAGCCCGGTACCCGCGCCCAGGCCCCACGCGGCGGGTGCGCGCTTGAGCACACCGTCGTTGTCACGCAGCACCAGCCCATCGAGCGTGCCGACCCAGACCCGGTCCTGCGCGTCGACCACCAGTTTGGTGAAGCTCATCGCCATCGGAAGATCAGCCGCCGGTGCCTGATAGACGATGCCCTTGTCCGGCACCAGGTAGCCGAGCCCCTTGCCTTCGTACAGCAGCCACAGGCGCCCCTGGCTGTCCATCTGCATGGACTGGATCAGCACCTGCGGGGTATCGCCCTGATGCTCCCAGACCCGCCACTGGCCGTCGTTGCCGCGATGGCTGACATTGCCGCGCGAATCGCTGATCCACAGCCCGCCCTGGCGATCGACGTAGAGCGCACCGATGCCGTTGTCGCGCAGGCCCGGGCGGGTGCTGCGGTCGAACACGGTGAAATCCAGGCCGTTGTAGCGCACCAGGCCTTCCCAGGTGGCGAACCAGAGATGCCCCTCCGGGGTCTGCGCGATGTCACGCAGCGAGTTGTGCGGCAGGCCGTTGCGCGAGGTCCAGACGTCGATCGCGTAGTCCCGCAGCGGCGGCGCGCCTTCCTGCGCCGCCAGTGGCGCGGCCACGGCCAGCAGCAGCCACAGCAGCCCCTGCCGCAGTGCCCGCCTGAATGATGATCCACGGCGCTCCGCCCAACGCCTCGTGTCCCCCTGTCCGCCCATCAGCGCAGTGGCGGTGGCCAGCGATGGCTGCGGGGTCTGGCAGCGTGAGGAAACGCGCGGGCAACGCGGAGCGGCGTGCCGGCAGGAACGGGCTGGCTCATCGGGGGGCGTCTGGGGAGATGCGCGAATGATAGGGCAAACGCCAGCCCGCTGCGCCTAATCAGCCATGCACCACGCCCGCGGCAACAACGGCTGGCTTTCTGAGCCAGCCGTGCAGGCGATGCAGGTTTGCGGCGGGAGGGCTTGGTCCGGTACACCGTCCCGATCCCAGGCGGTGACCACAGGCCGGTCCAGAAGACCTCTCGCCTGGCGCCTCAGCGGAGGGACAACTACATCCTGTCGCCGGCACGACGCCTGTAATGGGCCACCAGATCGGCCGGGTAGTACTCGTGGTCGCGGAAGCTCGAATCGTCGATGTCGAACAGCATCACGACCAGCGCGGCCTCGAAGGCCCAGTAGCCCATGTAGCCGCTGTCGTCGTCACGGTGATTCCCGTGCCAGTACACGTTGCGGCTGCCTGCATACCAGCCGTCCAGGAACTCCTTTACGAGCCCGGGCCGGCCCGAGGGTGAGGCGATTGCTTCCATGAGCGGGAGGTATTGGCGATACAACACCTCAGTGGAAACGGGCCGGCCCGCATCCCCCAGCGCAACTGCGATCGCGTCGAAGAGTTTGTCTTTTCCGGCGATCCGCAGCAACTTCAAGCTTCGTTGAATGTACTCTCGCCCCATATCCAGCGAGAGCGCGAAAGCCAGCCACCATAGCCATTGCACGAAGTGATCTTGCCGGATGTCCTCGAACTGGAAACGGTAACTTCTCTCACCGGTCTCCAGTAGATCGCAGAGTTTGCTCATCTTCTCGCGCACTGGAAGGAGCGACCTCACCTCACCCTTGATTGATTCGATGTCATCACCTCGGGAATATCGCATTACCACCACTCCCAACACTGAATCGAAAAGCCTTGAGGCAGCAAGAACACGCCCTTTGCGCGGCAGTTCATCCCCCGCGATTCTCGATTCCTTTCGATGAATCGAGGCTCTCTCATGCTCGATCCAGCGGTCAAAGTAGCTTCTGTTCTTGCGCGAATCTCGCATTTTCATTGTTGGATCAAACCCTTAGTTGACTCCGAAGCGGTCATCAATCGATTCTGACAGTCCCAACCGTTCCGTCTTCGGCCACTCTGACAACAAGCTTCTCGACGCGCCCCTCTTCCAGAGCTTCTACAATCTTCTCTGCCTCATCCTTGCCAACTTTCGCCTCTAGACGCTTTCCAATCCACTCATCATCCATCTGCCGCGTACCGTCCCTGTACGGCCCACCCAAACGGCCCGTGTTGTACTTCGCTTCAGTGATCACATAGTCAGGCGGCGGATCCGGGTGGCTGTAGACCCCATCGATGCCATTCTCTCCCGGACGATACACGCCATCGGTCTTCCCCACTGGCGTCAGTCCCTTGTCCAGCATCGCCTGATGCGCTCTCGCCTCGCCGAACGCAGCACCTGCGGCGCGCGTGCGCGGCAACCGGGTTTCCACCACCCCATCGGCATCCGGCGCCCGGCTTTCCGTGTGCCGACGCTTGCGCGCGCGCAATGCCCGCGCCAATGCCGTGAACGCCTCACCCAGCTCGTCCAGCAGCGCTGCCAGACGCTGTCCCAGCCGCCCGATCCGGGCCGCCCAGGCTGCGCCGCCATAGGCGGTTCCGGCCGTGCCTGCGCTGAACGCGCCCAGCAGCACGCTGATAACGACATCGAGCGCAAACTGGCTACCGTAACGCTGGGTCAACTCCTGCAGCTCGTCTGGCGGTACCGCCTTCGCCCAGTACGCAGGGAACGTCGCCAACAGCTGCCAGGTCGGGCCGTCGTCGAACAGCAGGATCAGCTGCTCCTTGATCGTACTGGCCTTGTCCAGCACCTGCTCGCCTGCTGCACGATGCCCTGCAATGCGTGCATCCAGCCCGTTCCAGTCACCTGCCAGCAGCAGTCCGCTCAGTTCGCGCAGTTCCGCATCGGCCTTGAAGCGCAGCACCGCCAGTTGCCACACCGTTTCCACGCTGCCACTGACCCAGTCCCATGCCCCCTTCGTCTGGCCTTCGATGCGGTTCAGCTCCATCAGGAAGGCCCGATGAGCAGAGTTGGCACTGTTCCATTGTCGCCAGTCCGCAGCAAAATCCTGCCGGGTCTGCTGCACGATGCGCTGCAGGGCGACGCGAAGTCGTTCGCGGCAGGCCTCAATCTCAGCCGAGTCGGCGCTGTCGGCCTCGTGCTGGTAGATCACCTGCACCGGCCCCACGCTCACCTGCGGCAGACGTGCACGGCCTTCGTCATCGAGATGGCCGCTGAACACGCGGCCATCGGACAGGGTCGCCCGGTAACTGACACCGCGCGCGGGCGTACAGTCCAGGTCGCCGTAATGGCAATGCAGCACGACCTCGCGCGTAGCTGCCACATCGCGGGCAACGAAACCGCTGGACGGTGGCCCGGCGCTCCACAGGTTCACCTCCGCCGGCGCGGTAGGCGCCGCGGAGACCGACGCACCGCCACCGCCGTCAACCACATACACCAGCGACTGAGCGCCTCCGAGCAACCTGCAGCCACAGGCCAGCGAATCGCCTTCGCGCGCGATCGGCTTGCCATCGACGATCAGCGTCGGGTCCCCGGTGACGATCTCGAACGTGCCCCCATGCTTTGGACACGTCGCCTTGTCACCCACGCAGGCCACGGCCTTGCCTTCGATATCCGTATTCGACGATCCGGTCAGCACCCGCCCGCCGCCCGTGGTGGCGTCGCCGACCACGATCCACATCCGTGCCATCTGCCATCCGCGAGAAACTTCGATGGCTTCAGGTGACGGGCCGCACGCAGCGCAGGCAATTCAACGCTGACGCAATTGCCCCGACCGTCTAGGCAACGCCTTGCAACGCAGGCGATTACCGCACGTGACGCATTCGCCCTATCGCGCCGCAAGCAGGGCTATCGCGTCAGTATCCGGCGGGGCCTGTCGGAATGCAGCCCCTCCCGCGTCGACTCAGCCGGCGCGGCCCGGCGGCACCACCTGCGCACTGGCCGGCCACTGCACCACGGCTTCCAGCCCGCCTTCGGCGCGATTGCGCAGCCACAGGCGCGCACCATCCTTCTCGGCCAGCGCGCGGGCAATGGTCAGCCCCAGCCCGGCACCACCGGTTTCGCGCGAGCGCGAGGTTTCCACCCGCACGAACGGGTCGAACACCGCTTCCAGCTGGTCCTCGGCCAGCCCGGGGCCATCATCGGCCACCATCACGGTGATCGCACCGCCACTGCGCTCCACCCGTACCCGCACGCGCTGGGCGTACATCACCGCGTTGTCCACCAGGTTGGAGAACAGGCGGTGCATGGCCAGCGGGCGCAGCATCAGCACCGCGCCGGTTCCCCCTTCGAAGACGACATCGGCGCCCCCTTCGGCGGCATCTTCAACGATGCTCTCCAGCAGCGAATCCAGGTCCAGCGCCGCGCGCTGCTCGGCACTTTCGGCGCTGCGTGCCAGTTCCAGGCCTTCGCGCACCAGTGCCTGCATCGCCGCCAGATCGCCGATCAGGCGCTCGCGCAGCACCTCGTCGGTGACATTTTCCAGGCGCAGGCGCAGGCGGGTCAGTGGGGTCTGCAGGTCGTGGGTGATCGCCGCCAGCATCTGCGTACGCTCGGCCAGATGCCGCTGCAGGCGGTGCTGCATCGCGTTGAAGGCTTCCGCCGCACGCTGCACTTCGCGCGGTCCGCGCAGGGGCAGCGGATCCCGCTGCAGGTCATCGCCCAGGTCTTCGGCGGCGGCCGCCAGCTCCTGCAGCGGCGCGCTGGCCATGCGCGCGACGATGTACGCCAGCACCGCGATCGCCAGTACCAGCAGGGTCAGGAACCACGGGTCGACGGCGAGGATGCCGTTGTGGGCCACCGCTGGCGAGTCCAGCGCCAGCTTCAGCAGCGTACCGTCGTTGAGGGTTACGTCAACCGCGCGGCACTTGGGCGGAATGAACGCCGGATCGCGCTCGCGCGGATGCTTGCGATGCCCGGGCGGCGGCGGCGGCAGCAGGTCCTGCAGCTTCGGAATGCACGAACGGAACGAGGTGAAGTGCACGTGCGCGCGCGACACCGGGCCGGGCCGGTCATCGAGCACTTCCATCAAGGCCGTATCGGCCCGGCCCAGGCGCGCGCCCGGCAGCAGCGCACGCACGCTGGGGCCACCGACCTCCAACAGCCGCTCGCGCAGTTCGGGGTTGCCGTCGAGCAGGTTGACGTAGCCCTGCAGGCGGTCGGCGATGCGATTCAGGTTCTGCCGCTCGAACTCCTGCTGGCGCTTGGAGGTGGCCAGCATGGTCGCGCCGATCGCGGCCACGCTCATGCCCAGCAGCAGGATCACGAACAGCCGCCCGACCATCGAGGACAGGAAATGGCGCAGGCGCTTCATCGCGACCTATTCCAGGTTGACCGACGAGGCCAGCACGTAGCCTTCGTTGCGCACGGTCTTGATCAGGCCGTCCGGCCCGCCGTCATCGCCCAGCTTGTTGCGCAGCCGGCTGACCTGCAGGTCGATCGCGCGGTCCTGCGCCTCGTAGTTGCGGCCGCTGCTGAGCGCCACCAGTTGCTCGCGCGACAGCACCTTGTTGGCATGCGCGATGAACACCCGCAGCAGCCGGAACTCGGCACCGGACAGCACCACCACGCGATCGTCCGGGTCCACCAGGTGGCGGTGCTCCAGGTCGAATATCCAGCGCGAGAAGCGCGCGCGGCGTACCGCCAACGGCTCCAGGTTGGCCGGCAGCGCTTCGGTGCGGCGCAGCACGTTGCGGATGCGCGCCAGCAGCTCGCGCGGCTCGAACGGCTTGGCCAGGTAATCATCGGCACCCATTTCCAGGCCCAGCACGCGGTCGATCGGCTCGGCACGCGCGGTCAGCATGATCACCGGGGTGTTCGAGCGCGCGCGCAGGTCGCGGCACAGGGTCAGGCCATCCTCGCGCGGCAGGTTGAGGTCGAGCACGATCAGGTCCACGTGCTCGCGGTCCAGCAGCTGGCGCATGGCGGTGCCATCGGCGGCCGTGCTCACCTGGTAACCGGCGCGGCCAAGCTGTTCGGCCAGCAGGGTCCGGATGTCGTTGTCGTCGTCGACGATCAGCAATCGATGCATCGTGTTTTCGGTCTCCATGTCGCGATCATCCCGTGTCGGCAGCTGAACCGCATCCGGGGCAATGCGTACCAGTGTATCCAGCCGAGGCCGCGATACCTGTGGTTACGCGTATTCACCGACAGTGTTACATAGAGACATACCCCGAGGATTGGCCCCCTGCCGGTCGATCTTCACAATGCCCACCAACGCCGCTGCCGCGGCCCCGAGAGTGAAGCCACGACGTGAGTTTCCGCCTGCTGCCCGCGACCCGCCGGGGTCGACTGATACTGATCGCCCTGCTTGCCCTTGCCGTTGCCGTCGCTGCCTGGTGGCTGCTGCGCAAGCCTGCCGCCCCGGCGGTGGCGACCACCCCGGTCAGCCGCGGCGACATCGAGCAGACCGTGGAGGCCACCGGCGTGATCGATGCCTACAAGCTGGTCAGCGTCGGTGCGCAGGCCTCGGGCCAGATCAAGTCGCTGAAGGTGCAGCTGGGCGACACGGTGAAGGAAGGTGACCTGATCGCCGAGATCGACGCCACCACCCAGCAGAACCAGGTGCTCAACGCGCAGGCCTCGCTGGACCAGGTCACCGCCCAGCGCGCGGTGCAGCAGGCCACCCTGCGCCAGGCCGAACTGGAGTTCGCGCGCCAGCAGCAGATGCTGGCCGCCGAGGCCACCTCGCGCCAGGAATACGATGCCGCCGAGGCGCAGCTGAAGACCGCCCGCGCCCAGCTGCAGTCCTACGAGGCGCAGATCAAGGGCCGCGAAACCGAGCTGGGCACCGCCCGCGCCAACCTGGCCTATACCCGCATCACTGCGCCGATGGACGGCACCGTGGTCGCGGTGGTGGCCGAGGAAGGCCGTACCGTCAACGCCAACCAGACCGCACCGACCATCGTCATGCTGGCGCGGCTGGACGTGGTTACCGTCAATGCCGAGATCTCCGAGGCCGACGTGGTCAAGATCAAGGCCGGCATGCCGGTGTACTTCACCACGCTGGGCGACCCGGACCGCAAGTACCACGCCAAGCTCCGCCAGATCAATCCGGCGCCGGCCTCGATCGCCAACGAAAGTTCGTCCAGTTCCAGCAGCTCGTCCAGCTCCAGCTCCAGCAGCGCGGTCTACTACAACGCGCTGTTCGACGTGGAGAACCCGGACGGCACGCTGCGCATCGACATGACTGCGCAGGTCTCGGTGCTGCTGAAGCAGGCCAAGGGCGTGCTGATGGTGCCGTCGGTGGCACTGGGGCCCAAGCGCCGTGGCGATGAGCGCACGGTGCGGGTGCTGGACGACAAGGGCCAGCCGCAGCCGCGCAAGGTCACCGTGGGCATCAACAACGGTGCATCCGCCGAGATCCTGTCCGGGCTGAAGGAAGGCGAGCGCGTGGTGGTGGGCGAAGCCAGCGCGGCCGGTGCCGCCGCCGGCGGCGGCAACCGTGGCGGCATGCAGATGCGGGTCGGTGGCCCGGGCATGGGGCGCCGATGAGCATGGCGGCGCCGCTGCTGCGCCTGCGCGACCTGCGACGCGAATTCCCGGCCGGCGAGGATGTCATCGCCGTGCTGCGCGACGTGAATCTGGATATCCATGCCGGCGAGATGGTGGCCATCGTCGGCCAGTCCGGTTCGGGCAAGTCGACGCTGATGAACATCCTCGGCTGCCTCGACCGCCCGACCCGCGGCAGTTACCAGGTGGCCGGCCGCGAAACCGGGAAGATGGAGCCGGACGAGCTGGCCGAGCTGCGCCGCGGGCATTTCGGTTTCATCTTCCAGCGCTACCACCTGCTGGGCGATCTGGATGCGCGCGGCAACGTGGAAGTGCCGGCGGTGTATGCCGGCAGTCCCGGCCCGGTGCGCAACGCGCGTGCCGAGCAGCTGCTGCAGCGGCTGGGCCTGGGCGACCGCATGCACCACAAGCCGGGCCAGCTGTCCGGTGGCCAGCAGCAGCGCGTGTCGATCGCGCGCGCGCTGATGAACGGCGGCGAGGTGATCCTGGCCGACGAACCGACCGGCGCACTCGACACGAAATCCGGCGAGGAGGTGATGGCGATCCTCGGCGAGCTGCACGCCGAAGGCCACACCATCATCATCGTCACCCACGACATGAGCGTGGCCCAGCACGCACAGCGCATCATCGAGATCCGCGACGGCGAGATCATCGCCGATCGCGCCAATCCGGATGCGCCGAGCTACCGCGCGCAGCGCGAAGCCAGCACCGGCGTTTCCCATGGCAACAGCTGGCGGGCCGCCCGCGACCGCTTCACCGAAGCGTTCCGCATGGCCCTGCTGGCGATGAACGCTCATCGGCTGCGCACCTTCCTGACCATGCTCGGCATCATCATCGGCATTGCCTCGGTGGTCTCGGTGGTGGCGCTGGGCAACGGCTCACAGCAGCAGATCCTGCAGAACATCAGCGCGCTGGGCACCAACACCATCGACGTCTACCCCGGCCGCGGCTTCGGCGACATGCGCTCGGCGCGCGTGCAGACGCTCAAGGCCAGCGATGCCGACGCCTTGTCAAAGCAGAGCTACGTGGACAGCGCCACCCCCAGCGTGTCGACCTCGGTCACTGCGCGCTACCGCAACCAGTCCTCCACCGCCCAGGTCAGCGGTGTTGGCGAGCAGTTCTTCCGGGTCAAGGGCGTAACCCTGCTCAGCGGCAGCTTCTTCGATGCCGACGCGGTGAAGGGCCTGGGCCAGGTGGCGGTGATCGACGAGAACACCCAGACCCAGTTCTTCCCCGATGTCGACCCGGTCGGCCAGGTGATCCTGCTCGGCAACGTGCCGGCGCGCGTGGTGGGCGTGGCCAAGCGCCAGAGCTTCGGTTTCGGTGGCAGCACCAGCCTGAGCGTGTGGGTGCCGTACACCACGGTGATGTCGCGCATGCTGGGCCAGAGCCACGTATCCAGCATCACCGTGCGTGTGGATGACAGCACTCCGATGGATGCCGCACAGGAAGCGATCACCCGCCTGCTGACGATGCGCCACGGCACCGAGGATTTCTTCCTCAGCAACAGCGCCGAGATCCGCGACACCATCGAGCAGACCACGCGCACGATGACCCTGCTGATCGGCGCGATCGCCGCCATCGCACTGCTGGTCGGCGGCATCGGCGTGATGAACATCATGCTGGTCTCGGTCACCGAGCGTACCCGCGAGATCGGTGTGCGCATGGCCGTCGGCGCCCGCCAGAGTGATATCCGCCAGCAGTTCCTGATCGAAGCGGTACTGGTGTGCCTGCTCGGCGGCGTGCTCGGCATCGGCCTGGCCCTGCTGCTGGGCTCGATGATCGGCCGCTTCGCCAGCGACTTCCAGGTGCTGTTCTCCACGGCCTCGATCATCGCTGCGTTCGCCTGCTCGACCCTGATCGGCGTGGCGTTCGGATTCCTGCCAGCACGCAACGCGGCGCAGCTCGACCCGGTGGAGGCCCTGGCCCGCGAATGAAGATGATGACCCGACTGCCCTTCCCTGCTCCCTCGCGCCTGCTGTTGGCTGGCGCCGTGCTGCTCGCCCTGTCCGCCTGTGCGTCGGTCGGCCGCTATCCGATAAAGGAACCGGACGTGGCGGCCAGCTACGGCCGGGGCGATGCCACCCTCAACGCACCGGCCGACGACCCGCGCAGCAGCCTGGACACACCGGGCCGCGACATCCGCCAGGACACCTGGTGGACCGGCTTCGGCGATGAACGCCTCGACCGCTTGGTGGCGCAGGCACTGGCCGCCAACAGCGACCTGGCCGCCGCCGGCCTCGCCGTGCAGCGTTCGCGCCTGCAGGCCGGGCTGGCCAGCAACGCGCTATGGCCGCAGCCGTCGTCATCCGGCGTCAGCGGCAGCGCCAGCCGCGCCACCGACCTGGCTGACGACTGGCGTCGCAGCTACTCCACCGGCGTCTCGCTGGGCTGGGAAGTGGACCTGTGGGGCCGCCTGCGCACCCAGCGCGACATCGCCCGCTGGGAGGCCGAGGCGAGCGAGGAAGACCGCCAGAACACCGCGCTGCTGGTGATCGGCGACACCATCAACCAGTACTGGAACCTGGCCTACCTCAACCAGTCGATCGCGACCGGCCAGGCCAACCTGGAGCGCCTGGAGCGCACCCGTGAACTGGTGCAGGCCCGCTTCGACGCCGGTGCGGTATCGCGCCTGGAAGTGCGCCAGGCACTGCAGAACCTGCAGTCGCAGCGCTCCTCGCAGAGCGCGCTGGAACAGCAGCGGGTGGAGGCGCGCAATGCACTGACCGTGCTGCTGGATGGCACGCCCTGGCCGCAGCAGGACGAACCGCAGGACCTGCTGGGCGCACGCAGTCCCGCCATCACCGAGGGCCTGCCGACCGACCTGCTCGGCCGCCGTCCCGACCTGCGCGCGGCCGAACTGCGCCTGCGCAACAGCCTGAAGACCATCAAGGTGACCGCCACCCAGTACTACCCGGCGCTGAGCCTGACCGGCAGCCTCGGTTCCAGCGCCACGTCATTGGGTGATGTGCTGCGCAACCCGGTGGCCACGCTGGGCGCCGGCCTGTCGTTGCCGTTCCTCAACCTGCAGCGCGCGCAGCTGGATACCGACATCGCGGGCACCGCCTACCAGATCGCCGCCACCAACTTCCGCAAGACGCTGTACACCGCGCTCTCGGAAGTGGACAACGCGCTGTCGGCACGTGAGCAGCTGGCGCGCCAGGTGGCGGCCTCGCAGGCCTCGTACGACGAAGCGGTGGAAGTCGAGCGCGCGCAGGAAGTGCGCTACCGCGTGGGTGCCACCGACCTGCGCACCTGGCTGGAGGCACAGCAGACCCGGCGCGATGCCGAGCTGTCGCTGGCGCGCGTGCGCCAGGGCCAGCTGAACAACGACGTGACCCTGTTCAAGGCGCTGGGCGGCAGCGCGGGGTGAGGCGATGCGGGGCTGCGCCCCGCACCCGCCAAAACAACGTCAACATCAACGTCAACAACGGGGCATTCCGTTGAATGACGGGGTGGGTCCGGTGACAGGGGACGCCGTGCCCCCCCCTCCGGGGTCCGGCCCAGCCGCTGGCGGCTGTGCGTTCGGGCGCTTGCGAAGCAGTGCTTCGCAAGCAAAGCGCCCTCACCCATGGGGGCTTGGTCGCCGCATCCATGCGGCTCACACCCCTGCCACCGGACCCACCCCGCCCTTGACCGTTTCCCGCGGCTGTCGGAATGGCGTCATACACCGCCTTGGTAGGTGTCGACCTTGGTCGACACGGTAGCGCCGGGCCATGCCCGGTGAGCCCGCAGCGCCGCACGAAAAAGGAGCACAAAAAAGGGTCAGAGCCCCCTCCTGCGGAGAGGGATCTGACCCCCGATCAATCATCCAGCAGTGCCGATCAACCGCGCTGGCGCACGGCCTCGAACAGGCTGACGCCGGCGGCGACGGAGACGTTCAGGCTCTCGATCTCGCCCGGCATCGGGATCTTGACCAGGCCATCGCAGTTCTCGCGGGTCAGGCGGCGCAGGCCATCGGCTTCGCCGCCCAGCACCAGCGCGATGTTGCCCTTCAGGTCCAGTTGGTACAGCGAAGCGGTCGCTTCACCGGCCAGGCCGTAGATCCACACGCCCTGCTTCTGCAGGTCCTTCAGGCAGCGCGACAGGTTGGTCACCGCCACCACCGGAATGCGGTCGGCGGCACCGGCCGAGGTCTTGCGCACGGTGGCGTTGACCGTGGCCGACTTGTCCTTGGGAATGATCACCGCAGTGGCACCGGCGGCCGCCGCCGAGCGCAGGCAGGCGCCGAGGTTGTGCGGGTCCTGCACTTCATCCAGCACCAGCAGCAGGGCCTTGCCCTCGGCCGCGGTAACCAGGCCTTCCAGCTCGTTCTCGCTGTAGGTACGGGCGGCGGCATAACGCGCGGCCACACCCTGGTGGCGCACCGAACCGCCCACGCCATCCAGCGCCTGGGCGTTCACCTTGCGCACGTCGATACCCTTGCGGCGGGCGTTTTCCTCGATTTCGGTCAGGCGCGGATTCTTCGCACCGGCCTCGACCAGCACTTCGCGGACGTTCTCGGCGTCGTTCTCGATGGAGGAGGCGACGGCGTTGACGCCGACGATCCACTGGCTGTTCTTGCTCATGCGGGAGGGGACCGGAAAGGGGGTGGCTATGGTAGAGCATCGGCGGGCCGGGCGCTGCGGCGGCGGCCACCCGCCAGCCGAGCGTAGGCCCGGCTCTACAGGTGGGTCATCGACTGCGCGGCGGCCAGTGCGGGGTGTCGTGGTCGGGGTGCTGGTGGGACACGATCGTGGCCAGGAACGCCAGCGACGCGACGTCGTCCTCGGTGCGCCGCGCCGGCAGGCCGCCCAGCGCATCGACGAATGGCAGCTTGCGCTCCACCCCGTACTGGATCGTCGGCGGCAGGCGCTCGGGCTGGTCGAAGGCGCCGGCAGCGATTGCCACGCCGTCGGGCGCCTCGTAGGTCAGCGGGGTGCCACAGTCGGCACAGAACCCCCGCCGGACCACGTTGGACGACTGGAAGTAACGCGGCTGGCCGCGGGTCCAGCTGAACTGCACGCCGCGCACCGACACCAGCGGCGCGTAGTAGGCACCGAAGGCCTTCTGGCACATCCGGCAATGGCAGATCGAGCTGTCGGTCAGCGCGCCGCGCGCCTGGAAGCGGATCGCGCCGCACTGGCAGCCGCCGCTGTACTCGGGTTGGCCCTGCATGGTGCGTTCCTCCGCAAAATCGTGTCGACCAAGGTCGACACCTACCGGGTGAGGTGGGTGCCGACCGTTGGTCGGCACGCCTTTCAATACTGCTTCTTGGTGCGCTTGGCCGGCTTGCCCCGCTCGGGCAGCGGCGGCAGCCCGTCGCCCTCGTCCTCGCCCTTGTGCTCGACCAGGCGGAAGTCGATCTTGCGTTCTTCCATGCTGGCCTTCAGCACCAGGATGCGCACGCGGTCGCCCAGCCGGTAACTGCTGCCACGGCGTTCGCCGGTCAGCGTCTTGCGGGTGGCGTCGAACTTGTAATAGTCCTGCGGCAGCTGGGTGACATGCACCAGGCCCTGCACCTTCGACTCGTCCAGTTCCACGAACAGGCCGAAGCTGGTCACGCCGCTGATCACGCCGTCGAACTGCCCGCCGACGTGCTTTTCCATCCACGCCGCGCGGTAACGCTCGTCGACCTCGCGTTCGGCCTCATCGGCGCGACGCTCACGCTCGGAACACTGCAGCGCCAACGCGGCCATTTCGCGCGCGTTGTAGGTGAACTTGTCCAGCGGCTTGCCGGACAGCGCGTGCTTGATCGCGCGATGCACCAGCAGATCGGGGTAGCGGCGGATCGGCGAAGTGAAGTGCGCGTACGCCTCCAGCGCCAGGCCGAAGTGGCCGTGGTTGTCCGGGCTGTAGATCGCCAGGCTCTGGCTGCGCAGCAGCACCGACTCCAGCAGCGTGGCATCGGGGCGATCGCGGATCTTCTTCAGCAGCTTGGTGTAGTCGCCGGGGCGCACCTTCGACCACGGCGGCAGGCTCAGCTTGAACTCCTTGAGGAATTCCAGCAGGTCGGCGTACTTGGTTTCCGGTGGCTTCTCGTGGATGCGGTACGGCGCCGGCACGTGGCGCGACAGCAGGTACTTGGCCGCCTCGACGTTGGCCGCGATCATGCATTCCTCGATCAGCTTGTGCGCGTCGTTGCGCACCAGCATGCCGGCCTGGGTCACTTCGCCGCGGTTGTCCAGCACGAAACGCACTTCGCTGCTTTCGAACTCGATGGCACCGCGCTTGGCGCGCGCCTTCGACAGCACCTTGTACAGCTGGTGCAGGCGCTGCACCTGCGGCAGCAGATCGCCCATCCAGGCCTTGGTATCGGCATCATCCTCGCCCACCGCCTTCCACACCTGGGTGTAGGTCAGGCGCGCGTGCGAGTTCATCACCGCTTCGTAGAAGCGCGAATGGGTGACCAGGCCGTCGCGGTCGATCTGCATGTCGCAGACGAAGCACATGCGGTCGACCTTGGGCATCAGCGAGCAGATGCCGTTGGACAGGGTCTCCGGCAGCATCGGCACCACGAAGCCCGGGAAGTACACCGAGGTCGCGCGCTTCTGCGCCTCCTCGTCCAGCGGCGTGCCGGGGCGCACGTAGTTGGAGACATCGGCGATCGCCACCACCAGGCGGAAGCCATCGGCATTCGGCTCGCAGTACACCGCGTCGTCGAAGTCCTTGGCATCCTCGCCGTCGATGGTGACCAGCGGCGTGCTGCGCAGATCGACGCGGTCGCCGATCATCGACGGCTCGACCACCAGCGGTACCGATGCGGCTTCGTCCAGTACTTCCTGCGGGAACTCGAACGGCAGTTCGTGGCCGTGGATGGCGGTCTCCACCACCAGCGAGGCGGTCAGCTTGTCGCCGAGCACGGCGATGATGCGGCCGATCGGCGGGCGGCGGCTGTCCGGTGCCTGGGTCAGTTCGCAGACCACCAGCTGGCCGTCGCGCGCGCCACCGGTCTGGTCCGGCGGCACCTGCACGTTGCGCTGCACGCGCTTGTCGTCGGGCACCACGTAGTTGATGCCCATCTCGACGCTGAAGCGGCCAATCAGGCGGGTCATGCCACGTTCCAGCACGCGGGCGATGCTGCCCTCGCGGCGGCCGCGATGGTCGATGCCGGTCACGCGCGCGAGCACCTTGTCGCCGTGCATCACCTTGCGCATTTCATACGGCGGCAGGAACAGGTCGTCGCCGCCTTCGACCGGGCGCAGGAAGCCGAACCCTTCCGGGTTGGCGATCACCACGCCGGTGACCAGGTTCAGGGTCTGGATCGGGGCGAAGCCACCGCGCCGGTTCTGTACCAGCTGGCCGTCGCGGACCATGGCGCCGAGCCGGCGCGACAGCGCTTCGGCCCGGTCCGGCGCACCCAGGCCCAGGCGTGCGCCCAGTTCTTCGGCGGTCTGCGGCCCTTCGCAACGCTCCAGCAGGGCCAGGATGGCCTCGCGGCTGGCGATGGGTTGTTCGTACTTTTCTGCCTCGCGGGCGGCATAGGGATCGTCGATCACCTTGCCGGTCGGCGGCAGCTTGCGGCCCGGAGCCGGGCCCGGTGCATCATCACCGTGGCGCTTGCGGCCACGCGGCGGCGCGCCGCCTTCGTTCAATTCGGGGAACCAGCCCGGCAGCGGCTTGCCCGGTTTGGTGGTGCGGGCCGCGCCCGCCTTGGCGCCCTTCTTCGGGGCCTGGCTGCGGGACTTGCTCCCGCCCTTGCTTGGTTTTTTGGTAGTCATCGCCCTACATGGTAGCCGGTGACGGCGTGCAGAACGGGTCAGTGGCCGCCTTGAAGGCACTGCGTGAAAAAATTGCAGGAAGTCGTTGACAGCCTGCGGATTCATCTTCACAATTGCGCCTCTGGAACGCCCAGGTGGCGGAATTGGTAGACGCACTAGTTTCAGGTACTAGCGGGTAAAACCGTGGAGGTTCGAGTCCTCTCCTGGGCACCAACGAAAAAACTCCTCGCTCCGGCGGGGATTTTTTTTGCCTGCTGCATGGCGATGGATCCTGATTTCCTCATCGACAGGCGTGGTCGGGAATCCAGAATGGCTTCACCAGGGTGTTGACACCCCCGTAACAACACCCCATAATCTCGCTCCTCGACGCCCAGGTGGCGGAATTGGTAGACGCACTAGTTTCAGGTACTAGCGGGTAAAACCGTGGAGGTTCGAGTCCTCTCCTGGGCACCATGTCGAGAATGAGAAAAACCCGCGAGAGCGGGTTTTTTCATGTCCGGAATCCGGGCCTTCGTAGCGTCGAGCCATGCTCGACTGCACCGGTCCGTAGAGTCGAGCTTGCTCGACTGCTTTGCGCTTCGTCCTGCATGGCATCAGTCGAGCAAGCTCGACTCTACGTACACGCGCGGCAACGCGCTTCAGAACAATGGCCGCAGTACCAGCTCCAGCCCGAGCAGCAGCAGGAACCCGAGGAAGCAGGCGCGGAACACCCGCGCACTGATCCGCTGCCGGATCAGCTGCCCCAGCCACATTCCCAGCAGCGCGGGTATCACCGCCAGCGCGCTCAGGCCCAGTTGCTGGATACCGAACGCGCCGTGCAGCACCAGGCCGGTGGTCAGCGAAATCGTCGACACCGTAAACGCCAGCCCCAGCGCCTGCACCAGTTCTTCGCGCTGCAATCCCAGCGACTGCAGGTACGGCACCGCCGGCATCACGAACACACCCGTCGCACCGGTCACCACGCCCGACAGCGCCCCCACCAGCGGCCCCAGCCAACGCTCGCACCGCTGCGGCACGCGGAACACCGGGGCCAGCAGCGCATACGCCGCGTAGACCACCAGCGCCACGCCAAGTGCCATGCGCGACCAGGTGCGATCGACCCTCACCAACAGCGCGGCCGCGCCCAGCGTCACCACCACCACCGCCAGCATCATCGGCCACAGCCGCCGCACGATGTGGCCCAGTGACGGCCCGGACACCAGCTGCCATGCATTGGTGACGAAGGTCGGAATGAACAGCATCGACGCCGCCGCCACTGGGGACAGCGCGCCACCGAGCAGGCCCATGGCCACCGTCGGCAGGCCCATCCCGGTCACGCCCTTGACCACGCCGGCCAGCACGAACACCACCACCAGCAACACGTAGAAGTACATCGATTCATTCATGCCTTCATTGGATCGGGCCACCGCCCGGCGCACAATGCGGTCTTCCCGGCCTCGCCTTCGGCTGATCCGAAGGCTCAGGCGTTGCAATGAGGGCACGACATGCGGATGGACATCGCCGACCTGCGCCTGTTCCTGGCCATCGCCGAAGCCGGCAGCATCACGGCCGGCGCAGCGCAGGCGAACCTGGCGCTCGGCTCGGCCAGTGAACGCCTGCGCACGATCGAAGCCGACGCCGGTACGGCATTGTTGAACCGGCACCCGCGCGGAGTCAGCCTGACCGAGGCCGGCGCTGCCCTCGCCCACCATGCCCGCCTGATCCTGCGGCAGCAGGCGCAGCTGCGCGGCGAGCTGCAGGCGTTCGCGCATGGCGCGCGCGGCACCCTGCACCTGTATGCCAACACTGCGGCGCTGACCAACTACCTGCCCGCGCGGCTCGCACCGTGGCTGGCCGAACGCCCGCGCCTGCATGTCGAACTGCTGGAACGGACCAGTCCTGAAGTCGTGCGTGCGATCAGTACCGGCCAGGCCGAGGCCGGCATCATCAGCGACGCGGTCGATGCCGCCGGCCTGCAGCAGCATGTGGTGGCCGAAGATCCGCTGGTGATGCTGCTGCCCGCAGACCACCGCCTCGCATCGCGGCGCAGCGTGGCCTTCGCCGATGTGGCCGGCGAGACCTTCGTTGCGCTGGCCGATGGCAATGCACTGCAGACCTACATTGAAGACCAGGCGCGCGACATCGGGCGCCGCCTGGACGTGCGCATCCGCATGAAGACCTTCGAAGGCGTGTGCATCATGGTCGGCCACGGCATCGGGGTCGGCATCGTGCCGCGTACCATCGCCCGCCAGCATCGGCGCAGCACGCACACTGTCGCGGTACCGCTTGCCGATGCGTGGGCTCAACGTCGCCTGTGCGCCTGTTTTGCCGAGTGGACGCAGCTGTCGCCGGCGATGCGCAGCCTGCTGCATCACCTGGGCGTGCAGCCGCAGAAAAAAGCGTGAAATCTTGTTGACACATCTTCTGCCGTTCCCCATAATTCGTCTCCTGAGTCGCCCAGGTGGCGGAATTGGTAGACGCACTAGCTTCAGGTGCTAGCGGGGGCAACTTCGTGGAGGTTCGAGTCCTCTCCTGGGCACCATGACTCAGCAAATGATCAAACCCGCGCAAGCGGGTTTTTTCATGCCCGTCATCCGGGCACATCCAGGCGACGCGTGCATGCATCACGATGAGACTTCAAACAAAAACCCCGCCTTGCGGCGGGGTTTTGTTTTTCATCAACACCGGTCGGTCAATGCCCGCCGCCGGCCGAAGCAGCACCTGCACCGGCGCCGAACGGCGGCTTGGCCAGCCACAGGAAGGCAATGATCGCCAGGAAGATCCAGCCCAGCAGGAAGAAGATGTCGTTGAAGCCCATCTGCGATGCCTGATGGTTGATCATGTTGTTCAGTACCGCCGCGCCATGTTGCAGGTCACCCTGCCCCATTGCCGCCACCTGGTCCTGCATGCCCGGCTGATAGGCCGAGATGTGCTCGGTCAGGTCGGCATGGTGCACCTGGGTGCGTCGCGCCCACAGCCACGTCGTCAGTGACGCCGCAAAGCTGCCGCCCAACGTACGCAGGAACGTCGCCAGGCCCGAGCCTGCCGCGATCTCGCGACCATCCAGGTCCGACAACAGGATCTGCAGCACCGGCATGAAGAACAGCGCCACACCAATACCCATGATCAGCTGCACGCCGGCCACGTGCATGTAGTCCACCTGCAGGTTGAAGTTCGAACGCAGGAAGCTGGTCATCGACAGCACGATGAAGGCCACCGTGGCCAACATGCGCATGTCGAAGCGCGATGCGTACTTGCCCACGAACGGGGTCATGATCACCGGCAGGATGCCGATCGGCGCGGTCGCCAGGCCCGCCCAGATCGCGGTGTAACCCATGTCACGCTGCAGCCACTGCGGGATCAGCAGGGCCACGCTGAAGAACGCCGCATAGGCCACCACCATCGCCAGCGTACCGGCGCGGAAGTTGCGATGGCGGAACAGCTTCAGGTCGACGATCGGATCCTTGTCGGTCAGCTCCCAGATCAGGAACACCGTCAGCGCCACCACGGCCACGCAGGCCAGCACCACGATCTTCATCGACGAGAACCAGTCCTCGTCGTTACCCAGGTCGAGCACCAGCTGCAGCGCGCCAACACCGATCACCAGGGTGATCAGTCCGACGTAATCCATCTTCGGCTTCTCGATCTGCTCCGGGCGCCCCTTCAGCTGGTTGCCCACCACCAGCGCGGCGAAGATGCCCAACGGCACGTTGATCAGGAAGATCCATTCCCAGCTGTAGTTGTCGGTGATCCAGCCACCGAGGATGGGGCCGCAGATCGGCGCCACCACGGTGATCATCGCCAGCAGCGCCAGCGCCTGCCCGCGTTTCTCGCGGGGATAGATCGAGACCAGCAGTGACTGCGTGATCGGATACATCGGGCCGGCCACGAAGCCCTGCAGCGCGCGTGATACCACCAGCATGCCCATGCTCTGCGCCAGGCCGCACAGCAGCGAGGTGATGACGAAGGCCAGCGTGGCCCAGACGAACAGCTTGCGCTCTCCGAAGCGGCGGCTGAGCCAGCCGGTCAGCGGCAGCGCGATGGCCGTGCTGACCGCGAACGAGGTGATGACCCAGGTCGCCTGCTGCGAACTGGCACCGAGATTACCGGCGATGGTCGGCAGCGAGACGTTGGCGATGGTGGTGTCGAGCACCTGCATGAACGACGCCATCGCCAGGCCCACGGTGCACAGGGCGACGCTGGGCGGCAGGAACCCGGAGGCCGCACCCGGCGCCGCCGGGGCGCCCGGAGCACCGGGCGCGGCTGGAGCTTGTGCGGACATGGCGACCTCAGCCCACCTTCGCCTGCTGCTGCGGCAGGTTGCCCTGGATGATCGTGTGGATCACCTCATCGGCATCATGCAGCTGCTTGGCATACACATCGGTGTCGAACACCGTGCCCTTGGCCGCCGCGCTCGGCAGCACTTCGCCCTTCTGGTCGCGCAGGCTCACTTCGGCCTTCATCGACAGGCCGATGCGCAGCGGGTGCTCGGCCAGCTGCTTGGCATCGATGGCGATGCGCACCGGCACGCGCTGCACGATCTTGATCCAGTTGCCGCTGGCGTTCTGCGCCGGCAGCAGCGAGAACGCCGAGCCGGTGCCCAGGCCCAGGCTCTGGATGCGGCCCTTGTACTTCACGTCACCGGCGTACAGGTCGGACTTCAGCTCCACTTCCTGGCCCAGGCGCATGTGGCGCAGCTGGGTTTCCTTGAAGTTGGCCTCGACCCACATCTGCTCGGTCGGCACCACGGCCATCAGGGCATTGCCCGGCTGCACGCGCTGGCCGACCTGCACCGAACGACGGGCAACGTAGCCGGTGACCGGCGCGACGATGCCGGCGCGGGCGTTGTTGAGGAAGGCCTGGCGCAGCTGCGCGGCCGCTGCCTGCACGTCCGGCTGGGTGGCAATCACGGTGTCGTCGACCAGCGCGCGGTTGCGCTCGACGGTCTCACGCGAACCGGCCACGGCCGCTTCGGCGGCGGCCAGCTCATCGCGGGCATGGGCCAGTTCTTCGTTGGAGATGGCACCGGTGGCGGCCAGGTCCTTGCGGCGGGCGAAGTCGTCACGCACGCGCTTCAGGGTCACCTGGCGGGCATTCAGGTCTGCCTGCGCGCCTTCCACGCTGCGGTACAGGCCGCGGGTCTGGCGCACCGTCTTGGCCAGGTTGGCTTCGGCCTGCTGCAGCGCCACCGAGGTGTCGGACGGGTCCAGCTGCACCAGCAGCTGGCCGCGCTCGACGCGCATGCCGTCATCGGCGTTGATGGCGACCACGGTACCGGCCACCAGCGGGGTGATCTGCACCTGGTTGCCCTGCACGTAGGCATCGTCGGTCTCTTCGAACCAACGGCCGAACATGAAGTACCACAGCGCCAGTGCGGCAAGCAGCAGCACGACGATCACGAACAGGCCGCGCAGCAGGTTGCCGCGGCGGTTGGAGGCGGCCGGGGCCGCAGTGTCTTGGGTCTGGCTCATGGCGGAGGTCTTCAGGAATGCGAGGAATCGGAATGGGAGGCAATCGGGGCGCGGTCGGCGTCAGCGGGCTGGAAACCACCGCCCAAGGCCTTGCTCAGGCGCACCGAGGTCTGCACCTGCTGCGACTGCAGGCCGGCCAGCTGCTGCTGCGATTGCAGCAGGGTGGACTGCGCGGTCAGCACGTCCAGGTAGCTGCCGATGCCGGCGCGGTAGCGCTGCTGGGCCAGGTCGAAGGCCGAACGTGCGGTGTCCACGGCCTGCTGCTGCGCGTGCGCCTGCTGTGCCAGCGAACGCACCGCATTGACCTGGTCGGCGACGTCGCGCAATGCGTCGAGCACGGCCTGGTTGTAGTTGGCCACCGCCAGGTCGTACTGCGCATCGGTGTTGGCCAGGTTGGCGCGCAGCTTGCCGCCTTCGAAGATCGGCAGGCTCAGCGCCGGGCCGATGTAGGCGAAGGTGGAACTGCTCTTCAGCAGATCGCCCACGTTCGGGGCGACCACGCCGGCCAGCGCGGTCAGGTTGAAGCTCGGGTAGAACTTGGTCCTGGCGACTTTGATCTGCTTGTCGGCCGCTTCCACGCGCCAGCGCGCAGCCACGATATCCGGGCGACGGCCAAGCAGTTCGCTCGGCAGCACACCCGGCAGCTGCAACGCCATCGGGTTCAGCGGCTGCGGGCGCTGGATCGACAGGCCCCGGTCCGGGCCCTTGCCGACCAGCGCGGCCAGCGCGGTGCGGGCAGCGTCGATGCGCTGCTGCGCGGCCAGCACCTGCTGCTGCGCGGCCGGCACGCGGGCCTCGGCCTGGCGCACCTGCAGGTCACTGTCGATGCCGGCGCTGCGGCGCTGGCGGGTCAGCTGCAGCGACTTCTGCGAGCGGGTCAGTTCTTCCTCGGCCACGTCATTGAGCTGCCAGGCGTAGGCCAGGTCGGTGTAGGCCTGGGCGATGCCGGTGGACAGGTTCAGGCGTGCCGCCTGGGCTTCGACCGTGGCGGCATGCGCGCCATCCACGGCCGCTTCCCAGGCCGCGCGCTTGCCGCCCCACAGGTCCACGCCGTAGCTGAAGTCGAAGGCAACCTGGCTGCTGCCGCCGTAGCGGCCGCCCATCTCGCTGCCGACCATCGATTCGGGCAGGCGCAGGCCGGTGTAGCCACCGGACACCGACAGGCTGGGCAGCTGATCGGCTCGTGCGGTGCCGACCTGGGCCTGGGCCTGGCGCAGGCGTGCATCGGCGGCGTCCAGGCTCGGGTGGCCGGCGAGGCCTTCAGCGATCAGCGCGTCCAGCTGCGCGTCGCCCAGTGCCTTCCACCAGTCCTGCGCCGGGAAACCGGTGGCGCTCAGGTCGGTGTCGGCCAGGGTGCGTTCGCTGTGCAGGCTGTCCACCTCAAGCACGTGGCCCTGCGGGGTGAGGCCGCGGCTGCTGGCGCAGGCGGCCAGGGCCAGGGCCAGCGCTGACACCAGCAGCGCGCGCCCGGACCGGCGGAGAGTGGGATGCGGGATCGGGTTCATGGGGTCGTCAGTGAATCGCGGATTCGGGTAAGGAGGGACAGCAGCAGCGTGCGCTCATCGGCGGAAAGATCACGCAGCGCGTAATCCATCACCGCGTCGCCGCGCAGCTTCAGCCGCGCCCACAGCGCGCGGCCTTCGTCGGTCAGCACGATCTGCAGTGCACGCCGGTCCTGCGCATGCGGCTCGCGGCGGACACAGCCCAGGGCCTCGAGCTTGTCCAGCAGGCGAGTGACCGCACTGGGCACCTGGTCGATGGCCTGGGCCAGTTCGTTGGCGGTACAGGGGGCCATGTGCGAAAGCACCTTCAGCCCGATGTAGTGGGTGAAGCCGATGCCCAGATCTTCTTCAGCCATGGACGCGTCGAGTTGGCGGACCAGGCCGTCGCGCACCTGGCGCAGCAGCAGGCCGAAGCTGGGGGGAGTGGTTGCAGGACAGATCATGGGGGAGCATTCTCTTCCAAAAAAAATATTTCTCAATGGAAATATTCGATCTGGCATCGAATGCTGTGTTGCAGCAGCGGGCTCGATCAGTGAAGGCGCCTACCTTAATGATCTGGTCAGGTGGCCCGGTAGTACAATCCAGCCAATGGATGACACATTTCAGCCAGCGGATATGATGAACAAGGCAGAAATCCCCCCTCCCAAGCGCCTGCTGCGTGACGACGCGCTGGACTGGTTCGAGCGCAACGATGGCCCACCGGTCGTCGCCTTCCGCTTCGACAGCCCGCAGGGCCTGGTCCGCGAAGTGGACTGGCACCACCACCAGCGCGCGCAGCTGATCTGCGTCGAGCGCGGCCTGCTGACCACCCGCACCTCGCACGGCACCTGGTCACTGGCGCCGGGTTCGGCCGGCTGGATGCCGCCGCTTGAGCCACATACGGTCACCCTCGACGGGCCGTTGCGCGGCTGGGGCATGGCCCTGGCGGCGCCTGCCTGCTCCACCCTGCCCTCCGATCCGTGCGTGCTGGGCCTGTCCAAGCTGGCGCAGGCGCTGGCCGACCGCATCTGCGAATGGCCGCTGGGCTATGCCACCACGCCCGAACGCCAGCACATCATCGACGTGCTGCTGGACGAGATCCGCACCGCGCCACGCCAGCGCATGCACCTGCCGATGCCGCATGACCGGCGCCTGCTGAAGATCGCCTCGCAGCTGCTGGCCGACCCGTCCGACGAGCGCAGCCTGGCCGAATGGGCGCACTGGGCCGGGCTTTCCCCGCGCAGCCTGACCCGCCACTTCCGCGACGAGACCACCCTCAGCTTCGCCCAGTGGCGGCAGCAGGCCCGCCTGTCCGAGGCCCTGCGCCAACTGACCGACGGCCGCAGCGTGGCCGATATCGCCCATGCGCTGGGCTTCAGCAGCGCCAGCGCCTTCGTCACCGTGTTCCGCCGCCACTTCGGGCTGCCACCCGGGCGCTACCTGGCACGCGCCGGGCATGGCCTGGAAACCGGGCTGGACCCTGCGCGCGGCTTGGCATCCCCCGCCGCATCCGGATAATCACAGGATTGCGAGCGGCGACCGCCGTCGCCGCCTCCCGACAACAGGTAACAACGCCGCATGACCGAACTTGCCCGCCCCGTGTTCCACGGATTCGAACAACTGCCGCTGCGCGAGTACGCCGAGCGCGCCTACCTCGACTACTCGATGTACGTGGTCCTGGACCGCGCTCTGCCGTTCATCGGCGACGGCCTGAAGCCGGTGCAGCGCCGCATCATCTATTCGATGAGCGAGCTGGGCCTGAATGCCGCGTCCAAGCCGAAGAAGTCCGCGCGCACCGTCGGTGACGTCATCGGTAAATACCACCCGCACGGCGACAGCGCGTGCTACGAAGCGCTGGTGCTGATGGCCCAGCCGTTCTCGTACCGCTATCCGCTGATCGAGGGCCAGGGCAACTTCGGCTCCAGCGATGACCCGAAGTCGTTCGCGGCGATGCGTTACACCGAATCCAAGCTGACCCCGATCGCCGAAGTACTGCTGGGCGAACTGGGCCAGGGCACCACCGACTGGGCGCCGAACTTCGACGGCACCCTGCAGGAACCGACCTGGATGCCGGCGCGGTTGCCGCACCTGCTGCTCAACGGCACCACCGGCATCGCCGTGGGCATGGCCACCGACGTACCGCCGCACAATCTCAACGAGATCGTCAGCGCGCTGCTGCACCTGCTGGACAACCCCGAGGCCAGCGTGCGCGACCTGTGCGAGCACGTGCAGGGCCCGGACTACCCGTCCAGCGCCGAGATCATCACCGCGGCCAGCGATCTGCGGAACATGTACGAGACCGGCAACGGCAGCGTGCGTGCACGTGCGACCTTCACCAAGGAAGCCAACAACATCGTGGTCACGGCGCTGCCGTTCCAGGTGTCGCCGTCGAAGGTGATCGAGCAGATCGCCGCGCAGATGCGCGCCAAGAAGCTGCCGTGGCTGGAAGACATCCGCGATGAGTCCGACCACGCCAACCCGGTGCGGGTGGTGCTGGTGCCGCGCTCCAACCGCGTCGATGCCGAGCAGCTGATGGGCCACCTGTTCGCGACCACGGACATGGAGCGCAGCTACCGCGTCAACCTCAACGTGATCGGGCTGGACGGCCGTCCGCAGGTGAAGAACCTGAAGATGCTGCTCAGCGAATGGCTGACCTTCCGCAGCAATACCGTCACCCGCCGCCTGCAGCACCGCCTGCAGAAGGTCGAGCGCCGCCTGCACCTGCTGGAAGGCCTGCTGGTCGCCTTCCTCAACCTGGACGAGGTGATCCACATCATCCGTACCGAGGACGAACCGAAGGCAGCGCTGATCGCGCGCTTCGGCCTGTCCGACGACCAGGCCGAGTACATCCTGGAAACCAAGCTGAAGCAGCTGGCGCGCCTGGAAGAGATGAAGATCCGCGGCGAGCAGGACGAGCTGGCCAAGGAGCGCGAGAAGATCCTCGGCATCCTCGACAGCAAGGCCAAGCTGAAGAAGCTGATCCGCGACGAACTGACCGCCGATGCCAAGAAGTTCGGCGACGCACGCCGTTCGCCGCTGGTGCAGCGCCAGGCCGCGCAGGCCATCGACGAGACCGAGCTGGTGCCGAGCGAGCCGATGACCGTCGTGCTGTCGGAGAAGGGCTGGATCCGTGCGGCCAAGGGCCACGATGTCGATGCGTCCGCCCTGTCCTACCGCGATGGCGACGCCCTGCAGGGCGCGGTGCGCGCGCGCAGTACCCAGCAGGTCGCGTTCCTCGACAGCGAGGGCCGCGCCTACTCGACGCCGGTGCATACCCTGCCGTCCGCTCGCGGCAACGGTGAACCGCTGACCGGCCGCTTCTCGCCGGCGCCGGGCACCAGCTTCGTCACCCTGGCCAGTGCCGAACCGGAGACGCGCTTCGTGCTGGCCTCCAGCCATGGCTACGGCTTCGTCACCCGCTTCGAGAACCTGATCGGCCGCAACAAGGCCGGCAAGGCGATGCTGAACCTGTCGGCCGGCTCGTCGGTGCTGATTCCTTCGGTGGTTGCCAACGTCGCCACTGATCGCATCGTGGCGGTGACCAGCTCCGGCAACCTGCTGGCGATCGCCGCCAACGACCTGCCGGAACTGGACAAGGGCAAGGGCAACAAGATCATCGAGATCCCCAAGGCCAAGCTCGCCACCGAACGCGTGGTCGCCATCGTGGCGATCAGCCCGGGCCAGACCCTGCAGGTGCGCAGCGGCCAGCGCACCATGGGCCTGAAGTTCAACGAGCTGGACGCCTACCTCGGCGCCCGCGCCACCCGCGGCCACCTGTTGCCACGTGGCTGGCAGAAGGTGGAAGGGCTGTCGGTGGAGTGACCGGTAGTGCCGGCCGCTGGCCGGCAACTGCTGAATGTTGCTCGGATCCAACGTTGCCGGCCAGCGGCCGGCACTACCGGAATCCAGGGACGTCAGACACGAAAAAGCCGGGGCATGCCCCGGCTTTTTTGTTGTCGGCTGGCGGGCGGTGGAGCAGCTGGCGGGCGAAGGCTGGCTGGCGGTGCTCCGGTGCTGGCGGGCGACAGAACTTTGTGCTTCTTCTGGTAGAGCCGACCGCTGGTCGGCTGTCTTTTGAAGAGCAGCCGACCAGCGGTCGGCTCTACCGGGTGGTCGCCGGGAATTGCCCAGCGCCTGCGGCTCAGTGCGCCGGGGCGCCGTTGCCGTCGATCTTGCTCAGCTGGTAGAGCTCCAGGCCGATGCGCTTGATCAGGCCCAGCTGCTGCTCCAGCCACCAGGCATGGTCTTCCTCGGTGTCCTTCAGCTGCGCCAGCAGCATGTCGCGGCTGACGTAGTCACCCTTCTCTTCGCACAGCTTCATGCCGGCGGCGAGATTGTTCCGAACCGCGTATTCAGTATCCAGATCCTTCTGCAGCATCTCCTCCACGGTCTTGCCCGGCTCGGTGGCATGCGGGCGCATGTCCGGGTCGCCGCCCAGGAACAGGATGCGGCGCAGCAGCGCGTCGGCGTGCTGGGTCTCTTCTTCCATCTCGTGGTTCAGGCGTTCGTACAGCGCGAACAGGCCCTGGTCCTCGTAGCGGCGGGAATGGATGAAGTACTGGTCGCGGGCAGCAAGCTCGCCGCGCAGCAGTTCCTTCAGGCAGGCGATGACGTCCGGGTTGCCTTTCATGGGGGGCTCCTGTGAATCGATGCGGCATAGGGTGACGCATTTCCGGCGACGGTGATCTAATCGGAATCAGTCGCAGTTGCGCCTGCGGCTACAATCGACCCTCGAGCGTGGAAAGGACGTGCGATGCGACGTACATGGCGTTGGGTGCTGGGCGTGTTGATCGCCATCGTGCTGGCCACCGTTCTGGTGCTGTGGCTGCTGCTGCGCGGCAGCCTGGCCGACCTGGACGGCGAGCATGCGCTGCCGGGCCTGGCCAAGCCGGTCACCGTCGAGCGCGATGCGCTGGGCGTGGTCACCATCACCGCCGGCAGCCAGGCCGACGCGATGCGTGCGCTGGGCCGCGTGCATGCGCAGGAACGCTATTTCGAGATGGACCTGATGCGGCGCAGTGCCGCGGGCGAGCTGTCGGCGCTGTTCGGGCCGAAGGCCGTCGACGCCGACAAGCGCATGCGCGTGCATCGCCTGCGCGCGCGTACCGAGGCGAACATGCAGGCCGCGCTGGGCAGCAACAGCGAGGCCGTGGGCGCCTACGTCGCCGGCGTCAATGAGGGACTGGCCGGACTTCCGGTGCGGCCATGGGCGTACCTGCTGCTGCGCCAGGCGCCGCAACCCTGGCGGGCCAGCGACAGCGTGCTCACCGGGCTGGCCATGTACGCCGACCTGCAGGATCCGGGCAACCAGACCGAGCTGGCGTTGAGCCGCATCCGCGCGGTGGTGCCGCCGGCGCTGTACGCCCTGCTCGCCCACGATGGCAGCGAATGGGATGCGCCCCTGTTCGGCGAACCAACCGGCAACGCCGTGCTGCCCGACGCCAGCCAGCTCGATCTGCGCACATTGCAGGGAAAGCCGGGCACCGGACAGGAAGAGGCCGATGCGGTCGGCAGCAACAACTTCGCCGTATCCGGTGCACTGACCGCCGACGGCCGCGCCATCGTCGCCGATGACATGCACCTGGGACTGCGCGCGCCGGGGCTGTGGTTCCGCGTGCGCCTGCGCTACCCCGACCCGCAGGCCGCAGGCGGCCAGGTCGATGTCACCGGTTTCTCGCTGCCCGGCCTGCCGGCGGTGATCGTCGGCAGCAACGGGCACGTTGCCTGGGGCTTCACCAACAGCTACATCGACACGGCGGACTACCGCACTGAACCGGCCAACGCTGCGGTCACCGTGCATGAGGAACGCATCGCGGTGGCGGGCCAGGCCGACGTGCTGTTCCCGGTGCGCGAAACCGCATGGGGACCGATCCTGCACACGCATGCCGATGGCAGCGGCGATGCCCTGCGCTGGGTCGCGCAGCTGCCGGGTGCGGTGCGCCTGGACTTTGGTGACCTGGCCCGTGCCGGCGATCTGGAAGCCGCCCTGCACTTCGCCGACCAGGCCGGCATCCCGGCGCAGAACCTGGTGATCGGCGACCGCAGCGGACGCATCGCCTGGCGCCTGATCGGCGCCCGTCCAGACCGCGGCCCCGGTTGTGCACCGGCCGGCTTCAACGCCGCCAGCAACCAGGACTGCGCGCCTTGGCCGATCCGCAGCGACGCCGCACCGGCACTGATTGATCCACCCAGCCATCGCCTGTGGACCGCCAACGGCCGCGTGCTCGACGGCGAGGCATTGGCCAGCGTTGGCCATGGTGGTTATGACCTTGGGGCCCGTGCGCGGCAGATCCGCGACCTGCTGGCCATCCAGGAGCGCTTCGACGAGCACGACCTGCTGGCGATCCAGCTCGACGACCGCGCGGTGTTCCTGCAGCGCTGGTGGGCACTGCTGCACGACGTCATCGAACGCAGTGACGATCCTGCGTTGAAGCGGTTGGGAGAGGCCAGCCATCAATGGGGCGGCCGCGCCTCGGTCAGCTCGGTCAGCTACCGGGTGGTGCGCGAGTTCCGCTCGCAGGTAATGCAGACGCTGTCTGACGCTTTACTGGCCCCGGCCAACGCTCGACTGGGAGAGGACTACCTGGACCCGCGGCTGGCGCAGCTGGAAGGCGTCGCCTGGCCGATGCTGCAGCAGCGCCCGGCCAACCTGCTGCCCCCTGCCTTCGACAGCTGGGACGCACTGCTGGTCGATGCGGCACGACGAACCGAGGACGAACTGTCCAAACAGGGCCCGCTGGCCCAGCGCAGCTGGGGCGAACGCAACACCGCGGCGATCTGTCATCCGATCGCACGCGCGCTGCCGGACTTCGCAAAGCGCTGGCTGTGCATGCCAGCCGATCGCCTGCCCGGCGACCGCGACATGCCGCGCGTGCAGACGCCGAATTTCGGCGCCTCCGAGCGGATGGTGGTCTCGCCAGGCCACGAGGCCGATGGCATCGTGCACATGCCCGGCGGCCAGAGCGGTCATCCGTTGTCCCCCTACTGGGGTGCCGGCCATGAAGACTGGGTGCATGGCCGACCCACCCCGTTCCTGCCGGGCAAGGCCCAGCATGTGATGACGCTGGTGCCTGCACGTTGACGATCGCGGCCAGATCCTTCTCCCAAAGGAGAAGGAATCTGACCCCGCCATTGCCGGCCAGCGGCCGGCACTACCGCCGGCGCTAGGCCAGTGCCTGTTCGTGCACGCCGGCAATCGCACGACCGGACGGGTCGGCCGCTGCCGCGAAGCTGGCATCCCATGCAATCGCCGCCGGCGACGAACAGGCGATCGACTTGCCGCCCGGCACCGTCTCGGCAGCTGCGCGACTGGGGAAGAACTGCTCGAACAGGTGGCGGTAGTAATACGCCTCCTTGGTCTGCGGAGGGTTGTGCGCGAAGCGCTTGTCCGCAGCCGCCAGCACACGGTCGCTCACCTGTGCTTCGGCATGCGCCTTCAGCCCGTCGATCCAGCCGTAGCCGACGCCATCGCTGAACTGTTCCTTCTGCCGCCACAGGATGCTGTCCGGCAGGTAGCCGTCGAACGCCTCGCGCAGCACCGCCTTCTCGATGCGACGGCCACCGAACCCGGCACCGACCATCTTGTGCGCGGCGTCGAAACGCATCGCCACGTCGAGGAATTCGCGATCCAGGAACGGCACGCGCGGCTCCACGCCCCAGGCCATCATCGACTTGTTGGCGCGCAGGCAGTCGTAGTTGTGCAGGGCATCGAGCTTGCGCACCAGTTCATCGTGGAATTCGCGCGCATCCGGCGCCTTGTGGAAGTACAGGTAGCCACCGAAGATCTCGTCGCTGCCTTCGCCGGACAGCACCATCTTCACCCCCATCGCCTTGATCCGCCGCGCCAGCAGGAACATCGGCGTCGATGCGCGGATGGTGGTGACGTCATAGGTCTCGATGTGGCGGATCACTTCCGGCAGTGCATCCAGGCCTTCTTCGAAGGTGTATTCGAAGCCGTGGTGCACGGTGCCCAGCGCTTCGGCGGCAATCGCTGCGGCCGCCAGATCGGGCGAGCCCTTCAGGCCAATCGCGAATGAATGCAGGCGCGGCCACCAGGCTTCGGTCTGGCAGCCGTCCTCGATGCGACGGCGTGCATAGCGCGCAGCCACGGCGGCGACCAGCGAGGAATCGAGGCCACCGGACAACAGCACGCCGTACGGCACGTCACTCATCAGCTGGCGTTCGACCGCATGCTCGAAGGCCTGGCGAAGCTCGGCCAGGTCGGCCTGGCGGCCCTGCACATCCGCGTACTCGCGCCACGGCTGCTGGTAATAGCGCACCAGTTCGCCGCTGGCGCTGTCGAAATAGTGGCCCGGCGGGAACTGCGCGACGTCTGCACAGGTGTCCACCAGCGCCTTCATTTCCGAGGCCACGCGCAGGCGACCCTGCGCATCATGGCCCCAGTACAGCGGCACCACGCCGACCGGGTCACGCGCCACCAGCACGCGGCCGCTGTCACGGTCCCACAGCGCGAAGGCAAAGATGCCGTTGAGCTGCTCCAGCCACTGCGCCGGCGATCCGCCCTGGCGGTACAGCGCGTTGATCACTTCGCAATCCGAGCCGGTCTGGAAGTCATAGGCGGCGGTCAGCGCGGCCTTCAGCTGCTGGTGGTTGTAGATCTCGCCGTTCACCGCCAGCGCCAGCTGGCCATCGGCCGACAGCAGCGGCTGCGAGCCGCCGGCCGGATCGACGATGGCCAGCCGCTCGTGGACCAGCAGTGCGCCTTCGTCGAGGTACACGCCGCTCCAGTCCGGGCCGCGGTGGCGCTGGCGCTGCGACAGTTCCAGCGCGTGGCGGCGCAGGGAAGGAAGATCGTCACCGGCCTGCAGGCCGAAGATTCCGAAGATCGAACACATGGCGGAGCTCCTGTTGGGGGAATTCACGGGGTGGGAAGGTGTTCGACCGGCCATCCAGGCCCGGGTGGGGCTGCGCCCGGGCACAAAAAAACCCGCATCGGCCGATGCGGGTTTTCTGGTGTCCGGGCGTATGTTGCTGTCTATCTACCCAGGGCGCAGTCCCGCATCGGCCGCGCACGATTATTCGCGCGCAGATTATTGCGGTTGTTGTTGTTGACGGCGGTGGCCAAGTGGATCGACATGGCATCGACCCTACCCCGGTTTCCGGCACGGTGCAACAGTTGCGTCGGCAACCAGCCGGACCGCCTGGCGGCGCATAATGGCCCACCCCGAAATGTGTAACTGGAATGCAACACAGCAATGGACGCACCGGGGCGCTGGCCGCCCTGCTCTGCCTGGGCCTGGCCGCATGCCAGACCGTGCCCCCGCCCTCGCCCCTGCCGCCAGCCCAGCTGCAAAGCCTGGAGCAACGCGGCACCGACGGCAGCTTCGACGGTGCCTGGGACACCGCGCAGACCTTCGAGCACTTCAACGATCCGCGTGCGATCACGTACTACGAGCGCGCCGCCGCGATCACGCCCTGGACCTTCCACAACACCAAGGCGGAAGAAGCACTGGGCCGGATCTGGACGTCCGGCACGCTGCGGCATGCCGACAGCCCCCATATCGATCCTGCACCGGTTCTGCGTGCGTCGTGGCGACGTGGCGAACGCGCCTACCTGGCAGCGGCCAACCACGGCAATCCCTGCGCGTTCCATGAACTCGCCACTGCCTATCGCGCGCGCAGCGACGCGCAGCTGGCATTGCGCTGGGACCTGCGCGCGATGATCTACCACCGCTATCCAAGCCGTTCCTCACGACTGCCGGATGCGGTGGCCGCGCAGGCCGGCACCGTGCACCCGTTGGTGGCCCGCATCCAGCGACGCGCCGAGCGCGGCGATGCCGAAGCGCAGGTGGACCTGGGCGCGCTGCTGGAAAGAGGCGTGGGCCTGCCGCGCGATCCGGCGCGCGCCCTGCAGCTGTACCAGCTCGCCGGTGCGCAGGGCAACGTGTTCGGCCAGTACTTCGCTGGGCTGTTGCTGGGTCGGAGCGCGCCGGGCGTGGAGAAAAACACCGATGCAGCGACGCAATGGTTCGCCAGGGCCGAAGCGCAGCACTTCTACATGGCCGCGCCGAGCTATTGGAAGAAGGCGATCGAGCCGCCGTTCTTCATTTTCTCGGAGTAGTAGAGCCGAGCATGGCTCGGCTCTACAGGAAAGCAGCCTCAGCCGGAGGCGTGCCGACCAACGGTCGGCACCCTCCCTCCTCACACCAGCAGCCGTTCCACCAGCCGCTGGTACAGCCCCGGCAGCGCTTCCAGCTCGTCCACGCGCACGTTCTCGTCCACCTGGTGGATGCTGGCGTTGACCGGCCCCACTTCGATGCACTGCGCACCCAGCGGTGCGATGAAGCGCGCGTCGGAGGTGCCACCGCCCGTGCTTTCCTCCGGCGCACGACCGATGTGTTCGGCCAGCACGGCACGCGCAGTGGCGCGCAAGGTACCTTCCGGGGTGTAGAACGGCTCACCGCTGCGATGCCACTTCAGCGTGTACTGCAGGCCATGCCGGTCGAGCAGTGCAGCGATCTCCGCCTCCAGCTTCGGCGCGTCCCAGTGCGGGTTGTAGCGGATGTTGAAATCCACCTCCAGCTCACCGGGAATCACGTTGTTGGCGCCCGTGCCGGCATGGATGTTGGAGATCTGCAGGCTGGTCGGCGGGAAGCTCTCGTAGCCCTCGTCCCAACGCCGCGCACTCAGTTCGGCCAGTGCCGGCGCGGCCTGGTGGATGGGATTGCGCGCCTTTTCCGGATACGCCACATGCCCCTGCACGCCCTGTACGCGCAGCTTGGTCGACAGGCTGCCGCGACGGCCGACCCGCAGCAGGTCACCCAGCGTCGCGGTCGACGAAGGCTCACCGGTGATGCACCAGTCGATGCGCTGGCCACGCTCGGCGAACAGGCGTGCCACATGGCGCACGCCATCGATCGCATCGCCTTCTTCGTCGCTGGTCAACAGCACCGCCAGCGTGCCGGGATGATCGGGATGCGCGGCCACGAACTGCTCGGCGGCGACCACGAACGCGGCCACGCTGCCCTTCATGTCGGCCGTGCCGCGGCCATACAGCACGCCGTCACGGATCGTCGGCGTGAACGGGTCGCTCGCCCATGCCTCGCGTGGACCGGGCGGCACCACGTCGGTGTGTCCCAGCAGCACCAGCACCGGCGCGCCGTGGCCGTGGGTCGCCCACAGGTTGTCGACCTCGCCCAGGCGCAGGTGATCGCAGTGGAACCCGGCCTGCTTCAGGCGTGCCGCCAGCAACGCCTGGCAGCCGGCATCGTCCGGCGTCACCGAGGGGCGTGCGATCAGCTCGCAGGTCAGGTCGAGGACGGCACTCATGCGCCGCCCACGCCGAAGCGTGCCTTGAATCCGTTGTCACTGAAGCCCTGGCTCACCGTGCCGTCGGCGGTCACCACCACCGGGCGCTTGATCAGCTGCGGGTACTCACGCAGCAGCAGCTTCCATTCGGCATCGGACTCGGCCGCCTTGCGGTTGTCCGGCAATTGCCGCCAGGTGGTGGAGGACTTGTTGACCATCGCCGCCAGGCCGCCCAGCTGCGCGGCCCATTCCAGCAGGGTTTCCGGGCTGGGCTTGTTGTCGCGGTAGTCGACGAAGGTGTACGGCACGCCGAAGCGGTCCAGCCACTTGGTCGCCTTCTTGCAGGTATCGCAGTTCTTCAAACCGTAGACAGTGGTGCTCATGGCCATCTGTGATGCTGGAAAACAGAGGGCCAGAATCTCACAACAGGCGCTCGGACACGACCCGGAACTGCACCGCCGGCAGCCGCAGCGCCAGCCCTTCGGCCAGGTTCACGCCCATCGCCTGCAGGCGCGGACAGTGCGCTCCGCCCTCCAGCTGCAGCGGTTGCAGCTGGGTGGTATCCACCGGCAGATCGATGCGGGTGCTGGCCCAGCGCCCATCGCAGGTACGTGCAATGGCCTCGTCCTGGCAGGTCAGGAATCGCAACCGCGCGTCATGGCCATCGCAGAACCCGGCCCATGCCGAAGGGTTCCAGCCTTCGGCGGCGCGCCACTGCAGATGCAGCGCCGGGGCACTGCCCTGCCCGCCTTCGATCCAGGTCTGCCCGCCGCCATCGGCGCGTACCCGGTGTTCGAACCGCGTGGACAGATGGGGTTGCATCGCATCGCTGAACGCGCGCGCACCAGCCACGAAGGCCAGCTGGCCCATCACGTTGCGGTCGAACAGCACCACCGGCGTCCCGTCCGGAGCATCGTCACGGCGCAGGTACCAGCGCCAGTTGCTCTGGCGTGGCGAAGGCATCAGCGCGCGCAGCGGTCCGGCCATGCCGGGCCCGAAATGGCCATGGCGGTAGCTGAGGATGGTGTACGGCGTACGCCCTTCATGCACGACGTAGTGATGGCCCGGCGGCGGTGGCGGTGCATGGCGCACATCGACCCACCAGCTCACATACACCACGTCGCGCACGTCGCTGACCAGCGCCGGTATCGGCCAGCGCCGCGACAGCGCACGCCGCAGCCGGGTCCAGCGTGGGGCGTGCAGCAGGCGAGGCAGCATCCGCCCGAACAGGGTGTCGGACGGATGCCGGTAGATCGCGGACTGCGCCAGGTCTTCCGGCGCCGTCACCTTCAGTCGGCCAGGCCGCGCAGCAGGTCGTTGACGCTGGTCTTGCTGCGGGTCTTCGCATCAACCTGCTTGACGATCACCGCGCAGTACAGCGAGTGGGTACCGTCCTTGCTCGGCAGCGAACCGGACACCACCACGCTGTACGGCGGGATGTAGCCGTAGCTGATCTCGCCGGTAGCGCGGTTGTAGATGCGCGTGCTCTGGCTGAGGAACACGCCCATGCCGATCACGCTGTGGTGGCCGACCACGACGCCTTCCACCACTTCCGAACGCGCACCGATGAAGCAGTGGTCTTCAATGATGGTCGGGCTGGCCTGCAGCGGTTCCAGCACGCCGCCGATGCCGGCGCCGCCGGACAGGTGGCAGTGCTGGCCGATCTGCGCGCAGGAGCCGACGGTGGCCCAGGTATCGACCATGGTACCTTCGCCGACGTAGGCACCGATGTTGGTGAAGCTCGGCATCAGCACCACGTCCTTGCCGAAGTACGTGCCGCGGCGGGCGATCGCACCCGGCACCACGCGCACGCCGCCACGGCGGAACTTCGCTTCGTCATAGCCGGCGAAACGCGATTCGACCTTGTCCCAGAACGGCGCCGGGCGCGCATCGACCACCGCCATGTCGTTGACGCGGAAGTACAGCAGCACGGCCTTCTTCAGCCACTCGTTGACCTTCCAGCCGCCATGGCCGTCCGGCTCGGCAACCCGGAACTCACCGCTTTCCAGGCCATCGATCACCCGGTTCACCAGCGGCTTGGTCGAGCCTTCTAGCTCATGCAGGGTCAGCGTGGCGCGGCGCTCGAAGGCGCTCTCGATGCCGAACTTCAGCTCTTCCACGCCCGGCGCGGCCGGCTTGCGCAGCGACTTGCGGGCAATGGTTTCGGCGCGCGCGGCTTCAGCGCTCTTGGCCGGGGCCTTCTTCGGTGCAGCCACCTTCTTCGCCGGGGCCTTCACCGCAGCGGCCTTCTTCGGCGCGGCAGCCTTCTTCGCGGCCGGCACGGCGGCAGGTTTCTTGGCCGCTGCGCTCTTCGGGGTCGCGGCGGTTTTCTTGGCGGGCTTGGTGGCCATCAGGCGGGGTCTCCGGCGTTTCGATCAGGGTCCAGGCAGGCCAGCATCGCGTCATGCAGCTGCTGCCGGGCAGGTTCAGTCAGGGGGAGGTCGTGTTCGTCACTGATCACGAAAGTGTCTTCGGCGCGTTCGCCGAATGTGGCAATGCGCGCGTCATGCACGCGCAGGCCCTGGTTGCGCAGCACGAACGCCACGTCGGCCAGCAGGCCGGGACGGTCGGGGGCGACCAGGGCAAAACGGGTCGCGCCGGGCTCATCACGGAACTCGATGCGCGGGGCAAAGCGGAAATGGCGCAGCTGCCGTGGCACCACCCGGCGCGAAGGCCGCAGTCGGGTCAGGTCACCGCTGAGCGCCTCGCGCAGCGCAGCCTCCAGGTTGGTGCTGCTGCCATCGGCGAAGGTATCGGCCGGGTTCACCTCGAAGGTATCGAAGATGGTGTCGGCAGGGCCATCCAGCACGCGTGCGCGGTGGATGCCATAGCCCTTGCGGTCCAGGGTCATCACGATGGCGGCGAACAGGCCGTCGCGGTCCGGCGAATGCACGAACACTTCCAGCGCCGGGTCGTCGACGCTGATCCGGCGCACCTTCACCAGCGCCTGGCCCTGCTTCACCGGCACCAGCGCGGCCGCCTGCCAGGCCAGCTGCTCCGGCCGCAGCCGGATGAAACCTTCATCGGGCATCACCGCGAACTGGCGGTCGATGGTGGCATCGTCGTAGCCCTGCTCGCGCACCAGCGCACGCACGCTGTCACGCGCCTCGGCCACGCGCTCGGCCGCTGGCACCGGGTGTTCCAGCCCTTCGCGCAACGCGCGCCGGGTGGCGAAATAGAGATCGGCCAGCAGGCGGTCCTTCCACGCGTTCCACAGCTTCGGGCTGGTGCCGGCGATGTCGGCACAGGTCAGCAGGTACAGGTAGTCGAGGCGGTCGCGGCTGCCGACCAGGGTGGCGAAGCGATGGATCACCACCGGATCGGCGATGTCCTGCTTCTGCGCGGTCACCGACATGCGCAGGTGCTGTTCGACCAGCCATGCCACCAGCTCGGTATCGGTACCACTCAGCGCATGGGCCTGGCAGAACGCGCGCGCGTCCACCGCACCCAGCTCCGAATGGTCGCCGCCACGGCCCTTGGCGATGTCATGGAACAGGCCGGCCAGCAGCAGCAGTTCCGGCTTGCGCAGGCGTGGCCACACTTCGTGCGCGATCGAGAATCGCTCGTCGGCACGACTGCTGGCGAACAGGCCGATGTTGCGCAGGACCATCAGCGTGTGCTGGTCGACGGTGTAGACATGGAACAGGTCGAACTGCATGCGCCCACTGACCTGGGCAAACGCGGGAATCCACTGCCCGAGCACGCCCAGCCGCGCCATGCGCGAAAGCGTGTCGACCGGGCGCTGGCCACGCAGCAACGCCAGGAACTGCTCGCGCGCATCGGCGTCGGCCACGTCGTAGGCCGGCAGCACGGGCAGCGCTTCGGCCAGCGCACGTGCGGTCAGCGAATGCAGGCCACGCACCTGCGGATTGTTGGCCCAGCTGGCGAACAGCGCGAATACCTGGCCGATGTCGCCGCGCGGCCAGTCGGCATCATTGGCCGCCAGGTAGCCGCGGCGCAGGGAGAAGCCCACGGTCAGCGGTTCCGGCTGCGCCTCGCCATCGAACTGTTCCTCGAAGCGCTGCAGCAGGCGGTCGCTGATCCGGCGCACCACCAGTGCGGCGCGATAGAAGCCCTGCATCATCTTTTCGACACCGAGGTTCTCGGCGTCGTCTTCAAAGCCCAGGCGCGCGGCCAGGGTCTTCTGGTAATCAAAGCGCAGGCGCTCTTCCGGGCGGCGCGCCACCAGGTGCAGGCCGAAGCGCAGCCGCGCCAGCACCGCGCGTTCGCGCTTCAGCGCGGCCGCTTCGTCGGCGCCCAGGTGGCCGAGCCCGACCAGCGCCTCCAGGTCACGCACGCCGAAGGCGCGCAGCGCCATCCAGCCCAGCGTATTGAGATCGCGCAGGCCGCCGGGGCCATCCTTCAGGTCCGGCTCCAGGTTGTCGGCGGTATCACCGAAGCGCTGGTGGCGGTTGCGCAGTTCTTCCAGCTTGGCCAGGAAGAACGTACGCGCCGGCCACAACTCGCGATCATCGATGGCCTCGCGCAGGGCGCGACGCGTGGCCTCTTCGGCCAGGATCGGGCGCGCCTCGATCAGCGCGGTCAGTACGGTCTGGTCGGCCGCCGCCTCGCGGCATTGCGCAGCGGAGCGCACGGCATGGCTGACCGCCAATCCACAGTCCCACAGCAGCGCGAACAGGCGCGCCAATGCCGCTTCGTGCACCAGCTGTGCCGGCGGCTCGCCGAACACCAGCAGGTCGATGTCCGAACGCGGGAACAGTTCGCCACGGCCGTAGCCGCCCACCGCGAACAGCGACAGGCTACTGTCGGCCGGCAGGCAGCGCTGCCAGGCCAGGCGGATCAGATGGTCTGCAGCGCGTGCGCGCAGCGCCAGCAGGCGCTCGATGTTGTCGCCCTGGTCGAAGCGGCGGTACAGGCGCGCGTCGGCCTGCTGCAACGCCTGGCGCGCGGCAGCAGCCCAGTCCGGGTCGTTGAGCGACGCGGCCGGCGTGTCCAGCAGCGAACTCGCCGGCAGCATCCTCAGGAGACCTGCGACTCGCCCGGCGACAGGGTCAGCACATCCACGCCGGTCTCGGTGACCGCGATCATGTGCTCCCACTGCGCCGACAGCTTGCGGTCCTTGGTCACCACGGTCCAGCCGTCCGGCAGCACCTTGTTGTAGCGGGTGCCCTCGTTGATCATCGGCTCGATGGTGAAGGTCATGCCCGGCTGCAGCACCAGGCCCTGGCCCGGGCGGCCGTAATGCACCACCTGCGGCTCGTCGTGGTAGACCTTGCCGATGCCGTGGCCGCAGTACTCGCGCACCACGCTGAAACGCTCGCCTTCGGCATAGCTCTGGATGGCATGGCCGATGTCGCCCAGGGTGGCGCCCGGACGCACCGCGCGGATGCCGCGCCACATCGCTTCGTAGGTGGTTTCCACCAGGCGGCGCGCCATCACCGACGGCGTGCCGACGAAGTACATGCGGCTGGTATCGCCGTGCCAGCCGTCCTTGATGACGGTGACGTCGATATTGACGATGTCGCCATCCTTGAGCACCTTCCCTTCACTGGGGATGCCGTGGCAGATGACGTTGTTGACCGAGGTGCACACGGTCTTGGGGAAGCCGCGGTAGCCAACGTTGGCCGGAATGGCGCCCTGCACGTTCACGATGTGGTCGTGGCAGATGCGGTCCAGTTCCTCGGTGGTGACACCGGGCTTGACGTGGGGGGTGACGATGTCGAGCACTTCGCTGGCCAGGCGGCCGGCGATGCGCATCATCTCGATTTCCTGCGGGGTTTTCAGATTCACGCTCATGGCGCCCATTATCGCTGATCCGGCCGCAATCTGAACGAACGCCACCCAACTGGCGATCCGGGCCATGCACGGTTCCGGCAAGGAAAGTGAAAGCGTGACGAACTCCGCCCTTTCGGGTCCCTATTTATCACGGATTACAGACACTTGCGCTGCCTAAGCTGGCCCCAGCGTCGTCAAAGCGGCACCGATCGTGCCGTCTTCGCCTTGTTCAACAGACCTTCGGGTCAGGGAGGTTGTCCATGCGATCCCCAGTTCGTTCCCCGCTGGCCTGGGCCATGGCCGGGCTCCTGGCGTCCAGCCCGGTGCTGGCCGCCGACACCACCACCTTCAACGTCACCCTGATCGTCACCAAGGCCTGCACCATCACCGCCGCGGCGGCCACCAACGTGGATTTCGGCACCGCCGCCTCCACCACCGCCACGCCCACGCTGGGCCAGGGCACAGTGACCGCGCAGTGCTCGGCGCTGACCCCGTACACGATTTCGCTGAATGCGGGCGCCAACGCCAGTACCGCCAATGACGTCACCACCCGCCGGATGAAGAACACCAATGCGGCGGTGACCGCCAACAACTATGTCGGTTACCAGCTGTATCAGGATGCGGCGCACACGCTGGTGTGGGGGGCCACCACCGGCACCAACACCCAAGCCGGCATCGGCACCGGCCTGGCGGTGCCCTACATCGTCTACGGCCAGATCCTGAACCTGAGCACCAACAACCCGGCCACCGGTAACTACCTGGATACGGTCACCGCCACGATCACCTATTGATGGAGCACGCCCGCATGGCCGGATCCCGCCCGTGGCGCGCCACCGGCGTGGCGCTGCTCGCCCTCTGCCTGCTGGCAGCCTCCACGGCAGGGGCCACCAGCCTGCAGGTGGCCCCCACCAGCCTGCAGCTGGAAGCCCGCCAACGCGCCGTCGAGCTGTGGCTGACCAACAGCGGCACCTCACCAGTGAAGCTGCAGGTGCGTGTGTTCCGCTGGGTCCAGCAGAACGGGCAGGAACAGCTGCTGCCCACCGATGAACTGGTCGCCACCCCGCCGATGCAGGAATTGGCGGCCGGACAGCAGCAGCTGGTGCGGGTGATGCGGCCCACCCGTGAGCCGCCGCCGGCCCAGCCGTACTACCGGCTGATCGTGGACGAGATGCCGGACCTGTCCACCCGCACCGACGGCATGCAGTTCGTGCTGCGCTATTCGATTCCGGTGTTCGTGCAACCGGCGTCGGGCAAGCTGGCCGCACGGCTGCAGGCCCGGCTGGTGCGGCTGGACGATGGCCGCGACGGCGTGGAGGTGTCCAATTCCGGCGACAGCTACGCGCAGATCGCCGACCTCGCGCTGGGCAGTGCCAAGCGCCCGCGCATCGTGCACCCCGGCCTGCTGGGCTACGTACTGCCCGGCCAGGTGATGCGCTGGCCGCTCGAACGCACGGCGATCGACCGCGACAACGACCAGATCACGGCCAAGCTCAATGGCGAGTCGGAACAGACGCCACTGTCGCCACCACCGGCTCGCTGAGGCGTTGATGGGCGCGCTGCTTGCTGCCCTGGCTCCTGCGGCGACCGAAGCCGCCGATGTGTCCGGCGCAGGGGCCACCGGGGCTGCCGATGTATCCGGCGTGTCCGCCGATGCCATCCTGCCGCCTCCCACCCCGCTCACCGCCAGCCAGACGCTGTACCTGGACGTATCGCTCAACAGCACGCCACGCGGCCTGCTGCCATTCACCGACAATCGCGGTCGCCTGCAGGCCAGTCCCGAAGTGCTGCGCCAGCTCGGCTTCAATGCCAGCGGCGACGCGCCGGTGTACCTGGACCAGATCAGCGGCGCGGTGGTGCGCTATGACGCCCACATGCAGACCCTGGCACTGGACGTACCGCTGGACCAGCTGACCCTGCCGACCACCGTGCTCAGCCGCCCGCAGGCGCGCGCACCCGCTGGCAGTGCATCGCCCGGCGTGCTGTTCAACTACGACGTGTATGGCAGCCGGGTGGATACGCTCGGCAACCTCAGCCTGAGCTCGGAACTGCGCCTGTTCGGCATCGGCAACGGCACCTTCGAGAACACCGCGATCAGCCGTCGCTACCAGCAGCCCGGCGACCGCCGCTGGCGTGGCGAGAGCGTGCGCCTGGATACGCGCTGGAGCCTGGATTTCCCCGACCAGGCAATGACCCTGGAGGTTGGCGACTTCTACAGCGGCTTCGTCGACTGGACCCGGCCGGTGCGCCTGGGCGGCCTGCAGATCGGCCGCAACTATGGCCTGCAGCCCTATCGCGTGCTGACCCCCACCCCCAGTTTCCTCGGCCAGGCGGTGGTGCCCTCCACGGTCGAGCTGTATGTCGATGGCCTGCGCCAATACAGTGGCCAGGTGCCGGTCGGCCCGTTCCAGCTGGGCGCACAACCCGGCATCAGCGGTACCGGCAGCGCGCAGGTGGTGGTGACCGATGCGTTCGGTCGCATGCAGACGCTGGATTTCAGCTTCTATGGCACCCAGCAGCTGCTGGCCAAGGGGTTGTCGGACTGGTCGCTGGGCGTCGGCCATCTGCGCGAAGACTTCGGCCAGCGCTCGTTCGCCTACGACGACCGCACGGTTGCCAGCGCCAGCTGGCGCGGCGGCGTCAGCGATACATTCACCGGCGAAGCACATGCCGAAGGCGGCGGTGGCCTGGCCCACGCCGGCCTCGGCGGCTGGTGGCTGCTCGGCAGTGCCGGCGTGTTCAATGCCGCCTACGCGCACAGCGACTACCACGGCCTGCAGGGCGGGCAATGGGCGCTGGGCTACAGCTGGAACAACCGCCGCCTCAACGTCAACCTGCGCAGCGTGCGCAGCCACGGCGACTACCGCGACCTGGGCGCGCTGCAGGGCAACCTGCCGCCGAGCATCAGCGAACAGGCCACGGTCGGCATGGATCTGCTGCGGCTGGGCACGCTCAGCGCCAGCTACCTGCGCCTGCGCTATCCCGATGGCGAGGACAACCGCTACGCCAGCCTGTTCTGGTCGCGCACCTGGAGCCAGCGCTGGTCGGCCTACCTGTCGGTGAACCAGAACCTGGACCAGAGCGACGACCGCAGCATCTATCTGTCGGTCACCGCCAGTCTCGGCAACAACCGCCAGGCCAGCCTGTCCAGCCAGCGCAATGGCGACAGCCAGAGCTGGGTGGCCGACGTCACCCAGCCCGTGCCGGGCGATGGCAGTGCCGGCGGTGTCGGCTGGCGCGCCCAGGTCCGTCATGGCGAAGACGGCAATGGTGGCCTGGCCGAGGTCGGCATCCTCAACGATGTCGGCCGCTACTCGTTCGGTGCGTCGCGCCAGGGCGGCCTCAACTATGCCTACGCCAGTGCCAGCGGCAGCCTGGTCTGGATGGGCGGGCACGCCTTCGCCACCCGCGAGGTCTCCGACGCGTTCGCGGTGATCAGCACCAACGGCGTCGGCGGCGTGCCGGTACGACTGGAGAACCGCCTGATCGGCGTCACCGATGATCGCGGCCTGCTGCTGGTCAGCCCGCTGCTGTCGTGGCAGCGCAACCGGGTCTCGATCGACACCCTCGACCTGCCCGAGGACATGCGCGCCGACCGCATCGAGGACTGGGTGACGCCGCGCCAGCGCGCGGGCACCCGGGTCACGTTCCAGCTGCGATCGCGGCCCTCGCTGAGCCTGACCCTGCTGGGCATGGACGGCCAACCACTGGAGGTCGGCAGCGAAGTGCAGCTGCCCGATGGCCGCCAGGCGACCGTTGGTTATGACGGCCTGCTCTACCTCGAGGATGTGGCCGCCGGCAGCATGCTGTACGTCACCACCAGCCGCGGCCAGTGCCGGCTGAAGGTGCCGGACCTGCCTAGGGTGGTGGCGTCCGGCGCCCGGCCGCAGCCGGCACCGCTGCACTGCATCCCGGAGGTGGCGCCATGAGGATGCTGCTGCTTGGCCTGCTGCTGGTGGCTGGGCTGCTGGCCGCGGCACCGGCGCGCGCCATCGCGGTCTGCACGGCCATCGCCGACCCGACACTGCCGTTCGGCAACGTCAACAGCAATGCGCCGGGCGCAACCACGGGCACGCTCAACATCACGGTGAACTGCACCACCTCCGCGCTGAGCCTGCTGGCCACCACCGGGGTGCGGGTGTGCGTGGGCATCGGTGCCGGCAGCGGTGGCGGCAGCAGCGCCAGCTGGCGGACGATGAAGACCGGCACCAGTGACAGCATGAATTTCCAGCTCTACAACACCTCCAACTTCAGCCAGGTGACCGGCTTGACCCCGCGCGGCACGCCGCCCGCGCAGGAACTGACCTTGACCTACAACGTGCCCCTGACCGGCGGCAACGGCACGCAGGCCACGCAGCTGTTCGCACAGATCCCGGCCAATCAGATCCTGGCCTCGGGCGCGTACAGCAGTACCTTCAGCGGCGCCAACGTGGTACTGACCTGGGCCTGGAACGAAGTGCTGCTCGGCACCGCCACCGTGCCGGCCACCTGCAATGGCGGCGCCACCGGCACCAACAGCGCCAGCGCCGCGTTCAGCTTCACCGCCACCGCCAACGTGCTGCCGCAGTGCGGCAGCTATGTCACCACCAACATGAACTTCGGCAACGTCACCGGCGGCATTCCCGCCAACATCGACCAGACCGCCACGCTGACGCTGACCTGCCTGAAGAACACCGCCTACCAGATCAGCCTGAACAACGGCCAGAACAACCCCGCCGCCACCAGCACGCGGCGCATGGCCACCACCCTTGGCACCGGCACCTACTACCTCACCTATGAGCTGTACCGCGATTCGGCGCGCAGCCTGCGCTGGGGCAACACCCTCAACGTTGATACCGTTGGCGGCACCGGAAGTGGCAGCGCGCAGCAGCTGACCATCTATGGCCGGGTGCCGCCGGTCACCGGCCAGCCACCTGCCGGCACCTACAACGATCTGGTGCAGGTGACGATCACCTATTGACGCGCGTGCCGACCTGCGGTCGGCCCCCACCGGGCAGATGGCGCAGTCGAGCAAGCTCGACTCTACAGTTCCTGCCGATCCGGCCGATACCGCGCAACGAGTCTTTCGACACACGGGATGGCAGGTGGTTCGCGCATTTCTGACCGGGGCGATGCTGGTCGCCAGTACGCCCGCGTGGGCCGAGCCCAGCAGCAGTGCCGTGCAGATCCGGCTGACCGTGGTCGAGGCCTGCAGCGGTGATACCGGCGGCGACCACTGCCCATCCCCGCATCTGCGCAGCGATGCACCGCAGCTGCCATCCCAGGTCCGCGACCTTGCCCCGCCGGCCGACGACGACGACGCAGCGCCTGCCGTGACCGTCATCTACTGATGCGCACACGGCTGACCCTGCTCGCGCTGCTGCTGGCGTCGCCGGCCGCGGCGCTGGACCTGCTGCCGACCACGCTGCAGCTGCCAGCCGACGGCGGCCATACCGCGCTGTGGCTGTACAACCCCGGCCCGGGTCGCTGGCAGGGCCAGGTGAGGATCCTGGCCTGGGAGCAGCAGGCGGACACCGAGCGACTGCGCCCCAGCGACCAGATCGTGGCCAGCCCGGTCCAGCTGGACCTGCCAGCAGGCGCTCGCCAGCGCGTCTGGCTGCTGCCGCGCCTGCCGTCTCCCGTGGCCAGCGAACGGGCCTACCGGGTCGTGCTCGCGCCCAGCGCGCCTGGCCTGCCGCGCTACTCGCTGCCCCTGTTCCAGGGACATGCCGCGCCGCTGGCGCAGCCGCAGCTGCGGTCCGAGGTCGGCCCCGAGCCGTCGCACCCTACCCTGCGACTGACCAACTCGGGTACCCTCCACGCCCGCCTGCACGACCTCGCCTTCGTTGCCGACGATGGCCGGCGCCTCGTACTGCTGCCCGGCCTGGCCGGCTATGTGCTGGCGGGCCAGGAGCGCCACTGGGCGCTGCCCGCCCATGCCCGCGGCTATGCCGGCGGCCATTTCCAGGCCCGCCTGCAGGACGGCCGCGTGGTCGAACTGTCCACGCCGGACCCGGCAATTGCAGCAAACGCACCGGGCGGGCTATAATCGACCGGATTCCTGCCGCCTGCGTGCGCGGGACCCGTCCACACCGGACGTCACCGGTGAATCCACACCTGCTGCCCCCATCCGTGCCGGGGTGCTCCGCGAGGAGTTCGGCCACGGAGGCAACAGGGAAGCCCAACCCCGGAACCGATCGCGCTTCCACGCGTCCCGCACACCTATCCCCGCGGGCGGAATCGCTGGTTCCATATCAGGAGTATTGCAATGCCCCAGGTCACCATGCGTCAGATGCTGGAAGCCGGCGTCCACTTCGGCCACCAGACCCGCTACTGGAACCCGAAGATGGCTCCGTACATCTTCGGCGCCCGCGGCAAGATCCACATCATCAACCTGGAAAAGACCGTCCCGCTGTTCAACGACGCGATGAACTTCATCTCGTCGGTGGCCCAGAAGCGCGGCACCGTCCTGTTCCTGGGCACCAAGCGCAGCGCCCGCGAAACCATCAAGGAAGAAGCCGAGCGTTGCGGCATGCCGTTCATGAACCAGCGTTGGCTGGGCGGCACCCTGACCAACTTCCGTACCGTCAAGCAGTCGGTTGCCCGCCTGAAGGAACTGGAAGCCGGTGAAACCGACGGCACCTTCGAGAAGCTGGTCAAGCACGAAGTGCTGGGCCTGCGTCGCGAGCGCGACAAGCTGGAAGCCTCGCTGGGCGGCATCAAGGACATGAACCGCCTGCCGGACGCCATCTTCGTGATCGACATCGGCCACGAAGACATCGCGATCAAGGAAGCCAAGAAGCTGGGCATCCCGGTCATCGCCGTGGTCGACACCAACTACAACCCGGAACTGGTTGATTACGCCATCCCGGGCAACGACGACGCCATCCGCGCCGTGCAGCTGTACGCCCGCGCTGCGGCCGACGCCGTGCTGGAAGGCAAGGCTGCTGCTCCGCACGCCGCCTCGGTGCGTGAGGAAGAGTTCGCTGAAGCCGCTGCTGAAGGCGAAGACAAGCCGGCTCGCCGCGCTCCGGCGAAGAAGGCCGCCAAGAAGGGCGACGACGCCCAGGCCTGATCCAGGCCCCGGGGTGGACGCCCGGCGTCCACCCTCCCTGCGCGCAGCCCTTGGCGCGTGACAGGACCGTGTCACACGGGCCGGCCACCATGCCGGCCCAACCCCTTTCTTTCGTGAGGTAATCCCGTGGAAATCACTGCTTCCCTGGTCAAGGAACTGCGCGAGCGCACCGGCGCCGGCATGATGGAATGCAAGAAGGCGCTCACCGAAGCCAACGGCGACATCAACGCCGCTGCTGAAGCCATGCGCAAGTCCGGCGCTGCCAAGGCCGACAAGAAGGCTGACCGCGTGGCTGCCGAAGGCCGTCTGGGCCTGGCCCAGGATGGCGGCAAGGCCGTGCTGGTCGAAGTCAACTCGGAAACCGACTTCGTCGCCAACGACGACAACTTCAAGTCCTTCGTCAACGCCGTCGCCGCTGCTGCCCTGGCATCGGGCGCCAACGACGTCGAAGCCGTGAAGGCTGCCAAGCTGGCCGACGGCCGCACCGTTGAAGAAGCCCGCGCCACCGCCGTGCAGACCCTGGGTGAGAACATCCAGATCCGTCGCATGGTGAAGGTGGATGGCAACAACACCATCGGCGCCTACGTCCACACCAACGGCAAGGTCGGCGTGCTGGTCGACCTGGTCGGCGGCGATGTCGAGCTGGCCCGTGGCCTGGCCATGCACGTAGCCGCGCTGAAGCCGCCGCACAACAAGGCTGCCGACGTGCCGGCCGAGTTCGTCGAGAAGGAAAAGGAAATCGAACTGGCGAAGATGTCCGAGAAGGACAAGTCCAAGCCGGCCGACATCCTGGAAAAGATCATCAGCGGCAAGATCAACAAGATCGTCAGCGACGTGACCCTGTACGGCCAGACCTACGTGCTGGGCGACACCACCGTCGAGCAGGTGGTCAAGGCCGCCGGCGCCGACGTGGCGGGCTTCAAGCTGCTGATCGTGGGCGAAGGCATCGAGAAGGTGGTGGAAGACTACGCCGCCGAAGTCGCCAAGGCGATGCAGGTCTGATTCCAGCCCTCCGGCTGTGAAGCGACCAGAAGAGCCGCGGGAAACCGCGGCTCTTTTTTTATGCCCACTGCACCCGTGGGTGCGCACCGTTGGTGCGCACACCGACACCGGCGCCCAGGGACCTTTGCGTTGCGCACCAATCAAGCCGATACTCGGCGCAGGGAAACCGCAGTCATTTAGCAGGAACGAAAATTGCGGACTGTGATGCATTCCTAGGTATTCTTGTCCCAATGGAATTGAACGACCCGACATGCCTCCCGAGCTGACAGCTGCCCTGGCGCTCTGCCGCAACCTGCCTTCGCCACCCGGTATTGCCCTGCGCATCATCGAACTGGCCCAGGACCCGGAAGCGGACATCGCCACCGCCGCCGACATCATCGCCATCGACATGGCGTTGAGCGCTCGCATGCTGCGCATCGCCAATTCCCCCCTGTACGCCAGCCGGCGCCGGATCGAGAACCTCGGCCAGGCGCTGACCATGCTCGGCCTGAACGCCACGATCAGCCTGGCCCTCGGCTTCACCGTCACCCAGGGCCTGACCGGCGGCAGTGGCGAGGGCCACGACCTGCGCCAGCGCGCCTGGAAGCGCAGCATCCTCAGCGCCCTGGCCGCCAGCCAACTGGGACAGGCCCGCGGCCTGCGCCGCCTGGAAGAACTGATGCTGGCCGGCCTGCTGCAGGACCTGGGCGTGCTGTGCCTGGCCCAGGCCGAATCGGAACGCTACCTGCCCCTGCTGCGCGAAGCGCGCGACAACACCGACCTGGTCGCGCGCGAGCGCGAGGAACTGGGCTGCAGCCATGCCGACGTCGGCGCCTGGGTGGCCGAGCAATGGGGCCTGCCGCGCTATCTGGTGGAGAGCATCAGCCACAGCGAGGACCAGGACGCGGTCGAATCGCCCTTCCAGGCCTGCGTGCAGCTGTCCGGCGCCGTCGCCGACATCTGGCTGGACGAGGATGCCGACACCGCCCGCGAACGCGCCCTGCAGCAGGTGCACGACCACCTGGAACTGGACAGCGCCCGCTTCGACCAGGTGCTCGCCCGCATCAGCGAGGCCCTGCCGGACATCGCCAGCCTGTTCGAGGCTGGGCTGAACTCGCCTTCGCGTGTGCGTGAACTGATCGACCACGCACAGGAGCTGGCCACCCTGCGCAACCTGCGCGAACTGCAGGATGCCGACCAGGCGCGCCGCCGCGCCGACGAATTCGAAGCCCGGGCCAAGCGCCTGGCCGACCAGGCCCATCGCGACGCGCTGACCGGCGTGCTCAACCGCCGCCAGCTGGAAGCGGTGCTCGAGCAGGAGTTCCTGCGTGCCGGCCGCCAGGGCTGGCCGCTGTCGGTGGCGTTCATCGACCTGGACGATTTCAAGAAGATCAACGACGCGCATGGCCACCTGACCGGTGATGAGGTGCTGCGCGCCTTCGCCGGCAAGCTGCAGGGCCAGCTGCGCAACAGCGACACCGTGGCCCGCTTCGGTGGCGAGGAATTCGTCGCACTGCTGCCCAATACCAGCGAAACCGTGGCACTGGACGTGATCCGCCGGGTGCTGGCCAACATCGTCGCCACGCCGATGGCCGAGCTGGAAGGCGGCCCGCTGTTCGTCACCTTCTCGGCCGGCGTGGCCACCCAGGGCGGCTACGAGCGCTTCGCCGACGTGCAGGACCTGCTGCGCGCGGCGGACGACGTCCTGTACCGATCCAAGAATCTCGGCCGCAACCGGGTGATCGCCCGCTCCCCTGGCGCTCTTGGCCACGACGAGCTGTCGGCGACCGCTGGCGCCGAGCTGGGCTGAACGGGGAGCCCCGCCTGGCCGGGGCAAACGCCGGAATTTTGCGCCGCAGTGCACAAAACACTTTGGCAGGACGCTGCATGCGCGTAGAATCGCCCGCGATTTCCACGCACCCGAGGTCCCCATGTCCAAGCTCGCCTATCGCCGCATCCTTCTGAAACTGTCCGGGGAGGCGCTGATGGGAGATGAGGACTACGGCATCGACCCGAAGATCATCAACCGCCTGGCCCGCGAGGTCATCGAAGCCCAGCAGGCCGGTGCCGAAGTGGCCCTGGTGATCGGCGGCGGCAACATCTTCCGCGGTGCCGGCCTGGCCGCTGGCGGCATGGACCGGGTCACCGGCGACCAGATGGGCATGCTGGCCACGGTCATCAACGCCCTGGCCATGCAGGACGCCCTGGAGAAGCTGGGCGCCAAGGCCCGCGTGATGAGCGCGATCAAGATCAACGACGTGTGCGAGGACTACATCCGCCGCCGCGCCATCCGCCACCTGGAAAAGGGCCGCCTGGTGATCTTCGCCGCCGGCGTTGGCAGCCCGTTCTTCACCACCGATTCCGGCGCCGCCCTGCGCGCGATCGAGATCGGCGCCGACCTGCTGCTGAAGGCCACCAAGGTCGACGGCGTGTACGACAAGGACCCGAACAAGCACAGCGACGCGGTGCGCTTCGACAGCCTGAGCTACGACGAAGTGATCCGCCGCGGCCTGGAAGTGATGGATACCGCCGCCTTCGCCCTGGCCCGTGACAGCGACCTGCCGATGCGCGTGTTCGACATGGGCCAGCCGGGCGAGCTGCTGAAGATCCTCAACGGCGAGAACATCGGCACCCTGGTCCAGGGCCGCGATCAGGCCTGAGCCTGAGCGCGAGGCGACAACCGGGCCGATCCAGGCCCGGCAGCGTCCCGTATTCGCCTATAATCGCCCGATTCCAGATACATCCAGGACCGGGCGATGCTCAACGACATCAAGAACAACGCGCAGACGCGCATGGCCAAGAGCATCGACGCTCTGAAGCACACCCTCACCTCCATCCGCACCGGGCGTGCCACTCCCGCCCTGCTGGACCGCGTGACGGTGAATGCCTATGGCAATGCCAGCACCCCGCTGAACCAGGTCGCCTCGATCTCCAACGCCGATGCCCACTCGCTGCTGGTCACGCCCTTCGACAAGAGCATGATCAAGGAAATCGAGAAGGGGCTGTACAACCACGAGTTCACCCCGAACACGCTGGGCGCCGCGATCCGCATCAACATGCCGCCGCCGACCGAAGAGCGCCGCAAGGAGCTGGCCAAGCAGGTGCAGAAGGAAGGTGAAGGCGCCAAGATCGCGATCCGCAACATCCGTCAGGACGCGAACAAGGAAATCGCCAAGCTGGTCAAGGACAAGGCGATCAGCGAAGACGAGAAGAAGCGCGGCGAAGACGACATCCAGAAGCTGACCGACGCCAACATCAAGGACGTCGACAAGGTCGTCGCCGACAAGGAAAAAGAACTGCTGTCGGTCTGAAGTCGATGCCTTCAGTCCCGCCTCCGTTGCCGGCTGCCCTGCCCCGCCACGTTGCCATCATCATGGATGGCAACGGCCGTTGGGCGCAGCAGCGCCGCCGCCCGCGCGTGATCGGCCACCGTGCCGGCGCGCGCGCGGTCAACCGCACCATTGAGCGCTGCCTTGAACTGGGCATTCCCGCGCTGACCCTGTTCGCGTTCTCCAGCGAGAACTGGGGCCGGCCGCAGGAAGAAGTCGATGCGTTGATGAAGCTGTTCCTCGGCGCGCTCGACCGCGAAGTGGACGAGCTGCACCGGCGTGGCGTGCGCGTGCGCTTCATCGGTGAACGCGAGCGCTTCGGTGCCGGCCTGGTCAGCCGCATGCAGCTGGCCGAGCAGCGCACCGCTGACAACACCACCCTGACCCTGTCGATCGCCGCCAGCTACGGTGGCCGCCAGGATATCGCCCGTGCCGCGCGCGCCCTGGCCGTGGAAGTGGCCGCCGGCCGCCTGCTGCCCGAACAGATCGACGAATCGCTGCTGGGCAGCCACGTGGCCCTGGCCGACCTGCCGGCCCCGGACCTGTTCATCCGCACCGGCGGCGATACCCGCATCAGCAATTTCCTGCTGTGGCAGCTGGCGTACACCGAGCTGTGGTTCACCGAGGCCCTGTGGCCGGACTTCGATGCCGAACTGCTGCAGCAGGCGCTGGACGCCTATGGCAGCCGCGAGCGTCGTTTCGGTTTGACCAGCGCCCAGATCGCCGCACTGGCCACCGAGACCTCCAGCCCATGACCAAGACCCGAGTACTCGCCGCGCTGATCATGGCGCCGGTGGCCATTGCCGCGATCCTGCTGCTGCCGACGCAATGGCTGGCCGCCGCCGCTGCCGCCGTGCTGCTGATCGGCCTGTGGGAGTGGCTGAAGCTGGCCGGCATCGAAGACACCCTGGCGCGCACCGTGCTGCTGGTGCTGAACCTGCTGCTGATGGTGCTGCTGGTGTGGGCCGATGGCAGCACGCTGGTGCTGTTCCAGATCACGACACTGGCCGGTGTCGCCTGGTGGCTGGCGGCGCTGGTCTGGCTGCGCTTCTTCAACTTCGGCGCACAGCCGACGGCGCCCTCGCGGATCGTGAAGATGCTGGCCGGCACCCTGGCCATCGTGCCGGCTTGGGCCGCACTGGTGCTGATCCATGCCGGCGGCGATCCGCCGGGCAAGCAGGGCCACCTGTGGCTGCTGGCCGCGCTGGCGCTGGTCTGGGCAGCCGATTCGGGCGCCTATTTCGCCGGCCGGCGCTTCGGCAAGCACAAGCTGGCCCCGCGCATCAGCCCCAACAAGACCTGGGAAGGCCTGTTCGGCGGCCTGCTGGCCGGTGTTGCCGTGGCCGTGGGCCTGGGCTGGCTGGCGGGCATCGACGTCGCGCACCTGCCGGGCCTGCTGATCACCTCGGTGGTGGCGGTGTTCGCATCGGTGCTGGGCGATCTGTTCGAAAGCCTGATCAAGCGCCACGCCGGTGCCAAGGACTCCGGTCACCTGATTCCGGGCCATGGCGGCGTGCTCGACCGTGTCGACGGCGTCCTCGCCGCCGTTCCGGTGTTCGCGCTGGGCAAGGAAATCTTCGGGTTCTGACCATGAATGCTGCTGCAGACCTGCGCCGGGTCGCCGTTCTCGGCGCCACCGGCTCGATCGGTGCCTCCACGCTGGACGTGATCGCCCGCCACCCGCAGCGCTACCGGGCGACCGTGCTGGCTGCCGGCCGCCAGCTGCAGGCCTTGCTGGCACTGTGCCGCCAGCACGAACCCGAGCACGCGGTGATCGCTGACGAGTCGCTGTTCGCCGGGCTGCGCGATGGCCTGCGCGAGGCAGGGCTGTCCACCGAGGCCCATGCGGGTGCCGCCGCACTGGACCAGCTGGCCGCCAGCGATGCCTGCGACACCGTGGTCGCGGCCATCGTCGGCGCCGCCGGGCTGTCCTCGACCCTGGCCGCCGCAGCGGCCGGCAAGCGCATCCTGCTGGCCAACAAGGAGTCGCTGGTGCTGGCCGGCGAGCTGCTGACCCGCACCGCCGAACGTGCCGGCGCCGAAATCATCCCGATCGACAGCGAACACAGCGCGATCTTCCAGTGCCTGCGCTCGCGCGATGCCAGCATCGATGGCGCCGGCGTACGCCGGATCCTGCTGACCGCCTCCGGCGGCCCGTTCCGTGGCCGCAGCCGTGCCGAGCTGGCCCAGGTCACCCCGGCGCAGGCGGTGGCACACCCGAAGTGGTCGATGGGGCCGAAGATCTCGGTCGATTCGGCGACGTTGATGAACAAGGGCCTGGAAGTCATCGAGGCGCATCACCTGTTCGCGGTGCCCGGCGAGCGCATCGAGGTGCTGGTGCATCCACAGAGCCTGGTGCATTCGCTGGTCGAGTTCGTGGACGGCTCAACCCTGGCGCAGATGGGCCTGCCGGACATGCGCACCACGCTTGCGGTCGGCCTCGGCTGGCCGCAGCGCATCGAGTCTGGCGTGGCCGGGCTGGATCTGCTGGCCCAGGGCCGACTGGATTTCGAGGCCCCGGACACCGACGCGTTCCCCTGCCTGGCCCTGGCCTGGCAGGCGATGCAGGCGGGCGGAACCGCACCGGCGGTGCTGAACGCTGCCAATGAAGAGGCGGTTTCAGCGTTTCTTCAGGGCCGGATCGGTTTCCTGACCATCCCGGAGCTGGTTGCTAACGCTCTTTCAACACTGCCGACCCAAGCAGCCGATACACTGGAGGTCCTGTTGTCCGCCGACCAGCGGGCACGCCAGCTGACCCTGAACGCCATCGACGCCGCCTGAACGATTGCCTCGCCCCGCATGACGACGCCGCCTCTGCCCGCCACTGTGAGCCTGCATGACTGACTTCATCGGATCGGTCTGGTGGATGATTGTCAGCCTCGGGCTGCTGGTCACGTTCCACGAATTCGGGCATTACTGGGTCGGGCGCCTGTGCGGGGTCAAGATCCTGCGCTTCTCGGTCGGCTTTGGCCGCCCGCTGTGGTCACGCCGCGACCGGCACGGCACCGAGTTCGCCATCGCCGCCATTCCGCTGGGCGGCTACGTGAAATTCCTCGACGAACGCGAGGTCGAAGTCCATCCGCACGAGCGCGGCCAGGCCTTCAACCACAAGACCGTCTGGCAGCGCATCGCGATTGTCGCGGCCGGCCCGATCGCCAACCTGCTGCTGTGCATCCTGCTGCTGTGGGCGATGTTCGTGATCGGCAAGCAGGATTATTCGCCGACCATCGGCCGGGTCAGCGGCATCGCCGCCACGGCCGGGCTGCTCAGCGGCGACCGCGTGCTGCGGGTGGATGACCGCCAGGTGGTCACGCTCGGCGATGCCAGCATGGCACTGACTGCGGCGGCGATGGACCGCCGCGACGTGAAGCTGGAAGTGCTCGACCCTGCCGACCAGGTGCGCGTGCGTACCCTGCCGCTGTCGCAGCTGCCGGCCGGATTCGATGAACGGCGGGTACCGATCCTGGCCGGCCTGTACTGGCAATCCTGGCTGCAGCCGGCGCTGGTCGACTCGTTGACCGCCGATTCGGCGGTCGCCGGGCAGCTGCAGCCGGGTGATCTGATCGTGGCGATCGATGGCCAGCGCATCGACAGCGTCGACCAGGTCATCGGCGAAATCCAGGCCCTGGGCCGCGCCGGTGGCCCGGGCATGATCGAGGTCCTGCGCGGCGGCGAACGCCTTGCGCTGGAAGTGACACCGCGACAGGGCAAGGATGGCAAGGGCAACCCGGTCTGGCAGATCGGCGTCGGTTTCCCCACCACCTACAGCCCCGCCTACGACACCCTGCTGCGCTATGGACCGCTCGACGCGGTGACCGTGGCCGTTCGCGAAACCGGCCGCCTGGCCGCCGACTCGCTGGGCATGATGGGTCGCATCGTCACCGGCAAAGCCTCGCTGCAGAACGTTTCCGGGCCGGTCACCATTGCCCGCGTGGCCAATGTCTCGGCCAAGCGCGGCCTCGACTGGTTCCTGCAGTTCCTTGCCCTGCTGTCGCTCAGCCTGTGCATCATCAACCTGCTGCCGATCCCGATCTTGGACGGCGGGCACCTGCTGTATTACCTTATCGAGTTGGTCAAGGGCAGCCCGCTGAGCGAGCGTGCCATCGCCGCCGGCCAATACATCGGCCTGGCGTTGCTGGCCGGGCTGATGGGGTTGGCGTTCTACAACGACATCCTCGGCCTGGTCCCGCGATGAACTTTTCCACGTTGTTGCCGTCTACAGCGTCGGCATCCCGCACCAATGAAATCGACCTTCCTACCGGACGTGACATGACGCGACTCCCCAATCGCCGCCTGCTGGCCCTCGCCCTCGCCGCCGTCACCGGCGCTCCCGCCCTGGCCCAGGCAGCCGAGCCCTTCACTGTCAGCGACATCCGCGTCGATGGCCTGCAGCGCATCAGCTCGGGCACGGTGTTCACCTACCTGCCGGTGGAACGTGGCGAGACCATCACCGACAACAAGGTCGGCGAGACGATCCGCGCCCTGTACAAGACCGGCTTCTTCGAAGACGTGCAGCTGGATCGTCAGGGCAGCATCCTGGTGGTCACCGTCAAGGAACGCCCGGCAATCAACAAGCTGACCGTCACCGGCAACAAGGACATCAAGTCCGAGCAGCTGCTGAAGGGCCTGTCCGACATCGGCCTGACCGAAGGCGGCACCTTCGACCGCCTGAGCCTGGACCGCGTGACCCAGGAACTGCGTCGCCAGTACAACGACCGTGGCAAGTACACCGTCGAGATCACCCCGACCGTGAGCCCGCTGGACCGCAACCGGGTGGACATCGCGATCGCCATCAAGGAAGGCAAGGCGGCCAAGATCCGTCACGTCAACCTGGTCGGTACCGAGAAGTTCGAGAGCAAGGACATCCTGGAGACCTGGGAGTCCAGGGAGCACAACTGGGCGTCGTGGTACCGCCGTGACGACCAGTACTCCAAGGAAAAGCTGTCCGGCGACCTGGAAAAGCTCAACTCCTGGTACCTGGACCGCGGCTATGTCGACTTCAGCATCGATTCCACCCAGGTCTCGATCAGCCCCGACAAGCGCGACATGTTCCTCACCGCCGGCGTGACCGAGGGTGCGCAGTACAAGATCTCCGAGATCAAGGTCAGCGGCGACACCATCCTCCCGCAGGAGGACGTCGAGCGCATGGTGATCCAGAAGTCCGGCGACACGTTCTCGCGTGCACTGCTGGAGTTCAGCTCGGACACCATCACCAATTCGCTGTCCAACATCGGCTACGCGTTCGCCAAGGTGAACCCGATCCCGACCACCAACCGCCCCGACCAGACCGTGGCGATCAACATGCAGGTCGTGCCGGGCCCGCGCGTGTCGGTGCGCCGCATCCTGTTCCGTGGCAACACCCGCACCTCCGACGAAGTGATGCGTCGCGAAATGCGCCAGTTCGAGAACAGCTGGTACTCGCAGGCCGCGATCGACCGTTCCAAGATCCGCCTGCAGCGCCTGGGCTACTTCGAGTCGGTGGACGTCGAAACCCCGGCCGTCAGCGGCAGCAACGACCAGGTCGACGTCGTCTACAACGTCAAGGAAACCACCTCCGGCAGCTTCGTGTTCGGCCTGGGCTACTCGCAGTCCTACGGCATGACCACCTCGGTGCAGCTGTCGCAGAACAACTTCCTCGGCGGCGGCAACCGCGTGTCGGTCGAAGCCTCGCGCAGCAGCTACCTGCAGCGCTATGGCTTCAGCTACACCAATCCGTACTTCACCGATGACGGCGTGTCGCTGGGCTACAACCTGTCCTGGCGCGAACTGGACTACTCCGACTTCAACACCGCGCAGTACAACAGCACCAATGGTTCGGCACAGGTGGTGTTCGGCGTGCCGATCACCGAGACCGATACCGTCTCGCTGATGTTCGGCATCGACAGCAACCAGATCACCACCTACCCGGGCTCGACCCCGCCATCGATCATCGATTACATCGATGCGGTCGGCACCCGTACCTTCCACGCATGGCGCACGGAGCTGGGCTGGGCCCGCGACTCCCGTAACGACTACTTCATGCCGACCCGCGGCACCTACCAGCGCATCGGCCTGGAAACCACGCTGCCGGGCTCGACCATCGAGTACTACAAGCTGAACTATCAGATCAGCAAGTACTGGCCGATCATGCCGTCGCTGGTGATCAACACCCGCGCCGAAGTGGGCTACGGCGACGCCTACGGCAAGGACTACACCCGTACGGTCACCGATGCCGACGGCAAGACCCGCACCGTCACCGCCAGTGGCCTGCCGTTCTTCGAGAACTTCTATGCCGGTGGTACCAACTCGGTGCGCGGCTTCGAGGACAACACCCTCGGCCCGCGCGAGGCCACCAACGGCTATCCGGAGGGCCAGCCGCTGGGTGGTTCGCTGAAGACCGTCGGTTCGGTCGAAGCGTACTTCCCGCGCCTGTTCGACAGCCCGTCGGCGCGCGTGTCGGCCTTCGTCGACTTCGGCAACGTCTACAACGGCACCAAGAACTTCAAGGCCAACGAACTGCGCGTGTCCACCGGTGTGGCCCTGCTGTGGCGCGCCCCGGTCGGTCCGATCTCGATCAGCTACGCCTTCCCGCTGAAGAAGGAAGACGACGACAAGATCGAACGCCTGCAATTCACCTTCGGTGGGCAGTTCTGACGAACCGCCCTGCGGTTCATCAGAACTGCACGCGCATCCCTCCTATCCCCCGCGCCGTCGGCGCGCCCCCCTTAACAGAAGGGGGGCTCTCCACCAGACGGGGTGCGAAGCGCCGGGCTCTGCCCGGCGTTTTCGTTGATGCAGATGACACTGCACGGCACAGGCTTTTGGCCGAGCTCGCAGGAAACTGTCCAGAGGCGGCGGGTGGCCCTGGACAGGACCGTTGGCGCCATGGATGGCGCCATCGAGCACCATGGAGGGGCTTTTGCGTGTCCTGGCCAGGGCCACCCGCCGCCTCCCGCTCGTACCAGGCAGGCGCCAAGCCCTCGCCCCCCGCATGACCGCAATGGCGTCACACGTTAAACTCCCGCCGTGAATACTCCCACCTACACCGCCCAGCAACTCGCCGAGCAGTTCGGCCTGCAGGTCCATGGCGACCCCGCCACCGCCATCCATGGCGTGGCCACCCTCGCCCATGCCGGTCCTGGCCAGCTGACGTTCCTCTCCAATCCGCGCTACCGCGCCCAGCTGGCCGACAGCCAGGCCTCGCTGGTGGTGCTGCGTGCCGACGACGCCGAGGCCGCCCCGGGCGCCGCGCTGGTGGCCAAGGACCCGTACACGGCCTTCGCCAAGATCGCCGCGCTGTTCGACATCGCGCCGACACGGCCGCCAGGCATCCACCCGAGCGCCGTCATCGACCCCACCGCCCAGGTTGCAGCCAGCGCCCATATCGGCCCGTTCGTCTCCATCGGCGCGCGCAGCGTGGTCGGCGAGAACTGCATCATCGGCACCGGCAGCGTGATCGGCGAAGACTGCAGCCTCGACAGCGGCTGCGAGCTGATCGCGCGGGTCACCCTGGTCACCCGGGTCAGGCTCGGCAAGCGCGTGCGCGTGCATCCTGGCGCCGTGCTCGGCGCCGATGGCTTCGGCCTGGCAATGGACGCCGGCAAGTGGATCAAGGTGCCGCAACTGGGCGGCGTGCGCATCGGCGACGATTGCGAGATCGGCGCCAATACCTGCGTCGACCGCGGTGCGCTGGAAGACACCGTGCTGGACGACGACGTGCGCCTGGACAACCTGGTGCAGATCGCGCACAACGTTCAGATCGGCGCGCACTCGGCCATCGCCGGCTGCACCGGCATCGCCGGCAGCGCCAAGATCGGCCGTTACTGCCTGCTTGGCGGCCACGTCGGCGTGGTTGGCCACCTGGAGATCTGCGACAAGGTCGTGATCACCGGCAAATCGGTGGTCCGCAACTCCATCCATGAGCCGGGCGAGTACTCGTCCGGCACCCCGTTGACCGATAACCGCACGTGGCGCAAGAACGCCGCGCGCTTCAAGCAGCTGGACGCATTGGCTCGCCGCGTCCTGGCCGCTGGCAAGGAGAAAGAATGAACGACACGCTGCAGCTTCCTATCGACGTCTGCCAGATCCAGGAACTGCTCCCGCACCGTTACCCGTTCCTGCTGGTCGACCGGGTGCTTGAGCTCGACATCGAGGCCAAGCGCATCCTGGCGCAGAAGAACGTGAGCATCAACGAGCCCTTCTTCCAGGGCCACTTCCCGGGCCGCCCGATCATGCCCGGCGTGCTGATCATCGAAGCGCTGGCCCAGGCCGGTGGCGTGATGACCCAGCTCACGCTCGGCCGTGACTCGCAGTCCAAGCTCTTCTACATGGTCAAGGTGGAAAACGCCCGCTTCAACAAGCAGGTCGTCCCCGGCGACGTGCTGATGCTGGATGTGCAGATGAAGCGCCTGATCCGCAACATGGGCTGGTACTACGGCGAAGCCAAGGTCAACGGCGAAGTCGTTGCCTCGGCCGAAGTCATGTGCGCCGGCGCCAAGGGCTGATCCACTGGAGGCAGGAATGACTGACAACGCACCCCGGATCCACCCGACCGCCGTCATCGACCCGGCCGCACGCCTGGCCGACGATGTGCAGGTGGGCGCCTTCAGCCTGATCGGTGCCGATGTGGAAATCGGCGCCGGCACGGTGGTCGGCCCCCATTGCAGCATCCATGGCCCGACCCGGATCGGCCGCGACAACCGCTTCATCGGCCACGCGGCGATCGGTGGCGAGCCGCAGGACAAGAAGTTCGCCGGTGAGCGCAGCGAGTTGGTGATCGGCGACCGCAACGTGTTCCGCGAATTCGTCACCGTCAACCGCGGCACCGGCGGCGGCGGCGGCATCACCACCATCGGCGATGACAACTGGATGCTGGCCTACACGCACGTGGCGCACGACTGCCATGTCGGCAACTTCTGCGTGTTTTCCAACAACACCACCCTGGCCGGCCACGTCATCGTGGGGGATTACGTGATCATCAGCGGCTTCGCCGGTGCCCACCAGTTCTGCCGCATCGGCGCGCACGCCTTCCTCGGCATGGGCGCGCTGACCAATGGCGACGTTCCGCCGTTCACCATGGTCGGCACCGATTCGCTGGGCCGCCCGCGCGGCATCAACAGCGAGGGCCTGAAGCGCCGCGGTTTCGATGCCGAGCGCATCTCGGCCATCAAGCGTGCCTACCGCACCCTGTACGTGGCAGGCCTGCCGCTGGCCGAGGCCAAGGTGCAGCTGACCGAACAGGCGCGTGCCAGCGATGACGTGAAGGCGATGCTGGACTTCATCGAGCACGCCGAGAGGCCCTTGCTGCGATGAGCAGCACGACCGGCCAGGCGCCGGCCGGCGCCGCTGTGATTCCGCTGGCCTCGATGGCCGGCAGCGTCCCTGCGCAACGGGTGCTCAGCGAGCGCCCGTTGCGGATCGCACTGGTGGCCGGTGAAGCGTCCGGCGATCTGCTGGGTGCGGGGCTGGTGCGTGAACTGAAAGCACGCTTTCCGAACGCCGAATTCGCCGGCATCGGCGGCGATGCGATGCGCAGCGCCGGCTGCCAGACCTGGCATGACGCCAGCGAACTGGCGGTGATGGGGCTGACCGAAGTACTGCGCCACCTGCCACGACTGCTGAAGCTGCGCTCGGCGTTCCGGCAGCGTGCACTGGAATGGCAGCCGGATGTGTTCATCGGCATCGACGCCCCCGACTTCAACCTTGGCATCGAGCGCTGGCTCAAGCAGCGTGGCGTGCGCACCGTGCACTACGTCAGCCCCTCGGTCTGGGCCTGGCGCGAGAAGCGCGCCGAAAAGATCGGCAACAGCGCCGACCTGGTGCTGTGCCTGTTCCCGATGGAACCACCGATCTACGCCAGGCACGGCATCGATGCGCGTTTTGTCGGCCATCCGATGGCCGACGACATTCCGCTGCAGGGCAACCGCGAGGAGGCACGCGCCGCGCTTGGCCTGCCGACCTCGGCCAAGGTGCTGGCGGTGCTGCCGGGCAGCCGCCTGGGTGAGATCTCGCGCCTGGGCGAACCGTTCTTCGAAGCCGCCTGGCAGGTCTCCGAACGCATTCCCGGCCTGCATGTGGTGGTGCCTGCCGCCAATCCGGCGTGCAGGCAGCTGATCGAAGAACAGCTCTCGCGCTCGGCGCTGCCGGTGGCCTATTCGCATGTACTCGACGGGCAGGCGCGCAACGCGATGATCGCCGCCGACGTCGTCGTGCTGGCCTCGGGCACCGCCACGCTGGAAGCGATGCTGGTCAAGCGCCCGATGGTGGTCGGCTACCGCGTCAACGAGCTGACCTACCGCCTGGTCAAGGCGCTGGGCCTGATCAAGGTCGACCGTTTCGCGCTGCCCAACATCCTGGCCGGCCAGGATCTGGCCCCGGAACTGATGCAGCACGACTGCACGCCGGACAAGCTGGCGGCGGCCATCCAGCAGTGGTTCGACCATCCGCAGCGCACGGCCGACCTGCAGGGCATCTATGCCCGCCTGCATGAACGCCTGCGCCGCAACGCCTCGGCACGTGCCGCCGATGCGGTTGGCGAACTGCTGATGCGCGACCAGGCCAAGGCATGAGCCGGCGCCACGCCGCGGCGGCGAGCCTGGCCTTGTTCGATGGCACGGCCGTGGTCGAGCCGGAGCGCCTGATCGCAGGCGTTGACGAGGCCGGGCGCGGCCCGCTGGCCGGGCCGGTGGCCGTTGCCGCGGTGGTGTTCGACCCGGCAAGGCCACGCATCAACGGCCTGGATGATTCCAAGCAGCTCGCCGCCGCGCGCCGCGAGCAGCTGCATGACCGCATCATCGAACGGGCCCTGGCCTGGCATGTGGTGCTGGTCGACGTGGACACCATCGACCGCCTGAACATCTACCAGGCCACCCTGCAGGGCATGCGCGAGGTGGTCGCCGCCGTGGCCCATGTGGCCGGCTTCGCCCGCATCGATGGTAACGTGGTTCCGAAGGGGCTGGTGCTGCCTGCGCAGGCCCTGGTCGGCGGCGATGGCATCGACCGCGCAATCATGGCCGCGTCGATCCTGGCCAAGGTCTCGCGCGATCGCTACATGCAGGACGTGCACGCTCGTCACCCGCAGTACGGCTTCGAGCAGCACAAGGGCTATGGCACCCCGGCCCACCTGGCCGCCCTGCGTGAACACGGCCCCTGCGTGGAACACCGCCGCAGCTTCGCCCCGGTGCGCGAATGCCTGGAAGCGCCGCAAGGGGCGGCCACCCTCGCGACCACCTGAACGGCTGCTGCAATCCCGCTGGGGAATAGTCCCCCCGGGTCATGGGGACGCGCCCACGGCGCGAGGGGGTCGGGAAGCATGGTGGGACCGGGCCCACGGTTCGCCTGCGGACCCTGCGAAGCGATAGCGCGAATGCGATATCGCGTGCCGTCAAGAGCTTGTCGGCACCCCCTGCCCTCGCTACCCTGACCGGGCACTCCAGCGCTTCCCGACCCCGGCGACGATTTCCCCGTCGGCACCCGGGGCCCGCGCGCTCCAACCTGGTCCGGCATGTCCAACTCCCGCTTCGTACATCTCCACGTCCACACCGAGTTCTCGCTGGCGGACTCGACCATCCGTGTGCCGGCCAAGCCGGACCAGGCGGACCCGAAGAAAGCCAAGCAGGCCAATCTGCTGTCACGCTCGGTCGAGCTCGGGCTGCCCGCGCTGGCCGTGACCGACCTCAACAACCTGTTCGCCCTGGTCAAGTTCTACAAGGCCGCTGAAGGCGTGGGCATCAAGCCGATCGCCGGCGCCGACGTGCTGATCGCCGAGGAAGGCCAGGACCCGTGGCGGATGACCCTGCTGTGCCGCGACCGCGAGGGCTACCTGAGCCTGTCGCGGCTGCTGACCCGCGCCTGGATGGAAGGTCATCGCCCGGAAGGCGGCGTGGCCGTGCACCCGGACTGGCTGAAGGCCGGCAACGCCAACCTGTTCGCGCTGGCCGGGCGGCAGAGCCTGGCCGGGCGGCTGGCGCTGGACGGCAAGCATGAGCTGGCCGAACAGCAGCTGGCCGACTGGCAGCGCGTGTTCGGCGATGGCCTGCACCTGGAACTGACCCGTACCGGCCGCGAAGGCGAGGAAACCTTCAACCAGTTCGCGCTGATGGCCGCCGGCCAGCGCGGCCTGCCGGTGGTGGCCAGCAACGATGTGCGCTTCCTGTCGCCGTCGGATTTCAGCGCGCACGAAGCACGCGTGTGCATTTCCACCGGCCGCGTGCTGGACGACCCCAAGCGTCCGCGCGAGTACAGCGACCAGCAGTACCTGAAGTCGGCCGAGGAGATGTGTGCGCTGTTCGCCGACATCCCCGATGCGATCGACAACACGCTGGCGCTGGCCGAGCGCTGCAACATCGAGATGCGGCTGGGCACCTACTTCCTGCCCAACTACCCGGTGCCGGACGACGAGACCCTGGACACCTGGATCCAGAAGATGTCGCGCGATGGCCTGGAAGAGCGCCTGGAGAAGAATCCGCTGGCGCCGGGCAAGACCCGCGAGGAGTACTTCGAGCGCCTGGAGTTCGAACTCAACACCATCATCAAGATGGGCTTCCCGGGCTACTTCCTGATCGTGGCCGACTTCATCCAGTGGGGCAAGAACCAGGGCATTCCGATCGGCCCCGGCCGTGGTTCGGGTGCCGGTTCGCTGGTGGCGTGGGCGCTGAAGATCACCGACCTGGACCCGCTGCCGTACAACCTGCTGTTCGAGCGCTTCCTGAACCCGGAACGCGTGTCGATGCCCGACTTCGACATCGACTTCTGCATGGATCGCCGCGACGAGGTGATCGACTACGTCGCACGCAAGTACGGGCGCGAGCGCGTCAGCCAGATCATCACCTACGGCACCATGGCCGCCAAGGCGGTGGTGCGCGACTCCGGCCGCGTGCTTGGCTTCCCGTACGGCCTGGTCGACGGCGTTTCCAAGCTGATTCCGAACATCCTCGGCATCCACCTGAAGGATGCGCTGGGCAAGGGCAAGGAAGGCCCCAGCTCGGAAATGGCCTCGGCCGAACTGATCCAGCGCTACGAGACCGAGGACGATGTCCGCGACCTGATCGACCTGGCGCTGCAGCTGGAAGACCTGACCCGCAACGCCGGCAAGCACGCCGGTGGCGTGGTGATCGGGCCGGAGCCGCTGAGCGAGTTCTGCCCGCTGTACGCCGAACATGACGAGAACGGGCTCGGCAAGAATCCGGTCACCCAGTTCGACAAGAACGACGTGGAAGAAGTGGGCCTGGTGAAGTTCGACTTCCTCGGCCTGCGCACGCTGACCATCATCGACTGGGCGGTGAAGGCGATCAACAAGCGCCATGAGCGCGCCGGCATCCCGCCGGTGGACATCGCCGCGATCCCGCTGGACGACACGCCCACCTACAAGGACATCTTCGCCAACGGCAATACCGGCGCGGTGTTCCAGTTCGAATCCTCGGGCATGCGCCGCCTGCTGAAGGACGCGCGCCCCGACCGTTTCGAAGACCTGATTGCGCTGGTGTCGCTGTACCGCCCCGGCCCGATGGACCTGATTCCTTCCTTCAACGCGCGTAAGCACGGCCAGGAAGAAATCATCTATCCCGATCCGCGTACCGAAGCGATCCTGAAGGACACCTACGGCATCATGGTGTACCAGGAGCAGGTGATGCAGATGGCGCAGATCGTCGGCGGCTACTCGCTGGGCGGCGCCGACCTGCTGCGCCGCGCGATGGGCAAGAAGGTGCCGGCGGAAATGGCCAAGCACCGCGAGATCTTCCGCGAAGGCGCGGCCAAGGACGGCGTGGACGAGGCCAAGGCCGATGCGATCTTCGACCTGATGGAGAAGTTCGCCGGCTACGGTTTCAACAAGTCGCACGCCGCCGCCTACGCGCTGGTCAGCTACCAGACCGCATGGCTGAAGCGCCATTACCCGGCCGAGTTCATGGCGGCCACGCTGTCCTCGGACCTGGACAACACCGACAAGGTGGTGGGCTTCCTCGACGAGGTGCGCAACCTCGGCCTGACCGTGCTGCCGCCGAAGGTGAACCAGTCGGCCTTCATGTTCGAAGCGGTGACGCCGGACACCATCCAGTACGGCCTGGGCGCGATCAAGGGCGTTGGCCAGGGTGCCTGCGAAGCCGTGGTCGACGAACGCCTGAAGGGCGGCCAGTACAAGGACCTGCTCGACTTCTGCACCCGTGTCGGCTCGGCCAAGCTCAACCGGCGCACGCTGGAAGCGATGATCAACTGCGGCGCGCTGGACGAGCTCGGCCACAACCGCGCCTCGCTGATGCTGCAGCTGCCGGAGGTGATCAAGGCCACCGACCAGATGGCACGCGAGCGCGCGTCCGGCCAGAACTCGCTGTTTGGCGGCCCCGACCCGAGTGCAACCACGATCCAGCTGGACCTGCCCCAGGCCGATGAATGGCCGTTGCTGCAGCGCCTGAACGGCGAGCGCGACACGCTGGGCTTCTACCTCAGCGGCCACCCGTTTGATCCGTGGCGCGACGATGTGCGTGACCTGGTCGGCAACGACCTGGGTTCGGTGGAGAAGATCTGGAGCGCCAACAGCGGCGGTGGCGGCGGTGGCGAGAAGCGCTGGCGCCCGGAAGTGCAGACGGTGCTGGCCGGCCAGGTGGTCGGCGTGCGCCGCAAGGGCGAAAGCCAGATCTTCATCCAGCTCGAGGACGGTCGCGGCCGCGTCGAGTGCAGCGCGTTCTCCGACGCGATGGCCGAGTTCGGCCACCTGATGACCAAGGACCGCATCCTGGTGGTCAAGGGCGGCCTGCGCGAGGACGAGTTCAACGGCGGCTTCGCGCTGCGCATCCGCCAGGTCTGGGATTTCGATGAAGTCTGCGCCAACTACGCCACCCGGCTGTCGCTGCGCCTGGACCTGCGCCAGCAGCGCCCGGTGTGGGAGCGCATCGATGCCCTGCTCGACCGCCATCGCCCGGGGCGCACCCCGCTGCGCCTGGACCTGCTGCTGAAGGGCCCGCAGGGCGGCGTGGCCGGCATGCTTGATGTCTCCGGGCAGAGCGCGGTGCGCATCGATTCCAAGCTGATGGAGGCGCTGCGCGCCGATCCCGCCGTGCGCACGCTGAAGGTGCGCTACAGCCCGCCGTGGGCCAGCTGAGGCTGTGGCCCGCGCCCCGGGCTGACTGGCGCCCCCTGCCCGGCTGCGCTACCGTCGCCTTCCAGACGAGGGCGTACGGGCGGTTTGCACGCATTCGGCTAGAATTCCCCTCTTCTTTACACGACGGCTTCCGATGAATCCGAACTACCTCGACTTCGAGCAACCCATCGCCGACCTGGAAGCCAAGATCCAGGAACTGCGCAACGCCAGTGCCGGGCCGGCGGTCAATGTCGAGGCCGAAGTGCACGCGCTGCAGGACAAGCTGCGCATGCGCACCGCGCAGATCTTCCGCAACCTGACCTCGTGGCAGGTGCTGCAGCTGGCCCGCCACCCGTCGCGCCCGTATACCGCCGACTACATCCGCATCATCTGCGATGAGTTCCAGGAACTGGCCGGTGATCGCGCCTTCGCCGACGACAAGGCCATCATGGGCGGCCTGGCCCGCATCAACGGCCGCGCGGTGATGGTGATCGGCCACCAGAAGGGCCGCGACACCAAGGAAAAGATCAAGCGCAACTTCGGCATGCCCAAGCCGGAGGGTTACCGCAAGGCGCTGCGCCTGATGAAGATGGCCGAACGCTTCGGCCTGCCGGTGCTGACCCTGATCGACACCGCCGGCGCCTGGCCGGGCATCGACGCCGAATCGCGCGGCCAGTCCGAAGCGATCGCACGCAACCTGATCGAGATGGCTGAACTGAAGGTGCCGATCATCTGCACCGTGATCGGTGAAGGCGGCTCCGGCGGTGCGCTGGCGCTGGGCGTGGGCGACCGCACCGTGATGCTGGAGTACTCGGTGTACTCGACCATCACCCCGGAAGGCTGCGCCTCGATCCTGTGGAAGGACGCCGGCAAGGCAAAGGACGCGGCCGAGCAGCTGGGCCTGACCGCCCCGCGCCTGAAGGGCCTGGGCCTGGTCGACAAGGTCGTGCGCGAGCCGACCGGTGGCGCCCACCGCAACCCGATGCAGATGGCCAAGCGCCTGAAGGCCGTGCTGCTGAACGAACTGGACGCGCTGGAAAAGCTGCCCACCGAACAACTGCTGGAACAGCGCTACACCCGCCTGCGCAGCTACGGCACGTACGAGGCCGCGTGATCGCTACCTGACGTCGGATAAAAAAGAGCCGGGCAGATGCCCGGCTTTTTTTGTCTGTACCTCGCACAGCACCTAAGCATGGCGTGAATCTACTGGGTGCAGCTGCGGCCGTTGACGTTCGGGTCCGCCATGAGTGAGCCGAGCATCGCAGGGGAATCAGGGGCGAAGAGGCGCCGGTGTCTGAGCGCAGCGAGTTCGGCGCCGTCCCCTGATTCACCGAGAAGCGCAGGGAACCGGTGCGCAGCACCGGCTCGCGTTCGGCGGCGTGTTCTTTGGTTACTTTCTTGCACGAGCAAGAAAGTGACATGTTCGAGCACGCGGGATCTCAGAACGGCTTGGCCAGCACCAGCCACACGATCGGAATGAACGCCAGCAGCGGGATCTCGTTGATCCAGCGCAGCGCGCGCGACGACGGCAGCGCCCTGCCCTTGGCCACGCCCTTCAGCAGCCGCCCGATCCAGATGAAATACGCCAGCAGCACCACGACCAGCCCCAGCTTGGCATGCAGCCAGCCAGCGCCGCCCGGCGCCACCATGGTCGGGAAACCCGGGATGACCTTGTAGCCCAGCCACAGCACCAGGCCCAGCAGGAAGGCCAGACCGAACATCGAATGGCCGAAGCGGTACAGGCGCAGGCCCATCAGCTGCAGGCGCTCGGTCACCGCCGGCTGGCCTGCGGTCTCGGCCAGGTTGACCAGGATGCGCGGCAGGTAGAACACCGTCGCCATCCACGCCACCACGAACACGATGTGGAAGGTCTTCACCCAGTAGTAGCTCTGCATGCGCTTGCTCCGGCGGCTGGCGTAGATGGGCGGTCATTCTCGCATGCCGTGGCGAAGCCGCTGCAGGCCCGCACGCCGCGACACATCGACGCATGGCGCGCCGCAACACCGTACGATAGGCGCCGTTTTCCCCGATCATGCACCGCCCCATGGACAAGACCTACGACGCCGCCTACTTCCAGCGCTGGTACCGCCGCGCCGACATCGGCGGTAGCGCCCGCCTGGCGCGCAAGGTCGCGTTGGCCGTGGCCAGTGCCGAGTACTACCTGGAGCGACCGATCCGCAGCGTGCTGGATATCGGCTGCGGCGAAGGCGCCTGGCGTGCGCCGCTGCTGAAGCTGCGTCCGAAGGTCGAATACCTCGGCTTCGACAGCAGCGAGTACGCTGTGCGCCGCTACGGCAGGACCCGCAACCTGCACCTGGCCAGCTTCGGCGATTTCGCCTGGCTGCGGCCCTGTGCCCCGGTCGACCTGCTGGTCTGCTCGGACGTGATGCACTACGTGCCCGACCGCGAGCTGCGCGCCGGCCTGGCCGGCGTGGCCGAGCTGACCGGCGGCGTGGCCTTCCTGGAGACCTTCGCCGCCGAGGACGCATTCGAGGGCGACCACGACGGTTTCCAGGCCCGCCCGGCACGCTGGTACCGCCGCGCGATGGCCCGGCACGGCCTGCAGCCGGTCGGGTCGCACTGCTGGCTCGGCCCCGCCCTGGCAGGCGATGCCGCCGCGCTGGAACGGATGTGAATCCGGATTCATTATTTTCAGCCAACTTAACCTGCGGGACACCCGGATGGGATATGCTGCGCGGCAACATATGACCATACATATTCGGTCGTCATGCTCTATCAACTGCACGAACTGACCCGCAACCTGCTCGCCCCCTGGGTGCACCAGGCCCAGGCCAACGCCAAATTCTTCGCCAACCCGGGCCACTGGTGGTCGCAGATGCCGGGTGCTGATCGCCTGGCCGCGGTCAACGAGTTGTTCCATCGCATCGGCAAGGATTACGAGAAGCCCGAGTGGGGCATCAACGAAATCGACGTCGATGGCGAGCGCGTGCCGATCGTGGTGCACGAGGAAGTGAGCAAGCCGTTCTGCAAGCTGCTGCGCTTCAAGCGCCACAGCAATGAAGCCGACCAGCTGCACACCATGCTCAACCAGCCGTTCGTGCTGGTGGTCGCGCCGCTGTCCGGCCACCACGCCACCCTGCTGCGCGATACCGTGCGCACCCTGCTGCGCGACCACCGCGTGTACGTCACCGACTGGGTGGATGCGCGCATGGTGCCGTCCAGCGAAGGTGAGTTCGGCCTGGACGACTACATCGCCTACATCCAGGAATTCATCCGCCACCTTGGCGTTGAGCGCCTGCACGTGGTGAGCGTGTGCCAGCCGACCGTGCCGGTGCTGGCCGCGGTTTCGCTGATGGCCAGCCGTGGCGAACCGACGCCGCGCACGCTGGTGATGATGGGCGGCCCGATCGATGCGCGCTGCAGCCCGACTGCAGTGAACAACCTGGCCACGCAGAACCCGCTGTCGTGGTTCGAGAACAACGTCATCCACACCGTGCCGCCCAGCTACCCCGGCGCCGGTCGCCGCGTGTATCCGGGCTTCCTGCAGCATGCCGGCTTCCTGTCGATGAACCCCAGCCGCCATTTCAGCTCGCACTGGGATTTCTACACCGACCTGGTCAAGGGCGACCTGGAAGACGCCGACGCGCACCGTCGTTTCTATGACGAGTACAACGCGGTGCTGGACATGCCGGCCAAGTACTACCTGGACACCATCCGCGTGGTGTTCCAGGACTTCCTGCTGCCGCGTGGCGAGTGGGTGGTCAATGGCGAGAAGGTCGATCCGTCGGCCATCGGCGATACCGCGCTGCTGAGCATCGAGGGCGAGCTGGACGACATCGCCGGCCTCGGCCAGACCGAAGCGGCGCAGGCACTGTGCACCGGCATCAGTGCAGACCGCCGCGAGCATTTCATCGTCGAAGGTGCCGGTCACTACGGCATCTTCAGCGGCCGCCGCTGGCGCGAAGTGGTGTACCCGAAGGTGCGCGACTTCTTCGCCGCGCATGCCGAGGCACCGGCGGCGAAGGCCACGAAGAAGAAGAGCAACGTGACCCCACTGCGCCGCAAGGCGGGGTAACTCGCCCATGGTGGGTGCCGACCTTGGTCGGTACGACTTGGTAGATGCCAACCTTGGTTGGCGCTCTACCGTCAATCCCGGCATCTGATGGAGCGTGCCAACCGAGGTTGGCACCTGCCAAAGCCGAGCCCGTCAGGCATTTCGATAGCTGATGGAGCGTGCCAACCGAGGTTGGCACGCACCCAAGCGTGGATTCGCGGTTACAGCCGCACCAGCAGGTTCTTGGCGATCAGCCCGTGCAGCTTGCCGATGCCGCGCGCCAGGTGCAGGGTCAGCAGCAGCAGCAGCGCACCCACGGCGGCAACCACGATCGCTACCAGCGGCGAGGCCGCCATCGGCAGCACATTCACGCCGTCAACATAGATGCCCGGGATGTCGCCGCTGAAGATCGCCGCCACCGGTGCCCAGATCATGCCCAGCGACAACGACAGCAGCGTCACCGCGATGGTGAAGTAGATGATGCCCAGCGGCAGCATCAGCACGAAATACAGCAGGGTCAGCCAGGTGCGGCCATCGGTGAACATGTCGCCGATACGCTGCAGCCAGGTGCGGCTGCGGTCGGTGTAGCGCGGTCGGCGCGGCATGCGTTCGCCCAGCAGTGCTTCCACCAGCCGCCCTTCCAGCAATGCCAGCCCGCGCACCGAGCCGAAGAACAGCACGGTCAGCGGAATACCGATGATCAGGATCAGCAGGCCCAGCGACAGCGACAGGCCGGTCACCACCCAGGTGAAGAAGAAGATGCCGGTGGCCAGCGACAGCAGCATGTAGAACAGCGCGCCGTAGGTATGCGGATCCGCCACCACGCCGAAGAAGCGCGCCAGCAGCGAGCGCTGAACCGGCGCCGGCGGCGGTGCGGCCGGCTCGACGCCACTGGCCTCGGCTGCCGCACGCAGCACCGGCGAGGTATCCGCACGCGGCGTGCGCAGCGCGCGGTTCACCGTCACTTCGGTCTCGCGGTAGATCTCGGCCACTTCGTCCGGCGCGCCATAGCTGCCGGCGACGTCGGCGATCACCTCGGCCTCGCTGCGGCCGGGCTGCGCCGCCAGCTCCGAACGCAGGTATTCCTCGGCGTCGTACAGGGCGTCCTGCACCATGGCGGGATCAGCGCCTTCAAGCGCCGAGCGCAGCTGCGCCAGGTACTGCGGAATGGTGGTCGGCAGGGCACGGCCTGCCAGGCTCGGGTCGTTCATTGCGGTACCCCCTCCAACACGGAATCGACGGAATCGCGGGTGGCCTGCCAGGCCTGGCGCCATTGCGCCAGCACCTCGCGGCCACGTTCATTGATGCGGTAGTAGCGCCGCGGCGGCCCGCTGCTGGACGGCTCGACATGACTTTCCAGCAGGCCGGCCCCTTCCAGGTTGCGCAGCACCGGGTACAGCGCGCTCTGCTTGCCGCTCAGCACGCCCTCGCCCACCCGCTCCAACTCCTTGGCAATGAGGTAGCCGTACAGCGGCTGCCCGGCCCGGGCGAGCACCGCCAGCAGGGCCAGCGACACGGTTCCAGCGCTCAGCTCCTTCTGGAACTTCTTCAGGTGGACATCGTCTTCGACCATGACCGGCCCTCCACTACGTTGAAGTCAACAGTAGTGCGAAGTTCGGTATAGCGAATGTGTCGTTAGTCATCGTGCCGGTTGGCGTGGCCGGGACGCTCGCGCAGAATCGAAGCCTCGTTCATTTCCGGGGTTCCCATGCCGCACCGTCGTCGCCTTGCCCTGACCGCCCTCGCCCTGGCCTGCCTGCTGCCCACCCTGGCCAGCGCGGCCACGCCCTACCGCAGCCCGCAGCAGATCCTCGACGCGTCGGCAGCCAGCGACTGGCGCACGCCGGACCCGGCCAACCTGCTCTACATGGACCTGCCGGCTGGCCGGGTGATCATCGAACTGGCGCCGCAGTTCGCCCCGCGCCATGTCGCCAACATCCAGACTTTCGCCCACGAGCACTTCTGGGACGGCACCAGCATCTACCGTTCGCAGGACAACTTCGTGGTGCAGTTCGGCGATGCCGACGCCGATGACGCGGCCAAGGCCAAGCCGTTCGGCAGCGCCGCACGCAAGCTGCCGGCCGAATTCGAACGCGCCAGCGCCGGCCTGAAGGTGAGTGTGTTGCCAGACCGCGATGGCTGGGCGGCGCAGACCGGCTTCGTTGACGGCTTCCCGGTCGGCCAGGATCCGCAGGCCGGCAAGGCCTGGCTGGCGCACTGCTACGGCATGCTCGGCGCCGGCCGCAGCAACGAGGAAGACAGCAGCATCGGCGCCGAACTGTACGTGGTGACCGGGCAGTCGCCGCGCCAGCTGGACCGCAACATCACCCTGGTCGGCCGCGTGCTGAAGGGCATGGAGCTGCTCAGCGCGACCCCGCGCGGACCGGCACCGATGGGTTTCTACACCGACCCGAAGCTGCGTACGCCGATCGTGTCGATCCGCCGTGCCAGTGACGTGCCGGTGGCCGAGCGCACGCCGATCCAGGTGCTGCGTACCGATTCGAAGACCTTCGCCGAAACGGTGGAGGCGCGACGCAATCGCGTGGATGATTTCTACAAGCGCCCGGCGGGGCATATCGATCTTTGCAATATTCCGGTGCCGGTGAAGTAACGCCGTCGCAGGTTCTGCGCGTGGCGCGTGCTGAAGGCGCTTCATCGTTCATGAGCGTTACTTTTCTTTTCGCGCGAAAAGAAAAGTAACCAAAAGAAACGCGCCGCCAGATCGCGAGCCGCCGTGCTTCGCACGTCGGTTCCCTGCGCTTCTCGGTGAATCACGGGGCGGTGCCGAACTCGCTGCGCTCAGACATCGGCACCTCTTCGCCCCTGATTCCCCTGCGATGCTCGGCTCGCTCAAGGCGGATCCAAGATCAAAGGCCGCAGCTGCACCCAGTAGATCCACGCCATGCGTGGATGCCTTTGCCGTTGATCTTGACCTTCCAGTCCGCCTTGAGCGAGCCGAGCACCGCAGGTCCGGCGAGGGCGAAGAGGCGCGGGTGTTTGAGCGCAGCGAGTTCCCGCGCCGTCCCTCGACGGACCGAGGAGCACAGGGTACCGGTGCGCAGCACCGGCTCGCGACCTGGCGGCGTGTTTCTTTGGTTACTTTCTTGATGGCGCACATCCATGTGCGCCACCCTACGGGCCGGCTGCGCCGTTCCACGCTGCTCCTGCAGCGCGGTGCACGAGCAAAGAAAGTGACACCTCCCCGCAGGCGCGGAAAAGAGCTGCCGGGCAGCGCCCGGCACTACCAGTGCGTCGACGCCCTCAGCCCTTCTGGCTCACCGCCACGCTCCCCAGAATCAACGCACCGGCAATCAACATCTGCACCGTCACCGCCTCCCCCAGGAACAACCACGCGAACGCCGCGCCGAACAGCGGAATCAGGTAGGTCACCGTCGATGCGCGCGACGGGCCGATGCGACCGATCAGGCGGTAGAACATCAGGAACGCCAGGCCGGTGCAGGCCACGCCCAGGGCAATCGCCGCACCCCACGCCTTGAGCGGAATCGCCGCCTGTGGCCAGTGGCTCACCGCCATTGGCAGCATCCACAGCGAAGCGCACGACAACGTCGCCGCAGCAGCGGCCGCCGACGGCAGGCCGGTCATGTGCCGCTTCACCAGGTTTACGCCCAACCCGTACAGCAGCGACGCCGCAGCGCCGGCGATCACCGCGGTGCCGATGCTCAGGCCCGACACCTTGGCCGTGGCCAGCACCACCACGCCGGCAAAACCGACCAGCAGCGCGCCAGCACGGCGCATGCCGATCTTCTCGCCGAAGAACAGGAAGGCGATCAGCGCGGCGAACAGCACCGTCATCGCATTGCAGATCGCACCGATCGCGGCCGGTGCCTGTTCGGCGGCATAAGCGAACAGCACGAACGGCAGCGCCGAGTTGATCAGGCCGATCGGGGCCAGCCACAGCCAGCGCCGCGGCGGAAACTGCGCGCGGGCACGCCACAGGAACGGCAGCAGCACCAGCGCGCCCAGTACCAGCCGCACCTCGACCAGCGCGAACGGGCCGAACGACGGCACCGCCACCCGCATGAACAGGAACGAGCAACCCCAGATGGCGCCCAGCAGGGTCAATTCCAGCGGCGTGCGCCAGTCGCGCTCGGCCGCCTGTGGGACCGCGTTCATGCCCTGCCTCCGTCCATCGTCGGTTCCTCGCCAAGGCACACAGGATCGGGCGAAGACGCCCGCCGCACAAGCGCGTAGTATCGCTGCCAGCCACAAATATGGTTTGAGGCTGGACATGCAGCTACGCCCCTCCCTGCTCCCGGCGCTGGCCGTATTCGCGGTCGCCGCGCGCCACCAGAACTTCGCCCAGGCCGCGCAGGAACTACACCTGACCGCCAGCGCGGTCAGCCATCATGTGCGCCGCCTGGAGGAAGTGCTGGAGACCCGCCTGTTCCTGCGCCATGCGCGCGGAGTCCGGCTGACCGCCGAGGGCCGCCAGCTGGCCGACGCCGCCAGCGCCGCCTTCACCGATGTTGCCGCCGTCGCCCACCACCTGCATCCCGCTGCGGACAGCGTGCCGCTGCGGATCGCCACGCTGCGCTCGTTGTCGTACTGCTGGCTGCTGCCCCGGCTGCCGCGCTTCACCCAGGCCCACCCGCACATCCGCATCGAACTGCATACCGGCAGCGGGCTGGATCGCTACGATGACAACGGCCCGGAAGTCGGCATCCGTTATGGGCTGGGCCAGTGGCCCGGCCTGCGCGCGCAGCACCTGATGGACGACTACCTGTTCCCGGTGGCATCACCGGCGCTGGCCGGCGTTGAATCCCTGGCCGATCCGGCACGCATCGCCGGCCTGCCGCTGCTGACCGATCTGTCGCCGCAGGGTTGGCGCGACTGGTTCCGCCATGCCGGCGTGCGCCCGCCCTCGCCGCTGCCGCCGATGCATACCTTCGCCGACAGTACCGATGCGATGCGCGCTGCGGTGTACGGCATGGGCGCGGTGCTGGCGCGCACCCACATCGCCCAGCCCTACCTGCAGCGCTACGAAGTGGTGCGCCTGCCCGGACCGGCGCTGAAGGCGCGCTACGCGTATCACGTGGTGCACGCGGAAGGGCAACCGCCAAGCCAGGCCGCGCGCCTGTTCATCGACTGGTTGCTGGAGCAGGCGCAGGACGAACGCACGCCGATTCCCGCCTTGCCGGACAGCCTGCTGGGGCGCCCACCCACGCACGCCTGACTGCGCCCTCACCCGCTCTTTGCTTCGCGCTGGCTAGTCTGCTGTCGAACCCCACAACGTACCCATGCCATGGCCATGCTGCGACTGCGCATCACCGGAACCGAAGACGACGCCCGCGCCATCAGCGACCTGCTGCTCGGCCTGGAGGGCATCGAACACGTCGAGGAAACCGACGACCTGATGCCGCACATGGACGACGACGACTCCAGCTCGGCCGGGCTGTCCGATGACATCGGCCCGGGCATCCATGAACTGGAAGTGGAAGTCGGCAATGAAAGCACCGCGCAGAAGGTGCGCGATGCGGTGCAGGAACTGGCACTCGAGCTGGACGTGTTCGTCGAATACGAAACCGACGAAGGCTGACACTGGCAGTGCCGGCCAAGGGCCGGCACCCCACGGACGGATCAGGAAGTGGGCGGCAGCTTGCGGCGACGACGACGGCGCAGCCACGCGCGCACGCCCCAGGCGGCGATCAATGCCAGCACGCCCACCGGCAGCAACGCGGCGGCGGCACGGATCAGGAACGCAACGCTGGTGTTGAGGATGCTGCCCGATTCACGCAGTGCGTCACCGATTTCGCTGCGGCTGCGCTGGCCGGAGGTGGTGTCGAAATGGATCGTCACCAGCTGGGTATCGATGCGGCGGCGCTGCTGTGCGGCATCCTTGTTGGCCTGCTCGACGCCGGCCTCGATCTCCGACAGGCGCGTGGTGATCGCCATCAGGTCCTCGACCTTCAGATCCTTGCGGTCCTGGTAGGACAGCAGCCGCGCATGCTCCTTCTCCAGCCGCGCCCTGGTCAGTGCGGTGTCGGCCACCTGCTGCGCGAGGTCCTCGGCGCGCGTACTGCGCGACTGCAGCGTGCCGCCCTCGCCGGCCATGGCGATCAACGGCTCGGTCCCCTTGGGCGCAATACGCACCTTGACCTCACCACTGGGCTGCTCGCCACTGCGCTGGTCGACCTGCAGCACCGCACAGTCGCCGAACGTCGCGCTCTGGCAGGCCTGGGCGATCTGCCGGATGCGGGGCGCGATCTGCGCCGCATCCAGCTGTACCTGCACGTCATGCTCGTAGGCAAGGAACGCACCTTCCGGCGAAGCAACGGCGGCGTCGGCCGCACTGGCGCCTGCTTCCGCCGCCCGCTGGCCACTCTGGGCGCAGGCAGCCAGCGCCAGCAGCAGCACCGGCATCGCCGCGGCCCGCGTCCACGCACGCAGCGGCCTCAAAGCGCAGCTCCGTCGTAGGACATCACCGCCAGCGTGGCCAGGTCCACCTGCGGCACGCAGCGCACGTTCACCGCCACCATCGGCGCGCCGGTACGCGGATCCACCGCTTCGCTGTAGGGCGCGATGCCGCATTCGCGGCAATGGTGGTGGTCGATGTGCGCCTTGTTGAAGTGGTAGGTGGCCACGTCGGCCGGGGCGGTGGTCAGCTGGAACGCCTCGCGCGGAGCGAACCACAGCAGACCGCCGCGGCGCCGGCACATCGAGCAGTTGCAGTCGATGACATCGCTGATCGGCGTTTCGGCCTGTACGGTGAATGCGATCCTGCCGCAATGGCAGCTTCCCTGGTATTCCATGTCCTGCGCTCCGCTGGAGAGTCCTTGTCGGCGCCCATGGTAATCCTATGGCAGGGGGACAAAGCAGCCTCAGCGGCCTATGCTCGCGGTTTGACCCTGTACAGGAACGCCGATGCGCCCGCATCTCCTTGCCCTCGCCCTGGTCGCCGCCCTGGCCGGTTGCCAGCCGGCCGACGCCCCGACCACCGGTTCCACCCCGGCCGCCAGCCAGCAGGCCGGTGACGCCGCCGTCGATGCCGCCTTCGCCGATCTGTCCAAGCGCGCCCTGGACACCTGGATGCAGCTGTCGCCGGTCAGCGCCACCCAGATCGGCGACCACCGCTACGACAGCGAGCTGGACGACCTGAGCGCCGCCGGCCAGCAGAAGACCGTGGCCGCCTACAAGGCGCTGCTGGGCGAGCTGGACAAGATCGAGGTGGCCAAGCTGGGCCGCGAGAACCAGGTGGACGCGGCGATCCTGCGCAACCAGCTGCAGTCGGAAATCTGGAACGCCGAAGTACTGCAGTCCGGCAAGTGGGACCCGCAGCTGTACAACGGCATTGCCGGCAGCGCGATCTATGGCCTGATGGCTCGCGAATTCGCGCCACTGCCGGAACGCCTGAAGTCGGCTACCGCACGCATGGAAAAGCTGCCGGCGATCTTCGCCCAGGCCCGCGAGAACCTGGACCCGGCCCGCGTGCCGAAGATCCATGCCGAGACGGTGGCCAAGCAGAACAAGGGCATCCTCAGCATCGTCGATACCTTCATCACCCCGCACATCGGTGAACTGCCGCAGGCCGACCAGCAGCGCCTGCAGGCCGCCATCGACGGCCTGAAGAAGGCGGTGGACGAGCAGCAGACCTGGCTGGACAAGACCCTGGTGCCGAACGCCAAGGGCGACTTCCGCATCGGTGCGGAAAAGTACGACCAGAAGCTGAAGTTCGCGCTGAGTTCGTCGCTGTCGCGCCAGGAGATCGGTGAGCGTGCGCGCGCCGAACTCAAGCGCGTGCGCGAAGACATGTATGGCATCGCGCAGACCGTGCTGAAAGACAAGCCGGGCGCGCCGGAGATGCCGGCCCAGCCGACCGACGAGCAGCAGCAGAAGGCGATCGAAGCCGCGCTGGAGCTGGCCTACGCCGACAAGCCGGCACGCGACAAGGTGGTCGACGATGCCAAGGCCGCGCTGGAGCAGTCCACCGCGTTCGTGCGCGAGCACGACCTGGTGACCCTGCCCGACGCGCCGGTGGACATCATCCTGATGCCGGAATTCCAGCGTGGCGTGGCCGTGGCCTACTGCGATTCGCCGGGCCCGCTGGACAAGAACCTGAAGACCTTCTACGCCGTGTCGCCGATTCCGGACGACTGGAACGACAAGCAGGTCGACTCGTTCCTGCGTGAGTACAACTCGCGCATGATCCACCTGCTGAGCATCCACGAAGGCACCCCGGGCCACTACCTGGAGGGCTGGCACTCGGCCAAGTTCCCCTCCACCCTGCGTGCGGTGCTGCGTTCGGGCCTGTTCGCCGAAGGCTGGGCGGTCTACACCGAGCGCATGATGCAGGAGCAGGGTTACCTCAACAACGACCCGCTGTTCCACCTGGTGCAGCTGAAGTTCTACCTGCGCACGATCTCCAACGCGATCCTCGACCAGGGCGTGCACGTGGACAACTGGGATCGCGAAAAGGCGATGCACCTGATGACCCACGACGCGTTCCAGCAGGAAAGCGAGGCGGCCGGCAAGTGGGTGCGTGCACAGCTGACCTCGGCGCAGCTGCCGACCTACTTCGTCGGTGCGCAGGAACACTTCGATACGCGCAAGGCGGTGCAGGAAAAGCTGGGCGACAAGTTCAGCCTGAAGGCGTACCACGACCAGGTGCTGTCCTACGGCGCACCGCCGGTGCGCTTCGCCCGCCAGCTGATGCTGGACCAGCCGATCGAGTGATCGGGACGGTGTGAGATGAAGCGGAGCGGCCCGGGGAAACCCGGGCCGCTTTTTTTGTTCGCCCCTGCCTGGGCTGCTGCCGGGTCAGAGCAGATGGATGTACATTTTCTTTGAGCCCAGCCGCAGATCTACGAAGTACTCAACACCACAGCCACGACAGGCTGCAGGGCAATCTTCATCGCTGCCCCGCTCGTTTTCCAATGAGCCAGCCACTACCGGGTATCCGCACTCGAAACAGTTGAAAGCCACATGGTTGCCATGCGGATCAGCAGGGATCTCGTCACCCTCACCGTCCATCACGAGAAAATCCGTGATTTTCATCGCCACTTCCTCCCGCTGAATTGATGACGACAGACTAGCCGACTCTTGAGCTTCAGGCGCCGCTCCGGTCCTGAGCACTTGCAGAGCGGGCTTGCGCGGCCTCACAACTGGCAAACGACTCCGGGCGCATCGTTCGCACGGCCTTCCCTTTCCCTGCAGGTTCCAATGCGCATACTCGCGCTACGCCTCGGCCTCCTTTCCGCTGCCTTGGCGGCCGGCACTGCCTTCGCCGCCTGCCCGTCGCCGCCGGCCGGACACCCCGACATCCGCGCCCTGGGCTACTACACCGACAAGGCCGGTTCGGTGATCGACCCGGCACTGCACCAGCAGAATCACGATGCCACCGCGCCGTTGGACCGTTATGCCGCGGACGTGGCGCGCATGAGCGACGACTATCTGCGCGACGGTAGCCCTGCCGCCGCGCAGTGCACGCTCGCCTGGCTGGGCGCATGGGCGAAGGACGGCGCGATGCTCGGGCAGATGATCCGGGTCAACAACGATCAGTCGTTCTACATGCGGCAGTGGATGCTCGATGCGGTGGCGATGGCCTACCTGAAGGTGCATGACCAGGCCGACCCGCAGCAGCGCGCGCGCATCGATCCGTGGCTGCAACAGCTGGCGCGTGCCAACCTGGCGTACTGGGACAATCCGAAACGGCGCCGCAACAACCACTACTACTGGGGCGGCCTGGGCGTGCTGGCCACCGGCCTGGCCACCGATGACGAGACCCTGTGGCGGGCCGGCCACGCCGCCTTCCAGAAGGGCATCGATGACATCCAGGACGATGGCAGCCTGCCGCTGGAAATGGCGCGCGGGCAACGCGCCCTGCATTACCACGATTACGCGCTGGCGCCGCTGGTGGTGATGGCCGAACTGGCGCGGCTGCGCGGCCAGGACTGGTACGCCAGCCGGGATCACGCCATCGACCGCCTTGCCCGCCGCGTCATTGAAGGCAGCAAGGACCCTGCGTGGTTCAACGAACAGACCGGCGTTGCACAGCTGCCGCTGCAGGCCAGCGGCTGGGTCGAGTTCTACCGGTTGCGCTCACCCGATGGTGGCCTGTTCGACGCGGCACACGCACGCGGGCCATTTCACTCGCCGCGGCTGGGAGGCGATCTTACCCTGATGGCCACGCACGGCATCGTGCGTGCGCCGCTGCGTTAGCGGCGTGGCTCAGCGGGCTGCCGGATGCAGCAGATGTTGGAATTCGGCGACGGTGCAGCCCTGTGCCGCGCACCCCGGCACACGCAGCGCGACGCGGCCCGGCGGCTGCGCCTCGGTCAGCGGCTGCGCATCACGCAGCTGCGCGCTGGTCGGGTAGACGTAGGCCAGGCGGATACGCTCCGCCCCGCTGTGGCGGTCACGCCAGCGCTCGAACTGCAGCAGGCCACCGATCGGTGTCTTCTCGTACTGGCCTGGCAGCGTGTAGTCGCTGATTCCCAGCGCGGCGAGCACGGACCCGATGTTGGAGTCATGGCCAACCAGCAGGTTCACCTTCGGCGAGGCCGGATCTTCAAACAACGCGCCCAATCGTTCCAGCAGCGGCCCGGCCACATCCCGTGCCACCTCGGGTGGTCCGAACAGGATGTCCTGGTAGCCGTTGCGGATCTGCGCCAGCGCCTGCCATTGCGCCTCCGTGTTCAACCGGCCCCAGCCTTCGCGCGGAATGCCACTTCCCTGGTAGTGCTCCATCAGCAGGGCATCGACCAGCCCGCTGGCCAGGGCCAGGGATCCAAAGACGCGCGGCTCTTTGCCCGCGTCTGCGCTGAAGCGGGTGCCGGCCAGGGTCAGACGGCAGTCACCATGGCCCTCGCACGCCGCCGACTGCGGATAGCGGGTGATCGCCTCCACCACGGACAGGGCCGGTGCCAGCTGCGAACGTACCAACGCCTGCTGCATCGCCGACTGCGCGCGTTCGCGGAAGGCCGCGTCATCGCGGTGGATCACCGGGTTGAACAGCGGGTCCATGGTGCCCAGCGGCATGCGCTGTTCAATCACAACATGGCAGCCCGGGAAGGCACCGGCCACGAAGAACTGCGCGGTGGCCTGGGTGCGCTGCAGGCTGTTGGCATGGGCGTGGAAGTCGGCGGGCCGCGGGCAATCCGACACCGGCAACAGCTGTGCCTGCCGCAGCCACTGGCCCATGTAGCGGCCCATGTAGACCTCCAGCACGCCGCCCTTGGTGGTCAGCTCACCCGCAGCGACGTCCCAGCGCGGCCAGGTTTCCGGTGTCGCGTTGGCAAGAGCGCCGGAGTCCACCACCGGCGCGCGCAGGTTGTGGCGGCTGAGCAGGACGACCTGCTCGAGCTGGTCGCCTTCCACCGGCGCTGTCGCCGCAGTTGCGGCCGGAGTTGCCAGGCTGAGTGCCAGCAGCAGGGCAATCACTGATCGGCCGCCACGAAACCACCGGTCTGCCGCGCCCACAACCGCGCATACAGGCCGCCGGCCGCAATCAGTTCGGCATGGGTACCGGTCTCGACGATGCGGCCCTGGTCCATCACCACCAGCCGGTCCATGCGCGCGATGGTCGACAGCCGGTGCGCGATCGCGATCACCGTCTTGCCGCCCATCAGTTCGTCCAGGCTGTCCTGGATCGCCGCTTCCACTTCTGAATCCAGCGCCGAGGTCGCCTCGTCCAGCACCAGGATCGGTGCGTCCTTCAGCAGCACGCGGGCAATGGCGATGCGCTGACGCTGGCCACCGGACAGCTTCACGCCACGCTCGCCGACATGCGCGTCATAGCCACGACGGCCCTGCCCGTCCACCAGCGTATCGATGAAGGCCTCGGCACGTGCCTTGGCCACGGCAGCACGCAGCTGTTCCTCGGTCGCATCCGGGCGTCCGTACAGCAGGTTGTCGCGGATCGAACGATGCAGCAGCGAGGTGTCCTGGGTGACCACGCCGATCTGCTGGCGCAGGCTTTCCTGGGTGACATGGGCGATGTCCTGGTCGTCGATCAGGATGCGGCCGCTTTCCAGGTCGTACAGGCGCAGCAGCACGTTGACCAGGGTCGATTTGCCGGCGCCGGACGGGCCGACCAGGCCGATCTTCTCGCCCGGCTTCACCACCAGGTCCAGGCCGGCGATCACGCCGCCCTTCTTGCCATAGTGGAAGTGGATGTCCTGGAAATGCACGCCACCGCGGGTCACCTGCAGCGGCACCGCATCCTCGCGGTCCTGCACGGTCAGCGGCTGGGCGATGGTGGTGATGCCATCCTGCACCGTGCCGATGTCCTCGAAGATGCCGTTGATCGTCCACATGATCCAGCCGGACATGTTGTGGATGCGGATCACCAGGCCGGTGGCCAGGGTGATCGCGCCGACCGTGATGTGGCCGCCGTTCCACAGCCACAGCGCCAGCCCGCAGGTACCGGCAATCAGGAAGCCGTTGACGATGGCGATGGTCAGGTCCATGCCGGTGGTGATGCGGGTCTGTGCGCGGTGCTTGACCGCCAGTTCCTGGATCGACTCGGCCACATAGGCCTGCTCGCGCCCGCCATGGGCGAACAGCTTCAGCGTGGGGATGTTGGTGTAGCCATCGACGATGCGGCCCATCGCCTTGGAACGCGCCTCGGAGGCGATCCAGGCCCGTTCCTTCGCGCGCGGCACGAAGTAGAACAGGATGACCGCATAGGCCAGCAGCCACAGGATCAACGGCACCATCAGCCGCCAGTCGGCCTGCGCGAACAGGTACAGCGCGGTGCCGGTGTAGACCACGATGTACCAGAGCGAATCGACCATCTGCACCGCCGACTCGCGCAGCGAGGTGCCGGTCTGCATCACCCGGTTGGCGACGCTGCCGGCAAAGTCATTCTGGAAGAAGCTCAGGCTCTGCCGCACCACGTAGTTGTGCATCAACCAGCGCGAACGGTTGCTCAGGCCCGGCACGATGGCCTGGTTGACCAGCAGGTTGTGCAGGCCGACCAGGATCGGCCGTGCGATGACCGTGATGAACAGCATCCAGCCCAGTTCGTTGGCGTGGCGCGTGAAGAAATCGGCACCCGGCTGCTCGGCGACCATGTCGACGATGCGGCCCAGGTAATCGAACATGGCCACTTCCACCAGCGCCAGCAGCAGGCCGGCGATGAGCGTGGCCAGCAGCACCGGCCACACCGGGCGCAGGTAGTGCAGGTAGAACGGCAGCACCTTGCGCGGTGGCATCCGCCCATCCACGGGCGGGAATACCGGAATCAGGGATTCAAACCAACGGAACATTGCATTCCCTCGCCTCTTGCAAGCGGCGGAGTATCCCACGCCGCATGTGTACGCCAGCCGACGATCGCCTGATCACTCCGGTCGTCGCCCGCCCTGGCGGGCGCCCTACCGCAGGCCAACCAAGGTTGGCCTCTACCGGGCCACCGGGGTGAACAGCAGGTCCTGGAAATCGAAGCTGAAATCAGTCAGGCCGGAGATCGGCTGCATGCGCACGTCGCGTACCTTGCCGTCCGGGTCCAGGGTGAAGTTCACGAACGCGTCGGCGTTGAGCGAGCGATCCTCCCAGCGCACGATGAAGGTGTCGTGCTGCCAGTGCTCCAGGCGGCCGCTCAGCTGCGCGGTCTTCATGAAACGCAGGCGCAGGCCCTTGCCCTCGGCACTGATCTGCATGTCGCCATACCAGCGGTCGCGGAACGTCCCGGTGTAGCCGGCCAGCGCCAGCGACGGCGTGCTGCGCTTGTCCCGTGCAGCCTGGTGCTTGGCCCAGGCTTCATCCGCCTTGCCCTGGCCCTTGGCCATGGCCTTGGCGTAGGCATCGACCCAGTCGTGCTTCTCCCCGCCCAGGTAGGCATCAAGCACGCTCAGGGTGATCGCGTTGAACGCCGCGCCCACTTCCTGGTTGGTCAGCACCACCACGCCCAGCTTCTCGCCCGGTACCAGGGTCAGCCGCGAGACCATGCCCGGCCAGCCACCGGTATGCCAGACCAGCTTCTGGCCGCGGTAATCACTCAGGCTCCAGCCTTCGCCGTAGCCGGCAAAGTTGGCCCGCGCCGGTGCCAGCTCCGGCACGCTTGGCGCCGGGATCGACTGCGGCGTGATCATCCGCCACATCTGCTGCTGGCTCTTTTCGGTGAACAAGGGCGTGCCGTCGGCCAGCTTGCCTTCGGCCAGCTGCACCTGCATCCAGCGTGCCATGTCGTGCGCGCTGGAATAGATGCCACCGGCGCCGGCATTGTTCGACCAGGTCAGCGGCGCAACCGTGCGCAGGTCCTTGAAATCGTACTTGGCGTGGCCGACGGCCGCCGTGTCGCCCGGCTTCAGGTGATCGGCGTTGTAGCGCGTGCCGGCCATGCCCACCTTGTCGAAAATGCGGGTCTGCAGGAACTGCTGGTAGCTCATGCCCGAGACGTGCTCGATCACCTGCTGGGCCACCGCGTACAGGATGTTGTCGTAGGCATAGCTCTCGCGGAAACCGCCCTTCAGCGGCACCTGGCCCAGCCGCTGCACCACTTCGGCGTTGCTGTAGGACGTGGTCGGCCAGAACAGCAGGTCACCGGCACCCAGGCTCAGGCCACTGCGGTGCGAGAGCAGGTCGCGGATCGTCATCTGCCCGGTCACGAACGGGTCGGACATGCGGAACGACGGCAGGTGGTCGATCACCTTGTCGTCCATCTTCAGCTTGCCGTCTTCGGCCAGCAGGTTCAGCGAAGTGGCAGTGAACGCCTTGGTGTTGGACGCAATGGCGAACAGGGTGTCGGCCTGCACCGGCTCCGGCCTGCCCTGCTCGCGCACGCCCCAGCCGCGTTCCAGCACCACCTGGCCATACTTGACCACGGCCACGGCAATGCCGGGCACGTCGAACTGCGCGCGCACGCGCTCGACCGTCGCATCCAGATCCTGCAGCGGCGTCGGGGTCGACGCGCTCGCCATGGTCGTGCAGGCCAGCAGCACGGCGCCTCCAATCCAGGTTTTCATCAAGCACCATCTCCGAACAAGGGTCGCGGCCATGTGCAGGCCGTCACCGGGGTTTCGCGGAATGGTAACGGCCGCCGGCGCACCCTGCCCTGTGCCATAGGAGGGGTGTCATGGGCGAGAACAGCCAGCCGGGCAACGGCTCCACCATCATTCCGTGCCTGCGCTACCGCGACGCGCTGGCCGCCATCGACTGGCTGCAGCGCGCCTTCGGCTTCCACGCCCAGGCCGTCTACGCCGACGGCGAGACCGTGTTCCACGCGCAGCTGACCTTCGGCCACGGCATGATCATGCTCGGTTCGGCCAGCAACCACAGTGCGTGGACCGAGCACACCGCCATGCCTGACGAGGTCGGTGGCCGCCAGACCCAGAGCGCGTGCGTGATCGTCACCGATGCCGATGCGCACTACGCCCGCGCCAAGGCCGCCGGAGCACGCATCGTCATCGACATCGCCGACCAGGACTACGGTGGTCGCGGCTACGCCTGCGCCGACCCGGAAGGCTATCTGTGGTGGTTCGGCAGCTACGACCCGTGGCGCGCGGACCACGGCCAGTGACGGTCGCTTCCCGGCAGGCGGCCATCCGCTGTGGCATCGGTGGCTGGGTGTTCCCCGAATGGCGCGGCGGCACGTTCTATCCGGCGGGGCTTGCGCAGCGCGAAGAACTTGCGCATGCCAGCCGTGCGTTGCGCTGCATCGAGATCAACGGCACCTTCTACCGCACACCTACACCGACCCAATGCGCGCAATGGGCGGCGCAGACGCCGGAGGGCTTCCGATTCTCGATGAAGGCGCCACGCTACCTGGTGCAGCGCCGCGACCTGTCCAGCACGGTGGAGGCCGCCGCCCCATTCCTGCAGGCTGCGCTCGCGCTTGGCGACCGGCTCGGTCCGTTGCTGTGGCAGTTCGATCCACGCCATCCGGCTGATGCCGAAGCGCTGGACGCACTGATGACCCAGCTGCCGAAGCAGCTGGATGGCGTGCCGCTGCAGCACGCGCTGGAAGTGCGCAATGCAGCGGTGCACGGTCCTGCGCTGGTTGCCGCCGCCCGCCGTCATGAGGTGGCCCTGGTGATCGAGGACAGTGACGAGGCGCCGTTGCACGGCGACATCAGTGCCGGCTTCGTCTACGCGCGGATCAAGCGCAGCCAGGCCCGCTTGAAGGAGGGCCTGCCTGTGCCCGTGCAGCAACGCTGGGCCGAACGTGCACGACGCTGGTCACAAGGCGAGCCCGTGGACGACCTGCCCTGCCTGGCCGAACCGCCCCCGGCCAGGCCCCGCGAGGTCTACCTGCTGTGCATCGGCGCGGGCAAGGCACGCAATCCGGCGGCGGCGATGGCATTGCAGCGGCTCATCGACGGCGCCAGCGATCCAGCGCCCACAGCATCGTCCAGCCCAGCACGAACACCGCGGCCACGCGCAGCACGTTGATCGCGAAGGCCACCGCCCCGATCCGTTGCACCTCAAGGAACGGGTACGGTGCCTGTCCCAGCAGCCAGGCTAGGCTCATCGCCCAACCGAGATAGGCCAGCGGCAGCCACAGCACCACCGCCAATGCACGCCAGCGCAGGCCGCCGTGCGGCAGCAGCAGCAGCCAGCCGCCCAGGTACAACACTGGCACAGCGTAGTGCAGCCCCATATCCACCCACCACTGCAGGCCAGTGGGTCGCCAAAGCGCCTGCAAGGCCAGAACGTAGACCAGACAGGTCACGCCGATGCACAGCGCCATGGCCGCGGCCACGGTCCCGCCCAGCGGGCGGCCGCGTGCCAGCCATGCACACCCCAGGCACACGCCCAGATTGCTGAGGATGGTGAAGTAACCGAAGAAGCGCAGGGTCGCCGCGACCACGCCCGCATCGCCGCCGGGCCCGCCCAGCAGCAACAGGTACTGCAGCAGCAGCGAGGTGGCAGCGACCAGGGCGGTCAACGCCGCCCATCCACGCACGAACATCGGGCCTGCAGGCATGCGGATACCTCGCCAGGAACGGGGCGCAGCGGCGACCGGGACCATCGCCGCGAACCTGCGCTTGCCGCACAATACACGGATGAGCACACCCGACACCCGCAAAGCACTCTGGCAGATCCATTTCTGTGTCCTGCTGTGGGGCGTCACCGCCATCCTCGGCAAGCTGATCACCCTGCCCGCGCTGCCGTTGGTGTGGTGGCGCATGCTGCTGGTGACGGCGATGCTGGCCCTGCTGCCGCGGGTCTGGCGCGGGTTGCGCACCCTGCCCTTGCGACTGGTGGCCGGTTACGCCGGCATCGGTGCGCTGGTCGCCCTGCACTGGCTGACCTTCTATGGCGCGGTGAAGCTGGCCAATGCGTCGGTGGCCGCCACCTGCATCGCGCTGGCACCGGTGTTCACCTCGATCATCGAACCGTGGGTGGCCAAGCGGCCGTTCCAGCTGCGCGAACTGGCGTTCGGCCTGGCCGTGCTGCCCGGCGTGGCGCTGGTGGTCGGTGGCGTACCCGATGGCATGCGCCTGGGTGTGTTGATCGGCGCACTTTCGGCACTGCTGGTGGCGGTGTTCGGCTCGCTCAACAAACGCATGGTCAGCCATGCCGATCCGCTGACAGTCACCGCGCTGGAGCTGGGTGCGGGCACCCTCACCCTGACCCTGCTGGCACCGCTGATGCCGTACCTGCTGCCGGCACTGGCCAGCCCGCTGTGGATCGTCCCGGACCTGCACGACGGCATCCTGCTGCTGGTGCTGGCCGGGTTCTGCACGCTGCTGCCGTTCGCGCTGGCGCTGGTCGCGCTGCGCCACCTGAGCGCCTACACGGTGCAGCTGGTGACCAACCTGGAACCGGTCTATGCGGTGCTGCTGGCGGTGGTGCTGCTGCGCGAACAGCACGAGGTCACCCCGTGGTTCTACCTGGGCGTGGCGATCATCGTCGGCGCGGTATTCCTGCACCCGCTGCTGAACCGACGCAAGCCGGTACAGCACCCGGAGATTCTCGGTACGGCGGAAGCACGCAACATCGCCGATTGAACGTATCCACGCGGAGTATCGATCGCCGTATTACCGCTGCGGCCAGTGCCATGCCGGAACATCCAGCAGCCCCTGCCCGCTCAGCAGCGTGCGCCCGTGTTCCTTGTGCAGGTGCAGCGAATGGCACCCCGGCGCCTGTTCCAGCGCCGCGATCAGGCGGCTGGCGTGTGATACCACCCATACCTGGCTGCGCGCACTGGCGGCAATGATCAGCCGTGCCAGCGCCGGCAGCAGGTCCGGATGCAGGCTGGTCTCCGGCTCGTTCAGCACCAGCAGCGGCGGCGGCCGCGGCGTGTGCAGGGCGGCGGCCAGCAGCAGGAAGCGCAGGGTGCCATCGGACAGTTCCGCCATCGACAACGGCCGCAGCAGGCCGGGCTGGTGGAAGCGCAGGGCCAGCCGACCGTCCAGCTCGTCGAAGCCCACCGAGGCACCCGGGAAGGCATCCTCAACGCTGCATGCCAACCCGACCGGATCTCCGATCTCGAGGATGGTGACCCAGGCCGCGGCCAGATCGCGGCCGTCGTGATGCAGCACCGGCGTGCGCGTGGCCATCGCCGGTTGTCGCGCCGGCGCATCGGCATCGCTGCGGAAGTGATCATAGAAGCGCCAGCGACGGATGTACTCACGCAGGGCGATGGTTTCCGGCATGCGCTGCGGATCACCGACCTGGGTGAACAGGCTGTCGAACAGCGACAAGCGGTCATCGATCAGATCCCAGCCGCGCGCATGGCGTTGCCGTACCATCACCCCGCGGCGATCGACCAGCAGGTTGGCGCTGCGCAGGAACGGCCCGGCCCAGATCGCCTCGGCCTTGATCTGCGGGTCCAGTGCGAACGCCGAACGACTGGGCGGCGGGTAACCCAGATCGATGGCGTAGCCGAATTGGTCGGTGGCAAATCCCAGTTTCAGGCCCACAGAAGCCTGCCGGGGGCCGCCCTGCAGCGGAATCTCGCCGGCCATGACCCGCCGATCAAGGGTTTCCGGGCCGGCCCATAGCGCCGAGCCGAGCCCGCCTTCACGGGCCAGCACCGCCGCAACGCCGCCCTGTGCGGTTTCCGCCAGCAGGCGCAGCGCGCGGTACAGGCTGGATTTGCCGCTACCGTTGTCGCCGGTGATCACATTCAACTGCCGCAGCGGCAGCACCAGCCCATGCAGCGAGCGATAGTGCGCGATGGCCAGGGTCTGCAGCATGCTCGAGGTCCGTGGAAACAGGACCGCCATGCTGGCCGGTCCTGATCGCACGAGCTGCGACGCGATGTGAATCGGGAAGAGCATCCACGCATGGCGTGGATCTACTGGAACGGGATCGAATCACCACGCATCGCATGCGTTCAGCGCGCGAGTTGCCGGTGTTTCAGCCGGCCAGTTCCACCCGGTTGCGGCCGTTGCCCTTGGCGCGGTACAGCGCCTTGTCGGCGCGTGCCAGCATCTGGTCCACGCTTTCGCCGGACTGGTGCTGGGCAACGCCGATGCTGATGGTCACCGGGAAACCGAGCGGCAGCTCGGCTACCGCCAGGCGCAGGAACTCGCACTGCCGTTCGGCCGCATGCAGGTCGGTGGCCGGCATCACCGCGACAAACTCCTCGCCACCATAGCGTGCCGCCATGCCGCGACCGGCGAAGTGCGAGCGCAGCAGCGTGCCCAGTTCGGCCAGCACCCGGTCGCCAGTGGCATGGCCCTGGAAGTCGTTGATGTGCTTGAAATGGTCGATGTCCAGCAGCGCGACACAGGCTGCAGCGGGCTGCGCGCCGTTCATCGCCACGGCCTCTTCCAGCGCCGCCGCCATCGCGCGCCGGTTGGGCAGGCCGGTCAGCGCGTCGGTGCGGCTCTGTTCGGCCAGGTCGGCATTCTGGGCCAGCAGCACGTCCTGGTACTCCGACAGCAGTCGCTCGTAATCGTCGCGTTCCAGCATGTGCTTCTGGATGTCGAGCGCGAAACGGCGCAGCTCCATCACCAGCATCACCTGCCGCGACAGCGCGGCCAAGGCCTCGGCCTTGTCACTGGCCAGGCGCTGCGGATGCGCGTCGAACACGCACAGCGTACCCAGCGGCAGGCCGTCGGAACTGATCAGGGGCGCACCCGCGTAGAAGCGGACATGCGGATCGCCGGTCACCACCGGATTGTCATGGAAGCGGATGTCCTGCAGCGCGTCCTCGACCACCATGATCTGTTGCGGCTGCAGGATGGCGTGGCCGCACATCGATTCGCTGCGCAGGTTCTCCGCGGCATCAATGCCCTGGATCGACTTGAACCATTGCCGCTCGACGTCGATCAGGGTGACGGCGGCCATCGAGGTGCCGCAGACCGCCTTGGCGATCACCACCAGGTCATCGAAGGATTTCTCGCGCTCCGAATCCAGGATGCGGTAGCGGTACAGCGCCTCAAGCCGAAGGGCTTCGTTGGCAGGCTTGTCGGGCTTGATCATGCAGCGTCATGTTCCGGCAGGTCACTGCGAAGTCTAGCCGATGCGGGTGCGCAATCCGCGTGCCGGGTGGTGCCGGCCGCGGGCCGGCATCCCGGGTACATCGAAGGCACCTTGCAGCCGGCGAGCGGCCGGCCCTACCAGTCCAGCTGCTTCGGCAGCAGGCCCTGCAGCTCCTGCTCGGTCAGGTTGCGCCACTGGCCCGGCTTCAGCGCACCGATCTTGATGTTGTCGATGCGCACGCGGCGCAGCTGGGTCACGCGGTAGCCGAACTCGGCCGCCATCAGGCGGATCTGCCGGTTCAGGCCCTGCTGCAGGGTGATGCGGAAACCGAACTTGGCGATGCGCGAAGTCTTGCATGGCAGCGTCATCTGGTCGTGGATGCGCACGCCGCGCGCCATGCCCCGCAGGAACTCGTCGGTGACCGGCTTGTTCACCGCCACCAAGTATTCCTTCTGGTGCCCGTTCTCGGCACGCAGGATCTGGTTGACGATGTCGCCGTTGCTGGTCATCAGGATCAGCCCTTCCGACTCCTTGTCCAGGCGGCCGATCGGGAAGATGCGCTGTTCGTGGCCCACGAAGTCGACGATGTTGCCCTTGACCGACGTTTCGGTGGTGCAGGTGACGCCCACCGGCTTGTTCAGCGCGATGTAGACGTGGCGGCGGGCGCCGGGCTTGCGGGCGACGCGCGCGCGCAGCGGCTGGCCGTCGACCAGCACCTGGTCTTCCTCGCCCACCACCGCGCCGGTGCCGGCCGCATGGCCGTTGACGGTGACGCGGCGGGCGGCGATCAGGCGATCGGCCTCGCGGCGGGAGCAGAAGCCGGTGTCGGCGATATGTTTGTTGAGTCGGGTGGTCATCGCCCTATTATCCGGCATCGCCGCCCGCCGCGCTTCATGCCGATGCAGCCGGATCAAGCTCTTCGCCGTCGAAGACCCGGTTGCGGCCGGCGCGCTTGGCCACGTACATGGCATGGTCGGCCCGGCGCAGCAGCCCGGCCAGATCGTCCTCGCCCGGTCGCCATTGCGCCAATCCAATGCTGGCGGTCACTTCCAGCCCCGGTACCTGCAGTGCCTGGCCGGCCTCGGTGATGCGCTGGCGCAGTCGGTCCAGCCGCGCCGACGCGGCTTCGCGCGGCATGCCCGGCATCAGCAGCAGGAACTCCTCGCCGCCCATCCGCACCACTTCGTCCTGGCTGCGCACCGCCGCGCGCAGGGCGCGCGCGACCGCGACCAGTACCTGGTCACCCACCGCATGGCCGTGGCGATCGTTGATGTCCTTGAACAGGTCGATGTCGAGGAAGCCGATCACCAGCGGGCCGCGCTCACGGTCAACCTGTGCCAGGTGACGGGCCAGCTGCTGCAGTCCTGCGCGCCGGTTGGGCAGCCCGGTCAGGCCATCGGTCTCGGCCAGCTGGCGCAGCTCATCGCGCTGCTGGCGCAGCCGCCCGAGGCGTTGGTTCATGGCGTAGGCGGCCATCATCAGCAGCCAGGTCACCGCCAGCTGCAGCGCCTCCACCCGGTACTCCAGCAACCATTCGGCTGCACTGGCGTCGGCGATGATCAATACCAGCATCGGCGCCAGCGCGGCCAGCCCGGCCTGCGCCCAGCGGTCGCCGCGCCAGCGCGCCCAGACCCCGGCCAGCAACGCCAGGCCACACCCCAGCAGATAGGTCACCTGCAGGCCCTGTGCGACCCAGGCCAGCTGGCCCCAGCGCAGCCACGGCACCAGCACGGCCAGCGCCAGCAGCCCCCACAGCACGATCGCCTGCAGCGGCCGCGAACGGGGCAGCGCGCGGTCGCCACCGTTCAGCCGCCACAGCGCCGGCAGCACCAGTGCCTGGGTGGCCGCGGTCAGCGAAAGCAACCACCAGGCCCCGCGCTCGCCCACCGGCAGCCAGGGCTCCGGGTAGCCGCTGAGGCCACCGAGGATCGCCTGCCACAGCACCAGCACGGTGGTGCCGGCGATGTAGACCAGGAAACTGCGGTCGCGCGTGGTCAGGAACGCCATCAGCGCCGACAGCGCCAAGGCGATGGCCACGGCAATGCAGGCGGCGCGCACCAGCAGGCGGGCGGTGTCGTTCTGCTGCACCGGGCTGGGCGCGCCCAGCCGCAGGGTCGGAACCCAGCGCGCCTTCAGCGGCGTCTGCCAGGAGACCACGAATGGCGCGTGGCTGCCGGCCGGCGGTACCGCGACCAGGCCGATGCCTGCGCGGAAGCGTGAATCGCGGGTGCGGGCATCGTGCATGTTGCCGCAGATTTCGCGGTCACCGTGCTGGACCCGGACCTCGCCGGCGAAGACGTTGAACACGTCCAGCGCCTGTGGCTCGCCCGACCAGCCCCCGGGCGGCGCGGGCACTTCCACCTGCTGGCGGGCACCGGACAGCATTTGCGGCGTGCACGCACGATGTGGGGTCGGCGCGTCGGTGGCGCCCCCGACCAGCAGGTAATCGCGGCCCGATACGGCCTCGGCAGCCTGAAGCGGCCACGGTATCGCCCACCACATCAGCAGGACGGCCAGCATCCCCCCTGTTCCATACCGCCACTGCCTGCTGCCCACGCCACGTCCTGTTCCTGCTTACGTCCGCGCCCACTGCACGTCGCCCCTGGCGCGCATTATCGCAGCCGGGCGCGCCGCGCATGTGTAGACCAAAGTCGCCGCCGTCCGTTCAGCCCGCGCCCTGCGGCCCGTTCACCGCCACCAGCCGGAAGGGCTTCAGGTCGGTCAGGGTCATCCGTTCCAGCGGCTGCGGCCGTTCGATCGCATAGCCCTGCAGGCCCTGTACCCCCAGCCTGGTCAGCGCGCCGGCCACCTCGGCGGTCTCCACCCACTCGGCCACCACTTCCATCTGCAGCTCGCGCCCCAGCTCGCTGATCGCCCGCACGGTGGCGTGGCTGACCGGATCGGTGTCCATGTCGCGCACGAATGCACCATCGATCTTCAGGATGTCGGCCGGCAGCTGGCGCAGGTAGCCGAACGAGGACAGGCCGGAACCGAAGTCGTCCAGCGCCATCCGGCAGCCCCGCGCCTTCACCGCATCGATGAAGGCGCGCGCCTGGCTGAGGTTGCTGATCGCAGCGGTCTCGGTGATCTCGAAGCACAGCTTGGACGCCAGTGCGCGGTTGCGCTCGAGCAGGTCGCAGACGAAGGCCAGGAATCCCGGTTCGGCGATCGACTGGGCCGAAACGTTGACGTTGCACAGGCCCAGCTGGCGTACATGCGCCGGGCAGACCTGCAGGTGCCGGAACAGCAGCCCGAGCACATGGCGATCCAGCGCCACGGCCATGCCGTAGCGCTCCACCGCCGGCATGAACTGGCCGGGCAGATGCAGGCTGCCGTCGGTGCCGCGCATGCGCACCAGTACCTCGTAGTGCAGGTAGGACGGATCTCCCACCCGGGCGATGCGCTGCGCATACAGCAGCATGCGGTTCTCGGCCATCGCCAGGCTGACGCCCTGCAGGCGTTCGGCCTCCAGGCGCCGTTCTTCCAGCGCCATGCGGTTCTCGTTGAAGCAGTGCACGCGGTTGCGGCCCGCCTGCTTGGCCGCATAGCAGGCGCTGTCGGCGGCACTCATCAGCCAGTTCACGTCGGGGGCATCGGCACTGACCTCGACCACGCCGATGCTGCAGCTCAGCTGCGGGCTGCCCTCGCTGATCGGGAAAGTGGCCTGGCCCAGGTTGCGGATCACCCGCTGCAGCACCCGCTTGGCTTCGTCCTGACCAGCATGGGCGAGGAACACGGCGAACTCATCGGCACCGAGCCGGCCGACCCAGTCGCCATCGCGCACGGCCGCCACCAGGTAATCGGCGAAACTGCGCAGCATCTGGTCGCCGGCGGCATGCCCGAAGCTGTCGTTGACCAGCTTGAAATGATCCAGGTTGATGTAGCACAGCGAATGCGTGCCACCGTCGCTGCGCACCTGCAGCAGCGCGCGCTCCAGCAGGCGTTCGATCTCGCGGCGGTTGATCAGGCCGGTCAGCGGATCGTGGCTGGCGTGATGCTCGATCTCACGTGCCAGCGCATGGTTCTGGCTGACATCCTCGATGATCGCGAACACCGACAGCCCCCCGCTGCTGTGCACGCCGGTACCACTCCAGCGCCCCCAGACCAGGCTGCCGTCGCGCCGCCGGAAGCGCAGTTCGCTTGGCCGCAGCTGCCGGTCCCAGTCGATGCGGCCGACACCGTCGATGACCAGTTCGCCGTCCATCAACAGATCGTGCAGTGACATCTGCAGCAGCACATCGCGACGATAATCGAGAATGTCCGCCATGGCCTGGTTGGCCTCGATCACCTTGCCATCGGTGTCGAGCTTGAGCATGCCCACGTTGGCCTGGTAGAACGCCGCGCGGAAACGGCTCTCGTGCTCGGTCAGGTCCTTGCCGACGCGACGCGCCAGCGCCACGGCCATCAGGCTGATCGCAAGCACCGACAGGCCCGCAACCATCAACGTGGCCAGCCTCACCAGCGTCGCCATCCGCAACAGCGCCTGCGAGAACGCCTGGCTCTGCACCTGCATCCGCCGATCAAGGTCACCCAGTTGCTGCAGGTAGCGATCACGCGCGGCGATCGGCAGCGGGCCACTGTCGTGCCGCAGCTGCAATTCATCGACCAGGCGCTGCACCGCCATCAGGTCGCCGTCGGTCTTCCGCCACAGCGCGGTTGCTTCGCGGAAGGCACCGATATCGCGTGCATAGCGGAACGAGAACACCAGGCGCGGAATATCAGCGCGCGCGTTGCCGCCCTGCAGGAACCCCTGCCTGGCCTTGGCTTCATCCGGCTCAGCCTGCTCCAGCGCCAGCCGCGCCTGCAGATCGCCCAACGGCACCTGCAGGGCCTGGCGCGCGTCGTCCAGGTCCTGGGCATCGCCCCGCGCCAGGTAACGACTGAGCGCGGCGGTTGCATCCTGCTGACCGCGCGACCAGTAGCCCTGGCCGGCAATCCAGGCGGTGGAGGCCGCCTGCAGTTCCTGGATCAGCGCGGACAGTGCGACCAATCCAATCGCCATGCCCGTCAGCAACGCAAATCGCAGTCCCAGGCCCCGGGTCATGGGAACCCGTCGGCTCTGCTGGTCCGTGCCACTCCTACCCATCCCGGATCCCCCCGAATGTGCTGCGGTGACAACCTCCCTTGGAACTGGCTCAGCCTAGGACCGGGAATGTGTTGACCATGCGAAAAAGGGGACGGAGGGGATTAAGTCGTTTATGGCATAAGCACCTGGCCTGCCATTTACGACTTAATCCCCTCCGTCCCCTTTTTGCGGGCCCGGAACGGGCAACGCCAGCCCGAAGGCTGGCGTTGTCAGGGCTGCGGTGCGGCTCAGTAGCTGCGCGGGCCGCGCGGCTTGAAGCCGTCACGACGCGGCGGGCGGCTGTCGCGGTCACCGCCGCGGTCGCCACCGTGGCCACCCGGACCACCCGGGCCGCCACGACGCGGGCCACCCGGGCCGCCCGGACCACGCTTGTCGAAGCGCGGCTTGAACGGACGCGGGGCCGGGTTGGTGTCTTCACCCGGCGCCAGCGCGCGCATCTGCAGCTGCTGGCCCGACACCCACACCTTCTGCAGGTGCGACAGCACGTCCGGCGGCATCTGCGCCGGCAGGTCCAGCAGCGAGAAGTCGTCGTGGATGTCGATGCGGCCGATGAAGCGGCTTTCCAGGCCCGCTTCGTTGGCGATGGCGCCGACGATGTTGGCCGGCTTCACGCCGTGCTGGTGGCCGACCGAAATACGGTAGGTCTCCATGCCCTGCTCCGGCGCACCACGCGGCGGAACCTCGCGGCGCGGGCGCTGCTCGAAACCACCTTCGGCATCGTCACGACGCGGGCCACGCTCGAAACGCGGGCCGCGCTCGTTGCGGTCGAAGCGATCGCCACGCTCCGGGCGGTCGCCACGGTCGAAGCGCTCGCGCGGTGCACGCTCTTCGCGCGGCGCACGCACCGGCGGCTGCAGCAGGAACGGGGTGTCACCCTGCAGCATCTTGGCCAGCGCGGCAGCCACTTCGATGGCCGGCACGTTCTGCTCGTTCTCGAAGCGCTCCAGCAGCTGGCGGTAGAAGTCCAGGCCACCGGCACCGAGGGTTTCGGTGATGCGCGAGGTGAACTTGTTGATGCGGGTATCGTTGACCGCTTCCACGCTCGGCAGCTGCATCTCCTCGATCGGCTGGCGGGTAGCGCGCTCGATCTGGCGCAGCATGCCCTTCTCGCGCGGGGTGGCGAACAGGATCGCTTCACCGCTGCGGCCGGCGCGGCCGGTACGGCCGATGCGGTGCACGTAGCTTTCGGTGTCGTACGGGATGTCGTAGTTCAGCACGTGGCTGATGCGCTCCACGTCCAGGCCGCGGGCGGCCACGTCGGTGGCAACCAGGATGTCCAGCTTGCCTTCCTTCAGCATGGCGATGGTGCGCTCACGCTGGGCCTGCTGCATGTCACCGTTGATCGCGGCCGCGGCCAGGCCACGGGCCTGCAGCTTGCTGGCCAGTTCTTCGGTGCCGGCCTTGGTGCGGGCGAAGATGATCATCGCATCGAACGGCTCGACTTCCAGGATGCGGGTCAGCGCGTCCAGCTTGTGCATGCCGCTCACCCACCAGTAACGCTGGCGGATGTTGGCCGAGGTGGTGGTCTTGGCCGCGATGGTCACTTCCACCGGGTCCTGCAGGTAGGTCTGCGCGATGCGGCGGATCTGCGGCGGCATGGTGGCCGAGAACAGCGCAACCTGGCGCTGTTCCGGCAGCTTCTTCAGCACGGCCTCGACGTCATCGATGAAGCCCATGCGCAGCATTTCATCGGCTTCGTCCAGCACCAGCGTCTTCAGCTCGGACAGGTCCAGGGTGCTGCGGTCGAGATGGTCGATCACGCGGCCGGGAGTACCGACCACGATGTGCACGCCGCGGCGCAGCGCCGACAGCTGCTGGCCATAGGGCTGGCCGCCGTACACCGGCAGCACGCGGAAGCCGGGAATCTTCGACGAATAGGACTGGAACGCCTCGGCGACCTGGATGGCCAGTTCGCGGGTCGGCGCCAGGATCAGGGCCTGGGGCTTGATCTGCTGCAGGTCGATGTTGGACAGTACCGGCAGTGCGAACGCTGCGGTCTTGCCGGTGCCGGTCTGGGCCTGGCCCAGCACGTCGCGGCCTTCCAGCATCGCCGGGATGGTGGCGGCCTGGATCGGCGACGGGGTTTCGTAGCCGATGGCGGTGACCGCCTGCATCACGGGTTCGGACAGGCCGAGCTGCGCAAACTGCAGCGGCGCTTGGGAATCTTGGGACATGGGGAACTCCAAAGGCACTGCCGTCGTTCTGGCAGTGCGATAAAAAAGGGATGGTCCGCGCTTTGGGCGCCCTTCTTATCGCGTGCCCTGGCGCTGCTCGGTCGGAGGAGATTTCACTCGCTCAGAGCGGAATGATACCGCATTGATCCTGAACGAGGCGTACAGCTTTTCCGGGCGCGTGCGGTCATGCCCGGTGCTGGCGCACAATACGCGCCCTCTTTCCGGCCCGGCCACCGGCCTGCGCCCTCTTCCCAGGAACCCCGCTCCATGCAGATTCTCGAATTCGACCTCGACGGCGACTACGTCGAACTCAAGCAGCTGCTCAAGCTGGCCGACCTGGTCACCAGCGGCGGCGAGGCCAAGATGGTCATCAGCGAAGGCCAGGTATTGGTCGACGGTGAGGTCGAACTGCGCAAGGCCTGCAAGATCCGCGCTGGCCAGGTGGTCGAGTTCGCCGACAGCCAGATCCGCGTGCTGGCTGCCGGCTGATCTGAACCCGTTCAGGCCACGCGCTGGGTCAGGTGCGAGGCGATCAATTGCCTGAACGGCGCCACGCCCTGCGCCACGCGCAGGCCGGCCGCACGCAGCAGCCGCGCAGGGCGTCGATCGTCGGTGTACAGGCTGGCGATCGCGTTGGTGGCCTCGTACAACGGCCGCGACGCCAGTCGATGGCCACGCTGATAGCGGGCCAGCATGCCTTCGGCCGCGATGTCGGCACCACGCCGCTGCTGCCCGACGATGCCCTGCGCCAGCCGCTGTGCGCTGGCCAGGCCCAGGTTGAAGCCATGCGCGGTGACCGGGTGCATGCCCACCGCCGCATCGCCGACCAGCGCCGAGCGCTCGCCCACGAACCGGTGCGCGTATACCCCCACCAGCGGATACGCCTGCGGCGTGGCCACCGGCTGCATCCGGCCCAGGCGGTGCTCGAAGCAGGCACTGATGGCCTCACCAAACGCCACCTCGTCCATCGCCAGCAGTTCCTCGATCTGCCGCGGCGGCAGCGTGATCACCGCCGATGCCTGGCCCTCGTTGAGCGGCAGCAATGCCATGGTGCGGCCATAGCCGAACCACTCCCACGCAGTGTGGTGGTGATCGCGCTCGACCTGCATGCGGCAGACCAGCATCGATTTGCCGAAGTCACGCATCTGCGCGCCGATGCCGAGCATGCGACGGGTTGCCGAAAAGCGGCTGTCGGCAGCTACCAGCAGCCGCGCGTGCAGCTTGCTGCCGTCGTCCAGCGTAACCACGTGGCCCTGTGCATCGGCCTGCACGCCCAGCACCTTGCGGCCATCGAACAACTCCAGCCCGTCCTGGCCCTGCACGGCATCCCACGCGGCGCGGCGGATCAGATGGTTGGGCACCAGCCAGCCCAGCGGCTGGCCGTCGACCTGGCTGCTGGCGAAGGTCAGCGCAAACGGCGAGCCGCCGTTCATCACTCTTGCATCGCGCAGCTCGGCCACTTCGGCCTGCGCCAGGCGCTGCCACAGCCCCAGCTGCTCCAGGCTCTGCCGCGAGGCATGGGTCAGCGCGATCTCGCGACCATCGAAGGCCGCCTCGGCCAGTACCTGGCGCGGCTGCACCTCCACCAGCCCGACCTGCAGGCCGCTACCGGCCAGCGCGCGTGCGAAGCACAGTCCCGCCGGGCCCGCGCCGACCACCACCACGTCCATCCTGCGCATGCGCGCCTCCTGCCGTTGATCCAGTCCGCGCCAGCATAGCGCCACGCAGCTGACCGGCCTTGATCTGGATCAGGCCCGGCTCACAACAACGCGAACACCAGCGCCAGGATGGCCAGCAGCGATACCGCCCAGACCAGGCTGCGCACATAGGGCACGCCGGCGGCATACAGCGGCAGATAGACCACCCGCGCCCAGAAGTAGGCCTGCGCGGCCAATGCGGTGGTGTCGTTGCTGCGCCCGGCCAGCACCACCGCGATCGCGGCGGCGGCGAAGAACGGGAAGGTCTCCAGGAAGTTGGCCTGGGCCCGCTGCAGGCGGCCGGCCAGCGCACTGAGCGGCCGGGCCTGGCCATCACGCGCCGAGGCATTCCACTTCAGGCCACGCTCGCGGGTGACCACCGTGGAGGTGGCGAAGATGTAGACAAAGCCCAGCAGCACCGACCAGGCCAGCATTGTCAGTTCAGTTGCCATCATTGCGCTCCTCAGGGTGCCGATGCACGCAGGCTGTAACCGGCCAGGCGCCACACCTGGTCCTCGTCGAAACGGAACGACACCAGTTCGCGTACCGGCTGCGCGCTGTTGGCGAAGCGGGTCGGGAAGCTGACGTTGATGTACAGGCCTTCGGGCACGGCGGCACCGGCGCCGTACTTGACCCGGGTGATGGTCGGCTGGCCGCGGCCGGCCATCGCGCCCAACCGCGTGCGCTCGGTGGTCAGCTGGCTGACAAAGGCCGCCTTCGGCACCGCACGTCGCGCGACGGCGGAGGCGCCCTCCCACAGCTCGCCGGCACGGTTGGCATCGACCAGCTGCGCCGCCTTCACTGCGGCTGCGCCCATTTCCGCGTCCTGCTTCTGCACCTGCGCCTGCTGCGCGGCGGTCAACGCCGGGGCACCGGCGGTGGCCGGCTTCGCGGCCGCCGGCGATGCCGGCGCCGGGCGCGCGGGTGCAGGTGCGGGCGTGGCCGGCGCAGGCACCTGCGCCAACGCAGTGAAGGGCATCAGGGACAGCAGCAGGAGCACGCGCTTCATGGACACCGCCGGTTACCGGGAAAGAACCGCAGTCTACGCCAGCACAGTGAGCTGTTCGTCAGTGCGCGTGGGCGCTGCCCTCGACCACGGCAGCGTCGGCCTGCGCGGCAGGCTTGCCGGCGTCCGCAGGAGCCTGTTCGGCCACCGGCGGCGGCTCGGACGGTGCCGGCGGCAGCGTGGCCACATCGATCTCCGACAGCGGGCTCTCTTCGGGACACACCGCATCCGGGAAACCGAAGCGCTGCTTCAGTGCCTGGCCACAGCTGTTGATCGACTCCATGTCAGCGCCTTCGCGCTTGCACTGCTGGTCGAAGGCGATCAGGAACGCATCCTTGCGCTGTACGAAATCATCGCCGCAGGCGCGCATCTGCTTGATCCGCTCCAGGTCGTCCTGCACGGCGTTGGTGCCATCCAGGCCGTACTGGCGCAGCTCGTCCGGGGTCAGCAGGCGCAGGCTGCGGTTGGGCACGGTCATCATCAGATCGGCCACGCCCACCGCCACGCCGTTGCGCTGCAGGTAGTCCTTCACGTTGTCGTAGACCTCGTGCAGCTCGCGGTTGAGTTCAGCACGCGAGGTGGCCTTGGAACTGATGCGCATCATGCGGTGGATGCCGACCTTGCCCGACAGCAGGCGGTTGTCACCGGCGGCCAGCACGAACACGCAGGCACTGTGGCAGATCGAGCCTTCGCGCACCCAGATGGTCCAGCCCGATTCACCGATGCTGTCACCGGCCACGATGGCCGATTCCACCTGGCCGCCGCTGGAATCCAGGTCGAGGATGCGCTTGTGGATCTTCTGCTCGTCGGCGACCACGGCCAGCCGCCACATCATCTCGGCGAAGCCCGGATTGATCTTTCCGGAATAGCGCACGCGCATCAGGCCACGCTCGGCGCAGGGCGCCAGCGCCTGGCTGATCTGATCGCGCTGCAGGCCTTCCAGCTCGATACCGTCGCCGGCCTCGCCTGCGTACTCGGTGCTGCAGCTGACCCAGGCGCGGCCATTCTCCAGCTGCGCCTGTGGCCACGGCCGATCGGCCCGGCTGCGCGGCGGCGCGGGCGGCGGCGGTGCGTCAGCCGCATTGATCGACACCATGTTCTCGCCATCACTGGCCGGCGCCCGCGCAGCCTTGTCGGCAGCGGTCACATTGCCCGGATTCTCCAGCTGACTGCAGCCCGCCAGGGCCAGGCACAACAGGGGCAACCAGCGGAATTTGGCGGACATCGGCAACCGGTCTTCATGAGAGCAAGGGCCACAGTCTACCCGTCCAGCGCGCGCGTTCAGCGCGTGGCACTGAACCCGCTCTGACCCTCGGGAAAGCGTGTCGACCAAGGTCGACACCTACCCACAGCAAAAGCGTGCCGACCAACGGTCGGCACCCACCAACTGCAGCGACCAACCGCCCCGCCATCCCACGGACTGCCAGCTCTTGATTGAGACGTTGACGTTGCGGGTGCAGGGCTGCAAGCCCTGCCAGCACCCTCTCCAGCATCCATGTCCGAATCCGGCGAGTATCCCCGCCCGCACCCGCCTAGACTGGCGCCATGGACACCGCCCTCGCCCTCGACACCGCCGCCTGCGACCGCGCCCGCCTGGCCCGCGACGCACGCTTCGACGGCGTGTTCTTCACCGCCGTGCGCAGCACCGGCATCTATTGCCGCCCGGTGTGCCCCGCGCCCCCGCCAAAGCCGCGCAACATCACCTACTACCCGAGCGCCGCTGCCGCCGCCGCCGCCGGCTACCGGCCGTGCCTGCGCTGCCGCCCGGAACTGGCGCCCCAGGCCCAGCAGGCACTTGCCGGCCAGGCCGTGCAGCGCGCCCTGGCCCTGATCCAGGGTGGCTTCCTGCAGGAACAACCGGTGGCAGACCTCGCAGAGAAGATCGGACTCAGTGCACGCCAGCTGCAACGGCTTTTCGTTGAACACCTGGGCGCGACACCCGGACAGATCCACGCCACCCATCGCCTGCTGCTGGCCAAGCAGCTGTTGACCGAAACCACGCTGCCGGTGACCGACGTCGCGCTGGCAGCCGGCTACAACAGCCTGCGCCGCTTCAATACCGCGTTCCTCCAGGGCTGCGGCATGGCCCCCACCGCGCTGCGCCGCCAGCATCAACCGCTCGCCGCCGATGAGGGGGGCCTGGTGCTGCGCCTGGCCTACCGGCCACCGCTGGACTTCCCACGCATGCTGGCCTTCCTGCGCAAGCGCAGCCTGCCCGGCATCGAACTGATCGGCGAAGACGGCTACCAGCGCGTGTTGGGCACGCCTGAGCGGCCCACCCTGCTGCGCGTCACCGCCGATCCGAAACGGCCGGAACTGCACCTGCAGCTGAGCGCCGTCGATCCGCGCCTGATTCCGGATATCGTGCGCCGCGTGCGCCGCGTGTTCGATCTGGATGCCGACCTGCAGCAGGTGCACGCCGCGCTGAGTGAGGAACCGCTGCTGGCGCGCGGTATCGCCGAACGCCCCGGGCTGCGTGTTCCGGGCGGCTGGGATGGATTCGAAGTGGGCGCGCGCGCGGTGCTCGGCCAGCAGGTCAGCGTCGCCGCGGCCACCACGTTCGCGCGGCGCCTGGTGGATGCCTTCGGCGCACACCTGCCGGGCATGCCATCGGACTTCGATCGCCAGTTCCCCGCACCCGAGGTGCTGGCCGGGGCGCCGCTGGAATCGATCGGCCTGCCGCGCAGCCGTGCCGCTACCGTGCGAGCACTCGCAGCCGCCTGCGCCAGCGGCCAGCTCGATTTCGGGCCTGGCCAGGCGCTGGAAGAGTTCGTCACCCGCTGCGTGGCACTGCCCGGCATCGGCCCGTGGACCGCGCAGTACATCGCCCTGCGGGGCCTCGGCCAGCCTGATGCCTTCCCCGCCGGCGACCTGGTGCTGCAGCAGGTCCTCGGCCATGCGCAGGGCCAGCGCCTGAGCGAGCGTGCCACCGAAGCACGCTCGCAACCCTGGCGGCCGTGGCGCGCGTATGCCGTACTGCACCTGTGGCACCTGTCCGGCACTTTCGTTGGAGAACCGACATGACCCTGTTGTTCGACCGTTTCGACAGCCCGATCGGCGTGCTGACCATCGCCGGCGACGAGCGCGGGCTTGCGCATGTGCTGTTCCCGGAGAATCGCCATCCGGCGCGTGGCCGCGACGACTGGCACTACGCGCCGGATGCGCTGCCGGAGGCCCGCCAGCAGTTGCTGCAGTTCCTGCACGGCGAACGCAGCAGCTTCGATCTGGAACTGGCACCGCGCGGCACGCCGTTCCAGCTGCGCGTGTGGCAGGCGCTGGCGCTGATTCCGTTCGGGCAGACCTGGAGCTACCTGCAGCTGGCACAGCACCTGGGCCAGCCCAGCGCAACACGCGCGGTGGGCGCCGCCAACGGCCGCAACCCGTTGCCGATCATCCTGCCCTGCCATCGCGTGATCGGCAGCAACGGCGCACTGACCGGGTTCGGCGGCGGCCTGGAGACCAAGGCCGCGCTGCTGCGCCTGGAACAACGCCAGGCCCCATTGTTTGCATGAGGGCCGGCCGGGCTGCGCCCGGCACCCGCAGAAACAACGGCAACGTCAAAAGCCAGACCGGCTCTGGATTGATGTGGGTTGGGCGGCGCGGGGACAAGGAAGAATGCGCGGACACGCTGCGCCCTTCCGCGCAGCGTGTCTTGGGCCGGTCATTGCGCCGGCTTATCATGCGCGGATGACTTCCGTACGCCTGACCTGCGCGCTGGCGCTGCTGCTGCCATTGGCCGCCTGCACCACCGCGCCCGCGCCCTCCGCCTCCGTTGCCACGCCCGTTGCTGCGGCTGCGCCGCCGAAGCTGCTGCTGATCTCCATCGACGGCCTGCGCGCCGACGCGCTCGATCGCGGCCTGACCCCGAACCTGCAGCGGCTGATCGACGGTGGCGTGCGTGCACGCTGGATGACCCCATCCTATCCGTCGCTCACCTTCCCCAACCACTACACCATCGTCACCGGCCTGCGCCCGGACCACCACGGCATCGTCAACAACAGCATGGACGACGAGGCACTGGGCCGTTTCGAACTGAGCAACCGCGAGGCGGTCACTACCAGCGCGTGGTGGGGCGGCGAGCCGATCTGGGTCGGCGCCGAGAATGCCGGCGTGCGTTCGGCCACCACCTCGTGGCCGGGCAGCGAGTCGGAAATCCGCGGGGTGCGCCCGAGCCAGTGGCGCATCTACGACGGCCAGGAACCGCTGGAACAGCGTGCCGGCATCGTGCTTGACTGGCTGGCGCAGACCGACGCCGATGCGCCGCGCCTGACCACGCTGTACATGGAGCACGTGGACAAGGCCGGCCACCACTACGGCCCGGATTCGAAGCAGTATGCCGACGCCATCGTGCGCGCCGACCAGATCGTCGGCCAGGTGCTGGATGGACTGCAGCAGCGCGGGCTGGCGTCGACAACCAACGTGATCGTGGTGTCCGACCATGGCATGGCCAGCGTCGCCGACGGCCACGTGATCGCCACCGAATCGATGGCCGATCCGGCCATCGCACGCAATGTCAGCCAGGGCCAGTCGGTGGGCTTCGCACCGGTCGCCGGTCGCGAAGCCGACGCCGAACGCGTCCTGCTCGGCCGCCACGCCCACTACGAATGCTGGAAGAAGGAAAACCTGCCGCCGCGCTGGCACTACGGTACGCACCCGCGGGTGCCGCCGATCGTCTGCGCCATGGATGAAGGCTGGGATGCCCTGCATCGGGACAGGATCGCCAAGCGCACCAAGCAGGATCGCGGTTCGCATGGCTACGACAACGCCCTGCCGTCCATGCGTGCGGTGTTCGTGGCCGGCGGCCCGTCGTTCCGCCAGGGCCTGGTGATCGATGGCTTCGACAACGTCGATGTCTATCCGCTGCTGGCGCATCTGCTGCAGGTGCCGGCCGCGCCGAACGACGGCAACCCGGAAACGCTGAAACAGACTCTGCGCTGACGCCGCCGTAGAGCCGGGCCCACGCCCGGCTCGGCGAACAGGCATAAAAAAACGCGGCGCCAGGCGCCGCGTTTTTTCTTGAAGCGGTCGACCGGCCGGATCAGGCCTTGGCGACAGCCTTCTTCGCCACAGCCTTCTTCGCCGGAGCCTTGGCCACGGTCTTCTTGGCAACCGGGGCGGCGGCGCCTACGGCGACCTTGCTCGCGGTGTGCGAACGGGCGTTGCCGTAGCTGGCGTTGTAGCGCTTGCCCTTGGCGGTCTTGCGGTCACCCTTACCCATGTCTTCAACTCCTCAAGTGTGAAATCTGGTTACCCCGTACTGACACGGGTTCGGCGGGGCCGCCTTGCTGGGCGCCCCCGCGCACGATCGGAAATCCTATCACGGAGCGCCTAGTGCGCGCAGCTGGCGTCGTGCACGTGGCCGTGATTGAGGCGCAGGTTGACCAGGTGCGCGACGCCCACCAACAGGCCACCGATGGTCATCACCACCGCATGCGGCACCGCGTTGTGATGCAGCGGGTCGTACAGCACGCCGGCCCACAGCGCGACCAGGCCCGGAATCAGGAAACCCAGCGCGCGCAGCGCACCATGCCGGCGATAGCCCCAGACCAGGCTGAACAGCCCGAGCAGGGTCACGAACACCACCAGCGCCTGCTCCACGCCGTCGCTCAACCAGAACGACAGGCCCAGCGACGGCGCCGCCGCCAGCAGCACGGGGATCACCGCGCAATGCACCGCGCACAGCATCGAACCAGTGGCGCCGAATCGGTCGAGCAGGTGGCGCAGGCGTGAGGACAGGGACATGACTTCCAGCAGGGTCGGCGAATCGTTATGGAATAATATAACATCCGTTCCCGACCCGCACGGTTTCCCTCCCCCTGTCCCACCGACGGGATTCGTGCGCCCTGCTATTGATACATTGTAACAAAGGACCTGCCCATGCCCGCCCACACCCCCCGGCTCAAGCCGCATTCCCTGGCCCTGGCCCTCGCCGCCCTGCTGCCGTCCGCCGCCTTTGCTGCCGGCCAGGACAGCGCCCATCGTGACCGCCACCTGACCGAGCTGTCGTCGGTGCAGGTCACCGCATCGCCGCTGCAGGGCGATGCCGAATCGCTGGCGCGCCCGGTCGAGGTTCTCGCCGGGGAACGCCTGGACGAGCAGAAGGCCGGCACCCTCGGCGATACCGTAGCCAAGCTGCCCGGCGTGCAGAGCACGTTCTTCGGCCCGGGCGTCGGCCGCCCGATCATCCGCGGCCAGGAAGGCCCGCGCGTGGCGGTGCTGTCCAATGGCATGGGCAACATGGATGCCTCCACGGTCAGCGCCGACCATGCCACCAGCATCGAGCCGTTCCTGGCCGACCAGATCGAAGTGCTGAAGGGGCCGGCCACGCTGCTGTTCGGCAGCGGCGCCATCGGTGGTGCGGTCAACGTGGTCGATGGCCGCATCGCGCGCGAACTGCCGGAGCGTCCGCTCAGCGGCCGTGCAGAACTGCGCGGCAATTCGGTGAACAACGAACGCAGCGGCATGTTCCGCCTCGATGGTGTCAGCGGCAACGTCGTGCTGCATGTGGACGGCCTGGTGCGCAATGGCGACGACTACCGCATCCCGGGTTACGCGGTGATCGACAGCCTGGAAGATCACCACGACCACGATCATGACCACGATGCGGCCGAGAGCGAAGAACCGCGCCGTGGCCGCCTGGACAACAGCTCGATCCGCACTCGCGCCGGTGGCGTCGGCGCAACGTGGCTGGGCGACGGTGGTTACTTCGGCGTATCGGCCAGCACCTACCGCACCAACTACGGCATTCCCAATGGCGCGCACGTGCATGCCGACGGTGATGATCATGGTCATGACCACGGCCACGACCACGGCGATGAGGAGGAAGGCGGCGACGAGCATGACGTGCGCATCGACATGGTGCAGAACCGCTTCGAGACCAAGGCCGGCATCTACGACCCGGTCTCGTTCCTGAAGAACATCAACGCACGCGTGGCCTACACCGACTACGAGCACGTGGAGCTGGAGGCCGGCACGCCGTCGACCCGCTTCACCAACCGCGGCATCGAAGCGCGGCTGGAAGCCGTGCAGCAGCAGATCGGCGGCTGGGACGGTGCCTTCGGTCTGCAGTTCGGCAACAGTGATTTCGGCGCCAAGGGCGAAGAAGCCTTCGTTCCGGATACCGGCACCAGGAACATCGGCCTGTTCGTGCTGCAGGAAAAGCAGTTCGGCCCGTTCAAGCTGGAACTGGGCGGCCGCCACGACCAGGTCAAGCTGGACCCGACCGGTGACTACCGTCGCCGCACCTTTGGTGCCACCAACCTGTCCGCGGCGGGCATCTGGAAGCTCAACGACGCGGTGGACCTGCGCATTGGCGTGGACAGTTCCGAGCGTGCGCCGACCAATGAAGAGCTGTACGCCGCTGGCGCGCACATCGCCACCCGTTCGCTGGAAATCGGCGACGCCAACCTGAAGACCGAGCGCGGCCAGCGCGTGGAACTGGGTATCCACACCCACAGTGACCGCCTGGACTTCTCCGCATCGGTCTACCAGACCAAGTTCAAGGACTTCATCTACTTGGCCGACACCGGGGTTACCGAGGGCCTGCCGGTTCGTGCCTGGACCCAGCAGGACGCGGTATTCCGCGGTGCCGAGGCCGAAGCGCTGGTGCACCTGTTCGAAGGGGGGGCCGGTGATTGGGACCTGCGCCTGTTCGGCGATTACGTGAAGGCCAAGCTGGATGGCAGCGGCAGCCGCAACCTGGACATCGCAGTGCCGCACGGCGACCACAACCACAACTACACGGTGGAGCTGGCCAACACCGGTTACCTGCCGCGCATCGCTCCGGCCCGCGTCGGCGCCGACCTGCGCTGGTCGAAGGACGGCTGGCGCGCGTCGGTCGGCGCGGTGCGCTACAGCCGCCAGAAGGACGTCGCGCAGAACGAGGAACCGAGCAACGGCTACACCCTGGTCGATGCGCACCTGGCCTACCGTTGGGATCGCAATGCGAGCAACAGCTACGAGGTGTTCCTGGATGGCAGCAACCTGACCAACCGCGAAGTGCGCCCGCATACCTCGCTGCTGCGCGACTACTCGCCGCTGCCGGGTCGTGGCGTCGCTTTCGGCATCCGCGCGTTCTTCTGATCGCGCACGGCGGGGTCGGAGCCCATTCCGCAGGAAAGGGCTCTTGACCTCCCTCATCCACGCATGGCGTGGATCTAAAGCATCTCCAGCGGGGGCCTTCGGGCCCCCGTTTTCATTTCCGCCAACACCATCACGCAAGCGTCACAAAGATGTGCGTACGACAACAAACGGACAATCCCGCCACTCAATGTCTCGCCAACCGGACATTAATGTCCGAAAATGAACCCATGACCGCCCAACGTGCCGATGCCGCTGCCCGCCGTGCCCTCATCCTCGACGCCGCCGATCATGTCTTCGGCCAACATGGCGTCACCGCTCCACTGGACCTGGTGGTCGAACGCGCCCAGGTGGGCCGCGCCACCCTGTACCGCAACTTCCCCGACCGTACCGCGCTGATCCAGGCGCTGCTGCAGCGTACGGTCGACCGCATCCGGCGCCAGGTCGAGCAGCTCGGCGACCGCGACGACGCCTTGTTCGAGGTGTTCGAGGGCATGGCCCAGCGCATCATCGATTCGCCTGCCCTCGCCGATTACTGGCGTGCGGTGGATTCGGACGTGCCGGCCATGCGCACCGCGCGCGAGACCGTGCGTGACCTGCTGGAAGCGCCGATTGCCCGTGCCAAGGCCGCCGGCCTGTGCCGCGCCGATCTGGAGAAGACGGATATTTCACTGATCTCGGGCATGCTGGGCGCAGCCCTGCGCGGCAAGACCCGCGACGAGCGCGCCCAGCTGGCCGGGCGTGCCCTGCAGCTGCTGCGCGGGGGTCTGCAGGGAGCACCCAGCGAGGCGCGCTGATGGTCCAGCCGTATCTGAAGCCGGTTCCGGATTGGGAGGAGCACGAGAAGCCGACCATGCCCGGTTCGGCGTCGATGCCCTGGCATCCGCCCTATCGGCGCGTGGCCTACGCGCTGGTATCTCTGCTGGTGGCGATCACCGGCGGCCTGGGCAACGCGCTGGTCACCGCCAACCTCCCGTTCCTGCAGGGCCAGCTGGCGCTGACGCCGACCCAGGGCAGCTGGCTGGTGGCGGCCTACGCGATGGTCAATGTCACCGCCAACCTGCTGGCCTTCAAGTTCCGCCAGCAGTACGGCATCCGCCTGTTCGCCGAGATCGGCCTGGGCCTGTACGCAGCGCTGGCGGTGCTGCATCTGTTCGTCGGCAGTTTCGAGACCACCCTGCTGACCCGCGCCGCCAGTGGCTTCGCCGGCGCCGCCTGTTCGACACTGGGCACGCTGTACATGCTGCAGGCGCTGCCGCGCCGCTTCACCGGCAACCTGCTGGTGGTGGGTGTCGGTCTCTCGCAACTGGCGGTGCCGATTGCCTGGATCGTCTCGCCGGGCCTCGTGGATACCGGCCAGTGGCACCAGCTTTACTCGTTCGAAGCCGGCCTTGCCCTGTGCGCGTTCGCGGCAGTGGTGGTGCTGAAGCTGCCGCCCGGCATCCAGATCAAGGCCTTCGAGCCGATGGACTTCCTCACCTTCGCCCTGCTCGCCCCTGCCGTTGCCCTGCTGGTGATCGTGCTGGCACAGGGCTATACCCGCTGGTGGCTGGATACGCCGTGGCTGGGGTGGGCACTGGTCGCCTCGATCGCGTTGTCCACCACCGCCTTCATCATCGAACACTACCGCCGCAACCCGCTGCTGCAGACGCGCTGGCTGGCCAGCCTGCCAGTGCTGCACTTCATCGTCGGCGCGTTCCTGATCCGCTTCCTGACCACCGAACAGTCCTACGGCGTGGTCAACCTGATGCGCACGCTGGGCATGGGCCCGGACCAGCTGCGCCCCCTGTTCGGCGTGATCCTGGCCGGCGTGATCACCGGCATCGCGGCGGCGTCGCTGACGTTCGGGCCGAAGCGGCTGATTGCCCAGCTGCTGATGGCGATCCTGCTGCTGGGCACCGCTGCCTTCTTCGACCAGCACCGCACCAGCCTGGACCGGCCGCACGACTTCTACGTCAGCCAGTTCCTGGCCTCGGTCGGCGCCGGCATGTTCATGGGCCCGCTGATCATGCTCGGCATCTCCGCCGCACTGAAACAGGGCGTGGACCACATGATCACCTTCCTGGTCACGCTGTCGATCACCCAGACCCTGGGTGGCCTGGCCGGTTCGGCGGTGCTCGGCACCTTCCAGCTGCATCGTGAGCAGCTGTATTCCAGCGCATTGACCAGCCAGCTCGATCCGGCCGACCCGGTGGTCGCGCAGCGCCTGCGCGTGCAGCAGCAGCTGTACAGCGCGCAGATCACCGATCCCGTGCTGCGCAGCGCGCAGGGCAGCGCGCAGCTGGCGCAGATCACACGCCGCGAAGCCAATGTGCGAGGCTTCAATGATGTGTTCACCCTGAGCGGCTGGCTGGCCATCGGCTTCCTGTGCTGGTTGCTGCTGCTGTCGCTGCGTACCGCCGTGATCAAGCAATGGCGCAAGCGCCACCCCACGTCCCCTGCTGCGGCCACGCCGGTCGCGCCCCGTTGAGTTGATCGCCATGCCCCCTGTCCCGCCCCGCCCAGACGACATCGACGCCGACAACGTCACCCCGCCGCCACCGACCGATGCGGCGCCTGCGCCCACGCCCGCGGCGCCGGCGGCCGCGCCGAAATACCTCAAGCCCAGCGCGCGCAGCGTGGTGGTGATGGTGGTGGTGGCGTTGCTGGGGATCGCACTGATCCTGCGTGCCTGGCACCTGTGGCCCTTCACCAGCAGCGTGATGGTGACCGACAACGCCTATGTGCGCGGGCAGATCACGGTGATGGCGCCGCAGGTGAACGGCTACGTGACCGAGGTGCTGGTCAAGGACTTCCAGCATGTAAAGAAGGGCGAACCGCTGTTGCGCATCGATGACCGCATCTATGCGCAACGTGTCGCCCAGGCACAGGCGACGCTGGACAGCGCACGCGCGGCACTGGCCAATTCGGACCAGTCGCAGGCGCAGAACCGTGCGCAGATCGCCTCCGCACACGCCACGCTGTCGGCGGGCCAGGCCGAACTGCAGCGCTCGCGCAACGAGGCCCGGCGCTACGAGGAGCTGGCCGCACAGCAGCTGGTGTCGGTCAACGACCGCGACAAGTTCCGCACCAGCCAGGCCTCGGCGCAGGCCAGCGTGCAGCAGTCGCAGGCGCAGATCCGCATCGCCGAGGAAACGCTGGTATCGACCCGGGTGGCACGCAAGAGCCTGGAAGCGCAGGTGGAGAGCGCGCAGGCACAACTGGAACTGGCTCGCATCGACCTGGCCAATACGGTGATCCACGCACCGCGCGACGGCCAGATCAGCGAGGCCAGCGTGCGCGTGGGCCAGTACGTGGCCGCCGGCTCGCAGCTGCTGTTCCTGGTGCCTGACACGCTGTGGGTGGTCGCGAACTACAAGGAAGGCCAGACCTGGCAGATGGCGATCGGCCAGCCTGCCTCGTTCTCGGTGGATGCCTTCCACGGCCAGGTGCTGAGCGGCCGCGTCGAGGAGATCGCGCCCGCCACCGGGTCCGAGTTCAGTGTGTTGCGCCCGGACAACGCCAGCGGCAACTTCACCAAGGTGGTGCAGCGGCTGCCGGTGCGCATCAGGATCGACGGGGAGCAGAAGCTGGCAGCACAGCTTCGTCCGGGCATGTCGGTGATCGTGCGGGTGGATACCGCGACCAAGCCGATGGACTAGGGTACAGGCCCGGTTGCGCCGATATGAAACGGGGTCAGATCCCTTTGCCAATGGCGAATGGATCCGCCCCCCCTCCCATGCCGGCCAGCGGCCGGCACTACCGTTGCGTTACCCGGCGCAGCGGGCGCAGAGCCCGTGCACTTCCAGGGTCTGTGCCTGCGGCTGGAAGCCCAGCTCCTTGGCGCGCTTTTCCAGCTGGGTGACGATCTCGCGGTCTTCCAGTTCCACCGCGCTGTGGCAGCTGTTGCAGATCAGGAACGGCACCGAGTGCGCCGCGCTGCTGGGGTGATGGCAGGCCACGAAGGCATTCACCGATTCCAGCTTGTGCACGAAGCCGTTGGCCATCAGGAAGTCCAGCGCACGGTACACGGTGGGCGGGGCATCGGCGCCCACGCCCTTGCCGTTGCGCACCCATTCCAGCAGCTCGTAGGCCTTGACCGGCTTGCCGGCCTCGGCGATCAGCTTCAGTACGTTGGCGCGGATCGGGGTCAGGCGCAGCCCGCGTTCGCGCGAGACACGCTCGACCACCGCCACGAAATCCGATGCGTCGTGGACGTGGTGGTGCGGGGCGGTACAGGCAGTGGCGGTCTTGGCGGGCATGCGTGTTCTCCGGTTCGGGCCTGGCAAGGATGCCTCAGGCCGTTGCTACCTTGGTGATGGCCACATCAATGCGTTTCAAGGCCTGTTCGCGGCCGGCCAGGTACACGGTATGGGAAATGTCAGGACTGACCTGGGTGCCGGTGATGGCCACGCGCAGCGGCTGGGCGACCTTGCCCATGCCGATGTCCAGCGCGGCGGCCACGTCGTGCAGGGCCACGCCCACCGACTCGGCGGTCCACTCCGGCAGCGCCGCCAGCAGCTCGCGGGCCTTGCCCAGCGCCACCTCGGCACCGGCCTTGAAGTGCTTGGCCACCGCCGCTTCGTCGTAATCGGCCAGCGGCTGGTACCAGACCACGGCCTTCTCGGCCATTTCCTTCAGGGTCTGCACGCGTTCACGCAGCGCGATCACCACGTCCTCCGGGGCGGGGCCGGCGGCCACGTCCAGGCCCAGCTTCTGCAGCTGGTAGACCAGGTGCGGCACGATGGCAGCCACATCCTCGGTCTTCAGGAAGTGCTGGTTGACCCAACCCAGCTTGGCCATGTCCAGGCGCGAGGCCTTGGAATTGCAGTCCTTCACGTCGAACAGCTCGATCAGTTCCTGGCGGCTGAACAGCTCCTGGTCACCGTGCGACCAGCCCAGGCGGGCCAGGTAGCTCAGCAGCGCGTCGGGCAGGTAGCCGGCGTCCTTGTACTGCATCACGTCGGCCGCGCCGGTGCGCTTGGACAGCTTGGCGCCCTGCTCGTCCAGGATCATCGGCATGTGGCCGAACTTCGGCACCGGCGCACCGATGCCTTCGTACAGGTTGATCTGGCGCGGAGTGTTGTTGATGTGGTCGTCGCCGCGGATGACCTCGGTGATGCCCATGTCCCAGTCATCCACCACCACTGCGAAGTTGTAGGTGGGGTAGCCGTCCGGGCGGAAGATGACCATGTCATCCAGCTCGCTGTTGGCGATCTCGATGCGGCCCTTGATCAGGTCGTCGAATACCACCGTGCCTTCCAGCGGGTTCTTGAAGCGGATGACGCGGTTCGGGTCGTCCTTGTACGGCAGGCCCAGCTCGCGCGCGGCGCCGTTGTAGCGCGGCTTTTCCTGCCGGGCCATGGCGGCTTCGCGCATCGCGTCCAGCTCTTCGCGGGTTTCGTAGGCGTAGTACGCCTTGCCGTTGGCGATCAGCTGCTCGGCCACTTCCTGGTAACGGGCGACGCGCTCGGTCTGGTAGATCGGGCCCTCGTCGTAATCCAGGCCCAGCCACTCCATCGCCTCCAGGATGGCGTCGATCGCGCCCTGGGTGCTGCGTTCACGGTCGGTGTCCTCGATGCGCAGCACGAACTCGCCGCCGCGGTGGCGGGCCTCCAGCCAGCAGTACAGCGCGGTGCGGGCACCGCCGATGTGCAGGTAACCGGTGGGGCTGGGGGCGAAGCGGGTGCGGCAGATCATGAGGCGCTCGGGGAACGGGAATCCCCCGATTTTACCAGCCCACCGCCCCCGACGGAAAAAGGGGACGGAGGGGATTAAGTCGCGATTGCCGAGCCGATGCGGCTACGGACGGGAAGCGGAGGGGAGAAACGACTTAATCCCCTCCGTCCCCTTTTATGGTTCAGCCTTGCGCGGGAACGGCTGCTCGCGCATGGCGGCGTTGTAGGCGAACGAGGCGACGATGGCCGCGGCCTGCTTCAGATCTTCCGGCTCGGCGTGGTCCCAGGTGTCCAGGTGGCTGTGGTGGACGTTGCTGAAGTAGTCCAGACGGTCCTGGATGAACTGGAAGCCCGGCAGGCCGATGCGGTCGAAGCTGATGTGGTCGGTGCTGCCGGTGTTGCGGGTGGCCACGGTGGTGGCGCCCACGTCATGGAACGGCGCCAGCCAGGCTTCGAAGATCGGCATCGCCGCCAGGTTTTCCTGGGCGTAGATGCCACGGAAGCGGCCCGAGCCGTTGTCCATGTTGAAGTACACCTGGAACTTGCTGTAGTCGCGCGTCTTGCGCAGCGCACCGGTCGGCTCGCGCAGCGAGGCCGGCAATGCCTTCTGCGCCGGGTCGGTGGGTTCCGGGAACTGGCCGAAGTGCTTGGCCACATAGGCCTGCGAGCCGATCAGGCCCTGCTCCTCGCCACTCCACAGCGCCACGCGGATGGTCCGCTTCGGCTTGGCACCGGTGGCCTTGAGGATACGCATGGCCTCCATCATCACCGCCACGCCGGCGGCGTTGTCGGCCGCGCCGGTGCCGCTGTGCCACGAATCCATATGCGCGCCGATCATCACCACCTCATCGGGCTTGCTGCTGCCGCGGATCTCGGCCAGCGTGTTGTAACCGGGCTGGTCGGCTTCGTCAGTGAAACGCGCGGCCACGTCCACGCGCAGGCGCACGGTCTGCTTGGCCTTCAGCGCGCGCACCAGCGGGTTGAAGTGTTCGCTGATCATCGCCAGCTCGGGGATGCCCACCGATTCACCGGCCTTGCGCGAACCACCTCCGGCAACACGGATGATGCCGTTGTCCCAGCTGCTGATGCTGATCGAGGCCAGCGCGCCCTCTTCGACGAAGAACGCATTGACCTTGCTCGCCAGCGCCTGGCGCTCCTGGTATTCCTTGACCCGCTTGGCGCGCTCGGCGGTGGCGTCCTGGTCCTTGGGCAGGGTGAATTCCTGCAGGCCTTCCAGCGAGGTGGCGTCGTGGCGATGCGAATCTGCCTCGGTGCCGCGCTTGTACTCGCGTGCTTCGCCCAGCAGCAGGATCCTGCCGCGCAGCTTGCCGCGGTACTTCTCGATGTCTTCCGGCTTCTTGATCTCGACCTGCACCAGCTCACCTTCGACCGGGCCGTTCGTACCCGGCGTCCACGCCTTGGGCAGCGCATGCAGCGGTTGGATGCGGTCACCCAGCATTTCCACGCTGGCCGAGGTGAACTCCCAGCCACGGCCGAAATCATCGAAGGCTTCGTCGTGGACGTTGTCCAGCTTCCATTCGTTGAACTTGCCGCGGGTCCACGCGTTGGCGCGGCCCATCGCCGGCGAATTGGTCAGGCGCGGCCCGATGCGTTCGGTGAGGTAGCTGAAGGTATCCATCACCTGCGAGCGATGGAAGGCCTCCTGGCGGATGCGGCTGACCATGTCCAGGTCCACCGTCTCGCGCTGCTGCGCCCCTGCATTGCCCCCCATCGCCAGCGCTACCGCCAGCACACCCCACTTCAGCCCGCTCCACTTCAACACGCCGCACCCCTGCCCTTCGGCTCGATCATCAACCCGTCGAGTCTAGCCAGCAGGGGCGCGGTGATACCGTCCCATCGGTCATGGGCGGTGCGGAAGCGTGCGAACCAAGGTTCGCACCCACAGGTGATCGGTTGGTTCGCACCCACCAAAGGGCTGGGTTCCCGCCCGTAGATCCACGCCATGCGTGGATGAACAGCCGAATCATCCACTCCAGCCCAGCCACAGCTGCGCCCGCGCCGGCAGCAGCAGCAACCAGTGCCGCCGGTCGATGCTGCTGCAGCCGTACACCGCCGCATGTGCCGGCCAGTCCTCCGGCAGGCCGCCGATGCCGATCTCGGCCAGCGCCTCCGCTCCGGCCTTCCATGGCCGGTAGCGTGGCACCCTGCCCGCCAGCGCGCCGCGTCCCTGCCGCGCACCCTGCAACCAGTCCAATCCCTGGCCCTGCAATCCCTCGCAGGTGACCGCGGCCAGCTGGAAGCGGACCAGGCCGGGGGCGATCCGTGCCCCCGGCAGGGCCGCCAGCACACCATGTGCCTGCAGCAGTGCATCCACTTCCAGCAGGGCCGGAATGCCCTGCCGTGCCCGTTGCCGCAATCCGTGGCGCCAGCCCATGGCGTCCTCCTTACTTCAGTTCCGCGCCAAGCGCGTACCAGTCGACCCGGCGGGTCACCCACATCGCCAGCGCCAGGATCACGAACAGCAGCAGCGAGCCCATCAGCAGCGCGTTGTTCTCCGACACCAGCAGCCCATACAGCGCGCCGTACAACACGGTCAGCAGCGCGGCAAAGCCGAGGCCACGCTTCCAGTGGCCCAGCACGTTGGCCAGGTACACCGCCTGCAGCCCGATGCAGGCCACGGCCGAGACCAGGTAGGCCTTCCAGAACGCGATGTGCTCGGACAGGCTGATCAGCAGCAGGAAGAAGATCGCCAGCGCCAGGCCCACCATCAGGTACTGCAGCGGATGGATGCGCAGCGACTTGATCAGTTCGAACAGGATGAAGCCGACGAAGGTGAGCAGCACGAACAGCACGCCGTACTTGGAAGCGCGGTCGGCCTGGGTATAGGTATCGACCGGATCGACCAGCGACACGGTCACCGCCTGCGAATCGATCGCGCCGTCGCTGCGCAGCTGGCGCTGCGCGTCGGACGCCAGCGAGGACACCGCCCAGCGTGCATCGAAGCCCTGCGCATTGACGCGTCGCTCGTTGGGAAGGAATGCACCACTGAACGACGGATGCGGCCAGCTCGAACGCAGCGCGATGCGGGTGTCATCGCCCACCGGCACCACCGACAACATGCGGCTGCCGTCCAGGCGCAGTTCCAGTTCGACGGTACTGGCGGCCAGGCTGCCGCCCTGGTCGCTGGCGAACCCGGCCACGGGAGCATGCAGGCCGCGACCGACTTCGCTGGCCGCTTCGACGCCTGGCAGCAGCCGCAGCTGCTTTCCGTCCACGCGCAGGTTGGGCGTACCGACCAGCCCGCGCACGTCGGAGACGCCCAGCGCCACATACGGCTGTCCGTAGCTGCGGCCTGCCTTCACCGGGTAGTCGTCGACGGCGAACGTTGCCTTCAGCTGGCCGTTCCAGCTGTACACCGGCACCTTGAACAGGCCGACCTCGCGCTGGCTCGGCAGCATCTCACCGCCCACTTCCAGCGTGGCCGGCATCTGCAGCCAGTGGCCTTCGCTGACCTGCACCTCGGTCTTCTTGTTGCCCTTGGCGTCGACCACTTCGACCTGCTGGCGCTCTACCCACGGCACCACCCGCACCGGCCCGACCAGGCGCTGTACCCCGGCGCGGCTGTCGGCAACCCGCGAAAAGGCCTCGTCGCGGTATGCGCTGCGCTCGGTGATGACCCCACGGATCATCATCAGTGGAACCAGCAGCAGCAGGATCAGCCCGCCGACAATGGCGAACCGCAGCAGCATTTTCAGGGATTTCATGGTCCATCCTCGTTGGAGAGGGCTGCAGGATGGACCGCTGCAGTGAGCAGGGTTTGTGGCGAATTTGAAGCGAGTGTGAAGTCAGCGGCGCGGGCGCTGGCCCGGCACGCTCAACGGCAACCACAGGCTGGCCACGGTGCCGCCGCCGTCACGGACCTCGACGCTGGCACGGCCGTCATGCAGGCGCGCGACCTCCTGCACGAACGGCAGGCCCAGGCCCGAGCTGCGCCGTCCACTGGCGGGACGCGCCAACGAATAGAAACGCTCGAATACCCGATCGCGCGCATAGTCCGGAATGCCCGCCCCCCGGTCGGCCACCTGCAGGCGCACGCCCTGCCCGTCCACCTCGGCCTGCAACGCGATCTCCGCACCGGCTGGTGAGAATGCGATGGCATTGTCGATCAGGTTGTGCAGCGCCTGCCGCAGCAGGTAGGCATCGCCCTGCACGGATAGGTCGGGCGCGCTGCCGATGCGCACCTGTACGCCCGCCGCCTGCGCGCGCACCTGCGCCGCAGCCGCCGCCTCGGCCAGCAGCACCGGCAACGCGATCGGGTCGCGGGTCTGCAGCCAGCCATGCTGCTCCACTTCGGCCAGCGCCAGCAGCTTGTCGATGGTCTCGGTCAGCCGTTCCTGCTGGTCGACGATGCTGCGCGCGAAATGCACGCGGTCGGCCTCGGGTAGCGGCTCCTGCAGCAGCTCGGCGGCACCGCGGATCGCCGCCAGCGGGCTCTTCATCTCGTGCGTCAGTGACTGCACGTACTGTTCGACGTAGGCCTTGCCTTCCAGCTTGCGGCGCATGGTTTCCAGCGCCTGGCCGAGATCGCCGATCTCGTCGCGGCGGCGGCGCGGCGGCGGTACCGGTTCGCCGGCGGTGACCGCGCGGGCATAGCGGCTGAGCTGGCCCAGGCCGGTGGTCAGCCACATCGTCACCAGTACGCCGACCAGCGCCGACAGCCCGATCAGCCATGCCCCGCGCTCGATGATGGCGCGCTGGCTGGCGGCGATGAACGGATCGATGCTGCGGTTGGGCTGGGCCAGGCTGAGCACACCGATCAGCGTGCGTCCGTCGGCCGGGTCATATACCGGCGCCGCCACGTGCATTACGGTATCGCCTTCCTCGCCCGGTACTTCCGGGCTGGAACGGGCGCCGTACTCGCCGCGCAGGGTGCGGTAGACATCGTTCCAGCGCGAGTTGTCGCGGCCCAGGTCGCGGCCCAGCGAGTCGTAGATGACGATGCCTCGGGCGTCGGTGATGGTCACCCGGTAATCCAGCGAGCGCTTCGGGAAGCGCCAGACCATTGCCTTCAGGTCGCGCTGCCGCGCCTTGGCCAGGTTGCGGGTGAAGCCGCCGCTGCGGATGGTGCCGTCCTTGACGTCGGCGGCGGCCATCTCGGCCAGCACGTTGGCCGCATCGACCAGGGTCGACTCCATCGCCTGGCGCACACCCGGTTTCACTTCATTGACGAACACCCGCATCACGAAGAACGCGGCGATGCCGGTGATCAGGAAGAAGCCCAGGAACAGCTTCAGCACCAGGCGCATCGGCTAGACCTCCAGCGCGTAGCCGAGGCCACGGTGGGTGCGGATCGGATCATCACTGGCACCGGCCGCACGCAGCTTGGCGCGCAACGTCTTTACATGCGTGTCCACGGTACGGTCGGCGCTGTCGGCGCTGCTGTCCCAGCCGCGATCCATCAGCTGCGCACGGCTGAGGATGGCGCCCGGGCGTTGCAGCAACGCCTCCAGCAGCGCGTATTCGTAGCGGGTCAGGTCCAGCGCCTGGCCCCTGAAGCGGATGCGGCGGCCGTCGCGGTCGATGGCGAATGCGCCGTGCTCCTGCCAGCCCGCTTCGGCGCTGCCCGCTGTCGCCAGCTGTGCGGCACGGCGCAGGCGAGCACGCACCCGCGCCACCAGCTCGCGCGGCGAGAACGGCTTGGTCATGTAGTCGTCGGCCCCCAGTTCCAGGCCGAGCACGCGGTCCACTTCGTCATTGCGGGCGGTCAGGAAGATCACCGGCAGCTGCGCAGCCGCGCCCGGCTGCGCGCGCAGCCGCCGGCACACCTCGAAGCCGCCCAGATCCGGCAGGCCCACGTCCAGCACCAGCAGATCGATACCCCCGGCCTGCAGACGTTGCAGGGCTTCGCTGCCCAGCAGGCAGTGGCTGGCGGCATAGCCTTCGCTGCGCAGCGCATAGAGCACGGTTTCGGCGATGGCGGCTTCGTCCTCGACCACCAGGACATGGGCAACAGGGGCTGTCATGGCGCGCAGCATAGCCGCTGCGGCCGCCGCCCCGTACACTGCCGCCCATGAACTATCGCCACGCCTTCCATGCCGGCAACCACGCCGATGTGCTCAAGCACATCGTGCAGCTGGCCCTGATCGACAGCTTCAAGCGCAAAGACAGCCCGTTCTTCGTGCTCGACACCCACGGCGGTGCCGGCCGCTACCTGCTGGCCAGTGAAGAGAGCCGCAAGACCCTGGAGGCCGAGTCCGGAATCATGCGACTGATGGCCCAGCCCAAGCTGCCGGAGGTGGTCGAGCGCTACCTGAAGGCCGTGCAGGCCGACAACCCGGTGGGCGCGCTGACCAACTACCCGGGCTCGCCGCTGCTGAGCGCACAGGCGATGCGCGCGCAGGACCGCATGGCGGTGTGTGAGCTGCAGGAACCCGAAACGGCCACGCTGAAGGCGCTGTTCGCCCATGACAGCCGCGTCGACGTGCGTCCGGGCGATGGCTATGCGCTGCTGCGCTCGCTGCTGCCGCCGAAGTTCAACGGCAGCAAGATCGGCCGCGGCCTGGTGCTGATCGACCCGCCCTACGAGGCCCAGGACGCCGAGTACCAGAACATCCTGGCCGCCCTGGCCGAGACTCTGGCACGCTGGCCGCAGGCGACCTGCGCGGTGTGGTTCCCGATCAAGCAGCGCCGCACCATCCTGCACTTCCTGCGCAAGGCCAGTGCGCTGCCGGTGAAATCGGCGATGACGATCGAGTTCCTGGTGCGCCCGGACGACTCGCCGCTGCGCCTCAACGGCAGTGGCATGCTGCTGCTCAACCCGCCCTGGCAGTTCGATCGGGTGGTCGGCCCAGCCCTGCCGGCGCTGCGCCAGCACCTGGGCGAACCCGGTGCCAGCACCCGCCTGGATTGGCTCAAAGCCCCCGAATAACGGCCTTCACGAGGCTGTACCGCCGTGAGCCTTTCGTTCACGGAATGCAGCCCCGGTGATGCCACAATCGATGGACCACCAAGGAATCACCCGGTATGGCCACTCGCAACCGCATGCCGCCCTGGCATGAGATCTTCAAGGCTCCCAGCGGCCACGAGCTGCTGATCCGCCCCATCCGCCCGGAAGATGGCGCGCCGCTGCAAGCAGCGTTCAGCCTGTTCGGGCCGGAAGAAATCCGTGATCGTTTCCTGCAGGCGGTGACCGAGCTGTCGCCGGAAACCACCCAGCGCCTGACCCACCCCAATCCCAAGACCGAGATCACCCTGGTCGCAGCCGAATCCCTGCCCGCTGGCGAAGCGGTGGTCGGCGCGGTCGCCCGGGCCTCGATCATCCCCGGTACCCGTGAAGCCGAGTACGCGATCCTGATCAGCCGCTTCCTGATCGGCCAGGGCCTGGGCCGGCAGCTGATGCGCAAGCTGGTGAAGTGGGGCCGCGGCAAGTACCTGGACCGCCTGTACGGCGACGTGGCCGCCGAGAACGAGCCGATGAAGCAGCTGGCCGCCTCGCTGGGCTTCAAGCCGGTGCCTCATCCTACCGGCGCCGAAGGCCTGGTGCGGATGGTGCTGGAGCTGGACAACTGAAGGATGGGCCGGGCACTGCCCGGCACCGCATGTTTCGATAGTCGAGCAAGCTCGACTCTACGGATGCGCCGGGCACTGCCCGGCACCGCATTCCGGTAGTGCCGGCCGCTGGCCGGCAGCCTCATGCACCGTTGGGGTATCGGAATGCCGGCCAGCGGCCGGGACTACCTGGCGGGCTTCGACCGGGCTTCTGCTAAAATCCGGGGTCCATGTCGCGTACCTCATACCCCGCCCCGCCGCTGCCGCGCGCCGGCCAGCTCCGCGCCTGGTGGCGCGCCCCCGCATCGCCGACCGCCCTGGCCTGGTACCTGGCCCAGGCCGCGCGTGCGCACGACGCCCCGCTGCTGGTGATCGCCCGTGACAACCACGGTGCCAACCAGCTCGAAGCCGACCTGCAGACCCTGCTTGGCGGCGACCCGGCCCTGCCGGTGGTCGCCTTCCCGGACTGGGAAACCCTGCCCTACGACCGCTTCAGCCCGCATCCGGACATCATCTCGCAGCGCCTGGCCGCCCTGCACCGCCTGCCTGCGCTGAAGCGCGGCCTGGTGATCGTGCCGGTGCAGACCCTGCTGCAGCAGCTGGCGCCACGCAGCTACGTGATCGGCGGCAGCTTCGACCTGAAGGTCGGCCAGCGCCTGGACCTGGAGGCCGAGAAGCGCCGCCTGGAGAGCGCCGGCTACCGCAACGTGCCGCAGGTGATGGACCCGGGCGACTTCGCCGTGCGCGGTGGCCTGCTCGACGTGTTCCCGATGGGTGCCGACGAGCCCCTGCGGGTAGAGCTGCTGGACGAGGACATCGACTCGATCCGCGCGTTCGACCCGGAAAGCCAGCGCTCGCTGGACAAGGTCGAGGCCGTGCACATGCTGCCCGGCCGCGAAGTGCCGATGGACGAGGCCAGCATCGCCCGCGTGCTGGCCACGCTGCGCGAACGCTTCGATGTCGATACCCGGCGCAGCGCGCTGTACCAGGACCTGAAGTCCGGGCTGGCCCCGGCCGGCGTCGAGTACTACCTGCCACTGTTCTTCGAGCGCACCGCGACCCTGTTCGATTACCTGCCCAGCGGCAGCCTGCCGGTGGTCTGTGCCGGTGCCGGTGAAGCCGCCGAGACGTTCTGGGCGCAGACCGGCGAGCGCTACGAACAGCGCCGCCACGATGTGGAGCGCCCGTTGCTGCCGCCGTCGGCGCTGTACCTGTCGCCGGAACTGCTGCGCGAGCGCCTGAACGATGCGCCGCGCATCGAAGTGTGGTCGGCCGACCACGCACGCATCGCCGATGCGCACGCGCTGGGCGACCAGCCGTTGCCGCCGCTGCCGGTGGCTGCACGCGAAGCACCGGCCGGTGATGCACTGAAGTCCTTCCTCGGCCACTACCCGGGCCGGGTGCTGATCGCCGCCGATTCGCCTGGCCGCCGTGAAGCCCTGCTGGAAGTGCTGCAGGCCGCCGAGCTGAAGCCACCGGTGGTGGCCGACCTGCCCGGCTTCCTCGCCGGCGATGCGCGCTTCGCGATCGCGGTGGCGCCACTGGAAGACGGCTTCGCGCTGGACGATCCGCGCATCGCGGTGCTGACCGAGCGCCAGCTGTTCCCCGAGCGCGCCGGCAGCACCCGCCGCACGCGCCGTGCCGGCCGCGAGCCGGAAGCGATCATCCGCGACCTCGGCGAGCTGACCGAAGGCGCACCGATCGTGCACGAGGACCATGGCGTGGGCCGCTACCGTGGCCTGATCGCGATGGACGTCGGCGGCATGCCCGGCGAGTTCCTCGAAATCGAATACGCCAAGGGCGACCGCCTGTATGTGCCGGTGGCCCAGCTGCACCTGATCAGTCGCTATTCCGGTGCATCTGCGGAAACCGCGCCGCTGCATTCGCTCGGCGGCGAGCAGTGGAGCAAGGCCAAGCGCAAGGCCGCCGAGAAGGTGCGCGACGTGGCCGCCGAACTGCTGGAGATCCAGGCCCGCCGCCAGGCGCGTGCCGGACTGGCGCTGCAGGTGGACCGCGCGATGTACGAACCGTTCGCGGCCGGTTTCCCGTTCGAGGAGACCCCGGACCAGCTGGCCGCGATCGACGCCACCCTGCGCGACCTGGCCAGCAGCCAGCCGATGGACCGCGTGGTCTGCGGCGACGTCGGCTTCGGCAAGACCGAGGTGGCCGTGCGCGCCGCCTTCGCCGCCGCCAGCGCTGGCAAGCAGGTGGCCGTGCTGGTGCCGACCACGCTGCTGGCCGAACAGCATTTCCGCAATTTCCGCGACCGCTTCGCCGACTACCCGATGAAGGTCGAAGTGCTGTCGCGCTTCAAGACCAGCAAGGAAATCAAGGCCGAACTGGAGAAGGTCGCCGCCGGCACCATCGACGTCATCGTCGGCACCCACCGCCTGCTGCAGCCGGACGTGAAGTTCAAGGACCTGGGCATGGTGATCGTCGACGAGGAACAGCGTTTCGGCGTGCGCCAGAAGGAAGCATTGAAGGCGCTGCGCGCCAACGTGCACCTGCTGACCCTGACCGCCACGCCGATCCCGCGCACCTTGAACATGGCCATGGCCGGCCTGCGTGACCTCTCGATCATCGCCACCCCGCCGCCGAACCGGCTGGCGGTGCAGACCTTCATCACGCAGTGGGACAACGCGCTGCTGCGCGAAGCCTTCCAGCGCGAGCTGGCGCGTGGCGGCCAGCTGTACTTCCTGCACAACGACGTGGAGAGCATCGGCCGCATGCAGCGCGAGCTGTCCGAGCTGGTGCCCGAGGCGCGCATCGGCATCGCCCACGGCCAGATGCCCGAGCGCGAGCTGGAAAAGGTGATGCTGGATTTCCAGAAGCAGCGCTTCAACGTGCTGCTGTCGACCACGATCATCGAGTCGGGCATCGACATCCCCAACGCCAACACCATCATCATCAACCGCGCCGACCGCTTCGGCCTGGCCCAGCTGCATCAGCTGCGCGGCCGTGTCGGCCGTTCGCACCATCGCGCCTACGCCTACCTGGTGGCCCCCGACCGTCGTTCGATCACCCCGGATGCGGAAAAGCGCCTGGAAGCGATCGCCTCGATGGACGAACTCGGCGCCGGCTTCACCCTGGCCACGCACGATCTGGAGATCCGCGGTGCCGGCGAACTGCTGGGCGAGGACCAGAGCGGACAGATGGCCGAGGTCGGCTTCAGCCTGTACACCGAACTGCTGGAACGCGCGGTACGCAGCATCAAGCAGGGCAAGCTGCCCGACCTGGATGCCGGCGAGGAAGTGCGCGGCGCCGAAGTCGAGCTGCATGTGCCGGCGCTGATTCCGGAAGACTACCTGCCGGACGTGCACACCCGCCTGACCCTGTACAAGCGCATCTCCAGCGCGCGCGACAGCGATGCACTGCGCGAGCTGCAGGTGGAGATGATCGACCGCTTCGGCCTGCTGCCGGATGCGGCCAAGCACCTGTTCGCCATCGCCGAGCTGAAGCTGAAGGCCAACACGCTCGGCATCCGCAAGCTGGACCTGGGCGAGAACGGTGGCCGCATCGTGTTCGAATCCAAGCCGAACATCGACCCGATGGCGGTGATCCAGCTGATCCAGAAGCAACCGAACCTCTACGCCATGGAAGGGCCCGACAAGCTGCGCATCAAGCACCCACTGCCGTTGCCGGAAGACCGCTTCAACGCGGCCCGCGCCCTCCTGACCACCCTCGCCCCGGGTTGATCGCCCCCGAATACCCCGCACCGGTCCCCACCCGGTGCGGGTGGATGCCCATGTTTCCTGACGCCGTACCCGCCCCCGACCTGCTGCACGCGCAGGCCTGCCTGATCGATGCCCTCTCGATGTCGCTGCAGATGCGCGACGCTTACACCCGCCACCATTGCGACCGTGTCGGCCTGCTCGCGCAGCGCCTGGCCGCGCACTGCGACCTCGACACCGAGGCCTGTGAACAGATCGGCCTGGCCGCCCGCTTCCACGACATCGGCAAGATCGGCATCCCCGACGACGTGCTGCTGGCCCCGCGCCGGCACACCGACGAAGAGCGCGCGATCATGCGTGAGCACCCGGTGCGCGGCGAGCATATCTTCCTGGCCACCGGGCGCAGCGATGCCGCACCGGTTGCACGGCTGATCCGTGCCCATCACGAAGCATTCGATGGCAGCGGCTATCCCGATGGTCTGCGTGGCGAGAGCATTCCGCTGGGTGCGCGCATCGTCACCATCGCCGATGCCTACGATGCGATGACCAGCGTGCGTCCCTATCGTGCCGCGATGGCGCGCGAGGCTGCGCTGGGCATCATCGAGAACCAGTCCGGTGGCCTGGTCGATCCTTACGTGCTGCAGCGCTTCCACCGCATGCTGGCGCAGGAGCCGGAGCTGGCGTAACTGCCTGCCGCCGGGTATCAACTGACGCGCCCGCCGACGCGCCGGTAGAGTCGACTGTTAGTCGACTGCCCTTCGTCCAGATCGCGAACATTCCGCGCTGCACGCGATAGTCGACCAACGGTCGACTCTACCAAGCGGGTTTCGTCGGGCCGGTTGGTCGACTGCCCTTCGTCCAGATCGCGAACATCCCGCGCTGCGCGCGATAGTCGACCAACGGTCGACTCTACCAAGCGGGTTCCATCGGACCGGTTGGTCGACTGCCCTTCGTCCAGATCGCGAACATCCCGCGCTGCGCGCGATAGTCGACCAACGGTCGACTCTACCAAGCGGGTTTCGTCGGGCCGGTTGGTCGACTGCCCTTCGTCCAGATCGAGAACATCCCGCGCTGCGCGCGATAGTCGACCAACGGTCGATTCTACCGATCCGGCGCCACCGGGCCGACAAACAAAAGGCCCGGCGTTCGCCGGGCCTTTCGCATCACGCATCACGTGCGATCGATTACCAGATCACCACGCGCTTGTCGTCGGCACGCACCATCGCGTCGCCGGCCTTGCACTGGAACGCGGCAGCGAAGGACGGCATGTTCGACGGCGCGCCATTGGCACGGAAGTTGGCCGGGGCGTGCGGGTCGGTGTTCAAACGCACGCGCAGTTCACCGTCGGTGAAGTTGCGGCGCCACACGGTGGCCCAGTTCATGAAGAAGCGCTGGTCCTGGCTGTGGCCATCGACTGCGACGTTCGCCTTCGGGTCTTCCTTCAGCGCCATCTGCAGCGCGTCGTAGGCCACGGTCAGGCCACCCAGGTCGCCGATGTTCTCGCCCAGGGTCAGCTTGCCCTTCACGAACACGCCCGGCACCGACTCATAGCCGTCGAACTGCGCGACCAGCTGGTCGGTACGCTGGGTGAAGGCCTTGCGATCGCCGTCGGTCCACCAGTTGTCGAAGTTGCCGTTGGCGGCGAACTGGCTGCCCGAGTCATCGTAGCCGTGCATCATCTCGTGACCGATGACCGCACCGATGCCGCCGTAGTTCAGCGCCGGATCGGCCTTGGCGTCGAAGAACGGCGCCTGCAGGATTGCCGCCGGGAACACGATCTCGTTCTTGGTGGCGTTGTAGTAGGCGTTGACCGTCTGCGGAGTCATGCCCCACTCGGTCTTGTCCACCGGCTTGCCGATCTTGTCCAGCATGTAGCGGTAGTTGAACGCACGCGCGGCCTGCATGTTGCCCAGGTAGCTGTCACCGTTAGTCTGCAGGCCGGCCCAGTCACGCCACTTGTCCGGGTAACCGATCTTGGGGGTGAAGCTGGCCCACTTTTCCAGCGCCTTCTTCTTGGTTTCCTCGCCCATCCACGGCAGCTGCTCCAGGCGCGCCTTCAGCGCTACCGAGAGATTCTCCACCAGGTGCTGCATGGCCACCTTCGACTCGGCCGGGAACACGGCGTCGACGTACAGCTGGCCCAGCGCTTCACCCATGCCGCCATTGACCGACTCCAGCACGCGCTTCCAACGCGGCTGCATTTCCTTCTGGCCACGCAGGGTGGTGCCGTAGAAGTCGAAGTTGGCCTTCTCGAACGGGCTGCTCAGGTACGGCGAAGCATCATCGATGGTGTGGAAGCGCAGGTAAGCCTGCCAGGTGCTGGCCGGCACGTCGGCCAGCATCTTGTCCATCTCACCGAAGAAGCCCGGCTGGGCCAGCGAGAACTTCTGCGCGGCCGGCACCTTCAGGGTGTCGAACAGCGCGGTCCAGCTGAAGTTCGGGGTCAGCGTGTCGGCGTCGGCGGCGCTGAGCGGGTTGTAGCGCTTGGCCGGGTCACGCATTTCGATGCGCGACATCGAGGCCTTGGCCAGGCGGGTTTCGAAGGCCATCACGGCCTTGGCCTGCTCGGCCGCCTGCGCAGCATCCACGCCGGACAGGGTCAGCACCTGCGCGATGTAGGCCACGTAGGCGTCGCGGATCTTGGCCTGGGCGTCATCAAAGTAGTAGCCCTTCTCCGGCAAGCCCAGGCCGCCCTGGCCAACATAGGCGATGACGTTGGCCGAATCCTTGTAATCGGCGTTGGCAAACAGCGAGAACAGCACGCCCTTGCCCTCGGCCTGGCTGTCGCGCAGGTACTGGGTGATGGCGGCGGTGTCGTTCAGCGCGCCGATCTTGTCGAGCGTCGGCTGCAGCGGCGCCAGGCCGGCGGCTTCGATCTTCGCTTCGTCGTTGCCGGTCTTCCAGATGTCACCGATCTTGGCTTCCACCGAACCGGCCTTGGCCTGACTGGCGGCGGCCTGCTGTACCAGCGTGTGCTGCACTTCCAGCGAGCGCTCGCGCAGGATCTCGAAGCTGCCCCAGGTGGTCTGGTCGCCCGGCACCGGGTTGGCCTTCAGCCACTTGCTGTTGACGAAGCCATTGAGGTCGGTACAGGCCGAAATGGCCGGGTCCAGATCGGCGCTGTTGAGCGAGATCAGCGGCGTCTTGATCTGCGACAGGTCGAAGGCCGGCTTGGCATCGGCAGTGGCGGCCGGGGCGGCTTCGTTCTTGCCACAGGCGGCCAGCGAGGCGGCGATGGCGATCGTCAGGCCCAGCGGGACCAGATTGCGGACGTTCATGAGGCTCTCCTGCGGGTAATTCCACAGGGTAGCCGGGAAGGCCGGCGAGACGGACCGGCCAAAGGTCACAGGGCCTACCCCTGTAGCGTCGAGCCATGCTCGACTGCTCTGCGCCTCTTGCCGCAGCGGTCATGAACGTGGAACGGAGAGCAGTCGAGCATGGCTCGACTCTACAAAAACGAAGGCCGGCTTGCGCCGGCCTTCTGCTTTATTTCGCCTTGCCCTGGTTGGCCACGGCTTCAGCGGCCTTGCGCGCCGCTTCCGGGTCGCCCAGGTAGCGGAACGACTTCACCGTCAGGTCGTCGTTCAGTTCGAACAGCAGCGGGATGCCGGTCGGAATGTTCAGCTCGAGGATTTCATCGCGCGAGACGTTGTTGAGGTACTTGTACAGCGCGCGCAGCGAGTTGCCGTGGGCGGTGACCAGTACGGTCTTGCCGTCCTTCAGTTGCGGCGCGATGGCGTCGTGCCAGTACGGCAGCACGCGGTCCAGCGTGGTCGCCAGCGATTCGGTGCCCGGCAGCGCGTTGCGGTCCAGGCCGGCGTAGCGGCGGTCATGGATCGGGTGGCCCGGATCTTCCAGCTCCATCGGCGGCGGCGGGATGTCGTACGAACGACGCCACACCTTGACCTGCTCCTCGCCATGCTTGGCCGCAGTCTCGGCCTTGTCCAGGCCCTGCAGGCCGCCGTAATGGCGCTCATTGAGGCGCCAGGACTTGTTCACCGGCAGCCAGTCCTGCTCCAGCTCGGCCAGCGCACCCTGCAGGGTGTGGATGGCACGCTTGAGCACGGAGGTGTGGGCGACGTCGAACTGCAGGCCTTCCTCGCGCATCAGGCGGCCGGCGGCGGCCGCTTCCCGGCGCCCCTGCTCGGTGAGGTCGACATCGACCCAGCCGGTGAAGCGGTTGTCCAGGTTCCACTGGCTCTGGCCATGGCGCAACAGTACGAGTTTACGGGTCACTGCAGGGTCTCCAACGCGAGGAAAGGCAGGCCGCCATTGTAGCCCCGGCCGCTGCTCACCGGGCTGTGGCGCCGCGCATGCGATGCTGTGGCCGATGAATACGATGATCGACCCCGGGCGCTGGGAAGGCAGCGTCAGCGCCGCCCGCGCGCAGCAGCTGCAGCTGGCCGGACGCGTGGAGCGCCAGGACCGCCTGCCCCGCCACGTGCGCTGGCTGGCCGGGCTGGATGTCGGCTTCGAGGAGGACGGCGCCATCACCCGCGCCGCTGCGGTATTGCTGGACGCAACGATGCTACGGCCTGTCGCGCAGGAGATCGCGCGCATTCCCACGGTGATGCCCTACATCCCCGGCCTGCTCAGTTTCCGCGAACTGCCCGCGTTGTTGGCGGCGCTGGCCTTGCTGCCGCGCACACCCGACCTGGTGTTCGTCGATGGCCACGGCATCAGCCATCCGCGCCGGTTGGGCATCGCCGCGCACCTGGGCGTGGTCACCGACCTGCCAAGCATCGGCGTGGCCAAGTCGAAACTGGTGGGCCGGTTTGAGGAACCGGCACCGGAACCCGGCGCGCATACGCCGCTGCTGGACGGCAATGAACAACTGGGTTGGGTACTGCGTAGCAAGGTGCGCTGCAAGCCGTTGTTCGTGGCCGGTGGCCATCGGGTCAGTGCGGACACCGCGCTGGACTGGGTGCAGCGCACGCTGCGGGGCTACCGCCTGCCTGAGCCGACCCGGCTGGCGGATCGGCTGGCCTCACGACGGGGGAGCGTCGACGGTTAGTCGACTATCGCGCGCGACGCGGGCCTTGTCGCACCCTCTCGGCAGAACAGTCGACTGACAGTCGACTCTACCAGGCAGGTTTCGCCCAGCCGGTGTCGCCCCTTCAGCTTGCCTGCATATCCCATTCAACGATGCACGTGGCCGCGATGACCCTGCGCATCCTCGCCGTGGTCGTGGCCCTCGTGGCCCTCGTGCTCGCCGCCCTTGGCCGGCGCAGGTTCGCCACAGGCCTCGCCGCAGTGGTCCGCCTCGATCTGCAGCGTCACATGCTCGATGCCGAAGTCATCGTGCAGGCGGCCACCCAGTTCACGGCGCAGCACATCGGCATCGGTGCCGTCGCGCATCACGATGTGCGCGGTCAGTGCCGGCGTGCTGGAAGCCAGCGCCCACACGTGCAGGTCATGCACGTCCAGCACGGCCGCGTGGTCGGACAGGCTGTCGCGCACCTTGGCCACGTCCATGCCCTTGGGCACGCCTTCCAGCAGCACGTTGATCGCCTCGCGCATCAGCACGTAGGTGCGCGGCAGTACCCACAGGCCGATCAGCACGGCCAGGATCGGGTCGATCGGCTTCCAGCCGGTCCACTTGATCAACAACGCGCCGGCGATCACCGCCACCGAGCCCAGCATGTCCGCCCACACTTCCAGGTAGGCGCCCTTCACGTTGAGGCTCTCGCCACTGCCGGCCTGCAGCAGGCGCATCGAGATCAGGTTGATGATCAGGCCCGCAGCGGCGATCACCAGCATGCCGGAGGAAGCGATCTCCTGCGGCTCGCGGAAACGTCCCACCGCCTCCCACAGGATGTAGGCGGCGACCACGAACAGCATCGCGCCGTTGATCATCGCGCCCAGCGCTTCCAGGCGTGCATAGCCGTAGGTGCGCCGTGCATCCGGCGGGCGCCGGCTCAGTCGCACCGCCACCAGCGCGATCATCAGCGCCAGTGCGTCGGTGGCCATGTGCGCGGCATCGGACAGCAGCGCCAGGCTGTTGGTCCAGAACGCGCCCACCACTTCGACGACGAGGAAGGTGGAGGTCAGGCCGAGCGCCCACCACAGGGGCTTCTCGTGGCGGATCTGGGATGGCAGGTGATCGTGGTCGTGGCCCATGGCAACAGCTCCTTTGCGATGGGAGGCAGGCTACGCCGGCACGCGTGGGGAAACTATCACGGTGTTTATAACATTGCAGAATCCGCGCGATGGGCCGCTGCTTGCACCCGCACCGGGCAGCCCTATGATGGCCGCATCCCCTCTGGATGGGGAACGGGCAGCCAACTCGCTACGGCGTTGCTGCCCGCAATGGACACCCACGCACAAGGAATCCGGAACATGTGGACCACCAAGACCCCCTGGGTCGCCATCACCATGGCCTGCGCATTGGGCATGGCGGCAAGCGCATCGGCCAAGACCTGCCAGCAGAACTTCCGCTCGGTAGGTGACCCCCGCAATGGCCAGTTCTTCACCTCCGAGGTCACCCTTCCCGGCCTGAAGCCCCGCAGTGCACTGGGCCAGCTGCGCAAGGCGGCCCTGGACGAGGGCAACAACTTCGTCAGCGGAGATGTCATCACCGAGACCGAAGGACAGATGTACGTCCTGCAGACCGATACGAAGATGCCGTTGGTCAGCATCATCACCGCCTCCAATGGCGGCAACGTGGTGGTCGGCACCAAGCTGTCACGCGGGCAGACCGCCAAGGAAGAAGACGCACGCAGCGCGCTGTGTGGTTGGCTGGACAAGCTCAGGACCGGCCCCGAAGGCGAGGCGATCGCGGAAGCCGTGCGGGTCTCCAGTGGCTTCGACAAGCCGATCCAGGCCACCGCGGTCGGCATGTCCACCCAGATGGGCAAGGACTCCAAGCGGCTGCAGCGGGAAATCAACACCGCACCGCTGAGGTCACTGTTCTCCGGCAGCAGTACCCCGCCGGACACCGAAGCGATGTACCAGCCGTTGCTCGTCAAGTATTTCGGCCGTCGTTTCATCATTGATGGCCAGGTCTACACCGCCCAGGCCAACCGCTTCACCAAGACCTTCGAAGTGGGCTATCTGGTCACTAAGATGAAGGGCATCGGTGGCATTGGTGGACGCCAGTCGAACGACGACAACAACGCCAACTTCACCGTGCACTGTGCGCTGGCCCCGGATCAGATGGCACTGGCCGCCACCCTGCGCGAGAACGACTGGGTGAAGCTGGAAGGCGTAGTCGACAAGATGGACACCGGTGGCGTTCACCTGCGCGATTGCCGGCAGGTGAAGTAGGTTGCCAGGCTGCGCCGGGACTGGCCCGGCGCAGCACTCGCCGGATCAGAATCCGAAGCGCAGGCTGGCCCAGTACGCGCGACCCGGCTCGTTGTAGGTCGCCGCACCGGCATCGCTGCTGTTGGCTTCGCGGAACAGGCGCTTGTCGGCCAGGTTGTTGACGCCGAAGCCGAAGCTGACCGTCTCGGTCACCCTGTAGCGCGCGCTCACGCCCCAGATGTTGTACGCCCCGCGATCCTGCAGCGCGAGCGACGGATCACAGGTGCCGGTGCAGCGCGGATCATTGTTGATGTTGGTGGTGGCCGGCTTCTGCTTGCCATAGAAGGTACCGGTCAGCAGCAGCGACAGCTTGTCGGTGGCCTGCCAGTCCAGCATGGTGTTGATCGTGTACTTGGGGATCACCGACAGCGGCTGGCGCGTGGTCTTGTTCTCGTTCTCCACCATGTAGGTGAAGTTGTTGCTCCACTTCAGGCGGTTGCCCTGCTCGCCCAGCAGCGGGATCACCAGGTTTCCTTCCAGCCCCTGCACGATCGCCTTCGGCGCGTTCTCCCAGCGGAAGATGCGGCCCCTGCCATCGGCGGTCAGGCCGATCTGGTCGTAGCCGGCCTGGATCTTGTCCTTGTAGTCGTTGTGGAAGTAGGTCAGCGACGCCTGCCAGCCACTCTGCGGCGCCCACTCCACACCCAGTTCCTTGTTCAGGCTGGTTTCCGCCTTCAGGTCCGCATTGCCGCGCATGTAGCAGCCGGCGCCCAGGCTCGGCAACGCATTCGGGCAACCATTGCCGCGGGTGTAGTACAGGTAGTCCGGATTCGACTGGTACAGGTTCGGTGCCTTGAAGGCGCGCGCGATGCCACCCTTCACCACCCAGTCGCTGTTGATGCGGAACTGCGCGTTGAGGCTGGGGCTGGTGTTGTTGCCGAACTGGCTGTGGTGGTCGAAGCGCAGGCCCGGGGTGACGATCCAGCGCTCGCCCAGGTAGATGTTGTCTTCGACGAACACTGCAGTGGTCTGCGCATCGGCCTTGCCGCGTGCACGGTCGGCCGACAGGCCTGGGAAACCGCCACCGCTGCTGCTGGACTGGCTCATCGAGTACGGATCGGTCAGGCGGCTGTCGAGATGTTCAAAGCCCAGCGTCCAGATGTTCTCGGCGCCGCCCAGCGTGGTCGGGAAGCTCACTTCGCCATCCAGCTGGTAGTTGCGCAGGCGCGAGGTCGACCAGTCGGTGCCATTGAAGCTGCCTTCCGGGCCACCGGCCAGGCCTTCATTGATGCGCGAGTTGTTGACGGCCTCGACCGCGGCCGTAACCCGCGAGGTCACGTCGCCCCAGCGGCCGCGATGGGTGATCGCACCGGTGTTGCGGTACATGCGGTTGGTTTCCGCCTTGCCGTCGGCCAAGGCAGCCAGATCGATGCCGGTCGAGGTGCCGGTGGTGCTGACCGCGCGGTCGCCGGCGTAGATGTTGCCCTGGCGGCTGGTGCCAGCCTCGAACTCGACCACCTGGTCGGCCGTCACGTCCCAGCGCAGCAGCGCGTTGACGTCGCGGTTCTTGACGCCCTCGCGGCCGGCCGGCGGCACCGCGTTCGGGTTGGTCGCGTACTGGCGGTTGAGGTCCAGCGAATCGGCGTCGGTCTTGTTGAGGTTGCCGTACAGGCGGAACGACAGGGTGTCGGTCATCGGCCCACTGAGCTGCAGGCCGACGCGCTCGCTGCCGCCTTCGGCGCTGTGCTCGGGCACCAGGCCGTACAGGTCGACCGCACCGGTCAGGTCGCCGGTCGGGCGCTTGGTGATGATGTTGACCACGCCGCCGGAGGCACCGGAACCGTAGCGGGCTGCCGCCGGTCCGCGTAGCACTTCGATGCGCTCGATCATCTCCGCGGGGACCCAGTTGGTGTCGCCGCGCGTGTTGCGCTCGCCGCTGCGGCCCATGCGCACCGCATCGCGTGCGCCGATGCGCTTGCCGTCCACCAGGATCAGGGTGTTTTCCGGGCCCATGCCGCGCAGGTCGATCTGGCGGTTGTTGCCGTACTGGCCGGAGGCACTGTTGCCGGTCAGGTTGACGCCCGGCATGGTACGCAGCAGCTCGGCGATGTCGTTGGCCGGCGGGCGCTTGGCGATGTCCTCGGCGGTGATGGTCGAGGTGCCCAGCGCCTGCCGCGCGATCTGCGAGGCAGTGACGTGCACCGTGTCGATATCGGTTGCGTCGGTTTCGGCCTGGGCGGTCAGGGCGCTGCCCGCCAGCAGGGCGGCAACGGCGAGCGCCAGCGGGCGCGGCGAAAGGACAACGGCTCGGGACATGATCTGGACCTTCTGGCAGGGCAACGGGGCCTCTGGCAAAGGGCTTGAGGCAACGACGAGGGGGGAGGCGGAGCGTCGCTGCAGTCGCCTGCGGCCCGTTCCGTGCGTGCATTCTCCCATTAATGCGATTGATTCTCAAATGCGTTCACTCATTGCAGCAGCAGGCGCGATGTGCTTTGCGCACCGGGCAAGCCTGCATCGCGCTTAAACAGGCCGGCTCACCCGCCATCAACCGCACGCCACCACGGCCGATACCGGTGGTTTGCCGTACGCAGCCAGAGATCGACGTGGAATCACCCCAATTGGACGATGCCAGCCAGCCGTTGGCCGAGGCGTGGCAGCATTGCCTGCAACAGGCCGGCCCGGCCGCCACCGCGCTGTTGCGCGCCGCTGCCACCGATGCCCCGCCCGCGCTGGCCCAGCGCTTCTACGAAGTGCTGCTGCAGGATGCACGGGCACGCCGTTTCCTGTCCCATGAGCAGGTCAAGCAGCGCCTGCAACCGGCCATGCAGCGCTGGCTGGTGCAGTTGCTGACCACCGATGCCGCCGGCATCGCCACCACCGTCGCCTCGCAACGGGTGATCGGCGATGTGCACGCGCGGGTCGGCATTCCCGTCGACCTGGTGACCCGTGGCGCGCGCGTGCTCAAGCACGAGCTGTTCGTGCGCCTGCGCGACACTGCGCCCGACAGTGCCACCGCCTTCGCCGCCATCGACTGCCTCAGCGCGATCATGGACATCGCCATGGAAGGCATGACCCTGGCTTACACCCATGCGCGCGAACGCTCCACTCGTGCCGATGCGGCCTACCGGCTGTTCTCGCTGGTGCAGAACGTCAGCACCGAGCGCGAGCGTCAGCGCGCCCTGCTGCTGGATTGGGAGAACGCCCTGCTGTACGCCCTGGCCGGCCACGTGCAGGGCAGCGACAGTGCCAGCCTGGCCAGCTCCGAGTTCGGCCTGTGGTTCACCCACAAGGGCATCCCCAGCTTCGGTGAAAGCAGCGAGACCCAGCAGGTCGGGCAGTTGATGGCGCGTATCGATGATCGCCTGCAACAGGCCGCCACCGACGCCACTGCCCAGCGGCTGGCCGGGCTGCCATTGATCCGCGAAGACCTGGCAGCCATCCGCACGCTGATGACGCTGCTGTTCGAGCGCATCGGCGAACTGGATGCCGGCAGCGACGCCCTGACCAACCTGCTCAACCGCCGTTTCCTGCCGACGGTACTGCGCAGGGAGATCGAGCTGGCCACGCGCAACCACACGCCGTTCTCGCTGCTGCTGCTGGATCTGGATCACTTCAAGGCCATCAACGACGGCCACGGCCATGATGCCGGCGACCGCGCGTTGCAGCACGTGGCGGGCCTGCTCGGCCAGCTCACCCGCGGCAGCGATTATCTGTTCCGCTATGGCGGCGAAGAATTCGTGGTGGTGCTGGTCGCGGCCAGCGAATCGCAGGCCGAAGTGATTGCCGAAAGCCTGCGCCGGCAGATCGCACAGTCGCCGGTGGCCCTGGCCAATGGGCAGGTGCTGGCACTGACCGCCAGCATCGGCGTGGCCGGCCATGACGGCCACCCGGATTACGAGCGGCTGATGGCGCGTGCCGACGCTGCGATGTACGAGGCCAAGCGCAGCGGCCGCAACCGCGTGGTGGTGGCCAGCGAGGCGCTGCAGGAGGCGCCGGGGCGGCGCGCATTGCAACGGTAGCGTCAACGCCAGACGGGCGTGTCGCTCCGCAGGGGCATGCCGCGGTATGCCCCACATCCCCACCACAGCAGCGCCAGCACTGCGATGCCCGCCCCCAGCAGGCACACCGCGGCCCAACCATGCCGGGCCTGCACCCACGGTCCGGCCGCCGCACCGATGCCGCTGCCCACCGCGTAGAACAGCATGTACAGCGCCACCAGGCGCCCATGCTGTTCAGCCGGCGCGCGCAGCAGCAAGGCCTGGTTCGACACGTGCAGTGCCTGCCCACCGAGGTCGAGCACAACCACGCCCAGCAGCAGCAAGGACACCGACTGTTGAAGCCCCAGCAGCGGCCACCAGGCAAGCAGCATCAACACCAGCGCACCGAGGCTGACCCGATGGGCGAAGCCACGGTCGATCCAGTGCCCCACCCGCGCCGCCATCAGCGCGCCGAGCACACCCGCCAGGCCAAGGGCACCGATGGCGGCGGTCGACCAGTTCAACGGCGGTGCCGACAGTGGTAGCGGTGCCGCTGCCCAGAACACATTGAGGCCGGCAAACAGCAGCAGCGCCAGCGGAGCACGCTCGCGCAGCGTTCGATCCCGCCGCAGCATGCCCAGCATCGAGCACAGCAGCGCCGACCAGCGCGGCGGTATCGACGGCACCGGAACCGCCGGCAGCCGCCGCCACAGCACCCCTGCCAGGGCTGCCATCAGCAGCGCTGAAAGCAGATAGACCGCCCGCCAGCCAGCGCTGGCCGCCACCACGCCCGATAGCACGCGCGCCAGCAGCAGGCCGATGAACACTCCCCCCTGCACCACACCTACGCTGCGACCGCGCTGCTCGGGCGGCGACAGCGTGGCGGTATAGGCGATCAACCCCTGGGTCAGCGCCGTGCCCAGCAGCCCGGCCAGCAGCATGCCCGACAGCAGCCACACCGCGGTGCGTGCCGCCGCCAGCCACACCAACGCCACCACCAGTGCCATCAGCTGCAACCGCAGCAGCCGGCGGCGGTCACCGCGGTCAGCCAGCGGAAGCAGTCCGAGCAGTGCCAGCACGCTGCCAGCCTGGGTAGCGGCCAGTACCGCGCCCGCCACCGCGCGATCCAGCGCGAACGCCTGTGCCAGCTGGTCCAACAGAGGCTGGGCGTAATAGACGTTGGCGACGCTGGCGCCCGCGGCAACGGCCAGCAGGACCAGCAGCGGACGTGGAATGGATTCAGCCTTCATGATGTGGTTGCAAATTGAAACTGGATGCAGGCTAGCGGCATTGGTTTTAAACTGCAACCACATTTGGAGGCACCCGCCATGCACGCTGACAGCCCCTGCCCCGTCGCCCGCGGCGCCGACCTGCTCGGTGATCGTTGGGCCCTGCTGGTGATCCGCGATGCCTTCGATGGCGTCAGTCGCTTTGGCGACTTCCAGCGCAGCCTCGGCGCGGCGCGCAACATCCTCAGCGATCGCCTGCGCAGGCTGGTCGAGGCCGGCATTCTGCAGCTGCAGCCGGCCTCCGATGGTTCGGCCTACCAGGAATATGTGCTCACCGCCGCCGGCCTGGAGCTGTTCCCGCTGCTGGTAGCGCTGCGCCAATGGAGTGAACGCCATCGCTTCGGCGCTGGCGAAGCCCACTCTTCCTTGATCCAGCGTGACAACGGTTCAGCCGTTCCCTACATGCAACCGCTGGACAACAACAGACAGCCGCTGCCCGCGCACGCCACTGTAGTGCGCAAGCTGTAGACCGCCGCATCCCCCGGATGGGGGACTCGACAGGGCCACCGGTGTCAAATAGCATTCAATCGCAATTGCACACGGTTCTCATTGACTTCGGCGATGGCCGCTCCTACCTCTCCTTCTGCTGCCGGCGCTGCGCCGGCCAAGCGTGTGGCGCGCGTTAACGGTCATGGCCTGCTCTGGACCCGCGGGCTGCTGGCGCTGCTGGGCGGTTACGCGGTGGCCGCCTGCTGGGCTGCCGCGCTGGCGCGCCTGCTGCCCGGCACCAGGGCCGATGCCACCCTGGTGGCGACCATGGCCGCGTTCGTGGTCTACGCCCTGGCCGCCATCTGGGCCTATGCCGCGCGCAGCACCCTGCGCGCCGCACTGGGTCTGCTGGCCGCGGGCGCACTCGCTGCACTGATCGCTTGGCTGCTGCGCGGGAACATCGCATGAGCAGCGCCGACAACCTGGGCGGCATCCGGCAATCACAATCGGTGCTGCACACCTGGTCGGGCCTGGTGGTCGGCTGGGTGCTGTTCCTGATCTTCATTGCCGGTACCGCGTCGTACTGGAAGGAAGAACTGACCCGCTGGATGCAGCCGGAAATCGGCCTGCCCGCCGATGCCACCACCGCAGTGAACCAAGCCCAGCAGTTCCTGGCCCGCACCGCAGCCGACGCGCAGCGCTGGAGCATCGAACTCCCCGATTCGCGCAGCAGCGCCACCACCGTCAGTTGGCAGCCGAAGGGCGAAAAGGAACGCCGGCGCGGCCAGCGCAATCCCAACCAGGCCACTCTGGATGCCGACGGCACCCCGGTGCAGGTACGCGAAACACGCGGCGGCAATTTCTTCTACCGCCTGCATTTCGATCTGCACTACGTGCCGGTGCTGTGGGCGCGCTGGTTCATCAGTGCCTGTTCCATGCTGATGCTGGTGGCGATCATCAGCGGTGTCATCACCCACAAGAAGATCTTCACCGACTTCTTCACCTTCCGCCGCGGCAAAGGCCAACGTACCTGGCTGGACGGCCACAATGCGCTTGCGGTGCTGTCACTGCCGTTCCATCTGATGATCACCTACACCGGTCTGATCACCCTGATGACCCTGTACATGCCGTGGGCGGTGGATGCGAACTACCCCGGTGGCCGCGATGCGTTCTTCGCCGAACTGTTCCCGCGTGCGGAGAAGGCCGAGGCCAGTGGGGTGGCCGCGACGCCGCCGGCGCTGGCCGAGGTGCTGCGCCGTGCCGAAGTGCAATGGGGCGGCGGCCATGCGGCCTCGCTGCAGGTCGAGCAGCCTGCCGATGCGGCGATGCGCATCAGCGTGCGCCGCCAGCAGGGCGACCAGATCGCTGGCGCTGCCGACACGCTGGCCTTCGATGCGCGCGGCAACCTGCTGGATGCGGCGCCGCCGCGTTCGGCCGCCGTCATCACCCGCGACGGCATGATCGGCCTGCATGCCGCGCGCTTCGCACCCACCACGATGCGCTGGCTGTTCTTCCTTTCCGGCGTGGCCGGCACGCTGATGGTGGCCACCGGGCTGGTGCTGTGGACGGTGAAGCGGCGCACCCAGCTGCCGGATCCGGCGCGGCCGCACCTGGGCTTCCGCATCGTCGAACGCCTGAACATCGGCTTCGTCACCGGCCTGCCGGTGGCGATGCTGGCCTTCCTGTGGGGCAACCGCCTGCTGCCGCTGGACGTGGCCAACCGCAGCGATGCCGAGGTGAAGGTGTTCTTCTACGCCTGGGCCGCCTGCGTGGTGCACGCGATGCTGCGCCCGGCCCGACGCGGCTGGGTAGAACAACTGGCATTGGCCGGCGCGTTGGCGCTGGGCCTGCCGCTGTACAACCTGGTGGTCTGGCAGGGCGGCGCGGTCAGTGCGCTGGCCAACGGTGATGGCGCCAAAGCCGGCATCGACATCGGCCTGCTGCTGATCGGCGCGAGCCTGTTGTGGGCCGCGCGCAAGGTGCACCGTTTCGTGCCGGCGCAGCGCAAGCCCCGCACCGCACGCGCCACCACGCCGGCCGAGGCGGGCGCATGAGCGTGCTCGCACTGCTGTTGGCGGCCGCCGCCTTCGCTTGCCTGGCCATGGCAATGGAACGCCACCACCGCGATGTGGCCGGCCATGCGCCACCAACGCCGCGCCGTCGCCTGCTGCAGGTGCTGGGCGCGCTCGGGCTGCTCGCCAGCCTGTTGGCCAGCATCACAGCCTGGGGCGCTGCACAGGGTTTTGTTGGTTGGTGCGGCGTGCTCGCCGCAGGCGCCGGGGCCATGGTGCTCTGGCTCAGTTTCCGCAGCCCGGCCAAGCCGGCGCCACGCCCGCCTTCCCGTTCCTGAACTAGAAAGGTCATTCCATGAAGTACACGCACTCTGGCGCCCTGCGCCGGAACGCCCTCGCCTTGTCGCTCGCCTGCGCCGCCTCGCCGGCGTTGGCCCAGGACACTGCGCCGGCCACCACCGAACTGGACCGGGTGATGGTGACCCAGCGCACCGAGGGCTACCAGGTCTATGGCACCAACACCGCCACCAAGCTGCCGTTGACCCTGCGTGAAACCCCGCAGTCGCTGACCGTGTTCACCCGCCAGCGCATCGAGGATTTCAACCTCATCACGATTTCCGAAGTGCTGCAGCAGACGCCGGGCGTCACCATCCAGTCGTATGACAGCAACCGCACGCTGTTCAACGCGCGTGGGTTTGCCATCAACAACTTCATGTTCGATGGCATTCCCACCAACTACACCACTGGCGCCGGCGGCAACTCGATCCTCAGCGACACATCCATCTACGAACGCATTGAAGTGGTGCGCGGCGCCAGCGGCCTGGTGACCGGTTCGGGCAACCCGTCGGCCACGGTGAACATGGTGCGCAAGCGCCCGACCGAAACGTTCCAGGCCAGCACCAGCCTCAGCGCCGGTTCGTGGGATTACAAGCGCGCCGAAGTGGATGTATCCGGCCCGCTCAGCAAGAGTGGCCGCGTGCGCGGGCGCTTCGTCGGCGCCTACACCGACAAGGAAAGCTGGGTGCGCTTCCAGCATGACAAATCGCCCAGCCTGTACGGGGTGATCGAAGCCGACCTGACCGACAGCACCCGCCTGCGTGCGGGCATCGACTACCTGAAGACCGGTTCCGATGGCGGCGCCTGGAGCGCCTCGCCGCTGTACTTCCGCGATGGCAGCCGCGCGCACATGCCGCGTTCGTACAGCGCCGCAGCGCGCTGGAACGAATGGAACCGCGAAAGCACCAACTACTTCGCCACGCTGGAACAGCAGTTCGGCGCCGGCTGGAGTGGCCGCCTGGCCTACAACCACCGCGCCACCGACACCGATTCGCTGCTGCTGGCCGGTTCCAACACCGGCAACTGGGCCGACCCGGTCACCGGCCTGGGCCTGCGCATTGCCGATACCTACTCGGTCTCGGAAACCCGCGAAGATGCCTTCGACCTGTACGCGTCCGGTCCGTTCCAGCTGTTCGGCCGTTCGCACGAGCTGGTGGTGGGCATCAACCACTACGACCGTGACCTGGACACCATCCGCGCCGGCATCACCTCGCGCCCGTACAGCGTGGCCGCCTTTCCCAGCATCTTCAGCTGGGACGGCAACATCGGCAAGCCGACCACCTACAACTACGGTATTCCGTCCAGCACGGTGAACACCACCGAAACCGGCTACTACGCCGCCGTGCGCCTGAACCCGATCGACCCGCTGAAGATCATCGCCGGCGCGCGCTATTCCGATTACCGCACCACCACCGACAACTACAACACCGACGGCGTGTTCACCAGCCGCAGCGCGCGCACCACCGCGCATGAGCTGACCCCGTACGTGGGCGTGCTGTACGACCTGAGCAGCAGCATCACCGCCTTTGCCAGCTATTCGGACGTGTTCCAGGCCACCGCGCGCCGCGACATCAACAACCAGCTGCTGGACCCCACCACCGGTGGCAACTACGAGTACGGCCTGAAGGCCGACTTCTTCGGCGGCCGCCTGTACGCGGCGTTGAACGGCTTCTACATGAAGCAGGACAACGTGGCCGAACTGGACCCGAACGGTGGTGAGATCAAGCTGCCCGATGGCAGTTCGCCGTACATCGCCAGCCGCGGCATCACCACCCAGGGCGGTGAGTTCGAAGTCTCCGGTTCGATCAACGACCACTGGAGCATGACCGGCGGCTACACCTACAGCTACAGCAGCAACTCCGATGGCAGCCGCTTCGCCAGCACCAGCCCGATGCACCTGGCCCGCTTCAACACCACCTGGACCCATGGCCAGTGGACGCTGGGCGGGGGTGTCAGCGTACAGAGCGAGATCTACCAGATGCAGCCCATTCCCACCGGTCGCTTCACCGCCAGCGGCACGCCGGTCACGGCCACCGGCAAGATGAGCCAGGGCGGCTACGTGCTGTTCGACCTTATGGGCCGCTACCGCATCAACGACAACCTGAGCGTGGGCGTGACGGTCACCAACCTGTTCGACAAGGCCTACTACCGCAACGTCGGCTTCTTCAACTCTGGCTATTGGGGTGAACCGCGCCGCGTGCTGTTCAACCTGCGCGCGAAGTTCTGAGCAACGGCGTAGCATCAGGGGCGGGCCTTCGGGCCCGCCTTTTCATTGCCCGCCAAGGAAACACCCGATGCTGCACCGTGCCCTGTCCTGCCCTGCCCGCCTGCTGCTGACACTGGCCCTGCTGCTGGGCACGCCCCTGTTGCAGGCCCGCGAGGTCGCCGCACCGGCCGCCCATGTTGAGGCCGATGGCCCCTATGTGTTCCGCCAGGGTAACCAGCTGCAGGCCAAGTGGATCTGCGCCGACAAGGTCGAGTCGCGCACGCTGGCCATTGGCGCAGCAGATACCGATGTCGCGCCGCGCTGCGGGTACGCGCACACCGTGCACGTGGCCGCACCCACTGCGCCCTCGGTCTCCGTGCTGCCGGCGGTGCCACGCATCGTGGCGCTGTCCGACATACACGGCCAGTACGGGCTGCTGGTGCGCCTGCTGCGCGCCAACAAGGTCATCGATGCCCAGGACCGCTGGGCAATGGGCAAGGACACCCTGGTCATCGCCGGTGATGTGTTCGACCGCGGCCCGCAGGTGACCGAAGCGTTCTGGCTGCTGTATGGCCTTCAGCAGCAGGCCGCCGCTGCCGGTGGCGCGGTGCACTTCGTGCTCGGCAACCACGAAACCATGGTGCTGTACGACGACCTGCGCTACGTCAACCCGAAGTATCTGCGCAGCGCGCAGCTGCTTGGCCGCAGCTACCCGCAGCTGTACGGCGCTGATTCGGTGATCGGCCAATGGCTGCGCACCCGCCCGGTGCTGCTGAAGATCGGTGACACGCTGTTCCTGCACGGCGGCATCTCGCCCGAGGCGGTGGCACTGGCGCTGGACCCGGCGCGCACCAATGCGGCCTACCAGGCCTCGCTGGGCCTGCCCAAGGCCGAAGTGAAGGCCGACCCCGCCACCGCGCCGCTGTATGACGGCAAGACCAGCCCGATCTGGTACCGCGGCTATTTCGATGGCCGCCTCGACACCGCCGGTGTACAGAACGTGCTCGACCGCCTGCAGCTGAAGCGCATCGTGGTCGGGCACACCTCGATGCCGCACGTCAGCAGCTTCCATGGCGACCGCGTGATCGCGATCGACAGCAGCATCAAGAACGGCGAGAACGGCGAATTGCTGTTCATCGAGAACGGCGCGCTCAGCCGTGGCCTGCTGGACGGCTCACGGGTGCCACTGGCACCGGGCGAACCCGGCCTGCAGGACTGAATGGCGGGACAGCGCGGCGGCCGCCAACCACCCCGCGCTGCTCCACCTTCACCCGGTTTGCGGCTACCCTCGGCAGCCGAGAGGCCCACCCCGTCCATCCGGCGGGCCTGACCGTTACAGGAGCCCCCGCGCATGCGCGTATTGATTGCTGAAGACGACCCGGACATCGCCTCCGGCCTGTGCGCCTCGTTGCGCCGGCAGGGGCATGTGGTCGACCACGTCGACAATGGCGCGCACGCCGATGCTGCGCTGGGCTCCACCCAGTACGCGCTGCTGGTGCTGGACCTGGGCCTGCCGCAGCTGGACGGCCGCGACGTGCTGCAGCGCCTGCGCCAGCGCGGTGATGGCCTGGCGGTACTGGTGGTGACCGCGCGCGATGGCCTGGCCGAACGCGTGCGCGTGCTCGACCTCGGTGCCGATGACTATCTGGTCAAACCGTTCGCGCTGGACGAATTCGAAGCGCGCGTGCGTGCACAGCTGCGCCGGGTCACCAGCAATGGCAATCCGGACCTGCGCATCGGCCGCCTGCGCCTGGACCTGGCCGGTCACCGGGTGTGGATCGATGACCAGTCGCTGGAACTGACCGCACGGGAGTTCGGCCTGCTGTCGGCACTGGCGGTACGCGCCGAGCGCATCGTCTCGCGCGCGCAGCTGGTGGAAGCACTGTGCGACTGGGGCCAGGACCTGACCGACAACGGCCTGGATATCGCCCTGCACCGCCTGCGCCGCAAGCTGCAGCCCGGCGGCATGGGCATCCGCACCGTGCGCGGGCTGGGCTACATGCTGGAAGACGGGCAGGACGACAGCGCCCCGTGATCAGTGGACCGCCCAGCCTGCGCCGGCGCCTGCTCGCCTTCCTGGCGTTGCCGATGCTGGGCCTGCTCATCTTCAATACGATCCTGGCCTATTACGTTGCGCTGGACTATTCCAACCGCATCCACGACCGCAACCTGATCGACGATACGCATTCGTTCGCGCAGATGCTGAGCACCATGCCGGTGACCAGTGACCTGTCACCGCAGGCCCGCTTCCTGATCGAATACGATCCCGACGGCCATCGCTATTTCAACGTCGACAGCAGCCGCAAGGGCACCCTCAGCGGCAACGCCGACTTCAGCCCTTACGCGCCGTCGCAGGACTGCGCGGGCGTGCATCCGGCGCTGTATGACGGCAACCTCAACGGCCAGCAGGTGCGCATGGCCACCGTCTGCACCCAGGCGATGAACGATCCGCAGGACCAGCTGGCGGTGACCGTGGCCGAAAGCATGGCCGACCGCCGCCAGCGCGCGCGCGAGATCCTGATGATCATCATCCCGCTGATGACCATGCTGGCGCTGGGCACCGCCGCGTTGGTCTGGTTCGGCGTGACCTACGGCCTGCGCATCCTGACCCCGCTGAGGACCCGCCTGGCACAGCGCCGCGGCGAACTGGCGCCGATCTCCGATGCCGACGTGCCGGAAGAGATCCAGCCGCTGATCAGCACCATCGACGATCTGTTCGCGCGCCAGGCCGAAATGATCACCCTGCAGAACCGCTTCATCGCCGATGCCGCGCACCAGTTGCGCTCGCCGTTGGCCGGCATGGCCCTGCACGTGGACCAGGCGCTGGCGCATGGCGACCCGGACACCGTGCGCGAAGCCCTGCAGCACATCCGCCGGCTCAACCAGCGCACCGCCCGGGTCAGCACCCAGCTGCTGGCGCTGAGCCGGGCGCAGACCGTGCCGGACACGGTGGAAGCGCTGGACCTGTGCGAACTGGTCCCGCAATGGGTTGGCATGCGCGTGCCGGAGGCGATCCGCGATGGCATCGACCTCGGCTACCGCGGCAGCAGCCAGCCGCTGCGCGTGCTCGGCAACGGCGCCATGCTGCAGGAGGCGCTGGACAACCTGATCGACAACGCCCTGCGCTATGCCGGCCGTGATGCCACCGTCACGGTTGGCGTGCACGCGCTGGATGACAATGACGTCGAACTGTACGTGGAAGACAACGGCCCCGGCGTGCCCGAGGACGTGATGCCCCGGCTCGGCGAACGCTTCTTCCGTGCCCCCGGCACCGCCGCCAGCGGCACCGGGCTGGGGTTGGCCATCGCCCATGAGGCGGTGGAGCACTTCGGCGGGCGCCTGGCCTTCCTCAACCGGCCCGGTGGCGGGCTGAAGGTGGCCATCACGCTGCCGCTGCTGAAGGCCCCCTGACCCGGCCCGGGGCGTTGAAAGGCTGGTGAAAATCGCGCTTGCGATCCTGCCATCCCCACTGCCGTCCCGGAGCCGCCAGGTGACCGAATCGCACGACTTCTTCCTCCCCGGTGGCCCGCAGGGCGTGCTGCTGGTGCATGGCCTGACCGGCACCCCGGCGGAAATGCGCATGCTGGGCAAGGGCCTGAACAACGCCGGGTTCACCGTGCATGGCGTGCAGCTGCCCGGCCATTGCGGCACCGTGGATGACCTGCTGGCGACCACCTGGGAGCAGTGGTACCAGGGCGTGGAAGATGCGGCGGCCGAGCTGCGCGGCAAGGTCGACCAGCTGTTCGTCGGTGGCCTGTCGATGGGCGCGGTGCTGTCGCTGGCACTGGCCGCGCGCCGTCCGGAGTGGGTGTCCGGCGTCGGCGTGTATGGCGCCACCTTCCGTTACGACGGCTGGAACATCCCGGCCGTGGCCCGCCTGTCGTTCCTGCTGCCGTGGTTCAAGCGCTTCAACATCGGCCGCGACCGCATGTTCATGGAGGAGCCGCCGTACGGCCTGCGTGACGAGCGCCTGCGCGCGCAGGTCAGCGCCGCCATGCTGTCCGGCGACAGCGCCGCCGCCGGCCTGCCTGGCAACCCCTGGCATGCCCTGGCCGAAATGCGTGCACTGAGCCACTGGACCCGCCGCCACCTGCACCAGGTGACTGCCCCGTGCCTGGTGATGCACGCCCGTGAGGATGATGTGGCCAGCATGGGCAATGCCGAACTGGTGATGTCGCGGGTCAGCGGCCCGAAGGAACTGGTGGTACTGGAAGACAGTTACCACATGATCACCATCGACCGCGAACGCCGCGACGTCATCCGTCGCAGCGCGCGTTTCTTCACCGAAATCGGTGAACGCAGCGGCGTGCTCAAGGCGGTGGCCTGAGATGGGGGCACTCGCCACCCTGCTGTGGCTGGCCAACGTCGTGCTCGATACCGGTGGCCAGCTCGCCTTCAAGGCTGCGGCCAGCGACCCGCAGGACGGCGAAGGCCTGCAACGCTGGAAACACATGCTCAGCCGCCCCTGGCTGTGGATCGGCATCGCCTGCTATGTGCTTGAGTTCGTCGCCTGGATCGCCTTCCTGTCGCTGGTACCGCTGTCCAAGGGCGTGCTGCTGGGCTCGATCAACATCGTGGCGCTGATGATCGCCGGCCGCTTCCTGTTCCGCGAGAAGCTCACGCCGTTGCGGGTCACCGGCATGCTGCTGGTTACCGCCGGCGTAGCCGTGGTGGGGGCCGGCTCATGAGGCGCCTGTATGTGATCGGTTTCCCGCTGCTGATGGCCTTCGACACATTGGCCCAGCTGTGCTTCAAGTATGCCGGCGATGCCGCGCTGCCGGTCGAAGCCAACAGCGCGTGGCTGCTGCGCGTGCTGTCGCAGCCGTGGGTCTACGGCGCCATCCTCGGCTACATCGGTGCCTTCTTCACCTGGATGAGCCTGCTGCGCCATGCGCCGATCGGCCCAGCATTCGCCGCTTCGCACCTGGAAGTGATCAGCGTGCTGCTGCTGTCGGCCTGGCTGTTGAACGAGCCACTGACCCTGCATCACCTGGTCGGCGCGGTACTGATCGTGGCCGGCATCGTCTGCCTGGGCCGTGCCGAAGCAGACGACCCGCACAGCCCCGCCGAAAGCACCGCGTGAGCGCGTTGCGATGAGCCTGTTCGCGCGCGAACTGCCACCGACCGCAGGCCTGCCGATGCAGGCCAGCGACTTCCTTCCCGGTGGTGGCGACCTGCGCGACATCCTGGCCCGACAGCTCGGCACACCGCCGCTGCAGCTGACCTGCTCCGGTACCCACGCGCTGCTGATCGCGCTGCGCACCCTGCGCAAGCGCGCGCCCAATCGTGACACCGTGATCCTGCCGGCCTACACCTGCCCGCTGGTGCCGATCGCGGTGCACAGCCTGGACCTGCGCGTGCAGCTGTGCGATACCCGCCACGGCCACTTCGACTTCGATCCCGGCCAGCTCAAGCGGCTGGCCGATGCGCGCACGCTGGCGATCCTGCCAACCCACCTCGGTGGCCGCATCGCCGATGTCGAGCTGGCCTGCGAGATTGCACGCGGCGCGGGTGCCTGGGTCATCGAGGATGCCGCGCAGGCACTGGGTGCACGGATCGGCAACAGCAGTGTCGGCCTGCGCGGCGATATCGGTTTCTTCAGCCTGGCCGCCGGCAAGGGATTGAGCCTGCACGAAGGCGGCCTGCTGGTCAGCCGCGACGACGAGCTGCGTGCCGCGCTGGCCGGACATGCTGCCGAACAGGTACGTTTCAGCCTGCGCTGGGAGCTGCTGCGCAGCGTGCAGCTGCTCGGCCTGGCGGCCTGCTACCGACCTTCGCTGCTGTCGCTGGTATACGGCAATCCACTGCGCGGCGCGCTGCAGCGTGGCGACCTGGAAGAAGCGGTCGGTGACATTTTCCCGCTGCAGATTCCGCAGCACCGGGTCAGCCAGTGGCGGCAGAACATCGGTGCCAATGCCGCACGGCGCCTGCCGGCCTTCCTGCAGGCCGGACGCCTGCGCGCGTTGCAGCTGCGCGTGCAGCTGGCCCAGCTGCCAGCGGTGGAGGTGGTCGATGGCCTGGCCGGTACCGGTGGCACCTGGCCGATGCTGATGCTGCTGCTGCCCAGCCAACGCGCCCGCGATGCGGCACTGAAAAACCTGTGGCCGCGCGGCCTCGGCGCCAGCCGCATGTTCATCCATGCGCTGCCCGACTACGCCTACCTGCGCGGCATCGTGCCGATGGCCGACGTGCCCAACGCACGCGACTTCGCCGCACGCATGCTGACTCTCGGCAACAGCGCCTGGCAGACCCGTGAAGACACCGCGGAAATCCTGCGTGCGCTGGCTGATGCCCAAGCGTGAAAGCCGCTCCTCCCGGGCGTTTCGCGCATTCAGCAACGTCACTTCCTGAACGCTTTCCCCGCCCGGAAATGAAGGCTTTCAACAGGAAAGGAACGAGAAAGGCGGCCTGCCTACATTGAGCCTGCCCCGGCACCGTGCCGGACGCCTTTCCCATCGACGGACCTGCCCATGCACTGGAGCATCCTGTGTGACTTCGACGGCACCATCAGCCTCGAAGATGTCATCGACTCGCTGCTGGAGAAGTACGGCCAGCCGGGCTGGCAGGAACTGGAAGAACAGTGGAAGTCGGGAAAGATCGGCTCGCGTGAATGCATGCAGGGCCAGGTGCGGCTGCTGAAGCTGGACCCGGCCACGCTTGATGCGCACCTGGACCAGGTGCAGATCGATCCGGGCTTCACTGCCTTCGTCGCCCGCGCCGAGCAGCTGGGCCTGCCGCTGCGCATCGTCAGCGACGGCCTGGACTATGCGATCCACCGCATCCTCGCCAACCACGGCCTGTCGCGGCTGCCGGTGGTGGCCAACCACCTGCGCTGGTGCGAAGACCACTGGGAACTGGAATCGCCCTACCAGTCCGAAGGGTGCCGCAGCGGCACCTGCAAGTGCACCTGCGCTGCGCAGGCACGTGCCAACGAAGCACCGCGCGTGCTGATGATCGGCGACGGCAGTTCGGACTTCTGCGTGTCGGAGGATGCCGACTTCGTGTTTGCCAAGCGCCGCCTGATCACCCATTGCACCCATGCCGGCATCGAACATGCCGCGATCGATACCTTCCACGATGCCATCGCGCTGTTGCCGCGCCTGCTTGATGGCAGCCTGCTGCAGCCACGTCGCATCGACGCCAGCCCGCAGCCCACTGCACTGCCCCTGCTGCTGGCCACCGCCTGAGCACCTCCTTCCAGACCCGCTCCCCCGTTGCCCCCTTTCGAACGTCCTTCACGGAACCGAACTGCATGAACATTTTTGACAAGAATGCCGACGCCGCTGCCTCCGATGCGCAGCTGCTGGCCGACGAAGCCCGCTACAGCTCCTTCGGCGACACCGTCCACTACGTCGACCCGCCGAAGATCTTCCAGCGCGGCGAAGGCAGCTACATGTTCGATGGTGCGGGCGTGCCCTACCTCGACCTGCAGATGTGGTACTCGGCCTGCAACTTCGGCTACAGCAACAAGCGCCTGAACGATGCGCTGAAGGACCAGATCGACACCCTGCCGCAGGTCGCCAGCCAGTACCTGCACCCGACCCGCGTACAGCTGGCCAAGACCATTGCCGTGGACATGCACGAGAAGTTCGGCCTCGACGGCCGCGTGCACTTCAATGTCGGCGGCGCGCAGGCCATCGAAGACTCGCTGAAGATCGTGCGCAACGCGCGCGGCGGCAAGAGCCTGATGTTCGCCTTCGAAGGCGGCTACCACGGGCGCACCCTGGGTGCCTCGTCGATCACTTCCAGCTACCGCTACCGCCGCCGCTACGGTCATTTCGGCGAGCGCGCGATGTTCATCCCGTTCCCGTACCCCTTCCGCCGCCCGAAGGGCATGACCCCGGACGAGTATTCCGACCACTGCGTGTGGCAGTTCGAGCGCCTGTTCGAAAGCGAATACAACGGCGTGTGGGATCCCAAGGTCGGCCAGGCCGAGTACGCCGCGTTCTACGTCGAGCCGATCCAGGGCACCGGCGGGTACGTCATCCCGCCGCGCAACTTCTTCACCGGCCTCAAGCGCGTGCTGGACAAGTACGGCATCCTGATGGTCGTCGATGAAATCCAGATGGGCTTCTGGCGCACCGGCAAGCTGTGGTCGATCGAGCACTTCGGCGTGACCCCGGACGTGCTGGTGTTCGGCAAGGCGCTGACCAACGGCCTGAACCCGCTGTCGGGGCTGTGGGCGCGCGAAGAGCTGATCAACCCGACCGTGTTCCCGCCGGGCTCCACCCACTCCACCTTCAACTCCAACCCGCTGGGCACCCGCCTGGGCCTGGAAGTGCTGAAGCTGGGCAAGGAGATGGACTACGAGCGCACCGTGCCGGAAAAGGGCGCGTACTTCCTCGACGGCCTGCGTGGCCTGCAGAAGCGCCACCCGGAAATCGGCGACGTCGACGGCCTGGGCCTGGCCCTGCGTGCGGAAATCTGCCAGACCGACGGCTACACGCCGAACAAGGAACTGCTGGACCGCATGGTCGACATCGGCCTGGCCGGTGACCTGCTGCACGACGGCAAGCGCATGGGCCTCGTGCTCGACGTGGGTGGCTGGTACAAGAACGTGATCACCTTCGCGCCGTCGCTGGACATCAGCTACGAAGAGATCGACCTGGCGATCACCCTGCTCGACCAGGCGCTGACCAAGGCCAAGGGCTGAGGTCGATGCGCTGCCGGTTCCCGTGCCGATGGAGATGACGTCACGTGCGTCCAGCACTGCGCTGGAACCGGCCGCGCTGCTGGAGGGCTTCCTGGCCCACCCGCCGCTCGGATTCGAGGCAAGCCGCCTGCCCAGCGGCCTGCCGACCTTCCGTGCGCCGCTGGACCTGACCACCACGATGGACGACGCACTGCGCGGCAAGCTGCTTGGCCTGCCGCTGTCGCGCCTGTGGCGGCCCTGGATCACCTGGCAGACCCGCTTCGTCGGTGCCACCAGCACCGAGTACACCCCGCTGCCGGCGCACCTCGCGCCGGAGGCGCTGGCCGAGGACGTGACGCGTCACGCGATCGGCGATACCCGGCTGCTGGTGGTCAAGGACCTGGCGATCGATTCACCGCTGCTGGACGACGCCGCCAATGCACACAGCGGGGCCTTCCTGCAGGCGCTGCTGGCACGTGGCTTCGTTGAACTGGAAGGCATGCCGCTGGCCTGGGTGGCGATCGATTTCGATTCGCTCGACGGCTATCTCGGCCGCCTGTCGTCTTCGCGTCGCAAGAACATCCGGCGCAAGCTGCGCTCGCGTGATGACCTGCAGATCGACTGCATCGCCAGCGGTGATCCGGCGCTGGCGGACCCGCAGCTGCAGGCCGAACTGTATGCCCTTTACCTGGGCGTATATGCGCAGAGCGCGGTGCATTTCGACCAGCTCGACCTGCCCTACTTCCAGCACCTGCTGGCCGACAGCCAGGGCCAGGGGCGGATGTTCCTGTACCGCCACCAGGGCCAGCTGATCGGCTGGAACCTGTGCTACGTGCACGCCGGCAAGCTGGTGGACAAGTACATCGGCCTGGCCTACCCGCAGTCGCGCGAGCACAACCTGTACGCGGTCAGCTGGATGCACAACCTCGAATACGCGCTGCAGCACGGCCTGAGCCATTACGTGGCCGGCTGGACCGACTCGCGGATCAAGGCCGAACTGGGTGCGAGCTTCACTTCCACCCGGCATGCGATCCACGCGCGCTCACCGCTGCTGCGCGCCGCCCTGCGCAGGCTGGCGCCGCATCTGCAGGGCGAGCCTGATGGAGGCGGTTGAACGATGCCGTTGCGTTCCCCGCTGATCCTGGACCTGGATGGTGGCGTGCTGCCGCTGCCCCAGGCGCAGACCCTGGCCCTGCCGCAGTGGCACGATCCGCTGCGCTTCGCCTGCAGCAATGCCACGCTGGACCGCTTCGCCGCTGACGTGCTGGCCCCGCTGCCGGCCCAGCTCGGCACGGTCATGCTTGGCAGTGGCGATTTCCACCACCTCAGCCTGCCGCTGCTGCGGCGCATGCGCGCGCAGGCACCGTTCCAGCTGGTGGTACTGGACAACCACCCCGACAACATGCGCTTCCCGTTCGGCATGCATTGCGGATCGTGGGTGAACGCCGCCAGCAAGCTGCCGCAGATCTCGCATATCCATGTGCTGGGCATCACCTCCAGCGACATCGGCCTTGGCCATGCCTGGGAGAACCATTGGCGCCCCCTGCTGGGCGGTCGCCTCACGTACTGGTGCATGGACGTGGACGTGGGCTGGGGCCATCGCCTGGGCATGGGCCGCGCCTTCCGCCGTTTCGAACATCCCGAGGCACTGGTCGCTGCGTTCGCTGCCGAGCAGGCCAAGTCGCCGCAACCGACCTACCTGTCCATCGACAAGGATGTGTTCGCCGAGGACGTGGCCCGCAGCAACTGGGATCAGGGCCGTTTCCAGCTGGAAGACGCGCTGGTGGTGATCGAGGCGCTGCGCGCCGGCGGACTGGTCGGCAGTGACATCACCGGCGAAGTGTCGCTGGCCAACTACCGCAGCCGGTTCAAGCGCTGGCTGTCGTCGCTGGATGGCCAGCCCGACATCCCTGCCGACGATCTTCCCGTATGGCAGGCGCGCCACCAGCAGGTGAACCGCGAACTGCTGGCGGCGATGGCTACGGTGCCGACGGTCTGCTGACCGCTTGCGGTCGCGTCGGCTGCCGGCCGGCGTGGCTTCGGTAGTGCCGGCCGCTGGCCGGCAGCCTCATCGTTCCCGGGCTCAAAAGGATGCCGGCCAGCGGCCGGCACTACACTGGACGCCTACCCCCGGAGACGCCGCCATGCCCCAGACCGTCATCCCGCAGCTGCGCATGCGCCATGCCGACACCTCCCTGCCGTTCTACGTGCAGGGCCTGGGCTTCGTGGTCGACTGGGAACACCGCTTCGAACCCGGCTTCCCGCTGTTCGCCCAGCTCACCCGCGACGGCCAGACCCTCTTCCTCACCGAACACACCGGTGATTGCGAGGTCGGCGGCGCGGTGTACTTCATCGTCGAGGATGTCGATGCGCTGCACCGTGCCTTCAGCGCCGCGAACGTGCCGATCGAGCAGCCGCCGCATGACACCGAATGGGGCAGCCGCGAGATGCTGCTGCGTGATCCCGACGGCAACCGCCTGCGCTTCGCCACCCACGCAGACTGAACCCCAGCGGCTTGAGCCGAATATACGAAACATATATGCTTCGTATATCCACTACCCCAGGACCGCCGATGGGCATCGTCAACATCGATGACACCCTGCACGACCAGCTGCGCCGTGCCTGTACCGTCTCCAGCCGCTCGATCAACGCCCAGGCCAACTTCTGGATCCGGGTCGGCATGCTGTGCGAGATGAATCCCACGCTGAGCTTCCAGGACATCGTCGCCAGCGAACTGCGCGCGGCCGGCGTGCAGCCACAGGCGCTGGCGCCCGGGCGGGCCTGACATGGCGATGATCAAGCAGCCGCACGAAATCGCGCTGATGGCCGAATCCGGGCGCCTGCTGGCGCAGGTGTTCGCCGCGCTCGACCGGCTGCCGCTGCAGGGCCGCAGCACCATGGAAATCAACGATTTCGTCGAGCGCATGATCGTCGATGAACTGCAGGCAAGGCCGGCCAGCAAGGGCCAGTACGGTTTCCCGTATGTGCTCAACACCTCGATCGACAACGTGATCTGCCACGGCGTGCCCAGCACCACCGACGTGCTGCGCAACGGCCAGATCGTCAACCTCGACATCACCCTGGAGAAGAACGGCTACATCGCCGACTCCAGCACCACCTACCTGGTCGGTGAGGTCGACTATGCCGCGCGCCGGCTGGTGCAGACCACCTACCAGGCGATGTGGAAAGGCATCGCCACGGTGCGCCCCGGCGCGCGCCTGGGCGACATCGGCCACGCCATCGCCCGCCACGCGCGCAGCCATGGCTACAGCGTGGTGAAGGAATACTGCGGCCACGGCATCGGCCAGGAGATGCACGAGGAACCGCAGATCCTGCACTACGGTCATCCGAACACCGGCATGACACTGGAAGAAGGCATGGTGTTCACCATCGAACCGATGCTCAACCAGGGCAAGCCGGCCATCCGCCAGCAACCGGACGAATGGCCGGTGTATACGCGCGACGGCAAGCTGTCGGCGCAGTTCGAACACACCGTGGCGGTCACCGCCAGTGGCGTGCGCGTGCTCACCCTGCGCCCCGGCGAAGCGCCATTGTGTGCGGTGGATGCGGCCTAGAGCGGGCGCAACAGCAGCAGCGTGGCGAGGCAGAACATGAAGACCGCCACCCCTGCGTCCAGCACGCGCCACGCAGCCGGCCTGCGGAACACCGGCTGCAACAGGCGCGCGCCATAGCCCAACGTGCAGAACCAGGCCACGCTGGCCACGCAGGCTCCGGCGGCGAAGGCCCAGCGCAGATCGCCGGGGTAACGCGTGGACAAGCTGCCGAGCAGCACCACCGTATCCAGATAGACGTGCGGATTGAGCAGCGTGAACGCCAGGCAGGTCAACAGTACCTGGCGCCCGCTGCCACCCTGCGTCTCGGCGGCGGCCAAGGCACTGCCACCGTGCCAGGCGCGCAATCCGGCCTGCAGTCCATACCAGAGCAGGAACGCCGCACCGCCGAAGCGCAGCACCTGCAGCAGCAACGGCCACTGCTGCACCAACGCCCCCATGCCGCCAACGCCGGCCAGGATCAGCGCGATATCAGCGCCGGCACAGGCCAGCACCACCGTTCCGACATGGCGACGTTGCAGCCCCTGGCGCAGGACGAAGGCATTCTGCGCACCGATGGCGATGATCAGGCCGGCACCTGCGAACAGGCCGGCGGTGGTAGCGGCGATCCACATCAGGAAGGCCCAGGCAGCGAAGGGACGCGCAGGGTGCGGCCATTGCCGCGTTAAGACAATCTGATTTTTCTTTATCCTGTGCAGAAAAACTGAAGGGGCGCCTGCATGGATCTGGTACATCCGCAACTGGCCGCGTTTGCCGCGGTGCTGGAGGAAGGCAGCTTCGAGGCTGCGGCACGCCGCCTGTCGATCAGCCCCTCGGCGCTGTCGCAGCGGATCAAGGCCCTGGAGGACCGGCTCGGCCAGGTACTGCTGGTCCGCCAGGCGCCGTGCCGCCCCACCGCGGCCGGGGAGGCCCTTCTGCGCCGGGTTCGCCCGATGCAGGCACTGGAGGCCGAGGCCTTGGCCGAACTGCTGCCCGAGCGTGGCAGCGACGCTGCGCGCACGCCGATCCCCTTGGCGGTCAACGACGACTCGCTCGATACCTGGTTCGTGCCGGCCATCGCCGAACTGCACCAGCGCCACGGCTACCTGTTCGACCTGCGCATGGATGACCAGGACCACACCCTGCAGCTGCTGCGCGATGGCAGCGTGCTCGGCGCGGTCACCGCCGAAGGCCAACCGGTGAAAGGCTGCAACGTGCATCCGCTCGGCGCCATGCGCTACCACGCCATCGCCTCGCCCGGCTTCGCCCGCCAGTACTTCAGCGATGGCATGCAGGCCGCCGCCTTGGCACGCGCACCGATGCTGGTGTTCAACCGCAAGGATGAACTGCAATGGCGCTTCGTGCGGCGGCTGACCCGCGCGCGCCTGCAGCCGCCGCTACACTACCTGCCCTCCTCCACCGGTTTCGTCGAAGCCGCAGCGTGCGGACTGGGCTGGGGCATGGCTCCGGAAACCCTGGTCGCGCCCGCCGTGCATGCCGGCCGCGTGGTGGTACTGGAACCCCGCCGCTGGCTGGATGTGCCGCTGTACTGGCAGCATGCCGCCGTGCGCTCAAGCACGTTGCAGCACATCACCCAGGCGCTGCGCAGCGCGGCCAGCGGCACCCTTCGCTGAGGACCACACGATGACCGCAGACCCGGGCTTCACACCGCGCGCACTACCGTTTGCGCACTTCTTCACCATTGGGACGGCATGGGCGTGATCGGCCGACGTACAAGGATGCTCCGCGCAAAGGCCGCGCTGGCGCTGACGCTGGCAACCTGCCTGCCCATCACTGCGTCGGCGCAGTCCATCACCGACGCACCGGCTTTGGACTGGGAACAGGCACGGCAGCGCCTGGAACAGGTCTCCGATGCGCTGGCCGCCGCCGACGCCGCCGTGCGCAACAAGCAGGACCTGCAGGACGCCACCCGCCTGCTGCGCCTGCCGGAGATCACCGGCGAAGTGCGCCGCCTGCAGTTCCAGAAGACCCTGACCCTGCCGCTGGGTTCACTGGCGCCGGTGGCCGAAGCCTTCGGCATCGACTCGCCGCTGTCGTTCACCGAACGCGACTGGCGCACCCGCCCGGTGGTGACTGCGGTGCTGCCGCTGTACACCGGCGGGGTGATCCCTGCTGCACAGCGCGCCGCCAGCGCCGCCCATGAACAGGCCAGCGCCGAGCGCGAGGCGCAACGCCAGTCACTGACCGTGCAGCTGGCACAGGCCTATTTCGGCCAGCGCCTGGCCGAACAGGCCGTGGAGGTGCGCCGCGATGTGCGCGATGGCCTCAACCGCCACTTGTCCGACGCCGAGAAACTGGAGCGCGAGGGCTTCGCCACCCGCGCCCAGCGCCTGCAGGCCACCGTGGCCCGCGACAAAGCCGAGCGCGAGTACCAGAAGACGGTGAACGACCTGGCCACCTTGAAGGCCGCGCTGTCCACCCTGCTGCGCAGCGGCGGTGAGGTGCAGCCGGTATCACCGCTGTTCGTGCAGCGCGCGCCGCTGGAGCCGGTCGCCCGCTTCGAACGCACCGCGCAGGCCCGCCAGCCGCAGATCGCGCGCCTGCGGGCGATGGTGGCGCAGGCCGAACAGGGTGTGCGCGTGCAGCAGGCCAAGCTAAAGCCGCAGATCTTCGCCTTCGGCCAGTACGACTTCCGCCGCCGCGACGAAATGCTGACCGATCCGGACTGGGCCTTCGGCATCGGACTGAAGTACACCTTCCTGTCGCCGAACTCGCGGCCGGCGCAGATCAGCGCCGCGCGTGCGCAGCAGGAGCAGGCCGAAGCGGGCCTGCGCGAAGCCGAGAACCAGGTTGCACTAGGCGTGCGCAAGGCCTGGAACGAACTGGAGACCGCCCGCCAGCAGTTCGTGCTGCTCGACAGCAGCATTGCCCAGGCACAGGAAAACCTGCGCCTGCAGGAGCTGGCGTTCCGCGAAGGCCAGGCCACCTCGCTGGATGTGATCGACGCGCGGCTCGGCCTCGGCGGTGCCCGCGTCGAGCGCGCACAGGCCGCCTACCAATACGATGTTGCACTGGCACAGCTGCTGGAGGTCAGTGGACAGATGGACCGTTTCGAAGAGTTCCGGCGGCGTGCGGACGAGGTGATCGACCATGAGTGATGTGCTGCACGACGATGCGACGACGCCCCCCGGAAAGCGCCGGCTGGGACCCATCCTGATAGGGGTGCTGCTGGTGGTGGTGGTGCTGGGCCTGTGGCTGGCCTGGCGCAGCCCGGCCGACCAGATCCAGGGCATGGCCGATGCGGACACGATCAACGTGGCCGCCAAGATCACCGCGCGCGTGGCCGAACTGAAGGTGCGCGAAGGCGACCGCGTGCAGTCCGGGCAGGTGCTGTTCCTGCTCGACAGCCCCGAGGTGGCCGCCAAGGAACAGCAGGCACACGGCGCCCTGGCCGCCGCGCAGGCGGTGGCCGACAAGGCCGATGAAGGCGCGCGCAGCGAGGACATCCGCGCCGCCGAAGCCAACTGGAAGCGCGCCGAAGCCGGTGCGACGCTGGCCGAGGCCACCTACCAGCGCGTGCAGAACCTGTTCAACGAAGGGGTGATGACCCGGCAGAAGCGCGATGAAGCACATGCCCAGGCCACCAGCTCGCGCGAACTGGCGCGTGCCGCGCGCGCGCAGTACGACATGGCGCTGTCTGGCGCACGCGAGCAGGACAAGCGCGCCGCGCAGGGCCAGGTGCAGCAGGCGCAGGGCGCGGTGGCCGAAGTCAACGCCGCGCGCGCCGAAGTGGAAGGGCGCGCCCCGGTCGCGGGCGAGATCAACAAGCGCATGGCCGACCCGGGTGAACTGGTGCCGGCCGGCTATCCGGTGTTCACCCTGGTCGACATCGACCGCATGTGGGTGGCGATGAACCTGCGCGAATCGCAGATGCAGGGCCTGAAGGTCGGCAGCAAGCTGCGTGGCAGCGTGCCGGCGCTCGGCCAGGACGGCGAGTTCGAGGTCTACTTCATCAACCCCGCTGGCGATTACGCAACCTGGCGTACCACCCGCCAGTCGTCCGGCTACGACGTCCGCAGCTTCGAGGTGCGGGTGCGCCCGGTACGCCGCATCGAGGGCTTCCGCCCCGGCATGAGCGTGCTGTTCGCATGGCCCCAGCACTGAGCCCTGATGGCGGCGGCTTCGCCGCTTCCTGGCGGCGCGAGCTGCGGTCGTTGCGCGGCAACCGTGCCGACCTGATGCTGGTCACCGTGCTGCCGCTGCTGATGCTGGTGGTGATGGCATGGATGTTCACCCCCTCGGTGATGCGCGACATCCCGATCGCCGTGGTCGACCTCGACCACAGCAGTGACAGCCGCCTGCTGCTGCGCATGCTCGATGACAGCCCGGGCGTGCGCATCGCCAGCCAGCCAGCCGACATCGAGGACGCACGTTCGCAGCTGCGTCGCCTGGACGTGTTCGCGATCGTGCTGGTGCCGCGCGACGTTACCCGGCAAGCGCTGCGCGGGCGCCAGGGCACGGTGTTCGCCTATTACAACGCCACCTACATGACCACAGGCCAGTCCGCCGCGCGTGATATCGGCGATGCGGTCTCGGCCTGGAACGCACGCCTGCTGCGCGAGCGCATCGGCCTGCAGGTCGGCCCGGGCAAGCTGCGTGCGGCACCGATCGCGGTGCAGTCGGACATCCTCTACAACCCGGCACGCAGCTACGAGCTGTTCCTGCTGCCGCTGATCTTCCCGGCGGTGCTGTCGCTGGTGCTCGCGCTTGCCGTAGCCGGCAGCCTTGGCCGCGAGATCCGCGATGGCACCCTGCCCGACTGGCTGCGCCGCACGCCGTGGGCCGCCATCGCCGGCAAGGCTGCACCGTACATCCTGCTGTTCTCGCTGTACGGTGCGCTCGGGCTCGGCTACCTGGCCTGGCTGCGCGGTGATGGCGTGGCCGGCAGCGTGCTCCTGCTGCTGCTCGCACAGCCGCTGTTCTACCTGGCCACGGCCGCCTACGCGTTGTTCTTCGTCGGCGTCACCCGCGACATGGGCACCGCGCTGTCCGCAGTCGGCCTCAGCATCGGCACCGCATTGGCGTTCTCCAGCGCCACCTTCCCGGTGCTGGACGGCCCCCTGTTCACCCGCATCTGGCATCAGCTGCTGCCGCTCAGTGCCTACATCAAGCTGCAGACCCAGCAACAGTTCATCGGTTCACCGCTGCTGGTTTCGCTGTGGCCGTTGGCCACGCTGCTGCTGATGTCGGTGGTGGCCGGCGGCATCGGTGGCCTGCGCCTGATCGCCTTCGCGCGTACGCCTGACGCTGCGCAGCCGGCGAGGGCCGACGCATGAGCACGCTCTGGCGCAGCCTGCGGCAGACCCTGATGGCGGTGCTGTGCGACCGCTATGCGATCGTGGTGATGGTCGGCGCGGTGATCCTGTATTCGTTCTTCTACCCGGCGGCGTACCGCCACCAGGTGGCCGGCAACCTGCCGGTGCTGGTGGTGGACGAAGACCACAGCGCCACCAGCCGCGAACTGCTGCGAAAGCTGGACGCGCTGCGGGTCGCACGCGTGGTCGGGCAACCGGCCGACATCGACAGTGCGCGCCAGCAGCTGGAAGCCGGCCATGCCGAAGGCATCGTGCTGATTCCGGCCAACCTGGAGCGCGACATCCTGCGCGGCCACCCGGCCAAGCTGGTGCTGCTCGGCAACGGCGCCTACCTGGGCCGCGCCAGCTGGGTGCTGGGCAGCGTGGCCGATGCACTGGGCGCGTTCGGGCGCGACGCGGCGGTCGGGCAGGCGGCCTTCATGGGCGCACCGCAGGCACCGCCGGTCACCCTGGTGCAGCGCCCGCTGTACAACACCCAGGAAGGCTACGGCAGCGCCATCGTCCCCGGCGTGGCCGAACTGATCGTGCACCAGACCCTGCTGATGGGCATCGGCGTACTGCTGGGTGGCCGTCGTCTCGCGCTCGGCCGGCGCCTGCGCTTCGATCTGCCGACCCTGGGCGGCATGGTACTGGGCTTCGGCCTGATCGGCCTGTTCGGCCTGTTCTACTACGCCGGTTTCACTGCCTGGGTGCAGGACTATCCACGCGGTGGCAATCCTCTGGGCCAGCTGCTGGGCGGCACCCTGTTCATCGCCGCGACGGTGGCGTTCGGCCTGTTCGTCGGCAGCTTCTTCCGCACCCGCGAACGTGCGTTCCAGTACATCATCGCCACCTCCATCCCGCTGTTCTTCCTGGCCAACCTGTCCTGGCCGGCAGTGATGACCCCACGCCCGCTGGTGTGGCTGGCGCAGCTGCTGCCAACCACCTCGGGCATCAACCTGATGGTGCGCCTGAACCAGATGGACGCCCGCCTGGCCGAAGTCAGCCACGAACTGATCACCCTCAGCATCCTGCTGCTGCTCTACGGCAGCCTCGCCGCCTGGCGCCTCCTCGCAAAAAAGGGGACGGAGGGGATTAAGTCGTAAGCGGCCGGATTGGCGGATTGCGACTTAATCCCCTCCGTCCCCTTTTCAGGGGTCTGGCGCGTACCAGAACGGGATGCGGTACTCGCGACGTCGCTCCGGGCCGCGTTCGCCACCTTCGGCATTCCAGACCAGATTCAGATCATGCCGACCGGGTACCAACCCCGCCATCGGCAGGTATCCGACCAAGCCGCGCATGTCGACATCACGGCGTTCCATCGGCATGAACTCGTGCAGGTCGACCGGCGCGCCATCCAACTGCACCAGCCACAGCCGCGACAGGCACTCCACCGCCGCACTGGCAGCCTGCGCGCCTACGGCTTCGTTGCGCGCCCCGGGCAGCGCACTGCAATGCTGGCGTGCCAACGGGTTGTCGCGCTGGGGACGATGCGGAATGAACACGCGCAGGCGCGAACCGGTGATCGTGTCGGAGGGAATCATCGGGTACGCCAACAGCTGATCGTGTGCCGAGCGCATCGACTCGTAATGCGCGCTCAACATGCCGTGTTCGACAGCCTCGTCAGTCATCACCTGGTAACGGTTGAACAGCGAAAACTTCACCGAACCCAGTACCTGGACGGCTCCCAGCACCATGGCCACCACCACGGCGAGCAGATAGACCGCCATGAATGAACGCGAGCGCAGGTTGCTCTGCAGGGTCAGCTGCATCGTCTGCATCTGGCGCAGCAGGGGAATCCGCTGCAGGCCCGCCAGGAAGCGCTGCAGCCAGTGCTGCAGGCCCTCATGGGCCTGGTTGCGCCGCTGCCTACGCGCAATGACGCGCTCCAGCAGCGCGGGCACCAGCGCGAGTGCAAGCAAGCCGGTCAGGACGCTAATGACCACGATCATGACAACACGTTCTGAACCGCCGGCAAGCGCACTGATCGCCATCGCCACGCACAGCGTCAGCACGGCCATCACCAGCGTTCCGGCCAGCGTCTGCACGGCCAACAGCGTGGTGGAGAAGAGCATGGTGGCCAAACGATCAGCGCGCTCGATGCTGCCATCCAGGCCACCGTCGCGGGCCTTGAGGAAGGCGCGCGATACCGGGCCCATCTGCGGAAGCCGTTGCCAGTCGATGCCCTTGGGGAAGTGCGATTTCAGCCCGATCAGGCCTATCCAGTAGCCGCGCACGGTCAGGTGCGCGATCAGCGCCACTGCCAACACGTAGCACATGCCCACGCTGATGCTGAAACCAAACCACAGCAGTTGGAAGTAAATGCCTTCGGTATGCAGGCTGCTGCGCGCCCAGGCATCGAACAGATAGCCAGGAACCGCCAACAGTGCAAACGCCAGCAGGCCGGAAATGAACAATTCGAGCTCGTCGGTACGCTCACGCAGTCGGCCGAAGCGCGCTGTCGCTTCCAGTACTGGATCGACCTCGGCAACCGGCGTGTGCGACTCAGTCAGGGGTGATTCGTTCACATTGCGTTCATCCATTGAAGTCGGCGCAGTATAGACACCGCGCTGCAGCCCGCGATACAGGGCCGTTCAACGACGAACGCCGGCACAGGGCCGGCGTTCGAGGACATGCGTACTGCGAAATCCTGTGGAAGGAAGCGCTACCGGTGCAGACAATCAGCGGTAAACACGCTCGCAGCGGCGTTCGACCACGCGATCACCGTTTTTCTGCTGGCTGTTGCCCTGGATCTGCCGGCCCGCGGCGCCACCGGCGACGGCACCGGCGACGGTGGCCAGCTTCTTGCCGTTGCCGCCACCCACCTGGTTGCCGAGCAGGCCACCAATCACCGCACCGGTGGCTGTACCGGCAATACGGTTGGGGTCACGCGAATTGCGTTGCACTTCCACGTTCTTGCAGACCACGCGGCTGCCATCGTTGAACTTGCGCCCTTCATCACGCGGCCCGTAGGTCTGTGCGCCTGCAACCGAACTGGCCGCCAGCAGCGTGCCCAGCACAAGCAGTCGAGTCGAGGTCTTCATGGCCATCTCCTGAGGTCCGGTATGCCGCAAGTGTCCTCCCACGGCTGGCAACCGGAAGTGAAATGGACGTATGCGCGGCGACATCGGCCATCGCCCGTTCAGGAAAAAAATCCGCGCCCATCGCGACCAGCCATCGCGATGGGCGCCGTCTCCCTGCCGGCATGCCGCCCTTCTAGAACTCCTGCCAGCCACCCGCGTTGGCGGCCAGCGTCGAATCGATGCGGGGCGAAAGAACCGTCGGCCTGCGCACCGGAGCCACCGAAGCCGCGACGGCCGCCAACGCAGGCCGTACCACCGCCGCAGCCGTGGCGGCGCCGGTGCGGAACACCGACACCGCTTCAGCCAACAGGTTGGCCTGCTCTTCCATCGAGCGTGCCGCAGCGCTGGCCTCTTCCACCAATGCCGCATTCTGCTGGGTGGTCTCGTCCATCTGCACCACGGCCTGGTTGACCTGCTCGATGCCCGAACTCTGCTCCTGCGAGGCGGCGGAGATATCGGCCATGATGTCGGTCACCCGCTGCACCGAGGCCACGATCTCGCCCATCGTGGTGCCTGCCTGGCGAACCAGTGCCGACCCATCGGCCACCTTGCCGACTGAGTCCTCGATCAGGCCCTTGATCTCCTTGGCGGCACCGGCCGAGCGCTGCGCCAGCGTGCGCACCTCGCTGGCCACCACCGCAAAGCCCCGGCCCTGCTCACCGGCACGCGCCGCTTCCACCGCGGCGTTCAGCGCCAAAATGTTGGTCTGGAATGCGATGCCATCGATCACCGAGATGATCTCGGCAATCTTCTTCGAGGCGGCTTCGATGGCGGACATCGTGGTCACCACCTGGCCGACCACCTCCCCGCCCTGCGAGGCGACACCATGCGCGCCGATGGCAAGCTGGTTGGCCTGCCGTGCGTGTTCGGCATTCTGCTTCACGGTGGAGGTCAGTTCCTCCATCGACGCGGCCGTTTCCTCCAGATTCGCGGCCTGCTGCTCGGTGCGCCGCGACAGGTCGGTGTTGCCCGAGGCAATCTCGCCTGCAGCCAGGTTGATGCTGGATGCACTGGCCTGGATGCGGCCAACGATCTGCTTGAGCTGATCGACGGTGGCATTGCAGTCATCGCGCATGCGGGCGAACACACCATGGAAGTCACCTTGCATGCGTACGGTCAGGTCGCCTCGCGAGATGGCCTGCAACAGGGTCGACACCTGCACCAGGTTCTCATCGGTGGTCTGCATCAGCTGGTTGAGCCCGGCCACCATGTCGCGGAAATCGTAGGCGAAGCGGTCCTCATCGCCGCGCAGGCTGAAATCACCCGCCGCAGCTGCGGTCGCCAGCCGGCGGATCTCGCTGTTGATCGCCGACAGGCTGCTCTTGGTTTCATCCATTGCCTGGGTGATCGCCGCCTTCTCGCCCGGCAACGGGTCCATGTCCACCGACAGGTCACCGCGGGCATAGTGCTTCATCACTTCGATCAGCCGGTTCTGCACCTGCACGTGCGAACCAACCAGCGCATTGGTTTCGTGCACCATCCGCCCGAAGTCGCCGGGGAACGCGCTCTCATCCATGCGGTAGCTGAGGCTGCCGGCGTCATGCTGGCGGGCCAGCTCGCCCTGCGCCGCCATCACCGCCTGTACCTGCATCTGCATGCGTTGCATCGACCTGAGCAGCTGGGTCACCTCATCGTTGCCCGACGCATCGATGACGTTGTCCAGGCGGCCACCGGCGATGCCATCAGCCAGCTTCACCGCCCCCTCCAGCGGACGGGTCAGGCTGCGGGTGATCGCCCAAGCCGCCAGCGAACCCAGTATCAGGCTCAGCACGCCGAACGCGATCGACAAGGTGCCGGTCCAGGCCTCCGTGCTGCGATATTCCTGGCGGCTGCGCTCGGTCAGTGTCTCTTGATGCCGCAGCAGCGTCGAGATGGATTCGTTCCAGGCCGTGGCCAGCCCGTGCTCGGCCAGCAGCTCTTTGGCAGCGCCGTCGAAATCCCCAGCCTTCATGCGCTCGTGCAGATGCTGGGTGGAGGCGTCGGTCGCCTTGCGTGCCGCGTCGATTTTCGCAACCAGCGCATCGCCGGTGGCGTCACGCGGAATCTTGATGTACCTGGCCCAGATGCCGTCGTAGGTCTGCGACAGTTCCTGTGCCTTCTGATAATCCTTGTCGAAATCCTCGCCACGCTTGATCACCATCAGCCGCCGATGCATCAGCACGGCATTGTTGGTATCGAGCATGTCATTCAGCAGCCGCATCTTCACCATGTTGACGTCCACCACTTTCTCGAACTGGGCGGACTTGAGCTGGTTTCCGTACAGCACCAGGCCAACGATGGCCATGATGAACAGCAGCAGCAAACCAAAGCCGGCGCCCAGCCGGGATCCCACTCGGAGGTTGCGTAAGGCGAGCATCTCAATTCCCTTGATCATGGCCGTACGATCGATGGCGGCGCAGGCAAGGGAAACTTTATGGGAGTTTATATTTGGAACGATCCAATAATATTGAACAGGCAGAATGGACCCGCCCCCATACCGCCCCCCCATCGCCCTTTGGCTGACGATGACATGCCAGCGCAGCATTGAAATCACGCCGCATTGACAGTTTCTCCCCGGTATATCCATCCAGCATCCATTGATAATCAGCAGCGGACACCACCGTTCCGGATCGGGCTGCCAGTGCATGCAGCCGTTACCGGCGAACGGCTACAGTTGCGGCATGTCCCTGGTCCTGCACATCGACGGCGCATCCATCAACGACATCGCCAGCCTGTACGCGGAAATCAACCGTGTGTTCATGGCCAGCGAGAACTGGCAGCTGGGAGCAAGCCTGGACGCGCTTGATGACCTGCTGTGGGGTGGCTATGGCGTGCTCGCCGGCCACTCCGCCGCGACCGTCGTCTGGCACGACATCGCGCATAGCCGCAGTGTATTGGGGCGGGACGCCACGCATGCGTGGCTGCGGTCAAAACTCGATCAGCCCGGCACCTTCAATGTCGCGGCCATCAACGAGCAGATCGCGGCGCTGGAGCACCGCCAGGGACAGACGTACTTCGAGATCGTGATGGAGATCTTCGACGGGCATCCGCAGATCACCCTGGTCGCTGCCTGAGCGCGCTGCGGCAACGCCGCGTGCCGGGCTTCAGAATTCCGCCAGGGCCTCACCCAGGCGCAATGGGAACGCAACCTCGCTGGCCAGATGCCATGCGCGTGCATTGGCACCGAGCCGGGTGCATTCGGCCTCATCCATCGCCAGTGCACGCTCGACGGCCTGCTCCAGCGCTGTCTCGTCCACATGCCAGGTCCTGGACAGGTGGCAGGGCGCGCCCTCGTGAGCCGCCACCAGAAGACCGCGGCTCTCATCGATCATCTGGTTCATCGGCGCGCCATCGCAGGTGATCACCACCGCCGCGCAGCTCATCGCTTCGACCAGGTAGTGGCCCCAGCCCTCGGTCTGCGACAGGCACAGGTGGAACACATGCTCGTTCTGCAGGCGCTGCACCTCTTCATCGGGCAGGCGCTCGCGGACGATCCGCAGGTTTGCCGCCCCACCCTCGTCTTCGTCCGAAGGCCCACCACGCAGGACGGTCAGCAGGGGCCATTCCGGGTGCCGCTTCCAGACCTTCACCAGGGTCGCCGTACCCTTCATGCGGCTGCTGCCTGCGGCATGCAGGAAGCTGCGGGGCTTGCGCGGCACCGAAGCGTCGTAGCGGTCGCGGCTGCAGAAGCCCACTTCCAGCGCGCGCATGCCCAGCGCAGTGAAGATGCGCGTGGCGTCCTCGGTCTTGGTCAGCAGGGCATCGAATCGCGGCAGGATGCGGAGGCTGCGCGCAGATACCCATTCCGGATTCGGGATCAGCAGATTGACCTCGGCCAGGCCAAAACTGGCCGGCCGTACGTGCTCCAGCGAGATGTTGATATCGAATCGCGCCGGCTTCCGCCCCAGGCTCAGCCACGACGCCAACAGGCGGCGCAGGCGCAACCGGCGCAGTTTCCACGCCCCGCCATTGCGTACCGCATCGAGGCGGCTGATGGTCACCTCATGCCCGAGCTGTCGCAGCGAGCGCTCGATCACCTGGATGTCATGGCTCAAGCCGCGCTGGTTGTCGGCCGCCAGCAGGTGAACATGCGCCATCAGTGCGAACTCCCGTCCCGGCGCAGGTCGCGGACCGGCAACGCGGTCGCCAGGACGAAGCCCAGCACCAGGTAGAAATAGAACGAATGCGGCATTGCCCGATAGAACACGTTGTCGGTGAACGCCGAGAGCGCGTAGACGATGACCACGGCAAGGCCGGCGGTGGCGACCATCGCCGTGGTTTCATCGGCATGGCCGATCCGCCGCACGAAATGAATACCCGGCAGGATGAAGATCAGCAGCATGATCAGCAACAGCGGCACGCCACCGGTCACTGCCGCTTCCAGGTACTCGTTGTGGGGATGGTTGTAGCGAGAGATCGCGTCGGACACCTCGCCGCGCGCAATGCCCTCGCGCGCATAGGTACCAAACTGGTTCAAGCCCACCCCGGTCAGCGGGTGCTCGGCAATGGCGTCGACCGCCACGCCCCACATCGCGATGCGCTCACGCACCGAACCCACTTCGTTGTGCTGGTTGAAGCCGGCGATCTCGCCACTGACCTCACCGAAGCGTTGGATGACCTGATGGTTGAGCACCGTGGTGGCACCGAGCACGCCGATGACCAGGGCGCCGACGAAGGCCAGCGGGCCACGCCAGCGCCGGGTACGCCACACGTGCACCGTCATCACCATCAGCATCGCCGGAATGAAGGCCAGGATCGGCCCCCGGCTCTGCGCCAGGATCGAGCCGTAGACGCCCACGGCAACGGCAACCCCATGCAGGCAGCGCTCGGCCGGATGGACGTTCGGCTGGATCAACCGGATGACCGAGAACAGCGCCATGCACAGCGTGACCATCGTGAACTCGATGGCCGTCCATTCGCCACCACTGAAACCATAAGCACGTTCCAACCCCATCACGTGGTGCTGCACGATGCATGAGCCACCGAACACAAGGGTGGAGAGCGCGAACAGAGTCCAGATCAGGCGCCAGTCCAGCACGGCGGCGAACACCGCGGCCGTACCCAGATAGAGCAGCATCTGCGCGGGCAGGTCCAGCTCGCTCCAGCGCAGGTCGTGCCAGGCGATGCTGAAGAAGGCAAAGGCCAGGCGCAGCAAACAGGCGATCACGATGAAGCGCGCGATGCGGTAGCGCAGGCGGACATCCGGCTGGCGACGGATCAGCACCACGCCGGTGACCAGCAGGGCCAGCAGCAGCACGGCCTTCAACAGGTTGTACGACGCAGATCCGGCAAGCGGGACAACGGCAACCAGCGTACTCAGCAGGGCGATGCGCCAGTAATGGCGAGGTTCGGCGGCCATGCAGGCTGCAGTCATGCGTGTTCTTTCCATCAACGCCCGCCCGGGGATGAATTGCCCCGGTTTCCATGGAGGCCGATTGGCGGGAATCGCCGGGGCCGACACTACCGTGGCCCTCCATGGAAATCAACCAAACCACCCCTGTCGTTGGCGCCCAGACAGCCCCGGCGCGCGCGCCCCGCCCGGTGGATCAGGGCGGGGATCATCGACCCGCCCAGGCCGTTACACTAACTGTTCTTCCGGCCCTGCCCCGCAAGGCCTCGCCCAGACGCCCTGCCCAGACGCGAACCGCTCCAAGTGACTGATACGAAAGACAACACCAGCAACGCCAAGGCGTCCAAAGAACACACCCCGCTGATGAAGCAGAACGACTAAAAGAAGATTTTAGTCACCAAGAGCCTTGTGCAGCAAGGATCTCGAACATCGCCAGCGAAATCTGCGCTTCGTCGCAACATCGCCGCAACAGCAACTGTTCGGCCCTCTAGTATCCTATTTGAGGAGCTGCTCGCATGAAGCCGCCCTTGGCCAAGCCATTCGTCAGCGTACGCCATAGCAATCACGGTTCTTGGGCAAATTTCCAACAGGTCACATACTAGGCGGGTTCGTGTCGAGCATTCTTGTTAGCTACATTGAGCGCAGGCTAGATCAGGCGCAGAACGAAACCTTTCATGCGCTCGGTAGCGAGTCTCTTGATGGAATTTCTGAAGTGTTACTCCCTCGGAGCGAACACGACCGCACGATCTACTTCGTTAAGAAGTTCTACGGCCATGACTGCTATCAGTGGCTTGTACATTCGGTTGAACCAACAGCCCCCACCACCACGACCTGCGCGGCCTATAAGGTTGTGCTCAATGCGCCTCCCAGTTCGGGCGCTACAGAGTACCTCCACCAAACCCTAAACAAGGGCACGCGACGTAGTCTTTCAAGCACCGTTCGGCCTGGCAACCTAGTGGAAGTCGATTACGGTCATGAGCTGACCATTGGGCGGAGCGACGGCGAGCTGCGATCAAACAAGCGATACAGCGACACCATCCAAAACGGCGAAATGCACAAACGCCGCTTAGCCGTCGTGGTGAGCACCTCCCGTCGAACGACGTTACAAGTGGTTCCGATCACGTCTCAGGAGCCAGCGACAACCGACAAGACGACGTTCGAGTTGTCAGACGAGACACTGAAGCAACTGAAGTTCTACGGCAATTCGGGAAAACGAAGTTGGGCGATCGCCAGCATGATCGAAACAGTGTCGACGCGCCGCGTCTTGCCACCCGTTTCGTACTACGAGGGACGTGGTGGCGTGCGATCCGGACGAGACACCAACTACAGCGTCTCGCTGTCCAGCTCCGAAACGCGCTCACTAAAGGAGGCGCTGCTCCATTCGATCAGTGTACGTGACTACTACGAGAACCAGAGTGCCCTCGCTAACGCCAAGGCGAGGATCAGCGTGTTGGAACCACTGTCCGACCGGGTAAATGAACTTGAAGCCCAACTCCTGACCTTGCAGGCGGAAACCGAGCACCTCCGCCTATGCAAGGAGGTTGCGGACATGTGGGCCACAAACATGAACCTTGACCTTCTGGACGAGGTAGATATGCTGAGGGCGCTCTACAGTGGCCGCTAGGCCCTCCAGGTGGGGTTACTTGACCAACGGCGAAATTCTCGATAGCATAGCTTCACTTGGTGGGAGTTCTGGAGCAGCACCAGTACCCCGCGACGGCCTTTAGGGCCATGCTGCAAAAGTAAAAGATCGTAGCAAAAAGGCCACCTACGGGTGGCCTTTTTGCTGTGTATGCTCTATCCCTAAGATAGCGGCTATTTCTTTCGCCCCAGGGAAATAAATTCCCAAAAAATCAACAACAAGCCGGAGCAAGGGCGGGATATCCGTCCTGCAGATGGCCGGCTACGCCCGGGCCGAGCACGCAAAAATTGCCGACAAGTTGACCAAGCGGCTAGCGACCGCGTTAGGAGCGCTGTTGATTTGGCCGTCCAGGAACTGCTCAGGCCCGTGCCCTGAGCAGTCACGGCCAGCGATAGATTCCTTAGGAGCTATTTCAACTCGGCCAACCGCGCTTGGTAAGCCTGCTCCACACAGGCTTCGTCGGTACAGACGTCCCGCACCGTCCTGCGCCACCGTCCTTGACTCGCCGCAACCTCGCCCGGGTCCATCGAGCGGGTCCGGACGGCACCAAACGCCTCTGCAGTTTGCTTGTCCAACCGGGCCAGATCCGGATCGGCACAAATCATCTGCTCTACGGCCGACGACGCGTTCACACAGTCAAAGCTGGGCCCAGTCGAAGCGCCATCCGCCAGCGGCTCGTCCGAGTTGGGCTCTTGGTAATCGTCCGCCTTCGTCGACATCGCTGAATCATAAGCAGGATCAACGTCCACTGCCTGTGACGCTTCCACTGGGGCCGCAGCTGCGGGAGCCATGGCTTGTGTTTGGCTCCTGACATTAGAGCTGATAGCCGCACCGATGCCAATAAGATCTCCAGGAAGCACCTGGACCTCGGCCAAGTGTTGTCCATTGACCGCCTGAGAGGTGTATTCAAGCCGTAGCTTGTAAACGTCCTGCCCAGGGTTGTTGAATGGCGCGGCCAGGTCAGCTTCGCAACTGTAGCGGCTGATCTTCTCATCAAAGCTCGTCGGATGAGCCAAAGAGATGGGAAGAACACTGCGAAGCTGCTCTGCGCTCAAATTGGCAGCAGCACTGGTCGCCCCCAGCTCCCGCTGGATGATGCTGCGAACCAGGTCCAGGGTCATCTCATCGCCGCACTCCGGCGCTCCGGCCTTCCCGCACCCTACGAGTGCAGGAAGCAAGAACGCACTGCTTAGAACCATTTTTTTCATTGACATCCTGTCCTCGTCGCAAAGGTTGGGCAACGCCCTCTTATGCGGCTATCGACCCCGTTGCGAATTTCTTTAGAGAGCTAACTTGGGGCCATCGTGATCCAACGCCGGCGGAGTCAGCCCCGCTTGTGGGGCCGACTGCGCGACTGCAGGTGACTTTCCAGGGACCGCTTCCCCGCCAGCAAGTTCTTTTCGACTAAGTAGCAATTGTGTGCGCAATTCCCTGCTGAGTGCCCTTGCTAATTTTCACTTAACTGGTTGGCTACGAGCACACACCAACCGAGGACGCACATTGCTAGATCCACGAACCCAAATCGCCGCCCTACTTCTGAGCGGCAGCTTCAATCCCACCGTCCATCGCACTCGCGAAGAGCGCTTGGGAAACATCCAAGCCGCTCTGGAGCTCGCGGAGCACGTCCTGGGCAGGTCTTCAGGAAAAAGCCCGATCCAACCCATCGATGCTCAGTTGACCGACCACGGGAACACACCAACGACGGAGGAACCATGACTGATCCACAAACCCGAATCGCCGCGCTGGTTTTAAGCGGCACCATCGAACGAGCGGCTCAGCGTACACAGCAGGAGCGCTCAGAAGATGTTCGAGTGGCCTTGGAGGTCGCCGCCGAGGTTTTGCGCCAGCGCGCAGGCGGAAACCCAGTCGACCTCATTCATGACAGGCCTCACCTTCAGCCACGGCCCGCTCCTACAACCAAGGAACGCGTCGAGGTAAAAGAGGATCTGGCTCCGTTGGACCAACTGCTCGCTGATCGGCGGGGAATCAGGCCCTCGGCCAAGCCGCCAACGACCAAACGGCCAACGATTCATTGAACTTCCCAAGCCCCCCGCCACAGCGGGGGCTCTTCATTGCTGTCAGTGAAGCCTTGGCCGAGGCGTGGCCTGCGGGGTGGATACAGTCAGCTTTGCGGGGTCTCCCGTTTCGTGAAGCGGATCCTCCAACTGATCCAGGGCTACCCTGCTGCCGGCTTCCAACTCTGCCACGGCGGCTGACAGCTGATTCGCACAGGCCTCTTCCTGACCGTCCTCGATCTTTGTACGAGCTTTTCTCAGGGCATCCAAACGCTGCTCGATTGCGGCCAAGCGACGTCCGCGACGCCGGGCCCAAGCCACCAGTGCAGCGCCTGTCGGCCGGGGCTGCTGTTCGATGAAGTCCTCCAACGACCGCTCCGCGCGCGTCAGAAGCGATGCAGCCCGTCGTTCTGCCTCCACCCGTCGCAGCCACTCCGTCGCTCGTCGCCTCACGGCGGTCAAGCCCCTTAGCGCTCGGTGGATATCCTTGCGCACCCTTGTCGCCACGCTCCCGTTGCTAACGGCCAAGTCCAGGCGACCTAGAAGCAGGCGCGTGGACCGAAGCGCGCCCTCGAGACCGGCCGCCACCACGTCACGCCAAAGTCCCCACGCGCTCTCCATCAGGGATCGCAGCGATGGTTCGGGTGCATCGGGAAGAGTGCGAATGGCCAGAGCTCCTCGCCGACCGAATCCCTTTACGTCCTCGATGTAGCTTTCACCCGATTTCGCCCCCAGCTCGACACGGTTCGGCGGCATCGATGCATGTCCGCGGGCACGATCTGTATCCGTCGCTGCCCTCTCAAACCGTATCGCTGCCTGATGCACAGCACCCTGGTTTTCCGCAACGATGTTGGCCAGAACCTTCCCGACATCGGTCTCCACTCCCCGCCGTTCGAGCGCTGAGGCCTGCTGGCCCAAGTGGATCGTTGGGCGCCGCCCGAGAACCGCAGCTTCGACGATGTCGCCGCGCTCGAGCGCGTCCTCCGCTTGCGCTTCCAAACTTCGATGATCGACGGACACTGGGACCTCGGCAGCGGCCAAGTGCTGGTTTGTCAGCTGGGCCACCATCGCCCGGAGCCACTCCACTTCGCTGCGCCCCGAGGGGCCACCGTCCAGCTCGCGCGTCTTGTCCGCAAGCCCTTCGGCATCCAAGCGGCGCGTGGTGGCGAGGATGTGCACGTGCCAATTCAGTCCATCGTTGCTGCCCGGCGAATGGATGCTCGCTTGGGCTGCAAAGCCGTAGCGATCAACCAGGGCCCGGGCGATGTCCGCCGTCAGGGCCGAGCGCTGCGGCCCATTGAGCTCATGCGGAAGTGCGATCTCAAACTCTCGGGCCACGGTCGCGTCTTTTCGCTTCTCTGCCGCCTCGGCTGCTTGCCAGAGCCTGGCCGCATCGAGCGACCAATCGGGCGCCTTCAAAGGAACCACCCAGCGGCTCTCGACCACTCCGCCTCTGCGAGAGTAGTCGTGCCGTGCTCCCGTGCGCTCATCTACGAGCGACAAGCCCGCGCGGTAGGCCGCGGCGGCAACGGCCGAATGGCCTTTGGCACGGGAGAAGGTTTTGACGCGGGTGTGGTAGATAGCCATGCAGAGAGCTCCAGTTCTTTGAGCCCTTTATGCCTTTGAATTTGCCGTTGGCAAGTCGCAAAGCGGCTTGGGGTTCAAGGGGCGAAGCCCTTTGCGCACGCATCACTTGTGATGCCTAAGTGCGCTTTTCGCTCTTTGCATTTGCATCTTTCTTTTCTGATTTTCTGAATTGCATCAAGTGCGAAAGCGATGCGCCATAAATAGGTTGACGGATGAGAAATCATTGCTTCACTGAGGGAGACTTCACTAGGAGAAGATCATGTCATCCACCAATCACTACCGCGATCAGATCCAACGGGCCACCCATCGGCTGGCCCAGCTTCAAGCCAGGGAGCTTCTGGCGCATCAGCGGCAGGATGCCCGGGAGAAGGCCATCAAGCGCCGCGACGACGCCAAGCGCAGACGACAAGTGGCCGAACTCGTTTTCCTGGCCGGGGCCCAGAACCTGCCAGACAACGAGATCGTCGCAGCCCTGCAGCGGCACATGCTTGCGGTGAACGAAACACGGCTCTCACCACCCCACTGATCATCCCAGCTCACTCGTACGGCCATCAACGTCAAGGCTTGGGGCAGGCACGCCAGTGCCCTGGACGCCAATACTGAATGGGCGAATCCTGGCCATCCCAGAGCCTCGCCCCGTCCTGGCGATGCGCGTCTCACGTGGGGTTGGCGAGCTACAATGCCCCAAAAGGAAGCGCCAAAGGCAGGGGGCCACATGGCGAGAAGGAAGCAAACCGCAGGCGGCTGGATCGTCGCAATCCTGGTCGTCATAGCATTGGTGCCAAAGGAAGTCTGGATCGGTTTGGGGATCGTCCTTGCGGTGGCCGCCGCCGTTTGGCTCTGGGCCAAGTGGCAGGCGATGCGCCCGAAAAAGACACCCTCTCCCGCCAAGCCGGTCCCCGCTCCAGAGCCGACCTTGGCGGAGTTGATCAAGGCATCCGCTCTTCCATCTGGGCAGGCGGCACAGAGACAGCCCCGCGCAGAAGCTGCCCAACCGGCGAGACCCGCGAATATTGAATCGGGCACGTCCTCGGGATCGGTCGGCGCTGCGGTGCCAGAAGATGCGCGCCCGCTCGGCTCTGAGGGGCGCCCGGCGCTGCCTGCGGCGCAGGCCCCGAGCAAAGCGCCCCCGGAGACTCTTTCGCCGCCCCGTCCTGGCAATTTGGAAGAGGCCAAAGCCGCGGTGAGCATGCGCCTTGCCATCGAGTCCGCCGCACGGGTGCTGACGGCCGTGGGCTCCGCAAACCCTTCTACCCCCTACCCCTACCAACCTGACGAGGAACGCATTGAGCGCGCGCGCCCGGGCAACCTCGCTGCGGCGAAACTTGCCGTGACCCAGCGCTTGGCCGCGACTTCGCAAGATGAGCTGGTCGAGCCGCTGATCCAGTTCGCCACAAACGCGGACACAGCCTCGGGAGAAACCTTGACGGGCACCATAGATGGGCGAGCGCACTCGGACTCAAGAGCCGCGGAGCAGACTAACTCTCCCCACACGAACGGAACCCGCGACGCAGGTGCAATGACGCCGCCGCCCCCGCTTCCATCGCGGGCTTCGCCTCCCTCCCTGCCCGATGAGCTCCGGCGGGTGGCCATCGACGCCGGAACGCCGGCAAAGCAATTCACGGTACCCCGCCCCCCCGAGGGCTGGGACAAGACCCGCTGGCTCGGCGTCCAGGACGAGATCGAGATCGCCGGCATCGTTATCCGGGGCGGCCTGTTCTACACAGGTCCGCGGCTGATCACCCCTGGCACGCGTGAGAACGAGCCCAGCTTGGTCAATGGCGTTCTTGCCGTAGGGCGATACGGAGATTACCGGTCCACGACGCGCTACTGGGGAGGCTACGCAGATTTTGAACCCGCTGAACGCCACTCCTATCTGAAGTGGCTCGCTTCGGACCGTACCGATCCCGGCTGCGCAATCCAGTATGTTCGATTGTTCCTGTTTGGATTGGAGCGTCGCATCTTGCTGGATTCGGTGAACGATCCGGATTCCAAGCAAGACTGGCCCGCTATCGAGGCGATGCTCCGCCGTTTGTCGTCTGCTTATGCCGCCGTGCTTCCGAACGTCCACGGTCATGTCAACAGCCTGCTCGACTGGATGGCTCTGACCGAAGCAGGCGAACAGCTTTACAACGCGCCGCTTCCCGCGTTCGAACGAACTTACGAACTGCCTTTCTACATCCGCTTGGCCCTGGGGCAATGCTCCTTGGATCGAGTCCCCGTGCCCGCCGCGCTGGCCACTGCGTGGGTGCGACTCAATCCAGAGATTCCGCTGCGAACCGCCGCAACGCGTTGTGCGGAAGAGTTCGATCGCCTTTTCGCTCTGCGGTATCAAGAGACGTTCGGCCCTGGAATGGTGCTGCCAAAAAACCGCACCAAGCTGAAGTTCACACGCCGCCCCTTTAACCCGGCCTTGGACCGGACTGATGCCGGCACCAAGACTTTCGGTGACATTCCCGATGTCACCGCATTGCGAGCGCCCATAAAGGCGCTGCAGGAACTTGTTTCTCAGTGCACGGAGGACCTCGGAGCCTTCAGCCGGCTCGTGGGCAAGAACCCCGAGGCCCGCCAATCCATTGAGGGCACCTTGCTGCTTCCGTCAGAGATCTGGCCGCTGGCCACGCGGACCGCATTGGCCGAAGTCGCTTCGGATGTTCAAACCGCCAATTTGTCGATCAAGCTGACCGACCTATTGGAAAGGCTTGGGGCAGTCGGAACCACCTTGGGCAAGGACAAAATTCGGGAACTCGCACGAGCACTGGAGCAGTCCAAGGTCGGCATGGAACCCAATGTGCTCGAAGGCGCGCGGGTGCCTGGCGAGAACGACCCGATCGTTCTCTTCCCCCTGCTTCCCGACCAAACCCATCGAACCGACGCTCAGGCCTATCAAACGGCCCAGTTGACCCTGCAACTCGCCTCGACGGTCGCTCAGTCTGATGGCACGTTCAGCACCCACGAACTTCAGCACCTTTCACGCGAAATCGAAAGCTGGACGCATCTGAGCGAGGGTGACCGACGGCGTCTGCGCGCGCACCTTGATCTCTTGGCGATGGCACCGCTTTCCTTGCCTACGCTGCGCAAGAAGCTGGATCCGCTCAGCGGGGACATAAAGGACGCCATCGCCGGGTCCATGGCCACGCTCGCCCAAGTCGACGGGATGGTCTCCCCAGAGGAGGTCCGGTTCTTGGAGCGCGTCTACAAAGCGTTGGGCGTGGATCCCGCTCGTGTGTTCAGCGACGTCCATGCCCCACGCCCGCCCAAAGCCCCCAGCGCATTGCCCAAGGCTGCGTCTGGCGCATTCCAACTCGATCCCGACCGGATCGCTGCTCTTCAGCGGGACACAGCCCAAGTCTCCGCATTGCTCGCCAACATTTTCACCGACGAGGAAGCGACTCCCCCTGATCTTGCGCCGGCGGAAGCGGTGAGTGCCGAGGTGGAGAGTGCTGGTCAGTTGCTCGGGCTTGATCAGGCACACAGCGCATTGCTGAGGCTAATGCTGTCGCGCCCCGTCTGGACCCGTGCAGAACTGGAAGATGGCGCGGCAGACATGGAGCTGATGCTCGACGGCGCGCTTGAACAAATCAACGATGCGTCGTTCGACGCTTACGACATTCCATTTTCCGACGGCGACGACCCGTTGGAGATCAACCCCGAATTCATTGAGAAGATCGAGCAATGAGCAGCCCAATCCGTTCCAGGGACCGCGACGCGGTGATCCAGTCGCTGCGCGCCGGCGTCGTTCCACGCGCCGGTCAGCATTTGATCCAGGTCGGGCGCGCCCGTGAAGTGCAAACCCTGGTCAGTGACATCGATCGGCTCGCCGATGGCGGCTCGTCCTTCCGCCTGGTGGTGGGTGAGTACGGCGCAGGCAAGACCTTTTTCTTGAACCTCGTTCGCGCCGTTGCAATGGAGCGGAAGCTCGTCGTGGCCAGCGCGGATCTGAATCCCGACAGGCGGTTGCATGCTTCAGGGGGACAGGCCCGGTCGCTCTACGCGGAGCTCATGCGGAACTTGGCCACTCGGACCAAGCCCGATGGAGGCGCGCTGCCCGGGGTGGTCGAGAAGTTCATTTCGACCGCAGTGGCCGAGTCCAAGTCGCAAGGCTTATCCACCGAGCAGGTCATTCGCGCGAAGCTCGAGCAGCTGAGCGAACTGGTGAACGGCTATGACTTTGCCGACGTGATCGCCGCCTATTGGAGAGGGTTCGAGCAAGGCAACGAGCAGCTCAAGTCCGATGCCATTCGTTGGTTGCGTGGCGAATTTGCCACCCGGACGGACGCGCGTGCAGCGCTGGGCGTCCGAACCATCGTGGACGACGCATCGGTCTACGACCAGCTCAAGCTCATGGGCCGCTTTGTTCGGCTGGCGGGCTATAGCGGCCTGCTGGTGTGCCTGGACGAACTGGTCAACCTCTACAAGTTGGCCAACGCCCAGGCCCGGAATGCAAACTACGAGCAGCTCCTGCGCATGCTCAACGACTCCCTGCAGGGCACTGCGGTTGGCCTTGGTTTTGTTCTGGGCGGCACCCCGGATTTCCTGATGGATACCCGCCGCGGCGTCTACAGCTATGAAGCTCTTCAGAGCCGCCTGGCCCAGAATACCTTTGCCACCAACGGGTTGGTGGATTTCAGCGGCCCTGTCGTTCGACTGTCGAGCCTGACAGCCGAAGACTTCTACGTCCTGCTCACCAAGATTCGCCATGTCTACGCTGCCGGCGACGCAGGCAAGTATCTCTTGCCCGATGAAGCCATTCACCAGTTCATGACCCATTGCGCCAATCGAATCGGCGATAGCTTCTTCCGCACCCCGCGCACAACGATCACCGCCTTTATCAACCTCTTGGCCGTCTTGGAGCAGAACCAGGGCGTGGACTGGCAGGACCTGATCGGATCGGTCGAGGTGGCAGCTGACCACGGGGGCGACGGCGAGTTGGTCGTGCAAGAGGACGACGAGCTGGCGTCGTTCAGGCTCTAACGATGACTGCCTCCAGCGCCTTCCAATCGCTGCACCCTCGAATCCAGCGCTACCTCTGGACCGAACAATGGGAGGCGCTGCGTGAGGTCCAGGAATTGGCGATTCCTCTCGTCCTGAGCGCCGACCGGGACGTGATCATCGCCGCCAGCACCGCCTCGGGAAAAACCGAGGCCGCTTTTCTTCCTGCGCTCACGCACCTTCTGAACACCGACGAGGAGGGCCTGATTGTCTACATCAGCCCTCTAAAGGCGCTCATCAACGACCAGTTTGAACGGCTGCAGCGGCTTTGCGAGGACCTTGAAGTCCCCGTGTGGCCTTGGCACGGGGACGTATCGGGCTCCACCAAGCAGCGGTTCTTTAAGCACCCCCGTGGCGTGCTCCTGATCACGCCGGAGTCCTTGGAGGCGATGCTCTGCAACCGCGGGACATCCGTTGCGGCAGCGTTCTCAAAGCTCCTCTACGTTGTCGTGGACGAACTCCATGCGTTCATTGGAAGCGAGCGCGGGAAGCAGCTTCAATCGTTGATGCACCGGATCGACGTGCTATTACGGCGGCGGACTCCCCGCCTGGGCCTGTCGGCAACCTTGGGTGACTTTTCGAGCGCTGGGGCCTTCCTACGCCCCGGTGTTGGGACTGCCCCCGCGCTGGTCAACGCCTCATCAGCTGGAAATGATCTCCAGCTGATCATCAAGGGCTACGAGCAACCCGCATCTGAGGGCGGATCCGACGAGAATCCCGCGGCTCCCGCTGCGGTGGCCGAGCACCTCTACCGGGTGCTTTCAGGGACGAACAACCTGATCTTCCCCAATAGCCGAAGGGAGGTTGAACGCTACACGCACCTCCTCAACCTGCTGAGCGAACAGGACGGCCGGCCGAGAGAGTTCTGGCCACACCATGGGAGCCTGTCCAAGGAAATACGCTCGGACACGGAAGCGGCCCTGAAACAAAAGGGTCGTCCAGCGAACGCAATTTGCACGAACACCCTGGAACTGGGCATCGATATCGGAGCGGTGAAGAGCATCGCGCAAATTGGCCCACCACCTTCCGTGGCCAGCCTTCGCCAACGCCTTGGTCGCTCCGGGCGCCGCCCTGGAGAGCCAGCGGTGTTGCGCGGCTACGTTATCGAGGACTCAATCGACGCTGAGTCGACGTTGAAGACAAGGCTTCGACTGGACACAGTTCAGTCCACTGCTTGCGTGCTGCTATTGCTGGAGAGGTGGTTTGAACCGCCTTCGGTCAACGGCCTACACCTTTCAACGCTCGTCCAGCAGTTGCTTTCTTCCATTGCCCAATACGGCGGGCTTAAGGCAGCTCAAGCGTATCAGCTGCTCTGCGCAGATCAGGGACCGTTTCACGGCCTATCCCAAGACGCGTTCGCAGAGTTGCTTCGCCACCTTGGCCAAGAACAGGTGCTAATTCAAGATGGCTCCGGCTTGCTGCTCCACGGCCCGGTCGGCGACAAGTTGGTCAACCACTACACCTTCTACGCCGCTTTCAGCGTCGACGAAGAGTTCCGGATCGTGGCCGCCGGCAAGGCACTGGGCACGCTCCCCGTGTCCCAACTGGTGACCGTCGGCCAGCGAATCTTGTTTGGCGGCCGCACTTGGCTCGTCGAGCAGATCGACGACGCCCAAAAGACGATCTATGTGGCCGCAGCGAAGGGCGGCACCCCGCCTCTTTTCAATGGAACGGGCGGGCAGGTCCACACCCAGGTCCGTAACAAGATGCGTGGACTGTATCAGCAAGAGATCAAACCAGACTTCTTGGATCCCACTGCCTATCGCTTCCTGCAGGAGGCGCAGAGCGCCTACCGTCAATTGAGACTGGACGGGAAGGTTCTCCTCGACCAGGGCAGCGATGCCTTGCTGCTGACGTGGCTGGGAGACTCCGCAAATGAAGCCATCGCCTGCCTCCTAAACGCTCAGGGATTCACTTCTCAGGCCGGCAGGCTGGGCGTGGAAATCTCCAAGGGGGCTAGGAGTCTCGATGACGTGATCAAGGTGCTCGGGCGGGTGGCAAAGATGGCATTGCCATCGCCAGAGACGCTTCTTTACTCTGCGAACAACCTAGTCACGCAGAAGTGGGACGGCGTACTTCCTCCACGCCTTCTGAGACGCTCGTATGCATCGTTGAAGCTGGACTTCGAAGAGGCGATTGCATGGCTCGCTTGCGAGTTCGGATAGTGCACCAGGTCGTCAATTGGTGCGAGCCGATAGTCCCAGTTGCCAATGACGCCCTCAGCCCCAGGCATTGCCACCCAAACCCCAAACGGGTTACTCAAGCCCATGGCCTAGTCTAGGTTGCAGATCCTCGTTCAGCATCACCATTGGAGCCATGACCAGGGCACCCTCTCGCCCCTCAGCCTGGTAACACCAAGTGCCTGACCACGAATCACAACCGCTCAGGCACGATCTTTCCAATTGCACGATAGACAATTGGAATTCCTCGGTATGACCGCGGCAAACCTTGCGGAACCCTCTTAAAGACATTCACCAAAAAAGCTCGACGCCCGAGACGCCAATGCCATGTTAGCCCGATACCAGAAATTTGCGCCAACTTGGATACCCGGTCGTAGAGCTCCCCTATCGAGCCATCGATCGATTGAACCTCAGGATCAACATTCATAAGCCCCCCACTCCCTACAATAGCCTCAGCTTTAACTCAGAAAACACCGTTGTCAATGGCGTAGCATAAGTAACCTTCAAAACCCGCACACCAAAGCGCCTCCGCCATCCACCACAGAAAAGATGACCAAACGCCCCTCCCTTCAAATCACATATAACTGAACCGCTATCTCCGCCATTCGAGAACTTCCGCGGGAAAGCCCCAACCTCAATGCAATCATCAAAAAAAGCAACACCCCCGTCCCACGCAACACTCACGGCGCAAATTCCTTTACCCAGTATTCGGCCGTAGGTTAGACCGGTGGTTCTTCCAATCTTTGCGACCCCCGAAAATAATCCAGGAACATTAGAAACTTGAGTGATTGATCCAAGCCCAGGAATATTGTTGACATGCCCGGATTCGGGATCTCTTATCCTGGCAATTGCAGCATCGACCACATTGACTTGGCCAACGACCACATCTTTCCATAGGACAAGATCAGCAACTACATCAGCTGACTTAATTAGATCATTGCGACCAGGTTGAATAATCCTACACTCGCCCCGCCCGGCAGGATCCAGAAGGACATGATTGTTGGATAAAATGAATTGTCCGTCCATCTCTTCGGACTCGACAAACAATCCAAGGGTCCCTGCGGCTCCCTTTATGTTAGAGATACTTACACCCACACGCATGGGCCTGCTCTTCCCCCTCAACCAAGCAGCACCTTCCGGCCCAAGAATCTCCATAGGCTGGATATCAACCTCGCCTTTACATATCTCAGTAATCTCGCCAACGATTTGCGGAATTACAGACTGCTCGCCTTGCGGGCGCACAGCCAGATAAAAGTCGCCCTGCCGCGCTCCTGGCGCTATGCCGAGTGCGATCTGCGCACGCGGCGCCCTCCAACGAGACCTCGCACCACCTCGTGAGAAGCGCATTTCCGGGACAGGTCTCGGCCGCAACTCGAAACGATCCAACAGCTCATCTCTCAGACCTACGACACGCTCGTATTCCATTCAGATAGCTTCCTGATAAATCCTCATCCAAGCATGCCACCTGCAGGGCACTGGAGGGGAGCGCGAGCCGACTAGCCCTAGTGACCCGATAAGCCCTGCATCACACGTCTGTCCCGTCCTCGCCCACCTGCCACGGTAGGCCGGCCTCGGGCAGCAACGCTCGCCTTAGGCGAGCGATGTGCACCGCGTCGGCGGCACTGAGCACGCTCTCTTCGCCCTCTGTGGGCAGCCGAAGGTCCGGACCGCCTGATGAGCTCGCCGCGAAGTCCTGGGTCAGTGGGCGTCCCACCAGTTGCACCTAGCGACGCGACGAGGATCGACCGAGTAGTTGCGCCACGGCTCCGCTTCCCAAGCAATTTCTCAGCCACGATTTCACGGCGTCGTTTACCATTCCTACAGAACTAAACCAAACAATCCAAAGGGCGCTGTTAGCTTACAGAAATTAAGCGGTATAGAATTGCGGCGGATCTGCTCTGCCGCGCATCAAGCCCCATTGCAGCGGGTGCTCTTGCCCTCGGACGCTACCGCCGCCAGGGGCTTTACCTCTCGGGGCAGCCTTCTGTCCACTCATCATGTTTCTCCGTGGTTTAAATTGCCTGAAGGCAATGCGCTGCTCCACGGGAGATGAGCTCACCTGCTGATGAGTGTGGCTATTGCTCGCGATCTTTTAACTCGCCTCATGGCTGATCATCGTCCGCCGTGCGAGGCCCGTGAGGCGGGTCCTTTGACCTAAACTTGTTAGGACTCTCAGTTCGCCTGACAGCCCTTAGCACTACGTCCTTAAGGTCTTCAGACAGGCTTGGAACCTTTTTCAGAGCTTCACGGAACATTGGCGACGCGAAAAACTCCGCATAAGGGCTTCCATGATCAGTCTCCGCCATGAAACGCAACGGCTCTTGGTCAAGGTGGCGGAGCGCCGACCCAAATAGGTCCTTTTCAAATTCCGGATCGATTCGTGAGGCTTCGCGACGGTAGCCCTCATAGGCCGTCGCAAGGGACGCTTTAAATGAGTAGTCTTCCGCTAGGCGAAAGCGCTGCGCTATTTGACGCGTAGCCAGCCAAGCCACCCACAGTGGCGCGGCAAGGGAAAGCGTCCCAAGGGCGACCTGAACCCAGATCAATGACATGAACTGCTGGCTTGTCGGGTCCTTTGTGAGTTCGGAGATTGCTTGGACTCTGAGGTAGCCAAGGTACGCGCCAGCGCCGAGTGCACCGATCAAAAGGCCGACCCACCACCTAACCGATACCCGAAGCGCGTTAGCCCTGCTATTGAAAGCCTCAGCGAGCGCATGACTGGTCGTGGCGCGATACACGGCCTCGATCCCGTCCAGTACCCTCTTGGCTTCAACCTCTAACGCCTCCATCCGGGTGAAAGACGACGCAGCACCATCTGCTGCGGCTTTCGACTTCGACGCTGCCTCAACTGCAGACTGATGTGCTGCTGCAACGTCCTTGCGTGCGTTAGCAATCATCTCAGCATCGACCGGAAGATCCCCGATCAGCTGAGCCCCCTGCCTGATCTCGTCCAACTGGTCTTGGAGAGCCTCTCGATCCACAACAATGGCATCCAATGCCTTCTTGGTCAGCTTCAGCTGACGCCGCAGCCGACCTGGCAGCGTCTCTGGATCGGGCTCGGCCCACACGCCAGTTGGAAAAAGAGTGCGCTCCCACTGATTGAACGTCTCAAAGTACGCCCAACCTGCCTGACCTATGTTACCGCCCGAAAGATTGCCCAGATTGCTAGTCAGTATGGTGAGCTGGGTGGGAAGGCTGGCGATCAAGTCCGCTTGATCTTGCTCGTCGGGGTCAGTCTCATCGAAAGCGAGATCCGCATCCCTGATACGCTGAGCCAACCGCGCCGGAACGGCGGCAATCTCCTGTGGCGTGAGTGCAGGCGCCATCCAACCGATCTGCTGCTGGAGCGGATTGGTCACGCCATTAAACGTCCGCTCCACCGCAGAAGTAAATTCATCCAGAGCAGTACACGCTGCTTCGACTTGCTGGTCCATGGATAGCCCCCCCATCCCTATTCAGCGCATTGTAGACGCAGATTATGCTGCCTGCGCAAGGCTCGGCCTGCGATCCGCACCTTCAAGAGCTCCTGCGGACCCGCAAATCTCGTTCGGTGGACGCGTCCGAAGCACTGGACCAGGGTAGCGACGTAGACCCACTCGAAAATGCCAGCAGCCTAGACCTCGATCGCAACGCAGTCCGTTTCGATGCGGCCCCAAAGATAGGCGTGATTTCATGTTCTGACCTGCCCTCTGGCCACCAAGGGTTGCATGGCGTCCGCGACAGAGCGCTGGAAGGGCGGATCCTTGTCGGCATACTGGGCTACCAGCCAGGCCGCGTCCGCCCCGTCCTGGCCCACCTGCGCCACGGTCGGCCAGCCATGGGCCGCAACGATCGCCTTCAGCCGAGCGGTGTGCGCCGCATCGACAGCACTGAGCACCCTCTCCTCACCCTCAGTGGTCAGCGGGAGGTCCCGCGCGCAGCTCGGGGTTAGTGGGCGCCCCACCGCTGGCTCCCAGCGGCGCGAAGAGGATCGCAATCACAAACAATGGACAGACTCGTTGCGCCACAGCTCCGCCTCCAAGGTGATTTCTCAGCCCTCAATTCTCCGCAACGTTTATCATCCGTACAGAACTAACATAACAATCCAAATGTCGCTGTTAGCTTATATAAATTAAACAGTACACAAATGACTGCGAAAAGCTACAAGACCATGCATCGCAAACCCTTGATTTAAAAGCGTTGTGACCGTCATCCTGCGCAGTAACACCTTTGCGCGTTTACGCCTTACAACCACCGCCACGGAGAAAGCCTAAGGCAAAAACAGAAGACATCTTTTTCTATTGACGATTTTGCAGCCTGTTTTATCTGTACTTCCATCGAAACGATGGAAGCCAGAAATGCCCCTGAAGAAACTTCTACACCCCCTGCAATCCTACGTGGACGATCCCAGGGACTCCTTGCAGATGACCGACATCCGCATCGGAAGGGTTCGTATCGGAAAGCTCGTGGTCACCGGCCGGGAGGCCGCGGTCCACGCTCAGGACATCTTCAACACCGTCTGTGAGCGAACAAGGCGTCCGCGCTCTACGAAGAATGGCACGCGCTACCCCGAGCCACTGCCTGTAGCGACACCAGGTCGTTCGCTTTCGGTGGAGATTGATGACTACCTCCGAAATCGTGGCGACTACAGTTGCCTCGCCAAAGAGACGGTCGAAGCGACCGCACGCACTCTGCGATTGCTGCTGCTGACGTGCGGTGACATTCCTGTCTCGCGCATCGATCACGCCCACATCTACAGGGTTTGGGACTTGATCCGCTGGCTACCGGACCGCTTTCTATCCGACCCGGCATACCGCGGCTTCACCTACAACCAAGCAGTGGAGTGCGGCAAGCAACTGAGCGTCGCGCCACCAGCCCCGGCCACTCTTGAGAAACACCGTCGGTTCCTGTCGACGTTCTTCAAGAAGCTCGAAAAATCCAAGGCCATCGTTGCGTCCCCCATGGTCGCCTTCGACGAGATCAAGAAGGACTTGGTAGTGGATCCGAACAAGCCCGAGCGCCTGTTTGACGATGCAGAGCTCAAGCGCATCTTCGCGCACGAAACGTACATCCCATGGGCCATCAAGTATCCTCACCGCTGGTGGCTTCCCATCCTTGGCCTCTGCACGGGAGCACGCATCAACGAGATCGCTCAGTTGAAACTGGCGGATGTGGTGCAGGAGGCCGGCGTCTGGTGCATCCGGATCCAGAAGACCGTCGATCCCGACCTTGCGCACAAGACCCGAGATCGGAGCCGGCAGCGCCTGAAGGGGAAGGCAGCCATTCGAACCCTCCCCATCCCCGCCCCGGTGGTCGACGCAGGCTTCCTAGATTTCGTGGCCGATATCCGCGCGTGTGGCCATCCTCGATTGTTCCCCCACCTGACCGCCGGCGTGAACCGCAAGACAGGCGAATCCAACCAGCGCTACAGCCAAGCGGCGCTCAACCAGTTCAGCACCTACCTGAAGAGCCTGGGCTTCGGGAAGGGAATCGGGCTGCACGCGTTTCGGCACACCATCGCCACGGAGCTCCATCACAAGGGAATTCCCGACGAGGACATTGCCTTGCTGACGGGCCACAGCATCAGCAAGAGGGTTCCGGTGCTGCATGAGGCCTACTTCCACAAGAAGCCCGAGCTCGCGCGAAGGAAACAGATCGACCTTTTGGCCCGCTACGCGCCACCGGTGGAGCTGCCGATCTACAACAGGGGGCAGTTCGCAAAACAACTGGGTGATGCGAGCAAGTTCTACCCGTAGTAACCGGGGCTCTTATCCGAGCCCCACCAAACCCCTGAGGCAGGGCCTAGCTAAGCGCTCGTCAGGGGGCGTTCGCATCGAACCCCATTTGGAACTAGGCTAAAGCTCTCAACGCTCGGATCAAACAGATGACCATCGATGTCAGCGGCCTGTCGGCCAAAGAACTAAAGACCCTGATCGCTCAGGCAGAAAAGCAGCAAACCAAGGTGCTGACCCGGCCCAAGGCTGCCGCCATGCGAGCCAAGATCAACCAATACGTCAAAGACCACGGTTACACGATTGAGGAGCTTTACGGGGCGGTTTCAACGGCCTCTTCCGAGACCTCCAAGAAGCGCACCGGCCGCAAACCCGCGAAGTCCGCCGGCAGCAAGGTCGCCCCTAAGTACCGCAATCCGGCCAACCCCAGCGAAACATGGTCCGGCCGTGGCCGCCAACCAAGGTGGCTTGCTGCGCTGGTCCAGAAGGGGAAAGAGCCCAGCGAGTTCTTGATCAAGTAGTCCAAAGCACAAGTCCACGAGCGAAAGCGAATCAACACCCAGGCCCTTTGTCGGCGCGCGCACGGCGCATGTGAGGGCCTGGGCTTACTTGCCATGGACGGCGAATGCGCTCTGGTGAAGGCACTGATTGGTGTCGCCTGACATTGCAGGACAGGACGTGCGCCCGATTGCAGGCGCGTGCCTCGCCGTCGATGACGAGGCCTGGGAAGACTCTTCTCTTAGTCCCGGCATCGCCCCGCGCCGATCGCGCGGTCACCAGAATCCCTGCAGCCTGTCGTCGGGGCGTTGGGTCTTGCTCCACCTATCCGCCACCCACCAAGCAGCCCTGGCGGACAGGATCAAGGCTAGCACGTCGCGCCAGAGCAGGCCGAGGCTGTGCAACGATCAACTCCAGGCAGGGCGACGGGCAAAGCTTGCCGAAGGCGACGGCACTGACGTGGCTCAAGTCGCCAGGAGATAAGGCCGATACCGTACCCGTGGCACACTCGCGATACATAGCTTGACTGCCGCTCATTACGTGAGCATCGCAGCCAAGTCTCTGGAACAACCCAACTGCGGGCGTGCGCCGTCCTTCAACACAATTGGCTTACATGGAGTTTCCAATGAACCCACACTTCTCGGCCGAAGCACCGGAGCGCCCCCGTCCAAAAGGCCTATATGCGCAACTAGATTTCATTGAACCCTTGGGCGAAGGGTTGGCCCTGGTTGGCTTGGACGGTGTGGATGCGGAGTGGTTCGCGGAATTCACCAAGCGCTATGGCCTGAACGATAATGCCGCGAGCGCGGACGCATGCGGAGAGTTCTTAGGAGAACGTGGTAGCACAAGAATTCTGACTCGCCAGTTTTTTATCAAGCGCGCTGATCGGGCTTCGAGCTGCGCTCTGCGCCTGTGGAGCAAAGAAGTCTACAACCCTGCGCTGAGGCGCAGACACCGCCCGAGTGCCGCCCTTCCTTTGATGTAAATCGGCTTTTCGCTATAGATGCCAACGGATGCGGGAAACGCGGCTCGATAGCGCAACAATAGTGGCGGACGGCATAAGTGCTCGCGGTGCCAATCTCGGGGTAGCCAGGACCTACCGCCCTGATATATCGATGCGAGCCTGTTGAGCTAAGCTCTCCTAGCGCGGTTGATTTAAATTGCACTTAAGGATGCTTAGAGGAGCCTGGCTGGGCGTGAGTAGGAATTCGGTACTTCATCGATGGCACCACAATGCCGTCCTACTCATCCAAGCACCGCGCGTGGGAATTCACAACATATTTGGATGAAGGCGATAAGCAATGGAAGCAGTGGAGACCGCTATGGATGAAAACCCTTCCCTCGCCAGCAATGGCGGGACGACGCCTATGGACACGACTGATGCTTCGCTTGATGTGGCCCCGAATCCGCAAGGACTCGCCGTCGTAGAGCAGAACGTGTTTGTTGCCTTCCAAGGCGGCGGTGCCAGAGGCGTCGTTCATGTCGGCGGACTTCGGGCCCTTGAGGACGGGTTAGGTGAAGCAGACGAATCAGATAGCTCACCGATAAGGCTCAAGCTGGTAGGCGTGGCGGGGACATCTGCTGGATCAATCGTGGCCGCGCTTGTTGCCAGCGGAAGGACTTCCGATGATCTTTACGATCCAACGACCGGAGATCACCTCCTCTCGACGCTACAGGGCGGAGCCTATCGCTCTCTCACAGGCCTGTTCACTCGGCGCGGATGGAACAATATCCTTCGCGCCAAAAGAGTGTCTTCTCTCTTGTCCTCAATTGCCAACGTTCGAGACCTATTTAAGTATGCTTTTGTAGCCTCGGTCGTGATTGCTCTTACGACGTATTTGGTAGGACTTTCCGCCTACCCATCAAGTTTCCTTAGCCTTCGTTTGGCAGCCAGCCTGAACGCTGCTGTAAACATCATGACTGTGATCATTCCAGTTGGGATGATCATTTTCATCATAGTTGGCGCGTTCGTGGTTGTTCGCCTGCGTCCAGGGCTAGCCCCGTTAACAGCCGTTAAAACGGCTGTTGATGAAGCCATCAGGTTATCGCTACCTAACTTGAGTAGCTACGCAGACAGGCATCTCGAAGATGAAAAATATGTGACCTTCAAATGCCTCAAAAGCTGTGGTGGACTGCCCCTTCGCATCGTCGCGACCGATTTGACGAGAAAGGACGTTCGCCTATTTTCGTACGAGACCACTCCTAACGTAGCCATTGCCGACGCTGTATGTGCATCGATCGGACTTCCCTATATCTTCAAGCCCCATCGTATAGACATCGACGGCACACCACACGAATTTGCCGATGGGGGATTTCTATCCAACCTGCCCCTATGGGCCTTTGATGATGAACGGGCCAAGGATCCAGATTGCTGGTCCATCGGAATGTCTATCAAGTCAATCCCTAAGGTCGCCGACGAGAAAATTGACAAGCCGTCACACTGGTCAACTGCGATCCTTGACGCCATTGTCTCAGGACCATCGCTCATTCATCGCCGCGGCATTGATAATCTGATGATGGTGGATCTACCTTCGTCCTTAGACCTGCTGGACTTTGATAAAGGCGAGGTCCGCATTCGCGGGGAGATATCCCGGGCCCGGACAAGGGCTAACAAGATGCTGCACGCACAGTTCTTACAATTTAAGCTCACAAAACTCATGCACTGGATTGATGAGGTCGCGCTTGAAAACTTCAATTCAGTTTTGCGGAGCGCGGGCAGGGAAGAGAGAAAAAGCCTGACGTCAAGGCTGTACTTAAACTCTCAGAGATACGCGTTACTGATTGCAGGCCCTGGCTCTGGCTTAGGAGGAGCCTCCCTAACCAAATTCCCTCTCATCGATATGGGCAATAGTCTGCATTGGCGCACGGCGTCAGAAGTGGGCCTGCCGACAAAGGGGCTTTGGTCCGTGGTGGTCAGACTTAAAAAGCCCCTAACGATGGGAGACGCGTTTGTTTCGTTCCACTCTTTAGATTTGACGCCACAAGACCTGAGTGCTATAACTGGGATGGGCGATGACTCATCGAGCTTGGACGCTTTGGTCGGACTACTTCGAGGGTCACTTGAAGAGTTTGAATTAGCGTTAGCAGCTGAAAAGCATATTACCCGTGAATTCATTTTTAATTGCGGCGTATGAGGTGCAATATGAATCGTAAAAATCTGTTACCTACTGCACCTGCTCCCACTGCCTCCCGCGAAGCTGTGCGGGATGCCTCGCCTAAGGTGAAGCCGCTTCTGAAAATATCCGCAAATACGGGAAGCATTAACTCTCGTGCTTTGATGGCTACCGTGGCTGCTCTGAGGAAGGAGCGAGACCAACCTAATCAGCCAAAACCTGCAAGGCCGCGCCGCGCGCTCATTTCCTTCAAATGACTCGAACGGCGACCGCAGATCGCGCTCTAGACTCAGTTGATGATACAGCGATGATGCGGAGGGGCGGCATCGGAACGCCTTCAGATTCTTGGTCATTCTTGTTCTAGACTCGGCTGAGCGGACCTGCCATGCCTTGCCCCGTTTGGCCGCGGGCCCTCCAGACCGGCCCGAGCGCTCGGCAATTAGCACCAGACCATATCGGCAAGATCACAAGATCGCGGCAGTGGAGCGCTGGGACTTGACCAAGCCTGGGCGCCATCTATTGGCACCGAATCTTTCAACGGCTCATCTCTCGGTTGATCGAGACCACCACCTCCAAGCCTCCACCCGTGCGATTTCGCACTGTCAGCACGCCACCGTGGGCAGCGCATATGGCACCCGCAATGGAGAGGCCAAGCCCGGAGCCACCCGAGTGCCGGGCCCTGGACCGATCCGCCCTCCAAAAGCGGTCCTGGACACGCGGGAGGTCGGCCTCGTCGACCCCTGGGCCACGGTCGCCAACAATGAGCGTCACCCGCGTCCCCTCCTGCCTGAGCGATACGTCCATGACGCCGCCGCTGGATGCATACCGCAGCAGGTTGTCCACCACGATGGTCACCACTTGGCCCATCCGCAGCCGGTCGGCCTGGACCTCGATGCCGGCGTCCAGATCCAACTGGCATGCAACCCCAGCAGCTTGGAGTTCCAGTTCCACCCACTGAATGCGCTCGAGCACCAGATCTGCGAGCGCAAACCGCTCTTCTTCCAAGCTCAGGGCCCCAGCCCGCGCCATCGACAGCAGATGGAGGTCGCCAACGATGCGATTGATCTGCTCCAGCTGCCGGTGAACCAGCAAGAGTTGATCATTGGAGTGCGGAAAAACATCGTCCACCATCCCTTGAATGCGCCCCATCGCAGCGTTCAACGGGGTCCTGAGCTCGTGGGCCAGCATCGCACTGGAGTCCCTGATCTCCCGCTCATATTGCTCCAGGCGAGACGACATCTCGTTGAAATCTTCGGCCAAGCCGGCCAGCTCTTGTGGGGCATGCGGACTCAGCGCTGCCCGCGCCGAGAAGTCCCCCTCGGCCACCTGCCTCGCCGCTTTTGCCACCGAGCTGAATTGCCGCGATAGCGGGCGAGACATCATGAACCCAAAGACGAAGATGAAAGGAACGGATGTCACCAGCAACGCCAGAAGGGTGAACCAATCTGGATTTCGCAGGCCCGGCAAGAAGTTCTCGATGGCGTAATTGGCTTGGAACAGCGCCCATAGCCGCGCTTCGTCCAAATGCGGATCTGCCACAAGCCGCCGCACTTCTTGCTGTACCTGGGGCGGTAGCGCGCTGAGGATGCGCTCATCCTTCAGCTGGAAATGCAGCCACATCCCAAGCGCCACGCAGCTCACTGCCCCCACGGCCAGCCCGCTCATTCGAAGGCCGACCCAAGTCCATAGGGAGCTGGGCGCTCGTGGATGGCGGCCAGGCTTCATTGGAACCTGTATCCCACGCCGCGCACCGTCACCAGAACACCGGTAATCCCGTGGTGCTCGAGCTTCTTGCGAATGTTGTGGACATGCGTGTCGACAACGCGATTCAGCGAATCGCTGGTGGCCGCAACCCCTTCCAGCAGCTCCGCGCGTGTGAAGGCCTTGAAGGGGGTGCGCAGGAGTGCATAAAGGATGTTGAATTCGGTGGGAGTCAGCTCGACGACGGACGGAGACCCTGCGGCCTCTGCTTCAACGAGCACCCTCACAGCCTCCCCGTCTACGGTGAGCCGCCCGTGCTGGAGGACCTTTTCCTTTCCTCGACCAGGCACCACCCGGCGCAGCACCGCATGAACCCGAGCCACAACCTCTCGAGGGCTGTAGGGCTTGACCACGTAGTCGTCTGCTCCGTATCGCAGGGCACCAAGCTTGTCCGGCTCGTCCCCGACGGCGGTCACCATGATCACGGGCGTGTCCCCCGCTTTGCGAATGGCCGACAGCACGTCAATGCCGCTCATCTTCGGCAGCATGATATCCAGAAGAACCAAGTGGGGACGCCACTGCGCGAAAAGTTCCAAGGCCTGCAGGCCATCGTTGGCCACCGCCACAAAAAAACCCTCCTTGCGAAGGTAGGCCTCCAGGATACTGGCGCCGTCCGCGTCGTCCTCGACGACCAGGACCCGCTTGTCGTTCGACGGAATGGGAGCCGAATTCATAGAATCCGAAAAAGTCATTGATGAAATCTTGATATTTGGGCGGAAACCGTCGAAACGGCGCGCCATTCTTACCACTACAGCGGCGCCTCTGCCACCAAGACGTTGCAGATCGTCAGGATCTTCAGCATGTCGGTTCAGAAACGACGCTCGCAGCCGAGGAAACTGCGCTTTTTTTTGAGGCTTGATCGAATCTCAACAAAGAGCACAAAGAACATTGAGGAGAGGCCTTCAAGCTTCGCGCAATTCTCTGGCGAACGTTGGTTAATCCGTGATTACTTGCTCGGCCTTCCGCTGGTTCGGACCAGCTCTGGTTAGTTCGGCAGCTGTCTTAGGGATGGCCGCGTTGGCAGGGTGTTCTTTGTCCCCCAAATACGTCCGTCCCGCCGCTGTCGTTCCCGAACAGCTCGGCTCTACGACTGTTTCGCCTACCAACGGAGCGCGTTGCTCGGAGCGGATGCGCGGGGAAGACATTGCTTTTGTCCGGGCGACAGTCAAGGGCGGCCAGCTGGACGCCATGATCAAAGCGGCGCTGTGTCGCAGCCCCGACTACCGGCTTGCGGAGCTCAACGTGCGACTCGCGCGAGCGCAGGCCGGTCAGAGCAACAGTGCACGATTGCCACGGCTGGATGGGCAAATCGTCAAGAGCAAACAGCGATTCGGCGATTCCGCGCTGGACGAGCGCTACCAGCAGGATCTGTCCATGGCGACCGTCGGACTGTCAGAGTTCGATCCCGACTTCTTCGGGCGCCTCAGGTCGCTCGCCGCTGCCGAAGGGCTCCGGTGGGAAGCATCTCAACACGGCCGCGACGCGGCCCGGGGAGCGCTCATTGGCGAAACGCTCCGCGCCTACGTCCTCTACTCTGCGGCCAAAGAAGCCGAAGCCCAGGCCGGGGTAGTGGCCAGCAGCACTCGGGAACAGCTCCGCCTCGCTGAGCGCCGGCAAGCGCTTGGCATGATCGCCTCCGACGATCTTCGCGACGCGGAGAGCTTGGCTGCACAAGCGGATGCAAACGCGGCCAAGGCTGCCGAGGCATCAAAGGCCCAAGAGCGGGCCCTGCGATTTCTGGTTGGGTTTGACTCAGCGCTGCCAAGCCCAAACCTGTCGCTTTTCGTCGACGGCTCGGGCGACGCGGCCCGCTACGGTGGTTTGGATTCTTCCGTGCTCTACCACCGCCCCGAGGTGCTTGAGGCAGAAGCCCAGTTACAAGCAGCTCACGCTGACATCGGCGCCGCACGCGCGGCCTTCTTCCCGTCCATCCAACTTACCACCTCGCTTGGCTCGGCCAGCGAGAGTTTGGGTGGCCTCTTCTCTGCCTCGAAAGCTTGGACGTTCACCCCCAGCCTGCGGCTTCCCATTTTCGACTTCGGTCGGAACAAGCAGGCGCTGGATCTCGCATGGATCCGTCAACAGCAAGGGGTCGTGCAGTACGAGAAGGCCGTCCAACGCGCGTTTGTCGATGTCGCCGATGCCCTTGGCAGCCGAAGCCAGGCCGAGCAGGCCTACACCGCAGCTCGCAGGAAGGAGCTCGCTGCCGTCGGAAAGACGGGCCGACTGATCCAACGAATTGATGCAGGCCTGCAAGACGCCATGAACCGACCGCAGGCCGAGATTGACGCGGCCAATGCCACGGCCGACCGCGTCGCTGCTCAGCAGGACTTTGCCCTTTCCCGGATCGCTCTGTCGCACGCGTTCTATGCCACGGCTCCTGCCCGCCCTTCCCCTTCCGACTCCCACTGAGGTTTCCAATATGATCACCAAGACCAAATCAACCGTCCTGCTTGGATTGGCCGTGCTTCTGGCGGCACCGGCCGCTCACGCCGGCGGCCTGTGGGGCGACAAGATGGAGGCCACTTTTGGGGCCGGCGTGCTCTACGGCCCGCTCTACGCGGGCTCGGATGAGAGCCAAGCGATCCTTGTCCCCGTGCTGTCCGTTCAGCGGGGCATCCTCTTCGCCGACTCGACCCGCGGGGCGGGCCTGCAGTATCAGTTTGGCAATGGCCTCTATCTCTCCCAGTCGATCTACTACGACTTGGGCCGCTTGGAAAGGGACAGCTCATGGCGCCCTGGCTCAGATTCCTTGAAGGGCATGGGCCGCGTTCCAGGCTCGGTCACCACGAAGACCATGCTGGTTCAGCCCTTGGGCGATCGCTTCAATGTCTCAGCGGAAGCGGAATACGCCCTGCGATCTTCGGCGCACCGTCTTCGCTACCGCGTGGGGGCGGAAGCAAAGCTCTTCAACGGCAATGCCAACGACGTGTTTCTCACAGCAGATGTGCACGGCGGCGATCGGGATTTCAACCAAGCCTACTACGGGGTGAGTGTCGCTCAGGCGGGCGTTACAGGACGCCGGGCGTTCTCTGCCGACTCGGGTATCAATGCCTACGCCGCCGGCGTTCGCTGGGAGCACAAGTTCGGCGATCGTTGGATGGGCATCGCGCAGATCAATGCGATGCGCTACGCGCACGACGTGAGCGGCAGCTCCATCATTGAGCGGCGCAACAGCGTCTTCGGGAACGTGGCCCTCACCTACACCTACTGAGACAGAAAATGGCCTTCCTCCCACCGCTATCGATGCGCGCCCTTCTCGCCCTCTCCCTCGCCGCGCTGTCCGCCTGCAGCCAAGAGCCCACGCCGCCCGCGCCGGTGCGAAGCGTGAAGGTTGAAACGGCAGAGCGAGGGGCACGCACCTCGGCTGAGTTCATCGGCACGGTTCGCCGGTCCTCCAGGGCGCAGCTCAGTTTTGAGCAGGCGGGACGGATCAAAGCAATCCATGTCGATATCGGCGACGCGATTGCCAAAGGCCAAGTTCTCGCAGTCTTGGACCCAATTCCCGTCCAGCAACAGTTCGCCCGGGCCAGCGCCCAGCTGAACGCGGCCCGCGCAGCGCTGGCCGAACGCCAGCTTCAGTTCAACCAACAAGAAGCGATGTTCAAGGACGGTGCCGTTGCGCAGGTCAGCTTGACTCAGGCTCGCGCCGCCCTGGAAGCGTCCAAGGCGGAACTCAATAGTGCTCAGGCCGATGTGACCCTGGCTCAGCGCGCGGTCGATCACAGCATCATCCGAGCGCCATTTGACGGGCAAGTCATCGCTCGCCATAGCGAACCGACCGTTGACGTCACCGCAGGCCAAGCGATTCTGGACGTGCAGGGCAGCGGGCAGACGGAAGTTGCAGCCGACGTACCGGCCTACCTCGCCAAGGCCCTCCAGGCAGGGGCCGCAGCATCTGCACGGCAGGACGGCAACGTATTGGTCCCCCTGACTCTGCGTTCGGTTGCACAGCACGAATCGACCGCAGGAACTGTGCCGGTTCTCTTGGAAGCTGCGGACGGTGGCGCGCCCCTCCTACCCGGCTCACTGATTCACGTGTTGGTTCAGGTCGACAACGCGAACAAGACCCTGACGGTGCCGCTCTCAAGCCTCGTCCCCAGCAGCACCGCCGGCGCGGCGGATGTCTTTGTTTTCTCCGCGGCTCATCAGACCGTGAAGAAAGTTCGCGTTCGCGTCGGCAGCTACCAGGGAAGCCAAGTCGAAATCCTCGGAGGGTTGGCCGAAGACGCTGTGATCGTCACGGCGGGGGCCAGCTACCTCACGGATGGTCAGAAAGTTCGGCCTTACAAAAGCCAGTCCCAGCTCGGACAAGGGGCAACCCGATGAACCTTACCCAGTCGGCGATAAAATCCAGCCGTCTGACGGTGTTCGCCTGCCTGCTGCTTCTGTTCGGCGGCATCTTCACCTTCTTTGGCTTTCCCTCTCAAGAAGAGCCGTCCGTCACCATCCGTGAAGCGCTCGTGTCCGCTGCTCTCCCGGGCCTGCCCAGCGAGGAAGTGGAAGAGCGCATTGCCAAGCCGCTGGAGGAGCGGCTGCGAGAGGTGGCCGGCATCAAGCGAGTTGTATCGACCGTTCGCCCTGGCAGTGCCCTGATCCAATTGACGGCCCAGGACAGCGTCGATGATTTGCCCACCCTTTGGCAGCGTGTGCGCGCTAAGGCAGCTGAGGCCAGCGCCGAACTACCGCCGGGCACTCAAGGGCCACTGGTGGACGACGACTTCGGACGCGTCGCCGTTGCCTCCATTGCGGTGACCGCCCCCGGATTCAGCACAAGCGAAATGATGGGGCCGCTGCGCGCCATGCGGGAAGAGCTCTATCGTCTGCCGGGCGTCGAGCGGGTGACTATGTATGGACTGCAGGAAGACCGGGTCTACGTGGACTTCGACAGGTCCAAGCTGGCCTCGACCGGCGCCACCCCCAACGGGATCATCGACCAACTCAGGGACAAGAATGTTCTTTCGCCCGGCGGGGAAGCCATCGCCGCCGGTCTCTCGCTGACCCTCTCTGCCGACAGCCAGGTCCGCAGCGCCCACGATTTGGCCGACGTGCTGGTCAGCGTGCCCAATGCCAAGGAGAGCCAAGTCATCCGGCTAGGGGATCTGGCCGCCGTTCGGATTCTGCCACCGGACCCGCCGGAGGGAGGCGCGCTCTACAAAGGGAAGCCAGCCATCGTCGTGGCCGTCTCTATGGCCAAGGGCTACAGCATCGAGACCTTTGGCAAAGGCTTGCGTGCAGCGTTGGATCGCACCCAGTCGGCCCTGCCGGTCGGCTTCGAGCAGCACGTGGTGACGTTCCAGCCGGACGTGGTGGAACGCGAAATGGGCAAGATGCACCACGTCATGGGGGAGACCGTGGTCATCGTCATGGCGGTCGTCATGCTTTTCCTAGGCTGGAGGACCGGGCTCATCGTTGGAGCTATTGTCCCGCTGACCATCCTTGGCTCGTTGGTGGCAATGCGCGCGCTCGGCGTGGAACTCCAAACGGTGTCGATCGCGGCCATCATCCTGGCACTGGGACTTCTGGTCGACAACGGCATTGTCATTGCCGAGGACATTGAGCGCCGCCTTGCACATGGCCAGGAGCGGATAAGCGCCTGCGTGGACGCTGGAAGGACGCTGGCCATTCCGCTTCTCACGTCCTCGCTGGTGATCATCCTGGCGTTCTCCCCGTTCTTCTTTGGTCAGACCTCCACAAACGAATACCTGCGATCCTTGGCGATCGTCTTGGCCGTCACGCTGCTGGGCTCCTGGATCTTAAGCATCACCGTGACGCCCCTGCTGTGCATCCGATTCGCCAAGGTCCACGTCCACGCCGAGGATGACGGCCAGTATCAGAGCCGGCTTTACAAAGGCTACAGTCGCATCATCGCCAAGGTCTTGGACCACAAAGTGGTCTTCATGGGGACGATGGCAGCGCTGCTGGCCGGTGCACTGGTCATCCTGACGTCATTGCCCTACGACTTCCTGCCGAAGTCGGATCGCCTACAGTTCCAGATGCCAGTCACGCTGGAGCCAGGCGCGGCATCGACTGAAACCAGAAAGGTGGTTACAGAACTCAGCGCTTGGTTTGCTGACAGAGAGCAGAACCCGGAAGTCACTGAGAGCATCGGCTACGTCGCCGACGGCGGACCGCGGATCGTGCTTGGCCTGACACCGCCGCTTCCTGCGTCCAACGTGGGCTACTTCACCGTGAGCGTTGCCCAGGGGACGGATATCGATGCTGTGATCCGCCGTGCCCGGGAGCACGTTCTGGCTGCCTATCCAACGGTGCGTGCCGATCCCAAACGGTTTTCCCTCGGCACAACGGAAGCCGGCGTGGCCGTCTATCGGATCTATGGGCCAGACGAGGATGAACTGCGCCGCATCGGTGAGGAAGTGAGCGCAAAACTCGCGACGCTCGGCGGCACGCAGGATGTCTACGACGATTGGGGAAAGCGCACTCCTAGCTACACCATCAAGGTAGACGCGGCCAATTCGAAAGCGGCGGGCGTGAGCAACAACGATATCGCCGAGTCGCTACGCTACCGCTACAGCGGCGCCGAGGCCACCCGCCTGCACAGCGATGGCACGGCCACGCCCGTCATCCTGCGCTCCACTGCCAGCGAACGATCACCGACGGCTCGTCCCGAGGACACCTTGGTCTATTCCAGCGCGTCCGGAAAGGCAGTGCCGTTGGGCGCGATTGCCACGGTCGAAGCGTCCAGTGAGCCGTCCACGATCGTGCGCCGCAACTTGATGCGGTCGCTGACAGTCACGGGCAAGAACCCCGGGATGACCACCAGCGAAATTGTCGCCACCCTCAAGCCCGAGATCGCGGCCATCAAGCTACCGCCTGGCTACCGCATTGAGCTGGGAGGCGAGATGGAGGATGCGGCGGAGGCCAACGACGCCTTGCTGGGCTTCATGCCCCACGCGCTCGGCGCCATCCTTCTCTTGTTCGTTTGGCAGTTCAACTCGTTCCGAAAGGCCTTCATCGTCGTCGCCAGCATTCCATTTGTCCTCATCGGCGCCTCGCTGGCACTGTTGGTCACCGGCTACCCGTTCGGCTTCATGGCCACGTTTGGGTTGCTTGCGTTGGCCGGCATCATCGTCAACAACGCAGTCCTGCTGCTGGAGCGCATTGAGGCTGAGCTTGAAGAGGGGCTGCCAAGGCGCGAGGCGGTCGTATCGGCGGCAGTGAAGCGGCTCCGTCCGATCCTCATGACCAAGCTCACCTGCATCGTCGGCCTGGTGCCCTTGATGGTGTTCGCCGGCCCGCTTTGGACTGGCATGGCGATCACGATGATCGGTGGTTTGGCGCTGGGAACCCTCGTGACGTTGGGCCTCATTCCAGCCCTATACGACTGGCTGTTCAGCCTTCGTATTCGACCGGAGGATGCGCGCTGATGGCGCAGAACATCAATCGCGTCGCCGCTGTGCTGTGCGCCGCACTTTTGAGCGGTTGCGCCATGGTCAAAATCAAGAACGTGTCCCCAGAGCGCTACTTCGAGCAACGTCGGGGTGACATCCTGAGCACCGGGGAACTTAGCCCTGCCACACGGCAGGAGATGGGCCTGCTTTCCTTGGACACGAAGGCCTGCTTGTCGGCGCCCGAGCCCTGCTCGGGCACCCTCATCGGGTCGGAGGAAATCAAGTCCGCAGACTCGTTGGCCGCCGCGGCGGAGCTGTGGGTTGCCCACGCCGCGGAGCTGTCCCGAACGTCGCCGGACAGTGATCGGACGATGGACGCTTGGTTGAAGGCCGCCCGCTACTCCTACGCCTACTTCCTGGTCTTCCAGCAGAATGCCTCACGCTTGGCGCCCCGCGATCGCGATACCCAAATTCGGGACTATTACAACTACGCCGTGGAGAACGTCACGGCAAGCCTGTTCCGACGCTATCGGCGGGGAGAACACTCCAATCTGACGAGTGAGAGCCTCCCCACGCCAGCAGGTTGGAGCCTGAAGCTCGACATGTCGGGCCTGCGCGAGATTGGTGACGTTCCCGTCCCCAGAGAACTTCTGGCCGCCTCCGGTATTGGGTTCGGCGGGATCCGAAATGCCTACCGCCGCGATGGCTTTGGAGCGGAAATGGTGGCCGCGCTGCCCCCAGGGACGTCCAGTCCTCAACCGTCGCCGGTGTCGGACTTTCCGTTGGCCGGCGGCTATAGCGCGATGCCAACCCCCAACGTCACGTGCTTGTTGGACTTCCACGGCGATGACGTGCAGCAGGTGCTTGCGTCACGTTCGGCGACCCTTAGGGCGTTCGATCCACTGTTGGAGAGCGCGGCCGCCATCAAGGGAGAGAATGTGCCCCTGGCCGCCAACTTCACTGCCGGCTACGGCGTATGGTTGGCACGCTCCAACTTCGCCACCGAGGCCATCCGCACGCTCTTGGACATGGACAAGAGCTTGGACAAGCCGCACCTCTACATGCTGCAGCCGTTCGACCCAAACCGGCGAGTGGTTCTGATGTTGCATGGCTTGGCCAGCAGCCCTGAGGCGTGGGTCAATACTGCTAATGATGTGCTTGGCGACGATGATCTCAGGGCCCGTTACCAGGTCTGGCTGATGTATTACCCCACCAACCTGCCGCTTCCCTACAACCATCAAGCGATCCGGGAGACCGTCCTGAAGACACTGAAGGACATGGATCCTTCCGGTGCCGCAAAGGCCTCTCATGGAATGGTCGTGGTTGGGCACAGCATGGGCGGGCTGTTGACACGGCTGATGGTTTCTTCAAGCAATGGCAGTCATCTGCTTGACCAGACCCTGCAGGAGCTCAGGGGCAAGGGTGACGACGCCAGTAAAGTGCGCGAGGAGCTGGCCCCACTCCTGGAGTTCGATCCGATGCCTGAAGTGCGACGGGCAGTCTTCATCGCTACCCCGCACTTTGGAACGCCATCCGCGGAAGGCGTACTCGCCGCGATCGTCTCCCGGCTGTCCTCGATCCCTCAAGGGCTCTCCACACGTTACAGTGCCAGCGCGGCCGTCTTGGCGACCGTATCGGGCCGCCTCCCACTGAGCATTGACAACCTCAAGGAAAGCGACCCCTTTGTAAAAGACATCGCCGAGCTTCCGATCTCCCCGGACGTGGTCTACCACTCCATCATTGCTGTGAAGAACCCAACGAACTTGGCCACCGCAACGGATGGCTTCGTTCCCTACCGAAGCGCACACCTGGCCAGCGCTGCTTCGGAAAAGGTCATCGTGAGTGGTCACAGCGTGCAGCAGACACCAGAGGCCGTTCTGGAACTGCGGCGTATCCTGCGCATGGACGCGGGGTTGGAAGCGCCACAATCCGAGCCAGCTCGCTCGGAGTAAGAAAGCTAGCGCTCTTGGCAAAGTGGCCCCATGTTGGGGCCACTGGTCTCAGTTCGTCTTGGAGAACGCCGCTCTGCTGACGATTTGACGCACGCCGCAGGCGGAGCACTTCAGTTCCAGCGCTCCACAGATGCCGAGCGTTGCACTCTTGGTGGCATCCAGGAACGTGAAGCATTTCAAGCACTGCATCTTCTCGGCCTGGATGGGAGACGTGGCCGCATCCGGATGGTCACAGATGGCCAAGTTCTGAACTTTGAATACGCCGAACTGCTGCACAACTACCTCGTATAACGGCTCAAGAGGGTGACAAACCGCAGAGGGAGCCAAAGCGCCCTCCCCGCGCGGCTCCTCAACGAACCTAAGTGACTGGCACCTCGGCCAGCCCAACACACGCCGCTACACAGGCTCTTGTGGCTGAGGCTCGGACTCGTCCTCGTCCTCTTCGCTGCCGTAGGTCCGCTTGGCCAGCTTGGGCAGGACGTAGACGCCGAGCAGCAAGTGATCGATGACCTCAAGGGCCAATGTCAACTCCTCAACGCTGTGCGGTGCGACTTCATGTGCAGCGTTGTTGCCCAGGACGCGCAGGTTGTGAAGGATGGTAGCGCCCGCATCGGTCAATCCCCGACGTTCCTTGAGATCGTTGATCTTGTGATAGAGCTCTCTGCCAACCGCACCTTGGTCTTTGCAGACCGTCTCAACGATTGCGCGGATACCAATGCCGCTGAGCACCGGGTTGGACGCATTGAGACAGGCCAGAGTCTCCGAGTAGATGCGCTCGACCTTGGTTGGCAACAGATGGGAGGACTCCAGCGCTGCCCTGCCCAAGTTGGGAGTGGGGAAGATCTCAACGTCTGGCACGTATTCCCACTCACCTTGGCGCACCTCCGCCACGTTTTCATTCGTGCCAGTGGCCATGCGGAAGGCAACAGTGCCGCAGCCCAGGCAACGTACGGTCTGATACTCATGCGTCCAGTTCAGTGCAATGTCGTCGGGGACTTCGCCCTGCTCGGTGTGTTCATGGATCACCTCATGATTGGTGATATGCCTGCAACGTCGGCAGGGGCAGCTTTCCAGCTTGGTGGTTTCTTTTAAGGTCATGTCGAGAATTAGATTGTGCTAGGCGAGGCGCTGCCATACTCGGTCTCGAGCAACGGCTGCATCTGCTCACGCCAAAACTGGGAGTCGGCGACCAAGCACCTCGCATGGGTTGCGTAGGCATGGTCGAGGGTCTGATTGAATCGGTTCCACCACCCTGCGGTGTAAGAACTCCACATAGAAAGGCGGTCGATCGCCTGATCGACTTCGTCGGTACTGATCGCGTCTAGTTCCGCGAGAGCTTCCACGTAGGCCCCCGTTCTGCCCTCGGCAATCTGATAGTTCTTCAGCTGTTTATCAACGACCACATCGTTCCGGAACCGGCGTAGCACCATCGAGTGCGCTCGAGCTCTTCCCTCGGCGAGGTTGTCCCGAAGAATCCTCGCGATTGCGTCGCAGCGTTTTGATCGGACGTCGTATGCCTCGCGATCCTGGCGAGCGTCGCTCAGCCTCTGGAGCTCGGACAGCCATGGGAAGGCCAGTAGGAACTTGAACCGCTGAATGCCCGTCTGATTAGGAATCGGGCCCGGGTCATACTCGCAGCAGCTCTCCAACGTCGAGACGGCGGAAAGGACGATGGTCGCCCAGCGATCAACGCGATCACACAAGGGCATGCCCTCGGCCGCCTTGTCATCGAAATCCCGCCTCAGCGCGTCAAGCTTCTTGTCGAGCTCGACGTAATCAATGGAGGACAGCCCATAGCCGAGCATGGCGGCCAGATCCTGTGCCCTGCGTACCTCGTCGGATTCGGGCGCCTCCTTCAGTTCCCGCTCGACGGCCCAAGCCGCCGTCAACACGCGGTCAATGGATCCCCCGTCGGCCAGGAAGTCCCGCAGGAAGGAGTAGTCGTCGTGCGGAGTCTGAGTTCTGAGGGGATTGGAATCTTTGAGCATGAGCGACCAGCCTTGAGGAGACGTGTCGCGGTTGCCTGGGCGAGGCCAAGCGCGACACGCTACCGGGCCTCTCCACAGCCTGGCTGGCCAGGCTGAGCACTTGTTTTGGCCCCGGCGCTCAGAAGCGACGCGATGGCCGGAGGCTACCCAAGACGGACATCCTCGTGAATTGGCGCGGAGAGAAGGATTCGAACCTTCCAGCCTCCCCTTGGATACGACATCACAGTGAAGCGCATTCGTCCTTCAACTTGGGTTGCAGCTCTTCCCCAACTGGGCTCCGCGAGAGGCACGCCACCAACCAACCAGACCACAGGACACTTCTGAACCACCCACGGACGGACAAACCGAAGCGCCATCCGTGCGCCTCGCTCCTTTCCTTAGCTTGCTGACCGTCGAACACTGCATCCGGACCCCTGCAAGCATCCGTGCGCCCTTCGTCTTCTGCGTGTGGAACAACGTAATCAATGTGTGTGTTTGAAGTCATATTCAGCTCCTTAGTGATGACATACGCATCGACCACCAGGGAAGCCTGCAACCCAAACCAGGACTCGAACTGCGCCTCCCTGTGCGCCGATGTTGGCACCAAGAAGGGGGGATCAGTGATCCCACGAGCCTAGTATAGATTGCCCACCACGAACTTGATCGCTGCAGGTTGGAGAATCAGACCAAGCCCGTGGGATTCCCCAGACATGTATTGCCGCTGCCCGTTGCACCCGACAAGACAGGCACCGCGCTCATATCAAGATGGCCTTGAGGACCACGGCTTTTCCCCCAGGGCTGCGGCGGTGATCACCCCGAGGGTGGGAGCGCATAGCGCACGCTTTGCCGATAACGGGAACTGGGGTAATGACCAACGGTGACCTCCACCGGCTTGCCCGTCGCCGAGTAGTAGAATCGAACCACTTGGAGCGCCGGATCGCCTGGCGCTGCCTGCAGCAGCCGCGCGGTGTCCTGGTCGAGGACCGTCGCCGTCACATCTTGGCGGACCTCTGTCACAGCAATCCCGAACATACGCTCCAGGTTCTGATAGATCGGCCCACGAGCGACGTCGGGCGTGATCTGGGCTGCCGCATACTGGGGCGGCAGATAGATCCGCAAGACGCTCATTGGCAAAGGGGCCTGAGGGCGCCGCCGCAAGAAGCATGCCTCCGAGAGCTGGATGCCCCTTCGGCATTCCAGAACCTCGGAAAGGCGCTCGTTGACGGTGATAGGGCCCAGGGAGACCTGGTGCAGTTCGGTCTTTCCAAGAAAGTCGCGAAGGTCTTCCGCGGACGTGATCGGAGCGAAGGCCTCCGCTCCCTGGGGTGCGGGCAGCACGATGGACCCCACGCCAGGCCTGGACGCGATCAGCCCCTGCGATCTCAGCAGTGCAAGGGCCTGGCGGACGGTCTGACGACTGACTCCATGGATTGAGGTGAGGCTCTTTTCTGACGGCAGCGTGCTGCCGACGGCGAAGGCCCCGCTCTCAATGTCACTTGCGAGCGACTGTGCAAGCAGGTGGTAGAGCGGCTTGGAATGGCCATTAGAGGACAATGCTTTATCAGGGATGGTCACTTCGTATCTCTTTCCGTTCCTTTGCGCGCAAGCCTCTGAGACCAGCACGCCTCTGATTTCATCAGGCGGGCGCTGGACTGCCATTGCTGGTGAGCCCAAGCATGTCGTCGGGTAGCGAGTCGGCCTTGCATGGCTTTCCTAGCAACCAGCCTTGGCCAACCGCCTCGGGAACGAGCCGGTGCATCGCCAAGGCCTGCATCTCGGTCTCAACCCCTTCGGCAACAAGAGGCAGACTCAACGCCTTGGCCATCGCACAAATGGCTTCGACGGCGTAGCTTGCCGGTGAAAGGGTGCCCATAGCCCTGGTAAAACGACGGTCCATCTTCAGTCCTGCCAAGGGCAAGTCTGCCAGGTAGGCAAAGTTGGAATACCCCGTCCCAAAGTCATCCAGATACACGCGAAAACCTGCTTGGTCCAGTTGCCCCAGCGCATCGGCAAGATCCTGCTGTGATGCCGTTGACCGCTCCGTAAACTCCAACACTACGTCGGCTGGCGAAACACCGAAAGCTTCGGTTTGCTCGCTCAGGAAATGTCTCAGCTCGCTGTCCAAAATGTCCTGAGCGGACAGATTGATGCTGGCGTAGAAGCCGTCCCCGCGTCGTAGACGAGGCCCCATCTCTTCCAGGCTCTTGACGATCACCAGCTTCGCCAGCGCCGTTCCGAGCCCCTGTTCCTCCGCCATGGGAACGAAGGTATCCGGCGGCACGTCAACGCCGGCCAAGGTACGCCATCGCGCCAAAGCCTCCACGCCCACCATTCGCCTATCTGACAAGCGCCGCAGTGGCTGATAGACCAAATCGATATCGCCATGCCTGATCGCCCTTGCAAGCATGCGGTGAAGCGCTCGTCTCCGTCCCTGAGAGACCTTTAGCAACGCGCCCAAGCCCCCTCCCCCCACCAAAGCGAGGGCGAGTATGGAAGCGACGATCCATGAAGGCTGACCCAAAAGGCTGCCAGCCTGTGCCTGAGACACAACGCAGATATCAAACTCGTTGCTACACGCCCGTGTGGATATGTGACCGGCCAAGGGCGCGGCCAAGCCGTCCTTGCTCAACGTCAGGTCAAACGCATCTCCAAAGCTTTGGAAGTGGTGCTTCCCGTCACGGCTGATCACCAGCGCGCCGATGCTGCCAACAGGCATGGACACCCGGTCAAACGCGGTGGGCGCCGTCGTGACGATGGCGTTACCGTAAGACGCCAGGTCGACCTTGATTCGGTCGTCCCCGGGAGCGGGCACGCTCCGCCAGAGCGAATAGCCACGCACGACGCGGTGAGGTGGAGCGAGCTCAACGGGCGTCGGCAGGCGGCCCCACATTGCGGTGCAAAGCAGCCGGCCGCTGATAACCCGCCCAACGTCTTTGATGTAACGGGAGTGAAAAGCGATCAGTCGCAACTCGGCCAGGTCGCTGGGGCCACAGGGCTCTGCGCTGATTCGCAGCACCCTGTTGAGACCATCGACGCTTGCACGTGCCACATCCTCCGCATGCACCAGCAGCCCGGTCGTGTAGTTCGCCAGGTCGACTCTGGCCCGTTGGGTTACTGCCAGCTGAGCCGCCCCAAGGGTAACGAGGACGACCGCAGTGCCCAGAAGGTATGGGGCTGATAGGTGAAGAGCCCGACGTGAAGATCGCCACCTGGCGGAAGGCTTGCGCATTGGTTCCTCATGGATAGGACCCGCCGGCCACCCGGTGCCCAGCGGGATGAGCTCAGCTGGCGTGAACCAAGCGGGGGCGGAATTCTGCGTTGACCTTAAAGAAGGCAACGGCTTGGGCCAGCCCAACGGCCTGCTCTTCTACCGCTCCAGCCGCGGCGGAAGCCTCTTCAACCAGAGCAGCGTTCTGCTGCGTCACCTCATCCATCTGCATCACGGCCTGATTGACCTGTTCGATGCCCGCGGTTTGCTCTTGAGAGGCCGCCGATATCTCCGTGATCATGTCGCGGACACGCTGGACGCTCCCCACCACTTGGTGGATCGTCGACCCCGTCTCACGGACTTCATTGGAGCTGTCCACCACGTCCTGAACCGAACGATCAATCAACTGCTTGATTTCCTTGGCTGCCTCTGCACTGCGCTGTGCCAGCGTTCGCACTTCGCTTGCTACCACCGCAAAGCCTCGGCCTTGGTCGCCGGCCCTGGCCGCCTCCACTGCGGCATTGAGTGCCAAAATGTTTGTCTGGAAAGCGATGCCATCGATGACGGTGGTGATATCGGCGATGCGCTGGGACGAGGCCTCAACCTTCACCATCTTCTCCATCACGCGATCAACGGCTCGCCCGCCCTGAAGGGCCAAGTCGCCGGCGTCAGACGCAAGCCTCGAGGCTTGAATGGCATGATCGGCATTCTGGCGCACGGTCGACGTCAGCTCTTCCATCGATGCGGCCGTCTCTTCCAGATTGGCGGCCTGCTGCTCGGTGCGACGGGAGAGGTCCGCACTACCCTTGCTCACTTCTGAGGCGGACACGCGGATGACGCCAGCACCGTCTTGGATGCCCCGAACGATCCGGCCTAGCTGCTCAGAGGAGGAGTTCGCCGCATCGCGCATCGTCGCGAACACGCCGCCAAACTCGCCAGAAACGCGGAAAGTCAGATCGCCTTGAGCAACGGCCTCCAACAGTCGTGCGATGTCCGACAGGCTCTTATCACTGACATCGAACATCTGGTTGAGGTTGTCGATCATCTCGCGGAAGCTGTGACTGAAGCCATCTGCGGCGCCGCGCTGAGAGAAGTCTCCCGCCGCAGCGGCTTGGACCAGCCGACGAATCTCCTCGTTGATGGCCAGCATGTTCGTCCGCGTAGTCTCCATGGCCTCGGTAATGGCGGCCTGATCGCCTGGGAGCAGCGGCATGCGAGCGCTCATGTCCCCGACGGCATAGTGCTGGGCAATGCCTACGATCTGCGAGGTTACTGCGTTGGAGCGCTCCACCATGCCGTTCGTGTCGCCGACCAGTTCACCAAAGGCACCTGGATGGCGGGACTCATCGATGCGGTGCGACGTCCGCCCTTCGGCCTGGGCCGACGCCATTGCCTTTTGATCCGCAATCAGGCCCTTGATGCGCTCCTGCATCGATCGCATGCTTTCAAGCAAGGCAGAAGTCTCGTCTCGGCCTTCCACCTTGATAACGTTTTCAACGTTGCCCGACGCAATGGCGGTTGCGGTCTTAGTCGCCTCGCCCAGTGGTATGGTCAGGCTTCTCGTGATGGTGATTGCCAATGCGATGCTGAGCAGGACCGCCAAGACCCCAGCGGCGACCAACATCTTCCGGGCGCTTGCTGCAACGGCCTGAGCGTCTTGGTAGCTCGCGTCAGCCAAGCGCTCCTGAAGCTCTGCGTTGGCGAAGATGGCCGCCTGCCATTCGCCGAGCAGGGCGTCTCCTTCACTAAGCAGCTTCGTTGCCGTCGCCACGTCGCCGTGCGTCGCAGCTTCGACGACCGCATCGTTGACCCGGCGAGCCGCAAGCCGCTTCTCGGTGATCACTGCACGAATCTTTTTTCCTTCTTCATCGGCAGGCGTTGCATACAGAGCGTCGCGGGCCTTGTCATAAATGGCCCTTTGCTCTCCGATCTCTTTCAGCAGGGATGCTTGGATCTTCTTGTCCTGCAGCATGATCAGCTCGCGCAATGAAATGCTGATCTGCATGTTGGCACTGGCCATCGTCTTGGAGAGACGGATGCGCTCCATGCTCTCTTTCACGATGGTGTCCATGCTGGTCTCGGCGCGAGACAGCGCCCAAAGGCCAGATGCCACGATCGACATCGCCACCGCGATCAACACCACGAAGGCCGCACCCAATCGGGTGCCGACCCTGTACCGCATCAAGAAATTCTTCACATTCATACCTCTCATGGGGGGAGGAGCACGCTCCTGGCCGACAGCGTCGGCGAGCGAGTGATCGGCCCCACGAAGAACAACCTTAATGCGCCCAATTTACGCAGCCAATTCGCAGAAATGGGCTCACTTAGCGGGCAAATGTCCGCTTTTGACCACAAATAGCGCTATTTCGGACAACAGGCATCCACCTAGAAGACAGGATTTGTCGCCCGATAGCGACCAACTATCGAAATTTGAAGGGACATGTATCTTTCGTTTATCCACGGTAGATTGAGGCGACACGGGATTGGCTTGGAACATGCACCGTTAAGCTAGCGGAGGCCTTGCTTCGCGCGTCCCTGCGTGAATCGGGCAAAGCTAAGATCCGGACGACCATAGCGGTCGCGGTCTCTCGCCGCTGCCTTTTACCCTTCCCTACCCCCAGTCAAGAATTGTCGGACAGTGCCGGCCTCAACGCGGATGCCAACAAAATTCCCTAATAGATAGCTTGGTGCGCCGCACCATGATCATGTAGCTGCCCCGTGGTATGAATGCCCATGTGATGTGCGTCACAAATCTTCGACCTATCTCGATCAGGATGAATCGTCATGGCCAAAAAGGTTGTTTTTGTCGCTTTCGCAATCGAAGACGTTGCAATTCGAGACATGCTCAAAGGACAGTCGCTCAACACAAAGACGCCCTTTGAATACGTCGACATGTCAGTTAAAGATGCCTACGACGAAGAGTGGAAAAAGAAGGTCCGTACTCGAATTCTTCGTTCAGATGGCGTCCTGGCGATCGTGTCGGCGAACTCGCTGACCTCTAGCGGACAGAAGTGGGAAATTGCCTGCGCTAAGGCGGAAGGCGTGCCGCTAAAAGGGATCTGGGGTTACAAGGACGATAGGACCGCGCTCGCCGGCGTCAGCACCATGACCTGGACCTGGGCAAACCTCGAAGACTGGATCGACACGCTGTGACGCGGAGAGCCTTGGTGGTGGGCGTGGACTTTTACGCTCACGTCTCTGACCTTCATGGATGCGTCAATGACTCGTTTGCGGTCAAGGCGATGCTAGATCGGCATGCTGACGGGTCACCCAACTTTGGCGTCCGGCATCTAACGGCGACTGGGCCTGGCGACTCAGTGACCCGGGAGGAAATGCGCTCTGCGATCGAAGAGCTGTTTGCTGGGGAAGGGGAAGTTGCGTTGCTGTATTTTGCAGGCCACGGACACATCGAAGAAACCGGCGGCTACCTGTGCTCGTCGGAGATCCATACCGGACACGATGGCCTGCCGCTTTCAGAAATCATGACGATGGCCAACCGGTCCAAAATGGCCAACCGTGTCATCATCTTGGACAGCTGCCATAGCGGGGTCGCAGGCGGGGCGGCATTGAATCAGCGCGTCGCGGAAATCAGCGATGGCGTCACTATCCTGACTGCTTCTACGGCTGAGCAATACGCCACAGAAGAAGACGGCGCTGGCGTCTTCACTTCCCTCCTTGTTGATGCGCTGGGGGGAGCGGCTTCCAACCTAGTTGGTGACGTGACGCCAGGTGGCGTCTATGCCCACGTGGATCAATCGTTGGGACCTTGGGCACAGCGCCCTGTTTTTAAAACAAACGTGAAGACCTTTGTGTCTCTGCGCAAAGTCCAGCCGCCCCTTGCACTTTCCGACCTACGGAGAATCTCGGAACTGTTCCCTAGTAAGGGGGCCACCTTCCAACTGGACCCTTCCTTCGAGCCTGAGCGTTCCGCCGACTGGGAAAGGGATCCCAACGGCATTCCCCCTCCTGACCCCGAGAACGCCGCCATTTTCTCAGTCTTACAGAAATACAATAGAGTCGGCCTGCTCGTGCCGGAAGGAGCACCGCACATGTGGCACGCCGCAATGGAATCGAAGTCAGTCCGACTAACCGCTCTGGGAGAGCACTATAGGGCACTGGCGGCAAGAGGTCGGATATGAACAACGTAGCCGACCAAAATCTTGACCGCGCCATGGAATATCTCGTGGAGCAGCTTGCTTCGATTGAACACGAGAGATGGGCCCATTGGCAGGCCTACTTGCACAAGCAGGGCCAGCGCCAGAACGACGGCAGCATCGTTCTGCCTGCCGAGCTCGTGTCGAGGTGGGAACGCCAAATTGCGACCTCATACGCAGAGCTTACTCCCGACGAGCAGAGCTCTGACCGCGAACAGGTCATGAAGTACTTGCCGCTCATAATGAAGATGCTGCAATTAGGCAGCTAAGTAGAACAACACTCCAGCGACCCTAGTGGCCGTACCGGAACATTGGGTGCTCTCCCTACGAAAGCGCCCCGAGGTCTTTCACGACCGCCTGGCCCTGCAGCAGGAACCCCAGCAACAACCTTCCTCCGGCCACCCGCCTGCCCTCACTTTCGTTGAGCCAACGCGCCTGCAGCCGGCCCGCCTCAAACAGGGCTGGCGTGGCCATCGAGGGCGGCCAGGCCCGCAAGGGCTCACCGGGCGACGAGAGCTGCCCCGTGATCGGCTGGACCACTGCGGGCACCGCCGCGTCGTGTTTGGCATAGGCGGTGGCCATCATGCGTCCGTTCTTGGGGGACCATCCGCCCAGCACCAGCTCGGTGGTGCAGTATTCTGCCGGCAAGCCCGCTTCGGCCACGGCTTTGGCGTAGTTCGGCCAAAGCTGGTCAATGACCCGCCCCAACTCCGCTGCTAGCTGTTCCAGGGTGAAGTCCGCTCGAAAACTGGCCTCCAACGAAAGCTGGTAGATGCGCAGGAAGAACTGGGCCGACCCTCTGGTCGCCAGCAAGATTTGGTGCTGAGGAATGAGCAGCACCTTTGCCCCCGCCGAAGCTTGACCACTTATGGCGTCCTCCGCCCAGGTATCCACCGTCACAACCAACTGGTCAGCGCTCAGCAAAACGTTGAGGATGCTCATGGGTAAAGTCTGGCGGCCTTTCTCCCACTATCCAATCTTGCCCCCACACCTGTCGAGCCCTCCTATGGAACTTTCCCTAGAACAGCTGGCCGCGCGCCTTGAGGCATGCGAGGCCGACCTGGAAGCCCATCGCGGCTACATCAAGGCCTTGGAATATGGGCTGCGGGCGGTCATCGCCAGCCACCCGAACCCGCAAGTGCTTTCACTGGCATGGGGGATGACGCTCGCTGGCGCTGCAGATGCCCACGCAGGAGAAGAGGGGTTTGCCTTCAACGGGGCTATGCAGCAGGCAATGCGCAACTTAACCCGTGAAGTAGTAGTTGGTGACGTGGGAGCCGGCTAGCAAGCGGTTACAGGTAGTGACCACTGTCGGGCCCGATTACTCGGTCAACTACACGGAAGGTTTGTCTGAACTGCGCGATATGGTCCCTGCTCCGGCCATCAGTGCGCCTGTTAGTCGACAAGCGCTCGCCGGCTGACCAGGAACAGCAGACGGTCAATTGCCGTCGCGTTGAGTGCTTCGCCATCTCCCCGTACCTTGAACGCGGTCCAGTCGCTGGCCGCCACCCGGCTCAGTTCGTCCGTTTCAACGGGTAGCCACCTCATCGGCCAATAGGGCAGACGCCGGTCTGCCACAGCGCCCCGTTGCAACTCAATCAGATGGAGGTGGCTCGAGGCCCCGAGCACGCGGGAGAAGGCAACGTCGAGCCCATCCGCCGGGCCCTCTAGGTATTGGAGAAACCTGGCACCGTCGAAGAGCAACACCCCGCTGACGCCCGCGTCGCGGTTGAAGCGCGCAGCGTCATCCACCAGATCGTCCAGCTTCGAACCTTGCAGCCCCAGCTTGTCTCCAGTCAGAAGATCCGAAGCTTCACTCACATACGCCACCGCCCCAATTGGCACCCACTGCTCCTTGTCGCCCCCATCAGCAGAAGAAGTTACCAAAACTGAATCAGCAAGGTTGGCGCAGCAGTGGGAAGTGCGGCGCCAATCCTGACTGATTCACAAAAGCCCAGAACGGCGCGGAGCCTCTTTAGCCATTCTGAATCATCGGGTCAAGGTCCGCTTCCGGCCAGAAGCCGACCCGCATATGCACCGGCGAGGGCTTGGCTCAAATGGCGATGAGGACTTTACCCATGACAGATCCCGCTTCAAGTGCCCCGTGCGCTTCGGCGATCTTCTCCAGCCCCACCTTAAGGCCGACATGGGGCGAATAGGCGCCGCTGGCAAGGCATGCGTTGATGTCCCTGATCGCGTTGTCTTTCGCTTCTTGAGGGACCGAATAGATGTACACGAAGCGGAGCACGCAACCGTGCACCATCGCACGCAACAGCGGCAGTGAAAGCGCATCGGTTGCCCCTACGGTTGCATAAGCGCTGATAACCCCACCAGAAGCGAGGCATGCGAGGTCAAGATCGAGGTTTGCCTTCACATTGACGTCTACGATGCGGTCCACGCCCGCATTCCGGGTAGTCGCTTGAATCGCGCCGGCGACATCGTCGTTCAGACGGTCCAGCACCAGATCTGCTCCGGCCGCCCGGGCAATGATTGCCTGCTCGGGATTCATCACCGTTGCCGCGACCCAGGCTCCCGCCCACTTCGCCAGAAGGATGGCGGCGGTGCCGACCACGCCCGCCCCGCCTTGCACCAACACCCTTCGGCCGTCGATGGCGCCATCGGCGAAGAGGCAGCGATGGGCTGTTAGTGCCGGGATGCCCAGGGATGCACCCACCTCGAAAGAGACATCGTCAGGCAGCGGCACGGCATGCCCTGATGGCACCACCACGAACGCTGCTGCCGTCCCGCTCGCCCGGCCCTGCTGGGCTTCATAGATCCAGACCCGTTGCCCTAGACGACCCACCTCGTCCGCGTCGCCAACCGCATCGATCACACCCGCCCCGTCTTGGTGGGGAATGATGCGTGGAAACGGCATCGGCGAAGAGAACCCTGTGCGGGCCTTGAGGTCTGTGGGATTCAGCCCCGACATGTGGACCCGAACCCGAACTTCGCCTGGCCCGGGTTGCGGGGTCGGCAGCTCGGCGACACGAAGCACCACATCGGCCGGGCCCTGGCGGTCGTAGTACGCAGCTCTCACGGGCTTTCTCTCTGATTGCGAAGGGACTCCTTCGGGGCCAGCACTATCGGAGGCAAGCATCCGCCTTACAACTAGGCACACTTTGTATATATAGGGATACAAAGTATCCCATTGGAGCAGTCATGGCCCGTAGCGCCCCTCCCGAGTACCGATGTGCCGTAGAAATCACCGTGGACATCGCGGGTGGCAAGTGGAAGCCGTTGATCGTTCACTACCTGCTGAGCGGAACCAAACGGTTTGGGGAACTGCGAAAACTGATCGGCGGAGTGACCCAGCGCTCGCTGACCTTGCAGCTGCGCGAGCTTGAGGCAAGCGGCATCGTTCGACGCGAAGTGTTCGCAGAAGTTCCACCACGCGTTGAATACACGTTGACGGCGCTAGGCACCACGCTGGCACCGACGCTGGAAGCAATGAAGTCCTGGGGGGAGCACTATCTGGCCAGCAGGAACGACTAGCCCTGTTGGGATCGCGGTTCGCAATGTGCTCGGCTTAGCGCATAGTTTGTTTCCGACTCTAGGCGCCGTCCTGGACGGCTGCTTTCGGCCAGGAGCGGACGCTGCCCTTACAACAACCAGTCCTTCTTCATCCGGCGTAGGTGAAGGCATAACTCCTTCCGATGCGCTGGATGCGAGCAAACCCCAGCTCACCCAAGTGCATGCCGGCCGCGATCAACCGATCTGCACTGACCATATCCAAAAGCGCTGAACGGGCCGCTGCAGCCCGCTGCGGATCCTGGTCGAATGCGATGGATACGTCGGGCCGGGCAATTTGGATGTGGGGAAAATGCACGATGTCACCCCAGATCAACGCACTGCAGCCCTCCGATTCCACCCGATAGCCGGTGTGCCCTGGCGTATGGCCTGACAGCGGAACCATACTGATACCGGGCAGTACATCGCCCTCGGCCAACAAGCGCAGGTTGCGGCGATATCCGGCGAACACCTGCCGTGCGAGCAGAAAGTTGCCCCGGGCACGATCATTGCTGCGGGCAAGGTTGCCGTCGTCCTCCCAGAAGGACAGCTCGCGTGGGTGTATGAGCAGCTCCGCATTGGCGAAGACGGGGTAACCTTGAGCATCGAGTAGACCGCCAACATGATCAGGATGCGCATGCGTGAGCAGGATCGTATCCACATCCGCGGGCTGCACACCGGCTCGCAACAGATTGACCCTCAGTTCCCCTCCCCAGCCCTTGATCCCCCCGGCACCGGCGTCGATGAGGATCGTGCGGTCCTTCCCCCGCACCAGGTAGGTGTTGATGTGGATCGAGGACGGGTCGCTGACCCCTGCCTTCAGCTGTAGCTGCGCGGCCTCGGCCGGATCAATGTGGGAGAGCAGATCCAAACTGGCGGTCAGATGGCCATCGCTGATCGCTTGGATCAGGAAGCCACCGATCTGGAGGGTGGGTAGAGCCCGTTCAACGATGGATGCGTTCATGGCTGCTCGTCAGTTTCGTGCGTGGAGGGCATCATTGGCGTAGCCAAAGCAACGGATGCGCGCCGTCAGCCCTGCATGGTCTTGGATGGCCAGATCGAGCTGCCGCATGAATGCGTCCATGAGCTCGGGCGTCCTACCCGGTCCCAGTCGGTAGGCCAGTTCCGCGGACGCCGGATGGCCCCGTCCCTGCCGCGCAGCCAGGTAAAGGATGTGCACGTTGTCCAACGCAGCACCCAGCACGTCCGTGCACAGCACCGCGCATTGCTCAGTGAGCGCGTCCAGACTGTCCTTCGCCGGCATCCGCTCCTCGGTGAAGTAGATCGAGAGCCTAGGCATTTGGGTGCGGCTCCGCCCCTGACCGGCCTGCCTCGGACACGCACTTGAGTTGTGCTGTCATGGGCGTATACGCGTGCACACCGCCAGGAAGGGACTCCACGACCGGAACTTGCCCCGCCGGGACGCTCGCAAGCCAGAGCGCTGCGGGCGCGTGATCGAGCGCAACCGCATGCAAGGCCTCGAATGCAGTCCCCATCTCAATGAGCGGCTCAGGGCCGACGCGACTCACCAGCAGGCAATCGCCCTGTTCGACGGCGGGGGCCCGATCCAAGCCACTGTATAGGTTGCGATGCCAGTCGGTGATGTGCTGCTGCCAGCGCGCGAAGTTGCCCCCGCCCTTCCGGGCATACTCGTCCCCCTGCAGGACCTCCAGGCCGTCTATCGAGTGAAGGGCAAGGTAGGCCGGGCACCCTGCGCCACATGCCCTGAAGCGCTGCGAGGTGTGGAACCCCCGCACGGAAATGAGCGCAGGCAGTTTGTGCAGGCTGTAGAAGTCGTTCCATTCCTCCTCGCTGGCGGAGTCGGAATAGCTGCATTCAACGGCGTAAATCATGGGAACACTCCTGGGCCGGCTTGTGCGCGCGCCCCTTGTTGATGTCCCGTCATGCTAGGCCTGCATTAGCTCACATCAAATCGACGTTTCGGTATGCTTCAGTGACAAAAGATCACGCTGAATCCCCATGCGCAGGAAGATTCCCAGCAGCACCGCCCTGACCGCCTTCGAGGCCGCCGCCCGCCACGGCAGCTTCGCGCGGGCAGCGGAAGAGCTTTCCCTCACCGAGGGGGCCATCAGCCGCCAGATCGGTAGGCTGGAATCCTTCTTGGGGGTCCCCCTATTTGAGCGGGTCGGCAATCGCGTCCGCCTGCTGCCCAATAGCGAGCGATACGCCGCCCAAGTCCGCGAGTCACTGGACCGCTTGGACCGGGACAGCCAATACCTGATGGGCCAACCGAAGGACGCTGCAAACCTGGACATTGCCGTAACGCCCACCTTCGCGTTGCGATGGCTTATCCCTCGCCTGCCCGCGTTTAGCCGCGCACACCCGAACATCACCGTGCACCTTTCCGAGCGCACTGCCCCGTTCGCGCTTGCCGGCAGTGGATTCGACGCCGCCGTGCACTTCGAGCACCCAGCCTGGGTGGGTATGCGCACTTACCCGCTGCTGCAGGAAGTGCTGGTGCCGGTGTGCCATCCCGCGCTCATCAAGGGCGCAAAGGCTCGCGTCCCGCTGGATCAACTGCCGCGGCTACACCGACGACAAAGCCCTGATGCTTGGCAGCGCTACGCCAAGGATTCAGGCATATCCCTCACCAACCCAGCGGTGGGAGCACGCTACGACCTCCATGCGATGTTGATTGAAGCAGCGCTTGCAGGCCTCGGGGTTGCTCTGGTGCCACGCCTTTACGTGGAGGCAGAGCTGGCGCAAGGTCGGCTGGTGGCGCCATGGCCGCAAGGCGAGGCGGTGTCCAAGACGTTCTGCCTGGTGCTGTCCGAACCGATCGGTTTGACTGCCGGTCCAGTGCAAGCGTTTGCACACTGGTTGCAGGAAGAGGCCCGCGCGGCTCGAATGGAAAAATGACTTGACGACTACGCCGTAGGAGCGCTCGCATGAAGCATTGGCCTACCGCTCAGAGGGTTACGCAGGCGCCCTTCGTAGACATAGCTATTTGAGAAGTCCACCAGAGGTCGACCACCCTTTGCAAGGCAACCGGACTTTGTAGCTTTCCAGCACTAACGTGAGGATCGCGGTTACCACAGACCAGCCGAGCAACTTGAGATGGAATAGCAGCGTCGGTGATTTCGGTGATGTCCGGCACATGCTGACGCCGGTAAGCGAATGGCGGACTCGGTCAATCAAAGAGAACGGCACCGATAGCGTCCTGCTCCGTCCAACCCAAGAGCCAGAACCCATCAGCACGGCGCTCCAAGCCATTTAGGTTCGCTCGACCCCATCCTGGAAGGAGCTACGCTTTCTCTTCCTTTTCAACTTCGATGTGAATACAAGCGGATCGAACTGGCGCCTCTGATTGAGGAGATGCGGCCTATCCACACTTCGAGCCAGCTCCTCAATGTCGCGAGCTGAAACCCCAGCCTGTTGGAAGTGCTCCTGCCAGGTATCGACAACTGCAATAACTTTCACCACCTCCGCAGCAGCAGCCTCAGCGGTCAATCCGAAAGCGGAACATTCCGACATTGCATTGTCCAGCGTTGAGTCATGGCCAGAGGTTCCACAGCGGAACTCCTGCATCCCTTGACCGGAGTTCGTTGGCAAAACATCGTAAGCAGGCGCCAGTCGAAGCTGACCTAAACCAGGATCTGGAACCAATAGTGAATGGTTCTTCTCATGATCGTCTGTATTGTCGATCAGGATGTTAAACACCATCCGCCGAAAAAGCTCCCTCGCGTCGGCCTCATGGAGGTTTCCCCGAGACACTCCTTTTCGGCGAAGTATAAGAGCCAATGCCGGGTAGCCCAAGTCTGGGACGCCGGTTGTTGCCGCACGGATTGCCGTACTGGCCGATAGGCTATGAATTCGCTTGCCCATCTCGCGATCAAAGCGATGTATGGCAACGGCGTTCGTTCCGTCCAGCGGGATGACCTTTGTCTCGGCTACAGTTATCCCAGCACGCGAAGCCAGTGTCATCGAAGCGTGCTCAACCAACGGCGCATCCACCGGTTCATTATTGAAGAACTTGATCACCCACTCGGCACCACCGATCTGGATGACTGCCTTGGGCTTGGCACCGCCCAGAGGGCTTCCCCCGGCCGCTATGATTCGCTGCTCTACAACGCTAAGCGACTCAGCATTCTCGATCTTCGCTGCGGCCTCACTCAACGTCTGCGCGTCCTCTAGGCGAGGAAGAGGGCCCTGTCTGTGTGGAAGGTACTCGCCGGGATGAGTGGAAACTCCCAAGGCGCCGAACCTATCGTCACCGGCTAGATACAAGTACTCCATCAGCGAATGACGATCAGGCTTGTCCACATAGCGGATGACCTTCTCCCCCCAACGATCTGGCCTGGCATCGTCCACTGCACCTACAGCCCTCGCAGAACCCTGCAATCGTGTGGGTGGCACGAACTCCATGTCGCGCTCGAGAGGTAAATCTTCACTGAGAGCAAAGCCACTTTTTCTCCACTCCTCGCCATGCCTCAAAGAAACGCCTTTCCCGACGTTCATCAGACTCAGTTCACCGACATATCTCGGTTGAGATGGGTCAACTACGCACCACAGATAAAGCTGATCAAATTTCATCTTCATCCTTCATCCCCCGCCGGCTCACCCGAGCCTCGGCAGATGCCTTGGCGCGTGCACGACCTAGCGCAATCGCGTCTCGAACGCTTAGCTCCACCGCCCCCAGATCTGTTTCAGGGCTGGCCAACTCCCCCAGATCATCGTCTCGCTGAATGAGCCAAAGAGCTGTGGCCACGATGCCCAAACTTACGGAGGGGTCGCCGGCCTCAAGGCGAAGCAACGTAGGGACTGAAACACCCAGTCGCTGGGCCCATGCCTTAAGGGACTCTCTGCGCCTCAATCGGGCCACAGCCAAGTCCGCCCCCAGCTTCTCAATTGCCGCTGCGGTAGACGGTGGGAGTTGCTGGATTGCGCGGGAAGCTTTCGACATAAACATATAGTATACCCAAATGCGTGCATTTGCAAACATATATGTTAATTTTGCACGGAACGCCTCAAGCCCCCTCCTTCTCCCGGTGGAGGGGATGCTAGGAGTCTTGGCCCTCTCAGCAGGAACTCCGGCGTGTTCAAGACCTCCGCATTTGATACGGCCGCGCTGGCGTATTGGCGGGGGCTGCTGCGCCATGCTGGAATAGGCCGCCGCATCTTGTGAAGACGGTCAAGCATCCGGCACAGTCAACGCCCGCTCGACATCGAGCCAGGTCTTGGTGGGCGCCAACGCGCCCCCCCTGCCGAATTTCACCAGATCAGTTGATTGGTTTCGCCGTGAACGAAAGACGCGCTTGAGGCGCCTTCGGCCCGCTCACCCTTATTCCATCAGTGACGGGAGGCCTGCGGATAGCGGCGCCAGATAGCTGGGAATTAGCAGTTGCCGACCTGGCTGGCGGCCGAGGCGCTGGGCAGTGGCGCACTGATCGCCGTCCTGGCACCGCAGGGCGAACAGGTGACGCCGATTTAGGCCCTGCGGCCAACGACCGGCGACCTCGCGCCAAAGATCCGGGTAAGCGCGAATGAACTGCTGGTCTACTTCCTGCCGCTCGCGCCCGGGGATTGGCTCCACTGGCCTACCGGTCGCCCACTGCTGCCGTTTCCCGGCCCACTCTCATGGGCGCGGTATGGATATCGCATGATCCAATGCGCCCATCTCTGCTCCATCCACAGTCAACCAAGGCTGGTCCCTGCGCTCCACTCCTTGTCCTAGACCGGCCTCACAGGTCCAAGTGGGGCCGCACCAAGGCCTCAAACCACTCGATGAAGGCGTTGAGTCGGCGCGAACGCTGCCGGCGATTGGGGTAGACAAGCGATACCTGCATCGGCGCGGCGCGAAAGTCGGGCATGACCTCCACAAGTTCGCCCCTGTCGAGCAGATGCTGGACATCGAACCTGGGAATCTGGATCAACCCCATCCCCGCCACGCAGCAGGCGATGTAGCTTTCGGCGTTGTTGGCGATAACGCGGCTGGGTACGGCGACCAGGAGTTCTTGGCCCGACACAACGTAGTCCCAAGGAAGTTCGCGCCCGGTGGAGGGCGAGGCGTAGCCCACGCACAGGTGCGCCTGGAGCAGATCCTCCGGCCTGGCGGGCACGCCATGCTCCCGCAGGTAGGCCGGACTGGCGCAGTTGATCAGGGCGATATGCCCCAGGGGACGGGCGACCAGGCTGCTGTCATGCAGCGCGCCAATCCGCACGGCGCAGTCAACCCCTTCCTGCACCAGATCGATCGCACGGTCGGTCGAGCCCAATGCCAACTGGAGACCGGGATAGCGACGCAGAAATCCTGGCAGCGCGGGGGCAATAAGCCGACGCGCGATGCGGCTAGGCACGTCCACGTTGAGCCGTCCGGAGATCCTGCGTTGGCTGGCATGAAACAGCTGCTCGATGTCTTCGGCGTCGCAGAGGAAGAGGCGTACCCGCTCCAGCAACTGCACGCCATCGGCTGTAGGCCGCACCTGCCGCGTCGTTCGGTGCAGCAGGCGCGTGCCCATGGCCAATTCGAGTTGCTGAATGGCAGCGGACACCGACGCGCGCGGCACGTCCAGCGCATGGGCGGCCTTGATGAAACTCCCCATCTCGGCAACCTGGACGAAGATGCGGTACTGATCGAGTTTGTCCATTCATCCTTTTCCACAAAACCCGCTCGCGCCGGGAAGCCGCCCTACGGGAAACGCCTCATCCCCTGTCGTTGCGGCGACGCTCCCGCAGCAGGCGCCCCTCCCAGAAACTCACCACCAGCACGACCAGGGTGGTCAGCCAGCCCATGACCAGCAAATCCACGACCCATGCCACCGGCACCAAGGCCAGCAGCATCAGCACGCCGGCCAGGTGCGACGCTGGCACCACGCCATAGACCACCCGCTTGTAGATGGCACTGCCCAGCAGGTAGATCGCCGGCCCTGCAAGCAGGATGGCCGTCTGCGCCAGACCGGGACGGGCATGGGGATGGGCGAGCACCAGGTCGTTGCCGACCGCCGAGGCGATGACCCCGGCAATCAGGATGGCATGCACGTAATGGAAATATGCGCCGATGCGTCCGGGGTCGTCCGAGCGTGTGATGGCGGCCGTCGCATCCTTGCTCGACGTGCCGAAATACAGCCACCACATGGCCAATGTGCCGATGAAGGTGGCCAACAGCGCCAGCACCACCGGTACATCCCAGGTGGCCGCAGCGGCAAGGGTGGCGCCGCTGGCGAGCACCGTCTCGCCCAGCGCCACAATCACGAACAGCTGGCAGCGCTCGGCCAGGTGGCCGCCCTCGATGGTCCATTCCTGCGTGTGCGAACGGCCCATCCCCGGCAGGGCAAAGCCGAACATGGGCGAGACGTATTCGCAAAGAACGGCAACCAGCCACAACAGCGCACGCGCCTCATGCTGCGCCAGTGCCCCGGCGATCCAGAACACCGCCGAGATCGACACCCAGCCCAGCATGCGGTGGTAGTTTGGCGCCAACGGATGCCCGCCGCGCAATTGCAGTGCGATGAAAGCCGTTCTTCCGACCTGCATCGCCACGTAGGCGCCGGCGAACATCAGCCCCCGATCGGAGAATGCCATCGGGATGCTGGCCGCCATGACCAGCCCGAGCAGCATGGTCACGAACATCATGCCGCGGATGCGCGGTGTTTCCGGATTGAACCAGTTGGTGGCCCAGCAGGCGTATTGCCACCCCAGCCAGACCGCGAACCACAGGATAAGCGTTTCGAGCACGCCGACGCCGGTGAGGTTGTGCAGCAGTTCGTGGCTGAGCTGGGTCACCGCAAAGACGTAGACCAGATCAAAGAACAGCTCTTCGTAGGTCACCCGCGCGTGGTGGCCATCGCGATGGCGTAACAGCGGATGCTCCGAACCGGGCCTGCTGGACATGGCTGTCATCCTGTTCTTCACGAATGCGAAAGGCGCCAGACGATGAGGCCGGCAACAACCGCGGGGACCGCAAAGACCAGCAGCAGGATCGGAAGCTCATCGCGCACGCTGTAACCGGCATGCGCCACGCCCACCCACATATTGACACCGGCCACGACCAGCCAGGCCGGCACGAAGACCTTGGCCGCCAGCACCATGCCTGCCGCGTTCGCGCCCCAGAGCCAGCCGAACAGGACGAATACGCCCAGCAGGAGCAGTCCTGCGGCCATCACCATCAGTACGTGCATGTCCCCTCTCCTCTGTTTCCTGTTGAGCGCGCAACCCAGCAAAGAAGACCGACGGCGCCGCCCATGCCGGTGCCCGCCATGCACAACGACCCTACTCGTCCAGGGCATCGAGCACCAGCTCGGCGGTGAGCCCACTGCTGTACTGCTGCTGCCCGGTGATCAAGCGGCCATCGCGGATCGCGAACGGTTCGTTCGCGCCCCGGCAGCGGTAGGTGGTGCCCTGGATCCGGGCGGCTTCGCCCTGGATGGTGTAGTCGTTCAGGGTCATGCCAAAGGCCTTGTTGACCTCGTCCTCCTCCTCGTCGCTGAAGCCGGTCCAGGTCTTGCCTTCGGCCAGCAACCTGCCATCGGACAGCCGCGTCCAGAGCAGGAGGCAAGCGCCGTGGCAGATCAAGGCGACGACCTTCCCCTTCTCGTAGAAGTCGGCGATCAGCGCGTGCAACGCCGGGGCGTCCTTGAAGGTGAGCAGCGGCCCGCCCCCGCCGGCAACCCACACCGCGTCGTAGTCGTCCACGTTCACCGCACTGATCGGCAGCGTCTGCTTGAGCAGTGCGCCAAACCTGGCGTGATGGACAAAGCCCAAGGTGACCAGGTCGTCGGCGTAGGGGCCGCCGGGCGTGCGCGGGTCGCTGTGCGTGTCAATCATGACCTCCCCGCCTTCCGGAGACGCCAGGTCCACCCGATGCCCGGCTTCTGTGAACATCAGGAAGGCGCGGGTCATCTCTTCGCCAAAGAAGCCCACCGCAAAGCCCTTCAGCTGGGCGGTATTGGAGACGATCGACAGGATGCGGCGCGGCTTGCGCTTCACGCCGATGCGGGTTTCAACTTTCAGGTCAGACGCTTGCATGGCTATGCCCTCCAAAGTTCAACTATCGCCCGGGCCCAGGCCCCGGCGGCGGGCGTAGATGCCTACTTGGTGGTGTATCCACCGTTGATGAGGATGGTCTGCCCGGTGATCCACCAGCCGTCGCTCACCAGGTGGCGGATGAAGGGCACGACATCCTCGATGTCAGTCAGGCCGGTCTTGCTGAAGGGCGAAAGCGCCGCTGCCGTCTGGTGGTAGGCCACCGCATCGGCGCCCTCGGCCGGATAGAAGAAAGGCGTGTCCATCGGGCCCGGGCCGATGGCCGTGACCGAAATGCCGCGTGCACCGAACTCCTTGGAGGCCGCGCGGGTGAAATGCTCCACCGGCGCCTTAGTGCCTGCGTAGGCGGCATAGAACGGGGTGAAGGCGCCCAGCAGCGAGGTCACGATCGTGCAGATCTTGCCGTTGTCGTTGAGATTCCTGCCGGCTTCCTTGAGGAAGAAAAAGGCGGTCTTGGAATTGACAGCCGTCATCTGGTCATACTCGGCCTCGCTGATCTCGGCCATGGGCTTCTTGAGCACCTTGCCGACGGTATTGATGGCGATGTCGGGCTTGCCGACCGCCGCGACAGCGTCGGCGAACAGCTTTTCGACGGCACCGGCCGTGCTCAGGTCGCCCTGCAACGCCACGGCCTGCGCACCACTGGCCAGCACCGCGGCGACGGTGGCGTCGGCATCGGCCTTGGTGGCGGCGCTGTTGTAGTGGATCACCACGGCCTTTGCGCCCTGCGCGGCCAGGTCGCGGGCGATCAGGCCGCCGAGGTTCTTGGCGCCGCCGGCGATGAGGACAACCTTGCCCCGGATGGAATGGTCTGCCATGGAAAATCTCCTTCACGAATCACGGAGAGTTGAGCTTAGGCGTCTCCTGCCAAGCGATAATCCGCGTCTGACTGGATAGATAATCCAGAAAAACAGCCCAATGAAGGAAAGCTCGGCTTCGGCTCTCACAACTCGCACCGGAAAATGAGGGCTCGCGCCATGAGCTTTCCCATGAACATCGCCCCATTTGTGGCGCCTGCCGCGATAGATGCCTGCGCCGCCCGCCGGCACGAACCGGTGCCAGCGGAATGATCAGGTCATAAGTCTTTCAACCTGAAATGCCGGACGCCGCATCTGCCAGAGCATCCAGAGGATCCCCAGGCCAACGGCAACCGCACCCACCCACGCCGTGCTGGTCAGCCCCATCGCCTCCAAGCTGGCACCGCCAAGCATCGAACCCAGCGCGATACCGCCATTGAATCCGGCGATGTTCAGCCCAGCCGCCACCGCCGGCGCCTGCGGCGCGTGGACCTGCGACAGCCCGATCACCCGCGCCTGCAAGGCGGGCACCGCCGCATAGGTCAGCGCACCCAGGAGGCCCGTCAGCAACACCATCAACGGCAACGACGGTGCCGATGCCCAAATCGCTAGCAGCGCTACGGCCAAGCCGACCAGTACGGTCATCACGGCGAAGTCCGCACCCTTGCGGTCGGTCAGGCGTCCGCCCCAGATGTTGCCAATGGCAGCCATCACGCCATAGCCCAGCATCAACAGGCTGGCCGTGCTCTCGCTGGCGTTCGTCACCTGCAGCAGGATCGGGGAAATGTAGGTGTAGAGCGCGAACGACCCGGCATAGGCCAACACAGTGATGCCGGCTCCGGCCAGCAGACGCGGATTGAATATGGCTTTGAGACCATCCATCGCGTTGGCCTGCGCCGAGCCGTCGTTCCGATCCGTCGGCATCAGGGCAAACAGGCCGAGGAAACCAATCGCGCCGCTCGCGGCCACCGCCATGAAGATGACTTGCCAGCTCAGCACGGCGCCCAGGTAGGTGCCAAGAGGAACGCCCAACGCCAGGGCCAAGGTCAGGCCGCCGAACACTACAGCCACTGCCGCCCCGGCCCGATGCCGGCCCGCCAATTGCGTGGCAACGCTCGAGGCCACGGCGAGGAACACGCCGTGCCCCAGGCCCGAGGCGAAGCGAGCAATCAGCAAAGGCGTCAGCGCATCCGACAAGCTGACCACCGCGTTGCCCAGCGTGAACAGCCCCATCGCCATCAGCAGTAGCGGCCTGCGCGGCCAGCGGCTCGCCAGCGCGGTCAGGCCCGGCGCGCCGATTACCGCGCCCAGCGCGTAGGCCGTGACCGCCGTGCCGACTTGGGCCACGCTGACATGCAGGTGGCTGGAGATGGTGGAGACCAGCCCGATGGTCACGAACTCGGTGAAACCCAGTGCGAACGCGCAAAGCGCGAAGACGTAGATGACGAAAGGCATGCGCTCGTTCATGGCTTAGATCCGACCCACGGATGCCGCTGCCAGCAGTGGCAGCATCGCCTCGGCCACACCCTTGGCCGAAGCCGGGTTCTGGTCCAGCACCAGCCTCTCGCTGGCTAACCCCCTTCTGCTGAAGATTCGGTTCGGGCATTGCCGGATACCGCGTTCCTGCACGGCATCGGCAAGCGGGAACGGCAGGCCGTCGTAATAGCGCGCGTCAGCCAGCACTCGATGCGGATGCGAGGCTTTGGAAACACGGAAACCACCAGGAGCCGTGTCGGCGGCGCCAGTCGGCCCCTTGCGGTCGTGGCTGCTCAGGACGAAGAGAATGCGTTGGGTCATCGAAAGGCTCCTGGGTGCGGGTGGTGCACCTCGCCGGGCACCTCCAAGGGGAGCGTGCGCGTTGCGGTATGCGAGGTAAGGAACTCATTCTGGGGAATCCGATATATCCTTAAAATGACCAAAATAGACAAACACTTTCCCCGAAATGGCCCAAATGGCTCTGCGCAATCTCGATGATCTGGCGGTGTTCGTGCATGTGGTGGACCGGCGCAGCTTTTCCGCCGCCGCACGCGACCTGCACCTCGCGCCCAAGACGGTCAGCAAGCAGATCGCCCGGCTAGAACAGGCGCTGGGCACCACGCTGTTCGAGCGCAACACCCGCAACTTGCGCATCACCGACGAAGGGCGGGCAATCGCTGAGCGTGCCCGCGTGGCCCTAGCGGTGCTGGAGGAAGTGCAGGAACTGGCGACCGGCGGCAACCAAGAACTAAGCGGCATCATCCGCCTGACGGCCCCCATGCCGTTCGGGCGCAAGTTCGTGGCCCCGGCGATCCACGATTTTTGTCGTCTACATCCCCGAGTCGGCTTCGACCTGCGCCTGTCCGATCAGGTGCAGGACCTGTATAGCGGCGATCTGGACTTGGCGATCCGCATGGGCGAACTGGCCGACTCACGCCTGGTGGCGAGGCGCGTGGCCGACAACCGGCGGATTCTTGCGGCGTCTCCCACCTACCTAAAAGTGAATGGACAGCCCGCTCAGCCGGAAGATCTGGAGCGGCACAACTGCTTGGTGTTCGCCTATCCGGGGCTGTTGCAAGACACCTGGCCGCTGCGTAAGGGCCGGCGGGAGAAGTCTGTCACGGTCAGCGGCACGCTCTGTAGCGACAGCGGCGACGTCCTACACGCTTGGTGCCTTGCCGGACTGGGCGTCTCGCTACGCGAAACCTGGGACATCCACGAGGAACTCCGCGACGGTCGCTTGGTGCGCGTTTTGCCGGACTGGGAGGCCATCCCCTCGAAGATCAGCGTCGTGCGGGCGCGGCGAGAGCCTGTGCCCCGCCGACTGACGGCCTTCAGCGACTTCCTACTAAGGCGCTGGCAGCAGGCGCCTTGGGATCAATGACAGCCTAAAGCTCGGACCCCATCGCTCAATCGAACCAGGTTGGCCCCCCCTCAGCTACCGCTGGGAACACACTGGCATTGAGCCGTTCTTCCGCGTGAAGCTTCGACGTGGCGCCACCCCAGATGGCTTCCTGCTACGGAAACGCTATATCCAAGCAAGCTACGGTTTTCTCAAGGCAGTGAGCATCGATTCCAGATTTGCTCCAGCCGGGGCTGCCAGGAGCGCAGTCCTCTCCGCCGAGCTGATCGCCAGATAGGTCATGCGACCGCCCGATGCCTTTGTAAACAGGTAGAAGCCTGCCAACTTCGGCTGATTGGTGACCTCATACACACCCTCGTCCTTAATGACGAAATGAATATTCTTGGGCTTGGCCTTCTCATCACCTTTTCGAGGGTGCCACACCTTCACCTCACCCAAGACAGCCTGGGCTGCTCCTTTTGGAAGCAAACGAAACACTTGGGATACGGCCTCGGATTTATTGCATTGCAAGAAGATGCCCCGCTCGCCGCCGATGACCTCAAACGTCAGAGTTTTCCTGTAGTCAGCCACTTGACTTCCTTTCCTTTCGCCGTATCAAGAACAACCTCAACTGCGGCGGTTTATTTGTGTATTGGCTAGAAATATTCAATCATGAAGGGCTCTCTAGCCGGCTAGAGAACCTTGAGGAAGGGCAGCTCCAACCCCTATTTTGCCTTTTCCTAAGCACCGAACTCGGCTGGCAATATGGAATCATGGAAAGCGAACACGTCCTGGGCGGCTGCCTCTTGGCGGCCAGCGATCCGCAGAACGGCCATATCCTGTCCTTGGAATCTCCAGACTCGGATGTGAGCGCTCCGCTCCCGCAGTAATTAGTGCATTCCAAAACCGGGTATCGGCCGGGCGCTCCGGTTCTTTAGGGCCCTCTCTAGACGCCAAAGGACTGACTCTTGAGCCTGATGTTGAGTTCACGAACTCAGTTAGGCACCGCACGGGCCAACTCTTCCTCAATGGCCGCGATGAGCAGCTTTCGGTGCTCGATGCCAGTCATTACCCTAACCAAATTGCGAAGCATCCGCAGGTCCTGGCGCCGCCCGAGGCGGTCACTGAGCTGGTGAAGCACTTTGGCCTTCCCAACCGCCTTCTTAGATGAAACATCCACGCCGAGGGCCTGCATGGCTTCTATTTGCATACGCAGCCTGCGCACCGCCCTTCGCCAACGGTGGAGGACTTCGACGTCGTCCGAGCCAGCCGCTTTCTTTCGCACCTTCACCACACGTCGCTCACTGCGCTTATAGCCAGCCCAGATCGCATCGCTCTTCACCTCGGGCCAAGGCTGCGTGCTCAGTAGCTCAGCCACCTTCTGAACTGCCTTCCGACGGCGGGCAAAGCTTGGGTCCTTGTCGAGCTCCGCTGCCAGCACGTGCTCACGTCGGGCATCCAGCCTTCGCAGAATCGTTCCCCATGGCAAGTCTGGATACTTTTTTTCCATCCCTCGCGCCGATTCGATCACAACATGGCTGTCTCGTAAGGCCGAGAGGCCCTTTCCAATCCTACGGAGGCGTTGGTCCTCTGTAGCCAGATCCAGATCGGAGGCATCGAAAAGCCGCAGCAAAGCCCGCAGCCGCCGGATGCCTTTGCGCGCGCCATGCACGGATTCATGGACGCCGGCGCCCGGGCGCAGCGCTGCAGCGATAGCTGAGCACTCGTGTTGCGCCAACTCGAGCGCCTTTGCGCCAACCGCACTGACTGGCATCTCTACGTCTCCGGAGACTGCTTGAGAACAGTAGTTCTAACCCCAGTCCTTTGCAATTTTCTGAATCCCAAGCCTGACATCCGCGGCTTGTTGTCCTAAACGTCATCACCATGTCTACCCCTTGCGTGGCGCGCAGGCCTTGCAGCCAATGCAGAGCGGCTCGGAACCTGCGTATGGTTCCATACGGTGTTGAGCTCCGTTGCCGTGCCAGACCTATGGGCCACTCAAGCAGGCGTTTCGTCTCTGTTCCACGATGGACAGTTCTCTGCGATCCCTCGGTAGGCAGCTTCCAGTGAATAATGGTCGATAGCAGGCCAACGCCCGCGCCATTCACAACAAAGCCCTGTCTTAAGCACTAGGAAGCACCATGACCATCCATCAAATGACCATCTGCGGTTTTGCGCAGATGCTTCGCGCGCTCAAAGGCCAGCTGGACAAGGCCGACGCACATGCGCTGGCCATCGGCTATGACCCGCGCAACCTGCTCTCAGCGCGCTTGGCGCCGGACATGCACCCGCTGTCCAAGCAGATACAGTTCGCCTGCACCCAGGCACGCGAAGCGGGCTGCCGACTCAGTGGAGAGCCGTTGCCGTCACTTCATGCACCCCACGACATGGATCAGGCGCGTGCGCTGATCGATCAGACACTGGGCCACTTGGCCGCAGTCGACGCAGCGGTCATCGATGCCAGCGCCTCGCGTGAAGTGGCAATCGAGCTGGCTGACGGCCTTGCCTTCGACATGAACGGAGGCGAATACGCCGCAAACTGGGCCACGCCGCAGTTCTACTTTCACCTGATCACCGCTTACAGCATCCTGCGCCACAACGGTGTGCCGCTGGGAAAAGCCGATTACGTGCCGCACATGTTCGCCTGGATGCGACAAGGCGGTTGAACCATGCAGCTAGCCCCGACGAAGTCTGCGGGGCGGCAGCCGATCTGGACAACGTGGCAAGTGCATAGTGAACATCGCCTACGGTTTTGAGGACAGGAGGATATCGGCGCCCTGCCCCGAAGCGGCTGGCCCTGAGCTAGCCGGGGAGCAGATCCCAATGCCGGAGAGAGCCATCAGGATTCTGCTGGCCCCCGGGTCGACCGCACCTCTCTACTCAAGAGCCTGGCAAGCAATCCAAACAGGCTTCCGGCGGTGGCGGTGGGATGACCAGCTTGCGCTGTATTTGACGCAAAGCCGTCCGAACACCTTCCTCGACAACCGGGTGATAGAACGGACTGTCGATCATCTGCTGGACGGTATCTCGCCGCTGAACGCTCCACGAAAGCAGGTGGCCAATGTGTTCGGCCGATGGGCCAACCATCTCTGCACCCAAGAAGGTTCCTGTGGCGCTGTCGGCGTAGACACGGATTACCCCGTGGTTCTCCAGCATGACCCGGCTGCGCCCCTGATCAGCAAACGATGCCTCTCCAACCTCAAAGGCCGCGCCACTCTCGGTCAACTGCCGGAAGGTGGCGCCCGCCATCGCGATCTGGGGGTTGGAGAACACGATCCCCAGTGGTGCCCTGCGCGGCCGTGGGCGCACGTTTGGATAGCGGCCCGCGTTGTCGCCTGCGATGCGGCCGTCGTCGGCGGCCTCATGAAGGATATCGGCCATCCCATTGGCATCCCCGGCAACGAAGATGTGCGGGCAGGTGCTCTGACCGGTAGCCCGGTCGACGATGGGCAGCCCGTAGCTGTCCAAACCGATATCGGCATTGTCCAGGCCGATTCCGAGCATGTTCGGCTTACGACCTGTCGCCGCAATCAGGTAGTCAAACGTCTCGGTACTGCGAACACCGTCAGCGCTTTCTGAGACCACCAATACTCGACCATCCTCGGTGAGCGAGGGTTTGACCTTTGCGCCCAGGCTCACAGGAACTTCTTCAGAGAAGATGCGTGTGGCCTCCGCCGCAACCACTGGGTCGCTCAGCGGTCCGATGAGCCGGCTGCGACCGTAAAGGCGAACCGTCACTCCAAGGCGGTGCAGGGCCTGTGCCAACTCAAGGCCAATGACCCCGCTGCCAACAACGGCCACTGAGCTGGGCAGATCAGTCCACTCAAAAACGTCATCGTTCACAAGAAGCCGGTCGCCCAAAGCCTCACGCCATCCCTCCGGAACGAAGGGGCTGGATCCTGTCGCTACAACGATGCGATCAGCTTCGACGATGGTGGATGACCCGACTAAAAGCTCATGAGGGGAGAGGAACGTCGCCTTGCCGCGCAGGCGGTGCTCCTCCGGCCACGCTTCTACCGACTCCACAACGAAGCCGACGAAGCGATCGCGCTCGCGGCGCACCCGAGCCATTACTTCCCGTCCGTCGACCTTGATTGCTCCGGGCATGACGCCAAAGCTCGGCGCCAACGCCAGCATATGAGCAGCATCTGCGGCACTGATGAGCAGCTTGCTCGGCATGCAGCCAACCCTCGCACAGGTGGTTCCGTAGACGCCACCTTCAATCACCACGATGCTGTCGGTATGCGCTTTGGCCGCGCGGTAGGCTGTCATTCCGGCACTGCCGGCGCCAATGATGGCGACATCAACCTTGATACGAGTCATCTGAGACCTCTTTTCGCCAGCGCATTGCAGTTGCCTGCAGCACGATCAGCGGAGAATGAATCGACCTCAACTTGTGGACGGCCGATTCGAACATTTCGGAGTATTCGGTTGTCGACTATTGGCGTGCGCTATCGAGTCGCTTCTGAGCCCACTGCGCGATACGCGGTGCGGACAACGAGCCCAGGAGCCTGCCTACTTCTTGACCTTGCTCGTCATACATCAGGAGCATCGGCACAGCAGCGACCTTCAACGAGTCCAACAGCTGCGGATCCGTCGCTGCATTCACCTTGAGGAATCGGGCCTTTGTGCCCATTGCCTCGGCGGCGGTAGCGAAAGCAGGCTCCATCGTCTTGCAGGGAGGACACCATGGTGCCCCTATGTAGAGCAGAAGAGGATCGGCTGTAGAGCGCGCAATGCGGTTGAATCCCATGGCGTTCACTTCTTCCACCTTCCCAACCCATGAAGGCACGGACGTGTTCATCGCTTCACCTTCTTTGCTAGGCGGGCGCCCCATAGAGGGCGCCCGCTTGGTTGTGGCTTACTCGCCCTTTACGAACGGAGCGATCTGCTCGTGCAAAGCCTGCTTAGGCATCGCGCCGACGATCTCCTTGGCGACCTTGCCATCCACGAACACTTTCAAGGTGGGGATGGACCGCACCCCAAATCGCTGAGCCAACTCCGGGTTCTGATCGATATCGACCTTGACCACGTGGAGCTTGCCTTCAAGCTCATCGGATAGCTCTTCCAAGGAAGGCGCGATGGCTCGGCAAGGCGGGCACCAAGGGGCCCAGAAGTCCACCAGCACCGGCGTCTTGCTTTCAATGACGTCGGACTCGAAGTCGAAGGTTGTCGTGCTACGGGTTGCCATGTCACACCTCATCTGTGGCCCGCATTAGCGGGGTAGTTGATCAGACGACTTCTGCGGCGGCGCTAGCGCCATCGTAGGTCGGATAGTCCGTGTAACCCTTGGCTCCGATCACGCCGTAGAAGGTGGACGGATCAGGCTTTGCCAGCGGCCAGCCGTTCTTCATCCGCTCCACCAGGTCGGGGTTGGAGATGAAGTTGGTGCCGAACGCAATCAGGTCGAGCTCGCCCTTGGCCAGTTCCGCCTCGGCCAGTTCCTGGGTGAACCCACCTGCACCGATCAGCGTGCCCTGATATGCCTTTCGGAACGCGGCGCCGAAGCCAGCCGGCGTGCCCGCTGCCGAGATCGTGGTCTGGTAGTTCAGATGCACGAACGCCAGGGTCCGCTCGTTCAGAGCCGAGGCCATGCTTGCCCACGCTTCAGCCTCGCCTTCGAAGGCCTCCATATCGTAGATGCGACCAAACGGGGACACGCGAACGCCCACCTTCTCGCCGCCAATTTCAGCCGCGACCGCGTCGATGGTTTCCAGCAGCAGACGCTGACGGTTCTCGATCGACCCACCATACTGGTCGGTGCGGGTATTGAGCTTGCTGCTCAGGAACTGGTCGAACAGGAACGCGTTGGCGGCCATCAGTTCGACGCCATCGAAGCCCGCATCCATCGCACGACGCGCAGACGAGGCGAAGTCCTGAATGACACGCTTGACCTCATCGGTGGTCAGGGCGCGCGGCTTGCTCGGCAGCACCGGCCCTTCCTTGCCAGGCTCGACCCATGCATAGACCATCGTGGTGGTCGCCGGCACGTCGCCCGACGACACCGGCGCGACGTTGCCCGGCTGCAGCGAGACGTGCGACAGCCTACCGACGTGCCAGAGCTGGGCAAAGATCTTGCCGCCATTGGCATGCACCGCATCGGTGACTTTACGCCAGCCTTCGGTCTGCTCATCGGTGTAGAGGCCGGGCGTGTATAAGTATCCACGCCCCTCGTCGGAGACGGGAAGGCCCTCGGTGATGATCAGGCCGGCCGAGGCGCGCTGACCGTAGTAGAGCGCAGTCAGCTCGCTGGGGATGTTCTCCGGGGTGCGCGTGCGGGTCATTGGTGCCATGACGACGCGGTTTGCCAGCGGAAGGCCGGACAGATCGAAGGAGGTAAACAGCTTGTTCATAGCGGCATCTCTAATGGGTGTGCAGCCCCACGCTGGGGCTGCTGATTGTTAGGCAGGGTCCGACCAGTTGAAGGCTCAGCCTTCGACGACTTCCAGTTTGGAGACCATGCGGATCGCCTTGGAGAAGTTGGCCAGGTTCACCGAGGTCTTGGTCACCACCGCGTGCAGTTCTTCCAGGCGCTCGCGCGAGGCGTCCGTGTTCAGACGCACCACGTAGGTGACCTCGTCGTAGCCCGGGTTGACGCTTTCGTCCAAACCGAGGAAGCCACGCAGGTCCAGTTCGCCGTCCGTCTCGATCTCCAGGCTGTGGACGGTGATGCCCATGGCCGCTGCGTTCACCACGTAGCCCACTGTCAAGCAGGCATTGAGTGCTGCCATCAGCAGCTCCTGCGGATTGGGAGCCGAGTTCTGACCGAGCAGTTCGGTCGGCTCATCGGCAGCAATCTCGAAGTGGCGCTCGTGTTTCACCCCGGCCATCGAGTAATGGTTGACCGTGGCGACAGAACGGGTCTGGCCGTCCCACTTCGTCTTTACGTTGAAGCGGGCGTTACGCTTGGATGCGTCTTCAGCGACGCCTTTGGCAAATTCCTGAAGAGCGGCGACGTCGATACCATTGGGCTTGTTGGTCATTTTCGTAGTTCCTTTCTGAGTGCGCTCACGCGCGGTGGGTCATCCGGGCGCTAAAGGCCGGGGCATGACCGAATTGGGATTTGGCTGAGCAGTTCTGTTGCTTAGACGGTCAAGAAATCAGTGCGCGCAGCCATCGATGCCGCAGCTTTCGCCTTCGCCGGCGACAATCATTGGAGCTGGCATCTCACGGGCCGCTTCAAGGATGGCGCGCTCAAATACGTCCACTTCTCGAGCGCCGGAGACAAACACCTTGTTGTTGAACAAGAACAACGGCACGCCGTTGGCGATCTGGTTTGCATCCATTTCATCGCGTCCGATCTCAGCGGCGATGCGCTCAGAGTCGAACTCGAACAAGGTGTCCGTCACGCCGACCTCTTTGGCAAGCGACGCCAGGACGTCCTGGTCAAAGATGTCGATGCCATCGGTGGTCGCTGCTTTGTAGATGCGCTCGCTCAGCAGCTGGGCCACGACCGGGGAGCGGATACTCTTGACCAGCGCATGCGCAACCGTCGTATCACCGAAACGCATGGTGTCGAAGTTGTAGACCAAGCCTTCCAGGATGCCATTCGTGCTGACGGCCGCCATCATCCGATCTGCGCCCGCCGGCCCGCCCAGCTTCTGATACAACGCGGTCTTGTAGTCCATCGGCTTGACACCTCGCGCAAGGCGATAGGCCTTGTGAGTCACCTCAACCTGGACCTGTCCTGCCAGCGCATCCACCGCCTTTTCAAAGCGCTTTTTTGCAATCCAACACCACGGGCAGACGTAGTCCGACCAGATGTCCACCTTGACCGTTTTCATGACGCTCTCCATTAATCCGAGCAGATGCGAACTACCATTCAGTCGGTAGGCTAAGAATCTGTAAAAAAATGCCGTGCGAGCCCTCAGTGCTTGATGGCAGCACCGCGATAAGGTCAGGCGTTTTCGACGATCAGCCTGATGACACTTGGCTGCAACGAGTCGGCGTCTTTGGTGGCCCAGTTGATGAAGCTGGAGCCCTCCAGAACACTGAGAAGCAGGAATGCTTTCTGCCTGGCGCCACTGCCTTTGGGGATTTGCTTGAGCTTGATGCCTTGCTCCAGCATTCGGGTGAGCCAGGTCAGCTGCATCTCAAAGAACCGCTGAGTCAATTGCTGCATGCTCGGTGGCAACGCGGACATCTCTGCAGCCAGCGCCCCGCATAGAGGGAGCAACTTGCCGTCGTCACCAGATTTAAAGATCTGGAAAAAGGCTTCAAGGCGGGCAACCACATCGCTGTGCTGAACCTCAACACGATCGAACTCGGTGCGGACACGTTCAATGTAGTCCTCCACGATTGCCCCGCCCAAGTCTTCCTTGGTCGGGAAATGGTGATGGATGCTTGCCTTGCGAATGCCGACAACCTCAGCGAGGTCCGCGTAACTGAAGGCGCTGTAGCCGCGGGTTCGCATCAGGTTTTCAGCGGTGTGAACCAGGGCGTCGCGTGTGCCAACGGCCATCTCGATACCTCCACTTTGATGAGATCAACTCTACCTACCACATGGTAGTTAGTCAATGCCCAACGACAACCTCATTGCCGTCGTTGGGCTGCGGTTTACGCACCAATCTCGTCATACGCCTCAAGAGCGCGCGAGGAGTAGACATAGGCGGCGCCGGCATTGAGTGCGATGGCGGTGCCCAGGGCAGCGGCGATTTCTTCCTTGGTCGCCCCGGCCTTCTTGGCCGCGCCGGCATGTGCAGCGATACACCCATCGCAACGGGTGGTCACAGCCACCGCGAGCGAGATCAGCTCATGCGTCTTGGCGTCCAGCACGTTGCCCTCACGGGTAGCGAGCTCCAGCTTATGGAAGGCGCTGGCCACAGGGGCATTGGCCTTGTTGAAGCCACTGACACGCTTGATGAGCGACTTCAGCTCTTCGGTCCACTTCTTTTCCATTTCGATCACCTTTGTATGTTGGTTTAATTGCCGAGCTTGCGAGCAGCCATGACGCCACCGTCCACGTCCCACACCGCGCCGGTAACCCAGGAGGCCTTGTCCGACAGCAGGAAGATGACGGTCTCTGCAACATCGCGCGGTGTGCCATTGCGGCCGAGCGGATGGAAGTTCTTGAAGCCATCCAACGCGCCCGCAAGCTGCTCGCCAGGAATAAACCGCTCAAAAATCCTCGTCTCCACCATGCCGGGGCTGACTGCGTTCACGCGGATGCCGTGCTCCGCCAGCTCTGCAGCAACGTGCCTGGTCATTGCATCCAACCCCATCTTGGCCATCGAGTAAGCCGGGGCTGTAACCGTTTCGATGGCCTGGCGGGCCGCAACAGCGGTGACGTTGACGATCGAACCCGGCTTCTTCTGCGCGACCAGCGAAGCGGCCACCTGCTGGGTGATGAAGAACAGCGAGCGATTCAGGTCGAGGAAGTTGTTGTAGTCCTCAATCGAGTGCTCCAAGAATGCCTTCGGATAGAAGATGCCTGCCGTGTTGACGAGGAGGTCAATGTCGCTGTGTTCCGCCGCCAGCTTTGCAAGCAACGTCTGCACGCTTTCCGGGTTCGAGAGATCTGCGGCGAAAGCAGCTGCCTTGCCCTCCCCCGCTACGGCCGCCAACTGCTGGCGCGCAACCTCTGCCTTTTCCGGGCGATTGCCGACCACAACGACCGCGCCGCCCTGCTCGGCCACCATTTGGGCGACCTCCAGGCCGATCCCACTGGTGCCACCCACGACCAACAACTTGCGACCGTCGAACTGTTTGATGTCCATCTGATTGGCCCTTATGCCTACCTAGTGGTTGGTAGGCTATGCCGATGATCGATGGGTGTCAAGAAAGACTCGCGGCCTTTTCATTCAGCTTGTTCAGGTCTAGCCCTGAACCACCTAGGGAGCCCTGGGCTGACCTTGGTCAGCCATAGCAGGTCGATAAATAGTGGAGCGCCGCAAAAGGACGTCAGAGAGTCCCGATCTCGGAAATGGTTACCTGTGCTTCTACAAGGACAGCGACCAGCATCCGTCCCCCGGCAACGGTCCGCCCCACGCTTTTGTTGAGGTAGGCCGCCTGCAGCCGGCCGGCCTCCAATACGGCGTCAAGTTCGAAGCTGCCCGGACGCCCGCGCAATGGTTCCCCGGGTAACGCCAGGCCACCTTCCAGCGGCTGCAGCCGTGTCGGAACACCGCCCGCATGGGCACCGACGCGTTGATCGCTGCGGCCAAAACGGGCCTCAGGGACGCCTGCGAGAACTACCGGACGGCGCTGATCGAGCATCGAGGGACGTAGGCGGCCATCGTCGCGGCGTCTTTTGCGGACCGCCCAAAGGCGACATTTCCCCTCCCTTTGACGGTTTTTAGAAGTTCGTGGCCCGCCCTACAGACTGGTGGCGCGCCACGCGCGCCCGATCAACCCGCCCACCAGTGGCGCAATCGGGAAGACGGTGTAGAGGGCGGCCAGCGCCAGCGGCGGGACGGAAACAAAGAAATTGCGTTCCGATTCAATCAGACCGGGGTAGAAGATTCCCACACCGATGCTCGCCAGCTGGATCGCGACCACGACCAGCGTCCCCATCAGTGCCCCCTTCCAAAAGCCCCCGCGCCTCGGTTCCAAGAAGGGATTGACCGCCCTGGCTGCCCGAACGCGCGCCGCCCGCCAGTTCAGCACGCAAAGCAGCAGGAGGAGCGCCAGCACGCCAACGCCAGCCGAGAACGCCGCCACAGCCTGCCAGGCAAGCCCCAGCTCTCCAGAAATTTCTGCACCGCCTGCGAAGGCGAGCAGGCCAGCACCGCCCAGGAGGACCGTTGCGGGTGCAAGCAGGCCCCACTGCATATGGGACGCGGTTGAGTGAGAGCCGACATGGGCATTCATGGAACCTCCAAATGAGCGAAATCGAGGGCGGGTTACAGAGGCGGATCAGGGCTTCTTCTGTGCGTCGATGAGCACCCACTGCCCTGCCCGCTTTTCAAACACCAGGTCTGCCCGGGCAGGCACAGGCGCAGGCTCTTCCTTCAGCTGGCGCCCACCCTGGAAACCAATCACATCGAGGGTGCCGCCCGTGACGCACGTCGTTCGCTCGGGCCCGGTCTGACTACAGTCGGCGCTCAAGTTGTCCCAGCCTCGCACTTCCACGCGCTGCCCCAGCTCGGCCACCAGGTTCGCGTTCAAATACTGCTCGTACCCCTTTGCAACCTGCTCTACCGACGGTCCCTGTTCTGCCTTACCGCAGGCGATCATGGCAACAGCTGCTACCGCGGCGACCACCATTCCACGCTTCATGCACCTTCTCCTTGGTTCTTGGTGACGTCCACTTCGATCGTTTCGTTCCGGTAGCCCAAGCTCACTTTCTCGACGGTCACGTCCATCTTGGGTTCCGTGCCGTCGATCCAAACCCGATTGACCGAGAAGACCACACGGTCGTCCTGGAACGACCGGCCCTGCCGCGCGAGGTTGGCCGCTTCAGCGAGGTCCATCCGGATCAGCAACCGGTAGCGCCCCGCGTTCGGAGGGCTGGACACGCCGGTGGGGGTCTTGCGGGTCCAAGGGACGAAGTTCTTCCCCGTGACACTCAAGCCAGCAAGCGAGATCTGCGGCATCGGCACGAACACTTCCATGACGCCCCGATCCGCGTTGTAGCTGACCCCACCGAGCGCTTTGAAGTTCGGGCGAACGGCATACCGCCGAATTCCTTTGAACCGCTCCAGCCGTGCGTCGAAAGCAGGCCCGAAGCGCTGCTCGATCACCGCCGCAGGCGGCTCCGCCTCTTTACTGCCCGTCGTCCTCTTTGCGGCCACCCACGCCTGCCGCAAGCACCACTGCCGTTTGTCAGGCCTCAACTGGTAGGCGGAATGGGCCATCGCCAGCAGGCCCATGTCGCACATGTCGATCCCTTGCGCGCCGGTGGAGGAGAGCCCTTCGCGAAGGTGCTGAGCACCATCAAGGGTGTCCCCGTCCAGGTCCCAGTACATCCCGGCAGGTTCGGCGTACAGGGGGTGGGACACCTTGGCCTGCGAGCCGGACTTTCCTGAAAGGGCCCCACCGATCTGCCGAAGCAGGCCCGATGCGGTCGTGGATTGGGCGCTGGCGCCCGTCGATACGGCCAGCGCGAGCGCGCCAGCCAGAACTGCCCCGTTCTTCATACAGCCCCTCGTTCCTTTGGATGGACTTGCCACGGACTTACGTGGCACGTAGAGTCTACCCGTGACGTAGGGCTTGGGTCATCATCGGTGCATGCCTGCACTGCATCCGTTCAGCCTGTGACTACGCCGACAACTCCGCGAGCGATCGTGGCCGCGCGCTTGCGCCAAGCCAGGATCCTTCGAGGCTTTAGCCAGCGCGAAGTGGGGGTCAGGATGGGCCTGGACAAAGACACCGCATCGGCTCGCATCAGTCGCTACGAGAGCGAATCGATGACGGTGAGCCTGGAAGCACTGTTCGAGCTGGCGCAGGCACTGGACGTGCCGCCGGCCTACCTGCTGGCGACGACGCCGGCGATGGCCGACGCGATTTTGGCACTGGGCATTCAAAGCGAGGCCCAGCAGGCCAAGCTGTCTCAAGCTCTCGAAGAACTGACCGCGCTTCCGCCGGGCAAGCGAAAGCAAGCCATTGAGCGCCTGTTGGCGCATCCCGAATAGGCGATCGCAGTAGTTTTACCGAGAGCAGGCGGATTGGTGACGTGGGGGATAATGTTGACTGCCCACTTGACCGCTTTCCTCGGGGTGGTCCTTGCCGACCTACTGCCCCGTCCTGAGCAAAGCCAAGCGATCTTCAGCCTCCTCGTCTTGGCGCTTGTGCCGCCGAATGTCGCGACGCCCGGCCTGGTGGCGATTCTCAATAGCATGACGCGCCAGACCTCACGCAGGTAGGTGCTTGCTGATGCCCCCCCTAAAAAGGCCCCGCTTCGGCGGGGCCTTTGCGTTGCGTCCGCCCATTAAATCTGGCACAAGGATTCTAGGACGTATATCAGCGAGGCAAGGGAATGGCGGACAATGGAGCGGACGGGGAGCAGACGAAGAAGGAAGCCGACAACGCCGGCGCCAAATCGCCCTCGCACATCGCTTCTGCGCTAACAACGATGGCGGGCGGCATCTTGGCCGTGGCTACCCTGATCGGGTTCTTCCTCCATTTGTCCGGTGATGTCGCGCATTCGACCTACTTGACAGAGATGGGGGTTCCTGCGGCCCTCTTCCCCCAAGCCACCGATGCAAAAATCATCCATGGCTACTACGTGGTCATCATCCAAGGCATTCGCCTGATCAGCGACATTCCTTGGGGCATCGTGTTCACGATGATTGGAATGTCCACGCTGTCCATTGTCATCGCCCGTGCGCCCGTCAAGGAAAACACAGCGATGCGAGGGTGGCTTGAGCGGCGATCCTATTGGATCAGACAACCTATCGTTGCGCTTCTGGGATCAGCGGTGTTCCTCTCTGCCGTAGCGAGCGTCGGTTGCTTTGTCCTACTACTGGCCATCGTGCCGGGCCTTGTAGGGGAGAAGTTTGGCAAAAGCAAAGCCGACGAGACAAAGAAGCTGCTTCTTGCGGAAGCCTCGGCAAAGGGCTCAGAACTCTGGCAGGGTTCAGAGCGCCTCGCCGAAGGCCGCGTTGTTGAGGCGAGCGACAGCTGGATCGCAATCTACGACAGCGAGCTAAAGACGGTGCGAATTCTCAAAAACGATGGCATTGAAATAAGAACTCACCTATCGACTGCAAAGGCGTCTGATCAGGCTAGCCCGCCCATGCAATCGCAATAACTCCACCTGTTCAGGAGAACGTTGTGCCCACTGTGTTCTTTTCCTACTCCCACGCCGACGAGGACCTTCGGGACCAGCTTGAGAAGCAGTTGGCCATGCTCAAGCGGCAAGGTGTGATTGAGACTTGGCATGATCGCCGCATTGGCGCGGGGCAAGAGGTTGGCCAGGTCATCGATGACCACATCAACAGCGATGACATCATTTTGCTATTGGTCAGTCCGGACTTCATCGCCTCCGATTACTGCTACGACATCGAGATGAAGCGGGCCATGGAACGCCACGAAGCAGGCGAAGCCATCGTCATCCCCGTCATTTTGCGTGCTTGCGACTGGCACCATGCGCCCTTCGGAAAGCTGCTCGGCATGCCCAAGGACGGAAAGCCTGTCACTCAATGGCCGGACCGGGATGAAGCTTTTCTCCAGGTGGCCAGAGCGGTTCGGGACGCCGCCGGACGCATTTCAGGGAGCCAAGCCCCGGCTACCGTGAAAAATCCCCCGTCGAAGGCAACCGTCAGACAAAGTGATGCCAGCCCATCAATAACCAGCCCACGCTCGAGCAACTTGCGGTTATCCAAGACCTTCACCCAACGGGACAAGGACCATTTCAAGACCGAGACGTTCGAATACATCGCCCGCTACTTCGAGAACTCTCTTGCTGAACTGCAGGCAAGGAACCCGGGATTCGAAGGCGTGTTCCGGCGCGTGGATGCTAACCGTTTTTTTGCCACGATCTACAAGGATGGTAAGGACGTTGCCCGAGCGACCGTATATATGGGTGGCATGCTGGGCGGGATCAACTACCTTCACGGCGAATCCGACAGCAGCAACTCGTCCAACGAGTCCCTTTCGGTTGACGCTGACGACCAAATGCTCTTCCTGACCAGCATGGGCATGTCATCGTTCGGGCGCGAGCATGATCGGAAGATGAGCCAGGAGGGGGCAGCAGAGCTGCTGTGGGGACTGGTTATCGCGCCACTTCAACAGGGATAGAGCACCCTCATTCCTTAAAGCTGTTTTAATCGCATAGGCCGCCATCCAACAGTTAGGAAGGGTTATGAGTATCAAGTCGAATTCGTATGGAAAAAAACCCAACAGTCCCGCCCCTGAAGTAGGCGACAAAGGCGAGCCAATTCCGGCGAAGAATCAACTTCCAGAACCAATTCCCGCTCTCTCCGAAGAGGGGCTAGTGGCCGGCGATGTGCAACTGGCAAGTTCTGGTGATGTCGACAAGCCCAGCACAATCACAAGTCCCCAGCGTGCAAGCGGCGAGAGGCCCGTAAGAAAATACTACTTGGTCCCTCCGAAAGGGACGACTTGTCCGCCAGAGCATGTCAGCCTGCAGCTTGCTTCGAAGTGGGCGGCCTATGAAATCCCAGGCGGAGGGCACATAGGCAATTACGATTCGGAAGAACAAGCGATCCTTTGGCTAGAAGAACGCGGGTATCGGGAGGGCTAAACCCCCTGTTTTTCATCGGCAGACCAGAGCCGTGGGAGATCTCGGATCGCGTTACCCAAGCCGTCCACAGGCTTGTAGACGCTGCCAATGTCGATGTCTTGAACCTTCGGCGCGTTAGCAACTGAACGGTTCTCCCAGTTTGCATGCCAATGATCAATGCAAACGTCGGTCGCTAGGTCCGCCTCTTTTTTTGCCTGCGCGACGGGCAGTCGATGTAGCGCGGCAAGGAAAGCGGCATTCCAAAAATCCTCAATTTTCATGTTTGGTCTCTCGGCTAAAGAGCTGATCTAGCAAACATGGGCGCATTGTCAATCCTGAAGCCTCACAATTTTCACGTGTGCGAGCGCTATCCGTGCCGGCAACGCACGGCAGGCTAGCTACGAAGGAGGCCTAACCGCTACGGTGCCTAGACACAAACAGGACACCCCTTTGGGTTGCGCTCCTCGGGATGATCATGGGCTCAGACACGGGCGGATCCGCCATCTTCGCTCCATTTCGATTCAAAGACCGCGATAACCGAACATAGGCGGAAACGAGGGGTGATCATGTATCAGTACACCGTGTCAGACTGCCCCTTGGAATTAAGGAAGTCGACAAACGCATCGTCCCCCATTTCTTTGGCCTCTTCCTTCGGCTCCCCCTCTTCCACGCTAGCCCCCGCAGCAATCAGTGCCTCGGCGACCTGACACTTAACCTCGAAATCGAGCTCCACGTCACGGGCCAGCCAGACCAAGGGAGGCTGATCCTCTTCGTCGTCTGTGTAGGTATACGCGTCCGGGCCCAGCCCGGTAGCCAAAAGCGCCCTCACAAGCTCCACATCCCCCATCACGCAAGCGTTGTGCAGCTGGGGATACATCAGTGACCGCCCACGCTCGTGAAGGCCTTCTGGCAGCGCCTTCACTGCGTCCAGCATCTCATCGAAGCGTTCGCGGAAAGCCTCACTGCCCCCGTAGAGGTCGTCGAAGCCCATGGCGGCTGCGATGCGTGCGTTCATATCTTTTCCTCTCTGAGGTTGAAGGACCATCACCTATCCAAGTGGGTGCTACGCGCTCCGACATCGGCTTAGGCCAAGTGCGCGCTGTCTCTAAACATCCCCGTAGTCGCCTCCCCCGGGCTCGTCTGCCGCGTCACGACACTTCGTTGTCTCGGGCAAATGGCCGCACTGGCACAACCATCGCATCCCTTGGTGCCCAACGCGCCTCCAGATCAGTGGCTCGCTGGGCGGCTTGGGCTTGGCAGAGTTCCTGCATCGCCGCCTGCAACACCTTTACGTAGGCGGCGTGGTAGGGCTCACGCGTCTCCCAGTCGACCCAAGGCGCCTGCAAGGCCAGCTCGACTGTGGCATCCCAAACGTCACCCCGTTCAAGCGCACTGCTAAGCACGTCGTCGCTCACCACCAAGACGTGGCCGGCCACCCGGCCATCCACCAACGCCCACTCATGGGGAACCACGGCAATGTCATCGAGCGTGGCCAGCGTGGCAATGCGCCCCAACTTCTTCTGAAGCCGGCTTGCGTCGTCGCGCGCCTGCCGCAAGGCCAATTCGATTTCCAGCTCACGGACCCGTTGCTGGGCTGCGTCCAGTTCGTCGATCAAGCGACGCTCTTTGACGCTGCGGCCCACGCGTGAGGCCTGCCAAGCAACGAGTTCGGTGTAAGGGTAACGGACGTGCTCGTTGGCCCCTCCAACAGCGCGGCCGGCCCCTTTCACGAAGGGCGGCCCTGCGGGGGGCGTTCGACGGCGCCACTCCCCAAGCGTGTCGAAGTGGACCCCGAGGTAGCGCGCCGCTGCCTTGGTGCTGATCGTAGGAGGCGGCAAGCCTGCGGCAGCTTTGTTCAGCTCAGCATCCAGTGCCGCAGAGCGCTGCTCCAGGTAGTCCTCTTCCTTGCGCTGGCATTCCATTGGGTCGCTCCTTACTGGGCGTCGCGCCGGTTTCTTGCTGAGAAAATCGAGACTGGGGCATCGCCGGACTCGTCCAGCCGGGGCTTGTCCGTCCCCTTCAAGCGATTCCAAACACGGGGACTCGTGGCCACCATGTGCTCTTCCACCCGTCCCATGGCCTCGCGGAGCTTGGACCACTCCTGCTCGGTGTAGCGCTCCGAGACAGCGGCCATGCGATCCTCGCCTCGTCCCAACGTTCTGTGGTGGAGCAATTGGGACACGATTCGACTTTCGCCGAACAGGAGGGCGGCGTAACGGCCGAGCGTCCGGCGCAGGTCGTGGAGGGTCAGACCAATGTCCACCTCTGCCCGCAGATCGAGCAACCCCGCGTCCCGGCGCACGTTTGCCACGATGCTCTTGCTGTCCGAGTAGTGCCCCGTCGTGCTGCGATCTGATCGGGCGGGAAAGACAAACATCGTTTTGGCCAGCGCGCGGCGTGCCTTCTCTGCTTCCTTCTCCAGCCGGTCCAGAAGATCCCGGCGTGCACGCCTGGCTCGAGCGGCGCCCAACACTTCTTCCGCGTCCGCTAGGTCTTGCTTGAGCTTGGTTTCGTCCGCGCGCTCGTCGTAACGCCGCTGCAAAATTTTTTCACCAAAGTAGGCCACCGGCAGGTAGCGCTCCTCGCCATTCTTGGTATCAAACAAGTAAACCTGAGAGCCCGCTCGCCTCGTGTAAGGGTTGACCTCATCCGGCCCGGCCAACCAGACCCAGGATACCTCCGACTGGCGCAGCTCGCCGGGGGAGCACCGGTCAAACCAGCGCAGGGGAGCGGCCTCGCCGCGGCGGGTGCCCCAGAGCAAGGTCAGCAGCAAGTAGTCTGCGCCGGTGGCGTTCAAGCCGCCCTGCTCGTCCCGTCGCGCCAAGATCACCTTAAGGACCGTGGGAAGCGTCTCGTCCCCCAACGGATTGCGCACTTCCGCGCGCTCGTAGTGCCGGCGCAGCGCTTGCGAGTCCCGCAGCATGTCGTCGTCGTGGATGACCTGGAACGGGTTGTAGCGCAGCACCGGTTCCCGCTGCTGCTGAGCCGCCGCTTTGCGTTCCCGCTTCAGCACCAGGTCGACCGCCCTCTTCGCGTCTGTGAACGCGTGCTCGGTCGACGCCAAACCGGCCGCTTTGACTCGCTGGATGTACTTCCCGGTCACGCCCAACGCTTCGAGCTGTTGCGTGGAGAGCTCGGCCCAATCCGGTTGATCAGCCAGCGCTTGGCGCATCGGGGTGGGGATTCGGTTGGAGCGCACCATGGACGATCGCCGCAAGCTGTCGAACGCACGGTGGATGTCCTTGTCCAACAGCTGAAGGATCGGTTTGTCCGCCAGCCCGACTTCCGGCCGAGCGAACCGCGCCAAGCTGTCCTGGATCGCCCGGATGCTGGCGGGCTTGGCTTTCTTGTTGCGGACGCGCTTCTGCAGGTCCTCAACGTAGGCCGCAAAGCAATCCGCCAGCGTGAGCCCCTTCAGCTCCACCAGCTGCTCGGCTCGGGCCTCTTCCTTCGAAGGATGCTCGCCCGTTTCTCGAACCACGGCCAACTTCCGCCGCGCCAGCTCGTAGGCTTGCTCCGGGCCGATGTCGGTGACGCTGCCCAGGGAGAAGCGACGAACCCCGGCTGGGCCACGGACCACGACTTCATAGGTGGTGCGGGTGGTGCCCACGTAGAAGCCAAAGCCCGTCGGCGCCCCCTGATTGCCGTCCAGGACGCGGTAAGGCTTCCCGGCATCTTCGGGGAGTCGAGGCGCGATGACCACCCTTCCATGCTTGCCTTCGACCGGGCCTTTGGCCACGCTCAGTTCGCAGATTTGCCGGTAGGTCAGCTTAAACTTGGTGCCTCGGCGGCGCGGGGTCTCTGCCTGCGCCGCAACAACCGTATCCATGGTCGATCCGCCGTCTGTCCGTCGCAACATCGATTTGATCCTCTTTGAGTGACTAGCGCAACTGAGGCGCAACGAATAACCCCGTTACTTGCCGCAAGTGCCCTGGATTGATCGCTACAACCCGTAGGAAGTTCTCTTGCAAACCACTGATTCAAAAGCGAAACCGTCTGCATCGAAGGCAAGCGCAGAGCACACGCCCCTCATGAAGCAGTTCTTCGCGGCCAAGTCCGACCATCCGGACCTGCTGCTGTTCTTCCGCATGGGCGATTTCTACGAGCTGTTCTACGACGACGCCCGCAAGGCGGCGCGGCTGCTGGACATCACCCTGACCCAGCGCGGCAGCTCCGGCGGCGCGCCGATCCCGATGGCCGGCGTGCCGGTGCATGCCTACGAGGGTTATCTGGCACGGCTGGTGGCGCTGGGTGAGTCGGTGGCGATCTGCGAGCAGATCGGCGATCCGGCGCTGGCCAAGGGCCTGGTCGAGCGCAAGGTGGTGCGCATCGTCACCCCCGGCACGGTGACCGACGAGGCATTGCTGGACGAACGCCGCGACACCCTGCTGATGGCGCTGTCGCGTACCAAGCAGGGCTACGGGCTGGCCTGGGCCGACCTGGCCGGTGGCCGCTTCCTGGTCAACGAGGTGGAAACCGACGACGCGCTGGAAGCCGAACTGGCGCGGCTGGAGCCGGCCGAACTGCTGGTGCCCGACGAAGAGAACTGGCCGGAATTCCTGCGCCAGCGTACCGGCGTGCGCCGCCGCGCGCCGTGGCTGTTCGACGCCGACAGTGGCCGCCGCCAGCTGCTGGCGTTCTTCAAGCTGCATGACCTGAGCGGTTTCGGCATCGATGACAAGCCGCGCGCCACGGCTGCGGCCAGCGCCCTGCTCGGCTATGTCGAAGAAACCCAGAAGCAGCGCCTGCCGCACCTGACCTCGATCGCGATGGAAACCGCCGGCGAGGCGATTGCGATGAATGCCGCAACCCGCCGCCATCTGGAACTGGATACGCGCGTCGATGGCGACACCCGCAACACCCTGCTGGGCGTGCTGGACAGCACCGTGACGCCCATGGGCGGGCGCCTGCTGCGGCGCTGGCTGCACCGCCCGCTGCGCCTGCGCGAGGTGCTGGTGCAGCGCCACCATGCGGTGGAAACGCTGATCGACCGCGGCAGTGATGCCGACATCCGCGAGCAGTTCCGCCGCCTGGGCGACCTCGAACGCATCCTCACCCGCGTCGCACTGCGCTCGGCGCGCCCGCGCGATTTCTCCACCCTGCGTGACGGCCTGGGCCTGCTGCCGGCAGTGCGCGAGGTGCTGGCGCCGCTGGATTCTCCACGCCTGCAGGCGCTGCACGCCGCGCTGGGCGAACATGACGAATGCGCGCAGCTGCTGGCCAGCGCCATCGCCGAGATGCCGCCGCTGAAGCTGAGCGATGGCGGCGTGCTGGCCGACGGCTTCGACGAGGAGCTGGACGAGCTGCGCCGCCTGTCGACCCATGCCGACCAGTTCCTGGTCGACCTGGAGCAGCGCGAGCGCGAGAGCAGTGGCATCGCCACCTTGAAGGTGGGCTACAACCGGGTGCACGGCTATTACATCGAGATCAGCAAGGGCCAGTCCGACCGCGCACCGGTGCACTACACCCGTCGGCAGACACTGACCAACGCTGAGCGCTACATCACCGAGGAACTGAAGGCCTTCGAGGACAAGGTGCTGTCCGCGCGCGACCGTTCGCTGTCGCGCGAGAAGTACCTGTACGAGCAGCTGCTGGACACCCTCGGCGGGCAGCTGGAACCGCTGAAGCAATGCGCGGCAGCGCTGAGCGAGCTCGACGTGCTGGCCGGCTTCGCCGAACGCGCGCAGGCGCTGGACTGGGCACGCCCGGAACTGCAGGCCGAGCCCTGCCTGAAGATCGAGCGCGGCCGCCACCCGGTGGTCGAAGCGGTGCGCGAACAGCCGTTCGAACCGAATGACCTGGACCTGCATCCGGACCGCCGCATGCTGGTGATCACCGGCCCGAACATGGGCGGTAAATCGACCTACATGCGGCAGAACGCGCTGATCGTGCTGCTGGCCCACATCGGCAGCTTCGTGCCGGCCAGCCGTGCGCTGATCGGCCCGATCGACCGCATCCTGACCCGCATCGGCGCCGGCGACGACCTGGCCCGCGGGCAGTCGACCTTCATGGTCGAAATGGCCGAGACCAGCTACATCCTGCATCACGCCACCGCGCACTCGCTGGTGCTGATGGACGAGATCGGCCGTGGCACCTCCACCTATGACGGCCTGGCCCTGGCCGACGCGGTGGCCCGCCACCTGGCCTACCAGAACCGCTGCTACACGCTGTTCGCCACCCACTACTTCGAGCTGACCGCGCTGGCCGACGAGCAGCACGAAGGTGGCCGCAGCGGCATCGCCAACGTGCACCTGGATGCGGTCGAGCATGGCGAAGCGCTGGTGTTCATGCATGCGGTGAAGGACGGCCCGGCCAACCGCAGCTTCGGCCTGCAGGTGGCGGCACTGGCCGGCCTGCCCCGCGCCACCGTGGCGCAGGCCCGTCGCCGTCTGGCGGAGCTGGAGCAGCGCGGCGGAGAAAGCCATGCCGCCGAACTGGCGCCGCAGGCGCTGGATGCACCGCAGCAGTTCGGCCTGTTCGCCGCGCCGGCCAGCAAGGCGCAGGAAGCGCTGGCGGCGATCGACCCGGACGAGCTGACCCCGAAGCAGGCGCTGGAAGCGCTGTACCGGCTGAAGGCGCTGCTGTAACCGCAGCGCACGTCCATGGCCTCCCGCCTGGCCGCGGGGGGCCAATTGAAAGATTCCACAAATCCGATTCTGTTTTTCAATTGACAGAATCTATCAACCTGAACGAATCATTCGATTATTCATTTCATCTGGCCCTAGCTACAGTCGAGTGAAGATGTTTCCCACGTCTTCACCGCCACCAGGAGCCAGCCGATGAGCCAGTCCGACAACAACAACGCCAAGTGCCCTTACCACAGCGCCCCGACGCCTGAGGAAGGCGCCCAGCAGCAGCGCGAGCTGAGCACCACGCCGAAGCAGAAGCACGGTGACGACCCGGTCACGCCGATGACCACGGCCTTCGGCGCGCCGGTGGTGGACAACCAGAACAGCAAGACCGCCGGCCCGCGCGGCCCGCTGCTGATGGAAGATGTGTGGCTGCTGGAGAAGCTGGCCAATCTCAACCGCGAGATCATTCCCGAGCGCCGCATGCACGCCAAGGGCTCGGGCGCGTTCGGCACCTTCACCGTCACCCACGACATCAGCAAGTACACCCGCGCCAAGCTGTTCGAGAAGGTCGGCAAGCAGACCGAAATGTTCGCCCGCTTCACCACGGTGGCCGGCGAGCGTGGCGCCGCCGACGCCGAGCGCGACATCCGCGGCTTCGCGCTGAAGTTCTACACCGAAGAAGGCAACTGGGACCTGGTCGGCAACAACACGCCAGTGTTCTTCCTGCGCGACCCGCGCAAGTTCGCCGACCTCAACAAGGCGGTCAAGCGCGACCCGCACACCAACCTGCGCAGCGCGCGCAACAACTGGGATTTCTGGACGCTGCTGCCCGAAGCCCTGCTGCAGGTGACCGTGGTGATGAGCGACCGCGGCATCCCGCGCAGCTTCCGCCACATGCACGGCTTCGGCTCGCACACCTACAGCTTCACCAACGCCGACAGCGAGCGCTTCTGGGTGAAGTTCCACTTCGTCAGCCAGCAGGGCATCGAATCGCTGACCGACGCACAGGCGCAGATCCTGGTCGGCCATGACCGCGAAAGCCACGGCCGCGACCTGTTCGCCGCCATCGACAAGGGCGACTTCCCGAAGTGGAAGCTGTTCATCCAGGTCATGCCGGAACTGGATGCGGAAACCTACCGCGTGCACCCGTTCGACCTGACCAAGGTGTGGCCGAAGAGCGACTACCCGCTGATCGAGGTCGGCCAGTTCGAACTGAACCGCAACCCGGTCAACTGGTACCAGGACGTGGAGCAGTCGGCGTTCGCACCGAGCAACCTGGTGCCGGGCATCGGCCCGTCGCCGGACAAGATGCTGCAGGCGCGCCTGTTCGCCTATTCCGATGCGCAGCGTTACCGCCTGGGCGTCAATCACCACCAGATCCCGGTGAACGCTGCGCGCTGCCCGGTGCACAGCAACCACCGCGATGGTGCGATGCGCGTGGACGGCAACTACGGCGGCCTGCCGCACTACGAGCCGAACAGCTACGGCCAGTGGCAGGAGCAGCCGGAGTACCGCGAGCCGCCAATGAAGATCCGCGGTGACGCCGACTTCTGGAACTTCCGTGAGGACGACGCCGACTACTTCAGCCAGCCCGGTGCGCTGTTCCGCAGCTACAACCAGGCGCAGAAGGACCGCCTGTTCGCCAACACCGCCCGTGCCCTGGGCGATGCGCCGGACTTCATCAAGCAGCGCCACATCGACAACTGCAGCAAGGCCGACCCGGCCTACGGTGCCGGCGTCGCAGCAGCCCTGAAGGCGCTGGCCAGCCAGCCGTCGGACCCGTTCAAGCCGGCACAGCCGGAAACCGACTTCCCTGCCGCCACCCCGGGCGCGGAAGACATCGAGCTCTGATCGGCCTCCCCCGTGTACGGCACGCCGCCTCCCCGTGAGGCGGCGTCGCCGTTTTAACGGTCCGCGTCGTACCTTCTGCACGCCCCATCCCAATCGAGGATTCCCCTGATGAGCCTGACCGATGAACTTCTCGCCAAATTGCAGGGCGCTCCGCTGCAGCAGGTGTCGCAGCAGCTCGGCATCAGCGATACCCAGGCCTCCGGCGCGATCAGTGCCGCGCTGCCGGTGCTGATGGGCGCGCTGGGCAACAACGCTGCGCAGCCGCAGGGGGCGCAGGCCCTGCTCGGCGCGCTGCAGAACAACCACAGCGGCCTGGACCTGGGCAGCGTGCTCGGTTCGGTGCTGGGCGGAGGTGGCGGTGGTGCCGCCAGCGATGGCGCCGGCATCCTCGGCCACATCTTCGGCGGCAGCCAGCAGAAGGTGGAAACCGGCCTGGCCCAGGCCACCCAGCTCGACAGCGGCCGCACCAGCCAGCTGCTGCAGATCCTCGCGCCGATCGTGATGGCCTTCCTCGCCCAGCGGCTGGGTGGCGGCCAGGCCGATGCCGGCTCGCTCAGCCAGGCGCTCGGCCAGGAAAAGCAGCAGGTGCAGCAGCAGGGCGGCATTGCCGGTGGCCTGCTCGGCAGCGTGCTGGACCAGGACGGCGACGGCCAGTTCGGCATGAGTGACCTGTTGAAGCTGGGCGGCAACCTGCTCGGCGGCAAGCGCTGACCGGCGCTGTCGCCGGGGATGACCCGGCATGATCTGCATCGCTACGGATCACGCCGGGCCCTGCCCGGCGTCCTACCGGTTCCCGGCCTTCAGCCGCTGCAGGATCGGCGCGAACAACGGCGCCTGCATCGAGCGCGGCGGCACCGCTGGCTTTCCTTGTTCCTGTGCCTGCCAGTACGACCACGGCAGCGCCTTGTCGCCCAGTTCGTAGTCCATGCCGTCCCAGCCATCCTCGCGGAAAGCGTAGAAGGCCCAGTGCACCTTGTCCTGTTCCAGCACCTGCAGCACGTCCTGCAGGTAGCGGCTGCAGTCGGGCCAGCGGCGCATGCAGCCGAATTCACCGACCACCATGCGGTTGGCCCCCACCCCGTGCGTCTTCGCCCAGTCCATCGGCTGCTGCAGGTAGCTGCGTACGCGCGCCGCGTCCCAGCGCTCGCTGTGGCCGCCGAACGGCACGCTGCCCGGGTAGCGCCAGGGCTTGGCTCGCTTCTGGTTGGGCGCACTGGTCGCCGCGTACGGTTCGTACATGTGCACGCTGTACAGCAGCCGGGTATCGGCCAGTGGTGCCGGCCAGTAGTTGAAGCCATCGGCGGCCGCATACCATCCGGCATCCAGCATCAGCGGCATTTCCGCGTCGACCTCGCGGATGCGCGCGATCAGCTCCGAGTAGAAACGGCGCAGATCACGCGGACCGTCCTGCACCCCGGCGTACCACTGCTGCATCGCCTCGCTGGACGCATGTTCGGCCAGGCCGGCACCGAATTCCGGCACCGGTTCGTTGATCAGGTTGTAAGCGGCCAGTGCGGGATGTCCCTTCAGCGCCACGGCCAGGTCATGCCAGAAGCGTAGCGCCGGGGCGTGATTGTCGAACGACTGCCACAGGCGCTGGTCGACCTTGTCACCGTTGTGCTGCTTCCAGCGCAGCAACGGCAGCGACAGCGGGGTGAGCACCACCTTCAGTCCGGCCGCGTCGGCATCGTCCAGCACGCGGCGCAATGTCGCCAGATCAGCTGCGACCAGCCCTTGATAGTCGTCCGCGTTGCCGATCAGGAAGTCACGGCCGCCCTGCGCCTTCCACTTGTCCGGTACCAGCCGCACCCAGGTCGCGCCGGTCGCACGCAGCGCCTCGAAGTAGTCCCGGTCCGGAGGCGACATGTTCATGCTGTTGCCCCCGCGCTGCGGAGCATCCCAGAAGGTGATATCGGCCGCGTGCAAGGGCGCGGCAGCAAGCAGGGACAGGCACAACAATAGGCAACGCATCGGCAGGCTTCCAGAAGGTGAACATCCAGCCTGCCCCGCCGCTTCCGAACGCACCGTGACTCGCGCCTCCTTTCGCACCGCGATAGGAACAATGCACCGGAATCGCCGTTCCGTCAGAGCGCGTCGATATCACCCAATGCCCGTATCAACCGCCGCGCGCGCTTGTCCGGCTTGTGCTCCGGCGGCTGGAAGCCATCGCGGGCGGCGATGCGCAATGCGCGCTGCTCGGCACGACGCGCCTTCGAGGCTTCGCTCTCGGCGTACAGCTGCTGCGCTGCCGGGGCCGGCCCGCGCTGGTCGCTCAGCCCCAGCACCTGGATCTCGAAATGCTCTTCGCCACGATCGACCTGCAGCTGCTCACCCACGCGCACAGCGCGCGAGGATTTCGGGCGCTGGCCAGCCACGCTGACCTTGCCGGTCTCAATGGCCTGCTTGGCCAGGCTGCGGGTCTTGAAGAAACGGGCCGCCCACAGCCAGATGTCCAGGCGGACACTGGGCGACAGCGGGGAAAGCTCATGCATCGGTGCGTACTACTCCGGTGGCTTGTTCAGGGGACGCGGATGGTCGGGGTCGGTACGGCAACCGCTGCCCCCGATCAGGGTGGGTACGCCAGCGGACAGATCCTGGCGCTGGCTGCCGACCAGGCACTCGGGCCGGTCGGTCGGCCGCACCTGGGTATCACCCAGCCGGTCGTCCATCGAACATGCGGCCAGTACGACGCCGATCAAGGCCAGCGCCATGCCCCGTCCCACCCGTAGTCGTTGATGCATTGCCACATCCCGCAAACCGGCTTGGTGCTAGTGTGCGCCTCCCGGGAATCGATCACCACTCCATGGCCAAAGCGCCGCTTGACCTGACCTCCGGCCCGATCGGCCGCAATCTCCTGCTGTTTTCCCTGCCGATCCTGGCCGGCAACATCGCGCAGTCGCTGAATGGTTCGGTGAATGCGGTGTGGGTGGGGCGTTTCCTCGGCGAGGCGGCGCTGACCGCCACCGCGAACGCCAACAACATCATGTTCTTCCTGATCGGCTCGGTGTTCGGCTTCGGCATGGCCTCGACCATCCTGATCGGCCAGGCCATCGGCGCACGCGACATCGCCCAGGCGCGGCGCGTGGTCGGTACCAGCGCCACCTTCTTCATCGGCCTGTCGGTGATCATCGCCATCGCCGGCTGGTTCATGGCGCATCCGCTGCTGGCGGCGATGGGCACGCCGGCCGCCTCGCTGCCGCTGGCCGAGGCCTACCTGCAGATCATCTTCCTGGCGATGCCGACGCTGTACGCGTTCGCCTTCCTCACCGCCGCGCTGCGCGGTGCCGGCGATTCGCGTACGCCATTCCGCTTCCTGATGGTGTCGGTGGCGCTGGACATCGTGCTGAACCCGGTGCTGATCTTCGGCATGGGGCCGTTCCCCGCGCTGGGCATCGCCGGCTCGGCGTGGGCCACGCTGGTCGCGCAGACCCTGTCGCTGGCCGGCCTGCTGCTGTACATGCGCCACAAGCGCCACAAGCGCCACACGCTATGGCTGGGGCGTGCCGACATGCGCCTGTTCAAGCTCGACCTGACCATCCTCAAGGCGCTGGTGCTCAAGGGCGTGCCGATGGGCCTGCAGATGGTGCTGATCTCGCTGTCGGTGATCCTGCTGATGACCATGGTCAACCAGTACGGCACGGCTACCGGCGCAGGCTATGGCGCCTCGCTGCAGCTGTGGAACTACCTGCAGATGCCGGCGATGGCGATCGGTGCGGCCTGCTCGTCGATGGCCGCGCAGAATGTGGGCGCACAGCGCTGGGACCGCGTGCGTGGCACCGCACGCCAGGGCGTGATGTTCAACTTCCTGCTGACCGGCGCACTGATCCTGCCGCTGGTGGTATTCGATCGCCAGCTGCTGGCGCTGTTCCTGCCGCCGGCCAGCGAGGCATTGGACATCGCCCGCCATCTCAACCATGTGGTGATCGGCTCGTTCCTGTTCTTCGGCGTCAGCTTCGTGATCTCCGGCGTGGTGCGCTCGACCGGCGCGGTGATTCCGCCGCTGCTGATCCTGGCCGGCTCGCTGTGGGGCGTGCGCGTGCCGTTCGCCGAACTGCTGCAGCCGTACTGGGGTGCCGATGCGATCTGGTGGAGTTTCCCGGTCAGCTCGTTCGTATCGATGCTGCTGTCGCTGGCGTATTACCGCTGGGGCGGCTGGCGCAAGGCGAAGATGATCGGCAAACCTTCGCACGCCGAGGAACTGGCCACGCCCTCGGAAATTCCGGCCTGCCCGCCCTCGCCGGTGGCCGACCCGGATGCCGCATTGGAATCATCGCCGCCACGGTAGTGCCGGCCGCTGGCCGGCAGCTTCATGCCGCTCCGGAATCATCACGCAACAGCCGGCCAGCGGCCGGCTCTACCGCTTCTTCTTTTTCGCCGCGTTGAACATCGCCGCCTCGCGCAGCAGCGCCTTGAACGCGGCGGCATTGGGCATCGCGCCTTCATGGATGTCGATCGCGCGCCGCGTGTTGCCGTCCAGGCTGGCGTTGAACAGACCCTTCGGGTCCGCCAACGCCGCACCGTTGGCGAAGGTCAGTTTCACCGCCTGCTTGTAGGTCTCGCCGGTACACAGGATGCCGTTGTGTTCCCACACCGGCGTGCCGCGCCACTTCCAGGTTTCCTGCACCTCCGGCAGCGCTTCATGGATCAGCGCGCGCACGCGTGCCAGCGTCTCGCCACGCCAGTCGCCCAGTTCGGCGATGCGTGCATCGATCAGTTCGGCCGCCGGGGTTCCGGCATCGGCAGGGTTGGGCGCGTGCGTGGCCATCAGGTGCTCTCGTCGGGAAGGACATCGAAACGTCGGGCTTACATGCGCTCGCCGGGCAATGCGGCCGCCTGCCGCACCCAGTCGAGGAACCGGGCTTCATCCAGCACGCCGTCCTGCCGCAGGTGCAGGTAGCGCGTATCGGCGCTTCTGGATGGCTCGGGCGGCACCGGCTTCAATGCAGCGCCGCGGAAAAACGCGACCTTGATGTAGCGCGTGAAGCAATGGAAGCTGAGGAACCAGCCTGCGCCCGGGGCCGCCGCATACATTGGCGAATTCCATTTCACCGCCTTGTGTACGCCGGGCACGGCCTGCTCGATCAGCGCATCCAGGCGCTCGCCGATCGGTCGTTTCCAGTCCGGCATCGCCGCGATGTAGGCCTGCACCGTGGCATCGCCCTCGCCCTTGGCGATCTGCGGGTTGCCACCGGACAGCAGCCTGGGAACGGCGGAAGGTGCGGTTCGCTTGGCAGGCATCGCACGGCACGTCCATCTGAGTGGAAAGCGCAGCCTAGCGCGGTGCATGCCTGCCGGTCACGGCGCGCTGCGCCATCGGTTCAGTCCGTCTGGCCGGCCAGGAACTGGCGCCAGCCCGGCAGCTTGCGGTGACGCCGCAGCGCATGCATCAGCGCCGCCATCACCACGCCGAACAAGGCACCGGCCAGCAACCCGGCCACCAGCAGCAGGGCCAGCGGGCGCTCACTGCCCTGCCACAGCATCAGCCACATCAAGCCGGTCCAGAACAGCCCGAACAACAGGCCCTGCACCAGCGCATTGGTGCCGAAGCCGGCCAGGATCGGCGGTGGCAATGCGACGCCCACTCGCCACAGCAGCCGATGCAACAGCGGGGCCGACTGCGCACGCGCCAGCCCCTTGCTGTCGAGAAAGCGCAGCGCCGACTGGATTGCGGCGGGATAGCGCGGATTGATGTCGCTCATCACCTGATCGTGACCGATGCACGGCCGGAAACGCAAACGGCCACCCGAAGGTGGCCGTCGCGGCAACAACCGAAGTTGTTTATCAGGCCTTTTCGGCCAGACGGGCAGCCTTGGCGGCAGCAGCGGCAGCCAGGTCTTCCTTGATGCGGGCAGCCTTGCCTTCCAGGCCACGCAGGTAGTACAGCTTACCGGCGCGGACCTTACCACGACGCTTCACTTCGACCGAGTCGATGATGGCGCTGTGGGTCTGGAAGACGCGCTCGACGCCGTAGCCGTGCGAGATCTTGCGGACGGTGAACGAGGAGTTCAGGCCGGCATTCTTGGTGGCGATCACAACGCCTTCGTAGGCCTGCACGCGCTCGCGGCTGCCTTCCTTCACCTTCACGTTGACGACAACGGTGTCGCCCTGGCTGAACTTCGGCAGTTCGCGGGTGATCTGGGCGGATTCGAATTCCGCGACGATGGACTTGTTCAGCTTGCTCATGGGTTACACCGATTCTTGTTCGGGTGGGTGTGTCGTTTCGACAACGTAGGCTGATGCAGTCACTGGACTGTGCTGCACGTTTGTTGTGGGTACTGCGCGCGCCGGCCGGGGCTGGCGGGAATTGGCCATGATAGCCGATAAAGCCAGCCCTGCGCTAGGGGCGGGCCTTCTGTTTCAGGGCCTGCCGGGCCTGGTCCAGCAGTTTGCGGTCGGCCTTGCCCAGTGCCTGTTCATCCAGCAGGTCCGGGCGCCGTTGGGCGGTACGGACCAGCGACTGCTGGCGACGCCATGCAGCGATGGCCGCGTGGTTGCCCGAGCGCAGCACCTCCGGCACGTCACCCAGCGGATGCTGGGCCGGCTGGCTGTAGTGCGGGCAGTCGAGCAGGCCGAGGTCGCCCTCGAAGCTGTCCTGCGCCGCAGATTCGGCGTCGTTCAGGGCGCCGTCCTGCAGGCGCGCCACGGCGTCGATGATCACCGCCGCGCCCAGCTCGCCCCCGGACAGCACGTAATCGCCGAGGGAAATCTCCTCGTCGACATTGGCTTCCAGGAAACGCTCGTCGATGCCTTCGTAGCGGCCGCAGAGCAGGACCATGCGCGGCAAAGCCGCCAGTTCCCGCACCTTGGCCTGGGTCAGCGGTGCGCCCTGCGGGCTGAGGTAGATCACCCGCGCCGGGGCCGGGTCGGCGTCGCGGATCGCCTGCAGGCAGGCCTGCAGCGGCTCGATCAGCATCACCATGCCCGGGCCACCGCCGAACGGACGGTCGTCCACCCGGCGGTAGTTGCCTTCGGCGTAATCACGGGGATTCCAGCCATGCAGGCTGAACAGGCCCTTCTCCTGCGCACGCCCGACCACGCCCAACCCAGCGGACTGGGCGAGGAACTCGGGGAACAGGGTGATGACGTCGAAACGCATGCTCACACTCAGAACTCGGGATCCCAGTCGACCACGACCAGGTTGGCCTCGAAGTCGACCGATTTGACGAAGTCCGGCTGCACGAACGGAATCATCCGCTCGCGGTCACCACGGACCACCACCACGTCGTTGGCGCCGGTGCTGAACAGGTGCGAGACCTGGCCCAGGGCGACGCCCTCGGTGGTCTTCACGTCCAGGCCTTCCAGGTCCACCCAGTAGTACTCATCGGGCTTCGGCGGCGGCAGCGCACTGCGCGCCACGTAGATCTCGGTGCCGTGCATCGCTTCGACGGTATCGCGGTCCTCGACGCCGGGGAAACGGGCGACCAGGTGCTTGCCGCTGTCGCGGCCACGCACACCTTCAATCGTGGTTTCCACGCCGGACGGGCTGCGCACGATCCACGGCTGGTAACGGAAAATGGCGGAACGTGGCTCGGTCCAGGACTCGAGCTTGATCTCGCCGCGCACACCAAAAGCGCCGACAACCCTGCCCAGCAGGATGCGGCGCTCGATATCTTTCATCTGCTTCAACCAAGAGGGCCACGCCGAAGCGTGGCCCGTCAGGATCAGGCCGCAGCGGCCTGGGACTTGGTCGCTTCCTTGATCAGGTTGCGGACCTTGTCGGTCGGCTGGGCGCCGTTCTTGACCCAATGGTCAACGCGGGCCAGGTCCAGCTCGATGCGCTTCTCGGCGCCCTGGGCGACCGGGTTGTAGAAGCCAACGCGCTCGATGTTGCGGCCGTCGCGCGCGCTGCGCACGTCGGTGACGATGATGTGGTAGAACGGACGCTTCTTGGCGCCGCCGCGGGTCAGTCGAATCTTGACCATGGTGTTTTTCCTATTGCCCAGTCGCCAGGATGGCGAGGTAAGCGGGCGATTATAGCGGCAGAGCCGGGCCGAGCCAACCCCGGGGGTGCCCCGACCTTCACGGTAGCACCGGGCCCTGCCCGGCGGGGCTTTCAGCCCAGATCGTCCCAAGGCACCCCTGCCAGCACCGCCCTACCCTGTTCAGCCAGCGCCTGCGAACCCGGCAGGACATGCCCGTCGATGGCCTCCAGCGCCCACAGGCCGCTGGCATTGCAGGCGAAGGCCGCCTTCACGCCAGCCAGGGCCGCCCGCGGGAGGGGCCGGCTGACCTGCGGGCCGGGCCAGTGCTGCTTCAGCAGGCTCTCGGCGGTACCACGCAGGGCGGGGGCGCGCGGCCAGAGCAACTGGTGACCGTCGTGGACGGCCAGGTTCCAGGTTGTGCCTTCGCTGATGCAGTCGTCGCTGCCGACCAGCAAGGCATCGTCGAAGCCCTCGGCCATCGCCGCACGCCGCTCGGCGAACAGGCCAAAAGTGCCTACATGCTTGATCTGCGGCAGCTCGCGCTGCCAGACCACGCTGCGCACCCGCTTGGGTGCGCTCAGTGCCACCGGCGCCGAGACGGCCACCAGCACGTCCACCGGCACGGTCGCCAGCGGGCTGCGGAAATCGAAGTGGCGCGAGTACACCGTCACCCGCAGCGAGGCATCGGCCCGCGCCGCCTGCTGCAGCGCCTGCACCATCCACGCCTGCACCTGCCCCGTATCCAGTTCGCTGCCAAACAGTTCGCGCGTGGCCTGCGCAAGCCGCGCCAGATGCAGGTCGAGCCCCTGCACGGCACCGCCGCGCACCTGCAGCGAGGTGAAATGGCCATAGTTGACCAGTGCCGGCAGCAGGTCCTCGACCTGCGCCGGCTGGCCGTTGCAGGTCACCGTCATCGCAGCAGCGCCTGCGCCTGTTGCCACATGCCACGCAGCACGTCGGCGGCCGGCTGTGCCGGGGCCATCCATGCCGACTGCCCGGCCCACGCCTGCATCGCCGCCAGCCGGTTTTCCTGTACGGCCTGCCTGCGCATCGGTGCGGTCAGGCCGCGCTGCACCGGGTACGGGCGCGGTGCAGGTGCGCCGTCCGCGGCGGCGGCGCGCACATAGGGGGTGGCCAGGCCACGGCCAAGGCGGCCACTGAAGGCACGCGTCGGCCAGGTATCCTCCGGCTCGCTGGCGGCCAGCCCGTCGGCCCACGCCGAGGCGATCGCCGCTTCGGGCGTGCGCAGGAAGGCCGTACCGATCTGCACGGCGCTGGCGCCCAAGGTGAGCGCGGCGGCGATGCCACGGCCATCGGCGATGCCACCGGCAGCGATGACCGGAATCCGCAGGTGATCGGCCAGGCGCGGCAGCAGCGCGAACAGCCCGACCAGCTGGCGCTCGGCCATCGCCGGATCAAAGGAACCGCGATGGCCGCCCGCTTCCACGCCCTGCGCCACCACCGCATCGGCGCCGGCGTCCTGTGCCGCGCGTGCTTCGGACAAGGTGGTCGCACAGGCGATCCAGGCGATGCCGGCATCCTTCAGCTGCTGCACATGGCGTGGCTGCAGCACGCCCATGATGGTCGAGGCCACTGCCGGGCGCGCCGCCACCAACGCGGCGAACTGTTCCTCAAAATCGGCAGGCGTGGCATCGGCAGCACTGGCCGGCACGTCCGGCCCCCACTGTGCAAGGAAGGTGCGGCTGGCAGCCTCGGCGGCAACATCACGGGTCGGCGCCGGGTCCGGCACCCACAGGTTCACCTGTGCCGGACCGGTGGAAGCGGCACGGAAGTCGTCCATCCATCGGCCGATATCGGCCGATGACGACAGCACTGCGCCCATCGCGCCCATGCTGCCGGCATTGGCCAGCGCGGCCGACAACGGCACCGGGCAGGCGCCGGCCATCGGTGCCAGCAGGATCGGAAGCTGCAATGAAAAACGCCGACAGAAGGCGTCGGCGCGTTCAAGAATCGGCGATGCGTTCACGCGACATACCTGTGGGAGAAGTCGCTGCCCAGCATACGCCAGTCGCTGCGGCCAGAACCCGAGGGGCTGGCCGCGCGAGGATCAGCGCGCCACCACCGCGTAGGTGCGCACCAGCTGGCTGTCCATTTCCTCGTTGAACTGGAAGGTCACATAGCGTGCGTCGTCGGCGGCGAATTCCGCCTCGGCCGATGCACGGCCGATTTCGGTGCCCTCGGCATCCAGCGCACGCGCAACCAGCTTGCCCTTGAAGGCCTTGTCGGCCACCACATACACGGCCGCTTCCTTGGAGCCCATGCCGCGGCTCTTGCCCAGGGTCACGGTCAGGCCCCGCGCCGCCAGGCCCGGATCGGCCTGCAGCGTCACGTTCATGCGCTTGTCCACGCCTTCGCCCAGGCCAGCGACGAAATCGGCTGCGGTACCACTGATGGCACTGCCGGCCTTCTGCGATACCGAGGTGTCGTCCTTGCAGGCGGCCAGCGCCAGTACCAGCGCCGCTACCACGATCATCTTCTTCATGTGCATTCCCTTGTCAGATCAATACGTAGTCAAGCAACAGGGGGCTGGCCACGCAAGTGCCGGTCCCGGCCCCCTGCGCCCTCCCCCTTTCAGGCATCAACGGAACGGCATGCCGCGGCCGCCCATGGCGCCCATCATGCCCTTCATGCTGCGCAGCATGCCCTTCATGCCGCCGCCCGCCATCTTGCTCATCATCTTTTCCATCTGCATGTACTGCTTCATCAGCTTGTTGACGTCGGCCGGAGTCACGCCCGAGCCCTTGGCGATGCGCGCGCGGCGCGAGCCGTTGAGCAGGTTCGGGTTGCGCCGTTCCTTCTTGGTCATCGAGCTGATGATGGCGATCATGCGCGGCACTTCCTTGCCCTGGCTGACCTGCTGCTTCAGATGGTCGGGGATGTTGCCCAGGCCCGGCAGCTTGTCCATCAGGCCGCCGATGCCGCCCATGTTCTGCATCTGCTCCAGCTGGTCGCGCATGTCGTTCAGGTCGAACTTCTTGCCCTTGGCGACCTTCTCGGCCAGCTTGGCGGCCTTGTCCTTGTCGACCTGCTGCTCGACCTGCTCGACCAGCGACAGCACGTCGCCCATGTCGAGGATGCGGCTGGCGATGCGGTCCGGGTGGAACACATCCAGGCCTTCCGGCTTTTCGCTGACGCCGACGAACTTGATCGGCTTGCCGGTGATGTAGCGCACGCTCAGCGCGGCACCGCCACGGGCGTCACCGTCGGTCTTGGTCAGCACCACGCCGGTCAGCGGCAGCGCGTCACCGAAGGCCTTGGCGGTGTTGGCCGCGTCCTGGCCGGTCATGGCATCGACCACGAACAGGGTTTCGGCCGGGTTCACGGCAGCGTGCAGGGCCTTGATCTCGGCCATCATCGCTTCGTCGATGGCCAGCCGGCCGGCGGTATCGACCAGCAGCACGTCGACGAACGACTTGCGCGCATCATCGATGGCGGCGCGGACGATGGCTTCCGGCTTCTGGTCGGCGCTGGACGGGAAGAACAGCACGCCAACCTGCTCGGCCAGGGTCTTCAGCTGCTCGATCGCGGCCGGACGGTAGACGTCGGCCGACACCACCATCACCTTCTTCTTGCGCTTTTCCTTCAGGTGCTTGGCCAGCTTGCCCACGGTGGTGGTCTTGCCGGCGCCCTGCAGGCCCGCCATCAGGATGATGGCCGGGGCTGGAACATTGAGGTTCAGGTCGCTGGCTTCAGCGCCCATCACCGCGGTCAGCTCGTCGCGCACGACCTTGATCAGGGCCTGGCCCGGGGTCAGCGACTTCAGCACTTCCTGGCCGACCGCGCGCACCTTGATGCGCTCGATCAGGGCCTGCACCACCGGCAGCGCGACGTCGGCTTCGAGCAGCGCGATGCGGACCTCGCGGGTCGCCTCGCGGATGTTCTCCTCGGTCAGGCGGCCACGGCCACGCAGGCGCTCGATGGTGCCGGAAAGGCGCTGGGTCAGGGACTCGAACATGCGGTACGACCTGTCTGAAAACGGGGGACAATAAGGCAGACAGTATAACGGGTCCGCCCCGCCTGCCGGGCTGCGACGCCGCGGCCGTCGCCACCACCGCGGGGGTATGCGAAACTGCAACGATGACAATCGTTCTCATCGCCGTCCTGCTCTACCTGGCCGCCAGTGCCCTGCTGGTGCGCGCGCTCGGCCGCGATGAAACCACTGGCTCCCCCATCTGGCTGTGGCCGGCGCTGCCCGCGATGCTGCTGCATGGCGGCTACCACGTGATGGTGGCGATGCGCACCAATGGCGGGCCGGACATGCACTTCTTCGCCGCGCTGTCGCTGGTCGGCCTGGGCATGGCCTGGCTGACCTCGCTGGTCGGCGCGCGCGGACGGATGTCGGCGCTGGGCGTGGTGGTGTTCCCGCTGGCCGCCGTGCTGCTGCTGGCCTACCACGGCTACGGCCACGAACCGAGCAAGGTGCTGGGCTGGCGCCTGGCCAGCCACGCCTGGCTGGCCTTGCTGGCCTATGCCACGCTGAGCATCGCCGCACTGCTGGCGATCATGCTGTGGCTGCAGGAGCGCGCGCTGCGCCGCCGCGAGTTCCGGCCGTGGCTGCGCGCACTGCCGCCGCTGGCCGACCTGGAATCGCTGCTGTTCCGGGTGATCACCGTTGGCTTCGCGCTGCTGACCCTGACCCTGGTCACCGGCGTGCTGTTCGTCGACGACCTGCTGGCGCAGAAGCTGGTGCACAAGACCGTGCTCAGCGTGCTGTCGTGGATCGTGTTCGGCGTGCTGCTGATCGGCCGCCGCCGCTACGGCTGGCGCGGCATGAAGGCGGTGCACTGGACGCTGGCGGCGATGCTGTTGCTGCTGCTGGCGTTCTTTGGCAGCCAGTTCGTGATCGAACTGGTGTTCGGGCATTCGCGATAGCGGCGTGCCGACCCACGGTCGGCACCCACCCCAACATCGCATGGTAGTGCCGGCCGCTGGCCGGCAACTGGACAGCACCCTGCGTGGATGCCGTAGGCGGTTCAGGGCACCGGCTGGGCGAGGATCTTCCGCACCGACTGGCCGCGACTGGTCACGATGTCATCGACCTGCCAGCAGCCGTTGCCCTGCCGGACCATCGGTACGCGGGTCAGGCGCGCCTGCTTCCACACGGTGTAGCGCATCTCGACCTCGCCGGCGCTGGCCGAGGCCTGCTGCCAGCGGTAGTCCTCCGCGCTGTCGATGTCACCGTCCTGGCCATCCAGCCAGGGGTCCGAATCGATCGTGCAGATGCCCTGCTCGCGCACCTGGCAGGCACGTTCGCCGCGCAGCGCCTTGCCGAAGGCCGGGCTGACCAGCGCGGGCGGCGGCTCCAGCAGATCCCCCTTGCCCGTCGTCGCCTCGTAGAAGGCGCGCGCCACGGCCACCGGCGCCTGGCAGGCCGGCGCGGCCAGCACGGCGGGGGCCAGCAGCAGTCCGGCGAACACCCACATCCCTGTCTTTCGCATAGGTCTCTCCTTGGGGTAGTGCCGGCCGCTGGCCGGCAACACAGGGTCGCATGGCGCTGCCGGCCAGCGGCCGGCACTTCCCGATACCGGGCTTACAACCCGTAGCGCTCGATCACGTCCAGGTGCGGCTGGCGGTCCTGGTCACAGGCTTCAGCCAGGCGCAGCCAGCAGTGCGGATGTGGCCACGTCGCGGTCTGCTGCTGCAGGAAGCGATGCAGCGCCAGCGGCGCATGGTCCTGCGGCTGGGCCACGGTGAACAGCACGCCCGGCAGGGTGCCCTCGTCCGCGTCCGGATCGGTCACGGTGTAGTCCGGGCGGCTGTGCGACCAGACCTGCCAACCCTGTGCTTCGGCGGCTTCAACAAAGGCGTTCCAGGCCTCTTCGCCCGGGTGCGCGCCATCGATCAGCCAGCTGCGGGCAAAGCCGCCGCGCTCCAGCACATGCACCTGTGCGTAGGTCGGGATGAAATGCTCGCGCGCTTCCTCCTCTTCCGGTGCCGGATGCACCAGCGCGGCATCGAACACCACCCAGTCGCCCACCTGCTGGGCGCGGTTGGCCGGTGCGTTTTCGACGATGCGCGCGGTGACCGGGCCGCTGCGGCGCGCGTAGTACTCCATCGGCTCGCCATGCTCTTCGCTGCGGATGATCACCCAGCCCCAGGGCTCCTCGACCACGCCGTCCTGGCTGGACAGCTCCATGCCGATCGCCGCCGCCGAGCGGCGCACCGCGTCCCAGTCGCGCGCCGCACTGGCCGCGCTCATGTGGTCCCAATGCGCGGCGTTGGGTTCTTCCAGCAGCTCCACCAGCTGCGCATAGCAGGCCTGTGCTTCGCTGAAGCGGCCGGTTTCCATGTACATCCGCGCCAGCGTACCGCGTGCACCGTGCGAGCCCGGCGAGGCCGCCAGCAACGCCTGTGCGGCCTGCTCCAGCGCCGGCCAGTCGGACACGCGGCGGGCGCGTTGCACCTCGCACCAGTGCGCGAACACCGGCACGCTGCCGCGATAGACGTCGGCCAGGCGACGCAGGCCATCGTCATCGCCCTGCTCGGTCAGCCAGCGCATCAGGGTGTAGGCCGCCGGGCCGTCTTCCTGCGCGTGCGCCTGCACGAACTGCCACAGCAGCGCGCGCGCCTCGGCCTGCGCACCGCAGGCAGCCAGCGCAGAAGCCGCTGTCTCGGCCAGCGCTTCGTCATCGGGCAGTTGCGCCTGTGCCTGCAGCAGCCATTGCGCCTCGCGTTCGGGGTCACGCGACTGGTTCTGCTCGCCCTGCTCGCTCAGCCACGCCAGCAGGTCGCCCGCGGGAACCGGCAGCGGTGCCACCTCCGGCAACGCCTCGATGCGCGCGGCCAGCCCAGCCACCAGCGCCGCCGCACCGCGGTCCTGGCGCAACTGCGCCAGATGGGTGCGGGCCAGTGCCAGCTGGCGCTGCGCGACCCAGCGCGCACCGCGCTGCAGGGCCAGCTCCACGCTCAGCGCAGCCACTTCGATCAGCAGGCGGTGCGAACCGACCTGGGCGAAGTGCTCGATGATGGTGGAGTAACGCGTGCCCAGATCCCAGCTGTTGCGTGCCGGATCGCGCTGGCACAGCGCGGCGGCGGTGTTCGCCCACAGCCGCCAGTAGGTGGGGGTCAGTTCACTCCAGGGCACCAGCTGCTGCAGCGCCTCTTCATCGCGTCCCAGCTGGGCCAGCGCCCAGGCCTTGGACAGGCGGCGCGGCACCGTGCAGTTGGCCGGCTCGTACTCACCGGACGCGGCCACTTCGGCCTCGCGCTTCTCGATCAGCACCAGCGCCTCCTCGGCGCGCCCCATGCCCAGCAGGATCTTGATCTGCATCTCCGGGAAGCTGTCGAACACTTCCTTGCCACAGGCCTCGATCGCATCGGACTGCACCTGCAGGTAGTCGAGCGCATCCTGGCCGCGACCATCGTCGAGCAGCGCGTCGGCCTTCTCGCAGCTCAGGCACTGGAAGCAGGCCCAGCCGGGATTGATGCGCGCCAGCGTTTCATCGCACACCTCGATGCGCTCGGGCACCCAGCCGGGGCCATCGATGTTGCCGTAGCAGGCGGCCAGGTCCTGGGTCACGCAGATCGACTGCGGGCACTCCAGCGTGTCCTCGCGGTGCGCCCGCTCGAACAGCGCCACCGCTTCGCCCAGCGCGCTCTCGCCCTCGACACGATTGCCGACACGGTTGCGCAGCGCCCAATGGCCGACGTAGACGTCGACCCACGGGTTGTCCAGCGCCTTGCCCAGCGCGCGCGCCTCGGGCAGCAGCGCGTCGACGCGGTCGACACGCAGTTCACTCACCTCGTCGGCGAGGCGGTTCAGCAGGTGCGCGTTCTGCGCCTGGCCGGCCTGGCGCAGGTCGCCCTGCAGTTTTTCGACCCAGTTCCAGATGTCCATGGGATAAGTGCTCCTGTCTAGCGAAGGCTGGATGAGAGGGGGCGGTGCTCAGCGCAGCATCTGCTGCAGGGCACCGGCAATATCGGAGAAGGCGCCGTTGAGATCCGGGCCCGGCGTGCCGGTCGCGCGGGCCAGCGGACGGCCCTGCGCGGCAACGATGATCTTCAGCGAGCGCAGCAGGCGCGCCGCGGCTTCGGCCTGGGGGTGGCCCTCGCGCTGCGCGCGCAGCAGCGCCTGCACCGCCGGATTGTCGAGATTGAGATACAGCCGCGACGGCGCGCGCGATTCGATGCGCGCGGTGAACTGCCGCGCCAAGCGCAGCGCCGCCATCGACACACGCTTGTCGTTCTCGTCGTCTTCCAGGCGCTGCTTCAGTTCGGCCTCACGGTCGGGCACCACCACCACCGGCAGCGCCTCCGGGCTGAAGCGCGCCGGCAGCAGCTGCTCACCGTCGCCCAACTGCTCACGCAACCATGCCAACTGTGCTTCGTCGAGGCTGTCGTCGCTGCGGAACAACGCACGATTGCCCTGCTCGGTGCCGAGTTCGACCAGGCGCAGGCCCTTGGCCTGGGCCCAGCGCCGCAGGAACGGCACCACCGCATAGCGATGGCCATGCGCGACCGGCACGCCCATCGCGCGGAACAGCATTTCCTCGAAGCCGCCACCGTTGTCGAGGATCACGTGCACGGCACCGCGTGCCGGCAATGCACTGGCCGGCAGGTCGCCCTGCGAGGTCGGCACGCGCACGTGTTCCAGCAGCAGGTCGAACAGGCGGTCGTCGCACAGCGCCGCGCCCAGCAGCGCCTCGTTGTGGCGGCTCAGTACACGCCGCCACGCTTCCGGCTGCTGTCGCGCAACGTCGGCCAGGCCGTCGATCAATGCCTCCAGCAACGCATGCTGCACGGCACGGTACTGGTCATCGCGCTGCAGGTCTTCGCGGCTGGCGGTGGGCGTGAGACGGGACGACTCGATCACCCCGCCGATGAACCCGGCCCACGGCGGCAGCAGGTCGCGCGCATCATCGTCCAGCAGCATGCCGCGCACGAACACCGACAGGTTGCGGTTGTCGCTGGTGCCATAGGTGGCACCGTCCTGCACCCACAGCAGGCCGGTGGCATCACTGCGGCCATCGGCACCCAGCGGCACGGTGACGATCGGTTCGAAATCGTGCTCGAAGCGTGCGGCGAACTGCAGCGCCTGCCGGCGTGCCTGCACCGGATGCAGCGCGACATCATGCTGGCCGCGCCACGGCGGCGGCTCAGGGTTGAGCGCCTCGGCTGCGGCGCCGATGAAGATCGGCTCGGACAGCAGCGCGCAGTAGCGGCCCAGCACCTCGTGCAGGCGCGCCTCGTTGGCCAGCGGCAGGAAATCCGGATGCAGCTCCAGCTCCACCTCGGTGCCGACCGCACGTGCCGGCACTTCGCTGACGGTGTACTGCTCGGCATTGCTGGACACGTACAGATGGCCCAGCTCGGGCGTCTGGTAGGAAGTGGTGCGCACGCTGACCCGGCGCGCCAGCACGAACGCCGACAGGAAGCCCAGGCCGAACATGCCGATCAGGCCATCGTCGTCCTCGCCGCCCTGGCGCAGGCCACGGGTGTAACCAACGCCGACGGTGGCGAGGTAGTCATGGATTTCCTGGCGGGTCAGGCCGGCACCGGTATCGGTGATGCGCAGCACGCCGGCACCGGCATCGACCTGCACCGCGATGCGCGAGGGTACATCGACGCCGGGCTGCTCGATGCGGCGGCGGATGATCGAGTCGTGCGCGTTCTGCACCAGTTCGCGCAGCGCCACCATCGGGGTGGAATACAGGTGCTTGCCCAGCACCGTCATCAGTCCATTGAGATCGACCCCGGCGCGACGGATTTCGGCGTTGGGGGCGGTGAGCGCGGTGTCCTGCATGTAATCGTTTACTCCTGGGCACGGAAAGACACCAGAGGGCGCCTTCGTCGAGCGGGAAAAACTAGCACAGCAAGCCTGACCGGTACCGTGTCGGCCGCCGCATCCACGTAGAGTCGAGCTTGCTCGACTGCTGTTCTGCCAGCAGTCGGGCAAGCTCGACTCTACGTAACCTGCATCACGCCGCGTCGATGGCCTCGGACAACCGCTCCACCGCGATCACTTCCATGCCCTTCACCGAGCCGCCCTTGGGCGCATTGGCCTTGGGCACGATGGCGCGCTTGAACCCATGGGTGGCGGCCTCGCGCAGGCGGTCTTCGCCATTGGGCACCGGGCGGATCTCGCCGGACAGGCCGACCTCGCCAAAGGCAATCGTCTTCTCCGCCAGCGGCCGGTCCTGCAGCGAGGACAGCACCGCCAGCAGCACCGGCAGGTCGGCGGCGGTTTCCTGTACGCGGATGCCACCGACCACATTGACGAACACGTCCTGGTCGCCAACCAGCACGCCGCCGTGGCGGTGCAGCACCGCCAGCAGCATGGCCAGGCGGTTCTGCTCCAGGCCAACGGCGACACGGCGCGGATTCGACAGCGGCGAGGCATCGACCAGCGCCTGCACCTCCACCAGCAGCGGCCGCGTGCCCTCGCGGGTGACCATCACGCAGCTGCCCGGCTGGTGGGTACTGCCCCCGGACAGGAAGATCGCCGACGGATTGGAGACCTCCTTCAGGCCCTTGTCGCCCATCGCGAACACGCCCAGCTCGTTGACCGCACCGAAGCGGTTCTTGAACGCGCGCAACAGGCGGAAGCGGCTGCCGCTCTCACCCTCGAAGTACAGCACCGCATCGACCATGTGCTCCAGCACGCGCGGGCCGGCGATGCCGCCCTCCTTGGTCACGTGGCCGACCAGGAACACGGCGGTGCCGGTCTCCTTGGCGAAGCGCACCAGCCGCGCCGCGCTCTCGCGCACCTGGCTGACCGAGCCGGGCGCGGCGGTCAGGCTTTCGGTCCACAGCGTCTGCACCGAATCGGCCACGATCAGCCGCGGGCCGGCCCTGGACGCATGCTGCAGGATCGATTCGACCCCGGTCTCGGCCAGCGCATTCACACCGTCCAGCGGCAGCTCCAGCCGATGCGCACGGCCGGCCACCTGGGCCAGCGACTCCTCGCCGGTGACATACAGCACCGGCAGCTCGGCCGCCATCTTGGCCACCGCCTGCAACAGCAGGGTCGACTTGCCGATGCCCGGATCGCCACCCACCAGCACCACCGCACCTTCGACCAGGCCGCCGCCCAGCACGCGGTCGAACTCGCCGATGCCGGTGGAGACCCGGCGGTGCTCGGTCTGCTCAACATCCTTCAACGCGGTGATCTTCGGCGGATCGATCTTGCCGGCCCAGCCGGCCCGGCGCGAGGCCGGCGCCTTGGCCGCCGCCGCGCTCTCCAGCACGATCTCCGACAGCGAGTTCCAGGCATTGCACTCGGTGCACTGGCCCTGCCACTTGCTGTACTCGGCGCCGCATTCATTGCAGACGTAGGCGGTGCGGGCTTTGGCCATCGGATGATTTCCAGCAACGGGAACAGGCGTGGCAGGATAGCCGAGCCGGGTCGCAGGTGCTGCGACCGCTCAAGTCCCGCCCACCCGCGCCGATAGGGGTCGCGGGCGTGCGCCTTGCGGGCGCCCCTCCCTTCTCCCACTGGATTCAACATGACTGGCAGTTACAGTCAGAGCCTGGTTGCCATCTCGCTGCTGGTGGCCATTCTTGCTTCGTACACCGCGCTGGACATGGCCGGCCGCCTGGCCACCGCCGAAGGCCGCGTGGCCCGCTGGTGGCTGGCAGGGGGCGCGGCGGCGATGGGCCTGGGCATCTGGTCGATGCACTTCATCGGCATGCTGGCCTTCGACCTGCCGATTCCAGTCGGCTACGACCTCGGCATCACCCTGTACTCGCTGGCGGTCTCCATGGGTGCCTCGGCCTATGCGCTGTGGCTGGTGTCGCGGCCCAGCCTGCCGTGGCGACGACTGCTGGCTGGCGCGGTACTGATGGGGCTGGGCATCGCCACCATGCACTACCTCGGCATGGCGGCGATGCGCATGCAGCCGGGCATCGATTACCACCCGGGCTGGTTCGCCGCATCGATCGCGGTGGCCATCGGTGCCGCCGGCGCCGCGCTGTGGATCGCCTTCCGCCTGCGTGCCGAGCAGCACAACACCCTGCGCCTGCGCGCACTGGCCTCGCTGGTGATGGGCCTGGCCATCGTCGGCATGCATTACACCGGCATGGCCGCGGCGCGCTTCCCCGAAGGCAGCATCTGCGGCGCGGTCGGCAGCGGCGCCATCGACACCCGCTGGCTGGCGGTGCTGGTGATCGTCACCACCGTGGCCACGCTGGGCATCGCGCTGGTCGCCTCGCTGTTCGATCGGCAGATGCGCGTACGCACCGGGCTGCTGGCCGATTCGCTGGCGCGCGCCAACAACAAGCTGATCCAGGCCGCGCTGCACGACCCGCTCACCCAGCTGCCCAACCGCATGCTACTGCAGGACCGCATCGAACAGGCCATCGAGAAGGCGCGCCGCCGCGGCCACACGGTGGCGGTGATGTTCTGCGACCTGGACGGCTTCAAGGCGGTCAACGATGCCTACGGCCACCAGCTCGGCGACCGCCTGCTGGTGGCGGTGGCGCAGCGCATCGGCGGCCTGCTGCGGCCGCAGGATACCTTTGCCCGCCTCGGCGGCGACGAGTTCGTGATCGTGCTGGCCATCGACATTCCCGACGATGCGGTGGTGGTGGCCGAGCGCATCATCGCCGCGGCCGGCGAGCCGTTCACGCTGGATGCGGCCGAGCTGCAGGTCAGTGCCAGCCTCGGCATCGCGCTGTACCCGGACGATGCCGGCAACGAGCGCGAGCTGATGGCGCACGCCGATGCGGCGATGTACCACACCAAGGAAACCGGCCGGAACGGCTACACCTTCTTCACCCCGTCGATGCAGCTGAGCGCCAATCGCCAGCTGCGCCTGCTGCAGGACCTGCGCAAGGCCATCGCCCGCGACGAACTGATCCTGCATTACCAGCCCAAGTTCCCGGCCGCGGGCGCACCGGCCACCGGCGCCGAGGCGCTGCTGCGCTGGCAGCACCCGGAGCTGGGCCTGCTGGCCCCGGACGTGTTCATCCCCATCGCCGAGCGCAGCGGCCTGATCCTGCCGATCGGCGACTGGGTGCTGGACCGTGCGTGTGCGCAGCTGCGTGCGTGGCACGAGGCAGGCCATGCGGAATGGTCGATGGCGGTGAACCTGTCGCCGTTGCAGTTCGCCTCGCCGGCACTGCTGGACAGCGTGCGCGAGGTGCTGCAGCGGCACCGGATCGAACCGGCACGGCTGACCCTGGAGATCACCGAGACCACGGCGATGAAGGACGTCGATGCCAGCCTGGCGATCCTCAACGACCTGACCGCGATGGGCGTGCACATTGCCATCGACGATTTCGGCACCGGCTATTCCAGCCTGCTCTACCTCAAGCGCATGCCGGCCACCGAACTGAAGATCGACCGCGCCTTCGTGCACGACCTTGAGTGCAATGACGAGGACGCCGCCATCGTCTCGTCGATCATCGCGCTGGGCCGCACCCTGCAGCTGCAGGTGGTGGCCGAAGGCGTGGAGACGCAGGCGCAGCGCGAGTACCTGAGCGAACTGGGCTGCGACCAGCTGCAGGGTTACCACCTGGGCCGGCCGATGGAGGCCGAGGAATTCCTGCGCAAGGTGGCGGGGTAGAGCCGGCCGCTGGCCGGCTTCCCGCGATTGCCGGCCAGCGGCCGGCACTACCGGACAACGGAAAAACAAAAAGGCCGCCCGAGGGCGGCCTTTCTGCGTGGCAACGTCGCCAGGACGTCAGTGCATCATGTGCACGTTCATGTTGTGCATGACCCACAGGGTGCCGACCACGATGATGCCGATCACCACCACGGTGAAGGCCGCAGCGTTGACGTTCCAGCGGCTTTCCGAAGAGCGGTCCAGGTGCAGGAAGAACACCAGGTGGACCAGCATCTGCAGTACCGCGGTGATCGCGATCACCACACCGTTGACGGTGCGCGAGAAATCACCCGACATCACCATCCAGAACGGGATGACGGTCAGCACCACCGCCAGCACGAAGCCGATCAGGTACGACTTCACGGTGCCATGGCTTTCGCCGCCGGTGCCGTGGTCGTGTGCATGGTTGTCATGTGCCATTACAGCGCTCCATTGAGGTAGACGACGGAGAACACGCCGATCCAGATCAGGTCCAGGAAGTGCCAGAACAGGCTCAGGCACGCCATGCGGGTCTTGTTGGTCGGGGTCAGGCCGTACTTCTTCAGCTGCACGAACATCACCAGCAGCCACAGCAGGCCGGCGCTGACGTGCAGGCCGTGGGTACCGACCAGGGCGAAGAACGCCGACAGGAAGGCACTGCGGTCCGGACCGTAGCCCTGATGGATCAGGTGCTGGAATTCCCACACTTCCATGCACATGAAGCCGAAGCCCAGCAGCCAGGTGATGGCCAGCCACAGGTACATCTGGCCCATCTGCTTGCGGTGCATGGCGATCATGCCCAGGCCGAAGGTCAGCGACGAGGTCAGCAGCAGCGCGGTTTCCCACGCCACGAACGGCAGCTCGAACAGGTCCTTCGCGCCGGGGCCGCCATCGGTACCGCCGGACAGCACCACGTAGGTGGCAAACAGCGAGGCGAAGATGAGGCAGTCGCTCATCAGGTACACCCAGAAACCGAAGACGGTGTTGCCGCCGGTGTCGTGGTGCTCGTGGTCGTCATGGCCATGGGCCGCCGCATGCGCGGCGTGCCCGTGGCTCAGGGTCGAGGTATTGGTGCTCATGCCTTCAGCTCCGACTTCACCAGGCCCTGGTTTTCCAGGTGCTTGCGGTGTTCGTTCTCGATGCGTTCCACCTCGGCGGCCGGGACCCAGTAGTCCACGTCCTGGTCGAAGGTGCGGTAGATGAACGTGGCGATCATGCCGACGAAGCCGACGATGGCCAGCCACCAGATGTGCCAGATCATCGCGAAGCCGAACACCAGGCTGAAGGCACCGATGACCACGCCCGTGCCGGTGTTGCGCGGCATGTGGATGTCGGTGTACTTGGCCGGCTTCGGCCAGGCTTCACCACGCTGCTTGCGCTCCCAGAAATCGTCCAGCTCGGTGACTTCCGGCAGCGTGCCGAAGTTGTAGAAGGCCGGCGGCGAAGAGGTTTCCCACTCCAGCGTACGGGCATCCCACGGGTCGCCGGTCAGGTCGGCAGTCTTCTTGCGGTCGCGGATCGACACGGCCACCTGGATGATCTGGCACAGGATGCCGGCGCCGACGATGAAGGCACCTGCAGCGGCCACCAGCAGCAGCGGCTCGTAGGCCGGGTTGACGGTGCTCTGCAGACGACGGGTCATGCCCATGAAGCCCAGCACGTACATCGGCATGAAGGTCACGTAGAAGCCGATGAACCAGCACCAGAACGCGCACTTGCCCCAGAACTCATTGAGGCGGAAGCCGAACATCTTCGGCCACCAGTAGGTGATGCCGGCGAACATGCCGAACACCACGCCGCCAATGATGACGTTGTGGAAGTGGGCGATCAGGAACAGGCTGTTGTGCAGCACGAAGTCGATGGCCGGGATCGCCAGCATCACGCCGGTCATGCCGCCGATGGTGAAGGTGACCATGAAGCCGATGGTCCACAGCACGGGCGTGGTGAACTGCACGCGACCGCGGAACATGGTGAACAGCCAGTTGAAGATCTTCACGCCGGTCGGGATCGAGATGATCATCGTCGTGATGCCGAAGAAGGCATTGACGTTGGCACCCGAGCCCATGGTGAAGAAGTGGTGCAGCCACACGATGAACGACAGCACGCCGATGCAGGCGGTGGCGTAGACCATGCCCTTGTAGCCGAACAGCGCCTTGCGCGAGAAGGTCGCGATGACTTCGGAGAACACACCGAACGCCGGCAGGACCAGGATGTACACCTCCGGGTGGCCCCAGATCCAGATCAGGTTGATGTACAGCATGGCGTTGCCGCCACCGTCATTGGTGAAGAAGTGCGTACCCAGGTAACGGTCCAGGGTCAGCAGCACCAGAGTGATGGTCAGCACCGGGAAGGCAGCGACGATCAGCACGTTGGTCACCAGGGCGGTCCAGGTGAACACCGGCATCTGCATCAGCTTCATGCTGGGGGTACGCATCTTCAAGATGGTGATGAAGAAGTTGATACCGCTCAGCGTGGTACCCAGGCCTGCGACCTGTAGACCCCAGATGTAGTAGTCCATACCGACGCTTGGACTGTATTCGATGCCCGACAACGGCGGGAACGCCAGCCAGCCGGTGGCGGCGAATTCACCGATCCACAGCGACAGCATGATCAGCACCGCGCCGGACACGAACAGCCAGAAGCTGAGCGAGTTGACGAACGGGAACGCGACGTCGCGCGCACCGATCTGCAGCGGCACGGCCAGGTTCATCAGGCCGGTGATCAGCGGCATCGCCACGAAGAAGATCATGATCACGCCGTGGGCGGTGAAGATCTGGTCGTAGTGGTGCGGCGGCAGGTAACCCTCGGACCCGCCAACGGCGAGCGCCTGCTGGGTACGCATCATGATGGCGTCGGAGAAACCGCGCAGCAGCATGACGAAGGCGACGATGAGGTACATCACGCCGATCTTCTTGTGGTCCACCGAGGTGAACCACTCCTTCCACAGATAGCCCCACAGCTTGAACTTGGTGATCAGGGCCATGACGCCCAGGCCACCCAGCACCGCACCGACCAGGGTGGTCAGCACGATCGGATCGTGGGGGATCGACTCAATAGAGAGTTTTCCCAACATGTTCATTCTCCCGAACCCGCGTGGCCGGCATGGCCTGCGTGTTCGTGTTCGTTGGCATCCAGGTTTTCACCCGATTCCTTGGAATCATGCGCGTCACTGGGGGCGTGGCCCTCGTGCGCTTCATGGCTGGCGGCATCGGCAGCGGCGGCACCGGCGTGTTCGTGCTTCATGCCGTAGTGCTTGTTGTCGCCCATGTGCTTGGCGATGACCCAGTTGAACAGGCCTTCTTCGGTCTTGCCGAAGTAGGTGACCGGGTACCACTCGGCGTTGCGTGCTTCACCCAGGGCCTTGAACGAGGCCTTGTCCAGGGTCTGCTCGCCGGCACGGACCTGGTCCAGCCACTGGCGGTATTCGGCATCGGTGACCGAGTAGGCGGTGAAGTGCATCTTGGCGAAGCCCGCGCCGCTGTAGTGCGAGGACATGCCCGGGAATTCACCGGTCTCGTTGGCGATCAGATGGAGCTTGGTCTCCATCGCAGCCATCGAGTAGATCATGCTGCCCAGGTGCGGGATGAAGAAGGCATTCATCACCGTGTCGGACGTGATCTTGAAGTTCAGCGGCGTGTTGACCGGGAACTTGATTTCGTTGACGACCGCCACCTTCTCTTCCGGATAGATGAACAGCCACTTCCAGTCCAGCGAGATCGCCTCGATGGTGACCGGCTTGACGTCCGATTCCAGCGGCTTGTACGGGTCAAGCGCGTGCGACGAACGCCAGGTCAGGACCGCCAGCACCAGCACGATCATGCACGGAATGGACCACACCACCACCTCGATCGCCGTCGAGTGGGACCACTTCGGCTCGTAACGGGCCTTGGTGTTGGAGGCGCGATACTTCCACGCGAAGGTCAGGGTCATGATGATGACCGGGATGACGACCAGCAGCATGAGCACGGTGGCCGTGATCAGCAGGGTCTTCTCATCCTGGCCGATCTGGCCCTTCGGACTGAGGATGGCCACGGCATCGCAGCCGGTGAGCATCACCAGCAACGACAGCAGCAGGCCCGGGCGCAACCAGCGCCCAAGGGTTTTCAACGGAATCATCGGTCGATCCAATTGCGAGGGAATGCCGTTCCCCGTCCTGCCTGTTCCGGCCAAAGCCGGTCCCACCGGTCCGGGGACAGGCAGGGAGGTGGGGTCGAGTCAGCCCTACAATTTTAGGCCGTCACCCACCATTTAAGAAAGGCATTGACAATGATCGAGCGCAGGAAAGGCGCCGATCTGGCTGCGACACGTTGTCGCACCGCGCGCCCGCGGGCTGTCCAGCCGCACGGGCTCGCAGCGTAACACCGGGCCCGGCCACGCCAAAGCCACCGGACCGGCAAAGCCTACTGAACGCGTTCAGCCAATCAACGACCCGACCAGGAGCCAGGAACATGGAGCGCCCCTTCAGCATTCAACGTATCGATCATGTGGTGTTCCGGGTCCGGGACCTGCCGCGCAGCGTGGACTTCTATCTGCAGGTGTTGGGCTGCACCGTGGCGCGGCAACGCGATTCTCTGGGCCTGGTCCACCTGCGCGCGGGTGCGTCGATGATCGACCTGATCAGCCTCGACGGAACCCTGGGTGGCCGCGGGGGCGTCGGCCCCGGCACGGAAGGCCGCAACGTCGACCACCTGTGCCTGCGCATCGAGCCCTTCGACGAGGCCGCGCTGGTCGCCCATCTGACCGCGCACGGCGTGCAGGTCCTGGCGCCGGCCGAGGTCAACTTCGGCGCCGAGGGCGATGGCCTGTCACTGTACTTCCATGACCCCGATGGCAACTCCATCGAACTGAAAGGGCCAGCCCAGAAAGACGCCACGTGAACACACAAGCGGCCACCCGTAGCGAACAGACGAGATCAAGCGCAGCGAATGGGGCGCCGTACCAAGTACCGACGGATCTTTCGAGCAGACGGGTCTTTCATGGAGGTCTAGCCAGTCAATACTGCAGCTACAACGAAAGCGGCCACCGTGATCGCCAGTGAAGCACGTATGACCAACACCTCACTGCGAACCGCGGGCATGGCCTGTATCGGCGCCCTTTTCTCAAGCCCAAGCACGACTGCCAGATACGTTGACTGACCGCGCAGGCCAAACGGCTCCGGACAACCGAGGCTCTGCCACAACTCTGGATGCAGTCTCGGAACGCGCCTTGTAAACCGGAAGAAGACCATCAGGTAGATTGAAACGGATATAAATGCCACCGAGAAAATAACGTTGTGCAACATGGCAGCTTCCCTGAAGTGAGCTCGACATCGGACGCAACATCCTGCCATCCCCATGCCCGGCCGATCACCGGCCAAGCGTCCAGAAGCATACGCTGATTAAGGACGGATCATCTCCGTAGCTTTCCGGAATGCCTGCCATGGCTATACCCGACGCCTTCGCTTGGCGCGTCGCAACTGTCGGCGCCGCTCTCCCCGGCGAAATTCAAGAACTGAAGTACCATCTCCTCCAGGTTAAGCACGCCCCCACAAGCAATGTAGCGCCGATCAGAAATTTCGGACTGAATCCAGTCTGCTTCTGAACGATCGACGCGCGTCCTGGGCAGCGAATACTCACTAAGCTCCGTGTCAATCAAGTCGATAGTGAGAATCCACCCTGGGTTGTCCAGTGTCTCAATCTTGATGCCATAGGAGTGCTCCCAATCTTCGTCGCAGTGCTTCGTGTACCATCTTTGCAACAGCGTAATCGCAGTGTCCATAAGCAATCCCCGTTCCGCTTTGGCGGCCCTTCTGGCAGCGCCTAACGCATACCCTTCTGCCCTGCACTTTTACATGTGATGTGGTAACGACAGATCCATCTGGCTGCAGCACCCTGTCGCAGGACTTTCTGTCAGCGCGGGCAGCCAGCGTAGCATCCGGCCCAGCCGAGCCAAAGCCGCTAGACCAGCAAATTCCGCTGAACGCATTTGGCAATGGCGATTCACCGCACGAGGGCGTCAGCGGTCGCCCAAGCCAGTTGAGGTCAGGCCGGCCGCACTTCCCTGCACACCAGTTCAGCCAGTTCGCGGCATGCGAAGAACAAGCCCTCGACGACGCCCTCATCCAGATGCCGGTCGGGCGTGGCCATGGATTCGCAGCGGCTGGCCGCATGCAGCATCTCCACTGCGGTCAGCATGCCCACCGCCGCGCGGTCGATCCTGGCCAGGGACTGACGGCGGCCGTCTGACAGGTTCTCTTCCGGCCACAGCATGCCATCGGACCCTTCGCCATCGCGGATGCGCTTGAGGCAGCCCTGGAAGGTGCTGAGATCAAAGGACGGGTTGTCGTCGTCGTTGGTGGGTTCATCGACGGGGAATGGCGGAATCTTGCGAGTGGTCATGGCGTCGGCTTCCGTGGCTGTACTTAGCAGCGCCACCGCGCGGAAGCGGGGTGGCGGACGGTGCGGGTTCCAAACCGGGACAGATAGTTACCATTGACCGGCGGGTCCGAAGACCCCCACGCACCGCCCGCCATAAAGGCCGACGGATTGCCAGCCGGCACCGCTTCAGGACGGTGCCGACTGGCAAGCGTAAGTAACATCTGTCTCGGGTTTGGATGCCCGGCCACCCTTTTCCGGTGGCGCGCTATGTTGTTTACGCCTGCACCTTCGATTCAATGAGAAAAATCCGAAAGGTTCGGATGCATCGAAAGGAGCGGTACGAATTGTTGCATGCGCGGTAGATGGCGCGGGCGACACGAGAAGACGCGAGTGCGCTAATGCTTGGGCGGCGACGACATGAGGTGCCGCAAATAGCTTGTAGATCTTTGAGACCCGTGACGTTTCCCGCTTACCAATAATTGTATGAAGCAGCCTGGCCGAATGGACGGCCAGTTGGCGGCGCCGTGCGATCTGTCGCAACTGGCCGACCGATCATGCAGAAAGCGACAGGCGATTGGCTTCCGTTTTGCCATCCATGGGCTGGCACTACTGTGCAATGCCCGCCCTCCAGCCGGCGGCCATGGCGCTGCGCTACCGAAGCACAAACAAAAAGCCCGACCAGAAGCGGAGCTTTTCATTGCAACTGAAACCGCAAGCAGAAATCGAACCTACGACTCGCCACTTGGGAGTCGACATCAGTGACTATTCACCCGCCTTGCGCATCAGGCGATCCAGGGATGGAAAGGACGAAATCAATGATCTCTTCGATCTCCAGGCCTCGTTGATTGGGCTCATCATCAGCGCCCAAACCAGTCTCCAACAACTCCTGAACCAAGGTATTGATCAGCAACTCGCGATCACGTTCAACCAGGCTTCCAAAGCCTTCCCCAGGCAACTGAAGGTTGCGCTTCGCTGCGACTTCAACCAACAGAGGAGGCAAATGGGATGAGACTATCCTCTTCATTTCACGGACCTTCGGGTCTCTCAACCCACCGCACTTTCTGGAGATGCCATCGTGTGCACGATGCCGTTGCCGCACATGAACCGCTGGATGTAGCCATTCGCATATTAACGAACGTCGGCAGCGAAGCTCCCGACCCGCTCAACCTGACCTGGCGCATCTGGCGATTAGTCTTCCATCAGCCCGCTCGGCTACGCCCACCAAGACAACTAGGAACCGATCTTCAATATCCCAAGAACAACCAAAAGCATCAGGGCACTGAGCCAAGCGTAGTGAAACCCAACCCCCTTGAAGAGAGTTCTGGAGAACCATGGAAGATCACGCCCTGCCTTACCGAAGCCCAGCCGCAACACGCCACGAATGCAACCAAACCACCAATCAATACGATCTATTCCTACACCTCTTAGCAATTCCGGAGCGTGCACCTTCAATTCGTAGAGCGCTCGATGCGCAAGCAGCGCGTTAACGAACGCCAGCGAATATAGCAATACAAACAGAACACGATATTCAGAGAATAGCTGTTCGATGCTCATTTGTCGTACGCCACTGTGTCGTCAAACATGCGGGAAGATCCAGAATAGCTACGGATGGATGGACCGACAGCGCCGATCGTATCGAAGCCAGCGCCAGCGTCGCAAGTGAGCAAGACCCCAATAATCTTGGCCTTGACGTTAACCACAATGCCAGGCAGCAATTTTACCCCCCCTTCATTTACAACCGGAATCAATCGAATTTCGTGCTGGCGCAGGGCCATCCACTACCTTGCCGACCGGCGCGCCATACGACTCTTAATGAGTGCGCTCGATCAAGGTGCCAGAGGCATCCGTACTCGCAACCGGGCTTCCCAGCGCATCGGTGTGCAGGTAGGCGATCTTTGCGTCCGGGCCTGCGTAGTCCCGGCGAGCGATCAGGCTGCCGGCCAGGTGGAGGTACTCGCGCCCCGGCCCCTTGCGGCCATCACTCTGGAACACCAGCCGAGCGTCCTGCACGTACCGCGAAAGCACCACTCCAAGTCCTGGAGCCAGGCAGGTCGCCAACGGAGACCAAGCTCAGAGCGATGGATGCACGGAACGGAAACTCCCGACACCATAGGGCCGATTTCAAGGGTGAAACCAGTTCCTCGAATTACTCTACCCTTCAGTGCCGCAAGCACTCACAGTCACGGCGAACGTTGGCAACCCGGCCATTGAGCGGCTTGTGTTTTTGATGCAACCGAGTTCACGAAAGAGCGTACTCCTATCGCCTTCGATGCGGGCTTTGCCACCACTGCTTCAGCGCAAGGAGGAGTTGAAGGATTAGAAAGATCGCCGCGAAGTAGCCCCAAATCCGCAAACCGATATGCACAGCATCCGGGTGATGGCGGTACGCAAGAACTGCGAAATACGTAAGGCCAAAGAACGCAGCGAGGAGCTGAGTTCCTAGAAGGCCTTTTATCATGGAAGTCATTTCTTTCTCTCCAAATCTTTCTGTACGACAGCTGCCCCTGCTCCCACGAAGCCCTGGCCCGCTTGGGAAGCCGCATCCTGGAGTGCCGATTGTCTGCGAAAAGCCCACTGAACGCGTTCGGCCAAGCAGTGCAACCCGGTAGGAGAACAGGATCATGGACCGCCCCTTCAGTGTTCAACGCATCGACCACCTGGTGTTCCGGGTCCAGGACCTGCCACGCAGCGTGGACTTCTAACAACGGGTGCTGGGTTGCGGCGTGGCGCGGCGGCCCGATCATCTGGGCCCGGTCCATCTGCGCGCCGGCACGCCGATGATCGACCTGGTCAGCCTCAAGGGAACGCTGGGCCGCCGCGGCGGAGCCGGCCCGGGCAAGGACGGCCGCAATGTCGACCACCTGTGCCTGCGCATCGAGCCCTTCGACGAGGCCGCGCTCGTCGCACACCCCGCCGCGCACGGCGTGCAGATACTGGCGCCGACGGAGGTCAACTTCGGCGCCGAGGGGACGGCCTGTCGCTCTACTTCCATGACCCGGACGGCAACACCATCGAGCTGAAGGGTCCGGCCCAGGAAGACGGAACATGAAACCGTCGCCGGCCATCCGCAGCGGCAGGATCGACTTCAAACGCAGCGAGCGGGCGCTGTACCACGCGCCGACGGGATCGTTCGAACTCGATGTCCCTGAACACCCACCGTTCACCCAGATGGAGCGCCTGCCCCTTTGAAGTAAGGGCAAGCTCTGCAATACCACGCAAGCAACCAAGCCACCAATCAACCTTGATGATTCCGACTGCAGCGAGAACTCCTGGCCGTTCACGCTCGATTTTCAGCAGCACCCTGTGAGTCGGAAATGCGTTTATCCAAATAGCACCTGGAATGACAGGACTCAAAACGGGGGAGCCCTGAAAGAATCCCATTGACTAGATCCACACACCGCCCCCCCCAATCGATACATGCCGCCACAGCACGTGCGTGGAATTCGGAATTCGGGATTCGGGATTCGGGATTCGGAAAAACATGCAATAACAGACCTTATCAATACGCAGGGATCCAAATACAGATATCCCCACAGACGCTTGCGACCATCAATCCACCCTCTCAGCCCACGCCCCACTCCTCGATACTCTTCTCGACCGCCAATATCTGCTCTTCCGCATAGACCCTATCGCGAAAACGGATATCAGCATCATCAAGATAATGCCAGATCACATGAGGGACATTCATTTCGGAAGCACTTGATTGAAGGACGCACTTGAGAGCCTCCGCCCTCCTGTACCAGGCAGAGACTTGCTCCGCAGAAGTAGGCTCGGATTCCAACAACATTCGCAGACAGGCAACAGCGGACTTCATTTCATCAGCGCCACGCATATAGGCACCTATTTCCTTACCCACCGAGGATCAAACAATACAAGATGAGCGGCCTCACCGCGAGCAGCGGGTCCATAGTTGATATGAAGAATCGGTGTACTTCCACTATTTATTGGATGAAGGTCAAGACGAAGCCCCCACTGCCCTCCTTTCCAGCGAACTCCCGCCAGTCGTCCATTGGCATGCAAACCGCCAGGCGAGGGGCGTCAAACGAGAGATTTCTCCACGTGTTTGCCGCTCCACCTGCTATTGAACGTGAGGCTGCCGCCAGATAGGGGATGCCAGCGTCAGCGGCAATCGCCGCGCCACCTACTACGCCGGCCCCCGATATGACCGCACCGGCCGCGTCAACTCGAGCGGGATCCCATGCCATGTCATACGTACCAGTCTTCCAACCAATGGCACTGGGAACAGGAACTCTCCCGTCTGCGGTCGGAGCCCCAGTTGATCCTGCCCCTGACGGACTCTCGACAGCGCTTCCATTTCGAGATCCACCACCTAAGGTTCCCATCCGTGAACCGGGTGCCACTCCTGCCCCCTTGATGGCGCTTCCAACAGTAGCCACCCGTGCGCCGCGAACCTTTTCCTCTGCGGCACGACCATCCGGATCGGTAAACCTGTATGGGTTACCGTTTGCATAATAGCAGCGACCGAATGCTGCTTCTGTAGCCGAGATAGGATCGAAAGACAGAAACGCACCCACCTCTGGATCGTAATACCGCTGCTGCATGTAGCTCAGCCCGGTCTCACCATCCATCACATGCCCGGTGTAGCCAGGGCCATCCACCACCTTGCCGATCGGTGCGCCATACGGCTCGTAATGAGTACGCTCGATCACGTTGCCGGAAGCATCCGTACTGGCAACCGGGCTTTCCAGCGCATCGGTGTGCAGGTAGGTGATCTTGGCGTCGGCGCCTGCGTAGTCCCGGCGAGCGATCAGGCTGCCGGCCAGATGAACGTACTCGCGCCCCAGCCCCTTGCGGCCATCACTCTGGAATACCAGCCGACCGTCCTGCGCGTACTGCGAAAGCACCACTCCCAGCCTTGGGGCGGAGGCAAGGGTGCGGCGTACTAGCGTAGTCATTGAGCGGCGCTTCATGCGCCTTACAACCGAGCGCACGGATTACGATGACTTTGCCACAGATGTTGTTTATCTCAACGGCATTGAGGAGTAAAACTACCTTTCGCAGTAGTAGGGATAAACAGAAAATGATAGCGAGCGAGCTGCGTCAGCTGCGATGACTTCCGCATCGCCAAATGCTGCATAGGCAATGCTCGCCCGCAAGGCTTGACCTGGCTCCAAGTGAACCTCGCCGCATCCTCCGGGGCAGTACGCAGTCATGGCTGCTTTCGGATGCAGAGGACCGTCGGTCGTGGTCAGAATGGCTCCTTCGTACCCCGTCGGAAACGTCCCATTTTCGATAGGCCAGCTTTCCTTTGAGAGGCAAAGAGTCTCGTCAGCGGCAGAGGCCAAAACTACATCGTAGCGCTTTTCCGTAGCGCGGTCAGTCACAGAAACAATGAAATCCTTAGAGTCCGCACGCCGAAGCTGAGTTGCGCAGGCCGGTATCAACGTGCACAACAAGGTAGCTGCCAGTAATTTTTTCATCGAGCCTGATCCATGATGTGGTCCGGATTGATAAGACGCTGCTCGCTGGGCAACGCCCCGAAGATACTTTGCTGCTGAGGGGTTCCGAATTTGTATGCCGTGTCGCCATTGAAAAACTGGTCCTTATAGCCCAGCACGGCATGCCCGGCTTCATGGCCAGCCCCCCAAGCCAATCTGGAGGAATCATTAAAACCCGCATGCGTCGTGTTGATGATGACCATTTTCGGTCCGGCAGTAGGGACCCCTGCCAGGGTATCTCCACCCCCCATAAGTTGCGGTGATTTGTGCGCCCGTCATGCCATTAGCCGGAATGGCTCCTGCGCTGGTATCCCGCAATGCCGCAGCCATGGAACTCATATCCGAGGCTGTCTTGGACATGTTCTCTGCCGTCGCTGAGCCAGCACCAAAATTACGCTCAAATGCCTTCTCGGCTCGCTGACCCGAGTGGGCAGCGTAGAGCTTTGCACAGAAGGTCTCGGCAGAGTTCATGGTGCCCTCCTCACTTGACCTTAAACATGCGATCCACCCTATCCCCCAACGCATCAAACATATGGCGCACGGGGAATAGCTCCTGCGGGACCGGTTTACGCCGCCGCCATACGGTGACCTCCCGCCCTGGACGAAGTGCCATGTGGGAAAACGCCGGGCCCAAACCAGCACTGGACACCGCAACGTAGAGCATCATGTTCGGCAGTTGAATCACGTAGACCGGATGACCCCCAAAATCTACCGGATAAGGGGTCGCAAGGAACCCCGCGAGGTCACTGCGGGTCAATATGATAGCGACCTCACGGCCACCATGAATAGTCGCCCGGCCCCCTCGAAGTGCCTTTAGGGCCTCTCCTGCTATCACTGGCACGTCTACAGACTTCACCTCCCAACGATCGCTGAAGTGAGCGCGTAAAAGAGTATTCATCGCGAAAGAGTGCAGCCGCTCGGGATCAGCGTCGAAGGTGGGCAAGCTTGCAGCACGCCATCGCACCGTCGGAAGGGTCAGCGCTAGAGCCTGTCGCCTGAACATGATTGCGTAGCTATCGGCGGGGCCAAATAGACGTTCGCACTCCAGGCATGCCAGGTGTTCATCGAACAGCCCTGCGATTGCGAAAGACGCGCGCGGGCCGTTTGTCGTGGACATGGATATCAGCTTCCGCTCATCCCCCGCAGCCGCTTTTGAGAGAGCGTCGGGGTATATATGGCAGCGGATGAGCTTCGGAGCCGGCCTGCTGCAGATTTTGCAGATGGGCATTCGTTGTTCCCCCTGATGGCCCGCCAGGGAGCCGCAGGCGATCCAATGCTAGCAGCAAGCCCCTAAGAAGAGCCACGAAGGGGCCGGCGCAGCTGCCAAACTGGCCTCGAGCAACCTATGCCCCCCCAATCTCCCCTGATATTGTTCGCCCGAGGTACGCAGCGACGGCCACCAACGGTCTTCATGGCGCGGAAGGCATTGGCACTTACGCCAAGCTGATGCCAGAAGTGGCCGGGCCGCCGCAAGAACTACGCCCGCCGACATGTTTGACCTTCAGGGGCATGTGACCCTGCCGTCCAATTAAAACTGGTGTAACGCCATGCGCTTCAATCAAATACAGATCTTGGACACCATCCCCCGCGCGGAACGAAACACTGCGATGCGGCTTTACGATGACCTCTTGATTCGCGCTAACGTATTTGCGCCAAGTCCGGAAGTCTTGTATCAGCGGGTCGAGAGCAGTCGCGAGGCGTTGGAGTTCCTGCAAACCATGGCGCAGCGAGTAGTTGAAAGTGGCAACATACCGGTTTTGCACATTGAGTGCCACGCCGGTGACGAAGGAATCAGGTTTGCCGACGATACAACCTGCACTTGGCTTGAGCTAAAACCCTACTTGACGGAACTCAACCTAGCCACTGAAATGAATCTTTTGGTAGTCATGGCTTCCTGCGACGGGCACGCGATCACTCACACTGTTCAACCAGTCGATAAAGCCCCACTATTTGCCCTCATCGGATCAACCTGCGAATTATCCCCCCCTGAAATAGAGCGCGGCTTCCTAGCCCTTTACAGCACGCTATTCCAGACGCGGACGGCCTCCCTGGCATTCAGAGCACTCTGCGAGACCCGACCTGACACATACGTCTACCGAAGCGCAGAAATGATCTTTCAGGCTGTATGGGACTATTGCCAACAGACGCAAGAAACGGAGCATGGTCGTCGTTTGCGGGGCGAGGAGTTCGTAAGAAAATATCAGGCTTACATCGGACCCGAGGTCACTGCTGATATGGTGGCCGCCCTATATCGCGAAAGAAACCGACACTTCTTCGACCTGTTCCGACGTAAGTTTTTCTTGATTGACCGATATCCACATCACGAACAGAGATTTGCCGTGGTCTATAGGGCACCCGAGGATTACGAGGCAGCTGCACCAAGTCAGGAATGACATAGTCGCAGACAGCCATACATTGCCTTTTGCCGTTCCCCGAACCCATCGCAAGGAATGCTCGTGGCCGCTCCCCCCCTTAAGTCGCAGACCCTTCGTAACCGAGCTGGAGAGGTCCGCCACCTTGTCTACCTTGCCCAGCTGACACTGACTCGTCTCGGACATCGAGTCGATGAACGGACTATGGTCGTCCTGCCGCTGGTCCTTTCCTCATTGGGCATGGCTGATACGGTCTGCTTCCTGCTAGAGGCGGCGCCTGAGCGCTACTGGGTAGGCGCGGCCGCGCTGCAACGGGCACAGATTGAGCACCTACTGCGAGCTGCGTACTTTTCCCGCGCAGCGACCGAAGAAGAAGTGGAAGCTTTTAGGACTAAGGGAGAGTTGCCAAGGCGTCCTCACGACAGGCCCGACCGCCCAGATCGCACCATCTACCTTCGAGAGATTGCCCAAGAGGCGTACCAGGATGTGCTTGGCGACGATCTGCCCAAGTTGCTGGCCATGATCAAGAACCATCACGGAGACCTGTCAGGGTTGCTGCACGGAGGAAAGGAGATAGTCGATGTCTACAGCCGCATGCATGACGAGCTGGGCAATATCGAACTTGAGTGGGATGAACTGCTAGGAACGGTCGACAACGTGGCAGTGTTTGTGCAATTTGCCGTAGGCGTGGCAATGGGCCTTTCCCCGCTGGAACCGGAGCAGATCGATGCGGCTGCGCGGGCGTCCTACGAGCAAGGAATGGCCTACATGCATGAGCGGCCAAGAGCAGCGACTGAGCCGGAAGAGCGATAAGGGATATCTGACATGTTCAAGAAGATTGCAGACGCAATGGCTCGCCGTGCAGCGGAAGCCAAGCTAGAGAAAGACCGCACAGGTGATCGACGTTCGAAGCGTCGGTCTACGTATGGATGGACCTACCGCCGTGCGCGCGCTTGGCTTCACTGACGACCCGTCGCAGGTAGGAATAAGAGACCGTCTAGCGCTATAGATTTGGATGGGGAACCCATGCTCCCTCTTCAAGTTACCCCTTCGGCTCCAACCTTTTCTGTTGACTGATTAGCCGGTCCATTAATCAACCCACCTTCTTCCAGCGTCCAGTCCACCTCAATTGCACGTGAGGTGTCACCGGCTGCTGCCTTCTGCTACCTTGGATTTAAACTCATGCCCCTCCCTACTGCTGCCTACGCCCTTGCCTCTGACCCGACCGGTCACATTGCTGCTACCGTCGCTCGTAAGGCGCGCAGCAAGGCGTTCAAGGCAACCCATTCCAATGGAACCAGCCACAAAGCCAAGACGCCCGGTGCACTCCGAAAGCGCGCTCCGAAGGTCTCCCGAGTGCCCACCAACGTGGCACCTCATGACACCGCCGGTCGCCTCCGTCAGATGGGCTTCAAGTCCGCCTCAGGCGTGAACTACCTGCGTGCCTGGGTCGCCCTGACTGGCCCCGGATCCTCCTACGGCGTTGCGCTACCCATGCAGGTCGCAGCCGCGCGCACTGTCGCCCAGCTCCGCATTGCCATCGCCAACTGCGACATGGAAGGCGAGCCGGTATTCATCTGGATGGACCCAGACGACTGCAAAATGCTTCTTTACTGGCACCTTCCTGACGAAGAAATCCAGCCCTACCGATCGGTGTTTGGGCTGCAAGCCCTCACCAAGCGTAATGACGTGTTGGAAGTCCCTTACAGCGCCTTCCCCGAGAACGTCAACACGCCCGCCTATCGCCAGCAGGCCGTCCACATGGACCATGTACTAAGCCGGGACCGGCCCTCAATATGGATCGATCCCGACTGGACCAAGCATCCTGTTCTGGTTGTAGGCGGGGCAGTATCGGCAACGCTTGTGATCTGCCTGACCTATTTCAATCAGTTCGCACTTCCCCAGAGGACTGCGAGATTGGAGGACCAGGCGGCGAATGCGACTGAGGAAGCTGGCAAGCTAAAAGAAGAGTTGGTCGCTCAAGAGCAGCTCACCGAGCGCACTCAGAAGGAGGTTACGCGGCTCAAGTCGCGTGAGGAGCACCTGTCGAGTCTGCTATTGGAGGCACGTACGGTGGATGTATTTGTCCCTGGAACTGGGTATCCGAGCGGCTTCGCTACAGCAAAAGTAGGGATGAAGGAGGCTGATATGCACTCAGCCTATCCGAAAGGTGCGGTTGAGGTTGAAGAGATGGGGTACCTAACGGTCAATCTCGCCAATTCACCCTTTGGTCGCGCCGTATACTATTTCGATGAGTCAGGGCCGGATCGCAGGGTTTCGCACATTCGCTTCTCTTTGAAGCTGAACTACGGGAAGGAGCATCAGGACATCGTCAAAAGAATATCCGAGAGTCTGGGTAAACCGTTGATGGTGACGACGAAATACTATGCATGGCCGGCCCGTGATGGCACCGACGTACTAGTAACTGATAGCGACGGTTTGATGATCATTCGTCAGGGTCATAGGCCTACCTATTGGCTTGGGGGCAAGGAGTACGATGCTCTCTGCAAGAAGCTGGCCAAGAGTGAATGCTTGGCCGGTGAGCCGAAGCGGTAAGGTGGGCCAAGGCTATCGCCTCGCTTAAATTTTGCCCCCACCTCCTGCCGCAAATCTTGGCCCCGGAGTCGCAGCCATGCCGAGGGAGTGCCGGCTTCGATGGCCACGCATCCGGGTGAAAGCTGCCAGGGTACGCGTGACGCCCACTTAGGATGCCTCCCCGCACCGATGGCGAATCTGCTATTGCCCTGTTAAGAAGGCGCGAAGCCTATGCTCAAGGCTCCGCCAAGCTCACATAAGGCTTGATCAACGCACGTATCTGGCTCACCCAGTTCCGAATCGAATGACTTAGGCACCTCGCCCTCAATCCGATCCAACCCTGCAGCCATCTGTCTTTTTCAACTTCGCAAGCAATTGTGTCGCCTCATTGATACAGGGCCGCCGCTGAGCCACCGTTTGGGCCATTTGAGTCACCCGCACGTCCGAAGACTCCTGGAAAGCTACTTAGGCCGCGAAGGGTCCTCAGGAGGTCTTACACTTGTAGCACTTGGAAACAATGCCGGAGTAGCCAATGGACGTCCAGAAGGTCGAGGACTTGATCGACAAGCTCATTGCCGATGCATCCAAGACAGACGCTCAATCGCAATGGTTGCGGTTTGTTGTGGGCGCTTTGGCGTTCTGCACAGTCGCCATGCTGACCAAGCTCTTCCTGTAGAAGAGACGAAGCTACCTCCACCCTTCCGAGTCACTCCATCGAACCGGACGTCGTTGTGGACGTGGGCCCTAGCATTGCGGGTGCGCGCCGTAGGCAACAAGTCGGCGAATTACGCGCACAGCTTGAGGACAATCCGGTACTGCGCAGAAAGCCATATCACTGCACATCATCGCGGAAAAAGCGGCGCACCCACGCTTCCCTCATGCTGTACCTGCGGGGTCCGCAAGTAACTGATTTTTCAGTAAAACTAGACCATGGTGCCGGAAACAGGAGTCGAACCTGCGACCTACGCATTACGAATGCGCCGCTCTACCAACTGAGCTATTCCGGCGTAGCCCGCGATTTTACGGGCTGGGCGCCCCGGCGGTCAATCCACCCGGCTCAGCCCGCCTCTAACCGGTTGGCGCAGGGCCGCCCGGCGGCGAAGTCGGCCAGGTTGCCCAGCGTGATCGCCGAGATCTCCTGCAGCGCCTCCACGGTGAAGAAGCCCTGGTGGCCGGTCACCAGCACGTTGGGGAAGGTCATCAGGCGCTGGAAGGCCTCGTCGTCGATGATCTCGCCGGACAGGTCCTGGAAGAACAGCGCGCTTTCCTGTTCGTAGACGTCGATGGCCAGATGGCCGAGCCGGCGCGACTTCAGCGCGCGGATCACCGCGTGGGTGTCCACCAGTGCGCCACGCGAGGTGTTGACCAGCATCGCGCCGGGCTTCATCCGCGCCAGCGAGGCGTCGTTGATCAGGTGCTGGGTGTCGGGTGTCAGCGGGCAATGCAGCGAGACGATGTCGGCACGCGCCAGCAGTTCGTCCAACGCCACCATGTCTCCCACCCCGGCAAAGGCCGCCGACGGATACGGGTCGTGCCCCAGCACGGCACAGCCCATGCCCTTGAAGATGCGCGCGGTGGCCAGGCCGATCTTGCCGGTACCGACGATGCCGACGGTGCGGCCATGCAGGGTGCGGCCAAGCAGGCCATCAAGCATGAAGTTGCCTTCGCGCACCCGGTTGTAGGCACGATGGGTCTGCCGGTTGAGGGTCATCACCAGCGCCAGCGCGTGCTCGGCCACGGCTTCGGGCGAGTAGGCCGGCACCCGCGCGACGAACAGGCCCAGTGCCTTCGCCGCAGCAAGATCGACATTGTTGAAGCCCGCGCAGCGCAGCAGCACCGCACGCACACCGAGCGAATGCAGGGCGTGCAGCACTGGCGCGTCGAGGCGGTCATTGACGAACACGCAGACGGCGGCGCAGTCCTGCGCCAGCGCTGCGGTATGCACATCCAGCGCGGCATCGAAGTAGACGAACGCGTAGCCCTGCCCGTCCGCATCACGCTGGTTGGCTTCGTCCAGGAAGCGACGGTCGTAAGGGCGGGCGCTGAAGACGGCGATCTGCATGGAAGGACCTGGGTGGGATGCCCTGCCGACCATACCGCAGCCACGCGTCTATGGGGATGGCACCGGCGATGCAGGCATCGCCGGTGCCCCCTGCCACTTGCTTAGAACCGATAGCCCAGGCCCAGCATCACGCCGTTCTGGATCTGCCCGTCGCGGCGCTCGCCCACGTAGTCGGCCATGATCGACAGCCGCTCGCTGGCGCGACTGGTCACGCCCACGTTCCAGGCCAGCACCTGCTCGCCCACGGCCTGGCTGCTGGCACCAAACACCAGGTCCGGGGCCGCAGCGAAACCAGTGCTGTAGCGCGCCTGCGAATCGCCCAGCTCCTTCTGCCAGACCACGCGGGCACGCGGGGTGATGCGCTCGCCGTTGTTACCTTCGAAGGTCTTGAACAGCTGCAGGCCGGCGCCGACGCGGATGCTTTCCAGGCTGCCGCTGCGGCCAACCAGTGCGCCTGCGCCCTCCCCTTCATTGAAGCGCGTGGCCGAGGTGCGCGCGTAATCCACCACCGGCAGCAACGGCTGGATCACCAGCCCCGTGCCGGTGGTGAACGAGAACGCGTGCTCGACCCGCGCGGAGATTGCATCGTTGTTGTACTTGGCGCGCAGCGGCTGCTGCAGGCCATCGATGCCACTGACGCTGCGGCGGGTGTCGTGGCGCAGGTCGGTATAGCGCACCGCCGCCGACAGGTAGCCGCGCGAATACGTCGCATCCAGATAGCCGCCCACGTCCAGCGCGCGCACGTCACCGCTGAAGTCGGAGCCGTCGCGGCCCTTGGTCGACATGTCGGCTGCCGCCACGCTGACGCCGAGGGTGACGCGGTCATCGGCCACGCGGGTATCGGCACCGACCACGATGCCACCGATGTTGTGGCTGAGGCCGGCCACGCCGCCCTCCGCATCGATGCGGCCATGGCTGGCGAAGCCGCGTGCCCACAGGCCGCGGTTGCGCCCCGCCTCGCTGCCGCTGGCAGTACCGCCGGCGGCCGGATCGACCAGATGCATCGCCAGCTGGTTGAACAGGCTGCCGTGGCGCATGCCCGGCTGTGCCGACACCGACTGCGCGGCCTGCGAGGCCAGGCCATCGGCATCACCACCACTGCGCATCGCGGCCTGGTGCTGCTGCACCACGTTGCCGATGCTGCCGACCAGCGCGTTGTCGGCCAGCCGCAGGCTGGCATGCGCATCACCGCGCAGGGCACCGGCCTGCTGCGCGATCACATCACGGTCGGCGAACTGCAGCGCGCCCAGCAGCGATTTCAGGTTGCCGTCCTGGCGGGCGGAGGCGGTCGCCAGCGCGCGGCCCAGTCCATCACCGGAAGTGGCGTTGGTGAACAGGCCCAGCTGATCGAAGCCTGGGTTTGCGGTCAGCCACAGGCCGTCGGCGGTCTGCTTCACGTTGAAGCTCAGCAGCGAGTTGTGGCGCGGGCGGAACACATCGCCCGCGGTGATGCTGGCGCTGTAGCCGGTGTCGCCCAGGCGCACGACATCCTCGAAGCCGCCCTGATAGATCGGGCCCTTTACCAGGTCACGGCGGAAGTCCTGGCCGTAGTAGCCCTGCGCCACATTCAATTCGAGGAAGGCGCCCTTGGAGATCACCAGCGCGCCGTCGGTCGGTTCGTCATCGAAGAACGTGCCCACGCGCAGTCGGCCCGTGGCGGCGCCGCCGTTCTCGGTGACGTCGAACAACAGCTTGCCGCCCGGCATGATGTTGACGTAGCCGTGGGTGACCAGATCACCGCCGCGCGGCATCAGCGTGCCAAACACGCGCAGGCGGTTGAAGCCGTCCTCGCGCCAGGAGGGTCCGGAACCGCTGCCCAGTGCATCAAGATCCATCGCGGTGCCGGCCACGTCGCCATGGCCGACCAGCATGCCCGCGCCCAGCACGCGCACTTCCGACGCACGCAGCGCGCCGCCTTCCAGTGCGATGGTGCCGTTGTCGACCAGCATGAAGTCGGCGCCGGTGGTGGCGGCGGTGCGCCAGGTGGCACCGTTGGTCACGCGGATCACGCCCATGGCGTTGTCGAGCGTGGATACATCCAGGTCAGCCAGGCGCAGCTTGGACAGCAGCAGCGCCTGGATGCCCGGATCGTTGAGGTAGTCCTGCACCGAATCCGGGCCGATGCCCTGCGGGCCACGGCTTGAGGCGTTGTAGATGCTCTGCGCCAGGTTGATGTAGCTGGACTGCCAGTTGGTGTTCCAGCGCGCGAAATCGTCGTCGACGAAAGTCTGCAGCTGGCGCCCGGTGCGCAGGTAACCGGGGTTGATGTCGCCGCTCACGTTCGCGCTCACGTTCAACGTGTCGCCAGGATCGCGATAGCCGTTCGCGGTGATGATGTTGTTGCTGTAGATGTCCTGGCCCGGGAACGACTCCAGCTTGCTGCCGCTGCCATCCGGGTCGAAGGTGACCGAGGCGCCGGTGGTGCGCGCCGGGTCGCGGAACACCAGCAGGCCATTGGGCTGCACGACCTCGTACATGGCCTTGTGCAGCAGGCCGGCATCCATGCCGCCGCCGTAGTTGCCGGTGTAGATCTGGGTCATGCGCGGCGATGGCGTATAGATCACCTTGCCGCCGTTGCTGGCCGCATGGATCTGCACCGAATCGACGATCGGCAGGTCGCCGGCCAGATAGCGCTGGACGCCACCGGACTGCATGATCGAGCACGACGAGATGCAGTGGCCGGACACGATGGTGTTCAGGCCGGCGGTGCGGATCACACCCTGCAGCCACTCGCCCGCGATCAGCGCGCCGCCGTTGGAGGTGCGCAGCACCACTTCGCGGATCGGCCGGCCCTCGGCCTGCGCCTTGGCCAGCAACGCCGGCAACGACACCACGTCGGCGTAGGTCACCCCGCCACTGAGGAAGATGCGATCGCCCTGCACGTGATAACTCATTGCCATGACGTCATCAGCAGCCGCGAGGGCGCCGACGCTGATCAGCCCGGCCAGGGCCAGGCTCAACTTCGAATGCTTCATACGTTCTCTCTCCACCCGCAACACGCGGGTAAGGGGTCAAACGTCAGAGCGGCGCGAACTCCCCCAGCCGACCCGTCGCGCAATGATGAATGCATTCACAATGAGAATGGGGTGCCGCACACTCTTCCCCATCCGGTCATCGTCGCGTAAAACTCGATGACGCATCCGCCAATGTCTGCCGAGGCCAGCCCTGTCCGCTCCGTCCCCCCTGATCCACCACGCGCCGGAGCCGCCGGTGCCAGCGGATGCCTTCATCGCGTTCGTACGCGAAGAACGCGCACCGTTGTGTGCGTTCCTGCGCACGCGGGGCGTCGGGCCGGAGGATGCAGAGGACATCGCGCAGGACTGCATGGAGCGGCTGATCCGCTATCGCGCGCATGGCGCCGACGAGCTGCGCCTGCTGCTGTATCGTATCGCCCGCAACCGCCTGGCCGATCGCGGCCGCTCTGCGCAGTCGCGACCGCACCTGCCGTTGGCCGAGCATGATGGCAGCGACCAGCCCACCAGCCAGTCGCCCGATCCATTGCGCCAGGCCGAGTCCGGGCAGATGCTGTCCCTGCTGCGGCAGGCCCTTTTCAAACTGCCCGAGCGCGCGCGCGAGGTGTACCTGCTCAACCGGATCACCGGCATGAGCTATACGCAGATCGCGCGGCACTGTGGAATTACTGCCAAGACCGTGGAAAAACATATCGCCCGTGCCCTGCAGGGCCTGCGCCAGGAGTTGGGACCGGATCCGCTGCACAACGACAGGGATGTGGAATGAACCATTACCGGCACACGGAAGACGCCTCGCTGTTTGAACGCGCCAGCGCCTGGGTGGCGCGGCTGGAAGCCCCGGACTGCACGCCGGCCGAACGCAAAACGTTCGAGGACTGGCTGGCCGAGAACCCGGCCCATGTAAAGGCGTGGGTGCAGGCCGAGAACCTGTTCCAGCAGGGCCAGGGCCTGGCGGCAGACCCTTGGCTGCGTACCGCTGCGGCCCGTGCGGCGCGACCGCCGCGCCGCCGCTGGTTGCCGGCATTCGCGGCCGCCGCCGGCATCTGCCTGGCCATCGGCGTGGGCTGGATGCTGGCCGTGGACGGCAACCCCACGCCGCAGCGCTATGCCAATGACAGCCACGAAACGCAGCAGCTGACCCTGGCCGACGGCAGCGTGGCCACGCTCGACGCGGGCACCACGCTGCACGCCCGTTTCGGCTGGCGCCATCGCGAGCTGGACCTTGAACGCGGGCGCCTGCAGCTGCAGGTCGCGCCGTCGAACAAGGCGCTGCAGCTGCGCGCCGGCACCAGCACGATCCGCGATATCGGCACGACCTTCCAGGTCGAACGCCTGCGCGATGGCCTGGTGGAAGTCGCGCTGCTGGAAGGCGCGGTGGAAGTGAGCAACGGTGCGGCCCAGCACACCCTGGCACCGGGCCAGCAGCTGCAGGTGCTGCCCTCCGGGCGCATCCAGCCGGGCCCGGCGCTGTCGTCCACGGCGGCCGCCGAGGGCTGGCTGCAGGGACAGCTGGTATTCGACGCCACGCCGCTGTCGATCGTGGTCGAACGGATGAACCGCTATGGCCGCACACCGCTGGTGATTGCCGATCCGGAGATCAGCAACCTGGCGGTCAGTGGCACGTTCCGCGCAGGCGACGCACAGGAGTTGCTGTCCGCGCTGGAACTGGGCTGGTCCGTCGCTGGCCAGACGCGCCCGGATGGCGCGCTGGAACTGCGCCGCACGTACTGAGGGGGCCTGCAGTGATGGCAGGACCGGGCGCGCTGCAGTGGGGGCTGCTCCGCCCCCTGCTGTGCCTGGCGCTGTTGGCCACTGCACTGCCCGCGGCCACTGCCAGCGAATCGGCGGCCACGCAGGCCTACCGCATCGATGCCGGCCCATTGCCGTCGGCGCTGCAGCAGTGGGCCCGGCAGAGCGGCATCGCGCTGCTGTTCGACGCCCGTGAGCTGGCAGGACTGCACAGCGACGGCGCGAACACCCGGACCGATCCTGCCACCGCCCTGAAGCAGCTGGTTGCCGGTATGCCGGTGACGATCCTGCGCACGCCTTCGGGTGGCTTCGTGGTGCGCCGCGTCGGTGCGGCCCCGATTGCCACAACACCCACGCCAAAGGCCGTGGTGGCTCCCCGCCACGATGCCCCCCGGCCGCCGCCGCAGGTGGAACTGGCACCGATCCACGTCACCGGCAGCCGCCTGCCACGCACCTCGGTGCAGACCACGCTGCCGGTCACCACGATTGATCGGGACGACATCCTGCGCAGCGGCTACGGCAGCCTGTTCGACCTGCTGCGGCACCTGCCCGGCATGAATGGCCTGCCGGCGATGAGCAGCGCGCGCAGCGGTGACTCGCAGTACCTGCCGGTCGGTGCCGCAGCCACTACCAGCCTCGATGGCATGGGGCCGCGCGCCACCCTGTTCCTGGTCAATGGTCGGCGCCTGCCGCGCTACCCGATGGTATCGCTGGAGCAGGGAGGGCTTACCGACCTGGGCGGCATTCCGCTCAGCTTCGTCGAACGCATCGAGCTGGTGCGTGGCGGTGCCTCGGCGATCTACGGCGCTGACGCCATGTCCGGCGTGGTCAACATCATCCTGCGCGACCAGGCCGATGGGCCGGAAGCCATGCTGCAGACCGGCCTGAGCAGCCGGGGCGACGCCGCGCAGTATCGCCTGCAGGCGGCCACCGGCGGCCTGCGCGGCAACGGCGATCGCTGGTTCGCCGGCGTCGACCTGCACCGTGTCGACCACCTGGCCGGCGACCGCCGCGACTGGCATGCGGAAACCTCGCAATACCTGATCGGTGCCTTCGGCGCTGGCCGCTACTGGCCTGCACGGCGCTGCGAAGGGCCGTTGAAGCGGCGCGATGGTGCCTGCTGGTTCGACAGTGCGCGCCCACGCTCGCTGCAGCCCGCTTCGGATACCGCGTCGGCCTACCTGCGCTATCGGCATGAACGTGGCGAAGGGCGCTACGCCTATGCCGAGGCCCGCGCCAGCCACAACCGCCAGCGCTTCGACCTCGGCCCCACCGCGGTTTCCCTCGCCCTGTACGGAATCACCTTCAACACCGTGCTGCGCGAAGCCGGCAACGTGCGCCCACACGTTCGCGCCACCGATGCTGACGTCACCTTCGGCATCGGCCGCGACCAGGGCCGGCGCAGCTGGGATGCCGGGCTCAGCGCACAGCGCAGTGATGTCAGCCTGTCCACGCCGGGCACCGTGCGGGCCACCCCGTTGATCGAGGCCGCGCAGTCACTTCGGTTCCTGCCCGGATTCGACATGCTGCCCAGCGGCGAAACGGCGTCCTGGTTCCCGATGATCCGCAACCGTGGCCTTACCGAACAATGGCAGGGCTGGTGGGGCATGCAGCGCGAACTCATGCCGTTGCCGGGAGGCAATGCGCAGCTGGCCACCGGCATCGACCTGCGCCATGAGCGCTGGACCTCGCACCCCGATGCGCTGCTGAGCCAGGGTGACCTGGCGCTGGGACTGCCGCAGCAGCAGCGCAGGCTGTCGCGGCAGAGTGGTGGCGCCTACGCCGAACTCGGCCTGCCACTGGCACCTGCGCTTCGCATGGACCTGGCCGCACGCTGGGACCGTGACGGTGACTACACCGCGGTCTCGCCACGGGCCGGCCTGCGCTGGACGCCGTCGCCGCAGTGGTCATTCCTGCTGGCCAGCGGGCGCGGCTACCGTGCCCCCAGCCTGTTCGAGCAACGGCGCCCGCCCGGCCAGTTCGGCACCCTCACCCTGCCCGCTTCGGATGCGCTGCCGCCGTGTGCGCAGAGCGCCGCGGATGGACGCTGCAGGGTGACCGCAGGCGTGGAAGAAAACACCATGCTGAAAGCGGAGAGCTCGCGCAGCCATTCACTGGCCGCGACCTGGTCCCCGAATGATGCGTTCTCGCTGTCGCTGACCCACAACATCGTCGAGCTGCGCAACGAGATCCTCGCACTGCAGCCCAACGATGCGGTCTGGAACCGCGATACCTGGCAGCTGGACGAACAAGGCAGGCTGCGCAGCCTGCGCCTGTCCTTCGACAACATCGGCCGCACCACTTCGCGCAACTGGGTGCTGCGCGGCGAGTACCGCATCGACACCGGCAGCAACGGCCAATGGCTGTTCTCGCTGGATGCACTGAAACAGCAGGAACTGCGCCGCCAGCGCGACCACGAACCCGCGATCGACCTGCGCGGCCATGTGACGCCGGAGATGGCAGCGGTGCTGAACGTGCAGTGGCAGAACAGCCACTGGGACATCGCCCTGCGCGGCAACCAGGTCGGCCGCACCCGCGCCTGGCTGCCCGGTGCCGAGTGCCCGCAGGATCAGGTTGAACAGAACCACTGCATGAACCCCCGCCAGCTGCGCTGGAACCTGCACCTGGCACGCCGCCTTGGCCCGCGCATCGTTGCCGCGCTGGACGTGCACAACGTGCTCGACACACAACCGGTGAACTACCTGGTCGGCAATGGTGGGCAGATGCCCGGGCTGGACGATCCACTGGGCCGCTACTACCTGCTGACCCTGCAATTCCGCTGAGCGCAGCACCGGAAAAGGGGACGGAGGGGATTAAGTCGTTTCTGCCACGATGCCGAATACGACTTAATCCCCTCCGTCCCCTTTTTGCTACTTCACCGAGCGGGCGATGGCGTATTGCGCGGCGTAGTAGGTGGACAGCACCAGCAGGCTGGCCAGCGGCAGGCCACCGGCGAAGCGGTCCCAGGCCAGCAGTGAATCGCTGGCGACGAACAGCACGGCACCGGCAGCGGCCCAGCGTGCGCTGCACGGTTCCGGCGCGGCCGCCTGAGGACGCACCCATGCGCGTGCGAGTGCCAGCACCGCCATCGAGGCCAGCACCACCACGTACGCCAGCACCGGGATGCGCATCGGCGCCGGCAGGTGCGGCCACAGGCCCAACACATTGAGTGCGGCGAACGCTCCCAGCAGCACGCTCGCAGCCACCAGACTGCGCCCGCCGCGCAGGCCATCGCGGAAGGCGGCGATGTAGCACAGGTGGGCCAGCAGGAACGCCACCAGGCCAGGCACGAACGCATCCATCGGCAGCATCAGCGCGATGTCGCCCACGCACGACATCAGCATGCCGGCCAGCACCGCGCGCCGGTAGAACGGTTGCGCAGGAGCGTGCACCTGCCAGGCGATGCCGGCGATCAGCAGCGTCGTGGCCGGCTTCGCCAGCCAGTGCAGCCAGCGTCCATCACCGTGCAGGTACGCGCCAATGATGGCCAGGATCGCCACCAGCAGGATCATGCCGTCGCGGGCGCGCGCTTTCATCGCGCCTTCCACAGCTCGGCCAGGCGATCAGGCGTGCCGGCGATGCGCTCCAGCACCGGGTACTGAAGGCCACCGTGGTAGTCGATGTTCATCGTATCGATGCGGTCGAACTGCTTGACCAGCAGCACGATCGGCGCCTTGTCCCTGGCCGCATCGGCCACGGCGTCCTTCAGCCGCTGGCTGCTGTACTCGCGGCCGCCGACGGCGATCACCTTCATGCCCGGCGCCAACCCTGCGTTGAATGCCGGGCTGTCCCAGATCACGTCACCCACCGTGCCGCTGTCGAGCACGGTCGCCCCGAGCGAGTAGGCCAGCAATGCGCCCTTGGCGCGCTTTTCCTGCGCCTTGTAGGCGGCGTTCGGGGTATCGCGGTAGACCAGCTTCCAGCCGGCCAGCGCCAGGCCACCGGTCAGCGGACCGTGCCCATCCAGGCGGCCGCGCAGGAACGTCGCCCAGTCGTACGGCGCGATGCCGTTCAAGGTCGTGACCACGTCGTCGAAGGTGTACGGATTGACGTCCCAGTCGCCATTGCCGACCCCGAAGAAGGCGCGCGCAAAGTCGTCCAGGCTGCGGCGGTTGCCGCTCAGTTCGCGCAGCTTGCCTTCCACTTCCAGCCACAACATCTGGCCACCGGAATAGTAGTCCTCGCTCATCTGGTAGTTGCGGTACGGCAACGTGCGACGCTGGGCGATGGTCGGGTCGTTGGTGGTGTCCTGCAAGGGCCGCCAGGCCAGGCCAGGACGGCCACGGTCATAAGTGGCGGCCACATTGGCCAGCATGTCGCGCGCCTGCTCGACCGACCACAATCCGGAACGCGCGGCCAATACCTGGCCCCAGAACTGGGTCTGGCCCTCGTACACCCACAGCAGGCTGTCGCCCATGGGAACGTTGAAGCTGGCGGTGGCCAGGTCGGCACCGCGGCGGTACTTGCCGTTCCACGAGTGGGTGTACTCGTGCGGCAGCAGGTCGCGCATCCACGCGCTCTTGTCCCACTCGGTGAAGTAACCCGGCTCGGCGCTGTTCTCGCTGGAACGGTGATGCTCCAGGCCGATGCCACCGAGGCGGTCAGTCAGCGCCAGCAGGAACTCGTAGTGGTTGTAGTGGCGCGCGCCATAGAGCTTGTCGGCCTGCTGCACCAGCGCGCGGTGGAGCTTGATCTGTGCGTCCGTCGGTTTCAGCGACTTGGCATCGTCGGCGAACACGTTGAGGTGCACCGGCACCTTCGCGCCCGGGTCGAGGTCGATGCGCTGGTAGTGCTCGCCGGCGAACAACGGCGAATCGACCAGGTGGTCATAGGAAATCGGCTTGAACACCACGGTGTCACCGTCACGGCGCGCGGTTTCCAGCGCGGTGGCGAACGACCAGCCTTTGGGCAGGGTCACGCTGGCCTGCGCCTGCAGCTGGCGCGCATCGACGCCCGCCGGATACAGCGAATTGGCGTTCCACTGCAGGTTGAGCATTTCCGGGGTCATCACCACCCGGCCCTGGCTGCCGCCCTGCGAGGACAGGAAGTCGAAGTGGGCGACGATCTCGCTCACGCCTTCGGGCACGTCCACCTTGAACGCATAGACATTGAACTGATCGCGCTGCCAGGCCAGCGGCTTGCCGTTGGCGGTGACGCGCAGCCCGGCCAGCTTGTCGATCGGGCCGGTGGGCGAATGGTTGCCGGGAATCCACTGCGGATACAGCAGGGTCATCGGGCCGGGTTTGGCCGGCACGGTGGCGGTGACCTTGAAGATGCGGCGGGCCAGGTCACGCGCATCCACGTCGATGCGCAGCAGGCCGGGCGCTGCGGCATTGGCCGGCGGCGCGGCCTGCGCCAGCGCCAATGCAGGCGTGGCGGCCAGCGCGAACAGCAACGACATGGCCAAGGCTCGGGTTTTCATCGGGCAGCGTCCAACAGCGGAGAATTTCCCGATGCTAGGCCTGTGGGATGCGTGGCCCCATGGCCAAAGGTCATGGCCCGCGCGAACCCCGCCAGAAGCGGCAAAACCGGCAACAAGGCCGGGAGCAGCAGATCCGCGCCATGCGTGGATGGAATGCATCCAGAAGCAGTGCGAACCAAGGTTCGCACCCACCAGAGTCAGGCCCGGTCAGTCGACCAGGCGCAGGCGCAGTTCCTTCGGCAGCGCGAACACCATCGATTCCGGTTCGCCATCCAGCTCACCCACGCCGGTGGCCCCCAGCTCGGCCAGCCGCGCCAGCACGCCGTCAACCAGCACCTGCGGTGCAGAAGCACCTGCGGTGACGCCGATGTGCTGCTTGCCTGCCACCCACGCCGGGTCGATCTCGTGCGCGCCATCGATCAGGTAGCTCTCCACGCCTTCGCGACGGGCGAGCTCACTCAGTCGATTGGAATTGGAACTGTTTGGCGAACCGACCACCAGCACGAGGTCGCAGCGCTTGGCCAGGTCGCGCACCGCGTCCTGGCGGTTCTGCGTGGCGTAGCAGATGTCGTCGTTCTTCGGGCCCTGCATGGCCGGGAAGCGCTCGCGCAGCGCATCGATGATGCCGCGCGTATCGTCCACCGACAGCGTGGTCTGGGTGGTGTAGGCGAAGTTTTCCGGCTGGTTGATCTGCAGCGTGGCCACCTGCTCCACATCCTCGACCAGATAGATCTGGCCGGTGCCGGCCTCGCGGTTCCACTGGCCCATGGTGCCTTCCACTTCCGGGTGGCCGGCGTGGCCGATCAGCACCACGTCACGTCCGGCACGGCAGTGGCGGGCCACTTCGAAGTGGACCTTGGTCACCAGCGGACAGGTGGCGTCGAACACCTTCAGGCCACGGCGCTCGGCTTCCTGGCGCACCGCCTGCGAAACGCCATGCGCGCTGAAGATCACCGTGTTGTTGTCAGGCACTTCGTCCAGTTCCTCGACGAAGATCGCGCCGCGCTGCTTCAGGTCGTCGACCACGAAGCGGTTGTGCACCACTTCATGGCGGACGTAGATGGGCGCGCCCAGCGTTTCGATCGCGCGCTTGACGATCTCGATCGCACGATCGACACCGGCACAGAAACCACGCGGGTTGGCGAGCAGCACATCCATCAGTTCAATCTCCCGGCAGCGGCCGGCTTACGGTTTCGGATTGGCATTATCCGCCTTTTTGGCGGACTTGCCGTCGAACAGGCCAAACAGGGCGATGCCGATGGCCCCCACCACGATGGCCGAATCGGCGATGTTGAACGAGGGCCAGGTGTAGCTGCCCACGTACCATTGGATGAAATCGACCACGTGGCCGTGCACCTGGCGGTCGATCACGTTGCCGATGGCACCGCCGATGATCAGCGCATACGGCACCGCGGCCTTCCAGTTGCCGCGGGCGGTGCCGCGCAGCCACCAGGCCATCAGGCCGCTGATGGCGATCGCCAGCGCGGTGAAGAAGTACTTCTGCCAACCACCGGCGTCGCTCAGGAAACTGAACGCCGCACCGGTGTTGTAGGTGCGGTACCAGTTCCAGAAGCCGTCGATGACCACCACCGGCTGGAACTCGGGCAGGCTCGACAGCACCCAGGCCTTGGACCACTGGTCCAGGCCGATGATGGCCGCCGACAGCAGCAGCCAGACCAGGGCGTTGGGATGCGGGCGTGCAGTGCTCATCAGAACCAGCTCCGCAGTTCGCCGGCGCCGGTGATGTTGCTCACGCAGCGGCCGCACAGTTCGGGATGGTCGGCGTTGCTGCCGACATCGGCGCGGTGGTGCCAGCAGCGCACGCACTTGGCCTTGGTGGTCGGCTGGGCGCTGACGAACACTTCGTCGGTGGTTGCCGGGCGCACCTGCACGTCGCCGCTGATGAACAGGAAGCGCAGTTCATCGGCCAGCGGCTGCCACTTCGCGGCCTGCTCTTCGCTGGCGGCGATGGTGATCTCCGCTTCCAGCGCGGCACCGATCGCACCATTGGCACGCATCGGCTCCAGCACCTTGGCCACCTGCTCGCGCACGGCCAGCAGCTGGTCGAAGTCGGCGGCGTTGAGCTGGGCATCGGCCGGCAGCGGCGCCAGGCCGTCGTACCAGGTGGTGAACAGCACGTGCCCGGCACGTTCGCCCGGCAGGTAGCCCCACAGCTCGTCGGCGGTGAAGGTCAGGATCGGCGCCACCCAGCGGGTGAACGCTTCGGCGATGTGGTACATCGCGCTCTGTGCCGAACGGCGACCGTGCGAATCGGTCGGCATCGTGTACAGGCGGTCCTTGGTCACGTCCAGGTACAGCGAGCCCAGGTCCACGCTGCAGAAGTTCAGCAGCAGCTGCACGATCTCGGCCATGTTGTAGCCGTCGTAGGCTGCCTTGATCTTCTCCTGCAGCTCCCACGCGCGATGCACGATCCAGCGGTCCAGCGCGACCATCTGGTCGAGAGGACGCAGGTGCTGGGCCGGATCGAAGCCATCCAGGTTGCCGAGCAGGAAGCGCGCGGTGTTGCGCAGGCGGCGGTAGGCATCGGCGTTGCGCTTGAGTATCTCCTGCGACAGCGACATCTCGTTGCTGTAGTCGGCCGAGGCGATCCACAGGCGCAGGATGTCCGCGCCCAGCTTGTTCATGATGTCCTGCGGCTCGATGCCGTTGCCCAGCGACTTGGACATCTTGCGGCCGTGCTCGTCCACGGTGAAACCGTGGGTGAGGCACTGCTTGTACGGCGCGCGCTTGTCGATCGCCACGCCGGTCAGCAGCGAGGACTGGAACCAGCCGCGGTGCTGGTCGGAACCCTCCAGGTACAGGTCGGCCGGCTTGCCGAAGCCGCGCGCGGCGAGCACGCCTTCATGGGTCACGCCCGAATCGAACCAGACGTCGAGGATGTCGGTGACCTTCTCGTAGTCGGCCGCTTCGGCGCCCAGCAGTTCGGCGGCATCCAGCGAGTACCACACGTCGATGCCCTCGGCCTCGACTCGGTCGGCCACCTGCTGCATCAGCTCGACCGAACGCGGATGGATCTCGCCGGTCTGGCGGTGGGTGAACAGGGCGATCGGCACGCCCCAGGTGCGCTGGCGCGAGATGGTCCAGTCCGGGCGACCGTCGACCATGCTCTGGATGCGCGCCTTGCCCCAGGCCGGGAACCAGCCGACGGTGTCGATGGCGGCCAGCGCATCGGTGCGCAGGTTGGCCTTGTCCATCGAGATGAACCACTGCGGGGTGGCGCGGAACACCACCGGCGTCTTGTGGCGCCAGCAGTGCGGGTAGCTGTGGCGGATCGGGTGGAAGGCCAGCAGCGAACCGTTGTCGCGCAGCACGCCGACGATGGCCTCCTGCGCCTTCCACAGGTGCTGGCCGGCCAGCACCACGTCACCGGCCGGCGGGGTCGATTCCAGGTACACGCCACGGCCGTCGATCGGGGTGACCTGACCGGCGTTGTACTTGTCCAGCAGGCCGTACTTCTGGCTGACCACGAAGTCTTCCTGGCCGTGGCCGGGCGCAGTGTGCACCGCACCGGTACCGTCCTCGTCGGAGACATGGTCGCCGTTGAGCACCAGGATTTCGCGCTCCGGGTAGAACGGATGCGCCAGCAGCTGGTTTTCCAGCGCCGCGCCGGTGGTTTCACCGTGCAGCACCACTTCATCCACGCCGTAGCGCTGCAGCGCGCGCTCGGCCAGCGCGGCGGCCAGCACCAGCCAACGGCGCTTGCCGTTGTGGGCCGGGCCTTCGGCCAGCACGTAGTTGATCTCCGCGCCCAGCGAAACGGCCAGCGAGGCCGGCAGCGTCCACGGCGTGGTGGTCCAGATCGGCACGGCCACTTCGACGTCGGCCGGCACGCTCACGCCGAACGCCTGGCCGATGGCCTGCGCATCGCGCGCGGCGTAGGCCACGTCGATCGCCGGCGATTCCTTTTCCTGGTACTCGATCTCGGCTTCGGCCAGCGCCGAACCACAGTCGAAGCACCAGTACACCGGCTTGGCGCCACGCACCAGATGGCCGTTGGCCACGACCTTGGCCAGCGCGCGGATCTCGTTGGCTTCGAAGTCGAAGCTCAGGGTCTTGTACGGGTTGTCCCAGTCACCGGTCACGCCCAGGCGCTTGAAGTCCACGCGCTGGATGTTGATCTGCTCTTCGGCGAACTCACGGCACTTCTGCCGGAATTCAACCGCGTCGAGCTTGGTGCCGACCTTGCCCCACTTCTTCTCGACCGCGATCTCGATCGGCAGGCCGTGGCAGTCCCAGCCCGGCACGTAGGGTGCATCGAAGCCGGCCAGGTAGCGCGACTTGACGATGATGTCCTTCAGGATCTTGTTGACCGCGTGGCCGAGGTGGATGCGGCCGTTGGCGTACGGCGGGCCGTCATGCAGCACGAACAGCGGGCGGCCGGCGGCGTTGTCGCGCAGCTGCTGGTAGAGCCCCTGCGCTTCCCACTGCGCCAGAATGCCCGGCTCGCGCTTGGGCAGGTCGCCGCGCATCGGGAATTCGGTGGCTGGCAGGTTCAGGGTGGTCTTGTAGTCCTGGCTCACGCAGTGGCTCGCAATCTATGTTCGGAAAGGATGGCGCGCGCCTGTTCGGCGTCGCGGTGCATCTGGTCGGTCAGTGCCGCCAGATCATTGAATTTCTCTTCGTCGCGCAGCTTGGCGACGAACTCCACGTCGATGTGGCGCCCGTACAGGTCGCCCTGGAAATCGAACAGATGCGCTTCCAGCAGCGGCTCCACGCCGTCCACCGTCGGCCGCGTGCCGAAGCTGGACACCGAGGGCCACGGCTGGTCGAACACGCCGTGCACCCAGGTCGCGTAGATGCCCGACAGCGCCGGGGTCTTCGGGAAACGCAGGTTGGCGGTCGGGAAACCCAGCGTGCGGCCGAGCTGGCGCCCGCGCACCACCCGCCCGCTGATCGCGTACGGACGGCCGAGCAGGTCGCCGGCGCGGGCGAAGTCGCCGTCCTGCAGCAGCTGGCGGATGCGGGTGCTGGAAATGCGCTCGCCGTGCAGGTCCACCGCTTCGATCTCGCCGGCGCTGAAGCCCAGTTCGGCGCCCATCTTCTGCAGCAGGGCCAGGTCGCCACGACGGCGGTTGCCGAAGCAGAACTCCGGGCCGATCCACACCTCGCGCGCACTCAGGCGATTGACCAGCAGCCGCCGCACGAAGTCCTCGGCCGGCATGGCGGCCATGGCCGCGTCGAAACGCAGCAGGCCGATCGCATCGACGCCGAGCTCGCGCAGGATCTCGACCTTGCTGCGCGCCAGGGTCAGCCGCGGCGGCGGCGTGCCCTGGGCGAAGAATTCACGCGGCAGCGGCTCGAACGCCACGGCCACCGCGGCCACGCCCAAGGCGCGCGCGCGGGCGACCGCGTGGCGGACCAGCGCACGATGCCCCAGGTGGAGGCCGTCGAATGCACCGATACAGACCACGCTTCCGTTGGGGAACAGCTCCCCGCCCTCGACGCTTCTGAACAGCCTGCTCATCAACTCTCGTTCCGGCCCGACCGGGGCCGCCGCTTCAATGGTGTAACCCTGAAGTATAGCCGCCACGGGCCGCGATCAATGCCCGCGCAGGTCGCGCGGGCGGAAGCCCATCGCCACCATCGCCAGCGCATAGGTCGCACCACCGCCACCGACCAGCACCGCCAGGGCACCGATCCGCTCCCACACGCTCATCGCCGAGAAGCCCGGCAGCCAGTACAGCAGCGCCAGCAGCACGCCGACCATGGCCAGGCAGGCCAGCAGCAGGCGCAGCAGATAGCCGCCCCAGCCCGGGCGGCGCTGGTAGACATCGGTCTTGCCCAGCCAGTACCAGAGCAGGCCCAGGTTCAGGTAACTGGACAGCGCACTGGCAATACCCAGCGCCAGGTGCAGGCCCGGCTGCTTGCCGATGGCCGCCATCACGCCCTGGGCCTTCAGTTCGTCCGGCACCATCACCTGGTACAACACGGCCAGCAGGGCGAAGTTGAACACCATGTTGGCCACCAGCGCGGCAATACCGGCGCGTACCGGGGTCTTGGTGTCCTGCCGCGCGTAGAACGCCGGCAGCACCACCTTCAGCAGGGCGAACGCCGGCAGGCCGAAGCTCAGGCCGTACACCGACAACGCGGTCATGCGGGTATCGAAGGCACTGAACTGGCCGTGCTGGAAGATGGTCGCGATCAGCGGCTCGGCCAGCAGCAGCAGGCCGAGCATGGCCGGCACCGAGATCAGCAGGGTCATGCGCAGGCCCCAGTCCAGCGAGCGCGAGAAGCCCTCGCGGTCGGTGCTGACGTGGTGGCGGGCCAGCGCCGGCAGGATCACCGTCCCCAGCGCCACGCCGAACACGCCCAGCGGCAGCTCCAGGAAGCGATCGGCCAGCGACAGCCAGGACTGCGAGCCGTCGGTCAGCTTGGCCGCGATGACCGTGTCCAGCAGCAGGTTGATCTGCGCCACCGAGGAACCGAACAGGGTCGGCACCATCAGCGTCATCACCTTGCGCACGCCCGGATGGCTCCAGCCCCAGCGCGGCAGGGTCAGCAGGTTGATGCCCTTCAGTGACGGCAGCTGGAACAGCAGCTGCAGGATGCCGGCGGCCAGTACCGCCCAGCCCAGCGCCAGGATCTGCTTCTCCGGGGTGCCGCCCAGCCGCGGTGCCAGCCACAGCGCGCCGGCGATCATGCACAGGTTGAGGATGACCGGGGTCAGCGCCGGCATCGCAAAGCGCTGGAAGCTGTTCAGCGCGCCGCCGGCCAGGGCGGTGAGCGAGACGAACAGCAGGAACGGGAAGGTCAGGCGGAACAGGTCGACCAGCAGGCCCTGCTTGACCGGATCGGTATCAACGCCGCTTGAGAAGACCGAGGCCAGCTGCGGCGCGAAGATCAGCGCCAGAGCGGTGACCAGCATCAGCACCCCACCCAGGGTGCCGGCGGTGCGCGCCATCAGTTCGCGCAGCTCGGCATGGCTGCGAGTTTCCTTCACTTCCGTGAACACCGGCACGAAAGCGGTGGCGAAAGACCCCTCGGCGAACAACCGGCGCAGGAAATTGGGTACCCTGAAGGCGACCCAGAAAGCATCAGTGATGGCGTTGGTGCCGAACGTGGTGGTCACCACGAAGTCCCGGACAAGTCCAAGGACGCGCGAGACCATGGTCATGCTGCTGAACGACAGCAGGCCCCGCAACAACTTGGGTGAACTCACTCAGCGTCCCTCTTGACAATCGACTTGACGTGCATTTCTTACGCCATCATACTAGCTAGCTTGCTGTTCCCATAACACCGATTTTTTCAGGAAACCACCACCGTGGCCAATATCAAGTCCGCCAAGAAGCGCGCCAAGCAGACCGTCGTGCGCAACGCGCGCAACGTGGCTCAGCGCTCGATGCTGCGCACCGCTGTCAAGAAAGTGATCAAGGCGCTGGACGCCAACGATGCCGCCGGCGCCGAAGCCGCCTTCGCCGTTGCCCAGCCGATCCTGGATCGCTTCAGCGCGCGTGGCCTGATCCACAAGAACAAGGCTGCTCGCCACAAGAGCCGCCTGAACGACCGTATCAAGGCCCTCAAGGCCGCCTGATCCGGCGTTGCCGCCCTGCCCTTCGGGGTGCGGGCAGCAGACAAAAGCCCGGCCTCGGCCGGGTTTTTTGTTGCCTGCGATCCGGCAATGCCGGCCAGCGGCCGGCACTACCGGAAAACAAAAAACCCGGCCGAAGCCGGGCTTTTCGCATCGAACCACAACAGCATCACTGCGCGTTGCGGGCTTCCAGCTCGTCTTCCTTCTGGCGATCGAAGAACGCCATGATCCGGCTCATGATCGGGAAGGTACCTTCGCGACCCAGCGCCGACACCAGGAACCACGGCTCCTTCCAGCCCAGTTCGGCGACGATCTGCTCGGCCGCCGCTTTCGCTTCGTCTTCGAACATCAGGTCGGCCTTGTTCAGCACCAGCCAGCGCGGCTTGTTCAGCAGCTCCGGATCGTGCTTCTCCAGTTCGCGCTCGATCGCACGCACCTGCTCGACCGGCGAAATGCCTTCCACGCCGCCTTCCATCGGCGAGATGTCCACCAGGTGCAGCAGCAGGCGGGTGCGCTGCAGGTGGCGCAGGAACTGCGCACCGAGGCCGGCACCGTCTGCCGCGCCTTCGATCAGGCCGGGAATGTCGGCGATCACGAAGCTACGGTAGTTCTCCACCTTCACCACACCCAGGTTGGGGTACAGCGTGGTGAACGGGTAATCGGCCACCTTCGGCGTTGCCGCCGAGACGGCGCGGATCAGGGTGCTCTTGCCGGCGTTGGGGAAGCCCAGCAGGCCAACGTCGGCCAGCAGCTTCAGCTCCAGCTTCAGCGTGCGCTCTTCGCCCGGCTCGCCCGGCAGCGCCTGGCGCGGCGAACGGTTGGTCGAGCTCTTGAAATGCATGTTGCCCAGGCCGCCGCGGCCGCCCTTGGCCACCAGCAGGCGGTCGTTGTGCTGGGTCAGGTCGCCGATGACTTCATCGGTGGCGACGTTGATGACCACGGTGCCGACCGGCACGGTGATGGTCAGGTCTTCACCGCCCTTGCCATAGGCCTGGCGGCCCATGCCGTTCTCGCCGCGCTGCGCCTTGAAGATGCGGTCATGGCGGAAGTCGACCAGGGTGTTCAGGTTTTCGTCGGCGCGGATGTACACGCTGCCGCCCGCACCGCCGTCGCCGCCGTCCGGGCCGCCGAGCGGAATGAACTTCTCGCGACGGAAGCCAATGCAGCCGTTGCCGCCGTTGCCGGCGAACACTTCGATTTCTGCTTCGTCTACCAGTTTCATTGTTTCGATGCCTGCGATGGGCGCGGCATCTGCGCCGTCGCCTTGAATGTAATGCGGGCGCGCGTGGCCCGCAGCCCGGCGCGGCCGGTCTTCCTTTTACCCGGTAACTCTAACGAAAAGCCCCGCCGAAGCGGGGCTCTCCATGCAGCGTGCTCTTCATCCAGCACAGCCGTGCCGAGGCACGGGTGCCGGCGATGCCTGGATCAGGCGTCGGCCGAGACGATGCTGACGGTGCGACGCTTCTTGGCGCCCTTGACCGAGAACTCCACCTTGCCGTCCACGAGGGCGAACAGGGTGTGGTCACGGCCCAGGCCCACGCCGGAACCCGGGTGGAACTGGGTGCCGCGCTGACGCACGATGATGTTGCCGGCTTCGATGGCCTGGCCGCCGAAGATCTTGACGCCCAGGTACTTCGGGTTGGAGTCGCGACCGTTGCGCGAGGAGCCTACGCCCTTTTTATGTGCCATGACTGCTTCTCCTGATGCTTAGCCGGCGATGCCGGTGATCTCGATTTCGGTGTAGTACTGACGGTGACCCTGACGCTTCATGTGGTGCTTGCGGCGACGGAACTTGATGATCCGGACCTTGTCAGCACGACCCTGGGACAGGACCTTGGCGGTGACGGCAGCGCCCTTCAGCGCATCGCCCAGCTTCACGCCGTCGCTGTCGCCCAGCATCAGGATGTTGTCAAACTTGATCTCGCTGCCGACTTCGACTTCGAGCTTTTCGACGCGGAGCTTTTCGCCCTGCGCCACGCGGTATTGCTTACCGCCGGTGACCAGTACTGCGTACATGACCAGACTTCCTCTGTAGTTATTGTGGTCTATGGACTGCCGCCGTCGAGGGCGGACAGGAGCGGGATTGTACGCAGATCCATGCGACAGGGTCAAGTCAAGCCCTGAACGGCCCGGGAGACCCGGTCGGAACGGGGTCAGATCCCTTTTCACAGCGTGAAAAGGGATCTGACCCCTTCATAAAGCCTTGTCTCACAAGGTGAGACACCGGGCTGGCATTGTCGCCCATTGCCCCCATCTGGTCACCTCGGTAGGCTGACCGATTGCCGTTCCCTGCTGGCCCGGCACCCAGCCAACGCCCCCACAACCGGATCCCCCATGGCGATGGATTTCATCCGCATCCGCGGCGCGCGGACGCACAACCTGAAGAACCTCGACCTCGACCTGCCCCGCGACAAGCTGATCGTGATCACCGGCCTGTCCGGCTCGGGCAAGTCTTCGCTGGCGTTCGACACCATCTACGCAGAAGGCCAGCGCCGCTACGTCGAGTCGCTGTCGGCCTATGCGCGCCAGTTCCTGAGCGTGATGGAAAAGCCGGACCTGGACCACATCGAAGGCCTGTCCCCGGCCATCTCGATCGAGCAGAAGTCGACCTCGCACAACCCGCGTTCGACCGTCGGCACGATCACCGAGATCTACGACTACCTGCGCCTGCTGTACGCCCGCGTTGGCACCCCGCGCTGCCCGGACCACGGCTACCCGCTGGAAGCACAGACGGTCAGCCAGATGGTCGACCAGGTGCTGACCCTGGACCCGGAACAGCGCTACATGCTGCTGGCGCCGGTCATCCGCGACCGCAAGGGCGAGCACGCGCAGGTGTTCGACCAGCTGCGCGCGCAGGGCTTCGTGCGCGTACGCGTGGACGGCGAGCTGCATGAAATCGACGCGGTGCCGCCGCTGGCACTGCGCCAGAAGCACACCATCGAGGCGGTGATCGACCGCTTCCGCCCGCGCGAGGACATCAAGCAGCGCCTGGCCGAGAGCTTCGAGACCGCGCTGAAGCTGGGCGACGGCATGGCCTCGGTGCAGAGCCTGGACAACACCGAAACCGCGCCGACGCTGTTCTCCTCCAAGTACTCCTGCCCGGTGTGCGATTACTCGCTGCCGGAGCTGGAGCCGCGCCTGTTCTCGTTCAACGCACCGATGGGCGCCTGCCCCGGCTGCGATGGCCTGGGTATCGCCGAATTCTTCGATCCGTCGCGCGTGGTGGTGCATCCGGAGCTGTCGCTGGCCGCCGGTGCGGTGCGCGGCTGGGATCGCCGCAATGCCTATTATTTCCAGCTGATCGCCTCGCTGGCCAAGCACTACAAGTTCGACGTCGATGCGGCGTGGAACTCGCTGCCTGAGAACGTGCAGCAGGCCGTGCTGTACGGCAGCGGCGATGAAGCGATCACCTTCACCTACTTCACCGAAGCCGGTGGCCGCACCCAGCGCAAGCACCGCTTCGAGGGCATCATTCCCAACCTCGAGCGCCGCTACAAGGAAACCGAATCGCCGGCGGTGCGCGAAGAGCTGTCCAAGTACATCAGCGAACAGCCGTGCCCGGAATGCCATGGCGCCCGCCTGAACAAGGCGGCACGCAACGTGTTCGTGGCCGACCGCCCGCTGCCGGACCTGGTGGTGCTGCCGATCGACGAAGCACTGAAGTTCTTCAGCGAACTGAGCCTGCCGGGCTGGCGTGGCGAGATCGCCTCCAAGATCGTCAAGGAAATCGGTGAGCGCCTGGGCTTCCTGGTCGATGTGGGCCTGGATTACCTGACCCTGGAGCGCAAGGCCGACACCCTGTCCGGTGGCGAAGCGCAGCGCATCCGCCTGGCCAGCCAGATCGGCGCCGGCCTGGTCGGCGTGATGTACGTGCTCGACGAGCCGTCGATCGGCCTGCACCAGCGTGACAACGAGCGCCTGCTCGGCACCCTCACCCGCCTGCGCGACCTGGGCAATACGGTGATCGTGGTCGAGCATGACGAGGACGCGATCCGCCTGGCCGACTACGTGCTGGACATCGGCCCGGGCGCGGGCGTGCATGGCGGCGAGATCGTCGGCCAGGGCACCCTGCAGGACATCCTGGAGGCACCGCGCTCGCTGACCGGCCAGTACCTGTCGGGCAAGCGCGCGATCGAGATCCCGGCGCGCCGGCACAAGCCGAATCCGAAGATGACCCTGCACCTGCGCGGGGCCAGCGGCAACAACCTGAAGGGCGTGGACCTGGCGATTCCGTCGGGCCTGCTGACCTGCGTGACCGGTGTGTCCGGCTCGGGCAAGTCGACCCTGATCAACGACACCCTGTTCTCGCTGGCCGCCAACGAGATCAACGGTTCCTCGCACCCGATCGCCCCGTACAAGGAGATCGATGGCCTGGACCTGTTCGACAAGGTGGTGGACATCGACCAGTCACCGATCGGCCGCACCCCGCGTTCGAACCCGGCCACCTATACCGGCCTGTTCACCCCGCTGCGCGAGCTGTTCGCGCAGGTGCCCGAAGCGCGTGCGCGTGGCTATTCGCCGGGCCGTTTCAGCTTCAACGTGCGCGGTGGCCGCTGCGAAGCGTGCCAGGGCGATGGCCTGATCAAGGTCGAGATGCACTTCCTGCCGGACGTGTACGTGCCCTGCGACGTCTGCCACGGCAAGCGCTACAACCGCGAGACGCTGGAGATCCTGTACAAGGGCTTCAACATCAACGACGTGCTGGAAATGACCGTCGAGGATGCACTGAAGCTGTTCGAGCCGGTGCCGTCGATCGCCCGCAAGCTGGAAACGCTGGTCGACGTCGGCCTGAGCTACATCAAGCTGGGCCAGAGCGCGACCACGCTGTCCGGTGGTGAAGCGCAGCGCGTGAAGCTGTCCAAGGAACTGTCGCGCCGCGATACCGGGCGCACCCTGTACATCCTGGACGAGCCGACCACCGGCCTGCACTTCCACGACATCGAAGCGCTGCTGGGCGTGCTGCACAAGCTGCGCGACGAAGGCAACACGGTGGTGGTGATCGAACACAACCTGGACGTGATCAAGACCGCCGACTGGATCGTCGACCTGGGTCCGGAAGGTGGCCATCGCGGTGGCACCATCCTGGTCACCGGCACGCCGGAAGACGTGGCGGCCTGCCCGCAGTCGTACACCGGCCAGTTCCTGGCGCGCATGCTGCCCTCCACCAGCGCGCGACCGGAACGCCCGGCCGCCGTGGCCAACAAGCCCGACGCCCGCCCGCCACGCAAGGTGAAGCCTGAAAAGCCCGCCAAGGTGGCGAAGAAGGCGGTGGCGGCAACAAGCACCGGCAAGGCCAGCAAGACTGCTGCCGCCAGCAAGAAGAAGAAGGACGCCTGATGAGCAGCGAACACAAGATCCTGGCCCGCATCCCGATCAGCGTGCGCTGGCGTGACATGGACAGCATGGGCCACGTCAACAACGCCAAGTACATCTCCTACCTGGAAGAAGCGCGCGTGCGCTGGATGCTGGGCGTGGACGGCGTGTCGATGACCGACCGCATCGCACCGGTGGTGGCCGCGACCAACGTCAACTACCGGCTGCCGATCGTGTGGCCCAACGACATCCTGGTCGAACTGTTCGTCGAGCGCCTGGGCAACAGCAGCGTGACCATCGGCCACCGCATCGTCGACCAGCAGGATGAGTCGAAGCTGTATTCGGACGGCAACGTGGTGGTGGTGTGGATGGATACCCAGACCGGCAAGAGCGCCCCGTTGCCGGAGGCGATCCGCAACGCGTCTACCTGATTCGCTTCTGGTAGTGCCGGCCGCTGGCCGGCAACCTCCAGATGTATCGCGGATGCCGGCCAGCGGCCGGCACGACCGACACTGTTCAAAGGACTGACATGATCCACCACACCGAACTGCGCGACCTGCTGCCCGGCATGGTCCCCTTCCCCACCGATGTCTTCCCCACCGACCAGGCCTGGCTCGGCCAGCACCTGCTGCCGCTGCTGAAGATCGACCTGGGCGTGCTGCGCCCGGAACTGGCCGGCCAGGTGGCGACGATGCTGTGCCCGATCGAGCCGTATGACGGCTGTATCGGCGAGACCACCGAAGAACACCACAACGCGTTCACCGGCACCAACTGGATTGCCTTCGAACTGACCGCCGGCAACGAGATGCGCTTCCTCGGCAACGAGGGCTATTTCATCGGTGATGCAGTGGACGACAAGGACGCGCAGGAACACATCGCGCAGATGCGCGAGAGCTACGGCAAGGCGCGCGACTACCACGCCACGCATGGCCGGCTGGCCTGCTACTCGCGCTTCGGCAAGGGCGAAGCCAGCGAGCGCGATTATCTGGATACGCTGGGTGGCCCGATCGGGTTCGGAAACTGGACCGAGACCGCGGAGATTCCTGCGGCCTTCGCGCTGGCCTTCACCGAAGCCGCCGATGACCCCAACGCTGCGGAGGATGCCGAAACGGTGATCATCACCCGCGACGGCAACAAATTCTTCGCCGTGGCCGACGTGGCCGGCTACAACTGGTGCGCCACCGGCGCCGATGCGATCGTGATGCTGTACGAACCGGTAAGCCGCACGGTGCTGTTCTCGTACGACTGGTCGTAAGCCCCTGGTAGTGCCGGCCGCTGGCCGGCACTACCGGATATTCCGGTCGCGCCGAGCGTCCTCGACGCTACGGCAGCCATCCCAACCGTCGCTTCCGTAGAGTCGAGCTTGCTCGACTGCTGCTGGCCCGGGCCGTCGAGCAAGCTCGACGCTACGACGGCCATCCCAATCCCTTGCTTCAGCAGCAGCGTGCCGTTTCCCCGCGCGCTTACGGCGCGGCCTTGCGCACCACCAACGTCGCGCTCGCTTCGCCACCGCCTTCCAGCTGCAGCCGCAGTGGCAGCGCCTGCCCGTCCTTCAATGCGCCCTTGCCCTGCATCAGCATCAGGTGCAGGCCGCCGGGCTTGAGTTCGGCACGGGCGCCCGGTGCCAGCGGCAGGCGCTCGATCGCGCGCATGCGGCTGACCCCGTCAGTGATCGTGGTCTCGTGCAGCGACACATCGCCGAAACCGCTGCTGCTCGCGCCAGTGATCGCCACCGCCTTGCGGCAGCCGTTGTGGATCACGCCGTAGCCGGCGGTCATCGGCATCGCCGGATTCGGCGGCAGCCGCGCCCAGCCCTGCTCGACGGTGACGCACGTCGTCTCGGCGGCGGATGCCGATGCTGCGGCCGCACACATCATCAACAATACGCCAACGAATGGTTTGGTTATCATCGCCCAGGTTCCTTCTTCGCAACGAGACCGCAGCATGACGACGCTCATCGAGGTGATCAACCATGGCCCCATCCGCGAACTGCGCCTGGCGCGGCCGCCGGTCAACGCACTGGATACCGAACTGTGCCGGCAGTTGATCCACGCCATCGAGCTGGCCATGGCCGAAGATGCGCACGGCATCGTGCTGTCGGGCAGCGAACGCATCTTCACCGGTGGCATGGACGTGCCGCACCTGCTCTCGCACGGCGATGACAAGCACAAGCTGTTGGACACCTGGAACGCCTTCTTTGGCGCGGTGCGCACGCTGGCCGAGAGCCGCATCCCGGTGGTGGCCGCGATCACCGGCCACGCCCCGGCCGGCGGCTGCGTGCTGGCGCTGTGCTGCGACTACCGGGTGATGGCGCGCAGCGCCGAGCCGTCGCGCCCGTATGCCATCGGCCTGAACGAAGTGCAGGTGGGACTGATCGCACCGGAGGGCATCCAGCGCCTGCTGCGCCGCGCGGTGGGCGTGCACCGCGCCGGGGTCCTGCTGACCACCGGTTCGCTGGTGCCGGCCGAGCAGGCGCTGCAGATTGGCCTGGTCGATGAACTGGCCGAAGGTGACCTGGTGGTGGCGCGTGCCGTGGCCTGGCTGCAGAACCTGCTCAAGCAGCCGCGCCAGCCGATGCTGCTGACCCGCGCGGTTGCCCGCGCCGACCTGCACGAAGCCCTGCACCCGGACCTGATCCAGCTGGACCGCTTCGTCGAAGCCTGGTTCGCCCCGGATGCACAGAACGCCCTGCAGGCGCTGGTGGCACGTCTGGGCAAGTAATCGGTAGTGCCGGCCGCTGGCCGGCTACCTCAGGCGCCGCAGAAGGATCACGAAGCTGCCGGCCAGTGGCCGGCACTACCGATGAGGGGCCGGCCCGCACCGGTATAATCAGGCCTTCTTCATTGCTGTGGCCGCCCCCTTGAACGACACGCCCGAACCCGTCGTCTCCGAGCTGATCGACCTGCTCACCCTGGAGCGGCTGGAGGACAACCTGTTCCGCGGGCAGAGCCGCGACATCGGCACCAAGTACGTGTTCGGCGGGCAGGTGCTGGGCCAGGCATTGGCCGCGGCGCAGGCCACGGTCGACAACGGCCGCCACGTGCATTCGCTGCATGCCTATTTCCTGCGTGCCGGCAACATCGACCACCCGATCGTCTACGACGTGGACCGCACCCGCGATGGCGGCAGCTTCTCGGTGCGCCGGGTCACCGCGATCCAGCATGGCAAGGTGATCTTCTTCTGCGCGGCCTCGTTCCAGCAGGCCGAGACCGGTGCCGAGCACCAGCACAAGATGCCCGAAGTGCCGCAGCCGGAAGACATCGAGCCGAATCGCCCGCTGCCGGCCGAAGTGCTGGAGCGGCTGCCGATCAAGGTGCAGCGCTGGCTGTCGCGCGGCGGCCCGTTCGAATTCCGCCACGTCTACCCGCGTGACGAACTGAACCCGCCCAAGCGCCCGCCCTACCACCAGGTGTGGCTGCGCCTAAGCGAGCCGGTCGGCGATGCGCCCGAGCTGCACCAGGCGCTGCTGGCCTATGCCTCCGACTTCCATCTGCTGGGTACCGCGACGTTCCCGCACGGCATCAGCTACTACCACCCGCATGTGCAGATGGCCTCGCTCGACCACGCCATCTGGTTCCACCGCCCGTTCCGCGCCGACGACTGGCTGCTGTACTCGCTGGACAGCCCCAGCGCGCAGGATTCGCGCGGCCTGGCCCGCGGCCAGTTCTTCACCCGCAACGGCGTGCTGGTGGCCAGCACCGCGCAGGAAGGCCTGATCCGCGTCGTACCCGACCAGGCAGCGGCAGCCGCCGTGCCGGCCAAGGAGTAATCCGATGCGCCAGATCTTCAGCAGCCAGCGCGTGGAAACCGTCGAAGGCGTGGCCGAGCTCCTGCGCGGGCATGGCATCGAGGTCAAGGTGACCAACGGGCGCTCGTACAAGACCCGCCGCCGCGGCCAGTTCAGCTATACCGACCTGGGCAACGCCAGCGCCTACCCGGCGGTGTGGATCGTGCGCGCCGACGACCAGCCGCGCGCACGCGAAATCCTGCGTGACGCGCGCCTGCTCGACACCACCCGCCGCGACCACCCGACCGCCGAGTTCGCCTTCCGCGACATGCCGGAACAGGGCAGCGGCGGCCGCGGCTGGGCCTGGCGCATCCGCATCGCCCTGCTGGTGGTGATCGCCGGCGTGGCGCTGGTGATCGGCCTGCGCCATCGCGGCACCCCGGCGCCGGCCGCACCGGCCCCTGCCCCGCAGGCGCAGCCGCAGCAGCAGCCCCCCGCCCAACCGGCTCCGCCGGAAGAAGAAGAAGTCCGGGTCCGCATCCAGCCGTCGAAATGACGCACGGGTAGTGCCGGCCGCTGGCCGGCAAGCGCAGCCCGCCGGACGGGTTCATGAGGTTGCCGGCCAGCGGCCGGCACTACCGCACTGAAGGCCGGTCACACTTCGCGCGCGGCTCCGTCATGGGACACAATCCCAGCAGGAGAGCCGCCGCCGTGACGACCTTCGCCGCATCGATCGACCAGACCCTGGAACGCGAACTGCCGGCCGCCGCCGGCGGCTGCCAGCATGCCTATGGCCGCATCGTGCTGGCCTGCCAGAACACGGTCACCGCCATCGCGCTGGCCATCACCCGCGACCGCCAGGCCAGCGAGGACATCGCCCAGGAAGCCTTCGTGAAGGGCTGGCAGCAGCTGCACCAGCTGCGCAGTTCAACCAGCTTCCTGCCCTGGCTGCGGCAGATCACCCGCAACCTGGCCCGCGACTGGCTGCGTGCGCAGCGTGGCCGGCCGCTGACCGGCGAGGCGGCCGAAGTGGCGCTGGGCATGGCCGCCGACCCGGCGCCAGGTGCGGCCGACCGGCTGCAGCGGGTGGAAGAAGAGATCGCCGCCGAAGACATCATTTCCGCGTTGCCGGCCGACAGCCGCGAAGTCCTGCTGCTGTACTACCGCGAAGGCCAGCGTTCGCAACAGGTAGCCGACTTGCTCGGGCTCAGCGACGCCGCCGTGCGCAAGCGGCTGTCGCGCGCCCGCGCCCAGGTGCGTGACGGCCTGCTGCGACGCTTCGGCGAATTCGCCCGCAGCAGTGCCCCGAGTGCGGCGTTCGCCACGGCCGTGGTGTCGATGGTGCTGGTGGCCGCGCCCGGCACCGCCAGCGCGGCGATCCTGCTCGGCACCGGCGTCGGCATCGGCGGCAGCAAGCTCGGCCTCGGCGGCGCCAGTGCAGCAGGCGGCACCGCGATGGGCTCGTTGACTGCCACACTGGGCCAGCTGCACGTGCTGCCGGCCGAAAGCTGGGGCGCAGTCATCGGTGGCGTGGTCGGCGGAGCGATCGGCAGCTATCTGGGCGGGCGCTTCCTGATGTCGTACACCGAGACCGATGCCGAGCGCGCCGATGTGCGTCGCTTCCTCTATCTCAACATCACCACCGGCATGTTCTGGTGCCTGGCGATCCTGCTGGCGGTGATGCTGCAGGTGCCGGTCTGGGCACAGATGGCGGTGCTGGCGGTCGGCCTGGGCGTGGTCAACTACCAGTGCCTGGTACCGCTGCAGCGGGTGATGGCGCCGATGATCGTGCGCGACTCGGCACGGCGCGGGCGCACGGGCATCAACTGGAAATACGAGTCGATGTACGGCCGCACCGGCATCATCGCCATGAACCTGATGGTGATCGCACTGGTGCTGTACTCGCTGGTACGCAGCGGCCGCCTGTAACGGACAACGCCGGCAGTGCGCCGGCGTTGTCGTCGATCACCGCGTTGGCTCTCAGCGCTGCGGCTTCGGCATGGCACCGTCACGCGGGCCGCCCTGACGCGGACCACCGTGCATCGGGCGCTTGGCCGCATCGAACTCGGCCTTGCTCAGCTGGCCATCATTGTTGGTGTCGGCCGCGGCGAACCAGGCATCACGCATCTGCTTCACGCGCAGTTCGCGGTCGGCCTTGTCCAGGTAGCCGTCCTTGTTGAGGTCGAGCTGGTCGAAGCGCGCGGCCAGGCGCGGATCGGCCTTGGCTTCCTCGCGGCTGATGCGGCCGTCCTTGTTGACGTCCAGCTTGGCCCAGCGCTCGCCGCCGTGGCCACGGCGACCGTGCTTCCAGCGCGGCAGTTCATCGCGCGAGAGCTTGCCGTCCTTGTTCTTGTCCAGTTCGTCGAACTTCGCCGCCAGACGCGGGTTGGCAGCGGCTTCGCTGCGGTCGATGACGCCGTCGCCATTGGTGTCCAGCTTGGCCGGGCGCTGCGCCGGCGTGGTCGGGGTGTCGGCCGCCAGCGCGATACCGGAAGCGGAGGTGCCGAGCAGCAGGGCCAGCAGCAGGGGGGTACGGATCATGAGGTCACTCCTGGGGATGGGAACAGCGTCGGGGTGATCACTTCACCCTCGGGGGACAACAACGCCCGGGCGCGACATCGGTTGACGTCGCCGCCGGTTCCATTCATCCGGCGGACAGTCGCCGCCACTGCGACGGGCTGGGGCTATGCTGTGCCCATGGCGATGCATGGCGACAGAGACGACGAACTGCGACTTTTCCAGACCGGCGAGCACCCCTGCGGGTACTGGTCGGACCGGGTGGCGCGCGACCTGGTGCTGGACCCGCACGACCGCCGCCTCGGCGGCCTGTATCCGCTGGCACTGAGCTGGGGCTTCCGTCGCAGCGGTGACCTGGTCTACCGGCCGCATTGCGCGCACTGCCAGGCCTGTGTGGCGGTGCGCATCCCGGTGGCGCGCTTCGCCCCGGACCGCAGCCAGCGCCGTTGCGCGGCCCGCAATGAAGACCTGGAGGTGCGGATCACCGCCGCCACCGCGCGTGACGACCTGTTCGCGCTGTATCACCGCTACCTCACCCACCGCCACGCCAACGGCGGCATGGACGACCATGGCCCGCACGAATTCGAGCAGTTCCTGATCGGCAGCTGGTCGCACACCCGCTTCATGGAGATGCGCCTGCCCGGCCACGACGGCCAGCCCAGCCAGCTGCTGGGGGTGGCGGTGACCGACGTCACCGAGCACGGCCTGTCGGCGGTCTACACCTTCTTCGACCCGGAGCACGCCGCGCGCGGGCTGGGTACCTTCGCGATCCTGCAGCAGATCGAATGGGCCCGCCGCGAGGGCCTGCCGCACGTCTACCTGGGCTACTGGATCCGCGGCCACCAGAAGATGGACTACAAGCGCCGCTTCCATCCGCTGGAGGCCTACGACGGCCGCCGCTGGCACGATTTCGACAACGATCTGGACGGGCGCTGACAAACCGCTGACACCGGGCCGGGTGCACAATACGGCCCATGAACGCCAAACCCCTGATCCTCGCCCTGGCCCTGCTCTGCGGCGCCACCGCCCCCGCCTTCGCCACCTCCCCTGCGATGACCGAAAAGCCGTCCGCTGCGCTGCGCCTGGCCACCTACAACACCTCGCTGTACTCCGATGACGCCGGTGGCCTGATCAAGGAACTGGAAGGCGACAGCGAGCACGCACGCAAGATCGCCGCGGTGCTGCAGCAGGTGCGCCCGGATCTGGTGCTGCTGAACGAGTTCGACTTCGACGACGCCCACCGCGCCGCCGACCTGTTCCAGAAGCGCTACCTGGAAGTGGCCCAGCCCGGCGGCGGCAAGCCGCTGCACTTCGCCTACCGCTACCTGGCCCCGGTCAACACCGGCGTGCCCAGCGGCCTGGACCTGGACAACAACGGCGTGGTCGGCGGCGAAGGCCGCAGCCGCGGCAACGATGCCTGGGGCTACGGCCTGCACCCGGGCCAGTACGGCATGCTGGTGCTGTCGCGCTACCCGATCGATGAAGCCAAGGTGCGCAGCTTCCAGCTGCTGAAGTGGAGCGCGATGCCGGGCGCGATCCGTCCGGTTGATCCGCGCACCGGCAAGAGCTTCTACAACGACCACGTGTGGTCGCAGCTGCGGCTGTCCTCCAAGTCGCATTGGGACGTGCCGGTGAAGACTCCGGCCGGCGTGGTGCACGCACTGGTCTCGCACCCGACCCCGCCGGTGTTCGACGGCCCGGAGAAGCGCAACGCCGCGCGCAACCACGACGAGCTGCGCCTGTGGCAGGAATACCTGTCCAAGGGTGACAAGCCGTGGCTGTGCGACGACAAGGGCCAGTGCGGTGGCCTGGCCCAGGACGCGCGCTTCGTGATCCTCGGCGACCTCAACAACGACCCGGTCGACGGCGATGGCCGCCATGACGCGATCGTCGAACTGATCGAGAACGCCCGCGTGCTGCGCTACCCCACCCCGCGCAGCGTCGGTGGCGAGCAGACCAGCCTGGCCTATGCGGCCAAGGGCATCGCGCGCAGGGGCGCGCCGTTCCATGCCACCGGCGATTTCGGCCCGAAGTCCGGCACCATGCGGCTGGACTACGTGCTGCCCTCGACCGGTTTCGAGTACATCGGCAGCGGCATCTTCTGGCCGGCCAATGAAAGCCCGGAAGCGAAGATCGCCGACGGCAGCGACCACCACCTGGTGTGGGTGGATGTAAAGCCGTAAGGCGATGTTGATGCGGTACCGACCAATGGTCGGTACCCACCGGAATCCGGTAGGCGACGACCGTTGGTCGTCGCTCCTTCCTTTACGGGCGCAGTTCGACGCCGATGGCGTCGGCGGCGTCGCGTGCGATCGAACGCGCTTCGTCGATGGTTTCCGCGCGTGCCAGGGTCACGCCGACGCGGCGATGGCCGTGCACGCTCGGCTTGCCGAACAGGCGCACCGCGGTATCCGGCACCTGCAGCGCAGCAGCGACGTTGTTGAAGTACGGCACGCCTTCGCCATGCGCCAGCAGCGCGCACGAGGCCGACGGGCCGCTCTGGCGGATCACCGGAATCGGCAGGCCGAGGATCGCCCGCGCATGCAGCGCAAACTCGCTCAGTTCCTGCGAGACCAGCGTCACCAGGCCGGTGTCGTGCGGGCGCGGCGACACTTCGCTGAACCACACCTCGTCGCCCTTCACGAACAGCTCGACGCCGAACAGGCCCCAACCGCCGAGGTCGTCGGTGATCGCACGCGAGATTTCTTCCGCACGTGCCAGCGCCGCGCTCGACATCGGCTGCGGCTGCCAGCTCTCACGGTAATCGCCGTCCTTCTGCAGGTGGCCGATCGGCGCGCAGAACGAGGTGCCACCGGCGTGGCGCACGGTCAGCAGGGTGATCTCGTAATCGAAGTCGATGAAACCTTCGACGATGCAGCGGCCGGCACCGGCACGGCCACCGGTCTGTGCGTAGTCCCAGGCCGGGGCGATGTCCGCCTCGCTGCGCAGCGTGCTCTGGCCCTTGCCCGAGGAGGACATCACCGGCTTGACCACGCACGGCAGGCCGATCGCGGCCACCGCGGCACGGTACTCGGCCTCGGTATCGACGAAGCGGTACGGCGAGGTCGGCAGCCCGAGGGTCTCGGCGGCCAGGCGGCGGATGCCTTCACGGTCCATGGTCAGGCGTGCGGCGCGCGCGGTCGGGATCACCCGCAGGCCCTGCTCCTGTTCCAGCTGGACCAGGGTCTCGGTGTGGATGGCTTCGATCTCCGGCACCACCAGGTGCGGCTGTTCCTGGGCGATCAGCGCGCGCAGGGCCATCGCGTCCAGCATGTCGATCACGTGCGAGCGATGTGCGACCTGCATTGCCGGCGCATCGGCATAGCGATCGGCGGCGATCACTTCCACGCCCAGCCGCTGCAGCTCGATGGCCACCTCCTTGCCGAGTTCACCCGAGCCCAGCAGCAGCACGCGGGTGGCGGAGGGGGACAACGGAGTTCCAAGCTTGGCCATGGCGGTTCCAGCAGCGATGTGAAGGCGGGTGGGCATTCTAGCTGGCCGGGCACCCCGGCCACGGCATCCGACGAACGGTAGCCCACATCTGATATCACTTTGATATCTTCATTTCGAACCCTCAAGGACGTACTGCCATGAAAGAGAAGTCGCTGTCCTCGCTCAACGGCCTCGGCACGCTGGCCGGCGCCCTGCTCGTCGCCCTCGCCGGTGCCGCCGTGTTCGTGCTCGGCGTTGCCGCCAAGGCCAGCACCGGCTCGCCCAACCTGCTGCTGATGCTGCTGGGCGTCCTGCTGGTCGCGGCGGGCATGTTCGTCCTGGCCGGCCTGTACACCATCCAGCCCAACCAGGCCGCGGTGCTCAGCCTGTTCGGCAAGTACGTCGGCACCGTGAAGGACAACGGCCTGCGCTGGAACAATCCCTTCTTCAGCAAGCGCCGGGTCAGCCAGCGCGTGCGCAACTTCGAAAGCGGCAAGCTGAAGGTCAACGAGCTGGACGGCAGCCCGATCGAGATCGCCGCGGTGATCGTCTGGCAGGTGGTCGATGCCTCCGAGGCGGTCTACAACGTGGATGACTACGAGAGCTTCGTGCACATCCAGTCCGAATCGGCGCTGCGCGCGATGGCCACCAGCTATCCCTACGACCAGCACGAGGAAGGCCAGCTGGCCCTGCGCAGCCACGCCAGCGAGATCTCCCAGCACCTGAAGAACGAGCTGGCCGAGCGCCTGGCCGATGCCGGCGTGCAGGTGATCGACGCGCGCATCAGCCACCTCGCCTACGCCGCCGAAATCGCCCAGGCGATGCTGCAGCGGCAGCAGGCCAATGCGGTGATCGCCGCGCGCACGCGCATCGTTGCCGGCGCGGTCGGCATGGTCGAGATGGCCCTGGCCGAACTGCAGAAGAACGGCGTGGTGCAGCTGGATGAGGAACGCAAGGCGCACATGGTCAGCAACCTGCTGACCGTGCTGTGCTCGGACCGCGGCACCCAGCCGATCGTCAATGCCGGTTCGCTGTACTGAACCACCCTCGCAACGGGGCGCCCCACCGCCCCGCCAGGAGTTTTCATGAGTGAGAAGAAAGCCTATCCGCTGCGCATCAATGCCGAGGTCCTGGCCGCGGCACAGCGCTGGGCTGACGATGAGCTGCGCAGCCTCAACGCGCAGATCGAATACGTGCTGCGCGACGCCCTGCGCAAGGCAGGACGCCTGCCGAAACCCAAGCCATCGCCGGAGGACAAGGAATGAGCAAGCGCTGGAGCTACCAGACCATCGAGGTCAAGACGTCCATGATGGGCCTGCACAAGGCCGAGGACATCCAGGCCGAACTCAGCCGCCAGGGCCAACTGGGCTGGGAGCTGGTCAACATCATCATCCCGGCGCCGATGCGCCCGGCGATGCTGGTGTTCAAGAAGGAGGCCTGAGCCATGGGTGCCAGCGATCCGAAACAATACGAGGTAGCCGACAGCTCGCCGTTGCGCGTGCTGTGGATCGTGCTGCCGCTGCTGGCCGCCTTCGTGGCCTGCGTGTATGCGCAGCTGTACAAGGCACCGGCCACCGCGCCCTGGATCGAAGTGACGCTCTCGCCGCCCTGGTTCCGCATGGGCGGCAGCGCCGCCTGGAGCCTGCTGGTGATCGTCGCGCTCGGCATCGGGCTGGGCTCGGCCTTCTTCCGCCGCCGGGTGGAACTGGCCGGCGACGTGCTGGATGTGCGCTCGACCCTGTATCGCCGGCGTGTTTCGGTGGCAACGCTGCGGCTGGACCAGGCGGAGGTGGTCGATCTCGGCCGCGACCGCCGCTATGGCATCCGTTTCAAGACCAACGGCTATGCAATGCCGGGCTTCTATTCGGGCCACTTCCGCCTGCAGGGCGGCGGCAAGGGATTCGCCCTGGTCACCGATCGCGCGCGTGTGCTTGCCCTGCCGGTCAGCGATGGCAGCACGCTGCTGCTCAGCGTGGACCGGCCGCAGGTACTGCTCGATGCCCTGCGCAAGGTGGCCGCATCGGTGCCGCGGCAGTAAGCTGCGGCGATGCAACGACGCCCGCCCCTGCTGATCAATACCGCGACCATCGAGTTGTGGCCCGCCGGCCTGCTGCGCGCGCGCAGCAACCTGGACGCACGCCTGTTGGCGCAGGCGCGCTGGGTACTGCGGCGCAAGCGTGATGGCCGCTATCTGGCGGCCGTACTGCCGCGCGGCGTGCATTCGATGGTGCCACGACTGCCGCGCGAACCCGGGGTCGAGGAAGCGCTGGCACTGCTGGACGCAGTGGCAGCTCGGCCATTCGGGGCAGCGCTGGAAGATCAATGGCTTCCGCTGGCCGGACTGCAGCAGCGCCTGCAGCAGCTGGGCCTGGACGCCCAGCGCTACGCAGACGACAGCGGCCTGCCGCTGGAGGCCGAACCCTGCCTGCTGCATTTCGCCGGTCGTGACCGCTTCGCCCGCCCGCTGTGGCTGCGCCGCGGCGCTGCGCAGGGCTGGCGCCGGATGCGCCTGCACGCTGCACGGGATGGCGTGGCACTGGACGCGATCTCTGGTTTTCGCAGCCATGCCTACCAGCTGGGCATCTTCGAACGGAAGCTGGCACGCGGGCTGGGCGTGGCCGAGATCCTGAAGGTCAATGCCGCGCCGGGCTTCAGCGAACACCACAGCGGCCATGCGCTGGACATCGGTACGCCGGGCGATGCGCCGGCAGAGGAATCCTTCGACGCCACCGATGCGTTTGCCTGGCTGCAGCGCCATGCCGGCGCGCACGGCTTCCAACTGAGCTACCCGCGCGACAACCCGCACGGGATCGTCTACGAACCGTGGCACTGGTGCTGGAGACCGGCCAACGGCTGAGCCCCTCGTGGCGACCGCAAGGCGAAATTCATGGCGCTGTCCGGGCGGGTAGGCTGCGCAGGGGACGCCGTAAATCCGTCCCTGGAGGCTTAGCCGCGCCATCCATGGCGCGGATACCCCTGTCCAGCCCACCCGCCCGGCCTCTGACAGTTTCCGTGTGCATCCGCCACGGAATGGAACAAGAGAGCAAAGGCAAAAGCCGGTCGCTTCGCTCGAAGCCTCTGCAACGGATCAGCGCGCGGCTGTTGGGTCCGCCTTCAAGCGAGCCGAGCACCGCAGGTCCGTCGAGGGCGAAGAGGTGCGTGCGATTCTGTAGAGCCGAGCCATGCTCGGCTGCTCTCCGCACCGTCCCTCGACGGGCCGAGGAGCGCAGGGCACCGGTGCGCAGCAGCGGCTCGCGGCCGGCGGCGCGTTTCTTTTGGTTACTTTTCTTTTCGCGCGAAAAGAAAAGTAACGCCCATGAACCATCACGATCGCATCAGCATGGATCGAATCGACAGCCCGGCTGCCGTCACCGCCTCAACGCATTGATCGCCAGCAACACCCATCCGGCCATCATGCTGGTGCCGCCGATCGGCGCCATCCGCGTCGGCCACTGCCACAACGCCCCGCCCACCAGGCTGCCGGAAAACAGCAGCACGCCCAGCAGCAGTACGTACAACGCCAGGTGCGCGATCGCCCCCTGCGCACGCGGGCCCAGCGCCACCAGCACCGCACCGTGCGCGAATGCGTACAGCGCTGCCATGTTCAGATGCTGCTGCGCCAACGGATCGGCCACCCCATGCGAGGCATAGGCGGACAGGCCGATCGAGGCGGCGGCCAGCAATGCCCCCAGGCAGGCCAGCAGGGAAGGCTTACGGGCACGGCGTTCGAGATTGAACATGAGGGCTCCTTGCGCAACGCCCTTGCCGGGCGCCAGATGAAAAAAAACGCGCCGCAAGAAGCGGCGCGTTTTCGTGTCCAACACTACATGGGTCAGCCGAGGCTTACTTGACGGCCCAGTAGATGTCGTAGGTACCGTCCTGGGTGAACGACTTGTCGATGCCGTCCTTCCAGGTCTCGTACGGACGGTCGATGACTTCGTTGCCCGAGGTCACGGCCCAGGCACGCAGGCCGTTGCGGGCCACGTCCAGACCCGCCATGTGGCCAGCGTAGGCCGCATGCGCCGAACGGTGCGGAGCAACGTGCACGTACTTGACCGGAGCGCCGCCGTCGATCTTGACGGTCAGCTCTTCAGCGGTGGCACCTTCAGCACCCTTCTTCTTCACCGGCTGGGCGATGTCGAAGGCGTACTTCTCAGCACCGAAGTCGGTGGTGATGATGCGGAACGGGCCGGCGGCTTCAAGGCCATTGGCCTCCATCACGCGCTTGATCCACTCCTGGTTGTCCTTGATGGACTTGGTGATCGTGTCCTGACCGCGGTCCACGTTACCGGCGTTGACGACCAGCAGGTCTTCAGCCGGCACATCGACGATGGCCAGATCGGTCAGCGGCGCTTCCGGGGTGCGGTAGTCGACGTTCGGGACGGTGGCGAGCATGTTGGCCATGCGCGACAGGCCCATCTTGATGTCGTCGCCGATCTGGCGGCTGACATACAGGCCGGCATAACGACCGAACAGGTCGAAGCCGTACTTCACCGAGTAGTCTTGGGTGATCTTGACGTTGCGCCCACCCTTGCCGGTCGGCTCCAGGGTGAAGGTGGTGACCTTGTCGTGACCCTTGGTCGGGTCTTCGATGGCGATCGCAACGCGCTTGTTTTCTTCGGCTTCGGTGATCTTCCAGGAGCCGGTGCCCAGGTCCTTGGAGGTGAAGTCGAGAGTGGCACCGACGCCGGAGGCCGGGCCGGACAGCTTCAGTTCAACGGCGGGATCGCGCAGTACCAGCGGGTTCCAGTCCTTGAAGCGGCGCAGGCTGCTGACCGTGTCGTACACGATCGTCATCTTGCGGTTGGTCTCGATGCTTTCGGTGATGTGACGCTCGCCCGGCAGACATACGCCAATGATGACGAACAGGCCAGCCACGATCCCCAAGGCGATCAGGAACTCGATAATACGGGTCATTCAGAGAGTCTCCGGGGCCGATCCCACGGCCGGGTTGATTGAAGCGAAGCGCCAATCCTAGCAGGCTTCGCGGGCATTGTTTATCGGGATTGGCGCACCGGTTTCCCTGCCGGCTGCGTATTTGTATGGACAAAGAATTCGAAGGGTAACGCATACCGCCACCCGCCAGTAGGGGGCGCGCTTGGCCGGAACCCCCGGCCGTCGCCCAAGTTGTTGTACCGGAACGATTTTCCCTAGACCAGCTGGAGTTCGAACGCCTTCAGTACGGCGCGCGTACGGTCGCGCACACCCAGCTTGGAGAGGATGTTGGACACGTGGTTCTTGATCGTGCCTTCGGCCACGCCCAGCGAGTTGGCGATCTCCTTGTTGGAGAATCCGCTGGCCATCAGCCGCAGGATCTCGGTCTCGCGGTCGGTCAGCGGGTCGGGCCGGTCCAGGCTGACGAACTCGTTGCGCATGTGTTCCAGGCCGGACAGCAGCCGCTGGGTCACCGCCGGCTGCACCAGCGAACCGCCGTCGGCCACGGTGCGGATGGCCCCGACCAGCTGCGCCAGGGTCACGTCCTTGAGCAGGTAGCCCTTGGCACCGGCCTTGAGCCCGGCCAGCACCAGCTGGTCGTCATCGAAGGTGGTGAGGATGATGGTCGGCGGCAGCTGCTCCTGCCGTGACAGCACCTGCAGCGCTTCCAGCCCGGACATCACCGGCATGCGCATGTCCATCAGGACCACATCGGGACGCACCTGCGGGATCAGCTCGACTGCCTGCCGTCCATCGCCGGCCTCGGCCACCACCTCGATGCCATCGTCGAGCGCCAGCAGGGAGCGGATTCCCTGCCGCACCAGGGTTTGGTCATCGACCAGGCAGACGCGAATCATCAACGTACTCCTTCAGGAACCTTGGTAAGGGCGGCCACCAGCACCGTTGCCGGCACCGTCGCCCGCAGGCGGAAGCCTTCGCCGGGACGGGTCTCGACCTGCAGCTGGCCACCACATTGTTGCAGGCGCTCGCGCATGCCGCGCAAGCCATTGCCCACATTGACCATTTCCGCGCCGACGCCGTCGTCGCGTGCCTCCACCACCACCCGGTCCGGCGCTTCACGGTACACCTTGATCCACAGGTGGCGGGCACCGGCGTGGCGCACGGCATTGGTGATGATCTCCTGGGTGCAGCGCAGCAGCACGTGGGCCCGCTGCGGGTCCTCCACGTTCAGGGGATCCTCGATCTCCAGCTGGATGTCCAGCGAGGGCACGTTCTCGGTCAACGGGCGCAGCGCCGCGGCCAGGTCGATGGCACCGGTCTCGCGCAGCTGGCTGACCACCTCGCGCACGTTGCCCAGCAGCAGCTTGGCCAATGCGTGGGAACGCTTCACATGCTCCAGCGCCTGGCCGTCGGCCAGGTGGCCGGCCACTTCCAGGTTCAGGGTCAGCGCGGTCAGCTGGTGGCCCAGCAGGTCATGCAGCTCGCGCGAGATGCGCGTGCGCTCATTGACCCGGGCGCTCTCGGCCAGCAGGGCGCGGGTGGCGCGCAGTTCCGAGTTGAGCCGGCGCTGTTCGTCGCGGGCCTCGGCCTGGCGACGGGCCACCAGCGCGATCACGAACACGAAGCTGGAGAAGCCCATGTAGCCCACCGCCTGCAGCACGGCGATGAACGGCGGGAAGCCCAGCGGCTGGATATAGACCGGCAACACCGCCAGGTTGCTGGCCACCAGCCAGACCACGCCGATGCGCGGCCCCAGCAGCCATGGCAGCAGGCCGGCCACCACCATCAGCAGGATGCTTCCCAGCGCGGTACCGGAAAAATAGCTCACGCCGATCGCGCAGGCGGTCAGCAGGATCAGCGCCGCGTGGTCGAAGAAACCCGGACGGCCCTCGCCCAGCGAGCGGGTCAGCGCCCAGTACACGATGCCGAAAGCCAGGTAGGCCGAGGCCCAGGGAATGATGCGGAAGCCGGCTTCGCCGTCCAGCGTCTCCAGCGTCAGCGAGACAGGATCGATCAGGTAGATCGCGAGCCAAAGGCCGACGGTGCCCCAGGTGAACAACCCGGAGTAGCGCAGCATCGCATTGTGGTTCAGTCGGGCCAGCATCCCTCATCGTAGCCCGTGCACGGCCGCTCCCAAGCGCCGAAAGTCATGCTCGGGCATATCCCCTGTTCATGCCGCAGCCCACCCCGGGCATGCAATAATCGTGCGCAGGGTCCCTTGATGGACCAACCGCGTTACCCCACGGAGTCACAATGTCGATTGTCATCCGCGACGTGCGCGAGCACGAGCTCGATTCCGTCCTGGCTTTGAACAACAACGCTGGCCTGGCCATCCTTCCCCTGGATGCGGCCCGCCTGCGCCTGTTCTACGAAACCGCTGAGTATTTCCGCGTCGCCGAGCGCGACGGCAACCTGGCCGGATTCCTGATCGGCTTCGGCAGCGACAGCCAGCACGACAGCAGCAACTTCGCCTGGTTCAAGCAGCAGCTGGACACCCCGTTCTTCTATATCGACCGCATCGTGGTCGCCAGCCGCCGTCGCGGCGGTGGCGTCGGCCGTGCGTTCTATGCCGACGCCCAGAGCTTCGCCGAGCTGCGCTACCCGCAGATGACCTGCGAGGTCTTCCTCGACCATGGCGCCGATGCCGCCCTGCTCTTCCACGGCAGCTTCGGCTTCCGCGAGCTGGGCCAGAACACCATGGCCCAGGTCGATGTGCGTGCCAGCATGCTGGCCAAGGAACTGTGCAGCTACCCGTGGGTGCAGGAAACCTACCGCGGCAAGCTGCCGGATGTGGCATGGACACGCGCCCGGCAGCTGCCGGCGCAGGCACAGCGGCCGACGGGGACCTGAGCGTGGCGGTGAATTTCGATTACGAACAGGCCGGTGAACTGAAGATCGGCCAGGTGGGCATCGCCAACCTGCGCATCCGCACTCTTGATGTCGAACGCCTCGTGCAGGAAATGCGCGAGCGCGTGACCCGCGCACCGAAGCTGTTCGGCCGCGCTGCGGTGATCCTCGATTTCGGCGGCCTGAGCCAGGTGCCGGACGTGGCCACCGCACAGGCGCTGGTCGACGGCCTGCGCAGCGCGGGCGTGCTGCCGGTGGCACTGGCCTACGGCACCAGCGCGGTCGATCTGCTTTCGCAGCAGCTCGGCCTGCCGTTGCTGGCCAAGTTCCGCGCGCAGTACGAGCGTGCCGAAGCCGAACCGGCCCCGCCGGCGCCCGCGCCAGAACCGCGTCGCGCCGTCCGTGCGGAGCCCAAGCCGGCCCCCGCCGCGCCGGTGGCCAAGGTCGCCGATGCCGCCGCGCCGCAGCCGGGCCGCATGCAGCTGGGCAACGTGCGTTCGGGCCAGCAGCTGTACGCGGAAAACTGCGACCTGACCGTGATGGCCACCGTCGGCGCCGGCGCCGAGGTCATCGCCGATGGCAGCATCCATATCTACGGCACCCTGCGCGGCCGCGCGCTGGCAGGAGCCCAGGGCAACACCGCGGCACGCATCTTCTGCCGTGATTTCCATGCGGAACTGGTCGCCATTGCAGGCCATTACAAGGTACTGGACGATGTGCCGGACAACCTGCGCGGCAAGGCCGTGCAGGTATGGCTGGAACAGGACCAGATCAAGATCGCTGCGCTGGACTGACGCAGCACCCAAACAGAATCATCAGGAGAAGTCCTTTGGCTGAAATCATCGTAGTCACCTCCGGCAAGGGCGGCGTCGGCAAGACCACTTCCAGCGCGAGCCTGGCCTGCGGCCTGGCGCGGCGCGGCAAGAAGGTGGCGGTGATCGACTTCGACGTCGGCCTGCGCAACCTCGACCTGATCATGGGCTGCGAACGCCGCGTGGTGTATGACTTCGTCAACGTCGTGCACGGCGAAGCCACCCTCAAGCAGGCCCTGATCAAGGACAAGCGCTTCGACAACCTGTACGTGCTGGCTGCCTCGCAGACCCGCGACAAGGACGCGCTGACCCAGGACGGCGTGGGCAAGGTCCTGAAGGACCTGGCCGCCGACGGCTTCGACTACATCATCTGCGACTCCCCGGCCGGCATCGAGAAGGGCGCCTTCCTGGCGATGTACTTCGCCGACCGCGCGGTGGTGGTGGTGAACCCGGAAGTGTCTTCGGTGCGCGACTCCGACCGCATCATCGGCCTGCTCGATTCGAAGACCCACAAGGCCGAGTCCGGCCAGGACGTGCCGGCCTTCCTGCTGCTGACCCGCTACACCCCGGTGCGCGTGGAAAGCGGCGAGATGCTGAGCATCGCCGACGTCGAGGAAGTCCTCGGCCTGAAGGCGATTGGCGTGATTCCGGAATCGGGTGACGTGCTCAACGCCTCCAACAAGGGCGAACCGGTGATCCTGGATGTCGAATCCGCTGCCGGCCAGGCCTATGAAGACGCCGTCGCGCGCATCCTCGGCGAAGAACGCCCGATGCGCTTCACCAACGTCGAGAAGAAGGGCTTCTTCAGCAAGCTGTTCGGAGGGTAAGCATGGGCCTGTTTGATTTCCTCAAAGCGAAGAAGACCACCGCCGAAACCGCCAAGAACCGCCTGCAGATCATCATCGCGCAGGAACGCAGCCACCGCGGTGGCCCGGACTACCTGCCGCTGCTGCAGCGCGAGCTGCTGGAAGTGATCAAGAAGTACGTGAACATCGACGTCGATGCAGTGAAGGTCGACCTGGTGAAGGATGGCCAGCACGACGTGCTGGACATCTCCGTGGCGCTGCCTGAAGGCCCGGACAAACCCTGATGCCCTGCCCCGCCCGTGCCTGCATGGGCGGGGCCGCGTGACCCGCATGACCGATACGACAACCGCCGTGGACATCACCTGCGTGGGCGACATCGCCTTCGCCGATGCGCAGTGCCTGCTCGCCGCGCATGGCCTGTTGCTTCACCACGTGGCCGCCGGTGAACCGATTCCCGGCAGTTACTGGGGCGAACCGGAGGCGGGCATCATCGCCAGCAACGTGTACGTGCGCGATGACACGCCCGTGCATTCGATGCTGCACGAAGCCTGCCACCTGATCGTGCTGCCGCCGGAGCGGCGTGCGCAGGTGCACACCGACGCCACCGACTCGGTGGCCGAGGAAGACGCTACCTGCTACCTGCAGATCGTGCTGGCCGGGCAGCTGCCCGGTGTCGGCAGCGAACGGCTGATGGCCGACATGGATGCGTGGGGGTATACGTACCGGCTGGGCTCTACGAAGGCGTGGTTCGAGCAGGATGCGGAAGACGCGAAAGCCTGGTTGATCGAACGCGGCTTGCCGGTGGCGTAACGCATCGGTAGTGCCGGCCGCTGGCCGGCAACCTCCTGAACCTGTGAAGCATCGCCTGGCTGCCGGCCAGCGGCCGGCACTACCGGAATCACCCCTGCCCGGCCAGCGCGCGCAGAGTGATGCCGACGACGTAGGCCAGATAGGTGCCGGTGGCGTAGCCCATCGTCCCCAGCAGCACGCCGACCGGCGCCAGGGCCGGATGGAACGCCGCGGCCACCACCGGCGCCGAGGCCGGGCCACCGATGTTCGACTGCGAACCGATGGCGAAGTAGAAGAACGGCACCTTCAGCAGCTTGCCCAGGCACCACAGCAGCACGATGTGCACGGCGATCCAGATCAGGCCCAGCAGGAACAGCCACGGGCGGTCCAGCAGCGCCAGCAGATCCATCTGCATGCCGATGCAGGCGATCAGGAAATACAGCAGCAGCGAACCCAGGCGCGAGGCGCCCGCGCCTTCCAGGGTGCGCGCACGGGTGAAACTGAGGCCCAGGCCCAGCGTGGTCGACAGCACCACCACCCACACGAAGGGCGCATCCAGGCTGAACTGTGCGGCCCAGCTGACGTTGATCTTGAACCATGCGGCCAGCGGTGCACCGATGGCATGCGCCAGGCCGACGCCACCGAAGGCCACCGCCACGATCAGCATCAGGTCGGTGAGGCTGGGAATGCGCTCGTGCTCGGCCTGGAAGCGCGCGATGCGCTCCTTCAGTTCATCGATGGCCGAGGTATCGGCGCCACTGCGCGCATCGATCTTCGCCGCGCGCCCGGCCAGGAAGATCAGCGCCGCCATCCACACGTAACCGACACCGACATCGACCACGGCAAACTGGCCGAAGGTGGTGGCGTTGACGTCGAACACTTCGCGCATCGCCAGCATGTTGGCACCGCCGCCGATCCAGCTGCCGGCCAGCGCAGCCATGCCGGCCCAGGTATCGCCGGCCACGGTGTCGGGGTGGATCGCGCGCATCACCAGGAAGGCCACCACCGCACCGAGCATGATGCTGGCCGAAGCGCCCAGGTACATCAGAACCAGCTTCGGGCCCAGCCGCAGGATGCCCTTGATGTCCACCGCCAGGGTCAGCAGGATCAGCGCCGCCGGCAGCAGGATGTCGCGCGCGATCGGGTTGTAGAGCTTGGTGTTCTGGCCGTCGATCAAGCCTACGGTGTTGTAGATGCCGGGAATCAGATAGCACAGCAGCAGTGCCGGCACGAAGGTGTAGAAGCGCTTCCACAGCCCCTGCTCGCGCGAGGCGGTCCAGAACACGGCGCCGAGGGTGGCGGCGATCAAACCGAAGACGACGATGTCGTTCTGGATCAGGGCGGTCGAAGGCATGCAGGCGCTCATGTAGAGCCGAGCCATGCTCGGCTGCTGTTGGCGGGAAAAGAAGCTCAGAGCAGCCGAGCATGGCTCGGCTCTACAAAAAACAACAGCGCCGCACCGGGGGGCGGCGCTGGACCGGCTTACTCGCCGATGTGCTGCTTCAGCCAGGCATTGACGGTGTCATGCCACAGGATGCTGTTGTTCGGCTTCAGCACCCAGTGGTTCTCGTCCGGGAAGTACAGGAACTTCGATTCGATGCCCTGCCGCTGTGCCGCGGTGAACGCAGCCAGCCCCTGCTCGACCGGAATGCGGAAGTCCTGCTGGCCGTGGATGACCAGGATCGGCTTCTTCCAGTCCGCCACGTGGTTGACCGGGTTGAACTTCTCGTAGTTCGCGGCCTTCTGGTACGGCGTACCGCCCTGCTCCCACTCGGTGAACCACAGCTCTTCGGTGGCGTAGCCCATCATGCGCTGGTCGAACACGCCGTCATGGTTGACCAGGCACTTGAACGGGCCGTTCCAGTTGCCGGCGATCCAGTTGACCATGAAGCCACCGTAGCTGGCGCCCAGTGCACAGGCCTTGTCACCGTTGAGGAAGGAATACTTCTTCAGCGCCGCGTCCCAGCCCTTCTGCAGGTCTTCCAGCGGGCGGTCGCCCCAGTGCTGGCTGATCGCATCGGTGAAGGCCTGGCCGTAACCGGTGGAACCGTGGAAGTCGATCATCACCACCGCGTAGCCCTGGCCCGCGTACGTCTGCGGGTTCCAGCGGTAGCTCCAGCCGTTGCCGAAGCTGCCCTGCGGGCCGCCGTGGATCAGGAACGCGACCGGGTAGGACTTGCCTTCCTGGTAGTTGTGCGGCTTGACCACGTAGCCGTGCACGGTGTCGTTGTTCCAGCCCTTGAACTCGAACTGCTCGTAGTCGCCGAAGGACACGTCCTTCAGCACCTCGCCAGCGGCCGGGGTCAGCGCGCGCAGCTCGCCGATCGGCTGGCCAGCGGCCGGCAGCAGGCCGACCAGCACCTGGTCGTTGCTCTTCAGGCTGTTGCGGGTGATCGCCACGCTGTTGCCGGCCACGTCGACCGCGGTCACGCTGCCGTCGCCGATCAGCTTGGTGGCCTTGCCGCTGGCCACGTCGATCTGGAACAGCGGGTGCTCGCCGAGGTCATCGGCGGTGGTGTAGATGCTGGCGCCATCGGCGGACAGGGCGATGCCACCGGCCGAGCGATCCCACTGCGGGGCGATCTCGCGGGTCTTGCCGCTGGCCAGGTCCATCGCCATCAGGCCGAAGCGGTCGGCCTCGAAGCCCGGGCGCTTCATCGCGCGGTAGAACAGGGTCTTGCCGTCGGCGCTGAACACCGGGCCGGCATCCCAGGCCGGGTTGGACGCGGTCAGGTTGACCGGTGCCTGCTTGCCGGCGGCGTCGAAGCGGTACAGGTCGAAGTTGGTCGACCACGGCTCCTGCTTGCCAGCCACGCGGATGCTGGCCACCACGCTGGCGCCATCCGGCGACCACGCGAAGTCATCATTGCCGCCGAACGGCTTGGACGGTGCATCGCCATCGATGGTCGCGCTCAGCGCCGACGCACCCTTGACCGGACCGGCCTTGGCCGCCGGCAGCGGCGCCACGAACAAGGTGTTGCGGCGGCCGTCATTCCAGGTATCCCAATGGCGCACGAACAGCGAATCGAAGACCTTGCCGCTGGCCTTGGCGTCCTTGTTGTCCTTGAGCTTCTTATCGGTGCAGGCCAGGTCCGAGGCACAGGCCTGGAACACGCCGGCGCTGAACAGCACGCGGTCGTCCTGCGGCGACACGTGGTAGCTGTCCACGTCGACCGCGAAATCGGTCAGCTGGCGCGGGGTGCCACCGCTGATCGGCTGTGCGTACAGCTGCTGGCTGCCGTTCCGGGCGCTGAGGAAGTACACGGTCTGGCCATCGGCCGACAGCGAAGCGGAATTGACGTTCCAGCCAGCCGGGGTGATCTGCTTCGGCGGTGCCGCATCACGGGTAAGCAGGTTGCGTGCGAACAGCGCGGTGGAGGCCTTCAGGTTGACGTCCACGCTGCGCTTGGCGAACACCACGGTGCCACCGTCCGCGGTCAGTACCGGCGCGGAGACGCGGTCCATGGCCACCATGTCGCGGACTTCCAGGCCACGGGCAGCGGCGACGCTGGGCAGGGCGGCCAGCAGGCTCAGTGGCAGCAGGGCATGACGCAGTTTCATCGGGGTCTCCGCAGGACGGCAAAAAACCGATGTTAGGCCCGTGCGGCCGGGGCTGCCAAGGCCATCGGTCATGGCTGTGATCGAGCAGCCGCCAGAACGGGCAAACCCGCGCCGAAGCGGGGTTTGCGGTAGTGCCGGCCGCTGGCCGGCACTCATGGGCCTTCATGGGTTCCGGGGTTGCCGGCCAGCGGCCGGCACTACCCATCAAACCTGGGGTCAGAGCCCTTCCCGTTGGGAAGGGATCCGACCCCGTGCATTACGCCACGGCGCGCTTGCCGGTGCGGTAGATCAGCCAGCCGACCAGGAACAGCACGGCCAGGCCGATCCACTGTGCGCCCGGCAGGTGGAACGGCACGGCCAGCACGTCGGCGCGGCTGCTGACCACGATCGGCACGGCGATGGCGATGCCCATCAGCGCTTCGCCGGTAATCAGGCCGGCAGCGAACAGCACGCCCGGCTTGTGCACGCGGTCGCGGCCCTCTTCGTCATCGGCGCGCACCTTGTGGAAACGCTCGACCAGGTGGGCAATCAGGCCACCCAGGAAGATCGGCACCATCAGCTCCAGCGGCAGGTAGATACCGATGGCGGCGGCCAGCACCGGCACGCGGAAACGTGCGTTGCGCGACTTCAGCCAGCTGTCGAAGGCAATGATGGCGGCGCCGACCACGGCACCGATACCGATGAAGGTCCAGGGCAGCTCACCACCGAACAGGCCCTTGGCCACCGAGGCCATCAGGTTGGCCTGCGGCGCGGCCAGCGCGTTCGGGTGCAGCTCGGACTTCACGCCGATGCCGTAGGCGGTGGCCAGCAGGTTCAGCACCGGGGCCATGATCAGCGCGCACGAGAACGCACCGATGCCCAGCATCAGCTGCTGCTTCCACGGGGTGGCGCCGACGATGTAACCGGCCTTGAGGTCCTGCAGGTTGTCACCGCCAACCGCGGCAGCACAGCACACCACCGCGCCGATCATGATCGCGGCCACCGCACCCAGCGGCGCACCGAAGGCACCCACCGGCTGCAGACCATCCTTGCCCAGCAGCAGCACCAGCACGGCCGAGGCGAACAGGATGGTGGAAATGGTGATGCCCGAGACCGGGTTGTTGGACGAACCGATCAGGCCGGCCAGGTAGGCCGAGACCGAAACGAACAGGAAGCCGGCGACGATCATGATGAGGGTCATCGGGATCGACACATGCCACTGGCCGACGATGGCCTGGTACAGGGCCAGCAGCGGCAGCACGAAGACCACCAGGGCCACCAGCATCCACTTCATCGGCAGGTCGCGCTCGGTGTGCGCCAGTACCGGGCCACCGCTCTTGCGCGCAGCCGCGAAGCCGCTCTTGACGCCGTTCAGCAGCGACTTGCGCAGCGAGATGAGGGTCCAGATGCCGCCGATCAGCATCGCGCCGACGCCCAGGTAGCGCATCTTCGCGCCCCAGATGGCGAACGCGGCCTCGGTGGACGAAGCTGCAGCGACCGACGCGGCCAGCGCCGGATCGGTGTTCATGAAGAACGCCTGGTAGATCGGAATGGCGATGTGCCAGGTCAGGATCGAGCCGGACACCACCACGATGCCGACGTTGAGGCCGACGATGTAGCCCACGCCGAGCAGCGCCGGCGACAGGTTGGTGCCGATGAAGGCGGTGATCTTGGAGCTGCCGACGTAGGCCGAAGTGGCCCAGGCATCGGGAATCAGGCGCATGCCGCTTTCGGCGGCCAGCTTGACGAAGGCACCGATCACCGCCGAAATGGCGAGGATCTTCAGGCCCGGGCCCGGATTCTCACCGGCCTTGAGCACCTCGGCGGCGGCCTTGCCTTCCGGGAATGGCAGCGGGTCTTCGACGATCATCGAACGGCGCAGCGGCACCGAGAACAGCACGCCCAGCAGGCCGCCCAGGCCGGCGATGCCCAGCACCCACCAGTACTTGAAGTCGGGCCAGTAGCCCATGATCACCAGCGCGGGGATGGTGAAGATCACACCGGCGGCGATCGACGAACCGGCCGAAGCACCGGTCTGCACGATGTTGTTCTCGAGGATGGAGCCACCGCCCAGCAGGCGCAGCACGCCCATGGAAATCACCGCGGCGGGAATGGCGGTGGCGATGGTCAGGCCTGCGAACAGACCGAGATAGGCGTTTGCGGCCGACAGCACCACCGCCAGCACGATGGCCAGGGCCACTGCGCGGAAGGTGAGCTGCTTGGGCGCAGCGTCGTGGTTCATGGAAGCCCCTGCTGGCAAAAAATCCTGGTCACGCTAGCGTTCAGGGGGCGTCACGTCCAGTGCGGTTCGGGAGGGTTGCAGCCGGGTCGCCGGTGGGATAGTCGCTTTTGACCAAACTCGGCCAACGCATCAAGCTCATCAGGCACATATCCAATGGGCTGCCGGGTACCGGATACCGCGGCCCCCTGCCCCACATGGGCAGGCCAGCCACCGCTGCAGCATTCCAGCCAACATCGTTTGAAGTGTCTCGACTCCCCATGCATCGTGTTCACGATCCAAATGCTGTCGCCGAGCCGACCTATGAAAAACACACTTCGTATGCGCCCGATCAAGGGGCCGGTCATGGCCATCGTGACCTTGCTCTGCTCGATGCCCCTTTGTGATCACGCATCGGCCTGGAGTCGCGTTGGCGCGATCGAGGTCACTGACCACGCCGGCAGACCCTGTTTCGGGCTTCCCAGGAAAGAGCGCAAGCGTATCGGTGAGACTCCTCAGGTGTTTGGTGTGGAGGTGTATGACGCGATTACTCCACCGCTGCGGCGGCTATGGTCTTTCGACTTTTCCTATCCCGCGTCACTCCCGCTTCCACCCGGCGCTTGCGTCCTCTATGGAGAAGTGCCAGCCAACGCCGCTGCAGGGCAAGCGGCCATGACGCTGCAGTCTGGGCGCCTGTATGAGGTCACGATGTCGGCCACCAGAACGGGCGCCACCCGGTTCTATAGCGCCCGATTCTGCGTGAAGGCGAACGCCGATGGCAGCCTGCGGGCGATCCAGGTCCGCTACGACGACGCTCTGGGCTGGAGTCCTGCGGTCTGCCTGCCCTGAGCTGATGGACGCGCTCGTCGGCATCTCTCAGCGCCTGCTGGAAACGGGTAATTGTTATGTTATATCCTGTCACGCCGAACGAACATCGTACGTGGCTTCTCCTTCCTCCCCTCGGCTGGCCTCCATCGACCAGCTGCGCGGCACCGTCATGCTGCTGATGCTGCTCGACCACGTGCGCGAGACCTTTTTCCTGCAGCACCAGGTCGGCGATCCGATGGATGCGGCCAGCGTATCCCCTGCCCTGTTCGCTTGCCGCCTGCTGGCCCATCTGTGCGCCCCGGTGTTCGTGCTGCTCACAGGCCTGTCGGCGTGGCTGTATGGCCAGCGCCAGGCCGACCCGCGCCGCGCGATCGCCGCCTTCCTGCTCAAGCGCGGCCTGTTCCTGGTGGTGCTGGAACTGACCCTGGTCAACTTCGCCTGGACCTTCCAGTTCCCGCCGGACACGCTGTACCTGCAGGTGATCTGGGCCATTGGCCTGAGCATGATCGCGCTGGCCGGCCTGCTGTGGCTGCCGCGCCCGGCGCTGCTGGTGCTGGGCGTGCTGCTGGTGGCCGGCCATAACCTGTTCGATGGCGTGCGCGTGGAAGGCGACGGCGTGCTGGCCGTGCTGTGGAAAGTGCTGCACCAGCGCGACTGGATCGACACCGGCGTCGTGCGCCTGCGCACGTCCTACCCGGTACTGCCGTGGATCGGGGTGATCGTGCTGGGCTACCTGATGGGGCCGTGGTTCGCGCGCGACCGCGACCCGGCGCAGCGCCAGCGCTGGCTGCTGTGGGCAGGCCTCAGCGTGCCGGCCCTGTTCGCGCTGCTGCGGTTCGCCAACCAGTATGGGGATGCCCCGTGGCAGTACCAGACCAGCACGCTGCGCACGTGGATGAGCGTGTTCAACATCACCAAGTACCCGCCGTCATTGCAGTTCCTGCTGCTCACCCTGGGTGTGGGCCTGTTGCTGCTGCGCTTGTACGAATGGCCGCCAGTGGCCCGCGCCCTGCGCCCGCTGGCCGACATCGGAGCGGCGCCGATGTTCTTCTACCTGCTGCACCTGTACGTGCTGAAGCTGCTGTACGTGGCTGCGCTGGCTACGTGGGGCCCCACCCACGGCAGCCTGTACGCGCTGGATTCGGTGGCCGGCCTGCTGCTGGTGGCCTGCGCGCTGGCGGTGGCGATGTACCCGCCGACGCTGCTGTTCGGCCGGTTCAAGGCCCGCCGCCGCGACCTGGCTTGGCTGCGCTACCTGTAGGCCGTCAATCGGACGGCCATCCACGCGTGGCGTGGAGCTACTGAAGGCTGGCGGGGCGCTACCGGGCGCGGGCACGGCTGCAGGCCTATAATCGCGCCCTTTCCGCTGTTCCCGCCGTCGATGACCGTTGCCGCTACCGCCTCCGACGACTTCCTGGGCCATCCCAAGGGCGTCTACGTCTGCTTCTTCACCGAGATGTGGGAGCGCTTCTCCTTCTACGGCATGAAGGCGCTGCTGCTGCTCTACCTCACCAAGTACCACCTGTTCGGCGACAAGGCCGGGCTGGACCTGCTCGGCGCCTACGGCGGGCTGGTTTACTGCATCCCGGTGTTCGGCGGCATGCTGGCCGACCGCTGGCTGGGCATGCGCCGAGCAGTGCTGTTCGGCGGCATCCTGCTGGTGCTCGGCCACCTGGGCATGGCCTTCGAGGGCCATGCCGCGTACCGGGTGAACGGCGAAGTGGTGCGCGACACCTCGGCGCTGGCGGTGACCTACCTGTCGCTGGCGCTGATCATCATGGGCGTGGGCTTCCTGAAACCGAACATCTCCACCATCGTCGGCAAGCTGTACGCCAAGGACGATCCGCGCCGTGACTCGGGCTTCTCGCTGTTCTACGCCGGCATCAACCTGGGCGCGCTGTTCTCCTCGCTGGTGTGCGGCTTCCTCGGTGAGGCCTACGGCTGGAAGTACGGCTTCGGCGCGGCCGGCATCGGCATGCTGGCTGGCCTGGCGATGTTCCTGTGGGGCCAGAAATACCTGCAGGGCCATGCCGAACCGCCGCAACCGGCCGCGCTGAAGCAGAAGGTGCTGGGCCTGCCGCGCGAATGGCTCATTTATCTGTGCGCGGTGCTCGGTGTGCTGCCGGTGGCGTGGCTGATGTGGGCCGCCGGCAACGGTGCCTTCGCGCTGGGCGGTGAAATCAGCCTGGCGCTGATGCTGATGCTGGTGGTGCTGGGCGGCGTGCTGGTCTGGTTCGCCTGGTTCACCGGCACGAAGTGCACGCCGGTACAGCGCCAGCAGATGATCGCGCTGATGGTACTGATCTTCATGGCGCTGGTGTTCTTCACGATGTACGAGCAGTCCTACGGCTCGTGGGTGACCTTCACCGACCGCCTGCTGACAAAGGACATCGTGCCATCGCTGGTGATCACCGGCGGTACGCCGCTGCCGTGGTCGATCATTTCACTGTTGCTGGCACCGCTGGGCTTCGTGGTCAGCGCGCGGTTGTCCGAGCGTCGTCCGGGCTCGTCGGCACCACGCACCTTCTTCGCCGCCATCGTCGTGCTGATGCTGGTGCTGCTGGTGCGCGACTGCCTGGTGATTCCGCAGACCGCCGGTTCGCTGACCTATCTTGGCGGCCTGTTCCTGGTACTGCTGGCACCGGCTTTCGCCGCATTGTGGACGTGGATGGACCGCCGCGGCTGGGAGCCCGGCAAGCCGGTGAAGTCGGCATGGGGCCTGGTGATCGGTGCGCTGTCATTCGTGCCGCTGGCGCTGGCCGCACAGCAGGTCGGCGCCACCGGTGAGATGGCCAGCGTGTGGTGGCTGGTGCTGGCTTACTTCCTGCTGGCCAGCGGCGAGATGTGCCTGTCGCCGGTCGGCCTTTCCGCAGTGACCCAGCTGGCCGTGCCTCGGGTGATGAGCCTGATGATGGGCACCTGGTTCCTGGCCACTGCGTTCTCGGAAACGCTGGCCGCACTGTTCGGCAAGCTGGCGGCCATCGAGGTGCCGGAAGGCGAATCACTCGACATGGTGGCTGCCGCCGGTGCCTATGCGCACCTGTTCTGGCTGCTGATGTGGATCGGCCTGGGCTGCGCCGTGCTCGCCTTCATCGCTGCGCCGCTGTTGAAGCGGATGATGCACGGGGTGAAGTAAGGCCCCGTGCAGCGGCGCCTGCTCAGGGCGCCTTGGCCTTTTCCACCGATGCTGCAACCTGGGCGTTCGCCCCGCCCAGGTGCTTCGACAGGAACGCCAGCAGGCGCGTGTAGTAATCGCGCTGGCTGGCTTCGCCATAGAAGCCATGCCCTTCGCGCGGGTAGTACACCGCTTCCACCGGCACCCCGGCCTGCTTCAGGGCCGCTTCCATCCGCTGCGTGTGCTGCACCGGCGCACGCGTGTCTTCGCGCCCGGCCGCCAGCAGCACCGGCACCGTGATCCGGGCCGCCAGGTTCACCGGCGAGACCGCTGCCAGCGCCGCGGGATCGCCGAGCCACTCATTCAGGTAGGTCACGCCCGAAGTGCGGTCCTGGATATCACCGCGCTTGAACATGAGCGGCAGGTCGTACACGCCCACATAGCCCGCGGCGCACCGGTACAACGCCGGCTCACGCACGGCGCCCATCATGGCCGAGTACGCGCCGTAGCTGGCGCCATAGATGCAGATGCGCTGCGGGTCGGCGATGCCTTCGGCAATGGCCCAGCGCGTGGCGTCGGTCACGTCATCCTGCATGGCCTGGCCCCATTGCTTCGCCGCAGCCTGGGTGTGGGCACGACCATAGTTGCCCGACCCGCGGAAATTGACCTGCAGCACCGCATAGCCGGCTGCGGCCAGCAGCTGGTTGTCACGCTCGAAACCACCATCATCGAATTCGCCGATGGGCCCGCCGTGCGGCATCACCACCATCGGCAGGCGGCGGCCGTCACTGCTTTTGGGTACGGTCAGGAAGCCGTGCAACGGCAGGCCATCGCGCGCAGCCAGGGCGATCGGACGCACGCTGGCGGCTCCGTCGCGGTCGAACCAGCGCTGGCGCGCGGTCAGGAACGCCGCTTCCCGGGTGGCGGTATTGAACATGAACCAGTCCCCGGGATTGCCGCCCGAACTGACCTTGACCAGGATGCGCGCGTTGTCACGGGTGGCCGACAGCAGGCTGACCCGCTGCCCGGGGAAGGCCTTCTCAAGCATGCGCTGGATCCGCGCGGTGGGCGACTGCTCGTCGAAGAACGCGCTGCGCGCGGTCGCTCCCACGAACTGCACGCCGACCGGCACACGGCTGCCCGGCTGGTAGATGATCGAGGCCGGGTCGACCACTGCGTCGCGCAGCAGGGTTCGCCGCTCGTCGGTCTGTGGATTCCAGCTGACCACCGCATCCGGGCCGGTGGACTGTTCGACGATGAGGTAGGCCAGGTGGTTGTCGGCGGAAAAACCGATGGGGCGTTCGATGCGGTGGCTGCTGCCCTCGTCGTTGAGCAGGGTCCAGCGCCCATCGTCCTGCCGGTAGTAGAGCTTGTTGATGTTGTCCGCGGCGGCGCCGCGGGCAAAGCGCAGTACGCCGGCGTTGTCGGTGGTGAAGGTTGCCCGCTGCACCGGCGAGCGCGAGACCAGCACGCGGCGGCCGGTGATGACGTCCATCCGCTCAAGCCGTGCGCTGGTGTCGTTGGCGAACGGCCACAGCGAGATCAGTACGTTGCGCTCGTCTCCGGCCAGCGGATCGGCGAGGAACGCCGCCACCGGCTCGACCACACGGCCGCTGACCAGGCCCGGCTCATCCGGTCGCGCGCGGTAGCCGACCAGAAGGTCACCCCGCTTGCCATCGGCATCCATCGCGTAGAGCTCGCCGGTGGAGCGCGGCACATCCAGCGCCCCCCACTTCTCGGCCAGCCCGATCAGCAGGCGATTGTCGCTCACCCAATCGACGCTGTTGGCGTGGTTGTTGCGCGGCGGCCGGAAATTGCCGACCAGTTCCATGGTGCGGGTGCGCAGCACGGCCACCGCCGTTGCCCCTTCCAGAGGCAGGGTCATGGCCAGGTACTCGCCGGTGGGCGAAAGCTGGATGTCGTTGAACTCGGCGCGCCGCAGGTAGTCATCCAGCGCGATCTCGGCTGCGCGCGCGTGGCTGGCACCGCACAGCAACAGCAGGACGGCGAGCAGCATTACATGCTTCATGGTGTCCCCTTTCTGACCGGGCAGCCTGGCTGCCCGGCATGCCGAAGCGCGCGTCCAACGCGCGCCGATGCAGTTACGGTGCCTTGCCGCTGCCGGCCGGTGCTGCTTCGCCGGCGGTGGCCCCACCCAGGCTGCGCGACAGGAAGGCCAGCAGCCTGCTGTAGTAGGTGCGCTGGTTGGCCAGGTTGTAGAAGCCATGCCCTTCGTTCTTGACGTACAGGCTCTCCACCGGCGATCCGGCCTTCTTCAACGCCGCCTCCATGCGCTCGCTGTGCACGATCGGTGCACGCTGGTCCTGGCCCCCTGCGGCCAGGAATACCGGCACGCGCACTTGCCCGGCCAGGTTCACCGGCGAGCGCTCTGCCAGCTCATTGGGCGATCCCAGCCAGTTGCGCAGGTAGGCCAGGCCTGATTCATCGCTCTGGATATCGCCCCGGGCATACATCAGCGGCAAGTCGTAGATGCCGACATAACCGGCCGCACACTGGTAGAGACCCGGCTCGCGCACCGCGCCCATCATCGCCGCATAGGCGCCGTAGCTGGCGCCGTAGATGCAGATGCGGTCCTTGTCGGCCACGCCCTGTTCGATGGCCCAGCGCGTGGCATCGGTGACGTCATCCTGCATCGACAGCCCCCATTGCTTGCGCGCTGCCTGCATGTGCGCCCGGCCATAGCCGGAAGAACCGCGGAAATTGACCTGCAGCACCGCGTATCCGGCCGCTGCCAGCATCTGGGTCTCGGCCTCGTAGGCGCCCTGGTCGGAAACACCGATCGGCCCACCGTGCGGCAGCACCACCATCGGCAGCGCACGCGCCTGGCGCCCGTGCGGGATCGTCAGGAAGCCATGCAGCGGGCGCCCATCGCGCGCCTTGACGCTGATCGGGCGGACCTCGGCGGTCAGCGCCGGGTCGACCCAGTCGCTGCGGCTGATCAGGTGCCGGGCGCTCTTGCCCACCGTGTCATACAGATAGAAGTCACCGGGATTGCGGCCTGACCAGCTCTCCACCAGCACGGTCCTGCCATCGCGTGTGCTGGAGGTGATGTAGACCGGCCCCCCCAGGCCCGCTTCAAGGCTGCGGTAGAGGCGCGCATCGTCCGAGGCGTCATCGAAGAACGCCGTTCGCGGCGCGCCGCCAAGGAACAGCGCCCCCACCGGCACGCGGCTGCCCGGGCGGCGGATGATGCGTGACGGATCGGCGGTTTCATCGCGCAGCACGGTGCGCCGCTCATTGCTCTGCGGGTCCCAGCTGACAATCGCGTCGGGCCCTTCCGCCTGCTCGACCTGCAGATAGGCCAGGCGACCATCGGCCGAGAAACCGAGCGGCACTTCGATGCGCTTGCTCAGGGCCTCGTCGTTGAGCAGGATCCACTCGCTGTTGCTGCCCGCCCGGTAGTAGAGCTTCTGCGTTCCATCGGTGACGGCAGCGCGCGCGAAACGCACCTCGCCCTGCTCATCGGTGGTGAAGTGCGCATCGGCAACAGGCGCGCGCGCCACCGCGTTGCGGCGACCGGTCATCACGTCCATGCGCTCGATCTGCGCATGCGAGTTGCCGACGAAGGGAACCACAGTGACCAGCACGTTGCGGTCGTCGTCCTTCAGTTCGTCGCTGAGGTACGCAGCGACCATGCCCGCCGGCTTGACCTTGATGTTGGTACCCAGGCTCTGGTCGGCAACCCGGTACCCGACCAGCAGCTCGCCGCCCTTGCCGTTGGCATTGATGCCGAACAGCTCGCCGGTCGGCGTGGGCCGGTCCAGCAGCCCGAGTTTCTGCGCCATGCCCACCAGCAACCGCTCGTTGCTGACCCAGTCGAAGGTATGGGCATGGTCGTTGCGTGGCGGACGGAAGCTGCCGACCATCTTCATGTCGGCAATGCGATAGATCGCCAGTGCCGTCCCGGCTTCCAGCGGTACCGTGGCGGCAACGTACTCTCCGCCCGGCGAAATCTTGATGTCGGTGAACGATTCCTGCCGCAGGAAACGATCCAGATCCAGCGTCGCCGCCGCTGCCCCGCCCGATACAGCCCCCAGCACCACAGCCAGCACAATCCTGCGCATCCTTCCCCCATGGAAAACCGGACAGCCTGTCCGGATACGCGATTCTAGGCACGTACATGCGGCGGATGCCACAGGGGCAAAAAAAAACGACGGCACCGTTGCCGGTGCCGTCGTTACCACTACCTTGGAGAGAGAGTCAGGACGTGGGTTCGGGGGGCGTGCGCCGGGTCAATGGACCCCGCGCACCGCCAACGTGAGGGCCAGGATGCTGAGGATCACGGCGATGGTGCCGTCCAGCACGCGCCAGGTACTGGGCCTGGTGAACAGCGGCGCCAGCAGGCGCGCGCCCAGGCCCTGCGCGGTCAGCCACAGGCAGCTGGCGGTGACCACGCCGGCGGCGAACGCCATGCGGGCATTGCCGAAGTTCTCGGCAATCGAGCCGATCACCATCATGTCCAGCCAGAAGTGCGGGTTGATCAGCGAGAAACCGACCGCGGCCATCAGTACCGCACGGCGGCTGCCGTCATCGCTGTCAGCCTCGCCCATGCCGCCGCCTCCGGCGATCGCACGGCGTGCCGACTTCATCGCATACCAGGCCAGGAACGCCACGCCGGTCCACAGCACAGCGGTGGTCAGCCACGGCAGCGCCGAGGTGAGCGTGCGCAGGCCGGCCACGCTGGCGAAGATGAAGATGGCATCGATGGCCGCGCAGGTGGCAACCACCGGCACGATGTGCTTGCGCAGGATGCCCTGGCGCAGAATGAAGGCGCTCTGGGCCCCGACCACGGCGAACAGGCCGATGCCGGTAGCTGCACCAGAGAACCAGGCACCGAGGCCGGTGCTGGCGGAGATGACCGAGAACATGGGATGGACTGCCTTGTATTGCTTGGGGGGACGGTGCCTCGCGAAGGCGGACAGCACCGGAACGGGCGCCATTGTCGCGCCGCAACATGAAAAAGACGAGCTAAACTTCCTAAACCAACATTAGCGGAACTTAATTCGATGCGTATCGACCATGCCCAGCTGCGCGCCTTGGCCGCGGTGATCCGCGAAGGCAGCTTCGACCGCGCCGCACAGTCGCTGAATGTCACCCCTTCGGCCATCTCGCAGCGGGTCAAGGCGCTGGAGGACCGGGTCGGCCGCCTGCTGGTCAAGCGCGGCACCCCGGCCACCGCCACCGCCGAGGGCCAGGTACTGGTGCAGCTGGCCGAACAGACCGCCCTGCTCGAACACGACGCGCTGCACCGGATGGGCCTGGCCGACGAGGACCTGCCCCAGGCCAGCATTCCAGTAGCGGTGAACCACGACAGCCTGGAAACCTGGTTCCCGCAGGCCGCCTCGCAGTTCGCGCAGAGCACCGGCACCACCCTGGACCTGCGCGTGGAGGACCAGGACCACACCGTGGAACTGCTGCGCCAGGGCACGGTGCTGGGCGCGGTGACCACCCTGGACGAGCCGGTGCAGGGCTGCCAGATCCACGCGCTGGGCAGCATCCGCTACGCCGCGACCTGCACCCCGGAGTTCCGCGAGCGCCACTTCGCCAAGGGCGTGACCGCACAGGCACTGGCGCAGGCGCCGGTGCTGGTGTTCAACCGCAAGGATGAGATGCAGTCGCGCTTTGCCCGGCGCATGGCCGGCGACGACCTGCCGAGCACCGCGCCGACCTGGTGGATTCCCTCCACCCGCGCCTTCGTGCAGGCCAACCTGGGCGGCATGGGCTGGACCATGAACCCGCTGCCGCTGGTCAAGCGGCACCTGGACGCCGGCCGCCTGGTCTACGTGCGGCAGCGCGCGTGGGAAGACGTGCCGCTGTACTGGCAGCACTGGAAGGGTGACGTGCAGACCATGGCGCTGCTGACCCGCGCGGTGCTGGACGCCTCCTCGGCGCTGATCCGGCGCAAGCGCTGAGCGGCGCTCCATGCAATCTCCACGCGTCCTCCACACCGGGTCCATGCGCGATGCGGATACTGGCGGGCCGCTCATTGCAAGGATGCCCCGCATGCCCCTCTCCGTGCGCGATGCCCGCCCCGACGATGCCGCCGCGTGCATCGACCTGCGCGGGCGTACCCGCGAGAACGCCTTCAGTGCCGCGCAGCTGGCGGAGCTGGGCATTACCGCGGAAAGCTGGGCGGCCGGCATCGCCCACGGCGAATCGATCGGCCGCATCGCCTGGGAAGGCGAGCGCATGGTGGGCTACTGCTTCGCCGACCGCGCCAGCGGCGAGGTGCTGGTGCTGGCGCTGCTGCCGGACTACGAGGGCCGTGGCATCGGCCGCCAGCTGCTGCAGGAGGTGGTCAGCCTGACCCGCGATGCCGGCCACCAACGCTTGTTCCTGGCCTGCTCGGCCGATCCGCGCTCACGCTCGCATGGCTTCTACCGCCGCCTGGGCTGGCGCCCCACCGGTGAGCTCGATGAGGCCGGTGACGAGATCCTGGAACTGCGCTGAAGCCGGGCACGGCCGGATGATCGGGCCGCATTGACCCGATGCCGCATCGCTGGGCGCGGCAATCAGTCTGCGTCGAGCACGCGCAGCTGCGCCTGCACCACCTGCGCTTCGGTACTGCCTGCACCGGGCGTCAGGTTCACCGAAAGCTGCAGGGTCACATCCATTGGGCGCAACGCGAACCGGGTCAGTTCCTGCGGCTTGATCGGAAAACCAATACGCAGGGACTGGCCCGCACGCAGCTCCTGCATCTGATCCCGCAGCGCAGCGGCGGCCATGCCACTGCGCAGGGCGGTCGTCTTCCCGGAGTGGTTGTCCTTCACCTTCACCGAAGGACCACGACTGCGGATGTACTCCAGCGGCAATGACACCGGCTCACTGCCGCTGTTGCGCAGCTCCAGCTCTACATTGAGCGTCTGCCCACGGAAACGGCACTGGGCATCGTCCACGCAGCGCGCATGAAGTTCGATCACGGGAGGAAGCTCCTTGCTGTGGGCCGGCAGCGCGGTCGCGGCGGCAAAAGTGGCGATCAGTGAAATCACTTGACGGTGCATGTTATCTCCCGGCCGATCTGGCGGCTCAGCAGCTCGCGTATCTCGCGCGCGATGTTCCAGGCATGTCGCGGCAGGGTCACGGCGCAGTCGACCGAATTCATGATGGTGGCTGCCGGGTCGGACAGCGCGCGCGAATCAGGAACGGCAACCAGCACTTCCGGATCGAGGGTACCGTCGGGCTGGAGGTAGCGCACGGTTTCCTCGTCCGGATCATTGTAGGAATACTCGTCGGGCACGCCCAGCGTATGGGCGAACTCGTGGGCGAAGGTCCACGGCGTTGTTGATACCGAGACGTCGATATCCGGAAACTCGACCTGCTCGCGGTCGTAGCTGCGGTGGATGATCAATTTGTAGTCGCTGCCGCCCTGCACCCAGCGCACTTCGTAGCGGAGCGGGAAACTGCGGGTACCGCACTGCGGGTCGTGTATGTCCAGGGTGAAGCGGCCATTCCAGAACTGATCGATTCCCTGCTCCATGCGTGCCCGCGTCGCGGTCACTTCGGCCGCGGTGACCCCGGCCTGTGGCATCGGCTGCACCTTGATCGACACCACCACCTCGCCCTGCGCATGCAGCGGGATTTCGATGCGGTAGCTGACCGGGAAGGCGTAATCGTGCTTGTCACCGTTGACGTCGTACGCCTCGTAATAGCGTCCGTCCACATCGCGATCGATCCGGGTATCGTGATCGTCCACCCAGCACTGCGGCGCCGCCGGCTCTTCCGGCGCGGGCGTGCCGGGCGGTGCGAACGGCGGCGTCTGCAACGGCATCGTCTTCAGCAGCGGCGCCACGATGCCCGCCACCTTGGCCAGCGCACCCAGCGCGGCCTGCCCACCACCACCCCCACCACCGGCGACGACATGCGCCCGCTGCTGCTTGCCCGCCATCAGCGCGCAGCCGCAGCTGGCCTTGTCGCCGTCGCGGGCGACCGGCTGGCCGTCGATGACCAGGGTGCTGTCACCGGTCACGATCGAGCCGGGCCCGTGCCGGGCGCACATCACCCGATCGCCGACGCGTGCCACGGCGCGGCCTTCGATATCGGTGTGCGGGGAACCTGTCAGTACCGAACCGCCCGTCTGCAGGGCGTCACCTACCACGATCAGCATCCGTGACATCGTTGCGCGGCCACTCCATGGCCAGTAGTCGTTGCGAATCAGCCGGCAATCGTACCGCAGCGCGCACGCCAACAGGATGATGCATTGCACAAAAACCGGACCGGTTCCGGTTAGAATCGTCTCCAGGATGCCGCAAGGCGTTGTTTCTTCACGCCCTTTCCCTGCCCCATGCGCATCCTGAACTCCTCCCCTCCGCCAACGATCCCGCCCCCATGAAGAAATTTGGCAAGGCCCTGCTCGCCCTGCTCGTGCTGCTGTTGCTGGCCGCCGCGCTGTTCCTGTACTGGCCGCTGACCCAGCGTTCGGTGCCCGCCGCCAGCAACGACAAGCCCGTCGACGTTGTGCTGGTCGGCGCCGGCATCATGAGCATCACCCTGGCCACCTACCTGCAGGAACTGCAGCCGGACTGGAACATCCAGGTCTACGAACGCCTCGACGGCGTTGCCGGTGAAAGCTCCGATGGCTGGAACAACGCCGGTACCGGCCATTCGGCGTTCGCCGAACTGAACTACACCCCGGAACTGCCCGATGGCAGCATCGAGACCAAGCGCGCGGTCGGTATCGCCGAATCGTTCGAGGTCTCGCGCCAGTTCTGGTCGCACCAGGTGAAGGAAGGCCGGCTGAGCCAGCCCAGCGACTTCATCAACCCGACCCCGCACATGAGCTTCGTCTGGGGCGATGACAACATCGCCTACCTGCACAAGCGCCAGCAGGCCCTGGTGAAGAACCCGCTGTTCTACGGCATGCAGTACTCCGAAGATCCCCGGCAGATCCAGCAGTGGGCACCGCTGCTGATGGAAGGCCGCGATCCGAAGCAGAAGGTGGCCGCGACCTGGATGCCGCTCGGCACCGACGTCAACTTCGGCGTGATCACCCGCCAGCTGACCACCGGCCTGCAGCGCAGCCCGAACTTCAGCCTGCACCTGAACCACGAGGTGAGCGCGCTGCGGCAGAACGCCGACAAGAGCTGGAACGTGACGGTGAAGGACCTCAAGGCCGGCACCGAGACCACCACCCACGCCCGCTTCGTGTTCATCGGTGCCGGTGGCGCCGCGCTGAAGCTGCTGCAGATGTCGGGCATCCCGGAGTCGAAGGACTACGCCGGCTTCCCGGTCGGTGGCCAGTTCCTCGCCTTCCAGGGCCAGGACGTGACCTCGCGCCATGGCGTGAAGGCCTACGGCATGGCCGAGACCGGCTCGCCGCCGATGTCGGTGCCGCACCTGGATGCGCGCAAGCTGGACGGCAAGCCGGTGGTGCTGTTCGGGCCGTTCGCGCTGTACAGCACCAAGTTCCTCAAGCACGGCTCGTGGTGGGACCTGTATTCCTCGGTCACCCACAACAACGTCGGCCCGATGCTGGAAGTGGGCAAGGACAACCTGGACCTGGTGCAGTACCTGATGGGCCAGGCACGCCTGAACGATGCCGACCGCCAGGCCGAGCTGGTCAAGTACTTCCCCAATGCCAAGCCGGGCGACTGGAAGCTGGTCACCGCCGGCCAGCGCGTGCAGATCATCAAGCGCGACCCGCTGAAGGGCCCGGTGCTGCAGTTCGGTACCGAGATCGTGACCGACAAGGACCACACCCTCGCCGCCCTGCTCGGTGCCTCGCCGGGTGCCTCGACCTCGCCGCCGATCATGCTGGACCTGATGGCCAAGGCCTTCCCGGAGCAGATGAAGGCCGGCTGGGAAACCCGCCTGCGCGAGATCGTGCCGTCATACGGGCGCAAGCTCAATGACAGCGCGGCGCTGGTGAACGAAATCCGCACGCTGACCAGCCAGACCCTGCACCTGCCGTACCTGGAGGTGCCGGTGGATGCCAATGCCGCAGCGCCTGCACCGGCAGCGGTTCCGGCCCCGGTTCCGGCACCGGCCAAGGAAAAGCGCAACGCCAACGAGGAACTGCAGGCGCTGTAAGCCCGCAGCATCCCCTGTAGTACACGGACGGACGGCCACCTTCGGGTGGCCGTTCGCGTTTGCGCGGACGGGACCTGCCCGCTGCCACACGCTCGAATGGCCCTGCACACCGATGAGAATTGTAATGTTGTTAAGAATTATTTACATTTGCGCACTGCGCAGTGACCGCGCCTCTCCCAGATGGACCTGACGTGCCCGAAGCCGCCGCCCCGGGTGCTGGACGACTGTTGCCGCCCTTCCCCGCCTCCACGCTTCGAGCCCACCATGTCCCCGAACCCGCATGACCGCCTGCCCCGCCGCGCGCTGCTGCCCGCTGCCCTGCTTTCGTCGTTGGCCCTGCTGTCCGCACCCAGCGCATTCGCGGCCGCCGATGGCGCTGCCGACGCCAAGACCCTGGACCGGGTCAGCGTCCGCGCCGAACAGTCGGCACCGCCGTCCAGCTCCACCCGCCTGCCGATCACCCTGCAGGAGACGCCGCAGTCGGCCACCGCGATCAGCCTGCAGCGCCTGCAGGACGAATCGCTGTTCAGCATCAACGACGTGATGCGTACCGTGCCCGGCGTCAGCGTGTCCTTCTTTGACACCCAGCGCCCGCTGTACTACGCGCGCGGTTTCGCCATCACTGATTTCCAGGTCGACGGCATTCCCACGTACAGCGGCTCCACCAACCAGGAATACGACACCGCCTTCTACGACCGCATCGAAGTGATCCGCGGCGCCAACGGCCTGCTCAGCGGTGCGGGCGTGCCGTCGGCCACGGTCAACCTGCTGCGCAAGCGTCCGGGCAAGGAGTTCGACGCATCGTTCTCGGTCAGTGCCGGCAGCTGGGACTACCGCCGCATGCAGGCCGACGTGACCGCGCCGCTCACCGATGATGGCCGCTTCCGCAGCCGCGTGGTGGCCGCCTACACCGACCGCGGTCTGTACTACGACCGCTACGACGAGACCAAGATGGCGGGCATGGCGGTGCTGGAAGGCGATATCACCGACAGCACCACCCTCACCCTCGGTTACCAGAGCCAGGACAACAACCCAACCGGCTCGACCTGGGGCACTGTCGCGTTCTTCGACAACCAGGGCAACTTCGCCCATCTCGCGCGCTCGACCAACCTGTCGCCGAAGTGGAGCTACTGGAAGCGCGAGAGCAACACCGCCTTTGCCAATCTGGAACAGCGCTTCGGCGAGGACTGGCTGTTGAAGATCAACACCGCCTACACCCGTGGCAACGTGCAGAACGTGCGCCTGTACGGCACCGGCTACCCGGACCCGAACTCCGGCGCGGGCATCTACCTGCGCGCTGCCGCTGGCGATTCCAAGGATACGCGCCGCAACGTCGACGCTTACCTGACCGGCACCTTCCCGTTGTTCGGCCGCGACCATGACCTGACCGTGGGTGCACAGTGGTCGGACCTGGAAGGCACCACCAATACCGTGGCGCTGAACTTCCCGGGCGACTGGGCGACCTGCGGCCGTGAGCGCTGCTACTACATCCCCAACGTATTCAACTGGGACGGCGACATCTCCGAAGTGACCTACAGCCGCACCGGCGCGCGCCGCGTGGCCAAGACCACGCAGAGTGGCGTCTACCTGGCCACCCGACTGCGCCTGGCCGATCCGCTGTCGCTGATTGCCGGTGCACGCCTGAGCCGCTGGCAGACCCTCAGCCGCTCGTACAACGCGGCCGGGGCCTATACCGGCACCAGCGGCGCCTACAAGGTGAGCGATGAAGTCACCCCCTACGTGGGCCTGGTCTACGAGATCACCCCGAACGTCTCGGCGTATGCCAGCTACACCGAGATCTTCAACCCGCAGAACTACAAGGACCGCAACGAAAACCTGCTGGCGCCGGTGCAGGGCTCGAATCTGGAAGCGGGCATCAAGACGCAGTGGTTCGATGGCCGCCTGACCGCCAATGCCGCGGTGTTCGAGGCCAAGCAGGACAACTACGCGGTACGTGACATGAGCGTGCCGGAAGGCACGCTGAGTGATGGCAGCTCGGCCTACATCGGCATCAACGGCACCAAGGCGCGCGGCTGGGAGATGGACGTCAACGGCGAAATCCTGCCGGGCTGGACGGTCAACGCCGGCTACACCCACGTCAAGGTGACCCGGGCTGCCACCGACCTGCTGTACGCCAACCCGCCGGAGAACCTGCTGCAGCTCAACACCCAGGTGCAGCTGCGTGGTGCGCTCGATCGGCTGAGCATCGGCGGCGGCCTGCAGTGGCAGAGCCGGGTGCAGGGCTACAACATCGCCTATCCGCTGGGTGGCACGGTGACGGTGAACCAGCCGGCGTACTCGCTGGTGCAGTTCAATGCCAACTACCGCATCAGCGACAACTGGACCGCGACGCTGAGCGTGCGCAACGCGCTGGACAAGACCTACTGGGCCAACCTGGACTACAACAACTTCGGCGAACCGCGCTTCGTGGCGGCCAGCCTGCGCTGGAAGTTCTAAGCGACCCGCGAACCGGTGGGTGCCTGGTGGGTGCCGACCGTCGGTCGGCACGCCCTCCACCACGACTCACGGTCGTGGCCTGCCTGAATGGGCCCGCCTGCGCGCGGGCCCTTCTTTTTGCTGCGCTGCGGGTTGCACACCCTTCCATAATTATGTCGTAATTATCTCAACGCCAATCGGAAGCCGGTCGATGAACCCGAGCTGGGATACGTTGCAACGCAGCCGCCGGGTACGCCTGGAGCGCGCTTCGCGCTGGGCCCGCGGCCATGAGGTCGCGGCCGCCGATATCGGCGAACTGCTGCACGCGCTGCTGGAGCCGGGTGACAAGGTCTGCCTGGAGGGCAACAACCAGAAGCAGGCCGACTTCCTCGCCCAGGCACTTGCCGACCTCGACCCGGCACGGATCCACGACCTGCACATGGTGCAGTCGGTGCTGTCACTGCCTTCGCACCTGGATGTGTTCGAACGCGGCATCGCCTCCAGGCTGGACTTCTCCTTCTCCGGCCCGCAGTCGGTGCGGCTGGCCAACCTGGTGGCCGAAGGCCGCATCCAGATCGGCGCCATCCACACCTACCTGGAACTGTTCGGCCGCTACTTCATCGACCTGACCCCGCGCGTGGCGCTGGTCGCAGCACAGGCCGCAGATCGGCACGGCAACCTGTACACCGGGCCGAATACCGAAGACACCCCGGTGATCGTCGAGGCCACGGCGTTTGGTGGTGGCATCGTGATCGCCCAGGTCAACGAAATCGTCGACACCCTCCCCCGCGCCGACATCCCTGCTGATTGGGTCAACTTCGTGGTGCAGGCGCCGCGACCGAATCACATCGAACCGCTGTTCACCCGCGACCCGGCACAGATTTCCGAGATCCAGGTGCTGATGGCGATGATGGCGATCAAGGGCATCTACGCCGAGTACGGCGTCAACCGGCTCAATCATGGTATCGGCTTCGACACGGCCGCCATCGAACTGCTGCTGCCGACCTACGCCGAATCGCTCGGGCTGAAAGGAAAGATCTGCCAGCACTGGGCACTCAATCCGCACCCGGCGTTGATTCCGGCGATCGAATCAGGCTTCGTAAAATCGGTGCATTCGTTCGGCTCCGAACTGGGCATGGAGAAGTACATCGCCGCACGAAGCGATGTGTTCTTCACCGGCGCCGATGGCTCCATGCGCTCCAACCGCGCGTTCTCCCAGACCGCCGGCCTGTATGCCTGCGACATGTTCATCGGCTCGACCCTGCAGATCGACCTGCAGGGCAACAGCTCCACGGCCACGCGCGACCGCATCGCCGGCTTCGGCGGCGCACCGAACATGGGCTCGGATGCGCGTGGCCGCCGCCACGCCAGCGACGCCTGGATCAAGGCCGGCCAGCAGGCCGCCCGTCCCGGCGAGATGCCACGCGGGCGCAAGCTGGTGGTGCAGATGGTGGAAACCTTCCGCGAACACATGGCACCGGCCTTCGTCGAACGTCTGGATGCCTGGGAACTGGCCGAACGCGCCGGCATGCCGCTGCCGCCGGTGATGATCTACGGCGACGATGTCAGCCACGTGCTGACCGAGGAAGGCATCGCCAACCTGCTGCTGTGCCGCACGCCGGAAGAACGCGAACAGGCGATCCGCGGCGTGTCCGGCTATACGGCGGTCGGCCTGGGCCGCGATCGCGCGATGGTCGAGAACCTGCGCGACCGTGGTGTCATCCGCCGCCCCGAAGACCTGGGCATCTCCGTGCGTGATGCCAGCCGCGATCTGCTGGCGGCACGCTCGGTGAAGGATCTGGTGCGCTGGTCCGGCGGTCTGTACGACCCGCCCAAGCGCTTCCGCAACTGGTAAGGGGCTGAGCATGGAAACCCTCGACTATCGATTCGAAGGACGCACCCCGGTGCAGTTCCCGCGCGATGCGGTGCTGGTCGGCGTGTTGGCCTCGGGCAACCTGGAAATCCTGCTGGAGCCGGCAGAGCTGGAGGGCGCGATGTCGGTCCGCATCGTCACCGCCGCGCAGGGCTTCGGCTGCGTATGGGAGGCGGTGATCGGCGATTTCGCGCATCGCCATCCGCTGCGCGATGTACGCATCTCGATCAACGACGCCGGCGCCACCCCGGCGGTGGTCAGCCTGCGCCTGGACCAGGCGGTGGAAACCCTGCTGGCCGGAGGTACGCCATGAGCCACGTCCAGCGCCACAGCTACTACGAAGCCGATGCGCGCGAACGCATTGCCGGGCTGGTCGATGCCGGATCGTTCCGCGAGTTCCTGGGCCCTGCGCGACGGATGATGAGTCCGCACCTGGCGCAACTCGACCAGCCAGCCGCATTCGACGATGGCATCGTCGTCGGCGAAGCCACGCTTCGCGGCAAGCGCGTGCTGCTGGCCGCGCAGCAGGGTGAATTCATGGGCGGCGGTGTGGGCGAAGTGCACGGCGCCAAGCTGACCGGCCTGCTGCGCCGCGCAGCGGCGACCCGCCCCGATGGGGTGTTGCTGCTGCTTGATACCGGCGGCGTACGCCTGCACGAAGCCAATGCCGGCCTGATTGCCATTTCCGAGATCATGCGCGCCACCCTGGATGCACGCGCTGCGGGCGTCCCGGTGGTCGCGCTGATCGGCAGTGGCAACGGCGCGTTCGGTGGCATGGGCATCGTTGCCCGTTGCTGCAGCACGGTGATCATGTCCGAGGAGGGCCGGCTGTCGCTGTCCGGGCCGGAGGTGATCGAAACCGTTCGCGGCGTGGAAGAGTTTGATTCCCGCGACCGCGCGCTGGTCTGGCGGGTGACTGGCGGCAAGCACCGCTACCTGATCGACCAGGCCCAGGTGCTGGTGCCCGATGCCATCGGGGCGTTCGCGCAGGCGGCATTCGATGCGCTGCTGGTGGACACCGCCAGCACCGATGCCGATGCCGCACTGAATGCCCTGCAGGCACGTCATGCCGCATTGAAAGCACGCGTGCAGGCCTGGGGCGGATGCCGCGATGGTCTTGAGATCTGGTCGCTGCTGGGCATCACCGAACCCGAGCGGCTGCCGCTGCTGGACACCGACGACTTCCTCGCCGTCACCGCTGATCGGAGCCTGCCATGAGCCTGCCCCTGCGCGCGCTGCTTGATGCGCTGTTTCCGCGTGGCCACGCCGTTGCCGTGGAGGACTCGGTGCTGACCGGAACCGCCAGCACCGACGACGGCGAGGTGACCGTGATCGGCACCGCCGACAAGCTCGAAGTGGGCGTGGACCACGCACTGGCACTGGCCGAAACCGTGCTGGCCAGCACCGCCGCACATCCCCATCGACCGATCGTGATGCTGGTCGACACCGCCGGCCAGCGCCTGGCACGCCGCGACGAACTGCTCGGCATCAACGGCTGTTTCGCGCACCTGGCGCAGACGCTGGATCTGGCCCGCCGCCGTGGCGCCCGCCTGGTCACCCTGGTCTACGGTGAGTCGGTCAGTGGTGGCTTCCTCTCGTTCGGCCTGATGGCCGACCACATCCATGCCCTGCCCGATGCGCAGGTGCGGGTGATGGACCTGCGCGCGATGGCGCGGGTGACCAAGCAGCCGCTGGAGAAGCTGCAGGCACTCAGCCAGAGCTCGCCGGTATTCGCGCCGGGCGTGGAGAACTACGTGGCGATGGGCGCGGTGGATTCGATCTGGAGCGGCGACCTGGCCGCACACCTGCTGCAGGCGCTGCGTACGCCCACCGATGGCGACCGCCGCGCCGTGCGGGGTGCCGAACGTGGCGGACGTCGCCTGGCCGCAGCGGTGGCCACTGCGGTGAGCCAGGGCGATGCCTGAGCGCTTGCCCCGGCATACGCTGGTCTGGCTGTCGGCACACGCGGCCTGGCAGGCCGACATCGCCCCGCATGAGCCGCGCTTGGCCAACTGGTTCGCGCAGGGCCTGCCGGCCATCGTCGCCCGGCGTGCCGCCGACGATGCCGATCCCCGGCTGCGCCTGGGCGTACCGCTGCCGCCGGCCGAGGGCAAACTGCGCCTGGCCCTGCGCGTGCCGGCACGCGATGTGCTGCGCAGCGCACCGCCACCATCACTTCATACGGTGCTGGAAGGCAACGTTGCGCAGGACTGGCAACGCCCCCTGCAGGCACTGCACGGCATCGCTGCGGCGCATGTATTCGGTGCCTTCGCGTGGCAGCACCTGACCGGCCTGCACTATGTGCACGCGCGTTCGGACATCGATCTGCTGTGGCAGATCAACAGCAGCGCACAGGCCGATGCCCTGGTTGCACGGCTGCAGGCCTGGGAAACCGAACACGGCCGCCGGGTCGATGGCGAACTGTGCCTGGCCGGCGATGCCGCCGTGAACTGGCGGGAGTACGCGGGACGCAGCCGCGAAGTGCTGGTCAAGCGCCACGACGGCGCCGCCCTGGAACTGCGCGAGTCCGTGTTCGCCCCCGCCGGGGTGACCGCATGAGCGCCGTCGCGCAGCCGACGGTCCGGCCGGCAGCTGCCGCGGACAGCGCGCGCCTGGGGCGCCTGGCCGTCGCCAGCCTGCACGCCGAACTGGCGCTGGCGCCCAAGCCCGGGCTGGTCACGCCATTCGACAGCGGCAGCCATCACGACATGGACGCCGGCACATTCCTGCGCAGTCTGTTCGCGCTGCGCCACTATCTCGCTGCCGTGGCCCACCTCGGTGCAGCCGGGGCGGACTTCGATGCCCTGCGCCGATGTGGCATCGCCGCCGAAGCGGCGATGCTGCGCGCGACCGCCGGCATCAATACCCATCGTGGCGCGATCTTCAGCCTCGGTCTGCTGGTCGCGGCCGCCGCTGCCTGCCGTTCCCGCCTGGGCCATGCCACCAGCGGTGAGCGGGTCTGCCTGGAGGTACGTCGCTGGGCGGGGCACTTCGCACATGCCCCGCTGGATGCAGGCAGCCCAGGCCAACGTGCGCGCGTCCGGCACAACGTGCCCGGCGTGCGCGAACACGCCGCTGCAGGCTATCCGCTGCTGCGCGAGGTGGCGTTGCCCACCCTGCGCCACGCGCTGGCCAATGGCCTGTCACGCGAAGCCGCGATGTGCCACACGCTGATGCAGCTGGTCGCACACACCGAAGACCTCAACCTGCTGCATCGCGGAGGCGCTGAAGGCCTGCGCTGGGCACGGCAGCAGGCCCACCGTTTCCTGGCCGACGGCGGCGCCTTCGCGCACGATTGGCGGCCGCGCCTGCGACAGATCGCCGATGCCTTCGTCGTGCGTCGCTTGAGCCCCGGCGGCAGCGCCGACCTGCTCGCCTGCAGCGTGTTCCTGTTGCATCAGGAGGGCTCATGAGCCTGGCCCTGCTCTGTCCCGGACAAGGCGCACAGCATCCGGCGATGTTCGATCGCGTGCGCGGCCTTGCCGCCGCACAGCCGCTGCTCGATGCCATCGGCGAACTGCTGGGCCGCGATGTGTTCGCCGCTGCGGCGGCCGACGACCGTTTCGACAATGTGCAGGCGCAGCCCCTGCTGTGCGCAGCCAGCCTGGCGCACTGGCAGGGCCTGCGCGAGGTGTTGCCGACGCCGACGGTGATCGCCGGCTACAGCATCGGCGAGCTCGCCGCGCACGCCATCGCCGGCAGCTTCGACACCACCACCTGCCTGGCACTGTCTGCGCAGCGCGCGCGCCTGATGGACGCCGCCAGCCCCCGCGATGCCGGGCTGCAGGCAGTGCTGGGGCTGGACCGCGATGCCACGCAGCGGTTGTGCGACACGCATGGCGCCTTCATCGCCATCGCCAATGGCCATGACCACTTCATCGTGGGCGGTGCACAGCCGTCGCTGCACGCGTTGGCGGCAGACGCGCAGGCCTGCGGCGCGGAAATCCGTCCATTGCCGGTCCATGTGCCCGCACACACGCCGCTGCTGGCCGGTGCGGAAGCACCGTTTGCCGCAGCGCTGCGGGCCGCGCCGGTGCATGCGCCGCGGCTGCCCCTGCTGGCCGGCGTCGATGCCCGCCCGGTGCGTGATGGCGCCGCCGTGGTGCACACGCTGTCGGCGCAGCTGGCACAGACCATCGAGTGGGCGCAGGTGATGCGCCAGGCCTTCGAGCGCGGCGCACGGGTGTTCCTGCAGCTGGGCCCGGGCAGCGCGCTGGCGCGCATGGTCGCGCCGTCCTATCCGTGCTGCGAAGTGCGCGCGGTGGAAGAGTTCCAGAGCCTTGAGGGTGCCGCGGCGTGGGTCCGCAGTGCGCTGGAGCGGCTGCAGTAACGGGTTCGAGCAGTACGTATCACGCAACACGCCGTACGTCGCCTTACCCCGGGATGGCGGGTCTCCATCCGCGCTGTACGTGAGTCACGTGTCTGGGAGGGCGCATGAGTCCACAAATCGCAACGATCATCGGCCTGGTGATCATGTTCATCGTCGCCACGGCAATGCCGATCAACATGGGCGCCGTCGCTTTCGCGCTGGCCTTCATCATCGGCGGGCTATGGGTCGACATGGGAGGCAAGGAAGTCCTGGCCGGCTTTCCAGGCGATCTGTTCCTGACCCTGGTCGGCATCACCTATCTGTTCGCCATCGCGCAGAAGAACGGCACCATCGACCTGCTGGTGCACTGGGCAGTGAAAGCGGTGCGCGGCCATATCGTGGCCATTCCGTGGGTGATGTTCGTGATCACCGCGGTGCTCACCGCGTTCGGTGCGCTGGGCCCCGCCGCGGTCGCCATCATCGGCCCGGTCGCCCTGCGCTTTGCCAAGCAGTACAACATCAATCCGCTGATGATGGGCCTGCTGGTCATCCATGGTGCGCAGGCGGGCGGCTTCTCGCCGATCAGCGTGTACGGCAGCATCACCAATGGCGTGGTGCAGAAAGCCGGGCTGGAAGTAACCGAGATGGCGGTGTTCCTGACCAGCCTGGGCTTCAACCTGATGATGGCGACGATCTGCTTCTTCGCCTTCGGTGGCATCGCCCTGCTGCGCCGCGGCTCGATCACCGCAGCGGGAACGGTCGGCAATGCCGAGCTGGCGATGGCCGGTGGCCCGCAGGCATCGTCGCGCCAGTTCGCGATCGAAGGCCATGGTGCGCTGGTTGCCGCCGGGGGGGGCACCCTGTCCAATGATCCGGTGGCACTGGATGCGGTGAACCTGACCCGCGAGCGGCTGTTCACCCTGATCGGCCTGCTGGGCCTGGGCGTGGCCGCGCTGATCTACAACCTCAACGTCGGCCTGGTCTCGATCACCGTGGCGGTGGCGTTGGCGCTGCTGTCGCCGCAGAGCCAGAAAGGGGCGGTCGATGGCATCAGCTGGTCCACCGTGCTGCTGATCTGCGGCGTGGTGACCTATATCGGCGTACTGGAACATGCCGGTGCGGTGGACTTCATCGGCAATGGTGTATCCGATATCGGCATCCCGCTGCTCGGTGCACTGCTGGTCTGCTACGTCGGTGGCATCGTCTCCGCATTCGCCTCGTCGGCCGCCGTGCTGGGCGCCACCATCCCGCTGGCGGTGCCGTTCCTGATGCAGGGCCACCTCAGCGCGGCCGGCGTGATCTGTGCGCTGGCGGTGTCATCCACCATCGTCGATGTCAGCCCGTTCTCGACCAATGGCGCACTGGTGGTGGCGTCGGCCGCCAAGGAAGAACGCGAGACCCTGTTCCGCCGCTTCCTGGTCTACAGCGGCCTGGTGGTGGCATTGGGGCCGCTGCTTGCCTGGCTGGTATTCGTGGTGCCGGGCTGGATGTAACCACTCAACGGTAGTGCCGGCCGCTGGCCGGCAATCCCATGAAGCCATCCCGCAATCATGGGTTGCCGGCCAGCGGCCGGCACTACCTGGCGGTACACTTCCACCATGGCCATTGCCCCTGCTCCACGGTCCCCGAAGAAGCGCGCCCCTCTGTATGAAGAGGTGGCCGAGCATGTGCGCGAGCGTATCTACGATTACCGGCTGCCGCCGGGTGAGTGGATCGACGAGCCCGCGCTGTGCGAGGAACTGGGCATCAGCCGCACCCCGCTGCGCGAAGCGCTGAAGCTGCTGGCCGCCGAGGGCCTGGTGCAGATCGATGCCGGGCGTGGCGCGCGGGTCACCCGGCTCACGCTGGAAGACCTCAACCAGCTGTTCCCGGTGATGGCGATGCTGGAAGGTCGCTGCGCGCATGAAGCTGTCAGGCATATCGACGATGCCGGCGTGCAGCAGCTGGAAGCGTTGCACGCGGCGATGGAAGCGGCGGCGGCCGAGGGCAACATCGCCGAGTACTACCGCAACAACTACCTGATCCACGAAACCGTGCAGCACTACGCCGGCAACCCGTGGCTGATCCGCATCACCCATGACCTGCACCGCATCCTGAAGATGCATCGCGGCCGCCAGCTGCTGACCCCGGGCCGTACCGCGCAGTCGCTGGCCGAACACCGCGAACTGATGGAGTGCTTCCGCCGCCGCGACGCGCAGGCCGCTGAACGCACCATGGAGCGCCATCTGCTGAGCCAGGGCCAGGCATTGGCTGCCTATGTGGCAGCGGGCGGGCTGCTGAACGTGCCGGCGCCGTTGCCGACCGCAGGCGGCGGCTGAGCGGGCTGTCGTCGCCTTTGTAGAGTCGAGCCATGCTCGACTGCTTTTCGATCAGGCATCGCGGCGTTGGAACGAAGGGCAGTCGAGCATGGCTCGACTCTACAGAGGCCTCAATCGCCGCAGCTGCCGCCGTCACTGCCACCACCATCACCGCTGCAGTCGGAGCTGCTGTGGCCGTGATGGCTGTGGTTGTCACTGGAATGGCCTCCCGAGTAGTCGTAGGCGCCGCCGAGGCCGTTATCGCCCCGGCTGCCGGAGCCATCGGCGGTGGCCACCGCCATGCACAGGATCGCGCCGACCAGCGGCAGCAGCCAGACCAGCAACAGCTGCACCGTACGGCCGCCTGCCGACAGGCCGTCGCGCCGGACAATGAGCACCGTGGCGACCAGATTCAGGCCCAGCACCAGCAGGACCAGCAGAAGGGCGAGGATCAGCATGCGGCGGTTCCGTGCCTGGACTGGCCGCATTATGCCGCCCCGCCCCGGCATTGGCCCTGCCTGTCATGAAGATGGGACAATGTAGGGCGCGCCGGCCTGCCCCGTGGCCGCCGGCGCCCCCCGCACCACACGGAAGAAGAAGAACAACAACATGCTGAAAGTCATTTTCGATACCGACCCGGGCGTCGACGACGCCCTGGCCCTGCTGTACCTGCACAAGCACCCGCAGATCGACCTGATCGGCGTCACCACCACCTTCGGCAACGCCTCGGTTGAATCGACCACGCACAATGCGCTGTACCTGAAGCAGACCTGGGGCTTTGCCGCCCCGGTCGCGCGCGGCGCGGCAGGCCCGCTGCAGCCGGAAGCCACTCCGGAAGCGTGGCCGGTGCACATCCACGGCCACAACGGCCTGGGCAACCACCCGGTGCCGGCGCAACTGGACGTAGCCGCCGACGCGCGCCCGGCCGCGCAGCTGATCATCGACCTGGTCCGCGCCCACCCGGGCGAAGTGACCCTAGTTGCCGTGGGCCGCATGACCAACCTGGCGCTGGCCCTGCAGCAGGCCCCGGACATCGCCGGCCTGGTGCGTGGAGTGGTCCTCATGGGCGGTGCCTTCCACGTCAACGGCAACATCACCCCGGCCGCCGAGGCGAACATCTGGGGCGATGCCGAAGCGGCCGACGTGGTGTTCACCACCGATTGGCCGGTTACCGCGATCGGGCTGGACGTGACCACCCGCGTGGAAATGGACCGTGACGGCCTGGACACGCTGGCCGGGATCGGCGGTGCCGATGCCGAGCTGGTGCGCGCGCTGTCGCAGGACTACGTGGACTTCTACCTGCAGGCCGGGCACAAGGGCATGGTCGTGCACGACTGCTGCGCCTGCATCGCGCTGACCCGCCCGGAACTGTTCCAGTTCGAGCGCGCCAGCGTGCGCGTGGCCACCGACGGCGTCGCCCGCGGCATGACCATTCCCAAGCCGGAAGGCATGGGCTTCGGCCCCAGCGTATGGGATGGCCACGTGCTGCAGTCTGTCGCCATCGGCGTGGATGCGGCCGCCGTACTGGCCGACATCGAGCAGACCCTGAAGGTCTGATCGGCTAACGCCTGGCCCTGCCCGGGACCGTCTCGGGCAGGGTCCACAGCACCGGGAGCACCAGCACCGCCACCAACGCGATCATCGCGCCCGGCGCTGCCGCCCAGCCGCTGCGTTGCACCCACCATTGCGCCAACCACGGTGTCGCACCGCCGAACACGGCCGTAGCCATGGTCACCCCCAGCGCCAGCCCGCTGACCCGGCCTTCGCCGGGGAACTGCTCGGCCGTGGCCGGGGCCGCCACCGCGCTGACGCCACCGGCCACGCAGGCCAGCAGGACCGCCGCCAGCGCGATGCCCCATGCCGTTGCCTCCGCCATCCACGCGAACAGCGACAGCGGCAGCAGCGCCGCCAGCACAGTCAGGCCCAACAGCATCGGCCGTCGCCCGACACGGTCGGACAGTGCGCCGCACAGCGGCGTGATCGCGATCACCGCCACTGCCGCAATCGTCGACAACCACAGCGCGTCGCCTTCATCGTGGCCCTGTGCATGCAGGAAGGCCGGCACATAGGTGATGCCCACGTAGTAGGTGATCGAGCCCAGTGCGGAGATCGCGAAGGTACGCGCCACCGCCCGCGGATGATGGCGCAGCACGTGCCGCAACGGCGTGGCCGGAATACTGCCCTCGCGGCGCTGGCGCTCGAACTCGGGCGACTCGTGCATGCCCGAGCGCGCGACGAGGATCACCAGCGCCAGCGCCGCGCCGACGAAGAACGGAATGCGCCAACCCCAGCTGTCCAGCTGCGCAGGTGCCAGCAGCGCCACCGTCGCTGCCGAGATCGCCACCGCCAGCAGCGCACCCACTTCACTGGCGGCAGAGGCCAGCGAGGTCACCAGGCCGCGTCGCCGTTCCGGCGCGCTTTCCAGCAGATACGCGACCACACCGGTGTATTCACCGCCCACCGAGAACGCCATCACGCAGCGCAGCACCAGCAGCAGCACGCCGGCGGTGGTGCCCGCCGTTGCGGCGGTCGGCAGCAGGGCGGTGGCCAGCATCGCTGCCGCCATCAGCGCCATCGAGGCCAGCAGCATCCAGCGCCGGCCCAGCCGGTCACCCAGGTGGCCAAAGCACAGCGCGCCGAGCGGACGCATCAGGTAGGACACCGCGAAGCCGGCCAGGGTGACCAGCATCGCCTGCTCGCCACCGCCAAAGAACACCCGCGACAGCACCGTGGCGAAGTACAGGTACAGGGTGAAGTCGTACCACTCCACCACCGTGGACAGGCCGGCCACCCACATCGAGCGCTGCCGCGCCACGGTCATTTCATTCATGGGCGGAGGGTGTCATGCGCCGGGTGAAACGCGGGTCAGGACCGGCCTACATGGCGCGGAACGCACCCAGATAGCGGCGGCTGACCGGCAGTACGTCATCACGACCGCGCAGGTACAGCTGGGCGGTCTCGTTGTCACCGCGCACCAGCAGCTTCACCGCGTGCCGGTTGACCACCGCCGAGCGGTGCACCTGCACGAAGCTGTCCGGATCCAGCTGTTGCACCAGCTCCTTCAACGGCAGCGTGATCACCGCCTCGCCGGGACGACCGTCGTCGTCGCGCCAGCCGACCTGGGTGTACTTGCTGTCGGCGCGCAGGAAATCCACCGCGCTGCAGGGAATCACCCGCAGCACGTTGCCAACCTGCGCGTGCAGCCAGCGCAGCGGCGTCGGCGCCGGCAGCGACAGGCGTTCGGCCAGCTGCTGCAGCTGCTTCTGCAGGTCCTGCAGGGGCGGAGGTTGCTGCAGGCGCTGCTGCAGCCGTTGCACCGTATCGTGCAGGCGCTGTGCATCCACCGGCTTCACCAGGTAATCCAGCGCGCCCTGCGCGAATGCCTGCACCGCATACGCGTCGTAGGCGGTGACGAACACCACCTGCGCGCGCCGCGCGATGCGTGCGGCGACGTCGATGCCGGACAGGCCGGGCATGTGGATGTCGAGGAAGCAGACCTGTGGCTGCAGGGTTTCGAAGGCCTGCAGCGCCTCGCGCCCATTACGCGCCTGCGCCACCACCTGCAGCTGCGGCCAAGCCTGCGCCAGCTGTGCGGCCAGCGCCTGCCGCAGCAACGGTTCGTCGTCGGCAATCAGTGCGTTGGCGATCACGCGGGCAGCTCCCGCGCCGGCAACCGCAGGCGCGCGATCGCGCCGCGCTCTGGGCCCGCCTGCAACTGCAGGGACGCGGCATCGCCATACAGCAGCTGCAGCCGCTGGCGCAGTGTCTGCAGGCCGGTGCCCAGGCCCGGCGCCACAGCTGACAGGCCTCGGCCGTCGTCAACCACGCAGACCTCGCAACACGCCCCGTCGCGCCGCACCTGCACCACCACCTCGCCACCGTCTTCGCAGGGGTCGATGCCATGGCGGATCGCGTTCTCCACCAGGGTCAGCACGGACAGGCCCGGGCAACCCAGCGCGCGCACCTGCTCGGCAACATCCAGGCGGAACCGCAGCCGATCCGGCATCCGCATATGCATCAGTTCCAGATAGGCGCTTACCAATGCGATCTCGTCCTCCATCCGTACCACCGGCTGCTGCAGGCGTGGCACGCTGCCGCGCAGGTAGGCCACCAGATGGCGCATCACCACCGATGCCTGCGGTGAACCGCTGTCCACCAGCGCCTGCAGGTTGGCCAGGGTGTTGAACAGGAAATGCGGCGCAACCTGCCGTTGCAGCAGCTGCACGCGAGCTTCCAGCGCCTGCCGCTCCAGCTCGCTGCGTTCCAGCGCGAAGGCCAGGGCCTGGTGCCTTGCCAGTGCGTCCTTGTGCCTCACCAGTGCCGCCAGCGCCACCCACGGTGCAACCAGCAGGCCAACCACGTTGAGGGTCAGGAACCCGGTCCAGCGATCTGCGTCCTGCCAGAATGGCGGTGCGCCCGCGTCGGTGCCCGCAAGATAGATCATCAGGGTTCCCAGCGGAATCACCGCCGCCACCGCGAGGATCTGCACGACCCAGCGTGACAGCCACCGCGGCAGCGATCCGGGCCAGCGCTCCAGCACGGTGAACACCAGCATCGCCGCCAGGCCCAATGCCAGCGCGCGCGGCAGCACCGTCCACCACGGATGCCAGTCGATGACCAGCAGCGCGCCGAGCGCGAGCGAGATGCCTGCGCACCACAGCGTTCGGCGCAGCAGCGAAACCGGCGGTGGCGACAGCACATCGGACATGGCCGGCAGCATAGCGCCTTGCCGTGCACCCACGTCAGCCGGCCGCAAGCGGTGGCCACCACATCAGTGCCGCCGCGGCGAGGCTGCCGGCCAGGGTGGCCACAGCCGCAACCAGCAGGACCACGCCGACCCGCCAGGCATGCGCCGCCCCTGCAGGGCGTTGGGCACGCAGATACAGTTCCAGCACTGCCAGGGGCAGAAGGGTCTGTGCAAACGCCAGCACGGTCAACGCGGGGCCGGTGAAGGTTTCCGGATCGAAACCCGCCGGCCCCTGGTTGAGCAGCAGCCACAGCATCAGGCCGATGCGGAAGAACCACACGCCCCCCACCGCCAGGAACAGGCGCAGCGCCCATGCGCGGTGCTCACCCAGACGTTGCTGGCGTGCGCGCCACCACGTGGCCACCGCGAACCACAGGATCAGCAGGGCATTGAGCGAGGTGCCCAGATGCTGCGAAACATCACCGGCAGCGCCGCCACGGACCCACACCATCGCCAGGCCACCCAGTGCCAGCACTACCGCGGCCAACACGTAGAGCCGGCCGTTCCAGCGGTGCACGGCCGGTGCCCAGCGCCGCAGCGCTGGCCACAGCTGCAACCATCCCCCCAGCACGATGCCCGCTGCCAGCAGCAGGTGCAGCGCCAGCACGGCGTTGAAGGTGGTCGCCCCGGCGACGTAACCGTGCGGCATCACCTCGTTCCAGCGCAGCGGCTGGCCGGCCAGCGTGCTGCGTCCGTAGAAGCCTACGATGTAGGCGGCGAACAGCAGTTGGCCGAGTGCGGCACTGCCCAGCCAGGCCAGGGCACCGATACGCAGCAGGCGCTGGCGGCGCGATGCGGGCACCTGCTCGCTGCGCAGCGCGCGGCGCGTGGTGATGGCAACAGCAGGCAAGGACATGGCAGCGCTTCCTTCAGGGAGTGCGCCATTGTTGGCCGTTGCCACGGGCATGGAGGCAGTGACCGCGATCAGTGACGGCCAGCGCCGACCAGTGACGCCAGGCGGCGATCGCTGGTTTGGCAACCCTGTTCCGGTCAGGGAGATGCGGCTGCCTGCATGTACTGGGTTTCATGCCCGGTGAAGCGTTCACCGTCAAAGCCGAAGCAGAAGCGGCCTTCCTCCAACACGCGATAGACCAGCAACGCGCCATCGAGGCAGAACTGCGGCTGGTCCACGCCCGTCTCCAGAGTCCCGTAGCCGGTAGCCTCTCCGCCCTTCCCCGCTGCTCCGGTGAAGGCGTCGATCGGCAGCGGTGTTGCCTCGCCGGTGCGGGTATCGACCAGCACCACCGTGCGCTGGAAGTACTCAGGGCGATCATCGATCTGCACCAGCAGATAGTGCTGGTTGAAATTGGGCTTCTGGTTCTGCAGCGCATCCTCGATGCGCGCGCGATGCCGCGCATCGCAGAAGTCGACCGGGCTGTAGCGGTAGCTGCAACCTTCGTGGTCGTAGGGCAGGTTCATGCCGGCATAGCGGAGGCCCCCCTCTCTGTCCACGTCGTGCCCCAGTTCCGGGGTGCTGCACAGCAGCCACGAACGCTGCGCATCCTCGGGGTCGGCCATCAGCTTCGGCTCGCGGCCCTCCTCGTAGGCGGCACCGCCTGGAAAATCCTGCCCGAAGCGCTGGCGGACGATCGGGCGCGCCTTCTCCAGCGGCAGGCCGATCTTCGCCCCACGGAACGAAACGAACGTCATCGTCGGCAGGATCACTTCGTCCACCGGCAGCCCCTTCCATTGGCCCTGTACGCAGAACGTGGCGATCTCGTTCTCCGCGTCCTGCCGGCAGGGCGTTGGCGCATTCGCGGCCAACCAGGGGTGGGCCGGGCGATCAGTCTGTTGATCGATGTACCAGCCCTCCAGCGCACACGTCGGCAGGGCATCGAGCAGCGGGGAGAGGTCGGTGCTGGCCACTGGCGCGGCAACCGGCGTGTCTGCCGCGGGTGCCGCGGGTGCCGCGCCGGGCAGCTCCGGCGTGCGCTGGCAACCGGCCAGCAGCAGTGCACCAACCAGCAGTGCGACGTAGCGTGGCCACCCGCGTGAGTGATGTGCTTCCTGCATGGTGCCTTTCCCTGTTTGAGAATCCCGTGCAGATGATCTCTGATCCGGGGCCAGTATGAATGCTGGATGCAAGGCGATCTTGCTGGATGACCTGGAGCTAACGGGAGTGCAGGCGTCCCACCCGGTAAGCGCCATAGGCATCGAGGATTCTCTGCATCCGCGCCTGCTGCTTCACGCCCATCGGCACCCGCTGCACGCGCTTCAACAATGTCTTCCACATGTAGCCGGACCGGAAGAAGTAGGGCCGCACTTCGAGGAAAGTAAGCACTACATCCAGCGTGCCCGGGTCATGCTCGGCCAGCAGTTTCAACGCCTGGTCATAGCCGCCCGGAAAGGCAAGCTGATCGTAGCGCAGTTGATACTCGGCGCAGGCCGCAGCGTGCAGCGCCCGCTGCTCCGGCCCACGCCAACGCGTACCTGCGGTATCGCGGATCACCTGGCGAAGCCGGTTTATCTCATCGGCATTGGCGCGGATCAGGCGTTCCATCGGAGCGCGGGGATGCGCCATGGCTCCTTCCTCCATGAAGGCGTGCGCAGCATCACGGCGCGCGGCGCAAGGTCAGCAGGGTGATTTCGGACGGCACGCCGATGCGCGCAGGGAACCCGGCCCACAGGCCGGCCCCGTTGCTCACGTACAGGGTCATGCCGTCCACCTCGTAGCGGCCGGAGACATAGCCGCCGTTGGCGCGCTTCACCAGCTGGTCCATACCGATGATCTGGCCGCCGTGGGTATGTCCGGACAGCTGCAGCGTGACGCCGCGCGCGGCGGCCTCGCGCGCATTGCGCGGGCGATGGTCGAGCAGGATCACCGGCGCGGACGGATCGGCACCGGCCAGCGCCGCGTCCAGATCGGGCAACGGCAGTCCATAGCGTGCCGCCACCGGGTCGGTGACACCGGCGATGGTCAACGCCGCCTCACCACGACGCACCTGCAGATGGCTGTTCTCCAGCACCTGCATGTGCAGTGCGCGGAACGCCTGCATCCAGTCCTGGTACTGCGCGTAATACTCGTGGTTGCCGGTGATCGCAATGACGCCGTCCGGCGCACGCAGGTCGGCCAGCGGGCGCGCGTCGTCGCGACGGGCCTCGACGCTGCCATCGATCAGGTCGCCGGTGATCACGATCAGGTCCGGCTTCAGCGCATTGCTCTGCTCCACCACCTTGCGCACCCAGTCGCCAGTCAGCAGGCGGCTGGCATGGATGTCGGTCAGCTGCAGTACGCGATAGCCGTCGAAGGCGGCCGGCAGATCCTTGATCGCCACGTCGATCTGCCGCGGCTTGGGCACCGCCATGCCCTGGCTGACGCCATAGCCGCTGACCAGCAGGGCCAGCACAGCGGCCACAGGACGCAGCCTGGGGGCGCGCAATGCCGATACCGCGCGCGGCCGGCGGAGCAGGCGCGACAGCAGCAGTCCTGCGTCCAGCACCAGCATCACCAGCGCAAGCAGCAGCACCGCCGTCGAGCCGGTGGCCAGCGTGGCGATCGCCAGCTTCGGTATCTCCGGCGAGGCCATCGTGCCCCAGAAGGTGGCGACGATGCGCAGCTGCACGGCCACAGCCACCAGCAGCAGCGACAGCACGACCTTCAATGCGGTGGGCAGGCGCAGCGGCCAGAACAGGCGCCAGGCCACGTACAGGCCCATCAACAAACCGATCGTACTCAGCACTGCAACCATCCAGGAAGAAAAGCGGGCCCGCCATGGTGACGGGCCCGCGTGTCATTGGGTAGAGGCAGCATCACGCCCCGGGCAGGCGCTCCACCCGCAGGCGGGCGATGCGGCGCTTCTCCATCGCCAGTACGGTGATGCGCACGTCGGCGATCTCCACCGCGTCGCCGATGTCCGGCAGGCGGCCCAACCGCTCCAGCACCAGCCCGGAGATGGTCATGTAGTCGGCACTGCGCGGCAGCGAGACGCCCGCCAGGCGCTGCAGGTCATCCAGGGTCAGCGCACCGTCGGCCTCCCACTGGCCTTCGCCCTGCGCGACCACACCATAGCGCTCGTCCTGGGTATCCACCAGGTCACCGGCAATCGCGGCCAGCAGGTCGTTGGCCGTCACCAGGCCTTCCACGCTGCCGTACTCGTCCACCGCCACCGCCAGCGGCACCGGGTGCTGGCGGATCAGCTCCAGCGCCTGCAGCGCACTGGCACTGGACAGCACGTACTGCGGCTCGCGCAGGTTGCCTTCCAGCTGCAGCGGCCTGCCCTGCAGCAGGTCGGCCAGCAGGTCGCGGCTCTGCACCACGCCACGCAGGCTGTCCAGATCGCCGTCGCCGACCAGCAGGCGGGTATGCGGCGAGGCCACCAGGCGCGCCACCACATCGTCCTGCCCGCGTGCCACGTCGATCCACTGCACGTCGGCACGCACAGTCATCACGCTCGACACCGGTCGATCGGCCAGCCCCAGCACGCTGCGGATCATCTCGTGCTCGGCCGGCTGCAGCCGCTCTTCGGCATCGGCGTGTGCGTCCTCGCTTTCGTCGTCGTGTCCGTTGGCCGGACGCGCCCCCAGCATCCGCAGCACGGCGTCGGCGGTGCGCTGGCGGAACGGCTGGCGCCGCTCGTTGCGCTCGCGGTTGAAACGCACCCACTGGTTGAACGCTTCGACCAGGATCGAGAAGGCAATGGCCGCGTACAGGTAGCCCTTCGGGATCTTGTAGCCCAGGCCCTCGGCCACCAGGCTGAAGCCGATCATCAGCAGGAAGCCCAGGCACAGCACCACCACCGTGGGATGCTTGTTGACGAAACGGGTCAGCGGCTTGCTGGCCACCAGCATCAGCGCCATCGCGATGGTCACCGCGGCATACATCACGCCGAGGTTGTCGACCATGCCGACCGCGGTGATCACCGAGTCCAGCGAGAACACTGCGTCGAGCACCACGATCTGCGCCACCACCATCGCGAAGCTGGCATAGACCTTCTTTCCATCCTCGTGGTGCTCGCGGCCTTCCAGCCGTTCGTGCAGTTCCATCGTGCCCTTGAACAGCAGGAACAGGCCACCGCCCAGCAGGATCAGGTCACGCCCGGAGAAGCTGTGATCGAACAGCGTAAGCAGCGGCTCGGTCAGCTTCATGATCCAGGCCAGCGCCGCCAGCAGCACCAGCCGCATCAACAGGGCCAGGGTGAGGCCGATCACCCGTGCGCGGTCGCGCTGGTGCGGCGGCAGCTTGTCAGCCAGGATCGCGATGAACACCAGGTTGTCGATGCCGAGAACGATCTCCAGCACGACCAGGGTTGCAAGGCCCATCCATATCGAGGGGTCAGCCAACCATTCCATTTCAGGTCCGTTTCGTCAGTAGGTAAGGGAGAAAAGCAGTCATTCAATCGGCATCCTGCGCCTGCGCCGGGTCATGACCGAGCAGGTCGCCGGGCGTGCACTGCAGCTCGCGGCAGATCGCATCGAGGGTGGAAAAGCGGATGGCGCGTGCCTTGCCGGTCTTCAGGATCGACAGGTTCGCCAGGGTGATGTCGATGCGCCCGGCCAGCTCGGACAGGGTCATGCCCCGTTCCTGCAGCATGCGGTCGAGGGTGATGACGATCGCCATCAGCGCGTGCCCATCAGACCAGACCGTCCAGGTCATCGCGCATCGCCGCGCCTACGGCAAACACGCGTGCCAGCACGAACAGCATCAGCACCGCGACCAGGCCGGTGATCGACATGCCACCGCCGACTTCCATCCAGGTGAAGTCCGGGCCCATCCAGGCCGCGTAGGCACCGATCAGGATCGACAGCAGCTCCATCGCCAGCATCAACCACGCCATGCGCTGCAGGCGCTGTGCATTGGTGTGGGTGAACGGCTGCTCGCGCGCCGCCGAGTCCAGCAGCCGCAGCAGATGACGCAGGAACACCAGGCACAGCACCAGCAGCACGACGATGGCGCCCAGCCCCAGGCAGAAATGCAGGAACAGATCGTTGCCGTGCGCGGCCGCGGCAGCGGCATCATGCACGTTGTCGAGCAGCCAGCGGCGGTCGTGGGCGACGAGGGGAACGGCCAGCAGTGCGGCCAGGATGCCCAGCCAGCACATCGCGCGCACGGCCTGCACGGCGGCCTGGGCCAGGGTGAACAAGCCTCGCGCGGGTCTGGCGCGGGCGGGTCGAGCGGTCAAGCGGCCTCCGGCATTGGGGTGGCATGCCGCCCCGGGATGGATTTATCGATAAACGATATACCACATCCTGCGCGAAAGGCTGAATCGCGGGCGTGGCGCGAACCGCTACCCGGGCGCATAGGGCGTGCAGGTGCCGGCCCGCCGCCGGCACCACCCCAGTGCCATCAGCTCACAGATGCTGGCTGAAGAACGGAATCACCGCCGCCAGTGCCTGCCGGACCGGCTCCGGCTGGTCATACAGGTCGTAGTGCGACCCACCCTCCACCACCTTCAGCTGCTTGTGCTTCGAAGCCGCACGGCCATGGATCTCCAGGCCATCGCGGTAGGCACCAAACGCCCCCGGCTTGTCACCAATCACCACCAGCAGCGGCTGGGTCAGCAGCACTTCGGCCAGATGGAAGGCATCCCAGCCCACCGCTGCACCACGATGCGAGAACAGCGCGCTGACCACGCCGTTGGGCTGCGGCCCGCGCGTGCGGTAGTAGTCCGTGGCCTCCAGCACGTCGATATCGGTGATGCCGGCAGCGCGCCCCTGCTCCACCGACGGTGGCAGGAACAGGTCCACGCGTGCCTCGCCGCCACGCATCTCGGCGGTGCGCTGTGCGGCGATGGCCTCCAGCGAACCAATCGGATCGAAGCCGCCAAAGCCCTCGCGGCTGAGCCGGCCGAAGTTGACGCCGGTGATGCTGGTGACCGCCTTGATGCGGCGCTCGGTCATGGTGGCGTTGATCGCATAGCCACCACCACCACAGATGCCGAGCACACCGATGCGTGCGGCGTCCACGTACGGCAGGGTGACCAGATAGTCGACCACGCGGCGTACATCCTCCACGCGCTGGGTCGGGTCTTCGATCCGTCGCGGTTCACCCCCGCTGGCGCCCTGGAAGCTGGCGTCGTAGGCGATCACCACGTAACCCTCGCGGGCCAGCGCCTCACCGTAGACGTTGCCGGACGTCTGCTCCTTGCAGCTGCCGATCGGGTGCATGCTGATGATCGTGGGGTAGGCCCGGTTGCGGTCGAAGTCCGGCGGAAAGTGCAGGTCGGCAGCGATATGCCAGGCCATGTCCGGGTTCTGGATCTTGACGGTTTCCATGCGGTGGCTCCTCGTTTGCGGCAGGGCGACCGGTGTCGCCGTTGCAAGCACGATAGACCTGGGATTGGGAGCAGAAAAGACGCCAATCTCAACCACAGTAGTAAGCTGTGATTACCAGAATGCGACGGGCGTGGCGCCCGACCGAGCCCCCATGAGTGCCCCCACCGCGATCAACCCGGCCCTGCTGCCGCAGCTGGCCTGGTTTGCCCACATTGCCCACCATCGCAGCTTCACCAAGGCGGCCGAAGAGATGGGGGTCTCGCGCCCCGCGCTGTCGCAGAGCCTGAAGACGCTGGAGAAGCAACTGGGCGTGCGCCTTCTGCACCGGACCACCCGCGAGATGTCGCTGACCGAGGAAGGCCAGCGCCTGTTCGACGCAGTGCAGCCATCGCTGAGCACCATCGACAGCGCAGTACGCGACCTGCGCGCCAGCCATGACGCCCCCTCCGGCCTGCTGCGCATCAACACCGCACGCCTGACCGCCAAGACGCTGATCGAACCACACCTGCCTGAATTCTTCGCGCGCTACCCCGAGCTGCGCGTGGAGCTGGTGATGGACGATGGCCTGTCCAGCATCGTCGCCGAAGGCTGCGACGCCGGCATCCGGCTGGGGGAACGGCTGGCCGAAGGCATGATCGCCGTGCCGGTGACGCCGATGCTGGAAATGGTGGTGGTCGCCTCGCCGGCCTACGTGGCCCGGCATGGCACGCCCAGCACGCCCGCCGAACTGGCCGGGCATGAATGCCTGGGCTACCGCCAGACCGGCAGCGGCACGGTCTATGCCTGGGAGTTCAGCACGCCCGGCCAGCATGGACACGACTTTGAAGTGGAACCGTGCGGACGCTATGTCACCAATGATGACGATGCCATGATCCGCGCCGCGCTGCAGGGACTGGGCGTGATGCAGCACATCGACCTGTCACTGCAGCCGATGCTGGCAGATGGGCGCCTGCTGCGGTTGATGCCGGAATGGTCCGCGCCGTTCCCCGGCTTCTACCTGTACGTGCCATCGCGTGAGCAGATGCCACCCCGCGTGCGCGCGCTGATGGAATTCCTGGTCGAGAAGCGCGAGGGCGTCGCCAAAGCGCTCGGCCGCCCCGTGCAGGCACCGGCCACCGGCGGCTAGGCGTCAGCGCAGGTAACGATAGACCAGGTCATCGGCATCACTGCGCACGGCCTGGGCGTCGAGCACGCCGCCCAGCCGCTGCGCAACGGCCTGCGATGCCAGGTTGTCGGGCGCCATGTAGCTGACCAGCGTCGGCAGCTGTGCCACCACGAAGGCCCAGTCGCGCAGTGCCTCGGCCGCTTCAGTGGCGAAGCCCTGCCCTTCGTGGCCGTCATACAGTAGCCAACCCAGTTCCTTCTCCGGAAACAGCGGGCCATGATTGATGCCGACCTGGCCGATGCAGGCGTGGGTGTCGGTCCGTTCGATCATCAACGCACCGTGGCCGAACAGATGCCAGCTCGCCAGGTCATGGCAGAACTGGCCCCACGCGGCAACCTCATCGAATGGGCCGCCCATGCCACGCGCGCGAGGCGACGCCAGGAACGCCGCATAGATGCCGAAGTCATCCAGCTGTTGCGGACGCAGCCGCAGGCGCGCGGTGTGCAGGGTGGGAATATCGAGCATGCTGCCGGTCGGCTCAGTACACCGCGAGGTGGCCGCAACCGCGTCGCTGCGGTTGCCCTTCCATCGTTACCTGCACGCTGGCCAGGGTGTCGACACCTTCGGCATTGCGGCACGACTCGCGCTTGATCTCGACAACGGCGGGCTGCCTGCCCAGCTCACCATTGAGCACGATCAGCGAACTGGGCGCATCGGCCGGCTGCCCGAGATAGCGCAACGTACCCTTTTGGGTACGGCCATCGGCGCTGAGGCTGGCATCGTGGTTGCCGTTGCCGGTGGACGCGATCTCGATGCTCCACCCTGCCCCGCCACCGGTGAACGCAGGCACCGGGCTCATGCCGGCCGCGATCGAGGGAGGGCGCGGCTCATCGGCCGTGGTCTTCGATGCGGGGCTGGCGCAGCCGGCCAGCAGGCCCGCAAGCAGTGCGGCGAAGGCAAGGGGATGCACGGTCATGGTGGGCTCCTGCAGCGATCGGGCCGCCAGTGTAGGGCGCGCCACGTGCGCCGGCGATGAACATGACCGGTCAACGTGAGGTGCGTCCCCCACCGGCAACCCGCACGCGGTCGCGGCCCTGTGCCTTGGCCTGGTACATCGCCGCATCGGCCGCGCGCAGCAGGGTGCGCCAGCCCAGTGCGTCGGTACCGCCCTCGGCCACGCCGAAGCTGGCGGTCACGCGCAGCGTGCTATCGCCGCCCACCACGATATCCAGCTGCTGCAGCGCCAACCGCAGCGATTCGGCCAGCCGGCGACCGGCATCCAGATCGCCATCGGCCAGCAGCACCAGGAACTCTTCGCCACCGTAGCGGGCGATGCTGTCGCTGCGGCGCAGGTGGCGCTGCAGCAGCTGCGCGACCTGCACCAGCACCTCGTCGCCGGCATCATGCCCATGGCCGTCATTGATCGACTTGAAGCGGTCCACGTCCAGCAGGATCACCACCGCCGCCGCAGCGCCCTCGGCATGGCGCTGCTGCACCCGCTGGTCCAGCGCGCGGCGGTTCAACAGCCCGGTCAGTTCATCGGTACCCGCAAGCTGCCGCAGCTCACTGGTCAGCGCCGAGCGTTCGCGCGAGGTTTCGCGCAGGACCTCGATCGCATCGAACAGGCGCTGCATTTCCGCCAGCGGATGGGTGACGTGCTGCTCCGGCCCCGGCGCGTCGGAGGCGATCTGGATCACCTGCCGCTGCGCCTGCAGCAGGGGCCGCAGGATCTGCACATGGGCAATGCGCAGGGCCACGCCCAGCACCACCAGCGTACCCACGACCGTCGCCACCAGTACCGCCAGGCGCATGGCGGCGCGGTTGCGGGTATGTTCGAAGCGGGCAATGGACACACTCAGGTAGCCATCGCGCAGCGCCTCCAGCGACTTCAACGTCGGCACATAGCGCCGGGTGAACTCGGCGGCGGTCCACGGCGGAGGTACACCGCGACGACCGCCTTCGATCAGCTGCTCGACCATCGGCAGCGATTCACCGAAAAACTGCCGTCGCGCCATGTCCCAGTGCCAGGACAACGCCGGGTCACTGCGGAACACCGCCTCGTGGCTGCCGGCCAGCCGCCACAGCTCCAGCAGGCGGCCCTCGGTCTGCAGCGCCGCGCGCACCTGCTCGTTGCGCCACGCACCCGGCACCGCCACCGGCGCCATCACGTTGGACGCCAAACGCCCGCCGTGCTCGCGCAGGTCGATCAGCACCTGGCCCTGCATCGCCGGAATCGCAGCCTCGCGGTCGGCGCGGACCAGCACGTTGATCTGTGCGGACGTCAGCAGGTGCAGGCGGTCGACCACCGCGAACATGCTGCTGATCGCGCGCTCCACGTCTTCGACCCGGCGTGCGTCCTGCGGCTGCGCCGCCACCCGGTCCACGCTGGCACGTGCCGACTTCAGGCGGCGTTGCGCATCGGCCAGCATCGCATGCGCATCAACCTCGCCCGGATCGGCCTTGAACGCGGTGTCCAGCTGCAGCATGGCGGCGTCGACCCGCCGCCGCACCACGGCCAGCTGCATGGCCAGCCGCGCCTGCTCGGCGCCTTCGTCCGCGCGCGCGCCCAGCAGGCTGTTGGCCGGGCCGCGTTCGGAGGAGACCAGGTTGGCCAGATCAAACGTCTGCCGCAGCTGGCGCAGGCTGACCAGATTGTCCTCGGCGGCGGCATAGCGCATCGTGCCCTGGACCAGGGCGATGACCATCAGCGGCAGGGTGCAGACCACGAACAGTCCCGCCAGGATCCAGACCCAGGTCCGCAACCCGATGGGCGATACCTTGCCGGCCATTCAACTTTCCCCTGACGTGCGGATCACTGTACTGAGCGGCCCCGGCAGTGCCAAGCCAGCACTACGCGGCCCCTGCCCCTGCGTATACCCCAGTCATCGCGAACGTGCCGCCAAGAGGCGGCACCCGGCTCACCGAAACAGATCCGTCACGTCAGCGGGGTCAGATCCAGCGTTGATCCACCAGTTCCCGCTTCACATAGGCGTAGAACACCGGCGCGGCCACCAGCCCCGGCAGGCCGAACGCCGCCTCCATCACCAGCATGGCCAGCAGCAGTTCCCAGGCGCGCGCCTGGATCTCGCCGCCGACGATGCGCGCGTTGAGGAAATATTCCAGCTTGTGGATGACGATCAGGTACAGCAGCGCCGCCACCGCCACGTAGAACGACACCGACAACGCGACGATGGTGATGATGGTGTTGGAGATGATGTTGCCCACCACCGGCAGCAGCCCGGCGACGAAGGTGATCAGCACCAGCGTCTTCGACAACGGCAGGTGCACCCCGAACAAGGGCAGCACACCCAGCAGGAAAATCGCGGTGAACACGGTGTTGAGCAGCGAGATCTTCACCTGCGCGAACACCACCTGGCGGAACGCAGTGGCCAGGCGGCTGGTGCGGCCGATCAGTTCCTGCGCCAGCGGCCCCATTTTCGGCAGCGGCAGTTCGTCATACAGCGCGATCATCGCGCCCAGCACCATGCCGATCAGCACGCGCACGCCCACCTGCACCACCGATGTACCGGCCACGCCCAGCTGGCGCTGGTGCTCGGCGGCCCAGTCGTTCAGCGCTGCGCGCAGCGCCGGCATGTCTTCGGGAATGTAGGGCTGCAACAGCGCCGGCACCTGGTGCCGCGACGAATTGAGGATCTCCATCAGCCGTGCCAGCAGCGCGTCTGGCCCGCCGGTCTCGTTGCGGAAGAACGAGGCCACGCCGATCCCGGCCAGTACCAGCGCGCTGATGATGACCGCCGACAGCACGATCACCGCGATCGCCCGTGCCCGCCCCGGTGGCAACCGGCCTTCCACGGTGGAGGCCAGCAGGTGGGTCAGCTGGAACACCAGCAGGCCCGACAGCAGCGTCACCACCAGCCCCAGCTTCAGCGCCAGCCACATGCCCAGCAGCATCATCAGCCAGGCCGCGATCCTCGGAACGGGGGGCTTGGGCTGCACAACGAGGGCGTCTTGCATGGGGGCACGTCCGGGCGGGGTGGCCCATGGTAGAGGATTGGCCGTGCGATTCCGTGTGCAGGATGAACGGCCGTTACGCCGTCATTGGGCGGCGCCGTGTTCGCCATAGCTGGCGTTGTTCTTGCCCTGCCGCTTGGCGTGGTACAGCGCCCGGTCGGCCTGCGCCAGCCAGTCCTCCACGCTACCGCCGCGCGGCGTGGCGGCAATGCCGATGCTGACGCTGAACTCCACGCCCGGGGTGGCCAGGCGGGCGGCCTCGAGCAGGTGCAGGCGCACCCGCTCGGCCACATGCATCGCATCCACCGGCGCGCAGTCGTGCAGCAGCACGACGAACTCATCGCCACCGAGGCGGGCCGGGGTATCGCCGGGCCGGGCAAACGCGCGCAGGGTCGAAGCGATGTGCCGCAGGACTTCATCACCGGCACGATGGCCATGCGAGTCATTGATGCGCTTGAAATCATCCACGTCCAGCATCAGCAGGCAGGCAAAACCGCCCTGCCGCTGCGCCTTGTCCAGCGCCTGTTGCGCGCGCAGGATCAGGAAGCCGCGGTTGGCCAGCTCGACCAGCGGGTCCATCCGACTCAAGCGCTGCAGCTGCCGGTTCTGCGATTTCACCCGACGCGCCAGCTGCCAGCTGAGGATGCTCAGACCGATGCCGTAGACGAACAGGAACGGCACGCTGAGCACGATCGTGCGTTGCGAGGTTACCGGCTGATAGGGAAACCCGAGGGCCCACCAGGTGATCGCAAAACCCAGCACCAGTGCCAGCGTGGCGCGCATCGCCAGGCGCACGCCGCCGGCAGCGATCTTGTCGGCGACCAGCAGCGCCGCGAACAGTGCACTGGGCACCGCGCTCAACCCCATGAAGGCGATCCAGCCACCGCCGAACAACGAATCGGCCACCATGCAGCGGAACTGGACCACGGCAGGCTGCCGGGACCGGTGGGTCAGCAGCAGCGCGAGCGCTGGCCAGGCCAGTGCATTGAGCAGCAGCAGAACCCAGGCCAGCGCACCGTCATGGCGTTCCAGGATGATCGAGGCGATCGGGATCGCGCCCAGGCCATTGCCCACGAAGCGCATCCAGCCGATGCGCCGCGCCGCGCCGATGCCCTCGACCGCGACCTCGGTCGAGTCAGTCAAGAACGGCATTGCCGACCCCCTTGCGCGATCGCACGTTCCATCTCAGAACTCCACCTCAGCACTCCAGCCTGGCACTCCACCTCGACGCGTGCCGGGCTGCCTGGCGTGAGTCTGACAGCTTCGCGTCAATTCGGGATCAAGGGATCAAGGTCGCGACCTGGCCTGGGCGCCGCCGTCGAGCCGCGCAGCATCAGGCTGAAATCCAGCGTCTGCTGAAGCGGCACATCGGCATGCTCGATGATCGCCAGCAGCAGCTTGACCGCGCGCTCGCCGATCTCGCGCATCGGCTGCCGGATGGTCGTCAACGGCGGCGTGAGGTAACGGGAGGACGCCAGGTCGTCGAACCCCACGATGGACAGGTCATCCGGCACGCGGATACCCCGCTCACGGCAGGCCGCCAGGGCGCCCAGCGCCATCTGGTCGCTGAAGCAGAAGATCGCGGTCGGTGCCGGTGCCACGTCCAGCAACGCCATTGCCGCCGCGTGGCCGGATTCCACGGAAAAGTCGCCTGGCACGATGCGCTGCTGGCGCAGCCGTCCGCGCGCCTTGCCCGCGGCCCGGACGCCCTGCAGCCGCTGCTGGTGCAGGGGGTTGTCGGGCGGCCCACCGACCACGGCGATCTGCTCGTGACCCAGTCCGTAGAGGTGTTCCATCACCGCGCGTGCAGCTGCCGCGTTGTCGATGTGGACGCTGGGAATGCCCAGCGCAGGATCGAACTCGCATCCATTGACCACCGGTGCGGCGGCGCCGCGCTGCTGCACGATCTCGCGCGCCGTCGGCGGCAATCGATGCCCCAGCACGATCATGCCGTCGGCCTCGTTGCGCCGGAGCATCTGCGCATAGCGCTCCTCGCGGTCGGGCTGGTGCTGGGTATCGCCCAGCAGCACCGCGTAGCCAACCGCCTGTGCCGCCTCTTCTGCGCCTTGCAGGATCTGGGCGAAAAATGGATTGGCGATATCCGGCACGGTGACCAGGATCTTGCCGCTGCGCTGGGTCTTGAGTGTCCTGGCCACCGTGTTGGGCACGTAGCCGAGCGCGGCAGCCGCCTGCTCGATGCGCGCGCGCGTGGCGGGCAGCACCTTGTCCGGCCGGGAAAGTGCCCGCGACACCGTACCGGCAGAGACGCCCACGTGCTTGGCGATGTCGTAGATGGTTGCCATGGTTTCAGCTCTTGTTTCCGCTGTGCACTGCACAACGGGTCTGCGGGAGGCCCATGCTAGGGTAATGCAATCGATTGCATCGAGGGCGAATCATCTTGAAGACGCTCAAGGGTCCAGCGCTGTTCCTGGCGCAGTTCATCGGCGACAAAGCTCCTTTTGATCGGCTGGACACGTTGGCCGGATGGGCCGCGGGGCTGGGCTATTCTGGCGTACAAGTACCCACCACGGCGCCCCACCTGTTCGATCTGGCCCAAGCAGCACACAGCCAGGCCTACTGCGATGATGTTGCCGGCATGCTGGCCGAACACGGTGTGCAGATCACCGAACTGTCGACCCATCTGCAGGGACAGCTGGTCGCCGTCCACCCCGCCTATGACAGCCTCTTTGACGGCTTCGCACCGCCTGCGGTGCACGGCAACCCCGCCGCCCGCCAGGCCTGGGCGGTCGATCAGCTGATGCTGGCGGCCAAAGCCAGCCAGCATCTGGGACTGACCGCGCACGCGACCTTTTCCGGTGCGCTGGCCTGGCCGTACTTCTATCCCTGGCCGCAGCGCCCGCCCGGCCTGGTGGACGAAGCCTTCGCCGAACTCGGCCGCCGCTGGCGCCCGATCCTGGATGCGTTCGACGCCTGCGGCGTGGACCTGTGCTTCGAGATCCACCCCGGCGAAGACCTGCACGACGGCGCCACCTTCGAGCGCTTCCTCGACGTGGTGGATCATCACCCGCGGGCGAAGATCCTGTATGACCCCAGCCACCTGCTGCTGCAGCAGATGGACTACCTGGGCTTCATCGACCGCTATCACGACCGCATCGGCATCTTCCACGTCAAGGACGCCGAGTACCGTGCGAGCGCCCGCAGCGGCGTGTATGGCGGCTACCAGGACTGGATCGATCGTCCGGGCCGGTTCCGCTCGCTCGGCGATGGCCAGATCGACTTCAAGGCGATCTTTTCGAAGATGGCGCAGTACGACTTTCCGGGCTGGGCGGTGCTGGAGTGGGAGTGCTGCCTGAAACACCCCGAGGACGGCGCGCGCGAAGGCGCTGCCTTCATCCGCGACCACATCATCCGCGTGACTGAACGCGCCTTCGATGATTTCGCCGACAGCGGCACCCACGCCGCTTCACTGCATCGCATGCTGGGAATCTGAGTCATTACCGCCCCGGGAGGGCAAGCCATGACGCACGCCATGTCGCGCTTGGGCGCGATGATGTTTCTGCAGTTCTTCATCTGGGGAGCGTGGTTCGTCACCCTGGGCACGTACCTGGTGCAGGGCCCGTTGCAGGCCAGCGCGAGCCAGGTCGCGACCGCCTTCCTCAGCCAGTCGATCGGGGCCATCGTCGCGCCCTTCCTGGTCGGGCTGATCGCCGATCGCTACTTCGCGGCGCAGCGCATCCTCGCGGTCCTGCACCTGGCCGGTGCGGTGCTGCTGTGGCTGGCGTCCACCGCGACAGACTTCACCACATTCTCCGCCTGCGTCATGGGCTACATGCTGCTGTTCATGCCGACGCTGGCACTGGCCAACAGCGTGGCGATGCGGCACATGCAATCGCCTGAAAAGCAGTTCCCGCTGGTGCGCGTAGCCGGCAGTATCGGCTGGATCATCGCCGGCGTGCTGATCGGCTGGATGGGCTGGGAGCAGGCACACCGGCTCGAGCTGACCTTCCAGATGGCCGCGCTGGCGTCGCTTCTGCTTGGCCTGTATGCCTTCACCCTGCCACACACGCCGCCGCTGGCCCGGCAGCGCGACGCCGGGCTGGGTCAGATCCTCGGGCTGGATTCACTGCGGCTGCTGAAGTCGCGCTCCTATCTGGTGTTCTTCCTGGCCTCCATCGCCATCTGCATCCCGCTCTCGTTCTACTACAACTTCACCAACCCCTATCTCAACGATCTGGGCGTGCGCGGCGCCGCGGGCCTGCAGTCGCTGGGCCAGGTTTCGGAAGTGCTGCTGATGCTGGCCATGCCGTTCCTGTTCGTGCGGCTGGGGGTCAAGACGATGCTGGCGGTGGGCATGGCAGCGTGGGTCGTGCGCTACGGCATGTTCGCCTTTGGCGATGCCGGCAGTGGCTTCTCGCTGCTGGTGATCGGCATCGTGCTGCATGGCATCTGCTACGACTTCTTCTTCGTCACCGGCCAGATCTACACCGATGCCCATGCCGGCCCCGACGCACGCAGTAGTGCGCAGGGCTTCATCACCCTGGCCACCTATGGCGTGGGCATGCTGATCGGCACCTTCCTGTCCGGCGCGGTGGTGGAGCACTACACCACCGCCGCAGGGCCCGACTGGCAGCAGATCTGGCTGTTCCCGGCCGGCGTCGCACTCATCGTGCTGATCGCCTTCCTGCTGCTGTTCCGCGACCGGCCGGTGGTTGCGGCCGCAGCGTCCACGCCCTGAGGACTGCAGCCGATGCCCAAGCCTGGAATCGCCATCATCGGTACCGGCATGATCGCGGCCGTGCATCGTCGCGCCGCCTTGCTGGCCGGTGCCGACATCCGTGGCGTGGCCGCCTCTTCCGCGCAGCGCGCCGCCGAGGTAGCGCAGGCGTGGGGTGTCCCGCGCGGCTATCGCGATATCGAGGAGGTGGTGGCCGACCCGCAGGTGCAGGTCGTGCACGTCTGCACGCCCAACCACCTGCACCGGCCCATGGCCGAAGCTGCACTGCGGGCCGGCAAGCACGTGGTCTGCGAGAAGCCACTGGCGACCACGCTGGAAGACGCGCAGGCGCTGGCCGCACTGGCCAGCTCGAGCGGCCTGGTCGCCACGGTTCCCTTCGTCTACCGCTACCACCCGGTGGTGCGGGAAGCACGCGCGCGCATCGCCGCAGGCGACATCGGCCCCCTGCACCTCATCCATGGCAGTTACCTGCAGGACTGGCTGCTGGACCCGGCCAGCAACAACTGGCGCGTCGATCCGGCGCTGGGCGGCGCTTCGCGTGTGTTCGCCGACATCGGTTCGCACTGGTGTGACCTGGTGGAATGGGTCAGCGGTGAACGCTTCGCCGAGGTCAGCGCGGCGTTCGACACGGTGATCGCCGAGCGCAGCGCCTCCGGCGCGCAGAGTTTCAGCACCCCGGCAGCCGGCGGTGCGATGCAGGCGGTCGCCAGCGAGGACGTGGCGGCGTCGATGTTCCGCACCGGCAACGGCACGCTGGCATCACTGACCGTCAGCCAGGTCTCTGCCGGACGCCGCAATCGTCTCTGGTTCGAGATCGATGGCGCCCGGGCCAGCGTGGCGTTCAACCAGGAAGATGCCGAGCGGCTGTGGATCGGGTGGCCCGACCAGCGCGAAGAAACCTTCGTGCGTGGGCCGGGAGCCGGCAGTGCCGAACAGCGCCGGTTGTCGGTGTTGCCGGCCGGGCACGCACAGGGTTACGCCCAGTGCTTCGAGGCCTTTGTCGCCGACACCTATCGCGCCATCGACGGCGAGCAGCCCGAGGGGCTGCCTACCTTCGACGATGGCCTGCGCTCGGCGCTGATCGTCGACCGTGTCATCACATCGGCCAGGACACGCGCCTGGACCACCATCGCTTGAAACCCGGGAGGATCTCTTGATGAAAGCCCCTGTCCGTAGAACCGCAGGCCTCGTCCTGCTGCTGCTCGCTGCCCTGCCCGCCTTCGCGGGCGAAGTGGCAGGCACGCAGAAGCCGATCGCGGTGCAGATGTACACCCTGCGCAACGCCGGCTCGCTCGAGCAGCAGTTGAAGATCGTCCACGACGCGGGCGTGCATGCGGTGGAAACGGTCGGCACGCAGAACACCAGCGCGGCGGACCTCAAGCAGCTGCTGGACCGCTATTCGATCAGGGCCATTTCGTCGCACGTGCCATTGGCCGAGCTGCGCAACAACCTGGACGGCGTAGTGACCTTCAACCGCGCGATCGGCAACAGCACGCTGGTGGTGCCCTACCTGGACCAGAAGGACCGGCCGGCCGATGCCGCAGGCTGGACCGCACTGGGCCAGGAACTGGGCCGCATCGCCAAACAGGTGCGGGCCAAGGGCATGTACCTGGCCTACCACAACCACGACTTCGAGCTGGTCGACTTCAACGGCAGGACGGGACTGGAACTGCTGTTCGCCGCCGCCGGTCCCGACCTGCAGACCGAGCTGGACCTGGCCTGGGTCGCGCGTGCAGGCCTGGACCCTGCGGTGATGCTGGGCAGGTTCCGCGGGCATGTCTTCGCGGTTCACGCCAAGGACAATGCCCCCAAGGGCCAGGCCGAAGACGAGGGCGGATTCGCCGCGGTCGGCCAGGGCGTGCTGGACTGGAACGCGATCCTGCCGGCCGCAGCGGCCGCTGGCGTGCACTGGTACATCGTCGAACATGACCAACCGCGCGATCCGGCCAAGGTCATCCAGACCGGCGCGGACTATCTGCGTGAACACCTGACCGTCAATGCGCCCGCCCGTGCGCAGCCCTGACGCATGAAGGAGCCCCACATGAAAATGATCCTGGCAATGGCCGTGGCCCTGGGCGGCCTGGGCTCCGCAACGGCCGCCTGGTGCAAGGACGACCCGGCTGCAGGTGCAAAGCTCTACACCGCGAACTGCGTGGCCTGCCACGGCGCCGATCGTGCGGGCATGCCGGGCGCTTTCCCGGCGCTCACCGACATCGGCAAGCGCATGGCACCGGCGCAGATCAAGGAAAAGATCAGCAAGGGCGGTGGGCTGATGCCGCCCTTCTCCCAGCTCTCGCAGCAGGAAATCAACGACATCGCCAGCTACCTGGCGAAGTAAGCGGCCGGCGACCACGCCGGCCGTGTGCCACTACAGCTCGCGCACCCAGATGTTGCGGTAGCTGACCTTCGAATCGTGCTCCTGCAGGTAGAGCGGTGCGCACGTGTGTGGCGCATAGGAAGGTGCGCCGATGTACTCGGTCTTTCCCGCCAGCACGGTGTCGTCCTGCACCAGCACGCCGTTGTGCAGCACCGTGATGCGCGCGGGCGACACCAGCCCACCGCCCGCCGAGAAGCGCGGTGCCTTCCAGAGGATGTCGTAGGCCTGCCACTGGCCCGGCACGCGCGAGGCGTTCACCAGCGGCATGGCCTGCTTGTAGATCGAGCCCGCCTGGCCGTTGGCATAGGTCGGGTTGTTGTAGCTGTCCAGCACCTGCAGCTCATACAGCTCCTGCAGGAAGATGCCGCTGTTGCCGCGGTTCTGTCCATCGAAGCCCTTCGTGTCGATGGGGGTGCGCCACTCGACATGCAGCTGCACGTCGCAGAAGCGTTGCTTTGTGCGAATGCCCTTGCTGCCGGGCACGACAGTCATGGCGCCATCGGCAACTTTCCAGGGCACTTGCCCACCCTGCTCCGATTCCCAGGCCGAGACATCCTTGCCATCGAACAATACGATGGCATCAGACGGTGCCTTGCCTGGCAGTGTGGTCACGGTTGCAGGCACCGGCGTCCACACCTCGGTCTTCTTCGGATCGCGCGCAGGGTCGGCGCCCTCCTGTGCGAACGCGGAACCGGCGGCCAGTACACCGGCCGCGATCAGCAGCGGCTTGATCATCATGCAGCGCTCCATCAGCTGGTCCCCCATGCAGGCGTGCCGGCAACATAGGCCAGGTCGCCATCGTAGCGACCCGGTACCGCAACGTAGTGCAGCACTTCAGTCGCGCCCACCTTCGAAGTGAAGAAGCCGAAGATGGCCAGCTGCTTGAGCATCGTGAAGTAATGCGGCATCGCCTCGCCCTCTTCCGGAGTGCCCGTCTCGGTCACCTCGGCCGTGCGTGCCTTTGCTTCTGCATCCAGCGTGCGCAGCAGCGTGTTACGGGCGTCTGGCGTGAGCGATGCGAAGCGGCCACCGGAGCGCGCGTCGATGTCGGAGAGGCCGGCGCGGAACGTCGCCTGCTGCCGGGCGGTGTAGCAGTCGGCAACGAAGGTCGCCATGAACGGACCCGCACCGGCATCCTTCGCTCCCGGTGTTTTCGTCCGTGGCAGGATCGTCTCGGCGATCTCGTCCAGCAAGGCGATATCGGCGTCGGAGAAGGCAGGCATCGCCCCGGCAGCCGGTGCCTTGCCCTGTACCAGCGCCGGCAGACCGACCATGGCCGCACCCGTGGCAGCAACGATCATCTTCAACAGTTCGCGACGATCCATCAGAGGTTCCCCGCTTTCAGTTCACGCACGGCATGGTCGGCGGCGCGGGCGGTCAGCGCCATGTAGGTCAGCGACGGATTCACGCAGGCGCTGGAGGTCATGCAGGCACCGTCGGTGACATAGACGTTGGGTGCATCCCACACCTGGTTGTGCTGGTTCAATACCGAGCTCTTCCGATCACGGCCCATGCGCGCGGTTCCCATTTCATGGATGCCCTTGCCCGGCGCGTAGTCGTTGTCGTGCATCTTCACGTCCTTGACCCCGGCCGCCTCCAGCATCTCGGCGGCATCGGCGGCCATGTCCTTGCGCATCGCCAGTTCATTGGCGCGCATGGCAACGTCCATCGCCAGCACCGGCAGTCCCCACTTGTCCTTGCGCTCGCGGTCCAGGCGGATCGTATTGTCGTGGTGCGGCAGCATTTCACCGAACCCGGTCATGCCGATGCGCCAGTCACCGGGCACGGTCAGCGCGTCCTTCAGGTCGGCACCGATGTTCAGCTCGGCGATCTCGCGCGACCAGCCTGTGCGGCTGGCACCGCCCTGGTAGCCGAACCCGCGCAGGTAACCGCGCTTGTCGGCGGCGACGTTACGGAACCGCGGAATATAGAAACCGCAGGGTCGACGGCCGAAGTAGTACTTGTCTTCGTAGCCCTCGACGCGGCCGGAAGCACCCGCTCCGAAATGATGGTCCATCACGTTATGCCCCAGCTCGCCGGACGAGGAACCCAGGCCGCCCTCCCAGACATCGGTGGCCGAGTTCATCAGCAGCCAGGTCGAATTGAAGGAGGAGGCGTTGAGGAAGATCAGCTTGGCGGTGTACTGGTAGGTCTGGCCGGTCTCGGCATCGATGACCTCCACGCCGCGCGCACGCTTGCGATCCTTGTCATAGAGCACTTCCTTGACGATCGAGAACGGCCGCAGCGTCAGGTTGCCGGTCTTCATCGCCGCCGGCAGCGTCGCCGCCTGGGTCGAGAAATAGGCGCCGAACGGACAACCCAGGATGCACTTGTTGCGGTACTGGCAGTTGACGCGACCCTGCTCGGGCATCGGCTGGGTGATGTTGGCGGTGCGCGAGTGGATCATGTGGCGGGTGCCGCCGAAGGCTTTCTTGATCCGTGCGGCCACGTCCTTCTCGACGATGTTCAACGGGATCGGCGGCAGGAATTCGCCGTCCGGCAACACGTCCAGGCCTTCGCGCGTGCCGGCGATGCCGGCGAACTTCTCCACATGGTCGTACCACGGCGCGATGTCGGCGTAGCGGATCGGCCAGTCGGTGGCGATGCCGTCCTTCAGGTTCGCCTCGAAATCCAGATCGGAGAAGCGATAGCTCTGCCGCCCCCACAGCAATGAACGGCCACCGACGTGATAGCCACGAAACCAGTCGAAGCGCTGGGTCTCGATGTAGGGCGAGTCCTGTTCGTTGGCCCACATCCCTTCCAGGTTTTCGGCCAGGCCGTAGTCGCGCATCAGCACAGGAAAGTCGGCCTTCATCGCCTGGGTGGGCCGGTTGCGATGCGGGAAGTCCCACGCTTCCTTCATCGCGTTCACATAGTCCTTGACGTGCTCGATGTTGCGGCCACGTTCCAGCATCAGGACCTTCAGTCCCTTCTCGGTCAGCTCCTTCGCCGCCCAACCGCCACTGATTCCCGAGCCAACAACGATGGCGTCGTAGTGATTATCTGCCATGGGTTTCTCACCTGGGTGGATATCGTTTCAGACGTCGCAGAGGCGGATCGCCTCGCGCAGAGAGTTGATGGGGTCTGGCGCCGCAGGCATGAATTCCTGCGCCAGATAGCCCTCAAAACCGGTATCGCGGATCGCGCGACAGATGGCCGGATACTGGAGTTCCTGCTGGTCTCCGATCTCATTCCGGCCGGGCACGCCTGCGGTGTGGTAATGCTTGAACCAGGCGTGATGCCTGCCGATGGTGGCGATGATGTCGCCCTCCATGATCTGCATGTGGTAGATGTCGTACAGCAGGCCGAAGTTGTCCGAGCCCAGCCGCTGGCACAGCTCTACGCCCCAGGCGGAGTGGTCGCACAGGTAGTCGTGATGATCGACCCTGGAATTCAGCAGCTCCATCACCAGCACCACGCCGCGCTTCTCGGCATGGCCGAGGATGCGCTTGAGGCCGGCCTCGGCATTGGCCATGCCGTCCTGCGGGTCCATGCCGTTGCGATTTCCGGAGAAGCAGATGAGATTGCGATAGCCCGCATCGGCGACCAGATCGATGTGCCGCGTGTAGCGCTCCACCAGTTGATCGTGGAACTGGCGGCCGGCAAAGCCCTGGGTCAGGCCCAGCTCTGCGCCGTTGCACATCGAGCTGTACACGTCATGGGCCTTCAGCGTCGGCCAGTCCTCCGGGCCGACCAGGTCGATGGCGGCGAAGCCGATGTCCTTCACCGTGCTGCAGAGCTGGGCCACCGACAACTGCGGGAAGGTCCAGCGCGCGACGGAGTGCTTCAGCTGGCCCTTGAGCGGTGCATCGGCGGCGAACGCAGGGAGCACGCCTGCCGCTCCCAGGCCGATGCCGCCGGCAACCGCAAGGCGCAACGCATCGCGCCGCGTGAGCCCCGTCGCCGGGGCCGGTCTGATCGAATGGATGGACATCCACCTTCCGGCCTCCCAACCGGTATCAAACGCAACGATTCACAGCAATGCAATCGATTGCACCATAGGGGAGGGAATTGCCGGTTTGCAAGTTGCGCTGCAAGAAATTCAATGCTGCGGGAGCACGACCGCAAGTACAGGTGAAAAAAGAAAAGCCCCGCATGGCGGGGCTTTCTTTTCTGCAACAGGCGAGCGCCCGATCAGAACGGAATATCGTCGTCAGCGAAGTCGTCCATCGGCGGCGCCTGCTGCGGCTGCGGGCGCTGGTTGCCACCCTGGTTGCCGTAGCCGCCGCCCTGGTTGCCGCCCTGGTTGCCATAGCCACCGCCCTGGCCGCCACGCTGGCCACCGCCACCGCCGCCGCCGTACTCCTGGCGCGGCGCCTGCTGGCGCTGCGGGCGATCACCGCCGTAGTTGCCACCGCCACCGCCGCCACCGCCGCCTTCACCACGGCCGCCCAGCATCTGCATTTCATCGGCGATGATATCGGTGGAGTACTTCTCCACGCCGTCCTGGCCGGTGTACTTGTCGTAGCGCAGGCTGCCTTCGACGTAGACCGAGCTGCCCTTGCGCAGGTACTCGCCGGCGATCTCGCCGAGCTTGCCGAAGAACACCACGCGGTGCCATTCGGTGCGCTCCTGCTGGTTGCCATCCTTGTCCTTGCGGACGCTGGTGGTGGCCAGGCTGATGCGGGTGATCGCCATGCCGCCCTGGGTGTACTTCACGTCCGGGTCGTTGCCGAGATTGCCGACCAGGATGACTTTGTTGATGCCGCGCGCCATAGATGGATTCTTCCGTTGTCCGGGGCTGGACCAGTGATAGCACACTCGACGGGGTGCCGATACGCTGGACCTCCCACGGTTGCGAATGGGGGATATCGGAACGAGGCATCTTACCATTCCCTTCGCCCCCGGCCCGTCGGGAATCCGGCCGATACGGGTCGGAACCGGCCTCAACGAAGCAGGGGGCGATCCAGCAGCAGGCCGGTGACCCGCGTAACCTCCCCCACCGCCACCACCTTGGGCCCTTCATGGCAGTGGAAGCGCACGCCCGGCCCGATACGCTCCCGGTGCAGCCCCACCCTCAGCACCTCATTGACCACGGTCAGGCCGGCCAACAGGGACTCTCCCACCGGCAGCGGCAGCTCGGTCGCCCAGCTGTCGCCCTCAGCGTGCCGGAAGTCGGGCCAGATCATGAACAGCTCGGGTGTCCCGACGTCATCGGCGTAGGCGAAGTCCCAGCGGATACCGTTCCGGGCCGGGCTGCGACGCCCACCCTCCTCTGGCGCAAGGATGCGGATCCGCGCCTCGAAATCGTCGGGGACACCCGGGTACAGGCGAAAGGTCACCGCTTGGCTCCATCAGGCTATGGTGTTGACCGTCGCACGACCGCGACCGCGGCCACAAGCAGTGACGGCCAGGACGGCCAGCAGCCACCGCATGGCATCATGCCCAGGCACCTTCCACCCTGCCCCCTCCCGCGTGCCCATGACCATCAAAGGCAAAGCCACCTCCCTGGACATCGCCCACCTGGCCGGGGTCTCCCAGCCCACCGTGTCGCGGGCCCTGCGTGGCAGCCCGATGGTCAACGCCGAGACCCGCGAGCGCATCCTGCGCATCGCCCGCGAGCTGAACTACAAGGTCGACAAGAACGCCTCCAGCCTGCGCCTGCGCAATGCCGGCACCCTGGCCCTGCTGTTCTTCGAGGACCCGACCAACGACGATTCGCTGATCAACCCGTTCTTCCACTCGATGCTGGGCTCGATCACCCGCGCCTGCGCCCTGCACGGGCAGGACCTGCTGGTCTCGTTCCAGCAGCTCTCCACCGACTGGCAGGCCGATTACGAAGACAGCAACAAGGCCGACGGCATCATCCTGCTGGGCTACGGCGACTACCACGAATCGCGCGACCGCCTGCAGCGGCTGGTCGAACAGGGTACGCACTTCGTGCGCTGGGGCGCCGCCCTGCCCGGCCAGCCCGGCGTGTCGATCGGCAGCGACAACTTCCAGGGCGGGCACGACATCACCACCCACCTGCTGCAGCAGGGCTGCCGCCGGATCGCCTTCCTCGGCCATGCCTCCAGCCATTACCCCGAATTCCAGGAGCGCTACCGCGGCCATGTGGCGGCGCTGCAGGAGCGCGGCCTGAGCGCCGAGCCAGCGCTGCAGCACGATGCCATCACCACCGAGGCTTCCGGCCAGCACGCCTGCCAGGCGCTGCTGGCGCGCGGCGAACCGATCGATGCGATCTGCGCGGCCAGCGACCTGATCGCCATTGGTGCGATGCGGGCCCTGCGCGAGGCCGGGCTGCGTGTGCCGCAGGACGTGGCGGTCACCGGCTTCGACGACATTCCGCTGGCGGCTTCGGTGTCGCCGGCGCTGACCACCGTGCAGCAGGACACCAAGCAAGCCGGCCAGCTGCTGGTGGAGCGCCTGCTGGCGCTGATCGGCCGGCAGCCGGTGGACAGCCAGAGCATCCCGGTGAAGCTGGTGGTGCGCGATTCGTCACAGCGCGGGTAGGCAGCGAAGGGCCACTGGCCCTGCTAACGCGCGACAGCCATATTCTCCCCCCATGACCAACGGCGGATGCGCACGGACGCGGATGCGCGGATAACGCGCAGACATCGCCCAGGGAAAGGTGTACGTCGCATGCTGAAGATCGATTCGCTGTCCAAGACGTACGCCAACGGCGTGCACGCACTCAACAACGTCAGCCTGGACATCCCGCGCGGCATGTTCGGCCTGCTCGGCCCGAACGGCGCGGGCAAGTCCTCGCTGATGCGCACACTGTCCACCCTGCAGGAGGCCGACAGTGGCACGGCCACGCTCAGCATCCCCGGCGAAGCGCCAATCGACGTGCTGCGCGACAAGGACGCCGTGCGCCGCCGGCTGGGCTACCTGCCGCAGGATTTTGGCGTGTATCCAAAGGTCAGCGCGCTGGACCTGCTGGAGCATTTCGCCGTACTCAAGGGGCTGACCCAGCGTGCGCAGCGCCGCGAAGTGGTCGATGGGCTGCTGCAGCAGGTGAACCTGTGGGATGCGCGCAAGCGCAAGCTCGGCACGTTCTCCGGCGGCATGCGCCAGCGCTTCGGCATTGCCCAGGCGCTGCTGGGCGACCCACGGCTGGTGATCGTCGATGAACCCACCGCCGGCCTCGACCCGGAGGAGCGCAACCGATTCCTCAACCTGCTGGCGGCGATCGGCGAGAACGTGGCGGTGATCCTGTCCACCCACATCGTCGAGGACGTGACTGACCTGTGCCCGACGATGGCGATCATGAACAAGGGCCAGGTGCTGTTGACCGGGCGCCCGGCCGAAGCGATCGACGCGCTGCAGCACCAGGTCTGGCGCAAGCAGGTCGATCCTTCGGAACTGGCCGACCATGAGGCGCGCTACGTGGTGCTGTCCACGCGACTGGTGGGTGGCCGCCCGGTGATCCACGTGCACAGCGCCAACGACCCCGGCGACGGCTTCGCGGCGGTGGCGCCCGACCTCGAGGACGTGTACTTCCAGCGCCTGCGCCTGCAGGCCCGTGCCCGCGCGGCGGCCTGAGCGGAGCGCGCCATGATCCTCAACTTCTTCCGGTTCGAGCTGCGCGAGCAGCTGCGTTCTCCGCTGCTGTGGCTGCTGGCCGGGCTGTTCGCCCTGCTCGCCTTCGCCGCCGCCTCCAGCGATGCCGTACAGATAGGGGGTGGCACCGGCAACGTGCACAGCAATGCGCCGACGGTGATCGCGCAGATGCTGGGCATCTTCACCCTGCTCGGCATGCTGGTCACCGCCCTGTTCGTCAGCAACGCGCTGCTGCGTGACTTCGAACTCGGCACCGCCGAACTGATCTTCGCCAGCCCGGTGAAGCGTCGCGACTACCTGGCCGGCCGCATCGCGGCAGCCCTGGCTGCGGGGTTGCTGGTCTACGTCGTGATCGCGTTCGGCCTGTGGCTGGCACCGTTCATGCCCTGGGTCGACCCCGAGCGCATGGGGCCGATCAGCTGGCGGGGCTATGCCTGGACCTTCGCGGTCATCGTCATTCCCAACCTGCTGTTCACCACCGCACTGCTGTCACTGCTGGCGGCGCTGACCCGCTCGATCCTGTGGGTGTACATCGGCCTGGTCGCCTACCTGGTGCTGTACGGCGCCAGCGCGGCCCTGCTGCGAGACATCGACAATACGTGGATCGCGGTGCTGAGCGAGCCGTTGGGCATGCGCGCGCTGGGCCGCACCATCCGCTACTGGTCCACCGCTGAACGCAACAGCGGCATTCCGGAACTGGCTGGCTACCTGCTGGCCAACCGCGCGCTGTGGCTGGGCGTGGCCGCGCTGCTGTTTGCCGCCACGTTTGCCCTGTTCCGCACCGAGCGTAGCGGCAGCGGCCGCCGTCGATGGGGCCGCAAGCCCATCCTGCCCGCTGCGGATGCCGTTGCGGTCCGTCCCGCCCGCGCGGACCTGCCACGCGTGGTTCCGGCGTTCACCGCAACCACGGCCTGGCAGCAGTTCCTGCGCCAGGTGCGTTTCGACACGGGCGGCGTGCTGCGCAGCGTGCCGTTCATCGTGCTGCTGGTGCTGGGCCTGGCCAACTTCCTGCCCAGCGCGCTGTTCCGGCAGACCCTGTACGGCACCTCGATCTGGCCGGTCACCTCGCAGATGATCATGGGCCTGCAGGGTGCCTTCAGCTGGCTGCTGGTGATCATCGTGCTGTTCTTCGCCGGCGAACTTGTCTGGAAGGAACGCAGTACGCGCATCAACGAAGTGACCGATGCCATGCCGGTGCCGAACTGGGTACCGCTGCTGGCCAAGTTCACTGCGCTGCTGGCGGTGATCATCTGCTTCCAGGCAGCCGGCGCACTGGCCGCGATGGGCGTGCAGCTGGCCAAGGGCTACACCCATCTGGAGCCACTGCTGTACCTGCGCAGCCTGGCGCTGGATTCGGTGGTCTACATCCTGATGGGAGGCCTGGCGCTGGTGCTCCAGGTACTGACCAACAACAAGTTCGTCGGCTACGCGCTGCTGATCGTGGTGATGATCGGCCAGGGCGTGCTGGGCATGCTCGACTACACGCAGAACATCTACAACTTCGGCAGCTGGCCGATCGCCCCCTATTCGGACATGAATGGCTACGGCCACTTCCTGACCGGCCAGCTGGCGTTCCAGGGCTACTGGGCACTGTTCCTGCTGACCCTGATGTGCCTGGCCTCTGCGTTCTGGGTGCGCGGCGTCAGCCAGGGCCTGCGCCAGCGCCTGGCCCTGGCTGGTCGTCGCCTGCGCGGGCCCACCGGCGCCCTTGCCGGGCTGGCGGCGCTGGCCTTCATCGGCGTGGGCGGCTGGCTGTACTGGAGCACCAACATCCGCAACGAATTCATATCGCCCGACCAGCAGCTGGATCTGCAGGCGCGCTATGAGCGTGAACTGTCGAAGTACCGGAACCTGCCGCAGCCGCGCATCGTGGCGGTGGATAACCGCGTGGACCTGTTCCCGGAATCGCAGTCGATGGTGATCGATGCGAACTGGACGGTGCGCAACACGCATGCCGTGCCGATCCAGGACGTGCATGTCTCGATGGGCGATGACAAGCAGCTGGTCGCGGTTGACCTGGGTGGGCAGACCTTGTCGATGCACGACGCCGATCTTGGCTACCGCATCTACCGTCTGGCCACGCCACTGCAACCGGGTGAAAGCCGCAACGTCCACTTCCGGGTGGTGCAGAAACCCAACGGCATCACTGCCGGCCAGGCGCCGAGCAACATCGTCGACAACGGAACTTTCTTCAACAGCCGCGTACTGCCCTCGTTCGGTTACAACGAAGGGGCCGAGATCAGCGATCGCAACGAGCGCCGCAAGCGCGACCTCGGCGAACCGCGGCGCATGCCCAGGCTGGAAGACCAAGCCGCACGTGCCAATACCTATATCTCCAATGATGCCGACTGGCTCGACTTCCGCACCACGGTCTGCACCGCGCCGGACCAGATCGCGCTGGCGCCGGGCTACCTGAAGCATGAGACCACGGTGAACGGCCGGCGCTGCTTCAGCTATGCCATGGACCGGCCGATGCTGAACTTCTACGCCTACCTGTCGGCACGCTGGGAGGTGCGCAAGGCAACGTACAAGGACATCCCGGTGGAGGTCTACTTCGACCCGGCGCACGGCTACAACGTGGACCGGATGATCGAAGCGGTGCAGAAATCGCTGGCCTACTACGAGGCCAACTTCACGCCCTACCAGCACCGCCAGGTGCGCATCATCGAGTTCCCGGGCTATGCCCGCTTCGCGCAGTCGTTCGCCAACACCATTCCCTACTCCGAGGCCATCGGCTTCATCGCCGACCTGCGTGATCCGGACAAGGTGGACTACGTGTTCTACGTCACCGCGCACGAGATCGCCCACCAGTGGTGGGCGCACCAGGTGATCGGTGCCAACGTGCAGGGCGCAACGGTCCTTTCCGAATCGCTGTCGCAGTACTCGGCGCTGATGGTGATGGAGCAGGAGTACGGCCGCCAGCACATGCGCCAGTTCCTCAAGCGCGAACTGGATGGCTACCTGTCCGGGCGCGGTGGCGAAGCCATCGAAGAGCAGCCGCTGGAGCGCGTGGAGAACCAGCAGTACATCCACTACCAGAAGGGTTCGCTGGTGTTCTACCGGCTGCGCGAGGAAATCGGCGAGCAGGCCCTGAACCGCGCGTTGAAGCGTTTCCTGCAGGACAAGGGGTTCCAGCAGCCGCCCTACACCACCTCGCGCGAACTGCTGGGCTACATCCGTGCCGAGACCCCGGCCGACCGCCAGCAGCTGGTCACCGACCTGTTCGAGAAAATCAGTTTCTACGACAACCGGGTGATGGCCGCCAGTGCGCGCAAGCGCGATGACGGTCGCTACGACGTGACCCTGGACCTGCACGCGGCCAAGCAGTACGCCGACGGCAGGGGCAAGGAAAGCGACGGCACGATGGATGACTGGGTCGAGATCGGCGTGTTCGCCAACGGGCCTTCGGGCAAGGAACGCGACCAGAAAGTGCTGTACCTGCAGCGCCACCACATCACCGGCGCCGCGCCGAAAATCACCGTGACCGTGGACGGGAAGCCGGATGAGGCGGGCTTCGACCCGTACAACAAGCTGATCGACCGGGTGAGCAGTGACAACCGGCGCAAGGTGACGATGTGAGGTGATCGAGCGCCGGCCCCCGTGCCGGCGCTCCGCGTGGAACCTTTAGTGCCGAGGCATGCTGTCGACGAGAGCCGCGAAGGTTCAGCGCACCGGGGGCTTCGGCCCCAACACCGCCAGCAGCACGAAGACCACGATCGAGGCAACGGTGCCGAGCGCCGCCGGCAAGCCGAACGCCCAGGCCGAGCGCCCCTGCTGGCGCGCCCATTGCGCCAGATGCCAGGCCGCGCCCAGGTTGATCAGCCAGGCAATGACGAACACCGGCCATAGCACCATGCCCACCGCGCGCAGCACGGGCATGGACACCAGCGCAGCGACGATGGCCGTGACCAGGAAGATCAGCGCAGAGCGGGAATGGCCCGGTGCGAGCGTGTTCATGCGGAAATCCTGCGCACCATCACCAGTACGCGATGGCTGCGGTTGTCGGCTTCCTGCAGCGGCTTCCAGCCCAGCCGGGCGTAAAGGCCGCCATCCAGCGCTTCGGTCTGCAGGTACAGGTCGGTAACCCCCATCCGCGCCGCCCGCGCCGCCGCCTGTTCCACCAGCGCGCCAGCCAGCCCACGCCCGCGATGACTATCGGCCACGAACACGCTGCCCAGCCAGTGCTCGTACTGCGGGAAGGCCTGCATCTCGCGGCGTTTGAGCTGCACTGCGCCGACCAACTGGCCGCCATCGAAGGCGGCTATCAGATGCGGGAAGCCGTCGGCATCCTGCACTGGGTTGAGCCGTTGCAGTTCCTGTTCCAGAGACAGGCCGGCGTCGCGGCCCCATTGCGCGTGATACCACTGCGCCAACTGCTGCCGTTCCGGTGCCCCGGCGGGTAATACCCTGAATTCCATGGCCATGCCTTGATGGGGAAGCGTTCTGTAGTGTCGAGCCATGCTCGACTCATCCGGCATTTTGCGAAAGGCAGTCAAGCATGGCTCGACTCTACAGAATGCGCGGCGGCGGTTCAGCCCTGCGCGAAATCCTTCAGGATCTCGCCGACGCCGCTGGGCGAAATTTCGAAGCCCAGCGGGGTGCCCGGGTTGATCACCACGCCGTAGCCACCCGGCACGCGGCGCAGCACGTCCAGCATGAGCCAGCGGATCTGGTGCGGGGCCTGTTGGCTGTAGATGCCGACCCGCGACGGATCGGTGAACACGGCGACGTGCAGGGTGCCCTGCTTGTCGAACAGCAGCGGGTCGAAGCCGCTGCCGTCGGGGGTGACCAGGCTGCCGGTCAACAGCACCACCTCGGAGGCGACGAAGGCCTCCATGAAAGCGCGGATCGGCACCGCCCCGTCCATCGCCGCCTTCAGCAGGGTTTCGATCGGGGTCTGCGGGGCGAGGTCGGTCATGGCGGTACGGCAGGCTGCGGGAGGGGGCTATTGTAGAGTCGAGCTTGCTCGACTGCTCGAGAAGCGTGCCAACCAAGGTTGGCACCCACCAGAGCGGTAGGCAGGCGCCAGGAATCCGGGGGGCGGCCAGCGGCCGGCACTACCGCCCCAGCCGCTGGTCCCGTGCCCGCTGGTCGGCCATCGCCTTGTCCAGCTCGACCTGCAGCGCCGGCTGCTGTACGGCAGCCTCCAGCACATAGACCTTCACCCCGTGCGCCGGCACTTCCGCCGTCAGCGCCTCCTTCACCTTCAGCTCGCCGCCGTCCAGCGCATCGCGCCAGCGACCGGCCTGAACGAAGCGCGCCACGCTGAAGGCCTTGGCCCGGTCGCCCTTGTTCAGCAGCACCAGCGCAGTCTGTGCCACATCGCCGTGCTGCAGCACCCGGAAGAACACCGCCTCGTCGCCTTGCAGGCGCTCGTTGACCTGCAGGCCGCGCTGCAGCGCCGGGGTGGCCTCACGCAGCCGGGCGATGCGCTGCAGCGGCGCGAAGATCGGGCTCTGCGGCGCAGCGTCCACACGCGGCTGGCCGAAGTAGGCACGGTTGCCGGCATGCTCGGCGCGGCCGCGCATGAATCCGGTTTCCGAACCGTAATAGACCACGGGGATGCCGCGCGCGGTGAACAGCCAGTTGTGCGCATCGATGAAGCCGGTGTCGCTGGCCTGCAGGCGTGGCATGTCATGGTTGTCGTAGAAGCTCATCAGCTCGTACGGGTTGGCGTACGGCCCACCGCTCAGGTGCAGCGGCTCGGCCAGGGTCTCAAAGCCCTTTCCTGCGGTGCCGAAGGTCTGTTCCAGGGCACCGCGCAGCGGGAAGTCCAGCACGCTCACATTGGCGTTGGCCGGCCAGGTGTGCTCGGCAATGCGCGCGGCATCGTAATCGAACGCTTCGCCGAACATGAACATGCCAGGATGCTCGGCGCGGATGCGCTTGACGAAGGCATGCCACCACGGATGCGGCAGCCAGCCGATGGTGTCGATGCGCAGCGCGTCCACGCCCTGCGCGGTCCACTGCAGGTAGGCGCCGACCAGGTAGTCCATCACCGCCGGGTTGTCCTGGTTGAAGTCGGACAGCTCGGCGAGATTGCCATCGAAGATCGAACCGTCCTTGCTGTCGACCGGGCCGATGCTGTTGTAGAACGCATGCAGCGGATTGTGCTTCGGGTCCAGCTTCTGCGGCGGCAGGTTCTGGTGGTCGGCGATCAGCTTTCCGTCCTTGTCGAAGATCTGGCCGAACTGCGGCTGCCGCGTCGGCATGGTCCAGGCCGGCGAGCCATGGTTGCCGACGATGTCCAGCACCACCTTCAGGCCGGCGCCGTGCAGGCCCTTGGTCAGCCCGGCGAAATCCAGGTCCTTGCTGGGGAGGTGCTCATCAAGTTTGTAGAAGTTGATGCCCCAGTAGCCGTGGTAGCCGGTCTTGCCACGGTCGGTCAGCGTGCTGGTGCAGCTGATCGGCTTGCTGCCGGTGAAGGCTTCATCGGGGTTGTCGACGATCGGCGTGATCCACACCGCGCCGAAGCCAAGATTGCGGATGTACTGCGCATTGTCGAGCACGCCGCGGAAATCACCGCCGAGATAGCCGATGTTGCCGTCCACCTTGTCCGGGCACGGCACCGGGATATCGAAGGTACGATGCTTGCCGCCCTGGTCGCGATGATCGTTGGACGGGTCGCCGTTGACGAAACGGTCGGTGACCACGAAGTACACCGCATCGCTGGCGAACGGCTCGGTGGTACCCACGTAATCCGGGCGCGGCGCAGCCGCCGCATGGCCGGCCAGCAGCACCAGGGAAACAGCAACAGACAGCGCACCACGCATCACACCACCTCCGGACGGGACGGGACCCGCAGCACGCACAGGCCGGCGACGAACAGGCTGCAGCCACCCAGCACCAGCACATGCATTGGCTGGCCACCCAGCCAGGTACGCAGGGCAAAGCCGAGCGCACTGGCCGCGACCAGCTGCGGGATCACGATGAAGAAATTGAAGATGCCCATGTACACGCCCATCTTCGACGCGGGCACACTGTCGGACAGCAACGCATAGGGCAGCGACAGGATCGATGCCCAGGCGAAGCCGACGCCGACCATCGACAGCAGCAGCCAGTGTGGATCGCGGATGAACATCAGCGAGACCAGCCCGGCACCGCCCAGCCACAGATTGACCAGGTGGCTCCAGCGCAGGCCGATCATCCGCACCATCGGCGGGATCAGTACCGCAGCCAGCGCGGCGAAACCGTTGTAGGCACCAAACAGCACGCCCACCCAGTTGGCGCCTTCGTTGTAGGCCACCGACTGCGGATCGGTCGAACCGAAGTGGGTACCGGCCACCGCGGCGGTGGTGTAGATCCACATCGCAAACAACGCGAACCACGAGAAGAACTGCACCCACGCCAGCCGACGCATGGTCACCGGCATCGCGCGCAGGTCGCCGACGATGGCCGCCAGCATGTGCGTGCCCGGCAACGCGCGCACCAGTGCCAGCAGCAGCCCGTAGCCGGCACACAGGCCGGCCAGCACGTACAGCATCTTGTCGCCCTGGCGCCAGGCGATCAGCAGCGCCAGCAGCACGCCTGTTCCCAGCCACAAGGCCATCTGGCCCCACGGTGCGGGCCCGGTGACTGCAGTGCTGGCATGGTGCGCCGGTGGCTCGGCATCCTCGAAGCCGGTCAGTTCCGCCGGCGAATACTCGCGGGTGCTGACCACCGTCCAGGTGATCGCCGCCAGCAGCACCACTGCGCCGAAGTAGAACGCATAGCGCACCGTATCCGGCACTTCACCAGCGACGGCCGTATTGGCCACGCCGAAGTGGGCCAGGATGAACGGCAGGAAGCTGGCGACAATGGCTCCGACGCCGATGAAGAAACTCTGCATCGCGTAACCCGCCGGCCGCTGCCGCGGTGCCAGCTGGTCACCGACGAAGGCGCGGAACGGCTCCATCGATACGTTGATCGAAGCATCCAGCACCCACAGTGTGCCGGCGGCGATCCACAGCGTGGGCGAGTTCGGCATCACCAGCAGGGCCAGCGTGGTCAGCACCGCACCGATCATGAAGAACGGACGGCGGCGGCCCCAGCGCGTCCAGGTGCGGTCGGACAGGTAGCCAACCACCGGCTGCACCAGCAGGCCGGTCAGCGGCGCTGCGATCCACAGCCCGGGTACCGCGTCCATGTCCGCGCCCAGGGTCTCGAAGATGCGGCTGGCATTGGCGTTCTGCAGGGCGAACCCGAACTGGATGCCGAGGAAGCCGAAACACATGTTCCAGATCTGCCAGAACGACAACTGTGGCTTGGCAGGACGGTTCATTGTGCGTCCTCTTCCGTTGCCACCTGGGCGACCTTCAGCGCCTGCACCTGGGCCTGGTTGAGCACGCCCTCGCGGCCGCCCTTGCCCCCGGTGTAGTGCGCGAAGTGCTGCAGCGCGCTCATGTTGAAGCCCTCTTCAAGCGTGACCATGCACTGCCCCCTGGGTACCGTGAACGTAGCCGAGGTCGAATCCTGTACGGCCACGCTGTGCGGCATCGTGACCGTCTGTTTCTGCATAGGCTGGCCCGGGCAGTGCAGCACCAGCTGCTTCACCGCCGCGGTGACGCCGGTGTTGATCGGCCCGTTCAGATTGCTGTACTGCAGGCGCAGGCGCACCCGCCCGGCGTTGGCCGAAGTGAACTGCCAGCGCTGCTCGCCCTGCAACAGCTGCTGCGGACCGACGCAGACCGTCGGGCCGTGCAGTGATTCCAACGCACCCTCGCGCCGGGTCAGGCTGAGGCAATGTTGCAGGCCATCGTCGCTGACGCGCACCTGGCCATTGCTGGCGGCGACCTGCTTGCCGTCCATCCACAGCCGCTGATCGGCCGCCACCGGCACGATCCAGCCGGCGCCGGCGCGCGTGGCCTGCGGTGCAGGCGGCGTGGCCGGCGCACGGGCATTGGCGTCGGCGGTCATGCCGCGGCCTCCCGCCGCGGCCGGTGCGGCCACCAGCTGCACCGTGGTCGTGTTGCCGTGGGTCTGCGTGCTGCTGGCTACCAGCAGGCCATCGCCCAGCGACGCCGGGCGCTCCAGCACGTAGCGCTTGGCGCCGGCTTCCAGGCTGATGCGACGCTGTGCGCCGAACAACTCCGGCACCAGTACCGCCGGCAGCTTGGGTTGCATGCGGCCATCGTCCTGCACGCCGAACACGCCCTCGATCACCATCGACAGATACCCGGCCACCGACCACAGCTGGCGCTCGGAGTTGACCACCGGGCCACTGAGCTTGCCTTCATCGACATGCACGGCCTGGCTGACCAGCTCGTAGTTCTCCATGTTGGAACCGGCCAGCGCCGCGCCCTGCATCAGCGATCGGATCTCGGCGGCAATGCGCGGTGCATCGTCCAGCTGGCGCGCGGCACGCAGCGAGTAGGCGCTGACGAATGGCCAGATCGCGCGGTTGTGATAGATCGGCTGCTGCGCTTCCTGCGGCCAGACCACCGGGCTGCCGGCCGGCCCCATCGGGTACGTCGCCAGCGCGCGCCGCGCGCGCTCGGCCGGCAACACCTCGGCGAGGATGCCGAGCGACAGGCCCAGCAGATCGACCTTGGCGTACGGCACCGGGTGCGCGGCTTCGCCGATGTAGCTCATGTACTGGCCGATATCCTCGCGCCAGAAGCGCGCATCGATCTGCTTCGCCAACGCATCGGCCCACCCCTTGTAGTCCGCCGCGCGGGCATCGCCGTGCTGGCCAGCCAGGCGCTCGGCCAGGCGCAGCGCCTGGTAGTGCAGCACGTTGGTGGACAGTGCATACGAATCACCGATGAAGCGCACGTCCTCGCGCGTCCACTCCGGATAGGTCTGCTCGCGCCAATCGAGGAACGAGGTCTCGCCACGGTACAGGCCCATCTGCGCGTCGAACACCATCGCGCGGTCCTGCGCCAGCGTGCCCTGCAGCGCCTGCCAGACCTGGTCGGCAAACGCGGGATCGTCCAGCAGATGACGTGCAGCCAGGAACCACACCACGCGGTCGCTGCTGATCGGCCAGCTGCCGCCGGACCCGGTGTCCTGCGCGACGAACAGGCCGGGCGTATGCCCATCGCGCGCGGCCGACAGCTTGAATTGCAGTGATTGCCGGGTGCGCTTCGGGTCCAGCCGTGCCAGTGCCAGGTCGGCGGCGAAGCTGACATCGCGCGTCCACACATAGGGCCAGCGCGCGCCGGTCTGGAAGCATTCGCACGGTACCGGTCGGCCCTCGTCGAATGCGGGATCGCGGATCGCATCCACGCGATCCTGGTCCATCTCCTGTTGGGCCAGCGCGAACAGCGCATCGAACATCACGCTGCCGGTCTGGCTACGCATCGGCATCGGCGCGATATGCACTTCACCCTTCGGCGCATGCAGCACGAAGCTGCCGCCGGCAGCGGCTTCGGCGCGCGCCCGGCGGCCGTCCAATTGCAGGTCGGCCGCCTGCGCGGTCGAACCCAGCGCTGCCCCCAGGGCAGCGGTCAGGCAAATGATCTTCAGCATCGAAGCGGCGGACCGGCTTGCGCCCGTCGGCCTCCCTCCCTCTCTGCACGCGTTGTAGGTCCGCACCATCGTTGCCGACGGGCGGGCACGGCTCCTCCCTCAAGGTGCCTTGGCCCCATGGTAGACGCGGGGCTGTCGGCTGCGTCCGGCTGCATACGTATTCATGGCGTCGTGCGGTAGCGCACCTGTCGCACTGGCTTATGGTCCGGGTCTGCCAACGGCGCCTTGGGAGGGGAAATGCCGATGTCACCCACTGCTGTACGGCCCGTGCTCGCGCTCGTGTTCGGCCTGGCGTTGCTGGCAATGGCCGCGTTGGCGCAGGCCGCGCCGCAGGCCGTCAGTGTCGAATCGCCGGGCAAGGTGCTCAAGGCCAGCCTGGTACTGGACGGCGGCACCGCCCGCTACCGCGTCGAGCGTTTCGGCGAGACCGTGGTGGAGGATTCGAAGCTCGGCTTCGCCCTGCGCGACGGCCGCCTGGACCGTGATTTCACCGTACTCGGCCAGCAGCGGCGCAGCGTCGATGACAGCTGGGAACAACCCTGGGGCGAACGCCGGGTCACCCGCAACCACTTCAACGAGCTGACCGTGCAGCTGGCCGAGACCAGCGGCAGCAAGCGCCGGCTGGATGTGGTGTTCCGCGTCTACGACGATGGCCTGGGCTTCCGCTACGTGTTCCCCGAGCAGCCGAGCCTGCGCGAGGCGATCATCGATGACGAGCTGACCGAGTTCGCCATTGCGCCGGAATCGACCGCCTGGTGGATTCCGGCCGGCGAACCGATCCACTACGAATACCTGTACCAGCGCACGCCGCTGAATCAGGTGCCGCTGGTGCATACGCCGATGACCCTGCGCAGCCGCGACGGCCTGCACGTGGCGATCCATGAGGCGGCGCTGGTCGACTACGCCGGTATGTGGCTGCGCCGCACCGAGGGCCAGCGCCTGCGCGCGCAGCTTTCGCCCTCGGCCGAGGGTTGGAAGGTGCGCCGCGCCCTGCCCTTTGCCACGCCGTGGCGCACGCTGCAGATCGCCGACCGTGCCGGTGGGCTGGTCGAATCGGACCTGATCCTCAACCTCAATGAACCCAATGCGCTGGGCGACGTCAGCTGGGTGAAACCGGCCAAGTACCTGGGCGTGTGGTGGTCGATGCACCTGGACAACGAGAGCTGGGCGAGCGGCCCGAAGCACGCGGCCACCACCGCGAAAACGAAGAAGGTGATCGACTTCGCCGCCGCGCACGGTTTCCGTGGGGTGCTGGTGGAAGGCTGGAATCCCGGCTGGGATGGCATGTGGGTGGGCAACGGCTACGACTTCGACTTCACCCGTGCCACGCCGGACTTCGATATCGAGGCGCTCTCGGCCTATGGCCTGAAGAAGGGGGTGCACCTGATCGGGCACCACGAAACCGGCTGTGCCATCGAACACTACGAAGACCAGCTGGATGCCGCATTGGACCTGTACGCACGGCTGGGCGTGGACCAGTTCAAGACCGGCTATGTCTGCGATGACGGCCAGGTTGACCGTCGCAATCCGAGCGGCGGCCCGCTGTGGCGCGAGTGGCACGACGGGCAGTTCATGGCCCGCCACCACCTGAAGGTGGTGCAGGAGGCCGCGCGCCGGCGCCTGTCGGTGAACCCGCATGAGCCGATCAAGGACACCGGCCTGCGCCGCACCTACCCGAACTGGATCTCGCGCGAAGGCGCACGCGGCATGGAGTACAACGCCTGGGGCCAACCTCCGAATCCACCCGAGCATGAGGTCAACCTGGTGTTCACCCGCATGCTGGCCGGGCCGATGGACTACACCCCCGGCATCCTCAGCCTGAAGGGCCGCCACGGCCAGGCCATTCCCAGCACGCTGGCGCGGCAGCTGGCGCTGTACGTGGTGCTGTACAGCCCGATCCAGATGGCCGCCGACCTGCCCGAGCACTACCTGCAGCACCGCGAGGCGTTCCGCTTCATCGAAGACGTGGCGGTGGACTGGGAGCAGAGCCGCGTGCTTGATGGCGAAGTGGGCGACTACGTGACGATCGTGCGCCGCGACCGCAACAGCCGCGACTGGTTCCTCGGCAGCATCACCGACGAGCACGGCCGCGTGCTGCCGGTGTCGCTGGGATTCCTTGAGCCGGGCGTACGCTACCGCGCCGAGATCTACCGCGATGGCGAGGGCGCCGACTTCCGCGCCAATCCGTTCGCGTTCGTGCGCGAATCCCGCGAGGTGACCAGCGCCGATGCCCTGACGCTGGTGCTGGCACCGGGGGGTGGGCAGGCCATCCGCTTCACTCCGCTTTGAATGCCCCGGTAGTGCCGGCCGCTGGCCGGCAACCCGGTGATCGTGATTGCCGGCCAGCGGCCGGCACTGCCGCAAGTGCTGCCTGAAAGCGATTACACCCCTGCAAACGCCATTGAATACGTATGCAGGGTGATTCCCGCGAAGAACGCGCTGCCTACCATAGCGGCGACGACAGCGGCCACCGCGTCGCACGTCCACGGTCACTCCGGGACGTTCACGAATCGATCTGCAACATTGCCTGGGAGGGGAAAATGTTGAACCACAAGCGCAGTGCGCTGAGTCTCGCGCTGGCCGTTGTGCTGGCGCCGACGCTGGCGTCGGCACAGTCCACGCAGAGCACCACCACGCCGGTCGGCACCGCCGCCACCAACCTGGATACGGTGCAGGTCACCGGCATCCGCCGCGGCATCGAGAGCGCGATCGCGGTCAAGCAGGACGCCACCTCGGTGGTCGAAGCGATCTCCGCCGAAGACATCGGCAAGCTGCCCGACGTCAGCATCGCCGAATCCATTTCGCGCCTGCCCGGCCTGGCCGCCCAGCGCGTGGCCGGCCGTGCGCAGGTGATCAGCGTGCGCGGCCTGTCACCGGACTTCGCCACCACCCTGCTCAACGGCCGTGAAGTGGTCAGCACCGGCGACAACCGCGGCGTCGAGTTCGACCAGTACCCGTCCGAACTGGTCAACGGCGTGACCGTGTACAAGACCCCGGATGCCGCGCTGGTCGGCCAGGGCCTGTCGGGCACCATCGACATGCAGACCGCACGCCCGCTCAGCTTCGGCGAACGCGTGATCGCAGTCAGTGGCCGCTACCAGAAGAGTTCGCTGGGCCGCGCCGCCAACGTCGACCCGTATGGCAACCGCTTCAGCGCCAGCTACATCGACCAGTTCCTGGACAAGACCCTGGGCATCGCCATCGGCTACGCGCACAGCGACATGCCGATCCAGGAAAACCAGGTCGGCCTGTACGAGCCGTGGACCACCCAATTCACCAATGATGGCAAGCGCCCCGGCGTTACCGCAGGCACCTACTTCTCCGATGGCATCAAGGCGCTGCGCCGCACCGGCAACAACAAGCGTGACGGCGTGATGGCCACGATCCAGTTCCGGCCGAACAACAGCTGGACCAGCACCTTCGATGCGTTCCACACCGAAGCCGAGCAGATTGACACCGCCAACCAGTTCGAGCTCAACCTGAGCAACTACAACGGCAACTACCTGCCTGGCCTGCTGATCAGCAACCCGCAGATCAACGCGAATGGCTCGTTCACCGGCGGCACCGCCAGCGGCGTGTACCCACTGGTACGTGGCATGTACAACAAGCGCAAGGACAAGATCGATGCGTTCGGCTGGAACAACGAGTTCAACTTCAGCGGCGTCAAGCTGGTCGCCGACCTGAACTACTCCAAGGCCACGCGCGATGAGCTGAACCTGGAAAACAACCTGCAGCTGACCCCGATGCCGCAGCTGGATACGGTTGGTGTATCGATCCGCCAGAACGGTTTCTCGCAGATCAGCCCGGGCCTGAACTACTCCAACCCGGATGCGTTGTTCCTGACCAACACCATCTACGGTTCCGGCTACGGCAAGGTTCCGAAGGTAGAAGACCGCCTGAAGGGAGGCAAGCTGGCCGCGACGATTGCGCTGCCCGATGCCATCGCCTCATGGGCCCCGGATATCGACATCGGCGTGAACTACGCCGACCGCCGCAAGGTGAAGACGCAGTCCGAAGGCAACATCCTGCTCGGTGCACAGGGCGATGCCAACATCGCCTCGGACCTGCAGTATCGCCCGGTCAATCTCGGCTTCGCCGGCATCGGCTACATCCCATCATGGAATGTGCCGGCTGCGGTGGGGCGCTACATGACCTTCAATCCGGTCGACAATCTGGACTACCTGATTCCCAAGTCGTGGACGGTACAGGAAAAGATCACCACCGCCTGGGCGCGCCTGAACATCAACACCGACATCGGCGAAGTGGGCGTGCGCGGCAACATCGGCGTGCAGATGCAGCACACCGACCAGAGCTCGGACTCGCGCTACTGGGACAACTCGCAGCCGGCGGGCAGCAACATCCAGCCCTACTCCGCAGGCCGCAAGTACAACGACTGGCTGCCGAGCTTGAACCTGGCCTTCATGTTCCCGCACCAGCAGACACTGCGCTTCGCCGCCGCCAAGCAGGTCGCGCGCCCGCGCGTGGACCAGATGCGTGCCGGCCTGGAATTCGGTGTGGATACCAGCAACGGCCGCCCCGGTGGCAGCGGCGGTAATCCGCTGCTGGACCCGTGGCGTGCCACCGCACTGGACCTGTCCTACGAGAAGTACTTCGGCGAGAAGGCCTACGTGGCTGCGGCCATTTTCTACAAGGACCTGAAGAGCTACGTCTACACCCAGTCGGTGGACAACTACGACTTCAGTGGGCTGCTTGGCAACTACGTACCACCGCCGGGCATGATCGCGCCGGTACAGACCGTCGGCACGTTCTCGACCCCGCAGAATGGCAAGGGCGGCACGTTGAAGGGCCTCGAACTGACCGCGTCGTTCCCGCTGGACATGCTGACCGACAACCTGCGCGGCTTCGGCGTGCAGGCCAGCGCGACCTTCAACAAGAGCGACATCACCATTCTGGATCCGGAGAGCGCATCCAGCGTGGGTTCCGATCCGATCAGCCTGCCGGGCCTGTCCAAGCGTGTCTACAACTTCACCGCCTACTACGAGCGCAGTGGCTTTGAAGCACGCGTGAGCCAGCGCCGCCGTTCGGACTTCATCGGTGAAATCGGCAACTTCAACGGCAACCGCACCCTGCGCTACGTGGTGGGCGAGAACGTGACCGATGCGCAGGTGAGCTATACCTTCAGCGACAGCAGCGCCCTGCGTGGCCTGACCCTGCTGCTGCAGGGCAGCAACCTGACCAACGAGCCGTACCGCACCTATGCCGGCAGCAAGGACCGCCCGCTGGAGTACATCGAGTGGGGCCGCACCTACATGCTCGGCGTGAACTACAAGTTCTGACCTGGCCAAGGTAGTGCCGGCCGCTGGCCGGCAACACAAGGGGAGCAGGACCGCAAACCCGCTGTGCAGGCAGCGGGTTTTCTTTTATATGAGTGCCGGCAGTTGGTCGGCAAGGCCTATCCACGCATGGCGTGGATCTACCCAGCGACGCCCCCATCGGTAGCTCCACGCCATGCGTGGATGCCCTTCACCGCAATCCCACCCACAAAAAAGGGACGGGGCGCTTCGGCCCCGTCCCCGCAAGTACCGCCACCGGAGAAAACGGTCAGCTGCGTCGGGCGCAATACACCGCACGCGGCGGCAGCTGGAGTTCATTGCCCTGCACCGTGCCCGCATCCGGACCCGGCACCGCCACCTGCTGCCAGTTGCCCGGCGGCAGCGGATGGCTCACCGCCTCGGCCGACAGGTTGAAGGCCAGCAGGAGGGTTTCATCTGCAAGCATACGCTCGAACAGCAGCACTGGCTCGGCACTTTCGATGAATCGGATGCTGCCGTGCAGGAGCGCCGGCTGGCCACGCCGCCAGGCCAGGAAGGCCCGGAACGCGGCCAGCACCGAGTGCGGGTCGCGCTCCTGCACCGCCACCGACGCGGCGCGGTGCTCGGCCGGGATCGGCAGCCAGGGCTGGCCCGAGGTGAAACCGGCCAGCGGCGCGTCGGTCCAGGGCAACGGGGTGCGGCAGCCATCACGCCCCTTGAAGTTGGGCCAGAAGGTGATGCCGTAGGGGTCCTGCAGGGCCTCGAACGGCACCTCGGCCTCGGCCAGGCCCAGCTCCTCGCCCTGGTACAGGCAGACCGAGCCACGCAGCGAGCACAGCATCGCCACCAGCATCCGCGCCAGGCGCGGGTCGGCCGGATGGCCGCCCCAGCGGCTGACCGCCCGTTCCACGTCGTGATTCGAAACCGCCCAGCACGGCCAGCCTTCGGTCATCGCCGCTTCCAGGCGCGAGACCGTGTCGCGGATGTAGGCCGCGCTGTAGTCGTCCACCAGCAGCTCGAAGCTGTAACCCATGTGCAGGCGGCCGTCGCGGGTGTACTCGGCGGTGGTCGCCAGCGAGTCCTCCGAAGAGATCTCGCCCAGGCTGACCGCGCCCGGGTACGCGTCCAGCAGCGCGCGCAGGCGCTCCAGCAACGGCAGGTTCTCCGGCTGGGTGTTGTTGAAGTAGTGGTACTGATAGGCGTACGGGTTGTCCGGGCTGAAGCCGCGGCCCACCCGCTTGTCGGCAGGCTTGGGCGGGTTGTCGCGCAGCTGCGCGTCGTGGAAGCAGAAGTTGATGGCGTCCAGGCGGAAGCCGTCCACGCCGCGGTCGAGCCAGAACCGCACGTTGTCCAGGGTGGCCTGCTGCACGTCCGGGTTGTGGAAGTTCAGGTCCGGCTGGTCGACCAGGAAGTTGTGCAGGTAGTACTGCTCGCGGCGCGGCTCCCACTGCCAGGCGCCGCCACCGAACAGCGACAGCCAGTTGTTGGGCGGGGTGCCGTCCTCGCGCGGGTCGGCCCACACGTACCAGTCGGCCTTGGGATTGGTGCGGTCCTGGCGGCTCTCGCGGAACCAGGCATGCTCGAGCGAGGTGTGGCTGAGCACCTGGTCGATCATCACCTTCAAGCCCAGGCCATGGGCCTTGGCCAGCAGGCGATCGAAGTCGTCCAGGCGGCCGAACAGCGGATCGACGTCGCGGTAGTCGGCGATGTCATAGCCGAAATCGGCCATCGGCGACTTGAAGAACGGCGAGATCCAGATCGCGTCCACGCCCAGCGTGGCGATGTGGTCCAGGCGCTCGATGATGCCTGGCAGGTCGCCGACCCCATCGCCGTTGGCATCGAGGTAGCTGCGCGGGTAGATCTGGTAGATGACGGCTCCGCGCCACCATGGATAGTGCGACATCGACAGCCCCCCTCCGGGCATGCGTGACCCGCCGGAAGCGGGCCGAAATCCTGTTCCGGCAAGCTTAGCGGTGGCCTCCACGGCATGGCGCAACCTGCATACGTATTCACGCAGGCAGCCGGCCGGGCCGGCCCAGGCCTGCCGTCCGCCCCGGTTTGCGCCCGAATTCACAGCCAGCGCCTATAATCGGCGGTGAGCCTGAAAGCCTGATCGCATGACCATCACCGAAGACACCCGTCCCGCCCTGGGCCTGCCCCAGATCCAGTCGCTTGCCGCGGCCGACATGGCCGCCGTCGACGCCCTGATCCGGCGCCGCCTGTCCTCGGACGTCGTGCTGATCAACCAGATCGCCGACCACATCATTTCCGCCGGTGGCAAACGCCTGCGCCCGATGCTGGTGATGCTGGCCGGCCACGCTGTCGGCCACGCTGGCCCGGACCACCACCAGCTGGCGGCGATCATCGAGTTCATCCACACCTCCACCCTGCTGCATGACGACGTGGTGGACGAATCCAACCTGCGCCGTGGCCGCAGCACCGCCAACGCACTGTGGGGCAACGCGCCGAGCGTGCTGGTCGGCGACTTCCTGTACTCGCGCAGCTTCCAGCTGATGGTTGAACTGGAGCGCATGCCGGTGATGCAGATCCTGGCCGATGCCACCAACCGCATTGCCGAGGGTGAAGTGCTGCAGCTGCTGCACGTGCACAACCCAGATACCGACGAAGCCGCCTACCTGCGCGTGATCGAGCGCAAGACCGCGGTGCTGTTCGCTGCCGGCACCCGCCTGGGTGCGCTGGCCAGCGGTGTGGACGAAGCGACCCAGCAGGCCCTGTTCGACTATGGCATGCACCTGGGCTACGCCTTCCAGATCGCCGACGACGTGCTGGACTACTCGGCCAACGCCGACGAACTGGGCAAGAACCTCGGTGATGACCTGGCCGAAGGCAAGGCGACGCTGCCGCTGATCCACGCCATGGCCCACTCCGATGACGCCACCCGCGAGCGCCTGCGCGCGATCGTGCAGGACGGCGATGCCTCGGCGATGCCGGAAGTGCTGGCCGCGATCCGTGCTACCGGTGGCCTTGAGTACAGCCGCCGCCGTGCCGAGGAATACGCCGAAGCCGCCGAGCGCGCGCTCGATGGCCTGGCCGACAACGATGCGGTTGCCGCGCTGCGTGGCCTCGCACGCTACGCGGTGCAGCGCTCGCATTGATGCAGGCGTGCCGACCAACGGTCGGCACCTAGCGCCGCTGTGGGTGGGTGCCGACCGTTGGTCGGCACGCCTTTCTTTACAGGAAACGTTCCTCGAAGAACTCATCCAGCGCCTTCCACGCCCGCTTTGCCGCCCGTTCGTTGTATTGGCAGCCCGGCGGGCTGTTGGCATCGCGCTCGGCGAAGCAGTGCACCGCGCCGCTGTAGTTGGTGAATTCCCAGTCGACCTTGGCGGCGTTCATTTCCTTCTGGAAACCGGCGATGTCCTCGGCGGTCACGCTGGTGTCGTCGGCGCCGTTGAGCACCAGCACCGACGGGTGGCTGCCACCGGCCTGTGCCGGCAGTGGCGAACCCAATCCGCCGTGCAGGCTGACCACGCCGGCCAGCGGCGCACCGGCACGGGCCAGCTCCAGCACCGTGGTGCCCCCGAAGCAGAAGCCCACCGCACCGATCCGGCTGGCATCCAGCGGCACCTTGCCGGCCTGTGCCTTGAGCACGTTCACCGCCTCCAACGCGCGTGCGCGCAGCAGGGGCCGGTCGTTGCGCAGCTTGGTCGCCACCGGGCCGGCCTCGGCATCGGTCTTCGGCCGCACGCCCTTGCCGTAGACATCGGCCACCAGCACCACATAGTCATCGCCGGCCAGCTGCTTGGCCTTCTCGACCGCCGATTCGTTCACGCCTTTCCAGTTCGGCACCATCACCAGGCCCGGGCGCTTGTCGTGCTCGCCATCGTCATAGACCAGCACACCACTGAAGGTCGTACCCTGGTGCTTCCATTCCACCGGCTGCGTCTTCATCGCCGCCCACGCCGGCATCGCCGCCAGCCCCAGCATCACCGCCACACCGCATCGCCAACGATTCATGCGCCTGCTCCGCAAAAAAGGGGACGGAGGGGATTAAGCCGTATTCACCCCTCCCACGTCGCATTCTGCATTGGCGACGTGACGCAGGTGTGGTTGGATACGACTTAATCCCCTCCGTCCCTTTTTTCTGCATGAACCTTGCTGATCGCTTTCTGTCCGGACTGATCCCACGCCTGGCTGCCGATGACGCCCCCCAGTGGGCCCATGTCCGGGGCGCCAGCGCCGACGACCTGCAGCGCCTGCGCGCGCAATGGCCACAGGTGCCGGACAGCCTGGTGGTACTGCTGTCGCGCGTGGATGGCACCCACTTCCGCGACTACCCCGGTGGCGAGGTCTGTGTACTGATGCTCGGCTCGGACGTGGAAGACGGCGGCTATCCGTACTACCTGCGCTCAGTCGCACAGATCTTCGAAGACCAGCAGCAGTGGGACGACAGCATCCGCTCGATCTACGAGGAATGGCTGGATGACGAGCCGGAAATCCTCGGCGATGGCATCGATGCCGACCTGCCGATGAGTCGCCGCCTGTGCTTCTCGCACTGCATGAACAACGGCGGCACCTCGATGCTGTACCTGGATTTCGATCCCGCGCCGGGTGGCTGCGTGGGCCAGGTGGTGCGCTACCTGCACGACCCGGACAGCTACGCGGTGATCGCGCCCAGCTTCGATGCGTACCTGCAACAGCTGATCGACGGCGACTACGCGTTCATCGAAGACGAACAGTAGATCCACGCCATGCGTGGATGAATTTCTGCGGAGGTTGCCGGCCAGCGGCCGGCACTACCTTCAAGCGATGCCCAGGCCCGGAATCGCGCTGATGGTGTCCGGATCGAAGCCGGCCAGTTCGGCGAAATGGCGGCCACGCGCCACATAATCGCGGTAGGCGCCGAAGCTCGGTGCGCCCGGCGACAGCAACACCACGCCGCCCTGCTCGCCCAGCGCCGTGCGTGCCAGCGCCATCGCCTCCGGCAGATCAGCGGCCGCGTGCAGGCCGAAGCGACCGGTATGGGCCAGCGGTTGCAGCATCGCGTGGATGCGCGGGCCGTTGCTGCCCATGGTCACGATTTCCACCGGCGGCACGTCATGCGCCATGTGCTGCATGAAATCGGTCCAGTCCAGGCCACGGTCGTGTCCGCCCACCAGCAGCGCGATGCGCTGGCCGGCAAAGCATTCCAGCGCCGCCAGGCTGGCATGCGGCGTGGTGCTGATCGAATCGTTGACGTAGGTCAGGCCATCGGCCGCACCGATGCGCTGCAGGCGGTTCGGCAGCGGGCGGAAATCCTGCACCGCCGGTGCCAGCGCCACGGCGTCGAGACCCAGCGCTTCCAGCGCGGCCAGCACCGCGCACAGGTTGCCGCGGTTGTGGCGGCCCGGCAGTGGCGTGTTGCGGGTATCAAACACGGCCTGCTCGCCCCGGTGCACGACATCGCCGCGCATGTGCCAGCCCTGCGGCTGGTTGAACCAGACCACCTCGCTGTCGGGCAGCGACAGCGCGGCCAGGTGCGGATCGGCGGCATTGAGCACGGCGATGCGCGGCGCGGCTTCGGTGACCAGCCGCAGCTTGTCTTCGATGTAACGCTGCTCGCTGCCGTGCCAGTCCAGATGCTCCGGGAACAGATTCAGCACCACCGCCACCTGCGGATGGGCGCCACTGCGCGCCACTTCGCCGGTCTGGTAGCTGGACAGCTCGACGGCCCAGTACTCGGGCGCCGGCTGCGGGTCCAGCACTTCCAGCAGCGGCAGGCCGATGTTGCCGACCAGGCCGGTGCGATGCCCCGCCGCGCGCAGCAGGTGCGCGACCAGCGCGGTGGTGGTGCTCTTGCCCTTGGTGCCGGTCACGCACACGGTGTCGTGCACGATGCCGTCGTCGGCCGCGTGTTCGGCAAACCACAGCGCGGTGCCGCCGATGAAAGACGTGCCCTGCTCCGCCGCCGCCAGCGCAATCGGCTGGTAAGGGCTGATGCCGGGCGACTTGATCACCACATCGAACGCCGCCAGCGCTTCGGCCGAAGGCTCACCACGCACGTCCAGCGCGCCCTGCGTTTCCGTCCGCGCGGCCTCGGCTTCAGCAGCCGGACAGAACAGGCTCAGCGGCAGCGACGGCAGCCGCTCGCGCAGCACCGCGAAAGCCGCACGGCCCTCACGGCCCCAGCCCCACAGCGCAACGCGCTTTCCCTCAAGCTTCGAAATCTTCACGCACCCGTTCCCACAGCGCAGCCGGGACACGATGCTCGCCCTGCAGCTGCAGCAGCGGCGCCAGTGCCAGTTCGGCGGCGTCCAGCTGCGGCTGGATCTCGTTGCAGAAGCGCTTCACCAGCACGTCTTCCTTCCATTCCGGGCGCTGCGCCAGCGTCGCCATCGCCGCACGCGATTCGCGGCCTTCGCCCACGCACTCGAACGGCTTGTGGTCCTGGAATTCCAGCAGCGCGTCGAAGCCACCGGCCTGCTCGGCATCATCCAGCAGGTTGCGGCCGAAGATGCGCACCAGGCGTGTCTTGGGCATGAAGGGGGCCAGCGCCAGGAACACGAAGTGGCACTTCGGGCAGACGCCGCACCAGCGGTTCACCGGGCGCTCGCCGAGGATGTGGAAGTTGCGGTTGCAGCTGGAGAAGTGCGCGTCGTAGAAATCGGTCTTGGCGAACTGGCGGGCCACCGCCAGCTCCGACATCGGCCGCAGCAGCGAGTAGTAGTGCAGGTCCGCAGCGACGTGCTTCTGCACGTGGCTGCCGAACGCCTGCTCGAACGCCCAGCCCTTGGACCACTGGTGGTTCACTTCGCCGGTGCCCGGAATCTGGCTGCCGTAGCTGGCCGAACGCTCGTTGGAGAACACCACCTGGTCCACGCCCTGCAGCAGCGCGGCCAGCACCATGATCGCCGAGTTCACCGCGGTGACCGGGATATGGCCGTTCCAGGCGCCCTGGCGGTTGAGTTCGAACAGTTCCGGCGCCAGCGCGCGGCCCAGATTGAGGGTCGGCAGGCCGGTGCGCTCGGCGCAGGCGCGGATCAGCTGCGAACCACCGATCCAGGTCACCGTCTCGTCCACGCCGGCACGGCGCAGCGCTTCGATGCTCACCAGCGAATCCTTGCCGCCGCCGATGGCCACCAGCGCATGCGGCTGCAGGCCCAGCACCGGCGCCTGCACCGCTTCGCCCTGCACCGGCAGGCGGAAGCGCCCGCGCAGGTTCAGGCCGTTGCGGTAGGCGAACTCGCCCAGGCCGTTGAGGTAGACCGTCTCCACCAGCGCTGCGGTATCGGCATCGATGGCATAGCTGTCGATGCTGACCGTTTCCGGCACGCCCGCCTTGTAGTAGCTGACACCGGCAATCAGGTGCAGCAGCTGCAGTGCGCGCTGCACCGCGGCGGCACGCGCGTCGTCCAGTACGAACGGGGCGCCGGGCACGGTAATGGTTTCCACCATCTCCGGGCCGTCATCGAAGGCGTAAACCAGCTTGGCCACGCCGGTATCCGCGGCGAATTCGCAGCGGACGAAGCGGAAGCGGGAAACCTGGTGTTTGTCGAAAGCAGTCATGGTGTTTCCGGTCAGGCACGGACCCGCGCGCGGGCGCGGGGCGTGTCGGTGGGCGGGTGCAGGGCGCGGGTGGTGATCACTCGATCACGTCTTCGCGCGGCATCGCCCGCTGGTTGTAGGTGTTGGACATCACATAGCCATAGGCACCGGCGTCGGCGATCAGCATCACATCGTCCGGCGCAGTGGACACCGGCAGCTTGCGGCGCTTGCCGAACACATCGCTGGATTCGCAGATCGGGCCGACCACATCGAACGCCGCCTCGGCATAGCCGCCCTGGCGGCTGAGGTTCTCGATGTCATGCCAGGCGTCATACAGCGCCGGGCGCATCAGGGTGTTCATGCCGGCATCCAGGCCGACGCGGCGCACGCCGTCCTTTTCCACCACCTGGGTGGCATGGGTCAGCAGTACGCCCGATTCGGCCACCAGGTAGCGGCCCGGCTCGATCGCCAGGCGGAACGCCGGGTGCAGCGCCTTCACTTCGGCCAGGCCCTCGGCCCAGGCATCCAGGTCGAACGGCTCGTCTTCGTCGCTGTACGGAATCGGCAGGCCGCCACCGATGTCGATGGTCTGCACGCTGCCGATGCGGCGGGCGAAACCGGCCAGCTCATCGCACATCAGGCGCCAGTGCTGCGCGGTTTCCACGCCGCTGCCCAGGTGCGCGTGCAGGCCGACCACGCGGGTACCCAGGTCGGTGGCGGTGCGCACGAACTCATCCACGCGCGCCATCGGCAGGCCGAACTTGGAATCCTTGCCGCCGGTACGGACCTTGGCATGGTGGCCTTCACCACGGCCGAGATCGACGCGCAGCCACAGCTCGCGGTTGCGGAACAGGTCCGGCCAGCGCTGCAGTGCTTCAACGTTGTCGACGGTGACGGTCACGCCCAGCGCAAACGCCGCTTCGTACTCGCTGCGCGGGCAGAAGCTGGGGGTGAACAGCACGCGCTTGGGCGACAGCTCCGGCAGGTGCTGGAACACATGCTTCAACTCGCCGTGCGAGACACATTCCAGGCCGAAGCCTTCCGCCTCCAGCAGCTGCAGGATGGTCGGGTGGCTGTTGGCCTTGATCGCGTAGTAGCGCTGGTCGATCGGCTTGATCGCGGCCAGCGCGCGGGCGCGGGCGCGCACCGTCGGCAGGTGGTAGACGTAGCGCGGCGTACCGGCATCGGCCAGCTGCAGCAGGTGCGCACGCTGGCCGCGCCACCACGGCGTGCCACGCGGGCGCACGGTGCCGGCGATCTCGCGCCAGCGCGGGCCGAACACTTCGGTCTCTTCCACCGGCATCGCGCCGCTGTCGATCAGCTCGGCATGCAGGATCGGCAGCAGGCCATCGGCATCGGCTTCGTCGATGACGAAGGTCAGGTTCAGGTCGTTGGACGACTGCGAGATCATGTGAACGCGCTCGCGGCCGAACGTGGCCCACACGTCCGACAGCTTGTGCAGCAGCGAACGCATGCCACGGCCGACCAGGGTGATGGCCGCGCACGGCACGATCACCTTCACCTTGCAGATCTGCGACAGGTCGGCCGACAGCGCGGCCAGCACATCGGTGTTGACCAGGTTCTCGGACGGGTCCAGCGATACGGTGACGTTGGTCTCGGCCGAACCGATCAGGTCCACCGACAGGCCATGCTTCTTGAACAGGCCGAACACATCGGCCAGGAAGCCGACCTGCTGCCACATGCCGATGCCTTCCATCGACACCAGCACGATGCCGTTGCGGCGGCTGATCGCCTTCACGCCCGGCACCGGAGCCGCACTGCCATCGATGCTGGTACCCGGCAGCTGCGGGCGCTCGGTATCGAGGATGGCCATCGGCACGCCGGCGTCACGGCACGGCTTGATCGAGCGCGGGTGCAGCACCTTGGCGCCGGTGGTGGCGATTTCCTGTGCTTCGTAATAGTCCAGGCGGGTCAGCAGGCGCGCGTCCGGCACATCCTTGGGGTTGGCGCTGAACATGCCCGGCACGTCGGTCCAGATTTCCACGCGGCTGGCGCCGAGCAACGCGCCGAAGTACGCCGCCGAGGTGTCCGAGCCACCGCGACCGAGAATGGCGGTACCGCCGTCGGCATGCCGCGAGATGAAGCCCTGGGTGATCAGCAGGCGGGTCGGCTGCGCGCGGAAGCGCTGCATCCAGTCTGCGTCCGCGCGCCACTGGCAGTTCACCGACAGCCGCTGCGACCAGTCGCTCTGGTTCGGCTGCGGCGGCATCGCGTCCAGCCACTGGCGGGCATCCATCCAGCCCATGTCCAGGCCCGAGGCGTGCAGATAGGCCGCGCCCAGCGTGGAGGACAGCAGCTCGCCCTGGCCCAGCACGTCGGCCTGCCAGTCCAGCGGGCGGGTGGCCGCACGCGGATCATCCAGCAGGCCCTGCAGCGCGGCCAGGCGCTCGGCCAGCACCTCGCGGCCCAGGCCCAGCTCGACCAGGAAGCCCTCGTGGCGCTCGACCAGTGCCGCCACGCGGTCGCGGCTGTCCGGCGCACCGTCGGCGATCGCGGTCAGTTCGTTGGTGACCCCGGACAGCGCCGAGACCACCACCAGCACGCGCGAACCGGTTTCTTCCGCACGTTTTTTCGCCAGCTTCCCGATCGTGTCCCAGCGGTGGCGACGCGACACCGAGGTGCCGCCGAACTTCAGTACGATCCAACGATCGACAAGGGGGGAAGCTGACATGGATAGGCTATGTGTAATGTGGGGGAGCCGCCCGAGGGGGCGGAACCTTCGATTCTAAGCCCAATGGACCCGCCGATGGCCGCCTTCCGCTACCTGCAGCTCGATGTCTTCGCCCCCCACCCCGGCAGCGGCAATCCGCTGGGCGTGGTGCTGGGCGCCGATGGGCTCTCCAGCGCCCGCATGCAGGCCCTTGCCGCCTGGCTGAACCTGTCCGAGACGGTGTTCTTCCTGCCGCCCAGCGCCCCCGGCGCCGACTACCACATCCGCATCTTCACCCCGAACAGCGAACTGCCATTCGCCGGCCACCCCAGCGTGGGCGCGGCCTGGGCTGCAGTCACCTGCGGCCTGGCAACGCCGCGCGACGGCGGCGCGCTGGTCCAGCAATGCGCGGCCGGCCTGCTGCCGGTGCGGGTGAGTGGCGCGGCCGCGGCGCCGACCATCGAACTGGCCAGCCCGCCGGCACAGCGCCTGCCGACCGACCCGGGCCAGGTGCCCGGGCCGCTGTTGGCGCTGGCAGCCGCCGGGCATGCGCCCGAACTGTGGGACAACGGCCCGCGCTGGTGGCTGCTGCCGCTGCGCGACGCCGCCGCCGTGCGCGGACTGGCCCCGGACATGGCCGCCCTGCGCGACTGGACCAATGCCACTGGCGCAACCGGCGTCGCGGTATTCGCCGACGAAGCCGCAACGGACCATGCCCGCGTCGTGCGCGCGTTCTGCCCCGGCGATGCGGTGAACGTGCCCGAGGACCCGGTCACCGGCAGCGCCAATGCGCTGATCGGTGCTTGGTTGCGCGAGCGCGTCGTGCTGCCCGGCGGCAGCGGCGCCTATGTCGCCAGCCAGGGCCGCGAAGTCGGCCGCGACGGCCGCGTCCATGTCCGCGTGGATGCCGACAGCACGGTGTGGATCGGCGGCCAGGTGCAGCCGGTGATCGACGGCCAGATCAGCTGGTAACGCCGAAAGAGGGGACGGAGGGAATCAAGTCGTTTGTGGCACAAGCGACTTGATTCCCTCCGTCCCCTTTTTCGTGTGCCGCGCTACCCTATGCCGCCTGTTTACTGGAGTTCCTGCCTGATGTCCGCACGACGTTTCCTGCAGCTGGATGTGTTCTCCCCGCGTGCCGGCGCCGGCAATCCGTTGGCCGTGGTGCTCGATGCCGAAGGCCTCGACGATGCCAGCATGCAGGCCATCGCACGCTGGACTCGCCTGCCCGAGACCACCTTCGTGTTTCCGGCGCAGGCGGCAGGCACCAGCTACCGGCTGCGCATGTTCAGCCCGCAGAAGGAAGTGCCGTTCGCCGGCCATCCCAGCGTCGGTACCGCGCATGCGGTGCTGCAGGCAGGCCTGGCAGCGCCGGTCGACGGCGTGCTGGTGCAGGACGGCATCGCGGGCGCCCTGCCCCTGCGCGTCAGCGGCGAAGGCGCGCAGCAGCGCATCGCCATCCGTACCCCGCGGGCACAGCTGGCCGAGACCACCGTGGCCAGCGATCCCCGCCTGCAGGCCGCGCTGAAGGGCTGGCCGCTGGGCACGCTGCCGCCGGCCCGCATGCAGGGCGGGCGCAGCTGGTGGGTGGTGCAGGTGGCCGATGAAGCCGCGTTGCGCGCCCTGCATCCGGAGTGGGATGCGGTGGCCGCGCTGGCCGAATCCACCGACAGCATGGGCGTGTTCGCTTATGCGTTCAGCGATGGCAACGAGGGATTCGATCTGGCCGTGCGCGCCTTCGTCGGCAACGGCCGTCGCTTCGAGGACGCGGCCTCGGGTGCCGCCAACGCGGTGCTGGCGGCATGGCTGGACCTGCGCGATGCACTTCCGCATGGCCGCGCACCGTTCGAAGTCAGCCAGGGCCGCGAAGTCGGCCACGATGCGCGCCTGACCCTGCGGGTCGATGAAGACGGCGAGGTCTGGTCGGGGGGCCAGGTGCAGACGGTGATTGCCGGCACCATTGATTGGTAGAGCCGGCCGCTGGCCGGCTGTTACCTGGACCTTGACATCATGCGGTTGCCGGCCAGCGGCCGGCACTACCGCAACCCTCCCGGCCCGCGAATTCTCAGCCCAGCTCGGCTTCCAGGCTGATCGGCACTGCGCTCAGCGCCTTGGACACCGGGCAGTTCTGCTTGGCGTCATCGGCGATGGCACGGAACTGTGCGGCGTCGATGCCCGGCACCACTGCCTTCACCTTCAGCCGGATCTGCGACAGCTGCGGGCCGCCTTCCAGCGACAGGTCGACCTTGGCTTCGGTGTCCAGCGAGGTCGGGGTGAAGCCCGCTTCGCCCAGCTTGGCCGACAGCGCCATGGTGAAACAGCCGGCATGCGCGGCGGCGATCAGTTCTTCCGGATTGGTCCCTTTCTCGTCGCCAAAACGGCTGTTGAAGCCGTAGCGGGTCTTGTCCAGCAGCCCACTCTGCGGCGTGCTCAACAGTCCCTTGCCCGACTTCAGATCGCCTTCCCAGTGCGCGGTGGCGTGTCGCGAGATTCCCATATGCTGCTCCTGCGTGGCGGTGATGAACGGCCACCCTCGCATGGACCGCGTTATCCCTGCGTCGCTCCGCCGCATGCCAATCGTCCGCCGGAAACCGGGCAACTGGACACTTCCTCACCAGCCCGACCTGCATTTTCCCCTTGTTTTCAGTGGTTTCGCACACCCCCCCGGTGATCGGGAAGCGCCCACCCGGCACGCCAGGACGGCCCCATTCCCCGCCACCGGCCATGTACTGAATCGGCCTGGATATGAAAAAACATGCACTTTCCGCGCTTCGGGCTATTGGCGGCGCCCGAGAGTTGCCCTACATTGCGCTTGCCGACGGGGTTCGGCGCCGACCAAACAACCAACCGTTCACGGAACAGGAAACCATGGCAAAGACCGCTAAGAAGGCTGCCCCGAAGAAGGCAGTGAAGAAAGTCGCTACGAAGGCAGCCGCCAAGCCGGCCGCTCCGAAGCCGATCAAGGAAGTGCTGACCAAGTCCGGCCTGGTTGCACACATCGCTGAAGCCTCCGGCGTCGTCGCCAAGGACGTCCGCGCTGTGCTGGCCTCGCTGGAAAGCGCCGTCGCCTCCTCGGTGCACAAGAAGGGCGCAGGCTCCTTCACCCTGCCGGGCCTGCTGAAGATCACCACCGTCAACGTGGCAGCCAAGCCGAAGCGCAAGGGCATCAACCCGTTCACCAAGGAAGAGCAGTGGTTCGCTGCCAAGCCGGCCACCACCAAGCTGAAGGTGCGTCCTCTGAAGAAGCTGAAGGACGCCGCGCTGTAAGCGCGCGCCCCAACGCGGACTCCGACGGGACGGCTCTGGCCGTCCCGTTTTTTTTGCCCGCGCCCGCGCCCGCAACACAGCGTTGCCGGATCCCGGGAAATACGCGTCCAGGCCCGCCACCATTGACCGGGCGCGGTCGGGTCCAGGCCCGGAACGTACCGGGTGGAACACTGCGTGCAGCGCCGGCCGTCGCCGTCGGCCGCGGGCTTGCCTATCGTGGGCCCATCCTCCACTGCTACGGCGAGCACCCCTCATGGCCAGCCCCTCCACCCGCTACCGGATCTCGGTGACCCCCATCGAAAAGGACGGGTTGCAGTGCACCGGGCGCTGCACCATCGAACTGGAACACCGCGCCAGCCGCGACCTGATGCGCCTGCTGGAAGCTGCACCGCGTACGGCCGGCATCAGCGGCGACGAGCGCGCCACCCTGGTGATCGCCAGCCAGCTGCTGCGCGACATCGTGCAGCGTCACGCCGCGACCGACGGCCACGCGCTGGCAGCCATCGCCGCACAGGTGCTGCCGGCACTGGACGCGCTGGACCAGCTGCCTTCCTCACGCTGACCGCCGCGCACTCGATACACTGGCGCTCTCACGGTTGCCTCGGGGAGGAGGCAGGCATGCGCTGTATCCTGTTGTTGATTGCGCCCCTGGCGCTGCTGGGCTGTTCGCGGCCGGCAGCCGCACCGGATGCGGCACCTGCCGCGATACCGGCCAGCACCGATCAGCCGTCGAACGCGTCGCCAACCGCAGTGCCCGGCGGCGACCCACCGGCTGCGCAATCGCCTTCGGTCGACCCGCTGTTCGCTGCGGTGGCCCCCGATGCCGAGCCGCCCTCGGTGATGCTCAACCGCTACGTGCGCGCACTTCTCAATCGCGATCGCCGCGCCAGTGATGCGGCATGGACCTTCCCACCCGGCGATGCCCGGCATGCCGACGACGCCGCGCTGCGCCAGCTGCAGGATGTACGCACGCTTCACCTGCGCAGCAGCACGCCGATTGCCCGCAGCCCGGCACAGCCCGCTCAGCTGCTGGAGGTGCCGGTGCAGGTGCGTGCGGTCACCGCCAACGGCACCTTCCATTTCAGCGGCTGGTACCGCGTGCAGCCCAGCAGCGACGGTCGCGCCTGGCAGATCCAGTCGGCGCACCTGCAGCCAACGCTGGACTGAACCGTTGCAGCCGCATGCACGCACGATTCAGCCGGCGCGGCTACTCTTTCTCCCATCCATTCCAGAGCCACCGGTCACTGCCATGCGCCTGCGTTCCCTGATGACCCGCCTCGCCGCCTCCACCGTGCTGATCGCTGCCGCGATCGGTGCGCAGGCCGCCCCCTCCATTTCTGGCCGCGAACTGTCGGTGGGTGCCAACGACGTGCAGCAGTACCTCGACGGCAGCTTCCCGCGCACCCAGGACGCGCTGGGCGGCCTGATCGCCCTGACCATGAGCCACCCGCAACTGAGCCTGCCGGCCGGCGAACGCTTGAACCTGGGCATGGACGTGGCACTGGCCACCGCCGGCGGCAACCCGGCCAAGCTGGGCACGGTGAAGCTCAGCAGCGGCCTGCGCTATGACGCACAGACCCAGGGCTTCCACCTGCAGCAGCCGAGCGTGGATGACTTCACCCCGGCCAACCAGGGTGGCCGTCTCGATTCGCGCACCCGTGGTCTGCTCAATGCCTGGCTGAGCGACTACGCCCAGCGCGAGCCCATCTACAAGCTGGACCCGGCCATGGCCGGCGTGCTGGGCGCGCTGCAGGTGCAGTCGGCACAGGTGAAGAACGGCAAGCTGGTGGTCACCTTCAACCAGAACCTGGGCAACCTGGTGCCGGCCGGCATCCTCGGCAAATAAGGGTAGTGCCGGCCGCTGGCCGGCACCCTCGTCAATCATCACGCCACCAGCGCTTTCACTACCGCCTCGCTGAAAGCCGGAATGTCATCCGGCTTGCGGCTGGTGATCACATTGCCATCCACCACGACCTCGGCGTTGCGCCACTTGGCGCCGGCATTGGCGAGGTCCTGCTGCAGGGATGGCCACGACGTCAGCTCGCGTCCATCGGCCAGGCCGCTGTTGATCAACAGCCACGGACCATGGCAGATGGCGGCAACGGGCTTGCCGGCCTCGGCGACGCTGCGGATGAAACCCAGCGCCGCCTCGTCGGTGCGCAGCGTGTCCGGATTGATGACGCCACCGGGCAGCACCACGGCATCAAAGCGGCCGGCATCGGCCTCGTCCAGCGGCAGGTCTACCGCCACCACGCCACCCCAGTCCTTGTCTTTCCAGCCCTTGATGGTCGCCTCCTTCGCAGGCGATACCACGCTGACGCGTGCGCCTTCCGCCTCCAGGAGGCGCTTGGGTTCGGTCAGTTCGGACTGTTCGAAGCCGTGCGTGGCAAGGATGGCAATCTGCTTGCCGCTGAGACGCTGAGCCATGTCGGATGCTCCATCGAAAGGAGCGGACAGCGTGCGTGAGGAGCCATTGAACGGCGGTGACCCGACCGTGCACGGCAGGTGGAGAGGCCCCCTGTAGAGTCGAGCCACGCTCGACTCCACCGGGCCGCGGGCAACGGCAGAAGCAGTCGAGCATGGCTCGACTCTACAGACCCGGTCAGCGCTTGGGCTGCAGCATGGTGCCGGTGCACTTGGGCGAACCGCAGCGGCACTCCCAGATCTTCTTCAGCTTCGCGGTGTGGCGCTCGGCCAGGGTGATCCCGTAGTTGTAGGTCAGCTCTTCGCCGGCCTTGATATCGCGCAGGGCCTCGATGAATACCTTGTCGCCACGGCTGTCGCCGTCCTCGTCCTCCTCGATCACCGCCTCGCAGTTCGGGTCGCAGCTGTGGTTGATCCAGCGTGCGTCGTTGCCCTTGTAGTTGGCATCGATCACCCAGTCATCGTTGAGGGTGAACAGGAAGGTATGGCCGCTTTCGACGTCGCCGCTGTCATCGGCATCAACGTCGCCGTGGCTGCGCAGCAGGCCCTTGTACTGGATCACGCGCTCGCCCTGCTTGATCGGGGCCACGGCGAACACGCCGTTGCCATGGATGGCGGACTTGCGGGCTTGGATCTTCTTCGGCATCGGCACGGGCTGTTTGCAGCGAATGGAACGGGGATTCTCGCCCATTCCGGGTGATTGCGAAAATCACCCCATTGGCGCAGCATTGCGCCCTGGCAACGGCCCCGGTGTCTCCCTCCCGGCCTGGCCCCAGCGCCGGCTGAATGCCCGGCTTGGATGGCGGCGAATAAAAGCGTACAATTTCAGTCCGCTTTAAGAACCACTCGCATCCCCATGTTGCGCGTCACCAAACTCACCGATTACGCCACCGTCGTGCTGACCGTGCTTGCCGCCCGTCCGGGCGAGGTGCTCAGTGCCACCGAGCTGGCCGAATTCACCGGTCTGGAGCCGCCCACCGTCAGCAAGGTGCTCAAGCCGCTGGCCCAGGCCGGCCTGGTCGAGGGCCTGCGCGGTGTCCGCGGTGGCTACCGCCTGACCCGCCCGGCCCTCGAGATCTCGCTGTTCGAAGTGGTGGAGGCAATGGAAGGGCCGCTGGCCCTGACCGAATGCAGCCACGACCACCACCAGTGCGGCATGGCGCCCAAATGCGGTGCACGCAGCAGCTGGCGGCTGATCAACGACGTGGTCTCCGAGGCCCTGCGCGACGTCACCCTTGCGCAGATCCTGCCCCCCCTCCCCCTTGCCGATGACGAACAGCGCCGCACCATCGCTGTCGACGTCGTCTCCTGATCCGTAGGCAGCCCCCCATGGCCACCGAAACCATCGAAAACGTCGCCCACGACGACACCCCCAACCGCGAGATCCACGAGCAGCTCGGCCGCAAGTATTCGGCCGGATTCATCACCGAGATCGAGTCGGACTCCCTGCCGCCGGGCCTGGACGAGGACACCATCCGTGCCCTGTCGGCCAAGAAGGAAGAGCCGGAGTGGATGACGCAGTGGCGCCTGGACGCCTACCGCCACTTCCTGACCATGCCGATGCCGGACTGGGCCAAGCTGGAGATCGCGCCGATCGACCTGCAGGCGCTCAGCTACTACTCCGCGCCGAAGGGCCCGAAGTACGCCTCGCTGGATGACGTGCCCAAGGAACTGCTCGACACCTACGACAAGCTGGGCGTGCCGCTGCACGAGCGCGCCAAGCTGGCCGGCGTGGCGGTGGACGCGGTGTTCGACTCGGTGTCCGTCGGGACCACCTTCCGCAAGGAACTGGCCGAGAAGGGCATCATCTTCTGCTCGATGTCCGAGGCCATCAAGGAGCACCCGGAACTGGTGCGCCAGTACCTGGGCACCGTGGTGCCGGTGGGCGACAACTACTTCGCCGCGCTCAACTCGGCGGTGTTCTCCGATGGCAGCTTCGTGTTCATTCCCAAGGGCGTGCGCTGCCCGATGGAACTGAGCACCTACTTCCGCATCAACGCCGGCCACACCGGCCAGTTCGAGCGCACCTTGATCGTGTGCGAAGACAAGGCCTACGTGTCCTACCTGGAAGGCTGCACCGCGCCGATGCGCGATGAGAACCAGCTGCACGCCGCCGTGGTCGAGCTGGTGGCGCTGGAAGACGCGGAGATCAAGTACTCCACCGTGCAGAACTGGTACCCGGGCGACGAGAACGGCGTCGGCGGCATCTACAACTTCGTCACCAAGCGTGCCGAATGCCGTGGCGCGCGCAGCAAGGTCACCTGGACCCAGGTCGAGACCGGCTCGGCGATCACCTGGAAGTACCCGTCCTGCGTGCTGCTGGGCGACGACTCGGTGGGCGAGTTCCACTCGGTGGCCCTGACCCACCACCGCCAGCAGGCCGACACCGGCACCAAGATGATCCACGTCGGCAAGCGCACCAAGAGCAAGATCGTCAGCAAGGGCATCAGCGCCGGCCGCGGCCAGAACACCTACCGCGGCCTGGTCAAGGTCGACCGCAACGCCGATGGCGCGCGCAACTACACCCAGTGCGATTCGCTGCTGATCGGCAAGCAGTGCGGCGCCCATACCTTCCCCTACATCGAGGTGAAGAACCCGGGCGCCACCGTCGAGCACGAGGCCACCACCTCCAAGATCTCCGACGACCAGCTGTTCTACTGCCGCGCCCGTGGCATCAGCCAGGAAGACGCGGTGTCGATGATCGTCGACGGCTTCTGCAAGCAGGTGTTCCGCGAGCTGCCGATGGAATTCGCAGTGGAAGCCAAGAAGCTGCTGGAAGTCTCGCTGGAAGGCTCGGTGGGCTGACCGCCCGCCCCGCTCCTCGCAAACGCATTCTCTTTACCGGCGGGCTGCGGCCCGCCCCACGGAAACCCCACCATGCTGAAGATCGAAAACCTCCACGCCCGCATCGGCGACAAGGAAATCCTCAAGGGCCTCTCGCTGGAAGTGAAGCCCGGCCAGGTGCACGCCATCATGGGCCCCAATGGCGCCGGCAAGTCCACCCTGGGCAATGTCCTGGCCGGCCGCGACGGCTACGAAGTGACCGAAGGCAGCGTGCAGTTTGAAGGCACCGACCTGCTGGATCAGGATCCGGAAGCGCGCGCCGCTGCCGGCCTGTTCCTGGCGTTCCAGTACCCGGTGGAAATCCCGGGCGTGAACAACACCTACTTCCTGCGCGCCGCGCTGAACGCCCAGCGCAAGGCGCGCGGCGAAGAGGAACTCGATTCGATGCAGTTCCTCAAGCTGGTGCGGCAGAAGCTGGCCGTGCTGCACCTGAAGGACGAACTGCTGCACCGTGGCGTCAACGAAGGCTTCTCCGGTGGCGAGAAGAAGCGCAACGAGATCTTCCAGCTGGCCGTGCTGGAGCCGAAGCTGGCGATCCTCGACGAAACCGATTCGGGCCTGGACATCGACGCGCTGAAGAGCGTGGCCGACGGCGTCAACGCGCTGCGCGCCGCCGACCGCTCGTTCCTGGTCATCACCCACTACCAGCGCCTGCTGGACTACATCAAGCCGGACGTGGTGCACGTGCTGGCCGATGGCCGCATCGTCAAGAGCGGTGGCCCGGAACTGGCCCTGGAACTGGAAGCGCACGGCTACGATTTCCTCAAGGATCGCGTGGTGCGCGAGGCGGCGGTCTGATGAGCGCGCTGCTCGACTCGATGGCCCAGGCCTTCTGCGGCAGCGATGCGCGCCGCGAAGTGCTGGACGCGGCCCTGCGCGACGGCCTGCCGGCCGCCCGCAACGAAGCCTGGAAGTACACCTCGCTGCGCCAGCTGGAACGCCGTGCGTTCGCTGCGGCGCCGCTGCAGGGCCCGGCGCTGGACGCCTCGCTGTTGGAGGACATCCCGGCGCCGCGCCTGGTGTTCGTCAACGGTCGCCTCGATGCCGCGCTGAGCGACGTGCAGGCGCTGCCGGCCGGCGTGCAGCTGCAGCCGCTGTCGGCCGCGCTGGCCGACGGCGAGGATGCGGTGCGTTTCCTCGGCCGCCGCTACGAGCGCAGCGAAGAGATCTTCGCCCGCCTCAACGCCGCCCTGGCCGATGAAGGCGTGGTGCTGCGTGTGGACGAAGGCGTGCAGGTGGACGTGCCGCTGCAGCTGGTGTTCGCCAGCGTGGCCGGCGATACCGACCTGGCCTGGCACCACCGCCACCTGATCGAACTGCGCACCGGCGCCAGCCTGGGCGTGGTCGAGCATCGCTTCAGCGTGGGTGATTCGGCCCACCTCGACAACACCGTGCTGCACGCCCACGTCGCCCGCGATGCCGTGCTCAAGCACGCCCGCGTGCAGGCCGGCAGCGCGCGCCAGACCAGCTTCCTGCGCACCGACGCGGTGCTGGCCCGCGATGCGCAGTACCACCGCGTCGATCTGGAACTGGGTGCCGCGCTCAGCCGCCATGAACTGAACGTGCGCCTGGAAGGCGACAACGCCCAGCTGACCGCCAACGGCGTGCTGCTCGGCAACGGCCGCCGCCACGTCGAGACCCGCCTGGGCATCGACCACATCGCGCGCGATACTGCCTGCGAACTGCTGTGGCGCGGCGTTGCCGCCAACCGCAGCCGCGTGGTGTTCCACGGTGGCATCCAGATCCGCGAAGGCGCCGACGGCACCGACGCGAACCTGTCCAACAAGAACCTGCTGCTGTCGGCCGACGCCGAGATCGACACCCAGCCGACGCTGGTGATCGACGCCGATGAAGTGAAGGCCGCGCATGGCGCGACCGTCGGCCAGCTCGATGCCAACGCGCTGTTCTACCTGCGCTCGCGCGGGCTGCCGCAGGCCCAGGCGCAGGCGCTGCTGAGCGCCGCGTTCTGCCATGAACCGCTGAAGATCCTGCCGGAAGCACTGCGCGAGCAGCTGGCACGCCGCCTGGACAAGGCGCTGGTCGAGGCGGGTGTGGCATGAACCTGTCCACGCCGCGCCCGATCGAAGAACGCACCGGCGCCCCCGACTGGGACCGCGTCCGCCTCGACTTCCCGCTGTTGATGCGCGAAGTGCATGGCAAGCCGCTGGTCTATTTCGACAACGCCAACACCGGACAGAAGCCGGTGCAGGTGATCGGCGCGGTGGACGAGTTCTACCGCCGCTACAACGCCAACGTCAGCCGCGCGGTGCATGCACTGGGCAGCGAAGCCACCGACGCCTACGAAGGTGCGCGCAACAAGCTGGCGCGCTTCCTCAACGTGCGCCCCAGCGATCTGGTGCTGTGCAGCGGCACCACCTTCGCCATCAACCTGGTGGCCTACTCGTGGGCGCTGCCGCGGCTGAAGGCCGGTGACGTGATCCTGGTGTCGCGCATGGAGCACCACGCCAACATCGTGCCGTGGCAGCTGGTCGCCCAGCGTACCGGCGCGACCATCCGCGTGGCCGAGATCACCCCCGACGGCGCACTGGACCTGGATGCGCTGCGCGCAGCGATGACCCCCGAGGTCAAGCTGCTGGCGGTCACCCACGTCTCCAACGTGCTGGGCACGGTCAATCCGGTGCGCGAGATCTGCCGCGAAGCGCGCAAGCGCGGCATCATCACCGTGGTCGATGGCTCGCAGGCCGTGCCGCACCGCAAGGTGGACGTGGCCGCGATCGGTTGTGACTTCTACGCCATCACCGGCCACAAGATGTGTGGCCCGACCGGCACCGGCGCACTGTGGGCGCGCCGCGAGCACCTGGACGCGATGCCGCCGTTCCTCGGTGGCGGCGAAATGATCAAGGAAGTCAGCTTCGACGGCACCGTGTTCAACGATGCCCCGCACAAGTTCGAAGCCGGCACTCCGAACATCGCCGGCTTCATCGGCCTGGGCGTGGCCGCCGACTACCTGCAGCAGCTGGGCCAGGAGAACGTGGAAGCACGCGAAGCCGAACTGCTGGCGCACTTCACCGAAGAGCTGCGCCGCGTCGACGGCCTGCGCATCATCGGCGAAGCGCCGGAGAAGGCCGCCGTGGTTTCGTTCCTGATCGACGGCGCGCATGCCCACGATCTGGCCACCCTGCTGGATCTGGAAGGCGTGGCCGTGCGCTCCGGCCAACACTGCGCGCACCCGCTGCTGCAGTACTTCGGCGTTGCCGCTACCTGCCGGGCCTCGCTGGCGTTCTACAACACGCACGCCGAGATCGAGCGGTTCATGACTGCGCTGACCAAGGTGCGGAAGTTGCTGGGCTGAGATTCCTGGCGAAGCTCGGGATAGATGCAAACGCCGCAGGAAACTGCGGCGTTTTTTGTTGCGCCTTGGACGCAGGCAAGCAGAGGCGTGACTGAGAAACGCTGAAGTGATGCCAGGAACTGGCAATTTCCCGGCAATGCCGATCCATCCATCATCAATGGCCTTGAGGCACCGCCTTCTACACGCCAGAAAGCCTGGGTACCCCGCAGGCAATCAAGAACAAGTACATCATCACGACGCCCCTCAGCCTCACCGTTCATCCCACTGGAGCGCCCACGCCTTGAAGCTACAAAAAAATGAAGACATCAACTAATTATCTCAACTCACGCCCCCACCCCACTCCTCCACAATCTTTTCGACTGCCAATATCTGATCTTGCGCATAGGATCCATCCCGGAAACGGATATCAGCATCATCAAGATAATGCCATATCAAATGCGGGACATCTATTCCACAAACGCTTGACTGAAGGGTTCGCTTAAGCGCCTCGGCCCTCGTATACCAAGCAGAGACTTGTTCCGCAGAAGCAGGTTCGGATTCCAGCAACATCCGCAGGCAGGCAGCAGCGGACTTCACTTCATCAGCAGCACTCACCGGGGCACCTGTTTCCTTATCCACCGAGGATCAAACAATACAAGATCAGCAGCCTCACCGCGGCCTGCAGATTCAAGATTATTGTGCAGAATCGGAGTTCTCCCATTATTGACACCATGAAGGTGAAGTCGCTCCACCCATCTGCCATTCCGCGAGCGATCGGACGCGAGGCGGCCGCCAGCTTGAGCGTGCTGGCATTGACGACGATTGCTGCGCCATAAATCGTCCCGGCCTCCGGTACGCTCCCAGTTGAGCCCGTTGCGAGAACTTCTGTCCCGCAATGTTTCCAGTGGGTACCAGGCGGCCACATCACGGGATAAATGCAAACGCCACAGGGAATTGCGGCGTCTTTCTGTTGGTGGAGCTATGCGAACACTCAGCCTGCGAAAGCCCTGCTAACAGCCACGGACCCACGCATCGAGCACAGGGTTCCTCGCATGCGCGCACCCGACATCATCGACACCCCTGGCGATATTTCCCATCACCCAACAAGCATCGAGATGCCGCAGGCCACCAAGAACACGTAGGTCGCGACAACACCCCTCAGCACCCACCGCTCACCCCGCGTGATCATCAGACCTTTGCCGGAAAGCGCAAGCACTCCAATCCCGCGCAGGCACCGAAACCACCAGTCAACCCTGATGATGCCGACCGCCTCAAGCACTTCCGGCCGCTTCCGCTCCATCTTCAGCAGCATCCGGTGCGCCGCAAATCCATTCATCCACATGCCTCCCAGAATGACGGAAGAGCAGACAGGATAGCTCTCAATAATTCCCGTCACCTAGTCCCTCCCAGAAGGAAAATTTGAACTTCATTCAACCTCAATTACCGCCCCATACCGAATCGCAAAGCCCCACGGCGAGCAGGATCATGAAAGAAATCATGCCCAGATGCAGGAACCGACTCGCAAGCCGGTGCGAATCGCAGACATCCTTGCTCAAGAGCACTCCATCCAAGCGCCCTTCCCTTACCGCACGCAGTTGCCTGTATGTCGTGTCGAATGATGCCAGACTTCTTCCGGACAACTCAGGGTGATCGCGCCGCAAACGCATCTTGAATTCAGTGCAGAAATAGAAGTGTGCCGGATAGAAGATCAGAATCCCAACGATTGAAAACAAGAAGAGCCAGTTTATAACCCTATGGTTGCCCATGCTGCGCCGCTGCACGACGACCGCAAAAGTCACCTGCAGAGGCATGTAATGACCTATCGGCACCCGCCTCGGACACCAGCAGAATCAATACTGTCTTCACAAACTGCTTCATCGGAGGCGAGCTTGATACCTGGAACTCACTTCAGATCTTCGAGATCAACATACACTTCTCCGAAAGTAGCTTTTGGAATCGGACCAGGGACCCTCAAAGATTGAACATCAAGTGGGGGATGCATTTCGCCGAGAAGAAGATCATCCGTCGACCCGTCCGTCTTCCTAAGCCTGAACGCCCCAGTCACTGATACCCACGAGTAGGCATAGCGATCAAACACGTCACTCTGGAGATCTATTGGCCCCCTGATACGAACTTCGGTCTCATCAGTCACTCCAGCCTCGAACAGCTCCTTGCTGGAGCTCAATACAAAGTGCCCCCGACTAACTCCGAGATAGCCCTCCATGCGTATCGATTTCCCATCGAATAGCCGAGGAGTGGCAGCCAGCGCCCGGAAGCTGACTCGACAAACTGGATTCTGGCCGATCCCACAGCCCTTTGCGGGCGCTGTCTGCCCTCCTTCCTGAAGACCGCAACCGACCGCGGAAATCGTCAAGAAGAAAGCCACACAAAGCTGATAATTCAGTTTCATTTTCCTCCAGCACGAAGCTCTCGCTGTTGGCGGATGGCAACGCGGCATCCGCAGTTGCCGCCACTGCGCGCCGCAGTAGCGTAGGGGCCGACATTGCAGTCGAACCGCGTTACCCATCCGCCACCACTGCTGCTTTCAATCAGGAAAACCCACCCCGCAGGGCGGAATTCCGATCCGCTCATGGCGCAATCTCTGAAGATCCATCTCCATCAATGCGCGCGTGGACTCCGGGGGATCAAGACGCAAGCCCTGCTCAAGGATCTGCATCGCACGTTTGCAATCTCCCCCTCCCTGTTCCATAGACAGAAACAGTGCCAATCGCTGCATTGCACTGACATCCATTCTCGCGGCGCCCTCCTCAAGCCAGTAGCGATACCGCTCCATATCGCCACGTGTCGAATAGTGCCATTCGAGCTTTAGGCGGGCCTCTACTCCCCCTTTTTCAGCCATCGACATCTGACGTTTCAAATCTTCTTCGGAAAGGACCAAGCTTCGCGCGTCTTCATGCTTCTCATTTCGGGAGAACCGCTCACCCGGAGGCTCCCCGTTACCGCAGCCAACAAGCAGCAAAGACAAAGCAAAAATTCTCGCCTCACTCATTGCCATGCTCCGCCGGCAATTCTAAATGCAGCATCCATCCACTCAGGAGATTCAGCTACGGACGCATCACTTGGAAAGGTTAACCGCAGCAACATCGTAAACCTTGGCGTTAGCAATGACGGCCGAGCAACTCTTGCGAGACGCGTCCAGCATAACTTTTCCAGAAACGGTCGCAAAATAGACGCCATGCCTCCTTTTAACTAGCCCCCAGTCTATGGTTTCCTTCTCAGTCCACACGATGATGCAACTATACATATCGGTGCGATTTGGAAGATCGGGCCCAGGATAGAAAACAACACCTCTATCGTTCTCATAAAGCATAAACCCGCTGGTCTCTACCTCCACCGAATCCAACTTCTCGGGGTCAACAATGATCCTGGCAATAGGTACGCCGCATAGCTTCTTGAGCTCTCTGGAAACGATCTCGTTGCAGTGATTCTTTACAATTGAATCCCCTGAAGCCGAAGCCCCTCCACTTGACAAAGACCAACCCACCAGCACTAGAAAGGCAGCCGACCTAAAGTATCTTCTCAAAATGTCCTGCATAGACACGCTCCGCTCCTGAGGCTTCACCTGCGGCTCGCCAGGCCTTTTGATTAAACCAAACAATCCGCCCATCCGGCCTGGCAACATAGCTATCCACTCTTTTTCCAAAGGATCTCGCGATGTCGTGGTCATCCGTCATCCCAACATAATTGAATTTTCCTGAAGCGGCATATGCACCATTTCCGCTGTGTAGATTGTTCTCCGGATGAGTGTGCAGCATTGCCCTCAACTTGTAGGCACCGCTGTAAGGAACTATGGACGCGGAGCCACTTGAAGAGCCAGCACCCCAGTCCATGACCCTGAAATCTCGCGGATTCCTCTCCTCCATGTTCGCGAAGACCTCCCTGCCAGAAGCCTCCTGAAGCGGTATGGCTTTGTCCGAAAAATATCTTGCCGCACCTTCCGGACTTGAATGTGGCAATGCCTTTGATACCTTCTCCAGACTTGTCAACTCTGCTTTGAGGCGAGTGTCGTTCATGCATATCTTCGTTCCCAGCTTGGCGGCACAGCGACCATCTGGATCGACAAATCTATAAGGATTGCTTCTTGCATACCCATAGCGAGCACCACCGCCGTCAAGCGAACTGACAGGATCGACTGACAGAAATGATCCACCCTCCGGATCATAGTACCGCTGCTGCATATAACTCAGACCCGTCTCCGAGTCCGTCACATGCCCGGTATACCCCGGCCCATCCGCCAACGACCGGTTGACCACCGCTCCATACGGCTCGTACACCGTGCGCTCGATCACCTGGCCATTGGCATCGGTGATCGCCACCGGTGATCCCAGTGCATCGGTGTGGATGTACTCGACAACCTCCTGGGCGGCCGCCGGCGCCACACAAGCCGCCAGCACCACCAGCGCGAGTACCGCTCGATTCAACAGCAAAGAGAGTCCGTTCATGGCTTAGTCCCAGCTCAGTACACCGCGGGTGACCGGCCGTTCGGCCGACCACGGGGAACACCCACCTGCATTGCAGGCACGCACGCGATACTCATGCGCGCAGTACGTCCCGCCGCTGTCATTCACGTAGGTTGAGGGGCCCGTGTACAGACGCTGGCCACCACCGCCGCTCTCAAGCTGATACTCCGTTGCGTCTGCCACCGGACTCCATCCTGCGGAGCACTGCACCTGATAGGGCGGCCTGCGTGTCGTCAGCCACTCCGCCAGGTAAAGGCTCGTCGCCCCCGGCGGCAGCACCACCGCCACCGTCACGACTCCCGAATACGGGCTGCACCCGACGAAATTGCAGGCCCTCACCCGATACGCATAGCTTCCCTTGCCACGGCTGGCGCCAAAGCTGTTCGCAGCGCCGTTGTGCACCACCGTCCAGCCACCACCGTTGGCACTCTCTTCCAGCACGAAGCTCTCGCTGTTGGCGGGCACCGACCAGCTCAGGCTGTACTGCGGCACGTTGACCAGGCCCGGCGCACTGATCACCGGCTCGATGGCCGGCGGCCCGATCACCGCCACCGATGCCGTGCCCGACCACGGACCGCAGCCGGCGCCATTGCAGGCGGCAACGCGGTAGCCGTAGTTGCCGACACCGCGTGCCGCAGTGGCGTAGGAGCCGGCATCACCGTCGAACAGCGTCACCCATCCGCCACCATTGCTGCTTTCCTGCAGCGTGTAGCGTGTGGCGCCGGCCACGCCGTTCCAACCAACGCCGATGCTGCCCGGTGCGGAACGTGCCGGTGCCGAAATTCCCGGCGCGCCCGCGGGCGGATACACCACGGTCACCGTCGCACTGGCGCTGTAGGCGGTGCATCCCACCGGATTGCAGGCGCGGACACGATAGCCGTAGCTGCCCGCGCCCTTGCCGCTGAAGTCCCTGGATTGACCCGCGGCATTGTGCACCTGGGTCCAGGCGCCACCATTGGCGCTCTCCTCCAGCTCATAACGCTCGGCACCGGACGCCACGGACCAGCTCACGCCGTAACTTCCATTGAAGGCCGTCGCCGGCACGTTCAGGGCCGGCACCGTGGACGGCGCCAGCGCTACCGCAACCGAAGCGACGTTGCTCCACTCACCGCACACCGCGCGGCAACCGCGCACGCGGAACTGGTAGGCACCTGTCGCCAGGCCGGTGCTGGTGAACGATTGCGCCGCGCCGTCGAAGACGGTGCTCCAGGCACCGGCCAGCGCACGCTGCAGTTCATAGCGGTTTGCCCCGCCGGCCGGGCTCCAGGTCAGGTTCACGCTGCCTTCGGTGATGTAGCCGGGCGCGCTCAGCGCAGGCGCCGCGGGGGCTGCTGCGCCGTGCACCTGGGCCACCAGGCTGCCGGACAGGTACAGGTAGTCGGTCTGCTTTCCGGTGCGCTCATTGCGCTGGAAACGCAGCACGCCGCCGTTGTCGTAGAACGAGTAGATCGCCCCCTTCCCACTGGCGCTGGCCTTCACCCGGCGACCATGGGCGTCGTACTCGTAGCTCTCCGCCGCGCCCGCATCCCGCAGGCGATTGCCATAGTCGAACGAGAATGCCTGACCGTTGCGGACCGACAGGTTGCCCTGCACGTCGTAACCCAGGCCCGTCACGGTCGCCCCCGTCCCGGTTTCGATCACGTTGACCAGGCGATTGCTCGGATCGAAGTAGTGCGTACGGTCGCGACTGCCGACCCTGGCACGGCGCAGGTTGTCGAGTGCGTCGTACTCGTACAGTGCATTGCCAAAGCCCGGCGCGGTCACCGTACGCAACCGGTCCAGGCCGTCATAGGTCATGTCACGGTTGCCGGGTGCGCCCGGCAGGCCGTCGGAGATGGCCATCACATTGCCACCGGCATCGTAATCGTAGCTGTCATCGAGCACCGCGGCCGCAGCGGTCGCGTCGCGGCTGCGCTCCGGCAGGCCACGGGCATTCTGGGTCAGGGTATGCGCGATGCCGTTGCCGTAAACGAATCGCGCCAGCGCACCATTGGCAAAATAGCTGGCGCTGTTTGCGTAGCCGCCGACAGCTGTAGCCCGCCCCAGCGCATCCGGGGCATAGCTGACGACGCGCCCGCCCGGGTAAGTGTTGCTGGCCAGCGTGCCGTTGGCATCGTAGCCGTACGCCAGACTCAGGTTGCCCAGATCCGGATGCTGCAGCGTCTCGCTGCTGAGCAGGCGCCGGCGATTGTATTGATAGCGGTTGACGACCATCGGCCGGGCCGGGTCGTTCTGCGTACTGATTTCCGCGGGCAAGGCATCCGGCGTGTAGGACCAGCGCTGATTTCCGCGCCCATCCGGGAACGTCAGGGTCGACAGTCGATTGGCAGCATCGTAGCTGCGCGCTACTACACGGCCGCTGGCAAAGGCCTCACTGCGATTGCAGTCGGCGGCGCTGTTCAGGCCGGTCCCGGCTGCGGACCACAGCACGTTGCCGGCCGCATCATAGTCCTGCACCGTCGCGCCGGTTTCCGGTTCGATGGTCTTGCACAGCTGCTGGTAACCGTCATAGACGTAGCGGCGGGTCAACGCCTGGCTGCCATCGGCCGTGCGCCGGGTGATCGCCAACGGCTTGCCCAGCGTGTCACGCTGGATCTCGGTCACCACGCCTTCTGGATGCTGCAATGTCAGTGGCATCTCGTAGCTGGGCTGATCGTAGGCGAGATGCCGCGTGGTGGTGGCCTGCCCGCGCGGGTTGGTCACCTTCACCGACACGTTGCCCACATACTCGGTGCGCGTTACCAGATCGCCCAGTTCCGACGATTGGCTGACCACCACCGGCCGGCCCAACGCGTCGTACTGCGTCGTGGTGCCCGTCATTGCTGCATTGATGTCGGTGAGCTGTCGCGTGGGGTACGACGCAAACACCGTCTTGCCACTGCTGTCGTAGCGGGTCACCACCGCGCTGTCGAGCGCGTTATTGGCATTCTCGGTAACCAGTACCGGACGGAACATGGCGTCCAGATAGGTGTCGGTACGGCGTCCGCCCTGGGTACGGGAGTGCTTCCACGCACCGGCCGGCACACCCAGCTGGGCACCGCCCAGCCGCTGCAGGTCCATGGTCACACCGTTCCAGTTCACTTCATCGCCACCCGGGAACTGCTGGCTGCGCAGCCGCCCCATGCTGTCGTAGCTGAAGCTGGTGGTTGCTCCGACTTCATCGGTCAGTGAAGCGATCCAACCATTGTCATCGACGGCAACGGTACGCACTGCGCCATTGGGCGCCTCGGGTGTGGCTGGCATGCGCAGCTGCTGCGGGATGCCGCGCTTCCATCCAGACAGGTGACTGGTATTGCCACGGCCGTCGGCCACCGATGCCACCGTACCGTCAGCGGCATAGGTCACCTGCTGCGCCAGGCGGCCGAATGCATAGGCGCGCAGCGGCAGCGCATTGGCCGGGTCGAACTCGGTGCGCGACTCCTCGATGCCGTTGAGCAGGCTGCGTGCCACCTGGCCATTCACCCACAAGGCGGCATTGTCGTAATAGCCGGTCGTCCGGGTTCGGCTCTGGCCGGCAGAATTTCCTTCGTCCACCGTGACCTCGCGGACGAAGGCATCAAAGGCCTGTACGGTGCGGATGAACTGCACGCCATCCTGGTTCACGACCGTACTCTGCACCGGCCGATTCAGATGTTCACCAAGTTCGGTCGCCCCGTACTTGAGATTCCGCCCCGCCGCACGCGGAAACGGTGCATTGGCAAGCTGCGCGTCCGGGTAATAGTTGTTGCGCTCCGTACGGACCACAGTGCCGCCAGCGCTGGTACTGGTCGACAGCAGCAGACCGTCGTTGTAGCCGACTTCCTTGCCGAATTCGTATGTCCGGATGACCCCATCGGGCAGGGTTTCAATCGTTATCTTCGGTTCCGCCTGCCCGACCGGGATCGCTGGCCAGCCGGCCTGGTCAACCCGCCTGTCGTACGCCCACCCCAGGTTGGTGTACTGATAGCTCCATTGCGCCGTGGGCATCCCCGGACCGCTTATCCGCTTTGCCACCAGCGACATCGCGTCGCGGTAGATGGGCGTGAGGTTCCACCCATCGGCCAGCAGCTGGTCGTCGCCGGACGTCTGGCAATTGAATGGCACGTTCTTGCGCCCATGCCGGAAGGGTCGGAACACGAAGGTTCCGACGGCCCCAGAGGGATGGGTGATGGACGCCGCCACTTCGGTCTGCACGATCTTGTTCGTCTTCGCGCACAACGCCGGGACTTCCATGTAGGCCCAGACGTCCTGCCCGGTGTACTCCTGGTACTTCTTCGTCACATTGACCGGAGGCAGGTCATAGCTCCAGGCAGTGCCATCGGGCAGCGTGACCGATTGCAGCGTTCCCGCCGGCGTATAGCCGTAAGTCCAGGTACGGCCCGCCGCCAGGGCCGTTGCGATGCGCCCCTGCGAGTCATAGGTCAGGCTGATGCTGCGCCCGTCGCTGGCGATGATGCGATCCAGGCGCCCGCCGCTCCACTCATAGCGGACCCAGTTGCCGAATCGGTCGACGACCTGCGACGGATAGAGGAAGACCTTCTTCCGCTGCAGCGTCGAATGGGTGATGGTGTCGTAGGGCTGCATGACAGCCGGGTCGTTGTGGCGCGCCACCATCCAGTCGAAGTAGTACTTGGTTCCGTCCGGCGCATGCCCCAGGAAGCCTTCGCCCGGCTGGCCGCTCTTGAGGGAACTGAGGCAGGAGAAGAACCATCCGCCCTTGGTATTCCACGGGGCGGGCATGCCGAGTTGTGGGATGGGCTGGCGCGCATCTCCGCTGCCGGCAAGAACCGTTTCACCGCCGCCGCCAGGCAGTGACAACCGCACTCCTTCCCAATAGGTATGGGGTGCGAACACGGTCGTCTGGGTATGCTTGTAGTTCCATACATCCAGTGCCGGAGGTGCGGAGACGGTCGAGCAACGCGCGCTCGGTGTCCAATGACCTCCCACCGCCGTTTCCGGCTGATCTCCGTAGGTGCCCGAAAGCGACGGAATGTCCAGCGTCCAGTTTCCGTACTCGTTGTCGTTTGCGCTGCCGCCGATATCTCCATAGCTGCGGCCCAGCGACACCGCCAGGCCACCGTTGCCGGGAATGGAGATATCGGTGGCACTGAAACTGACAGAGCCGTCATAGAGGTTGACCTTCTCGCCGAAGATGTCTCCCTTCAGCGGCTCGACCAGATCGCCGTATTTCAGCCGCTTGTCGTATTCCTGGCGCCAGGTGGGAACGATCTGGGCAGAGGCCAGTGCCGGCGCCAGCGACAGGGCCGTCACCATCAGCAGCAGCGAAGACCTGATCGGGCCGGCATGGCGCGAGCGGAGCGTGATGCGGAACCGCATGGGGATCCTCCTTGGATCGTCCGTCCTTGAAAGCGCGCACAGACAGCAGGACCTGTCCCCTGGCCAGCGCGATCTACACCCATTTATGAATCAAACATGAAGATCGCGTCAAGACGACATTCACGACAGGATCGGCAAACAGCCTGGGGACTGTCCCCGCTCCGGTTCGCGCCCGGCCCCAGGGCGTGCACCGCTGCTGCCGTGCCCCATCTAGAATGCCCGCATGACCACCCTGACCTACCGTGCCGCCACGCCGGCCGACATCCCCGCCCTGATCGCCCTCGTCACTTCGGCCTACCGGGGTGACGCCAGCCGTGCCGGCTGGACCACCGAAGCCGACCTGCTGGACGGCGCCCGCATCGACGCCGAAGGCATCCAGGCCGACCTCGACCGCCCCCGCTCGACCATCCTGCTGGCCGAACGCGAGGGCCGGCTGGTGGCCTGCGCCCACGTCGCCGATGTCGACGGCAAGGGCTACTTCGGCATGTTCTCGGTCGACCCGGCCCAGCAGGGCGGCGGCGTCGGCAAGCAGCTGATGGATGCGGCCGAAGCGCACGCCGCGCGCGAATGGAACGTGCCGGTGATGCAGATGACCGTGATCGACGTGCGCGACGAGCTGATCGCCTTCTACGAGCGCCGCGGCTACCAGCGCACCGGCATCAAGAAGCCGTTCCCGTATGGCGACGAACGCTTCGGCATCCCCAAGCGCGACGACCTGCGCTTCGAGATCCTGGAGAAGCCGCTGGCCGGAGCCACCGCGTGAGCGAGGCCTGGACCTTCGTCTGTGCCGGCGCCGAACTGCTGCCGGGTGAAATGAAGAGCGTGTTCGACGAAGTGACCGGCACCCCGATCGTGGTGTTCAACCTCGACGGCGAGCTGTATGCATTGGAAGACCAGTGCACGCATGAAGAGTTCGAGCTGTCCTCGGGCGAGTTCAACACCACCGAGGGCAGCGTGGAGTGCGTGCTGCACGGCGCGCGCTTCGACGTGCGTGATGGCCGCGCCCTGTGCGCCCCGGCCTACACCCCGGTGCCCAAGTTCCCGGTGAAGCGCGAACACGACGCCATCTGGACCCGCGACGACCGCGACTGAGTCCGCCACACCCCGGGGCAGCCAACCCACGGGGCGGGGCTACCGGAAGCGGCTGAGCGCCCGTTCAGGGCCTTGCAGGGCCATCCTGACAGCCCGCCTCAGCGCGCACATGCGAATCATTATCGTTGATGTTATTCTACGTAACATCTTCGTAACGACTCCGCCTCCGCGCCATGGCTTCGCCCGCGCCCGCCGCCGCGCTGTGCCAGCTCGCCCGCCAAGGGTGGCCGCTGCTCGTGGCCGCGCTGCTGACGCTGGTGCTGGGTTGGTCGGCACTGCACGAAGGGCGTGGTACGTCAACCGCCGCCATGCCCACGGTACACGCCCAGGGTGCCGCGCCCGCGTCTCCGCCACATGCACTGCCGCACGAACAGGCGATGCACCGCGCTGAGTCCGAACCTGATGGCAGTCGCAGCGACAAGCCAGCGGTGCTGCGACGGCTCTGCCTGCAATACCCACGGCGCGCCCCTGCGGACGCTCCGGCGACGGTGACACCGGCTCCTGCGGTGCACGCGCCGGACCGACGCCAGCCCCCCTCACAGGCACCGCCCCTGCTGCTGGCCTGACGCTCTGCTGCGCGCTGCGCAGTCGTTTCCGCACGTTCCCCCTTTCGCTCCATGCCCTGCTGCCGCGCCGCCTGCGTCGGCCGCCCCTTCCTGTTCCCTCTCTGCAGACGCCCATGAAACCGATCAAGAGCCGCAAGCACGCTTCTCCGCTTCGTACCCTGCCGTTGGCCACCGCCAGTCTTGCCGCCGGCCTCGGCCTGGCGGCCCTTCCCGCGCTGGCCCACGCCGAGGCCGGCGACAACGCGCGCACCCTGGACAAGATCGATGTGCACGCCACCCGCGGCTACAAGGCCGACAAGGTGGCCTCGCCGAAGTTCACCCAGCGTCTGCAGGACACCCCGCAGACCATCCAGGTGATCACCAGCGACCTGTTCAACCAGCAGGGCGCCACCACGCTGACCGAAGCGCTGCGCAACAGCCCCGGCGTGGGCACCTTCTATGCTGGTGAGAACGGCAACACCACCACCGGCGACGCGCTGTTCATGCGTGGCTTTGACACCTCCAACAGTCTGTATGTGGACGGTGTGCGCGACCTGGGCTCGATCTCGCGCGATGTGTTCAACATCGAACAGGTGGAGGTGACCAAGGGCCCGGCAGGTACCGACAACGGCCGCTCGGCACCGACCGGTGCCATCAACCTAGTCAGCAAGCAGGCCAACCTGCAGGACGCTACCTCGGCCAGCGTTTCGCTGGGCAGCGACCAGCAACGCCGTACCACCGCCGACTGGAACCAGTCGCTGGGTGCGACCAGCGCGCTGCGCATCAACGGCATGTGGCAGGACAGCGGCCAGCCCGGTCGCGACCACGTGCAGAACAAGCGCTGGGGCATCGCGCCGTCGCTGGCCTTCGGCCTGGGCACCGCCACCCGCTACTACCTCAACCTGCTCTATGTGAAGCAGGACAACGTGCCCGACGGCGGCGTGCCGACCCTGGGCCTGCCTGGCTGGACCCCGCAGCCGACGCTGGAAGCGCTGGCCGGCCGTCCGGTAGACCCGGAAAACTTCTACGGCACCCATGCCGACCACGATGATGTGACCGCGCAGATGGCCACGTTCCGCTTCGAGCACGACTTCAACGACAGCGTGCGCCTGACCAATACCGCACGCTGGGGCCGCACCGAACAGGACTATCTGCTCACCGCCTTCATGGGCACCGGTGTGCGTGGTGCGAATGGGCGTCCGACCGGCAACATCACTTACATCAACCCGGCAGACCTTGCAACCTACACCATTGCGCGCAGCCTGCCGACCTTCAAGGATCAGCGCAACACCATCCTCACCGATCAGTTGAACCTTCGCGCGGACTTCTCCACCGGCGCGGTAGGCCATGCACTGAGTGCCGGCCTGGAATTCACCCGCGAAGAACTGGACAGCTACGGCCAGGCCGCCACCGGTGGCAGCAGCTGGCCGGCTGCCAACCTGTACGACCCCAACTGGAACGTCACTGGCCTGAACTGGGCGCACAACGGCGCCGATGCCCACGGCAAGACCACCACCTCGGCGATCTACCTGTTCGACACGCTGTCCTTCGGCGAGAGCTTCCTGCTGACCGCAGGCGTGCGTGCCGATCATTACAAGACCGAGTACGCCAGCGCCTCGGTCTGTGGCGGCCGCGGCGGCCCAGTGTGTGGCAGCAACCCCACCGGCACCGTGCTGCGCAACCCGACGCTGGACGCGTCCGATACCCTGCTGAACTGGAAGCTGGGCGCGCTGTACAAGGTGGGTGAAACGGTCAGCGTGTACGCCAACTACGCGCTTTCCCAGCAACCGCCAGGCGGTGCCAACTTCCAGCTGAGCAGCTCGGCCAGCAGCGCCGACAACCCCAAGCTGGACCCGCAGAAGGCCAAGACCTTCGAGGTGGGCAGCAAGTGGGCCTTCATGGAGGATGCGCTGGCGGTGAACCTGGCGCTGTTCCAGACCGATGTGGAAAACGAAATCAATACCACCGTGCTGGACGACGCCGGCAACCCCACCCAGACCGGCAGCAAACGGGTGAAGGGTGTTGAGCTGTCTGCCGTGGGCCGCGTGTCCGAGAACTGGTCGATCAGCGCAGGCTACAGCCACTTGAACACCGATGTGAAGGATGGTGCCAAGGTGGCCGCCGATGGCACCAACAACCTGGTCTATACCCCGGACGATACCTTCACCGGCTGGACCAGCTACGTGCTGCCGCATGGCATTACCCTGGGCGGCGGCGTGCGCTATGCCGCCGGCATGCACCGCGGTACCGACGGCGCCGTCGGCACGCCGGCATTCACCAAGTCCTACACGGTGTACGACGCCATGGTCTCGTGGGCGGTGAACGATCACGTGTCGCTGCGCTTGAACGGCTACAACCTGTTCGACAAGCAGTACGTGGCCAGCATCAACAAGAGCGGCTACCGTTACACCCCGGGCGCACCGCGCACTTTCCTGCTCAGCGCGGACATCCGCTTCTGATGGCAAGACGCGGGGGAGCCCGTCTCCCCCGCGCATCACAGAGGAACCACCATGCTGCTGCACATACCCAACGTGCTCGCCCCGGAAGAGGTGGCACAGATGCGCCAGCGGCTGGATCCGGCCGATTGGGCCGACGGTCGCGAGACCGTCGGCGCGCAGGGTGCGCAGGTCAAGCACAACCAGCAACTGCCCGATGCCTCGCCGCTGAAGGCAGAACTCGGGCAGCGCATACTCGCCGCACTGGGTCGCAGCCCGTTGTTCTTCGCTGCCGCTCTGCCGCTGAAGGTCCTGCCACCCCGCTTCAACCGCTACAGCGGCGGTGGCACCTATGGCTTCCACGTCGATGGCGCGGTGATGAACCTGGCCAACGGCGAGCAGCTGCGTTCGGACATCTCCTGCACCTTGTTCCTGTCCGCGCCCGAAGAGTACGAGGGCGGCGAGCTGGTCATCAGCGATACCTACGGCGAGCACGAGGTGAAGCTGCCGGCCGGCGACCTGATCGTGTACCCGTCCAGCAGCCTGCACAAGGTCAATCCGGTCACCCGTGGCGCGCGCGTGGCCTCGTTCTTCTGGGTGCAGAGCATGGTCCGCGACGACGTGCAGCGCCGCCTGCTGTGGGAAATGGACGGCTCGATCGAACGCCTGCGGCAGACCGGCGGCGACGCCGAGGCGGTGCTGCAGCTGACCGGCGTGTACCACAACCTGCTGCGCCGCTGGAGCGAAGTCTGAGGCGGACACGGCCGGGCCTGCGACATCTTGGCAATCATTCTCATTTGCAACCGCTAACCGCTCTCATTACAATCTCGCCCCGTTGATGCCGGCCCCTGCCGGCAGACGTCCGGGGATTCCTGCTTGCTGCGCCCGCTTCGCCCTCGCCCACTCATCCATCGCAAGATGGGCACCGCCATGCGCGGCCAGCGTCCTGCGCTGGCCAGCCTGTTGGCGTGGGTGGCGATGCTGGCGTTGCTGCTGGGCACGCTGCCGCTGCTGCCGCATTCGCCGGCGCCGATGACCGTGCAGGTGCCGCTGGAAGAGCGCGGCGGCGAAGGCCCGCTGCAGGAAGAAGCACCCGCCAAGCTGCGCCGCTGTGCCGCTGCCCCGGTAAAAGCGGCCGAGAAGTCACCTCCGCCGTTGCTGCTGGCCAGCCAGTGGCTGCGCACTGAACTCGAACTCGTTCCCGCCACGCCGGCCATGCCCGGCGTGCGCCCGGACTGGCCACTGGCCGCTCCGGATACGCCCTGGGCCGATGCGCCCGGGCGCCGCCAGCAACGCGGCCAGGCGCCGCCGCTCGCCTGATCCACGGCCTGGGGTGACCGCGTGCGCGGTCACCTGCGCGCGCCGCTGCCTGCTTCATTCCCGTCTGCTCCATCCCTGCTGCCCCTGACCGGGCCTTCCGTGCCTGCCGCGCCCTTCGCGCATGGCAATGCACCACCCTGCATCCTTCGAGGTAACTGCCATGGCCCAGCGCCATCGTGTCCGTTCGTCCCTGTCCCGCCCCCTGCTGACCAGCGCCGTGCTGGTGGCCCTTTCCGCCCCCGCCTTCGCCCACGGTGACGCCGCCGGTGCACCGCAGACGCTGGACAAGGTGGTGGTCACCGCGTCCGGCTTCGAACAGAAAGTGATCGATGCACCGGCCAGCATCAGCGTGGTCAGCCGCGAGGAACTGAGCAAGCGTCCCTACACCAACCTGGTCGATGCATTGCGCGACGTCGAAGGCATCGACGTCGGCCTGGAAGCGACCGACAAGAACGGCCGCGCCACCATCTCGATGCGCGGCCTGCCCTCCGAGTACACCCTGGTGCTGATCGATGGCCGCCGCCAGAGCAACGTCGGCCAGCTGTACCCGAACAACTTCGGCGGTGGCCAGTTCGCCTACCTGCCGCCGCTGGATGCCATCGAGCGCATCGAAGTGGTACGCGGCCCGATGTCCACGCTGTACGGCTCGGATGCGATGGGCGGCGTCATCAACATCATCACCCGCCGCAACCAGGACAGCTGGCATGGCGCGCTCACCCAGGGCTTCACCGTGCAGCAGGACGACCAGTTCGGCGATGCACGCACCACCGACCTGTACCTCAGCGGCCCGCTGCTGAAGGATCGCCTCAGCCTGGCGGTGCGCGGCAGCTACTACGACGCCAAGGCATCGAACCCGGAATGGGAGGCGCTGACCCTGCCCGATGGCACGCTGTGGGAGCGCAGCATCGGCTTCGGTGGCGGTGGCAAGTCGGTGGCCAACACCAACTGGAACACCGGCGTGCGCCTGGATTTCCGCGTCAACGATGACCACGAGCTGTGGCTGGACTACGACGTGTCGCGGCAGAAGTACGACAACAGCGAAGGCCAGACCGGCACGCTGGACAGCCTGGCCAGCCTGTGGCGCGTCGGCAACGCGGTCATTCCCAACCCGAACGGCAGCGGCACGGTCACCCGCCGCGTGGTGCAGCCGCGCGTGGGCTACACCGCCTACCAGCGCTACGAGCGCGACCAGCTGTCGCTGACCCACCAGGGCCGTTACAGCTTCGGCACCTGGCAGACCTCGCTGACCCACAGCAAGAGCAGCAACCTGGGCCGCTCGCTGCCGCTGACCCTGGACGAACGCGCCAACCTGCAGACGCTGTGGAATGACGTCTGCCGTCGCACCGGCGCCGCCAACAACTGCGCGGCCGGGCGTGGCAATGCACTGGCCGCCCTCAACCCGAGCGAAATGGCACGCCTGCAGGCGTTCCTGCCGCGTCCGCTGCGCACCATGGAACTGGAAGGCTACGTGCTCGACACCATGCTCGACCTCGACTTCGGCGCGCACAAGCTGACCGTCGGCGGCCAGTACAACGACACCGACATGATCGACGGCGTGTTCGGCATGGACGGTGCCGGCTACCGTAGCAACACGAAGCAGAAGCACCGCATGTGGGCGCTGTTCGCCGAGGACAACTGGGCACTGACCGACACCCTGACCGCCACCTTCGGCCTGCGCTACGACGACCACAACGTGTTCGGCAGCCATGTCAGCCCGCGCGGCTACCTGGTGTGGAATGCCAGCGATGCGTGGACCTTCAAGGGTGGCGTCAGCACCGGCTACAAGACCCCGCGTCCGGACCAGCTGTTCCCGGGCATCACCGGTTTTGGTGGCCAGGGCGTGCTGCCGCTGGTCGGCTCGCCCAACCTGAAGCCGGAGACCAGCACCAACTACGAGCTGGCCGCGTACTACGAAGGCCAGCGCTGGGGCTTCAACGTCACCGGCTTCATCAACAAGTTCGAGGACAAGATCGCCAGCGGCGGCACCTTCCCGAACTGCGAAGTGGCGCCGGCCGGCAGCGGCTACTGCGTGGACATCGGCCCGGGCTGGGCGGCGCTGGGCTACAGCACCTTCACCCAGAGCGTGAACATCGACAAGGCCGAGACCCGTGGCGCCGAGCTCGCCGCGCACGTCGACCTGCTCGACACCCTGCAGCTGCGTGGCAACTACACCTGGACCAAGAGCGAGCAGACCAGCGGTCCCGACAAGGGACGCCCGATCGCAGGCACCACGCCGGCAAAGCACATGGCCAACGCCAGCCTCAACTGGCAGATCAACGAGGCCATCAGCCTGTCGTTGATCGGCGAGGGCCGCTACGACCGCTACCGCGACACCCTGCTCGACGCCAATGGCGTCAGCCAAACCCGTTACTACGAGGACTACACCATCTTCCACCTCGGTGGCAGCTGGCAGGCCACGCCGTGGCTGACGGTGAACGCACGGGTCAACAACCTGTTCGACAAGAACTTCGTCTCGCAGTCGTGCCTGCTGATCAGCCCGAGCGAGTTCAACTGCGTGGACGACTACGCGACCAAGGACCAGCGCCGCAGTTACTGGATCTCGCTCAACGCGAAGTTCTGACCGCCGCGCACCGGTAGTGCCGGCCGCTGGCCGGCATCGCCTTGGCCCGGTGGGTGCCGACCTCGGTCGGCACCGCTCCCAGGGATACAGAACGACACGCAATTGCGAGCTATTCTCATCAATGATGTAATGAGCAGTCCCCATCCGCCCCGAACCGTGCCGTGAGCCGTCCTGCTTCTTCCACCGTGCAGCAGCAACAGAGCCGTGGCTTCTGGCTGCGTACGCTGCACCAGTGGCACTGGATCAGCTCGGCGGTGTGCCTGATCGGCATGCTGTTGTTCGCGGTGACCGGCCTGACCCTCAACCATGCGGCGAAGATCGAGGCCAAGCCCGAGGTGCAGAACCAGCACCTGGAACTGCCGGCCGAGCTGCTGGGCCAGCTGGGCACGCGCGAGGACGGCAACGCGCCGATCCCGCGCCCGGCCCGGCAATGGCTGGACACCCAGCTGGGCATCGCCATTGGCGGGCGCCCGGCCGAGTGGTCGGCCGAGGAGATCTACCTGTCGCTGCCGCGCCCCGGTGGCGACGCCTGGCTGAGCATCGATCGCGAAACCGGCGCGGTGGAGTACGAATCAACCTCGCGCGGCGTGGTCTCCTACCTCAACGACCTGCACAAGGGCCGCAACGCGGGCCCGGCATGGGGCTGGTTCCTGGACCTGTTCGCCGTGGCCTGCCTGGTGTTCTGCATCACCGGCCTGTTCCTGCTGCACCTGCATGCGCGGCAGCGGCGCATGACCTGGCCGCTGGTCGGCCTCGGCCTGATGATTCCGCTGCTGATCGCCCTGCTGCTGATCCACTGACTTTTCCCTCGTTCCCGGAGCCGCTCCATGCGCGTCACCCTGACCATCGCCCTCAGCGGCCTGCTGGCCACCTCGCCGGCCTACGCCGCCACCCTCGACATCAACGTCGAAGTGCCCAAGCTCAACGTGGCCGAGTATCACCGCCCGTATGTGGCGGTGTGGCTGGAAGGCGCCGACCAGAAGGTCGCGGCCAACCTGTCGGTCTGGTACCAGCAGACCAGCAACAGCGAAGGCCATGGCACCAAGTGGCTGCCCGACCTGCGCCAGTGGTGGCGCAAGAGCGGCCGCACCCTGCAGGTGCCGGTGGACGGTGTGACCGGCCCGACCCGCCCGGCCGGCAAGCACGCGCTGTCGTTCACCGACAAGCAGCCGGCGCTGAAGCAGCTGGCACCGGGCAACTACACCCTGGTGGTCGAAGCGGTGCGTGAAGTCGGCGGCCGTGAACTGCTGAAGATCCCCTTCACCTGGCCGGCCACCGCCGCGCAGAACGGCAAGGCGCAGGGCGCCACCGAACTGGGCCAGGTCACCCTCGCCGTCAAACCCTGAAAAAGGGACGGAGGGGATTAAGTCGTAATCCCCTCGCCCTTGTCGCACCACCCCGCATCCACTGGAGTCTTCCGCATGAAGCGCACGCTCGTCCTCGCCGCCGCCCTGGCCGCTGCCCTTCCCTTCTCCGCCCTGGCCCACAAGGCCTGGCTGCTGCCCTCGCAGACCGTGATCGCCGGCAATGCGCCGTGGATCACCGTCGACGGTGCGGTCTCCAACGACCTGTTCTACTTCAACCACGTGCCGCTGCGCCTGGAATCGCTGGTGATCACCGCCCCGGATGGCAGCACCGTGCAGCCGCAGAACGCGTCCACCGGCAAGTACCGCAGCGTGTTCGACCTCGAACTGAAGCAGCCGGGCACCTATCGCATCGCCTCGGTCAATGACGGCCTGTTCGCCACCTACGAGCAGAACGGCGAGCGCAAGCGCTGGCGCGGCAGCGTCGCCACCTTCGGCGAACTGCCGAAGGACGCAAAGAAGCTGGAAGTGAGCCAGTCGGTCGGCCGCGTTGAGACCTTCGTCACCAACGGTGCGCCGAATGACACCGCACTGAAGCCAACCAACCGCGGCATCGAGCTGGTTGCCGTCGGCCACCCGAACGACCTGTTCGCCGGTGAGGAAGCCACCTTCCGCGTGCTGGTCGATGGCAAGCCGACCGCTGGCCTGGAGTTCGAGATCGTGCGTGGCGCCACCCGCTACCGCAATGCGCAGGACGAGCTGAAGCTGACCAGCGACGCCAAGGGCGAGATCAAGGTGACCTGGCCGGAAGCCGGCATGTACTGGCTGGAAACCGCCACCGAAGACAAGAAAACCTCGGTAAAGCAGGCCGCCAAGCGCCGCCTGAGCTACGTCGCCACGCTGGAAGTGCTGCCGCAGTAATGATGCAGATCGCGATGCCGGGCCAGCCCCGGCATCGCGCCTGCGCACCACCATGACCGATACCCCGCTCGATATCGCCCGCCTCGGTGGCACCACCATGGGCACCACCTGGAGTGTGTCGCTGGTCGCGTCGCGCCAGCGCGACCTGCACCCGCTGCATGCTGGCATCCAGGCGCGGCTGGACGAGGTGGTCGCGCAGATGAGCACCTGGGAATCCGGTTCAGACCTCAGCCGCTACAACCGCGCCGAGGCCGGCCAGTGGTGCACGCTGCCGGGCGAGACGCGCCAGGTGCTGGCCTGCGCACAGGCCATCGCGGCTGCCAGTGACGGCGCCTTCGACCCCACCCTTGGCCCGTTGGTTGCACTGTGGGGTTTCGGTGCGCATGCCCGTGAACGCCGACAACCCGATGCCGCCACCCTGCAGGCCACGCGCGACCGCTGTGGTTGGCAGCGCCTGCAGTGGCAGGACGACGCACTGCTGCAGCCGGGCGGGCTGGAACTGGATCTCTCTGCGATCGCCAAAGGCTTCGGCGTCGATCACGTTGCCGCCTGGTTGCGCGCACAAGGCATCGCTGCGGCACTGATCGAAGTCGGCGGCGAGCTGGCCGGCTATGGCCGCAAGCCCGACGGCCAGCCATGGCGCGTGCTGGTGGAATCGGCGCCGGAAGAAGATGCGCACACCGGGACCCCGCCACGCGTACTCGCGCTGGACGGGCTTGCGGTGGCCACTTCGGGTGATCGCTGGCACCAGTACCAGGCCGATGGCCAGGCCTACAGCCACAGCCTCGACCCGCGTACCGGCATGCCGGTGCACCAAGTTGCAGCGGCGGTGACCGTGGTCGCCGACGACGCGATGCATGCCGATGCCTGGGCCACAGCACTGACCGTGCTCGGCCGCGAGCGCGGCATGGCACTGGCCGAACGCGAGGGGCTGGCCGTGCGCTACCTGCAACGCACAGCAGACGGCCCGCGCGAATTCCTCAGCAGCGCCTTCCAGCGCCTGCTCGACGAGCAGGATGCATGAGCGCACGGCCGTCGCGCGCGTGGCTCGGCAACGCCCTCGTCCTGCTCATGCTGGCGCTGATCGGTTGGGCGTTGCTGCGACTGCACCTGGGCGAGGCCTGGTGGCAGGGTGCGCCGCCGATACGGCAAACACAGATCGCGCTGATCGCCACGGCGCTGTACGCACTGGCCTGCGCTGCGTTGTGGTGGCGTGGCCGCCCGCGCGACGACGCCCCATCGGGCGATACCGCGCCGATCCTGCTGGTCTGGGCCAGCCAGACCGGATTCGCCCGCGAACTGGCCGAACGCAGTGCCGACGCCCTGCGCGGTGCCGGCGTGCCGGTGCGTGTGCGCGGGCTGCACGAAGTAGACGCCTCACTGCTCACGGGGAGCCCGCGTGCATTGTTCATTGCCAGCACCACAGGAGAAGGCGACCCGCCCGATCACGCGCTGCAGTTCCTGCGCGGTGTGATGGCCTCGCCGCCGTCGCTGCAGCACCTGCAGTACGGCGTGCTCGCACTGGGCGATCGCAGCTATGGGCACTTCTGTGGATTCGGCCATCAACTGGACCAGTGGCTGCGCCAGCACGGTGCGCATCCGCTGTTCGATGCGATCGAAGTCGACAACGCCGATCCGGCCGCGCTGCGTCATTGGCAGCAGTTGCTGGGGCAGCTCGGCGGCGGCGCCAGTGAACTGCCCGACTGGAGCCCGGCCGAGTACCAGCCGTGGACGCTGCTGCAGCGCCAGCACCTGAACCCGGGCAGCCCCGGTGGCCCGGTGTACTGGCTGCGCCTGCAGCCACCCGCTGGCGCCGCTGTGCAGTGGCAGGCCGGCGACATCGCCGAGATCGGTCCGCAGCACGCTCGCCACAGCGCGCGCGCGTGGCTGGATGCACAAGGCTTCAATGCGGACACCGTGCTGGACGACGGCCAGGCATTGCTTGCCCGCGTCGAACGCTCGCACCTGCCGTCACTGGTCCCTGCCGGGGATCTGCCTGCGTTGCTGGCGACCCTGCAGCCGCTGCCACATCGCGAGTACTCGATCGCCTCGGTCATGGCCGATGGCGCGGTGGAACTATTGCTGCGTCGCCAGCTGCGCGTCGATGGCACACCCGGCATCGGCAGCGGCTGGCTGTGCGACCACGCGGCCATCGGCGAACCGGTGCAGCTGCGTCTGCGCCGCAACGACAATTTCCATGGCGTCGCCGCAGATGTGCCGCTGCTGCTGATCGGCAACGGCACCGGCATCGCCGGCCTGCGCGCACATCTGCACGAACGCGCGCGCAGCGGTGCACATCGCACCTGGCTGCTGTTCGGCGAGCGCACCGCCGCGCACGACTTCCACTTCAGGGAAGAGCTGCGGGCGATGCAGGCCGACGGTACGCTGGCGCGGCTGGATACGGTGTTCAGCCGTGACGGCGGCACGCATCGCTACGTGCAGGATCGGTTGCTGGCCGAAGCGGCAACACTGCGGCAGTGGATCAACGAAGGCGCGACGATCCTGGTCTGCGGCAGCCTGCAGGGCATGGCCCCAGCCGTGGATGCGGTGATCGAGCAGGTGCTTGGTGCCGAGGGCAAGGAAGCGCTGTTGCTGGCCGGTCGTTACCGGCGCGACGTGTATTGAGGCCGCCGCCTCCTGGTGGGTGCGAACCGCCTTCTGGTAGATGCGAACCGTCTTCTGGTGGGTGCGAACCTTGGTTCGCACGGTGACGCGGTATCGGCGGCCGCGTCCACGCATGGCGTGGCTCTACCCGGTCATTCCATCATCGCCGGACTCACCCGTATCGCCAGCAGTTCGCCACCGCCCTGCAACGCATGCCGCTGCCGCTCACCGGCCGACAACCACGCCGTATCTCCGGCCTGCAACGGCGGCAAGCCGCTGTCGGCGCCGAACGTTGCATGACCGGCCAGCAGGTGCAGCGCCCAGGCCACGCCCGGTTCGCAGAAGAAGAACATCGACCCCACAAGCGGCCGGTGCAACAGCTCGGCCTGCAGCAGATCGCGCTTCCACATCAGGTTGAAGTCATGGGTGGTGCCATCGACCAGTTCGCCATGCAGCGCTTCCTCACCAGCAAACCGCACGCGACCGTGCGGTGGCAGCACTTCGGCCACGCGGCCATCCTCGAAGCGAAGACGCACACCATTGCCCTGCAGCAACACCAGCTCGCGCTCCACGCCGGGGAAAGCTGAGAACGCGGCATCCTGCTCGATCTCGGCCACCGACAGGCGCAGCGCCCAGTCATCGCCTTGTGCCGGCAGGCGCAGGATCTCGCGGGTCCAGCCAAGTCCATTCCGCCAGCGTTCGCGGCGATAGTCCAGGCTGGAAATGACCTGGCTCGGGGTGTGCAGCAAGGAGTCGATATTCATCGGCGCATTGCATCACGCCGCGCGCCGTCGTGCATCACCGCGTGGCGAGCGTGCCCTGGCCACCACACTCGCCACCCAGCAGCTGCGAATGCTTCAGCCAGTCCTGGTCGGGGTAGTAGGCGAACACCATCGTGCCGCCACGCAACGCATCGATCAGCGGCCTGGCCACCGACAGGCGCACGGCCGGGCAGCCGAGGCTGCGGCCAAGCCGCCCCTGCAGCTGCGCGGTGGCCGGGTTCACGTAGGGCGCACCGTGGATGACGATCGCGCGTTCGCGCGCACGGTCGTTGAAGCCCGGCTCCAACCCGGCCAGGCGCAGCGAATAGCCGTTGCCGCCCATGTAGGTCTCCTGCGCGGTGAACGCGCCGAGGCTGGACATGAAACTGCCGTCGCGGTTGGAGAAATGCTCGGTGCGGTTGTCGCCGCTGTTGCGTCCGTGCGCCACCCATTCCTCGAACAGCAGGCGCTGGTGGGCCAGGTCGAACACCCACAGCCGCGGCTCGGTGGACGGCCGCGAGTAGTCGATCACGCTGAGGCGATCACCATTGATGCCCAGCTCGGGCCGCTGCAACGCACAGCGCATGGCGTGCGCCGCCAGCTGCAACACGTGGCGGTCGGCCTTGGGCGCACTGCGCGACAGCAAGGCGGCCAGATCATCGGCACTGGTGGCAAGGGCGGGCGTCTGTGCCAGCGCCGGGGCGCTGGCGGAGGTCGCCAGCAGGCCGAACGCGGCCAGCCGGCACAGGCGGGATGCAGTCATGTGCACAACGGGGAGGCTCAATTACCCTTCAGGGTGGACCCTGGCGGCTCGGATTCCAAGACCGGCTGCATTCCGGATTCAGCCGGGCTTGGGCGGACCGCCGGCAGCGAGGTAACCAGCAGGGTCGTGCCCGGCACCAGCACCTGGTACAGCTGGCGGGCGAAATCGGCCGGCAGCGCCATCGGCAGCGAGGGCGTGGCCAGCAGGTCCGGGGTGGCCTGGGCACGGTCCTGGCCCAGCAGCGGGTAGGCCGTCCACTGGTGCAGGCGCTGGTTCACATCCAGCGGGCTGGGGGTATCGCTGTAGCCCTGCCCCATCACGAACAGGGTGGTGCCCTGGAACGCCGGCAGGGCGTCGGCCTTCAGCGGCGACTCGCCGATCATCACGCCATCGCGCAATACGTACAGGCGCTGGTCGTGCAGGCTGACCAGGATGCCGACCTGGCCGGCCGGGGCCGCGCTGTCGTTCCACCAGGCCTGTGCGGCACTGCCGCCCTCGGTTTCCGGCAGCGCCTGCCCGCGCGCATTCACCGGTGCCAGCACCGAGGGATAGGCCAGGGTCATCGGCGAGCTCTTGGCATCGGCCACCACCACGGTATCGCCGCGCTGGGTTTCGCTGAACAGCTTCTGCGCAAAGGCCTGCGGCAGGCGCACGCAGCCGTGCGAGGCCGGGTGGCCAGGCAGGCTGCCGCCATGCAGGGCGATGCCATCCCAGGTCAGCCGCTGCATGTACGGCATCGGCGCGCTGTTGTAGAGGTTGGACCTGTGGTCCTTGTCTTTCTGCAGGATGGTGAACACACCGGTCGGCGTCTCGTGCCCGGCCTTGCCCGAACTGATCGTGGTCAGGCCGATGGCGATGCCGTTGCGGTACACGTAGGCCCGCTGCTCATCCAGGCTGACCACCAGCACGATCGGGCCGGTTGGCGAGATTTCCGGATGCCACAGGAACTCGCCCGGCTTGAGGTCGGTCGGCCCGCGCACGTCTGCGGTGCGGGCGGCAGCAGCGGTCGGTTTGGCCGCCGGCGTCGGCGCAGCGGCGTAGGCCAGCAGCGGCAGGGCCAGCGCAAGGGCGAGCATCAGGGTCGTGGGGCGGCGCGGAAGCATCCAGCGGTGTCCTTTCCATGCGGAGCGGCCACCGTACACCATCGGCCCGTGGTGGCCGCGGCAAAACCGGGCGCCGGAAATGAAACTGCCCGGCGACACAGCCATGTGTCGTACCGGGCAATCGTTACGTCCTTGTCGGCCTGCTGCCGCCCCCTCGCATCCTGCGCTGTGGGGGTAGCGTTGCATCCTGCACGCGGCCGCGTCTGTCCTATTTGTATCTCAGCCCCTTCCACAGGTCTGTGATGCCACCATCCTGGTGATTGGTGCCGCGTCCTGCGGCGGTCGGTGGTCACGGCCATCCTGTCCGTGTCCGGTGAACCAGCCTCCTGCCGGTTCCGACGATTCCTGCTGTCAGCGCCTCGGTACGGTCCGCACCGGTACCGATCCAGGTACCGGATCCGCTGGCAACAACCTGTTGCCTACGGTGATCCGCTGCCGATTCCGTTCGACGATTGCTTTCCCTATCCCCTTCACCTGCGCCAGGTCCTCGACGCGGTGAAACGGGCCGTGTCTGCGCCGGTGCTCGACGATCGCCTCGGCCTTGGTGGCTCCGACCATCGTCAATCCCTGCTGCAGCGCCTGTGCATCGGCGCGGTTGATATCGATCAGTTCGGCGGCATGTGCCCCCGCGACCCCCATCATCAGCACCAGTGCCCTCAACACGACAAACCAAGGCACGACGTGTATCTCCTTGTGGTTCTGGCTGCCCCGACCGGCATTCCCGTCGGTCGAAACAGTGTCCGTCACCACATGTGCACAGCCTATCGGTTTCCCGCATTTCCGTAAGCCAGCCAAATACCCGACGTGATGTAGGAAAAACCCTACCCCCAGCACAGGCGTAGAATGCGTGGATCAGCCCATGCAACCGGAGTTTCAGATGGACAGCGCCAAGCTCGGCCAATTCGTCAATGACAAGTGGGACAGCGAGATCGTCCCGCAATTGGTCGACTACATCCGCATTCCCAACAAGTCGCCGATGTTCGACGCCAATTGGGTGCAGAACGGCTACATGGAACAGGCGGTCACCCTGATGGAGAACTGGGCCAAGGCCCAGCAGCTGCCCGGCCTGAAGGTTGAAGTGGTTCGCCTGGAAGGCCGTACCCCGCTGATCTTCCTGGAAATTCCGGCCACCGGCGCCGAAACCGGCGACGACACCATTCTGCTCTACGGCCATCTGGACAAGCAGCCGGAAATGACCGGCTGGGACGACGACCTCGGCCCGTGGACCCCGGTCCTGCGCGGCGACAAGCTGTACGGCCGTGGCGGCGCCGACGACGGCTACGCCATCTTCGGCTCGCTGGCCGCGGTGCTGGCGCTGCAGGCCCAGGGCCTGCCGCACGCCCGCTGCGTGGTGCTTATTGAAGCCTGTGAAGAGTCCGGCAGCTACGACCTGCCGGCCTACGTCGACCACCTGGCCGACCGCATCGGCAAGCCGTCGCTGGTGGTCTGCCTGGATTCGGGCTGTGCCAACTACGACCAGCTGTGGTGCACCACTTCGCTGCGCGGCCTGACCGGCGGCAACTTCACCGTGAAGGTGCTCAACGAGGGCGTGCATTCCGGCGATGCCTCCGGCGTGATCCCGTCCAGCTTCCGCCTGCTGCGCCAGATCCTGTCGCGCATCGAGGATCAGGACACCGGCCGCATCCTGATCGACGGCATGAACGTGGACATCCCGGCCGAGCGGTTGCAGCAGGCCAAGCGCGCCGCCGAAGTGGTCGATACCGAGATCTTCGAGAAGTTCCCGATGGTCGACGGCCTGCGCCCGATGAACGAAGACCTGACCGAGCTGGTGCTCAACCGCACCTGGCGCCCGGCGCTGTCGGTCACCGGCGTGGGCGGCATGCCGCCGCTGGAATCGGCCGGCAACGTGCTGCGCCCGCAGACCTCGGTGAAGCTGTCGCTGCGCCTGCCGCCGACCGCCGATGGCAAGACCTGCGGCGAACTGCTGAAGGAAGCCCTGCTGCGCGATCCGCCGAACGGCGCCCACGTCACCCTGGACCTGGAGAAGGCCTCCACCGGCTGGAACGCTCCGGCCATGGCACCGTGGCTGACCCAGGCCATCGACGATGCCAGCCAGGCCTTCTTCGGCAAGCCGGCGATGTACATGGGCGAAGGCGGCTCGATCCCGTTCATGGGAATGCTGGGCGAGAAGTTCCCGGGCGCCCAGTTCATGATCACCGGCGTGCTCGGCCCGCACTCCAACGCGCATGGCCCGAACGAGTTCCTGCACATTCCGATGGGCAAGAAGGTCACCGCCTGCGTGTCCAAGGTGATCAGCGAGCACTACGCCGCCAGCCTGCGCGGCGAGACCAGCGGTTCGCCGGTGGCCGCTGACAGCGGCACCCGCCACGGCGACCACGGCTGCTGCTGATCCGGCACCCGTGACGGACGCAGCCTGGCCTTGCTAGGCTGCGTCCACCCCTAGCGGAACGCATGCACATGAATGGTCTGTTCGGCAGCAGCAGCTGGCTCTACATCATCCTGGTCGGCTTCTTCGTCGGCCTGCTTGGGCGCTTCTTCATGCCCGGCAACAACCGCATGGGCTGCCTGCTGACCATCGTGCTGGGCATTCTCGGTGCGCTGCTGGCCGGCTGGTTCGGCCAGTACATGGGCTGGTACGCCCCCGGTGAACCGGCCGGTTTCCTCGGTGCCGTGCTCGGCGCGATCGTCGTGCTGGCGATCCTGCGCCTGTTCAGCGGTCGTCGCTGACGCTGATTCCCCCTTCCCTTCTGTTCCCGACGTTGGCGCGCCAGGCGCGCCCGGATATGCCTGCATGACCGAACCCGCCTCCGATCCCCAGCGCAGCTCGCAGCGCCTGCAGTGGGCCCGTATCCAGCTGGATGATGCCAACGCCGTGGTCGAACGTGCCTCGGTCGATGCCGGTATGCGCAGCTATTGGCGCACCACCAGCGCGCGCGGCAGCCACATCGTGATGGATGCGCCGCCGGGGCTGGAAGATCCGCGGCCGTGGCTGCGCATGCGCGGCCTGCTGCACGAGCACGGCCTGCGCGTGCCTGCACTGCTGGCGCAGGACCTGGACGCCGGTTTCCTGCTGCTGGAAGACCTTGGCGGCCCGACCCTGGCGAAGATCCTCGACGAGCGCAATGCCGATGAGTGGTTCGGCCGCTCCATCGAACAGCTGCTGCGCCTGCAGGCGATCCCGGTGCCGGCCGACTTCGGCCAGTTCGGCGAAGCGCTGCTGCAGCGTGATGCCGGCCTGTTCGACGAATGGTTCCTGCAGCGTCACCTGCAGCTGGAGCTGGACTGCGGCGAGATCGAAGGCCTGCAGCTGGTGCACCGCCGGCTGATGGACAACGCGCTCGGCCAGGCCCAGCTGATGACCCACCGTGACTACATGCCACGCAACCTGATGCCGGTCGACAACGGCCCGGCCGTACTGGATTTCCAGGACCTGGTGCGCGGCCCGATCGCCTACGACGCGGTGAGCCTGTTCAAGGATGCGTTCCTGAGCTGGCCGCTGCAGCGCGTGGACGAATGGCTGGCGCAGTACCACGAGCGCGCACGTACTGCCGGCCTGCCGGTGCCCGACCGCGCCACCTTCCTGCGCGATGCCGACTGGATGGGCATCCAGCGCCACGTGAAGATCCTCGGCCTGTTCTGCCGCCTGCGCTATCGCGACAACAAGGGCCACTACCTGGACGACGCGCCGCGCTTCATCGGTTACCTGGATGAAGTGCTGCCACGCTACCGCGAGCTGGCGCCGCTGCAGCAGCTGCTGGAAGACCGCATCAAGCCGGCGCTGGCCGAGCTGGCCGCACCGATGCGCGTGGCCCGATGAAGGCGCTGATCTTTGCCGCAGGCCTCGGCGAGCGCATGCGCCCGCTGACCCTGCATACGCCCAAACCACTGCTGGACGTGGCCGGCAAGCCGCTGATCGTCTGGCATCTTGAACGCCTGGCCGCGCTCGGCGTGCGCGAGGTGGTGGTCAACACCGCATGGCTGGCCGAGCAGTTCCCGGCAGCGCTGGGCGATGGCAGCCAGTGGGGCCTGCACCTGCATTTCATGTACGAAGGACAGACCCCGCTGGAAACCGGCGGCGGCATCCTCAACGCACTGCCGGTATTGGGTGATGCGCCGTTCCTGGTGGTGAACGGCGATATCTGGACCGATTTCGATTTCGCCACGCTGCCCCGCGAGCCGCAGGGCCAGGCGCATCTGGTGCTGGTCGACAATCCTGTGCAGCACCCGCACGGTGACTATCGGCTGGACGCGCAGGGCGTGTTGCATCACGACCGCGAAGGCCCGTGCCTGACCTATGCCGGTATCGGTGTATACCGCCCTTCGATCGTGGCCGATTGGCGCGCGGTGATCGGGGATGCCCCGGGCAGCGAGCGGCGGCCGCCGAAGTTCTCGGTGGTGCCGCTGCAGAAGCATTTCATGGCACAGGGGTTGATGACCGGGCAGCACCATCGTGGGCGCTGGACCGATGTCGGGACGGTGGATCGGCTGCGCGCGCTGGATGTTGAGTTGGCAGCGAACGGCTGAGCCCCTCGTGGCTGGTCGCGTAGAGCGGATCGCGTGCTTGGCCGGGCGGGTGGGCCATGCAGGGGACGCTGCAAGTACGTCCCTGTAAGCTCGATGGCGCCATCCATGGCGCCAACGCCCCTGCATGGCCCACCCGCCCGGCCCCTGACAGTTTCCGTGGGCGTCCAGCCACGGAAAAGAAAAAGAAAAGCAAAAGCGGGTCGCATCGCTGCGCTCGCTCGCATGTGTCGACCAAGGTCGACACCCACCACAAGCAAGACACGCGTCGACCAAGGTCGACACCCACCAACAGCAGTGCAGTACGCAGTCCCGGCAGATCGCGGGAATCTGTCGAAGGCGGGGCGCTGTGGGCTTGCGGGGTGTGAGCCGCATGGATGCGGCGACCAAGCCCCCATGGATGGGTTTACGGCGGCCCCGCAAGCCCACAGCGCCCCGCCTCCCCTCAGGAAGCCAGCTTTTGACGTTGACGTTGACGTTGCTTCGGCGGGTGCAGGGCGCAGCCCTGCAAAGCAAACCCCAACCTCAGTAGCGCGGCCGGCCTTCTTCCAGCACCTGGCGCAGGAACGGCACGGTGATCCGCCGCTTCGCCGCCAGCGACTCGCGGTCCAGCCAATCCAGCAGCGTGATCAACCCACCCAGCTCGCGCCCAGTGTGCGACAGCAGCCACTCGATGGCCGCTTCATCAATCGCCAGGCCCCGGCGCAGCGCGCGCTCGCGCAGCACCGCCGCGCGGCCTTCCTCATCCAGTGGCTGCAGCAGCACGCGCACGCACTGGCCCAGCCGCGAACGCAGGTCCGGCAGCAGCAGGCCCAGTTCGCCCGGTGCCTTCTGCGCCGTGTACAGCACGGTCACACCGGCAGCGCGCGCGCGGTTGTGGAAATCGAACAGCGCGATCTCGTCCTCGCGGTTGCCGGCCACTTCGTCCAGACCGTCCAGCGCCACCAGCTCGCGCGACTCCAGCCCATCCAGCGCCGCGCGCACACGGCCCACAGCGCTGGCCAGCGGCACGTAGGTCGGCAGGCGGCCGGCCTGCTCGGCACTGGAACACATCGCCAGCGCCTGATGGGTCTTGCCCGTACCCGCCGCGCCTTCCAGGTAGACCCAATCGTGGCTGGCGCCGACCGCGATCGCACGCAGCTGCGCCAGCGCGCCATCCGGCGCGCCGATGAAGGTCTCCAGGCGCTGGTCCCGCGGGTAATGCAGGGCCAGCGGCAGTTGCGGCACACCCATCACTTCAGGTCGGGGCCCTTGTCATCCGGAAGAATGATATGAGGCTGGTCGACCACGCCATCAAGCACGATCGCCGGCTTCTCACCCACGTACAGCTCGCTCTGGCGGTAGCGCTGGTGGGCATAACGCAGCAGCACGTTGGTCACCGCCGCCACCGGCAGCGCCAGCAGCATGCCGAGGAAGCCGAACAGCTGGCCGCCGGCCATCACCGCGAAGATCACCGCCACCGGGTGCAGGCCGATCTTGTCGCCAACGATGCGCGGGGTCAGCACGTAGCTTTCCAGCAGCTGGCCGACGGTGAACACCACGCCGACCAGGATCAGCAGCTTCAGGTCGAAGCCCTGTGCCTGCACCAGCGCGGCCACCACCGCCATCAGGATGCCGGTAGTCGCGCCCAGGTACGGGATGAAGCTGATCAGCCCGGCAATCAGGCCGATCAGCAGGCCCAGCTTGAGCCCGACCAGCGACAGGCCACCGGCGTAGATGACGCCCAGCGCCAGCATCACCAGGAACTGGCCGCGGATGAACGCGCCCAGCACCTCGTTGGACTCACGCGCCAGCGCGCTGATGGTGCCGATGTGGTTGCGCGGGATCACCGACGCCACCCGTTCGACCAGCTTGTCCCAGTCGCGCAGGAAGTAGAACGCCAGGATCGGCAGCAGCAGGATGTTGACCACCCAGGTCACCATCGCGAAACCCGAGCGCGAGACGTAGCCCATGAAGGTGGTGGCGAAGCCGCCGGCCTGCTGCCAGTGGCTGCGCACCCATTCGATCAGTCGGTCCGGATCCAGCCACTGCATCACTTCCAGGCCGGTCTTCTGCTCGAACCAGGGAATCCCCTTCTCCATCAGCCACGCCTGCGCCTGCGGCGCGACCGCGATCAGGGTGGTGATCTGGCGCTCGATCATCGGCACCAGCACCAGCAGCAACGCCACGATCACCAGCACCATCGCCGCGAACACCAGCACCACGCCGGTCATGCGCGAGCGGCCGGTGGCCTCGATGCGGTCGACCAGCGGGTCGCCCAGCCAGGCCAGCGCCAGCGCCAGCACGAACGGGGTCAGGATCGGCGCCAGCAGCCACACCACCCAGCCGACCAGGCCGGCGAACAGGATGTACTTCAGGCGGCGCAGGAACTGCGCGATTTCCGCTTCAGGGGTCAGGGTCATCGCAGGCGGTACTCGTTGCTGACCGGCGCGGCGACCGGAGTACCGGTGGTGTCATCGATCGGGGTCGGCAGGGCCGGCAGCGGCGCGCTCGGCACCAGCACGCCGTTGTCGCCCAGCATGCGGTTGAAGCCGGCCAGGCCGGTGGTCATCTCCAGGCTCAGCTCCAGCTGGCTTGCCGAGGCGTGCAGCGGGGTGACGTTGCGCACCACCGGCACGTCGCGCAGGCCGGCGGCCAGGCGCAGGTAGTCGTCGGCGCTGTTGATGCCGGTCACCACCACGCGATAGGTCCCGGCCTGGCCGGTGGCCACGCCCGCCTTGGCGTAACGCTTGACCAGCGCATCGGCGGCACCGTCGGCGCCGGCGGCCATCGCGCGCATGGCGTTGGCGTCCTTGCTGGTCCACTTGTTCAGTTCACGGCCGTTGTCGACGAACACCCAGTCCGCCTGCCAGCCGCCATTGGCGCGGTACAGCTTGCCGATCAGCTGCATCGGCGGCGAATAGCGCGAGGAGGCGCGGGCCACGGCGGCACTGTCCTGGCGCCAGATGGCCCCGGCCAGCGCCTGCTCGGCGGCGCCGCCGCTGGGCAGGCCCAGCTTGTAGCCACGCTCGATGGCGCGGTTCAGCAGCGGGCGGGCGGCATTGGCCTGCTGCACGCTGACCAGGCGCGGGCCGCTGCCGTCATCGACCGCCAGCCACAGCACCGGCTTCGGCCGCGGCTGCGGCCACAGCGGCAGGCCCAGCGCCGACACCAGTGAATCCACGTCATCCTCGCGGAAGCGCGCCACCAGCAGGGTACGGAAGCTGGGGGCGCCGCTGGCGCTCACGCTCTGGTCCTGCTTGTAGTCGTAGCTGGCCACGTAGTCCTTGGCATTGCGCAGTGCCTGCACCACGCCGGGGCGGGACATCACACTGCGATCGCCGGACAACTTGCCCAGAACCACGCTCAGCGCGCGGGCCAGGGCGCCGTTGCGATCGGCTTCGGCCTGGCTGTTGACGGGCACTTCTGCCTCGTACGCGCCAGTGGCGGTGGCGACATCACCCTCGGTGCGCAGGCCGCTCTGGGCCATCGTGGCCACCGGCAGGCTCAGTGCAATGAGCAGGGTCAGAATCAGGCTGCGGCGCATCAGGACATCCATTGGCTCGACGTATCCGGGGGAATTGTTGCCCGAATACGGACTTTGCGCCAATGCGGCCTGTTAAAATCGCCCGTTCAACCCCTGCCAGCGCCGACGCCCGTGACCAACACCCCGTCTTCCGCCCCCTCCCCCCTCACCTACCGTGACGCGGGTGTCGACATCGACGCCGGCAACGAGCTGGTCGAGCGGATCAAGCCCCTGGTCAAGCGCAGCTTCCGCCCGGAAGTGATGGGCGGCCTGGGTGGCTTCGGCGCCCTGTTCGACCTGTCCAACAAGTACCGCGAGCCGGTGCTGGTGTCCGGCACCGACGGCGTGGGCACCAAGCTGAAGCTGGCCCACCAGCTGAACCGCCACGATACGATCGGCATCGATCTGGTCGCCATGTGCGTGAACGACGTGCTGGTGCAGGGCGCCGAGCCGCTGTTCTTCCTGGACTACTTCGCCACCGGCAAGCTGGACATCGACACCGCCGCGGCGGTCGTGGGTGGCATCGCCAACGGCTGCACCGAGGCCGGCTGCGCACTGATCGGCGGCGAGACCGCTGAAATGCCCGACATGTACGCCCCGGGCGAGTACGACCTGGCCGGCTTCACCGTCGCCGCGGTCGAGAAGAGCGAACTGAAGGATGGTGCCAGCGTCGCCGCCGGTGACGTGCTGATCGGCATCGCTTCGTCCGGCCCGCACTCCAACGGCTATTCGCTGGTGCGCCGCATCTACGACCGCGCCGGCCAGCCGGCCGATCTGGAGCTGGAAGGCGGCGTGAAGCTGGTCGATGCGCTGATGGCGCCGACCCGCCTGTACGTGAAGCCGATCCTGTCGCTGCTGAAGTCGCACGGCGACGCCATCCACGGCATGGCCCACATCACCGGTGGCGGCCTGACCGAGAACATCATCCGCGTGGTGCCCGAAGGCCTCGGCCTGGACATCCAGGCGTCGTCCTGGACCCTGCCGCCGGTGTTCCAGTGGCTGCAGAAGGAAGGCGCAGTGGCCGACAGCGAGATGTGGCGCACCTTCAACTGCGGCATCGGCTTCGTGCTGATCGTTGCACCGGACCAGCTCGCTGCCGTGTCCGACGCGGTCAAGGCGCAGGGCCTGGAGCACTGGACCATCGGCCAGGTGGTCAGCGCCGAAGGCGCCGAGCGCGTCCACATCGGCTGATCGCACGCCCAGGAGCCCGCATGGACGCAACGCCCCCCGTGTCCCCCGCCCCGCTGCCGCCGCCTCTGGCGACGGTGCCGGTGTTCAGCGCGCAGGATGCCGACCACCTGCGCATGCTGTCCATCGCGCACTACGTGGTTGGCGGCCTGATCGCGCTGTTCTCGCTGATCTTCATCCTCCACATCGCGCTGGGCATCAGCGCACTGACCGGCCACCTGCCGATGAACTCCGGTGGCCAGCCCACGTCGCCGGCCGAGCAGCGCCTGTTCGGCTGGATGTTCACCATCATCGGCTGCGTCATCGTGTTCGGTGGCGTGACGCTCGGCGCGTTCGTCGCCTATGCCGGGCGCTGCCTGGCCGGCCGCCGCCGCTACCTGCTGTGCCTGATCGTGGCCGGCCTGGCCTGCCTGTTCGCGCCGCTTGGCACGGTGCTGGGGGTGTTCAGCCTGATCATCCTGCTGCGTCCGCAGGTGAAGGCGGCCTTCGAAGCCAACGTTCCTTCCCGCAGCTGAGATTTCCATGGCTTCCGTCCCGCCCCCGTTGAACGTGCCGCCTGGCTGGACCGCGCTCCAGATCGGCGGTCACCTGCACACGCTCAGGATCCTGTTCTGCGTCTACGGCGGCATCCAGCTGGCGCTGTCCGTTGTCCTGCTGATGGCCGCACTGGGTGGCTACATCAGCGAAAGCCGGACCCCCACGGTGGGCATGTCGCCTGTGCTGCTGGCGGCGATCCTCGCTGTCGCGGCGCTGGCCATCGGTGCACTGGGCATACTCAGCCTGACCGCTGCGAACCGGCTGGGGCAGCGCTGCCAGCGCACGTTGTGCCTGGTGGCGGCCGGTGCCGCCTGCCTGGGCGGCGCGCTGGGCATCGCGCTGGGCGTATACGCCCTGATCGTGCTGCTGCGTGCGGATGTCGCCGCCAGCTTCAGCGAACCAGGCGGCGCGGTGGTCGCATGACCGCTCGCATTGCGGTACTGGCCTCCGGCCGTGGCAGCAATCTGCAGGCCATCCTCGACGCGATCGGCGACGGCCGCCTGCCGGCCGACGTGGTCGGCGTGTTCTCCGACCGTCCAGGTGCCGCAGCGCTGCAGCGGGTGGCACCGGGCCTGCGCTGGGCACACGCGCCGAAGGAGTTCAGCGACCGCGCCGCCTATGAGCAGGCGCTCGGCGATGCCGTGCAGGCATCGGCGCCGGACTGGATCGTCTGTGCCGGCTACATGCGCATCCTGGGGGCTGCCTTCGTGCAGCGCTTCGAGGGCCGCCTGGTCAACATCCACCCCTCGCTGCTGCCGCTGCACAAGGGCCTGGACACCCATGCGCGGGCCTTGGAAGCCGGCGATGCCGAGCACGGCGCCAGCGTTCACCTGGTGGTACCGGAACTGGATGCCGGGGCGGTGCTGGCGCAGGTACGGGTGCCGGTGGGGCCCGGCGACGATGCGCAGGCGCTGGCCGAGCGCGTGCTGGCGGTGGAGCACCCGTTGCTGATCGCCACCCTGCAGCTGCTGTGCGCCGGCCGCCTGACTGAACGGGAAGGACAGCCCCAGCTGGATGGTCACCCCCTGTTTAGCCCGTTGGCCCTAGATTCCGCCGGGAACCTGAACCGGTAACGCCCGTGCACACGCCCCGCTGACTGCGGGGCTGGCATCCTGCCCCTCCCTGCGGTCCCTGTCCTTCATGAAGACCACGACCCTGCTGTCCACTTCGCTGCTGCTGTCGCTGGCTGTATTGCCCGCTGCGGGCTGGGGCCAGGCGCAAGCGCCTGCCGCCTCGCCTTCCCCGGCGCCGGTGCCTGCCGTGCAGCCGCCTGCCGAGCCGGCGGCGCCGGTGTTGCCTGCGCTGGCGTGGGAACCACCGCCGTTGCAGCCGTTCACCGCGACCTACCAGGCGTTCTACAAGAGCAAGGAGGCCGGCGACGCCAGCATGCAGGTCACCCACACCGGCGGCAGCCAGTGGCGGGTCGACATGCAGGTGGTCGGCCGCCGCGGCTTTGCCAGCGTGCTCGGCCTGAACATCGAGCAGAGCACGGTGTTCGAGGAACGCGGCGGTGTTTACGCGCCACTGAGCCAGAGCACGGTGCGCAAGGGCCTGTTCCTTGGCAAGAAGGCCGTGGGCACCTACAACTGGCAGGCCGGTACCGCGCAGTGGACCGGTGACGTGAAAAAGGAACGTGCGCAGCCGATCCCGCTGCAGCCCGGCGACCAGAGCGCGCTGCTGATCAACCTGGCGATCATGCGCGATGCGCGCCCGGGTGCCACCATGCACTACCGCTACGTGGACATGGGCAAGGTCCGCCAGCATGACTACCAGGCCGCGCAGCAGACCGAGAACGTCGAAGTCGGCGACCTGTCCTACAACGCGCTGCGGGTCTACCGGACCAACGGCGGCAACAATGAAACCATCCTCTGGATCGCCAACGGTGTCCCCACCCCGGTGCGCATCCTGCAACGCGAAGACGGCGAAGACCGCGTCGACCTCCGCCTGATCGAATACCAAGGAGTCTGAGCATGAGCACCCTGACCCGCCCCCTCACCTGGATCGCCGCGGCCGCCCTGTCGATGGCCAGCCTGCCGGCCATGGCCCTGCAGCCGTTCAAGGCCGATTACCTGGCCAGCTACATGGGCATGCAGGCCAATGGCAGCATGACCCTGAGCAGCGAGGGAGCCAACAAGTGGCGCTACACGCTGCAGGTGAAGAACCAGCTGGCCGACCTGAGCCAGAGCACCGTGTTCGAAGAAGTGCGCGGCCAGCTGCGCCCGCTCAGCAGCCAGGATCGTTCGGCGCTGCTGGTGAAGAAGCGCAACGTGCAGGCCAACTACAACTGGAACAGCAACCAGGCCACCTGGACCGGCGACATCAAGCCGGACCGCGCAGGCCCGATCGCGCTGAAGGCCGGTGACATGGATGCACTGCTGATCAACCTGGCGATCGCCCGCGACCTGGCCGCCGGCAAGCCGCTGACCTATCGCATGGTTGACGAAGGGCGCATCAAGAACATGACCTACCGCGTGATCGGCAAGGAGTCGATCACCGTGGGTGGCAAGAGCTACGAGGCCACCAAGGTCTCGCGCGCCGACGGCAACAAGGAACTGATCGCGTGGATCGTGCCTGAGTTCCCGGTGCCGGCGCGCATGCTGCAGCGTGAGAACGACCGCGACGCGCTGGACCTGACCATCAAGGCGATGAACTGACGCGCGAACCGGTAGTGCCGGCCGCTGGCCGGCATTCTCGCGATGCTCCACGAGGTTCATGGGGCTGCCGGCCAGCGGCCGGCACTACCGAAAGGAAAACGCCCGCTTTCGCGGGCGTTTTCTTATTTCTTCGCTTCGGCCGGCTTCGCTTCCGCTGGCGTGAACTCGGTGCGGCAGTCCACGCGGATCTGCTCGCCCGTGCTGCGCCAGACGAAGGTGCGGCAATGGCGGTTGCCATCCTGGCTGTCGTTCACCGCAACCGCGTAGAACGACTCGATGATCTCGTCACGCGAGACGGTGCCATCGCCGTTCCAGTCCATGTCCTTCTGCTCGATGCCCTGGGTGATGGCGATGTTGGCGTACCAGGCGTAGCCCAGCCACGCCAGCACGATCAGCACCAGCGCCAGCAGCGCCTTGCGACGCGGGCTGAACTTGCCGCGCAGGATCATGGCACGCGCCGGATGGTGGCACCGAGCGAAGACAGCTTCTCTTCGATGTTCTCGTAGCCACGATCAAGGTGGTAGATGCGGTCGATGGTGGTGTCACCGTCGGCCATCAGGCCTGCCAGGATCAACGACGCCGACGCGCGCAGGTCGGTGGCCATCACCGGCGCACCGCTCAGGCGTTCGTGGCCACGGGCAATGGCCGTGTGGCCTTCGACCTGGATGTCCGCGCCCAGCCGCAGCAGTTCGTTGACGTGCATGAAACGGTTCTCGAAGATCGTTTCATTGATCACGCCCACGCCGTCGGCCACGCAGTTGAGCGCCATGAACTGCGCCTGCATGTCGGTCGGGAACGCCGGGTACGGCGCGGTGGTCAGGTTGACCGCCTTCGGCCGCTTGCCCTGCATGTCCAGGGTGATGCTGTCATCGGTGGTCTCGATCTTCGCACCGGCCTCGACCAGCTTGGACAGCACCGCGTCCATGGTGTTCGGGCGCGCACGATTCACGGTGACCTTGCCACCGGTCATCGCCGCGGCCACCAGGAAGGTACCGGTCTCGATGCGGTCGGGCAGCACTTCGTGGCGGCCACCGGACAGGCGCTCGACGCCTTCGATGACCAGGCGCGCGGTGCCCAGGCCTTCGATCTTCGCGCCCAGCGCGATCAGGCAGTGCGCCAGATCGGTCACTTCCGGTTCCATCGCGCAGTTGTCGAGGATGGTGGTGCCTTCGGCCAGCACCGCGCCCATCAGCACGTTCTCGGTGCCGGTGACGCTGACCATGTCGAAGGTGAAATGACCGCCCTTCAGGCGCTTGGCCGAGGCCTTGATGAAGCCGTTCTCGACCACGATCTCGGCACCCAGCGCCTGCAGGCCCTTGATGTGCTGGTCGACCGGGCGCGAACCGATCGCGCAGCCGCCCGGCAGCGACACTTCGGCCGCGCCGAAGCGGGCCAGCAGCGGGCCCAGCACCAGGATCGAGGCGCGCATGGTCTTGACCAGCTCGTACGGCGCCACATGCTGGTTCACAGGACGCGGATCGACCACGATCGCGCTGCCGCGCGACAGCGTGCCCTGGTCGATGGTGACCTTGGCGCCCAGTTCACCCAGCAGTTTCACCGTGGTGACCACGTCGTGCAGGTGCGGCACATTGGTGATCTCCACCGGCTCATCGGCCAGCAGGGTCGCGCAGAGAATGGGGAGGACGGCGTTCTTGGCGCCGGAGATGCTTACTTCACCGTGCAGCGCAGCGCCGCCGGTCACAACGATCTTGGCCATGTATTCGGGATCTTCTGCGGTTCAGCCGGCTTCGGCCGGGGTCACGGTTTTCAGCGCCAGTGCGTGGATCGCACCGCCCATCAAGTCGCCCAGGGTGGCATAGACCATCCGGTGGCGGGCCAGCGGCATCTTGCCGGCAAAGGCCTCGCAGACCACGGTCGCTTCGAAATGCACGCCATCGTCGCCACGCACGTCGGCGCGGGCGCCGGGCAGGCCGGTTTCGATCAGATTGCGGATGGTGTCGGCGTCCAACGGGCTTTCCTAATAAAATGATCGCTCATTCTACTTCCGCTGCGTGGCGTCCGCATGGCCGAGCCCCTCCTGCCCTCCCGTTCCGTCGACCCGGCCAGCCTGGTCGCCAGCGGCCGCCGTGTCTTCGACATCGAGCAGCAGGCCCTGAATGCGGTCGCTGCCCGCCTCGGCGAAGCGTTCCAGCAGGCCTGCCAGGCCATCCTGTCCAGCCACGGGCGGGTGGTTGCCACCGGCATGGGCAAGTCCGGCCACATCGCCCGCAAGATCGCCGCCACCCTGGCCTCCACCGGCACCCCGGCGTTCTACGTGCACCCGGGCGAGGCCGGCCATGGCGATCTGGGCATGATCACCGAGGACGACGTGGTGCTGGCGCTGTCCTATTCGGGCGAGTCGGACGAAGTCCTGATGCTGCTGCCGGTGCTCAAGCGCCAGGGCAACCTGCTGATTTCCATGACCGGACGCCCGCAGTCCAGCCTGGCCGCCGCCGCCGACATTCACCTGGATGTCAGCGTGCCGGCCGAAGCCTGCCCGCTGGACCTGGCCCCGACCTCCAGCACCACCGCGTCGCTGGCAATGGGCGATGCGCTGGCCGTGGCCCTGCTCGATGCGCGCGGCTTCACCGCCGATGACTTCGCCCGTTCACACCCGGCCGGCAGCCTCGGCCGCCGCCTGCTGCTGCACATCACCGATGTCATGCACACCGGCGACGACCTGCCCACGGTCGGTGCCGGCGCCAGCCTCAGCGAAGCGCTGATGGAAATGAGCCGTAAACGGCTGGGCATGACCGCCGTGGTCGATGCCGACGGCGTCCTGATCGGCCTGTTCACCGACGGCGACCTGCGCCGCGCGCTGGACAGCGCGCTGGACGTGCGTACCGCGAAGATCGCCGATGTGATGACCCGCAACCCACGTACCATCGGCGCCGACCAGCTGGCCGTCGAGGCCGCGCGGTTGATGGAGACCCACAAGATCACCGGCCTGATCGTGGTCGATGGCCAGGGCCGCGCGGTCGGTGCCCTGAACATTCATGACCTGTTGCGGGCGCGGGTGGTTTAACCGACAGTCCGTAGACCCCATTCAGTCTGTATCGTCCATCCGCCCACACCGAGCCTGCCGCCCTGATGCCCTGGTCCCCGCTGCCCGCCTTTCCCGCCCACCTGCATGCCGCCGCGGCCCGTATCCGCCTGGCGTGCTTCGACGTGGACGGCACCCTCACCGACGGTCGGCTGTACTACGACAAGGACGGCAATGAGAGCAAGGCGTACTTCGTGCAGGATGGCCTGGGCCTGAAACTGCTGCAGCAGCACGGCATCCATCCCGTGCTGATCACCGCGCGCAACAGCCAGTCCGCGCTCCGGCGTGGCGCCGATCTCGGCATCGACACCCAGATCGCCGTGGGTGACAAGCTGGCCAGCGTGCAGGCGCTGTGCGCGCAGCACGGCATCGGCCTGGAACAGGTGGCCTTCATGGGTGACGACCTGCCGGACCTGGCGCCACTGGGTGCGGTGGGCCTGGCCGTGGCCCCTGCCAACGCGCACCCGTGGATCGCCGAGCGCGTGCACTGGCAGACCCGCACCGAGGGCGGGCGTGGCGCTGCACGTGAACTGTGCGACGTCCTGCTGGCCGCCCAGGGCCACGTGGACGCCGTCCTGGCGAGGTTCAGCGCATGAACCGGCCGACCCTGAACTGGCGCACCGTGCTCGGCATCGGCCTGCTGCTGGCCGCGCTGCTCAGCAGCTGGGCCGCGCTGCGCAACCGGGACAAGGGACCGGCCAACGGCGGCAACGAGATTGGCGTGGACTACATCCTGCACGACTTCACGATCGTGGCCCTCGACGAGCAGGGCAAGGAATCGACCACCCTGCGCGCACCGCTGCTGGAGCGTCAGCGCGGTGACCAGACCATCAGCATCGCGACTCCGCTGTTCGAAATGCCCGACAAGGACGGCAAGCACTGGACGCTGCGGTCGGAGACCGGCTGGCTCAGCGCCAAGGGCGACGAAATGAAGCTGCGTGGCAACGTCGCAGGCGACAGTCCCGCCGGCCCGGGCGTGCCGCCCACCACCTTCCGCACCGACCACCTGGACGTGTTTCCGAAGGAAAGCCGTGCCCGCACCGATGCGCTGGTGACCATGACCCGGCCCGGGATGGAACAGTCCGGTGTCGGCTTCGAGGTGGATTCGAAGAACAACACGTATCATTTCCTCAGCCAGTCCAAGGGCCGCTACACGCCCCGGCACTGATCCCGCCGCCAGCCTGCGACGTCCCCGGACAGGCGCAAGGCCGGCAGCCCCTCCCCGCCCCCGGTTTCCGGGAGCCCTCCACCGGTAGAACGGACCCCGATGAAGATTCCCTTTGCAGCCGTACTCGCGCTCGCACTTGTTGTGCCCAGCGCCGCCTTCGCCAAGTCCACCGACCGCAACGAGAACATGGACATCGAGTCCGGCGCCCAGTCCGGCGTGCTCACCGGCGATGGCAAGACCGTGCTCTCGCAGGGCGTGACCATCACCCAGGGAACCCTGGACATCCGCTCGTCCGAAGCCGAGATCTACCTGAAGGATGGCGAGGCCGTGCGTGCCGTGTTCACCGGCAAGCAGGCCACCATGAAGCAGCAGCTCGACGATGGCACCTGGATGGACGCGGTGGCCGATCGCATCGACTACGACATCAAGACCGAGATCATCACCCTGACCGGCAACTACAAGGTCACCAGCGCGCGCGGCACCAACGCCGGCCAGCGCATGGTCTACAACACCCGCAGCGGTGAGATGAACTCCGGTGGCGACGGCAGCCGCGTGCGCACCGTCATTCCGCCGAAGAACAAGAACCCGGCCGCACAGCCGGCCAAGCCTGCCGGGAGCAAGAAGTAATGCTTGTCGCCAAGGGCCTGCGCAAACGCTACAAGCAGCGTGAAGTCGTCAAGGACTTCGGGCTGACCCTCGATGCCGGTGAAGTGGTCGGCCTGCTGGGCCCCAACGGTGCCGGCAAGACCACCTGCTTCTACATGATCGTCGGCCTGGTCGCGGCCGATGCGGGCAGCATCGTGCTCGACGGCCGCGACATCACCGGCGACCCGATGTACACCCGCGCCAAGCAGGGCGTGGGCTATCTGCCGCAGGAACCCTCGGTGTTCCGCAAGCTGACCGTGGCCGACAACATCCGCCTGGTGCTGGAACTGCGCGAGGACCTGGATTCGGCCGGCCGCGAACGCGAACTGAGCAGCCTGCTCGACGAACTGCAGCTGGGCCACGTTGCCGACCAGCTCGGCGCCAGCCTGTCCGGTGGCGAACGCCGTCGGTGCGAGATCGCCCGGGCACTGGCCGCGCAGCCGCGCCTGATCCTGCTCGACGAGCCGTTCGCCGGCGTCGATCCGATTTCGGTCGGCGAGATCCAGCGCATCGTCACCCATCTCAAGCAGCGTGGCATCGGCGTGCTGATCACCGATCACAACGTGCGCGAGACCTTGGGAATCTGCGACCGCGCGTATATCCTCGCCGAGGGTGCCGTACTGGCCCAGGGCTCGCCGGAGGCGATCCTGGACAACGCCGACGTACGCCGCGTCTACCTTGGGGATTCGTTCAAGCTGTGACGGCGGGCACCCGGGCACTTTCCATCCTTTCGGCACAGGTATGAAGACTCGGCTGCAGACATCGTTGGGACAGCAGCTGGTGCTCACGCCCCAGCTGCAGCAGGCGATCAAGCTGCTGCAGATGTCCACCACCGAGCTGGAGCTGGAAATCGCCCAGGCCGTGGAAAGCAATCCGCTGCTGGACTGGGCCGACAGCAACGACGGCCCTGCCGCCAACGAGGCCAGTGACGGCAACGACAGCGAAGCCCCCAGCGAACGCGCCGACGATGGCGACGACTGGGCGCCTGCCGAACTGGACTGGAGCGTCGCCGGCAGCGGTGGCAGCTTCGACGATGACGACGACACCGGCAGCGCCGCCGAGCGCGTGGCCGAAACCGAAACGCTGGCCGATCACCTGCTGTGGCAGCTGCACCTGTCGCATCTTTCGGCGCGCGACCGCAGCATCGGCGCCACGCTGATCGATGCGCTCGACGAAGACGGCTACCTGCGCGAGTCGCTGGCCACCATCGCTGAGACCCTGCTGCCGGCGACCCATGCCGACGAGGATGAGATCCTCGCGGTGCTGCATCGCATCCAGCGTTTCGATCCGGTCGGCGTGGCCGCGCGCTCGCTCGGTGAATGCCTGCAGCTGCAACTGGACGTGTTGCCCGCCGACACGCCAGGGCTGGCGTTGGCGCGACAGATTGCCGCAGGCCCACTGGAACGGTTGCCTCGCAGCGGCGTTGCCGGGCTCGCCCATGAACTGAAGCAAGCGCCGGCCGACGTCGAGACCGCAGTCAACCTGCTACGTTCGCTGGATCCGCGTCCAGGCACGCAGATTGCGCCGCTTTCGCAGGACACCTACGTGGTGCCCGACGTGGTGGTGTGGCGGCAGAACGGCGTCTGGCGTGCGGCGCTGGCCGGCCACGCCGGGCCGAAGGTGGTGATCCACCGCGGCTACGAACAGCTCATCCGCCGCTGTGGCGAGGCCGATGCCGGCTATCTGCGCGCGCAGCTGCAGGAAGCACGCTGGCTGTTGAAGGGGCTGCAGCAGCGCGGCGAAACCCTGCTGCGGGTGGTGCGCAGCCTGATCCTGCAGCAGGCCGGATTCCTCGAATTCGGCGAACAGGCGCTGCGCCCGCTGACACTGCGCGAGATCGCCACCGAACTCGGCCTGCACGAATCCACGGTATCGCGCGCGATCGCGCGCAAGCATGTGCGCACGCCGCGCGGCACCCTGCCGCTACGCGCCTTCTTCGCGTCGGGCATCGATACCGAGGGCGGCGGCGAGGCGTCCAGCACGGCCATCCAGGCCATGATCCGGCGACTCATCGACGACGAGAACCCGCGCAAGCCGCTTTCTGACGCCAAGCTGGCTGACCTGCTCAAATCGTCGGGAATTCCAGTAGCGCGACGCACCGTGGCGAAGTATCGTGAAGCCATGAACATTTCCGCCTCGCACGAAAGGGTCAGAATCGCTTGACGCGCCGCCGCGCCCGGCGGAGAGGTTCATTGGCACATCCGAACACAGGAGAAACCCGATGCGCATCGAAACGTTTGGCAAAGATGTCGAAGTCACCCCGGCCCTGCAGTCCTATGTAGAGGAGAAGCTGGCCCGGATCGGAAAACACTTCGACCAGCACTGCGAAGCGCGGGTGACCCTCAAGCTGCAGAAGACCGAGCATCACGTCGACGCCAGCCTCAACATCCCGGGGCAGACCCTGCACGCCGAGGCCGGCGGCCAGACCATGTATGCCGCGATCGACCTGCTTGCGGACAAGCTTGACCGCCTTGTGATCAAGCACAAGGAGAAAAAACAGCAGCACGCGCCGCTGCCGGTGGGCGACAATGGTGGCTGATCGCCACTGTTCCCCGCAGACATGCCCCTGACTGACCTCCTGGCGGCCGTGCAGACCCAGCTCTGCACGGCCACCGACCGCGACAGCGTCCTGCAGGCCGCCGCCGGGTTGCTGGCCTGCCGCCAGGCCAATGCCGAACAGATCTACCTGAACCTGTGCCAGCGCGAAGCGCTGGGCAGTACCGCGATCGGCCACGGCATCGCCATTCCCCACGGCCGCGCGCCGACCCTGGACCGCCCCCGTGGCGCCCTGCTGCGGCTGGCTACCCCGGTCGACTTCGGTGGCGACGAGCCGGTGGACCTGGTGTTTGCGATGGCCGTCCCCGCCCACTACACCCACCAGCACCTGATGCTGCTGTCCGAGCTGGCCGAGTTGTTCTCCGCGCCCGGCATCCGCCAGGCGCTGCGCGCGGCCGGCGATGCCCGGGCCCTGCGCCAGGCCCTTGAGCTGACGCCACCTGCGAGCGCCGCATGAATACCAGCATCACCGCCCGTGAACTGTTCGAACAGCAGCGCGAGCGGCTGGGGCTACGCTGGGCCGCCGGCAAGTCCGGCGAGAAGCGTGAACTGGAGGCCGGCAATACGGTCTCGCGGCGGCCCTCGCTGGCCGGCTACCTCAATGCGATCTACCCCAACAAGGTGCAGATTCTCGGGACCGAGGAGCTGTCCTGGCTGGACGCGCTGGAACCGCGCCAGCGCTGGGAGACCATCGAGAAGATCATGCAGTCGCACCCGCTGGCGCTGGTGCTGACCCGCAACCAGCCCTGCCCGGAAGACCTGCGCGCGGCCGCGGACGAGTCCGGTACGCCGCTGTGGCTGTCCCCCAAGCGCGGCCACGAACTGCTCAACCACCTGTCCTACCATCTGGCGCGCACGCTGGCACCACGCGTGATCCTGCATGGCGTGTTCATGGAGATCTACTCCATCGGCGTGCTGATCACCGGTGAAGCCGGGTCGGGCAAGAGCGAACTGGCGCTGGAGCTGCTCAGCCGCGGCCATCGCCTGGTGGCCGACGATGCACCCGAATTCACCCAGATCGCCCCCGACGTGCTCGACGGTACCTGCCCCGAACTGCTGCAGGACCTGCTGGAAGTGCGTGGGCTGGGCGTGCTGAACGTGCGCGAGATGTTCGGCGACACGGCTGTAAAGAAGAACAAGTACCTTCGGCTGATCGTCCATCTGACCAAACCGATGACCGAACCCACGCCACATGGCTACGAGCGCCTGACCGGCGATTCGGGTACCCGCCATGTGCTGGACCTGGACGTCCCGCTGATCACCCTGCCGGTGATGCCTGGCCGCAACCTGGCCGTGCTGACCGAGGCGGCCACCCGCCTGCATATCCTGCGCACCAAGGGCATCGATCCGGCGGCGATGTTCATCGCCCGCCACAGCAATCTGCTGGAACGGCGAACGCCCTGACCCCTGCCTTTCGAAGAGCCCGTCCATGAGCACCGCCGCCCCCACCGCCCCGACCCTGATCATCGTCAGCGGCCTGTCCGGCTCGGGTAAATCCGTGGCCCTGAAGACCTTCGAGGACCAGGACTACTACTGCTCGGACAACCTGCCGATCAACCTGCTTCCGGATTTCGTGCGCAGCCTGCTGGCCAACCACGATGGCAGCGCGCCGCGCCGGCTGGCGGTGGGCATCGACGTGCGCGGCCAGGCCGATCTTGGCCAGCTGGGCGACTGGCGGCAGCTGGCCACCGACGCCGGCGTGGAAGTGAAGGTACTGTTCTTCGAGGCCAGCGATGAAACGGTGCTCAAGCGCTATGCCGACACCCGTCGCCGGCATCCGTTGAGCCAGTTGGGCCTGTCACTGCCCGAGGCGATCGCGCGCGAACGTGTGCTGACCGCCCCGCTGCGCCGTGAGGCCGATGCGGTGATCGACACCAGCGCGCTCAACGTGCACCAGCTGCGGCGACGGATCATCACCGAGTTCACCCTGGACCACGCCACCCGGCTGTCGCTGCTGTTCGAATCGTTCGCCTACAAGCGCGGCGTGCCGGCCGAGGCGGACTTCGTGTTCGACGCGCGCGTGCTGCCCAACCCGCACTGGGACCCGGAACTGCGCGCGCTGAGCGGCCGCGAGCCGGGCGTGCGCGACTACCTGGAAGCGCAGCCCGACGTGCAGCGCTACCTGGCCCAGCTGATGGACTTTCTCGATACCTGGCTGCCCAAACTGGGCGACGGCACCCGCAGCTACGTGACCGTGGCGTTCGGCTGTACCGGCGGCAAGCACCGCTCGGTGTTCCTGGCCGAGCGCATGGCCCGCCACGCGCGCGAGATGGGCTGGGAAGACGTGGCGACCTACCACCGCGAACAGGATTGAGGGGGCGGCCGGGCTGCACCCGGCACCCGCGGTAGTGCCGGCCGCTGGCCGGCAACCTCAACAGCCGAAGCAACATCAAAAGCCAGCTCCCTGTGACATGGCAGGCTGGGTACCACTGCTGTTGGTGGGTGTCGACCTTGGTCGACACGATGGATCCAGGCCATGCGTGGATGAACCTCTGTCAGGCATCGGAAAGACGGACAGGGTCGGATCGCTTTTTCGGCGAAACGGGGATGCCACCCGGGCAACGCTGAATACGGGACACAGTGCCCCTCTCCTGCTGCTATCGCCGATTCACCTTGACCTGTTAACGTGCAGTAATGACCTGTGGCATTCTCCTCGTAACACATCCCGGGGTCGGGACCGCCCTGCTTGAGGTGGCGACCCGGCTCCTGCGGCAATTGCCGCTGAAGACCGAAGCTTTCGAAGTACCGTTCGACGCAGACCTGGACGCCCTGCTCCCGCTCGCCTCGGCCGCCCTGCGGCGGGTCGACGGTGGGGAAGGCGTGCTGATCCTGACCGACCTGTACGGCGCCAGCCCCGCCAACCTTGCCGGGCAGCTGGCCCGGCTGGGGACCCCGGTTCGCCGGGTGTCGGCGCTGAGCCTGCCGATGTTGCTGCGGGTGATGAATTATCCGGAACAGGGACTGGATCAACTGCCCGCCACAGCCGCGGCGGGTACCCGTAATGGAGCGATAGTCGACGATGCTTGAACGAGAACTCACCGTCAGCAACCGCCTGGGCCTGCATGCCCGGGCCACCGCCAAGCTGGTGCAGACCCTGGCGCCGTTCCGCTGCAACGTGACCATGGCCGCCAAGGGCCGTGAGATCAACGCCAAAAGCATCATGGGCGTGATGCTGCTGGCTGCCGGCCAGGGCACTCCGGTCACCGTGCGCATCAACGGCGAGGACGAAGCCGCCGCGATGGAGGCGGTGGTCGGCCTGTTCGAACGCCGTTTCGACGAGGACAGCTGAGCGTGCCACGCGCACGCGCCGGCCAGCTCCCCTCCGGCCAGCGGCCGGTGCAGCTGCTGGCCGGCCATGGCGCAGCGCGCGGCACGGCCATGGGCCGCGCCCGCGTGCGCCTGCCGCATGCCCTGGAGGTGGCCGAACAGCGTGTCGCCGCCCACCAGGTCGAGGCCGAGCTCGCGCGCCTGCACCATGCGGTGGATGCGGCGCGCACGGAAATGCACGAGCTGCGCCAGCGCCTGCATGGGGCACTGAACCAGGAAGTGGGCGAGTTCCTCGACCTGCACGCGCTGCTGCTGGACGACCCCGAGCTGCTGTATGGCCTGGACGAACTGATCCGCAGCGGCCCGTACAGCGCCGGCTATGCGCTGCGCCTGCAGCGCGACCGCCTGGCCAGGGTCTTCGATGGCATGGACGATGCCTACCTGAAGAGCCGCATGGACGACCTGGACCATGTGATCGGCCGTATCCACGCCTTCCTGCAACCCGAGCGCCCGCCGGTGATGAAGGGCCTGGCCGGCGAGATCCTGGTCTGCGACAACATCGCCCCGTCCGAGCTGGCGCAGCTGCAGGCACAGGGCGTGGTCGGCATCGTCACCGCCGCCGGCAGCGCGCTGTCGCACAGCGCGATCCTGGCACGCAGCCTGCACCTGCCGCTGATCGTCAACGTACCGCAGCTGCTCAGCCGCATCGCCGATGGCGACGTGCTGATCATCGACGGCGCCGACGGCAGCATCACGGTCAACCCGCAGGCCGACAACCTGCGTGACTACCGCGCACGGCTGAAAGAGCATGCGCGCGAACAGCGCGAGCTGGGCCGCCTGCGCAGCAAGCCCAGCCGGACCCGCGACCAGGTCGACATCGCCCTGCTGGCCAACGCCGAATCGCTGGAGGACGTGACCCAGGCGCATGCGCTGGGCGCGCAGGGGCTGGGCCTGTACCGCACCGAATTCCTGTTCCTGCAGCGCAACGAGCTGCCGGACGAGGAAGAACAGTTCCAGACCTACCGCGATGCCGCGCTGGGCATGAGCGGGCGTCCGGTCACCATCCGCACGCTCGACCTGGGCGCGGACAAGGCCGATCGCACCGGCCTTACCTTGAGCAACGAAGAGAATCCGGCACTGGGCCTGCGCGGCGTGCGCCTGTCGCTGGCGCGGCCGAAGGTGGCCGACACCCAGCTGCGCGCGATCCTGCGCGCCTCGGCCTACGGCAAGCTGCGCGTGCTGGTTCCGATGGTCAGTACCCGCGAGGAGCTGCTGGCGGTGCGCCGGCGCATGCTCAAGCTGACCGAACAGCTGCGCGGCGAGGGCCACATGGTGTCCGACCATGTGCCGCTGGGCGCGATGATCGAAGTCCCCGCGGCCGCACTGGCGCTGGAGAGCTTCATCGATCTGGTCGATTTCCTGTCGATCGGTACCAACGACCTGGTGCAGTACCTGCTCGCCGCCGACCGCAACAACGAGGCGCTGGGCGAGCTCTACTCGCCGTTGCATCCGGCCGTGCTGCGGCTGCTGCAGATGGTGATCGACACCGGCGCGCGCCATCGCATCCCGGTGGCGGTCTGCGGCGAGATGGCCGGCGATGCCCGGATGACGCCACTGCTGCTGGCGCTGGGCCTGAGCGAGTTCAGCCTGCATCCCGGTACGTTGCTGGAGGTGCGCCGGGCGATCCGCGAGGCCGACCTGGGCGCCTTGCGCGCCCGCGCGACGAAGCTGCTGGCCGCGCGCGACCGCCGCGGCATCGAGCGCTGGCTGGCACTGGTGGCGGACACGCCCTGACCACCCAGGGTAGTGCCGGCCGCTGGCCGGCAACCTCATGAACTTCGATGAGGACGATTGCCGGCCAGCGGCCGGCACTACCCTCACCCCAGCGGCTATGCGTTGAAACATCCCCTTGCGATAATGACGCGCTGAACACCCCTGTTGCCGCATCCTTGCCGGGATCGCGGCTTTTCTTATCCCGCGGGAGCTGCGATGGCTGAAGCTGTACGCCACGACAAGACTGCGCGCCAACTGCGGATGCTGTCCGATGCACTGGACAGCGGCCGGCTGGGGCCGGTGCGTCGGCTGGTCAACACCCTGGCCCCGGCCGAGATCGGCAACCTGCTCGAATCGCTGCCGCCTGGCAAGCGCGAGGTGGTGTGGGGACTGGTCGATCCGGAAGATGACGGCGAGGTGCTGGTCCACGTCGGCGAGGACGTGCGCGAAAGCCTGCTCGCGGACATGGACCCGGACGAGATCATCGCCGCGGTCGAAGACCTGGACATCGACGACCTGGCCGACCTGGTCGAAGACCTGCCGGACACGGTCATCGACGAAGTCCTCAAGTCGATGGACCGCGAGAACCGCGAGCGCCTGGAACAGGTGCTGTCCTACCCCGAGGACAGCGCCGGCCGCCTGATGAATCCGGACGTGGTGACCGTGCGCGCCGACGTCAACGTCGATGTGGTGCTGCGCTACCTGCGCCTGCGCGGCGAACTGCCCGACCACACCGACCACCTGTTCGTGGTCAGCCGGCGGCACCAGTACCTCGGGCGGGTCTCGCTGGCCGCGCTGGTGACCCACGAGGACACCACCCCGATCAACCGCCTGATCGACGACGAGCAGCCGGCCATCGACGTCGGCGAGAGCGACCAGGAAGTGGCACGGCAGTTCTCCGACCATGACTGGATCTCCGCGCCAGTGGTGGACGACAACAACATCCTGATCGGCCGCATCACCATCGATGACGTGGTCGACATCATCCGCGGCCAGGCCGAGCACCAGGCGCTGGGCGCCGCCGGCCTGGACGAGGACGAGGATCTGTTCAGCCCGGTCTGGCGCGCCATGCGCCGGCGCCTGATGTGGCTGTCGGTGAACCTGTGCACCGCCTTCCTGGCTTCCAGCGTGGTCGGCCACTTCGAAGGCACCATCGACAAGCTGGTGGCGTTGGCGGTGCTGATGCCGATCGTGGCCGGCCTGGGTGGCAATGCCGGCACCCAGGTGCTGGCGCTGATGGTGCGCGGCCTGGCGCTGGGCCAGGTGGGCGCGTCCAATGCGCGCACGCTGCTGTGGAAGGAAGTGCGGGTCGCCCTGTTGAACGGCGTGATGCTGGGTTCGGTGCTGGGGCTGATCGTGCTGGCCTGGTTCCACTCGCCCGGCCTGTCGGCAGTGATCGCGATCGCGCTGACCTGCAACCTGCTGTTCGCCGCGCTGGCCGGCGTGCTGGTGCCACTGACCCTTAAACGCTTCGGCTTCGACCCGGCGCTGGCCAGCGGCATCTTCCTGACCGCAGTGACCGACTCGATGGGCTTCTTCACCTTCCTCGGCCTGGCCACCCTGGTGCTGCTGCACTGAACCCTGCTGGGTCGGATCCCCGCCACGCGGGGCTCTGACCCGATCCCAACTGGAACACCGATGGCAACGACGATCGAAAACTACTTCCAGCCCGGCTGGCGCGACCAGCAGCACACCTGCCCGGCCTGCGAATGGAAGGGCAGTTCGCGCGGCATGGAGATGGAACTGGACGAGGACGCAACCGAGTACGACTGCCCGGTCTGCGAGAACCCGTTGCTGGTGGTGCTGCACCCGGACATGGCGCAGGTGCAGGCCGCCGCCGCCGAAGGCAATGCCGAAGCACAGGAACAGCTGGACATCATCGCCAGTTTCCCGCGCCCGCAGTGACGCGGCGCATGATGCCGCGTTGACGGCGGCGGACTACGATGGGGCGTTCCCGCCGCCCCAGGAATTCCCATGGTCCGTTCCATGTCGCGCTGGCTGCCGCTGCTGGCCCTTCTGATGATGACCGGATGTGCCTCGCTGCCGGACAGCGCGCGTGGTCGCTTCGAGGCCCGCGCGGTCAAAGTGGACGGCGAGACCGCCTACTATCAGGTGTTCATTCCGGCCGGGCTGAAGGCCCCGGCGTCCGCCAGTGTTCCGGTCATCCTGTTCCTGCATGGCTCGGGCGAGCGCGGCAGTGACGGCATCAGGCAGACCCACGCGGGGCTGGGCCCTTATCTCCGCGAGCATCCCGATTTCCCCGCCCTGGTTGTCTTCCCGCAGGCGGCAAAGCACTCGGAATGGAGCGGCCACAACAACCGCATGGCCCTGGCCGCACTGGACGCAACGATCGCCGAGTTTGGCGCCGACCCTGCGCGCCAGTACCTGACCGGCATGTCGATGGGCGGCTACGGCAGCTGGAACATCGCCCTGGACGACCCACGCCGCTTTGCCGCGATCGTGCCGGTATGCGGCGCCGTGCTGGCACCGCGCGCGAAGCGACCGACCCTGTTCGTCGAGCAGGTCGCGCATGAGTCCGATCCTTACGCGGTGATCGCCCAGCGCCTGCAGCACGCACCGATCTGGATCTTCCACGGCGCACTGGATGATGTGGTGCCACCGGACGACGACCGCAGGCTGCACAGTGCCTTCCAGAGCGCCAACGCGCGCGACGTGCGCTACACCGAGTACCCGGAAGGCAACCACAACGCCTGGGACGCCACCTACGCCGATCCGGCGATGTGGGCCTGGCTATTCGCGCAGAAGCGCTGAACCACCGGCATGGGTGGGTGCCAACCTTGGTTGGCACTCCCTGCTCTGGTAGTTGCCAACCTTGGTTGGCACTGACTTACCCGAAACCAGACCATTCCCCGATGTTCACGGCAAGCAGGCACGCCCATGCTTGCTCCATGCAGAACACCAGACTCCTGATCGGCCGCCGCTCCAGCGTCGGCCTCAGCTACATCCTCACCACGGTCGTAACCGACCGCGCCCCGCTGTTCGCCAACGACGGTGCCGCCGTTCTCGCAGTACGGGAGTTCCAACGACTTGATCAGGAAGGCTTCACCCGCTCAATTGCCTACGTGGTCATGCCCGACCACATCCACTGGCTGGTCGAGCTGCGCGCAGGCACGCTGGAAACTGTCATGAAGCGCTTCAAGTCACGCACGGCGCAGCAGGCAAACCGGCTGTTGGGGAGGGTCGGGCGCTTTTGGCAGGCCTGTTATCACGATCACGCGATCCGCTCGGATGAATCGCTGTACCGGCATGCGCTGTATCTGATGGGGAACCCGATCAGGGCCGGGCTGACGACACAGCTGGGGCAGTATCCGCATGCATGGTGCGAATGGGAGCTTGGCGACACATGTGATTGCGTAGATGAACGTGCCAACCAAGGTTGGCACCTACCAAGGCAATGAGTGCCAACCGACGGTTGGCACCCACCAGAGCGGTCAGCCCAGCAGGGTTTCCAGCACGGCCATGCGCACGGCGACGCCGTTGGCGACCTGGCGCAGTACCCACGACTGCGGGCCGTCGGCCACCTCGTCGGTCACTTCCACGCCGCGGTTGATCGGGCCCGGGTGCAGCACGGCAGCATCCTTGCCGGCGCGCGCCAGGCGTTCGTTGGTCAGCCCGTACTCGGCGTGGTACTGCTCCAGCGACGGCACCAGGCCTTCTTCCATGCGCTCGCGCTGCAGGCGCAGCATCATCAGCGCGTCGACACTTTCCAGCATGGCGTCGAAATCATCGCCGACCACGCAGCCCTTCAGGGTCTCGTCGTCCGGCAGCAGCGACTGCGGGCCGCATACGCGGATCTCGCCCACGCCCAGGGTACGCAGCGCATGCAGGTCGGTGCGGGCCACGCGCGAGTGCTTCACGTCGCCGACAATCACTACCTTCAGCTTCGAGAAGTCCGGGCCCTTGGCCTGGCGCAGGGTCAGCATGTCCAGCAGGCCCTGGGTCGGGTGCGAGCTGCGGCCGTCGCCGGCATTGATCAGTGCGGTGCCCTCGCCCGCCGCTTCAGCCAGTGCGGCGACGGCGCCATCATCGGGGTGGCGCACGACGAAGCCGCGCACGCCCATCGCTTCCAGGTTGCGCAGCGTGTCGCAGGCGGTTTCGCCCTTGCGCGTGGACGAGGTCGAGGCATCGAAGTTCAGCACGTCGGCGCCCAGGCGCTGCGCGGCCAGCTGGAACGAGCTGCGGGTGCGGGTGGACGGTTCGAAGAACAGCGTGCATACCGCCGAACCGGCCAGCACGTGCCGCTTGTTGCCGACGCGGCCGACCGCGGCGTCGCGGATCTGCCCGGCGCGGTCGAGCAGCTGCAGCAGGGTTTCGCGCGGCAGCCCCTCAAGGGTCAACAGGTGGCGCAGGCGTCCGGAGGCATCGATTTGCTGGGCGGTCATGGCGGGAGTCGTGCAGTCAGGGAATGGGGGTGGCGTCGTCGGGAGACGACAGCCAGCGATCGATGATCACCGCCGCGGCCACGGCGTCGAGGGCGGCCGCATCGCGGCGGCGCTTGCGCCCTTCGGCGCGCTCGACGGCGAAGCGGCGGGCGGCCTCGACCGAGCTCGAGCGCTCGTCGATCATCACCACCGGCAGCTTGAAGCGTTCCCGCAGCTGGCGGGCAAAGCCCTGCGCGCGCTTGCGGTTGGGCTGGTCCTGGCCGTCCAGGGTCAGCGGGTCGCCAACGACCAGGCCATCGGGCTTCCATTCCTTGAGCAGGCGTTCGATCGCCGCCCAGTCCGGCCCATTGCCGTGCACATCGACCACGGCCACTGCGCGTGCATGGGCGGCGAAGGCACTGCCGATGGCCACGCCGATACGCCGCGAACCGACATCGAAACCCAGAACCGTGCCGTCGCGGCGGATGGCCGGGGCAGCAGACACCGGTGCAGGGGCCGCCGGATCAGACATGGCCGCTGTAGTCGGTCAGCCGGAACAGATCCACGCCGATGCGCGAGGCCGCGCCTTGCCAGCGCTGCTCCAGCGGCAGCTGGAATACCAGCTCGGCATCGGCCGGCACGGTCAGCCAGCTGTTCTCGGCCAGCTCGCTTTCCAGCTGCCCTGCGCCCCAGCCGGCGCAGCCGAGGGTGACCACGGCGTTGGCCGGGCCTTCGCCGCGCGCCATCGCTTCAAGGATGTCGCGTGAGGTGGTCAGGTACAGGCCCTCGCCCACGGTCAGGCTGGAATCCCACGCCCGTGCGTCATCGTGGATGACGAAGCCGCGTTCGGGGTGCACCGGGCCGCCATTGAGCACCATGCGCGCCTGCAGGTCACCATCGCCGGTGGTGATGTCCATCTGGGCGAGCACCTCGCCCAGGGTGTATTCGGACGGCTGGTTGACCAGCACGCCCATCGCGCCGTTCTCGTCGTGCTGGCAGATCAGCGCGACGCTGCGGGCGAAGGTCGCGTCGAGCAGCGACGGCAGCGCGACGAGCAGGTGATCGGCAAGGGAGGTCGGCGTTACTGGCATGGCGCCATTCTAGCGGCTGGGCGCGCCGGGCGCCTCCACCCGGCGGTCACGGCGCGCATAATGGCCAGCCCGTACCGCAGGAATTCAACGTGTCCGGCTACTGCCTCATCGCACCGGGCCATCCGGTGCACGATTACTACCACGCCAACGAGTACGGCTTCCCGCAGCGCGACGAACGCGAGCTGTTCGAACGACTGGTGCTGGAAATCAACCAGGCCGGCCTGAGCTGGGAGACCATCCTGAAGAAGCGCGAAGGCTTCCGCGCGGCCTATGACGGCTTCGACGTGGACCGCGTGGCGGCCTATGCCGAGCAGGACATCGAACGGCTGCTGTCGGATGCGGGCATCATCCGCAACCGGCTGAAGGTGCTGGCGGCGATCCACAACGCGCAGGTGATCCAGCAGCTGCGGGCCAGCCATGGCAGCTTCGCCGCCTGGCTCGATGCCCACCACCCGCTCAGCAAGGCTGACTGGGTGAAGCTGTTCAAGAAGACCTTCCGCTTCACCGGCGGCGAGATCACCGGCGAATTCCTGATGAGCCTGGGCTACCTGCCCGGTGCGCACGCCGCGGACTGCCCGGTGCATGCGCGGCTGCTGAAACTGTCGCCACCGTGGTTGCAGGCCTCCCGGTAGTGCCGGCCGCTGGCCGGCAGCCTCGCCAGGCCACAGGTGTTGCCGGCCAGCGGCCGGCACTACCGTCGAATCGTCACACGCCCATGTAACGGCCGGGGCGGTGGTTGAACATCAGCACCAGGCTGAGCACCACCGCGCCGATGGCCGAATACAGCACCTTCGACGGCGACAGCACGAAGAACGCGGCCACCATCAGGCAGGCGTCGTAGGACATCTGCACCTTGCCCGCGCTCCAGCCGCGGGTGCGCTGCAGGTACACCGCCAGGATGCCGATGCCACCGAGGCTGGCACGGTGGCGGATGAAGAACAGGATGCCCAGGCCGGACAGCGCGCCACCGACGATGGCCGAGTACAGCGGGTGGATATGCGAGAAATCGATCCAGCGCGGCAGCAGGTCGGTCAGCACGCCGCAGGCGGTGACCGCGGCAAAGGTCTTCAGGGTGAATTCCCAGCCCATGCGGCGCAGCGCCACCCAGTAGAAGGGCAGATTGACCAGTACGAACACCACGCCGAAGTTCCAGTCCAGCGCGTAGTGCAGCAGGAAGGCCATGCCGGCCATGCCGCCGATCATCAGCCCACTCTTGGCGAAGATGGCCAGGCCCAGCGAGGCCACCATCGTGGCCAGCACCATGCCCTGCACGTCCTCGGCGATCGAGTGGCGCAGTGCTTTTTCGTCGGCGGTGGTGCCGGCACTGTCGGGCGGCGGGGTCAGCGGACCGGCGGTGACCAGGTGGCCGTCAGCGTCGTCGCACGGCGCGGGGCCATGGGATTCAAGGGACATGCGGGTGGGGGAACAACGGGTGGGGAGCGGTATTAGACACGATCTGCATGACAGTTGCAGATGAAATCGTTCAGCTGAAGACCCTCCACCCTGCCCCCGACCCGCGGCTGATCAGCCCTTGCCGGCCAGATGGTGCGCCACCAGCGCGTTGGCATGGCCATGGCCCAGCCCGTGCTCGCTCTTCAGGAAGCTGACCAGTTCCATGTGCTTCAGGCCCTTCTTGCCCGCCAGCAGCCCGAACCAGTGCGCCACCGGCTGGCCGTAGGTCTTCTCGATGGAGGGGAAATACGAGGCCGGGCCTTTCGGCGTGGTGTCAGTGCTCATGTGCTGCTCCCGTTGAAAGTCATTCATTCGACGAACCACAGACGTGGAAATCGACATCCCCACACATCCGACCCCGTGTCGACCAACGGTCGGCACCTACCATCAGCAGCAGGTTCCAACAGCTCGCGGGAAACTGTCGAAGGCGGGGTGGCTCAGGTTGCGGGGGCGTGAGCGCCATGGATGGCGCGACCGAGGCTACATGGACGTACTTGCGCCGTCCCCCGCAACCTGAGCCACCCCGCCTCCCGCAGGAAGCCCGATTTTGAAGTTGACGTTGCCGTTGTTTCGGCAGGTGCCGGGCGCAGCCCGGCCGTATCATCCCCTCATGTCCCGTGAAAACCTCAACGACCTGCAGGCCTTCGTCCACGTCGCCCGCGCGGGCAGCTTCACCAAGGCCGCCGCCCAGCTCGGCGTCTCCCAGTCCGCGCTCAGTCATGCCATGCGCGGCCTGGAACAGCGCCTGGGTGTGCGCCTGCTGACCCGCACCACCCGCAGCGTGTCCACCACCGAGGCCGGCGCCCGCCTGCTGGAAACGCTCGCCCCGCGCCTGGCCGAGATCGAGGACGGGCTGGCCGCACTGGCCGAGTACCGCGAACGCCCGGCCGGCACCATCCGCATCAATGCCACCGGCCATGCCGCCGAGTACATCGCCTGGCCGCGGCTGGCACCGTTGCTGCAGCAGTATCCGGAGCTGAAGGTGGAACTGGCCGCCGACTACGGGCTGGCCGACATCGTTGCCGAGCGCTACGACATCGGCATCCGCCTGGGTGAGCGCCTGGCCCGCGACATGGTCGCGGTGCCGATCAGCCCGCCGCTGCGCATGCGCGTGGTCGGTGCGCCCGCCTACTTCCGCCAGCACGTGGTACCACGGCATCCGCACGACCTGGCCGGGCACAACTGCGTGACCCTGCGCCTGCCCACGCATGGCGGGCTGATGCCGTGGGACTTCGGCCAGGACGGCACCGAGCTGAGCGTGCGCGTTGGCGGGCAATGGACCTTCAACACCATGGGCATGACCCGCGCCGCCGCGCTGGCCGGCAGCGGCCTGGCCTGGCTGCCGGAAGACCAGGTGCAGCCGATGCTGGACGATGGTCGCCTGCAATCCGTGCTGGACGACTGGTGCCCGCATTTCGATGGCTACTACGCGTATTACCCGTCGCGCCGCCACGTCACCGTGGCGATGCGCACGGTGCTTGATGCATTGCGCGGGCCGATGGGGTATTGAGGAGTGCGGACCAACGGTCCGCACCCACCACCAACGGTCCGCACCCACCACCAACGGTCCGCACCCACCTTCAACGGCCCGCACCCACCGGGTGATCAGCCCTTGGCCTGGGCGGCGCGCTGCGCGTTGTAGCGCTCGCCGACGATCAACACTTCGTCCAGCGCCTGTGCGATGCGCTGCAGCTCCTCCGGCGCCAGCTGCAGTGCGGCCGCCCCCAGGTTCTCGTCCAGGCGGTGAACCTTGGTGGTGCCCGGAATCGGCACGATCCACGGCGCCTGCGCCAGCAGCCAGGCCAGCGCCACCTGCGCCGGTGTGGCGCCCCGTGCCGCGGCAATCGTGCTGATGCGATCGACCAGCGCCTGGTTGGCCCGGCGTGCTTCCACCTCGAAACGCGGCACGGTGTTGCGGAAGTCGTTGGCATCGAAAGTGGTCTCGGCGTTGATCGCGCCGGTCAGGAAGCCACGGCCCAGCGGGCTGAATGGCACGAAGCCAATGCCCAGTTCCTGCAGGGTAGGCAGCAGTTCGCGCTCCGGTTCACGCCACCACAGCGAGTACTCGCTCTGCACGGCAGTGACCGGCTGCACCGCATGCGCGCGGCGCACGGTGGCGGCACTGGCCTCGGACAGGCCGAAGTGGCCGACCTTGCCTTCGGCGATCAGGTCACGCACGGTGCCCGCCACATCCTCGATCGGCACGTTCGGATCGACGCGGTGCTGGTAGAACAGATCGATATGGTCGGTACGCAGGCGCTTGAGGCTGGCCTCGGCCACCGCACGGATGTTCTCCGGGCGGCTGTCCAGGCCGGTATCGACACGCGCATCCTTGAAGCCGAACTTGGTGGCGATCACCAGCCTGTCGCGGTACGGCGCCAACGCCTCCCCGAGCAGATCTTCATTGGTGTACGGGCCGTACACCTCGGCGGTGTCGAAGAAGGTCACGCCACGTTCAACGGCGGCGTGCAGCAGGGCGATGCCCTGGCTGCGCTCGACCGGCTGGCCATAGCCATGGCTCAGGCCCATGCAACCCAGGCCCAGGGCGGAAACCTTCAGGCCGCTGCGGCCGAGTTCACGTGTCTGCATCGTCGTGCTCCATAGGGGGAGCGCTGACGATACGCCTGCACGGGCGCAGGATTGAACCGACGGGATGGCAGTCGGTCATGACTGGAATTCATCAATCGCCAGCGCGCCCGGTAGAGTCGAGCTTGCTCGACTGCGCTCGTAGAGTCGAGCTTGCTCGACTGTTCCTGTAGTCGAGCAAGCTCGACTCTACAGATCGTTGGGTCACCGGATCTCGGAGATCTCCACGCCATCCAGCCCCTGCGACAGGGTGCGCGCGTCGCCGCCCTGGCTGAGCTTGATGCGCAGGCGCACTTCGTTCTGCGAATCGGCGTAGCGCAGTGCGTCCTCGTAGCTGATCTCGCCGGCCTGGTACAGCTCGAACAGGCTCTGGTCGAAGGTCTTCATGCCCAGCTGGACCGAATCCTTCATCACTTCCTTCAGCTTGTGGATCTCGCCGTCGCGGATGTAGTCCTGCACCAGCGGCGTGCCCAGCAGGATCTCCATCGCCACCTTGCGCGAGCGGCCATCGGGCGAAGGAATCAGCTGCTGCGCGACCACGCCCTTGAGGTTCAGCGACAGGTCCATCAGCAACTGGTTGCGGCGGTCTTCCGGGAAGAAGTTGACGATGCGGTCCATCGCCTGGTTGGCGTTGTTGGCATGCAGGGTGCACAGCACCAGGTGGCCGGTTTCGGCAAACGCGATGGCGTGGTCCATGCCTTCGCGGGTACGCACCTCGCCGATCATGATCACGTCCGGCGCCTGGCGCAGGGTGTTCTTCAGCGCCGCTTCCCAGCTGTCGGTATCGATGCCGACCTCGCGCTGGGTGATGATGCAGCCCTCGTGCTTGTGCACGAACTCGATCGGGTCTTCGATGGTGATGATGTGGCCGGTCGAGTTCTGGTTGCGGTAACCGATCATCGCTGCCAGCGAGGTCGATTTACCGGTACCGGTGGCACCGACGAACAGGATGATGCCGCGCTTGGTCATCGCCAGCGTCTTGATGATCGGCGGCAGGCTCAGCTCTTCCACGGTCGGAATGCGCGTCTCGATGCGGCGCAGCACCATGCCGACCTGGTTGCGCTGGTAGAAGCAGCTGACACGGAAGCGACCGACACCGGACAGGCCGATGGCGAAGTTGCACTCGTGGGTCTTCTCGAATTCCTCGCGCTGCGCCGGGGTCATCACGTTGAGCACCAGGTCGCGGCTCTGCTGCGGCGTGAGCGGGGTCTGGGTGATCGGCGAGATCTTGCCGTTGACCTTCATCGCCGGCGGCATGCCGGCGGTGATGAATAGGTCCGAGGCGCGCTGGTGCGCCATCAGCTTGAGGAACGAAGTGAAATCGATGGTGGTCGCGGTGGTGTTCACGGCGGGCTCCCAATGGGGCATGTACCAGGAAACGGTCGGTGGAGGAAACGGCACGGAACGGCGGCGCAGTGGCGCACGCCGCCCCGTTGCTGCCCCGCCTTACTCGAACAGGCGCTTGTCCTTGGCGTAGTCGCGGGCCTGGTTGCGGGTGATCAGGCTGCGCTTGACCAGGTCCTGCAGGTGCTGGTCCAGGGTCATCATGCCGTACTGCTGGCCGGTCTGGATGGCCGAGTACATCTGCGCGACCTTGTCCTCGCGGATCAGGTTGCGGATGGCCGGGGTGCCGACCATGATTTCCCAGGCTGCGGTACGACCGCCGCCCACCTTCTTCAGCAGTGCCTGCGAGATCACCGCACGCAGCGACTCGGACAGCATCGAGCGCACCATCGGCTTTTCGCCGGCCGGGAACACGTCGATGATGCGGTCGATGGTCTTGGCCGCCGAACTGGTATGCAGGGTGCCGAACACCAGGTGGCCGGTTTCCGCCGCGGTCAGCGCCAGGCGGATGGTTTCCAGGTCGCGCAGTTCGCCCACCAGGATGATGTCCGGGTCCTCACGCAGCGCCGAGCGCAGTGCTTCGTTGAAGCCATGCGTATCGCGGTGTACTTCGCGCTGGTTGATCAGGCACTTCTGCGAGGTGTGCACGAATTCGATCGGATCCTCGACGGTGAGGATGTGGCCGTATTCGTTCTTGTTGATGTAGTCGATCATCGCCGCCAGCGTGGTCGACTTGCCCGAACCGGTCGGGCCGGTCACCAGGATCAGGCCCTGCGGCTGCTGGATCACCTCGCGGAACAGCGGCGGGCAGGCCAGGTCTTCCAGGGTCAGCACTTCGGACGGAATGGTACGGAACACCGCACCGGCGCCGCGGTTCTGGTTGAACGCATTCACACGGAAGCGCGCCAGCGACGGAATCTCGAAGGAGAAGTCCACTTCGAGGAATTCCTCGTAATCGCGGCGCTGCTTGTCGGACATGATGTCGTACACCAGCGCGTGGACCTGCTTGTGGTCCAGGGCTGGAATGTTGATCCGGCGCACGTCGCCGTCCACGCGGATCATCGGCGGCAGGCCTGCGGACAAATGCAGGTCGGACGCTTTGTTCTTTACGGAAAACGCCAACAGCTCGGCGATATCCATGAGCGGCTACTCCCCAATAACGGCTTCGACTGGAAGGATCTTTCCCCGGGCGGCAGTATAGCCTCCTGATTCAACGGAACGCGTTACGTGGCCACTCCCCTGCCCCAGATCCTGAGCAACCTGCATGCGGCCGCCGAGGCCGCTGGCAGGCCCGACCCACGCCTGCTGGCGGTGTCCAAGACCCAGCCGGCCGAGGCCGTGGCTGCGCTGGCCGCGCAGGGCCAGCATGCCTTCGGCGAGAACTACGTGCAGGAAGCGCTGGCCAAGATGCAGGCACTGCAGCACCTGGCACTGGAATGGCACCTGATCGGCCACCTGCAGTCGAACAAGGCCGATGCCGTGGCCAGCCACTTCGACTGGGTGCAGAGCGTGGACCGGCGCAAGCTGGTGACCGCGCTGGCACGCCATCGGCCTGCAGCGCGCGGGCCGCTGAACGTGCTGATCCAGGTCAACATCGACGACGAATCCAGCAAGCACGGCTGTGCGCCGGAAGAGGTCGATGCGCTGGCCACCGCGATTGCCGCCGAACCCGGGCTGCGCCTGCGCGGCCTGATGGCGATTCCCGCACCGTGGCCCGAAGCGGAGCGCCGTCGGGATGCATTCGTGCGTATGCGCACACTTTTCCAGTCGCTGGCGGCCCAGCACGCGCAGGTCGACACCCTGTCGATGGGCATGAGCGGCGATTACGCCGACGCCATCGCCGAGGGCGCCACCCTGGTGCGCATCGGTACCGCCCTGTTCGGCGCGCGTCCGCGCCCGGCCTGACTTTCCAAGGAGACTTCCATGGCAGCTGATTCCATCACCTTCATCGGCGGCGGCAACATGGCCCGCAGCCTGATTGCCGGCCTGATCCGCCAGGGCGTGCCCGCCGCGCACATCCACGTGGCCGAACCGGTGGCCGCACTGCGCCAGGCGCTGGCCGCCGACTTCGGCGTGCAGGTGCATGACAACGCCGCCGATGCCGCCGCGCAGGGCCGCACCTGGCTGCTGGCGGTGAAGCCGCAGGTGCTGCGCGATGTCTGCCAGTCGCTGCAGGCACTGGCACAGGCACAGCGCCCGCTGGTGGTGTCGATCGCTGCAGGCATCACCAGCGCGCAGCTGGAGCGCTGGCTGGGCGGCGATCTGGCAGTCGTGCGTGCGATGCCCAACACGCCGGCCCTGCTCGGTGCCGGCGTGACCGGCCTGTACGCGACGCCGTCGGTGGATGCGCAGCAGCACGCGCGCGCGGAACAGGTACTGGCCAGTGCCGGGCGCACGGTGTGGATCGACAGCGAAACGCTGATGGATTCGGTCACCGCCGTTTCAGGCAGCGGGCCGGCCTATGTGTTCCTGCTGGCCGAAGCGATGGAGGCGGCCGGCATCGCGCAAGGCCTGCCGGCCGATGCCGCGCGTGCGCTGGTGGTACAGACCCTGCTGGGGGCATCGCGCATGCTGGATGAAGCCGGCGAAAGCCCGGCCGAACTGCGCCGCCGCGTGACATCGCCGAACGGCACCACCCAGGCGGCGATCGAGAGCTTCCAGGCTGGGGGGTTCGAGGCGCTGGTGGACAAGGCGCTGCGCGCCGCGCAGGTGCGCGGGCAGGAATTGTCTGCGGCGAATGATTGATCCCGATGTGTGCCGACCAACGGTCGGCACCCACCGTCATCATTGCCCCATTGTGGCCATGACGAAATCGACGAAACACTGCAACCGTGGGCGCGGCCTGCGGTCAGGCAGGTAGATCAGGTGCATCGGCCGCGGTTCGGGCAGGTAGTCGCGCAGCAGCGGCTTCAATCGCCCGGCCGCGATTTCACCCGCCAGCAGTGCCGTCGGCTGCAGCACCAGCCCCGCACCGGCCACGGCGGCTTCGCGCAGTGCAACGCCATCGTTGCAGGTCAACCGCGCTTCCCAGTCCACCTGTTCGCCGTTGGCCAGCTGCCAGCCATGGCCGCCACGCCAGGCCAGGTGGCTCAGGCAGTCATGCCCTTGCAGATCCGCCGGCGTGCGTGGCGTGCCACGCCGGCGCAGGTACGACGGCGCGGCGCACAGGCTCATTGCATACGGCGGCAACGGCCGTGCCACCACCTCCTGCGACGGTAGCGGCCCGACCCGGATCGCCACATCGAATCCATCCTCGATCAGGTCCACGCGGCGGTTGCTCAGGTCCAGCTCGATGTTCAACTGTGGCTGCGCACGCAGCAGGGCAGCCAGCCGTGGCGCCAGCACGCAGCTGCCCCAGGTGCTCGGCGCGCTGACCCGCAGCAGGCCACGCGGCTGCACCTGCAGGCCCGCCACATCGGCTTCGGCCTGCTGCACCTGTTCCAGCACCTGCCGGCACCCGGCCAGGTAGGCGCTGCCGGCTTCGGTCAGGCGCTGGCGGCGGGTGTTCCGTTGCAGCAGCGCAGTGCCCAGGTGCGCCTCCAGCTGCTGGATGTACTTGCCGACCATCACCGCCGACACCTGCAATTGTTCAGCGGCGCCGGCAAAGCTGCCGCGCTCGGCCACGGCGACGAAGGCCTGCATGCAGCGAAGCGTATCCATTACTAACCTCAGGTTAGGAATCTGCGAAGCATACGCCACTTACCTAACCATGCCATGAGCGCGCAGACTTCACTCATTCCCCCTCTCGCAAGGAACGGCCATGAAGATCCTCCTCGTCGGTGCCAGCGGCACCCTCGGCCAGGCGGTCGCCCGCCAGCTCGGCCAGCAGCACCAGATCCTCGCCGCCGGCCGCCACAGCGGCGAACTGCGGGTCGACCTGACCGACGACGCCAGCGTCGCCGAACTGTTCGCCCGCACCGGCGCGGTCGATGCGGTGATCTCCACCGCCGGCAAGCTGTACTTCGGCCCGCTGCAGGAGATGACACCCGAGCAGTTCAACATCGGCCTGCAGGACAAGCTGCTGGGCCAGGTGCGGCTCGCCCTGGCCGCGCAGCACCATCTGAACGCCGGTGGTTCGATCACCCTGACCAGCGGCATCGTCAGCGCACAGCCGATCCGCGACGGTGCCAACGCCACCTCGGTGAACGCCGCGCTGGAAGGCTTCGTGCGCGCGGCCGCGCTGGAGCTGCTGCCGCGCGGCCTGCGCATCAACGTGGTCAGCCCGAACGTACTGATTGAATCGATGGCGGCCTACGGCCCCTACTTCCCCGGCTTCGAAGCGGTGAGCGCACAGCGCGCGGCACTGGCCTTCCGGCGCGCGGTCGAAGGCATCCAGAGCGGCGAGACCCTCACCGTCTGGTAAAGAAAAAGGGGACGGAGGGGATTAAGTCGTTTCCCGCACATAAGGGGCAATAGCGACTTAATCCCCTCCGTCCCCTTTTTCTTCATTCCCAGCGCATCGGGCCGTCGCCGCGTTCGCCGAGGATGTCTTCCGGGTTGGCCAGGCGGCAGCGCTTCAGCGACAGGCAGCCGCAGCCGATGCAGCCGGTCAGTTCATCGCGCAGCAGCTGCAGCATGTGGATGCGCGCTTCCAGTTCGGTGCGCCAGCGCGCGGACAGCTTGGCCCAGTCGGCCTTGGTCGGCGCACGGCCCTCGGGCAGGCTCTCGAAGGCACGGCCCACCGCTTCCAGTGGCATGCCCACGCGCTGTGCCACGCGGATCACCGCCAGCCGGCGCAGCACGTCACGGCTGTAGCGGCGCTGGTTGCCCGAGGTGCGCAGGCTGCTGATCAGCCCCTTGCGCTCGTAGAAGTGCAGCGCGGAAACCGCTACGCCACTGCGCTGGGAGACTTCACCAACGCTCAGTTCCTGGGACGCCATCACTTGACCTAAACTGCAGTTGAGGTGTCATGCTGCTATCTTCGCCGCCGGTTGACAAGCGCGGCCCGCAGCCCATCTGTATGACTACCATGCTCTCCCCTGCCGATACCCCTGTGCCGGCCGATACTTCGATCCTGTCCGCCCGCTACCGCGCCACCACCATCGGCATGGTCGCGCTGGTCGCGCTGCACGCCTTCGAGGCGCTGGCCGTGGCTGCCGCGATGCCCACCGTGGCCGAAGCGCTCGATGGCCTGCGCCTGTATGCGCTGGCGTTTGGCGGCACCCTGGCCACCAGTGTGATCGGCATGACCCTGGCCGGGCGCTGGGCCGATCGCCACGGACCGGCGCGACCGCTGTGGTACGGCCTGGCCTGCTTCGTACTGGGCCTGCTGCTGGCCGGTTTCGCGATGCGCATGGGCATGCTGGTTGCCGGGCGCCTGCTGCAGGGGCTGGGTGCAGGCGCGATCTCGGTTTCGCTGTATGTGATGGTCGGCCGCAGCTACCCCGAGCACCTGCGGCCGAAGGTGTTTGCGGCCTTCTCCGCAGGCTGGGTGGTGCCGTCGATGATCGGCCCGGCGTTGAGCGGCCTGATCGTGCAGCATCTGGGCTGGCGCTGGGTGTTCCTGGCGGTGCCGCTGCTGGCGGTTCCTGCCGCCCTGCTGCTGCGCCCGGCACTGGCGCGCATGCAGTCCACCGCAGTCGGCGACCGCGACGATGGACGTGGCAACGTGGTGCGTTGGGCCAGCGGGGCCTCGCTGGCTGCGCTGCTGTTGTATTTCGGCGGCCAGCAGCAGGGCCTGCCGGCGCTGCTCTGCATCGGCGCGGCGATGCTGGCGCTGCTGCTCTGCGTGCACCGCCTGCTTCCGACCGGAACGCTGGTGCTGCGCCGTGGCCTGCCCAGTGTGATCGCGCTGCGTGGCATCGCCGCTGCGGCCTTCTTCGCCTGCGAGGCCTATCTGCCGCTGCTGCTGCAACGCGAGCGCGGGCTCTCGCCCAGCTGGGCCGGCGCGGTGCTCAGCCTCGGCGCGCTGGGCTGGTTCGCCGGCTCATGGCTGCAGGGCCACCAGCAGCGCGGCTGGTCACGCCAGCAGCTGCTGCGCGTGGGCACGGCGATGATGACGGTCGGCATCGTCGCCACCCTGGCGGTGCTGTTCAACCCCGTGCCACTGCCGGTGGCGCTGGTCGGCTGGGCCCTGACCGGCTTCGGGATGGGCATGATCTACGCCAGCCTGTCGGTGCTGACGCTTTCGCTGTCGGCGCCGCATGAGCAGGGCGCCAACACCTCGGCCCTGCAACTGAGCGAGGCGTTGTCGGTGACCACCGCGCTGGCGGTGACCGGTGCGCTGTTCGCCCTGTTCGTGGAAACCGCGCCGCACACCGGCTATGTCCTGTGCCTGGCGATCACCTGCGGGCTGGCGGTGCTGGCGACGGTGATCGCACGGCGGGTGTAGGCCACCGGGATTCGGGTAGTGCCGGCCGCTGGCCGGCAACCTCCACGCACGCAGGAATGCTGTGATGATGCCGGCCAGCGGCCGGCACTACCTGGTAGCGGCGCCCATGTCATCGATATCCCGGTGCAGGATGCGCCGCACTTCCAGCACCGCCTGCGGGGTCTCCTGCACGCTGTGGCCGGAGATGATCACCTTCTCCGACAGCGCGCCCGGCAGGTGTGCGCTCCAGTACGGCACCAGCCCGTCATCGGACTTCTCCACCGGCAGTTCCGGTTTGCGCTGGGCGATGATCGAGTGGTATTTCAGGCCGGCCTCGATCGGCAGCTGCGCGGCCGCCTTCACGAATGGATCGCTGGCCTTGAGGTTGTCGATGCTGTTGGGAATCTTCGGCTTGGCGGTGCCGTCGACCTGCTGCTCGGCCTGTGCCAGTGCCATGAACACATCCTCGAACTTGCCGAGAATGGTCAGCGGCAGGCGCACCAGCCGGCCGATCAGGCGCCCGACCTTGTTGCCGGCGATATCGGTGCCCTGGTGCGGCGCGGCGATGAAAATCGCGCGCTCCACGTTCGGCTGCGCCTTGAAGTGCAGCAGCGGCCCCAGCTTGGCCTGCACGCGCTTCAGGCGCTCGCCCTTCAGGTCGTAGTTGGCCAGCAGGTCATTCCACAGCACATCGCCGGAATCACTGACCAGCAGGCGGGCCAGCACGCCGCCCATGCTGTGCCCGATGTAGACCATGTCCTTCGATGCCCGCGTGCTGCCATCGGGGTCGAAGTGCTTCAGCGTGTCATTGAACGCATTGGCGATCTCATAGCGGTTCAGCGCGATCGGCGCATTGGTCGGGTAGTAGACCTGCCACACCTGGAACTGCTGGCGCAGCTCGGGGTCGCCCATGATCTCGTTGGCCAGGTTCACCCAGGCCTCCGGGCTGCTGGCCAGGCCGTGCAGCATGAAGATGATGCGACGGTTCGGGTCCCACGGCTGCATCAGGTAGATGTGCGGCTCACCGATGCCCTCGCTCATGCCGAACAGGGTGCGCAGCGACTGCCGGGCGAAGCCGCTCTGCGCCAGCCACAGGCCGTACGCTGCGGTGAAATTGCCGGCCAACGGCACCTGCTCGCCGTGCAGGGTGATGCGCTCGGTGGCTTCCGGCGAGTAGGCATCCAGCTCGACCCGGCGCGTGCGCATCACGTCGTCCAGGCTGCTGCCCTCGAAGCGCAGCAGCGCGGTGACGTTGATCGAGGACATCTCGCTGAACTCGGGCACCGAATCGTCATGCCGATGGCGGCGGCCACGGCGCGCGTCATCCTCATCATCCGCAGCGGTTTCAGCCTTCGGGCCGTCCGGCGCGATCACCGGCGCGACCAGCTTCGGCGGGTCCATCACCATCACCAGTTCGGCACCGAAGCCATCGCGGCGATAGGTGCTGCGCAGGCCGACGAAGCTGACCGTTCCGGCCGGCACCAGCTGCGCGGGAATGCTCTTCAGGCCCAGCTGCTGGTAGTTGGAGGCCAGCGACCAGCTGCCGACCGAGATCGGCTTCGTATAGTCCTCACCCGCCAGCGCAGACGCACGCGCGCGCACGAACAGCACCACCGCCGCCTTCTCGGCGGCGTAGTTGTAGTAGTCGCGCACCTGCGTCTGCCGGTCCTCGAAGGCGCGGTCAGACGGCGAACGGCCGCTGTAGAACAGGTAGGCATAGGCGTAACGGGCCGCTTCCAGCCAGGCATCCAGCGCGGCATCGCTCATCGGCGGATCGCCGGCGGCGGTCTTCTTCGGCGTCAACGCCAGTGCGGCCTTCACCCACAGTTCGGACAGCGCCGACAGCCGCTGTTCGACGTTGAGATCATCGGTCATCAGCAGCGTACTGCGGCAAACCAGGAAGTCCTTTTCGCACTGCGATTCGTCCAGGCCTGCCGCACTGAGCGTCTCGCGCGCGGCCGGGCTGAGCTTGCCGGTGTTGAGCACGTCGGCGCGCTTGTTGACCAGCGAATCACTGGACGTGACCTGCTTGACGGTAACCATCGCGCAGCCGCTGCTGCCCAGCAGCAGGATGGCGGCGAACAACACCGGCAGCAGGCGCTGCCAGCGGGCCAGGGGACGTTGGGTCATTACTGCGGATCCTGCTCGGTGCCGGGCACGCCCTGGCGGATTACGGTGGAGAAATGCACCCCGTCACCCAGGTCCAGCGCACGCTGGGTGATGCGGCCCTTGTCGTGCAGTTCGGCGTACGGCACGCCCGGGGTGAGCGCGCCGACCTCCTGCGCGTACTCGGCCAGGTAGCCCGACAGCAGCAGGCGATAGTCCAGCGGCAGCCGCGGTGCGATGTGGCGGGCCAGGTCGAAGACGATGGTGGTGCAGTTGCTGGTCAGCGTGTTGTAGAAGCCCGGCTTCGCATCCAGTTCGCGCGCCTGCTCGATGTAGGCGGCGAACAGTTCCTTCAGCTGCGTGCGGTCCATGCCGTGCAGGCGGTACAGGTAGACATCCTCGCCCCGCGCATTGGTGCGGGTGCGGATGATGTCGGTCTCCTCGGAGGCCACCAGGGTCATCTCGAACTTGCGGAAGAAGCCGCCCAGCGCCGAGAACGATTCACCCCGTTCCTTGCGGATCTCCAGCGAGAACACCACGTGGCGGCCATCGTCGAAGCCGAACGAGATCAGCGTGTGGGCGATTGCCGGGCCCATCCAGTACGACAGCACCAGATCGGCCGAGCGCAGCTGGTCCAGGTCGTACTCGCGGCGCACCCAGCGCGGGTCATAGTCGGTTTCGCTGCGCCAGGTGAAATCACGGACGTTGTCCAGCACCACATGACGCCCATCGAACGACACCACGTGCAGGCGCTGGGCCACGTCATCGGCCCACACGCGGTCCTGGCGCGGCGCCAGCAGCAGCCACCACAGCGCGGCCAGCGCCAGTGCTGCGCCGAACGTCAGGCCCAGCCGGCGGTTGCCTCGGCCGCGTGCGACCCGCCACGATGCCCACAGCGCAACCAGCAGCCACAGCACGGCCACCGTCGTGGCCAGCGCACCCGGCCCCGGCAGCTGGTAGGCCAGCAGCCCGGTCACCCACAGCGCCGCCAGCGCCATGGCACTTCCTGTCATCCAACGTCCTGCGGTGTTCACTGGGATCCTGTGGCGGTATTCAAGCCGCATAGTTAGCCACAAGCCGCATCAGCGTGGCATCTACGGCCCGTTCAGCCAGGCCGGCGCACCGTCGGCGGCGGCGCCCGAAGCCAGGTTCACCACACAGGAGCAACAATGGGCATTACATCCGTGGCCGGCGTTCCGGTCCAACCCCGGCACCGCGCAACCTGCCACTGCGGCACGGTCGAACTGCTGCTGGACCTGCCGGACGGCATCGTCGACCCACGCCGCTGCGACTGCTCGATGTGCCGGCGCCGTGGCGCCATCGCCGCCAGCGTGACCCGTGCGGGACTGCAGGTGGTGCGCGGGCAGAACCACCTGCGGCTGTACCAGTTCAACACCCATGTGGCCGAGCATTACTTCTGCGGTGTGTGCGGCATCTACACCCACCACCGGCGTCGCTCCAATCCCGAGCAGTACGGCTACAACGTGGCCTGCCTGGAGGGCATCGACCCGTTCGCGCTGGGCGTGATCCCGGTCAACGATGGCGTCAACCACCCGGCCGACCGCAGCGCCTAGTGCCGCGTGCGTCGCAACGGTGCCGCCACTTTCTGCCAGGGCGCCATGCCACTGCGACCGGCGCGTGCGGGGCGTTTCAGCCAAGGGCGGCGAGGCGCTGCCTGCGGCTCGGCAGCGACCGGGGGAGGAAGGGGCCTGCGGCCAGGCCAGAGATGATCGAGCAGCCACATGGCGGGTCTCCGTGGGGGACGGGGACAACCGAGACTAGGCGCTGGCCGGCATAGGGGGCGTGAGGCGGCGAAGTCTCGATGATGACAAGCCATTGAGAATCATTTGCAACAACAGGATGCAATCCCGATAATCCGCGGCGATCTTCCGTGGACCGACCGCCATGCCCGCCCGCCGCACCCTGCTCTCGCTTGCCCTCGCCCTGCCCGGCAGCCTCGTCGCACACGCCGCACTGGCCGACGACGCGCCGACTCCCCGCACCCTGGACCGCGTCAGCGTGGTGGCCGAGCGTGCCAGCACCGCGACCAAGACCGACACCGCCCTGACCCAGACGCCACAGGCGATCAGCGTGGTCACCCAGCAGCTGTTCACCGATCGCGGCGCGCACAACCTGCAGGAAGTGCTGCGCTACAGCGCCGGCGTCACCGCCGACGCGTGGGGCCTGGACACCCGCAACGATGCCACCTCGGTACGCGGGCTGGATCCGGTGCAGTACCAGGATGGCCTCCGCCGCAGTTACGGGTTCAGTCCGTTGGCGCGGCCGGAAATCTATGGCCTGGAGCGTGTGGAAGTGCTGCGCGGTCCTTCGTCGGTGCTGTACGGCGCAGGCGCCACCGGCGGCATCATCAATGCGATGAGCAAGCGCCCGACGTTCGGCAATGTGGCGGGCGAGGTAGGCGTGCAGCTTGGCAGCTTCGACCGCAGGCAGCTTCAGGGCGACATCGGCGGTGCGTTGAACGAGGCCGGCACGGTGGCCGGGCGCTTCGTCGGCCTAGTGCGTGAGTCGAACATGCAGACCGATACGCTCAAGGACGACCGTGTCTACCTTGCGCCTTCGATCAGCTGGCGCGGCGAACGCAGCACCTTCAGCCTGCTGGCCAGCTACCAGCACGACAGGACCGGCTCCAGCCAGCAGTTCCTGCCGCTGGCGGCGACGCTGCTGGCGCCCCCCGGACGCCGCCTCGATCCCTCCACGTTCATCGGTGACCCTGACTTCGACCGCATCGACTCGCGTGTCTACAGCCTCACCGCGCTGTTCGACCACCGCTTCAACGACGTGCTCAGCCTGCGCTCGGCCATGCGCTACATCGATGGCAAAACGACGCTGCAGCAGATGTACGTGGACAGCTACAGCAACCCGGCCGATCCCTTCATTGATGCCGGACGTCGCGTGGTCAACCGCACCGCCTACGGCACCCGCCCCGACGTGCAGATCTTCAGTGCCGACAACGCCCTGCAGTTCGACTTCGCCACGGGTGCCTTCCAGCACCTGCTGCTGGCCGGCGTCGACTACAGCCAGTACCGGGAGCAGCTGCAGCGCCTGGATGCGACCGGCACGCCGATCGACATCTACGCCCCGGTATCGGTGGCACCGACAGTGCGTGGCTGGGAGCGCCAGCCAGACCAGACCTCCACCCAGCTCGGCCTCTACCTGCAGGATCAGATCCGCTGGGCCGACCGTGTTTCACTGGTGCTGGGCGCACGACGCGACCATGCACGCTCGAAGACCGACGGCCAGCCCAGCCAGACCGACAACGCCACCACCTATCGCGCCGGCCTGATCGGCGAACTGGGCGCCGGGGTATCGCCCTACCTGAGCTACAGCGAATCGTTCCTGCCGGTTGCCGGCCAGGACCTGTTCGGCCAGGCCTTCAAGCCGATGCGCGGCCGCCAGACCGAGGCCGGCATCAAGTGGCAACCCGCGCGCAACCTGCTGCTGACGATGGCCGCGTACCGCATCACCGAAACCAACCGGCAGACCAACGACCCGGACAACGTGCTGAACGTGGTGCAGACCGGGCAGATCCGCTCCAAGGGCGTCGAGCTGGAGGGCCAGTTCCAGTTCGCCAACGAGCTGACGATCACCGCCGCCGTTGCGCGCAACGAGGCCGAAGTCAGCCGCAGCAACTTCGCATTGGAAGTGGGCCAGCGCCTCAACGACACCCCGCAGGACCTGGCCTCGGCCTGGGTCTCGAAGGGCTTCCCGCTGGAGGACGGCGCACGCCTGCGCCTGGGCCTGGGCGTGCGCCATGTCGGCAATACCGTGTCGCTGGGCAATGGCGGGCGCATCATCACCCCCAGCTACACGCTGGCCGATGCCCTGGTGGAAGTGCAGGTGACCGACTGGACGATGGCGTTGAACATCACCAATCTCACCGACAAGCGCTACTACGCACCGTGCCGCACCTTCGGTGACTGCTTCGCCGGCTACCCGCGGGTGGTCACCGGCACCATCACCTATCGGTTCTGATCACGGCCAACGCTGGCCGCCGCAGCAGTACGTGCAGCAGCACGGCACAGGCGGCGGTCAGCAACGCCAGCACCCGCAGCAGTATCGCCAGCGCTTCGGCACTGGCCTGCTGCAGGTGTGCGCCGCGCATCGCCGGAAGCAGCGCCTGCGCCTGTGCATGCGCACCGGTGGCCAGATAGGCCCCGGCCCTGGCCAGCGACGCGGGCGACGCGCCCTGCAGCCGCTGGCCGATCAGCAGCGCAAGCAAGGCGGTCACTGCGGCCAACGCAATGCCTTCGCCGGCCACCCGCACCGTTCCGAAGATGCCGGCGGCCATGCCTGCACGCTGCACCGGCACCACGCTGACCGACAGACCATCCATCAGGCCCCACGGCAACGCGGTTCCGGCACCGATCAGCATCAGCAACGGCACCCACTGCGAGGGCGACGGGTGCGACGCGTGGCGCGACAGCAGGTACAGGCCGGTGGCACAGACCAGCAGGCCGAGCGTGCACAACCGCGCACTTCCGATGCGCTCGGCCCAGCGCGCGGCCAGCATCGGCAGTACCAGCATCGGTACGGACAGGGCCAGCATCTGCAATCCGACCGCGGCCGCGCTTTGCCCATGCACGCCCAGCAACTGCAGCGGCAGTACCACCAGCAGCACCACGTAGCCGAAGCAGGTGGCCACCGGCAGCAGCTGGACACCGAGGAACGCCGGCTGCGAGAACAGTGAGAGGTCCAGCAGGGGTGAGCGATGCACCCGTTCGATGCAGACGAACACCCCGCCCAGCAGCAGCGTCGCCAGCAGCGCCAAGTGCACGCGCAGGGCATGCAGCCCGAATTCGCCCAGCCACAGCAGAGCCAGGGTCAGCGCCGCCAGCATCAGGCTGAAGCCGAGCATGCCGCCGAGGTCCAGGTGTCCGCGCTCGCCGTGGCTTTCAGGCAACACGCGCGCGCCCAGCACGAAGGCCGCCAACGCCAGCACGCCACCCGCCGCGAACACGCTGCGCCACCCCAGTGCCTGCAGCAGAAGGCCGGCAAGCAGCGGCCCCAGTGCCAACCCTGCACCGAATGTCGTGCCCAGCAGGGCAAAGACGCGGGTGCGCGCCGGTCCCTGCCAGGCCTGCGCCAATGCGGCGGTGCCGGACGCCAGCGCTGCTGCAGCGGCAACGCCCTGCAGCCCGCGCGCCAGGTCCAGCCACAACAGCGTGGGTGCCAGGCAGACGACGGCGGTGGCGGCGCTGAAGCCTGCCGTACCCAGCAGGAACAGCCGCCGCCGGCCAAAGCGGTCGGCCAGGCCGCCGGCGGCGAGCAACAGGCTGCCGAAGGTGAGCATGAACGCATTGGTCACCCAGGCCAGCGCAGTGGGTGAGGCCGCCGCGGAACGGGCCAGCACCGGCACCGCGACCGCGCCGGCCGAGAAGGACAACGGCAACGCCAGCGCGGCCAGGCAGACGGCAAGCAGCGTCCAGCGCTGCTGCGCACGGACAGGCAAGGGGAGCATCGAAACCGGGGCCATGCGGGCCTCCATCCATCAGGGGTATTGATGATGGACAGGCCGTTATTGATGAAAAACTGGCTCGATGGACGTTGATTGCGGCCTGGTGTTCCGCAATCATGCCGGCATGGATTCCATCTCTGCCCTGCTCGCCTTCGTCCGCACTGCGGAGGCGGGCAGCATCGTCGGTGCCGCCCGCGTCCTCGGCCTGTCCGCGTCGGCGGTGGGCAAGCGCATCGCCCGCCTCGAGCAGGACCTGGGTACGCGCCTGTTCCATCGCACCACCCGCCGCGTACACCTCACCGATGAGGGCGATCTGCTCCTGCAACGCTGCCGGCGTGCCCTGGACGAGCTTTCCGAAGCACAGGCGGACCTGGCGCAGCGACAGCACGCGCCCAGTGGGCTGCTGCGCATCGGGCTGCCGACCATCGGCTATCGCTTCCTGCTGCCGGTGCTGCCCGGGTTCCAGCAGCGCTATCCGCAGGTGCAGCTGGAACTGGATTTCAATGACCGCATCGTCGATGTGGTCAGCGAAGGCCTCGACGCAGTGATACGCAGCGGTGCGCTGGCCGATTCCAGCCTGACCGCGCGGCGGCTGGGCGGGTTTCGTTTCATCCTCTGTGCGGCCCCCGGCTATCTGCACGCGCACGGCACGCCCGGTGATGTGAGCGAGCTGCGCATGCATGCCGCACTGCGCTTCCGTTACCCGACCACCGGAAAGCTGCATCCGTGGCAACTGCCGGGCGTCGAAGGCGATGCCGGAGCGGGCCTGCCGACGGCGATGACCTGCAACAACATGGAAGCCGTGCTGGCCGCTGCGATTGGTTGCATGGGCCTGGCCTGGATGCCTGACTTCCTCGCCGCTGACGCGCTGGCCGACGGCCGCCTGCAACGGGTGCTGCCTGCACTGCCCACGCACCAGGGGCAGTTCTCGCTGCTATGGCCGGGTGGACGCCACCCCAGCGCGCGCCTGCGGGTATTCATCGACTACGCCGTGGCGCATCTGTTCCAGGGCGAACACGCCTAGGCGGCCGGCAGGATCAGCTCGCGTTCGCGGCGTCCAGGAAATTGCACAGCACCGGTGACGGTTGCTCCGGGCGCACGCACAGCTGCAGGGCAAAGCGCGCGGCTTCACCGCCCACCTTCCGGTAGACGATCTCTTCCGGACGAAAACTGCTCATGCTGGCCGGCACGATCGCCACGCCCGCATCCACCGCCACCAGCGACAGCACTGCATGCATGCCCTGCGCCTCCTGCACCACGCGTGGAGTGAATCCCGCCGCGGTGCACAGGCCCAGCACCTGTGCGTGGAAGCCGATGCCCTCACCCGCCGGCCACGACACGAAGGGTTCATCGGCCAGCATCGCCACGCTCACTTCGGGCAATGCGGCCAATGCATGCGCACGCGGCAGCGCAATCGCCAGATGGTCGTGGTCGAAGTCGTGCAACTGTAGTTCGGCGGCAGGAATCGGTGGAATCAACACCCCCACGTCGATGCGCTGCTCTCTCAGCCACAGCTGCTGCTGGCGTGAGGTCGCCTCCTGCAGATGCAGCCGCACCTGTGGATACTGCTGGCGGAAACGGCGGATCAAACCAGGCAACCGACCGTACAACGCGCTGCCGACATAGCCCACCTGCAGGCTGCCACGCTGCCCTGCGGCGGCTTCACGGGTGCGCTGCAGCGCCTGTTCGGCCTGCTGCAGCGTCGCGCGCGCTTCCACCAGCAAGGTCTGCCCGGCGACGGTCAGGCCCAGGGTACGGTTGCCGCGCACGATCAGTTCACTTCCGAGCTCGTCTTCCAGCCGTCGTATCGCCGCCGTCAGCGGCGGCTGCGACATGTGCAGGCGGGCGGCCGCGCGGTGGAAGTGCAGTTCTTCGGCCACGGCCACGAACTGGCGAAGCAGGCGCAGGTCGATCATCTCGATGCAGGCGGTGGGAACCCGGCTAGGGTACGCCCTCAGCTGCGCACGTCCACACTGGCGCGGGCGATGGCCGGCCACTGCAGGGCCACCGACTCGATGCTGTCGGCGCTGACCGCGCGCAGATCGCGCGGATATGCAACGTGTTCCGCTTCCTGCAGGCGCAATGCATGGAACTGGCCATTGCTTGCACGCAGTACCCACCCGCCGTCCTGGCAGCGCGTCGATGCCAGAAAGGCCACGCCGTGCGCGACTGCCTCCGGATGCAGCTCGTCCGGCTCGCCGTCGATGCCCCACATCCGCGTCTTGGCCACCGGCGAAACCGCATTGACCACGATGCCGTGCCCGGCACCTTCCAGTGCCAGCACATTGACCAGGCCGAGCGCGGCCAGCTTGCCCATCGCATAGGCGGAAAGACCGCGCTGTGCGTACTGCGGATACAGCGCGCGATCGGAGGTGGTGATGACGATGCGGCCACCACCCGCCGCGCGCATTGCCGGCCACATTGCCTGTGCCAACCACAGGGGCGTCTTCGCGGCCAGGCACAGCATCCGCTCCATCGCATCGTCTTCGACCGCTTCCAGCGCCTGGTACTCCACCCAGCCAGCGTTGTGGATCAGGAAGTCGATGTGGCCATGCTGCTGCAGCAGATCCTGCACCAGCGCGTGGCAACCGGCACGATGATCGATGGGATCACTGACGGCCTGCACCGATAGCCCACGCGCCCGCAACGCGTCGGCACTGTGCTGGATGCGCAGCGGATCGGTGCCACGACCATTGGTGCCGGCACCGACGTCGTGCATCACCACGTGCGCACCACGCTCGGCCAGCAGGCGACTGTAGGCCAGGCCCAGTCCACCGGCGGCACCGGTCACCAGCCCCACTTGGCCTTCAAAGGAAATTCGCGAAACAGGTTGCATCCGCACAGCTTCAACCACGGGCGGGGGCACCGGCCAATACCGTTGACCACACCCCACGATATGCCCGCGCTATCACCAGAAAAGGGGACGGAGGGGATTAAGTCGCTTCCGGCACACAAGGGGCAATAGCGACTTAATCCCCTCCGTCCCCTTTTTCTAGCGGCTGAAGCGGCGCGCGCCGGCCACGCAGACCACCGCGCCCAGCGTTACCAGCACCATGCCGGCGCTGACCGATTCGTGCAGCAACAGCGCCGCCAACGCCAGGCCGAAGAACGGCTGCAGCAGCTGCAGCTGGCCGACCGCGGCGATACCGCCCTGGGCCAGCCCGCGGTACCAGAACAGGAAGCCGACCAGCATGCTGAACACCGCCACGTAGCCCAGTGCCCACCACGCAGGCGCGCCCACCGCGGCGAACGAGGCCGGGCGCATCACCACGCTCAGCGGCAGCATCACCGGCAACGCCAGCAGCAGTGCCCAGCTGATCACCTGCCAGCCGCCGAGATGGCGGGCCAGCCGGCCGCCTTCGGCATAGCCGAGCCCGCAGGCAAGGATCGCGGCCAGCATCAGCAGGTCGGCCTGCAGCGAGGCCTCGATGCCATTGCGCATCGCGTAGCCGACCACGCAGGCGCTGCCCAGCAGCGAGAACAACCAGAAGGCGGGGCGCGGCCGCTCGCCGCCGCGCAGCACCCCGAACAGTGCGGTACTCAGTGGCAGCAGGCCGACGAACACGATGGTGTGCGCCGATGACGCATGGCGCAGCGCCAGCGCGGTCAGCAGCGGGAAGCCGACCACCACACCGAGGCTGACCACCACCAGCCCCGGCAGGTCACTGCGCCGCGGCCAGGGCTGGCGCAACAGCAGCAACAGGCCAAGGCCAAGCACTGCGGCGATGGTGGCGCGTGCGGCGGTGACGAACCCGGCGTCCAGTTCAAGCACCGCCAGGCGGGTGGCCGGCAACGAGCCGGCGAAGATCACCACACCGATGAAGCCATTGATCCAACCGCTCGCTGACCGTTCCACGCCTGTATTCCTGTCATGCCAGGCATCGCCCGGCGGAACCTGCATGGGAACATCCATCGCCGGGTCACCCCAGCTACAATCCAGTACAGTCGCAAGTAACTGTACTGCCCACACTTCCACTACAGTCCCTCCATGTCGCGTCCGCTCACCCGCATCGAATCAGTCATCCAGACCGTCCGCACCCGCATCAGCGCGCGCGTGGATGGCCCCGGTTCCCGGCTGCCGTCGGTGCGGGCGCAGGCGGCAGCGATGGGCGTATCGGTCTCCACCGTGGTCGAGGCTTACGAGCGCCTGGCGGCCGAAGGCGTGATCAGCGCGCGCGCGGGCTCTGGCTTCTACGTCAGTGGCCCGGCCGCACCGCTGGCGCTGGCCGCGATGGAGCCGCGGCTGGATCGCGTGGTGGACCCACTGTGGGTATCGAGGCAATCGCTGGAAACGCCCGCGGGCCACCTCAAGCCGGGCTGCGGCTGGATGCCCAGCGACTGGCTGTACCAGGACGGCATGCGTCGTGGCCTGCGCCGGCTGGCACGTGTCGATGCATCGCAGCTGGTCGACTACGCCGGCCCGCTCGGTCTGCCCGCATTGCGCCAGTTGCTGCAGCGGCGCGCTGCCGCACTGGGCATCGACGCGCCGATGGAACAGATCCTGCTGACCGAATCGGGCACGCACGCGGTCGACCTGATCTGCCGCTTCCTGCTCAAGCCCGGCGACTGCGTGCTGGTGGATGACCCCAGCTACTTCAACTACCACGCGCTGCTGAAGGCACATCAGGTGCAGGCCGTAGGCGTGCCGTACACCCACACCGGGCCGGACCTTGATGCGTTTGCGCAGGCGCTGCAGGCACATTCGCCGCGGCTGTACATCACCAATTCGGGCCTGCACAACCCGACCGGCGCCGTGCTTTCCGCCAGCACCGCTCACCGCCTGCTGGGCCTGGCCGAGCACAGCGAACTGGTCATCGTCGAGGACGACATCTTCGCCGACTTCGAGCTGCATCCCGCCCCCCGGCTTGCCGCGCTGGATGGTCTGTCGCGGGTGATCCACGTCGGCAGTTTTTCCAAGACGCTGTCGGCGGCCTCACGCTGCGGCTATATCGCGGCGCGCCACGACTGGATCGACGCGCTGACCGACCTGAAGCTGGCAACCAGCTTCGGCGGCGGCCATCTGGCGATGCAGCTGATGCACATCGCGCTGACCGACAGTGGTTATCGTCGCCACATGCAGTCAGTACGTTCGCGCCTGGCCGATGCACGCCGGCATGCGCTGCGGAAACTGCACGCGCTGGGCATCACCCCGTGGCTGCAGCCCGAAGCCGGCCTGTTCCTGTGGTGCCAGCTGCCCGATGGCCGCGACGCCGCGGCCCTGGCGCGGCACTGCCTGCGCCAGGGCATCGTGCTGGCACCGGGCAACGCCTTCAGCCAATCGCAGCGCGCGGCCGACTATCTGCGCTTCAATGTCTCGCAATGCCAGGACCCGCGCATCTGGCAGGTGTTGGCGCAGGCCTTGCGCTGAGCGCGATGCCGGTGCCCTGCGGCACTGGCACTTGCGTGCCACGGTACAGTGGTAGTTCCCCGTTGCAGGAGTGCGCGCATGTCGTCGTTTTCCGATCCGCAGGCCGTGGCCCGCTATGCCGAAGGCCCGTTGCGCCAGGTGCCAGGCTACCTCGCCCTGCAGCAGATGAGTCGCCTGCTGCTGGCCGAACGGGTCCCCGTGCAGGGGCGCGTGCTGGTGCTGGGCGCCGGTGGCGGCCTGGAGCTGAAAGCCTTTGCCGAGGCACAACCGGGCTGGCAGCTGCTGGGCGTGGACCCGGCCGCACCGATGCTGGCCCTGGCCGAGCAGACGCTGGGCCCGTTGAACGCACGCGTTGAGCTGCTGGAAGGCTACATTGACGATGCCCCGGACGTGCGCTTCGACGGCGCCAGCTGCCTGCTGACCCTGCACTTCCTCGACGCCACGCAACGCCTGCATACGCTGCGCGAACTGCACAAGCGACTGCGCACGGGTGCACCCCTGGTGGTCGCCCATCACAGCGTGCCGCAGGATCCGGCCGGCAAGCTGCTCTGGCTGCAGCGCTACGCGGCGTTTGCCGAAGCCTCTGGCGTTGCGCGCGTGGATGCACAGCGCGCGATCGAAGCCATTGCCGAGCGGCTGCCGCTGCTGCCGCCCGAACAGGAGGTCGCGCTGCTGCAGGAAGCCGGCTTCGACGACGTGGAGCTGTTCTATGCGGGCTTCAGCTTCAAGGGCTGGGTGGCGTACGCGACGTGATGCATCCGGACCGGATCACGGCACCACGGTGATGCCGATGCGCTGCATCAACAGCGCCACCTGCTGCACGTCCAATGTCGCGCCGCGCAGGTTGGTGCTGCGCACGTCAAGCTCACCCAACTCGGAATTGGTCAGGTCGCAATCGGTGAAATTGGCGCTGTTCCAGTCGATGCCCTCGAACTGGCCACCGGACAGGTCCGAGCCGGCGAAACTGGCGCCGCTCACATTGGCGCCGTCCCAGCGGTTCTCCCACAGTTCGCACTTCTCCAGCGTCACCCGCGAGAAGTTCGCGTAGCGCAGGTTCGACTTCTTGATGAAGCCGCTGCAGAACCCGCTGCGCGTGGTGATCTGGTTCATGAAGCTGGCATTGCTGAAATCCGCGCCCTGCGCGCGGCATTCGCTGATCTCCAGGCCCAGCGCCTTGATGAAGTTGAAGTGGCACATGCTGATGTCGCAGCCACGGAAGCTGGCTTCCTTCAGCGTGGCGCCGTTGAAGCGGCAACCGCTGCGGCTGTCGGCGTCGTAGAAACTACAGTTGATGAACTCGGTCGCGGTCAGGTCCGCGCCGGAAAAATCGCATTGCTGGAACTGCTGGTCGACCACTTTCTGGCCGGTGTACTGGTCGGCGCCGATGCGCAGCTTGTGGTGAACGGTGGGGGACATCAGGGATTCCATGCCAGGGAGCGCGGCCATGATGCCGGGCAAGCGCCGTATTCCCAACCCCGCCAGCGCCGCGGAACGCAATGCCTGATGTTGCACGTTAATACACAGTAATGCATGATTCCCGGCATGAGCTCCGATCCCAGCCCCCTTCCCGCCCAGCGTCCCCAGCAGATCCTTGAGGAACTGCGCCAGCAGGGCCGTGTGGTGGCCGCCGACCTGGCGCGCCGCTATGCCGTCTCTGAAGATTCGATCCGCCGCGACCTGCGCGAACTGGCCGCCCAGGGCCTGTGTCAGCGTGTCTACGGGGGGGCGGTGCTGCCGCCGCCGAAGGAACGCCCGCTGCGTGAGCGATTGACCCATGACCGGGGCGACAAGGCCGAACTGGCCGCTCGCGTTTGCGCCCTGCTGCAACCGGGCCAAGTGATACTGCTTGATGCCGGGTCGACGAACCTGGCCATCGCCCAGCAGCTGCCCGCCGCACTCGGGCTGACGGTGATCACCAATGCTCCGCAGATTGCTACGGCCGCCAGCTATCACGAAGGCATCGCCGTGCAGCTGATCGGCGGCCGCCTGGCCAGCGGTGGCGGCGCGGTCGGTGCCGAAGCGCTGGCCCAGGTGCAGCGCCTGCGGGCCGATGTGTACCTGCCGGGTCCGTGCGCGGTGGACGGCGACACCGGCGTGTGGGCGATGGATTCGGAAGAAGCCACGCTGAAGCGCGCGATGGTGGCGTGCAGCAGCCGCGTCATCGTCGCTGCCACCACTGAAAAGCTCGGCGCGCGCGGCAACTGGCAGATCGCCAGCCTGGACGAGATCGACGATCTGGTGCTGACCACGTCGGCGCCTCCCGCACTGGCCGCCCGCTTCCGTGCCGCCGGCATCACAGTGCATCCCACCCTGCCCTGACCGAACCGCTCATGCCTATTGCCAACCGCGCGCGTGCCGAACAGCACGCGACCCGCGCTGCATTCTTCATTCCCGGCTTCGCTACCGCGTTATGGGCCACGCTGGTGCCGTTCGCCAAGTCACGCACGGACATCAACGATGCCACGCTGGGCCTGGTGCTGCTCTGCCTGGGTGCCGGTTCGCTGCTGGCGATGCCGCTGTCCGGCGTGCTCGCCGCGCGCCTGGGCTGCCGTCGGGTGATGGTGGCCAGCACGTTGCTGATCTGCCTCAGCGTGCCAGGGCTGGTGTTGGCCGACACGGCCTGGCTGCTGGGACTGGTGTTGTTCGTGTTTGGTGCCGCGGTGGGGGCGATGGACTGCACGATGAACGTGCAGGCGGTGATCGTCGAGCGCCAAGCCCGGCGCGTGATGATGTCCGGCTTCCATGCCTTCTTCAGCATCGGCGGTTTCCTTGGTGCGGCCGCCATGACCGTACTGCTTTCGGTACGGCTGCCACCGTTGGCGTCGGTGCTGATCGGCGTAGGCGCCATGCTGCTGGTGATGCTGTTGTCGGCGTCGTACTGGCACCGCGAGCGCATGCCGCATGACACGCCGATGCTGGCGATGCCGCACGGCGTGGTGCTGTTCATCGGCGTTCTGGCGTTCATCGCCTTCCTTGGCGAAGGCGCGATGCTGGACTGGAGCGCGGTGTTCCTCAGCGACGTACGTCGTGTCGACGCCAGCCTTGCCGGCATCGGCTATGTGACCTTCACCCTGACCATGACCGTCGCGCGCCTGTTCGGCGATGCACTGGTGGCACGCGTCGGTCGCCAGCGCGCGATCGTGTTCGGCGCCCTGCTCGCCGCCAGCGGCGTGCTGGTGCTGACCCTGGTCACGCCCTGGCAGGCATCCCTGCTCGGCTATGTGCTTGTGGGCCTGGGTTGCGCCAACATCGCACCGGCCCTGTTCTCGCTGGCCGGCCACCAGACCCGCATGCCGGGTGCACTGGCGATTACAGCGGTGTCCACGCTTGGCTTCGCCGGCATCCTTGCGGGCCCGGCACTGATCGGCTTCGCCGCCAATCACTTCGGCCTGATCGCCGCGTTCATCGGCGTGGCGACGGCCCTGTTGCTGGTGGCGATGTCCACCCGCTGGCTGCGGGTGTGATCGTGCCGCATCAGCGCCGCCGACGCCGCACCTTCATCCGCACGCGCCGATAGCCGATCACGGTAGCGGTCGCGCACAGCGCGGTGCCTGCCGTGCTCAGCAGCAGCAACACCCCCAGCCGGGTGACGTCCTGCCGCAGCATCGCCGGCAGGTCCCAGCTGTGCAGGAAGTAGAACAGCCAGCGCCCCACCCGCTCGCGGTGCCCCATCGTCAACAGCGGGTCACCGCTGCCCAGGTCGAGGTAGACACGCGTCGCCTCGGCATCATCGAAGTCGGCAACCGCCACCGGAAAGCGGCGCACGGCTGCACCGTTCATGGCCTCAGGCGTGCGCGGATAGAAGTAGGCGTCAGGCGACTGCAGGACGCGGAAGTCCTGCAGCGGCGCATCCGACATCAGGGCTACCTGCTGCCGCAGGCGCGCAACAGGCAACTGGCGCGCGACCTGTAGCCGCCCGTCCACATTGGACACGATGCGGGTATCGCCCTGCCCGTCCAGCAACAGCGCGAACAGCTCGCCACCGATGCGACGCCACTGGATTTCCACCGGCCGGAACCGCGCGTCGCCGGCCACCGCCAGCAACGCCGACGGTTCGGTCAGCGCCCCATCCACCGCCACCCTGTCTCCGCGGTAACGGTCGGCATTGATCGCATTGCGGGTGCCGCTGAACACGCCCAGCGGATTCATCGACATCAAGCCGCTGAAGATCCAGGTGAACACGAAGGCAGCAGCGACCAACCCGATCAGGTGGTGCCAGCGCATCCAGGGTTCGACATACGGCGTCTTCGCGCCGGAGCGGTAGTGCCCGCGGAAACGCCAGCGCCACAGGCCAACCACGATGCCGCTGATCGCCGCCACGGTGCACAGCGCGGACAGCACGATCACCACCCACGTCCATACAGGATCCACCGATTGCATGCGCAGGAAATACAGCCAGTGCAGCCACGCGCCCACATAGTTCCAGCGCTGCTGCGCATGCGGTGCATCCAGCACCACCTCGCCCGTGTGCGAGGACACGTAGAGGTCCCCAGGTTGGGTACCGCCCACCTCCACCCGGTACAGCGGCCGATGCGCATCCAGCGCGCGCGAGTGCGTCCAGCGATCCTCATCCACACGCATTGCGCCGACGAACGCCTGCCCGCCGGCGAACTGCGCCGCCGACGCTTCAGCTTGCTGTGCCGACACTGGCAGCAGCGCCTGGCCTGTCTGCGCCGACCACGCACCGACGTTGCTGCCGCTGCGCACCACATAGGTGGGTTCGCAACGCAGCGTGGTCAGCGCCACGGCTTCCGGCTCGGCCTGGACAGCACCTGGCAGCGCCGACAGCCCTCGCCAATCGACGGCATCACCCAGCACCGGCAGCGCCGCCAGGCGCTCACCGGGGGTCAATTTCGGGTAGCCGATGAACAGCATCACCATGCCGCTGACGAACCACAGCAACATCAACAGGCATCCTCCGATGCCCAGCCAGCGATGCACCAGGTAGGTCCAGCGCTTGGCGGTGGAACGCAGCGACATGGCCCTTGCCCTCAGAAGCGATGATCGACAGTGAATTCGACGCGCCGGTCCGCACCCAACAACCACTGTGTACTGGTGTAGTACGCGGTGGCGTAGTACGCCTTGTCGAACACATTGAACATGCGTGCAGTCAGCCGCGTCCGCGGCGCGGCCTGCCAGGTCAGTGCCAGGTCGGTGGTGCTGTAGCCCGGCAGTTCCAGCGTGTTGGCGTTGTCGGCGTAGCGCTTGCCGACGTAGCGCGCGCCACCGGCCAGGGTCCAGTCGGGCAGGAGCTGCCAGCTCAACCACACATTGGCCAGGCGTTCGGCCACATTCGGCGGCACATTGCCGTCGCGAGAGACCAGCACCGGCGGCGTCCCCGCGGTTTCCAGGAAGTCCTCGAACTCGGCCTTCAGCACCGTCGCGTTGGCATCGAGCGACCACTGCGGCGCGAAGTTCCAGTTCAACGAAGCCTCGATGCCACGCGAAGTCTGCGCGCCGATCTGCACGCGGCGGTCAGGCTGCAGCGGGTCGCGGCTGAGCAGACCGGTCTTGCGGATGCGGTAGGCGGCCAGCGTCCACTCGCCACCGTCGAAGGCCTGCTTCATGCCCACCTCGAACTGCCGGCCCTTGGCCAGGTCGAACGCCCCGTTGGCCGGGCTGATCATCAGCAGGCCGCTGACCGGGTCCGCTGCCTGCGAATACTGCGCGTACAGGCTCAGCGTCGGGCGCAGCGCAAACACCGTGCCCGCGCGCCACCCGGTGCTGCTGTAGGTCTTCGAGAACGCACGCTGGCCGCTTATCAGATCGGTGCGATCAATGTCGGCACGATCGTGGCGCAGCCCACCCAGCACCGACCAGCGCTCACCCAGTGCCAGCCGGTCTTCCACGAACAGCGCATACTGCTCGGCGCGGTTGCGGTAGCGCGGCAGGTTCGGCGCATCGCTGACGAACGTGCCGGGCACCGGATGGAACGGATCGACCGGACCCGAACTGCCGGCATAGGTGTTGTTGGTGTGCTTGAAGTGCGCACGGTTGGCATCCAGTCCCACCGCGAAACTGTTCGCCAGGCCGCCCACCTCACCCTGCACGCGCAGCGTCGAGGTCAACCCGGTCTGGTCCTGGTTGTGGGTAATCCGGGTGTTGCCGGACCGATCAACCAGGCCGGTGCGTGGGTTGTAGACATAGGCCTCGGCGTTGCGCCAGTCGCGCTGGCTGTCGATCTGGTAGACGCGGGTGCGCCACTCCACGTTCGCGGTGGGCGTCCACAGCGCGTCGAGCTGGGTCCAGCGGTCACGGAAGCGGATCTGGCTGTCTTCCACGTTGTAGTTGCGGTGGCGCAGCGCGTCCAGCTGGCGACCGTCAACCAGCGGCGTGCCGAAGTAGCGCATCGGCCTCTGCTGGCCCTGGGCGTGGGTGAGGGTCAGCTGCAGGTCGTCGCGCGGCTGCCACAGCAGCGCACCGGAGAAGGTGGCGTCACTGTTGCGCCCGCGGTCGACCCACCCCGCGCTGTAATTGCCACTCACGTCCAGCCGGTACGCCAGCGCCGGAGTCAGCGCGCCGCCGCTGCCGAATCCGAGGCGTGCGGTGTCCTCGCTGCCGACGGTCACGCTGACTTCGTTCTCGATGGCGCCGCGGGAGGGCTTCTTCGGCACGATGTTGATGACCCCGCCGATCGCGCCGTCGCCATGGATCACCGAGGCCGGCCCACGCAGCACTTCGATGCGCTCGATCGACCAGGTATCGAACGGGAAGGTGATGCCCACGCCCCCGTACTGGCGCAGCCCGTCATACAACCGCATCACCGACGCCCCATCGGTGAAACCACGGCTGGACAGCGCACTCAGCCCGTTGCCGGGATGCGGCATGGCGCTGATCGCACCTGCACGGCTGATCGCATCATTGAGGTTGGTATCACCGCGCTGCTCCAGCTGGTCGCGGCTGATGACGGTGAGCGCGGCCGGCGTCTGCAGCACGCTCAGGCCCAGCGCGGAACCGGCGCTGGCGGAGGAGGACAGCTCGCCGCTGCGGGCATCCACCACGCGCACGGTATCCAGCGTGGTGGGAGGCGCCGTATCGGCGGCAAGGGCAGGCGCCGCCTGCAGAAGCCAGGCACACAGCGCAGGCAGCAGCGCCCGGCGCAGGCACGCGGAGTTGGGGTTGGTTTTCATTGGGTCACGGCATGCAAGGCCACCCCGCATTGCAGGGCAGCAATCAGAAAGGGATAGGCACGCGCGTGCGGGCACCGGCCGTGGCCGGCAGCCTCATGGCAGGAAGATCACTGCAGCGCGCGTGCGGCTCAGGCGGCCCTGAGGACCGGTGGCCCACGCGCTCCCAGGGTGCCGCTGATCCGTTGCGGCAGGGCCTGCACCGCCCCGCGCAACGCACGGCAGACCGGCGTCATCGGTGCCAGCAGCAGCAACGCTGCCACCAGCAGGGTGATCATCCGTGCGGCGATCAGGCAGTAATCGCAGTCCACGCCCATCTCATGATCGGCATGGGGGTCGGCAGCAGGCTTCGGTGCCGCTTCGCCGTGCGGCATCGCCATCGCATGATGGTCGTGGTGGCCGTCCATCGCATGCTGTGCGTGCAGGCTGTGGTCCATCGCCAACACCGTTGCGCTGGCCGCAACGTGGCCATGCGCCAGCCAGCGGCTCACCAGCGGGGCGAGCAGCACCAGCAGCATGGCAAGCCATGCCAGGGCCTGGAACCGGCGGTGGAGAACAGAACGGCGCACGCGGCCATTCTACGGGGCCTCGCCCAACCTTGGACCACGTTCAGGGTTGCTGCACAGGCGGTGCGACGTTATGACGCAGCCCCCCGTCGTGCAGCGCGCTGCGTCCTCCGGTGGGGACGGAAGGCGACCACACCGGCCCCTTCCGCCCCCACGCGGCAACGCTAGAACCGGGCGGGCTGCCGCACCGCGCGTTCCAGGAACATCACGCCCGCCTGCAGGCTGTTGCGGGCGTTCTCCAACCAGCGCTCCGGATCGGCGACCGCGAATCGCTCCTGCGCATCCACGTCACCCGAATCGGCCAGATCGGCCAACTGCAGATGGATGTGGTTCTCCACCAGGCTCACCAGCACGGCGAGCTCGGCCGACACTGCGGCGATGCGTTCGGTGAAGCCAGCGTCGTTGCTGTTCAGAGACATGTCCCCTGTTCCTATGCGTTGCGGTGTTGATGGATGGCTTCGTAGCGCTCGGCACAGGCAGGCCCACAGAACAGCCTGGCCGGATCGTTGTCGAAGTCTTCGCTGCAGTCCGGGTTGTGGCATTCCCCAATGGGCGTGAGAGGGGCAACAGTGCGGGCCCGCGTTGCGTGCTGGGCCAATGCGTGTTGCAGATGGCGCGCTTCCAGTTCCTGCGCTTCGTCGATGGTGTCCGTCATGCAGGCTGTATTTTATCGGGGGGTAGTCGCACCGATTGAGAACGCATCAACGGCGTTGGATGAGTCGCTCCCGGCATTGGTTCGGCGTTTGTGGTTGCAGTGGATTTCAGGCATGCAGGCTCCTTGTGCATGGGCGCCCGGAAGGGCGGAAGGCGAGTCGGAAGGCCGTATCTGACGGCAACGGCATCATCGGAAAAACGGTTCTCGCCAACTGCGACACGCCGCCGCAGAAGCGACAATCTGCGAAAGTCATCGCAGATCCTCATGACACCCGGCCGCACTGTCGGGATCAGGGATGCAAGGTGTCGTAAGGTGTTGCAAAAGAGAGGTCATTCCGACACCATGGCCGCATCACCGCCTCCCCTCTGCGGCTGACCCTGCCGCGTCGGCCGGTCGCCACGTGCACTGCGCCCGGCATGAATCACGCTGCGCATCGACAGGCTGCGGTGAACCGGACCACGCTTCAAGGGGCTTCGCCGAATGCACACATCGCACCCAGCGCAGGACGTCGTTCCTGCGTTCCTGCAGGTCATGCACGCACACGGCATCGTGCCGGACGCACGCGGCCGCGAGGCACTCAATGCCGACGGCACACTGGTGCGCTTCCATGTGCAGGGTGATCGCCCCGGCACACGCAATGGGTGGGCCGTATTGTTCGGCGACCAGGTGCCGGCAGGCGAGTTCGGCAGCTGGCGCACCGGCACCCGTCATGCCTGGTGCGCGAAGTCACCCGGCACGCTCAGCGCCGCCGAACAGCGCGCCATCCGCCACCGCCAGGAGGCGGCCCGTGCCGAACGCGAGCAGCAGCAGCGCGAGCGCGAGGAGGCCGCCGCCAAGGCCGCCAATGTCCTGTGGAACCGCGCCGTACCGGCGGACGGCAGCCATCCCTATCTGGTGCGCAAGGGCATCCCTGCGCATGGCCTGCGCGTGGCGCCGTGGCCGGTACGCAACAGCGACGGCCTGGTCTTCCGCCACATCGACAACACGCTGCTGGTGCCGGTGATGAACGCTGCCGGTCGGATCGTTTCGCTGCAGGCGATCTTTCCGCGCATGGAACCCGCACTGGGACGCGACAAGGACTTCCTGTCCGGTGGCCGCAAACAGGGGTGTTTCCATGTCATCGGCAAACCGCTCGCTGCACAGCCGATCGCCATCGCCGAGGGCTATGCCACCGCCGCCTCCATCCATCAGGCCACCGGTTGGTGCGTGGTGGTCGCCTGGGATGCCGGCAACCTCGCCGCAGTCGCCCGCGCCTGGCGCGGCGCCGTGCCCGATGGTGTGTTCGTGCTCTGCGCGGACAACGATCAATGGACCCGGCAACCCGTGGACAATCCTGGCGTCACCCAGGCAACGCGCGCCGCTGCGGAGATCGATGCACGCGTGGCATGGCCCGAGTTCTCCGCAGTGCACGGTGACAGTGACCGCCCCACCGACTTCAACGACCTGCATCTGCGCGAAGGGCTGGAGACGGTCCGCGCCCAGCTCCTGCCACCGCCAGCCGCCGTGGTGGAAGATGACACGGCCGGCGACGTCGCACTTTCGGCAGCCAGCGCGAGCTATCAGGTGCCTGGCAACCTGTCCGCATTCGATGCCTTCACGCCCTTTCCCGATACCAGCACGCGCGGCCGCCCATTGCCCACAGCGCGCAATCTGGCCGAACTGTGCCGGCGCACCGGCGTGACCGTGCGCTACAACGTCATCCGCAAGGACCTGGAGATCCTGGTGCCGGGCCTGCAGAGCACGGTGGACAATGCCAAGGAAGTGGCTGCCGGTGAAGTGATGGACTGCATGCACCGCGCTGGCATGACCACCGCCAGCTTCGAAACCAACCTGTGCCAGGTGGCCGAAGCCAACCCCTACAATCCGGTCGCCAGCTGGATCACCTCACGCCCGTGGGATGGCCAGTCCCGCCTGCAGGCCTTCTTCGATACGGTGCAGGAAGCGCAGCCCACCCGCATGGCCGACGGGCGCATCCTGAAGGAAGTACTGATGCGACGCTGGCTGGTCTCCGGCGTGGCGGCGGCCTTTGAACCGGATGGCGTGGTGGCGCGGGGTGTGCTGACGTTCGTCTCGAAGCAGAATCTGGGCAAGACACGCTGGGCCCGGCAGCTGGCACCGCCGGAACTGCAGCTGATCGCCGACGGCGTGGTGCTCGATCCGGCCAACAAGGACAGCGTCAAGCAGGTCATCTCCAAGTGGATCGTCGAACTGGGTGAAGTGGATGCCACCTTCCGCCGCACCGATATCGCCGCGCTGAAATCGTTCATCTCGCGCAGCCATGATGAGATCCGCCGTCCATACGCGCGCAACGAGTCGCGCTACGCGCGCCGGACCATCCTGTTTGCCAGTGTCAATGACGAGCGCTTCCTGCGCGACGCGACCGGCAACACGCGCTGGTGGACCGTGCATGCCGTGGCACTGGGCGAACCGGCGCGCATCGACATGCAGCAGGTGTGGTCCGAGGCCCATGCGCTGTACCGCAACGGCGAGACCTGGCACCTGTCCGGTGAGGAGCTGGATGCGTTGAATGCCACCAACAGCGAGCACGAACCGATCTCGCCGATTGCCGAACTGATCGACCGCCGCTTCGATTGGTCGCTGCCGACCGAGCACTGGAACGCACACTACCGCGCCACCGAGATCGTCATTGCCGCAGGCATCGACAAGCCGAACCGCCGCGATGTCAACGAGGCGGCCGCCTATGTGGTCAAGCGCCATGGCGTACGCACCCGCGTGGTCGGCAAGGAGCGGGCCAAGGTCTGGCTGATGCCGCCGCGCAGGCTCAACCTCGGCGAGCAGGCGGCAGGCCCGTTCTAGAGCCACGTTCCCCCCGGGTGCACGAGAAGGGCATTGGCGGGGACCACCACCGGCGGCACGATCCGAGATACAAGTAGATGCAAGGTGTTGACTAAGGCGGCCCGTGAAGGCAAGATGCCTATCTCGGCCACGCCACCTTCCAGGAGCGCTTCCGTCATGCCTCGTCCCCAACTGCATGCCTTCGAAGGCGAACAGCTGACCGTGCGGCAGATCCACCAGCGGGTACCGGTGCTGTCCGAACGGACCATCCGCGACCACCTTGCCGCTGGCCGTCGTACCCGCACCGCCATGCTCTGCTTTGACCCTGTCGCGGCCGCCGCCCGCGGGGGACGCATCACCCAGCGCCTGCTGCGCGCGCGCGGTGCTGGCGGTCGCGATTCCTGACCCATCGCCGGCTGCCACCTTCTTCCAGGAGTAGATTCCGCATGATTCCCGCCTCCCTCGACAGTGGCCATCGCATGATCGCCGACACCCTGGCCGCATTCCGTGCCGGCCCCGCCCTGGGCCGCACGCCGCTGCGGCCTGCCCCGCAGGCGGTGGGCCCGCTCTACATCGGCATCGCCGGCGCCAAGCATGCGGGCAAGGACGCCCTGGCCAATGGACTGGCCTCTGCACTGGCGCTGCCCTGCGACAGCTTTGCGGCACCGCTGCGGGCGCTGGCTGAGCTCATCCCTCAGCAGTTGATGCAGAGCGCCGGCACCGGATCGGGGCGTGATTGCAACCTCCCCGAGCTGCGGGTGCGCTCGTTGTTCGCACGCCTGCCTGCAGGCGGACTGGTGCCGGATGTGCGCTTGGCCGATGAAGCCCGCGCGATCCGCCGCCGTGGCGGTGTCGTGATCCGCGTCAGCCGTCCGGGCCATGCCAGCGAACAGGCCTTGCCGGACCATCTGGTCGACATCGAAGTAAACAATGACGGCACCCCGGCCGATCTGGTGCGCAGGACGCTGGACCAGCTGCTGTCGCGCGGCGTGATCTGAACGCGGCACGGGGCCGTGTGATCTCTCTTCCCACTCATCCGAGCGCAGGTCGTGGCCCATCATCGGCGAAAATGATGTAAGGTCGCCTCATCACCGACGACACCTGTCGTCACCCTGCATCCCCCACCAATTTTCGCAGAGAGGAAACCCCATGGAGGTCGAACAGTTCGCGTCGACGCGCCTCAAGGCCATCGAATTGTTCAAGTCCCAGCCCAAGGGTGGCAAGGACATCGTGAGCCTGGATGCGATCTTCATCTCGCTGTGCTCGCAGGCCTGCGCCCAGGCGGGCGATGGCAGCACGACGCAGGCCCGTACCGTGGCCCGCCCCGGCAGGCAGCAGCCGCCCGCACCGTGGTTCACCGAAACCCTGGCCGCCCTGAAGGGCAAGGGTGAATCGATCACGGTGGCGCGCTTCCTGATGTTCGCCAACCGCTTTCCGGTCAAGCGCATGGACCAGGTCAACGCGGCGCGCTGGTTGCGCGACGCCGGCTACATCCCACGCAAGACCGGCGGCAACCTGGTGTTCGACCTTTGACCCAGCCCCACCTGCAGTCCTGAAGCCCCGGCATCGTCCGGGGCTTTTTCGTTTCCGGGCCTGCGCCCGTGTATGAGGACGAGCTGCGGGGGGCCATCCTCACCCCATCCCCACCGCGTTCCCTTGACCTGCCTCTGTTTCCCCGGGGTGAGGACAGCGAGTACAGGATTACGGAAAACAACCGCAGCAATGGCCGCCCGGCAGCAACCGTTGCAGGCATCCGCAGCCTACTCCTCACCTGTGCTCAGGCTCATTGAATGCCTTCAGCACATCGCACCGAAAGTAGATGAAAGGTGTTGACCGAGAGGACGGGATAGCAACAGTGGAGATCAATGCCACTGACGACACCCCTCATGAACGCCCTGCCCGACAGCATCCAGACCCTCGCCGAGGTCATCGGCGAATCCGCGGCCCTCACGCTGGTGCGTGCGTGGCCGCCGACCACCTCCAGCACCACCGGCCGCCACCGCGTCATCGTCTACGTTCCATCCACCCTGCCCGACCAGCATCGCCTGATCGACATCCTCGGCCGCGACGTCGCCCAGCGGCTGGTCGCGCACTTCGGTGGCGAGCTGCTGTTCCTGGCGTCCTGCTTCGCCGCCGGGGCGCATCAGCGCCGCGAACAGATCGCACATGCCGTCGCCAGCGGCATGCCACGCGACCACGTCGCGCGTGAATTCGGCGTCTCGCAGACCACCATCAAGCGCGCCCTGCGTGGCGCCCGCTCCACGCCACCGCCGGCGGTGCACCCGGCCCTGCTGAAGGGATACGCACGCGCATGAACGAGAGCGATCTGCTGGCCGGCCTGCCGGACTGGGCCAAGTACCTGGGCGGTACCTCCGGCGTATTGATCGCGGTGTCGCTGTGGCTGCGCCAATGGCTGTCGTCGGCCAAGGTCGACCGTACCGCCGATGAGGCCACCAGCAACACCCTGCGCACCCTGCAGGAACAACTCGCGGCCGAGCGCACCCGTGCCGATGGGCTGATGCACGAACGCGAGGCGATGGCGCAGGAGATCGGGCAACTGCGTGGCGAGGTCAACGCCCTGCGCGCGCAGATCGCCCAGCAGAGCGTGCAGATAGACGCGCTGCTGGCGCTGGTGCGCAAGCAGCCGGGAGCCGCTGCATGACCGCCGCCGCCGCCAGCGCCCTCGGCGGTACCAACGTGGCCGCGTTCCTCGACATGCTGGCCGTGTCCGAAGGTACCGACATTGCCAGCCAGCGCTCGCGTGACCGCGGCTACGACGTGATCGTGGGGGGCCAGCTGTTCAACGACTACCGCGACCATCCCCGCGTCCTGGTGTCGCTGCCGCGCTATGGCATCAAATCCAGCGCCGCCGGCCGTTACCAGTTCCTGCGCAGTACCTGGGACGACCTGCGCGCACGCCTGGGCCTGCCCGACTTCGGCCCGGTCTCGCAGGATCGCGCCGCGGTCGCCCTGCTCAAGCAATGCGGTGCCTACGAGCTGGTCCGGCTGGGACGATTCGACGCCGCCGTCAGCGCGGCACGGCGCATCTGGGCATCGCTGCCGGGCGCCGGGTATGGGCAGAAGGAATACGCGCTGGAGACGCTGCGTGCGGCCTATCGCGCCGCAGGAGGAACCCTGGCATGACCCCACTCGCGCTGAGGCTGCGCGTCGGCCTGCTGCTGCTCGTCGGCAGCCATGCCGGCTGCGCCTGGTTGGGGTGGACCCTGCGGGACCGCAGCGCGGACCTGGCCGTTGCCAGCGCCCAGGCCGCGCAGCAGGCATCCCGCGCTGATACGGCGCTGGCCGCACATCAGCAGGACCTCGCCAATGCCCGGGCCGGCGCCCGGGCCGAATCACAGCGCATGGCCACGCAGGCCGAGCGCACCCAGCAGTTCAACGCCCTGCAACGGGACATCGACACCCATGCCAAGACTCCTGGCCGCGATCGCGGCGACGCTGATGCTGAGTTCGTGCGCATCTGGCGCGAAGCCAACGCCAGCCATGCCCTGCCACGTTGACCTCAGCATCGCACCGGCACAGTTGCAGACACCCCCTGAGCTGCCGGACCTGCAGGGCGCCGACGACGATGCGCTGCTGCGCAACCACGTCGCCGTCGCGCGCCGATACCACGAACTCGCCGACCAGCTGCGGGCGCTGTTGTGCAGCCTTGGCAACCAGCGCGGTTTCACCATCAACGGTGCGTTGCCGGTCGCGCCTGCCAGCTGCGGCACTGCAGCCGGCGCCAGCAGGACCCTGCCCTGACCCCGCCGCTCGCGGTCACGCCTGCAATGCCGCCCACCTCCGGTGATGGCAACACTGGCTGCAGACCGCATGGGCCGCTCCGGCCCTGCCCTCCTTCCATTCACTGCATGAGCTGACATGGCGACCGATTCCCCACCTCCGACGCTCGACGCGCTGCACAGCGCCATCGAAACCGCGATACGCGCGCACTTCCCGGGCCTTGCCACCGTTGCGTTCTATCGGGAATCCAGCACGGACAACATGCCCATGCCGGCCTGCCTGCTGGCCATGACCCGTTGTGATCGCAACAAGGAAAACAGCGACGGAAGCGGCCTGCTGCACGCCCTGCTGCGCTTCGAGGCACGCATTGTCGTAGCGGCCAATGCCGATGCAGCGCTGCAGGTACGCAATGCCGCCGTCGCCCTGGCAACCTGGCTGCACCAGCTCGGCCGCTTCCCCGGGGCCGCCAGCGGCGCCATCGATGTGATCGCCGCGTTGCCCGAAGACGTTGCGACGGCACAGCCTGGTCTCCGCAGCTGGGTGGTCGAGTGGTCGCTGCCGATCGCCCTGGGCAGCAACGCGTGGGAGGACACCGGCGGCGTGGTGCCGCAGGCCTTCTACAGCTTCGCGCCCGAGATCGGCCGCGCCCATGAGCCACGCTACCAGCCACTGCCGGAGCACGCGCCATGAGCGCCGAGCACGCACGGCTCATCGGCAACCTGTTGATGATCGGCGTCGTGCGCGAGCTCGACGAAGGCGCAGCGCGCGTACGCGTCGATGCCGACGGCATGCTCACCGACTGGATTCCCTGGCTGGAACGACGGGCCGGGCCGGGCGCGCGCAGCTGGTGTGCTCCCGAACCGGGCGAGCAGGTGGTGCTGGCCTGTCCCTATGGCGACCCGGGCCAGGCGCTGGTGCTGGGCAGCCTGTACCAGGACCGCTTTGCCGCACCAGCCGACTCGCGCTTGCGGCAGCGTACCCAGTACGCCGACGGCAGCATCGTCGAGTACGACCAGGAAACCACCACGCTCAGCGTCAACGTCGGCAGCGGCAAGGTCATCGTGACCTGTGCAAGCGCGCAGGTGATCGCCAGTGAATCGGTGCTGCTCGATACACCGTCGATCAAGGCCACCGGCGACCTGGACGTGACAGGTGCGATCACCGCCGGCAAGGACATCAGCACCCCGGCGGAGATCAAGGCCGGCGCCATCGGCCTGAAGGCACACAAGCACACCGCGCAGGGCCCCACCGCCCCGACCACGCCGGCCCAGGCCTGACCGGCCACGCCTGCAATGCCCTCAAAACCTGCACTCCACGACGATAGAGACCATGCGAGGAATCGACGCCAACACCGGCAAATCCCTGGATGGGCTGGCCCATCTGCACCAGTCCGTGCGTGACATTCTCACCACGCCCCTTGGCTCCCGTGTACTGCGCCGCGAGTACGGCTCACGCGTGTTCGAACTGATCGATGCGCCCACCAATCGCTCGCTGCGCATGGACCTGATTGCCGCCACCGTCGACGCCCTGGCGCGATGGGAACCGCGGCTCCACGTCGAGAACATCGACGTCTCCCTCCCCGCCCCCGGCGTGATGATCCTGGCAGTCACCGGGATCCACCTGCCGGACGGCGAGGCCATCACCATCGAAGGAATCGAGGTTCGCTAACCGTGGCATCCGGCTCGTTCACCAGTGTCAATCTCTCCCAGCTGCCTGCTCCGGCGGTCATCGAAGTGCTCGATTTCGAAGCCATGTTCGATGAATCGCTGACCGCGCTGCAGGCCCTGGATCCCACCTTCGACGCGCTGTTGCCGTCGGACCCGGCCTTCAAGATCCTCGAGGTCTGCACCTACCTGCGCCTGCTCGACCGCCAGCGCGTCAACGACGCCGCGCGTGGCGTGATGCTGGCCTACGCGGTCGGCAGTGACCTGGACCATCTCGCTGCGATCTTCGGCATCGCCCGCCAGGTGCTGGACCCGGGCAAGCCGCAGGAGGGCATTCCACCGCGCTACGAAGGTGATGAGGATTTCCGTCGCCGCATCCAGCTGGGCCCGGAAGGCTTCAGCGTGGCCGGGCCGGAGGGCGCCTACATCTTCCACGCCCTTAGCGCCGACGCCCGCGTGCTCGACGCCAGCGCGACCAGCTCCTCACCCGGTGTGGTGGTGGTTTCGGTGCTGTCGCGCGAAGCCAATGGTGCCGCTTCCCAGGGCCTGCTTGATGCAGTGGAAGCAAAGCTCAGCGCGGCCGACGTGCGCCCGCTGACCGACCACGTGCTGGTGCGGTCGGCAGAGATCGTCAACTACGCGATCAACGCCACGCTCTACACCTTCGCCGGCCCGGACTCGCAGGTGGTACTGGGCGAGGCCCGCACGCGCCTGGACCGCTACATCGCCGAGTCGCATCGCCTGGGCCGCGACGTGACCCGCTCGGGCCTGTTCGCCGCGTTGCATGCCGAGGGTGTGCAGCGCGTGGAGATCGCCAGCCCATTGGCTGATGTAGTGGTAGACCGCACCCAGGCCACTCACTGCAGCACGGTGATCCTGACCCATGGCGGCAACGATGAGTGATCCCACCACGCGCCTGATCAACGCACGCCTGCGCGGTGCGGTCGATGGGCAGAACCTTCAGTTCCGTCATCCGGGTGGCGCCCTGGCTTCCCTGCAGTCGGTGTACCGCACCGACTGGCAGGGGCGCCTGAAGTTGTCGGACACGCCAAGACGCAACCTGCAGCGCTTATCGGCAACCTTCAACGTGCCCCGCTGGACGGGCTACTACGTCAAGCCTGCCAATCTGTCTGCCGGGTCATTCGCGCCTGATGGCAGCCCCAATGCCTTCTCCTTCCCTGCCTCCGATGCGATCGGCGGGCCAGGGCAGCGCTTCACCGGCCTGGTGGACGAAGATGGAAGCGCGTTTCCCGATGGCGCCGTCCGCACCATCAGCGTCTGGCTGCGCGCAACCGAGCCGTGCGTCATCGGCTTCGGCATGCGCACGACCGGCCCAGGCAGGACCCAGCTGCAGGTGGGTACCGAGTGGAGGCGTTACAGCTACACCTACACCGCCACTGCGGATGACCCACCACGCGGCATGAGCATCGTGCTGGATCGGCTGGCAGCCGGGAACTCTGGCCTGAAGCCGGACAGCCGCATCCACGTATGGGGCACACAGGCCGAAGCAGGCCCTGTGGCGACGAGCTACATCCATGCCGTCGCGCAACCCATGACAAGGATCGACTACAGCATGGCCGGCAACGTAGTCACCTTGAACTACCTGCCTCCCCCCGGCGCGATCATCGATGGCGATGCGCTGGTCAGCGTACCTACTGCCGCACATCTGTTGCCCCCCAACTCCACCCGTAGCGAGCAGGCCCTGGCGCGCGCAGCGGTCACACGCCCGCTGCCGGTGGACATCACCGCACTGTGGGATGCCGACCGCTGCCCGGCCGCGCTGTTGCCCTGGCTGGCCTGGGCACTGTCAGTCGACGAATGGAAGGCCTACTGGCCCGACAAGGTGAAGCGTGCACGCGTGCGCGCGGCAATCGCGATCCAGCGCCGCAAGGGCACGTGGGGCAGCGTGCGCGACGTTGTCGCCGCGTTCGGTGGCTCGATCCTGATCCGCGAATGGTGGGAGATGCAGCCGCAAGGCGCACCTCACACCTTCGAAGCGGTGATGACCATCGCCAACCAGGGCGGCGAGACCGCAACCGCCAAGTTCGTCGACGACGTGATCGGCGAGATCACCCGCACCAAGCCGGTGCGATCGCATTTCACGTTCACCCAGGGCATGCAGGCCAGCGCCGAGATCGGTGCGCTTGCAGGAGCCCGTGGCACCACCTTCCGCCGCATCCAACTGATCGGAGAGTAAACCCCGCATGCGCTTGAAAATCACCGACGCCGGCTTCGCCAAGCTGGTCAATCCCCCCAATACCGGCACCAGTGCCGTACTGATCACCGAGATCGGCCTGACCTCCACGGCGTTCACGCCATCGGCGGGGCTGACTGCACTGCCCGGCGAAATCAAGCGTGTCCTGACGTTCGGTGGCAAGGCCGTTGGCGATAACACACTGCACGTCACGATCCGTGACGACAGCGCCAGTGCCTACAGCCTGCGAGGCTTCGGCCTGTACCTGGGCGACGGCACGCTGTTCGCCACCTTTGGCCAGGCCGATCCGATCATGGAGAAGACTGCGGCCTCGATGCTGTTGCTCTCCACCGATACCCGCTTCAGCGAAGTCGATACCGGGCTGATCGAGTTCGGCAATGCCGAGTTCATCTACCCACCGGCGACCGCCGAGGTGCAGGGCGTGGTGGAGCTGGCCACCTCCACCGAGGCCGAGGAAGGTGCCGACACGCAACGTGCGGTCACCCCGCGCGGGCTGCGTGCGTTCATCGACAAGCGGTTGGGCGCCAGCGCACCCACGCAGTTGGTGCGGACGCTGCTGTCGATCGCCACCGAAGCCGCGTTCCGCTCCGCATTGGGGCTGAAATCGGCTGCGCTGAAGGATGAAGGCGCCGACAAGGGCCTGGATGCCGACCTGCTTGACGGCCGACACGGCACGCACTATCTGGATTGGCGCAACATGACCGGCGTGCCGTCCAGCGTGCACGTACCCGGCCAGGTGATCCTGTTCGCCGGTGCCACCGCGCCCAACGGCATGCTGCTGTGCAATGGCGCCGCTGTTCCGCGTGCCAGCTACCCGGCCCTGTTCGCTGCCATCGGCACCCGCTACGGCGCCGGCGATGGCGCAACCACCTTCAACCTGCCGGCAATGCAGGAAGGCACGGTCGTCACCCACACGCTGAATCCCGAAGCGGTCGGCAGCTTCACCCAGGGCGAGGTGATCCGCCATGCCCATAGCGCGAGCACGGCAACGGCAGGCAACCATAGCCACGCCATTTCCGTAGGTGCAGGCGGCGCTCACTCGCATGGCGCCAGCGCCAGCGCGGTCGGTGACCACGCGCACGGTGCGTGGACCGACTCGCAGGGCCATCACGCGCATACCGGCGGTACATCCTGGATCGGCGACCACCAGCATCTCACCGCGTTCGCCGAATCGGGTACCACCTATCCGTGGGGCGCCGACTACAACAATCACGTCGGCTCGCGCGGCAACCTGGACTACGACAACCCCTGGCCCAACACCAGCCCGGCCGGTGGACACGCACACAGCTTTACCACCGACGGCGCAGGCGGCCATGGCCACAACATCGGCATGAACGGCGCCGGCGGCCACTCGCACACCATCTCCATCGCCCAGGTTGGCGACCACGGCCACACCGCCTCGGCCGCTGACGCCGGTGCCCACACCCACGCCATCGTGGTGGAGACCTCCGGTGGCGAACGCAACCTGCCAGCCGGGCTGCGGATGATCTATTGCATCGCTTACTGAGGACATGAACGTGCCCATCGAACCGCGCTTCGCGCACTCCTACGACCCCGACACCCGCGCCTACATGGGCAAGGTCCGTCTGCAGCCCTCCCCCGACGGCCGCTGGAACCTGCCCGACTACACCGTCGACCTGGCCCCCCGCCAGCCCGCCGGCGAGTACCAGACGCTGCGCCTGGCCGATGATGGCACGCGCTGGGAAGCGGTCGCCGACTTCCGCAACTGCATGCTGTGGGACACCCGCACAGCAATGGCGGTGCCCAATCGCCTCACGCTCGGCGAGCCCCTGCCCAAGGACGTGACGCTCTCCGAACCGTTCCGGCTGGACGGCACCACACCGCAGTACAACGCGTGGAACGCTGGGCGCCGCGAATGGACGCTGCTGCCGGACTACAGCGCACGACCGTTGTGGAACAAGAGCGATGCCAGCTTCGCGACTCCACTGCCGCGTGGCGTCGGGTTGCCGCCCACGGTGACCGATCTGGCACCACCGGCCGATCGCAGCTACCCGATCATCTATGACGACGCCAGCGCGGCCTGGTTGATCGTGGCCGATCCCGCAACACCCACCCCGCAACCGCAGGCGTGACATCAGGCCACGGCTGCAATTAATCCAGCCGCGGCCAGATACGAACATGTACCCATGCGGCGCAGCTCGCGACCGCAGCACCCACCCAACCAAGGAAAAAACAACGCATGGCCGAATTTCTGCATGGCGTGCAGGTCGTCAACATCGATGGTGGTTCCCGCTCGATCGCTGTTGCTTCGACCAGTGTCATCGGCATCGTGGGCACCGCGCCCCGCGCCGACAAGACCGCCTTCCCGTACAACACCCCGGTCCTGGTGACCTCGCGTTCGCAGGCTGCCAAGCTGCTCGCCAACGCCGCTACCGAAGTCGATGACGGCACCCTCCCGGGCCAGCTCGACGCCATCTTCGACCAGTCCAACGCGGTCGTCGTCGTCATCCGCGTGGAAAAGGGCGCGACCGAGAATGACACCCTGGCCAACGTGCTGGGCGGCGTGAATGCTCAGACCGGTGCCTACACCGGCGTGCATGCGCTGCTGGCGTCCAAGTCGGTGGTGGGCATCAAGCCGCGCATCCTGGCGGTACCGGGCTTCACCCACACCCATGAAAAGCGCGACACCGAGCTGCTGGCCAACCCGGTCGTGGCCGAGCTGCTCGGCATCGCCGACAAGCTGCGCGCGGTGATCATCAAGGACGGCCCGAACAGCAACGATGAGGCCGCCAAGAGCACCACCGCCCTGACCGGTTCCAAGCGCGTCTACGTGGTCGACCCGGCGCTGCTGGTGCAGTCCGGTGATGCCATCGTCACCCGCTACGCCTCCGGTGCCGTGGCCGGCGCCATCGCCCGCAGCGACAACGAACGCGGCTGGTGGGCATCGCCGTCGAACCTGGAACTCAACGGCGTGGTTGGTACCGCGCGTGCCATCGACTTCGGCCTGTCCGACGCGACCAGCCGCGCCAACCTGCTGAACCAGTCCAACGTGGCGACCATCATCCGCGAAGGTGGCTTCCGCCTGTGGGGCAACCGCACCGCCAGCAGCGACCAGAAGTGGCAGTTCCTGTGCGTGGTGCGCACCGCCGACATCATCGCCGACAGCCTCGAGGCCGCCCATCTGTGGGCTGTCGACCGCGGCATCAGCAAGACCTACGTCGATGACGTGCGCGAGGGCGTCAATGCCTTCCTGCGCGGCTTGAAGACCCAGGGCGCGATCCTCGGCGGCAACTGCTGGATCGACCCCGATCTGAACGCAGCGGACAGCGTGGCCCAGGGCCGTTTCTACTGGGACTTCGACTTCACCCCGACCTACCCGGGTGAACAGCTGACCTTCCGCATGCACATGAACAACAACTACGTCTCGGAGATCTTCTAAGCATGGCGCGCAACGTCCGCAAGAACTTCAACTTCTACGTCGATGGCAAGGGCTATGCCGGCAACGTGGAATCCTTCACCGCTCCGAAGCTGACGCTGAAGACCGAGGATTTCCAGGCGGGTGGCATGTTCGCCCCGACCGAAATCACCCTGGGCCACGAGAAGCTTGAAGCCGAGGCCGTCCTCATCGCCGATGATCCGGACATCATGGGCAAGTTCCATGTTGTGGAGAGCAAGGAGTATTCCTTCACCGCACGCGAGGCACTCGAATCCAGCGACGGCAGCATCACCGCCGTGGTCCACAACATGCGCGGCAAGGTCAAGGCCATCGATCGTGGCGAGTCCAAGTCCGGCGAGAAGGGCACGGTGAAAATCTCGCTCGCGCTGAACTACTACAAGCTCACCCACGGACCGCTGGTCGTCCAGGAGCTGGACGTGGTCAACATGATCGCCAAGCAGAACGGCGTGGACATGCTGGCCGGCCTGCGCAGCGCCCTGGGCATCTGACCCCGCACGCATCTCCACAGCACCGGGGGCGCCTCGCGCCCCCGCCTTCATCGCGCTCCCTCGATTTCCAGGAACACATCCATGTCCAGCAAGACCAAGACCGCCAACGACCACGTCATCGAACGCGATGGCTATGCCGAAGTCACCCTCACCCGCCCGCGCCAGGTCAATGGCGTGGAGACCGCCGTGCTGCGCATGCGCGAACCCACCGTGGAAGACATGGAGCGGTTCCAGGATGACAAGGGCAGCGATGCACAGCGTGAGGTCCGGATGATCGCCAACCTGTGCGAGATCCCGCCGGACGACCTGCGCAAGCTGCCGCTGCGCGACTACGCCCGCCTGCAGTCGGGGGTCGCGCTTTTTACCACCTGACCCTGCCGCAGATCAGGCAGGGAGTGCTCGCCCTGGCCGGCCATACCGGCTGGGGCCTGCGCGAAATCATGACGCTGCGGGTGTCGAAGTTCATCTGGTGGATACAAGGATTGCCGGTACATGGCGAGTAACGTTCAAACGACAACGATCACGATCGGTGGCTCGATCTCGGGCTCGCTGAAGTCCGCACTGTCCTCCACCGAGGATGGACTGAAGAAGATCGGCAGCGAACTGGACAGGCTGGAGCGCAAGCAGCGCTCCATGAGCAAGGCGAACCCCTCGCTGGTGAAGCTCAAGCAGAACGTTGCCGGGCTGCGCCAGGAGTATGCCAGGCTCTCCAGCGAGGGCGATCGCCTGCGCAAGGTGCAGACCGGCCTGGAGCGCGTCGAGAAGGCGAGCACCGCCAATCTGCGTAGCCGCAAGAAGCTGGGAACCTCCTTCAAGGAGTCACGCACCCTGCTCGGCAGCGCAGTGACCCAGCTGGCCAAGCCGGTCGAGAACGCCTCCAGCTTCGCCCGCCAGAACCAGCAGATCGGCAGCGCAGCGGGCCTGGACAACGGCCAGGTCAAGGCGCTGGGCAGGACAATCCTGGCCGAGACCGGCAACACCAACCAGAAGGCGAATGACCTGCAGCGCGCCATCCGGCTGCTGGTCGACGCCGGCATGGATGCACAGTCGGCGCAGACCAGCCTGCGCGCCATCGGCCGCACCGCCACCGTCACCGGCACCGGGATCGACGACGTCTCCAGCGCCGCCGTTGGCCTGCAGCAGTCATTCGACATCGACCCTGCCAACATGCAGTCGGCGCTGGATGTCCTGGTCGTCAGCAGCCGCCAGGGCGGGCTGGGGCTGAAGGACATGGCCAAGGTAATGCCGGTGCTGGGAACGTCGTTCCAGGCGCTGAAGCTGCAGGGCAACGCCGCAGCGGCCACCATGGGCGCGGCACTGGAAGCCACGCGCAGGTCCGCGGGCGGCGCTGACCAGGCAGCCACCCAGATGAAGGGCTTCATGACATCGATCATGTCGCCCGAGCTCCAGGCCAAGGCCAAGAAGGGATTCGGCCTCGACCTGCGCAAGGTCATCAGCGACGCGCAGAGCAGCGGTGGCAACCCGTTCGACGCTGCGATGCAGGCCATCATCCAGGCCACGGCCGGCGATCAGCAGAAGATCGGCAAGCTGTTCGGCGATGCACAGGCGAAGAACTTCGTCGGCCCGATGATCCAGAACTGGGACCAGTACACCCGGATCCGCGACAAGGCGCTCAATGGCTCTGCCGGAACCACCGATGCGGCTTACGCCAATGCCATGCAGACCGACCCGGAGAAGATCCAGGGCGCGAAGATCGCCGTGGACAACCTGTCCAAGGCCTTTGGTGCGGCGTTGCTGCCCGCGGTCGGCGACGCCGCGGTGAAACTGACCGAACTGCTGAACGGCGTAACCACCTTCGTGACCGAGAATCCGAAGCTGATCGCCAATACCACCAAGGTGGTGGTGGGCATGCTCGCCATGCGCAGCGCGGTACTCGGTGCCCGTTACGCCTGGACGTTCGTGAAGGGTCCGATCCTGGCCGTGCAGAAGGTCTTCCAGCTGTTCCGTGCCGGCAACCTGCTGGCCCAGCTGGGGCGCTTCGGCCCGATGGCCATGCGTATCGCCTCGGTGTTCCGCGTCGTCGCCACCGCAGTGGGGGCCATTGGTGGCGGACCTATCGCGGTAGCTGTGGCCGCGCTCACTGCCGGTGCCCTGCTTGTCCGCAAGTACTGGGAGCCGATCAAGGCCTTCCTCGGCGGTGTATGGGAAGGTCTCAGCAGTGCGGGCACCTCCGCGATGGGAGAACTGGTGAATGCCGTTGCGCCGCTGCGTCCAGCGTGGGAAGCGGTCAGCGCCCTGCTGGGGCAGGCCTGGGACTGGCTGTCGCGGATGCTGGCCCCGGCGCAGTACACCGGAAACGAACTCTCCCGCGTGGGCGAGATCGGCAAGCTGGTGGGCGAAGCACTCATGCTCAACTTCCGCGCCGTCATCCATGTCGCTGGCTTCGTCGCCGAGGTCTTCAGGATGATCGGTGAGGTCATCGGCACCGTGGCCGGATTCATCGTCGTCACCTTCGGCGGTGCCTGGGACTGGGTTGCAGCAAAGGTCAGCAGCGTGATCGACACGATGATGACCAAGATGGCCCCCTTCATGAAGGTGGTCGGCACCATCATGGACAAGGTCGGTGGCATGCTGGGCACCGCCAAGGACAAGATCGCGTTCGGTGTGAACACCGCGGCCGATGCCTACGGCGCGATACGCGCAAACGGCGGCATACAGCTGCCTCCAGTGATGCTCGCGCCCGCCAGCATGCACAGCGCCAGCGTGCAACCACGCATGCCGAATGCCTTTGGTACACCGGCCGGGCGTGCCGCACCGGAGATGCCTTCGCCCACACCGCGCAGCGCCACCACGGTGCAGCAGCAGCAGACCAACAACATCACCATCCACCAGCAGCCAGGCGAATCCAGCGAAGCGGTGGCGCGCCGCACGGCCGACGAGCTGCAGCGTCGCAGCGCGGTGACCGCCCGTGGTGGCCTGGCAGACAGGAACTGAGCATGAAACGCGAATTCGTAACCGGCGCAGTGGACAAGCTGCTGTCGCAGTTCAAAGCCAACGACTCCGGCAACGCCCCGGTCCTGCTGATGCTGGGCGGCTTCAAGTTCAGCCTCAACACCGCGGTCTTCCGGGAGATCCAGCAGTCCAACGAGTATCGCTGGCAGGCGCAGGACCGCGTCGGCCAGATGGCGGCCCTGCAGTACACCGGACCGGGCTCGGCCAGCATGACCCTGCCTGGAGTCATCTACTACCAGTTCCGCGGAGCCGGCAATGAGCTCGCACAACTGCGCAGGCTGGCCGCGCAGGGCACGCCTCATCGACTGCTGACCGGCAAGGGCGGCAACCTGGGCCTGTGGGTCATCGAGAAGATCGATGCCACCGCCAGCGAGTTCACCGCCGACAGCGCGATCCTGAAACAGGAATTCACCCTTTCACTGCGGAAGCACAGCAATGGCACCAACGTATAGCACCCGCGACGGCGACGTCGTAGACCGTATCGCGTATGCGCACTATGGCGAGCAGTCACCGGCCATCCTGCGCGCGGTACTCGACGCCAACCCGGGCCTGGCCGCGCGCGGCGCAGTGCTGCCTGCCGGCGTGGCGATCACCCTGCCGGAGGTGCAGCGCCCGGCCAGCGAGCGCAAGGGAGTCGCCCTGTGGGATTGAACATCGCACCGGCCTTCCGCGTGGTGGCCAACAGCCAGGACATCACCGACAAGATCATGGCGCGCTTCAAGTCGCTGCGCATCACCGACGAGACCGGCAACACGTCCGACACGCTGGAACTGCAGCTGGCCGACCATGATCCGTCCGACCCAATCCAGCTGCCACCGGTGGGCGCGGAACTGGAGGCCTTCATCGGCTATGACGGCCAAGTGCGGCGCGTGGGCCTGTACATCTGCGACGAGGTGGAGATCTCCGGCTTTCCCGGCAGCATGACGCTGCGCGCCCGGGCGGCACCGTTCGAAACCAGCAAGGGGGGCAAGAGCGACCTGCAGACGCAGAAGACACGCACCTGGAAGAAGGGCACCACGATCGGCGACATGGTGCGGCGCATGGCCGGCGAACATGGGCTGAACGCAGCGGTGAGCGCATCGCTGGCGTCCATCGTGCTGCCGCTGACGGTGCAGTCGCAGGAGTCGGACATGAACCTGCTGCTGCGCCTGGCCAAACAGCACGATGCCATCGCCAAGCCCGGAGGCGGGCGCCTGGTGTTCGTGAAGCGGGGCGAATCCACCAGCGCCAGCGGCGAGCGCATTCCCGATGTCACCCTTACCCCGGCTGACGGCAGCGACTATCGGGTAACCCTTGCCGCACGCGAAGATGCAGGCACCACCATTGCCTACTACCGCGATGTGCGCGGTGCCAAGCGCCAGGAAGTGAAAGTGGGCAGCGGTGAACCGATCATGCGCCTGCGCATGGCCTATGCCGACCGGGAGAGCGCAGAGGCGGCCGCACGCGCCAAGCATCGCGAGCAGGCACGGCAGACGCGGACGCTCAGCTACACCCTGCCCGGCCGCGAGACACTGATGGCCGAAGCCACCGTGGTGATGCAGGGGTTCCGCGAGGGCGTGGATGGCCAGTGGCTGGTCAAGCGCGCCGAGCACAGCATCGGCAGCGAAGGCTACGTCACCCGCATCGAATGCGAACAACCCAACAGTGCCGACGCGGTGAAGGCGGCCAGCAGTGCCGCGGCCACCGAAGGCGAGCAGGTAGCCAGCGAAGTGTAGATCCACGCCATGCGTGGATGCTTTTTGCACATCAACTCACGTACTGCGCCACGCCATTACCAAACGACCAGTTCTCCTTCTTCACTTCCACCAGGTTGATGAACACATCCTCGCGGCGGATGCCCACCGCCGCGTGCAGGCCCTCGGCGATGCCCGCATACAGCGCCTTCTTCTGCTCCAGCGTGCGCCCTTCGTTCCAGGTGATCTGGATGCAGATGAAGTCGTCGGTGCGGTCCACGCCCAGGTAGCCCGGGTCGTAAACGAGCGTGCCGGCGTCGTGCTGCTGGAATATCTGGAAGCGATCGTTTTCCGGCACGCCCACCGCGCGCATGGCCTGGTAGATGGCTTCACCCACGCGTTGCAGGTAGTCGGCGGATTTACCTTTGCGAAGATCGATGCGGGCGAGCGGCATGGCGGGGCTCCAGGAACGCGGCAAAGTGTCCCTGCCGATGGGAGCACGCTGCAGGGCACTCGGCAAGGGCTGCGCGGCTGTCGCGTTAAGCCAGGGGTGAGCAGGCCAATGTGACTGGCCACCCGCGCGCCAGTGATCGGCGCCACATCCAGGCCGTGCCAGGCATCACGCCCCGACCCACGGCCGGGGTATTCCTACCCTCCTCCTGTGGGCAGGCGCATCAAGGGTCGCCGGCACCTTCTGCCGGTGACCTGTCCAACCCAAGGAGAACCGGATGAAACTGACGCCACTGGCCCTGGCCGCGACGCTGTGCGCGTTCACCGCACACGCGCAGCAGGACGATGACTGCCCCAGCGACGCGCAAATGATCGCCACCATGTCCTTCACCGAGCTTGATCGGTACGAAGCGGACATGCGCAATGAAGAGCCCTCGTTCGAGGAGCTCTGCAAGGATGCCACCGACAAGGACGAGGAGGAGGCGGCAGGGTCGCGGCGGCACTACTGTGTCAAGCGCACCGCGCGCTACGTGTCCTACAACACCGACATCGGCGCAGAGGAATATTCGGATGTCACGATGTACGACTACGTCTACCTTCCACGCACAGGCACCACGTGGACGCATCGTGTGCGCGTGGTGATCCAGGATGTGCTGGGCGAGGCATCCAAGGGGCTGACCATGGCCCCCTTCCTGTACTGCGGCAGCTGTACCGAAAAGCAGCAGTTCCAGATGATCGGGCTCGGAGGACAGGGTACGTATGACTTCGCCGTGTCGCTGGGCATGGACACCGAAGACGGGCGCACCAGCCAGAACACCCAGCTGATTCTGAATCGCTTCAACGTAGAGCAGACGCCGATCGAGATGTCGGCGCCGGAACTGCGGTGCGAGAGGCTGGCGAACAGCACTCCAGCCTGCCGGCATGCAGGCTATCCCGGTGTTGCAGAACTCAGCCTTTCCGATCCGGATGTGGACGAATCCGCTGCCCACATTCTTGCAGCGCAGGCCGCGCTGCCCGGCAACATCGGGCGCTGGGATCCAGATCCCGCGCTCCGGGGGAAGGCGATGACACGCATGCGAAGCGAGGCAGCACGACTGGCCAATCAACGCGCGAGCAAGGCGCTTTGCAAGCAGAGATTTCCTGGACAACCAGATGCAGGAAAGGACTGCGACGAGTACCCCTTCGCATCCACCTATCAGGGCGCGAGCCTCGTGTCGGAGGATCAGATGTCCGTCCGATATCTGGATTCATCGGACAACCGTCGTGTTGGTGGAAAGCTCGGGCAATTTTACTGCGGAACTGACCGCATCATCGATGGCGAGGAGTTCTGGCTGAGGATCGTCCCATGAACGCACCGACGGATCGTCCCGATATGCCTGTCAGCGCAGATGAGTGGCACGATCTTCTCGTCCAGTTCAATCGACAACAACTCTCCACATTGGAAGAAAGGCTTGCCGCGCCCGAAATTGAGATGGGCCTGCTGCCCTTCGCCGAGCAGTACCCAGAGAGCCCGCTCGCAGAGGTTGCTCGACACGCGCTCACCGGGACCATCGACTGGTGCGGCGTACCGGGTGCCAGCGAGCAGGCCATCGTCGATGCGGAAGAGCGCTTGGGCGTCAGGCTCCCCAGAAGCTATCGGGAATTCTTGAAGGTCAGCAATGGCTTCCTGATGCCTGGACGCTTCATCGACATCCTGCTGCCCGTCGAGTTGATCCGTCCGTTCGGGCAGGACAACGAAGAGATCGTGCAGATCCGCCGGGAGCTGGTTGTGGACCCGGTGGAGGAGGCGTTCCAGTACCACCTGGACCGTGCCATACAGGTAAGCGGCACGCCGCAGATGGGCGATGACTTCATCCTGCTCGACACCCATCGCTCCACAGCACCGAATGAATGCGATGCGCATATCTACAGCCGTGTCGATATTGATTGGTACGCCTCGTTTGCACACCTGATGGCGGAGAGAGCAACGTTCAATCTGTGAGCCGACTGCACCCTCCTTCGGGAGGGTGAACCATCGCGCGTTGACGCTTTTGCCTCTTCCTGACCAGCAAGTCTCGTCGCGTATGCAGCTCGACACTGCCCGGCTTGTCCCAGCGCACACTCAGTGGCGGCACTGGCGCACAGAACTGGAAATGCCTGTGTCGTCGCCGCTTCAATGCAACTTTCCTTACTGACGTGCCCGCCAAGCCAGTTCAATGATGGCCTCGCCGAGGCAAAGTGCCTTGGTCGGGATTGGCGTCTCGAATAAACGAATGAACTTCCATCGCTGCGATTCACGCCGCAGCAGAGAGAATGCACCGACTGCCTTCAATGGCGGCCGGTGCGTGGGGATCGACAGATCCGCCAGGCCTTCTTCTCGATGGAAGTTCGTTTGCCTTGGTACGCCAACCCGCACCGTCCGCCACCTTCACTCCGAAGGTGGCCTTACGCCAGTGAGGGTTTCGCCATGACCAAACGAGCCGCATCGCTTCCGCGCCTGTACGCATTGATTGCCGACATCGCCAACCAGGTTCCCGACGACATCGCACGCGAGATCGAGTGCGCGTTGGACGAACAGAACCTGCCCGTGCAGTCACCCACGTTTTTCGCCTGCCTCAACGCCATCAGCAACGCCGAGGGCGAGGATGGGCAGCCGTGCAGCAGCCTCACCCTTGCCGCGAGCCATCACGCTTCGCTGCGCCGCTCGATGGCAGGGCTCACCGCAGTGCTCGATCTGCTGCAGGCCGCCGACCGCGCGCGTAGCGAGGCCGGCCCGGATGAGCAGTTGGGCGCCTTCCACACCGACGGGTTGATCGTGGCCGCGCGGCAACTGGTGCGCGAAGCCAACCATTGCCTGGAAGGCGGAACCGCCTGAGCGCTCGGTCGCGACGTAGCTACAATCGCGCAGGGAATCGCAGGAGACCGCAATGGACGCCGAACACCTGGAGTACTTCAAGGCCGCCCTGGAAGGCCGCGCAACGGTCGGCTGGAACGTCTGGTTTGCCGCCAACCAGCAGGCGCTCGCCCAGCAAGTGAGCCGCGCTGCCCTGCTGCGTCTCAAGTTCAATCATCTGCATGAAGCCGAGCGCCTGCTGGCCGAAGCCGGCATCGTGCCGGCCAGCACGGCAGGCAAGCGCTACGAGATGTACTGCGCGCAGTTGTCAGCAGACGTGGTGGACGAGAACGGCCGTCCGTTGCCTGCGGTGTGGCGTGCAGCGCACGGCGGTGCCATTGGCCTGCTTGCCGATGGCGAACACGAAGCGGGCCGGGCAAAGCTGCTTGCGGAGTTCAGCCGCGCGCGCAAGCGCGGGCTGCAGCAGGCGCATGAATGGTTGAGCGATGTGTGCTTCGAAGGCGAGATGGAGCTGAGCGGCGGCAATGCCGTAGTGGGCCGCAGCCTGCTGGCGGTGGTGGTGCAGGCCGGCAGCGGCCACGACCTGTTGGATGGCGTGGCGATGATGGCCCGCGAACGGCTGGAGGATCCGGGCTGAGACGGAGCCCGCTTCGGCGGGCGCCACGGAACCCCAGGCAACAAAAAAGCCCCCATTGCTGGAGGCCTTTTTCGTTCTGCAACATGGTGGGCGGTACAGGGATCGAACCTGTGACCCTTGCCGTGTGAAGGCAATGCTCTACCGCTGAGCTAACCGCCCGGTGTGTTGCTGAGCCGCTCATTATAGGGGCTTTTCAGAGGCCGTCAACCATTTTTCACATTCGTGTTCACGGGCGTTTTCCGGGGCCGCAGTCGAGCATGGCTCGACTCTACAGAACCGCCCAGCGGCGCCTCACATCGTATGGGTCGGCTTGTCCGAGCTGGTCAGGCCGGCCAGCATCGTCTCGATCTTGTGGCGCACGCCCTCGCCTTCAGCGCCATCGGCCAGCTGCACGCCGATGCCGGCGGTGCGGTTGCCCTGCGCGCCGGCCGGGGTCACCCAGATCACCTTGCCGGCCACCGGCAGGCGCTCGCTGGAATCGGGCAGGGTCAACAGCAGGAACACCTCGTCGCCCAGGAAGTAGCGTTTGGGCGTGGGCACGAAGATGCCGCCGTTCTTCACGAACGGCATGTACGCGCTGTACAGCGCGGCTTTGTCCTTCACGGCCAGGGACAGGATGCCCTGGCGGGCGTTGCTGGCACTCATCGATTTCCCCTTGCGGCAGGCCGCTCGTTCACCTTGTTCCAGGCCAGCAGCAACTCGACCACCGCAAGGTCTGCACGCACCGTGGTGCGCAGCAGGTCGCGGGTGCGGTTGGCCGCATCGAACCAGGCTGCAAGCTTGTGCAATCGCTCCGGCGTGGTCAAGGCATCGGTGCTGGCCTGGGCCAGTGCCAGGTCGGCAGCGAAGCGCAGGCGCAGCGCCGCGTTGTCATCACCGCACCACTTCTGCGCCAGCTCCACCGCGCCGGTCTTGCCGGCGACCAGCTGCTCCAGCTCGCGGCCCACTTCGCGGCGCAGGCTCAGGCCATCTTCGCGCAGCCAGTTGTCGGCCTGGCCGGGATGGCCGCGCGCGGCATCCAGCGCTTCGCGCGCCGAGGCTTCGCTGTGGCCCTGCTGCTGCAGCCAGGCCAGTGCTTCGTCGCGGGGCGGCAGCTTGAACTCCAGGCGCTGGCAGCGGCTGCGCACGGTCTGCGGCAGGCGTGCCGGGTCGCTGCTGATCAGCCACAGGTAGCGCCCGGGCTGCGGCTCTTCCAGCGTCTTCAGCAGCGCATTGGCCGCCGAGCGGTTGATCGCATCGGCCGGGTCGACGATCACCACCTGCGCCACGCCGTACTGCGGGGTCAGCGCCAGCTTGTTGGTGATCTCGCGTACCTGCTCGATGACGATCTCGGTACGCAGCTTGTCGCCGCTCTTGTTCGGAATGAAGCTGACCAGCTGCAGGTCCGGATGCGTGCCGGCGGCGATCAGCTGGCGCGTGCGCGTGGCATGTGCAGCGTCGCCACGTGCCAGCACATGGTCGGCCAGCGCCAGCGCCACCTCATGCTTGCCCAGACCGGCCGGGCCGCAGATCAGCAGGCCGTGGCCGAGGCGATCGGCATCGAGCGCGGCCACGGTCTGCTCGAACGCGCGCTGCTGCCATGGCGAGAACGTGCTCATGCGCCCTCCCCGTCCTGCAGCCAGCGCTCGACACGCGCAACCACATCAGCGGCGACGCGTTCCTGCACCTGGCCGGCATCGATCAGCGCGAAACGCTGAGGGTCCTGCTGCGCGCGGCTGCGGAACACGGCGCGCACGCGCTGGAAGAAATCGTCCTGCTCGCTCTCGATGCGGTCCGGCCACAGGTCGCGGCCGTTGGCGCGCGCACGGCCTACCGCCACATCCACGTCCAGCAGCAGGGTCAGGCCGGGCAACAGGCCGACCGCGCGTCGTTCCAGATCGGCAATCCACTGCGGATCCAGGCCACGGCCACCGCCCTGGTAGGCGTAGCTGGAATCGGTGAAGCGATCGCTCAGCACGTAGGCGCCGCGCTGCAGCGCCGGCTGGATCACCTGCCGCACATGCTGGGCGCGCGCGGCGAACACCAGCAGCAACTCGGCTTCGGCGCTGAGCGGTTCGGCGGCAATCTCGGCATCGGGCTTCAGCACCAGGCCGCGGATGCGCTCGGCCAGCGGTGTACCGCCCGGCTCGCGGCTCAGCACCACTTCGTGGCCATGGCTGCGCAGGCAGTCACGGATGGCATTGATGGCGGTGGTCTTGCCCGCACCCTCGCCGCCCTCCAGGCTGACGAAACGCGGGTGGCGAAGCAGCGCGGGACTCATTGCGCCGGGGTCTCCTGGGTACGTTGCCGGCGCAGCTGCTGCAGGTAGCGAGCTACTGCGGCGTTGTGCTGGTCCAGGCTGGACGAGAACACGTGCGCGCCACTGCCGTCGCCGACGGCGACGAAGTACAGCGCGTCGCCCGACAGCGGCTGCGCGGCCGCCATCAGCGCATCGCGGCTGGGCATGGCGATCGGGGTCGGGGTCAGGCCGGCACGGGTATAGGTGTTGTAGGGCGTATCGGTGGTCAGGTCGCGGCGGCGGATGTTGCCGTCATACGCGGCACCGATGCCATAGATCACGGTCGGGTCGGTCTGCAGGCGCATGCCGATCTTCAGGCGGCGCATGAACACACCGGCAATCTGCGGGCGCTCGCTGGCCAGCGCGGTTTCCTTCTCGATGATCGAGGCCATCGTCAGCAATTCATACGGCGTGTTGATCGGCAGGTCCGGCGCGCGGCTTTCCCACGCCTCGTCCAGCGCCTTTTCCATCGCGGCATGGGCACGCTTGAGTACGTCCAGATCGCTGTCGCCACGCTGGTAGACGTAGGTCTCCGGCAGGAAGCGGCCTTCCGGATGCTGGCCACCGAAACCGAGACGCTGCATCAGGGCCGCGTCATCAAGCGTGTCGGTGGTGTGCAGCAGCGGCTCGGCGCGCTTCAGCGCGGCACGCAGCTGGCGGATGTTCCAGCCCTCGACGATCGTGACGCGGTGCTGCAGTACCTTGCCGGCGCGCATGCGCAGCAGCAGTTCGCGTGGGGTCAGGTCGGCGCTGAGCGCGTACTCGCCCACCTTCAACTTGCCGGCGGCATCGAGCTGGCGCGCCAGCAGCTGCCACTGCGCATCCTGGCCTTCGTCCACGCCGGCCTCGCGCAGCTTGCGCAGCACGCTGTTCATGCCATCACCGCTGGCGATGACCACGCTCTCGGCGGTCGGGGTGATCCGCGCGTCGGCGAACTGGGTCTGCTGGTAGAAGAACCACGCGCCCGCACCGGCCACGACGGCGGCCAGCACCACCACCAGCGTTACCACGAACAGACACCCGCGCTTGGCTCCCGCCATGGACTACCTCTGAACTCGATTCCGTCGTGCAGGATACCGTGCCGGTGGATTGGGGTCATGACCGGGGGTGGCAGACATCCCGGTAGTGCCGGCCGCTGGCCGGCAACCTCATGCACCCATGATCCGCGCGATTGCCGGCCAGCGGCCGGCACTACCGGAGTGCGCCTAGCCCTGCTGGCCCAGCGCACGCAGCAGGCCGCGCGCCTTGGCCCGGGTCTCGTCCAGCTCCTTGTCCGGGTCCGAATCGACCACGATGCCGGCGCCGGTACGGAAGCTGACCTCATCGCCCTCCACTTCGGCGGTGCGGATCAGGATGTTCAGGTCCAGGTCGCCATCGCGGTTCAGCCAACCGAACGCCCCGGTGTAGGCGCCGCGCGGCACCTGCTCCAGCTCGCTGATGATCTGCATGCAGCGCACCTTCGGGCAGCCGGTGATGGTGCCGCCCGGGAAGGTCGCGGCGATCACCTCGCCGGGGGTGGCCTCCGGGCGCAGATGGCCACTGACGTTGCTGACGATGTGGTGCACGTGGGCGTAGCTCTCCACGGTCATCAGCTCATCGACCACCACGGTACCGGGCAGGCAGATGCGGCCCAGGTCGTTGCGCTCCAGGTCGATCAGCATCACGTGCTCGGCACGCTCCTTCGGGTGACCCACCAGCTCCTGGATGCGTGCGGCATCGTCATCGCCCTCAAACCGCGGACGGGTACCGGCAATCGGCCGGGTCTGCGCGTGGCCGGCGTGCACCGACACCAGCCGCTCCGGCGAGGAACTGACCACGTGGCGGCCATGCGCGCTGAACAGGCCGGCGAATGGTGCCGGGTTGGCGCGGCGCAGCTGCGCATACAGCGCCTGCGGACTGACCGGCGCGGCGAACCGGGCGCTCCAGCGCCGCGACAGGTTCACCTGGAACACGTCGCCGGCACGCAGGTAGTCGATCACCCGGCGCACGCCGTCGGTGAAGCGCTGCGGCGCGTCCTCGTCCACCGTCTGCGGCGGCTGCCAGCCCTGCCCGGCCTCGGGCAGCGCGGCCGAGGCCTGTGCCACCAGTGCATCCAGCAGCGCCTGCTGGCCCGCTTCGGCGATCACGAAGCTGGCATCGTTGTGGTGGTCGTGCAGCACCGCCGCCGGGCAGCGCAGCGCCAGCGCGGTCGGGCGGCCGTCGTCGCGCGCGCGCGCTGGCAGCACCGGTTCGATCTGGCTGGCCACTTCGTAGTCCAGCATCAGCGCCCAGCCGCCACGGAACGGCAGGCTGTGGCTGCCGTCATGCGGCAGGCGTTCGGCCTGCCAGGCGCGGTCCAGCACCTGCAGGAAGCTGCCCGCGCGTACGGCGTCGTGCTGGTCACGCACCTGTCCATCGGCATCCAAGCGCAGGACATCGCCCTGTGCGGCCAGCAGCAGGCTCCAGCGGCCCTGGGCGGTACCCGAGGCAGTGGATTCCATCAGCAGCGGGAAGCGCGCCGGATCGTGCTGCTGCAGGGCGAGCAGATCGATCGGGTGCGGCAGCGGGTGGATCAGCGGTGCGTGGGTCATGGCGGCCAGTTCAGGGATTCAGATGCACGGAAGCCGCCTTGCGGCGGCCTCCTGCTGCGTAGAGTCGAGCTTGCTCGACTGGGTTGCAGGTCCAGTCGAGCAAGCTCGACTCTACATGACGGCGGAGTCGAGCAAGCTCGACTCTACCAAGGCGGTGCCGGGCAATTGCCCGCCGCCACGCACCGGTCAGATGCGCTTGAAGATCAGCGTGCCGTTGGTGCCGCCGAAGCCGAAGCCATTGGACATCACCACGTCGACCTTGGCCTGGCGTGCTTCGTTCGGCACGTAGTCCAGGTCGCAGCCTTCGCCCGGCTGCTGCAGGTTGATGGTCGGCGGAATGACATTGTCCTGCAGCGCCATCACCGAGAAGATCGCTTCCACGCCACCGGCGGCGCCGAGCAGGTGGCCGGTCATCGACTTGGTGGAGCTGACCATCATCTTGTAGGCGTGGTCGCCGAAGGCGGTCTTCATCGCCATGGTCTCGCCCAGGTCGCCCAGCGGCGTGGAGGTGCCGTGTGCGTTGAGGTAGCCCACCTGTTCCGGGGTCACGCCGGCGTCCTTCATCGCCATCACCATGCAACGCGCGGCGCCTTCACCGTTCTCGCTCGGCGCGGTCATGTGGTACGCGTCGGAGCTGGCACCGAAACCGGCCAGTTCGCAGTAGATCTTCGCGCCACGTGCCTTGGCGTGCTCGTACTCTTCCAGGATCAGGATGCCGGCACCGTCGCCCAGCACGAAGCCGTCACGGTCCTTGTCCCACGGGCGCGAGGCCTGTTCCGGGGCGTCGTTGCGGGTGCTCATGGCCTTCATCGCACAGAAGCCGCCCACGGCGGTCGGCGAGGAGCCACGCTCGGCACCGCCCACCACCATCACGTCGGCATCGCCGTACTGGATCATGCGCATCGCGGTACCGATCGAATGGTTCGAGGTCGCGCAGGCCGACACCGCCGAGAACGACGGGCCCTTCAGGCCGGTGATGATGCTCAGCTGGCCCGGCAGCATGTTGATGATGGTCTTGGGCACGTAGAAGGGCGAGATCTTCTTGCCCTCGTGGAACTCGATGGTCTGCTCTTCGATGCCGAGCAGGCCGCCGATGCCGGCGCCGACGATGGCGCCCATGCGATCGGCATTGGCCTCGGTGATCTCCAGGCCCGAGTCATGCAGGGCCATGAACGAGGCGCCGAGGCCGTAATGGATGAACGGGTCCATCTTCTTGGCATCCTTGCCACTGACCCGGAACTTGCCGAACAGCTCGTTGTCGGCAGTGATGTCAAATCCCTTGACCTCACCTGCAATCTTGGTGGTGAACCGGTCCAGATAGGCATCAGCAACGTTGGTCAGCGGACCGATGCCCGAACGACCGTGGGTGATGCCTTCCCAGCTGCTGGCCAGATCATTGCCCAACGGCGAGACGATACCCAGGCCGGTTACGACGACGCGACGCTTCATTGCTGTTTCTCCTGACCCGGATGGTTTCTACGGGTAACTCGGTTTGCTTCGATGTGATGCCCAAACACACGGGGCCGCAACAGCGGCCCCATGGGGTGCGGTGCGCGGCGAGGATCAACCCGCGCGCGCACTGCCGTCTGACATCAGGCCTTGACGTGGGCCTTGACGTAGTCGATGGCGGCCTGCACGGTGCTGATCTTCTCGGCTTCTTCGTCCGGGATCTCGCACTCGAATTCTTCTTCCAGGGCCATCACCAGCTCGACGGTGTCCAGCGAGTCAGCGCCCAGGTCATCGACGAACGATGCGCTGTTGGTGACTTCTTCTTCCTTGACGCCAAGCTGTTCGACGACGATTTTCTTGACGCGTTCTTCGATGGTGCTCATGGGATCTCGCTCCAGATGGAGTTGTGGTTCAAAAGTGGTCGCCATCAAAGGCGATGGCCGTGGGATAGTGTAGTGGAAACCGGCGCGGCCTTGCATCGCAGCAAAAAACCCGGCAGATCAACCACTTGCGGCGCAATCCCTGCGCCCCTTGCTTACGGCATGTACATGCCACCGTTCACATGGAGGGTTTCACCGGTGATGTAACCGGCAGCCGGGCCGGCCAGGAAGGCCACCGCATGGGCGATGTCTTCCGGCGAACCCAGGCGTTCGAGGGCGATGTCGTTGATCAGCGCGGTACGCGCTTCTTCCGGCAACGCCTTGGTCATGTCGGTGTCGATGAAGCCGGGAGCGACCACATTGACGGTGACACCGCGCGAACCGATTTCCTTGGCCAGCGACTTGCTGAAGCCGATGATGCCGGCCTTGGCGGCCGCGTAGTTGGCCTGGCCGGCATTGCCGGTGACGCCCACCACCGATGCGATGTTGATGATGCGGCCCTTGCGCGCCTTCATCATGCCGCGCATGACTGCCTTGCTGGTGCGGAACACGCTGGTCAGGTTGGTGTCGATGATCGACGCCCAGTCCTCGTCCTTCATGCGCATCAGCAGGTTGTCGCGGGTGATGCCGGCGTTGTTGACCAGGATCGAGATCGGGCCGAATTCCTTGGCGATGCCGTCCAGCACGCTGTCCAGCGCAGCCGCGTCGGTCACGTTCAGCGCGCGGCCGTGGCCACCGTGGGCGGCCAGGCGCTCGCCGATCGCCGCAGCGCCGGATTCGGTGGTGGCGGTGCCGATGACGGTGGCGCCCTGGGCGGCCAGCAGATCGGCAATGGCGGCACCAATGCCACGGCTGGCGCCGGTGACCAGTGCGATTTCACCCTGCAGGGGCTTGCTCATGATGTTTTCCTCAGACGGGGGCGGCCGCCGTACCCGCGCCGCGTGCAGCGGCCACCGGTACGATCGGCAGGAACAGGAGGGGTCAGGCCGACCATGCCTCGCGGGCGGCTTCGAAGTCGCCCGGAGTGGCCAGTGAACGGCCGTCGATGGCCTTGTCGATGCGCTTGACCAGGCCGGTCAGCACCTTGCCCGGGCCGCACTCGGCGATCTGGGTGATGCCACGCGCGGCCAGCGCCTGCACGCAGCCGGTCCACTGCACCGGCTGGTACAGCTGCTGAACCAGCGCGGTGCGGATGGCGTCGACGCCGTCATGCACCTTGGCATCGACGTTCTGCACCACCGGCAGCTGCGGTGCCTGCCAGGACAGGCCGGCCATCACTTCGGCCAGGCGGTTGGCGGCTTCGCGCATCAGCGGGGTGTGCGAGGGCACGCTGACCGCCAGCTTGACCGCCTTGCGCACGCCCTTCTCGGCCAGCAGTGCCAGCGCGCGGTCGACGGCATCAGCGTCGCCGCCGATCACGATCTGGCCCGGCGAATTGAAGTTGGCCGGCACCACCACCTGGCTGCCCGCGGCTTCGGCGCAGACATCCAGCACCAGCTGGTCTTCGGCGCCCAGCACGGCGGCCATGGCGCCGACACCGGCCGGCGCGGCTTCCTGCATCAGCTGGCCGCGCAGGCGCACCAGGTGCGCACCGTCATGCAGGCTCAGTGCGCCGGCAGCGACCAGCGCGGTGTATTCGCCCAGGCTATGGCCGGCCAGCACCGACGGGCGCGGACCGCCCACGGCGTTCCAGGCGCGCCACACGCCGATGCTTGCGGCCAGCAGGGCCGGCTGGGTGTATTCGGTACGGTTGAGCATTTCCTCCGGGCCACCCTGGGACAGCGCCCACAGGTCGACGCCGGCACCATCGGATGCCTCGGTGAAGGCTTCACGCACCTGCGGGTGCAGTTCGGCCAGCTCGGCCACCATGCCCACAGACTGCGAGCCCTGGCCGGGGAAGACAAAAGCGAGGGTGGATACGGTCACGCGGTCATCCGCTTGTTGCAATCGAAGCGGGCCATGATAAGGGCGAATCCGCTGTGTCGTCTGTACGTGCGCGTATGCAGGCGTATGGAGCCGCCCGGCCAGCGAGCCGCCGGGCATGGCCCGGCGGACGCATCACTCAGCAGAACAGCTGCAGCACGTCCAGGTCGCCGTCGGCGAGGAAATCCACGCACAGGCCCACCAGCATCAGCACGCCGGCGGTACTGGCACCATGGGCGATGAAGATCGAATGGGCCAGCGCGCGCGCGGAACGGCCCAGCTTCATGCACACCCGGGCCAGGCCGTGCAGGCGGCCACTGACCGCATGCACATGCTCGCGCACCGGCGCCTGGGCATCGCACATCGCCTCGGCCATCATCGCCTGCAGGTGCTCGGGGCGCTCAGCGTAGTACTTGGCCACGCCGTAACCGAACATCAGCCAGTCGCGGGCCTGCGCTTCGGCCAGGTCCATCACTTCCAGCGGATCTTCCTCGAAGTCGATGAAACCCACCTTCTGGCCGTCCCAGGTGAGGTTGCGTGGCAGCGGCTGGCCGAAATAGGCACCGCGCGCATGCGCCTCGGCGATGGCCTGCATCGCCGCCATCACCAGCCGGTCGCGGCCGGCCTCATCGGCCTCGCGCAGGCAGGTATTGAACGAACTTCCGTTGTCGCCGATCACCAGCGCCGCATGGCCGGTTCCCAGCACGTCAGGCACGTTCACGCCCTGCGCGTGCAGTTCTGCCAGGCGACGGGCTTCGGTTTCGCGTGCGGCATCACCGCCGCGGTGCGGTGGCGGGCGCAGGGCATCGAGATGGAAACGGCGGGCAACAAAATTGAGCAGGCCCAGGGCCAGTGCGCGGCTTCCCTTGCCGTACTGCTTCAGCCAGGCGCGCTGCCCTTCGATGACGATGGGCTCAACCATGGGCAGGTACTCCTCTAAACGCGTTACGGCCCCAGAGGGGCCGTAACGACAAGCTTCACGTTGTCGTAACTTGCACTATCAATAGCGCAGCAGGGCCGAACCCCACGTGAAGCCGCCGCCGAAGGCTTCCAGCAGCAACAGCTGGCCGCGCTCGACCTTGCCCGAACGCACCGCCGCATCCAGCGCCAACGGCACCGAGCCGGACGAGGTGTTGCCGTGCTTGTCGACGGTGACCACGACCTGGTCCATCGACATGTCCAGGCGCTTGGCCGTGGCTTCGATGATGCGCAGGTTGGCCTGGTGCGGAATCAGCCAATCCAGGTCGGACTTGTCCAGGCCGTTGGCGGCCAGGGTTTCGTCCACGACCGAGTCCAGCGCCTTGACGGCGTACTTGAACACGTCGTTGCCCTTCATGTTGATGGTGCCACCACCGTTGGCGCCGTCCTTGAAGCCGGTCGAGACGCCGACCGGGTTCCACAGCAGCTCCTTCTTGCTGCCATCGGCATGCAGGTGGGTGCTGAGGATGCCGGTTTCTTCGTCGGCCTTCAGCACGACAGCGCCGGCGCCATCGCCGAACAGCACGCAGGTGGTGCGATCGTTCCAGTCGACCATGCGGGTCAGCGTTTCGGTGCCGATCACCAGCACGTGCTTGCAGTCGCCGGAACGGATGAATTTGTCGGCCACGCCCAACGCGAACACAAAGCCAGAACAGGCCGCATTGACGTCAAAGGCAGGGCACCCTGCAACACCGAGCTTGGCCTGGATCAGGCACGCGGTGGAGGGGAAGATGAGGTCAGGCGTGGTCGTGCCGACCACGATCATGTCGAGCTGCGAAGCGTCGATACCGGCCGCTTCAAGTGCGCGCAACGCGGCCTGGTAGCCGAGGTCGCTGGTGGTTTCGCCTTCGGCCGCGATGTGCCGCTCACGAATTCCGGTGCGCGACTGGATCCACTCATCCGAGGTTTCGACCATTTTTTCCAGGTCGGCGTTGGTCAGGACTTTTTCCGGCAAATAGCTACCGGTGCCCGCGATCCTCGAATAGATCCGCTTGCTCATCATGTTTCCTGTTGCGCGGGCCGCCGATCACCGGCACGCCCGGGAAAGAAGGCAAAGGCCGCTGCCCGCAGGCAGCGGCCTTCCCGGCACATCAATCTTCTTCGACGGCCGAGGTCTTGGTCTGGATGACCTTCTTTCCGCGGTAGAAACCGTCAGCAGTGATGTGGTGACGCAGGTGCACTTCGCCGGTGGTCGGGTCGGTCGACAGCTGCTTGGCGCTCAGGGCGTCATGGGCACGACGCATGCCGCGGCGGGACGGGGTGACACGGGATTTCTGGACAGCCATGGGATTGCTCCAAACTCGGTTCGTTTTGCTTCGTCGTATCGTCGCGCAGGACGCCAGCGCCCAGCACACTTTCGCTTTCGCCGCAGCCGCCGACGACAATCCGGCTGCTATTGTTTCTTCAGTGCTGCCAACGCCGCAAACGGGTTGGCCTGCTTTGTTTCTTCTTCGCTCGGCGCCCAGTCCTTGTCGACTGCTTCGCCATCGGGCGACAGCGGTACAACCGGCACTGCCAGCACCAACTCGTCCTCGACCAGGTCCAGCGGACGCAGCTGGCCGTCTTCCGGCACCAGCAGCGCCTCGTACTCCTCCGGCAGGGACGATTCCTCGTCCTCGTCGCGGATCAGGCCAAGCCTCTGGGTCATCTTCACCGGCAACAGGAAACGCTGCATGCTGCGCTGACAGGTCAGCGGCAACGCGGTATCGATGGTCAGTTCCACATAGGATACCCGCAAGACGTCGTCGCGACCGAACTCAAGCGAGTAGGCACACTCGCCGTCGGTATCTGCGACCAACCCCTGCAGGCGGGTCAATTCAGCCAGGGACACCTGACCGTCGAAGCGCCTTCGCGCTACAACCATCCGCCAGGCATCCAGCGTTTCGGGCACGTTCGCGGACATAAGCCGCTGAATACTAAGGATCGGGAGGGCCGGTGTCAAATGCCTGCCATACGGGCCTTGCCGCTGGCAGCGCGGGCGGCCAGACTGCCCCGCCCTGCCCCGGTATTGTCGCATGCCACTGGTCCTGGCCTCCACGTCCCGCTACCGCCGCGAGCTGTTGCAACGGCTGGGCCTGCCGTTCGACTGCGCGCGCCCAGAGGTGGATGAAAGCCCGTTGAACGGCGAAGCGCCGCTGGCCCTGGCCATGCGCCTGGCCGCCGCCAAATCCGCCGAGGTCGCGGCCCGCCATCCGGGCGCCTGGGTGATCGGTTCGGACCAGGTGGCCGACCTGAACGGGCAACCACTGGGCAAGCCGGGCACGGTCGAGGCGGCCTGCGCGCAGCTGGCGGCGATGTCCGGGCAGACGGTGCGCTTCCATACCGCGATCTGTCTCAGCCGCGCCGGAGAATCTTTCACGGCCATCGACCTGACCGAAGTGCGCTTCCGCGCGCTGGAACAGGATGAGATCGCCCGTTACGTGGCTACCGAACAGCCGCTGGACTGCGCCGGCAGCTTCAAATGTGAAGGTCTGGGTATCAGCCTGTTCGAGGCGATCGACAACCGCGACCCGACCGCGCTGGTCGGCCTGCCGTTGATCGCACTGTGCGGGTTGCTGCGCAAAGCAGGTTTCGCAGTGCCGTGACCTGTAGAGTCGAGCCATGCTCGACTGCTTCTGCTGTAGATGGCAGGAGGCCAGGTAAGAGCAGTCGAGCATGGCTCGACTCTACAAAAGCAGGTTCAACGAACCTCGAACGGCTGCTCCTGCCATTCCTCCACGCTGCCATCGTGGCCGTGCAGGCGCAGGCCCATCCAGTGCCGGCCCGGTGCCAGCGTGCTCGTGTCCAGGGTGGCATCAAAGCCCACGGCCGGATGCTGCGGATCGGTACTGTCCGGCCAGGTCTGGCGAACATCGAAGACACGGCCATAGCGAGCGCTTCCGATCGAGCGTCCATCGACCAGCACCTCGACACCTGCCAGGCCGACGCCATCCTTGAAGGCCCACCCGCGGATGGCGAGGGTGCCGGACACTTTCTCGCCATTGGCAGGCGCATCCAGCCACGCCATCGCCGGGGTCACGCATGCGCCCGAGGCACGCTGCGGCGGCAACCGGAACAGCAGGAAGCGCTGGAATCCATGATCGCTGCTGACCACGCGCGGTGCAGGCAAGGGCCCCACCTGTTCGCAGATGGCGTGATAGCGCGCCAGCAGGTCGCGGTAGCGCTGATCGCTGGGCGACAGCACCAGCAGCATCGGCGCCGAGCGTGTACCCGCGTGCAGCAGGTCCCACTGTGCAAGCTGCGCGGTCCGCCCATGCTTGTCGTTGAGCGGGTGCGGCAGCACTTCAATGTCACCGTCGCCCAGCTGGAAGCCCAGTTCGGCCCCTACCTTGAAGTTGCCGGCCAGCACGCGCGTACCCGCCGGCATCTGCTGCAGTTCTTCGCGCACGGCTGCGGCCAGCGGCTGCCAGCCTGCGAAATTGCGCGGGTAGTACTTGCTGCCTGCCAGCTGCTCGCGCAGCGATGGCGTGGAGGCCATCAGGTAATAGCCAAAGGCCAGCACCATGCCCGCGCCCGCCAGCCACCAGCCGGTGCGGCGCAGCCAGCGTGGCCAGCTGTTGAGCACCACCGGCACCGCCACCAGCAACGCCAGGTAGCCCGGCAGCGGCCAATGGAAACTGATGCGCTCGACGTCGGTGAAGAAGCCGAGCAGGAAAATGCCCAGCGTGGATACACCGCCCACCAGGCCGAAGTAGCGCCATTGCACGCGCGTACCGCCGCCGCTGCGGGTACCGGCCAGCGCCACCTTCCACATCGCCATGCACAGGATCGGGGTGACCAGCATCGGCTGGATCACCAGGAACCACAGCCCGTTCCACTCGAACGTCCAGGGATGCCGCTCGACCACCTGGAACTTCAGGCCGGCATCGTGATTGTCGGCATTCCATGCCAGCAACGGCAGCCAGGCCAGTACACCCACCGCCAACGCAACCCATACGCGCGGATCGGCCAGCATGCGCCGGCCCTGTGGCAGCGCCAGCAATGCAATGAAGCCAACACCGATGACGCCGATGAAACGGTAGTGGCTGAGGGCGCCGATCATCAGGCCCAGCGCCAGCTTCATCGCCGATGATGCATCCACGTTGTGCAGCAGGCGCGCACCGGCATGCAGGCAGATCACCGCCGCCAGCGCCATCGGCACATCCGGCACCGCCAGCAGGCCCAGCGTCGCCGACAGCGGCATCAACAGCGTGAGGCTGCCCGCCTGCCAGCCCGCCACGTTGCCGAACCAGCGCGTGGCCGTGCGCACCACCAGCAATGGCAGCAGCGCACCGATGGCCAGGAACGGCAGTCGCAATGCCAGCACGTGATGGCCGCCGATCTCCACGCCCAGCCGTGCCAGCCATGCAGTCAGCCCGGGCAGATCGGAATAGGCCGCAGCCAGATGCTGCCCTTCCTGCCAATAGAACGCCTCGTCGACGAACAATGGCAGGCGCGCAGCCACCACCAGCTTGGCCGCTGTGACCAGCGTCCACAACCAGAGAAAAATTGCCCGTGCGCGCTGTTCGCCTTGCATTGCTCTATGGATAATCAAGTGAAATTCAGAACTGAGACGATCATGCCAGCTTCGTCCCCCAATCCCAGCATGCTAACCGATCAATTGCGTCAGGCCCTGCGGGAGGCACAGGATCAGGTCAACGCACTGGTGCTGGGCAAGGTGCCGGAAGTCAGGCTGGCGTTTGTCGCCCTGCTTTCCGGCGGGCATCTGCTGATCGAAGATCTGCCCGGGCTCGGCAAGACCACATTGGCGCATGCACTGGCCAGCAGCCTCGGCCTCACCTTCCAGCGCGTGCAGTTCACCTCCGACCTGCTGCCGGCCGATGTACTGGGCGTGTCGGTGTACGAGGCCGGCAGCCGCCAGTTCCAGTTCCATGCCGGCCCCGTGTTCACCCACGTGCTGCTGGCCGACGAGATCAACCGCGCGCCCCCGCGCACGCAGAGTGCGCTGCTGGAAGCCATGGCCGAACAGCAGGTCACCCTGGACGGACAGACCCATCCGCTGCCCGATCCGTTCTTCGTGATCGCCACGCAGAACCCGGTGGACCTGTCAGGCACCTTCCCGCTGCCCGATTCGCAGCTGGATCGATTCCTGCTGCGCCTGGCGATGGGTTACCCCAACGCCCAGGCGGAGCGCGAGCTGCTGCGTGGAACCGATCGTCGTGACCTGATCGCGCGCGCGGTACCGAAGCTGGATGACACGCAGGTCCGCGCGCTGCGTGAAGCGGTCGGCCACATTCATGCCAGCGACGCGCTGGTCGACTATGTGCAGGCGTTGCTGACCCGCAGCCGCCAGCACGCGGGCGTACGGGTGGGCCTGTCACCGCGCGCCGGCCTGGCGCTGCTGCGCGCGGCCAGGGCGCATGCGCTGCTGCTGGGCCGCAGCCATGTGGTCCCCGAGGATGTGCAGACGCTGTTCGTGGCCGTGGCCGGGCATCGGCTGGTGGCCGAGGCCGAGTCCAGCTCAGGACCGGCGCTGGCGCGGGCGATCCTGCAGACCGTCGCGGTGGACTGAGGGTGACCACGCGCTGGGCCCGACTACGGCTGCTGGCACGTCCGCGCCGGCCCGAAACGCTGCCGCAGCAGCTCGACCGCCATCGCATCTATGTGCTGCCCACGCGTTTCGGGCTGTTCGTCGCCACCCTGCTGGTCGCGATGCTGCTGGGGGCGTTGAACTACAACAACAACCCGGCACTGCTGCTGGCACTGCTGCTGGCCGCAGCGGCGATTGCCAGTGCCATCGCCGCGCACCTGCAGCTTTCCGGTGTACAGGTCGATGCGATCTCGGCAGAACCGGTTGCGGCCGGGCAACCGCTGCGCCTGCGCGTGGACCTGTCGCTGCGTGATCCGCGTGCGCGGCATGGGCTGCACCTGCAACTGGGTGACAGCGAAGCCTGGACCTCACTGCCGCCACAGGGGCGTGGCGAGGTCGAACTGGAAGTCCCCAGTGAGCGCCGCGGATGGCTGGAGCTGCCGCGCATCCGCCTGTCCACCACCCAGCCGCTGGGGCTGGTGCGCGCGTGGTCGTGGGTGTGGCCGGAACAGCCGCTGCTGGTCTATCCGTTGGCCGAGGCGCTGGCCCCGGCCTTGCCGGAGAGCGGCAACGATCCACTGCACACGCGTGCCCATGCCAGTGGCGAAGAACTGCACCAGCTGCGCCCCTATCGTGCAGGCGATGCGCCGCGCAGCATTTCATGGAAGCACTCCGCGCGCCGCGACAGCCTGCTGGTGCGCGAGTATGAAAAGCCGATCGGCATCGAAGTGATCCTCGACTGGCGCACGCTGGCGCCGCTGGGGCACGAAGCCCGCATCGCGCGATTGGCACGCTGGGTGGATGTGGCCGAGCGCGAGGGCCGGCGCTACACCCTGCTGCTGCCGGCGCATCCTGCGATCGGCCCTGGCCAGGGGGCCGGCCATCACCACCTGTGCCTGCGTGCACTGGCGTTGTTGCCGCATGGCTGAGACCCCTGCCCTGATCGATCGCACTGCCCGCAGCTGGACCCTGGCCAGCGCGGCGCTGGCGCTGTTGCCGTTGCTGCTGCAGCTGCCGCCACTGTTGGCCGGCGTCATCGCAGCCACAGCGGTGGTGACTGCATTCCTGTCATGGCGGAAGGTGCTGCCGATGCCGGTACGCCTGCTGCTGGTGCTCGGCATGCTCGCCGCCATCGTCTGGCAGATGGGCATCGTGCGCCCCGGGCGCGATACCGGTTGTGCCCTGCTGGCCGCGATGCTGGCGATCAAGTCCAGCGAACTGCGCAGCCTTCGCGATGCCCGCAGCCTGCTCGGCTTCGCGCTGTTCTCGCCGTTTGCGGCGTTCCTGCTCGACCAGGGACCGCTGACAACCGTGCTGGCGGCGTTGGCAGGCATCAGCGCGCTGCTGGCCCTGCAACGCCTGGCCCAGGATGAAGGCCATGCAGGCCGAGTGCCGTTGTACGGGCAGTTGCGCGGCGTGGGTCGCCTGCTGGCGATCGGGCTGCCGCTGGCCCTGGCCTGCTTCTGGCTGTTCCCGCGCCTGGCGACGCCACTGTGGGGGGTACCCGAGCGCGCCGTCGGCACCCCGGGGCTGTCCGACAGCATGGAACCGGGCCAGTGGCTGGACCTGATGGCCGACGACACGCCCGCACTGCGCGTGCAGTTCTTCGGTGCCGTACCCGAAGCGGCGCAGCGCTACTGGCGTGGGCCGGTGCTGACCGCATTCGATGGACGACGCTGGATGCGCGACCCTGCCAGCGCGCGGCGGACGCCCGCAGTGGTGGAGGCCGGCACGCAGCGCTGGGACTACCAGATCGATTACGAGCCGACCGACCGTCGCCAGCTGGTCGCGCTGGATCTGCCGGGCCAGGCGCCCGCAGGCAGCACCCTGGATGCGGACATGAGCCTGAGCAGCGACCGAGCGCTGGCCTCGCTCAGCCGCTGGCGGCTGCAATCGGCGCCACCACGGCGCTTCGACAGCACCCTGTCGCCGTATCTGCGGCGCGCGGCGCTGCAGTTGCCCGATGGCTTCAATCCACGCACCGCCACCCTGGCACGCCAATGGCGGCATGACGCAGGCAACGATGACGCGGCCATCGTCCGCCGCGCGCTGCAATGGATCACCACCGATTTCTCCTACACGCTGGAAACGCCGCAGGCCGGGCGCGACCCGGTCGACGAGTTCCTGTTCGGCTACAAGGCCGGCTTCTGCGAGCACTTCAGTTCCGCCTTCGTGGTGCTGATGCGCAATGCCGGCATTCCGGCACGGGTGGTCACCGGATTCGCCGGCGGCACCCGCAATCGCCTTGGCGATTACTGGATCGTGCGACGGATGGATGCCCATGCGTGGGCCGAGGTGTGGCTGCCGCAGCGCGGCTGGGTACGGATCGATCCCACCGCTGCAGTGGCGCCCGAACGCATCCTCGATACCCTCGACGACCGCCTGCAGGCTGGCACCGGCAACCCGATGCAGCAGCGCCTGCTGGAACTTGGGCAGATGGGCGACTGGCTGCGCCGCGGCTGGAACGATCTGGTGCTGTCCTTCGACGCACGCCGCCAGCAGCAGCTGCTCAAGCCGTTCGGGCTGGACGAGCTTGGCCCTGGTCAGCTGGCCGCTGGCTTCGTGATCGCCGCGTTGCTGGCCTTGGCCTGGATGGCCTGGCTGCTGGCCCGCGGCGAACGCGAACGTGATCCGCTGCTGCGCGCCTGGCACCGCTTGGGCCGGCGCTATGCGCGCCTCGGCCTGGCCCGGGAGCCGCATGAAACCGCACGGGACTGGGCGCATCGGGTACACGCCCAGCGGCCCGCTCCTGCTCTCCTCGCACTCAGCCAGCGTTTCGCCGACGCGCGTTACGCTGGAACTTGCACCGACCTCGCTTCATTATTGCGGGACCTGCGCAGGCATCGCCCGACTTCCGGAGCCTCCCCATGAACACCAAGTTCTTCCTCACCGCCGTGGCCACGCTGGCCCTGTCGGCCTGCGCCACGGCTCCCAAGCCGCTGCAGGGACAGTTCAGCCTGGTCTCCCCCCGCGACTCGGTCGCCACCCAGCAGGTCGGCACGCCGGTCCGTTGGGGCGGTCGCATCATCGAAACCAAGCCTGGCCAGGGCGAGACCTGCTTCCAGATGATCTCGCGCCCGCTCAATGCCAGTGGCCGCCCGAACACCACCTCGTCCGACGCCAGCGACGGCCGCTTCATCGCCTGCCGCGCCGGTTTCTACGACCCGGCCGTGTTTGAAGCCGGCCGCGACGTGACCTTCATCGGCAAGATCGATGGCTACCAGAACACCCGCATCGGCGACTACGACTATCGCCTGCCGAAGCTGTCGGCCGACGTGATCTACCTGTGGCCGGAACAGCGCCAGGTCGATGTGGTGCCCTACCCCTATGGTCCGTGGGGCCCGGGTCCGTATGGCCCGTACTGGGGCGGCTACGGCCGTTGGGGCTGGTGGTAATCGCCAGCCGGCATGCATGACGGAAAAGGCCGCCCTCGGGCGGCCTTTTTTCATCCACGCAGGGCGTGGACGGGGGATTCAGCGCCCCGGCGAACCGAAATGGCCCAGCGGTCCACCGGCAAGCAGATGCATGTGGATGTGGAACACGGTCTGCCCGGCATGCTCGCGGCAGTTCATCACGACGCGGTAGCCGTCCTGTGCAAAACCCTCGCGGCGCGCGTACTCGGCCGCGGCCAGTGCCAGCTTGCCGATCAGGTGCGCCTGCGACGGCTGCAGGTCGTCCAGGGTCGGGATGACCTCGTTCTTCGGAATGAACAGCACATGCACCGGCGCCTGCGGCGCGATGTCCTTGAAGCCCAGCACCTCGTCATCCTCGTAGACGATGGTGGCCGGGATCTCGCGACGGATGATCTTGCTGAAGAGGGTTTCGGTGCTCATGGTCGGCCTCGGCGGGGATGTCGTCCGCATTGTAGGCCGGCCGCGCCGGGCCATGCCCAGCGCCTGCTCAATCGCGGAATTCGCTGCGCGTTCCGAACGCGTGCGACAGCGTGCCGCGGTCAACGTATTCAAGCTCGCCGCCGAGCGGCAGGCCCTGTGCCAGGCGGCTGGGCTGCACCTTGCGCGCGCGTGCCAGCTGCGCCAGGTAGTGCGCGGTGGCCTCTCCCTCGACGGTCGCGCTGGTGGCGATGATCAACTCCTGCACCTCGCCTTCGGCCAGGCGGTTCTCCAGCTGCTCCAGCCCCAGTTCGCGCGGGCCGATGCCATCGAGCGGCGACAACCGGCCCTGCAGCACGAAGTAGACGCCACGGAACCCCGTTGCGTTCTCGATGGCCAGGCGGTCGGCCGGCGATTCGACCACGCACAGCTGGCTGCGTTCGCGGCTGCTGTTGGCACAGGTCGGGCACAGCTCGGTTTCGCTGAAGTCGCGGCACTGCGCGCAGTGGCCGATGCGCTCCACCGCCAGCGCCAGGGTCTCGGCCAGGCGCTGGCCACCTTCGCGCTCGCGTTCGAGCAGATGGTAGGCCATGCGCTGCGCGGTCTTCTGGCCCACGCCAGGCAGCACCCGCAGTGCGTCGATCAATTGTTCAAGCAGGGGTGCGGACACGGCGACAGGCTTTGTAGAGTCGAGCAAGCTCGACGGCTATGTGTAGAGTCGAGCTTGCTCGACTGAAGCGCCCGGTGGCGTCGAGCAAGCTCGACTCTACGCGGTCGATGGCACCCGATAACCGGGTGCCATATCACGCATCAGAACGGCAGCTTCATGCCCGGCGGCAGCTGCATGCCCGCGGTGGCCGAACCCATCTTCGACTTCGACTCGGCATCGATCTTGTTCGAGGCGTCGTTGAAGGCGGCCGCGATCAGGTCTTCCAGCATTTCCGGGTCGCTGGCCAGCGACGGGTCGATGCGCACCTTGCGGCACTCCTTGGCGCCGGTCAGGGTCACGCTGACCATGCCGCCACCGGCGCTGCCGGTCACTTCGATCTTGGCGATTTCTTCCTGGGCCTTCTGCAGGTTCTCCTGCATCTTCTGGGCCTGCTGCATCAGTTGGGCGATGTTTCCGCGCATGGTGTCTTACTCGTCAAAAGTACGGATGGAATCGGAAACAACCCGCGCACCGTGCTGTTGGATCAGCACCTGCACTTCCGGGTCGTCCATGAAAACGGCCTCTGCCACCTGCTGCCGCTCGCCACGCTGGCGGTCGGCCCGCTGGTGCAGGGTCTCGGCCGGAACGTGTTCGGTTTCCACGGTCTCGACCACGATCTTCGGCGCCTGGCCAAGGGCCTTCTGCAACATCTCGCTCAGGGCAGCCAGCGCGCGCTCGGAGCGCAGGTATTCAAATCCGGGCGAAAGGCCCAGTTTCAAGGTCCCGTGCTGGCAGCTGATGAAGGCGGCGTTGGCGGCCAGCTGTCGCGAAGGGCCGCTGAGGCCGCTGTTGGCGACCAGATCCAGCCAGTCCTCGGCGCTGCCCAGTTCGCTGACACCTTCCAGCGGCGCGGCGTCGCGCACCATCGCCGGCTCGGCCGGGGCGATGGCGATGCCTTCGGTGCGGAATGGACGCTCCCGCTCGGCAGGTTCCGCTTCAGCAGGTACTGCCATCGGGCTCGGCGGTTCCTGCCAGGGCGCCACCATGGCCGCGTCCGGGCCGGCCATCTCGACCGCCAGCGCCTCGTCGCGGGCCTCGGCCTCATCGGTGGCCCACGGCGGCAGGTCGTCGCTCGCCGCTGGCTCAGCCGGCGGCATCTGCGCTTCCACGTCGGCCTTCATCGGCGGCGGCTGCACGGGCTCTTGCACCGGCACTGGTTCGGGTTCCGGCGTCGGGTCCGGCTCCGGTTGCGGGGCCGGCTCAGGTTCGGGATCGGGTTCGCGCGGTGCGGCCTGCATTGGGGCAGCCACCTGTGCCGTCGCGGCCGGGCCTGCCGAAGCGGCGGCAGCGGCCGGCGTCGCATCGTGGGTCCCGGCGCCGCTGCCACCACCGGCAACGTTGCCTCCTGCTGCACCGTCCACCGACTTCGGTACCGGCGGTACCGCGGCGGCCGGGCGGAACGCCAGCATGCGCAGGACCGCCATCTCGAAGCCGGCACGCGGGCTCGGCGCCAGCGGCAGGTCACGACGACCGTTCAAGGCCATCTGGTACCAGAGCTGCACCACTTCAGGGCGCAGGCGCTCGGCAAAGGCGGTGGCATCCAGGCCTTCGGCAACGGCCGCACCCGGCACCAGCTGCTGCACCTGGATACGGTGCAGGCCTTCGGCCAGCGCTTCCAGCACGCCACTCCAGTCCGGCGAGAACTCGGCCAGCGCGGCCACCACCTGCAACAGGCGCGGGCCATCGCCCTCGGCCAGCGCATCCAGCATCGCCGCCACCTGCGTGCGGTCGACCGTGCCCAGCATGGTGCGCACCACGTCCTCGCGCAGCGCGCCGCCGGCATAGGCGATCGCCTGGTCCAGCAGCGACAGGCCGTCACGCAGGCTGCCGTCAGCGGCCTTGGCCAGCTGCACGATCGCGCTGTCGTCGGCCTCGATGTCTTCCGCCGCCAGGATGCGGGTCATCTGGCCCTGGATCTGATCCTCGTCCAGGCGCTTGAGATTGAACTGCAGGCAGCGGCTGAGCACGGTCACCGGCAGCTTCTGCGGGTCGGTGGTGGCCAGCAGGAACTTGACGTGTTCCGGCGGCTCTTCCAGCGTCTTCAGTAGCGCGTTGAACGCCGCCTTGGACAGCATGTGCACTTCGTCGATCAGGTAGACCTTGAACTTGCCGCGCGACGGCATGTACTGCGCGTTCTCGATCACCTCGCGCACGTCGTCCACGCCGGTGTTGGACGCGGCGTCGATCTCCAGCAGGTCGATGTAACGGCCGGCGTCGATGTCCAGGCAGGCCGCGCACTGGCCACACGGGTCGGCGCTGGTGCCCTGCTCGCAGTTCAGCGACTTGGCGAAGATGCGCGCGATGGTGGTCTTGCCCACGCCACGCGTACCGGTGAACAGGAACGCATGGTGGACCCGGCCACTGTCCAGCGCATTGCTGAGCGCACGGACCACGTGTTCCTGGCCCACCAGCTCGGCAAAACGCTTCGGACGCCACTTGCGGGCAAGGACGAGATAGGACATCAGGCCACCGTCTTCCATCGGATGCTCCATTGTGCCATGCCTGTCCAGCCCCCTCGCCCCCGGCACGCCCCTCGCAGGTTCCTGACCAGGGTGCTTGTGAAGTGCCGCACGGCCCGCTAGAATCTGCGCCCCTGCTGAGGCGTTTGCCGATGGCAGGGATCCGGAGAGGTGTCCGAGTGGTTGAAGGAGCACGCCTGGAAAGTGTGTAAGCGTCTAAACCGCGCTTCGGGGGTTCGAATCCCCCTCTCTCCGCCAGATTACGCAAACCCCTGTTTACGCAGGGGTTTTTGCTTTTCTGGGGTGACCTTCAGCGGGACACAAATCGGGACACATCTCTCGATGCGCATCCCACACCACCTCGTCCGCGCGCCCTCAGGGCTCTGGTTTTTCCGGCAACGAGTCCCCACCGATCTCCAGGCCATCGTTGGCCGACGCATTTTCAAGCGCACCCTGCGCACGTCCGAGCTGGCCGTGGCCCAGTTGCGCGCCCTGCAACTGGCGGCGCGCTATGCTCAAGCCTTCGACGTGTTGAGGGAGCAACGCATGGGAATCAAGGAAGAGGACATCGACGCGCTGCTCAGGCGCTTGACCGACGGCGACCCGCTACAGCAGTTGATCTTGAATCGGACCAAGGCGGCCGATGGCACGGTGACTGAGCACTGGCAAATCGATACGCCGGACGATGTCAGGCTCTATCAGCAGTTGATGGAGCTCTCTGCCTCTCAGCCCAGTGAGCTGAGCGAGTTGATCCGAGAGGGTGTGCCGCCCATGCCCGTGGCCCGTCGGGTAACCAAGCCCGCTGTGGAGACCATCACCTTGGGCAAGGCCCGCGACGCTTGGCTGGCCAGCATCCAGCCCGGCTGCCTCCCCAAAACGTTCACCATTAAAAAGACCGCCATCGAGGCACTGGTGTCCTTCCTGGGGGAAAAGGCCAAACTCCACTCGGTCACCCGGTCCGACTTGGCCCGCTGGTATCAGTTCATGCGAGATGGCGGCGCAGCCACCCCCACCCTGACCAATAAACAGTCCTATATCGGGGGCAAGGGCGGGTTTTTCGAGTGGGCCATGGCCTCCGGCCACTATCCCAAGGGCGACAACCCGGCTTCCGGCCACATCACCTATTCGACCCGGGAAAAGCGCGCTCGGAAGAAGTTTGGCTTCAAGGCCTACGATGCCCACCAAGTCCAAGCGCTGTTCGCACCGGCAGCGTTCCAAGACCTGGCCCTGTCCGCCCGTTGGGCCGCGTTGCTGGGCCTCTACACGGGTGCCCGAGCCTCGGAGGTCGGTCAGCTTTTGGTCGAGGATGTCTTGACGGTGGACGGACTGCCCTGCATTCGCATTTCTGACGAGGGGGAGCACCAGAAGGTCAAGACCGAGGTCAGCCTGCGCACCATCCCCGTGCATCCCGACCTCATTGAGCTGGGCTTCTTGGACTGGGTGGGCACCCTTCGAGCCCAGAAGGCACCGCGCCTCTTCCCCGCTGCCAAGGCAAATGCGAAGAACGGGGCAGGCAACTGGATCACCAAGGCGTTCGGCCGACACCTGGAACAGGTCGGGGCAAACTGGCCGGAAGCCAAGCGTGGCTTCCACTCACTTCGGAAGACACTGATTCAAGAGCTCCAGGGGGCTGGCGTGGTGTCCGAGCTCCGGGCCCAACTGGTGGGCCATGAGCTGGACGACGAGCACCATTCGACCTACAGCAGGACCTTCACGGTCCGGGAAAAGCTGGAAGGCCTTAAAGGCGTCTCGCCGGGGTTAGCCGTCCTTTCCTATGGACTCAATCTGTCAGCCCTCACAGGGCTGCTTAAACAATGAACAAGCCCGGGCTTGCGAATGCTGGACAGCATGGTAAATAGGAAAAGACGGGAAACCCGAGACTACCAAGACCGACAGGGGGCATACGATGTCGTTCAACACCGAAAAATACTCTCGCTCCATTACGTTGACCTGCCCCACATGTGCCGGCACGCAGTTTGAATACGAAGAAGAGGAGACTTCCGGCGAAGCACCGATGAAGTGCGCAGGCTGCGAACGAGTGTTGACCCGCGATGAACTGAAAGAGGCCAACGCAGAGAACATTGAGGAGCATCTCAATGAGGTCAAAAAGCAGGTTACGCAGGACCTACAAAAGCATCTGCACGACACTCTGAAGAATGCATTTCGGGGCAACAAAAACTTCAGGATTAAATGATGCCTATTAGCTTTGACACGGGCGATGTGATTGCGGCGGCGGCGCTGGCGTTGTCCGCCGTCGCGACCGTGATGACTCTTTTGTTCAACAGGCGTCAGAAAAAGTTGAACGAAACTCAAGAAGAGCTCAACCGGCTTCTCATGGCTAAAGAGTCTGTGGAGGCGACCAACGCAAAGAAGGCCGACCTGGGGGCCTCGTTCAACAAGCTGGGCAGCAACAAATATCGCCTCAAGGTGTTCAACAAGGGCAAGGCCGTTGCCCGAAATGTGCGCCTGGAACCTCTGGAGGGCACGGATTGCCTCATGCAGTCGGACATAGACTCCAAGTTCCCACTGGAGCAGATGGAGCCGCATCAGTCGGTTGATCTCATCGCGGCGGTGCATTACGAGACACAAAGCAAGCAGCCCGTCCGACTGATTTGGTCCGATGACCACAAAGACCACAATGAGAAGGTGGTCTACCCCACGATCTAGCTAGTGTCGGCGTTGGCCCGATGGAATCTAAGCTCGAGAGCCCCCCTCTGCCTAGGCATTGGAAGGCAACTTCCAGATCTGTGAACCAAAGCAGGTTCCGTCCCTTGCCAATCTTGGATGAAGTGCTTCGATGTGAATACCTTCACAATGAGAGCTTCAGAGATCCAATGCCCGCCAACGTAGAACTTCGCATCGCCAGCCGTATTCTTCCGGCACTCATGGCGCAGAGCGGAACCAGAGATGTCGCCGAACGCGAAGCCGACATCCAACATGCCTTGGATGTGGCAGCCGCGCTGATGCGCCGGTTCGCCGCATCCCCTGCTGGCCAAGCGCAACAAGCCTATGTGCCCAGCACAGGAGCGCGACCTGCCCCGAGGGCTGCAACCGTGAGCCGTGATCAGGTGCCGCCCACCTTCGTTTCGCAAGAGGAATGGCGCAAGGCACGCGGCTTGGCCCCTGCCCCCTCTCCTCGCAAGCCGTCTGGACCCACAATCCACTAAAAGACAAAGCCCCGCATTCGCGGGGCTCTTTCGTTCAATGGAGGGATGGCGATCGTGGCTTCAAAACTGGCACTGGGGAGTCCGCGGCAACTGAGGGAGCCACTTGGCGCTCAAGAAAGAACTGCGGCGGTGACGGCATCGCCTCCAACTCCTCCGCCTTGCGAAGGATGTCCGCATCCACCTCTGCCAGCGCCTCAGCCGACCCGCGCAACCGCGCCTTCTCTAGCTCCGTTGTCCGCTGCTCAAGGGCCGCCAGACGGCGCTCACGCCGCTGCGTCCATTCGGGCCGAGAGTAGCCATTGGTCCCGATGGGATAGTCCGTGTTGAAGCGCTCCCACTCGTGCTGGGCGATGTGGCACAGACGTTCCGCCCTACCCAGCGACACGAATCGCAAGGCACGTCCTAGGATTGCCGCTCGCAGTGCCCGGACTTGGAGAACCGCCTTGGTGATCCACTGCCGCAAGGGGACCGTCTCTCCAGCCCGCGCGAGTTCGGCTTGAACCCATTCGAGACCAGCACGGATGCGCTGGGTCGACAGGTCTGCCCTGGCGCGCGCGATGTCCTGCAGGTCGCGCAAGGCATCACTCACACGCTCGGCGAGACTGACCGCGCGCTGGCCTTCGGTTGCTTCGTGCTGGGGGCCCAAGACCTGAGGCAGCCGCATCCCGGAGACGCCTCGAATCGCCAATCCAGGAGCCAAGCCCTGTATGGAGGGCGGCCGGCCACCTGGGCCATGACCGACTGACGGACGCATGGGAACGGCCCTGCCCTCGTGCCCCGCCTGCATAGTGAGATGGTCCAGATGTTCGACGTTGCCGGCCTCAATGGCGTCGTTCTCCGCTACCAGCCGGCTGCCCATGCCCTTTCGGGACAGCGCAGTTGCTGCCTTACCAAGGTGTTTCGTGGGTTCTCTCGATAGGGCCGCAGCTTGCAGTTCGTTCCCTCGGTCCGACGCCGCCCGAGCCTGTTCCGCCAGACTCCGATGATCGATCGTGACCGTCAGGCCAGCCGCTTCAAGGTGTGCGTTGGTCGTTTCCGCGACCATTTCTCGAACCCATTGAACCTGCACTTTTCCCGACACTCCCCCATCGAGCTCACGCGTTTTCTCGCCAAACCCATCAGGTCCGATGCGTCTGGTGCTTGCCAGCAAGTGGACATGGTGATTAAGCCCATCGGGGGTCCCAGGGGAGTGAATGCTGGCTTGGATGGCGAACTGGTAGCGATCCACCAACGCCTCGGCAATGGAAAAGGCCAGATGGGCCCGCTGGTCGTCGGAGAGTTCGTGCGGCAACGATAGTTCGAACTCCCGGGCTACCGTAGCGTCTTTGCGGCGCTCGGCGGCTTCGGCCACGGCCCAAAGCTCGCCGGGCACCAGCGCCCAATCGGGTGCATCTGGGGGAGCGAGGCAGAAAGTCTCAACGACGCCGCTCCTACGGCGGTAGTCGTGCTGTTGCCCGGTCGCGAAATCGGACAGCAGTAGACCGCCCCGGTAGGCGGCTGCAGCGACGGCGGACTGGCCTTTGCCTCGGCTGAAGGTTTTGACTGATGTGTGGAAGATGGCCATAAAGACTCCTGTGAAAACAGGTTCTTTATGGACCAGCTTTTGCCGTTGGCAAGCCTCGCAGAGGCTTGGGGTCCCAGGGGCGAAGCCCTTGGCGCACGCATCCGTCAGGATGCCTAAGTGCGCTCTTGCCTTTCATCCTCCATACTGTCCACCAATCTAAGAAATCGGAAAGCTAAGGATGAGCGACAAACCGACTGATGACAAAGAAGCAGAAGATGACAAAAAAGCGGCAGCCATTGAAGTGATTACGCGCGCCGCTGAAGCAGGCGACCCGTTCGACTCAAAGGATCCTGATCGCAAAATGGAACCGGATCTTCGATCACTCCCATCCATACGTTCCATTCAAGATGCCGCAAATGAACTTGGGGAACCAGATCCAACCAGCGGAATCCAACAAGGAAAAAATGGGGATTACAACATCACCACAGATAGCGCAAGGGAAACCGGCAAGGCGTGTCGAGAAATACTTACTCGCCGCGAAAACAAGAATACAAGGCGCAAGATAGGATCTGCCTTAGCCGGGATGTCACAAACGCCGAAGATTTCCCCGAAGAAGAAGATGTTCGTTACAAACCTCCCAGGGATCTCCGACTAACGAGCTTAAGGACTGCGACTCCAACTCAACGCCAACTGACTAGGCTGGCGCTGCCGGGCTCCCTAGACGTTCAAAAGCCTTTTTATAGGGCCACGCCGCGCTTGGCGGCGAACTGCATCGCAGGGGTCAGCATGGAGAGGTCGAACTCATCCATGTGACCTTTAAGGTATTGCGCCGTTGCTTCGCGGACACACGGATCCGGCTGCACTGCCTTGAATCGAGCGCGGCTATCGAAGGCGTAGCCATCAAAGTCGGCTTCGTAAAAACGGCAGTGGCGAGAGCCGTTCGACGCCAGAAGATCGAATACGACATTGCCAAACACTTGGCGTCGCCGCAGCTCTTCAGCCACGTCTTCCAAGTTCTCCTGCGGCAAGCTCTGCCCTGTCGCCATGACGACGACCGAGAAGGCTTCCGATGAAGAACTTATGACGACAAACTTTCGCATACCTTGCCTTTTGAACGGCTGATTCGTTGATGGCCACTCTCTACAAGCGAAAACACCTCATCCACAATGGCGACTGCCTCTTCACGCGTCTTTAGCATTCGCGTGGTGTCCACGTTGCCGTCCATGTGGAAGAGACGGTGCCGAAGGTTATGCCACAGCTGGTAACCTTCGACAAGAGTTTGCTGAACTTCTAGTGAGCAGGTCGCCTGATAGGTAGACAGGACTCTCGGCGTGGGTGCTTCCAAATCAAAATAATCACCTAGCTTTTCCCTAACATTTAGCGCGATACCGCCCTCTTCGCCCAGAAGCTGGAAGCAGTAGCCCTCAAGTCCTCGCAACGCGGGGTAGGCGACCGCAGAATAATCTTCCAGGTCAATGCCCACCTGCGTGAGCGCCAGCGAGGATGAAAACTGGATACGGACGGCGTCACGAAGGTAATCGTGAACGATAGGAATCTTAACCTCGAGGTTCTGCTTGATCTGCTCGACCGACAAAGGGACAGAGTAAATGTCCTTTTGGTGAGCAAGGATCTTGTCCACAGGAAGCATGGTTTGCACTGCATCCAATGCCCACCCGGCGACCTTTCCATGCACGCCTTGCATGTGGAACGTGCCATTCTTGTAGTGCTTGAAAGTCAGTCGCTCGCCATTTGTGCCAACCACACGAATCAGCCTGTAGTTGGCTGTCGTCTCGTCGCCGTTGATTTCCACGCCCTGCTCAAGCAGGTAATCCAAAACAAAGGCAACCTTCTCATCCTCGAAACGAGGGAGACTCGCATTGAGAGGGGAAGGAGAACCATACCCGCACCGATCCTTGATGGCATCCCCAAGAACCTCAAAGGTCGCCGCATCAAACCCCGACGAGTTGCCGATGGTGAACTTTCCGCCGTTATTGGCGAAGATCTGGACCAAGAAACGCTTCCCATTTAGCTCTCCGCTATGGTGAGTCAGTCGCCCTTCCTTCACGACGCGCTCGGCCAAATCAGTCGCGCCAGCATCCACCAGAGCGGATTGCACTTTCGCGCAATCGAGAAAAATGTCCTTGAACCGCTTCTCCGCCACTGCCGACCCCTGATCGTCCTTAACACTAAATGATAACAGATCTGTGAGGCATGGATAGGAACACAAGCCGCCGTCCGGCGTTGACCTGGATGATCCGACATGAACTAGCTAACAAAACAGAATCGTCATTTATATTTCATTCATGTTCAAAAAATGAACTGTTAGCTTACTTCAGTTAAACAGTACGGTAATGACTCCGAAAATCGGCCATCCCGATGGACGCAAGCCATTGATTTTAATGTAGATGACAGCGCATCTTGGGGCGGTACGATTGGCTGAGCCAACATGCAAAACGGCACTTCTCAGGCGATGCCTAAGGCCGTGAACAAAACCCCGATTTTTCGTTGACGATTTTTAGGCCCGCAGTATCTGTACTTCCATCCTTCAGATGGAAGCAACGCAGTGACCTCCCCCACCTCGAAACACCTCAACTCCTACCTCGCAGACCCGACGGGCACCCTCAAACTGACCAACGTGCGCATCGGCCGCGTCCGCATCGGCGAAATGATCGTGACTGGCCGAGAAGCCGCCATCCATGCTCAAGAGATCATCAACGACGCCTGCGAGCGGACCCGTCGAGCGCTCCTTGGAAAGAATGGCACGCGCCACCCTGAGCCTCTCCCCGTCGCCGCCCCCGCTCGATTGCTGTCTATCGAGATCCGGGACTACCTGGCGGACCGCGAGCGTATGGGCCTGACACGCAACACCATCGAGGCCACAGCGCGATCACTGAAGATGCTCCTGATGGCCTGCGGGGATATTCCGGTGTCCCGGGTCGACCACGTGCATATCTACCGACTCTGGGAGCTGATGCGCTGGGCTCCACCACTTCTCCAGTCGGACCCTCAGTATCGGAACTACACGTATGAGCAGGCGGTGGCCCAGGGGAAGGCGCTCCGTGTCCAACCGCCCGCACCGGCCACCGTAGAGAAGCACCGAAGGTTTCTCGTCACCTTCTTTGGCCGACTGGACAAAGCAAAAGCCATTGTGGGCTCCCCCATGCACTTTTTCCCAGAGGCGAAGAAGGACCTGGTCATTGACCCCGACAAGGCCGAGCGCTTGTTTGACGAAGAAGATCTGCGTCGCATCTTTGCCCCCAACACGTTCATCCCCTGGGCCATGAAAGCGCCCCACCGGTGGTGGGTGCCGATGATTGGACTCCACACGGGAGCGCGTATCAATGAAGTCGCTCAGCTGAAGCTCGCAGACATTGTCCAGGAGAGCGGCGTTTGGTGCATCAAGATTCAGAAGACGGTAGACGCGGACCTGAGCCACAGAGACAGGAACCGGAGCCGCCAAAGCCTAAAAGGCAAAGCAGCTGTCCGAACGCTCCCCATTCCCCAACCGCTGCTCGATGCCGGGTTCCTGGCTTTCGTCGAGGACATCCGCGCTTGTGGCCATCCTCGCCTCTTCCCCCACTTGTCTGCCGGCGTGCGACGCGACAATGGCGATACCAACGCCCGTTACAGCCAAGGCGTCCTCAACCAGTTCAGCAGATACATGAAGGATCTCGGATTTCCTAAAGGCGTCGGGTTCCACGCCTTCCGACACACCCTTGCCACGGAGCTGCATCACATGGGGGTGGCCGATGAGGACATTGCCCTGGTCACCGGCCACTCCATCAGCAAGCGGGTCCCTGTACTGCACGAGGCCTATTTCCACAAGAAGCCCGCGCAGGCACGAACGAAGCAGATCGCAGTCCTGGAGAAGTATCGCCCTGATGTGGTGCTTCCGGTCTACCAAGCGGGGCAGTTTCGGGCGACCTTGGCTGACCGTAGCAAATTTTACCCATAAGCCTCTTGGCGAAGATGAGGCGTCCCAGGCGAGTCTGGGACCCCTCACAGCTTTAACCGTTGTGGTGGCACCTTCAGCGCCAGTGCGGGGAGACATCCACGTCTCGCACCCTAGCAGGGCTTCACCCGAAGCATGTAAATCTATGCATCCATTCGTCGCGCAGGGGAGCTGACGAGGCATGAGTGTTCTGAACGTTTTTCCGTCCCCAGACGGCCTACTGGTGGCGGTCCACACACCCGGCCGACAACGCACTCACAAGCCCCATTTGTCCCGGGCCACGCCAGCAATCGAATGCAAGCGTCGCACGATTCCAATAAAGTTGGCCTGGGCCGAGCTTCCCGCCCATTACCCTGCCGATTCATCCGAAGAAGCAGTTTAAGCCTACCCTTCCGAGCCCTATACGTTCTATCCTTGAATAAACCAAGCGGGGATGGGTCATGCCGGAGCATCCGATATACCGTAACGCGCTCAACGCAATACAGGTAGGCGTTGAGGATTTCAACGAAGGATCCCCACCCCGCCTATCTTCAGCCGTCCGAAATCTTACCGCAGGCATTCTGCTCCTGTGTAAAGAGAAGCTTCGCCGACTGTCGCCCGAAGACGAGATCTTGATTTGGAAGCAAATCACCCCGTCGCTGGATGACGATGGGAAGGTCATCTTTGAGGGGTCCGGGAAGACGACAGTTGATGTCTCTGAGATCATTTCCCGCTTTAAGTCGCTCGGCATCGAGGTGGACGCCAGCCTCTTGCAGCGGATCACAGGAGTCAGGAACCGGGTCGAGCACCACCACGTTGATGACGTGGGTCAGATCCGAGGCGCTTTCGCTGATGGTCTTATTTTTCTCTCTCAGTTCATGCCGAAGCATCTAGAGGTCGACCCTCAGGACGAGATAGACGAAGACTCCTGGGCTCTCCTCGTAGCGGAGAAGGAAATTGAAGATCGCCTCAGGGCGGAGTGCAGGGCGTCTTACGCTCAACTCGATGGGCCTACCTCGCTGACGGATGCTATTGAACGCGAGGGCTGCCCGGAGTGCAGCTCACATTTGGTCAGGCAAACTCAAGCCAAAAATACCAATCCATTTGAGGCCCAGTGGGCGTGTCGAGCTTGCGGTCATACCAGCTCAAATCAGGAGTGGCTTGGTCGCATACTCCCTAACTTCTTTGCTGGCGCAAGCTTCCTTGCTGCAAAGGATGGCGGGCATGACCCCTTGGATACCTGTCCCGAGTGCAGCGAGGAGGCCTATGTTTACGAGGACGAGATGTGCCTCGCCTGCGGCTTTGAGCTGGGGCACAGCGAGTGCGCCGTCTGTTCAGAACCACTTGGCCTAGAAGAGTATGGGGAAACAATCTGCTCTTATCACCGCTATGTGGCAGACAAAGAACGAGACCGTTGAATAGCAGTAAGGCAGCTTTAGTTCGTGAGGAAATCCGCGCCCCATAACATGCAGGGAAATCATGAGAGTTGCAGATCTTTCCATCCACAACTTCCGTGGCGTAAGTGAAGGCCACTTGCGCTTCAGCAAACACGTGGTGCTGGTTGGAGGCAATAACACTGGTAAGACCACTGTTATCGAGGCGCTCACGCTGCTCCTTGGAAGAGATCGTCTGATACGAGACCTTACAGAGCACGACTTCTTCGGATCAGACCCGCAGCCAGATGACCGCATCAAACTGATTGCGACGATCACGGGCTTTGGCGGCAACGATCCCAATCAACACCCCGAATGGTTCAGAGATGGACGTGCTGTCCCGAAGTGGCTGGACGAGGCGACCGGCACGGTTCATCCCTTACCAACAGAGACCGCCAAACATCTCTGCTGCCAGATTGCAGTCCAAGCCTATTTTGATCAGCTGTCACTCACAGTGGAAGTCGTGCGCTACTTCCACGATCACGATGGCGCGATCGACCCGTTCGATGAAGACTCGCCCGTTGCGGTGCCTAACCGTCTCATACAGCAGTTTGGGTTCTTCCTTGTTAGAGCAAGTCGGACGTGGGACCGAGTGCTGTCGTGGGGCAGCGAACTCTTTCGCAGGACCCTGCATGCCGCAGCCGCTCAGCCAGCGGGCGCTATCCTTGCCCAGCGGGACCAGCTGCGATTACCTGAAACCGCCATTGAGGACGACAAGCAGATTGCTCCCCTCATCAACAGCGTCAACGACGAGGTTGCCCGGTGCATAGCGGGCTCTCCCAAGCTGAAGCTTCGTGTCACCTCCACGGACAGTCGTTCCGTGTTGGATGCCGTGGCACCCCATTACGCTGTGCCGAACGGGCCCAGCGTGCCCGCCGCCCGCCAAGGAAACGGATTGATTTCGTTGCAGGGGCTGTTCCTCCTCCTTGAGCTTGGAAGACTGCGTGCTAAAGGGGGCGAAGGCTTCACCATGGCCCTGGAAGAACCAGAGCTTCATCTACCCCCGGCAACGCAGCAGCAGATTGTGCTGAGAGTCCAGGCACTGTCCTCACAAACATTTGTTACAACTCACTCTCCAACCATTGCGGCAATGGCTGACCCCACCTCAGTTTTGCTACTCAGAAACACTGGCGGGATTTTGACCGCCAAGCCTTTCCTGGAGAAAAATCTTGATGGTCAAGCAGCTAACTGGGAGCGCAAGTTCTACCAGCACAACCGGACTGAGGTCATTGACGCCCTCATGCACTCGTTTGTGCTGGTCCCCGAGGGCCGCTCAGATCACCTGTTGCTGCAGACACTCCTCAAGCCACTGATGCTTAGGCAAGGCTGGGCAGGCGAGCATGCCCACTCATTCGGATTGGAAGTCGGGTTAGTTCCGACCGAAGATGCCAAGGTTGTTGAGATTTGGACAGACCTTCAGCGGGTGCATCCACGCGTTTGCTGCCTTGTGGATGGCGACGGTGAAGGCTTCCGATACTCCGGGGAACTCGCTCGGGCCGGGGCTAGTCCTAGCTCTATCATCAGATGGCCCGACGGTCAGATGCTTGAGGATATCTTGTCCTGGGTTTTCTCTGCAGACCCCGTTTCGATTGCGGTCATCGCAAGGGATATCCCAGCGTTGGCTGATGCAGATGTGGCCATGGTCGTCGCCTATGCAAAAACGAAAAAGTGCGACTTGGTGCTCTACGAAGCTATTGCGGAGGCCGTTGTTGACAATGAGGCATGCAGAGGGCGAGCGTCGGAGCTATTCGAAGGCTTGGCATTGGCCTGCGCCGACCTGGAGAGCGCCCGCTTTAGCAGGGCCGAGAACGCTTGGGTCTTCCAGCCATGACTGTTGCCGTCTTTTCCGGCGGGGCGGGCAGTGGAAAGACATACCAGCTGATGCAGAAGCTTGCACAGGTTATTGCCGAGAAACCTTTGGAGGACGGGCGCAAAGTTCTAGCGCTGACCTTCATGCACGGCGCTCGGCGGCGCTTAGATGACCGACTTGCCAGGGTTCCCGGCATGGATCGCCGCTACGAATGCGCCACTTTGGACAGCTTCGCCGCCCGGATTGTTCGACGCTGGCAGTCTCTGGCCATCCAAGAGCGCTACGGCGAGCCGCTTGAATCCGAATACGAAGAGACGTGTCGGGTGGCAGCAGCTCTTCTTAACCACCGCCACGTTGTGCTTTGGGTGAAGGCGTCATATCCGGTCTTGATCATCGACGAGGCTCAGGATCTCTCTGCAAACCGCCTTGACGTTGTCCGCCACCTTGCAACGGAGCTGACAACGCTCATTGCTGCCGATGAGTTCCAGTGCCTGGACGCTGCCCTTCGACCGAATCCGGCGTGGGGCTGGCTTCAACTCCAAGAAGACCACGTAAAGCTGGAGCGGACGATGCGCACAAACGTGGGCTCATTGCTCGACGCAGCCGCGGCACTCAGGTCTGGCTTGGATCTCCCCTGCGGCCCCGGGTTCTCGTTCAAAGCGACGGCCAACGCCGCACTGGCATCTACCTTTTTGAGCAATCAAATCGGCTGGAAGGTCAAGGGTAAATCCTTGGCGGTCATATCCCCCGTAGTAAAGGCGTTCGCAGAAGATACTTTGATGGCGTCGGCCGTTAAGGCCACCAAGCATGGCAATGGACCCTATCGAATCGACTGGGAGCAGGCTGAGGATAAGGTCGTGGAAGCACTCTTGGCCCGGATAGTTGCTCCCGCTGTTGCTACGCCTGCCGAGGCCCTAGAGGCGGTGAGAGCAACTGGCGATCACGTCCTTTATGGTGAGTTTTCCCGCTGGGTAGACCGCTTGATTCGAACCAGACGTGAAGTAGCTATCTCTCGAGAGATGCTCGCAGCCACCGTCAAGCAGATTTGCGCAAACCGCGCCAGATTCCAGCGCTCTTCAGACCTCGGCTACAAGGCGATGTCCGTGCATAGAGCAAAAAACAGGGAGTTTGACCACGTTGTGGTTCTTTGGCCTGCGGCAACGTCCGGAGACAATGAACAGAAGCGGCGACTGCTCTACAACGCAGTGACGCGGGCAAAAGTGGAGTGCTTGGTCCTTGTTCAGGCGAAGAAGCACCTCGATGAGCCGCCCTTCAAGCAGTAGCTAAGCGGCGTCATGTCCCGTCTACAGTTAGGCAGAGGCTGACAGTTCGCGCAGCCGCTTCAACGCTTCCTTCTGCTTGGACAGTGGCAGCTTTGAGACAAGCAGAATCACCTCGGCCAATGTGTCGGAGGTGGCGTGGAAATATGCCACGGGCAGACCCAAGGCCTCTGCCAACGCCTCCATGGTCTCTTCGTCTGGCATCCGATCCCCGCGTTCGTATCGCGAAATGCGCGGAGCAGCCGAGTTTTCGTCCTCCAGGCCCAGCACCGCCCCAAGCTCAGCCTGAGTCATCCCCTTTGCCTGGCGGGCTTCGCGCAAACGGCGACCAAGGGTTCTGACAGGGGCGATCGGGGCAGGCACTGGGGCAAAGATCGAACGATTGCTGACTGAGCCCGCAGTCTGACGGTTCCAAGTTTGCGTTGCATTTGCCAATATGGCAAATGTCGCCAGCCCGGCGACCCTACAGGGGCTTTATTACATGAAGCACGCACGACACGGAGCCGTCGCGCTCCTCGCCATCGCAGTCATGAGCACTCCTGCCAGCGCTCAGACCCATGCTGAGCAGGATGAGGTCCCTAACAAGCCGGGCTTCTTTCGCCAGCTGGGCACCAGCCTGAAGGACGCGGGGCAGCAAATGATCGGAGTTAAACCAGCCCAGACGGGCACGAACGCCGGCGCCAGCTCCGGTGCCATCTACACGCCGGTCAGCGGACCCGGAAAGATCAAAGGCCTCTTCAAAGCAGACAACCACCAGCAGGCCCAGCTCGGCAGGCTGGAATGGCCCAGGATGGCATTGACGTTCCTGGAGTGGGGGGCGTCGCTGCCCTGCTGGACCGTCGAGGCCCGCATCTGGACAAGCCCCTCCGCGTCGACCACAGAGGTCTTCCAGACCTGCGCCAATGCAGCCCTGACGGAGACCGACGACCTGGGCGACACGGCCGAGCTCAACACCGCCGCCCTGTGGAAAGGCAGAGATGCCCTCACTGGTGTTCGGGTGCCGGCAGGCAGGCCCCACACAGGCTCAAACCGGTCAACCGGCCCCAACCCTCCCAGCCAGCCGTTCGTCCTCAACGTGAGCCGCCCAGGGGTGTCCGACCGGGCCGTCGACGTAGCCCTTCGCGTGGCCTGGGTCAGCGGCTTCATCCAAACATCGGATCTGCACCCGGGAGCCAGCGGCCTGCTGACGCCATTCAAAGATTCGAGGATGTGGCTCGCAGGCTTCAAGTCAGAAGGCAACCGCGACAAGTAATCCACCCCCATCGCCACCTACCTGGGCGGCAGATGCCTGCCGCCGAAACTAGACCAATCAAGGAACGAACGATGAAAGCAACATGGCCCACCCTGGCCGGCTTGGCCATTGCACTGACCCTCTCTGCTTGCGGTGGCCAGCCGTCTACTAACGATGCCGAAAGGGCACTCGCCACCCTTCTGGAGGAAAGCGGGGCTGGACGGGTTGGCGACATCCGTGACTTCGAACTGACCGGATGCGTCGAGGCCCAAGACATGGAGGGCTACCGCTGTGACACCAAGGGGAAAGTTTCCATCGATATCGGCGGCCGCCAGGTGCCCATCCCGGTCAGCAAAAATCTTCGATATGCGAAGGAGTCCGGGAGCTGGAAGGCCTACGCCAAATGAGCGTCCCTCCCCCGCTGCTTGACCAGTCGCCCCCTGCCCGCCGCAAGTTGATGACCCCCAGGGAGCGGTTCTTCTGGTGGTACTCCTTGACCCTGCTCTTCCTGGGACCTTTTGGGTTCATTGTCGGGCCGCTTATGGCCCGGCGAGGAACACGGAAGGTAGGACGCCTCTACCCTGCCGAGGCTCGAGTGGCTCAGGCCAGGGGTAAGGGCTTCGCCTGGTGGCAGTGGTGGACCATGACCGTCCTGACCCTGATGGGCGCACTGGGGGCCTTCGCTGTCCTGAGCGGGCTGCCGATGTTTCTCTTCGTCATGTATGCCAAGTTGATTGAGTAGCACCGCGTAACGCAGATGTCAGATATCCAGCCATCTGCATACGACCTGACAACGGCCCCAAATCCCAACCTTCCTTCAACTGAAAAGCCAAGGTCCTGCGCTCGGAGTGGACCTTGGCTTTTTTATGCCCTATTTCGGAACAACTGGGACGAGGGCGTCGCGTCTCCGCTTGACACCCTCTCGCGCTTTGATAGAAACCTACAACATTTCGAAAGAATCTCGCATATGAATATTGAAGATTTTTGGAACAGCGCATTTCTCGCAGCCCTAAGCAGACTCCCAGCAGCCCTAGCCAAAGAAGAGGCCGATGTTGCCACAGAACTCTGCATTCAACATTGGCAAACCAACCATCACCGCTCTGCACCACAGTATAGGACGCGCTGGAAGGATCAAAACATCGCCAATGTTCCCGGCCGTCTTAAGCCGTCCGTGAAACTGGTCAAAGGGGAGCCAGAAGCCAAGAATCGCAAGATCAACTAAAAGGGCTTAGGACTACGCCTCGCCGGCGCAGGTTTAGGGGTCAGAGGAAGGACATCTTCCAATCGAACCCTCATTTCGCTGACGCCGCCGACTTCAAAGCGGATATACCCTACTGTCTTAGCGTCTAGTCGACCGGCCACATACTTCACGAGCTTTCTAACCGAAGTTCCAATGCTCGGGTCATAGAAGCAACTCACTGGATCGAATGCTTCAAATTCAGACTCGAGCCACGCTTCGGCGACATCAGTGACGACAGCAGAATCGTCGTTGATGTCGAACGCTTCTGAGATTTCATCCAAACAGTCTTGGAAATCGCCCAATACTGCTTCAACATCCAAGCGATCGTCGTTGGTCACTGCAATCGCACCAACAGGCTTATCATCTTCATCGAAGACCCCCAAAACGATCGCTTTCGGTTTCTCATCTGCCATATCAACTCCTTGAAGTAAGGCGTTTGACGGAATCAGCTCCGCCAGATGCGCAGCTTTGCTCGACTAGATCAGACACCACATCCACGCCTTCGGCTTTACCTTTGGATGCTTCTTACCCCTCTCGAGAGTAATGCCTAAGGTGCATCGCCTACAACCAATCCCTCAACGTAGAACGGTCGTGCCCTAGCCCGCCATGACGACAAGCCGGAATCTGATTAGTCCGGTTACAATCATGGGACACAACACAGGACACATGTCCGGTTTGCGATCTGCTGCAGGGTCAAGGGGTTAGGTTGGAGTTGATCCGATCCCCCTCTCTCCGCCAGATAACTGAAAAGGGCTGCCCGAAAGGGCAGCCTTTTTCAGTTATCTGGCGCGGGATGCGAAGTGCGCTGCGCGCGCTTCGCCCCAAACGTTGCTGCGCAACCTTTGGGCCCCTCCCTTTGCCGGCCTCTCCCCGCCCCTGTCGGGGCAGCCCCTCAACAGAGGGGCTTGTTCCTCCAGACCGATCCGTAGATCCACGCCATGCGTGGATGCTCTTGGTCGCCTTTCACACTCCCGCGGCCCCTCAAACAAAACTGAACGAAACCTGAAAATTCGCTATCGTAGGCGCCTTCACCCAATGCCGCCCATCGCCCATGAGCTCGACCGACACCGCTCACGCCGCCTGCGAGAACTGCGACACCGCCCTGCATGGCCATTACTGCCATCGCTGCGGGCAATCGGCGCACAACCCGCTCAAGCATGTCGGCCACGCCATCGAGGAAGTGTTCGAATCCTTCTGGCATCTGGATGGGCGCATCTTCCGCACGCTGCGCGACCTCTGGGTGCCCGGTCGCATCGCGCTGAACTACCTCAAGGGCCGCAGGGTGGGATACGTACAACCACTGCGGCTGTTCGTCATCCTCACGTTGTTCACCTTCTTCGTCGGCAAGCTGTTCGTACACGTCGACGATTTCGGTGTGGGCGGCGGACGCGACTCGGTGTACGCCAAGGCCACCACCTCGGAACAGGTCGAAGCCGCACGCGCACGACAGCTGGCGTTGATCGACCAACAGCAGGCCAGCTCCCCCGCCACCGGCAACGCCGGCTTCGCCATGGCGAAAGCTGCAGTCAATGCTGCCGCCGCACAGCGCAAGGCAGAGCTCGAGGGCACCCGCTCCGTCGCCCCTGAAACCACCACGGGCGGATACGGCACCTTCTTCGATCACACCGTCAACGGCAAACCCTGGGATGCGGACAGCAATCCCATCGTCCTCGATGGTTGGCCGCAGTTCGCCAACCGATGGCTCAACAAGCGCCTGCAGAACGGCAACACCAACATCAAGCGCATGGGCGGCAAGGCTGATCTCTACATGCAGGCGATCCTCACCGCACTGCCGGGCGCCCTGTTCTTCCTGATGCCGGTGTTCGCACTGGTGCTGCGCATCGCCTACCTCCGTCGACCGATGGGCTATCTCGAGCACCTGGTGGTCGCCCTCTACAGCCACTGCTGGCTGATGATGGTGCTGCTGGCAACGTTCCTCGTCGCCGGCATCGGCAATGCCTTCGCATCACCCACGATCGCCACACTCAGCCAATGGCTGTATGCCCTGCTGTGGCTGGCGGTTCCGGTGTACCTGCTGTGGATGCAGCAGCGCGTGTATGGCGGCAACAAGGCGTTCATCGTACTGCGCTACCTCGCCATCGGCGGCGTGTACCTGTTCCTGGTGACCTTCGTGGTGATGTACGCGGTACTGGCGGGCATTTCGGCCTGAGGGGAGACACGCATGGCGTGTCACCCCTGAATCCGCGCGTGGCGTGGATCTTCTGATACTGCTGATCGTCTATCGTGGGCGCATGAAACTCCGCCTCTACCGCCCCACGGATGCCAGCGCCTGCCTGTCGATCTTCGACAGCAACGTGCCCACGTTCTTCGCCGCCGAAGAGCGCAGCGATTTCGAACGCTTCCTGCTCGTGCAGGCGGTGGACTTTGCCTTCCAGGTCATCGAGCGCGACAGCAGCGTCATCGCCTGCGGCGGCATCACACGCCGTGGCGATGGCAGCGCCGGCTTCTGCTGGGGCATGGTCGAGCGAGCGCTGCACCGGCAGGGCATCGGCCGCGAACTGACGCTGGCACGCCTGCGCCAGGCCGAAGCGGACTCGTCGATCACGCACATCACGCTCAGCACCAGCCAGCATACGCAAGGATTCTATGCCGGCCTCGGCTTCTACGTGACACGGGTGGTGCCCGATGGCCACGGCGCCGGGATCGACGCCGTGGAGATGGAGCGGAGGGTATAGCCCTCCGCCCCGCCCCGGATCCACGGCGTGCGTGGATCCATTGCCGGCCTACTCCCCTCAGAAGCCCACGCGCAGGTTGATCTGCCCGCCGACATCGCGGCGGCCATCACCGTGCTGGCCCTGCACGAACATCGACAGCTGGCTGTTGCGGCCCAACCCGACCGCCACGCCGACCTGGCTGACCAGCGCATTGCGCGCCATCACCGCGCTGTAGACGTCGAAGGCATCGCCACCCACCGCGAAGCGGTTGCGGCTGGCCACGTCGGTGTCACCGGAGGCGTGCTGCCACCCCAGGCCGACGGTCAGCTGTGCCGGGAAACGCTCGCCGCTGCCCACGTCCCAGCGGCCCCGCACGCCCACCGTGCTGACATTGAGCGTGTCCTTGCCGCCTTCCAGCACCAGCGCAGCGCTGCCGCCCTGCTCCGTCGCACGATCGCTGTCGACCCAGTGCTTGGTGAACTGCACGTACGGCTGCAGTTGGGTCCTGCCGTGGGTCCAAGTCCAGCTGCCCTCCACCTGGGCGATGGTCACATCCGAATCCTGGCGGCTGTGCAGGGTCTGGCCCAGCAACGGCACCTCACGGGTGGTGCGCGTGCGGTAATCGCCGCGCGACACGCTGCCGCCCACCGCGAAGCCGTTGTTCCACTCGCCCTGTGCATACAGGCCGAAGGTGGTACCGCGCAGGCGGGCACGCGAGTTGCGATCGTACAGGCGTGTATCCAACCGCTCGCTACCCGCGGCCGCGCCCAGCACCACGTGCTCATCCAGCTGCCAGTCCACGCCGGCCATCACCGCATTGCGGTTGGAACGGATCTCGTCGCCGTTGCCATCGCCATCCTGCTTGAAGACCTTGCCGCTGCCGGCCAGCCACGCCGAAGCGCGCTCGCCACGCACGGTGGGCAACTCGCTGCCCAGGCGCTGGCGGATGCCCTCTTCCAGGTAGTTGTCATACAGCAGCACTGCACGGCTGGCTGCATGCACTTCGCCGGACAGCTGGTCGAACGCGCTGCGCGCAGTGCCGGCGTCGTACATCAACAGCGTGTTGTACAGGCCCAGCGCCGGACCGCTCTGCGGCAGGCTGTCCAGCGCCGCAGCGGTGTTGTACTGGTTGCGCGTCTTCGCCACGGTGGTGAACGCTGCAGTCTGCGCCACATCGATCTTCAGGTTCGCAGTGTTCGCGGTGTAGACCGGGGTGATGGTCAGGAAGGCCGACGGCGTGGTCGCCGCGGCGAACTGGCCGCTGACGCCGCCGCCCGCATTGACCACCGTGTACTGCTGGCCCTGCTGGTAGCTGGTGCTCGGCGAAATGGTATTCACCTGCACGGTGCTGCCGCCCACATTGGCGCTGCCTCCCACCTGCACCGTGTCGCTGCCGGTGGCGCCCAGATCGATGCCCAGCGTACTGCCCGGCGACAGGGTCAGGTTGCCACCGATGGTGATGGTACCGACGCCATTGCCGGTGCCACTGCCGTTGCCCGGGCCATTGCCCGGCGACAGCACGCCGCCGCTGGATACGGTCACGCCACCACCGGTACCGCCGATGGTGCCGGTGCCGGACAAGCCGGTGCCGCTGCCGATGGTCCACTGGCCACCGATGGTGCCGGTGACATTGAGGCCACCGCCGGTGACCTGGCCGGTGCCGCTGAAGCCGCCGCCGTTGCCACCAAGGTTCAGGCCACCCGGGCCGGCCTGCACGATGCTGCCACCGCCACTGATGCTGCCGCCCAGTGTCGTGGTGCCCCCCGTGTTGATGACCAGGCCGCCGTTGTTGGTGATGTTGCCGGTGATCGAACCACTGGCGCCGCCATTGCCAACCTGCACGGTGCCACCGGCATTGATGGTGGTGCCACCGGTATAGGTGTTGTTGCCGGTGAGAGTGACGGTGCCGCTGCCGGCCTGGGTCAGGCCGCCGCTGCCACTGATGGTGCCGCCGACGGTGGTGTTGCCGCCGACGTTGAGCACCAGGCTGCCATTGTTGGTGACGTTGCCGGTGATCGCGCCGCTGGCGCCCCCATTGCCGACCTGCAGCGTGCCGCCCGCGTTGATGGTGGTCCCGCCGGTATAGCTGTTGTTGCCGGTCAGGGTCACCGTGCCGCTGCCGGCCTGGGTCAGGCCGCCGCTGCCGCTGATTGCACCGCCGACGGTGGTGTTTCCACCCACGTTGAATACCAGGCTGCCGTTGTTGGTGACGCTGCCGCCGATCGCGCCGGTAGCGCCACCATTGCCCACCTGCAGCGTGCCACCGGCGTTGATGGTGGTCGGGCCGGTATAGGTGTTGTTGCCGGTCAGGGTCAGCGTGCCGCTGCCCGCCTGGGTCAGGCCACCGCTGCCGGTGATGGTTCCGCCCAGCGTGGTGTTGCCGGCCACGCCGGACACCAGCGAGCCGTTGTTGGTGATGTCACCGACGATGGAACCCGTTGCTCCGCCGTTACCCAGCTGCAGCGTGCCACCGGTATTGATGGTGGTGCCGCCGGTGTAGGTATTGGTACCGGTCAGTACCAGCGTGCCGCTGCCCGCCTGGGTCAGGCCACCGCTGCCGCTGATAGTGCCGCCCAGCAGGGTGTTGCCGGCAACGTTGGAGATCAGTGCGCCATTGTTGGTGATATCACCGGTGATCGCACCGCTGGCACCGCCGTTGCCGACCTGCAGCGTACCGCCCGCATTGATGGTGGTGCCGCCGCTGTAGGTGTTGTTGCCGACCAGGGTCAGCACGCCACTGCCGGCCTGGGTCAGGCCGCCACTGCCACTGATCGCGCCGCCGACGGTGGTGTTGCCCGCCACGTCGAACACCAGGCTGCCGTTGTTGGCGACGTTGCCGGTGATCGCACCGGTCGCACCGCCGTTGCCCACCTGCAGCGTGCCACCGGTATTGATGGTGGTACCGCCGGTGTAGGTGTTGTTGCCGGTCAGGGTCAGCGTGCCGCTGCCAGCCTGGGTCAGGCCGCCACTGCCACTGATGGTGCCGCCCAGCGTGGTGTTGCCGGCGACGTTGGACACCAGTGCGCCGTTGTTGCTGATGTCACCGACGATCGCGCCGGTCGCACCGCCATTGCCGACCTGCAGCGTGCCGCCTGCATTGATGGTGGTGCCGCCGGTGTAGGTGTTGTTGCCGGTCAGCACCAGCGTGCCGCTGCCGGCCTGGGTCAGGCCGCCGCTGCCGCTGACCACGCCACCCACGGTTGCGGTGGTGCCGAGGTTGTAGACCAGGCTGCCATTGTTGGTGATGTCACCCAGTACCGACCCGGTGGTGCCGCCATTGCCGATCTGCAGCGCGCTGCCACCATTGATGGTGGTGCCACCGGTGTAGGTATTGCTGCCGGTCAGGGTAAGCGTGCCGGTACCGCCCTGCACCAGGCCGCCAGTACCACTGAGCACACCGCCGAACGTGGTGTTGCCGTTGTTGCCGCCGGTGCTCAGGGTTGCGCCACCCAGCAGCACGCTGGACCCGGTCACGCCGGCCAGGCCACCGATGCTCTGGTTGCCGCCGGCGCTGATATCCAATGTCCCGGTACCGGCCAGGTTGACCGTGCTGGCACCGGACAGGCTGCCACCGGCCGCCACCGCCAGCGTTCCGCTGTTGATGGTGGTGGTGCCGGTATAGGTGCTGGCACCGCCCAGGGTGACCGTCGAGGCACCATCCTTGAGCAGGCCGCCGGCACCGCCGATCGCACCATTCAGGGTCAGCGCGTTGCTGCCAGGCAAGGTCAGCGCGTTGCTGCCAGGCAAGGTCAGCGTGCCGCTGGCCAGCTGTATGCCATTGGCCAGGGTCAATGCCGTGGTACCGTCCAGCGTGGTGTTTCCGCCCACCGTCAGCGTGCCGGTTCCCAGCGCGTTGTTGTTGCCCAGGGCAAGGCCACCGGCGTTGAGCGCCACGCCACCGCTGAAGGTATTGCTGCCGCTGAGCGTCTGCACGCCGGCACCGTTCTTGACCAGGCCGCCGGTACCGGTGATGTCACCAGCGAACGTGGTGTTGCCCACGCCACCGAGGGTCAGCGTGCTGCCACCCAGCGACACCGTGCTGCCGGCCACGCCGGCCAGCGAGCCGATGGTCTGCGCGCCCCCTGCACTGATGTCGAAGGCGGTACCGGCATTGGCCAGGGTCACCGCGCCGGTTGCGGCCAGGCTGCCGCCCGCGCCGATCGCCAGCGTGCCGGCATTGATGGTGGTGCCACCGGTGAAGGTGTTGGTGCCGGTCAGGGTCTCGGTGCCGCTGCCTTCCTTGACCAGGCCACCGGTGCCGCCGATCGAACCGCTGAACGTGCCGTTGCTGGCATCACCGATCGTCAGCGTATTGGCACCCAGGTTCACCGTACCGTTGCCGATCAGGGTGCCGAAGGTCTGCGTGCCATTGCCTGCCGACAGATCGAAGGTCGCGCCCGAGGCCAGGTTGACGACGCCACCGGCGTGCAGGCTGGCGCCTGCGCCCAGCGCCAGCGTACCGGCATTGATGAAGGTCCCGCCGGTGTAGCTGTTGGTGCCGTTCAAGGTCAGCGTCGCGGCGCCTTCCTTGGTCAGCGAGCCGGCGCCACTCAGGTTGCCGTTGAAGGTGAGGTTGTTGCTGCCCAGGACGGTCAGCCCGCTGTTGAGGATGACGTTGTTGGCCAGCGTCACTGCGGTGTTCGAATCGAGCGTGGCATTGCCACCCACCGTTACCGCGCCGGTGCCCAGCGCAGCGTCGTTGCCGAGCACCAGACCGCCGGCATTGAGCGTTACGCCACCATTGAAGGTGCTCGCGCCATTGAGCGTCTGCACGCCTGCACCGTTCTTGATCAGGCCACCGTTGCCGCTGATCGCGCCGTTGAAGGTGCTGTCCACCGTGCCGCCCAGGCTCAGCGTGCTGCCACCGAGTGCCACCGTGCTGCCTGCCACGCCGGCCAGCGAACCGATGGTCTGGTTGCCCGCCGATACGTCCAGCGTGCCGGTACCGGCAAGATTCACCGCGCCGGTCGACGCCAGGCTGCCACCAGCACCGATGGCCAGCGTGCCGCTGTTGATGGTGGTGCCTCCGGTGTAGGTATTCGCACCAGTCAGGGTCACGGTCGCCGCACCGTTCTTGATCAGGCCGCCGCTACCGGAAATCACACCGCCCAGCGTCAGCGCGTTGCTGCCCAGCAGATCCAGATTGACACCCGCGGCGAGCCCGATGTTGTTGGCCAGGTTGACGCCTGTCGATGCATCCAGCGTCGCGTTGCCGCCCACGGTCAGCGCGCCGCTGCCGAGCGCAGCGTTGTTGCCGACCACCAGCCCACCGCCATTGAGTGCAATGCCACCACTGAACAGATTGGTGCCGCCCAGGCTCAGGACGCCAGCTCCGTTCTTGACCAGGCCGCCGGTACCTGAAATCGCACCGTCGAACACGCTGTTGGCCACCCCGCCGAGGATCAGCGACTGCGCGCCCAGGCTCACGCTGGAGCCCGCTACCCCGGCCAGCGAACCAATGGTCTGGTCGGCGCCGGATGTCGAGATATCGAAGCCGGTCCCCGGTGCGGCAAGCGTCACTGCACCGGTCGCGGACAGGCTGCCACCCGGGCCGATCGCCAGCGTACCGGCATTGATCAGCGTGCCGCCGGTATAGGTGTTGGTTCCGGTCAGGGTTTCAGTGCCGGCACCGACCTTGGTCAGGCCGCCGGTACCGGTGATCGAACCGCTGAAGGTGCCATTGGCCGCCCCGCCCACCTCGATCGCATTGGCGCCGAGGTTGATCGTGCCGTTGCCGATCAGGGTGCCGAACTGCTGCGTGCCGTTGCCCGCAGACAGATCCAGCGTGGCGCCGGTGGCGAGGTTGACCGTACCGGTTGCCGACAGGCTGGCATTGGCGCCCAGCGCCAGCGTACCGGCGTTGATGTTGGTGCCGCCGGTGTAGGTGTTGGCGCCGTTCAAGGTCAGCGTCGCGCCGCCCTCCTTGGTCAGGCTGCCCGCACCGGACAGAACGCCATTGAGGGTCAACGCGTTGGTACCGAGCACGGTCAGCCCGGCATTGAGCGCGATGTTGTTGGCCAGCGTGGCCAGCCCGGTGGTGTCCAGCGTCGACGCACCGCCGACAGTGAGCGTACCGGTACCCAGCGCGGCGTCGTTGCCCAGCACCAGGCCACCGGCATTGAGTGTCACGCCGCCACCGAAGGTGTTGGCACCGGACAGGGTCTGTACGCCCGCACCCACCTTCACCAGGCCGCCGCTGCCACTGATCACGCCACCGAAGGCGGCGTTGCTGGCGGTGCCGAAGGTCAGCGAATTACCACCCAGCGCCAGCGTGGTTCCACCCACGCCATTGAGCGCGCCGATGGTCTGGCTGCCGCCCGCACCGGAGATATCGAAAGCGGCGCCGGCGCTGCCCAGGGTGACATCCCCCGCCGCGGCAAGGCTGCCACCCAGGCCCAGTGCCAGCGTGCCGTCATTGATGGTGGTACCGCCGGTATAGGTGTTGGCAGCGGACAGCGTCAGCGTGGTGGCACCGTTCTTGATCAGGCTGCCGTTGCCATCGATCACCCCCGACAATGTCAGCGTGTTGCTGCCCGGCAGGGTCAGCGCAACACCCGAGGCCAGGTTGATCGCATTGCCCAGGCTGACGCCGGCACCTGCATCCAGCGTGGTGCTGGCATTCACCGCCAGCGCGCCACCGCCCAGTGCGCCGTTGGCGCCGACCACCAGCCCACCACCGTTCAAGGTCAGGCCACCGCCGAAGGTATTGGTGTTGTTGAGGGTAAGCAGGCCGGCGCCGTTCTTGACCAGGCTGCCGTTGCCCGCCACGACACCGCCCAGGGTGACGTCATTGCTGCCGCCCAGCGTCAGCTGCGTGCCGTTGCCGAAGTTCACTGCATTGGCCAGGTTCACCGCCACCGTGTTGTCCAGCGTGGTGGTGCCTCCAATCGCCAGCGCCCCGGCTCCCAGCGCCCCCGCGTTGCCAAGAACCAGGCCACCGGCATTCAGTGCGACACCGCCGCCGAAGGTATTCGCGCCGGACAGCGTCTGCACGCCGGTGCCGGTCTTGACCAGTCCGCCGCTGCCATCGATGACGCCGGCAAAGCTGCCATTGCTGGCGCCGCCGAAGGTGAGTGACTGCGTACCCAGCGCAACCTGGCTGCCGGCCACGCCGTTCAACGCGCCGATGGTCTGGTTGGCGCCCGCCGCGGAGATATCCAGGGTTGCACCCGCACCGGCAAGATCCACGGCGCCGCCTGCGGCGAGGCTGCCGCCGGCACCGAGTGCGAGCGTACCGGCGTTGACCGTGGCGCCGCCCACGAAGGTGTTGGCTCCGGACAGCGTCAGCGTCGAGGCACCGTTCTTGATCAGGCCACCGGTCCCGCCCACCACACCGGTCAGAGTCAGGTTGTTGCTGCCCGGCAGGGTCAGCGTGTTGGCGCCCAGGTTCACTGCATTGGCCAACGTCACCGCAGCGCCGGCATCCAGCGAAACGTTGCCGCCGATGTTCAACGCTCCCGTGCCGAGCGCGCCGTTGGCGCCGACCGACAGGCCACCGGCATTCAACGCAAGGCCACCGCTGAAGAGATTGCTGTTGTTCAACGAGAGCACGCCGCTACCGGTCTTGATCAGGCCGCCGGTGCCCGTGATCAGGCCGCCCAGGGCCGTGTTCTGGTTGCTGGTCAGGCTCAACTGCGCGCCGGCATCGAGATCGATTGCATTGGCCAGGTTCAAGGCCACCGAGCTGTCCAGCGTGGCATTCGCGCCCACGCCGAGCAGGCCGCTTCCGAGCGCTCCGGCATTGCCCAGCATCAGGCCGCCGCCATTGAGCGTCAGGCCACCGGCGAAGGTGTTGGCACCATTGAGGGTGAGCGTGCTGGCACCGTTCTTGACCAGGCCGCCCGCACCGGACACCACCCCGCCCAGCGTGATCGCCTGCGAACCCGGCAGCGACAACACCGCCCCGCTGCCGAGGGCCACGTTGTTGGCCAGGTTCAGCGCCGCGCTGCTGTCCAGCGACGCGCTGCCTCCCACATTCAACACGCCACTGCCAAGTGCGCCACTGTTGCCGAGCAGCAGGCTGCCGGCGTTGAGCGTCAGGCCACCGCTGAAGGTGTTGGTGCCATTCAAGGTCAGCAGCGAGGCGCCGTTCTTGGTCAGGCTGCCGGTGCCGGTGATGTTGCCGCCCAACGTGAGGTTCTGGCTGCCCGGCAGGGTCAGCGCCGCACCCAGGTTGATGGCGTTGCCGAGGTTCAGTGCGGCCGAGCCATCGAGCGTACCGTTTCCGCTGACGGTCAACGCGCCACTGCCGATTGCACTGTTGTTGCCCAGCAGCAGGCCGCCCGCGGCCAGGTTCAGGCCACCACTGAACGTATTGGCGCCGCTCAGCGTCTGCGTGCCGGTTCCCTGCTTGACCAGTCCGCCGGTGCCACCGATCACCCCGGCGAACGTCTGGTTGGTGGCATCACCGAAGGTGAGCGTGCTGCCGCCCAGGGTCACGGTGCTGCCGGCAATGCCGGACAACGCACCGATGGTCTGGTTGCCTCCGGCCGAGATATCCAGGTCCGCGCCGGCACCGGCCAGGCTGACCGCACCGCCGGCGGCCAGGCTTCCGCCGCTGCCCACCGCCACCTTGCCCGCGTTGATCGCCAGGCCACCGGTGAAGGTATTCGCACCACCCAGCGTCAGCGTGGCCGCCCCGTTCTTGACCAGGCTGCCGGTACCACCGATGGCACCGCCCAGGGTCAGCGCATTGCTGCCCAGCACATTCAGCAGCCCGCCCACGCCAAGGTTGATGCCATTGCCCACGCTCAGCGCAGACCCAGCATCCAGCGTCACCGCACCGCCGACGTTCAGGGCGCCGGTTCCGAGCGCGCCGGCATTGCCGAGCACCAGGCCACCGGCAGCAAGTGACAGCCCCCCACTGAAGGTGTTGGCGTTGTTGAGGGTCAGGGTGGTGGCACCATTCTTGACCAGGCTGCCGGTCCCACCGATCACGCCGTTGAACGTCAGCGCCTGGTTGCCGGTCAGGTTGAGGATGCTGCCCGCCCCCAGATTGACCGTGTTGGCGAGCGCAAGCGCGCCCGTGGTGCCATCCAGCGTCACGTTGCCGCCGACGCTGAGCGCACCGCTGCCCAGCGCAGCCGCGTTGCCCAGCAACAGGCCACCGGCGTTGAGCGCCACGCCGCCACTGAGGTTGTTGACGCCTGACAGGGTCTGCACGCCGGAGCCGAGCTTGACCAGGCCACCCGTGCCTGCGGCGAAGGTGCCGCTGTAGCTGGTATTGCCCAGCCCACCGAGCGTGAGCGTGCGGCTGCCGAGGTTGACCGAGCCGCCGAGCCCAGCCAGCGAACCGATGGTCTGGTTGCCCGCTGCAGACAGGTCAAGGCTGGTGCCGACGCCGACCGTGATCGCGCCGGTGGGCGACAGGGAGCCGCCCGCGCCCAGTGCCAACGCGCCTCCGGCCAGGTTGAAATTGCCGGTCAGCGAATTGGCGCCGTTCAAGGTCAGGGTGCCGGCACCGTTCTTGGTCAGATTGCCGGCACCGGAGATCGAGCCGTTCAATGACAACGCATTGCTGCCCAGCAGGTTCAGCGCGCCGCCACCATTGATCACCAGGTTGTTGGCCAGGTTGAAGCCGGCCGTCGTATCCAGCGAGGCGCTGCCACCGACGGTCAGGCTGCCGCTGCCGAGCGCGCCGGCATTGCCCAGCACCAGGCCGCCGGCATTGAGGTTGACGCCACCGCTGAACAGGTTCGCGGCGCCCAGGGTGACGATGCCGGTGTTGTTGACCGTCAGCCCGCCGGTACCGGACAACAGCCCCCCAGGCCGAAGCCCTGGGCACCGCCCAGGGTCAGCCCGCCATTGAGGGTGAAATTGTTGCCCAGCGACAGCCCCGCACCGCTCGCCGCAATCGAACCACCAGTGACGGTGAACAGGCCGGTACCGAATGAGGTGTTGCTGTTGAAGTTCACCACGCCACCGCCGAGGGTGATCGCGCCCGTGCCCGACCACGGTCCCTGCAGGTTCCAGGTGCCGCTGTTGACGGTCAGCTTCTGGAATCCGATGTAGTTGGTCCAGCCTATGCTCGACGCAGGCCCGTTGTTGCTGGCGTTGTCCTGCAGCACCAGGGTGTTGTTGGCGGCACCGGTGCCGATGCCTGCGTCAACCGTGCCCGCCGCTGCGACCTTGACCCCGGTTACGCCAGCGAGCACGCCGGCAGGGGCGCTGCCGCCACCGGTAACCACGCTGGACCCTGCCACGGCAGTGAAGGTATTGCCGCCGGTGGAATCGCCCAGATGCACACTGCCGGTGATCGTGCCCGCATTGGTGAACGTATTGCCTGTCGAAGCACCGAGGCCGACACGGCCGGTGATGCTGCCACGGTTGGTCACGTTGGCCTGTGCCCCGCCATAGGTCACCACCGACGTCGCATCCGCAAGCTGCCCTACCCCCAGCAGCGACATTCCAATCGCACCATCATTGACCAGCGTGGTGGTCCCACCTGCGGCATTCTGCGCGGTTATCGCCTGGCCGCCGAAGCCCAGCAAAGTACCGATGTTGAAGATGCCCTTGATCTGGCCGCCGGTCTGGTTGTTGACCGTGATCGCGCTGCCACCGGCGGTGTTGTTGCCGACCACCAGGCCGGCCGCGGCCAGGCTGAGCCCACCGGTCAGGAACGGATCGATCGTGCCGGCGTTGTTGACCGTGGTGTTGCTGCCGCTCAACGTCACCGCATTGCCGCCCAACAGCAGAGGCACGCTGAACACCGCGCCGCTGGCGATGTTCAACGTCAGGCCGCTGCTCGGGTTGGCGTAGTTGTTGATGTTGGTGGAGCTGTCGCAGTTGACGATCGTGGTGCCTGTGCACGCTGCGAAGGCCGAACCGCTGGCCAGCGTGGCCACCAGTGCGACCGCCAGCTGATGCGCCCGCAGTCGTGGTGGCCGCTTCGCGGTAACCGCACTTCCGCCGGGATTCTGAGCGACCTCCGATGCAACCTGCATTACGCCAAGGGCGCGATTGAAAACCAGACGGTAAATGCGGTTCATCGGTAAATCTCCATGAAAAGACCAGATGGCACTGCGGGCAGGTTTTTTGAAGACGATGCGGCGCATCCCGGCTCCCGATGGGGGAACAAGGCCTGGCGGCATTAACTTCTGAAAATCTTCACATCTTCACGCGGGCGCGCAGCGAAGACGACGCGTCAGCGTATCCGTCGGAGCGAAAACTCCCCGATTCCGCTCGACGAATGGCGGCACTGTGCGACGGGCGCCGACAGTGCCGCGTGAATCACCCACATTATTTTCATGACGTGCGTCAAATAAAATACGTGAATGAATTTATTTTGCCGAAAATGCACATTCCCTATTCACGGCAAACACCCTGAGCGCGCATATAACCGCCCGGATAAACTCTCAGCTACTGGAGAGTTTCATCAAAACCAGGCCAGAAACGATAAGCACCGCCGCGCCGATCCGCATCGGGCTGACCTGTTCGCCAAGAAACACGATGCCGACCACGAACGCACCGACCGCACCGATGCCGGTCCAGATCGTATAAGCGGTGCCCAGCGGCAGGCTGCGCATGGCGATCGCCAGCAGCCAGAAACTGGCGATCATGCCGACGATCGTGACCACAGTCGGGGTGAGCCGGGTGAAGCCTTCGGATTGCTTCATGGACACGGCCCAGACGATTTCCAGCAGGCCGGCGAACAACAGATAGATCCAGGCCATGACGGCCCTCCTCTTGGTAGGGCCAGGCCGTCCTGGTCATTGGGTCCCGATGTGGGGGAGGTCGTTCCTCCTGGCCGGCATTCTAGCAACGGGGGTGCGCCCCGGCCGCCGTTGCCGGGAACGGGTTACAGCCGATTCAGTGCGTGAAGCTGGCGCCGATGGGCCTGCCTGCGCTAGAATGCGCGTCTGCCATCAGCCAGCTGATGTGCAGTCCGGCTGTGGTCTCCGGCGCATCGCGCGCTGCTTCCCCTGATCCGTGAACTGGCCGCCCACCGGGCGGCCAACGTCTCTATGGTGGCCCCGTCGGCCCCTCGCGACGCTAGGTCGAAAACTCCGCCAGGGCCGGAAGGCAGCAACGGTATCGATCGACGCGGGCGCCGAGGTCAGCCGGCGGGGCCATCGCCTTTTCGGGCGATGCCCCCGCTCTGGTAGCTGCCAACCTTGGTTGGCGCCGTTCGCCGGGCACGACCCGGCACTACCGTGCCTCCGGCGTCCCCTGGTGGAACACCATCCGCCATCCCTGCCCGTGCCGGCGCCACAGTGAACTGCGCAGTACCCAGCGCTGCGCCTGGCCATCCACGTGATAACGGCAGCGGTAGCGCACCTGGGCCAGATCCTTGGCCAACAGCCACACCGCATACTGTTCCGACTCGATCAACACCTGCTCACGCTCCAGCGGGATCTCCTGCAACGCCGCATCACGGCCGTAGCATTGCCCGGAACTGCCGATCTCGCTGAAATCCTCGTCCAGCAGGGCCGCAAGGGACTCGCGATCGCCTCGCACCTGCGGCGCATGCAGCGCGCGCTCCAGCGCCTCCAGTTCGGCAGCCAGCGCCGCATCGGCGGGCTGGCCGGCACCGCTCACGGCGGGTCCTGGGCCAGCACGTGCGGCGCAGTGGGATTGGCCAGCGGCACGCACTGCCCCGGCTGCGCCACGCGGTGCCCGCGCGCGGCCAGCGCCTGGCCATCGGCCACGCTGGCGTAGTGGTAGAGCATCATCCGCGCCTGAAGTTCCGCGCTGTACTCGCGCTCCAGGTCGTCCACGCCGGTATGCGACGGATTGCCGTGCAGGCCGCAGTCGTGGGCGATCAGTTCGTTGTCATTGGCGTAGCGGGCCAGCATCTCCGGAATCGGCCGGGTATCGCCACTCCAGGTCAGCGCGCCCTGCAGGCGCAGGCCATAGGCCGTCTCCGGCCAGTGGTGGCGCACCGGGAACGCCTCTAGGCGCACGCCTTCGTGCCAGAACGCCTCACCCACCACGACCAGCTGGAAGGCATCCCAGAAGTTGGCACCGCCCTCGGCCAGCACGTTCGGGTAGTCGCCGATGCGTTTGTGCAGCAGCGGCACCACCGTGGCGGGCACATACAGGCGCACCTTGCCGCGCCGGTGCGCGTTGAAGAAGGTGTCCACGAACAACCGTTCGAAGCCGGCCACGTGGTCCAGGTGCACATGGGTGACGAACAGTGCCTGCGGCATGTGCCCGTAGTGCGCCTTGAACGCGGTCAGGCCTTCACCGCCGCAATCGATGGTCAGCCACGGACGGCCATCGCGCTCGATCACCGACATCGGCGACCCCAGCTCGACCGCCGACGCATTGCCGACGCCAAGGAAACGCAACGACCAGTCCATCAGGTGCCCCGGTTCCAGGCCATGTCATAGGCGCGGCGCAGCCGCGCGTAATCCTTCTGCACGTCTTCCACGCTGCGCTCGCCGCGCAGCTTGATCAGCGAGCGCAGCAGTCGCTTGAGATTGCGTTCACGCCAGGCAGTGGCCGGGATGCGGATCACCCCGCGGTCGAAGTCGATCAACCAGCCGTGCCCGCTGCCATCGAACAGGATGTTGTGCGCGTTGAGGTCGGCATGGTCCAGGCCGGCACGGTGGAAGCGGGCGATCAGCCGCCCGGTCTCCTCCCACGGTGCGCCCCGGCCGGCGACCAGCGCGCGGTCGGCCAGCGAGCGGACGCCCTCGATCCGCTCCATCAGGATCGCGGCCCGGTAGCGCAGGCCCTCACGCATGTAGAAGGCCGCCAGTGGCCGGGGCACCGGCAGCTTCTTCTCGCGCAGCGCGCGCATCAGCCGGAACTCGGCAAAGCTGCGGGTGCGGTCCGCGCCGCGCCAGAGGTACTGGTCGTGGCTGATCCGGGCCGCCATGCCGCCGCGCAGGTAGTGGCGCAGCACGCTGGCGCCGAACGGCGCATCGATGAACCAGGCGCTGCCACGACCGCCTTCACCCACCGGGCGGGCCCTGCTGCCCCAATGCTGGGGCGAGAACAGGCCGATCTCGGCTTGCCGCAGCCGCTCGCGGTCGAACAGAATGGCCCCGATGCCGCGACCCTCGCGGCATGGCGTCAGCGCTTCATTGGCGTCGAATGCGACCATTTCATTGAGTCTAACAACACATGGCATCAGCGTCCTCCTCCTTGTGCCTCCTGCGCCTGTCCGCACTCGGCGATGTCACCCACGTGGTGCCCTTGGTGCGCACGCTGCAGGCTGCGCGTCCGGACACGCCGATTCACTGGATCATCGACAAGGTCGGCCAGAAGCTGCTTGATGGCCTGCCCGGCGTCACCTTCCATGCCTACGACAAGAAGAGCGGCATGGCCGGCGTCAAGGAACTGCGCAGGCAACTGCCGCCAGGACGCTTCGAAGCGCTGCTGCAGATGCAGGTCGCGTTCCGGGCCAACCTGCTGTCGGCCTTCATTCCCGCCGAACGCCGCATCGGCTACGACCGCAGCCGTTCCAAGGATCTGCATGGGCTCTTCATCAACGAGCGCATCCCCGACCGTCCTGGCATCCACGTGCTCGATGCCATCGGCAGCTTCTGCGAGCCGCTGGGCCTGCGCCAGACCGAGGTCAGCTGGGACCTGGCCGTGCCACCGTCTGCCCATGAGTGGGCCGCTGCGCAGTGGCAGGACGATGGCCGCCCGGTGCTGATGATCTCGCCGTGTTCCAGCCACGTGCGCCGCAACTGGTATGCCGATCGCTACGCTGCGGTAGCCAACCATGCGACGCAGCGCGGCTGGCAGGTGGTGCTGTGCGGAGGCCGCAGCGAGCTGGAGCGCAGCATGGCCGACGCGATCCAGGCGCAGCTGCACACACCGGCACTGGACCTGGTCGGCAAGGACACGCTCAAGCAGTTGCCCGCCCTGCTCGCCCGCGCCAACCTGGTGATGACGCCGGATTCGGGCCCCATGCACATCGCCAACGCGATGGGCGCGAAGGTGCTGGGCCTGCACGCGGCCAGCAACCCGAACCGCAGCGGCCCGTACTCGGACCGCCGCTACTGCGTGGATCGCTACGACGACGCTGCGCGCAAGTACCTCGCCAAGCAGGCCGCCGATCTGAAGTGGGGCACCAAGATCGAGTTCGATGATGTGATGGAACTGATCACCGTCGAAGACGGCATCGCCGCCTTCGAGCGCTACGTCGCCGACCACCTGGGGTGAGTGGCAGGCCCATCCACGCATGGCGTGGATCTGCCCCCTTGGCCGGGATTACGCGCGCTGCGCGTAATCCTGGTAGGACTTCTCTTCCACGTAGGCCGAACCGAGCGCCAGGTTGATCGCCTTCTTGATGCGCGCGCGCTCGTCGTTGCGCAGGTAGACGCTGCGCGCCAGGTCGATGAAGCCCTGGTCGAACGCCTGCGCCTTCTCCTTCAGCCGGATGTCGTCCTCGATGTCCCACAGCTGCTCGTTGACCTCCTTCAGGTCGGCGCGCAGCTTGGCGACGTCCTTCACCGCCGCCGGGTGTGCCATCCAGGTCTTCTCCAGCGCCGACAGCTCCTTGCGCACATTGGCCAGCTTGGCCTCGTCGCCAATGCGCTCGGACTTGATCTGCAGGATCGAGATCTTGTCCAGCAGCTCGCCAAAGGAAACGGGCACGAGGATTTCAGCGGTCATGGGGAAAGCTCCAGCAGTTGATGCAGGCAGTTTAACCCGCAGCTCGCGACGGAATGGGTAGATCCACGCCATGCGTGGATGGTTCAGCTCGGCAGGAACAGCCTCCACGCATGGCGTGGATCTACCGATGCATCTGGAGGAACAAGCCCCTCTGTTGAGGGGCTGCCCCGACAGGGGCGGGGAGAGGCCGGCAAAGGGAGGGGCCCACAGGTTGCGCAGCAACGTGTGGGGCGACGCGCAGAGCGCGGCGCGTCCCACGCCAGATAAAGAAAAAGGGCTGCCTTTCGGCAGCCCTTTTTCTTTATCTGGCGGAGAGGGGGGGATTCGAACCCCCGAGGCGCTATAAACGCCTGCCTGATTTCGAGTCAGGTACATTCAACCACTCTGCCACCTCTCCGGGTGGTCCCCGGCGGACCGGGGACGCGCATCATACGAGGAAGTGAGGCCGACGACAAGTCATTGCGGCCAATGAAGTGAAAATTTCCTGAGCGCACGCCTTGCCGGATGCCTGCAGCCGCCCGATGATGCCCGTCTCCCCAGCATTACCCCGCCCCTGCCCACCATGATCGAATTCGGACACCTCACCCACCCCGGCATGCGCCGCGAGCTCAACGAGGACACCTACTACGGTGACACTGAGCTGGCCCTGTGGCTGGTGGCCGATGGCATGGGCGGGCATGCCTGCGGTGAAGTAGCCAGTGCGCTGGCGCGCGAAACCATCGTGCGCGAAATCCGCCGCGGCGCGCCGCTGGTTCAGGCCATCCGCACCGCCGACGAAGAAATCATCCGCGCCTCGCGGCGGCGCAACGACACCCTGCCGATGGGTACCACCGTCGTTGCCGCGCGCGTGCAGGGCAACCGCTATGAAGTGGCGTGGGTGGGCGACAGCCGTGCCTACCTGTGGCGCGATGGCCAGCTGGCCCAGCTCAGCCAGGATCACAGCGTGGTGCAGGAACTGGTCGCGCAGGGCAACCTGACCGCCGAACAGGCGCGCGCGCATCCGCATCGCAACGTGGTCACCCAGGCCTTGGGCGTGACCGATCCGGCGCATCTGAACGTGGCCACCACCAGCGGTGAGCTTCGCCCGGGCATGCAGCTGCTGCTGTGCAGTGACGGCCTCACCGAGGAAGTGGACGACCGCGGCATCGCCCGCACCCTGGCGTTCGAGGACGCCAGCGCGCAGGAATGCGTGGACACGCTGGTCGCCGCCGCGCTCGATGGCGGCGGCCGCGACAACATCAGCGTGATCCTGGTGCGCTGCCATTAGCCCGTAGATCCACGCCATGCGTGGATGCGGTAGTGCCGGCCGCTGGCCGGCTCACCGGGAAACCGCGTATCACGCAGATGCCAGCCAGCGGCCGGCACTACCGCCGCGCGTTAAGCGCTGGCGGGTTCCTCCACCTTCGGGCCATCCCACAGCGCGTGGCCGGCCTTCTTGCGCAGCCGCTCCAGCCGCGCAGCGTGCGCCTCCAGTTCCGATGGCGTCGCCATCACCCGCGGGCGCGGCAGCAGTTTGCTGGTATCGAACGCCTGCAGCGCTGCACCTGCGCCACCGCCGTCCTCATCGCCCAGGCCGAAGCCGATCTCTTCCTGGCCCGAGGTCAGCGCAATGTAGACATCGCCCAGGATCTGCGCATCGAGCAGGCCGCCGTGCAATGCACGGTGCGAGTTGTCCACGCCCAGCCGCTTGCACAGTGCATCCAGCGAGTTGCGCTGGCCGGGGAAGCGCTCGCGCGCCATCACCAGGGTATCGATCACCGTGCAGCGGTCGGTGATCTTCCCGTACTGCGGCCCCAGCAGCGACAGCTCGTTGTCGAGGAAGCCCAGGTCGAATGCCGCGTTGTGGATGATCAGCTCGGCGCCATCGATGAAGGCCAGGAACTCGTCGGCGATCTGCGCGAAACCGGGCTTGTCGTCGAGGAACTCCAGGGTCAGCCCGGTGACTTCCTGCGCGCCCTGTTCGAACTCGCAGTCCGGCTTGATGTACTGGTGATAGTTGTTGCCGGTCGGACGGCGCTTGAACAGCTCCACGCAGCCGATTTCGACGATGCGGTTGCCCTTCTTCCACTCCAGGCCGGTGGTTTCGGTATCGAGGATGATCTGACGCATGGGCTCAGTTTACCGGGCTGGAGTCGCGGATCTGGATCGCCGCGTTGCGTGCCAGGGTATCCACCCGCTCATTGTCCGGATCGCCGGAGTGGCCTTTCACCCAGCGCCAGTCGATCTGGTGCCGCAGCGTGGCCGCATGCAGTCGCTCCCACAGCTCGCGGTTCTTCACCGGGTCGCCGCCAGCGGTCTTCCAGTTCTTGCGGATCCAGCCCGGCATCCACTGGGTCAGGCCCTGCCGCACGTACTGCGAGTCGGTGTAGAGCACGATGTTGCAGGGCTCGGTCAGCGTCTCCAGCCCGGAAATGGCCGCCATCAGCTCCATCCGGTTGTTGGTGGTATGCGCTTCGCCGCCACTCAGTTCGCGCTCATGGCCCTTGTAGCGCAGCAGCGCGGCCCAGCCGCCAGGACCTGGATTGCCGAGGCAGGATCCGTCGGTGTGGATTTCGATGGTTTTCAATACAACTCCAGATCAGGTAGCAACGGTGCCGTGCCAACGCACCGGCAACGGTTTCGGCCCGGGCAGGGCCAGCGTGCGTTTTTCCGCATGGAACAGGCAGGCCGCGCGCAGCGGCGCCCAACCGCCCGGGCGGCGGCTGCCGGCGCCGCGCCAGAGCGGGCCGAGGTAACGCATATCGTCGCATTCCAGCCCATGCCGGCCGAGCAGCAGGCGGATCCGCTGCGGCGTACGCACCACCAGCCCATGCTGGCGCCAGCGCGTGCGGTACGGGCTGAACGGATTGAGGCTGCTCAGCCACAGGTGGCCGCCCGGCATCAGCACGCGCTCGCACTCGTCGAGCAGCAGGTCGGCATCGGCGGCGGTGACATGCTGCAGCACGATCGCATTGACGCTCTCGTTGGCCAGCGGCAGCGGCAACGCGCAGCGGGTATCGCCGGCATAGCCGTGGCCGTGCCGGTGCAGTCGCAGGCCGCGCCCCCCCAGCTGTGCGTCGTCCAGCCAGGCCGCACTCGGCGCGATCCACAACCAGGGCTGGGACGGCAACACCGACAGCTGCGGCAGCAGCAATTGCCGCTCCAGCACGCGCAACGCCGCCGCCGGTTCACTGTCGAACCACGGGGTCTGGCTCGCTTGACGGGTGCTCTGCAGCGCGGGCATGGTCCAATTCTATGCGACTGACTGCCCTGCCCGCATTTGCGGATAACTACATCTGGACGCTGATCGACGACGATGGCGCCGCCGTGGTCGTCGACCCCGGCGATGCTGCGCCGGTGCTCGCGCTGGCCGATCAGGGCCTGCGCGTGGACACGATCCTGCTCACCCACCACCACGACGACCACATTGGTGGCGTGCCCGCGCTGCAGGCCCGTTTTCCCGGCGTGCGGGTGATCGCCCCCGTCGAGGAGCGCATCCCCACGGCCACCGAACGGGTCGGCGAAGGTGAACGCGTTCAGGCACTGGGCCGGATGTTCCACGTACTATCCGTGCCCGGGCATACCCGCAGCCACATCGCGTTTCACACTGCTGAACATCTTTTCAGCGGAGATTCGTTGTTCAGCCTGGGCTGTGGACGTCTGTTCGAAGGTACGCCGTCCCAGCTTCTGGCATCGATGCGCAAGCTGGGTGCCTTGCCCGCGCAACTGCTGCTTTGTTGCGCTCATGAGTACACCGTGTCAAATGCCGTCTTCGCGCGGCATGTCGACCCCGCCAACGCTGCCCTGTGGCAGCGCCAAGAGGAGGCTTTGGCCATGCGCCGCGATGACCGTTCCACCCTGCCGGTAACCCTGGCCAACGAATTCGACTGCAATCCTTTCCTGCGTGTGCACACGGCGCCGATTCGTGCGTCGGTATCGGCACACCTGGGCCGTGACGTCGTGGACGACGTCGACGTGATGGCCGGTCTCCGGCATTGGAAAGACGGCTTCCGCGCATGATGCGCCGAAGTCTGCCGCTGGCCCTGGGCCTTGCCCTGGGGCTGGCCGGAACCGCGGGCGCGCAGTCGCTGGGCGCCGGCATCAGCCAGAACCTGACCGCTGCCGCTGCGCTGCCGCTGGATCCCTCCACGCTGCCGGCCGCCTCGGTACGCAATGGCCAGGAGATCTTCACCAGCTTCCGCGACGGCCTGGCCGAACCCAGCTGTGACGCCGAGGCCACCAGCCCGCGCTGGCAGAAGCAGTTCGCCCACGCCCCGTCGCGCCTGGCCAACCAGGATGACGATGCGCTGGTGCTGTTCGGCTACGTGGTCGAAGAGCTGCGCAAGGCCAACCTGCCTACCGAATTCGCACTGATTCCGTTCGTGGAAAGCGGCTATCGGCCCAACGCCCGCAACGGCAGCGGCCCGACCGGCCTGTGGCAGTTCATCGCCACCACCGCGCGCAACCATCGCGTGCCGATGGCCAACGGCTATGACGGCCGCCTGTCGGCAGTCGATTCGACCCAGGCCGCGGTGCGCTACCTGAAGACCCTGCACGGCATGTTCGGCGGCGACTGGCGCCTGGCCACCATGGCCTACAACGCCGGCGAGTACCGCGTGCTGCAGTCCATGCGCAAGGCCGGCATGAATGCGCAGAACGCCAAGCCCTCGGCATTGCCGGGCCTGTCCCCGGTCACCCATGCCTACGTCGAGAAGCTGCATGCCCTGGCCTGCGTGCTGGAAGATGTGGAAGACCAGCCCGGCGTGATGGCCTCGCTGGACCGCACCGTGCCGGTGCTGAAGGACCACACCCTGCCGGCCGGCACCAGCGTCCAGCAGTGGGCCGCACAGCGCGCCCTGGACCCGGCGAAGATCGCCCGGCTCAACCCCGCGCTGGCATCGGGCGGCCGCGCTTCCGGCACGACCCGCGTGCTGGCTCCTGTCTCGGCCGCCAATGCGACGGTCACGGAGGCGGCGACCGCGCTGGTCGCCAGCGCGGTCCCGGCGGCCACTGCTGTGCCCACGCCGACGGTCGCCAAGACCGTTGCCGCAATCGCCGACCGCCCGCGCAGCCGTCGCCACACTGTGCGTGATGGCGAGTCGGCCTGGACCATCGCCCGCCGCTACGGCATGCCGGTGAAGGCCCTGCTCTCGCTCAACGGCCTGAGCGGCAGCAGCGTGCTGAAGCCCGGTGCGGTGCTGCGCGTCGAAGACTGACGCGCCAGCCAGGCACTGCCCTTGGAGCCGGGCCCATGCTCGGCTTTTTTCTTGCCCTCGAAACATCGCCCGTAGAGTCGAGCTTGCTCGACTGAGCTCCCCGTAGAGCTTGCTCGACTGTTTTTGTGTATCCAGTCGAGCAAGCTCGACTCTACAAAAGGCGGTCGAGCAAGTTCGGCGCCAACCGGCTCCACAAAAAAGGCCCGGCAATGCCGGGCCTTTTCGTTCCTGCTCGCCGCGGGGCTTACAGGTTGGCTTCGGTGGTCTGGACCACGAACTTCTTGCGCATGGCCTCGACGTAGGCCTTGGCTGCCGCCATGCCATCGATCTGGCTCAGCTGGTCCTTCAGCTGCTTCTGCTGCTCGGCGGTCACTTCCTTGATGTCGCCCGGGTTGATCTTGTTCACCGCGAACAGCAGCGCGTGGCCGTTCACGTCAACCTTGCCGTAGCTCGGCTTGCCATTGACCGGCGCCGGCGCACTGAAGATCGCGCGGTGGATGTCCGGGGTCGGCACCGGCTGGCTGCGCGGCAGGCCCGGCATCGGGCTCAGCTGCAGCTTCTCGCTGGCCGCCAGCGACTGCAGGGTGGCGCCGCCCTTCAGCTTGGCCAGCACGGCGTCAGCAGCCTTGTCGCTGGCCTGGCGCTGGCGATCGGCGCGGATCGCGGCAATCACCTGCTCGCGGGCCTTGTCCAGCGGCATCGCCTGTTCCGGCGTATGCGCGGAGACGCGGATGACCACACTGTGGTTGGTGGCGCCGCCCAGGGCGATCGGGTCGCTGGCGGTGCCGTCCTGTACCAGCACGTCGGAGAACGCAGCGCGCAGCACTGCCGGATCAGCGGCGATGCCGCTGGCGGTAGCGCGGGTGATCGGGCCCAGGGTCTGCAGCGGCAGCTTCACTTCCTTGGCTGCAGCCGCCAGATCGCTCGGGCTCTTGTTGATGGCGTCGACCAGGCGGCCAGCCAGCTCGTTGAAGCCGCGCTCACCATCGGCCTTCAGCTGCTCGGCGGCCAGCGTGTCACGCACTTCCTCGAACGACTTGCCCTGGCCACCGCGCACAGCGGCCACCTTGATGATGTGGTAGCCGAAGTCGGTCTTGACCGGGCCGATCACGTCGCCGGCCTTGGCGGCGAACAGGGCGTCTTCGAACGGCTTGACCATCGCACCACGCTCGACCCAACCCAGGTCACCGCCCTGCGCCTTCGAGCCCGGATCTTCCGAGTTGGCCTTGGCCAGCGCGGCGAAGTCGGCGCCGGCGGCCTTGGCTTCGGCGGCAATCTTGTTGGCCTTGGCTTCGGCACCGTCGCCGGTGATCAGGATGTGGGCGGCCTGGCGCTGCTCCGGCGAGGTGAACTTCGCCTTCTCGTCTTCATAGCGCTTGCGCAGGGTCGCTTCGTCGGCCGCGGCCGGTGCCGGCAGGTTGCCGCCGTTGATCTCGACATACTCCAGCGACACGCTCTCGGCCTGGCGGAAATCCTTGCCGTGGCTGTCATACCACTGCTTGATCTGCGCATCGGTGACCGGCGCGGTATCGGCCGGCACTTCCGGCAGCGCGGCCAGCTCGACGTCACGGGTCTCGCCCAGCAGCTTCAGCAGGCGCTCGGTCTCGGACTGGGTGACGAAACCGGAGTTCTGCAGGCCCGACGGAATCACCGACTGCTGCAGGCTCTCACGCACCAGTTCCTGGAACTGGGTCGGGGTACGCGGCGGATTGCCACCGGCCAGCGCCAAGCGGTAGTTGTTCTCGTTGAACTTGCCGTTCGAATCGAGGAAGGCCGGGATGGTGGCGATGTACTCGCGCACGGCACCATCGCCGATCACGACGCCGGCCTGCTCACCCACCAGGCGCACGACCTGCTCGTCGATCAGCTGGTCGAGCACGGCCAGCTTGTTTTCGGTGCTTTCGAACGCGCGCGGGTCGAAGTTCTCGCCCTGCTGCTGGCGCTCGCGCATGCGTTCCTGTTCGAAACGGGTGCGGAAATCCTGCGCGCTGATCTCGTGGTGCTGCCACAGCATGCGCACCGGCCACCACGACGGCGCCGAACGCCACCAGGTCGGAGGTGCGGAAACCTTGGCCACGTTCTGAGCGCCAACGCCACCAAGGTAGCTGTTGTCGATCACGAACAGGAACGGAATCATCAGCAGCCCCAGGATCACGGTGACGATCCAGCCTGAGGTCTTGTCGCGGAGTTTCTGCAGCATGGTGAGGAATCACAAGGCCTGATTGGCGAGCCCGGCAGTGTAACCCGCTTCGCCGCAGGGACCAAAAGCAGCACCGGCGCGGCCTGCGCGCCTCTTCGCGAGCGCACAAAGAAAAAGCCCCCGGCGTGTGCCGAGGGCTTTTAGAGTTGGCGGAGCGGACGGGACTCGAACCCGCGACCTCCGGCGTGACAGGCCAGCATTCTAACCAGCTGAACTACCGCTCCGCGCTGAAACTTTGCAGGCGCCCAGTATATCCGAAGACTCCCTGGAAACCCAGCCCGATGAACACTTTTTTCAAAGTTTTTTCACAGGGACTTAAGAATTCTGCAATGGCGGAGCGGACGGGACTCGAACCCGCGACCTCCGGCGTGACAGGCCAGCATTCTAACCAGCTGAACTACCGCTCCGTTCTTGCAAAAACCTTTTCGCCTTCTTCCCGAACCTTCCGGGGAGAAGACAAGGCCCCCGGCTTCAGACCGGGGGCCTCGATGTAATGGCGGAGCGGACGGGACTCGAACCCGCGACCTCCGGCGTGACAGGCCAGCATTCTAACCAGCTGAACTACCGCTCCGCGTTGTTACCGTTTTTTGTTTTCCGCCGGCCTGGGCCGGGAAGAAAACAAAGCCTCCAGCTTTTGGCCGGAGGCCTCGTTGAATGGCGGAGCGGACGGGACTCGAACCCGCGACCTCCGGCGTGACAGGCCAGCATTCTAACCAGCTGAACTACCGCTCCACACTCAAACTTTTACCGCGGTGCTGTGGTGGGTGCTGAGGGTTTCGAACCCCCGACCCTCTCCGTGTAAAGGAGACGCTCTACCGCTGAGCTAAGCACCCCAGCGAGCCGCTTAGTTTACAGCATCCTTCAGGGCCTTGCCAGCCTTGAACGACGGATTCTTCGAAGCAGCGATTTTGATGGTGTCGCCGGTCTTCGGGTTGCGGCCGGTGCGGGCAGCACGGTCGCGGACCTGGAAGGTACCGAAGCCAACCAGGGTGACCGCATCGCCGTCCTTCAGCGCCTTGGTGACGGCAGCAACGACGGCATCGACAGCGCGGCTGGACTCGGCCTTGGTCAGGTCCGCAGCTTCAGCAACGGCATCGATCAATTCGGTCTTGTTCATTCTCTACAACTCCTTTGGCGGTGGGTTCCGCGGATTCGACAGGGAAGCAACCGCACGCCTTCTGCATGCGGCCGCCATGTGGAAACGGTTCGCCGATTCAGTGATCGCTGACAGCGATCACTCATTCGCGAGTGCTGCTTTTATACCAGCGGCCCTACCCCCACGCAAGCTGGAAAGCCAGTAACGACGCGGGTTTCGGGCCATTGGACAGCGCGCGTCAATGCTTGACGCGCGCGTTTCCACTCGGTTTGGCCTTGCTCCGCACCGTGACACGTTGCGCACTCTTGCGCGCCTTCTTCGGTGCCAACGGACGCTCCAGTGCCAGGTCCAGCACTTCTTCGATGTACTTCACCGGCACGATCTTCAGATCGCGGGTGACGTTGGCCGGGATGTCAGCCAGGTCCTTGCGGTTCTCTTCCGGAATGATGACCGTGCGGATGCCGCCGCGCAGCGCAGCCAGCAGCTTTTCCTTCAGGCCACCAATGGCGGTGACGCGACCGCGCAGGGTGATCTCGCCGGTCATCGCCACGTCGGCACGCACCGGCACCTTGGTCAGCATCGACACCAGCGAGGTGACCATCGCCGCACCGGCACTGGGGCCGTCCTTCGGCGTGGCACCGTCCGGCACGTGCAGGTGCACGTCGTGCTTCTGCAGGAAGTCGCTGTCGATGCCGAAGCCGACCGCGCGCGAGCGCACCACCGACAACGCCGCCGACGCCGATTCCTTCATCACGTTGCCGAGCTGGCCGGTCAGGATCAGCTGGCCCTTGCCCGGCACCAGCGTCGATTCGATCTGCAGCAGATCGCCACCGACTTCGGTCCAGGCCAGGCCGGTGACCAGGCCGATCTCGTTCTCTTCCTCGGCACGGCCGAAGTCGAAGCGACGCACGCCCAGGTACTTGTCCAGGTTCTTGCTGGACACGCTCACCAGCGCCTTCTTCTTGGCACCCTTCTTTGCCTTCACCGGCTGCGGGCCGGCCAGCGCGATCTCCTTCACCACCTTGCGGCAGATCTTGGCGATCTCGCGTTCCAGGTTGCGCACGCCCGATTCACGCGTGTAGTAGCGCACGATGTCCTGGATGGCATCGCTGCCGATCTCCAGTTCTTCCGGCTGCAGGCCGTTGGCCTTGATCTGCTTGGGCACCAGGTAGCGGGTGGCGATGTTGAGCTTCTCATCCTCGGTATAGCCGGGGATGCGGATCACTTCCATGCGGTCCAGCAGCGGGCCCGGGATGTTCAGCGAGTTCGAGGTGGCCACGAACATCACTTCGGACAGGTCCAGGTCCACTTCCAGGTAGTGGTCGTTGAACGCGTTGTTCTGCTCCGGGTCGAGCACTTCCAGCAGCGCCGACGACGGGTCGCCGCGGAAGTCCATCGACATCTTGTCGATTTCGTCGAGCACGAACAGCGGGTTCTTGCTGCCGACCTTGTTGAGGTTCTGCACGATGCGGCCCGGCATCGAACCCACATAGGTACGGCGATGGCCACGGATCTCGGCTTCATCGCGCACGCCGCCCAGTGACATGCGCACGAACTTGCGGTTGGTGGCCTTGGCGATGGACTGGCCCAGCGAGGTCTTGCCCACGCCCGGCGGCCCGACCAGGCACAGGATCGGGCCCTTCATCTGCTTCACGCGCGACTGCACCGCCAGGTACTCAAGGATGCGTTCCTTGACCTTCTCCAGCCCGTAGTGATCGGCGTCGAGGGTGTCCTGCGCGGCCTTCAGGTCCTTGCGCACCTTGCTGCGCTTCTTCCACGGCACGCCCAGCAGCCACTCCAGGTAGTTGCGCACGACCGCTGCTTCAGCCGACATCGGCGACATCTGCTTGAGCTTGTTCAGTTCGTTGCGCGCCTTGGCTTCAACGGCCTTCGGCATGCCGGCTTCGGCGATCTTGCGGGCCAGCTCTTCCAGCTCGCCCGGCGCGTCGTCCAGGTCACCCAGTTCCTTCTGGATGGCCTTCATCTGTTCGTTGAGGTAATACTCGCGCTGGCTCTTCTCCATCTGCGACTTCACGCGGCCGCGGATGCGCTTCTCCATCTGCTGCACGTCGATCTCGCCGTCGACCAGGCCGACCAGCATCTCCAGGCGGTCACCCACGGCCAGCGTTTCCAGCAGGCGCTGCTTGTCGGCCAGGCGCACGCTGATGTGCGCGGCGATGGTGTCGGCCAGGCGCGCCGGCTCATCGATGCCCGACAGCGTCTGCAGCAGTTCCGGCGGCAGCTTGCGGTTGGTCTTCACGTACTGCTCGAACAGCGACATCAGCGAGCGGGCGATCGCCTCGACCTCGCGGGCTTCGCGCTCGTCGGTGGCATCGATCTCCACGGCCTGGCCGTGCAGCGAGCCGTTGCGCTCGTCGACGTGGGTGACCTGCACGCGCGACAGGCCTTCAACCAGCACCTTGATGGTGCCGTCGGGCAGCTTCAGCAGCTGCAGCACCTGCGCCAGCGTGCCGACCTGGTAGAGGTCGGCCGCGTGCGGGTCATCGGTCTCGGCCGACTTCTGCGCCAGCAGCAGGATGCGCTTGTCCGATTCCATTGCCTGTTCAAGCGCGTGCATGGACTTGTCACGGCCGACGAACAGCGGGATGACCATGTGCGGGAACACCACTACGTCGCGCAGCGGCAGGACCGGCAGGTCGAGGGTTTCACTTGGGGAACGGGCCATGGGGGCTCCAGGGAAGGGGAAAACCGCCTCCGGGAGGGCATCTTCCGGAGACAAAAAAAGCCGATGGCCCCGTTATGGGGCCATCGGCTTTCAGATGCAAGGCATTCCTTGAAAATCCTTTCCAATCAACAACCTGGAAGGATCACTCGGCGCCTGCGGCCTTCTGTTCAGGGGCCGCGGGGGTCTGGTAGATCAGGTACGGCTCGGACTTGTGCTCGATCACCGACTCGTCCACCACCACCTTGCTGACGTTTTCCTGCGACGGCAGGTCGTACATGGTGTCCAGCAGGACCGATTCGACGATGGTGCGCAGGCCGCGGGCGCCGGTCTTGCGCTTGAGCGCCTTCCTGGCGATGGCCGACAGCGCGTCCGGACGGAACTCCAGCTCGACATTCTCCATCTCGAACAGCTTCTTGAACTGCTTGGTGATGGCGTTCTTCGGCTCGGTCAGGATCTTGATCAGGGCCGGCTCGTCCAGCTCTTCCAGGGTCGCCACCACCGGCAGGCGGCCGACGAACTCGGGAATCAGGCCGAACTTGATCAGGTCTTCCGGCTCGACTTCGGCCAGCACCTTGCCCACTTCCTGCTTGCGCTCGCTGCTCTTGACCTTGGCGCCGAAGCCGATGCTGCCGACGTCGGTGGAACGGGCCTGGATCACCTTGTCCAGCCCGGCGAACGCGCCGCCGCAGATGAACAGGATGTTCTTGGTGTCCACCTGCAGGAATTCCTGCTGCGGATGCTTGCGCCCGCCCTGCGGCGGAACGCTGGCCACGGTGCCTTCGATCAGCTTCAGCAGGGCCTGCTGCACGCCTTCGCCGGACACATCGCGGGTGATCGACGGGTTCTCGCTCTTGCGCGAGATCTTGTCGATCTCATCGATGTAGACGATGCCCTGCTGCGCCTTCTCGACGTCGTAGTCGCACTTCTGCAGCAGCTTCTGGATGATGTTCTCCACGTCCTCGCCCACGTAACCGGCTTCGGTCAGCGTGGTGGCGTCGGCCATGGTGAACGGCACGTTGAGCAGGCGGGCCAGGGTCTCGGCCAGCAGCGTCTTGCCCGAACCGGTCGGGCCGACCAGCAGGATGTTCGACTTCGCCAGTTCGACGTCGTCGTTCTTCTGCCGGCTCTCGATGCGCTTGTAGTGGTTGTACACGGCCACGGCCAGGGTGCGCTTGGCACGGTTCTGGCCGATCACGTACTGGTCGAGAACCTCGAGGATCTCGCGCGGCTTGGGCAGCGAACTGCGCGCCGACTGCGCCTTTTCCTCGAGTTCCTCACGGATGATGTCGTTGCACAGCTCCACGCACTCATCGCAGATGAATACGCTCGGACCCGCAATCAGCTTGCGCACTTCATGCTGGCTCTTGCCGCAGAAAGAGCAGTAGAGGATCTTGCCGGTGTCCGTGGAACGACCTTGGCGGTCTTCGCTCATGCTTCGCTTACCCAGTTACCCCACCCGCTGAACGGGGGTTCGATTCGAGAATAGCACAGGGCCGAGGGGACACCAGTCCCGCCCGACCCTGCAGGAACGGGGCCTGCCGGGCCCCGTGAAGGCCGGTCAACCGGCCTGGATCGACTCATCCGGACGACGCTCCAGGACCTGGTCGACCAGACCATAGGCCTGCGCTTCGAAAGCGCTCTTGAAGTTGTCGCGCTCGGTGTCACGGGCGATCGTCTCCAGCGACTGGCCGGTGTGCTTGGCCAGCACCTCGTTCAGGCGCGAACGCAGGGTCAGGATCTCACGCGCGTGGATGTCGATGTCGGTGGCCTGGCCCTGGTAGCCGCCCAGCGGCTGGTGGATCATCACGCGCGAATTCGGCAGCGCGTAGCGCTTGCCGGCTTCACCGGCGGCCAGCAGCAGGGCGCCCATCGAGGCCGCCTGGCCGATGCAGGTGGTGCTCACATTCGGCTTGATGTACTGCATGGTGTCGTAGATCGCCATGCCGGCGGTGACCACGCCACCCGGCGAGTTGATGTAGATGTTGATGTCCTTTTCCGGATTTTCCGATTCCAGGAACAGCAACTGCGCCACCACCACGTTGGCCATGTGATCGTCGATCGGGCCCACGAGGAAGATCAGGCGCTCCTTCAACAGGCGCGAATAGATGTCGTAGGCACGCTCGCCGCGGCTGGTCTGCTCGACCACCATCGGAACCAGGTTCAGGGCTTTGGTTCGGTTGTCCATTACGTGAGGTACCTATCTTGGGGGGAAACAACCCCGCGCCGGCAAAGGCGCGGGGCATTCGATGATCCGCCCGGGCTTACTGGCGGATCGCGTCCTGGAACGACAGCTTTTCTTCGGTGTGCTGGGCACGCTCGGCGATCCAGTCGATCACCTGCTCTTCCATCACGCGGTTCTGCAGGCCAGACATCAGCTGGGGGTCGTTGCGGTACATCTCAATGACCTGCTCCGGCTCTTCGTAGGTCGAAGCGATCAGGCGCATCGTTTCGTTCAGGCGCTTGGCTTCCAGGCGCAGGTCGTTGGTACGGGCCACTTCACCGACCAGCAGGCCGACCAGCACGCGCTTGGCGGCAGCGTCCTTGAAGCCTTCATGGGCATCGGCCGGGATCTCACCGACGTTCTGGCCGTTGCGGCGGATCTGCTCCACCTGCTGGGCCAGCATGGCGCGGGCTTCGTTCTCGACCAGGCGCGGCGGCATTTCCACCGAAGCGTAGGCGGCGATCAGCTGCTCGCCCACTTCACGACGCAGGCGGTTCATCAGGGCGCCCTTCAGCTCGCGCTCCAGGTTGGCACGGATGTCGCTGCGGAACTGCTCGACGTCACCGCCCTTCACGCCGAAGCTCTTGATGAAGGCTTCGTCGACCGCCGGCACGACCGGCTCGGATACTTCGGCAACCTTGACGGTGACCTGCACGGTCTTGCCGGCCAACACCGGCACGCGCCAGTCAGCCGGGAACTCGACGTCCAGGGTCTTCTCTTCACCCTTGGCCAAGCCGACCAGGCCCTTCTCGATGGTGTCGAACATCATGCCCTGGCCGAGCACGATCGAACCCTTCTCGGTGCCTTCGGCCGGCAGGCGCTCTTCGCCAGCCTGCGACCAGGTTTCCACTGCGACCAGGTCGCCGTCCTGCGCGCCACGGCTGACCGGGGCCCAGGTACGACGCTGGTTCTGCAGGTTCTCGATCATCTGGTCGATGTCGGCGTCGGTGATTTCGGCGCTGTGGCGCACGACGGTCAGCTTGCTGACGTCGATGTCGCCGAAGTCCGGCACCACTTCCACGGTGGCCACGAACGAGAACTCACCCTCGTCGCCCTTGTCGATGCGCGGGCTGCCGACGATGCGCAGGTCGTGCTCACGCACGGCGGCATCGAAGGTTTCGCGCAGCAGGCCGTCCAGCGCTTCGCCACGGACCTGCGCGCCGAAGCGCTGCTCGATCACCTTGGCCGGCACCTTGCCCGGACGGAAACCCTTGATGCGGGTGGTACGGGCGATTTCGCCCAGGCGGCCGACGATGTGGCTCTGCAGACGGTCTTCCGGCAGCGAGAAGCTCAGGCGGCGTTCCAGGTTGCCGGTGGATTCGATCGAAGCTTGCATGTTGACTCCTGCCACCGGTGGCCCAGGCCCCCGGCTCGATGATTGGGATGAAACGGTTGTAAGGACACGGCGTCTGGGACGCGCCTGCTTGCCGCAGCCCTTTAGTTTCGCCCAATTCGGCCTGCACTGCCAGCGCGTGCCGGGTCAAGGGGCGCAGAGGGCCCGATCAGGGCGGGGACAGGCCGGCACTGGTGCGAAAGGGGGGACTCGAACCCCCACGCCTTGCGGCACTGGAACCTAAATCCAGGGCGTCTACCAATTCCGCCACTTTCGCGTGGCCGGCACAGGCGTTCATTGTCGCAGGCGATGATGGGAAGCGGAAGGCCTGCACAAAACTGAATATGAAGACTTGCGTACAGCCCGCGCGTCCGGACCGCCCCGGCGAGCGCCAGCTCATCCGGGGCGGCGGGATTCAGGGCTGCGACCCGGCCTTGGCCGGCGCCGAATCGGCACCCTGCTCGGCCGCAGCATCCACCCTGCGGATCTCCACGCCCCCGTCGTCGGTGCGCCGCAGGGCCACCGACTCCGGCGTGGCCTTGCGCACATCCACCGAACCATCCGCATTGCGCTGCACGTCCACCGCGTCGGGCAGGGCCTCCCCTTCCGCAGGCTGAGCCGGCTGCATCTGCATGGCCTCACCGACCGGGTGCGCCGGAGTGCTGTCCGTGCCAGCATCGCGTTCGACGGTCTGCGCGGGATCATTGGCCGGCGCGCAGGCAGCCAGCGCCATCAACGCGAAGGGAACCCACAGCGTGCGGTGCAATCGATTGATATCAGCCATCAACATCTTCCTTCGTGCATGCGCCATCGGCGCGGAAGATGCATTGGGTGCGATACAGGGCGCGATGCGGTGAGAAGCAGCGCACAGCATTGATAACACTGATGACGCGTATGCCCCTGATTTCAGCATCGCTTCAGTGGATCCACGCCATGCCTGGATGACGTGCGGCCGGGCGTGCAGGCATTCGCATGCTCAACCCGGCACACAGGCAAGAAAAAAGCCACTTGGCGAACCAAGTGGCTTTCGTCTGGTGGGCTGTCAAGGATTCGAACCTTGGACCTATTGATTAAGAGTCAACTGCTCTACCAACTGAGCTAACAGCCCGAAATCGGGGCGCGAATTATGACCCGATCCGCTCGGTGGGTGCAAGCGCTTTCTTCAACATCGTTGAAACCAGCACCGCGATCCCGCTTCTGCCGCACGCCCCTGAAAGAAGGGCTCTGCTGCACGTGATCCATCAAAACGAAGGAGTCACACTAATAAGAAAAAAGCCACCTGGCGTACCAGGTGGCTTCCGTCTTGGTGGGCCGTCAAGGATTCGAACCTTGGACCTATTGATTAAGAGTCAACTGCTCTACCAACTGAGCTAACGGCCCGTGAAACTCAGACGCACATTGTAGCGTGCTTTCTGTTTATTGCAATACCGTTTCGGCTGCGCCGATGCGGTTGAATCAGTGGGGTGGCTGAGGGGATTCGAACCCCCGACCACCGGAATCACAATCCGGTACTCTAACCAACTGAGCTACAGCCACCACTGAAACTTTTGCTCCCTCGCCGATACCACTGACGCTGGAACTCAAACCTTTGCCTGGAGACTGTCACCGAAGTTCCGGTCCGCCGAAGCGAGTCCGATATTCTGGTGGAGTCTGTGGGCTTTTGCAAGCACTTCTTCACATCTGCCGATACGACCCCGGTGCCTCGCCAATGGCGCGCCCGACAGGAATCGAACCTGTAACCGCCGGCTTAGAAGGCCGGTGCTCTATCCAGTTGAGCTACGGGCGCCCGAACCGGAACGATGTCCAATCCGACGTGGCGTGGGATTGGTCGGGGTAGAGGGATTCGAACCCCCGACATCCTGCTCCCAAAGCAGGCGCGCTACCAGACTGCGCTATACCCCGGTCTTGCAATCCCCTCGGGCCAGGCCCGGGGAGTCGTTCATTGTCGCCAAGCGCATCGCGAACTGTCAACGCAGGCGCGACCGATCATGAACCCGCCACGGCGCCCTGCATGTCCATCGGCTATGCTCGTGGACATCGGCCGGATGGCCGTCCCGACCCTCATTCGCACGGAGAACACGCATGCGCAGCGGCAACCCGGCTCTTTCCGAGTCGACCTTCCTCGACCTCGCCAGCGGTTCGGTGGTGACCAGCCCCGGCCAGGTGATGACCCTCAACGGCACCGCCAACAAGACCGGCATCCTGCTGCTGTTGACCGTGCTGACCGCGGCCTTCGCCTGGAACCAGTCCGTCAACGAGTACGGCGAGGTCATGGGCGCAGCCAAGCTGTATGCCATGGGCGGCGCGATCGGCGGGCTGGTGCTGGCGCTGATCACCATCTTCAAGAAGGAATGGTCGCCGGTCACCGCACCGATGTATGCGCTGGTCGAGGGCCTGTTCCTGGGCGCCGTGTCGGCGCTGTTCAACATGAAGTACCCGGGCATCGTCTTCCAGGCCGTGCTGCTGACCTTCGGCACGCTGGCCGCGCTGCTGTTCGCGTACCGCAGCGGCGTGATCAAGGCCACCGAGAACTTCAAGATGGGCGTGGTGGCTGCCACCGGCGGCATCGCCCTGCTCTACCTGGCCTCGTTCGTACTGGGCTTCTTCAACATCAACGTCCCGGTGATCCACGACTCCAGCTGGCTGGGCATCGCCTTCAGCCTGTTCGTGGTGGTGGTCGCAGCACTGAACCTGGTGCTGGACTTCGACTTCATCGAGACGGGCGTGGCCCAGCGCGCGCCGAAGTACATGGAGTGGTATGGCGCATTCGGCCTGATGGTGACCCTGGTCTGGCTGTACATCGAATTCCTGCGCCTGCTGTCGAAGATCCAGCAGCGCTGAGCCACGCCATGCCGTAAACGACAAAGGGCGCCCGGGTGGCGCCCTTTTCCTTTGACGCATCAGCGCGCCAGCAGCGCCGGAAGCGACGAGGCCAGCAGCGCGATGCCCGACGCGGTCAGCAGGCTCAGCACGAGCTGGCGGAAGCGCGCCTCGCTGATGCCGATGTAGACCCGCGCGCCGAGCAGGGCCGGCAGCAGCATGGCCGGCGCCACGATGGCGAAATACGGCAGCATCTGCCGGTTCACCAGGCCACTGCCGACATAGGTGGCCATGGTCACCGCCAGCATCGCCAGGTTGAAGTTCTGGATGACCGCGCGCTGCTCATCCTTGCCGAAACCACGCAGCGTGCTCCACAACGTCGGCACGGGCCCGGCGAATCCACCGATGCCGCTGAGCACACCACCGGCCATGCCGGCGATCGCGTCACCCAGGCGACCGCCGACGCGGATCGGCGGCAACGACCGCGCCATCAGCATCACCGGGCACCACAGCGCCAGGAAGCCCCCCAGCAGCGCCTTGAACCACTCCATGTCCAGCTGCGGCAGCACCATCACGCCCAGCGGGATGCCCGCCAGACCGCCCAGCACGAATGGCAGCAGCAGACGCAGGTTGAATCCGCGGCGCACGGTGAACACCGCGACCAGCTGGCCGACCAGCGCGCCGAATACCGACAGCGTTGCCGCCAGTCGCGGCTCCAGGCCCCATGCCCAGAACGACATCGCCACCATGCCGAACGCGAAACCCGACAGGCCCTGCACGAATCCGGCGACGATCGCGCCGAGCGCGACCAGCAGATAGACCGACTCCATCACCACCTCGGTTGCGGTTGCACGGCTACCCAGCCGCGCCACTCTGCGCAGCGTAGTGCTCTGCGAGATGCTCGACCAGCGCACGCACCTTCGGCGCCAGTGCACGCGCATGCGGATACAGCGCGAAGTAGCGGCGCTGTCCGGCGTGCCAGGCCGGCAGCACCCGGATCAAACGACCGGCGCGCAGGTCCTCCTGCACGGTCAGCGCAGTGAACAGACTGATGCCCATGCCGCCCAGCGCGGCGGCGTACAGCGCCGGCGTGGCATCCACGCGCAGGCGCTGCCCGGCCTCGATGCTCGCGGTGGCACCGCGCGGCCCGTGCAGTTGCCAGGGCGGCAACGCCGGTGTGGGACTGAAACCCAGCAACAGGTGCTGCGCGAGATCCGACGCCTGCCGAGGCAGTCCGTGGCGCGCCAGATAGCCAGGCGCGGCCACCAGGATGCGCGGGCAGCTGGCCAACTCGCGTGCAACCAGCTGGCTGTCCGGCAATGACGGTGCGATACGCAGCGCAAGATCGAAACCACCGCCCACCACATCGACCAGCTGATCATCGGCGGAAAGATCCAGCGCCACCTGCGGGTAGCGCTGCAGGAACGACGGCAGCCAATGCGGCAGCTCCTGGCTGGCCACCACCTGCGGCACGCTGATCCGCACGATGCCACTGGGTTGAGCCTGTCCGGCACGTGCCTGGTCATCCGCTTCCTGCAGGCGATCGAGCAATGATGCCGCCTGGCGGTAGTAGCCACGTCCGGCTTCGGTCAGTGACAGCCGGCGGCTGTTGCGGTCCAGCAGGCGTACCTGCAGGTGTTCTTCCAGCTGCCGCAGTTGCCGCGACATGGCCGAATGGGTCGTCCCCAATCGCTCGGCGGCAGCGGTGAAGCTGCCCGCATCGACGATGGCACGCAGCGCGCGCAGGGCGGCGAATTGATCCATCAGCGGGCGGCTCCGGTTGGCAGGACCCGCGATGTGCGGGCCCTGCCAGCTTATCAAGCGCCGCCGCCGGCCTTGCGCACCGGCAGCGCCAGGATCGCGTCAGTGGTCATGACATCGCCGAATGTGTCCTCGATCTGGGCCAGCGCGGCCTCGTGCAGCGCGCGATGGCCGATGTGCTGGCCACCAGCCAGGTCCAGGTCGCGGCTGGCCGTTGCATCGGACGACACGATCACCCGGTAGCCACGCGGTGCCGCGGCGGCATCGCGGGCGGCGCCGGCCACGCAGGCATGGGTCTGCAGGCCGGTGACGATCAGGGTGTCGATGCCCGCCTGCTTCAGCACGGTGTCGATCACTGCCGCAGAGCCGCCAGCGAACACGCTGACGTTGTCCTTCTGCACCACGGTCTCGCCGGCCCGCGGCTGCATGTCGCGATGGAAGGCGGCATTGGCACTGCCCTGCGCGAACAGCGGCGCACCTGCTGGCAGCACATGCTGCACGTGGATGACGCGGATGCCATTGGCATCGGCGAAGTCGATCAGGCGGCGGGTCTGGCGCAGCGCGGCCACGCCATCGGGGATGACCATGCGGCCACCGGCAAAGCCAGGCGCGGCCTTGGCATCGAAGTACTCGTTCTGGAAATCGATCACCAGCACGGCGGTCTTGGCCGCATCCAGCGAAGCGGCGACCGGGGCGCCAGCCATGTGGCGGATGGTGGGATGGGCCGGCTCGGCGGCGACGACCGGGGCGGTGGCGGCCATGCCGATCAGGCTGGCCAGGCCAAAGGCGGTGAGGTTCATCGGACGACTCCTGTGCGGTGGAAAGTGGGCACAGGATGCGGAGCGGATGGCGCACGAACCAGCCGCTCACAAGCACATGATCTGTGCGCCTGGTGCACAGATAACTTTCGTAGAGTCGAGCCATGCTCGACTGCTCTTCGCGTGAGCCCCATAAGAAAGCAAAAGCCGTCGAGCATGGCTCGACGCTACAGAAGCGCAGAAACGCAACGGGGCGCCCGAAGGCGCCCCGCTGTGGGTCCAACCGAGGCTGGCCGACCGCTTACAGGCGGCTGGCGATGGCCTGGGCGAAGCTCATGGTGGTACCGGTGCCACCCAGGTCGCCGGTCAGCGAGTCCTTGGCTTCCATGGTGGCCACGATGGCCTTGCGCAGGCGCTCGGCATTTTCCGGCTGGCCGACGTGGTCCAGCATCTGCGCGGCTGCCAGCAGCAGCGCGCACGGATTGGCCTTGCCCTGGCCGGCGATGTCCGGTGCAGTACCGTGCACGGCTTCGAAGATCGCCGCGTCCTTGCCGATGTTGGCACCCGGGGCCAGGCCCAGGCCGCCGACCAGGCCCGCGCACAGGTCGGAGATGATGTCGCCGAACAGGTTGGTGGTGACGATCACGTCGAACTGTTCCGGACGCATCACCAGCTGCATGCAGCAGTTGTCGACGATCATTTCCTGGAACTCGATCTCCGGGTACTGCGCGGCCACTTCGCGGGCGACGTTCAGGAACAGGCCCGAGGTCGACTTGATGATGTTGGCCTTGTGCACGGCGGTGACCTTCTTGCGGCCGGTGCTCTTGGCCAGCTCGAAGGCGTAGCGCACGATGCGCTCGGAGCCCTTGCGGGTGATGCGGGTGCCGGAGAAGGCGGTCTCGCCATCGGCCGACACTTCCTGGCCTTCGGCCAGGTACGCACCTTCGGTGTTCTCGCGAACGGTGATCAGGTCAACGTTGTCGAAACGCGACTTGGTGTTCGGGAAGGTGTGCGCCGGACGCACGTTGGCGTACAGGTCGAAGTGGCGGCGCAGGCTGACGTTGATCGAGGTGAAGCCACCACCGACCGGGGTGGTCAGCGGGCTCTTCAGCGCCACCTTGTTGCGCGCGATCGATTCCAGGGTCACCGCCGGCATCAGGTCGCCGTGCTTTTCCAGGGCCACCAGGCCGGCGTCGGCGTCTTCGTACTCCAGGCCAGTCTTGAGCTGGTCGAGCACGAACAGGGTGGCATCCATGATTTCCGGGCCAATGCCGTCGCCGCGGATGACCGTAATTTTCTGCGTCATTGATCGATGTTCCGAACAGGGGGAAAAACGCCGTCCGGACGTGCCCGGAAACGCCGGCGCAAAGGAAGTTTCACCGGCAATTATGCCTGAGCCGGGGCCAAGGTCCCAAATAGACCATGGTCCCAATGCACGGCTCAGGCAGAATTGCCCGCGCATCCCACCTTATCCCCGCGCCTGTCGGCGCGCCCCCTTGAACAACAAGGGGGCTCCTGGGCTGTTGGATCGCGGGGAAGGCCCCCCGCGCGCTCGGTAGTGCCGGCCGCTGGCCGGCAACCCCGGCCATGCCGGGTTCAGGCGATGCCGGCCAAGGCCGGCACTTCCTTCAGTGTTCGTGCGCTGCCGGGGCGGCGGCGCCGCCTTCGAGCTGGTCGAGGAAATCGACCGCGCGGCGCAGGTGCGGGATCACGATCGAGCCGCCGACCACCAGGCCGACCGAGAAGGTCTCGAAGAACTCTTCACGGGTCACCCCGGCGTCCTTGCACTGGGCCACGTGGTAGCTGATGCAGTCGTCGCAGCGCAGCACCATCGAGGCCACCAGGCCCAGCAGTTCCTTGGTCTTCACGTCCAGCGCGCCGGCCTGGTAGGTCTGCGTATCCAGCGCGAAGAAGCGGCGCACCACCTGGTTCGGTTCGCCCAGGATGCGCTCGTTCATGCGCTTGCGGAAGTCGGTGAACTCGGCGATGCGGTCCTTGCTGCCGTCGTCGGCCGCGCTCATGCCTGGCCCTGCCCGGCCAGCAGCGGCTCGAGCTTGCCTTCACGGTGCAGGGCCATCATGTCGTCGTAACCGCCGACATGGACGTCGCCGACAAAAATCTGCGGCACGCTGGTGCGGCGGGTCAGCGCCATCATCTTCTCGCGCTCGGCCGGGTCCAGGTCGATGCGGACCTCGGTCCACTGCTGGCCCTTGCTCTTCAGGAAGTTCTTGGCGGCCACGCAGTACGGGCAGACGGCGGTGGAATAGATGGTGATGGCGGGGGCACCGCCGGCGGTCTGGGCTGTCACGGGAAACTCCACGATGGATCGACGGTCCATATATGGTACCGGTGCGCTGGAATTTCCACGCCACGGCCGCAACACTGTGGATTAACGAATGGTTGCCCCCTGCCCTGCCACGCTGGGCGCGCCCTGCCCGAGGACCTCCTGCTTGCGAGCCCTGCTGCTGACTACCGCCATCACCCTGGCCCTGGCCATGCCGCTGGCCCAGGCCCAGGAGAAGCTGCCCGACATCGGCTCCTCGGCCGGCGAACTGCTGACCCCGGCGCGCCAGGCCGAGTATGGCGCGATGATGCTGCGCGAGCTGCGCAACTACGGTTATCTGCTCGACGATCCGCTGGTCAACGACTGGCTGCAGACCATGGGTACCCGGCTTGGCTCCAACAGCGACCAGCCGCGGCAGCCGTACACGTTCTTCGTGATGAAGGATCGCCAGATCAACGCCTTCGCCACGCTGGGCGGCTACATCGGGGTCAACGCCGGCCTGGTATTGACCGCCGAGCGCGAGGACGAGGTAGCGGCAGTGCTGTCGCATGAAATCGCCCACGTCACCCAGCAGCACGTACTGCGTGGGGTCGAGCGCGCCCAGCGCGACCAGATCCCGATCCTGCTGGGCATGCTGGCCGCGGTGGTGGCCGCGCAGGCCAGCAACAGCACCTCCTCCGGCAACGCGACCATGGCCGCGATCAGCTCGGGCATGGGCCTGATGCAGCAGCGGCAGATCAACTACACCCGGTCCAACGAATCCGAGGCCGACCGCCTTGGCATCCGCACCCTGGCCCGCAGCGGCTACGACGTGGACGCCATGGCCGGCTTCTTCGAGCGGATGGCGGCGGCGATGCGCGGCAACGAAGGCGGCTACAGCGTGCCGGAGTTCCTGCGCACCCACCCGGTCAACATCACCCGCATCAGCGAAGCCAAGGCCCGTGCCGAGCAGATGAAGAAGGACACGGTGCTGCTGACCACCAGCACCCCCAGCGGCGAACGCAGGGAGCGGGTGGACCCGGCCGACCCCAGCCTGGCCGAACCGCTGCTGCGCGGCAACAATCCGCTGCTGCCCAGCAGCGTGCTGCGCATCCCGATCGGCCAGCTCAGCCGCGGTGCCAGCGGCGACTTCGACTGGGCACGCGAGCGCCTGCGGGTGCTCAGCGCCGACTCCACCGCCGAACTGGAGCGCGAATACGCCGACATGGCCAAGCGCCAGAAGGATGGCCTGAACGACGCCCAGCGCTATGGCCAGGCCCTGGCCGTCATGCGCGGCGGCCGCGCCGGTGCCGGGCAGGCCCGGCAGACCCTGGCCACCCTGCTGCAGACCCGCCCGGACAACCTGTGGCTGGCGCTGGGGCTGGGCGAGGCCGAATCGCGCGCCGGCCAGGCCGCCCAGGCCAACAGCCGCTTCGAACAGCTGCTGCGCGAGCACCCCAACAGCCGCCCGGTGGCCCTGACCTATGCCGAGATCCTGAACGAACAGGGCAGCCGCGAGGCCGGCCAGCGCGCGCAGGCCATGCTGCGGCCGCTGTTGTCGCAAAGCGGTAACGATCCGGTCTTCCAGCAGCGATACGCCCGCGCCAGCGAACTGGCCGGTGACAGCGTGCGCGCCAGCGAGGCCTATGCCGAGGCCGCCTTCCTCAGCGGTCGTCCGGAGCAGTCGCTGATCCAGTTGCAGGCGCTCAAGCGCAACCCGGCGCTGGATTATGTCGGGCGGGCACGGGTGGACGCGCGCATCGAAGCGATCACCCCCACCGTGCTGGAACTGCGCCGCCAGGGCGTGCAGGACCCCGACCTCGACCGCCGCTGAGCGCCGCATGACCGACCGATGGCAATCCAGGCCGGTTCCGGCCAGGTAGTCACAAACATGTCATCAAACCGTAGTCTACTGGCACCACTCCAGTAACCGAGCCCTACGGTGTCCTCGTGCAGAAACGCATCCTGATCGTCGATGACGAGCCCGCGATCCGTGAAATGGTCGCCTTCGCCCTGCGCAAGGGCGACTACGAACCTGTCCACGCCGGCGATGCCCGCGAGGCGCAGACCGCGATCGCCGACCGCGTGCCCGACCTGATCCTGCTGGACTGGATGCTGCCCGGTACCAGTGGCCTGGACCTGGCCCGCCGCTGGCGCAAGGAAACGCTGACCCGCGAAGTGCCGATCATCATGCTGACCGCCCGCGGCGAAGAGAACGATCGCGTCGGCGGGCTTGAAGCCGGCGTCGACGACTACGTGGTCAAGCCGTTCTCGGCGCGCGAACTGCTGGCCCGCATCCGTGCGGTGATGCGCCGCGCGCGCGAGGACGACGAGGACGGCAGCGTGGCGGTCGGCCCGATCCGCATCGATGGCGCCGCCCATCGCGTGTTCGCCAACGACCAGCCGGTGCCGATCGGCCCGACCGAATACCGCCTGCTGCACTTCTTCATGACCCACCCCGAGCGCGTCTACACCCGCGCCCAGCTGCTGGACCATGTCTGGGGTGGCAGCGTGTACGTGGAGGAGCGCACCATCGACGTGCATATCCGCCGCCTGCGCAAGACGCTGGAACCGTTCAACGCCGAGAACATGGTGCAGACCGTGCGCGGCGCCGGCTACCGCTTCTCTACTGCAACCTGAGCCTCGTCGTGCCGGCACCGCGCACCCGCGGGTGCCGGTGCCGGCAACTCTGCTATAACCCTCGGTTCACCCCAGTGAACCGCCGCACCTCAACGACGAGATCGCAATGCCCCGCCACATCCGCTCTGCCTGGTTGAAGACCCTGGCCACCGTCGCCGCGGTACTGCTGTTCGCCGGACTGGTGGGGTGGTTCTCGGGCCATCTGTGGCTGTGCATCGCACTGGGCGCGCTGGCTACCCTGGCCTGGCATTACTGGCGCCTGCGCAGCGTGCTGCGCCGCCTGACCGCGCGCCAGCGCTGGGACACCGCCGACGAAGGCACCGGCGTCTGGAACGAACTGGACCGCCTGCTGTACCGGAACCAGGTGGAAATGCGCGTGCGCAAGCGCCGCCTGCTGGACATGCTGCGCAGCTACCGCGCGGCAGCCGCCGCACTGCCCGATGCGGTGGTGGTGCTGGACCGCAACAGCCAGCGCGTGCAGTGGTTCAACGAAGCGGCCACCGCCCTGCTCGGCCTGCACCATCCGGGTGACCTCGGCGAGGCGCTGGTCGAACGCCTGCAGCCGATGCCGCTTGCCCACTGGCTGGCCGGTGGCCGCAATGCCGAACCGATCCTGGACGTGCCCTCGCCGGTTGATCCGGCGATCCGCCTCAACCTGCGCCTGATTCCCTATTCGTCGGACTACTGGCTGCTGATCGCCCGCGACGTCAGCAAGCTGCTGCGCCTGGAACAGGTCCGCCGTGACTTCGTGGCCAACGTTTCGCACGAACTGCGCACACCGCTCACCGTGGTCCACGGCTACCTGGACATGATGGACCCGGACGATTTCCCCGGCACCGGGCCGATGCTGGAGGAAATGCGCAAGCAGAGCCAGCGCATGGCCCAGCTGGTGGAAGACCTGCTGACCCTGTCGCGGCTGGAATCGCAGGAGCACAGCGAGGACGAGACCGTGGCCATGCAGCCGATGCTGGCCACCCTGCGCCGCGAAGCCGAAGCACACAGCCAGGGCCGCCACCAGATCAGCATCGACGACCTGGCTGGCGTGGACCTGCAGGGCTCGACCAAGGAACTGCACAGCGCGTTTTCCAACCTGGTCACCAATGCGGTGCGCTATACCCCGGCCGGCGGCCGCATCGCCGTCGAGTTCCGCCGCGAAGGCGATGGCGCGGTGTTGGCCGTGCGTGATTCCGGCTACGGCATCCCGGCCACGCATCTGCCGCGCCTGACCGAACGTTTCTACCGCGTCTCCAGCAGCCGTTCCCGCGAAAGCGGCGGAACCGGCCTGGGCCTGTCCATCGTCAAGCACATCCTCGGCCTGCACCACGCGCGGCTGGAGATTGAAAGCGAGGTCGGCAAGGGCTCGGTGTTCTCCTGCCATTTCGATGCCGACCACGTGCGCCCGCGCGAGTCCGCCCCCCTGACTTCCATCGAAGAATGACGCCATGAGCAGCCTCGGATCCCTCCCCCTCCCCGTGAGCCCGGACAATGATCCGCTGCGTGATCCGGCGCTCTACATCAACCGCGAACTGTCGCAGCTGGATTTCAACTTCCGCGTGCTGGCGCAGGCCATGGACCCGCAGGTACCGCTGCTGGAGCGCCTGCGCTTCATGTGCATCTCCTGCACCAACCTTGATGAATTCTTCGAGATCCGCGCCGCCGCCGTGCGCCACGCGCAGGAGTTCGGCCTGCCACCGGCGCCGGACGGCATGAGCCCGCAGACCATCCTCACCGCCATCCATGACCGCGCCGCCGAGCTGGTGGACCAGCAGTACCGCTGCTGGAACGAGACCCTGCGCCCGGCGCTGGCGGAGGCCGGCATCGGCGTGCTCGGCCGCCAGTCCTGGAACCACCGCCAGAAGCGCTGGCTGCGCGCGTACTTCCGCAACGAGATCATGCCGGTGCTGTCGCCGCTGGGCCTGGACCCGGTGCATCCGTTCCCGAAGATCCTCAACAAATCGCTGAACATCGTGGTGGTGCTGAAGGGCACCGATGCGTTCGGCCGCGCCGGCCACCTGGCCATCGTGCGCGCGCCACGCTCGCTGCCGCGCATCATCCAGCTGCCCGAAAAGCTTGGCGGCCCGCAGAACTTCGTGTTCCTGTCTTCGGTGCTGTCGACCTTCGTCGATGAACTGTTCCCGGGCATGGAAGTCCTGGGCGCCTACCAGTTCCGCGTCACCCGCAATTCCGAGCTGGTGGTGGACGAGGAAGAAGTGGAGAACCTGGCGCTGGCACTGCGTGACGAGCTGGTCGATCGCGGCTACCGGCCGGCGGTGCGCCTGGAGATCGCCCATGACATGCCGCGCGACATCGTGCGCACCCTGCTGCAGAATTTCGGCCTGACCGAGAACGCGGTGTACCGCATCGACGGCCCGGTCAATCTCAACCGCATCATCCAGCTGTACGACCTGATCGCACAGCCGGACCTGAAGTACCCGCCGATGACCCCGCGCACGCTGCGCGACAGCGATGGCATCTTCGAGACCGTTGCGCGACATGACCTGCTGCTGCATCACCCCTTCGATGCCTTCACCGCAGTGCTGGACCTGATCCGGCAGGCGGCGGTTGATCCGAACGTGCTGGCGATCAAGCAGACCCTGTACCGCACCGGCAAGGATTCGCTGATCGTCGACGCATTGATCCAGGCCGCGCGCAACGGCAAGGATGTGACCGTGGTGGTCGAGCTGCGTGCGCGCTTCGACGAAGAGGCCAACCTGGGCCTGGCCGATCGCCTGCAGGAAGCCGGCGTGCAGGTGGTGTACGGCGTGGTCGGCTACAAGACCCACGCCAAGATGCTGCTGATCGTTCGCCGCGAGGGCCGCAAGCTGCGCCGCTATGTGCACCTGGGCACCGGCAACTACCACAGCGGCACCGCCCGTGCTTACACCGACATCAGCCTGATCACCGCCGATGCGGACATCGGCAACGATGTGCACCTGCTGTTCCAGCAGCTGTCCGGCCTGGCGTCGAATATGAAGCTCAAGCGCCTGCTGCAGTCGCCCTTCACCCTGCACACCGGCATCCTCGGCCGCATCGAGCGCGAAACCCGCATCGCCGCCACGGGCCGTCCGGCGCGGATCATCGCCAAGATGAACGCACTGAACGAACCGCAGGTGGTGCGCGCGCTGTATGCCGCCTCGCAGGCCGGCGTGCAGATCGACCTGATCATCCGTGGCGCCTGCACCCTGCGCCCGGGCGTGCCGGGTATCTCGGACAACATCCGGGTGCGCTCGATCGTCGGTCGATTCCTCGAGCACAGCCGCGTCTACTGGTTCGGCAACGATGGTGCGCCGGAAATGTACTGCGCCAGCGCCGACTGGCTTGAGCGCAACCTGCTGCGCCGGGTCGAGACCTGCTTCCCGATCCTCGATCCGGAACTGGCCAAGCGGGTGTACCGCGAGGTCCTGCAGAACTACCTGGATGACAACCTCAATGCCTGGGAACTGGACGCCGAGGGCATCTACCACAAACGTGCCCCGGCCCACGACGAAGCCCCGCATTCTGCGCAGATGGCATTGATGCAGGGGCTGTAACCCGGTGTGTCGACCCAGGTCGACACCCACCAACAGCCGCACGGAACGCCGTCCCGGCAGATCGCAGAAATCTGTCGAAGGCGGGGTGGGTCCGGTTGCGGGGGCGTGAGCGCCATGGATGGCGCGACCGAGGCTACATGGACGTACTTGCGCCGTCCCCCGCAGCCGGACCCACCCCGCCATCCCACGGATAGCCCGCTTTTGCCGTTGCCGTTGATTCGGCAGGTGCAGGGCGCAGCCCTGCCGCACTCTCCTCTTCCAAAATGTGAAGGCCGCGCGGTGACGAGCACACCGCTCCTTCGGCTAACATTCGTCCATGCCGCATACCACCACGACTCCGCCCGCATTGCAGGATGGCGACCTGCTGGCCGCCATCGACCTTGGCTCCAATAGTTTCCACATGGTCATCGCGCGCTACACGCTCGGCCAGCTGCGGGTGATCGACCGCCTGCGCGAGACGGTGCGGATGGCCGACGGGCTGGATGGCAAGGGCGGACTCTCCGCGGCGGCCCGCCAACGCGCGCTGGAGTGCCTGGCCCGCTTCGGCCAGCGCATCCGCAACGTGCCACCGCACCGGGTGCGCGCACTGGCCACCAACACCGTGCGCCAGCTGCGCTCGCCGCAGTCGTTCCTGGTCCCGGCCGAGACCGCTTTGGGGCACGCCATCGAAGTGGTCAGCGGTCGCGAAGAAGCGCGCCTGATCTACCTCGGTGTCGCCCATGCACAACCGCCCAAGCCCGGCCAGCGCCGGCTGGTGATCGACATCGGCGGCGGCTCCACCGAATTCATCATCGGCATGGGCATGCAGACCCTCGAGCGCGAAAGCCTGCAGGCCGGCTGCATCGCCAGCACCCGCCGATTCTTCCCGGGCGGCAAGCTGAGCAAGAAGCGCTGGAAGGACGCGCTGGCCGAGATCGGCCGCGAGTTCCAGCCCTTCGCCAGCAAGTACCGTGCGCTGGGCTGGCAGGAAGCACTGGGTTCTTCGGGCACGCACAAGGCGATCAGCGAGATCTGCGCGACGATGAAGCTGAGCAAGGGCGCGATCACCGCCGAAGCCCTGCCACAGCTGCGCGACGAACTGCTGAAAGCCAAGAAGATCGACGACATCCAGTTGCCGGGCCTGTCCAGCGACCGACGTCCGATCATCGCCGGCGGCATCCTGGTGCTGGAAGCGGCCTTCCAGGCTCTGGGCCTGCAGAAGCTGCTGGTCAGCAAGGCGGCGATGCGCGAAGGCATCCTGTATGACATCGTCGGCCGTGCCGGCGAGAACGACCTGCGTGACGAATCGGTGGCCGCGCTCAGCCAGCGCTATGGCATCGACATGACGCAGGCCGACCGCGTGCAGGAGACCGCACTGTCACTGCTGGAGCAGGTGCAGGAACACTGGAAACTGGATGCCGACGATGCCCGCATGCTGGGTTGGGCTGCACGCCTGCACGAGCTGGGCCTGATGATCGCGCACAGCGGCTACCACGTGCACGGCAGCTACGTGCTGGAACACTCGGACATCGCTGGTTTCTCGCGGCAGGAACAGCAGATGCTGGCCGCGCTCGTGCGCAGCCACCGCCGCAGCATCACCAAGACCGCCTTCGATGCCCTGCCCGAGCGCCTGCTGCTGACCGCACGTCGGCTGGCCGCCCTGTTGCGCCTGGCGGTGCTGCTCAACCGCGCGCACGAGGACGCCCCGCTGCCAGCGCTGGAACTGACCGCCGACGACAACCGGCTGTCGCTGATCGTGCCGCAGGCATTCATCGATGCCCGCCCGTTGCTGCGCGCCGACCTGATCGGCGAGACCGACGGCATCGCCGGGCTGGGCATCCAGTTCCGTCCGTTCGTGGCCTGATCCTGCCGGGACGACGCCCGTCCCACGCGCCAATTTGCGCTGCGCCGCAACATCACCTTCCCAGGTGCGACGGGCAGTTCCGTCGCAAGTTCCCGTTTTTCCTCACATATCCATCACGTCGATGACATGGGAGGAAATATTTCGACATAAGCTCTTTACAACCTCTTAACTACCGAGACTAGTATCGGAGCACCGGCGCAGTTCGGCTGGGCCATTGGATGCCTTCCTTGGGCATCTCCGTACGTCTTTGAGAGAGAGAGAACGTAATGACTTCACGTACCGTGTTGGGCAAGGCGATTGCCCACGCCCTGGTGACGACCACCGCCCTGGCCGTCGTGCCGGCGTTCGCCCAGGATGCTGGCGGCGCCTCGCCGACCAATCTGGATCGCATCGAGATCACCGGTTCGCGCATCCGCCAGGTCGATGTGGAAACCTCCCAGCCGGTGCTGGCGCTGACCCGCGTCGAGATCGAGCGCCAGGGCTTCAGCTCGGTGGCCGACATCCTGCAGAACGTCACCGCGATGGGCAGCCCGGCCATCAGCCGCGCCAACGCGCTGAGCGCGGGCGAGAACACCGGCGGCACCTACATCGACATGCGCAACCTGGGCGCACAGCGCACCCTGGTGCTGGTCAACGGCAAGCGCCTGGGCATCAGCACCTCCGGCTACCAGGACGTGTCGTCGCTGCCGGTGTCGGCAGTGGAGCGCATCGAAGTGCTGAAGGATGGCGCTTCGGCCATCTACGGTTCCGACGCGATGGCCGGCGTGATCAACATCATCACCCGTTCCAACGTCAACGGCGTGACCGCCAACGTCTACCACGGCCAGTACAGCGAAGGCGATGGCGCCCGTGACCGCTTCGACGTGGTCGGCGGCTGGAGCAATGACCGCGTGTCGCTGACCCTGGCACTGGAACACTCCGAGGAAAAGAGCGTCTGGGCCAAGGACCGCTGGTTCAGCAAGTACGGCGTGAGCGACCGCCACCCGAACGATCCCTCCAACTGGACCACGCTGAGCCAGTGGGGCCAGTTCACCGGCCTGAAGGGTGGCCCGGGCTGCACCAACACCAGCCAGGGTTGCGGCTACTCGCTCAACCGCGGCGCTGACCCGACCAACCCGGCCAATTACCATCTGACCGACGCGACGCCGTTCACTGGCGACGTCAGCAACGCCAACGAGCAGATGCACGTGATGTATCCGCTCAAGCGTGATTCGGTGTACTTCGACGGCCGCTTCAAGATCACCGACCAGGTCAACCTGCGCACCGAATTCGGCTACAACAAGCGTTCGGCCGAGCGCCAGATCGCAGGCTACCCCCTGCAGTCCAGCTCGGTGTCGATCTCGGGTGACCCGACCGCCACCGGCCTGATGTCCAAGGACAGCTACTTCAACCCGTTCGGCAACCAGCACGGCTATGCCCGGCCGACCGACATCGCGTGGAACCGCCGTACCTGGGAAATTCCGCGTGTAAGCACCAGCGAACTGAAGACCTACCGTGCGGTCGTGTCGCTGGATGGCACCTTCGAGATCGGCCAGCGCTACTTCGACTGGGATGTGGGCTACCAGTACAACCGCAACGAGCTGACCGCCACCGCTACCGGCAACCTGCACAAGAAGCGCGTGCGTGACGCCGTGGGTCCGTCGTTCCTGGATCCGGCCACCGGCAAGGTGATGTGCGGCCGCCCGGGTGCGGTGATCGACGGCTGCAAGCCGTGGAATCCGCTGGTGCCCTACGGCAGGAACGATCCGAACGGGCTGACCGGCAATGAAGAACTGATGGCGTGGCTGTTCCCGGCCGAGCGGACCACCGGCCGGACCACCACCAAGAACGCGTTCGCCAACCTGTCCGGCAGCATCATGACCCTGCCGGCCGGCGACCTGGGCTTCGCCTTCGGCGTGGAAAGCCGCAAGGAAGACGGGCGCTACACCCCCGATGCCCTGGCCCAGACCGGCGCCACCACCAACCTGGCCGCCGGCCCGACCGGTGGCAGCTACAACGTGAAGGAAGCCTACCTGGAGCTCAACGTACCGGTGCTGGCCGACCTGCCCGGCGCGCGCGAACTGAGCTTCAATGCCGCCACCCGCTTCTCCAAGTACAACACCTTCGGCAATACCCTCAACAGCAAGTTCGGCTTCAAGTGGAAGCCGATCGACCAGCTGCTGGTCCGCGGTACCTGGGCCGAAGGCTTCCGCGCCCCGACCATCAACGACCTGTACGGTGGCGGTTCGGAAACCTTCGCGCAGTTCAGCGATCCGTGCGACACGCAGTTCGGCTCGTCCAAGAGCAGTGCCGAAGTCCGCGCCCGCTGTGCACGTGACATCGCTGATGCCGCCAACTTCCGCCAGCTGAAGCAGGGCAATGTCCCGGTGACCACGGCGCAGGATGCAACCCCGACGCCGTTCGTGTCCGGTTCCAATCCGCTGCTGGTTCCGGAAACCTCCACCAGCAAGACGCTGGGCGTGGTGTGGAGCCCGACCTTCATCAGCAACTTCAACGTCGCGCTGGACTGGTGGAAGATCCGCATCGACAACACCATCGTCGGTGACAGCCCGAACCAGATCCTGAAGGATTGCTACGAGCAGGGCATCGAAGCACGCTGCAGCCGCTTCAGCCGCGACCCGTCCACCGGCATCGTCACCGGCCTGAAGTTCGGCAACCGCAACGCCGGCTTCGCCGAGACCGAAGGTTACGACCTGGATGTCAGCTACCGCGTCGACACCAGCTACGGCAAGCTGAGCGCAGGCTGGACCAGTACCTATGTGAGCAAGAACGTCTATCGCTCCACCAACGATGTCCGCGATGCGATCACGCCAATCAACGGCGTTGCCAACACCATCGGCACCGCCACCAGCCTCGCGTTCCGCGTGCGCTCGAACCTGGTGCTGGGCTGGGATGTGGGCGACTTCGGCGTCAGCTGGACAGCGCGCTACTACTCCGGCGTGAAGGAGCGTTGCGCCAATGCCAGCCTGTATCCGGACGAGTGCTCCGATCCGACCTTCCTGGCGCCGTGGCTGAAGGCGCCGACCGCCTACAACGAGCGCGGTGCAGTGACCTTCCACGACGTGCAGTTCCGCTACAACCTGCCGTGGGACGCCACCGTGTCGGTGGGCGCCAACAATGTGTTCGGCAAGGAAGCCCCGGTGATGTACAGCAAGCCGAACTCGTCGTTCTCCTACTACGGTGGCTACGACATCGGACGCTTCATGTACATGAAGTACCAGCAGCGCTTCTGATCCATCGCGCTGTCATCTGCAACAGGAACCACGGCCCCTCGGGGCCGTGGTTTTTTCTTGCCCACGGTGGCCGGCACCTGCGTCATCTGGCGGTCGCAAAGCCGTCATGTCCACTACATCGCCATAGCCGAGCATGCCGGAAACCCGGAGGCCCGCCATGCGCTATGCCATCGTCACCGAGACCTATCCGCCGGAAGTGAACGGCGTTGCCCTCACCGTGCAGGGCCTGGAGCAGGGACTGCGTGATTCCGGCCATGAAGTCGACCTGGTCCGACCGCGCCAGGCCAGCGAAGCACTGGACTCGGCACCGGGCACGCTGCTGGTTCCCGGCGCCGCGCTGCCCCGCTACCCCGGCCTGCGCTTCGGCCTGCCGGCGCCGATCCGGCTGGGCCGCCATTGGCAGCAACAGCGCCCAGACGCCGTCTACGTCGCCACCGAAGGCCCCCTGGGCTGGTCTGCACTGCGTACCGCACGCCGTCTCGGCATCCCGGTTGCCAGTGGCTTCCACACCCGCTTCGACGAGTACCTGCCCGACTACGGCGTGGCCTGGCTGCAGGCTGCCGCGATGCGCTGGATGCGCCGCTTCCACAACCAGGCCGATGCCACCCTGGTGCCCACCCGCGAGCTGCAGCAGTTCCTTGGCGAACAGGGTTTCGAGCGTGTGCGCCTGCTGGCACGCGCGGTCGACAGCCAGCAGTTCGATCCGGGCAGGCGCGACCCGGCGCTGCGCGAGGAATGGGGCGTGGACGGCAACGGCCTGGTGGCGATCTACGTTGGCCGCATCGCCGCGGAAAAGAACCTTGGCCTGGCTGTAAAAGCGTTCCGCAAGCTGCAGCAGATCCGCCCCAAGGCGCGCTTCGTGTGGGTGGGCGATGGTCCTGCACGCGAAAAGCTGGCGCACGAGAATCCTGACTTCATCTTCTGCGGCATCCAGCGCGGCGAAGCGCTTGCACGGCATTTCGCCAGCGGTGACCTGTTCCTGTTCCCCAGCCGCAGCGAGACCTTCGGCAACGTGACTCTGGAAAGCATGGCCAGCGGTGTAGCCACCGTCGCCTTCGATTATGGCGCCGCGCGCGAGTACCTGCGCAACGGCGAGAATGGCGCAGCAGTGGACAATGATGAGCAGTTCGTCGAGGCCGCCGTGCGGCTGGCTGCCGATGATGCGCAACGCCACCTGCTGGGCAGCAACGCCGCGCGCGCGATGAAGCGCCTGCATCCACAGCAGGTGGTCGCCGAATTCGATGCCCTGCTGGCCGAGCTGGCCCACTCGCGGAGGAGCGGCCATGCGCACCACGCGGCTTGAATTGCTGGCCGACCGCGAAGCGCGCCTGTGCAGGCGCGCCAACCACTACTGCCGGCGTCGCCGCGTGCGTCGCCTGTTCTCGGTCATCAGCCGGCTCGGCGATGGCGTGTTCTGGTACGTGCTGATGGGCGCGCTGGTGCTGCTGGATGGCTTCGACGGCCTGCGCGCCTCGGTGCACATGGCAGCCACCGGCCTGGCCGCACTGCTGCTGTACAAGGGCCTCAAGCGCTGGACCCGGCGCCCGCGCCCGTACGCGGCCGACCTGCGCATCCGCGCCTGGGTGGCACCGCTGGACGAGTTCAGCTTCCCCTCCGGCCACACCCTGCACGCGGTGTCGTTCACCATTGTCGCGCTGGCTTACTACCCGTGGCTGGCGCCGCTGCTGGTGCCGTTCACCGCTGGCGTTGCGCTGTCGCGGGTGGTGCTCGGCCTGCATTACCCCAGCGACGTGCTGGCCGCGACCGGCATCGCGGTGCTGCTGGCCTCGGCCAGCCTGGCCTGGTTGCCGCTGCCGGTGTGACGGCCGCCGGGCATGGCCCGGCGCTACCGTCATCGTGGATGGCCTAGAATGCAGGCATGACCACGCTGTTCATTTCCGACCTGCATCTGGACCCCAGCCGTCCGGAAATCACCGACCTGTTCCTGCGCTTCCTGCGCGAGCAGGCGCCCGGCGCTGATGCCCTGTACATCCTCGGCGACCTGTTCGAAGCCTGGATCGGCGACGACACGCCCTCGCCTGCCGCCGACGCGGTGGCCAATGCGCTGAAGGTGCTGTCCGACAGCGGCGTGCCGGTGTACTTCATCCGCGGCAACCGCGACTTCCTGCTCGGCGAGGACTACGCACGCCGTGCCGGCCTGCGCATCCTGCCCGACCCGTGCATGATCGAGCTGTACGGCCGCCCGGTGCTGCTGCAGCACGGTGACCTGCTGTGCACCGATGACATCCCCTACCAGCAGTTCCGTGCGCAGACGCGCGACCCGGCGTTCCAGGCGCAGTTCCTGTCACAGCCGCTGGCGGCACGCATCGCTTTCGCACAGAAGGCCCGCGACGCCAGCCAGGCGCGCCAGTCCGAGATGAAGCAGGAAGACCGTGCGCAGTTCGAGTCGGTGACCGACGTGGCCCCTGCCGAAGTCGAGGCCACCTTCGTCCGCCACGGGGTGGACACCATGATCCATGGCCATACCCACCGCCCGGCAATCCACTCGCTGCAGGCCGGTGGACGCGGCTGTACCCGCATCGTTCTGGGTGACTGGTACGAACAGGGTTCGGTGCTGCGCGTGGATGCCAGCGGCTGGTCGCTGGATACGCTGGCCCGCGAATGATCGATCGCAGGTTGCCAACCAAGGTTGGCATCTACCGGAGCAGGTAAACGCGCCCGGGTAGACGCCGACCTTGGTCGGCGCCTGGACTCAGCGGAAGGCCGCGATGGTGGCCTTGGTGTTGACTAGCACGCGCTGGTTGTCGGCGGTGCTGGCATTGCCCATCGGGATACCGTTGTAACTGATGTTGGGGTTGGACCAGTAGTTCAGGCGCGGGCAGCTGCGGGTGCAGTTGTAGGCCATGATCGTGCGCCAGCCAGTGCCCGTCGACGGCTCATAGCGATAGCCATGGCCATAGGCATAGGGCGAGGTGCTCGAATCGGTGGCGATGTCATGCCGCGCGCTCTGCAGGTGACCGATCTCGTGTGCGAACGAGTAGTAGCCGGTCGCGCAATCCCAGTACACCGCCGCGAACGCGGTCGATGCCGTCGAGCCGATACCCGAGGCCAGGCCGCAGTAGGCGGTGTTGTTGATCAGCAGCACGCCCACATCGGCGGCGGTGGTGTTGCGACTGGTATGGATGCTGTCCATGTGGCCATCGCTGGTGCCACGGAAGCGCGCCAGGTCGGTATCGAAGCTGCCCGACTCGGTGTAGCTGGTGGTCTCGTAACCGGCCAGCTGCATGGTGATGCCGACGTTGCTGTTGACGTAGCCCTGGTTGGACTCGGCCACCGCCAGCTGCACCAGCGACTGCATGTTGCCGCCGTAGGCCGCCACCGCGGCATTGGTCGCCACCACCAGCACACGGATGGTCGCGGGGGTGCCGGACGAGGCCTGTGCGATGCCGATGCGATCGTTGTCGCCCATCGGGATCTTCGGCAGCTGGTTGTAATCGGCCGGATGGTCGGCCGGCATCCGCGACTCATCCACCTCCACCAGCACATGGCGGTTGCCCAGCGGGCGCAGCCGGTACAGCTTGCCGTCCTTGCGGATGGAACCGGTGATGGTGTTGCCCGAGCGCACCAGGATCAGCGAGTTGCCGGGATCGTCCTGTCCGTTGGAGGTTGCCGCGGTCAGCTTGTCCGAAGGCGAGCGGAACTGGCCGTACCAGATGCTGCCACCCTCGGGCAGCGCCTCGAGTTTGCTGCGCACTGCCTGCACGCGCTGGCCAAGCAGCTCGAACTCCAGTTGTGGCTGCGCAGTGGCCGCTGCGTCGACCCGGACTTCCTGCACCGTCGCAGTAGACGGGGTGGCCAGCAGCTTGCCCAGCGCGGGCTCACTGTTTGCCGATGCCCGGCTGATGACCGTCACCGGCTCGAACAACGGTGCCGCATGCGCGGCCGCTGCCACCGACAAACCCAACACCAGGCCACCTGCCGCTTTGCCAATCGATCTGGACAACATTGCGTCGCTCCTTGAATGATGTGAACAGCGTTGATGCAGCACGCCCGGGTTTGCCGGGTTTGGCCATATGGCCTGCGCGGGTCGTGTGAATTCAATAGTTGATGCGAATGAAAATCAGGAATTGTGATCAACCGCATCTGCGTTCAGTCAGGTCAAAAGCGTCACTACACATCGCAAATACACATTTTTCGCGCTACTTTGACGCGGCCACGACGAGGAATGCACATGGCACGATCGCAGGACACGGACGAAGATGTCGGCTTGCTGCGGATCGGCCTGTTCTTCGATGGCACCCGCAACAACGCCCACAACCTGGCCCGCGGTCGCCCGCAGCAGCCGCATCCACGCCCGGTGCAGCTGCGCGCGGATGATGACTCGACCTACCAGAGCCGGCTGACCAGCAGCTACGACAACGGTGAGACCAACATCGCCCGGCTGCAGCAGCTGTATCCGGACAGCCGCCGCGATGCCGTGGCCACGCCCTCGCTGTCGATCTATGTGGAAGGGGTCGGCACCCGCGATGATGCCGACGACGATCTGATCGGACTGGCCTTCGGTATCGGTGCCAGCGGCGTGCGTGCGAAGGTGCAGCGCGCGCTGCAGGTGCTGCTGCCGGCTGCGCTTGCCGGGCTGGCCGCGCGCTGGCGACAGCCGCTGCGCCGCGTGCAGCTGGATCTGTTCGGCTTTTCGCGGGGCGCTGCCGCGGCGCGTGATATCGCCAACCAGCTGCAGGGCTGGGACGGTTCACGCTGGCGCCAGCTGCTGCAGGGGGCGGGCCTGGCCTGTGCCGCCGACTTCGCCCCCGCGGTGCCGGTCGTGCGCTTCATCGGCCTGTTCGACACCGTGGTTGCGGTCAGTGGCGGCCGCGCCGATGAACAGCCACACCTCGCTCTGCGCAGTGACATCGCCGCGCACGTCGTGCAGCTCACCGCGCGCGACGAACATCGCCAGCACTACCCGCTGACCAGCGTGGCACCGCCGTTCACCGAGATCGCCCTGCCCGGGGTGCATGCCAACATCGGGGGCGGTTACAACCAGCTCGAGGAAGGCCCCAAGCTGCTCAGCCGACCACGGCGGCAGCAGCTGCGTCGCCCCGCCGTTGCTGACTACCAGATACCGCCGCTGGCGATGCTGCAGGCCACCACCGCCTACGCTGAAACGCAGGCCGATGCGGAGCGCTGGCGGCAGCAGCTGGGCGTCGGCGACAAGGAAATCTGGGTGGATGTCTGGCACCAATGGCAGCAGCAGCGCCGGGCCGGCAGCCGCAGCGTGCTGTTGTCACCCGTGTTGTACGTCACCGCCGCGGTCGTGCTGCGCAGGCGCATCGACTGGCGCTACCAGCTGATCGCCCTGCAGGTGATGCAGCAGCATGCGATCGATGCTGGCGTGCAATGGCGTGCGCAGGCCGCCGGGGTCCAGGGCTGGGAACTTCCATCCGCCCTACAGCCGATCGCCCGTCGCCTGGTCGCCGGGCAGGCACTGACCCAGACCCAGGAAGCGCTGCTGCGCCGTCGCTACCTGATGCAGTCGGCACACTGGAATTTCGATGCCCTGGGCGATACCGCACTGACCTACGCCGCCGACGCAGGCGTCAGCGAGCTGCCGTATCGACCGGGGCCCGGCCTGTTCTACATCAACCGGCCGACCGTGGATGGCAAGCGCGTGGTGCTGCCGAACGCATGAAAAAGGGGACGGAGGGAATTAAGTCGTTTGTGCCATAAGCGACTTAATTACCTCCGTCCCCTTTTTCTCAGCCGGCCTGCTCGACCAGGTTGGCGAGCTCGTCGGCATCGAAGCCGGCCAGCAGGCGCGCTTCGATGTTGAACGGCCCATGCAGGTAGCCGCCGGCGTACTCCAGCAGCAGCTCCTTGAAACGCGCGCGCGGCTCGACACCGTCGCGGTCGCAGTACCAGCGGTACCAGCGCGATCCGGCCGCGACATGCGCGACTTCCTCGCGCAGGATCACTTCCAGCACATCGGCGGTATCGCCATCGCCGACATTACGCAGCTTCTCGATCATGCCCGGGGTCACGTCCAGGCCACGCGCTTCCAGCACGCGCGGCACCAGCGCCATGCGTGCCAGGCCGTCATGCGCGGTCTTCTCGCACATTTCCCACAGGCCGTTGTGCGCAGGGAAATCAGCGTAATCGTGACCGTGCACCTGCAGGCGCTCGCGCAGCAGCATGAAGTGCCGCGATTCGTCGTCGGCACAGCTGACCCAGTCGGCGTGGAACGCCGGCGGCAGGCCGCGGAAGCGGTACACCGCATCCCAGGCCAGGTCGATCGCGTTGAGTTCGATGTGGGCAATGGCGTGGATGAAGGCGGCACGCCCCTCCACGCCGCCCAGTCCGCGCCGCGGCACTTCACGCGGATGCACCAGCCGCAGCTGCGCTGGCCGGCCCGGCATGCGGATCGGCTCCGGCGGCGGTGCATCAGCGGCCACCTTCAGGCGGCCGGCACGGAACGCGGCGGCGCAGGCCTGGGTCAGCGCGACCTTGCGCAGCGGATCGGCTTCGGCCAGGCACCGCTGCGCGGCGCGCAGCAGGTCGCCTCCAACCTCGGGCACGTCCATCACGCCTGGGCCTCAGGCGCGGCGCTTGTGCTTGGCGTCGTCCGAACGCAGCTGCTGGATGCGCTCGAAATAGCCCGGTTCGATGCCGGTCGGGTAATGGCCGTTGAAGCAGGACGAATCGAAGTTGCGCAGTGCCGGGTTGCCTTCGCTCACCGCCGCTTCCATGTCTTCCAGATCCTGGTAGATCAGCCAGTCGCAGCCCAGGTGGGCTTCGATTTCTTCCACCGTGCGGTTGTGCGCCACCAGTTCTTCGGCGGCCGGCATGTCGATGCCGTAGATGTTCGGGAAGCGCACCGGCGGCGCCGCGCTGGCCAGGTAGACCTTGCGTGCACCCGCATCGCGGGCCATCTGCACGATCTGCTGGCTGGTGGTGCCGCGCACGATCGAGTCGTCCACCAGCAGCACTACGCGGTTGCGGAACTCCAGGTGGATCGGGTTGAGTTTGCGACGCACCGACTTCACCCGCTCGCCCTGCCCCGGCATGATGAAGGTACGGCCGATGTAGCGGTTCTTGATGAAGCCTTCGCGGTACTTCACCCCGAGCACGTTGGAGATCTCCAGCGCCGCATCGCGCGAGGTATCCGGGATCGGGATGATGGTGTCGATGTCGTGGTCCGGGCGCAGGCGCAGGATCTTCTCGCCCAGCTTGATGCCCATGCGCATGCGCGCCTTGTGCACCGAGACGTTGTCGATCATCGAATCCGGACGCGCGAAATACACGTATTCGAAGATGCACGGGGTGTGCTCGGCCGGCTCGGCACAGATCTCCGAGAACAGCTCGCCGCGCGCGGTGATCACCAGCGCTTCGCCCGGCTGCACGTCACGCACGCGCTGGAAGCCCAGCACGTCCAGCGCCGCCGACTCGGAGGCGACGATGTACTCATCGCCCTCGGCGTGGCTGCGCTTGCCCAGCACCAGCGGGCGGATGCCATGCGGGTCACGGAAGGCGACCAGGCCCAGGCCGAGCACCACGCTGACCACCGCGTAGCCGCCCTTGCAGCGGCGGTGCACGCCGGCGACCGCGCGGATCGCGGCTTCCGGGCTGAGCTGGCGCTGTGCGTCCAATTCGAACGCAAACACGTTCAGCAGCACTTCGCTGTCCGAATCGGTGTTGACGTTGCGGCGGTCCTGCTCGAACACCTGCTGGCGCAGCGCCTCGGTATTGATCAGGTTGCCGTTGTGGGCCAGCGCAATGCCGTAGGGCGAATTGACGTAGAACGGCTGTGCCTCGTCCATGCCTTCCGAACCAGCGGTGGGATAACGCACATGGGCGATGCCGACACTGCCTTCCAGGGTCGACATGGTGCGCGCATCGAATACATCGCGGACCAGGCCGGTGGCCTTCTGCACGCGCAGGCGGCTGCCGCTGGCGGTGGCGATACCCGCCGCGTCCTGGCCACGGTGCTGGAGGACGGTCAAGCCGTCATACAACTGCCCGGCGACGTTCTGGTTGCCGACGATTCCGACGATGCCACACATGGTGCGAGGTCTCCGCTGGGCTGTGCCCAGTTACAGGGAAGGTGGCCGTACCTGGCCTGGGGGGGCGCCCGCAGCAGGCGCGGGCCGCGCCGGACGCGCAGGCGCCGGCTCGATGTTGCTGGGCAGTGTGGGGGCCGGCCGGGGCTCCCGCTCCACGTCCACGGGCTGCGGCCATCCGCCACCCGCCACTACCGCGTTGAGGACACCATTATCGCCTGTCGCCGTCGGCTTGCCCAACACCTGCGGTGTAGATGGGGCATTCTCGGCCAGGGGCAAGGGCAGCTGCACAGGCAACAGGCCGTCCAGTGGCAGGGCCTGCGGCAACAGTTCGTCCAGTTGCGGCAGCTGGGCCTGCATCCAGGCCACGGCCGGCTGCAGCACGGGCCGCAGCTGCGACTGCTGCCAGGCCGGTTCGCCCGGCAGCGCCGTGAAACCGGCCAACAGCAACAGGACACTGGACAGGAACAGCCCGCGGACCAGGCCCAGGGTACCGCCGAGCAGGCGGTCGACGCCGCCGAGCAGGGTCAGCTTGATGGCGGCCTTCAGCAGCAGGCCGATCAGCCCCACCACCACCACGGTCACAACGAACACGCCCAGGTATCCGGCCAGATAGTGGCCGGTACCCGGTGCCTGGGGGGCCGCCCACCAGTGCGAGGCTTGATTGCCGAAGGTGAAGGCCATCCAGCCGGCCAGCAACCATGACACCAGCGCGACCACCGTGCCGACAAAGCCGCGGATGAAACCGAACAGTACGGAGGCGCCGATCAGCACGCCCAGCACGATATCGATCACGCCGCCCGCTCCTGCCGGTGGCTGCAGCGGGCGACGCGCGCGGTCACGGGTGCGGTCGGACCATGCCGGCCACGCCGACCTTGGCGGCGACCTGGGCCTTGAGCTGCTCCGCATCGGCGCGGTTGGCCACCGGCCCGACGCGGACGCGGTGCAGGGTGCCCTTTTCGGTGCGCACCTGCTCGACGAAGGCACTGAAGCCGGCGGCGCGGACCTTGTCACGCAGCGCGTTGGCATCGTTGGCCTGGCCGAACGCGCCCAGCTGCACGGCAAAGCCGACGCCGCTGGCGGCCGGTGCCGCCGGCGTCGCCGGGGCCGTCGCCGGCTTGCTGGCCGTCGCATCGGGCTTCGGCTCGGGTTTGGCTTCCGGCTTCGCCGCCTCGGGCTTCGGCGCCGGCTTCGGCGGTTCCGGCCTGGTTGCCGGAGTGGTGGTGGCCGTCGGCGTGCTCGGCGGCAGGCTTTCGCTGCGCACCGGATTGCTACTGGCCGACGGTGCAGTGGCTGCAGCCGGTGTGCTGGCGCTGGATGCAGCCGGGGCCGTAGTCGCGGCAACGGCGGCACTGTTGGCCGCAGGCGCATCCAGGGCAATGACTTCGGCCTTCACGTCGGCGCGGATCTTCACCGCCTGCAGGCGCGCGGCCTCGGCCTGGGCACGGTCCGCATACGGCCCGACGCGCACGCGCCACGCCTGGCGGCCGTTGATGGTGGCCGTCTCGGCGAAGCCCGGCAGCTGCGAGCGCTTCAGGTAGGCAATCACCGCATCGGCGTCGGCCTTGCTGCCGTAAGCGCCGAAGGTGACCGCATAGTTGCCGGCGGCAACCGCCGGCGAGGTGTCCACGGTCGGCGGTGAGGCAGGCGTTGCAGCCTCCTGCACCGGCCTGGCCTGGCCGGTCTGCAGCCCGGTGGCGCCGCCTGCCGGCGCGACCAGCGGCAGCTCGCGGGTTTCGAACTGGCCATCGGCCGGCGCATTGGGTGCGGCGATCGGCACATTGGCGACACCACTGTCAGGTGCCGGCCCCTTGACCAGCATCGGCAGGAAAATCACGGCCAGCGCCACCAGCACGATGGCACCAATCAGACGCTGTTTCAGGGGCGTATCCACGTGAGGCAGGCAACTGTCCGGAGGTTGCCATCGATTATACGGGTGCCGGACCGGACGGCGTCGGCGTTGGCTGAACGCAGATCAGGCTTCGCCGCTCAACCAGTGCAGGGCGGCCGCAGCGGTATGGAACGAGCCGAACACCAGCACGCGGTCGCCGCGCCCGGCCTGCGCCAGCACCTGTGCCAGCGCCTGCTCGACGCTGCCGGCCAGTGCTGCCGAGGCGGCCACGGTACCGGCCAGGCGTGCCTGCAGCTGGGTAGCATCCTGCCCACGCGGGCCATCGAGCCCGGCCAGGGTCCACTCGCCCACCACGTCCTGCAGGGCCTGCACCACGCCCACTGCGTCCTTGTCCTGCAGCGCGGCGTATACCGCCAGGGTGCGCCCGGGCACCACTTCGGCCTTCAATGCGCGCGCCAGCTGGCCCGCGGCCTGCGGGTTGTGGCCGACATCGACCCGGATCTGCACGCCATCACGCTCGAACGCCTGCATCCGGCCCGCGATGCGCGCCGCGGCGATACCGGCGGCCCAGGCGGCACGTGGCACCGGCTTGTCCAGCGCGCGCAGCGCGGCGATGGCGGCACCGGCATTGGCAAGCTGGATCGGGCCGGCCAGGGCCGGGGTCGGCAGTTCCATGCGCATGCCGACATCACGCCAGCGCCAGCGCTGGGCATCGATCGGCTCGTAGAAGTAGTCGCTGCCGCCGCGGATTGCATTGGCACCGACCAGATAGGCACGTGCGAGCACGCTCGACGGCGGGTCGGTCTCGCCCAGGATCACCGGCTTCCAACCGCGGATGATGCCGGCCTTCTCGGTGCCGATCGCTTCGCGATCCTCGCCCAGCCACTCGGCATGGTCGATGTCGACGGTGGTGATCACCGCGACATCGGCATCGACGATGTTGACCGCATCGAGACGGCCACCCAGGCCCACTTCCAGCACCGCCAGATCCAGTCCGGCATCGGCGAACAGCCGCAGTGCGGCCAGCGTGCCGTACTCGAAATAGGTCAGCGTGATGTCGCCGCGCGCCGCTTCAATGGCGTTGAACGCGGCGACCAGCGCCGCATCGTCCACGTCCTGGCCGTCGATGCGCACGCGCTCGTTGTAGCGCAGCAGGTGCGGCGAGGTGTACGCGCCGACCTTCCAGCCGGCGGCACGCGCGATGGCTTCGATGAAGGCCACGGTGGAACCCTTGCCATTGGTGCCACCGACCACGATGGTGCGCTTGGCCGGCGCATCCAGTCCCATCGCCGTGGCCACGGCGCGCACGCGCTCCAGGCCCATGTCGATGGTCGCCGGGTGCTGGCGTTCAATGTAGTCCAGCCAGTCGGCCAGGGTGGTCGGGGTGTTCGTCACGGCAGCAGTTCCAGCAGAAGCAGTTGATGCGAAAGGGCGGATCAGAGGGCGCGGTGCTTGGCTTCGCCGAAGAACGGCGTGTGATGGGCGCAGTCGTTCAGGCGCACCACTTCCAGGCTGTCCAGATCGGCGCCTTCGAGCAGGTTGAGCGTGGTCGGGGCCTGGCGGAAGGTCCACAGGCGGGAGATCGGCAGGCCCAGCACCTTGCACAGGATCACCCGGTTGACTGCGTCATGGGCGACCACCAGCAGGGTGTCGTGCTCACCGAGACCTTCGGTGGCACGGGCCAGGCCACGCCAGCTGCGTTCCAGCACCAGCCGCAGCGATTCGCCGCCGGGCATCAGCACGGTGTCCGGCTCCTCGCGCCAGGCCTGCAGGCGCGACGGGTCCTTCTCGTGGATCTCGCTGGCCAGCAGCCCTTCCCATTCGCCGTGGGCGATTTCCTGCAGCTCCGGCTCGGTCAGCAGCATGTCGGCGCGGGCAGCGCCAAGCGCCAGCTGCGCGGTGCGCTGCGCGCGCGACAGCGGCGAGGCGACGGCACGGGTAATGTCCACCGAGGCCAGGCGGGCACCCAGTGCCTGGGCCTGGGCTTCACCGATCGGCGAAAGCGGGATGTCGATCTGGCCCTGGTAGCGGCCTTCGGCGTTCCACGGCGTTTCGCCGTGGCGGGCAAGCAGGATGCGCATGCGTGCAAGGGGTCCTGGGGGGAGGAGGTTCCGCGTTTCGTTCACATCCTGTGAAGTACGCGGAACACGGATGATACCCGTTCGGCGCACCGGGCCGGGCCGGGCATGAAAAAACCCCGCGACGTGGGTCGCGGGGCTTTGGGATTTGCCGGCCAGCGGCCGGCACTACCGCAACCGGCTTACTTCGCCAGGTTCAGTTCCTTCAGCAGCTCCGGTGCCGGCGCCACTTCCTGCATGATCCACTGCATGTAGCGGCTGTCGACCGCGATCATGCGGGTCATCACCGGATCGAACACCCAGTTGGAGCTGACCGATTCCCAGTTGCCGTCGAAGGCCAGGCCGACCAGCTTGCCATTCGCATCCAGCACCGGCGAGCCGGAGTTGCCGCCGGTGATGTCCAGGTTGGACAGGAAGTTCACCGGCACCGAGCCGACGCGCTTGTCTTCCAGGCCGCCGTAGCGCTTGGCCTTGACCGCGTCGAGCAGGGCCTTGGGCGCATCAAACGGATCCACGCCGGTGTCCTTGGCGACGATGCCCTCCAGCGTGGTGAACGGGGTGTAGGCCACGCCGTCCTTGGGCTCATAGCCCATCACGTTGCCGAAGGTGATGCGCAGCGACAGGTTGGCATCCGGGTACACGAACTCGCCCTGGCTCTTCTTGTAGTCGGCCAGTGCCTGCAGGTACAGCGGGCGCGCGGTCAACGACTCGCCTTCGCGGATCTTCTTCTGCTCTTCCTGCTTCAGCAGCGACGGCATGATCGCCACCGCGTACTGGATGGCCGGATCGGTGCTGGCTTCAAACGCGGCGCGGTCGGCCTTGAACCACTTCAGGCGCGCGTCCAGGCTGCCCAGCTCGGTGCCCGACAGCTTGCCCACCAGCGCCTTGACTGCGTTGGCATCGCTGCCGCCCAGCCAGGTGTTCAGCACATCGTTGTTGCGCTGCGCGGCCGGCAGGGCGACGTACTGGTCCAGCCAGTAGGTCTGCAGCTGCTGGTCCATCTTCGCCACATAGCGGCGATCCATCTGCTTCAGGCCACCTTCCAGGGTCGGCAGGTCGCGCTGCTGGTAGCCGACTTCACGCTCGGCATCCGGCTTGGTGCGCTCGATCGACAGGCGGTACAGGCCGATGGCGGCGCTGACCGCCGAGGTGTTGTTGAACTGGCCGACGAACAGGTCACGCTCGCGGGTCGCCTTGCTGGCGTCCAGGTGCTTGATCAGCTGCGCGTGTGCGGCCAGGGCCGGCTTGCCGGCGGCGCCCTGCTTCTTCAGCCAGGCCAGCACAGCGGCTTCTTCAGCCTGCTTCTGGCCAGCGGCGTCGATGCGCTTGAAGCCTTCCAGCTGGCCGGCATAGTTCTTGGCCACGTTGTTCATGCTGGCCGCGGTGGCGGCGTACTTCACCTTGACGTCGGCGTCGGCCTTGCCGGCCTCGTCGATCATCTTCAGCACCGCGTTGTAGTGCCTGGCGATGGTCGGGTAGGTCCAGCTGGCGGTTTCGTTGAACTCACCGGCCAGCGCGTAGCGATTGGTGCGGCCCGGATAGCCGGCCACCATCACGAAGTCGCCGGCGCCCAGCGGCTGGTCGGTGAACTTCAGGAAGTGCTTGGGCTGGTACGGCACGTTGTCGGCCGAGAACGCCGCCGGCTTGCCGTCCTTGCCGACGTAGGCGCGGTAGAACGAGAAGTCGCCGGTGTGGCGCGGCCACATCCAGTTGTCGACGTCGCCGCCGTACTTGCCGACGCTGCCCGGGGGTGCGTAGACCAGGCGCACGTCCTTGATTTCCATGTTGCGGAACAGGCGGTAGGTGTTGCCGCCGGAGAAGGTGTACAGGCGGCAGCGGAAGCCTTCCTCGGCTTCACAGGCGGCGACCTGGGCCTTGTCGAAGGCGTCCAGCGCGCGGCTGCGGGCCAGCGGATCGTTGCCGGCAGCGGCAATGGCGGCCTTCGCCTGGGCGGTGACGTCGGTGATCTGGTCGAGCACGTAGACACGGGCGTTCGGGCCGGCACTCAGCTCATCGCTGTGCTTCGGGGCGTTGAAGCCGTCCTTGATCAGGTTCTTCTCGGCGGTCGAATTCAGCTGGATCGCGCCGTAGGCACAGTGGTGGTTGGTGACCACCAGGCCCTGCGGCGAAACGAAGCTGGCGGTGCAGCCGCCAAGCGCGACCACGGCGCCCATCGGGTCGCCGGTGAGGTTGGACAGCTGCTCCGGGGACAGCTTCAGGCCGGCCTTCTGCAGCGGGCCGGCGATTTCCGGCAGCTGCTGCGGTACCCACATGCCTTCAGCGGCATGGGCGACCTGGACCAGCCCAAGGCTGGCGACGATGGAGAATGCAAGCAGGTTCGAGCGCATGGAGCGACCCCTGGTAGTGGAACCCTTGATTGTAGCCCGCCACCCTGCCCCGCCCCGAACCCCGGAAGTCATGGCCCGGGCGCACCGACGCCCCGGTAGCAGCCAACCTTGGTCGGCACTCACGCATCCGCCGGGCCATGCCCGCCGAGCACAGCGTCCATGTTCGAAATGCCCCCCGGCGCACGCCTTTCGTTCCGCCACTGCACCCGCAGCGCAACATGGGAAATCCGCGCGGCGCCCTATAATCCGCGCTTTCCCCCTGACGAGTTCCACCCCGATGGCGCAGCAAACGATGAAGGCCCTGGTCAAGCGCGAAGCGGCCAAGGGCATCTGGCTGGAAGAGGTTCCGGTGCCGACCCCGGGCCCGAACGAGGTCCTGATCAAGCTGGAGAAGACCGCGATCTGCGGTACCGACCTGCACATCTACCTGTGGGACGAGTGGAGCCAGCGCACCATCAAGCCGGGCCTGACCATCGGCCACGAGTTCGTCGGCCGCATCGCCGCGCTCGGCTCGGCGGTGACCGGCTATGAGATCGGCCAGCGCGTCTCGGCCGAAGGCCACATCGTCTGCGGCCACTGCCGCAACTGCCGTGGCGGCCGTCCGCACCTGTGCCCGAACACCGTCGGCATCGGCGTCAACGTCAACGGCGCCTTCGCCGAATACATGGTGATGCCGGCCAGCAACCTGTGGCCGATCCCCGACCAGATCCCGTCGGAACTGGCCGCGTTCTTCGACCCTTACGGCAACGCCGCGCACTGCGCACTGGAATTCAACGTGATCGGCGAGGACGTGCTGATCACCGGCGCAGGCCCGATCGGCATCATCGCCGCCGGCATCTGCAAGCACATCGGTGCACGCAACGTGGTGGTGACCGACGTCAATGACTTCCGCCTGAAGCTGGCCGCCGACATGGGCGCGACGCGCGTGGTCAACGTCGCCAACCAGTCGCTGAAGGACGTGATGAAGGAGCTGCACATGGAGGGCTTCGACGTGGGCCTGGAAATGAGCGGCAATCCGCGTGCGTTCAACGACATGCTCGACTGCATGTACCACGGCGGCAAGATCGCCATGCTCGGCATCATGCCCAAGGGCGCCGGCTGCGACTGGGACAAGATCATCTTCAAGGGCCTGACCGTGCAGGGCATCTACGGCCGCAAGATGTACGAGACCTGGTACAAGATGACCCAGCTGGTGCTGTCCGGCTTCCCGCTCGGCAAGGTGATGACCCACCAGCTGCCGATCGATGACTTCCAGAAGGGCTTCGACCTGATGGAACAAGGCAAGGCCGGCAAGGTCGTGCTCAGCTGGAACTGATCCATCGTGCCTTCGGCACGTTGAATCAGTCCGCGCATGTTTCCTTATCCCCGCGCCGTTGGCGCGCCCCCTTGAACAACAAGGGGGCTCCCCCCAGCCGGGATCAGGAACACTGCGGAATTGAAAAAGGCGCCCGATGGGCGCCTTTTTCGCAAAGCGTGCCAGGCAAGCCTGGCACCTGCCGTAACGCCTGCGGCGTTACTTGCCGATGGCCACGGTCAGCAGCACGCGGCTGTGTGCGAGCTTGCCGGAGTTGTCGCGTCCATTGCCGTCGGTGCCGTAGTAGCCCAGGCCGACATCGAACAGGCCGAACTTGCGGCTGACGCCGACGTTCCAGTCGGTGTAGTCCTTGGCCAGGCCCTTCTCGAAGCTGCTGCGGCCGACATTGGCGTTCAGCGTGAAGTCCTGCGGCAGGCCCCACTGGCCGCCGACGCCGTAGTACCAGCCGTCGGTACCGCTGTTCCACTGGTCGTTGGTGTAGGCCACGATCAGCTTGTAGGTCTCGTCCAGCGTGGTGGTGGTGACCAGCTCGTTGTAGTTCTGGCTGCTGGCGCCGAGGTAGGTGTAGCGGTTCAGCAGCACGTCGAAGTTGACGCGCGGGGTGACGTCCACGCCGTAGCCGATCTGGTAGTCGATCTCGGTGTTCGGGTCGCCCGGTCCGAAGTCCACGCCCGAGCCCCAGACACCGGCGTACAGGCCGACCGGCGAGGTGTAGGTGAAGCCCGCCTGCAGGGTCGGCTTTTCGTCGGTCTGCGACACGCCGCGGAACAGGTAGTCCGACACCGCAGTGACATTCCAGCTGTAAGGCGATTCGTTGTCCTGGGCGCTGGCGGCGAACGGCGCGAGGGTCAGGGCGGCGGCAATGGCGAGGCAGGCACGGGCGTGCTTCATGGGCGTCTCCGAGGGTGGCGGGGGCGGGAAGGGGGAGCGGGCAACCGGCGCCAGACAGGCGTGGTTCACGAATTTTTAACCCGTTTGCTATTGCGATGCAACATGTGCCGGCCATGGCGGTGCCCCGCCCGGCCCGGTCGATGGCCATCGTTGCCCGGTAGAATCAGCGGTTTCCCCGTGCTGAGCCGTGCCCACGCCATGACCGACGCCTCCTCCGCCCTGACCCGCCACTACGCCGAGGAACTGGACGCCATCCGCGCCCAGGGCCTGTTCAAGTCCGAGCGGATCATCACCAGCCCGCAGTCGGCCGAGATCACCCTCGACGACGGCCGCAAGGTGCTGAACTTCTGTGCCAACAACTACCTGGGCCTGGCCGACCATCCGGACCTGATCCAGGCCGCCAAAGACGCATTGGATACCCACGGCTTCGGCATGGCCTCGGTGCGCTTCATCTGTGGCACCCAGGATCTGCACAAGCAGCTGGAGAATCAGATCGCCGACTTCTTCGGCAAGCAGGACACGATCCTCTATGCCGCCTGCTTCGACGCCAACGGTGGCCTGTTCGAACCGCTGCTGGGCGAGAACGACGCGATCATCTCCGACGCGCTGAACCATGCTTCGATCATCGACGGCGTGCGCCTGTGCAAGGCCAAGCGCTTCCGTTACGCCAACTGTGACATGGCCGACCTGGAAGCCCAGCTGCAGGCCGCCGATGCCGCCGGCTGCAAGACCAAGCTGATCACCACCGATGGCGTGTTCTCGATGGACGGCTTCATCGCGCCGCTGGACGAGATCACCGCGCTGGCGAAGAAGTACAACGCGCTGGTACACATCGACGAATGCCACGCCACCGGCTTCCTCGGCGCCACCGGCCGCGGCTCGGCCGAAGTAAAGGGCGTGCTGGAGAAGATCGACATCATCACCGGCACCCTGGGCAAGGCCATGGGCGGCGCACTGGGCGGCTTCACCTGCGCCAGCGCCGAGGTGATCGAACTGCTGCGCCAGCGCTCGCGCCCCTACCTGTTCTCCAATTCGCTGCCACCGCACGTGGTCGCCGCCGGCATCAAGGCGTTCGAGATGCTGGCCGCCGCTGACGACCTGCGCGGCACGCTGGCCGAGAACACCGCCTACTTCCGCGAGAAGATGACCGCCGCCGGTTTCGACGTGAAGCCGGGCGTGCATCCGATCAGCCCGGTGATGCTGTACGACGCGCCGCTGGCGCAGAAGTTCGCCGAGCGCCTGCTCGAAGAAGGCATCTATGCGATCGGCTTCTTCTTCCCGGTGGTGCCCAAGGGCCAGGCCCGCATCCGCACCCAGATCAGTGCGGCACACAGCCGCGAGCACCTGGACCGCGCGATCGATGCCTTCACCCGCATCGGCGTCGAGCTGGGCGTGATCAAGGGCTGATCATGGCCGGGGGCGGATCCCTTTCCTGCGGAAAGGGTTCCGCCCCAATCAGAGCGTGCCGACCAGGGTCGGCACCCACCGGGGCTTGAGGGCGTGCCGACCGTGGCCGGCAGCCATAGGCGTCACTTCTTTTTCTTCTTGTCCTTGGGCTGATCCTTGCTGGCCACCACCACCGGCTTGGCGGCGGCGTCCTGGCCATTGCCCTTGGCAACGCGGATGCCGTTGGCCTTCATCCAGGCATCGAACTCGTCGGCGGTCATCTTCCTGTCGCCGTCGCTCATCAGGAAGCGGTAGCTGCCGCGGCCATCCAGCTCCGGGGTCTTCACTTCCACCACCGGGGTCTCGGCCGGCGTTTCCGCCTTGGCCACCTTCTTGTGGCCACCACAGGCGGTCAGCAGCACCATCGGCAGCAGCAGGCCTGCGCAGCGCAGGGTTTGGTTGAGGGTCGGGTGGTACATGGGCAGGCTCCGTTCGGGAAATTCAACAACCAGGCGCCCCCTACGCCTGGAACGGTGGCCGGCAACCGCCGGCCGCGGGCGATGGTCAGCCCGGTGCAGCGGCCCCCAGCCGCTGCTGGTCGCTGACCTCCAGAACCCGCCACTGGCCCTTGCCGAGATCGCCGAGCAGCAGCCCACCGATCGCGACCCGGACCAGGCGCAGCACCTGCAGGTCGAAGGCCGCCAACAGGCGGCGGATATGACGGTTGCGGCCCTCGTCGAGGACCACCTCCAGCCATGCGGTCTTGTCGCCACTGCGCAGCACGCGCACGGCCTGGGCAACGAGGAACTCGCCCTCGTCCTCCACGCCGGCCTGCAGTGCCGCCAGGGTGGCGTCATCGGGCAGGCCATCCACCTGCACGTGGTAGGTCTTGATCGGCCCGGTCTGCGGATCGGTCAGGCGCGCGGCCCACTGCGGATCATTGCTGAACAGCAGCAGCCCTTCGCTGGCCTTGTCCAACCGCCCGACCGGTGCGATCCACGGCAGGCCGGCACCATCAAAGCAGCGATACACGGTGTCGCGACCGCGCTCATCCTGCACGGTGGTCACCACTCCGCGCGGCTTGTTGAGCATCAGGTACAGGCGTTGTGGCGCTGCCAGCGGCTGGCCGTCGACCTCGATCGGCGGCGCCGGCTGGCCAATCGGAAACTCCGGATCGCGGACGATGCGCCCGGACACCCGAACGCGGCCTTCGGCGATCCAGCGCGCGGCCTCGCTGCGCGAGCACACGCCGGCCTTGGACAGCACGCGCGCCAGGCCATGACGGACACCGGTGGCGGTGGCAGCGGGCGTCGCACGCCCACGCGGTGCGCGGGAGCGGGCGGCGGGGGCGGCAGGTGGGCGGCGCGTGCGCAAGCCTCTGCTCCCCGCGGCGTTTACTTCTTGTCGACCGGCTTGGTCTCAGCCGGTGCTTCGGCCGCAGCCGGGGTGGCAGCCGGAGCCGGACGCGCCTTGACCACGCGCACGCCGCGCGCCTTCATCCAGGCGTCGAATTCTTCGGCGGTCATGCGCTTGCCGTTCTGGCTCATGTCGAAGCGCCACGGCGTGTTGTCGAACTCGGTCTGCGGCTTGTAGGCGGCCGGATCGTTCGGCTTCACCGCCGGCGCGCTCGGAATGGCCTTGGCGATGTTCTGGCAGCCATCGATGCGCAGTCGCTGCAGCACCTGGTCCAGCGACTGCGACGGATCGTAGTTGCCGCTCAGCACGCCGGCGGGCATGCCCAGCTGGTTGCCGCGGATGTACAGCTCATCGGCCACCGGCGCGATGGTCGTGGCCGGCAACGGCAGCGGCGCGGCGCTGGTGTTGACCGAGCAATCGACCGCAGCGTGGGCGGCGGGAACCAGGGCCAGTGCCAGGACGGCGGCCGATGCAGAGCGCAGCATGAGGACATCCACGGAAGGAAGTGACGCGGCGAGTTTAGCAATGCCACGTCATCTTTCAAGCGCCACTTTCAATGAATACGGCAACTCATTGGTTTTACGAACAAAATACCGACGAACGGTCGCGTCATACCGTTGGAAACGCCGAATTCCGGGCCGCAGAAACAACAAGACCCGGCCGAAGCCGGGTCCTGCTGTGTCCTACTGGCAGAGCGTCAGAACTTAGTTCTGGACGTTCAGCTCGGTACGACGGTTCTTGGCGCGACCTTCCGGGTTGTCCGAACCATCCGGGTTGGTGTTCGGAGCAATCGGACGGCTCTCGCCGTAGCCGATCGGGCCGACCAGGCGACCGGCGTCAACGCCGTTCTTGGTCAGGTAGTTGTACACGGCGGTGGCGCGACGCTCCGACAGCTTCTGGTTGTAAGCGTCGGTACCCTTCGAGTCGGTGTGACCGGCAACTTCAACGCGCAGATCCGGGTAACGCTTCAGGATCTCGGTGGCTTCGCTCAGGATCGCCACGGCGTCCGGACGCAGGTTCGACTTGTCGAAGTCGAAGTTGACGCCCTTCAGGTCGATGGAGACCGGCACCGGGCAACCGTCCGGACCGATGGTCTGACCCGGCTGCGAGTTCGGGCACTTGTCGTCGCAGTTGTTGACGCCGTCACCGTCGTCGTCCAGGTCGGCGCAGCTCGGGGCAACCGGAGCCGGAGCCGGAGCAGCCGCGACCGGAGCCGGGCCCAGCGGGATCACGACGCCGACCGAAGCCAGCACGTCGCCGAACCAGCTTTCGTCGCGTGCAGCGATGCTCTGGTCGTCGAAGTCAGCGCGGTAGGCCACTTCGGCGCGCACGGCAACGCGCTTCTCGAAGGTGGTCTGCAGGCCGACGCCGACCTTGGCGGCGAGGTTGCCGTCCTTGCGCTTGCCCGGGCCAGCGGCGCTCAGCGGGTAGGTCTCTTCCGACTTCTGGTAGCCCAGGCCACCCAGGATGTACGGGTTCCAGCCACGGCCTTCCTTGATGAAGTGGCGACGCATGTCCAGCGAGACGCCGTACTGCGACCAGTTCTGGTCCTTGTTCGAATCGAAGTTCGGGTTCTGATAGTTCAGCTCACCGTCCAGCGACCAGTTCGGGCTGATGAACTTACCCAGGCCCAGGGTCACGAACGGAGCGTCATTGGTCAGACGGTCGTTGTCCTGGAAGTTGAAGCCGGCCGAACCGGTCAGGTACCAGCGGTCATCGAACTCCTGCGCCGACGCAGCCTGGGCGAAAGCCAGACCACCCAGCAGCGCGGCAGTAAGGATCTTCTTGTTCATTGAGTACAGCTCCTATTTCGGGGGTATGAAACCGGTAGAGGCATGGGCCAGCACTAGTGCGTCGATGTTCGACAGCCGATTCAGCACGCCACCGCCGCGAACATTATGCTCAGGCGGGTGAAGGTCATGTTAACAGTCCCGTAACATGTGAAATATCGCGCCCGACCCTCCACCGGTCCGACGTTGAAACCCTATACAGGATGATGAAAATCCGCAAGACCCGCGCGCTGCAAGGGTTTGACGGGGTTTAAGTGGCGAAAACGACATGCTGCGCAACCCGATGCTCCACAGCCTTCAGCGCACTTGCGGAAAGGTGAGGAACCTTATGATGGGATCACGAACCCAGCCGGAGCCGAGATGAAAGCCGTCGCCCTGAGTCGTGAATCCGCCCCTTCCCTGTGCGATGTCCGCCTGCCACCACCGCTGCCTCCGAGTGGCCGCGATCTGCTGGTCCGGGTCGAAGCGGTCTCGGTCAACCCTGTCGACGGCAAGCAGCGTGCCGCCACCGATCCGGCCACGCTCGCAACGCCCCGTGTACTGGGCTGGGATGCCGCTGGCGTGGTCGAGGCGATCGGTGACGAGGCCAGCCTGTTCGCCTCCGGTGACGAGGTCTACTACGCAGGCGATGTCACTCGCCCGGGCTGCAACGCCCAGTACCAGTGGGTGGATGAACGCCTGGTCGCACGCAAACCGACCACGCTGGATTTCGCCGAAGCCGCGGCCCTGCCACTGACCACGCTCACCGCCTGGGAGTTGCTGTTCCAGCGCATGCCATTGCAGTTGGATGACCGCCGTCATGCCGGCCAGCACCTGCTGGTAATCGGCGGCGCAGGCGGCGTCGGCTCGATGGCGATCCAGCTGGCCCGCCACGCAGGCTTCGAGGTGATCGCCACAGCGTCCCGCGAAACCTCGGTTGACTGGTGCCGGCAGATGGGAGCCCAGCATGTGATCGACCATCGGCATGCGCTGCTCCCGCAGTTGCAGGCGCTGGGCATCGATGCGGTACAGGTCGCGCTCAACCTGGCCGACACCGACCACTACTGGGATGAGCTGGGCCAGCTGCTGGCACCGCAGGGCCATGTCGGCCTGATCGTCGAACCGCGCGGTGCGCTGCGCATCGGCGATCCCTACAAGGCCAAGTGCATCGGCATCCACTGGGAATTCATGTTCGCGCGCTCGCGCTTCGGCACTGCCGACCGCATCGAACAGCACCGGATTCTCAGCCGCGCGGCCAGCATGATCGACGCCGGCCAGCTGCGCGGCACCCTCAGCGAAACGCTGGGCAGGATAAATGCAGCCAACCTGGACAGCGCGCATCAACGCCTGGCCAGCGGCCGCACGGTGGGCAAGCTGGCGCTGGCAGGCTGGGACGACTGACGCCGGCGCGGCGCATCCACCTGTGCGGTCGGATTGGCCGCCATCTGTATCTATGGAAGCGACTAAATCGAGCTTACGGTGGGAACAGATCCTCCCTCCCCGAGCCCCGTCATGCCCACCGCCCTGCCCCTGCGCCTGCTGCAACTGATTGTCGGCCTGTTCCTGTACGGCTTCGGCGCCTCATTGATGATCCGTGCCGCGATCGGAGTCGCGCCATGGGACGTGCTGTCACAGGGTATCGCCGCACAGACCCCACTTTCGTTTGGCCTCGCCACCAACGTGATCGGTGCTCTGGTGCTGCTGCTGTGGTGGCCACTGCGGCAGAAGCCGGGCGTCGGCACCGTGCTCAACGTGCTGCTGATCGGCCCGTCCGCGCAGTTCGGGCTGTGGCTGCTGCCGCCTGCCGTCGGCCTCGGCTGGCAGCTGGCGATGTTCTGCGCCGGCATGCTGCTGGTCGCCCTGGCCACCGGCCTGTACATCGGCGCCAAGCTCGGCCCGGGCCCGCGCGATGGCCTGATGACCGGCCTGCACGCCCGCACCGGCTGGCCGATCTGGAAGGTGCGCAGCCTGATCGAGGGCAGCGTGCTGCTGCTGGGCTGGTGGCTGGGCGGCAACGTCGGCCTCGGCACCCTGGCCTTCGCCCTGCTGATCGGTCCGCTGTGCGGAGTAACGCTGGGCTGGTTCGGCATCGGCCGGCCCGCCCCGGTCGTGCCGACCGCTGGCCGGCAACCGCAATCGCCCTGAGCTGATCGGGATGCCGGCCAGCGGCCGGCACTACCGCCCCCGGAGTTCGGGGGCAGCGCCGCAGGCGCGGGGGCGTGGAGGCCGATAAGTGGGGCCCGCGGTTCGCGCAGCGAATTGCGGGAGCGACAGCACGCATGTGCCGAGCGTACCCGGCCAGCGGCCGGCACTACCGCCCCCGGAGTTCGGGGGCAGCGCCGCAGGCGCGGGGGCGTGGAGGCCGGTAAGTGGGGCCCGCGGTTCGCGCAGCGAATTGCGGGAGCGACAGCACGCATGTGCCGAGCGTTCCCGGCCAGCGGCCGGCACGACCCAGCGAAGCAACCCTTGCCCCGGCCGCCGTTTCGCGGCACGCTGCGCGCTTCCGTACGCAAGCGTATCGACAATGTCGCCAGCCAACGAAAGCGCCTATCCCCACCTGTTCACCCCGCTGGACCTGGGCTTCACCCAGCTGCGCAACCGCGTACTGATGGGTTCGATGCACACCGGCCTGGAGGATCGCGCGCGCGACTTCCCGCGGCTGGCGGCCTACTTCGCCGAGCGCGCCGAGGGCGGCGTCGGCCTGATCGTCACCGGCGGCTTCGCACCGAACGTGGTCGGCTGGCTGAAGCCGTTCGGCGGCAAGCTGTCCTGGCCCTGGGAAGTGCGCCCGCATCGGCAGCTCACCGCCGCCGCGCACCAGCACGGCGCGAAGATCTGCCTGCAGCTGCTGCACGCCGGCCGTTATGCCTACCACCCGTTGTCAGTGGCACCGTCGAAGCTGAAGGCACCGATCAACCCGTTCACGCCGCGCGCACTGTCGGCCAGCGGCGTCGAACGGCATATCAGCGACTACGCGCGCAGCGCGAAGCTGGCCCGCGAGGCCGGCTACGACGGCGTGGAAGTGATGGGCTCGGAGGGCTACCTCATCAACGAGTTCATCGCGCCGCGCACCAACAAGCGCAGCGACCGCTGGGGCGGCGACGCCAGCCAGCGCATGCGCTTCGCGGTGGAGATCGTGCGCCGCATCCGTGAAGCCTGCGGTCCGGACTTCATCATCATCTACCGCCTGTCGCTGGTGGACCTGGTCGAGGACGGCAGCAACTGGCAGGAGATCGTGCAGCAGGCACAGGCCGTCGAGGCCGCAGGCGCGACGATCATCAATTCCGGCATCGGCTGGCATGAAGCGCGCATTCCAACCATTGCCACTTCGGTGCCGCGTGCGGCCTTTGCCGGCGTCACCGCCAAGCTCAAGCCGCACGTGACGCTGCCGCTGGTGGCCACCAACCGCATCAACATGCCCGAAGTGGCCGAACGCATCCTGGCCGATGGCGGTGCGGACATGGTGTCGCTGGCGCGCCCACTGCTGGCCGACCCGCACTGGGCCAACAAGGCCCGCGCCGGCCGCGCCGAGGCGATCAACACCTGCATCGCCTGCAACCAGGCCTGCCTGGACCACGTGTTCGAGAACAAGCTGGCCAGCTGCCTGGTCAACCCGCGTGCGGCCCACGAGACCGAGCTGGTCTACCGCCCGACCACCACGCCGAAGAAGGTGGCCGTGGTCGGTGCTGGCCCGGCCGGGCTGGCCTGTGCCACCGTCGCCGCCGAACGCGGCCATCAGGTCACCCTGTTCGATGCCCACGAGGAGATCGGCGGCCAGTTCAACGTGGCCAAGCGTATTCCGGGCAAGGAAGAGTTCTACGAGACCCTGCGCTACTTCCGGCACAAACTGACCGAAACCGGGGTGCAGCTGCGCCTGGGCACCCGTGCCGACGCTGCGCAGCTGGCCGGCTTCGACGAGGTGGTGCTGGCCACCGGCATCACCCCGCGCAAGGTCGATTTCCCCGGTGCCGACCACGCCAAGGTGGTCAGCTACCTGGACGTGCTGCTGGGCCGGGTCGAGGTAGGTGCCAACGCGGCGATCATCGGCGCCGGCGGCATCGGCTTCGATGTCGGCGAGTTCCTCAGCCACGCCGGTGAATCGCCGTCGCTGGACCCGCAGCGCTGGATGGCCGAGTGGGGCGTGGATGCCACCTTCGAGGCCCGCGGCGCGTTGGCCCGGCCGCAGCCCGAGGCCTCGCCACGCCGCCTCTGGCTGCTGCAGCGGAGCGCCGGCAAACCGGGGGCGCGGCTGGGCAAGACCACCGGCTGGATCCACCGCGCCACGTTGAAAGCCAAGGGCGTACGCATGCTGGGTGGCGTCGAGTACCTCGGCGTGGACGACGAGGGCCTGCGCATCCGCGTCGAAGGCAGCGAGCAGCTGCTGCCGGTCGACCATGTGGTGATCTGCGCCGGGCAGGAGCCGAACCGCGCACTGCAGGCCGAACTGCAGGCCGCCGGCATCAGCGCACAGCTGATTGGCGGCGCCGACGTGGCCGCCGAATTGGATGCGAAACGGGCCATCGACCAGGGCAGCCGGGTTGCCGCCGCGCTCTGATGCGTGCCTGAATGGGGGGCGGAATGTGATTTTCGTCACCCCTACCGAACCTGAATGTCAAGCCGGATGATTCATGATGCGTTCGGCTATACCCCCCTACCTTGCGCCATCTTTCCGCTCACCAGCCAGTTTCCGGTGAGCCGGCGCGGCCCCCTCGATCGGTATTGATCGTTTCTTTTGGGGCCGCCCACGGGGCGGCCCCGATGGCCGCCTCCCCATGACGCCAAGTCGTACCCCGGCCCGCAGCCCCCGCTGCGGGAACCGAGAGGTGCGGCCCATACGGAGCAAGGAGTTATATGAAACTGGCCTGGATTCTCTGGCTGTCGCAGTTGTTGCCGCAGCCGGCCGCTGATTCATTGTGTTTGAGCACCACCGTGTACCTGGAAGCCCGCGACCAGACCCTGCGCGGCCAGCAGGCCGTCGCCGAGGTCGCCCTGCGCCGCCTCGACAGTGGCCTGTGGGGCGACTCGATGTGCCAGGTAGTCACCGCACGCAAGCAGTTCGCGCCGACCATCGTCTCCCCCGGCACCCAGCTGGGCAATGACGCCGCATGGAGCGAGGCGATGAACGTCGCCTTCGACGCCGAGCGCAACTGGGCGCTGCCGGCCGGCGAGCGCCGCGAGATCGTGCCGGGTGCCAGCCACTTCGCCGCGCTGTCGATCGCCAGCCCGAACTGGCGCAACGCCTACCAGGTGGCCACCATCGGCGATCACACCTTCTATAAGGTGCAGAACCTCAAGCCACGGCAGTCGTAACGATCCGTGCTGGCGGCAGCGTTGCCGCCCGCCGGCAGGCTCTGGGATAGTGGGCGCTTCCCGCCCGCATCACCTGGAGTTCCCATGAAGCTGTACAGCAAGCCCGGTGCCTGTTCCACCGCCGACCACATCGCCCTGCAGTGGACCGGCCAGCCGTTCGAGGTTGAACTGCTGAACAAGGACACCCTGAAGGGTCCGGAATTCCTCAAGATCAATCCGGCCGGTGCGGTACCCGCGCTGGTCGACGGCGACTTCGTGCTGCTGCAGAACGCCGCCATCATGGGCTATATCGCCGACAGCTACCCGCAGGCCGGCCTCGGCGGTGACGGCAGCCCGCGCCAGCGCGCCGAAGCCACCCGCTGGCTGGCCTTCGTCAATTCGGACGTGCATCCGGCCTTCTCGCCGCTGTTCGCACCGGGCAAGTTCATCGCCGACGAAAGCCAGTTCGACGCCATCCGCGCCGCTGCGCACAAGCGCCTGCGTGGCCTGTTCGAAACCGCTGACAAGCAGCTGGCAGACAAGCCGTGGCTGGCCGGTTTCCGCAGTTACGCCGATCCGTACTTCTACATCACCCTGCGCTGGGCCGCTGGCACCAAGGTCGACCTGTCCGGCCTGGACAACCTGGCCGCCTACAAGGCGCGCATGGACGCCGACGCCGGCGTGCAGGCCGCACTGAAGGCAGAGGGCCTGGCCTGACCCTGTATGAGGGTGGAGCCGCTCGCGATGCGAGCGGCTCCGAACTGACTCGAGGGGAACGGGATCTCAGCCGATCTGGCGGATCACCTCGCCCTTGGCATCGCGCAGGTAGGTCGGCACCACTTCAATGCGCAGCGCGCCTGCCAGCGGATAGATCCCGCGTTCGGCACGCACGCTCGCCAACGCCTGCAATCCGGCCGCATCCAGCGCCCAGCGCGCGCTGTCGGCAGACACCTCGCTGGCTTCACCGCCCCCGGCCGCAATGAACTCCCACTGCCGTTCGCGGCTGACCAGTTCCAGCGATTTGCCATGGCGCAGGCGCAGCGGCAGCAGTTCGCACACGCTGGCGACCTGGCCGGCGCCCAGCACCAGGGTGGTGATGCCGGCCTCCTGTCGCCAATCAAGCGTTTCGATGAACAGCATGCCGGTGCTGGAGCCCTCGCGCTCGCTGCCGGCCTGCACCTGCGCGGCCAGCGCCGGATCGTCCAGCAGATTGCCGCGCTGCAGGTCACTGATCCACAGCGGCATCGCCGGCTGCAGCGCCTGCAGCACGCCGCGCGTGGACCAGCGCTTGACCGCCTCCATCTCTTCATCGGTCAAGCCGACCAGCTGCAGGAACTGCAGGTGGCCGTTGGTGGTATCACGTGCCGGCAACTGCGGATCGGCAATGAAGGCCAGGTGGCACAGCCGGGTGCCGGTCTCCAGCGCGATCGGACCGTTGGCGTTGAGGTGGTGGCCATCCTCGAACACGTTGCCGCTGCCGAACACATAGCGCGCCAGGTTCTGCAGCAGGTTCATCGGCCACGCCGGCGGCGTGCTGCCTGCGCTCTCACCGTCTACGGCCGCCAGGCGGAAGGTGAGCTCGAACCCGTAGCCACTGGCGTCGGCATCACTGCTCTCTTTGGCGTACAGCTCGGAGAAACCGTAGGTGATGTAGTGCCAGTGCGGCACCGGCGCATCCGCCCAGTACACACTGATGCCATCCAGCGGATCCTGCCCGCCCAGCGTATACGGCAGCGCAGTGCCGTAATGACGCGGTTCCTGGCCTGCATACAACGGCGCCAGCGCGGCGTTGATCGCGTCCCAGCCCGGGGTATCGGTGTCGTCGTGGTCGTCCTGCACGCGGGACTCCTTGTGGGGAAGTGAACCGGTCACTTTACGCGGTGGTTCAGGCCTGTACGACCTCATTGCCACCATTCACCAAGGCCGCCTGCGTTTCCTGCCACCAGCGCTGCGCCAACGCCGGGCTGCGCGCCTTGCCCACTGCGGCCAGCAGTTCCGGGCACAGGCGTTCCAGCGCCAGCGCATCGGTGCAACGCTCGATCTTCAACTGGATGAAGTAGCCCTTCAGGCCGAGATGGCGACGCACCGCTTCGCTCATCGCGTCGTACAGCTGCTGGTACAACGCCGGGTCCTGTTCGCGGCCTGTGCTGATCGCACGCGTCGGCACAGCGTCGGCACTGCCACCGATGGCTTCGATCAGGCCCTGCGCGACCAGTTGTTCCAGTGCATCCGGTGGTGCGCGCAGCCCTTCGAACAAGCCACGCAGTTCGTTGTCATCGCGATGGCCATCGACCATCAACAGGATCGAACGCAGTGCCGCCGGCAGGCGCCGGCCGCGGTCTTCGATTTCCTGACGGCCAGCGGCCGTCTTGGCGTGCAGCAATGCCATGCATCCCCCCAATCCTCGATGCGCAAAGCCAGCGCGCCCGTGCCGGGCACACCCCCTGGTTGCCACCGTCGGAGCCTGCGCAGCTTCCCCGAAGCGCAGGCTCTGTTGCAGACCGATGACAGGGCGAGCTTAGCGCAAGTCCTGGCAGGCTTGGGTAGTGCCGGCCGCTGGCCGGCAATCCTGCATGCCGAGGTTGCCGGCCAGCGGCCGGCACTACCGGGTCAGCGCCCCAGCGCCCGGCGGATCTCCTCCAGCGCGCCGGGGTCGTCCAGCGTCGACAGGTCGCCGGGATCGCGCTGCTCGGCGAGCGCCTGCAATGAGCGCCGCAGCAGCTTGCCGGAGCGGGTCTTGGGCAATGCGTTGACCACATGCACGTGCGCCGGACGCGCCACCGCGCCCAGCGAAGTGGTCACCGTCGCCATCATCTCGGCCACCACCGGCGCCGGATCCTCGCCGCCAAGGCCCTGTTTCAGGGTGACGAACACCAGCGGCACCTGCCCCTTCAGTTCATCCTTGACCCCGATCACGGCCGCCTCGGCCACGCGCGGATGACTGGAGATGGCCTCCTCGATCTCGCGCGTGCCCAAGCGATGCCCGGCCACGTTGATCACATCGTCGGTGCGACCAAGGATGAAGGTGTAGCCATCGTCATCACGGATGGCCCAGTCCAGCGAGCTGTACAGCAGTTCCTTGAAGTGGCTGAAGTAGCTCTGCAGGAAACGGCCGTCGTCGTTCCATACCGTGCTCATGCAGCCCGGCGGCAACGGCGGGGTGACCACCAGCACGCCCTTCTGCCCCGCAGCGACTTCCTCGCCGGTGTTCTCGTCGATCACCTTCATGCGGTAGCCGAGGTTGGGGAAGCCCGGCGAACCGAAGCGCACCGGCTTCATGTCCAGCCCCGGCAACAGCGTCAGCGCCGGCCAACCGGTTTCGGTCTGCCAGTAGTTGTCGATGATCGGCTTGCCCAGTGCATCGCTGATCCAGTGCGCGGTCGGTTCGTCCAGCGGCTCACCGGCCAGGAACAGGTACTTCAGCGCACGCAGATCGTGGCGATGGATGAAGTCTGCATCGTGCTTCTTCAGCACGCGGATGGCGGTGGGCGAGGAGAACATCGTGCGCACGTTGTACTGCTCACACAGCGCCCACCAGATGCCCGGGTCCGGGTTGGTCGGCAATCCTTCGTACAACAGCGAGGTGCAGCCGCCGATCAGAGGGCCGTACACGTTGTAGGAATGGCCTACCGCCCAACCGACATCGGAGGTGGAGAACATCACCTGGCCCGGCTTGCAGTCGAACACCGTCTCCATCGACTGCGCCATCGCCACCGCGTAGCCGCCGACATCGCGCTGTACGCCTTTCGGCTTGCCGGTGGTACCGGAGGTATACAGCAGGTAGCTCGGCTCACTGGACTCCAGCCACTGCACCGGCACATCGACCTCACCGATCTGCGCGCGCAGCGTGGCGTACTCCACATCGCGGCCCGGCACCCTAGGTTCGGCGGCGTCCAGCCCGCGCGAGACGATCAGCACGTGCGGTGGCGGTGCACTGGCCTCGGCGCAGGCCGCATCGACCATCGCCTTGTACGGAATCAGCTTGCCACCGCGCATGCCGGCATCGGCGGCAATCAGCAGTTTCGGTTTCGCATCGTCGATGCGCAGCGCCAGGTTATGCGCTGCAAAGCCGCCGAACACCACCGAGTGCACCGCACCGATGCGTGCGCAGGCGAGCATCGCGAACACGGCTTCGGCCATGTTCGGCATGTAGATCACCACGCGGTCACCATGACCGACGCCGAGGTGCCTGAGTACGGCAGCGAAGTCATTCACCTCGCGATACAGCTGGCGATAGGTGATCTCGCGGGTGCTGTTGGTTTCGGTGGAAATGGCCACCAGCGCGAGCTGGTCGGCGCGCTCGGCCAGGTGCCGATCGACGGCGTTGTAGCAGAGATTGGTTTCGCCGCCGACGAACCAGCGCCGGAACGGCGGGTTGCTGTAATCGAGCACCTGCTGCGGCGGTTTGTGCCAATGGATGCGCTTGGCTTCTTCGCCCCAGAAGGCCTCCGGCTCGTCGATCGAGCGACGGTAGGTTTCCTCGTAGTTCATGACGCAGCCCTCCCAGACAAAGTCATGGCTTCGAGGATAGTCCGGCGCTGCCGCGCGGGCCGCCCTACCTTGGTAGGGGGTGGGTTTTGTCCTGCAGGGCTTGCAGCCCTGCACCTGCAGAATCAACGTCAACGTCAAAAGCTGGGTTACTGGGGGATGGCGGGGTGGGCCCGGTTGAGGGGGACGCTGCAAGTACGTCCATGTAAGCTCGGTCGCCGCATCCATGCGGCTCACGCCCCCTCAACCGGGCCCACCCCGCCTTCGACAGTTTTCCGCGAACTGTCGGAACGGCACTCTGCTCTGGTGGGTGTCGACCTTGGTCGACACGGTAGATCCACGCCATGCGTGGATGAATCATTCGATATCTGACAGATGTGTCGACCAAGGTCGACACCTACCAACAGCCGCGCGGAACCACGGCCGCAAATACCAACAGCCGCGGAAAACTGTCAGAGGTGGGGCGGTGTCGGAGTGCGGGGTGTCAGCCGCATGGATGCGGCTGCCAAGCCCCCAGGGATGGGTTCACGGCGTCCCCGCACTCCGACACCGCCCCGCCAACCCGCGGATAGCCCGCTTTTGACGTTGACATTGATTCTGCAGGTGCAGGGCTGCAAGCCCTGCCGCCCCACCTAGAACGGCGTCGCGGACTCGAACGCGAGTGCTTCGCCTGTCACCGGATGGGTGAACCGCAGGCTGCTCGCATGCAGATGCACCCGCTGCGCAGGCGCGGCGTCATACAGCACGTCACCCACGATGGGATGGCCAATGCTGGCCATGTGCAGCCGCAACTGGTGGCTGCGACCGGTGACCGGTTCCAACTCCATGCGGGTGCGCTGCGCTTCAACATCACGTGCCAGCACGCGCCAGCGCGTCAGCGCCGGCTTGCCGCGTTCATGATCGATCATCTGCTTCGGCCGATTCGGCCAATCCACGATCAGCGGCAGGTCCACTTCACCGGCATCGCCTTCAAGCAGCCCCTCCACGATCGCTTCGTAACGCTTGCCAACCTGGCGCTGCTCGAACTGCATCGACAACGCCGCCTGCATCTCCTTGCCACGCGCATGCAGAAGCAGGCCGGAAGTCACCTGGTCCAACCGGTGCACGGTCAATGCATCCGGGTACAGCGCCTGCAGGCGCGCGACCACGCAGTCCTGGTTCTCGGCGCTGCGGCCGGGCACGGACAGCAGGCCGGCCGGCTTCTCGGCCACCAGCAGCGCGTCATCGAAGTAGTGCAGGTGGATCATGGGGTTCCGTATCCTTCCAAACAAAAACGGGGAAGCCGAAGCTTCCCCGTCTTCTGCGTACCGACCGGAGCCGGTACCGCCTGCATCAGCCCAGCAGGTGGGCGACGCCGGCGCGCTCTTCTTCCAGCTCGGCCAGGGTCTTGTCGATGTACTTCTGGCTGAAGTCGTCGATCGGCAGATCCTTCACCAGGGTGTACTTGCCGTTCTCGGTGGTCACCGCGAAGCCGAAGATCACGCCTTCCGGAATGCCGTAGGAGCCATCGGACGGCACGCCCATGGTGACCCACTTGCCGTTGCTGCCCAGCACCCAGTCACGCACGTGGTCGATGGCAGCGTTGGCGGCCGAAGCAGCCGAGGACGAGCCGCGGGCTTCGATGATCGCCGCGCCGCGCTTGCCGACGGTCGGGATGAAGGTGTTGGCGTTCCACTCCTGGTCGTTGATCGCATCGGCGATCGACGCACCATCGGCGGTGGCGAAACGGTAGTCCGGGTACATGGTCGGGCTGTGGTTGCCCCACACCACCAGCTTCTCCATGCCACCGACCGGCTTGCCGAGCTTGGTCGACAGCTGGCTCAGCGCGCGGTTGTGGTCCAGGCGCAGCATGGCGGTGAAGTTTTCCGGCTTCAGGTCCGGGGCCGACTTCATGGCGATGTAGGCATTGGTGTTGGCCGGGTTGCCGACCACCAGCACCTTCACGTCACGGCTGGCCACCTTGTTCAGCGCCGCGCCCTGGGCGGTGAAGATCTTGGCGTTTTCCAGCAGCAGGTCCTTGCGCTCCATGCCCGGGCCGCGCGGACGCGCGCCGACCAGCAGGGCGATGTCGGCGTCCTTGAACGCGACTTCGGCGTCGTCGGTGCCGACCATGCCGGCCAGCAGCGGGAAAGCGCAGTCTTCCAGTTCCATCATCACGCCCTTCAGGGCGGCCTGGGCCTTGTCGACCGGCAGTTCCAGCAGCTGCAGGATGACCGGCTGGTCCTTGCCCAGCATTTCGCCGGAGGCGATGCGGAACAGCAGGGCATAACCGATCTGGCCGGCGGCGCCGGTCACGGCAACACGAACGGGTGCTTTCATGGGGGTTTCCTCTTGCTTGCAAGCGTTTGATGGGACGCCGCGGGCGTGGCCACGCAGGCCTGGCGGGCGGCGGGGAACAGGGAAACGGCCACCCATGGGTGGCCGTTTCGAAGGGGGATCAGGCGGCGAGGTGCTTGTTCCACTCCGCCACGCGCTCGGCCTGGGCGGCCAGCACGGCGTCGACGTCGCCTTCCAGGGTGATCGAATGGATCACGTCGCCCTGCTTGACCGAATCGACGATGGCCTGGCCTTCCAGGACCTTGCCGAACACGGTGTGGCGGCCGTCCAGCCAATCGGTCTTGATATGGGTGATGAAGAACTGGCTGCCGTTGGTGTTCGGGCCGGCGTTGGCCATCGACAGCGAGCCGACCTCGTGCTTCACGCCGTTCTTCTCGTCTTCGAACTTGTAGCCCGGGCCACCGGTGCCACGACCCTGCGGGCAGCCGCCCTGGATCATGAAGTCGGCGATCACGCGGTGGAAGATCAGGCCGTCATAGAAACCGTGCTTGACCAGGTTCACGAAGTTGGCCACGGTCAGCGGCGCCTTGTCGGCGAACAGCTCGACCTTGATCGGGCCCTGGGTGGTGTCGAAAGTGGCGATGAGGGACATGAAGATCCTTGATGCAGAGGGGAACGCGTCTAGCCACCTAGTTTACACCTGCCTCGTGGCGGCGGCGGCTTCGACCATGGGCGCAGATCCCGGCTTCAGCCGCCGGATGGGCAGCCCAGCCACCGGCGCCAGGCAGCCTCGACCGCAGCGGCGGGACCCAGCTGAATGGGCCCCATGACCGGCGTGAAATCCACCTTTTCGCGAATCGTCAAGTTCGACGTATAATGTTGGACTTCTTTTTCCAAATCCGGCGCCGACTGGCCCCCTTTCGTATGTCCATCGAAAATCTTCGCAACATCGCCATCGTCGCCCACGTCGACCATGGCAAGACCACCCTGGTCGACCAGCTGCTGAAGCAGTCCGGCACCCTGTCCGAGCGCACCGTCCTCGCCGAGCGCGTGATGGACAGCAACGACCAGGAAAAGGAACGCGGCATCACCATCCTGGCCAAGAACACCGCCATCACCTGGGAAGACAAGAAGACCGGCATCAAGAACCGGATCAACATCGTCGACACCCCCGGCCACGCCGACTTCGGTGGTGAGGTCGAGCGCGTGCTGTCGATGGTCGACACCGTGCTGATCCTGGTCGACGCGATGGACGGCCCGATGCCGCAGACCCGCTTCGTGACCCAGAAGGCCTTCGCGATGGGCTTCAAGCCGATCGTCGTGGTCAACAAGGTCGACCGCCCGGGCTCGCGTCCGGAGTGGGTGATCGATCAGGTCTTCGACCTGTTCGACAAGCTCGGCGCCACCAATGAGCAGCTGGACTTCCCGATCGTCTACGCGTCGGCCCTGAACGGCTATGCCGGCCTGGAAGACACCGTGCGCGACGGCGACATGACCCCGCTGTACGAAGCCATCATGCAGCACGCGCCGAAGCCGGAAGTCGATCCGGAAGGCGCCTTCCAGATGCGCATCAGCCAGCTGGACTACAACAACTTCGTGGGCGTGATCGGCATCGGCCGCATCCAGCGCGGCACCCTGAAGAAGAACATGCAGGTCGCGGTGATCGACCGCGAAGGCAAGAAGCGCAACGGCAAGGTCGCGCAGGTGCTGGGCTTCCTGGGCCTGGAGCGCATCGAGCAGGACACCGCCGAAGCCGGCGACATCGTCGCCATCTCCGGTATTCCGGAGCTGACCATCTCCGACACCCTGTGCCACCCGGACACCCCGGAAGCGCTGCCGGCACTGACCGTCGACGAGCCGACCATCTCGATGACCTTCCAGGTCAACAACTCGCCGTTCGCCGGCAACAAGGACCTGTCCGGTGGCAAGTTCCTGACCAGCCGCCAGATCAAGGACCGCCTGGACCGTGAAAAGGTCCACAACGTGGCCCTGAAGGTCGAACAGCTGGAAGACGCCGACAAGTTCCTGGTCTCCGGCCGTGGCGAACTGCACCTGTCGGTGCTGATCGAGAACATGCGTCGCGAAGGCTACGAGCTGGCCGTGTCGCGCCCGGAAGTGATCATCAAGGAAATCGACGGCCAGATGATGGAGCCGATCGAGCAGCTGGTGGTGGACATCGAAGAAATCCACCAGGGCGGCGTGATGGAAAAGCTGGGCACCCGCAAGGGCCAGCTGAAGAACATGGAGCCGGACGGCAAGGGCCGCGTGCGCCTGGAATACTCGATCCCGGCCCGTGGCCTGATCGGTTTCCAGAACGAGTTCAAGACCCTGACCCAGGGTTCGGGCCTGCTGTTCCACGTGTTCGACCATTACGGTCCGAAGGAACAGGGCGCGATTGCCAAGCGCATCAACGGCGTGATGATCGCCAATGCGCCGGGCACCACGCCGGCCTACTCGCTGGGCCCGCTGCAGGAACGCGGCAAGCTGTTCGCTGCTGAAGGCGACAACGTGTATGAAGGTCAGCTGGTCGGCATCCACTCCAAGGACAACGACCTGACCGTCAACGCGATCAAGACCAAGCCGCTGACCAACATGCGCGCTTCGGGCAAGGACGATGCGATCCAGCTGACCCCGGCGATCAAGTACTCGCTGGAACAGGCCCTGGACTTCATCGAAGACGACGAGCTGGTCGAGATCACCCCGAAGGAGATCCGCCTGCGCAAGAAGTTCCTGACCGAAAGCGACCGCAAGAAGGCTTCGCGCGGCGGCTGAGCCAGCACCCCGTGAACCAGAGCGGCTACAACCCGGATCCGCACCGGCATCCGGGTCTCCACGTCATCGCCCTGCTCGAAGCGAGCAAGGCGATGCTGGCGCTGTTGGCCGCCACCGGGCTGGAAGTGCTCGGACCGCAGCCGCTGCGGCACGGCATCATGGTCCTGATCCGGCGTTTCAGCCTGGATCCGGACCATGGCACCCTGCCCTCGCTGCTGCACATGATCAGCCCCGACGCGGTGCACCTGGCCGCGGCGGGGATGATCGGCTACGGCCTGCTGCACCTGGTCGAAGCCTGGGGACTGTGGCGGGCAAAGGCCTGGGCCTCCTGGCTGGGCTGCCTGACCGCCTCCCTGTACCTGCCCTTCGACATCTTCGCGATCATCCGGCACCCGGGTTGGCCGTCGTGGACGATCCTGGCGATCAACCTGATCGTGGTCTACGTCCTCGCCCGCGACCTGCGCAAGCGCCATCGCTGAGCAGCGGCTACACTGGGGATTGGAGCCGACCAAGCCGCCCCATGCGCCCGTCCTTGCCGCCTCTGCTGACCTGCCTGCTCGCCGCGCTGCCTGCGCTGCTTTCGGCTGGCTGCAGCCCGGCCACGTCCAGCGCGCATGCGGCCGAACCTGCGAGCCGCAACGTGCCGTTCCCGTACGCCGAAACCGATGTCGCCGATCTGCAGGCGCGGATGACCGCCGGTGAGCTGGACAGCACCACCCTGACCCAGGCCTACCTGCAGCGCATTGCGGCCCTGGACCGCACCGGGCCGCGCCTGCGCGCGGTGATCGAGCTCAACCCGGATGCACTGAAGGAAGCCGCAGCGCGCGACCGCGAGCGCCGCGATGGCCGCCTGCGCGGGCCCCTGCATGGCATTCCGCTGCTGCTGAAGGACAACATCAACGCCGCGCCGATGGCCACCAGTGCCGGCTCGCTGGCCCTGCAGGGTTTCCGCCCGGACGACGCCTACCTGGTGCGTCGGCTGCGCGACGCCGGCGCGGTGGTGCTGGGCAAGACCAATCTCAGCGAGTGGGCCAACTTCCGCGGCAACGACTCGATCTCGGGCTGGAGCGCGCGCGGTGGCCAGACCCGCAATCCCTATCGACTCAGCCACTCGCCCTGCGGCTCCAGTAGCGGCAGTGCGGTGGCCGTGGCCGCCAACCTGGCCAGCGTGGCGATCGGCACCGAGACCGACGGCAGCATCGTCTGCCCGGCGGCGATCAACGGTGTGGTCGGCCTGAAGCCGACGGTTGGACTGGTCAGCCGCGACGGCATCATCCCGATCTCGTTCAGCCAGGACACCGCCGGGCCGATGGCACGCAGCGTCGCCGATGCGGCGGCCGTGCTGACCGCGATCGCCGGCCGCGACGACGCCGACCCGGCGACTGCGACCATGCCCGGCCGCGCGGTCTATGACTACACCGCGCGGCTGGACCCGCAGGGCCTGCGCGGCAAGCGCATCGGCCTGCTGCAGACGCCCCTGCTGAAATACCGCGGAATGCCGCCGCTGATCGACCAGGCCGCCGCCGAGCTACGCCGTGCCGGTGCCGTTGTGGTGCCGGTGGAGCTGCCCAACCAGGGCGCCTGGGCCGAGGCCGAACGCCTCGTGCTGCTGTACGAATTCAAGGCAGGGCTGGAGCGCTACTTCAGCACCCACCACGCGCCGCTGCGCAGCCTTGCCGACCTGATCGCCTTCAACCAGGCACACGCCAGGCAGGAGCTGGGCCTGTTCGGCCAGGAGCTGCTGGTCGAGGCCGACGCCACCGCCGGGCTGGCCGACCCCGCCTATATCCGCGCACGCAGTGATGCGCGCCGGCTGGCCGGCCCGGAAGGCATCGATGCCGCCCTCGCCGCACAGCAGCTCGATGCCCTGGTGGCACCGACCACCGGTGTGGCATGGCCGATCCGCAGCGAAGGCGACGACTTCCCGGGCGAGAGCTACAGCGCCGCGGCTGTGGCGGGCTATCCCAGCCTCAGCGTGCCGATGGGCCAGATCGACGGCCTGCCGGTCGGCCTGCTGTTCATGGGCACCGCCTGGAGCGAGCCCAAGCTGATCGAGATGGCCTACGCCTATGAACAGCGCACCCGCGCGCGGCGGCCACCGCACTTCGATACAGACGCCCTGATCGACGCCGGCGAGCCGTGATCCGGTCGTGCCGGCCGCTGGCCGGCAACCCATCATCCCGCAGATGCCGGCCAGCGCCCGGCACTACCGGTCCGGGGATTCCACCGGCACGATCGCCGCCTCGCCATCCTCCGCGCCCGGCGAACGCACATCTGCAGTACGCGTACGCGGTACTCGTGGCATGTCCAGCTCATCATCGTGCTGTACACGTGCGCGCACCTGCGGCAACGACTGCGGGTGTTCGCGGGCGAGGAAATCGAGCATGCGTTCGCGCACCAGGCAGCGCAGGTCGAAAGCATCGCCAGAGCTGCGCGCGCTGACCAGCAGCCGCACCTGGATCGCACGCTCGCTGGTCTCGGTCACCTGGGTCACGCAGACCCGGCCATCCCACAGCGCTTCACCCCGGCAGATCCGCTCCAGCTCGGTGCGGATCGCTGCGATCGGCGCCCGGTAGTCCAGCCACAGGAAGGCCGTGCCAAGCAGGTCGGCACTGCGCCGCGTCCAGTTCTGGAACGGGTTCTCGATGAACCAGGTCAGCGGCACCACCATCCGCCGCTCATCCCAGATGCGTACCACCACATAGCTGCTGCCGATCTCCTCGATGCGGCCCCATTCGCCTTCAACGATCACCACGTCGTCCAGCCGGATCGGCTGCGTCACCGCGATCTGCAGGCCGGCGATCAGGTTGCCGAACACCGGCTTGGCGGCGATACCGGCAACCAGACCGATCAGGCCGGCCGATGCCAGCAAAGCAGTGCCGATCTTCTGCACCATCGGGAACGTGAGCAGCACCAGCGATGCCCCCAGCACGATGATGCCGCCCATCAGCACGCGGCTGAGCACCCGGGTCTGGGTCTGGATGCGGCGGGCTTCAAGGTTGTCGGAAACATCGATGGGGTGACTGCGCAGGATAGCGCGCTCGCCGGCGGCCACCGCCCGCACCAGCAACCAGATGAAGCACGCGGTCAGTGCGATATGCAGCATGTGCTGCAGGTTGCCGAGCATTGGGTCCTGCAGCGGCGTCGCCTGCAGCGCGGGAATCAACAGCAGCAGCGGCCAGGCGGTGGCCAGCGGCAGCCCGAGCACGCGACCGATGCGCGCACGCCGCCGATCGCGTCCTTTCAACCGGTGGTAGATCCACAGGATCAACCACGCGCCGATGCCCCCCACCAGCACCGCCGCCCCCAACGGCCACACATAGGCCTGTGCGCTTTCCCAGTGCACGGTCGCCACCTCCACTCGAACCGCAAGCGGACAGCCTCGCGCATGGCGCATGAGCGTCACGTCAGTCGTTCGTAAGGAGGGTGTTGATCGGCAGGGCTTGCAGCCCTGCACCCGGCTGCGCTGGAGCAACAGCAACAGCCGAAGCACAAGCAACACCAGAGGCTGGCATTCCGTGGGATGGCGGGGTGGGTCCGGTTGCGGGAGACGCCGTAAACCCATCCCTGGGGGCTTGGCCGCGGCATCCATGCCGCGGACACTCCCGCAACCGGACCCACCCCGCCTTCGACAGTTTTCTGCGATCTGCTGGAACAGATCTGACCCCATTTGTGTGTATCGCTATCTGACAGATGTGCCGACCAACGGTCGGCACCCACCGACAGATCGCAGGGATCTGTCAGGGTGGGGCGGTGTCGGAGTGCGGGGTGTCAGCCGCATGGATGCGGCTGCCAAGCCTACATGGACGTACTTGCGGCGTCCCCGCACTCCGACACCGCCCCAGCATCCCCCGGAATGCCCGACTTTGACGTTGATCTGGCTTGTAGCAGGTGCAGGGCTGCAAGCCCTGCCGAAAAACCCTTACCGCACTTGTTCCTGCTTGCGCACGATCGCCATCGCGATCTCCAGCGACTGCTCGTAGTTCAACCGCGGGTCCACCGTCGAACGATATGCACGTTCCAGATCACGCTCGGTCAACTCGCGCGCGCCACCGGTGCACTCGGTGACATCCTCGCCGGTCAGCTCCAGATGCACGCCGCCCAGGCGCGTGCCCGCGGCCGCATGCAGGTCGAACGACATCTCAACCTCGCCGCGCACATTGTCGAAACGACGGGTCTTGAAACCATTGGCAGTGCTCTCGGTATTGCCATGCATCGCATCGCATACCCACAGCACACGGCGACCATCACGCTTGACCGCATCCAGCAGCGGCGGCAGCTTCTCGGCAATCTGCGCCGCACCCATGCGATGGATGAAGCTCAGGCGGCCGGGTTCATCATGCGGGTTGAGCACATCGATCAGGCGCAGCAACTGGTCCGGCGTCACCGACGGGCCGACCTTGATCGCGATCGGGTTGCGCACGCCGCGCAGGTACTCCACGTGCGCGCCATCGAGCGCAGCGGTGCGCATGCCGATCCACGGGTAATGCGTGCTCAGGTTCAACCAGCCCTGCTGACGCGGCACCTGCCGCGTCAGCGCCTGTTCGTAGGGCAGCAGCAGCGCTTCGTGCGAGGTGTAGAAATCGATGCGATTGAGGTTGTGCACGCGGGCCCCGGCCAGGGTCTCCATGAAGTGCACCGCATCGCCGATCGAGGCCACCATCTTCTGGTACTCGGCGGCCAGCGGCGAGTGGCTTACCCACTCCAGGTTCCAGTACTCCGGATGGTGCAGGTCGGCGAAGCCGCCATCGATCAGCGCACGCACGAAGTTCATCGTCATCGCCGAATGCGCGTGGGCCTGCAGCATCCGCTTCGGGTCCGGCAGGCGCGCCGCTTCGGTGAACGCCGGCGCATTGATCACGTCACCACGGTAGCTGGGCAGGGTCACGCCATCGCGGGTTTCGGTATCGGCCGAACGCGGCTTGGCGTACTGGCCGGCAAAGCGCCCAACGCGGATCACCGGTTGGCGCAGGCCGTGCACCAGCACCAGGCTCATCTGCAGCAGCACCTTCAACCGGTTGGAAATGGTGCCCGATTCGCAGTCGCTGAAATTCTCCGCGCAGTCACCGCCCTGCAGCAGGAAGCGCTTGCCCTCCTGCGCCTCGGCCAACTGCTGCTTCAACGCCAGGATCTCCCACGAGGTAACCAGCGGCGGCAGCCGCTTCAGCTCGTGCAGGGCCGCATCCAGCGCGACCGGGTCCGGGTAGGTCGGCATCTGCAGCGCGGTCTTGCCACGCCAGCTCTCCGGCGACCAGGCAGCGCCAGCGGCGGTCGCGGCAGGATCGGGGACAGGCGAAACGGCGGACAGGCTCATTGCAGACTTCCGGAGGTGGGGGACGTTCATGGTCGCAGAGCCGACCGCTGTCGCAAAGGGCCGGGCGTGGTCTGCACATGGCTGAACGCCGGGGAAAGGGCATCGCGATCGGCCACAAACCGCATGGCCATGGCCGTCCCGGCAGGCGCATGATTCGCCACGCACTGTTACGAAGTAACACTCCACATTCCCCGACCGGCCCCTTCCACAGCCCATCGCCATGAAGCCCTCCCTGCTCGCTACCGGCATCACCCTCGCCCTGGCTCTGGCCAGCCTGCCCGCCTTCGCCGCAGCTGCCGACGACACCTCCGCGCCGGTCAAGGACCTGGACGCTGTGACCGTCCACGCCCAGCTCGACCAGGCCCGCAACATGCTGTCGCCGGATATCGGCAGCAGCCAGTACCAGATCACGGCCGAGGACATCCAGAAGCAGCCGCTGGGTGCGTCTGCGCCACTCAGCCAGGTGCTGTTGCAGGCGCCGGGCGTGGTCCAGGATTCGTACGGCGGCGTGCATGTGCGCGGCGACCACGCCAACCTGCAGTACCGCATCAACGGCGTGCTGCTGCCCGAATCGATCTCCGGCTTTGGCCAGACCCTGGATGCACGCACCATCAAGAGCATCCGCCTGATGGATGGCGCTCTGCCGGCGCAGTTCGGCGAGCGCACCGCTGCGGTGGTCGACATCATTACGCGCAATGGCGCCGAACTTGGCAATGGTGGCAGCGCGGGCCTCGCTGCCGGCTCGTTCGGCAAGCTCAATCCGAATGCCTCATGGTGGGGCAACCAGGGCCGTTGGAGCTGGTTCCTGACCGGCAACTACGACCAGAACGAGGTCGGCCTGGAAAATCCGACCCCCTCGCGCAAGCCGCTGCACGACGACACCCACCAGGGCAAGGCCTTCGCCGACCTGACCTATCTGGTCAACGACAACACCCGCCTGAGCGTATTCGCCGGCTTCGCCAACAACCGCTTCCAGATCCCGGTCAATCCGGGCCAGACACCGCAGTTCGGCTATCTCGACACCACCACCTTCGACTCCAGCCAGCTGGATGAGACCCAGCGCGAGACCACCCGCTTCGGCATGCTGGTGCTGCAGGGCACGCTGGGCAGCACCGCCTACCAGCTCTCGGCCGGGCAGCGTTACAGCGATGTGGGATTCAACCCGGACGTGGTGGGCGACCTGGTGTTCAGCGGCGTCGCCTCACAGGTCCAGCGCAGCAACCGCGCCAATACCCTGCAGGCCGACTTCTCCACGCCGCTGGGCAACGACCACACGCTGCGCTATGGCCTGTATGGCAACTACGAGAACGCGCGGGCCAGCAACAACAGCTGGGTGTTCCCGGTCGACGACGCCGGCCAGCAGTCCAGCACCACGCCGCTGCTGATTCCCGATCGCAGCGCCTTCCACGCCAGCACGCTGGCGCTGTACGTGCAGGACGAATGGAAGATCGGCGACGACTGGACCGTCAACTACGGCCTGCGCGGTGACCGTTACAAGGCCTTTGGGCGCACCGAAGGCCAGCTCAGCCCGCGCGTGGGCGTGGTCTGGAATGCCAGCGACAGCACCACCGTGCACGCCGGCTACTCGCGCTACTTCACGCCACCGGCCAGCGAGCTGATCGCCAGCAGCGACATCGCCCTCTACGACGGCACCACCAACCAGCAGCCCAGCGGCGGCAACAACATTCCGCTGGCCGAACGCAGCGATTACTACGACATCGGCGTCTCGCAGCAGCTGGGTGAACACCTCACACTGGGCCTGGATGCGTATGACCGCCGCGTCGCGCGGCTGCAGGATGAAGGCCAGTTCGGCGCCGCCTACATCTATTCGACGTTCAACTATCGCCGCGGCCACATCCGCGGCCTGGAATTCAGTGCCGACTACAGCAACGGCCCGTTCAGCGCCTACCTCAACGCCGCCCTGAACAAGGCCATCGGTACCGACGTCATCACCGGGCAGTACAACCTGGACCCGGAAGCCCTGGCCTACGTGGCCAACCACTGGATCCACCTGGATCACGACCAGAAGCTGACGTCGTCGGGCGGCTTCAGCTACGCCTTCGCGGGCCACAACCGGATCGGTGCCAACTACGTGTTCGGCAGCGGCCTGCGTTCGGACATCGAGGGCGTGCCCAATGGCGGCGAGCTGCCGTCGTACCTGCAGGTCAATCTCAGTGCAGGCCACGACTTCAACGCCGACAGCGGCCATCCGCTGCATGTGCAGCTGGCGCTGATCAACGCACTGGATCGCAGCTACCAGCTGCGTGATGGCGGCGGTGTCGGCGTGTTCGCCCCGCAATGGGGCCCGCGCCGCGGCGCCTACCTGAGCCTGCAGCAGGACTTCTGAGGACGGACCGTGGTAGTGCCGGCCGCTGGCCGGCATTACCTTGCTTCAGCGCTTGACCTTGCGCAGCGACACCAGCAGCGCCCACAGCGCCAGCAGCACGAACCACACCCCCGACCACATTGGCATGGTCAGGCCCAGGAACGTCCAGTCGATGTTGCCGCAGTTGCCGGTACCGGTCAGCACCGTGCGGAACACTTCCAGTGGCCCCATGGTCTCGCGCAGGAAGCTCAGCGGTGGGCCGCAGGTCGCGCCCATCTCCGGCGGCAGCATCTGCACGTAGACGTGGCGCGCGGCGATGCCGACACCCACCGCGGCGGCGATGAAGGCCAGCACGCCATAGGTCGCGCGGCCAGGTCGGTTGGACGGCCCGTGCAGCGCGCCGATCAGGAACAGCAGGCCGAGCGCGGCGAATGCCAGGCGCTGGAAGATGCACAGCGGGCACGGCTCCAGGCCCATCTTCAACTGCAGGAAGATCGCGTAGCCCAGCAGGCCCGCACAGATCAGGAAGCCCAGGAAGAACTGGGCGCGGAAGGGCCAGCGCAGTGGATTCATCGTCAACGCTCGAATGGATCAGGCGCCAAGCGTAACCGAGAGTGCGCGCCATTCGAACCGCCGCAGGTGACGCCTGTCGGAACGGTGTGGGTTGCAGGCAGCGCCCAGCAACCCCGGAAACGCAAAAGCCCGGCAGAGGCCGGGCTTTCGCTGTGTCGCGTTGGAGCGGTCCGATTACTCGGCCACTTCTTCGGCCACGACCGGACGGTCAACCAGCTCGACGTAGGCCATCGGTGCGTTGTCGCCGGCGCGGAAGCCGCACTTCAGCAGGCGCAGGTAGCCGCCCGGACGGTTCGCGTAGCGCGGGCCCAGGATGGTGAACAGGTTGCCCACGGCTTCGTTGTCGCGCAGGCGGGCGAAGGCCAGACGGCGGTTGGCGACGGAGTCGACCTTGGCCAGGGTGATCAGCGGCTCGGCAACGCGGCGCAGTTCCTTGGCCTTCGGCAGGGTGGTCTTGATCAGCTCGTGCTTGAACAGCGAGGCGGCCATGTTCTTGAACATCGCTTCGCGGTGGGCGCTGGTACGGCTGAACTTACGGCCAGACTTCTGGTGACGCATGGTGATATTCCTTGGTTAATGATGAGGCTGTGTGGATCGTTGTCGCCATCCTGGCGTTGCTGCGCGGACTGCGGATGGTCCTGGCCGCCCGTCCTGGACGACCTGCCGCGCGAACCTGGGGTTCGTCGTGGCATGTTGTGTTGCGTTGAAGGCTCCACCGTTGCCGGTGGAGCCTCCAGGCATTACCGATATCAGCCCAGCATGCCGTGGCTGGCGACGCCGGCCGGCGGCCAGTTCTCCAGCTTCATGCCGAGCGACAGGCCGCGCTGAGCCAGCACTTCCTTGATCTCGGTGAGCGACTTCTTGCCCAGGTTCGGGGTCTTCAGCAGCTCCACTTCGGTCTTCTGGATCAGATCGCCGATGTAGTAGATGCTTTCGGCCTTCAGGCAGTTGGCCGAACGCACGGTCAGCTCCAGATCGTCGATCGGGCGCAGCAGCACCGGATCCACGCCGTTGTTGGCCGGCTTGGCCGCACCGCGGTCGCGGTGGGTGAAGTCACCGAACACCGACAGCTGGTCGCTGAGGATATCGGCGGCGGTGCGCACGGCTTCCTCGGCGTCGATGGTGCCGTTGGTCTCGATATCGATGACCAGCTTGTCCAGGTCGGTACGCTGTTCGACGCGGGCCGCTTCCACGGCATAGGCGACGCGGCGGACCGGCGAGAACGAGGCATCCAGGACCAGGCGGCCGATGGCACGGGTTTCTTCGTCCGGACGACGACGCGCGGCAGCCGGCTGGTAGCCGAAACCACGTTCGATCTTCAGACGCATGTTCACTGCCGTGTCCTTGGTCAGGTGGCAGATCACATGGTCGCCGTTCAGGATCTCCACATTGTGGTCGACCTTGATGTCGGCAGCGGTGACAACGCCCGGGCCCTGCTTGGACAGGGACAGGGTGGCGCTGTCGCCGGAGTGCATACGGATGGCCACGTCCTTCAGGTTCAGCAGGACTTCGAGCACGTCCTCCTGCAGACCTTCGACCGTGGTGTACTCATGCAACACGCCGTCGATTTCGACTTCCGTGATGGCGAAGCCCGGGATGGACGACAGCAGCACGCGACGCAGGGCATTGCCCAGCGTATGCCCGTAACCCCGCTCCAAAGGTTCGATAACGACCTTTGCACGGGTGTCGGTAAGGCGTTCGATCTGCGGACCGCGAGGACGCAGAACCTGGTTGGCGGTAACCGTCATGTTGCGGGTTCTCCTAGTGAACCCCCGGCCGTCGCCGGGGGCTCTCCAATGATGAATTACTTCGAATACAGCTCGACGATCAGCGCTTCGTTGATGTCCGCAGGCAGATCCGAACGATCCGGAACAGCCTTGAAGATGCCGGTGAACTTGCCGGAATCCACTTCAACCCACGACGGGCTCAGGTCATGCTGGGCGGCGACGGTCAGGGCTTCCTGGACGCGCAGCTGCTTGGCAGCCTTTTCAGACAGAGCGATGGCGTCGCCAGCCTTGACCTGGTACGAAGCCAGGTTGACCGACTTGCCATTCACGGTGACGCCGCGGTGCGACACCAGCTGACGGGCAGCCGGACGGGTCACGGCGAAGCCCATGCGGTAGACGACGTTGTCCAGGCGGGTTTCCAGCAGCTGCAGCAGGTTCTCGCCGGTGTTGCCCTTCTTGGTCGAGGCCTTCTTGTAGTAGTTGCGGAACTGACGCTCCAGCAGGCCGTAGATACGCTTGACCTTCTGCTTTTCACGCAGCTGGGTGGCGTAGTCGGACAGCTTGCCCTTGCGGGCAGTGGCGCCGTGCTGGCCGGGCTTCTGCTCCAGCTTGCACTTCGAGTCCAGCGCACGCGCCGGGCTCTTCAGGGACAGGTCGGCGCCTTCGCGACGGGCGAGCTTACAGGTAGGACCGATATAACGAGCCATTTCTTATCGCTCCCTTTAGACGCGACGCTTCTTCGGCGGACGGCACCCGTTGTGCGGGATAGGCGTCACGTCGATGATGTTGGTGATCTTGTAGCCGACGTTGTTCAACGAACGCACGGCCGACTCACGGCCCGGACCCGGGCCCTTGATGCGGACTTCCAGCGACTTCACGCCGTAGTCCAGCGCAGCACGACCGGCCTTTTCAGCAGCCACCTGGGCAGCGAACGGGGTCGACTTGCGCGAACCGCGGAAGCCAGCGCCACCGGAGGTCGCCCACGACAGAGCGTTGCCCTGACGGTCGGTGATGGTGACGATGGTGTTGTTGAACGAAGCGTGGACGTGGGCAACGCCGTCGGTGACGACGCGCTTGATCTTCTTCTTGGTCTTAGCAGCGGGCTTAGCCATTTCTCAGTCCCTTACTTCTTGATCGCCTTGCGCGGACCCTTGCGGGTGCGGGCGTTGGTACGGGTGCGCTGGCCACGCAGCGGGAGGCCACGACGGTGACGCAGGCCGCGGTAGCAGCCCAGGTCCATCAGGCGCTTGATCGCGATACCGATTTCACGGCGCAGATCGCCTTCCACGATGTACTTGCCGACTTCGGCGCGCAGGCGCTCGATTTCCGGCTCCGACAGATCGCGGATCTTGGTGGTCGAAGCAACGCCTGCGACTTCGCAGACCTTCTTCGAACGGGTACGGCCGATGCCGTAAATGCTTTGCAACCCGACCCAGACGTGCTTCTGGGCTGGCAGGTTGACGCCTGCAATACGCGCCATGACGCGGTTCTCCAGCTGAGTGATGGCCGACAGCGCGCCTCGGGCACGCCAATCCGGCAGGATGGATCAAAAAAGTGAACTAGCGATACTAACAAGGTTCCGGTTTACATGGAAGCCCGTGAAACCATTGGTTTCATGAACCCGGCCTGGGGAGTGTGCCCAGGCTCCGGCGCCGGATGGGGTTGGACCTGGGGTTTCCCCCGGGGCCGCCCGCGCTACTCCAGCGCGGGACCACCTCATCACACCCCCACCCGGAACCGCTGCGGGGGCCGCCCTTCGTTTGTGTGGCCGGAGTCCGCGAAGCGGAGGGACCATCACGTCAGGAAGACGAAAGTATAACAGGCCTATCAGCCGCGGGCAAAACCGCCGCGGTTGCCGCCCTTCAGGTTGGCCTTCTTCAGCAGGCTCTCGTACTGGTGCGACATCAGGTGCGCCTGCACCTGGGCGATGAAGTCCATCACCACCACCACCACGATCAGCAGCGAAGTACCGCCGAAGTAGAACGAGGCGTTCAGCTGCGTGCGCATCAGTTCCGGCAGCAGGCAGACGATCACCAGGTACGCCGAGCCGGCTGCGGTCAGGCGGGTCAGCACGCCGTCGATGTAGTCGGCGGTGGCCTTGCCCGGACGGATGCCCGGGATCAGCGCGCCCGACTTCTTCAGGTTGTCGGCGGTTTCCTGCGAGTTGAACACCAGCGCGGTATAGAAGAACGCGAAACCGGTGATCAGCGCAGCGAACACGATCATGTGCAGCGGCTCGCCCGGGCCGAGCGCGTTGGCGACCTTCTGCAGGATCTGGCCGAAGCTGCTCTGGTTGGCGGCCTGGCCGGACCACATGGCCAGGGTGGCCGGGAAGGCCAGCAGGCTCGAGGCGAAGATCGCCGGGATGACGCCGGCCATGTTGAGCTTCAGCGGCAGGAACGAGGTCTGGTTCATGTACGCGTTGCGACCGCCCTGGCGGCGCGCGTAGTTGACCGTGATCCGGCGCTGGCCACGCTCGACGAACACCACGAAGAAGGTGAAGGCGAGCACGACGATGGCGATCAGCAGCAGCTGGATGAACTGGATGTTGCCGTCGCGGTAGGCGTCGAAGGTGTGGATGACCGCACCCGGCAGGCCGGCCACGATACCGGCGAAGATGATCAGCGACACGCCGTTGCCGATGCCGCGCTCGGTGACCTGCTCACCGACCCACATCAGGAACATGGTGCCGGCGGTCAGCGCGACCACGGCGGTGAGCACGAAGCCCATGCCCGGCGCGTACACGACCGGAGCGCCCGACGGCGAGACCTGGCCCTGCAGGGCAAGTGCGATCGAGCCGCCCTGCACCACTGCCAGCAGCACGGCGCCGATGCGCGAATACTGGGTGATCTTGCGGCGGCCGGACTCACCTTCCTTCTGCATCGCCTTCAGGGCGGGGAAGATGTGCACGGCCAGCTGCATCACGATCGATGCCGAGATGTACGGCATCACGTTCAGCGCGAAGATGCTGAAACGGTGCAGGGCGCCGCCCGAGAACATGTTGAACATGTCCACGATGCCGCCGCCCTGCTGTTGCATCATGGCAAGCATGGCATCGGGATTGACGCCCGGCACCGGCACGTAGCAGCCGATGCGATAGACGATCAAAGCCCCGACGACGAACAGCAAACGTTGGCGAAGTTCAGTGAACTTGCCCATTCCGCCCGCGAGGTTACCGATGCCAGCTTGCGCCATGATTTTCTTACTCCGTCACGCTGCCGCCGGCAGCTTCGATCGCGGCCTTGGCACCAGCCGTGGCAGCAATACCCTTCAGGGTGAACGCCTTGGTCACTTCGCCCTTGACGACGACCTTGGCCTTCTTTGCAGTGCTCGGGACCAGCTTGGCAGCACGCAGGGCGGCGAAGTCGATCTCGCCGGCCGGCAGCTTGTCCAGCGCGTACAGCAGCACTTCAGCGGTGTCCTTGGCGATCGGCGAACGGAAGCCGATCTTCGGCAGACGACGCTGCATGGGGGTCTGGCCGCCTTCGAAGCCAGCCTTGATCTTGCCGCCACCCTTACGGGCGAACGAACCCTTGTGGCCGCGGCCGGCAGTCTTGCCCAGGCCCGAGCCGATACCGCGACCGACGCGGGTGCGCTCGGTGCGGGCGCCCGGTGCCGGGCTCAGTTCATTGAGACGCAGAGTCATGATCGATTACTCCTCAACCTTGACGAGGTAGTGAACGGTGTTGATCAGACCGCGAACCTGCGGGCTGTCCTTCAGTTCACGCACATCGTTGAGCTTGTTCAGGCCCAGCGCACGCACCGACAGGCGGTGACGCGACTGGGTACCACGCAGGCCGCGCACCAGGCGCACCTTCACAGTCTTGTTGGACTCATTAGCCATGGTTGAGTTCCTCCACCTTCTTGCCGCGCTTGGCCGCGATGCGAGCCGGCGACTGCGCTGCAGTCAGGCCCTTCACGGTGGCACGCACCAGGTTGATCGGGTTGCGCGAACCGGTGGCCTTGGCCAGCACGTTCTTCACGCCAACCGCTTCCAGCACGGCGCGCATGGCACCGCCGGCGATGACGCCGGTACCTTCAGAAGCCGGCTGCATGAACACGCGGGCTGCGCCGTGACCATCCTTGATGGTGTGCCACAGGGTGCCGTTGTTCAGGTCAACGCTGACCAGGTTCTTGCGGGCCTGTTCCATCGACTTCTGGATGGCGACCGGCACTTCGCGGGCCTTGCCATAGCCGAAACCGACCTTGCCTTCGCCGTCGCCGACCACGGTCAGGGCGGTGAAGGTGAACTGGCGGCCACCCTTGACGGTCTTGCTGACGCGGTTGACCGCGACCAGCTTTTCGATCATGCCGTCGTCGACTTTCTCTTCGCGGTTACGGTCGCGATCGCGACCCCGCTGCTGACGCTCTTCTGCCATTTTGATTCCTTGGTAGTTTGGGTATGTACGGCTCGGGGCCGCTTATGGTTGTGGAGTGCTGCGTTGTTGCGGTGAGCCGCTGCAGAAGAGCGGCGTCGCCCAGCCTCACTCAGGCTGGCGAGCAGGCGGGCAGAGGACCCTAGGCCCCCTGCCCTTATCCCTTAGAACTGCAGGCCGGCTTCGCGGGCGGCTTCTGCCAGGGCCTTGATGCGGCCGTGGTAGCGGTAGCCCGAACGATCGAAGGCAACCTTCTCGACGCCGGCGGCCTTGGCACGCTCGGCGACGATGCGGCCAACCTTGGCGGCAGCATCGGCGTTCTTGCCGTTCTTCAGGCCTTCCATGACGTCGGTCTGGGTGGTGTTGGCGGCAGCCAGCACCTTGGAACCGTCGGCGGTGAAGACCTGGGCGTACAGGTGCTGGCCGGTGCGCAGCACCGACAGGCGGGCGACGCCGAGCTCACGGATGTGGGCGCGGGTCGACTTGGCGCGACGCAGGCGGGCGATGTTCTTGTTCATTTTGATTATTCCTTGAAAGCTGAAGGTTGGGCTTTTCCCTGAGGAGTCCGCACAAGGATGTGCGGGCTCTTGCGAGGGACTCGCGCTTACGCCTTCTTGGCTTCCTTACGGATGATGACTTCGTCGGAGTACTTCACGCCCTTGCCCTTGTACGGTTCCGGCTTGCGGAACGCACGGATCTTGGCGGCGACTTCACCGACGACCTGCTTGTCAGCGCCCTGGACCAGGATCTCGGTCTGGGTCGGGGTGGTGATGGTGATGCCTTCCGGCGCCACGAACACGACCGGGTGCGAGAAACCGAGCGACAGGCTCAGATCCTTGCCCTGCATGGCAGCACGGTAACCCACGCCGACCAGCTCCAGCTTGCGCTCGAAGCCTTCGGACACGCCCTTGACCATGTTGGCCAGGATCGCGCGGACGGTACCGGTCAGCGCGACCAGGTCAACGTTCTCGGTGCTCAGGGTGGCAACGCCGTTGTCGACGTTGATGGCAATGCCAGCCGGCTTCGGCAGCGACAGGGTGCCCTTCGGGCCCTTGACGGTGACCGATTCGGCCTGGACGTTCAGTTCAACCTTACCCAGGGTGACGGGCTTCTTGGCTACGCGGGACATAGTTCTACTCCTTTCGCCTTAGGCCACGAAGCACAGGACTTCGCCGCCGACGCCCAGCTGGCGCGCCTGCGCATCAGTCATGATGCCCTTGGAGGTGGAAATGATGGAGATACCCAGGCCGTTCATGACCTTCGGCAGCTCGCTCTTGCCGCGGTACTGGCGCAGGCCCGAACGCGAGAAGCGCTTCAGGGTCGCGATGACCGGCTTGCCTTCGAAATACTTCAGCACGATTTCCAGCTCGGACTTGTTGTTTTCCAGCTGGGTCACGCGCAGGTCGGTGATGTAACCCTCGTCCTTCAGGACCTGGGCGATCGCAACCTTGATCTTGGACGACGGGGCTTTCACCGTCTGCTTGCCAACCGCAGCCGCATTCTTGATGCGGACCAGCAGGTCGGCGATGGGATCAGTCATGCTCATATGAGTACCTTTGAGTGCACCGATATCCGCTTTCGCGAAAATCTGTTGTCTCCTGGAAACGGGCCAGGTCCCTTGATGCAGCGGGCCAGAGACCCGCTCCTGCAACCCCGTTTGCACAGGGCAAGACGCGGGAGTATACGCCAAAAGAGCCCGGCTTGCGCCGGGCTCTTCGGTTTTTTTGCTCAGGGAAGGCTGAACGCCTCCCCTGCCCCGGTTCAGGAACCCCCGAGGGGGCTCCTGATCGCAGGGCCGGCTGGGATTACCAGCTGGCCTTGCGCAGACCCGGGACGTCGCCGCGCATGGTGGCTTCGCGCAGCTTGTTGCGGCCGAGGCCGAACTTGCTGTACACGCCACGCGGACGACCCGACAGCTCGCAACGGTTGCGCTGGCGGCTCGGCGACGAATCGCGCGGCAGCTTGGCCAGCTTGGTTGCGGCGTCGATCTTCTCTTCGTAGGTCGCATCCACGGAGGACACGATCTTCTTCAGAGCCGCACGCTTTTCAGCGTACTTCTTTGCCAGCTTTTCCCGCTTGATGTCGCGGTTGACCATGGAGGTCTTTGCCATTTCGGTTTCCTCGACGGATCAGTTACGGAACGGGAACTTGAACGCTGCCAGCAGCGCCTTCGCTTCCGCGTCGGTCTTCGCAGTGGTGGTGATGGCGATATCCATACCGCGGATCGCGTCGACGGCGTCGAAGTCGATTTCCGGGAAGATGATCTGCTCCTTCACACCCATGTTGAAGTTGCCGCGGCCGTCGAAGGAACGACCGGAAACACCACGGAAGTCGCGCACGCGCGGCAGCGAGATGTTGATCAGGCGATCCAGGAACTCGTACATCTTGTGGCGACGCAGCGTGGTCTTGCAGCCGATCGGCCAACCATCGCGGATCTTGAACGACGCAACCGACACACGCGACTTGGTGACAACCGGCTTCTGGCCGGAAATCTTGGTCATGTCGCCGACGGCGTTTTCCAGGATCTTCTTGTTGGTGGCCGCTTCGCCGACACCCATGTTCAGGGTGACCTTGACCAGCTTCGGCACTTCCATCGGATTGGTGTAGCCGAACTGCTTCATCAGCGCCGGCACCACTTCATCCTTGTAGAACTTTTCGAGACGGGAACTCATCTTCTCATTCCTCAGGCGTCGAGCGCCTCACCGCTGGAGCGGAACACACGCAGTTTGCGTCCATCCTCCAGCACCTTGAAGCCAACGCGTTCGCCCTTGCCCGAAGCCGGGTTCAGAACATTCACGTTGGAGATATGGATCGAAGCTTCGCGCTCGACCACGCCGCCGGCAACACCTGCCTGCGGGTTCGGCTTGGTGTGGCGCTTGACGATGTTCACGTTGGCGACGACCACACGGTCGCCGTCGACGCGGACGACTTCGCCCTGCTTGCCCTTGTCCTTGCCAGCGTTGACGACAACCTGGTCGCCCTTCTTGATACGGTTAGCCATGATTATCTCCTGTCGCTCACAGCACTTCGGGAGCGAGCGAGACGATCTTCATGAACTTCTCCGAACGAAGTTCACGGGTCACCGGCCCGAAGATACGGGTACCGATCGGCTCCTGCTTGCTGTTCAGCAGAACGGCAGCGTTGCCGTCGAAGCGGATCAGCGAGCCATCGGCGCGACGCACACCCTTGCGGGTACGCACCACGACGGCGTCATACACTTCACCCTTCTTGACCTTGCCGCGCGGAATCGCATCCTTCACGGTGACCTTGATGATGTCGCCGATGCCGGCGTAACGGCGCTTGGAACCACCCAGCACCTTGAAGCACATCACCTGCTTGGCACCCGAATTGTCCGCGACGTCAAGGTAGCTCTGCATCTGGATCATGATTCAGACTCCTTATTCAGCCGCACGCGTGATGACTTCCACCACGCGCCAGTTCTTGGTCTTGGACATCGGAGCAATCTCGGTCACGCGGACGACATCGCCTTCCTTGCAGGCGTTGTCGGCATCGTGGGCGTGCAGCTTGGTCGAGCGCTTGATGTACTTGCCGTACAGCGCGTGCTTGACCTGACGCTCAACCAGGACGGTAACCGTCTTGTCCATCTTGTTGCTGACGACACGGCCTTCGACCGTGCGCAGCGTCTTCTTTTCAGTATTGTCGCTCATAGCGGCCATCCTTACTTCGTGCTGCCGAGCAGGGTCTTGACGCGAGCAATCTCGCGACGGACCCGGCGAATGTCGTGGGTCTTCGGCAGCTGGCCGGTGACCTGCTGCATACGGACAGAGAACTGTTCCTTACGCAGGTCGATCAGGTGGGCCTTGAGTTCGTCAGCCGACTTTTCACGGAGAGTTTTGATATCCATCAGCGCACCGTACGGGTCACGAAAGTGGTGGTGACCGAGAGCTTGGCGGCGGCCAGGCGGAACGCCTCGCGAGCCACTTCCTCGGAAACACCCTCGATTTCATAGATCATGCGGCCGGGCTGGATCTGGGCCACCCAGTATTCCACGTTACCCTTACCAGAACCCATTCGGACTTCGATGGGCTTCTTGGTGATGGGCTTGTCGGGGAACACGCGGATCCACATCTTGCCGCCGCGCTTGACGTAGCGGCTGATCGAGCGGCGGGCCGCTTCGATCTGACGCGCGGTCAGCTGACCGTGTGCGGTTGCCTTCAGGCCGTATTCGCCGAAGCTGACAGCGTTGGCGCTCCAGCTCAGGCCATCGTTACGGCCCTTGTGTACCTTGCGGTACTTGGTTCGCTTGGGTTGCAACATTGTCGTTACCTCGCTTCACGGGCCGGGCGCTGACGGTCACCACGGTCGCCGCGATCGTGACGATCGTTGCGCGACGGGGTGTCGTCCTGCTTTTCCTGGCCAACCTGGGAGAAATCGAAGACCTCGCCCTTGTAGATCCAGACCTTGATGCCGATGATGCCGTAGGTCGTCTTGGCTTCAGCGAAGCCATAGTCGATGTCGGCACGCAGGGTGTGCAGCGGCACGCGGCCTTCGCGGTACCACTCCGAACGGGCGATTTCTGCACCGTTGAGGCGGCCACCGACGTTGACCTTGATGCCCAGGGCACCCAGGCGCATCGCGTTGCCGACCGAGCGCTTCATCGCGCGGCGGAACATGATGCGACGCTCCAGCTGCTGGGCGATCGACTCGGCAACGAGCTGCGCGTCCAGTTCCGGCTTGCGCACTTCGGTGACGTTGATGTGCGCCGGGACGCCCATCATCTCGCTCACTTCCTTGCGCAGCTTCTCGATGTCCTCACCGCGCTTGCCGATCACCACGCCCGGACGGGCGGTGTGGATCGTCACGCGAGCGGTCTTGGCCGGACGCTCGATCAGGATCTTGCTGATGCCGGCCTGAGCCAGCTTCTTGCGCAGCATTTCGCGCACTTTCAGGTCGGCTGCCAGGTAACCAGCGAACTCGGCCTTGTTGGCGTACCACTTGGAGTTCCAGTCCTTGGAAATGCCGAGGCGGATACCAATCGGATGAACTTTATGACCCATGGTCTTTTCCTTATCCGCTTACTTGGCGGCGCCCACAACCACAGTGATGTGGCTGGTGCGCTTGAGGATGCGGGTACCGCGGCCTTTCGCCCGCGCCATGAAACGCTTCAGGGTCGGACCTTCATCAACCATGATGGTCTGAACCTTCAGCTCGTCGACGTCGGCGCCCTGGTTGTTCTCGGCGTTGGCAATTGCCGACTCCACCACCTTCTTGATCAGGTGGGCAGCCTTCTTGTCCGAGAACTTCAGCAGGTTGACCGCACGCTCGGCCGGCAGACCGCGCACCTGGTCAGCGACCAGACGAGCCTTCTGCGGGGAGATGCGCGCAGTGCGCAGGATGGCTTTCGCTTCCATTGTCATCTCTCCTTACTTGCCCGACTTCTTGTCACCACCGTGACCCTTGAAGGTCCGGGTGATGGCAAATTCGCCGAGCTTGTGGCCGACCATGTTCTCGTTGACGAGAACCGGGATGTGGTTCTTGCCGTTATGCACGGCAATGGTGACGCCTACCATGTCAGGCAGGATCATCGAACGGCGCGACCAGGTCTTGATCGGCTTCTTGCTGCCCGCAGCGGCCTCCACCTTCTTGACGAGGTGGTGATCGACGAACGGGCCCTTCTTGAGTGAACGTGCCATGGTCGATTAGCCCCTACGATCGCGGACGATGAACTGCTGAGTGCGCTTGTTATGGCGCGTCTTGTAACCCTTGGTCGGGACACCCCACGGGGTGACCGGATGCGGGTTACCCTGGCCGGCCTTGGCCTCACCACCACCGTGCGGATGGTCAACCGGGTTCATGGCAGCACCACGAACGGTCGGGCGGACGCCGCGCCAACGCTTGGCACCGGCCTTGCCCAGCTTTTCCAGGCTGTGCTCGTCGTTGCCGACTTCACCGATGGTGGCGCAGCACTCGACCGGAACCTTGCGCATTTCACCCGAGCGCAGGCGCAGGGTGGCGTAGATGCCTTCGCGAGCCACCAGCTGCACGGCCGCACCGGCGGCGCGAGCGATCTGAGCGCCCTTGCCCGGCTTCAGTTCGATGCAGTGGATGGTGGTACCGACCGGGATGTTGCGCAGCGGCAGGGTGTTGCCCGACTTGATCGGGGCATCCGAACCGGCGATCACCTGATCACCCGCCTTCAGGCCCTTCGGGGCGATGATGTAGCGACGCTCACCGTCGACGTAGCACAGCAGGGCGATGTGGGCGGTGCGGTTCGGATCGTATTCGATGCGTTCCACGCGCGCCGGGATGCCCAGCTTGTTGCGCTTGAAGTCGATGATGCGGTAGTGCTGCTTGGCACCACCACCGACGTGACGCACGGTGATGCGGCCATGGTGGTTACGACCACCCGAGCGGCTCTGCGACTCGACCAGTGCGGCGTGCGGAGCACCCTTGTGCAGGTCGGGGGTGACCACGCGCACGGCCGAACGGCGGCCGGGGGAGGTGGGCTTGAATTTCATCAATGGCATGGGATGTACCTCAGGCCTTGGCCGTTACATCGATCGACTGGCCATCGGCCAGGCGAACGTACGCCTTGCGCCAATCGCCGCGGCGGCCAGCACGGTTACGGAAGGACTTGTTCTTGCCCTTGACGTTGACCACGTTGACGGCTTCGACCTTGACGTCGAACAGCTGCTCAACCGCGGCCTTTACATCGGCCTTGGTGGCTTCGTTCGAAACTTCGAAGACATACTGGTTGGAGAGTTCCTGCAGGCGCGCGGTCTTTTCGGAGACACGCGGGGCACGCAGCACGCTGAAGATTTTTTCGTTGCTGTTCATGCCAGCCACTCCTCGACCTTCTTGACCGCGTCAGCGGTGATGACGACCGTGTCGGCACCGACCAGCGACACCGGGTCCAGACCCTGCACGTCACGCACCTGCACGTACGGCAGATTGCGGGCGGACAGGTACAGGTGCTCGGAGGCTTCTTCAGTGACGATCAGCGGGCGCTTGCCCACTTCCAGGCCGGCCAGCTTGGCGATCAGACCCTTCGTGTTGGTCACTTCGACATCGAAGGACTCCACGATGGTCAGACGGCCCTGACGGTTCAGCTCGGACAGGATCGCGCACATGGCGGCACGGTACTGCTTACGATTGACCTTCTGCTCGAAGCTGCGCGGCTTGGCCGCGAAGGTGACACCGCCGCCGACGAAGATCGGAGCCGTCAGTGCGCCATGACGCGCGCCGCCGCCCTTCTGCTTCTTCGACTTCTTGGTGGTACCAGCCACTTCAGAGCGAGTCTTCTGTGCCTTGGTGCCGGCGCGGCCGGCGTTGCGGTAGGCAACGACGACCTGGTGGACCAGATCTTCGCTGAAATCGCGACCGAACACGGCGTCGGAGACCGAGACCTTGTTGTTGCTACCCGTGATAACGAGTTCCATCGTCATCTCTCCTTATGCCTTGCTCGCCGGACGGACGATCACGTCGCCACCCGCCGCGCCCGGAACGGCGCCGCGAACCGCGATCAGACCGCGCTCGACGTCGACCTTGACCACTTCCAGGTTCTGGGTGCTCTGCTGCACCGCGCCCATGTGGCCCGACATCTTCTTGCCCGGGAAAACACGACCCGGGGTCTGGCGCTGACCCAGCGAACCCGGCGCGCGATGCGACAGCGAGTTACCGTGGGTTGCATCGCCCATACGGAAGTTGTGGCGCTTGATGGTGCCCTGGAAGCCCTTACCCTTGGTGACACCCTGGACGTCGACGATCTGGCCGACTTCGAAGATGTCCGCCTTGACTTCGCCGCCAACGGCGAAATCGCCGAGCTGCGCGTCTTCAACGCGGAATTCCCACAGGCCACGACCCGCTTCCACCTTCGCCTTGGCGAAGTGGCCGGCTTCCGGCTTGTTGACCAGGGCAGCGCGACGCGCGCCGACGGTCACCTGCACGGCGCTGTAGCCGTCGGTTTCGACGGTCTTGATCTGCGCGATGCGGTTCGGGGTTGCTTCGATCAGGGTCACCGGGATGGAGCGGCCATCTTCAGTGAACACGCGGCTCATGCCAGCCTTGCGGCCCACGAAGCCCAACGAATACTTCTTCGTCATGGTCGTAGTCCTCAGGTCAGCTTGATCTGAACGTCGACGCCGGCAGCCAGTTCGAGCTTCATCAGCGCGTCCACGGTCTTGTCATTCGGGTCAACGATATCGAGCACGCGCTTGTGCGTGCGGGTCTCGTACTGGTCACGCGCGTCCTTGTCGACGTGCGGGGAGACGAGAACGGTGTAACGCTCGATCTTGGTCGGCAGCGGGATCGGGCCACGCACTTGCGCGCCGGTCCGCTTTGCCGTTTCAACGATCTCGCTGGCCGAACGGTCGATCAGACGATGATCGAACGCTTTCAGCCGGATCCGGATCTTTTGGTCCGCCATGGCGGTAGGTTCCTTCGTTAAAAGAGCGACAGACAAAGCCTCTGGGTTGCTTTGCCCCATGAAATTCCTGAATACGGACGGCCCGCACTCCTGCAGGCCGCCAAGGTCACTCCATAGACCTCAAAAACGTAGGCAGACCAGTTTCCCGGCCTGCCCAGACGTAGAAGCATAATGGCACGCAAGGCAGCTGTCAACAGTCGCCTGTTGACGCCGCCTGAATGGCATTGACCCTTCCTGGTCCGGGGAACACAAGGCACATCCTGTGCCTGCTTTCCCATTTGATACGCCCCGATGCCCTACCCAGGCAACATCGGGGCGCAGATACTACCAGATTACTCGATGATCTTCGAGACCACGCCGGCGCCGACGGTACGGCCGCCTTCGCGGATGGCGAAGCGCAGGCCTTCGTCCATTGCCACCGGGTTGATCAGGGTGACGACCATCTTGACGTTGTCACCCGGCATCACCATTTCGACGCCTTCCGGCAGTGCAGCTGCGCCGGTGATGTCGGTGGTACGGAAGTAGAACTGCGGACGGTAGCCGTTGAAGAACGGGGTGTGGCGGCCGCCTTCATCCTTCGACAGGACGTACACTTCGCCTTCGAACTTGGTGTGCGGCTTGATCGAACCCGGCTTGGCCAGGACCTGGCCACGCTCGACGTCGTCACGCTTGGTGCCGCGCAGCAGCAGGCCAGCGTTGTCGCCTGCCTGACCCTGGTCCAGCAGCTTGCGGAACATTTCAACGCCGGTCACGGTGGTCTTCTGCACCGGACGGATGCCGACGATTTCGATTTCGTCGCCAACCTTGATCACGCCGCGCTCGATACGACCGGTCACCACGGTGCCGCGGCCCGAGATCGAGAACACGTCTTCCACCGGCATCAGGAACGGCTTGTCGATTGCGCGCTCCGGCTCCGGGATCCAGCTGTCCAGGGCGTCGACCAGCTTCAGGATGGCCGGCACGCCGATGTCGCTCTGGTCGCCTTCCAGCGCCAGACGGGCCGAACCAGCGATGATCGGGGTGTCGTCGCCCGGGAAGTCGTACTTGCTCAGCAGCTCGCGCACTTCCATCTCGACCAGCTCGAGCAGCTCGGCGTCGTCAACCATGTCGGCCTTGTTCAGGAACACGACGATGTACGGCACGCCGACCTGACGCGACAGCAGGATGTGCTCGCGGGTCTGCGGCATCGGGCCGTCAGCGGCCGAGCACACCAGGATCGCGCCGTCCATCTGGGCGGCACCGGTGATCATGTTCTTGACGTAGTCAGCGTGGCCCGGGCAATCGACGTGGGCGTAGTGACGGACCGGGGATTCGTATTCGACGTGCGCGGTCGAGATCGTGATGCCACGCGCCTTTTCTTCCGGCGCGGCGTCGATCGAGGAGTAGTCCTTGAACTCGCCACCGAAGCGCTCGGCACCGATCTTGGTCAGTGCGGCGGTCAGCGTGGTCTTGCCGTGGTCGACGTGACCGATGGTGCCGACGTTGACGTGCGGCTTGGTGCGCTCGAACTTACCCTTTGCCATTGTTCTATACCTTGATTTTGTAAGTGGTTTTCAGGAGAGGCTGAGCGAGGCTCAGCCCTTCTTCATGACGGCTTCGGCGATGTTGTTCGGCGCCGGCTCGTAGTGGTCGAATTCCATGGTGAAGGTGGCGCGGCCCTGGGTCTGCGAACGCAGCGCAGTGGCGTAGCCGAACATTTCACCCAGCGGGATCATCGCGTTGATGATCGAAGCGGAGCCGTCACCGGTGGTGTCGGAACCCTGCAGCACGCCGCGACGACGGCTGACGTCGCCCATCACGTCACCCTGGTAATCCTCCGGGGTCACGATCTCGACCTTCATGATCGGCTCCAGCAGCACCGGCTTGGCCTTGGCGAAGCCCTGCTTGAAGGCCATCGACGAAGCCAGCTTGAACGCCATTTCCGAGGAGTCGACGTCGTGGTACGAACCGAACACCAGCTTCACCTTGACGTCCACGACCGGGAAGCCAGCCAGCGGGCCGCTGGTGATGGTTTCGCGCAGGCCCTTTTCGACCGACGGAATGAATTCCTTCGGGATCACGCCGCCGGTGATGTCGTTGATGAACAGGAAGTCGTCCTTGATCAGCGGAGCGATCTTGGCATCGGCACGATCTTCAGCGGTGATCGGCGACAGCTCGATCACGACGTGACCGTACTGACCCTTACCACCGGACTGCTTGGCGTGCTTGTAGTCCGACTTGACGTCAGCCAGGGTGATGGTTTCGCGGTACGCAACCTGCGGCGCGCCGACGTTGGCTTCAACGTTGAACTCGCGCTTCAGGCGGTCGACGATGATGTCCAGGTGCAGCTCGCCCATGCCCGAGATGATGGTCTGGCCGGATTCTTCGTCGGTCTTGACGCGGAACGACGGATCTTCCTGCGCCAGGCGGCCCAGGGCCAGGCCCATCTTTTCCTGGTCCGACTTGGTCTTCGGTTCGACGGCCATCGAGATCACCGGCTCCGGGAACGTCATGCGCTCCAGGATGATCGGCTGGTCGATCGAGCACAGGGTGTCACCGGTGGTGGTGTCCTTCAGGCCCACGGCAGCGGCGATGTCACCGGCCAGAACTTCCTTGATTTCTTCGCGGTTGTTCGAGTGCATCTGCAGGATGCGGCCGATGCGCTCCTTCTTGCCCTTCACCGAGTTCAGGACGGTGTCACCACCGTTCAGGGTGCCCGAGTAGACACGGAAGAAGGTCAGCGCGCCGACGAACGGATCGGTGATGATCTTGAAGGCCAGCGACGAGAACGGAGCCTTGTCGTCGGACTTGCGGGTCATGGCGACGTTTTCGTCGTCCACGTCGGTACCGGTCACGTCCGGCACATCGACCGGCGACGGCAGCAGCTGGATCACGCCGTCCAGCATGGCCTGCACGCCCTTGTTCTTGAACGCCGAACCGCAGTACATCGGAACGATTTCGGTGGCCAGGGTGCGGGTACGCAGCGCGTTGATGATTTCAGCCTCGGCCAGCTCTTCGCCGCCCAGGTACTTTTCCATCAGCTCTTCGCTGGCTTCAGCCGCGGTTTCGATCATGTAGGTACGGGCTTCTTCAGCCTTTTCCTGCAGGTCGGCCGGGATTTCGCCGTACTCGAACTTCATGCCCTGCGAGGCTTCATCCCAATGGATGGCCTTCATCTTCAGCAGGTCGACGACGCCCTTGAAGCCGTCTTCGGCACCGATCGGCAGCTGCATCGGCACGGCGACGGCGCCGAGCTTGGCCTTCAGCTGGTCACGGACCTTGTAGAAGTTGGCACCGGTGCGGTCCATCTTGTTGACGAACGCGATGCGCGGCACCTTGTAGCGGTTGGCCTGGCGCCACACGGTTTCCGACTGCGGCTGCACGCCACCGACGGCACACAGGACAAAGACGGCACCGTCGAGCACGCGCAGCGAGCGCTCCACTTCGATGGTGAAGTCGACGTGCCCGGGGGTGTCGATGATGTTGAAGCGGTGCTCCGGCAGGGACTTGTCCATGCCCTTCCAGAACGCGGTGGTGGCAGCGGACTGGATCGTGATGCCACGCTCCTGCTCCTGCTCCATCCAGTCCATGGTGGCGGCGCCGTCGTGCACTTCACCGATCTTGTGGCTCTTGCCGGTGTAGAACAGGATGCGCTCGGACGTGGTGGTCTTGCCGGCATCGATGTGAGCCATGATGCCGAAGTTACGGTAACGCTCGATGGGAGTGGAACGGGCCACGGGAGCCTCTCAGATTTCTTGGATTTCGGATGGCCGAACGCCGCCTTTCGGCGGCCTTCGGATTGGCGCAGTCCTTCCGGGACCGCGAGGCAGCACGCACCAAAGTGGTGCTGCCCTGCCTGTTTTACAAGGCCGTCAAACTCACCAGCGGTAGTGGGCGAATGCCTTGTTGGCTTCGGCCATGCGGTGGGTTTCTTCGCGCTTCTTGATGGCGCCGCCACGGTTTTCCGAGGCGTCGATCAGTTCAGCAGCCAGCTTCTTCGGCATGGTGTTCTCACCACGCTTGCGCGCGGAGTCGATCAGCCAGCGCATGGCCAGGGCCATCTTGCGCGACGAACGCACTTCGACCGGCACCTGGTAGGTGGCACCACCGACGCGGCGCGACTTGACTTCGACCGCCGGAGCGACGTTGTCCAGAGCCTTCTGCACCAGTTCAATGGCGTTGGCGCTGCTGTTCTTCTCGGTGATCACGTCCATGGCGCCGTACACGATCTTTTCGGCGACGGACTTCTTGCCGCTCTGCATGACCATGTTGATGAAGCGGGCGATGGTTTCGCTTCCGTGCTTCGGATCGGGCAGGACGGAACGCTGCGGAGTATTACCCTTACGCGACATAGTGCTCTCTCCTTATGCCTTCGGACGCTTGGCGCCGTACTTGGAACGGGCCTGGCGACGCTTGGCAACGCCGGCGGCGTCGAGCGAGCCACGAACGGTGTGGTAACGCACACCCGGCAGGTCCTTGACGCGACCGCCGCGGATCAGGACCACGGAGTGCTCCTGCAGGTTGTGGCCTTCACCACCGATGTAGGAAATCACTTCTTCCTGGTTGGTCAGGCGGACCTTGGCAACCTTGCGCAGAGCCGAGTTCGGCTTCTTCGGAGTGGTGGTGTAGACACGGGTGCAGACGCCACGGCGCTGCGGGCACTTGTCGAGCGCCGGCGAGGCACTCTTGTAGGTGGTCGCTTGCCGCGGCTTGCGGACCAGCTGGTTGATCGTCGCCATCAGTAGGTTCTTCTGATTGGTGGCCGGAAAATCCGACCAGAGATGCGGAAATGTTAAAGCAGGCCGAAATTTTGGCCTGCTGAGACAGACGATTGTAGCAACCTGCCAGGAAAGCAGTCAAACGCCTCCTGTCAAGCCCGTTCCTGATCCCGGAACGTTACTGGGGGGCCTCCATGTACCCCGTTCAGGTTGACAGGGTCGACCGCGGACGATCTCCCCTGCCCTTTCCCAATCCCATCGATGGACCGATGGGGTGGTCCGGCCTTGTGGCCGGACCGGATACCTCATTCTTCGCCCGATGCCTGTTCAGCTTCGGCTTCAACCACCGGCGCCTCGACCGCGGCCGGGGTACCGGCCAGGGTCTGCATTTCCGACTCGGTGAGACCGGAAGCGCCGCGGCGGCGGTTGCTGTGGTACGCCAGGCCGGTACCGGCCGGAATCAGGCGACCGACGATGACGTTTTCCTTCAGGCCACGCAGGTTGTCCGAGGTACCGCGGACGGCCGCTTCGGTCAGCACGCGGGTGGTTTCCTGGAACGACGCGGCCGAGATGAACGACTCGGTCGCCAGCGATGCCTTGGTGATACCCAGCAGGACCGGATCGAAGTGCGCCGGCAGCTCGTTGCGGGTCGACAGGCGCGCATTCTCCTCGATAACGCGCTGGCGCTCCACCTGCTCGCCGTTCAGGAACTTGCTGCTGCCCTGGTCGGTGATCTCGACCTTGCGCAGCATCTGGCGGGTGATCACCTCGATGTGCTTGTCGTTGATCTTCACGCCCTGCAGGCGGTACACGTCCTGGATTTCCTTCACCAGGTAGGCCGCCAGCGGTTCGACACCCAGCAGACGCAGGATGTCCTGCGGGCTCGGCTCGCCGTCCACGATGGTTTCACCCTTGGTGACATGCTCGCCTTCGAACACGATGACCTGGCGGTACTTCGGGATCAGCTCTTCGTGCTCCGAACCATCGGTGTCCTTGATGATCAGGCGCTGCTTGCCCTTGGTGTCCTTGCCGAAGCTGATGATGCCCGAACGCTCGGCCAGCACCGCCGGATCCTTCGGCTTGCGCGCTTCGAACAGGTCGGCCACGCGCGGCAGACCACCGGTGATGTCGCGGGTCTTCGACGCTTCCTGCGGGATCTTGGCGACGACGTCGCCCACGCCCACCGGGGCGCCATCCTGCAGGTTGACGATCGAACGCGGCGGCAGCAGGTACTGCGCCGGCAGGTCGGTGCCCGGGATCGACAGGTCGTTGCCCTTGGCGTCGACGATGCGCACGATCGGGCGCAGGTCCTTGGCCTGGGTACCACGACGCTTCGGATCGGTGATTTCGCGCGAAGCGAGGCCGGTCAGCTCGTCGGTCTTCTCGATGACGGTGATGCCGTCGACGAAGTCGATGAAGCGGATGAAGCCGGCCACTTCCGACACGATCGGGTGGTTATGCGGATCCCAGTTGGCCACGGTCTGGCCAGCCTTGATCGCATCACCGTCCTTGGACGTGATGGTCGCACCGTACGGCAGCTTGTAGCGCTCACGCTCACGGCCGTGGGCATCGAGCACCGAGATTTCACCCGAGCGCGACACCGCCACCAGCGAGCCGTTGGCGTGCTCGACCGACTTGAGGTTGCTGAACTTGACCGAGCCGGTGGTCTTGACGGTGATGTTGTCGACCGCAGCAGCTCGCGACGCCGCACCACCGATGTGGAACGTACGCATGGTCAGCTGGGTACCCGGCTCACCGATCGACTGCGCGGCGATGACGCCGACCGCTTCACCGATGTTGACCAGGTGGCCGCGGGCCAGATCGCGGCCGTAGCAGCGACCGCAGACACCGAAGGCCGATTCGCACGAGATCGTCGAACGCACCTTGATGCTCTGCACGCCGGCGTCTTCCAGCTTGGCGACCCAGGCTTCGTCCAGCAGGGTGTTGCGGGTGACGATCGGATCTTCGTCGTTGCCCGGCAGGAACACGTCCTCGGCCACCACGCGACCCAGCACGCGATCCTTCAGCGGCTCGACCACGTCGCCGCCTTCCACGATCGGGGTCATGATCAGGCCTTCGGTGGTACCGCAATCCACCTCGGTGATCACCACGTCCTGCGCGACGTCGACCAGACGACGGGTCAGGTAACCCGAGTTCGCGGTCTTCAGCGCGGTATCGGCCAGACCCTTACGGGCACCGTGGGTGGAGTTGAAGTACTCCTGCACGTTCAGGCCTTCGCGGAAGTTCGCCTTGATGGGCGTCTCGATGATCGAGCCGTCCGGGCGGGCCATCAGGCCACGCATGCCGGCCAGCTGACGGATCTGCGCCTGCGAACCACGCGCACCGGAGTCGGCCATGATGTACAGCGAGTTCATCGACTTCTGGTCGATGGTCTCGCCCTTGGCATTGACCACCTTCTCGGTACCGATGGTGTCCATCATCGCCTTGGCGATGCGCTCGTTGGTGCGCGACCAGATGTCGACCACCTTGTTGTAGCGCTCGCCGGCGGTGACCAGGCCCGACTGGTACTGCTCCTGGATTTCCAGCACTTCGGCTTCGGCCTCGGTGAGGATGCCCTTCTTCTCGTCCGGGATCAGCATGTCGTCGATGCCGATCGACACGCCGGCGCGGGTCGCGTAGGCGAAGCCGGTGTACATCAGCTTGTCGGCGAACACGACCGTGTCCTTCAGACCCAGCTGGCGGTAGCTGGAGTTGATCAGGCGGCTGATGTTCTTCTTGGTCAGCTCGGTGTTGGCCAGCGCGAACGGCAGGCCTTCCGGCAGGATTTCAGCCAGCAGGGCGCGACCGATCGTGGTGTCCACGATCGAGGTCTTGTTCTGCTTCACGCCGTCTTCGTCGGTCACCACCTCGGTGATGCGGACCTTGACGCGCGCGTGCAGTTCCACCACGCGGTTGTCGTAGGCACGCTTGACTTCGGCGATGTTGGCGAAGGCCATGCCCTCGCCCTTCTTGTTTTCCAGCGAGCGGGTCATGTAGTACAGACCCAGCACGACGTCCTGCGACGGCACGATGATCGGCTCGCCGTTGGCCGGCGACAGGATGTTGTTGGTCGACATCATCAGCGCACGCGCTTCCAGCTGGGCTTCCAGCGAGAGCGGCACGTGGACGGCCATCTGGTCACCGTCGAAGTCGGCGTTGAACGCGGTGCAGACCAGCGGGTGCAGCTGGATGGCCTTGCCTTCGATCAGCACCGGCTCGAACGCCTGGATGCCAAGGCGGTGCAGGGTCGGCGCACGGTTCAGCATCACCGGATGCTCGCGGATGACCTCTTCCAGGATGTCCCAGACTTCGGCTTCTTCGCGCTCGACCAGCTTCTTGGCGGCCTTGATGGTGGTGGCCAGGCCACGACGCTGCAGCTTGGCGAACACGAACGGCTTGAACAGCTCCAGCGCCATCTTCTTCGGCAGGCCGCACTGGTGCAGGCGCAGGTACGGACCGACCACGATGACCGAACGGCCCGAGTAGTCGACGCGCTTGCCGAGCAGGTTCTGGCGGAAGCGGCCCTGCTTGCCCTTGATCATGTCGGCCAGCGACTTCAGCGGGCGCTTGTTGGTGCCGGTGATGGCACGGCCGCGACGGCCGTTGTCCAGCAGCGCATCGACCGATTCCTGCAGCATGCGCTTTTCATTGCGCACGATGATGTCCGGCGCGCTCAGTTCGAGCAGGCGGCGCAGGCGGTTGTTACGGTTGATGACGCGGCGGTACAGGTCGTTCAGGTCGGAGGTCGCGAAGCGGCCGCCGTCCAGCGGAACCAGCGGACGCAGGTCCGGCGGCAGCACCGGCAGCACGGTCATGACCATCCATTCCGGACGGTTGCCCGATTCCAGGAAGGCTTCGATCAGCTTGATGCGCTTGGTCAGTCGCTTGAGCTTGGTTTCCGAACCGGTGGCGGCGATTTCTTCGCGCAGGCGGGTCATTTCCGACTGCAGGTCGATCGTGCGCAGCAGTTCGTACACGGCCTCGGCGCCCATCGCGGCGTCGAAGTCGTCACCGTGCTCCTGGCGGGCCTGCAGGTACTGCTCTTCGGTCAGCAGCTGGCGGCGCTCCAGGGCGGTCAGGCCCGGCTCGGTCACCACGTACGCTTCGAAGTACAGCACGCGCTCGATGTCGCGCAGGGTCATGTCCAGCATCAGGCCGATGCGCGACGGCAGCGACTTCAGGAACCAGATGTGCGCGACCGGCGAGGCCAGGTCGATGTGGCCCATGCGCTCGCGGCGCACCTTGGCCAGGGTCACTTCGGTGCCGCACTTCTCGCAGACCACGCCGCGGTGCTTCATGCGCTTGTACTTGCCGCACAGGCACTCGTAGTCCTTCACCGGGCCGAAGATGGCGGCGCAGAACAGGCCGTCACGTTCCGGCTTGAAGGTACGGTAGTTGATGGTTTCCGGCTTCTTCACTTCGCCGAAGGACCACGAACGGATCAGGTCCGGCGAGGCCAGCGCGATCTTGATCGCGTCGAAGTCCAGCGTCTGGCGCTGCTGGTTGAAGAGGTTGAGCAGGTCTTTCATGGTGTTCTCCAGAAGGAGGAATGCTGTGTCGATGGGCTTTCAGTTGACTGCCAGCGGCGCGGCGGCTGACCGCCGCGCCGGCATGGATCAGTTGTCTTCCAGTTCCATGTTGATGGCCAGCGAGCGGATTTCCTTCACGAGCACGTTGAAGGATTCCGGCATGCCCGCGACCATCTCGTGCTCACCGTCGACGATGTTCTTGTACATCTGGTTGCGGCCCTGCACGTCATCGGACTTCACCGTCAGCATTTCCTGCAGGGTGTAGGCCGCGCCGTAGGCTTCCAGCGCCCAGACTTCCATTTCACCGAAGCGCTGGCCGCCGAACTGCGCCTTGCCGCCCAGCGGCTGCTGGGTGACGAGCGAGTACGGACCGGTCGAACGGGCGTGCATCTTGTCGTCGACCAGGTGGTTCAGCTTCAGGTAGTGCATGTAACCGACGGTGGTGTGGCGATCGAAGGCTTCACCGGTGCGGCCGTCGTACAGCTGGGTCTGGCCACTGCTCGGCAGGTCGGCCAGTTCCAGCATGCGCTTGATTTCCGCTTCGGTGGCGCCGTCGAAGACCGGGGTGGCCATCGGCACGCCGTCGGTCAGGTTGCGGGCCAGGCGCAGCAGTTCCTCGTCGCTGAACTGCGACAGGTCGACACGGTTGGCCACGTTGGTGTCGTCGTGGTTGTAGATGTCGTCCAGGAACTTGCGCAGGTCGGCAACGGCCGCCTGGGCTTCCATCATCGCCTGGATCTTGCGGCCCAGCCCCTTGGCGGCCCAGCCCAGGTGCACTTCCAGGATCTGGCCGATGTTCATACGCGACGGCACGCCCAGCGGGTTCAGCACGATGTCCACGGTTTCGCCCGAGGCCATGTACGGCATGTCCTCGACCGGCACCACGTTGGAGACCACACCCTTGTTGCCGTGGCGGCCTGCCATCTTGTCGCCCGGCTGGATGCGGCGCTTCACGGCCAGGAACACCTTGACCATCTTCAGCACGCCCGGAGCGAGGTCGTCACCGGCAGTGATCTTGCCGCGCTTGTCGGCGAAGCGACGCTCGAATTCCTTCTCGTGCGCCTGGATCTGCTTCTGCGCGCGTTCGATGGCTTCCGAGGCGTCCTCGTCCTTCATGCGCAGCGCGAACCAGTCAGCCTTCTTCAGGCCGTCCAGGAACGCGTCGCTGATGACGTCGCCCTTCTTCAGGCCAGCACCGCCGTTGACCACCTTGCCCACGATCTGCGAACGCAGACGCATGTAGATGGCGGCTTCCAGGATGCGGAACTGGTCGTCGAAGTCCTTCTTGACGCGCTTGATTTCAGACTCTTCGATCTGGCGGGCGCGCTTGTCCTTCTCGATGCCGTCGCGGGTGAAGACCTGCACGTCGATGACGGTGCCGTCCATGCCCGGCGGAACGCGCAGCGAGCTGTCCTTAACGTCCGAAGCCTTCTCGCCGAAGATCGCGCGCAGCAGCTTCTCTTCCGGGGTCAGCTGGCTTTCGCCCTTCGGGGTGACCTTGCCGACCATGATGTCGCCGGCGCGGACTTCGGCACCGATGTACACCACGCCGCTCTCGTCCAGGCGGTTCAGCGCCTGCTCGGAGACGTTCGGGATGTCGGCGGAGATTTCCTCCGGCCCCAGCTTGGTATCACGCGCAACACAGGTCAGCTCTTCGATGTGGATCGTGGTGTAGCGATCCTCTTCCACCACGCGCTCGGAGAGCAGGATGGAGTCTTCGAAGTTGTAGCCGTTCCACGGCATGAACGCGATCAGCATGTTCTGGCCCAGGGCCAGTTCGCCGATGTCGGTGGACGGACCGTCGGCCAGCACGTCGCCGCGGGCGATGACGTCGCCCACCTGGACCAGCGGACGCTGGTTGATGCAGGTGTTCTGGTTCGAACGGGTGTACTTCACCAGGTTGTAGATGTCCACGCCTGCATCGGTGGCGCCAACGATCTCTTCCTCGTTGACCTTGACCACGATGCGGGCTGCGTCGATCTGCACGATCTCGCCACCACGGCGGGCGTTCACGGTCACACCGGAGTCACGCGCCACGGCGCGCTCGATGCCGGTACCGACCAGCGGCTTCTGCGCACGCAGGGTCGGCACGGCCTGACGCTGCATGTTGGCGCCCATCAGTGCACGGTTCGCGTCATCGTGCTCCAGGAACGGAACCAGCGCGGCCGCGATCGACACGGTCTGCATCGGCGAGACGTCCATGAAGTGGACTTCCGCCGGCGGCTTCAGCAGCGATTCGCCCTGGAAGCGGCACGGAACGAACTGCTCGGTCAGCACGCTGTCGGCATTGGTCAGCGCGTTGGCCTGCGCAATGACGTACTCGTTTTCTTCGATGGCCGACAGGAACTCGACTTCGTCGTAGACCTTGCCGTCCACGACCTTGCGGTACGGGGTCTCGAGGAAACCGTACTGGTTGGTGCGGGCGTACACGGCCAGCGAGTTGATCAGGCCGATGTTCGGGCCTTCCGGCGTTTCGATGGTGCAGACGCGGCCGTAATGGGTCGGGTGCACGTCGCGCACTTCGAAGCCGGCGCGCTCACGGGTCAGGCCGCCCGGGCCCAGGGCCGAGACGCGACGCTTGTGCGTGACTTCCGACAGCGGGTTGTTCTGGTCCATGAACTGCGACAGCTGCGAGGAGCCGAAGAACTCCTTGATGGCAGCGGCGACCGGCTTGGCGTTGATCAGTTCCTGCGGGGTCAGGCCTTCGGACTCGGCCATCGACAGGCGCTCCTTGACCGCGCGCTCGACGCGGACCAGGCCCACGCGGAACACGTTCTCGGCCATTTCGCCGACCGAACGCACGCGACGGTTGCCCAGGTGGTCGATGTCATCGACCACGCCGCGACCGTTGCGGATCTCGGTCAGGACCTTGATCACGTCCAGGATGTCGGAGCTGTCGCCGTGGGCGGCGACCAGGCGCTTGGACTCTTCGTCGTTGCGCTCGCCGTAGTACTTGCGGTCGTACAGCACGGCTTCGCCGGTGGTTTCCTTGCGGCCCACGCGACGGTTGAACTTCATGCGGCCGACCGCGGACAGGTCGTAGCGCTCGAAGGTGAAGAACAGGTTGTGGAACAGGTTCTGCGCGGCATCCTTGGTCGGCGGCTCGCCCGGACGCATCATGCGGTAGATCTCGACCAGGGCTTCCAGCTGGGTCTTGGTCGGGTCGATGCGCAGGGTGTTGGACAGGTACGGGCCACGATCCAGGTCGTTCACCCACAGGGTGCCCACGGCATCGACACCGGCCTTGCGGAAGCTCTGCAGCTGCTCGTCGGTGATTTCGTCGTTGGCCTGGGCCAGCAGTTCGCCGGTCGAGGCATCGACCACGTCGTGCGACAGGATGCGGCCGACGATGTAGTCGTCCGGCACGGCCAGGGCAGCGATGCCCGAGGCTTCCAGCTGCTTGATGTGGCGCGCGGTGATGCGCTTGCCGGCTTCCACGATGACCTTGTCGCCGTCGGCGAGGTCGAAGCCCAGGGTTTCGCCACGCAGGCGCTCGGGCACCAGCTCCAGCTGGACGCCTTCATCCGGGTTGATGTGGAAGGTGTTGATCTCGAAGAACTCGGCCAGCATCTCTTCGTTGCTGTAGCCAAGCGCGCGCAGCAGGATCGACACCGGCAACTTGCGGCGGCGGTCGATACGGGTGAACAGCGCGTCCTTCGGGTCGAACTCGAAGTCCAGCCAGGAACCGCGGTAAGGAATGATGCGGGCGCTGTACAGCAGCTTGCCCGAGCTGTGGGTCTTGCCACGGTCGTGGTCGAAGAACACGCCCGGCGAGCGGTGCAGCTGCGAGACGATGACGCGCTCGGTGCCGTTGACGATGAAGGTGCCGTTCTCGGTCATCAGCGGGATTTCGCCCAGATAGACCTCCTGCTCCTTCACGTACTTGATGGCCTTGGTCGACGACTCACGGTCGTAGATCACCAGGCGCACGGTCACGCGCAGCGGGGCGCCGTAGCTCATGCCACGCTGGCGGCACTCGCGCTCGTCGAACACCGGTTCGCCCAGCTTGTAGCCGACGTATTCCAGGGCGGCATTGCCGCTGTAGCTGGCGATCGGGAAGACCGACTTCAGCGCAGCGTGCAGGCCGTGGTCCGTGCGCTTGGCCGGATCGACGTTTTCCTGCAGGAATTCACGATAGGAATCCACCTGGATGGCGAGCAGGAACGGCACTTCGAGGATCGAGCGCTGCTTGCCGAAATCCTTGCGGATACGCTTTTTTTCGGTGAACGAATAGGACGTCATGAGGTCTTCCACCTTGTTGTGCGGGCCGTGCGTCCACGACCCTGAAGGGAACTTGAAATTGTCAGTTGGAAGTCGCTGGTATTGCCGGCACCAGCACGCCTTCTCCCGCTACTTCCAACTGCCAACTCGTCTGCATCCACTCCCCTGCCGCCGCGCCGTGCGCTGGCCTGCCGGGGTCTGACCGCAGCCCGTGTTGGGCTTTTTGCCGCAGTTACAACCGGTATTGCATGAAACGACCAAAGGCCGGGGGCTTACGCCCCCAGCCTTGGCTGCATCGCCGTGAATCGATGACGATGCAAAGGAAGTGCTTACTTGACTTCGACAGTCGCGCCAGCAGCTTCCAGGTCCTTCTTCATCTTCTCGGCTTCGTCCTTCGAAGCGTTGTCCTTCAGGACGCCGCCGGCTTCGGCCAGGTCCTTCGCTTCCTTCAGGCCCAGGCCGGTGATGGCGCGGACGGCCTTGATGACTTCGACCTTCTTGTCGCCGGCCGACTTCAGGGTGACGACGAACTCGGTCTGCTCTTCAACAGCAGCGGCCGGGCCAGCGGCAGCAGCCACGGCAACCGGAGCGGCGGCGGAGACGCCGAACTTTTCTTCGATGGCCTTGACCAGCTCCATCACTTCCATCAGGGACTTCTCGGCGATGGCGTCGACGATCTGTTCGTTGGTAAGGGACATGATTAATACCTTTGGATGATTTTCTGGGTTGAGGTTCCGTCAGGAACCACGGTAAGTCGAAACTCAGGCGGTCTCGGCGGCCGGCTCGGCAGCGTCGGCGGCGACATCGCCACCACCCTGCTTCTCGCCAACGGCCTTGATGGCGCGGGCAAACATCGTGACCGGCTCGGTCAGGACGCGGGCCAGCATGGCCAGGGCCTGATCGCGGGTCGGCAGCGAGGCCAGCACGTCGACGTGGCTTGCCGGGAACACTTCGCCACCGATGGCGACGACCTTAGCCTTCAGCTTGTCGTTGCCCTTGGCGGCTTCCTTGATCAGGCGACCGGCAGCGCCGGGCTCCTCGAGCGAGAACGCGTACAGCAGCGGACCAACCATCTGGTCCTGGGCGACTGCGAACTCGGTGCCTTCAACGGCGCGCGAAGCCAGGGTGTTCTTGACAACCTTCAAGAAAACACCGGTTTCACGAGCCTGCTTGCGCATCGCGGTCATCTGGGCGACCGTGGTGCCAGCGTATTCGGCTGCGATCAAGGAGTGGGCCTTGGCGGCGACGTCTGCCAGCTCGGCGACTACTTCTTGCTTCTGGGACAGATTGAGAGCCATTGCACTCCTCCTATTGAACTCCGCTTACGGCTCCTGCCGTGTGCGGTCCTGTGCGGCATCCGTCCTGGACGCCGGGAACATCGGGATGATGTTCCGGGGGGGTGGGCCGTTCCAGACCTGGAGGCAATCAGGGAAATCCCAGACATGCGTGAACCAGAAAAACTCCAGAAGGGCACCATCTACGCAGGGTGATTCCGGGGAATCGATTAAGCGCTCATGACTGCTCCGGCGGCGACTCCTTGCCAGATCGAGCTTCCGTGCCCGTCGCCGGTATTGCCACGACCGCGCCTGCGGTCTTTGACGGCTACCGCGGGCGATGCACTGCCAGCGATGCCTTCAAATGTCACGGTCACGGCACCCTGGGCACCGTGACCGCTTCAAACAATTACTTCAGGGTCAGCGACGACTGGTCGACGGTGACGCCCGGGCCCATCGTCGAGCTGACCGAAACCTTCTGCAGGTAGGTGCCCTTCGAGGTAGCCGGCTTGGCCTTGATCAGGTCCAGCAGCAGCGCGGTCAGGTTCGACTTCAGCGCGTCTTCGGCGAAGTCGGCCTTGCCGATGGTGCAGTGGATGATGCCGGCCTTGTCGGTGCGGTAACGGACCTGACCCGACTTGGCGTTCTTCACGGCTTCACCCGGGTTCGGGGAAACGGTGCCGACCTTCGGGTTCGGCATCAGGCCGCGCGGGCCCAGCACGGTGCCCAGCTTACCGACGACGCGCATGGCGTCCGGGGTCGCGATGACGACGTCGTAGTTCAGATCGCCGGCCTGCATCTTCTCGGCCAGGTCATCCATGCCGACGGCTTCGGCGCCAGCGGCCAGGGCTTCGTCAGCCTTGGCACCGGCCGGAGCGAACACGGCGACGCGGACCGACTTGCCGGTACCGGCCGGCAGCACGGTGGAGCCACGGACCTGCTGGTCGGACTTCTTCGCATCGACGCCCAGGCGCACGGCAACGTCGATCGACTCGACGAACTTGGCCTTGGTGGCGCTCTTCAGGATGTTGATCGCGTCCTCGAAGGCGTATGCCTTGCCCGGAACGACGGCGGCCTTGATGGCCTTCTCACGCTTGGTCTGTGCCATCTTATTAACCCTCCACCACGAGGCCCATGGAACGGGCAGAGCCAGCGATGGTACGCACGGCGGCGTCCAGGTCGGCGGCAGTCAGATCCGGTTCCTTCGCCTTGGCGATCTCTTCCAGCTGCTTACGGGTGACCTTGCCGACCTTCTCGGTGTTCGGGCGCTTGGAGCCCGACGAGATGCCAGCGGCCTTCTTCAGCAGGGTGGTAGCCGGGGTGCTCTTGGTGATGAAGGTGAACGTACGGTCCGAGTAGGCCGTGATGATCACCGGAACCGGCAGACCCGGCTCGAGCTTCTGCGTGGCAGCGTTGAACGCCTTGCAGAATTCCATGATGTTCAGACCACGCTGACCCAGCGCAGGACCGACCGGCGGCGAGGGGTTGGCCTGACCGGCCTTCACCTGCAGCTTGATGTAACCGACAACTTTCTTTGCCATGTGAGTGCTCTCCGGGTGCTAGCGCCTTTCGACAACAGGCTCCCCATCGGACCGGGAATCACGCGTCCCGGCATCGCGTTTTGAAATCATGCCGAAGGCCACCTTGCGGTGGCCTCGTCCTGCTGGCTTCCCAGCGGGGAGCCGCGCACTATATCAGGTTTTTTCTTCACATGCCTGAAGCGGCACGTAAACGGAAGAAACCGGGCCAAGCCCGGTTTCCAGCTGTAGAGTCGAGCTTGCTCGACTGAACGGAAAGTCGAGCAAGCTCGACTCTACACGCCAGGTCAGACGGCCTTCTCGACCTGGCCGAACTCGAGCTCGACCGGGGTGGCACGACCGAAGATCAGCACCGAGACGCGCAGACGGCTCTTCTCGTAGTTGACCTCTTCGACGACGCCATTGAAATCGTTGAACGGGCCATCGGTAACGCGGACCATCTGGCCCGGCTCGAACAGCACCTTCGGACGCGGCTTCTCGACACCTTCCTGAACGCGATTCAGGATGGCTTCGGCCTCGGAATCGGCGATCGGCAGCGGACGATCGGCGGTACCGCCGATGAAGCCCATCACGCGCGGGGTCTCCTTGACCAGGTGCCAGCTTTCGTTGTCGATGCGCGGAATACCGGCTTCTTCGTGGGTCTCGATCTGGACCAGCACGTAACCCGGGAAGAACTTGCGCTCGGAACGGCGCTTCTGGCCAGCGCGCATCTCGACCACTTCTTCGGTCGGGACCAGGACGTCGCCGAAGCGCTCTTCCATGCCGTCACGGACGATGCGATCGCGCAGAGCCTGCGCCACCGACTTCTCGAAGCCCGAATAGGCGTGAACGACGTACCAACGCTTCATGCAATTCTCCTTAGCGGCTCAGGAACCACTGAGTCAGTTTCTGGATCAGGAAGTCGAAGCCACCCAGCAGCAGGCTGAGGATGAGCACCACGACGATCACGACCCACGTCATGCGGATGGCTTCCTGGCGCGTCGGCCAGACCACCTTGCGCAGTTCGAAGCGCGACTCGGAGAGGAATTCGCGGGTGTCGCGCCCCTTGCCGGTCAGCATGAACACGCCGATACCGCCAATCAGACCGACCACGACCGCCAACGCACGCAGCTGACCCGCCCACGCACCCAGCTGGGCGGCGCGACCGGAGTCGGCGGAGAACCAGAACCAGACGAACAGACCGGCCAGCACCAGCAGCGATGCGGCGACATACTTGACGATATCTCCACCGTGGGCGGAGTTGTCCTTGGAGTGTTCGATCTTGCTATTCATCCGGCTGTGTCTGCTTTAGCGGCCCAGGCCGCTGGATAAGGTGGGCAGATGGCACGCCAGGAGGGACTCGAACCCCCAACCTGCGGTTTTGGAGACCGCTGCTCTGCCAATTGAGCTACTGGCGTACGTTTAAAACTTGCCTTCCCTTAGACGGCGAAGGCGGACCGAGGTTCCCGGCCCGCCATTCGCGTAACCGGCGGCGCTATGCAACCACCGGTACTGCAGGCTTACTCGATGATCTTCGAGACCACGCCGGCGCCGACGGTACGACCGCCTTCGCGAATGGCGAAGCGCAGGCCTTCGTCCATTGCCACCGGGTTGATCAGGGTGACGACCATCTTGACGTTGTCACCCGGCATCACCATTTCGACGCCTTCCGGCAGTGCAGCTGCGCCGGTGATGTCGGTGGTACGGAAGTAGAACTGCGGACGGTAGCCGTTGAAGAACGGGGTGTGGCGGCCGCCTTCATCCTTCGACAGGACGTACACTTCGCCTTCGAACTTGGTGTGCGGCTTGATCGAACCCGGCTTGGCCAGGACCTGGCCACGCTCGACGTCGTCACGCTTGGTGCCGCGCAGCAGCAGGCCAGCGTTGTCGCCTGCCTGACCCTGGTCCAGCAGCTTGCGGAACATTTCAACGCCGGTCACGGTGGTCTTCTGCACCGGACGGATGCCGACGATTTCGATTTCGTCGCCAACCTTGATCACGCCGCGCTCGATACGACCGGTCACCACGGTGCCGCGGCCCGAGATCGAGAACACGTCTTCCACCGGCATCAGGAACGGCTTGTCGATTGCGCGCTCCGGCTCCGGGATCCAGCTGTCCAGGGCGTCGACCAGCTTCAGGATGGCCGGCACGCCGATGTCGCTCTGGTCGCCTTCCAGCGCCAGACGGGCCGAACCAGCGATGATCGGGGTGTCGTCGCCCGGGAAGTCGTACTTGCTCAGCAGCTCGCGCACTTCCATCTCGACCAGCTCGAGCAGCTCGGCGTCGTCAACCATGTCGGCCTTGTTCAGGAACACGACGATGTACGGCACGCCGACCTGACGCGACAGCAGGATGTGCTCGCGGGTCTGCGGCATCGGGCCGTCAGCGGCCGAGCACACCAGGATCGCGCCGTCCATCTGGGCGGCACCGGTGATCATGTTCTTGACGTAGTCAGCGTGGCCCGGGCAATCGACGTGGGCGTAGTGACGGACCGGGGATTCGTATTCGACGTGCGCGGTCGAGATCGTGATGCCACGCGCCTTTTCTTCCGGCGCGGCGTCGATCGAGGAGTAGTCCTTGAACTCGCCACCGAAGCGCTCGGCACCAATCTTGGTCAGTGCGGCGGTCAGCGTGGTCTTGCCGTGGTCGACGTGACCGATGGTGCCGACATTGACGTGCGGCTTGGTGCGCTCGAACTTACCCTTGGCCATGGCTGCTTATCTCGAATTCGTCTGAGAGGTGATGCTTAAGATGGTGCTCACGAAAGGAATCGAACCTTCGACCTCTTCCTTACCAAGGAAGTGCTCTACCGACTGAGCTACGTGAGCCGAGTTTTGCATTATGACATGAACTCGATAATATTCAAAGTTCATTCAATGGAGCGGGAGACGGGAATCGAACCCGCACCATCAGCTTGGAAGGCTGAGGTTCTACCATTGAACTACTCCCGCGCCGGGAATGTCACAACGTGAAACTGGTGGAGGGAGGTGGATTCGAACCACCGAAGGCGTAAGCCAGCAGATTTACAGTCTGCCCCCGTTGGCCGCTTGGGTATCCCTCCTTACCACCCCATTCCGTTGCCGCCGAAGCGTTGCGGTGTGTGGTGGTGAGCCGCTTATTCTGCTGATGGGATGGGGGCCTGTCAACGCTTTTTTCCATCTTTTTCACACGTTGTCGCAAACCCATTGATACGCAAGGTTATTGCCCCGGGACCGGCAGGGTCTCGCTGGCGAAAATTGCGACATGGGGTACACCATCGGCGCCGATCCAGCCCCGATACATGCCCTGGGTGTTGAACGGCGTGGCCATTTTTCCGTCTGCGGCCAGCACGATCGCACCACCGTCGCCGCCCATCTGCGGAATCGCCTCGTTGATCACGCCCTTGCCGGCCTGCTCCGGTGTCTGCCCCTGGTAGCGCATGCGTGCGCAGATCTCATGCGCGGCGGCGGTGCGGATGTAGTACTCGCCCCAGCCGGTGCCCGACACCGCGCAACGGGCATCGGCCCAGGTGCCGGCGCCGATGATCGGCGAGTCGCCCACGCGTCCGTAGCGCTTGTTGGTCATGCCGCCCGTGGAGGTGCCGGCGGCCAGGTGCCCCTGCGCGTCGAGCGCGACCGCGCCCACGGTTCCAAAGTGCTTCGCGGTCTCCAGGTCGGCATGTGCCTGGCCGCTGGCCTCTTCCTTCAACGCCCGCTGCAGCTGCTGCCAGCGCTTGTCGGTGCGGAAGTACGACGGGTCCACCAGCGGGATGCCCTGCTCGACTGCGAAGGCTTCGGCACCCTGCCCGACCATCATCACGTGCCTGGACTTCTGCATCACGGTCTGCGCCAGCTGGATCGGGTTGCGCACCCGCTGCACACCGGCCACAGCCCCTGCCGCCTGGCTTGCGCCATCCATTACCGCTGCGTCCAGCTCGTTGTGGCCGTCATGGGTGAACACCGCGCCCTTGCCGGCATTGAAGGTCGGGTCATCCTCCAGCACGGTGATCGCCGCGGTGACCGCGGCCAATGCCGGGCGTCCGGCCGCCAGCTCGGCGTGCCCCTTCAGCAGCGCGGCGCGCAGCGCTTCGCGTGCGGCCTTCTCTTCGGCCGGCGACAGATCCTTGCGCTCGACACCGGCGCCGCCATGGATGACCAGCAGCGGCGAAGTGGCCGGTGCAGCCTGGGCAAGCAGGGGCAGGGACAGCAGCGCGGACAGCGCCAAACGCAGTTTCATCGGGTACGTCTCCAGCAGGACAAAAGAAGCGATTACAGGGGTCGTGCCGGCCCGCGGCCAGCACGAGCGGAAAGGAGCATCATTGGCGCACGACGTCGATCTCTCCATCGCTGACGTCGGCCACGGCCTGGTAGTCGGCCTCGGCCTCGAAGTCATCCAGCCGCATGCGGCTGCCACTGCCGACCACCGTCACCGGCACGGCATGGAACCGCAGCGGCTCGCCTTCGACCAGGCGGTCGGCATCACGCCCGGGGCTGACCACCCACACCTTGCCCTCGCCGTCGGCGCTATAGACCTGGGCCTGGCCATCCGGCTCCACGCACAGCGCCGTGTCCTCGTCGACGCCGATACCGACGATGTCGGGGTCGCCACTGTCCTGCGCGGCACGGGCCACGAACACGATGAGGCGGCCAAGGCGATCGCGCTTGTCGAAGTGGGTGTCGGTGACCACCCGCTGCAGGTAGGGCATCTGCAGGAAGCCACTGTCCATGGTGACCGCGCTGCCCATCGGGTCGGCCAACGCACCGGCGGAGCTGATGCTGCCTCCGTCCAACGCGCCATAGGCATAGCCGCCAAGGATGGCCAGGCCTGCGCTGGTACCGGCGATCGGCTTGCCCGCGCGTACGTGGGCGTTGAGCGCGCGGTTGAGCGCGGTGCCCTTCCAGAAACGGATGTAGCGCGACTGGTCACCGCCGGCGATGAAGATGGCATCGGCCGCTGCAACCACCCGCAGCACGGCCGGATCGTCGGCGCCGCGGCGGCTGTCGAAGACCAGGGTCTGCACCGCGGTGGTACCGCCGATCTCCCGGTACAGGCGGTCCTGCAGTTCGTCGCGGCCGGAGGCACGCAGAATCAACACGCGGCCGTTGCCGGCCTGCCTGAGCCACCACTGGAATGCCTCCGGCACCCATTCGCCGCCGCCCATCAGCATCATCGCCGGCGCGCGCGGTCCGGGCCTCGGCGCCTCCAGGTCCCCCACTTCGTAGTAGGCGAAGCCGGGGCTCTGCAGATCCTGCGCCGGGGTGGCGAGCGGCCAGGCCAGAACCAGGCAGGCCAGCCAGACGAGGGGCCCTCGCAGGGCGCGGAGGAGGCGTCGCATCTTGATCTCCCTGAACAAAATCGACTTGCAAGCGTTTTCACTCTTTGCCAGATAGAAAGCCAGTAGTCAAGGACATAAAAAAGGCGTTAAATGCGCGCGCCCATTCCGGAAATCTGAATGGGGGACAGGGCCCCTCCTCTGCGGGCCGGCTTCATTTTCGAGAATTCCTCATGCGTAGAAAGGCGATGGCGTGGTCGATCCAGCTGGCGTTGATGGGCGTGGCTGCTTCCGCGGCGGCCCAGGCACCGGCCTCCTCTTCGGTTCAACAACTGGATGCGGTGCAGGTCACCGGTTCGCGCATTCCGCGCGCCCAGGTGGAAGGTCCCGCCCCGATCACGGTGATCAGCGCCGAGCAGATCCGTTCCAGCGGCTTCACCACCGTGCCGGACGTGCTGCGGTCGATGACCCAGAACGGCGGTGAGACCCAGAGCCAGCAATCGTCCAGCGGCGCCGACTTCTCGCCGGGCGCCCAGCAGGTGGACCTGCGCGGCCTTGGCCCGAACCACACGCTGGTGCTGGTCAATGGCCGTCGCATCGCCGACTTCCCGATGCCGTTCAAGGGCCGCAGCAACTTCACCGACGTCTCCAACATTCCGCTTGGCATGATCGAGCGCATCGAAGTGCTGACCGGCAGCGCTTCGGCCATCTACGGCTCCGACGCGATCGCCGGCGTGGTCAACTTCATCCTGAAGAAGAAGGCCGACGGCACCACGATCGACATGCGCATGGGCACTACCAGCGAGGGCGGTGGCGAGTCGTTCGACATGAGCTTGGCCAGCGGCTTCAGCCGCGGCAACTTCAACGCCGTGTACAGCGTTGAGCTGCAATCGCAGACCCCGTTGTGGGCCTATGAGCGCGACATCCAGGATTCAACCCAGGACGGCCCCACCGAGGGCTCGCGCATCGCGCGCCGCGCCTACCTGCGCACCGACTACAACGACGACTACCTGGACCCGGGCGCCGCTACCTGCGAGGCGTTGGCCGGGCAGAACCAGGGCAGCACCTACCGCGCCTTCCGCCCGAAGTACGGCTACTACTGTGGCAGCGACGCGTCGATCGGCTACGGCACCATCCTCAGCAAGCGCCGCGGCGCCAATGGCTATGCGTCGCTGAGCTACGACTTCGACAACGGCCAGCAGTGGTTCGCCGACGTGCAGCTGGGTTACCACACGATGTCGCTGATGCGCGACGTCACCAAGTGGGGCCGGATGGATGCCAACGGTGACGAGTCGGGCTACTTCAACAACCAGGCCACCGGCGAAATCGAATTCTGGCAGCGCCAGTTCTCGCCCGAGGAAATGGGCGGCCTGCGCAACGCGATGGTGCGCAGCACGCAGAAGACCTTCAGCGTGACCACCGGCTTCAAGGGCAACCTGGCCGGCAACTGGGACTACGAGGCGGCGCTGAGCCACTCCCAGTACCAGTCGCGGATCAGCTGGGCGCAGATCATCGCCGCCAAGGCCAATGACCTGTTCCTCGGCCCGCAGCTGGGGGTGGACGATGACGGCTTCCCGATCTACAACGCCGACCCGTCGCGCCTGTACCGGCCGCTGACCCGCGCCGAGTACGACTCGATCGCCGCACGCACCACGTATTCGCCGAAGTCGCGCACCGAGACGGCCGCGTTCACCGTGACCAACTCGGCCCTGTTCGGCCTGCCGGGCGGCGATGCCGGCTTTGCCGCGACCGTGGAAGTGGGCCAGCAGGCCTACGCGCTGAATCCCGATCCGCTGGCCACCCAGTACTACTACTACAGCTGGAAAGATTCGGACGGCCAGGGTTCGCGCAACCGCTGGGCCACCGCGGCCGAGCTGCGCATGCCGCTGCACGAGACGGTCAACCTGAGCGTGGCTGGTCGCTACGACCAGTACCGCTATTCGGGCCATACCATCGGCAAGGCCACCTGGAGCGGCGGCCTGGAATGGCGCCCGATCGATACCCTGCTGGTGCGTGGTTCGTATGGCACCGCGTTCCGTGCACCGGACCTGCACTACGTGTTCGCCGGCCCGGGCAACGACGAGACCAGCGCCGAAGACCTGTACAGCTGCCGCCTCGAGGGCGCCAGCGACTGTTCGGATTACGAGCGCAACCTGATCCGCAGCCGCACCGGCAACCGCCAGCTGGATCCGGAAACCAGCACCTCGTGGAGCGCCGGCTTCGTCTGGTCGCCGGCAATCGGCCTGGACCTGTCGGTGGACTGGTTCGACATCGACATGCGCAAGCAGGTGCAGGACATGGACGTGCGCACGATCCTGGCCAGCGAGGCGAACTGCCGCCTGGGCAGCGCCGACATCAACTCGCCGACCTGCGTGGACGCGCTCGACCGCATCACCCGTACCAGCGACGGCCGCCTGTATGGCGTGCGCGTGGCGCCAATCAACGTCGCCCGCGAGTCCACCTCCGGCATCGACATGGGCCTGCGCTACCGCCTGCAGACCGGGGTCGGCGACTTCATCCTCAACGGCACCCACACCTGGGTGAAGAAGCATGATTTCCAGCGCTACCCGGGCGACCCGACCCTGGACCAGTTCGCGGTCAACAGCGGCTTCGACATCCCGCGCACCAAGACCAGCCTGAGCGTGACCTGGGAGAAGGACGCCTGGTCGGCCACGGTCTACGGCTCTCGCCTGGGCAAGCTGCCGACCTCGGACAACTACGACCAGGTGTTCAAGTGGGACAGCGGTGACAGCCCGTACGTGAAGGCGACCTACCGCTACAACGCGTCGCTGCAGTACCGCTTCGACGACCATTCGCGCCTGTCGCTGTCGGTGGTCAACGTGTTCAACAAGATGCCGCCGAAGGACGCCACGTACACCGCGTACCCGTACTACGACGTGTCCTGGTTCGACAGCGTGGGCCGCACGATCAACCTGCAGTACACCCACAAGTTTGGTGGCAGCGCGCTGTAAGGCACGGCGCATTGCAGGACGTGGACGACAAGGCCCGCCATTGGCGGGCCTTGTTTCTTATGCACACCGCGCGTGGAAAGCGATGGGAACTTGGTGTGGACAAGTGGCCGCGAGGCTTGCAGTGCAGGCGTTTCCACGCGTGGTGATTTTTTATCCATCACCGTGATTGTTTTCCACACGGGACGTGGAGAGCGATGGGAACTTGATGTGGACAAGTGGGTGCGAGCATTGCGCCGCAGGTGTTTTGAGGCGCGGTGAATTTTTGTCCACGATTCGACCGCACTGATCGGGGTCGGAGCTCTTTCCTGCGGAAAGGGATCCGACCCCACGGTTTTCCACATTGGGCGTGGAAAGCGGTGGGGGTTTGGTGTGGACAAGTGCGTGCGAGCCTTGCACCGCAGCCGTTCCGGAGCATGGTCAATTTTTGTCCACGCCCGAAACCGATACCGGAAACGCAAACGCCCCGCACAAGGCGGGGCGTCCGGCGTCGATCCGATGCCGCTGGATCAGACGTTGAAGCGGAAGTGCAGCACGTCGCCTTCCTGCACGCGGTATTCCTTGCCTTCCAGGCGCAGGCGACCGGCTTCCTTGGCGCCAGCTTCGCCCTTGTACTTGATGAAGTCGTCATACGCGATGGTTTCAGCGCGGATGAAGCCCTTCTCGAAGTCGGTATGGATCACCGCGGCGGCCTGCGGGGCGGTGGCGCCCTTGCGCACGGTCCACGCGCGGACTTCCTTCGCGCCGGCAGTGAAGTAGGTCTGCAGGCCGAGCAGGCTGTAGGCCGCGTTGATCACGCGGTTCAGGCCCGGCTCGCTCAGGCCGAGGTCGGCCAGGAAGGTGTCGCGGTCTTCGTCGTCGAGCTGGGACAACTCCTCTTCGATCGCCGCCGACACCGGCACCACCTGCGCGCCTTCGGCGGCAGCGTGGGCGCGCACGGCGTCCAGGTGCGGATTGTTCTCGAAACCATCTTCCAGCACGTTGGCGATGTACATCACCGGCTTCAGGGTCAGCAGGAACAGGTCACGGACCAGCGCCTTCTCTTCCTCGTCCAGGCCGACCGAACGGCCGGACTTGCCGTCGGACAGCGCGGCCTGCAGCTTGGCCAGCACCGGCTTGCGTGCCGCCGCTTCCTTGTCGCCACCCTTGGCGGCGCGCTCGGCGCGGTTCAGCGCCTTCTCGACGCTGTCCAGGTCGGCCAGGGCCAGTTCGGTATCGATGGTTTCGATGTCCGAGATCGGGTCGACCTTGTTGTTGACGTGGATGACGTCGGCGTTCTCGAAGCAGCGCACCACGTGGGTGATCGCATCGACTTCGCGGATATGGGCGAGGAACTTGTTGCCCAGGCCTTCACCGCTGGCGGCACCGGCCACCAGGCCGGCGATGTCGACGAACTCGACCGCGGTCGGAATGACCTTCTGCGGGTTGATGATCGCCGCCAGTTCGTTCAGGCGCGGGTCCGGCACCGGCACGATGCCGACGTTCGGTTCGATGGTGCAGAACGGGAAGTTCGCCGCGGCGATGCCCGCCTTGGTCAGCGCGTTGAACAGGGTCGACTTGCCGACGTTGGGCAGGCCGACGATGCCGCATTTGATACCCATGGGTGACAGCTCTCTGGGGTGAAAGTGATTGGTGAAACAGCGCGCGCGCTGCTTGGCCAATCCATCTCGGTCTGGAACATCCGCCAACCAAGGTTGGCGACTAAGGGGGTGAAACGCGTGCCAACCAAGGTTGGCACCTACCCAAAGCGGGTTATTTCGGGGTGTGCAGCCGCTTCATCGCTTCGCTGAAATCACCCTGTACCGCCAGCGGCATCACGTCGATGGCATCGTCGATGGCGCGTGCGATCAGCACGTCATCGTCCTTGGACGGGCGTCCCAGCACCCAACCCACCACGCGGTCCTTGTGCCCGGGATGGCCGATGCCCACGCGCAGGCGATGGAACTTGCCGTGGCCGAGCAACCGGATGGTGTCGCGCAGGCCGTTCTGGCCACCATGGCCACCGTCGAACTTCAGCCGCGCCACGCCGGGCGCCAGGTCCAGTTCGTCATGGGCCAGCAGGGTTTCCTCCGGCTCGATCTTCCAGAACCGCTGGGCGGCGGTGACCGACTTGCCACTGAGGTTCATGAAGGTGGCGGGCTTGAGCAGCCACACCGTCTGCCCGGCGATCTCGACCTTAGCGGTCTCACCGAACAGCTTGCTGTCCACATTCCATCGCGCACCGGCCTTTTCAGCCAGGGCCTCAACGAAATGAAACCCGGCATTGTGCCGGGTCCGGGCGTGTTCCGATCCGGGGTTGCCCAGACCGACGATCAGTCGCAGTCCTGCCATGGTTCCTTCCAGAACGGTGCCTGCCCGAAGGCAGGCACCGTCACTGCATTACTCGGCAGCCGGAGCTTCAGCGTCGGCAGCGTCTTCCTTGCCGTGCTTGGCGGTGACGATCGCGTCGTCGTGGTCCTTGCCCAGCGCCAGGGCCGGGATTTCCACGCCCTTCGGCAGCTTGATGTTGGACAGGTACACCACGTCGCCAGCAGCCAGGTCGGCCAGGTCGACTTCGATCGACTCCGGCAGGTCCTTCGGCAGGCAGCTGATGGTCACTTCCTTCAGTTCGTGGGTGACCACGACGTCGGCAGCCTTGCCGGCCGGCGAGGTGTCTTCGTTGATGAAGTGCAGCGGGACCGAAGCGGTCAGGGCTTCGTTCTCGTTCACGCGCTGGAAGTCCAGGTGCATGATCAGCTGCTTGTACGGGTGGCGCTGCATGTCACGCAGCAGGACCTTCTGCACCTGGCCGTCCAGGTTCAGGTCCAGGATCGAGGCATAGAACCACTCGTTCTGCTGGGCCAGCCAGATTTCGTTGTGGTCCAGGCTGATGGCGACCGGCTCGGCGTTGCCGCCGTACACGATGGCCGGGATCACACCGGCGTGACGCAGGCGGCGGCTCGCACCCTTACGCTGCAGTTCACGCTTGGTGACCTTGATTTCATGGGTCTTCGACATTTTCGACTACTCAGGTTGTTGCCGCGCCTTGCGGCGTGGCGGTTGAAGATGCTTCCGCGACCAGAAGCATCCGGGGCATGCCCCCACCGTTGCCGGCGGGGACGAAAACTCAATCGACGTACAGCGAGCTGACCGACTCGCCGAAGGCGATGCGGCGCATCGTTTCGGCCAGCATTTCCGCCACGCTCAGCTGGCGGATCTTGCTGCACACCCGCGCGGCGTCCTTCAGCGGGATGGTGTCGGTCACCACCAGCTCGTCGAGCTGGGAATTGGTGATGTTGTCCACCGCCGGGCCGGACAGCACCGCGTGGGTGCAGTAGGCGGCGACCTTGAGCGCACCGCGCGCCTTGAGGGCAGCGGCAGCGGCGCACAGGGTGCCGGCGGTATCGACGATGTCATCGACCATCACGCAGGTCTTGCCTTCGACGTCACCGATGATGTTCATCACGGTGGAGACGTTGGCGCGCGGGCGGCGCTTGTCGATGATCGCCAGGTCGGCGTCATCCAGGCGCTTGGCCACCGCACGGGCGCGGACCACGCCACCCACGTCCGGCGAGACGACGATCAGGTTCTCGGTGCCGTAGGCGCGCCAGATGTCGGCCAGCAGCAGCGGAGAGGCGTACACGTTGTCGACCGGAATATCGAAGAAACCCTGGATCTGGTCGGCGTGCAGGTCGACGGTCAGCACGCGATCAGCGCCAGCGGTGCTGAACATCTTGGCCGCCAGCTTGGCGGTGATCGGCACGCGCGAGGAACGCATGCGGCGATCCTGGCGCGAGTAGCCGAAGTACGGCACCACGGCGGTCACGCTGGCCACCGATGCGCGCTTGAGCGCGTCGATCAGCACCAGCAGTTCCATCAGGTTTTCCGCGCTCGGCGCGCAGGTCGGCTGGATCACGAACACGTCCTGCTTGCGGACGTTCTCTTCGATCTCCACCTGCACTTCACCATCGGAGAAGTGCGAGACCAGCGCCTTGCCCGGGCGAACCCCCAGTTCCTTGCAGATGTTCTGCGCCAGACGTTTGTTGGCGTTGCCGGAAAAGACCAGCAGGTTCGGGGACTCTTGCATCATGATTGTCTCGGGCGGGGACGAGTGGCGGGGATCCGGAGTCGGCAAGGACCCTCATGGACCCTTGCTGCTGACAACACCGCGGTTGTTTCCACGTCCCGCGCAGGCGATGCGCTGGAAGGCGCGGACACAGCCGCTATTGGCAGGGGCGGTAGGATTCGAACCTACGAATGCCAGGATCAAAACCTGGTGCCTTGGGCCTCTTGGCGACGCCCCTGCATTGATAAATCAGTGTTGCTCGAGTGCATCCAGCAGTGGCGAACGCGCAACGCCCGCTGCCACCCTTGCCCGCAACTCCTTCGGCAACTTCGACCGTCCCTGCTCTGCGGCAGCCTGCGATGCGAACTCGACGAAACAACCACTTCCCGAACCGGTCAGCCGCGCGGAGCCGATGCTGCTCAACGCTGCGAGCGCGGCCTCGACGGCAGGCTCACGGCGGCGCAGCACCGGTTCGAACGCGTTCCCGACCAGGGTCCCGGAAGCGAAGTCCTCTATTTTCGCCACTGGGCTGTCGCGCGTCAAATCCGGGTCTGCGAAAAGGGCCGGCGTGGGAACATGAACGCCCGGCTCGACCACCACATACCAGGCCGGAGCCAGCGTGATCGGCTGCAGCCGCTCCCCCACCCCTTCGGCCCAGGCATTGCGGCCACGCACGAATACCGGCACGTCAGCCCCCAGGCGCAGGCCCAGCGCGGCCAGCGCGTCTTCGTCCAGGCCGGCCTGCCAGAGCCGGTTCAACACGACCAGTACGGTGGCCGCATCCGACGAGCCACCGCCGAAACCGCCACCGGCGGAAACATGCTTTTCGACGATGATGTCCGCGCCTTGCGCGACATTCGCCGCCTCTTTCAGCAACCTGGCGGCACGCACCGCCAGGTCATCGGCCTCGGCCACGCCCGCCAGGCCGCCGCCCTGCCGACGCACCTGGTCGTCTTCACGCAGGCGCAGGCCAATGCGGTCCCCCCAGTCCAGCAGGCGGAACACGGTCTGCAGCTCGTGGTAGCCATCAGCCCGGCGGCCGGTGATGTGCAGGAACAGGTTCAGCTTGGCCGGGGCTGGCCACCAGGACCAGCCCGCGTCGTCGGCTGCACCATTCATGGTGCGCCCTGTCCCCACTGGTCCACCAGCAGGCGCACCTTGGCGTCGCCATTGCCGGCCTCGATCCGGCGCGGCAGCGCCGGGCGTCCGCCCTCGGCCGGGTACCAGTCCAGATACTGCACCTGCCAGCCCATCTGCTGCATGCGGCGCGGCCGGCCTTCACCGTCACGCTCGACCTTTTCCGGGCCGGCGGCATCGCCGGCCACCAGGCCACGGATCCAGTCCGGCAACTGGTTGACCGGGATGTCCCAGCCGGTCGCTTCCAGCAGCAGCTGCTGGGCGTCCTCGCCATCACGCGGCCCCCCGGCCAGTCCTTCCAGGCGACCGGCCTCGGAATGGGTATCGCCGGTCAGCTTCCAGCTCTGCCGGGTCACCGGTGCGCTCAGCTCGACCACGTAGCGGCGCCCGTCCTGCTTCCAGTCGATGCGACCGCTGCCACCGTCCTTGCCCTTGCTGACCGCGACCCGGCCCTGGAAAGCCCAGTCCGGCTGCGCCTGCAGCGCCGCCACGCGCGCGGCCTCGGCCTGCGCCGCTTCGGCCGACACCGTCTCGACCACGGCCGGGGCCGGCGTCTTCTGCGTGCCCACCGTCGTGCACGCGCTGACCGCCAGGGTCACGGCCGCCAACAGCAGCGGCCGGATAAAGGGAACACTCATGGATTGAATTTCTCGCGGGCGCGCAACAGCGCGCGGTTTTCAGGGTCGAGCTTGGCCGCTTCCTCGAAGAAGTGGCGGGCCTCGTCATGCTTGCCCAGCACCCACAGCACCTCACCGACATGGGCGGCGATCTCCGGGTCCTTGGCCAGGGTCCAGGCACGGCGCAGCTGCACCAGGGCCTCTTCCTTGCGGCCCAGGCGATACAGCACCCAGCCGTAGCTGTCGACGATGGCCGCGTTGTCCGGCTCGGCCACGCGGGCGCGGTCGATAAGTTCCAGCGCCTCCTGCAGACGACCGGTACGGTCGGCCAGGGTGTAGCCCAGCGCGTTCAGTGCCGGCACGTTCTCCGGGTCGGTCACCAGGATCTTGCGCAGGTCAGCCTCGGCACGCGGAATGTCGTCACGACGCTCCCAGGTGAGCGCACGGGCGTACAGCAGCCCGTTGTCATCCGGGTAGGCGGCCAGGCCGCGGGCCAGCGCGTCCAGTTCACCGGCACTGTCGTCGGCGCGCTGGCGCAGCTCGGCCTCCAGCAGGTAGGCATCGCGGCGCACATCGTCGTCGACCACGGCGTCGGACTGGATCGCGTGCACTTCATCCAGCGCCAGCGGCAGGCGCCCGGCCAACGCCTGCGCATTGGCCGCACGCAGGCGCGCTTCGCTCAGCTCATCGCCACCGGGCACGCTGTGGTACCACTGCACCGCCTCGGGATAGCGCTTCAGGTACTCGGCGATCTTGCCCAGCAGCAGGCGCTGCGCCGGGTCCGGCTTCGCCGCCTGCCGCGACAGTTCGTTGTACAGGTTGGACAGCGCGGCCTTGTCACCCTGCTTGGCCAGCAGCGAGGCGCGCATGCCCCAGGTCTGCACGTCCTGCGGGCCGAACGCCAGCACGCGCTCGGCCGCGGACGGCTGGCCGAGGCTGTCGTAGGCGATGGCCACCGCGTTGCGCAGTTCCGGGTCCTGGCGGGTCTTCGGCTCGACGTCGTGCAGCAGCGACAACGCCTTGTCGGTCTCGCCGGCCTGCTGCAGCTGGCTGGCGCGCAGCAGCGCCACGCGCGGCTCCTCGGGGAACCGCTTGACCACTTCGTCGATCATGCGCCGCGCCAGCTCGGGCTTGTCCATGCGCAGGGCCAGGCGGCCAAATTCCTGCCAGGCCTCGATCTTCGGCGGAATGGCGTTGGCATCGACCAGCTCCCCCAGCACCTGCGCCGGCACCGCCGGATCGCGGCCACCGCCGATCAGCGCGGCCAGGGCGAACTTCCAGCCACGTTCATCAGGGTCGGCCAGCAGGGCCTGCAACTCGGCGCGGGCGGCCTTCACATCGCCCTGGCGCATGGCCAGCGCACCAGCGGCACTGCGCATGGTCAGCGAGCTGGGCGCGCGCTGCTGCCACAGGGCCAGGCCCTTGGCGGCGCTGGCATCGTCGTTGGCGAGCATGGAAATGCGGGTGGCACGCTCGGCCAGGCCGGCATCGCCGTCGGTCTGCTGGGCCGCCTGCAGGTACCCGCGTGCGGCCTCGGCCAGCTTGCCGGCCTGCAGCGCGAACTCACCGGCCATCACCGGTTCCAGCGCCAGTTCCTCAGTGGCCGCGGCCCGTACGGGGGCCTTGGCCGGCACCGCCGCCAGGGCCTGGCCGCAGGCCAGGGACAGCAGCAGAACACTGGGGATGCGAATCAATGCGGGCATCGTCGGCATCGGGGCCTTAAAATGTCGTCCAATGGCCAGCAGCTTATCGCAAGCAACTGAACAATGACCCTGTGGGTGCTCGGACTGAATCACCAGACCGCACCGGTAGAGCTGCGCGAGCGCGCGGCCTTCGCCGGTGAGGCGTTGCCGCGCGCGCTCGGTTCGCTGCGCGATACCCCGCAGATCGCCGAGGCAGTGCTGCTGTCCACCTGCAACCGCACCGAGCTGTACGCCGTGGCCGATTCGGCGCAGGCGCTGGACCAGTGGCTGCATGCCCAGGCCGGCGACCTGCAGGGTTACCTGTACCAGCATGCCGACGCCGATGCGGTGCGCCACCTGTTCCGGGTTGCCACCGGGCTGGATTCGATGGTGCTGGGCGAACCACAGATCCTGGGCCAGGTGAAGGATGCCTGGTCGACCGCGCGTGATCACGGCCTGCTCGGCCAGCGCCTGGACCGCCTGTTCCAGCAGACCTTCTCGGTGGCCAAGCGCGCCCGCACCGATACCCAGGTCGGCGCCAATCCCGTCTCGGTGGCGTCGGCTGCGGTGCGCCTGGCACAGAACGCGTTCGCGCGCCTGGACGATTCCACCGTGCTGCTGGTCGGTGCCGGCGAGACCATCGAACTGGCCGCGCGGCACCTGAGTGAAGGCAAGGTACGGCGGCTGCTGATCGCCAACCGCACCCTCGCCCACGCGCAGGAACTGGCCACCCGCCATGGCGGGGTGGCCCTGCCGCTGACCGAACTGGACCGCCATCTGGGCGAGGCCGATGTGGTGTTCTCGGCCACCGCCGCACGCGAACCGGTGATCCATCGCGAGATGGTGGCCAAGGCCCTGCGCGCGCGCCGGCACAAGCCGATGCTGCTGTTCGACCTAGCCGTGCCGCGCGACATCGAGGCCGAGGTCGGCACGCTCAATGACGCCTTCCTCTACACCGTCGACGACCTCGAACGCGCGGTGGAAGACAACCGCCGTGGCCGCCGCGAGGCGGCCGCCGAGGCCGAAGCCATCATCGACCTGCAGGTATCGCGCTTCATCGAGACCCAGCAGGCCAGCGCCCACCAGGCACCGCTGCGGCAGCTGCGCGCATTCGGCGAGGCCACCCGCACCGAGCTGCTGGAGCGCGCCCGCCAGCAGCTGGCCAACGGCAAGCCGGCCGACGAAGTACTGGAACTGCTGGCCCACGGCCTGACCAACCGCTTGCTGCATCCACCGACCGCTGCCCTGCGCGCCGCCGCGCTGAGCGGCGATGCCGACCTGACCCGCGCCGCCGAGCGCCTGTTCCCGGCCACGCCGGGTTACCGCCACCCACCCGTGAGACCCGATGACGCCGACCCTGCGCCGTAAGCTGGAAGCGCTGGCCGAGCGCCGCGAAGAACTGGAACGCCTGCTCGCCGAACCCGATGTGGTCGCCGACAACACCCGTTTCCGCGACCTTTCGCGCGAATTCGCCCAACTTGAACCGGTCGCTTGCGCACTCGCCGATGAGGCCCGCGCCAAGGCCGACCTGGCCGCCGCCGAAGGCATGCGCGCCGACCCCGACCTGCGCGAGCTGGCCGACGAGGAAATCGCCGCCGCGCAGACGCGCCTGCAGCAACTGGAACAGGAGCTGGCGCTGCTGCTGGTACCGCGCGACCCGCGCGACGAAGGCAACCTGTTCCTGGAAGTGCGCGCTGGCACCGGCGGCGACGAAGCGGCGATCTTTGCCGGCGACCTGTTCCGCATGTACGCCCGCTACGCCGAGCGCCAGGGCTGGAAGGTCGAGATTGAATCGGACAACCCAGGTGAACACGGCGGCTACAAGGAAGTGGTGGCGCGCGTGGTCGGCCGTGGTGCGTTCTCGCGCCTGAAATTCGAATCGGGCACGCACCGCGTGCAGCGCGTACCGGCCACCGAATCGCAGGGCCGCATCCACACCTCGGCCGCCACCGTGGCGATCATTCCCGAGGCCGACGAAGTCGATGACATCGTCATCAACCCGGCCGACCTGAAGGTGGACACCTTCCGCTCCTCCGGTGCCGGTGGCCAGCACGTCAACAAGACCGAATCGGCCATCCGCATCACCCACGTGCCGACCGGCGTGGTGGTGGAATGCCAGACCGAACGCAGCCAGCACGCCAACCGCGACAAGGCGATGAAGCGCCTGAAGGCGCAGCTGCTCGACGCCGAACGCCAGCGCCAGGACGCGGCGCAGGCCGAGTCGCGGCGCCTGCAGGTCGGCAGTGGTGACCGCAGCCAGCGGATCCGTACCTACAACTTCCCGCAGGGGCGGATCACCGACCACCGCGTGGAAGGCCTGACCCTGTACGACCTTCCCAACATCCTGGCCGGCGATCTCGACACGCTGCTGCAGCGGCTCAGCCACGAACACCAGGTCGACGCCCTGGCCCAGCTGTCGGCGGGCTGAGTCGCATGTCCGCCTGGCAGCAGCGGCAGCACCTGCAACAGGCGATCGCGCGCCAGCCCAGCGATTTCGTCGCCTGGGTGATGCTGGCCGACCTGGAACTGGAAGCCGGCGACATCGCCGCCGGCGAGCAGGCCGCACGACGCGCGCTGCAGCTGCGCCCGAACCATCCCGAAGCGCTGGCGCGCCTGGGTCGCGTGGCATGGATGGCCGGCGCGCATGCCGACGCCGCGACGCTGCTTGGCCAGGCTGCCGCCCTGGCACCGCAGCACCCGGGCATCGCGCTGTGGCTGGGCCACGCGCTGGAAGATGCCGATGATGCCGAAGGCGCGGCGGCGGCGTATCGACGCGCGCACGCACTGATGCCGTCCGAGCCGTACATCGCCGCACAACGCCTGGCCTGGCAGCGTCGCCTGTGTGACTGGCAGGACGTGGACGCAATGGCCGCGCAGGTGCGCAGTGCACTTGCCTCCGGACAAGGCGTGGTCGAACCGTTCGCCTTCCTCAGCGAAGACGCTTCCGCCGCCGAGCAGCTGGCCTGTGCGCGCGCGCGTGCATCCGCGGTAGCCGCTTCGGTGCGACCGCTGCCACCGGTAACGGTGCGTACCCAGGGCCCGCTGCGGGTTGGTTTCCTCTCCAACGGATTCGGCGCCCATCCCACCGGGCTGCTGACCGTGGCCCTGTTCGAGCAGCTGCGCGATGACCCTGCGCTGCAACTGCATCTGTTCGCGCTGAGCCGCGACGATGGCAGCCGCATCCGCCGGCGACTGCAGGCGGCGACGCATCTGCACGATGTCGCCGGCCTGCGTCATGCCGACATTGCCACCTGCATCCGCGGGCAAGGCATCGACCTGTTGTTCGATCTGCGCGGCTGGGGTGGCGGCGGCACGCCGGAAGTTCTGGCCATGCGCCCCGCCCCGCTGCAGCTGAACTGGCTGGCCTACCCGGGCACGTCCGGAGCGCCGTGGATGGATGCAGTGATCGGTGATGACTTCACCCTTCCCCCATCACTGGAACCACACTACAGCGAACGCGTGCTGCGCCTGCCGCGCGCCTTCCAGCCTTCGGACAACACCCGTGTGCTGGAGTCCGCACCGACGCGTGCCGAGTGCGGCCTGCCCGAACGCGGCGTGGTGTTCTGCTGCTTCAACAACAGCTACAAGCTCAACCCGCGCAGCATGGGCCGCGCCTTCGCCGTACTGCAGGCGGTGCCTGGCAGCGTGCTGTGGCTGCTGTCCGGCCCGGGCCAGGCCGATGCACGGCTGCGGGCGGCTGCGCAGAACGCGGGCCTGGACCCGGCACGCCTGGTGTTCATGGCCAAGTTGCCGCATCCGCAGTACCTGGCCCGCTATCAGCTGGCCGATCTGTTCCTCGACACGCATCCGTACAACGCCCACACCACCGCCTCCGATGCGCTCTGGGCCGGCTGCCCGGTGCTGACCTGCCCCGGCGACACCTTCGCCGCGCGGGTGGCCGGCAGCCTCAACCATCACCTCGGCCTGGCCCGGATGAACGTCGCCGATGATGCAGCGTTCATCGCCACCGCCAGTGCGTTGGGCAACGACCCGGCGGCGCTGGCCGCGCTGCGCGCCGAGCTGGCGCAGGCACGCGAACACAGCGGCCTGTTCGACATGGCCGGCTTCGCCCGCGACCTGTCAGCGCTGCTGCAGAGGCTGGCCGGTGAGCACGGCTGGCGCGGCGTCGACAGAACCTGAGCACCACCTGCGCTACGCTCGGGCTTCCTTCCCGCGTGGTGTGACGATGGCAAAGCTCAAGCGCAAGGAGTACGACGAACTGCTGCTGCCGCTGCAGCTGGAACTGACCGCGATGGCGCGCTGGGTGCAGCACAGTGGCCAACGCCTGCTGGTGCTGTTCGAAGGCAGGGATACGGCGGGCAAGGGTGGCGCGATCCAGGCCATCAGCCAGCATCTCAACCCTCGCCAGTGCCGGGTGGTGGCCTTGCCCAAGCCCACCGACCGTGAGGCCACGCAGTGGTATTTCCAACGTTATGCATCGCACCTTCCCGCCGCCGGCGAGATCGTGCTGATGGACCGCAGCTGGTACAACCGCGCCGGCGTCGAGCGGGTGATGGGGTACTGCAGCGAGACCGAGTACCAGCAGTTCCTGCGCCAGGCGCCGGTGTTTGAACAGCTGCTGGTGGACGACGGCATCCTGTTGTTCAAGTACTGGCTGTGCGTGGACCAGGAGCAGCAGGAAAAGCGCTTTGCCGAGCGCCACATCGATCCACTGAAGGGCTGGAAGCTGTCGCCGGTCGACCTGAAGTCACGCAGCAAGTACAGCGCCTACACCGAAGCGCGCGAGGCGATGCTGCGCGCCACCCATCGCGAAGGCGCGCCGTGGACGCTGGTGGATTTCAACGACCAGCGGCTGGGCCGGCTGACCCTGGTGCGCAACCTGCTGGACCGGTTGCCGGACACGCGGGTGGATGCGCCGTTGCCGGAACTGCCGAAGCTGAAGGGCAAGCTGCATCGCGAGCACTACGATGTGCTGAAGCCGATCGAGGATTTCCCGGTCGAGGAATAGGGTTTGTTCGGCAGGGCTGCGCCCTGCACCTGCAGAAGCCTTCAAGCAACGGCCGAAGCAACAGCAGAAGCAGGCATTACGTGGGATGGCGGGGCGGTGCCGGAGTGCGGGGACGCCGTGAACCCATCCCTGGGGGCTTGGCCGCGGCATCCATGCCGCGGACACCCCGCACTCCGACACCGCCCCACCTCTGACAGATTTCTGCGATCTGATGGATCCACTCTGTGTGTGGATGAATCCCAATCAAAATCGAATATTTCGATATCTGTGAGATCTGAGCCGAGCATGGCTCGGCTCTACAGAAGAGCGGGCAGATCGCCGAGATCTGTCGAAGGCGGGGTGGGTCCGGTGGCGGGAGTGTCCGCGGCATGGATGCCGCGGCCAAGCCCCCATGGATGGGTTTACGGCGTCTCCCGCAACCGGACCCACCCCGCCATCCCACGGAATGCGCGCTTTTGACGTTGACGTTGACGTTGATCCAGCGGGTGCAGGGCTGCGGGCCCTGCCGGCCCACCCGCTACTTGGAAGCGGCGATCTGCTTTTCGATGTCGGCGGCGGTCACCGGGCCAAGGAAGCTGTGCGCCAGCTTGCCCTGCGGATCCAGCAGATGCGTCAGCGGCAGCCCACGCGGGGTGGCGAAATCGGCCGGCGGATCGAACGGATCCACGATCACGATCGGGTAGGTCACCGGATGCTTGGTCAGGAACGCCTGCATCTCGGGCGCCTCGATGTCCTCATAGGCCAGACCGACCACCTCGATGTTGCTGCGCATCGCATGCAGCGCCGACAGCTCCGGCATCTCCTTGCGGCACGGCGCGCACCAGGTCGCCCAGAAATTCACCACCACCCACTTGCCACGATGCGCGGCCAGGTCGTACTCGCTGCCATCCACCGCCTTCATCTTCAGCGCCGGGAACTCGGCGGTGGTGCGTTCGGCCGGGGTCTCCTCGACCGGTGCAGGCGTGCTCGGTGTCGGTGCCTGCGCCGGCGGCTGGCTGCTGGCCGGGGCCGGTTCCTGCGCCGGCTTGCAGGCGGCAAGGGCCAGCGCCAGGGCCAGTGGGAGCAGCAGCAACGGGGTCTTGCGGGTCATGGCGTGTCTCCAGAATCAGTATAGATATCGCTGACCTTGCGCTTGAGGCGTTCGCGCAGGGGCAGTCGCAGGTCGTCCAGTGCCGCCAGGGCGGCCCGGCCCAGGCTGTCGTCGCGGTACGGCAGGTGCTGCTCGGCTACCGGGATGCGCAGCTGGGTGCATTCGTACAGATCGGCCAGGCTGACCTGGTCCAGGTCGCGCGACAGCAGCCACTCGCCTTGCTCGTCGCGGCGCAGCAGGCCGATCTCCTGCAGGTTGCAGGCCAGGTCATGCAGCAGGGAGTCCGTCAGCATCGGCTCCAGCCGCAGGATTTCATCATCGGCCAGGCCCCTGCCCTTCAAGCGTGCATGGTGGAAGCGGCCGAGCAGGCGCAGCAGGCCGTAGAACTCGTAACCCTGCGGCAGCCGCAGCTCCACCGGCTGGTAGCGGAAGGCGGCCATCGACGAGGACAACGACGCGCCCAGCAGCACGGCCACCCAGCACAGGTAGATCCACAGCAGCAGGATCGGCACGAAGGCGACCGTGCCATACAGCTTCTGGTAGGACTGGAAGCTGCCCAGGTAGGCGCCGATGCCCCACTTCACCAGTTCCAGGATCACCGCGGCCAGGATCGCGCCGGGCACCGCGTGCCGCCATTTCACGGTGTGGTGCGGCACCACCCGGAACATCAGCGTGATGCACACGAACTCGATCAGGATCGGCGCCAGCCGCAGTGCCAGTTCGGCCAGCCAGCGGCCCTCCTGGGTACCGAACAGCGGCATCGCGAACACCCGCGCCGATACCGCCAGCGAAGCGGCGGCGAGCATCGCGCCCAGGGTCAGCACGGTCCAGTAGACCAGGAAGCGGGTCAGCTTGGGCCGGGTCGAGCCGACCCGCCAGATCTGGTTGAAGGTTTCTTCAACGCTGTTGAGGGTGATCAGCAGCGACACCACCAGCGCGATGAAACCGGCCGCGGTCAGCTGGCCGGCACTGGCCGAGAACTGGCGCAGGTAGCCCTCGGCCGCACGCGCGGCATTGGGTACGAAGTTGGAGAAGACGTAATCGCTGAGCTGATCGCTCCAGCGGTCGAAGACAGGGAAGGCCGAGAGCACGCCGAACACCACGATCGCCAGCGGCACCAGCGCGAACACCGTGGTGTACGCCAGCGCCGCCGCTGCCTGGAACAGGCGGTCGTCGAGGAAGCGATGCCACAGGAAGCGGCCGAAACTGATGGCCCGTGCGCGATCCCGCGCGCGCTCCATCCACAGGTTGAGCGTATCCAAAGGTTCCATCGGCGAAAGGGTACCCGATGCGGAATGCTCGCAGGATAGCCATACTGGTGGCCAGACGACGAGGAGAAGCGGGCACGATGGGCGAGATTCTGGTGCTGTACTACAGCCGGGGCGGTTCGGTGGCACGGCTGGCGCGCCAGATCGCGCGGGGCATCGGCGAGGTGCCGGGGATGACCGCGCGCCTGCGCACGGTACCGCCGGTGGCCGCGGTAACCCAGACCGCGCAGCCGCCGGTACCCGACGATGGCGCCCCCTACGTGAGCGTGCAGGATCTGGTCGAGTGCCAGGGCCTGCTGCTCGGCAGCCCGACCCGATTCGGCAACATGGCCGCGCCGGTGAAGCACTTCCTCGATGGCCTGGGCGCCGAATGGGTCAATGGCACGCTGTCGGGCAAGCCGGCCGGCGTGTTCACTTCCACCGCCTCGATGCATGGCGGCCAGGAGTCGACCCTGCTGTCGATGCAGGTCCCGCTGCTGCACCACGGCTGCCTGATCGTCGGCATCCCGTTCACCGAGCCGGCGCTGAGCCATACCACCAGTGGCGGCACGCCGTATGGTGCAAGCCATGTGGCCGGTGCTGCCGACGACCCGCAACCGACCGACGACGAGGCCGTGCTGGCCCGCGCGCTGGGCCGCCGGGTGGCCGACATCGCGCAGCGGTTGGGCCGATGAGCGCCGCGCCGCGCACGGTCCTGCTGCTGGCCCTGATGGGGCTGGCCGCGCTGTTCGCAGGCTGGTTCATCAATGACAAGCACTGGCTGGCCACCCAGCTGGTGTTCACCGCGCCGCCGCTGGCGCTGGCCGTCGCCCTGCGGCTGGGCTGGCGCAAGGCCGGCTTCTGGGCCTCGGTTCTGGCCCTGGGCTGGTTCAGCCACGGCGTGATGAGTGCCTGGAGCCACCCGGAAACACGCTGGCTGGCGCTGATCGAGATCGCACTGGCCCTGCTGGTGATCTTCAGCGCCAGCCTGCCGGGGCTGCGCGCCCGCTTCGGCAAGCGACGCTGACGCTGCGGCCGCCGGGCCGTATCATCTGTGTTCCTGGCCCCGCGCCGCTGTACCTGTCCTGGTTTCGCGCATGCACATGATGGAAGAGCTCCTGGTCGTCACCACCGGCGGCACGATCGACAAGATCTACTTCGACGACAAGTCGGACTACCAGATCGGAGATCCGCAGATCGGCATGATCCTGCGTGAGCTGGGCGTGACCTTCCGCTTCAACGTGATTCCGATCCTGCGCAAGGACTCGCTGCACATCAATCATGAGGACCGCGAGCTGATCCGCGCCACCATCGCCGCGCAGCCAACCCGCCACGTGCTGGTGACCCACGGTACCGATTCGATGGTGCAGACCGGCAAGGTGCTGGCGACGATCCCGGACAAGACCATCGTGATGACCGGCGCGCTGAGCCCGGCCCGTTTCCGCGGCTCGGATGCGGAGTTCAACATCGGGTGCGCGATCGGTGCGGTGCAGTCGCTGCCGACCGGCGTGTACATCGCGATGAACGGTCGGATCTTTGATCCGCAGCACGTGCGCAAGAACGTGGCGGCGAACCGCTTCGAGTCGGTCTGAGGAACGGCGTGCCGACCAAGGTCGGCACCCACCAAAGCGCTGCCCTTGTAGTGCCGAGCCATGCTCGGCAACCGCGCGCCAGCGCGGCACAGGCATCCCAAGCCGAAGGCCGTGCCGACCAAGGTCGGCACCCACCCGGACAAGAACGCCCCGGCCGGAGCCGGGGCGTGCCCATGGAGAGGGACTTGGGCTTAGTACTGGGCGTTGAGGGTCAGGCCCGAGAAGGTGCTGTACGCCTTGACCCGCACATACCAGGTGCCGGCAGCGGGGCTGTTGATGGTGCAGGTTTCGCTGTTGCCACTCAGGTACGGGCGACAGGTGTAGGTGGTATCGGTCGGGGCACTGCCCTGGCGCACGTAGAGGTCAGCATCACCGCTGCCACCACTGATCGCCACGCGCAGCTGGGTGCTGCCGGCCGGAACCGCGACGGTGTAGTTCAGCTCGGCACCGGTCGCGGCGCCCAGGCCGGTCACCGGCACGTTGTTCTGCAGCACGTTGCCACCCGGGTTCGGCCCACCACCGTTGATGGCCGCAGCAACGGCGGCATCGGCGTCGACGATGCCGGCACCGCAACCACCCGAGCATGCACCCGGCAACGGACGTGCGGTGCTCTTGATGATGCTCTCGACCTGTGCCGGACTCAGCGCGCTCGGCGCCACCGACTGCATCAGTGCAACTACGCCGGCCACGTGCGGCGCCGCCATCGAGGTGCCGTTGTAGGACGCGTAGGTGGCGCTGCCCGGCGTGGTGGTGCCGGTGTTGAGGGTGGACAGGATGCTCTGGCCCGGGCCGGAGATGTCGATGCCGGCACCATAGTTGGAGAAGCTGGCACGCGCACCGGCCGAGGTGGTCGCGGCCACCGCGATCACGTTCGCACAGTTGGCCGGCACCGACGAGGACACGTTGGTGTTGCTGTTGCCAGCGGCGACCACCACCGTGGTGCCACGGCCGACCGCACCGTTGATCGCGTTCTGGTAGGTGGACGAGCAGCTGCCGCCGCCGCCCAGCGAGAGGTTGATGACCTCGGCCGGATTGGCGTTGGCCGGCACGCCGCTGACGGTGCCACCGGAGGCCCAGACGATCGCATCGGCGATATCCGAGGTGTAGCCACCGCACTTGCCGAGCACGCGGACCGGCACGACCTTGGCGTTGAACGCGGTGCCGGCCACGCCGGTGCTGTTGTTGGTCACCGCCGCCACCGTGCCGGCGACGTGGGTGCCGTGCCAGCTGGAGTTGGAGGCTGGAATGCCCGGGCCGCACTCGTTGGCACCGTACCAGTCGCCTTCGTCGTTCGGATTGCTGTCGCGGCCACCGCCATCACGCGCCATCGCCGCATCGCTGATGAAATCGTAGCCCGGCAGGATGTTGGCATTGAGGTCCGGATGGTTGGTGATGCCGGTGTCGATGACCGCCACCACCACGCCGGTGCCGGTCGACTTGTCCCAGGCCGGGCGCACGTTGATCGACGCATTGGAGGTGCCAAAGCCCCACTGCTCGCTGAAACGGGTGTCATTGGGCGTCAGCGTGGCACGCATGATCTGGTCGACTTCGACGTATTCCACGTTCGGATCGGCGGCCAGCTTGCGCATCAGCAGCTCGGATTCGGCCTGGTCGAGCGGACGATCGGTCCTGACCAGGGTCGGGCCGACGGCCAGCTTGCGGACTTCCTGCAGGCCCAGCGCGCGGCCCTGGCTGCTGGCCAGGCCGGCGGCGGCCGTCTTCAGCGAGGAAGCCAGTGCGGTGGTATTGGCCACCGGCGCACTGCCGTCACGGTACTTCACGATGAAGCGCTGGTGCGTCGGCGCGGACTGCAGCCCGCTGAGCTGGACATCACCGGCCAGCGCAGGCGTGGCCAGCAGCAGCGATGACAGAACGGACGCACCAAGGACCACCCACACTCGACGCACACGCGGTTGCGTTACCTGGGACATCGTATTTCCCTTTCTAGTGGTGTGAATGCCGGAATCGGCAGAAGCACCGGCCCGAACCATGGGCTGGCTTGCGTTGGCGAGGTTCGAAGTCCGGCGAGTCAGCGGATCCCCCTTTTGATCCGCCGTGCAGATGACGCTAATGACCAAAACCGGACACCACAAGATTTTCAGCGTCTTTTCAGCAAGATGAAATGTCTGATCTGAGACTTTCCGGGTCGAGGGTTTGTGAAGGTGAAGGAACTTTCGCGCGCCCTGCACAGCCCTGACTGGGGGATGTCATGTCCACGCATGACTTTGCCGACATCGGCGTCCGCTCACCAACGACGACGGCCGCCCGGCATCGGAACGGCCATCACGCATGTGCTTCAGGAACAGCGCTACTGTGCCTGCGCAACACCGGCGGGACGGATCTGCTGCCCCTTGACCGGCTCACCGCGCGCGACGGGCTGGCCATCGGCCAGGTAATCGGAGAACTGCGCCGGCAGCGCCGCGCCGACGCCGAATGCAGGCCCTGCCTGCAGCTGGTAGTGCAGGTGCGGCTCGGAGGAATTGCCGCTGTTGCCACAGTCAGCCAGATGCGCACCGCTGCGGACCACCTGCCCCTGTGCGACGCGCACGCTGCCCTGCCGCAGGTGCGCCAGCACCGAGTACTCGTCATTGCCGTGGTCGAGGATGACCCGGTTGCCGGTGAGCTGCGCCGCATTCATCTGGCCGGGCACGTTGTCGGCAACACTGTCGACCACCTCTACCACGGTGCCATCGGCAGGCGCGAGGATCGGGCGACCGAAGCAGAAGTAGTCTTCATTGCGCAGCCCGTCGCCCCGGTGCGATCGGCCCTCGCGGACCATCAGCAGGTCCAGCGCGAAGCGCTGGCCGGCGTGGGCCGCATGGTAGTTCTGCTCGATGCTGCGCCCACCCCAGAACACGAAGAACTCGTCGTCGAACGGCAGTTGCAGGCGCGTGCGGGTGGTGTAGTCAAGGAACCGGCTGGCCGCGGCCTGTGGGGGCGAGGACTGTTCGGGGCGGATGTAGAAGCCGCTGATCCGCCCCTCGGCGTCGAGTGCCCACAGCACCTGGACGATGCCCGGGCGCTTCTCGAAACGAACCTGGCGCAGATAGGTGTCGTTTCCATCTGCACTGCCGACCTTCTCGCTGACCACTTCCGTTTCCGCCCCCCAGCCGGAGATCACCTGCTCGCGCAGTGCCACCAGGTTCTGCCTGGACTGCAGCGCCGCCTGCATCTGCGGCGTCATCCGCTCCCACAGGGCGTCGATGTGTCCCTCGTAGAACTGCGTGGTCAACGCCGCCCCCTGCTGGCGCGGATCGCTCGTCGCGGCCCTGCCACCGAGGGCTGGAAGGGCGAGAACCAGAACTGCAATCAGGCGTGGAAGCAATGTCATGTCAGGGCTCCTTGCGATCTGGAACGGGAATACCGGCGACGATCGCCGCCAGCTGCGTGCGGTATTCGGTAAGGGCCTGTCGCCCAACCGGAGTCAGCTGCAGGGTGGTCAGGGGACGCTTGCCCCGGAACGTCTTGTCGATGGCAACCAGCCCGGCCGCCTCCAACTTGCTCAGATGGCTGGACAGGTTGCCTTTGCTCAGGCCACTGAGATGTTCGACGAAACCGAACTCGGCCGATTCGGCGCCGGCCAGGATCGACAGGATCAGCAGGCGTGCCGGTTCGTGGATCAGGCGATCAAGCTGCAGCAGCGTGCGGGCATCAGGCAATCTGCTCATTCGGGGTGTGCCCGCCCCGCCATGAACATGCGCATCTCGGCCTGCAGGCGGAGGAAGCGCTGGTGATCACGCCAGCCGACGACGATCAGCGCGATGGACGCCAGCGGGAACACGGCGGTGCTCGGCCCGAACCCATAGGTCTGCCCGGTGAAGGCCAGCGCGGCCTGGCACATCAGGAACACGCCCACGATGAACTCCAGGGGAGTACGCAGCCAACGCCACACGACCCAGGGCAGCATCGCCACCACCCCGAGGTAACCGAGTGCGCGCAGGTCCCAGGGCCGCTCCCCCATCGGGGCCAGCCGGGTCAGCACGCTGCCGACCACCAGCACGCTTACCAGCGCGGTGAAGGCGATGAAGAATCGCTGGAAATTGCGCTCGACCGGCGTGACCTGCTCCTCGACCTGGCCCAGCCGCTGATAGTAGCGGCGCGCAAGCCACTGCTTGCCGACGATCCAAAGCATGGGCATGGCGATCAGCACGATGCGCAGCGCCAGGGTGGTCGGCAACAGGGCGCCGGCCAGGAAAGAGGCCAGGCAGGCAACGCCACCGGCCATCGCCGACAGGCCGCCGGCGCTTCGCGAGTACCGCGAGTATTCACGGGTCAGCGCCTGCAGGCGCGAGGAAGGGTCGATGACGGACGGCTGCTGCATGACATGCTCCAGCGGGGGCGTTTGAATTAAGTTTGCATTGCAAACCTATTTGCGTCAATCACTCCCGGGCAGCGATCCGGCGGCCCCATAACGCAGAAAGCCCGTCACGGGGACGGGCTTTCCGGGAACGCGGTCGAGCCTGGCTCGACGCTATCGTTCGGTGCGAGCGATCAACCCAGCTTGACCAGCCAGTTGTGGCGGTCCGGCAGACGGCCGTACTGGATATCGGTCAGCTCCTTGCGCAGCGACATGGTCACTTCGCCGGCCGGGGCGTTGATGTCGCCCACCGAGAAGCCCTCGCCCTTCAGCTGGCCGATCGGGGTAACCACCGCCGCCGTGCCGCAGGCGAACACTTCGCTGATCGCACCGGAGGCCACGCCGTCCTTCCACTCGTCAATGCTGACCTTGCGCTCTTCGACCTTCATGCCGCGGTCGCGCGCCAGCTGCAGGATGCTCTCGCGGGTGATGCCCTCGAGGATGCTGCCGGACAGTTCCGGGGTAACCAGCGTGCCGTCCTTGTAGACCAGGAACACGTTCATGCCGCCCAGTTCTTCCAGGTACTTGCCCTCGACCGGGTCGAGGAACAGCACCTGCGAGCAGCCCTGGGCCTGTGCCTTCTGCTGCGGCAGCAGCGAGGCGGCGTAGTTGCCACCGCACTTGGCGGCACCGGTGCCACCCTTGGCCGCACGGGCATACTCGGTCGACAGCCAGATCGACACCGGGGCGACGCCCTTGGCGAAGTACGGGCCGGCCGGGCTGGCGATGACGTAGTAGCCGGCCTTGTGCGCGCCGCGCACGCCGAGGAAGGCTTCGTCGCCGATCATGAACGGACGGAAGTACAGGCTGGACTCGTCGGCCGACGGCACCCAGGCGCTGTCCACCGCGATCAGCTGCTTCAGCGATTCAACGAAGATCTCCACCGGCAGTTCCGGCAGCGCCAGGCGCTGCGCCGAACGCTGCAGGCGACGGCCGTTGGCATCCGGGCGGAAGGTCCAGATCGAACCGTCGGCGTGGCGGTAGGCCTTGATGCCTTCGAAGATTTCCTGGCCGTAGTGCAGCACGGCCGCAGCCGGATCCAGCTGCAGCGGGCCGTAGGCGCGCACGTTGGCGTTGTGCCAGCCGGCATCCTTGTCCCAGCGCACTTCCACCATGTGATCGGTGAAGTGCAGGCCGAAGCCCGGCTTCTCCAGGATCTGGGCGCGCTCTTCAGCGCTGCGCGGGTGGTCCGAACGGGTGACGGCGAAGCTGGGAATGGACTGGGACACCGGAGATTTCCTGTTCTGGTTGCGGGTAGTGCCGGGCCCGCGTCGCTGCGGGCCGTGGGTCAAAGCATGCCGGTCTCGAGCCGCGCCGCTTCGGACATCATGTGCTGGTTCCACGGCGGGTCGAATACCAGCTCGACGTCGGCCTCGGCCACCGTCGGGATCATTTCAAGCTTGCTGCGCACATCATCGACCAGGATGTCACCCATGCCGCAGGCCGGTGCGGTCAGGGTCATCTTCACGTCGATCTCGCGCTGGCCTTCGTCCAGATGCTTGATCTCGACCTCGTAGACCAGGCCCAGTTCGACGATGTTCACCGGAATTTCCGGGTCGAAGCAGGTGCGAAGCTGCTGCCACACCAGCTGTTCCACCTGTTCATCGGTGGCATCGGCGGGCAGCTCCAGCGGTGCCGGGGCCTCCTTGCCGATGGCGTCGCCGTCCTTGCCGGCGATGCGGAACAGGTTGCCCTCGACGAACACCGAGTAACTGCCGCCCAACGCCTGGGTGATGTACCCATAGCTGCCGGCGGGCAGGGTCACGGTATCGCCCTGCGGGACCATCACGGCCTCGCAATCGCGTTCGAAGTGGACAGGTTCGCTGCTACGGGAATACATGGGGACCGATATGGGGCCGCGGCCGAGGCCACGCAAGACGGCATTCTAGCCCAGCCGCCCTGCCACCGCCGGTGCACTGCGGCAAACCACAGTATCCTGTGGGCGACCTTCTGGGAGCTTCGATGTCCTCCAATGCCGCGCGTGCCAGGACCGTGACCTGGCTCTGGCCCTTCATGCTGTTGCTGGGTCTGGTTGTTGCTCCCCTTGCCTGGATGGTGCTGGCGCTGATGACCGGTCGGCAGGTCGGCTGGATGGCGGTACTGACCGCACTGGAACTGGTGTTCATGCTGCGCATGGGCACGCTGGGGCCGGGCCGCCTGCGCATCGCGCTGGTCGTGCTGGGCACGCTGCTGGTCGCCGCCGTGGCCAACTGGACCATCGCCAGTGCGTGGATGGGCGGCTCGATCGGGCTGGGTTTGTGGGACGCCAGCCTGCGCATGGGCCCGCACCTGGCCTGGACCCTGATCACCCTGGCCAATGGCGCGATGGAATGGCTATGGCTGGCCGTGGCCGTGATCGTCGGCGCCTGGCTGGCGCGCTGAGTGCGCAGATCCACGCCCCCTGTGGGATGCGGTAGTGCCGGCCGCTGGCCGGCAGAGGCGTGCGGACCAAGGTCCGCACCTTCCAAGTGCAGCCACCATGCGTGGATGGGGGTAGTGCCGGCCGCTGGCCGGCAGAAACGTGCGGACCAAGGTCCGCACCTACCGGCCCTCGGCGGATCCGACCCCGGCCTTCAATGCCCGCCGTCGAGCGCCTTCAGTTCACTTACCAGTGAGGCCGCCGCTTCAGCACCATCGCCGTACAGCATGCGGGTGTTGTCGGCGTAGAACAGCGCATTCTCGATGCCGGCAAAGCCGGTGCCCTTGCCGCGCTTGATCACCACCACGTTGCGCGCGTTGACCACGTCCAGCACCGGCATGCCGTAGATCGGGCTGGCCGGGTCGGTACGCGCGACCGGATTGACCACGTCGTTGGCACCGATCACCAGCACCACGTCGGTGTTGGCGAATTCGGGATTGATGTCGTCCATGTCAGCGATCAGGTCGTAGGGCACGCCCGCTTCGGCCAGCAGCACGTTCATGTGCCCGGGCATGCGCCCGGCCACCGGGTGGATGGCGAACTTCACCTTCACCCCGCGCTGGCCCAGCCGCTGCGCCAGTTCCCAGATCTTGTGCTGGGCCTGCGCGACCGCCATGCCATAACCGGGCACGATCACCACGCGCTCGGCGAAGGCCATCATCGCCGCCACGTCGGCCGCTTCAATCGGCTTCTGCGAACCGGAGATCGCCTGTGCTTCACCGCCGGCACCACCGCCGAAGTTGGAGAACAGCACATTGCGGATCGGCCGGTTCATTGCCTTGGCCATCAGCCGGGTCAGCAGGATGCCCGCCGCACCGACCATCATGCCGGCGATGATCAGCGCCTCGTTGCCCAGCACATAGCCTTCGAACGACACCGCCAGGCCAGTGAACGCGTTGTACAGAGAGATCACCACCGGCATGTCAGCGCCACCGATCGGCAGCGTCATCAACACGCCCAACGCCAGCGCCAGCACGAAGAAGGCGACGATCGCCCAGGTGCTGAGCGTGCTGGCGGCGATGATCGCCAGGACCACCACCGCCAGCGCCACCACCAGGTTCATCACCTGCTGGCCCGGCCAGGTCACCCGCTTGTCGAGGCGGCCATCCAGCTTGGCCCAGGCGATCACCGAGCCGGACAGCGACACCGCGCCGATCGCCGCGCCGACCACCGCCAGCAGCAACACCGTGCCCGACGGTTGGCGCGCGGCCAGATCGGCCAGTGCCTGCTCGCTCCAGTGCGTGGTGTCACGGTGGGCCAGGAAGGCATAGCGCAGCAGTTCCACTGCGCCGATCGCCGCCGCCGAACCGCCACCCATGCCGTTGTACAGCGCCACCATCTGCGGCATGTCGGTGATGGCGACCTTGCCGGCCGACCACCAGGCCAGCCCCGCGCCGAGCAGCAGCGCCACCAGGATCAACGGCACGTTGTGCAGTTCGGGCAGGAAGAAGGTCGCCGCCGTGGCCAGCAGCATGCCCAGCCCGGCCCAGCGGATGCCGCTGCGCGCGGTCAGCGGCGAGGCCATGCGCTGCAGGCCCAGCAGGAACAGCGTAGCGGCGACGAGGTAGCTGGCCTTGACCAGCCAGTCGAGCAGTTCGACGGTGCTGATGTTCAAGCCTGCGGCTCCTTCGGCTGATCCTTGCCGCCCTTGGGCGCGCTCGGCTTGAACATTTCCAGCATGCGCGCGGTGACCACGTAGCCGCCGGCGGCGTTGCCGGCGCCAAGCACCACGGCGAGGAAGCCCAGCGCTTTTTCCAGCGGCGTCTGCGCATGCCCCAGCACCACCATCGCACCGATCAGCACGATGCCGTGGATGAAGTTGGAACCCGACATCAGCGGGGTGTGCAGGATCACCGGCACCCGCGAAATGATCACGTGGCCGGCAATGGCGGCCAGCATGAAGATGTACAGCGCTACGAACCCGTCACTCACTGGCAACGCTCCCGCTCTGTCTTCGTCGGCCCATCATAACCACGGGCTGAACCCGGCGCGTACCCCGCGTCAACCGAAGCCACGCTCACGCGTTGTCGATGGTGACCCCGAGCGAGGAACCGTACCCTGTGCTGGTGAGCAGCCCCGTCCCCCCGAGCGCCGAGACCGATGCCGTGCCGGCGTCGCTGGAAGCGTTCCTGGCCAGCGTCGGCCCGCGTGCGTTCCGCTTCGCCGAGGCCGGCCTGCGCCAGCGCGAAGACGCCATGGACGCGGTGCAGGACGCGCTGATGCGCATGCTGGACTATGCCGACAAACCGGCCACCGAATGGGCGCCGCTGTTCTGGAGCATCCTGCGCCGGCGCGTGATCGACCTGCAGCGCCGGCGCCGCTTCCGCCTGCCGTTCTGGCGCGACAACCAGGACGCCGACGGGGGCGACATCGACTGGGCCGACCCCGGCCCGGACCCGGCGCAGGCGCATGAGCAGCGCCAGCAGTACCAGCAGCTGGTGCAGGCACTGCGCACGCTGCCTGCGCGCCAGCGCGAGGCCTTCACGCTGCGCGTGCTGCAGGACCTGGACGGGGCCACCACCGCCCGCGCCATGGGCTGCAGCGAAGGCGCGGTAAAAACCCATCTGGCACGCGCCCGGCAGGCGCTGCAGGACTACCTGGAGACCCACCCGTGAACCGCTCCCTGCCCTCCGATGACACCCTGCGCAGCCTGCACGCGCAGTCGCTGCAGGCGCTGTCGCCGGCCACGCTGGCCCGGTTGCGCCTGGCCCGCCACGGCGCCACGGCGGCCCATCGCGGGCGCTGGCGCTGGTGGCTGGCCAGTGCCTGTTCGCTGGTGGTGGCACTGGGTATCGGCCTGCAGTTCAGCGGCCACGGCCCCGTGACGGGCCCCGCGCCGGCTCCGGTGCTGGCCTCGGTGGAAGACAACAGCGCGCTGTACGACGAAAATCCCGATCTGTACCTGTGGCTGGGCGACACCGACCTGGCGATGGAGTGAAACCATGCCCCGATTGAACATCCTGCCGCTGTTGCTGACCCTGTCGCTGCTGCCGGCCGTCCCGGCGCTGGCGCAGAGCGCCGCGCACACGCCTGCCGCGCGCCCCCTGCCGGCCACGCCCCTGCCAGCGTGGGAACAGCTGAGTGAAGCCCAGCGCGAATCCCTGCTGGCACCGCTGCGCGACCGCTGGAACGGCGCCGATGCCGGCCAGCGCCAGCGCATGCTCTCTCACGGCCAGCGCTGGCAGTCGATGAGCCCGGAGGAGCGCGACAAGGCCCGTCGCGGCCTGCGCCGCTTCGAGCACATGAGCCCGGAACAGCGCGAGCAGGCGCGTGCCCTGTTCGGGCAGATGCGCGACATGCCACCTGCGCAGCGCGAAGCCCTGCGTGAGCGCTGGTCGCAGATGACGCCGGAGCAGCGCAAGGACTGGGTGCGCGACAATCCGCCGCCGGCGAAGCCGCGGTAAACCTTCGGGATAGCGGGGGCCAGATCCCTTTGCCAGCGGCAAAGGGATCTGACCCCACGTCATTCACGACTGCCAGCGCGTCTTCGCCAGCAGTTCGTCTTCCCAATCGAAGCCGAGCTGGCCCTCGCGCACGAACAGCGCGACGAAGTTGAGCAAGTTGCGCGCATACATTTCGCTGGCCTGGGTCGCACCACGACTGGCCAGGCCCAGCGGGCCATCGATGGTCACCCCTTGATGCTCGATGCACTGGCCCGGCTGGGTCAGCGCGCAGTTGCCGCCGCTCTCCGCCGCCAGGTCCACGATCACGCTGCCGGTGGCCATGCCATCCACCATCGCGGCGGTCACGATCGTCGGTGCCGGGCGCCCCGGCACTGCCGCCGTGCAGATCACCACATCGACGCCGCGCAGATGGTCGGCCAGGCGGCGCTGCTGTTCGGCGCGCTCCTCATCGGTGAGCGCGCGCGCATAGCCGCCCTCACCCGCCGCGCTCACGCCCAGGTCGAGGAAGCGCGCACCCAGCGACTGGATCTGCTCGCGGGTTTCCGGGCGCACGTCGAAGCCCTCCACCTGCGCGCCGAGCCGGCGCGCGGTGGCAATCGCCTGCAACCCGGCCACGCCGGCACCGATCACCAGCACCTTGGCCGGCCGCACGGTACCGGCGGCGGTGGTCAGCATCGGGAAGAAGCGCGGCGCGCGCTCGGCGGCGATCAGCGCGGCCTTGTAACCGGCCATGCCGGCCTGTGAACTGAGCACGTCCATCGCCTGCGCACGGGTGGTGCGCGGCAGCTGCTGCAGCGGGAACAGGTGCAGACGATCCTCGGCAGCGAGTGCAGCCAGGGCTGGATCGCTGGCCGGGGTCAGCAATCCGACCACGCTGGCACCCGGCTTGAGCTTTTCCAGCACCCCCGCAGGCGGTGCCTGCACGCACAGCAGGATGTCGATCTCGCCCCAGCGCTGCGCATCGAACGCACGGGCACCGGCATCGTCATAGGCCGCATCGGTGAAACCCGCCGCGAGGCCGGCACCGCTTTCGTACCAGACGGTGATGCCCAGGGCACCGAGCTTGCGCGCGGTCTCCGGCGTCAGCGCCACGCGCCGTTCGCCCGGCACGGTCTCCTTGATCCCCAGCAACGCCACGGCCATGCAGGTCCCCGCTGATCGGTGAGTTTTCCCGATCCTAGCAGGCGGCCCTGCTCAATGCAGGGTGGCGCTGCCCGGGTCCAATCGATCGATCACACCCTGCATCGCGCTGTCGAAGGCGCCATCATCAACGTGGGCACGCAGGCGGCCCAGCCGCACCATCACCGCCAGCTCTTCCGGCGAGGCCACGCAGAAGCGCACACCTCGGCGGTTCACGAACAGCAGGCGCGAAGAGATCGGACTGACCCAGGACAGCTTGCCGGCCTGGACCTTGCCATCCTTGTCGACGAAGTCCAGCCAGTTGCCGATTTCCATGCGACGGAAGCGATCGGCGTCGGCATTGTCGAAGTCATCGGCATCGATCTGCCCCCCCAGTTCCACTGCCGGCGACTCGGCCACCGGCGGTGCCGGCAGTGCGACCTGCGGCAGCTCCGGCAGCGCGCGCTGCAGCTCCGGACGGGACTCGGCAATGCCCTGCAGGGTGTCATGCAGGGCGTCGATGGCGCCGGTGGCCGCGTCACCATGTACGCCGACACTGGCGAACACCTTGGCCAGCGCCGGCTGCCAGGCCTGCAGCCACGGCTTGCCGACGATCTGGCGGCGGGCCTCGGCCACTTCCTCCAGCAGGCCGTCGCCCAGGCCCAGGGCCTCGGCCACCGACGCGCCCTCCTCGCCTTCGCGCAGCAGCGCCAGGGTCAGGTGGTGCTGCCACGGCTGGCGCAGGAACTCGGCGATGGCCGGCGGCAAAGTGGCGTCACCGATACGGCGATCCAGCTCGGCGCCGGCACGGGTACGGGCCATTTCCAGCTTTTCCTGGCCGCGCTGGGTCTCGGCAGCACGGCGCTCGGCGATTTCCACACGGCGGCGATGCTGCACCAGGAACTCGCGGAATTCTTCTTCCAGGGTCAGGAAGATCGCCAGGTTCTCGTTGAACTCGGCCACCAGGCGCTCAATGATTTCCTCGACCTTTGCCATCAGCATGCGCTCGGCCTGGCTCTCGCCGGTGTTGCCTTCGCAGGCCTCGGCCAGCGAATTGAGCAGCTTGCGGGCCGGGTGGGTCTTCTGCACGAACATGCGGCGGTCGAGCATCGCGACCTTGACGAACGGCACCACCAGGCGGCCGATCAGCTCGCGCGAGCGGCCTTCCAGTTCGCGCTCGTCCAGCATCACGTCGAACAGCATGCCGACCAGGTCGATCGCATCTTCGTCCTGCGGGTCCAGCCGGGTCTGGCCGGGGTCGACGCCGAGGCGGGTGGCGCTGGACAGCACTTCACTCTTCAACCGCTGCGCCAGCGATTCACCATCCTCGCCGATCGCTGCACGCAGCGTCGCACTGGGGGTGGCCTGCAGGAGCGACAACACCGACATCATCTCGCGCTGGCTGAGCGGGCGCTGCTGGCCGATCGCCACCTGCGCGGCCGACGTTGCATCCTCGCGCACATGGCGGGTCTGCTGCAGCAGTTCGTGCAGCGCTTCCAGCAGCATGCCCTGCTGGCCGGCGTAGGCCTCGCCAGTACCGCTGTCTTCGCCCGGCAGGTGCTGCTGCATGTGGCCACGCCGCTCGGACCAGCGCGCGGCAAAGCGCTGTGCCCAGGCCGGCGCGGCCTGCTCATCTTCACTGAAGTCGGCATCGAAGCCCGCGCCCTGGCGCTGTTCCACCAGGTCGTCCAGGGCCGAGGCCATGCGCGGGTCGGGCGCGGCCGACGGCGGACGCCGTGGCGCCCCCATCTGCGACATCACGCCGGCCGCAGCCAGTTGTTCGTCAAGCTTCTCGTAGATGCGGCCGACCGGTGCGCGCAGGTCGCGCTCGCACAGCTTGATCAGCACCAGGTGCACTTCCGGGGCCAGTTCACAGCCGGCAAAAGCTTCGTGGATGGCGACACCCAGATGCTCGGGACTGATCGGGTTGTGATCGGCATCCAGTTCACTGCCACCGATCAGCCGGCCCAGGCGGCGGTCGAGCCGCGCCAGCACCGGTTTGAAGTCACGCAGCAGCACGGTGGCGAAGTTGCGCACTGCCAGCCGCGATTCCAGCACATGTTCCGCCAACAGACTCAGGCCGTCCTCGGCCGGGCCGGACAGGGTCGTTTCGGCCGACAGCGGTTCACCGCTGGCCAGCGCCTCCCAGGCCCGCTGCAGATGGCCGGCAAAGGCGGCCGCGATATCCTCGCGGCGGCGGCGCAGTTCACGCATCGCATCCAGGAACAGCAGCTGCGACGAACCGGCATTGCCGGCCCGGTCGAACAGGGCATCGTCGAACCGTGCCAGTGCGGCCCCGAAGGCCTGGCACAGCGCCGGCAGGACCATGTCCCGGGCACGCTGGAGCTGGGCCGGGTCACGCCCCGGCGATCCCATCGGTGTGGGCACGCTCATCATTCGGGAAGGCTCCCCACCTTCTCTGGTACGACAGACAGCATGGACATCGCGACGGCCGGCACACCCCATGCACCGGTACGTCGATGGTAGGCCGGCCAGCCCGTCACGGACAGTGAAACAGTCCTCACTTCAAACCTCATGACCGGCGGCCCGGCAAGATAGATATCGTAAGCCGTGCAAGGCCTGCGAGGCGAGGGGAAGCGGCCGTCCGTTTCCCGCCAGTGGCATGACGTTCATCACAGTTTGATATTCAAAGGCCGGACGCGACACAAACGGCGTCGTTGACCACCCCGACTATAATCAAACACCCGTGATGACCGGTTCAGACTCCATGCCCGACCCCGCCGCCCTGCTTGCCCTGGATGCCCGCCGCTCAGTGCCCTCGCGGCAGCTCGGCGAGCCCGGACCGGACCCGGCCACCCTGCAGCGGATGCTGGCTTCGGCGGTGCGCGTGCCCGACCACGGCAAGCGCGTGCCGTTCCGCTTCCTGAAGATCGCCGGCGATGCACGTCACACTCTGGGCGACTTCCTGGTCGAACTCAGCCGCCAGCGCGACCCGCATGCCGGCGAGGCGGTATTCGAGAAGGACCGCCAGCGCTTCAGCCACGCGCCGCTGGTGATCGTGGTGGTGGCCAGCCCGCGCCCGGACCCGAAGGTGCCCGAGCAGGAGCAGCTGATGACCGCCGGCTGCGTCTGCTTCGCCCTGCTGCAGGCGGCACAGGCGCTGGGCTTCGGCGCCCAGTGGCTGACCGCTTGGATGGCATTCGACCCCGTCGTGCAGGCCCACCTGGGCCTGGCCGCGGGCGAAAGCATCGCAGGTTTCATCCACATCGGTACGCCGAAGGCCGAGGTTCCCGAGCGCGAGCGCCCCGACCCTGCGGCGCTGCTGCGCGACTGGACGCCGCCGGCATGACCCTGCCGGCACCGGCGCCCTCGCTGTACCTGGTTGATGCCAGCATCTATGTGTTCCGCGCCTGGCATTCGTTGCCGGACCAGTTCCAGGATGCACAGGGCTGGCCGACCAACGCCGTGCACGGCTTCGCCCGCTTCCTGCTGGACCTGCTTGAGCGCGAGCGCCCGCGGCACATCGCCATCGCCTTCGACGAAGCGCTCGACAGCGGCTTCCGCCACCGCCTGTACGCGGCCTACAAGGCCAACCGCGACCCGGCGCCGGAAGCACTCAAGCGCCAGTTCGTGCACTGCAAGGCACTGTGCGCCGCGCTGGGCCTGGTGGTGCTGGCCCATCATGACTACGAGGCCGATGACCTGATCGGCAGTGCCCTGCACCAGCACCGGCACAGCCATCGTGGCGTGATCATTTCCGCCGACAAGGACCTGTCGCAGCTGCTGCTCGATCACGACGAGCAGTGGGACTACGCGCGCAACCAGCGCTGGGACGTGGCCGGCGTCAAGGCGCGGCATGGCGTGCATGCGCACCAGATCGCCGATTACCTGGCGCTGTGCGGCGATGCGGTGGACAACATTCCCGGCGTCAGTGGTGTCGGCAGCAAGTCCGCCGCCGTGCTGCTGGCCCACTTCGGCAGCATGGATGCGCTGTACGAACGCCTGGACGAAGTGCCGTTCCTGCGCCTGCGCGGCGCCGCGCAGATGGCGGTGCGCCTGCGCGAGCAGCGCGAGCACGCCCTGCTGTGGCGCCAGCTGACCACCATCGCGCTGGATGCGCCGCTGGAAGGCAGCCAGCCCGGACTGCTGCGCCAGGCGGCCGACCCGGAGCTGCTCGGTGGCCTGTGCCAGACCCTGCGCTTCGGCCCGATGACCCGCCGCCGGCTGTTCGATGCCGCCGGCGTGGCCGACCCTCTTCCCATCCACAGCGAGCCCGCATGAGCCAGCGCAATACCGAAGCCCCGCGTGTCGTCTATGAAGGCAAGTACCAGCGCATGCTGGTGCGCGGCACCTGGGAATACAGCGAACGTACCCATGCCGGTGGCCTGGCGGCGATCATCATCGCCGTCACCCCCGAGGACAAGGTGCTGTTCGTCGAACAGTTCCGCGTGCCACTGCAGGCACCCACCATCGAGATGCCAGCCGGCCTGGTCGGCGACATCCATGCCGGCGAGTCGATCGAAGTCTCGGCCGTGCGTGAGCTGGAAGAAGAAACCGGCTGGACCGCCGATCACGCCGAAGTGCTGATGATCGGCCCGACCTCCTCCGGTGCCAGCAGCGAGAAGATCGCCTTCGTGCGCGCCACCGGCCTGCGCCGGATCGGCGAAGGCGGCGGCGATGACAGCGAGGACATCACCGTGCACGAGATTCCGCGCGCGCAGGCCGCGGCGTGGCTGGTGCAGAAGATGGGCGAAGGCTACGAGCTGGATGCCAAGCTGTGGGCCGGCCTGTGGATGATCGAGCACCACCTCGACGGGCGCGCGCGTGGCTGACGCCGATCTGCACGCGCTGCCGGCGTTGCTGGGCGCCGATGACCCGGCGCTCTACACGATCCACCAGCCGCAGGGCGCCTCGCCGTTCCTGCTGCTGGCCGACCACGCTGGCCAGCAGGTGCCGCGCGCCCTCGCCGGCCTGGGCTTGCCGCAGGCCGAACTGGACCGCCACATCGGCTGGGACATCGGCATTGCCGGCACCACCCGCGCATTGGCCGAACGGCTCGATGCCTGGGCGATCGAACAGACCTATTCGCGGCTGCTGATCGACTGCAACCGTCCGCTGGCCTCGCCCACGCTGATTCCGGAAGTGAGCGACCACACCGTGGTGCCAGCCAATGTCGGGCTGTCGACAGCGCAGCGGCAGCAGCGCATCGATGCGATCCACGCGCCGTACCACGCGCGCATCGACGCCGAACTGGACGCGCGCCGAGATGCCGGCCGCCCCACCCTGCTGGTGATGATGCACAGCTTCACCCCGGTGATGAACGGCATGCAGCGGCCGTGGCAGGCCGGCGTGCTGTACCACCAGGACACGCGATTTGCGCATGCACTGCTGCAGGCGCTGCGCGACGAAGGCGACCTGGTGGTGGGCGACAACGAGCCGTACTCGGTGAGCAGCACCAGCGACTACGCAGTGCCGGTGCATGGCGAAGGCCGCGGCCTGGTGCACGTGGAGCTGGAAATCCGCCAGGACCTGATTGCCGATGCCGCCGGACAGCAGGCATGGGCGGAGCGGCTGGCGCGGATCTTCAGCGCGTTGCAGCCGCAGTTGCTGGCGGCCGGTTGAGGATCGTCCACGCATGGCGTGGATCTACCCCGAATCGGTAGTGCCGGCCGCTGGCCGGCAACCTCAGGACAGTTGGATCATTGCGTTTGCCGGCCAGCGGCCGGCACTACCGCTACCGCTGCCGGGCGCAGGCCCAGCGCGATCACCACGCCGAGCGCGGCGAACAGCGCGGCGCCGTACTGTGCATTGACCATGCCCTGCAGGGCATCGGGACTGGTTGCTGCCTGCGTGCCGCGTGCGGCGTTGGCGACCATCACCAGTACCGCCAATCCCAGGGCGCCGCCGATCTGCTGGGCGGTGGCCGCCATGCCGGACGCGACACCTTGCTGCGGACCCGGCACTCCCTGCCCGGCCACGATCCACATCGCCGTCCAGCTCATGCCCTGGCCGATGCTGAGCACCACGATGCCCGGCAGCAGCGGCCAGTAGCCGGCGCCATGCGGCATCGCCAGCGCCACCGCGGCGATGCCGATGGCACCGGCGGCGAATCCCCAGGCCAGCACCTGCCGTGGCGAACGGCACCGCAGCATGCGTTCGGCAATACGGATGCCGAAGGTGCACACCAGTGTCGGCAGCAGGAAGGCCATCCCGGCCTGCAGCGGGCTCCAGCCATAGCCGTCCTGGAAATACAGCGCCAGGAAGTAGTACTGCACGCCATAGCTGCTCATGAAGGCGAAGGTCAGGCCGAGTGCCGCGCGCAGGCCAGGCAGGCGCAACAGCGAAAACTGCATCAGCGGGTCTCGGCTGCGCCTTTCGATCTGTACGAACACCGTCAACAGTACGGCTGAAAGCAGCAGGCAGATGAGCGTGGCCGGCGCCGTCCAGCCCCACTCCGGGCCCTGAACCAGGGTGGTAACCAGCAGGCTGCCGCCGGCGGTGACGGTGAGGCAACCGGCCAGGTCGAATGAACGGCCCTGCACCCGTGGGCCATCGGCCGGCAGCCACGCGCCGGCCGCGACCGCACACGCAGTTGCCAACGGCACGATCACCGCCAGCACCGCCGGCCAGCCGAACGCCTGGGTCAGCACCCCGCCCAGCAACGTGCCCAACGCCAACCCGACCGCGCTGGCCATGCTCCAGATCGCCAGCGCGCGGTTGCGCACCGGGCCCTCCGCGTACAGCGTGTTGATCAGCGCCAACGTGGCCGGGAACAACAATGCAGCACCGATGCCCTGTGCCGCGCGCGCGATGATCAACAGCGTGGCATTGGGCGCCAGTGCACCCAGCAGCGAGGCCAGCGCGAACAGCAGCATGCCCAGCCGGTAGAAGCGGCGACGGCCGATCAGATCGGCGGCACGCCCGCCCAGCAGCAGGCTGCCGCCGAAGGCCACGGTGTAGGCACTGACCACCCATTGCAGCTGCTGCGCGTTGATCTGCAACGCGCGCCCCATGTCATGCAGGGCGACGAAGATGATGGTGGCGTCCAGGGCGATGATCAGCTGGGCGGTGGCCAGCAGGGTCAGCGCCCAGCGCGGGTATTTGAGGGGAGGCATCGGTGGTCTGGCGCGGTGGGGGAGCGCAGTCTCATTGATGCAGCCGAATCAATAAACCCCCAATCCACCATATCTGTCATGATTTTCGGCATGAATGAAGCCCCGATGGACCTCAATGCCGTGCGCATGCTGGTACAGGTGGCCGAGGCACGCAGCTTCACTGTCGCTGCCGGCCAGCTCGGCCTGAGCCAGTCCGGGCTGTCGCGCGCGATCAGCCGGCTGGAAGCCACGCTGGGGGTGAAGCTGCTGCAGCGGAACACCCGCAACGTGGCACTGACCCCGGATGGCCGCCAGTTCGTCGATCAGGTCTCGCCCCTGCTGGCCGGCCTCGACGACGCCGAGCGGCAACTGGCCGACCGCCCGTGCACACCCTCGGGCACGCTGAAGATCAGCGCGCCGTCGATGTTCGGGCGCAAGGTGCTGGTGCCGCTGCTGGCGCCGCTGCTGCAGCAGCATCCGCAGCTGCAGGTGGAAGCCGTGCTCAGCGATCGTCTGGTCGACCTGGTTGAAGAAGGGTTCGATGCCGCGCTGCGCACCGGGGTCATCGCCGACCAGCGCATCGTCGCGCGTCCCCTGCGTCCGCTGCGCTGGGTAACCGTGGCCAGCCCGCGGTACCTGGAGCGCTGTGGCTCGCCGGCCGATGTGGCCGCGTTGCAGGAACATGCCTGCCTGGCGGTGCGCAACCTGCGCAGCGGCCGCCAGGTGGATTGGCAGTTCCTGCAGGACGGGCAGCTGCGTGAGTTCACCCCGCCGACGCGGATGGTGTTCGACAGCGGTGATCCGCTGGTGGAAGCGGCGATCGCCGGCATCGGCATCGTGCAGGTGATGGATTTCGCGGTGGCCGATGCGCTGGCCGATGGCCGCCTGCAACGCGTGCTGCAGCCGTTCGAAGGCCGCAGCCGTGCGCTGTCGTTGATCTACCCGCCGTCGCGCCAGCACTCACCAAAGCTGCAGGTACTGGCCGACGCGCTGCTGGCCGGAGAGTGGTAGCGCCGGCCGCTGGCCGGCGTCCACGTCGCTCCAATCGTTTCGGGGTTGCCGGCCAGCGGCCGGCACTACCGATCAGGCAAAACCATCGGTGGCGCGCACCAGCGCGTCCACATTCTCCGCTTCGAACGCCGAGTGGCCCGAGGCCGGGGTGATTTCCAGCTTCGCCTTCGGCCAGACCTTGGTCAGGTCCCAGGCATTGGCCAGCGGGCAGACCACGTCGTAGCGGCCGTGCACGATCACGCCCGGGATATCGGCGATGCGGTGCGCGTCGCGCAGCAGCTGGTCTTCCACCTCGAAGAAGCCGCCGTTGACGAAGTAGTGGTTCTCGATGCGGGCGAAGGCCAGCGCGAAATGCGGGTCTTCGTGGCTGTTGATGAAGTCATCATCGACATGCAGGAAGCTGGTCGCGCCTTCCCACACCGCCCACGCCTTGGCGGCTTCCAGGCGGGTGGTTTCGTCTTCGCTGGTCAGGCGGCGGTGGAAGGCCGAGATCAGGTCGTGGCGCTCGACGGCCGGAATCGGCTTCAGGTAGTGCTCCCACGCATCCGGGAACAGGCGGTTGGCGCCTTCCTGGTAGAACCATTCCAGCTCCCAGCGGCGCAGCATGAAGATGCCGCGCAGCACCAGTTCGGTCACGCGCTGCGGGTGGGTTTCGGCGTAGGCCAGGGCCAGGGTCGAGCCCCAGCTGCCACCGAACACCTGCCAGCGATCGACCTTCAGGTGCTCGCGCAGTTTTTCGATATCGGCAACCAGGTCCCAGGTGGTGTTGTCCACCAGATCGGCGTGTGGGGTGGAACGGCCGGCGCCGCGCTGGTCGAACAGGATGATGCGGTACTTGGACGGGTCGTGGAACTGGCGCATCTTGTCGCTGCAGCCGCCGCCCGGACCACCGTGCAGCATCACCACCGGCTTGCCGTCCGGGTTGCCGCACTGTTCGAAGTACAGCGTGTGGCGGTCGTCGACCTTCAGGGTGCCGACGTCGTAAGGGGTGATGGCGGGGTACAGCGTACGCATGCTTGCAGCTCCAGGGTGATGCCCTGCCGGGGCAGGAGAACCCCCATTCTAGGCCGGTCGCCGGCCGAGGGTGATGCGGTCGCGCTGCTCCAGGTCCTGCACGGTCTGCACGTCGGCGAAACGCGCCGCCTCGAACAGCGCGCGGATCGCTTCGCCCTGGTCCCACCCGTGTTCGATCAGCAGCCAGCCCCCGGGCAGCAGGTGCGCCTGGCCACCGTCGACGATGCGGCGGATGTCATCCAGGCCATCCACGCCGGAGGCCAGCGCGGTAGCCGGTTCGAAGCGCAGGTCGCCCTGCTGCAGATGCGGATCATCGCTGACGATGTACGGCGGGTTGCTGGCGATCAGGTCGAAGCGCGCGGCCTGCAGCGGCGCGTACCAGTCATGCCCACCCTCGGCGAAGCGCACGTTGCGCAGTTCATGGCGTGCGGCGTTGCGCGCGGCTACGGCCAGCGCACCCGCGCTGGCATCGGTGGCCAGTACCTGCGCTTGCGGCCGTTCGCTGGCCAGCGCCAGCGCGATCGCGCCGCTGCCGGTACCGAGGTCGGCCAGCTGCAGCGGGCGGCCCAGTGGAAGGCGATCCAGTGCCAGTTCCACCAGCAGTTCGGTTTCCGGGCGCGGAATCAGCGTGGCCGGGTCGACCTCCAGGTCCAGCGTCCAGAAACCGCGGCGACCGGTCAGGTAGGCCACAGGCTCGCCGGCCACGCGACGCGCCAGCAGCGTTTCGAAGGTGGCGAGTTCAGCGGCGGGCAGCGGGTCGGTAGCGTGTGCGAACAGCCAGCTGCGCGGGCGCTCCAGCACGTGCAGCAGCAGCAGTTCGGCCTCGTGGCGGGCCTCGATGCCGCCCAGGCGGGCACTGGCCTCGGCCACGACCTGGCGCAGGGAGGGTTCGGTTTTGACGGACATGCCGCAATTGTAGAGTCGAGCTTGCTCGACTGCTCCCTGCCCATGGTCGAGCAGGCTCGACGCTACAAAAGGCGGGAATCCGTTCAGGTTCTGGCGGACGGGATAAGGAAGGGCTATCGGCCGTCTTCACCCTCCAGGGAAGATTTTCCTTGTCACACAGGCAGTTGCAGGACGGAGGCAGCCGGATTCAGTGCCTGCTCAGTGCATTTTGATAGACCACATCTATCAAATAGATGCAATCAATGGATTGTTCTTATCGCCAGCGAGTCGGTAACCTAGCTCCTGTCGATTCACCCACTCCCCTTCACCCAGAGGAATAACGATGTCCCTGATCAACACCCAGATCCAGCCGTTCGAAGCCAATGCTTACCTGAATGGCGAGTTCATCAAGGTTTCCGACAGCACCCTGAAGGGCCAGTGGTCGGTCCTGATCTTCATGCCGGCCGCCTTCACCTTCAACTGCCCGACCGAGATCGAAGACGCCGCTGACCATTACGCCGAGTTCAAGAAGGCCGGCGCCGAGGTCTACATCGTCACCACCGACACCCACTTCTCGCACAAGGTGTGGCACGAAACCTCGCCGGCCGTCGGCAAGGCCCAGTTCCCGCTGGTCGGCGACCCGACCCACCAGCTGACCAACGCCTTTGGCGTGCACATTCCGGAAGAAGGCCTGGCCCTGCGCGGCACCTTCATCATCAACCCGGAAGGCGTGATCAAGACCCTGGAGATCCACTCCAACGAGATCGCCCGTGACGTCTCCGAGACCCTGCGCAAGCTGAAGGCTGCCCAGTTCACCGCCGCCAACCCGAACCAGGTGTGCCCGGCGAAGTGGAAGGAAGGCGAGAAGACCCTGACCCCGTCGCTGGACCTGGTCGGCAAGATCTAAGGCAGTACCGGCCTGCCGTGGCCCCACGCCACGGCGCGCCCCTCATCCCCGTGCCGGTCCCCCCGCCGGCGTGGGGGTGAACCCAAGACAGCCAACGCTCGCCCGCCTTGGCCAGCCAGCCCCTTCCACGGTCGCTGTCTTGGGTTCACCCCTACCCCCTGCTGGTCCGCTACCTTCTACAGCGGTGCCACGCCCCCTGTTTGCCTGAAGCCAGGAGATGACCCGATGTTGGACGCCAACCTGCAGTCGCAGCTGAAGACCTATCTGGAGCGCGTGACCCGCCCGATCCAGATCACCGCGCACGCCGACGACGGCGCCAAGTCGCAGGAGATGCTGGAACTGCTGCAGACCCTGGAAAGCCTGTCGGACAAGATCTCGCTGCAGGTGCTGCGCGACGGCCAGGGCCGCGTGCCGTCCTTCGACCTCGGCACCCCGGGCCAGGACATCCACCTGACCTTCGCCGGCCTGCCGATGGGCCACGAGTTCACCTCGCTGGTGCTGGCGCTGCTGCAGGTCGGCGGCCACCCGTCCAAGGCCACCGCCGAGCTGATCGAGCAGGTGCAGAACCTGGAGGGCGACTTCAAGTTCGAAACCTACTTCTCGCTGTCCTGCCAGAACTGCCCGGACGTGGTGCAGGCGCTGAACCTGGCCGCCGTGCTCAACCCGCGCATCCAGCACGTGGCCATCGATGGCGCCCTGTTCCAGGACGAAGTCGAGAAGCGCGAGATCATGTCGGTGCCGACGGTGTACCTCAACGGTGAAGTGTTCGACCAAGGCCGCATGACCCTGGAGCAGATCGTCGCCAAGCTGGACACCAATGCCAGCAAGCGCGATGCCGAGAAAATCGCCGCCAAGGATGCCTTCGACGTGCTGGTGGTCGGTGGTGGCCCGGCCGGCGCCGCTGCGGCGATCTACGCCGCGCGCAAGGGCATCCGCACCGGTATCGCCGCCGAGCGTTTCGGTGGCCAGGTGCTGGACACCATGGCGATCGAGAACTTCATCTCGGTGAAGGAGACCGAAGGCCCGAAGCTGGCCACGGCGCTGGAACAGCACGTGCGCGAGTACGACGTGGACATCATGAACCTGCAGCGTGCCAGCGCTCTGGTGCCGGCCGGCGAAGACGGCCTGGTGCAGGTGCAGCTGGAGAACGGCGCGGTGCTGAAGTCGCGTTCGGTGATCCTGTCCACCGGCGCGCGCTGGCGGCAGATGAACGTGCCGGGCGAAGACCAGTACCGCAACAAGGGCGTGGCCTACTGCCCGCATTGCGATGGCCCGTTGTTCAAGGGCAAGCGCGTGGCGGTGATCGGCGGCGGCAACTCCGGCGTCGAGGCGGCCATCGATCTGGCCGGCATCGTGTCGCATGTAACCCTGCTGGAATTCGATTCCAGCCTGCGCGCCGATGAAGTGCTGCAGAAGAAGCTGCGCAGCCTGGGCAACGTGACCGTGCTGACCAGCGCGCAGACCACCGAAGTGCTGGGCGACGGCAGCCGGGTCACCGGCCTGGTCTACAAGGACCGCGTCGGCGGCGATGCCCACCGCGTCGAGCTGGAAGGCATCTTCGTGCAGATCGGCCTGCTGCCCAACACCGAATGGCTGAAGGACACCGTGGCACTTTCGCCGCGCGGCGAGATCGTCATCGATGACCGTGGCCAAACCAACCTGCCGGGCGTGTTCGCCGCAGGCGATTGCACCACGGTACCCTACAAGCAGATCATCATCGCCATGGGCGCTGGCTCGACCGCCGCACTGAGCGCGTTCGATCACCTGATCCGCTCGTCGGTGAGCAACAGCAGCGGTGCCGTTGCTGAAGCGGCCTGATCCACCGTTCCCAGATCACCGGGAACATTGTCTGCCTGTCGGGTAACCATGCCGTCAGCCGGTCCGTTACCCCTGGGGTGTAAGGATGAACCTACGTGATCTGAAGTACCTGGTAGCCCTGGCCGACCACAAGCATTTCGGCCGGGCTGCCGCCTCCTGCTTCGTCAGCCAGCCCACGCTGTCGACGCAGATCCGCAAGCTGGAAGAAGAGCTGGGCCTGCCGCTGGTGGAACGCGCGCCGCGCAAGGTGATGCTGACCCCGGCCGGGCAGGAAGCCGCCGCGCGGGCACGGGTGATCGTGTCCGAAGTGGAGCAACTGAAGGAAGCGGCGCGACGCAGCCGCGATCCGGAAGCCGGTACGGTGCGCCTGGGGATCTTCCCGACCCTGGGCCCGTACCTGCTGCCGCATGTAATCCCCCGCATCCGCGAACGCTTCCCGGAGCTGGAGTTGCTGCTCGTCGAGGAAAAGAGCGACGTGCTGCTGGACCGCCTGCGCGAAGGCAAGCTCGATGCCGCGCTGCTGGCGCTGCCGGTGATCGACGACCAGCTGCATGCCGAGTTCCTGTTCGAGGAGCCGTTCCTGCTGGCCGTGTCCGGGCGCCATCCGCTGGCTCGCCGCGAACACCTGGACGTGCAGGAGCTGGCCACGCAGAAGCTGCTGCTGCTGGAAGACGGCCATTGCCTGCGCGACCAGGCGCTGGAAGTGTGCCGCCTGTTCGGCGCCAACGAGAAGTCCGAGTTCCGCGCCACCAGCCTGGAAACCCTGCGGCAGATGGTCGCCGCCGACGTCGGCATTACCCTGCTTCCCAGCCTGTCGGTGCAGCCGCCGGTGCCGCGCTCGAACAACATCCGCCTGCTCGACTTCACCGGCGAAGGTCGTCCGAGCCGCCGCATCGCCATGATCTGGCGCCGCAGCTCGGCGATGAATGGCTTCCTGATGGAGCTGGCCGACCAGTTCAAGCGGCTGCCGCATGCACTGTTCACGCTCGACGCGGTGAATGCCGTCGGCGACGACGCCAATGCCCTGCCCGGCCCCGCGCTGAACGGCTGAGCCCCCACAGCCTCGGCCCGGAATCGGCAGGAGTCGATTCCGGTCGCATTTGTCCCCACAATACAGACAGGCGGCGCCAGCGGGTGCCGCCTTTTGCATGGTTTTCAACCAAGGAGCGCCACCATGAACACCGCCAGCGGCCTGCCGCCGTCGATCACTGTTTCCACCTTCGACATGGACCGCCTGGAGGCCATGCTCGACTCCCCTGCGCTGAGCCAGACGCCTGCCGCGCTCGCGCTTGCTGAAGAACTCAACCGGGCCACCGTGCTGGCGCCGGACCAGATTCCCGAAGGCATCGTCATGATGCATTCGCGCGTGGAGTGCGAAGATGAAGTGTCGGGCGAAAAACACGTCCTGACCCTGGTCTTCCCCCGCGAAGCCAACGTCGATGAAGGCAAGGTTTCCGTGCTGGCCCCGGTCGGCAGTGCCCTGCTCGGCCTGGCCATCGGCCAGAGCATCGACTGGAATGCGCCCGGCGGCCGCAAGCTGCGCCTGCGCGTGACCGCGGTCCACAACGACCGCCCCTGATTACCGCTGCGCACCGCGCGCGATTCGATCCCCCTGCACCAGGAGCCGTAATGAGTACCCCGTCCAAACTGTCCCAGCTGCGCGAACTGTCCGTGGTCGTTGCCGATACCGGTGACTACGACGCGATCAAGCGCCTGCAGCCGGTGGATTGCACCACCAACCCGACCCTGGTGAAGAAGGCGCTGGACCTGCCGGTCTACGCCGAACTGATCGAACGCGAACTGGCCTGGGGCCGCCAGCAGAGCGGTGACCGCGAAGCCGTGGTGCACGCCGTGGCCGACCGCCTGACCATCGGCGTCGGCGCGCTGCTGAGCACGCTGGTGCCGGGCCGCGTGTCCACCGAAGTGGACGCCGACCAGGCCCACGACACCACCGCGACCGTGGCCAAGGCCCGCCAGTTCATCCAGATGTACGCCGATGCCGGCGTGCCGCGCGAGAAGATCCTGATCAAGATCGCTGCGACCTGGGAAGGCGTGGAAGCCGCGCGCATCCTGCAGGCCGAGGGCATCGACTGCAACCTGACCCTGATCTTCAACCCGACCCAGGCGCTGGCCTGCAGCGAAGCCGGCGCGTTCCTGATCTCGCCGTTCGTCGGTCGCATCCTGGACTGGTACGTGGCCAATGGCCAGACCCCGGCCAGCATCGACGAAGACCCGGGCGTGAAGTTCGTGCGCGGCGTGTATGCCGAGTTCAAGCGCCGCGGTTCGCCGACGGTGGTGATGGGCGCCTCGTTCCGTTCGACCGCGCAGATCGAAGCGCTGGCCGGCTGCGACCGCCTGACCATTTCGCCGGACCTGCTGGAGAAGCTGGACGCCGACCATGGCGAGCTGCCGCGCAAGCTGGTGGCCGGTGCCGCCGACGGCGCAGCGGTGACCCCGATCGACGCAGCGAAGTTCGCCGCCGACCTGGCCGCCGATCCGATGGCGACCGAGAAGCTGGCGACCGGTATCGATGCGTTTGCCAAGGATCTGCAGGCGCTGCGCGAGCGGATTCGTTCGGAACTGTGAGGATTTCGGCCAACGGCTGAGCCCCTCGTGGCGGGTCGGTTGGTCGCGAAAGGCATGAAGCAACAGCCGTGCTGGGTCGGGCGGGTTGGGTTCGCGGGGGACGCCGTGAACCCGTCCATGGGGGCTTGGCCGCGGCATCCATGCCGCGGACACCCCCGCGAACCCAACCCGCCCGCCCTCTGACAGTTTCCTGTGGCCGCCCGCCACGGAAGAAAGAAAGAAAAGCAACAGCGGGTCGCGCGCTGCGCTTGCTCGCAGTCGAGCAAGCTCGACTCTACGAAGCACTGCATACAAACAAAAAGGACGCGGCGAAGGCCGCGTCCTTTTTGTTTTCTTTCAGTTCGTCAGTAACCCATGCTCTTGCCCACCGTCACCGGGAAACTGTCGAAGGTGGGACGGGGGCGGCTGGCAGGACCGTTGGCGCCATGGATGGCGCCATCGAGCCCCCATGGACGGGTTTACGGCGTGTCCTGCCAGCCGCCCCCGTCCCGCCAAACCATCAGCAACCCAGAGCCGCTTTGGATGTTGATGTTGATGTTGATGTTGCCCGCCGCAGGCGGACCACCGCCGTCAGCGCGGCCCCTCCACATCCAGCCCGATCGGGCAGCTCACGCCCGTGCCACCAATGCCGCAGTAACCATTCGGATTCTTCGCCAGATACTGCTGGTGATAATCCTCGGCGTAGTAGTACGTCGGTGCCGGGTACACGATCTCGGTGGTGATCGGGCCGTAACCGGCCACATCCAGCTGCGCCTGGTAGGCCTCGCGGCTGGCCAGCGCGGCGGCGTACTGGGCCTCGTCGGTGGCGTGGATCGCCGAGCGGTACTGGGTGCCGGTGTCGTTGCCCTGGCGCATGCCCTGGGTCGGGTCGTGGCTTTCCCAGAACAGCTGCAGCAGCCGCTCCAGGCTCACCACCGCCGGGTCGAACACCACCTGCACCACTTCGGTGTGGCCGGTCAGGCCCGAACACACCTCTTCATAGGTCGGGTTCGGGGTGATGCCACCGGCATAGCCGACCGAGGTGCTGTACACGCCCGGCTCGTTCCAGAACTTGCGTTCGGCGCCCCAGAAGCAGCCCAGCGCAAAGCGGATCTGCTGCAGGCCAGCGAAACGGTCCTTCAGCGGATGACTGTTCACGAAGTGCTGGTTGCTGTGCAGCGGCAGCGGCTGCTCGCGCCCCGGCAGTGCTTCTTCCGGGCGCGGCAGGCGCTGCTTGAAGGCCCCGATGCCGAGGATGCCCTGGCCAATTCCCAACATGATGCGCTCCTACGCCGGAAGGCCGGCAATGTCGTCTGCATCTGAAATGGGGTCGTCCGGCGCGTGGCCCAAGTCCAGCGAGGCCACGATGTCCTCGGCCTGCGGCCGCGCCGCATCCGGGATGCCGACCCGCAGTACGCCGAACAATGGCAGCTCGCCCATGCCACCCAGCAGCTGCTCGCCAAACACGAAGGCGGGGATGCCGGCGTCTTCCAGTGCGTGCTTGACCAGGTGGGCGTCGAACAGATTGTCGGCCTTGTACACGATGTGCATGCGACGGCTCCATGGGACATGGGGTCCAGCATACGCCCGGACGCTGAATGGTGGCGGTGGCGGCGCATGACCATTCCGCCGGAAGGTGGATGGAGGGTGCCGGCCGCTGGCCGGCAACCCAGGCGCCGCCGGGCAGCTCTGCGCCGTACGCGCTAGACTGTTGGTCTTTCTGCCCTTTTTCGCCCCAGACTCATGTCCGAGCACACCCCCGCCAGCCCCGAGACCCCCGCCGACAGCCACGAAAAGCGCGATTTCATCCGCCAGATCGTGCGCGAGGACCTGGCCAGCGGAAAGCACCAGGCGATCAAGACCCGCTTCCCGCCCGAGCCGAACGGCTACCTGCACATCGGCCATGCCAAGTCGATCTGCCTGAACTTCGGCATCGCCGGTGAGTTCAGCGGTGTCTGCAACCTGCGCTTCGACGACACCAACCCGGCCAAGGAAGATCCGGAATACGTGGCCGCGATCCAGGACGACGTGCGCTGGCTGGGCTTCGAGTGGAACGAGCTGCGCCACGCCTCGGACTACTTCCAGACCTACTACCTGGCCGCCGAGAAGCTGATCGAGCAGGGCAAGGCCTATGTCTGCGACCTGTCGGCCGAGGAAGTGCGCGCCTACCGTGGCACCCTGACCGAGCCGGGCCGCCCGTCGCCGTGGCGCGACCGCAGCGTCGAGGAGAACCTCGACCTGTTCCGCCGCATGCGCGCCGGTGAATTCCCGGATGGTGCGCGCACCCTGCGCGCCAAGATCGACATGGCCAGCGGCAACATCAACCTGCGCGATCCGGCCCTGTACCGCATCAAGCACGTCGAACACCAGAACACCGGCAATGCGTGGCCGATCTACCCGATGTACGACTTCGCGCACGCGCTGGGCGATTCGATCGAGGGCATCACCCACTCGTTGTGCACGCTGGAATTCGAAGACCACCGCCCGCTGTACGACTGGTGCGTGGACAACGTGGATTTCGCCCATGACGACGCGCTGACCCAGCCGCTGGTCGACGCCGGCCTGCCGCGCGAAGCGGCCAAGCCGCGCCAGATCGAGTTCTCGCGCCTGAACATCAACTACACGGTGATGAGCAAGCGCAAGCTGATGGCGCTGGTCACCGAACAGCTGGTGGACGGCTGGGAAGACCCGCGCATGCCGACCCTGCAGGGCCTGCGCCGCCGTGGCTACACCCCGGCGGCGATGCGCCTGTTCGCCGAGCGCGTGGGCATCAGCAAGCAGAATTCGCTGATCGACTTCAGCGTGCTGGAAGGCGCGCTGCGCGAAGACCTGGACAGCGCCGCGCCGCGCCGCATGGCCGTGGTCGACCCGGTCAAGCTGGTGCTGAGCAACCTGCCCGAAGGCCACGAAGAGCAGCTGACCTTCAGCAACCATCCGAAGGACGAAAGCTTCGGCAGCCGCCAGGTGCCGTTCGCACGCGAAGTGTGGATCGATCGCGAGGACTTCGCCGAAGTGCCGCCGAAGGGCTGGAAGCGCCTGGTTCCGGGTGGCGAAGTACGCCTGCGCGGCGCCGGCATCATCCGCTGCGATGAGGTGATCAAGGATGCCGACGGCACCATCACCGAGCTGCGCGGCTGGCTGGATCCGGAATCGCGCCCGGGCATGGAAGGCGCCAACCGCAAGGTCAAGGGCACCATCCACTGGGTCAGCGCCGTGCATGGCGTGCCGGCCGAGATCCGCCTGTACGACCGCCTGTTCTCGGTGCCGAACCCGGACGACGAATCGGAAGGCAAGACCTATCGCGATTACCTCAACCCGGAATCGCGCCGCACCGTCACCGGCTATGTCGAGCCGGCCGCGGCCAGCGCCGCCCCGGAGCAGTCGTTCCAGTTCGAACGTACCGGCTACTTCGTTGCCGACCGCCGCGACCACACCGAGGCCAAGCCGGTGTTCAACCGCAGCGTGACCCTGCGCGACACCTGGTCGGCCTGAGGACCTGCGCGGGCGCCAGCACGGCGCCCGCGACGATGATCACCGCCCTGTCCGCCCTGCTCTGGTTCATCTCGCAGCATCCGCTGCTGACGTTCTTTGCAGCGATGGTGCTGGCCGGGCTGGTCTCGTGGTGGCGGCGCTTTCCGGGCTACGCCATCGTGGTGTTCCCGCTGGCGATGCTCAACATCTTCCTCGGCCACTTCCTCAACGCCACCTTCCTCAATGCGGTCGGCGAGCGTGGTGAAGCGGTGATCGTCAAGGCCGAGGAAACCAACTCCACCCTCAACGAACAGTACATCTGGCGCTACGAAGCGGTGCTGCGTACCGCCGAGGGCCGTGACGTGGAGGTGGTGTTCCATACCAACACCGCCTCGTTGTGGCCACTGGAGAACGCGATCCGCATTCCGGCGCAGGACCAGCCCTTCGTGGTGAAGTACACCCCGGGCTTCCCGCGCAACTTCGTCATCCTCACCAACGAATCACCGCACGGCATTGCCCAGGCCCGGGCCAGCGCGCGCGAACGGGTGGAAGTGGCCGCACGCAAGCTGCATTTCAGCCCGGGCAATACGGACTTCCGCGCAGACTATCGCCGCGAGCTGGAGACCTGGTTGCGCGAGCATGGCAATGATCCGCAGCAGCAGCCCGACGCACGGCGTTATCGCGCCGAACTCGACGCACTCGACGCGCTCGATCGCTAGAGCCCAGGCACGGCCTGGATGTTCCACCCCATCCATCCACAGGCCTGACATGACCACAACTTCCACCGCCCTCCTCCCGCTGCTGCAGCAGGTGCTGCAGGGCGCCGGCATCGCAAGCCGCGTCGACGATGGCGCACTGCTGCTGGACAGCGGCCTGCGCCTGACCCCACATGCAGTGGCCGCGAATGAACGCGACAACGGTGGCTGGCAGACCTCCACCGTCATCGAGACCCAGCACCCCGTGCTGTTCGCCGACGGCCTGTTCGAGTACCAGCACGCCAACGGTGCCGACGAACAGGCCTCGCTGCTGTCCGGCTTCCAGACCTGGATCCGGGTGGACCTGGCGACCCTGCAGACCGCCGTCGGCGCTGCAGACGCACAGGGCCTGCCGATGCTGGGCCTGAGCTATCCGGGCGCCGAGGAAAGCGAAGAACTGCAGCGCACCGTGGTGCTGGGCCCGCTGGCGCACTACCGCGCACAGGAGGTGGATGCCTCCACCTGCAGCGAGGACGACCACGGTTCCTGCCCGTGCTGCCTGTTCACCCGCAGCATGGACGCCTTCGACGAGCTGCTGAGGGCGCGCCCGTTCCTGGCCATCCGCCTGTTCGCCTCGCGCGACGCCGAGGGCCTGTGCGAAGCCGATTGCCGGGTCAACGGCCACGACTTCGCCGCTGCCCTGCCCCTGCTGCGCGCCTATGCCGCCAGCTGGCCACAGGCCGGGCTGGAGTTCCGCAAGCAGTACGTGGTGATCCGCACCGGCTCGCCGGGCTGACCCACCGCCACACCCGGTACAGGCCGCTGCGGCTACACTGCGCGCCGGTTTCCCAAGCAACCGCACCTTCTTCCATCCCACACGAGGCACCCCCGCGATGCTGTACGCGCAAGTCCACCTGACCCTTCCCGCCTGGATCCACGACCAGATCGACCTGGATCGTCGATATCCCGGCGATGAGGCCAAGGTCGCGCTGGCGATCGAGCTGTCGCGGTTGAACGTCGAGCACGCCAGTGGCGGCCCGTTCGGTGCGGTGGTGTTCGGCCCGGATGACAAGGTGATCGCCGCCGGCGTGAACCGGGTGATGCCGCACGCGACCTCGCTGGCGCACGCCGAGAACATGGCCTACATGCTGGCCCAGCAGCGCCTGCAGACCCCGCGCCTGAACGCGGTGCTGTCGCCGGTCACCCTGGCCACCAGCTCGCAGCCGTGCTGCCAGTGCTACGGCGCCACGGTGTGGGCCGGCATCGACCGCCTGCTGATCGGCGCCAACTCGGCCGACGTCGAGGAGCTGACCCCGTTCGATGAAGGCCCGCTGCCGGCCGACTGGGTCGGTGAGCTCAACAAGCGCGGCATCGAAGTGGTGCAGGGCCTGAACCGCGATGCTGCACGCAGCGTGCTGCGCGCCTATGGGGAAAGCGATGGCGCCCGTTACTGAAACCGGCATCGGCCTGCTGTGCCTGTGCCGGCAGGGCTTCGAGCCCGAGCTGGCCGGCGAGCTGCAGTTCCGCGCGGGCGAAGCCGGTTTCGCCGGCTATGCCCGCACCCAGCGCAATGACGGCTACGTGCTTTTCATGTGCGACGACGCCGCTGCATTGGCACCGCGCCTGCGCTGGCGCGAGCTGATCTTCGCGCGGCAGAAACTGCTGGTACTGGCCGAGCTGCCGCAGCTGGATCCGGCCGACCGCATCACGCCGATGCTGGAGGTGCTGGCCGATGCGCCGCGCTTCGGCGACCTGTGGGTGGAGCACCCCGACTCGGATGCGGGCAAGCCGCTGTCCGGTCTGGCGCGCGCCTTCGGCAACGCGCTGCGCCCGGCGCTGCGCAAGGCCGGCAAGCTGACCGACAAGCCGAACAACCGCCTGCCACGCCTGCACGTGGTGTTTGTCGATGGCACCCACGCCTTCGTCTGCATCGCCGACCCGGCCGACAGCGCGCCATGGGCGCTGGGCATTCCGCGCCTGAAGCTGCTGCCCGAAGCCCCCTCGCGTTCGGCACTGAAGCTGGATGAAGCACTGTTGACCCTGCTGACGCCGGAAGAACGCGAGGCACTGGCCAGGCCGGGCATGCGCGCGGCCGACCTTGGCGCCGCACCCGGCGGCTGGACCTGGGTGCTGACCCGCCAGCACATGCACGTGCTGAGCATCGACAACGGCCCGCTACGCCAGCATGTACTGGATACCGGACTGGTCGAGCACCTGCGCGCAGATGGCTTCCACTGGCACCCGGAGCAGCCGCTGGACTGGATGGTCTGCGACATGGTCGAGCAGCCGCGCCGCGTGGCCGAGCGCATGGCCACCTGGTTCCGCGAAGGCTGGTGCCGGCACGCGATCTTCAACCTGAAACTGCCGATGAAGAAGCGCTGGGACGAGACCCGGCTGTGCCTGGACCTGTTCCAGGACCAGGCCGGCAAGCCGCTGGTGGTGCGCGCCAAGCAGCTGTACCACGACCGCGAAGAGATCACCGTACTGGCTTCGCCGCTGCGCTGAGGCCATCGTGCCCGCCGGGCATGGCCCGGCGCTACCGAGGGATGCAACCATGCGATACCGCTCGACTCCGATACTGATCGCCCTGCTGGCGGCGGCGCCTGCCCTTGCCCAGCAGTTGCCGCATACGCCCGCGCAGAGCCAACCGCTCGGCCCGACCGGTGGCGCGATCCGCCAGCAAGCGCTGGGCGCCGGCCGGGTCACCGGCAGCGTGGAGATTGCACAGCCGGCCGGCGAAGCGCAGGTGACGGTACGTTCGCTGGAGCCGAGCAGCGTGGTCGGCCAGTACCGCATCCGCTTCAGCGAGCTGGACGTGAACGGCGATGGCTTCATCAGCCGCGAGGAAGCACAGGCCAACCCGGCATTGGCCGACGAGTTCAACGCGCTGGACCGCAAGCACCGCGGCAAGCTCGACCGCGCCGACCTGGCCGGTTGGCTGGTGGATTGATCCGCCGTCGCGATCTTCATCCACGCATGGCGTGGCTCTACTGACGGCGGGCACACGACCCGCTCCCGGTGGGTGCCAACCTTGGTTGGCACACTGTCGGAGGCGTGCCAACCAGGGTTGGCACCTACCAGGACGGCCTGTACTCCGATCAGACGCCGGCGGCGCGCTTCCAGAATGCCTGCACCAGCGGCGGCCATTTGCCGACGCAGCCCAGCGCGCGGCCACGGGCCAGGGTCAGGTGCATCTCGTCATTGGAGAACAGGCGGTTGATCGCATCGAAGCTGTAGGCGGCGATGTGATTGTCGCTGCGACGTTCGCGGGCCCAGCGCTGCAGCCGCTGCGGTGAAAGGCGCGGCTGGCCGCGGCGCTCCGTGGAAGGTGCCAGCCACTGCTGCAGGGCGGCGACATCGCGCAGGCCCAGGTTCACGCCCTGCCCGGCCAGCGGATGCACGACATGCGCGGCATCGCCCAGTGCCAGCACGCGACCGGCGACATAGTGGCGAGCGAGCTGACGACGCAGCGGGAACGCCGCACGTGCCGAGGCCAGCCGCAGCTCGCCCAGGCGGGCGGCAAAGGCGCGGGTCAGTTCGCGATTGAACGCGGCTTCGTCCAGTGCCAGCACGCGCGCGGCTTCCTCCTCCGGAAGGGTCCAGACGATCGAACTGCGGCGCTCGGCCACCGGCAGCAGCGCCAGCGGCCCGGTCGGCAGGAAGCGCTGCCAGGCCGTGGCCTGGTTCGGCAGTTCACTGTCCACGTAGGCCACCACGCCACGCTGGTGGTAGTCATGCCGCTCGACCTCGATCCCGGCCAGCCGGCGCAGGGTCGATTCGGCGCCGTCAGCGGCCACCGCCAGCGCCGCTTCCAGGCGACGGCCGTCGTCGAGGCGCAGGCGCACGCCGGCCTCGTCCTGCTCCAGCGTCTCCACCCGCGCCGGGCAATGCAGCTGCACGCCCGCGGCCGGCAGCGCCGCCCACAGGCGATCCTGCAGCAGGCCGTTCTCGACGATGTAACCCAACTCGCGCCGACCGAAGCGGTCCGCGTCGAACAACAGATCCTCACCACCTGCCGCATCCCACACCTGCATGCGCCGATAGGGCCACGCGCGGGCCTGCGCGATGGCAGGCCACACGCCCAGCCGGTTCAACAGCTGCACATTGTCAGCGGCGAAGGCAAACACCCGCAGGTCCGGCTGCGCAGCCTGCCAGGGCGCCGGTTCACGGCCTTCCACCAGTGCGACCGAGAGCCCGGCTTCGGCCAGTGCCAGCGCGCAGGCCGCACCCACCACGCCGCCACCGACGATGGTCACATCCAGACGCGCGTGCCGGCTCATGCGGCTTCTCCGCGGCACAGCCGAGGCACTTCGCCGCGGAAGCCCATCGCGCCACCGACCAGCATCGACTGCACCGAGGCGCGTTGCGCGGCCACCAGGCCGAGGCTGCGCAGCGGTCGCATCAGCGGTGCCGGGTTGCTGGTCAGCCGCGCCAGGCCACCGGAGAACGCCACCGTCTGCCGGCGGTCCTCCTCACGGCGCGCGACATAGGCCTGCAGCAATGCGTCACTGCCGGCGTCCTCATGCGCATCCTCCAGCAGCTCGGCCAGGGTCAGCGCATCGCGCAGGCCCAGGTTGAAGCCCTGTGCGCCCAACGGGTGGATGGTCTGTGCGGCATTGCCGAGCAGCACCGCGCGCTCACCGGCCAGCGCGCGCGCCAGCACCTGGATCAATGGATAGGCACTGCGCGGGCCGGAGTCGAGCAGGCGGCCAGCGCGCCAGCCGATCGCGTGCTGCAGTCGCTGCAGCCAGGCGGCATCATCCAGCGCCATCACCGCGTCGGCCTGGTCGCGCGCAACACCATGCACGGTGCCGAAGTGGCGGTCGCCGCGCGGCAGCAGCGCGGTCGGGCCGGTATCGGTGAAGCGCTCCCACGCCGTGCCATCCGGCGCGCGCTGGCTGCGCACGCGGGCGACAAACAGCGTCTGCTGGAAATCATGGCGGTCGACCTCGATCCCCAGCGCACCGCGCACGGCACTGGCGGTGCCATCGGCACCGACCACCAGCCGGGCCAGCAGCACGTGTTCGCCGTTCTCATCGGCCACCCGCACCTGGCGATAGCCATCGACCACCTCGCCCAGCCCCAGGAAACGCATCGGCCGGTAACGGCGCAGCCGCGGCAGCTCCTGCAGCCGAGCCTCCAGCGCCTGGCCGAAATCGCGCGCGACCACCACCTGGCCGAACCAGGGCCGGTCATAGTCACTGGCGTCAAGCTGCACGCGGCCGAAATCACCGGCGCGGCTGACATGGATGCGGCGGATCGGTCCCGGCGCCATCGCCAGCTTCTGCATCACGCCCAGCGCAGTCAGCGCGTTGACGGTGGCCGCGGCGAAACTGAGGTTGCGCTGGTCGAACACCGCCGGCAGTTCACCGGCGGGACTGGCCTCGAGCAGGCCTACGTCGCGGCCCAGGCGCTCCAGGGCAATGGCCAGGCTGGCGCCGACCAGGCCGCCTCCGACGATCAGCACGTCATGTCGTTCACTCATGCGTTCATGATACGCGCTCGTCCCGACTGTACGCCGAACGGGACGACGCCTGCGCCATCCCGTGCGGCGGGCTAGAATGAAACCTGAATCCGCCCCGGGCCCCCACCATGTCCGACACTGCCAACCGCGCCTTCGTCCTGTCCGTACTTGTACTGCTGCTGGCGGCGACCCGGGTCAATCACTTCGCGGCCATTCCCGATGCCTCCTGGGCCGTGTTCTTCATCGGCGGCTTCTATCTGGCGCGCTGGACGCGCTGGGCGTTCCCGCTGCTGATGGTGTTCGCGGTGCTGGTCGACTGGATCGTGATCCGCAGCAGCGGCCTGGATTTCTGGCAGCACTACTGCGTGTCGCCGGGCTACTGGCTGCTGCTGCCCGCGTATTTCTCGCTGTGGGCCGGCGGCATGCTGCTTGGCCGCAACTACCAGGGCGCGCGCTGGCCGGTGCTGGCCAAGGGCGCGCTGCTGCTGGTCGCCTCGGTGGCGGTCTGCCATCTGCTGGCGCAGGGCGGCTTCTACTGGACCAGCCGCAACGTGGCCGAACCGACCCTGACCGGCTGGGCGCAGAACTACGCGCAGTGGTTCGGGCCGTACCTGCGCACCACCGCGATCTACGTGGCGCTGGCCGCCGCCCTGCAGCTGGCCGTGGAGCAGTTCCTCAAGCTCCAGCAGGCCCGCCGCGACATCCGCCACTGAGCCGCGCCATGGGCCATCGCCTCTCGCGCATCTACACCCGCACCGGCGACGACGGCAGCACCGGCCTCGGCGACGGCCAGCGCGTGGCCAAGGATGACGCGCGCGTTGCCTCCTTCGGCACGGTCGACGAGGCCAATGCGGCGCTCGGCCTGCTGCTGGCGGCATCGCTGCCCGAGGACGTGCGGGCGCTGGTCGTGCACCTGCAGCACCAGTTGTTCGACCTGGGTGCCGAGCTGTGCATCCCCGGCCACGCCGCGATCCATGCCGCCGATGTCTCGGCGCTGGAACAGCAGCTGGACCACTACAACGCCGGCCTGCCGATGCTGAAGGAATTCATCCTGCCGGCCGGGGGCGAAGCTGCCGCGCGCTGCCACCTGGCGCGCACCATCGTCCGTCGCGCCGAGCGCGAGACCGTCGCCCTGGCCCGCCGCGAGGCGGTGCGCAGCGAGGCACTGCAGTACCTCAACCGGCTGTCGGACCTGCTGTTCGTGCTGGCCCGGGTGCTGGCCCGTGCCGATGGCCACGGCGAGGCGCTGTGGCAGCCACAGCAGCGCCAGCGCTGAGTCGGCACGATGCTGGTCTATACCCATCCGTCCTGCCTGCTGCATGACCCCGGCCCCGGGCACCCGGAGTGCCCGCAACGCCTGCAGCATGTGCTCGATGCCCTGCATGCGGCCTTTCCCGGCCAGCTGCAGTGGCGCCAAGCCCCTCCGGCCAAGTTCGGCGAACTGACCCGGGTGCATGACAGTTCCCTGCTCGACTTCGTGCTGCAGCCACAGACTGCCCCGCTGCGCCAGCTGGACATGGACACCTGGACCTCGCCGGGATCGGCCAGCGCCGCCGTGCATGCCGCTGGTGCCGGCGTGGCCGCAGTCGATGCGGTGATGCTCGGCGAGGATACGCTGGCCTTCTGCGCCGTGCGGCCGCCCGGTCACCACGCCACCAGCAGCACGGCGATGGGCTTCTGCCTGCTCAACAACATCGCCATCGCCGCTGCCTATGCCCGCGACCGCCACGGCCTGGAACGCATTGCCGTGGTCGACTTCGACGTGCACCACGGCAACGGCACCCAGGACATCTTCCAGCACGATGCCCGGGTCTCGTACTACAGCACCCACCAAGCCGGGCTGTTCCCCAATTCGGGCCTGCGCCGCGACCGTGGCGCCGGCAACCTGATGAACATCCTGCTGCCGCCCGGAAGTGGCGGATTCCGCTTCCGCAATGTCTGGGCCGACGAGATGCTGCCGGCCATCGATGACTTCCGCCCGCAGCTGCTGCTGATCTCGGCCGGCTTCGATGCGCACCTGCGGGACCCGCAGGCCGATCTGATGCTGGAAACCGACGATTTCGCCTGGATCACCGGCGAGCTGCATGCGCTGGCACGCCGCCACGCGGCCGGCCGGGTGGTTTCGATGCTGGAGGGGGGCTACGACCTGCAGGCACTGGCCGAATGCAGCGTGGCGCATGTCCGGACCCTGATTTCAGGCGCCGGTGGTACCGTTGCCGGATGAACCCGAACCGGCAGTCTCCACCGCCCTTCATTGCCCCTATGCAAGGGATGGGGCAAGCTACCGTCCGTTTTCGCCCGAATCCGAACCGCGTGCGCCGAGCCCTCCGACTGCTTCCCCTGCCTCTGAGCATCGCCATCAGCCTGCCGGCGATGGCCGACGACAAGCCGCTCAACTGGGGCCTGTGCCCGGCCACCGACGTGATTCCCGCGTTCACTGACGCCCCCACCCCTGTCCCCGGCCAGGACAAGGCCGCGGCCGCGGCCGCCCGCGAGCAGCAGTCGACCGACATCGAGGGCGACCAGCTGCTGGGCACCACCACCGTGCCGCAGTACGAGGGCAACGTGGCCCTGCGCCGTGGCGATCAGTTCGTCGGCACCGACAAGCTCAGCTTCGATACCGAGACCGGCAACTACATCGCCGACGGCAATGTCCGCTACCAGGACGGGTCGATCCGGATGATCGCCAAGCGTGCCGAGGGCAACCAGGAAAGCGACACCCACAAGATCTCCGACATCAAGTACCAGCTGGTGTCGCGCCGTGGCAACGGTGACGCCGAATCGGTCGACCTGCAGGGTGCGGTCGGCCAGATGCACCGCTCCACCTACACCACCTGCGACCCCTCGCAGCCGGTATGGAAGCTGTCCGCGCCGCAGATCGAGGTGGACAACGACGAAGGCTTCGGCACCGCCCGCAACGCCGTGCTGCGTATCGGCAATGTGCCGGTGCTGTGGGCGCCTTACTTCAAGTTCCCGATCGATGACCGCCGCAAGACCGGCCTGCTGTTCCCGCAGCTGGGCATGTCCGGCCGCAACGGTGTCGACTATGCGCAGCCGATCTACTTCAATCTGGCGCCGAACTACGACGATACCCTGACCCCGCGCTACATGAGCCAGCGCGGGCTGCTGCTCGACAACGAATTCCGCTACCTCTACAAAGGTGGCCGCGGTGACGTGCTGACCTCGTTCATTCCCAACGACAAGCTGCGCGACCGCGACCGCGGCCGGGTGATGTTCACCGGCTACCACAACGTGAACAACAACTGGCAAACCCGCGCCAACCTGGCCTGGGTCAGCGACGAGCGCTATGTCGAGGACTTCGCCAATCGCCTGGTCGGTGTGACCGCCTCCAGCCTGCAGAGCAGCATCGGATTGTATGGCACCGGCCAGACCTGGACGGCCGGGATCATGGCCGACCGCTGGCAGCTGACCGATTACACCCTCGACGAAAGCTCCCTGCCCTACAACCGCCAGCCCCGCCTGTACTTCAACTGGGACAAGCCGGTGCTGCCGTGGCTGGAAGCCGGCATCTACTCCGAAGCCGTGCGGTTCACCCACGACGATATCAACTACAAGTACGGTCCCGAGGTCGGCCCGGACCTGCAGTACACCCGCAATGGCCGGCAGCGGACATCCGGCATCGGCGTCGGTGGTGGCTCACGCCTGGACGTGAAACCGTACGTGTCGTTCCCGATCAGCGGCGCGGCCTGGTACGTCACGCCCACCCTGGCCTACCGCTACACCGCTTACCAGCTGGACCGCAGCCTGGTGGACGGCGCCAACGGCATCCGTGGGCAGATCCTGCGCTCGCAGGGCATCGATCCGGCCACCGCCACGCCGGAGCAGCTGCGTGGCAACACCTCGCCGAGCCGAAGCCTGCCGATCGCCAGCCTCGATGCCGGCCTGTTCTTCGATCGCGAAACCCGTATCGGCGGCAAGTCGTTCCTGCAGACCCTGGAACCGCGCCTGTTCTACCTGCGCACGCCGTACCGCAACCAGGAAGAATTGCCAATCTTCGATACCCGTGACTTCACCTTCAGCTGGGGCCAGCTGTTCCGCGATTCGCGCTACACCGGCGCCGATCGCCAGAACGATGCCAACCAGCTGACCCTGGCGCTGGGCACCCGGTTCATCGACCAGACCACCGGCAAGGAACGGTTCTCGGCCGCCATCGGCCAGATCCAGTACTTCGACGAGTCGCGGGTGACGCTCCCGGGCGGTGCGCCGGTTGAAAAGGGCAAGTCGGCCTGGATCGCCGACGGCAACTACATGATCAACGATCGCTGGACCCTGGGCGCCACCTACCAGTGGGACCCGAAGTACAAGCGCGAGGACCTGGCCAGCGTCCGTGCCCGCTACCTGATGCCCAACGACGGCGTGGTCAACCTCAGCTATCGCTACCGCATCAATGCCGGTGCCGCGGCCAACGCCAACAAGCATGACCGGACCCCGCTGGAGCAGGCCGACCTGTCGTTCCTGTACCCGCTGAATGCGCGCTGGAGCGTGGTTGGCCGTTACTACTACTCCCTGCAGGACAAGGAACCGCTGGAAATCATCGCCGGCGTGCAGTGGGACAGCTGCTGCCTGGCCGTGCGCGCTGTTGCCCGCCGCTACGTGCGCAACCGCGAAGGCGACATGAACAACTCCATCCAGCTGGAGTTCGTGCTCAAGGGCCTGAGCTCCATCGGCCAGGACACGGACCGTACCCTGCGCCGTGCTATCCTCGGCTACAACCGCGACGACCTCTATCTGGTGCCGCCCAGCAACACCGGGGCGACCCGCGATGACTACGATCCGAATCAGATCCCATGACCAAGCGCTTCCCCGTTCTTCTCGCCTCGCTGCTGGCGGTGTCCAGCGTGTCCGCCCCCCTGCAGGTGCTTGCCCAGGAGGCGCAGCCGCTTGACCGCATCGCCGCCGTCGTCGATGAGGACGTGATCCTGCAGAGCGAGCTCCAGCGTGCGATCGCCAACATCAAGGCGCAGTACACCGGCCGTGAAAACCAGCTGCCGCCGGAAGACGTGCTCAGCCGCCAGGTGCTCGAGCGGCTGGTGCTGGTCAAGCTGCAGGTGGCCCGCGCCCAGAGCAGCGGTATCCGCATCGGCGACCAGGAGCTGAACCAGGCGATGAATGCCATCGCCCAGCAGAATGGCTCGACCCTGGACGCCCTGCGCCAGCGCCTGGCCCATGACGGTATCGACTTCAACGACTTCCGGGCTTCGGTGCGCGATGAAATCACCGTGCAGCGCCTGCGCCAGAGCTTCGCGCAGAGCCGTATCAGCGTCAGCGAGGGCGAGGTCGATGCCGCGCTGAAGCAGCAGGCCACGGTGGGCAACCAGTACCACCTGGCGCACATCCTGATCGCCCTGCCCGACGGCGCCAATGCCGACCAGATCGCCACCGGCCAGAAGAAGGCCGACGGCGTGAAGACCCTGCTGGACAAGGGCGAGCTGGACTTCAACGCCGCTGCTGTCCGCTATTCGGACAGCCCCAACGCGCTGGAAGGCGGCGATCTGGGCTGGCGCAGCCTGGATGAAATCCCGCAGGCCTTCGCGCAGATGATGGAAAAGATGAAGCCCGGCGAAGTGGTGGGCCCGATCCGCGGCCCCAGCGGCTTCCAGCTGTTGAAGCTGGTGGACGTGCGTGATGCCAGTGCCACGGCCGGCGCGAGCACGGTCACCGAGTACCACGGCCGCCACATCCTGGTGCGCGTGGACGATCACCAGACCGACGCGGCCGCCAAGGCCAAGATCGATACCCTGCGCGCCCGCATTGCCGGTGGCGCGGACTTCGAGACGGTGGCCAAGGAGTCCTCCGAGGACAACAACAGCAAGGGTCAGGGTGGCGATCTGGGCTGGTTCCCGGCCGACGCCTTCGGTCCGGCGTTCGGCCAGCAGGTCTCCGGCATCCAGGACGGCGGCATCAGCCAGCCGTTCCGTACCGATGCCGGCTGGCACATCGTGCAGCGCGTAGCCACCCGCCAGACCGACGTGACCAACGACAACCAGCGTGCCCAGGTCCGCGAGACCATCGGCCGCCGCAAGCTGGAAGACGAGTACAACCGCTTCCTGCAGGAACTGCGTGGCGAAGCCTACGTGAGCTTCCGCAGCGGCGACCGCGCGGAAAACACCGCCACGCCGCCGCAGTCCTGACCGATGCGCCCCGAGCTCGCTCTGGTACCGGGCGAGCCCGCCGGGATCGGCCCGGAGCTGTGTGTCCGACTTGCCCAGCAGCCGCGTGAAGACAGCCGGCTGCTGGCCTTCGGCGATCCGGACACCCTGCGCGCGGCGGCAGCCGCGCTGAACCTGCCCCTGCAGCTCTTGCCCGAGGATGCCGAAGCCCGCGTCCCCGGTGATCTGCGCCTGCGCGTGGTCGCCAATGCCGTGCCCAGCCGGTTTGGCCACACCGACCCGGCCAACGCCAGCGCGGTCATTCACGCACTTCTCGGCGCGGGCCGAGCCTGCCTCAGCGGCGAACTGCACGGCGTGGTCACCGGCCCGGTGCACAAGGCGGTGATCAACGAAGGCGGCATCGCCTACAGCGGCACCACCGAACTGCTGGCCGACCAGGCCGGGGTAAAGGTGGTGATGATGCTGGCCAACCACATCGTGCGCGTAGCCCTGGCCACCACCCACCTGCCGCTGCGCGAGGTGGCCGATGCGATCACCGCACCCGGCCTGGAACACACCCTGCGCACCGTGCATGCCGCACTGCGGCGCGAGTTCGCCGTGCCTGCACCGCGCATTGCCGTGCTCGGCCTGAACCCGCACGCCGGTGAAGACGGCCACCTGGGCCGCGAGGAACTGGACCTGGTGATTCCGCTGCTGCAGCGCCTGCGCGCTGAAGGCATGGACCTGGTCGGGCCGCTGCCGGCCGACACCGCCTTCCTGCCGGCCAAGCTGGCCGGCTTCGACACCGTGCTGGCGATGTACCACGACCAGGGCCTGCCGGTGCTGAAGTACTCGGGCTTCGAACAGGCAGTGAACCTGACCCTGGGCCTGCCCTATCCGCGCGTGGCGGTGGACCATGGCACCGCGCTGGATCTGGCCGGCCGCGGCATCGCCGATCCCTCCAGCCTGCAGGCGGCAACGACGCTGTGTGCGCAGCTGGCGCGGCAACGTACACTGAGCGCATGAATTCCCCGCATTCCCCCTCCGGCCCGGTGTTCACCGCCCCGGCCAAGAAGCAGCTTGGCCAGCATTTCCTGGCCGATCGCCACTACATCGACAAGATCGTGATGGCGGTCAATCCGAAAGACGGCGACCGCCTGGTCGAGATCGGTCCCGGCCAGGGCGCGATCACGCTGCCGCTGCTGCGCGTGCATCCGAAGCTGACGGTGATCGAGTTCGACCGCGACCTGATCGCGCCGCTGACCGCCGCCGCCGAGCCGCTGGGCGAGCTGACCATCGTCCATCGCGACGTGCTGCGCGTGGACTTCACCGAGCTGGCCGCCGGCCAGCCGATCCGCCTGGTCGGCAACCTGCCCTACAACATCTCCTCGCCGATCCTGTTCCATGCGCTGGAACATGCCGCAGTGGTCCGCGACATGCACTTCATGCTGCAGAAGGAAGTGGTCGACCGCATGGCCGCCGGCCCCGGCAGCAAGGTCTATGGCCGCCTCAGCGTGATGCTGCAGGCGTACTGCCAGGTGACTTCGCTGTTCGTGGTGCCGCCGGGTGCCTTCCGGCCACCGCCGAAGGTCGATTCGGCCGTGGTACGGCTGGTGCCGCGCGATCCGGCCAGCATCGGCATCAACGATCACAGGCGCTTTGCCGAGGTGGTCAAGGCCGCCTTCGGGCAGCGCCGCAAGACCCTGCGCAATGCGCTCAACAACGTGGTGTCCGCCGAGCAGTTCATCGCCGCCGGCGTGCGTCCCGATGCCCGCGCCGAACAGCTGGACGTGGCCGAATTCGTCGCTCTGGCCAATGCCTCCTGATTACACTGCCGGTATGGAAGACGCTGACGTTTATGCCATCTCCGTCGAAGTCGCGCCGCGCTTCCTCGACGATCAATCCGCACCGGAAGACGGTCGCTTTGCGTTCGCCTATACGATCCGCATCCACAACCAGGGACGGGTGGCCGCACGCCTGGTCGCACGCCATTGGCGCATCACCGATGCCAATGGCCGCGTCGAGCATGTCGATGGCGACGGGGTGATCGGCGAGCAGCCGCGGCTGCGCCCCGGTGAAGACTTCCGTTACACCTCCGGTGTCATGCTGGGGACCGATCACGGCACCATGCAGGGACACTACGACATGGTCGCCGACGATGGCACCGAATTCGCCGCGCCGGTCGCACCGTTCGTGCTGGCCGTCCCGCGTACCCTGCACTGACAAGGAGGCCGAACGATGAGTGTGTGGGCGATCGGCGACCTGCAGGGCTGCTATGACGTCACCCAGCGACTGCTGGAGAAGATCCGCTTCGACCCGGCGCAGGACACCCTGTGGTTCTGCGGCGATCTGGTCAACCGCGGTGGCCAGTCGCTGGAAACGCTGCGGCTGGTGCATTCGCTGCGCGAGCACAGCGTGGTGGTGCTGGGCAACCATGATCTTTCGCTGCTGGCCGTCGGTGCGCGCACCGAAGAGGAGCAGCGCAAGGTCAACCCGGACCTGCTGCGCATCGTGCAGGCCGAGGACCGCGATGAACTGCTGGACTGGCTGCGCCTGCAGAAGCTGGTGCACGTGGACCGCGAACTGGGCTGGATGATGGTGCACGCCGGGCTGGCGCCGAAGTGGACCACGCAGATGGCCGAAAAACATGCGGCCGAAGTCGAGGCGCAGTTGCACGGCGCCGGCTACCGCAAGCTGTTCCGCAACATGTACGGCGACAAGCCGAGCTGGGCACCCAACCTGTCCGGCTATGACCGCTCACGCGCGATCATCAATGTGCTCACCCGCATGCGCTACTGCACCCCGCGTGGGCGCATCGGCATTGAGGACAAGGGCACGCCGGGCACCCAGGAACAGGGGTTGTACCCCTGGTTCGAAGTGCCGGGCCGGGTCGAGCGCGACCTGAAGGTCGTCTGCGGCCACTGGTCCGCGCTGGGCCTGACCATCACCCAGGGCGTGCACGCCATCGACACCGGTGCGGTGTGGGGCGGGAAGTTGACCGCGCTGCAGCTTGATACCGATGAGCTGCGCGTGGTGCAGGTGCCGGGCCGTGATGTGCCGGCCCCCGTTGCCAACGCCCGTCCGCCGGCGCGACCGGCACACGAGCGTCCTGCCGCCTCGGCACAGGGCAAGGAACAGGGCGGTGGCACACCTTCTGGTAACCCGGGCACCCGCGGCCCGCGCCGTCGTCGCCGTCGTGGCGGCGGTGGTGGTGGCGGTGGCTCTGCAGGCCCCGGCAACAACGGCGCCCCGCCGCAGGCATGATGCGACCGGGCCGGGCACCAGGGACGGTGCTGCTGCTGACGCTGGCGCTGGCCAGCGGCTGCCAGCCCGGTTCGCCTCCAACTCCCACGGCCGCGCAGGACGCCGCAGCCACGCCGGCACCACCGCAGGCGCCTTCGCCACCACTGGTGGCCGCCGCACGCGCACAGATCGGCGTCACCGTCCGCTACGACCCGGCTTATCAGGTACTCGCCTATCCCGGTGGTGACGTCGCGCGCGATCGCGGCGTGTGCACCGACGTGGTGGTGCGCGCCCTGCGCAGCCAGGGCCTGGATCTGCAGGCACGCGTGCATGAGGACATGCGCGGGAATTTCAGTGCCTATCCGACGATCTGGGGCCTGTCACGGCCGGACCGCAACATCGATCATCGTCGCGTCCCCAACCTGATGCGCTGGTTCGAGCGCCAGGGCTGGCAGCAACCGGTCACCGCCCTCGCCACCGACTACGCGGCCGGCGACATCGTCGCCTGGAAGCTCAACGGCAACGGACTGCTGCACGTCGGCATCGTCTCCGACCGGCGGCTGGCCGATGGCACGCCGCTGGTGCTACACAACATCGCGCGCGGCACGCGCGAAGAGAACCTGCTGTTCCAGCATGCGATCATCGGGCATTACCGGATGCCGACTCCGTAGAGTCGAGCTTGCTCGACTATGCCCTGTGTATCCACCAAGAGCAGTCGAGCAAGCTCAACTCTACAGGTGCGTTGCGATCAGCGGCGCACGTAGTGAACGAAGCGGAACGCGTAGGCGTGGCGTTCGTCAGCCGGGTGCTGCTCGCTGCTCACTTGCTGCCAGCCCTGTGCATCCACCTCGGGGAAATGGGTGTCGGCCGGCACTTCGGCATCGACCCAGGTCAGGTACAGGTCGCTGGCCTGGTCGAGCAGCTGCCGGAAGATCTCGCCCCCCCCGATGATGCACAGCTCGCTCGCGCCCTCGCCTTCGGCAATCGCCTTGGCCTCGTCCAGCGACGCCACCGCGCGCATGCCTTCAAATGGCACTTGGCCGCTGCGGGTCAGCACCAGGTTGGTCCGCCCCGGCAGCACGCGGCCGATCGATTCGGCGGTCTTGCGCCCCATCAGGATCGGCTTGCCGAGGGTCAGCGCCTTGAAGTGCTTGAAGTCATCCGGCAGGTGCCAGGGCATGGCATTGCCCTGGCCGATGCCGCGGTTGCGGTCCAGCGCGACGATCATCGACAGCTTCATCGCACTCACACCGCCACCGGTGCCTTGATCGCCGGATGCGGGTCGTAGCCGTCGATGCGGATGTCGTCGAACTGGAAACCGAACAGGTCGGTCACGTCCGGGTTCAACCACAGCGTCGGCAGCGCGCGCGGTTCACGCGACAGCTGCTCGCGGGCCTGCTCGAAATGGTTCGAGTACAGGTGCGCGTCACCCAGCGTATGCACGAAATCGCCCACCCCCAGGCCGGTGGCCTGCGCCACCATGTGGGTCAGCAGTGCATAGCTGGCAATGTTGAACGGCACGCCGAGGAAGATGTCGCCGCTGCGCTGGTACAGCTGGCAGCTGAGCTTGCCGTCCACCACGTAGAACTGGAACAGGTTGTGGCACGGCATCAGCGCCATCTGCGAGAGCTCGCCCACGTTCCAGGCGCTGACCACCAGCCGGCGCGAATCGGGGTTGCGCTTGATCTCGTCCACCAGCCACTGCATCTGGTCGATCGCACCGCCATCGGCGGTGGCCCAGCTGCGCCACTGCTTGCCGTAGACCGGGCCGAGATCGCCGTTCTCGTCGGCCCACTCGTCCCAGATGCGCACCTGGTTGTCCTTCAGGTAGCCGATGTTGGTATCGCCCTTCAGGAACCACAGCAGCTCGTGGATGATCGAGCGCAGGTGCAGCTTCTTGGTGGTAACCAGCGGGAAACCTTCGTTGAGGTTGAAGCGCATCTGCCAGCCGAACACGCTGCGGGTGCCGGTACCGGTGCGATCGCTCTTTTCGGCGCCGTGCTCAAGCACATGCGAGAGCAGGTCCAGGTAGGGCTTCATGCCTTGCCCTCGGCGGTCACCATCGGCTGCGGCTGCAGCACCGGCGCGCGGCGCGACATCGCCAGCAGCACCAGGCCGAAGGCGATCAGCGGCAGGCTGAGGATCTGGCCACGAGTCAGCCAGTCGAAGGCCACGTAGACGCCGTTGTCGGGCATGCGCACGAACTCGACGGCGAAGCGGAACAGGCCGTACATCAGTGCGAACAGGCCACCGACCAGATAGCGATGACGCGGCTTGGCCGACACCGTCCACAGCACCACGAACATCACCAGCCCTTCCAGGAACGCTTCATACAGCTGCGAGGGATGGCGGGCGAACTGGTTCAGCGCGCCGCTGGCGAACTGCGCCTGCAGGGTCGCGTGGTCCAGCTGGTTCAGCGGCGCCGGCAGGCCGGACGGGAACACCACGCCCCAGCTGCCGTCGGTGTACTTGCCCCACAGCTCGGCACCGATGAAGTTGCCGATGCGGCCGAAGCCCAGGCCCAGCGGCACCAGCGGCGCCATGAAGTCCATGGTGTCGAAGAAGTGCAGCGTGTGCTTGCGCGACCACCACCAGCAGGCGCCGAGCACGCCCAGCAGGCCGCCGTGGAAGCTCATGCCGCCATCCCAGACCTTGAACAGCAGCAGCGGGTTGTGCAGGAAATCGCCCAGCGCGTAGAACAGCATGTAGCCGATGCGCCCGCCCAGCACCACACCGAGCATGGCGTAGAACAGCAGGTCGGAGAAGCCGTTGGCATCAACGCCCGGCAGGCGCCCGTCGGCGATGCGCTTGCGGCCCAGCAGCCAGGCCGCAGTGAAGCCGAGCAGGTACATGATGCCGTACCAATGCACCTTGATCGGCCCCAGCGAGAGGGCGATGGGGTCGATGTCGTGGAAATAGATCATGGAAGGTGCCTTGCGGTTGAACGCCTATTCTCGGGCCAGTGCCGCCCCGGCTCAACCAAGGAGCTGCGGGGTGTTGGGCAGGCCGTCATCGTCTGACCGCGTCGCGGCCGGAAAGTGCCCTTCCACCAGGGTCGAAACCTCTTCGATGGCGCCGCGCAGCGCCTCGACCGGGTTCGGGCCGCGCAGGCCCTCGCGCAGATGGGTACAGACCCGCTGCCACTGCGCCGGGCTGATCCTGCCGTGCAGGCCACGGTCAGCGACGATCTCGATCGCGTGGTCGGCCAGCAGCAGGTAGATCAGCACGCCGTTGTTGTGGGCGGTATCCCAGGTGCGCAGGCGGGCGAAGGCATGTTCGGCGGCCTGGCGCGGGGTGACCTTGCGCCACAGCGCGTCCAGCGGCAGGTCGGCCTCCACCGCGAACATCACCTGCCCGCCGTGGCGCTGCTCACCGGCGGCGATGGCCTCGGTGATCGCCTGCAGCGTAGCCGGCGGGAACGCGCGCCGTACCGACGGCGAGAACAGATGGCGGCACAGACGTTGGATCATCACCAGCCTCCCGATGCGCCGCCGCCGCCGGAACGGCCACCGCCGCCGCCCCAACCGCCGCCGCCAAAGCCACCGCCTCCACCGAAGCCGCCTCCGCCACCCCAGCTGCCACCGCCCCAGCCACCGCCGCCGGCAAAGCGGCCCGGGTGCCCGGAGAGCATGGCGACAATCAGGCCAACGATGCCGGCCAGGCCGCTGGCCAACAGCGTGGAGGTGAACAGGAACGCCGCCAGTGCCGCCCCGCCGCCGCCGAGCAGCCCACGCAGCGGGCGTGGCACGCGCGAGAACACGCCGCGCAGGATGCTGCCGGCGAACACACCGATGAACAGGGCCAGGAACCAGGTATCGCCACCGCCGTCGGGCTCACCGCCCCGCTGGCCACTGACGGGTGCCGGCAGGTCTTCGCCATCGATCAGCTTGACCAGCACGCCGGTGGCGTCAGTGATACCACCGGCATAGTCACCGCTGCGGAAGCGCGGCACCAGGTATTCCTGGATGACCCGGTTGGCGATGGCATCGGGAATCGCGCCCTCCAGGCCGTAACCGGGCTCGATGCGTACCCGTCGGTCATCCTTGGCGACCACCAGCAGCACGCCGTCATCCACGCCCTTGCGGCCGATCTGCCACTGGTCGAAGACCCGCGTGGTGTACTGCGCGATGTCTTCCGGCTGGGTGGTGGGCACCACCAGCACCTGCAGCTGGCTGCCCTTGCGCTGCTGCAGGTCAGTCGCCTGCTGCACCAGCGCCTGCTTCTGCGCGGCGTCGAGCGTGCCGGTGGTATCGACCACCGGCGAATCCAGCGCCGGAATCGGCGCCAACTGCTGCGCCTGCGACGCCAACGGCAGCCACAGCAGCAGGGCCAGCAGCGCAGTGGCCAGGCGCATCGGTCAGTGGCCCGGCTGCGGCGCCGGCTGCTGCTGCGGCGCGTTGCCGAAATCGACCACCGGCGCGCTGGAGATCTGCGCTTCGTTGTCCACGGTGAAGTTCGGCTTGGTCTTGTAGCCGAAGATCTTGGCGGTGATCACCTGCGGGAACGAGCGGATGTAGGTGTTGTAGTCCTGCACCTGCTGGATGTAACGGCCACGGGCGACGGTGACCCGGTTCTCGGTACCTTCCAGCTGCGCCTGCAGGTCGCGGAAGTTCTGGTCGGACTTCAGCTGCGGATAGTTTTCGGTGACCACCAGCAGCCGCGACAGCGCGCTGCCCAGTTCGCCCTGGGCCTGCTGGAACTGCTTGAGCGAGGCTTCGTCGTCGGCGTTGACGTTGATCTGGCCGACCCGCGAACGGGCGTTGGTGACTTCGGTCAGCACGCGCTCTTCCTGGCTGGCGAAGCCCTTCACGGTCTGCACCAGGTTGGGCACCAGATCGGCGCGGCGCTTGTACTGGTTGATGACCTCCGACCAGCTGGCCTTGACCGCTTCATCCTTCTGCTGGATGGCGTTGTAGCCGCAGCCGGAGAGCAGGGAGGCCAGCAGCATCAGGGGCAGGATACGAGTGAACAGGCGCATGGCGGAGGTTCCGGGTGGACGTGGCGCCGAGCATGCCATGGTTCGGGTGAAGGTCGGCCATCGGGCGCCGCCCCCTCCGCGGTGGTTGTGCTCATGGATCGCCTGAGTAGTCCGGGCGGGTGGGCATGGCGGGGGACGCCGTGAATCCGTCCCTGGAGGCTTAGCCGCGCCATCCATGGCGCGGATACCCCCGCCACGCCCACCCGCCCGGCCTCATACGGTTTCCTGCACACCGCGGGAAGATCAAAAAAGAAGCAAAAGCAAAAGCAAAAGCAAAAGCCCATGCTCCAGGCATTCGTGCCGACCAACGCTCGGCACCCACCATCAGCAGCAGGTTCCAACAGATCACAGGAAACTGTCGAAGGCGGGGTGGGTCCGGTTGAGGGGGTGTGAGCGGCATGGATGCCGCGACCAAGCCCCCATGGATGGGTTTACGGCGTCCCCCTCAACCGGACCCACCCCGCCATCCCACGGAATGCCAGCTGTTGCTGTTGCTGTTGCTGTTGCCGTTGCTGTTGATTGCAGCGGGTGCAGGGCTGCAAGCCCTGCCGGAACCCCATACCCCTCAGCACGCCTCGGCCACCGCAGCGCGCGGACGCCCCAGCCACGCCAGCAGCAACCCCGATGCCGCCAGCAACCCACCGGCCACCGGCACCGCCGCATAGCCCAGCCCCGAGCTGATCACCGCGCCACCCAACGCGGCACCCACCGCATTGCCCAGGTTGAACGCACCGACATTGATCGACGACGCCAGCCCCGGCGCCTCGCTGGCAGCCTGCATCACCCGGATCTGCAGCGGCGGCACGATCGCGAAGGTCGCCGCGCCGAACAGCAGTACACCCAGCGCCGCCGTGGCGTGGCTCATGAAGGCCAGCGGCAGCACGAACATCAGCACGGCAAGGACCGCCAGCAGGATCCGGGTGGCGCCATCCAGCGACCAGTCGGCCATGCGCCCGCCGATGCCGTTGCCGAAGGTGAAGCCGATGCCGATCAGCGCCAGCGACATCGCTATGAAGGCGTTGGAAGCACCCGTCAACTCGGTCAGCACCGGCGCCACGTAGGTGTACAGCGTGAACATCGCACCGGCACCGAGCACCGTGGTGCCCATCGCCAGCAGCACCTGCGGCTGCAGGATCGCCTTCAGTTCCCGGCGCACGTCCGGACGGGGCCCGGGTGCCGACGCCGGCAGCGCGAAGCCCAGCGCGGTGATCGCGGCCAGGCCCAGCACGGCGGTGCCAGCGAAGGACAGGCGCCAGCCCAGCTGCTGGCCGACCCAGGTCGCCAGCGGCACGCCGCCGATGTTGGCGATGGTCAGGCCCATGAACATGGTGGCCACGGCGGCAGCCTGCTTTTCTTTCGGCACCAGGCTGGCGGCAACCACCGCGCCGATGCCGAAGAAGGCGCCGTGGTTGAGGCTGGTGACCAGCCGCGACAGCAACAGCAGGCCGTAGTTCGGGGCCAGCGCCGACAGCAGGTTGCCGACCACGAAGATCGACATCAGCAGCATCAGCGCGGTGCGCCTGCCGAACCGGCCCATCAGCAGGGTCATCACCGGCGCGCCCAGCATCACGCCCACGGCATAGGCCGTGATCAGCATGCCGGCAGTGGGGATGTTCACGCCGACGCCGTCGGCAATGACCGGGAGCAGGCCCATCGGGGCGAACTCGGTGGTACCGATGGCGAAGGCGCCGACGGCAAGGGCCAGCAGAGCGGCTCGGGAATTCATGGCGGGTTCCTGCGTGGGGCAGGCCTTGGGAAGAGAGCGCGTAGCCTGCGCGCATCGTCCTGCCGGATTAAGCCCCGCAGCGGGGAAACACTGTTGCCCCCACTTCACAAGTTGTGCGTTCGCCGCTTCTGTAGAGCCCGGCCCTGCAACGCAGAACCCCCGGCAGTGCCGGGGGTTCTGGATCACGCGCTTACCAGTTGCCGGCGCCCGGCACGTTGTGTTCGCGTGCGCGGCGGCGCATCAGCAGGTTCAGCCACTCCACCAGCACCGAGAAGCCCATCGCGGCGTAGATGTAGGGCTTGGGCACGTGCACGTCCAGGCCGTCCAGGATCAGTACCGCACCAATCAGCAGGATGAAGGCCAGCGCCAGCATCTTCACCGTCGGGTTGGCATCGATGAAGCGGCCCAGCGGGTTGGCGGCCAGCAGCATCACCAGCACCGACAGCAGGATGGCGGCGACCATCACCGGGATGTGGTCGGCGATGCCGACGGCGGTGATCACCGAGTCCAGCGAGAACACGATGTCGATCACCGCGATCTGCGCGATGACGTAGCCGAACACGGCCGAGGCCTTGGTCGTGCTGGGATCTTCATCCTCGCCGCCGCTGATCAGTTCCTTGATCTCCATGAAGCCCTTGATGATCAGGAACAGGCCACCGACGATCAGCACCAGGTCGCGGATGGAGATGCCCATGCCGGCCACGGTGAACAGGTTGGCGGCCATGTGCGCCAGATAGGCCAGCGACACCAGCAGCGCGATACGCGTGATGCACGCCACGGCGATGCCGAGCTTGCGTGCGAACGGGCGACGCTCTTCCGGCAGCTTGCTGACCGCGATGGAAATGAACACCAGGTTGTCGATGCCGAGCACGATTTCCAGCGCACTCAGGGTGAACAGGGTCACCCAGGCATTGGGGTCGGCGAGGAACTCAAAGGACATGGAAACTCTTCAAGGCAGTGGGGGAATGGGGTTTCAGCCGTAGCTGCCGGCCAGCGCGTGCGGAACCACGACCAGCGCCCAGCACAGCAGGACGTTCATCATCAGCACGAACACCGCCGCCGAACCCATGTCCTTGGCGCGGCCGGCCAGTTCGTGGATTTCGCTGCCGTAGCGTTCGATCACCGCCTCGATGGCCGAGTTGGCCAACTCCATCGCCAGCACCAGCAGCATCGAGCCGATCATCAGCGCGCGTTCGACCGGGGTCTGGCCCAGCCAGATCGCGACCGGGGTCAGCACGATCAGCAGGTAGACCTCCAGCCGGAACGAGGACTCGTGCAGCCAGGCGGCGCGAAGGCCCTGCCAGGACCAGCGGGCGGCCTGGAAGATGCGGCGCGGGCCGCGGGGCAGGTGGCCGAACTGATCAGCCACGGCAGGAAGATCCAGCAACAGGAGCGCGGCGCAGCGACCGCTCAGACGCACGGCAGGGAATCATGGGTGCACAGGAATAGGCAGATGGCGGCCATTTTGCCACAAGGCCGCCAGCCATACCCCCGGCGGCCCGGCCGAATGGCCTGCCAACGGCAAGCACCCGGCCAGCCCCTGCTCCTATGATGGAGGCTTCCTTCCCCGCTGGAGCGCCTGATGTCCCGTCGCCGTACCTGCCTGCTGATGCTGGGCCTGCTGACCGCCGCACCGCTGGCCCAGGCCCTGAGCCCGGCCAGGCCGCCCCAGGTGCCCGAACAGGTCTCGAACGTGGCCTGGGCGGGTGACATGGCCCGCTTCGCCAGCGCCGACCAGGCCAATCCGCCGCCGCGCGGCGGCATCGAGTTCATCGGCAGCTCCTCGATCCGCTTCTGGGAGAGCCTGGCCACCGACTTCCCCGGCCAGCCGGTGTTCAACCGCGGCTTCGGCGGCTCGGAAGTGCGCGACAGCACCTGGTACGCCGACCGCATCGTGGTGCCGTATGCGCCATGCAAGCTGTTCTTCTACGCCGGCGACAACGACCTCAACAGCGGCCGCACCGCCGTGCAGGTGCGGGACGATGTGGTCGCCTTCGTGCAGCGCGTGCATCGCGACCTGCCGAAAACGAAGGTGGAATACCTGTCGATCAAGCCGAGCCCGTCGCGCGCGCACCTGCTGCCGGCGATCAACGAGGCCAACGCGCTGATCAAGGCTGCCCTGGCAAAGCTGCCCAACACCGGCTTCACCGACATCTATACGCCGATGCTCGGCGCCGATGGCCAGCCGGATGCGACGCTGTTCCGCGAAGACATGCTGCACATGACCCCGGCCGGCTACGCGATCTGGACCAAGGCGGTGGCGCCGAAGGTCAACTGCAACTGAGGGAGGCATGTGCCGGAGGGCGCCACGCGCACGCGCTCCGGTAGATGCCAACCTTGGTTGGCATGAATGCGTCCACCTGCATCCTGTGAAAGCGCCGACCAAGGTCGGCGACTACCGAGGTAGCAAGCGGCGGCTCAGCGGAAAATGACCGTCGCCTCGGTGCCCTGCCCCGGCTCGCTGGCCAGGCTGACCTTCCAGCCGAAGCGGTCGCACAGCCGGCGCACGATCGACAGGCCCAGGCCGGTGCCCTGCGGACGGCTGGGCTCGGCGCGGTAGAACGGCTCGAACGCCCGCGACAGTGCCTCGGCGGACATGCCGATGCCGGTGTCGCGCACCACCACCCGGTCGTTGAGCACATGCACGTCGATGCGCCCTTCGTCGGTGTAGCTGCAGGCGTTGCGCACCAGGTTGCTGACCACCACCTGCAGCACCCGAGGCGGCGCGTGCAGCTGCACCGGGCCATCGCTGTGCAGGTGCACCGCCACCGGGCGTGTTCCCAACAGCTCGTTGGCGTTGTCCACTTCATAGCGGACGATGTCGTTGACATCGAACAGCTCGATCTGCGGCTCGACATCGGCCTCGCGGGCCAGGATCAGGAACGCATCGATCACCGCTTCCATGTCACGGCCGGCGCGCTGGATGCGCTGCAGGCTGCGACGCAGGCGCGGCTGCAGCGTTTCATCGCCCAGTGCCATGTCACTGGCCACGCGGATCACGGTCAGCGGCGTGCGCAGTTCGTGGCTGGCATCGCGGGTGAAGTTGCGCTCGCGCGCCACATGCGCGCTGACCCGGTTGGCCAGCGAATGCAGGGCGGCCGCCAGCTGCCGGGTCTCGCCCTGCATGTCGGCCGGCAGTTTGTTCGGCTCCAGATCGGCCGCCTCGGGGTGGCCAGGGTCCCAGCGCGACACGCGCCGCGCCAGCCAGTTCACCGGCGACACCAGGCGCTTGGAGGCGCGGTAGGTCACCCAGCTGGCGCCATACACTGCCAGCAGGGTCAGCAGCACCGGCACGATGCCGAACCAGAACGCCAGCATTTCCGCACGCGAGCGCAGGAACACCAGGTACAGGCGGCCGGCTGGGCGCACATCGACCAGCACCAGCTGGTCGTCCTTGGGCAGTTCGTGGAAACCGGGTTCCAGGTTGCGCAGGTTGGCCGGCAGCGACAACGCCGACTGCCCGCTTTCCAGCAGGTAGCCACGGATGTTCTGGGTGTTGGGTGGCGGCTGTACCGGCGAGGCCTCGTGCAGCGTCCAGTAGTACGCCGCTTCCTCGCGCAGGGCGGCGCCGACCAGGCTGTGCTTGATCACCAGCGAGACCAGCCAGGCACCGAGCAGGATGCCCAGGCTGGCCAGCACTGCCTGCAGGATGAAGGCGATACGGATCTTGCGCGGCAGGCCGTGCGGCATTGCGGGGTCCCGGTCAGAGCGCTGCGATTATAGGCAGCGCGCCGCGCCGTGCGGGTGCACGGGCGATAACCGGCGGCAACGCCAGCCGGTCATCCCCTGCCCTCGTTCATGGCCATGCCCCGGCCGGGCCTGCTGCTGCACCGGCGCGGGCCCCGATCAGGCCATCGGCTGGGCGATATCGGCAATGCGGTAGCCGGCACTCTGCACGGTGTGCAGCAGCGGACGGTCGAACGGCTTGTCGATGATCTTGCGCAGGTTGTACAGGTGGCTGCGCAGGGTGTCCGAATCCGGCAGGCCATTGCCCCAGATCTCGCGTTCGATCTCCTGGCGGGTGACCACGCGCGGCGATTCGCGCATCAGGATGGTCAGCAGGCGCAGGCCGATCGGCGACAGCTGCAGCTCGGTGCCGGCACGGGTGGCACGCATGCTGACCGGATCGAGCACCAGGTCGGCGACCTTGAGCACTTCCGAACCGACCTGGCGACGCTCGCGGCGGATCAGCGCGCGCAGGCGGGCCTCCAGTTCCTGGATCGCGAACGGCTTGGTCAGGTAGTCATCGGCGCCGAACCCGAGGCCGGTGAGCTTGTCGTCCAGCGTGTCGCGTGCCGTGAGCATCAGCACCGGGGTGGACTTGCGCGCATCGTTGCGCAGGCGACGGCACACTTCGATGCCATCCAGGCGCGGCAACATCAAGTCGAGCACCACGACGTCATAGCTGTTTTCCGCCGCGAGGCGGTAGCCATCCAGGCCGTCCTGTGCATAGTCGACTTCGAAGCCGCGACCTTCCAGGTATTCCCCGATCATCTCGGAGATGTTGCGGTTGTCTTCGACCACCAGCACCAAGCCGGAGGTCTCCTTCGTCTGACGCATGTGATTCCCTCTAACTTCAGCTTTGTGAAACATGCCGGATCGACGGTGGACGCGATGTGAAGTTCCGTCAAGAGGTCATCAATCGGTTCAGAGCAGCGGCCTGAGCAGTGGCCAGACGTTGTCCAGCACCTTCGGTTGCGCCTGTGCCGTGGGGTGCAGGCCATCGGCCTGCATCATGCCCGGCTGCAGCGCCACGCCCTCCAGCAGGAACGGCAGCAGCGGCACCTTGTACTGCGTAGCCAGCGCCTTGTAGGCCGCCGCCAGGCGCTGACGATAGGCCGGCCCGTAGTTGGGCGGCACGTCGATGCCCAGCAGCAGCACCCTGGCGCCCGCCTTCTGGCTGGCCTGCACCATTTTCTCCAGGTTGCCCTGTACCTGCGCCGGGGTCAGCCCACGCAGCGCGTCGTTGCCGCCCAGCGCAATCACCACCACGGTCGGCTTCTCCTTCGCCAACAGGCCCGGCAGGCGGGTCAGCGCGCCGGCGGTGGTCTCCCCGCTCATGCTGGCGTTGACGATGCGTGCCGGGGTTTTCGACTGCTGCCTGACCCGCTGCTGCAGCAGGCTGACCCAGCCGGCATCGGCGGGGATATTGTGGGCAGCACTGAGGCTGTCGCCGAGTACCAGCACGGTGCCCGCCGGACCTTTGGCACAGGCCAGCCCCGGCAACAGCAGGAACCCTAGCAGCAGCACCATCATCACGCCGGCTCGCCGGCTCCATTCCGTCTTGCGCATCTGGAGTCTCCTCATCGACAGCCTGTCCCCCCGCAGCGCGCCCGTCGCCATCGCCGTCGACCAGGTCGGCAAGTCCGTGCAGGGCCCGGAGGGTGAAGTCCACATACTGGACAACATCACCCTGACCGTCCATGAAGGCACCAGCGTGGCCATCGTCGGCGCCTCCGGTTCCGGTAAGACCACCCTGCTCGGCCTGCTGGCCGGGCTGGACCTGCCCAGCCGCGGCAGCATTGCGCTGGCGGGCCAGGATCTGGGCGGTCTCGACGAGGAAGCCCGCGCCCAGCTGCGCGCACGCGAGGTCGGCTTCGTGTTCCAGAGCTTCCACCTGCTGCCGGCGCTGACCGCCGCCGAGAACGTCGCGCTGCCGCTGGAGCTGGCCGGCCGCGAAGACCGGGTGCGGGTGGACGAAGTGCTGGCGCAGGTCGGCCTGGGCCATCGCGCCCGTCACTACCCGCGCCAGTTGTCGGGCGGCGAGCAGCAACGCGTAGCCCTGGCACGTGCCTTCGTCACCCACCCGCGCATCCTGTTCGCCGACGAACCGACCGGCTCGCTGGACCACGCCACCGGCCAGCACATCAGCGACCTGCTGTTCGAACTCAACGCCGGCAGCGGCACCACGCTGGTGCTGGTCACCCACGACCTGCGCCTGGCCCAGCGCTGCCAGTACATCCATCGCATCGACGACGGCCGCCTGCTGCCGGTCGAGCGCGGAGCCGCAGCATGAACCTGCTGCGCCATGCGTGGCGCGCGCTGCGCCGCGAGGCGCTGGCCGGCGACCTGCTGACCGTGTTCGCGGCCTTGGTGCTGGGCGTGGCGGTGATGACCGCGGTCGGCACCCTGGTGAACCGGGTCAACCTGGCCCTGACCGGCAGTGCGGCGGAAATGCTCGGCGGTGACCTCGGCATCGCCGGGCGCGACGACCCGCCGCAGGCCTTCGCCGAAGAAGCGCAGCGGCGCGGACTGGCCTACACCCGCATCGCCAGCTTCGGCAGCGTGCTGTTCCACGGCGAGGCCAGCCAGATGGCCAGCATCAAGGCGGTGCAGGCCGGTTATCCGCTGCGTGGCACGCTGCGGGTGCGGGCCACGCCCGGCGGTGCGCTGATCGCCGACGCCGGCATGCCCGCCAGGGGCCAGGCCTACGCCGATCCGCGCCTGCTACAGGGGCTGGGGCTGAAGGCCGGCGATGACCTCGAGTTCGGCGCCGGCACGCTGCGCATTGCCGGCATCATCGAGGCCGAGCCGGATGCCGGCGGTGACCTGCTCACCCTCTCGCCCACCCTGCTGGTCAACCGCGCCGATGTGGAGGGCACTGGCCTGCTCGGCCCGGGCAGCCGCATCAACTACCGGCTGATGTTCGCCGGAGCGGCCGATCAGGTGGCCGGGCTGCGCCAATGGCTGCTGCCGCAGGTCAAGGGCCTGCGCCTGCTGAGCGTGGACGACACCCAGCGTGGCGTGCGCCAGGCGTTCGACCTGGCCGGGCGCTTCCTCGGCCTGAGCGCGCTGCTGGCGGTGCTGCTGGCCGGCGTGGCAACCGCGCTGGCGGCCAACCGCTTCGCCCTGCGCCGCATCGACCAGGTAGCGATCCTGCGCTGCCTGGGCGCGCGCCAGCGCGACATCCTGTTCGGCCTGGCACTGCAGCTGCTGATGCTGGCGGTGCCGGCCTGTGCGCTCGGCATCGGCCTGGGCATGGCCGCGCAGGAAGGCCTGGTGCAGGTGCTGGGCAGCCTGGTGCCGCAGCGCCTGCCGCTGCCGGAAGCGATGCCGGCGCTGACCGGTGCCGGCATCGGCCTGTTGCTGCTGTTCGGCTTCGGCCTGCCCCCGCTGCTGCGCCTGCGCGGGGTGCCGCCGATGCGCGTGCTCAACCGCTCCTTCGCCGCGCTGCCACCGGCATCGCTGCTGGCCTATGTCGCGGCGCTGGCGGCCAGCCTGCTGCTGGCGGTGCAGGTCACCGGCGACCTGAAGCTGGCCCTGTGGGTGCTGGGTGGACTGGCCGCACTGGCAGTGGCCGCCGGTGTGGTCGGCTTCGTGCTGCTGCAGCTGCTGCGCGGCCTGCAGCACCGCCTGCATGGCAACTGGCGACTGGGCCTGGCCGCGCTGACCCGGCGCCGCATGCTGGCGGTGATGCAGCTGGTCGGGCTGTCGCTGTCGCTGTGCGCGCTGTTGCTGCTGGCGGTGACCGGTCCTGGCCTGCTGCAGCAGTGGCGCGAGCGGCTGCCTGCAGATACGCCGAACTACTTCCTGATCAACATCCAGCCCGAACAGCGCGACAGCGTGCTGGCCGCGCTGCGCGGATTGGGCGCCAACGATGCAAGCATCGAACCGATGGCCACCGGCCGCCTGATCGCGATCAACGGCAAGCCGCCGCTGCGCGTGGACCGCACGCCGGAACAGAACGGGCAGCCGGCATCCGGCGAAGCCCAGCGCGACGACGATGACGAGAACCGGCCGTTGAACTTCAGCTGGCGCAACAGCTTCCCGCCGGCCAACACGCTGGTCGACGGCACGTTCTGGAAGGCCGACAGCACGGCGCCGGAAGCGTCGGTGGAGATCGGCTGGGCCAAGCGTTACGGGGTGGCCAGCGGCGACCGCATCAGCATTGCCGTCGGTGAACAGGAGCGCGAATTCACCGTCACCAGCGTGCGCAAGGCGGACTGGAACACGTTCCGACCGAACTTCTTCGTGCTGCTGAACCCCAACGCGGTGGGCGACACCCCGCACAACCTGCTGTCGGCGTTCCATCTGCCGGCCGGCAAGGCGGCCGGGCTGGGTGAACTGGTGCGCGCGCAGCCGAACCTGTCACTGCTGGACGTGGATGCGGTGATCTCGCAGGTGCGCGATGTGATGGAGCGGGTGGCGCAGGCGGTGCAGCTGGTGATGGTGTTCAGCCTGCTGGCCGGCGTGCTGGTGCTGCTGGCTGCACTGCAGGCCACGGCCGGCGAGCGCCGCTATGACAGCGCGGTGCTGCGCACGCTGGGCGCTACCCGGCGCCAGCTGCGCGGCGCGGTGCTGGTGGAATTCGGCGCACTGGGCACATTGGCGGCGCTGCTGGCGGTGGGCGCGGCGGCGGCCATCGGCGTGGCGGTCTCGCAGAAGGTGTTCGAGCTGCCGTTGCTGCCGCCGTGGCCGGGCCTGCTGCTGGGCGGCGTGGTCGGCATCGGGCTGAGCCTGCTGGCCGGCTGGTGGGGCACGCGGCGCATCCTGCATGCGCCGCCGGCCCTTGCCTTGCGCGAAGCTTGACGCGGCGTCGGACCGGAGAGCGTGCCGAGCAAGCTCGGCACCTACTAATACGAAGGACCGGTAGATCCACGCCATGCGTGGATGCGGCAAAGAGCGTGCCGAGCACGCTCGGCACCTACCAAAGCGCAGGACCGGTAGATCCACGCCATGCGTGGATGCGGTGCCGGGCGCGCCCGGCACCTCACCGGAACCGCCGCGGCGATCAACCTTCCTTCGGTGCCTTTTCCACGTACTTGGCGAACACTTCGTCGATCTGCTTGTCCTTCACCTTCTTGCCGGCCTGGATCTCTTCGGCCTGGGTGAACAGCGGGATGATCATCGCCATGCCGTCGATCTTGGTCCTCAGGTGCACGCCCGGGGCCTGGCCGAGGAAGCCGTCCCAGCGCTGGCGCACCTTCGCCCAGTAACCGGCAGTGGCCTTCCAGTAGTTGCGGGCCGGGGTGAAGTCGATCTCGGTGGTCTTCACGTAGTCGTTGAAGCCGAACTCGCGCGCGATCTCCACCTGGCTGCCATCGGCATTGCGCTGCACCTTGGTGTTGAACTGCTCGTGGGTCCAGCCGTTCGGGGTCAGCGTGTGGCGGTTGATCACGGCCAGCGCGTTGTAGTCGCTGCGCTTGGTGTACTCGCGACGCGGCAGCGGACGCCAGCTCAGGTCGCTGGTCCAGCTCGGCACGTTGTTGGTGTAGGTCCACTTGCCGGTGCCGCAGTAGCGCGGTGCGTCGCTCACTTCATACACGCACTGGGTCCACGCCCCCTGGTTGGTCGCCGCCGGAATGGTGCGCACCTGCCAGGTCTGGTCGGCACTGAACTCGAAGCGGTTCGGCGCTTCGTACACCCAGTCCTGGCGCCAGTGCTTGGTGATGTGGCCGCTCTTTTCGTCCAGCAGCAGGTGCTGCAGCACGATGCGCTTCGGCGTGTCTTCCACCACGATGACCACTTCGTTGCCGCCGCTGCGCATCGCCGGCGCGCGCTCGTAACCGGGCTTCAGCAGCACGGTCTCGTCGAAAGCGAAATCCACGGTGTACTCGCCCTGCATGGCGAGGATGCTGTCATGGTCGCGGGCGATGTCGGAGGGCTGCGCGCTGGCCACGCCGCTGGCGGCGAGCAACAGCAGGGCGCTGGCTGTCTGGAACTTCATCGGGGTCTTCCTTCAGGGTTGCTGGTTTGTTGAGAGGCCATCCGTGGCCGACAGGCGTTCCATCAGGTTCAAAGACGGATCAGCGGCAGGTCGCCGGGTATCCGCGGGGCCGGTCGCCGCGCGGCGTCGGCGCAGCAGCAGTCGTCGATCGCCAGCTCGCCTTCGGCGCCTTCCAGGCGAGCGATGCGGCGCGCGGTGGCGGCGCCCAGCGAGGACAGGGTCGACAGGCTGGCGGCCAGGGTACGGCCATCGTCGGCCGCATGCAGGCGCAGCGCGCACAACCGCCAGCGCTGGCCACCGAGGTGGCCGGCCAGGCGTCGCCACAGCCGCTCGCCGACACTGCCGTCGCTGTCGTGCTGCGGGCCGGGCGGCAGCGCGGCCACCAGCCGGTCCCAGGCCAGGAAATCGCTGTCCGGCAGCAGGTACAACCGCCACACGCAGCGGCCGCGGCCATCGAGGAAGCACAGGCTTTCGCGCAGGCCCTCGCTGTCAACGCCCTGGCAGGCATGCACGCGCACCGCCTGGCGCCAGCCGCCCAGTTCGTTGCCGTCGGCGTGGTACAGGCACAACACGGTGCCGAGCGTGGCCAGCTGTGCCGGGGTCGGCCAGGCCGCACCGTTCGGTGCGGCGATGGAGTCGTTCCTGCGTGCGGACAATGCTCGGCTCATGAGGTCACCAGGAAACGGCAAGGCTGGCGGAGAAGGTGCGGCCCGGGCTGGTATAGCGGTCCAGCACACGGCTGGTCGGCAGCAGCGTCGAACCGACGTTGGACCAATCGATGTAGCGCTTGTCGGCCAGGTTGAACACGCCGACATTGAAGGTCGCGCCCGGCGCGAAGTTCCAGTGCGCCATCAGGTCGGTCACGCCGTAGCCCGCCGGGCGATAGGCCGTGGTGCTGGCCAGCCGGTCCTTGCGCTTGACGAAGGTGCCAGCCAGCTCGACACCCCAGGTCTCGGTGTCGTACATCAGGCCGACGGTGCCGCGCAGCGGGTCGACCGAATCCAGCGGCGTGTCTTCGGTCTTGTTGTCGCCACGCGACCAGGCCACCGCACTGCGCAGCGCCCAGCCCTGCAGGGCCGGGCTGATCTGCCCGAAGTCGACACCGGCCTTCAGTTCGGCGCCGTAGATGCGCGCGTCGGCGATGTTGCGCGACTGGAACACCATCAGGCCCTGTGCGTTGGTGCCGACCAGCGACTGCGACTCGATGAAGTCCTTGTATTCGTTGTAGTAGCCACTGACGCTGACGTAGGCGGCCGGCGACAGGAAGCGCAGGCCCAGCTCCATGCCATCACTGGTTTCCGGCTTCAGGTCCGGATTGGGAATGGCGGTGTAGCCGAAGGCGAAGTTGGTGAAGCCGAGGTTGACGTCGTTGTACGGCGGCGAACGGAAGCCATGCGAGTAGCCGGCGAACAGCGACCATTCGTCGGTGAAGCGATAGACCATGCCCAGCTTCGGCGAGACACTGGTCTTGGTCAGCTTGGCCACCGGCACGCCGGGATTGTCCTCGGCAAAGATGTTGTCCACCTCCGGCTTCAGCTCGTAGCGGTCAACGCGCACGCCCGGCACCAGCGACAGCTTGCCGCCGGCCATGCGCATCTCATCCTGCGCGTAAAGGCCCAGCTCGGTGGTCTTGCTGATCGGGAAATCGCGCACCGGGAATGCATCCGGCAGGATGGTGGTGCTGGTCTGGCCGTTGGCCAGCACCTGGAAACCATCGCGCTTCTGGCGGATTTCGGTACGTGCGCCCTCGAAGCCGTAGGTCAACGCGTGTTCGACGCTGCCGGTGCTGAAGGCCTTGTTGAACTGCGCCTGCAGGCCGTACACGCGCTGGTCGAAAGTGAACTCGCGGTGGCGACGGCTGCGGTTGGCGCGGTCCTCGTCGGTGACCTGGGTGGTCTCGCTGTTCTGGCTGTACACCTGCCAGTGCAGGCTGTCGGCAAAGCCCTTGTCCAGCGCATCCATTTCATGGGCGAACGACACGCGGGTGCGGTTCTGCTTGTCGCGCGCCTTCATGCCGGTGGTGGTGGTGCGGTCGATCGACGACAGCACGTTGGTCTCGGTCTTGTCTTCGTTGCCTTCCACGGTCAGGCGGAAACGCTGGTCCTCGCTCGGCGCGTAGACCAGCTTGGCCAGGCCGCTGCGACCATCGCGGTCCTGCGGGTTGGGCGCAGTGCGGGTGTTGTCGAGGCTTCGCACGTCACCCTTGTTGACGGTTTCCTGGCCCTGGCGATGGTTGATGTTGACCATGCCGCTCCAGTGCTCGCCACCGAAGGCGGTGGTGACGCCGCCAAGCAGGCCCTTCCACTCGCCGTCATAGCCGAACTTCAGGCCGACGTAGCTGTCCTTGCCGTCCTTCAGGTAGTCGGCCGGATCCTTGGTGACGAACGCGACCACGCCGCCGAGCGCGTCCGAGCCATACAACGAGCTGGCCGGACCGCGCACGATCTCCACGCGCTTGAGCGTGTCCAGGTCGGTGAAGTTGCGGTTGGCATTGGAGAACGAACCAATGTTGAAGCTGGTCGGCATCGCGATGCCATCGGTCTGCACGCGCACGCGGTTGCCGTCCAGGCCACGGATGCGGATGCTGCCGAGGCCGAAGCGGGCCGCGCTGCGGTTGACCGACAGGCCCGGCTCGTAACGCAGCAGGTCCTTGATGTCCTGCACCAGGTGCCGGTCCATCTGCTCGCGGTCGATCACATCGACCGTGGCGGCCACATCACTCACCGCACGCTCGGTGCGGGTGGCGGTGACCTGCACGCGATCAAATTCGCGCGCGTCGGGCGCGGCGGTGGCAGCGGCGGCAGCATGGGCGGACAGCGGCAGGGCCATCCAGACAGCAAGGCAAAGGGCGGTATGGCGGGTCATCGGTTTCGTTCGGTCAGGCAAGGGAACCCCCGGTTACCGGCACACCCGGAGGATGCGCGCGATAGACCGAGGGGGAGAGAGCGGGCGCGGACGGGTCGCCCACCCTGTCGGCGTTGCCGGCAGGAGGGAGGGAGGCGGGCGACCAGGCCGCGGTTACTTGGTCAGGATCAGCTTGTCGTTGCTGGTGTGCCGCAGGCGATAGAAGCGGTCGCCGTGCTGGATCAGGATTTCACGACGGCCCTTGAGCAGGGCTTCGCTGTCGATGACCTCTTCCGGCGGAACGACGCGGACCGGACGATCGCGGAGGGTCAGCGTTTCGGGGCGCAGCAGTACAGGTTGAGCATTCATGAGCATCTGGACTCGTGCGAGGGACGAGTTAAATGATAATGATTCTCAGTTGACAATCAACAACCATTCTCAATTTGATTGATGAGATTAATGATCGAATCCGGAAATTCGATAGCTTCTATCAATCAAAATGGCGTGGCGCTTTTGTAGAGTCGAGCCCTGCTCGACTGCTCTCCCAGGGCCGGAGTCGAGCATGGCTCGACTCTACAAAGGGCAGTCAGGCGAAGACGGCTTCGACCTGGGCCCAGCCGGCGGCATCGACCTGCTCCAGCACCTCCAGCGCCTGCAGGTTCTGCAGCAGCTGGCTGACCCGGCTGGCGCCGAGGATCACGCTGGAGACGTTCGGGTTGCGCAGGCACCAGGCAATGGCCAGGGTGGCCGGGGACTGGCCCAGCGCACGCGCCACCTCGCTGAAGCGGCGCACCTGGCCCAGCCGGGCCTCGGCGTCCGCCCCCAGCACCATGTCCTGCAACCACTCCATGCCCGGGCGGCCCAGCCGCGCATCGGCCGGGATGCCCTGGTCGTACTTGCCGGTCAACAGGCCCGAGGCCAGCGGCGAGAAGATGGTGGTCCCCAGGCCGGCACGCGCATACAGCGGTGCGTACTCCAGCTCTACCCGCTCGCGGTGCAGCAGGTTGTACTGCGGCTGCTCCATCGACGGTCCCTGCAGGTTGTGCGCCTCGGCGATGTCCAGCGCCTGCTGGATCTGCGCGGCCGACCACTCCGAGGTGCCCCAGTAGAGGATCTTGCCCTGCCGCACCAGCGTGTCCATGGCGTGCACGGTCTCGGCGATCGGGGCGTCCGGATCCGGGCGGTGGCAGTAATAAAGGTCCAGGTACTCCACCCGCAGGCGCTTGAGCGCGGCATGGCAGGCATCGGTCACATGCTTGCGCGACAGGCCGCGCTGGGTCGGCCGCGGGTCCTTGGCGCTGCCGAAGAACACCTTGCTGGACACGCAGAAACCGTCGCGCGGCAGGCGCAGGTCGCTGATCACGTCACCCATCACCTGTTCGGCGCGGCCGTTGGCGTAGCCCTCGGCGTTGTCGAAGAAGTTGACACCGTGGTCCCAGGCGGCCGCCACCAGGTTGCGCGCCTCGTCGCGCGGAATCTGGTCCCCGAAGGTCACCCAGGCACCGAAGGACAGGGCGGAAATCGGCAGGCCGGTGGAGCCCAGGCGACGGTATTGCATGCGAATCTCCTGCTGCGGGCCCGCATCCGGGCCGGGATCGAGCCTCATTCTACCTGCCGCTGCCGGCCGCAACCCCTTGCCGTTGCTGGCCTGATCGGTACCGATGGACGCCTGCACGTTGCTTTTCCTTGCCCCGGCCCCAGCCCTGCACTAGGCTTCCCGTTTTTCGCGACGCCCCAGGGGAGTCACTCACATGGTCGAAGGTTTGGGCAGGATCGGCTTCGGCCTGTTCGGGTTGGCGGTGCTGATCGGCATCACCTGGTTGTTTTCCAACAACAAGCGCGCGGTTGACTGGAAGCTGGTTGCCACCGGTATCACCCTGCAGATCGCCTTCGCGGCGCTGGTGATCCTGGTGCCGGGCGGGCGCGACGTGTTCGATGCGCTGGGCCACGGCTTCGTCAAGGTGCTGAGCTTCGTCAACGAAGGCTCGGGTTTCATCTTCGGCTCGTTGATGGACACCAAGAACTACGGCTTCATCTTCGCCTTCCAGGTGCTGCCGACCATCATCTTCTTCTCGGCGCTGATGGGCGTGATGTACCACCTGAACATCATGCAGGCGATCGTGCGCGTGATGGCATGGGCAATCACCAAGGTGATGCGCGTGTCCGGTGCGGAAACCACCAGCGTCTGCGCCAGCGTCTTCATCGGCCAGACCGAGGCGCCGCTGACCGTGCGCCCGTACATCGCCAAGATGACCCAGTCCGAGCTGCTGACCATGATGATCGGCGGCATGGCCCACATCGCCGGCGGCGTGCTGGCGGCCTACGTGGGCATGCTCGGCGGCGGCGACCCGGTGCAGCAGGCGTTCTACGCCAAGCACCTGCTGGCGGCCAGCATCATGGCCGCGCCGGCCACCCTGGTCGTGGCCAAGCTGCTGATTCCGGAAACCGGCACCCCGCTGACCCGCGGCACGGTGAAGATGGAAGTGGAGAAGACCTCCAGCAACATCATCGATGCGGCCGCGGCCGGCGCCGGTGACGGCCTGAAGCTGGCGCTGAACATCGGCGCGATGCTGCTGGCCTTCATCGCCCTGATCGCACTGCTGAACGCCCCGCTGACCTGGCTCGGCGATGTGACCGGCCTGGCGGCCGCGATCGGCAAGCCGACCAACCTGTCGACCATCTTCGGTTACGTGCTGGCCCCGATCGCCTGGGTGATCGGCACGCCGTGGGCCGATGCCACCACCGTCGGTTCGCTGATCGGCCAGAAGGTCGTGATCAACGAATTCGTCGCCTACACCGAGCTGTCGCAGATCGTGAACGGCCAGGTGGCCGGCGTGAGCCTGTCCGACGAGGGCCGCCTGATCGCCACCTACGCGCTGTGCGGCTTCGCCAACTTCAGCTCGATCGCGATCCAGATCGGCGGCATCGGTGGCCTGGCCCCGGAACGTCGCCACGACCTGGCCAAGTTCGGCCTGCGCGCGGTGCTGGGCGGTACCATTGCCACCTTCATGACGGCGACCATCGCCGGCGTGCTGACGCACTTCAGTTGAACCCTTGGTTGAGAAAAGATTCCCTATGAGCAGCAGTGTCGTTGTCGTCGGTTCCTTCAATGTCGATCACGTGTGGCGGTGCGAGTCGCTGCCGGCACCGGGTGCGACCATTGCCGGCCGCTACAGCACCGGCCCCGGTGGCAAGGGCTTCAACCAGGCCGTGGCGGCCTGCCGCGCCGGCGCCGACACGCACTTCGTGTGCGCGCTGGGCGATGACGCCGGTGGCGCCACGGCACGCGAACTGGCCGCGCACGATGGCTTCGGGCTGATCGCCGAAGCCAGCAGCGAGCCGACCGGCACCGCGGGCATCTACGTCGACGCCCGCGGCCGCAACACCATCGTGATCGGCCCGGGCGCCAATGCCGCGCTCAGCACCGACTTCCTGCACCAGCAGCAGGCGCTGCTGACCGGCGCCAAGGTGGTGCTGGTGCAGCTGGAATCGCCGGTGCCGACCATCGAAGCGGCGCTGGCCACCGCGCGCGAGGCCGGTGTCACCACCGTGCTCAACACCGCGCCGGCCGATGCCCCCTCGACCATCGGCCTGCTCAAGCTGGCCGATGTGATCACCCCGAACGAGACCGAGTTCGCCGCCCTGCTCGGCCGCCACGTCGGTGAGCGCGTGGACGCCAACGACGTTGCCGCGCTGGACGGTGCCAGCCTGCACGCGCTGTGCCGCAAGCTGGTCGGCAACGGTACGGTGGTGGTGACCCTGGGCTCGGTGGGCGTATTCGTCTCGCATGCCGAAGAAAACCTGCGCGGCGATACCCAGCCGTACTACCGCGTGGGTGCCGAACAGGTGCAGGCGATCGACACCACCGGTGCCGGCGATGCCTTCAACGGTGCGCTGGCCGCGTCGCTGGCGCAGGTGGCCGATGCCCCGTTCGCGCGCCATGTGCGCTTCGCCAACCAGTTCGCTGGCCGTTCGACCGAGAAGGAAGGCGCCGCTGCGGCGATGCCACGCTTCACCCCGGCCGACGCAGAAGTGAAGTAGATCCACGCCCTGTGTGGATGAACGAGCCCGGGCATGCGGATGCCCGGGCTTTTTCATGGTTCCTCCGCACGCCGCAACAGCCGCCCCGCTGCTATCGCCAGCAGCGCCACGCCGGCAGCCACCATGCCCAGCGAGCCCAGGCCCCAGCGCTCGATGGCACCGCTACCGAGCAGCGCGCCCAGCCCGATACCGGCATTGGCCGCCGACACGTTCAAGGTGCCGGCCAGCGCCTGGGCCTGCGGCGCCGCACGCATCACCCGTACCTGGCACAGCGGGAACAGCGCGGTATGCGCCACGCCCCACAGCGCCAGTGCGATCAACGCCCACGCGCCGTGTAAGGTCAGTCCAATGCTGCCCAGCACGCCCAGCGCCAGCACTGCGCAGAACACCAGCGTCGCGCCCAGTGGTGCACGATCCACCCAACGCCCGCCCAGTGCATTGCCGAGCAAGCCGACCGCGCCGAAGCCCATCAGCCACCAGCCCACCTGCGCGGCGGGAACCTGCAACAGGCGTTCGAGTACATCGGCCAGATAGGTATAGGCGGCGAACATCGCGGTGAACACCAGCACCGACAGCAGCACGTTGCCGAGCAGCCAGGGCTGGCGCAGCACGCGTGCCTGCTCGCGCAGCGCGCGACGCGGTCCGGCCTCGGTGTCCGGCATCCACAGCGCCAATGCCACCGACATCAACAGCGACAAAGCGGCCAGCAACCAGAAGCTGCCGCGCCAGCCGATGGCGTCGGCGGCCAGCGTCCCCAGCGGGATACCGAACAGCATTGCGGCGGTGATGCCCAGATACACCCGCGCCACTGCGCGCCCGCCCTGCCCCGCAGGTGCCAGTTGCGCGGCGGTTTCACTGGCGGTGCCCCAGAACACCGGCAGCGCCAGTGCCGGCAGCACCCGTGCCAGCGCCAGCAGCCACGGCTGCGTGGCCATCGCGGCCAGCGCATTGGAGCCGGCGAACAGCAGCAGGATGGCCACGAACAAGCGGCGCCGGTCGACGTGTGAGAGCAGCGCGGTCAGGGGTGGCCCGGCCAGCATCACGGTGAACGCAAACAGGGTGACCAGGTAACCGGCTCGGGCGATGCCCAGGCCGAGGTCGCGCGCCAGGGCCGGCAGCAGGCCGACGATCAGGAACTCGGTGGTGACGATGACGAAGGCGGACACCGCCAGCAGAACGACCGACAGGCCTGCGCGGACGTTGCCGTGTGCAGCGGGCATGGGGGAATCGAGGGAGGCCATGTAAGTGGGTGCAGGAACAGGGGCCGCCAGCCTATTTCCTCCCCGGGTTCCTATTACTGCTATGTTTTCCACCCATTCCGGACAGAATTTCCCAATGCTTCCCACCGAGCGCCTGCGCGGCATCGAGGCCTTCGTCGCCACCGCCGAGGCCGGCAGTTTCACCGCTGCCGCCGAGCGCCTGCACCTGACCAGCTCGGCGGTGGGCAAGACCATCGCGCGGCTGGAGGCGCGACTGGGCGCGCGGTTGTTTGAACGCAGCACCCGACGCTTGCGCCTGACCGAGGCCGGCGAAGGTTTCCATCGCACCTGCGTGCGGGTGCTGGGTGAGCTGGCCGATGCCGAATCGGTGCTGGCCGCGCACGCCGATGCGCCGGTGGGCCGCCTGCGCGTGGATGCACCGGCCACCTTCGGCCGCCTGAAGGTCTGGCCGCTGCTGCTGCAGTTGGCCGACGAATTTCCGCACCTGCGGCCGCAGGTGACCTTCAGTGACCGCTTCATCGACCTGGCCGAGGATGGTATCGATCTGGCGGTACGCATCGGTGGACCGGAGCCACTGCCGGCCACGCTGGGCAGCCGCCTGCTCGGCCATGAACGACTGCGCTTCTGTGCGTCCCCGGCCTACCTGCAGCGACAGGGGCTGCCGGCATCCGCTGCCGAGCTGGCCGACCATGATGGCGTGCTGTTCGGCCGAGCCGACGGCAGCGTCGGCCCGTGGCAGGTCGCCGATGCCGGCAAGCGCAGCGCTCCGCTGCAGGCCCGCGCACGGTTGGTGGTCGGCAGCGCCGAGGCGCAGCTGGCAGCGGTCGAGGCCGGCTTCGGTATCGCCCAGTTGGCCTCCTGGCTGGTCGACGACGCATTGGCACGCGGCAGCCTGGTGTCGATCCTGCCGGCGCTGGACTGCCCCGGCCTGCCGTTGCGCCTGCTGTGGCCGCAGGGCCGGCAGCGGCTGCCGCGCGTGGACGTGGCACTGGACCGGCTCGGCGCCGGCCTGCGGATCGATCCCGCACGGTGACCCGGCTGCGGCCACCTGTCGCATTGCCCATGCAGCGCCCCTCGCCCACCATCCGCGCAGCTTCCTTGCTCGGGCAGGACATGGACGGATTCCCCTGGTTGCTGGCTGCCGCCGCCGGTAGTGCCATTGCGGCCCTGTTGCATATCGGCTGCATCGCCTTCGGCGCTCCCTGGTACAGATGCTTCGGTGCTGGCCCACGCATGGTCCGGCTGGCGCAGGCCGGGCATTGGTGGCCGCCGCTGATGACTGCCGGCATCACCGCCGTGCTGGTGGGCTGGACCCTGTATGCCCTGGCCGGCGCCGGCTGGCACTCGCCACTGCCGGCCAGCCGCTGGGTGCTGCCCGCCATCGCTGCAGTGTTGCTGCTGCGCGCGGCGATGGGCTTCGGCCTGGCGCTGTTCCGCCCCGGCTACAACGGCGCGCGCTTCTGGGCGATCAGCTCGCTGGTCTGCCTGGGTCTGGGGCTGGCCTTCGCCGTGGGTACCCGGCAGGCCTGGCAGAGCCTGGGTTAGCCGGCCACGATCACCCGCCCCTGGGGGCGGCGGAAGCAACCGTCAAGCATCTGCTGATGCCGGTACGGCATGAGGTCGGTGCCGATCGGCCTGAACCGGACCGCGCCCGACACGGCCGTACCGCCGCCCGCGCCCTACAATGGGCGCATGCAGATCGGCCCGTACACCATTGCCCCCAACGTCGTGCTGGCGCCCATGGCCGGCGTCACCGACAAGCCCTTCCGCCTGCTGTGCAAACGGCTGGGCGCGGGCCTGGCCGCCTCGGAAATGACCATCAGCGACCCGCGCTTCTGGAACACGCGCAAGTCGATCCACCGCATGGACCATGACGGCGAACCGGCACCGATCAGCGTGCAGATCGCCGGCACCGAGCCGCAGCAGCTGGCCGAGGCTGCGCGCTACAACGTGGACCACGGCGCGCAGATCATCGACATCAACATGGGTTGCCCGGCCAAGAAGGTGTGCAATGCCTGGGCCGGCTCGGCGCTGATGCGCGACGAGCAGCTGGTGGCGCGCATCCTCGAAGCGGTGGTCAACGCGGTGGACGTGCCGGTCACGCTGAAGATCCGCACCGGCTGGGACTGCGACCACCGCAATGGCCCGCTGATCGCGCGCATTGCCGAGGACAGCGGCATCGCCGCGCTGGCCGTGCATGGCCGCACCCGCGACCAGCATTACACCGGCCAGGCCGAGTACGGCACCATCGGCGAGATCAAGGCCGCGCTGCGCATCCCGGTGATCGCCAACGGCGATATCGATTCGCCGCAGAAGGCCGCCTTGGTGCTGAAGCAGACCGGCGTGGATGCGGTGATGATCGGCCGCTCCGCGCAGGGCCGGCCGTGGATCTTCCGCGAGGTGGCGCATTACCTGGCCACCGGCGAGGAACTGCCGCCGCCGTCGCTGGCCGAGGTGCGCGACATCCTGCTCGGCCACCTGCATGCGCTGCATGCGTTCTATGGCGAACCGCAGGGCGTGCGCATCGCGCGCAAGCACCTGGGCTGGTATGCCAAGGACCGGCCAGAGAATGCTGCCTTCCGCGCGGTGGTCAACCGCGCCGAAGACCCGCAGAGCCAGATCGCGCTGACCACCGAGTACTTCGATCGCCTGATCGCCGGGGAACCGGCGATGCCTTCCGCCGCCTGACTGCGCCAGCCGCCTCGTAACCTGCCCGCCTGCCTTGATCCGTAGAGTCGAGCTTGCTCGACTGGCTTTCCCGAACAGTCGAGCAAGCTCGACTCTACAAGAGCACACCATGACGCCGCCGATCTCTTCCCCGACCTACCTGCACGGATTCTCCGGCACCGAACAGCAGCGCCTGATGACCCAGGCGCGCCTGCTGGAATCGAGCATCTTCGGCCAGATCGACTACGGCGGTGCGCGTCGCCTGCTGGAAGTGGGCAGCGGCGTCGGTGCGCAGACCGAGATCCTGCTGCGCCGCTTCCCCGAGCTGCACGTGACCGGCGTGGACCTGAGCGAAACGCAGCTGGCCACCGCACGCGAGAATCTGGCGCGCACGCCGTGGTGCAGCGACCGCTACACCCTGCAGCAGGCCGATGCCGGCGAACTGCCGTTCGACGCCCGCACCTTCGATTCGGCGTTCCTGTGCTGGGTACTGGAACACGTGCCGTCACCGGCGCGCGTGCTGAGCGAAGTGCGCCGTGTGCTGGCACCGGGCTCCCCGGTGTACATCACCGAGGTGATGAATGCCTCGTTCCTGCTCGATCCGTATTCGCCCCACATCTGGCGCTACTGGATGGCCTTCAATGACTTCCAGTACGACCACGGCGGCGACCCGTTCGTCGGTGCCAAGCTGGGCAACCTGCTGCTGGCCGGCGGTTTCCGCGACGTGCATACCGAGATCAAGACCATCCACCTGGACAACCGTGAGCCGGCCCGACGCAAGACGATGATCGCGTTCTGGGAGCAGCTGCTGCTGTCGGCGGCCGACCAGCTGCTGCAGGCCGGGCTGGTGGACGAGGAGACCGTGGAGGGCATGCGCCGCGAGTTCCGTCTGGTGCAGAACGACCCGAACGCGGTGTTCTTCTATTCGTTCGTGCAGGGCCGCGCGACGGTGTATTGAGCCGACGTTCTACTGCCAATTGAGGCAGTAGAGCCACGCCATGCGTGGCTGCCGCCGCCGATGCACCGCCATCCACGCATGGCGTGGATCTACGGATCAATGCACGGCGGCGTGGTCGACCGCACCCGGCGATGTCGCCGGCTCCTGCCAGATCCGCTGCCACATCGCGGCCAACCGGCGACCGACGTCAGCGCGCGCGGCAGGACTGCTGTAATCCATGCGCAACTGCTCGGGCCTGATCGCCCGCCATTGCCCATCGACCTGCTCGGCCACCGCGAAGTTGAAGGTGTAGTCGGGCTCCAGGCCCATGCGCAGATCGCTCAGCACCAACCGGCCCTCCACCACCTGCGCACGCATGAAACCGCGGTTGAACCACTGCAGCCGCTGCACGGCTGGAATCGCAGATGCTTCGCGCAAGGCCTGCACGTTGGACGGATGGCCCTCGAACCGCATCGGGCCCTGGTCGGCCACCAGCGAGCGGTCCCCGACCACGTAGCCATTCGGCGTCATTGCCACCACCCGCCACAGCAGGGTGTTGAACGGCATCGGCACCGAGAAGCGCGGCGCATCGCCCAGGCCCATCGCGGCCAGGCTCTGTTGGGCGGCACGATCGACCTGCGCCTTGGCCATCAGGCCCCAGCCCAGGTAGCCGCTGCTGACCAGCAGGGCCACGCCCAGCGCCTTGCCCGCCCACGGCCGCGCGCGGCCGAACCAGGCCAGCACGCAGCCCAGCAGCAGCCACACGGTATAGGCCGGGTCGATGATGAAGACGCTGGAGCCCATCGTCGGGTGCGGCCGCAACGGCCACCACAGCTGGGTGCCGTAGACGGTGAACGCATCCAGCAGCGGATGGGTGACCAGCGCCAGCTGGATCGCCCAGAACCAGCGTACCGGTGACTGCGCGACCCGGCCGTTGCCGAAGCGCTTGAACAGCCACCAGATCAGCGCCGCCACCCACGGCAGCACCAGCAGCGAATGGCTGAAGCTGCGGTGGTCGACCATGTTGGCGACCGGGTCGGCCGCAGTGAAGCCCAGCCACAGGGCGTCGAGGTCGGGCAGGGTGCCGAGCGCGGCACCGGCCAGCAGGGCCGCGCGGCGATGGCCGGGCGGTGCGATGGCAGCGGCGACGGCGCCACCGAGCACGATCTGGGTCAGGGAGTCCATTGGCCGATGCTAGCGCGATGGCCGCGCGTTTGTAGAGTCGAGCTTGCTCGACTGTTCCGCCCCTGTAGAGTCGAGCTTGCTCGACTGTTCCGCCCCTGTAGAGTCGAGCTTGCTCGACTGTTCCGCCCCTGTAGAGTCGAGCTTGCTCGACTGTTCCGCCCCTGTAGAGTCGAGCTTGCTCGACTGCGGATAGAGCAGTCGAGCAAGCTCGACTCTACAAGAGCAGGTTCAGGCCGCCTGCGACAGGCGCGCGCCCGGCAGCTCCACCAGGGTCTGGCCGTTGTGGTCGAGCAGGCGCAGCGCGCCGTCATGGTCTTCGGCCAGCGCGGTCAGGCTCTCCACCCAGTCGCCATCATTGGCGTAGACCAGGCCATCGCGTTCAATCAGCGCGGCACGATGGATATGCCCGCAGACGATGCCATCCAGGCCACGCCGCCGCACGTCATCCAGCCCGGCCTGCACGAAGCGCTCGATATAGCGCTCGGCCGCACCACTGCGCTTCTTCAGGAACTCCGACAGCGACCAGTAGCGCATGCCCAGCCGGCGGCGCACGGCGTTCAGCGCCTGGTTGCCGGTCAGGATGCGGTAGTACAGCCAGTCGCCGAACTTTTCCTGCAGCCCGCCGAAATGGGTCACGCCGTCGTAGTCGTCGCCATGCGCCACCAGCAGCCGGCGGCCGTCGGCGGTCACGTGGATCGCGCGTCGGCGCACCTGCATCGCCGGCAGCATCAGCCCGCACACCTGGCGCAGCGATGCATCGTGGTTGCCTGGGATGTAGATGATCTCGGTGCCGGCCCGGCGCAGCGCATGCAGGGCCTGGATGACTTCGCTGTGCGACTGCCGCCAGTTGGCGCGGCGATGGGCCATCCACCACAGATCGATGATGTCGCCGACCAGGTACAGGCGTTCGCAGCGCAGCTGCGAGAGGAACCGCGCCAGCTCGCTGGCGTGGCAATGACGTGAACCCAGGTGCACGTCGGAGACGAACACTGCGCGCCGGTGCGGCGACAGGTTCGCCGGCGCGCTCATGCCGCCGCCCCCGCGTCGCGCAGGTAGCGTTTGCGCTTGTTGGGCCGGATCGCACACAGGTCCACTTCGATCAGGCCGTCGATCGAGTCACTGAAATCCGGGTCGACACCGAAGGCAAGGAAGCGCGCACCGCCGGGTTCGCACAGATCGGTGTACTGCCGGTACAGCGTCGGCACGCCGGTGCCGAGTGCGGCCAGGTTGGCCTTCAGCACATCGAATGCAGCGCCTGCATCCAGTTCACCGAAGCTCGGCGGCGCGGCGAAGTACTGGAACGGCCGGTTGGACTCGGCCAGGCCGGCGGTACCGCTGTAATAGCGCTGGTAGTACGCCACCAGCTGCTCGCGCGCATCACGCGGCAGCGCGGCGCTGATCGACACGGCGCCGAACAGGTAGCGGATGCCCGGCCGGCACTGCAGGTAGGCACCGATGCCCTGCCACAGGTAGTCCAGGCTGCGGCTGCCCCAGTAGTCGGGCACCACGAAGCTGCGCCCCAGTTCCAGGCCCTCGGCGATGTGGGTGATGGCGTCGTCGGAGTAGCGGAACAGCGACGCGCTGTAGAGGCCGGACAGGCCGTGCCGGGCCAGTGCCTGCGCACCGCGCATGATCCGGTAGGCGCCGGCAATGCGCTGCGCGGTGGCGTCCCAGATCACGATGTGCTCGTACTGCGGATCGTAGTCGTCCAGGTCGCGGCTGCGCCCGGTGCCCTCGCCCACCTGGCGGAAGGTCAGTTCACGCAGACGGCCCAGCTCCAGCAGCAACGGCGAATCGGCGGTGCAGGTCGCCAGCAGGATCTGCTTGCCATCGGCGGTCTGGCCCAGCTGGGTCGCCGCGGCGATGCCGGCGGCCACCTGCGAAGGCGGCACCGGCGATGCCAGCGGCTCGGGTCCGGCGCAGGCAACCGCCCCGCCGGTCTCGCCATTGCGGCCCAGCGCATACAGCGCGCGACGCACCGCCAACAGCTGCGCCCCGGGATCGCCCGCCTTGCCTAGCTGCATCGGCTCGCCGATGCTCAGCCGCAGCGGACGGCCACGGCGGGTGAACATCTCGCGTGCCAGCAGCGCGGTGCCAGCCGGCTTGAACAGGGTCGAAGCGCCGTAGAACAGCGCCGAGTTGCGCGCCTCCACCCGCACCGGCAGCACTGGCGCGCCCGCAGCGCGGGCGAAGCGCACGAAACCGCGCTGCCAGCGACCATCGCGGATGCCGCGCAGCGACAGCCGCGAGACTTCGCCGGCCGGGAACACGATCACGCACTGCTCGGCGGCCAGCGCCTCTTCAACCGCATGCAGGCTGCCACGCTGCGCCTTGCCACCGAGGATGCGCACCGGCAGCAGCAGATCCTGCAGCGGCGCGATCGCGCCCAGCAGGTCGTTGGCCACGATCCGCACGTCGCGGCGGATGCGGCCGACCGCGTCCAGCAGGGCCAGCGCGTCCAGGGCACCGGAGGGATGGTTGGCGACGATAAGCAGGCGGCCGGTGGCCGGGATCTTCGCCAGTGCGGCCGGGTCCACCTGGTACTGGCCGTCGATGAATTCCAGGCCGGCGGCGACGAAGCCGAATCCGCGCAGGCCTGCGCTGCGCTGCAGGAAGGCTTCGATCTGGTCCAGCCGCGACCAGCGGCCGACGCTGCGCAGCAACGGCCGCGCCAGCTGGCCACGGCGGCCATGGAACCAATCGGGGAAGCGTTGCTGAAGGCGCTGTTCGAGTTCCTGCATGGCGGTTCCATTCATGCCCGGCGGCCGGTTTGGCCGACAGCCTGCGCCCGGCAGGCGGCAGCCATGTGGCGGTTTCGGGGCAGAACGATGACCGCAGACCGGGCGTCGCAGGCGGCGCGGCCGGGGCCGTCAGGCCACCGGCCCGTTGTCACGCTGGTGGAACACTGGGCACCGAGGCTGGGGCCCAATCCTGCGGGGACGGCCCCTGGCGGGCCTACACGGCCTTAACCACCGCCAACCGGTACAGGTTCACAATGCACAGGCGGCGCACCCCGTGTATCATGCGCGCCCATCTTTCCATCCGAATCAAGGGATATACCGCCTGATGTCCAGCTATCTCTTCACCTCCGAGTCGGTCTCTGAAGGCCATCCGGACAAGGTTGCCGACCAGATCTCCGATGCGGTGCTGGACGCGATCCTGACCCAGGACCAGCGCGCCCGCGTGGCCTGCGAGACCATGGTCAAGACCGGTGTTGCCATTGTCGCCGGTGAGATCACCACCAGCGCCTGGATCGACCTGGAAGCGCTGACCCGCAAGGTCATCACGGACATCGGCTACGACAGCTCCGAGGTCGGCTTCGACGGCGCCACCTGCGGCGTGCTGAACCTGATCGGCAAGCAGTCGCCGCACATCGCCCAGGGCGTGGACCGCAAGAAGCCGGAAGAAATGGGCGCGGGCGACCAGGGCCTGATGTTCGGCTACGCCACCAACGAGACCGACAGCTACATGCCGGCCGCGATCCACCTGTCGCACCGCCTGGTCGAGCAGCAGGCCAAGATCCGCAAGAAGCGCAACTCGCCGCTGTCGTGGCTGCGCCCGGACGCCAAGAGCCAGGTCACCCTGCGCTATGAAAACGGCGTGGTCTCGGCCATCGACGCCGTGGTGCTGTCGACCCAGCACGCCCCGGGCATCAAGCAGAAGGACCTCATCGAGGCCGTCCGCGAAGAGATCATCAAGCCGGTGCTGCCGGCCAAGTGGCTGCACAAGGGCACCAAGTTCCACATCAACCCGACCGGCAAGTTCGAGATCGGCGGCCCGGTGGGCGACTGCGGCCTGACCGGCCGCAAGATCATCGTCGACACCTACGGCGGCTGGGCCCGTCACGGTGGTGGCGCGTTCTCCGGCAAGGACCCGTCCAAGGTCGACCGTTCGGCAGCCTACGCGGCCCGCTACGTCGCCAAGAACGTGGTTGCCGCCGGCCTGGCCGACCGTTGCGAAGTGCAGGTTTCCTACGCCATCGGCGTGGCTGAGCCGACCTCGATTTCGGTCACCACCTTCGGCACCGGCAAGATCAGCGACGACAAGATCGAGAAGCTGATCCGCAAGCACTTCGACCTGCGCCCGTACGGCATCATCAAGATGCTGGACCTGGTGCACCCGATGTACCAGCAGACCGCCGCCTACGGCCACTTCGGCCGCAAGCCGAAGGAGTTCAGCTACCTCAACGGCGAAGGCGAGACCGTCAACGCCACGGCCTTCTCCTGGGAGAAGACCGACCGCGCCGCCGCCCTGCGCGCCGATGCGAAGCTGAAGTAAGAAACACGAAGGGCCGCTCACGCGGCCCTTCTGCTTTCTGTAGAGCCGGCCGCTGGCCGGCTTTTTCATGGCTTCTGGAAACCATCGCGTGGTTGCCGGCCAGCGGCCGGCACTACCCGGTAACCGATACAATCCGGCGCATGTCGACCGAACTGAAAACCCACCAGCTGTCCATGACCGTGCTGATGTCGCCGGAGATGGCCAATTTCTCCGGCAAGGTCCACGGCGGTGCGATCCTGCGCCTGCTCGACCAGGTCGCCTACGCCTGCGCCAGCCGCTACGCCGGCAGCTACGTGGTCACCCTGTCGGTGGACCAGGTGATGTTCCGCCAGCCCATCGCGGTGGGCGAGCTGGTCACCTTCCTGGCCTCGGTGAACCATACCGGCACCTCGTCGATGGAGATCGGCATCAAGGTGGTGGCCGAAGACATCCTCAAGCGCAGCGTCCGCCACGCCAACAGCTGCTTCTTCACCATGGTGGCGGTGGATGAAGAGGGCCGGCCTACACCGGTGCCAACCTTGCAGCCATCCACATCGGACGAGAAGCGCCGCCAGGCCGCCGCGCAGATCCGCCGCCAGCTGCGCCAGGAAATGGAACAGCGCCATCTGGAACTGCTGGCGTCGAACCCGCCTTCGCCTGAAGAGTGATCGAGTGGCAGCGGTGGTCACTGCACGCCGCTACTCCTCTTCCTCCCGCAGATAGGGCGAACGGTAGCGCTGGATGTTCAACAGCGGATCGGCCTCCAACAGCGCAGACTCAGCATCCACCGACGACACCAGGTACATGTAGTAGTCGTAACCGAAGTGAACTTCGGCGGTCTCGCTCACCAGTTTGCACCAGATGACGTTGCGCAGCGCATCGCGCGCCACCCGCTCGATGCCGTCCAGATCCAGCGGCTGGCCCTCGTGGTAGTCGCGTGACTCACGCCGTTCAAGTGAATGGATACGCAGCGAATCCACGCCAGCTGCCACGCAGAATCGCCGGATGGCATCGAGATAGGCGTTCTCCACGATCTGGTAATCCTCGAGGGTTACCAACCTGCCCACGTCGCAGAATTCGGTCCATTCAGAGGGATGGGAGGACAGGTACCCCTCCGGCGTGTACTGCCAGTATTTTGTAATGCGCCAGGAATGAACGAGTTCCACTCAGTGCTCCATTGTCACCGGCCGCAACCAGGACTGCGGACTCCAGCCGAGCAGTACCTGCGCCGGCTGCCCGCCCTGGGACGCCACCACCAGGCCGTCCATCGCGGGCGCGAAACGCCGCTGGAAACCGGAGGGTTGTGCGGCGAACAGTGACCTCAGCGTCGCCATGGATTGCGCCAGGCCAGCGTCATCGAGGCGCGAGAGGAAGAACACCATCTGCCGCCACGCATAGGCACCACGCTTGCGGGCCGTCAGCCATGCATGCCAATGCGGAGCAACCTGCTGCAGGTCGGTACAGACCGCAGAAAAACCACGCTGGATCATGTCCGGCAGTTCCTCGGCCAGCACCGCGTCGAGCTGGAAACGGTCGAATAGGACCGCCAGGTTGTGGGTGGTCAGGATCTGCACCTGTTCGATCACTGCACCATTCGCAGCGGGCCCTGCCTGGCCCGGCGCAAGGTCTGCCCGAGCCAGGCACAGGCCCGCCAGATCGTCTACCCGATGCTGCGACCGTCGGCCCGTTCGGGGCCTCGGTTCGCCAAGCCGCTCGAGCATCATGCTGTCGATACCGTAGTAACGGGCGTACAGACTGCCTGCGGTGAACCGTCCGGCATGCCGTGCCGCTGTCGCGAACCCGGGGGCGAACGCGCCCATGAAGATATCTGCGGCCAGCTCTTCCACCAGGGGCAGATCAGCACCAGCACTGTCCGCCAGGCTCCGCAGCTGCCGCAGCAGGGGGTTTGGCAAGGGGGTTTCCGGGTAGTGGCGCAAGGCAAGCGCCACGACGTCGCCCAGCATCCGCTGGGCGGCAGGCGTCCCGCGCTGCCGTTCGCTTTCCAGTCCAGCAGCCCATGGCAACTCCGCCATGCGCACCTGCGACTGCAGGTTCAACAGCAACAGTGAACGACGTGCATCGAAAGCGGTCCGGCAGGCGGCATAGAGACGACCATGCGCCGGATCGGTGAAGCCGCGCTCGGCAACCCGCGCACCCAGCTGCGGAAGCAGCAGCGCGAGCGACTCGAGCGAAGGAACCAGGCCGGCTTCGATAAGCTGTTCAACGGTGCCCTGCTGGCACCGGGCCACATGCTGTCGCAGCGTGCGGGGCAGAACGCTACCCGCCGCAACCAGGGAAGTCGCTTCATCCGGCTGCACGTCCCGCTGCAGGGAAGCAACATCCACGACACCGGCATCGGCAGGGAACAGGCGCAGACGATTGGCGGCGATGCGTGCGAGCGCAGCATGCGGAGGTGCAGCAACACTCTCCTGCTCGAAGCGCATGCGTGCCGCGTAGGTGTCCGAGTCAGGCACACCATGCTTGCCTGCGTGATCGTTCACGATCTGGCCCACGCGTGACCTCTGGTGTGGCGTCAGCACCACACCATCTACGCACAACGCCAGGTACTCCAGCAGTTCAACATCACGATGCCGGCTCGCCTTGCGCGCGGGTGATTGCCTGCGCAACGTGCGGAACGTGGCCACGGCCTGCTTCGCATCCGGCAACCAGTCCTGCGGGAACTGCATGCAGGGCTGGCCATCGCGCCAGGTCTGCAGGAGCAACCCGACAGCGGTCGCGTACAACGGGCGCCATTGCATCAGCACGTGATGCTGCGTCTTCACCCGTGCCGAACTCGTACGCCGCTGCAACTGCGCAACGACGGCGCCGGCGGTCTCCACGAAGAGGGTGAAGTCTCCCCCGGCCGGCAGCTTTTCAGTCCCGGCCGCCAACGGTACCGGCTCCGGATAGAAGCGAAGGCTCGGGAACCAGCCGACGATGGCGGCCAGAATAGCTTCCACCTGCGCATGCGCCCCCTGCTGCAGGAGCCAGGCCACGGTGAGCAGCGCCGACTCTTCCGGTACGCCGACGCGATAGTCGCCCTGCTGCAACCGCGCGTGCAGCCAGGCCATGCCCTCATCGCCCAGGCACCATGCGTTCAGGCGCTGCCGCTCATTGCCGGTGCCCGTGTCCAGCACCTGGGCCGCAAGGTGCCTTTCCCAATCCAGCAGGGGCCCACCGGCCAACAGCGCACCGGTGGCGAAGCCGCCGGTAACCACTTCCGGCGTTGCCCATGCGGGCGCCCCCTCGATGGGCGTTCGTGAGCCGTGCTGCAGCAGGTCAAGCGCCTTGCCGTCGAGCAGCCGGCTCCAGCGATCGACACGTGCCTGTGCGGACTGGCGCTGCTCTCGATTGGCAGCCTCCTGCAACGCGCGCAAAGCCCGCGTCATCTGGGCGCCAATGTAGCCGCTCCCTATCGTAGGCGGAGCATCGCGTTCGTCGTCCTTGGCCATCGCTGCTGGAATCCGTGTGGTCCGGGGGCTGGAATCGAACCAGCGCCCACCCGGTTAAGAGCCAGGTGTTCTACCACTGAACTACCCCGGAGTAGAGCCCGCATGCTGCCCAATCGTAGACCGCAGGGCAAGCGATGAAGGGCAGACGGGGATTCCTCTCCCCAGGAAAGTGGATCACCCCGTGTTCTGCACACCCTGCGAAACACCGTTCACGCACGCCACCAGCGCGCGCAGCAGGTCGTCATCCTCACGCCCGCTGGCCCGCCAGCGCTGCAGCAGGTCCACCTGCAGCACGCTGATCGGATCGACGTAGGGATTGCGCAGGCGGATCGACAGCGCCAACCGCGCATCGTGGTCGAGCAACGTCCGCTGGTCCATCAACGCCAGCAGCCAGTGCCGGGTGAGTTCCAGTTCGCGTTGCACCTGCGGGAAGAAACGGCCGTGCAGCTCACCGGACAGCTTCGAGAACTGCTCGGCGATGGTGATATCGCCCTTGGACAGCACCATCGCGATGTCATCCAGGAAGGTGCGGAAGAACGGCCAGTCGCGAGCCATCGCGCGCAGGGTCTGCTCGTGGCCGGCATCGACCGCGGCCTGCAGGCCGCTACCCACGCCGTACCAGCCAGGAATGACCGCACGCGCCTGGCTCCAGGCGAACACCCACGGAATCGCACGCAGGTTGCCCAGCGCGGCGTCCTGGCCCAACCGGCGCGATGGCCGCGAGCCCAGCGTCATGCGCTCGATCACATCGATCGGCGTGGCGGTGCGGAAGTAGTCCATGAAGCCGGATTGGCCGACGAAGGCGCGATACACCCCGCTGCTGGCTGCAGATACCGCGTCCATCACCGGCCGCCAGTCGTCCTCGCGCGGCTCAGGTGCGCGTGGCCGCAGGCTGGCACGCAATACCGCGCCGGTGGCCTGTTCCAGCGAACGCAGGGCCAGCGCACGGATGCCGTACTTGCGGTGGATCACCTCGCCCTGCTCGGTCACCCGCAGGCGACCATCGATGCTGCCACGCGGCGAGGCATCCACCGCGTGCGTGGTTTTGCCGCCACCGCGGCTGATCGAGCCACCACGCCCATGGAAGAAGGTCAGGCGGATGCCGGCCTCGGACGCCACCTCCAGCAGTTCCACCTGCGCACGTTGCAGGCCCCAGCGCGAGGCGGCGATGCCACCGTCCTTGCTGCTGTCCGAATAGCCCAGCATCACCATCTGCACGTCGTCGCGTGCTTGCAGGTGTGCGCGATAGATCGGGTCGGCCAGCAGGTCGCGCAGGGTCGCGGTGCCGCGCTTGAGGTCATCCACGGTCTCGAACAGGGGGGCGATGTCCAGCGGCACCGAACCGCCCTCTTCCACCAGGCCGCCACGGCGTGCCAATGCGAGCACCGCCAGTACGTCACTGCGGTCATGCGCCATCGAGATGATGTAGCTGCCCAGCGCATCGCCGCCATGGCGCGCGCGTGCATCGGCCAGTGCGGCGAATACCGCATCCAGGCGCTGGTTGCCCTCGTCGTCACTCTTCGGCAGCGCGGCTTCACCACTGGCATGCGGCGCCAGCAGGCGCGCGCGGCCCACTGCGTCCAGGCCGTCCCAAGCAGTTTCCCCGCCCAGCACCGCCGCCAGCGCGCGCGCATGCACGCTCGACTCCTGGCGCACGTCCAGCCGTGCCAGATGGAAGCCGAAGGTCTTGACCCGCCACAGCAGGCGCTGCACGGCAAAGCCACCGGCATGCTCGCCGCGGTTGGCGCGCAGGCTGTCGAGGATCAGCTGCAGGTCGTCGATCAGTTCGTCGGGGCCGGCATAGGCGCCCTCGCCGTCGTCCAGCGTTGCCTGCAGGCGCGCGCGCATGCGGTCGTTGAGCAGGCGGTACGGCATGTCGGCATGGCGCGGCCGTGACTGTACCTGCGGCAGCAGCTGCTGGTAGTGCGCCACGCGTGCATGCAATGCATCGCTGACCCCCACCCGCTCGGTGGACTGGCTGAGCAGGCTGGCCAGCTGCAACAGTTCCTTCTGGTAGCGCCCCAGTACCGCCTGGCGCTGCGCATCCAGCGTGTTGCGGATGGTGCTGGCATCCACGTTCGGATTGCCATCCATGTCGCCGCCCACCCAGGTGCCGAAGCGCAGCAGGCGCGGCAGCGGCAGTTCTTCGCCGTAGGTATCACGCAGCGCCTGCTGCAGCGATTCGTACAGCACCGGGATGACCCGGTACAGCACCTGCACCAGGTAGAAGCCGACGTGCTCGCGCTCGTCATCGACAGTGGGCCGCACCGGCGAGGAATCGGTGGTCTGCCACGACGCGGTCAGCGCCATGCGGAAGCGCGCGGCATCGGCCGCCGCTTCGCCCGGCGTGCGCTGGCCGTCGAGATTGTCGACCAGGCTGGCCACCATCAGCTGCTCTTTCTCCAGCAGCGCGCGGCGCACGGCTTCGGTCGGGTGTGCGGTGAACACCGGTTCGATATCGATGCGTGGCAGCCACTGCGCCAGCTCGTCCAGGCCCACCCCCTGTGCCTTCAGATGCTGCAGGGCATCCTGCAGGCCATCGGGCTGCGGCGCGGCAGTACCCGCGCGCTGGTAATCGCGGCGACGGCGGATGCGATGCACGCGCTCGGCGATGTTGACCACCTGGAAGTAGGTGCTGAAGGCCCGCACCATGGTCTCGGCCTGCTGCGGCGTGCGCCCGGCCAGGCCATCGGCCAGCTCCGACAGCGGCGCCTGGTTCTCGCGGCGGGCAATGGCGCGGGTGCGCACGTCTTCCACATCGTCGAGGAAAGCGGCGGACACCTGTTCCACCAGCAGGTCGCCGACCAGCGCACCCAGCCGGCGCACGTCATCGCGAAGCGGAAGATCGGGAGAAGCGAACTCGATGCTGCTGCGGTACTCGTTCATCGGCGACGCACAGGCCTCGGTCAACGGATCCAGACCCCAAGCCTAAACCAGAACGGGCATCGTGCTGCGATGCAAAAATGGTTTCATCTGCATGCATCGCCTGATGTGACCGGAGGGGAAACACCGGCTGGAACCACCGTGCGGGAAACACCGACTGGGTAGAGTCGACTGTTAGTCGACTGCTCTCCTGTCAGGTCTTCGAAAGCCCGCGCTGCGCGCGATAGTCGACTAACAGTCGACTCTACCCAGTCGGCTCTACCCCGTCGCGTCACAGCGGCCCCCGTTGCGGGGGCCGCCGTCATGCGCGTCAGCGCTTCTTCTTCGCCTTGCCCTGCTCGGCCGGGCCGATGGTCTGCTCCAGCCAGCGCTCGCTTTCAGCCAGCATGGTCATGATCGATTCGCGTGCGCGGTAGGCATGCGATTCGTTCGGCAGCATCACCAGCCGCGCGCTGCCACCCAGGCCCTTCACCGCGGCGAACATGCGCTCGCTCTGGATCGGGAACGTGCCGGAGTTGTTGTCGTCCACGCCGTGGATGAAGAGGATCGGATCCTTGATCCTGTCGGCGTAGTTGAACGGCGCCATCTTCTGGTACACGTCCTGCGCCTGCCAGTAGTTGCGCTCCTCGGCCTGGAAGCCGAACGGCGTCAGCGTGCGGTTGTAGGCACCGCTGCGCGCGATGCCGGCCTTGAACAGGCGGGTGTGCGCCAGCAGGTTGGCGGTCATGAACGCGCCGTAGGAATGGCCACCGATGGCGATGTGATCGCGGTCGGTCACGCCACGCCGCACCACTTCATCCACCGCGGCCTGCGCATTGGCCACCAGCTGTTCGATGTAGGTGTCGTTGGGTTCCTTGTCGCCCTCGCCGATGATCGGCATCGACGGGCTGGCCAGCACCACGTAGCCCTTGGCCAGGAACGCCTGCGGGCCCCAGTAGCTGATCGCGTTGAAACGGTACGGCGAATCGGTCACCTGGCTGGCCGCGGCCGCGCTCTTGAACTCACCCGGGTAGGCCCACATCAGCAGCGGGCGCGGGCCGTCACGCTTCGGGTCGTAGCCCGGCGGCAGCAGCAGGGTCGCGGTCAGATCCACGCCGTCCTTGCGCTTGTAGCGGATCTGCTCCTTCTGCACGCCCTTCAGCTGCGGCAGCGGGTGGGCAAAGTGGGTCAGTGCGCGCGGCACGGCGCTGGCATCGGCCAGCGACTGCACGTAGAAGTTGGCCGGCTCGTCCGGGCTTTCACGGCTCAGCAGCAGCGAACTGCCCTGTTCGTCCAGCAGCGCAACCGGCAACGAATAGCTCGGTGCCTGCGAGTGGAACAGGCGCGTCGCCTTGCCCGTGGCGATGTCGAAGCGATCAACGAACGGGCGGTCGCCTTCCGGCGAGGCACCGGCACCGGCCAGGTACAGGCTGCTGCCATCGGTGCTGGTCTGCAGCAGCGAGCGGCCGCGGTCGTCGCTGGACATCAGCGGCCGGCCCGGATCGGCGTAGCGGTCCTGCGCGTCGCGATCCCACAGCAGGCGCGGCTCGGCACCGGCGTTGTCCGGGGCGATCAGCCAGGTCTTGGTTTTGCGGGTCTTCCACCACGATTCGGTCAGCAGGGCCAGGTCGCCACGGCCCCAGCTGATGCCGGCCAGGCGGCTGCCGAGCTGGGCCAGGGTCACCGGCGGTTTGTCGAACGGTGCGGCCTGCATCAGCACCGCATCGCGCACCTTGGCCTCCCTGTTCGGGTCGCCGCCGTCCTGCGCCTCCGCCCACACCAGGGTGGCATCGGCATCACCGCGCCAGCGGATGTCACGCACGCCGGTCACCTCTGCATCGTTGCCGGTCGGCAGGCCTTCCACCAGCGGGCGCACCGCCACGGTGTGCACCAGCTTGCCGCTGGCACGGTCGATCACTTCGATGCGGCGCGGGAAGCTGTCCACCGGCACCACGTACGAGTACGGGCGCTGCACCGGCTGGCGCAGCACGTAGCGGCCATCCGGCGAAACCGAGAAGCCCATGAAGATGCCGGCCGCGCCGATCGGGCGGGTGTTGCCGTCGAGGCTGACTTCCACCGGCTGGGTGGTGGCGTAGTAGTCGAACTGGCGCGCGTCGGCTTCGTTCTTCAGCAGGTCCTGGTAGGTACGGATCGAGACGACGCCGCCGCCCTGGCTGGTCTGCTGCACGGCCGGGCCGGTCGGGATGCCGTCGGCGGCGGGGGCGGCGCCCAGGTTGGCCGGGCGGGTGAACACCACCAGCCCACGGCTGTCCGGCAGCCACTGGTAGCCACTGCCCATCACCGTGTTCAGGCCGGCGACCAGGCGGCGGGCGCTGCCGCCGGCCACATCCACCAGCCACAGTTCATTGGCGCCGCTGGCGGCGTCCACCTGGTTGAAAGCCAGCCACTTCTGGTCCGGCGACCACATCAGACTGGCGATCGACAGCGTGCCCGGCAGGCCGCTGATCGGCCGTTCCTTGCCGTCGGCCACGTTCATCAGCCACAGTTTCTGGCCAAAGCTGAAGCGGCTGTCGGAGAACGTGCGCGGGTTGATACGCTGGCCGGCCAGCTTCAGTTCCGGCTGCGCCACCACCTGGATCGAGGGCAGCGAAGGCATCTGCATCAGTGCGGCCACGTCGCGGCGCGGCGACAGGAACAGCGAGGGCGCGCGCGGCGCGTCGACCACCGCCTGCAGCGCGGCCGAGGGCAGTTCGTACGCCGTGACGCCCTGCGCCTGCGCCTGCGCCGCAGCCGGCTGCGGGGTGGCCGAGAAGGCCAGCGGGGCCACTGCCAGCAGTCCCATCGACAGGACCAGGCCGGTCCAGCGCCGTGCGCGGCGCGTGTGCATGCTCATCGTTCCACCTGTGTGATGCGTGAAAACACCGACCTTAACAGGCCGTGCATGCCTGCCCATCTGCCGATGGTTGGGTCATCCCTGTGTCATGACGGGGCCGCGATATAATGGGGGTTCTCCCCTGCCGAGGGGCGCTGCGACCGGATCCCACGAGGCCCGGCCAGGCTCGGTAAGGTGGCTATGCAACAACGGCGCCCGGCCAGATGCGAGCACCCGCTCGCCCACAACCGGAGCACACGAATGAACGCTGTTGCCAAGACCTTCTCCACCGAAGGTGATTACAAGATCCGCGACATCACGCTGGCCGACTGGGGCCGCAAGGAACTGGACATCGCCGAGCACGAGATGCCGGGCCTGATGTCGATCCGCCGCAAGTACCAGGCCGAGCTGCCGCTGAAGGGCGTGCGCGTGACCGGCTCGCTGCACATGACCATCCAGACCGCGGTGCTGATCGAGACCCTGAAGGACATCGGCGCCGACGTGCGCTGGGCCTCGTGCAACATCTTCTCGACCCAGGACCACGCCGCTGCCGCCATCGCCGCCACCGGCACCCCGGTGTTCGCCTGGAAGGGCGAAACCCTGGAAGAGTACTGGGACTGCACCCTGGACGCGCTGACCTTCACCCTGGCCGACGGCACCCTGACCGGCCCGGAGCTGGTGGTCGACGACGGCGGTGACGTGACCCTGCTGATCCACAAGGGCTACGAGCTGGAAAACGGCAGCGACTGGGTCAACACCGCGTCCTCCTCGCACGAAGAACAGGTCATCAAGAACCTGCTCAAGCGCGTGGCCAAGGAGCGCCCGGGTTACTGGGGTCGCGTGGTCAAGGACTGGAAGGGCGTCTCCGAAGAGACCACCACCGGCGTGCATCGCCTGTACCAGCTGGCCCAGGCCGGCACCCTGCTGATCCCGGCGATCAACGTCAACGACTCGGTCACCAAGAGCAAGTTCGACAACCTGTACGGCTGCCGCGAGTCGCTGGCCGATGGCCTGAAGCGCGCGATGGATGTGATGCTGGCCGGCAAGGTCGCCGTGGTCTGCGGCTACGGCGACGTCGGCAAGGGCTGCGCCGCGTCGCTGCGTGCCTATGGCGCGCGCGTGATCGTCACCGAGATCGACCCGATCTGCGCCCTGCAGGCGGCGATGGAAGGCTATGAAGTCAACACCATCGAATCGACCCTGGGCCGTGCCGACCTGTACGTCACCACCACCGGCAACAAGGACATCATCCGCATCGAGCACCTGAGCGCGATGAAGGACCAGGCCATCGTCTGCAACATCGGCCACTTCGACAACGAGATCCAGGTCGATGCGCTGGTGTCGTTCGCCGGCATCAAGCACGTCAACATCAAGCCGCAGGTGGACAAGTACATCTTCCCGAACGGCAACGCGATCTTCCTGCTGGCCGAAGGCCGCCTGGTGAACCTGGGTTGCGCCACCGGCCACCCGAGCTTCGTGATGTCCAACAGCTTCGCCAACCAGACCCTGGCACAGATCGACCTGTGGGCGAACAAGGACAGCTACGAGAAGAAGGTCTACCTGCTGCCGAAGAAGCTGGACGAGGAAGTGGCGCGCCTGCACCTGGAAAAGATCGGCGTGAAGCTGACCACCCTGAGCCAGGAACAGGCCGACTACATCGGCGTGCCGGTGGAAGGCCCGTTCAAGCCGGACCACTACCGCTACTGATGCCTGTGGTGTGCCGGCCCACGGCCGGCGCACCCGGTGCATGCAACACACGGAACGGGCGCCTTCGGGCGCCCGTTCTGCGTTTGCCCCTCAGAAGTCGAAGTTGACCGGAATCCTGGCCAGGCTGATGTCGGGCGGGTCGCCTCGCTTGCTGGTAAACGTCCAGGCCGATGCCGCGTCGACGGCTGCCGCATCCAGCGTGGGATGGCCACTGGACTCGGCGATGATCCTGCCGGTGACCCGGCCTTCGCGGTTGATCACCACCAGCACCACGGTCGTGCCTTTCAGACCCTGCTTGTACGCCTCCTGCGGATACCTTGGGGCAGGCGATGACAGCGGCCACCATCCCACCGGCGGCGCATCCGGCGGGTCGGTATCGACCAGGCAGCGCTCGGGTATGCGGATGCCCATGCGGGTGTCCTGCTTCGGATCCACTTCCATGGCAATGCCGCGACAGTTGCCCGCCAGCGCGGCGAGGAACAGCGCCTGCCGCCACGTTGCGTGGATATCCGACCCGACCCCGGTGAAACGGCATTGGTCGCCCTTTCGATGCGATGCCATCGACACCATGCCCGCATCGATCAAGTCCCGCACGGCCTGCCCGCGTGTACAGCGGTCCTCACTGGCCAGGGCCGGACCAGCGACCACCATCATTCCGGCAAGCAGACCCGCCGCAATCATCCGCTGATAGGCCACTCCACTCCCCTGTGCTGCGTTCTGTTGACCCGAGTCTGCCACGCCATGCATGGATGCTCCACCCGCAATAGCCTCGGTCAAGGCAACGCCTCCGCCCCGCGCTACGATGCCTCCATGACCCCGGCCATCAACCTGCTCAAGCGCGAGAAGATCGCCCACACCGTGCGCAGCTATGTGCACGACGCCCACGCCGAATCGTATGGCGGCGAAGCCGTCGACAAGCTCGGCCTCGACCCGGCCCAGGTGTTCAAGACCCTGCTGGCCAGCACTGAAACCCACGAACTGCTGGTAGCAATCGTGCCCGTGGCCGGCCAGCTGGACCTGAAGGCGCTGGCCGAAGCGGCCGGCTGCAAGAGGTGCGAGATGGCCGCCGCCGATTCCGCACAGCGCGCGACCGGCTACCTGGTCGGTGGCATCAGCCCGCTCGGGCAGAAGAAGCGCCTGCGCACCTTCCTGGATGCCAGCGCCGAAGTGCTGCCCATGCTGCATGTCAGCGCCGGGCGGCGTGGCCTGGAAGTGGAACTGGCGCCCGGCGACCTGCTGCGCCTGACCGCCGGCCACTACGCGGCGATCGGCAAGGCACGCTGATGCGCTGGCCGTGGTCCGCCGCACCATCACCCCGGCTTGAAGATCCACAGGCCGATGTACTGCTGCAGGACCTGCTGTCACGCGACGGTGCACGCATCACCGACGCGGCACGCACGGTCGCACGGCTGTTCAGCGCGTCGTCGCTGGAGGCGCTGGCGGTGCACACGGACCTGATTGAAAAATGCTGCCAGGGCATCGCACTGGGCGGCATGCTGATCAGCAACCAGGCGCACCTGAAGGCGGCCCTGCAGCGGCTGCGCTACTGGCAGGCACGCCAGGGCTGCCTGTGCGCGCTCAATCCCGGCTACCCGTTCTTCGATCCGCGCCGCCTGCTTGAACAGGGGCAGATGCAGCTGCTCTCGGTGCAGGACGCCGAGGATGGATGGGGCGACTGCCACACCGTTGCCTGCGTGCAGTGCGGCCAGCACTGGCAGGCGATCCACCGCGAATACCATTACCCCTGGTGGGAGTGGAAAGCCATCTGACAGCGACGCAGCCCAGTAGATCCACGCCATGCGTGGATGGCGGTCACTCCACCAGCTCGTACCGCATCGGCACACGCGCGATGGTCAACTCCGGCACGGTGCTCTCCGCTTCGGCACGGACGAAAGGCCAGCCACGCAGGTCATCCACCGCTGCTTCATCCAGCAGCGCATGGCCACTGGATGTCTCCACGATCACGGCGACAACCGCCCCGTGCGCATCAATCAAGGCCTTCAGCAGGCTGCGCCCGGACAGCCCCTGCTGCATGGCTTCCGGCGGATAACGCGGCGACACACCACGCGCCGGCTTCCACGCAATCCCCTCGCCCGCGAACAGGTCCCGGCTGCTGCGCGCCGCACAATGCTTGGGCAGGCGCAACTGCAGGGATAGACGTGCGTCATCCACGCTCACTTCCGAAGGCGTCGCGCAGGCATGCCGCGCGAGCACCTCCAGCATCTGCTGCTGCCGACGCAGCGCCTTGCCGTTGGCGGCCGTCACCTCCACCACGCAACGCGCATCCTTGGGCTGCATCGACAACGCGGTCACCCCCGCATCGCGCAGCGCGGGAACGGCCGCCAACGGCGAGCACGCCGTCTCCGCCGCCGGTCCTTCCGCCAGAGCTGCTGTGGCGGGCAGCAGGCCCGCCAGCACCATTGGAATCATCCCTGCCCAGCTCCGCATGCCCCGCCCTCCGTGCGTTCGTCTGGCCCGATCATACCTGGCGCATGGCAGCGGGTGATCGGGTCAGCGCCCCGCGGTTCGAGGATCTGACCCGCGACGGCTACGGCCGCCAGTTGGCGTTGCTCTCCCAGAACGCCACCGAGCGCTGGTAGGCCTCCCGGTCCAGCGGCACGCCGGAACCGCCCTCCTCCACGCCCAGCGCATTGCGCATCATGGTGATCGGCGCCATCGGCACCTCTTCCGGCTCGGCGGTGTAGATGCAGCCGACGATGCCCCAGTCGGCCTCGATCGGCGAACCTTCCTTGGCCAGCTGCTCGGCGCTGTACAGGATCACTACCAGATAGTTCGCGCGCGGCGACTCCACGCCTTCGAACCAACGCACCAGCACCGGCAGCTCATCACGGTTGCGCGCTTCGTAGCCGCTGCGCAGCTGGTGGCGGTTGGCCTCGGTCACCGGCACCGTCAGGCAACGCGTGCTGGTCCAGTTCTCGTAGACAAACAGCTTGCAGAACGGCGCATAACCGTCGAGCACCTTCAGCGGTGCGTGCGCATTGAGGTGCGCCTCGAACTGCTCGGCGGTGCAATCCTGGATGGTGTTGCCGCGCGGCACACGCGGGAACAGGCGGGGACGGGCAAATTCGGTGAGGACGATGGACATGGCGCGATGTGATCAGGAGTTCTGCCGCACAGGGTAACCGCCCTGCAGGCGGCAGGGGCGGATGCCGATGCTCACTGGCATCCGATGCAGGTTTGCCGCACCCTGCGCAGGACCCACCGCAAGGATCGCAGGCTCATGGAAGCAGCACGCGTATTGCCCCGTTCCGCCCCCCGTCGTCGCTGGCTGAAGGTGCTGGCCGCATTCCTGCTGGCGCCGCCGTTGCTGTTCGCCGCCGCCCTGTTCTGGCCGCTGCCGGCACCGCCGCTGCCCGAGCCTGGCAACAGCCGCCTGATCGTCAATGCCCGTGTGGTAGACGTCGTGCGCGGCCAGGTCAGCGAACCGACCACGGTGACGCTGCACAACGGCACGATCACCGCCATCGGCGAAAGCGTTGCCGATGCAGCGTTGCCGGTCTTCGACGCCGGTGGCCGCTGGCTGCTGCCGGGCTTCTGGGACATGCACACCCATGCACTGCAGTTGTCGCCGCAACTACAGTTCCCGCTGATGCTGGCCAACGGCATCACCGGTACCCGCGACATGATGGACTGCCCGCAGGCCACCGATCCGCTGATCGCCTGCGTGGCCGACAAGCGCCACTGGACCACACAGGCCATCGCCGGGCAGCAGGTTGCGCCGCGTTTCGTGCAGGTCGCCAGCTTCTACTTCGAAGATCCGTTACTCGCGCCGGAAGCCGCCGCTGAGCGTGCCCGCACGTACAGCGCGCGTGGTGTCGACGCGTTGAAGGTCTACAACCGGCTGCGTGCCGATACCTACCAGCGGCTGGCCACCGAGGCGCAGCAGCTGCGTCGCCCGCTGGTCGGCCACCTGCCCAAGGCCGTGCTACTGGAAAGCGCATTGCAGGCCGGCCAGCGCAGCTTCGAGCACGCCCATCTGTTCGTACGCCACTGCTTCGACAACGCGGCGGCGTGGCGCGGTGGCACGCTCGACGGCGAAGACCCGACCGCGCTGGCCGAACGGATGGTCAGCGGCTACCAGCCGGCCCTCTGCAGCGAAGCGTTCGGATTGATGCAGGCCAGCGCTGCAGCATTCGTGCCGACCCACGTCACCCGCGAGGAAGACGCGCGCGCACGCGATCCGGCCTTCATCAACGATCCGCGCCTGGCCTATCTGGATCCACTCTCCCGCTGGGCGTGGCGCGACGATCTGCAGGCCACGGTGGAGCACTACCCAGGCCTGCGCGGCGAAGACGTGCTGAAAGCCTACTTCGCGCATGGACTGGCGCTGACCGGTGCCGCGCATCGTGCGGGCGTCACCGTGCTGGTCGGCACCGATACCGGGCTGGGCGGTTTCCGCTACCACGATGAACTGCAGTGGCTGCGACGGGCGGGACTGAGCCAGGCCGACGTACTGCGTGCCGCCACGCTGCAGGCCGCGCGTCATCTGGAGCTGCAGGCATCGCACGGCAGCATCGAGGTCGGCAAGGCCGCCGACCTGGTCCTGCTCGATGGCAACCCGCTGCACGACACCGCCAACACCCGCCGTGTGCACGCCGTGCTGCTGGCCGGCCACCTCTACGACCGCCCGCGACTGGATGCCCTGCTGGCCTACGCCCGTGCGCAGGCACGATCGCCCGCGGTGATGGCGCGCCTGCTGTGGGGCTTCGCCACCAGCCCGGTCAGTGCCGAACTGTAGCGGCGGCTACAACGCCATCCGCTCGCGCAGCTCGCGTGCCTGCCGCCGAGATACTTCCACTTCGCTGCCGTCGTCCAGCGCCAGGTCGTAGCCATCGCCGATGCTCGGCGTCACCGCGCGGATACGGCGCAGATTGACCAGCGTGTTGCGGTTGGCGCGGAAGAACAGCTCCTGCGGCAGGCGTGCTTCCAATGCGCTCAGGCTGCGGGTCAGCAGCGCGTTCTGGTCGCGGAACCACAGCCGCGTGTAGTTGCCGTCCACCACCAGCCGCCGGATCTCGGAGACCGCCACGAACCAGCAGCGCTCGCCCTCGCGCACGAACACCTGGTCATGCGCGCCCAGCGTGCCACGCAGCGCGGGCGCTTCAGTCGTCTCCACCTCGCGCTGGCGCGCCCGCTGCAGCGCTTCCAACAGCCGCGGCGCCTCCACCGGCTTGACCAGATAGTCCAGCGCATTGGCCTGGAAGGCACGTACCGCATAGCCGTCGAAGGCCGTGACGAACACCACCGCCGGCACGGATTCCAGCCCCTCCAGCACGTCGAAGCCACTGCCGGAGGGCATCTGCACATCCAACAGCACCAGGTCTGGTGCCAGCGTTGCAATCGCCTCGCGCGCAGCGGGCACATCGTCGGCCTCGCCCACGCACTGCACCCAGGGCAACGCCGACAACAGCGTGCGCAGCTCCTGCCGCGCCAGCCGTGCATCATCAACGATCAACACACGCAGCACGCCACTCATTGCGGAATCTCCAGCAGGGCCTGCATGCGCTCGCCGACCGGCTGCAGGGTGAAACGACCTTGCGTACCGAGCTGCGCACGCAGATAGGCCAGGCCGACACCATGCCCGTGAGTGGGTTCGATCGCGCTGCCCAATGGATTGTCCACCTGCAGGCGCAGCACATCGTTGTCCAACGTGGCACGGATCTGCACTTCGCCACCGCCGGGGCGGCTGGCGATGCCGTGCTTGATCGCGTTTTCCACCAGCAGCTGCAGCGCCATCGCCGGCAACTGTGCCTGCGTGGCATCGGCATCAATCTGCTGCCGCACCTGCAGGCGCTGTTCGAAGTGGATCGCCTCGATGGCCAGGTAGTCATCGACCACCGCCAGTTCCTCGGCCAGCGTGACCTGCTCGCTGCGGTTGTGTGCCAGCGCCTGGCGCAGGGTGCGCGACAGGCGGGTGACCATGTCGCGCGCGCGCTCGGGATCTTCCAGGATCAACGCACGCAGGTTGTTCAGCGCATTGAACATGAAATGCGGATTGAGCCGCGCGCGCAGTGCATCGCGCTCCAGCGCGCTGCGTTCGGCTTCCGCGCGCAGCCGGGCCAGCTCCGCACCCCGTATCCGGCGCAGGCTGTGCAGGCCTGCCCAGAGCGCGGTCCACAGCGCCAGCATCACCGCCGTGGTGTACCAGTAGAGCAGCAGTGCCTTGGGGCTGAAGTCGGCCACCTGGCGGCCGGCATCCACCCATCCCAGAGCCAGTGCCGTGTGCAAGGCCATGTTCACCAGTGCCTGCGCCAGCGCCGCGCCGAGCGCCACCGACACGGCCAGCCGCAACAACAGCCCGGCCGTACCGCGCGACCACCAGCCGGCGCGCAGGGCCAGCGCACGAATGCCACCGCTGCAGCCGAACAGGCTGACCGCCAGGCCGACCGTGATCAGCACGCCCGCGCTTCCGGCGTCGGCCAGATAGGCATGCCGCAGCCCGAGGCCGGCGACCGCGTAGAGTGCCCACACCAGCGCATTGAGCAGCCAGAAGCGTACCGACGAAGAGGAGTCCGGCATGTCCATTCCGAGGCGTGTTGAAACTCAGGGGTGACGGTCGAGGAAGGCCTGCACCTGCCCGCGCAGCCAGCTCGGATCATCCCACATCAGGAAGTGGAAACCCTGCGCGCTCATCGCGATCTGCACATCGTGCAGCGTCGCGTACTGGGCCTGGAACACCGCCCGGGTGCTCGCTTCGGTGCCTCCCATCGGCTGGTAGCCGGCCCAGCTGCCCAGCACCAGTGTCGGCGCGCTGATCGAGGCGATGCTGTCACGCAGGTCGGTGGTCATCACCGCGTGCATCGCATCGGCCGTGGTCTGGCGGTCACTGCTTTCGCCCCAGCGGCCCAGTTCGGCCTGCCGCTGCGGGTCACGGGTCATGCCCGGCAGGCCGGCCTTCAGCTGCGCCTGCCATTGCGCGGCGTCGGCGGCGAGCATGCCCTTGCGCAGCTGCTCGGCCATCGGCCGCACGCTGTCCGCGGTGGCATTCGGGTCGCGTGCCGCCGGCAGGAACGGCAGCGCGTCCACCACCACCAGCGCGCTGACCGCCTTCGGCTCGGCCTGCGCCATCTGCAGGCCCAGCAGGCCGCCGAGACTGTGGCCAACCACCACTACCGGCCCCAGATGCTGGTCATGCAGGTAGGCCAGCAGCTGCGCGCGCATCGCCGGCAGGAACCCGGCCGGGCGCGGATCGGCCGGTGCGGCGCCGGCAAATCCCGGCAGCTGCACCAGATGGCATTGCACATCCTTCAAGGCCAGGCAGGTCTCGCGCCAGACCTCGGCGCTGCTGTTCAGGCCGGGGATCATCAACAGCGGGCGGCCCTTGCCGACCACCTCGACCTGCACCTTGCCGGGGGCCGGGCCGCGGGTTGGGGCCGCATGCGCCGATCCGGAACCCAGCACGGCCATCGCCATGCCGATCATCGCCAGCCGTGCCAGCGCCTTCATCGCGTACCAGAGTGCCAGGAAGATCTTCATCGTCTGCTCCTTCATCGGGTGGGTGTTGCCGGGTTGGGCTCAGCGTGCCGCCAGCCACAGCGCCCCTGTTGCGAATCCGGAGCAACGGCCGGACACCCGGGCGAACGGTCGCCGGCGGGGGACGGTGCCCATCACATCGCACGTACACATCCATCTTGATGAAGCGATATACTTACCCGCACCTGCCGCCGCCGCCCGCGCCATGACCGCCATCAGCTTCGAGTTCTATCCACCCAAGACCGACGAACAGCGCAGCCAGCTCGACCGCGCCGCGGACAAGCTGAAGGACTACGGGCCCGAATACGTGTCATGCACCTTCGGCGCCGGTGGATCGACCCTGAGCTACACCTCCGAAACCGTGCGCCACCTCAACCAGCACCATGGCTTCGAAGCAGCCCCCCACCTGTCCTGCGTTGGCGGCACCTGCCAGGAAATCCGCGAACTGCTCAAGCTGTACCGCGCCATCGGCTGCGACCGCCTGGTCGCGTTGCGCGGCGACCTGCCCTCCGGCATGGGTTTCCCCGGCGACATGCGCTATGCCGCCGAACTGATCGCCTTCATCCGCGCCGAGCACGGCGACGCCTTCCGCATCGAGGTCGGCGCCTACCCGGAAACCCATCCGCAGGCCTCCGATGCATTGACCGACCTGAAGCACTTCAAGGCCAAGATCGATGCCGGTGCCGATGCGGCGATCACCCAGTATTTCTACAATCCGGATGCGTACTTCCATTTCGTCGACGCGGTGCAGCGGCTCGGCGTGCAGGTACCGATCACCCCCGGCATCATGCCGATCGCCAACTTCAGCCAGCTGCGCCGCTTTTCCGAGCAGTGCGGCGCGGAGATCCCACGCTGGATCAGCCGCAGGATGCAGGCCTATGGCGATGACGTGGATTCGGTGCGTGCATTCGGCACCGAAGTGGTGGCCAAGCTGTGCCAGCGCCTGATCGAGGGCGGCGCACCCGGCCTGCACTTCTACACCTTGAACCTGGCCAAGCCGACCACGTCGGTGCTGAAACTGCTGCAGCTGTGAAAGCACGCCGCGCGTAGCGGAACGGCGTTACCCTGCGCGGATGATCCGGCTCTCCTTCCTGCTGTTGCTGCTGCCGCTGTGGTCTGCCACCAGCGTCGCCCACGCGCAATCCACGCGCCTGAACCGCTGCACCGATGCACAGGGCCAGAGCGTGTATACCGACCGCCCCTGCGACAGCCTGGGTGCACAGTCACGGCTGCCGCCGCCTGCGCCCACCGGCAGCACCCTGCAGCGCGACACCCTGGGTGCACGCTGCCCACGGCGGCTGAGCGAGCTGGTGGAAGCGCTGCGTACCGGCATCCTCAGCAACGACGTGAACCGGCTGTCCTCGCTGTACCTGTGGGGCGCGGTCTCCGACGCCGGCGCGCAGCGCATCCTCGGCCAGCTGGAATCATTGGCGCGGCGGCCGCTGGTGGACGTTGTGCCGGTGTATCCGCGGCAGGAACAGGACACCTCGCAGGCGCTGGAGCAGGGTGATCCGGTGCCAGGCTCCGAGCCCGAACCGGCTGCCGCGCGGCATCCGGTCGGCCTGCGCCTGGAGCAGACGTTCCCGGGCAGCGTTGCACGTGCCTCCACCGTGCTGGGATTGCGGCGGCAGTACGGGTGTTTCTGGATCACGTTGTGATCGCAGGGGGTCATCCACGCATGGCGTGGATCTACTGCATCCGGTGAGGGGTCAGCGCCGCACGTTGCGGGAAACCGACCCTGCTCGCATCACGCCGGCCACAGCCCGCGGATGGCGGCAATGCCCTGCCCGCCATGGCGGCGCGCTTCGGTGATGTGGCCGCTGCCCATGCCCCCCAGCGCATAGATCGGCAGTGACACCTGCGCACGCAGCTCGGCGAAAGCATCCCAACCCAGCGGTGCGGCGTCGGGGTGGCTGGCAGTGGCCTGCACCGGGCCCAGCACCGCGAAGTCGCAGCCCAGCTGTTGTGCCGCCTGCAACTGCTGCAGGTCGTGGCAGGACGCCGCCACCAGCTGCCCCTCGGGCAACGGGCGCTGCGACAGCTGCTGCAGCTGTTCGCTGCCCAGATGCACGCCCACGCTCAACGCGCGTGCCAGCTCGATATCGCGGTTGAGCAGCCACTGCACACCGCTGCGACGATGTGCACGCACCACTTGCTCGACCATTGCCTGCCGCTGCGGGTGCGCCGGTGGCAGGCGCAGCTGGATGCGCTGCTGGCCCGCCGCCACCGCGCGCTGCAGCTGCTCATGCCACTGCTGCACGCTGTCGGCATCGTCGGCCGGGGCCGGGGTGATCAGGTAGCTGTCGGGCTGGCGCAGGGCCGCCACCACCGGCAGGTCGGCCGGCGGCATCGAATAGCGGCCCAGCTTGTCCGGCGCCACCCAGGTGATCGCCTGGCCTTCGCGCCCGCGTGGCGTGCCCTTCCAGCTGCGCACATGGCGCACTTCCAGGGTCAGGTGCTTGTCCGGATAGCGCTGCGGAACATCCATCAGCCACTCACCGACATCGGCCTCGATGCCCAGTTCCTCGCGCAGCTCGCGTACCAGCGCCTGTTCGGAGGTCTCGCCGGATTCGCGCTTGCCGCCGGGGAATTCCCACAGGCCGGCCATGTCGCGGTTCTCGGTACGACGGTTGAGCAGCACGCGGCCACGGGCGTCGGTGATGACGGCGGCCACGACGTGGATCGATCGGGTGGGAGGAGCCATGCGCAGAGCATGCCCAGAACAGGGGGACCGGCGCAATCGCGGATCCACCCTGGATCACCTGCCGGAAATGAAAAGCCCCGCTTTCGCGGGGCTCTCCGGAGGTCAGCTCAGCTGGCCGTGGCAGTGCTTGTACTTCTTGCCACTGCCGCAGGGGCACGGGTCGTTGCGGCCGATCTTCGGTTCATCGCGCTGCAGCTGCGCGACGCCCTGGCGTTCGGCCTCCACCTGCGCCGCTTCCTCGTCGGCGCTGTAGCCGCCCGCGTCCTGGTGCTGGAACTGCGACTGGCTCAGGCGTGCCTGGGCCTGCTGGCGTTCTGCCGCTTCCAGCGCCTGCACTTCCTCGTCGCTGCGGATGCGCACGCGCGACAGCAGGGTCACCACTTCGCGCTTCACGTTTTCCAGCATGTCGGAGAACAGTTCGAAGGCTTCCTTCTTGTACTCCTGCTTCGGCTGCTTCTGCGCATAACCACGCAGGTAGATGCCCTGGCGCAGGTAATCCATGCGTGCCAGGTGCTCCTTCCAGCTCTGGTCCAGCACGGTCAGCATCACGTGCTTCTCCAGCGCGCGCATGGTCTCTTCGCCCACGCCGGCTTCCTTCTCGGCGAAGTGCTGGTTGACGCGCTCCTGCACCTTGGCGGCGATGGCCTCGGCGTCCAGTTCCTCGTGGTCCTTGACCAGGTCGGTCAGCGACATCTGCAGGCCGAAGTCCGACTCCAGGGTCGCTTCCAGGCCACGCAGGTCCCACTGCTCGTCGATCGAGTTCGGCGGCACGAAGCGGGCCACCACGTCGAAGATCACGTCGTCGCGGATGCCGTCGACGTTGGCCTTCACCGACTCGGCGTCCAGCAGCTCGTCGCGCTGGGCGTAGATCACCTTGCGCTGGTCGTTGTTGACGTCGTCGAAGTCCAGCAGGTTCTTGCGGATGTCGAAGTTGTGGGCCTCGACCTTGCGCTGCGCCTTCTCGATCTGGCGGCTGACCAGGCGGTCCTCGATGACGTCGTCTTCCTTCATGCCCATCATGCGCATGGCCTTCTGCACCCAGTCGGAGGCGAAGATGCGCATCAGGTTGTCTTCCAGCGACAGGTAGAAGCGGGATGAACCCGGGTCACCCTGTCGGCCCGAACGGCCACGCAGCTGGTTGTCGATACGGCGCGACTCATGGCGCTCGGTGCCGACGATGTGCAGGCCGCCGGCCGCCTTGACCGCCTCGTGGCGCTTCTGCCATTCGGCCTTGACCGCGGCCTTCTGTGCGTCGGTCGCGTCCTCGCCCAGCTCGTGGATTTCCGCTTCCAGCGAACCGCCCAGCACGATGTCGGTACCACGGCCGGCCATGTTGGTGGCGATGGTCACCGCCGCCGGACGACCGGCGTTGGCGACGATGGTCGCTTCGCGGTCATGCTGCTTGGCATTGAGCACTTCGTGCTGCACGCCGGCCTTGCGCAGGTGCTCGGACAGCATTTCCGAGGTTTCGATCGAGGTGGTACCCACCAGCACCGGCTGGCCGCGCTTGGCGCACTCTTCGATGTCGGCCAGCACCGCGTTGAACTTGCCCTTGCGGTTGAGGAACACCTGGTCCGGGCTGTCCTTGCGGATGGTCGGGCGGTTGGTCGGGATCACCACCACTTCCAGGCCATAGATGCTCTGGAACTCGAACGCCTCGGTATCGGCCGTACCGGTCATGCCGGACAGCTTCTTGTACATGCGGAACAGGTTCTGGAAGGTGATGCTGGCCAGCGTCTGGTTCTCGCGCTGGACCGGCACGCCTTCCTTCGCTTCCACCGCCTGGTGCAGGCCATCGGACCAGCGACGGCCGGACAGGGTACGCCCGGTGAATTCGTCGACGATGACCACTTCGCCATCGCGCACGATGTAGTCCACGTCACGCTGGTAGATCGCGTGCGCGCGCAGCGCGGCGTTGAGGTGGTGGACCACGGTCAGGTTCTGCGGGGCGTACAGGCCTTCGGTCTCGGCATTGAGGATGCCGGCGTCGACCAGCAGCTGCTCGGCGTGCTCCATGCCCGCTTCGGACAGGTGCACCTGCTTGCCCTTCTCGTCGACCCAGAAGTCGCCTTCGCCGTCTTCCACTTCCTGCTTGACCAGGTTCGGCACGACGCGGTTGACGCGGATGTACAGCTCCGGGGAATCGTCGGCCGGGCCGGAGATGATCAGCGGGGTACGTGCTTCGTCGATCAGGATCGAGTCGACTTCGTCGACGATGGCGTAGTGCAGGCCGCGCTGGTAGCGGTCGGCCTTGGACAGCGCCATGTTGTCGCGCAGGTAGTCGAAACCGAATTCGTTGTTGGTGCCGTAGGTGATGTCCGAGGCATAGGCTTCGCGCTTGTCGCTGTGCGGCATGCCCGGGTACACCACGCCCACGCTCAGGCCCAGCCAGTTGTACAGCTTGCCCATCTGCGCGGCATCGCGGCGGGCCAGGTAGTCGTTCACGGTGACCACGTGCACGCCCTTGCCTTCCAGCGCGTTGAGGTACACCGGCAGGGTCGCCACCAGGGTCTTGCCTTCACCGGTGCGCATTTCTGCGATCTTGCCCAGGTGAAGCACCATGCCGCCGATCAGCTGCACGTCGTAGTGGCGCATGCCCAGCACGCGGCGGCCCGCTTCGCGGCAGACCGCGAACGCTTCCGGCAGCACCTTGTCCAGGGCTTCGCCGCCAGCGATGCGCTGCTTGAACTCCGGCGTCTTGGCCTGAAGCTGCTCGTCGGAAAGCTTCTCGATCTCCGGCTCCAGCGCATTGATCTTGGCGACGATGCGGTTGAGCTGGCGCAGCTGTCGTTCGTTACGACTGCCAAATACGCGGGTAAGCAGGCTGTTGATCATTGAAGGAACCGGGTTGGATGGACACGACGCCCGGCCTCCCCCTTGGGATCCGTCCGCCGCAAACGAAACAGGGCGCCTGGCGCCCTGTCGATGGCAACACCCATTGTAGCTTGGGACGGCCGCAAGGGGTTTCAACCCCGTGGGTAGTGGCGGCCGCTGGCCGGGTACCTCGTTCGGGCCCCTCAAGGAATTGCCGGCCAGCGGCCGGCACTACCAGATCAACCGCATCGGGTCAGAGCCCTTCCGCGGCGCGGAAGGGATCCGACCCGGGATCAGCCGCGGCTGATGCGGCCGACCGGCGTGTTGCCGCCGTCGCCGAGGAACTTGCGCGGGTTGACCACGTTGCCGTTCTCCCACACTTCGAAGTGCACGTGGGCACCGGTCGAACGGCCGGTGGAACCGGCCTTGGCCACTTCCTGGCCGGCACGGACCAGGTCACCGGCCTTCACCACCAGGCGCGAATTGTGCGCGTAGCGGGTGACATAACCGTTGCCGTGATCGACGTCGACCACGTTGCCGTAGCCGCCCTTCACGCCGGCAAAGCTGACCACGCCTTCGGCCACGGCCATCACCGGGTCGCCGACCCTGGCGTGGAAATCCATGCCCTTGTGGGTGGCGGCACCGCGGCCGAACGGGTCGGCGCGGGTGCCGAAGCCGGAGGTCACGTAGCTGTTGCGGATCGGCATGCGCGAGGGCACGGCGTTCTGCTGCAGCTGGTGATCGAACATCAGCGATTCCATCACCGACAACTGGCGGCCTGAAGCAGCGAAGCGCTGCTCCAGCACCTGTAAGTCGGCGTTGACGTCCTTGACCGGGATGTCGCTGGTCGGGCCGCCGGCATCGCCGTCACCGAGACCCGGGGTCTCGTTGAAGTCGAACTCGCCATCTTCCAGCTTGCCCATCTGGGTCAGCCGTTCGCCAAGGGCGTTGAGGCGGGTGGCCTGGGCCTGCAGCTCGCCCAGGCGGGCCGCCAGCGCGTTGACCTGGGTCTGCGCATCGCGCTTGACCTTGGCCAGCTCCGCATCCTGGCGCTCGACCTTGGCCTGCAGCCGGGAATCATTCAGCGCGCTGGCGCCAATGCCGCCGGCAAGGCCGATAATGCAGCCTACCCCGAGCACGCTGCCCAGCAGGGCGCGGGGGCGGTCCTCGAAATAGAACCGCAAACGCGTGATCGGCGACGCCTTGGCCTGTCCTTCACGCGTTTTGATTACGATCTTTTTGAATGCCATCAGTGAGTTTTCATGTCTGAGCCGAAATCCAGCGTTCGCCCCGCGTCAGTGCCGAAACCGGCGCTGGATGCGGTGATGGCGGACAAAAGCGGGAACCCGCTGCGGCGTGCCTTGTGGCTCGACGCGCTGGACCGTCAGTTGCGCCCCCAGTTGCCGCCACCTCTGCGCAGCCGTTGCCGGCTGGCCAATGTGGACGGGGAACACCTCGTTTTTCTCGTCGAGTCCCCGGTCTGGCATGCCAAGGTGCGGCTTGCCGAAGCCCAGTTGCTCGACGCGGCCCGTTCCATCGGGCTGAAGGCCACCAGGGTGACCATCAAGACTGCGTCTCCCACTCCCACGCGCTCCCCAGCGCTCGACAACCGGAATGGACCCCACGCAGTTTCAGCCGCCACGCACAAAGGGCTACGCGACGCCTTGGCGTGCCTGCAGGACGTTCCCTCGAAGCCGAAGAAGCGGTCCTGACGACAACGGAGCATCCAGCTCCGCTCCCCGTCGCACGTGTCACCACGGCGTGAAACATTTCGGGGGCCGGGTCGCATCCTAGCTGCCATCCGGAGGCCTGTCGTTAGATTGGAGTTAAAACTTCGTTAAATTCAGGCTTTCGATCCAACAGGTTCACAAATCCGTGACCTCGAACCGCGCTTGACGCACCTCAAGCACGCTGAATGCGCCGCAGCCGCCACGAACGACAACGCCGCCCTCTCAGGCGGCGTTTTTGTCTTCCAATTCAACAACCTGCGGCAATCAGGCGTAGGCCGGAGTGGCGTATTCCACCGGATCCGGGGTCGCCGGCGAGTCGAAGCTGACCCATTCCCAGGCCGTGGCATCGGCCATCAGCGCGCGCACCAGCTTGTTGTTGAGCGCGTGGCCGGACTTGAAGCCCTCGTAGGCCCCCAGCACCTGGCCGCCGGCCAGATAGAGGTCGCCGATCGCATCGAGGATCTTGTGGCGCACGAACTCGTCGGCGTAGCGCAGGCCGTCTTCGTTGAGCACGCGGAACTCGTCCAGCACGATGGCGTTGTCCATCGAACCGCCCAGGCCCAGGTTGCGCTCGCGCATGTACTCCAGGTCGCGCATGAAGCCGAAAGTGCGCGCGCGGGAGATTTCCTTGGTGTAGGCCAGCGTCGAGAACTCGATTTCCTGGCGCGACTGCTTGGCCGGGATCATCGGGTGGTCGAACTGGATGGTGAAGCCCAGCTTGTACCCCTCGTACGGGGTGAAGCGGGCCACCTTGTCGCCCTCGGTCACTTCCACGGTCTTCAGCACGCGGATGAAGCGCTTGGGCGCATCCTGTTCCACGATGCCCGCCGACTGCAGCAGGAACACGAACGGGCCGGCCGAACCGTCCATGATCGGCAGCTCGGCCGAGGACAGTTCGACGATGATGTTGTCCACACCCAGGCCGGCCAATGCCGACATCAGGTGTTCGACGGTCTGGATCTTGGCGTCGTTGCAGGTCAGGCCGGTGCACAGGGTCACTTCGGTGACCAGTTCGGCCTTGGCCGGCACTTCCACCACCGGGTCCAGGTCCACGCGGCGGAACACGATGCCATGGTTGACCGGTGCCGGGCGCAGGGTCATGTAGACCTTGTCACCGCTGTGCAGGCCAACGCCGGTGGCGCGGATCGTGTTCTTGAGGGTGCGTTGCTGGATCATGGGGGATGGACCGGAAGTGACACATTAGATTAACACGCACGCTCCCCTACCCTGGCTGAAAGGCCGGCAAGACACACCGGCACGCCAGTAGGACGGGCGTGAAGCAGGGCGGCCGGGCCCATCCTGGCCCGGCGCCCGCGTTTTCAGGACATGGTGGCGCAACCCGGGGAGGACAAGCCCCGGGCTACCCCGCTCAGTCCGCCTGGCGGCGCAGGAAGGCCGGGATGTCCAGGTAGTCGTTCGGCAGTTCCGCCGCTGCCGGGGCCGAAGCGGCCGGCGCCGACGGGGTGGAGGCCGCCGCGGTATCGCTGCTGGCACGACGCAGGCCCAGGCCCATGCCGCCGACGGCCTTGGACACGGCGTCGCCGCCGTTGTCGAAGTCGCCGAACTCCGGCTGGCCGGTGGTCGCATTGCGCACCAGCTTGATCGGTGCACGCTCGCCCGGGCGCTGGGTCTTGCTGGCCGAGACGCGGTTCAGGCCGGTGGCCACCACGGTCACGCGCACTTCGTCCTGCATGTCCGGATCGAGCACGGTGCCGACCACCACGGTGGCGTCTTCGGAAGCGAAGCCATCGATGGTGCGGCCGATCTCGTCGAACTCGGCCATGGTGAAGTCGGCGCCGGCGGTGATGTTGACCAGGATGCCGTTGGCACCGGCCAGGTTCACGTCGTCCAGCAGCGGGTTCTGGATCGCCGATTCGGCGGCGGCCTGCGCGCGGTCATCGCCGCGGGCGGTGCCGGTACCCATCATCGCCAGGCCCATTTCGGACATGACGGTGCGCACGTCGGCGAAGTCGACATTGATCAGGCCCGGACGCACGATCAGGTCGGCGATGCCCTGCACGGCGCCCTGCAGCACGTCGTTGGCGGCACGGAAGGCCTGGATCATGGTCGCGTTGCGGCCCAGCACGGTGATCAGCTTTTCGTTGGGGATGGTGATCAGCGAGTCGCAGTGCTGGCTCAGTTCCTCGATGCCCTTCAGCGCCACCTGCATGCGGCGACGGCCTTCGAACGGGAACGGCTTGGTGACCACGGCCACGGTCAGGATGCCCATTTCCTTGGCCAGCTGGGCCACCACCGGCGCAGCGCCGGTGCCGGTGCCGCCGCCCATGCCGGCGGTGATGAACACCATGTCCGCACCCTGCAGCGCGTCCATGATGCGCTCACGATCTTCCAGCGCGGCCTGGCGGCCGACTTCCGGGTTCGCGCCTGCGCCCAGGCCCTTGGTCACGTTGGTACCCAGCTGCAGCTGCAGCTTGGCACCGCAATTCTTGATGGCCTGCGAGTCGGTGTTGGCGGTGATGAATTCCACGCCATCCACTGCCGAGTTGACCATGTGCGCCACGGCATTGCCGCCGCCGCCGCCCACGCCAACCACCTTGATCACCGCATTGGGTGCCATCTTTTCGATCAGTTCAAAATGCGCCATGTCCGTGTCCTCGTTGTATCCGCTTTGGCTGGCATGGGCATTCGGGCGTCCTGCCCTCCTGCTGCATGCCGGCGTTGCGGCTGTGTGGGTTGTGTGTTGCCGGTGTTGCGTTGTGATGCGGGTACTGCGGGTGTTGCGCCCGGGCGAGGCCCGGTCTTGCGGATTCCGCGTCAGAACTCGCCGCGGAACCAGGTCTTGAGTTTCTTGAACATGCTTCCGGCGCGGCCGGTCGGCAGCGACGGACGCCGCGGATGCTCGATCTGGCTGCCCATCAGCAGCAGGCCTACGCCGGTGGCATGCACCGGGTTGCCGACCACTTCGCCAAGCCCGGTGACGTGCTGCGGAATGCCCACGCGTACCGGCATCTGCAGCATTTCCTCGGCCAGCTCGACCACGCCTTCCATCTTCGAAGCACCACCGGTCAGCACCATGCCGGCGCGCACCAGTTCCTCGAAGCCGGAGCGGCGCAGTTCGGCCTGCACCATCTCGAAGATTTCCTCGTAGCGGCCCTGCACCGCCTGCGCCAGCGAATGGCGCGGCATGCGGCGCGGCGGGCGGTCGCCCACCGACGGCACCTGGATGCTTTCCTCGGCGGTGGCCAGCTGGGCCAGCGCGCAGGCGTAGCGCACCTTGATCTGCTCGGCTTCCGGGGTCGGCGTGCGCAGCATGTGCGCGATGTCGTTGGTCACGTGGTCGCCGGCGATCGGCAGCGAGGCGGTGTGGCAGATCGCGCCCTGCACGAACACCGCGATGTCGGTGGTACCGGCGCCCATGTCGACCAGCACCACGCCCAGCTCGCGCTCATCGGCAGTCAGCACCGCCACGCTGGAGGCCAGCGAGGACAGCACCAGGTCGTCCACCTGCAGGCCGCAGCGCTGCACGCACTTGCTGATGTTGGCCGCGGCCGACTGCGCGCACACCACCAGGTGGGCGTGCACTTCCAGGCGTACGCCGGTCATGCCGACCGGGTTGCGGATGCCTTCCTGCGAATCGTCCAGCACGTACTCGCGCGGAATCGCATGCAGGATCTTCTGGTCGGCCGGGATCGCCACCGCCTTGGCCGCGTCCAGCACGCGATCCAGGTCGCCCCAGGTCACTTCGCCGTCGCGGATCGGCACGATGCCGGGCGAGTTCTTGCACTGCACGTGGTTGCCGGAGATCGAGGCGTACACCGAGCGGATCTCGCAGCCGGCCATCAGCTCGGCTTCTTCCACCGCGCGCTGGATCGACTGCACGGTCGATTCGATATCCACCACCACGCCGCGCTTGAGCCCGCGTGACTCGTGCGAGCCGATGCCGATCACTTCGATCGGGTTGCCCGGCGAATACTCGCCTACCAGCGCCACCACCTTGGAGGTGCCGATGTCCAGGCCAACGATCAGCGATTTGTCACCCTTGCGATTCATGTCCTTTCCTGCGTCCTGCTGGCCGGGGTCGCCGGCGTTTTCGCCGGCGTGGCCGGGGTACCCCAGCTCAGCGTGAAACCATTGGTGTAACGGAGGTCGGCGCGCTCGATCGGCGCGTCCTGGCGGTTGAGCTGCGGCAGCACCTTGACGAAGCGCTGCATGCGCGAGCGCGCGTCGTCACGGCCGACCACCACTTCGGTGCCGTTGCTCAGCACCAGCGACCAGCTGCCACGCGCATCCATCGTCACCCGGCGCACATCGACGCCGGCCGGTGCGAACAATGCACGCGAGTCGCTGTACAGCTTCATCACTTCTTCGGTCTGGCTGTCCGGGCCGTCCAGTTCGGGCAGCGCCAGGTCGGCCAGCTTCTTCGGCGTGGGGAACAACTTGCCCTGCTCGGAGACCAGGCGGTCGTTGCCCCAGCGCGCGAACGGCTTGTGCTCGACCAGGGTCACTTCCAGCACATCCGGCCACTGCTTGCGCACCTGCGCGCTTTCCACCCACGGCAGTTTTTCCAGGGCGTCCTGCGCGTCCTGCAGCTTGACCGCGAAGAAACCGGCATGCGCATACGGCAGCAGCACCTGCTGCAGCTGTTCGGCCGGCACCCGCTTGAACTCACCGTGCACGCGCAGCTTCGCCAGCGGCCAGCGCTCGGCGCCGACCCAGCCATTGACCACGGCCACCACCGGCAGTGCAACCACCGACAGCGCCAACAGCCAGACGAAGATGCGCAGCACCGCGTTCATGCGTGCGGGGCCTCCAGGGTCTGCTCCAGCACGCGCCACACCAGTTCCTCGAAACCGATGCCGGCCTGTGCGGCCGCCTTCGGCACCAGCGAGTGGCTGGTCATGCCCGGTGCGGTGTTCACTTCCAGCAGGAAGAAGCGGCCGCTGGCGCGGTCGCGCATCACGTCCACGCGGCCCCAGCCGCGGCAGCCGGCGGCACGGAACGCGGCCAGCGCGATGCGGCGGATCTCGTCTTCGTCAGCACCGTCCAAGCCCGGGCACAGGTACTGGGTGTCCTCGGCGATGTACTTGGCGTTGTAGTCGTACCACTGGCCCTTGGGCACGATGCGGATCGACGGCAGCGCCACGTCGCCGAGGATGGCCACGGTCAGCTCGTCGCCGACCACCATCTGTTCCATCAGCAGCTGGCCGTCGTAGCGCGCGGCCAGGGCCACCGCCTCGTCCAGGCCGGCCTCGTCGGTGACCCGGCTGATGCCCACGCTGGAGCCTTCATTGGCAGGCTTCACCACCACCGGCAGACCCAGTTCGGCGGCCAGCGCGTGCACCGTGGAGGAATCCACCTTCCTGTACTGCGGGGTCGGCAGGCCCAGCGACAGCCACACCTGCTTGGTGCGGATCTTGTCCATGCTCAGCGCCGAACCCAGCACGTTCGAGCCGGTGTACGGCACGCCGAAGGCGTCCATGAGGCCCTGCACGATGCCATCCTCACCGCCACCGTTGTGGCCGTGCAGGATGTTGAACACGCGGTCGACACCGCCGGCGGCCAGCACCTTGGCCAGCGCCGGGATGCCGTCCACGGCGAACGCATCGATGCCGCGCGCCTGCAGCGCTTCAAGCACGTTGCGGCCGGAGTCCAGCGACACCTCGCGTTCGCTGGAACTGCCACCGAGCAGCACGGCGACGCGGCCGAACACGGCCGGGTCGGTCACGCGCAGCGGCGGGAAGGTCAGCGTGCTCACGCCTCGCCCTCCGCCTTGAACCCTTCCACGGCGATGTGGCTGGCCACGGCGCCGATGTCGCCGGCCCCCATCATCAGCAGCAGGTCACCGTCCTGCAGTACGTCCGGCAGCACGCTGGCCAGTTCGGCCGCCTTGCCCACCACCACCGGCTCGCTGCGGCCGCGCGCACGGATGGCGCGCGCCAGCGCATGCGAATCGGCGCCGGCAATCGGCTCTTCGCCGGCCGGGTAGACCTCGCTCAGCACCAGCGCATCGACGCTGGACAGCACCGCGGCGAACTTGTCGAACTGGTCGCGGGTACGGCTGTAACGGTGCGGCTGGAAGGCCACCACCAGGCGCTTGTCGGCCCAGCCACCGCGGGCGGCGGCGAACACCGCTTCCAGCTCGCTCGGATGATGGCCGTAGTCGTCGATGATGCGCACCTTCGCACCGCTGGCGGTGGTCACTTCGCCCAGATCGTTGAAGCGACGGCCGACACCGGCGAAGCCTTCCAGCGCGCGCGCGATCGCATCCGGGGCCACGCCCAGCTGCCAGCCCACTGCCGCGGCGGCCAGTGCGTTCAGCACGTTGTGCCTGCCCGGCAGCGCCAGCACCACTTCCTGGCTGGTGCCCTGCGGCAGGCGCAGGGTGAAGCGCATGCGCGACCCTTCCTGCACCACGTTCTCGGCGCGCACGTCGGCCTGCGGGCTCATGCCGTAGCTCATCACGTGGCGCGGGGTCTTGGCGGCCAGTGCGGCCACTTCCGGGTCATCGATGCACAGCACCGCCAGGCCGTAGAACGGCAGGCGCTGCAGGAACTCGGCGAACGCTGCCTGCACGCGGGCGAAATCGTTGCCGTAGTTCTCCAGATGATCGGCATCAATGTTGGTGATGATCGACATCAGCGGATTCAGGCGCAGGAAGCTGCCATCGCTTTCGTCGGCCTCGGCCACCAGCCACTGGCCACCGCCCAGCTTGGCGTTGGCACCGGCGGCCAGCAGCTGGCCACCGATCACGAAGGTCGGGTCCAGGCCGCCTTCGCTCAGCACCGCAGCGGTCAGGCTGGTGGTGGTGGTCTTGCCGTGGGTACCGGCCACGGCGATGCCGCGGCGGAAGCGCATCAGCTCGGCCAGCATCGCCGCGCGCGGCATGATCGGAATGCGCTGGCTGCGCGCTTCCATCAGTTCCGGGTTGTCCTCGCGGATGGCGCTGGACACCACCACGCAGTCGGTGCCCAGCACATTGGCCGCCGAGTGGCCGCGCATGATGCGCGCACCCAGGCCGGCCAGGCGGCGGGTCGCGCCGTTGTCGGCATTGTCCGAGCCGGAGACTTCGTAGCCCAGCGTCAGCATCACTTCGGCGATACCGCTCATGCCGGTGCCGCCGATGCCGACGAAATGCACGCGCGGGAAGGCGCGCACCAGGTCGTTGGTGTCGTGCAGGCGACGGATCATGCGCGGCCTCGCGCAGGGCAGGCGCGGTGGCATGCCTTCTTCATACAGCTTCCTCAAGAATGATATCGGCGATGCGCTCGGCGGCATCGACCTTGGCCAGGGCACGCGCGGCTTGCGCCATCTGCATGCGGCGGGCGGGATTTTCGGACAGATCACGCAGCAGTGCGGCAATGCCGTCGGCCAGCGTTCCGTCCTGCTTCAGCAAAACCGCCGCGCCGCGCTCGACCAGGTACTCCGCATTGCGGGTCTGGTGATCGTCGACGGCGGCGGGGAATGGCACCAGCACGCTGCCGACACCGACCGCGCACAGCTCGGCCAGGGTCGACGCGCCGGCGCGGCACACGACCAGATCGGCCCAGGCGAACGCGTCGGCCATGTCGGCGATGAACGGGGTGATTTCAGCCTGCACGCCGGCCTTGGCATACGCCTCGATTGCTTCGGCATGCATCTTCTCGCCACTCTGGTGGCGTACCTGCACCGGCAGGTCCGCGCCCAGCGCGGCAATCGCCTGCGGTACACCGGTGTTGAGGGCACGTGCGCCCTGGCTGCCGCCGACCACCAGCACGCGCAGCGGACCGTGGCGGTCGGCGAAGCGCTGTTCCGGCGGTGCGATGGCGGCGATTTCCGCACGCACCGGGTTGCCGACGAATTCCTCGCGCTTGGCGAAGGTGCCGGGGAAGCCGGTCAGCAGGCGGCGCGCATAGCGCGACAGGATGCGGTTGGTCAGGCCCGGTGCGCGGTTCTGCTCATGCACGATCAGCGGCAGGCCGTGCAGGCGCGTGGCCATGCCGCCGGGGCCGGAGGCGAAGCCACCGAAGGCCACCACCGCACGCGGCTGGCGCTTGCGGATGATCATGCCGGCCGCGCGCAGCGCGCGCATCAGCCGCCATGGCGCCGCCAGCAGGGCCAGCTTGCCCTTGCCACGCAGGCCGGTGATCGCCAGCGTGTCGATGGCGATGTCGTGCTGCGGCACCAGGCGGGTTTCCATCGCACCGTCGGCACCCATCCAGGTGACCGGCACGCCACGCTCGCGCAGCACGCGGGCCACGGCCAGGCCGGGGAAGATGTGGCCACCGGTACCGCCGGCCAGGATCATCACCGGGCGTGCAGTGTCGTGGGCTGCGCTCATGACAGCCTCCCGAAGGTCGGTTCGACGCGCGACTGCAGGCGGCTGGTGCCACGCGCAGCGTTCGCCGTCGCTGCAGCCACCGGCTCTGCGCTCATCGGCACATGGGCTGCTGCCGGCGCGACCGGCTCATCCTGCGGCTCGGCAGCCGCGTCGTCGCCGCCACCGATACGCACGGCCTGGCGGCGCTCGGCGCGCTTGAGTTCATAGGACACGCGCAGCAGCAGGCCCATCGCCACGCAGGTCATCAGCACCGACGAACCGCCGGAGGAGATCAGCGGCAGGGTCAGGCCCTTGGTCGGCAGGATGCCCAGGTTCACGCCGATCGAGACGAAGGTCTGCATGCTGATCCACAGGCCGATGCCGAAGGCGATGTAGCCGGAGAAGTGGCGCTTCATTTCCACGCAGCGCATGCCCAGCCAGAAGGTGCGGCCGACCAGCAGCGCATACAGGGCCACGATCACGCAGGTGCCCAGGAAGCCGAATTCCTCGGCGGTGACCGAGAAGATGAAGTCGGTGTGCGCTTCGGGCAGGTAGTACAGCTTCTGCACCGAATTGCCCAGGCCGACGCCGGTCCACTCGCCACGGCCGACCGCCATCAGCGCGTTGGACAGCTGATAGCCGTCACCCTGCTGGTCGGCCCACGGGTCCAGGAAGGAGGTGATGCGGCGCATGCGGTACGGCTCGATGATCGCCAGCGCGCTCATGCCGACCAGGCCGATGATCACCGGCATCGACATGCGCGGCATGTTGACCCCGCCCAGCACCAGCATGCCGGCGGTGATCGCCAGCAGCAGGGTCGAGGAACCGAAGTCCGGCTGCAGCAGCAGCAGCACCACCAGCGCACCGGCCACGCCCAGCGGCTTGAGCATCGCCGGCCAGGTCGCGTTGACCTCGTCGCGGAAGCGCACCAGGTAGCTGGACAGCCAGACGATGTACAGCACCTTCACCGCCTCGACCGTCTGGAACTTGGAGATGCCCAGGTTGATCCAGCGGCGCGCGCCGTTGACCGTGCTGCCCAGGCCCGGCGTGAACACCGCCAGCAGCAGCACGAAGCAACCCAGCAGCAGCATCTGGTTGTACTGCTCGATCGACTTCAGCTCGGTGCGCGCGGCAATCACCGCCAGCACGATGCCGACCGCCAGGAAGATCAGGTGGCGGTTTAGGTAGTAGAACGGGCTGCTCATCAAGGCGATCGAGCTGGACGCCACCATCACCACGCCCACACCGGTGAGCGCGATGATCGCGCCCAGCAGCCACTTGTCGTAGCTGCCTTCGATGGCTTCAAGGCGTGTTGCCTGGCGGGACAGGTCGTTCATCTCAGCGCACCTTCAACGTGGCCAGGCCGATCAGCACGAGCACGACGGAGATGATCCAGAAGCGCACGATCACGCGCGGCTCCGGCCAGCCCTTCAGTTCGAAATGGTGGTGGATCGGCGCCATGCGGAACACGCGCTTGCCGGTCAGCTTGAACGAGGCAACCTGGATCATCACCGACAGCGTTTCGATGACGAACACGCCGCCCATGATCACCAGCACCAGCTCCTGGCGGGTGATCACTGCGATCGTGCCCAGCACCGCACCCAGCGCCAGCGCGCCGATGTCGCCCATGAACACCATGGCCGGATAGGTGTTGAACCACAGGAAGCCCAGGCCCGCGCCAGCGATGGCCGCGCAGATGATGACCAGCTCGCCGGCACCCGGAATCTGCGGGATCTGCAGGTAGTTGGCGAACACCACGTTGCCCGAGGCATAGGCGAACACGCCCAGTGCGCAGGCCACCAGCACGGTCGGCATGATCGCCAGGCCGTCCAGGCCGTCGGTCAGGTTCACCGCATTGGAGAATCCGACGATCCAGAAGTAGGCGATGGTCACGAAGCCGATGCCGGCCAGCGGCAGCGCCACCGACTTGAACATCGGGATGTAGAAGGTCAGCGCGGCCGGCACGTCGGCCGTATAGAACAGGAACACGCCCGCGGCCAGGCCGAAGATCGACTGCAGCAGGTACTTCCAGCGCGACTTCAGGCCGTTCGGGTCACGACGGACGATCTTGATCCAGTCGTCATACCAGCCGATGGCGCCGAAGCACAGCATCACTGCCAGCACCAGCCACACGTAGCGGTTGCGCAGGTCGGCCCACATCAGCACCGACAGGGTGATGGTGAGCAGGATCAGCGAACCGCCCATGGTCGGCGTGCCGGCCTTGGAGAAATGGGTCTGCGGACCGTCCTTGCGGATCGGCTGGCCGCCCTTGAACTGGGCAAGCTTGCGGATCATCGCCGGGCCGAGCCACAGCGACAGGAACAGGGCCGTCAGCGCGGCAAGGATGGCGCGGAACGTCTGGTAGTTGAACAGCCCGAACAGGCTCTCCAACTGCTGCAACCATCGAGCCAGTTCATACAACATGCGGGGATTCCTCTCCTTGCGCCAGCAGCGCTTTGACAATCGTGTCCATGGCGCTGCCACGGGAACCCTTGACCAGGCAGCGCACGCCGGGGTGCAGCTCGTCCTTCAGCGCCTGCGACAGCGCATCATGGGTAGTGAAATGACGGCCACCGTCGCCGAAGGCGGCGGCAGCAGCGGCGCTGAGCGGACCCAGCGCGTACAGGCGCTTGAGGCCGGAGGCACGTGCGCGCAGGCCGGCCTGCGCATGCAGCGCCTCGGCATCCGGGCCCAGCTCGCGCATGTCGCCCAGCACCAGCCAGCCCTCTTCCGGGGCAGCGGCCAGGGCATCGATGGCGGCGGCCAGTGAACCCGGGTTGGCGTTGTAGCTGTCATCCACCAGCACCGCGCCGTTGCGCAGCTGGTGGGCGATCTGGCGGCCCGGCACCGGCTGCGCCTCGGCCAGTCCAGCCGCGATCAGCGCCAGATCGACACCGGCAGCCAGCGCCAGGCTGGCCGCGGCCAGCGCATTGCTGACGTTGTGCCGGCCCGGCAGACCCAGCACCACGCGGGCTTCGCCCATCGGCGAAACCAGGGTGAACTGGCTGCCCTGGGCACCGGCGCGGATGTCGCGCGCGGTGATGTCCGCGGTGTGCTCCAGGCCGTAGCGCAGCACACGGCAGCGCGCCGGCGTGCCGACGAAATGCTGTTCGAACCAGCGGCCGTAGGCATCGTCGACGTTGATCACCGCCACGCCATCGGCCGGCAGCGCCGCGTAGATCGCGCCCTTGGTGACGGCTACGCCGAGCAGGCTGCCCATCCGTTCCAGATGGGCCGGTGCGATGTTGTTGACCAGCGCGTAGCGCGGGCGGGCGATATCGGTCAGGTAGGCGATGTCGCCCGGCTTGCCGGCGCCCATTTCGTAGACGGCGTAGTCGGCATCTTCCGGCGCGTCGATCACCGCCAGCGGCAGGCCGATCTCGTTGTTGCGGTTGCCCGGGTTGGCGTAGACCACTTTATGCGCGTGCTGCGCCACCTGCTGCAGGATCGACAGCAGCAGGCTCTTCACGCTGGTCTTGCCATTGCTGCCGGTAATCGCGAACACCTCGGTCTCGCGGTCGCGCTGCATGCCGGTGGCGATCTTCGCCAGCGCCAGCTCGCTGTCGGCCACCAGCACCTGCGGCAGCTCGGTCGGCAGCAGCCGCTCGACCAGCAGGGCACTGGCGCCGCGCGCCAGCGCGTCGGTGGCGAAGTCATGACCGTCGAAACGCTCGCCGCGCAGCGCCACGTACAGGCTGCCCGGGCCGAGGCTGCGGGTGTCGTTGCTGACCGCATCGATGGCCACGTCGTCGCCATGGATCTCGCCGCCGGCCCAGTGTGCGATCAGCGAAAGCAGGGTGCGCTTCATGCGATGCCCTCCCCGGCCTGAGCGGCCAACACTCCGGCCTTGGCAGCCAACGCAGCGGCAGCCACTTCGGTGTCGTCGAAGTCATGACGAACGCCATTGACCTCCTGGTACGGCTCGTGGCCCTTGCCGGCGATCAGGATGATGTCGCCGGCACCGGCACGCTTCACCGCCAGGCCGATCGCGCGCGCGCGGCTGCGCTGCACGGTCACGGCATCGGCATTCTGGAAGCCGGCCAGGATGTCGGCCACGATCACGTCGCCGTCCTCGCCACGCGGGTTGTCGTCGGTGACGATGACCTGGTTGGCAAGACGCTCGGCAATGGCAGCCATCTGCGGCCGCTTGCCGGTATCGCGCTCGCCACCGCAGCCGAACACGCAGAACAGCGCGCCATGCAGGTGGCCGTGCAGGCTGTCCAGCGCCTGTTCCAGCGCGTCCGGGGTATGCGCGTAATCGACCACCACGGTCGGCAGGCCGTCTTCGCCGCCGAGGCGGTTCATGCGGCCACGGATCGGCTGCAGCGCCGACAGCACCTCGGCGATGCGCGGCAGCGGCTGGCCCTGCGCATGCAGGGTGCCGGCCACGGCCAGCAGGTTGTCCACGTTGAAGCGGCCCAGCAGCGGCGACTGCACCGCGGCACGCTGGCCGTCGATGACCAGTTCGAAGGCGATGCCACGGCCGTCCAGCTGCAGCGCTTCGGCGCGCACGCTGGCATCGGTGGCACCGCGCGAGCTCAGGCCGATCGGCTGCACGCCCGCCGGCAGGCCAGCGAACAGCTGGCGACCGAACGCATCATCCAGGTTGACCACTGCCGCCTTCAGGCCCGGGCGATGGAACAGCCGCGCCTTGGCCGCGCCGTAGCTGGCCATGTCGCCGTGGTAGTCCAGATGGTCGCGGGTGAGGTTGGTGAACACCGCCACGTCATAGTGCACGGCATCCACGCGGCCCTGGTCCAGCGCATGCGAGCTGACTTCCATCGCCACCGCACGTGCACCGGCATCGCGCAGCTGCGCCAGCAGCGCGTGCATCTGCAGCACCAGCGGCGTGGTGAACCCGGTCGGTTCAACCGCGCCATAAAGTCCGGCGCCCAACGTGCCGATACTGCCACTGGGCGTTCCGAGCAGGTGCCAGGCCTGGGCCAGCAGCTGCACGGTGGAGGTCTTGCCGTTGGTGCCGGTCACGCCGACCATCGCCATCGCCCGCGACGGCGCGCCATGGAACTGGTCGGCCATCGCACCCATGCGCGCGCGCAGGCCCGGCACGGCGATCGCATCGGCCGGTGCCGGAAGCTCGGCAGGCGCCGGCGGCTCGAACAGGATGGCGCTGGCACCGGCCGCGCGGGCCTGCTCGACAAAGCCCAGGCCATGCGCGCCGAACCCGGCGATGGCAACGAAGGCATTACCGGGGCGCACGGCGCGGCTGTCCAGCACCAGGCCGGTCAGAACGGGGTCATGGCCCGCCAGGGCCACGTCCGGAAGCAACTGCGAAAGCAACATCGAAGGACTCATTGCGTGCCTCCCGTAGCGGGCGGCGTCTGGGCATGCGCGCTCGGCAGCGCAGCATCGAATTCAGCGGCGGCATCCACCGGCAGTGCGGCTTCGGCCGGCGGCGCAGGCAGGATCGAGGCCGAATGGCCGACCTTGCCGGACTGCTGGGCGGCCAGCCACGACTGCAGGTCGTCCAGCGGCACGTCCATCAGGCGCAGGGTGCCTTCCATCACGTTGTGATAGACCGGCGCCGACACCAGGCCGCCGTAGAACTTGCCGGCCTGCGGGTCGTTGATGACGATGACGGTGGCGAAACGCGGGTTGGTGGCCGGCACCACGCCGGCGAACAGCGCGTTGTAGTGGCCGCGCTCGTAACCGCCGGGGCCGGCCTTGCGCGCGGTACCGGTCTTGCCGGCCACGCGGTAGCCCAGCACCGCCGCCTGCTTGGCGCCGCCCTGGGTCACCACCGTTTCCATCATCGCCACCACCTGCTTGGCGACGTTCTCGTCGATGATCTGCTGGCCTTCGTTGCGCTGGCCCTTGACGAAGGTCGGCGCGATCAGGCGACCGCCGTTGGCCAGCGCCGAGTAGGCGGTGGCGATCTGCAGTGGGGTGACGTTCAGGCCGTAGCCGTAGGACATGGTGGTCTTGGTGGTGCCCGACCAGCGCGCCGGGCGCAGCACCACGCCACCGGATTCACCCGGGAAACCGCTGTGCGGCACCGAGCCATAACCGAAGCGGCGCACGCCGTCGTAGAACACCTGGTCCGGCATCTTCGCCGCGACCTTGGCCGCACCCACGTTCGAACTGCGGGTGATCACACCGGTCACGTTCAGCACGCCGTTGTTGCGCGGCACGTCGCGGATGGTGAAGCGGCCCAGGGTCATGTAACCCGGGTTGGTATCGATGATGGTGTCCTTGGTCACCGCACCGGCCTGCAGCGCGGTGGCGATGGTCAGCGGCTTCATCGTCGAACCCGGCTCGACCAGATCGGTCACCGCACGGTTGCGGCGCGCATCGGGCAGCGCGCCGGTCAGCGAATTCGGGTTGTAGGTCGGCAGGTTGACCATGGCCAGGATCTCGCCGGTGGTCACGTCCATGATCACCATCGAACCGCCGGCCGCCTTGTTGGCCACCAGCGCGTTGCGCAGCTCCTTGAAGGCCAGGTACTGGATGCGGCGGTCGATGCTGAGGGTCAGGTCCTTGCCCGGTTCGGCGGCGCGCAGCAGATCGCTCTCGACGGTCTCGCCCTTGCGGTTGCGGATCACCCGCTTGGCGCCGGCCTTGCCGCGCAGCCATTCGTCGAACGCCAGCTCCAGGCCTTCCTGGCCGCGGTCGTCGATGTTGGTGAAGCCCAGCACGTGCGCCATCGCCTCACCCTGCGGGTAGAAGCGGCGGAACTCGCGCTGCGCGGCCACGCCCGGAATCTTCAGCGCGACCACCTTCTCTGCCTCGTCCGGATTGATCCGGCGGCGCAGGTACATGAATTCCTTGTCCGACTTCTGCGACAGGCGGCTGCTCAACTCATCCACCGACATGCCGACCGCCTGGGCCAGCTCTGGGATGCGCTCGGGCGAACGCAGCAGGTCCTGCGGGTTGACCCAGATCGAGGCAACCGGCGTGGACACCGCCAGCGGCTCGCCGTTGCGGTCGGTGATCATGCCGCGCGAGGTCTTGATCGGCAGCTCGCGCAGGTAACGGGCCTCGCCCTGGCGCTGGTAGAAGTCGCTGTTGATGATCTGCACGTAGGCGGCACGACCGACCAGCGACACCGAACACAGGCCCAAGGCCAGCGCGACCCAGCGCAGGCGCTGGCGCAGGTTGAAGGCGTTGCGCGGGCGGTTGCGGCCGGTCTTGCTCATGGCCGCACCACCACGATGTCGGCGGCCTCGGGGAACTTCATGCCCAGCTTCTCGCGGGCGATGCGATCGACACGATTGGCTTCGGCCAGGGTGGCCTGTTCCAGCTGCAGGCGGCCGAACTCCAGGTTGATGTCATCGCGCTTGCGCTCGGCGCGCGACAGCTCGATGAACGTCTGCCGATGACGGTGACGCACGAACACGACGCCGATCGCCGAGGCCACGGTCGAGGCCAACAGGATGATCAGCAGCAGCCGGCTCATGCATCGGCCTCCCGCTTCTGGGCCACGCGCAGCACGGCGCTGCGGGCACGCGGGTTGGCCGCCAGCTCTTCGTCGGTGGCCTTGATGGCGCCGCCGATCAGATCCAGGGTGGGCACGAACACCTCCGCCTCGGGCAGGCGGCGGTTGGCCGGCGGCGCCTTGGCCAGTCGGTTCATGTACTGCTTGACGATGCGGTCTTCCAGCGAATGGAAGCTGATGATCGCCAGGCGGCCGCCGGGCTTGAGCCGTTCCACCGCCGCATCGAGGCCGGCTTCCAGATCGGCCAGCTCGCGATTGATGTGGATGCGGATGGCCTGGAAGCTGCGCGTGGCCGGGTGGATCTTGTCCTTTCCACGTGGCATCACCGAGGCGATCAGCTCGGCCAGTTCGGCGGTGCGGGTGAACGGCTGCTTCTCGCGGCGGGCCACGATGGCACGCGCGATGCGGCGGCTCTGGCGCTCTTCGCCGTAGGTCCACAGCACATCGGCGATCTCGCGGTCTTCGACGCGGTTGATCCACTGCGCGGCGCTTTCGCCGCTGTCCGGGTCCATGCGCATGTCCAGCGGGCCGTCCTTGCCGAAGCTGAAACCACGCTCGGCCACGTCCAGCTGCGGCGACGACACGCCCAGGTCGAACAGCACGCCGTCCAGGCCGTCGGCCGTCGCATCCCACTGCAGCAGCTGGGCGAAGCTGCCACGGAAGATGGACACGCGCGGGTCCGGCGCGAAATCGCGCTCGGCAACGGCGATGGCTTCCGGATCCTTGTCCATGACCAGCAGGCGCCCCTCGGGACCCAACTGGGTAAGCACGCCACGTGCATGACCGCCACGACCGAACGTGCCATCCAGATAACGTCCGTTTTCGATCACCCTCAGGCCTTCAAGGACCTGGGTGTACAGGACCGGCAGGTGCACCGCCGGCGACTGCGACACCGGAAGGTGACCGGTCTGCGCTTCTGGGCGCATCCGGGCACCCCGGCTCACAACTTCAGGTCGAGCAACCCATCACCCAGATCCTCGTCAGACAACGTCTGCTGGATCAGGGCCCGATGCGCCTGCTCGCTCCACAATTCGAACTTGTCGCCCATACCGAGCAATACCGCCTTCTTCTCAATGCCCACCGCACCGCGGTGGCTGGCGGGGATGCTGATGCGACCGTTGCCGTCCAGCTCCAGATGGGCGGCCGAGCCGACCAGCTTCTGCTGCAACAGGCGCACGACGCGCTGGGTGTTGGGCTTGGACATCACATCGTCGCGGACCCGCTCCCATTCCGACTCTGCGTACAGCCACAGGCAGCCGGCTTCGAACGGGTTGTAGGTCAGTACGAGACGGTTGTTGCTGGCGCGCGCGACGAGGTCGCGGTAAGCGGTGGGAACCGCCATGCGCCCTTTATCGTCAACTGTGATGGCCGTCTCGCCCTGGAACACGACGCGTGCACCTATCCTTCGCCCGGTGAAACATTGAACCACGAAAACCCACAAAACACCCGGATTTCCCTCTGATGCCCACCTTAGCAGCGGGCCGAGGGTTGTCAACAACTTTTCAGCAGGGAAATCGCCAGCCGCATCAATGGCTTGCAACAACCTTTAGAGAATTGTTCAAGGCTTATCCACAAGTTGCTGATCCGTCTCAATTTTTGAGATTGAACGGAAGTTCAGGGGTGTGGACAGGGCGTGAAACATCGGCCGCGCATTCATCCAGAGTGGGCCAAAAACGGCGCCGGACTGCGCAAACCGTGCACAATGACGCCATGTGCCTGCTCGCTCTTGGCTGGATGCACCACCCGCGCTGGCGGCTGGTGATGACCGGCAACCGTGATGAGTTCCACGCCCGCCCGACGGCGGCGCTGGCCCCCTGGCAAGATGAGACCTCCGTCATCGGCGGACGCGACCTGCGCTCCGGTGGCGGCTGGGCCGGGGTGGGTGCCGCGGGCCGGATGGCGGTGGTCACCAATGTCCGCGATCCCCTGGCCGCCCAGACCGGCCCGTCGCGCGGCGCGCTGGTGGCCGACTTCCTGCGCGGCCGCGACCCGGCCGCCGTGCACATCGACCGATTAGCGACCATTGCCGGGGCCTATGCCCCGTTCAACCTGTTGCTAGCCGATGGCGACAGCCTGGAGTACCTGGGCAACCACCCGGCCGAGCGGCAGACCCTCGGCCCCGGCGTACACGGCATGTCCAACGGCGCGCTGGATGCCCCCTGGCCCAAGACGCGGCGGCTGATGGCGGCCCTGTCGGCCTGGCTGCAGTCCGGCGATGGCGAACTGGCCCCGCTGTGGACCGCGCTGGCCGACGAACACCGCCCCACCGACGACGAGCTGCCCGATACCGGCATCGGCCTGGAACGCGAACGCTGGCTGAGCCCGGCCTTCATCCGCGGCGACGACTACGGCACCCGCGCCAGCACCGTGCTGTTGATCGATGCCGACGGCCACGGCGAGATCCACGAGCGCCGTTTCGGCCCGCAGGGCGTCGCACTCGGCCAGAGTCGCGCCGACTTCTGACCCTGTACCTGTTTTCTGTGTCTATAAATGTCTGCCTGCACGCCACACGATGACTGGGCGCGGTCCTGCCGCACACCCGACCGATCCACAGGGAGTCTTCGATGCGTCGTGTTCTTGTTCTTGCTGCCACCCACCTGCTCACCCTCGGCCTCGGCTTTGGCCTGGGCGTCTACCTGCTGCCGATCCTGATCGCCCCCGATGATCCGCCTGCCGCGCTGGTGCAGGACGCCATGGGCAAGGCCGCCTACCACACCACCTTCCGGCGCGACCTCAAGGGCAGCGATGCGGTGCACTGGGCCGAAGGCAAGGTCAGCGTCAGCGCCACCCAGGTAGCCTTCGACGGAAAGATGGGGCCGGGGCCGGACTACAAGGTCTACCTGGTACACGGATTCGTCGACAACAAGGCCGACTTCCTGAAGGTCAAGGCACAGTCCCGGCGCATCGGCGAGGTGAAGACCTTCAACCGTTTCCTGGTCGATGTACCTGATGACGTCAACGTGGACGACTACACCACGGTCGTGGTGTGGTGCGAGCGCTTCTCGCAGTTCATTTCCGCCGGGCAGTACCGCACGCCGGGCTGAGGCCGGACATCATCCCGGTAGTGCCGGCCGCTGGCCGGCAACAGCACGATGCGTCTGCTGGTGAGGAGGTTGCCGGCCAGCGGCCGGCACTACCGATGCGCGGTTCATGCATATAGAAGAAGGAGGCGGAGCCGGCCGATAAGCCGGGTTCTGTCGTGGACAGTCATTCCTCTAGGCGTTACGTCACCGCAACGCTCAAGCAACCTACCCGGATCCAACGCGGGCCGCGCCAAAGGATCCCTATTTGGTCTTGCTCCAGGTGGGGTTTGCCGTGCCGGTCTGTTGCCAGACTCGCGGTGCGCTCTTACCGCACCATTTCACCCTTACCGGCCTTCCGAAGAAGACGTAGGCGGTATCTTTCTGTTGCACTTTCCGTCGGCTTTCGCCGCCCAGGCGTTACCTGGCACCTTGCCCTATGGAGCCCGGACTTTCCTCGGCACCCCCGAAGGGATGACGCGACTGTCTGGCCGGCTCCGCCAGCGCGCATTCTAGCGCAAATGCCAACACCACCGCTGGCCACCCTTCCGATTCAGCTGCCTGGGCGCTTCGGTCCGCACGATCCACCCGCAACAGACGGTGATGTTCCATTTTGTCGGTCGATATTCAAACCGACCGACATTATGGAACAATACCTGCATGACGGACGTCGAGGCCAAGGCCCGAAAACTGCTGCGGCGTGCAGGCAGCCTGCGCGCCCGCGAACTGGTCGCCGCAGGCATCGCCCGCGTCCAACTGTCCCGTCTGGTCGAGGCCGGCGCGCTGATCCGGTTGTCGCGCGGCGTCTACGCGCTGCCGGGCAGCAACAACGGCGAGGCCGATGAAGGGCTGCGGATCATTGCAGAGCGCATGCCGAAGGTCCGCCTCTGCCTGTTGAGCGCCCTGCGTCTGCATGGCCTGACCACCCAGGCACCGTTTGAACTGTGGGTGGCCATCGGCAACAGCGACCGCCCGCCCCGGATCGACTGGCCGCCACTACGCGTGGTGCGCATGTCGGCAACGACCCTCCAGGCGGGGCTGGAAGAGCGCCGCGTAGGCGCACGCCGCGTATACGTCAGCAACGTTGCGAAAACCGTCGCCGACTGCTTCAAATTCCGCAATCTCGTGGGTCTCGATGTCGCAATCGAGGCCCTGCGTGACGCACTTGGCAACCGCGCCACCACCCCGGATGCGTTGATGAAATATGCACGGCTCTCCCGCGTTGCCAGACTGATGAGACCGTATATCGATGCCCTGGCGTGACCCCCTCTTCCCTGCTTCCTCTTCCCCACCGCGTGGCCTCGATCCGGCAGCGACTGCTCGATCACGCGCGCGCCCGCGGCGACGACTTCCAGTTCGTGCTGGACAGGTTCGCCGTTGAACGCCTGCTCTACCGGCTCTCCACCTCCACGTTCCGCGACCAGTTCCTGCTGAAAGGCGCCATGCTGTTCGCGGCGTGGTTCGATGCGCCGCACCGGCCCACACGGGATGCCGATTTCCTGGGATTCGGAAGCGCTGAGCCACGCCACCTGCTGCACATCACGCGCTCGCTCTGCGCAATGCCGGGTAACGACGGGCTCCGCTTCGATCCAGAGAGCATCACCCTCGACGCCACGCGAGAAGAGGCGGCATACGAGGGCCTGCGCATGCGTCTGGTGGCCTATCTGGGCCGTGCACGCTGCCATGTGCAATGGGACGTAGGGTTCGGCGACGCGGTGATCCCTCCGCCGCCGGAGATCATCTATCCGGTCATGCTGGATGAACTTCCCGCCCCCTGCCTGCGCGTCTATCCGCGCGAAACGGTGTTCGCCGAGAAGCTGGAGGCCATTGCCGCGCTGGGTATTGCCAACAGCAGGATGAAGGACTTCTTCGACCTGCTGGCACTGGTACGTGAGGACGCCATGGATCGCGCCAGCCTCGGAGCCGCCATAGAGGCGACGTTTGATCGACGCGGCACCCCTGCGCCGCCACCTCCACCCTATGGGCTGAGCCAGGCATTCGCCGCAGATACCCAGAAGCAGGCTCAGTGGCGCGCGTTCCTGCGCAGGAACCGCCTGCCCGCACCAGACCTTTCCACGGTACTGACCGAGATTGCCGACTATCTGGACACCCTCGACACAGCCGTAAAGCCCTGACGGCGCATGGCCGGGCGCTATCGGTTCCGCTTGGGTGGGTGCAGACCTGGGCGCGGCCCGTCCATCCGCGCATGGCGTGGATCTACCGATGCCGCTGCCCGGGTGGGTGCGGATTCTGCTCTAGTGGGTGCGGACCTTGGTCCGCACGATCCCTCAACTGCCGTACAACGCCTTGCGCGGAGCGCCGGTCAATTCGGCGGCCAGCTTGGCGGCCGTCGACGGCGGCAGGTGCTCGCTCAGCGTGGCGTAGACGCGGCGGCCATGCGCCAGCTGCGCCTCCTCATCATCGCCAGCACCCTGCACCATCACCACGAACTCACCCTTGCGCTGGTTCTCGTCGCCTTCCACCTTCGCCAGCAGACCCGCCAGGTCGCCATCCAGCACGGTCTCGAACAGCTTGGTCAGCTCGCGCGCCAGCACCGCCGGGCGCTCGCCGCCGAAGATCGCGGCCATGTCGGCCAGCGACTCGGCGATGCGGTGCGAGGATTCGTAGAACACCATCGTGCGCACTTCACCGGCCAGCAGCTGCAGGCGGTCGCGGCGGCCGCTGGCCTTGGCCGGCAGGAAGCCCTCGAAGCTGAAGCGGTCGCTGGGCAACCCGGCCACGCTCAGCGCGGCGATGGCGGCGCAGGCGCCCGGAATCGGGCTGACCTTGATGCCGGCCGCGCGCGCCGCACGCACCAGGCGGAAACCGGGGTCGCTGACCAGCGGCGTACCAGCATCGCTGACCAGCGCCAGCGATTCGCCGGCCTGCAGGCGCGACACCAGGCGCTGCGACAGCGCTTCCTCGTTGTGCTCGTGCAGGGCCACCAGCGGCTGCTGGATGCCGAAATGGGACAGCAGCTGGCCGCTGCGGCGGGTGTCCTCGGCACAGATGGCGGCCACCGAACGCAGCACCTCCTGCGCGCGCGGGCTCAGATCGGCCAGGTTGCCGATCGGCGTGGCGACGACGTACAGGGTTGGGACACTCATTTCAGCGGTACTCACGGGGCAAGGGTAGAATCGTAGCGTGTACCCGGCCACGGCCGCTGCCCTCATCGCATGGACCTGATCATGAACAAGCCCGCCGCACGGATCTCCGCCCTGTCGTTGTCGCTGATGCTGCTGGCCGGCTGTGCCACCACCAGCCTGACCAGCACGCCCGATTCGCCGGCCCAGAGCCAGGCGCTGGCGCTGATCGAACAGGGCAAGCCGCGCGACGCCGCATTGCAGCTGGAAGGCCTGGCCGCCACCCTGCGCGGGGGCGCGCGCAGCAACGCGCTGGCCGATGCGGCCTGGGCCTGGCACCTGGCCGGTGACAGCACCCGCGCGCGCAGCCTGCTGGGCCAGCTGACCGCCCGCCAGCTGTCCGGCGCCAGCCTGCAGCGCTACCAGCTGACCGGCGCCGAGCTGGCCCTGGCCGACAAGCAACCGGCGCAGGCGCTGGCACTGCTGAAGGATCATGCCGACAGCGTTGCGGTCGGCCTGCGCACCCGCTGGCTGCTGGCACGCGCCCAGGCACTGCAGGGCACCGGTGATGCCTTCGGTGCCGCCGCCGAACGTGCCCGCGCCCATGCCAGCCTGACCGGCAGCGCCCGCAACGACAACCAGGCGGCCATCGCCGGCCTGCTCGGCACCCTCGACGACGCCACCCTGCGCAGCCGTGCCGCCGCGTTGCCGGCCAACGACCCGCTGTACAACTTCGCCGGCCGTGCGCTGATCGCGCGCGGCCTGCCGCTGCCGCGCCCGTTCGATCGCGATGGCGCGGCCCAGTTCGATACCAGCAAGCGCCCGCCGGCGCTGAGCGATGGCTACCGCCCGCCGGTCAAGCTGGCCGTGCTGCTGCCGCTCAGCGGCCGTCTGGCCACCGCCGCGCAGCCGGTGCGTGATGGCCTGCTGGCCGCCTATTACGGCGAGACCCGCCGCCGCCCGGACATCAACTTCATCGACACCGCCGGCACCCCGGCCGGCGCACTGGCCGCGTATGACAAGGCCGTCGCCTCCGGTGCCGACTTCGTGGTCGGCCCGCTGGGCCGCGACGAAGTGGACGCGGTGTACGGCCGCCAGCAGCTGCAGGTGCCGGTGCTGGCGCTGAACCGCGGCAAGGATGCACCGCCGGCCGGCAGCGCCGGCTTCTCGCTGGCCCCGGAAGACGACGGCATCGTCGCCGCCGAATACCTGCGTGGCCGCGAGCGTGGCAAGGCACTGGTGATCAACAGCGCCGACGACACCGGCCGCCGTGCCGCCGCCGCCTTCGCGCAGCGCTTCGCCCAGCGTGGCGGCCAGGTGGTGGCCACGGTCGGCGTGACCGATGCGGTGGGTGATGTGGGCGCACAGGTGCGCAATGCCGGCCAGGTCGATGCCGTGTTCCTCGCCGTACGCGCACCGCAGGCGCGCCTGCTGGCGCCGCAGCTGGCACTGGCCGGTGCCGGTGGCGCCACCCGCGTCGGCACTTCGCAGCTGACTGTCGGCAGCGGCAAGGTGGAAGAAGACGTGGCGCTGGACGGCATCGTCTACCCGAACGAAGCCTGGAACGTGCGCAGCGTGTCCGGCCTGCCATCGGCCAGCCAGGTGGCCAGCACCCTGCCCAGCGCACGCGGTGCGGCCGGCCGCCTGTTCGCCTTCGGTGCCGACGCCTGGAAGATCACCGCCTACCTGGACAAGCTGTCCAACGAAGGCGGCCTGGACGGCGCCACTGGCACCCTGTTCCTGGACAGCAACGGCAACATCCTGCGCCAGCCGGCGTGGTCCACCTTCAATGGTGGCCGGCCGATGCCGATCGTCGGTGGTCGCTGAGCGCAGCCAACGTGGCTCGGCGGTGGAAGCCGCCGCCGAGCAGCATCTGCAACAGGCTGGCCTGCAGCCCCGTGCGCGCAACGTGCGCTATCGCGGCGGCGAACTGGACCTGGTGATGGACGACGCCGGCACCGTGGTGTTCGTGGAAGTGCGGTACCGCGCGCGTTCGGACTTCGGTGGCGGCGCCGCGTCGGTGGATGCGCGCAAGTGCCGGCGACTGGCGCATGCCGCGCAGCTGTTCCTGCAGGACCACCCCGCGCTGGCCAATGCGCCTTGTCGCTTCGATGTGGTCGAAGCCAGTGGCGAACCGCCACAGCTGCACTGGCTGCGTGATGCGTTCCGGTTGGACGACTGCTGATGGCAACCCTTCGTTTTGGTAGTGGCCGACCTTGGTCGGCGCTTCTGTGCCAACCAAGGTTGGCACCTACCAAGAGCGCGCAGCCCGGCGGAGGCCGACCCTGGTCGGCGCCCACATGCTCTGGTAGTGGCCGACCTTGGTCGGCGCTTCTGTGCCAACCAAGGTTGGCACCTACCAAGAGCGCGCAGCCCGGCGGAGGCCGACCTTGGTCGGCGCCCACATGCTCTGGTAGTGGCCGACCTTGGTCGGCGCTTCTGTGCCAACCAAGGTTGGCACCTACCAAAAGCGCGCAGCCCGGTGGCAGCCGACCTTGGTCGGCGCCCACCCGCTCTGGTAGTGGCCGACCTTGGTCGGCGCTTCCGTGCCAACCAAGGTTGGCACCTACCCAAGCGCGCATCCCCGTTGATACCCCCGCTTCCCCACGAGATCCGTCATGAGTACCGCACTGCCCGCCGCACTGGTTGCCGAACTGTCTGCCCTGCTGGGCGCGGAGGGTTGGCGCATGGACGACAGCGCGCTGGAAGCGAACGCGCAGGACAACTCATGGCGCCACCAGCGCCCGGCGGCGGTGGCGCTGCCGGCCAACATCGAACAGGTACAGGCACTGGTGCGTGCCTGCCGCGCGCATGGCATCGCGTTGGTCGCACGCGGCGCAGGCACCGGCACTACCGGTGCGGCGGTACCGTTGCCGGGCAGCATCGTGCTGTCGTTCACCCGCATGGACCGCATTCTTGAAATCCGCGCGGGCGACCGCTGCGCTGTGGTGCAGCCGGGCGTGTTGAACGGCACGCTGCAGCAGGCGTTGGCACCGCACGGCCTGTTCTGGGCGCCGGACCCGTCCAGCGCGGAGATCTGCAGCGTGGGCGGCAACCTGGCCTGCAACGCCGGTGGCCCGCGCGCGGTGAAGTACGGCACCAGCCGCGACAACGTGCTGGGCCTGGTGGCGGTCACCGGCACCGGCGAGGTGATCCGCTGCGGCGGCGCCTACACCAAGGATTCCACCGGCTACGACCTCACCCATCTGCTGGTGGGCAGCGAAGGCACGCTGGCCTTGATTGTGGAAGCCACCTTGAAGCTGACCCCGCTTCCGGTCAGCCAGGCCGGCCTGCGCGTGCTGTACCGCGATGCCGATGCCGCCGCTGCCGCCGTATCACGGTTGATGTCGCAGCCGGTCGTGCCAACCCGCCTGGAATTCATGGATGCACGCAGCCTTGAACTGCTGCGCCTCAACGGCGCCGAAGTACCCGAGGCCGGCGCGATGCTGCTGGTCGAAGCCGATGGCGACCACGACACCCTGCCCTACCTGCTGCAGGCACTGGCCAGCGCCGCTGAAGGCGACGGCATGATCGCGCTGGACGTGGCGATGGAAGGCCGCGCGCGCGATCAGCTGTGGGCCGCACGTAAAGCACTTTCGCCCGCACTGCGCAGCGTCGCCCCGGGCAAGATCAACGAAGACGTGGTAGTGCCGGTGTCGCGCATTCCCGATCTGGTAGCGGGCGTGCAGGCACTGGCACGCGACTACACGCTCACCATTGTCACCTTCGGCCATGCCGGCAACGGCAACCTGCACGTCAACATCCTGTACCACCCGGAAGACGCCGACGAGAATGCACGCGCACACGCCGCACTGCCGAAGATCTTCGAGTTGACGTTGGCACTGGGCGGCACGCTGTCCGGTGAGCATGGCATCGGCCTGGCCAAGCGCGATTTCATGGCCAAGGCCTTCAGCGCGGAAACGCTGGCGGCAATGCGCGCGATCAAGGCTGCGCTGGACCCGGATGGCATCCTCAACCCCGGCAAGGTGCTGCCGCCGGCGTGAGGACGTGCAACGCTTTTGTAGAGTCGAGCTTGCTCGACTGCCTTTGCGCCAGGCGTAGAGTCGAGCTTGCTCGACTGTTGTCGGCCGCAGTCGAGCAAGCTCGACTCTACGAAGCGCAGCCGAGCGCGCGTGGTGGGGCCAGAGCCCATTGCATCCGCAACGGGATCTGACCCCAACCCGCTCACTTACCAGGCCAGGCGCACACCCACCTGCCCGCCCACATCGCGGTAGCCGTGGTCACCACGCTGCATGCTCAGGCCACCCCATGCCCCCAGGCGCTGGCTGATCTTCAACTCGGCACCGGCCTGCACCTCATAGCGGTTGCGCGGCAGGTCGGCCCGCAGCGTTTCACCGCGGAAGTCGATGGCATTGCGGCCACTGCTGCGCAGCCAGTTCACGCCCAGGTACGGCTGCACCAGCGTGCCCATGCCTGCGTGCTGGCCGAACGCGCGCACACCCACGCGTCCGGCCAGCCCGCCTGCCTCTGCGCCATCAACCACCGTGCCGTTGCTTTCCACGTATCGGTCGGCGCTGTAGTCGGTATAAGTCAGCTGCATCTGCGGCTGCACATACACATTGCTGGACGCGCCCTGCCAAACGTTGAGGGTGTAACCCGCCTCCAGCGAGCCGCTGCGCATGCGCGAATCGTAACTTTCCTGGTCCAGCGCAACGCCCTGCACGCGGTTGCTGAAACGCCCGTACTGCAGCTGTGCATCCACGTACGCGCCTTCGCTGCCATCGGCCTGCTGAAGCCAGGTGCCGTACACGCCCACCGCCGTGCCGCGCACGCGGCCCTTGGCGCTGTAACCAGTCAGGTCAGAAACCACCGTATTGTCCGCACGGCCACTGCCCAGCATCACACCCAGTGCGGCATTGCCGCGCCGCCACACATCCGTGCCGATCTGCATCACGGACGTATTTCCATCCACCGACAGCTGCCCGCCCACCGCAGTGAAATCGGAATTGCTGCGGGCCACGCGCGCCCAGGCAGCACGTTCCTCGCTCATTGCCACTGCGCCCATGCGGTCGCTCAGACGGTGCGCGAACATGTTCACTGCCGCCGACTGGTTGGCCAGATAGGCACCCGCTTCCGGGCGCAGCACCGGCGGCGGAGTGACCGGATCGACCGGATCGACCGGGTCTACCGGATCGATCGGGTCGATCGGATCCACCGGGTCCGGGTCGGGATCCGGGCCGGGGTCCACCACGCAGCCCGGCGCATTCGGATCCTCTTCGCAGATATCGAACCACTGCGAACGCAGGTACCAGTTGCCATCGTTCGGGTCTAGCAGGCCGCCCTTGAACAGGAAGTACTCGTACGCACCGCCCACGGCGCGGCCGGCCAGCGAATAGTCCGCCAGTGACGCACCGTCGATGCGGATCAACGAAATGCCGTCGAAGGTGGCTGCACCCACGCCGCCGATATTGTTCACCACGATGGACGCATTGCCACTGGCATCGCCGCGCACGTGCAGGCGATCGATGTCCGAAGTGTCACCGGCCAGCGCGCCATTGAACAGGAAGGTGGAGCCTTCGCTGTGCAGATCGCCGTCCACCGTCAACACGTTGAAGCGACCGCTGCCATCCGACAGGGCCAGCGTGCTGTCGCGCAGTGCAAGTTCCTGCACGGTGGCATTGCCATTGAGTACCCACTGGCTGCCGCCATCCAGCGCCATGCCCTGCACGAGATGGGATGCACCATACCAGCCCGCGTTGTTGGTCAACTGCACATGCACTTCAGACTGCGGTACCAGGCCGGCGTCTTCGTCCTCGGGGGTGATCACGATGTCGCCGATCATCACCGCACCACCGTCCAGCTTCACATCGAAGCGCCCGGCCACGGCCGCATCCAGCGCCAGTGCAATGCCATTGCCGCCGGAAACCACTGCGCCATTGGCCAGGGTCAGGCCGGGGTCGCGGCTGCTGCGCATCCAGATGCCACCGTGCTGGGCGCTGACCAGCGAGCCGCCATCGATGGAGAGCCTGCCGTTGTCATTCACCACCGCCGCCCACGCACCCTCGCCTTCGCTGCGCACGTGGGTGTTGGTCAGGCTCATCTCGCCGTTGCCGCCGGTCAGAACGCCATGCGACTCACGACCCGTGGTGCGTATCTCACTGTCGGCCAAACTCACCACCGCGCCCGAACGTGCGATCACGCCCAGGGCCATCTCGCCTTCAGTAAGCACGCGGGTGTTCTCGACTGCAACAACAGGCGTGCGCCCGATGCTGGCCTCGGCGAAGATGCCGTGGCCGCTCTCGCCCAGCGTATGTAGCGCACTGGAGGCGATGTGGGCCTTGCCCCCCAATACTGAAACCGCCTGCCCGTGCAGCCCGTCAGAGGTGACCTGCGACCCGGTCAACTCCAGCTCGCCGTTATCCAGCATTCGAATGCCAACGCCACCACGCGTAGTGATCGATGAATCGCTTACGGTTGCAGTGCCGTCGCGTTGATTGATGTCGATGCCGATGGACTGACTCTGCAGATGGCTGTTGCGAAGCGTCAGCTCAGAGCCTTCGGTCAGGTTGATGCCGAAGTGACCGGACAGGTCTACCCCATCCAGCGTCGCCTTGCCACCGCCACTGGTGGCAAAACTCAGCGCACTGGCATTGGCACCTCCGGCATGCACGCTGCCGCCACGCATTTCCAACTCGCCCCCCACCAGCAGGCCGGTGCCGGACCTGTCGTGCGTCAGCGCGATATCCACATCCTCAAGCACCGCCTTGCTGCCCAACGCCACCAACGCACCCGATGCGCCCGAGCCCGTGCCGTTGATCTGTACCGAGCGCAGCGTCGCCGTGCTGCTACCTGCTGCCCACAGTCCGGTGCCGCTTCCAGCAATATCGATGCGCACCCTTTCAGCAAGCAGCGCGCCCCCATTGATATCCAATCCATTGGCTTGGCTGCCGGCAATTTCAATGACGCTGTCAAAGATCTGCGCGTCGCCGCCAGCGACAGACAAGCCGTGGGACAGTGCGCCACGGGTCACGATGTGGGCGCGCTCCAAGGCAAGTAGGCCGTCCAGCGCTTCGGCGCCAGTCGCCGCTACGCCGGATGTCTCGATGCTGATGTCGCTTGCCTGCACATAGCCACCGTTGGCCGAGGAAAGCCCAGCAGCCCCATCACCCAGCGTGGCGGCCGTAGCGTCCTTCAGCAGAATGAAGCTGCCGGTCCCCTCGGCACGGGCTGCGGCTGCGCGCAGGCCTTCGGTACGAAGATTCACTGCCCCCGCAGGCTGGATTTGACCACCATTGATGGCGAGGAATGCGTAGCCGGCAGGGTTGCCCGGCTCTACCGGCTCAGTCGTCGTGTAATCGCCCGCAGCGGGCGTCTGCTGATCGCCGTCGGCGACGACCTGCTGGGCATGGGTCGGAAGCGCAGTAACCAAGGCCATCGCGAGCGCTGCAGCCAACGCCGTACGAGGGGGAAGCAAAGTGTGCATTGCATGTCTCCGTCTGAAGGCAGACATGCTGGTGATGCGCCGGCCGTGCGCCCATCGAAAGACTTGCAAAGGCGCCTGCGACTGGTTGTCGCAGTGCTGTCCGCTGCCTGAACCTCTCGGCTTGCCACGCTGGCTTTACAACTAATTGCATGGGGCGGAATCGAGGGCAGAGCGAAAATTCGGGCCATACAAGACACCTGCATTCGCAAAAGCATCTGGACTTCACACCTTTTTCACGTGATGACAACCTATACATCACGGCGCAGTTCCAGTGGGTCGAAAGCGCAGGCGAATCAGCACTTCTCATCCGATAAGGAAACGATCATGCGAAAGCTTACGTCCCCCCGTGCGTACCCGCGCCTTCCCCTGGCTCAGGCCGTACTGCTGGCCATCACCACGTTTGCGGTGGGCTCTGCATGGGCCGGCGACCTGGACAATCAGAACGCAACCGTCGCCGCCGGCGATCCGGTCGAAGCGTGGACGCTGGTCAATGGCTCGACCTTGACCGGGCAGAACGCGCAGATGAATCAGATCACGGCCGGGGACACCTCGCTGGTGACGCTGGATGGCGGCACCGTAACCCGAGCGGGCACCGGCGCTTCGCAGCAGAACTCAGTGAGTCTGTCTGGCGATGCGGTCCTGCGATCCACTGGCACGACGTTCCGCGGCGGCGCAGTCAACCTGCTGAGCGGAAGCGCTCAGGCGTACCTGACCAGTGGGCAGATCATCGTCACTGCGGCAGACATGTTGCCCACTGCAGGCGGGTCATTTGGCGTGGATCTCAGTGCCAGTGGTGGAAACCCGTACGCAAGGCTGGATTCAATGCGTATCCATGTCGAGGACGCGCCCAGCGCCTCCAGTGACATCAACAGCGGCCTGGGTGTACGGGCACAGTCGGGCAAGATTGATATCGTCAACGGCTCTGAGGTATATGGCGCCAATGTCGGTGCCATGCTGTGGGGCTTCAACAGCGCCGGCGGCAGGGTTGGCCTGACCGTGGATAACTCCATCCTGCAGTCAGGCCGTGGGGCTGCCATCCAGGTCATGCCGCTCACCGCTACCGACTACGACATTGCGGTGCGTAACAATTCCAGGCTGGTGAGTGGTGACGGCAATCTTCTGCTGGTGGGTTATAGAAGCCCGGCCAATCCCCGCACCGACGTCCACTTCACCGTGGACGATTCGCGCCTGGCCGGCAACGTAACCTTCGACCCCACCACCGTCACCAACGGCTCGCTCGATGTAGTCCTGCGCAACAAGGCGCAGATCGACGGCCGCTTCAACAACGTCACCACGGCCGACATCGGCAGCGAAAGCACCTGGCTGATGACCGGCGACAGCACGGTCGGCGCGCTCACCCTGGGTGCCACCGGCACCGTCGCACTCGGCAACGGCAGCACGTTCAACACCCTCAACGTCGATAGCTTCACCGGCAGCGGCGGCACCCTGCTGTTCAACACCCAGCTGGGCGATGACACCTCGGCCACCGACAAGCTGATCGTGGCCGGCGATACCAGCGGCCAGGCCAATGTGCGCGTGGTCAATGCCGGCGGTGCCGGTGCGAAGACCGACAAGGGCATCGAACTGATCCGCGTGGGCGGCGCGTCCAACGGCCAGTTCGATCTGCAGGGCCGCGCGGTGGGCGGAAAGTACGAGTACTTCCTGTTCAAGGATGCCACCAACGGCGGCTGGTACCTGCGCTCGGAACTGGCCACCGTGCCGGACCCGTGCGTGGTGGACCCGACCCTGCCGCAGTGCAAGCCGATTGTGGATCCGGTGGACCCGGTTGATCCGGTCGACCCGACCCCGGTGCTGCGCCCGGAAACCGGCGCCTACCTGGCCAACCAGTTCGCGGTGGACCAGCTGCTGCGCCATGGCTGGCGTGACCGCCAGGGCGGCAGCTTCAGCGACGACGGCGTGCGTGGCTGGGCGCGCGTGGATGCCAACCAGAGCAAGCTGGGCGCGGTGAATGACCAGCTGGACCTGCGCGTGGACCGCTCGCGCGTGCAGCTGGGTGCGGACATGGGCGTGTTCGACAACGGCCGCGGCCGCGTGGGCGTGATGGGTACGCTGGCGCAGTCCAGCGCGACCTCGCGTTCCGAGCTGACCGGCTACAGCGCCAAGGGCAAGGTGGAAGGCGGCGCACTGGGCGTGTACGGCAGCTGGAACAACGATGCCTTGTATGTGGACGCCAGCGTGCAGCGCGGCCAGTTCCGCAACCGCGTGCAGGGCGAAGGCCTGGCCGAAGAGCGCTACGATTCGGATATCTGGCAGAGCGCGCTGGAAGCCGGCTACCGCATCGGCATCGGGCAGATCGGCAGCACCGCCGTGAGCCTGCAGCCGGAACTGCAGTTGATCTACACCGACACCAGTACCGACCGCCACGAAGAAACCAACGGCACCTTGGTGCGTGCGCTGGACAACAACGGCCTGTCCGGCCGCCTGGGCCTGCGCCTGCAGGGCGAGGGCCACAGCACCGCCGGTGCATCGGTCAGCCCTTATGTGGTGGCCAATTGGTACCGCGATGGCGCCAACAATGGCATTGCCTTCGATGATGAAGTACTGAAGGCCGGCATTCCGCGCAACCGCTATGAACTGAGTGCCGGTGCGCGCGTGCAGTTCCGCAGCGGACTGAGTGCCTGGGGTGGCTTCGGTGTGATGCGCGGTGACCACGGCTACCGCGAGACCACTGCCAACCTGAGTGTGGCCTACAAGTGGTGAGATAGATAAGGAAACGGCGCCGGAGAGATCCGGCGCCGTTCTGCTTTGCTCTTGTAGAGCCGAGCCCACGCTCGGCTGCATCTGCCTTCTGTAGAGCCGAGCCCACGCTCGGCTGCATCTGCCTTCTGTAGAGCCGAGCCCACGCTCGGCTGCATCTGCCTTCTGTAGAGTCGAGCCATGCTCGACTGCTTTTTGCGCGCGGTGAGTCGAGCATGGCTCGACTCTACAGAGGGCCATCAATGCCAGCGTGGTCGCGGCTGCCACGCGCATTCGACAGCGATGACGCGTAACAGGTCTCCTCAGCGAACGACCTCATATGTCGTGCGAACCAGCCCATCGCCTACGACCACTCATCAAACCCGGCGACAGTCTCGTAGGTGGCCCGCCCCATGACGATGGCGTCGATCTTCTCAATGAACGTGTTCCAGATCAGCGCTGGATGCTCGATCACCGCGTTGACGCTATGGCGACGTGCTGGCAGGTCGGTCAGCCAATCAAGCGTACCGTCGTCGCAGGCGATCTTGCCGTCGACACTTGTTCCGATGAACACCCGTCCGCGCCAGGTTCGAGCCATAGTCATTTCCATCTCCATCAATCGGTCGGGGGTGAGAGGGTACAGCCTTCAGCGGAATCGACCGCAGACACACTCGGCTGCATTGCTTTCTGTAGAGCCGAGCCCACGCTCGGCTGCACGTGATAAGCCGAGCGTGGGCTCGGCTCTACAAGATATGTCGCGATCTGCACGTGCTGACGGCTTTCGCCACGTCGCTGCAAACATTCGTACTTTCTCTACTTTCCAACTTTTCTCATTGGCAGCACGGGCGCTGCATGCAAATCATGTGTGGCCACCGACAACGGGTGGCACGGGCTTGCAATCCCGTTTGGTAACACCAGTTACGCTTGTCTGCCGGCGTCGCCCATCCCCTGTGGGTGGCGTCGGCAGGCATTCTGCCCGCCCATCTATGGCGGGCGGTGCGTGGGGGCCTCGTGCCCGCCGGCGTTTTGACTGGAGTTACCACCGGTATTGCAACCACGCATCGTCCGCCGCCCTTGCTGTTAAGCAGGGCGGCTCCTTCGCGTAACGCATGAGGAAGCCACCATGAGCGCCAATCGCTACCCGTTCCTGTTCGCCACCCTGGGCGATCTTGCCAACCAGCTGCCCGCCGAGATTGCCGAGCCGCTCGAAACCACCCTCGCCGCCAATCCTGCGGCCAATGGCATCAACTTGCTGGACTGTCTGCAACGCATCCGCGAGGTGGAGGCGGCCGATGGCCAACCGCTGCAGCGGAAGGGCCGTTCGTCCGGCCAGTGCATGGCGCTGGCACGCATCAACCGCGCCAATGCCGGGCTGACGGTGCTGTTGGAACTGCTGCACGCCAGCGAGCGCGTGCGTGTTGATGGCGAGGAAGCGCAGCAGGTGGGCAACGATGTGCGCGAGGGCCTGCTGCTGGCGTGCCGTGGTTTGTCGGAGTACGTGGATACGCAGGTCTACGTGGCCTAACCGGCACCGCCGGGCTTCGGTAGAGTCGAGCTTGCTCGACTGCTCTTGGCCAAGGCAGTCGAGCAAGCTCGACTCTACAAAAGCGGGCCTCAGCGGTAGGTAGCGGTAATCACCGCCTGCCCTTCCACCACACCGCCGTGCAGCGTACCCGTCTCGCGGTAGTAGCGTGCACCCAGCGTCACATCCTGCGAACCGTTCTGGCTCATCGGCACTGACCAGCGTTGCCCCAGCACCACCGGATTACCCTCAAGCAGCAGCTGCACGCGTACGGCCCCAGCCGTGGCGTTGCCGGTGGGCGTCAAACGGCTGCCGGTGTTGCCCGGCGCGTTGGCGTCGGTCAGTGCCAGGTACATCGGGAATGCACCGTTGCAGTTCATCGGGACAGTGAACTCCCGCTCACGGGCAGTGCTGCCTTCCGCGGGCAGATCGGCAATGTCCACATCCTGCAGCGTGACAGCGGTAGCCGTGAGTCTGCAGGTCTTGGTCTTCAGGGTGGCGGTAACGTTGTAGTTGTCCTTCTTTACAAGCGCAGGATAGCTCGGCGTCGAATAGGTGATCTCTCCGACAACAGTGGTCGGCAACGCCTCCATCTCGCCGCCGCGGGACACTGCGGCCATGCGCACCCACGACCAGCGAGTGCTGCCGCTCCAGCCGGCACCGGAAAACTGCAGGCCGGTCTGCGGGTTGAAGGGCATGAACCGATTTCCCCCGCTGGCGTTGCCAACCGCGTACTGGAAGATCAGCAGCGGGGTTTTGGGCTTGCCGCGCATTCCGAACGCCGGAAAGGTCTCACCATCCACAGTGACGTTCCGGACAAACTCCAGTCCGGGCATTGCCGCTGAGACATCAACGGGTATCAGTTCACTGGCGTTGCAACCAAGCAGATAGGTGGCGTTGCCTGAATGCATCCAGGGACTGACAACGACACCTTCATCGATGTCGTCCCACGCATCGATTCTGATGCTGGTACTGGCCCCGGCATGCGCACTGGTGCAGGCCTGCGCTGCAAACGGCGCCAGCACGCCGCAGCTGAGCAGCACCAGCAGGGGGCAGCGGCGGCCGATGCCACTGAAGAATGGAAATTTCATCATGTAGTTACCTCTGCCTTTCTGCTCTGCGTGCAGAGCTATCGGTAGGTGGCGGTGATCACCGCCTGCCCTTCCACCACGCCACCATGGAACGTGCCCGCCTCACGGTAGTAGCGCGCGGCCAGGGTGATGTTCTGCCGTCCGTTCTGGGTGAGCGGAATCGTCCAGGTCTTGCCCAGCTCTACCGGCACGCCTTCGCGAAGCAACTCCACACGCACCGCACCTGCGGTGCTGTTTGCAGTCGGCGCCAGACGGCTGCCGGTATTGCCCGGAAGGTTGGCATCGGTCAGCACCATCTCAACCGGGAAAGCACCGTTGCAGTTCATGGCGACATCGAAACTGCGTTCGCCCGTATGACTGCCGCTGGCGGGAAGATCGACCGCAGCGACGTCCAGAAGTTTCACGGGTGTATCAGACAGCTGGCAGGTGGGAACCTTCAGGTTGGCAGTGACGGTAAACGTATCGGTCTTGACGAAGGCTGGGTACAGCGGTGACTGACGGCTCACAGTGCCCAGCAGTGTGGTAGGCACCCGCTCCATGATGCCTCCGCGGGATACTGCTGCCACCGCCACCAGTGAGCCGCGACCGTTGGAGTCCAAGGGTTTGGACGTGAAATGGACCATGCCGCGAACATCCAATGGATAGGATTGCTCACGGATGCTGCCACCGCCTGTCCAGATTTGATGCGAAAAGATGAGCAAGGGTGAACGAGGGTAGTCGGTCAATCCGAAGGCGGGATAGCTCTGCCCATTCACCAACACATCGCGGACGAACTCCAGGCTAGGCAGCATGGAAGTGACGTCCATGGGAACAACCTCGCCGTGCGCACATCCGAGCAGGAACTGGGAATTTCCGTTGCCCATCGTGAAGTTGGCGATCAGCTTGTCCTGTTCGACATCATCCCAGGCGTCGATCACCAGGTTCACCGGCCCGCCGGCATTGTGCTGGCTAGTGCAGGCAGTGGCGGTGGCCGAGGCCAGCAGCCCCAGCGCTGCCCACACGCAGCGGGCGCGCACATGGCGCCGCGTGGCGCTGCTTTTGTGTGTAGAAGTTGCCATCATGCTGGAACCTGTCAGAGAGTAAAAAGCTGCTATCGATACGTTGCGGTGATTACCGCCTGCCCTTCCACTACGCCAGCATGGAAGGTTCCTGCTTCGCGGTAGTAGCGCGCGGCCAATGTGACGGCCTGCCCACCGTCCTGGGTGAGTGGAGTCGTCGAGGTCCTGCTGAGCACCCCTGGCACAACCTCATGGGAAACCATCACCGGCACTCCGCGGCCAGCCCAGCGGCCAGGCGTAGGGACGGCACGTAAACGCGAAGACCCGAGCTGGCCGTTTCATGACAGTCTCCTGGATTACTTGTAGGCCGCTGTAACGGTGATCTGCGAGCTGACCGTGCCCGCCGTGAGCGGTGTGCTGGCATCGCGGAAGTAGCCGGTACGCATATCGAACTTGGCTGTGGCTGCGCCGTTTACCACAACGCTTCGCTTCGCTGTCTTTTTCAGGAACACGTTGCCGGCCGTTCCCTCGAGCAGAGCCACCGCAACGCCGGTGGCACCGCCGGTGCTTGCCAGGTTCTTCCAGTGCCCGTCCTGCGCGGCATCGTCGGTGCCGTCAAAGGTCAGATCGATGCCCGCAACGCCTACGCAACTGGTGAAATTGAGCACGGCGGGCTTCAAGCCGTTGTCATGCCCTGCCTTCAGATCGGTGGCATCGATGTCGTCCAGCGCCACGGCAACGGTGGGCGCGATGGTGCAGGTACCCGGCAACACCTTGCCGGTAACGGTGATGGTGGCCGAGTCGGCGTGGGCCAACGGTGCGGCGGCGATCAGCAGTGCTGCACACACCAGGTGCGAAGTTTTCATTGGGAAGCTCCGGTAGTTGAAGGGGGAACATCGTCGGCCAGCCCTTCCGGGCCTGGCGCCATGCAACGGGCTTTGGCCCAGTACTGGCCGTGTGCATCGGGGGTGTCGGGCATGGCGTAATGCAGTCGGCAGGCGATGCCGTCTTCGGTCTGCACGTGCACCAGGCCGGTGTTTTCCAGGCCACGCAGGGCCACCACACCGCCCTGCCCCACCTGACCCAGCATCCGCCCATCGGGGTGGGCAATCTGCGCGCCGTAGGGCAGCGGCTGCCCGTCGGTATCGCTGGCGTCGATCAGCCACAGGCGATCGTTACGGGTCTGGAAGCTGACCTTGACGATGCTCCCGGCGCTGGGTGCCACGCGCTGCGAGCTGGCCTGCACTTCCACGTCCAGCGGCAGTGCGGCGGTATCGAGGTGTACCTGGTTCCAGCGGTAGGGGCTGGTATAGGGCAGCACGGCATAGCCGTTGCCGGCCACGGTGACGGTGCGGCCACTGCCCACCTTCGCGCCCTGCGCGCCCTGCGCTTCCACCAGCGCGAAGCTCTCGCCCAGCGACGGGCCGAAGTTGATGCCGCCCCGGTGCAGCACCACGCTGCCGGTGGCCCCGGCATTGAAGCTGCTGCTGCCGTTGGCGTGGCTGTAACCGGCGCTGAGATCGGCTTGGCTGCCCTGGTAGCTGGCGTAGGCGTTGTAGCCGCTGCTGCCCTGGCCACGGTTGCCCGACAGGCTGTAGGACAGCGCGCGGTCTTCGCCCAGGTTGCCGTTGACGCCCAGCTGCTGCTGGCTGCCCAGGCGGCTGTCGCTGTAGGTGGCGGTGGCACGCGGCGCGTTGCCACTGCGGCCCAGCGGCACGCTCAGCATGAATGACAGGCGCGTATCGGGTGCGCCGTTGGCCATGCGGTAGCGCGTGGCGGACAGGGTGTAGTTGGCGCTGCGGTAGCTGCTATGGAAACCCAGCTGCAGATCGTTCTGCTTGCCCGGCCGGTTCCAGTAGGCGACGTGGCCGCCGCTGACATACAACTGGCTGCGCGAGCCAATGCGCTGCGAGAAATTCACCTGAAAGCGCTGGCGGGTACGCATGACGAACGCGTCGGCCGCCTGCGGGCGGTCGAACGACAGCTGCGACACATCGGTGAGGGTGAGGAAGCCTTCGGTACTGTAGCGGTACGCGGCCAGGCCCAGGTTGGTACCGGTACGCGCCACGCTGCGCTGGTAGTTCAGGCGGTAGCTGCGGCCGCTCTGCGCCGGCAGCCCCGGCACACTGGCGCGGGCATGGGTGATATCTGCACCGATGGCGCCGAACGGCGTGTTGAACGCCGCGCCGGCTAGGCCGGCCTGGTAGTGCTCGGCTACCTGCACGCCGCCCAGCAGGGTCATGCGGTTGCTGACGCCACGCGCGTAGGTACCCTCGGTGAAGCGCAGCGCGTTCTGCGCCAGGCCGGTATTGCGTAGTTCACCCGCGGTAACGCTGAAACGCTGGCTACCTTCGCGCAGTGCCTGCGGCACGGCAGAGAACGCCACGGTGAAGCGCTCTTCGCGGCCATCGGCTTCGGTGACGGCTACTTCCAGATCGCCGCTGCCGGCGTTGGGGTAGAGATCATCGATGGCGAACGGGCCGGGCGCCACCGTGGTTTCGTACAGCACCGCGCCGTTCTGGCGGATGGTGACGCGAGCGTTGCTCTGTGCCACGCCACGCACCACCGGCGCATAGCCACGCAGTGAATCGGGCAGCATGCGTTCGTCGGTGCTGATGCGCACACCGGTGAAACCGACGCTGTCGAACAGTTCGCCACCGGTGTTGGCCTGCCCCAAGGTGAGCTGGCTGTTCCAGCGCGGCAGATCGCGCTGCAGCGTGCTGTTGAGTGTGGTGAAGTGTGTGCCCTGCGGGCTGTGGCTGAGCGAGCTGCGGTGGCGCAGCCGCCATGCCCCCAGGTTCAGCCCGGTGGTGATGCCCGTGTAGGTGTTCTGCTGGCCCTGGTTGCGGTAGTGGTTGACGCTGTACCCGAGGAACGCGGCGGTGATGCCGTGGTCGCGCAGTTCCGGCGCAACGAAGCCGCGCGCCTGGCGCTGCAGCGCCACCTGCGGCAGCGAGATATCCAGCCGCAGCTGGCTGTCGTCGTAGCGTACGCGTGCGCCTTCAATCGCGGCCTCTACATCGACGCAGTGCGGGGTGGCCGTCGCTTCCACGGCCTGGCGGGCGGCATCGCTGAGGCCCAATGCCAGCAGCAGGTGTGCGGGCACGCAGGGCTGCGCGACATGCGGTGTATCCGAGGCCACCAGGTCGATGTCATCGCGGCGGACGAACTCACCGTTGAGGTGGATATCGACGTTGTAGCGGCCCGGCTCGACCGGGTTGCCCATGCTGAAACGCGCCAGGTCTTCGCCGACGAAGCCGCTGGCGAAGCCTTCGCTGAACTCGACTTCGCCGCCCGGCCGCGCGTACGCCGGCAGCGCAGCCGCAAACACTAGGGTGGTGCTGATGGCCGCAGCCAGCGCGGTATGGCGCAGGGAATACTGCGTGGCGCTTTGAGGGGGAGAGGAAGACAGGCGCATGGCGTCGACGCGGCCGCAGTGCAGCCCCGGTAGTAATGGGAGGCGTGCAGACTAGGGCGCGATCACACCGGCGAACATGCAATTACTTGCAGTTTTTCCTCGATGTAAGTGTTTGCAACTAATTGTATGGAGCACGGCGGGCATCGGGCCGAACATGCGCCGGGCAGAAGACGGGCGTGCCTCGTCCTGCGTCGGCAAGGGATCTGTCGACAGACATCACGCCTCCTGCACCGGCCACCCTTCGCACAGATGACGGGTGGCGTTCCCGATTCCATTACTTAGTTGAAGAGCACACCCATGAAGAACCTGAAGACCCCGATGGCGCTGGCCATCCTGCTGGCCGCTGCCCCGGCCGTGAATGCTGCTGATCTGACCATCAGCGGTGAGATTGTTGAGACCACCTGCACCGCTGTCATCAACGGCGGCGTTGCCGTGGCGATGGGCAAGATGGATCTGGAAGACCTGAAGGGCGCAGACCGTATCGGCCGCCGCGATCTGGACGTTGAAGTGGCCTGCCCGGGCGCTGCTGGCGCGCATGACGTAGCGGTGAAGTTCAGCGGCCCGAGCACCGCCGATGGTGCGTTGGCACTGACGGCTGCCAGCGGTGCCGAAGGCGTGGCATACAAGATCTTCGACAGCACCGACACGCTGCTGAAGATCAACAACGCGCCGACGCAGTTCGTGAACGTCACCGACACCGCGCCGCAGACGCTGAAGCACAGCGTCTGGTATGCCAAAACCGGTGCAGCTGACGACGTGGTGGCCGGCACCGCCATCGCCAACGCGCAGATGGACATCGTCTACAAGTAAGCGCACACCGCCCGGCGGCGTGCTGCCGGGCGGCTCTTCCCGAGGAGACTTCCATGAACCTTCGCGCATGCGCGGCAGTGCTGGCCCTGGCCGGTGCTTCCGCAGTACTTCCGGCCTCTGCGGCAGTGACGCTGCAGGGCACGCGGGTGATCTACGATGGCAGCAAGGGCGCGGTGACGGTGAACGCCAACAACCGCGGCGACAACGTGGCCCTGGCTCAGGTGTGGCTGGACGATGGCGATGCCAGCGCCAAAGCCGGCAGCCAGAAACTGCCGTTCGTGCTGACGCCCACCACGCGCCGCATTGATGCCGGGCATGCGCAGGCGTTCCGGCTGACCTATGCACCGATGGCCGGTGCAGCGCTGCCGGCAGACCGCGAATCGCTGCTGTACTTCAACCTGCTGGATATTCCGCCCAAGCCGGAAAACGTGGAAGGCAAGAACCTGCTGCAGTTTGCCGTGCGCACGCGGGTGAAGCTGTTCTACCGGCCCGCCGGTCTGCCGGGCCATGCACGCGATGCAGCGGCGGCGCTGGAATGGCGTGTTGAAGGTGGGGCGTTGCAGCTGCACAACCCCACTGCCTATCACGTGACGTTGGCCAACCTGGTGCTGCCCGATGGCAAGACCATCGAGGTGGACATGGTGCCGCCGGGCGAGCGCATCAGCTTGGCCGTGCCGGCTGGTGCAACGGTGCCGGCCACGCTGAAATTCCAGTGGCTGGATGACTACGGTACGGCGCGCGATGCCGAGGCGAAGATCGCCCGTTGAAGATGTAGAGCCGAGCCCATGCTCGGCTTTTTTCTTTGCGCCAGGCAGCCGAGCATGGGCTCGGCTCTACTGAGATGCGCGTTGCGATTGCAACAAGTTGCATGGAGTACCGTCCCGCCAGCAGCGATAGTGCGCGCTTCCTTTTCTGAGAGAGTGCCGATGCACAAGATGATGACTCCGCTGACCCGCTATGCGCAGTTCAGCGGTCGTGCCAGCCGTAGTGAGTTCTGGTGGTTCCAGTTGTTCATCGTGATCATTTCGATCCCGCTGTACGTGCTGAGTTTCTACGCGGGCTACACCGGTTCAAGCACGCTTGCGCTGGTAGTCAGCGGGTTGAGCGTGGTGCTGTGGCTGGCGGTGATCGTGCCGCTGATTGCAGTAACCGTTCGCAGGCTGCATGACACCGACCGGTCCGGGTGGTGGTACCTGCTGATGTTCGTGCCAGTGGTGAGCCTAGTGGTGCTGGTGTTCCTGCTGCTGCCGAGCACCCCGGGCGGCAACCGTTTCGGCGCGCCGGTTCCGCACGTGTAATTCCCGCGCTTTGGTAGGTGTCGACCTTGGTCGACACGGTGTGGGTATGGATGCCTGACACATTCGTGCCAACCAAGGTTGGCACCTACCAGAGCAGTTCCGGCGCGCCGCGCTTTGGTAGGTGTCGACCTTGGTCGACACGGTGTTGGCACGGACGCCTGACACATTCGTGCCAACCAAGGTTGGCACCCACCAGAGCAATTCTGGCACGCCCCGCATGGGTGGGTGTCGACCTTGGTCGACACGGTGTTGGTACGGACGCCTGACACATTCGTGCCAACCAAGTCCATGGCTTTGGTAGGTGTCGACCTTGGTCGACACGGTGTTGGTTCGAACGCGTGACACCTTCGTGCCAACCAAGGTTGGCATCTACCAGAGCAGCACTCAGGCAGCCCATGGCCTTGGCCTGACACCTTCGTGCCAACCAAGGTTGGCACCCACCAGAGCAGGTATTGCTGCTTCTACGCGAAGTGCTGGTAACCGCCGCTGGCGGCTTCGCCATCCACGTGTACGCCCTGCCCTTCGGCAATACGGCCGATGCGGGTAAGCGGCAGGTCGAGCGTCTGCGATAGATACATCAGCGCGTCGCGTTGATCGGCGGCGGCGGTGAAGCACAGTTCGTAATCGTCGCCGCCGCGCAGCGCGCACTCACGTGCTTCCTCGCGACCCAGCAGTTCGCGCAGCTCCGGCGAGATCGGCAGCATGTCGGCATCCACATGCACGGCCACGCCACTGCGTGCGGCAATATGGCCGGCGTCGGCCAGCAGGCCGTCCGATACATCCACGGCCGCGTGTGCGAAGGCACGCAGGCGCAGGCCGAGGGTTACACGCGGCGTGGGCCGCAACAGGCGCAGGCGCAGGTATTCGTAGTCGGCCAGCAGTGTGGCGGTAGCCACGTTCAGCGCGCCCTGCTGCCAGAGCTTCAGTGCGCCGGCGGCATCGCCCAGGGTGCCACTCACCCAGAGGTCGTCGCCCACCTGCGCGCGATCACGACGCAGCGCCTGGCCTCGGCCCACCTGCCCCATCGCAGTCACCGACAGCGACAGCGGGCCGCGCGTGGTGTCACCCCCGATCAGCGCGATGTCGTGCTGGTCGGCCAGTGCGAAGAAACCATCGGCAAAGGCTTCGATCCAGTCTTCGGAAGTTTCCGGCAGCGACAGCGCCAGCGTGCACCAGGCCGGGCGTGCGCCCATCGAGGCCAGGTCGGACAGATTGACCGCCAGGGTCTTCCAGCCGATGTCGAACGCCGGGGTTTCCACCGGGAAGTGCACGCCGCTGTTGAGCGTATCGGCGGTGACCACCAGCTGTTCGTTGGCACGCGGCTGCAGCAGTGCGGCGTCGTCGCCGATGCCGAGCAGGATGTCGTCGCGCTCCAGGGTGCGGGCGCGGATGCGGTCGATGAGGGCGAATTCGGCCAGGGACATGGGGCGCTCCCGCTGTTGTACGTGCCGCGCAATGCGCGGTGGGCGGTAGTGCCGGCCGCTGGCCGGCAACCTCAGGATCCCTGCAGCTGCCGGCCAGCGGCCGGCACTACCACAGGCGGGTCAGTGACCCGATTCGACCTTGCGCCATTCCACGGCGGCACGATCCAGCACGCCGTTGACGTAGGTGTGACCGTGCTCGGAACCGAAGCGCTTGGCCGATTCGATGGCTTCGTTGATCACCACGCGGTACGGCACGTCCAGGCGGTAGCGCAGCTCGTAGCCGGCCAGGCGCAGCACGGCGCGTTCGATGGCGTCCACTTCTTCGATGCCACGGTCCAGGTACGGGCCGAGCGCTTCGTCGATGTCGCGGCGGTTGTCCAGCACGCCATGCACCAGCGCTTCGAAATAGGCCAGATCGGCGATTTCGCGGGCCTGCTCGTGGGCGAACTGGGCGATCAGCGATTGTGCGTTGCCGCCGGAGATCTGCCAGGCATAAAGCGCCTGCACGGCACGACGGCGCGCGCGCGAGCGCAGCACCGGGTCGACGCCATCGCGGCGGACGGGTTTACCGGAGGGCTTGCCCTGGGTGTTCTTGTTCATGGCAGTTGCTCCAGCAGGTTGACCATTTCCAATGCGGCGAGTGCGACTTCCTCGCCCTTGTTGCCGTGGCTGCCGCCTGCGCGGGCCTCGGCGTCTTCAACGCGTTCCACCGCCAGCACGCCGTTCAGCACCGGCACGCCGAAATCCAGCTGCACGCGCATCAGACCTTCGGCGCAGCGATCGGCCACGTGTTCGTAGTGGCGGGTATCGCCACGGATGACGCAGCCCAGAGTGAGGATGGCGGCGTGTTCATGCGCGGCGGCCAGGCGTGCGGCCACCAGCGGCAGTTCCCAGGCACCCGGCACGCGGATCACGTCGATGTTGGCTTCGCTGACGCCGTTGCCGGCCAGGCTCAGGCGGGCGCCCGCGACCAGCGCGTCGGTGATGCGGGCATTCCAGCGGCTGGCCAGGATGGCGAAGCGCGCCGACTCGGGAGTGCGAAGATCGCCTTCGTAGTGGCTCATATGCGGCTTGGGGGACTCGATAAGGGGGTGATTCTACCGTGGATGGGCCCCGGCCGTGGCTGGCGGGGGCCCACAGGGTGTGCCGACCAACGGTCGGCACCCACCGGTAGTGCCGGCCGCTGGCCGGCACTACCGGGGATGCGGTTGCCGGCCAACGGCCGGCACTACCGGGGATGCGGTTGCCGGCCAACGGCCGGCACTACCCATTACAGGGTGACCGTCTCCACCACTTCCAGGCCGTACCCGGCCAGGCCGACCTGGCGGCGTGGGGTGCCCAGCACGCGCAGCTTGCCCAGGCCCAGGTCGGACAGGATCTGCGCGCCGGCACCGTTGCGGCGCCACTGGCCCACATCCTTGTCCTTGCCCGGCACCACCGGCGCCGGCTGCTGGCGCAGGCGGGCCAGCAGGGCCTCGCCGTCGCGCGGGGCCGACAGCACCACCATCACGCCCGCCCCTTCGGCATCGATCGCACGCAGGGCATCGGTGGCGGCCACGCCGAAATCGTCGCGGCGCCAGTGCAGCAGGTCAGCCAGCGGGTTTTCCACCTGCACGCGCACCAGCGTGGGGCTTTCCGCGTCCGGGGTGCCGCGGACCAGGGCGAAATGCAGGTCGTGGGCGATGCGGTCGCGGTAGGTGACCAGCTTGAATGGGCCGAATTCGGTGTCGATGTCGCGCTCGTCGACGCGCTCGACGGTCTTTTCGGTGGCCAGCCGGTAGGCAATCAGATCGGCGATGGAGCCCATCTTCAGGCCATGCTCGCGGGCGAACACTTCCAGCTCCGGGCGGCGCGCCATGCTGCCATCCGGGTTCAGGATCTCCACCAGCACGCCGGCCGGCTCCAGCCCGGCCAGCATGGCCAGGTCGACGCCGGCTTCGGTGTGGCCGGCACGGGTCAGCACGCCACCCGGCTGCGCGATCAGCGGGAAGATGTGGCCCGGCTGGTGCAGGTCGGCCGGCCTGGCATTCGGCTTCACCGCAGTGCGGATGGTGTGGGCGCGGTCGTGCGCCGAGATGCCGGTGGTGACACCCTCGGCGGCCTCGATGCTGACCGTGAAGTTGGTCTGGAACTGCGCGGTATTGGCCTGCACCATCGGCGCCAGGCCAAGGTCGGCGGCGCGGGTGCGGGTGAGCGGCAGGCACACCAGGCCACGGCCGTGGGTGACCATGAAGTTGATGTCCGACGGCTTGACCAGCTCGGCGGCCATGATCAGATCGCCTTCGTTCTCGCGGTCTTCGTCATCGACGATGACCACCATGCGGCCCAGGCGGATCTCTTCCAGGATTTCCGGAATCGGGGCGAAATTCATGCGGCATCTCCCTCTTCAGACGGTAGCTGCCGGCCGCTGGCCGGCAGGCTGACAAGCCTTTCCACATATCGGGCCACCAGGTCGATTTCCAGGTTCACCGCACTGCCCACGCCCGAGGCGGAGAAGGCGGTGTTGGCCACGGTGTGCGGGATCAGGGCGACTTCAAAACCTTCGTCATCCACTTCGTTGACGGTGAGGCTGACGCCGTCCACGCAGATCGAGCCCTTCTTGGCGATGTAGCGGCGCAGCGAGGCCGGCGCGGCGAAGCGCCAGCGCTGGGCGCGCGCGTCTTCGTGGATGGACAGCACCTGGCCGAGGCCATCGACGTGGCCGCTGACCAGATGGCCGCCGAGGCGGTCGGTCGGGCGCATGGCGCGCTCCAGGTTGATGACCGCGCCCTCGCCCAGCTGGCCCAGCGTGGTCAGGCCCAGGGTCTCGGTGGAGGCATCGGCCTGGAAGCTGCTGGCGTCAAAAGCAATGACGGTGAGGCAGACGCCGTTGATGGCGATGCTCTCGCCCATCTGCACGTTGTCGAACGGCAGATTCCCGACATTGAAGGTGAAGCGGACATCGCCGCCGATGGACTCGCGTGCGGCCAGACGGCCGACGCCTTCGATGATTCCAGTAAACAAGTAACGTTCTCCGCGAAAAGTGAGCGAAAAACGCCGCAAGGCAAACAGGCGCGCGCAGGGCATGAGCCCTGTGGCACCGTCTTCTTTCATCCGGACTATGACCGTCGGCTCCGGCATTGGACCGGATCTGCTGACCCCCGGCGTGGGCCGGGGCGCTCGCGGGCTCGTGCTTGCGCACCTACCGCCGGTGGGGAATTGCACCCCGCCCTGAAGACGTTTGTGTACCGGCGAACCGGCACCGGTAGTGTACCAGCCGCCTTGCCGGGGTCGCGCAGGGCCGGGCCATCCCTCGTTCAGCTGTGACCGGCGTCGCGTTGCTGGCCACGGCTTCGCCCCGCAGCTCGCATTCTGTAAAATTTTCATTAAAATCCGTCGCCGGACGACATGAGGTCGCCACGGGCCGCCCGCAGGGCCGGCTCGCCAATGGACTGAAATTCACAGGAATTCCCATGCGCAAGATCCTGATCGTGGCCGCTCTGCTGGCCGCCGCCCCCTTCTCGGCTTCGGCTGACGCCCTGAGCTACACCTACGTGGAAGGCGGCTGGACGCAGGTCAAGGTTGACGACAACGCACTGGACGACCCCAAGGTCGACGGCGCCTATCTGCGCGGTTCGTTCGCACTCTCCGAGCAGGTGCACGTGTTCGGCGGCTGGTCGCGTACCCGCAAGACCTACCACTACAACGACGGTTCGCTGAAGCTGGAACTGGACCAGCCGGAGCTGGGCATCGGCTACCACATGCCGTGGACCGACCGCGTCGACTTCACCGCCGACGCCGCCTGGGTGCGCCAGAACGTTGAGCTGACCGATCGTTACTACGGCTACTCCGAGCGCTTCAAGGACCACACCAACCTGGGCCGCGTCACCGTGGGCCTGCGCGGCAAGCCCTCGCCCAAGACCGAAGCCTGGGTCAAGACCGGCTACATGGACGGCGGCAACAACTTCAAGGGCACCTGGGTGGGCACCCTGGGTGGCCAGATCAACTTCACCAGGACCTGGGGCCTGGTGGGCGAGATCTCCGGCTACCGTGACGTCACCCAGTACTCGGCCGGCGTGCGCGCCAGCTTCTGATCCAACGATCGCTCCTCGTCGTGCGATCGAACGGGCCCCGCAAGGGGCCCGTTTTTTTTGCCTCCACCGCGACGCCGCGGTACGAGACGAAACGTGTGTCGCTTTCCGCAGCCCTGCACGCGCACTGCACCGAGCGGCGCTAGGAATAGTACGAAAGCCCTTGCGGGCCACCGCGACGTGGCATTGCGGAAGACTTCAATGATCTCGGCACGTTAGCGATGTTGGCGACGCCTCTGGAGACATCACGGCAAACCGACGGCCTTGTCTGATGCCCACGCGGCGCCGCATGTTCTGCCGCAGGCAACGCAACCCGCATCGCGTCATGAAAAGACACTGGATCGTCGTAGGCGACAGCACCCGCAGCAACGGCCGCGTCATCACCGGATCGCCGCATACCGATATCGAAGGCAAGGCGGTAGCACGCGAAGGTGACCGCGCGACCTGCCCGCTGCATCAAGGCACCTTTCCGATCGTGCAGGGTGACCCTACCCTGCTCATCGACGGACATCCCGTCGCGCTGCACGGACACCACCTCGCCTGCGGCTGTCCGCTGATTTCGACCCAGCAGCGATTGGTGTATGTCACCGATGCCACCTTCCGCGATGAACCCTCCACCCCGGCACCGATACAGCTGTCTGCGTTGAAACCTGCGGTCTGTCTGGAATGTCTGCGGGCTGCGGCCAGCAGTGCCGCCCCATTGCTGGTGCGTGCGTGAGCGGCCAATACGCTTATGCACTGCTGGACTGTGCGCCGGACGAGGGCCGCGAAGCGCAGCTGCATCACCATGCCGCGCAGAACGCATTGATGCATCGCTCACTGTTCACAGGACAACCCGAAGAAGACCTCCCATTCGCTTCACCGTATCTGCTCGAACTACCGATAGGCGCCATCGAACGGCCCATCCATCACTGGTTGCGGCAGCTCGGCCGGCAGCGTCCAGGGTCGACCTGCCTGTTCTCGGACGCACCGTTCGAGGAGCTCTTCCACCATCTGCACGCACAGCTCGACATCGCCCTTCCCGATGGATCGCTGGCGCTGATGCGCTACTACGATCCGCGCGCGTGGCTGCGTTACCGCGACGTACTGACGATGCAGCAACAACGGCAACTATTCGGACCGATCAACTCGTGGCAGATCACCATGGGCGGCCAGACATGGACGCTGGCCCGCAGCGAACTGGAGCTGCAGGCGCCAATGATGCTGACACTGAGCGCTGAACAGTACGCGATGCTCTGTTTGCCGGACGCGGCCACATTCTGCAGCCCACTCTCGGCCGAGACACGTAGCGAATTTTCCGATGAAACTGCACATCTGAACGATGCAGCGCTCATACAGGCGGTGTACGCAAGCTACCGCCATGCGGTGACGTCACTGCATATCACCCATCTGCCCACGGTAGTGCGATGGGTGAAGGCCGACGTGGCCTGGGCACCAGGACTTCGCAACCACGCGGTGACCGCCGTATGGTTCAAGCGGACCCTCCATGCCAATGCAACGGCAGCCGATCTGCTGGCGCTGCTTGCCTCCCGCTTTCTGGCCGACTGAAAGGAGCCGACCATGGGCGCCCTCCCATTACCACTGCCCTTGCCCCCGGTAACAACCCCGGGTGGCTGGGACCCCACCCAGGATGTTCCCGGGCACGCGCCTGGCGGGCCGCCTGGGAATATCGCAGACAGCCCTACCCTCGGCCAGGTCTGGCGCAGCATCAAGGAAGCAGCAGGTACCGGCGTCGATTCCAGGGCCGAGCCACGGGTGGAGTCCAGCGACACGGACTGCTCGCAGACCCGCAACCAGAACGACTGCAATGCCTGCAAGCTGGCGCAGGGCTTTCTGGTACCTGCCAACTATACGATCCCGTTGAAGCAGTACCGCGACTTCGACTACCAGCTGCGCATCGCCAATCACCTGGCAGGTCCGGAAGTGTTCACCTATACCTACGGCGGCACTGGACTGGACCGCGCTCGTCTGAGACTGACGGGTAGCAAGGGCAAGAACGAAATTACCGTTACCGAGTGGAACCACGGCGGTATCCGCTTTGATGGGTTCTGGCGGAGCCGATGCACCGTTGTGGAGGCGAAGGGGCACTACAAGCAGTTCTTTGATGAGGAAGGAAAGCTGCACCGTTGGGCATCGTCGAGCAGGCCCACAGTCTTGGAAAGTTGGGCGCGACAGCTCAACTCTCAAAGGCGACATATCCAGTCTCTTGGCAAACCCGCCAAGCTTGAATGGCATTTTCTTGAAGCCGAGTGCTTCTCCGCGGCACAAAAATCCTTCAGGGCCTTCTCAAGCCATCTCAGGCACACACCATGAACAGCATGTACAGATGCGAGATCTACTGCTCAATACCTGATGAAACACTAGACGCCCCAACAGTCTACGAACGACTCAGCGAAGTGCTCCATGCGCTTTCCGAGGTCAGTCCTGCATTGAATGGTTGGGTGGAACATTCACGCGGGAATGGCCCAGTTCCATTCTCCGAAAAATCGCGGTTCATCGAGATGCTTGCAATCAACGCGCGGCAGGACGGTGATGAGTACCCGACAGACCCCTCTGCAGCGGGCGCAGGCGCCAACCTGACCACCGCGAGAACGCACAAGGAATGGAAGGCTCCGGGGTGTGCCACGATCAACTATTGGCCCTGGTTTGGCCAGTTGACGATGGAGATCGATGCTCCGATCAAAGCATTCGGTGAGTCCGAAGCACCCATCATCGTACGTAAGTGCGTTGCGGCGATAGCGCAGGCAATCGAAGTCGAGTTCATCTCAACGGATGTCGTGGGACCGAAGCCTGAAGGCAAGGAATATGAAACCTACTACCTCAACCACAGGCTGTTCCCCCACCGCCGTTGGCTGGGCTGGATGGGCTTCGTCCCTGAGCTGGTGCCACGCAGGTTCATTCCGGAAGCCGCCGTCATCGAAGTGGTGAAAGGCAGAGGCACGATCATCGTGGCCGTAGATGCACCCTTCGACCTGCACAACCCGGACCACCTCAAGCGCGTGCACCAGGTGGAACTGCGCATGGCCAACGCGGGGCTGCTGGAAGTCATCGATCCGTCGCTGCTTGAGTGAGGCGTCCGACGGTGGCGGGTAGCCGTGGCATGGAGACCTGGCATTTGCCAACGATCCACCGCCGAGAATGCGCGAATTCCATTCATTTCTACTGGGCCGCGAAGGATGCCCGCTGGACCCGCATGCAAAGTGCGCTAGGCTTGCGCGCCTCTGGAACAGGAAACTCCGTCATGAAGACCCCTATCCGCACGCTGCTGGCCAGCGCCCTGCTGTGCGCCCCTGCGTTCGCCACCGCCGCCCCGGCCACGCTCTCGCCCGAGCAGGCCTTCGACCTGTATGCACGCGTGCTGCTGGAAGACGACGCCGCCGCCACCCGCACGCTCAACGATGCGCTGAAGCCCGCGTTCGAAGGCCAGGACGCCGTGACCCCGACCCCGGGCGCGCTGGCCAAGGCACTGGCCGAACCCTGGCAGACCGTGCTCACCAGCACCGGCGCCAAGGTAGACGCCGCCGCCACCGAAGCGCTGTACGCCAAGGCACTGCGCGATTCGCAGTGCCGCGCGACCAAGAGCGTGATTGAAGACAACGAATACGTGGAAGACCAGAAGCTGGCGCGGATCAGTTTCAGCTGCCAGGTACCCGACCTGGGCAAGGTGCGCCCGCTGTTCGCCGCCAGCCTGGCCGCCGATGCCAGCCCGGCCGTGCGCAAGCAGTTCACCGATGCCTACACCCAGGCACTGCAGACGGGCGCGCGCGTGCCGGTCAGTGGCACCTTCACCCTGTACCCGGCCAAGGACAACGGCTACTGGTACAGCGGCAATTTCGATGATCTGGTCGGCACCGTAGCCGGTGCACTGGCGCCGTTCGAGGACTGGATGCAGGACGCGCAGGCGGCCAGTGCACCCAAGGTGACCGGCGTGCCGGGCTGCGACCTGCTGCTGCAGCAGCACCGCGCGTGCGTGGCGAAGATCGCACCGGAACAGATCAGCGGCGTGGATGCGATGGCCGAGGAACTGAAGGCCAAGGCGCAGGTACAGTCGGCCGAGGAGATGACCCAGGAGTGCAAGGCACTGCGCCCGATCGCCGAGATGATGTGGACCGACGCGTGCGCGTGAGCCGGTAACGCCGGGCATTGCCCGGCGATTCCCAGCTGCCGTCATGCTTCGTCATCGTCGTCCGGATGTTCGCCGAACTCCGGACGATTCTGCTGGTACTCGCAGCCGTGCAGGGTTTTGCCCTGTCCCCAGGCACGTACGATGCGCGCGCGGTCTTCCAGCCACCCGTCGGCAGCGGTGTCGGTATCGTGGAAGCCGACAAAGGCGGCTTCGTCCCAGCCATCGTAAGAGGGAAGAGCCCACTCTTCTGCCAGCGCCGGTGCGATGTCTCCGTCGAGTTCCGCGTACAGGGTCAAGCCCACCTTCACGAAGCGTGAGACGGGCCTGCCGGCGATCATCACCGGCGCCGGCGGCGTCCACCAGCGATAGCCCTCTTTGTCCTCCCCATCCTTCCAGCCCTTGAAGCGCGCGTCAGTGGTGTGCGCTGACATGCCTACCGCCCAGCCCGCCGTGTAGTTGCGCAGCGCATCGGCCCTGCAGGTCAGCACGTCATCGAGCTCGGTGGCAACATCCACCCCCGAAGCAAACACCACGTCAGGTTCCTTGCCGCGCCTGCGCAACTGCTCCATGCGTGTGTCGTAGCGATCCTCACAACCGAGCAGCACCGCATTGGGGTGGCTGGAAATGCGCGATGCGGTCAGCGAGCGTACCTGGAATCCGATGTCGCCCCTGTTGCGAAGTGACAGCTCCCGCACGTGGATGTGCGGCGCCACCGTTGCACTCAGTGGCCGCATCTCCAGCTGACGCGACATCTCCTCCAGCGTGACGCCCTCGATGATTGCCATCACTGCCTCGGAAAGAACAGCAATGCGCGTGGTTGAGTGACCGAACACCGTGATCGGTTCGGGCAGGGCCACCTCGTGCAGTGACGCGTTGGGCTGCTCGACAACAGCCCATGTATCGAATGGGCGTGCGACCTCGTTGCCCAACGCGACCGCCCACAAGTGGGGCGACAACTGCTTCGGCACCGAAGCAGGCGCACGGCATTCGATGATGGCGGTCAGGTCCTGCAGGGCCTGTGCCTGTGTGAAGGCACGCGCGGGAGCCGGCGCTTCCTCATCTGCGGACACGACAGGCGAAGCTGACACGCCGAGCAGAAGCAGCGCCGAAAGCAGCAGATTGCGGTTTGGGTGCAGCATGACAGTTACCGACGGGAGACAGCCGGTGACTGTGCGTGCGTAGTGCACGGTTTGATATGAAGATTGTTGCAAATAACGGCATCAAGATCGGCGTGACGTCGCCCGGTCATTTTCAGACGTGTTGCATGGTCAAGTGGAATTCGCCGCTGCATGCTGCCTGATCGATTCACAGCACTGCCTTGCCCTGTACATGCCTCTATTCGCCACAGCGGTCGCCGTCACGCTCTGCCAGGATGCCCATGAACACACCCACGCCTGGAAGGCTCATACCGGAGATGGTCATGCCACCTAACGCGCGATGGACTGGACTTCTACCAGCGCTGTTTGCGTTAACCGCCTGCCTGCAGCAAGCGGACAGCGACGTCGCGCGCGAACCTGCACGCAGCAGGCTGCAGACCGATGCCCCGCGTTGCACGGAGGATGACGACATCGTGGCCTGCCTGCGACGGTACGCCTCTCCCCCGCGCAAGGTATTCACAGCACGAGCTGACTGCAGTGTGTTCACCCAGCGGGGTGACTCGGTGGCGATCGAACCCACGACCCAGGCTGCCCACCCGGCGCGTTTTCCCGACAGGGTGCGCAGCAGCGGCAAGGTACACCTGCAGATGCGGGTGGAGGCCACTGGCCGACTGGCCGGAATCCGTGTACTGGAGTCCAGCGGCCATCCCCAGCTTGCCGAGGCGGCGATGGCCGCTGCCAGGGACTGGTGCTATCTGCCCGCACACCGCGACGGCCGCGACACCGGCGGCGATGTGGAGGCATGGTTCCACTTCAACGTCGTGACCTGGCCGCAGAGCGGCAAAGCGCCACAGGCAGAGGCGTCTGCGCCTCGGCCTCCACCTCGTTGATGCCGCGCCTGGCCAGCGGCCACAGGCCATGCCTTTCGTACTTATTGCATGGATACTGCCCGATTCCGAGGTGAGGCTGGCAGTCCTTCCAACGGGACGTTCCAATGCGGATTCCGTGCCTCCTGCTCCTGCTCTTCATCCCCTTTGCTTCACATGCAACGCCGACCGGAAAGCTCAGCCCTGAGCAGGCGTTCGACCTGTTTGCCAGGGCACTGCTTGAAAGTGATGCTGAGGCGGGCGACACCCTCCACCGTGCCATGCACGCTGCCCAGCATGGCGACGCCCTGCTCGCAGTCAAGGCTGCGCGCCTCGTTCCAGAAATGGTTGAGGCGCTTGCGAAGGGCGAGATTGACGACGACGTCCCGCCCGAGTTCGCCGCGGCGCTCGGCAAAGTGATCAGGTCGACGTACCTGCGCAGCCACTGCCGCGCGACGTCGGCAGTGCCTGTCAATGAAAGCGCGCAGGGCCTCCAGCAGGTGACGTTGTCATTCCGCTGCCAGGTTCCGGACTGGGACGCGGCGGCACCTCCGTTGACCGACGAAGTCATCAGCAGAATGAGGGCCGACGCATCATTCGCCTATGGGCTGATTACAACCACGGTGCCAACGCTGCCCCGACGCTCGATTACCGATACCGTCACTCTCACGGCTGATGCAAACGGCAACTACTTTTTCGTCGATGGGCAAGCGCTGCTTACTCCGCTGATCCAGTCCACGATGCCGATGCTGTTGCTGGCCGGTCACACCCGATCGCAGGGTCAGCCATGACAGCCGCCCGGACCGCTGATGTCAGCCAACAGGATCAGGCCAGCGCACCCAACACGCACGTCGCCCTGCCTGTTGCCAGGGCAATCGTGCGAACACTGTGCGTTCCCCTCGCTCTGTGCATCGCAGTTGCCGGGCATGCTGCGGCAGAGCCCTCGATCAGCCCCGAACAGGCGTTCGAGCTTTTTACCAAGGCGGTACTGGAAAGTGACGCGGATGCGAGTGCAAAGCTGCATCGCTCAATGGTGGACATCAATCACTACGAGGCGGAATCGGTAGCGGACCTGCATCAGTATGCTCCGGCACTTGTCCAGTCAATGGTAGACGGGCTGGTCCAGTTCAAACTCTTCTCTGCCAAGTCCGCCCATGAGTACGGCACGTTGATGACCGACGCGTATGCAGGCACCCAATGCAGGGCAACGGGGACACGAGCGGCTTCGCAGTATTTGCGGGAAAAAGAGAAAGTCACGGAGATCATGGTGCAGTTCAGCTGCCAGGTGCCGGCTTTCAACACTGAGAGCGGTGAGGTGACGGATGCGGCCATTCTGAGAAAGATGCGCAAAAGCACGAAATATGCCTTCCGCACATGGGCGGCAATGCTCAAAAGCGGCGAGAAGCGCACGATGACGGGTGAGGCGATGCTGACTGGAGATCCTGATACCGGTTACTTCCCCGACGCCTACAACCTGAGATCCCTGACATCAGTGCTGTACTCGGCACTACCAGCAGAACGGGTGGATCCTTTTGCTGAGATGGAGCGGGATGCGGAGTAGAGGCCTCAGTGCCGACCAAGGTCGGCACCTACCAGAGCATTACGCGCGCAGCAGCAAACGCAGGTCCTCGCCCACCTGGCGCTGATCGGCCACGCGCAGGCGGCGCTGCTGGTCCATCGCGTCGATGCCGAGGCCAGCCAGCAACGGGCGGCCACTGTCACCCAGCAACGTGGGCGCCAGGTACAGCAGCAGTTCGTCTACCCAGCCACCGCGCAGCAGCGCGCCAGCCAGGGTCGCGCCCGCTTCGGTGTGCACTTCGTTGATGCCGCGCTCGGCCAGCAGCGCCAGTACCGCGCCCAGATCGAGATGCCCATGGCGCAGCGCCACGCTGGCGAATGCGGCGTCGGCCGCATCAGGGGGACTGACGACCGCGTTGTGCAGGTACAGCGTGGGTGCCCCGCCCTCGCGCACGCGGCTGCATTCCAGCGAACGCAGGCGCGAATCGAGAACGACGCGCAGCGGTGGCATCACTTCGGCATCGGCCAGGCGCACGGTCAGCATCGGGTCGTCGGCCAGCACGGTGTCGGCGCCGGTGAGGATGGCGCCCGCACGTGCGCGCCAGTGCTGCACGTCTTCGCGCGCCGCCGCGCCGGTGATCCACTTCGATGTGCCGTCGGCCATCGCGGTGCGGCCATCCAGGCTGGCGGCCAGCTTCACCCGCAACCACGGACGGTTGCGCTCCACGCGCGACAGGAAGCCCTTGTTGAGCTCGCGTGCCTGCGCGGCCATCAAACCCTCGGCCACGTCGATGCCGGCCTCGCGCAGCAGATCGAAGCCACCGCCATCGACCTTCGGGAACGGATCGCGCATCGCCGCGACCACGCGCGATACGCCAGCCTCAATCAGGGCCAGGGCGCAGGGCGGTGTACGCCCGTAGTGCGCGCAGGGTTCCAGCGTGACGTAGGCGGTGGCACCGCGCGCTTCGCTGCCGGCCTCGCGCAGCGCGAATACTTCGGCATGCGGCCCACCGGCACGCTGATGCCAGCCCTGCCCGACCACGCGTTCGCCGTGGGCGATGACGCAGCCGACCATCGGGTTGGGGCGGGTGGTGTAAGCACCGCGCTCGGCCAGACGCAACGCGTTGGCCATGTGCAGGTGGTCAAGGACGGAGAACGGGGTGGTCATGCCGCCATGGTAACGCCGCCAGCGTGGATCCACGCCATGCGGTCTCTGTGCCAACCAAGGTTGGCACCCACCAGGGCGTCAGCCCTTTTTCTTCTTGGTCAGGGCGATCACATCGCCCAGCAGCTGCAGCTGCTCGGTACTGGAAGGCAGTTCGCGCTCCAGCTTCTCGATCTCCTCGCGGAAATCGGCCACATCCTCGAAGCTGCGGTACACCGAGGCGAAACGCACATAGCCCACATGGTCGAGCTTGCGCAGTTCGTTCATCACGAACTCGCCGACCTTGATGGAAGGCACTTCGCGTTCGCCACTGATGCGCAGCTGGTGGACCACGGCGCGCACCGCTGCTTCGATTTTCTCTTCGGGCACGGCGCGCTTCTGCAGCGCGCGGTCGAAGCCGGCGCGCACCTTGCGCTGGTCGAAGGCCTCGCGGGTGCCATCACTCTTGACGATGGCCGGCAGCTTCAGCTCGACCGTTTCCAAGGTGCTGAAGCGTTCGTTGCAGGCCTCGCACTCACGCCGACGACGGATCGTCGCGCCGTCTTCGGAGACGCGCGAGTCGATGACCCGGGTATCGGCATGCTGGCAGAAGGGGCAATACATGGAACGCCTGGCTCGCGAGAAGACCTGCGGCCACGGTCGTGGCAGCGTCGCAAAGGTACCTGAGAAGGGGCGCAGCAGCAATCTCCGCGCTTCTTCACTCAGGCCCGCCGCCCTTTGCCAGCCATCGGAAGTGGCAGGCAAGGCTGAGCCAGGGAGCTCCCCAACCCATCGCCAACACCAGCAGAATCGGCTCCCATCCAAAGCCCGGGACCGTCATGATCAATGCGGACACAACCTGAGCGGCAGACAGCAGAAACAGCGCCACCAGCATTGGCGCGGCCGCTTTCAATCCGTCTGGTCCACGCATCTGCCATGTATTTGCCAGCCAGACAACAAGAATGCACGCTGCCACGGACAGCACACCCCAAGCCGCACCCCATGCGAGAAATGCTCCCTTACCGCTGCCATGTGCCCATCCCCACAGCAGCACTAGCAGGCCCGCCAGGCCAGCCAATGCGCAGGGAATGGAGAATAACAAGCTATGAAGAAGCAGATAGAGGCCGTGTCGACGGCGCACGGTGCGCATTGGGGTGTCCATGCAGGAAACCTAGGCCGGCTTTCCCCAGCAAACCATGCAATTTCTTTGAAACCGCGGGTCGTGCTGTCCCAGCGGCAATGACGACACGCACGCCGAAGGCTTTACTCCTCCTGCCTTGAAAGCCACCGCATATGCCAGCTCAAACTGGCCCATGGGGCGCAAATAGTCATCAGGAAGGGGGTATACAGCAGAGCTGCTGGCTCCCACCCAATGGCCGTGAACAGCATCGCCACCGCCGCCGCGGCCTGGAAGGCAGAAACGATGGGCAGCGCCTCCAGCAAGCCTGCATGCGAATGTAGCCCTTCCACACCCGCAGTCCGCCAGCTGTCGCCCAGCACTACAGCTGCATAGGCACTCCAGACCGACATCACCACCCAGTTGGCGGCAGCCATCAGGAACGCTTCGGATGGCTGCGGCCTGGCGAGCCACACCATGAAGAGCGCGCATGTGGCCAGCACGCCAACCAACGCGCACGGAATGGAAAACAGCAACAGATGCCACCGCAACCTGACGTGCGCAAGGCGACCCAGCGGATTCATGGGATATCCCAACCGTGAAGACCGCTGGGAGCTTAGGCAGGGCGCGCGCCCACTACCATGCAACTTGTCTTAAAAATCGGCGCGCGGATAACCGGCTCACGTCCCCCAGCGCAACCACGCCAGGTGTGCGGCCGGCAACAGGAACGGCGGCCCCAGGCCCAGGTAGCTCAACAGCGCGAATTCGCCGTCCTTGAACGCCAGATGCAGCGTGACGGCGACCACAGCCAGCGCGGCGAGGACGCCCAGCAGCAAGCCCACCCACGCCACGGGCGACGATTGCCGCAGGCCATCGCAGCCGCGCCGCAGGAATACACCGCTCAGCCACAGCCATGACAGCAGGCCGATGATCCCGCCCAGCGACCACAGCAGCAGCAACGTGGGTTCGTTGCCAGACAGGTACTTGCCGTCCATCGCGACCATCAGCCCCAGCACCGCGACGGTTCCGCCGGCAGCAAGTGCAGGCAGGCCAAGCACGAGACCGCCCACCGCAACCATCCGTTTGTGCAGATGCTCATCCATGCATCCGGTCTCCTTCCATGGGCCTCATCATGCGCGGCGTTTGAGCCACACCAGCATCGCGGCCGGCACCAGCATCGACGGGCCCAGCAGCAACACTTCCAACGCCGAGCCGCCCTCCTGGAACCCGGCCCATGCGGCCAACCAGAGCACCGGCAGCGCGGCCAGGCCACCGGCCAGCAGCAACCACCACCATACCGCTCGCACCTGCAGTCCGGCCCGGCCCTGCAGCAGATACCCGGCGCTGAGCCACAGCCACGCCAGGCATCCGACGACACCCGCCAGGCCCCACGCCAGCAGCACGAGGTTGGGGTCGCTGTTGCGGCCGAAAGACTGCAGGCCATGCACCAGGAACATCGCTGCGACGATACCGCCCATCGCCAGGCTGGGCAGGCCGAACAGCACCGCCAGGGCGGTGTACAGGTACTTGAGGTGGCGCTCATCCATGCGCGGTTGCTCCGATACCGGGGTCAGAGCCCTTCCCTGCGGGAAGGGATCCGACCCCTGCTTCGATACGGGCTTCGGGGTTGGATCCCTTTCCGTCAGGAAAGGGCGCTGACCCCTGCTCCGGTCAGCCGTAGACCGGATACTTGCGGCACTGCGCGCTGACGGCGTCGCGCACGCGGGCGATGACCGCTTCATCGGCCGGAGCATCGAGCACGTCGGCGATCCAGTTGGCCAGGTCCACGCAATCCTGTTCGACGTAACCGCGGGTGGTCACCGCCGGGGTGCCCAGGCGCAGGCCCGAGGTCACGAACGGCGAACGCGGGTCGTTCGGCACCGAGTTCTTGTTGACGGTGATGTGGGCCTTGCCCAGCGCGGCTTCCGCGTCCTTGCCGGACACGTCCTTGCCGATCATGTCGACCAGCATCAGGTGGTTCTGGGTGCCGCCGGAAACGATCTTGTAGCCACGTGCGATGAGCGTGTTGGCCATCGCCTGGGCGTTCTTCACCACCTGCTGCTGATAGGCCTTGAAGCCCGGCTCCAGCGCTTCCTTGAAGGCCACGGCCTTGCCGGCGATGACGTGCATCAGCGGACCGCCCTGGATGCCGGGGAACACCATCGACTGCAGCTTCTTGACCAGGTCTTCGTCGGCGCCCTTGGCCACGATGATGCCGCCGCGCGGGCCGCGCAGGGTCTTGTGGGTGGTCGAGGTGACCACGTGGGCATGTTCCAGCGGGCTCGGGTAGACGCCAGCGGCGACCAGGCCGGCCACGTGGGCCATGTCGACGAACAGGTAGGCACCGACCTTGTCGGCGATGGCGCGGAAGCGCGCCCAGTCGATCACCTGCGAGTAGGCCGAGAAGCCGGCCACGACCATCTTCGGCTTGTGCTCCAGGGCCAGGCGCTCGACTTCGTCGTAATCGATCAGGCCCTGGTCGTTCACGCCGTACTGCACGGCGTTGAACAGCTTGCCGGAAGCATTCACCTTGGCACCGTGGGTGAGGTGACCACCGTGGGCCAGGCTCATGCCGAGGATGGTGTCGCCCGGCTGCAGCAGGGCGAAGTACACGGCCTGGTTGGCCTGCGAGCCGCTGTGCGGCTGCACATTGGCGTAGTCGGCACCGAACAGCTGCTTGAGGCGGTCGATGGCCAGCTGCTCGGCGATGTCCACGTATTCGCAGCCACCGTAGTAGCGCTTGCCCGGGTAGCCTTCGGCGTACTTGTTGGTCAGCTGGCTGCCCTGGGCCTCCATCACCGCCGGGCTGGTGTAGTTCTCGCTGGCGATCAGCTCGACGTGGTCTTCCTGGCGCTGGGTCTCAGCGGCAATGGCCTTGGCCAGTTCGGGATCGTAGGATTCGATGCGGACGTCACGCGGGAACATCGGGTACTCCAGCAGGCAGGGAAAGGGGGTACGACTCAGCCCTCGATTGTAGCCCCGCACCGGCCTGCTGGGGCCGAAACGGACGGGGCCGGCATCCCCGAAGGAATCCGGCCCCGTATGGTTTCGCCTGCCGTATCAGCCACGCCACGCCATGCGTGGACCAGACCGTCGGCTCAGCGCCCGCTGAGCACGTACTGGGCGATCACGCCGGTGGCGATGGCCACCAGCAGCATGTTGCCGCGGTCATCGCGGATCCAGTGGTGGCCATAGGGCGGGCGGCGCAGGTGGTAGCGCGGGTAGTCATTCACCACGTAGACCGGGCCGGAGTAGTAGTTGCGATAGGGCGAGCCGACGCGCCAGCCGTAGCTGCCATAGCGCGGCGGCGGTGCGGGCCGATAGACCACCCGCGGCGGTGCCGGGCGGTAGTAGCGGTCGTGGTCGCGGTGCCAGTCGCGGCGGTCACGCTCCCAGTCGCGGCGGGCCTCGCGGCGGTCGCGTTCCCAGTCACGGCGATCCTGGCGCCACTCGCGGCGGTCTTCGCGCCATTCACGGCGGTCCCGGTGGTCGTTGTCGGCGAAGGCCGGGGCGACGGCACCCAACGCCAGCACAGAGGCCACGGCGCCGGCCATTACTCGATTGATGCGCATGTCAGACCTCTGCTTGAGTGGGTGGTGGTGAGCCCATATTGCGCACTTGATCTGAACCGTTTCCAGCTGGAAACGCTTCCCGTTTCAGGACTGTGACCGGGTATTCAGGCGATAGCCAGCCCGGCGCCCCCTGCCCGGCGCGGCCCGGAACCGGTTCCGGCTATAATTAGCAGTACACCTTTTCAGTCTGTGCCCGCTGCCGCAACGGGATGTTCCCGTGACGGACCGGGCGCAGGGCCGCGCCTACGGAGACCTCATGTCCTCGCAATACATCTACACCATGAACCGCGTGTCCAAGGTGGTCCCGCCCAAGCGGCAGATCATCAAGGACATCTCGCTGTCCTTCTTCCCGGGCGCGAAGATCGGCCTGCTGGGCCTGAACGGCGCCGGCAAGTCCACCGTGCTGAAGATCATGGCCGGCGTGGACACCGATTTCGAGGGCGAAGCCCGCCCGCAGCCGGGCATCAAGGTCGGCTACCTGGCGCAGGAACCGGAACTGGACCCGACCAAGACCGTGCGTGAAGCGGTCGAGGAAGGCGTGGGCGAAGTGCTGCAGGCCCAGGCCGCGCTGGACGCGGTGTACCTGGCCTATGCCGAGGAAGGCGCCGACTTCGACGCGCTGGCCAAGGAACAGGAACGCCTGGAGGCGATCCTGGCCGCCGGCGACGCGCACACCCTGGAAAACCAGCTGGACGTGGCCGCCGATGCGCTGCGCCTGCCGCCGTGGGATGCCGTGGTCGGCAAGCTGTCCGGTGGTGAGAAGCGCCGCGTGGCGCTGTGCCGCCTGCTGCTGCAGAAGCCGGACATGCTGCTGCTCGACGAACCGACCAACCACCTCGACGCCGAGTCGGTGGAGTGGCTGGAACAGTTCCTGGCGCGCTACACCGGCACCGTCGTGGCGGTCACCCATGATCGCTACTTCCTGGACAACGCCGCCGAGTGGATCCTGGAACTGGACCGCGGCCGCGGCATCCCGTGGAAGGGCAACTACACCGACTGGCTGACCCAGAAGGACGAGCGCCTGAAGCAGGAAGACAACCAGGAAAAGGCTCGCCAGAAGGCGATCCAGAAGGAACTGGAGTGGTCGCGCCAGAACGCCAAGGGCGGCCGCACCAAGGGCAAGGCCCGTCTGGCCCGCCTGGAAGAGCTGCAGTCGGTCGATTACCAGAAGCGCAACGAGACCAATGAGATCTTCATCCCGCCGGGCGAGCGCCTGGGCAATGCGGTGATGGAGTTCAAGAACGTCTCCAAGAAGTTCGGCGACCGCCTGCTGTTCGACAACCTGAGCTTCCTGGTGCCGGCCGGCGCCATCGTCGGCATCATCGGCCCCAACGGTGCCGGTAAGTCGACCCTGTTCAAGATGATCACCGGCCAGGAAAAGCCGGATACCGGCGAGATCGTGGTCGGCCCGACCGTGAAGCTGTCCTACGTGGACCAGAGCCGCGACGCGCTGGAAGGCAACCACAACGTCTTCCAGGAAATCGCGGGCGGCCTGGACATCCTCAACATCAACGGCATCGAGATCCAGTCGCGCGCCTACATCGGCCGCTTCAACTTCAAGGGCCAGGACCAGCAGAAGATGGTCGGTTCGCTGTCCGGTGGTGAGCGTGGCCGCCTGCACATGGCCAAGACCCTGCTGCAGGGTGGCAACGTGCTGTTGCTCGACGAACCGTCCAACGACCTGGACATCGAAACCCTGCGTGCGCTGGAAGATGCGCTGCTGGAGTTCCCGGGCAACACCTTCGTCATTTCGCATGACCGCTGGTTCCTGGATCGCATCGCGACCCACATCCTGGCGTTCGAAGGCGACTCGCACGTGGAGTTCTTCCAGGGCAACTACCGCGAGTACGAAGAAGACAAGCGCCGCCGCATGGGCGACGACGCTGCGCCGAAGCGCCTGCGCTTCAAGGCGCTGAAGTAACGGTTCCTGCAGGAAACGAAAGGCCGCGCTCGCGCGGCCTTTCGTCATTCAAGAGGACCTATCGCCACGCATTGTCGTTTTCAGCCGCCCTGGCCCACCGACTCCAGCCACGCTGGACCGCCTCGCCCTCAACCGGCCTTGCTGCACCCGGCACCCACCGCACTTTGCAACTCGTTGTATGTTTCCGCCCGCGCTCATCGGGTTTCCTACGCCCCGCTTCATCCCCCAACGTAGGAAACCGCAATGAAAACTCTGATCATCACCACGGCCGCCCTGCTGCTGTCGGGCACTGCCACGGCCGCCACCCCTGACTGGGACGGCTTCTACCTGGGTGCGCAGGCCTCGCATGGCGAGGGGCACAGCAAGGACCGCAGCAATGCCAGCGCCTCGGAAAAGAGCGTGCGCGGCTTCAGTGGCGGCGTGCAGGGTGGGCGTCGCTGGCAGTTCGACAACAACATCGTGGTCGGCGTTGAAGGCGCGCTGTCGTTCGGCAACATCACGCGTGACTGGAAGGATCGCGAGCAGCACCGGTACAGCCCGTACTACGGCAAGGATGCGGTGACCCGTTCGGGCACCTTCGATGTGACGCTGGGCCGAGCGATGGGTCGCTGGCTGCCCTACCTCGGCGCCGGCGTGACAGTGGCCCAGCAGGCATTCACGCTGGGCTGCGACAAATCGCTGGTGGAAGCCACCAACGGCTGCCGCGTGGCTGAGTTCGAGACCCGTGCCTCGCACCTGTCCACCGGCGCCAACGCCACGGCAGGCGTGCTGTACCGCTTCAACGACCGACTTTCCGCCGGTGCCGAGTACCGCTACACCCACCTGGGTTCCAGCCCGGTGACGCTCGACGATCCCAACTACCCGGCCGCGGCCCGCCGCAGCTTCCATACCGACTACAGCAGCGCTACGCTGAAGTTGAACTACCACTTCTAACCGCCTGACGACGCACCTGCGGCACCTTCGGGCGGCAGGGCGCGCAGGCATGAGAGATCTGCGATGCCCCTGTTCGAACGCCTGTTCCAGCTGCAGCAGCACGGCACCACCGTGCGCACCGAGCTGCTGGCCGGTGTCACCACCTTCCTGACGATGTCCTACATCGTCTTCGTGAACCCCGAGATCCTCGGCACCACCGGCATGGATGCCGGTGCAGTGTTCGTGGCCACCTGCCTGGCCGCCGCGCTGGGTTCGGCGGTGATGGCACTGGCCGCCAACTTCCCGGTTGGCATGGCACCGGGCATGGGCCTGAACGCGTTCTTTGCCTTCACCGTGGTCGGCGCTGCCGGCCTGCCGTGGCAGCAGGCGCTGGGTGCGGTGTTCATCTCTGGCCTGGTGTTCCTGGTGCTGTCGCTGACCGGCGTGCGCGCGTGGCTGGTATCGGGCATTCCGGCATCACTGCGTTCGGCGATCGTGGCCGGCATCGGCCTGTTCCTGGCGATCATCGCGCTGCAGAAATCCGGCGTGATCGTCGGCAATGAAGACACGCTGGTGGCGCTGGGCCCGTTGAACACGGCGCCGCCACTGCTGGCACTGGCCGGCTTCCTGTTGATCGCGGTGCTGGAAGCACGCCGCATCCGTGGCGCGATCCTGATCGGCATCCTGGCGGTGACAGCCGCAGGCTGGGCATTGGGTGATGTGCAGTACCAGGGCCTGGTGTCGCTGCCACCGAGCCTGGCCCCGACCTTCCTGCAGCTGGACCTGCCTGGCCTGCTGCACCACGACGGCGGCGCGCCGATCGCGGTGCTGCTGCAGGTGGTGCTGGTGTTCGTGCTGGTGGAAGTGTTCGATGCCACCGGCACGTTGTATGGCGTGGTCGGCCGTGCGGGCCTGCTGAAGCTGCCGGGCGCGCAGAAGCGTTTCGGCCGCGCACTGCTGGCCGACAGCACGGCGATCGTCGCCGGTTCGTTGCTCGGCACCAGCAGCACCACCGCCTTCGCCGAAAGCGCCTCGGGCGTGCAGGTGGGCGGCCGCACCGGCCTGACCGCGCTGGTGGTGTCGGCGTTGTTCCTGGCCGCGCTGCTGTTCTCGCCGCTGGCGGCGATGGTGCCCAGCTATGCCACTGCGCCGGCGCTGCTGTTCGTGGCCGGATTGATGCTGCGCGAACTGGTGGAAGTAGACTGGAGCGACCTGACCGAATCGGTACCCGCCGCGCTGTGTGCGCTGGCGATGCCGTTCACCTACTCGATTGCCAACGGCCTGGCGTTTGGTTTCATCGCCTACGCCGCGCTGAAGGCGGGCACCGGCCGCTGGCGCGAAGTGCACCCGGCGGTGTGGCTGGTGGCGGTGCTGTTCACCCTGCGCTACGCGCTGGAGTAAGCGGGGCCGGCATGCACTCGGCGCTGCAGTGCGCGCGGTTCACCAGCGCGGCTGCAGCCTGCCGTCGGCGTTGAAGCGCCAGCGCCCTTCGGCCCAGCCCAGCCCGAACAGGCTGAGCATCTGCGAGTAGTAGGCCGGGGCATCGGCGCGCTGCTGCTCGGCGCTGGGCAGGCTGGCCTGCAGTGCACGGGCGCGCTCGTTTTCTCCCTGGGCCAGCAGATACGGCAGCAACGCCGCGCGGAAGCCGTAGTTGCCTTCGCCCTGCCCCTGCCCGCTGCGGGTGTCGATCTTTTCCCACATGGCAGCGCCGCTGCGCAGGCGCTGCAGCGGGCCGGACAACGCAGCCAGCTGCGGCCGGAACAGCGGATCGCGCGGCGCGGTCATGCCGGCCCAGGCGTAGCAGCGGATCGCATCGTAGCTGCCGACCGCACCCTTCACCGGGTCGGCCACGAAACCGCCGGCCTGCCAGGCCGTCCAGTCCGGCGCGAATCCGTGCGGGCTGCTCTGCTGCAGCATCCGCACCGTGTTTGCCGCCAATGCCGGCCACGGTCCCTTGCGGTCAACCGATGCAAACCGTCGCAGCAGCGGCAACGGCAGATAGCTGGGATTGATGCGGGTCGCATCGCCTTCGACGAAGCCCTGCGGGCCGGGCAGCAGCATCGGCCCCAGCCCCGGCAACTGCACGATCTCGCGCGCGCGCACCTGCTGCAGCATGCCTTCGGCGATGGCCTGCAACGCCGGACGCCGCCACAGGCGCGCACCTTCCAGCAGCGCATAGGCCAGCCACAGATCCGAGTCAGAGGCAGGGTTGCTGTCCAGTACCTGCCAGCCCCCCTTGGCATCCCGTCCCCACAACCAGGCCGGCAGGTGCTGGCGCATGTCACCGCCGGCCAGGTTGTCCTGCGTCCAGGCCAGGATGCGATCGAACAGGGCCTGGTCGTTGGCCACCAGCGCAAAGAACAGTGCATACGACTGCCCTTCGGAGGTGCTGCGCTGATCGTCCTGGCTGCGATCGATCATGCGCCCGTCGCGGCTCAGGCTGCTGTCGAGCAGCACCTGCCACGCCGGCCAGCGCGATGCCGATGACGCCGGTTGCGCCTGCGCAGCACCCCAGCCGAGCAGCGGCAGGGCCGCGGCGGCCTGCAGCAGGCGCCGGCGGTGCAGGTCAGCGGAATTCGCCATAGGGCACCAACGGAGAGACCGGCAACGGCAGGTTGCCCTGCCAGGGTTTGAAGGTATAGCGCAGGTAGAGCTGGAACGAGTTCGGCGAGAAGTCGCGGCTGCGCTGCAGGGTACCGGCGGCGCCCAGCACGAAGTGGTCACCCAGCCGGCGCTCCACCGCACCGTACAGGCGGTAGCCGGTACCGGTGCTCTTGCTGTCGCCGGTGTACAGGCCCGCCTGGTCCAGTGTCAGCGGGCCGTACTGCGGTTCCAGCTGGGCGATCACGCGTTCGATCAGCGCCTGATCCGGGTAACGGCTGATAGAGGACGTCCGCGCGCTGGACACGCTGACCGATCCGTCCAGGCGTACCGACCAGTTGTCGTTGCGCCAGGCGAAGCTGACCGGCAGGCTCAGCGATGCGTAGCGCTGCGGGCTGTAATAGCCGCCCTGGCCCAGCGAGTAACCGCCCAGATCCTTCTGGTAACGCCAGTACATCGCGGTGGTACCGACATCCAGGCGCATGTCGGTGCGCTGGATCAGCTTGTGGTACCAGCCAACCATCGCACGGGCGCGCGTGTTGTCCACCACGTTCTCGCCGGTCAGGCGATGCCAGCTCCAGTTCGACCAGACGCCATTGCGGCCGCCCTGGTCGTAGCCCAGGCTGAAGGTCAGGCCATTGGCGGTGACACCGCCCCAGCGGATGCCGCTGCGCGGATCGTATGCACCGGCCTGCGACAGCAGCGAATTGGTCATCGGCCGCCGCGATACGGTGGCTCCCCAGCCGAAACGGCCCAGGTCTCCATTGAAGGTAAGGCCGCCGAGCCAGTTGCCGACCGCATAGTTGGACGGCGTGTGGCCGATATCGAAATTCCAGCGATCGTCCAGCGTGCGCCAACCGACGGCGAAGCCAGCACCGGACGTGCGTTGCTGATGCACGAACCGGGTGCAGCCCGGTGCACGCAGGCGCGTGCCGTCGGCCTGGACCAGGTCCAGATCGCAGCTGCCGAAGTCTTCGTCGTAGGCGCCGTTGGCATCGGTCTGGAAGCGACCGGCATCGAACTGCACCTGCTCGATGCGCGCCCAGCCCAGCCCACCCGCGAACGGCGCGTCGAGGTGCGCGATGCGGGTATCACGCGACAGCCGCGAGATGCCCGGCGTGCCATCGCTGCGGCGCCCCGTATCCTGCATCACGGTCAGGGTGGGATTCTCCTGCTGGTACAGGGTTTCGACATCACTGCGCAGGCTGCGACGCAGCCAGTCGTCGCCTGCGGTCTCGCGGCTGGCCAGCGTCAGCGCGCGGTTGTCGCGCGGTGCTACCTGTGCCGGTGCCAGCAGCCCGTTGTCGGCCATGGCCTGCGCGTACATGTCCAACGCCTGCTGCGGATCGTCACGGCGAACCAGCCGGGCCGCGTCGCGCCAGGACTGTGCATCGGGCGCGGTCCTGCGTGCCAGCAGCGCACGCAGGATCGCAAGCGCCTTCGCGTCCTCGCGCAGGTCGGTCCAGATGGTGGCGAGCTGGCGCTGCTGCCCCGTCGCCTCATCGGCAACCTGGGGCGGTGCATCCTGCATCTGGCGGCGTGCGCTGGCCAGGTCGCCGCTGCCGATCCAGGCCTGGATCCGGCCCAGCTGCGCATCGACGTTGTCCGGCTGTGCGGCCAGCACGCGCTGGTAGTAGTGCAGAGCCTGCGCGTGATCACCGCGCAGGCGGGCCCACTCGGCCAGCAGCATGTCGTTGTCGGTGCTGGGCGGTTGCTGCAGCAGCAGGGCGATGGCCTCGGCCTCCCTGCCCTGCGCGCGCAGCTCCCACAGATGGTCGGTCAGCTGCTGCCGGTGCAGGCGCGCCGACAGCGCGCGGATGTCATCGTCCCATTGCGCCTGGGGCAATGCATCGAGCACGGCCAGCGCCTGCGGCAGGCGATCGGACCCGGACAGGTACAGCGCCTGCGCATAGCGCGCCTCTGCACTGCCGTTGCGCCGGGCCATGTCGGCCACCACGGCATCGGCCTCCTGCTCCCGGCCCGCCGCACGCAGCTCGTTGCCGAGGGCATAGGCCAGCCAGGCATCATCAGGCAGTTCCGCGCGCAGCTGCGTTCCCAGTTCGATGGCGGTGGCGGCGTCACCGGCGGCCAGCGCCTGCTCGCGGCGCTCGCGCAGCCGCGTGATCTGCAGCTGGCGCAGGTCTTCGGCATACAGCTTGCGCTGTGCGGCAGGCAGCGCGTTGATGAAGGCCTCCAGCCGCTGCGGATCGGTGCGGCCATACAGCTGCACCAGCTTGCGCACCACGTTGGCATCGTTGGGCGCGATCCGCCGCGCGCTCTGCAGCTGGCGTTCGGCAGCCGCATCGTCACCGCGCGCGACGGCGACGTCGACCAGCCCCAGCGCGGCATTGACGTCGCGCGGCTGCTGCCGCCGTGCCTGCGCGTACAGGCGCTCGGCCTCGTCCAGGCGGCCTGCCTTCAGCGCGGCATCGGCCTGGTCCAGCTGCAGCCAGTAGCGGGTGCTGGCGATCAGGTCGCGCCACTTGTCATTGCTGTCGCCGGCCGGTGTTGCCTGCACCGCGCGCTGGAAGTAGGCGATGGCCTGCTCGCGGCGGCCCTGGCGCATCAACGCCATGCCCAGCCCGCCAAGCAGGCCTGGCTCGCGCGGATAGCCTCGCAGCGCCTGCAGGAAGGCGCGCTCGGCGTCTTCATTGCGGCCCGCGTCCAGCAGTTGCTGGCCGCGCAGCCCGGCACGCCAGGCCGGATCACTCACCCGCTTGTGCTGGTCCGCGTAGCGCTCGCGCACCAGTGCGATGTCGGTAAATGTGGGATTGCGGGTGATGAAGTCCTGCAGGCGGCGCACGCTGCGCTCGTCGGCCGGCTGGTCCTTCAGATAGGCCCATTCGGCGTCGGCGGCCATGCCGCGTGCTTCCGGATTGCGCCCCATGCGCTGCAGCGCCGCCAGTGCCTCGCTGTCGCGGCCAGCGGCGAACAGCAGCTGCGACAGTGCCTGCAGCAGGGTGACATTGCCCGGGTAGCTGCGATCCAGCTCGGTGAGCGCACGGATCGCCGGTGCACGGCCTTCGGCCTGGGTACCGCGAAGCCGCCAGTATTCCAGGCCCAGCTGCAGGCCCGGCGGATCGTCGTTGAACAGGCGCCGGTAGATCGCCAGTGCTTCCTCGCTGCGACCACCGGCGGCGAACAGGCGGGCCTGCTGCAGTTCCTGCTGCAGGTCGCCGCGATAGGCCTGCCACAGGCGTTCGCCGGCCGCCAGCTCGCGGCTGCCTGCGCCGATCTGGCGCAGCCGTGCCAGCGTGGCTTCGGCATCGTCCAGCTTCTGCTGCGACAACTGCACTTCCAGGATCGCCACCAGCGTGCCGCGATCATCCGGTGCCAGCATCCGCAGCCGCGCCAGCGCGTCTTCGATCAGGCTCTGGCGGCCGGTGGCCTCGCCGATGCGCACCTGCTGCAGCAGCCACTGGCGTTGCTCGGCCACCGTGCCTCCCGGTGTGGCCGGCAATGCCTGCGCCGCGCACGGGCCGGCGCCGGCCAGTCCCAGCAGGACCAGCCCCGACGCCGTCACCAGCGGGTGCCGCACGCGCGCCATCAGTGCCCCGGATCCAGGCGCTTGGCGGCCACCCAGCGCAGCGTGCGCCACAGCAGGAAGGCGAACATCAGCACCACCAGCGTGGCCAGCACCGCCAGCAATGCGGGATGGTCGGCCAGGTGGTACCACAGCAGCAGCCACCACGGCAGCGCGCCAACGTAGTAGTGCTCACCCACGAACTGGCTGTGGATGCCGGACGTGCGCAGGATCGCCACCGAGCCGGCAATTGCCTCGCGCTTGCCGGTATCGCTGAGCGCGTCGTCGAGCAGGCCATAGTCCGCGGCATTGCTGGCGGCCAGCGAGACGATGCTGCGCTGGGCATGATGCGGCGACTGCATGCCGATGATCGCGGCAAACGGTGCCTGCGCGGTCACCGCAACTTCGGTCACCGCCGGGTCGCCATCACGGCTGCCACGTCGTGCCTGCTCCATCGCCTGCTGCGGCGAAGGCGACTGGCCGTTCAGCAGCCGCGTGCGCTGGTCATCGATCAGCAGCGAAAGCTGCTGGCTGCCGCGCAGCTCGGCCGGCAAGGCGCCCAGCATCAGCAGGTCCGCATCCAGTGCGCTGGCCTGCTTCCAGTCATCGGACAGGCGCAGGCCGTAGGCGGGGTAGCCGGTCTGCACGCCCAGGCCACCCACCAGGTTCAGCAGCAGGCTGACCTGCGCCTCGCTGGCAGCGGGCGGCACCAGCACGACGGTCTCGGACAGGTCGGCCATGCGGGTGAAGGGGAAACCGCTCAGGGCGAATGCAGACAGGTCCGGCAGGCCCATGTAGTGATGGAAGCCGGAGAAGTCGATGGTTGAATCTTCCTCGATCGCCGCCTGCAGGTTCGGTGGCAGCACGGTCTGGCAATGATCGCGCTGCGCGCTGCCCATCACGCTGGCGAAGTTGAAGTCGAAGCGCAGCTGGTTGCGGTCACCCAGCTTGAGTGCAGGAATCAGCAGGCGGCCATCGTCGGCCCCGGCATCACCGGCCAGCACCGGCAGACGGATCTCTTCCAGGCCCTGCTTGCCGGTGCGCCGCACCAGCGGGAAGCTGGAAATGAACTGATCGTTGATCGCAACGCCCAGCCGCGACTCGTCGCTGCCGAAGGGCGGCGTGTAGCGGTAGCGCAGGTTCAGCGGAATGCCCTGGTTGCGCCAGATGAACAGATCCGGCGGCAGGTTGAGGTTGACCGTGATCGGCTGCGGCGACACGCCGTTGGCATGCAGCTGCTGCGGATAGTCCAGCAGTTCGGCCAGGCGCACGGCGCGGTCGGTGCGCACCCAGTTCGGGGCGTCGTACGGCTTGCGCGGGGCCAGCGGCTTGATCTCGTCAATGCTGACCTGGCGCCCGCGGAACAGCACGTTGCCGGCCGCCATCGCAGCCACTGCCTTCTGCAGGTCGTCATCGTTGCGGCCCAGCACCAGCAGCAGCTTGCGCTGCGGGTCGTCCGGCAGTGCCATCAACTCGATCACCGGGCCCTTCACCGGCGCGTGGTTGCCGATCACCGCGGGGAATTTCCCGTTCACGGCCAGCACCACCGCATGGCCCTTCCCGGGCAGCGCGCCGAAGCTCACCGGGAACCGCGCCTGCCGCCACCAGCCGGCGAGGCTGCCGAAGTACGACGACATCACCGCCGCCGCGCGCTGCTGTGCCAGGCTCGGGGCGCCGGCGAACACCACCGGCAGTTCGAGCCGCGCGGTGTCGCGCGGATCGAAGAACGGCAGCGGGAAGTTCGCCAGGTCGTCCTGCATCGCCAGCGGCTGCCCGCCCAGGCGCAGGGTGCTGTTGCTGGACAGGTTGACCCACAGCGAACTGTGCGTGGGTTCTTCGCAGATGTCGGTGTAGTGGCCGACGAACTCCAGCCGCACCTGGTTGAAGTCGGCGATCAGCCGCGCATCCAGCGGCAGCTTGGCCTGCACCGGGCGGCCCAGCTGATCGTTGCTGATCGGCACCACGCCCATCATCGCGTCGTTGAGGTAGACCCGCAGATGCGACAGGGTCGGCAGCAACGACGGCGAAGGCGTGAAGCTCAGGTCCAGTTCCGCATCGCGCACCAGGCGGTCGCGACGGACCTGGAACTCGAACGTGGTGGCGTTGCGCACGCCGGACAGCAGGGTGTCCTGGCGACGCCCCAGCTGGGCGAACGTACTCTGCCGCTGCCAGGGCCAGGCGCTGCCGGTCCAGGTCTGTGTCAGCGCCGCTGCCTCGGCCGGAACCGCGGGGGTGGCCGAGGTTGTGGTCGCCGCAGGCGGCGCTGCCACCGCTGCGGCATTCGCCGGTGCGGGCGGCGGCACCGGGACCGGCGCAGGTGCGCTGTTGCCGGATGCCACCGGCAGGGCCAGCAGGGGCAACAGCAGCCAGCGCAGAGAAGACGGAATGCTCATGGACGAAGCCCTGGATCAGCGGCTGGGTCAGCCGGGTGGGAAGGAAGCGGACGTTGCGGGGCAAAGCTGGCGAGCCATCGCAGCAGGCGACGATTCCAGTGTGCCGGGCGGTCGAGGTCGAACGGAGTGAAATCGCCCATCCGGCGGTAACCGCGCCAGCCCAGAACCAGCACGCTCCACAGGCTGCGCGGCAGGCTCTTGGGTTGATAGCCGGCATGCCAGTCGAGCCACGCGTCCGCGCGCGCGAACGTGCACTGGGCGAACTCCACGCGCTGGCGTTCGTCCTCGAACAGCAGCAGCAGGCCCAAGCGGTGGCCGACGGTGCGCTGCACGCGTGCCGGGAAAGCGAATTCACGCCGGCCGCGCCCCAGCAGCACCTGTACCTGCTGGCCTTCGGCGAGCTGGGCATCTTCGCCCAGTTCGACGCCAACGCCATCGTTGGAGTAATCCTGCAGCACGCCACGCAGGCGCCGGCCATCGGGAATCTCCAGCGCCATCGGCAGGCGGGTGGTGACGCGATGCGTGCGCCGCACCTGCTGCACCTCGGCGGCCACGGCCAGCGCTCCGCCGATGATCAGCAGGTTGTACAGCACCCACAGCGAGCTGACGACCACCGTGCCGCGTTCATCGGCCGGCCCGTGCATGAACCGCCACACCGCAAAGCACAGGCCCAGCACGTTCAGCAGTGCCAGCACCAGATAGGGCCGCGCCACCCGCCAGTCGAAGCGGTCACCGGCCTGGGTGCCGCCCTTGTCGGTGACGTTGAACTTGCCGCGCCCCGGGCTGAACAGTGCCACCGTGGTGGGACGCGCGATGTACCAGGCCAGCACGGTCTCATACACCTCGCCCCAGAACGGGCGGCGGTACTTGCCCTGGATGCGGGCATTGGTGAGGCTGGCATGGGCCATGTGCGGCACCACGAACAGCAGGATGGCCAGCGCCGGGGCGTAGATGATGTAGACGTGCAGCAGCAGGAACGCCAGCGGCGCGGTCAGGAATACCAGCCGCGGGATGCCGGCAAGAAAATGCAGCATGGCATTGGCATAGCAGAAGCGCTGGAACAGGCTCAGCCCCTTGCCCAGCAATGGGTTGTCGATGCGGAAGATCTGCACCATGCCGCGCGCCCAGCGGATGCGCTGGTTGACGTGCGCGCCGAGGCTGTCGGTGGCCAGCCCGGCCGCCTGCGGGATGCGCAGGTAAGCCGAGTTCCAGCCCTTGCGGTGCAGGCGCAGGGCGGTATGCGCATCTTCGGTGACGGTCTCGGTGGCAAAGCCGCCGATCGCATCGATGGCCTCGCGCCGCAGCACCGCGCAGGAGCCACAGAAGAAGGCCGCGTTCCACAGATCGTTGCCGTCCTGCACCAGCCCGTAGAACAGCTCGCCCTCGTTGGGATCGCTGCGGAACACCTGCAGGTTGCGCTCGAACGGGTCGGCGGAGAAGAAGTGATGCGGGGTCTGCACCAGCGCCAGCTTCGGGTCACGCAGGAACCAGCCACAGGTGATCTGCAGGAACGAGCGCACCGGCAGATGGTCACTGTCGAAGATCGCCACCAGCTCGCCATCGATCAGGGTAAGCGCATGGTTGAGATTGCCGGCCTTGGCGTGGCGGTTGTCGGTGCGGGTGATGTAGTTCACCCCGGCGCGCTCGGCGAAGGCACGGAACTCCTCGCGCTTGCCGTCATCGAGGATGTGGATGCGCAGTTTGTCCGCAGGCCAGTCCAGGCCCATCGCGGCGTATACGGTATGCCGTACCAGCGCCAGGTCTTCGTTGTAGGTGGGAATCAGCACGTCCACCGTCGGCCATTGCCGTACGTCGGCCGGCAGCGGCGCAGGTCGCCTGCGCAACGGCCAGGCGACCTGCACGTAGCCCAGCATCAGCACCAGCCAGGAGTAGGTTTCCGCAGCCAGCAGGATCACGCCGCAGATCAGGTCGAAGGTGCTGTTCCAGTTCAGGGTGGCGGTGTAGCGCCACCACAGGTAGCGGCAGGAGACGGTGATCGACAGCACCACCAGCACCAGCGTGGCGTAGCGGCCCTGCATGCGCCGCACCAGCAGGGCGATGACCCACAGCAGCAGCACGAACACGAACTGCGCGACGTAGGTGAACGGTTGGGTGATGCACAGCGCCGCCAGCCCGAGCGTGATCAAGCCGATCAGCAGCGTCAGCAGATGCCGCGAGCGCGGCGACAGGGCGCGGACGCGCTGCCCGAACCAGCCTGCGAAACGGCTGTTCCAGAATTCGCTGGGCGCATCGCTCATCGCCCGCAGATAGCGCAGGCGGCCTCGGCCTGCGGCGCCGCGAAGCTCGGCAATCCGCTGGCGGTTGGCTTCGGCCAGGCGCTGCCGCCGCTTCGACGCCTTCGGCACCAGCCGCACCAGTGACAGCCAGGCGGCCTGGATCAGCAGGCGCAGCGGATCACCCGGACGCCAGCGACGGTCACCCTGGATCTGCGGGAAGGCGTTGCGCAGGCGCGGCGCGATCGACTGCCAGGCCGGTCCCTCCAGGCGCAGGAAGGCCCACCCGGTCCATTGCAGCAACCACAGCAGCGCCCGCGTCGGCCAGGACGCATGCACCCGCTCGCGCAGGCGCCCCCAGCCCAGGTAGTAGACCCGGGCGCCCATCAGGGGCCGCCTTCGCGGTGCTGCCGCCGCGCCGCTTCAGCCAGGCACCACAGCACCAGGCCATCGACGTCGGCCGCGGCCAGCGAGTTCGCCGCGTAACGCCCCAGCGGTTGCTTGCTGGCGAGTGCGGCCGGCACCCGCGCATCCTCATGCAACGGCTGCGGCACCAGCCGCCTGGCATGGGTGTGCAGCCACAGCTGCATCAGATCGCGCTGCACCGGAACGGCCGGGTCGTAGCGGTTGGCCAGCACCAGGCGCTCATCATCCGGCTGCCGTTGCAGGACCACATGACTGACCGGATCGACGCAGGCCAGGCGCAGCGGCAGGGTGCAGCGCGCGTGCTGGTTGATGGCTGCCGCATGTGCCGGCAGGCGCTGCGGCAGATCGAACAGCACCCAGTCGAACTGGGTCTGCAGCAGCGGCAGGCGATCGGCCCAGGTCGAAGGCGCCTGGCGCAGCTGTTGCTCGACCTGCATCGCGCCCCCGGCATCCACCCGGCCATAGGGCAGCACGGCCAAGCCGGGCGCGATGGCAAAGGCGGCATCGCGCCAGTCGCTGCCGTCCAGCTGTGCATGCGCCCAGCCACGTTCGACATCGGCGGGCAGGCCCAGATGCAGGCCGAGCATCTGGTCGGGACTGCATTCCACCAGCAGCACGCGCTGGCCCTGGGCATGCAGGCCCTGCCCCAGCGCGGCCAGCACCGTGGTCACGCCGGTGCCGCCATGGACGCCCTGCAGGGACAACACGTTGCTCATCCGCGCCGCTCCAGTTCCGCCAGCAGCGGCCAGCGCGCCAGCGCCTGGGCACGTTCATGCTGGGCCGAGAAATCCACGTAGGGCAGCTCCGGCATGTCCAGGCTGCGGCGCAGCAGATCGATGTCGTCCTCTTCCACGGACAGGGTGGCGGGCACGGCAAGAATGTCGGCAGGCATCAGCGCGCATCCTCCGGGTAGGGGCTCCAGGTCTGGCTGCCCTGCAACTGCAGCCAGGGTTTGCCGCCGTAGTCGATGACCTTGGCGCCTTCGTTCTCCGACACCGAGGGCGTCTGCGGCAGGCCCTTGAGCAGGCTGTCCCAGTTGCGTTCGCTCGGCGGCGACTGCGCGTTGAGTGCGTAGACGCGCGATACCAGCTCGGACACGGCCAGGTAGCTGCTCGGCTCGGGGATGTGGCGCGGGCCACCGGCCGCCGGTGCGCCCATTCCGACCAGCTTGACGCCCACCGGCACGTGGGTGATCGACGGGCTGGGGATCTCGCGCATGCCCGGAATCTGCATGCGGTCACCGTGCAGCGCGGCGCCATGTTCGGGGACCACCACGATCATCGCGCGCCGGCCGCTCTTTTCCACCGCATCGACAAAACCGGCCATGTCACCCAGCACCATCTCCGCGCGCGCCTTGTAGTCGGCGGCATTGGAACGGCCATCGGCACCGACGATGCGATTGCCGTCATGCAGCGAGATCGTGTTGTAGAACAGCGCCACCTGCTGCGGGGCCTCGGCCAGCCGCTGCTTCCACCAGGCCATCAGCACGTCGCCATCGCGGCGCAGTGGCGACTTGTCGAACGCCACCAGCGCCTTCGGGAAGGCGCTGATATCCATCGGCTGTGCCTGCAGCCCACCGTACTGGTGCAGCTCGCCGATGAAGTCGTCGAAGTGGCCATCGTGGTTCATTGCCAGCTCGCTCTGGAAGCCCAGCCGCTGCAGGTTCGAGAACAGCTGGCACTCGGCAGGCACCGGGTCGAACAGCTTGGTATGCGAGGTCTGGCCACAGCTGGCGCGCAGCAGGCGGATCGCTGCCGGGCCGCTGTAGGCGGTGGCCGAATTGAAATCGTCGAACACCACGTCCATGTGGTCGAGCAGGTTGTTCTGGCGCAGCCCGACTTCATCCAGGTCGCTCCACGCCAGCGAGCAGATGTTGAGGATGATGACGTCGAACGGAGCACCGCTGGCCGGCGCCGGGAAGCTGGTCTTCAGGCTGGCCTGCTGCTGGTAGAAACTGCTCAGCCACGCATTGAGCGTGTCGTTGTTGGCCGGCGGCAGTCCCCCTGTCGTCGCCCCAGCGGTCCCTGTGCTGGCCGCCGTGGCAGTGCCCTGCCCCCAGTTCCAGCCCGCCGGCATCGGTATCGCCATGACGGCAAGGCCAAGCATGCCCAGCACGCTCAGGGTGGTGATGCGCAGCCACGGTTTGAGCAGGAAGTAGGCCACCAGCAGCAGCGCGAGCACCGCCACCATCTGCCAGTTGATGAAGCGCTGGGCCAGTTCGAGCCAGTAGTCCGCCGAGAAATCCAGCACGCCCGGTTGCACCAGCAGGCGCTGGAACGGTGGCCACCAGGTGTCCTGGTAATAGAGCGCCACGCCCACCGGCACGGCCACGACGGTGCGTGCGATGCGTGCCCAGCGCCAACGCAGCGGCACCAGCAGCGCGCCCAGGAACAACAGGTTGGGCAGGATCTTCAGGTCCAGCGCGCCCATCCAGGCCAGCACCACCTTGGACAGGAAATACAGGTTCCAGCCACGCAGGTCGGCCCATGCGAACGGAGATGCGGGAACGTTCTGCGGACTCATGCAGCGCTCCGCGGCGCACGTTGGCGTACGCCGGCGCGGCGCAGATGGCGGGGCGGCAACCAGCGCGTGGCACGGCGGCGCAGCCCGCGCCACAGGGTGCCCAGCATGGCCCCGAAGGGAATCATCACGACCGCGCAGGCGACGATCAGGGTCCAGAGTTGCTGGTCGGTGGTCATGCGGTATCTCCCAGCCGCAGCGGCTTCGGGGCAACGACGGCAGGCGCTTCCCGCACCGGAGCCACTGCGGGCAAGGCAACCGGCGCCTCGGGCAGCAGCTCGGCGTCCGGATCACTGCCGCTCGGGTTCATGGCGGCGATGTCGTACTCGGCAAGGCGCTGATAGCCGTCAAACAGTTCGCGCCAAGGCAGGCGGAACAGGTTGCCCAGCGCCTGCTCGACCGCATCGCGGCGACAGCCGAACAGGAACAGGCGGACCTGCCCGCGATAGACACAGGCAAGATCACCCTGGCGGCGGATGCGCAGCTGTTGCAGGGTCTGTTCGGCGCGCAGGCCGGCAACCGGCTGCAGGGCCAGCACTGCGCTTTCCACCGCGCTGCCGTCCTGGTCGATGCGTTCTGCGGCGATCTGGCGGAAACGTGCGGCATTGACCAGGCCGCTCAACGACGGCGGCCGATGGGCGCGGATCAGCGGCTCCGGGTCATCGGCCAGCTGGCCCTGCCAGCGCTGCCGCTGCACCGTTTCCAGCAGCGTCAGCAGGCGTGGCAGCGGCGTGTCGGCCGGCACCACCAGGCTGCACCCGCACTGCATCAGCAGGCGTTCGTCGGCGTAACGCAGGCAGGGCTGAAGCTCGCGCACGACCAGTTTCAGGGCGGTGCCGCGCTCGCGGCGCAGGCGGTGCAGCAGCCGCGCCAGCGCGTCCACCTGGGCGTTCTCGTTGATGGCCAGCACCACCGTGGCCTCGCGCGCCTGCAGTGCGGCCGGGAGCAGACCGGCCCAGCCCTCGTAGAGGCGCCATGCGGCGGACAGCGGCGGCGCGCCCTCCAGCACGTTGGCCTGGGCGAGGAAGACGTCGCGATCACTTCCGCTGGCAAGGCTGGCAGCCTCGTCAGCAGTATCGGCCTCGGCCACGTGGCGCAGGCCCGTCCCTTCCTGCAGCACGGCAAAAGAACGCTGCGCGACCACGCCATGGCTGTTCGACCAGTAGTGCAGCAGCAGCTGCAGGGCGCCGCGATGCGGGTGCAGCTGGGCCACGCCGGCGCAGGCGCGGTTCAAGGGCAGCAGGCGCGGTGCCAGGGTGGCGACTTCGCCATGGCAGAGCAGCAGCACGATCTGGCCGGTCTGCCCGGCCCAGCGTTGCAGCCGCTCGCACCAGCGCGCCAGGCGCGTGTCATCCCAGCCATCCAGCGCGGCAACCGGAAACTGCACCAGGCTGAGCCCGGTGGCGGCGGACGCCACCCGCGGCAGGTCCTGCGGCAAGCCGCGCAACGCCTGCTGCATGCCGTGGTGGGAACGCTGGAACAGGCGCAGGCGCAGCGGCCCCTGATCGTCCGCCAGCAGCGACAGCATCGGCTCGGCGCCACGGCCCAGCGTCACCAGAACGGCGTCCTGCAGTGCGGCGGCGGTGGACAGCACGCCGGCGCCGAGCAGGTCGGTCGGCGCGCTGCCGGCCGCGACGACCCAGTACAGGCCGCCCCCGCGCATCTCAACGAACTCCGAAGGCAATCCGGCAATGGCAAGGTGGGCTGCTGTCACGCCGGGTCCTTTCAACGCCCCTCAACCGGGTGGAAGGCCCGATGGCGGAGACGCTGCGGTGAAGGGAAGGTCATTTCCATGACGCACATCACATTCATGTTTCTGTACGGTCATGATAGCTCCGATCTTCACGTTTGCGGCATCAAGACGCAGTCAACGCCGCCTGCGGAACAGGCGACGTGCGGGGCAGTGCTCAGCGATGGAAAAACGCTGCTACTCGTACTGGATCGTGAACGTTGCCTGCCCGTTGGCGACACCGGCACCGACGGTCCCGGCCTGGGTCTGCACATAGCGGGCCCGCAGCGGCAGGCTCATGACACTGGTACCCGGCGCGGTGGTGCCGACATTGATGGCCTGGCCGAAGCGGACTTCGCGTTCGGTGCTGCCATCACGCTGCACCATCTGGATGCCGATGCGGGTCGCACTGTTGGTGGCCGCGCTCAGCTTCAGCACGCCGGGCATGTTCGAACTGTCCTGGTCGGCGTCGAGGCGGATGCCGATCTTGCTCTGGTAAGACGCAACGTTGCTGCCCTGGCAGTTCAGGCGGATCTCGAAGTCACGATCGACCGCACGCGAGCCGACGCCGGTGAAGCTGGTGTTGGGCACGCTGCCGAAATCAACGGCGATGTTGCGGCTGCCAGCCTCCACTTCGCAGGTCGGGCTGACCACGGTGGTGCCCGAACCGCGGAAGGTCGAGGTCAGCACCGGGCGGCTGGGGCCGTCGCCATCGAAGTAGTAGGTGGTGAAGCGGCCGTTCGGCGCGATCACGCCCGAACCGGTCTGTGCGGCGGTCTTGATCAGCTGGATGCGGAACTGGCCGCCGATCAGCGAGATGGTGGAATTGGCGCCGAAGTTGATGGAATGCGGGTAGTAGGTCTGGATCGCGCCGGAGTCGCGGAACAGGCGGATGCCCACACCGGCAACGCCGGTCTCGTAGACGTTGGCGAAGCCGGCCACCGGCCGCTTCTGCGGCGCGTTGACGTACTCACCGGTCGAGCTGCCGCCGTACCAGTAGTCACAACGGGCGACGTTGTTCTGCTGGTTGATCGGCACGCTGAGTTCCTTGATCACACCACCGACCGGCGTGCTGGGCAGGATCACGATCTGGCCCATGTCCATCTGCACATCCTGGGCGACGAAACCGTTGATCTGGATGCGGCAGGCGGCGCTGGCCTGCTGCGCCAGCAGCGCGCCACCGAGCAGGGCCAGCGTGGCCAGCAGCCTGCGGCCACGGAAAGGAATCATCGGCATGCTGCCTCCAGCGGAATGAAGCCGGTCTTGGACGCATCGGCGCCCGCCGGAACCTGGTAATCAATGGTGCAGCGCTGATCGGCACCGGCGCCCCACTCCACCAGCAGGCGGCCCTGGTTCTGTTCGCTGCGCACGTACAGGCGGCCACCCTGGCTGACCATGCCCACCGGCTGGCCCTGCTCATCCTTGACCTGCGCGCCGAACGGCATGCTGCGGCCATCGGGGTTGCGGACCTGGATCAGCAGCGCGTTGCCCTTGCGGGTGTCGAAACGCAGGTAGCTGATGGCACCGGCGAACGGCGCGACCGACTGGCTGGTGCTTTCCAGCTCGACGTCGTGGGCCATGCCCTGCGGGTCGAGGGTGACGGTGTTGAGGCGGTACGGCGACACGTACGGCACCACCGCGTAACCGCGGCCGTCCACGCGCAGGCCCGGGGCGTTGCTGACGATGGCATCGCGCGCGCCCGGTGCTTCGACCAGCACCATGGTGTCGCCGCGCTGCGGGGTGAAGGTGAAGCCGCCCGGATGCACGACCACGCTGCCGTTGGCACCGACCGAGGCCTGGCGGAAGTCACGCGAATGGCTGTAGGTCGCGTTCAGTGCCGAGTAGCGGCTGCGGTACTCGACATTGCCGACGGCGGTGGTGCCACCCTCGCGCGAATCGGACAGGGCCGCGCCGTAGCTGAAGTTGTTGTCGACACCGGCAGAACCGGTGATGCCGACGCGGCTGTTGTCGTAGCCGCCGCGGTCGCGCATGCCGAGGTCGGCACTGAACGACACCGGGTGGGTGCCACGGCCCAGCGGCACGCTCATCGACAGCAGGTACTGGGTGTCGGAACGACCGAGCACGCCTTCTTCGGTGCGCAGTGCGGAGAAACCGAAGTTCACCGAACGCCAGGCGTTGTTGTAGCCGACCTGGTACTGCTTGGAGGTGCCGGCGCGGTCGTAGAAGTCACGCACCGAGCCGGTCACGTACAGCGCGCCGCCGCGACGGCCCAGCGGCTGGTTCAGGGTCAGCTGGAACTGGCTGCGCTGGCGGCCACGGGTGGTCGGATCGATGCCGCGCTTGTCCGAGTCCCGGCCATACAGCGCGTCCTGCAGGCTGTAGAAGCCTTCGGTCGAATAGCGGTACGCGGCCAGGGTCAGGTTGGTCCCGGTCTCGCCGATCATGTTGCTGTAGCTCAAGCGCACGCTGGCGCCAGTGTGGTTGCCGTAGTGATCGAACGAGGTGCGCGCATGGGTGACGTCGGCGGCGAACGCACCGACCGGCGTGGACAGGCCGACGCCGTACAGCAGCGACAGGTAGCCATCGCTCAGCGCACTGCCGCCGTAGAGGGTCAGCTGGTTGCCGATGCCGCGCTGGTAGGTACCCTGCACCAGCCACGGCTCATCGGCCAGCAGCTTGTTGCGGACCTGGCCGGCGGTCAGCGCGTAGCGCGACACGCCTTCGCGCAGCATCTGCGGCACCGAGCCGAATGGCACCTTGAATTCGCGGCGGCGGCCATCGGCCTCGATCACGCTCACTTCCAGGTCGCCGCCGTAGCCGGTCGGGTACAGGTCGTCGATGACGAAGCTGCCCGGCGACACGGTGGAGGAATAGATCAGCTGCTGGTTCTGGCGCACTTCAACGCGCGCGTTGGTTTCGGCGATGCCGCGCACGACCGGCGCGTAGCCGCGCAGCGAGTCGGGCAGCATGCGGTCGTCGCTGGCCAGGCTGGCGCCGCGGTAGCCGATCGAATCGAACAGTTCGCCGGTGGTGTAGGCCTCACCGATGGTGAGCATGCCGCGCACCTGCGGGATGCCGCGCTGTGCGTAGGTGGCAATGCTCTGCCAGTGGCGGCCATCGCCCTCGGACCAGGTCAGGTTCGAGTCGTGGCGGAACTGCCAGCCGCCCAGGTTCAGGCCGGCATTGAGGCCGAGGTAGGCGCTGCGGTTGCGCTGGCCACCTTCGACGCGGCTGTCGCTGTCGATGGCATTGAAGCTGTAGCCGACGAAGCCGGCGTTGATGCCACGGTCCCACAACGCCGGGTTGACGTAGCCGCGCGCTTCGCGGCGCAGGAACACCTGCGGAATGCTGAGGTCGTAGCGCAGGTTGCCACTGTCATAGATGCCGTAGGCATTGGCCATGCGCTTCTGCACCGGCACGCAGCTGGTCTTGTCGGTCGGCAGCGTCGGGTCCTGCTGCAGCAGCACGGCCTCGCTGTCCACGCCCATTTCTTCCAGCATCGGCAGCGGCAGGCACGCATCGACATGGCCCTGCGCATCGGCCTTGAACTGCAGGTCGCGACGGCCCTGCCAGCCGCCGTTGACGTAGACGTCGACGCGGTAGGTGCCGGCCACCATCGGGTTGCCATTGCTGAAGGCCGCCAGGTCAACCTGCTTGGCCTGGCCGGACAGGAAGCTGGAATTGAACTGGGCCGATTCCGGGGCACGCGCATTGGCTGCGCCGCTCTGCGCCATCAGCGCCTGCTCGCCCAGATTGGCCGGCGCTGCCAATGCCCATCCTGGGCAGGCCACGCCAGCAGCCAACAGGCAGATCGCCTGGTGGATCGACAATGTCAATCTGTTTCCGATCACACTGACATTCCTTCAATTCGCCGCGCGGCGGCGGTGGCGGGATGCGCTGGCCCTGGGCCGGCGCGGCGCGTTCAGCCCCCGGTGCTGCCGAGGCGGATCGTGTGTTCCACCCGACCGCCGTAATCGTTGATGGTGATGAAGCGCACCTGGTCGGTGCCCGCCGGCGCGGCGAACTCCAGGCTCTGCTTCGGCGCGACCATTGCGCCCTTGTCCTCGACGGCCTTTTCGCTGCTGCCGGTCACGGCATGCACTTCGGCCAGCGTGACGTGGAACGGACTGGGGTTTTCCACGCGCAGGCGGTCGCCCGTGCGGGTCCAGCGCAGCGCTGCCGGTGCGTCGTTGGCAACGCCCTTCAGGCCCTGCGGCCGGTAAAAGAGCTTCAGGCGCGAACGGAACGCGACCTGCAGGTAATTCTGTTCGCCCGTGTTGTCGGCGTTGTCCGGCGACGGCGGCACATCCAGCACGTTCAGCCAGAACACCGACTCACGGTCGGCCGGCAGTTGCGCACCGGAGAAGATCACGCGCAGCGCCTGGCTGCGGCCCGGCTCGACGCGCGCGATCGGCGGCGTCAGCACGAACGGGGCATCACTGGTATCGGCGGTCTGGTTGGCATCGCCACTGTCGATCCAGGCCTGCACCAGGGCCGGCGAGTCGCCCACGTTGTCGACCTGCACGGTGACTTCGCGCGCCTGCGCCGGGTAGATCACCCGCGTGCCATTGACCACCACGCCGGCCAGTGCGTCCTGGCAGAAGGGCAGCGTGAACGCTGCCAGCAGCAGCGCCCGGGGAAAGAATGCTTTCATCGGAAGTACTACGCTCGAGAGGTGTGGCCAAAGGCCGCGGAGCACTGGCCGGCGCGTACGCCGGCCAATGCGGGTACGGCGACGATCAGTTGTAGATGATCGTGTACTTGACGCTGCTGGTGACGTCGCCCGGGGTGGCGGCGGCAGTGGCGTAGTACTCAGCGTAGTAGTTCAGGTCGGCCGAGCCGTCGGTGCCGACGGTGACCCACTGCGAGTTGGTCTGGGCCAGGCCAGCGCCGGCAGCCTTGATCGGCAGGAACTGGTTGTTGGAACCCAGCAGCTGCAGCTGCACGTTGGTGGCAGCGTTGGCCGAGGCCTGGTTGACCAGGCGGCCGCTGTTGAAGTCGACGGTCGAACCCGGCTCGAAGTAGGTGGCGACGTTGCCGGCGCTGCACTTGGTCAGGTTGATGGCGAACGGGGTACGCCCCGCAACGGAACCGGCGGTGGCCAGGGTGTTCTTGGACACGGTCGGCAGGTTGACGGCGAAGTCCTTGCCGCCCGGGGTCGAGATGGTGCAGGTCTTGTCGGTGACCTTGCCATTGAAGGTGATGGTGCCGTCGGCGGCGTTGGCGGCCAGCGGAGCGGCGGCCAGCATCAGAGCGGCGATGAGAGTGTTCTTGTGCATTCGCTTTTACCTAACCCTACTGAAGAGATGAGAAGTAGAGGAGGAAGCAAGGAGCACTGCCGGGCTAACAAGACCCATCCTTGCGTCTCACCTGTGGCCGGACTCGGACATACCTTCCCCTGAATCCGTGACGCAAGTATAGGCACAAGTGTGATGAAAGTCTCATTATTTTTATGAACGCCAATTTATTGACGGCACAAATGTGACGTGCTAAGCGAAATGGCGCCCTGTGGGGCGTGGAGGATTTGACGCGGGCCCTGGCGGGCCGCAAACGACGTTCGATGACGTATCGAGTGACGCATCCGGCATGCAGGGAATCCGGCCTTTTTCAGGCGGAAATCAGCTTCTTTGATGTGCATCACTCTTTCTTGGTGATGGCCCTAGCAGATTCGAACTCGTCCTATTAAAGGCTGATCGAAGCTGTCGCTAACTAGGACACACCGAACCAGAGAACGTGTCATGAGGAACTCCATTCTGCTGTGCGTGGCCCTGATGTCCGTCAGTGCGCTGGCCCAGGCCAGCAGCGGCAGCATCCGTTTCAGCGGCCGCATCGCCGAGCCGGGCTGCACGACGAACCTGTCCCAGGGCGAACTGAGCCTGGCGGCCTGCCCGCCGTCGGCCAAGGGTTCGACGGTGGAAGTGACGGCGCTGGCCGATGGCCAGGCTGCGACGCTGCGCGACGGCAAGCGCCAGGGCCAGAAGCTGTCGGTGTCGGCCAGCGCGATGCGCGCCGGCGATATCGCCTTCTCCGAACGCTACCGCGTCCAGGCTTCGCAGCAGCAGCCGCTGCAGGGCGCCTATCTGGTGGTCGTCGACTACCTGTAAGCGCCCGCCCCCAACGGCGCGGTCATTCCGGCTGCGGCAGCTCGAAGACCTGGCGCAGGTAAGCCAGGTAACCCGGGTCGTCGCACATGCTCTTGCCCGGCGAATCGCTGAGCTTGGCCACCGGCTGGCCATTGCAGCGGACCATCTTGATGACGATGTTGAGCGGCGTCGGGCCCAGATCATTGGTCAGGTGGGTGCCGACGCCGAATGCGACCTGGCAGCGACCACGGAAGTAGTCGTACAGGCGCATCACCTTGGGAATGTCGAGCCCATCGCTGAACACCAGCACCTTGCTGCGCGGATCGACGCGGCGCTGCTGGAAGTGCGCCAGCATGCGGTCGCCCCAGTCGAACGGATCGCCCGAATCATGGCGGACGCCGTCGAACAGCTTGCAGAAGTACATGTCGAAGTCGCGCAGGAACGCGTCCAGGCCGACCACGTCGGACAGCGCGATGCCGAGGTCGCCGCGGTACTCGCGCGCCCACGATTCCAGTGCCGCCACCTGTGAGTCGCGCAGGCGCGGGCCCAGCGCCTGGAACGCCTGCAGGTACTCATGGGCCATGGTGCCGTGCGGGGTCATGCCGTACAGCCGGGCGAAGTGAACGTTGCTGGTGCCGACCAGCTGCGGGCCAAGGGCATCGCGCAGCAACGGCAGCAGGCGCGCGTGCCAGTCAAGCGAGTAGCGGCGGCGGCTGCCGTAGTCGGCAATGCGGCATTGCTCGAAGCCGGGGGTATCGCGCAGCAGCGCGGCCTTGGCCTGCAGCCGGCGCTCGCCCTCGGCGAAGTCGGCCGTGGTGGTGTTGCGGAACCAGACTTCGTTGATGATCGCCAGCAGCGGCACTTCGAACAGGATGGTGTGCAGCCACGGGCCGGTGATGTCCAGCTCGATCTCGCCAGGCACCGCCTTCGACGCGCGCAGCTGGATGTACTTGCGGTCGAGATGGAACAGGCCGAGGAAATCGGCGAAGTCCGGCTTTACGAAGCGCAGGCCCCGCATGTAGTCCAGCTCTGCGTCACTGAAGCGCAGGGTGCACAGGTGGTCGATCTCTTCGTCGATCTGGTCGATGTAGCGGGCCAGGTCGATGCCGGGGGTGCGGCACTTGAACCGGTACTGCACCTGGGCGCCGGGATGCTGATGGAGCACCGCCTGCATCATGGTGAACTTGTACAGGTCGGTGTCGAGCAGGGACTGGATGATAGGCATGGGGCGGATTATGCGCCCGCCCGGGTGAACCGGGGCGCCTGCCCCCCCGTCTGTAGAGCCGAGCCATGCTCGGCTGGATCGTTGCCTGAGCCGAGCGTGGGCGCGCCTCTACAGCGACCTGCGCAGCAGGCGCGGCACCAGCATCAGCGCATGCGCCCAGATCGCCGCCCATACCGCAGCGCGCACCGGCAGCGGGCGCTGCTTCGCCTCGAATTTCTGGAAGTAGCGCCACAGGCCCTTGTGCTTGTGCCATTCGACGAAGAACGGCCGCGAGCGGCTGGAGACACCGCGCACGTGGGTCACCTGCAGATCGTTGGCGATGGCCACCACCGCGCCGGCCTCGCGCGCACGGCGGCACAGGTCCAGGTCTTCGGCATGCAGGCGGTAGCCCGCATCCCAACCGCCGATGCGGTCGAACAGGACGCGCGGCATCATCAGCAACGCACCGGACAGCGCCGGCACCCGCTGCAGGGCCTGGTGCGGATCGCGCGGCACCGCCAGTTTCGAACCCCGGCCGGGCGACCGCAGCATCAACAGGAAATCGGGATCGCGGCGGCGTACCGCCTCGTCGGCCTGGCCATGCTCGTCCAGCTGCTCGACGCCGAGCAGGCAATCGCCCAGCGCCTCGGCACGGCGGCGCAGCTCGGCCAGGGTATCCGCTTCGACCATCAGGTCCGGGTTGATGAAGGCCAGCCACGGGCTGGCCGAGTCGGCCACGCCCTGGTTGTTGGCGGCAGCAAAACCGGGATTGTCCGGATTGCCGACGAAACGCACGCGGGCATCATGGCTGGCATGCCGCTGCACGATGTCCAGCGTGCCATCCAGCGAACCATTGTCGATCACCCGGATCTCGGCCACATCCTGCGCCTGGCGCAGGCGCGAGAGGCAGGCATCGATGGTGCTGCCACTCTGGTAGGTGACGACGATGGCGGCAATGGCAACATTCAAACGGGTGGCTCCGGCGCGGGCGGGACGAACAGGTCGCCCTGTTCGCGCGGCATTATCGCCTGCTGCATGCGCTGTTGCAGATCGGCACGCAGTCCATGCAGCGGATCATGCATCAGGAAGTCGGCCAGCCGCGGCACCCAGCCCGGCCAGCGCGCGGCCAGCGCTTCAAGATCACCGTCGCGGCTGATCGCCTCCCCTGCCCGGCTGACGAAGGCGGTCTCGCACAGCACGTTGCGCCATCCCAGCCCGGCCATGCGCAGGCTGAGATCGACCAGTGCGGCGTTCCAGCCGGCGTAGCTGTCCACGTCCAGGCCACCGGCGCGACGGCGCGCATTGCCGCGCACCAGTACCGCATGGGTGACCGCCGAAGGCAGTTCCGGATGCAGCGTCGGCAGTGTGGCACAGGTGTGCGCCAGCACGGCCGGGTCCTGGGGTTCGGGATTGATCTCGCCCAGCCGAGGCCAGGCCGCCGTTTCCCCGGCATTGCACCACGGTGTCGCGGTGGCGATGGCGGCATCGCGGGCGAAGGCGTCCTGCAGCTGCTGAAGCCAGCCCGGCGCCGGCACGCTGTCCGGTGCCAGCACCGCTACGTCCAGGCCATCGCAGGCCCGCAGCATTTCATCAAGGTGGGCGACTTCGCCCAGTGGCCGTGCACGCCGGGTGTATTCAGCCTGCAGCGGCGTATGTGCCAACCAGTGCTCCACCACCGCCTGCGCGCGCGGACCGGTCTGCGCATCGTCGGCCAGCCAGACCGCGGTACCCGGTGCGGTGCCGGCATCCAGCGCCGCCAGGCAGCGGTCGAGCGCAGCGTCGTCCACGCACAGCGGCAACAACACGATCGCCCCCATCCCGCCTCCGTGGTTGTCGGTGCCCACAGCCTAGCACTGGCAGGGTATCGGCCGGGTTGCACCCGGCACCTGCAGAGGCCAGAGCCGAAGCAAGAGCCAGAGCGGGTTCCTGGGGTTGGCGGGGTGGGTCCGGTTGCGGGGGACGCCGTAAACCCCCCTCCGGGGTCCGGCCCAGCCGCTGGCGGCTGTGCGTTCGGGCGCTTGCGAAGCAGTGCTTCGCAAGCAAAGCGCCCTCACCCTTGTAGGCTCGGTCGCCGCATCCATGCGGCTCACGCCCCCGCAACCGGACCCACCCCGCCTTCGACAGATTTCTGCGACCTGTCGGGCCTTGCTTTCTGTAGAGCCGAGCCATGCTCGGCTCAGATCTCACAGATATCAAAATATTCGATTTCGATGGAGAGTCATCCACGCATCGCGTGGATCTACGTGTCGACCAAGGTCGACACCTACCCACGGCCGCAGGAAATTGTCAGAGGCGGGGCGGTGTCGGATTGCGGGGTGTCCGCGGCATGGATGCCGCGGCCAAGCCCCCAGGGATGGGTTTACGGCGTCCCCGCAATCCGACACCGCCCCGCCATCCCTCAGTAGCCCGCCGTTGCTGTTGCTGTTGCTGTTGCTGTTGCTGTTGCTCCAGCTTCGGCCTCTGCGGGTGCCGGGCGCCGCCCGGCCGCAAACCCCTTACTTCTTCGCGCGCGGCTGGTTCAGCGGCTCCATCGCCCGGAAGCGCTGGCTGTACTCGTCGGTCAGGTTGCGCGATTCCTGGGCGTTGCGGACGATGGTCGGGGTCAGCAGCACGATCACTTCCGAACGACGGCTGGTGCGGGTCTTCTGCCCGAACAACGCACCGACCACCGGGATCTTGCTCAGGCCCGGGATGCCGCTGCTGCCATCGGTGGCCGAATCGGTGATCAGGCCGGCCAGCATGATGGTGTCGCCGCTCTGTACCGCCGCTTCGGTGGACAGCTTCTTGGTCGAGATGCGCGGGTTGCAGTTGCGCTCGGTCGGGTTGCAGGTCTCCGGCACGTCCGAGGCACTGCTGACTTCCTGCACGATGTCCAGGAACACCGTGCCATCACGGGTCACCCGCGGGCGCACCTTGAGGATCACGCCGGTATCGATGTACTGCACCGAGCTATAGCTGCTGGTGCCCACGCCGGTGTTCACCGTGGTGGTGTTGATCGGCACCTTGTCGCCGACATTGAGCGTGGCCTCGGCGTTGTTGCGCACGAACACCGAAGGCGTCTGCAGCAGGCGCACATCGGTGACCTTGTCCAGCGCGCTCACCACCGCCGCGCCGTTGTGGCCGGTGAACGCCCAGCCCAGGCCATCGGCGCCGGTCACCGCGCCCGCGAAGCTGCTCCAGGAACCGCCGGCTGCGGCCGGCAGGGTCACGCCGCCCAATGCGCCGGTCAGTTTCTGCCCGAGCACCGCATTGTCGAAGAACCAGTTGACGCCGTACTTCAGGTCGCCGGTCAGCGCGACCTCGGCCACCTGCGCTTCGATGTGCACCTGCAGTGGCATCACGTCCAGCTTCTCGATCACTTCGCGGATCGAGCGCCAGGCCTGCGGGGTCGAGCGCACCAGCAGGGTGTTGGTTTCCTCCACCGCCGACACGCCCACGCGGTCGCCTTCCACTTCCAGGCTGACGCTGACATTGCCGGACTGGCGCTGCGGCAGGTTCATGCTGCCGTTGTTGCTGCCCCCGGTGCTGCTGCCGGAGGTCGAGCCGAAGTTGCTGCTGCCGTTGCTGCTGTCCATGCCACGGTCGCCGTCGCTGCCCAGCTGCGACGGAATCGCGCCGGGTGCCAACGATGCCGGGCTGGAGCCGCCGCGGTTGCCGCTGCTGGCGAAGGCTTCACCGAGACGTTCGGCCAGGTCGCGCGCCTTGATGTAGCGCAGTTCATAGGAGAACAGGCGGGCGCTGCCACCGGCGGTGTCGATGCGGTCCAGCCACTGCTGGATCTGGTCCAGGTAGCGCACCTGCGGGGTGATCACCAGCACGGCATTGGCATTCTCCAGCGGCAGGAAGCGGAACATGCCCGCGCTGGGGGTCTTGCTCTCCTCGCCGAACACCTTTTCCAGGTCGGCGGCGACCTGCTCGGCCTTGCCCGACTGGATCGGGAACACGCCCACCGACATGCCCGACAGCCAGTCGACGTCGAAGATCTCGACCGTGCGCATATAGTTTTCCAGCTCGGCGCGGGTACCGCCGAGCGTGATCACGTTGCGGCCGCTGTCGACGTTGACGATGGCGTTGGGCCGCGCATACGGCTCCAGCACCTTCTTCATCTCGCTGGCGGAGATGAACTGCAGCGGGATCACCCGCACTTCGAAGCCGCGCGCGCTGGCCGCCGGCGCGGTGCTGGGCGCAACGGTTCCGGCCAGCGCCTGGTCGGCGGCGACGATGTTGTAGCGGCCGCCGCTGTACACCATGCGCGCGTTGTTCCAGCCCAGCACCATTTCCAGCAGGTTCAATGCCTGTGCCGGCGACACCGGCTTGGGCGTGGCCAGCGTGACCGTGCCCTGCACCCCCGGTGCGATCACGTAGTTCTGGCCCAGCATGTCACCCAGGATGGCCTTGACCACCGCATGCACCGACTCGCCTTCGAAGTTGAAGGTCGCCTCGCCGGTACTGGCCCCGTGCAGTGCCGGTGCCGGTGCGCGTGCCGCTTCGCGGTTGATCATGGTGCCGGTGCCGCGACGGATCACCGCCTGCGGGGCCCCCTGGGCATCACGGGCGGCATCGGCGGCGACCTCCGCGGCCTGTCCGGCCTCGGTGGTGGATGTCAGGTTGCCCTTGCGCTGCACGTGCGGCGCGGACACGGTGCTGCAGCCGACCAGCAGCGCGAGGGCAAAGGACCAGGGAAGAAAACGCAGGCTCATGCATTCACTCTATCGGTTGGTGCCATCGCCTGGGGGCGGCGACGGTTGTTGCTGCTGTTGTTGCTGCAGCTGGCGGCGACGGGCCTGGATGCGTTCGCGGATGGCCTGCATCTGCGCTTCGCTGGGGCCGTTGTTGTTGGCAGGCGGTGTAGCGGCCGCTGGCGGCACGCTGCCGGCCGGTTGCGGCTGTGGCTGCGCACTTGCCGCAGCAGGCGGCGGCGCGGGCGGGGCACCGGCCGGCGGCGGTACCACGATCGCACCGGCCGGCGGCGCACCGTTGGCGCCACGCAGTACGGTGGGTGGTTCACCGCCCTGGCCATTGAACACGGCCAGCTCCAGTACCTGGCTGCCACCGGGGCCGATCACCGTGGCCCGGCGCGGTTCCAGCGCCACCAGCTGCCAGCCATCCACCGCATCGCCGTTGAGGCGCAGCCGCACCGAGCGGTTCTGTTCGGTGGTGAAGGTGGCCATGCTGAAATTGCCGGTCAACAGCACGCCGGTCAGGCGCAGGGCCGCGCTGGCGGCTGGCTCGCTGCCACCGAGCAGGTAGGGCCGCGGCCTGCGGTCTTCGGCGAACAGCGGGCGTTCGCCGATCGCGCTGTAGCTGTCTGCGCTGGCCATGCGCTCGGCGGCCAAGGCTGGCAGCGCCGGCAACGACGGCGCTGCATCCGCATCGCCGTCGGCGCCCGGCAACTGGCTGCCAAGGCCGAAGCCGGTGGCCAGCCAGATCGCCGCCGCCCAACCCGCCAACGCCAGCAGGAAGCCGGTGCGCAGGCTGATCTGCTCAAGTTTCATCGGCCACCTCCTGCCCCTCGGCCGGCGCCGCCGGGGCGGGCGCCGCGGCCGCCGGGGACGGCTGCGGCTGCGCGGCCGGTTCGGTCGCCGGGGCCGGCGTGGCCGCATCGGTCGCCGCACCCGGCAACAGATAGCCCGCCAGTTCGAATGACACATCCAGGCCCAGGCCGGATTCATTCGGTGACTGCTGGAAGCGCTGCGCGATCAGGTTGAGGTTGTCGACGAACAGGCGCGGGCTGCCGGTCTCCAGGCTGTGCAGCACCGTGGCCAGTTCGGCGACGCCACAGCGCAGGCGCACCTGCATGGCGACGCGCACGAACTCGGCATCGCGCCGGTTGTCGGTCAGCGGCGTACGGTTGCTGATGGTGCAGCTGCGGTTGCCCGGGCTGGCCATCGCCACCGCATCCTGCAGCTTCGCGCCCAGCGCGGCAGCGGCGGCTTCGGCGGTGGCTTCATGCAGGAAACCGGGGCGCTGCTGCAACGCTTCGCGGGTGGCGCGCAGGCGCTGTTCGATCTGCGGCTGCTGCTGCAGCTGCGCCTGCACGCGCGCCTCGCGCTCGCGCAGTGCCGCGACATCAGCATCGATCTCGCGCAGGGGCTGGGTGAACCACGGGTGCACCAGCAACAGGTAGGCCAGGCCCAGCACTGCCAGCAGCAGTGCCAGTGCCAGCCAGCGGTCACGGCGTGCGCTTGGCATCGGCATCGGCCGCCTCCCGGGTCGGGGCAGCCGCCGGCAACGGCCGCAGTTCCGCGGTCATGGTGAAACGATCACGGCCACTGGCAGCGCCGTCGGCCTGCAATACACCGGTCAGATTGACCTTGCGCCACTGCGGTGCGTCCTGCAGCAGCTGCACCAGCTGCGAGGCTTCGCGGCTGAGCCCGATCAGCTGCAGGTTGTTGTTCTCGATGGCGAGCTTTTCCAGATAGGTGCCCTCCGGCAGGCGCCGGGTCAACTCGGTCCAGATGTCGACCGTGCCAGCACGCTGGCTGCGCTGCTTTTCCAGGAACGCGGCACCGTCGATCAGCGCCTGCAGCTGCGCGCGCTCACTGGCTACGCTGCGCGCACTGCGCGCGCTGCGTTCCACCTGGGCACGCAGTTCGTCGGCCGCTGCGCGTCGGTTGTCCAGCAGTTGCAGGCCGGCAAGCACCAGCATCACCACGGCAGCCACACCCAGCAGCAGGTTCCAGCGCCGCATCGGATCTGCCTGCAGCTGGCGCTGCGCGGGCGGCAGCAGGTTCACCTGCAGCGTGTTGCCCTGCGCGTCGATGGCATCTACACCGGCCAACGCATCGGCCCAGGGGCCCACGCTGCCGCGCCAGGCGTCCAGCTGGCGCAGCGGCCAGGCCACCAGTTCGACCTGCAGCTGGCCCTCGCCTGCCGCTCCGAGCTCGCGCACGTCATAGCTGACCTGGCTGGATTCGAACGGCGTCTGGCGGTCGATCTCGAAGCCGACCACCGCACGCAGGCGGTCGGCGGCGGCGGCCGGCAACCGCAGATGGCGACGCAGCACATCGCTGGCAGGCAGCAGCCACACGCGCGGCAGGCTGCGCAGGCGTGCTTCCAGGACCCGGTCCAGCTCGGCCGGCGACAGTGGCCACGGCAGCCGCGCCACGGACTCTCGGCGCTCACCGGCCTCGCGCCAGACCTGCAGCTGGTCGCCCTCACGCTGCAGCAGCAGGCGTGCCTGCGCCCAACCCAGCGCCCACTGCCAACGAACCGGTACCCATGCCAGCAACGACTGCCGCCACCAGCGCAGGAAACGGCCGGCGCCAGGACCGATCCGGCCCTGCACCTGTCGCAGACTGTCCTGCCACGCCGTCATCTTGCTGTCATTCCCTGCTCCCAGCGAAGCACTGTGTAGGTCCGCCCGGGAACCCCGCCCGAGCCGTTGCGTACCACTGCCTGCAGCACTGAGCGGCGTCCACTGCCGTCGGTGACACGGGACTCGATACTATAGGTGCCACTGCTGCTGGCAAGCGTTGACGCACCCGCAGCGGAATCGGCGTCACGCTCCTGCTGGGCGCGCTGGGCCAGCAGGGTGTCCGCATCCAGGCCCAATGCGGTCAGCACCGGCGCGCTGGCAAACTGCGGATCCGGCCGCGACTGGCGGCTGTACAGGGTCAGGTGCGGAAGCATGGCCCGGTACAGCGGACCGCGCATGCCCAGCACCCGCTGCAGCTCGCCCAGGGTCTCGAAACGTCTGTTGCGCGGGCCGTAAGGCAGCCCCGCCGCGGCGTAGTCGGGCGCCTCGGCGCCGCCGCCGGGCTGCAGCAGGCTGTCTTCGTCACGCCAGTCGACGATGGCCCCGGCCAGCTGCCGGGCACTGCCGTCTTCCTCGCCCAGCGCCTTCAGGAACGCCTCCAGCAGTGCCACGTCGGCCAGGTTCAGATTGATCTTGCCGTTCTCGTCGAGCACCGTGATCTCGATGTTGGCGTCATCGAACTGCCAGCGGTACGTGCGGCCGTCGGCGCGCCAGGGTGCCCGCTGCGGGTCGGCGGACAGGCGCATCAGCGCATATTCCATGCCCGCGCGCGCGCGTTCCTGGCCCCGCGCGTCGCCATCGAGCACCTGCTGCTGCAGATGCTCGACGCGCGCGCTCAGTGCGAACGCACCCACCAGCGCCGTCATCAGCGCGATCAGCCACAGCACCAGCACCAGCGCCGCGCCCCGCACCCGGTTCATCGCGCACCTCCGCTGCCACCGGCGCGCGGCGCCACCACCAGCGCCGGCCAGGGCGTGCCCTTGGCCGGCACGATCTGGATCTCCACCAGCATCGGCAGGCGCCGCGTGTCGTCCCAGCGTGGCATCCAGTCGGTCACCTGGCCGGTGCTGGCATCGATGCCGCGGTAGCGCAGCTGCACCGACTTCAGGTTGTCCACCAGCACCTCCGGCGGACGCGGCGGGTTTTCGGCGATGTGCTCGCCTTCCTGCAGCAGCACCAGGTCCAGCAGCAGGCGCTGCTGGCCGCTGCGGCCTTCCACCTGCAGCGCGTGCAGGTAGGCACCGCCGCGGCCGAGGTAGCCCGGCAGATCGGCCGCGAACAGCATGCGCTGCTCTTCGCCCTGGAAGAAGATCGGCTCGCGGGTAGGGTCCGGCGCTTCCAGCGGCGTACGCAGCGCCGCGGACAGCTGCCGCCGCAACAGCGCTTCCACCGCACGCATGCGCTCGCTCTCGGCGGCGATCTGCTCGCCGCGCTGGCTGACCGCCATCGCCGAGCGCACGCTGGCGAACGCCAGCGCCAGGCCCCCGGCCAGCAGCACCGTCGCCAGCATCACTTCCACCAGGGTGAAGCCTGCGGCGCCGCGCTTCATCGCGCGTTCTCCAGGTCCGGCGGCAACAGGCGCAGGCTGCGCCAACGAAGCTGCTCGCGTTCGCTGTCGCCCCAGCGCACCTGCAGCTGCAGTTCGGCCAGCCACGGCATTCCCGGTGCCTGCGTTTGCGCCTGGTTGCCGGCTCGCGGCTCCACCCACGGCTGCACCTGCAGTTCCCAGTGGTAGCGCCCCTGCTCCCAGTCACCCTGCTGGCTGCCGACCTGCAACGGCGAGGCCACGCCGGCTTCGGCCAGCAGCGACTGCGCATGCAGCACCGCACGCGTACGCACCTCGGCCTCGCGCACCTGCTTCGCACCACCGGAGAGGCTTCCCAGCAGCAGGGTCAGCGCCAACCCGAGCAGGGCGAAGGCGATGATCACTTCCAGCAGGGTGAAGCCACGTGCGCTGCGCTTCATTGTTCCCGCCAGGGGCCGGAACGGACTTCGCCGGTCAACCAGCCGACATCGATGCGCCATTCGGCAGCGTCGCGCTGCAGGCGAATGCGGCCACCGCTGGAACCGCCATCCGGATGGAACTCGATCACGCCCTGCCCCGGCGCGGTGGCCAGCTGCGCGGCGCCTTCGAACTGCACCTGCAGCTGTGGCGGCACTTCACCCACACGCTGGTTGGCACCTTCCCAGCGACGTCGCGCCGGTTCGATGACGAAGCGCTGCGGCTCGCCGCGGGCGATCGCCTGCGCGCGCACCATGCGCAGCTGGTTGGCGATGTCCTTGCCGGCGCTGCGCAGCTGCATGCCTGAAAAACCCCGCGACAGCCCGGCGGCGGTGATCAGCCCGATGGCCGCGATCAGCGCGATCACCAGCAGCATTTCCAGCAGCGACAGTCCCGCCGCGCGCCTGCCGTGCAGGCGCGGGCGTGGCAGCCGGCGCGGCAGGAAATACGTCATGCAGGATCAGGGCTGGTAGCGGATGTCGGCGTCGACGCTGCTGCCGCCGGCCTTGCCGTCCTTGCCAAGGCTGACCAGTTCGTAGGGCTGGCCTTCGCCCGGCGCGCGGTATTCCAGCGCATGGCCCCACGGGTCGTTCAGGTCGGCCGGCTTGGCATACGGCCCCAGCCAGCCGCCGATGCCGGCCGGTGCGGTCACCAGGTCGTTGAGCGATCCCGGCAGCTTGCCGGTGTCGATCTGGTAATTGTCGATCTTGGACGCGACGGTCTGCACCTGGGCCTTGGCGATGTTGGCCTTGCCGCGATCGGCGCCGCCGAGCACGCGGCTGGCGACCAGGGTCAGCACCGCGCCGATCAGCACGATGACGATGATGATTTCCAGCAGGCTCATGCCCGACTGGTTGCGCGCGGCAGTGAAGGAAAGGCGGATCGGTCGACGGGAAGCAATCATGGTCGGTCCTTTCGGTTGCGGAGTGTCGGGGTTGCGTAGGGATCCATCGTCAACCGATGGCATTGGTCAGGTCATACAGCGGCACCAGCACCGCCACGATCACCGCACCGACCACCGAGGCCAGCACCAGGGTGATCGCCGGCACCATCGCCGCCAGCAGCCGGTCGATGCGCCGGGCGCTGTCCTGTTCAAACGTATCGGCGGCCTTCAGCAGCATGGTATCGAGCGCACCGGATTCCTCGCCGACCTGGATCATCTGCAGGGCCAGGCGCGGGAAGCGCTTGCCGCGTGACAGCGCCAGCGACAGGCCGGCACCATTCTTCACTTCATCGGCCGCCGCTTCGACATCGGCGGCCAGCGCACGGTTGCCCAGCACGTTGCGGGCGATGCCCAGCGCACCCAGCAGCGGCACGCCATTGCGCAGCAGCGTGCCCAGCGTGCGCGCAAGCCGTGCGGTTTCCAGTTCACCCAGCAGGCGGCCGATGCCGCGCCGCTTCAGCAGCCAGCCATCCAAGGCCAAGCGGAAGGCCGGTTGCCGGGCCTTGCGTTCGAAGAACAGCGCCAGCACGGCCGGCACCACCAGCAGCAGCACCCACCAGTCGCGCACGAACAAGCCCAGTTGCAGCACCGCGTTGGTGAACCACGGCAGCGCCACATCCAGGCTTTCGTACATCTGCGCGAACTGCGGCACCACGTAGCCGAGCAGGAACAACAGCGCGCCACCTACCACCACCAGCAGGATCGCCGGATAGACCAGCGCATTGATCACCTTGCCCTGCAGCGCGCGGCTGCGTTCCAGGTAATCGGCCAGGCGTTGCAGGGTTTCATGCAGGCTGCCGCCGGCTTCGCCGGCACGCACCATGTTCACGTACAGGCGCGAAAACAGGCCGTGCTGGCGTTCCAGCGCGGTGGACAGCGGCGCACCGCCGCGCACCACGTCGCGGATGTCGGTGATGGCGCGACGCGAACGTTCATCCTCGGGCAACCCCAGCAGGATCGACAGCGCGCGGTCCAGCGGCTGGCCGGCACCGAGCAGGGTCGCCAGCTGCTGGGTGAACTGCAGCAGCGCGGCGCCCTGCAGCGGGCGCTGGCGCAGCAGGTTGCGCCAGCTGCTGCCACCGATCGCGCCACCATCGGCCAACTGCGTTTCCATCGGCAGGTGGCCCTGGTCCTGCAGGCGCGCGACCAGTTCGGCCTCGCTGGCCGCTTCCATCTGCCCGTCGAAGATCTCGCCGTGCGGATTGAGTGCCCTGTAGCGATAGGTCGGCATGTCAGCCCCGGCGTCCTGCGCGCATCAGCTTTCCTCGGTCACGCGCAGCACTTCCTCGATGGTGGTCTGCCCGCTCAGCGCCTTGGACAGGCCATCTTCGTACATGGTGCGCATGCCGGCTTCGCGCGCGATGCGCTCGATCTCGCCCATGCCATCACGGCGCATCACCGCCCGCCGCAGCGCATCGTTCATCACCAGGAATTCCATGATGGTGGTGCGGCCGAGGTAACCGGTCGGCGCCAGCGCCGAGGGCCTGGGGCGGAACAGGTGGATCGGGCCTTCGGGCTGCAGGCGGCGCAGCTCGAAGCGTTCGATCTCTTCCGGCGAGGCTGCGTAGCGCTCGGCGTGGGTCGGCTCCAGCCGGCGCACCAGGCGCTGGGCCAGGATGCCGTTGATGGTGGAGGTGAGCAGGTAGTCTTCCACGCCCATGTCGAGCAGGCGGGTGATGCCGCCGGCCGCATTGTTGGTGTGCAGGGTGGACAGCACCAGGTGGCCGGTCAGCGCCGACTGGATGGCGATGCGCGCGGTTTCCAGATCGCGCATTTCGCCGATCATGATGATGTCCGGGTCCTGGCGCACGATGCTGCGCAGGGCGTTGGCGAAATCCAGGCCGATCTGCGGCTTGGCCTGGATCTGGTTGATGCCCTCGATCTGGTACTCCACCGGATCTTCGACGGTGATGATCTTGACGTCGGCGGTGTTGAGCTGGCTGAGCGCGGTGTACAGCGTGGTGGTCTTGCCTGAACCGGTCGGGCCGGTGACCAGCAGGATGCCGTGCGGTTGTTCCAGCACCTTGCGGAACTGCGGCAGGAAGGCATCGGTAAAGCCGAGCCGATGGAAATCGAATACCACCGTTTCACGGTCGAGCAGGCGCATCACCACGCTCTCGCCATGCGCGGTCGGTACGGTGCTTACGCGCAGGTCCAGTTCCTTGCCCTGCACGCGCAACATGATGCGGCCGTCCTGCGGCAGGCGGCGTTCGGCGATGTTGAGCCGGGCCATGATCTTGATGCGGCTGATCACCGCTGCGGTCAGGTTGGCCGGCGGGCTTTCGCCCTCCACCAGCACGCCATCGACGCGGTAACGCACCTTGAGCCGGCTTTCGAAGGGTTCGACGTGGATGTCCGAAGCACGCAGTTCCACCGCACGCTGGATCACCAGGTTGACCAGGCGGATCACCGGCGCTTCCGAGGCAAGATCGCGCAGGTGCTCGATGTCGTCGACCGCGCCGCCCTCGCCGTCGGCGGTTTCCACGATCGCGCCCATCGCACTGCGGCCCTGGCCGAACCAGCGTTCGACCAGATCGTCGATCTCCGCGCGCATGCCCAGCACCGGCGTCACCGGAACCCCCAGCGCCAGCTGCACGGCCTGCTGCGGGTAGGCGTCGTGGGCGTCGGCCAGCCACAGGCGGACGCCCTGTTCATTCAATTCCAGCGGGCATACGTGGAACTGCTTCAGGAAACGCAGCGACAGCGGCAGGCCGTCGGCCAACGCCTGCGGCGGGGCTTCGGGTACCTGCTTGCCCTCCAGCAGCGGCAGGCCCAGCACCTCGGCGCTGGCCTGCGCCTGGTCGCGCTCGGAAACCAGCCCCAACCGCACCAGCAGGCCGAGCAGGCTGCCGCCGGCTTCGGCATGCAGCGGCCGCGCGCGCGCCAGGTCTCCTTCCTTGAGCCGGCCACGCGCCAGCAGCGCATCCAGGATGCGGCCTTCGGCGTCGTCGGTAACGGTTGCGGCGAGCGCGTTCACGTGACTCTCCTGTCAATCGCTCCGACTTTAGCAGTTAAGCCGTGATTTCCGCCGCCCCTCGGCCACCTTTCGTAAAAAGACGAAGCCCGTCACACAGGATGACGGGCCTCGGCCATTCAACTACGTCGGCAGGTGTTTACTGCGTGGCAAGGATGCTCACGCCGTTGTACGCCGCCTCGCCTACCACCTTGATGTAGTAGGTGCCGGCGGCCGGTGCCGTCACCCGCACCGTTTCCGAGGTGCCCGGGCGGGTCGAACGCGCATCGTTGTCGGTGGCACTCGGCTCGCGGCCCTGCGCCAGGTAGACCGAGACGTTGCCGGTACCGCCGTAGGTGATGACGCTGAGCTGCTTGCCGGCCACGGCCTCGAAGCTGTACAGCCTGCTGCTGGCGGCAGCGCCATTCAGGCCACCGACCGCCGCCTTGTTGGTCAAAGGCGTCGCCACCGGCCCGCAGTTTTCGGTGCACGGTTCTTCCAGTGCCTTGGCCAGCGCAGCCTTGGCGTCAAGGATGCCGGTACCGATCGGGGTCGCTGCCGGAATGGCGACCGGGAACGGACGCGCGGTTTCCTTCAGCAGGGTGCGCATCGCGGCCGGGGTCAGCGGATCCTTGCCCTTGGCGATCAGCGCGCTCTGCACCAGTGCGGCAACGGCTGCCACATGCGGCGAGGCCATCGAGGTACCGCCCATCCCCATGTAGCCCGGCGTGCCCGACTCCGGCGTGGTCGCTGCATTGGAACCGGTCTGCCAGATGTAGCCCCCCGGGTTGCCGTCGACACTGCCGCCGCCACCCGGACCGGACAGGTCCACGCGGGTGCCGTAGTTCGAGTAATAGGTGATGCCGCCGGTGATGCGGGTCGCGCCCACGGTCACCACGCCTTCGCAGCTGGCCGGCCGGTACTTGGATGCGTTGTCGGTCTCGTTGCCGGCGGCCACCACCACCGTGGTACCGCGCGAGATGGCGCCGTTGATCGCGTCCTGATAGGTGCTGCCGCAGGCGCCGCTGCCGCCCAGGCTCATGTTGATGATCTCGGCCGGGTTGGTGTTGGCCGGGATGCCCGATACGGTGCCGCCGGATGCCCACACCACGGCGTCGGCGATGTCGGACAGGTAACCGCCACACTTGCCCAGCACGCGCACCGGAAGCACCTTGGCCTTGTAGGCGACACCGGCCATGCCGACCCCGTTGTTGGTCTGCTCGGCCACGGTGCCGGCGACGTGCGTGCCGTGCCAGGAACTGTCCTCGGCCAGCGAGCCGTTGTAACACTCGTTATCGTTTTCGACCCAGTCGCCATAGTCCTGCGCACCGGGTACGCGATCATTGGTCGGGCGGCGCGAGGTCTCCGCGTCGCTGATGAAGTCGTAGCCTTCCAGCAGGTTGCCGACCAGGTCCGGATGCTGCGGCAGGATGCCGGTGTCGATCACCGCCACCACGATGCCCTCGCCCTGCGAAACGTCCCACGCCGCCGGTGCGTTGATGCCGCCGACCGCGTTGTGCAGGTGCCACTGGTTCTGCTGGTAGAAGGGATCGTTGGGCACCAGTGCCGGCTGCACGTCGCCGGCACGCAGCTCGGTGCGGCGCAGCTTCACGTCCGCTTCGGCGTACTGAACCGACGGGTCGGCCTGCAGTTCCTTCAGCACGCGCTGCAGTTCGGCCGGGGCCAGGCGGCCCTGTACGCGGATCAGGTCCGCGCCGGTGGCGAGCCTGCGCACCACCTGCGGGCCCAGCGTGCTGGCGCGGGAGGTGCCGCCGGACAGGCTGGCACGGGTCAGCGCCGACTGCACGGTGGACAGCTTGGCCGAGCGGTCGCTGGCGGCGGCAGCCCCGGCCCGGTACTTGACGATGATGCGCTCGGCCCCCGGTTGGGCGGTGCTGGCCTGGCGCACCGGCTCACGGGTCGGCAACCCGGCGGCGTGGACGGCACCGACGGCCGTCATCGACAGCACGGCGGCGGCAAGCACATTGATGCGAAGGTTCTGCTTCTTGATCACGTCGAAATTCCTCTTCTGGGTCATGGATCGAACCAACACTGCGGCCATCATTCCTTGACGACTCCCGGCCGGCCCAGCCGGGATTGCCGTGACCTCCCCCCAGGCCCTCACTGCAGGTGCTGCGCCGGCGTGGGTGGCCGCCGGCGCAATGGACGGGCTTACCAGCCGAAGCCGGCACCGACGCCGACCGAGCTGTCATCGCTGCTGAAAGCACCGCCGAAGGTGACCGTGGCGCGATCGCTGATCGCACGCTGGTAACCCAGCGACAATGCCGATTCGCCCCCCTGGAAGCCGATGCCGACACCGACCCGGTTCTGGGTGCGGATACCGGCGGCACTGGTGGCCATGTTGAGCATCGCGGCGCTCATCGCGCCCTGACGGTCGATGCGGCGGTCCATGTGACGCAGGCGCCCATCGATCTCGCCCTTGAACACATCGAAGCTGTCGGCGACGGCCTGGACGCGGCTGTCGGTGTAGCTGTTGGCGGTGGCCATGCCACGGTCGAGCTGGCCCTTGTTGACCGCGTCGGTGGCCGTGGTACCGGCCGCCACGTTGGTCACCTGGCGCTCGTTGCCTTCGCTGCCCACCGACACCGTGTTGGCGCGGTCGGCGACCGAGCCCTGGCCCAGCGCCACCGCGTTCGCTGCGCTGGCATTGGCCCCCTGGCCGATGGCGGTGGACGAGGCACCACTGGCAACGGCGCCGTCTCCCATGGCAACCGCATTGAAGCCGCTCGCCGGGGTACCCACCGGAATGCCGGCACCCGCCGCAGCCGCGGTCGGCGTGCCCTGCACACGCGCGGTGCTGGCCGGTGCTGCGTCCGCCGTCACCCGTGCGTCGGCGACGCTGGCCTGCGCACCGTCCTCCAGCGGCGCACTCATCGCGCGCAGGCTGGCGGTCCCGGCGCGTGTGCCACCGGCGGTGCGACGGTCGATTTCGCTGACCTTGCGATCCAGCGCGCCCAGCGCATCGCCGACATTGCTGTAGGTGGCGCCCTGGATCACGTAGTTCGGCGCCACGAACACCCCCTGCATGCCCACGCTGGCACCGCCACCGAGGAAGCTGGCGGCGTCGCTGAGCGACTGGAACAGCTGGCCACCATTGATGGCCTGGCGGCTGCCGGCAGCGATGCTGCCCGCGCCGACGTTGTCGATGGTGGTGCCCTGGAAGCCGGACAGGGTCAGGCGGTCACGGCTGGCATCGTCGTAGCTGACCGCACTGGCTGCGGTGGTTTCGACCGTGGCGATGCGCGAATCGAAATCGCCCACGCGGGTCTCCACCGCACCGACACGCTGGTTGGTGACGTTGAGCTGCGAGCCGGTGATTGCGTCGGTGCTGCCTGCACCGATGCGGCCATCAGCCACGTTGACGATGCGGCGCGTCGCCGGGCCATCGGTGCCATTGCCGCCGCCGACCGAGACCACGTTGGCATCAAGTGCACGTGACCCTGCGCCCAGCGCCACCGAGTTGGCACCGGATGCACCGGCGCTGTTACCCAGTGCCAGCGCGCCATTGCCGATCGCCATCGCGTTGGCGCCCACGGCGTTGCTGCGTGCGCCGCTGGCACTGGCCGCCGAACCGATGGCCGTGGCATCGCTGCCGCTGGCACTGGCGGTACCACTGCCGGTGGCCTTGAGGTAGCGCGCGGTGCCGTCGGCGGTCGCCGCCACTGCATCGAGCTGGCCGCGGTTGACCGCATCGGTACGCTCGGTACCCGCAGCGACCCGGGTGATCTGGCGGTCGGTGCTGACACTGCCGACCGACACGGTGTTGGCACGATCGGCCACCGAGCCGGCACCCAGTGCGATGCTGCTGGCCGCCGTGGCGTTGGCACTGACACCCACCGCAGTGGCGTTCGCACCAGTGGCCTTGCTGCCGTAGCCGACCGCCGTACCGAGGCGACCGCTGGCTTCGGCATAGCTGCCCAGTGCCGAGGCGCCATCGGCCGACGCATTGGCGCGGAAGCCGCTGGCCTGCGACTGCGTGCCACTGGCCGTGGCCTGCGCACCGCTGGCGGTGCTGTAGGCGCCCTTGGCCTGGGCACCGGCACCGCTGGCACTGGCGCCGAGTTCGCTGGCGCTGGCACCACTGCCCACCGCCACGCTGTCCACACCACTGGCCTGTGCAGCATTGCCCAGCGCTGCGGCGTTGTTGCCGGCAGCCAGTGCATCGAAGCCGACTGCGGTGGCATTGGCGGCCATCGCGTTGGCACCGCTGCCCAGCGCGGTAGCGCCGTTGCCTATGGCGTTGGCTGCATTGCCGGCGGCCAGGGCGTTGTCACCGTCGACCAGCGCGCCGGCCTCGCCATCGGCATTGCCACTGGCCTGGAACTGGCGGCTGGTCTTGTCGGCGACCGTCGCCACTGCATCCAGCTGGCCCTTGTTCACCGCGTCGGTAGCTTCGGTGCCGGCGGCAACATGGGTCACCTGGCGTTCGCCACCGGCCTTGCCGACGGCAACGGTGTTGTCGCGGTCCGCCTTGGACCCCGCACCGAGAGCGACGCTGTTGCTGCCGTTGGCGGTGGCGTTGGCACCCAGTGCGGTGGCGCTGCTGCCCGCCGCCCACGAATTCCAGCCGATGGCGGTGGCGTAGTCTTCGGTGGCCCACGCACCTGCGCCGAATGCCGCAGCGCCAGTACCGCTGGCACGCGACGGGATCAGGCCGAAGAAGGTACTGCCGCCAATGGCGACGCTCTCCTCGCCACTGGCCTCGCTGGACTGGCCCACGGCCACCGCGCCGGTACCGGCCGCGGCCGCGCCGAAGCCGACCGCCGTGGTGTTGGCACCGCTGGCCGCCGATCCATAGCCGAGCGCGGTACCGAGGCGGCCGCTGGCTTCGGCATAGCCGCCGACAGCGGTGGTGCCATCAGCGGACGCGGCGCTGCGGAAGCCACTGGCCAGTGCCTGCGTGCCGCTGGCGTTGGACTCGGTGCCGGTTGCGGTGCTGTAGGCACCACTGGCCTGAGCACGTGCGCCGGTGGCGCTGGCACCCAGCTCGCTGGCGCTGGCGCCACTGCCCAGGGCCAGGCTGTCTTCACCGGTGGCCTGTGCGGTACTGCCCAGCGCCGCTGCGTTGTTGCCGGTGGCCAGCGCATCGATACCGACGGCCGTGGCATTGGCAGCCAGCGCATTGGCACCGCTGCCGAGTGCGGTGGCACCGTTGCCGATGGCATTGGCCGCATCACCGGCCGCCAGTGCGTTGTCGCCCTCGACCAGTGCGCCGGTTTCGCCATCGGCATTGCCGCTGGCCTGGAACTGCCTGCTGGTTTTTTCCGCAGCAGCGGCAACCGCATCGAGCTGGTTCTTGTTGACCGCGTCGTTGCCCTGCGTACCGTCGGCTACGTTGGTGATCTGGCGGGTGTTGCCGCCCCCGCCCACCGAAACGGTGTTGTCACGGTCTGCAATCGAGTCCGCACCCAGCGCCACGCTGTTGGCGCCGCGCGATTCGGCGGCGTTGCCCAACGCGGTGCTGTTGATGCCACCCGACCAGGCGCCACCACCCACCGCGGTGGAGTAGTTGCCCGAGGCCTCGGTGGCCAGCACACCGAACAACGAGCCACCGACGGCGACGCTGTTGGTACCGGTGGCCAGGCTGCCCTGGCCGGTGGCGGTGCTGTAAGCACCGGACGCTTCCGAATCGCCGCCCAGTGCCACGCTGTTGGAGCCGGAGGCATTGGCGAAGTTGCCGAACGCGGTGGCATTGAAGGCCGAAGCCTGCGCGTAGCCACCGATGGCGGTGCTGTAGCCACCGGTGGCCTCGGCGCCGATGCCGAATGCCGCCGATGCGGTACCGCTGGCCACGCTTTCGCTGCCCACGGCAGTTGCCGCATCGCCACTGGCATTGCTGAAGTAGCCCACGGCCACGGCTTCTTCGCCGGACGCTTCGGACAGCACACCGTTAGCCGTGCTGCCGGCGCCGCTGGCGATGCTGGCGGCACCGAAAGCGGCGCTCTGCTCGCCGCTGGCCTCGCTTTCCGCACCGTGCGCGGTGGCGTACTCGCCGGTGGCCTGTGCGTTGGCACCCACCGCGCTGGCGTTGGCCGCGGTCGCCAGTGCATTGAAGCCGAGTGCCTGTGCATTGTTGGCCAGTGCGTTGGCGCCGCTGCCCAGCGCGGTGGCGCCATTGCCGATGGCGTTGGCCGCATCGCCCGCCGCCAGCGCGTTGTCCCCCTCCACCAGCGCACCGGCCACATCGTCGCCGTTGCCGCTGGCCTGGAAGAAGCGGCTGGTGGTGCTGGCGGTGCTTGCCACCGCATCCAGCTGCGCCTTGTTCACTGCATCGGTGGCCTGCGTGCCAGCAGCCACGTTGGTGACCTGGCGTTCGTTGCCGGCGCTGCCGACCGACACCGTGCGTGCACGGTTGGCCACTGAACCTGCGCCCAGCGCGACGGCATTGCTGGCGCTGGCATTGCTGCCGGCGCCGAGCGCGATCGCGCTTTCACCACCGGCCACGGTGTTGGTGCCGATGGCGATGCTGTTGAGGCTGTTGCCCAGCGCCTGGAAGCCCAGCGCCACGCTGTTGTCGCCATAGCCGAAGGCGCCGCGCCCCACCGCAGTGGAACTGGCGCCGTTGGCCCAGCTGTTGTAACCGATGGAGGTTGCACCGCTGCCGCTGGCCCAGGCCGCGTTGCCGAAGGCCGAGGCGTTGGTGGCGGTGGCCCACGCGCCGGAGCCGAAGGCGCTGGCGCCACTGGCGGTTGCCCAACTGTAGCCGCCGACAGCGGTGCTGTCGTCGCTGCTGGCGAACGCACTGTCACCCACCGCCACCGCATAGGCGCCGGTCGCGCGCGACTTGCCGCCCGCGGCGAAGCTGTTGTCACCGCTGGCCCTGGCGGCACTTCCGAAGGCGTTGCTGGCGGCTCCGGTGGCCTGTGCACCGCTGCCGACCGCCGTACCGTCGGCAACGGCGGTGGTACCCACCTGCTGCGCCGTGCCGTCGGCACCGATGATCGGCTGGTTGTACTCGTCGTAGGCCTGGCCGAGGCCACCGATCGCCACGCCGCCCTTGCCGGTGGCGTTGCTGTTGCGGCCGACCGCCACGCTGTCATCACCGATCGCCGAGGCGGCAGCACCCTGTGCAACCGCGCCGGCACCGATCGCATTGCTCGACGAACCGGCAGCAACCGCGCCTTCACCTTCGGCCAGTGCGCCGGCATCGCTGCCCGCTTCCGGCTGCGCCTGGAAGAAGCGCGCGGTGCTGTCGGCGGTGCTGGCCACCGCGTCCAGCTGTGCCTTGTTCACCGCATCGGTGGCTTCGCTGCCGGCGGCAACGCTGGTGATCTGCCGTTCGTTGCCGGCACTGCCCACCGCCACGCTGTTGGCGCGCACCGCTTCGGAGTTCGCGCCGAGTGCAACACTGTTGGCGCCCCGCGCGGTGGCGTAGTAGCCCACCGCCGTGCTCTGCGCGCCGCTGGCCCAGGTCTGCGCACCGAGCGCGCTGGCGTTCTCGCCGGGTGCGTAGGCGAAGTAGCCGACCGCAGTCGCTTCGGCGCCGGAGGCTTCGGTCAGGCTGCCGTTGGCCACCGCGCGGTCGCCGCTGGCGATTGCGCCGGCACCGACCGCGGTTGCGGCTTCGCCACTGGCCTGGGTCTGCACGAAGAAGCCCAGGCCGGGAATCAGGTCGGCCGGGCCACCGATGGCCACGCTGCTGGTACCGGTGGCGTTGCTCTGCGTGCCCAGCGCGGTGGAGTAGTCACCGATGGCATTGGCGACCGCGCCGAACGCGGACGACTGCGCACCGGCGGCATACGCGCCCACGCCATAGGCCGACGCGGCGAAACCACCGGCATCGGCACTGGCGCCCACGGCGGTGCCACCGACACCGGCACTGGTGGCGCCGGTTTCCACCGGCACACCGCCACTGGTGATCAGCGGATTGCCATCGGCATCGACCGCAGCACCGCCAACGGCGACGCTGCCCGGGCCGTTGGCCTGCGCATTGTTGCCGAACGCCGCGCTGTTCTGGCCCGAGGCCAGTGCGTTGTTGCCGACGGCGGTGGCGTTCTGCGCGACGGCGGTGGCACCGGCACCCACGGCGGTGGCGCCCTTGCCAATCGCGTTGGCCGCTTCGCCTGCAGCCAGCGCCTCATCACCCTCGGCCAGCGCACCGGCATCGCTGTTGCTGCTGCCGTTGGCCTGGAAGCGCTTGGCGGTGGCATCGGCCACGGCGGCCACGTCTTTCAGCTGGCCCACGTTGACGGCATCGGTGTCTTCAGTACCGGCAGCCACGCTGGTGATCTGCCGGGTCAGGCCATACTCGGCGGCGCCGACGGACACCGTATCGACACGGTCGGCCAGCGAACCGGCGCCCAGCGCCACGCTGCCGGTCGCCACCGCCGCCGAATTGGAGCCCAGCGCGGTGCTGTATTCACCCACGGCGGTGCTGAACGCGCCGACCGCAATCGACGCTTCGTTGGCGGCGGTCGCACCACGGCCCAGCGCGGTGCTGCCCGGGCCCATCGCGACGGCACCGCCACCCACAGCGGTGGCACCATCAGCGGTGGCTTCAGACAACGCGCCGAGCGCGGTGGCCGCGCCGTTCTCGCTGGCCGCATAGGCACTGGCACCCACGGCGGTGTCGCCCAGGCCGAAGGCCGCAGCACTCTGCCCGACCACGACGCTGGCATCGCCAATGGCCAATGCGCCCTGGCCGAACGCGCTGGCGCCGATGCCGGCTGCGATGGCCTGGGTACCGATGGCAGTGGTGGCATTGGCCAGCGACTGCGCACCGGCACCGGCCGCCAATGCGCCATGCCCCTCGATCTTCGCCGCGTCGCTGTCATCGCCTGCGCCGTCGGCCTTGAAATAGCGGCTGCCGTCTGCGGCCACGTCGGCAATCGCGGCCTGCGTGGCCCGTGCCTGCGCATCGAGCTGCGCCTTGTTCACCGCATCGGTCGCCTGGGCGCCCGCCGCGACATTGGTGATCTGCCGTTCCTTGCCGGCATCACCGACGGACACGGTGTTGGCCCGCGTGGCCTTGGAACCGGCGCCCAGCGCCACGCTGTTGGCGGCACTGGCGTTGCTGTTGCTGCCAATCGCAACGGCGTTGCTGCCCTTGGCCGTGGCCGAGCCCTCGATCAGGCACTTTTCCAGCAGCTTGCCGCTGAAAGCGACGCAGGTGGCGCTGCCGCCGATCTGCACCGACTGTGCCGCGGCGGTGCCGCTCATGCCCAATCCCAATACCAGGCCCAGCGCCACTGCCAGCAATGCGGGCGTGGCTCGTGTCGCATCGCGGCGCTGGTCGACGACCCCACCGCTGCTGCTGTCGGAGGAGGCCAGTTCCGAAGCCACCACCCACTGACCCAATGCTTTGTTCCAGACCTTGCGATAAATCCGATTCATCGGTACGGCTCCTGATTGGACTGGTTTTGGGCAAAGCAACGCCACCGCTGGGCTTTCCGGCCCAACGTCCCCTGGGGGCGTTTATTCGCGTGATTTACTGCGGGGTATTGCCGAACGGCGCGCAGCGACAGAAAACCGAGCGCGTGCGCCAACCGGTTACTGCGAAATGAATGATTCTGTAACGGGCTTCAAGTGTTAACGGCAACTTTCCAGATCGTCAAGACTTTGACACGGCAAATCCTATTGCCGTGAAGCAGTTCACTATTTCACCTGTTTATAAAGCGATTTTGTTAGGTCTGGGTGACGAACCACCGGCGCCCTGTAAACGCATGTAACTGATGGTTGCGGCAGGTATTTCTGCCCATCCAAAGAAAAACCCGACAGTCGCCTGCCGGGTTTTCCGTACCTCATCGCATTGTGGCGTGCGCGACGGTTGCGCCGTCAGCCGCACCACACCCGCGCGTTGCGGAACATGCGCATCCACGGCGAATCACCCTGCCATTCGGCCGGCGCCCAGCTCAGGTTGAGCGCGCGCGGGGTGCGCTCCGGGTGCGGCATCATGATGGTGACGCGGCCATCGCTGCTGGTCAGGCCGGTGATGCCGTCCGGCGAGCCGTTCGGGTTCAGCGGGTACTGGCTGGCAACGTTGCCGTGGCCATCGATGTAGCGCAGCGAGACACGGGCCGCGGCCTGGTCGACGGCGTTGTCGAACACCGCCTGGCCTTCGCCATGCGCCACCGCCACCTGCAGGCGCGAACCGGCCATGCCGCGCAGCAGGATCGACGGCGACTCCACCACTTCCAGCAGCGCGGTGCGGGCTTCGAACTGCTCGCTGGCATTGCGGCGGAACTGCGGCCAGTGTTCGGCACCGGGGATGATGTTCTTCAGCTGGCTCATCATCTGGCAGCCGTTGCACACGCCCAGCGCGAAGCTGTCTTCGCGGGCGAAGAACGCGGCGAACGCATCACGCAGCGCGCTGCGCTCCAGGATCGAGGTCGCCCAGCCACGGCCGGCACCGAGCACGTCGCCATAGCTGAAGCCGCCGCAGGCGACCAGGCCGGTGAAGTCCTGCAGCGCCACGCGGCCTTCGATCAGGTCGCTCATATGCACGTCAAAGGCGCGGAAGCCGGCACGTTCGAAGATGTTGGCCATTTCGATCTGGCCGTTGACGCCCTGTTCGCGCAGCACCGCCACGCGCGGACGTGCACCGGTACTGATGAACGGCGCGGCGACATCTTCGTTGAGGTCGAAGCTGAGCTTCGGCTTCAGGCCCGGCGCGTTGAAGGCGCGGGCGACTTCACGTTCGGCATCGGCGTTGGCCGGGTTGTCGCGGCGCTTCTGCATCGCGTGGGTGACCGACCACCAGGCGTCGAACAGCGCGTCCCAACGCCATTCGGCCAGGTTCTCGCCGCCCAGCGACACGCGCACCACCGGCGCGGTGGTCGGCTTGGCAATGCGCTGCGCGCATTCGGTGAGTGCGTGGCGCTCGACCAGATCGGCGAACGCGGCGCGGTCCTCGCGCGCGATCTGCACCACTGCGCCCAGTTCTTCATTGAACAGGCTGCGGAACGGATCATCGCCCCAGGCATCGAGGGTGATGTCCAGGCCCAGGCGCGAGGTGAAGGCCATTTCGCACAGTGCGGCGAAGGCACCACCGTCGCTGCGGTCGTGGTAGGCCAGCAGCAGGCCGGACTGGCGCGCATCGCGGATCAGTTCGAAGAAGCCACGCAGGCGCTGCGGATCGTCCAGGTCCGGGGCGGCACCGGCAAAGGCCGGCAGATCGCCGTGGTCGGCATGTACCTGGGCCAGGATCGAACCGCCCAGGCGCTGCTTGCCGGCACCGAGGCCGATCAGCCACAGCTCGCTCTCCACCTCACGGTCGAGCAGCGGGGTCAGCTGCTGGCGCACGTCGGCGACCGGCGCGAACGCCGAGATCACCAGCGACACCGGCGACACGCTCTTGTGTGCTTCGCCCTGGTCGTGCCACTGCGCCTGCATCGACAGCGAGTCCTTGCCCACCGGAATGCTGATGTCCAGCTGCGGGCACAGCTCCATGCCCACCGCCTTGACCGCGTCGTACAGCAGCGCGTCTTCGCCCGGGTGGCCGGCGGCGGCCATCCAGTTCGCCGACAGCTTGATCTCATCCAGTGCGTCGACCGGTGCCGCGCACAGGTTGGTCAGTGCTTCGCCCACCGCCATGCGCGCCGAAGCGGCCGCATCGAGCAGGGCCAGCGGGGTGCGCTCACCGATCGACATCGCTTCGCCGGACACGCCATCGAAGTCGGCCAGGGTGATCGCCACGTCGGCCACCGGCAGCTGCCACGGGCCGACCATCTGTTCGCGCGCGGTCAGGCCGCCGACGCTGCGGTCACCGATGGTGACCAGGAAGTTCTTCGAGGCCACGGTCGGGTGCGCCAGCACGCGCAGGCCGGCCTCGTGCAGGTCCAGGCCACCGGTCTTCAGCGCCGGCCAGCGCGGTGCCGGCGGGTGCGCGGTGTCGCGGTGCATCTTCGGCGGCTTGCCGAACAGGACGTCCATCGGCAGGTCGATCGGCGCATCGGCCGGGGTGTGGCCCGGCACCGCACCGTAGGCCACCACCAGGTGTTCCTCGGCGGTGGCCACGCCAACCGCAGCGAACGGGCAGCGCTCGCGCGCGCACAGCGCGGCGAATTCGGCCAGGCGCTCCTGGGCTACACCCAGCACGTAACGTTCCTGCGACTCGTTGCACCACAGCTGCATCGGCGACAGCGACGGATCATCGGTGGGCACCTTGCCCAGGTCGATGACGCCGCCGACCTTGGAGTCGTGCAGCAGTTCGGGAATGGCATTGGACAGGCCACCGGCGCCGACGTCGTGGAAGAACTTGATCGGGTTGTTGGCGCCCATCGCCACGCAGCGGTCGATGACCTCCTGGCAGCGGCGCTCCATTTCCGGGTTGTCGCGCTGCACGCTGGCAAAGTCCAGGTCCTCGGCGCTCTCGCCGGAGGCCACCGAACTGGCGGCGCCGCCGCCCAGGCCGATCAGCATCGCCGGGCCACCCAGCACGATGACCGCATCACCGGCCTGCAGCGGGATCTTCTCGACCTGGATGCGGTCGATGGCACCGAGGCCACCGGCCAGCATGATCGGCTTGTCGTAGGCGCGCACCAGGTCAGCACCTTCGGGCAGCTCGAAGCTGCGGAAGTAGCCGAGCAGGTTCGGGCGGCCGAATTCGTTGTTGAACGCGGCGCCGCCGAGCGGGCCGTCGGTCATGATTTCCAGTGCAGGTGCCATGCGCGGGTTCAGCGCGCGCGGCGCTTCCCACGGCTGCGGCAGCTCGGGAATGCGCAGGTGCGAGACCGAGAAACCGGACAGGCCGGCCTTCGGCTTGCCGCCGCGGCCGGTCGCACCTTCGTCGCGGATCTCGCCACCGTTACCGGTCGATGCGCCCGGGAACGGCGCGATCGCGGTCGGATGGTTGTGCGTTTCCACCTTGATCTGGAACGCGCTGGGCACCTGCGGCTCGCGCCGGTATTCGCCGCTGGCCGGATCCGGGCGGTAGCGCGAGGCCGGGTGGCCTTCGATCACCGCCGCATTGTCGCTGTACGCGCTGAGCGTGTGCTGCGGGGTCTGCTGGTGGGTGTTCTTGATCATCCGGAACAGCGAGCGGTCCTGTTCCTGGCCGTCGATGGTCCAGCTGGCGTTGAAGATCTTGTGGCGGCAGTGCTCGGAATTGGCCTGCGCGAACATCATCAGTTCGACGTCCGACGGCGAGCGGCCCAGCGCGGTGAAGCGTTCGCGCAGGTAGTCGATCTCGTCCTGGGCCATGGCCAGGCCCAGGCGCTGGTTGGCGGCCTCCAGCTGGTCCACCGGCACGCGTTCCAGTTCACCACGGGCCGGTGCCGAGAACAGCGCCTGGCCCTCTGCCACGGTCTCCAGCACCGACTGCGTCATCGGGTCGTGCAGCGCCTTGACCAGCGCCTGCTGGGCGGCGGCATCGGCCGGCCAGCCCTGCACATCGATGCGCAGGCCACGCTCGACCCGGCTGACCGGCTGGCCCGCACCGCGGACCAGTTCGGTGGCCTTGCTCGACCACGGCGACAGCGTGCCCAGGCGCGGCACCACGATGCGGCTGACCGCGCCCTCGGCCACGGCCTCGGCCTGCGGCGCAGCTTCGAGGATGCGGCACAGGGTGGCCAGGTCGGGGGCGGCGCTGCCTTCGGGCTGCACGAAGTAGACGTGCCAGGCACCGCTGATGCGCAGGGAGGGAGCGATGGACTGCAGGCGGGATTCAAGACGTTCGCGGCGGAACGGCGACAGGGCGGGCGCGCCCTCGAGGACCATCATGTCCGGGGAACCGTAGTTGGGAAACGGGCCCGACATTGTACCGGAAGCGGGGGAAGGGCTCTGGCCGGGCGGCGCCCGGCACCCGCCGAGGCCAGGGCAACAGCAACGGCCAAAGCAAAAGCTGGGTTCCCGTGGGATGGCGGGGTGGGTCCGGTGGCGGGGGACGCCGTAAACCCGTCCCTGGGGGCTTGGCCGCGGCATCCATGCCGCGGACACCCCCGCCACCGGACCCACCCCGCCTTCGACAGATTTCTGCGATCTGCAGTAGATCCACGCCATGCGTGGATGCTCTGCGGTAGTGCCGGCCGCTGGCCGGCAACCAGGAAACATCGGAAATCAGGCAGTGAAGAGCGAAGCGACCGGCTTCTGCTTTTGATTTTTTTGTTCTGCCTTTCGTGGCTGGCCGCGCAGGAACCTGTCAGGGGCCGGGTGGGTGGGCTGCGCAGGGGCGTGAGCCGCATGGATGCGGCGACCGAGCTTACATGGACGTACTTGCAGCGTCCCCTGCGCAGCCCACCCACCCGGCCAACCCTCAGAAACCCGCTTTCAGCGACCCACCCCAGCCACGAGGGGGCTCCGCCGATGGCCGCCGACCGCGCGCAGCGCCGCTCTCCAGCCGAATCCCCGAACCATGCACTCGCTCACGGATTGACCACACGATTGATGACAACGTTGTCCCCACCTGGTGCCGGACTCTCTCCCCGGCCTCCCAGGTACCTCCGTCCGCCCCCTCCGTCGCCTTCCCGGGCGACGCCCGGACCTGCGTCACGCGCGGCGCCATCGGGGCCCGCGCGCCCTTTGATCGGAGACTTACCCATGTACGACCCGATTGTGCGCAGTGCCGAACGTTCGACCCGTAGCTGTCGTCCCCGCCGCCTGGCCTGGCTGCTTGCCCTGGCCGCCGGCAGCGTCGCCCTGCCCGGCCTGGCGCAGGCCGCCAGCTGTGCCGGGGTGGCCCAGTGGGACCAGGCCAAGATCTACCGGGCCGGCGATACCCTGCAGAAAGGAGGCGTCCTCTATCGGGCGAACCAGGACATCTGGAACGCGCCGCCGGATCATCCGGCCGGCGCGCCCTACTACACCAACCTGGGTGCCTGCGATGGCAGTGGCAGCAACCAGCCGCCGGTGGTCAGCCTGACCTCGCCGGCCAACGGTGCCACCTTCAGCGCCGGCAGCACGGTGAACGTGACCGCCAACGCCAGCGATCCGGACGGCAGCGTCGCCAAGGTCGAGTTCTTCCGCGACGGCAGCTCGCTGGGCATCGCCACCAACGCGCCGTATGCGGCCAGCTGGGCCAATGCCAGCGCCGGCAGCCACACGCTGCGTGCGGTGGCCACCGACAACAACAATGCCACCACCAGCACGCCCACCATCACCATCACCGTCAACGCGGCCGGGGGCGACACCACCGCGCCGAGCGTGCCGGGCGGGCTGGCAGTCGGCACCCGTACCGCCAACAGCATCGCGCTCAGCTGGAGCCCGTCCACCGACAACACCGGCGGCAGCGGCGTGGCCGGCTATGACGTGTACCGCAACGGCAGCCTGGTCGGCTCGCCGTCCAGCGCCAGCTATGTCGATGGCGGGCTGACCGCATCGACCACCTACCGCTACCGCGTGCGTGCCCGCGACAACGCCGGCAATGCGTCGGCACAGGGCACCGAGATCAGTGCCACCACGCTGGCCGGCGACGGCGGCACTACCGGCAAGCGGGTCATCGGTTACTTCACCCAGTGGGGCATCTACGGCCGCAACTACCGGGTCAAGAACATCGACAGCAGTGGCTCGGCCGCGCGCCTGACCCACATCAACTATGCGTTCGGCAACGTGCGCAACAACCGCTGCGAAGTGGGCATCACCCAGCCGTCGGATCCGAACAGCGGTGCCGGTGGCGATGCCTTCGCCGATTACACCAAGGCGTTCAGTGCCGCCGAGAGCGTCAGCGGCAGCGCCGATACCTGGGACCAGCCGCTGCGCGGCAACTGGAACCAGCTCAAGCAGCTCAAGGCCAAGTACCCGGGCATGAAGGTGTTGATCTCGCTGGGTGGCTGGACCTGGTCGCGCGGCTTCTCCAGCGCGGCCCGCCCGGAAAACCGCCAGGCCTTCGTCGCCTCGTGCATCGACGCCTACATCAAGGGCAACCTGCCGGTGACCGACGGTGCCGGTGGTGCCGGAGCCGCGCTGGGCGTGTTCGACGGCATCGACATCGACTGGGAATACCCGGTGGCCTGTGGCATCGAATGCGGCAAGCCGGAAGACAACGCCAACTTCACCGCACTGATGGCCGAGTTCCGCCGCCAACTCGATGCGGTGCGTCCGGGCCTGTTGCTGACGGTGGCAGTGGGTGCGGGCATCGACAAGATCCGCGTCACCGATCCGGCCGCGTACCACCCGTACCTGGACTACATCAACGTGATGACCTACGACTTCCACGGTGCGTGGGATGCGAAGACCAATCACCAGTCGGCGCTGTTCGATTCGCCGAATGATCCGTCCACCGGCGACCAGAAGCTGTACAACAGCAACGATGCCATCGAGGCCTTCATCAGCCGCGGCGTGCCCGCTGCAAAGCTCAACCTGGGCATCGGCTACTACGGGCGTGGCTGGACCGGCGTGGCCAACGCCAACAACGGCTTGTACCAGACCGCAACCGGCGCCGCACCGGGGACCTACGAGGCCGGCATCGAAGACTGGAAGGTGCTGAAGAACCTGGCGTGGCCGGGCTACACCGACAACACCGCCGGTGCCACCTGGATCTACAACGGCAGTACGCTGTGGAGCTTCGACACCCCGGCCAACATCACCCGCAAGATGGGTTACGTGAAGACCCAGGGCCTGGGCGGCGCGTTCGTCTGGGAGTTCAGTGGTGACGATGCACAGGGCACGCTGACCAAGGCGGTCAGTGATGGCCTGAAGTAAGGAAAAAGCCGGGGGCGCATTGTGCGCCCCCGGCCCCTGATCTGTAGCGCCGAGCCATGCTCGGCTGTCACATGTGGAACCGCAGTCGAGCATGGCTCGACGCTACAGTTCCGCGTCAGCGCTTGGCCGACAGCTTTTCCAGCGCTGCGCGCAGCTGTGCCGGCGGCAGGTAGCCACCCAGCTGGGTGCCATCGGGGGCGAAGATCGCCGGCGTGCCGTTCACGCCCAGCTGCTGGCCCAGCGCGTACTGCATGGCCACCGGGTTGGTGCAGTTCTTGGCAGGCACGCTGCCACCGCGCTTGGCATTGGTCAGCGCCTGGCGACGATCGGCCGCACACCAGACCGAGATCATGTCGGTGTAATCCTTGCTGCCCAGGCCCATGCGCGGGAACGCCAGGTACTCGACGCTGATGCCGTTGCGGTTCAGTTCGGCAATGTCCTGGTGCAGCTTGCGGCAGTAACCGCATTCGATATCGGTGAACACGCTGATGGTGTACTTCGCGTTCGGCGCGGCAAACACGATGCGGTCACCATGGTTGGCCTTGGCCAGCAGGTCGCGGCGGTAGCCGAGCAGGCCTTCGCTGTTGGCCGGGCCCTTGGCACGGGTGTCGTAGGGCTGCGACTGGAACAGGTAACGGCCATCGTCGGAGACGTACAGCAGCTGGCCGGAAACGACGACCTCGCGGAAGCCCGGGAACGGCGCAGCACCGATGTAGTCCACCTGGAAGCCCGGATTGAGCGCGGTCAGCGCCGCACGCACGGCCTGGTCGGCCGACGCATTGGCGACCGGACCGGCCTTGGCCGCCGCGGCGGCAGCAGGTGCCTTGGCGGCCGGCGGGGCCGGCTGGGCGCAGGCGGTCAGGCTGAGCGCACCGAGCACGGCGGCGATGGCAAATCGAAGCATGGAGCGGTCCGCGACAGAAGAAGACCCCGGATTCTGACACAGCCGCCCGCAGCGGGCCGCGACGCCGCGCACGGCCCGGGGCCGGGATTCAGCCGCCGGCTCAGCCGCGCGGGTGATGGCGGGCGTGCAGCTTCTGCAGGTGTTCGCGGGCCACCAGGGTGTAGATCTGGGTGGTCGACAGCGAACTGTGGCCCAGCAGCATCTGCAGCGCGCGCAGGTCGGCGCCGCGATTGAGCAGATGGGTGGCGAAGCTGTGGCGCAGGCCATGCGGACTGATCCGCGCCGGATCGATCCCCGCGACCTGGGCGTGGCGCTTGACCAGATGCCAGAACGCCTGCCGGGTCAGTGCGTGCAGCGTCGGCTCGATGAACAACGGCGTCTGCCCATCGGCCAGGGCGTGCACCCTGCCCTTGCCGACCAGCTGCGGCCGCGACTGCTGCAGGTAGCGCTCCAGCCAGTGCTGCGATTCCTCGCCCAGTGGCACCAGGCGTTCCTTGCTGCCCTTGCCGGTGACCCGCAGCACGCCCTGGCGCAGGTTGACCGCGGTGGCCGGCAGCAGCACCAGTTCGCTCACGCGCAGCCCTGCGGCATACATCAGTTCGAGCATGGCCCGGTCGCGCAGGCCCAGTGCGCTGTCGATGTCCGGCGCCGCCAGCAGTGCATCGATCTGGCTTTCGGCCAGCGCCTTGGGCAGCAGACGTGGCAGTTTCGGTGGGTCCAGCAACGCGCTGGGGTCTTCACTGCGTTCGCCACGGCGTACGCCATCGGCGAAGAACGCACGCAGCGCCGACAGCAGGCGGGCATTGCTGCGCGGCGACCAGCCATGGCGGGTGCGCCAGGCCAGGTAGTCGAACAGCCCGGGACGCTCGATGCCGGCCAGGCCACCGTCGCGCCCATCCATCCAGCGCGCCAGCCCTTCCAGGTCGCGCCGATAGCTGTCGAGGGTGGCGCGGGCCAGGCCGTTCTCGGCCCAGATGGCATCGAGGAAGCGCTGGATGCGCGCGCTGTCGTCACCGCGCAGCTCGGGCAGCTGCTGGACCAGCTGGCGGCGTTCGGCAGGAGTGGAAACAAGGGCCATGGGTGAAGGATACGAGGGTGCCAGCGGATGCGGCCAGCATTGCGTATGCTCGGCGCATGTCCCGCCCCGCCACCGACACGACCCCTGCGGCCGCTACTGGAATGCCGCGCCCGCGCGCCCTGCTGGTCTGGCGCGTGCTGGCCATGGTCTACGACGCACTGCCGGTGCTGGCACTGTGGATGCTGGCAGGCACGCTGTTCACCCTGGCCTACACCCTCAGCGGCCACGCGCAGCGCGAGAACATCGCCCCGTTCAGTGCCTGGCAGTGGCTGCTGTGGGCGGTGTGCTGGGCTGTGACGGGCGGGTATGCAACGGCCAGCTGGCGCCGCGGCGGCCAGACGCTGGGCATGCGGCCATGGCGGTTGAAGCTCGAATCGAGCGATGGCACGCCGCTGCGGCGCGCGCAGCTGTGGCTGCGCTTCGCGGTGGGCACGCTGTCACTGCTGCTGGCTGGGCTGGGGTTCTGGTGGGCATGGGTCGACCCCCAGCGGCTGACCTGGCACGACCGCGCCAGCGCCACCCGGCTGGTGCGGATGCCCAAGCGCTGACGCGCATTCTGTAGCGTCGAGCCATGCTCGACTGCCTTCTGTGTAGAGTCGAGCCGTGCTCGACTCACGCGCGGAGCTCAGAAAGCAGCCGGGCCACGCCCGGCGCTGCATCACTCAGCCCGACTTGCGCCGGAACAGCAATCCGGACACCGCCAGCATCACGATCGGCGGCAACGCATAGGCAATGCGGTAGTCGAACTTCAGCGCGCCGGCCATGCGGCCGAAGAACAGCTGCAGCAGCCAGAAGCCCAGTGCGAACAGGATGCCCAGGAACAGGCGCTTGCCCATGCCGCCGCTGCGTAGCGAACCGAACGCGAACGGCACCGCGGCCAGGCACAGCGCCAGCACGTTCAACGGGTAGAACCAGCGGCTCCAGTAGATATCCTCGAAATCACGGGCATCCAGGCCGTTGCGTTCGCGGTACTCGATGCTGGCCCGCAACTCGGTGATCCTCAGGTTGCGCGGCTTGGCGATCCCCGCGGCCAGCGCGCCGGCATCCAGGCGGGAATTCCACGGCTCCCGTGCCACTTCCTGGCGCGTGGCCGAGCGCTCGCCGAACGTATCGCGGCTCACGCTGGTCAGCACCCAGCCGTCACGGTCATGCTCGGCGGTGGCGGCATGGGTGATCGAGGCGATCCGTCCATCCTCGGCGATGCGATACAGGCGCACCTCACGCAGGATCAACCGCGTGCCCTTGTCGCCCACCAGCTGCTCCTCGCCGCCGGCAGCGCTGAGGAAGGTGTCGCCCTCACGTGCCCACAGGCCCGCGTAACGGGTGGTGGCGATGTCCCGGCCCCACTTGGCGCTGGCCTTCAGCGCATCGGCGCGGTCCTGGCCCCACGGTCCCAGCGTCTCGGCGCTGAACACCATCACGGCGGTCAGCAGTGACAGCGCGATCGCCACCGACACGCTCAACCGCCTGCGCGACAGGCCCAACGCGCGCAGCGCGGTCAGTTCCGAGGTCGCGGCCAGCTGGCCCAGGCCCATCAGCGCGCCGATCACCGCAGCCGTGGGGAACATCGTGTAGGCCCGGCGCGGCACGGTGTACAGCACCCAGGCCGCCGCGTGTCCCAGCGTGTAGCCGTTCTTGCCGATGTCCTTGAACTCGCCGGAGAAGGCCATCACCACGTCCAGGCCCACCAGCACCGCCCAGGTCAGCAGCACCGTGGTGAACACCGTCCGGCCCAGGTACAGGTCGAAACGCATCGGGCGCAGCCTCATGCGCGGGCTCCCTTCGGTCGGCCCAGGCGGCCATCACGTGCATACATCCAGATCGACAGCGCCAGCAGCGGCAGGGTCAACCACCACAGGCCGAGCGCGGCCGGTATCTTGCCGGTGGCGATCCAGCCACTGCCGATGAACATCAGGTTGGTCCCCACCATGTAGGCCATCAGGGCCAGCATCATCCGCCCGTAGCGCTGCTGGCGCGGCGAGCTGCGGCCCAGCGGTACGGTCAGCAGGGCAAAGGCCAGTGCGATCAGCGGCGGCGCCAGGCGGCGGTGCAGCTGGGCCTGCGCCTGCGGGCGCCCATCGCCGATCAGCTGCAGGGTCGGCATCAGTTCCGGATCATCCTCGGTCCGGGTCTGCGCGCCATCCGGCAGGGCCACATCGTTGCGGGCGAAGGTGGCCAGGCGGTAATCCAGCCCGCCTACGGCCGGGCCTTCCACCTGGTGCCCGTCGTCCAGCTCGAGGAAGCGCTGGCGGGCACCTTCAAAGAACATCCGGCCACCTGCGGCGGACACCACCTCGATGCGGTCGTCCTTCTGCCGCTGCATGAACACCTTGCCCAGCTCGGTGCCGTCAGCCGAGATCGAAGACAGGTAAACCACGCCCCCATTGGGCAGCGGGGTGAACCGGCCAGGCTCCAGGCCGGCCATCAGCACGCTGCGGTTGGCCTCGATGATCATCTGCTCGGCCACCCGGCCGGCCCACGGGCCCAGCCACAGCGAGCAGGCACCGACCAGCAGCACCACCGGCACCACCAGCATCAGCAGCGGCCGCAGCAGGCGCTTGGGGCCGACGCCAATGGCGGTGATCACCGCCATTTCCGAGTCGCGGTACAGGCGGGCGATGGCCAGCAGCAGGCCCAGCATCAGTGCCAGCGGGAGGATCAGCGGCAGGTAGGCGATGAACTGCAGGCCCAGCTGCGAGAACAGCAGCTTGGCCGGCAGGCGTCCGTCGGCAATGTTGCCGAGGATGTCCACCAGGACGCCGCCCACGCTGACCACGAGCAGGACGATCAGGGTAGCGAGGAAACTCTGGACGAAATCGCCCAGCAGGTATCGGTCGAGCTTCAACATGGGGCGGTGGTTTAAACTCTGGGGTTCGTTCGCGGTGCCGCCCAGTCTACTGTCTGGGCGTAAACGGTCCGCGATTGTACGGACTTGCCAATGGAATCTGCTCAATGGCCCTCGAATTCACCCTGAACCACGTTGCTCCGGCCGCCGCCACCGTTGATTGCCTGGTGGTCGGCGCGTATGCCGACCATACCCTGACTCCGGCCGCAAAGGCACTGGACGCCGCCAGCGGCGGTCGCCTGGCCGCCCTGGCCCAGCGCGGCGATCTGTCCGGCAAGACCGGCGCCACCACCCTGCTGCACGACCTGCCGGGGGTGTCGGCCCCGCGCGTGCTGGTGGTCGGCCTCGGTGAGGCGGCCCGTTTCGGCGTGCCCCAGTACCTGAAGGCCGTCGGCGACGCCGTGCGCGCGCTGAAGGCCGGTGCCACCCGCAGTGCGCTGTTCACCCTGTCCGAAGTGGCGGTGAAGGACCGCGACGCCGCCTGGGCGATCCGCCAGGCCGTGATCGCCGCCGATCACGCGGCTTACCGCTACACCGCCACCCTGGGCAAGAAGAAGGCCGACGATGCCGGCCTGGCGCAGCTGGCCATTGCCGGTGACGACGCCCAGGCCCTGGCCCAGGGCCAGGCCATCGCCGCCGGTGTCGAGTTCGCCCGCGAACTGGGCAACCTGCCGCCGAACTACTGCACCCCGGCCTACCTGGCCGAAGTGGGCGTGAAGTTTGCCGGCGAGCACGACGGCGCCGAGGCCGAGATCCTGGATGAGACCCAGATGGAAGCGCTGGGCATGGGCTCGCTGCTGGCCGTGGCCCGTGGTTCGGCCAACCGCCCGCGCCTGGTCGTGCTGAAGTGGACCGGCGCCGGCGACGCCAAGCCGTACGTGCTGGTCGGCAAGGGCATCACCTTCGATACCGGTGGCGTCAACCTGAAGACCCAGGGCGGCATCGAGGAGATGAAGTACGACATGTGCGGTGGCGCCAACGTCATCGGCACCTTCGTCGCCGCGGTCAAGGCCAAGCTGCCGCTGAACCTGGTGGTGGTGGTCCCCGCGGTGGAAAACGCCATCGACGGCAACGCCTACCGTCCGTCCGACGTGATCACCTCGATGTCGGGCAAGACCATCGAAGTCGGCAATACCGACGCCGAAGGCCGCCTGATCCTGTGTGACGCGCTGACCTATGCGCAGCGTTTCGAGCCGGCCGCGCTGGTCGACGTCGCCACCCTGACCGGTGCCTGCATGGTCGCCCTGGGCCATCAGACCGCTGGCCTGATGAGCAAGCACGACGACCTCGCCAACGAGCTGCTGGCCGCCGGCGAACACGTGTTCGACCGCGCCTGGCGCCTGCCGCTGTGGGACGAGTACCAGCCGATGCTGGATTCGACCTTTGCCGACGTCTACAACATCGGCGGCCGCTGGGCCGGTGCGATCACCGCCGGCTGCTTCCTGTCGCGCTTCGCCGAAGGCCAGCGCTGGGCACACCTGGACATCGCCGGCGTGGCCAGCGATGAAGGCAAGCGTGGCATGGCCACCGGCCGCCCGGTCGGCCTGCTGAGCCAGTGGCTGCTGGACCAGGTCGCCCGCGCCTGATGCCGTACCCGACCCTGGCCGGCCACCGCCGGCCAGGGCCTCGCCCGGCAACGCCGGGCCCCTGCCTGACCCGGACCCTGCCATGCCCCGCGCCGACTTCTACCTGATCGCCAAGCCCCGCTTCCTGACCGAGCCGCTGCGCCTGGTCTGCGAGCTGGCGCGCAAGGCCAACGACGCCGGGTTGTTCACCCTGGTGCTGGCCCGTGACCAGGCCCAGGCCGAGGAACTGGACGAACTGCTGTGGGCGTTCGATGACGACGCCTACATCCCGCACCAGATCGCCGGCGAGGACATGGACGAGGAAGAAGCCCTGGTGCTGATCGCGGTGCCCGGCACCGAGGCCCCGGCCCGCCCGCTGGTGATCAACCTGCGCGACGATCCCTGGCTGGGCCAGTGCGAGCGCGTGCTGGAGGTGGTCCCGGCCGACCCGGAAGCGCGCGAACCGCTGCGCGAACGCTGGCGCCAGTACAAGGCCGCCGGTTACGACCTGAACAAGCACGACATGTAAGCACGCGCCGGCCCCCTTGATGGGCCGCCGCCGTGCCCTGATCCTTCAACGATTGCCTCCTGGTTCCCCCGCATGACCCAACTCGCCTCCAGCTACGACCCGAAGTCCTTCGAGACCGACCTCTACGAGGCCTGGGAGAAGGCCGGCCACTTCAAGCCGTCCGGCACGGGCGAGCCGTACACCATCCTGCTGCCGCCGCCGAACGTGACCGGCACCCTGCACATGGGCCATGCCTTCCAGCAGACCCTGATGGACGCGCTGGTGCGCTACCACCGCATGCGCGGCTACGACACGCTGTGGCAGGTCGGTACCGACCATGCCGGCATCGCCACCGAAATGGTGGTCAGCCGCAACCTGGCGCTGGAAGGCAAGGGCGAGACCCGCGATTCGCTGGGCCGCGAAGGCTTCATCGGCAAGGTCTGGGAGTGGAAGCAGCAGTCCGGCGACACCATCGAGCGCCAGATGCGCCGCCTCGGCACCTCCGCCGACTGGTCGCGCAGCACCTTCACCATGGACCCGCAGCCGTCGGCCGCGGTCAACGAAGCCTTCGTGCGCTGGTACGAGCAGGGTCTGATCTACCGTGGCCAGCGCCTGGTCAACTGGGACCCGGTGCTGAAGACCGCGATTTCCGACCTGGAAGTGGAGAGCGCCGAGGAAGACGGCTTCCTGTGGTCGATCGCCTACACGCTGGATGAAGGCCTGAGCTACGAGCACGTCGAGCGCGATGCCGACGGCGTGGAAACCCTGCGCGAGACCCGCGACTACCTGGTGGTCGCCACCACCCGCCCGGAAACCCTGCTGGGTGATACCGCGGTGATGGTGCACCCGGAAGACGAGCGCTATGCGCACCTGATCGGCAAGAGCGTGGTGCTGCCGCTGACCGGCCGCCGCGTGCCGGTGATCGCCGACGACTACGTCGACCGTGCGTTCGGCACCGGCGTGGTCAAGGTCACCCCGGCGCACGACTTCAACGATTACGAAGTGGGCGTGCGCCACAGCCTGCCGATGATCAACCTGTTCACCCCGGTGGCGGCGCTGAATGAGAATGCCCCGGAACGATTCCAGGGCCTGGACCGCTACGAAGCGCGCAAGGCCGTGCTGGCCGAACTGGAAGACCTGGGCATCCTGGTCGAGACCAGGGCGCACAAACTGCAGGTGCCGCGCGGCGACCGTACCGGCCAGGTGATCGAGCCGTACCTGACCGACCAGTGGTTCGTGAAGATGGACGACCTGGCCAAGCGTGGCCTGGAACTGGTCGAGGACGGCAGCATTTCCTTCGTGCCGCCGAACTGGATCAACACCTACCGCCACTGGATGAACAACATCCAGGACTGGTGCATCAGCCGCCAGCTGTGGTGGGGCCACCGCATCCCGGCCTGGTTCGATGCCGCCACCGGCAGCTGCTACGTCGGCCGCAGCGAAGCGGAGGTGCGGGCCAAGCACAACCTCGGCAGCGATGTGGTGCTGAACCAGGAAAGCGACGTGCTGGAGACCTGGTTCTCCTCGCAGCTGTGGCCGTTCTCCACCCTGGGCTGGCCGAACGAACAGGCCATGGCCGAGCGTGGCTTCGACCGCTACCTGCCGTCGTCGGTGCTGATCACCGGCTTCGACATCATCTTCTTCTGGGTGGCGCGCATGATCATGGCCACCGACAACCTGGTCGGGAAGATCCCGTTCAAGGACGTCTACTTCACCGGCCTGATCCGCGACGGCCAGGGCCAGAAGATGTCCAAGAGCAAGGGCAACGTGCTCGATCCGCTGGACATCATCGACGGCATCACCATCGACGACCTGGTCGCCAAGCGTACCGGCGGCCTGATGCAGCCGAAGATGGTGGAGAAGATCGAGAAGGCCACCCGCAAGGAATTCCCGGACGGCATCGCCGCCCACGGTGCCGATGCGCTGCGCTTCACCATCGCCGCGCTGGCCACCCACGGCCGCGACATCAAGTTCGACATGAACCGCGCCGAGGGCTACAAGAACTTCTGCAACAAGCTGTGGAACGCCAGCCGCTTCGCCCTGATGAACACCGAGGGCGCGGCGTTCAGCGGCGTGCCCACGCCGCGCACCGATGCCGAGCGCTGGATCCTGGCGCGCCTGGCCGCCACCACCGCCGAAGCGCAGGGCCATTTCGCCGCCTACCGCTTCGACCTGCTGGCACAGTGCCTGTACGAGTTCGCCTGGAACGCGTTCTGCGACTGGTTCCTGGAACTGAGCAAGCCGGCACTGAACGGTGGTGACGCCGCCGACGCCGAGAGCACCCGCCACACCCTGCTGTACGTGCTGGAAGCGCTGCTGCGCCTGCTGCACCCGCTGACTCCGTTCATCACCGAACAGCTGTGGCAGCAGCTGGCCCCGCGCCTGGGCCTGGCCGAGACCACGCTGTCGCTGCGCCCGTACCCGACCGCGGCCGAGTTCGAAGGCGATTTCGCCCAGGCCGAGGCCGACGTGGAATGGCTGAAGGCGGTGATCAGTGCGGTGCGTCGCGTGCGCAGTGAACTGAATGTCGCGCCGTCCAAGCTGGTGCCGCTGCGCCTGCAGGCCGGGCTGGAGCAGGACCGCGTGCGCATCGAACGCTTCAGTGCCTCGCTGTCGTTCCTGCTGAAGCTGGACAGCATCCAGTGGCTGGCAGAAGGCGAAGGCGCACCGGCTGCCGCCGCCGCGATCATCGGTGAGCTGAAGCTGCTGGTGCCGCTGGAAGGCCTGGTCGATCTTGATGCCGAGCGCGTGCGCCTGGACAAGGAAATCGCCCGCGTCGACGCCGAAAAGGAGAAGAGCGAGACCAAGCTGGCCAAGTTCACCGACAAGGTGCCGCCGGCCGTGGTCGAGCAGGAGCGCGTGCGCCTGGTGGACTGGAACACCCAGCTGGCTGGCCTGCGCGAGCAGCGCGCGAAGCTGTAACCGCCGCGCTCTGGTGCGTGCCAACCAAGGTTGGCACCTACCACGGCGGGAGAGGTTGGCACCCACCGAAGCGGAATCGGAAACGCCGGGCGATGCCCGGCGTTTCCATTTGCCTCGCATGGCATCATCGGCGGATGCCGCTTTCCATCTTCCTGCTCGTCCTCGCTGCCGCAGCACTGCATGCCAGCTGGAATGCGATCGTCAAGCGCGGGCCGGACAAGTTCCTCGGCACCGTGCTGGTCACCGGCAGCGCCGCGCTGCTGTCGGCCACCGCGTTGCCGTTCCTGCCCTTCCCTGCCGCGCACAGCTGGCCGTGGCTGGGTGCCTCGGTGTTGCTGCAGGTGACTTACTACGGCCTGGTCGCACGCTGTTATCAGCAGGTCGACATGAGCCTGGCCTATCCGCTGATGCGTGGCAGTGCGCCGATCCTGGTCGCACTGGCCGGCACCCTGCTGGGTGAAGGTCTGCCGCCCGTGGCGTGGCTGGGCGTGGTGCTGGTCAGCACCGGCATCCTGTGCATGGCACTGGGTGCACGAGGCGGCCAGCTTCGGCTGCCACTGCTGACTGCCGCAATGATCGCCACTTACACGCTGGTCGATGCGCAGGGTGCGCGCCAATCCGGCAGCGCGCTCAGTTACACCCTGTGGTTGTTCCTGCTGTCGGGCATTCCATTGCCGCTGTGGGCGCTGTACACCCGGCGGGGTGCGGTGCTGGCCTATGCGCGCCAGCACTGGCCGCTGGGCATGGCCGGCGGCGTCGGCACCACCGCCTCGTATGCGATGGCGCTGTGGGCGATGACCCAGGCGCCGGTGGCGATGGTTTCGGCGCTGCGCGAATCCTCGATCCTGTTCGCGCTGCTGATCTCGGTGTTCGTACTGCGCGAACACGTGCCGCGGGTGCGCTGGCTGGCCGCTTCGCTCATCGTGGGCGGCGTGCTGGCGTTGCGGTTGGCGTGAGCAGAGCGTGCCAACCAAGGTTGGCACCTACCACGGCAGGCGATGTGTCGATCACAGCGGAGACCCATCGGTAGTGCCGGCCGCTGGCCGGCAACCCTTCTCCGCTACAGCGGCGGCATCGCCTGCAGGTCGCCGTCGACCAGCTCGATCGCCATCACCAGCGCGTCTTCGCGGCCCTGCGCGGCGGGGTAGTAGCGCGGGCGACGGCCGATCTCGTTGAAGCCTTCGCTGTGGTACAGCGCCAGCGCGGGCGCATTGGACGGCCGCACTTCCAGGAACACGCGCTGCGCGCCGCGGTCTCCGGCCAGCTGCACCAGCGCACGCAGCAACTGGCGGCCGAGCCCCCGCGACTGCGTCGACGGATCGATGCAGACGTTCAGGACATGCGCCTCATCGGCGGCGATGCTGAGCACGCCGTAGCCGATCAGCAGGCCATCGCGCTCCATCGCCAAGCCCGGGTAACCCGCGCGCAGGCAGTCAACGAAGATGCCGCGGGTCCATGGAAACGGATAGCCGCGCACTTCAATCGCCATCACCGCATTGAGATCGCTCTCGCGCAACGCGCGCAGGCTGACCGGGCCGGGCTGGCTGACCGCACTCATGGCGCGCCCCGCTTGCGCAGCGCACGCAGCTGCGGCCACAGCGCGCGCTTGGCGGCCGGGTCGTGGCGCAGCTGGTCCAGGGGCCAACTGTCCATCAGCGCCTGCGTCGCCGGATCATTGGGATTGCAGCCGGACGCACGCAGCAGCGCGATCTGCAGGCGATCCGGCAGGCGCACCACGGGCTGCCGGGCATTGCCGGCCGGCAGCGGACGCGCCGATGCCGGCGCGGTATCGGGTGCGTTGACCGGGGTTTCGCGGCGGGGCGGCGCCGGGCGTTGCAGACCGGGCGACGGCACAGCCTCGGCGCGGCGTTCGCCCGACGAAGATGCCGCGCTTGCCCGTGCCGGCTGCGTCGGCGGCACGGCGGCCGCCTCGGCTTCGGCCACGCTCAGCTGCAGCGCGGCATCCAGCTCGGCGGCCAGCTGGCCGTCGTGGTAGACGGTGTAGCCCATGGCCTGCAGCCAGGCCTGCTGGGCCGGAGACCACAGCACGGGCAGGTCCTGGCTCACGCCGCCTCAGGCTTCTTGCGCAGGCGCTGCACGGCCCACATCACCGGGCCGGACAAGGCATACAGGATGCCTACCGCGAACAGCACGCGCGGCAGATCGATGACCGCGATGGCGATGGCCACCGGCACCAGCGCCAGCACCAGGAACGGGACGCGATCAGACCGGGTGCCCTTGGCGGCACCGCCCTTGAAGCTCCAGAAACGGATGCGGCTGACCATCAGCAGCGCCGCGATGATCGTCACGGCCAGCGCCACATAGCGCAGCTGGTTGCCGTCCCAGCCCAGGTTGCCATCGGCGAAGGCCCAGACGAAGGACATCATCAGACCGGCCGCAGCCGGGCTGGCCAGGCCGACGAACCAGCGCTTGTCGACCACCGCCACCTGGGTGTTGAAGCGGGCCAGGCGCAGCGCCGCGCAGGCGGCATACAGGAAGGCCACGGCCCAGCCGACGCGGCCGAGCAGCGGGTCATCGAACTTCAGCCACGACAGCGACCAGTGGTACATCACCAGCGCCGGGGCCATGCCGAAGCTGACCAGGTCGGCCAGTGAGTCGTACTGCACGCCGAATTCGCTGCTGGTGCCGGTCAGGCGCGCCACGCGCCCGTCCAAGCCATCCATCACCGCCGCCACGAACACGGCAATGCTGGCGTTGACGAAATCCCCGTTGGCCGCGGCGATGATCGCGTAGAAACCGGCGAACAGCCCGGCGGTGGTGAACAGGTTGGGCAGCAGGTAAATCGTGCGCGAACGCGGCGGCGGTGTGATCGGGTCCATGGAATCCAGTTTAATCGACTTGCCAGTGCTCGGTGCCAATGCTGCAATCGGCGTTCTACGCCCATTCTGCGGAGTCTGCCATGCGTGCCCTGTCCTGCCTTGGATGCCTGCTGCTGTTGGCCAGTGCCCACGCCGTGGCCGGTCCGGTCTACAAGTGGAAGGACGCCAATGGCGTGACCCAGTACTCGGAGACCCCGCCCGCGGGCAAGAAATTCGAGACCCGCGAGCAGGCCCGCAACCCACAGGCCGCAGCCAGTACCGAAACCCCGGCCGCGCCGGTGCCGGAGCAGTGCAGCACCGCCCGCGCCAACCTGACCCTGCTGGAGGGGTCCGGCCAGGTGATGCAGGACACCAATGGCGACGGCAAGCCCGATACCGCGCTGACCCCGGAGCAGCGCACGGCGCAGAAGGGGCTGGCCGACGCGGCCATCAAGGCCTACTGCCCAGCACAGTGAGGGTATCGGCAGGGCTTGCAGCCCTGCACCCGCAGAGGCAACAGCAAGCGCAACAGCCGGCTCTGGGCTTTCTGTGCGTTTGGCGGGGCGGTGTGGGCTGGCAGGACACGCCGTAAACCCATCCATGGGGGCTCGATGGCGCCATCCATGGCGCCAACGGTCCTGCCACCCCACACCGCCCCGCCCCTGAGAGACCGCTAGTGACGGTCAGTAGATCCACGCCATGCGTGGATGAAATCTGTCAGATATCGAATGGAATTCCGGGGTCAGATCCGTTTTCCTGCGGAAAACGGATCGGACCCCACGAGCTGTTCCGACAGCTCGCAGGAAACTGTCGAAGGCGGGGTGGGTCCGGTTGCGGGGGCGTGAGCCGCATGGATGCGGCGACCGAGCCTACATGGACGTATTTACGGCGTCCCCCGCAACCGGACCCACCCCGCCATCCCCAAGGAAACCTGCTCTTGCTCTTGCTTTTGCTGTTGCCCTGGCTTGAAGCAGGTGCAGGGCGCAGCCCTGCCGATACCCCTCCCCCCGGCCGGGCTGGCAGAATAGGCGTCTCTGCCGTTATCCGAAGCCGACGATGCGCCTCTCCCAGTTCCACCTGCACACCACCAAGGAAACCCCCAGCGACGCCGAGCTGACCAGCCACCGGCTGATGCTGCGTGCGGGCATGATCCGCAAGCTGGCATCGGGCCTGTACACCTGGTCGCCGCTGGGCCTGCGCGTGCTGCGCAAGGTTGAACGCATCGTCCGCGAGGAAATGGACCGCGCCGGCGCCGTGGAATTCCAGATCCCGACCATCCAGCCGAAGGAACTGTGGGAGCAGACCGGGCGCTGGCAGAAGTTCGGCCCGCAGCTGCTGAAGATCAAGGATCGCAAGGACCAGGTGTTCTGCTACAGCCCGACCGCCGAAGAAGCCGCCTGCGACTTCGCGCGCAGCGAGCTGTCCAGCTACAAGCAGCTGCCGGTCAACTTCTACCAGGTGCAGACCAAGTTCCGCGACGAGATCCGTCCGCGCTTCGGCGTGATGCGTTCGCGCGAGTTCCTGATGAAGGATGCCTATTCGTTCCACCTGCATGACGAATGCCTGGTGCGCGAGTACGAGAACATGAAGTCGGCCTACAGCCGCATCTTCACCCGCCTCGGCCTGGATTTCCGCATGGTGCAGGCCGACTCCGGTGCCATCGGCGGTGATGCCTCGCAGGAATTCCACGTGATCGCCGATTCCGGCGAGGACGCGCTGGTGTTCTCCACCGGTTCGGACTACGCAGCGAACATGGAAGCGGCGATCGCTGCCGATCCGGCGCCGCGTGCGGCCGCCGGCGAAGCCCTGCGCAAGGTCGATACGCCCACCCAGAAGACCTGCGAGGACGTTGCAGCCCTGCTTGGCATCGACCTGCAGCGCACCGTGAAGTCGGTGGCACTGATCGCCGGCGAAGGCGAAGCGCAGCAGTTCGTGCTGGCGCTGGTGCGCGGCGATCATGAGGTCAACGAGATCAAGCTGGCCAAGGTTGCCGGCCTGGCTGAGCAGCGTTTCGCCAGCGAGGCGGAAATCGCCGAGCACCTCGGCAGCGTGCCGGGCTTCCTCGGCCCGGTCGCGCCGGCCAAGGCCATCCGCGTGGTCGCCGATCGCGAAGTGGCGGCGATGTCCGACTTCGTCGTCGGTGCCAACGAAGCCGGCTTCCACCTGGCCGGCGTCAACTGGGGCCGTGACCTGGCGGAGCCGGAAGTGGCCGACATCCGCAACGTGCGTGCCGGTGACCGCGCGCTGGACGGCGGCGAACTGAAGATCGCCCGTGGCATCGAAGTCGGCCACGTGTTCCAGCTCGGCCGCACGTATGCCAAGGCGCTGGACGCCACCGTGCTGGACGAGAACGGCAAGGCGGCGGTGATGGCGATGGGCTGCTATGGCATCGGCATCTCGCGCGTGGTTGCTGCCGCGATCGAACAGAACCATGACGAGGCCGGCATCATCTGGCCGGACGCGATGGCGCCGTGGCAGGTGGTGGTGTGCGTGATCAACCCGAAGGGCGACGCCGCCGTCGCCGACGCCGCTGCCAGCCTGCTGCAGGAGCTGCGCGATGCAGGCCTGGATGCCGCGCTCGACGACCGCGGCCTGCGACCGGGCGCGATGTTCGCCGACATGGAGCTGATCGGTATCCCGCACCGCGTGGTGGTGAGCGAACGCGGCCTGGCCGCCGGTACCTACGAGTACCGCTCGCGTCGCGCCAGCGAAGCGGAAAGCCTCGACAAGGCCACCCTGCTGCAGCGCCTGCAGGGTTGATCAGGAAAAGACCGGGGCATGCCCCGGTCTTTTTTTGCCGCCCGAACCACCGCCCGATACTGCAACAGACATAATCCGGTCAAAATCGACGCACTGCAGTCGGCATACCGCCAAGCCCTGACCCGCCTGCATTTGTGCTTGGATTAATTCATCTTTATTCTGTCCCGCGACGCCATGGACTGGCTCGTCCCGTCCACACATTAGTTTCCGGAGTAACCGTAAATGAGCATTGACCTGACCGGCCTGTCGGCACGAGAGCTGGGCGCCCTGATCCGCACCGCGAAGAAGCAGCAGACCATCGTCGCCAAGCGCCGGCCGATCACCAAGGTACGGGCCCAGCTGACCAAGCTGGCCAAGACCGAGGGTTACACCATCGAGGAACTGTTCGGCGGCGCCCCCGCTCCGCGCGCCCGCAAGGTCGCCACTGCGACCAAGGCGCCGTCCAAGACGGCTGGCCGCAAGCTGGGCAAGGTCGCCCCGAAGTACCGCAACCCGGCCAACCCGAAGGAAACCTGGACCGGCCGTGGCAAGCAGCCGCGCTGGATGGCCGAGCTGACCGCCAAGGGCAGCAAGAAGCCGGAAGATTTCCTGATCAAGAAGGCCTGAGGCCAGATCGGGAAGCAATGAAAAACGCCGGCGAACGCCGGCGTTTTTCATTTCCCGGGAGGTGCGTGGAGCAACGGTCCACACCCACAGCAAGCAGCACAGAAGGGCGATTACAGGGTTTTGCGCGCGGGCATCAGCAGGTTGCCGAACAGCAGGCCGGCGACCAGCGCCATCACCACGTTGAGCACGGTGAGGAACACGCCCTGGCCGGCACCCACGTCCTGCTGCTGGACCAGGGTCAGCACGCCACGCAGGCTGGTGCTGCCGGGCACCATCATGATGATGCCCGGCAGGCGGATGATCGCGCCGGGGCGACCGACCAGGCGGCCGAACAGATTGCCGCCCGCGGTCAACAGCATCGCCGACAGGAAGATGCCCGCCGGTGCCCCCCAGGCATGGCCACCGAACTTGGAAATCGCATAACCGGCCACCGACGCCGCGATCACCCACGGGTAATCGCGGCGGTTGGCCTTGAACAGCATCGCGAACGCGAACGCGGCGGTCAGCAGCGAGCCCCACTCCACCCACGGCCCCTGCGGCCGCGCCGCGCGGATCACCGGGTCCAGCCCAAGCACATCGGCCAGGGTCACCGCGATCATCGCGCCGACGCTGAGCTTCATGATGGTGGTCAGTGCACCGGCGAAGCGCGCGGTGCCCGATACCCAGTGCTGGCTGGCCAGTTCATTGACTGCATTGGTGAGCGACATGCCCGGCAGCAGCACCACCAGCGAGGCGATGATCACCGTGTTGAGGTTGAGCGCGCCGATGAACGACGCCACCAGGGTGGCGACCAGGCCCGCCAGCAGTGCGGCCAGTGCTTCGGCCGCCTCGCGGGTGGCCGGGCGACGGTCGGTGACCATGCCGAGCAGGCCGATCATCAGGCCGATGACACCGGCGGTGGCAATGTCCAGCCACGGCAGCTTCCACATGCCGGCCACGCCGGCCGCGCCGAGGCTGAACGACAGGATGGTGCGCAGCTTGCCGCGACGGCCCGGATCCTTGTCCAGCTGGCGCAGTGCAGTGTGGCCCTGGGCGATGCTCATCCGCCCGTTGGACACTTCCTCGGCGATATGGTCGGCGACGCTGAGCTTGTGCAGGTCGTTCTCGCCGGGCGCCAGCCGGATCACGCGGGTGATGTCGCTGGAGCCGATCGCCTGCGCCGGGTCGCTGAAGCTGAGGATGATACCGGTGGGATTCGACCACGGTTCACAATCCAGATCGAGCTGGCGGGCCAGTGCCACGACTGCCGTTTCCAGGCGCTGGGCCGTGGTGCCGTAGCTGTGCAGGCGTCCGGCGATCTCGGAAACGAAGGCCACGCGCTGCGCGTAGGTGGCCTGGGGCGTGGGGATCGTGTGAGCGTCTGCGGACATGCGACGTAGTATTACCTAGGCCGGGCCTTACCGGAGAAATTCATCCGAGTTCGACGCGATGCCCAAGACAGACCGGTTATGCTGCGACCCGAATGGCCCAAGTGACCCCGAACCTCGCCCCCCAGCTCGAACAGGACGCCCATGACCCGGGCCTGATCCGCCTGTCCGGCACCTGGACCCTGAAAACCGCGCTGGCCGCGGCCGAAGTCCTGCGTGGCGTTCCCGAAAAGCTGACCGGCATCGATGCCACCGGCATCGAGCAGATGGATTCGGCCGGCGTGCTGCAGGTACTGCGCGTGGCCCACCGCGCCGACCTCGGCGAAGACGCGCTGCAGTTCCGCCAGGACCATCAGGCGCTGGTCTGCACCATCGAAGAGGTCGCCGACGACCGGCCCAGGCCCAAGCGCGACTTCGGCGTGCTGGCGGCACTGGAGCGACTGGGTGTCAGCGTCCATGCCACCGGCCACAACATCAAGGCGCTGTGCAGTTTCCTCGGCGAGAACCTGGTCAAGGCCGCGCGCCTGGTCAAGGAACCCCGCCGCTTCCGCCTGACCGCCACCGTGCACCAGATGGAACAGGTCGGGCTGGATGCGGTACCGCTGGTGGCGCTGCTGTCCTATCTGGTCGGCGCGGTGATCGCCTTCCTCGGCTCGACCATCCTTCGCGATTTCGGCGCCGAGATCTACGTCGTCGAGCTGGTCAACATCGCCTTCCTGCGCGAGTTCGCCGTGCTGCTGACCGCCATCGTGCTGGCCGGCCGCACCGCCAGTGCCTTCACCGCGCAGATTGGCGCGATGAAGGCGCGCGAGGAGATCGATGCGATGCGTACGCTGGGGCTGGACCCGGTCGACCTGCTGGTGCTGCCCCGCTTGCTGGCGCTGCTGGTGACCCTGCCGCTGCTGACCTTCATTGCCATGGTTGCCGGCCTTGCCGGCGGCATCACCGTCGGCGCATTCGACCTGGACATCCCGCCACAGATGTACATCGCGCGCATGCACGAGACGATGGAAGTGCGGCACATGCTGGTCGGCCTGTCGAAGGCGCCGGTGTTCGCGCTGGTGATCGGCCTGATCGGCTGCCTGGAAGGACTGAAGGTGGAAGGCACCGCGCAGTCGGTCGGCGAACGCACCACCTCCAGCGTGGTGCAGACGATCTCGCTGGTGATCATCATCGACGCCTTCGCGGCGTTGTGGTTCATGCACATGGACTGGTGACATGAGCACATCCGCCCGCCCCGAAATCCTCGACATGCGTGACGACCAGGGCCATGAACTGGCGATCCGCGTGCGCGGCCTGGTCAACCGCTTCGGCAGCCAGACCGTGCATGAGGACCTGGACCTGGACGTGCGCCGCGGCGAGATCCTGGGCGTGGTCGGCGGCTCCGGTACCGGCAAGTCGGTGCTGATGCGCTCGATCCTCGGCCTGCGCACGCCCGACGAAGGCCAGATCGAAGTGCTGGGCCGCGACGCACGTGCCGACGATCCCGAAAGCCGCCTGCACATCGAGCGCAACACCGGCGTGCTGTTCCAGGACGGCGCCCTGTTCTCCTCGCTGACCGTGGGCGAGAACGTGCAGGTACCGCTGAAGGAGCACCATCGTGAGCTGCCCGAGCGCTGGCACTACGAACTGGCACTGCTGAAGGTGAAGCTGGCCGGCCTGCCCGCCGACGCGATCAACAAGCTGCCGTCGCAGCTGTCCGGCGGCATGCGCAAGCGCGCCGGCCTGGCGCGCGCCCTGGCGCTGGATCCGCCGCTGCTGTTCCTGGACGAACCCACCGCCGGCCTCGACCCGATCGGCGCGGCCGCGTTCGACCGCCTGATCAAGACCCTGCAGGAAGCGCTGGGGCTGACCGTGTTCCTGATCACCCACGACCTGGACACGCTGTACGCCATCTGCGACCGCGTTGCCGTGCTGGCCGACCGCAAGGTGGTGGCCAATGCACCGTTGCCGGAAATCGAGAAACTGGATCATCCGTGGATCCAGGAATACTTCCACGGACCGCGTGCGCGTGCCGCGCGCGGCGAACAGATCGAGAGTGCCTGAGCCATGGAAACCAAAGCCAACTACGTGCTGATCGGCGCGTTCACCCTGATCACCGGCCTGGCCCTGCTGGCCTTCGGCCTGTGGGCCGCCAAGTACTCCTCCGACCGTACCTGGCAGGAATACCGCGTGGTGTTCCGCGAGGCGGTGACCGGCCTGTCGGTGGGCAGCCCGGTGCAATACAACGGCATCGCGGTCGGTTCGATCACCGAACTGAACCTGGTGCCGGACGATCCGCGCCAGGTGGTCGCACGCATCCGCCTGAACTCGACCACGCCGGTCAAGACCGATACCCGCGCCAAGCTGGCGATCACCAGCCTCACCGGCCCGTCGATCATCCAGCTCAGCGGCGGTACGCCGCAGTCGCCGGCGCTGACCACGGTCAACAAGGACCCGGCACCGATCATCCCGACCACGCCCTCGGCGCTGCAGAACATCACCGACGTGGCCAACCGCATCGTCGAGCGCATGGACCAGATCCTCAGCGACCGCAACGTCGCTTCGATCAATGCAACGCTGGCCAATCTTGAAACGATCAGTGGTGGCCTGGCCGATCGCGACCAGGGCACCCAGGCACTGCTGCTCAGCGCGCGCGATGCCGCACGCAGCCTGGACACCACGCTGAAGACCACCAACGGCACCATCGAGCGCCTGGACAAGAACCTGGTGCAGCAGCTGCCGGGCATCATCGACAAGCTCGACGCCACGCTGGGCAAGCTCGACTCGGCCGCCGGCAATGCCGATTCGATCCTGGGCGAGAACCGCGCGGCGATCAACAGCTTCGCCAACGACGGCCTCGGCCAGCTTGGCCCGACGCTGACCGAGCTGCGTGGCCTGATCCGCGACCTGCGCCGGGTCAGCGACCGCCTCGAGAACAACCCCGCGCGCTACCTGCTGGGCCGCGACGCACCGAAGGAGTTCGAACCCAAATGAGCACGACCACCCTTCCGCGCCTGCTGCTGGCCGCCTCGATGGTCACCCTGCTGGGCGGCTGCTCCATCCTTGGCAGCAGCGAGAAAACCGCAGTGACCCTGTACTCGCCGGCCGTGCAGGTGAAGGCCGATCCCGCGTGGCCGCAGGCCAGCTGGCAGCTGGTACTGGCCAAGCCCAGCGCCGCGCGCATGGTCGACAGCCCGCGCATCAACGTGCGCCCGACGCCGTCGCAGATGGAGATCTACAAGGGCGCCAGCTGGGCACAGCCGGCCACCGACATGATCGAGGACACCCTGCTGCGTGGCTTCGAGGACTCCGGCCGCATCCGCGGCGTGGCGCGCAGCAGCGCGGGCATCCGTGCCGACTACAAGCTGTCCACCGACGTGCGCCGCTTCGAATCGGATTACCAGGGCCAGGCCACGCCCACCGTGGTCATCGAGGTCAATGCCAAGCTGATCCACGTCGCCGACCAGCGCGTGGTCGCCGACCGCACCTTCCGCCAGGCGCAGCCGGTCGGCAGCACCGACGTTCCGGCGGTCACTGCCGCCTTCGAACGCGGCCTGCAGCAGCTGGCGCAGGATGTGGTCGGCTGGACGCTGGTGAGCGGACAGGCCGACCAGCCAGGCGTCCTGCGCTGATCAACGGCAGGCCCGCTCGCTACGGAGGGCGGGAGGGTCCGGACGGGGGCATGCGATACTCGACGCATCCCCGCCGCACCGCCTCCCGATGACCTCGTCCGTTTCCATCGCCGTCTGCACGTACAACGGCGAGCGCTTCCTGCAGGAGCAGCTGGACAGCCTGCTGGCGCAGACGCGCCATCCGGATCAGCTCGTCATCCGCGACGATGCATCCTCCGACGGTACCCTGGCGTTGCTGCGTGCATTCGTGCCTCGTGCAGAGGCGCTGGGCATCGCGGTGGACCTGCAGGTGAATTCGCGCAACGTCGGCTATCGGCAGAACTTCGATGGCGCGCTCCGCGCCTGTAGCGGCGACCTCGTTTTCCTGTGCGACCAGGATGACGTCTGGTATCCGGACAAGCTGCAGCGTTTCTGCGCCGAGTTCGATGCCCGCCCTGAACTGCTGGCGCTGCACAGCGATGCAGAGTTGATTGACGGAAGCGGCCGGATGCTGTCCAAACGATTGTTTTCCGCGTTGGGCTACCGACCGTCAGAGCACGCGCGGATGCATGCAGGCCACGGCTTCGAGCTGTTGCTGAAGCGGCCGCTGATGACAGGAGCCGCGATGGCGCTGCGTCGCCGGGTGCTGGACGATGCGCTGCCTCTACCTGCTTCGGGCTGGGTCCACGACGCCTGGATCAGCATGCTGGCAGCCATGCGAGGGAACATCGACAGCCTGCCCGATCCGCTGATCGGCTACCGCCTGCACGGCAACAACCAGGTGGGGCTCGGCGACCAGGATGGTGTCTCGCGCGAGGTGAGGCGGGAACGCCAGCTGGAAGTCGAACGACTGCAGTGCGAGCAGCTGCTGGTACGCGCACGCGCACTGGGCCTGCCCGGATCACGCCTCGAATGGATCGAGCGGAAGCAACGGCACCTGACGGTGCGCACCCGCCTGGGGCCAGCACGCCTGCGCCGCATTCCCGCAGTGATGGCAGAGCTGTTGTCCGGCAACTACGGGTACTTCGGGCGCGGCCTGCTGACAGCCGCCATCGACCTGGTCCGCCGCTAGGTCCTGCTACGATCGCCCGCTCCGGGGGAATGGATCCAGCGGAACGTCAGGTTGATCCGCTCCTCCCGGATCCGCGCTGACTTCGGAAGCGCGTGCTGGTAGAAGCGCTGGGTCTGCCCGCGCATCAGCAGCAGGTCTCCGTGGTCCAGCACGAATTCGGCCCTGCGCGCTGGCTCATCGCGACGGCGCAGCAGGAAGCGACGAGCGGTGCCCAGGCTCAGCGAAGCAATCACCGGTGACGGCCCCAGCTCCGGCTCATCGTCACTGTGCCATCCCATGGAGTCACTGCCATCGCGATAACGGTTCAGCAGCACGCTGTTGAACCGACCGATGTTCCCGGCCTGCAGGTGCTCACGCAGGGCCTGCAGCACGGGCAGCCATGGATGTGGAACGAACTCGGCGCCGGAATAACGGTAGCGGGCCTGCGGGTCGCCTATCCAGCAGCTCAGCCGCGGTGAGTCCACCCAGCGGCCGAACATGCGGATGCGGTGCACGTCCCACGGCACGTCGGCCTGCAGCACGGACATGAGCCGATCCGCCTCGGCCGCAGCCATCCAGCCCGGCAGGTGCTGGACATCGGCATCGGGCAGGTCGTGGGGGAACAACATGGCGGCCCCTCAAGGAACAGGGCGGCGTTTGGCCGCCCTGGAAACATCAGGCGCGCTGGAACGCGACGCCGGTCTTTTCCTTCAGTTCGTCATCGCTGACACCCGGTGCCGCTTCCACCAGCAGCAGCCCCTTGTCGGTCACGTCGAACACGGCCAGGTCGGTGATGATGCGGTCGACCACACCGACGCCGGTCAACGGCAGCGTGCATTCGGACAGGATCTTGTGCTCGCCGTTCCTGGCGGTGTGTTCCATCAGCACCACCACGCGCTGCACGCCGGCCACCAGGTCCATCGCACCGCCCATGCCCTTGACCATCTTGCCGGGCACCATCCAGTTGGCCAGGTCGCCCTTGGCCGTCACCTGCATGGCGCCAAGGATGGCCAGGTTGACGTGGCCACCGCGGATCATCGCGAAGCTGTCGTGGCTGCCGAAATAGCTGGCACCAGCCCGCGCGGTCACGGTCTGCTTGCCGGCATTGATCAGGTCGGCGTCGACTTCAGCGTCGGTGGGGAACGGGCCAATGCCGAGCAGGCCGTTTTCCGACTGCAGCCACACGTCCACGCCTACGGGAATGTGGTTGGCCACCAGCGTCGGCAGGCCGATGCCCAGGTTCACGTAGGCGCCATCGGTCAATTCCTGGGCAGCGCGGGCCGCCATTTCGTCACGGGTCCACGCCATGTCAGTTGCCCTCCGCGCGGATGGTGCGCTGTTCGATGCGTTTTTCAGGATGCGCGTTGTGCACGATGCGGTGCACGTAGATGCCCGGCAGGTGCACCTGGTCCGGATCGATGCTGCCGACTGGCACGACCTCTTCGACTTCCACGATGCAGACCTTGCCGGCCATCGCGCAGGCCGGGTTGAAATTGCGCGCGGTCTTGCGGAACACCAGGTTGCCGGCCTCATCGGCCTTCCAGGCCTTGACCAGCGCGACGTCGGCGCGCAGCGCGGTCTCCATCACGTAGTGCTTGCCGTCGAACTCGCGGGTCTCCTTGCCTTCGGCCACCACCGTGCCATAACCGGTGGCAGTGAAGAATGCCGGGATGCCCGCACCGCCGGCACGCAGGCGCTCGGCCAGGGTGCCCTGCGGGTTGAACTCCAGCTCCAGCTCGCCGGCCAGGAACTGCCGCTCGAATTCCTTGTTCTCGCCCACGTAGGACGAAATCATCTTCTTGATCTGCCGTGTTTCCAGCAGCTGGCCGAGGCCGAAACCATCGACGCCGGCATTGTTGGAAATCACGGTCAGGCCCTTGGCGCCGCTGTCACGCAGGGCGGCGATCAGCGCCTCGGGAATGCCACACAGGCCAAAGCCGCCCACGGCCAGGGTCTGGCCATCGGCGACCACCCCCTGCAGGGCCTGGGACGCACTGGCGAAGCGCTTGCCGCCGGAAGTCGATTGCTGCATTGCTGTAATACCCTGCGGATGGATATACGCATTCTAGCCGCAGCCCTGCAACCGACGGGTTTGCGCCGCAGCAAACGGTGCCGGTAGGTCGGCCCCGGGCCGCGACGAGGTTTTTCGGGCCCGCGCTCCAACGCGGATACAATGCACGATCCGCCGCATCCGCCCGCAGACGATGCCTCCAGCGACGCCAGCCACCTCCCCCGCAGCCCATGGCCGCGCCCTGTGCGTGGATCTGGATGGCACGCTGCTGGACTCGGACATCCTGTATGAATCACTGCTGGTGCTGCTTGCACGCAATCCGCTGTACCTGATCCTGCTGCCGTTCTGGCTGCTGCAGGGCAAGGCTGTGCTGAAGCGCCGGATTGCTGCCCGCGCCGCTGTCGATCCCCGTCACCTGCCCTACAACCCGAGGGTGCTGGAACTGCTGCGCGACACTCCGCAACGACCAAGGGTACTGTGCACTGCGTCGGACCAGTTGCTGGTCGCGCCGATCGCAGCGCATCTGGGCCTGTTTGAACAGGTCATCGCCAGTGATGGCCAGCGCAATCTGTCCGGTGCGCGCAAGGCGCAGGCCCTGGTGGATGCGTTTGGCGAACGCGGCTTTGATTATGCCGGCAACGGCACGGTCGACCTGCCGGTCTGGGCACGCGCATCAGGCGCCTGGGTGGTCAACAACGGCCCGCCCCTCGCCAGCGCCGCCGCCCGACACACCCAGGTGCTGGGGCATTGGCCGGGTCCCTCCCGGCTGCAGGCATGGGTGAAGGCACTGCGCCCGCATCAATGGTTGAAGAACCTGCTGGTGTTCGTACCGCTGCTGACCGCCCATCGTTTCCTTGAAGCAACGGCGGTCGCCGACGCCCTGCTGGCCTTTGCCGCCTTCAGCCTGTGTGCCTCCGGCGTCTATGTACTCAACGACCTGCTCGACCTCGGTGCGGACCGCCGCCACCCGCGCAAGCGCCTTCGCCCCTTTGCCGCTGGCCGGCTGCCGCTGCTGCACGGCTTGTTTGCCGGCCCCCTGCTGACACTGTGCGGCCTGGCCATCGGCCTGGCCTGCAGCCCGTCATTTGCCACCGTGCTGCTGGGATACTACGCACTCACCCTGGGCTACTCGCTGCGCCTGAAGCGCGTGGTCATGCTCGATGTGGTGCTGTTGGCAGGCCTTTACACCCTGCGCATCATCGGCGGCACGGTTGCCATCGGCGCGGAGCTTTCGTTCTGGCTGCTGGCCTTCAGCATGTTCATCTTCCTCTCGCTGGCCCTGCTCAAGCGCTACACGGAACTGCACTCGGTGCTGGCCCGGGGCAACACCCGTGCCGACGGCCGCGGCTATGACGTGGAGGACCTGCCGCTGCTGCAGTCACTCGGTGCCGCGGCGGGCTACTGCGCGGTGCTGGTGATGGCGTTGTACATCAACAGCCCCGACAGCGTGGAGCTGTACCGCAACCCGAAGCTGCTGTGGTTCATCTGCCCGATCCTGCTGTACTGGGTCAGCCGTACCTGGGTGATCGCCCATCGCGGCAAGATGCATGATGACCCCATCGTATTCGCAGCCACCGATCGGGTCAGCCAGATCGTGGCCGCGCTGTGCGTCGGGTTTGCGCTGGTGGCGATCTGATGCGCGCGCGCGCGTATTCCTGGGGAAGGTATCCGCGTTCGCCGCAAGCGCTGGCGAGGGTGCATGACCGCCAAGCTGGACTACCGGACTTCGAAGGCAGCGCGCTGCCGTACGGCAATGGCCGCAGCTATGGCGACAGCTGCCAGAACCCGGGTGCGACCCTGCTCGACTGTCGTGGCCTGGACCGCTTCATCGCCTTCGATCCAGCCAGCGGCCGGCTGCACTGCGAAGCCGGCGTGACCCTGGACGAGATCATTGCCCTGGCACTGCCGCAGGGCTGGTTCCTGCCGGTGACACCGGGTACCCGCCACGTCACGGTGGGGGGCGCCATCGGCAATGACGTCCATGGCAAGAACCATCATGTGGCGGGAAGCTTTGGCCACCATGTGCGCTCTTTCGAGCTGCTGCGCAGCGATGGCGAACGCCGGCTGTGCCGTCCCGGCGATGCGGATGGCTGGTTCGGGGCCACGGTGGGCGGGCTGGGCCTGACCGGCCTGGTCACCCGCGCCGAGCTGCAGCTGCGCCGGGTGCCAGGCAGCAGCCTGGAAGTGGAGAACATCCGCTTCTGCAACCTCGCCGACTTCTTCGCGTTGTCCAGGGAGAGCTGCGAAAGCCACGAGTACAGCGTGGCGTGGATCGACTGCCTGGCGCGTGGCCGTTCCCTCGGCCGCGGCCATTTCACCCGCGCCAACCATGCCGCACAACCGCTCGACGAACGTCCTGCTGCACCCCGCAGGCAGTGGGCGATGCCGCTGACGCCACCGGTTTCGCTGGTCAACCGGCTCACCCTGCGCCCGTTCAACGTGCTCTATTACTGGCGCCAGCTGCCACTGCGCCGGCGCCATGCGTCGCACCTGCTGCCCTTCTTCTACCCACTCGATGGCATCGACCAGTGGAACCGGATGTATGGTCCGGCTGGATTCCTGCAATACCAGTGCGTGCTGCCACCGCAGGCGGCCGCCGACGGCATCCCCGCCTTGCTGCAGGAAATCGCCCGCAGTGGCCAGGGTTCGTTCCTGGCGGTGCTCAAGCAGTTCGGCACGCGGCCATCGCCCGGCATGCTGTCCTTTCCACGCCCGGGCACCACGCTGGCCCTGGACTTCCCAAACACCGGCGAGTCCCTGCTGGCCCTGCTGCGGCGCCTGGACCAGATCGTCGATGCCGCAGGCGGTGCGCAGTACCCGGCGAAGGATGCGCGGATGACGGCCACGTCATTCCAACAGTCCTACCCCCGCTGGCAGGACTTCAGTCGTTTCATCGATCCACGTTTCTCATCCGGTTTCTGGCGCCGGGTGACGGAGTAAGCATGCAGAGTGTCCTCATCATCGGCGCCACGTCCGCCATCGCCGAAGCCGTTGCCCGGCGCTATGCCGCGCGTGGTGCATCGCTGTTCCTTGTCGGTCGCCGCGCGGATCGACTGGCTGCCATTGGCGACGACCTGCGCATCCGCGGTGCGCGCGCCACGCACACCCACGCCATGGACATCAACGACCTGCCGGCTCATGCCGACCTGCTCGCGCAGGCATGGCAGGCACTGGGCAAGGTCGACGTGGTACTGATCGCACACGGCACGCTGCCCGACCAGGCCGCCTGCGAGGCCTCGGTGCAGGCCTGCATGGCCGAATTCGCCACCAACGGCACCTCCACGCTGGCCCTGCTGGGACCACTGGCCAACCGGCTGGCCGATGCCGGCAGCGGCACACTGGCGGTGATCACTTCGGTCGCCGGGGACCGTGGCCGACAGAGCAACTACGTCTATGGCGCTGCCAAGGCGGCGGTCAGCACCTTCCTCAGCGGCCTGCGCCAACGCCTGGCCAAGCGGGGCGTGGCAGTGGTGGACATCCGCCCCGGCTTCGTCGATACGCCGATGACGGCCCACCTGCGCAAGGGCCCCTTGTGGGCTACACCGGACCAGATCGCGCGACGCATCATCGCCGGCATCGGCCGTGGCACCCCGGTGCTGTACGCGCCGGGCTTCTGGCGGTTGATCATGGGGGTGATCCGCACCCTGCCGCAGGCCGCCTTCAACAGGATCACGCTGTGAGCGCCGCATCGAGCTCCGTGCTGGAGCAGAAGATCATCATTCCCGGCGGCGCCGGCCTGGTCGGCCAGAACCTGGTGGCCATCCTCAAGCGCCTGGGCTATCGGCAGCTGGTGGTGATCGACAAGCATGCCGCCAATCTCGAGGTGCTGGCGGGCATGCATCCGGACGTGATCACTGAGCTGGCCGACCTGGCCGAACCCGGCCCGTGGGAACGCCATTTCGCTGCGGCCGACGCCGTGGTGATGCTGCAGGCACAGATCGGCGGCACCGATCCCCTGCCGTTCGTGCGCAACAACATCACCGCCACCGACCATGTCCTCGATGCGATCGAGCGCCACGCCGTGCCCTATACCGTGCACGTCAGTTCCTCGGTGGTCTGCTCGGTGGCCGACGATGACTACACCCGTACCAAGCGCGAACAGGAACAGCGTGTGGCCGCCCGCAACATTGCGTCCGTCATCCTGCGCCCTACCCTGATGTTCGGCTGGTTCGACCGCAAGCACCTGGGCTGGCTGTCGCGCTTCATGCGCAGAGTTCCCGTTTTTCCGATTCCGGGCCATGGCCGCTACATGCGCCAGCCGCTGTATGCCGGCGACTTCGCCACCATCATTGCCAGCTGCCTGCGCTCACGCATCAGCGGCCAGCGCTACAACATCACCGGCCTTGAAAAGGTCGACTACGTCGACATCATCCGCCAGATCAAGCGCAGCACGGGTGCACGCGCAATGGTGCTGCATATTCCCTACACCCTGTTCCACCTGCTGCTGAGGACCTGGGCACTGTTCGACCGCGATCCGCCGTTCACCGCCGCACAGTTGCAGGCGCTGGTGGCCCACGATGAGTTCGAGGTCATCGACTGGCCATCCATCTTCGGCGTGCAGCCAACGCCCTTTGCCCAGGCGATCGACGCCACCTTCAACGATCCCGAGTACGGCGACATCGCCCTGGAGTTCTGATCATGAGCGAACGCATCGCCGTTCTTGGTGCCGGTCCGATGGGCCTGGCCGTGGCATACCAGCTGGCCCGCGATGGCCACCAGCCCGTGGTGTTCGAGGCCGACGACCGCGTGGGCGGGATGACCGCCTGTTTCGATTTCGGCGGCATGCAGATCGAGCGCTACTACCACTTCCACTGCACCTCCGACCACGATTTCCTGGCGGTGCTCGAGGAGCTGGGCCTGGGTGATCGCATGCGCTGGACCGAAACCCGCATGGGCTACTGGTTCGGCAAGCGCCTGCAGCCATGGGGCAATCCGATCGCCCTGCTGCGCTTCAGGGGCCTTGGGCTGATGGCCAAGATCCGCTACGGGCTGCATGCCTTCCTGTGCACCCGTCGCAACGACTGGCACCCGCTGGATCATGTCGAAGCCTCCTCCTGGATCCGCCGCTGGGTCGGGGCCGAAGCCTATGAGACGCTGTGGCGCAGGCTGTTCGACTACAAGTTCTACAACTACGCCGGCAACCTGTCGGCGGCCTGGATCTGGAGCCGGATCCGGCGCATCGGTCGCTCGCGTTACAGCCTGATGCGCGAGAAGCTGGGCTATCTGGAGGGCGGCTCGTCCACCCTGCTCGATGCCCTGCATGCGGACATCCAGCGCCATGGCGGCGAAGTGCGACTGTCCAGCCCGGTGCAGCGCATCGTGATCGAGGCGGGCCGCGTACATGGCGTCCAGGTCGGCGGCGAGCACCTGGCCTTCGACAAGGTCATCTCCACGGTGCCGCTGCCGTTCGTACCACGCCTGGCCCCGGACCTGCCCGAAGCGATCCTGGCGAAGTTCCGCACGTTGAACAACATCGCCGTGGTCTGTGTCATCGCCAAGCTGCGCAAGCCGGTCTCGGCCAATTTCTGGGTCAACACCAACGATCCGGACATGGACATCCCCGGCATCGTCGAATACACCAACCTGCGCCCGATGGATGCACATATCGTCTACGTGCCGTTCTACATGCCCGGCGAGCACGAGCGCTATGGCGACAGCGACGAGGTGTTCGCCGACAAGGTGCGGCGCTACCTGGGCATGATCAATCCGCAGCTGCATGCAGACGATTTCATCGAAGTACGGGTCAGCCGCTACCGACATGCGCAGCCCATCTGCGAACCAGGCTTCCTCGACCGGCTTCCGCCGCGCAGGTTGCCCGTGGAAGGCCTGTGGGTGGCCGATACATCGCACTATTATCCTGAGGACCGTGGCATCTCCGAGAGCATCGGCTTCGGCCGCGCCATGGCCCGCGAGGCGATTGCGTGACCCTGTCGCGCCCGTTCCTGCTGTTCCTCGTGGCCGGCGGCATCGCCGCGCTCGCCAACATCCTGTCGCGGATGCTGTACAGCCATTGGATGCCATTCACTCCCGCGATCATCGCCGCCTACCTCACCGGCATGGTTACCGCGTTCGTATTGACGCGCTGGTTCGTGTTCTCCGGCAGCACCCGGCCGCTGCACCACTCGGCGTTCTACTTCGTGCTGGTCAATCTGTTCGCGGTAGCCCAGACCTGGCTGGTTTCCACCGTTCTGGCCTACCACCTGCTGCCGTGGCTGGGCGTAGACATGCTGCGCCTGGAGATCGCCCACGTGGTCGGCGTGGCCGTGCCGGTGATCTCCAGCTACTTCGGCCACAAGCACCTGTCGTTCCGGTGACCCTCACGGTGAGCCCGATTCCGGTCAACGGGGCCCACCTGCCTTCATCTGCGGATGCGCTCAGCGCCCTTCGGATGCACTCGCTTCCAGTTTGACTGGCAGGATCCGGCGCAGCCTGGGGTCATCCAGTTGTGCTTTCAGCTTGGCAGCATCCGGGTAAGGCAGTTCGCGTTCGCCCACCTGCAGCGCGGCCGGATCACCCGTGACCAGATAGCGCGTGGCATTGTCCTGCTGCACGCGGCTCTCCGCGGCAAACGCCCGGATCCTGCGGAAGTCCTTGCCCACCTGGCTGAGCGGAGCGCCCACAACCACCAGCGCGAACATGACCACCGCGGCACGCGCGGCGCTGCGCAGGCCCGAGCGCGGCAGCAGGCCCCAGAGCTGCAACGCGAACCACGCGTTGCCGAATACGCCGGGTACGAAGAGATCGGTGTAGCGCGGCGCCGGGGAACCCATTTCATGCCCGCGACCATAGGCAATCGCCAAGGCCTGCAGCACGGTCCAGGCACAGAATCCGGCCATCGCCACATCGGTCCGGGTGGCCTGCCGGCGTAGCAGCATGCGCGTGATCATCACCACACCCGGCAGCCATACGATGGCCACCCAGCCGTTCGAGCGCCCCGGCCACGACAGCACGCGGGTGGTCGCAAGGAACAGCTCTCCAAGCGACTGCGCGCGCAGCATTCCGTTGGCATCGATGACCGGAATCGCCCGATAGGCGATCACCGCCAACACCGCCAGCACCGCTGTGGCGCACAACGCCGGCGCACGCTTGCCGGGCAGGCAGAGGCAGGCGATCACGCAGGTGGCGCCCACCGCGACAGCAGTCAGCATGCCCGAGGCCATGGTGACCGCCGCCAGCACACTCAGCGCCATCGCCGCCAACAACGCGGGGATGCTCTGGTGATGGCGCGCCACCAGGCCGACAGCCACGATGCTGGACAGGACCAGGAAGTAGAACTGGCTCTGGAAGCCCACCAGGAGGTTCTCCCAGGAGAACGGCAGGATCGACATCAGCAGTGCGAATGCAACCAGCAACCTGCGCCCACCCACGACGCCACTGTCACGCAGCGCGTGCCAGACCAGCGTCGCCGGGATGAAGCAGGCCACCACGGCGCTGATGCGGGCTTCGTAGACGTTGTTCCACTGTCCGGTCAGGAAGAACGACAGCAACGCAACCAGGCGGGTCGGGAAGATGCGGTGTTCATTGTGCGGTTCCAGCAATGTGCTCCATTGCAGGGTTCCATGCAGCCAGGGTTGCAGCGCGGTCGCGCCCTCGCCGTCCCACTGGTCCCAGAAGGGCATCGGCGTACTGAAGAACTGGACGTAGAGAAGCCGCACCAGCAATGCGACCAGCGCGACGCCTGCGACCACGGCAAATGGAGGCAATCCGCTTCGTACCGCGGGCCCTGCGGGCACTCTGCTCATGAAATCCTTCTCGTCGGCGATGACCATGCCGCGCGATGGTGGGGCTATTTCCGGGAGCTGTCAAAGAGAGCGCGGGCTGCGGACTGCGTCCGCGCATGCGCCCCATTGCGGCTTCCCGCCTCAGTTGCGAAGCAACGCGATCTCGTCGATCACCCGCGCCAGACCGGCCTGCCAACTGGGCAGCTCGATAGCGAAATCCTGCTGGATCCGGCGGTTGTCCAGCACCGACCATGCCGGACGCTGCGCCGGGGTCGGATAGTCCGAACTCGGAATGGCCTCCACCACCGGCGCACGGTCCAGCAGCCCCTTCGCCAGCGCCTCGGCGAAGATCGCCTCGGCGAATCCATGCCAGCTGGTCTGGCCCGTGGCGGTCAGGTGCCAGGTGCCGGACAACGGGCCCGGGTGCTGCAATGCCAGCGCAGTGACATCGGCGATCAGTGCCGCCGGCGTCGGCGTGCCGATCTGATCGGCCACCACCCGCAGCCGGTCGCGCTCGGCGCCCACCCGCAGCATGGTGCGCAGGAAGTTCGCACCGTGCGCGGCATACACCCACGCCGTGCGGAAGATCAGGTGGCGCCCGCCCGCTGCACGCACCGCATCCTCGCCATCGCGCTTGCTGGTGCCATACACGCCCAGCGGTGCAGTAGGCTCGTCCTCGCGGTACGGCCGTGTGCCGCGTCCATCGAATACGTAGTCGGTGGAGTAGTGCACGAACGGCACACCCCGCAGCGCACACCAGCGCGCGATCACGCCCGGTGCCAGCGCATTGGCCGCAAAGGCCGCGCCTGCGTCCTGTTCGGCGCGGTCCACTGCCGTATAGGCCGCCGCATTGACCACGATCGATGGCTGCAGCCGATCCAGCAATGCCAACAGACTGTCTGGCTCGCTGAAGTCAGCCCTCTCGCAGGAACGGCCGTCGGGCAGCGTGCCGCTGCGCGTGGTTGCAATCACCGTACCCTGCGGCGCCAATGCGCGCAGCAGTTCCTGGCCCACCTGGCCGTTGCCGCCGAACACCAGCAGCTTCATGGCGTATAGGCCGGCAATCGGTCTTCGGCAATATCCTTCAGGAACGGCGCATCCTCATCCTTGGCCGACAGGATCGGATCGCTGATCGGCCAGTCCACCGCGATATCGGCGTCGTCCCAGCGCACAGCAGCATCGGCTTCCTTCACGTACACGTCGGTACAGAGATAGTGGAACAGCGCAGTCTCGGACAGCACCGCGAAACCGTGGGCGAAACCTTCCGGAATCCAGAACTGGCGCTTGTTGCCGGCACTCAGGATCACTGCCTCCCAGCATCCAAACGTCGGTGACCCGCGTCGGATGTCCACGGCTACATCGTAGACCTCACCTTCCAGCACGCTGACCAGCTTGCCCTGCGGGCGCGGCCACTGGTAGTGCAGGCCACGCAGCACGCCCTTGCTCGAGGACGAAACATTGCTCTGCACGAACCGGTCGGGCAACCCAAGCGCACCGAATCGCGATGCGTTCCAGCCTTCGAAGAAAAAACCGCGCGAATCACCGAACACCATCGGCTCAAGCACCACGCATCCCGGCAGGCGGGTCTGAATCACTTTCACGGAACCACCCCACGCAATGCCAGCTTGTTCAGGTACTGGCCGTAGCCATTCTTGATCAACGGGGCCGCCAGCGCCTGCAGCTGTTCGGCCGAGATCCAGCCCTGCCCGAACGCCACTTCCTCCGGGCAGCATACCTGCAGGCCCTGGCGGGTCTGGATGGTCTCGATGAAGTTGGAGGCTTCCAGCAGCGACTGGTGGGTGCCGGTATCGAGCCAGGCATAACCGCGGCCCAGTGCTTCCAGATGAAGCGTGCCGTCGGCCAGGTAGCGCTTGTTGAGATCGGTGATTTCCAGCTCGCCACGCGACGAAGGCCGGAGCTCGGCGGCATAGTCACTGGCGTTGCCGTCGTAGAAGTAGAGGCCGGTAACCGCATAGTTGGAACGCGGGTTTGCTGGCTTCTCCACCAGATCGACTACCTTGCCGCCCCTGTCGAACTCGGCCACGCCGTAGCGCTCGGGGTCATTCACCCAGTAACCGAACACGGTCGAACCGTCCACGCGCTCGTCGGCGCGCTTGAGCAGTTCACGTAGACCGTGGCCATGGAAGATGTTGTCGCCCAGCACCAGGCAGCTCGGCTTGCCGGCCACGAAATCGCGGCCAATCAGATAGGCCTGTGCCAGCCCATCAGGGCTGGGCTGCACTGCGTACTGGATGTCCATGCCCCACTGCGAACCGTCGCCCAGCAACTGCTGGAACAGCGCCTGCTCATGCGGCGTGTTGATGATCAGTACTTCACGGATGCCCGCCAGCATCAGCACGCTGAGCGGGTAGTAGATCATCGGCTTGTCGTACACCGGCAACAGCTGCTTGCTGACACCCTTGGTGATCGGATACAGCCGGGTGCCGGACCCACCGGCCAGGATGATGCCTTTGCGTTGCGTCATGCAGGTTTCCTGTTCAATGCCGTCGGTTCAGGCAGAGGTGCCAATGCGCTGCAGGCGGTAGCTGCCATCCAGCACGCCGTTCACCCACTCCTGGTTGTCCAGGTACCAGTCAACAGTGAAGGTGATGCCCTGCTCGAAGGTGTAGGCCGGCTCCCAGCCGAGGTCGTTCTTCAGCTTGGAGGCGTCGATCGCATAGCGGCGGTCGTGCCCCGGACGGTCGGCCACGTAGGTGATCTGGCTGCTGCGCGGCTGGCCATCGTCGCGCGGGCGGCGTGCATCGAGCAGCGCGCAGATCGCCTGCACCACTTCGATGTTCTGCTTCTCCGAATTGCCACCGACGTTGTAGGTCTCGCCGACCTGCCCCTTGGCCAGCACCGTGCGGATCGCTTCGCAATGATCGGTGACGAACAGCCAGTCACGCACCTGCCTGCCATCGCCGTACACCGGAAGCGGTTCGCCGGCCAGCGCCTTGGCGATCACCAGCGGAATGAGCTTTTCCGGGAAATGGTAGGGGCCGTAGTTGTTGGAGCAGTTGGTGGTCAGCACCGGCAGCCCGTAGGTGTGGTGGAACGCACGCACCAGGTGATCCGACGCGGCCTTGGACGCCGAGTACGGCGAATTGGGCGCATACGGGGTGGTTTCACTGAACTTGCCAGTCTCGCCCAGCGTGCCATACACCTCGTCGGTGGACACGTGCAGGAAGCGGAATGCAGCGGCCTCGTCGGCCGGCAGTCCCTTCCAGTAGTCACGCACAGCCTCCAGCAGGCCCAGGGTGCCCACCACGTTGGTCTGGATGAACGCGCCGGGACCGTCGATGGAACGATCCACGTGGCTTTCCGCAGCGAAGTTGAGCACCGCGTCGGGCCGGTGCTCGGCCAGCAGGCGGGCAACCAGGTCGCGATCACCGATATCACCCTGCACGAAGACGTGGTTGGCGTCGCTGTCCAGGCTGGACAGGGTCCTCAGGTTGCCGGCATAGGTGAGGGCGTCAAGATTGATCACCTTGATGCCACGTGCGACCGCTTCCAGCACGAAGTTGCCGCCGATGAATCCGGCGCCGCCGGTGACAAGCCATGTGGGCACTACCCGTTCTCCTGTTCAGATTTCACCTCGGCCCTGGAGCCTTCCGGCAGCGGGAGAGGATACATCGGCGGCTCCTTCACGACTGCCTGTCGGCCATGAACGGAACAGGTGGACACCGCCCGGAATGCCGCATTGCAACAAAACCATACGCATTCGCATGGTGCCCCGCCACCCGCTAGAATCGGGGTCCCACCCCCGAACCGGTTGCTGTTGCAGGACCGGATGTTCCCCCAGCAAATGTGAGCCGGCCAGCGGCCGGCACTACAAGGACCCCGTACCAGATGAAAATCCTCGTCGCGTACAAGCGCGTGGTGGACTACAACGTCCGCATTCAGGTCAAGCCGGACGGTTCCGGCGTGGTCACCGACGGCGTCAAGCTGTCCCCCAACCCCTTCGATGAAATCGCGTTGGAAGAAGCCCTGCGCCTGCGCGACAAGGGCATCGCCAGCGAAGTCGTGGTTGCGACCATCGCACCGGCCGACGCCCAGGCGCACCTGCGCAATGGCCTGGCCATGGGCGCGAATCGCGCCATTCACGTCGTCACCGACCAGGCCATCCAGCCGCTGACCGCCGCCCGCACCCTGCTCAAGCTGATCGAGAAGGAACAGCCGGACCTGGTGATCCTGGGCAAGCAGGCGATCGACGACGACGCCAACCAGACCGGCCAGATGCTGGCCACGCTCTGGGGCCGTCCGCAGGCGACCTTCGCCAGCAAGCTGGACATCGCCGACGGCAAGGCCACGGTCACCCGCGAGGTCGATGCCGGCCTGGAAACCCTCGAAGTGGACCTGCCGGCGGTGGTCACCACCGACCTGCGCCTGAACGAGCCGCGCTTCATCAAGCTGCCGGACATCATGAAGGCCAAGGCCAAGCCGCTGGAGAGCCTGCAGCTGGCCGACCTCGGCGTTGAAGCCGCCGATACCTTCAAGACCACCCAGTACGCCGCGCCATCCAAGCGCAGCAAGGGTGTGATGGTCAAGGACGCGGCCGAACTGGTTGCCGCACTCAAGCAGAAGGGGCTGCTGTAATGAGCAAGATTCTCGTCATCGCCGAGCACCACGACGGCAAGCTCAACGCCGCCACCGCCAAGACCGTCAGCGCCGCCGCCGCCATCAGCGGTGCCAGCATCGACGTGCTGGTGCTGGCCGCCGATCCGGCCGCCGTCGCTGCGGAAGCGGCGAAGATCGCCGGCGTCGCCAAGGTCCTGACCGTGGCCAACGCCGCCAATGCACAAGCCATCGCCCAGGTGCTGGCGCCGCAGATCGCACAGCTGGCCAAGGGCTACACCCACGTGTTCGGCCCGTCGACCACCTTCGGCAAGGACCTGATGCCCTGCGTGGCCGCCCTGCTTGGCGTCAACCAGGTCTCCGACCTGATGAGCGTCGAAGGCAGCCACACCTTCAAGCGCCCGATCTACGCCGGCAACGCAATCATCACCGTCGAAGCCCCGGCCGACCAGGTCGTGGTCGCCACCGTGCGTGCCGCGTCGTGGCCGGAAGCCGCCCAGGGTGGCAGTGCCGCCATCGAAGCGGCCAGCGTCGACGCCCCGCTGCCGGCCCACACCCGCTTCGTCGGCCTGGCCGCCGGTGCCAGCGACCGCCCGGACCTGCAGAGCGCCAAGCGCGTGGTCTCCGGTGGCCGTGGCGTCGGCTCGGAAGAGAACTTCAAAGTCATCTTCCAGTTGGCCGACAGGCTCGGCGCCGCCGTCGGTGCTTCGCGCGCCGCGGTCGATGCCGGCTATGTGCCCAGCGACCTGCAGGTCGGCCAGACCGGCAAGATCATCGCGCCGGAGCTGTACGTGGCCGTCGGCATCAGCGGTGCCATCCAGCACCTGACCGGCATCAAGGACGCCGGCACCATCGTGGCGATCAACAAGGACGGTGACGCGCCGATCTTCGAGATCGCCGACATCGGCCTGGTGGGGGACCTGTTCACGATCCTGCCAGAGCTGGAAGCGGCGCTGGGCTGAGCCCGGCAGAAGCAAGGGACCGCATAATCAACGGGTTATGCGGTCCTTTCCGATTGTTTTGGCCGGCACGGATGCTGGACAGGATTACCCGCCCCGACGGAGCCTGTCGCTATAATCGGCGGTCACCCCAGTAAGGACCGCATTGATGACGCTCCCGTGTTTCAAGGCCTATGACATCCGTGGCCGGGTTCCGGATGAACTCGACGCCAACCTGGCCAAGCGCATCGGCGCAGGCACGGCGGCATTGCTGGGGCCAGGACCGGTCATCGTCGGCCATGACATCCGCCTGAGCAGCCCGGAGCTGCTGCAGGCCGCGATCGAAGGCCTCACCGCAAGTGGCCGCGATGTCATCGACATCGGCCTGTGCGGCACCGAGGAAGTGTACTTCCAGACGTTCCACCGCCAGGCTGCCGGCGGCATCATGGTTACTGCCAGCCACAATCCGATGGATTACAACGGCATGAAGCTGGTACGCGAACAGTCCAAGCCGATCAGCGGCGATACCGGCCTGTTCGACATCCGCGACTTCGCGGCCTCCGACGCACCGCTGGGCAACGGCCACGGCACGGTCAGCCAGGACGCCGACAAATCGGCCTACATCCAGCACCTGCTCGGCTACATCGACGTCGCCAGCCTGAAGCCGCTGAAGATCGTCACCAACGCTGGCAACGGTGGTGCCGGCCTGGTAATCGACGCACTGGCCCCGCACCTGCCCTTCGAATTCATCCGCATCCAGCATGAGGCCGACGGCAGCTTCCCCAACGGCATTCCCAACCCGCTGCTGCCGGAAAACCGCGCGGCCACCCGCGACGCGGTGCGCGAACACGGTGCCGACTTCGGCATCGCCTGGGATGGCGACTTCGACCGCTGCTTCTTCTTCGACGCCGATGGCAACTTCATCGAGGGCTACTACCTGGTCGGCCTGCTGGCCACCGCGCTGCTCGCGCGCCAGCCGGGCGGCAAGATCATCCATGACCCGCGCCTGACCTGGAACACCATCGAGCAGGTACAGCAGGCCGGTGGCGTGCCGATCATGAGCAAGACCGGCCATGCCTTCATCAAGGAACGCATGCGCGCCGAAGATGCGATCTACGGCGGCGAGATGAGTGCGCACCACTATTTCCGCGATTTCGCCTACTGCGACTCCGGCATGATTCCCTGGTTGCTGATTGCCGCACTGGTCTCGCAGACCGGTACTCCGCTGGGCGAACTGGTCGCGGACCGGGTGAAGGCCTTCCCCTGCAGTGGCGAGATCAACTTCCGCGTGGAAGACGCCAAGGCGACGGTGGCCCACGTCCTGGCCCATTACCAGGCCGACGCACCGCTGCTGGATCATACCGACGGCGTCAGCGCCGAGTTCGCCGACTGGCGCTTCAATCTGCGCAGCTCGAACACCGAACCACTGCTGCGCCTGAACATTGAAACCCGAGGCGACGCCGTGCTGCTGGCGCGACGCACCCAGGAACTTACCGCCCTGATCGGCGGCAGCCCGGCTCATCATTAAGTAAGGAAGGACTCCATGCTCCCCATCGTCCCCGTCATTCTCTCCGGTGGTTCCGGCACGCGGCTGTGGCCGCTGTCGCGCGAAGCCTATCCCAAGCAGTTCCTGCCGCTGGTCGGCGACGACACCATGCTGCAGGCGACCTGGAAGCGCGTCGCCGCGATTGCGGGCAAAGCGCCGATCGTGGTTGCCAACCAGGAACACCGCTTCATGGCGGCCGAACAGCTGCGCGAATGCAATGTCCAGCCGCAGGCGCTGATCCTGGAGCCGGTTGGCCGCAACACCGCGCCGGCCATCGCCATCGCCGCCCTGCAGGTCCTGGCTGGCAACGATGACGCTTTGCTGCTGGTCCTGCCCTCGGACCACGTGGTCCGCAACGAGAAAGCCTTCCATGCCGCTGTGGCCCAGGCCGCGGTGGCTGCCGACGCCGGCAAGCTGGTCACCTTCGGCATCGTGCCGACGGCGCCGGAAACCGGCTATGGCTATATCAAGGCCGCCGCCGGCGAAGGCGCGCGTGGTGTCGAACGTTTCGTGGAGAAGCCGGACCTGGCCACCGCCGAAGGTTACGTGGCCTCGGGCGAGTATTTCTGGAACAGCGGCATGTTCCTGTTCAAGGCGTCACGCTACCTGCAGGAGCTGGAGAAGCTGCAGCCGGCGATCCTGGCCGCATGCCGCGAGGCCCTGGCCAAGGCAGCCAGCGACAGCGACTTCGTGCGCCTGGACGCCGACGCGTTCGCCGCCAGCCCAAGCGATTCGATCGACTACGCGGTGATGGAAAAGACCGGCGATGCCGCCGTGGTCGCCCTGGATGCCGGCTGGAACGACGTCGGCTCGTGGTCCGCGCTGTGGGACGTGTCCGACAAGGATGCCGATGGCAATGCCTGCCACGGCGACGTCATCGCCCTGGATTGCCGCAACAGCTATGCCTATGGCAACCGCCTGATCGCAATGGTCGGCCTGGAGGACGTGGTTGTAGTGGAAACGGACGATGCCGTGTTCGTCGGCCACAAGGACCGCGTGCAGGACGTCAAGGCGATCGTTGGCCAGATCAAGCGCGACGGCCGCAGCGAAGCAGCTGCGCACCGCAAGGTCTACCGTCCCTGGGGCGCGTACGATTCGATCGACAACGGTGCCCGCTTCCAGGTCAAGCGCATCACCGTCAAGCCCGGCGCGACGCTGAGCCTGCAGATGCACCATCATCGCGCCGAACACTGGATCGTGGTGAGCGGCACCGCCGAAGTCACCCGCGGCGACGATGTGATCCTGTTGACGGAGAACCAGAGCACCTACATTCCGCTGGGCGTTACCCATCGCCTGAAAAACCCAGGCAAGCTGCCGCTGGAGCTGATCGAAGTGCAGTCGGGCAGCTATCTTGGCGAAGACGACATCGTTCGCTTCGAAGACCAGTACGGCCGCGCCAACTGAGCGCGGTCCTGCCTGGAAACCGGCCCCGGTCGATGATCAACAGACCTGTATTGGGAGATATGCAATGCTGAAGGAATATCTACGACGCTTCGTCCAGCACCTGCTGGGTTCCTTCCTGTTCGACGCACCGGGGCTGGTGCAATGCAAGATGTTCGTGCTGCGCCGCTTCTTCGATATCGGCGCCAATTCGTACGTTTCCTACCGGGCCATGCTGGTGTCTCCGCACAGCACCCGGCATGCGCACTTCAGCATGGGCCGCAACGTAGGCGTTGAGCACGACTGCGAGCTGGACTACTCCGGCGGATTGAAGATCGGCAATGACGTCTGGATCTCCGAAGGCGTATTCATTGCCACCCATGGCCATCGGATCAAGACACGAGCGCTCAAGAAGGAGCAACCGGTGGATTTCACCGGCCTGACCATCGGCGACGATGCCTGGCTTGGCGCGCGTGCCGTGATCCTGCCCTCGGTCAACCGGATTGGCACCGGTGCGGTGATCGGCGCATGCTGCGTGGTCACCAAGGACGTCGAAGACTGGGCCGTGGTGGTTGGCAATCCGGCCCGCGTGATCGGCTACCGCAACTGATGCGGTAGCCGACCGTTTCGCTGCACCTGCTGGTTCTCAGCGGTGCAGGCCCATTACATCCATTTCGTTGATGCGGCGGATCGCGCTGTCGAAATCGATGCCGATGGTATCGAGGTACCACTTGATCGACTGCGGACGCGGGCGATTCTCGGTGTACACCGCCGAGATCGCCTCCTCGCGGGTCATCATCCCTTCGCGGATCTGATTGCTGCGGAACGTGTCGAACTCCGAGAATCCACGCGCGGTCATGTAGATGTAGTTGTAGAACGGCGCGGTGCCGTCGCCGATGCGCCAGGTACTGTCCGTGTCCGGTGCCAGCTCCCAGTCATACTGGTTGAGCAGCACGTCGTTGACTTCGTTCTCTTCCCAGATCATGTGGTCGAAGATGAAGTAGAAGTCGCGGCGTGGTTCAACGTAGTAGGCGAGGAAAGCGCCCATCGTGTCCAGCAACGACGTATTGATGTAGCCAGGATTGGTCAGGAAGCGACTGCCGTAGTAGGCCGCCAGGTGCAGCTTGCGGCTCATCGACAGATAATCGACGCGGCTCTTGTCGAAGTCCGGGCTGACACCGCAGAAGCCCGACTTGAAATCGGTGTTCTCCAGCGGATTGGCGCTCCACAGGTCCAGCGAAATTCCGGTCTGCCGCTTGAGCTGGTTGACGATGCGGAAGAAGTGCTTGTCGCCAGCCATGAACAGCGGGACCATGCCCAGATCGGGCTTCTTCAGCCACGCCGCCACGTTCTTGCGGACATTCTCGCGCTTCTGCTTGATGTCCGCCGAGACCAGGATGTTCTGCACTCCCAGCTGGCCGCACATGCGCGCCACATTACGACGGGCCAGGTCGGTCACCATGCCCCAGTCGTAGGTGAAGGTGATCGGGTTCAGGCCGAACTCGTGCTTGATCAGGTGCAGGCCATAGCTGCTGTCACGGCCGCCGCTGAAGGGTACCAGCACGTCCGGACGACCATTGCCGCGGCGGTAACCGGCCAGCGACTCGATGAAATCGTGCTTGGTCTTGACCGGATGCATGCCCGCATAGCGCGGCTTGTAGGAGCGGCAGTAATTGCACACGCCTTCGCCATCGAAGGCGATGAACGGGAAGGTCTCCGGCAGGATGCAGCGGCTGCAGCGACGCAGCTTCTTCAGATTGTCTTCGTTGTAGCGCAGCAGCGAGAAGTCCGCACTGCCAACGGCCAGCACCGGCGTTGCGGGGCGGGCCGGAGCGGCCTGGTGGGCGCTCACCGGGGTTGGGTACACCTGCACGCCAGCATCGGCCGCGGCCGCGGTGGCCTCGTCGAGGCGGAAGGCGGCTGTGCCGAGGTTGTTGATGCCCACACCCAGCGCGGTCTGCGGTTCCAGCCAACGTACAGCGGGAACCGCTGCTTCTCCATGGATGTGCTTGACCACGTTGTCCAGGATGTACTGCTCGGAGGCAAACACCAGCACGCCCTGGCGTTCGTCCAGATGGAAATACAGGTCGCCGGTGTTGGTTGCCAGCACCAGGCGATCGGTCTGTCCATGCACCCAGGCGATCGACGCAGCGCCCTTGAGCAGGGCGAAAACATCGGCAGTGGCCTTGGCCGGTGTGGAGGCACCGCCATGCTGGGCGAGGAACGCGCCCATGAACTCGGTGTCAACTTCGGCGTGGCGCTGCAGCTCCGGGTGGGACGCCCACAGCTCATCCACGTTGACGACGATACCGTTGTGGATCAGCGTCACGCCTTCACGGCTGACCGGCTGGTTGTTCTGTGGCAGCGCCGAGGTACCGTTGGTGACCAGGCGCGAATGTGCGATCACGGCCAGCGACGCACCGACCTTCTCAGCCTCGAAGGCAGCGGCCAGCGCCTGCATGATCGACGCGTACTCCGGCGACTTCATCAGGTCGGTCGCGCGATCAGCCGACTTCAGCCCCCACGATGCGCGCTGGTCGGGAACATAGGCATGGATGCCCGATGATTCCTTGCCGCGCGTCTCGGACAGCTTGAAAAGTTCAGAAAGCGTCGACTGCAGTCTGGAGTGGGAGAAAGCGGCATCCTTGCGGAGCACCAGACCGAAAATTCCGCACATGATTATGCCTCGATACGATTTGTAATTAGATTCCAGGAGTACAGGCGCCGCACCATCAACATCAACACGAGCACGCCGAAGACGTAGCTCAGTGCGGTTCCAAGCGCAGCACCCTCGATCCCCAACCACGGAATGAATATAACATTCAGGATTGCATTGACGATCACCACCGACAGCTGCTGCAGGGTCTGCAGCCCCGGGGAGCCGCCCAGCAGCGGCAGCTGGTCGAAGGGAATGAACGGCGCCACCGAAGTCAGCCCGAGGAGCAGGATGATCAGCGGCAACATGCCCTCTTCCAGCCCCTTGCCGCTCATCACGTAGGTGATGGTGAACCAGTACGCGAACACCACGCCCAAGGCCAGCAGAACCGCCAACGGATACAGGTAGCGTAGAGCCTTGTTGAGCAGCATGCGACAGGTCGACCAGTCACGGTCGCGGCTGGCGTTCACCAGGATCGGGTTCAGGTTGACCCGGATCAGGTGCCAGACCTGGTAGAGCCCATCGATCAGGATCGCGCCGAAGCTGTAGATGCCAGCCGCGCGGTCGGTCAGGAAGAAGCCGATCAGGATGACGTCCACGCGAGAGTTGAGCTCGACGAACGTATTGGACAACAGGCTCCTGGCACCGAAGCTGGCGTGGCGCCCGATCCATACCCGCCGCACGCGCATGCCCTGCAGCATCCGGCGCGACCACAGATAGCCCAGCGCGGCTACGGTGGTGACGACCTCGGCGACGAGGAAGCAGTACAACACCTTGTCGATACTGGCCGAAGTCATCGAGACCACCGCCACCCAGGCCATCACGACCAGATAGCGCAGCGATTGCAGGACAGCGAAGGCCTTCATCAACTGCAGGCCGTTGAGCAGGCCCAGCAGGGTCTTGCTCAACGGGAACAGCAGCAGCCCATACGCCACGTTGCGCACGCCCAGGGCAGTGTCCGGGCTGTCGAACCACTTGCCCAGGGCCGGTGCAGCCAGCACCAGCAGCGCAGCGCCGACTACGCCGGCAAGCGCCGAAAGCAGCAGCCCGCTACCGGCCAGGCTGCGCCCTTCCTCGGCATCACCGCTGTAATGGGCGGCGTTGCGCATGATCGAGTTGTGGATACCGAACACGGTCAACTGCGATGCGACCACGTACACCGCGTACGCCTGGTTGAAAACACCCAGATCGCTGGCGCTGCGGAAGCCGGCGATCATCAGGTTGATGGCGATCCCGCTGACGGCCAGGATCACCAGACTCGCGGCCGTCCAGGACAGATTGCTCGCGAGGGTCTTCAACAGGGCGGACGGCGAGATGCTCACGGGTCGATCGGATCCGGCGCCTGGCGATGGGTCACGTCACGATGGGTGATGGGCGGATTCAGATGGCGGTTGGCCTGGTAATCGAACCAGAACGCAAAGCCGATGGCATTGAAGGAGATGCTGAAGGAGAACAGCGTCACCAGGAACGACATCTCCGGCATGCTGCCCTGCGTGAACCACAGCAGGATGGTACGCACCAGGAACAGCAGGCCAACCAGCGCAGTCGCACCGCCGAAGGCATAGAAGAACACCAGCGGATGGAAGTCGCGGATGATGTACTTTTCCTTCAACCGGTAGAAGAACAGGCGCACGATCAGCCAGCCGATGCTGAAGAGCACCTTGCGCACGCGGATACCGGATTTTTCGCCGACGTTGTAGACCGGCTCGACCGGCACGTCGACCACGCGCATCTCGGCGATGTTCAGCCGCACCAGCAGATCGTTCGGCTGGCCATAGCGCTTGTACATGTGGTCCCAGTCGATCGCAGCCAGCGCCTTGGCGTTGATCGCCGTATAACCTGTCTGCGAATCGGCAACGCCCCAGTAGCCGGATGCGATCTTGGTCAGCAGGGACAGGGCCGAGTTGCCGAAGAAGCGGATCTTCGGGATGCGCTTGAAGGCTTCGCCAGTCACCAGGCGATTACCCTTGGAGTAGTCGGCCACATCGTTGATCACCGGCGCGAGAATGGCCGGCATGTCGAGCGGATTCATCTGGCCGTCGCCCGCCATCACCACCGACACGTCGATACCGTTGTCGCGGCTCCACTTGTAGCCGGTTGCGATTGCCCCGCCGACGCCCTGGTTCACTTCGTGCTCGATCAGCACGACGCGCCCGCTGGCGTATTCCGGCGTGGCGCGGACCACGTCGGAAGTGCGGTCCGTACTGGTGTCGTTGACGATGACGATGTAGTCGACATAGTCAGGCATGGTGTCGATGACGCGCTTGATCTGCGTCTCTTCGTTGTGTGCCGGCACCACGACACTGATACGGTTGTTCTGGTACATACGCGGGTCTCGCAAGAAAGTGGAGCGATGGTCGGGATCAGTCGCGGAGGGCCGCGCGCAGCTGCTCGATGATGTAATCCTGTTGCGTCTCATCGAGGTCGGCGGACATCGGCAGGCTCATGACGCGCTGCGCCACCCGCTCGGAGTTCGCCAGAGAGGACGCGATGCGGCAGCGGTCGCGGTACGCAGGCTGCTGATGCAGGGGCACCGGGTAGTGCACAGCGGTCGGCACGTTCGCCGCAGTGAGGCGCTCAACCACCTTGGCGCGATCATCGACCTGCACGGTGAACTGCCCCCAGACCGAACTGTTGCCTTCGCGCAGGCTCGGCAACTCGCAGCCCTGCAGGCCAGCCAACGCCTGCAGGTAGCGTCCAGCCACGTGCTGGCGGCGCTCGCATTCGAAGTCGAACCGGCCGAGCTTGGCCAGCACGATCGCGCACTGCAGGGTATCCATGCGCCCACCCACGCCCACGCGGGTGTGGTAGTAGCGGCGCTCCTGGCCATGCACACGGATCTCGGCCATCGCCTTTGCCAGCGCGGCGTCGTCAGTGAAGATCGCACCGCCGTCGCCGTAGCAGCCCAGCGGCTTGCTGGGGAAGAAGCTGGTGCACGCGATGCGCGACACGTTGCAGCTTGCCTTGCCGCGGTAGGTCGCACCGAAACTCTGCGCCGCATCCTCGATCACGGTGATGCCGGGATGACGGGCGGCGATCGCGTTGATCGCATCCATGTCCGCAACCTGGCCGTACAGCGACACCGGGATGATGGCCTTGGTACGCGGGGTGATGGCCGCCTCGATCAGGTTCGCATCGATGTTGCAGGTATCCGGCTCGACATCGACGAAGACCGGCACCGCCCCGAGCAGGGCAATCACTTCAGCGGTTGCCACGAAGGTGAACGAGGTGGTGATGACCTCATCGCCTGCGCTGACGCCGATCGCCATCAGCGCGATCAGCAGGGCTTCAGTGCCCGAAGCAACCGAGATGCAGTGCGGCGCACCGGTGCGGGCTTCCAGCGCCTGCTCCATCTCGCGAACCTCGGGCCCCATGATATAGCGCCCGTGCTCGAGCACCTTGGCGATGCGCGCGTCCACATCCTGTTTCAGGGCGCGGTACTGCGCGGCCAGGTCGATAAACTGAATTTCCATGTCACTCCTAGAAAAAGGCAGGCTCAGGCAGCCGCGCACTTACGCTCAGGCATCGAGCAACGCGCAGGACGCATCGTCGACCAGGTAACGGCGGTCGCAGTGCGCGCACGTCACCGTTCCGGTCCCTGGCAGCCGCTCGCCGCACAGGCACATCCAGCCCGCCCGGCGAGCCGGAACCCCGACCATCAGGGCGAACGGCGCAACATCGCGGTTGACCACCGCTCCGGCACCGACGAAGGCGTGCTCGCCCACGGTAACGCCACAGACGATCGTGCAGTTGGCGCCGAGCGTGGCACCCCGGCGCACCAGGGTCTGCCGGTACTCGGCCTTGCGGTTGACCGCCGAGCGGGGGTTGTAGACGTTGGTGAAGACCATGCTGGGGCCACAGAACACGTCATCCTCCAGCCGCACCGCGTCATAGACCGACACGTTGTTCTGGATCTTGACGTTGTTGCCGATCACCACGTCGTTACCGACGTACACGTTCTGGCCGAACGAGCAGTCGTTGCCGATCTGCGCGCCAGCGGACACATGCGCCCAATGCCAGACGCGGCTGCCATCGCCGATGCGCGCACCCTCATCAACGATCGCGGTTGGATGGATGAACAGGGCCATGTCAGTACTCCAGTGGCAGTGCGACCCGCTTGCCATCGCGCGCGGACATGTAGGCAGCAATCAGGACTTCCAGCGACTTCAGCCCTTCGCGGCCGTCGGTCTCCGGCTCGGCTTCGCCGCGCAGCACCTGGATCACGTTGTCGTAGTACAGCGGATGGCCAAAGCCGTAGACCGAGGTGGTTTCGTAGCTGGCGCTGGCCACGGCTTCGTCGTCCGGATCGGATTCGGCGAACTGCCACTGCTGGATCTCGTTCACCGCCACGCCACCGATGCGAACGGTGCCCTTCTCACCGATGATGGTGATGCTGCCCTCCAGGTTCTGCGGGTAGGTCAGCATGGTCACGTTGACCGAACCCAGCGCACCAGAGCGCCAGCGCAGGCCGATTACGCCGGAATCCTCGACCTCGATGTTGCGGGCAAGGGTTGCGGTATAGGCCTGCACGCTTTCCAGCGGCCCGCCCAGCCATTCCAGCAGGTCCACGTAATGGCTGGCCTGGTTCATGAAGGCGCCGCCATCGAACTCCCACGTCCCGCGCCACGATGCACTGTCGTAGTACGACTGCGGACGGGTCCAGAACACGTTGATGTTGATCATGTAGAGGCGGCCGAAGCGGCGCTTCTCCATCGCCCGCTTGAGCAGCTGCAGCGTGGCATTACGGCGGTTCTGCTTCACCACGAACAGGCGCACGCCGGCTTCGTCGCACGCCTTGACCATCCGCACGCCGTCCTGCAGGCGGGTAGCCATCGGCTTTTCGGTCATCACATGCTTGCCGGCGGCAGCGATTTCCACTGCCTGCTCCGGATGCAGGCCGCTGGGGGTGGTCAGCACGACGATGTCGGCCGTCGTGCTGGCCAGCATGTCGCTCAGCTTGCGGTGGCCAACGGCGCCGGTGTCTTCGACGGCCTTCTGCAGCGCGGCCGGGTCGACGTCGCAGACATCGGTCAACTCGATGCGATCAGCATGCTGGCGCATGGCATTGATGTGGGACTGGGCAATGCGGCCACAGCCGACCAGGGCGAACCGGATCTTCCTGTCCAGCACAGGCGGGGTAAATACGCGCATGATTCAGGCCTTTACGATGTTATCGGCGCTTTCCAGGAAGCGGCCACGGGAGTCCACCAGCACCGACGCGTGCTGCTTGATCAGCGCATAGTCGAACTTGTCGTGGTCGGTCGCCAGCAGCACGCAGTCGTAGCTGCAGAGGGTGTCGGCGGTGATGTCCACGCTGGACAGCTCGAACTGGTGCTCGCGCATCTTCGGGAACACCGGAATATGCGGATCGCTGTAGGACACTTCCGCACCGAGATCGCGAAGCTTCTCCATCAACACCACCGACGGCGACTCACGCATGTCGTCCACGTTCTTCTTGTAGGCGATACCCAGCACCAGCACACGGCTGCCGTTGATCGCCTTGCGGCGCAGGTTCAGCGCCAGCAGAGTCTTGGAAATCACGTAGTCGGGCATCGACGAATTGATTTCGCCCGCCAGCTCGATGAAGCGCGTATGCACGCCGTACTCGCGCGCCTTCCAGGTCAGGTAGAACGGATCGATCGGGATGCAGTGCCCGCCAAGGCCCGGACCCGGGTAGTAGGCGACGAAGCCGAACGGCTTGGTCGCAGCAGCACGGATGACCTCATGGATGTCGATGCCCATGCGGTCGGCGGCCACCTTCATCTCATTGACCAGGCCGATGTTGACGGCGCGGTGGATGTTCTCCAGCAGCTTGGTCATTTCCGCGGCACGCGCCGAACTGACCGGAACCACGCGGTCGATCACCTGGCCGTACAGCGCCAGGCCGACATCGAGGCACGGCGCGGTCACGCCGCCGCAGACCTTGGGGATCGAGCGCGTGCTGAAGTTCGGATTGCCCGGATCTTCGCGTTCGGGCGAGAACACCAGGAAGTAGTCTTCGCCGATGGTGAAGCCCTGCGACTCTACGCGGGGCTTGAGTTCCTCATCGGTGGTGCCCGGGTAGGTGGTGCTTTCCAGCGACATGATCTGGCCGGCGCGCAGGTGCGGCAGCAGCGCGTCGACCGTACCGACCACGAAGCTCAGATCCGGCTCACGGAACTTGGTCAGCGGGGTCGGTACGCAGATGATCAGGGCATCGACGTCCTTCGCCCGCGCGTAGTCGGTGGTCGCTTCGGCGCCACTGGCGAACGCCTTGGCGATGTCCGCCGAATCGATGTGCTCGATGTAGCTGCGCCCGGAAGACAGCATCTCGATCTTGGACGGATCGATATCGAAGCCGACGACCTTGTAGCCGACTTCGCTGTAGCGCAGCAGCAGCGGCAGGCCCACGTAGCCCAGCCCGACGATGCCGATCGTGGCCGTCTTGGAATCCAGGCGTTCAATCAGTTGCTTGTTCATTCTTTGATCTCGATCTCACTGATGCTGATGCCGAGCACGCGCGCGTCGTTCGCGCTTTGTGCCTGCTGTGGCGAAATGGCGTCCGGCAGGTCGAAGTCCACCGTCAGCGATCGCTTGTCGGTGTTGCCCACTGGAATCTGCAGCCGCTGGGTGTCGTTACCCGGTGCGAACTCGAACTGCTGGGGTGCACCGCCGTTGACCGATACACCGACACGCTGCTTGCGCCCGTTTGGCAGGTAGGCGGTGGCCTGGATTTCCACGGTGCTGGCCGAATGCCCCTCAGGCAGCGTGCAGGTGTAGCTCGCACGCTTGCCATCGGTCCAGCGGCCATGCGTCTCGGGGCTGCTGAAACCGTTCAGGCCCTTGACCAGGATCGCACCGTCGGTGGCCAACCCGAGCTCGTCCGTGCAGCTCGCGTTGGCGACACGGTCGAAGGTGCTGGTATCGATCCGATACAGATTGATTTCCACTTCGGCCTGCTTGAAGCGCAACGGCAGCAGCAACCGCGAACGCGATGTAGGCTGGAACATGTTCCCGGCCTGAGCGTGCTCGCTGTTGCTCATGTACCCCTGGCGGAACGGGACACGCTCGACCAGTTGCTCCTGCAGCGCGCTCGGCCGCTGGTTGGTCAACAGGTACAGGCGCCCCCCCTTCTGGTGCGCGTTGGCTTCCAGGCGATGCCAGGTACCGGTGTCGAAAGGCAGCGGAACAGAGCCACGGCCGGTGATGGAAAACACGTTCAGGTTATAGGTGACCCGCAGGCCGACCAGCTGCGCATCATCCAGCCCGGAGGCGATGATGATGTCATTGGGGCTGACAAGCTCGGCAATACGCTCGAAGAACCGAGGATCTTCGCCTTCGTCGTGGTTGTACTGCGCAATGGAGAACACCAGGAAGAACAAGCACTGGAACGCGGTAATCGCGATGGCCAGGCGGCGCCAGCGGCCGTCCCACAGGTAGGCGATCACGCCGGCGGTGAGGATCAGCGAGTACGGCAGCATGTCGCCAGCCAGGTAACGGCCGTAGTAGTACAGGTACGGGATGGCCGGCTGGGTCAGCACGGCCGCCCAGATCAGCACCAGGAACAGCAGCCCGAACTTGGCTGCGCCGGACCAGGCGATCCGGAACGCCGGCAGCAGCAGCAGCAGCGCTACGCCCAGCGGCGACAGCATCTGCGCCAGGCGGTAGATGGCGTGGTAGCGGACCAGGAAAGGATCAGTGCCGACCGGCACCGTCCACGGGAATGGCGCCAGCGAGCCGGTCTGGTACAGGGCAACGACGCTGGGAATCGAGGCCAGCAGTGCCAGCGGAAGCAGCCAGGTGACCTTGCCGGACCAGCGCAGGATCTGGTCATTGAGGCGTTCCAGCACGGCCAGGGTGGGGCGGCGCGCCACCACGTAGGCAAGCAGGCCCAGTACGACCAGCCCCAGGCCAGCGGCCATCAGTGCGGCAAGCTTCTTCAGCTTGTCCAGGTGGCCTTCGACCATCCCTCCATAGAGGATCGGCTGGTAGTAGCGGTAGAACGCCATGCTCAGGAGGAAGGTGATCACCAGCGATGCCGGGAACACCATCATCACCACGCGACGGCTCCACGGCTGGCGGATGGCAATCAGCGCATAGGCGAACAGCAGGCCCATGAACGGGATGTACAGGAAGAACTGCATGCGGGTATAGAACAACCCGTTGAAGCACAGGACCGCAATCAGCAGGAACAACCAGCGCTTGCCCCGTGCAACCTCGAAACATGCCTTGGCGAAGAACAGGAAGCCGTTGACCGTGAATGCGAACGCCACCATCTCGGTGACCGGAAACTTGGCGAAGAAAACCAGCGCGGGATTCAACGCGAGGAAGGCGGCAGCCAGCCCTGCCGCGCGCCGACTGCCAAACAGCAGCAGCGCCAGGTAGTAGCCACCGGCTATTCCCAGCGCGGCAAACAGCAGCAGCGATGCCGTATGGTAATTCTGGCCGAACGCCCAGGTGGACATTGCCATCCACGCCGGGTGCAGTGGGTAGAACGCAACCACATAGCGCGAGCGCACCGGATCGACCAGATCGACAGCGGCCATCGGCGCGCTGTCATACATCCGCAGCTCCTCGCCGCTCAGCGAGGCGCGGAATTCATCGGTGTAGTCCAGCGCCTTGGCTCGCAGCAGCTGTGCTGACATGTTGGTGTACAGGCCCTGGTCCTGACCGGCCTTCAGGTGCGGATCCAGATCCGATCGCAGGAACAGCGCCAGCGCGGCGATGGCGACGAAGCCAATTCCGAGCTTGGGCAGGGACCAGCGGATGCGTACCCGGAATACCGCCAGCATTGCCGCCGTGAGCAGCGTGGCCAGCAGCAGCAGCAGCGGAACATCGAACCTGCGCAGGCAAATCAGCGCGATCGCAAGCACGCTTGCCAGCGACACCCAAAGGACCGTCAACGTATAGGGAGAAATCAGGGAATCCCGGTTTTCCTCCCCCACCCCGCCCACCGCGCGGGAACTGCCTGATACCGCCATATGTAACTCTTCTCCGTTCAGCAAGGCTGGGCCGCGTCCAGATTGCGGCGTGTGTCATGGTCCCGTGAGGTTCTGTGGGAACCCCCGGACCGGGCGGTCGATGAGCAGGACGACCCACGCCGTCCTGGCGACCTCCGGAAAGCGGTCAATCTTACAGGTGCTGGCTGGATAAACCGACAGCCGGGCCTAGTTTAAGGCATCTGGACGGAGCCCAAGGGCGTGCGCGGCTTCGCGCCACCGCCTGGCCCGCCGGGCCGTGGCGTTCGGGGCGCCCGCGGGATATTATCCCGCAGTTGTTCCCAGCCACCCAAGATCCTGCCAACCCGCTGGAAGCGGGTCGGTCGACCCCGACAACCCAGCTCCTAGAGCACCCCATGACCACCAACATTTCAAAGATTGCGCTGCCCCTGATTCTCGCCTCGTCGCTGATGCTGACGGCCTGCTCGAATGACAGCCAGGCGCCTGCGGCGGCTGAGGGCGCAGCGCCTGCGGCGGTGAAGGAGAACCCGCAGCTGACTCACGAACAGGTCTCAAGCAACATCGAGCAGGTCGGCAGCACCGCGTACAACGCCGCTGACGATACCCTGACCGTCAAGCTTAAGATCAGCAACAAGGGCACTGCTGCCTGGCCGACTTCGGGCACCAACCCGGTTACCGTTGGCGTGGTTCAGCTGCTCGACCCGGCGCCGGGCACTGCCGAGCCGGCCCGTGGCGAGGAAGCTCGCGTTCCCATGACTGGCGACGTGCAGCCGCACGCCGAGACTGAAGTAACTGCGGTCGTTCCAGGTGACTTCGCTGCCGGTCACAAGGTGCGGTTCGAGCTGCTGCAGGAAGGCGTGGCTTGGTTCGGCTACAACTTCCAGCAGCCGGTCCTGGTGCTGGGCCCGTTCGCACGCTGCGCCGACGGCAAGGGCCTGTGCGACGACAAGGGCGCACCGATCGCGGCTGCCACCCCGTAATTGTACTGATCGCCTGAAAAGAACGCCCCGGCAGCACCATTTGCTTCGGGGCGTTTTCATTTGCGGGCCCAACGCCGCCTGCCGGTGGCCCCATGCGCGGCTGGATCAGGCGTCAAGCATCCACTGCAGGGTTTCACGCAATGGCCGGAACGCAATCCCCCCGGTCAGTGCGGTGAAGCCGGCATTGGAACCAGCAAGGCGATCAACGTCATGGCTGCGGATCAGCTCCGAATCGCTTTCAATCGCAAACTCCAGCCCGGAAATCTCGCTGACGGTTTCGATGACGCGGCGCAGCGAGGTCGGAACGCCGCTGCAGATGTTGACCACCTGGCCCCGGCACCCCTGCTCGATCAGCATGCCGTAGCAGCGAACCAGATCGCGCACATCGGTGAAGTCACGCTCGACATCCAGGTTGCCCAGGCGCATGTCGGTACTGCCACGACGCGCGTGGTCGATGACCTTGGCAACGAAGAACGAAGGCGATTGCCCCACGCCTGTATAGTTGAACGGACGGGTCAGCATGATCGGCAACCGGTCCATGTACAGCCTGGCAACGTGCTCACCGGCCACCTTGCTGATGGCGTAATCGTTGAACGGCGCCATCGGCGAAGTCTCCTCCAGCAGAGAACTGGAGGAGGCACCATAAACGTGGGCACTGCTGGGCAGCAGCACGCTCTTCGGCACGGCCTCCAGCTCCGTCAGCGCTTCCAGCAGGTTGCGCGTGCCCATGATGTTGGCCTGGTAGATCGCAGAAACGTCGCGGTGGGCGACATGCGAAACGCCTGCCAGATGGACAATCACCTGTGGCTGCAAGCGCTTCATCACGGCCCCGATCGCATCAGGGTCGAGAATGTCGGCGACCTCGTTGTCTCGCCCTGGTACGGGATTGCGGCTGATCCCCTTCACCTGGTATCCGAGCCGCTCCAGCTCCGCGGCCATGTAAGGGCCGGTGAACCCTTCGATTCCAGTGATTGCTGCGATGGGCTTCATGCAAGTGTTCCCGGACCTTCAACTGCTGTGGAGGGAGCGTGGCACGACAGGCGCTGTGGCGCCTGCCTGCCACGATCGAACGACAAGACCAGCAGTGTCGCGGATCAGAACGAGGCGCCCGCCTCATTGCGGCGCAGGTCGGCGTTGACCATCATTTCGCACAGCTCTTCGAGCGTGGTCGACGGCTCCCAGCCCAGTTCACGCTTGGCCTTTTCCGGATTGCCGATCAGCAGATCGACTTCTGCCGGACGGTGGAACTTCGGATTGATCTTCACCAGGACCTTGCCCGTTGCCTTGCAGGTACCGGTTTCGTCCAGGCCGCTGCCGTTCCAGGCCAGGTCCACACCGATGGCCTTGAACGCCATGCTGACGAAGTCACGCACGGTCTCGGTGCGATTGGTGGCCAGCACGTAGGTATCCGGCACGTCGACCTGCAGCATGCGCCACATGCCCTCGACGTACTCCTTGGCAAAGCCCCAATCGCGCTTGGCATCGAGGTTGCCCAGCTCCAGCACGTCCAGCTTGCCCAGCTTGATCTTGGCGACCGAGTCGGTGATCTTGCGGGTCACGAACTCGCGGCCACGCAGCGGCGATTCGTGGTTGAACAGGATGCCACTGGCACCGAAGATCCCGTAGGACTCGCGGTAGTTCACAGTGATCCAGTGCGCGTAGAGCTTTGCGACGCCGTACGGGCTGCGCGGGTAGAACTGGGTCTGCTCGGTCTGCGGCACCTGCTGCACCAGGCCGAACATCTCCGAGGTCGATGCCTGGTAGAAGCGGATCTCCGGGTTGACCGCACGAATCGCCTCGAGCAGGTTCAGCGCGCCCAGCGCAGTGATCTGCGCGGTCAGCACCGGCTGATCGAAAGACACGCCAACGAAGCTCTGCGCGGCCAGGTTGTAGACCTCGGTCGCTTCACTGTCCTTCAACAGGCGGATCGAGGAGCCGATGTCCTGCAGGTCATGCTCGACCAGATGCAGGTTCGGATGCTTGTCGATGCCAAGCTCTTCGATACGCCAGAAGTTGACCGAGCTGGTACGGCGGTAGGTACCGTAGACCTTGTAGCCCTTCTCAAGCAGCAGCTGCGCCAAGTAAGCGCCGTCCTGGCCAGAGATACCGGTGATGACTGCAGATTTCATGCTGATTTCCTGAATGAATGGAGCTTCGTGATAGGCAGCGGTATCAGAGGCTGAACATGCGGTCGAGCATGCCAGCCAGCCTGCCTGCCGAGGGACTGCTGCCGGGGATCCCCATCCGCCCCAGCTCGCGGCCCAGCGCCCTGGCAGCGGCAATGTAGGGTTCACTTTCTATGAACTCCGGGATCAACGCGTCAAGCCCCTTGGCGTAGTGAATGGCCGAGAACTCATCGCGTGCCCAGGCACGGGCACGGGCTCCCATATCCCGGCCCGCGCTGCGTTCGCGATCAACAAGCTGCAGTCGCGCAAGCAGTTCGTCCTCACAGTCGCCCTGCGGTACCTTCAGCACATAATCGTCCGGAAGGTCGGCATAGAAGCCGGCATCCGACACGATGACTGGCACCCCGGACTGCATGCCTTCGATGGCCGATGCTGACGCACCTTCCAGCGCGGGATCGCGCAGACAGCAGATCGCGTCCGCTTCGGCCATGCCTTCCAGCAGGCGCTCATCGCTGACCCGACCCTCAAGCACCAGCCCGCGGAAGCCGACCTCGGCGCAGATGCCTTCCAAGCGCTTGCGCTCCTGCTCGCTGACACCGCCGAGTACGCGGTACTCGGTGCGTGCGGCCAGCCCGGGGTCACGCATCAACGCGCGCACGACCTTGTCAACGCACTTGTTCGGATTGACCACACCCAGCGTGCACAGCCGCAGGCGGCTGTGATCATCCACCGCCGACCGCAGGTCCTGCCTCACGTCCGGCGCCGGATAGGCCAACGACAGCTTGTGCACCGGGCCCGGGCAGCGTGCCTGCACCTTGGCGCGATAGAACTCGGAGTGGATGATGCAGCCAAGCATGTCTGCCACGGCCCACTCTGTCATGGGGAAATGCGTGGCGGCCACCTGCATGATGGTTTCGGAAGTAGCGGCGGCACACAGCTCGCCCGCCTCCTGACCATACAGGCCTTGAATAATGCGCGGCGCGTCCTGCTGCCGCCCTTCGACCCTCAGCATTCCCCAGAACAGGTTCAGCACGAACCAGTCGTGCATGATGCCGATGAACTGGCGCTTGCGCGCCAGCTCGAAGATGCCACCGTGGAAGCCGTAATGATCGCCGACATTGGCGAACACCAGATCGGCCGTGCGCAGCCATTCGTCTTCCATCGCACTGCCGGAGGGCAGCACCGTCGTATCCGGCAGTGCAGGATAGGACGCTGCTTCGCCGGTCTCGGTGCGATAGATGGCGACCTCATGGCCCAGCTCGCGCAGGGCATTGACCACCTGGAGACTGAAACGGGCGATCGCCGACTGTCCGCAATAGGGGCCGGCCCAGACGATCTTCATCGCGTCAGTTTCTCCACCGTCGATGCCCAGTTGATATCCAGGCGGGTCCAGCTGTCGTATGCGTTGTCTCCGCGCTCGCGGGTCTGTGCACGGGAGGCGAATGCCTCGGTCATGGCCGCAGCGATTTCGCCGGTGTCGTCAGCGCACACCCAGCCATTGGCCCCGTGCTTGACCAGCTCGGTGAGGTCGCCGGAATCGTCGACGGTGATCACCGCCTTTCGCGACTGGCAGGCCTCCATGGTGACGTAGCCGAAGGAATCCTCTGCCATCGGCAGATAGGCGCAGGCCAACGCACCATTGACGTAGTCGGCGATCACCTGCCGCGGATGGAAGCCGATGTCCAGCTTCACCCGCCCCTGCAGCCCGTGGCTCTCGACCAGGGCACGAAGGCGCCGTTCGTCCTCCGGGGTATCGGCTGGCCCGGCGATAATCAACTTGACCGGCGAACGCGTCTGGGCCAAAGCTTCGACCAAACGGTGCTGACGCTTGCCGGCATTGATGCGGCCGCCGGCGAAGATGTAGTCACCGTACTTGCCTCCGGTGAACAGCTCGGGGTCGTTCAACGGCGCGCGCATCAACTCGGAGGGGATGCCGTTGTAGTTCATCAGACGGTCCTGCACAGTGCGACCCACGGCATAGACGCTCTGCGCCATCGAGAACGCGTCGTTGTCCGCCTCGGTGATCGCAGCGCGGATCTGCCGTCCCTCGGGGGTGTCCGGAATGTTGCTATGGCCGGAATCCCACATGTCGTAGGCCTGGCGGTACTGGTGTGCCAGCCAGAACACCTTGTTCTTGAAAGGCAGCAGGTAGGCGGGGAACTTCATCGCGATTACCCGATCGACGTTGACCAGGCGCATGCTCCGGCACATCAGCATCTCGCCGATGATCCGCTCGGGCGGGTGCCAGGTGAACGGGATGCGCAACAGCTCGGATTGATGACCGGCCTGGCGCAGGTTCACGACGAGCTGGTCGGCCAGTTCCTCTGCGCCACCGCGCATGCCCGGTACCATGTTGTTGACGACCAGGACCTTCATGACAGCAAACGCTCCAGGACGTGGTCCCAGTTGATCTTCAGTTCCTGCACACGCACCTTGGCCGCCTGGCCCATGCGGCGGGTATGCTCGCGATCCATCCACAGCGCATCGATGACCTCGGCCAGCGCCCGGGGGTCCGGCTCGGCGATCATGCCGTTGCGACCATGCTCGACGAACTCAAGCACGCCACCGGAATCGGTGGTGGTGATGATCGGCTTCGACGACTGCGCTGCCTCCAGCGATGGATAGCCGTAGGAATCCTCATCTTCCGGCAGGTATGCCGCTGCCAGCGCGGTGGACAGCCACTGCGCCTTCTCTTCCTCGGTGATCCAACGGTCAACGCAGGTGACGCGATTCTGCAGGCCTTCGGCAACGATGAAGGCACGCAGGCCATTGGTGTAGCCCGGGCCACTGCTGGTGCCGCACAGGCGCAGCTTGACCGGCGTGGTCACGTACTTGAATGCTTCCAGCAGCAGATGCTGCCGCTTATGCCGTTCCATCCGGCAGACATAGACGATCTCGTCGCCCTGGCCCGCGTCGCGGAAGTGCGAGACATCCAGCAATGGCGGATACAGCACTTCGGCATCCAGGCCGTTGTATCTCTTCACACGATCGGCCACCACCTGCGAGTTGGTGAACAGCCGGTGCGACTCGGCCAGTGCTGTGGTATCGGCCCTGACCAGCGCGCCACGCAGGGCGCGATGGCGGGCGTCATCAGGGAACTCGCGATAGGGCGTGTCCCACATGTCGTAGTACAAGCGGAAATGATGAATGAACCATGCCACCTTCTTCGGGTGCTGGATCAGGTGCGCCGGTGGCCGGGTGGTGATCACCCGGTCAACCGAATCGGAGAGGTCCATCATCCGATAGGCCGCCATCTGCTGCAGCAGTTCAGTCGGCGACTCGACCATCGGCAGGTAGATGATCTCCACCTGGTGGCCATGTTCGCGCAGACGGCTTCCAAGCCAGTCAACGATGAAGCGCGCTCCACCATTGACGAACGGTACAAAGGACGAACAGATGGCAATACGCAAGGTCAGGCGCTCACGCGGCCGATGGCCGATACCAGGGCTTCCACGACGCGCTCGACGTCCTCTTCAGTGAGGTCGGCGTGCGTCGGCAGGTTGATGCCACGCGCAGCCTGGTCGTTGGCGACCGGGTAGGCAGCCCCGTCTTCGAGGTAAGGCGGCAGCACATGCATCGGGTAGAACACCGGGCGCGTTTCGATGCCATCGGCATCCATCAGGCGCATGACTTCATCGCGCTGCTGTTCACTCAGGCCTGTCAGCAGCACGGTGTACATCCAGTAGACATGGTGCGCGTACTCGGCCACGGCCGGACGCTCGACCAGATCCACGTGCTGCGCAAAAGCAGCCTCATACCAGCCGGCAACGCGCTGGCGCACCTGCAGTGCCTCGTCGATACGCTCCATCTGGGCCACGCCGATCGCTGCAGCAACATTGGTCATGCGGTAGTTGAAACCCACCACCGGGAACCAGTAGCGGCGCTTCGGGTCCATGCCCTGCCCGCGGTACAGGCGCAGGCGGGCCGCCAGCTCATCATCATTGGTGGTCACCATGCCACCTTCACCGGTGGTGATGATCTTGTTGCCAAAGAAGCTGAAAGTGGCGCAATCGCCGATGCCACCCACGCGCGTGCCCAGGTACTCGGCGCCGTGTGCTTCTGCCGCGTCCTCCACGACCTTGAGATTGTGGCGGCGGGCGATGTCCATGACCGGCCCCATGTTGGTCGGATGGCCATACAGGTGCACCACGATGATCGCCTTGGTACGCGGCGTGATCAGGGCTTCCAGCTTGGCCGGATCCATGTTCATGGTGCCGGGCTCGGAGTCGACCAGGATCGGCTTGGCGTTGCAGTAGGCAACCGCATTGGCCGTGGCGATGTAGGTCAGGGTCGGGATCAGCACTTCGTCGCCTTCGCCGATACCCAACGCCACCAGCGCGAGATGAATGGCGGTGGTGCCGTTGTTGATCGCTACCGCATGGCGAACGCCGCAGAAGTCAGCAAAGCTCTGCTCGAAACGACCAATGAATTCGCCGGCCGAAGAGATCCACGTTGAATCTAGGCACTGTCCCACATACTTCTTTTCGTTGCCCGACAGGCTGGGAACTGCTACCGGAATCCGCTTTGAGGCCAACATTGATCAGTCCTTTATCTTGATTTGCCGTGCCGGCACGCCAACCCACGTTCCGGTTGAGTCGATATCCCTGACCACGACGCCGCCAGCGCCGACAGTGGCGCCATCCGCGATCTTGATCCCCGGAATCACTCGAGTACCCGCTCCGAGAAACACGCTGGCACCCACCTCCACGCCACCGGCGAGGGTACTGCCTGGGGCGATATGGGCGAATGCGCCAACCACGCAATCGTGGTCGACGGACGCATTTGTATTAATTATAGCAAAATCGTGAACTACGACATCCGCATTCAGTATTGCCCCTTCCATGATGGCGCAACCCTGGCCGATGCGGGCACTGGGAGAGATCACCGCAGAGCGGCCGACGGCGGGGATCATTTCCAGGCCGGCTGCGGTGACCGCCGCCGCTACCTTCCGGCGCAGCCGGTTGTCCCCCAGGGCGACGAAGACCGCATCCACACCCTGATCCTTGAGGAGCGGCAACTGCACGCGCTCATCCCCCAGGACCGGGACGCCATTGACGACCTGGCCAACGCGCCCCGCGTCCAGGCAGGCAACCACCTCGTGACCACCGCCACGCAGCAGATCGATGATCACCTTGGCGTGCCCACCTGCGCCGACAACGGCGACCCTGCTCATTCAGCGCCTCCAGCAGCAACAGCGCCGGGCAGCAAGCTCCCCGGCTGGCACAGCAGGACGTTCGAGCTTGCATGCTCGCGCAGCGCCGAGAAGCCGGCCAGCGGCACGCAAGCGCCAGTCAGATCGTCGATCCGGTAAAGATCGAAGGCGTGCTCGGCACGGAACGCCTCCCATTCCGCCTCGCTGGTCCCAACACGCGCCAGGTGCGAGACGGCGTACTCGGCTATCACGCCCATGTCGGGGTTGGCGGCCAGCAGTCCACGCATGCCCGCCAGTACCTCAAGTTCGGCACCCTCGACGTCGATCTTGGCCAGTGCCACCCGGGTGCCGCCGAGCAATCCGTCCACCGTCCTCACGTCGACCCGCAGCACTTCAACCTCTGTGTCGATCGGATACAGAGAGCTGTGCCCAGCCACCGCGCCGATATGGAACTCACGCCCATCCTCGTCGCAGGACCCCAACGCCACCGGCAGCACTTCAACACGGTCCTCAACCGCACTCAGCCTCAGCGAGGCACGCAGGTGCTGCAGGGTTCGCGGCATCGCCTCGGCGGCGTAGACCCTGCCTGACGGCCCCACCACGTGGGCGGCGGCCACCGTATGCAGGCCGATGTTGGCACCGGCATCAAGGAACACATCACCCGGCTTCAGCGCATGCTGCAGGAACAGCCGCAGACCGCGCTCGACGTCACCACTTTCCAGCAGGTACATCGCCAGCAGGTCGTCACTCTCGCTGCAGGAGAACGTGCCGAACTCGACGTTTATCAACCAGCCATCATGGCGGCGCAGCACGCGTCGCTGGGCAGCCCCGGCCCAACGGCCGGCGGCACTGGACAGCGTCAGCCTCTGGGCCTCAACCCGATCCCTGATGGCGACCAGCAGCTCGAGTACCTGGCCGGTCTCGAGCGCACTGTTGTCCAGCTTCTGATGCAGCAGGGCGATCAATTGCAGTGCCTGCTCCGACACTGCACGGTCGGCGACCACGATCGAGCCCCCCGCACCCGGCTTGACCACCGACAGATGATCCAGGCGCTCATGCAGGCGCAGCACGTGGTGACGCAACACCTCGGCATCGACATTGTTGCGCACGTCAAGCGAGCGCGCGCCTTCGCTCAGGATTTCCTGAACCTGCTGCTTCAGCTCCTCGCGCTCAACCTGGTGCCTTTTCTCCAGCAGCTGCAAGGTGGACTGCATGTGCTGACGCAGCTCATCTGACTCCGACCACTGCCGCTCGATCATGCCCTGCAGACTCGACTCAATGCCGGCCTGTGCCTCTTCCGAGCGGACCTGCTGCTGCTGCAGGGACAGGTGCAGCTGCTCACGCAGCTCGCGGATGCCGGAAATCGCATGCCGCGCATGTTCTTCTCCCTGGATCTGCACCAGTCGCAGGGCGCGATCCATTCCCGCCAGCTTGTTGTCGACGCTCTCGAATTCACGCAGCATCCGCATCGACTCGGACAGGGTGGTATTGAGCGTGTCCAGCACCGCCGCCACGTCGCGACCGAGGCCATCGGTGGTAGCGAGAATGCTTTCCAGACTGTCAGCGTGCTCGTCGCGGCGCTGCTCATGCATGCGACCGACCTCCTGCGCCGACTCCTCGATGGCCAGCAGACGAGCATGATTCAGCTCCAGCTGCTCGATGATCGCATCAACGTTGGAACCGGCACGACGACGTTCGCGCTCCTGCACACGGGCGTCGATCTCGATGTTGTCCACGCGTTCGCCAAGCTCACGCGTCTGACGCGCCGAATCGATTCGGATCAGGTCCAGCTGGCGACGCATCTCCTCCATGTTGCGGCTGACCCGGCGCATCCAGCGCACCACGCGAACCACGGGATTCTTGTCCAGCAACAGCATGCGCAGAATAGGGCCGCGCTTGGCAAGTGCACGGATGGTCTCGGTCGGTGACTGGGCGAAGACCCCGACGACACCCGCATTGGCATCCTGCGGCACGTCGGCAACTTCAACTGTCTCCACGACCACAGGCGTTGCTGCGACCGCCGTGCTGGCCGGGCCCAGATCAAGCAACTGCAGCGAGCGCACCTTGAATCCCAGCAGGCGGTTGTCGTCGCCCAGGCCTATTGCGGTAGGCGACATCGGATTGGCGACCTGGAACTCGATACGGACCATCGGGATCTTGCCTACAACCTGCACTTCCCAGTCGGCCACGATCGAGGACCAGCCGACGCTGTTGGCCAATACCTGGTGGGCGGGCCCGTCGTTGACTCGCATCGAGACCAGCGCGCGATGCCCGCTGCCCTCGAAGGCGATGGCATTGATCATCACTCGATAGCGGCGGCTGGCGTCGACTCCGCGCAGGCGCACATCAATTGTGTTGATCGCCCCGCTGGACCAGATTCCATCAGATTCGGGCAGGGCAAAACCACGCATCGTGATCGCGTCCATGCTCGCGTAGGAGGAACTGCTCAGTACCAGCTCCTCCCCCGGGGCCAGGAAACCGTCGCTCGCGCGCGACTGCGCGGCCTTGTCGGCAGCACTGCTTACAGCATTACCCAGCTTGATTTTCAATGCCATATCCTTCCGACGTGAGCTGTGAAATCGGGATTTCGCGCAAGGTCCCGTGGTTGAGCACGAACGCACGATTGCAGTACTTGGCGATGGTGTCCATCGAGTGGGAAGCCAGGCAGAAGATCTGCGACGACTTGATGAAATCGTGCATGCGCTTGGCGGCGCGATCCTTGAACGCCTCGTCACCGACGTCAAACACCTCATCGACCAGCAGGATATCGGGCGTCGTGCAGGTGGCCACCGCGAACATCAGCCGCATGGCCATGCCCGCAGAATAGGTGCGCACGGCCAGCTGCAGGAAATCGCCGAGGTCGGTGAACTCCTCGATCTCGGGGATCCGCTCGTTGACCTCCTTCAAGGACAGTCCCAGCATCATCCCCATGCGACGGATGTTCTCGTAGCCGGACAGTTCCGGATCCATGCCCGCGCCAACTTCCAGCATCGTGGCAATCCGCCCGACCCGCTCGACGCGCCCCTCCAACGGAGTGTAGATGCCGGCCATGGCGCGCAGCAGCGTGCTCTTGCCCGCGCCATTGTGGCCAACAATGCCTACCGCATCCCCCTGCTTCAGGCTGAAGGAAATATTGTCCAGCGCCGTGACCTGGGTGACCTGGCCCGAAGCGGCCATCAACTTGCCGCCGGTGGCGATGCCCACCAGGTTCCGGCGCAGTGAAAGGCTGTGCGAGTTGTAGATGGGATAACGGAGGGTAACGTTCTCGAAATTGAGCTTGGCGGTCATGATCAGATCCAGAAAGGCAGGCGAAGCTTGGCCTTGTGCAGCATCCAGAAGGCCAGAAGCCAGCCGACGATCGCCATGACGGCGAGTACGGCGTAGGTCTGCAGGCTGGCGACATGGCCCAGCATCGGGGCACGCAACGCCTCGATCAGGTAGGTGAACGGGTTGAACTCGAGGATCACCGACGAGAACGGCAGGTATTCCAGGCGATACATGACCGGACTGACCAGGAACAGCATCGGCATGATCGAAGCCACGCCGTATTCAAGATCACGATAGCGTGCGCCGGCCACGCCGAACACGAACGAGAGCCACAGCAGGTTGACCACGACCAGGGCCAGGTTCGGGATGAACAGCAGCGTGTTCCAGCCGACATCAACCTTCATCACGATCGCTACGATCACGAACACCAGCAGGCTGTGGGCGAAGTTGACCAGATAGCGGATCACAACGCTCAACGGGTGCACGGACAAGGGCATCACCACGTTGCGGATGATCGACGCCTGCCGCACGAACAGGCCACAGCTTTCGATCAGGATGCCCGACAGCATCTGCCAGATGATCAGGCCCGCCGTCAGCGTCGGAATGAACGTCTGCTTGTCTATCTTGAGGAGCTGGCTCCACAACAGGCCAAGGCCAACCACGCCCAGCGCGGTGGCCAGCGACTGCCAGAACGGCCCGAGCACGCTGCGACGGTAGCGCGCGGTGATATCACCCTTGGCGATGTAGAGCGGAACTTTGGCCCCCCTGATGCCATCAAGGAGATCTTTGAAGGTTGACGAGTAGCTGTGCATCAGTCCTGTACTTCCTGCATGGGCAGCGCAGCGGAGGTCAATCCGCGCTGCTGATGGATCTGTTCAATACGGTTGATCAGCGCAGCTGCTGCACGCTCGGGAGAAAGGGTCTGCAGCACCGATTGGCGGGCACGTTCGCCCATCGCCTGGGCCAGCCCCGGCTCGTCGGCCAGCCGGCGCATCCAGTGCGCCGCCTCCTCCACGTCCGCGGCAGCCCAGCGCTGTCCTTCGTGGTGCGCGTACTCGCCTTCCAGCACCGGCACCAGCGTGTAGCCGACAAGTGCACTGTTCCCGGCATCCATGAACTCCATGTTGCCCGACCAGCCGGTACCGATCACCGGTTTGCCCTGCGCCATGCACTCGGCCAGCCCCAGGCCGAACCCCTCGGCATGGTGCAGCGACACATACACATCAGCACAGCGCTGGAGCGCCTGCACATCGGCACGATCGAGCACGTGGTCGCGCACAACGATCCGCGGATCATCCTTGACGGCCTCCAGAAGGAGCTGGAGCCGCTCAGGACGGCGATAGCCGTTGCTGGTCTTGATGATCAGCTGCACGCCACGCCGATCACGCGGGAAGGCCTGCTGGAAGGCCCGCACGGTCGCGAAGGGATTCTTGCGGTGCACGAACGAGTTGAAGTCGAACGAGGTGAGGAAGACGAAGTCCTTCTCGGCGATTCCGAAGTCCTGTCGCTGCAGTCCACTGTCTCCCACTTCGCTCAGCGGCAGCGGAACGCACAGGATGGGCTTGCTGGTGACACGGGCGAATGCGTCACCCACGTAACGTGAAGAGACCAGGATCTCATCAACCTGATTGATGGCAGGCAGCCAGGAATCAGGAACCTGCTCCAGCTCCCAGAACCAGCAGGCGATGATGTAGCCACCCTGCAGTCGTGCCCTGCCGATCTGTTCGATCGCGGCATCAAGGAAGTCGGGATTGACGAAGATCAGATGGACACGATGCGGCGCATCGTTTCCGATGTACTCGTCAAGGCTGTGGTCGTTCCAGCCATGCGGCAGATTGATGTCGACATCCACAAGCGCAGCCGGATAACGCGCGCCCAGCAGCGCGCGGGCATACAGACGCGCGCACTCGGCCAGGCCGAACTGCCCACGCAGATACGCGAAGATGTTGCAGCCGTGGCGGCTCCACGCCGGGTCCATCCCGCCGAAGAAATGCACTGGCGCATCGGGCACGGCGTGCCGCCTCTCGGCCCAGCGCGCCTCGCCCTCGAAGCGATGATGGTGCTCCTCCTTGGACGTGGCCAGCAGATGCCCAGCCACCTTGTCGCGCAGACGGGACGGCACATGCCTGTACACGGCTCTCAACCACTGCTGGCGGATCACCCACTGCACCAACCGGTAGCCGGCGGGAATCCTGTATGTCGGCTGGCTCATGTCAGGCACCGCGGAGGGCAGCCGCATCCAATGCGTTTTCCAGGTCCACCTGCAGGTCCCCCAGGTCCTCCACACCGACGCTCAACCGCACCAGCGCATCACTGATGCCCAGCTGTTCGCGGCGCGCCACCGGAATCGAGGCATGGGTCATCACCGCCGGGTGGTTGACCAGGCTCTCCACGCCGCCCAGCGACTCGGCCAGGGTGAACAGCTCGGTCTTCTCGCAAAAGCGCTTGGCCGCCTCGAAACCGCCCTTGAGCACGATCGAGACGATGCCGCCATAGCCGGCCATCTGCTTGCCGGCGAGTTCGTGCTGCGGATGCGACGGCAGGCCCGGATAGATCACCTTCTCCACCGCCGGGTGCTTCTCCAGCCACTGTGCCAGCGCCATCGCGTTGGCGCAGTGCGCCTTCATGCGCAGCGGCAGGGTCTTCAGGCCACGCAGGGCCAGGAAGCTGTCGAACGGACCCTGCACGCCCCCCACCGAGTTCTGCAGGAAGGCCATCTGCTCGGCCAGCTCGGCGTTGTCACCCACCACCACCATGCCACCGACCATGTCCGAGTGGCCGTTGAGGTACTTGGTGGCCGAATGCAGGACCAGGTCGGCACCCAGGTCCAGCGGGCGCTGCAGCATCGGCGAAGCAAAGGTGTTGTCGACCACCACGATCAGGCCATGGCGCTTGGCGATGGCGACGACCGCGGCGATGTCGACGATCTTCAGCATCGGGTTGGTCGGGGTCTCGATCCAGACCATCTTCGTCTTCGACGTGATCGATGCCTCGAACGCATCCAGGTCGGTCAGGTCGACGAAGCTGAAATCCAGCCCGGCGGTGCGCCGACGCACACGCTCGAACAGACGGAAGCTGCCCCCATAGATGTCATCCATCGCCACCACGTGGCTGCCGGCATCCAGCAGTTCGATCACGGTAGAGCTGGCCGCCATGCCCGAGGCGAAGGCGAAGCCGCGGGTGCCGCCTTCCAGCGATGCCACGCAGCGCTCGTAGGCGAAGCGGGTCGGGTTGTGGGTACGCGAGTACTCGAAACCCTGGTGCTCGCCCGGGCTGGACTGGGCATAGGTCGAGGTGGCGTAGATCGGCGGCATTACCGCGCCGGTGCTCGGGTCCGGCGACTGGCCGCCGTGGATGGCCAGGGTAGCCAGGGCCAGCGCACGGTCGGGCGAAGAGGAGTGGGACATGTCGTTTCCTGAATGGCGCCGACCTGCGGCGCCGTCAAAGGATCGGGAGTCTATCAGCGAGGCCTTAACGACCTTTGACGCAGATAAACCGGAATTCAGTGGCGATCTGTGACGATCTGCAGGAATCTTCGGCTTACTGCACGCGACGGCGCAGATAGTTCAGCAGATCGATGCGGGTGATCAGGCCCAGGAAGCTGTTGCCGTCCATCACGATCGCCACCTGGCCACGGTCGAACACCGGCAGCAGGGCCTCGATCGGCGACTTCACGTCCAGCCGGTCCAGCTTGCTGACCATCGCGGTGGCGACGGTGTCGCGGAAGCGCGCTTCATCGCCATAGACGTGCAGCAGCACGTCGCTTTCGTCGACGATGCCGACCAGCTGGTCGCCGTCCATCACCGGCAGCTGAGAGACGTCGTACAGCTTCATGCGCTGGTAGGCGGTGGTCAGCAGGTCGTTCGGGCCGATCACCACGGTGTCGCGCTGGCCGTACGGGCGCAGGATCAGGTCACGCAGGTCGCCGTGCTGCGGGCGCTGCAGGAAGCCGTTGTCCAGCATCCAGTAGTCGTTGTACATCTTCGACAGGTACTTGTTGCCGGTGTCCGGCACCAGCACCAGCACCTTCTTCGGCGTGCTCTGCTCGCGGCAGTACTTCAGGCCGGCGGCCAGCAGGGTGCCGGTGGACGAGCCACCCAGGATGCCTTCCTTGCCCAGCAGCTCACGCGCGGTGTGGAAGCTCTCGGCGTCGCTGATGGCATAGGCCTTGGTGACACGGCTGAAGTCGGAAATCGACGGCAGGAAATCCTCGCCGATGCCTTCCACCAGCCAGCTGCCCGACTTGTCGTTGAGGTTGCCCTCATTGATGTACTCGGCCAGGATCGAGCCGACCGGATCGGCCAGCACCAGTTCGGTCTTCGGCGACAGTTTGGCGAACGCGCGCGACAGGCCGGTCATGGTGCCGGAGCTGCCGCAGCCGAACACGATGGCGTCCAGATCGCCGCCCATCTGCTCGAGGATCTCCGGGCCGGTGCCGAACTCGTGCGCGGCCGGGTTGTCCGGGTTGCCGAACTGGTTGATGAAATAGGCGCCCGGGGTCTGCTCGGCGATGGTCTTGGCCAGATCCTGGTAGTACTCGGGGTGGCCCTTGGCCACGTCCGAGCGGGTCAGGCGCACTTCGGCACCCATCGCCTTCAGGTTGAAGATCTTCTCGCGGCTCATCTTGTCGGGAACGACCAGGATCAGCTTATAGCCCTTCTGCTGGGCGACCAGCGCCAGGCCCAGGCCGGTGTTGCCGGCGGTGCCCTCGACCAGGGTCGCGCCCGGCTTCAGATCTCCCCGCTGTTCCGCCGCCTCGATCATCGACAGGCCGATGCGATCCTTGATCGATCCGCCCGGGTTGGCGCTCTCGAGCTTCAGATAGAGCTCGCAGACGCCGGTGTCCAGGCGCTGGGCCTTGACGATCGGGGTCTGGCCGATGAGTTCGAGGACGGAAGAATGGATGGGCATTCGGGGGCTGTCGGTTCGCGCCGCACGGGGCAGGACCGATGATTATCCGCCGGATGGCGTTGAATGTCAGGTCGGAATCGACCTACCCGGACGCCCGCCCTGAAAGAGATGCGGGCGGCCCCGGATCGACGAGGAGACCGGTACCGCCCGCATCGGTGAGTTGTGCCTGCAGGCCAAGGCACCACCGCCTGTGGTGCCTTGGCGCGGCCGCCTCATCGACGGTGCCGCGATGCCGGGGCAGGAGCGCCCGGCGGGGCCATCACTGGCCGGGGTCACGCCGTTCCGGGCGCGACGGGGTGCGTCAAAGCGTGGGGGACGTCATCGGGAGCGGTGTTTCGTACATTCGCAGAAGTCGTTGCTTGGCCAGCAGCTTCTCGCGCTTCATGCGACCCAGGGTGACATCATCGATCGGGAGTACACCCAACTCCGCGTCCATGCACTTCTTGTTCAACTTGCGGTGCTGGTCATGGAGTGCCCTGAACTCCGGATCACGCGCGCGACGTGCGTCGATCTCGCTCTGGGGCTGATCTTCAAACATGATGGACCTCCTTCGACAGATACACGAACGCCCCGGCCGCAAGGCACGGGGCGTTGTTCATGGAGGAGTGCCGGTCGATGGCCACCTGGACGCCTGCAACGACCTGCGGCACTGGCCTGCGCACGTCGATCTGCTGCGGTTCGCGCCCTGCTTGCATCGGCCCGGCCCTCCCATCGTCCGGTCCGCGGCATTGCGTCCCGGACGATTGACCCTACGCCTGCTCCGGGCGGGGTTCAAGCCCCTGCGTCAAAAAGACCGAACCCCGCCGGGGCGGGGTTCAGGCTGAATGCTCATCGCAACGAAAAACAAACAATATCAATCAATTACGGGGCGATGATGACCTCGGCCGAGCGCGCCCGGGTGGAGGCCGCCTTCTTGCCGCTGACCTGGATCCGGTTGCTGGCGACCCCGGCCGCGACCAGGGCGTCACGCAGTGCTTCGGCCCGCTTCTGGCCCACGCCATTGGCGCTGTCGTAGGCCTCGATGCGCAGGCGGCCCTTCTTGCCGATGTTCAGGTACTCGGCCAGTGCCTTGGCCTGGTTGCGGGCGTCGCCGGACAGGCTGGAGGCACCTGCCGCGAATGCATCACCATTGAAGATGAAGACTTCGCCGCGGCCATCGAACTTCGAGCCCGGCAGCTTCTGCCCGGACACCAGCTCGGCTTCCTCGCGGGCCAGCTTGGCGGCGTTCTGCTGGGCGGCGCTGAGGCGCTGCTGCTGCTTGCCGGCCACGCTGGTCAACGCATTCTCGGCATCCTGGCGGGCCAGGGTCTCGGCCTCGGCCGCCTGGCGCAGGCGCTCGGCCTCCTCGGCCTGCATCTGCGCCTGCATGCGCAGCTGCTCGGCTTCCTGGCGGGCGCGGGCCGCATCGCGGCGGCTGGCCTCGATCAGCAGATCGCTGCGGGTACGTTCCAGGCGGTCGACCTCACGCGCGGCCATCGCGGTACGCACGGCAGTCTCGGCGATCTCCACCCGGCGCTCGGCCAGATAGGTGGCCAGTTCCTGGTCGCGGCGCTTGGCCTTGTCCAGGGTGGCGATCGCCTGCTGGGCCTGCATGCGCTCGAACGCGCCCAGCTCAGCGGTGTCGGGGTTGGCCTGGATGGCCATCAGGCGCTGGCTCAGCTGCGCCACCATCGGGTTGTCGGCGGCCACGGCCAGGGTCGGCAGCGCCAGCAGCGCGGCCAGGCTTGCGGCAGTCATCGGCTTCACCGGCGGTCCTCCCCGGTCGACAGCTGGCGTTGCAGCTGGTTGACCTCGTTGCGGCGCAGCTGCAGCTGTGCGGTGACGGTGGCTTCCTCGCTGCGGACGCGGGCCAGGTCGGCGTCGGCGGCGGCACGCAGGGCCATCGCCGGGGCGTTCTTGCGCTCGCGGCGGTCGCCGGCGGCGCGCTGGGCCTGCTCCAGCCCCTGGCGGGCCAGCCCGATCAGGTCCGGGGCGTACTGGTCGGCATCGGCCTGGGTGGCCTTGTCCACCGCCTGCCGGGCCTGCGCCAGTTCCAGCGCGGCGTCCTGCGCCCAGGCGGGGGCAGACAGTGCGAATGCAAACGCCATCACATACAGGCCATGGCGCATTCGTGCGAAGCTAAGTCGTTTCATTGGGGAGGCCGTACCGGTTGTCGGTTCACGGCCATTGTCGTCAAGCCGACACCGTGCTGGCAACGGGCGTCGGCCGTTTCGTTGGGGAAAATTCGCAATGGATATCGGCTACTTCCTGAAGCTGATGACCGAAAAGAACGCTTCGGACATGTTTCTGACCACCGGGGCACCGGTCTACATCAAGATCGAGGGGAAGCTCTATCCGCTGGGCAATACCGGCCTGCCGCCGGGCATGGTCAAGAAGATCGCCTACTCGCTGATGGATGAAGGCCAGGTGCCGCAGTTCGAGCGCGAGCTGGAGCTCAACATGGCCATCGCCCTGCCCGATGCCGGGCGCTTCCGCGTCAACGTGTTCAAGCAGCGGGGCGAGGTCGGCATGGTCATCCGCGCCATCCGCAGCCGCATCCCGAGCATCGAGGAGCTGAACCTGCCGCAGGTGCTGAAGGACGTCATCATGACCCCGCGCGGGCTGGTGCTGGTGGTGGGGTCCACCGGCTCGGGCAAGTCCACCTCGCTGGCGTCGATGATCGACCACCGCAACAGCACCACCACCGGGCATATCCTCACCATCGAGGACCCGATCGAGTACCTGCACAAGCACAAGATGTCGATCGTCAACCAGCGCGAGGTCGGGCTGGACACCCATGCTTTCCACAACGCGCTGAAGAACGCGATGCGTGAAGCCCCGGACGTGATCCTGATCGGCGAGATCCTGGACGCGGAAACGATGGAGGCGGCGATCGCCTTCGCCGAAACCGGCCACCTGTGCCTGGCCACCCTGCACTCCAACAACGCCGACCAGACCATCGAGCGCATCCTCAACTTCTTCCCGGAAAGCGCGCACAAGAACGTGCTGATGAACCTGGCGCTGAACCTGCGTGCGGTGATCAGCCAGCGCCTGGTGAAGAACAAGGAGGGTCGCCGCCTGCCGGCCACCGAGGTGCTGATCAACACGCCGATGATCCGCGACCTGCTGCGTCGCGGCCAGGTGCACGAGATCAAGGCGGCGATGGAAGGCTCGCTGGAAGAAGGTATGGAGAGCTTCGACCAGTGCCTGTTCCGGCTGGCCAAGGCCGGCGTCATCGATCAGGAGGAGGCGCTGCGCGCGGCCGACTCACGCGATGGCCTTGCGCTGAAGTTCCGCCTGTCCGAAGGCAGCAGCGGCGAACACGACCCGTACGCGGATTTCTCGGCCGGCGCACCCAGCATCACCCACGGCTTCTAGAAAAAGGGGACGGAGGGAATCAAGTCGTAAATGCACTTACGACTTGATTCCCTCCGTCCCCTTTTTCTGAAGGGTTCAGGAGGTGTCTCATCCGATGAGACCTCCCGTCCGTAGGTTTCCTCAATGGAAACCATCCGCAAGCTGGCCATCCTCGCCGATGCCGCCAAATACGATGCGTCCTGCGCCTCCAGCGGCTCGGGGAAGCGTGATTCGCGTGCCAGCGGCGGCATCGGCAGCACCGAAGGCATGGGCATCTGCCACAGCTATACGCCGGATGGCCGCTGCGTATCGCTGCTGAAGATCCTGCTGACCAACTTCTGCGTCTACGACTGTGCCTATTGCGTGAACCGCGTTTCCAGCAACGTGGCCCGCGCGCGTTTCAGCGTGGACGAGGTGGTCACGCTCACCCTGGATTTCTACAAGCGCAACTACATCGAAGGGCTGTTCCTCTCCAGCGGCATCATCCGCAATGCCGATTACACGATGGAACAGATGGTGGAGGTGGCGCGGCGCCTGCGCGAGGAACATCGATTCGCCGGCTACATCCACCTCAAGACCATTCCCGAAGCCTCGCCCGAGCTGCTGGCCAGTGCCGGGCGCCACGCCGACCGCCTGTCCATCAACGTGGAGCTGCCCACCGAGGCCGGCCTGAGTGCACTGGCGCCGGAGAAGACCGTGCACTCGATCCGTGGCGCGATGGGCGAGCTGCGCTGGCGGATCGAGGAAGCCAGGGAGGCGCGCAAGGCACCGGCCGTGCTGGCACCGGCAGTCACCCGCAGCGCGCGGCCGAAGCAGCCGCGTTTCGCACCGGCAGGCCAGAGCACACAGATGATCGTGGGTGCCGATGGCGCCAGTGACCAGCAGATCCTGACCAGCGCCGACAGCCTGTACGGCAACTACCGCATGCGCCGGGTCTACTACTCCGCGTTCAGCCCGATTCCCGATGCCAGCCGGCAACTGCCCCTGCAACCCCCGCCGCTACAGCGCGAGCACCGGCTGTACCAGGCCGACTGGCTGTTGCGCTTCTATGGCTATGGCGTGGACGAGATCACCGACACCACGCAAGGCGGGATGCTCGATCTGGATATCGATCCGAAGATGGCCTGGGCGATCCGCCATCCCGAACGCTTTCCGGTCGATCTGAACCGTGCCCCGAAGGAAATGCTGCTGCGGGTGCCCGGCCTGGGGGTGCGCAATGCAAAGCGCGTGCTGATGGCGCGCCGTCATGGGCGCCTGCGCGTAGCCGACATCGCCCGCCTGAAGGCGCCGATGAGCAAGCTGCTGCCGTTCGTGCTGCTGGCCGACCATCACCCGCGCAAGGCGCTGGATGATCCGGCCGCGCTGCGTGCGCAGCTGGCCCCACCTCCGCGCCAGGGATCGCTGTTCGATGCACCGCCGGCAGCCTGACGCGCAGCGCTGGTCGCAGCGGGTGGACCCGGCCTGGTCACTGCAGGCCTGGCGCGACGGCGCGCGTGATGCGTTGCTGCGCGGCGTGCCGCCCGAGCAGCTGGACTGGCTCGAAGGCAGCGAAGCGTCGCTGCTGGATGCGCCGCTGGTGCAGCAGGCAGCGGCGCCGGCAGGTGCAACCGCTCCCAACGTCCCGCGCGAATTCCTCGACCTGGCCGCCACCTGCCTGTGCCATCGCGAGCCGCAGCGCCTGTCACTGCTGTATCGGCTGCTATGGCGGATCACCCATGGCGAACGTGCGGTGCTGACCAACCCCGCCGATGCCGATGTGCTGCGTGCGATGGCACTGGCCCAGGCCGTCCGCCGTGACACGCACAAGATGAAGGCATTCGTGCGCTTTCGCGAGGTTCCGGGCCAGCCCGAGGCGTTCATCGCGTGGTTCGAACCCCAGCACCACATCGTCGATCGGGTGGCACCGTTCTTCGCGCGTCGCTTCACCGGCATGCGCTGGGCCATCCTGACACCCTCGCGCAGCGTCGCGTGGGATGGGCAGGCGCTTGCCTTTGGCCCAGGGGCACGGCGTGAGGACGCTCCGGCCGAGGATGCGCGGGAGGCCCTGTGGCAGACCTACTACGCCAGCATCTTCAATCCGGCCCGGCTCAATACGCGGATGATGATGCAGGAGATGCCGGCGAAGTACTGGCGGCATCTGCCGGAGGCGCAGTTGCTGCCGCGCCTGGTGCGCGATGCAGGCGATCGCGTGCAGGAAATGCATGATCGTCCCGCACAGGCGCCGCAGCGCAGGATTCCCATGCGTGAAGAGGTGGCGACATCGGCTACCGATACCCGCAGCCTGCAGACTCTGCGGCAACAGGCCAGCGCCTGCCGCCAGTGCCCACTGTGGGAGACCGCGACGCAGACGGTGTTCGGCCAGGGGCCGGCCGATGCCGGCGTGATGCTGGTGGGGGAACAGCCTGGCGATACCGAGGATCTGCGTGGCCAGCCCTTCGCCGGCCCGGCCGGGCAACTGCTGGACCGCGCACTGGCCGAGCTGGGTATCGACCGCGCCGCGCTGTACCTGACCAACGCGGTGAAGCACTTCCACCATGAGCGCCGCGGCAGGACCCGGCTGCACAAGCGTCCGGAAAGCCGCCACATCCAGGCCTGCCGGCCGTGGCTGATGGGCGAGATCGCGCGGGTGCGGCCGCAGGTCATCGTCTGCCTGGGCGCAACCGCGGCAGCCTCGGTATTTGGCCGTGACTTCAATCTGTCGCGCGACCGTGGACGCTGGCACACACTGGAGGACGGCACCCGCGGCTACGCCACCGTGCACCCGGCGTGGGTGCTGCGGCAGGGCGATGTCGTACGCCGCGAGAAGGCCTATCGCCTGTTCCGCGATGACCTGGCCCAGCTGCTGCAGAAAGGGGACGGAGGGGATTAAGTCGTTTGTGCCACAAACGACTTAATCCCCTCCGTCCCCTTTTTTTCTTTCAGGCGGCGTCGGGCTGGTTTTGCGGGCGGGCGCGGTCGAAGGCGTCCAGCGCCTGGCAGGCCGCTTCGATACGGAGCAGGGTCGGGTACGGCGTCAGGTCCAGGCCGAAGCGGTGGGCGTTGTACAGCTGCGGCAGCAGGCAGAGGTCGGCCAGGCCCGGGCGGTCGCCGTGGCAGAAGGTGCCGGTGTCGCGACTGCTGGCCAGCATCGCTTCCATGGCAGCCAGGCCTTCAGCGATCCAGTGCAGGGTCCACTGCGTGCGGGCATCGGCCGGCAGCTGCAGGTTGCGCTCCAGGTACTGCATCACCCGCAGGTTGTTGATCGGATGGATATCGCAGGCCACCAGCTGGGCCAGCGCACGCACCCGCGCGCGGCCGGCGGCGTCGGCCGGCAGCAGCGGCACCTGCGGGAAACGCTCGTCCAGATACTCGACGATCGCCAACGACTGGGTCAGCGTGTGCCCGTCATGCAGCAGGGTGGGCACCAGCTGCTGCGGATTCAGCGCGCGATAGGCGTCGAGGTGCTGCTCGCCGCCCTCGCGCACCAGGTGCACCGGCCGTGCGTCCCAGGCCAGGCCCTTCAGCTCGAGCGCGATGCGCACGCGGTAGGCGGCGCTGGATCGCCAGTAGGTGTACAGCACGATGCCGTCGTCGACCGGGATCTCCATTGCCGCCTCCATGCTCAGGGCTTGGCCGCCTGCTCGATGCGCTGCTCGATCGCACCGAAGATGCTGTTGCCGGCGGCATCGAGCATCTCGATACGGACCACGTCACCAAAGGACATGAACGGCGTGCTCGGCTTGCCGTCGCGCAGGGTCTCGACCACGCGCTGCTCTGCGAAGCACGAGGCGCCCTTGCTGGTGTCCTCGTTGGCGATGGTGCCCGAGCCGACGATGGTGCCGGCGCCGAGCGGACGGGTCTTGGCCGCATGCGCGACCAGCTGGGCGAAGTTGAACTGCATGTCCACGCCCGCTTCCGGCGCGCCGAACCACGTCCCGTTGATATGGGTCAGCAGCGGCAGGTGCACCTTGCTGTCCTGCCAGGCGGCGCCCAGCTCATCGGGGGTGACAAACACCGGCGAGAGCGCCGAGCGCGGCTTGGACTGCAGGAAGCCAAAGCCCTTGGCCAGTTCGCCCGGAATCAGGTTGCGCAGCGAGACGTCGTTGACCAGACCGACCAGCTGGATATGGCCCGCCGCCTGTTCCGGCGTTGCCGCCATCGGCACGTCGTCGGTGATGACCACGATCTCCGCTTCCAGGTCGATGCCGTAGTCCTCGCTGACCACCTTGACCGCGTCACGCGGGCCGTAGAAGCCTGCGCTGGTGGCCTGGTACATCAGCGGATCGGTGTAGAAGCTCTCCGGCACCTCGGCGCCACGGGCACGGCGCACGCGCTCGACGTGCGGAAGGTAGGCGCTGCCGTCGACGAACTCATAGGCGCGCGGCATCGGCGCGGCCAGCGCCTGCGGGTCGAGGTCGAACACGCCGTCGGCATCGCCGGCGTTGAGCGATTCATACAGGGCGTTCAGGCGCGGCGCGATGTGGCTCCAGTCTTCCAGGGCCTGCTGCAGGGTGGCGGCAATGCCGGTAGCGCGCACGCCGTGGCGCAGGTCACGCGAGACGACGATCAGGGTGCCGTCGCGGCCGCCTTCCTTCAAAGAACCAAGCTTCATGGGTGGGTGTCCGGAGTCATGGGCAAACAAGTTTCAAGTGTAATCAAATATGCGGCGGCGCCAAGCTGCAGCGCGGCATCGGCCCACCCTACCGCAGGAGGGGGTTCGGCAGGGCTTGCAGCCCTGCACCTGCTCAATGCAACGGCAACGGCAACTTCAACGTCAAAAACGGCTCTGGTTTTCTGCTGGTTGGGCGGGGTGGTGTGGGTGGGCAGGACACGCCGTAAACCCATCCATGGGGGCTCGATGGCGCCATCCATGGCGCCAACGGTCCTGCCCACCCACACCGCCCCACCCCCGACAATTTCCCGATGACGGATCGAACATCCACGTCATTCATCGTCGAAATCCATCAGATATCGAGACAAATCGAATGAGATCTGACAGATCGCGGAAAACTGTCCAAGGCGGGGTGGGTCCGGTGGCAGGGGCGTGAGCGGCATGGATGCCGCGACCGAGCCTACATGGACGTATTTACGGCGCCCCCTGCCACCGGACCCACCCCGCCAACCCACAGGAACCCGGCTTTTGATCTTGCTCCGGCCATGGCTCTGGCCTCTGCGGGTGCAGGGCGCAGCCCTGCAGGCAGAACCCCTACCTGAACAGGCCTTTTTGCGCGAAGTCTCAAACATCGTTTAGACTTGCGGGGTCTGCAGCGGCCGTCCGTTTCCCTCCGGGATCGCCGGCGATCTGGGTCCGCCCTCTTCGCCCGCCCCCACTCCGACGCCGTTCGTCACGCATTCCAGCCTGCGCTTCGTGCCGGCTGCACCCAATTCTCGCAGCGCGGTTCACGGGAACGCTCCGAGTCAGCCGATCAGTTTGATCTGCCCCCGTCTGTCCAGTCGGACAGGCGTTTCTTGTACTTGGAGCAAACTCAATGTCTTTTGAATCGCTGGGCCTGGCGCCCTTCCTGCTGCGTGCGCTCGCCGAGCAGGGCTACGAAAACCCGACCCCGATCCAGCAGCAGGCGATCCCGCTGGCGCTGGCCGGTCGCGACCTGCTGGCCGGCGCTCAGACCGGCACCGGCAAGACCGCCGCCTTCGGCCTGCCGCTGCTGCAGCACCTGGGCACCGCCTCGCAGGAAGTGCGCAGCGGCCCGCGCAAGCCGCGCGCGCTGATCCTGGCCCCGACCCGCGAACTGGCCACCCAGGTGCATGACAGCCTGCGCGGCTACAGCAAGTACCTGCGTATCCCCAGCGCCTGCATCTACGGCGGCGTCGGCATGGGCAACCAGCTGGACATCCTGCGCCGCGGCGTGGACCTGCTGGTGGCCTGCCCGGGCCGCCTGATCGACCACCTGGAGCGTCGCAGCATCGACCTGTCCGGCATTGAACTGCTGGTGCTGGACGAAGCCGACCGCATGCTCGACATGGGCTTCCTGCCGTCGATCAAGCGCATCCTGGCCAAGCTGCCGAAGCAGAACCGCCAGACCCTGCTGTTCTCGGCCACCTTCGAGGACAACATCCGCCAGCTGGCGCTGGAGTTCATGCGCAACCCGGAACAGATCCAGGTGACGCCGAAGAACACCGTGGCCGAAACCATCACCCACCGCGTGCACCCGGTCGATGCCGGCCGCAAGCGCGACCTGCTGCTGCACCTGCTGGCGCAGGACAGCCGCGAGCAGACCCTGGTCTTCGCTCGCACCAAGCATGGCAGCGACAAGCTGGCCACGTTCCTGGAAAAGTCGGGCATCAAGACCGCGGCGATCCACGGCAACAAGAGCCAGGGCCAGCGCCTGCGTGCGCTGGGCGACTTCAAGGCGGGCCGCGTGACCGTGCTGGTGGCCACCGACATCGCCGCGCGTGGCATCGACATCAACGAGCTGCCGAAGGTGATCAACTTCGACCTGCCGATGGTGGCCGAGGATTACGTGCACCGCATCGGCCGTACCGGCCGCAACGGTGCCACCGGCCAGGCGATTTCGCTGGTGGCGCAGGATGAAGTGAAGCTGCTGCGCGCGATCGTGCGCCTGCTGGGCCGCGACATGGACATCCGCGATGTGCCGGGCTTCGAGCTGCAGACGCCGATCCGCTGGGGCAACAGTGCACCGGGCAAGGCCGAGCACGATACCGGCGAGCGCGCACCGCGCAAGAACCACGCGCGCCGTCCGCACGGTGATGCACCGCGCCATGCGCATGCCGGCCCGAAGAAGTCCGGCGGCGGCCGTCGCGAGGGCGGTGGCAATGGCCAGCAGCGTGCCGGTGCGGGCGCGGGCCAGCGTCGTGGTGGTGGCGGCAATGGTGGCGGCCGTGGCCGCGGCCAGGGTGGCAACGGCGGCGGTCGCGCCGGCTGATCCCAGCTGAGGGTTTGTTGTGCTTCCCGCTGCGCGGGGGGCTATCGAGGGACGGCGCTGAGGCGCCGTCCTTTTTTTTGCTGGCTACCGGGTGATAGAGCACGCGGTGGCAGTACCGAGGGCGGATGGGCATGGGGGCAGCGCAGAACACGCTGTAAATACGTCCATGTAAGCTCGATGGCGCCATCCATGGCGCCAACGGTTCTGCGCTGCCCCCATGCCCATCCGCTTCAAGCATTGCCTGCGCCTTCTTCTCCCGCCCGGTAGCCGGGCGAAGAGAGATCAAATTCAAATTCAATTTCAAATTCAAAGGCAAAAGCCGAAACCGACGGCTTTTTGCTTTTGCTTTTGCTATTGCTCCCGCCTTGGGTTTGATGCGTCCGCGCCCGCAGGAAACTGTCATGGGAGGCAGGGGGCCTCAGCCAGGACCGTTGGCGCCATGGATGGCGCCATCGAGCCCCCATGGATGGGTTTACGGCGTGTCCTGGCTGAGGCCCCCTGCCTCCCAAACTCAGCAACAACTCGGCGCCAAACGCCTCAACCCCGTGCTTTACTCGGATTCACCAGATTCCCGAAGAAGATCGCGTTGATCAGCAGTCGATCCGTCCCGTGCCAGTACTTGCGATGCGCCGGATCATCGGCAAACAGCACCACGTTGCCCTGCCCCTGCGCCGACACCAGCAGCCACGCGCTGCCCGCCACCCGCGTGCGGTTGCGCTCTGACAGGTAGCCATTCACCCGCGGCGGCGTGTCGATGCGCACCACGGTCGAGAACGGATTCGCGCTCGGCTGCAACGTCACCGTGTTTTCCTTGTTGATCGACAGCTGCCGGCGCGGCACGCCGAACGCCAACGGATGGCTGGTGTCCACGTCGGCACTGAGGATGTTGCCGCTGACCCGCTCGATCGCGGCAATATCGCGCTGGTCGCCGAACGCACGGCGGCTCTCACCAGCAGCCTCTTCTTCCTTGCCAAGCGTCTCGCCCTCGGCCAGCTTCTGTTCGATCGCCCACTTCGAAGCACTGCCGTAGGTCACCAGAGAGCCTCCGGCCTGCACCCAGCGCTTCAGTGCAGCCACCGCGGTGGCATCGACGCCGGTATAGGTGCCGCCGGACAGCACGATCGTGGTGTAGCGATCCAGCGGCACTTTGCCCAGCTGCTGCGGATCCAGCTTGCTGGCCGGAAGCTGCAGTTGCTGGTCAAGCAGGAACCAGGCCGAGCCAATCTCGGTGGCGGCCACGCCCTCGCCCATCACCAGTGCCACGGCTGGCTTGCGCAGCGCCTTGACGCCATCGCTGCCCAGGTCAACGCCCTCGCGGCTGCGCCCACTGGACAGCGCATGCACCTGCACGCGGGCAGCGCGTGCGGCGGCGCGCACCGCGTCCAGCAGCGCCGCGCCCTGCAGCGGCTGCCCGGCCACCGGAATGACGATGCTGCCGGCGGCGAAGTCCGCCTCGCCCTGTGCGGTGGCGGCAGTGAACGGCTGGAAGGTTGCGCGTGTACTCAGGCCCTTGCCCTGCAGCACCGCCAGCGCCCGGCCCGCGTTGTAGTCGCGCCAGTCGATGACATAGGCAAACCCGGCCTGGCCGCCAAGCACCTCGCCCTGTATCGGCGGAAGCTCCGCGATGCGGGCGCCACCGTCGATGCGGCTGCGACTGCCCCCGAACGCCACGCCGTAGGCCGGTGCGATCGCGTAGCTGGTGCTGCCGTAGAACACGTCGCCCTTGATCGGCGGCGTCTCGGCGAAGATCGAATGCACCAACCGGAACTGCGCCTGCTGCACCGGCACCACGTAGGCGTTGCCCGGCGCGAAGTGCTGCCCATCCACGGTGACCGCACGATCCAGCGCGCGCACCTCGATGCGATGCAGCAGCAACAATTCCAGCAGGCGGCGGGTCAGTGCCGGATCACGCGCATCGCCAAACACGAAGCTCTTCACCGGCTGCTGCGCGGCCTGCTTCAGTGCGCTCTGGAAGAACTGCTTCTGCAGGTCGAACAGGCCGCTGCGCTCGGTCACTGCACCACGCACCGTGCCGAGCCCGGTAGCAAGCTGGTTGCGGATGGTGAACGGGAACGTCAACACGCCATTCACCGATTCCTGTACGCGGCCCCGTGAACTGGCCTGCTCGACGGTCACGCCGACCGCGCCGTGGAAGTCTGGATAGGTGGAGCCATAGACCGGCGAGAAGTTGTCGAAGTTTTCCCCGGTGTAGTACAGCGAACCCAGCGCATCCAGCGCCTGCGCATGGTATTTGGCCAGGGTCTTGTTGAATTCGTACGATGCCGCCGGGATCAACGGGCTGTGCATGCTCTTCGGCGACGGCTCGAAGTAGTAGGTGCTGTCCTTGCCCATCTCGTGGAAGTCGATCTGCACGTTCGGGTACCACTGGTGGAACACCTCCACCTTCGGCCGCGACTCCTGCTGGGTCAGCGCAAGCCAATCGCGGTTGAGGTCGGTGAAGTAGTGGTTGGTGCGGCCCTGCGGGAACGGCTCGACGTGTTCCTTGTCGGCCGGATCGGCCGAAGCCGGGTCCGAGGCCCATGCGTTGTGCCAGTTGGCCGCGCGATCACGGCCGTCCGGATTCTGCGCCGGGTCGAACAGCACCACGGCCTGCTGCAGCCAGCGCTGGGTTTCTGCACTCTGGTTGGCCACCAGGTAGTACGCGGTCAGCATCGCGGCTTCGGCACTGGAGGTCTCGTTGCCGTGCACGCTGTAGCCCAGCCACACCACCACCGGGCTGTCACCGGCGGCGCTGCGCGGCTGCGCCGGATCGACCAGGGTCGCGTGCTGCTGGCGGATCTGTTCCAGTCGCGCCTGGTTGCCCGCCGCAGTGACCGTGGCGATCAACAGCGGGCGTCCCTCGTAGCTGCGGCCGATCTCGCGCACGCTGATCTTGTCCGAGCGTTTCGCCAGTTCCTGGAAGTAGGCCACCAGCTGGTCATGCCGGGTGTAACGGCTGCCGACCGGATAGCCGAGGAACTGTTCCGGTGTGGGAATGGACGTATCGAATGCGGCCGCTTCGGTGGCCTGCGGGAAGAAGTACGCGCTCTGTGCCTGCGCCGGCTGCGGCGAGGACAGTGCAGTGACTGCGGCGATCAGCAACGGAAGAACGGCACGGCGATGCAAGGACACGGTGGCTCCCCTGGAACACAACGGCAGGTAGTCGCGCGGCCGGCTCCCTTGGGTAGCCGGCCGCGGTGGGTGGATCAGAAGCGGTAGTCAAAGCCCAGCGTGAAGTAGCGGCCGCGCAGGTCGTACTGGCTGAAGTCGTACGGCGCGCGGATGCCCGGGAACGAGGCGTCGTACGGCGGCGTCTTGTCGGCCAGGTTCTGCACCTTGGCGTACACGGTGAGCTTGTCGACGCCGGTGTAGGCCAAGTACAGGTCGTACTGGCTGTAGCTGCCGACACGCTGCTGCACGGCCTTGGCCGCGGTGCTGGCTTCCTGGCGGTAGCTGCTGGTGTAGTACCAGGTCACTGCCGCGTTGAAGTCGCCATGCTTCCAGTCCAGCGTGGTGGTGGCCTTGTCCTTGGGCAGGGTCGCGCCGAGGTTGCTGCCGGCGTAGTCGACCAGCGGGCCGCCGACCACGGTCGGGCGACGGTAGTCACGCACGTGGGTGTAGGCCGAAGACACGGTGAAGTCACCCAGCGCTGCGGTCGGGATGCGCTGGCGCAGCTCGACATCGATGCCCGAGGTCTTCAGCTCGCTCAGGTTCTGGTAGCGGTTGTAGACCGCCTGCAGCTTGCCGCGCTCGTCGCGCTGCACGGCACCGGCCACGTTGTCGTTGACCAGGGTCTGGGTGTTGTTGGTGCCGACCAGGTTGTCCAGCTGGATGCGGTAGTAGTCCACGCTCAGGTTGGTGTTGGCCCACGGCGACAGCACCACGCCGAAGTTCACGCTCTTGGTACGCTCCGGCTTCAGTGCATTGTTGCCGACGGTGAAGAAGGTCGGGTTCTGGCGCGAGCCGGGCACGTCCGGGTCACGCGGATCCACCACGCTGCCGTAGGCGATGCTGGTGCTGTTGGAGTTCTCAGACAGCGATGGCGCACGGAAGCCTTTCGAGGCCGAAGCACGCACCAGCAGGACGTCCAGCGGCTGCCAGCGCAGGCCGAGCTTCGGCGAGAACGCATTGCCGAAGTCATCGTAGTGGTCGGCACGTGCGGCCGCGGACAATTCCAGCGTCGAGGCCAGCGGCACGTTCACTTCGGCGTAGGCGGCGCTGACCTGGCGCTGGCCATGCACTTCGGCAATGGCCGGGCGCACCTGCAGGCCGGCATCGATCTGCCATGGATTGTTGGAGTCCAGCTTCTCGCGGCGCCACTCGGCACCGGCGGCGAAGCCGATCTCACCGGCCCAGGTGTGGCCCAGGCTGCCGGAAATCTTCGCGTCGATGCCCTGCAGCTTGGACTCGGCCGGACGCAGGGTGGCGATGTTGATCGCATCACGCACCGACTGCGGCGTGGCTGCCGGGTTGAGCAGGTTGTAGCTGCCGGTGGCCAGTGCATCGGCCAGCGCCCAGCGGTTGGCGAAGCCACCGGACACGCTCTCGCGCTCGCTGCTGCGCGCCCCGAACGCGGCCACTTCCCAGTCCCACTTCGCGGTGGTGCCACGCAGGCCGAACACGCCGCGATAGGCGGTGGAACGGTTGGTCTTGAGGGTGCCGCCAAGGTCGAAGAAGGTGTACTCGATCGGGATCGCGCGGCCGTACGGGTTGTACGGATTGTTGGCCGGCAGCAGCGACGACACCGGCTCGGCCAGGCCACTGTCCGCGTTCAGTGCGAAGCGCCCGCTTTCCAGGGTGAAGAACGGGCTGCTGCCGAACCACGCGGTGCTCTTGATCTGGCTGTACAGCACTTCGCCGAAGGCTTCGACGTTGTCGTTCAGGCGGAAGGTACCGTTGGCGTAGGCCTGGTAGCGCTTGGTCGACGGAATCAGGGTGGTAAACGGCGCCTGGTTGAAACCGCAGGTATCGCCGGCCAGGCCGTCGATCGGCGCGCTGGCAACGCGGGTGGTGCCGGTCGGGCAGTTGCCGTTGGCATCGAGCATCGGCACCGACACGCCGTTCACCAGGTAGCGCGCGCCCTTGGCCGACCAGCCGTTCCAGCGGCCGCCCGGCTTGTCGGTGTAGATGCCGCTCCTGGTCAGGTTGCGTTCGTCCTGGTCCAGGCGCTCGCGGTTGTAGCCCTGCAGGCTGAACAGGATGTTGTAGCCATCGGTGTCGAGATCACCGAGGCCGCCGACGAACTTCAGGTTCTGCTCGTGCAGGCCGCCCTGGTCGGCGCCGCCGAAGCTGCCACCGATCTCGGCGCCTTCGAAGTTCTGCCGGGTGATGATGTTGACCACGCCAGCCACCGCATCGGAGCCGTAGACGGCCGAGGCGCCGTCCTTGAGCACTTCGATGCGCTCCACTGCGACCAGCGGCAGCGCGTTGAGGTCGACGAAGGTGTCGGACAGGCCGCCGGCCGGGAAGCCGTAGTTGGCCAGGCGGCGGCCGTTGAGCAGCACCAGCGTGTTCTTCTGCGACAGGCCACGCAGGCCGATGCCAGCCGAGCCGGAGGCCCAGCCGTTGTTGGTGGTTTCGTTGCTGGCGTTGCCGGTATTGGCCGAGATCGAGCGCAGCACATCGGCCACGGTGGCCTTGCCGGTCTGTTCCAGCTGCTGGCGACCGATCACCTGCACCGGGTTGGAGGCTTCGGTATCGGTGCGCTTGATGTTGGAACCGGTGACGCGCACGGCGGCCAGGGTGCTGGCTTCGCCACTGGCATCGGCGGAGGATTCGGCGGCGGCGGACAAAGGCGCGGCCAGAGCGACGGCCAGGGCCGCCACGAGCAGGGTGTGCTTGGGCATGACGATGTGGGGGAGGTGGTAAGGACGACGAAGTTCCGCAGTAGTCCATGCCTGGCCGGGGTCCGGCCAATAACATCTCTTCATACGGATATAAGAGAAACTATCATCTCTTCATCCGGATGAAAAGAGTTTCTTCACGAGCAACCAACATCCACCCGGCCAGAGGCGACAGCCGCGGCGTACAATCGCCGCCATGGAAATCTTCAAAGTCTTCATGCTCGAGGCGGCGCACCGCCTCCCCAACGTGCCGCCGGGGCACAAGTGCGCGCGCCTGCACGGCCACTCGTTCCGGGTGGAACTGAAGGTCGAGGGCGAGCCCGGCGCGCAGACGGGCTGGATCATGGATTTCGGTGACGTGAAGGCGGCATTCCAGCCGATCTACGAGCGCCTGGACCATCACTACCTCAACGACATCCCCGGCCTGGAGAACCCGACCAGCGAGAACCTGGCGGTGTGGATCTGGAACGAGCTCAAGCCCAGCCTGCCGGCGCTGAGCGAGATCACCGTGCACGAGACCTGTACCTCCGGCTGCCGCTACCGCGGCCCGGCCATCTGATCAAAGCATTGATCTGAAAGGTTTTTCAAAGGCGCCGTGGGCGCCTTTGTTATTTTTGTTGCAATGCGGCATCAACGGCGTATGCTGCATTGCATCAAGTCACGCTCTGATGCCCATGGCCGCCGCCTTCAGCGATCGCTTCAGTGATGCCACCCGCCAGCTCGCCGCCGCGGCAACGCGCGCGAACCGGTTGGCGTTGGAGAACGCCGAAAGCATGTTCGGCGTGCAGCTGAAGGCGCTGGAGCGGAACCTGACCGCGACCGGTGGCTGGCTGGGTGAACTGGCCCGCAGCGACGATGCGGCCGGGGTGCTCAGCAAGGGCACGCAGCTGTGGCAGGACAACCTGCAGCGGCTGGGCCAGGCCCAGCAGGACGTGGTCGGCCTCGGCCTGCAGGCCGGCAAGGCCTGGTCCGAACTGGTGCAGGGCTACAACGAATCAAGCGCGGACGCGAACAGCCACTGACGCGACGCAACGCTCATTGCATGGGTCCCTCCCCCCATGCAATCCGGACCCGGCAGATCCCTCCCTCTGCCGGGTCTTTTTTTGCCTGACGTTTGGATTCCGAGGCACTTCTTCGTCTGGACTCTCTGCGAGCTGAAGGGCCCCGCCGGGGTGGGCAGGGGCTTGGGCAAATGTCCCCCGGCGCCGGCCGTTGGCCGTCACCTCCTCCTTTACTTTGCCCAGACCCCTGCCCACCCCGACGAGGCTCGGCTTGCGGCAGGTAAAGCGCAGTGCTCGCGGCAGCCTTTCAACGAGGCGCCGACGAACTCCGAACGCAGGGCGGAGGCCCTTGCGTACGAAGTAAAGGAGGAGGTGACGGCCAACGGCCGGCGCCGGAGGACATTCGTACGCAAGGGCCTCCGCCCTGCGCCGCGCAGAATGATTCCGCCACACGCGCGTCTCCGTCCGCAATTGCCGCGAACGGATGGGCCCCGACGAGGCTCGGCTTGCGGCAGGTAAAGCGCAGTGCTCGCAGCAGCCTTTCAACGACGCGCCGGAGGACATTCGTACGCAAGGGCCTCCGCCCTGCACCGCGCAGAACAATCCGCGAAGGAACCTCAGCGCCCGCGACCACCGTGCCAGTGCTGGTGCCACGCCTGGAACATCAGCACGTTCCACAAGTGCGTGTGCCACTTGCGCTCGCCGCGCAGGAACGCCTCCCAGATGCCGCGCACGCGCACCGCATCGAAGCAGCCCTGGTTGCGCAGCAGCTGCGGATCCAGCAGCGCCTCGGCCCAATCGCGCAGCGGACCCGCCAGCCAGCGCGCCATCGGCGGGCCGAAACCGCGCTTGGGGCGGTACACCAGCGGCTCGGGCAGGTAGCGCGCCAGCAGGTGCTTCAAAATCAGCTTGTGCTCGCCATCGTGGTACTTCAGATGCTGCGGCAGGCGCCAGGCCAGGCGCACCACCTCCATGTCCAGCAGCGGCGCACGGGTTTCAACGCCCGCCGCCATGCCCGCGCGATCGACCTTGGCGAGAATGCCTTCGGCCAGATCCATGCGGAAATCGAGCAGCTGGATGCGCGCCTCGGCCGGCAGCGCGGTGTCCTGCTGCTGGAAGATCGTCACCGGTTCGCGCGCGCCCAGCACCACCTGCGCCGGCTGCCGCCAGCGGGTCACGCGCTGCAGGTAATGGCCTTCCACATCGTTGGCGGCGACCTCGGCCACCAGTGCGCGCCAGCCACCGAGGCGGCCACGCTCGACGTTCATGCGGTTGCCGCTGCGCCGCGCCAGGTCACGTACCCAGTCCGGCAGGCCACCACACAGGCGCGCATTGCGCAGCGCGCGGCCATAACTGGGATGTCCGAAGAACAGTTCGTCGCCACCGTCACCGGTCAATGCCACCGGCTTGCGCGCACCCAGCAGTTCACTGGCCAGCAGTGTCGGCAGCTGCGAGGCGTCGGCGAACGGCTCGCACCAGACCTGCGGCAGCCGCTGCAGCAGGTCCAGGCCCTGGCGCGCGTCCATCCGGTGCAGGTGGTGCTGCACGCCCAGGTGGCGCGCCACCTGCGAAGCCCAATCGCTCTCGTCGTGGCCCGGATCGTCGAAGCCGACCGTCCACGCTTCGATCGGCAGGGTCGACTGCGCCTGCATCATCGCCGTCACCAGCGAGGAGTCGGTGCCGCCGGACAGGAACGCGCCGCAGGCCAGCGGCGAGTGCATGCGTGCAGCGATGGCCTTCTGCAGTACCGCCTCCAGCTGGTCGGTGGCCTGCTCCAGGCTCGGCGCCGGCTGCAAGGGTTCCTGCAGTGCGCTGTGCATCGCATCGCGTGCACACCAGTAACGCGAACCGCCCTGCGCGGCCATGCCGGAGTGCCCCGCAGCATGGTCATTCATGTCGATGCGCAACATCGCGCCGGCCACCAGCTTGTGGATGCCACGGTAGATGGTGTGCGGCGCCGGCACGTAGTCATGGCGCAGCAGCAGGCTCAGGGCATCCTGGTCGATGCTTGGCGAGAAACCCTCAAAGGCCTGCAGCGCCTTCAGCTCCGACGCGAACAGGAACCTGCCCTGGTACCAGCCGTAGTACAGCGGCCGCTCGCCCACCGGGTCGCGGGCCAGCCACAGCGCGCGCGACTCGCGGTCCCACACGCTGAAACCAAAGGCGCCCTCGATGCGCGACAGCGCCCGCCCCACGCCCCACTCGACGATCGCCTGCAGCAGCAGCCGCGCATCGCTGCAGTTGCGCGGCAGATCGCGCAGTTGTGCCTGCAGGTCGGCGCGGTTGTACAGGCGTCCGTCCAGGCACAGCACGTAGCGGCCGCAGTCCGAGCTCAGCGGTTGCAGGGGCGTATCGGTCGGCGCCCGGCAATGGCCCAGTGCCAGGCCGGCCTCGGCATCGGTCCAGTAGCCGATGCGACCCCGGCCGCGCTGTTGCAACGCGCGCAGCATCGGCGCCAGCTGCTGCAGCAGGTGCTCGTCTTCGGCGGGCGGCAACCAGGCCCCGACCACGCCGCTCATCGGGCACCTCCGCAGTGGCGGCGGGACAGGCACGGCAGGCAGAGGTTGGCGGGCGACATGGGAACGGCACGCGGAACGGAGGAGACTCCATGCTCGGCCCGCGCCCGCCCCGCGTCAGTCGCATTGCTGTCAGCGATCGTCACCAGACGTGTGACGAAGGTAACGTTTTGTAACGGCAACCGGCTATGCTTGGCGCCAAGTGGTTGCCGGGGCTGAGACCCGGCCCGTGCGCCAGCAACCCCGGCTGAATGGCGCCCGCCCCCTGGACCCGGGCGGCCCTATGGCTGGGATAGCATCGCCGCGCTCGTGCCGTGGCGGTACGTTTGCGTCCACGGAGGCCTTGAAAATGCTGGATATCGTACTGGTCGAAGACGATGCCCGCCTGGGAACGATGGTCAGTGACTATCTGCAGCGGCATGGTTACCAGGTCGCCCACGAGCGCAGCGGCGAGCGCGCCGTGGCCCGGATCCTGGCCGAAAAGCCGGCCCTGGTCCTGCTCGATGTCGGCCTGCCCGACCAGGATGGTTTCGAAGTGTGTCGGCAGATACGGCCCCACTATGACGGCATCATCTGCGTGCTGACCGCCCGAACCGACAACATCGACCAGGTCCTGGGGCTGGAACTGGGCGCCGACGACTACATCGGCAAGCCGATCGAACCGCGGGTGCTGCTGGCCCGCCTGCGCGCCCACCTGCGCCGCCACCGCCGGGTCGAGCCGCGCGACGGCAGCCTGCGCTTCGGCGAGCTGAGCATCGACCCGTCCACGCGCAATGTGCACCTGCAGGGTGCCCTGCTGGAACTGACCACCGCCGAGTTCGACCTGCTGTTCCTGCTGGCCAGCAACGCCGGCCAGATCCTCGACCGCGACGCCCTGCTGCGCGGCCTGCGCGGGATCGCCTTCGATGGGCTGGACCGCTCGATTGATGCCCGCATCTCGCGCCTGCGCCGCAAGCTGGGCGACAACCCGGAACAACCGGAACGGATCAAGACCGTCCGCGGACGCGGCTACCTGTTCAGCCGCTCGGCATGGGGATGAAGCGCACCCCCTCGGCGATGCGCGGCCACGCCTTCCACTTCCTGCGCTATGGCATCGGCTTCCTGGTCGCCCACCTTCTGCTGATCGTGCTTGGTCTGTGGGCGTGGGACGCGCTGCTGGAAGACCGCACCGAAGCCGGCCTGCAGGCCGAGATGCGCGGCACCCATGCGTTGCTGCAGCACCGCTTCGCCGAAACCCCGCGCGAGCAGTGGCCGGTGCTGGCGCGCGAACTCGACGCCGATTTCGCCTACGCGCTGCGCATGGTGCCGCTGGCCGAGGCGGTGAAGGAGCTGCCTGCCAGCCAGCGCCCGCCGTTCAACAACGGCCGTGTGCAGATCGACCTGGAGCACATGCGCAGCCTGCAGCGGATCGGCGACAGCGATTACGCGGTAATGCTGGGGCCGCTGGACGAAGCACTGCCTGAGGAGGGATGGCAGGACAGCGAAGTCTCCGGCGTGGCGATCCTGCTGCTGATCCTGATGGTGGCGGTGGCCCTGCCGATGTACGTGATGGTCTACCGCCTGTGGCGCGACGTCTCGCAGTTGGCCCAGGCGGCGCGTCAGATGCGCGATGGCCAGCTCGACACGCGCGCGCCGCGTGCCGGTACCGCGCTGGTACGGCCACTGGCCAATGCCTTCAACCACATGGCCGAACAGCTGCAGCAGCTGCTGGAAAGCCAACGCGTGCTGGCGCAGGCCGTGGCGCACGAGGTACGCACCCCGCTGGCGCGGATGCGTTTCGGCCTGGCCGACCTCGAGGACACCGCGCTGGATGAGCTCCAGCGCGATGCATTGGGCGGCCTGCGCACCGATGTCGACCGGCTGCAGCACCTCACCGACGCCGGCGTCGAGTACGCTGCCCTCGGCCGCTGCCACCAGCTGACCCGCCAGCGCCTGCAGCTGGCGGCGCTGGTGCGCGGCGTGATCGCCCAGTTCGCCCCGCTGCCGATGCCGGTGCAGCAGGTGCTGTCGCCGGTGGGCCTGGTCAACGTCAACCGGCACATGCTGGAACTGGCGCTGCGCAACCTGCTCGGCAATGCGCTGCGCTATGCACGCCGGCAGATCCGCATCGCCAGCACGGTGAACGATGGCTGGCTGTGCCTGCAGGTGGAGGATGACGGCCCCGGCATCGCGCCGGAACTGCGTGGCCAGGTCCTGCAACCGTATGTGCGGCTGGACCCGGGAAGTCCCGGCTTCGGGCTTGGCCTGGCGCTGGTGCAGGTAGTGGCCGACAAGCATGGCGGCCACGTCGAGGTAACCGATTCAGATCTGGGCGGCGCCTGCATCCGCCTGCACCTGCCGCTGGAAACCGGCGGCGTAGTAGAAGGCGATACGGCCTGCTAGCCCGCCGGTTCCGCGCGCGGCAGGGCAAACACGAACAGTGCGCCACGTTCGCTGTCACGCAGTTCGATGCGACGACCGTGCAGCTGCACGATGCGCTGCACGATCAACAGGCCCAGCCCACCGTTCTCGCCGCGTCGCGCGCCCAGCGCGGCCGGTGCCTGGAACAGCTGCGTGCGCAGCGCTGGCGCCACGCCGGGGCCATCGTCGGCGACGCTGACCTCTACGCTGTCGAGTGTCGCGCGCAGGCGTACTTCGATCTGGCCTCCCTCCGGCGCATGCCGCAACGCATTGTCGAGCAGATTGGTCAGCACACGCTCGACCAGGCCCAGGTCGGCACGCACCAGCGGCAGGCCGGGCGGGAAGTCGGCATGCAGGCGCTGGTTGCGCGCCTGCGCGGCCAGCTCGAACTTCTGCAGCACGTCCTGCAGCAGCTCCGGCAGCGCGAAGACCTCCCACTCCAGGCGTACCTCGCCATGCTCCAGCCGCGCCAGCTCGAACAGCGCGCGCGCCAGCCGACCGACCTTGGCACTCTGCGCCAGGGCGATGCCGAGGTAGCGGCGGCGCTCATCCGGTGACAGCGTGGCGTCCTTCAGCGCCAGCGTTTCCAGATAACCGTGCAGCGACGACAACGGCGTACGCAGGTCATGCGAGATGTTGGCCACCAGTTCGCGCCGCTGCAGGTCCTGCTGGCGCAGCTGCTGCCATTGTTCGCCCAGCCGCTGCGCCATCTGCGCGTGCGCGTGCTCAAGGATCACCAGCTCGTCGCGCTCGCCGGGGCGCAGGGGCTCCGGTGGCGGCAGTGGCGTCGGTGCGTCGATGTCGAAGGCCTGGATGCGCCGGGTCAGCCGCCGCAGCGGGCGGGTTACCCAGTAGAACGCCACCAGCCCGGCCAGCAGGCCGAGGCTGCCAACCAGCATCACCGACCACCAGGTGGTGTTCCACTGGCTGCCGGCGGCGAGATCGTCGGCCAGCATCTGCCGGTGCTCGCCGACCAGCACCACGTACACGTAACCCGCCTGGCGGCCCTGCACGATCAACGGCGCGGCACTGAACACCTTGCGGCCATCGGCGCTGCGCGGATCGTCGCCGAGGATCGGCAGCGGCGCGCCGGCCAGCAGCCGGCGCAACGGTGCCACGTCCACCCGGTTGCGTAGCAGATGGCCGCTGGGCGCATCGTGGCCGAGGATGCGGCCCTGGTCGTCCAGCAGGTAGACCTCGACGCTGGGGTTGACCGCCATCAACTGGCCGAACAAGGCGCGCACCGCGGCGTCGCGCATGCCGCTGGTGTCCATCAGCTCGCTGCGCTGGGCGATGTGCTCGGCCAGGCCCAGCGACAGGCGCTGCACCACTTCCTGTTCGTGGCGGGTGTTGGCACGCATCTGCAGCGCCAGCAGCGCCATGCAGCACATCAGCATCAGTGCGGCGATCACCGCCGCCAGCTTCTGCCACAGGTTCGGCCTGATCATGCCGCCGCCCCGGCCGGATCGACCAGCTTGTAACCGCGCCCCCACACCGTCAGCAGCCGCCGCGGATTGGCCGGGTCGGTTTCGATCTTGCTGCGCAGCCGGTTGATATGGGTGTTGACCGTGTGCTCGTAGCCATCGTGCTGATAGCCCCAGACCTGGTTGAGCAGTTCCATGCGCGCGAACACCTGGTCCGGATGACGGGCGAAGAACAGCAGAAGGTCGAATTCGCGCGGGGTCAGTTCCAGCGCAGTGCCCTCCACCGACGCGGTGCGTGCAACCGGGTCCAGCTGCAGCCCGCCCAGTTCGATCGCGCCGGCATCGATGCGGGCGCTCTGCGCCATCGCCTCGGCGCGGCGCAGCAGCGCGCGCACCCGTGCCACCAGTTCCGGCATCGAGAAGGGTTTGGCCAGGTAGTCGTCCGCACCCAGTTCCAGGCCGACGATGCGCTGGGTTTCACTGCCACGTGCACTGATGATGATGATCGGCACATAACGCGCCATCGCGCGTGCGCGCTGGCAGACCTGCAGGCCGTCCACGCCGGGCAGCATCACGTCCAGCACCAGTGCATCCCACGGGCCGTCCTGTTCAAGCAGGCGCAGTCCCGCATCGCCGCTGTCGGCGTGGGCTACGTCATAGCCTTCATCGCCCAGATGCATGCGCAGCAGGTCGGCGATGTGGGCATCGTCTTCAACGATCAGCACGCGTTTGGTCGACATCGGCAGCTCGGGGCCAGTGGGGAGGCTGGCTGCATTGTGGCGCGGGACGGCCGCCGATACCTCACGAAAAATTGAATCCTGCGTGAGGATTTGTTGACCCGGGCGGGCGCAGCATGGCCCCGTCGCCCCTTCCCGGAGTCCGCCATGACCCTCACCCGCCGCCATCTGCTGGGCCTGGGCGGTGTCGCCACCGCTGCCGGCCTGTTCGGCCTCGGCGCCTGCAGCCGCGCCGCACCGGCCGCTGCCGAAGCGCGCCCGGCGCGCCAGTTCGAGGTCATGCACAGCGACGCCGACTGGCGCCAGCGCCTGACCCCGGCCCAGTACGCGGTGCTGCGCCAGCAGGCCACCGAGCGGCCATGGAGCAGCCCGCTCAACAAGGAGCACCGGCAGGGCACGTTCGCCTGTGCCGGCTGCGCGCTGCCGCTGTTCTCCTCGTCCACCAAGTTCGAGAGCGGCACCGGCTGGCCGAGCTTCTGGGCTCCGCTGCACAACGCCATCGGCGAAGACCGCGACGTCACCTTCGGCATGCTGCGGGTGGAGGTGCACTGCCGCCGCTGCGGCGGCCATCTCGGCCACGTTTTCAATGACGGCCCGCGCCCGACCGGGCTGCGCTACTGCATGAACGGTGCAGCGCTGGTGTTCGTTCCCGGTGCGGCCGATGGCGGCACCGCCGACGGCTGGCGGGTGCCGGTCGGTTCTTCCCCCACGTCCGGAGCCTGACCATGCTGCTCTTGCTGCTTGCCTACCTCGGGGGTGCGTTGTCCCTGCTCAGCCCCTGCATCCTGCCGGTGCTGCCGTTCGTGTTCGCGCGCGCCGACCGTCCCTTCGTGCGCAGCACGCTGCCGCTGCTGCTGGGCATGGCGCTCACCTTCACCGTGGTGGCCAGCCTGGCGGCGGTGGGCAGCCAATGGGTGGCGCAGGCCAACCAGGTCGGCCGCTGGATCGCGCTGGTGCTGATGGCGCTGTTTGCGCTGGCGCTGCTGTGGCCGCGACTGGCGGACCATCTGCTGGCCCCGTTCCAGCGCGTGGGTGCACGCTTGAGCGCACGCGCCGATGCCGCTGACGCCGCAGGACGCGGTGGCGCAGGGACCTCGCTGCTGATCGGCATCGCCACCGGCCTGCTGTGGGCCCCATGCGCCGGGCCGATTCTGGGCCTGGTGCTGACCGGCGCCGCCCTGCACGGCGCCAGCGTCGGCACCACTGCGCTGCTGCTGGCCTATGCACTGGGCGCGATCACCGCGCTGGCGCTGGCGGTATGGATCGGCGGCCGGGTGTTCCGCGCGATGCAGGCGCGGCTCGGCGTGGGTGATGTGCTGCGCAAGGTGCTGGGCGTGGCCGCGCTGCTGGCCGTCGTGGCGATCGGCCTCGGCTGGGACACCGGCCTGCTGACCCGCCTGTCCACGGTCAGCACCGCGCGCATCGAGCAGGGCCTGCTGGACGCGGTACCCGGCGCACAACCGGCGGCACCGCCGATGATGATGGCCGGCGCCAATGCCGGTGCCGATGCACCGCTGCCGGTGGAGGGCACCCTGCCCGCGCTGGATGGCGCCACCGGCTGGCTCAACAGCCCGCCGCTGACCGCCCAGCAGCTGCGCGGCAAGGTGGTGCTGGTCGACTTCTGGACATACTCCTGCATCAACTGCCTGCGCGCGATGCCGTTCGTGCACGAATGGGAGCGCCGCTACCGCGACCACGGCCTGGTGGTGATCGGCGTGCACACGCCGGAGTTCGCCTTCGAGCGTGACCCACGCAATGTGATGAAGGCGGTGCAGCAGCTGAAGGTCGAGTACCCGGTGGCGCTGGACAACCAGTACACGATCTGGCGTGCGTTCAACAACCGCTACTGGCCGGCGCAGTACTTCGTCGATGCGCAGGGCAACATCCGCGGCCACCAGTTCGGCGAAGGCAACTACGCGCGCTCGGAACAGGTGATCCGCCGGCTGCTGACCGAAGCCGGCCAGACCCACCTTCCGCCGCCAGCCGATCCCGCCGCGGCCGACCTGCAGGGCGTTGCCGCGCAGGCCGACATGGGCAACCTGCGCTCGCCGGAAACCTACCTGGGCCACGCCCGTGCCGAACAGTTCGCCTCGCCCGGCGGGCAACGCAGCGACATCGCGTTCGACTACACGCTGCCCACCGCCCTGGCGCTGAACCAGTGGGGCCTGTCCGGGCAGTGGACGATCACCGACGAAGCCGCGCAACTGCAGCGCGCCGGCGGCCGCATCGCCTTCCAGTTCCATGCGCGCGACCTTCACCTGGTGCTGGCACCGGGCCAGGACGGCAAGCCGGTGCGCTTCCGCGTGTGGCTGGACGGCAAGCCACTGCCCGCCACCGATGCCGGCAGTGACGTCGGCGCCGATGGCAGTGGCGTGGTCAACGAACACCGCCTGTTCCAGCTGGTGCGCCAGCGCGGCACGGTCGGCCCGCACCGCTTCGAGATCGAATTCCTCGATGCGGGCGTGCAGGCCTACGCCTTCACCTTTGGTTGAACCGGGAGGACACGATGAAACTCTCCTTTGAACAGGGTATTGCTGCAGGTGTTGCCGGTCTTGTAGCCACCGCATTGATCGCCGGCGTGCTGCTGGTCGACCACGGCGCGATCGCCGCACCGGTCGAAGCCAGCGCGCAGGCCAAGGCACTGCCGGTACCCACCGGCGATGCGGCGTTCCGCGATGACGCCACCCACGCCAGCGTGGTGTTTGCCGGCGGCTGCTTCTGGGGCGTGCAGGGCGTGTTCCAGCACGTCAAGGGCGTGAGCAATGCGGTATCCGGCTACATCGGTGGCAGCGCCGCCAACGCACACTATGAGCGGGTCAGCAGCGGCCAGACCGGTCACGCCGAAGCGGTGAAGATCGACTACGATCCGCGCCAGGTCAGCTACGGGCAGCTGATGCAGGTGTTCTTCTCGGTGGTGCACGACCCGACCCAGCTCAACCGCCAGGGGCCGGACCACGGCAGCCAGTACCGGTCGGCGATCTTCAGCGACGACGCGCGCCAGCAAGCCGCCAGCCGCGCCTACATCGCCCAGCTCGGCCAGGCCGGCAGCTACCGCGCACCGATCGTCACCCAGCTGGGCAGCGGCCAGCGCTTCTACCCGGCCGAGAGCTATCACCAGAACTACATGACGAACTACCCGCAGGCGGCCTACATCCGCTACTACGACGCACCGAAGCTGGCGGCGCTGGGCAAGCAGTTCCCGGCACTGTACCGGCGCGATGCGGTGCTGGTGCCGATGCGGTAATCGCCGGCAATACCCACGCAGAAAAAGACGCACGGCGATCCCGCCGTGCGCTTGGGAAGTATCGGCCGCGCCCCGATCAGGCCCGTCCGACAACGACATGCTAGGCTCGCCAACGTCAGGGGTACAGCTCCAGTTGACGGGAACTTCGATGGATACAGATGACCAGAGCGCGATGATCCCTCCCCGCTACCAGCGGCTGTCCGATGAACTGGCCGAGGCCATCCACGGCGGTCGCCTTCCCGTTGGCAGCCGCCTGCCCTCGCTGCGGCAGATGGCGCTGCAGCGCAGGCTCAGCCTGAACACCGTGATCGCGGCCTATCGCCAGCTGGAAGATGCCGGCCTGGTGATTCCACGACCCAAGGCCGGCTTCGAGGTCGCACCGCGCCTGTCGGTGCCGGAACGTTCGTTGCGCGATACGCCGTCGGCGCCCACCGCGCCGCTGCAGCAGGCGCTGATGGCCCGTGTGCTGGAGGCACAGCGCCGACCCGGCGTGATCGACCTGGCCTTCGCCGGCCCCCGTGGTCGCCAGTTCTATCCCGGGGCGCAGCTTGCCCGGCACACTGCACAGGTGCTGCGTCATGGCCAGCAGACGGTGGAAACCTATGCACGCCCGAATGGCTCGCCGCGGCTGCTGGCGCAGATCGTGCGCCGCGGCCCGCGCATGGGCCTGCACACCCACAGCGACCGCCTGCTGCTGACCCATGGCGCGATGGAAGCGCTGCAGCTGGCGCTGCGTGCCGTCACCCAGCCCGGCGATGCGGTCGGCATCGAGGCGCCCTCCTACTTCAATCTGTATCCCCTGCTGGCCACCCTCGGCCTGCAGGCCATCGAACTGCCCACCCACCCGCAGCAGGGGCTGGATGTCGATGCCCTGGAGGCCCTGCTCGAACACACGGCGCTGGCCGCGCTGGTGGTGATGCCGACCGTGCACAACCCGCTGGGCTGCACCATGCCCACATCCGCCAAGCAGCGACTGGCCGAACTGGTCAATGCACGCCAGCTGCCGCTGATCGAAGATGCAGTGTATGCCGAGCTGCAGTTCTGCGAACCGCCCGCGCCCCTGCTCAAGGCCTTTGATCGCGACGGATGGGTGATGGTGGTCGGTGGTTTCTCCAAGACCCTGGCGCCGGACTATCGCATCGGCTGGCTGGAGGGTGGCCGCTTCGCCGAACGCATCGCGCTGCTGAAGTTCCAGTCCACCGGCGGCGAACCGCAACTCCTCGGCGATGCGGTGGCAGCCTACCTGGAGGCGGGCAGCTACGAGCACCACCTGCACCGCATGCGTCGCCTGTATCGCGAGCAGGTGGGGCGGCTGCGCCAGCTGGTGGCCGAGCACTTCCCGGCTGGCACCCGCGCCACCGAGCCGCAGGGCGGTTTCCTGCTGTGGCTGGAACTGCCGGGCGTGGACACGCGCGAACTGTTCGAGCGTGCGCTGCAGGAGGACATCGTGTTCATGCCCGGCCAGGTCTATTCGCGCGGCGCCCGCTACCGGCATTGCCTGCGGCTGTCGTGCTGCCAGACCCTGGATGCGCGCTTCATCGGTGCGGTGGAGCGACTGGGTGCGATCGCCCGCGAGCTGGCGGCTGCAGCACGGTAGTGCCGGCCGCTGGCCGGCAACTGCATCCACCCAACGATCCCGGGATTGCCGGCCAGCGGCCGGCACTACAGGTGCGCGGCCAGCGCTTCGCCATTTGCCCCCGGCAGGTGCGGCAGCCGCCCCCAGCACGGCATCGGCAGGCGCTGCCGCAGCGTGGCGATGTTCTCGTCCTGGCGCTGCATCGCCGGGTCGATGTGATTGCCGACCCAGCCCAGGCACTCGACGCCGCTGGCCTGCAGCGACTGCGCGGTCAGCCGCGCATGATTGACGCAGCCCAGCCGCATGCCCACCACCAGCAGCACCGGCAACTGCAGCGCGCGCACCAGGTCCAGCTGGTCCAGCGTGGCCGAGACCGGCGCCAACCAGCCGCCAACGCCCTCCACCACCACGACATCGGCCTGCGCACGCAGGCGCGCGAACGCGGCCACGATCGGCGCCAGCTCCACCTGCACGCCATCTTCGGCAGCGGCCAGCTCCGGTGCCAGCGGCTGCCGCAGCGCATACGGGTTCAGGTCGGCATAGTCCGGTACCGGCCAGCTGGCCGCCTGCAGGGCCAGCGCGTCGTCGTTGCGCAGGCCCTGCCCCAGATCCTCGCTGCCGCTGGCCACCGGCTTCATGCCGACCGCGCGCAGGCCACGACGGCGCAGTGCGTGCAGCAGCGCGGTGCTGACCGCGGTCTTGCCGATCTCGGTATCGGTGCCGGTCACGAACAGGGCAGGTGGCAGCGTGGCGGGCAATGGCATCGATGGGCTCCAGCAGGGCAACAGAGCGTGCATTATCGCCGGCCGCGCACGCTTGCTAGACTGCGGGCATGTTCGCCAATGCCTCGCTCACCGGCAGCAAGCCGGAACAATACGCCCAGCTGCTGGAACAGGCCCGTGGCCTGGTCTACGCCGAGTCCGACCGCATCGCCAACGCGGCCAACCTCTCCGCACTGGTCTACCACGCCCTGCCCGACCTGAACTGGGTCGGCTTCTACCTGTACGACGGCAAGGAACTGGTGGTCGGCCCGTTCCAGGGCCTGCCCGCCTGCGTGCGCATCCCGCTGGACAAGGGCGTGTGCGGCGCGGCCGCCAGCCAGCGCGTGACCCAGCGCGTGGACGACGTCGATGCCTTCCCCGGCCACATCGCCTGCGACTCGGCCTCGCGCTCGGAGCTGGTGGTGCCACTGCTGCGCGGTGATGAGCTGATCGGCGTGTTCGACATCGACAGCCCGAAGGTTGGCCGCTTCGATGCCGAGGACCAGGCCGGGCTGGAGGCCATCGCCCGCGTGTTCGTCGAGGCCCTGGGATGAGCGCACCGAAGCTGCGCAACATCGGCCCCAAGAGTGCGGCGTGGCTGCGCCAGGTCGGCCTGCGCAGCCGCGAGGAGCTGGTCGCGATCGGTGCGGTCGGCGCCTTCGTCAAGGTCAAGCGGGCGGGCTTCAAGCCCAGCCTGAACCTGCTGTACTCGCTGGAAGGCGCATTGCTGGACTGCCACTGGCAGGAACTGAGCGAGGCGCAGCGCGAAGCGCTGGTGCAGGACTACGAAGCACGCATCGCCGCGCACCCGCTGAAGGCGGCCGGCCCGGCCTCCGGCCCGGTGCATGAGCAGCGCTTCGATGCCTACGATGACGCTGAAGACAGCGTCGCCGAGAGCGCCGACGAGGATTGAGGCCTCCGCGTTCCTGGGGATGCCGGCCAGCGGCCGGCACTACCACTGTGATGCGGGATCGGTCGTGCCGGCCGCTGGCCGGCACAACCCTCGGCTCAGGGCTGCTGCAGTTCCAGCAGTTCGCCCACCAGACCTGCTTCACCGCGTTCCAGCCGTACCCGCAGGCGTGTGCCATGGTCGATGCGCAGCGCCCAGCACAGCGACATCGGCAGGCCGCACACCTGCGACAGCACCATGCGCAGCGGGCCACCGTGGCTGACCACCAGTGTCGGCAGCGGGTCATCATCATCGAGCAGGCGATCCAGCGCGCGTGCGATGCGCCGCTCGAAATGGCCCCAGCTCTCGCCGTTCGGTGGCGGGAACGCGTGCGGGTCGGCATGGAACGCCGCCAGCGCGTCTTCCGGCAGATCGAACAGGGACTGCCCGTCCCAATCACCGAAATCCAGTTCTTCCCACTCTTCGTCCGGCTCCACATCCAGGCCGCGCGCCGTGGCCAGCGCCATCGCCGTATGCAGCGAGCGCAGCCGCGGCGAACTGATCACCCGCTCCCACGGCTGTGCGGCGTAGGCGTCGACCAGTTCCTGTGGCAGCGGCGCCAGCTGCGGTGGATCGGTGCGGCCATCGAGGAACTCATCGCGACCGTTGCCGGCATGGCGGACCAGGTCGAGGATCATGCGTGCGCCCCGTACAGGCAACGCGGGAACAGCGGAAAACGGGCGGACATCGGCAACGGCACCACGGGATCGAGGGACCATTCTAAGGGCACAGCAAAGGCAGTCGAGCAAGCTCGACCCTACGGCTGCCGGGGATGGCGTAGACTGCGCGCACTTCCAGGTGACCTGCGGCCTTGGCCGGCAGGTTGAAACGGGAAGCCGGTGACGCGTGATTCCACGCCAGGCCGGCGCTGCCCCCGCAACGGTAAGCACGTCAGTTCCAGGCAACAACGCCACTGTGCCACGCGCATGGGAAGGCGCCTGGACGGTGGCCTCGCGCCACCCGGCGGCAAGCCCGGAGACCGGCCCGGAAGCCTCAGGTCGCGATGCGGTGGGCATGGCGCTGGATGAGCACGGCGTCGGCCGTGGCATCGGCGCGTGTCTGGCTTCGCGGCTCCTCCCCTTCGCTGCGCGGGCGTGCGTGGCACCTGGAGTACCCCATGAAGCTGCAGTCCCGAATGCTGTCCCTGGCCGTGCTGGCCGCCCTGCCCGCGCTGGCGCAGGCCGCCGATGACACCACCGCGCTCGACCAGGTGCTGGTTACCGCCACCCGCACGCCGATCGCTCTGCAGGACAGCATCGCGCCGGCCCAGGTGATCGACCGCGCGCAGATCGAATCCAGCCAGGCCACCTCGCTGCAGGAACTGCTGCGCGGCCGCGCCGGCATCAACCTGACCAACACCGGCGGCCTGGGCAAGCAGAGCTCGCTGTTCCTGCGCGGCACCAACTCCGGCCACACCGTGGTGCTGGTCGACGGCGTCCGCATCAACAGCGCCGACCTCGGCCTGGCCATGTACCAGGATCTTCCGCTGGCGCAGATTGAACGCGTGGAGATCGTGCGCGGGCCGCAGTCCAGCCTGTATGGCGCCGATGCCATCGGTGGCGTGATCCAGATCTTCACCCGCCGCAACGCCGGTGACTTCGCTCCGCACTTCCAGCTCGGCGGCGGCAGCAACGGCCTGCGCGAGGCCAGCGGCGGCATCGGGGGTGGCACCGAACGTGGCTGGTTCGGTGCCGACATCGCCTACCAGCATTCCGATGGCATCGACGCCTGCCGCGGCTCTTCCTCGGTGTTCACTGCCGGCTGCTTTGCCGACGAGCACGACCGCGACGGCTACCGCAACCTGTCCAAGAGCCTGCGTGGCGGCTACACCTTCAACGACCAGTGGAACGTGGAAGGCAGCGCGCTGCGTGCCGATGGCAGGAACCACTACGACGGCTACTACAACTACTCCGAAACCCGCCAGCAGGTACTGGCCGGCAAGGTGCGCTACACGCCGTCCGAACGCGCGGCATTCACTGCCAACGTCGGCCGCAGCGACAACGAATCGGACAACTACGGCGCGCCAGGGGTGTTCGGCAGTGCGCAGACCCACCGCGACAGCGCCTCGCTGCAGGGCGATTTCGGCCTGGCCGAAGGCCAGCTGCTGAGTGCCGGCGTGGACTGGAGCGAAGACAACCTGGATGGCAGCAGCGCGGGCTACCTCGTCGACAGCCGTCGCAACACCGGCGTGTTCGTGCAGTACCAGGGCCGCTTCGGCCGCCACCAGCTGCAGGCCAGCGCACGCAACGACGACAACCAGCAGTTCGGCAACCACGCCACCGGCAGCGTTGGCTGGGCGATGCAACTGGAGCACGGCCTGCGCGTCAACGCCAGCTACGGCACCGCGTTCAAAGCGCCGACCTTCAGCGACCTGTACGACCCGTGGAGCGGCGTGCCGACGTTGAAGCCGGAGAAGTCCAAGAGCGCCAACCTTGGCGTTTCACAGCAGGGCCAGGGCTGGCGCTGGGGCCTGGACGTGTACGAAACCCGCATCGATGACCTGATCACCTACGATGCGCTCACGATGAAGATGCAGCAGGTGGAGAAGGCGCGCATCCGTGGCGCCGAACTGACCGGTGGCGTGCTGCTGGCCGGCTTCGATATCAACGCGCAGTTGAGCTACACCGACCCACGCAACCGCACCCGCGGCAGCACCCAGTTCGACAACTGGCTGCCGCGCCGCGCGCAGCAGACCGCGCGCCTGGACATCGACCGTCGCTTCGGCGACGTCCGCGCCGGACTGACCGTGCAGGGCGCGGGCAAGCGCTATGACAACGCCGGCAACTCGGTGAAGGTCGGCGGCTACGGCACGCTGGACCTGCGCGCCGAGTACGCGCTGACGCCGTCGTGGTCGCTGCTGGCGCGTGCGGCCAACGTGTTCGACCGCAGGTACGAGACCGTGGCGTGGTACAACCAGCCCGGCCGCGAGTACCAGCTGAGCGTGCGTTACCAGCCGAAATGACCGCAACGGTCATGGTGGTGCCGGCCGCTGGCCGGCAGCATCATGACCTCCGGCAGAGCGCCCCGGATTGCCGGCCAGCGGCCGGCACTACCCGTTGCGTCGGTCCGGGTTACCGGCCGGCGACCAGGGATGTCCGTTGCATCAGCGCTGCAACCCCGGCAACTCACGCAGGTCGTCGATCACGGCCACCGCATGTGCGGTGGCCAGATCCAGGCCACGCGGATAGCCATAGCGCACCAGCGCGATCGGCATGCCGGCCTCTTCGGCGGCGCGGTAGTCGGTCAGCGAATCACCGACCATCAGGCAGGCGTCTACCGGCAACCCGAAGTGCGCAGCGATGTGGCGCAGCGGTTCACCACTGGGCTTGCGCTGCGGCAGCGAGTCGCCGCCCAGTATCAGCGCGAACGCTTCGCCGATGCCCAGGTGCTGCAGCAGCGGAGGCACCAGCGCTTCTGGCTTGTTGGTGCAGATCGCCAGCGGCACGTTGCGCGCACGCAGCTGTGCCAATGCGTCGGCAACGCCATCGAACAGGCGTGGGCTGCGCAGCAGGCATTCCCGGTAGTGCACCATGAACACCGGCATCACCGCGGCCAGATCGACCTCGCGGCCGGCGGCATGCACGGCCTGCTCCACCAGGCGACGCACACCATCGCCGATCCAGCCCAGCACCGTGGTTTCCGGCACGCGCGCCACACCGATGTCTTCCAGCGTGCGGTTCAGTGCTTCGGCGATATCGGCCGCGCTGTCGACCAGCGTGCCATCGAGGTCGAACACGACCAGCGGATAGGGATACGACAAGGGACGGCACCTGTGCGACGTGGGGCCGTCCATTGTACGTCGGCCTGCTTTTCTGCAGGCCCGCCTCAGCCGATCCTGCGCGCGCGGGTGGCCAGGAACGTGGGCAGATAACGGTCGATCAGAAAGCGCGGCTGCGGCTGCCAGTCTTCCATGAAACGATCGATGACGAAGCCGGCGTCGAGCTGACCGCCGATGAGTTCGGTCAGGCTGTGGCCGAAGGTGAGCGCATCGCCGCGCGCCAGCTTGGCCTCGCGCTCGGCCGGTGCCAGGTCTTCCAGGTCCGAATAGGGAATGGCGTACTGCGGCCGGATCAAGCCCTGCGCATCCAGCTGCGGATCGCGCGCACCAACGAACAGCACCGGGTTGTAGAAGCTGGCCATCAGCATGCCGTCGCGCGCGAGCACGCGATGGCACTCGCTCCACACCGGGCGCACGTCGGGCACGTACAGGTTCGAGATCGGCTGGAACACCACATCGAAACTGCCGTTGGCGAACGCGTGCAGGTCGCGCATGTCGCCCTGCACCGTGCGCAACTGCAGGCCATCGCGCGCCGCGACCTGGCGGTCCTGCTCCAGCTGCCCGTCGGACAGGTCGAACACGGTGACCTCGGCACCGGCCGCGGCCAGTACCGGCGCCTGCTGTCCCCCGCCCGAAGCCAGGCACAGGATGCGGCGGCCGCGCACATCGCCCAGCCAGTCCAGCGGCAGTGCACGCGGCGTCAGATGCACCTGCCAGCGCCCTTCGCGCGCGGCGGCGATGGTTGAGCTTTCAACCGGGCGCGACCACTCGCGCACCTCGCTGGCCTGGCGGTCCCAGGCAGCACGGTTGTGGTCGATCAAGGCCTGTCCATGGTTCATGTGTTCTCCTTGCCCGGCGGGCGCCAATCCAGGTCCTGGAAGGCCGGGCTGGCGAAACACTCGCCCAGGTAGTCCAGGAATCGACGCATGATAGCGGGCTGCTGGCGCCGTGATGCGTACACGGCATGAATGCCGAGTTCGTCCAGGCTGAAATCCGGCAGCAGTTCGATCAGCTCGCCAGTGCGCAGCAGCGGCGCCACCTGGTAGGTCGGCAGCATCGCGATGCCGGCACCGGCCCGCACCGCCTCCAGCAGCAGCGAGGCCTCGTTGGCACTGATGTTGCCGCCCACCGCCACCGACAGCGAACGGCCGTCGCGGTGCAACTGCCAGAGGCTCTTGCCGACGTAGTGGTGGGTCAGGCAGTTGTGTGCGGCCAGGTGCTCGGGAGCGGTCGGCGTGCCGCGTGCCTGCAGGTAGGACGGCGTCGCGCACAGCACCGAGCGGCAGGTGGCCAGCCGCCGCGCGATCAGGCTGGGATCGATCTGGCGCGCGATGCGCACCGCCAGGTCCACCCGCTCTTCCACTAGGTTCACCGTGCGGTCGACCAGCAGCAGCTCGATGCGCGCCGCCGGGTGGCGTGCGACGAAACCGGCCACCGCGCGCGCCAGATGGCTCTGCCCGAACGACACGCTGGCGGTCACCCGCAGCGTGCCGTGCGGCTCGGGATCATCGCTGGCCAGCTCGCCCTGCAGCGCCTCGCCGATCTCCAGCATCTGCCGGAAGCGCGCCAGCGCCGCTTCGCCGGGACCGGTCAGGCTGACCCGGCGCGTGGTCCGGTGCAGCAGGCGCGCCCCCAGCCAGCCTTCGACCTCGGCCAGGTAGCGGCTGACCATCGCCCGCGACATGTCCAGCACCTCGGCGGCCGCGGTCAGGCTTCCGCGCTCGGCGACCTCGACGAACACAGTCATGGCGGTCAATCGGTCCATATGCTCGATCCATGCAACAAACAAGCGCGTTATACGCTGTTTTTCGAGCGACTGCAGCGGCCTAGAGTGGCCCCATTCGCACCCCACACCGCCCCACGGAGTCCTGCCATGAAGATCGCCCTCATTGGTTCCACCGGCAACATCGGCCGCCAGATCGCCCGCCACGCGCTGGCCCACGGCCACGAACTCACCGTCATCGTGCGCAGCGCGCAGGATCTTCCGGCCGAGCTGGCCGGCGCGCATCCGGTGATCGCTTCGCTGGACGACCCGGATGCGCTGGTTGCCGCCATCACCGGCCACGACGTGCTGGCCAGCGCCTACGGCCCGCGGCCGGGCGATGACATCGGCCGCGTCGGCGAGGTCGCCGCACAGCTGGCCGCCGCTGCGCGCAAGGCCGGCGTGCCACGCCTGGTAGTGGTCGGCGGTGCCGGCAGCCTGGAAGTCGCCCCCGGCGTGCAGCTGGTGGATACCCCGAACTTCCCGGAGGCCTACAAGCCGTACGCGCTGGCCCATCGCGAAGCCTTCAAGCGCCTGCAGGCGGTGGAGGACCTGGACTGGACCTTCTTCTCGCCGGCCGCCGAAATCGGCCCGGGTGAAGAGCGAGGCCAGTACCGCGTGCAGCCCAAGGCGTTCCTCGCCGATGCCAGCGGCCACAGCCGCATCAGCTACGCCGACTATGGCGCTGCGTTCGTCGCCGAGCTGGAAGCACACAAGTACCCGAAGCAGATCATCACTGCGGCGTATTGATCATGGCGTGCGCGGGCCTGCCCGTTCGCCGGGCATGGCCTGGCGCTACCCACCTGTAACGCCGAGCCGATGCTCGGCACGATATCCCCACAAGGACATCCCCATGCGTACCGCTGCCCTGCTGCTCCCCCTCGCCCTGGCCGCCAGTTTCACCAGTGCCCCGCTGCTGGCCGCACCGGCTACCCCGTCGCACGCCACGGCGGCCAAGTCCCAGCTGCGCCTGCAGACATTCCACCCCGGCCCGCAGGCCATGTTCTCGGTGTCCTCGGTGCTGATCGAAGGCCGCCATGACGCAATGCTGGTTGATGCGCAGTTCGGCGCCAGCGACGCGCGCAGGCTGGTCGAGCTGATCCGCGCCAGCGGCAAGCAGCTGACCACGATCTACATCAGCCACGGCGACCCGGACTACTACTTCGGCCTGGCCACGCTGCAGGATGCGTTCCCGCAGGCGCGCATCGTCGCCACCGCGCAGACTGTCGCCCACATCCAGCAGACCCAGGCCGGCAAGCTGGCCTACTGGGGACCGAAGATGGGGGCCGATGTCCCCGCGCGCATCGTGGTGCCACAGGTGCTGGAGGGAGACGCGCTGCAGCTGGAAGGTCAGCGCCTGCCGCTGATCGGCCTGGATGGCCCGACCCCGGACCGCAGCGTGCTGTGGATACCGTCGCTGCGCGCGATCGTCGGCGGCATTCCGGTGGTGGCGGGCGAGCATGTGTGGATGGCCGACACCCAGACGCCCAAGTCACACGCCGACTGGCTGCAGACCCTGCAGCGCCTGCAGGCACTGAAGCCGAAAGTGGTGGTGCCGGGGCACTACGCACCGGGTGCGGCACTGGATGCCAGTGCACTGCGCTTCACCGCCGATTACATCCGCGCCTTCGATGCCGAGACGGCAAAAGCCAAGGACAGCGCGGCGCTGGTGAAGGCGATGCAGGCGCGCTACCCGAAGCTGGCCGGCGTCGAGTCGCTGCAGCTGAGTGCGAAGGTGGCCAAGGGCGAGATGCAGTGGCCATGAGGTAGGGGTTTTCTTTTGCAGGGCTGCGCCCTGCACCTGCCGAAGCAACGTCAACGTCAACGTCAAGGTCAAAAGCCGAGGTTCCGTGGGTTGGCGGGGTGGGTCCGGTGGCGGGGGACGCCGTAAACCCCCAGACCGGCCCAGCCGCTGGCGGCTGTGCGTTCGGGCGCTTGCGAAGCAGTGCTTCGCAAGCAAAGCGCCCTCACCCCTGGGGGCTTGGCCGCGGCATCCATGCCGCGGACACCCCCGCCACCGGACCCACCCCGCCTTCGACAGTTCTCTGCGATCTGTAGCTTTTTGTAGAGTCGAGCCATGCTCGACTGCCGTTCGTTGCGGAATCGAAATGTTCGACGGCGAACGATCAATTTCCTTCAGAATCGTTCGTTCCGTGCTCGAACAATTCGCCCTGCACCACCGGCTCCTTTTCGCGGAAACCGCCCAGGCCGACGCCCACCAGGCGGTAGCGGGTTTCGGCCGGCAGGTCGACGCGGGCACGCAGGGCCAGGGCGATGTCGCGCAGTTCTTCCATCGATTCCGGCGGGCGCTCCGGGGTGAAGCTGCGGGTAAGGATGCGGAACTGCGCGGTCTTCAGCTTCAGCACCACGGTGTGGCCGACGCGCTCGGTCTTGCGGGTGGCATGCCAGGTCTTCTCCGCCAGCTGCACGATCGCCTCGCTCAGGTCCTCCAGCAGCAGGTCTTCGGCGAAGGTGTCCTCCGAAGAAATCGACTGCACCTGCTGGTCCGGTTCCACCGGCCGCTCGTCCACACCGCGTGCGCGGTTGTACAGGCTGCGGCCGAAGCTGCCGAACGCCTCTTCCAGATCAACCAGCGCCCACTGCCGCAGGTCGCCACAGGTGACGATGCCGCGCGCGGCCAGCTTGCCTTCCATCACCTTGCCCACGCCGGGCACCCGGTTCACCGGCAGCGGCAGCAGGAACGCGTCCACCCGCTGCGGTGGAATCACGAACTGCCCATCGGGCTTGCGCCAGTCCGATGCGATCTTGGCCAGGAACTTGTTCGGCGCGATCCCGGCTGAAGCGGTCAGCTGGGTTTCTTCACGGATCTGCGTGCGGATGGTGCGGGCGATATCGGTGGCCAGCTCGATGCCGCTCTTCGGCTCGGTCACGTCCAGGTAGGCCTCGTCCAGCGACAGCGGCTCGACCAGATCGGTATGGCGCAGGAAGATCTCGCGCACCTGGCGTGACACCGCCTTGTAACGCGAGAAGTCCGGCGGCACGAAGATCGCATCCGGACACAGGCGTTCAGCACGCAGCGCCGGCATCGCCGAGCGCACGCCGAACACGCGGGCTTCGTAGGAGGCCGCACACACCACCGAGCGGGCGCCGCGCCATGCCACGACCACCGGCTTGCCACGCAGTGACGGATCGTCGCGCTGCTCCACCGACGCGTAGAAGGCGTCCATGTCGACGTGGATGATCTTGCGCAGTGCGTTCATGGTTGGCCGACATCATACCCGCACCGTACCGGTCCAGACGGCGAAGTATGGTCGTTGTGCATCAACGGGATGCGCGATCTGGGCGGAAAACACTACGCACGCGTACGGTGCGGCGGTTTGATTCCCGCTGCAACCGTCGTGCATCCTCGACGGATTGTTGCCTCGTTTTCGCTTCCAGGATTGCGCTTTCCATGACTCGTCTCCACGCGTTCAACCGCGACCAGCTGCTGGCCAGCGCACGCGGTGAACTGTTCGGCGCCGCCGCCGGCCGTCTGCCCAACGATCCGATGCTTATGTTCGACCGCATCACCGAAATCCGCGAGGACGGCGGACCACATGGCAAAGGCATGGTACGCGCCGAACTGGATATCCGCCCGGACCTGTGGTTCTTCGGCTGCCATTTCATCGGCGACCCGGTGATGCCCGGCTGCCTGGGCCTGGATGCCATGTGGCAGCTGACCGGCTTCTTCCTGACCTGGCTGGGCGCCCCCGGCAAGGGCCGCGCGCTGGGCTGCGGTGAAGTGAAGTTCACCGGCCAGGTGCTGCCGGATGCCAAGCTCGTGCGCTACGAGATCGATATCAGCCGGGTCATCAACCGCAAGCTGGTGATGGCCCAGTCGGACGCCCGCATGTACGTGGATGACCGCGAAATCTACAGCGCGCGCGACCTGCGCGTCGGCCTGTTCACCGAAACCGGGAGCTTCTGATGCGTCGCGTCGTCATCACCGGCATGGGCATCACGTCCTGCCTCGGCAATGATCTGGATACCGTCTCGGCCGCGCTGCGCGAAGGCCGCTCGGGCATCACCACGCTGGCCGACCACGCCGAAGCCGGGCTGCGCAGCCAGGTCGGCGGCCGTGTCGACCTCGACCTGGACGCGCTGATCGACCGCAAGCAGAAGCGCTTCATGAGCGATGCGGCGGCCTTTGCCTACCTGTCCATGCGCGATGCCATCGCCGATGCCGGGCTCAGCCCCGAGCAGGTCAGCAACCTGCGCACCGGCCTGATCGCCGGCTCCGGTGGCGGCTCCAGCGAATGGCAGATCGGCGCGGTCGACCTGCTGCGCGAACGTGGCGTGCGCAAGGTCGGCCCGTACATGGTGCCGCGCACGATGTGCTCGACGGTCTCGGCCTGCCTGGCCACCGCCTACCAGATCAAGGGCGTCAGCTACTCGCTGTCGGCCGCCTGCGCGACCTCGGCGCACTGCATCGGCGCGGCCGCGGACATGATCCGCCACGGCGCGCAGGACATCATGTTTGCCGGCGGCGGCGAAGACCTGCACTGGTCGATGAGCGTGATGTTCGATGCGATGGGTGCCCTGTCGACCAGCTTCAACGAGACCCCGGCCAGCGCCTCGCGCCCGTACGACAAGGACCGCGACGGCTTCGTCATCGCCGGTGGCGGCGGCATGCTGGTGCTGGAGGACTACGACCACGCCGTCGCACGCGGTGCGCACATCCATGCCGAACTGATCGGCTACGGCGTGACCTCCGATGGTGCCGACATGGTGGCGCCGTCCGGCGAAGGCGCCGTGCGCTGCATGAAGATGGCGCTGCAGGGCATCGATCGCCCGCTGGACTACCTCAACACCCACGGCACTTCGACCCCGCTGGGCGACGTCACCGAGCTCAACGCGATCCGCGAAGTGTTCGGCGATGCAGTGCCACCGCTGTCCTCGACCAAGGCGTTGTCCGGTCATTCGCTGGGCGCGGCCAGCGTGCACGAGGCGATCTACTGCCTGCTGATGATGCGCGACGGCTTCGTTGCCGGTTCAGCCAACATCGCCGAGCTGGACCCGAAGGTGGAGAACTTCCCGATCCTGCGCGAAAGCCGCGAGCAGAGGCTGGATACGGTGATGTCCAACAGTTTCGGCTTCGGTGGCACCAACGCCGCCCTGGTGTTCGGGCGGGTGTGAGGGGAAGGTGTGCCGACCAACGGTCGGCACCCACCGGGGCATTGGGGTGTGCCAACCAAGGTTGGCATCCACCAGAGCGGTGAAGTGTGCCAACCAAGGTTGGCACCCACCGTCAGGTGCGGTTGGCACCCACCTTATTTCGGCAGCAGCGGCAGCAGCAGTGCGTGCGCGTCCACCAGCGAGCCGACGATGCGATGGCCCAGTGCGCGCAACTCTTCGTCCGGGTGCACCAGGTCCGGCACCTGGATCACGGTCATGCCGGCCGCCAATGCGGCGCGCGTACCGGCTGGTGAGTCCTCCAGCGCCAGGCAGCGCTCCGGCGCCTGGCCCAGCCGCTGTGCAGCCAACAGGTAGATATCCGGCGCCGGCTTCGGCCGCGCCACGTCGCCACTGGTGATCACCGCATCGAAGTAGGGCAGCAGGCCCGCCGCGGCCAGCTTGCGGTTGGCGCGAGGCTGCCGCGTGGTGGTCGCCACCGCGCGCGGAACCGCGTGCGCCTTCAGCAGTTCCAGCAGCTCCAGGATGCCCGGCCGCAGCGGCAGGCCGGTCTGCGTGCGAGCTTCATACAGGTCATGGCAGCGTGCCGCGACCGCTTCGATCACGCTGTCTTCGATGCCCTGCGCGCGCAGCAGCGCGTGCGTGTCACGATCGCCGAGGCCAACCATGCGCAGGAACACTGCCTTGTCCAGGCCCAGTCCGAATTCGTCCGCGGCCTCGCTCCAGCAGGCCAGCGCGACCCGCTCGCTGTCGATCATCAGGCCGTCCATGTCGAAGATGACGGCGTCGGGCAGGAACGGCAGCGCAGCGATGGTAGTCATGGAGCGAACAACGTATCCAGGTCGGTGGAGGTGAGCTGCCGCCATTGCCCTTCCTCCAGCCCCTGCAGGTCCAGCCCGCCAACGCAGCTGCGGTGCAGGGCCTGCACGTGGTTGCCGGTGGCGGCGAACATGCGACGTACCTGATGGTAGCGGCCTTCGTGCAGCACCAGGCGTGCGCGGCGCGCGTCCAGCACCTCGAGTTCAGCCGGCAGCAGGGGCGTCTTCTCGGACTCCAGCATCAGCGTGCCGCTGGCGAACAGGGCCACTTCATCGCCGCGCAGGTCGTCGCTCAGTTCCACTTCGTAGACCTTGGGCAGCTTCGATTTCGGCGAGATGATCCGGTGCAGCAGGCCACCATCGTCGGTCAGCAGCAGCAGGCCACTGGTCTCGCGGTCGAGGCGGCCGACCGTGGACAGCACCGGGTCGCGGTCGCGGAAGCGCGGCGGCAGCAGGTCGTAGATCAGGCGGCCGATGTCCTTGGTCGAACAGGTGTAGCCGGCCGGCTTGTACAGCGCGATCGACAGCCCCACCGGCGGGTCCAGCGGCTCGCCGTCGACGCGGATGGCCTCGTGCGGCACCTGATCATCGGCGTACAGCACTTCGCCGTCGGCATCGGTGACGCGGCCCTCGCGGAACATCCACTGCACCTGCTTGCGGCTGCCATAGCCCAGGTTGGCGATGTGCTTGACCAGTTTCATCGGCCCTTCCCCTTCACCGCTTCAACCAGCTTGAAACCGTCGCGCTCGGCAACCACGCGCACCGCGCCGAAGCTGTCGTTGAGGGTGTGCTCGTACGGCAGGTGGCGGTTGGCCACCACGTACAGCCGCCCGCCCGGGCGCAGCGCCTGCGCGGCTACGGCGATGAAACGCTGGCCGATGTCCGGGCGGTCGGCCCGCGACGGTGTGTGGAACGGCGGGTTGCTGATGATCACGTCGTAGCCCGGCTCGATGCCGGCGGTGACGTCGCGCCACAGGAAACGCAGCGGCAGCGGGCGCGGCGGCGGCGCCAGGTTCAGTTCGGCCAGGGCCAGCGCGCGCTGCTCGGCCTCGTACAGGTCCAGCGCGGTGATCTTCGGGCAGCGCTCCAGCAGCTCGCGCGACAGGTAGCCATAACCGGCACCGAGGTCGGCGGCACGCCCGGCCAGGTCGGCCGGCAGGTGCTCGGCCAGCAATGCCGAGGCCGGATCGATGCGGTCCCAGGCGAACACGCCCGGGCGGCTGAGGAAACGGCCGCCGACGATCGGGCGCACCGCATCCAGCGCCGACCAGCGCTTGGCCAGGTCGGCATCGTGCTGGCCCTGCATCGGCGCGGTCCAGTACACGCGGCAATGGTTCTTGGTCAGGCTGCCGCCGAGGCCGGTCAGCTGCTTGAGGTCGCCTTCGCCGGAGCGTGCGCCTTCGTTGTTGGACTGGCAGGCCACGATGCGACCGCCGTCGGCCACCAGCGCCAGCGCGCGGGCGAACAGCGCACGGGCCTCTTCGCGCTGGCGCGGCGGCAGCACCAGCACCAGCGGGTAGCGGCCCTTGCCGGCCACGTCATCCAGCTGGCCGCTGACGGTCCAGCCGGCGGCCTGCTGCAGCGGCTGCGCGAACGGGGCGAAGCTCTGCTCGCAGTGCACCTCGCGGTTGCCCGCCGCTTCGCGCAACGGCCAGCCGTCGCGGGCACGCAGGAAGGCCACCGGGCCCTCCGGCCAGCGCAGGGCACCTTGGGAGAACGGCAGGAACAGGGTCTGCAGGGGGGCGTCGTCGCTGGAGGCCATCGGCGCGGGTACTTCAAGCGTGAGGGCCGTCCATTGTACCGGCTTGGCCGGTCCGGCCCCGGCGGGCCACTTTGCGAAACCCGAACGGGGCCTTGATGTGCCAGCAACATTGAAACGTTCAGGGTAGAGGCTCCCCCCGGAAACCCAGGAGAACCTGCATGCGAGCCTTGTTCGTCGGTGGCGTGGTCGACAACAGTGAAATGGACCTGGAAGGCAGCCATCCGCCCGTGCACTACCCCGAGGACACCGGCGGCGGCCACTCGCGCTACCGGCTGCACCAGGTCGGCCATGGCGCCGACGGCAGCGTGGCCTATGCGGTGTACGGCGCGCCAGACCTGGCCGACGATGAGGTAGCCCGGGTCGCGGAAGAACGCGCCTATGCGCGCCGCTTCGAGGCAACGCCCACGCTGTTCGAGCATTGATCCCCCTGCAGCGCCGGAGCCCGCGCTCGGGCGGTAGCGCCGCGCGAGGGCTCGGCGCTCCATCGGATCAGGGCGCCCTGGGTGGCAGACGGTCGATGCTGGCGATCTCATCCAGCCAGACGTGGTGCTGCTGCACCGGCGTGTCGTAGTCATCCAGGCGCAGCTGGCCATTGCTGCCTTCATCGCCAGCATCGTTGCGGTACTGCTGGAGCGTGGGTTTCACCGCCACGGTACCCAGCAGGCGGCGACCGTCATGCAGGGTGAGTTGCACCTGCGTTTCACCTTCCAGCTGTGGTAGCAGGGCTTCCAGGCGCGCGATCTGCGCCGGATCGGTATGGATGCGGGGAGCTGTGCGGGACATCGGCGACCTCCTGCATGCAGGGTCGCCGATCGGCCGTGAATGCTCAGTGCAGCGCGCTGTCTGCGCGCGGCACCTGCACCTTGCGTACGGCGGCCACCAGCTGCGCCACCGAATAGGGCTTGGCCACGTGTTCCTGGAAGCCCGATGCCAGCGCGCGGCGGCGGTCATCGGCGCGCGCCAGCGCGGTCACCGCCACCGCCGGCAGGGTCGCCGCATCCACCCCCATGTCCTCGCGCAGCGTACGCACCAGGCCATAGCCATCCATGCCCGGCATGCCGATGTCGGTCAGCATCACGTGGTACTGCAGGTGGCCGGTGTCGGCCAGCAGCGCCAGCGCCTCGCCGGCCGAACTGGCCGCGGAGACACTGGCGCCCTGCTCTTCCAGCATGCGCCGCAGGTACTCCAGCACTTCCGGCTGGTCTTCCACCGCCAGCACATGCATGCCGCGCAGCGGATACGGCTCGACGATCACCGGTTCCAGGATCGGCCCGCTGATCACTTCGCGCAGCGGGCGGCGCTCGGCATCGGGAAGGTGCTGCGGCAGCCGCACGGTGAAGGTGGCGCCGTGGCCGTGGCCTTCGCTGGCGGCGGTCACGGTGCCACCATGCAGTTCGACCAGCTGCTGCACGATCGCCAGGCCCAGGCCCAGGCCACCGTGGCGGCGCGTGGTGGTGCCATCGGCCTGGCGGAAACGGCTGAACAGGTGATTGAGGAATTCAGGCGCGATACCGTCGCCGGTGTCATGCACGGTGATCACCCAGTGGTTGCCGTCGGCCTGCAGCTGCAGGTCGATGCGGCCTTCGGCCGGGGTGAACTTGATGGCATTGGAGAGCAGGTTCCACAGCACCTGCTGCAGGCGGGTGGCATCGCCCAGCACCAGGCTGGGCTGCTCGGGCAGTTGCAGGTGAACGTCCAGCGCCTTGCCTTCGGCTACCAGTTCCTGCGCGCCGATGGCTTCGCCAAGCAGCAGATTGAGGTCCAGCACTTCCACTTCCAGCTGCACCTTGCCCAGCAGCATGCTGCTGAGGTCGAGCATGTCCGAGATCAGCCGCTTCTGCGCGCCGGCGCTGTTGGCGATCACGTTCAGGCCCTTGAACAGCGGGCTGGTGTTGTCCACGCGCTGCAGCAGCAACTCGCTCCAGCCCAGGATGGTGGTCAGCGGCGTGCGCAGCTCGTGCGACAGCGTAGCCAGGAATTCGTCCTTCAGCCGCGCCATGTTTTCCGCGGCACTGCGCGCGGCTCGCTCGGACTGCAGCAGTTCCTCGCGGGCCAGCTCGATCTCGCGGCGTTCGGTCACGTCCGGGCTGCTGCCGGCCAGGCCGATGAAACGTCCCATGCGCGAGAAGCGCGGCCGGGCGTTCATCTCCAGCCAGCGCCACTGGCCATCGGCGCGGCGAGCACGCACCAGGGCATGCATGGAACGCTGTGCCTTCAGTGCCTCCTGCAGTTCGTACTCGAACACCGAGGCGTCATCGGGATGGACCAGGCCGCGCCACACATCTTCCGGCACGCGCGTCTCGTCACCACCGAAGAACTCACTGAAGGCACTGTTGACGAAACGGGCATGGCCACGCTCGTCCAGCACCCACACCGGCATCGGCAGGCCATCGGCCAGCGCGCTGAAACGGGCTTCGCTCTCGCCCAGTTCCACTTCCATCTGCTTGCGCGCGGTGATGTCGAAGAACAGGATGCCGACCTTGTCTTCGCCGGGACGGCCCACGCGCACGGCATCGACCGCGAACGAACGGCCGAGCGCACGCGCTTCCATCTCGAACTGCGCCGGGCGGCCGCTGCGGGCGACCTCGCCGTAGATGCGGAACCAGTCTTCCTCGTGGTTCGGCTCCAGCAGGCTCATGCGCTGGCCGCGTACATCCTTCAGCCCGGTATGGCGCTCGAAGGCATCGTTGACCTCGATGAAGCGATAGTCGACCGCATGATCGCCCTCGAACAGCACCTGGATCACGCAGAAGCCGGCGTTGATGCGCTCAAGCACGCCATGATGCAGGTCGGGTTCGGGCGCCGGCACCATCAACGGTGGGCGCTCCACTAGGGGCGGCAGTGTGGACAAGGGCGTCTGGACGGGCCGGATTGGAGACACAGCATCTTCCAGAGAGCGTATTCACAGCGTCAAGCGCCGTCAGTCAGGGTTGACGACGATGAATTGGCGGCAACCGCTCTTGCGCATGACGCAATCGGCCGTTGCGGTGGCCCGGAAGCGGGATCACACTCGATCCATAGATGGATAGAACCGTCCCCAACGATGGGGCGCAGGAGACCGTCATGAACCGCACATTGGCCACCGCCCTGCTGCTGGCAGGCGTCCTCATGGCCGGCGCCGCGAACGCCGCGCCGCGTACCGTCACCGATCCGCAGGCCCCACGCGCGCTGCAGGCCGATGGCCCGGTCAGCGTGAAGTGGGACGATCCGGCCGGTTTCACCGAAATCCGCCGCAGCACCAACCGCTTCGAAGCCGAACGTGGCGACTGGGTGCAGCAGCTGGCCCGCTACGTGCAGACCACGGCGGCCAAGCCGCTGCAGTCCGGGCAGACCCTGGACGTGACCCTGGTCGACATCAAGCGTGCTGGCGACTATGAGCCCTGGCACGGCCCGCGCGGCAGCGACATCCGGATCATGCGCGACATCTATCCGCCGCGGATCACGCTGCAGTACACGCTGAAGGACGCCAGCGGCCGCATCGTTGACGAGGGCGAAGCCAAGCTGAGCGACAGCGGCTACCTGCACAACCTGGGGCTGAGGAGCGAAAGCGATCCGCTGCGTTACGAGAAGCGCCTGATCGATGATTGGGTGAAGCGTCAGCTGACCAGCCAGGCGACCGCAGCGCGGTAATTCCGCGCCGCGCTCGGCTCTGGCAGGTGTCGACCTTGGTCGACACGCATTCAAAGCGCCGACCAAGGTCGGCCGCTACCAGAGCCGTGGACGCCATGCATCCAGGTAGTGCCGGCCGCTGGCCGGCATCACCTCACTCCTGATATACGCGCGCCACGCGCTTGACCGCACAGGGCAGCTGATAGGCACTTACGCCACAGCGCGGTGCCAGTTCAGACAACGTCGGCGCAGTACCCCACAGTTCCACGACACTGCCGACGCCGGCCTGCGGATGCGCGGTCAGCTCCACGGTCAACATGTCCATCGACACGCGCCCGATCAGGCCACCGGGCTGGCCGTCGATCAGCACCGGGGTGCCGTTCGGGGCGAACTGCGGATACCCGTCGGCGTAACCCAGCGCGACCACACCCACGCGGGTGCGCGACTTCGCCACGAAGCGGGCGCCATAGCCCACCGGCTCGCCGGCCTCGATCCAGCGCTCGGCGATCACCTTCGACTGCATGGTCATCACCGGGCGCAGCCGCGCAGTGATCTCCGAAGCCTCCGGCAGCGGGTTGGCGCCGTACAGCATCAGGCCCGGGCGCACCCAGTCGCTGCGCACATCCGGCCAGCCGAGCAGCGCCGGCGAATTGCACACGCTGGTCTCGCCTTCCAGGCCGTCGATGGCGCGGGCGAAGGTCGCGGCCTGTTCGTGGGTGCGTTCGCTGTCCAGCTCGTCGGCACGCGCCAGGTGGGTCATCAGCACGATGCGCTCGACCTGCGGCAGTGCCGACAGGCGCGCATGCGCGGCACGGAAGCTGTCCACGTCCAGGCCCAGGCGATGCATGCCGCTGTCCAGCTTCAGCCACACGGTCAGCGGGCGCGGGCTGTCGAAGGCAGCCAGCGCCTCCAGCTGCCACGGTGAGCCCACTGCGAACCAGAAATCGTGTTCGGCCACCAGCCCCATGTCGCTCGGCTCGAAGATGCCTTCCAGCAGCAGGATCGGCGCGCGGATGCCGGCCTGGCGCAGTTCCAGCGCCTCTTCGATGGTGGCCACGCCGAAACCATCGGCCTCGCCTTCCAGCGCCTGTGCACAGCGCACCGCACCGTGGCCGTAGGCATCGGCCTTGATGATCGCCAGGGCCTTGCCACCGCCCAGTTCACGGGCGAGCCGGTAGTTGCTGCGCAGGGCGCCCAGATCGATCAGCGCGCGGGCAGGACGCATGTGCGGTTCTCATGTTGCGGCGCGTGACCGTACTGGCCGTAGCGGAAAATATCCAGGCCCTCGGTGCTGATCTGCGGCTGGCGCGCGCTCATCAGGTCGGCCAGGTAGCGGCCCGAGCCACAGGCCATGGTCCAGCCCAGGGTGCCGTGGCCGGTATTGAGGTACAGGTTGCGGAAAGGTGTGGCGCCGATCACCGGCGTACCGTCCGGCGTGGCCGGGCGCAGGCCGGTCCAGAACTGCGCGCGCGACAGGTCGCCGCCCTTCGGGTACAGGTCGCTGACCACCAGCTCCAGGGTTTCGCGACGGCGCTGCGACAGCGACAGGTCGAAGCCTGCAACCTCGGCCATGCCACCGACACGGATGCGGTCGTCGAAGCGGGTCACCGCCACCTTGTAGCTCTCATCAAGGATGGTCGAGGTGGGCGCCATCGCCGGATCGGTGATCGGCAGGGTCAGCGAGTAGCCCTTCAGCGGGTACACCGGCAGGCGCATGCCCAGCGGTGCCACCAGCGCGGGCGAGTAGCTGCCCAGCGCGACCACGAAGCGGTCGGCGGTTTCCAGCGTGCCGCCGATGCGCACGCCGCTGATGCGGTCGCCATCGAACTCCAGGCCGGTGATGTCCTGGTCGAAACGGAACTCGACGCCGGCATCCACGCACATCTGCGCCAGGCGGCGGGTGAACAGCTGGCAGTCGCCGGTCTGGTCACGCGGCAGGCGCAGCGCGCCGACCAGGCCATCGACATGGGCCAGGGCCGGTTCGGCCTGGATGATGCCGGCGCGGTCCAGCACCTCGTACGGCACGCCGTACTGGGCCAGGATCTCGATGTCCTGCGCCGAGGCATCCAGCTGCTGCTGGGTGCGGAACAGCTGGGTGGTGCCCAGGTCACGGCCCTCGAACTCGATGCCGACCTGCGCGCGCAGCTCGTTCAGGCAGTCGCGGCTGTACTCGGACATGCGCACCATGCGTGCCTTGTTGATCGCATAGCGCTCGTGGGTGCAGTTGCGCAGCATCTGCCACAGCCAGCGGTACTGGGCCAGGTCCATGCCCGGCTTGATCGCCAGCGGCGCGTGCTTCTCGAACAGCCAGCCGATGGCCTTCTTCGGCACGCCCGGCGCTGCCCACGGCGAGGTGTAGCCGAACGACAGCTGCCCGGCATTGGCGAAGCTGGTTTCCAGCGCCGGACCGGGTTGGCGGTCGATGACCGTGACTTCAAACCCGGCCTGTCGCAGGTACCAGGCACTGGTGGTGCCGATCACGCCGCTGCCGAGAACTAGGACTCGCATGGGACTTCTCCAACCCGATCATTCCCTGCACTGGAGCGTGCCGGGACCATAATTGGGGAAGTATAGACAGCCAATACCAGTTGATTTGCCTGATTTGAAATCAACCGGCAGGATGTTCTCCTGCAATTCATTCCCCAAGGTTGACGGCCATGGCCACCCGTACCCGCGAACTGGACAAGATCGACCGCAAGATCCTGCGCATCCTGCAGGCCGAGGGCCGCATTTCCTTCACCGAACTGGGTGAGCGGGTCGGCCTGTCCACCACCCCGTGCACCGAGCGCGTGCGCCGGCTGGAACGCGAAGCGGTGATCACCGGCTACCACGCCCACCTCGACCCGGCGGCGGTGAAGGCCAGCCTGCTGGTGTTCGTGGAGATCAGCCTGGCCTACAAGTCCGGCGACATCTTCGAGGAATTCCGGCGCGCGGCGCTGAAGCTGCCCAACGTGCTGGAGTGCCACCTGGTGTCGGGCGACTTCGACTACCTGCTGAAGGCGCGGATCAGCGAGATGGCCTCCTATCGCAAGCTGCTCGGCAGCACGCTGCTGACCCTGCCGCATGTGCGCGAATCGAAGAGCTACATCGTGATGGAAGAAGTGAAAGAGACGCTGAGCCTGCCGATTCCGGACTGAGGGCTCAACGCAGTTGGGGCCAGAGCCCGCAATGCGGGATCCGACCCCGGGCCCGTCAGCGCTGCTGAGGGTGCTTCTGCGAGCGCTGCTCCTGCTGCTTGCCGCCCTTGTGCGACTGCTGCGGTTCCATCTGCTGTTGTTGCTGCTGCTGTTGCTGCGGGTTGCGGCCCTGCGGTTCCTTGCCGGGATGACGGTTCTGCTGGTTTTTCATGATCGCGATCCAATGGACGAAGGACATGCGACGACGGGATGCCGGCGCACCGCCAAAGTGGTCCCGGAACGGTTAATCGCAGGCGAAAAAGCAGTGATCCGCACGCGGTTGTTTTCGTGCGTTCAGGCCGGCGCTAGCGGATCTGCTGGCCGTCGCCCTGCGGCACGCTGTCGTAATAGCGGCCGGTACGCGAATCGAACACACGGTTGGGACCGGCCGGGCGCACACCGGGGACGATGCGTCCATTGCGGTCGTAGACCTTGTCGGCCGGCTTCGGCGCCGGGGTGGGTGCAATCCGGGCCGGACCGGTGGATTTGATCGGTTGCGCCGGCTGCGGTGACGGCAGCACCTGGGGCTGCGGGCGGGCCGCTTGCGGCGGCGGTGCCACCGGCGCGGGGGCCACGGTGGTGGTGCTGCGGGTGGCGGTCGGATCGGCAGTGGGCACCTGGGCCAGCGCCAGCGCGGGCAGCAGGGCGATCAGCAGCAGGGGAAGGGTCGGTTTCATGGCACGCTCCGGCGTGGATCGCGTTCACCTTGCGCCTGCGCCTGTGTGCCGCCCATGAACGGCCATCACACTTGCAAGGCCTCGCCGCCACCCCCATTTCCGCAGGCATCCCCAGGCCATCACCCACGGAGAGCCGGCATGACTGCCTTCGACCTGACGCCCCCCACCGCCACCCAGACCGAGGCGCTGATTGCCGGCCTCAGCAGCGAGGAGCGCCGCGTGCTACTGCAGCACGGCACCGAAGCGCCGTTCTGCGGGGTCTTCCTCGACAACAAGCGCGAGGGCGTCTACTGCTGCCGGCTGTGCGCGTTGCCGCTGTTCCGCTCCAGCACCAAGTTCGATTCCGGCACCGGCTGGCCCAGCTTCTTCGCCCCGTTCGACCCGGCGCATGTGCGCGAGATCCGCGACACCAGCCACGGCATGGTCCGCACCGAGATCACCTGCGCCCGCTGTGGCAGCCATCTGGGCCATGTGTTCCCGGACGGCCCGCCGCCCACCTACGAGCGCCACTGCCTGAACTCGGTCTCACTTTCGTTCACCGGCAATGGCGAGCCATGGCCTGATCCGCTGCGGCGTGGCGGTGCGGAGGCCGGTGTGGCGGGCTGAAACACCCCGCCGACCGATTTCACAGAATTCCCTCTTCAGAAAACCACGTGAAGGGCCGACAAGGAGATATCCCCGCTCCTTGCGTCGCGCCATGCTCATCATCGTTGGATTCCTGGTCGTCATCATCAGCGTGCTGGGCGGCTACCTCGGCGCACACGGTCGGCTGGGGGCGCTGTGGCAACCCTACGAGCTGGTCATCATTGGCGGTGCCGCACTGGGTGCGTTCCTGGTCGGCACCCCGGCCAAGACGGTCAAGCAGACCCTGCAGGCCATGGTCGGCGTGTTCAAGGGCCCGCGTTACAAGCAGCAGGACTACATCGATGTGCTCAGCCTGCTGTACGAACTGCTCAACAAGGCGCGCCGCGAAGGCTTCATGGCGCTGGAAGACCATGTCGAGCGTCCGGCCGAGAGCGCGCTGTTCGGCAACTACCCCAAGGTGCAGGCCGACCACCACCTGATCGACTTCATCACCGACTGCCTGCGCCTGATGATCGGCAGCAACATCGAGCCGCACGAACTGGAGCCGCTGCTGGAATTGGAGCTGGAAAAGCACCACGCCGAGGCCATGGCGCCGTCGCAGGTGCTGACCAAGGTCGCCGACGGACTGCCCGGTTTCGGCATCGTCGCCGCAGTGCTGGGCATCGTCATCACCATGGGCTCGATCGGTGGTGACATCGTCGAGGTCGGCGGCCACGTGGCCGGCGCGCTGGTCGGCACCTTCCTCGGCATCCTGCTGGGCTACGGCTTCGTCGGCCCGATGGCGGCGGCGATGGAAGCCCGTGCCGAGCAGGACAGCCGCATCTACGAGTCGGTGAAGACCGCCCTGCTGGCCTGCCTGCGCGGCTACAACCCGAAGATCGCGCTGGAATTCGCCCGCAAGACGCTGCCGTCGAATGTGCGCCCGGCCTTCTCCGATTTCGAGCAGCACCTGAAGACGGTCAAGTAAGCCATGGCCGAGACCAAGCCCACCGTCATCGTCCGCCGGGTCAAGAAGGGCGGCCACGCCGCCCACCACGGCGGCTCGTGGAAGGTGGCCTATGCCGACTTCGTGACCGCGATGATGGCCTTCTTCCTGGTGCTGTGGCTGATGGCCAGCACCAGCAAGCCGGAACGGGCCGCCATTTCCGAGTACTTCCGCAACCCCAGCCCGCTCAGCGGCAAGAGCGCCACCCCCGCCCCCGGCATGGCCGGCCCGGGCGGTGCCAGCACCTCGATGATCAAGCTCGGCGGTGCCACCGACGTTTCCCGCGGCAACAGCAACGATCCCTTCCAGAACCAGAAGGAGGCGGTGCCGCAGCCGGTGGACCAGCAGCAGCGCGACAAGCAGCAGCTGGAGCAGCTGATGAAGGAACTGCAGGAAGCGATCAGCAGGAGCCAGGCGCTGGAGCCGTTCAAGGACCAGCTGCTGCTGGACCTGACCCCGGAAGGCCTGCGCATCCAGATCGTGGACAAGCAGAACCGGCCGATGTTCGACCTCGGCAGCGCCACGCTGAAGCCGTACACGCAGCAGATCCTGCACGAGCTGGCCGAATACCTGAACCACGTTCCGAACCGGATCAGCCTGACCGGGCATACCGACATCACCGCCTATTCGGCCGCACGCGGCTACGGCAACTGGGAACTGAGCGCCGATCGCGCCAACGCCGCGCGGCGTGCGCTGATCGATGGTGGCCTGGAGGACAGCAAGATCACCCGCGTGGTTGGCCTGTCCTCGTCGGTGCTGTTCGACAAGGCCGACCCGCAGAACCCGATCAACCGCCGCATCAGCATCGTGGTGATGACCCAGGCCGCCGAAGCCGCCGCGCTGGCCGGGGCCGGCCCGCAGGTGGGGCTGTCGGCGCCCAGCGCCGACCCGGACGTGCAGGCCGCGCAGGGGCCGGCAGAACAATCTGTGCAGGGGCAAGCAGAATAAACTGTGGGTGCGGGCCTTGGTCCGCACATCGGGCACAAAGCGTGCGGACCAAGGTCCGCACCCACCAAGGCCATGGCCATGGCCGGCGAGCGCACCCTGCAGCACCCGCTACAATGGCGGTCTTTCCGTATCCAGGTGACCCCACCTCATGTCCCAGAACTCCAAGGCCAAGCGCGACAAGCGCAAGAAGCAGCAGGGCAAGCGCCCGTTCCTCCGTCTGAACGCCCAGCAGCAGGTGCAGAACCACGCCGTGCTGACCAGCGAAGACGGCCAGGTGGTCGCCGCCATCGGCCTGCAGGGCCGCGAGTGGCTGCTGGCCATCGGCGGCCAGACCATGGGCAACGCCGAGAACCCGGTGCCGATGCTGGCCATGCTCAAGCACCTGGCCAACGTGCAGGAGAAGGAAGGCCGCAAGGTCAGCCTGGAATACTCCGAGCTGCTGCAGAAGCTGCTGGACACCCTGGCCGAAGAGTCCGGCCAGACCGCTGACGAGTACCTGGACAAGCTGGTCGCCGAGTTCGAGGGCGTCGAAGCCGCCGAGGGCGAGGAAGAGGCAGCCGTCGAGGGCGACGTGGCCGAAGAAGCCGCCGCCGAAGCGACCCCGGCCGCTGACAGCGACAGCAAGCCGCAGGCCTGAACCGGCCGCGGCGGTGACGGTCTACGTCGATGACGCGGTGCATCCCTGGCGCGGACAGCGCTGGGCGCACCTGATGGCCGACACCCTGGCCGAGCTGCACGCGATGGCGGCGCAGCTCGGCATTCCGCCGCGGGCCTTCCAGAACAAGGCCAGCGGCGCCCACTACGATGTCACTGCAGAGCTGCGCGCGCAGGCGATCGCGCTCGGTGCCCGGGCCATTTCCCGGCATGCCGACCGAGAGCTGGTCAAGGCGGTGATCGCCAACGCCAGGGCGCAGTACCGGCCATAGGCAGCCGTCATTCGGTAGAGGCCAACCTGGGTTGGCACTCTTGTTTCCCTGCATGCCGACCAAGGCTGGTATCCAACCACAGGCAGACTCTATCGCCACGCGCCTGCGTTGCTACGCTGATTCAGTCCATCCAGAACTGATCGGTGCTTCTCATGCCGCCTCTTCGACCCGTTCTTCTGAAATCCCTTGTGCCAACAGCACTTCTGCTGACTGCGTGCCAAGGCTCGACCGTCAGAACGCCCCAGAAGCACTCTCCTGAGCTCACAGCACGGATCGAAGCGCTGTCGCAAAAGACCAAGAAAGACCTTGTGGAGGTGGAAGGCGGCACCTTCATCATGGGCGATTTCGGCCCCATCGATCCGCGCGCGAAGATGCCTTACAGCGGTGAGCGCGACGATGACGCGCTGCGCGAGGTGACATTGAGCAGCTACGCAATCGGTGCGAAGAAGATCACCTACGCCGACTTCGACGTCTATACCGATGCAACGGGCCAGCCCCGGACCGCGCAGTACCCGATGGATCTGGAGTACCGGAACCTGCCGGACGATCTACCGGTCGGCGTGAGCTGGGAGGCCGCACAGCAGTACTGTGGATGGGTCGGAGAGCTGATTGGGCGAAAGATGGAGCTTCCGACGGAGGCGCAGTGGGAGTACGCGGCACGTACCCGGGGCGAGTTCGTCATCTGGCCCACCGATGATGGCAGCGTCGACGATGGAAGGAACGTTGGGGACTACAGAACCGTCACACGCTACGCGTCGAAGCATGGCTACATGTCTGGACCGACTCCAATCGGTCAGTATCCACCCACTCCGTTGGGCCTGTACGACATGATCGACCATGGATATGAGTGGGTTTTTGATTGGTATCAGGATACATACGATGGTTTGGATGTACGAGATCCTCGCGGACCGGCGCATGGCAAAGAGAAGGTACTGCGCAGCCACGGCAATCGAGGCGGAGATTCGCTTTTCATCGTGTCGATGACGTTCACGCGATTCAAGCGCAATCCGGACCCAGGACCGAACCCACTCCTAGACGACGAGGACAAGCACCTATTCAACCCCAACAGTTCGACCAGATTCCGCTGCGCCGCCACCGCACCTCTGCGTCCTATGGAAAGTGCCGCCTCACGTTCCTTGACCCCGTCATGAGTGCCTCCCCATATCTGGCATTGCTACGCTGATTCAGTCCATCCAGAACTGATCGGTGCTTCTTATGCCGCCTCTTCGACCCGTCCTTCTGAAATCCCTTGTACCAACGGCGCTTCTGCTGACCGCATGCCAAGGCTCGACCGTCAAAACGCCCCAGAAGCACTCTCCTGAGCTCACAGCGCGCATCGAAGCGCTGTCGCAAAAGACCAAAAATGACCTAGTAGAGGTGGAAGGCGGCACCTTCATCATGGGCGATTTCGGCCCCATCGACCCACGCGCGAAGATGCCTTACAGCGGCAGGCGCAACGACGACGTGCTGTGTGAGGTGACATTGAGCAGCTACGCAATCGGTGCGAAGAAGATCACCTACGCCGACTTCGACGTCTACACCGATGCAACGGGACAACCTCGTACCGCACAGTATCCGATGGATCTGGAGTACCGGAACCTACCGGACGATCTACCCGTCGGCGTGAGCTGGGAGGCCGCGCAGCAGTACTGCGGATGGGTGGGAGAACTGATCGGACGCAAGATGGAGCTTCCGACGGAGGCCCAGTGGGAGTACGCAGCACGTAACCGGGGCCAGTTCGTGATCTGGCCCACCGATGATGGCAGCGTCGACAACGGTCGGAATGTTGGGGATTACAAGACGATCACCCGCTACGCGTCGCAGCATGGCTACATGTCTGGACCTACACCATTAGGTCAGTACCCACCTACTCCGCTGGGTCTATACGACATGATCGATCATGGATTTGAATGGGTCTTTGACTGGTACCAGGATCCGTACGCCATGTCTGACACCAATGATCCACGCGGACCGACGAGCGGCGAGGAGAAAGTGCAACGAAGTCACAGTGATCGCGGTGGGGATTCGCTTTTCATCGTGTCGATGACGTTCACGAGATTCAAGCGACACCCTGATCCCGGGCCAAATCCATTGCTATCCGAAGAGGGAAAGCTGAAGTTCAATCCAAACAGCGCAAACAGATTTCGCTGTGCGGCTACTGCCCCTTCCGCCCCAGGTGGTGGGTAGCGTCAGCTGCGACTGACCTTCGCCACTGCTTCGTCTCCTAAGCAGCAACGACAGCGAGCTAGGAGGCGGTTGCTGACGGAATGGGGCGACCGGATGCGGCAACAGACCGCTGTTCATGATCCCGGAGTCTGAGGTAGTCACCATCGATACTCGCGAATGTAGCCGCCTCCCGCCCTTCAAGCGCCAGCAGCGCATCTACATCCATCGTTTGCAACTGGGTCACTTCGTACCCTTTCGGGAAGCGTCCCAACAGCCTCCTGCGATGGGCAATGAACTGCTCAAGGTAGCTGCTTCCCAGCCCCTCTGATGACACATCGCCATCCGCATTGATTGGATCGATAACTTTTGATCTGAGATCATCGGCCAATGAGCGCCCATAGTTCAGGAACTTCATAACATCACCTTCAAGCTTGCCCACCTCTTCACCGCTGGGCTCGCCGTCGGCAGTCATGTGCTGGAACATGGCCTGCCACTCACTAACGAGGCTGATGCCCTTTATCACCCGAATAACAGCCCTCTTGTGATCAGGAAGATAGTGCAATTGCGGGTCAAGCACTCCCTCGAGTTCTGCTGGACTCTTCATATGCGTCATCCAATCGTGGCGGGTGATGGCGTAGAGAAGCATGCCCCTCGTGATTGGCGTCGCATACACGAGCCATGCGCCGGATCCAGCCTGCCCTTCGGTCGGCGCAGAGTTGATGCGCCGCACAAGCCCGGATCGACTCTCGGCAGTTTCAAGCCGCTGAATCACATCTCGCACCATTTCCTGCGCCATTTCGATGTTTGAGTGCAGATACCGACCTACAGACCCGTCACTTGAAATCTGCAGAAGCTCCAGCTTGGCCAGATAGCCTAGTACACCATCCGCAAAGAACATCAACTCCTTAAACCCAGCATGCGCCAACTGGTAATACACCCACTTGGCGAACTCCAGCATCCCCTCCACACCCACCACAAAATCCAGCGCCCCCTTGCATCCAATGCCCAGGCACAACCGCGCACTGACCTTGATCCGGAAACGCCCATCCTCGTAATACACATACATCTGCGCCTTGGCGCCCACGCCTGCAGAACCCGCCGTATCCAAGCTCAGCTTCGCAAGCGTTACCGGTGTTCCCTGCTGGGGCGGCAGCCATTGCAGTTCACCCGCAGGCGTCAAGCCCGCCTCAACACCCACAAACGCCTCGGCATTCACCTGCATGCCATTCAGGCTCTCCGGCGGCTTCTCGCCCACCGCAGCCATCACCACGCGTCTCGACGGCCGGCCGTCCTCGCCCGGCGGATCGCCCATGTCGGCTCGCGGCATGCCGCGCACGATATCGAAGCTGGGCACGAAGCTGTCGTCACGATCGCGCGGCTGCGCCTCGACCTTGGCAGCACCACGATCAATGCTCACGCCGGCAGCGCCCATCAACGCCCGTTTCACTCCGGCAAAGCCGTGCAGCTCCAACGACATCTGGAATACGATCGCGCCCAGGTCGATATCGCCGTAGCGCTGCATCCACCCGGTACGCGAGGGAATCGACCACGTATGCACGGCTTTTGCTTCAAACAGCGCCAGTTTGTAATGTGCACCCGCTTCAACCTTGGCGCTGGCCTTGCGGTGCAGTGGGTCCCACTCGGCCTGGGCACTGGCCCCGGCACCCGCCACAAACCGCAGCCACTGCGCGGAGGTCTCCACCGAGTAGGTTTCCGACGCGCGCACCAGCTCGGAGAACTGGTTCCCACCCAGCTCGATAAGGTCGAACTGGATGTTCGGCGCCTTGACGCTCCGGCCAATCTGGGCCTTGATCGTCATCAGCGACTGCATGAATTTTCGTGAATCAAAGTTCTGGAAGGCCGGCCCCTTCTGCCGGGCCGCGCTGCCCACGGACATCCCGCTGTCGCCCGCCCGTGTCGACATGCCCACATCCACGTGGGTAGGCACACCCATCACCCGGCGGCCTTTGAATTCATCGTATTTGAACCGCGGCAGGTAATTGCGGCGAAGGCCCACCTCCTGCTGTGGCTGGCCGTCGCTTTTGCGGCTGTAGCTTTCAAAGGTGATCACTTCGACCAGGTCTGTCTTTCGGGCGAAGTTCCCGTTGAGCATGGCCGCTGCACGGTCCTCGGCCATGCCCAGGTTCTTCTCGGCCAGGGCCACCGCCTCCAGGCTGCGGCCGGCCAGCGCCTCCTCCAGTTGCCAGCGGGCGCGCGGCACGGCTGAGAGGCTGCCTTCAATGGATCGCGCAACCTCGCGGAACTCCTCCCAGACCTCGGGTGTCAGCAGCAGGAGTTCTTCGTCGGCCACGTTCAGCAGCGCCGGTGCACTGATCTTCCCGGCCAGCTCCAGCGTGGCGCCTTCGCCGGGGCCGCTCACCACCGCATGCATCTTCACCGACACCACCGGCACCAGGCGCGATTGCCCGACCACCCGTGGCTCGGACAGCGCACTGCGCAGTTCGCTGCGGCTGCCCGGCAGGGTGAACACCAGCCGCAGATCCTGTTCGCAGAACAGACGCGGGGTCATCCCCTGCCTATCCGTTACGCCACGGACCGGCCGCCCGTGCACGTCGAGGGCGATCACCTCAGTGCCGTCGCGGTCGCGGCGGTAGCCCACGAAGCCAGCCTCCGGCACCGGTGTTGGCGGGCTCTGCCGCTGCAACTGCAGCTGGTGGAACGGCCGCAACCGCAGCCGCCGCACCTGCAACGCAGGCCGCAGCGACGCGTCGGCCCGTGGATCTTCGCTCCAGGGGCCCAGCTGCGCGGGCTCATGGCAGTCCGGATGCAACAGCGGATCGGTCCACTCGCCGCTGGCAGCTTCGCGCACCTGCAGCTGGTATCGATGCTCACTCTGTGGCAGGCGGGCGCCCTGCCCGGCCCCGGCGGCTGCGTCCGGCACGTTGCGCCGCGGCCAGGGCAGCTTCAGGCCGGCCGGCCCCGGGCCGAGGTTCGGCCAGCCTCTGCGCCAGTTGGGAAGGACCGGTGGTGCCGGGGTCTGCACACGCTCCGGCAGCGTCACCAGATCGGTGTCGCCGAGCGTGTCGGTCGTGCCGGAGGCCACGACGGCGAAGCCATGCAGTACATCGCGGATACGATAGGTGACGTCGGCGCAGGGCACCACGTTGCCATGACCATCATGGCGGAACAGGGTGAACTTTCCAGAACTCATGTACCAGATTCCTTTCTTCTGACCCGCTCAGCTGTTGCCTGCGTCGCGCAGGTAGCCTTCGTGCCGTTCGTCATCCACGAACAGGCCCACCTTCTCCGGGCCATCGGTGACGACCTCCTCGGTGAGTCCGTCGCCGTCGGTGTTTCCACTCAGCCAGCGGCCATCCGGCAATCGCATCGAGTAGGCCGCCCCCACCAGCGGTGCACCGGCGTGATCGCGCACAAGGAAGCGGGCACGGCAGGGTGCGGCGCCCAGCGTGTGCAGCGAATGCATATCTGTGGCGACCCGTGCACCGACTTGGCGCACTTCTTTGCACAGGACCCTAGCAATGGGTTGAATGAGAGAAAATCAGAATGTTACGAATGCGCACAAGAACGGCTAGATAGCGACATTTCATCGCGGATTCGGGGGTCGGATCGCATCACAGAACATTAATCAACAGCCGCCAAGCACGCTGATCGCGACAGAGTGCCGGGATATACAACCTCGACGGCCAGGCAAGACTTGCCAACCACGAACGCTGCGGTAGCGGAGGGTACCGATTGCTGTGCTGGGTGGGGTGACCACTTCCTGTGGTGGGTGCGGACCTTGGTCCGCACATTCAGGCACAGGGCATGCCGACCAAGGTTGGCATCCACCCATAGGCGGGCTCCGCACCCACCTCCCCCGCTCAGAACGGGTCGCTGCCCAGCCGGATTTCTACGTTCAGCAGTGAGCACAGCGCCAGCATCGCGTCATCGTCACGGGTCAGCGCCATCACGCCGCTGAAGCCGTCGCTGCCGGCATCCACGCTCCACAGGGTGTAGTTGTGCTCGCGCAGGCGGTCGAAGGCGGTGGACATCAGCTGCACGCCGTCCAGGCCTTCGGCGAAGTCCTCGTCGTCCAGATCGCCACCCCAGTCCAGCTGCAGGTTGAAGCGCGCCGACAGCTCGTTCACTGCCGACTGCAACGATTCCAGATCGTCCCGCTCGACCTCGAAGCCGGACTGCCAGGCGATGGCGCTGAACAGCGCCGGCAGCCAGTCGCTGTCTGCTTCCAGCGGCTGGCCGTCCTCGGCCAGGTGCTCGCGCCAGCGGTTGAACTGCTGCAGCGCCAGCTCCTCATCGCCCGGGTTGATCAGCACCAGCAGGTTCCAGACCCGCGCCTCGAAGCCCTCCTCGTCGAAGTCGTGGATGTCTTCCTCGAAGTCGAAATAGTCGCTGTTGTCGGGCATGGCGGAACTTCCTCTGGGGCAGGCCGGCATTCTACGGTTTATCCTGTGCCGCTGAAGCCGGCCGTGGTGGCCGTCATTGTGAATGAAGCGATGAGCGATACCCCTCCCGACCACCTGGCGATCAATCCGGCCAGCCCCTTCCATGATGCGCAGGCGCTGGAGCGCGGCGTGGGCGTGCGTTTCAACGACGTCGAGCGCGACAACGTCGAGGAATACTCGGTCAGCGAAGGCTGGATCCGCGTGCAGGCCGGCAAGGCCCGCGACCGCCGCGGCAACCCGATGACCATCAAGGTCAAGGGCAAGGTCGAGGCGTATTTCCTGGAAACGAAGCCGGAGTAACCGGATCTTGTAGAGTCGAGCCATGCTCGACTGCTCTTTGCACCAGAAGAGCAGTCGAGCATGGCTCGACTCTACATTTCAGGGTCATTCACGCTTGCGCGATTCCAGCAGGTCCAGGTTGCGGATCAGGCGCCGCGAGATCTCGTCGGAGATCACCCCGCGCCGGGTCAGCCGGAACAGTTCCTCGCGCTCGGCATTGAGGCCGGCGCTGCGCAGCTGGCGATAGCCCTGTTCCATGCGGCGCACCTTGTCCGGGTCCACGTCGGGGCCGTCACTGTCCTTTTCCAGGTGCCGCTGGTACAGCAGGCTCACCCGTGAAGCGGCATCGTTGTACAGCTGCACGTTCTCGGTGTTCTGGTTCATCACCATCTGCTGGCGCATGCGTTCGACCCCGGCCAGCGCCGCTTTCGACGACAGCCGGCGTGCCAGATCCTCTTCCTTGCGCTCGCCCGAATCGGCCGGCAGCTGCAGGCCCTTCAACAGCTGCGGCAGCGCGATGCTGGCGCCCAGCAGCGAGAACAGGATCACCGACGCGGCCAGGAAGATCACCAGGTCGCGGGCCGGGAACGCGCTGCCATCGGGCAGGAACAGCGGCAGGGTCAGCACACCGGCCAGGGTGATCGCACCGCGCACGCCGGCCACCGAGGTCGCGACCACGATGCGCCAGTTCGGCGCCTCGCCCCGCTCCAGGCCGCGGCGCCGTGCGCGCAGCAGGTTCCAGCGCAGCGACAGCCACACCCACAGCAGGCGCAGCACGACCAGGGCCAGGTTGATCACCACCACGTACACCAGCAGCCACCATGCACTCTGGTGGCCGCTCTCGTTCATGGTGGTGGTGGCGCGCTCGACGATGCCCGGCAGCTGCTCGCCCAGCAGCACGAACATGATGCCGTTGAAGCTGAACTGCAGCATGTTCCAGACCCCGGCACGCTGCACGCGCATGCTGCCGGAGACGCGGCCGGTCAGCTCCACGTAACTCATCGCGATACCGGCGGCAACCGCGGCGAGGATGCCCGACGCATGGATCTCTTCGGCCAGCAGGTAGGCGGCGAAGGGGATCAGCAGGTTGACCAGCATCGCCGCGCCCGGCTCTTCGCCGAAGCGGCGCCACAGCCAGCGCTGGAAGGTCGATACGCCCAGGGTGACCGCCACGCCCACTGCCAGGCCGGCCACCGCCACCCACACGAAGGTCAGCGAGGCGGTGGCCAGCGAGAACGTGCCGGTCATCACCGCCGCCACCGCGAAGCGGAAGCAGACCAGGCCGGACGCATCGTTGAGCAGCGACTCGCCTTCCAGGATGTGCATCAGGCGCTTGGGAATCGGCGCCTTGGAGGCGATCGCACCGACCGCCACCGGATCGGTGGGCGACACGATCGCCGCCAGCGCGAAGCACACCGCCAGCGGCATCACCGGGATCAGCCAGTGGATCAGGAACCCGGCGCCGATGACGGTGAACACCACCAGGCCGAACGCCAGTTCGAGGATCGCGCCCTTGTCGCGGAACAGGCCCTGCTTGGGAATGCGCCAGCCATCGAGGAACAGCAGCGGCGGCAGGAACAGCAGGAAGAACACTTCCGGCTCCAGCGCGTGGCCGCGGTTGAACACCCCGGCGATCACCGCGCCCAGGCCGATCTGCACCAGTGGCAGCGGCAACGAGAACGGCAGGACACGAACCAGGTAGCCGCTGGCAACAACGGCCACCAGCATCGCCAGGACGACTTCGATGGTATGCATGCTTCTTCCAGGAAGCGGCGCGCGGGGAGGCTCGGGAGCCAGCGCCGGAAACCCGGGAAAAACTACCACACGCCGCCGCGGCCGCGACCAACGCGGCCGTCGCGCGTCAGCCCCGGCTCATGCCCCGTCGAAGCGATACAGGTCCATGGCCAGGAATCCGGCATCGATACCAGCATCGATGCGCTGGGCACCGAAGCCGCCCTCGCCCGCCGCGCCCATCGCGAAGAACAGCGGCAACAGGTGCTCGTCGGTCGGGTGCGCGCGTTCGGCGAACGGCGCCTGCCTGCGGTAGTCGAACAGGGCCTGGCGATCATCGGCGGCCAGGCGCTGTTCCACCCACTCGATGAAGGGCCGCACGTACGGCGCTTCCTTGCCGTCCTGGTAGTCGCCCCAGTCGTGCAGGTTGTGGGTAATGCTGCCCGAGCCGACCAGCAGCACGCCCTGCTCGCGCAGCGGCACCAGCGCGCGGCCCAGCGCGAACTGGTGCTCGGGGCCGAGCAGCGGCTGGATCGACACCGGCACCACCGGGATGTCGGCCTGCGGGCGCAGCAAGCGCAGCGGCACCCACGCGCCGTGATCGAGGCCGCGCTGCGGGTCGAGGGCCACCGGCAGGCCGGCGGCGGCGATGCGGTCGGCCACCTCTTCGGCCAGCGCCGGATCACCCGGCGCCGGGTACTGCAGTTCAAACAACGCGCGCGGGAAGCCACCGAAGTCGTGGATCGTAGGCGGCTGCGGATGCGCACCGACCAGCGGCTGCCGGCCCAGCCAGTGCGCCGAGGCCATCACGATGGCGCGCGGCGTCGGCAGGTCCTGCGCCAGCTCGGCCAGGCGCACGCCGACCTGGCCCGGATGCAGGGCAGTCATCGGCGAACCATGCGAGATGTACAACGAAGGCAGGCGGGACATGGAATTCTCCAGTTGCAGGGTCAGGCGGCGATCAGCGCGAACGCAGGGTCCACTTGCCATCGCCGACCAGGAACAGCACCACCAGCGCCAGCGCCCAGAACGCCGGGTATTCCCAGCCGCCGCCGGCATTGGCGAAACCGAAGCCATTGGCGCCGTGCACGGTGACGATGGTGCCCAGCAGCAGCGGCACGCCGACCAGGCCGACCCAGCGCGCGTAGATGCCCAGCAGCAGCGCGGCAGTGATCACCAGTTCGACGCCGATGGTGAGGTAACCGAGCACGCCGGGCAGGCCCAGCGACTCGAAGAACGCCGCCGTACCGGCCGGGGTGAACACCAGCAGCTTGGTCAGCGCATGGACCAGGAACAGCACGCCCAGGGCCAGGCGCAGCAGGGTGGCGCCGTACGGGGCCAGCGGCGAAACAGGAGCGGTCGTGGTGTGCATCGGAAAGCACCTTGAAGGGAGTAGGCACAGGTTATTGCGCCTTCACGGACTGATAAATACGATCGTTTGACCGTATTTATTTCAAAAGGCGCAACAATGGACACCCTTGAGGCGATGCGCGTGTTCGTGGCCGTGGTCGAGCGCAATGGCTTCAGTGCCGCCGCCCAGGCGCTGGGCCTGTCCACGGCCGGGGTCACCCGCCAGGTCGCCGCGCTGGAGAAGCGCCTGTCCACCCGCCTGCTCCACCGCACCACGCGCCGGGTCAGCCCGACCAGCGCCGGCGCGGCCTATTACGCCCAGTGCGTGCGCCTGCTGGCCGAATTCGATGCGCTGGAAGCCAGCATCGGCGCGCAGGCGCTGGAGCCGTCGGGCACGCTGCGCATCAACGCACCGGTCAGCTGGGGCATCGCCCGCCTCGGGCCCTTGCTGGCCAGCTACCGCGAACGCTTCCCGCAGGTGGAGCTGGACCTGGCCCTGTCCGACCGGCTGGTGGACATGGTCGAGGAAGGCTACGACGTGGCCATCCGCATCACCCGCGAGCCTGGCCCGACGCTGATCGCGCGTCGCCTGGGCCAATCGCGGGTGAGCCTGTGTGCCGCACCGTCCTACCTGGCCGCGCGTGGCACGCCGCAGACCCCGCAGGATCTGGCGGCACACGCGTGCCTGAGCTACAGCTACTGGGCCGCTGGCGATCACTGGCCGCTGCAGGGGCCCGGCGGCGAAGCGAAGGTAGCGGTGAGCAGCCTGCTGCACGCCAACAACGGCGATGTGCTGCGCGAAGCGGCGATTGCCGGCATGGGCGTGATCCTGCAGCCGGACTTCCTGCTGGAAGACGCGCTGGCCGATGGCCGCCTGGTGCGCGTGCTGCCGGAGTGGGAGGCCTCGCCGATCGGTATTTTCGCGGTCTACACCAGCCGCAGCCACCTGGCACCGAAGGTACGCAGCTTCATCGACCACCTGGTGGAGGCCGGGGTGTAGCCGAGTCTGGCGTTTGCCGGCCAGCGGCCGGCACTACCGTCATGGTTCGGCCTGGCGTTTGCCGGCCAGCGGCCGGCACTACCATCATGGTTCGGTCTTGCGTTTGCCGGCCAGCGGCCGGCACTACCGGTCGGGTCGTGCCGGCCGCTGGCCGGCAGATGCGAAAGCCGCTCAGGCGGGGACTTCATCCAGCGCGTCGATGATCTGCTCCAGCGGCGCCGGCCGACCCAGCAGGTAGCCCTGCACCTGGTCGCAGCCGTGTGCGGCCAGCCAGTCCAGCTGCCCCGGCGTCTCCACGCCTTCGGCGATGATGGTCAGCCCCATGCTGTGGCCCAGCGACAGCAGCGCGCGGCAGATCGACGCATTGCGCGGGTTGGTTTCCACGTCCGCCACGAAGCTGCGGTCGATCTTCAGGATGTCCAGCGGCAGGTGCTGCAGGTAGGACATGCTGGAGTAACCGGTGCCGAAGTCATCCAGCGACACGCTGATGCCCTGCTCGTGCAGGCGCTGCATGGTCTGCATCGCCTGCGCCGGCTTGCGCATCAGGCTGCTCTCGGTCAGCTCCACGTGCAGCGCGCCGCGGGCCAGCCCGAACTCCTGCTGGGCGCGGGTGAACTCGGCCACCAGGTCACTGTTGAAGAACTGCACGGCCGAGACATTCACCGCGATCGGCAACTCGCCCCAGCCGGCCTCGACCAGCCGGCGCTGCGCCTTCGCCGCCGCGCGGATCACCCAGCGGCCCAGCGCCAGGATCAGCCCGGTCTCCTCGCACAGCTGGATGAACTCGTTGGGCGGGATGAAGCTGCCATCGGCCTGCGGCCAGCGCAGCAGGGCCTCCAGCGCGGCCGGGCTGCCATCGCCGGCATGCCGGATCGGCTGGAAGTACAGCTGGAATTCGTTGTCGATGGCGGCATGGATGCGCCCGGCCAGGCGCAGGCGGTCGGCCAGCCGCGTGGTCACCGCCGCATCGAACCACACCACCACGTTGCCTTCCGCACGCGCTGCATGGGCCGCCTGCGCGGCCATGCCGATCACCTGCTCGGCGGAGTAGCCGTCACCGGGCACATGCACGGCCACGCCGATGCGTGGCTCGAACTGGTGCAGCGAATCCTTGCCCCGCATCGGCGCCGACACGATCTGCAGCAGATCATCCAGCACGCGCTGGGTATCGTGGCCGGTACCGATGGCGAACACGAAGTCCTCCGCTGGCTGGAACGCCAGCGTGCCGCAGCGCGCGCCCAGCCCGCCCAGCCGCGTCGCCATCGACTGCAGCACCGCATCGCCGATCTCGCGGCCCAGCGTATCGGCCACCAGCTGCAGGCCACGCAACTGCACGAAGGCGATGGTGTAGCCCGCGTCCTGCTCGTCCAGCTGTCCGGTCAGCGCGCGTACGTTGAGCAGGCCGGTAGCCGGGTTGTGCCGCGCCTGGTAGGCCAGGTCGCGCTCGTAGGCCAGCCGTTCGCTGACATCCTCGGCCAGCACCAGGCACGCGGGCTGGCCATCGAAGTCCAGCTTGGACAGGTGCGTGCGGACTTCGAACACGCTGCCGTCCTTGCGCCGGTGCAGGCGCACGGTAGCGTCCTGCAGTTCGCCGACACGGGCCTTGGCGATGGCCCCTTTCACCTCGTCCCAACCTTCGCGCGGGCGGATGTCGAGAATGCTCATCGCCAGGAATTCATCGCGGCTGTAGCCGTACTGGCGCACCGCGGCATCGTTGACCTCGATGAAGCGCAGCGTGTCCGGGTCGAACACCCAGAACGGTGCCGGGTTGCGATCGAACAGCAGGCGGAAGCGGCGTTCCACCTCGCTCATCTGCTCGCGTGCCTGGTAGCGTTCGCTCAGGTCGGTCAGCGCACCGATCATGCGCCGCTCGCTGTCGTCCACCTCCACCCGCTGCCCGCGCGCGCCCACCCAGCGCACCTCGCCACCGGGCAGCACCAGGCGGAACACCTGGTCGAGCACCGCGCCACCGGCGAAGGCCTGGTCGAAGGCCTGCTGCAGGCGCGCGGCATCGTCGCGGTGCACGCGCGCAAAGAAATCGGCGACCGGCAAGGCATCGGTCTGCACGCCGAAGATCTCGCGCGCCAGCGGCGACCAGCGCAGCAGTGCGGCATCCTCGTCCACGTACCAGGTGCAGACACGGCCGACCTGGTGCGCCAGGCGCAGTTCGGCATGGCCGGCTTTCAGTTCCTCGGCCATCGACTGCTGGCGGCGGGTGCTGCGGCGCACGGCATACAGCAGCGCCAGCAATACCGCGATGTAGGCCAGCACGATCGCCACCGAGGCCTGCAGGTAGGGCCACCATGGCGCCAGCACGTCCTCGTCGGCCAGCCCGACCTGCACCGCCAGCGGGCTGCGTTCCAGCGTACTGATGGTGATGATGCGCGGCACGCCATCGACCGCGCCCGGCAGGCTGCCCAGCTCGACCACCGCCTGCTTGCCGAGCAGGTCGCGGCGCGGCAGGTCGTAGCGGCGGCCGACCGTGCCATGAGGGTCCGGCACGCGGGCCAGCATGTAGCCATCGGCGTCGCTGATCGAGACCAGTCCATTGGGGCCGACATCGAGGCCACCGACGATGCGCTGCAGTTCGCCACAGCGCAGCCGTGCCAGCAACCAGCGGTCGCCAGCCATCGGCAGCGCCAGCGGTACCACCCAGCCGCCATCGCCGGCCCGCTGCGGCGGGCCGATGTACAGCGCGCTACCCTGGCCACGGCGCTGCGGGTCGGTCCACAGCGGCAGCTGCAGGTCGCCCTGGCCGGCGGTCAGCGCTCGGCCGTAGCTATCGAGCACGACGATGCTGTGCAGTTCGGCATGGCGCCGCAGCACGCCACCGATGGCAGCGTCCAGCAACGCCGGTGCCTGCACCGGCACGCTGCGGAACAGCTCCACGGCATCGGCGGCGATGCCGGACATCGCCCGCTCCAGGTTGCGCAGCTCCAGCGCCAGCAGGCGTTCACTGCCCACCGCCAACGCGCGGCTCTGGCGTTGCGCGGCCTCCAGCCGGCGCTGGTGGTCGTTGACCAGCATGGTGGCCAGGCCCGCCACCAGCAGCACGCCCAGCAGCACGCCGCCCCAGGTAATGGCGCGCAGTGGCCGGGCCAACGCCCGCTTCAGTGCGGGCATCGGTCGATCTTCCTTGTGCAGTCGGCTGGCTTCATGCGCGAACGAATCCTCCACGTCCCCGACCTCAACGGCCGGCGGACGCCATTCTTGACGCCTGACCCAACCCCGCATGGCCACCTCCCCGTGACCACGCAGGGCTCCCGGGACCAGCATGCACCACCCCGATGACGGCGTGAAGATCGCATCGGCGCGTTCAGCCAGATCCTGCACAGGACAGGCGGCACAACGGGACGGCCAGGCGGGCCGGAGCGGATTAGACTTGGGGTTTTCCGCTGCAAGAGAAGTCCATGTCCAAGCTGCGCCGTCCCACCCTGGCACTGGCCATCATCGCCAGCCTGTCCCTGGCCGCCTGCGACCGCCCGGCCGATCCGGCCGCCGGCACCGCTGCGCCGGCCGATGCTGCGCCCGCTGCCGCCAAGCCGATGCTGGGCAGCTTCGGCTTCGACGCCAGCGGCATGGACCGCAGCATTGCCGCCGGCGACGACTTCTTCGGCTTCGCCAACGGCACCTGGGTGAAGAACACCGAGATTCCGGCCGACCGTTCGCGCTTCGGCAGCTTCAACGTCATCGCCGAGAAGACCCTGGCCGACACCCGCGCCATTCTCGAAGGCGCCGCCGGCAACGCCCAGGCCAGCGGCGACGACAAGCTGATCGGCGACTACTACGCCGCCTACATGGACGAAGCCGCCATCGAGCAGCACGGCATCGCGCCGGTGCAGCCGCAGCTGAAGGCCATCGATGCGATCGCCGACAAGGCCGGGCTGGCCCGCGCCCTGGGCGGCGACATGCGCGCCGACGTCGACCTGCTCAACGCCACCAACTTCTATACCGATCGCCTGTTCGGCCTGTGGGTGTCGGTGGACATGCTGCAGCCGGACCGCACCGCCCCTTATCTGGTGCAGGGCGGCCTGGGCATGCCCGACCGTGACTTCTACCTGGGCGGCGGCCGCATGGCCGAACTGCGCAAGCAGTACCAGGCCTACATCGCGCAGATGCTGCAGCTGGCCGGCGCCGCCGACCCGGCCGGCAAGGCGCAGCGCATCCTCGCGCTGGAGACCAGGATCGCGCAGGCGCATGCCACCCAGGAAGAAACCAACGACGTGACCAAGGGCGCCAACCCCTGGACCCAGGCTGACTTCAACGCCAAGGCCCCGGGCATGGACTGGAACGCCTTCCTCGATGCGGCTGCACTCGGCAACCAGCAGGACTTCATCGTGTGGCAGCCCAAGGCCGTCGCCGGCCTGTCGAAGCTGGTCGCCACCGAACCGCTGGACGCCTGGAAGGACTACCTCGCCTTCCACGCGCTTGACCGCGCCGCCGCCTATCTGCCGAAGAAGTTCGCCGACGCCCGTTTCGCTTTCCATGGCACCGCGCTGAGCGGCACGCCGCAGCAGAGCGACCGCTGGAAGCGGGCCGTGGATGACGCCAACCATGCGGTCGGCGAAGCCATCGGCAAGCGTTACGTCGAAAAGCACTTCGACGCCAAAACCAAGGAACGTGCGGACGAGATGGCGAAGAACATCATCGCCGCCTTCGCCAAGCGCATCGACGCGCTGTCGTGGATGTCGCCGCAGACCAAGGCACACGCCAAGGCCAAGGTTGCCGGCCTCACCGTGGGCATGGGCTATCCGGAAAAGTGGCGCGACTACACCGGGCTGGAGATCCGCCGCGATGACGCGCTGGGCAATGCACAGCGCGCCGAGCTGTTCGAGTACCAGCGCAACATCGCCAAGCTGGGCAAGGCGGTCGACCACAGCGAGTGGGCGATGCTGCCGCAGACCATCAACGCGATGAACGTGCCGCTGGAAAACCGCCTGGTGTTCCCGGCCGCCATCCTGCAGCCGCCGTTCTTCGACGGTGCGGCCGACGACGCCGTGAACTACGGCGCGATCGGTGCGGTGATCGGCCACGAGATCAGCCATGGCTTCGACAACGCCGGCGCGCTGTTCGATGAAACCGGCAAGCTGCACAACTGGTGGACCGCCGAAGACCTCAAGCAGTTCAATGCCGCCGGTGACGCGCTGGCCGCGCAGTTCAGCAGCTACGAACCGTTCCCGGGCGTGCACGTGAACGGCAAGCTGACCCTGGGCGAGAACATCGCCGACGTGGCCGGCCTGGGCACTGCCTACGACGCCTACCAGCTGTCACTGCAGGGCAAGCCCGGCCAGACCCTGGAGGGCTTCACTCCGGACCAGCGCTTCTTCCTCGGTTTCGCCCAGGCGTGGCGCAGCAAGAGCCGCGAGCAGGCGCTGCGCAATTCGCTGCTGACCGACGTGCATGCACCGGGCCAGTTCCGCGCACTGACCGTGCGCAACATCGACGCCTGGTACCCGGCGTTCGAAGTGAAGGAAGGCCAGAAGCTGTACCTGGCCCCGGACAAGCGGGTCAAGGTGTGGTGATGTAACCGGAACGGGCGCCGCAGGGCGCCCGTTTCATTTTCCGGCCTCGCTCTGGTGGGTGCCGACCTTGGTCGGCACGGGGCAGGAATCCACCCACGGTGTGAATCTACCTGCGGGTAGTGGCAACCATCAGCAGAGCGCTCGCAGCCAACACCGCCGCAGCCCACAGATTGGCGTGCAGCCCGGTGCTGTCCAGCAGCCTGCCTCCGACCCACGCCCCTGCTGCAATGCCGATGTTGAACACACCGACATACAACGCGGTGGCGATTTCCACGCCATGTGGCACCGCTTTCATCATCCAGCTCATCAGGCCGACCGACACACCGCCGTAGGCCAGCCCCCACAGCAGCAGCACCGTGATGCCTCCGGCCGGCGTGCCGCCCATCCACAGCAACAGCAGCGGCGTCAGCAGCAGGCCCGAGGCGATGGCCAGCAGCACGCCACGCGGATGGCGTGCGGCCAGTGGCCCGGCAACGAAGTTGCCGACGATGCCGGCCAGGCCATAGGCAAACAGCAGTCCGCCGATCCACGACGCCTGCACCCCCGATACGTCCATCAACAGCGGACGCACATAGGTAAACGCGATGAAGTGCCCGGCCACCAGCAGCAGGGTCAGCCACAAGCCCTGGCGCAGGCCACGATGGCCGAGCTGCTGCACGAACTGCATCGGCCGAACCGACCTCGCCACCGGCAACGCGGGAAGCACCGCAGGCTGCAGCAGCAGTATCGCCGCACTGAACAGCGCCATCGCTGCAAACGCACAGCGCCAGCCCAGCGCGTCGCCGATCAGTGCACCGAGCGGCACGCCCAGCACCGACGCCGCGGCCACGCCGCCGAAGATGATCGAGGTGGCCAGGCCCACGCGGTGCGCGGGCACCAGCCGTGCGGCCAATCCACCGGCGATGGCCCAGATGCCGCCCATGCAGAACCCGACCAGTACGCGCGCGGCCAGCAGCCAGCTGATGCTGGGCGCCAGCGCGGAGGCGATGTTGGCCACTGTCAGCAGGCCGAGCAGTGCACACAGGATGCGGCGGCGATCGATGCCACCGGCAGCGATCACCACCAGCGGTGCGAACAGCGCCGCCAGCAGGGCCGGCAGCGAGATCATCAGGCCGGCGGTACCGGTGGACGCGCCGAGCGCTTCGGCAATCGGGGTCAGCAGGCCGACCGGCAGCATCTCGGTGGTGACCACCGAGAACGTGGCCAGGCCAACCGCGCTGACGGCCCACCATGGATGGCGCACAGGGGGCACGGCATGCGCAGGCGAAGCAGCACTCACGGGACGACTCCTTCAGCGCAGAGAGAGGGAACAGGCCTGCGCAGCGCACGGCAGGCAGACAGCGCGACCAGCAGCACCACGGCGCCCGCCACCAGCGCGATCACGAAGCCGCTGCGCACGCCACCGGCATCGACGCTGTACCCGGACAGCGCCGCGCCCAGCGCAACGCCGATGTTCAATCCGGCCAGCAGCCAGGTCATGCCTTCGGTAAGCCGCGATGCGGGCACGCGCTGTTCGACCAGCGACATCGCCACGATCATCGTCGGCGCGAAGAACAGCCCGGCCAGCAGCACCGCCGCCGCCAACGCGGGCAGCGTGCCGGCCCACGGCAGTGGCAGCGTGGTCAGGGCGGTCGCCGCTGCCCCCAGCAGCAACAGCCGCGGCATCGGCACCTGCAGCTTCAACGCACCGAACAGCAGGCCGGCCGCGCAACTGCCCAGCGCATAGGCCGAGAGCACCGCACTGGCTGCCAGCGGCTGCCCGCGCTGCTCGGCGAACGCCACGCTGGTGATATCGACGGTGCCGACAATCACGCCCATCGCCAGCATCAGCAACGCCAGCAGGCGGATCTCCGCCTGCCGCAGCAGAGAACGCGAAGGCAGCCCGGCTTCTTCGCGCGATTGCAGCGGCGGCTCGGTGCCCCGTTGCAGCACCAGCGCAGCCACGCCCACCACCAGCAGCAGGGCCGCCACCAGCACGCCGGCCTGCGGCCACACCGCCACCGCCAGCCCCACCGACAGCGGTGGCCCGGCGATGAAAGTGACCTCGTCGAATACCGTCTCCAGCGAGTACGCGGTCTGCAACGCCGGGCGCCCGCGATGGATCGCGGTCCAGCGCGCGCGCACCATCGCCGACACGCTGGGCATGCAGCCGGCCAGCATCGCCGCGCCGAACAGCATCCCGTCCGGCGCCGCCATCACGGTGCAGGCCAGCAGCAACAGCAGGCCGGTCGCGCTGGCCGCGGCGGCCCACGGCAGCACCCGTGCCTGGCCGTACCGGTCGACCCAGCGTGACACCTGCGGCGACAGCAACGCGTAGGTCAGCACGAAGGTGGCCGACACCGCACCGGCCAGCGCATAGCTGCCGCGCAGCTGCGACAGCAGGGTGATGATGCCGATGCCGGTCATCGGCAGCGGCAGGCGGGCCAGCAACCCGGCCAGGGCAAGCCCGGCCGTGCCGGGCGCAGCGAACAGGTCGCGATAAGGGGTGGCCATCAGGATCTCCAGAGCGGCGGCTTGCCTGGCGCGCGGGGCGCCACGACAATACATACAGGGCGTATGAATAAGAGGCTACATTCATACGATCCGTATGTAAATAATCATACACTGCGTATGTAAGGAGCTCTGGATGGTCCGCCGTACCCGCGCCGAGATGGAAGAAACCCGCGCCAGCCTGCTGGCCACCGCCCGCCGAGTGTTCAGCGAGCACGGCTATGCCGCCACCTCGATGGATGACCTGACCGCCCAGGCCGGGCTCACCCGGGGTGCGCTCTATCACCACTTCGGCGACAAGAAGGGCCTGCTGGCGGCGGTGGTCGCCCAGCTCGACGCCGAGACCGACCTGCGCCTGCAGGCAATCAGCGAGCGTGCCGACGACGCCTGGGACGGCTTCGTGCAGCGCTGTCGCGCCTACCTGCAGATGGCGCTGGAACCGGAAATCCAGCGCCTGGTGCTGCGTGATGCGCGTGCAGTGCTGGGGGGCGCCTCGCCGGAATCGCAGCGGCACTGCGTGCAGTCGATGCAGCGCCTGATCGAACAGTTGATCGCCCAGGGCGTGGTGACGCCGGTGGATGCGCAGGCGCTGGCGTCGTTGATCTACGGCAGCCTGGCCGAGGCGGCGTTCTGGATTGCCGAAGGCGAGGATGGCGATGCGCGCCTGGCGCAGGCGACGGCCGCGCTGGAGATGCTGTTGCGTGGGTTGAAGCCGGCCGGGTAACGCCCCTGCTCGCAGGGCGTGGGTCTACGGTGCATACCCGCGTTGCCGGAGGCTGGCCGGGGTCGGCATCCACCCGCCGGGTTGCGCGGTCGGGCCCGATTCCGGGCGATCACCGCGCCGATGGCCGGTCTGCGTGCTCAGCCGCGGTTTCATGTGCGGCTGCAGCACGTTTCACCCTGCGACATCCTGTCGCAGGCTGTGACTGCGATGCTGCAATGCAGCAACATTCACCCATTCAGACAAAACCCTTACCGCGCTTGGCATTTCGCCCATTGCACGGCTCGCTGGAAGTGCTAGAACTGAACCCGCCACACCGTCCAATGCTGATCGACGCACGTTCCACAAGGAGCCAGCCATGATTGCTTTGTTCAAGGGTTTGGGACTACTGCTTCGCGACAACGAGCTCTACAGCAGCCCGTTCGAAAAACAGGTTGCGCACTGGCGCAGCCTCAGCGAGCAGCAGATCCGCGATGAAGTGGCTGTGCTGGCCCAGGCCAAGTGCCAGTGGCTGATCGCCTCGATCGTCGGCTGGCAGGCGGCCTCGCTGCTGATCCTCGGCCTGATCACCAACTACCTGTGGCGCGACGATTACCACATCACCTTCACCCGCGTGGTCGTGGTGTTCGGCTCGTGGATCTCGATCCTGTTCGTGATCTGGTTCATGGCCAACATGTTCGACCGCACGGCCGGCTTCGAGCGCTGGATGAAGGCCTTCAACAGCCGCGCCCGCATCAGTTCCAAGGCCGACAGCGTCGAGCACGTGGCCGAGGCGCTGGACCTGGCCGAACACTATCCGGAAGTGCTGGACTACAAGCAGGCGGTCACCGCCCGGCGCGAGCTGCGCCATGAGGACATCCGCATCATGACCGAGATCGGGCGTATGAAGCAGCACTCCGAACTGGTCGGACGCCTCAACCATGTCGGCGAGAACGAGCATCACCACGACCTGACGCTGCAGCCAGCCTACTGACCCTTCTGGAAAGCGGGGGGACCCACAATGCCACCGTGATCACTCACGGTGGCATTGTTCTATCGGGTCCTGGCTGACGCACTGGCGGAAGCCCTTGGGCAGGTCGCGCATCGCTTCGGTCTTGCCCACCGCCACCGCGAACCGGCGCAGCGGCGGCCTGGCGCAGGCCGCATCGGTGCTGCAGGCCGGGTCCAGCACCACATAGTGGCACTGGCCGCTGCGGCTGGCGATGCACTGGAACCGCGCTTGACCCTCGACCACGGTGCCCTTGCTGTACAGCGTGTCCACGCCGTTGGCCTGGGTACGGGTGATCGAGGTGGTGCTGGATTTCTCGCAGCCGCCCAGTGACAGCGCAGCGACGCAGGCAAGCAGGAACAGGCGCATGGTGCCTCCAGGGTGCGGTTACATGCCGCGGAACAGGCTCATGAACGGTTGGCTGACCACCAGGGTTTCCGCACGCTGGCGCAAGCGCAGCACGCCGCGCCCGGTATCGTCGCGGCTCACCGCTGCCACCGCTTTCATGTTGACGATGGTGGAGCGGTGGATCTGGCGGAAATGCTGTGGATCGAGCACATCCAGCAGCTCGCGCAACGGCGTGCGCAGCAGGCTTTCGCCAGCGGCGGTGACCACGGTGGTGTACTTGTTGTCGGCGCGGAAGTAGGCCACGTCCTCGAGCATGATCAGCTGCGTCTCGCGGCCATTGCTGGCGGTGATCCAGGCCAGTGGCGGACGCTCCGCGCCTGCCTGCGATGGGCCCAATCGCTGCAGCAGGCGCTCCAGCACGGCATCGTCCTGCCGCGTCGATGGCAGCCGCGACAGAATGCGCTCGCGGGTCGCCAGCAACCGCTCGTCGCTGACCGGCTTCAGCAGGTAATCCATCGCGCCCTGCTCGAAGGCGTCGATGGCGTATTGATCGTAGGCGGTCACGAACACCACCTGGGTACGCGGGCTCAGCTCGGACAACGCGCGCGCCACTTCGATGCCACTGATGCCGGGCATGCGGATGTCGAGGAAGGCGATGTCCGGCTGCTTCTCGGCCAGCTGCTCCAGCGCCGTGGCACCGTCCTCGCACTCGGCCACCAGCTTCAGCTCCGGCCACAGGCGGCCCAGCTGCTCCACCAGCGATTGCCGCAGCAGTTCCTCGTCTTCGGCGATCAGTGCTTCAAGCGGCATGGCTGCGCTCCTTGCCCGACTGCGGCAGGGTCATGGTCGCGGCGACGCCGCTGGGGAAGTTGGCGACGATCGCCACGCCGGCCTGCTCACCGCAGGTCAGGCGCAGGCGCTCGCGCAGGTTCTTCAGTCCGATGCCGGTGCCGCTGGTGCCCTGGCCGAAGCCAAGGCCATCGTCGGCCACGGTCACGGTGACATGGTCGTCGAAGCCGCGCGCCAGGATCCAGATCGTGCCACCGCCGGGCTTCGGTTCCAGCCCGTGCTTGATGGCGTTCTCCACCAGCGTCTGCAGCGCCATCGCCGGCAGGTGCACGCCATGCAGTTCAGTGGGCACCTGCACCTCCACCGACAAGCGTGCCCCCATGCGGATGCGCAGGATTTCCAGATAGGCGCGGGTGCGTTCCAGCTCCACGCCCAGCGTGGATACCGATTCATCCACCTGCGGCAGCGAACTGCGCAGGTACTGGATCAGGTGGCCGAGCATCTGCTCGGCACGCGCCGGGTCGGTGCGGGTCAGCACCTGGGCATTGGCCAGCGAGTTGTAGAGGAAATGCGGTTCGACCTGCGCGTGCAGCAGGTTCAAGCGCGCCACCGACAGTTCCTTCTCGACCTGGGTCTGTTCGGCGGCCGCCTGCTCGTCGCGGCGCTGGTCGGCAACCCGCCGGCTGATCGCGCGGGTGACCGCTTCAGCATTCTCGTAGTTGCTGCCCTCGTCCAGTGCCAGCAGGTCGGCCCACCAACCGGCATCGGGCTCGAACAGCAGGGTGACGGTGCTGGTGCCCTGGCCCGGGGTGACCGTGGCCAGCACGCTGTTGCGCTTGATCGCCAGCCGCGCCGGCAGGTTCCAGCGCGACGGCTGGCGGCCGTTCCACAGATCGACGCGGCGCACATAGGCGCGCACCTGCAGGCTGCCTGCCGAGCTTTCCACCTCTTCCACCCGCGGCAGTTCGCCAACGGCCGCCTCGACCACCGCGAACGCATGGCCGGCATCCATCGGCAGTTCGATCTGCCGGCGCTGGCGCCCCGACAGGGTGGCGCCATCGAGGCGACCGGCCACCAGCCAGACCCGCCGCACATGGGTCACCGCACTGCCCAGCGCGGAGATCATCAGGAACATCACCAGCAGCCCGAACACCCAGCCGGGGCCATCGTTCATGCCGCTGAAAATGCCGCTCCAGACCATGCCGGCCACGAACAGTGCCGCGGCCCAGGCGAGCAGGTGACGAAGGATGAGGGAGAGGCTGGCGAACACGGCGGCGCCTTGGAGGAAGGGGGTGAGCCGAGCATAGGGCGGCCCGCTGGGCAAACAAGCGGGTTGCGACGAAGGGCCTGAAAGCGGGGATGGAAGCCGTTCTGGTAGAGCCGGCCGCTGGCCGGCTCCCCACGACCTCCGCAAGCATCACAAGGTTGCCGGCCAGCGGCCGGCACGACCCGGGAGGCGCCGGGCGAACCCGGCGCCCTCCCTTACTTGCGCTGGTCGGCGCTGGCGTCACGCACGGCGCGGAACGACTCGTCCTTGCTCCAGTTCGGCCAACTGCGCGAGTTGGCCAGCTGGTCGCCCAGGGTATACAGCACTTCCAGGTCGCGGGCCGCGCCGGCGAACACCCAGTCCGGCTGCCATTCGTCGCCCTGCTGGTGGTAGCGCTTGGCGGTATAGTCTTCCGAGGCCTTCTTGCCTGCGGCCACGCCGCCGTCCACCCAGTCCTGGCCGGCCGACCACGACAGTGCCGGCACGCCGCGCTTGGCGAACGGGAAGTGATCGGAACGGAAGAACAGGCCTGCTTCCGGCTTCGGGTCCGGGGTGTAGCGGATGTCCCAGCCCTTGGCCACGTCCTTCAGCTGGTCCAGCAGCTCGAAGCGCGCCGCACCGTAGATGCCGAAATCACGCGACGGTCCGAACGGCGCCATGCCGTCCATGTTGATCACCGCCACGGTCTTTTCCAGCGGGTACAGCGGATGGGTGGCGTAGTACTCTGAACCCAGCAGGCCCTTCTCCTCGGCGGTGACCGCCAGGAACAGCACCGAACGCTGCGGGCGCTTGGCCTTGGCGAAACCGCGCGCCAGCTCGACCAGCGAGGCGGTACCGCTGGCATTGTCCAGCGCACCGTTGAAGATGCGGTCACCGCGCGCATCCGGCTCGCCCACACCGATGTGGTCCCAGTGCGCGCTGTAGATGATCGTCTCGTCCGGATGGCGGCTGCCTTCCAGGCGCGCGGCCACATTGTGCGAGGTGATCACTTCGGTCTTCACCGCGTACTTCGCATCCAGGCTGGCGCCGGTCAGCGGCACCGGGGTGAAGTCGCGCTGCTGCGCCTTCTTCTTCAGCGCATCGAAGTCCTGCCCGGCCGAGCGGAACAGCTCCACGGCCAGGTCGCGCTGGATCCAGCCTTCCAGCAGCGGATGGCTCTCGGCCGGGTTGTCACGCACCACGTCGAACATGGTGTTGGTGTTGGAGCCGGCCACGGTGGCCCAGCCGTACGAGGCCGGCGCGGTCTCGTGCACGATCAGCACTCCCAGCGCGCCCTGACGGGCGCCCTCCTCGTACTTGTAGGTCCAACGACCGTAATAGGTCATGCCCTTGCCGTCGAAGTCGCCCTGCCCGGTCTCGAAGTCCGGGTCGTTGATCAGCACCACGGCGATCTTGCCCTTCAGGTCGACGCCCTTGAAGTCGTCCCAGTTGCGCTCCGGTGCCTTCACGCCATAACCGAGGAACACCAGTGGCGCCTTGCTGATATCAACGTTGCTGGCGCCATTCATCGCGGCACGCACGGCGATCTGCTTGCCCTGTTCCAGCGGCAGGGTCTTGCTGCCCTGGTGCAGGGCCAGCTGCGGTGCGCCGACGATGTCGCCCTTGCGCAGCGGCACGGCCTGGGTCCACAGGCGCTTGCCGTCCTTGAGGTCGCCGCCGGGCTGCAGGCCGGCATCGGCGAACTGCTTGCTGAGGTAGGCGACGGTCTTCTCTTCGCCGGCAGTGGCCGGCGAGCGGCCCTCGTAGGCGTCGGAGGCCAGTTCCTTGACGTCGGCGGAGATCCGCGCGCCATCGAATTTCGGCGTGGCCGCCATCAGTGCGCTCGACACCGACAGGGCCAGCACGCCCAGTACTACTCGTTTCATTGCTCTCTCCAGCAGGGAAATCTCTCTGGAGTGTAATGGGATTCGGCAGCGCTGCGCCCCGCCTTTGGTAGGTGTCGACCTTGGTCGACACGCCACGCCATGCATGGGGTCAGATCCCGTTCCTGTCAGAAGAGAGCGCTGACCCCGATCGCTGGGCGCGCAACAGCAGCAGCTCGCGCTCGCGGGCGTTGCCGGTCAGCGCGGCGGCGGCGGCGAAGGCCGCGCGCGCGTCATCGGCCCGGCCCAGCTGCTGCAGCAGGTCACCACGCACCACCTGCAAGGGCGCATAGCCCTGCAACCGCGCATCGGCCAGCAAAGGTTGCAACAGCGCCCAGGCCGCAAACGCGCCGTCGCTGCGCGACACCGCCACCACCCGGTTGAGGGCCACGACCGGCGACGGCATCACCTGCAGCAACTGCGCATACAGTGCAGCGATGCGCGCCCAGTCGGTATCTTCGGCGCGGCGTGCGGCGGCATGACAGGCCGCGATGCGCGCCTGCAGCACGTACGGGTCCTGGCCGCCACCGGCCGTCAGTGCGCGTGCCAGTGCCTGCTGGCCGCGCTCGATCTGCAGCCAGTCCCAGCGTGCGCGGTTCTGCTGGTCCAGCAGCACGGGCGTACCCTGCGCATCGGTCCGCGCGGCCGCGCGCGAGGCCTGCAGTTCCATCAACGCCAGCAGGCCCAGCACCGGCGGCACCGGCAACCGGTGCGCCAGGATGCGCGCCAGCCGCAGCGCTTCCTCGCACAGTGCCGGGCGCATCCAGTCATCACCGGCACTGGCCGCATAGCCTTCGTTGAACACCAGATAGATCGCCTCCAGCACCGAGGCCAAGCGCTCAGGCATCGCCTCCGCGCGCGGCACCTCGTAGGGCACCTGCTTCTGCGCCAGGGTGCGCTTGGCGCGCACGATGCGCTGGGCGATGGTCGGTTCCGGCTGCAGGAAGCCGCGGGCGATCTCGGTGGTGGTCAGGCCGCCGAGCAGGCGCAGGGTCAGCGCGACCCGCGCATCGGCGGGCAGCACCGGATGGCAGGCCACGAACATCAGCCGCAGTAGATCGTCACCCAGGTCATCTTCCAGCGCCTGGCTGTCATCCGGTGCCGGAAGCGCCGCCGGATGCAGTTCCTCGCCCCACTGCGCATGCTGCTGCGCCACCCGCTGGTGCTGGCGCAGCACATCGATGGCACGGTTGCGCGCAGTGGTCATCAGCCAGGCTCCGGGGTTGTCCGGGATGCCCTGCTCCGGCCAGCGCTCCAGCGCGGCCAGCCAGGTGTCCTGGGCCAGCTCCTCGGCGCGACCCACATCGCCCCCGAGCAACCGCGCCAGGCGCGCGATCAACACCGGCGACTCCATCCGCCAGAGGGTTTCAAAGCGCTGCGTCAGTGCGGGATCAGGCATGCAGCGATCACAGCACGCACGCCCGGCCCGCACAAGCGCCGTGGCTCACGCTTCAACGATGGGCTTGAAGCCGCCCCAGAACATACGCCGGGTATCGAACGGCATGTCCTTCGGGCCCAGCGACGCCAGCCTAGGGTCGGCCATCACCTTTGCGTTGATGCGGTCGCGCGCCGCCCGAGAGCGGAACACCACGAAGGCCACGATCACCGTTTCACCGGGTTTGGCCTTGACCGCACGCGGGAACGAGGTGCTCTTGCCCGGTTCCACATCGTCGGCCACGCATTCCATGTACTGCAGCGCGCCATGCTCCTTCCACACCGCACCGGCCTTGCGGGCAAGGCGGCGGTAGGCCGCCACCTTGTCCTGCGGGCACGGCAGCACGTAGGCATCCACGTAAGCCATGAGGGTTCTCCCTGCGGCGGCCGTCAGCCCGGCTCGCCGTCCATGTGTGCGATTTCCCAGAGATGGCCATCCAGGTCCTGGAAGCCGCGCTGGTACATGAAACCGTAGTCACGCGCCGGCTGCGGTTCGCTGGCGCCGGCGGCGAGTGCCTTGTCCACCATCACGTCCACCGCCTTGCGGCTGTCGGCCGACAGGCAGGTGATCACCTCGGTCTGACTGTGCGCATCGGCAATCGCCTTGTTGGTGAACTGCTTGAAGAACGGCTGGGTCAGCAGCATCACGAAGATGCTCTCGCTGATCACCATGCAGGCCGCATCGTCGTTGGTGAAGGTCGGGTTGAAGCTGTAGCCCAACGCGGCGAAGAAGGCCTTGGACGCATTCAGATCCTGCACGGGCAGGTTGACGAAGATCATCTGCGGTTGCGGTGCACTCATCGGTGAAGCTCCTTGTGGAGGGAAGAAAGGCCGGGATCAGGGCTGCTTCATGCAGTTGACCATCCACGGCTTGCCGTAGCGATCGATCAACATGCCCCAGCGATGCGCCCAGAACGTTTCGGCAATCGGCATCTGTACCTGGCCCCCCTCGGCCAGCGCCGCGAACACGCGCTCGGCCTCTTCGATGCTGTCGACGTCGACGTTGATGGTGGTCGAGCCGCCCTCGCCACCGCCCGGGCCGTCGGCGGCCATTACGATCGCGTTGCCGATCTCCAGCTGGCTGTGCGCGACGTGATCCAGGGTTTCCGGCGGCATCTCGTTGCAACCCGGCGAGCCATCGGACGGCGGCATGTCGCGGTACTTCATCTCCGAAGTGACCTGGCCACCGAGTGCCTTGGCATAGAACGCCATCGCATCGTGGGCCTGGCCGCTGAAGCCGAGGAAGGGAATCAGTCTCATGGCATTGCTCCGTTGATTGATACAGGGTGTTGCCAGGCCGCGCCCGGCGTGGAGTGAGTCGGGTCAGCCTTCCAGCTGTGCACGCAGACGCTGTTCCTGCTGCTGTAAGTCGGGGGTGAAGGCTTCACCGAAGTCTTCGGCGGAGATCAGGGGGCGCAGTTCCAGCGTGCCGCCGCTGCCGAACGGCGCACGGCTGGCCCACTCGACGGCCTCGTCCAGCGAGCGCACGTCCCACAGCCAGAACCCGGCGATCTGTTGGCTGGCGGGACCGAATGGACCGGCCTCGACCGTGGGTGCCGTGCCACCGAAGTGAATGCGGCGACCGCGTTGGGTGGCATGCAGGCCTTCACCGGCCAGCATGATGCCGGCGGCCACCAGTTGTTCGTTGAAGGCGCCCATTTCGGACAGCTCCTGCTGGCTGGGCATGCGGCCGGCTTCGGAGTCGGCGTTGGCCTTCACGATCACCATCACTTTCATTGCTGTCTCCCGTGGGGACGCGTGGTGCGTGCCCTTCACTGGTTACAACGAACCAGGGCGCAGGGAATCGACACGTCTTCTGAAAATTATTTCTTCCGCGGGAAGCGCGCCTTCGGCGGGAGCCGGCGAACGGCGGAGCCCCTCCGTGGTGGGGTGGGAGGGTCGCTGGAAGCTCCGGCTCATGGGTTTGGCCGGGTGGGTAGGCGGGTCGGGGGACGCCGTAAACCCATCCTTGGGGGCTTGGCCGCGGCATCCATGCCGCGGACACCCCCGCCCCGCCTACCCACCCGGCCACGGACAGGTTCCTGTCTCCGTTCCACCACGGGAAGATCAAGAGAAAAAGGCAAAAGCAACAGCAACAGCAACAGCGGTTGGCTGGCGGCCTCGGCTTTGCGAGCGAAGCGACCCGCTTTTGCTCTTGTTGTTGATTTTCCGTGGTGGTTCGGCGACCGGAATCTGTCAGGGGTCGGGCGGGTGGGGTTGGCGGGGTATCCGCGCCATGGATGGCGCGGCTAAGCCCCCAGGGACGGGTTCACGGCGTCCCCGCCAATCCCACCCGCCCGACCCACCCTCTGAAACCCTGCTTTCAGCGACCCACCCACCCCACCACGGAGGGGCCTCGCCGTTCGCCGATCCCCGCCGAAGGCGCGCCTCCCGCGCTGCAACATGCCCACGCGCAATCCTGCGCCATCATGGGCACCCCGCCCGCGCCAGGACCGTGCCATGCAGCAGTACCTGCTTCTGATCTACATCGAGCCTGCCCTGCTGCAGGCGCTGCCCACCGAAGAATTCAACGCGCTGATGCGCGACTGCCTCGCCCACGCCGACAAACTGCAGGCCGAAGGCACGCTGCTGGCCGCGCAGAAGCTGCAGCCGGTCGATACCGCGCAGACCCTGCGCGTGCGCGAGGGGCACAGCCGCGTGCTGGATGGCCCGTTTGCCGAAACCCGCGAACTGCTGGCCGGCTTCAACCTGATCGTGGCGCGCGACCGCGATGAAGCCATGCGCATCGCCCGCGAGTTCCCGTGGGCACGCTTCGGCAGCATCGAGGTGCGTCCACTCGAAGACATGGACGCCGAGCGCGAACGCTGCGGCGCCCCCGCCGCCGCTATGGCAGCAGCCGTACCCTGATCTCGCGCGGGCCGATGCCTTCGTTGCCGCTGTAGTCGCGCACGCTGGCACGCACGATGTACTCGCCCGGCGGCAGCGCCGCTGGCTGCCAGCGGCCGGTTTCCATGAGGCCGTCACGCACGGTGTTGGTGGCCAGGTAACGGAACCGGGTCACCGCGCTGCCATGCACGGTGATGCCACTGTCCGGTGCATAGGCCACGCGCACCGCTTCCTTCTGCGGCGGCATGCGGTTGAACACGATGTTCCAGCGCGGCTGCTCGTAACCCTGCAGCGGCTGTCCAGCGCCATCGAGGATCTGGTAGCCCACCTGGTACATGCCCAGTCGGCGGCGCGGCAGGTTGTTGTCGACCTGGTCCCAGGCCTCGACCACGATCTGCACGCCGCGACCCTGGCGCGCCACCATCACCACGCCATCGCCACCTGCGGCCATCGGCTGGTCGTTGTCGTCCAGCAGGGCCACATCGGTGATGCGCGGTGCGAAGTGATCGGCGTAGTTGCGGAAGCCCAGCGCCACCGCGTTGGTCTCGAAGCCACCGTTACCCACCGCCAGGTGCACGTGCGCCTGGTTGTTGATGCTGCCCAGGCGATCACCCACGTGGATGCGCATGCCACGTCGCACGCGCATCCGCTGCAGCGTGCCCTGCTCGTCGTACAGCGCCTGCCAGCGCGCGTCGAACGGTGCATCGCGAGGCGTGCGGCCGACCCGCATGTGGATGTACTTGAGGCGATCCACCGACAGGCCTTCGGCCTGCTCGCCCAGGCTCCAGGCGGCCATCGGGCTGCTGACCTTGCCCTCGGCGATCGCCAGCACGGTCTGCCCGACATCGCCGCGCACATCGAAGCCGCCGTGCAGGTGGTGGCGGCTCTCGCCTTTGAAGTTGCCGCGCACCTCGCCCAGCGTGCCGACCACTTCGTGCCAACCGTCCTGCGGTGCCAGCGGCCAGCGCCCGCCGGTGTCCGGCAGCGCGGCATCGGCGGCGGGGCCGACCAGCGCCGGCGCCGGCAGGTCCCCCACCGGCAGCGGACGCAGCCGGTGCAGGCGGTAGCTGGCGGCGTCGGCCACCAGCACACTGCCATCGGCATCCATCGCCAACCCGCTGGGGCGGGCCAGGCGCGGCAGGCGGCCGTTGCCCACCAGCGCGATCTGATGGCCCTGCGGTGTCACCTGCACGATCCGGCCATCCATATCCCCCACGTACAGCACGCCGTCGTGGGTGGTGGCCAACGACAGCGGCCCGTTGATCACCCCACCGGCAGCCACCACCGTGCTGACCGTGCCATCGGGGCCGACGCGGCGCACCGCATTGTTGAACAGGTCGGCCACCAGCAGTGCGCCCTGCGCGTCGAAGGCCAGTGCCACCGGCGTATCGAAGCGCGCCGCCTCGCCCACGCCATCGGCCAGCCCCGGGCGCTCACCGCCGGCCAGCGTACGCACGCTGCCATCGGTGCCGATCACCCGGATGCGATCGTTGAACGTATCAGCCACGTAGACCTGGCCCTGCGCATCCACTGCGATGCCCATCGGTGCATCGAAGCGCGCCTGCGCGACCGGTCCATCGGCATGGCCCTGCTCGCCCCCGGCCAGCGTGGTCACCTGGCCGTCAATGCCGATGCGGCGGATCGCATGGTTGCCGGTATCGGCCACATACAGGTTGCCCTGCGCATCGGCGGCAATGCCGGAAGGGGTGTTGAAGCTGGCCTGCAACGCCGGGCCATCGATGCGCCCTTCGCCCTGCCCGGCCACGGTTTCGACACGGCCATCGGGCAGGCGGCGGCGGATGCGGTTGTTGTCACCGGCATCGGTGAAGTACACGCTGCCATCGGCGCCGCGCAGCAATGCATAGGGATCGGCAAAGCGGGCCTGTGCCGAGGCGCCGTCACGATCACCCGGATGGCCATCGCCGGCCAACGGCTCGATCTGTGCGGTCCAGGCCAACAGCGTGGGCGCCGGGCCTGCCGGTTCAGCCAGCGTATGCAACGGCGTCTCCCACCAGGTTGCAGCCAATGCCACTGCGGTTGCCACTGCCACGCCTGCTGCCATCCATTGCCACCGTGCCATCGCGCTGCGCTGCCTGCCTGTTGCCTGAAGAGGCACCGACAATAGACGCTGTGCAGGCGATCCGCCACGGCCAATCGTACCGGCGGGCGCCAGAGTTCCATGCATCGCGCTTGTTCTCGCTGGCGGCAGCGGTTTCAATGTTGTCCCCACGGATGGAGATCCTCCATGCCCCGCACCCTCCCTCTCGCCGCCGTGCTGCTGGCCGCACTGGCAGGCACCCCGGCTTCGGCCTCGATCACCGTGGCGCCGCAGAAGCCGTCGGTCACTAGCGATGCCGTGCACATGGCCTACGCCAAGCGCTGGGATGACGCGATCGAGCAATCGCGCAGTGGCAACACACTGGGTGCGCTGATCACGATGGAACAGCTGATGGAGGATCCGCTGCTGGATGACTTCGACGCCGAACGCCAAGGCCGTGCCTCGCAGGTGGCCGGCTGGACGGCGATGGTGCAGAAGAAGCCGGTCCAGGCCCGCCGCTACCTGCAGCGCGCCGTGGACGCATTGCCGGACGACGCGCAGATCCTGCTGACCCTGGTCTCGCTCGAACTGTCCGAGAGCCAGCCCGCACCGGCCACGAAGTACCTGGTGCGGGCGCTGAAGCATGCCGACGCGCCGCTGCCGCTGCAGAACGACACCGTCAGGTACCTGCAGTACCGCCTGCGCGACCAGCCGCAACAACGCATGGAACTGCTGCAGGCGCTGTTCGACAACGGCTGGAAGAGTGGCGGCCTGGAACCGACCGGCATGTGGCTGGCACTGGCCACGTTGCAGGCCGAGAACGGCCGTAGCGATGACGTCCCGGCAACTCTGGCCCGTATCAAGGGCCCCGCCGAGATCATCCGGCTGCGCAGCGACAAGCGCTTCGACCGCTATGTCGACCGCAGCGATCCACACTTTGATCCGGTGCAGGCCGCGCAGAAGCATCTGGACGAACTGCGTGTGTCGGGCCTGCTCGATCGCGCACTGGACGCGCGCATGGCCGAATTCAGCAGCACGCTGCTGATGCTGGACCGCAACGAGGAAGTGCTGGCGCTGACCGACGGCATGGCCCGTGCGGCCGCCGCAGGTGAGTCGCCTTCGGCCACCGACGCCGAATGGGTGGGGTGGCTGCTCAACAGCCGGCTTACGGCACTGCGCCGGCTGGGCCGGCTCGACGACGCACTGGCGACCGCGCAGCAGGCCACGCGCATCGGTGCACTCGGTCCCAACAGCATCGAGCACCAGTTGAACATCGGCTTCCTGTTCATCTCGCTGGGTCGCCCGCAGGAGGCGGCGCAGGCGGTGCAGGGCATCCAGGGTCTGGCCGGCTATGGCAAAGCCGCACAGGCGCTGGTGCAGTTCGCCGCCGCCCGCGGCCAGGGCGATACCCGCGCAATGGAGGCCGCACGCGAGGTGATCCTCGCCCAGCGCGACGATGCCCCGCTGTTCCATCGCGAGATGCTGCTGGAGCAGGGTGACCTGGACGGCGCGGCTGCGGTGCTGATCGAACAGCTGCGCTCGCCGGTCGACCGCGGCGAGACCCTGGCCAGCCTGCAGGACATGCGCACCTATCCGTCGCTGCCCGGCGATGTGCGCATCGATGCGGCATGGCGTGCGCTCAAGCAGCGTGCCGACGTGCAGGCCGAGGTCGCACGCGTCGGCCGCATCGAGCGCTACGCGCTGGTCAGCAGCGGCACCTCGCGCTGAGCAGCGCCTAGCGCGCCGGTACCTCGGTACGGATGCCCATCGCTTCGCGGTAGCGCGCGTACAGCGCCATCACCTTGTCCACATAGGCCAGGGTTTCGGCATACGGCGGGACGCCCTTGTAGCGGGTGACCGCCCCGATGCCGGCGTTGTAGGCGGCCGCCGCCAGCGGCCGGTCGCCGTTGTAGCGGCGCAGCAGCGCGCGCATGTAGCGGGCGCCACCATCAATCGACTGCTGCGGCGAGAACGGATCACGCACGCCGTACTCCTGCGCGGTATCGGGCATCAGCTGCATCACGCCCTGTGCGCCCTTGGTCGACACCGCCAGCGCATCGAAGTTGCTTTCGGCATGGGCAATCGCACGCAGCCACGCATCGTCGACGCCGGTGGCCTTGGCGGCGGCCTTGAACTGCCTGGCGTGCTGCGCCAGCTGGGGCTTGCCGACCTTGCCCAGGCCCTCATGGGCCGGCTCGCCCGGCGGCGTGGCCACGGTGAATTTCAGGAACACCCGCGAGCCGGGCAGGTTGCGGGTCGAGTAGACCAGCGCACCGTCCTGCTCGCGCTCGTACAGCACACCGCTGAACACGCCCATGTTGCCCCACAGGTTCGGGGTCTGGATGGCGTTGTCGTCGATTTCCTTCGGCGTGCAGCGCGAACCCGGTTCCGGTGCGGTGGCCAGACTGACGGTGTTGCCCTGCACGCAGCGGTAGACCGTGCGCGCGCTGGCCGGCCCGGGCCACAGGCCGGGCAGCAGCAACAGCGCGAGCAGGAGCGGGCGACAGGACATGGCGGCCGGATGATCCGGCCGCGCCCGCTAATGTTGGGTGAATGGGGGTCGGCAGGGCTGCGCCCTGCACCTGCGGTAGTGCCGGCCGCTGGCCGGCAACCTCAACAGCAACGGCAACGGCCGTTGCTGAGCAACGGGCTCTGACCCCACTCCAGAAAGATCTCTGGATCAATCAATGGAACGGAAACGCCGGATTACTTCGCGGTCCTGCGGCGCATCCAATACCCCACCCCCAGCAGCACGAACCACGCCGGGCTGGCGATCAACGCCTGGCGGGTGTCGCCCTGCAGGCTCAGCAGCACCAGCACGCCGGCGAAGAACACCAGGCAGGCCCAGCACATGGCCACACCGCCGGGCATCTTGAAGATCGAGGCGGCGTGCCGCTCCGGATAGCGGCGGCGGTAGACCATGTAGGCCACCAGGATCAGCGACCAGACGAAGATGAACAGCACCGTCGCCAGCGTCGTCACCAGGGTGAAGGCGGTCACCAGGTTGGGAATCAGGTAGATCAGCAGCGTGCCGCCCAGCAGGCACAGGCACGAGAACAGCAGGCCGCGCGCCGGCACCGCCGCACGCGACAGCCGCGACAGCCCGCGCGGTGCATGGCCCTCTTCGGCCAGGCCGTACAGCATGCGGCTGGTGGAGAAGATGCCGCTGTTGGCAGAGGACGTGGCCGAGGTCAGCACCACGAAGTTGATCAGGCTGGCGGCGGCGGGAATGCCGGCCAGCACGAACAGCTGCACGAACGGGCTCTTGTCCGGCACCACCTGCCGCCACGGCGTGACTGCCATGATCGCGATCAGCGCCAGCACGTAGAAGATGATGATGCGCACCGGAATCGAGTTGATCGCCTTGGGCAGGTTGCGCTCGGGGTCGGCGGTTTCGGCGGCGGTGGTGCCGACCAGTTCGATGCCGACGAAGGCGAACACCGCAATCTGGAAACCGGCAAAGAAGCCGACCAGCCCCATCGGGAACATGCCGCCGTCATTCCACAGGTTCGACAGCGCAGCGGTGTGGCCGCTGGGCGAGGTGAAGCCCCACGCCACCAGGCCGGCGCCGGTGATGATCAGCGCGCAGATCGCCACGATCTTGATCAGCGCGAACCAGAATTCCATTTCGCCGAACAGCTTCACCGTCACCAGGTTCAGTGCCAGCAACAGCAGCACGCAGGCCAGTGCCGGTATCCACGCATCCAGGCCAGGGAACCAGAACTGCGCGTAGGCGGCGATGGCGATCACATCGGCGATGGCGGTCACGATCCAGCAGAACCAGTACGTCCATCCGCAGAAGAAGCCGGCCCAGGGACCGAGCAGGTCGGTGGAGAAATCGATGAAGGATTTGTACTGCAGGTTGGACAGCAGCAGCTCGCCCATCGCGCGCATCACGAAGAACAGCATCGCGCCGATGATCAGGTAGACGAAGACGATGGACGGGCCGGCCAGGCTGATGGTCTTGCCCGAGCCCATGAACAGGCCGGTGCCGATGGCACCGCCGATGGCGATCAGTTGCAGGTGGCGGTTGGACAGGCTGCGGCGCAGGTGCTCGGGGGGCGTTGCGGGCTCGGTCATGGGCGCGGAAAAGGGCGGGCGAAGCGTCCGACGGTAGTCCTCCACGGGCCGGAGCGCCAGCACCCGGCGAGCTGATTCCGTCAATCTTGGCCGCTTTCATCACAATGTGACGAAATTCCGGATTACGCCCATTCCGCCCGGCCCGGCGCCATGCTCAGATAGCCGCATCTGCCCAAGGACCGGCCCCGCCCATGCCCTCTGCCCTGCCCCTCCCGCTGGAGCTCCGGCCATGAGCCGGCTGCGCGTCATCATCGGTGGCACTGCGCTGGCATTGCTGGCCGCCGCCGTACCGATCGCGGTGATGGCCTACGCCACCTGGGACCGCGCGGTCACGGTCGAACAGCAGCGGCTGCACGACATCGCGCTGCGCACCCTGCGCCGCTCCGACCTGTCCTACCACGAGGCGCTGGCCGCGCTGAAGTCGGCCGAAGCCGGTACCGCCTCCGGCTGCAATGAAGAACACATCCGGCGCATGCAGACGCTGGTGATGACCACGCCGTCGGTGGACCAGATGGGCTACTTCGAAGGGGGCAAGCTGCGCTGCACCTCCTGGGGGCCGTTCCACTCGGACGTGAACCAGCCCAGGGCCGACCATGTCACCAGCGACGGCGCCGGCATCGCGGTGGATGTGCGCCCCGAAGCCAGCGGCCGGCGCCAGGTGCTGGCGATCCTGTACGGCTCCCACGACGTACTGGTCGATCCGCGCCGCTTCGTCGATGTCATCGTCGATCCGAATGTGCGCCTGGCCCTGGCCAGCCCGGATGGGCGGCTGCTGGCCAAGCAGGACGGCATGGACCCGGCCCTGCTGCAGAACCTGCTGCGCAATCCCGGCGAGGGGCTGGACCAGAACACGCTGTATGCCACCGCGCGCAACGAGGAATGGTTGGCGATCGCCACCACGCCACGCACCGCGCTGGCCGCCACCTTCCGCCAGCAGGCCTGGCTGTTCGTGCCGCTGGGCCTGCTGCTGGCGGCCGCGGGGGCCGGCCTGGTGATCTGGCTCTCCCGGCGCCGGCTGTCGCTGCGCGGCGAGCTGGCCACCGCCATCCGCCGCCGCGAGCTGTACCTGCATTACCAGCCGATCATCGAGCTGGATACCGGCATCTGCGTCGGCGCCGAGGCGTTGATCCGCTGGCAGCGCCCGGACGGCACCCAGGTGCGGCCGGACCTGTTCATTCCGCTGGCCGAAGAGGCTGGCATGATCGCCGACGTCACCGACCTGGTGATCGAGAACGTGGTGCGCGACATGCGCGAGCTGCTGGTGGCCGACCGCAGCGCGCACATCGCGATCAACCTCGCCGCCGAGGACATCAGCAGTGGGCGTGCGTTGAAGATGATCTCCAAGCACATGGCCGGCAGCGGCATCCTGCCGCAGCAGATCTGGATGGAGGCCACCGAGCGCGGCTTCCTCGACCTGGACCGCGCCCGCACGATGCTGGCGCAGGCGCGCCGCGCCGGCCACAGCGTGGCCATCGATGATTTCGGCGTGGGCTTCTCCAGCCTGCAGTACCTGGAGCAGCTGCCGCTGGATGCACTGAAGATCGACAAGTCGTTCATCGATGCCATCGGCACCGAGAGCGCGACCAGCCCGGTCACGCCGCACATCATCGACATGGCCAAGGAACTGGGCCTGTGGGTGGTGGCCGAAGGCGTGGAAACCGAGGCGCAGCTGGCCTACCTGCACAGCCGCCACGTCGAGTTCGGGCAGGGCTGGCTGTTCTCGCGGCCGCTGCCGCGCGACGAGTTCGTGGCGTTCCACAACAAGCGCCAGCAGCGCTACGGCGCAGCGCGCGAGCACATGCAGAATCCGCGCAGCGTGCCGATCGAGCGCGAGGGCGTGGAGTAGGACGGCGAACGGCGGGGCCCCTCGTGGCGGATCGCGCCCGGTGGATCCATCAGTTGGGGCCGGGTGGATGGGTCGCGCAGGGGGCGCTGCAAGTACGTCCATGTAAGCTCGGTCGCCGCATCCATGCGGCTCACGCCCCTGCGCAACCCACCCATCCGGCCACGGACAGATTACGGCGGCGTCCCACCACGGAATCAACAGAAAAATCAAAGGCAAACGCGGGTCGCTGCGCTCGGTAGATCCACGTCATGCGTGGATGGCGTGGACCCCGGTAGTGCCGGCCGCCGGCCGGCACCTCCGTTTGGTCTGCGCCTATTCCCACGCCTTCGGCCGCGCCAGCAACCACGCTGCCGTCACCACCAGCAACAGCAACGGCAACCATCCCAGCTGGCTGGCGCCGCGCGCCTGCAGCAGCACACCGCCTGCCACGCCACCGGCGGCAATGGCCAGGTTCCAGCCGGTCACCAGCATCGACTGCGCCAGATCCGCAGCGGCACCGGCGCGGCGCGCCAGCGCGGTCTGGAACAGGGTCGCCACCGAGCCGAAGGCCACGCCCCACAGGATCGTCGCCAGCAGCAGCGGGGTCGGCCGGCCTGGCCACAACAGCAGCGCCAGCACCGGCAGGAGGAAGCCGACCACCGCCGCCCAGACCAGCGTGCGCAGATGACGGTCCACGCCCCAGCCGGCAATACCGATGCCGGCAATCGCCGCGATGCCGAACGCCAGCAACAGGCGATCCAGCCAGGCACCGGCACCGGCCTCCACCGCCAACGGTTCGATGTAGGTGTAGAGCACGTTGTGCGCCAGTACGTACAGCACCATCACCAGCAGCGCACTGCGCACACCGGGCATGCGCCAGACCATGCCCAGCGACATGCGCTGGCCGGCCGCCGCCGCTGGCAATGCAGGCAGCGCCCAGCGCGCGTACGCCAGCAGTCCCACGCCCAGCAGGCTCATCAACGCGAACGCCCAGCGCCAGCCGATCTGCTGGCCCAACAACGTGCCGGCGGGCACCCCCAGCGACAACGCCAACGGTGAGCCGACCATGGCTACAGCGATCGCCCGGCCCTGCAGCGAAGGCACAACCATGCGCGCCGCATAACCGGCCACCAGCGACCACAGCAGGCCGCCACTCACCCCGGCCAGGAAGCGTGCGGCCAGGATCAGCGCGTAGCTGCTGCTCAACGCGGTCAGCGTATTGACCACCACGAACCCGGCAATCGCCGCCAGCAGCAGCGGACGCCGCGGCAGGCGCTGGGTCAGCGCGGTCATCGGCAGCGCAGCCATCACCGAGCCCAGCGCATACACGCTCACCAGCTGGCCCACCGCCGCATCACTCACACCGAGGCTGTCGCCCATCGGTCGCAGTACGCCGGCCGGCAGGGTCTCGGTCAGCAGGGTGATGAAGCCGCCGCCGGCCAGTGCCAGCAGGCCCGCCCACGGCAGGCGTGTGGCTTCACCGGCCGGGCTGCTCGCATCGATGGCATGGCCGCTCATCGGGCGGCCTCCAGATCGGCATAGACCGCATTGCGCAGCGCATCGACGAAGGCGCCATCCATGCCCTCGTACAGGGTGTTGGTCAGCGCCACCACGCTCAGCCCACGCGCCGGGTCGACGAACCAGCTGTGGCCATACGCGCCGCCCCAGCGCCAGGTGCCTTCGCACTGCGGCGTGCCGCTGGCAGTGGCATCGCGCAGCAGTGCAAAGCCCAGGCCGAAGCCCCAGCCGGCCGGTTCCGGCGGGCCCTGCTCGCCCACCTGCGGGGTCGCCATCTGCGCCGCCAGTGCGGGCGGCAACAGGCCCGAGGCGCGCACGTCGCGCAACGCCTCCAGCACCGCCATCAGCTCATCGGCGGTGCCCACCAGACCGGCGCCGGCAGAGGCGAATCGGCTGGCATCGGTGGCGCGCGCAAGGCTGTACTCGATGCCGACCGTGCCTTCGAACGGCGCCACCACTTCGCCTTCCTGAAGGCGATGCGGCTGCGGCATGTCGCTCACATAGGGCGTGGCCAGCCGCGCAGCATCGGCGGTGGCGAAGGCGGTATCGCGCAGGCCCAGCGGTGCGGCCAGCAGGCGCGCGAACAGCGCCTGCAGGGTTTCACCGGTTGCGGCTTCGGCCACCGCACCGGCCACATCCACGCCCAGCGAGTACAGCCACTGGCTGCCGGGTGCGAACAGCAGCGGCGCCTGCGCGATGCGGCGCACGTTCTCGGCCAGGGACACCGGGCTGGCATCCATGCCATCGCTGACGCCGGCCCGCGCGTAGGGGCCGTCCGCATCGGCCTCCAGGAAACGGTAGCCCAGCCCGCTGCTGTGGCTGAGCAGCTGGCGCAGGCTGATCGGTGGCGTGCTGCCATCGGCCAGCGCCGGGCGGAAATCCGGCAGCCAACGCTGCACCGGGGCATCGAGGTCCAGCACGCCCTCGGCCACCAGGCGCAGGATCACCGTGGTCAGCAGCGGCTTGCTGACCGAGGCCAGCCGGAACAGCTGGTCGCGCTGCATCGGCGTGGCCGATTCGCGGTCCGCCAGGCCGCTGGCGCTGGCGTGGCGCAGCACCCCGTGCTGGCGCACCAGCACCACCGCGCCGACCAGGCGCAGCGGATGCACCTGCTGCAGCAACCGCTGCACCGACGGCAGCGTCGGTACGGGTTCAAGGGAAAGAGCGGCATTCATCGCAGTGATCCGTGGGGAGAGGCCCGCCACGTTAGGCAGCGCGCCGCCGCGCAAAAAGCCGGTTTCCGCTCCGGGCATCATGGACCGTGCAGTCCGCAATCGGCATCATGGCCGGAACTGCAAGGCCACAACCGCCCACAACCCGCCCCTCACCACAGTGTTGCGAGGGCGGTGCCGACCGCCGCCAGCGCGCCCCTCTACCCTGCTGCTTTCGTCGCCCGCACGCCCATGACCGTCCTGGACAACCTCGCCAACCTGCAGACCTTCGTGCACGCCGCCGACACCCGCAGCTTCGTCGAGACCGGGCGCCTGCAGGGCATCTCCGCCTCGGCCGCCGGCAAATGCGTTGCCCGGCTGGAGCACGCCCTGGGCGTGCGCCTGTTCCATCGCAGTACGCGCAGCATCACCCTTACCGCCGAGGGCCAGCTGTTCCTGGCGCGCTGCCGGCGCATCCTCGACGAGCGCGATGCTGCGCGCACCGAACTGGCGCAACCGCACGCCACGCCACGCGGCACGCTGCGCATCGGCCTGCCGCTGGTCGGTGACCTGACCCTGCCGCTGATGGCCGAGTTCATGGCCGCCTATCCGGATATCCGCCTCGATCTCGATTTCAGCGATCGGCTGGTCGATGTCATCGAGGAAGGTTTCGATGCCGTGCTGCGGGTTGGCGAGCCCAGCGACTCGCGCATGAACGCGCGGCGCCTGGGTGTGTTTCCGCGCCGCATCGTCGCCTCGCCTGGCTACCTGCAGCAGCGCGGCATTCCGCGCACGCCGGCCGAGCTGATGCAGCACACGCTGCTGCACTACCGCTTCCCCAGCACCGGCAAGCTGGAGCTGTGGCCGATCCATTGGCCTGAAGATGAAACCCCGCAGGAACTGCCGGTACACATGGTGGCCAACACCATCGAAGCACGCGTGGCGCTGGCGCTGCGCCACGTGGGCGTGGCGTTCGTGCCGGTGCACTCGGTACGCGATGCGCTGGCCGACGGCCGGCTGGTCACCGTGCTGGACGAGCACGTGCATTCCTGCGGCATCTTCCACCTGTTGTGGCCCTCCGGCCGCCACGTGCTGCCGAAGCTGCGGGTGTTCATCGACTTCGTCAGCGCACGCCTGGAAACCGTGCCGTAGGCGCGATCAATCCACACCACGCATGGATGCCTGTGTAGAGTCGAGCCATGCTCGACTTACCGGATGCCTGGCGCACCACACCCGGCCATTCAGCCAGCCCCGCTATACTGGCGCCTCATTCCTCCCAGAGGCTCGCGACCAATGCGCCATTGATGCCGCCGTCTTCCCATCAGACGGCCTGACTCTTCCCGCCCCTGCGCGCAGGGGAGAACCCGGCATCCATGGAGGTCGCATGACCCCGCATTCCCTCACGCTCGATCGCGTGTCGTACCGATTGGCCGACGGCCGCCCGCTGTTTTCCGATCTGTCGTTTTCCTTTGAACCGGTCGCCACCGGCCTGGTCGGTGCCAATGGCACCGGCAAGAGCGTGCTCGCCCGCCTGCTGGCCGGCCACCTGTCAGCCGACAGCGGCCAGGTGCGCAGCAGTGGCCGCGTGTTCCTGTTGCCGACACCCGGCTATCCACCCTCCGGCACCGTTGGCGCACTGGCCGGTGTCGGTGAAGCACTGGCCGCGCTCGCGCGCATCGAAGCCGGCAGCGTGGACGAGGCCGACTTCACCTGCGTCGGTGACCGCTGGGACCTGCGCGAACGCCTGCAGCAGCAATGGCAGGCAGTGGGCCTGCCCGACGACCTCGACCCCGCCCAGCCCGCCGCGCGACTCAGTGGTGGCCAGGCCATGCAGGTGGCCCTGTCCGGGGCGTGGGCCAGCGGCGCTGACTGGCTGATCCTCGACGAACCCAGCAACCACCTCGATACTCGCCATCGCCAGCAGCTGTACCACCAGTTGCAGCAGTGGCGTGGCGGCCTGCTGGCGATCAGCCACGACCGCGAGCTGCTGGAACAGATGCAGCAGATCGTCGAACTCGATGCGCGTGGACTGCACCGCTATGGCGGGCCGTGGCAGCACTACGCCGACGCGCGTACGGCTGAACGCGAAGCCGCCGCCGCTCAGCTGGACCATGCGCGCGCGCAGCACCGGCAGCAGCAACGCAGTGCGCGTGAACAGCACGAACGCCAGCAACAGCGGCAGGCGCGTGGCAACCGCGATGCGAAGCAGGCCAACCAGGCACCGATCCTGCTCGGCCGGCAGAAGCAGCGCGCCGAGGCCAGCCACGGCCGCGCGCAGCAGGTGCAGGCCGATCGCCTGCAGGCCAGTGCCGATCAATTGCGCGCGGCGGCCTCTGCGGTTCATGCCGCGCCGGAACTGGCGCTGTTTGCCGTTGACGGTGAACGCGGCAGCGCGCGCCTGCTGCAGGCGCAATCGCTGGTATTGCCGCATGGCTGCAGTGCCCCGTTGCAGCTGGAGATCCGTCGCGGGCAGCGCATCGCCGTGGTCGGTGACAATGGCAGCGGCAAGTCCACCCTGCTGCGCGTGCTGGCCGGCCAGTTGCCTGCACGCCATGGCACCGTGCAACGTCATGCACCCCTGGCGCTGCTCGACCAGCAGCTGCTGGGCTTGTCCGGCGAGCGCAGCATCCTCGATACCGTGCAGGCCGCCAACCCGGCGGCCGATCCCGCTGAACTGCGCACGCGCCTGGCCCTGCTCGGGCTGGATGCACAGCGCATCCTTCGCCCCTCCGGCAGCCTCAGTGATGGCGAACGGGTAAAGGGTGCCCTGTCCAGCGTGCTGTATGCCGATCCGGCACCCCAGCTGTTGCTGCTGGACGAGCCCGGCAACGCGCTGGACCTGGGCGCGTTGCAGGCGCTGGAAGAACTGCTGGCGGCCTGGCCCGGTGCCCTGATGATGGTCAGCCATGACCGGCACCTGCTGCAGGCCTTGCGGCCCACGCAGGTGCTGCAGGTGACCGCCGGCGGCTGGCAGTGGCGCGACGCAGTGTAGAGTCGAGCTTGCTCGACTCCGCCATGCCGGCATCCACGCATGGCGTGGATCGACCGGAACAGCAGCCGAGCGTGGGCTCGGCTCTACAACGGTATCCTGCTCACCGCTTCCACACCGGGAACGCCTGCGGCAATTGCTGCCACAGCAGCGGGCCGGCACGCAGCTCCTGATCGTTCAGCAGGCACGCGTCCAGTTCCGCACGCACCGCGCGCTCATCCATGTGCACACCGATCACCACCAGCTCCTGGCGGCGGTCGCCCCACAGCGGGTGCCACAGGCGCTGCATCGCCGAATGCGCGGCCCTGTCCGGGAACTCCTCAAGGCCCGGCAGCGGCGCGCTCCAGCACTCGGCCTGCTGCCGCGCCCAGCCGAGGTCACTGTAGGGCAGCGGCGTCGGTGGCAGCAGCGGCGTGGTGTCTTCCTGCCCGGCGCGCACGCGCTCGCGCGCGGCGTACCAGAAACCCGCCGCTTGCGTGCGCGTTGCCGCACCCACGGTGTTCAACTCACCCACCCAGTCCATGCGGTTGGCCAGCCAGAACCAGCCCTTGCTGCGGATCACGCCCGGCATGCCCGACTGCAGCGCGCGTGCGAAACGCGCGGGATGGAACGGACGCCGCGAACGGTAGACGAAACTGGCGATGCCGTACTCCTCGGTTTCCGGCGTGTGTTCGCCGCGCAGCTCCTTCACCCAGCCCGGTGCACGTTGCGCACGCTCCATATCGAAGCGGCCGGTGTCCAACAGTTCGCTCAGCGGCACGTCACCGAAGCTGGACAACAGCAGCTTGGCATCGCGGTTCAACCCGCGCAGCACCGCCAAAGTGTCCTGCAGCACTTCGTCGTCCACCTGGTCGACCTTGCTGACCACGATCACGTCGGCGAACTCCACCTGCTCGCACAGCAGGTCGACCACGCCGCGGTCATCCTCCGGTCCGGCCTGCTGGCCGCGCTCGGCCAGGCGCAGGGTCGAGCCGAAGTCAGCCAGGAACGCGCTGCCATCGACCACCGTCACCATCGTGTCCAGCCGCGCGATGTCGCTCAGGCTGAAGCCGTGCTCGTCGCGCACCGCAAAGGTGGCGGCCACGGGCATCGGCTCGCCGATGCCCGTTGATTCGATCAGCAGGTAGTCGTAACGACCGGCATCGGCCAGGCGCCGCACTTCCTGCAGCAGGTCATCGCGCAGCGTGCAGCAGATGCAGCCGTTGCTGAACTCCACCAGCGTCTCCTCGGTGCGGCGCAGTTCGGCGCCCCCCTCGCGCACCAGCTGCGCATCGATGTTGACCTCGCTCATGTCGTTGACGATGACCGCCACCCGCAGGCCCTCGCGGTTGCGCAGGATCTGGTTGAGCAGGGTGGTCTTGCCGGCCCCGAGGAAGCCGGACAGCACGGTGACCGGAAGGCGACGGTCGGCGCGGGAAACAGTGTTCATGTCGGAGCGGGTTGGCTGCGGAACGGAAATGTTACTGTATAACACTTGTCAAGCAAGGAACCTCCCCCGATGAAGTCGCCCTCCGCTGCCCTGCTGGATGCCGGCGCGGTCGCCCTGTCCAGCCTGTGCCTGCTGCACTGCCTGGCGCTGCCCCTGCTTGCCGCCGCGCTGCCGCTGTTCGGCGCCTGGGCCGAAGCAGAATGGGTGCACCTGCTGTTCGTGGCCATCGCCCTGCCGCTGACCGGCTATGCGCTGTGGCGGGCCGAGCGCCGTCGGCCGCTGCCGGTACTGGCCTGGGCCACCGCCGGCATGGGGCTGGGCCTGCTGCTGGCCGGTGCGCTGGCGCTGCCCTCGCACGGCTGGGAGACACCACTGACCGTCACCGGCAGCCTGCTGCTGGCCGCAACGCATCTGTGGAACGCGCGGCAGCGGCACGGGTAGTGCCGGCCGCTGGCCGGCAGCCCCATGAACTCCGGACATACCCGGTAGTGCCGGCCGCTGGCCGGCATCCCCATGAACGCCGGACATACCCCGTAGTGCCGGCCGCTGGCCGGCAACCGCATGAACCCCGCCACCACCTGACGTTGCCGGCCAGCGGCCGACACCACGCCAGCTATTTGCCGTAGCGGCGCAGCAGCTCCACCAGCACCTCGGCCTCGGCCGCGCGCTGCTGCGGATCTTCCGCGCCCACCACATGCTCCTGCAGGTGCTCGTGCAGCAGCTCCATCAGCAGGCTGTGGGCGGCGCCGCGCACCGCGGCGACCTGTACCAGCACGTCCGCGCAGTCGCCCGCCTCACCCTCGGGCCGGTCCAGCGCCTGCTCCAACGCCGCCACCTGTCCGCCGATACGGCGCACCCGGGTCAGCAGCTGCTTTCGGTTCTTGTGTACATGCGCCATGGCCGGATCATATACCCTATGGGGGTATCCACTCCACCCCTCGGGCTACCATGCACCTGGACACCCTCGCCGCCGCCCGTCGCCACGAACACCGCTTCGACGACGGCAACCCGCTGGCCGAACGCAACACCCGCCGCGCCCTGTGGCTCACCGTCGGCATGATGCTGGTGGAGATCGTCGGTGGCTGGTGGTTCAACTCCATGGCCGTGCTCGCCGACGGCTGGCACATGAGCTCGCATGCGCTGGCGCTGGGCCTGTCGGTGTTCGCTTACCGCTGTGCGCGCCGCTACGCACACGACCCGCGCTTCGCCTTCGGCACCTGGAAGATCGAGATCCTGGCCGGCTACACCAGCGCCATCGCGCTGCTCGGCGTGGCCGCGCTGATGGCGGTGCAATCGCTGCAACGGCTGTGGGTGCCGGCACCGATCCACTACAACGAAGCCATCGCCATCGCGGCAGTCGGGCTCGGCGTGAACCTGCTGTGCGCGTGGTGGCTGCACGACAGCCCGGGCCATGCGAATCACCACCACGGGCACGGCCATGATCATCCCCACGGGCATGACCACGATCACCACGGCCATGGACACGGTCACGACCTCAACCTGCGCTCGGCCTACGTGCACGTGCTGGCCGACGCCGCCACCTCGGTGCTGGCCATTGTCGCGCTGCTCGGCGGCAAGCTGCTGGGCCTGACCTGGCTGGACCCGGTGATGGGACTGGTCGGCGCGGTGCTGGTCACGGTGTGGGCGATCGGCCTGCTGCGCGACAGCGGCCGTATCCTGCTCGACGCGCAGATGGACGCGCCGGTGGTAGCCGAGGTACGCGAAGTGATCGAGCAGGGCCCGTGGCCGGCACGCCTGGCCGACCTGCACGTCTGGCAGGTCGGCCGCGGCAAGTACGCGGTCAGCGCCAGCGTGGTCACCAGCGATGCCCGCCTGGATGCCGATACCGTGCGCAACGCGCTGGCGATCCATGAAGAACTGGTACACGTGACGGTGGAGATCCACCGCAGCTGATCACCCGCCTCGGGTAATGCCGGCCGCTGGCCGGCAACCTCATGAAGCCTGCACTCCACCTGCTGCTGCCGGCCAGCGGCCCGCCCTACCGCTAGAGCTTCAGCATCATCCGCAGCAGGTACATCAGCAGCGGCAGCGCGCTCACGACCGCACCGGCAATGCCGATCCACGGCCAACGCTCGCCGCGCACGCGCGATGCCACGGCAAAGCCGGCACCCACCAGCGCCGCACCCAGCACCGCCACGCCCATCCCCGCGGCCAGGCCATTGCCACCGGCCGCCACCGCCGCCTGCGCGGCCATTGTGCCCGCACCCCAGCCGGCCACCATGCCCAGCCAACTGGCCACGCCGCACCACGGTGCCTTGCCCTGCGCCATCCGAAAACCCCTCTTCTCTTGCCGAATTCCTGTACGGGCCGTGCCCGCATGCTGCCTACACTAGCCGCACCTGCCCCGTAGGGACATCCCATGCGCACGCTCCGCCTGCTGCTGCCCGGTGCCCTCGTGCTGCTCACCGCCTGTAGCGGTGATGCCGGGCTTCCCTTCTCCGCCGACCCGTTGCAGGGCTGCTTCGCCACCAGCGCGCGCAAGCCCGCCGACTTCCGCATCGAGAAGGAAGGCGGCCAGTACTTCGTCTCCTTCAACCGCGACGGCCAGTGGCAGCGCGAGCCGAACGCCCTGCACAAGGCCAGCAACAGCGAGATCAGCCGCTACTTCCGCGATGACGCTGCGCAGATCGACAGCGCGCTGATCCGCATGGCCGGCGGCTTCGGCATCTTCCATTTCAACAAGGGCGCAACGCTGAAGGGCAAGGCCAGCGACAGCGACTACATGGCGCTGATGCTGATCGGCGCCGGGCCGGTGTATGCGGTGAAGTGCGATTGAGCGATGGATCAACATTCAAACGAATGAGGAAAGTTTGAAATCTGGACAAGCACAGCGCGGGTCACAATCTGAAAACTGAATATTGTTGAGCCTAGTGTCTCCGCAACGCTAGAACGGAGACTCACAAATGAGTAATCGGACGCTGCTCCTGTGTCTCGCAATCGCCGCCACATCGCCTGCATTCGCAGGAACACCATTGAGTATCGACAGAACGGAGCTCAGCCCCAAGGGAGAGATCATCATTGTTCGCCGTACAACTTGGCCAGACTTCGACGGAGGGCAGATTGAAGTTGATCAGCATCTGAAGCCAGATGGATTTGGACGTCTGATCTATCGATACAGCGATCAGTCGGAGGCGACTAAGCTCTATCATCAGGCCTTCTGCGCTTCCATGGATATGGAACCATCTCAAGGGGAGGGGACGATTGAAGGACCAGCAGCAGGCTGGGTATGCACACGTGAAAACACCCCGGGGAATCCAACCTCAAAATTGAATTCGAAGAGTATTGACTGGGTTACGGCAACTGCGCCGAACGGACGCGTGCCTGTGGGAATCTCCTACTACTCAACAGGCCAAATGAACGCAGAAAGCTCTGTCGCCGGAGCCCGAACAGCCACGATTGGCATTGACAACGGAAGGTGCTACCTCAGCGATACACGTCATTACTCATCCCCCTTCTATCTCAGCGAGGGAATTGGCGTCGTCTGCACCGTAAATGAGTCACGATTCGTGAGCACCTCGCTGGACGTGTGCATACCAAAGCAATGCGCATCCAATCGCGGAACTCAGTTCGCCCAGTAGACAACTGATCTTAGGCGGCCTTCAGCCTTCCACTGAAGGCCGTGTCACGGCGTCCCGTCATAATGACTAGCTGCGCTTGCCCATGGGCCGTTGTTTTCAACGACCATGGTCAGGAATCGCTCTTTCAACCCTTCATGAGGGCTGCGGTACCATGCCCTCCCCCGAACCGCCCCGGTACCCGCCGTGCCCCACTACACCGGCCCCCTGCTGACCCGCGACAGCGCCGACACCCTGCGCCGTGCCCATGACAAGGGCGCCGCCGATTGGCAGGGCTCGCTCGATCTCGGCCGCAGCCAGGACACCGTGGCACTGGATGCGGACGGCTTCCACTTCCGCGGCCAGGTCTACCCGTGGCCGGGCAAGCTGAAGGACCGCACGCTGTACTACTGGGATGGCGAGGAGTTCGCGCCGATCTCGCGCTACAGCGGCTCGCTGATCAAGCTGGTGCCCACCGAGTGGGGCGCGCCCACCTTCGAGATCGACGGCATCAAGATGCTGCCGACCTCCAAGTTGTCGCCGTTCGAGGACGCACGCCGCAAGGTCGAGCTGGTCGCGCCGGCCGGCAAGGTCATCCTCGATACCTGCGGCGGCCTCGGTTACTTCGCCGCCTGCGCGCTGGAGGCCGGCGTCGGACAGATCCGCTCGTTCGAGAAGAACGCCGACGTGATGTGGCTGCGCACGCTCAACCCGTGGTCGCCGGACCCGGACTCGACCGCCGCCGGGGGCCGCTTGCAGTTCAGCCACGGCGACGTCTCGCAGCAGATCGAACAGGTCGCCAGCAACAGCGTCGACGCGATCCTGCACGACCCGCCGCGTTTCGGCATTGCCGGCGAGCTGTACTCACAGGTGTTCTACGACCATCTCGCCCGCGTCATCCGCAAGGGCGGCCGCCTGTTCCACTACACCGGCGCGCCGAACAAGCTGACCAGCGGGCGCGATGTTCCGCGCGAAGTGGCCAAGCGGCTGGAAAAGGCCGGTTTCAAGGCGGAACTGGCACTGGACGGCGTGCTGGCCGTCAAGCGCTGAGCCCTACTCCGACTCCACCTTCGCCAACGTCATCACCCACTTCGGCACCACCGGCTCCCCGGCGTAGAAGTCCTTCGGTTTCTTCTCCGCCATTGCCCAGCGGTGCAGCCAGCTGGGACCATAGCGGCCGTTGTAACCTTCGGCGCCACGCGCGTAAGCCGGGTCACGCATCGCTTCGTCCAGCGACACGAAGCGATAGCCACGCCGCTTGGTCGCCGCCACCAGTTCGGCAAACGTGGCCGCGTTGAGCTCGTTGGCGTGCATCAGCCACACCTGCGGCAGCGCATAGCCCAGCAATGCCTGCGACTGCTGTTCGTAGTAGTCCAGCTTGTTCAGCATGTACGGCACATAGCCCTTGCGCAGCTGTGCCAGCGTCGCCTCGCGCGCGGCCGAATCGGGTTGCTGGTTCATCACGTTGGCATAGGCGAACGCCCACACCCACTCGCCGTTGTCGACCGTCACCGGCGCCACGCGGTAGCCGTGCTGCTTGAAGAACGCGTCCATCTGCACGCGCTCTTCCGCAGTACGCCCGGCGCGCAGGTAGGGGTGGCGCATCCACTGTGGCACCTGCCCACGCTCGGCCAGCAGCGGCCGCAGCACCGTCTCGCCGCGCAGGAAATCCTGCTGGAACGCCGCCACGCCCTTGGCGTTCAGGTCCATGTGCGAATACGTGTGGTTGCCCAGCACGTAGCCCGCGTCCAGCCAGTCGCGCAGCATCTGCACGCGCGCAGGCTGCACCTGCCCGTCCACCTCAAGTTTGTTCTCGTTGACGAAGCCCACCACCGGCACATGCGCCTGGCGCAGCTGCGCCATCAACGCGGCATGCCGCGCCTGCAGGTCTGCCGGCACGATCTCGTCCACCCGCGCCCAGGGCAGGTCATCGATGGTCACCGCAATGCGACGATCCACCTCGGCCGCCTGCACCGCCAGCGACAGCAACAGCAACGGCAGGGCTCGCAACAACGCACGCATCAGCACTTCCTTGTCGGGGCAATGCGTGGACTGTAACGCGATCAGGTAGGCGTTCGCATACCCTTGGCCACCGCACGCCACAGCACGATACTGGCCACCATCGCGGTCACCAGCAGCGATACCGCCATCATCGCCAGATCATCCGGGTTGCGCTGCAACGGGGCGTACTCGCGGGTGAGCACGTGCAGCACCACCTGCTGGGCCTGTGCCAACGGCATCCGGCCCTGCTCGGTCAGGTCCACCAGGCAGGCCGCCGGCGACAGCCTCGCCACGCTGCTCCACGCATCCTCGTACAGGTGCAGCGTCCACCCTGCCAGCGCCAGCACGCCCACATGCAGCGCCACCAGCCCCCGCCGCAGCCTGCCCAGGCGGTACTGTTGGGGCATGGCACGCAGCGCACAGACCGTTGCCGCGCCGAGAAGCGCCAGCAGCGTGCCCACCAGCGGAATCCAGCGCAGCGGTTGCCAATCATCCAGCGCCTCGGCGCGCGCCAGCAGTTGCTCGGCCACGCGCAGGCGTGCCACCGGATCGGGACCACCGCAGCCATCCGCCACCGGCACCAGCAGCAGATCCACGCGGGAGTGGAAGCAGCTGGCCCCCAGGCCCAGCGACAGCAGCGCCACCAGCTGCAACAGAAACACCATCACCCCCGGCCCGAACAGGCGGCCGAGGCGGGAAACAGCAGAGCGCATCGATTCATCCATGACAACAACGCGCCATGCTATCCAGCCGCACCACCGCTGTCGGCTGGCAGATACGACAACAGCTGGCGCCTATCGGTAGGATGTCGATTGAAGTGGATGCATATGTGAGGACGTGCACAGGATGGTGATGTTGTACCTGGTGGTGCGAACACTGCTGCCACTGCTGGCATTCGCACTGGCGGCGTGGGGAGTGTCGCGCCTGATCAATGCACGCGTTGCCCGCCTGCCGCCGGTTCCGCTGAACCTGCCTGCGCACAGCAGCAGCCCGCGCAAGAAGGACCGACGCCTGTACGCACGTGCACTGCGTCGCCGGCCAAGCCTGCGCACCGCAACCCGCCCCGCCAGCGCACCGCGCAGCTGGCATCTGCTGGGCGTGATGGTGGCGATCGCTGCGCTGGCCGCCACAGTGGTGGTCATGCCCGACGGCGCACGCTTCCAGGTGATGGTCGAGAGCGTGCGTAGCTACCCGGTCACGCTGGCTGAAGTCCGCGTTCCGGTGGCGGCACAGGCCGTGGTGCTGCAGCGATGGCGGCCCTCGCTGGCGCCGCTGGCGCGCCCGGTGACGATGCGCTATCCGATCGGCCGCTTCGGCGGCGACCATGAAGCGCGCGCACGGCTTCCGGTGCAGATCCGCCACCTTGACGATCGATTGCAGGTGGCCCTGCCCATCGCTGTGGATGCGGTGGCATTGCAGGCCGAGCTGGCACAGCGGGCTGGCCTGCCGGCCGGCGCGGTTTCGGTGCGCCAGACGCGGGTAGCGCCCTGGATGGACGCTGGCTGGGAACCGCTGAGCGACCCGTAGAGCCGAGCCCGCGCTCGGCTGCCAGGCTTACACCTCGCGCGGCAGTTTGGCCGCCCACATGTTGTCGACCAGATTCGGGTACGGGCGACCATTCTCCTCCGCCCGCTGCCGCGCCGCCTCCTTCTGGGCAGGCGACAGCGGCTGGGATTTCTGGCCCATGGGGTTGGGCTTCTTCCACGGCGGGGTTTCGGTCTTGCGCATGGCGCCAGCTTACTTCTTCAGGAAGTTCAGCAGCGCCAGATTGAAGTGATCGGCATGGCTGGTGTTGCAGCCATGCGGCGCGCCTTCCAGGATCACCACCTCGCTGCCCGCTATCGCCTGGTGCGTGCGCTGGCCCGAACCTTCGAACGGCACGATCGCATCGCTGTCGCCGTGCAGGATCAAGGTCGGCACGGTGATTTTCTTCAGGTCGTCGCGGAAGTCGGTGGTGGCGAAGGACTGCATGCAGCCCAACGCGGCCGTCTGATCGGACTGGTGGCACAGCGCGATCGCTGCCTGGCGCTGCTCCTCAGTCACCATCAACTTGCCATCGGCGCTGAAGAAGTCGCGGGTGAAGCCATCGAAGAAGCTCTCGCGGTCCTTCTCCAGGCCGCTACGCATCTCATCGGCCTTGTTCTGGGTCAACGGCCCGTCCGGGTTGTCGTCACCTTTGAGCAGGTACGGCGGCACAGCGGCGGCGAACACCACGCTGTGCAAGCGATCCTCACCATGGTTGGCCACATAGCGCGCCACCTCACCACCGCCCATCGAGAAGCCGACCAGCGTGACATCGCGCAGATCGCGTTCTTCAATCAGCGCGGCTAGGTCCGCCGCCAACGTGTCGTAGTCGTAGCCGTCGGCGGGCTTCTCGGAACGCCCGAAACCGCGTCGGTCATAACTGATCACCCGGTACTGGGCATCGCGCAGGATCGACACCTGCGTCTTCCAGGCGTCGGCCGACAACGGCCAGCCGTGGATCAGGATGACCGGGCGGCCGTCGCCGCCGGTGTCTTCAACGTGCAGGCGGATGCGGGAGGCAGGCATGGGGGCTCCTGTGGAAGGGAAGAGTTGCAGGCTAGAACCCCGCCCCTATGCCGCCCGTGAGGGAATCGCGGCGCGCTGTGACACGGCGTGCACAGGCTGAAGGGACGCCCGCCCCGCCAGATACCAGTTTCATCGCGTCCAGCGCCGGTTTCGTCGCAGCACGGCGGCAGGGTGCGGTGGGGCGTGCCAGCCTGCGCGGACCACTTCCGGGAGATTCGCCATGCTGCTGCTCACCCTGCCCCTGCTGGCCGCCGGCCTTGCCGCCACCCCGACCGCGCCGGACACCCTGCGCGAACAGATCCGCCAGGCCGATACGCAGCTGTTCGCCGCCGCGTTCGACGCCTGCGACGCCGACAAGGCTGCGTCGATGACCACCGAAGACATGGAGTTCTTCCATGACAAGGCCGGCAAGTCCGCCAGCAACCGCGACGACTTCCGGCGCAGCGTGGCCGCCCTGTGCGAAAGCAACCGCGCCAACCACACCCATCTGCGCCGTGAGCTGGTGGAAAGTTCGCTGCAGGTGTTCCCGCTGCACGACGAGCGGGCGCTGGAGATCGGTGACCACCGCTTCCACGAGCGCGATGCGAAGGGTGTGGAGCGTTGGACCGGCCAGGCGCGTTTCGTCCAGGTCTGGCGGCAGGTGGATGGGCAGTGGCAGGTGGAGCGGGTGATCAGCTATGACCATCGGCCGGCGGATTGAGGGGCACGGCGTCATGTAGAGCCGAGCCTACGCTCGGCTGTGGTTCGGTGGATGGGAAAGTCATCGAGTTGATTTTCGAAGAGTCTCGGGCGCAGCATCCACCTTCGGTACGCCAATGGCTGGTGCTGGGCTGGCCACGCCGGAGGATTTTTGATTCTTGGGTTCCGTACCCGGGCCCTCCCAGTAGTGAACATCTATTGATACGTCACCTCCGGGCACACGGCGAGCTATGGAGTACACGCCGTTGGCATGCATCAAGAATCGCTCATTTTCAGGAATTCCTGGATAGCGACTGGCGGCCTGGTAGTCACCGACGTACGCGACCCATCTTGCAAAGCGCTTGACCTCAAACTGCCAGGATTCAGCGTACTGAAGCGCACCATTCAGTACCAGGAACAAGGTCAGCATTCCAACGAATCGCGCAGCCCCAAGCGCTGCCATCCGCTTAAGGGAGTCTGTGCGCCTCTGGTCTTCCCAGGGAGCAGGAGCGGAAATAATGGCCTGCGCGAACATCGCCAACAGGAAATATATCTGTAAGCCAATCGCAGCGATGCCAGCAGCAAAGGCCACAAGCCACACCCATACAAATGGATAGAGCGGCAATACAAGCGCGCTGCTTGCCAGTGCGAAGTCCTGCCCTGGAAGACCTGTTGCAGCTGTCATTACATTGCGAGCAATGATGGCAACAAGCAGCAGTACTCCCAGGTGAAACAGGATAGCCGCGCGTCGAACTGCGGGATGACGTCGTGCTCTTTGGAAAAGAGGCGTGAGTCGGGCAATGACGCCTAGCGCCATGCACGAGCATGACAAGGCGAGAATCCCAGTAGACCAGCCAGTGTTCTTGGTGAGAAGCAAGACCAAGAACCACACGGTCATCGGCACCAAGCCCACCAAGTACAGCTTTACCTCGGTGCTCAGGCTCTTGAATTTTTCAACCCAACAGCGAATATCGATCATTCTTCTTGTTACGCAGAGAAGCGAGCTCTACTTTGCTGCATAGTCAAGGGAAAGGCCACTGGAGCGAGCATGTCTCTCCAGCGACCTTCCCGAGCAGCAATTACAACTGAATCCGCGCCACGCTCTCGTCAGCGCCCTTGTCGTCCTTCTCGCCGTTCTTGATGCTCACGAACAACACGTTGTTCTTCGCATCCAGCGCCAGGCTGTTCGGGTGGGTCGGCACCTTGTAGGTGGCCACCTTCTGATAGCTGTCACTGTTGTACGCCGTCACCGTACCGGCTTCGCGGTTGGTCACGTACAGGCGCTTGCGCGGTGCATCCAGCAGGATGCCCAGCGGACCGGCATCGGTCGGGATGCTGGCAAGTTCCTTGCCGGTGCTGCGGTCAAGCACCAGCACGCGCTGGCCCGGGTGCTTGCTGACCAGGCCGCTGCTCTTGGCCTGGTAGCCACGCAGGAATTCCGAGCCCTGGTCGGTCACGAACAGGCGCTTGCCGGCCGGGTCCAGCGCGATGTTCATCGGCTGCTCGGCGGCAATCTTGTGTTGCGCCACCACCTTGTTCGAATCGGTGCCCACCACCACCAGGTCGGCCAGCAGGTTGCTGGTGTAGACGCGCTTGTTGGCCGCATCCAGCGCCAGACCCGGCGCCTTGGCGTTGCCCAGGCCGTCGATGGTGTTGATCACCTTCAGCGTGGTGGTATCGATCACGAACAGCACGCTGCTCACGTCCGGCTGGCTGCTGTGGCCGGTCACGTACAGGCGGTTGCCCGCGCTGTCCACCACCAGCTCGCGCAGGTCGTGGGTGTAGGCGGCCTTGCCGTCCTTGCCGGTCTTCTTCTCCATCAGCTGGATGGTGCCGATGGCCTTGTTCTGCGCGGTGTCCACCACGGTCACCGACAGGTCCACGGTGTTGCCCACGTACAGGCGGTTGTGGGCGTCATCCAGCACCACGCCGAACGCCTTGCGTTCCAGTGGGATGCGGGTTTCCACGGCCAGCGTGGCGGGGTTCAGGCGCAGCACCTGGGCCGGGCCGGCGTCATCGCCGAAGCCACCGGACGAGGCCACGAACACGGCGTTCTGTTTCGGGCTGTAGGCCAGTTCGTACAGGCCCTTGGCCACGGCCTGGCGCTGCACGGCGGTGCTGGCGCTGGCGGCGGGGGCGTTATCGGCGAACGCGGACGGCACGCCAAGGCAGAGCGAGACGGCAAGGGCCAGGGCGGCCGAGCGGAGAGCGGAATGACGGAACATGCGAGCATCCTTGAAAGGGCACGGGAGGGTGTCCTGGCTCGCTGGGCCGTACTGCGACGGCCCGCTCCGGCGCGGTTTGCGCGGGTGGGCTGGCTGGGTTGCGGGGGGAATGTTAACAGGAGACAGCGAGCGGGGGTGGTCTCCGGTACTGTGCGCTCGCGTCACCCCTGCAAAACGCCCATCCGCGGCCGTGTGGTGCCAACGAGGGGGCGTTCCAGGCCGGTAAGGTTGCCGCTTGGAACTCACGGCCCTGCCGCCCGCCTAGAAGTCCGGAGCACGGGTAGTCAACACGTCCCCGACCACAGGCCCGTGTTCAATGACACCGTCTGCTCCGCGCCGATACCCGATGCCCGCCTTGCAGGCACGCGGTGCCATATCCCAAACCCATCCGTGGAGTTGGCGACTGGCATTTTCAGGCGAATAGAGCGGCATGTTCATGCGCAACCCGTCGTCCTCGCCCAGATCAAGCGTGCACATGACCGTGCCTTCGCATTCATACTCTTCGTCGAGATCTGGATCGCCTACATGGGTAATGGTCGCAAGGAGATGGTCAACATGGATCAGTTCTTGTAGCGCATGTGGCAGGTTCGTGAATGATGGTGCTGCGCGGCCATCGCCAGGCTCTTCCACGAAGGGGTCTTCCAACGTAATGCGGCGGAAATAGTGTTCACTCCGCCCCATTACGTCACGACCGCGGATGGCAGTTGCCATGTCCTCCAACGCTTCGGTGCGCAGCAGGAAGGTCGCTTCCTCTGCATGCATCACCACCAGTTCTTCATCGTTCGCGTCACTGCCTAACGAATCGTCCCGCAGGGTGACGTCGAGCGCGACGATGTCATCCCCTGCGGCGTTGACGGAGATCTCGTAGGAACCGCTGTAAGCGCGTATCTCAGTGCGCTCGAAGGTCTTGTGATGAATGCGCCAGAACAGCAAACGGTAGTGGCCGCTCGATTGCAGCGCCAGCAGCCGATGCCAGTCGATGTAGGAAGACAGATACAGGCCGGCGAGTCCCGGCCCTGTTGCAATGTTCTCGAACATGGAGCGATGTTCGACCGGCAGCGCGTTGGCTGCTGTCGTCGGCTTTTCGGCCGTTGGCGTGGGCGGATCAACGGCGTCGAGAAGACGGCGATGCATGCCGAGTGCATCGACTTTCGTAATCCGTAGCATCTGCATGGAGAAAAGCATCTGATCGACTTCGTAGACCTCGCCGGGGGCAAGTGCTCCGCACTCTTCTCTTGCGGACCGAACCAAGACCGTTGGAATGAGCGATTCGAGTGCTTCTCGCTCGCAAAGGAACGTGTTGAAGAAGTCATCGAGACTCCACGCCAGGTCACCCGTCTTCTTTGACACGGGATCGATATAGGCCACGTCCTCGTCAGTTTCCGTCAGTTTTCGGTAGTAGAGAAGTGTGCCGAAGGGCGTCAGCGCGATAGGAACACGCCGTACGGTGTCGGGTGGCGAGACGATCCACTGATCGAGCACGGATTGCCATGGCCGGGGATCGATCAGGGCGAGTTGATGGTCGCCATAGAATCCGAGACCTTTTCGGCGCCACAGATCGAGAACGCTGTCAGGAAGAACACCCTCATAGGCGGAAACAAGCTCACCGGGAGCAGGCGAAACCTGTCGTGATGGAGGATGGATCTTTACGAAGCGATGCAGGGCGAGGCGGCGAAGAAAGATCATGCAAGTGTTCCTATGACGTTGGATCAGTAATGGCCAGCAAGCCAGGATCGTTGATATCCATCTTGGGGAGGCCCATCTTTAGACCTGATTCCCATGAAGTGCCACTGCAATTTTCCTTGAGGCGCGGCGGTGTTGATGACAGCGGCCTGCCAGCCAGACTCCTCGATCATGGCTGGAAAGCGAATCAACTTGGGAACACCGGCCTGGGGGCGCCGTCATCCCGGCTGGACACGCCAGTGTGAGCCGTGCAGCAGCGAGCGGCGCCGCCATTCAACGGCCGCTGATACCAGGCAATGGGCGCTATGCTGTTGCCGCACCGGAATGGAAACCACGTATGCCCCGTTTGAACGCCGCCCTGGCACTGACCCTGGTTCTGATGCTGCTGGGCGCTATGCCTGCCATGGCCATGGATACAAACCAACGTATTTCCACGGAGGTGTTTGTAGGGGCGGGGGACAACCCAACCTTCAAGCTGCAGCAGGCGCCTGCGGTGGTGTATTCAACGCCACCGATCACGGCCGCCGATAGCTTGCCGCAGTTTCCCTTGGAGGTGCTGTTGGTGGCTCAGCTGGATGAGCTGGGCCACGTGTCCAACGTGATGGTGGCGCGGTCCAGCGGGCGGCGGGAGTTTGATCGTGCGGCGCTTGATGCGGTGGATGAGTGGCGCTTCGATCCGGTCGTGATTGAGGGCGTCGCGAAGCATGCGCGGGTTCGGGTGCGTTTGATCTTTACGCCCGAGTCCGAGTCGCCCGCGGCCTGAACCGCTGATCCAGCCTGTCGCAACTGGCCCTACATCGCGGCCCTCGCTGCAGGCATTTCTGTGCTTGGGGTCAAAAACGCCAAGCCCTTCAAGACCATTGCGGCGCAATAGCTTGATGGCTTAACACCGTGTGCGACAATGCCGAAAGCGTCAGGACTGGCAGTCGCCGGTTCTGGAGTTTCTTGGCATTTGGCAGCTGCGCGGGTATCTCTTGGTGTGCCACCGAAAAAGGGTGGCGCGGGACTCGAAAACCCGTTTCTGTACCAGCTGTATGCGCTTTGCCAGCCGGCGTCACCTTTTGTGTGGCGTCGGCTGGCAATCCGTTCGCGTTCCATGGCGGGCGGTGCGTGGGGGTCTTCGGACCCGCCGGTCTGGTACATACCGGTTTTCGAGCCCGCACCGTCCGCCACCTTTATCGGTGGCCCTGCTGTCTGTCCTGTACGGAGCATTGCCATGAGCGCAACGAAACTACCCGGTGTGAACACCCGCCGCGATCCGGCCAACGCCGATCACGAGAAAGACCCCTCCGCCTATCCGCTTGGATTTGTCGCCACGCTGCATCGCATTGGAGCGGGCGCCGCTGCCGATGGGCAGCCCTGGCCCGAGCGCAATCTGAGCCTCGGGCGCAGTATGCAGATGGCTGATGCGGATTGCGCGCTGGGTGGCCTGCGCGTGGTGGCGGAGCTGATGCTGGCGGCGGAGCGCACGCGACAGGACGGCACCGACGAGGAGTACGTTGGGGACCGGGTGATGGAGGGGTTGAAGATGGCGTGCGTGGCGTTGACTGTGATGGCTACTGAGCGGGTTCAGGGGCAGAATTAGGCCTAGATTTGAACCTCAAGCACCAGAAAATGGGCTGTAATCTCCGCTACGATTTTTTGTTCGCTTCTGAACCTGTACGAATTCCAATTAGGTCGCGGAGAAACACCATTGTGTTAGTGATAGTCCTGATAGATAAAGCGCTCATCAATCTCCCACCCAAAGCATACATGGAGCTACAGACTCACTCAGGCATCTACTGCTGAGTTTGCAGCAAGCGGGAAAGGACTATGCATTAGGTTGCCCGCTCCACGTCAGTGGGCACGGCCTCGTGCACCGCATCGTGGAAAGTGCAACACAACCAAGAACGCACCTCACCTGACGCCAGTGGTCTGTATGAACAAGGCAAACACCGGTCGACCGTTCCTCAGGACGTCCATAGCGAGGCCGCAGCGTTGCAGGTTAATTACTGAGAAATGAGCTTGACCACATAATCATCTATTCGATTCATCATATCCTCCGTCACCTCTGCGCCGCCAGAAGATACAGCCATCACTTCCTCCGCTATCCGTCTCATCAACTCAACTCGCTGGTCGTACGTCGGAATGTGGATGTAGTCGCTAACACTCACCCCAAAACTAAGTGTCGCACCGTACGAAGCCACAGAGCGTGACACCGCGCGTGATCCAAGGAAGCCTGTAACGAACGCGGCCTCGTCCTCCGTCTCAACGGGAATGAAGTAGAGCTTGTGGTCGGGAATAACCACCACATCCCGATCGCCAATCTTTGAGCTTCCGATATACGACACTTCAAATCCACTTCCGCCAATCTCTCGCCAGAGCACTTTGTAAGGTGAGAATGTGTAGTCGCCAACGGTCCACAGAGAGTAATACGCCTGCCCCTTTTGAAACCTCTTCAAGCTAGAGCGCGCAGAGAGCTGATCCCGAAAATTCCGCAAGAATGCATAGGCAAGAGGACTGTGCTCATGAAGGTCTGGATCTCCATGCATGGTTCGTTGAGGGACGAGGTAGCGGAGCTCTGGGTCTGGAGTAGCCTTGAATCTAGAAACTCCACGTCCTCTCAGTAGAGGAAAGACATGATTGGCTTCGACAAGCGAAGTGATCTTCGGGATACCTTTGGTCTTCCCAACATCCGCCTCGTTTGTGATGGTTAGCAGGCCATCTTTTTCGGGCCCAGACTGCTTCACCCAGAAGATTCCGTTTCGGTCGGCCGTCACCCCTTTCCTTGCCTGGTACCTGGGATTTGGCTGTCCAAAAACGGCATTCAGCGTATCCATCTCATCACTGCGGCCGACGATCCATGGCCTATCCCATCCACCTGGGACAGGCCAAGCAGAAAGGCGCTCCACATCGGCGATCGCAGTGAATTCATCGGCACATCTAGCGATGCGAGCAACACTAGCGGTCGTGCCCCTAGTAACCCATCGATTGTACGGAACCGGATAGCTGGTACGCTCTGTCTTTCTTATGAGGACAGCTCGAGGCATGTTACTTACACCATCGAATGGCGCAATTTTGTCGAAATCATCAACGCGTTCGAACGCGCATTGCGTCCCTTCAGTTCCCACGCGCAGCTGGCGGAAACCGGCACTTGAGGGAGTCTCAAAGACGGACCCAGGCATAAGCAGACACATCTGACCGCCGGCCGCTAGGTAAGTACGAATGGCCTGGAACGCGACTACCGTCGAAACATCACCTTCAATACCACCCACCCACTTGGCATTACTGAAGACACCGAGTTCTTTGCAGAGAGGCTGGATTCGCTTGGTGTACTCACGTGGCAGATTGCTCCACTTGATCCACGGTGGATTCCCACACACATAGGATGCGGGTTCCACCGCGCCCGCCGCGAACCGATCCGCAACAATCGAGCACCAGATTCCGTTCCACCCTTGCTCATGGAGTCCTACAAAAGAAGTGATCGCCCCTTTCAACGTGAGCATCAAAGAAGGATCAAGCCCGTGGCGATCAATAATCTTCTCGATATCGCCAGCAATGTAATCGACTGATCGATCTTGCTCGATGAGATCCCGAATTCTTCTGAAGACCGGAAAGAACGCGTCGTTCTTTATCAACTGCAGTGGTACGGCAAAATTGACAAAGCCAAGCTCGGTACTGAGAGAGTAACGATATGATGGAAACAATCCATCATCGGGCCTTGCCGGATTGATACTATCGGCCAGATAGACAGGAAGCCGCACGGGCTCGCTTGGATTGAGGTAGGGCGCGACGAATACCGCCAACGATGCCTTTGCCGTCAGTACCGCCAGGGGATTCAAATCGACGCCATTGATACCCTCCAAGAGGGTCTTAGCGTTAGAAAATCGACCATCGAGTAGGCGTCGACGTAGCGCTTCAAGTAAGAATGTACCTGAACCGCATGCCGGGTCTGTCACCGAGTCTTCAACGGTCCAGTCAGTCATCGCGAGGGTCATCTCTGCAAGCCAATCCGGGGTGTAGAACTCGCCCAACGCATGGCGAATTTCCCTAGGGATAAACTGCTCGTAGATTCCTTTAAACAGATCGCGCGTGGTGGCCGGGTCCTTTTTCACCACTTCAAAGTCAATTCCCGACAACTTTCCGAGCAGGATCGCAAGACCGTCCTCGAACAGGCTCCAACCACTTTCATCCAAGTACCAAGAGAAGAAGTCCCCGTCTAGCATGTTGAGAATTCCAGAGCCCTCATAGAGTCCTCCATTCTCAACAGCAGAGAGCCGCGTCCTGACAGGAACGGAGCCATCTAGTACGTCCTGTGTGGCGCGTGGCAACGCACAGGCAACCACCACCTTTGCGACGATCGCAACGTATGTATTCAGCGCAAATAGATATGCCGTCGGATTTGAGTCATAGGGCTGACCGTGGGAGAGTTCCTGCCGTCGAAGAAGCTTCTTCATTCCATCCGGCTGGAACCCTACCACTTGGGCAAATAAGCGCCCCCACTCTTTAAAAAGCATATGGGTTCTGCTGGCACCATCGCTTGTACTACTGCAGACTCTCGAGTAGAGGGCAGGAATTAGCTGAGTTCCTGATGCAGAATCAGGACCGATCAATGATTGCAACAGCTTAGGATGAACCAGCGGCTTGCTGCTTGACTTCATTGCCAGCAGCAAGTAACGCGCCGAGTTCAGATCGAATGGAACTACCGCTTCCCAGTTGCAGTCACCACGTTCACGGTCATGACGACCAAACGTAATCGAAGCACCATCCCATGCCACTAGAAGGTAGTCGCCAATGGGGCGCCCCTCTTCAGAGGCAATCAGGCTCGAATACTCTTCAACCTGCCTTCTTGCGTGCCTAGCCTTAGCGTTGAGCATGCCGGCGAAGCAACGTGGAGGTTCGTACTCAATGAGAACTCCTCCGTGCGCGACATCTATGAACTTGGTAGATTCACCCTTGCGCTTCAGCGCTCGCTCCATCTGGAACGGTGTCCATGGAATACCTATAGCTGCGCACGCGGCACGAAGCGCGACTTCGACCTCGTGTCGAAGCTGCGCCTCATTTCTGGCCTGAACAGACGCACTTGACACCGCCCGCACCAAGCTATCGCACGCATCGCCGAATAGGTGTTCCTTCTTCACTTTATTTCTCCCTGCGACTGCGTTTTGAATCAATCAATCCTTCGCCCGAGAAAAGGTGGCGGAAGATGACCTCTGCCAATTTAGGTGGAACGGCGTTACCAATCTGGGTGAACTTAGAATCGACATCACCGATTGGCTCGAAGTCTTTCGGAAAGGTTTGGATTCGAGCGCACTCGCGCCAGGATAGGCGCCGAGGCTCCTCAAGGACGTGCCGATCCTCGCCTTCCACTTTATGATCGTACTCGCCGGTAAAATCCCATCGCTGCTTCCAACCATCGGCGAGATTTGACCAAGTCAACTTCATAGTTGGGCTAGCCGGGTGGAGCGTTATGTGCCTCCAGTTCGCCACTACAGTAAAAGCAGGATCGTCCCATTTTGCCTTTCGGTTGCGTGACATGAAATACCACGAAAAATTGCCTGCCGGATCATGTGGGCGCTCGTAGAATTCACCAGCAGGCCAGAGCGGAAGATCCTTGATGGCATCGCCGTGAGACGTGTAAGGCAGCAGGTGCGGTGACTTCTTGGTTGCTTTGCCGTGGGTTGGGTCGGGAAAGGTGAACCTCTGAGCTAGATCTTTCCTGACACCTACGATGAATAGGCGCTTTCTAGACTGCGGCACGCCGAAATCACGAGCATTAAGAAGGTGATGAGTTACCTCATATCCAGCCTTCTTGTAGGCCTTTTCCTGCTCTTCCAGAAAACTTCCTTCACCAAGCTGCTTCAGTCCAGAAACATTTTCTGCGACGAAGTACTTAGGCTGCACTAGCTCAACCACCCGGAGGAACTCCTTGTATAGGTTGGTTCGAGCATCCTTCTTCGGATCGCGATTCCCCGCCATGGAGAACGATTGGCATGGATACCCCCCCACGACCACATCAGCTGGAGGGAAGTTCGTGACTCCAGCGATATCACCGCATGTAACCCTGGTCTCAGGGAAATACTTCTCCAGAGTCTTGCAAGCATCGGTCAGGATGTCATTGCTAAAGACGATGTTGCCACCAGCGGCCTTGATTCCGAAATCCATTCCGCCGCAACCGGAGAACAGCGAAATTACGCTGGGACCGGCTTGCTTGGTTTTGGGTTCGCCACTCTTTTTCTTCATTTTCTTACTGTGTCTTGTGCCACTCGCCTGGCCTTAGGGACTTCGGTGGCGAGCTTGCGGGATCCCGTTCGCAGGGGCTGAGACGGGGAGGAATTTTGACATTTATAGCGCGAAAGGGCGGCCTCACGGCCGCCCTTTCGATTCATTGAACCGCTGAAGGGATCAAACCCCAACAGGATTAGCCTTCTCCGGATCAATCTTGTACTGCTTGATCGCCCGGGCCACATCCTTCGCGGTCATCTTCCCTTCCTTCGCCAGCGCCGCAATCGCGGCATGCGCGATGTAGTAGCGATCCACCTCGAAGAACCGGCGCAGGTTCGCACGCGTATCCGAACGGCCGAAGCCATCCGTACCCAGCACCGTATACGACATCGGCACGAACGCACGGATCTGGTCCGCATACGCACGCACGTAGTCGGTGGCGGCAATCGCCGGGCCCTGGCGGCCTTCCAGCAGCTCGGTCACGTAGGCCTTGCGCTGTTCACCTTCCGGATGCAGGCGGTTGGCACGTTCCACGTCGAAACCATCGCGACGCAGTTCGTTGAAGCTCGGGCAGCTCCAGATGTCGGCGGTCACGCCGAAGTCCTTGTCCAGCAGTTCGGCGGCGGCAATGGCTTCGCGCAGGATGGTGCCCGAGCCCAGCAGCTGCACGCGCAGCTCGCCCTTCTTCGGCTTGCCGGCGTCGGTCAGCAGGTACATGCCCTTGACGATGCCCTCGGCCGCACCTTCCGGCATTTCCGGGTGGGTGTAGTTCTCGTTCATCAGGGTGACGTAGTAATACTCGTCCACCTGGTCTTCCATCATGCGCTTGGTGCCGTGCTGCAGAACCACCGTCACTTCGAAGCCGAAGGTCGGGTCGTAGCTGCGCACGTTCGGGATGCCACCGGCCACCAGATGGCTGAAGCCATCTTCGTGCTGCAGGCCTTCACCGTTCAGCGTGGTGCGGCCGGCGGTGCCGCCCAGCAGGAAGCCGCGGGTACGCATGTCGGCGGCCTGCCAGGCGATGTCGCCCACGCGCTGGAAGCCGAACATCGAGTAGTAGATGTAGAACGGCAGCATCGGCACGTTGCTGACCGAGTAGCTGGTACCGGCCGCCATCCACGAGCTGATCGCACCCGGCTCGCTGATGCCCTGCTGCAGCACCTGGCCGCTCTGGTCTTCGCGGTAGAACATCAGCTGGTCGGCATCGACCGGCTTGTACTTCTGGCCGAACGGCGCGTAGATGCCGATCTGGCGGAACAGGCCTTCCATGCCGAAGGTACGGGCTTCGTCGGCCACGATCGGCACGATGTGCGGGCCCAGTTCCTTGTCACGCAGGGTGATGTTCAGGCTCTGCACGAACGCCATGGTGGTGGAGTAGCTGCGCTCGCCGCTGCTCTTCAGCAGGCGGTCGTAGGCTTCCAGCTTCGGCGCCACGAAGGTCTTGTCGGCCTTGCGGCGGCGCTGCGGCAGGTAACCGCCCAGCGCGGCACGGCGTTCCTGCAGGTACTGCACTTCCGGCGAATCCGGGCCCGGGTGGTAGAACGGCACCTGGCCGTCGGCCAGCTGCGCGTCGGTCACCGGAATGTTGAAGCGGTCGCGGAAGTGGCGCACCGCTTCGTCGTCCAGCTTCTTGGTCTGGTGGGTCGGATTCAGCGCTTCACCGGCGCTGCCCATGCCGTAGCCCTTCACGGTCTTGGCCAGGATGACGGTCGGCATGCCCTTGGTGTTCACGGCCTGGTGGTAGGCGGCGTACACCTTGTGCGGGTCGTGGCCACCACGGTTCAGGCGCCAGATGTCGTCGTCGCTGAGGCCGGCGACCATCGCAGCGGTTTCCGGGTACTTGCCGAAGAAATGCTCGCGGGTATACGCGCCGCCGAAGGCCTTGCAGTTCTGGTATTCGCCGTCGACGGTTTCCATCATCAGCTTCTTCAGGACGCCGTCGCTGTCCTTGGCCAGCAGGGCATCCCAGTAACCGCCCCACAGCAGCTTGATCACGTTCCAGCCGCCGCCACGGAACACGCCTTCCAGTTCCTGGATGATCTTGCCGTTGCCGCGCACCGGGCCGTCCAGGCGCTGCAGGTTGCAGTTCACCACGAAGATCAGGTTGTCCAGGCCTTCACGGCCGGCCAGGGCGATGGCACCCAGGGTTTCCGGCTCGTCGCTCTCGCCGTCGCCGATGAAGCACCACACCTTGCGGTCGGACTTCTCGATCAGGCCACGGTTTTCCAGGTAGCGCATGAACTGCGCCTGGTAGATGGCGGCCAGCGGGCCCAGGCCCATCGACACGGTCGGGGTCTGCCAGTAGTCCGGCATCAGCCACGGGTGCGGGTACGAGGACAGGCCACCGCCGTCCACTTCCATGCGGAACTTGTCCAGCTGCTCTTCGCTGATGCGGCCTTCCAGGAAGGAACGCGCGTAGACGCCCGGGGCGCTGTGGCCCTGGATGAACAGCAGGTCGCCCGGGTGGTTCTCGCTGGGGGCGCGCCAGAAGTGGTTGAAGCCCACGTCGTACAGGGTGGCGCCGGAGGCGAACGAGGCGATGTGGCCGCCCAGGTCACCCGGCTTGCGGTTGGCGCGCACCACGGTGGCCATCGCGTTCCAGCGGATGATCGAACGGATGCGCCATTCCAGCTCGGCATTGCCCGGGCTCTTGGCCTCGAGCTGCGGCTCGATGGTGTTGACGTACTCGGTGGTGGGAGAGAACGGCAGGTAGGCGCCCGAACGACGGGTCAGTTCCACCATGCCTTCCAGCAGCTGATGCGCGCGCTCGGAGCCCTCGACATCAATAACGGCCTTCAACGACTCGATCCACTCCTGGGTTTCCACAGGATTCGGGTCGTTGTTCAGCACCTCGTTCAACCAGTTCATTAGCGCTCCCATAACCGCACGCACGCGCGCGACTGTTGTATAGATTTCTAGACCGCAAAGTGTAGCGCACCAAGGGCTTTCGTCACTTGGCTACGCAGGCGTATGGATGCAACCGGCCAGTGTCCGCAAGGGGCTTGCAAGGGCCCGTGATGGCCCTGCGGCGGGCCTTGGCGGCTGCGCGGGCTGTCGCTTGCGGGCCGCTGCGGCCATGTGCAGGACGCAGTGTTACCGCTGCCGATGACGGTTGTAGGGCAACGCCGGCACCACGGTAGGTGGAGGCCGGGGCGTGGTTCTGAACCGGCGACAACATGTCGCAGCCGCCACTGGATCGGCGCCGCCGATGGGCCCAGCGTGGGCCGCGAGTGATGGGCCTGGCGCCCTGCTCCCTTCCACAGTACCGCCGGGGCGCCCTGCAAGGGGCGCCCCTTTTTCTGTGCGCGGGGCCGGCCGTGGCCCAAAACGGGATTGCTTGTGGCCGGATCGATGATTGCCGGCTTCGATATATCGATATATCGTTTGCACACTCGTTTACCGATATATCGAAATGAGCCGTACCCCCTCTCCCAGAGCCCGTTCCACCGATTCGGCGGTGCCGCGTCGCAACGGCCAGCCGCGGGTGCTCAGCCGTGGCGACCTGCGCCTGCTGGTGCTGGCCCTGATCGGCGAGCAGCCGCGCCATGGCTACGAGCTGATGCAGCTGATCAGCAACCAGTTCATGCAGGCCTATACGCCCAGCGCCGGCACCATGTACCCGCTGCTGGCCAGCTTCGAGCAGGCCGGCTGGATCGAGGCCGAGGAAGTGGACGGCAAGCGGATCTTCCGCATCACCGCCGCCGGCGAGTTCGAGCTGAAGGTGCAGCGCACCCAGGTGCGGCTGGCGCAGCGACGCGCCTTCGACCGCGCCCGCGAGATCACCAAGGCCTCGCTGCCGCCGCCGCTGGCCACTGCCCTGCGCGAGTTCAAGCGGGCGCTGGTGCATCACCACGGCCGCTGGGCCGAGGGCGAGGCGGACGAGGTGGCGGCGCTGCTGACGCGGGCCTCGGCCCTGCTGAACGGTACCGCCGGTAGCGAGACATCACCGCTTTCAACGACCCAGCCAGACTGACTCCAGCCAGGTCCTCCCCCATGCCGCGCGCCCCCGCGCGACCCTTTTACAGGTATCCCCATGACCGAACACAACAACACGCGCCTGCGCCTGGATGTGCGCTTCCGTGAACTGACCGTGCTGCGCACCGAGGAAGTCACCCCGCACATGCGCCGCGTGGTGCTGGGTGGCGACGATCTGGCCGGTTTTGATTCGCCCGGCGCCGACGACCACATCAAGCTGTTCTTCCCCAACGCTGCGGGCGAGATGGTGCTTCCGGTACTGACCGCCGAAGGCCGCAGCTACCCGGCAGGCAAGGAGCCCTCGCCGGCCCGCGACTACACCCCGCGCTGGTGGGACCACGAAACCGGCGAGCTGGCCATCGACTTCGTGCTGCACGACCAGGGCATTGCCGGGCCGTGGGCCGAGCAGGCGCAGGCCGGCGACGTGCTGGTGATCGGCGGCCCGCGCGGCTCGTTCGTGGTGGCCGACAGCTACGACGCCTATGTGCTGATTGGCGATGAAACCGCGCTGCCGGCCATCGCCCGCTGGCTGGACGTGCTGCCGGACGGCGCCGAGGTGCAGGCATTCATCGAAGTGAGCGATGAGGCCGAACGCCAGGACCTGCCGCAGTACGAGAACGTGCGCATCCACTGGCTGGAGCGCAACGGCTTCCCGGCGGCCAGCAGCACGCTGCTGGAAGACATGCTGACCGACTTCGAGGCACCGGACGGCGATGTCTTCTACTGGATCGCCACCGAATCGCGTCGCGCGCGGATGATGCGCAAGTTCATCGAAGGCCACCTGGGCGTGCCGCGCGACTGGATCCGCTCGACCGGCTACTGGAAGGCCCACCCGGACGAGACCGACGGCGATTGAGCAAGAGAGGGTGGGTGCGGGCTTCCCTTGGGTGGTTGCTGACGTCCCTGGGTGGTTGCTGACTTCCCTTGGGTGGGTGCGGACCGTTGGTCCGCACGCCCTTTGACCGGTAGTGCCGGCCGCTGGCCGGCAACCTCATCAACCTTCGGCAGGAACCTGCAGCTGCCGGCCAGCGGCCGGCACTACCACGCTGGATGCCACCTGCAGCGCGATGATCAGCAGCGGCAGCAGCCCGAAACCCGCACGCATCGCGCTGCGCGCGATGAGTCGAGCGTGGCTCGACTCTACAGGGGGCCATCGGCGGTCGCCTGGGGGTAGTGCCGGCCGCTGGCCGGCAACCTCATGAACCTTCGGCAGGAACCTGCAGCTGCCGGCCAGCGGCCGGCACTACCACGCTGGATGCCACCTGCAGCGCGATGATCAGCAGCGGCAGCAGCCCGAAACCCGCACGCATCGCGCTGCGCGCGATGAGTCGAGCGTGGCTCGACTCTACAGGGGGCCATCGGCGGTCGCCTGGGGGTAGTGCCGGCCGCTGGCCGGCAACCTCATGAACCTTCGGCAGGAACCTGAAGTTGCCGGCCAGCGGCCGGCACTACCACGCTGGATGCCACCTGCAGCGCGATGATCAGCAGCGGCAGCAGCCCGAAACCCGCACGCATCGCGCTGCGCGCGATGAGTCGAGCGTGGCTCGACTCTACAGGGGGCCATCGGCGGTCGCCTGGGGGTAGTGCCGGCCGCTGGCCGGCAACCTCATGAGCCTTCGGCAGGAACCTGCAGCTGCCGGCCAGCGGCCGGCACTACCGCGTAGGATGCCACCTGCCGCGTCCACCCGAACCGCCGCGCGGCCCAGATCTCCAGCGCTACCAGCAGCGCGATGACCAGCAGCGGCAGCAGCAGCCCGAAGTACACACCGGGCATCATGCCGTTGATCTGCGCCTTCACCAGCCGCAGCACGCCACGGGTGTGCAGCAGCTCATCGACGTGCATGGTCAGCGCCTCGCGCACCACCTTGGGCTCCAGGCCGATCGTGCCGGCCTTGTCCACCAGCGTGTCTTCCACCATGCCGCGCAGCAGGCCTTCGCGCACCTTGCCGATCACCCAGCCGGTGCCGCGCGCCAACGGGCCGTTGCCAAGGCGGTCGAGGCCGGGCAGCGGATGCTCGCTGAGGTAGGCCGAGGCCACGATATCGGCGACATCGCCCACCGTGCCCTGGCTGCGCAGGGCCTCGCGCATGCGCGGGTCATCCAGCGAATCGGTGAAGCCTTCGCTCCAGCCTTCCACCAGCGTCTGCAGGTGCGGCTGGAAATGATCGAGCTGCTTGAACAGCGCGCGGTGCGCACCGGCAGTGAAGCCCAGTTGCAGGCCGAAGAAGGCGGTGGCCAGCGGCAGCAGCACCACGTAGCTGGCCAGCAGCCAGTGATGCCAGCGCTTGCGCCGCTGCAGCCAACCGCGGCGGTGCAGCCAGCGCCAGCCGAGGATGCCCAACGCCAGGCCCAGCAGCGTGCCGAGCACACTGCCGCCCAGAAGATCGAGCACGCTCAGGCCCGTCCAGAATTCGTTCAACCAGTACTGCGCGTCCTGCATGGGTCTTCCTTCCGTGGGTAGGCTGCACGCGAATGCCAGCCAGGTAGAGTCGACTGTTAGCCGACTATCGCGCGCAGCGCGGGGGTTTCCGGCATCGCGCGAAGAGCAGTCGACCAACAGTCGACTCTACCAAAGCGGAGGCCTCCCGGCCCGGAGCACGCCCAGCAATGCGACAATCGCGCTCCTTTCCTGCAGCAACGAGGCCCACATGGCCAAACTGACCCTGGCCAGCGTGGATGCGCTGCGTACCCGCTTCGCTGATGACGCTGCGTGCGATGCCGCGCTGGCCACCTTCGCCGACACCGCCGCCCTGCGCGTGCCGCTGCGTGAGCTGGTGGAAGCGCAGCACCGCTACCTGCAGGCCGAATTCGAAGTGGCGCAGGTGGCCGATGTGCTGCGCCGCGACCAGAAGTACGCACCGGTCGGTCGGCCTTCGATCAACATCGTGCAGCTGCGCAAGCAGCAAGCCGCCACCAAGCAGGCCGCGTTGATCGCACGCCAGGTGGTGGCGCAGGCCGCGCAGACCTTCGTGCGCGTAAGCGGGCTGGCGGTGAAAGCCAAGCAGAGCCCGAGCGAGGCGTGTGCAGCGTGGTTGGGCGCGCTGCGCTGAGGGATCGTGCGGACCAACGGTCCGCACCCACCCGATGCAGGTTGGCACCCATCCAATGCAGGTTGGCATCTACCGGGTAGTGCCGGCCGCTGGCCGGCAACCCCATCCACATCGGGCACCTCGCGTGCAGCCGGCCAGCGGCCGGCTCTACCGGAACCCAAAAAGAAGGCCCGCTTTTCAGCGGGCCTTCTGCCTTCTCACGACGAGTGAGCGGGGTGCATCAAGCGGCCGGCTTTTCGCCGGTGGCTTCGGTGGTGATGCGGATCTTCACTTCATCGCTGACGTTCGGGGCGTAGGCGCCGACGCCGAAATCGCTGCGCTTCAGCGTGGTGGTGGCATCGAAGCCGGCGGCCGGAACCTTGGCCATCGGGTGCTCGCCGCCGCCGTTGACGGTGACGTCCAGGGTGACCGGCTTGGTGATGCCCTTGATGGTCAGGTCGCCGGTGACGGTCAGCTTGTTGGTGCCGGCCGCTTCCACCTTGGTGCTCTTGAAGGTGGCATCGGCGAACTTGGCGGCGTCGAAGAAGTCGGCGCTCTTCAGGTGCTCGTCGAACTTGGCGGTGAAGCTGTTCAGGCCGCTCAGCGGCAGCTTCACTTCCACGGTGGACTTGGTCACGTCTTCGGCGTTGTACACCAGGGTGCCTTCAACGTTGCCGAAGTGCGCGCTCGGGTTGGAGAAGCCGAAGTGGCTCCACTGCGCCAGCACGTCGGTGTGGCTCGGGTCCAGCTTGTAGGTGCCCGAGGCGATCTTGATCGCTTCGGCCGCCGGCGCGGCAGCGGCGGCATCGGCGGCCGGGGCAACAGCCTGTTCGGTGGTGGCCGGGGCGGCGGCATCCGCGGCCGGGGCAGCGGTGTCGGCCGGCTTGGAGCAGGCGGCGATGGCCAGGGTCAGGGCCAGCGGCAGCAGCAGTTTACGGGTGGCGCTCATCTGAGGAACTCTCCGGATCGTAGGGTGGGTGCAACAGGGGCCGCCAAGGTGACGGCCCGAAACCGATACAGCGACTTACGCGATGCGCGCCGCTTCGTCGAACGACAGGCGCGGCAGACGCGGGAACAGGCCCGCCGGGTCACCGTAACCCAGGTTGACCAGGAAATTCGACTTGATCGAGGTACCGGCAAAGAACGCCTCGTCCACCTTGGCCGCATCGAAGCCGGACATCGGGCCGGCATCCAGGCCCAGCGCGCGCGCGGCCAGGATCAGGTAGGCGCCCTGCAGGCTGCCGTTGCGGATGGCGGCTTCGTGGCGGCCTTCCTGCGGGCCGTCGAACCAGGCCTTGGCATCGGCGTGCGGGAACAGGTACGGCAGCTTTTCGTGGAAGTCCAGGTCGAAGCCGATGATGACGGTGACCGGGGCGGCCATGGTCTTGTCATGGTTGCCTTCGGACAGGGCCGGGGCCAGCTTGGCCTTGGCGTCCTTCGAGGTGACGAAGACGAAGCGGGCCGGCGTGGTGTTGGCCGCGGTCGGGCCCCACTTCACCAGGTCGTACAGTTCCTGCAGCAGGCTGGCCGGAACCGGCTTGTCGAGGAAGGCGTTCTGGGTACGGGCAGTGCGGAACAGCTGATCGAGGGCAGCAGCGTCGAGCGCGTGGGACATCGGTGGATCTCCAGGGCGGCGAAGGGAAGTCAGTGCCCGCGGGCGGCGCGGGGCGAATCGACGAGCCGCAGTGTAGAGTGTCGCGACTGTTGCAACACCCAGCAGGGCTGAAACGAATTAATGCCAATGGTGAAACGATCGAGCGCACCCTGGACGGTCACTGACGGCCGCGCGGGCAATGTCCGCCAGGCGGCTGCGCTGGCCTCGGCGCTGCGCCAGGGCACCCATCGGCCGCTGGTGCTGCAGCCGCGCGCGCCGTGGCGCTGGCTGTCGCCGCGGCGCCTGCCCGGCGATGTGAACGGCTATGGCGAGGCCTTCGCGACGCTGGCCGACGAGGCCCCGGCGCTGGCGATCGGCTGTGGCCGCCAGGCCGCCGGTGCCCTGCGCGTGCTGCGTGCGCGCGGCAGCCAGGTGGTGCAGATCCTCGATCCGCGTATCAGTGCCCGCCATTGGGATGTGGTGGTGGTGCCCGAACACGACACCCTGCGCGGCAGCAACGTGCTGACCCTGCTCGGCAGCCTCAACCCGGTGGACGACGACTGGCTGGCCTGGGGCCGCGCCGCGTTCGCCGGCTTCAGCACCCTGCCCGGCCCGCGCACCGCGCTGCTGGTGGGCGGGCCCACGCCATTGGCGCCGTGGGACGAACCGGCGATGGTGGGTGTGTTCCGCGCCCTGGCCGAGCAGATCCGCAGCGAGGGAGGCAGCCTGCTGGCCACCACCTCGCGGCGCACGCCACCGGCCTTGGCCGAGATCCTGCGTGCGACCTTCGCCGACCTGCCTCACGTGATCTGGGGCGATGGCGGCGACGGAGTGAATCCGTATGGCGGCCTGCTCGGCTGGGCCAACCGCGTGGTGGTCTCGCCGGACTCGGTAAACCTGCTCTCTGAAGCCTGTGCCACGCGCATGCCGGTGATGGTGGCGCTGGCGGCTACCGCACAGGGACGGCTGGCACGCTTCCAGCAGCAGTTGCGCGAACGCGGCCGGTTGCAGGAACGCTGGCTGGACTGGCAGTACGACCGCATCGAACCGCTGCGCGAAACCGCGCGGATCGCCGCGGAGGTGAACCAGCGCCTGGCATCAAGGTAGTGCCGGCCGCTGGCCGGCACCATCTGATCGCCCAGCGATTTTTGAACATCTCGATTGGGCCGCACGGTTAGAGTCCGGTGTTTCCGATCGGACTGAACGCCTCCATGCGCACCCTGCTCCTGCTGCCGCTGGCCCTGCTCGCCGCGTGCTCCACGTCGCCCACCGAGCTGGACCCGATCTCCTACCAATGCCAGCAGCAGCTGGACGCGTACCGCGAACAACCGGCGCTGCGCGATCCGAAGGGCCAGCGCCCGCCGTTGCCGGTGGCACCCATCAGCGACGCCTGCGACCGCGAACTCAAGCGCAAGGGCGTGGACCGCCCGCTGCGCTGACCGGCGTATGATCGGCACGCGGCCCTCACCGCCGTTGAAGGTACCGACATGGATCGTTTCTATCGCCTGCCGCGCGCCGCGCTGCTGATCGCCAGCCTGCTGGCGACCGCAGCGGCCTGGGCCAACAGCACCGAGTGCCGCGAGCGCTTCCCCAGCGTGGCCGCACAGGCCGCCATGCTGGATGTGGCCTGGACCACCGCCGAACGCCTCGATGCGCTGCCCGATGTGGACGTGGTGGTGGCCGCGCGCGGTGGCCAGGACCTGAGCCGCTATGGCCTGCGCCACAGCCACCTGGCCTTCCTGCTGCGCGAGGACGACGGCCGCTGGCGCGCGATGCACCTGCTCAACCGCTGCAAGACCGACAGTTCGCAGTTGTACCACGAGGGCCTGGGCAACTTCGTCGGCGAGAGCGGTGGCCATACCGACCTGCGCATCGGCGTGCCGTCCGCGCCGCTGCGTGCGGCACTGCGGGCGATGCTGGTATCGCCCTCGATCCAGCCCAAGGCACTGCACGAATCGAAGTACAACGTGGTGGCCTACCCGTTCGCCACCGACTACCAGAACTCCAACCAGTGGGTGCTGGAAGTGCTCGCCGCGGCGATGGCGCAGAGCGAGGGCGCGCCGGCCATCGTCAAGCGCGAACAGGCGCAGCAGTGGCTGCGCCAGCAGAAGTACCAGCCCAGCGTGCTGCACATCGGCCTGGGCAAGCGCGTGGGTGCGCGCCTTTTCGTGGCCAACGCCACCACCACCGATCATCCGGCCAGCGAACGCATCTCCGGCAACTACTCGGTGGTGACGGTGGAATCGGTGTTCGACTTCCTGCACCAGCGCAGCCAGCTGCAGCAGGAACTGGTGATTCCCCATGTGCCGGTGGCCGGTGCGGCCGCGGCCACCCCGTGAATTTCATCCCCTTTTTCTGGCGACCAGGAGGTCCCATGTTCCGTTGCCTGCGCGTTCCCGCCTCTGCCCTGCTGCTTTCCGCCTTGCTGGTGCCCACCGTCCATGCGGGCGCTGCGCCGCAGTTGAACAGCAGCCAGGCCAGCGTGATCGTGACCTCGTTCGTGGTGCTGTCGCTGCCGATGGCGGCTTCGATGGGCCTGTCCGAACTGTCCAAGGCGCCGTTCAAGGCCAGCGAGCGCAACGGCAAGGCCACCCGCACCAAGGCGGTGCCGTTGCCGCCGATGGAAGTGAAGAAGGTGGAGACCACGCCGGAGGGCGAGCGCCAGGTGCAGCTGCAGGTGCCGGACAAGGCCGACCACACCGCCACCCTGCGCTGGACCGTGCAGCCAGAGGGCGAAAACCCGACGGCCGCCTTCGTGGTGGGCCAGCAGGTGCATTTCGACCCCACCGAAGCCGGCGCTGGCTGGAACGTGAAGAGCGCACAGGGCCAGACCCTGGCCTACGTGCCGACCGCGTATGCCGCTGGCGATGTGATGAGCGAAGCGCTGTAAAACTGAACGACCGGTTTTGGATTTGCCGCGGGCCGGGCGGATAATGGGCGATCCCCTTTATTCCCCTGGCTCGCCATGTCCGTGCGTCCTGCCCCTGTGTTTGCCCCGCTGACCCCGCGCGCCCTGGTGCTGGCGGTGCTGGCGATGGGCGTGGTGGTGCTGCTGTCCAACGTGCTGGTGCAGTACCCGATCAATGACTGGCTGACCTGGGGCGCCTTCAGTTATCCGGTCGCGTTCCTGGTCAGCAACCTGATCAATCGCCGCTTCGGCCCGGGCCCGGCCCGCCGCGTGGCGTGGATCGGGTTCCTGGTGGCGGTGCTGCTGTCGATCTGGGTGGCGACGCCGCGCATCGCCATTGCTTCATGCTCGGCGTTCATCGTGGCGCAGCTGCTGGACATCACCGTGTTCGACCGCCTGCGCCGTGGCAGCTGGTGGCGCGCGCCGATGGTGGCAACCACCTGCAGTGCCACCGTGGATACCACCATTTTCTGGTCGATCGCGTTTGCCGGTTCGACCCTGCCGTGGGTCAGCTGGGCCGCAGGCGACCTGGCGGTGAAGCTGGCGATCGGCGTGTGCCTGCTGGCCCCGTTCCGCGCACTGCTGTGGAAGATGGCGCCGCTGCGCGCCACCAGCTGACCGCACTTCTCTGGTGGGTGCCAACCTTGGTTGGCACGCTGTTGCCGAGGTCATGAACCCTGATGGGTTGTGCCAACCAAGGTTGGCACCTACCAACAGCGGGGCATCGCCGGGCCATTGCTCTGGTGGGTGCCGACCGTTGGTCGGCACGCTGTTGCCGGGGTCATGAACCCTGATGGGTTGTGCCAACCAACGGTCGGCACCTATCAAGGGCGGGCCATTGCCAGAGTCATGAACCCTGATGGCCTGTGCCAACCAAGGTTGGCACCCACCAGAAGCAGGCCATTGCCCAGCCATCGCTGCCTGTCAGGCGAACGGCAGCTTCGCTTCAACGCACGCCGAAGTGATCGCCGCACACGCCTCTTCAATGGCCGGGGTGGTCGGTGCCAGCCGTGGCCGCCGATCCAGCGTGCAGGCCAAGCCAACCTCCAACAACGTCGCGTGCGCGGTGTGCAGCGCCTGCGTGGTGGCTTCGGGCAGGAAACCGGCGGCGCCCAGCGCATCGATCAACGACGGTGTGTCGCGCGGCTCGAGCAGCGCCGGCACCTGCGCACTGCGCGCCAGCACGCCGGTCTGCAGCAGGAATTCCAGATCCACCACGCCACCGGCGCCCTGCTTCAGGTCCAGCCGCGCGGCATCGCTGCGGTCCAGTTCGGTGCGCATGCGCCCGCGCATCTTCAACACGTCGGCATACAGCACACCGGCATCACGCTCGCGGCCCAGCGTCTGCGCACGCACCTGCTCAAAGGCGGCCAGCAGGCTGGCATCGCCGGCCACGCCACGCGCGCGCACCAGCGCTTGGTGTTCCCAGGTCCACGCGCGTTCGCGCTGGTAGTCGGTGTAACTGGCCAGCGAAGACACCAGCGAGCCCTTACCGCCATCCGGGCGCAGGCGCACGTCGATGTCGTACAGGCGGCCGGCGGCGGTGACCGCGCCAAGCAGCGCCATCACCTTCTGCGCCAGGCGCGCATACCACCGCCCCGGCTCCAGCGGGCGCGCGCCATCGCTGGCGTCCACGCCGGCCGGGTTGTCGTGCAGGAACACCAGATCCAGATCGGAACCGAAGCCCAGCTCCAGGCCGCCGAGGCTGCCGTAGCCGATGATCGCAAAGCGCCCACCGGGAATCTCACCGTGTGCAGCCCGCATGTCCGCCTCGGCCATCGCCAGCACGGTGATCACCACCGCCTGTGCCAGCTCGGCCAGTTGCCGGGTGCTGTCCACCGCGCCCTGGCGACCATCCAGCGTGGCCATCGCCATGCGGAAGCTGAGCGCCAGCCGCGTCTCGTTGAGCCAGCGCAGCGCGGATTCGGGATCTTCCACCGACAACACCTGCTGGCACTCGGCCAGCATGCCGGCGGCATCGGGCATCGGCCCGGACACGCGCACGTCCAGCAGCTCATCCAGCAGCAGCGGATAGGCGGCCAGCCGCTCGGCCAGCAGTGCACTGCGCGCCAGCACATCGACCAGCCGCGCCAGCGCGCTGGGTTGTTCGTCCAGCAGGGCGAGATAACTGGTCCGGCGCAGCACCGCCTGCAGCAGGCCGAGCACGCGCTTGAGCGCGGCATCGGGCTGCGGAGAGCGCGTGGCCGCGTGCAGCAGCGCCGGCAGCACGCGGTCCAGGCGCGCACGCGCGGCATCGGACAACGACTTCACACCGCTGCCCTGGGCAAAATCGCGCAGCGACTGGTCGGCGCCGTTCGCATCGAGGAAACCGGCTTCGGCCAGCAGCGGCGCATTGCTGCCGTCGGGCAGGCTGCGCCAGTAGTTGGCCAACGCATCGGGCGCGGCCTGGCCCTTGCGCGGTGCAAGCAGCGCGGCGAATTCGGTACTGACCCGCTGCTGCTGTTCGGCCAGCGCCGCGCGCAGCACCTCCCAATCCGGATAACCGAGGCCGACGGCGATGCGCTCGCGGTCCAGCGTGTCGCTGGGCAGCACATGGGTCTGTGCGTCGCGCAGCATCTGAAGGCGGTTTTCCAGCCTGCGCAGGAACAGATAGGCCTCGCGCAGCGCGGCGCCATCCTCGGGCGCGATCTGCCCGGCCGCCACCAGTGCCTCCAACGCCACCAGCAGACGACGCTCGCGCAGTGCCGGTTCACGGCCGCCGCGGATCAGCTGCAGTGCCTGGCACAGGAACTCGATTTCGCGGATGCCACCGGCACCCCGCTTGATGTCCTCGTGCAGTTCACGGCGCGCAACTTCGGCAGTGATCGCCGCCTTCATCTCGCGCAGGCCGTCGAGCGCGGTGAAATCCAGGTAGCGGCGGTACACGAACGGGCGCAGGGTCTGCAGCCACGCTTCACCGGCCTCGATGTCGCCGGCCACGGCACGCGCCTTCAACCACGCATAGCGCTCCCAGTCGCGGCCCTCGCGCTGGAAGTACTGGTCCATCGCCGCGAACGACAGCGCAACGCGGCCGGCGCTGCCGAACGGGCGCAGGCGCAGGTCGACGCGGTGGCTGAAACCATCGACGGTGGTTTCGTCCAGCAGTTTGGCCAGGCGCTGGCCGAGGCGGGCGAAGTACTCCTCGGCGGCCAGCGCGCGCGGGCCGTCGGATTCGCCGCCCTGCGGGTAGGCGTAGACCAGGTCGATGTCGGAACTGAAGTTGAGCTCGCCACCGCCCAGCTTGCCGAGCCCGAACACCACCAGCTGCATGGGTTGGCCGTGGTCATCGCGGATGACCCCGTGGCGTTGCGCGAATTCCTGTTGCAGCGCGTCCAGCGCCAGCCGCAGGCAGTCTTCGGCCAGGGTGGTGGCGCCGGCCAGGGTCTGTGCCACGTCGTCCAGGCCGGCCAGGTCGCGCCAGATCAACCGCGTCGACATCGCCGTGCGCCAGCGCCGCAACTGTGAAGGCCAGTCGCTGGGCTGCAGCGGGTCGAGCACCGGCGCGGGAATCGGCGGGCAACCGGGCGCGGCCAGCTGCGCCAACAGCGCCGGTTGGCGAACCAGGGTGTCGAGGGCAAAGTCGCTGGCCACCGCCAGCCGGGTCAGCAGCGGCTGCAGGTCGGGTGGGATCGGCTCGGGCAGCACCTGGGCCAATCGCGACAGGGCACGGTCGACAAGGGGCTGCAGGGTAGCGGGCAGTTCAGCGGGGGCGAGGGTCATGGCCCGATTGTATCGACCCGGTCGGGGCGCAACGGACCCGGTAGTGCCGGCCGCTGGCCGGTAAGGGTGAAGAGGTTGCCGGCCAGCGGCCGGCACTACCGATAATGGATGCCGCGTATTCATAATGGGCGGCAGGCAATAAAAAAGCCCGCTTGCAGCGAACTGCCAGCGGGCTCTGCTCCCTCCCCCACGTCGGGATGCAGGGCCATCGTGCGGGCTGCGAAAGCACTTTGCACGCTGCACTGCAAAACAAAACCGGCCGGTTCGGGTGACCCCCGTGGGGAAAAGCCATTCCACGAAGGTAGAACCCCCCGTACGGCGGGGGATGGCCGATAATCGGGTTTCCCCCCGAGAAACACTGTCGTCATGTCTGTTGATCGCATCGCCAACGCGCGTCTTCGTGACCGCGTGGTCTCCGCCGAGGCCGCAGCCGCGCTGATCCAGCCCGGTGAAACCGTGGCCATGAGCGGCTTTACCGGCTCCGGGTATCCCAAGGCCGTTCCCGTCGAACTGGCGCGCCGCATCGAAGCGGTGCATGCCCAGGGCAATCCCTTCCAGATCAAGCTGATGACCGGCGCCTCCACCGCGCCGGAACTCGATGGCGCGCTGGCCAAGGCCGATGGCATCGCCATGCGCATGCCGTTCCAGAGCGACCCGGATGCGCGCAACCGCATCAACGAGGGAAAGCTGGATTACATCGACATCCACCTCAGCCACGTCGCCCAGCACGTGTGGTTCGGCTTCTACGGCGAGATCGATACCGCCGTGATCGAAGTGTCGGCCATCCGCGAGGACGGCTCGCTGGTGCCCTCCACCTCGGTCGGCAACAACAAGACCTGGCTGGACCTGGCGAAGAAGGTGATCGTCGAGGTCAACGAATGGCAGCCGGCCGGCGTCGACGGCATGCATGACATCTACTACGGCACCGCGCTGCCGCCGCACCGCAAGCCGATTCCGCTGGTGAACGCCAACGACCGCATCGGCGACACCGCGCTGCGCTGCGACCCGGACAAGATCGTGGCGGTGGTGCGCACCAACGGCCCGGACCGCAACAGCCCGTTCAGCCCGATCGATGCGACCAGCGAGCAGATCGCCGCGCACCTGATCGAGTTCCTCAAGCACGAGGTGAAGAAGGGCCGCCTGCCGCCGAACCTGCTGCCGCTGCAGTCGGGCGTGGGCAACATCCCCAACGCGGTGCTGGCCGGCCTGGCCAAGAGTGGTTTCCGCGACCTGGGCGCGTTCACCGAGGTGATCCAGGACGGCATGCTCGACCTGCTGCGCGACGGCGTGCTGAGCTATGCCTCGTGCACCGGCTTCGCGCTGAGCCCGCAGGCCAACGAGACGTTCAAGGAGCACATCGATTTCTACCGCGAGCGCATCATCATGCGCACGCAGGAGATCTCCAACCATCCGGAGCTGGTGCGCCGCCTCGGCTGCATCGGCATGAACGGCATGATCGAAGTGGACATCTACGGCAACGTCAATTCGACGCACGTGATGGGCACGCGGATCATGAACGGCATCGGCGGTTCGGGTGACTTTGCCCGCAACGGCTTCCTGTCCGCGTTCCTGAGCCCGTCCACCGCCAAGAACGGCACCATTTCGGCGATCGTGCCGATGGCCAGCCACGTCGACCACACCGAGCACGACGTGTCGGTGATCGTCACCGAACAGGGCCTGGCCGACCTGCGTGGGCTGACCCCGCGCAAGCGTGCGCAGGTACTGATCGACAACTGCGCGCATCCGGATTTCCGCGCGCAGCTGCAGGACTACTTCGACCGTGCCAGCCGCGAGAGCTACGGCAAGCACACCCCGCACCTGCTGCCGGAAGCGCTGTCGTGGCACCAGCGCTGGCTGGATACCGGCACGATGAAGGGCTGAGGCCCGCGAACACTGGTAGAGCCGGCCGCTGGCCGGCTCCCCAGAACAGCCGGCCAGCGGCCGGCTCTACCTTCACGCGGTACGCAGCGCCGCCAGCGATTCGGCCTGCAGCCGCTCGTAGATCTCGAACTCGTCATTCACCGCCACGCCCAGCGCCTGCTCGAAGGCCTCGCGGTTGGCGTGGGCGGCATAGGCGCGCTGTTCTTCGCCGCCCAGGTTCGACTGGAAGATGCCCGCAGCGCTGACCGGCAGGAAATCCTCGTAGACGATCGGGTCGGCGGTGGCCAGGCCGGTGGCCACCAGCACTTCGGCCGGCAGATCGGCCACGCGTTCCGGCGCGGCGCGGCCGGCGTCGGTCAGCTGGTAGCGGTAGTAGCCCAGGCCTTCCTGGCGCAGCGTGTCATGGTCATCCGGGAAGCTGGCGAACACCGCCTGCAGGCGCTGGCCATAGTCGCCACCGGTACTGCCTTCGCCACCGGCATCGCGTGCCTGCGACAGCAGTTGGTCGTACAGCGCGCGCCCCTTCGGGGTCAGCGCAAGCCCGCGCTGCTCGATCTCGCCGAAGCGCGCGGTATGCGTGCCGGCATCACCGCCTTCGCTGTCCGGGAAATGCACCGCTTCTTCCAGTGCCTTGAAGCTGGTCTGGCGCAGCAGGATCGGGCAGGCACGGCGCGGCGGGCCTTCGATTACCGCCTTGGCGGCCATGCCGTGCTCGATCATCGCCGCCTGCGCCGCGTCGATATCCAGCGTGCGCGGGGTCAGGTGGTTGATGTGCGGGCCACGGAAGCTGACCACGTCGGCCACCAGCCGGTGCGCCTTGTTGAGGGCGTGGTAGGTCGGCAGGTCGACGGTGGCGTCGCCGTGCCAGCGGAAGGTTTCCAGCGCCTCTTCGACGAAACGTTCGGCGTCGGCCTGCGACAGGCCACCGTCACGCTCGGCCTGGTCGATCAGTGCCAGCGCGCCCTCGGTGAAGATGCGGCGGCGTTCGAGGATGCGCGCCGATTCGGCACGCAGCGCTTCGTCTTCGATCAGTTCCAGGCGCAGCAGCGAGGTGAACACGCGGAACGGGTTCTGCGCCAGCGCGGCACCGGTAAGCGGCCGGAACGCGGTGGAGTGCACCGGCACGCCGGCCACCGACAGGTCGTAATAGCCGACCGGGAACATGCCCATCACCGCGAACAGGCGGCGCAGCGTCGCCAGTTCCTGCACGGTGCCGACGCGGATCGCGCCGTGGCGCTCCTCGTCCAGGCGCGCGCGCTCGTCATTGCGCTGCAGCTGCGCGGCCAGCGCCGGGTCCTGCTCCAGCACCTGCGCGTTGATCCGCTCCACCAGTTCCACCAGCGTGCCGTACAGCGGCACTTCGGTGCGGTACATGCGGGACATGGCCTGGGCGAACAGGCGGCGGATCACATCAGGCGAAACGAAAGAGGCGCTCATCAGTCACTCGATTACGGGAACGGGGAACAGCTCGAAGCCGTATTGTCGCCGGAGCGCGCGGCGGCGGCGATATGCAGAGCAACATGAAGGAAATCGGTAGTGCCGGCCGCTGGCCGGCAACCTCTGGATGCCTGGAGTACAGGAATTGCCGGCCACCGGCACTACCGCTTCAGCTGGCGCTTCAGGGTGGCATCGAGGGTGATCGGCCGGTCCCAGTGCTGGTAGCTGGCCACGATGGCGTGGCGCACCGCTCGGTAATGCAGGTTGTCCGGCGCGCGCGGCATGCGCTTGACCACCGCCTCCCAGCCGCCCTCCGGGTTCTGGCTGAAGGCGCGCACGCTGTCGCGGCAGGTCTGGCCGCTGGCCTTGGCCCAGAAACAGGCGAAATAGATATCCCCGGCCTGCCAGCCGTGGATGGAGAACAAGGCGCTGATGTAGCCGCGCGGCACGCCGGCATAGCGCGATACTTCGTCGAGGAAGGCGTCGGGATAGCGTTCGGCGTAATGGTTGATGTCCTGCAGCTGGGCATCCACCCAACTGTCACCGGTTTCCACGGTGTAAGCCGCCGAGCGCTCGGCGGTCTGCTGGGCCAGCACGGTGGCCGGCGCCAGCAGCAGGGACAGCATCAGTGCGCGCAGTCGGACGTTCATGCCCCGATTCTGCCGCAGCCGCCCGCCCCTGTCAGGCCGCCGCCGCCTTGGCCTCGATCGCCGCCAGCGCGGCCGGCCAATCGTGCGCGGTATCGGCAGTGACCATGCGCGGTTCGTCGTCGGCCACGCCGTGCTGGGTCTCGTGGGCCCAGGTCACCGCGTACGGGGTATGCACGCCCCAGCCGCCAAGGGTCACCACCGGCTCGATATCCGAGCGCAGCGAGTTGCCCACCATCACGAAGCGCTGCATCGGCAGGTCGAACTCGGCCAGCACGCGCGCGTAGGTTTCCGGGTCCTTCTCCGAGACGATCTCGATGCGCGGGAACAGCTCGCGCAGGTTGGCCACCTTGATCTTGGCTTCCTGATGGAACAGATCGCCCTTGGTGATCAGCACCACCGGGTACTGTTCGGCAATGGCCGCCACCGATGCGCGCACGCCGTCGATCAGCTCGACCGGGTGGCGCAGGGTGTCATGGCCGATGTCCAGCATGCGCTGGATGTCCTTGGCATCGATGCGCTGGCCGGTGATGTCGATGGCCGCTTCGATCATCGACAGCACCATGCCCTTCACGCCATAGCCGAACACGGCCAGGTTGCGCTGCTGCACTTCCAGCAGGTGGCGGGCGGTCTGGGTGTCGTGCACGTCGACATAGCGCGACAGCAGGTCCAGGTAATCCTGCTCGGCCTTGCGGTAGTAGTCCTCGCTCTTCCACAGCGTGTCATCACCGTCAAAACCAACCAGGCCGATGGCGCGCGACGGCGCAGGCGTGGGGGTATTCATCCGCCAAGGATACAGCGGCCCGACAGACGGGAAAAACCCGGGCGGCCGTAGCCGCCCGGGTCTCCATGCACCGGTTTTCCCGAATCAGGTGTGGATCAGCGGCCCTGCGCCGCGCCGGCACCTGCGCCGGCCTGCTGGGCGGCCACGTAGGCCTTGTACTCATCGGCGCTCAGCTCGCCGTCCTTGTTGGTATCGGCCTGGTCGAACACCTGGGCGAGGCCCGCGTTCACCTGTGCCTCGCTCTTGCTGATGGTGCCGTTGCCATCGGTGTCGATGCTGGCCCAGGTCTGACCACCGCCATTGGCCTGTGCCGAGGCCGCTGCGGCCGCGTTGGTGGCCTGGTCAGCCGCCTGCCCGGCCTGTGCCGCCGCCTGCTGGGCCTGCGCGGCTTCATTCTGCGCCTGCGCGGCCTGCTGCTTGGCCGACTGGGCCATCGCCGGGATGGCCAGCACGCTGCCGGCGGCGACGATCAGGGCGATCAGGGGCTTGCGGTTGCGAATAGTCATCAGGGGTGTCTCCTACCGATTGGGTGGTGTTGCGCGGCGTGTTGTTTCCGCACGGCACCTACCCTGCCACCGCGTTTCTGAATCGATTTTGCGGCGCGACCTGCGTGAACACGCACGATTAACCACTGGCCCGCGCGCATGCATTAGCACGCTGGTTAGGGCGGAGTGAGCGGCTCATAAGCTGCGCATTCAGCGCAGCAGGATTTAACCGGCAGGCAACGAAAAACCTGCGTCAGTCGACGGTTTTTTCCAATGACCGCGAACTGAACATCACCCATCCCAAGGCGACACCGGCCAGCGCACCGGCGATTTCCAGCACCACGCGGCTGCCCAGTTCGTTCGGATCGTGGATGGTGGACAGGAACAGGCGCGCATACAGCGGCGACTCCAGCCGCACGATGCCCATGTAGAACAGCTTCCACGCATCGATGCCGGTGGAGATCACCACCGAGATGACGCACGACCAGCCGATCGCATGGCCCACCGACCAGTGCAGCAGCCGGCACAGGCGCGACCACAGGAAGTACACCAGCAGGCCGACCAGCAGGGCGATGGCGCCGGCTTCCAGGGTGCCGAGCAGGCCGAAGTGCAGGGGAAGGTTCATCGGGTGGGCAGGGATGAGAAGGCGGCCAGTGTAAGGGTATCGGCAGGGTTGCACCCTGCACCCGCGGAGGCTTCAAGCAACGGCCGAAGCCAATGCGGCTCTGGACTGCTGACGGTTTGGCGGGACGATGTGGGTGGGCAGGACACGCCGTAAACCCATCCATGGGGGCTCGATGGCGCCATCCATGGTGCCAACGGTCCTGCCCACCCACACCGCCCCACCCCCGACAGATTCCTGATGACGGTTGGTGGTAGATCCACGCCATGCGTGGATGAATCTCCATCGAAATCGAGTATCTCGATGATCAAACGAAAAGCATCCAGGCATGACGTGGATCTACCGTGTCGACCAAGGTCGACACCTACCAACAGCAGCGACCCTCTGCCGATGCCCCTACCGCACCGGGACGTCGTACGCGGTGCCGGGGTCCGGTTCGGGCTGCAGCGTGTAGTGCCACCACTCCTTCGGGTAATTCACGAAACCGCGCCGGGCCATCGCGCGCACAAGCCGCTGTCGATCTGCCTGCTGCACGTCGCTCAATCCGCTCGCCTGCGTATGCGCACGCGGCCCGAAGAAATCGAAATCCGTCCCCATGTCCAGCGCCGTGCAGGTGCCGCTGCGGCAATCGAGCAGGCCGAGGTCGACGGTGGCACCGCGGCTGTGGCCGGAACGCTCGGCGATGTAGCCGTCGGCCAGCAGGCGCGATTTGTCCAGGTCCGGATACTGCAATGCCTTGCGCGAAAGCTCGCGCGGGTCGTTCACCCAGGCCATGAAGGCCTGCACCGAGCGCACCGGTCGATAGCAGTCGTAGATCCGCAGGCCCCATCCATCTGCGCGCAGATCCCGCTCCACCCGGGCCAGTGCCTTCGCCACTGGCGCCAGCAGATAGCAGGAAGGCGCCTCGTAGCCGGGTACCGGCGCGCCGGTGAAGTTGTTGGCGCCGGCGTAGCGGATATCCATGTCGATGTGTGGCGACAGCGTGCGGATCTCCACCAGTCCGGCGCTGGCTGCATCGGTGGCCGCTGAAACGCGCGGTGGCTCAGCGGCGCTGGCGGTCGCGGCCAGCGCAGTCGCCAGTACGAGTGAAATGCAGGTCCTGGAAGTCATAGCTGAAGTCGATGTCCGGATCGATGGCGCGCAGGTCCAGCGTCGGCGACGGGCCTTCGCCCGGTTGCAGCCACGCCTGTGCTTCGTCGCCCAGCGTATCCCAGCGCAGCAGCCAGCGCCCCTGCAGCTGCAGCACCGTGGCCTGCAACCTGGGCGACTTGTCCACGCTGAAACGCAGCCCGTCCTTGCCCGGACACAGCGAGGCCGGCCCCAGCCACGGGTCGGTGTAGCGGCCTTGCCAGCGTGGCAGATCGGAAGCCGACGCCTGCCGTGCATCCGACGTCATCGGCCGCTGATGGCCGGTTGCCGCCCGCGTGGCCTGCTCAGCCTTCAGCTCGGCCAGGTAGGCCCTCGCCGGGCGCGCATCGTGCGCGGCGGTGAACCGTTTCAGCGTGGCCTGCATCAGGGCGGTGCGCGCATCCTCGCCCTCGCCGTTGATCAGCATCACCACACCCAGCTTGCGGTCGGGCAGCAGGGCCAGCGACGAATACATGCCCGACAGCGTGCCGGTGTGCGCCACCTTCCACTGCCCGTCCATGTCCGACACCCGCCAGCCGTATCCGTAGCCGTAGAAGTGCGCGTTGTCCCAGCGCCGCTGCCGTTCGCCCAGCGGCATCGGCATGTGCAGGGTCCACAGCGTGCGGCGCTGCTCAGCGCCCAGCCAGTCCGGCGCCAGCGCGGGATCCAGCAGCACCTGCATCCAGCGCGTCATGTCACGCAGCGAGCAGCGGATGCCACCGGCGGCCATCGAGGGCAGGTTCGGGCTGATGGCCCCATCGGCGTTCACCACTTCGTTGCGTTCGCCGCGCCAGGCATGCGGCTGCGCCACGTTGCCCACGCGTTTCACCGACCACGCCCCCACCTGGCAGCGTGCCATGCCCAGTGGCTCGAACACCTGTTCGCGCATCAGCTGGTCATAGGGTTTTCCACCGGCCGCAGCGGCTACTTCGCCGGCCACCACGTACATCAGGTTGTCGTAGGCGTAATGGCTGCGGAAGCTGCTGACCGGCTTCAGGTGCGCCAGCCCGGCAATGATGTCGGCACGGGTAAACGTGTTCGGCTCCGGCCACAGCATCAGGTCGCCGGCTCCCAGGCCGAGACCGCTGTTGTGGATCAGCAGGTCGCGCACCTGCATCTGCTGGCCCACCCATGCGTCATGCATGCGGAACTCCGGCAGATGGCGCTGCACCGGGTCATCCCAGCGCAGCCTGCCCTGCTGCACCAGCCGCGCCAGCAGCGCGGCGGTCATCGCCTTGCTGTTGGAGGCGATCTTGAACAGCGTGTCCTCGTCGATGCGTCCGCCATCGCCGCGCTTGCCTTCCGCATGGCGATAGACCACCTGTCCGTTCTCGACCACCACCATCGCCAGCCCGGGCAGATGTTCGGCGCGGACTATCGCGACGACGTCGGCATCGATGGATGCGGTGTCTACCGGCTGCGTTGCCGCAGCCGAAGACACCGCCAGTGCAGCCACACAGAGGCCGCATCGGGCGTGCTCAACCAGGTTCCTCAGACGGACGTACGGCATCCTGCCGAGCACGCTCGACGCTATACGCGGCGCTGGCTTCAGAAGTTCCAGGTCACCACCAGCTGGGTATAGCGCGGCGCCTGCCAGCGTGTGCCGGTAGCGAAGGTCGACTCGCGGTACTGGCCGGGCTGTGCTTCGTAGCGCTGGTGCACGTTGATGGTCTTCTGGTTGTTGAACAGGTTGTACACCGACAACCGGGCGCTGAGGTCGATACCTTCCACCGGCAGGCGCCAGGTCACGTTGGCGCCCATGGTCCAGGTCCACGGCAGGCGACCAAACGCGCCGCGCGGGCTGTACTCGAACTGACGCTGGTTGTAGGGGCCCGAACAATTAGCCACGCACAGCCAGCCGGTGCCGCCGCCGCTGCCTTCGCTGGAGGTGCTGCCGCCGGCGATGGAGTCGTTCGGCCACATCACGCCGTAGGCGGTGATCGGGCCACCCGACTGCACCTGCAGCGTGGTGCCGAACGACCACTGCTTGTTCAGCGCATACGCAGCGCGGAGCTTGAACTGGTGGCGGAAGTCGTTGAACAGCACGCCATAGCGCTCGTTGGTGGCCGGATGATCCCAGAACTGCACCATGCCGGTATCACCGTAGTTGGTATCGGAGTTCACCGGCCCTTCGAAGTTGCCCTCGCTCTTGGACCACAGGTAGGACGCGTTGAACATCCACTTCTCGTCCCACGCGCGATCAATCTGGAATTCCAGTGCCTTGTAGGTGCGCTTGGGCTTGGAGTAACCGATCACCTCGCCGCTGCCGCCCTTGCGATAGCCGCTGTTGGCGGTATCGATGGTGATCCAGCCTTCGTTGGCGCAGCCGATGCTCTTGTCGCCCCAGATCGTCAGGCTCTCGCCCGGGTTGGCGATCGGCCACAGCGTGCTCGGGGTCGGGCCGCACGGCGTGTAGTTGATGCGGATGTCATCCAGCGCACGGGTCATGCGCCGATAGGTGGCGTTGACGCCCCACGACCAGGCCTGGTTGATCATGTTCTGGAAGCCCAGGATGTACTCGTCCTGGTAGACCGCCTTCAGGTCGCGGTCCACGCTCTGGCGCAGGTCGGCACCGCCGGTGTTCATGCGCGTGTCTGTCGGCCCGATCTGCTGGCCGATGATCGGCGCCATGTACGGCGAGCCGGTTGGCGAGGTCTTCTGCTCCCAGCCGTTGAGCACGTAGTAACTGTACTCGTCGGTCAGGCCACCGGCGAAGTTCACGTTGATGTTGTTGGTGACTGGCAGGTAGTAGCGACCGGCGTTGCCGAACAGCTTGGTGCTGCCATCGCCGCGCATGTCCCAGGAGAAGCCGACGCGCGGTGCGATCAGGTCGTCCATCTTGATGAACGCCTTGCCGGCAGCGGTGCGGTTTTCAAAGCGGTCCCAGCGCACGCCGAGGTTCAGCATCAGATTCGGCGTGATGTTCCAGATGTCTTCCAGGTAGAAGGCATTGGCCTCGGTCTCGAAGGTGCCACCGGACTTGCGGTTGCGCGCGCGCAGCATTTCGGTGACCCCCGCCGGCACGAAGGCGTTGGCGCCGTCCCACACTTCGTCGCCGGGTCGCGCCACGTAAGCGGTATAGCTCAGCTCGGTGGGGCCCGGGTAGCGGGTGGACTGCTTGGTGGTCATCAACTCGCGGTCCACGCCGAAGCGCAACAGGTGGTCGCCCAGCTGCCATTCGAAGTCCAGGCGCGCCACGTCACGGGTGTCATCGCGTTCGGCCACCGCCGTGCCGGTGGGATGGCAGCCGGCGCGCAGCCCCTGCAGCTTGCCCAGGCGCGGGCCGTAGGTGCTATCGGTGAACACCGGACTGCAGGCCTGGTCCAGCGACGAGTTGGTGAACGCGCGCTGGTTGTTCTGGCCCACCATGGCGCGTGCGGTGAAGTTCTGGCCGAAGTGGCCGGTGTAGGTGGCCGACCAGTTGCGGCCGCCGGTCTCGGTGACCGAGTCGCCGCCCCAGGCGCCGAGCCGGTCGGCGTTCCAGTTGTAGCCATACGACGCATTGGTGACGTCTCCTTCGTCGGAGAACGCCAGCAGCGCCAGGCTATGGTTGTCGTTGATGTTCCAGTCCAGCTTGGTGCCCCAGAAGCCGTTGCCCGAGTCGTTCTTGAACCAGGTGCTGCCATCGGACGAGGTGTTGTGCCCCTTGTCGCTGCGGTCTTCGTACATCGCGAACAGGAACAGCTTGTCCTTGATGATCGGCCCCGAACCCCAGACGTTGGTCTTCAGGAACGAGTTGTTGTCACGGCTGCCATAGGAGTGGGGAGTGCCATCGCGGTGGAAATGATCCCCGCCGCTGGCACGCCATGCGCTGGGCTCGGCGGTGACTTCCACGCCGCCTTCGAAGTCATTGCTGCCCGAGCGGGTCACGGCATTGATCACGCCGCCGGTGGAGCGGCCGAACTCGACCGAGTAGCCACCGGTCTTGACCTGGAACTCGTTGAAGAACGCGAACGGCGCCGTGCTGAAGCCACGACGGGTATACATGTCAGTGACGTTCAGGCCGTTGATGAAGACCGCATTCTCGGCCACCGATGAACCGGCGAACGACAGGCCACCGAACGACGAGTTGCCGCCCACCACGCCTGGCGCCATCAGCGCAACGGCCGACAGATCCTGAGCCACCGGCAGCCGCGAGATTTCCTGCCGGTTGATGTTGAAGGAGGTTTCAGTGGAGTAGACATCCACGCGATTGACCACGCGGGTGCCGACCACCTGCAATGCATCAAGATTGGTCACGCCACCACCACTGGCCAGATTGACCGTGGTGGTACCGCCGACAGCAACGCTGACGGCAACCTGATCGCCCAGCTTCTGGCCGTCGCGGCTGAGCTGCAACTGGTAGTCACCCACCGGCAACTGGCCCAGGCGGTAGCTGCCGTCGCTACCGACGTTGACGGTGCGGGTCAGGCCGGTGCTGCTGCTGACCACGGTGACCTGGTCACCAGCGGTCGCGCGTCCGGCGACTGCACCCGTCACATTCTGTGCCATCGCGATGCCGGGCAGCACTACGCCCAGACACGCCCCGAGGGCGACGCACAACGCCGCCCGCTTAATACTGTAAGCCTTCATCCCCTGCTCTCTCCTGCAAGAATTGAATGGTGTGGAGTGTGATGTGTCGCGCTAGCGTTGCCTGGCTGGCAGTACCCGCCACTGGAAGTCGTAGCTCCATTGATCGAAGTACAGGTTGCCGCCTGCCCACTCGGCCTCGCCGCGCTGCGAGTCGACCGTTTCCGAGCGGAAGTGCTGTTTGGCCGGCACCAAGGGCTGGCCGAAATCATCGTTGAAGGCGATGCGGTAGCCGTCCAGGCCACCCAGGTAGAAGTCGCGCAGGGCCGGCACGTCGCTGGCCAGTGCGCCGGTGGTCACGTCCATCGGCAGCCAGCCATAGGGCGCCAGGTAGACCTGCCCCCAGTCGTGCAGGTTGTTGTAGCCGCTGCCATCGTCGGAGAACACCATGCCCGACTGCCAGCGCGCGGGAATGCCGTTCATGCGCAGCAGCGTGATCAACAGCAGCGTCTGCTGACCGCAGTCGGCATGGCCGGCACGCAACGCGTAATCGCTGAGATTGCTGATCGTGGAATATTCGCGCGCACCGGCCCACGGAACGCGATCCACCGCAGCGAACAGCTTGCGCACCACTTCATACGGCCGCGTCTCGCCCTGCAGTACCTGGTCGGAGAACAGCTTCAGTGCCGGAGTGAAGCGCACATGTGGCAGCTGCTCGGACAGGTAGGGTTGCAGCGCCGGATCGGCCGGCGTCGGCTGCACCTTGGCCGGATCAATCGCGGTATGCCGGGCGAAGATCGTGACCGCGTAGCGGACCTCGAAGCGGGTTGGCTGGCCGGCCACCGCCCTGGCTTCCAGGTAGGCGGTGCGCTGCAGCGTGCTTGCCGGTGCCACGCGTGCCTTGCCCGGCGTACTGCCCAGCCACTGCACCTGTTCCTGCTGGCCGGGAATCTCTCGCGGGTACGGAATCCATACGCGCACGATCTCGCCGGCCGGCACCGCATCGGCTTTCACCGTCAGCGACTGGGTGAATTCAATGCGCTGCGGCAGCACCGAGGCCTGGCCGCCCTGTTCGGCCGCGGCAAGCACGCGCACGTGATGGGCGTTGAGCACTTCGTTCGGGCCCGGCGCCGGCATCGGTGCATCCGCACGGCGGCGTGCACGTGCTTCATCGCTGAGCAGGAACAGGTTCGACGGTACGCGCTTGAAGTACCAGCGCGTGCCATCGATATCGAGGTGCTCGATCAGGCCGAGCTGATCCCAGCGCGCGAATTCCTCGTCGGTCAGGTCGGGAATCCAGCGCCGCACGGCAGACTTGGCGGCGGTTTCGTCGAGGGAAAAGTCCAGGCGGATGCGGCGCATGCGTTCTTCCTGGAACGCGATGTCATCGAAACTGACGCCCGGTTCCGCCGCGTCGGCCGCCGACCAGGTATTCAGCTCGCTATGAGCTTCGGAGAACCGTCCCACGTCGATCATCTGCACGACCCGCGCAAACTGGATGGCCGAGGGCGGCGGCTCCGCGCCCGCCGACCACCCCCACAGCAGCAGCGCGGCACCCAGGCCGGCAGCAGCAGTCAGACGCGGTTTGCGAACGGCAGGATCCACAGCGACACTTCCCCAGCGCGGGTGGTAACGGCTGTGTAACACGGGCCGGGATGCCGGTCAATAATTTATTCTTGATTTAGAAGCCGAAAGGAATAAATATTCCAACAGACATTCGAGGAGGGTGTGCAGCGCATGATCCTGGCTTCCCGCGAACGGCACCGGCATTGGCCGCGCCGCTTGACCCTGGCGCTGTGCCTGCTGGCGGCGCCGGCCTTTGCGCAGACCGCCCCGGCACCCGATCCCGGCGCACCGCTGCCCTATGTGATCGGCCTGCACGAGGCCTTCCTGACCCCGCAGTACTGGGCCGCACGCCTGGACAACGCCGATGCGCCGATCCTCGACCGCGCGCAGATCGACGCGCAGAACGCACGGATGCAGGCGCAGGACAGCCATATCCAGGACATTGCCGCACTGCCCGCTCAGCTGGATGCGACCGCGGTGCGCGACAGCATCACCGCGCTGTCGAGCTGGCCCACGCGCGCCCTCTACAACGACAAGGGCCAGCCCATCACACCGGCACTGCGCCGCGCGATCGAAGCCAACCTCGGGCTGGAGGCGATTCCCGCGCAGGCAGCGCCGCAGTATGGGCTGGTGGTGAGGCGTGCGGCGCTGCGCACCTTCCCCACCCGCGAGCGCGTTTTCAGCAGCGTCGGTGACACCGACATCGACCGCTTCCAGGAATCGGCGCTGTTCCCCGGCGACAAGGTCGCCGTAGTGCATCGCAGTGCCGATGGCCGCTGGCTGTTCGCGCACAGCGAGCGCTACAGCGCGTGGATCGAGGCCGACGCGATCGCCAGCGCTGACAAGGCCACGGTGCTCGGCTACGGCACACAGGGGCCCTACCGCATCATCACCGGCGCCACCGCGCAGACCGCCTACACCCCGGAAGAACCGCGCGTGTCGCGCCTGCAGTTGGACATGGGCGTGCGCCTGCCGGTACTGGCCGACTGGCCGGCCGCCGAGCCGGTGAACGGCCAGCAGGCGCATGCGTCGTGGGTGGTGCAGTTGCCGGTACGCGAAGCCGATGGTCGATTGAAGCTGGTACCGGCGCTGCTGCCGCGCTCGCAGGACACCGCCGCCGACTACCTGCCGTTGACCCCGCGCCTGCTGCTGCAGCAGGCCTTCAAGTTCCTCGGCGAGCGCTACGGCTGGGGCCACGACTACGACACCCGCGATTGCAGTGGGTTCGTGTCCGAGATCTACCGCAGCTTCGGCGTGCTGCTGCCGCGCAATACCAGCGCGCAGGCGGTCAGCCCGGCGCTGGATCGCCTGCCGTTCACCGGCAAGGACGGCAAGACCGTGCGCGACCGCGCCGTCACCGAACTGCAGGTAGGCGACCTGGTCTACATCCCTGGCCACGTGATGATGGCCATCGGCCACGTCGACGGCCGCACCTGGGTCATCCACGATACGGCAGGCGGCAGCTGGTTCGGTGCCGACGGCACGCGTGTGCAGGCCCATCTCAATGGTGTTTCGGTCACGCCGCTGGAGCCGATGATGGCCAGCGACAGCATCCGCTACATCGACCGCATCACCAACATCCAGCGCCTGCGAGCCAAGACTCCCTGAATGAAGATCACCGCCATCGAACTGGGCATGCTGCGCGTGCCGCTGAAGACGCCGTTCAAGACCGCCCTGCGCACGGTGGAGACCGTGGAGGACGTGGTGGTGCTGATCCGCACCGACACCGGCCACACCGGTTATGGCGAAGCGCCGGCCACGGCAGTGATCACCGGCGACACCCATGGTTCGATCATTGAAGCGATCCGCCACTTCATCGCGCCGCGCCTGATCGGCCAGGAGGTGGCCAACCTCAACCGGCTGTGCGGGCTGGTGCAGAGCGCGATGGAGCGCAACACCAGCGCCAAGGCCGCGGTGGAGATCGCGCTGTACGACCTGTGGGCGCAGCTGCATGACGCGCCGTTGTACCAGATGCTTGGCGGCGGCGACCCGGTGATCACCACCGACATCACCATCAGCGTGGACTACATCGACAAGATGGTGGCCGACTCGCTGTCGGCAATCGAACGCGGCTTCGAGTCGCTGAAGATCAAGGTCGGCAAGGATATCGGCCTGGACATCGAACGGGTCAAGGCGATCCATGCTGCGGTGGAAGGCCGCGCACTGCTGCGGCTGGATGCCAACCAGGGCTGGACCGCCAAGCAGGCGGTGCATGCGATGCGTACGCTGGAAGAGGCCGGCGTGGTGCTGGAACTGCTGGAGCAGCCGGTCAAGGCCGCCGACATCAGCGGCCTGAAGTACGTCACCGACCGCGTCAACACGCCGGTGATGGCCGACGAGAGTGTGTTCAGCCCAAGCCAGGTGATGGACCTGATCCAGCAGCGTGCGGCCGACATCATCAACATCAAGCTGATGAAGACCGGCGGCCTGTCCAACGCGATCCGCATTGCCGACATCGCCGGCATCTACGGTGTGCCGTGCATGATCGGCTGCATGATCGAGTCGAGCATCAGCGTGGCCGCCGCGGTGCACCTGGCAGTAGCCAAGAGTGATGTGATCACCAAGGTCGACCTGGACGGCCCGTCGCTGGGCCAGTTCGACCCGGTCAGTGGCGGCGTACATTTCAACGAATCGGAGATCAGCATCAGCGATGTTCCGGGCCTGGGCATCACCGAAGTGCGCGGCCTGGAGATGCTGGGGTGATGCTCGCAGTCGAGCATGGCTCGACTCTACAAGGCAGGTGCCACGGTAGATCCACGCCATGCGTGGATGCACCTGCTCTTGCTTCTGCCCTACCCCGCAATCCCTTCGCGGCTGGCACGCGCGCGATGTGTCCGGGGTCGGGCGGGTGGGGCTTGCGGGGGTGTCCGCCGCATGGATGCGGCGGCCAAGCCTCCATGGACGGATTCACGGCGTCCCCTGCAATCCCCACCCGCCCGACCCATTCCATGACACGCTCTACGCTGCCAACCGCAACGTCTTTGCAGACACCCGGACACCCCGCATGCCGCCCCTGCTGAAGATCCGTTCCGAGCGCGGGCAGATGTCGGCCATCGAACGCCGCATCGCCGACTTCATCCTCGACAACGCCCACCTGCTGCGCGATTACTCGTCCCAGCAGCTGGCCAGCGCACTGGGCATCAGCCAGTCCAGCGTGGTGAAGTTCAGCCAGAAGCTCGGCTTCAAGGGCTACCCGGACCTGAAATACTCCGTCGGCCAGGATGTCGCCCGCGCCGGCACCGACCCGCAGCAGGCACCGAGCGAGCCGGACAGCGGCGACGACTACCTGCGCCTGGGCGAGGCCCTGCGTCGCAGCAAGGCACTGGCCGAAGAGGAAACCCGCCAGGCCAACCCGCGCGCGGAGATCGAACGCATCGTGCAGCTGCTCGACGACGCCCCGAAGCTGTTCGTGTACGGGCTGGGCGATGACGGCCTGTACGCCCGCGAGTTCGCCATGCGGCTGTCGCTGCTCGGGCTGCTGGTGGTGCCGCATACCGACCCGGTCCTGATGCTGGCCAACCTGTCGGCGGCACGCCCGAACGATGTGCTGCTGGTGTTCTCCGAATTCGGAAGCCTGCCCCAGCTGTCGCAGCTGTCGCGGCAGTTCCAGGACATGGGGGGCAAGGTGATTTCCATCACCCGCCATACCGCCAATCCGCTGCGCGCGCACGCGGATGCGGCACTGGCGGTCTGCGCGCACGACCGCACGCCGCAGGTGGCGCAGCTGCTGTACCGTAGCGCCATGCACGCCTTGCTGGATTTCCTGTTCGTGCTGCTCTGCCACGCCAATCCGGACCGCCAGCAGCAGCTGGCCGTGAACCTGGAGCGGATCGACCACCTGCTGGATTCCTGACCGGAGCGCATGTTGATGAAATCGCTGGTCCGCCTCGCCACCGCTGCGCTGCTGCTTGCCACAGCGTGGGCCGTCCACGCCGCGCCGCTGGACGGCGCACGCCAGTTGATCGTGGTCACCAGCGAAGGCTGGGACAGCACCCAGGGCCAACTGCAGGCGTATGTACGCGACGGCAAGGGTTGGCACGCGCATGGGCAGCCATTCCCGGTGGCACTGGGCCGCACCGGCAGCGCCTGGGGGCTGGGCCTGCATCCGGCACAGGCCGATGGCCCGCAGAAGCAGGAAGGCGACGGCCGCAGCCCGGCCGGCGTGTTCGCGCTCGGCAGCGCGTTCGGCTACGCCGTCACCCGCCCCGGCACCGCAATGCCCTACCAGCCGATGCTCGACAGCAGCTACTGCATGGACGTGCCCGCCTCACCGTTCTACAACCGCATCGTCGACGCGAAAAAGGTTGGAAAGGCAGCCGTGGAAGGCTCCACCGAGCCGATGCGGCTGGACCTGCACAACAAGGGCGACGTGCGCTACCAGCAGGGCTTTGTGATCGCCCACAACCCGGACAACCAGCCCGGCAAGGGCAGCTGCATCTTCGCCCACCTGTGGCGCCAGCCGGGCGAAGCCACGGCCGGCTGCACCGCCATGCCGCTGGCGCGCATGCAGGCGCTGCTGGACTGGCTGCGGCCGCAGGACACGCCGCGCTTCGTGCTGCTGCCGCGCGCCGAGTACCAGCGCCTGCAGGCACAGTGGCAGCTGCCCGCACTGAGCGGAGACGTCCGTTGAGCGCGCAGGACGAACCGCAGCTGCAGCGCGCGGTCAGCCGCTGGCAGATCGTCGGCCTGTCGATCAACGATGTGATCGGCAGCGGCATCTACCTGCTGCCGGCCGCCACCGTCGCCCTGCTCGGCCCCTTCAGCCTGTGGGGCGTGGTCGCCGCCGGCATCGTCGTCGCGCTGCTGGTGCTGTGCTACGCGCAGGCCGCCAGCTACTTCGATGAGCCGGGCGGCAGCTACCTGTATGCGCGCGAGGCGTTCGGCCGCTTCGCCGGGTTCGAGATCGGCTGGATGATCTGGCTGACCCGCATCAGCTCGGCCGCGGCGCTCAGCAATGCGCTGGCCGATGCGGTCGCACGCTTCTGGCCGTGGGCTGGCGCCGGCCTGGGTCGCATCGCGGTGATCGTGGTCTCGCTGGGCTTCCTCATCGGGGTCAACATCATCGGCGTGCGCTCGGCCGCGCGCACCGGCGTGGTGCTGGTGATCGGCAAGATGCTGCCGCTGCTGCTGTTCGTGGCCATCGGCGCGTTCTACATTGATCCGCAGCTGGCGTTCTCCGGCCAGCGCCCGGACCCGCACGACCTGCAGCGCATGGGCGAGGCAGCGCTCCTGCTGCTGTACGCCTACGCCGGCTTCGAGAACATCCCGGCCGCCGCCGGCGAGTACCGCAATCCGCGCCGCGATATTCCGTTCGCGCTGATCACCATGATCATCACTGTCACCGTCATCTACGGCGCGGTGCAGGTGGTGGCGCAGGGCACGCTGGCCGGCCTGTCCAGCTCGGCGACGCCGCTGGCCGACGCCGCCGCCGGATTCGGTGGCGAAGCGCTGGCGCTGATCCTGACCATCGGTGCCACCATCTCCATCCTCGGCACCAACAGCAACACGATGATGATGGGCCCGCGCTTCCTGTTCGCGCTGGCCCGCGATGGCTACGGGCCGAAGATCCTGGCGCAGGTGCATCCGCGCTTCCATACCCCGGCCGCGTCGATCCTGTGCCAGGGCCTGATCGCGCTCGGCCTGGCGTTGTCCGGTTCGTTCGTGCAGCTGGCGCTGCTGTCGATGACCACGCGCCTGTTCGCCTACATCGGCACCGCCGCTGCGGTACTGGTACTGGCCAAGCGCTATGCCGACCGCCCGGGCGCGTTGAAACTGCCCGGTGGCCCGCTGATTCCGGTACTGGCGCTGCTGCTGTGCCTGGCGCTGTTCGCCAGTGCCAGCTGGCAGAACATCGCCGCCGCGCTGGTGGCCTTCGCCATCGGCGCGGTGATCTACAAGCTGCCACGCAAGGACGCCGACGCCGGATGAACGGTGGCGCGCCCTGACCGGCGGATTGATCTGGCGATCACGCTGCCGGCCCCGGCGGTTAACCCGCCCGCAGGCACGATCAGGCTTCGTCCACAACGGAGCCCTTCCATGACCGAATACCAGATTCCCGGCCGCGTACCGGACGACAGCACGCCGCGCGACGCGGTCAGCAACTTCTGGCGCGAGCGCTACACCGCCGAGCCGTACTACGACGACCAGCTGTTCTTCGAGGATTATGAACCGGCCTACCGCATCGGCCATGCGGCGCGTGCCCAGGACATCATCCGCGCCTACGAGGAAGTAGAAGGCGAGCTGGAATCACGCTGGGCCAGCGAGCGCGGCCGCAGCCGCCTGGAATGGGCACAGGCACGCAGCGCGGTGCGCCGTGGTTGGGAGGAGGCGGTCAACCTCGACCAGCGGCTGGACAAGGGCGTACCGCGCGGTACCTGATCGTACCGCGCCCAGGATAGAGCCGCGTCCTGCCCGGCTCTGTCCAGACATGCACCTGTTCAGGACCTTCGGGCCACGACGGTCACCGCTCCAGTGGTATACAAGGGACAGCCCGGCCATCCGCATCCCCGCACTGGAGATACCCATGACCCGCACGCCCCTGCTGCTCGCCCTCGGCCTGGTGCCGATCCTTGCCACCTCGGCCTGCAACGCTGCCGACCCGGCCGCCAACGGTGGCCAGGCCGCTGCACCAGCGACCACCACCGCCGCCGACCAACGTCCCTTCACCGCCACCGAAGTCAGCCGCTTCGACCAACCGTGGGCGATGACCTTCCTGCCCGACGGCAGCCTGCTGGTCACCGAGAAGCGCGGCAAGCTGCAGCATCTGGACCTGGCCAGCGGCCAGAAGCATGAGATCACCGGCGTGCCGAAGGTTGCCTATGGCGGCCAAGGCGGCTTCGGCGACGTGATCCTGCATCCGCAGTTCGCCCACAACCACGTGATCTACCTCAGCTACGCCGAGGAAGGCACGCTGGATACCCGTGGTGCCGCCGTCGCCCGTGCCACCCTGGCGCTGGACGCCAGCGGCGCCGGCCAGCTGAAGGATCTGAAGGTGATCTGGCGGCAGAGCCCCAAGGTCAGCGGCGAGGGCCACTACGGCCACCGCCTCGCCTTCGGCCCGGACGGCAAGCTGTGGATCAGCTCCAGCGAGCGGCAGAAATTCGATCCGGCGCAGGACATGAGCGGCAACCTCGGCAAGATCATCCGCCTCAACGACGATGGCAGCCTGCCCGCCGACAATCCGTTCGCCTCGCAGGGGGGCGTCGCCGCACAGGTATGGTCGCTGGGCCACCGCAACATCCTCGGCATGGCCTTCGATGCCAACGGCAAGCTGTGGGCACACGAGATGGGCCCGGCCGGGGGTGACGAACTGAACCTGATCGTGCGCGGCGCCAACTACGGCTACCCGATCGTCTCCAATGGCAACCACTACGATGGCCGCCCGATTCCCGACCACGACACCCGTCCGGAATTCGCCGCGCCGAAGGTGACCTGGACGCCGGTGATCTCCCCGGCCGGCTTCGTGATCTACAGCGGCACCCTGTTCCCGCAGTGGAAGGGCAGCGGCTTCATCGGCGGCCTGTCCTCCACCTCGCTGGTGCGCGTGGCCTTCGACGGCGACAGCGCGCGCGAAGCCGAGCGCTTCAACATGGGCGAGCGCATCCGCGAAGTGGAACAGGGCCCGGATGGCGCGCTGTGGCTGCTGGAAGACGGCAGCAAGGCACGCCTGCTGAAGCTCACCCCGAAGACCTGACGCCCGATAGTGCCGGCCGCTGGCCGGCATCGCTCCTACCCAACGGCCCCGTACACGGGGCCGTTTGCATTCACTGGATGGTGCCGACCTTCACCTCGGTACGCGCACAGGCCTTGTCCAGGCACTCGCCGGTCAGCCAGACCTGCCCATCACCGATCATCACACCCTGCTGGTTGACGAACACCTTGCCGAAGTCCTGCCCGGACATCGCCTTGACCACCGCCGGCGTGATGATCTTCTCGTAGTTGCGCTGAAACTCGCCCGGCCCGCTGATCTTCTTGCCACCAGCGATGTTCAACGGGAAGCGCACTTCCTCCACCACGGCCGCGCGGTCACCACCAACCACGGCGGTCTTGAACGCGTTGAACACCTTCTCGTACTGCGCGGCATCGCCCAGCACGCTGTCGATGCGCGCGCGTGCATCGCCCTCCTCGGCGGCGGCGGGGGTGGAGTTTTCGCTGGCGTGCTCTGCCGCTGCCTGCGGCGCAGCGGCCGGGTCCGGCGTGGTGCTGGCTGCCGCTTCGGCCGGGGTGGAACCGGTCATCGGCGGCGGCGCATCCGCCGCAGGCTCGGCCGGGGGTGCCGGCTGCGAACAGGCGGCCAGCAGCAGGGCCGGAACAAGGAAAGCCATCTTGCGCATGCGCGAACTCCATCGGATCAAGGCCCCGATGGTAGCGCCGGGCCAGTGATGGCAACAAAAAGGGGACGGAGGGAATTAAGTCGTCTATGGCACAAACGACTTAATTCCCTCCGTCCCTTTTTCTTCGATCAGCCCTTCAGCAGTTCGAACTGCACCGCTTCGCCAGCGGCCGACGAGGCGCACACCCACACCTCGAACTGGCCCGGCTCGGCACGCAGCACGCCGTCGCGGCCGGTGAAGGCCAGCTGCTCGCGGGTCAGGGTGAACACCACTTCCGTCGACTCGCCCGGCTGCAATGCCACCTTGCGGAAGTCCTTCAGTTCACGCACCGGGCGCACGCGGCTGGCCACGCGGTCGTGGATGTACAGCTGCACCACTTCCTCACCCGCCACAGCACCGCTGTTGGTCAGCGTGGTGGTGAGCGTCAGGGTCTCGTCCCAGCCCAGCTGGGCGGCACTCAGCTGCGGCACGCCGTAGTCGAACGAGGTGTAGCCGATGCCGTGGCCGAACGGATACAGCGGCTCGTTCGGAATCTCGCGCCAGCGCGCCTTGAACTCCGACATGGTCGGCAGTTCCGGACGGCCGGTACGCGGGTGGTTGTAGAAGTACGGCTGCTGGCCGGACACCTGCGGGAAGCTGACCGGCAGGCGGCCGGACGGGCTGTAATCGCCGAACAGCACATCGGCCACGGCATGGCCGGTCTGCGTGCCCAGGTACCAGGTCACCGCGACCGCCTGTGCATTGCGCACCGCACCCTGCAGCGCCAGCGCGCGGCCGTTGCGCAGCAGCACCACCAGCGGCTTGCCGGTCATCGCCACGGCCTCGGCCAGCGCCTGCTGTGCTGGCGGCAGGGTGATCTCCACGCGCGACTGCGCTTCACCGCTGTAACGCTGCGGTTCTCCCAGTGCCAGCACCACTACGTCGGCGCGCAGCGCGGCGGCCACGGCCGCTTCGGTGCCGCCGGCAATCGCGGTTTCCAGCTCGCAGCCGGGCACGATCTCCAGCAGCGAGTCATCGCCGATGGCGGCACGCACGCCGGTTTCCAGGTCCACGTAGCGCTGCTTGTCGCCGAACAGCGTCCAGCAGCCTTCGATGTTCTCGCGGTCCTGCACGAACGGGCCGATCAGCGCGATCTTCTGCCCGGTCTTCCGCAGCGGCAGCACGTTGTCGCGGTTGTTCAGCAGCACGATCGAACGGCGTGCGGCATCGCGCGACAGTGCGTCATGCGCGGCGATGTGCGAGGTATCCGCTTCGCGCGCCGGGTCCAGCGAACGGTACGGGTCGTCGAACAGGCCGATGGTTTCCTTCAGCCACAGGATGCGGCGCACGCCTTCATCCAGCACTGCCATCGGCACTTCGCCGCTCTCGACCAGGCCCGGCAGGTGCTCGGCGTAGAAACCGCTCTGCATGCTCAGGTCGAGGCCGGCGGTGAACGCCTTGGCGGTGGCATCGCGGTCATCGGCGGCGTAGCCGTGGGCGACCAGTTCCATGTCGGCGGTGTAATCGGAAATCACCACGCCCGGGAACTTCCACTCACCGCGCAGGATGTCGGTCAGCAGTTCGGCGTTGGCGCTGGCCGGTACGCCGTTGATGTCGTTGAACGACGACATCACGGTAATCGCGCCAGCGTCGAAGGCGGCCTTGAACGGCGGCAGGTGCACGTCGCGCAGGGTCTGCGGCGAGATGTCCACCATGTTGTATTCCATGCCGGCCATCACCGCGCCATAGGCGGCGAAATGCTTCGGCGTAGCCAGCAGCGAATCGTCGGCGCGCAGGTCGCTGCCCTGGAAGCCACGCACGCGGGCGGCGGCGAAGGCACAGCCCAGCACCACGTCCTCACCGGCCCCTTCGGCGCCACGGCCCCAGCGCTGGTCGCGGGCGATGTCCACGGCCGGCGCATAGGTCCAGTGCAGGCCGGCGGCGGTCGCCTCGATGGCGGTGGCGCGGGCGGTGCGCTCGGCCAGCTCCGGTTCGAAGCTGGCAGCCTCGCCCAGCGGGATCGGGAACACGGTGCGCATGCCGTGGATGACGTCGGCAGCCAGGATCACCGGGATGCCCAGGCGGCTTTCCTCGGTGGCGACCTGCTGGATGCGGCGGCCCAGCTCGGCGCCGACACCATTGAACAGCGAGCCGACCTTGCCCTCGCGCACCTGCTGCAGCACCTGGTCGGCATTGCGCACGTTGGCTTCCGGGTTCACGTCCGGGGCGAACGGGCGGACCATGTCCGCGAAGACACCCAGCTGGCCGACCTTTTCCTCGACGGTCATCTGGGCAATGAGGGATTCGATGCGATCGGAGGCCACCAGCAGTCCTTGATGAAAACGTTTACAAGCCCGGCATTCTAGCGATCCCGCGCCATTTGGCGAGAGGTTTCGTCGTTCAGTTTCAGGCTCCAGCCGGATCCGTACGGTCCGGCCGGAGGCCTCGCAGCTTACTCCGAGCCGGCCAACTGGCGCTGCCCGGCCATCAACATGGCATCGCTGGAGGCCTGGAACACCCGCAGCCCGAAGGCCGGCAGGATCGCCAGGAGGTGGTCGAAGATGTCCGACTGCACCGCTTCGTACTCGCCCCAGGCGGTGCTGCGGGTGAAGCAGTACAGCTCCAGCGGCAGGCCCTCGGTGGTCGGTTGCAGCTGCCGTACCAGCAGGGTCATGTCGGTATGGATGCCCGGATGGTTGCGCAGGTAGCGCTCCACATAGGCGCGGAACGTGCCCAGGTTGGTCACCCGGCGGCTGTTGACCTCGGCCACTCCCTGTTCGCGCAGGCGCCCGTTCCACTGCCCCAGCTCCTGCGCCTTCTCGTGCAGGTAGTCGCGCAGCAGCGCGAACTCGCCGAGGAAGGCCAGGTCACCCTCGTCCAGGAAGCCGACGCTGTGCTGGTCCAGGTACAGCGCGCGCTTGATGCGGCGGCCACCGGCCTCCTGCATGCCGCGCCAGTTCTTGAACGACTCGGTCACCAGCTTCTTGGTCGGGATGGTGGTGATGGTCTTGTCGAAGTTCTGCACGGTCACGGTGTGCAGCGCGATGTCGATGACGTCACCGTCGGCGTTCTGGCTGGGCATCTCGATCCAGTCGCCGATGCGCACGCGGCCATCGCCGCTGATCTGCACGCTGGCCACCAGCGACAGGATGGTGTCCTGGAAGATCAGCATCAGCACCGCGGTGGCCGCGCCCAGGCCGGTCACCAGATAGCGCAGGTCAACGCCGGCCAGAGTGGCGACGATGGACAGCCCGGCGATCACGAAGATCACGATCTTGGCGACCTGCAGGTAGCCCTTGATCGGCTTGTTGCGTGCCTCGGGGCGGCGCTCGTAAAGGTCGTTGGCCGCATCCAGCGCATGCGATATCGCCAGCACCACGGTCAGGATCGCCCACGCCTGGCAGGCGCCGATGATGAAGCTGACCAGACCCGGCGGCAGGTCCGGTACGATGCGGATGCCCGAGGCGATCACCTGGCTGGGCACCACGTTGGACAGGCGCGAGATCACCCGCATCAGATGGCTGCCACGGCCGGTGTCGGCACCCGGCAGGCGGCTGAGCAGACGCCGCAGCCCGCGCAGCAGGATGCGCTTGGTCACCCAGTTGGCCAGGCCCGCTGCGACCAGCAGCGCCGTGATCATCAACGCCAGGTAGGCGCCGGGATAGGGTTCCAGTGTGTTCTGCAGCTTTTCCAGCCACTGTACCGCCACCACCGCGTCCACCATCGGTTGTCTCCTTGCTTCGTTCTTTGCTGTTGAGGTTGCCGGCCAGCGGCCGGCACTACCAGGTTGCCGGCCGCAGCCGGCGTCGCCGGGTCAGTCCCGCGTGCGTTCGATGATCACGCCCACCGCGCGTGCGCCACGCACCGCACCCGGCTTGCTCAGCTTCAGGCGCAGCCACTTCACGTCGAATTCGTCCAGCACGATCTGCGCACAGCGCTCGGCCAGGGTCTCGACCAGGCCGAACTCCGACTCGCGCACGAACTGCTCCAGGCGCTTGCTGACCGCCTTGTAGTTCAGGGTGTGGGCAATGTCGTCGGTGGCCGCGGGGCGACGGTTGTCGAAGCCCATTTCCAGGTCGAACACCAGGTCCTGGCGGATCCGTCGTTCCCAATCGTAGATACCGATCAGGGCGTCGATCGTCAGCCCCTCGATGAAAACCTTGTCCATTGCGGTTACCAGCCGAATACAGGCAACCATGGTAACGGCACGGCGGTGAGCCTGCCCGGAACGGGCGGTGGGCACTCTGACCGAGGCGGGCGCGAAAAAAACAAAGGGCCCCGCTAGCGGAGCCCTTTGGTACTACCTTTGTCCCCGGGGGGAGCTTTCTCAAGCCGCGAGTCCCGGTGGCGCAGGTGCCCAGACTAGTCAGTCATCAAACGGTGGGTCAAGGCCAATGCCGACAACGCAGACCCTCGTGTTCGCCCCGGCCGAAACGCGGGAAACAGGCCACGCACGCAAGGAGGTTTCCTGATGGTGGCCGACTCGATCCCTGGACAACCTGCGTCTTCCCTTCACCACCGCACATCACAATGGCTGCATACGATGCATTGAGGCGCGCGTTGTCAGCGGAGCGGTTGTCGACCTACGAGAGAATCGCATCAACCTGCGGCCCTGACGTTACTGCCGAATCCCTGTACGTGTGGAACATGCGGATGTGCGGCGCGTTGATGATGCCGGTCCACCTGTGCGAAGTGGTCACGCGCAACGCAGCGGCATCGGCATTGGCCCGACAGCACGGCCCGCGCTGGCCTTGGAACGATGCCTTCAGACGCAGGCTACCTGCCTCTTCATCCACCTCAGCCAGAGCCGCGCTGGAACAGATCGCCAGCCGCGCAACAGATACACCCGGGATCGTCGCTGACCTGCCGATGGTGTTCTGGCAGCAGCTCTTCACCTGTCGCTTCGACGCCACGCTGTGGCTACCGGCGCTCGGGACGGTTCTGCGTCATGCGCCTGCAGCTCATCCAAGCGTGATCAGGAAAGCCATCCATGCAGACATCGGGCGCATCCGCCATCTGCGCAACCGCATCGCGCACCACGAGCCCATCCTGGAACGCGACCTCGGCGCGGACCTGGCGGCGATCGGGCGGCTGATCCATGCGCGCTGCCCGCATACGCTGGGGTGGCTGCAGCGCCATGAGCGGGCGACGACCGTGCTGGCAGCGTCGCCGTTGGGTGCGCGTGCGTAGCCTCGATCACGCGCAGTCGAGCATGGCTCGACGATACAGAGCGCGGCGGTCGGGGTTCACACCGCCGGCAACGTCGCCATGTCCCAGCGTGGAGTCACGTCCACCTTCGGCGGGCTGTGCTGGCCGGCCTGCAGGCGCAGCGCGCCGGCGAAGGCGATCATCGCGCCGTTGTCGGTGCACAGCGCCGGGCGCGGGAAGCAGGCGCGGCCGCCGAGGCGCTCGGCCATCTGCTTCAGGCGTGCGCGCAGGCGCGTGTTGGCACCGACGCCGCCGGCCACCACGATCACGTTGGTCCCGGCCGCCTCCAGCGCGCGCTCGCACTTGATCGACAGGGTCTCGACCACGGCATCTTCGAAGCCACGGGCGATGTCAGCGCGGGTCTGCTCGCTCTGGTCGCTGTCGCGCCAGGCCATCAGGACCTGGGTCTTCAGGCCGGAGAAGCTGAAATCCAGCCCCGGGCGGTCGGTCATCGGCCGTGCGAAGCGGTACGCGCCCGGCGTGCCCTGCTCGGCCAGCCTGGCCAGCTGCGGGCCGCCCGGGTACGGCAGGCCCATCAGCTTGGCGGTCTTGTCGAAGGCCTCGCCGGCCGCGTCGTCCAGGGTCTCGCCCAGCAGGCGGTACTGGCCGATGGCGTCCACCGCCACCAGCTGGGTATGGCCACCGGACACCAGCAGCGCCACGAACGGCGCTTCCGGCGGGTCGTCCTCCATCAGCGGGGCCAGCAGGTGGCCTTCCATATGGTGGACGCCCACTGCCGGCACCTCCAGCGCCCAGGCCAGCGAACGCGCCACGCCCGCGCCCACCAGCAGGGCGCCGACCAGGCCGGGGCCAGCGGTGTAGGCCACGCCATCGATGTCGCCCACGCCCAGGCCGGCCTCGGCCAGGGTCTGGCGCACCAGCGGCAGCAGCTTGCGCACGTGGTCACGGCTGGCCAGCTCGGGCACCACACCGCCGTACTCGGCGTGCAGGGCGATCTGGCTGTAGACCGCATGGGCGCGCAGGGCCGCGCTGCCGGCCAGGTCGGTGTCATACACCGCCACGCCGGTCTCATCACAGGAAGATTCGATGCCAAGGACTCGCATGCCTGCTATTATGACGCCCCTGCCGCCCCCTCGGGGGACGTGCAGGTCTCACTGCTTTCGAACCCCCGGCCCGTATTCAGGGTTGGCCGCTTGCAGTTTGTCGTTTCGCCGCTATAATGTGCGGCTCGCCGGGCGTGACCCGGTTCTACTGTGTCCCGGAGATTCCATGCCCAGCGTCAAAGTCCGCGAGAACGAGCCCTTCGAGTTTGCTCTTCGCCGCTTCAAGCGCACTTGCGAAAAGGCCGGTGTGCTGGCCGAAACCCGCAAGCGCGAGTTCTACGAAAAGCCGACCCAGGAGCGCAAGCGCAAGGCCGCCGCTGCTGTGAAGCGTCAGCTGCGCCGCTCGTCGCGCGACGTCACCAAGCGTCAGCGCCTGTACTGATCGGACGCATCTTCATTGCGGCGGGCCTGCCTGTCGCGATGGAGCCGAAGCCGGCACGCGCGAGCGTCGCCGGCTTTTTGCGTTTCCGGGTCCGGGCATCCGCCCCGCCCTACCTACCACCACGAGGTTCCTCATGAGCATGAAGCAGCAGCTCACCGAAGACATGAAGGCCGCCATGAAGGCGGGCGAGAAGCACAAGCTGGGCGTGATCCGCCTGATCAACGCCGCCATCAAGCAGCGCGAAGTGGACGAGCGCATCGAGCTGGATGACACCGCCGTGATCGCCGTGCTCGACAAGATGGTCAAGCAGCGCAAGGACTCGGTCAGCCAGTTCGAAGCCGCCAACCGCGAAGACCTGGCCGAGATCGAGCGTGCCGAGATCGTGGTCATCGAAGCCTACCTGCCGGCCAAGATGGGTGAAGCCGAAATCGTGGCCGCCATCCAGGCCGCCATCGCCGAAACCGGTGCCTCCGGCCCGGCCGACATGGGCAAGCTGATGGGCGCGCTGAAGCCCAAGCTCGCCGGCCAGGCCGACATGGGCCTGGTGTCCAAGCTGGTCAAGCAGCAGCTGGCATAAGCCATTGCCGGGGTCGGATCCCTTTCGCGCTGCGGAAGGGCTCTGACCCCATCGATGCACTCGCTTCACCGCACCTTCGACCCCCGGCTGCTACAACATCCCCATGGTCGAGCCATCGCACTCCCCCGCCGACACGCGCCCCCACGGCATCCCCGCACGGCTTCGCCACTACGCTGATCGCCTGCAGGACAGCTTCCCGATGGCGGTGGCCAAGCGCTTCGTCGAAATCGACGTGCTGACCCAGGCGGCCTCGGTCTCCTTCTACGCCCTGCTGTCGATGGCGCCGCTGCTGGTGCTGCTGCTGTGGCTGACCGCCTCGCTGTACCCGCCCGCGCAACAGGCACTGATCAGCCAGATCGGCTCGGTGGCCGGCAGCAGCGTGGCCAGCGTCGCCGACACCGTGCTGCACAACGCCAACAGCCAGCCCAGCGTTGGTTCGCTGGCCGGGCTGTGGAGCACGTTGCTGCTGTTCGTCGGCGCCACCGCCGTGTTCGCCCAGCTGCAGAACGCGCTGAACCGGATCTTCCACACCAGCGGCCAGCGCCTGGAAGGCATCAAGGCCTGGCTGCGCAAGCGCGTGTTCTCGTTCGGCGTGGTACTGGCGCTGGGCTTCCTGCTGATCCTGTCGATGACCGCCACCACCGCGCTGCAGGTGGTGTTCGCGCAGCTGCCCTCGGTACTGCCTGCGATCGGCTACCTGACCTCGTTGCTGCTGTACACGCTGGCCTTCGCCTTCCTCTACCACTACCTGCCGGACCGCCGCGTGGCCTGGCGCCAGGCCTTCATCGGCGGTGCCATCACCTCGGTGCTTTTCACCCTGGGCCGCTATGGCATCGGCGTCTACATCGCTACCGTGGCCCCGGGCAGTGCCTACGGGTCGATGGGCGCGCTGGTGATCGCGCTGGTCTGGATCTACTACGCCACCGCCGTGTTCTTCGTCGGTGCGCTGATGACCGCGGTGATCGACGAACGCCAGCATGCACGGGCGCAGCTGGCCCGTGCCGGCGCTGAAGGCCAACAGGCCGGTCCCGGCATCGCCAGCGAGTAAACTAGGGGAACCTGCCGCCCCCTGCAGCGCGCCCTGGCGGCCGCGCCCCGTTCTGTTGCCCATGGCCCGTATCCCCGACGCTTTCATCGACGACCTGCTGGCCCGCACCGACATCGTCGAGGTGGTGGGCAGCCGCGTGCCGCTGAAGCGCCAGGGCAAGGAGTACGCGGCGCGCTGCCCGTTCCATGACGAGCGCTCGGCCTCGTTCACGGTCTCGCCCACCAAGCAGTTCTATCACTGCTTCGGCTGCGGCGCGCACGGCACCGCGATCAGCTTCCTGATGAATTACGACCGCCTCGAGTTCCTCGATGCGGTGGATGAACTGGCCAAGCGCGCCGGCATGGAAGTGCCGCGCAACGAGAACCCGCGCAGCCCCCAGCAGCAGGATGACAGCCGCGAGCTGTACTCGGCGCTGGAGGCGGCCACCAAGTTCTTCCAGAGCAACCTGCAGGGCAGCGACAAGGCCCGCAGCTATCTTGATGGCCGTGGCGTGGATGAAGAGAACCGCGCGCGTTTCCAGATCGGCTACGCGCCGGATGGCTACAGCGGCCTGCGCGATGCGCTGGGCAAGGACGAGCGCCGCATGAAGCTGCTCGATCGCGCCGGCCTGTTCTCCAAGAACGACCGCGGCCACGTCTACGACAAGTTCCGCGACCGGGTGATGTTCCCGATCTTCGACCGCCGTGGCCGGGTCATCGCCTTCGGCGGCCGCGTGTTCGAGAAGGACGACGGCCCCAAGTACCTCAACTCCCCCGAGACCGCGCTGTTCCACAAGGGCCGCGAACTGTACGGCCTGTGGCAGGTACGCCAGGCCAACCAGAAGATCGAGCGGCTGATCGTGGTCGAGGGCTACATGGACGTGGTCTCGCTGTTCCAGTTCGGGGTCACCCAGGCGGTGGCAACGCTGGGTACCGCGACCACGCCGGACCATGCCGAGCTGCTGTTCCGCAACGCGCCGGACGTGTTCTTCTGCTTCGATGGCGATGCCGCCGGCCGCCGCGCCGGCTGGAAGGCGCTGGAGTCGGTGCTGCCGCGCATGAAGGATGGCCGCCAGGCCTTCTTCCTGTTCCTGCCCGATGGCGAGGATCCGGACACCATCGTGCGCAAGGAAGGCGCCGAGGCGTTCAACGAGCGCCTGAAGCAGGCCACCCCACTGTCACAGTTCTTCTTTGACGAACTCACCCGCGAGATCAACCTGGGCACACTGGACGGCAAGGCACGCCTGGCCGAGCGGGCAAAGCCGATGCTGGCGCAGATTCCCGATGGCGCCTTCGGCGACCTGATGAAGCAGCAGCTGGCGCAGCTGACCGGCCTCGGCGGCAATGCCGCGTCCGCGCGCGCACCGATGCCGCAGCGCCAGCCGGCGCGCACGATCCAGCCGGTGGCCAGGCGCAGCCTGGTGCGCGGCGCGATCGCCGTGCTGCTGCAGCAACCCTCGCTGGCGCTCACGCTGGGCGGCAAGCATCACTTCCAGGGCCTGCGCCTGCCCGGCGTGGAGCTGCTGCTGGAACTGCTGGGGTTGGTCGAGCAGCGCCCGGACATCAGTACCGGCGCCCTGCTGGAACACTTCGACGGCCGTGAAGAGCAGGCCGCGCTGCATACGCTGGCGGCGCAGACGCTGCCTGGCACTGAAGCCAGCTGGACCCAGGAACTGCACGACGCCGTGGCCCAGCTGGAGAAACAGCTGCTGGTGCAACGTCTGGAGGAGTTGTTGGCAAAGCAGCGCCAGCAGGGTCTGGACGATACTGACAAGTACGAACTGCGCGAGCTGCTGAAGGCCCGCGCCGGACTGCGCCTGTAGCGGCAGATTGCTTTCCCGGAGAGGACCATGCTGCTGCGCCTGACCTGCCTGCTGTTGTTGTCGCTCTGCCTGCCGCTGACGGCCCTGGCCGAAAACGCCCCTCTCAATGAAGTCCGCCCTGGCCTGTATGCCGGCGGCCAGCCCAGCGGCACGCAGCTGCGGGCGTTGGCCGCGCAGGGCGTGCGCACGGTGATCGACCTGCGCCAGCCCGATGAGGACCGCGGCTTCGATGAAGCCGGCATGGCCGAATCGCTGGGCCTGCGCTACGTACGCATTCCCGTGGCCGGGGCCGATGGCCTGGATGCGGCCAACCTGCGCGCCGTGCACCAGGCCCTGCAGCAAAGCGCAGGTCCGGCGCTGCTGCACTGCGCGTCCGGCAACCGCGCCGGTGCCGTGCTCGCCCTGGTCACTGCACGCTACGAACACGCCAGCCCGGAACAGGCCCTGCAGCTCGGGCAACGTGCCGGCCTGACGTCGCTGGAAGCCGCCACCCGCCAACGCCTGGCCGCGCCCGCCGCTTCGCCCTGACTCCTCCGTCCCAAGGACTCTGCCCACCATGACCCGCTGGTGGTCGCGCCTGCGACCTGACAACTTCACTATCGCCCTGCTGTGCACCGTCGGCCTGGCCTCACTGCTGCCGATGAAGGGCGCCGCCGCCATCGTCCTCGACGATGTCACCACCGTCGCCATCGCCGCGCTGTTCTTCCTGCATGGCGCGCGCCTGCCGCGCGAGTCGATCATCGGCGGCATGCTGCACTGGCGGCTGCACCTGACCATCCTGGCCTGCACCTTCATCCTGTTCCCGCTGCTGGGGCTGATGTTCAAGCCGCTGTCCGGCTGGCTGCTGACCCCTGAGCTGTACCTGGGCGTGCTGTTCCTGTGCACCCTGCCCTCCACCGTGCAGTCGTCCATCGCGTTCACTTCGATGGCGCGCGGCAACGTACCCGCAGCGGTGTGCAGTGCTTCGCTGTCGAGCATCCTCGGTGTGTTCCTGACCCCGCTGTTGCTGACCGCACTGGCCGGCACCTCCGGCGGCATCCACGATCCGCTGCATGCCATCGGCGGCATCATGCTGCAGTTGCTGGTGCCGTTCGTGGCCGGCCACCTGCTGCGGCCGTGGATCGCCGGCTGGGTCGAGAGGCAGCGCGCGCTGCTGCGCTACACCGATCAGGCCACGATCCTGCTGGTGGTGTACTCGGCGTTCGGCGAAGCCGTCACCGAGGGCCTGTGGAGCAAGACGCCGCTGCTCTCGCTGCTGGCCGTAGCGGTGGTTGCCGCCGTGCTGCTGGGCATCGCCATGCCGCTGATCACCTTCATCGCCCGCCGCCTGCGCTTCAACCGCGAAGACGAAATCGCCATCGTGTTCTGCGGTTCGAAGAAGAGCCTGGCCACCGGCGTGCCCATCGCCAAGGTGCTGTTCGCCGGCGGCAGCCTGGGCGCGATCGTGCTGCCGGTGATGATCTACCACCAGATCCAGCTGATCGTCTGCGGCGTGATCGCGCAGCGGTATGCCAAGCGCGCGCCCTGACCGGGCGCGCGGGTTGTTGCCGGAACACGCATCCGCGCATGGCGTGCATCCATAGTAGATCCACGCCATGCGTGGATGACTCTCGCGGCGCCGCTAATCCACAATATCCGCAGCGATGTCGTGCAGCACTCGCGCGTTGCGCTCCACGTCGCTCCCCCGTTCGCCGGTGGCGATCAAGCTGTAGGTCTTGCTGTCTCCTGTCCAGGCAAGCTCGACGCGGGTACGGCCAGCACTGTCCGCGCTCTTCTTCACGTGCGCGGGCGCGCCTTTCACCGTTGTGTTCTGTGCCTCGGCGATGACCTCGATATGCGTGCCCGCGGCGACGAAGTTGTTCTCGCTGAATTCCACGACGCCGACACCTTCCAACTGGAAGAAACGGCTCAGTCCCGAAGACCTGCCTCCCTCCAGCGCGCCACTGGGCTCCATCCCTATCAGCTCGGCCGGACCCAGGACGCTGGCTTCCAGGCTGCTGGGGGGCTGCGGCAGGCGCTGGCGCAGTTCCGACGCCGAACGCTGAGTGCGGGGCACGGCCGCCAGCATTTCAGCCTGTGAGGGGATGTTCCCTGCTGCAGCCTGCACGACACCGTTGGATCGTTCGATGTCAGCGCGAAGCTGCTGCTTCACTTCTTCGGGCGCATCCAGGTCTGCCAACCGCACGACACGGTAGCTGCCCGCAGGCGACGTGCTCGCCTGTGCAGCCGCCTGCATGACGCGTTGCTGCAGCCATTGCCCGACTGCGCCCGCCTCTTCATCCGGTGCAGGTGCAGGTGCATTCACGGCGATCACCACGAAGGCACCGCACAGCAGAGGAAACTTCATCACGACCGCCTTGCTCCAGAGAATTGCGAGTCATCCCGCAACACCTGTATATCTGGCCTGGATCAACCGGCTTGTTGAATGAGTTTGCATCTGTGACCCATCGCGCGCAGGAAGCTGAAAGCGCGGCAAAACCCTAACGCGTGGCGGCCTGGTCAACGGGCGAAATGGCGGCCCTCGGGGGCAGAAGCCGACACTGAATGCACCGGGTTCCGCGGGCTACCATCCACGCATGGCGTGGATCTACTGGTATCCATCACGGTTCCAGCAGCGTGCCAACGCTCAGCTGCTGCATCCACACCCACAGGTCGTACTCGCGGCCGGCATGGGTGTTGACCTCCGGCGCACGCGCTGGCCGTTCGAGCAGGGCCAGTGCCTTGCAGCGATCCATGCATCCCCAGAAGTGACCGCGCAACGCTTCCAGCCGCACGCTGTAGATATCCAGGTCGCGCAGTGCCGATGCCATCGGCTGGGTCTGCATCTCCGGCGGGGCATCGGCCGGGCGCTGCAGCATGGCGTGCACGTTGCCGGTCAGCACGACCATGCGTGCGCCTTCAGGCAAGCGCCGGTACAGGCGTCGCAGTTCGGCGGCCATGCGGTCATCGCGGGCCTGGCTGCCGCCGTCACTGTGATTGACGTCGTAGCCGACCACCTCGATCGCGCGCCCCTGCGCTTTCAGCGCGCGCAGGCCTTCGATCATCGCCAGCATGTCGCGGCTGCGACGACCATCGTGCTGGTCGTCGCGCACGGTCCAGAACGCGCGGCCGTGCAGGCGCTGGCGTGCTGCGGCCCCGCCATCGGAAGCCAGGTAATCACGCAGCGTGGGGTTTTCGCCGCGCGGCAGTTCCAGTGCCAGCAGGATCGGGCCGTTACGACTGTAGTCGTCCACCAACGGGCGCACCAGGAGCGGTGTCTCGCGGGTGCCGTGGAACTCGCCCAGTACCAGCAGGCGGTGGTCACCGGCGTGCTGGCGGATCTGCGCAGCGGTGTCGTCGGCATGCGCACTGAGGGCCATGCCCAACGCCAGCAGCAGCGCAGCGGTCCAGCGGAAGATCGAATGCATCCCTGCTCGTTCCTTTCCTTGGGGTCAGGAACAGCAATGGCGACGCAGCAACCGCGGTTCAAGGTGATCCACGCCATGCGTGGGTGCTGCCGCCCTCAGATCGGGCCTGAGTCGAGCATGGCTCGACTCTACAAAGGGCAGCCCCTTACAGCCAGGGCAGGATCCAGTGATCGACCAGCAGGAAGGCGAACAGCGCCATCAGGTACACGATGGAGTAATGGAACATCTTCATCGAGAACAGCTCGTCCGGCGGGTCCAGCATGCGCCAGGCGTACCAGAGGAACACGGCGTTGAGCACGATCGCGCCGCCCAGGTAGAACGCACCGCTCATGCCCACCAGGTACGGCAGCAGGCAGACCAGCGCCAGCACCACCGAGTAGGCCATGATCTGCTTGCGGGTGTGCACCACGCCGTGGGTCACCGGCAGCATCGGGATCTCGGCCTTGGCGTAGTCCTCGCGGCGGAAGATCGCCAGCGCCCAGAAGTGCGGCGGCGTCCAGATGAAGATGATCAGCACCAGCAGCGACGAATACGCCCAGTCCGACGAGCCCTGCATGCCGGTCACCGCCGCCCAGCCCAGCATCGGCGGCATCGCGCCGGCCAGGCCACCGATCACGATGTTCTGCGAGGTCGCACGCTTGAGGTACACGGTGTAGATCACCGCGTAGCCGATCAGCGAGGCAAAGGTCAGCACCGCGGTGATCAGGTTCACCCACAGCACCAGGATGGCCATCGACAGCACGATCAGCACGCCGGCAAACACCAGCACCTGCCACGGCTTGACCTTGCCCACCACCAGCGGGCGCCACGAAGTGCGCGCCATCTGCGCATCGATGTGCGCGTCCAGCAGCTGGTTGATCGCTGCGGCCGCCGAGGCCGCCAGCCAGATGCCGAGGAAGCCGAGCAGGCCGGCGCGCACCTGCTCCCAGCTGGGCACGCCGGGGATGGCCAGGACCATGCCGACCAACGCGGTGAAGACGATCAGGGCGACGACCTTGGGCTTGGTCAGGTCCCAGTACTGGCGGTAATTGGAAAACATGGAATCAGTCCGGGGCACGCAGGCGGGCCAGCAGGCTGACCAGCACGAACAACAGGGCAACGGCCACGCCGTTGTGGGCCACCGCCACTTCCAGCGGCAGCGCCAGCTTTACATTGAGGATGCCGAGGGTGACCTGCAGCACCAGCAGCGCGATCAGCGCGCTGGCCCAGCCACGCATGCTCGGCAACCGGAACAGGCGCACGCCCAGCCACAGCAGGTAGACGGCCACCACCACCGCGAACATGCGGTGCGCCATCTGGATGGCGATGCGCGACGCGCCGTCCAGCACGCCGCCTTCGTAGTCCACGCCGATGCCACGCCACAGGGTGAAGCCTTCGACGAAGTTGTGCTGCGGCCACCATTGGTTGGCGCAACGCGGGAAGTTGTCCAGCGAGGCGCTGCCGCCGCCGCATGCAAGTGCGGCATAGTTGGCGCTGACCCAGCCACCCAGTGCGATCTGGGTGACCAGCACGGCCACGCCGATGCGCAGCAGCCACTTCAGCTTCGGCGCTTCGGCCAGGGTGATCGGCATGTGCGTCGCGCGCCAGGCCATCCACACCAGCAGGCCGAACATCAGCATGCCGCCCAGCAGGTGGCCCATCACCACGATGGGCTTGAGCAGCAGGGTTACCGTCCACATGCCCAGCAGGGCCTGGAAGATCACCACCGCCAGGGTCAGCAGTGCAGCGCGCGCCAGGTCGATGTTGCTCCAGCGCAGCGCGGCGATCAGCAGGATCGCCTCGCCGATCAGCGCCAGGATGCTGGCGGTGCCATGCCAGCCCATCATGTACAGCGGTATGCCGGCGGCCACCAGTACGCAGGCGGTCACCACCGCCGTGCTTCCGAAGCGGCGCTTGCGCGTGGCCAGCAGGGCCAGGGTCAGGATCTCGATGCCCAGCGCACCGGCCAGGAAGCGATGCACCTGTTCACGCCAGGCCTTGTGGGTCTCCAGCGGGCGGATCTCCGCCGCCGGGTGGCCGATGGTCTCTTCCACGTGCTGCGGCCAGGTGGCCTGTCCGTAGCAGGTCGGCCAGTCCGGGCAGCTCAGGCCGGCATCGGACAGGCGAACGAAGGCGCCGAACATGATCGTGCTCGCGGTCATGATCATGGCGAACCACGCCAGGCGGTGGAAATTGCGGTGCAGCGCCGGACGCGCGGAAAGGCTCATCAAACGGGACTCACTTCAGTTTCAGCAACGTGGCCATGTCCTTGCGCAGGCCACCGAGGTCGGAACCCGGGGCATGGCGCATGATCACGAAGCCGTTCGGATCGATCACGTAGACCGGCAGTCCCGCCGGATCATCGACGCCCGGCAACGCCGCGCGCAGGGCTGGCGACGGAGCCAGCGGCCGCAGCGCGGGCAGCGAGGCGATCGACGCCGGTGGCGTACCCAGCCACAGGATCTCGACATTATCGGCGTTATGGCCGAACAGCTGCCACACCTTGCCCAGCCCCTGCGACAAAGTGACGCACTGTGCATCGCAGGCGCCGGCCGGGGCCACCAGCAGGCGCCAGGTACGGGCCTCGGGATTCCATGGGTAAGGCTGGCCGCTGGCCAGGGTCGGCGCCTGCTGGCGCAGGTCCACCGGTGGCTTCAGCAGCTGGCCGGCATTGCGGTGCCCGGTCGGCTGCCAGCCCGAGAAACGCAGCACGGCGGCCAGCGCCACCGCCCCGAAGAACACGGCAAACAGCAGTACCAGGGTCCGGCGGCCGGAGCCGCGCGCCTGCGGGGACGTAGCAGTGTTCATGCGGGGCATTTTCTCACGGTTGGGAAAGGGATGCGGGTGCGGTACCCCGGTAGATCCGGCCGCTGGCCGACATCCAGGATTCCGGGGGATGCCGGCCAGCGGCCGGCACTACCGGGCGATGGGGCGTCTCCTGCGCCGCTCCAGCACCAGCGCGACCACCAGCACGGTCAGGGCCAGCCCGAACCACTGCACGGCGTAGCCCAGGTGGCGCTGCGGCGGCAGCGTGTTCGGCAGCAGGTCCAGGTCGCGCTCATCGCCGAATGGCAGCGCCGGGTCCAGGCGCAGCACGCGGTCGGGTAGCGCCTGCAGCCCCAGCGCGCGGGCCAGGCCTTCGGCGGGCAGCCGGCTGGCCAGCCAGCGCCCGGCCTCACCCGTCGCGGAGAACGCCGGCCCCAACGCCAACCCCGCCGACGGCGGCGGCGCCAGCAAGCCACGCACGGCTACCGGCGAAGGCGGTGCAGGCAGATCCGGCAAGCTGCGATCCGGTGGCAACGCGCGCCAACCGAGATCCACCAGCAGCACACTGCCGTCGTCACTGCGGAACGGGCGATAGATCTTCACTCCGGCGCGGCCATGCCGGGTCTGGTTGTCCAGCAGCACCACGCCGGGCAGGAAGCGGCCGTGGTCGGCCACGCCGTGCAGCGCACCGGGCGCCGCGAGTGCCTGCGCCAATGGCAACGCCTGTGCCACTGCTGGACCCTGCGCATCCAACATTGCCTGTTTGGCATGCATGCGCTGCAGCTGCCACAGTCCCAATGCGCTGAAACCGGCCATCGCCAGCACCGCCAGCAGCCATCCGATCACGCGCGTGTGCTGGCGCATCATGACAAGTCCGCGCAAACGCGGTCAGATAGGCGCATCCACCCTGCCCTCGAGCCGCGCATGAGTGATTCGCTGAAGACCCTGCTGGTAATCGCGTTTCTGATCGTCATCGTCTGGAATCTGGGCGCCGGCCTGTATTACCTGCTGGTCGACCGCGGCCAGACCAAGCGCACGGTCAACGCACTGACCCGCCGCATCGCGGTGTCGGTGGCCTTGATCGTACTGGTGATCGTGAGCATCTACATGGGCTGGATCAAACCGCACGGCATCGGTGGCTGACCCCACCGATCCGCGCGTGGTCAGAGCACGTAGACGAACAGGAACAGCATCAGCCACACCACGTCGACGAAGTGCCAGTACCACGCGGCGGCTTCGAAACCGAAATGGTTGTCGCGGGTGAAGTGGCCCTTGGCCGAACGCAGCCACATCACGATCAGCATGATCGTGCCCAGCAGCACGTGCGCGCCGTGGAAGCCGGTCAGCATGAAGAACGTCGACCCGTAGATGCCCGAGCCCAGCGTCAGGTTCAGTTCCTTGTAGGCGTGGATGTATTCCTCTGCCTGCAGGGTCAGGAAGCCGAGACCGAGCACAACGGTCAGGCCCAGCCAGATCAGCAGCTGGCGGCGGTTGCCGGCCTTCAGTGCGTGATGGGCGATGGTCAGGGTCACGCCGGAAGTGAGCAGGATCAGCGTGTTGATCAGCGGCAGGCCCCAGGCCGGGATGGTCTGGAACGCACCACCGATCGCCGCAGGACCATTGGTCGGCCATCCAGCGGAATAGCCCTGCCAGAGCAGCTCGTTGGTCATCACCCCGCGGCCTTCGCCGCTCAGCCACGACAGGCCGAGATTGCGGGTGTAGAACAGCGCGCCGAAGAAGGCGCCGAAGAACATCACTTCGGAGAAGATGAACCAGACCATGCCCATCCGGAACGAGCCGTCGACCTGGCGGTTGTAGTTGCCGGCCTGCGATTCGCGCACCACGTCGCTGAACCACCAGAACAGGGTCAGCACCAGCATCGCGATGCCGATGTAGAACGTCCAGCGTCCCCAGCTGGCATCGTTGAGCCAGCTGGCCACGCCGACCATGGTCACCATCATCGCGATGGAGCCCACGAACGGCCATTTGCTCTGGGCCGGGACGAAGTACACGTTGGCGTCGGTCGGTGTCTGGGCCATGTCGGTATCCGGGTCAGGGTGCGGCGTGCGCGCCTTCCGAAGTGGCGGCCGGGGCCAGCCGATCGGACAACGCGTCGTTGCGGTAGAAGGTGTAGGACAAGGTGATCGTCCTGATCTCCGGCGGCAGGTCCGGATCGACGATGAAACGTACCGGCATGTCGCGCTTCTCGCCGGCCTGCAGCGTCTGCGCGGTGAAGCAGAAGCACTCGGTCTTGCTGAAGAATCCCGACGCGCGCGCCGGTGCCACCGAAGGCACGGCACTTCCCACCACGGCCTGCGTGCTGTCGTTGCGGGCAAAGTACAGCGCTTCGTTGAGCTCGCCGGGCACCACGTCCATGGTCAGCTGCTCGGGATGGAACGACCATGGCAGGCGCGAATTGACGCCGCCATCGAACTCGACGCGCACGGTACGCTTGCCGGCCACCGCGCCCGCGCTGGCCTCGCTGCCGGGGCCACGCTCCAGGCGCACGCCGAACACCTTCTCGCAGGCGATGCGGTACAACGGCACCAGCGAGAACGTCAGCAGGAACACCGCTACCGCCACGCCGATCAGGCGCGGCAGCCCGGCGCTGCGTGACGGGGTGCTGGCCGGTGCGTCGCTCATCGGCCGATCACCCCGCTGAGGATGAAGCCGACGTAGACCAGCACGGCGATGGCGCCGACCCAGGCAGCGGTACGCTTGGCACGCTGGCGCTGCTGTTCGACGCTTCCGCTCTGGTAGAGCCGACCGCTGGTCGGCTGCTCTTCGCTGTTGTAGAGCCGAGCCATGCTCGGCTGCTTTTCGTCAGTCGAGCATGGCTCGACTCTACCCAAGGCATCAGCCGAGCCTTGCTCGACTCTACCGATCGGAAGCGGGCTCTCGTTATGCATGACCCACCTCAATGCGTGATGTCGTCATGCGCCAGGTCGCCCGGGCGGATGGTCGGCGGTGTGGTGAAGGTGTGCGCCGGTGCCGGCGACGGCAGCGTCCATTCCAGGCCACGCGCACCTTCCCAGCTGCGCGCCTCGGCCTTTTCACCGTTGCGCAGCGAGGACAGCAGGATCGCCGCCATCATGAACGGGGTGACGAACATGCCGAACGCACCGATCGAGCTGATCAGGTTCCAGTCGGCGAAGGCCACGCTGTAGTCGGGAATGCGGCGCGGCATGCCGGCCAGGCCGAGGAAGTGCTGCGGGAAGAACAGCAGGTTGACGAACACGATCGACCACCAGAAGTGCACCTTGGCCCACTTCTCGCTGTACATGCGCCCGGTCCACTTCGGCCACCAGTAGTACACCGCGGCGATCAGCGCGAACACCGCGCCGGTCACCAGCACGTAGTGGAAGTGCGCGACCACGAAGTAGGTGTCGTGGTACTGGAAGTCCGCCGCCACGATGGCCAGCATCAGGCCGGAGAAGCCGCCGATGGTGAACAGGATGACGAAGGCCACCGACCACAGCATCGGCGCCTCGAACGTCAGCGAGCCACGCCACATGGTGCTGACCCAGTTGAACACCTTCACGCCGGTCGGGATCGAGATCAGCATGGTGGCGAACATGAAGTAGATCTCGCCGCCCAGCGGCATGCCCACAGTGAACATGTGGTGGGCCCAGACGATGAACGACAGGAACGCGATCGCGGCGGTGGCGTATACCATCGCCTGGTAGCCGAACAGCGGCTTGCGGCTGAAGGTCGGGATGATCTCGCTGACCACGCCGAAGGCGGGCAGGATCATGATGTAGACCTCGGGGTGCCCGAAGAACCAGAAGATGTGCTGGTACATCACCGGGTCACCGCCACCGGCGGCATTGAAGAAGCTGGTACCGAAGAACTTGTCGGTCAACAGCATGGTCACCGCACCGGCCAGTACCGGCATCACCGCGATCAGCAGGAACGCGGTGATCAGCCAGGCCCAACAGAAGATCGGCATCTTCAGCAGGTCGATGCCCGGCGCGCGCATGTTCAGCACGGTGGCGATGATGTTGATCGCGCCCATGATCGAACTGATACCGGCCACGTGGATCGCGAACACGCTGAAGGCCACGTTGTAGCCACCCTGCAGCGACAGCGGCGGGTACAGCGTCCAGCCACCGGCCGGCGCGCCACCGGGCAGGAACAGGGTCAGCAGCAGCAGGCTGAAGGCCACCGGCAGCAGCCAGAACGACCAGTTGTTCATGCGCGGCAGCGCCATGTCCGGCGCACCGATCTGCAACGGGATCATCCAGTTGGCCAGGCCGACAAAGGCCGGCATCACGCCGCCGAAGATCATCACCAGCGCATGCACGGTGGTCATCTGGTTGAAGAACTCGGGCTTGACGAACTGCAGGCCCGGCTGCGCCAGCTCGGCGCGGATCACCACGCTCATCGCCGCACCGATGATGAACATGATGAAGCTGAAGCCCAGGTACAGCGTGCCGATGTCCTTGTGGTTGGTCGAGAAGAACCAACGCTCGAAGAAACTCTGCTGGTGATGGTGATCGTCGTGCCCAACTGCCGAGTGCGCCATTGCAAAACACCTCTCAGAATCGGTTGTCACCGCAGCCGCAGGCGGCCGCGGGCTTTACATCACGCGCCGCTGGCTGCGGTGGCAGGGGCGCTGGCGGCGTCCGCCGCAGCGGGGGCGGCAGGCGCCTCACCGGCCGGCGCCGCGGGTTCTGCCGGTGCCGCAGGCGTTGCAGGCGCGGCCGGTGGCGCCGGCTTGCGCTGCGCCAGCCACTGCTTGAAGTCTTCCTTGGACACCGCCTCGACCACGATCGGCATGAAGCCATGGTCCTTGCCGCACAGCTCGGCGCACTGGCCGCGGTACACGCCGGGCTGCTCGATGCTGGTCCAGGCCTCGTTGATGAAGCCGGGGATGGCGTCCTGCTTCCAGCCCAGCGCCGGCACCCACCAGGCATGGATCACGTCATCGGAGGTGATGACGAAGCGCACCTTGGTATCCACCGGCAGCACCAGCCGGTTGTCCACGTCCAGCAGGTAGTGCGGGTGGCTCTCGCGGGTCGGCACGATGCCGCTCTGCCGCACGCGGTCGGACTCACGGTCCAGGCGGCTGGTGAAGGTGACGTTCTCGCCGAGGTATTCGTACTTCCACATCCACTGGTAGCCGGTGACCTTCACCGTCATCTCGGCATCGCGGGTGTCGTACATCTTGATCAGGTTGGCCGTGGCCGGCCATGCCATCACGATCAGGATGATCACCGGGATCACCGTCCAGATCACCTCGGCCTTGGTGTTGTGGCTGAAGGTGGCGGCGACCGCGCCCTTGGATTTGCGGAACTTGAAGATGGCGTAGGCCATCGCACCGAACACGATGACGCCGATCACCGTACAGATGATCAACGACAGGTTGTTCGACTCCCAGGCCAGGCGCGAGGTCTGGGTCACCCCCTTGCCCATGTTCAGCTGCCACGGCTTGGGATCGGCCGCCTGGGCCCATGCCAATGCCGGAACCAGTCCCCCGGCCACCGTGGCGGCGACCGCTGCAACGCACTTCGTGCCCCACCTGCTGCTTTGCTTCATTGCCTAGACCCTTAGCGTCGTCGGTTGCCGCCACCGCTGGCGGCGAGCAAGCTTTCAAGTGTCTCTGCAAGCGTCTGACGTTCGGCCGGCGCGAGGAAACTCCCCACCTCCACCTGCCGGCCGCTGGATGCCAGCCGGACCCTCTCATCGTCGGTGAGCAGGCGCACCCAGTGGGGGTGGGCCCGGAACACCGGCGATCCACCGGGTACGGGGATGACCTCCACGTACGCCGGCACTACCCGGATCTCCTCCTGCCGTTCTCCGCTGCGCCACAAGGCACGCAGCGCCGCCGCCAGCACCAGGCTGTACAGCAGCGCGAACAGGGGGGCGAATGCATTGCCGGCCAACCACCCGAGGGCGGACACCAGCCACATCGCACCCGACAACACGGTGAACAACAGGACGAACTGCCGGGCATCGAGCGCCCGTGGGGGACGCAGCCGCAGCTGCGTACCTGACCCATCCGGAGCTGGAAGCACCTCGATCATGTCGCAACCGCGTTCCTGCCGCGGGAAACGTCTCGATGGTAGCCCCGCCCTCTCGCCGGTAGCAAGGGTGCATTCACACTTTTTCCCATGCTGCAACACAGCATGAGGTCGGCGGCCCGAATGACGAATTCAGCACAAATATTGCCGAGCCTGCTGAACACGCTGAATCCACCGCAGCTAGGGGCTATCAGCACTTCACGAAGGGAGCTGCGGGGCACTTCCGGAACCCGGAAAAATGATTAAAATCGCCAAGTTTTCCACTGGCCGGACCGGCATGAACGCACCCTCCTCCTCCCCTGCCGCCAGCGACGCCCCGCGTCCCGGCGCGCTGCTGTCGCCGGAACTGCCGGCGTCCCCCAACCCGTTCCGCCAGGCCATCACCGATGCCTGGTTGAAGGACGAGGCCAGCCACGTGCGCGATCTTCTGGCGCAGGCCCGCCTGCCCGCCGAGGAGCAGGCCAGGGTGCAGGCCCTGGCCGCCGATCTGGTCGGCCGGGTGCGCGTGCGCGCCAAGGACCAGGGCGCGATCGAAGCCTTCATGCGCCAGTACGACCTGGGCAGCGAGGAAGGCGTGCTGCTGATGTGCGTGGCCGAGGCGCTGCTGCGCATTCCGGACCAGGACACCGCCGACAAGCTGATCCGCGACAAGCTGGCCGACGCCGACTGGGAAAAGCACCTGGGCGGCAGCGACTCGGTGCTGGTCAACGCCTCCACCTGGGGCCTGATGCTGACCGGCAAGCTGGTGCAGATGAACGACGCCACCCGCGCCGACGCGCCCAGCGCGTTCAAGCGCTTGGTCGGCCGCGTCGGTGAGCCGGTGGTGCGCCTGGCCGTGCGCCAGGCGATGAAGATCATGGGCCACCAGTTCGTCATGGGCCGCACGATCAGCGAAGCGCTGTCGCGTTCGCACAAGGGTGACAACGCAGACTACCGCTACTCCTTCGACATGCTGGGCGAAGGCGCGCTGACCATGAAGGACGCGCTGCGCTACCTGGAAGACTACCGTCGTGCGATCCACGCCATCGGCGGCGATCACAAGGCACGCGGCGGCCGTCCGGACGGTGACGTCAACAACGCCCCGGGCATCTCGATCAAGCTGTCGGCGCTGTACCCGCGCTACGAGCACGCCAAGCGCGAGCGCGTGCTGAAGGACCTGGTGCCGGGCGTGCTGGAACTGGCGCAGCTGGCCAAGAGCTACGGCATCGGCTGCACCGTCGACGCCGAAGAATCCGACCGCCTGGAACTGTCGCTGGACATCATCGAACAGGTGTTCGGCGATGCCTCGCTGGCCGGCTGGGATGGCTTCGGCGTGGTCGTGCAGGCCTACCAGAAGCGCACGCCGTACACGATCGACCACCTGGCCGACATGGCGCGCCGCGCCGGTCGTCGCCTGCAGGTGCGCCTGGTCAAGGGCGCCTACTGGGATGCCGAGATCAAGCGCGCGCAGATCGAAGGCTACCCGGGCTACCCGGTGTTCACCCGCAAGCAGAACACCGACGTGTCCTACCTGGCCTGCGCCAAGCGCCTGTTCACCCATGCCGACGCGATCTACCCGATGTTCGCCACGCACAACGCGCACACCATCGCCGCGGTGCGCAGCATCGCCAACGGTGGCGTGTACGAGCACCAGAAGCTGCACGGCATGGGCGACGACCTGTACGCCGAAGTGGTGCCGGCCGACCGCCTCGGCCTTCCCTGCCGCGTGTATGCGCCGGTCGGTTCGCATGAAGACCTGCTGCCGTACCTGGTGCGCCGCCTGCTGGAAAACGGCGCCAACTCCAGCTTCGTCAACCGCATCACTGACGAACGCGTGCCGATCGCCGACCTGATCCGCGATCCGGTCGAGATGGTCGCCTCGTTCGCCTCGATCCCCCACCCGAAGATCCCGCTGCCGGTTGACCTGCTGCGCAGCCAGAACCACGACAGGAAGAACTCCATGGGCGCCAACCTCGCCAACGACAACGAACTGCGCGCCCTGGCCGAGCAGATCAACGCGGCCGTGAAGCCCTGGCAGGCCGCCCCGCTGGTACCGGGTGCGAACCCGGCCGGCGCCGCGCTGCCGGTGACCAACCCGGCCGACACCCGCGAAGTGGTCGGCCAGTGGCTGGCCGCCGATGCCGCCACCGTGCAGAAGGCCCTCGCCAACGCCGTGGCCGCGCAGCCGGCCTGGAACCGCACCCCGGCCGCCAGCCGCGCCGCCATCCTCGAGCACGCCGCCGACCAGCTGGAAGCGCGCATGCCGGAGTTCATGGCGCTGTGCGTGAAGGAAGCCGGCAAGAGCCTGCCCGACAGCATCGCCGAAGTGCGCGAAGCGGTGGACTTCCTGCGTTACTACGCCAAGCAGGCGCGCGAGCAGTTCAGCCACGCCGAGAAGCTGCCGAGCCCGACCGGTGAATCCAACGAGCTGCAGCTGCACGGCCGTGGCGTGTTCGTCTGCATCAGCCCGTGGAACTTCCCGCTGGCGATCTTCCTGGGCCAGGTCGCTGCCGCTCTGGCCGCCGGCAACAGCGTCATCGCCAAGCCGGCCGAACAGACCAACCTGATCGGCTACTACGCAGTGAAGCTGCTGCACGACGCCGGCGTGCCGGCCGAGGTGGTGCAGTTCCTGCCGGGCGACGGTGCCACCGTCGGTGCCGCGCTGACCGCCGACCCGCGCGTGGCCGGCGTGGCCTTCACCGGCTCCACCGACACCGCCCGTGCGATCAACCGCGCGATGGCCGCCCGTGACGCCGCCATCGGCGTGCTGATCGCCGAGACCGGTGGCCAGAACGCCTTCATCGCCGACTCCTCGGCGCTGCCGGAACAGCTGGTCAAGGACGCCATCGGTTCGGCCTTCACCTCCGCCGGCCAGCGTTGCTCGGCCGCGCGCGTGCTGTTCGTGCAGGACGACATCGCCGACAAGGTGATGACCATGCTGGCCGGTGCGATGAAGGAACTGAAGGTCGGCAACCCGGGCCTGCTGTCCACCGACGTCGGCCCGGTGATCGACGCCGATGCACTGAAGATCCTGCAGGACCACGCCGTGCGCATGGACCGCGAAGCACGCCTGATCGCCGCCGCCGAGCTGTCCGCAGAAGCCGTCAATGGCACCTTCTTCGCACCGCGCGCGTATGAGCTGAAGGACCTGGGCCAGCTGCACAAGGAAATCTTCGGGCCGGTGCTGCACGTGATCCGCTGGAAGGGCGACCAGCTCGACGCGGTGATCGATCAGATCAACGCCACCGGCTACGGCCTGACCCTGGGCGTGCATTCGCGCATCGACGAAACCGTTGATCGCATCAGCAACGGTGTCCACGTCGGCAACGTCTACGTCAACCGCAACCAGATCGGTGCGGTGGTCGGCGTGCAGCCGTTCGGCGGCCAGGGCCTGTCCGGCACCGGCCCGAAGGCCGGTGGCCCGCACTACCTGCTGCGCTTCGCCACCGAGAAGACGGTGACGGTGAACACCACCGCCGCGGGCGGCAACGCCTCGCTGCTGACCCTGGGCGACTGATCGCCCGGTTGATGCAGTAAAACGAAAAACCCCGCGAAAGCGGGGTTTTTTGTTGCTCAACGTGCTTCCTCGCGCATCAGGTTGCGCCAATGGCGCAGCGCCACCAGCGCGTTGATCCAGAAGCCGACATACAGGATCGAGGTCAGGTGCAGGCCACGGCTGTAGTACAGCGGCACCGCCACGGTGTTCACCAGCAGCCACACCCACCACGATTCCAGCTTGCGCCGCATCATCAGGATCTGCGCGATCACGCTCAGCACCAGCACCGCCGAATCGATGTACGGCGCGTAGGCGTTGGTCAGGCGGGTCAACATCCAGCCATAACCGAAGGTGGCCACCACCGCCAACGGCGCCAGCCAGGCCCACGCACGCGGGCGCAGCGCGGTGATCGGCAGCGGCGAACCATGGTCGCCACGCAGCCACTGCCACCAGCCCAGCACGCTGATGGCGATGAAGAAGAACTGCAGCACCATGTCCGCGTACAGATGCGAGCGTTCGAACACTGCTGCGAACAGTGCACAGCCGACGATGCCCAGCCACCAGGTGTGCACGTTGTTGCGGCCGGCCAGCAGGATCGAGCCGGCGACGGCGATGTTGGCAGCCAGCTCCAGCTGGAAGTTCGGGTCGGACAGGTTCATCGCCCTATTGTCATGGATCCGCGCCCTGCAGGGAGGGCACGCCATGAAAAAGGAAAGGCCCCGCTTGCGCGGGGCCCTCCGTGTCCTGCTTCAGGCGAACGCCTGGATCAGAACTTGTACTGGAACGAAGCAGCCAGCACGTCGCCACGGACCTTGTACTTGCCAGCCAGCGAGTTGCCCTGATTGTTGGTGGTCGGCTGGATGTTCACGTTCGGGTCGCTGGTGAACAGGTGGGTGTAGCCGAAGTTGTATTCGGTGTTCGCCGACGGGGTCCAGCCCACGCCCAGCGACAGCCACTTGCGGCTGGTATCCGGCACGCGGACGTCACGATGAGCGTCGGTGGTCGGGGTCTGGTCCAGCGCGACACCACCGCGCAGGGTGACGGTATCGCTCAGCTTGTAGTCCGCACCCAGCGACACGAAGGTGGTATCGCGATAGCCGAAGTCCAGCACAGAGTCCTTCTGGGCCGAAGCATAGTCGATGGTGACAGAGTCGAATGCGGTCGACCAAGCGGTGCGGGTGACGTCACCCATCACGGTCCAGCGATCGTTGACCTTGTGCGTCACGCTCAGGGTCGCCGACGCCGGCAGCTTCACGGTTGCCTTGCCACTGGTGCTGACGAACTGGCCCGGCTGGGTCTGACCCAGGATGGTCGCGGTGCGGCCATTGTCATTCGGCATCAGGAAGGTGGCATCGCCGCCGGTGATCTTGTGCGTGACCTTGGAGCGATAGCTCAGGCCGATGTGGGTGTTCTCATCGATCGAGAACAGGCCACCGACCGTCCAGCCCACGGCATTGTTGTCACCTTCAACGGTCAGCTTGCCATCGGCGCTGCCCGGGGCGTAGCCCGGCACGCGGGCCTGGGCCAACGCAGTACCGAAGTCGATGTTGTTGCTGAGCTCGATGGTCAGGTGTTCAACGAACACCGACGCGCCGAACGAGACGTACGGGTTGACGTCATAGGATGCGGCAAAGCCAAGATCGATGGCCTTCAGGTCGGTCTTCAGGCCGCTGTAGCGACCCACCCAACCATTGTCGTACTCGGTCTTGAAACCAAACGGAGCAGTCAGCGACACACCGAAGTGGGCCTTCTCGCCGATCGGCATGTGGAAGTACGCGGCCGGAACCGGGGCGATCATGCCAGCGTCGCCGCCGTCACCGCCGGTCTGCGCGGCGCCGGTCGGCTTGCGACCCTGGCCCTTGAACTCGGCCTTGAAGCTGATGGCGCTCAGGTCACCCTGGATCAGGGTGCCGTCCAGCTGACGCATGCCGGCCGGGTTGACGGCGATGATGGAGGCGTCGCCCTCGGCGCTGCCGGAGCCGGCGAACGCACGGCCGAGGCCCTTGGCACTGTTTTCCTTCAACTGGAAGGCGGCGGCGTTGGCATCGGCGGCGGCCAGCGCACCGGCAACGCCGACGGCCAGCAGGGTCAAACGGGCAATGGTGGAAGCGGTTTGCATCGTAGTTCTCTCTCCGGTAAGCGGTGATGGTGCTCTGAGTGCGCCTGCGCCCGGCCGGCCCTGGGGCCCTTCGGAGCGCGCCGGATTCCCCTCCCGACATACGACGCCGTATGCGAGTATTACCCAGAGCTGTTAATGAAACAATAACAGCGCCGGCGGTTTTTTCGTCTCAAAAGCTGAACAGGACCATCCCCGCCACAAGCGCCCGCACGCTAGGCTAATGCCATGTTCGTCTCCCTCCCGTCGCGCAAGAAGGCGGCCCTGCGCTGGGCCACGCCCGTGCTGTTTGCGGCATTGTGGCTGGCGTTCCTGTGGTCGATCTCGCGCCCGGACGATGCCCGCGGCAGCCTCTGGCTGGACTGGGGCGCCCTGTCCACCGGGCTGACCCACCCGCTGGACTGGTGGGCGACCCTGCAGGACGGCAGCGTGCTGCGCCTGTTCACCGCCCTGTTCCTGCACGCGGACTGGTCACACCTGCTGGGCAACCTGGTGTTCCTGCTGATCTTCGGCCTGCCCGCCGAGCGCGTGCTGGGGCCGTGGCGGTTGCTGCTGCTGTTCCTGGTCGGCGGCGCGGTGTCCAACCTGGTGGCGATCTACACCATGGGCAGCCCGGACCAGATCATCATCGGCGCCAGCGGCGCGGTCTCGGCGCTGATCGGCGCCTACCTGGCCCTGTTCCCCGGCGCCCGCCTGGGCGTGGTGATCCCGCTCGGCCTGTTCCTGGAGTTCGTGCGCGCCCCGGCCTACCTGCTGATCGGCGTGTGGGCCGCACTGCAGGTGGTGTTCGCGCACATCGGCCCCAGCTTCGGCATGGTGGCCTGGTGGGCGCACATCGGCGGCTTCGTGTTCGGCCTGCTGTACGGGGTCTACGTGCGCGCGGCCATCGCGCGCCGGCTGCGCAAGCGCCACGGATTCTGACCCCGGGTAGTGCCGGCCGCTGGCCGGCTCCACGCTCACCCGCTCGTAGATCAGTCGAGCATGGCTCGACTCTACAGAATCAAGGCTTGGCCGGGACCGGCGCGGGCTTGGCTTCCGGCGTGCTGTCCGCCTTCGGTTCGACTTTCTGCTCCGGCTTCGCTTCGGGCTTCGCCGCAGCGGCCTTCGCGGCCTTGGCCGCCTCCGCCTTGGCGGCTTCGGCCTTCAAGCGTGCCGCCACCGAACCCGGGTTCTTGAGTTCGGCCAGCGCATCGTTGATCGGGCCATCGCCCGGCAGCACGGCACCGGCGTGGTAGCCCTCGGTGCCTTCATCGTCGCCGCGCAGGTGGCCCGGCAGGGTCGCTTCGCTGTAGTCGCTGAGGCTGGCCGGCAGTGCATCCTCGGCCGGTGTGGCAGCGGGTTTCAATTCAACGTCCGGCACGATGCCGGTGGCCTGGATCGACTTGCCGCTGGGCGTGTAATAGCGCGCGGTGGTCAGCTTCACCGAATCCCCGTTGTCCAGCGGCAGCACGGTCTGCACCGAACCTTTGCCGAAGGTGCGGCTGCCGACCACGCGGGCGCGCTTGTTGTCGCGCAGCGCGCCGGCCAGCACTTCCGAGGCGCTGGCCGAACCGGCGTCGGCCAGCACCACCACCGGTGCGCCCTTCAGCAGGTCGCCGGGGGTCGCGTCGAACCGTGCGTCGCTGATGCTGATGCGGCCGCGGGTGCTGACGATGTTGCCCTTGTCGAGCAGATCATCGGCCACCTGCACCGCGGCGGTCAGCAGGCCACCCGGGTTGCTGCGCAGGTCCAGCACCAGGCCCTTGAGCTGGCCACCGGACTGCTTCTGCAGCTGCTGCACGTGCTTCTGGAAGTCCGAACCGGTATCGGCCTGGAAGGTGCTCAGGCGGATGTAGCCATACCCCGGCTCCAGCAGGCGGCTGCGCACGCTGGTCACGCGGATGGTCTGGCGGGTGAGGCTGACGTCGAACGGCTTCGGCTTGCCGTCGCGCACGATGGTCAGCACCACCTTGCTGCCGGCCGGGCCACGCAGCGGTTCGCTGGCGTCGATCGCGCTGATCGGCTTGCCGTCGATGGCGATGATCAGGTCACCGGCGAGGATGCCGGCCTTGGCTGCCGGCGTGTCGTCGATCGGCGAAATCACCTTCATGCTGGCGTTGTCCGGCTGCTGCTGCAGCTCCACGCCGATACCCTCGTAAGCGCCGTTGGCCTGCTCGTCGAAGGCCTGCGCGTCTTCCTTGTTGAAGTAGGTGCTGTGCGGATCGAGGTCGAGCAGCAGGCCACGTACCGCTGACTGCATCAGCTTCTTGTCGTCCACCGGATCGACGTAGGCGGCGCGCACCGCGTTGTACACGGCCACGAAACGGCGGATTTCCTCCAGCGGCACCTTCGAGGTCACCGCCTCCTCGCTGTTCGCTGCCTGCCCACTGGTTTCCTGGCTCGGGGCGGGCGCGGTCTGCTGCGCCCAGGACAGCGCTGGCAACAGGGCCAGCAAGAGGGTGGCGGTACGGGCTGCGCGCATGGATCACTCCTGTCGACGGTGGCATCGTGCCCAAGGCACATGCGCCGATTATGCGCGAAGCACAGCTAAATTCCCGTTGAATCCGCCCGTCACGCGACGGCGCCGGATTCAGCGCCGCTGCAGCCAGCTGTCCGGATTGACCGGCTGCCCGCCACGGCGCAGCTCGAAGTACAACGCGGTGACGCCCTGGCCGCCGGAATTGCCGACCTTGGCCACCGCATCGCCGCGGCTGACCCGTGCGCCGGCATCCTTCAGCAGGGTGTCGTTGTGTGCGTACAGGCTCATGTAGCCGTTGCCGTGGTCGACGATCAGGATCATGCCGTAACCGGTCATCCAGTCGGAGAACACCACCGTGCCATCGGCCACGGCGGTGACGGTGCTGCCGGCCGGCGCGCCGATCAGCACGCCGCTGCTGGTGCGCCCGTCGGGCAGCTTGCCGCCGTAGCGGGCCAGCAGATTGCCCGACAACGGCCAGCCCAGTCCGCCCACCTTCGGTGCCGGCGCCGAGGCCACCGCAGGCGGCACCTTGGTCGGCGGTGGCGGGCGGCCTTCCGCCTTGGCCTGGCGTGCGGCCTTCTCGGCGGCGGCTTTCTCGGCAGCGGCGCGGCGCGCGGCGGCACGACGCTCGGCTTCGGCGCGGGCTGCGGCGGCGCGCAGATTGGCCAGCAGCGTTTCCAGCGCCTTTGCATCCTGGCCCAGCGCTTGTTCCTTTTCGCGCTGGTCCTTGAAGCGTTCGTCCAGCGAGGCCACGGTCTGCGCCCGATCACGACGATCGGCCGCCAGGGTGGCCGCCTGCTGCTTCTGGTCACGCTGCGCGCCCTGCAGCTTCTGCTGGCGTTCGGCGATCTGCGCTTGCAGGGCTTCCAGTTCCTTCAGGTCAGCGGTCAGCGTGCTGATGCGCTGCGCGCGTTCGCGCTGCAGATAGCGGTGATAGGCCAGGGCACGGTTGGCATCGGCCACGGTGTCCTGCGACAGCAGCAGCTTCAGCGGTGCGTGGTTGCCCAGCTGATAGGCCGCGCGCAGCAGGCCGGCCAGTTCGCGGTGCTGCTGGGCCAGGTTGTTCTGCAGGCTGCTGCGGCGCTGCTCGGCTTCGGCCAGGGCACGGCTCTGCTCACGCAGTGCGGTCTCGGTCTGCGCAAGCGCGCGTCCGCTGCGGGCCACCTTCTCGTCGGCCTCGCGCAGTTGCTGTGACGCCTGCCCGCGCTGGCCTTCGATTTGACGACGCTCCTGCGCCACGCCTTTCAGTTCGGTGCGCAGCTTCTGCAGCTTGCGCTCGGTCTCACGGGTGGTCTGCGCCGCGGCGGGCAGTGGCAGGGCCAGCGCGATCGCCAGCGCCAACAGCAGGCAGCGCCCGCCGCGGGCAGCGGCGATGTGATGTCGGCGTGATGGGAAGGCGTTGTCGCGCAAGGGCTTTCCAGTGACTTCAGGCAGTTGCGGGGGCTACCGGGGAATGGTGACATCTCCGCACGCGGCCTGCCAGCCGCACATCCATCGAGGTCCCCATGAAAACTCTTTCCATTCCGCTGCTGTTGGGCGTCCTGCTCGCGGCCGGCCCGGCCGGCGCCCAGGACAACATCAGCAAGGTCAACGGCAGCATCAGCGCCGAACCCGGCCAGCGCTACGGCAAGCTGGATACGGTCAACGGCGGTATCCGCGTTGGCGAAGGCGCGGAAACCAGCAGTATCGATACCGTCAACGGCGGGGTGAAAGTGGCCGACCGCGCACGCACCGGCAAGATCGAGACAGTCAACGGCGGCGTGCGCCTGGGCCGCGAAGTCATTGCGCATGGCAGCGTCAGCACGGTCAACGGCAGCATCTTCAGCGACCGTGGCAGCCAGATCGAAGGCGGCGTTGAAACCGTGAACGGTGGCATCGGCCTGGTCGAAAGCCGCGTCGGCAAGGATGTGGAGACCGTCAACGGTGACATCACCGTGGGGATCGGCTCGCAGGTCAACGGCGGTGTGCACGTCCGCAAGCCCAATTTCAGCGTCTCGCTGACTGCCAGCCGCAAGCCGCGCGTGATCATCGGCCCCAATGCCGTGGTCAATGGCCCCCTGCAGTTCGAACGCGAGGTGGTGCTGTACGTGCACCGCAGCGCCCGCATCGGGCCGGTCACCGGCGCCGAACCGATCCCGTTCGACACCGAAACCGCCCCGGCGGACTGAGCCACCGCGCCGTTCGGTCCGGTGATCCTCGCCCAACCGGTCGTGCACAACGTACGGCCACCCTTTGTTACCCAGGAATCGACGATGCCCCGCAAACTCCTCCTGTGCCTGGCCGCCGCGGCCGCGCTCAGTGCCTGCAAAGGCGAAGATACGCCGGCCGCCGCGCCAGCCACCGACACTGCGGCCGCCAAGCCCGCCGCCCATTCGTTCTCGCCGGACATCAATGCCGGCGACTTTGCCGAGATGGTCAAGACCCTGGCCTCGGATGAGTTCGAAGGCCGCGCCCCGGGCAGCAAGGGCGAAGAGCTGACGGTCAACTACATCCGCGACCAGATGCAGCGCATCGGCCTGCAGCCCGGCAACGGCGACAGCTGGTTCCAGGATGTGCCGATGACCGAAACCACGGCCGACGAATCGACCGTGCTGAAGATCACCCAGGGCGGCAAGACCACCGAGCTGAAGTTCGGCACCGACATGGTGGTCGGCACGCGTACCGGCCAAGCCGAGGTGAAGGTCGATGCCAGCGACCTGGTGTTCGTCGGCTACGGCGTCGATGCACCGGAGCAGAAGTGGAACGACTACGCCGGCCAGGACTGGAAGGGCAAGACGGTTGTCATGTTCGTCAACGACCCCGGCTTCCACGTCGATGACGACAAGCTGTTCGACGGCAAGCGCATGACCTACTACGGCCGCTGGACCTACAAGTTCGAAGAGGCCGCACGCAAGGGCGCCGCCGCCGCGCTGATCGTGCACGACACCGCGGGCGCCTCCTATGGCTGGGATGTGGTGAAGAACTCCTGGGCCGGCCCGCAGTACGACCTGCCCGCCAAGGATGATCCGGAAGCCCGTATCCCGGTGCAGGGCTGGCTGAGCGCGGAGGCCGCCAAGACGTTGTTCGCCGGTGCCGGCCTGGATCTGGCGCAGGCCTACAAGGACGCCAGCAAGCGCGGCTTCAAGCCGGTGCCGCTGAAGGCTACTGCGGCGGTTGATCTGAAGAGCCGGATCGCGCAGAAGCAGTCGCGCAACGTGGTGGGCGTGCTGCCGGGCAGCAAGCGTGCCGACGAGGCCGTGCTGTACATGGCGCACTGGGACCACCTGGGCAAGCACGAGGGTGAGACCGGCGACAACATCTACAACGGTGCGGTCGACAACGCGACCGGCGTGGCCGGCATCCTCGAGGTGGCCGAAGCGATGGCCCACCAGCAGCCGAAGCCGGAGCGCTCGGTGGTGTTCCTGGCCGTGACCCTGGAAGAGTCGGGCCTGCTCGGTTCGAAGTACTACGTCGCGCACCCGACCTTCCCGCTGGACAAGATTGCCGGCGTGATCAACATCGACGCGATGTCGGTGGCGGGCCGCGCCAAGGACGTGACCGTGACCGGTTTCGGCAGCTCGGAGCTGGAAGACATCCTCAAGCCGCTGGCCGCCGCCCAGGACCGCACCCTGCACGGTGAGACCTCGGTGCAGAGTGGCTTCTACTTCCGTTCGGACCACTTCAACTTCGCCAAGGCCGGCGTGCCGGCCCTGTATGCCGATGGCGGCGAGGACCTGCGCGAGGGCGGCGTGGAGGCGGGCCGCAAGGCCGCCGCCGACTACGGTGCCAACCGCTACCATGGCCCGAAGGACGAGTTCGACGCGGCCACCTGGAAGCTGGACGGCACCGTCGAAGACCTGCAGTTGATGTACGGCGTCGGCAAGGAACTGGCCGGCGGTGATCGTTGGCCGAACTGGTACGAGGGCAACCCGTTCAAGGCGGCCCGCGACGCGATGATGAAGGACAAGGCGCCGGCCAAGTAGAGTCGAGCGATGCTCGACTGAACATTGTCGAGCGCAAAGCGGCGCCCACAAGGGTGCCGCTTTTTTTTTGTGCGCTCCGCCATGGGTGGGTGCCAACCTTGGTTGGCGCCGCCGTTCGCGGCGGTTTCATCAACGGGCCTGCCGGCCAGCGGCCGGCACTACCGACATTTCCTGAGCACAAAGAAAAACCCCGCTGCGCAAGCAGCGGGGTTTTGGGTGTAAACCCTGGCGATGACCTACTCTCGCATGGCTTGAGCCACACTACCATCGGCGCAGCTGCGTTTCACTTCCGAGTTCGGGATGGGATCGGGTGGTTCCACAGCGCTAATTTCACCAGGGAGACGGTTGCAGCAGCGCTTGCAGCGCCAGCATCGCGATCTTGCCCGTGGGGCGGAAGGTACCCGGAAAATGCAGTGCCTTCACTTAATAAGAAAAACCCCGCTGCGCAAGCAGCGGGGTTTTGGGTGTAAACCCTGGCGATGACCTACTCTCGCATGGCTTGAGCCACACTACCATCGGCGCAGCTGCGTTTCACTTCCGAGTTCGGGATGGGATCGGGTGGTTCCACAGCGCTAATTTCACCAGGGAGGCTTTTGGAGAGTCGCACTCGTCCCTTAGGGACAAGGCGCCAGCCTCGCATAGTTCTTGTGACGTAGCGTGCACTTGGATGCTCTTACGACGTTGTCGTAAAGCCAAGGCAACTTGAGGTTATATGGTCAAGCCGCACGGATCATTAGTATCAGTTAGCTCAATACATTGCTGTACTTACACACCTGACCTATCAACCACGTAGTCTACATGGTTCCTTCAGGGGGCTTGTGCCCCGGGAGATCTCATCTTGAGGCGCGCTTCCCGCTTAGATGCTTTCAGCGGTTATCGCTTCCGAACATAGCTACCCGGCAATGCCACTGGCGTGACAACCGGAACACCAGAGGTTCGTCCACTCCGGTCCTCTCGTACTAGGAGCAGCCCCTCTCAAATCTCCAACGCCCATGGCAGATAGGGACCGAACTGTCTCACGACGTTCTGAACCCAGCTCGCGTACCACTTTAAATGGCGAACAGCCATACCCTTGGGACCGACTACAGCCCCAGGATGTGATGAGCCGACATCGAGGTGCCAAACACCGCCGTCGATATGAACTCTTGGGCGGTATCAGCCTGTTATCCCCGGAGTACCTTTTATCCGTTGAGCGATGGCCCTTCCATACAGAACCACCGGAT